>AP026073.1:0-4800000 GCA_024349765.1 Streptomyces nigrescens | reverse complement strand
GCTGGTGAACTACCTGCAGGGCGACGACCTGCCGCCGGACTTCCACACCACCGAACTCCTGCGCGGCCGGCCGGTGGTGTGCATCCGGCCGGACAGTCCGCTGGCCGCGTTGACCGAGGTCCCGGTGACCGCACTGCTCACCCAGCCGCTGATCGTCATGCGGGCCGGCTACGTCATGCACCGCTTCGTGCACCGGCTCCTCCAGGGCCGCGCGCCGTCCTTCTCGTACTCCACCGACGGCGCCGAGATGGGCAAGCTGATGGTCGCCGAGGGGCTGGGCGCCACCGTCCTGCCGGACTTCAGCGTGATCGGCGACCCCCTGGAGCGCAGCGGCACCCTCACCTACCGCCCGTTGGCGGAGGGCCGTACCGACGTCCTCATGGTGATCCAGCGCCGCCGCTCCGGCTCGGTTCCCCGGGCCGCCCGGGACCTGCACGAGATCTTCCAACGCCGGGCGGCCGCGCACCGGAAGGCCGCGGAGGACGGGGCCGTGGCGGAGGACGGGGCATCCACGGAGGGCGGGGTCGCCCCGGAGGGCGGTGCCTGACCACCCCCGGGTCCCACGGCTCGTCCCCTGCTCAGCCCTCCGCCGACGCCTCCGCCAGCGCCGCCGCCGGATCGTCCGAGGCCGGACCGGCCGGCACCCACTGCCCGCGCTCCTTGCGGTACGGCCACCAGCGGCCGTCGCGCCCGTACCGCAGTTGGGCGGCGCCGCCGACCACCGTCCAGCGGTTGCCGGTGGCCCGCAGCCGGGGCCGGGTGCCGTCGTCGTCCCAGGCGGCCGCGAGCCGATCGGCCGCCCGGGCCAGCGCCGCCGGATCCGGGGCCCACTCCTCCTCCAGCACCGCGAGCCCCGCCGTACCGCCCAGTTCCCAGGCCCGTACGGCCCGCGCAAGGCCGCGTGCGTCCCGCCCCGAACCGGTCGCCAGCCGCGCCGAGACGGCCCGGTCCGGACCGGCCGCCGCCAGCCGCACGGCGTCCTGACCGGGCGTCAGCGCGGGCGGCGGCGGGGTGTCCGCATGCCAGGGCGAGAGCGCGTCCGCCAGCAACCGCTGGGCGCGCCCCGCCGCCTCTCCGATCAGGAACTCCAGCGCGGCCACGTCCACCCCCGGCGCGGGCGGGGTGCCGCGGCCGAGCACCGGCGCGGCGCCCGGCTCGTCGACCGGCGGGGGCGGCGCGGGCAGCGGCGGCAGGATGTCGCGCGCCGCGTACGCCTCGGCGGCCGGTACGCCCGCACCGGGCCCCGCCGCCGGGTCCCCGGCCGCCGCGGGCACGGCGGCCCGGGCCGCGCTGCGCGCCTGCAACTCCCCGAGCAACTCCCGCTCGCTGCGGCCGCGTACCAGCAGCAGCACGAACGGGTCCTGGTCCAGCAACCGCGCCACCTGGTAGCACAGCGCAGCCGAATGCGCGCAGTGGTCCCACGCCCCGCAGCTGCACTCCGCCTCCAGGTCACCGATGCCCGGCAGCAGTTCGACGCCCGCCGCGGCCGCGTCCTCCACCAGTGCCGGCGGCATGTCCCGGTCGAGCAGCGCCGCGATGTGCCCGGCCCGGTCCGCGACGAGATCGAGGAAGCGGTCCCATGCGGCGTCGTCCAGCCGCTGCAGCAGCACATCGGACCGGTGCCGGCTGTGGTCCCGGTCCTGGACGACCGCGGTCAGCCGCCCCGGGCGCACCGAGACCGCACCGACCGCACCGGCCCGGGCGTGCCGCCGGCCCAGCTTCAGCTGCCGGCCGTCCAGAGCGGTGTCCTCCAGCGCCTTGAGCCACGCCTGCCCCCACCACGTGCGGGCGAAGCCCCGGCCGCCGGCGGGCGGCAGCGCGGCGAAGGTCCGCTCGGCGTCCGGGGCGTGCCCGTGAGCGCCCTCCCCGGGTATGCCGTCCTCATGGGCGCCGCCGCCGTAGGTGCCGTCGTCGTCGCCGTCGTCGAATCGTCCGGTCATCGCTCGCTCCCTCGCAGTGCCACCAGGTCCGCCAGCTCGGCGTCGGTGAGTTCGGTCAGTGCGGCCTCGCCGGTGCCCAGCACCGCGTCCGCCAGCTGTTGTTTGCGCTGGAGCAGGCCGGCGATCCGGTCCTCGATCGTGCCCTCCGTGATCATGCGGTGGACCTGCACCGGCTGGGTCTGCCCGATGCGGTACGCGCGGTCGGTGGCCTGCGCCTCGACGGCCGGGTTCCACCAGCGGTCGAAGTGCACGACATGGCCCGCCCGGGTGAGGTTCAGGCCGGTGCCGGCCGCCTTCAACGACAGCAGGAACACCGGGACCTCGCCGTCCTGGAAGCGGCGCACCATCTCCTCCCGGCGCGCCACCGTCGTCCCGCCGTGCAGGAGTTGCGACGCCACGCCGCGCGCCACCAGATGCCCCTCCAGCAGCCGCGCCATCCGTACGTACTGGGTGAACACCAGCACGCTCGCCCCCTCGGCGAGGATCGTGTCCAGCAGCTCGTCGAGCAGCTCGACCTTCCCCGAACGTCCGCCGATCCGCGGCTGCTCCTCCTTGAGGAACTGCGCGGGGTGGTTGCAGATCTGCTTGAGCGAGGTGAGCAGCTTGACCACCAGCCCGCGGCGGGCGAACCCGTCCGTCCCGGCGATCTCGTCGAGCCCCTCGCGCACCACCGCCTCGTAGAGCCCGGCCTGCTCCGTGGTCAGCGCCACCGCACGGTCGGTCTCCGTCTTGGGCGGCAGTTCCGGCGCGATGCCCGGATCGGACTTGCGCCGGCGCAGCAGGAACGGCCGCACCAGCCGGGCCAGCCGGTCGGCCGCCGCGGCCGCCTCGGGGGACGCCGCCGGACCGCCCTCGACGGCCCGCGCATAGCGCGTGCGGAACCGTCCCAGCGTCCCCAGCAGCCCGGGCGTCGTCCAGTCCAGGATCGCCCACAGCTCGGTCAGGTTGTTCTCCACGGGGGTGCCGGACAGCGCCACCCGGGCCCTGCCCGGAACGGTCCGCAGGGCCCTGGCGGTCGCCGAGAACGGGTTCTTGACGTGCTGCGCCTCGTCCGCGACGACCAGCCCCCAGGCCACCTCCGCCAGCTTCTCGGCGTCCAGCCGCATCGTCCCGTAGGTGGTGAGGACGAACTCGCCGTCCACCAGGTCGGCCAGGCTGCGGCGTCCGGCGTGGAACCGGCGCACCGGTGTGCCCGGCGCGAACTTCTCGATCTCCCGCTGCCAGTTGCCCATCAGCGACGTAGGGCAGACCACCAGCGTCGGGCCGGCCGATTCAGGGGCGGACTGCCGGTGCAGATGCAGCGCGATGAGGGTGATCGTCTTGCCCAGTCCCATGTCGTCGGCGAGGCAGGCGCCCAGCCCCAGTGACGTCATCCGGTGCAGCCAGCCCAGGCCGCGCAGCTGATAGTCGCGCAGCGTCGCGCGGAGCGCGGGCGGCTGGGCGACGGGGCCGGCGGCGGTGCCCTCCGGGTCCGCCAGCCGGTCGCGCAGCCCGGCCAGCCACCCGGTCGCCTGCACCGCCACCCGGTCGCCGTCGCCGTCCTCGGCGCTCCCGGTGAGCGCGGCACCGAGCGCGTCGAGCGGGGTGACCTTGCGGTCCTGCCGGTCCCGGGCGGCCCGCACGGCCTCCGGGTCGATCAGCACCCACCGGTCGCGCAGCCGCACCAGCGGCCGCCCCGCTTCTGCCAGCCGGTCGAGTTCGGCCCGGTCCACCTCCTGGCCGCCCACCGCGAACCGCCAGCTGAAGGAGAGCAGGGCGTCCGCGGACAACAAGGAGGGCGGCCCCGATTCCCGGCCGTCCCCCGGGCCTTCGGTGTCGGGCGGCCCCACCACGGCGCGGCTGGTCAGCGTGCGCGCGAGCTGCTTCGGCCAGTGGACCTGCACCCCGGCCGCGGCCAGCGCCCGGGAGGCCGGGCCGAGCAGTTCGGCGACCTCCTCGTCGGCGAGCTCCAGCGCGTCCGGCACCGCCGCCGACAGCAACGGGCCGAGCGGCGCCCAGACCTCGGCCGCCCGGTGCAGCGTGCGCAGGGTGTCCATCCGCGCCCGCGGACCGAACGCCTGCCCCGCCGTCGACGCCCCCGCCCACACCTCGGTGGCGTCCGCCACCAGCGCCGGATCGGTGAGGCTGTGCACCTGGAGGACCGCGCGGAAGGTGACCTCGCCATCCGGGGCCGGCGCGGCACCGTCCACCGGAACGCCCACCGCCGCCTCCGGCTCCAGGCCGTGCGCCTCCACCCGCAAGGAGATCCGTACGCCGGCGTCATGACCGGCGGCGACGTCCGCGGCCCAGTCCCGCTGTTCGGGGATGTGCTGCGGCGCGGCCGCCGCGAAGGCCGGTGCCCCGGTGGCCAGCGCCGCGGCGGGGGAGCGCGGCAGACCGTCCGCCACCGCGTCGAGGAACGCCCGCAGGTGCCGCTCCGGCTCGGGCAGCTCCACCGGGTCCGTCCCCGGCAGCGGGGTGGCGTGCGCGTACGGAGGCATCGCGGCGGCGAGCTCCCGCAGCCGTTCGAGGTCCGCGGCATCGAGCGGGCCCAGCCGCCAGGCGTCGTACCCCTCGGGGCTCACGCCGGGCAGCAGCCGTCCACGGGCGGCCAGCTGGAGCGCGAGGACCGCCGCGGCGCCCCAGAAGGCGGCGGCCGGATGGGTGGCCCGGCCGGCCCGCAACCGGGTGAGGACGGGCAGCGCGTCGGCCACCGGCAGCACCAGCGCCGGCACCTCGCCGACCTGGAGGCCGCCGTCCTCCTCGGGCAGTACGACGCTCAGCCGCTCCGCCCCGGGCCCGCTCCCGTCCGGCGCGTCCTCCTCGGTGCGGGCCGCCGCGACCGGCTCACCATCAAGACGCCAGAAGGCGATCCGCCCGGCCCGGGGTGGGTCCGACGGCAGGAAGACCGCCGGGCAGCGGGCGAGCCCGGAGAGCTGAGCGGGGGTGGCCGCACGCGTGGATGTCACGGGATCCCGAACTCCTCAAGTTTGACTACTGGCGCCTGGAGCGCCCGAGGGTACCGGACGCCGGGACCGAACGAGGAACGCGCGCACCCCTGGGCGGCACCCGGCCGCACCCGGCAACCCGGACGGGACGACAGGGAACCCGCGGCGCGGAATCGGCGTTCAATGGAGTACGACAGAGCGCGGCACCGGCCGCGGAAGGGGCGTGAAGGATGTCCACACAGGCGAAGGTCGCGATCGGCGGCGTCGCGGTGGGAGTGGTCCTGCTGTGGCTGCTGCCCTTCTGGGCGGCCCTCTTGGTCATGGTCGGGGTCCCGGCCGTCGCATATCTGGCCCTCGACTCCTCCCAGCGCCGCCGCCTGCGCAGGGTCGGCCGCAAACAGCTGGGACGCTGACACCGGCAGGCGGGAACGGGGCCGCGAGCCGGCCTGCCCGGGGCCCGGGCCGGTCGGCGGTCCGGGCCGGCCGGTGATCAGGGCCGGGCCCCGGGCGACCGGCCGTGCGGAAGGGGGCCGGCTCAGACCGGCCGGGCCGCCAGCTCGTCCAGCGAGGAGAGCAACCCGGGCAGTTCCGGCCCCCGGCCCACCGGATGCACCTCGCCGGGCTCCTCGTCCAGCAGCACGAACGCGATGTCGTCCGTCCGCGCCACCATGCTCCAGCCCGGCCCGTCGACCCGCAGCGTGCGCGCCTCGCCCGCCGCGAACGACGACCGCACGCGCCCGGGCGGCGGCGGCTCCGCCAGATAGCCGCGGGCCTCCTTCAGCACCCGGCGCACCCCCTCGTGCGCCTCGTCCCCCGGTTCCGCGAACGTCACCTCACCGTCCACCTGCTCACGCCACATCGCCCACTGCAGCGCGATCTCGTCCGCGCCGAGCCGCCGTTGGGCCGGCCCCCACTCCTCCGCGTCCGGCGGGCAGAGCGGCGCCGGCTCACCCGCCTCCCGCTCCGGATCATGCGGCGCCGGCACCCCCGGCGCGGACACGGCGAGCGCCAGCGGCCAGCCCGGGAGCGCCGCGACGATGCTGCTCTCCCCGGGCGAGAGGTCGTACTCCATCCCGCAGTCCCACGCCGCGATGGCACAGGCGACCAGCGACACGTCCTCGGTCACCACGGTCCAGCGGGCACCGCCGCCGTCCTGCCCGAGGACCAGTCCGTAGCCCTCGGCGTACGGTTCGAGCCCGAGGCCCGCGCACACCTCGGGGTAGTCGTCGCCGAGCACGCTCGGGAACTGCCCGGGCGTCAGCAGCACCGCCGTCAGCACGAACAACTGGTCGTTGTCGGCGCTCTCGGTCGTGGGCACGCGGACCTCCCCTTCCCATCCTTTGCGGAGTACGTCGGCGCACCTTAATTGCCCCGTCGGGAGCTTGTCACCACTCCTACGCTGGGCTTATGCCTTCCTACAGTGTCCGGATCAGGTGATCTGCCCGGTCTGCCGGGCCGCCGGTGCCGCCCCTAAACTGGGCGCTCCGGCGAGGGAAGGACGGTTGTCACGTGCGGCGCTACGACTGGCTGAAGGAGATCCGCAGGCTCGATCCCGAGCGCGACTTCTTGGCGATCTACCGCATCATCGCCACCCATGAGTTCCCCTGGGACCTGACCCGGGCCCTGGAACTGGCCCTCTACCGCACCTACGCCGTGCCGAGCATCGGCCGACTGCTCGCCGAGACCGCCGAACTGACGGACCGTACGCAGAAGCGCTACGACGACACCGCCCTCCTCCTCGACGCCGTACTGGAGCACGGCTTCGACGGCGAGGACGGCCGGACGGCCATCCGCCGCATCAACCAGATGCACCGCAGCTACGACATCTCCGACGAGGACATGCGCTACGTCCTGTGCACCTTCGTGGTGATGCCCAAACGCTGGCTCGACACCTACGGCTGGCGGCGGCTGACCCGGCACGAACAGCGTGCCCTCGCCGCCTACTACCGCACCCTCGGCCGCCATATGGGCATCCCCGAACTCCCGCGTACCTACGAGGACTTCGAGCAGTACCTCGACGCCTACGAGGCGGCGCACTTCGGCTGGGACGAGGGCGCACGACGGGTCTCCGACGCCACCTTGGACCTGATGGCCGGCTGGTACGGCCCGCTCGCCCCGATGGTGCGCCGCGCGAGCATGGCCCTCCTGGACGACTCGCTGCTGGACGCCTTCCGCTACGACCGGCCGGCCCCGGCGCTGCAGAGGACGGTGCGCGGCGCCCTGAAGCTGCGCGCGAAGGCCGTCCGGCTGCTGCCGCCCCGCCGCACCCCGCACTACGCCCGCCAGAACCCCGAGATCAAGGGCTACCCGAACGGCTTCCGGGTGGCCGAACTCGGCACCTTCCCGGCCTCCCGGCGCCTCGGCGGCTGCCCGGTCCCGCACGGGGAGGACCCGGTGGCCTCCTGACCCCGGATCCCACGGGCCGGGCCGCGCCTCAACCCTGGCGGACCGCCAACGCCAGATAGCGCGCGTCCCGGTCCTCGTACCGGACCAGCTCCCAGCCGCAGCGGGACAGCAGGGGCCGCAGATTCGGCTCCGCCCGGGGGTCGTCGGGGGTGAGGGCCCGCCCCTTGCGCGCGGCGAGGGCGGCCCGCCCGATGGGGTGGAAGAGCGCGAGCCGGCCACCGGGGCGCACGACCCTGGCCAGTTCGGTGAAGCCCGCCTCCGGGCCCGGCAGATGGGAGATGAGACCGGCGGCGAAGACCGCGTCCAGCGCGGCGTCCGGCAGCGGCAGCCGGGTCGCGTCCGCGAGCAGCAGCGGCGCGTAGCGGTCCCGCCCGGCCCGTACGGCGGCGGTCAGCATCTCCGGCGTCAGATCGGCGCCCAGCACCGTCCCCTGCGGCCCCACGGCCTCCCGCAGCGCCGGCAGCGCCCGTCCCGTGCCGCAGCCGGCGTCCAGGACCGCCTCGCCCCGCCGCAGCCCCAGCTCGGCGACGCCGGCGGCGTAGGCAGGGCCGTCGTCGGGGAACTTGGCGTCCCAGTCGGCGGCGCGCGGCGCGAAGAACGCCCGCACCTCGTGCGGCCGTTCACCGTGGTGGTCGGTCATCGGTCTCCTCCAGAGGTGTGACGACGGGCGCCGAGCGACGCCGTGCAGGCGTACAGCACGCCGGTGACGGGCAGGGCCACCACGACGCCGAGGTTCATGGCGCCCAGCGGGCCCCGCGCGGCGCCGTCGGTGAGCAGGAACCCCACCACCGTGGCGATGTGGGGGTCGGCGGAGGTGATCAGGCCCAGTCCGACGGCGGTGCCCACGACGAGCGAGAACACCGCCGGCCGGCCCAGGGCCGCCACCCGCACCAGGTCGAAGCCGGTGTGGCGACGGCGCCACTGCTCCACCAGGAACACCGCCGACCAGGCCGACATCGCCACCCCGATGACGGCCAGGAACGCCTGGAAGGTCGCGAAGAAACTGGGCGACACGAACAGCACGTACCAGCCGCCGACGGCCATCAGCACGCCGTCCACCAGGACGGCGAGATGCCGCCGGATCGGGATGCCCAGGGCCAGCATCGACATGCCCGAGCTGTAGATGTCCATGATCGCCCCGGAGGCGAAGCCCCCGATGGCGGTGAGCAGATACGGCACCAGGAACCAGGTGGGCAGCTCCGCCGCGAGCGCCCCCACCGGGTCGGCGGCCGCCGCCCCGGCCAGCTTGGGATCCCCGGCGTTCAGCACCACCCCGAACACCAGCAGCACCAGCGGCGGCAGCACCCCGCCGAGCGTGGTCCACCCCGTGATCGCCCGGCCGCTGCTCGTCCGCGGCAGGTAACGGCTGTAATCGGCACCGCAGTTGACCCAGCCCAGGCCCAGCAGCGTCATCGCGAACACGACGCCGCCGACGAACGTGCCGAGGCCGCCCGCCCGGCCGTGCCCCAGGGCGGACAGGTCGATGCGGTCGGCCATCAGCACCAGGTAGACCACGGTGAGCGCGGTGATCGCGGCGGTCAGGTACTTCTGCACCCGCATGATCAGCGCATGCCCGTAGATGCCGACGACCACGACCACCACCGCGGTCACCGCGAAACACAGCGCCTGCGCCGTAGTCGTCGGCGTCCGGGCGTCGGCCCGGGCGAAGACGCCGGGCGCGACGCGCGCCAGGATCGCCGCGCCGCCCAACGAGGACAGCGCGACCAGGACGGTCTCCCAGCCGACGTTGGAGACGTAACTGAACAGCGTGGGCAGCTTGTTGCCCTGCCGGCCGAAGGAGGCCCGGCCGATGGCCATGGTGGGCGCGCCGGTGCGGGCCCCGGCTATCGAGATCAGCCCGACCAGGAGGAACGAGAGCACATAGCCGAGCGCCCCGGAGGCGATCGCCTGCCAGGGGCTGAGGCCGAGGCCCATGAGGTAGACGCCGTAGGCGATGCACAACAGGGAGAGCCCGGAGGCGGCCCAGGGCCAGAACAGTGACCGGGGGCTGCCGTGCCGCTCGGCGTCCGGCACCGGGTCGATGCCATGGCGTTCGACGGCACGGGCGGAGACGTCCGCCGCGGCGGACGGTAGGGCCCGCTCCTGTGACTGCTGTTGCGTCATGCCGACATGATCCCGCACCGGCCCCCGCTGTGGCGGTCCGATCCGTCTATCACGAATACGGGGCCGCCGGGGTTCCTGATCACAAGACTGAGCGGCTTTGCCGAATTCGGGGACATTCCGATCAGCGGGCGGTACGGTCCTCGCCATGGATTTCGGACGGCGCTCTGCCGCCGAAGGCTCCCTTCGCCGAGCCGTGCATCCGCATTCCCCGTGACGCGCAGGACCCGCATCCTTAAGGAGACGGCCGATGAACGCCGCACCAGGGGCCCCGGAGGGCGCAGCCCCGGACCCCGGCCCCGAACTGGCCCTGAAGATCTTAGTCGCGGGCGGTTTCGGGGTGGGCAAGACCACCCTGGTGGGCTCGGTCAGCGAGATCCGCCCGCTGCGTACCGAGGAAGGACTCAGCGAGGTCGGGGAGGGGGTGGACGACACCGGGGGAGTGGACACCAAGGCCACCACCACCGTGGCGATGGACTTCGGCCGCATCACCATCCGGGAGGGGCTCTCCCTCTACCTCTTCGGCACCCCGGGACAGGACCGCTTCTGGTTCCTGTGGGACGACCTGTCCGAGGGCGCGCTGGGCGCCGTGGTCCTCGCCGACACCCGCCGGCTGCAGGACTGCTTCCCGGCGGTCGACTACTTCGAGCGCCGCGCGATCCCGTTCCTGGTCGCCGTCAACTGCTTCGCCGACGCGCGCTCCTACGGGGCGGACGAGGTGGCCCGCGCGCTGGATCTGGCCCGCGGCACCCCGGTCGTCCTCTGTGACGCGCGGGACCGCGACTCCGGCAAGGAGGTGCTGGTCCGGCTCGTCGAGCACGCCGGCCGGCAGCACTCCCCGCGGACGCCGGCCCCGGTGGGATGAGCCGCGGACGGGCGGGGCGCGGACACCGGACGGCCCGCGCCACGCACCAGGTCAGTCCGCGATCGCCGCGAGTCCGACGACCTTGTCGATCGTGACCCGCACCACCACCTCGCCCGGCACGCCGTTGCGCGCGCCGTATTCCTCCGCACGGTCCTCGCCCATGTAACGGGCCGCGATCCGGGTCGCCCAGTGCCGTACGTCGGCCAGGTCGTCGCTGATCTCCGCCGAGCCCTGCACGGTCACGAAGGAGAACGGCGGCCGGTCGTCGTCCACGCACAGGGCGAGCCTGCCGTCGCGGGCCAGATTGCGGCCCTTGACCGTGTCCGCACCGGTGTTGAACACCAACTCGTCGCCGTCCAGGAGGAACCAGATCGGCGCGAGGTGCGGGCTGCCGTCCGCCCGCACGGTCGCCAGCTTTCCGGTCCGGGTGCCCTCCGAGAGGAACCCCCGCCACTCGTCTTTCGTCATCTTGTGTGCCATGCCGACATCCTCTCCGCGCGTCGGCGCGGGCGCCGCGTGGCACGCCGCGCCGCGGGCCGCTTGCCGAGACGGCGGAGGTGGGACAGGCTGGCACGGCAGTCCGCGGAGGGACCATGGGCTGCCGTCCGGCCAGGACCGCGGCCGGGGACACGGGGAGGAAGCGTCACATGGCATTGAGCAGCGGACTCGACTGGCTGCTGGACGACCTGACCAAGCGGGTGGAGAAGGTACGGCACGCGTTGGTGCTCTCCAGCGACGGGCTGGTGACCGGCGCGAGCGAGGGCCTGGGGCGGGAGAACGCCGAGCATCTCGCGGCGGTCGCCTCGGGACTGCACAGCCTCGCGAAGGGGTCGGCGCTGCACTTCCGCGGCGGGGAGGTCCGGCAGACCATGATCGAGTTCGACGACGGGGTGCTGTTCGTGACGGCGGCGGGGGACGGCAGCTGCCTGTGCGTGCTGGCCGGCGCGGACGCCGATCTGGGGCAGATCGCCTACGAGATGACGCTGCTGGTCCATCGCGTCGGCGAGCACCTGGGCGTCGCGGTGCGCCGGTCGGAGAGTTATCCACAGGTCTGAGGCGGAGGTTGACGCACTGTCACCGCCTGCGGCTACAGTCGTGACTGTCAGTGATCGACGCTGACCGACCGAGTTGCGGGGGAACGACATGACAGTGATGTGTGACGGGCGGCAGACGCTCCCGAAGGGCCGAGCGGCCCATGAACTGGAGCTGCGCAGCGGCGAGTTCGAGCTCGCCGTCCAGCTCGGAGAAGTGCGTACGGTGCCGCCCGGCGGCGCCGAGCGCCCACCCGGCGCCGGAGTCCTCGGCGGACGCCGGGTCCCGGCCGAGGAGATCGCCCGGCTCCAGGCCGAGCCCGGCTTCCCGGAGGCGCTCCGCGAGCGCATCCGCACGGTCGGCACGACCGAGGCCGCCCGGCTGATGGGCGTCGGACCGGGCCGGGTGCTCCGCCTGACCCGCGCCGGCTGCTTCGCGCCCGCCCGGTTCTACGTGAACCGCTACGGCGCGGTGGTCTGGCTCTACCTCGCGGCGGAGATCGCCGACTTCGCCGACCGCGAACCCGACCTGCTCCGCGGCAACACCCCAGCGGCGATGCGGGTGATGCTCGACGGCGGACAGGACTGGCGGGCCCGCCAGTGGCGCGGCCGCCGGGTCGCGCAGCTCATGGGACAGACCGGCGACCCCTGGGAGTCGGCCGCGGTGATCGCCGCCGTACTGCCCCCGGAGGAACTGGCCTCGGTGGCCGGCAACCCCCTGGAGCGGTCCGTGCTGCGCCGGCTCCGGCCCACCCTCGCGACGGTGATCACCGCCACCCCGGCGGCCCGGGAAGCCTGCGAACGGGTGCTGACGGCCGACGAGTTCGACGAGGTCCTGTGGTACCGCGTCCATCTCGCGAGGGCGCTCGAAGAGGCCCGCAGAGAGGACCCCGGACGGGTCCGCCGGATGTCCCCCGTGGAGCCGGCCGTCCGGCCGGGTCA
This sequence comes from Streptomyces nigrescens, assembly GCA_024349765.1. Classification (GTDB taxonomy): domain Bacteria; phylum Actinomycetota; class Actinomycetes; order Streptomycetales; family Streptomycetaceae; genus Streptomyces; species Streptomyces endophytica. The sequence continues at coordinate 4,787,768 of AP026073.1, read as the reverse complement.
GCCACCCAGTTTCCGGAACAGCCCTTCCTGGACGACCGAGACCAGCAGCCTGCCCTCCCGGTCGTAGATCCGCCCGCGGGCCAGGCCCCGGCCGCCGGTGGCGATCGGGGACTCCTGGTCGTAGAGGAACCACTCGTCCGCGCGGAACGGGCGGTGGAACCACATCGCATGGTCCAGCGAGGCCATGTCGAAGCCGCGCGGACCCCAGAGCGGCTCGATCGGGATGCGGACCGCGTCCAGCAGCGTCATGTCGCTGGCGTAGGTCAGCGCGCAGGTGTGCACGAGCGGATCGTCGCCCAACGGCCCGACCGCCCGCATCCACACCGCGCTGCGCGGCTCCGCCCCCTCGATCTCGTCCGGCGTCCACCGCAGCCGGTCGACATACCGGATGTCGAACGGCTGCCTGCGGGCCATCCGCTCCAACGCCTCGGGCAGCCCGCCCAGATGCTCACGGACCTCCTCCACGACCGTCGGGAGGTCCTCCGGGTCGGGCACCGCGCGGCGCATCGGCAACTGATGTTCGAAGCCGGGCTCCGGCTTGTGGAAGGAGGCGGTCAGATTGAAGATCGTGCGTCCCTCTTGGACCGCGACCACCCGGCGCGTGGTGAAGGAGCGCCCGTCACGCACCCGCTCGACCTGGTACACGATCGGCACCCCGGGCCGGCCCGGGCGCAGGAAGTACGCATGGAGCGAGTGCACCGGACGGTCACCGTCGGTGGTCCGCCCGGCGGCGACCAGCGCCTGGCCCGCCACCTGTCCGCCGAAGACCCGCTGGAGGCTCTCCTGCGGACTGCGGCCGCGGAAGATGTTCACCTCGATCCGCTCGAGATCCAGCAGGTCGACGAGCTTCTCCGCAGGATTGCTCATGGCCGATGGCCCTCCCTCGCATGCCCCGGCGGCCTCGGGCGAAGCCGTCGCCTCACAACTGACCCACATCCGTGACCCGCACGACCGCGCGCCCCTCCTCGTCCGAGGCGGCCAGATCCACCTCGGCGGAGATGCCCCAGTCGTGATCACCGTTCGGGTCGGCGAAAGTCTGCCGCACCTTCCACAGGCCGTGCTCGGGGTCCTCCTCGATCTGCAGGAGCTTCGGGCCGCGCGCGTCCGGGCCGGTGCCCAGCTCGTCGTATTCGTCCCAGTAGGCGTCCAGCGCCTCGCCCCAGGCATCCGCGTCCCAGCCGGACTCGGCGTCCATCTCGCCGAGTTCCTCGACCTTGTCCAGCGCCGCCAGCTCCACCCGCCGGAACATCGCATTGCGCACCAGCACCCGGAAGGCTCGCGCGTTGGCCGTGACCGGCCGGACCTGATCCGCCCGCTCCTGGGCCTGGTCCGCCGTCTCCTCCTCCGGGTTGGCGAGCTGCTCCCACTCGTCCAGCAGGCTGGAGTCGACCTGCCGCACCATCTCGCCCAGCCAGGCGATGATGTCCTGGAAGTCCTCCGACTTCAGATCGTCCGGCACGGTGTGGTCCAGCGCCTTGAAGGCACTCGCGAGGTACCGCAGCACGATGCCCTCGGTGCGCGCCAGCTCGTAGAAGGAGGTGAACTCCGTGAAGGTCATGGCGCGTTCGTACATGTCGCGGATGACCGACTTCGGCGACAGCGGGTGGTCGCCCACCCAGGGGTGGCTCCTGCGGTACAGCCCGTAGGCGTGGAAGAGCAGCTCCTCCAGCGGCTTGGGGTACTCGACGTCCATGAGCCGTTCCATGCGCTCTTCGTACTCGACGCCGTCGGCCTTCATCTGGGCCACCGCCTCGCCACGCGCCTTGTTCTGCTGCGCGGCCAGGATCTGCCGCGGATCGTCCAGCGTGGACTCCACGACCGACACCATGTCCAGCGCGTAGGACGGCGACTCCGGGTCGAGCAGGTCGAAGGCGGCCAGCGCGAACGTCGACAGCGGCTGGTTGAGCGCGAAGTCCTGCTGCAGATCCACGGTCAGCCGGACGATCCGGCCCTCCGCGTCCGGCTCGTCCAGCCGCTCGACGATCCCGCCGTCCAGCAGCGACCGGTAGATCGCGATGGCCCGCCGGATGTGCCGCAGCTGGTTCTTGCGCGGCTCGTGGTTGTCCTCGAGCAGCTTGCGCATCGCCTCGAAGGCATCGCCCGGGCGGGCGATCACCGACAGCAGCATCGCGTGGGTCACCCGGAAACGCGAGGTCAGCGGCTCCGGATCGGACGCGATCAGCTTCTCGAAGGTGTTCTCGCCCCAGTTGACGAAGCCCTCCGGCGCCTTCTTGCGGACCACCTTGCGCCGCTTCTTCGGATCGTCGCCCGCCTTCGCCAGCGCCTTCTCGTTCTCCACGACGTGCTCGGGCGCCTGCGCGACGACGAAGCCGGCGGTGTCGAAGCCGGCCCGGCCGGCCCGGCCCGCGATCTGGTGGAACTCCCGCGCCCGCAGCGTCCGCACCCGCGACCCGTCGTACTTGGTCAGTGCGGTGAACAGCACCGTCCGGATGGGGACGTTGACGCCGACGCCGAGGGTGTCCGTCCCGCAGATGACCTTCAGCAGGCCCGCCTGGGCGAGCTTCTCCACCAACCGGCGGTACTTCGGCAGCATCCCGGCGTGGTGCACGCCGATGCCGTGGCGCACGTACCGCGACAGGTTCCTGCCGAACTTCGTGGTGAACCGGAAGTTCCCGATCAGCTCGGCGATCTGGTCCTTCTCCGCGCGGGTGCACATATTGATGCTCATCAGGGCCTGCGCCCGCTCCACGGCGGCGGCCTGCGTGAAGTGCACGATGTAGACGGGGGACTGGCGGGTCTCCAGCAGCTCGGTGAGCGTCTCCGTCAGAGCGGTGGTGCGGTACTCGTACGACAGCGGCACCGGCCGGGTCGCCGAGCGCACCACCGACGTCGGCCGCCCGGTGCGCCGGCTGAGGTCCTCCTCGAACCGCGACATGTCGCCGAGCGTCGCCGACATCAGCACGAACTGCGCCTGCGGCAGTTCGAGCAGCGGAATCTGCCAGGCCCAGCCGCGGTCCGGCTCCGCATAGAAATGGAACTCGTCCATCACGACCTGGCCGATGTCGGCGTTCTTGCCGTCCCGCAGCGCTATCGAGGCGAGGACCTCGGCGGTACAGCAGATGACCGGGGCGTCGGCGTTCACCGACGCATCGCCGGTGAGCATGCCGACGTTCTCGGTGCCGAAGAGCTTGCACAGATCGAAGAACTTCTCCGACACCAGCGCCTTGATCGGGGCGGTGTAGAAGGTGACCTGATCATGGGCGAGGGCGGTGAAGTGCGCCCCGGCCGCCACCATGCTCTTCCCGGAGCCGGTGGGGGTGGACAGGATGACGTTCGCCCCCGAGACCACCTCGATCAGCGCCTCCTCCTGGGCGGGGTAGAGCGAGATCCCCTGCTGCTCGGCCCAGCCCGAAAAGGCTTCGAAGAGGGCATCGGGGTCGGCGTCGTTCGGCAGATGATCGATGAGGGTCACGCCCCCATACTGCCTGTCTTCACCCCGGATCCGGGAACCGGTAACCCATACGGAGATCAACTCGATCCCCCATGGACGGTCCGACACCATACCGTCACCATCCGTGAGCGGTGGCCCCCTCTGCGGTCGCCCTCCCGGCCTGGTCGCCGGGCAGGGCCCCGCCTCCGTACGGAGATCATCTCCCGCTACGCTGAGTCGCCGACCCGGCGTCAGCAGCGCGAACGGTGAGCGTGCCGGACACGCCGCAGTAGCCGGGGGCGACGGATGCATCGGGCATGCCGGAAGTGCCGGGTGCGACGTACGCGCCGGGCACGGGACGCGCGCCGGGCACGACGCACGAGCCGGGCACGAGGCGCGAGCCGAACACCGGAAGTGCCGAGCGCCGACCACGGACAACGACACCGGCGACAACGACACCGACGACAACGACACCGACGACAACGACACCGACAACAAACACAACAAGGCGACAACAAGGGGTGGGGAACAACCATGATGGGACCGGCGCACTCGCTGTCCGGGGCGGCGGCCTGGCTGGGGGTGGGCGCGGCGGCCGCAGCCGCGGGACATCCGATGCCCTGGCCGGTGCTCGTCTGCGGGGCCCTGATCTGTGCCGGAGCGGCGCTCGCCCCGGACCTCGACCACAAGTCCGCGACCATCTCGCGGGCCTTCGGGCCGCTCTCGCGGATGGTGTGCGAGGTCGTCGACAACATCTCGCACGCCGTTTACAAGGCGACGAAGATGCGCGGCGACGCCAACCGCTCCGGCGGGCACCGCACGCTGACCCACACCTGGGTGTGGGCCGTGCTGGTCGGCGGCGGCATGGCGCTGCTGGCGATGCGGGGCGGGCGCTGGGCGGTGCTCGGCATCCTCTTCGTCCACATGGTGCTCGCGATCGAGGGGCTGCTGTGGCGGGCGGCCCGGGTCTCCAGCGATGTGCTGGTCTGGCTGCTCGGCGCCGCCTCGGCCTGGATCCTGGCCGGCGTCCTCGACCAGCCGGGCAACGGCGCGCACTGGCTGTTCACCGAACCCGGCCAGCAGTACCTCTGGCTGGGCCTGCCGATCGTGCTCGGCGCGCTGGTCCATGACATCGGCGATGCACTGACGGTGTCCGGCTGCCCCATCCTGTGGCCGATCCCGATAGGCCGGAAGCGCTGGTACCCGCTCGGCCCGCCCAAGGCCATGCGCTTCAAGGCCGGCAGCTGGGTGGAACTGAAGGTCCTGATGCCGGTGTTCATGCTTCTGGGCGGAATCGGCGCGTTGGGGGCGCTCGACTTCATCTGAGTGATGCCGCGGAGTTGGGGGAGTGGGGGTTGGGGTGGGGGCGGGGGCGGGGGAGAGAAGCCCGGGCGCGATCCGGTGGGTCGCTGCGGGTGGGGGGCGAGGCCAGGCGGCCCACTCCCACTCCCACTCCCACTCCCACTCCCACCCGCACCCGATGCGGGCAGGGCGTGAGGCGGTGCCGACAGGTGCGGCCGCGCCGCCGTGCGACTCCTCTCGCCCCTCCCGGTCTTCGCCCCTCCCGGCAGTGGCAGGGTCGCCGTCCCGCCGCCTGGTCCGGCGGCCCTTCCCGGTCCAGCCGCTCCGCCCGCCGGTGCGCCGGTCCACCGCGTCGCCGTCGTGCTGCCCGGCCCGGCACCCCTATCTGGTCCACCGCGTCGCCGTCGTGCTGCCCGGCCCGGCATCCCTGTCTGGTCCACCGCGTCGCCGTCGTGCTGCCCGGCCCGGCATCCCTATCCGGTCCACCGCGTCGCCGTCCCGCCGCCCCGCCCGGCATCCCTATCCGGTCCACTGGCTTCGCCGGTCCAGCCGCCTCGCTGCATCCCCCTCCGGTTGCCCCACCCTCCCCACTGCCCCGGCCAGCCCGCGTCACCGGGCGGTTATCCGTGCCAAGAGCGCCACAATGCCGCGTACGGGCCGTTTGCGGTGAGCAGGTCGTGGTGGGTGCCGAGTTCGCTGATGCGGCCGTTCTCGACGACGGCGATCACGTCGGCGTCGTGCGCGGTGTGCAGGCGGTGGGCGATGGCCACGACCGTGCGGCCGTCCAGCACCTTGCCCAGTGAGCGCTCCAGGTGGCGGGCGGCGCGCGGGTCGAGGAGTGAGGTGGCCTCGTCCAGCACCAGGGTGTGCGGGTCGGCCAGGACGAGACGGGCCAGGGCGATCTGCTGGGCCTGGGCGGGGGTCAGGGTGTGGCCGCCCGAGCCCACCTCGGTGTCCAGGCCCGTGTCCAGGGCCCGGGCCCAGTCATGGGCGTCCACCGCCCCCAGCGCCGCCCACAGTTCGGCGTCGTCGGCGTCGGTGCGGGCGAGCAGCAGGTTGTCGCGCAGCGTGCCGACGAAGACGTGGTGCTCCTGATTGACCAGTGCCACCTGCTCGCGGACCCGTTCGGCGGGCATCGCGGAGAGCTCCGCACCGCCCAGCGTCACGCTGCCCGTACGGGGCCCGTAGATCCCCGCGAGCAGTCTGCCCAGTGTCGACTTGCCGGCACCGGACGGGCCGACCAGGGCCAGGCGGCTGCCGGGACGGATCCGCAGGGAGACCTCGCGCAGGACGTCGACGCCGGTGCGGTAGCCGAAGCTCACGTCATCGGCATGCACATCGCGGCCGTCGGGCAGCCGCTCCGCGTGCGCCGTCTCGGGTTCGATCTCCCGGACGCCGACGAGCCGGGCGATGGACACCTGGGCCACCTGCAACTCGTCGTACCAGCGCAGGATCATGCCCACGGGATCGATCATCATCTGGGCGAGCAGCGCACCGGTCGTCAGTTGGCCCGCCGTGAGCCAGCCCTGCATCACCATCGCCCCGCCGAGCAGCAGCACCGCGCCCAGCAGCACCACGTGCGTCAGATCGACGACCGGGAACAGCACCGTGCGCAGGAAGAGGGTGTAGCGCTCCCACTGGGTCCATTCGCGAATCCGGCGCTCGGAGAGAGCGATGCGGCGGGCGCCCAGGCGGTGCGCCTCGATCGTGCGGCCGGCGTCCACGGACTCGGTGAGGACGGCGGACACCGCCGCGTACCCCGCGGCCTCCGAACGGTAGGCGGACGGCGCCCGCTTGAAGTACCAGCGGCAGCCGACGACCAGCAGGGGTAGCGCGACCAGCGCCGACAGCGCGAGCGGCGGGGCTGTCACGGTCAGCCCGCCCAGCAGCAGCGCCACCCACACCACACCGATCGACAGCTGCGGCACGGCCTCGCGCATCGCGCTGGAGAGCCGGTCGATGTCCGTGGTGATCCGGGACAGCAGATCGCCGGTGCCGGCCCGTTCCAGTACGCCCGGCGGCAGCGCCACGGACCGTACGAGGAAGTCCTCGCGCAGGTCCGCCAGCATCCGCTCGCCGAGCATCGCACCGCGCAGCCGGACCATGCGGACGAACACCGTCTGCACGATCAGGGCGAGGGTGAACAGGGCGATGGTGCGCCCGAGTTGGAGGTGGCGCTCGCCCGCGGAGAGCTTCTCGACGACCCCGCCCAGCAGGTACGGACCGGCCATCGACGCGATCACCGCGGCGGCGTTGACGGTGACCAGTACGGTGAACTCCCGGCCGTGCCGGCGGATCAGCCCGGCGACGTAGCTCCGTACGGTCGCCGGGGAGCCGACGGGCAGTGTGGTGAGCGTCTGCGGGGCGTCCGGATCGTGCTCCGGCGGCGCCAGGCCGATCATGGGGTCTCCTCGATCTCGGTCTCGTTCTCGTTCTCGTTCTCGTTCTCGTTCTCGTTCTCGGTCTTGGTCTCGGTCTCGGTCTCGAGCTCGAGCTCGGTCTTGGTCTCGGTCATGCGGTCTCGTCGGCTTGAGCGGTGGTCAGCACCCGTTCGGGGTTCTTGTCCGGGGTGGGTTCTGGGGCCAGGTCCGTATTCGGCGCTGCTTCGGGTTCCGTACCCGGAGCGCCTTCGGCTTCCGTGTCCGTGGCCGCATACCGATCGGCTGCAGGTTCGGTCTCCCGGGTGACGACGGCGCGGTAGGCGGGGTGGCTGTGCAGGAGTTCGCGGTGGGGGGCCTCGGCGACGACCTTGCCCTCGTGGAGGAACGCGACCCGGTCGGCGCGGTCCAGCAGCAGCGGGCTGGAGGTCAGGACGACCGTCGTGCGGCCGGTCCGGATCTCCCGCAGGCCGTCGGCGATCCGGGCCTCGGTGTGGGCGTCCACGGCGCTGGTCGGCTCGTCGAGCACCAGCACCTCCGGGTCGGTGACCAGCGACCTGGCCAGCGCCAGTCGCTGCCGCTGGCCGCCGGAGAGCGACCGGCCGCGCTCGGTGATGTGCGTGTGCATCGGGTCCCCGGAGTCGTTGAGCGAGGCCTGCGCCAAGGCGGTCAGCACATCGCCGCACTGGGCGGCGGTGAGTGCCGCGTCGGCGGCCAGCCGCCCGGAGGACGGCACGTCGAGCAGCTCACCGAGGGTGCCGGACAGCAGCATCGGGTCCTTGTCCTGGACGAGTACGGCGGCGCGGGCGGCGTCCCGCGGCACGTCGTCCAGCGGAGTGCCGCCCAGGGTGACCGGCGGCAGGCCCTGCCCCGCACCATGGGCATGACCCCCCAGGCGTTCCGCGAGCCGGCCCGCCGTGTCCGGGTCGCCGCAGACGACCGCGGTCAGCCGGCCGGCCGGGGCGGTCAGGCCGCTGACCGGATCGTGCAGATCACCGCTGGGTGGAGCCTGGTCGTCCGCGGTCCGTCCGCCGGCCGGCCGGTGTTGGGCGAGGACCCGGGCGGTGCGCCGGGCCGACGGCCGGGCGAAGGAGAGCGCTTGGGCGATCTCCTCGAAGTGCCGGAGCGGCAGGAGCAGGAACGTGACCGCGCTGTAGATCATGACGAGTTCGCCGACCGCGACCGTGCCGTCGAGGGCGAGCCGGGTGCCGTACCAGACCACCGCGATCAGCAGCAGGCCCGGCAGCACGACCTGGACGGCCGCGATCAGCGACCACATCCGGGCGCTGCGGACGGCGGCCCGGCGGACCTCCTGGGAGGCGGCGCGGTAGCGGCCGAGGAAGAGTTCCTCGCCGCCGATGCCGCGCAGGACGCGCAGTCCGGCGACGGTGTCGGAGGCGAGTTCGGTGGCCCGGCCGGCCACCTCGCGCTGGGCGTCGGCCCGCCGGGCGGCGGGCGGCAGCAACGGCAGTACGGCCAGCGCCAGGACGGGGACGCCGAGTGCCACCAGGGTGCCGAGGTGCGGTTCCCGGACGACCAGGGCGGCCGCGACCGCGACCGCGGTGACCGCGGCCGCGCCGAACCGGGAGATCGACTCGACGAACCAGCCGATCTTCTCCAGGTCACCGGTGCTGACCGCGACGATCTCACCGGCCGCCACCCGCCGGGTCATGGCCGAACCCAGCTCCGTGGTCTTGCGGGCGAGCAGTTGCTGCATCCGGGCGACGGCGGTGATCCAGTTGGTGACCGCGGCGCGGTGCAGCATCGTGCCGCCCAGCGCGATCAGCGCGCCGAGCACCAGCATCAGCCCACCGGACAGCGCCAGCCGGCCGCCGTCGCGGTCGACCGCGGCCTGTACGGCCATGCCCACCGGCAGCGGGAAGGAGGCGATGGCGCCGAAGTTCACCAGGCCCCAGGCGAGGGCCTTCAGCTGGCCGCCCAACTGCCGGGCGTAGAGCCAGCGGAGGAAGCTGTCGCCCGTACGGACGTCGGGGACGCCGGGGTCGGGATGCGGAAGGTCGCGGATCTGCATGATGCCCCAGGCGAGGTCGTGGTGGAGTGGTCGCGGAAGTCGGGGGTGGAGTGGTCGCGGAGCGAGCCGGCGCGCAGTCACCGGCCCAGCGCTGCCGCCGGTCCCGTGCCGTCACCGGCCCAGCGCCGTCACCGGCTCGGCGCCGTCACCGACCCCGCGCCCGGATAACTTTCCGGCAGGCGAAATGCCCCTCATGCCCGTCTCGTTGCCGGCGAAGGTTCTGGAAGACTGGCCCGTGGAGTGGGCCGGTTTCAATCGATTTTTCCGCTGCGGCCGCGCGTTCAGGACAATCGTCCGGGGGGCGCGCCGATACGGCGGGCGCTGAACGGGCGTCAGTCGCGCGGTGCGACCATGGGGACATGCGACGTGCGGGTGGTGTGATGCGGAGGGCGGCGGTGGCCGCGGCGGGACTGGTCCTTCTGGCCGGTTGTGGCGGGGGCGGCCATGACGGCAAGGACGACGGTGCGGGCAAGGGGGAGCGCCCCGGCGGCCCGGCCCGCGGCGCGTCGGCCACCACCCACCTCAAGAACATCCCCGGCATCGGCACCGCCCTGCGGTCCCGGATCCCCGCCGGTTCCCGTCAGGTCGTGGCGGTCTACGGCAAGGCGGCGGACTCCGCCGACGCCACCGTCGTCCTCTACGAAAAGGGCCCCAAGGGCTGGGACCGCAAGGGCAGCTGGCCCGCGCACAACGGCCGGCGCGGCTGGACGACGGACCACCACGAGGACGACAAGCGCAGCCCCGTCGGGGTGTTCACGCTGACCGACGCGGGCGGGGTGCTCGCCGACCCGGGCGCCAAGCTGCCCTACACCCACTCCACCGCCTTCACCCCGCCGTCGTTCTGGTCCAGGAACACCCGCCATGACTTCGATTACGTCATCGCGATCAACTACAACCGGGTGAAGGGCGCTTCGCCGCTGGATCCGACCCGTCCCGAGGGGCAGTCCAAGGGCGGCGGGGTCTGGCTGCACCTGGACCACGGCAGCGGCACCTCCGCCTGCGTGAGCGTCTCGAAGTCCGCGATGCAGACGCTGCTGCGCACGCTCGACCCGGCGCGGCGGCCCGTGGTGGTCATGGGGGACGCGGCGCATCTGGCGGCCTGAGAGCCGTCGGCCCGGAAGCGGTATCGCCCCGTATCGGCCCCGAGCCGTTACGGGGACGAGTGCGGCACCGCCGGAGGAAGCGGGTACCACCGTCGCTCCCGCCCAATTGTGTATGGGCGGTGCGTTCCGCCTTGGATCAAGCTCCAAGATTTTCCTGGAAGTTACAGCGGACTCTTTCGTGCGGAATGCCAAGCGGCCATAGTGACGGACCGCGGAAGTCCACTTCCGCATAACAAAATCCGTCCATGGAGGAGTGCCCGTGCCGCACGCCACCGCACCTTTCGTCCGCCGCGCAGGCCGTCTGCTGCCCACCAGCCTGTTCGTGCAGGTACTCGTCGCCCTCGTCCTCGGTGTCGTCGTCGGACGGCTGTGGCCGCAGGCCGGATCGTCGCTTCAGCCGCTCGGGGACGGCTTCGTGCGGCTGATCAAGGCGATGATCGCGCCGCTGGTCTTCTGCGTCGTCGTCGCCGGCATCACCAAGGCGGGCGACCTCAGGGCCTTCGGCCGCATCGGCGTCAAGGCGCTGATCTGGTTCGAGGCGGCCACCAGCCTCGCCCTCGTCGCCGGCCTGCTGGCCGGCAACGTCTTCGCCCCCGGCGCCGGGATGCACGTCGACCCGGCCTCCCTGGACAAGGGCGCGGTGGACGCCAAGACGGGCGGCGGACATCTGCCGTCCGCCGCCCAGTTCGCCCTGGAATCCCTTCCCAACAGCGCGGTCGGCGCGTTCGCCGAGAACTCGCTGCTCCAGGTCCTGGTGCTGGCCTGCCTGGTGGGCGCCGCGTTGCTGCACCTGGGTCAGCAGAAGGTGCCGCAGCTGCTGCCGCTGATCGAACAGGCCCAGGAGGTCGTGTTCACCATCGTCGGCTACATCATGAGGCTCGCCCCGCTCGCGGTCCTCGGCGCCACCGCCCACCTCGTCGGCGAGTACGGCCTGGGCGCGATGTCCACCTACGGCAAGCTGATCGCGGTCTGCTACGGCGTCGCACTGGCCTTCCTCGTCCTGCTCGGCCTGGCGCTGAAGGCCGTCACCGGGCTCAGCCTCTGGGAAGTTCGTCCGCTACACCCGTGAGGAACTGCTGCTGGCGCTGGGCACCGGATCCAGCGAGACCGTGATGCCGCGGATGATGCAGAAGCTGCGGGCCGCGGGCTGCCGGGACGACGCGGTGGGCCTGGTGCTGCCGACCGGCTACTCGTTCAACCTCGACGGCGCCTCGATCTACCTCTCCATCGGCACCCTCTTCATCGCCCAGGCCATCGGCGTCGACCTGTCGTTGGGCCAGCAGATCACGGTGGTGCTGGTGCTCATGCTGACCAGCAAGGGCATGGCGGGCGTGCCGGGTTCGGCGTTCCTCGCGCTGTCCGCGACCGCCTCCGCGCTGGGCGTCATCCCGGCCGCCGCGGTGGCCCTGCTGCTCGGCGTCGACCGGATCATGGACTCGATGCGGGTGGCGACCAACCTCCTCGGCAACTGCGTCGCGGTGTTCGCGGTCTCCCGCTGGGAGGGCGCACTGGACCGGGTGACGGCCAAGCGGGTCCTGAACGGCGAGCAGCCCGCCCAGCCCACCGAACCGACCCGGACCGCCGATACGGTCCAGCCCTCCGCAACGACGCAGCCAGCCGAGGCCGTGCAGAGCCCGCACGACACCTGAGACGGAACGGGCGGGACGGAACCACCTGAGGCGGAACCACCTGGAACGGGACGGCCCGGCGGACACCTGCTCCGCCGGGCCCTCCCGTCCTCCGCCCGGCTGCTGCCTACCCCTCCTCCGGCCCTACTCCTCCGGCTTCTCCGAGTCCATCCCCGGCCGGGCCTGCTTCCACAGTCCGCGGGTGAAGTCCGGGATCTCCTGCGGGGCGCCGTTCGCCCTGATGGAGCGGTCGCTCAGCGGCACCGGCGCCGTCCAGGTCGCCGCGTCGTAGACGTCGAAGTCCGGCACCAGGCCCAGCCGCATGCTCTGGATCAGCCGGAAGACCAGCATGTAGTCCATACCGCCGTGGCCGCCGGGCGGGTTGGCGTGCTCCTTCCACAGCCAGTGGTCCCACTCCGCGTACTTGCCGAAGTCGCCCCACTCGTCGTTGTTCTGGTCCGGCTCCAGGTAGATCCGCTCCGGGTAGTCCTCGAACAGGCCCTTGGTGCCGCCGAGGCTGTTGATCCTGCTGTACGGGTGCGGGGTCGAGACGTCGTGCTCCAGCCGGATCACCCGTCCCTTGGCGGTCTGCACCAGGCTGACCGTCCGGTCGCTCTCGATGTACGACTCCTTCCAACTGGGGTCGTCCGCCGGCATGTGCTCCTTGCGGTACGCGGCGAGACCGCGGGCCGGCGAGCCCATGCTGGAGATGCGCACCGCGCGGTCGCCGCGGTTCAGGTCCATGTAGTTGGCGACCGGGCCGAAGCCGTGGTTGGGGTAGAGGTCGCCGCGCAACCGGGTGTGCCACAGCCGGCGCCAGGGGCCCTCGTAGTACTTGGGGTCGAACATCAGGCCGCGCAGATCGTGGATGTACGCCCCGGCGCCGTGCAGCAGCTCGCCGAACAGCCCGGCGTGCGCCATCCGCAGCACCCGCATCTCGTTCCTGCCGTAACAGCAGTTCTCCAGCTGCATGCAGTGTCTGCGGGTGCGTTCGGAGAGGTCGACGAGTTCCCACAGCTGCTCCAGGCGGAGCGCGATCGGGCACTCCACGCCGACGTGTTTGCCGTTCAGCATGGCCGTCTTCGCCATCTCGAAGTGCCAGTCCCAGGGCGTGGCCACATACACGAAGTCGACGTCCCCGCGCTTGCAGAGGTCCTCGAAGTCGTGGTCGCCGTTGGTGTAGACGGCCGGTGCGGGCTGTCCGGCGGTGGTGACCTTCTTGGCGGCCCGGGTGGTCTTCTCCTTCACCGGGTCGCACAGGGCGACCACCCGTGCGCCGGGCATCGCCAGGAACAGATCGATCATGCTGCCGCCGCGGTTGCCGAGGCCGACGATGCCGACGCGCACGGTGGAGCGCCGCTCGAACGGCACCCCGATCATGGTCCTGCCCTTGGCCTCCGGCGTCGCGGCGACGTCCGCCGCGGCACCGGCCGTTCGGGGCGTGGCCGCCGCGGGTTGAGGCACCGTCACTCCGCCCAACCCCAGTCCCGCGCCCGCCGCACCGGCGGTCCACAGGACGGAACGGCGGCTCGGGCCGGGCTCGTCGTGGCTGTGGTCGTGGTCGTGGTTCTGCGATCGTGCCTCGTTCATCGGTCCTCCAGGGATCGGTGGGGCGCCGGGGCATACGTGAACCTCGGTCAGGACCTTGTCGGCCGACGGCCGGAGGCACAAGAGGGCCGGGTGGTGCCGCAATATTGCGCAAGCCGCGGCCAGCCTCTTTCGCAACTCACTGAAATGTCTTGCAGAAAGCCTTGACGTGTTAACGACATGAACGGCAGGCTCCGGTATCGCACACCCCCCATGGCGGCCTGGCGCGTGGCTGCTCTCGTGGGCGCGGTACGGCACGGCCGTGCCCCATGACGAAGGAGCCACAAGATGCAGCAACGTTCCCGTGTGCTGGGCGGGACGCTCGCCGGAATAGTGGCCGCGGCCGGCCTGGCCACCGTAGCGCCGTGGCCCTCCCAGGCCACCCCGCCCGGCCAGAAGACCGTCACCGCCACGCTCTTCGAGCGGAAGTACGTCGACGTCGCCAAGGCCTGCACCGACCAACTGGGCCCGGCCGGCTACGGCTACGTCGAGGTCTCCCCGGCCTCGGAGCACATCCAGGGCGGGCAGTGGTGGACCTCGTACCAGCCCGTCAGCTACAAGATCGCCGGCCGGCTCGGGGACCGCGACGCCTTCGCCTCGATGGTCAGCGCCTGCCATGCCGCCGGCGTCAAGGTCATCGCCGACGCGGTCGTCAACCACATGGCCGCCGGCTCCGGCACCGGCACCGGCGGCACCCAGTACACCAAGTACAACTACCCCGGCTTCTACCAGGACCAGGACTTCCACGGCTGCCGCAAGAGCATCTCCGACTACACCAACCGCGACGACGTCCAGACCTGCGAACTGGTCGGCCTCGCCGACCTCGACACCGGCAGTGACTACGTCCGCACCACCATCGCCGGCTACCTCGACGACCTGCGGTCGCTGGGCGTGGACGGCTTCCGGATCGACGCCGCCAAACACATCTCCGCCACCGACCTTGCCGCCGTCAAGGGCAAGATGAAGGACCCCGGCTTCTGGGTGCAGGAGGTCATCTACGGCGCCGGCGAGGCGGTCCGGCCCGACGAGTACACCGGCATCGGCGACGTCGACGAATTCCGCTACGGCACCCATCTCAAGAGCGCCTTCCAGAGCGGCAACATCGCCCAGCTGAAGTCCGTCGCGGACGGCAAGCTCGGCAGCGACAAGGCCCGCACCTTCGTCGACAACTGGGACACCGAACGCAACGGCTCCACGCTCACCTACAAGGACGGCGCCGCCTACACCCTCGCCAACGTCTTCATGCTCGCCTCGCCCTACGGCTCACCCAACGTCTACTCCGGCTACGAGTGGACCGACAAGGACGCCGGCCCGCCCGGCGGGAGCACCGGCTGGACCGACGAGCACGCGAAGCGGGAGATCACCGGCATGGTCGGCTTCCGCAATGCGGTGGGATCCGCCGAGCTGACCAACTGGTGGGACAACGGCGGCAGCGCCCTCGCCTTCGCCCGCAGCGGCAAGGGCTTCGTCGCCCTCAACAACGGGGACGCCGCGCTGACCCAGACCTTCGCGACCTCCCTGCCCGCCGGGACGTACTGCGACGTGGTGCACGCCGCCCCGTCCTCCTGCGACGGGCACACGGTCACCGTCGGCGACGACGGCAAGGCGCAGGTCACCGTGCCCGCCAGGAGCGCGGTGGCGCTGCACGTCGGCGGCTGACCCGGTCAGTCCGGCCGGGTCGCCCGCTCCAGCGCCAGGAGGGCCGAGCAGTAGCCTCGGCCCTCCGTGGCCAGGTCCATCCCGATCTCGCACATCCGGTTCGCCGACAGATGCAGGTCGAAGGGGCGCGTGGTGACCTCCGCCGCCTCCTTCGCGGTGGCCGACCCGGTCAGTTCCCGGTGCAGCATCCCGCGGTCCCCGGCGAACGCGCAGCACCCCGCGTCGTCCGGTACGACCACCTCCCGCGCACACGCCTCGGCGACCCGCCGCAGCTGCGCCTCGTCCCCCAAGTGCCGCATGGAACAGGTGGGATGGAGCACCGCGGAGCCGGCCGTCCGCCGGACCTCCAGGCGCGGCAGCAACTCCTCGGCGGCCCAGACGACCGAGTCGACGACGGTCAGCTCGGCGTGCAGCGCGCGGTTCTCCGGCGTCAGATACGGCACGACCTCCCGCGCCAGGCCCAGCGTGCACGAGGACGCGTCCACCACCAGGGGCAGCAGACCGCCGGCCGTCCAGCCCCAGACCGCCTCGACGATGCGGTTGGCCATCACCGCCGTGCCGCGCTCGTAGCCCTTGGAGTGCCAGATCGTGGCGCAGCACGTCCCGGGCACGTCCGCGGGGATCCACACCGGCCGGCCGGCCCGCCCGGACAGCGCCACCACCGCCTCGGGCAGCGACGGCCCCCGGTGCCCCGCGGGCTCCCCGAAGATCCGGTTCACACAGGCCGGGTAGTAGACCGCGGCCGCGCCCGCCCGCCGGGTGACCGGCAGCCGGCGGGCCGCCGGGCCGGGGATCCGCGGCAGCCACTCGGGCACCAGGTCGGGGCGGACGGCCCGGCGGGCGGCTCGGGTCAGCGCGGCGGCCGGCCGGTCGCCGATCCGGTCCGCGGCCGCCACCGCCAGCCGTGCCGCCCGCTCGACCGCCCCGAACCGCCGGGCGGTCCGCTCGGCGAGCCGCTCCTCGCGCGGGGAGTGGCGCCGGTGCCGGAAGTCCTTCATCAGCCTGCCGGTGTCGATGCCCACCGGGCAGTCGAGCATGCAGGTCGAGTCGCCGGCGCAGGTGTCCACCGCGTCGTAGCCGTAGGAGTCCAGCAGCGCGCCGGTGACCGGTGATCCGGCCGGCTGGCGGAGCATCTCCCGGCGCAGCACGATCCGTTGCCGGGGCGTGGTGGTGAGGTCCTTGCTGGGGCAGGTCGGTTCGCAGAAGCCGCATTCGATGCACGGGTCGGCGATCGCCTCGATGCGCGGGATGGTCTTCAGGCCCCGCAGATGCGCTCGCGGGTCGCGGTCGAGCAGGACGCGCGGGGCCAGGATGCCGGCCGGATCGACCAGTTCCTTGATCCGCCACATCAACTCCGTGGCCCGCGGCCCCCATTCGAGCTCAAGAAACGGGGCGATGTTGCGGCCGGTGGCGTGCTCGGCCTTCAGCGACCCGTCGAAGCGCTCGACGGTCAGCCGGCAGAAGTCCGACATGAACGCGGCGTAGCGCGCCACGTCGTCCGGCTCGGCCGCGTCGAAGGCGAGCAGGAAGTGCAGATTGCCGTGGGCGGCGTGGCCGGCGACCGCGGCGTCGAAGCCGTGCCGGGCCTGGAGCTCCAGCAGCGCCGTACACGCCTCGGCCAGCCGGGCCGGCGGCACCGCGAAGTCCTCGGTGATCAGCGTCGTCCCGGGCGGCCGGGAGCCGCCCACCGCGGTGACGAATGCCTTGCGGGCCTTCCAGTAGCCGCCGAGGATCTGCGGGTCCCGGGTGAAGGCGTTGGTGACGGAGGCGACCGGAGCGACCGGCTCCAGGGCGGCCAGCACCCGGGCCGCGGCCTCCTCGTACCCCCGCAGCGCGGCCTCGTCGGGCGCCCGGAACTCGACCAGCAGTGCCGTGGTCTCCTTGGGCAGCGCCGCCCAGTCCGCCGGCACCCCGGCCACCTGTACCGACGCGCGCAGGGTGTTGCCGTCCATCAGCTCCACCGCCCGCGCGCCCGCCGCGGTGAAGTGCGGTACGGCCGCGGCCGCGGCGCCGAGCGTGCGGAAGAACAGCAGCGCGCCCGCGGTGTGCCGGTCCAGCGGCAGGGTGTCGAAGACGGTCTCCGCGAGGAACCCGAGGGTGCCCTCGGAGCCGACCATCAGCCCGCGCAGGATCTCCACCGGCGTCGCGCCGTCGAGGAAGGCGTCCAGGCGGTAGCCGTTGGTGTTCTTGACCGCGTACTTGGCGCGGATCCGCGCCACCAGCGCGGCGTCCCCCTCGATCTCCGCCTTCAGCGCCAACAGGCCCGCGCACAGCGCCGGTTCGGCCCGCGCCAGCTCCGCGTCGGCGTCCGGGTCCGCGGTGTCCACGATCGTGCCGGACGGCAGGACGACGGTGGCCGAGGCCAGCGTCCGGTAGGAGTTCCGGGTGGTGCCGGCCGTCATGCCGGAGGCGTTGTTGGCGACCACCCCGCCCAGCGTGCAGGCGATCGCGCTGGCCGGATCGGGGCCGAGCAGCCGGCCGTACCGGGCCAGGGCCGCGTTGGCGCGCAGCACGGTCGTACCCGGCCGGATCCGGGCCCGGGCGCCGCCGTCGAGCACCTCGATCCCGGTCCAGTGCCGCCGCACGTCGACGAGGATGTCCTCGCCCTGCGCCTGGCCGTTGAGGGAGGTGCCGGCGGCCCGGAACACCACCTTCCGGCCCGTGCCGTGGGCGTAGGAGAAGACCGCCGAGATGTCGTCGACGTCCTCGGCCACCACCACGACCTGCGGGACGAAGCGGTACGGGCTGGCGTCGGAGGCGTAGCGCACCAGGTCGGAGACGGTGTGCAGGACCTTCTCCGGGCCGAGCAGTGCGATGAGGTCACCGCGCAGCGGCTCGGGGGTGCCGGACGCCAGGTGACCGGGCACCCGGTCGGGCGCCGGGCGGCCGCCGGCGGTGGGCCGCAGGGCCCCGGGCTTCGGCTCCAGCAAGGGCATGGCGGGCACTCCTGTGCATGAGGGGGCGTCAGGTCAGTGCGGGTCACCCGGCCCGTCGACCAGGGTGGACAGCAGGCCGCCGAGCACCTCGCGCTGATCGGCGGTCAGCGGAGCCAGGATCTCCTCCGCGGCGGCCCGGCGCGCGCTGCGCAACGTGCGCAGCGTGGACCGGCCGGTGTCGGTCAGCTCGATCCGCACCACGCGCCGGTTGGCCGGATCCGGCACCCGGCGGACCGCGCCGTTCGCCTCCAGCGCGTCCACCAACGTCGTCACCGCCCGCGGGACGACCTCCAGCCGCTGGGCGAGGTCCGCCATCCGCGGCGGGGTGTCGCGGCAGTGGTCCACGATCCGCAGGACCCGGGACTGGGCGGGGGTGAAGGCGATGTCCAGGTGCGCCATGTGGCGCTTCTGCGCGCGGTGCATCCGGCGGGTCAGCCGCACCAGCTGTTCGGCGAGGTTGCTGCTGACCGTCGGCTCAGGGGAGGGCATGCCCCGAGAGTATCAGGACCTGGTTCATTGTGAGTATAGGTAACAATGAGCTAGGCTCAGCGAAATCCCGCTGTCCCGCACCCCTCGTAGGAGCCCATGCACCGCGACGAACCCCAATGGACACCGCCCCCCAAGGATCCCGAAGCACCGGTCCAGCTCCGGCGGATCCTCACCCTCTTCCGCCCCTACCGCGGCCGGCTCGCCCTCGTCGGGCTGCTCGTCGGCGCCTCCTCCCTGGTCTCCGTGGCCTCGCCGTTCCTCCTCCGCGAGATCCTCGACGTCGCCATCCCCGGCCGCCGCACCGGACTGCTCACCCTGCTCGCCCTCGGCATGATCGCCACCGCCGTCACCACCAGCGTCTTCGGCGTCCTGCAGACCCTGCTCTCCACCACCGTCGGCCAACGCGTCATGCACGACCTGCGGACCGCGGTCTACGCCAAGCTCCAGCGGATGCCCCTGGCGTTCTTCACCCGCACCCGCACCGGCGAGGTCCAGTCCCGGATCGCCAACGACATCGGCGGCATGCAGGCCACGGTCACCTCCACCGCCACCTCCCTGGTCTCCAACCTCACCTCGGTCATCGCCACCGTCTGCGCCATGCTCGCCCTCGACTGGCGGCTGACCGTCGTCTCCCTCCTGCTGCTCCCGCTCTTCGTCTGGATCAGCCGCCGGGTCGGCAACGAACGCAAGAAGATCACCACCCAGCGGCAGAAGCAGATGGCCGCCATGTCCGCGATGGTCACCGAATCCCTCTCGGTCAGCGGCATCCTCCTCGGCCGCACCATGGGCCGCGCCGACTCCCTCACGAAGAACTTCGCCGACGAGTCCGAGCGCCTGGTCGACCTGGAGGTCCGCGCCAACATGGCCGGCCGCTGGCGGATGGCCACCATCGGCATCGTCATGGCCGCCATGCCCGCCCTCATCTACTGGGCCGCCGGCCTCGTCCTCCAACTGGGCGGACCGGTCTTCTCCATAGGCACCCTGGTCGCCTTCGTCTCCCTCCAGCAGGGCCTGCTGCGCCCGACCGTCTCCCTGCTGTCCACCGGCGTCCAGATGCAGACCTCACTCGCGCTCTTCCAGCGGATCTTCGAATACCTCGACCTGCCGGTCGCCATCACCGAACCCGCCGACCCGGTCCGCATCCCGGCCCCGCGCGGCGAGATCCGCTTCGAGAACGTGCGGTTCCGCTACGACCCCGACGCCGCCCCCACCCTCGACGGCATCGACCTGACCGTCCCCGCCGGCGGCAGCCTCGCCGTCGTCGGCCCCACCGGCAGCGGCAAGAGCACCCTCAGCTACCTCGTCCCCCGCCTCTACGACGTCACCGAAGGCCGGGTCACCCTCGACGGCACGGACGTCCGCGACCTCGACTTCGACACCCTCGCCCGCGCCGTCGGCGTGGTCTCCCAGGAGACCTACCTCTTCCACGCCTCGGTCGCCGACAACCTGCGCTTCGCCAAACCCGACGCCACCGACGACGAGATCCACCGCGCCGCCAAGGCCGCCCAGATCCACGACCACATCGCCGCCCTCCCCGACGGCTACGACACCCTCGTCGGCGAGCGCGGGTACCGCTTCTCCGGCGGCGAGAAGCAGCGCCTGGCCATCGCCCGCACCATCCTGCGGGACCCGCCGGTGCTCGTCCTCGACGAGGCGACCAGCGCCCTGGACACCCGCACCGAACACGCCGTCCAGCAGGCCATCGACGAACTGTCCGCGGGCCGCACCACCCTCACCATCGCGCACCGCCTCTCCACCGTCCGCGACGCCGACCAGATCGTCGTCCTGGACGCCGGCCGGATCGCCGAACGCGGCACCCACGACGAACTGCTCGCCGCCGACGGCCGCTACGCGGCACTCGTCCGGCGTGACGCACACCTCGCCCCGCCCGGCGAGCAGATCATGGCCGAAAAAGTGACCCATGGGTAACATCCGGGGTGGCGGCGGCCGATGACCGGTCGGGGCGGCCGCCGCCCCCACTCCTGCCCTTCCCCGGGCCCTCCCCGACCACGCGCCGTCACAGCGCCGCGAGATCCACCGCCTCGGCCATCACCCGGTACCCCTCGTCACCGGGATGCTTGTGGTCACCGCTGTCGAAGCGCGCCGCCAGCGCCTCCGGATCCCCCGGCTCCGCCAACGCCGCCGCGAAATCCGCGACCGCATCGAACTCGCCCGAGGTCCGCATCCAGTCGTTCACCTTCTGCCGCTTCGCCTCCGCACCCGGCGTGTGGTATTCCGCCCCCTTGAACGGCATGATCGTCCCCCCGACGATCCGCACCCCCGCCGCCCGCGCACCCGCGATCAACTCGCGGTAACCGGCGATCAGTTCCGCCACGGACCGGTCCGTATCCGGCTTGTACGTCGGCAGATCGACCTCGCTGAACCCGATGTCGTTCAGCCCCACCAGCACCACCACCGACCGCACACCCGGCCGGTCCAGCACATCCCGCCGGAACCGCCCCACCGCCCGCTCCCCGAACCACGCCGAATCGCTCAGCAGCAGATTCCCGCCGATGCCCTGATTGAGCACCGGCCGCACCCCGCCCTGCTCCGCGAGCCGTTCCGCCAACGCGTCCGCATAGCGCCGGTTGCCGTCGACCGTCGAGCCGAAACCGTCGGTGATCGAATCACCGAACACCACCACCGTGTCCCGCCGCGCCGGCCCGCCGTCCGCCAGCTCCACTGCCGCGAGGAAGTACCACGACACCGTCGTCTCCCCGAACACCGTGGGGTCCGTGGCCGTCAGCCGGTCCCCGGGCGCCCGGTACGCCGTGGCATACGCCTGCGCGTGGAAGGTCGCGGGCCCCGTCGGCCGCGCGAAGTACAGCGACACCGTCAGCGACTCGAACGGCGCCACCGCCACCTCGACGGCATCACTGCGCACCTCCCCGCCCGCCGGAATCCGGACGCCCGCCGCCCCGCCGAACGTGAGCCGCCGCACCGTCCCCTCCCGCACCCCGGCGCCCTCCCCGGTACGGGCCAGGGTCGCGCCGGCCACCTCCAGCGGCCCGGCCCCGTACCGGTTCGACAGCACGATCCGCGCCGCCGAACCGGAACCGGTGACCCGCACCACCTGGCGCACCGTCTGCTCCGCGAACCCCTCCAGCGCCCAGTTCTCGTGGAACCCCACACTGGGGCGCTGCACGGAGGCCGCCCAACCAGCCTGCCAATACGGCGAGTTGTCGTCGCGGTTGTCGCTGTTGCTGTTGCTGTTGTCGTTGTCGTCGGCGTTGCTGTTGCCGTCCGCGATCTGCTGCATGGTCTGCCGCCTCTCTCCGTCGATCGCCCGGTGGCGATGACCGCGAGTCTGCTGACCGGCGCGCGGCCCACCCAGCCCTCTGGCATGCGTAGGGATCGCGTACGTACGCATGCCAGGGTCAGTCTGCGGAAGCGGCGCGGCGGCTCATGGGCGGCGGTTCGGGTGTTTCGCCGCCGATCCCCGGGTACCCGACATGGAGGTGGATCGGCTCGGGGCAGCCCTCGGTCTCCCGGGCCGAGGCGTCGGCGTGCGTGTCAGTGCGGCGTGACAGGATCCCCGGCATGACGAGTACAGGCACAGGTCGTGGGCTGGACCCCCTCCGTGCGGACATCCCGTTCTACACGCTGACCTTCGGCAAGGGTTTGTCTCCCACGGAGTTGCTGGCCCGCATGGGGATCGGCCCGGACACCTTGGCCCTGCGCGATCCCGTGGACCTCGCCGACGAGTTCGGCGACACCCTGCTCGACGAGGACGAGCCGGTGGTGACGACCGGCACCGACGGTGAGTGGTCCTGGGCATGGGAGCAGGGCGGCAGCCACGGGCTGGACGAGAGGATCCTGCGCGCGGTCTCGCACGGCACGGAGGCCGTCGCCCTGTACTACAACGAGAAGCCCATGCACTGGTTCAAGTACGCGGTGGACGGCGGCATCGTCGTCGACTTCCACACCCTTGAGCCGATCGACCCGACCGGCCTGGACCCCCAGCGGCTCGACGAGTTCATGCGCCCGCTCGGTCTCCTTCCCGGACAGCCGGCGCCGCCGCACGGCGTCCTGGCTCTCGCGGAGAACGCCTTCGGGCTGCGCGTCACGCCGCCTCGGGACGACGAACAGCGCTGGAGCGGCAGCCTGCTACCCCTGCCCGAGCAGGAAGAGCAACCGAACTGAGCAGCCGCATACCCGGGCAGGAAGAGCGGCCGAACTGAGCAGCCGAACCGGGCAGCTGAACCGGGCGTGCGACCGCCGGCCGGGGGCCGCCACCGACACTGCCCGGAGCAGCTGAAGGGGGTGCACACCGCACGCCGCCAATACAAGCCCCCCGTACGCCAGTTCACCGTTCGCCACGCCGCCGCGCCCGGTCCGCCCCGCAGCACCGGCCGGTACGGTGGACGTCCGCCACGGGCCTGCCGCCCGTCCTCTCGCCGACGAGAAGTCCGGGCCGCCCGTCCTCTCGGAATGCGAGAAGTGCGATGAACCAGACAGCAGCCCACCCCCATCTCGCCGCGGCGGTGGTGGTCCACAACGGCCGCGTGCTGATCGTCCGCCGCAGCTACCGCGAACGCTTCCTGCCCGGCGCATGGGGCGTTCCCTGCGGCAAACTGGAACCGGGGGAGACCCCCGAAGCCGGCGCCCTGCGCGAGCTCAAGGAAGAAACCGGACTCCTCGGCGCGGTCGTCGCCCACACCGGATCCGCCAGCTTCCTCAGCGACTACCAGGGCCGGCGGGTCCGCAACCACCAGGAGAACTTCCTCGTCCGGCCACTGACCCTCGACGTCGTCCTGCCCAGCCCCGACCAGGCATACCGCTGGGCCCGGCCCGCCGAACTCGCCGACGCCGGCGTCGACGCCTACAACCTCGGCGTCATCCGCCAGGTCTTCGGCGGCCGGCTCGACGCCTCCGGACTGCGCACCATGACCGCCCGCTACGGCTACCAGGGCCTCGCCCCCACCCCCTTCACCAGCCCAAAGACCGTGCCAGCGCGTCGAGTTCGGCAAGATACACGGCCGGTGCGAGGGGAGTCTTGGGCGGCGGACCGGCCCGCCCGACGCGGCCGCCGCTGACCCCGCCGGCCCGGCCGGGCACCCTGACGTACACATCGGTCACCGAGCGCTGCGGGGCGGTCTCCAGGAACAGCGTCACCGTCGGCTCCTCGCTCACCACCCGGTGCAGCGTACGGGCGTCCAGCCCGTAACTCCGACCCGCCCCGTACCGCTCCGCACGCACCAGACGCAGCCGCGCCTCACCGACCCGCCGCAACCGCCACGCCCCGCCCGGCCCGTCGATCGTCTCCCGGTACACCACCGCCGGCACCCCCTCCACCGCCGGCTCGTAACGCTCCATCCGCACCCGGCCCCGCACCACCGCCGACGCGATCACACAACGGTGGTTGTGGATGTCCTCCGGCTCCGCACCCACCGGGCCGGGCCAGACATGCACCCGCAACATGAACCGCGGCGCACCCGGCAACAACAACAGCTTGTCGAAACCCAGCACATGCCGGTACGACAGCCGCGTGCACTCCGGAAGGTCCACCGCACCGGCGGATAATCGGCGCACCAGCGGACCCAGCACCTCCGGCCGCGCCAGCTCGGCCACCACCGCACGCGCCGACTCGGGCGACGGCGGCCCCGCCCCACCACCCAGCCGATCGTCCAGCAGCCGCCGAACCTCCTCGACCCGCATCTCCGCCTCCCGTCCACCGGCACCGCCCGCCGGCCCGCCAGGTCCCGCACCCCGCCGGCCTCACGGCCGGTAGGACATCAGCGCATACCGCCGCAGCACCGACAGCCCCTGATACGCCATCCACACCGGATTGCCCATCGGCCCGTCGTCCCAACGCCACACCCCGCCCCGCTGCATGGCCCGCACCCGCGCCACCGCGGCGCCCAGCTGGGCCTCCCACACCGGCAGCCCCACCCCCTCCGCCGCGATCTGCCGCGCCCCGTCCGTCATCAGCGCCCGCGCCACCCACGCCGCCCCGAAATGCCGCACCGACAACAGTTCCTGATGCAGCGGATCGTCCTGCCACGGCCGCCGCACCTCCTCCTGGCAGTTCGCCAGATCGGCCGCACCCGCCCCCGGCAGCGCCGCCCCCGCCAGCAACCAGCGCAGCCCCTCCTCCCGCACCGCACGCTGCCGGGCGTCCTCACCCAGCACCCGCGCGGCCCGGTCCAGCGTCACCACCGCCCGCGCCGTGTGCACCGCCGACGGCGCCGGATTGCCCCGACCCGTCGCCAACGCCGCACCCCAGCAACGGTGATGGCCCCGCCCCGGATCCCCCGTGGCACCGTTGACCAGCACCGCCCGCAGTCCGCCCAGCGACGCCGAACCCGGCGCCGCACGCAACAGCCCCCGCAGCACATTCGTCACCACGTAGGTGTTCGCCAGACCGAACGCATCGTGATCCGGATCCAGCAACGCCTCACAGGAATGGATCTCGGCCTCCAGCAGTCGCGGATCCGCACCCGCCCGGGCCAGCGCCCCCAGCACCACCGCGGTCACCTCCGGACGCGCCCCGCTGCCCTGCGAACGCGCCGCCCAGCCGCCACCCGGAAGCCGCAGCCGCCACAACGTCTCCGCCACCTCACCCGCGCGTATCCGCCCGTCGAACGGCGCGATGTCCAGCAGCAGATGCAGCCCGTACGCCGTGCCGAACGCCGTCGGATGCACCGGCGGTTCGCTCTCCGCCAGGGAATGCGGCCAGCCCGTCAACGGACCGTGCCCGGGCACCTCGATCACCGACAGCCCGCGCCGTAACGCCGCGTACGCACCGTCCATCAACTCCGGCAGCGAACCCGCCGGCGACGCCACCGGCCCCGGCGGCGGCACCCCGCCACCCGCCGCGGCCGCGCCCCGGGCCCGCACCAGCGCCGCCGACAGCCACACCACCGCACCCACCCCGACCCCGGCCGTCGCCGCCAGGCAGTACCGCGCCGCCTCACCGGCCAGATTCTGCGGCAGGATCCCCACCAGCGTCTGGAACACCGCGAACGCCGCCGCCGGCACCCCCAGCCGCGCCAGCCACGTCAACAGCCGGGACGGAGCCGACGGCGACCCGGCGGACAAGGACGGCGGCCCCGGAACCGGTGCGGACCCGCCCCCGGCCACGCCGGAACGCCGTGCGCCGACCTCCTGCCGCAGCATGGTCCGCTCCCTCCCCCCGGGCGCAGGCCCCCGCACCGAGCGTGCGAAAGACATCCCGATCAGTCTAGGAATCCCCACTGACAGCGGGGTCGCACACCTGTCGCGGTCGCCCTCCGGCCACCCGCGGGACCCGTCCCTCAGCCCCCGCCCGCGCCGCCGGCCCCGGCCGCCTCGACCAGAACCACCTCCAGCGTCCGCGGACCGTGCACCCCCTCCACCCGGTCCAACTCGATGTCACTGGTGGCCGAAGGCCCGGAAATCCACGTCAGCGGCCGCCCGGGAACCAGCCGCGGCAACGCCTCGGGCACCGAACCGACCACCTGCCCGGGCACCCGGACCACGCACACATGATGATCCGGCACCAGCGTGATCCGCCGTCGCCCCTGGTCAGGCCCGGCATCCAGGACGAGCGTGCCGGTCTCGGCAATCGCCACCGCGCACCCCGTCACCACACTGTCCACCGCATCCAGCTCCCGCGCCGTCTGCTCCGCCCGGTCCTCGACCACCTCGGCCCGCACCTCGGCCAGCCACCCCGGCTCCAGCCCCCGCGGCACCACCACCCTCCGCGCACCCCGCTCCGCCAGCAGCCGGCCGATCAGCGCCGGCAGCCCGGCCGCATCACTGCGGTGCACCGACGCCCGGTACTCCGCCAGGTTCTCGGCCAGCAGCTCCACCGTCTCCGCCGTCGTACGCGCCCCGTGCACCCGCCGGTAGTCACGTACCAACGGCGGCGCACCCGCCCCCGCACCACCCGGCCCGCCGTCCCGCGGCACCTCGGCAAGCGCCCGCCGCACCCGTGCCAACACCACATCCCTGCTGCTCATCCGGCGTCTCCCTCCCCACGCGACGGCTGCCCGGACGACCCGCCACGGGTCCGCCGCCACCAGTCACGGAACGACTCCGGCGGCACCACCGGAAGATCACGATCCTGCGACCACGCCCGCCCCGGCCCCGGCAACCGCCGCGGATGCAGCCCCCGCGTCCGCGCCGCCAGCCGCATCCCGCGGCGCAGCACCCCCGGATGATCGAACGCCCAGGCCGCCGCCCGCATCGCCGCCCGCTCCGCGGCATGGCCTTTGGCCGGTTTCAGTACCACCCGGGCCCCGCGACGGACACCCGGACCGCCCTCCACCACCCGCTCGCGCAGATGCACCAGCACCTCCGGGATGTCGATGGCGACCGGACACACCTCGTAACACGCCCCGCACAAGGACGACGCATACGGCAGCGACTCCTCCAACGGACCCGCCAGGCCCCGGAGTTGCGGAGTGAGAATGGCACCGATCGGCCCCGGATACGGCGACCCGTAGGCATGCCCACCGGCCCGCTCGTACACCGGACACACATTGAGACACGCCGAACAACGGATACAGCGCAGCGCCTGACGCCCGACCGAATCGGCCAGCGTGTCCGTCCGCCCGTTGTCCAGCAGCACCAGATGGAACGTCCGCGGCCCGTCCCCGTCCACCGTCCCCGTCCACGTCGAGGTGTACGGATTCATCCGCTCCGCGGTGGACGAGCGCGGCAGCAACTGCAGGAAGATCTCCAGGTCCTGCCACGTCGGGACCACCTTCTCGATGCCCACGACCGAGATCAGCGTCTCCGGCAGGGTCAGACACATCCGCCCGTTGCCCTCCGACTCCACCACCACCAGCGTGCCGGTCTCGGCCACCATGAAATTCGCCCCGGAAATCCCGACCTTCGCGGCCAGGAACTTCTCCCGCAGATGCAGCCGCGCCGCCTCCGCCAGCTCCGCCGGCGCATCGGACAGCCCCTCCGGCGCCGGACGCCCCCAACGCCCCATCTCCCGCCGGAAGATGTCACGGATCTCCGCACGGTTGCGATGGATCGCCGGCACCAGGATGTGCGACGGCAGATCCTCCCCGAGCTGCACGATCAACTCCGCCAGATCCGTCTCGTACGCCCGGATCCCGGCCTGCTCCAACGCCTCGTTGAGCCCGATCTCCTGCGTCGCCATCGACTTGACCTTGACGACCTCCCGCTCACCGGTCTCCCGCACCAGTTCCGTGACGATCCGATTGGCCTCCGCCGCATCGGCCGCCCAGTGCACCCGGCCGCCCGCCGCGACGACCGCCGCCTCCAGCTGCTCCAGATACCGGTCGAGACGGAGCAGCGTACGGTCCTTCACCGCGGCCCCCGCGGCCCGCAACTGCGCCCAGTCGTCCAGCTCCGCCACGGCCCTGGCCCGCTTGTCGCGGATGGTGTGCGTGGCGTGCGTGAGGTTCGCGCGCAACCGCGCATCCCGCGTCGAGCCGGCCGCGGCCCGCGGAAAGGCCGGCATGCCCAGATAGGTTCCAGTCATCGCCCGCCACCTTCCGTCCCGCGCCCACTGTCCCCGGTGCCGGTACCTCTCGCCGAACGGTCCGTAGGGGGGCCACCCTCCGCACGGTCCGTAGTGGGCCTCTCCTCGGTACCGGCCTCCGTACCGGCCAAGATCTCCGCGATGTGCACCGGCCGGACCGCCGCGCCCTGCCGCGTCAACAGGCCGCCGATGTGCAGCAGACACGAGTTGTCGACCGTGCACACCGCCTCCGCCCCGGTGCCGAGCACATGCCGCACCTTGTCGGCGCCCATCGCCACCGAAACCGCCGGGTTCTTCACCGCGAACGTGCCGCCGAAACCGCAGCACTCCTCGGCACCCGGCAGCTCCCGCAACTCCAGCCCCTTCACATGCCGCAGCAGCCGCAACGGACGGTCGCCCAGCCCCAGCATCCGCAGCCCGTGACAGGTCGGGTGGTACGTCACCGTATGCGGGTAGTACGCGCCGACGTCCTCCACCTTCAGCACGTCCACCAGGAACTCGGTCAGCTCGTACGTCTTCGGCACCGCCAGCGCCGCGGCCTCCGCGAGCTCCCGGCCGCGCCCCTCGGCGGCCGCTTTCGCCCCGATCCGCGGGTAGTTGTCCCGCACCATCGCCGCACACGAACCGGACGGCGTGACCACGTAGTCGTACTCCCGGAACGCCCGGTCGAAGCGCCGCACCAGCGGCTCGGTCGCATGCCGGTAGCCGGTGTTGAACTGCGGCTGCCCACAGCAGCTCTGCTCCTCGGGGAAGCCGACCTCCACCCCCAGCCGCTCCAGCAACGTCACCACCGCCCGGCCCGTCCGCGGCTGCAGCAGATCGTTGATACAGGTGACGAACAGTGCTACGCGCACGTTGCCATCTCCTTTCGGCCGCTCCGGCCTCTGGCGGCCATCCGCTTCCGCGGTACATGATCACCTGTCGGCTCATCCTGCCCCAGCAGCCGGCCGAGGAGAAGAACCGGAGCGGAGGACCATGTCGAACGCCGAAAAACTCACCGCGGACCTGGCGCCGGACGGCGGCCGCCCGGCCTCCCGGCTGCGCCAGCTGGCCGCCGCCTCCATAGGCAACGCCGTCGAGTGGTACGACTGGTACGCGTACTCCTTCCTGGCCGTCTACTTCGCCGACCAGGTCTTCCCCAAGGGCGCCGGCAACTCCCTGGTGCCGCTGCTCTCCACCTTCGCCGTCTTCGCCGTCGGATTCTTCATGCGGCCGGTCGGCGGGCTGCTGATGGGCGCCGTCGCCGACCGCCGCGGCCGGCGCACCGCACTGACCGTGACCATCCTGCTCATGGGCGGCGGCAGCCTGCTCGTCGCCCTCACCCCCACCTACGCCACCACCGGCCTCCTCGCGCCGGTCGTGCTGGTCCTCGCCCGTCTCGTCCAGGGCCTGTCCGTCGGCGGCGAATTCGCCGCCTCCACGACCTTCCTCGTCGAGTCCGCCGGCCCCGGCCGCCGCGGCCTGTTCTCCAGCTTCCAGTACGTCTCCACGACCCTCGGCCAGCTCCTGGCCTCCGGCACGGCGGCGCTGCTCGCCGGGCTGCTCACCGAACAGCAGATGGCCCAGTGGGGCTGGCGGGTGGCCTTCCTCGGGGGTGCGCTGCTGAGCCTGCTGGGCCTGTGGATCCGCCGTGGCGCACAGGAAACCCGCAGTGTCGAACAGCAGGCCGCCGACCGCCCCGGCCTCTTCGAGGCGCTCCGCCGCCACCCCCGCCAGTCCCTGCTGATCTGCGGCATCACCGCCGGCGGCACCATCGCCTACTACACCTGGACGACCTACCTCCCCACCTACGCCCAGGTCAACGCCGGCTTCGACAAGGGCGATTCACTCATCGTCGGGACCCTCTCGCTCGCGTTCTTCGCCCTGCTCCAGCCGCTCGGCGGCCTGCTCTCGGACCGCATCGGCCGCAAACCGCTGCTGCTCGGCTTCTCGCTGGGCTTCGCGGTCCTCGCGGTTCCCCTGCTCCACCTCGTCACCGACGCGTTCGTCTCCCTGCTGCTGGTGCAGTGCGCGGGCATGGTGCTGCTCACCGGCTACACCGCGGTCGCCGCGGCCGTGAACGCCGAGGTCTTCCCCGCGCGGGTGCGCGCCGCCGGCATCGGCTTCCCGTACTCCCTCACCGTCGCGCTCTTCGGCGGCACCGCCCCGTACGTCGGCACCTGGTTCAAGCAGGCCGGCCACGCGGGTCTCTTCCCCTGGTACGTGTCCGCGCTCTGCCTGGTCTCGTTCGTCGTCTACCTCACGCTTCCGGAGACTTCACGGGACAGGCTGGAGCGGTAGCGTCAGGAGTCGGCGGATGTCGCGTACGGCTGCTCGGCCCGCGCGGTTGGCGCCGATGGTGCTGGCGGAGGGGCCGTAGCCGACGAGGTGGACCCGGGGGTCGCGCAGCGTGCGGGTGCCGTCCATCCGTATGCCGCCGCCCGGCTCGCGCAGCTTCAGTGGGGCGAGGTGGTCGATGGCCGCCCGGAAACCGGTCGCGTAGAGGATCACGTCCGCTGCCACCCGGTGGCCGTCCGCCCACACCGCACCGGTCGGCGTGAGACGTTCGAAGAGCGGGAGTCGCTCCAGGACGCCGCTCTCGCGGCCCCGCCGGATCGCGTCCGTCATCGGCAGCCCGGTCACGCTCACCACGCTCCGCGGCGGCAGGCCCTGCCGGACCCGCTCCTCGACGAGGGCCACCGCCGCCCGACCCTGCTCCTCGCCGAACGGGCCCTCGCGGAAGACCGGCGGCCGCCGCGTCACCCAGGTCGTGGCGGCCGCGACCGGCGCGATCTCCAGCAACTGCTGCACGGCCGAGGTTCCGCCGCCCACCACCACGACCCGCGCGCCGCGGAACTGCTCCGGCCCCTCGTACCGGGAACTGTGCAGCTGCCGGCCGCCGAACGTCTCCTGACCGGGGAAGCGCGGCCAGAACGGCCGGTCCCAGGTACCGGTCGCATTGATCAGGGCCCGCGTCGCGTACCGCCCCTCCGACGACTCGACCAGCAGGCGCCCGTCCGCGCCTTCGCGAACCGCCAGGACGCTCACCGGACGGTGAACGCGCAGCCCGAAGGTCTGCTCGTAGGTCTCGAAGTACGTGCCGATCACCTCGGCGGACGGCCGGCCCGGATCGGCGCCGCTCAGCTCCATCCCGGGCAGCGCGTGCATCCCGTGCACCTTGCCGTACGTCAGCGACGGCCACCGGAACTGCCAGGCGCCTCCGGGGCGGGGGGAGTGGTCGAGGACGACGAAGTCGCGGTCGGGCCGGTAGCCCACTCGCTGGAGGTGGAAGGCGGAGGCCAGGCCGGCCTGGCCTCCGCCGATCACCACGACGTCGACCTGGGTGACCTCGGTGTCGATGGTGCTGTGACTGTCGATGGTGCGGTGCGCGGCGAGGGTGTCGTGTGGGGCGAGGGTGCGGTGGGTGGCGAGTGTGCCGAATGCGTCCGATGTCGGGACCGTGCCCGCGCCCACCCCGGTGTAGTTCATGTTTCTACTAACCGGGGGAGGGGGTGATCTCTTCCCGGCCGTGTGGCTACCGGGGTCCGGAGCCCCGGTCCCGGCCCCGGACCCCCGCCCCACCAGCCCCTCAGCGCCCGCCCGCCACCAGTAGGGGCGCCCCGCCCGGTGCGGAGGCCGGGCGGCCGTTCGCTGCCGGTACGGCGTCCGGTGGGGAGGGCACGGCAGGGAGCAGGCCGCGGGCGGCCAGCTCGGGCCGTACGCCCTCGCCGAACCAGTACGCCTCCTCCAGGTGCGGGTAACCGGAGAGCACGAAGTGTTCGACGCCCAGCGCGTGGTACTCCTCGATCCGGTCCGCGACCTCGGCGTGGTTGCCGACCAGCGCGGTGCCGGCACCGCCCCGTACCAGCCCGACCCCCGCCCACAGATTGGGCGCGATCTCCAGCTTGTCGCGGGAGCCGCCGTGCAGGGCCAGCATCCGCTGCTGGCCCACCGACTCGCTCCTGCCGAGGGCCTGTTGGGCGGCCGCGACGGTCGCCGGATCGAGGTCGTCCAGCAGGCGGTCGGCGGTCGCCCACGCCTCCTTGGAGGAGTCCCGCGAAATGGTGTGCAACCGGATGCCGAACCGGACCGTGCGCCCCTCCTTCTCCGCGAGCCCCCGGATCCAGTCGATCTTCTCCTTCACCTGCGCGGGCGGCTCGCCCCAGGTGAGATAGACGTCGACGTTCCGTGCGGCGACCGGGCCCGCGGCCGCCGACGACCCGCCGAAGAAGATCTGCGGCAGCGGGTCCGGTGGCAGTGCGGTCAGACCGCCCTCCACCTGGTAGTGCTCACCCCGGAAGTCGAACGGCCTTCCGCTCCACACACCGCGTACGACCTGCAGGAACTCGTCCGTACGGGCATACCGCCGGTCATGGTCGAGATGGTCCCCGAACCGCTTCTGCTCCGTGGAGTCGCCGCCCGTCACCACGTTCAGCAGCAGCCGCCCGCGCGAGATCCGCTGGTACGTCGCCGCCATCTGCGCCGCCAGCACCGGCGAGATCACCCCCGGCCGGAACGCCACCAGGAACTTCAGCCGCTCGGTGACCTGGGTGAGCGCCACCGTCGTCAGCCAGGCGTCCTCGCACCACGTACCGGTCGGAGTGAGGACCGCCTCGAACCCCAACTGCTCGGCGGCCTTGGCGATTTGGGCCAGGTATTCGACGTCCGGTGCCCGTACGCCGCTGACCGGGGTGATGCGGTCGCGCCGGATGCCCCCGTCGGTGTACGCATGCCGGTCGACGAGCGTCCGCCCGTCGCCGCCGGTCGGCAGGAACCAGTGAAGGTGTACGGACATGGTCTCACTCGGCCTTTCCGTGGGCGGTCGTGTGCTGTCCGGCGGCGCGCGCGGTCTTTCCGTAGGTGCGCGGCGCCGTGTCCGACGGCGGCAGGTCACCGTTGAAGCGCGGGTCGACGTACTCCCCGAAGTCGAAGGACCGGGGGATGAGCTTCAGCTTCGCGAACGCGTGGACGATCTGGTTCTCGGACGCGATGGCGCCCTTGTCGACGGCGACCTGTACCGCCGTCCCCCGGGTGCGCTTGACCGCCTCCAGCGCCACCTTCTCCGGCAGCCCGGTCTCCTTCGCCCATGCCTTCGCCCAGACGTCGGGGTGCTTGAACACCCAGTTCTGCGCCCGCCGCAGCCGGTCCGTGTAGTCCTTGAGCGCCGCGGCCTTCTTCTTGTCCTCCAGGGCGGAGGGCGCGGCCACCTGGAAGCTCAGGCCGTTGACGACGCCCTGACCGGTGGTCAGCACCCGTGCGTCGGCCTGGTCCAGCGCCTGGGCGGTGTACGGGTCCCACACCGCCCAGGCGTCCACCTTGCCGCGGGTGAACGCGGCGAGCGCGTCGGCCGGCTGGAGGTAGTTGAACGTGACGTCCTTCGGCGACAGGCCCGCCTTCTTCAGCGAGGCGATCAACTGGTAGTTCGCGGAACTGCCCTGCGCCACCGCGATCGACTTGCCCTTGAGCTGCTTCGGACTGCGCAGCGGCGAGTCCTTCTTCACCAGGATCGTCTCGCCGTCGGACCTGCTGTGTGTCGCGGCGATCACCTTGATCTTCGACTTCGCCGCGGCGGCGAACACCGGCGGGGTGTTGCCGACCGCACCGATGTCCACGGCACCCGCGTTGACCGCCTCCAGCAGCGGCGGCCCCGAGGTGAACGTCGACCACTTGATCTTGTACGGCAGGTCGTCCAGCTCACCGGCGGCCCGCAGCAACGCCTCCGAACCGCCCTTCTGGTCCCCGACGTTGAGCGTCAGCGACCCCTTGCCGTCGGTCCCGCTGTCGGTCCCCCCGCCGGCTCCGCCGGCCCGCGACGCACCACCGCAACCGGCCAGCAGCAGGGCGAAGGGGAGCAGCAGGGCGGCCGGTGTGATGTGGCGTGATCTCATGGGGCTTCCGTTCCGTTGCGGTTCGCGTTCCGGTTCGTGCTCCGGCCCGCGACCCGGTTCTCGTTCTGGTGCGTGCTCTGATGCGTGCTCTGGTTGGCGTTCTGGTTCTCGTTCTGGATGTGGGGCTGCCCGGTGTTCCGGTGCTCGTTGTCGACTTCCGGCGCCTCTTCCGGTGCCGTGTCCAGTACCGGCTTCTCCGGCTCCTGGGTGGTGAGCTCCGCCGCCTGCTCCGTGTCCTCCGTGACACCCAGCCGGGCGAGCAGGCGGGCCCGTAGCGCAGCGAATCGCGGATCGGAGATGTCGCGCGGCCGCGGCAGATCCACCGCGGTCTCGTACGCGATCCGCCCGTCCTCCATCACCAGCGCACGATCGGCGAGCAGCAGGGCCTCTTCCACGTCGTGGGTGACCAGCAGCACCGCGCAACCACGTTCCTGCCACAGCTCGGCCACCAGCCGCTGGGCCTTGATCCGGGTCAACGCGTCGAGTGCGCCGAACGGTTCGTCGAGCAGCAGCAGATCCGGCTCCCGCACCAGCGCCCGGGCGAGTGACGCGCGCTGCGCCTCGCCGCCCGACAGCGTCTTGGGCCAGGCGTCCGCACGGTGCCCGAGGCCTACCTCCGCCAAGGCCCGTACGGCGGTCTCGCGTTCGGGCCGGCCCGGCAGGCCCAGCAGCACATTGCGCCAGACCTTCTTCCAGGGCATCAGCCGGGGCGCCTGAAAGGCCACGGCCTTACGGCGCGGGGCCAGCACCTCGCCGCCGATCTCCCGGTCGAGCCCGGCCAGCACCCGCAGCAGCGTCGACTTCCCGCAGCCACTGCGTCCCAGCAGAGCCACGAACTCGCCGGGCCGGATGGTGAGTTGCAGCCCGTCGATGACCACCCGGTCACCGAAAGCGCGCACCAACCCGTCCACCTGCACGGCAACCGAAGGGGAGGAGGACGCCGCCGTCGAAGGTGCAGCCGCGTTCGCCGCCCCGGTCCCGGTCGCCTGCTCCGTCCGCTCCTCCGTGCCCTTATCCGTCCCCTTCTCCGTCGCCAGGCCGGTCACTGGCCCGTGAATGTCGGTCGCCATTGCAGCAGCAGCCTTTCGAGAGTACGGACGATGAAGTCGGCGATCAGTCCGAGAATTGCGTAGACCACCAGGCACACCACGATCACGTCGGTGCGGAAGAATTCCCGTGCCTGGTTCATCAGGAAACCGAGGCCGTCGTCGGCGTTGATCTGCTCACCGAAGACCAGCGCGAGCCATGCGGTGGCCAGCGAATAGCGCAGCCCTGTCATGGCGCCCGGCAGCGCACC
This sequence comes from Streptomyces nigrescens, assembly GCA_024349765.1. Classification (GTDB taxonomy): domain Bacteria; phylum Actinomycetota; class Actinomycetes; order Streptomycetales; family Streptomycetaceae; genus Streptomyces; species Streptomyces endophytica. The sequence continues at coordinate 4,752,657 of AP026073.1, read as the reverse complement.
CGGCAGTACGACATGCCGGATGAGGCCCCAGCGACTCAGCCCGAGCGACTCTCCGGCCTCGACCAACTGCGCGTCCACACCACGGATCCCGGCGTACACATTCAGATACAGATGGAAGGCCACGCCCAGCGAAATCAGCGCGATCTTGGGCGCCTCACCAATTCCCAGCCAGATGATGAACAGCGGAATGACGCCCACCCAGGGGATCGAACGCAACATCTGCACGGTCGCGTCGACCAGGTCCTCACCCAGCCGCGAAAGCCCCGATGCCAGCGCCAGCGCCACGCCCGTCACTCCGCCCAGCAACAACCCCACGGCCACCCGCTGGAGCGAGACCAGCATCGCCGAGGGCAGTGTCCCGTCCCCGAGCAGGTCGCCCGCGGTGGCGGCGATGGTCCCGGGCGACGCCAGAATGCCCTCTTCCAACACCCCACTCGCGCTCAGCACTTGCCACACCACCAGCAGCGCTACGGGCCCCACCGCCCGCCGCACCCACCGCGGCACCGACCGCCCCCGCCGCGAAACGGGCACCACCCGCTCCAACGGCGAGCCGACGACCGCACCCGCTTCCCCGGCGCTTTCGGCGGACTTGTCACCGTCCCTCGGCTCGGCGCCCCTCGGCTCGGCGGGGGGACGGGGGACGGGTGGGGCATGACCGGGCAGCGCTTGATCAAGAGACATGGACACTCCAGTGCGGGAGGGCAGGGGAGGGGAGAGGAGAGGAGTCGAGGCAGGGCAGGGTTGGGAGCGGAAGGGGGACGAATCAGCGGCAGGAAAAGCCGGGTGAGGAAAATGCGTGAGAGCGGGGGAAGCCGAAGGGAAAACGCACCGAGCCGAACAGAGTTCAGAAAGAACTCAGACAGACCTCACGTCAGACCTCACGTCAGACCTCACACGGAGCTCAGGCAGAGCGCAGACCGTGACCACACAGCGTTCAGCCGGAGCCCGGAATCGGAGCCCGGAAGAAGAAGGCCGGCCATAAAGAGACCTGAGAAGACCTCAAAACCCTCGCGCCCGGAGAGCTCGGCGAGCCCGAAGAGACGGAGGCGTCAACAACACCCGGCCGCACCGCGCTGACACGCGGCGGATGCCACCCGCAGCAGGTCGATATGACCGCGCGTGGTGAGGAGAGGTGAAGAAGACATGTTGCTGAACGTAGCGGTGCGCTCGGAGAGGGGTCAAACGTCGTCTCGGGTGGTGGACCGTTGTTTCCGCGGTGTTGAAACGACATTGCCAACCGCGCCCGCCACCTTGCGGACCAGGGCGTCCGTCCCGTACGAAGATGAACGCATGAGCTCTGCATTCACCAGCCGCACCCTGGACATCACCACCGGCTCGACGGAGACCGTCGCCGACCTCACCGCCGACTGCGCCGCCTTCCTCCGGGACGCCGCGGACGGCCGTGACGGCCTGCTCAACGTCTTCGTCCCGCACGCGACGGCCGGCATCGCCGTACTCGAAACCGGCGCCGGCAGCGACGAGGACCTCCTCGCCGCCCTGCACGACCTGCTTCCCGCCGACGACCGCTGGCGCCACCGCCACGGCAGCCCCGGCCACGGCCGGGACCACGTCCTCCCGGCCCTGGTCCCCCCGCACGCCACCCTCCCGGTCATCGCCGGCCGCATGGCCCTCGGCACCTGGCAGTCCGTCTGCCTGGTGGACACGAACGGTGACAATCTGGACCGAAAGGTGAGGCTGAGCTTCCTCGGGTGAGGGGCGGCGGCAGAGAGACGGGGCCCGTGACGCGGGAGCGGGCCCGGCCGGGGCCCCGGACCAGTTTCCGGGGGCGCCCGCCCCCGGATCAGCCCCCCGTCGCGCCCTCCGCCCGTGAGAGGGCGACCTCCAGTACGACCAGGAGGGCGTCCCGGACCGAGCCGGTGGTGCGGGCGTCGAAGACGATGAGGGGGACGTGGTCGGAGACGTCCAGGGCCCAGCGCACCTCGTCGAGGTCGTGGTGGACCTCGCCGTCGAAGGCGTTGACGGCGACGGCGAACGGGATGCTCTTGTGCTCGAAGTAGTCGACCGCGGCGTAACAGTCGTCGAGCCGGCGGGTGTCCACGATCACCAGGCCGCCGAGGGCGCCCTCGACCACGTCGTCCCACATGAAGCCGAACCGGTCCTGGCCCGGGGTGCCGAACAGGTAGAGCTTCAGCGTCGGGTCGATGGTGATGCAGCCGAAGTCCATGGCGACCGTGGTCGTCGTCTTCCCGGGGGTGTGGGAGAGGTCGTCCACCCCCGCCGCGACCTCCGTGATGGCGGCCTCTGTGGTCAGCGGCCGGATCTCGGAGATGGCGCCCACGGCCGTGGTCTTGCCGACGCCGAAGCCGCCGGCGATGACCAACTTGACCGGTACCGGCGGCGGTTCAACCGCTGTCACGGAGTGTGTCCCGTGAGTCGGGGACGGCACGGAGACCATCGATAACCCTTCGCAGTACGGAGATGTCCTGGGTGGTGCCGGCGTGCGGGACGTGGACCGCCAGATGCCCGGCGGCGCGCAGGTCCTCCGCCAGCACCCGGACCACGTTGAGGTGGAGGCGCAGCCGCGCGGCCAGTTCGGCCACCGACTGCGGCTGTCGGCAGGCGGCGACGATGTCGCGTTGTTCGAAGGCGAGGGAGGCCAGCACGGAGATCCCGGAGGCGGTCGCGACGATCTGGGTCTCGACCGGGAGCGGCGGGCCGGTGCCGCCCCCCGCCACCCGGCCGGCGGTCAGCAGGAAGGGCCGGATCGCGGACGCGCGGCCGGCCGGCTCCGACGGGTCCGGGGCGCTGCCCGCCGACTCGTTCGGTGACTCGTTCGGTTCTGGTTCACCGGCCACCATCATGATCCTCTTCTCAGCGCCCGCAACCGCAGTGATCCTCTTCCGGTGCCGGCCATGACCTGTTGTCAGGCCGGCAAGGTCCCTCTTCCGGCGCCGGGCCACGACCCTGAACTCAGTGCCGGCCGTGGCCCTCCGCTCCGCTGTGCCCGCGCCCCTGCGTCCGCCGGGGAGACGGGTCAGCGGGCCGGGGCGGCGCCGGCGTTCTTCTTGAGTTCCAGCACCAGTTGGGGGGTGAGCGCGCTGCCGGCCCGGTTGGCGAAGAGGGTCATCTCGTAGGCGATGTTGCCGAGCTTCGCCTCCTTGGAGGTGACCACGCCGAGGACGGCACCGCAGCCGATGGCCGACACCAGCACATGGCCGCCCTCCAGGTCGATGATGACCTTGTTGAGCCCGCCGAGGCCGTAGTTGCCGGACGCGCCGGCGGCCAGGCTCGTGACGCCCGACACGATCGCCGCGAGCCGCTCGGAGTCGGCCTGTTCGCGCAGTTGGGAAACGGCGATCAGCAGTCCGTCCGACGACACCGCGATGGCGTCGACGACACCGGCGGTCTGGGTGGCGAACCGGTCCAGCAGCCAGGTGAAGTCGGCCGCGGCGGCTGTCAGATCGGTGGGTTCCTCCCGCTCGGAACCGCTCTTACCTGTCGGCGTGCTCACTGCCCGACTCCTTCCGGGGTTGCTGGTGTGGCGAGGGCGCCGGTTCGCTCGTGGCGGGCGCACTCTCTTGCTCCGCCCTGCGTACGGCGGCCTCGAATTCGTCGAGTTCCGATCGGACCGCGTCGGCGTCGACGGGTGGGCGCACGGTCTGCGCCGTCCGGTCGGCCGCCGGGGTGGTCTTGTCGAGCGTCGCACCCCGTACCCGCCGGCGCAGCGGCCGGACGGACCGGTCCGTCCGGGGCGCGGACGCGGGGGTGGTCTGCTCCGGTTCGCCCGTGGCGCGGCGCGGGAGGCGCCGGGGGAGCTCGCCCTCCCGCGAGGGCCCGCCCGGCTGCCGTTCGGGCGCGGGGGCGAGGGCCCGCACGGGCAGGGGTGTGGCGGCGGGGGCGGAGTCGGCTGTGGGCTCGGCGGCGTGCGGCACGGGCTCGTGATCGGGCTCGTTCGCGGCCACGGTCCCGGACTCGGGCTGGGACATGTCCGCGGCCCCGGCCCGTTCCGTGCCCCCGGCCGGCGACGTTGCCGGGGCGGGGTTCACGGCCAGCAGCAGTGCCGAGGGGAGCCACACGGTGCCGGTGACGCCGCCGCCGGGGGTCCGGCTCAGGGTGACCCGGATGCCCGAGCGCCGGGCGAGGTTGCCGACCACGAACAGGCCGAGGACCTTGGTCGGTACGAGGTCGAGGCGTTCTCGGCGGACCAGCCGGGAGTTCTCCTCGGCGAGGCGTTCCGCGCTCATGCCGAGGCCGTGGTCGATGACCTCGATCAGGGCCCCACCGTCCGAGGTGACGTCGGTGCCGGGCCGGACGACCACCTCGACGGGCGTGTCGGACGGGGAGAACGAGACCGCGTTCTCCAGCAGTTCGGCGAGCATCAGCGTCAGGTCGTCGACGATGTCGGGTGCGACCACGACCTCCGTCTCGGCCCGCAGCGACACCCGCTGGTACCCCTCGATCTGGCCGAGTCCGGCCCGGATGACGTTGGCCAGGCCGGTCGGCCGGGCCTCCACCTCGGGGTCCCGGATGCCGGCGAGCAGCATCAGGCTGTCGGCGTTGCGCTGGAGGCGGACGGCGATGTGGTCGATGCGGTACATCCGCTCCAGGACGTCGGGGTCGGTCTCCTCGCGTTCCACGGCGTCGATCAGCATCAGCTGGCGCGAGGTGAGGTTGCTGACGCGGCGTCCGACGTTGCCGAACATCTCGGCGACGTTGCGGCGGCTGAGCACCTGCCGCTCCAGCAGCGCCGCGGCGGTCACCTGCACCTGGTTGAACGCCTCGGCCAGGTGGCCGATCTCGTCGTGGACCGGGACGGGGATCGGCCGTGGCCGCAGCGGGGTGCGGTCCGCGGAGTCGTCGTCCTCGACCCTGGCGAGCTCCTCGCCGGCCACGTCGACCACCTGCTGGGCGGCGCCGGTCAGGGCCGCCAGGGGACGGACGACCGAGCGCCGGACCAGGACGGAGAAGGTGAGCCAGGCGGCGAAGCCGAGGAGGGCGAGGCCGAGCATCACCAGCGCGTTGTCGAGGGCGCTGCGGGAGAGGCCGTCGGCCCGGGTGGCGATCTGCTCGATCAGTGACCGGGTGATGGCGAGGCGGGCCTCGGCCTGCCGGGTTCCGGCGGCCATCGCCTTGCGCAGCTGGTGCGGGGTCTGGCCCTGCAGCGAGCCGGGGTCGATCTGGAGCTCCGCGAACTGGGCCTCGATGCCGTTCTGTTCGGCGTCCCGCTCGATCCCGTCGAGCGCCAGGACCTGTTCCGGGTCGGCGATCCGGCCGAAGCGTGCGGTCTGCTCCTCGTACAGCTTGTGGGCGCCGACCGCGCGGGTGTACTCGGTGAGGGCGTTGGCGTCCCGGGTCTGGGCGGAGAACACCCCGCTCTCGAAGGCCGCGTGGGCGGCGTCGGCGCGCAGCACCGTGTCGAGGAGGTTGGTGACCGAGGACGACGAGGTGCCGGCGTAGCGGTCGAGGCCGATGCCGTCGATCAGGTAGCCGACGGCGGCGGCGTACGCGGGGTCGATGGTGGCGGCCGGCACCGATCCGCGTTCGACCTTGTCGCGCAGGACGGTGAGACCGCGGATGTACGCAAGGGCGCGGGCCTCGTCCTTCGGCAGGCCCGGTCCGAACGCCGCGTGCACGGCGGTGACCTGCTCGTCGGTGTCCTGCTGGGTCCGGCGGTAGGCCGCGGTGGACGGCAGGGCGGCGCCGGGCCGGACCGATTCCTGCTCCACGGACAGCAGGAGCGCCTGCCGGTGTTCGGCCTGTACGTCGTTGATCAGCCTGGTGACCTGCTCGCTGTCCCGCACCAGCTCCTCGCTCCGGCCGGCGTCCTGGGCCTTCTGCACCTGGGTGGTGACGCCGACGCCCAGCAGCACGCCGACGACCGCGACCGGCGCGATCACCAGGACGTTGAGCTTGCGCCGGAACGGCCAGCGGTCGAGGAGGGCGTCCGCCCGCTGACGGAACCGCGGTCGCAACGGTGAACGCCGGGACGGGTCGGGTTCGTGTTGCGGCGGGTCCACTGCGTCCACGGACACCCGGGCCTCCTTACGACGTGCTCCTGAGCGGTGACCGGGGCGGTGGTGTTGCCGACCGCCGACGACGGGCAACGTGACGACGGGGAAACACGGAGATTGCGAGGTTTGCACCTCGATGCGAGCGAAAAGATTCCGCCACACGGTCAACCGGCCGTGAACACTACCGCTTGTGCACGGGCATGCAAGACGGGACGCATCAAGGCCCCGCAGTATTCAACTCTTCGTCACCTTTGGTCCGTTACAGCCCTGCTGAATGCCCCGCCGCCGGCCGCCCGGTGCCCGTCAGAAAGCGGAACGAAGGAGCGGGAAGCGGGCCGAAACCGTGCGAAGGGGGAGAGAGGGCGGGCGCGAACTGGCGCGATTCCACCGGGTCCGGCACGAGCGGCATACCCGGCATCTCCGACGGTGGGGGCATCTCCCGCAGGTGGCTGCCCCACGGACCACCGCCACCCGTAACCTGTCTTCCCCCCACCCCACCCGTACCCCCATGCTGCGCTGCGAGGACACCCGTGCACCCCACCCGCAAGGCGGTCGTGACCGCCGCCGCACTCCTGGTCATGGCCACCGCCGGCTGCGATTCCGGCGCCGGTGCCACCGCCTCCGACAAGAGCTCCGCCAAGCCCGGCTGTCCCACCGTCCTCTCCCGGGCCGAGCAGGCCGTCAAGAAGGCCGAGGAGGTCAACGCCCCCTGGAAGGGCCCCACCACCGGCCCCAGGGCCGTGCACGGCAAGACCGTCGTCTACATAGCCCAGACCCTGACCAATCCGGGCGTCGCCGGTGTCGCCCAGGGCTTCCAGGAAGCCGCCAAGATCCTCGGCTGGCACGCCCGCACCCTCAACGGCCAGGGCACACCGGGCGGCATCCGGGCCGCCTTCCAACAGGCCCTCGCCCTCAAGCCGGACGGCATCGTCCTCAGCGGGTTCGACCCCGGCACCGCCGCGAAGGAGGCCAAGAAGGCCCGTGCGGCGGGGATTCCACTGATCGGCTGGCACGCCACCGCGGCCCCCGGCCCCAGCAAGGACCCGCAGCTCTTCAGCAACATCACCTCCCGGGTCGAGGACGTCGCGAAGATCAGCGCCGACTGGATCATCGCCCGCTCCCACGGCCACGCCGGCGTCGTCCTGTTCACCGACGCCACGGTGCCCTTCGCGAAGCACAAGTCCGACCTGATCAGGAAGGAACTCGCCACCTGCTCCGGCGTCAAGCTGCTGAGCTACACCAACATCCCCATCCCCGACGCCAGTAGGCGCTCCATCGGGGAAGTCCGCTCGCTGCTGTCCCGTTTCGGCCGCACGTGGACGTACTCCGCGGCGATCAACGACCTGTACTTCCAGCACGCCGCCCCCGCCCTGCGCGCCGCGGGCAAGGACGGCGCCGGCGCCCCCTACAACATCGGTGCCGGCGACGGCGACCCGTCGGCGTTCCAACGCGTCAACGGCAAGCAGTTCCAGGCCGCCACCGTGCCCGAGCCGCTCTCCGAACAGGGCTGGCAGATCATCGACGAGTTCAACCGCGCCTTCACCGGCGCCCCGGACAGCGGATACGTCGCCCCGGTCCACATCGCCACCCCCACCAACAGCGGCGGCGCCCTGTCCTGGGACTCGGAGGGGTACCGGCAGGCCTACCGGAAGATCTGGGGCGAGTGAGGGGCAGGAGCCTTTCCGGCCGGCGGGGGCCGGCGGGGGCCGGGCCGGACGCGCGCTCCGCGCCCGTGCCCGCCCGTTGACGGATGACCTGCTGCTCCGTTGCCGGGCATAATCGGGTAGCTGTGCTGGGCGTCGGAGTGCGCAGGCGATGGCAGTCGCTGACGCCGGTGGTCGTACCTGCACGGTTCGATGGGGGAGTGGTGGAGAGCGAAGCCCGTCGGGCGGCGTCGGCCTATGACGCGTTCATCAGCTACAACGCCAAGGATCTGGCGGTCGTGCACCGGCTCGCCGAGCTGCTGCACGCGGAGGGTTTCCACGTCTTCCTCGACGACTGGTGCCTGGTGGCGGGCGAGCCCTGGCAGGAGCGTCAGAACGAGGCGCTGGCCGGCAGTGCGTGCTGCCTCGTGATGTGTGGTGCACACGGTCTGGGGCGGTGGCAGGAGGAGGAAGTCCGGCTCGCGGTCAGCGCCCGGGTCAGCGGGCGCCCCATACGGGTCATTCCCGTGTTGCTCCCGGGCGCGACCGACTCGGCGTTGGAGCACCTGGACTTCCTGGAGCGCTTCACCTACTGCGACTTCCGCGGCGGACTGGACCAACCCCGTTCCTTCACCCGGCTGTGTGCCGGGATCCGCGGCGAGGCGCCCGGACCGCCGCAGCCCGCGGTGACGGCGTTACGGGCCGGGCAGCCGCCGCCCGCGGCGGACTACCGGTCGGCCTTCCACGCCCCGGCCAGCGGCTGGCAACGTGCCTGGTCCTGGCCACGGCCGCCGAGCACCTCGTCGACACCGCCGACGTCCGTCATGTCCTGGTGCCGCCGATGTCCCGTGCCGAGGGCACCGACTTCATCGCGCACATGGCAGAGCGCACGAACCTCCCCGTCGAACCCGAGGAGTTGGCCGCACAGCTGCCGGCCGACGTGCTCTCCCACCCGCTCGCCCTGCGCACCTTCCTCGCGCACACCGCCTACGTCCCGGCGGCCCTGCTCGTCCGCCCCGGTCTCCCGTCGGACGTGCTCTCCGCCCGGAAACTCGTGTCCACGGCCGTCGCCCGGCTGCCGGCCGTGCACCGCAAGGCCCTCGCGCACGCCGCGGTGCTCGACCGGGTGGCGCTGGCGGATCTGCTCGCGGCCGGCATGGCACTGCCGCCCTGGTTCACCCTCGCCCTGTCCGACCTGGTGCCGCGCTGCCTGGTCGTCCAGGTGGCCGGCGGGGTCGAGGTGCCCCAGCTCGTCGTCCAGGCCCTGGACGACGTGGAGCCGGGGGCCCGTCGGGCCGCGCTGCACGAGATCCTCACCGAACTGGCAGGGCTGGCAGCGGGTGCGGAGAGCGACGCGCTGGTGTCGCTCGTGGGGATGCTGGCGCCGATGGCACGCGTAAGTGCGGAAACCGCTGCCCCGACGAGAACGGACGCCGCCTGTTCGCACTGTGCGGCGTCAGGCCCGGGCCCCGGCCGGGCACCCGTGCCGCCGCTCTCGTGGATCAGCCGAAGCCCGAGCCCGGCGGCTGACGGAAGGCCGGTGTGCCGCCCGCATGAGGCAGGAGGCGAGGCCGGACCTCAGGGCCTCAGTCGCCGGTCGCCTTCCTCCGGTCCCGGCGCTGCTTGAGGTGCCCGGCGGCGGCGAGTGCCGCGACCACGGCGGCGGTGCCGGCGAGCTGGTGGCGGCCGTCCGTGGAGGCGGCCATCACGGCGAAGATGCCGAGGATGGCGGCGAACGCCAGCCAGGTCAGGTAGGGGAAGCCCCACATCCGTACGGAGAGCAGCTCGGGTGCCTCCCGCTCCAGACGGCGGCGCATCCGCAGCTGGGTGAGGCAGACGATGGACCAGACGACCAGTACCGCGCAGCCGGCGATGTTCAGCAGCCAGGCGAACACGGTGGTCGGCCAGACGATCCCGGCGATCACGGCGGCGAAGCCGAAGGCGCAGGAGGCCAGCACCGCCGCGGCCGGCACGCCCCGGGTGACCCGGCTCAGGAAGCGCGGCCCCTGGCCCCGGTTGACGAGGGAGTACGCCATGCGCGACGAGCCGTAGATGTTGGCGTTCATCGCGGAGAGCAGCGCCACCAGCACCACGATCTGCATGATCGTGCCGGCGGCCGGGATGCCGAGCCGGTCGAGCACGGTGACGTACGGGCCCTGGGTGGCGACCTTCGGGTTGTTCCACGGCACCAGGGTGACGACCACGGCCATGGAGCCGATGTAGAAGACGGCGATGTGCCAGACGGCGGTGCGGACGGCGCGGGCCACGTTCCGGCTCGGATGGTCGGACTCCGCCGCCGCGATGGTGACGGTCTCCAGTCCGGCGAACCCGGAGATGGTGGTGAGCAGGCCGGCGGCGAGGCCGGCGGCGCCGGTCGGGAAGAAGCCGCCGTGGCCGGTGAGATGGCGGGTGCCGGGCGGGTTGCCGAACACCCCGAGGATGCCCAGCACACCCAGCACCAGGAAGGCCACGATCGTGGCGACCTTGATGGCGGCGAACCAGAACTCGAACTCCCCGAAGTTCTTGACCGCGGTGAGGTTGCTGGCGCAGAAGAACGCCATGAAGATCGCCACCCAGCCGTAGGCGGGGAGGAACGGCACCCAGGTGTGCATGATCGTGCCCGCCGCGGTGGCCTCGGCGGCCACGCCGGCACAGAGCATCAGCCAGTACATCCAGCCCGAGGTGACCCCCGCCCAGGAGCCGAGCTCCTGCTCCGCGTGCACCGAGAACGAGCCGGTGGAGGGCCGGGCGGCGGACATCTCGCCGAGCATCCGCATGATCAGCATGACCAGCGCGCCGGCTCCGATGAAGAGCAGCACGATGGCCGGCCCGGCCGCGGCGATACCGGCTCCGGAGCCCACGAAGAGCCCCGCGCCGATGACGCCGCCGAGCGCGATCATCGACAGATGACGCTGCTTGAGGCCGTGCGAGAGCACGGACTCGTCGTTCTGCCCGGTTTCCGGGGAGCCCTGGGGTGACCGGGTGTGTGTCCGACTCATGGTCGTGCCTGTTCATTGCGTGAGACGTTCGGTGAGCCGGAAAAGTCTGGGGGCCCGACCTGCCCGTATGACGTGAACGCCCACTATTCGGACCGTTCGCCTACAGCGGGTGAAGGTGTCGACACGTCAGGTTTGCGGCACGGGGGTGCGCGGCCGGATACCGCCGGAAGGGCGGTGTGCGCCTGTGAGTTGTGTCACTGCTTGCTGCAAAAAGGTGTAGACCCTTGCGGAGCGCCTTCCGGGAAGCGGCAGCTCACGGTCCGCTACCACTGGGTAGGCCATTACGCTGCGCAGCGCATGGTGATCAATGGGTGATATTCGGCCGCGCAGGCATGCGTGTTCGGCCGGTTGGTCGGGTTGAGTGTGCGTCATCAGTGGGCGGCGCGACCGGAGTTGACGCGGCCGGAGTTGACGTTCGCCCTTACGTTCCCAGCCTCAATGAAGAGGACCCATGACCGAAGATGTCCATGCGGAGGACGGCAGTCCGGTGGCGGAGGCGGTACTGCCCCTGCCGTTGGAGTTCGAGGCGCTCTACCTGGCGAACCAGGACGCCTTCCACCGGTACGCGCTGCTCCACCTCGACGGCAACGACGCCGCCGAGGAGGCGGTGCACCGGGCGTTCCTGGAGATCCTGCGCCACTGGGACGCCCTCCTGGAGGAGAGCAACCTCCAGCAGCAGACCTGGGCCATCCTGCGCCGGGTCGTCATATCGGAGCAACTGGGCGGCTTCCGGAAGCGACTGGCGTTGCTGCGCGGCGAGACCGGCCTGTACCGCGCGCTGTGCAGCCTGCCGCCACGTCAGTTCGACGTCATCGTGCTGCGGTACGTGCTGCGGTGCGAGACCTGCGAGATCGGCTGGTACCTGGGCGTGACCAACAGCACCGTCGACTACCACTGCCGCCGGGCGAAGGAGCGCCTGGAACGGGCCATGGCGTCGTACATCAGGGCAGGGGGGGACCCGAAGTGAGCGGTGTGGAACGGCTCCTTGCGGAAGCCGGAGGGAAGCTGCACGTCAGGCGGCGCGCCTTCGATGTGGGGGCGGGGCTGCGGCGGCTGGCGGAGGACGCCGGCTATGTGCCGCCGGCCGGTGACGTGCCACCGGTCTCGCGGGCCCGGCAGCAGCTGTCCGTGGTCGTGCGCTGGGTGCTCGACCAGCCCGATGCCGCCGTGCACGTCGAGCGGCTGGCGGAGGCGATCGGCCGGAAGGGCGGCACGGAGGACGGAGCCGAGGAGGGCGCGGGCGGCGGCACCGAGGACTGCACCGCGCTGTTGGTGAACGAGGGCGACCTGGAGGACCTCGACGTCGACGGCGCGCAGGTCTTCGCCTGCATGCTCTCCCTCGCGGACCACCCGGAAAGCGCCCAGTTCTGGTGGCAGTTCGCCGCCGGTGCCGGTAACAGAGCCGCTGCCTACTGCCTGCACCTGCACCACCTCGGCCGGGGTGAGGTCGCCGAGGCCGAGCACTGGATCGACCTGCTGCAGAACTGCCTGGACGGCCCCGACGACGCCTTCGTGCAGGGGATGGGCCTGTTCGCGACGTACGTACGGCGCAACTGCCCGCCGGTGCGCGTCAGGGAGCCCGGGCTCACCGCCGAGGTCGAGCGGCTGGCGACCCGCGAGGAAACGGACGACGTGCTGGTGTGCCGGCCGGATCGCGCGATCGCCCGCCGCCTGCAGGACTGTGCGCAGCACCGCTGAGACGAAGGACATGACATGAGGAAGCCCAAGCCCCCGGTCCCGGTCGCGGCCCTGGCCCCGGGCCCGGCCCCGGTCCCGCTCCCGGACTCGGACCCGGCTCCGGACCGGGACTTCGACCCGGCTCCGGGCCCGGTCTCGACCGCACGCTCCCGGGAGCACGCGGAGCTCGCGGAGCCCGTGACCCGGGCGACCCGGGGCCTCCGCCTGCGGCAGTGGGTGCGCCGCCACCGCCACGACGCGGCCGCCCATCTGCTGCGCGGCACCTGCTACGGCCTCGGCACGGGTGCGGTCGGCCTCGCTTTCTGGTGGATCCAGCAACAGCTTTAGCGGAAAGGGGAGTTGGAGCTACCGGGAGGGGCGTGGGAGCTGCTACTCGGCGCGGCTGGAATCCGGCCCCGTGCGGGCGGACCGCAGGCAGCCGCGCGCCGCGGCCGGAGTGAGGCCGGCGGCGATGAGGACGGCCAGGGCGGCCGCGTCGCCGGCGGGGTCGTGCCAGGAGGACGGGTCCTGCGCCTCGACGAGGGTCAGGGTGAGGGATTCCAGGGCCTGGGCGAGGACCGGGGCGGGGAGGTGATCGGAGAAGACGCCTTCCCGCTGGCCGCGTTCCAGGATCGAGGTCGCCTCCGCGCGTACCGGGGCGAGCGCGGCGCGGATGCCCTCCTCGCCCAGGTCGCGGCGGCCGAGGGCGATGAGCATGCGGTAGCGGTCGCCGACGGCCCAGACGGCGAGGGTCATCCGGGCCATGGCCGTCGCGGGCGCGGCACCGGGCTGCCGCACCGCGGTGAACGCCTCCTCCACCGACTGTGCGGCCTCGTCCGCGAGCGCGGCGATCAGGGCCTGGCGGTTGGGGAAGTGGCCGTACAGCGTGCGCCGGACGACGCCCGCCGCGCGGGCGATCTCCTCCAGGTTCGCTTCGGGGTTGCGGCTGAGCTCCTCGCGGGCGGTGGCCAGGATGCGGGCGCGGTTGGAGCGGGCGTGGCTGCGCTGCGGGGCGGGCCCTGGGCGGGTGGTCATGGGCGTGCGGCTCCTGTGTCGGCGATGCCCCCTCATCGTACTTACTTGCACACTGCTGTGCATGTTCTTATGGTTGCACATGGCTGTGCAACTTCGTGCGTGCCATTCCCGCTGCCGCCGCCGCTGCCATGCCCCGTCCGCCCCTGTCCCCACCGCCGTGGAGGTCCCGTGTCGCCCCTCGATCCCGCATCCATACCCCCGCCGGCAGCGGCAGCGGCAGCACCCGCAGCCGGGCCCCGCGCGTCCACACCCGTCGCCACGCCGACGGGGCACCCGGAGTCCCCGTATCCGCGCAGGTGGTGGGCCCTGCTCGTGCTCTGTCTGAGCCTGCTGATCGTGGTCATGGCGAACACGTCGCTGATCGTGGCCGCGCCGGACATGACCAGGGACCTCGGCCTGAGCAGCAGCGACCTGCAGTGGGTCGTCGACGGCTACACCGTCCCGTACGCCGCGCTGATGCTGGTGCTGGGCGCGATCGGCGACAAGTACAGCCGCCGGGGCGCGCTGCTCACGGGTCTGGTGGTCTTCGCGGGCGGTTCGGTCATGGGCAGCCTGGTCGACCGGACCGAACTGGTCATCGCGGCCCGGGCGCTGATGGGCGTCGGCGCCGCCGTCGTCATGCCGGCCACTCTCTCCCTGCTCGTCGCGGTCTTCCCGCGGGCCGAGCGCGCCCGCGCCATCACGGCCTGGACCGCCACCTCCGGTCTCGCCATCGCCGTCGGCCCGCTGGTCGCCGGGTGGCTGCTGGAGGACCACGCCTGGGGCTCCACCTTCCTGATCAACGTCCCGGTCGCGGTCGTCGCCGTCGTCGGCGCACTGGCCCTGGTGCCGTCGTCGAAGGCGCAGGGCATGGGCCGGATCGACTACGTGGGCGGTCTGCTGTCGATCGTCTCCGTGGGCAGCCTGGTCTACGCGACGATCGAGGGACCGCACTTCGGGTGGGGCGCCGGCCCGGTCACCGCCGCCGTGGTCGCGGGCCTGGGCCTGCCGGCCTTCGTGGCCTGGGAGTTGCGGCATCCGCACCCCATGCTGAACGTACGGAAGTTCCGGCTCCGCCCCTTCAGCGGCTCCCTGCTCGCGGTGCTGTTCTTCTTCTTCGGCACCTTCGGCGCGCTCTACTACTCCACGCAGTTCCTCCAGTTCGTCCTCGGCTACGACGCGCTGGAGACCGGCGTACGGCTGCTGCCGCTGGCCGGGGCCGTGTTCGCCGGCGCGGCGGTGACCGGCCGGCTGACCCCGCGGCTGGGCATGAAGGCGATGGTGGTGGCCGGTATGGCGATCGGGACCGCGGGCGTCCTCCTGCTCACGCGGATCGAGCAGGGCTCGGCGTACACCGACTTCCTGGCGCCGATGATGATGCTGGGCTTCGCGATCGGCCTGAGTGTGTCCCCGGCCACGGACACCATCATGGGTTCCTTCCCGGAGGACGAACTGGGGGTGGGCGGCGGCGCCAACGACACCGCGCTGGAACTCGGTGGCTCGCTCGGCATCGCGGTGCTGGGCTCGCTGCTGGGCACGGCCTACCGCGACGAACTGACCGACCTGGCCGGCGGCCACCTCCCGGCCGCGGCCATGGACGCCGCCAAGGACTCGGTGGGCGGCGGCCTGGCGGTCGCCGAACGGATCGCCCAGGACCCGTCCGGCGGCCCCCAGCAGGCCCAGGCCCTGATCGACGCCGTGCACCGGTCCTTCGCCCACGGCGTCGCCACGACCAGCCTGACCGGCGGCATCATCATGGCCGCCGGCACCCTCCTCGTCCTCGCCGTCCTGCCGGGCCGGAGGAAGGCGGGGCGGGCCGGCGATCCGGCTGCCGGCTGAGGTGGTGGCCGGGAGCGGCCGAAGATCTCAGGTGCGGGCCGGGCGGCGCGGTTCGCGCCACATCGCCCACAGCACCGGCCCGCCGTCCGGCAGTTGGAGCTCCTCGCGCACGGTCTCCGCGTCGGGGACGGTCTTGGCCTGCGCCTCCGGCGGTACCCAGAAGGCGGCCGCCGCGGCGGTGTGCTCACAGACGGCGTGGTGGACGTACTGCCGGGTGAGGAGCGTTCGTTATCGACATACGGGTCATCCTGCACGCCGATGATCTTGAACGGCGGTTCAGGGGCCGCCCCGGACACGACGTGGCCGCGCGGAAGTTCCGCGCGGCCGCGTGTACTTGCGGTGTGACGGGGCGTCAGCAGGCGGGGCGGTGGGTGTGGGCCGGGTCGAGGGCGTTGAGGGTGAGGGTGGTGGCCGTGGGGTCGTAGCTGATGTCGACGTGGTCGGTGAGGTCGGTGGGGCAGAAATCCTGGACCTTGAGGTTGCTGACGTTCGGGGAGGTGGCGAGGTAGGCCGAGGTGTAGGGGGTGACGACCTCGTCGTAGCGGCTGGTGATGACCGTGTAGGCGACGTCGGGGTGGGTGTCGCCGCCCGTGTTCAGGCCGTTGAGGAAGTCCGAGCCGGTGACCTGCTGGCGGCAGGCCGGGCAGGAGGAGTCCATCATCGCGTCACCGCCGGGGAAGAGGCGGGCGAGCAGGCCGAGGCCCCAGAGCGACGTGCCGTGGTTGGTCGGGGTGAGGGCGATGAGCTTGTCCACCTTGGCCGAGCCGCCGAGGTTCTTGATGTAGTAGCGCGGCAGCAGACCGCCCTGGGAGTGCCCCACCAGGTCGACCTTCGCGGCACCGGTCGCGGCCCGTACCCGGTCGACGAAGGACGCCAGTTGCCGTGCGGAGGCGGGGATGTCGCCGGTGGCCATCAGGGGCCCGGCCGAGCCCCCGCCGTAGTTGAGGGCGTAGACGCAGTAGCCGGCATCCTTGAGCTTCGGTGCCAGTCCGGCCCAGTTGGCGTAGCGGTTCTCGAACGTGCCGTGGACCAGCACGACGGGACGCGGACGGTCCGCGGTGGGACGGCAGTTCCAGTCGTTGGCGCCGGTCGGAACGGCCGCGGGGTGGAGCGCGGAGTACGCGAAGGCCGGCAGGAAGCCGTCCTGACGCGGGCCGACCGGGTCGTCCGCCGCGGCCGCCGGGGTGGAGCTGCCCGCGGCCGGCGTGGCCTGGGTCGGGGCGGCGCCGGCGAGGCCGAGACAGGTGGCGGCGGCGAGCCCGGTCAGGGCCGCGGTCAGCAGCCGCAGGCGGGGAGCGGGCCGGGATCTGAAGGTGCGCATGGGGGATCTCCTCTGCCGTGCTCTGGAAGGGGGCGCGGCAGAGATCCCGTGACCGAAGTCCAGTGGCCGAGGCCGATGGGGGCCCGTCCTCGGTCCTGGACTCGGTCCCGGTCTCGGCCCCGTGATTCTTTGTCACAAGGGCGAGACACGGAAGCTACCGCCGCGTAACGTCGGATCCACACTGGCGCCGTGCGCGGAAGCCCTACCAGGCAGAACGGGCGCGGAGCCGAGAAGATGTCATCCGCGTGACATGTTTCGCCGGCTCCGTCTCACGGGGTGCAGCCCGTGCCCGGCAGCCCGTGCCCCGCCCCGTATGCGTCCCCTGCATGTCCCCCTCCCCGCCCTTCTCCCGCCGCCCGAGACGGAGTTACTGCGATGGCGCCATCGGCCGAGACGTTCCGGCGCGAGCCCTGGCACGAACTGCCCGTGGCGCTGGCCGCACTGATCCGTCCCCGGATCGACGCCATCGTCACCGACATGGTCGAGGCGATCCGCGAGGAGGTGTCCGCGTACCGCCGCCCGCTCGACTCCGCCGTCGGCCGCGATCTCCTGGAGTCGATCCGTCGCGCCCTGCGGCAGTTCGCCGAGCTGACCGAGCACCCCGACAGCCCGCAGGACCACCACATCCGCCACTTCCGGCACCTGGGCCGCATCGAATTCCTCAACGGCCGGACCACGGACGGCCTGCAGGCCGCCTTCCGCGTCGGCGCGCGGGTGGGCAGCCGGCGGTACGCCGAGCTCGTACAGGAGGCATCGCTGCCACCCCAGATCGTCGTACCGCTGCACGAGGCGGTACTGATCCACATCAACGCCCTGTCCAACGAGGCGGTGCGGGGCTTCCTGGCGGCGCAGCTGCGCTCGGAGGACGAGCTGAAGCGGGCCCGCCGCACGCTGGTGGAGCGGCTGCTGGAGCAGCCCGGAGGGGGAGGGCAGGACCAGGCACCGCTGGAGCCGCTGGCATCACGTGCCCGCTGGCCGCTGCCGCGGACGGTGGCGTGCGTCGTGGTCAGGTCGGCGGGCCGGTTCACCGTGCCGGGTGCCGATGCCGAGCTGCTCACCGTCCATCGGGGGAGCGACGCGGTGCTGATCGTTCCCGAGCCGGAGACCGGCGGACTGGTCGACCGGGTGCGGAACGCCGCCCGGGGCCGCGTCGCCGCCGTGGGCCCGGCCGTCGCCGCGCAGGAGGCATGGCTCTCGCTGCAGTGCGCCCGGCTCGCTCTCGACCACCGTGCCGAACGGGCGCCGGGCGCCGAGCCCGACGGCGGGGCGTTCCTGCGTGCCGATGAGGAACTGGCGGACCTCCATCTGCTCCGGAGCGCCCACATCGGGCTGCTGCTCGGCCGTCGGGTGCTGGGCGCGTTCGCGGAGCTGCCGCGGGGCCGGGCCGTGCGGCTCGCCGAAACCCTGGACGCCCTGCTGATGTCCTGGGGACGTACCGCACCCGAGGTGGCGCAGGCCCTGGGCATTCACCCGCAGACGGCCCGCAAGCGGCTGCGCCGGCTCGACGAGCTCTTCGGCGACCGGCTCGGCGACCCGCACTTCCGGTTCGAGGCCCAACTCGCCCTGCGCACCCATGCGTTGCGGCGGAACGCCACCTCCCGTCCGGCGCACACCGCGGCCCGCGAGACGGCGTCCGTACCGAGGCGGCCGTCCGCGCCGTGACCGCCCGACCCCCTTGCCCTCCGGATGCCCCGGACGCTCCCGACCACAGAAGGTGACCATGTACGCGATATCCCTCGGTGACGACGGCGCCGAACTGCGCCCCCTGGAGCCGTGGCAGGCCGGGGAGTTCCTGGCCCACATCGACCGGGGCCGGGAGTTCATCGGGCAGCACAACGGGCTGCCCGACGCCGTCACGGACCTGGCGTCGAGCCGGGCGTTCCTCCAGGCCTACGCCGAGAAGGCCGCCGCCGACACCGGGCGGATCCACGGCATCCGGACGGACGGCACGCTGGTCGGCGCGGTCATCCTGCGGACGATGGACGTCACGCAGGGCAACGCCGAGGCGGGCTGCTGGCTGGAACCCTCGGCGGTCGGCAAGGGATTGGTGACCCGGGCCGCGCGGGTGCTCATCGACTGGGCCGTCGAGGAGCGGGGCATCCACCGCGTGGAGTGGTGGGTCTCCTCGACGAACGCGCCCAGCATCGCCGTGGCCCGGCGCCTGGGGATGACCCGGGACGGCGTCCTGCGCGCGAGCTACCTGTACCGGGGGCGGCGGCACGACGAGGAGATCTGGTCGGTGCTGGCGCCGGAGTGGCGGGCCGGGAAGGGGGCGGCTCGATCCGGTTCGGGGGACCGGCTGCCGGACGGGGCGCCGGTGCATGGGGTATGCACCAGTTGAACGGGAAGCTGCCGTCGGAGCGGGATGTTGACCGCGCAACCGCCGAGTCCGGCGGGCGCGTTGTGCTGTTCCGCCGACATGCCGGGCTCGTCCGCGCGGCGTAGTGTGGGGGACGAAGGACGTGGTCCGGAGCGTCGCCCGTCTGTGCCCTCCGGATTCTCGGTCCCCGAATTTACCGATACGTACCGCACGCCGCGCGTGCTGGTGCGGCGGACTCCGACGTCTGTACGAGCTGTGCGTCCCCGGCCGGCCGGTGCCCCATGCCGAACGGCCGGGCCTGACACCGACTCGTGAGCGCCGCTGCTGAGCGGGAAGCGCGATGAACGGTTTCGCCGACCACCTCATGGTCCGGTACCTGCAACCGGAACACGTGGCGAGTCTCCTGGTGCCCCAGGACGATCCGGACCGGCACCGGCTGCGCTCCCTGCTGGCCGCCGTCTACGAACCGGCCCTGCTGGAGGTCCGGTTCGTGGATTCCGTCACGGTCACGGGAACGAGCTTCCAGGTGCCGGTGAGCGCGCCGGTGACGGTGCGCGGGAGCTGGGAGAAGCTGTTGCCGGACATCGCGCAGGCCAGGGCCACCCTGGACATTCCGGCCGTCGCACCGGTGCACTGGATAGACCTGGCACTGGAAACCGTCGTCTCGGCACGGGTGACCCTCACCTCCGGCGCACTCGACGCCCTGGACTCCGAAGACCTCTCCGGACTGTCCGAGGACGAGTTCGTCGCGAAATTCGGCTTCCTCGACCTCGCCGATCTGATGCGCAGGGCCAAGGCCGCCGACTACGGGGAACTCCAAGCACAGTTCCCCCGCCTCTACCGGTTGCACTACGCCGACGCACCCCCCTTCGACCCCGATGCGCCGGGCCGCACCTACCGCCTGCGCATCTCCGTGCTGTTCTTCCCCGACCTGGACCTCGGCGCCGCGCTGCGCCGGCTGGTCCAGTGCCGGCGGGCGCTGGACGACACGCGCCCGCGACCCGACGAGTACGACGGCGGAGCACTGCTCGCCGCCAGTGCGTGGCTGGCGGTCTTCCCCGCGGCCGCGCTCTCATCCGACACCGCCCCGGTGACCGGGCAACAGGTCTCCGACCTGCTGGCCGCCGAGGGCTTCGTGGCCGCGTTCGAGGACGTCGCATGACACCCCGCCGCACCGATGAAGGCCCGGTGACGGGGCGCAGCGAGAGCGATGCCCGGCCGGACGGTCGTCACGCATGACGTAAGGAGCGGTCGATGGCGGTCAAGTACATCGATGTCACCGCCAGCAGCAATCTCTTCGCGCCCGCCGTCAGGGCGTTCGGGGACATCGCCATCATCGGCAGGGGCGGCTTCGGCACCGCGGAATCGCCGCCCAGGGACTTCACCTCTCCGTCGGCCGCGGCCGACGCCTACCCGGCCGGGTCGACCACGCTGGCAGCGGATGCGGCCCCCGGAGCGACCGGCGTCACCGTTCCGGTCAACGTGCCGGCCGCCACCACGGTGCGGATCGGCACGGGCACCGGCTCGGAGATCCGCAAGGTGACGAACTCGGCCGCCGCCGGGGCGGACTTCACGCTCACGCTGGACCCCGCGCTGGAGGGCACCCACGCCGCCGGCGACAAGGTCCGGCAGGAGAGCCCGAACGACCTGGTCCGGGCGATCGGTGCCGCGTTCAACCAGTCGCCGCCGCCGACCCGGGTCTGGGGCGTCCAGGTGGATTTCGCCGGCCCCGACTGGGACGCGGCGCTCGTCAGGACCGGCGTGCTGGACGTCCAGATCGTGGTGCTCGCGAACACCCCGCTCAACCAGGCGAACGCGGAGACGGTCGGCAAGCTGGCCGACCACGTGACGACGATCGACGGCGACGGCAAGGAGCGCATCGGCGTGGCCATGCTGGACGGCTCGCTGTCGGCCGACGACGCGGTCGCCCTGAACACCGGGTCCGTCCGGAGGGAACGGATGGTGCTGGTGGCGCACCGCTCCCCCGACGACGTGGCGGCCGCCACCGCCGGGGTCATCGCCGGATACCGGCCGCACATCTCCCTGCTGCTCAAACCGATCAGCATCGCGATGACGCAGACGTTCTCCGAGTCGGAGATCGACAAGTACGACACGCACCTGATCAATTGGATCACCAGCCCGGTGCTCCTGCCCGGCCAGGCGCTCTACCTGGGGGAGGGGTACACCGCGGACTCCAGTCACAACAAGAAGTACATCGACATCGTCCGGACCCTCGACGACGTCAACTTCCGGATCAAGGCGGCGCTGATCCAGGCGATCGGCAACCTGCGGATCAGCCGGGTCGGACTGCGCGCCGTCGCCACGCTGGTGGAGTCGGTGCTCTCCCCGCTGGTGTCCCAGGAGGTGATCGACCGCTTCACCGTCGTGATCCCGCTGCTGACGCTCCTGGACAAGGACCCGGCCGAGTTGTCGGCGGCGGAGGCGAAGGAGATCAAGGACGCGCGCAGCGCCCGCCAGACCGACATGACGATCGAGGTCGTCTACGCCGGCGCCATCCACCGGCTCGCGGTCCAGCTCGTCTTCACCGGCTGATCGTGCCGGACGCGGGACCGAGGGAAGACCAGGGAAGTGAGAGACCATGCCCGACACCCTGAAATGGGACACCCGGCTTGCGGTGTCGGTGGACGCCAAACCGGTGACCCCCATCGACTCGTTCAACCCGACCTTCAACGTCCCGGTCCAGCCGCTGCACTCGCTGGAGGCCGACAACGTCGCGCACGTCGTCCAGCCACAGGCGTTCACCTTCACCATGGCGGTCAAGGCGATCGGCACGGCCGTGGCGACGCTCACCGGGCTGGCGATGGACAACACGGCCTTCAGCGTCGTCGTCCAGCAGGGGACGGGCAGCGACTGGACGTTCAAGAGCATCGCCCTCAATGACTGCTACATCACGTCCGTCGCCAACACCATCGTGATCGACGGCGTGCCCACCACCACGTTCAACTGCATCAGCCTGCAGGCCGTCCCCACCGGCGCCTAGCCGCGGACGCTGCCCGCGGGCGGACGGAGGCCCCCATGCCGGACGCCAACCAGGAACCCGCCGACGAGCGGGAAGGCGCGCAAACCGTCGAACGCCCCGGACTGATCGAAGTGCACCAGGGCGACCAGGTCGTTCCCGCACCGGGTTCGGAGGCGGCGGTGTCCGCCCGCTCGGGCACCGAGGTCCACTACTACTTCCCGGTCCACGTGGTGATGGCCGGAGACCTCACGGAGGAGACCAGAACGGCCGTCGAGGACGGCATCTGGACGGCCCTGTACCAGGCGCTCACCTGAGCCGAGAGATCCTGAGGAGTCTCAGGGATGCCACGGTTGTCGTGTCACTTCCCGATCACGGTGTCGGTCGTCGGCGCGCCCTCGGCGGCGGGCATCGAAGAGCTCGGCCGCGTCGTCGAGCAGGCGCTCACCGAGCGGCTCCGGCTGGCCCGCCGGCACCTGGAAACCGTGACGGGGCGGGAACCGGCCGCCATGAGCGAGGCCCGTGAAACCGAGGACCCCGCGCGGGTCGGCGCGACCGGGCGGGTCTACCGGGTCCCCTCCTACGAAGACGGCGGTGCGCTGAAACCGGTGCGCCTGACCACCGACGCCCCGCAGTCGCGGGATCCGGCGCCGCTCTCGGACACCGAACTGGACGCCGAGTACCTGCACGCGCGGAACTGGCTTCTCGGCCACAGCACGGTGGAACCCGCCCATGCCGGGATCAAGGCGTACGCGGAGGCGCTGGAGGCCGAGTTGCACCGGAGGTCGAGCGCCGCGGCCGCCGGGCCGGCGGCGCGCACCGGCCCCACCGTCACGGTCACCGGGGGACGCCCGACCGGCCGGCCGCCGGTCGCCCCGCCCGCGGTGGTGGGGGGTGGTCCGGCGCTGCCGAAGGACAGGCAGTACCGGGTGACCGCCTCAGGCGCGGGAGGGACATACGGCGAGCACGATCTTCCGCACCTGCTCGGAGAACGAGGTGTGCACGCCGTGATCACCTCCTCCGGGCCCGGCGCGCACCGGCCCAATGAGCCCGGCTTCGACTTCGTGGGGATCCAGCGCGGAACCCGCACCGTCTGGCTGGTCGACAACAAGGCGCTCAACGCCCTCAAGGACATCGACGGCGAGTCGGCGACAGCACTCGGGGTCAATCTGCGCGCCAGCCTGGAGCGGGCGATCGACAAGATCCGGCCGATCGCGGAGTTCGAGGGGAAGGCGGATCTGGTCCACCGGCTCGAAGCGGCGCGGGACGCCGTCCGGGCCGGCAAACCGATCCCCGCCGAGCTCAACGTGAAGCTGGCGGTGACCAATGCGGGCGGCTACGCCACGGGTGCGCGCAACCTGCCGCCGCAGGCGGAGTTCGTGGACCTGGTGGGCGCACAGGCGCGTGCGGCGCGTGCGGCGGACATCGCCGCGGCGGAGAGCGCCGGGGTCAGCCCCACCCGTCCGCGGTCCCACGCGGACACCGAACGCATGCGGCGCCAGGTCGGCGGGGCGCTGTCCCGTCGGCCGGTGAGGGTGCGCCTGGGGGTGCGGATCGCGAGCAGCCTGAAGAGCGCCGGACGGGGCCTGGCCGTGATCGGCGCGGTGGTGATCTGGAACGTCGCCATGTCCTATGTGAACCAGGCCATCGAGGACTGGTTCCTGAACCGGTGGGCGAAGCCGAAGCTGGCGGCGCTCGAACCGGAGATCCAGGCACGCCTCGACGACCGGCTGGAGGAGCTGGTGGATCTTCAGCTCCGGCATCCCGGCAAGACGTTGTACGCGGTCATCGGCGTCCTCATCACCCTCGAACGGGCCGGGGAGGACGACACCGAACTGGAGAGCGCCGACCTGCGGCTGACGTCCGTTTCCGTGGCCGCAGAGCGGGTCGAGCACAGCGAGGTGGAGCACGTACGCACCCACCCCTGGCACGGGATACGCGAGGTCCGCGACCTGATCCGGACCACCTACTCGGTCGAGCTCGACCCGCTGGGCAAGGCGGAGTTGGCCACGGTCCTGTCGGCGGAGATCGCGGCCGAGGAGGAGGCGGTGGGCGCCCGCTCCGCCACCCCCGAACAGCAACGCGCGTCCCAGCGGCGACGCGACCAACTGGCGGCGCAGCTGAAGCAGGTGGAGCAGGCGCCATGACCGGAGGAAGGGACACGCTGAACGTCCGGCTGCATCTGCCCGAGTCGGTGACGTTCGACGGTGACCCGGCCGAGGACCAACAGCGGGCGCTGGAGCGCGTGTTGCTGCGTGCCGTCGCCAGAGCGGCGACCGGTGCTCAGGAGGGCGGCTTGCCGGTCACCGGTATGCCTCCGCCCGCGGGCGAGCCACCGGCCACGCCGCCCACCACGAAGGACCCGCTCGCCGGCGCCTTCGAGGCCGAGGCGGGCGTGGGGCCGCCGGCCGGAGGGGGATTGCAGCTGGCCTTCGGGCTGTCGGCGGACGTGGTGGAGGGCACGGCGGACCAGGCCGAGGAAACCGGGACGTCGAAACCCGCTCCGGCAGCGCCCCCGCCCGCGCCGGCAGCCCCGGCTCCTGCCGCGGCCACCGCGCCACCGGCCCGGACGTCCGCACCGGCCGGCGCTCCGGCCCCGCCGCCGTCCGAGGACCGTCCCGCCGGGTCCGAGCCGTCGGCCGACGGCCGGGACGAAGTGATCGAGGGGCCCAGCGGCCTCGAAGGCCGAGCGGTGATCATCCTGCCCGGCACCCGGATCGTGACCCTGGGAGGAGCCACCCGTTATGTGCGGGCGAGCAACCTCACCCGGGCCGTTCAGCTGGGCCGGGCCGTCTTCGGCACCACCTCGTTCGCGCTGCTGGAGGGCCCCGTCGGGGCGGCGGACCGCAGGATCTGGGTGGTCGCGACCACGCCCCCGGTGTCCACCCACGACCTGGAGGTCGCCGGTGGCAAGGTACCCACCGGGCAGCAGCTGGCGAACGTCCTGCGCAGCAAGATCCTGCGCGCCGTGGAGGACCCGGCGGGGCACCGCTACGACATCGTCACGGTGCTGACGAAGGAACGGAACCCGCTGACCGCCGACCGCGAGGCCGGCCTGCGGCTCTACGAGCGGCTGGCGGCGGGCGGCCCGGAGCTGGCGGAGGAGGAGGCCGCCCAGCTGGTGTTCGGCGACCTCGACCGGCTCGTCGACCAGGTGCTGGGCGGGGACGACGACCGCCTCCAGGAGGCGGCGGAACGGCTGGCGGAGCTGGACGCGGAGGCGTTCGGCCTCGTCGACTGGCGGACCAAGTCCCGCTATCTGACCGTCCTCATCAAGGCCTGGACGTGGGAGAGCCAGGAACACGCGATCGTCGAGATCATGCGGTCGCTCCGCAGCGTCACCGAGCTGGATTCGGTCCGGGAGACGCTCGCCACGGCCGGTCTCGCGACGCAGCTGTTCGAGGACCTGGGGGACACCCTGTGGGACCTGCTGGTCGCCGTGGGCGCCAGGTTCGGCAAGAAGGAGCCCTTCACCGTCGCCGCCGTGGGCCGGCTGATCGAGGAGGCGTTCCAGCTCTCCCCGGAAGTGCGGGCGGCGATCCGCGACAACGTGGTGGTGGGCGAGACGATCCGGCTTGCGGACTCGGTGTGGGGGGAGGTCGAGGCGGCCGTCGGCGCGGTGCTGGGCCTGTTGCGCGGAATGGTCGAGGGGCTGGCGATGCTGGTGACCCGCCCCGCGCAGATTCTGGAGGGCCTCGGCCAACTGGCCCGGATGGTCGTGATGTTCCAGCTCGCCGGATGGGGCTGTGCGCCCGCGCAGGCCGAGTGCTCGCTGGTGGTGCAGCAGATCGGTGCGAAGCTGGCGGACGGCTTCCGGGGTGCGGCGGTGCTGCACGTCGGCGAACACGTGGCCGCCAGGATCAAGTGGGCCCTGGTGGTGGAGGTGGCGTCGTGGTTCGTCGGCATCGGGGAGCTCAAGGCGGCGGCCGAGGCCCTCGGCCTGAGCGAGAAGCTGGCGACGGTGGCGCGGTTCCTCGGCCTGGTCGGCAAGGTCGCGGGGACCGCCGAGGGTCAGCTGCTCGCGGCGAAACTGAGCCGGGTCGCCCGCGCGATGCACGCGGGGAGCATCGTGCTGCGCGAGGTCGAGGGCGAGCAGGAGGTCGTGCGGCTGCTGTCCCACCTTCCGGTCGAGGACGACCGCCGGCTCGTCGCGCTGCTCGAACGCCTGGAGATCGCCGAAGGCAGCACACTGGCCGAACTGCTGGCCCATCCGGAACTCGGGCCCGTGGTGCGGAGCTCGTTGCGCAAGGCCGAGATCCTGCAGACCCTCGCGGCCAAGGCGGGCGGTCTCGGCGAGGAGTTGGGGCAGGTGTTCCGGCACCTCGCCGGTCCGGGCGGCTTCGAGGAGAAGGAACTGGCCGCGCTCGCCGAGGCACTCGTCGCCGGTGAGGGCGACTCCTTCCTGGCCGCGGTGCGGCAGATCGGACTCCACCGGATCGGCCCGGGCGCGGAAGTCGGCATCGACTTCCTGACCGTGGTGGCCGCGGACGTCCGCCGGATGGACGGGGTGCGGGAGGTCGGCTGGCGGGTGGTGCGGGTGGCTCTGGACGAGGCCGGCGGTGAGGTGGCGGCGTTCGACGCCCTCCTGCTGGAGATCGCGCGTCTGCAGGACGAGGCCCGCCGCACGAACCGGATCGCCGCCTTCAGCACCCTGCTGGAGCAACTGGAACGCGGCGACGCCACGGCGTGGCGGCTGCTCGCCGGCGCCCGCGCGGTGGTCCCGCAGGTCGAACACGCGGCCGTGCTGGCCAGGATCCGGTCGATCCGGGCCCGGTACCGCGGGCGGGCGGTGCAACGAGCCGCCATGGAACGGCAGTTGGCGGCCGTGCGGCGGCTGTCCAAGAAGAATCCGCAGCTGGCGATGGAGATCATCGAGGGGTTCGAGGAGCGCCGCCTCGACCGGGCGGGCAGCTTCGCCGACCCGGAAGACCTGGCCGCGGCCTGGGACGACGCGGCCAAGTGGGCCAGCCAGGACGAAAAGGCCCTGCTGCACGAAGCGGGCGAGGCACCGCCGGAGGCTCCCGGCCTGTCCGACACACCGCACCAGCCGGTCACCACCGGCGGGCGGCCGTCGGACGCGCTGGAACGCAACATGGCCGCGGCCGGTGATCCACGCCCACCCGGCCACGAGACCCACCACATCGTCCCGGAGGGCGACCCGCGTGCCGAGATCGCCCGCCGCATCCTGAAGGACGCCGAGATCGACGTGCGCCAAGGGGCCGAGAACGGCATCCACCTGCCGCGCACCTCGACCGATCCGCGCACCGTTCCGGAGGCGGTGACGCG
The DNA here is from genome assembly GCA_024349765.1 of Streptomyces nigrescens. GTDB lineage: Bacteria > Actinomycetota > Actinomycetes > Streptomycetales > Streptomycetaceae > Streptomyces > Streptomyces endophytica. The sequence continues at coordinate 4,725,609 of AP026073.1, read as the reverse complement.
GCACCCCACGCTGCACACCGACGCCTACTACAAGGAGCTGACCCTCCGTCTGCTGGAGGCCAAGCGTGACCACCGCGTCCCCGAAACACTGGCGGCGATCAAGGGGGAGCTGAAGAACGGGCAGTTCTTCCACGTCGAGGACGGGGCGACCCGGGGCGAACGGTTCGCGGACTGGCTGATGCGGCACGAGCAGGACTTCGACTGGCTGGACACCGACGAGCTGGTGGAGATCATCGAGGCCACCCGTCGACGGCCCCGCGCCACGCCGGGGCCCGCCGCCGCGCCGCCCGCGCCCGGGAGCCCGGAGAGGTAGGGGAGAGCCATGGCCGGCGGAGTGAACGTCCCCGTCCTGATCGGCGCGGTGCCGCTGCTGACCGTCACCAGCCTGACCCTCAACGAGGGCTACCAGGTGGCGCGTATCGCGGGCAGCAAGCTCGCCCAGCTGGTCTCGCCGACGACCAGGACCATCAACGTCGAGGCGGTGCTGGTCGGACGGACCCGGCTGCTCATCAAGAAGGGGCTGGAGGCGATGGCGCTGACCTCGCGGGCGCTGGCACCGGCCACCGCTCCGGCGATGAACCTGGCCGGGCTCCCCGTGGTGTGCGGCATGACCATCAGTCTCGACATGCAGATCACCAGCCTGCGCTTCACCCAGTCCAACCAGAAGCGCGACGCCCTGGACGTCAGCATCACGCTGGAGCACGTACCGCGCTCCAGCCTCACGGCCGTGGTGGGGGAGGCGCTGGACATGGCGCTGGCCGCGGGCCTGGCCGCCGTGCCCACGGTCAGCGACATGGTGCCCGCGCGGCGCCAGCTCGGAGGCCTGGTATGAACCCGTCCGCTCCGGTCCCCCCGCCGGGCCCGGCTTCCCCGCCCGGCACCGGCCCGCTCGCCTTCCATCAGCTGCCCGTCGAGCCGGACGACGGCCTGCCGCAGGCGTTCACCTGCCTGATCGGTGACACGCCGTACGACTTCGGGGTGTACGCCAACCTCGACGTCGGGGCGGACGATCCGCCGGGGACCCTCTACGACCTGGCGGCCCCGGCAAGGATCAGCGCCCCGACGCCGCCGCCCGGCTACCTGGTGCTGCGAGTGATGCGTCCGGGACCCCAGGGGCCCCAGGTGGAATTCCTGCGCAAGCTGGTCGTCGAGCCCGAACTGGTGCACCGCAGCGCACGATTGGCGATCCGCCTGCTGGAGGCCAGGCTGGCGCGCGGCAACCTCAACGGGCGCGGCCACTACGGCAGCCGGATCGTGATCGGGGTGGCACAGCTATGGGAGTGATCCTCTGGTACCGCCTGACGTTCCCGAAGCTGCGGCTCACGGTGTCCAACGACGTCTCGGGCGGCCTGATCCTCAGCGACGCCGACATCACCGTCGAGTACGGCTTCGGGCAACCGGGCCGGTTCGACATCCATCTCGCCGCCCTGCCGTTGTCGGCGCACCGGACGCTGGCCGACGCGCTCACCGGCGAACGCGGCACCGAGGGCGGCGTCGAGGTGGAGATCACGCTCGGCTACCTGGAGTCTCCCGGCTCGCGCAAACCGGTCCTGACCGGGCGGGTGGACGGCATGACCGTCTCGGAACGGTTCCCGCCGCTGGGCGTCAAGCTGACCGGTTTCGAGGAAGCCGCGTTCAAGCTGCTGACCACCCAGAACGTCGTCGGCAAGGACGGCCGGCCGCGAACCGCCCAGCTGTCCAAGGCCGATGCCACCCCTGCCGAGGCGGCCGACGCCGTCGTCCGGATGGCACACGCGACGCTGGCCGACGGGGCGACCCCGAAGGAACCGCGGCGGTCCGGCATCAACCTGGACGCACCGAACGCCTTCGGGCTCCTCGAACAGCTCGCGGGCCAATACGGCGCCGAAGTACTGGTGCAGGAGGGCGTGGTCCAGTTCGGCACCGCCGTCACCTACCCGCCGGCCAAGGGCCCGCCGCTGCCGCCGGACCCCGCCGCCGTGCTCGCCCTGCTCACCGGCGAGGACAGCCTGATCGTGCCGGAGAGCAGGGCCACCGCACGGCTGGCCGAGTTCGAGCCGGTACAGGTCGGCGCGACCGGCAAGCAGCGGGTGGCCACCGACCTGCCGGAGCAGACCTCGGTGCCCGCCTTCGACTTCACGGTGCTCGGCCTGCCGGAACTGCGGGCCGGCCAGCGGGTGGCGGCGAGTGTGGCGGGCTACCAGAACCCCTTCCAGGGCTTCCGGATCGTCCAGGTCACCCATTCCTTCTCGGCGCGCTCCGGCTACGTCTGCACCGGCCGCGCGGCGGTCCTCAAGGACGGCAGCGCCAACCGGCGCAATACCGAAGCCGCGCGCCTGGGCAGCCCGTCGGCCATCGCCGACGCGATCGCCGGGCGGATCAAGGACGCGCGCACGGTCTCGCCGTCGATCGACGCGGGCCGGATCCGCTCGGCGAAACCCGACGGGCGGGTGGCCGACATCGGCTACGGACAGGACAGCGCCGCGTCCGCCGTCTCCCCGAGCGTCGACCTCCCCGTCGAGGACGACGGACCGGTGCTCCGCGACAAGCCGCTGGTCTCGCCGTTCGCCTGGCACAAGGTCGGCCTGTCGGTCCCCGTGTACGAGGGCATGCGGGCGCTGCTGAACGAGGTGCGGGGGTCCCGGGAGGACTCGGTCGTCGCGGGCTTCCTGTGGGCCAACGACGAGGCGATGGACCGCCCGAAGGCGCACGCCGGCGACTGGTGGCTCTGTCTGCCGACCAAGCTGTCGGCCGGCACCCCTCCCCGCCCGGAGGGCAAGGGCGTCGGCGACCTCACCGCGGCGGACGGCCGCCGGGTGGTGGAGGCGGTCGGCCTGAAGCTGACCGTCGGTACGTCCGGCTGCTCCGACGTCGGGGAGCGGCCCGACGAGGGCCCGCCCGAGGAGTTCGTGCTCCACCACAGCTCAGGCGCCGAGGTGCGGATCGACCAGGACGGCAACATCACGGTCACGGCCGGCCCCGGCAAGGACGTCACGGTCTCCAGCAGCGGAGGCAAGGTGGCACTCAGCGCCGGCGGGGCGACCTTGACGGTCGGTGAGGGAAAGGTGGCGATCAGCTGATGTCATTCGTCCTCACGGAGGGCGCCGTCCTCCAGTGCTCGCACGGCGGCCGGACGAGCCTCACCACGGGGAACCCGACGGTCACCGTGAAGGGCCACGGCGTGGTGACCGCCGGTACCGAGGTCGGCTTCCGGTTCGGCGCCGCCGAGATGCCGGTTCCGGGCATGATCGCGCCCTGCCCCGTCCGGACGCCCGACGGGTCGTCCCCGCTTCCCTGCACCATCGCGGCGCCCGCGACGCCGGCGGGCACGGCGAAGAAGCTCATGGTGGGCGGCACACCGGTCCTGCTGGACACCGCATCCGGAGTCACCGTCAGCAGCCCGGCCCCCGGCACCTGGAGCGTCGCCGATCCCGGCCAGACCATCCTGGAGGCGATCTGATGACCGACCCCGGCATCGGTGCGCCCGACGGCCTCGGGCTCACCGACCCCTTCCCCGGCGCAACGGGCCCCGGCCTCCCGGGTTCCGATGCCGTCGATCGAGGCGCCCCCAGCCTCGGCCGCAGCCTCACGGTCGACGCCGGCGACCTCGTCCTCGACGAACGTACCGGAGGCCCCGCGGAGGTCGAGGGCCTGGCCGCCCTCGCCCAGGCCCTGGTGCTGACCCTGGAGACCCAACTCGGCAGCGACCGGCTCAACACCCGCTTCGGCTTCGACCGCCTCGCCGTGGGCCGGTACGCCCTCGGCGTCCACGCGCGCAAGGAGTACCTCAAGATGGAGCTGGTCCGCGCCCTGAGCGCGGACCGCCGCGTCACCGACGTCCGGGAGGTCTTCTTCCAGGACGATCCCCGCTACTTCGAACTCCGGCCGGCTCTCGACGGCGCCGCCCGGGAGCGCTTCGTCGAAGCGACCCGGGAGAGCCGTGGCTACACGGTCTTCGCCGTCGTCGAAACCGTCGCCGGCAGCACGCTGACGCTAGAGTCAGGGGGCCGCCTTGAATGACCTCGACCAGTTCGGCGTGACCGCGGAGGGCTTCGTGGTCAAGGGCATCGACCGCATCGTCGCCGACCAACAGGCCCGCGCCCGGGCCATGTTCGGCAGCGATGTCGACCTCACCTCCGGCAGCGCCCTGCGCAAGGTCCTGGATGCCGCCGCCGTCCACGTGCACGAGCTGTGGCGCGGGCTGGAGGCGCAGTACTACGCCAACTTCGCCACGACCGCCCAGGGCCCCGGCCTCGATCTGCTCGGTACCGACCTCGGGCTGCCGAGACGTCCGCTCCAGGCCGCCGGTGAGATCTCGCTGGCCCTGACCGGCGGGGAACCGGAGCGCCGGGTCATCCTGCCCGAGGGCACGGTGATCGAGACCGTCGATCCCCCCAGGAAGCGCCTGCGCACCACCTCGGCCGTCCGGTTGGTGACCGGTGCACCCCCGACCACCGTCGGCGTCCGGGCCGTGGAGCGCGGCCCGGACGGAAACCTGGCGGCCGACCGGTCCCTGCGGCTGGAACCGGTCTGGGCCCAGCTGCACCTCAACCTGGGTGCCGCCACCGTCAAGCCCACCAACCCCGAACCGGTCGTCGGCGGCGAACTGCTCGAACCCGACGACGTCTACCGGTCCCGGCTGCTCGGTGTGCCCCGCACGCTCTGGACCCAGGAGGCCGTCCTGGCGCAGATCCTGGACGTTCCGGGGGTACGGGACGCCGCGATCTTCGACCCGCTGGGCGGCGTGGACGCCTCCCACAGCCGCTTCCACACCTACCTCTTCGGCCAGCGCACCTTCGCCCCCCAGCGGCAGATCGGCTCGCCGTACTACTTCGAGGTGGTCGTGGCGGTCGAACCGGGCTGGCCCTGGACCCCGACGGACGGTGACATCCCCGCCGTCCACGACGCCGTCCTGGAGGTCGTCCGACAGTGGCGTCCGGTGTCGATCTTCCCCGAGATCAATCCGGCCAACCAGGTCGACGTCGGCATCCGGGCCACGCTGCTGATCCAGGCGGGGCACGACCCGGACGCCATCAGGGGCGAGATCCTCGCGGCCGTCCAGACCGGCGTGGACCGCCTCCGCCTCGGGCGGGCCGTGCTCCACTCCGACCTCGTGCTCACCGCGCGCTCGACCGCCGGAGTGGTGGACGTCCAGAACCTGCGACTGCGCCGCTGCGCCCCGGCATTCGGGGACGTCAGCCACGCGGGCGCGGTGTTCGGCAACGCGCAGGAGCTCTCCGTCGGCGAGAACCTGCTCCTCGCGCCCGACGAGATCGCCCGCTTCGCCCTCGACAGCCCGCTGATCGACATCCAGGTGTCGAGCCAATGACGACCGACTTCCTCGACATCCTGCGGGGCGGCCTCACCCCGGCCTACGACCGGGGCATGGAGCGGCTCACCGTCCCCCTCGTGCCGCACGCGGACGGCACGCTGCACGCCGCATACAGCTTCCGGAGCTACCTGGACCGCTACGGGCGGCTGCCCGACTCCCCCCGGTACCTGCTCACCCCGCGGCGCGAGACCGGCGAACCCCTCGTCGTACGGGTCTTCTTCGTCCGGGAACCGGGAGCGTCCGAGGAGCACGTCGACGTCGACGTCCCCGTGGGCCGGCCGGCCGGACAGAGCCTGGCCGTGGAACTGCCCGGCCGCGCCGCCGACATCGGCCCTCTGCTGACGCTGACCCGGGTGCAGCCGCTCGACCCCGCGCCGCGGTCGGCGGCGGACTGGGAGATCACCGCGCTGCTCGGCAACCTCGTCAAGCTCCTGTGGACGATCGGGCGCGACTACGAGGAACTGACCCGGCGGCTCGGCGAGGTGGCCGCTCAGCGTTACGCGCACAGCGCACACGGGGCCAGCCTGGACCTCATCGGCGAGGACCTCGGTGCGCCCCGCTTCCCGCCCAGGCCGTACGCCTGGGACGACCTGACGGTGGCCCTGTACCACCTGGACGACCGGCCGGCGCCGCAACAGTCACCCACGGCCCCCGGCGGTGGCCCGGAGGTACGCGAAGTCGCCGACGCCGGCGCGCGGTTCGGCGCCCCCGGCCATCCGGGGACCAACGCGGGTGCCCACAGCGGCCGTACCGGCCGGTTCTCGGCGGCCTTCGAATTCACCGGCCCCGCGAGCATCACCATCGACCACAGCCCGGACTTCGACGTCGGACCGGACACCCCGCTCACGATCGAGGCGGTCGTCCGGCCGGACCCCGCGGCGGCGCGGACCGGCGCCGTCATGGCCAAGTGCGCGCTGCTGAGCACCACCGGCGTGCCCGGCTGGTCGCTGACCGTCGGCCGCTTCCGCGAACTCGACCGGAACCTCCGGCTGTCGGTGTGCGACGGCGGCCCCGTGACGGAGCTGTACGCCGACCGGGACCTCGGCGACGGGGGCTTCCACCACCTCGCCGGAGTGGTGGAGCGCCTGCCCCGGCCCGCCGGGCAGCCGTCCGGTCCGCGTCCGGCCGTGGTGCGGCTCTACCTCGACGGAATCGAGGTGAACCGGCGGCGACTGGACGGCCTGGGCGCACTGTCCAACGCCGAGCCGGTCGTGCTCGGCCTGGGCCGGGAGCCGCCGGCCGGCGCAGCCCCGGACGCCCCGTACGCGGGACTGCTGGAGGAGGTACGCATCTCGCGCACCGCCCGCACCTCGTTCGAGCCGGTCACGGGGGAGGGCGACGACCACTACCGGATGCGCCTGGAACTCTTCCAGCGCTGGCTGGTACCCACACCGGACGCGCTGCGGGCGGCGCTCAACGAGGCCGGGCCGATCGCCGGACACGAGGCGCCGTTCGACGTCGTCGAGACCGCGCACCGGCCGGTGACCGGCACCCTCGCGCTCCGCGTGCTGCCGCCCGCGCTCACCCAGGGGCAGAGCGTGGCGGCCGACGGCGACCAGCGGGTCGGCGAGGCCGAGGCGGTCGGCACCCCCGAGGACGAACCGGACTTCGACCCGGCCTGGCTCGGCCGCCGCGACGACCGCGACGGCATCGACTTCGGCGCGGACGAGGACAACCGGCTGATGCAACTGGGCGTCGCACAGGCGCTGGCCGCTCTGCTGGAGCGGCTCGACGCGGAGCCGCCGGGAACACTGAGGGTCCTGCGGGCGTACGACCCGACCGCCCCCGACCTGCACCGGGTCGGGCGGGCACTGCTCCTCGACCACGACACGCTCGATCCGGGGAAGCTCGGCGTCCATGCCCACGCCGCCGGTTTCGGCTGGGTCCAGCACACCCGCGACGGCCTGGTCCACGTCGCCCAGCCGCCCGGCCCGGCCTTCGCGATCTCCCTCGGCGCCCCCACCACGGTGGTGCGGCCGGGCGACGCCGTGCCGCTCAGCCTCGACGCCACCCCCGACCGGCTCGCCGGCGCCCAGGTCCACTGGTCCGTCACCCGCTGCGGCCCGGGCGACGCCACGGTGGACCAGGGCGCCCGGCCCGTGCTCCACCTCAAGGCCGCGGGCGATGTGACGATCCAGGCCGAGGTGACCCGCGCCGGTCACACCCGCGGTTGCAGCCAGGTCGTGCGCGTCGGACTGCCCGCCGACGGGCTCGGCATCGGTGCGTCGGTCGACCGCGCCGGCACGCCCGGTGTCACGGAGGAAGCGGCAGCCGGCCCCCGCACCGACGACTTCGACGAGAGCTACCTCCTGGTGCGCACCGACGACCTCACGTCCGGCGCGAGGGTCGACTACGGCACGGACCCCGCCAACCGCCGGATGCAGCACGTCACTTCGCTCGCCCTGGACGCACTGCTGACCCGGCAGGGTCCGGACGGCACCTTGTCGGTGGCGGGGGCGTACGACCCGGGCCGTGCCGGTCTGCGGGCGCAGGGACGTGCCCTGGTGCTCAGGCATTCCGTGCTGTCCGCCGGTGAGTTGTCCGCCCGCGCCTTCGACGCCGGGTTCGACTTCGTCAAGGTCGCCCAGGACGATCCGCCGACGGCGGGGGCCGCTCCGCACGTCGAGGTCGCGGTGGCGGCCGGCGAACAGATCGGAGTGCGCGGCCCGTCCGAGATCGCGGCAGGCGAGTCCGCGACGGTCATGGCGGAGCCGCACCCCGCGCCCGCCGCCGCCTGCTTCACACCCGATGGCGCCCGGGTCCACCTCTCCCTTCCGGGCAGCCACCGGATCGCGTCCTTCACCGTGGCGGCCGGAACCCCGGGGGGCTTCCCCCGGCTCACCCTCGATGCCTCGGCCCCCGTCGCCCCCTTCCCCGGAGCGCTCTCCTTCGCCGGCGGCCGGCTCCATGTGGCACACGGCCCCTCGGACGCGGTCTCGGTGCTCGACCCGGCCACCCTCGCTCCGGCCGCACCCGCGATCACCGGGCCGCGCCCCGTCGATCTCGGCACCGACGGAAGCCGGCTCTTCGTCGCCTACGCCGGCGACCGGACCCTGCGCGCCTACGACCTGCAGACCCACCAGCAGGCCGACCTGCTGACGCTTCCCGGCGTGCCCCGCGCCCTGGCGGTGAGCCCGAACAGCCCGCTACTCGCCGTCCTGCTCGACGACGGCCGGTTCTGCCAGGTCAGGCGGGCCGGGCTGCAACTCCAGGGCAACGCCGTCGACACCGGTCCGCACACCGATGCGCTGGCCGCGGCCTTCCTCCCGGACGGGACGAAGCTGTACGTGGCCGGTGTGCGGCAGGAATCCGGCGGCGGTACCGGATTCGTCCACGTCTACCCGAGCGGTGCCACGGCGCCGAGTGCCACCATCGAGGGTTTCCCGGAGACCACCCGGCCCCGCACGCTGTGCGCCGGCCCGGACGGCGGACACCTGTACGTCGCGACTGCCGGATCCGATGCGGTGGCCGGGCGGGTGCAGGTGATCGACACGCACGCCGACCGCCTGCTCCCTTCGGCCTTCACCCCCGGCGGGGACTGCCGCGCCCTGGCGGTCAGCCCGGCGGCGGCGCCGTACCTCCCCTGTGTGCTGGCGGCTCCGGAAGAAGCGGCGAGCGTCCTGCTCGCCGACCCGGCGCCGCTCGCCCAATCCCCGCCGCTGCCCCCGCAGTTGGTCGCCCGCCGGATCCTGGGTCCGGGCGGGGGCCAGGAACTCTCCTGGTCGGTGACCTCGTCCGGGCACGGCAGGGCGGAGGTCTCGTCACCGGTCAACCCCGTCAACCGGATCCGGGGCCAGGCCCCCGGCGTGGTCCTGGTCCGGGGCGGTTACCTCTCACCCGGTGGGCCGACGCCGTACCAGTGCGAGGTCCGGCTCCGCCAGGAACTCGACGACGCCGGGGTCGAACTCGGCAAGGAGCGCTACGACCTGGTGCTGAACATCCTCAATTGGTTCCACCCCATCGGTGTGGAGTTCCGAACCGAACGGCTTCGGGCCCATGTGCGGGAGCTCTCCGGAACGACTGCCGACGCCGACCTGCTGCCGGCCTACACGTTCCCGACGTACCACCGGGCCGACCAGCTCCGTTCCCGACGCATCCGACCGGACAAGGACGACGAACGATGATTCCCTTCTACGTGCCCAAGTTCTCCCACACCGACTGGATCGACAACGAGGACCGCGTCCAGGCAGGCGGGGAGAACGGCTTCAACATCAGGTTCCACCACCTGGAATCGGAATTCGCGACCCTGGCGAAGGACCACCTCAACCCGGTGATCCGCGCGCTGTCCAACGTGGAGACCAGCCTTTCCCTGGTGCCGATCCTCGCCCCCAGCAAGCAGGTCGACCAGCCGGCGACCCCACCGCTGACTCCGGCAGCGGGTCAGCCGCTGCCCGCGCCGCCGCCCCCGGTGCACTGGGAACTGGTCAACGACTTCGCCCAGAAGCCGTCAACGGCCACCGAGGCCCACGGGATCATGAACATCACGCTCCCGGACGGCGCGGAGATCAAATCGCTCACCATGACCGGTACCCGGCAGCCGGTGACCGGTGTCATGCCGACGGCCGTCCTGCGCCGCCGTGTGGTCACGGGCGACGAGGGGGCGCAGGAGATCGTGAAGGTCAGTGCGTTCAACGTGCCGGCCATCCCGGCCGTACAGGCCATCGTGAACAACCGGACGCATAGGCATTTCCTGCAGGTGGACCTGCCCACGGTGCCGGTCGGGGACACGGTCAAGCTGTTCTGTTTCCAGATCACCTACCAATGATCAGGACGAGGAGAGAACCATGTCGCCTATCGGACCACCTCAGGCGCAAGACGGCCCCAGCGGCTTCGACCCGGGACAGGAGAACCCGCCGATCAAGTTCGGGGTGTGGGGGGACAGCGCGGTCGGAGCCGGTGTCGTCGGCAGCAGCGGGCAAGCGGGCAACACCGACCCCAGCGGTACCACCCCCGGCGGGGCGGGCACCCTCGGCATCAACAACGAGAGCCAGGGCATCGGAGTGCTGGGCAGGGCCGACAAGAGCACCGGTACGGCCGTGCTCGGTACGAGCAGTCAGGGCACCGGCGTCGCCGGCCTCACCAAGGGGGTGAACCCGGCGGTCGCCGGAACGGCGGCGCAGGGCCCCGGCGTTGCGGGCACCAGCGAGCAGGGTGCCGGAGTCGTCGGCGTCAGCAAGGACGGCACCGGTGTGTCCGGCACCAGTACGGCGGGGGCAGGTCTCTCGGGGACCGGTGAGACGGGGGCCGGCGTCGTCGCCGACAGCAAGAGCGGCACGGGAATCAAGGCCACCAGCGCCACGGGGACCGCGGTGAGTGCCGATTGCTTCGACGGCACCGGCATCCTCGGCCATGCGGGTCACAGCGAGAACAGTGGCTTCGGGTTCGGCTTCAGCCCGAACAGTGGTCCGGGGGTCATGGGCACCAGCTTCCACGGCTCCGGCGTCTTCGGGTTCAGCGAAGACAGCGACGGGGTGTCGGCGGAGGGCCTCGTGGGGCTCTCCGCCTCCGGCCGGCCGATCGCCGGCAGATTCAACGGCAACGTTCAGGTGACCGGAACCCTGACCCAAGGCGCCGCGGACGTCCGCATCGACCACCCGCTCGACCCCGAGAACCGCTTCCTGGCCCACTCCTCCGTGGCCTCGCCGGAGATGAAGAACGTCTACGACGGCACCGTCACCCTGGACTCCGAGGGCGCGGCCACGGTCCAACTGCCGGACTACTTCGAGGCGTTGAACGAAGAATTCCAGTACCAGCTCACACCGCTCGGCGATCCGGCGCCCGAGCTGCACATCAGCAGTCCGGTCTCCGAGAACCGCTTCGCGATCGCCGGCGGCCGGCCGGATCAACGCGTCTGCTGGCAGATCACCGGTACCCGGCGGGATGCCTGGGCCCGCGCCAACCCGCTCCGCGCGGAGGCGAAGAAGGCTCCGGAGGAGTGCGGGTACTACCTCCACCCGGAGGCCCATGGACAGCGTTCCGATCGGGCGATCGCCCGCCTTCACCACCCCGATGTGGTGACCCGCCGCGATCTCCGCCCTGCCCGTATCAAGGAGGAAGCATGAATGCCAACCCGTCGGATTCCGCCCGGCGAACCAAGAAGACGACCGCACGCAAGGCCACTTCCCCCCGTAAACCCCGCCGTGAGGCGAGCGGTTGTGGTGAGTGCCGGTCCGGGCCCATCGCCGGGACCGCGCTGCTGAACGGTGTGACCTTCCGCGCCAAGGGTGTCCAGTACGCCGATGTGGACGGCATGGCGGTGGTCGAGGGCGACATCGTCCTCGGCACCGTCGAGGAAGTGCAGCAGGCCGAGGCCGCGGGCGGTCATGAGCTGATGTTCCGGGCGGTGGGGATCACCGGGCAGCAATTCCGCTGGCCGAACGCGACCGTTCCGTTCGAGATCGATCCCGCTCTGCCCAACACAGACCGGGTCTTCGACGCGCTTGCCCACTGGAGGACCCACACCCGGATCACCTTCGAGTCACGGACCGCCGACAACGCGGCCCAGTTCCCCGACTTCGTGCGTTTCGTTCCGGGTGACGGATGTTCCTCCTCGGTGGGCCGGCGAGGGGGTATGCAGAGGATCACGCTGGGCGATTCGTGCAGTGCCGGAAATGCCATCCACGAGATCGGTCACACGGTGGGGCTCTGGCACGAACAAAGCCGGGAGGACCGCGACCAGTTCGTCACGATCGACTTCTCGAACATCGACCCGGCACAGCAGCACAACTTCCTGCAGCAGATCTCGGACGGCGACGACATCGGACCGTACGACTACGGCTCGATCATGCACTATCCGCCGCGGGCCTTCGCCATCGACAGCACTCGGCCGACCATCACCGCGAAGCAGCCGCTCCCGCCCGGTGTGGTGATGGGGCAACGGACCGGGTTGTCCCAGGGCGATCTCGCCGGCGTCCAGGCGCTGTACCCGAACGCCCCCGTCACGGCCAAGGAGATCGGCAAGGACCCCCTCACCGACTTCACGCTGAAGGAGCAGGCGAAGGACCCGGTCCACGACATGCCCCCCAAGCAACCGCACCAAGAACTGATGAGCCCGGCCGCGGCCAGCCCCTTCGTGCTCGCCACGCCGCATCAGTCGCCCGCGCTGGCCGGGCAGTCCGACGGGCTGGCCGAGCAAGTACGCCAGCTCGCCCAGCTGCTCGGTTCCCTCCAGCACGATCTCGCCGCCGTGGCCGCCAGTCACCAGAGCCTGGTGACCCAGCTGGGCCCGCTGTTCGGCAGCGGTGAAAGCGCCGGGCAGCTGCGATGATCCTCGTCATCTCCTACGACGAGGACCACACGCTGGACGTCATCGGCCGGCTGGAGGCCGCCGGTCGGGAGGTGGCCAGGTTCGACCTGGCGGACTTTCCCGCCCACGGAGTGATCAACTTCGACTCTTCGGACGGCAGCCAGCCGGTCTGCACCCTGACCACGCCCACGGCGGAAGCCTCGTTGGCGGGGTGTCGCGTCGCGTGGTGGCGAAGGGTGCGTCCCTTCACCGTCGATCCGACGCTGTGCACGGCCCGGGACCAGGGATTCGCGGCGAGCGAGACCAGCCAGGCGCTGTACGGCATGTTGCACGCGCTCGACTGCACCTGGATCAATCCGCCGTCGCTCGACGCCGTCGCCCACCACAAGCCGTACCAGTGGGAGGTGGCGCGCCGGGTGGGCCTCGTGCTGCCGCGCACCCTGGTCACCAACCAGCCGGAGCGGGCGCGCCGGTTCATCGAGGACGTCGGCGTCGGGCGCACGGTCTTCAAATCCTTCCTCGCCCATGCGGAGGCGTGGCGGGAGACCCGGCTCGTGCGGCCGCAGGACCTGGCGCACCTCGACGCGGTCCGCTACGCCCCGGTGATCTTCCAGGAGTTCGTGCCCGGCGCCGATCTGCGGGTGACGGTGGTGGGGGAGCGCGTCTTCGCCGCCGAGATCGACGCCTCGGCGACCCGCTATCCCGTCGACATGAGGACGGTGGTCGACGAGGCCCGGGTACGGCCGGTGACCCTCCCGCCGGCCCTCACCGACACGCTGCTCCGCTTCCTGCGCCGGCTCGGACTGGTCTACGGCGCCGTCGATCTGCGCCGGCGCCCGGACGGGAGTTACGTCTTCTTCGAGGTCAATCCGGCGGGGCAATGGCTGTTCGTGGAGCACCGGACCGGTCTGCCGATCAGCGCGGAGGTCGCCGGGCTCCTGGCCCGGACCGATGCCCGCGGCGAGGCACCCGACCGGGCGCGAGCGGTGGCGTCGCGGCCTCTGGTCGGGAGGACGGCATGAACCGCACCGTGCGGGGCATCGTGTCGCTGCCCGCCGATACGCCGGTCACCCGGGCCGCCAGGGTCCTGGTGGAGGTCCGCGACGTGTCCCTCGCCGATGCCCCCTCCACCGTGGTGGCCGCCCAGGTCCAGACGGATGTCCCCCTCGCCCCGCACGGCCGGCTGCCCTTCCGCGTGGACGTGCCCGACCTCGACCCGACGGGCGCCTACGGACTCCGCGTCCACGTCGACGTCTCCGGAAGCGGGTCATTGGAGATCGGAGACCTGATCACCACTCAGGCCACCGTCGTCCGGCCGAGGTCCGACGAGGAACTGATCGCACCGGTGACCACGGTCTGACATCACCGCTCACCATGGCTCACACACTCTGGGCTCACAGCAGGTCCTCGGTCCTGGGCTCACAGCAGGTCCTCGATCGTCACCGGCAGCTTCCGCACCCGCCGGCCCGTCGCGTGGTGGAGGGCGTTGGCGAGGGCGGCCGCGGCGCCGACCTGGCCGATCTCGCCGACGCCCTTGACGCCGAGCGGGTTGACGATGTCGTCGGTGACGTCGACGAGTTCGACCTCGATGTCGGGGGCGTCGGCGTTGACCGGGACGAGGTAGTCGCCCAGGCCGGAGGCGACCCAGCGGCCGCGGCGGGGGTCCATGTAGTTGGCTTCCAGGAGGGCCTGGCCAAGGCCCCAGAGCATGCCGCCCATCAGCTGGCTGCGGGCCGTCTTGGGGTTGAGGACGCGGCCGGGGGCGAAGGCACCGACCATGCGGCGGACCCGGACGACGCCGAGGTCGGGGTCGACGGCGACCTCGGCGAACTGGGCGCCGAAGGTCATCATCCCGTAGTGGTGGGACTCCGGGGACGGGGACCAGGCGCCGGAGGCCTCGACGTCCGGCAGGAAGTTGCGGTGCAGCAGGTCGCCGTAGGTCTCGCCGGTCGCGGGCGCGTCGCGCAGCATCATCCGGCCGTCCCGTACGGTGACCGCCGCCGGATCGGCGCCGTGCAGCGGGGACTGGGAGTCGGCGACGGCCTGCGCCACCAACTGGTCGCGGAGGCGGGCGGCGGCGGTGTGGACGGCGGCGCTGATCATCCCCGCGCCCGCGGAGCCGACCGCGGCGGCGATGCCCGGCAGCGCCGTGTCACCGCCCTCGAAGCGGCAGCGCTCCCACGGGAGACCGAGGGCATCGGCGGCCACCTGGGTCATCACCGTGGCCACCCCGGTGCCGAAGTCGGGGGTCGCGGCCTGCACGACGGCCGTACCGTCGGCGTACAGCCGGGCCCGGGCCCGCTGCGGGTTGTTCGGACCGTAGACGGGATAGCCGGCGGCGGCCATGCCGTAGCCGATCAGCCAGTCGCCGTCGCGGTGCGAGCGCGGCGCGGGGCGGCGCCGGTGCCAGCCGAAGCGTTCCGCGCCGCGTGCGTAGCACTCCTTGAGTCCCGTGCTGGACCAGGGGTTTTTGGTGGTCGGGTCGGTCTCGGAGTAGTTGCGCAGGCGCAGTTCGACGGGGTCGATGCCCAGTTGGTGGGCGAGGTCGTCCATCGTGCATTCGAGGGCGAACATGCCGGACGCCTCGCCGGGCGCCCGCATGAAGGTCGGCGTCATGGTGTTGGCGCGGAACAGCCGGTAGACGCCCTCGTAGTGGGCGCAGGCGTAGAGCTGCGAGGCGACGCCCAGCGAGGGCTCGGCCCAGTCGTCGAAGGGCGAGGTGGGGGAGAGCTTGTGGTGCCGCAGCGCGACGAGCCGCCCCTCCTTGTCCGCGCCCAGCTCGATCCGCTGCTCCTGCTCCTCCCGGTGGCCGACCGAGGTGAACATCTGCTCACGGGTCAGCGACAGCTTGACGGGACGTCCGACGTGCCGGGCGGCGAGCGCGGCCAGCGCGGGGTGCGCCCAGATCATGGCCTTGCAGCCGAAACTGCCGCCGACGAAGTGGGAGAGCACACGCACCTTGGAGGGGGACAGGCCGAGCAGCGCCGCCACCGTCAGCTGGGTGGCCGCCACCCCCTGCGTGGCGTCGTACAGGGTCAGTTGGTCGCCGTCCCAGACGGCGGTGGTGGCGGCCGGCTCGATGGGGTTGTGGTGGTTCGCGGCGTAGGTGTACGTGGCGTCGATCCGCACGTCCGCCGCGGCCAGCCCGGCCTCGACATCGCCGCGCACGCTCCGGCCCGGGACGAAACCGCCGAAGATCGCGTCCGGTACGTAGGCGTCGTCCCGCCCCTGGGCGACGGTGGTGACCGAGGGCGTCTCCTGGTACGTGACGCGGACCAGCGCGGCCGCGTGCTGGGCGCGCTCCAGGGTGTCGGCGACCACCACGGCGACCGGTTGCCCGCTGTAGTGGACGACCTCGTCCTGGAGCGGGAAGAAGGTCTGCCCGGGCGCGGGCATACCGGCGAGCGAGGGCAGCAGCGGGGGCTGCGTGGCGATGCCGGGCAGGTTCTCGTGCGTGAGGATCGCGAGCACCCCGCCGGCCTGCCGGGCCTCGTCGGTGTCGATGCCGGTGACCCGGCCGCTCGGCACCCGCGCGCCGACCAGGACGGCGTGGGCACGATCGGTCGGGCGGACGTCCGCGGAGTAGTGCGCGCCGCCGGTGACCTTGTGCCGGCCGTCGACCCGGTCGACGGGGCGGCCGACGGCCGGGGCCGTGGTCATGACGCGTGCTCCGTGCCGGTGAGGGTCGCCAGCGCGCGGACCACGGTCCGCCGGGCCAGCTCGGCCTTGAAGGCGTTGAGCGGCGTGGTGCGGGCGGCGGCCAGCTCCTCGCGGGCGGCCCGCCGGAAGGCCCCGATGTCGGCGGGCGCGCCGCGCAGCAGCTCCTCCGCACGGCGGGCCCGCCAGGGCTTCGTGGCCACCCCGCCCAGCGCCAGCCGTACGTCGCGGATCACCCCGTCCGCCAGATCCACCGCGGCCGCCACGGACGTCAGCGCGAACTCGTACGACTCCCGGTCGCGCACCTTCAGGTAGCACGAGGACCGGGCCATGGCCAGACCGGGCACCTCGATGCCCACCACCAGCTCACCGTGCTCCAGCGGATGCTCCAGATGCGGTGTGGCACCCGGCAGCAGGAAGAAGTCGTCCAGGGCGTGGACCTGCCGGCCGTGCGGCCCCTCGGTGTGGATGCGGGCGTCCAGGGCCACCAGCGGGACGGCGACGTCTGACGGGTGGGTGGCGATGCAGTGCTCGCTGACGCCGAGGACGGCATGGCCGCGGTTGAACCCGTCCAGGGCACCGCAGCCGCTGCCCGGATCGCGCTTGTTGCACGGCGACGACGCGTCGCGGAAGTAGCCGCAGCGCACCCGTTGCATCATGTTGCCGCCCATGCTGGCCATATGCCGGAGCTGGGCGGACGCCCCGAGCACCAGCGCCTCGGCCACCATGGGGAAGCGCTCCCGTACGGCGGGGGCCTCGGCCACCTCGCTCATACGGGCCAGCGCACCGATGTACAGGCCGCCGTCGGGCCGGTCCTCGATCCCGGTGAGCGGCAGGTCGTTGATGTCCACGAGCCGGCGCGGCAGCAAGACGTTCTGCCGCAGCAGATCGACCTCGGTGGTGCCGCCGGCCAGGAAGTCGCTGGTGGGGTCGGCGGCGACGGCGGCGACCGCGTCGGCGACGGCCGTGGCGCGGGAGTAGCTGATGGGCCGCACGGCGAATCTCCTCAGGCTCGGTCACGGACCGTGCGGATGGCGGCCCGGATGTGGGGGTAGGCGGCGCAGCGGCAGATGTTGCCGCTCATCCACTCGGCGATCTCGCGGTCGTCCGAGGCGTGGCCCTCCTTGAGCAGTGCCACCGCGGACATGATCTGGCCCGGGGTGCAGTAGCCGCACTGGAACGCGTCCTGCTCGATGAACGCGCTCTGCATGGCGTGCAGCTCATCGCCCTCGGCCAGGCCCTCGATGGTGGTGACCTCGCGCCCCTCGCAGGTGATCGCCAGGGTCAGGCAGGCCAGCACCCGGCGCCCGTCGACCCATACCGTGCAGGCCCCGCAGGTGCCCTGGTCACAGCCCTTCTTCGCGCCCGTCAGGTCCAGGCGTTCGCGCAGCGCGTCCAGAAGGCTGACGCGCGGCTCGACCTCCACCGCGCGGTCGACGCCGTTCACCGTCAGCGTGATCCTCACCGGCTCGGGGCCGCGCTCCGGCAGTACGGCTCGCGCGGGCGCCCGGGAGGGGATGTCCGGAGCAGACACGGGCGGACCTCCTCTGGCTGGAGTTCTCATCGTGTTTCATCGCCGCCCGGACCGCGACCCGGCGGGTCGCGGGGCGCTCACTTGGTCAACACGTTCGCGGCGATGATGAACAGCCCGAGCAGCGCGTCCACGCCCCCGACCCGGCACGACGCCGGCCAACTCCGCCCCGCCGCCCGGGCCCCCCACACGCCCCAGCCGAACAGCGCCGCCGTGTTGAACGTCAGCGCCACGTCGATCGCGCCCTCCTCGCCCCACCACTCCAGGTAGGAGCCGAACAGCGCGGCGACCGTCGGCAGTGTCGCGACCACCAGCGGCCACTCGGCGAGCATCGAGCGCACCGCGCTCGTGGTGACCGGAGCCGCGTCGGCCGTACGGTGCGCGATGGCGTGCGCGTAGCCGTGCGCCGCGGCCGACGCGACGGCGGTCACCAGCACCCACGCCGCGTCGTACCCGGGGTCCAGGGGCCCGTGCTCGCTGCCGAGGGCGGCCGCCAGCGCACTGGCGAGGACCGAGCCGTAGACCCCGCCGAACAGGAGCCGCTGCAACGGCCCCCCGCGGCGGGGAGGAGGGGTGGACCGGCTGACCTTGTCGCTCACGTTGCCACCTCGCGGGACGGACGGGCACGCTGCTGCCACGGTCCCAGCAGATGCCACCGCACGCGACGCGGGACGAGCGGCCCGGATACCGCCGGCGACGGGCGGCGACCGGCGCCCGTCGCCGGAAAACCCAGCTGGGCGAGGGGGCGGTCGGCTAGAAAAGGGACCGTGAACCAGTCATCCAACGACCTGAGTGGCACCGTCACCGGCCCGGTCGTGCAGGCCGGCCACGTGGGGGAGCTGCACCTCACGCCCTCGGCGCCCACCGCACTGGCCGGGCTGCCCCCGGCGCCGCCGGAGTTCACCGGCAGACAGGAGGCGCTGCGCACCCTGACCGCCGCGCTGCGCCCAGCCTCCCAGGGGGCGCGGGACGCGTCGGCGCCGTCGGCCGCGGCCCCGCCGCTGGTCGTGTCCGCGCTGGTGGGCACCGCAGGCGTCGGCAAGACCGCACTCGCCCTGCGCGCCGCGCACGACGCCGTGGCGGCGGGCTGGTTCCCCGGCGGGGTGCTCTTCATCAACCTCCAGGGCTACGACGAGCACCGCTACGTCCGGCCGGACATCGCGGTCTCCGTCTTCCTGAGCGCGCTCGGCGTCCCCGACGAACTCTTCCCGCCCACCTTCGAGGGCCGGCTGTCGCTGTACCGCTCGAAGCTGGCCGAACGCGCCGCCCGGCACGGCGCCGCGCTCGTCGTGCTCGACAACGCCTCCTCGACGGACCAGGTCGGCCCGCTGCTGCCCGGCTCCCCGGCCCACCGGCTCGTCGTCACCAGCCGCCGCACCCTCGGGGACCTCCCCGGCTCCCGGATCCTCGACCTCGGCGTCCTGGCACCGGCCGAGGCCGCCGCCCTGATCAGCCGCACGCTCCGGATGCGCCGCCCCGACGACACCCGCGCCCTCGACGAGCCCGGAGCCGTACGCGACCTCACCGCACTCTGCGGCCACCTGCCCCTCGCGCTCGCCGTCGTGGCCTCGATACTGGCCGGTGACCCGGACCAGTCCGTCGGCGAACTCACCGCGGCCCTGCGCGACCGCGCCACCCGCCTGGAGGAGCTGTCCTACGGTGACCGCCGTTCGGTGACCGCCGCCTTCGACCTGTCGTACGCCCGGCTCGCCGCCGACGAGGCCCGGATGTTCCGGCTGCTGTCGCTCAACCCGGGTCAGCAGGTGAGCGTCGAGGCGGCCGCCGCGCTGGCCGGGGAGCCCGTGCCCCGGGCCAGGAAACTGCTGCGCGCGCTGCGTGACGTCCACATGGTCGAGCCCGGCAAACCCCGCGGCTGGGTCCGCTTCCACGACCTGCTGCGGCTGTTCGCCGAGCGGCGCCGCCACGAGGAGGAGGACGCGGCGGGCGTCGAGGACGCCGTCGACCGGCTGCTGGCCCACTACCGCGATGCCGCCCGGGACGCCACCGAGCGCATCGTGGCGGCGGCCCGCGCGCGCCGGCGGGACGACGCCGCGGAGGACTGGCTCGACACCGAGCGTCTGAACCTGCGGTCGGCCCTCCATCTGGCGCAGCGGCACGGCCGGCCCGCCGTGATGCTGCCGCTGGCGCACGACGTCAGCTGGTTCCTCCGCCGCCAGCAGGACTGGGACGCCGGCCTGGAAGTGTGCGACATGGCCGTGGAGTTCGCGCACACCGTCGCGGACCCCGCCCAGCAGGCCCTGGCCCTGTACGACAAGGGCGACTTCCTCAAGCACAAGCAGGACTTCGACCGGGCGCTGCCCCTCTTCGCCGAGGCACTCGACCACTACCGGGCGCTCGGCGACCGTACCGGCGAGGCCCGTACGCTGCACAGCATGGGCACGGCCGCCCGCCGCCTCTGCCGGTACGCGGAGGCGGACGGCCATTACGCCGCCGCCTTACCGCTCTTCCGGGCGCTCGACGACCACCAGGCCACCGCGCACACCCTCTTCAACCTGGCGTTCACGGCCCGCCTGCGGGGCAGCCGCGTCGCGGCCCACGACCACTACCGGTCGGCACTCGACCTCTACCACCGGCTCGGCAACACGGTCGGGTGGGCCCGCACCCTGCAGCACCTCGGCCACCTCGCGGTGGCCGACAACCGGCCGGCCGAGGCCCGCAGTTACTGGGAACGGGCGCGGACGGCGTACGAGGAGGCCGAACTCCCGTTGGCCGCGGAGGAGGTCACGGAGCTGCTGGGCGGGCTGCCGGTGTGAACCGCGCGGGGTGACGGTGCGCGGACGGCGGCCTACGGTCCGCGGCCGGGCCCCGACGACCCGGTAGCGGCCCGTACCGCACCGCCAGCGGACGCGCCGTACGCCTCCCGGGCGCATCATGGGCCCAGGGATGGTTCCGTTCCCGGCAGGAGTGGCGATGCGACTTTCTTTCCTCGAACCGCTCTACAAGGAAGCCGGCCCGTTCGCCTCGGTGTACCTCGACACCTCGCGCGACAGTGCCATCGAGGACCCGGACTCCGCCATCGCGCTGCGCTGGCGGCATCTGCGCGACGACCTGCTCGCCGAAGGGGCGGACCCGGAGTCCATCGCCGCCGTGGCGGGCACCGTCGGCGACGACGTCCGGGTGCCCGGCCGGCACGGGCAGGCCCTGTTCACCGCGCACGGGAAGCTCGTCCTCCAGGACGAACTGCCCCGCCCGCCGGCACAGGACACGGCCCATTTCGGCGCACTGCCCGACACCCTGCCGCTGATCGCCCAGCACGCGCCCGAGATCGCCTATCTGGCAGTACGTGTCCACTACATGGGCCGCCACTCCACCGACGCCGAGGGCACCGTCCGCATCGACACCGAGGCCGGGACCTGGCCCCTGACCAAGGTGACGCCCGGGGACCGGCTCCACCTGGAGGTCCCGGTGGCCGAATGGCAGCACCTCACCGAGCGGCTCGGCCGGCAGCTGGAGACGCAGGCCCGCCGCCGCGGCGCCGAGACGCTGCTGCTCGCCGGTGACGCCTGGGCCCGCGGCATCCTGGCCCGCCGGCTGCCCGCCTATCTGCGCGGCCGGCTGGCCACCGCCGAGGGCGGCGGCCGGCCGGAACCGGGACGGGCACTGCTGGAGAGCCAGCTCGACCGGCTCTTCAGCGGGCGCATGGCCGCCCACGACCGCACCCTCCTGGAGACCTTCCTCGCCCGGCGGGCCCACGACGGGGCCTGTGCCGAAGGGCTCGCGGCCACGGTCGCGGCACTGCAGCGCGGCCAGGCCAGTGCGCTCTTCCTCAACAACCACCCGGAGTCGCCGCTGCGCCTGTGGGTGGGCCCGGAGCCCGGCCAGCTCGCCCTCACGGAGCGCGACCTGCGGGTCTACGGCGTGGCGACCGTACGCGAGGAACGCGCCGACGCCGCGCTCACCCGCGCGCTGGTGGGCACCGGCGCGGAACTCGTCCTCGTCCCCGAGCAGCAGCTGAGGCTGCGCGAGGGGGTCGGCGTGCTGCTGCGCTACGCCGATGCCGTGCGCTACGGCGACGAGGCGCAGGCGGCCTGAGGCACGGCCGGTCGGTCGCCGAGCCCCGGCTTGCCGAAGAAGACGGCGTGGCCCGAGGGCGGCCGGCCGAGGACCTGGTTCAGCTCCCCGCCGGACCCGGCTTCGGCGACGGTGCACAGCAGGGCGCGGGCGTCCCACTCGGCCGTACGGGTCCGGGCGGATGCAGCCGGGCCCACCACTCCGTAAGCTCGAAACAGACGTGGGGAGCCGTCATGACCACACCGCGGGACCTGCTGATCGTGGCCCTGGGCGAGGCGTCGCCTCCCGAGCAGGGCGACCTGTCGCTCGCGCTCGCCGGGGCCGAGCTGATCGACCTGCTGCGGGCACAGGCCGCCGCGCTGGACGGCGAGCGGATCGTTCCCGGATACCGGCCGAGCGCGGCCGATCGCCTGTTGGACGAGGCGGCCGGAGCGCTCGTCCAGCAGGAGCCGTACGAGTCGGTCGAGGACTGGCTGTGGCGCAGGGGCCGCGGGCTGTACACGGCGTACCTGTCCGCCCTCGAAGCGGGCGGCGAGCTCACCCGTGAACGCCGGGGCCACTGGAGGCCGTTCCGGGCCGGTGAGCTGGTGCTGGCCGAATCGCCCGCGCGCCGTGCGGCGGCGGACCGCTGGGCGGCGGACGAACCCGTCCTGGCCGCCCTCGCGGCAAACCTCGGGATCGGCGGGGAGCCGACCGAAGACCCCCGGACCGGGGGTCTCAAGGACGACGGACCGCCGGCGGACGAGTCGGTGGAGACGGTGCTCGCCGCCGTCCATGACGCGCTGAGCGAGCTGGGGTACCAGCGGCAGCGGCGCGCCATCGACAAGGCCGCGTTCGACAACATCTGGCGGGGCGGCCCCGGTTGACGCCCGGGCGGGCCGGCTCAGCCGAGCGTGCGCCCGAACAGCTCCAGCAGGTTGCGCCAGTGCCGGTCGTCCGCCGCGCCGTTGTAGGCGGCGGTGTCGGTCTGGGTGTAGCCGTGCTGGGCGCCTTCGTACACCTCGCTGCGGTAGCGCACGCCCGCGGTGTCCAGGGCCTGCTCCAGGGCCTTGACCGCCTCGGCCGGCAGCGACGAGTCCTGATCGGCGTGCCCGAAGTACACCTCCGCCGTGATGCGGTCGACGATGCGGTGCGGGCTGTCCTCGGCATCCGTGGTCAGATGGCCGGCGTGGAACGAGGCCACCGCCGCGATGCGGTCGGGGTGGGCCGCGGCGGTGCGGAGCGCGAGGACGCCACCCATGCAGTAGCCGGTGGTGCCCACCGGGCCGTCGGCGACCAGCGGCGAGGCGGCCAGCCAGTCGAGGTACGCGCCGGCGTCCCGCACGGCCCGCTCAGGGGTGAGCTCCCGGATGATCGGGAAGAGCTGCTCGAAGATCTCGGGCCGCTCGGCGGGGTTGATGAAGTCGGGGAGTTCCACCACGGGCGCCCGCCCGGTGCGGTACAGGACGTTGGGCACCAGCACCGTGTAGCCGTGTCCGGCCAGGCGCCTGGCCATCGCCTCCAACGAGGCGCGCAGCCCGAAGGCGTCCATGTACAGCAGGACCCCCGGGTGCGCGCGGCCGTCGTCGGGGTGGGCGAGATAGGCGTCCACGACGCCGTCCTGCGTGGGAATGTCCAGGGCCGTACCGTGCACGGTGGTCATGTCCGTACCTTTCATCGGGTGACACGTTCCTACAACGTCGGGCAGCCCCTGATCCATTCCGCGGCACAACGCGCCGAACTGCGGCGCAACACCGTGCCGGGACACCGGTCGGTGTCATGAGCCAGCGCCATAAGCCGCCCTTTAGGAAACGCAAAGCTGTGTTATGAGGGGAAATCAGGTCGTATGCGCAGCACCGGGTTGTGCCTGGTGGGGCGTTCGAGAACGCCTGGACGGGGGGCGCCGCGGCCCTTCGGTAATTCCCCTCGTGGTCGCGGCGATGTGACGGCCCGTAGTCGTACGTCCATGCGAAATGGAGACGTGAGAACGGGGCGCAATTCCGGCCGGAGGCCGGCGAACGGTTGGTTGCGGGTGGGCGACGCCCGCCCGGACGATCGGGCTGTTCCCGCATGTCGTCCGGCCGTACGCCGGCCGTCCGGCATGCCTGTGTGCGAGGAGGGGTCCCGTGAACGACCAGTTGAGCCTCAGCCCGGATGCCGCACGGCAGCTCGCGACAACCACCAAGACCACCCCGCAGATGCGCGGCATCACCCCGCGCTATCTGCTGCGTGCACTGCCCTGGGTCGACGTCGAAGCGGGCGTGTTCCGCGTCAACCGGCGGCGTACCTACGTTCTCGGCGACGACCGCATCAGCACGCACAACGACGGCGGTTCGCCCCGCGTCATCCCGGGCGACCTGCGGGAACTGCCGTACCTCCGGGAGGCCGACGACGATCTGCTGACCGAACTGGCCGGCGCCTTCACGGAAGTGCCCTTCGAGGCCGGGCAGATGCTGGCCCAGGACGGTGAGGCGCACGACCAGCTGTGGGTGATCGCCCAGGGCCGTGCCGAGAAGCGGGTCAGCGGCCGCTACGGCGAGGACGCGGTGCTCGAAGTGATCGGCGACGGCCAGTTCTTCGACCTCGACTCCTGGACCCGCGACGAGCCCATGCCGTACCGCGTCCGGGCGCTCACCCCCGGTGTGGCCCTGTGCGTCAACCGCAGCGCGCTCGCCGGACTGTGCGACCGCGACGCGACGGTGCGCGGAGCGCTGGACGCCTACCTCTCGACGGACGGCGTGCTGCCCGGCGCCGAGGTGCCGGTCGACCTCAGCTCCGGCCACGTCGGCGAACCCGACCTCCCGGGAACCTTCGTGGACTACGAGGACACGCCCCGCGAGTACCACATGACCCTCGCGCAGACCGTCCTCCGCGTCCACACCAGGGTCTCCGACCTCTACAACGGGCCCATCGACCAGATCCGCGCCCAGTCCAACCTCACCGTGCACGCCCTGCGGGAGCGGCAGGAGGCCTCGCTGCTCAACCACCCGGAGTTCGGGCTCTTCAACAACGTGGCGCCCGGGCAGCGGGTGCAGGCGCGCACCGGCTCACCGACCCCCGACGACCTGGACGAACTGCTGACCCGGGTCTGGAAGCAGCCCGGCTACTTCCTCGCGCACCCCAGGGCCATCGCCGCGTTCGGCCGGGAGTGTACGCGCCGGGGTGTGCCCCCGATCATCGACACCCGGTTCGGCAGCCCGCTGCTGACCTGGCGCGGCGTCCCGCTGCTGCCGTCCGACAAGGTGCGGTTCTCCGGCGGCGCGGGCATCGGCACGACCGAGATCCTGCTGATGCGGGTGGGCGAGGCCGAGCAGGGGGTGGTGGGCCTGCGCCCCGCCAAGATCGAGGACGAGGTGGAACCCGGCCTGTCGATGCGGAACATGGGCGTCGACCAGAAGGGCATCACGTCGTACCTGATGACGGCGTACTTCAACACCGCGGTACTGGTGGAGGACGCACTCGCCGTCCTCCAGAACGTCGAGGTCGCCAACTACCATGACTACTCCTGACGTCCTCCGGGGCGCCTGGCCGAGCGCCCCGGCTGCGACCACGACACCGGTCACGGAACCGGTCACGAGCTCGGCGGCAAGCCCGGTCACGGGCCCGGTGGCGGGCTTGGGAACGGCCCCCGTTGCGGATCCGGTCACGGGTTCCGTTCCGGGTTCCGTTCCGGGTTCTGCGCCGGGTTCTGTGCCGGGCTCCGTCACGCATCCAGTCCCGGGGTCCGTCACGGATCCTGCCGGTGCGCAGGCCTCCGCCGATGCCCCTGCCCCGCCGTCCGCCGCCACCGTTCTCCCCGGTCAACCGGCCGGATTCGCACCGGAGTTGGCCCGGCGGGACATCCCGATCCTGCACCGGACGGTGAACGGGCACCCCCTCGTGTGGCTGGACAACGGAGCCACCACCCAGAAGCCGCGCCAGGTGATCGAGGCGCTGGCCGGCTTCTACGGGTCCGCCAACTCCAACATCCACCGCGGCGCGCACACCATGGCCCGGGAGGCCACCGAGGCGTACGAGGCGGGCCGGGCGGCGGTGGCCCAGTTCCTGGGCGCGCCGTCACCGGACGACATCGTCTTCGTACGCGGCACCACCGAGGCGATCAACCTCGTCGCCCAGAGCTGGGGACGGGCGAACCTCGGTCCCGGGGACGACATCCTGGTCTCCACACTGGAGCACCACTCGAACATCGTGCCCTGGCAGCTGATCGCCAAGGAGACCCGGGCCCGGGTGGTACCCGTACCGCTGCAACCGGACGGGCAGGTCGACCTCGACGCCTACGCCGATCTGCTCTCCATGCGCACCCAGCTCGTCGCGCTCAGCCAGGTCTCGAACGTGCTCGGCACCGTCGTGCCGGTACGGGAGATGACCGCGCTGGCGCACCGGTACGGCGCGAAGGTGCTGGTGGACGGGGCGCAGGCGGTGGCGCACTTCCCCGTCGACGTCACGGACCTGGACGCCGACTTCTACGCGTTCTCGGGCCACAAGCTGTTCGCCCCCACGGGCATCGGCGCCCTGTACGCGAAGCCGGACGTCCTGGAGAAGATGCCGCCGTGGCAGGGCGGCGGGAACATGATCGAGTCCGTCGACTTCACCCGCACCACCTACGCGCCCGTGCCGCACCGTATGGAGGCCGGCACCGGGCACATCTCCGGAGTGGTCGGTCTGCTGTCCGCGCTGAACTGGCTGACCTCCTTCGACCGGAACGCCATCGCCGCCTATGAGACGGCGCTGACGGCCCATGCCCAGCAGGCGCTGTCCACGGTGCCGGGTCTGGAACTGCTGGGCTCCGCACCCGGCCGGGTCGGCGTCCTGACCTTCACCCTCGCCGGCCAGGACCCGTCACGGATCGCCGACTGGCTGGACCGCGACGGCATCGCCATCCGCGCCGGCCACCACTGCGCCCAACCCGCCCTGGCCCACTACGGGTTGACGAGCGCCGCGCGCGCCTCCCTGGCGCTCTACAACACCCCTGAGGAGGTGGACAAGCTGGTGGCCTCACTGCAACAACTGCAACAACTGCAAGGGCGACAGGGCGCTTGACGGGGCGTCCGTGAGCCGCCGCTGAGCCCTCCCCTCCCGTCGTGTCCCGTCGTCGCCGTCCGTATCACCGGCGGCGACGACGGGACACGTCACCCACCCGACGACAAGCGACACGACGTCGTGACGCTGACCCGACGGTCTCCCCGGGGACGGGTACGGGGACGGGGATGGGGACGGGGATGGGGGCAGGGCGGGCATGAGGGCGGGGCGGGGATGTGGAGGGGGCAACCGTGCACGTCGAAGCGTGCTCTTGTGCCAGGCTCCCGCGCTTTCATCCGGGAATTCCGGGTATGGGTCGGATGCCTGCCTGATACCTACCCGATTGCCTGCCTGAGTAGGAGGTGGCGGTGATGCCGGGACCGCAGCCCGATCACTACGCCGTACTCGGTGTCCAGCCCTCCGCATCCGCGCGCCAGATCACCACGGCCTACCGCCGACTGGTCCGCAGACTGCACCCGGACACCGGTCCCGCCCGGCCGGCAGCGGAACGAGAACTCGCAGAGGTGCTGACGGCCTACCGCGTCCTCCACGACCCGCAGAGCCGGGCCCGTTACGACGCGGACCGTGCCCTCGCCGAGCGTGACCGCCGCTACGCGCAGCGGCGGGGTACCCGCGCCGGGCCGGGCCGTTCGGGGCCCGACCGCCCGGTCCCCACCCGGACCCGCCGCCCCCGGCCGTCGGCCGACGAAGCGGACACCGTGCTCGTGCTGAGGCTCGGTCCGGTGAGCATCGAACTGCTCGGTGTCCGTCGCGGCGAGGACGATGCCCCGGCGACCGACGGGCTGGAGTCCCTGGAGTGGCTCGTGCGCCCGCTGTGGCAGCGGGGCCGTCAGGGGCGGTAGGGGGAAGCGGGCGCGGCGTGCCCTCCGTCCCTCAGTCCGGGGCCGGAACCTGCCCCTCCGGGTATTTCTTGACCCATGTCGCACCGCACTCGGCGCAGGAGGAGTACTCGATCAGCTCGCCGTCCTCGGTTACGCCCAGGCTCTGTATCAGGCGGACGTGCACATGTGCACCCATCGGGGTTCCTTTCCGCTGTACGGCAGAAATTTCCACAGCAAGGCGAAGAACACGGAATGCCGAACATCCTGGACATAGAGCCCGTCGGGGTGTCAACGAAGTGGTCGCACTCTGAGACGAGTCAGGGGTGGTCCGGTTACTGTCCGTGCGAAGCCGTCGGCGGTGACGAACGATCGACGCGCGCCGTACCGCGCAGGTCGGACACCATGAACCCGGCTGCCCCCGCCGTGTCCTGGCCGAGAACGTCTCGTTGACCGGACAGCCGGCAACTACAGCCGGTCACCGCCAACCCTTGATCCGCTGATCTCGCTGATCACTGAGCGCGATCACTTCGGGAGGAACCCGTGCGCGTGCGCAAGACGACCCTGACCCTCGCGGCCGCCGCCGCGGCCCTGGCGGGACTGGCGGGGGCCGTGCCCGCCGCCGCGGCCGACACCGGCACCCGGCTCCCGGTCGCCGAGACCGCCGACACCGTGCAGGGCATGGGATCGGCGGTGGCGCACCGGCTCGGCCTCGATGCCGGCCCCCCGGGTCCGGACCGTCAGGCGCGGTAGACCGCGCCGCTCAGCTTTCCGCGGCGGCGCCGCGTGAGGCCGGGGCTCCGGCGCGGAGGCCGTCCATGACGAGGTCGAGGAGGCGGCCGGCCCGGGACTGCCAGTCGCTGTGCGGGTCGATCTGCCAGAGTCCGGCGATGGCGAGTGAGAAGTCGTCGGGGGTCATGCCGGGGCGGATGGTGCCGGCCTCTTCGTTGGCCTTCAAAAGGAGGGCGACGGCCGACGTCACCGGGCCGTGCCCGGAGGCGGCCAGGCTGCCGTGCGCGGTCGCCTTCCGGAGCGCGTCGGCCAGACCGGCCTTGGCCATGGCGTACTGGGCCAGGCGGTCCATCCATTCCCGCAGCGCCTGGTCGGGGGAGCGGGTTTCGAGCAGCTGCGCCGCGGTGTCCGCGACCTGCTGGACCTCGTAGCGGTAGACCTCGAGGACGAGCGACTCGCGGTTGGGGAAGTTGCGGTAGAACGTCGCCTGCCCGACGCAGGCCTTCTTCGCGATCGCGCTCAGCGGGGCGTCGGCCGCGCGCGTCAGCTCCTCCAGGGCGACTTCCAGGATGCGCTCGCGATTCCGTTGCGCGTCCGAGCGCAGTGGGGCGTCCTTCTTCTCCCGCACTCGTCCTCCCTTCGGGAATCACTGCCGGATCGGCCTTGATAACCGGACAGGTGTCCGGTAGATTTGCGGTAATCGGATAGCTGTCCGGTTAGCTCCACCATAGCGGCAGAAGCGGGTGGTGGGGTGTTCGCCCTTCCGTATTCGCTACGTTCGCCACTTTTGCTACGTTGCCGTGCTCATCGCACGCAGGTGACCGCACTGCATCGCACTCACCGCACCCGATGTCTGTCCTGACGCACTGACGCACTGACGTACCGCATGCACTACCCCCTTCTTGAGGGTGCCTCCCTGGCGGGGGGCGTCCTTCCTGAAGGTGCCCTCGGGGTTCGCCGGAACGCCGAACCCCGAACTCCGGATCCGCGTCCCCCCTTCCCTGCCCCCTTCCTTTCCCGTCCCCCTTCCTTCCCTGCCCCTCCTCCTGTTTCGCGCATCGCCTACGTGAAAGTCACACGCGAAAGAAGCTGATCATGGCCCTATCGACGTCCAGTGCCATCACCCTGAACATCAACGGCGAGAAGCATGCGCTGCCCGTCGACCACCGCACCACGCTGCTCGACGCGCTGCGCGAGCGGCTCGATCTGACGGGCACCAAAAAGGGCTGTGACCAAGGCCAATGCGGTGCCTGTACGGTGCTGATCGATGGCCGCAGAGCCGTCTCCTGCCTTCAGCTCGCGGTGGCCGCCGAGGGGCGGGAGATCACCACGATCGAGGGCGTGGCGGACGGTGAGACGCTCCATCCGGTGCAGCAGGCCTTTCTCGACCTCGACGGCTATCAGTGCGGGTACTGCACACCGGGGCAGATATGTTCCGCGCTCGCGGTGATCGAGGAACACGCTGCCGGGTGGCCGAGTGCGGCGAGTGCCGATGTGCGGCCGGAGGCGGGGGTTCCGCCCTTGACGCCGGAGGAGATCCGGGAGCGGATGAGCGGCAACCTGTGCCGCTGCGGGGCGTATGTGTCGATCGTTGAGGCCGTCGCGCGAGCGGCAGCCGTGCACGAAGCCGGATCGGCGCAGGGGATCGGGACCCAGGGGATCGAGACGCCTGGGCTCGAAGCGGGTGCGGCGGGTTCAGTGGGCACGGAGGGGGCGGCATGAAGGAGTTCGGCTATCAGCGGGTGTTCGATGTTCCCGGGGCGGTCGCGCTCCTCGGGGCCGACCCGGAGGCGCGCTGTCTCGGCGGTGGCACCAACCTCGTCGACCTGATGAAGGCCGGGGTGGAGCGGCCCGGACTGCTCGTCGACGTACGTGAACTCCCCCTGGACGGAATCGAGTTCACCAAGGGCGGCGGGCTGCGGATCGGCGCCACGGTGACCAACAGCGATCTCGCCGCCCATCCCGAGGTGCGGCGACACTACCCGGCGTTGGCGCAGGCGGTGCTCGCCGGTGCCTCGGGCCAGTTGCGCAACATGGCCACCGTCGGCGGGAACCTCCTGCAACGGACCCGCTGCGGGTACTTCACGGACCTCGCCCGTCCGTGCAACAAGCGGACGCCCGGCAGCGGTTGCTCCGCCATCGAGGGCGAGCACCACAACCACGCGATCCTCGGCGCTTCCTCGCACTGCGTCGCGGTCCACCCCTCGGACATGGCGGTGGCGCTGGCCGCGTTCGACGCCGTCGTCCACTACGAAACGGCGGACGGGCCGGGGGAGTTGCCGTTCGCGGAGTTCTACCTGCCCGTGGGGGACACCCCGCATCGGGAGACCGCACTGCCGTCCGGGGCGCTGATCACCGGCATCACCCTGCCGCCGCTGCCGGTCGCCGCCACTTCGCGCTACCGCAAGGTGCGGGAGCGCGCGTCGTACGCCTTCGCGATCGGTTCGGTCGCCGCCGCCCTCGACGTCCGCGACGGAATCGTGAACGACGTCCGCCTCGCCCTCGGGGCGGTGGCGTCCCGGCCGTGGCGGGCCCTTGCGGCCGAGCGGGTGCTGACCGGAGGGCCGGCCGGCGCCGAGGCGTTCGCCGCCGCCGCGGACGCCGAACTCGCCGCCGCCGAGGTGCTGCCCCACAACGGATACAAGGTGACGCTGATGCGCAATCTCGTCGTCGCCCTGCTGACCGAGCTCGCCGAGGAGGCCGCACGATGACCACGACGACGACGGAAACCACCGCCGTACGGGGAGCCGTCGGCACCGCGCACACCCGCGTGGAGGGCCTGGCCAAGGTCACCGGCGCGGCGCGCTACGCCGGCGAGATCCCCTTCGCCGAGCTCGCCCACGGCTGGCTGGTGGTGTCCACCATCGCCCGCGGCAGGATCCGCTCGGTGGAGGCCGAGCCCGTCCTGGCGATGCCCGGTGTGCTCGCCGTGCTGCACCACGGCAACGCCCCGCGCGTCGACACCGACTACGTCGGCATGCTGGGCGCTCCGGACCCGACCTGCGCGGTGTTCCAGCACGACCGGGTGCCGAGCATGGGCTGGCCGGTGGCGCTGGTCGTCGCCGAGACGTCCGAGGAGGCCAGGGCGGCCGCCGAAGCGCTGGTGGTGCACTACGACCAGGAGCCGCACGACATCGACTTCGCCGGCGGGCACCCGGACGCCTACCCGCTGGACGGCCATCTGCCGGCGGTGGCGGAGAAGGGCGACCTGGAGGCCGAACTCACCGCCTCCGCCGTCGTCCTGGACGCCGAGTACACCACGCCCGAAGAGCACCACAACCCGATGGAGCCCCATGCGGCGACGGCCCGCTGGGACGGCGGCCGGCTGGAGGTCGTCGACTCCAACCAGGGCGCCACCTGGGTCGTGGGCGAGCTCGCCAAGCTGTTCTCGCTCGACCCGTCCGCGGTGCGGGTGCGGTCCGAGCACGTCGGCGGCGGCTTCGGCAGCAAGGGCCTGCGCGCACACCAGGTGGCCGCCGTGATGGCCGCGACCGTCCTCCAGCGCCCCGTACGCGTCGTCCTGACCCGCCGTCAGATGTTCTCGCTGGCCGGCTACCGCAGCCCCACCAGCCAGCGGGTCCGGCTCGGCGCCGACCCCGACGGGCGGCTGCGCGCGCTGGAGCACCGCGCCCTGAGCCTGACCTCGACCGTGCACGAATTCATCGAGCCGAGCGCCGCCGTGGCCCGGGTGATGTACGACGCCGACGCCCACCACACCGCCAACACCGTCGTACGACTCGATGTGCCGACGCCGACGTTCATGCGCGCGCCGGGCGAGGCACCGGGCTCGTTCGCGCTGGAGGCGGCGCTCGACGAGCTCGCCGAGAAGTGCGGGATCGACCCGATCGAGCTGCGGCTGCGCAACGAACCCGAGAAGGGCCCGGTCTCCGGTCTGCCGTTCAGCACCCGCAATCTGCGCGCCTGTTTCGAGGAAGGTGCCCGCCGGTTCGGCTGGGCCGACCGGGACCCGCGTCCCGGACTCCGCCGTGAGGGGCGCTGGCTGCTCGGCACCGGCACGGCCGCGGCCTCCTTCGGCGCCGGAGCCGCCCCCTCCACGGCGGTCCTGACGGCCGAGGCGGACGGCACCTTCACCGTGCGGATCGCCGCGGCCGACATCGGCACCGGGGCGCGCACCGCGCTCACCCTGGTCGCCGCCGACGCGCTTGAGGTCGCGCCGGACCGGGTCCGGGTGCGCATCGGGGACAGCGACTTCGGCCCGGCGATGATCGCGGGCGGCTCGATGGGCACCCGCTCCTGGTCCTGGGCGGTGATGGCCGCGGCGAAGGAACTGCGCGAGCGGCTCGCGCTGGGCGCGGACGTCCCGCCGGAGGGCATCACCGTACGGTCGGACACCACCGAGGCGATCGGCGCCCTCGCGCAGAAGGAACGGCACTCCTTCGGCGCACAGTTCGCCGAGGTCGCCGTGGACGTCACCACCGGCGAGGTGCGGGTACGGCGCATGCTCGGCGTCTTCGCGGCGGGCCGGATCGTCAATCCGCTCACCGCGCGCAACCAGTTCGTCGGTGGCATGATCTGGGGCATCTCCATGGCCCTGCACGAGGAGGCGGTCCGGGACCGCGCCTCGGGCGGCCACGTCGGCGCCGACCTCGCCGGCTATCACGTCGCCACACACGCCGACGTACCGCTCGTCGAGGCGGACTGGGTGGACGATCCGGACCCGGACGACCCGGTGGGGATCAAGGGCATCGGCGAGATCGGCATCGTTGGTGCCGCGGCGGCCGTCGCCAACGCGGTCTGGCACGCGACCGGTGTGCGGCACCGGCATCTGCCGATCCGGCCGGACCGGGTCCTGCGGGCGGGGACCGGACGAGGAAGCGTGGGAGAGCGGGATGCTGGACATCGCCGATGAGCTGAACCGGTGGACCGAGGAGGGCCGGGAGTTCGCCGTCGCCACGGTCGTGGGCGTCGGCGGCAGTGCCCCGCGCAGCCCCGGCGCCGCCCTCGCCGTCGACAGCCGGGGCACGGCCATCGGTTCGGTCTCCGGCGGGTGCGTGGAGGCGGCCGTCTACGACCTGTGCGCCCAGGCGCTGCAGGACGGCACGACCGTCCGCGAACGCTTCGGATACAGCGCCGAGGACGCCTTCGCGGTCGGCCTGACCTGCGGCGGAACGATCGAGGTCCTGGTCACGCCGGTGACCGCCGACGCCCCGGACCGGCCGGTGTTCGCCGCCGCGCTGGCGGCCGCCGCCCGGGGCGAGGCGGCGGCCCTGGCCCGGGTGGTCCAGGGCCCGGCCGACCTCCTCGGCCGGGCGCTGCTCGTCCACCCCGACGGCTCCCACGAGGGCGGCCTCGGCGGCGGGCCGGACCTGGACCGGACGGCACGGGGCGAGTCCCGCGCCATGCTGGACGCGGGCCGCACCGGCAGCTTCGACGTCTCGGCGGGCGGCACCCGCTGCGAGGCGGAGCTGACGGTGTTCGTCGAGGCGAACGTACCGCCGCCCCGCATGATCGTCTTCGGTGCGGTCGACTTCGCCGCGGCCCTGGTGCGCACCGGCAAGTTCCTCGGCTACCACGTCACCGTCTGCGACGCCCGCCCCGTCTTCGCCACCCGGGCCCGCTTCCCCGAGGCCGACGAGATCGTGGTCGAGTGGCCGCACCGCTACCTCCGCCGCACGGCCACCGACGGCCGTACGGCCCTGTGCGTGCTCACCCACGACGCCAAGTTCGACATCCCGCTGCTGGAGGTGGCGCTGCGGCTGCCGGTCGCGTTCGTCGGCGCCATGGGGTCCCGCCGCACCCACGACGACCGCGACCGAAGACTGCGCGAGGCCGGCCTCACCGACCGCGAGCTGGCCCGGCTGCGCTCCCCGATCGGTCTCGACCTCGGCGCCCGTACGCCCGAGGAGACCGCCCTGTCCATCGCCGCCGAGATCGTCGCGGCCCGGCGCGGCGGTACGGGCCGGCCGCTGACCGGCTCCGGCACCCCGATCCACCGCGACCCCGCCGGACCGGGCACGGGCCCGACCGGCTCGACCGCCGCCGCCTGAGCCCCCGGGGTAGGTAACCCCATCGGCCGGACGGAGAAGGAGTTCACACAGCCGACGGAGAACCGTCACGCCCGCACCGGAATGTTCGGCCAACTCCCGTTCGTTCCGGCTGACATGACAGTGGGAGTAGCACTCAACGCGACCGACTCCGACAACCAGATCGACGCGACCGTGCGGCTCGCCGCGGAGGCGGCGGCCGCGGGGCTGCGGTCCGCCTGGTTCGGCCAGACCTTCGGGGCGGACTCGCCCCAGCTCGCCGCGATCGTCGGGCGCGAGGTCCCGGAGCTCCAGGTGGGCACCTCCGCGATCCCCGTCTTCGGACGCCACCCGCTGGTGGTCTCCAGCCAGGCGCTGACCGCCCAGGCGGCCACGCACGGCCGCTACCACCTCGGACTCGCCCTCGGCACCAAACTCCTCACCGAGTCCGGCTTCGGCCTCCCCTTCGAGCGGCCGGTCGCCCGGCTGCGGGAATTCCTCACCGCGCTGCGCCAGCTGACCGAGACCGGCAGCGCCGACTTCCGCGGCGAGCTGCTGACCGCCGCCACCCCGATCCCCGCGCGGGTGCCGGGCGCCGAGGCGGGCGTACCGCTGCTCGTCGCCGCGATGGGCCCGCAGGCCCTCCGGGTGAGCGGCGAGCTGGCCGACGGGATCCTGCCGTACCTCGCCGGGCCCCGCGCGCTGGCCGAGCACATCGTCCCGGCCGTCACCGCCGCGGCGGAGGCCGCCGGCCGGCCCGCGCCCCGGATCGTGGCGCTGGTGCCCGGCCTGGTCACCGACGACGCCGACGCGGTGCGCCGGACGTTCACCGAGCAGCTCGCCTTCTACGAGCAGATCCCGTCCTACGCCCGGGTCATCGGGCTCTCCGGCGGCAAGCGGGCGGCCGACGTGGCCGTGATCGGCGACGAGCGGACGGTCGCGGCCGAGGTGCGGCGCTACCGGGACGCCGGGGCGACGGAGGTGGTCTTCTCCGGCACGGAGCTCGCCGGGGACGCGGACCGGCGCCGTACCTGGGAGTTCCTGGGCGAGCTGGCGGGCTGAGCACGGCTGACGGGCCCCGGAACACCGCCTCGCGGGCCCGGTCACCGTCGTACAGTCATGTGATACTTCAGCGTGGTGCGTATCGGCCACCTCGGTGCGCGAGGTACACATGGAGCATGGCCCGAATTTCCGGCCGCTTTCCGTGGTTCGCTCCGGGGCGCAGGTCCACCGGTCGGCGCCCGGGCGACAACGGCCGGCGGGCACGGAACGGCGGCCCGCCGAAACCGCTGAACCAGCGCCTGCGCGCCCTGGTGGACGTCCACAGTGTCGCCGGCCAGATGTTCCTCCTGCAGGTGCTGATCGTGCTGCTGCTCGTCGTGGCCGCGGTGATCACCCTGCTGGTCCAGGCGCGGAGCGACCGGTTCCAGGGCGCCCGGGACCGTTCGCTCGCCTCCGCCGAGTCCTTCGCGCACGCCCCCGGCCTGCCCACCGTGCTGAAGAAGGGCCATCCGGGCGCGAGCGTGGTGCTCCAGCCGCTGACCGAGGACGCCCGCAAGCGCGGCGGCGTGGACTTCATCGTCGTCATGGACCGCAACGGGATCCGCTACACCCACCCGATCCCCAGCCGGATCGGCAAGAAATTCGTCGGCACGATCAAGCCGTCCCTCGCCGGCCGCACCACCATCGAGAGCGTCTACGGGCCGCTCGGCCACGAGGTGCAGGCGACGGTCCCGGTGAAGGACGCCAAGGGCCACGTGGTGGCCCTGGTGAGCTCCGGTATGCGGGTGAGCCGGGTCAGCAGCGCCGTCGACCGGCAGCTGCCCGTCGTCGTCGGGGCCGGCGGTGCCGCGCTCGCCCTCACCACGGCCGGCACCGCACTGGTCAGCCGCCGGCTGCGGCGCCAGACCCGGGGGCTCGGCCCGTCGGAGATGACCCGGATGTACGAGCACCACGACGCGGTGCTGCACGCCGTGCGCGAGGGCGTGCTGATCCTCGACGCGGACGGGCGGGTCCTGCTGGCGAACGACGAGGCCCAAAAGCTGCTGGGCCTGCCCGCGGACGCCGAGGGGCAGTGCCTCTCCGGCCTCGGCCTCGATTCCCGGATCACCGAGCTGCTGACGTCCGGGCAGGCGATCTCCGACGAGGTGCTGCCGGTCAACGAACGGCTGCTCGCGCTGAACATCCGGTCCACCGACCGCCAGGGCGGCCCGCCCGGCAGCGTCGCCACGCTGCGGGACTCCACCGACCTGCTCGCCCTCGCCGGGAAGGCGGAGGTCACCCAGAGCCGCCTGCGGCTGCTGTACGAGGCCAGCGTGGCCATCGGCACCACCCTCGATGTGCGGCGCACCGCCGAGGAGCTGACCCAGGTCGCCGTGCGGTGGTTCGCCGACTACGCCACCGTCGACCTGGCCGAACCCGTGCTGAGCGGCGGGGAGCCACCGGTGGGCTCGTACCGCGAGGCGCCCGAGCTGCGCCGGGTGGCGGTCGCCGGGATCCGCGACGACCACCCCCTCTACCGGCCGGGCGAGGTGCACACCTACCTCTCGCTCACCCCGATGGCCACCGGATTCGTCAGCGGCCAGTCCGTGCTCGTGCCCGATGTGCGGGCGGCCGGCGACTGGTACCCGGACGACCCCGGGCGGCTGGAGCTGGTCATGAGCCACGGCTGCGAATCCCTGATCACCGTGCCGCTCCAGGCCCGCGGCGTCCGGATGGGGATCGTCAACTTCTGGCGCTCCCGGGAGCGGCCCTTCGAGGAGGGCGAGCTGTCGCTGGCCGAGGAGATGGCGGCCCGCGCCGCCGTGTGCATCGACAACGCGCGCCGCTTCACCCGCGAGCACGCCATGGCCGTCACCCTGCAGGAGAGCCTGCTGCCGCGCGGTCTGCCCGAGCAGAGCGCCCTCGACCTCGCCCACCGCTACCTGCCCGCACAGACCGGGGTGGGCGGCGACTGGTTCGACGTCATCCCACTGCCCGGCGCCCGGGTCGCGCTGGTCGTCGGGGACGTCGTCGGCCACGGGCTGCACGCCGCGGCGACCATGGGCCGACTGCGTACCGCGGTGCAGAACTTCTCCACCCTCGACCTGCCGCCCGACGAGCTCCTCGGCTTCCTGGACGAGCTGGTCAACCGCATCGACGAGGAGGCCACCGCGGCGAACGACGAGGCCACCGTCTCCGGCGCCACCTGCCTCTACGCCATCTACGACCCGGCCTCCGGCCGCTGCACGCTGGCCCGGGCCGGCCACCTCCCACCGGCCCTCGTCCACCCGGACGGCACCGTCACGTACCCGGACCTCCCGGCCAGTCCGCCGCTCGGCATCGGCGGCCTGCCCTTCGAATCCGTGGAACTGCAGCTGCCCGAGGGCAGCAACCTGGTCCTGTACACCGACGGCCTGGTGGAGGACCGCAACCACGACATCGACACCGGCATGCACCAGCTCGCCACGGCGCTGGCACACCGCGAGCGGACGCCGCAGGAGACCTGCGAGGCCGTGCTCGGCGCCCTGCTCCCCGACCGGCAGCGCGACGACATTGCCCTCCTCGTGGCGCGCACCCGCCTGCTGCCGCCCGACCGCATCGCCGAGTGGGAGGTCCCCGCCGACCCCGCGGCCGTCGCCGAGGCCCGGGCGAACCTCACCCGGCAGCTGATGGAGTGGGGCCTGGAGGAGGAGGTCTTCACCACCGAGCTCATCCTCAGCGAGCTGGTCACCAACGCCATCGTCTACGCCTCCGGCCCGATCGGCGTCCGCCTGCTGTACGACCGCACGCTGATCTGCGAGGTCTCCGACTCCAGCAGCACCGCGCCCCATCTCCGGTTCGCCGCGGGCGAGGACGAGGGCGGCCGCGGGCTCTTCCTCGTCGCCCGGATGGCCGGGCGCTGGGGCACCCGTTACACCTCCGAAGGCAAGATCATCTGGGCGGAACTGACCCTGCGCTGACCGGCCGCGGCCCGGCGCGGAGGTGGATTTGCGTGGGGCCCGGGGCGGTGTGCGACAGTGGGCCGTCCGGTCGGCCGGGCCCGCCCCCGTGCGCTGCCGCCGCCGGGCTCCCCCCACCCTTACGGACGGTTCCGACCGCGCCCCCGCGCGCGTACCGGCGCCGCCGCCTTCCCGTGTCCGTACGTCCCCCTGAGAGCGATGCTGGCAACGACCCTCGTCCCCCGGGCCACCGATCTGTTCGACCAGGGCCTGGAGCGCCGGACCGGCTCCGCCCTGCTGCGTTTCGGCGCCGCGCGGCAGCGACCGGCCGGCCGGCCCGGCTGGTCCGGCGACGGCGCCGTGGCCTGGCTCGACGACACCCGCGGGCACGTGTGGAGCGTCGGCGCACCGGAGGCCGCGGCCGGACTCGTGCTGCGCGCCGCGCTGGGCCTGCCCGACCGGGTGCGGGAGTTCACCGGCCCGCGCGGCACGGACGCCCTGGTCGGCCGCCACCTCCCGGTGACCGACGTCGTCGAGTGGGTCTTCCGCTGGACGCTTCAGGAGCCGCCCGTCCAGCGCGCGGAGGAGCGGGTGGTCGCGCTCGACGAGACCCACCACGACGAGCTGCTCGCCTTCCTCGGCGTGCACAGCCCGGCCCACTCCACCGGGCCCGGCTCCTCCGCCGTCAGCCTGTGGGCGGGCATCCGCGGCGCGGACGGGAACCTCGTGGCCTGCGGCGCCCTGAGCAGCCTGCGGGACACCGGCGCCCCCCTCATGGCCTCCGTCGCCACCGACGCCGCACAGCGCGGCCAGGGCCTCGGCGCGGCGCTGACCGCCTGGCTGACCCGGTACGCGGTGCGCCGGCACGGCTTCTGCACGCTGTGGCAGCTCGCCGACAACGCGCCCGCCGACCGGCTCTACACCCGCCTCGGCTACCGCAACGAGGACCCCTGCGTGTCCGCCCGCCTCGCCGCGCACTGACCCGCGACGCCGCCGGCCGGCCCCCGGCTCACCGGCCGGCCGGCGCCGGGTCCGGCAGGACCCGCAGGAGCAGCGAGAGGGCGGCGGCCAGGGCGAGGTCGAAGAGCAGCGCCGCCATCAGGGCGTGCCCGTAGGCGCCGACGTCGTGGCGTGCGGCGTGGCCCAGCGCCCCGTAGAACAGGACGCCGACCAGCGCGACCCCGACCGAGCCGCCGATCTGCTGGCCGGTGGAGAGCACACCGGAGGCCATCCCGATCTCCGCCGGGCGGATGCGGGCGAGCACGGTGTTGAGCAGCGGTGTGACCAGAACCCCGTTCCCCAGGCCCACGACGAGCAGCGGCAGCGCCAGCGACCGGGCCGTCAGCGTGTCCCCGGCGAGCACGACGACGCCGAGCGCCACCGCGTGGCCGAGTCCGAGGACCAGCGCCCCGGTCCGCAGCAGCCGCTTCCCGTACCGCGCCAGGCGCCCCGCCACCAGGCTCCCGGTGAAGAAGCCCGCGGCGAACGGCAGATAGAACAAGCCGGCGCCCAGGGCGTCCAGCCCCAGCCCGTCCTGCACGGTCAGGGACAGCACCAGGAAGAAGGAGTTGATCCCGGAGTACGCCAGGAGGACCAGCACCATCCCGACCGCGAAGGCCCGCTCACGCAGCAGCCCCGGCCGTACCAGCGGGGACCGGCCGCGGGCCGCGACCCGGCGTTCCACGGCGCCGAAGGCGAGCAGGGCGAGCACCCCCGCGGCCAGGCTGACCCACGCCCATGCGGGCCAGCCGGCCTCCCGGCCCTCCACCACGGGCACGACCAGGAGGAACAGCGCCACGGTCAGCACCGCCACGCCCGCCAGGTCCAGCCGGTGGCTCTCGGGGGCCCGCGACTCGGGCAGGAGGACCGCCGCGAGGGCCAGCGTCACCAGCCCGACGGGAACGTTGACCCAGAAGATCGGCCGCCAGGAAGCGCCGAACAGGTCGGCGGAGAGCAGGACCCCGCCCAGCAGCTGGCCGACCACCCCCGCCGCGCCGATCACCGCCCCCAGCACGCCGAAGGCCCGGGCCCGCCGCTCGGGCGGCAGCAGCACCTGGATCGTCGAGAAGACCTGCGGGAACATCACCGCGGCCCCGAGCCCCTGGACGAGCCGGGCCGCGATCAGACCGCCGGCCCCGGGTGCGGCCGCGCAGCCCACCGACGCCAGGGTGAAGAGGCCCATCCCGAGGAGGAAACACCGCTTGCGGCCGAACCGGTCACCGAGGCGCGCTCCGGTGATCAGCGCGACGGCGTAGGTGAGTTGATAGCCCGCCAGGATCAGCTGCACATCGGCGTCCGAGGCGCGCAGATCGTCCTGGATGGCGGGCGCCGCCACCAGCACGATGAAGGTGTCGAGCACGGCCATGAAGACGCCGGTGAGGACGACGGACAGGGCCCGCCACGGAGCGGGCGGGGAAACCGCCGCGGTGTGCGGGGCAGCGGCGGCGGGGGAGGACGGGGCCGGATCGGCCGGCGGTCGCAGAGGAGTCATGGCCCCGAGCCTGGCCCGGGCCGCACGGGCCATACAGAGGCGAATTATCCTGGTGGCAGCGGTACCGGTGTCGGCCGAACGACCCCTCGGGGTCCGGCACCCGGCCGCGCGACACGGGGAAGCGGCGGGCGCACGGCACGGTGCGCCGCGGGGGAGAGGGGTCCGATGGCCGACCGGGAACGGCGCCGGGTGCTGGCGGAGTTCCTCCGCTCGCGACGGGAACGGGTCCCGCCCGGCGAGGCCGGACTCCCGGCGGGCCCCCGACGCCGCACGCCCGGACTGCGCCGCGAGGAGGTCGCCGTCCTCTCGGGGGTCAGCGTCACCTGGTACACCTGGCTCGAACAGGCCAGGGACATCAGCGTGAGCCGTCAGGTGCTGCACAGCCTGGCCCGGGCGCTGCGGCTGTCCCCCGCCGAGACCCGCCACCTGTTCGCCCTGGCCGGGCAGCCGCTGCCCGAGCCGGCCGGCGACCACCCCGGCGGGCCGGAACTGCAGCGCCTGGTGGACGCGCTCGACCCGCACCCCGCGTACGTGCTCGCGCCCAACTGGGACCTGCTGGCCTGGAACCGCGCCGAGGCCGGTCTCATCGGCGACCCCGCCCACTGGGACGCCGCCGAACGCAACCTGATGCGCCTGGTGTTCACCCGGCCCAGGATCCGTACGCTCCTGGCCGACTGGGACGGCCAGGCCCGGGCCCTGCTGGAGCAGTACCGCGCCAGCGCCGACCGGCACCCCGACGACCCGGAGTTCCGCCGGCTGACCGGCGAACTGTGCGCGCGCAGCGCGGAGTTCAGGACCTGGTGGGCCACCCATGACGTGGCGGACTTCCGGCCGGCGCGCCGGGAGTTCGACCATCCGTCGCTGGGCCGGCTGACCTTCGACTACGTCAAGCTCGCGGCCGTGGACGCGCCGGGCGTCACCCTGGTCTCCTGCCTGCCCGCCGACGCGGCGACCGCCGCCAGACTTCCCGAACTGGCCGCGCTCAGCCCGGTGGCCGGTCCCCACCGGACGGGAGGAGCCGCAGCGGCAGGGACTTGAGGCCGTGGATGAAGTTCGACACCAAGTGCCGTGGCGGGGCGGCGAGTTCGAGGGCGGGCAGCAGGACGCGGGTCTCCTCGTAGAGCACCCGAAGCTGCAGCCGGGCGAGATGGGCGCCCAGGCAGACGTGCGGACC
This sequence comes from Streptomyces nigrescens, assembly GCA_024349765.1. Taxonomy (GTDB): domain Bacteria; phylum Actinomycetota; class Actinomycetes; order Streptomycetales; family Streptomycetaceae; genus Streptomyces; species Streptomyces endophytica. The sequence continues at coordinate 4,683,694 of AP026073.1, read as the reverse complement.
GTCGCCGAAGGAGACATGGGGGTTGGGCGTACGGGCGAGGTCCAGCCGGTGCGGGGCGGGGAACACCCGCTCGTCGTAGTTGGCCGAGCCGTGGAAGACCACCACCTTCTCACCGGCGCGGATCGGGCGGCCGGCAAGCTCCGTGCCGCACGCCGCGGTACGGCGGAAGCTGAGCACCGGCGGATGCCAGCGCAGCAGCTCCTCCACGCACGAGGCCGTCGCCACGGCACCGGCGCGCAGTGCGCGGTAGGCGTCCGGGTGCCGGGCCAACGCCAGCAGGCCGCCGGGCGCCGCGCTGCGTACCGTGTCGTTCCCCGCGATGGTCAGCAGGAAGAAGAACATCTCCAGCTCGGGCGTGGCCAGTTCGCGGTCCGCGGCGAGGACCGTCATCACGTCGTCGCCGGGGTGCCGCCGCTTGTGGGCGGCCAGCTCCCGCGCGAACGCGAACATGTCCTGCAGCATCGCCGGTGAGCGCGGGTCGGCCGGACGGCCGTCCGGTCCGGACGCCGGCGGACCGGATTCGTCCGGGTCCTGGTAGCCGATGACGCGCCGGGTCCAGTCCAGCAGCAGCCCGCGTTCACCGGGCGGCACGCCGAGCAGGTCGGCGAGGTTGAGCAGCGCGTAGTCGTCGGTGACGGTGGTGACCAGGTCGGCCACGCCGCTCCCCGTGCGCGCGGCATCGAGTGCCGCGGTCAGCAGGCCGCGGGCCCGGTCGCGTACCACCGTCTCGAAGCGGTCGATCCGGCCGCGGGTGAAGGCCCGGCTCACCAGCCGGCGCAGCCGCCCGTGGACCGGAGCGTCCTGATTGAGCATCATGCGCCGGATGAACGGCAGGTCGGCGGGGTCCGGATCGCGGATCTGGGTGGCGCCCAGGTGCGAGGAGAAGGTGCGGGCGTCCTTCAGGACCCGGACGACATCGGCGTGCCGGGTGACCGCCCAGAAACCGGGCCCGGCGGGCCAGCCGAGGACCTCGTGCTCCTCCTGCCAGGCCACCGGACGGCGGTCGCGCAGCAGCCGGTAGGCGGTGTGCGGCAGCCCCTGGGCGTAGCCGCGGGGGTCGAAGACGTCGGGTATCCGGGTGGCGTCGGCGGCCGACGACGTCATCGGGCCACCGGCCCGTCGGGGGCCCCGGCACCGCGGCGCCGGTCCCCGTTCCCGTGGCCGTCCCCGTCGCCGTCCGCGCGCAGGAAGTCCTCGACGGCGCGGATCAGCTCCAGCGGCGTCTCGTCCATCGCGTAGTGCCCGGCCGCCGACAGCTCGATCAGCTGGCTGTTGGCGTACCACCGCAGCCACGTCCGGCGGGTCAGATCGGCGGTGAGCGCGGGATCCAGGGCGCCGGTCACCGCCAGCGCCGGCACCGGCGAACCGTCGACGTCGTCGGCGAAGCCCTCGCCGGCCCAGGAGTCCAGCCAGGTGCGGAACGCCGTCGGGTTGCTGCGCTCCAGCGACCGCCGCACCATCCGGTCCAGCCAGGCGTCGGGGCGCCGGCCACCGGACGTGAGGTCGATGATGGCCCGCCGGCTGTCCGGGGCGTGCGCCGCCGAGGAGAACAGCGCCCACTGGTCCGGCGGCAGCGGAAACCCGGAGGCGGGCACCGGCGAGATGCCGACCAGCCGCCGGACGCGTGCCGGGGCCGCGGCCAGCACCCGCTGGACGACGCTGCCGCCCATCGAATGGCCGATCATCGAGAACCGGTCCCAGCCCAGCCGGTCGGCGAGCGCCAGCACATCGGCCGCGCCCTCCGCCGTGGTGTACGCGCCGGCCGCGTCCTGCGCCTCGCCGTAGCCCCGGAGATCGACCAGCGCGTACTGGAAGGCGGAGCGGTCGAGGTCGGGAAGGAGCGGGGCGAAGGCGGACCGGTCGGCGAACCACCCGTGGACGGCGATGACCTTGTGCGGGCCCCTGCCGTGCAGGGCGTGGGGCAGGACGAAGGAAGTCACGGGCCCCACACTGACCGTCACCACCCGCCTCCGCAAGGGCGTCCCGGCGCGGGCGGGGGCCGTGAGGCAGGCGGGGCCCTGATGGCGCCCTGTTGGCGTCCTGATAGGGCGTGCGCACCAACGGGCAGGCATCCGGGCATGACGGTCCTCCTCGGCACTTCCGGCTGGCAGTACAAGGACTGGCGCGGTGTCCTCTACCCGCCGGACCGGCCGCAGCGGCTGTGGCTGGAGGAGTACGCGCGGGGGTTCGCGACCGTCGAGAGCAATGCGGCCTTCTACCGGCTGCCCGAGGAGAAGACCTTCGCCGACTGGCGGGAGAGGACCCCGGACGGCTTCGTGATGGCCGTCAAGGCGAGCCGCTATCTGACCCACATCAAGCGGCTGCGCACCCCCGAGGAGCCGGTGGACCGGCTGATGTCACGGGCCGCCGCCCTGGGGCCGCGGCTGGGGCCCGTACTGCTCCAACTGCCGCCCACGCTGCGGCGGGACGCCGGGCTGCTGGACGCCTGCCTCGACTGCTTCCCGGCCGGTACCCGGGTGGCCGTCGAGCCCCGGCACGACTCGTGGTGGACCGAGGAGGTCCGCGCGGTACTGGAGCGCCGGGGCGCGGCGCTGTGCTGGGCGGACCGGGGGTCCCGTCCGGTGGCCCCGCTGTGGCGGACCACCGACTGGGGCTACGTGCGGTTCCACGAGGGCCGGGCAGCACCCTGGCCGCGCTACGGCAGTAAGGCGCTCGCCACCTGGGCACGCCGGATCGCCGACACCTGGCCGGACCGGGCCGATGTGTACGCGTACTTCAACAACGACCCGGGCGGCGCGGCCGTGCGCGACGCGACCGTGTTCGCGCGGGCGGTGGCGGCCACCGGGCGGGCGGTCAGCCGTACGCCGTCCGGGCGTGGCTTCGCCGGGTGAGCCCCGGGGTCCGGACATCCGGAAGCCGCGGAGCCGATGATCCGGACCGGACCGGGTGCGGCGCAGCCGTGACGAGAGCACAGCCGTGATGAGAGCACAGCCCTGACGAGAGCGCGGACGTGAGGAGAGGGCAGCCATGACGCGAGGTGAGGACCGATGATCCGCAGGCGGGTGGTGGTCTCGGGGACCGTGCAGGGGGTGTTCTTCCGCGACACCTGCCGGCGTACCGCCGAGGCGCAGGGCGTGGCCGGCTGGGTGCGCAACGTCCCGGACGGAACCGTGGAGGCCGTGTTCGAGGGCGATCCGGAGAGCGTGGACAGGCTGGTGGAGTGGGCGCACCAGGGGCCGCCGGCGGCGGTCGTCGACGCGGTCTCGGTGACGGCGGAGGAACCCCAGGGGTTGTCGGGCTTCGACGTCCGGTAATCGCCCCGGACGCCGGAAGGTGCCGCTTTCGTCCGGCCTGGTCAATTGTATGGGCCGTCGGGTCATACATCCCGACATCTCTGGTCATCTCGGCCCCCGCATCCCACGTCGAAACGTAAATGCAGATATGTCCAGTCGCGGCCCGGTGCGATGTCTTTTCCTCGGATGCGGCGGCTTTTCACAATGGCCGAGACGTTGCTTCCGTGGGTGTGCGGTTCGGTGGATTCGTCACCCGCTGACTGACAAAGCTGCACTTCAGCGGGGTTGTGGGGGCGAACGTGAACATCCGGAAAGGAAATTGGGGGGCAGGTTGCCTGACGCTTCGTCGGCGTGATTGCATCCTTCCCGTGCGGCAGATTGATCACTGCGGCCCGGATTATCGGGCGGCGAAGTCTGCTGCCGCAGGACCGTGCGTAATTTTTCTTGCATGTGGTGTGCATGAATTCCGCGCGGTGTCCGCCAGGAAAATTGAGAGTAATGAAGGAAGGGCACGTCATGCGTGACATCGTCGAGACCTGCGAGATTGCCGACAGCGAGCTGGACAACATTTCCGGTGGTCTCGCCAGCGCCGGTGCCGAGGTGGCCGGCCACGGTGGCGCGGTGGCCATCGGCGACGTCGTCGGCACCGCCCAGTCGCTCGTCCCCACCCTGCCCGTCGGGCAGCTGGCCGGTCTCGCCACCGTGCAGACCAGCGACGTCTGAGACGTCACGGCAGATCTGCGGAGGCCGGCGCGGCACCGCGTCGGCCAGGACCCCGGGACCCACGGTCCCGGGGTCCGTCCGTTTCCCGGCACGGAGGTCGGGAGGGGTGTAAAGAGGAGTTATGCGCCTCCGGCACGGTCCAGCTCAGCGCGCCGGCTTCCGGCGGTGGAGCCCCGGCCTGCTGGTCGTCCCGCTGGCGATCATCGTGGCCGTGACGGTGGTGGACATCAACTCCCCGGCGAGCATCCACCTCGGACCGTTCCTGGTCGCCGCGCCCGCGATCACCGCCTCCTTCGCCGGGCCCGGCCTTACCGGTGCGGTCGGTGCCCTCGCGGTGGCGGCCCAGATCATCATCGGCACCCTGCACGGCGGTCTGATGACGCCCAATCACCAGGCGCAGATCGCCGCCCTGCTGGTGATCTCCGTGCTCGTCACCGTCTTCCGGTACGTCCAGGACCGGCACCAGCGGCGGCTCAGCCGGGTGCAGTCGGTGGCCGTCGCGGCGCAGCAGGTCCTGATGCGGCCGCTGCCCGAACGCATCGGCCCGCTCCGGATCGCCGCCACCTACCTCGCCGCCGACGCCGAGGCGCTGATCGGCGGCGACCTCTACGCGGTGGCGCCCACCCCCGGGGCCACCCGACTGGTCGTCGGCGACGTCCGCGGCAAGGGACTGTCCGCCATCGGGGAGGCGGCGGTGCTGATCGGCGCCTTCCAGGGCTCCGCCTACCGCAACCTCTCCCTGCCGGGCATCGCCGCCCACCTGGGGAACTCCGTGCACTGGAACACCGCGCACCGCACCGCAGGCGATCCCGAGCCCACGGAGTCCTTCGTGACCGCGGTGGTGCTGGACGTCCACCACGACGAGCCGTTCCTCACGATGGTGAACTGCGGGCACCCGCCGCCGCTCCTGCTACGGGAGGGCAAGGTCCGTTCCCTGGAGGTCCAGGAACCCGCGCTGCCCCTCGGCATCGGCGCCCCGTCGGAGGGCGACTACCAGGTCGAGACGTTCGACTTCGCACCCGGCGACCTGCTCCTGCTGTACACGGACGGGGTGATCGAGGCGCGGGACGCGACCGGCGCGTTCTACCGGCTGCCGGACCGGGTCGCCGCCTGCACCGAGCGGGACCCGGGCGCGCTGGTGGCGCGCCTCCGCGACGACCTGCTCGCGTACGCCGGCGGAACCCTCGGCGACGACGTCGCCCTCATCGCGCTCACCAGGACGGACGGGCCGGAGCCGCGGGCGGATCGCCCGTGACCGAGACCTGCGCGGGACGCAGCAGGTGGTCACCGACGCGGTACCCCTGCCGCAGCACCGCCGTGCACACGGCACCCGGGGGGCTTTCGGGACGGCTCACCGCCGTGAACGTGACGGCCTCGTGGATCTCCGGATCGAAGGCGTCGCCCACGCTGCCGAAGGAGATCAGGCCCAGCGCGGTCAGTTCGGCCACCAGCGCCCGGGCGACCCGCCCGAAGCCATCCGTGACCTCGCCCTGCCCGGCCGCCTCCTCCACGGCGTCGAGCACGGGCAGCAGCCGCCCCAGCACATTGGCCACGGCGATCTCGCCGACCGCCAGCCGGTCCCGGTGCACCCGCTTGCGGTAGTTGTCGTACTCGGCCTTGAGGCGCTGCAGATCGGCCGTGCGCTCCTGCAGTTCGGCGGTGCGCTGCCGCAGCTCGGCGCGGAGCACCGCCTCCTGGGAGGTCGTACCGGCCTCCTCGGACACGCGGAACGGCGGGGGACCGGTGTCCCGGTCGGTACGCGGCGGGGAACCGGCCCCGCTCCGGGAGCCGGCGCCCGGTCCGCGCCGCCCGAGCTCCGGCCGGTCCGCCCGGTCCGTGCCGCTACCGACTATGGCCAGCGGTGGCCGGGATGTGCCGCGGATCCGCGTCGGGCGGCTCATGGCGTGCCTCCCTCCCGCTTGTCGTCGTCGATGATCTCGGCGTCCACGACGTCGTCGGCGGCGTCCGACCGGCCCTGTTCACCCGCGTCGCCCCCGGCGGCTCCGCCGCCACCCGCGGCGGCCTGCGCGGCCTGGGCGTCGGCGTACATGGCCTGGCCGAGCTTCTGGGAGACGGCCGCGACCTTCTCGGTGGCGGTGCGGATCACGGCGGTGTCCTCGCCCTTGAGCTTCTCCTTCAGCTCACCGACGGCGGTCTCGACCTCGGTCTTGATCTCACCGGGGACCTTGTCCTCGTTGTCCTTGAGGAACTTCTCGGTCTGGTAGACGAGCTGCTCGCCCTGGTTGCGGGTCTCCGCGGCCTCGCGGCGCTGCCGGTCCTCCTCGGCGTGCCGTTCGGCGTCGCGCACCATCTGGTCGATGTCGTCCTTCGGCAGCGAGGAGCCGCCGGTGACGGTCATCTTCTGCTCCTTGCCCGTGCCCAGGTCCTTCGCGGTCACGTGCATGATGCCGTTGGCGTCGATGTCGAAGGAGACCTCGATCTGCGGCACCCCGCGCGGGGCCGGCGGCAGGCCGGTGAGCTGGAACATCCCGAGCTTCTTGTTGTACGCCGCGATCTCGCGTTCGCCCTGGTAGACCTGGATCTGCACGGACGACTGGTTGTCCTCGGCGGTGGTGAAGATCTCCGAGCGCTTGGTCGGGATCGTGGTGTTCCGCTCGATGAGCTTGGTCATGATGCCGCCCTTGGTCTCGATGCCGAGGGACAGCGGGGTGACGTCGAGGAGCAGGACGTCCTTGACCTCGCCCTTGAGGACGCCGGCCTGCAGGGCGGCCCCCACGGCCACGACCTCGTCGGGGTTCACACCCTTGTGCGGGTCCTTGCCGGTGAGCTCCTTGACCAGATCGGTCACCGCGGGCATCCGGGTCGAACCGCCGACCAGGATCACGTGGTTGATGTCCGAGAGGTTGATCCCGGCGTCCTTCACCGCGTTGTGGAACGGCGTCTTGCAGCGCTCCAGGAGGTCCGCGGTGAGCTGCTGGAACTGCGAGCGGGTGAGCTTCTCGTCCAGGTGCAGCGGGCCCTCGGCCGAGGCGCTCAGATACGGCAGGTTGATCGTGGTCTCGGTGGCCGCCGACAGCTCGATCTTCGCCTTCTCCGCGGCCTCCCGCAGCCGCTGGGTGGCCATCTTGTCGTTCGACAGGTCGATGCCGTACGCGTTCTTGAACTGCTTGGCCAGGTGATCGACGATCCGCTGGTCCCAGTCGTCACCGCCCAGATGGGTGTCGCCGTTCGTGGCCTTGACCTCGACCACGCCCTCGCCGATCTCCAGCAGCGAGACGTCGAAGGTGCCGCCACCGAGGTCGAAGACCAGGATCGTCTGGTCGTTCTCCTTGTCCAGCCCGTACGCCAGCGCCGCGGCGGTCGGCTCGTTGACGATCCGCAGCACCCGCAGGCCGGCGATCTCCCCGGCCTCCTTCGTGGCGGTGCGCTGCGCGTCGTTGAAGTAGGCCGGAACGGTGACGACGGCGTCCGTCACGTCCTCGCCCAGGTAGTCCTCGGCGTCGCGCTTGAGCTTCTGCAGCACCCGCGCGGAGATCTCCTGGGCGGTGTACCGCTTGCCGTCGATGTCGCCGCTGGCGGGGAAGCGCCAGTCCGACTCGCCCATGTGGCGCTTGACCGACCGCGCGGTGCGGTCGATGTTGGTCACGGCCTGCCGCTTGGCGATCTCCCCGACCAGCACCTCCCCACCCTTGGCGAACCCCACCACCGACGGGGTCGTGCGGGCCCCCTCGGCGTTGGTGATCACCGTGGGCTCGCCGCCCTCCAGCACGCTGACCACCGAATTCGTCGTACCGAGGTCGATACCCACTGCACGTGCCATGGTCTTCTCCTCACGTAGCGGCCCTGGGCGCTCAAATTGTCCCATATTGCCCTACGTACCCGTCTTTCCCGCCGCGGGGCTTGCTCGCCGTTGTGCGCTTTGCGGCGCCTCCCACGTACTTGTCTGCGGCGCCGCGGGTGGTCTCGCCGTTGCGCCTGCGGCGGGCCGGGTGGTTTGTGGGTGCGGTGACGGGCCTCCGGGGCCGGTTGTGTGGACTGCTGACGCTTTACGTCCACACAACCGGCCCCTCCGGCCCGTCCCCTCCCGTGAGGGGAGAAGAAAACGGTGGTGGGGGTGCACGTGACGTCCATGTGCCCGCAGGCAACGGATGAGGCCCGCCCCCAACCACCTCTTACCTCCCACTCACGGGAGGGGCTGGACCGGAGGACGAAGTCTGGAGGGCCGGCACCGCACCCGACAACACCACGCCCGCCGCCAGGCGCAACGGCGAACAAGCCCGACGGCGGGACAGACGGCTACGTGGGGACTAGCCCACGACGTCGCGCACCCGCTTGCCGTCCAGATGGGTGACGACGTTCTCGACGGCCGCCAGGGCGATGCGGACCAGTGTTTCTCGCGTGACGCCCGCGACGTGGGGGGAGAGGACGACGTTCGGGGCCTTGAGGAGTCGCAGGGCCGCGGTGGGCGGTTCGGGGTCGAAGACGTCGATGCCGGCGCCGGCGAGGGTCCCGGCGGCCAGCGCGTCCGCCAGCGCGTCCTGGTCGATCAGGGCACCCCGCGCCGTGTTGATGACAAAGGCGCTCGGCTTCAGGAGGGCCAGTCGCTCGGCGTCGAGGAGGTGCCGGGTCGCCTCGGTGAGCGGGGCGTGCAGGGAAACGTAGTCCGACGTGCGGAGCAGCTCGTCCAGGTCCAGATGGCGGGCCCCGCCGAGCCGGGCCGCGGTCTCCGGGTCGACCGGCCGCGGTCCGGCGTAGACGATGCTCATGTCGAACGCGACGGCGCGCCGTGCCACCTCCACCCCGATGTGGCCCAGGCCGACGATGCCGAGGGTCTTCCCGGACAGCTCGGTGATCGACTGCTGCAGACGCGGCAGCGCCCAGTCCGCCTCGGTCAGCGCCGTATGGGCGGGGACCAGCTGCTTGGCGAGCGCGAGCATCAGGGCGAAGGTCTGCTCGGCCACGTTCTGCTTCTCGGCGCCGCTGGAGCCGATGTTGCAGACCGGGACGCCCCGGTCGCGCGCGGCGTCCAGATCGACGTAGTCGAAGCCGTGGCTGGCGCACTGGACCAGCTCCAACTCCGCTGCCGCAGCGAGGTGTTCGGCGGTCACGGGGGCGAGGCCGGTGATGATGACGTGCGCCGCGGCCAGCGCCGCGGGGTCCTCGTCGGTGCTCTCGACGACGGTGACGTGGGCGTGGCCGGGAAAGACGCCGGCCAGCGCGGCGCCGGCGGCGCGGCCGCCCACGTGCGGGGAGATGACGGCGAGCACGTTCTTCATGGCGGGCCTCTCGGTGTCGGGCGCGGTGCGCGCCGCGGTGGTCATGCGGAAGGGGGGCGAGCGTTACGCGGACGCCGTGGTGAGGTCGTCGGCGGTCAGCGTGCCGGGGCGGGCGTGCCCGGACAGTGCGAGGGTGAGGTCGAACTCGGCGAGCAGACAGCGGATCACGTGCTCGACGCCGGCCTGGCCGTCGAGGCCGAGACCGTATGCGTACGGGCGTCCGACCAGCACCGATTGCGCGCCGAGCGCCAGCGCCTTGACGATGTCGTCGCCGGTGCGGATGCCGCTGTCGAAGAGCACGGTGAGCCGGTCGCCGGCCGCCTCGGCGACGCGGGGCAGCGCGTCGGCGGCGGCGACCGAGCCGGCCACCTGACGGCCGCCGTGGTTCGAGACGACCACGCCGTCCACGCCGGCCTCGGCCGCCCGCAGTGCGTCATCCGGGTGCAGGATGCCCTTGAGCACGATCGGGCCGTCCCAGTTCTCCCGCAGGAACGCCAGGTCGGGCCAGGTCTTGGCGGGGTCGGCGAACATCTGGACGAAGTGCAGCACGGCCGCGTTCGGGTCCTCGTGGACCGGCTTGGCGAGCCCGGCCCGGAACGCGGGGTCGGAGAAGTAATTGGCGGTGCCCACCCCGTGCAGGAACGGCAGGTACGCCTGGTCGAGGTCGCGCGGCCGCCAGGCGAGGAGCGGGGTGTCGAGGGTGACGAACAGCGCGGTGAAACCCGCGGCCTTCGCCCGGTGCAGGAAGCTCCTGGTGACCTCGCGGTCCTTCGCCCAGTACAGCTGGAACCAGCGCTCCCCGTCGCCCATCGCCTCGGCGACCTGCTCCATCGGGGTGCTGGAGGCGGAGGAGAGGATGTACGGGACGCCGTGTGCCGCGGCGGCCCGGGCGGCGGCGGGCTCGGCGTCCGGATGCAGGATCGACAGCACCCCGACCGGGGCGAGCGCCATCGGCGCCGGCAGCCGGCGGCCCAACACCTCGACGGACAGGTTGCGTTCGTGCACGTCGCGGAGCATCCGCGGGACGATTCGCCGGCGGTCGAGGGCGGCCCGGTTGGCGGCCGCGGTGCTGCCGCTGCCCGCACTGCCCGCCACATAGCCGACCGGGCCGGGGCCCAGCCGCTGCTCGGTGAGCTCCTCCAGCCGGGTCAGATCGGTCGGCAGCCGGGGTACCGCGCCCGTCATGCCGTTCAGGTAGATCTCGTACTGGAAGTCCGCCCAGTGCTTCGCCATCCGGCCGTCCCGCCTCTCTCGTGCGCGTCTTTCTGGGGCCCACCGGTCCGATGCGTCCGTCGCGACCGCGGGGCCGTCGGGCCGTCCCCGTGATCCTTGCGACAGTGACAAGATCCGTCCACGGTGGTGCGCACATTCTTCCGCTGCGACTATCACCCTGTGATGAACGACCGCGAGCGGATCCGGCAGGAGCTGACCGCCACTCCCCGTGTCGTCGACGCCGTCGTCGACGCGGTGCACGCGCAGGTCCCGGCGTACGCGGCGCTCGACGACCGCCGGCTTCCGGAGGTGCGGGCGATCGCCGCCTGGGCGCTGGACCGGCTGCTGCACCTGTGGGCCACGGACGGCGTGCTGGGGCCGGCCGATCTGCGCCGGTTCCGCGGTATCGCGGCGGCCCGGGCCGCCGACGGCCGCCCCGTACAGGCCGTACTGCGGGCCTACCGGGTCGCGGCGACCGTCATCGCGGACGAGATCGCGGTCTGCACGCCCCGGCCCACCGCCGAGGACGCCTTCGCCCTCACCCGGATGCTGCTGACCGCGCTGGACACCCTGGCCGAAGAGATGGCGGGGACCTACGAGGCCGCGAACGAGGACCTCGCGGGGGACCGCGGCCGGGCGCTGCGGCTGCTCCTCGACGACCTGATCGCCGGGCGGCACGCCTCCATCGGCGCCCTGACCGGCCGGGCCGCCCGTCTGGGCGTCCAACTCCCGGACCCGTACTGCCTGTTGGTGGCCGAACCGGTCGAACCTGCCGAGCCGAGTCATCCGGGTCAGGCCGCTGCGCCTTTGGCACCGGCCGGCGCGGAGATCGGGCCGGCCGTCTCCGGGGAGCTGGCGGACGAGCTGCTCGCGGCGCTGACCGGTGACGGGGGAGCGGGGGCGTCCGACGTCGCCGCGCTGGCGACGGTACGGGGATCCCGCCTCGTCCTGCTGCTCCCGGCGGGCGGCGAAGGGGGTGCGCCCGCGGCGCTGCACGAGCGGGCGCTGCGCGGCTGCGCGATCTCCGGGGAGAGCCTGGAGCGGATCGCCGTGGCCCACCGCCTCGCGGCCGACGCCCTGGACACCGCCCCCGCACACGCCCACCACCCCGCACGCCTCCTCACCGACGGGGACGCCCAGGTCCTCGCGCTCCTCGCCGGCCGCCCCGCCACCACCCCCGACCAGATCGCCCGGTTGCTGCTCGGTCCGCTCCTGAGCCCCGGTCGGCGGCACCTCCTGGACGCGCTCACCGCCTACCTCGACACCGGCTCCGCGAACGCCGCCGCCCGCAGGCTGGGCCTCCACCCGCAGTCGTTGCGCTACCGCCTGCGCCGGATCGGCGAGCTCACCGGACGCGACCCCCGCGATCCGTGGCAGCGGCTCACGCTGGACATCGCACGCACCATCGGCCACTGACCGTCCATCGGGGGACCGTCCATCGGGTGGGTCCCCGCTTTCGGCGTGAAAGCCCATTTCCCCGAAATAGGGGCAGTGCGGAGTGAAAGCGGTTGGGAAACCGCCTCTCTCGCCAAACGGACTTTTTGCGTCGACAGCTCGCCATGTGCACCTCTCGGAAAAAGGGGATGAGTCGTCGCCTCGATGTACATAACAGCGAAGTTGATGTTCACTCAGCGTGATCGGACAACTCCGGCCCAGAAGGGGCGGGTTGAAGTCCTGGCGGGCTGATAGGGGGCGAAAGGCTCACTCCGAGTATCCGGACTCCTTCTCACTTCGGAGTCTCAACTCGTGCCCCACCTTCGCATCGTTATTGCTTCGATTCTTGACTACCGGGCAGGTGGTGGCGTTCACTTCAGCCGTTCTGGGCCGGGTCAGGCGGCCCCATGGGAGGTACCGAAAAAATGAATGCAATAATGCGGCGTGCGCTCACCGGCGCAATGGCGCTTTCTCTTGCGGCGCCATTGGCGGCCTGCGGCCAAGATCACCAGGACGCGGGTGCCGGCAAGGACTCCATCGGTCTGCTCCTCCCGGAGAACAAAGCGGACCGATACGAGAAGTTCGACCGCCGCATCATTACGTCGCGGGTGGCCTCCCTCTGCCTCGAATGCAAAGTCGATTACCGCAACGCCGAGCAGCAAGTCGGCACCCAGAAACAGCAGTTCGACGCCATGGTGAAGAAGGGCGTCAAGGTCATCATCCTGGACCCGGTCGACTCCCAGGCGGCCAAGAGCTGGGTGGACGCCGCTGCCAAGAAGGGCGTCAAGGTCATCGCCTACGACCGGCTCGCCGAGGGCGACGTCGCAGCGTATGTCTCCTACGACAACGAGAAGATCGGCCGGCTCCAGGGAGAGGGCATTCTCGCCGCTCTCGGATCGCAGGCGGCCAACTCCGACATCGTCATGATGAACGGCTCGCCGACCGACCCGAATGCGCCGTCCTACAAGAAGGGCGCACATGACGTCCTCGACGGCAAGGTCCACAAGATCGTGTATGAGAAGGACATCCCCGACTGGTCCGCGGCGACCGCCAAGAAGAAGATGTCCGACGTCATCAAGGCGCGCGGCCCGCAGGGATTCGACGCGGTGTACTCCGCCAACGACGGTATGGCCGGCGGTATCGCCGAGGCGCTCAAGTCGGCGGGCCTCAAGAACATTCCGGTCGGCGGCCAGGACGCCGAACTCCCCGCCCTCCAGCGGGTGATCGCCGGCACCCAGTCCTTCACCATTTACAAGGAAGTCCGGCCGGAGGCCGAAACGGCGGCAGAAATTGCCTTCCGGCTGCTCCGTGGCAAGAAGATCAGCTCGCTGACGTCCACCACCGCGACCAGCAGCAGCAAGGCCGCCATTCCGGCCCGGCTGTTCAAGGCGCAGCTGGTCAACCGGAAGAACCTGAAGGACACCGTCGTCCGCGACGGCCTGGTCCGGGTCGACCTGCTCTGCGCCGACGACCTCGCCTCCGCCTGCAAGTCGCTCGGCCTGGAGTGACCCCGCCGCGGGCCGGGTGACCGGGACGGCCACGCTCCGCGCCGCAGACCGGCCGGAGCGTGGCCGTCCGGCGCTTCCGTCAGGACGGCCTCGCGGTCTCCCCCGCCGGTTCCTCCGCCGGGCGCTGCGCCGCCCGCCCCAGCCACGCGTACGCGGCCCGGGCGGTGAACTCCCGCTGGCCGCCCCGGAACAGCAGCCCGGCGCCCGCGAAACCCGGGTCGTCGGCCGTGCCGCGCACGTACGGGACCGCGATGCACCGCATCCCGGCCCGGGCGGCCGCGAGCGCACCGGGCGCCGCGTCCTCCAGCACCACACAGTCCGCGGGCGCGGCCCCCAGCCGGCGCGCCGCCTCCAGGAACACATCGGGTTCCGGCTTGCCGCGCGCCACCTCCTCCGCCGACACGACCGTCGTCAGCAGCCCGTCGAGCCCCGTCCCGGCCAGCACCGCCTCGATCGCGGCCCGCGAGGAACCGGACGCCACCGCCATCGGATGCCCGGCCGCCGACAGCAGCCGGACCAGGCGGCGCATTTCCGGGAAGACCTCGGTGTGCGCCCGCGCCAGCTCCAGATAGAGCCGGTTCTTGCCCGCGAGCAGCTCGTCCACGGGCGCGTCGATCCCGAGCTCCGCGCTGAGGATCTCCAGCGTCTCCCGCGTCCCGATGCCGATGAAACGGGCGTGCTGCTCCCAGCCGAAGTCCGGCACGCCGTAGCCGGCCAGCAGCCGGCGCCCCGCCTCGTAGTAGTTCGGCTCGCTGTCCACCAGCGTGCCGTCGAGATCGAAGATCACCGGGGTGGGCGTGACCGGGGAGGTGGGGGAGGCACTCATGCCCTCCAGCATGCCAAGGCGTTCCGCCCCGAACGCCGAACGCCGAACGCCGAACGCCGAACGCCGGCCCGGCTCACCGCTGCCGGGCGGTCCCGCCCACGTCCTCGACCAACGGCAGCATCCGGTGCGGCACCCGCTCGCGCAGTGCCATCTCCGTCCGCGTGCGGACCACCCCCGGCAGGCTGATCAGCCGCTGGATCACGTCCTCCAGGTGCGCCGCGTCCCGGGCCACCACCCGGGTCAGCAGATCGCCGCCGCCGGTCGTCGAGAACGCCTCGATGATCTGCGGTACCTCCGCGAGCGCGTCGGCCACCTCCTCCAGGTGGCCCTGGGTGACCTCGATGTGCACGAAGGCGAGCAGCGGATGGCCGAGCGCGGCGGGCGACAGCCGCGGTCCGTACGCCGTGATCACGCCGTCCCGCTCCAGCCGGTCCAGCCGGGCCTGCACGGTGCCCCGCGCCACGCCGAGCAGCCGGGCGTACTCCCGCACGCTGGTGCGCGGCTGCTCCAGCAGCAGCCGGAGGATCTTGGCGTCCAGGGCGTCCACGGGCACGGTCCACGGCCTCCTCCACGGTCGGCGGACTCTGCCGGTGAATGTACCAATGGCCCAGCATCCGGGCCGCCGGGTGAGACGGCTGCCGGCCCGTCGGCGTACTCCGGCAGGGCACCGGCCAGCGCGGACATCCCGCGTGCCGTCCCGCGCGGCCCGGCCATTGGACCTCCTCGGAACCGGAATGGATGCCACCGGGTGGGCCAATGGCACAGCGATTTCGACCTCTGTTGAGCCATTCGCCGGAGGGATGCTCTGATGGTGGGGTCGATGGCGCTGCGGATCCCCGCGGCGCCTTTGTCATGCCGGACCGTCGAAGGGTGGGGAAGCAGTGCTGAAGAGGGTGTTCGTGGCTCCGGACCCGGGGTGGCTGCGGCTGCGCAGCGCCGTGCGGGCCGTCCTCGGCATCGCCCTGGCGGTCGCCGCCTGCGGCCTGGCCGGGCATTCCCTGGTCGCCGCCGTCACCGGCGGGCTCGCCGCACTGCTGGCCCTCTTCACCGTCACCGACGCCACGGTCCGCGGCCAGGCCGTCACCACCCTGCTGCTGCCCGCCGTCGGCTTCCCGGTGCTCGCACTCGCCGCGGGCCTGCACGACCTCCCGCCGGCCCGGGACGCGGCCTTCCTCGCGGTCATGGGCCTGGGGGTCTACGCCCGCCGCTGGGGCCCGCGCGGCCATGCCCTCGGGGTGTTCGCGTTCATGATGTTCTTCGCCACGCAGTTCCTGCACACGGTGCCCGGCCAGCTCGTCGAGCTCTACGGCGCCGTCGCGCTGTCGATCGCCATGTCCTCGGCCGTGCGGTTCGGGCTCTGGTGCTACGAGCGGAAGCTGCCGCCGGCCGCCGCGCCGGCGCCGCCGTCCGGGACCGGACTGGCCCGTACGACCACTCGCCAGGCGATCCAGGCGACGCTCGGCGGCGGGTTCGCCCTCCTGGCGGGCCAGGTGCTCTCCGACCAGCGCTGGTACTGGGCCGTCGGCGCCACCTGGTGGATCTTCGTCAACACCGCCTCCCGGGGGGAGACCCTGGTCCGCGGCTTCCGCCGGGTGCTCGGCACCGTCCTCGGCATCGCCGCCGGGACGGTCGTGGCCATCCCCCTGCACGGCGCCGCGGTCCCCTCCATGGCCCTGATCGCGCTCTGCGTCTTCGGGATCTTCTACACCGCCCCGGTCTCGTACACCTGGATGATGTTCGCGGTGACGGTGATGGCCGGTCTGCTCTACGGGCTCCTCGGCGTCCTGACCCCGGACCTGCTGGCCCTCCGACTCACCGAGACCGGCGTCGGCGCGCTCGGCGCGGCACTGGCCGTCCTGCTCGTCCTGCCGGTGACCACGCACGCCACCACGGACGCCTGGATCGAGCGCGCCCTGCGCTGTGTGCACGCCTGCGCCACCGAGGCCGCCGCCCGGCTCGCCGGTTCGAGGACCGCCGACCCCACCCCGCGGATCGCCGAACTGGAACTGCTGCTCGGCCGGGTCCGGCTCTCCCTCGCCCCGCTCGTGCACCCGCTGAGCCCGCTGCGCGGCCGCAAGGAGAAGGCGCGCCGGGTACTGGCGCTGCTCGACGACTGCGCCCGGGAGGTCCGCGGGCTCGCCTCGATCGCCGCGGACCCGGAGGCCTCGCACGACGACCGGCTGGCCGCCGCGTGCTGGCGGGTGGAGGCCGCCGTGGAGGCCCTCACCACACCGGGCCGGTCCCGCGCCGCCGCCGAGACCGGGGCGGTGCCCGAGTACGCGGTGCCCGAGCCCGCACTCGCCCACCTGCACGGCCTGGAGCGGGCCCTGTCCGACCTGGCCGCTCCGTTGCGCAGCACCCGGCCCTCCCCGCTCGCCGGGGCCTGACCGGCGGTCCCGGCCCAGCGGTGTCCGTACCCGCGGCGTCCGTACCGGCGGCGTCCGTACTGGCGTGTCCGCCGTGCCCCGCGGTAAGGGATACGTACGCCGGGTGCGTGGCGCATCCCGGCGCGCAACGGGCCGGCGCGCGACGGCCCGACGGACGAAGGGTGGAGCGGTGACGGACGGGGCGGTGGCGGGCGAAGTGGGCGCGGAGGCGGAGGGTGCGGCGCCGGGGCGGCGGGCGTACATCGGGTCGTTCACCACGAACGGGGGGCGCGGGATCACCACCGCGGCGGTCGACCCGGAGACGGGGGCGCTCACCGTCCTGCGCTCCACCGACGCCGTCCCGAACCCCTCCTATCTGGTGCCGGATCCGGACGGCCGGCGGCTGTACGCGGTCAGCGAGACCGCCGAGGGGGCCGCGGCCGCCTTCCTCCTCACACCCGGTGGGCCCGAACTGCTCGGCCCCGCCGTCCCCGTCGGCGGCGCCGATCCGACGCATCTCGCCCTGGTGGAGGGGCGCCTGGTCACCGCCAACTACAGCTCCGGCAGCGTCAGTACGCTCCCGGTGGGCGCGGACGGTGCGCTCGGCGGCATGGCCGGGGTGCTCGCCCATCAGGGCAGCGGGCCGCAGGCCGACCGCCAGGAGGGGCCGCACGCCCATGCCGTCGCACCCGCTCCGGACGGGCGGTGGCTGCTCAGCGTCGACCTGGGCACCGACTCCGTGCGGATCTGCGCGTTCGCCGACCCGGCCGGCGGGGCGCCGGCCGTGCACGACGAGGTGCCGCTCCGGCCCGGCAGCGGCCCGCGCCACCTCGCCTTCCACCCGCACGGCCACCACGTCTACGTCATCCACGAACTCGACCCCGCGGTGACGGTCTGCCGGTGGGACGGGGCGCGCGGCGCTCTGACGCCGCTGGGGGAGTGCCGGCTGCTGCCGGAGGGGGCGGAGGCGGCCGGAACGTACCCCTCCGGACTGGTCGTCTCTCCGGACGGACGGTTCGCCTGGGCCGCCAACCGGGGCCACGACAGCCTCTCCGTGCTCGCCCTCGACCCGTCGGGCGGCGCGGCGACCCTGGTCACCACCGTGCCCTGCGGCGGCCACTGGCCGCGCGCCCTCGCCCTGCACCCCGACGGCCGGCACCTCTACGTGGCCAACGAGCGCTCCGGCGACGTCACCTGGTTCACCGTCGACCCGGAGAGCGGGGTCCCGGTGCGGGGCGGCGCGATCGAGGCGCCGGCGGCCTCCTGCGTCGTGTTCGTCTGACGGGCGACCAGGGCGCTCATTCCCGCGGGAAGCGGCCGCCGAAGTACACCTGCGCCTCCGCGATCCGGCAGTTCCGCACCGTCTGCACCTCGACGTTGCGGTGCCGCTCACCGGTCGTCAGCTCGTACTCGTAGCGGACGTAGACCTGTTCGTCGTCGATCTCGGCCGTGTCCAGGATCTCCTGGTGGCGCAGCCGGTCCGCGGTCGGGAAGCACACCTCCAGGAAGGCGGCCCGGTCGATGTGGTCGTCCTGGGGGCTGGTGAAGACGAAGTCGTCGGCGAGCAGCCGGTCGATGGCGTCGCGGTCCTGGGCGAGGTAGGCGGCGAATCCGGCTCGGACGATGTCGATGTTCGACATGGGCTTCCTTCGCGTAGGGGTGAGCGCCCAGGGAGGGGCCGTGTGCGGTCCTCTCGCGAGCGTACGGCTCCCCGGGGTCCCGTGCCGCACCCGCCGCGCCTCCAGGCCGTCTGACGGCCGTCTGCGCCGCTCACGGCAGGAACCGGACCGCTGCCTTCCGCCCGGGAGGCGTGCCGGCCGCCGGGGGAGTGTGCCGTCGGCCCGGAACGGCGAAGGGCCGTCCCCGCACGAAGCGTGCGAGGACGGCCCCGGCCGGTATCGGATACCGGTGGTTGCGTTGCGTCGTCCGGTCTCCTAGCGGACCGGGACACCCGGCGTCTGCGTCGGGAGGGTGATGCCCACCGAGGCCGCGTAGTTGGAGAGCACCAGCCGGCCCACGGCGCCGTACGCGCCCAGGGACTCGGCCGCCGCGCAGCCCGCCTCCGCCGCGGCCGCCCCCACAAGGCCGTCGGCGATCTCCGGGCCGATCAGGTACGGAGCCAGCGCCAGCTGCTGCGAACCGGACTCGCGCAGCTGCTCGGCCGTACGGGAGATGGCGCCCTCCTCGTCCAGCGCGGCGGCCAGCACCGGCACCGCGAGCCGGGCGGACAGCAGCATGCCGGTGATCCCGGCGGCCTGCACGGCCTCCTCGCCGCCGACGGTGGCGAGGATGATGCCGTCCGCGGCCGTCGCGACCGTGAACAGCCGGGCCCGGTCGGCGCGCGCCAGCCCGGCCTCGGAGAGCCGGACGTGCAGAGCTTCGGCGAGCAGCGGGTGCGGGCCGAGGACGTCGGTCAGCTCGGCGCCCGAGCCGCTGTTCATCATCGCCTGGCGTATCCGGCGCAGCAGCGCGCTGTCCGGGCCGGCCAGCAGCGGGACGACCACGGCGACCGGACCGGGGTCCTCCTGGCCGTCGGCGCTCTCGCGGGCCCTGCGCTCGGCGGCGGCCTGCGCCAGCACCGCTTCGAGCGACGGGAACTCGTCGTCACCGCCGTCGACGTAGCCGATCCGGGCGTCCAGACCGGGGAGTTCGGAGCGGGCGATGCTGGAGACCTCCTCCGCCAGGCTGCGCGCGGCGGGGGAAGGGGTGCCGGGCACGGCCAGCACCAGGGCGGGTGCGCCCTCGGGTGCGGCGAGCGGCTCCGGCCTGCGGTGGCGGCCGGACTGCCGGGCGCGCGGCATGCGTACGGGCAGGCCGGGTGCGCCTCCCGGGCTCGGGGGTGCGGCGTCAAAATGGGGCGAGCCAGGTGCGGGCCCAGTGGGGGAACTCATGGCGCCGCATGCTAACGCCTCGGACCCCCCGTCCGCGGAGGGAGGGTTCGGTGCCGAGGTATCCGTCCCGATTTATCCCGCGCGTCATGGTCGCGTTACCCCGGCGCAGGCCGTGTGATCTGCAACAACTTCCCATCGGCGGGGAGTTTCAGCCGGTCGCCGGCGAGCGCCGCGGCGAGGGCCAGCGCCCCGTCGAGCGGGGTCCCGGCGGCGGGCGTCAGCGGGGCGTCCGGCAGCCGTTCGGCGAGCGCGGTGCGCAGCGGGGCCAGCAGCGGTTCGCCGAGGCCGAACAGCCCGCCGGTGCAGGCCACCGCGCGGCCGGCGCCCGGCGGGCAGACCGCGGCCGCGGCATCGGCGATATGGCCCGCGGCGGCGCCCAGGATGCCCCGCGCCACCGCGTCGTCCGCCGCGGCGCACCGGCCGACCTCGGGTGCGAACGAGGCCAGGACGGCGGGCCGGTCGGGGCGCGGGTAGAGCGCCCCGGGGAGCCCGGTGACCGGGCCGAACACCGCCTCCGCGCGCGCCAGGAGGGCGGCCGAACCCCCGGGCCGGCCGTCGTACGCGCGCAGTGCGGCCTCCAGTCCCGCCCGGCCGATCCAGGCGCCGCTGCCGCAGTCGCCCAGCAGATGGCCCCAGCCGTCCGCGCGGCGCCAGCCCGCCTCCCCGGTCAGGTCGGTGCCGAGTGCGATCATGCCGGTGCCCGCGGCGACCACGGCGCCGGGCCGCTGCCCGAGGGCCCCGGCGTACGCGGTCACGGCGTCGGCCGCGAGGGCGAGCCCGCGCACCCCGTACGCGGTGGCCAGCGCGCCGGGCAGCCGGGCGCGCAGGTCGTCGCCCATGGAGGCCATACCGGCGGCGCCGACACACACGGCCGGGAAGTCCCGCGCCCCCACCTCCCGCGCCAACTCCCCGGCCAGCGGCAGGAGTTGGGACAGCAGGTGGTCCGCGTCGATCCCGGCGGGGCCGGTGCGCACCGGCTCACGGGAGGTGCGGACGGCCAGCGGCCGCGCCGTGGCGCCGCCGGCGCGGGCCACCGCGATCCGCAGCCCCGACCCGCCCGAGTCGACGCCGAGGACGACGTCGCCGGAGGCGTCAGCCAAGGCCCCGGGCGTCCTGCTTGAGGGCGGTGTCGACGGTCAGGGCCGTGGCGACGACGAGGCTGAGCAGCGGATCGGGCAGCTGCTGGTGGATCTGCAGGACGTAGTTGTCGGCGGTCGTGAACATCGTCTTGGCGAGGCCCTCCCAGGTCTTGGTGATCCGGGCGATCTCGGCGTCGGTGTGGTCCACGATGGCGAAGTTCCAGGCCCGCCAGTTCTCGGCCTTGATGGCGCCGATCTGCTGGCCGTTCACCATCAGCCCGAAGTTGATCTTCCCGATGGCGTTCTGCTGGACGATCTCGCCGACCGGCGAGCCGTCCGGACGCTCCACGATGACCCGGGACTTGATCAGCTTCGCGGGCCGGGTCAGCACCAGCTGCGGCTGGCCGTAGGCGTCCCGGATCTCCAGCTTGTGGGTCATGTACTGGTCCAGGCTGGAGACCACCCGCAGCACCTTCTTGGCCGTGCTCTGGCCGACCTGGACGACCGCGCCCAGGGTGTTGCCGTGCTGGTCGAAGACGCTGTACTCGTTGGTGACCTCGATGAGCTTGGCCTTCTGGTTGACCACCAGGACCGGCTCGGTGAACAGCGTCCCGCCGCCCTGGCCCGTCGGTGCCACGCCCGCCTGCTGCTGCACCTGGTGCGCCACGCCGGCCCCGGCGTACGGGCCGGGCTGCTGGCCGGGCATCGGCTGCTGGCCGTACGGCTGCTGCATCGGCTGGCCGGGCATCGGCTGACCCTGGCCCTGCGGACCGGGACCGGGCTGGCCGTACGGGGCGCCGCCCTGCGGCTGGCCGGGGTACGGCGTCTGACCCGGCACGGACTGCTGCGGCGCCTGCTGCGGGGCCATCTGCTGCTGCGCGTGGTGCTGGGCGGCCGGCTGGGGCTGCTGCCCGGCCGGCTGCTGCTGGGCCGGGGTGTACTGCTGCTGCGGCTGCTGGAGGCCGGGCTGTGCGGCCCGGTCCGGGGCCGCCGGCTGCTGTCCCGGGTGGGTGTGCGCCGTCCACTGGGACCCGTCCCACCAGCGGAGTTGGTGGGGGGTGCCCTGTGGGTCGGCGTACCAACCCGCAGGGATGTTCGCATTCGTCATGCCGGGCACACTATCGCCCGGAGTCAGGGCAGCCTCCAGTCGACGGGCGCCGCGCCCTGCCGGACCAACAGGTCGTTCGCCCGGCTGAACGGCCGGGAGCCGAAGAAGCCCCGGTCGGCGGACATGGGGGAGGGGTGCGCGGACTCGACGGCCGGCAGGTCGCCCAGCAGCGGGCGAAGGTTCCGTGCGTCGCGCCCCCACAGGATCGACACCAGCGGACGGCCGCGGGCCACCAGCGCGCGGATGGCCTGCTCGGTGACCTCTTCCCAGCCCTTGCCGCGGTGGGCTGCGGGCTTGCGCGGCGCCGTCGTCAGCGCTCTGTTCAGCAGCAGGACGCCCTGGCGCGTCCAGGGCGTCAGATCGCCGTTCGACGGCCGGGGCAGGCCGAGGTCGGAGTGCAGCTCGCGGAAGATGTTCTCCAGGCTCCCGGGCAGCGGACGGACGTCCGGCGCCACCGAGAAGCTGAGCCCGACCGCATGCCCCGGGGTGGGGTAGGGGTCCTGTCCGACGATGAGCACCCGTACCTCGTCGAACGGCTGCTGGAAGGCGCGCAGCACGTTGTTGCCGGCCGGTAGATAGGTACGCCCCTGGGCGATCTCCGCCCGCAGGAAGTCGCCCATCGCGGCGATCCGGTCGGCGACGGGCTCCAGCGCTTTGGCCCAGCCTGGTTCGACGATGTCTTGAAGAGGTCGTGCAGCCACGGGATCACCCTACTGGCCGCGGCGCCTTCCGCTTCAATTCCCTGTCCTTCGACGGACCCGGTCCGGCCGGCCGCGCACGGTCCCCACCCGGAGCACCCCAACTGCCGCAGGGCGCCGTGCCGTTCTTCCTCCGGTAAGTGCGATCGCGTCACCGCTCACCCCCTTGCCCGGGCCACCTCTCTCCTCACGCCACCGCAGCCGCCCGGACGCACAGCACGTCCGGCAGATGGGAGGCGAGCTGCCGCCAGCTGTCGCCGTCGTCCGCGCTGGCGTACAACTCGCCGTTGCGATTGCCGAAATACACCCCCGCGGGATCGGCGTCGTCGACGGAGAGGGCGTCGCGGAGCACCGTGCCGTAATGGTCCTCCTCGGGGAGGCCGTGGCTCAGCGCCTCCCAGCTGCCGCCGGCGTCGGAGGTGCGGTAGACCCGGCAGCGGTGCTCGGCGGGCACCCGGTCGATGTCGGCCGTGATGGGGAAGAGGTAGGCGACCTCGCCGCGGTGCGGATGCGCGGCCACCGCGAAGCCGAAGTCGGAGGGCAGCCCGGCGCCGATGTCCGTCCACTGCGCGCCCGCGTCGTCGCTGCGGTAGACGCCCCAGTGGTTCTGCAGATAGAGCCGGTCGCGGTCGACCGGGTCCTGGGCGATCTTGTGGACGCACTGTCCGAACTCCGGATGCTGGTCCGGCAGGAAGACCGCCTTGACGCCCTTGTTGGACGGGGCCCAGCTGGCGCCGCCGTCCAGGGTGCGGAACACCCCGGCCGTGGACACCGCGACGGTGACCGCGTCGGGGTCCCGCGGGTCGGTGACCACCGTATGGACCGCCAGCCCGCCGCCGCCCGGCACCCACTGCTCACGGCTCGGGTGCTCCCACAGCGCCCGGACCAGCTCGAACGTCTCGCCGCAGTCCTCGGAGCGGAACAGCCCGCCGGGCTCGGTGCCGGCGTACACCACGTCCGGGGCGGCCGGGCCCGCCGGATGCAGCTGCCACACCCGCTCCAGTGAAGTCCCGGTGTCTTTCGGGTACTTGACCGCGGGGCGGGCGGGCTCCTGCCAGCTCTCGCCCAGGTCGTCGGAGTGGAACACCGACGGGCCCCAGTGGGCGCTGTCGGCACCGGCCAGCAGCCGGGGTGTCGCCCGGCGGGTGTCGATCCCGAGGGAGTACACCGCCTGCGAGGGAAAATGCGGACCGCTCAACTCCCATGCGCCGCGCCGTCGCCGGCCGATGAAGAGCCCTTTGCGGGTGCCCACCGCGAGTAGTACGTCAGTCATGGTCCGAACCTCCGGGACGCCGTTGTCTCAGACAGTGGCAAGTCTGCACCCGACCACTGACAACGGCGTCCCGGAGCGCGTCCGCGCAGGTCGGACGGCGTGCGACGGCGTGCCGCAGACCGCCGTCCGAGGGCTTCGGACCGGCTTCAGACGGCGCGGTGGTACGGCTGCGGCCCCCGGACCTCGGCGCCCAGCTCCCGCGCCGCGTGCTGCGCGAAGCTGGGGGAGCGCAGCAGCTCCCGGCCGAGCAGCACGGCGTCCGCCTGGCCGTCCGCGACGATCTTCTCGGCCTGCCGCGCCTCGGTGATCAGTCCGACGGCGCCCACCGCCAGGCCGGTCTCCTTCTTGACGCGCTCGGCGAACGGCACCTGGTAGCCCGGCCCGGCGGTGATCTTCGCGTCCGGCGCGTTGCCACCGGTGGAGGTGTCCAGCAGGTCGACGCCGTGCTCCCGCAGGTCCCGGGCGAAGCGCACGGTGTCGTCGGCCGTCCAGCCCGTGCGGTCGTCGCTCGCGTCCTCGGTGAGCCAGTCGGTCGCCGAGATCCGGAAGAAGACCGGCAGCTCGTCCGGCCACTCCGCCCGCACGGCGTCCACGACCTCCAGCGCGAACCGCGTCCGGTTCTCGTACGAGCCGCCGTAGGCGTCGGTGCGCCGGTTGGTGAAGGGGGAGAGGAACTGGTTGATCAGGTAGCCGTGCGCGCCGTGGATCTCGGCCACCTCGAAGCCGGCCGCCAGCGCCCGGCGCGCGGTCGCCCCGAACTGCCCGACCAGTTCCTGGATCTGCGCGACGGACAGCTCCGCCGGCGTGGTGAACCCCTCGTCGAACGGCAGCGGGCTCGGCCCCACCGGCTCCCAGCCGTGCCGCTGACCGGGCAGGATCGGGCCGCCGCGGTTGACCCAGGTGCGCTCGGTGGATGCCTTGCGTCCGGCGTGGGCGATCTGGACGCCGGGGGTGGTGCCCTGGGCCTTGAGGAAGGCGGTGATGCGCCGGAAGGCCTCGGTCTGGGTGTCGTTCCACAGCCCGAGGTCGTACGGGCTGATCCGGCCGTCGGGGCGCACCGCGGTCGCCTCCGTGAGGATCAGCCCGGTGCCGCCGGTGGCCCGCGCGGCCAGGTGCTGGAAGTGCCAGTCGTTGGGCGCCCCTTCCTCGGGGCCCTCGGGAGCCGCGGAGTACTGGCACATGGGCGCCATCCAGAGGCGGTTCGGGATGGTCAGCGAGCGAAGGGTGATGGGCTCGAACAGTGCGCTCACGGCGGGCTCCTGTGCCTGGGTGTGCCGGGAAGGACGGGAGCCGGACCGGCCCCGCGCTCGTACGATAACCACCGTACTACGGCAGGTGTCAAACTACGACGCTTCTCGTACAATGACCCTGCGGACCGGGCGTCAGGCCCCCGGAACCCGGAGAGCGGGCCCGCAGACCCCACAGGAGCCGTCATGCCGACCGATACGACTTCCCCCGGCGCCGTGCCGGGATCGCGCGCGCTCGCACACCCGGCCCGCGAGGAGATCCGGCTCGCCGGCGTTTTGCACGCCCTCGCCGACCCCATGCGCCTGCGGGTGGTGTGCCGGCTCGCCGCCGCCGAGGGCGAGCTGAACTGCGCGGACATCGAGCTGCCGGTCAGCAAGTCGACCTGTACGCACCACTTCCGGGTGCTGCGGGAGCACGGCGTGATCGAGCAGTTCTACCGGGGCACGGCCAAGATGAACCGGCTGCGCACGGCAGACCTGGAAACGCTCTTCCCCGGCCTGATCGACGGCGTCCTGAGGGCGGCCGACCTCCAGGCCTGCCGGCTCGGGGAGGAGTGACGCCGGCACCGCCCGCCCGGCCTCAGCAGCCCGTGTCCGCCGCCCGGGCCGCCTCCAGCAGGCCCGCCCAGTCCGTCAGCTTGACCGTGCCGCGCCCCAGGCCCCGGCCCCATTCCGCCTCGGCGGCCTCGATGGCGAGCCAGCCCGGCCACAGGACCGGCCGCTGCCCCGCCCGGGCCAGCGCGGCCACCGGGTCCCCGGCCGTCGCCCGCCCCGCCAGTGCGGCCGCGTCCGTCAGCAGCGACTGCGCGGTCTCCTTGGCGCACGGCCGGTTCGTGCCGATCACCCCCGTGGGGCCCCGCTTGATCCAGCCCGCCACATAGACGCCGGGCAGCGGCGCCCCGTCCTCCAGCACCCGCCCCGCGATGTGCGGCACCGTTCCGGTCGCCTCGTCGAACGGCAGCCCCGGCTGCGGCGTCCCCCGGTAGCCCACCGAGCGCAGCACCAACTGGCCCTCGATCTCCTCGAATCGGCCGGTTCCGGTGACCCCGCCCCGCCCGTCGGGCGCGGTCCGCTCGAACCGGACGGCCCGCACCCCGCCGGCGTCGCCGAGGATCTCCACCGGCCGCAGGAAGAACCGCAGATGGATCCGGCGCCGCCGGCCCACCGGGGCGCCGCCGCCGTTCGGCCGCTCCGTCCAGCCCCGCAGCACCTCGACGTTGCGCCGGGCCACCGCCGGCAGGCCGGCCGGGTCCCGGTACGCCGGATCCAGCGCCAGCTCCTCCGGCCGCACCAGCACCTCGGTGCCCGGCAGCGACCCCAGCTCGCGCAGCTCCTTGGTCGTGAACTTGGCCTGGGAGGGCCCGCGTCGGCCCACCATCCACACGTCCTCGACCCGGCTGTCCGCGAGCGCCCCCAGCGGACCCTGCGGCATGTCGGTGGCGGCCAGCTCGGCGGCCGCCCGCGAGAGCATCCGCGCCACGTCCACCGCCACGTTCCCGACCCCGATCACGACGGCCGACCGCGCGGTGAGGGCGAAGCGGGTCGCGGCCGCGTCCGGGTGCGCGCTGTACCAGGCGACGAAATCGGTCGCCGGGTGGCTGCCGGGCAGGTCCTCGCCGGGGATGCCCAGATGCCGGTCGGTGGCCGCGCCCACGCAGAACACCACCGCGTCGAAGATCTCCCGCAGCTCCGCGACCCCCAGCCCCGGAGCCCCTGCCTCCACATTTCCCACGAAGCGCACCCGGGGGTGCTCCAGCACCGTACGCAGGTTGTTCTGCAGGGATTTGATCTTCTCGTGATCGGGGGCGACGCCGTAGCGCACCAGGCCGTACGGGCACGGCAGCCGGTCCAGGACGTAGACCTCGATGTCCGGCACGGTCTCCTGCTCGACGAGGGACTGGGCGGTGTAGACGCCGCTGGGTCCCGAACCGATCACTGCGACACGAAGCACGAGAGGCCCCTTCCGCGGGATAACCCCAGGATCGCACCGGCGGGCGCGCGACGGGAGATGCGCTATCGGGGTTGCTCCCGGTGGGATGAGCGTGCCGCGCTACTGGGCCGGGTGGGCTGGAGGCTAGGTTTTCAATGTGTCGGAAAGTGACTTTTATACCGTTAATCACCGATATGAAGCCCAGGGCGCGCCACGGGAGTGGCCCACGTGGGAGCTGCAGGCGCACGGCTCCGCCGCGCCCGCGCGCACGCCCGCCGCACCGGACGAGCCGGCCGGCCCGACCGCACCCCGGCTCGACCCGCTGGGCCCCTGGTGCAGCGCCCGGCTGACGTTCGCCGACGGCGCCCGCATCGACGTCCTCGTGACGGTCTCCGACGACCACATCACCGTCGAGGACGTACGGGCCGACCCGCCGCTCACCCTGGACGGCCTCGCCGACCTGGGCCGCTGGATCGAGGGCCCCCTGGACGACGCCTTCCGGGCGGCCACCGGGCGCCCGCGGAAGCACCGCCCGACACCCCGCCAGCCCGGCCCGGCCGCCGGATCACCGGAGCGGATGGTGCGCCCGGCGGGCGCACCCGCGAGCGGCCCGGCGCCAAGCGCACCGGCCGGCCCGCCCCGGGAACCGTCGGCCGGTCCGGCACCCGGACCGGCGGCTGCCGTGGAGGACGCATCGGCGACCGGCCCGACGGCCGGCGTGGCAGACCCTGCGCCGACCGGCCGGACCGCCGGCGTGCCGGACACCGCGCTGACCGACCGGGCTTCGGAACGGCCGTCCGAGGGGCCGGCGGCGCCCACGGAGCCGACGACCGGACCGGCCCGGGGCACCGGTGGAACGGCCCGGATCACCGAACCGCCGGAGCCGCTCGCCGAGCAGTCGGCCGACGCGGCGGCGGAGGCGGTCGGTGGGACGGAAACGGCGGGTCCCGAAGGCGACGAGCGCGCCCGGACCGAGGCGGAGGGCCGCGCCGAGACGGAGGAGCCGGCCGCGGAAGCGACCGGCAAGGTGGCGACGCAGGGGGACGGGGCGGAGGCGCGCACCCGCCCGGCGCCGCTCGCCCGGAAACGGGTCGCCGAGCGCCGCAAGCTCGCCGCGGACGCCTACCGGCAGGCCCAGCGCGAGGGGCGCGACCCGGTGCTGGCCGTCATGCTCGCCACCGGACGCAACCGCCGGCGATCACTGCGGCTGATCGCCGGTGCCCGCGACGAGGGTCTCTTGACGCCACGTCACAACAAGCGCTGACCCGGCCGCCGAGGCCCCGGAGGTACCTCCACCCCAGGCCCCACCCGCCCGAAGGGGAGCCTCAACCACCCGTCAGCTGAGGGGAGTTGTCGCGCGGTCGCGTCACCGCGGCCGGCTCCTCGCCCGGTGGGACGCCCAGTTCCCAGTCCAGCGCGTACCGCTGGAACAGCTCGGCCCGCAGCCGGGCCCGCGGCATCGGTGCCCCCGGCAGCAGCATCGGCACCACCGCGCCCATCAACAGGGCCCGCAGCAGCGGATAGTCGGTGTCCGGGTCCGCCGAGCCGTACGCCACGACCGTCTCCCGCAGCAACTGCGCCAGCCGCTGCTGCTCGGGACACCGGATGAACCCCTCGGCCGTCAGGATCCCCGCCATGTGTGTCCGCATCAGCAGCGCCCGGTCGTGCGCCAGTCCGAGGATCGCGTCGATGGCCCGGGCCAGCAGTTCCCGTCCCGCGTCCGGCCCGGTGGGCCGCGGTTCGCGCTCCAGCGCCGCCTGCAGGGTGAGGTGCATCAGCCGGTGCACGGCGGACTGAAGCAGTTGCCGCTTGCCCGGGAAGTAATACGAGATCAGCCCGCGCGCCGCCCCGGCCCGCTGGGCGATGTCCCCGAGCGTCGTCGCCTCGTACCCGCGCTCCCCTACCAGATCGACCGTCGCTTGCAACAGCCGCTCGCGGGAGCGCCGCCGCAATTCTTCATTGACCGATGCGCTGCGGGGGGACATCCTGTAACTCCTGCGTTGACTGGCTGAGAGCCAATATACTCAGACGGCCACCGGAAGTCCGTCCCCTCGGGCGGAATCCGGAGAGCAGCCTGATTCGGGCGACGCGGGGGATCGCCCGAATCGGGTGCAGGCGGGGCCGGGGTTGGCCTCGTGACCAGCGTCTTGCCAGGTCACACGGTTAACCTCGGTTCACGTCACGTTGCGGGTTCCACCATCTCTGGTCAGCTCTGATGATGCCTATGCTGACTAGTTGCTGACTTTCCTGATGTCCCGTCAGGTCCCGTCGAAGCGTCCTGCAGGTCGATTCGGGGATGGCCGTGACCGTCCAGCGGTGCTGACGGCGGGAGTCCGTCGGCTCGGTCGGCTCGGTCGGCTTGATTGAGCCCCGTCGCGGGAGCGGCACTCAAGGACCCATCGCCTTCCATGCTGCGCTGCTGGGCGCGCTGCGACCGGTGGTCTCTCGCCGCGCTTCGCAGGTCGCGGAGTTCAGCAGCATTACCGGCGGGACCCCGAGCGGGCCGTGTCCGGGCGGTGTTGTCACCTAGCACCTCGCCCGCCGGCTGCCGTCGAGAGCATGGCCGCGGACCAGCGATGCTGCCGCAGGCGAAGCCCCGGGAGTTCATGAAAGTGCTCAGCCGAGCCCAGGGATCTGGGAGACCAACAGGTCGATGAGTTTGATGCCGAGGAACGGGGCGACAAGGCCGCCGAGGCCGTAGCGGGTGAGGTTGCGGCGCAGCAGGTCGTGGGCGGAGGCGGGGGTGTAGCGCACGCCGCGCAGGGCGAGCGGGATGAGGGCGATGATGATGAGGGCGTTGAAGATGATCGCGGAGGTGATGGCGGACGTCGGGCTGTGCAGGCCCATGACGTTCAGGTCGGCCAGACCGGGATAGGCGCCGGCGAACATGGCGGGGATGATCGCGAAGTACTTGGCGACGTCGTTGGTGATGGAGAAGGTCGTCAGTGCGCCGCGGGTGATGAGGAGTTGTTTGCCGATCTCGACGATCTCGATGAGTTTGGTGGGGTTGGAGTCGAGGTCGACCATGTTGCCGGCTTCCTTGGCGGCCGAGGTACCGGTGTTCATGGCCACGCCGACGTCGGCCTGGGCCAGTGCGGGGGCGTCGTTGGTGCCGTCGCCGGTCATCGCGACCAGCTTGCCGCCCTCCTGCTCCTGGGTGATCAGGGCGAGTTTGTCCTCGGGGGTGGCTTCGGCCAGGTAGTCGTCTACGCCTGCTTCCTGGGCGATGGCCTTCGCGGTGAGCGCGTTGTCGCCGGTGATCATCACCGTGCGGATTCCCATCCGGCGCAGT
Organism: Streptomyces nigrescens; assembly: GCA_024349765.1. Taxonomy (GTDB): domain Bacteria; phylum Actinomycetota; class Actinomycetes; order Streptomycetales; family Streptomycetaceae; genus Streptomyces; species Streptomyces endophytica. The sequence continues at coordinate 4,653,616 of AP026073.1, read as the reverse complement.
TCGGCGAAGCGTTCGCGGATGCCGTCCTTGACGACGTCCTTGAGGTGGATGACGCCGAGAACCCGGGCTCCGTACGCGTCGTGCGTCGCGACCAGCAGGGGCGTACCGCCGGAAGCAGCGATCGCATCGGTGAACGTCCGGACCTCTGAGGGGACTTGGCCGCCGCGGTGCGTTACCCACTCGATGATCTGGGCGGCCGCGCCCTTGCGGATGGCGCAACCGGTTCCGTCGGCCCAGTGCAGATCGACGCCGCTCATCCGGGTGTGCGCGCTGAAGTCGACGTACTCGGCATGCTGGAGCTCCCCTTCGGCAGGCGCCCGCAGTCCGTAGGTGTTCTTGGCGAGGACGACGACGGAGCGGCCTTCGGGGGTCTCATCGGCGAGGGAGGAGAGCTGGGCGGCGTCCGCGAGCTGGAGTTCGTCGGCGCCCGGGAGCGGGACGAAGGCGACGGCTTCGCGATTGCCGAGGGTGATGGTGCCGGTCTTGTCGAGCAGCAGGGTGTTGATGTCGCCGGCCGCCTCGACCGCGCGGCCGGACATGGCCAGCACGTTGCGCTGGACGAGGCGGTCCATGCCGGCGATGCCGATCGCGGAGAGCAGCGCGCCGATCGTGGTGGGGATGAGCGTGACGAGGAGGGCGACGAGGACCGTCGTCGACTGGGCCGCGTCGGCGTAGGAGGCCATCGGCTGCAGGGTGACCACGACGAGGACGAAGACGATGGTGAGCGCGGCGAGCAGGATGTGCAGCGCGATCTCGTTGGGGGTGCGCTGCCGGGTCGCGCCCTCGACCAGCGCGATCATCCGGTCCAGGAAGGACTGCCCGGGACGGGAGGTGACGCGCACGACGAGGCGGTCGGACAGCACGGTGGTGCCGCCGGTGACCCCGGAGCGGTCACCGCCGGATTCGCGGATGACGGGTGCCGATTCGCCCGTGACCGCCGATTCGTCGACCGCCGCGACCCCGTCGACGACGTCGCCGTCGGCCGGGATCGCCTCGCCCGCCTCCACCACCACGAAGTCGAACGGCTGCAGCTCGGCAGCGGGGACGGTCTCGGTCTCGGCCGTACGGACGTCCAGGCCGACGCGCCAGTTGTTGCGCAGTCGCCGGGCGGTGATGTCGGTGCGCGCCTTGCGCAGGGACGCGGCCTGGGCCTTGCCACGGCCCTCGGCGACCGCTTCGGCGAGATTGGCGAAGATGACGGTCAGCCAGAGCCAGATGCTGATCAGCCAGGTGAAGACGGACGGGTCGAGCAGCGCATCCAGGGTCGTGAGGAGGGAGCCGCAGGCCACGACGAAGAGCACGGGCTTGGTGGCCAGCGCCCGCGGGCGCAGCTTGCGCAGTGCCTCGGGGAGGGAGGTCAGCAGCACCCTTGGGTCCAGGAGGCCGGCCGGTTTGCGACGCCGTCGGTGGCCCCCGGGGTGCGGGGCGCCCTGGGGAGCGGGGGAGGCCGTCCCGGTCGCGTGCTGCGTCGGCGCCGTTGGTGTGTGGGGGGCTGGAGCCATGCGGGAACTTTCCGGGAGCGCGGCCGCCTGCGGAACGAGTGGCGGCGTGGGGGACGGGGCGGGTGCCGGTCGAGGTGGCGGCATAGCGGCGTGCAGGTGGCGGGCGCGGAAGCTGTCGTTCGCGCATCTGTCGGCCGCCAGGGAATTTACGGCGTCACGGAGCGGTGCGGGCACTGTTACGTACGGTATTTGCGGCTCTCTTACGGGCCGACGATCAGGCAAGGTCTCTTCACGGACGACCAGTGGCCTCGAAGGCGATCGCCCCGATCTCCTGCTCCACCTTCCGCGCGCCTCGCCCCCCGGATGCAAACGAATCGGCCCGTACAGCCTGCGTCAGTTGGCCTCCGTCGGCACACTCGTCTGCGGGCTGCGTATGGATCCCCTCCCACCTCCGCGCCGGCACCCCCGTCCACGTACCTACCGGCCGTCAGGTGCGCGAAGGCCACTGCCAGGCCGTTCCGGCCTCCGGCCGTCCTTACGCAACCTTGACGCCGAACTGGTGTGCGCACCGGAACCGCCTGTCATGTCCCGGCAATCTTGATGACGTGACGTCAACTCTTCACCTACGCATGCCGTTTGGCCAGCGTTCTCAGCACATGGTGATCTGCGGGGACGACGGGCTCGCCCACCGGCTGGCGGTGACGCTGGACGCGGTGTGCGGCGAGGCGGTCACCGTCGTGCTGCCGTCGCGGAGGGAGGGGCACGCGCCGGAGATCGCCGCGCTGCACCGCGATCCGCGCTCTCCCGTCGAGCTGTTGGTGGCCGCCCGTCCGGACGAGCAGACGCTGCGCGCCGCGGGTGTGGAGCGGGCCGCGGCGCTCGCCCTCACCTACCGCGAGGACCAGGTCAACGTCACGGCGGCGCTGCTGGCCCGCACCCTCAACCCGACGATCCGCCTGGTCATCCGGATGTACAACCGGGAGCGCGGTGAGCACCTCGAACGGCTGCTGGACCGCGCGGTGTTGGCGCTCGGACGGACCGATGACATGGCGGGGCTGGACACGTCCACCACCGTGCTGTCCGACACCGACACCGCGGTGCCCGAGCTGGTGGCCGCCGCCGCGGTCGGGCAGGGGCACACGCTCCAGGTGGAGGGCCAAGTGTTCCGCGGGGTGGTCCGGCCTGCCCGCACTCCTCCGCGCTCTGCCGACCTGGCGACGCTCGCCGTGCTCTCCGGCGCCCATCAGGACGACCCGGCCAGTGAGGACAGCCCCGAAACGCCGGGGGAGGAGGGCACGCAGCTGCTGCCCGACACCGTCACGTCCTACCACCGGCAGTTCACCCACGGCCGGTTGATGCTGGAGGAGGTCACTCACCACCACCCGCCCGAGGCGCCGCAGCGCGACCGGCGTAACTACGGCGTATGGCTGCGCGACCGGCTGGCACATCTGCCGTGGACGGTGTTCCTTTCCCGCGAGGTGATCGCCGTCTTCGGTGCCCTCGCCGCGATCGTGCTGGTGCTGGCAGGTGCCACCGCACTCGCCGAGCCCGGGCCGTTGTGGAAGTCGGTGTACCTGCCGCTGCTGGACATCTTCACCATGGGCGATCCGGCGACCGACGAGTCCCCGGCCCGCCGCGTGCTCCAGCTGATCGCCGGGTTCGTCGGCCTGGCCGTGCTGCCGCTCGTGGTCGCCGCCACCATGAACGCCACCGACGCGTTCCGGAAGGCATCCGTCGGGCACCCGCCGGCCGAGGACCTGAGCGATCACATCGTGCTGGTCGGCCTCGGCAAGATCGGTACGCGGGTACTGGCCCAACTGCGCACCACCGAGCACCAAGTGGTGGTCATCGAACGCGATCCGCACGCACGTGGCGTCGCCCTCGCCCGGGAGCTCGGCGTACCCCTGCTGCTGGAGGACGCCGGTGCGCCCGGCGTCCTCGACAGAGCGCGCATCTGCCAGAGCAAGTCCCTGCTCGTGCTCACCCGCGACGACGGCGAGAACCTCGACATCGTCATGGCCGCGCGCGAGGCCAACCCCCAAATACGGGTGGTGATGCGGCTGTACGACGACGACTTCGCCGCCACCGTCTCCCGCACGATGCGCGCCTCCTACCCCGACGCCACCACCCGCAGCCGTTCCGTCTCCGCGCTCGCCGCGCCCTCCTTCGCGGCCGCCATGATGGGGCGGCACGTCCTGGGCATCATGCCGGTCGAACGCGGCTCGCTGCTCTTCACCGCCGTGGACGTCGCCGGCCACCCCGAACTGGAGGGCCGCTCCGTCCACCACGCCTTCCGCGAGAACGAATGGCGCGTTCTGGCCGTCGGCCCCGCGACGCCGCCCTCCTCGTCGTCCTCATCGGACACGTTCGGCGGCGGCCTACGCCTCGACCGGCCGGGCTTCGACTGGCGCCCCTCGCACGGGCGGGTGCTGCGCGCGGGGGACCGGGTCGTGATGGCGTCCACCCGGCGGGGCCTGGACTTCCTCATGACGGGCGTGCAGCCGCATCCGGCGGACCCGCGGACATGAAGCAGCCCGCCCGTCCTTCGGAAGGACGGGCGGGCCGCTCACCAGGCCCTGGGCCGCTCACGAGGTGACCGCGGCCGGGAGGTCGGGGCCGGTGGACGGGTGGCCCGCAGCAGCGGGAACGGTGAGGACCATGGTCATGCCGCCACCGGGGGTGTCCTCGGCGGTGAGAGTGGCTCCGAGGGCCTCGGCGAAGCCGCGGGCGACGGCCAGGCCGAGGCCCACGCCCGCACCGCGCGGGGCGTCGCCGTAGCGTTGGAAGGGTTCGAAGATGCGGTCCTTGGCCTCGTCGGGCACGCCGGGTCCGCGGTCGGCGACGCGCACTTCGACGCGGTCACCGAGCGCGCTGGCGGACACCAGCACCGGCTCACCATCGGGGCTGTACTTCACCGCGTTCTCGACGATGTTGGCGACCGAGCGCTCCAGCAGACCCGGGTCGACGGCGATCATCGGGAGTTCCTCGGGGATGTCGAGGATGACGCTGTCCTCCGGCACGCCGCCCAGGGCCATCGGCACGACCTCGTCGAGGTCGACCTCGCGGATCAGCGGCGTGACGGTGCCGGTCTGGACCCGGGACATGTCGAGGAGGTTGCCGACGAGGTGGTCGAGGCGGTCGGCGCCTTCCTCGATGCCGGCGAGGAGCTCGGCCTGGTCCTCCGCCGACCATTCGATGTCGTCGGAGCGCAGGGAACTGACGGAGGCCTTGATACCGGCCAGCGGGGTGCGCAGGTCGTGGCTGACGGCCGCGAGCAGGGCGGTGCGGATGCGGTTGCCCTCGGCGAGCTTGCGGGCGTGGTCGGCCTGGGACTGCAGGCGCTGGCGGTCGAGGACGACGGCGGCCTGGGCCGCGAAGGCCGCCAACACGCGGCGGTCCTCGGCGGGCAGGACGCGGCCCGACAGCGCGAGCGCCAGGTGATCGCCGACGGGCATGTCGACGTCCGCGTCCTCCGGGCGCGAGAGCGGGCTCGTGTCACCCACGCTGCCCGAGCAGGTCCAGGGCGCCGTCTCGGATTCCCGTTCCAGCAGTGCCACGGTGTCCATGGCGAAGGTCTCGCGTACCCGCTCCAGCAGTGCGTCGAGGGAGGTTTCCCCGCGCAACACGCTGCCTGCCAGGAAGGACAGGATCTCCGACTCGGCGCGCAGTCGGGCGGCTTGATGGGTGCGCCGGGCGGCGAGGTCGACCACGGAGGCCACCGATATCGCCACCAGCACGAAGATGACGAGCGCCAGGATGTTCTTGGGATCCGCGATGGTGAGCCGGCCCAGGGGCGGTGTGAAGAACCAGTTCAGCAGCAGAGAGCCCACCACGGCCGAGGCCAGTGCCGGAAGCAGCCCGCCGAGCAACGCCGCCGCCACGGTCAGCGTCAGGAACAGCAGCATGTCGTTGGCGAGACCGAGGCCCGCCCCGACCTGCAGGAGCAGCAGCGTCAGGAGCGCCGGCCCGGCCACTCCGGCCAGCCAGCCCCAGATGAGGCGGTCCCGACCCAGCCGGGTGCCGCGGGCGACGGGGAGACCGCGGCCCTTGGCGGCTTCCTCGTGGGTGACGATGTGGACGTCGAGGTCGGGCCCGGAGTCGCGGGCGACCGTCGCGCCGACGCCGGGGCCGAAGATGTACTGCCACGCCTTGCGGCGGGAGGTTCCCAGCACGATCTGGGTGGCGTTCACCCCTCGGGCGAATTCCAGGAGGGCGGAGGGGATGTCCTCGCCCAGGACATGGTGGAAGGTACCGCCGAGGTCCTCGATGAGGGTGCGCTGTACGGCGAGTTCCTTGGGTGAGCCGGAGGCCAGGCCGTCGCTGCGGGCGATGTAGACGGCGAGTACTTCGCCGCCGGCGCCCTTCTCGGCGAGGCGGGCGGCGCGGCGGATGAGCGTACGGCCCTCGCTGCCGCCCGTCAGGCCGACGACGATGCGCTCACGCGATCCCCAGATCTTCGAGACCTGGTGCTCGCTCCGGTACTCCTGGAGGTACTCGTCGACCCGGTCGGCCACCCACAGCAGTGCGAGTTCGCGCAGCGCGGTGAGATTTCCGGGCCGGAAGTAGTTCGACAGCGCCGCATCGACCTTGTTGGGCTTGTAGATGTTGCCGTGCGCCATGCGACGGCGCAGTGCGTGCGGAGACATGTCGACCAGCTCGATCTGGTCGGCGCGGCGCACGACCTCGTCGGGGACGGTCTCCTTCTGCCGGATCCCGGTGATCGACTCGACGACGTCTCCCAGGGATTCCAGGTGCTGGATGTTCACCGTCGAGATCACATGGATGCCGGCTTCCAGCAATTCCTCGATGTCCTGCCAGCGCTTGGCATTGCGTGAGCCGGGGATGTTGGTGTGCGCCATCTCGTCGACCAGCGCCACGGCCGGCCGGCGCTCCAGGATGGCGTCGACGTCCATCTCGGTGAACACCGTGTCGCGGTATGCCAGCTCCCGGCGTGGAATCTGCTCCAGGCCGTGCAGCATCACTTCGGTGCGCGGCCGGTCGTGGTGCTCGACGAAGCCGACCACACAGTCCGTACCGCGCTCCACGCGCCGATGTGCCTCGGACAGCATCGCGTACGTCTTGCCGACGCCCGGTGCCGCGCCGAGATAAATCCGAAGCTTGCCGCGTGCCACGTGCTCCCGCTCTCAGTGTTGTGGTGATCAAGGGCCGGGGCCCGGGGCGTCAGAGGTCGAAGCGGTAGCCCATACCCGGCGCGGTGAAGAAGTGCCGGGGGTGCGCCGGGTCCGCCTCCAGTTTGCGCCTGACCTGCGCCATGTAGACACGGAGGTAATTGGTCTGTGTGCTGTGGGAAGGCCCCCATACCTCCTCCAGCAGCTGCTGCTGGCTGACGAGCCGGCCGCGGTTGCGGACGAGCACCTCCAGCAGATGCCACTCCGTCGGGGTCAGCCGGACATCCCGTCCGTCGCGCTGGACCTTCTTGGCGGCGAGGTCGAGCGTGAAGGTCTCCGTCACGACCACCGCAGGCTCGCCGGACGGCTTCGCCGTATCGATTCTGCGTGCTGCGGCGCGCAAGCGGGCCAGCAGCTCGTCCATGCTGAACGGCTTGGTGATGTAGTCGTCGGCGCCCGCGTCGAGCGCGGCGACCTTCTCGTCGGAGGTACGGCGGGCGGAGACCACGAGGATCGAGGCCCGGCTCCACCCCCGCAGTTCCTTGATCACGTCGATGCCGTCCATGTCCGGCAGTCCGAGGTCGAGCAGGACGACGTCCGGCGGGCGAGTGGCAGCCAGTCGCAGCGCCTGAGCCCCGTCGGATGCGGTGTCCACGTCGTAGCTGCGCGCCTTGAGATTGATCTCTAGAGCACGCACGAGCGGTGGCTCGTCCTCGACCACCAGCACCCGGGTCATCGATGTACCCCTTCTCCTGTTGTACGTGCGGTGCCGAGGGTGGCCGGCCCCCCGTGCCGGCCACCCGCGACACGTTCCCTCACTTCTGGGCGAGTTCCTTGACCGCGATGTTGAGCTTGAGGACGTTCACCGCGGGCTCGCCCAGGAACCCTGCGGTACGGCCGTCGGTGTTGTCCTTCACCAGCTTCTCGACCTGCGAGACGCTCAGCCCGTTGTGCCGGGCCACGCGCTTCACCTGGATCTCCGCGTAGTCGGGGGAGATGCCGGGGTCGATGGCGGAGGCCGAACCGGTGACGGCGTCCTTGGGGACCTCGGACTGCGGTACGCCGTTGAATTCGGCGACCTGCTTCTTCGCCGCCTTCACGTTCTTGACGAGGGTGGGGTCGCTGGCGCCGAGCTGGCTGGAACCGGTGGCCATCGGGTCGTAGTTGCTGTGGGACGGGCGGCCCTGGAACCACTTGGGGTCGGGTTTGTCCGTGCCCTTGATGTTCCAGCTCTGGCCGATGAGCTCGGAGCCGACGACCTTGCCGTCGACCTTCACCTCGGAGCCGTTGGCCTTGTCGTGGAAGAGCCCCTGCGCGATGCCGGTGACGGCCAGCGGATAGAGGACGCCGCACAGGACGGTCAGGACGAGCAGGACGCGCAGCGACGCCCAGGCCAGCCGGAGGGTGCTTGCTACGGAGTTGTTCATGGCGATCAACCGATTCCGGGGATCAGGGAGATGAGCAGGTCGATGATCTTGATGCCGATGAACGGTGCGATCAGTCCGCCCAGGCCGTAGATGCCGAGATTGCGTCGCAGCATCTTGTCGGCGCTCATCGGCCGGTACTGCACGCCCTTGAGGGCGAGCGGCACCAGCGCGATGATGATCAGCGCGTTGAAGATGACCGCCGAGAGGATCGCGGATTCCGGCGAGGCCAGGCCCATGATGTTGAGCTTGTCCAGGCCGGGGTACGCCACCGCGAACATCGCCGGGATGATGGCGAAGTACTTGGCGACGTCGTTGGCGATCGAGAAGGTGGTCAGCGCGCCCCGGGTGATCAGGAGCTGTTTGCCGATCTCGACGATCTCGATGAGCTTGGTCGGGTTGGAGTCGAGGTCGACCATGTTGCCGGCCTCCTTGGCGGCCGACGTGCCGGTGTTCATGGCCACGCCGACGTCCGCCTGGGCCAGTGCCGGGGCGTCGTTGGTGCCGTCACCGGTCATGGCGACGAGCTTGCCGCCGGCCTGTTCGCGCTTGATGAGCGCCATCTTGTCCTCGGGCGTGGCCTCGGCGAGGAAGTCGTCCACGCCGGCCTCGTCGGCGATGGCCTTGGCCGTCAGCGGGTTGTCGCCCGTGATCATGACGGTCTTGATGCCCATGCGGCGCAGCTCGTCGAAGCGTTCGCGCATGCCCTCCTTGACGACGTCCTTGAGGTGGATGACGCCCAGGACGCGCGGTCCGCGCTCGTCCTCCAGGGCGACCAGCAGCGGGGTGCCGCCGGCCTGGGAGATCGCGTCGGTGAGCTGCTGGGCGTCCTCGGCGACCTCGCCACCACGCTCCTGGACCCAGGCGATGACCGAACCGGTGGCGCCCTTGCGGACCTTGCGGCCGTCGACGTCCACACCCGACATCCGGGTCTGGGCGGTGAACGGCACCCACTCCGCGTCCACCAGTTCTCCCTGGTGGCGTTCGCGCAGGCCGTACTTCTCCTTGGCGAGGACGACGATCGAGCGGCCCTCGGGGGTCTCGTCGGCCAGCGAGGAGAGCTGGGCGGCATCCGCGACCTCGGCCTCCGTGGTGCCGCGTACGGGGACGAACTCGGCGGCCTGGCGGTTGCCCAGGGTGATGGTGCCGGTCTTGTCGAGCAGCAGGGTCGAGACGTCGCCGGCGGCCTCGACGGCCCGGCCGGACATCGCCAGGACGTTGCGCTGCACCAGCCGGTCCATGCCCGCGATGCCGATCGCGGAGAGAAGAGCACCGATGGTCGTCGGGATCAGGCAGACCAGCAGAGCCGTCAGCACGATCAGCGAGGTCTGCTTGTCCGCGCCTGCGTAGAGGGCGAACGGCTTCAGCGTGACGACGGCCAGCAGGAAGACGATGGTGAGCGAGGCGAGCAGGATGTTCAGCGCGATCTCGTTGGGGGTCTTCTGCCGTGCGGCGCCCTCGACGAGGTTGATCATCCGGTCGATGAAGGTCTCACCGGGCTTCGTGGTGATCTTGATGACGATGCGGTCGGAGAGCACCTTCGTCCCGCCGGTGACGGCCGAGCGGTCACCGCCGGACTCGCGGATGACCGGGGCGGACTCGCCGGTGATGGCGGACTCGTCGACGGACGCCACGCCTTCGACGACATCGCCGTCACCGGGGATGATGTCGCCGGCCTCGCAGACGACGAGGTCGCCGATGCGCAGCTCGGTGCCGGGCACTTGCTCCTCCGCGCCGTCGTTCAGCCGGCGTGCCACGGTGTCGGTCTTGGCCTTGCGCAGGGTGTCGGCCTGCGCCTTGCCGCGGCCCTCGGCGACCGCCTCGGCCAGATTGGCGAAGATCACGGTCAGCCACAGCCAGACGGCGATGACCCAGCCGAACCAGCTGCCCGGGTCCTTGAGGGCCAGCACGGTGGTGACCACCGAGCCGACCAGGACCACGAACATCACGGGGGACTTGACCATCACCCGGGGGTCGAGCTTGCGTATCGCGTCCGGCAGGGATGTGACCAGCTGCTTCGGGTCGAAGAGGCCGGCGCCGACGCGCCCGCCGTCCTTGTGTCCGGTCGGCACGTCGCTGTGCGGCGCCCGGGTCGGAGTATCGGTGGACATGTCGTCCTCTTGCTTCGTGGATTCGAGGGTCATGACGACAGCCCTTCGGCGAGCGGGCCCAGCGCGAGCGCCGGGAAGAAGGTCAGACCGGTGACGATCAGCAGCGTGCCGACCAGCAGACCCGTGAAGAGCGGCTTCTCGGTACGCAACGTGCCGGCGGTCTCCGGGACCGGCTTCTGCTCGGCGAGCGAGCCGGCCAGCGCGAGGACGAACACCATCGGCAGGAACCGGCCGAGGAGCATGCACAGGCCGAGCGTGGTGTTGAAGAACGGCGTGTTGGCGCCGAAGCCGGCGAAGGCGGAACCGTTGTTGTTCGAGGCGGAGGTGTAGGCGTAGAGCACCTCGGAGAATCCGTGCGCCCCGATGTTGGTCATGGCTTCCTTGCCGTCCGGCAGGGCAATGGCCATCGCCGTGCCGATCAGCACGAGCGCCGGGGTGATCAGGATGTAGCAGGCCGCGAGCTTGATCTCGCGGGTGCTGATCTTCTTGCCGAGGTACTCGGGCGTACGGCCCACCATCAGGCCGGCGAGGAACACCGCGATGATCGCCATGATCAGCATGCCGTACAGGCCCGAGCCCACGCCGCCGGGCGTGATCTCGCCGAGCATCATGCCCAGCAGCAGCACACCGCCCGACAGGCCGCTGAACGAGTCGTGGAAGGAGTTGACCGATCCGGTCGACGTCATGGTCGTGGAGACGGAGAAGAGCGACGAGGCGCCTTCACCGAACCGCTGCTCCTTGCCCTCCATCGCGCCGCCGGCGAGGTGCGAGGCGGTGCCGGGGTGGGCGTACTCCAGCCAGGTCACGGCGATGACGGCGCCGAACCAGACGATGCCCATGGCCGCGACGATCGCGTAACCCTGCTTGATCGAACCCACCATCTTGCCGAAGGTCCGCGGCATCGAGAACGGGATCACCAGCAGCAGGAAGATCTCCAGCAGGTTCGAGAGGCCGTTGGGGCTCTCGAAGGGGTGGGCGGAGTTGGCGTTGAAGAAGCCGCCGCCGTTGGTCCCCAGGTCCTTGATGGCCTCCTGCGAGGCGACCGCGCCGGGGCTGATGGCCTGCTTGCTGCCCGTGAGGGTGGTGATGTGGTGGATGTCGCCGAAGTTCTGGATCGCACCGCACGCCACAAGGATGATCGCGGCGATCAACGAGAGCGGGATCAGGATGCGGACCGTGCCGCGCACCAGGTCGGACCAGAAGTTGCCCAGGTCGCCGGTGCGGGAGCGGGCGAAGCCACGTACGAGTGCCACGGCGACCGCCATGCCCACGGCGGCGGAGACGAAGTTCTGCACGGCCAGACCGGCGGTCTGGGTGACATGGCTCATGGCCACTTCACCTGAGTACGACTGCCAGTTGGTGTTGGCTATGAAGGACGCAGCCGTGTTGAAGGCCTGGTCCGGGGTGATCGGTTTGAAGCCGAGTGACAGCGGCAGCTTGTCCTGCACGCGCTGCAGCACGTACAGGAACAGCGTGCCCACCGCCGAGAAGATGAGGATGCCGCGCAGGTAGGCGGGCCAGCGCATCTCCGCGTCGGGATTGGCGCCGACGCTGCGGTAGATCCACTTCTCTATTCGCAGGTGCCTCTTGGAGGAGTAGACGGCGGCCATGTAGTCGCCGAGCGGGCGGTGCACCAGGGCGAGCGCGCCGATGAGCGCGGTGACCTGGAGCACATCAGCAAGAACGGGGCTCATATCGGCGGCTCAGAACCTCTCCGGGAACACAAGGGCGAGGACGAGATAGCCCAGCAGGGCGACGGCCACGATCAGGCCGATGAGGTTTTCGGCAGTCACAGCTTCGTCACCCCCTTGGCGACGAGGGCCACCAGCGCGAAGACCGCGAGCGTGGTGACCACGAAGGCCAGATCGGCCATCGTGCACTCCTGAGGAGAGGTTCGGAGGAACGGACGAGGAGAGGGAATCGCGCCGTGGCTCGTTTTCGCCCCTCCTTGACGGGGCCCTTACGGCCGTTGGCGCGACGTTGACGCATCTCTAACGGCGAGGACTCAACCCGCCCTCCTGCCTGAGCAGACACGCGTAGGAGCACGGCGCCGAGGGCGACGACGACGCTCAGGTTTCCGGGACCGGCCGCGCACCGCTCAGCGCTGCCCCTGCCTGGTCTGCCAGTGACACCGCGACCAGGCGTGCCTGCAAGGAGGGAACGGACCCCGCAACGGGGGAGAGCATGAATCGCCCGAGGAACAGTCCCTCCGCAGCGACCCGCAGTTCGACCTCACCCTCCGGCCAGCCGAGCCGCTCGATGTCCCACCGCCTGCGTGCCACGACCAGGCCACCGTCCTGATCGAGCCGCGGCGGATGGCCGAGCAGCGTGCCGTACTCGAAACGGCACCCGGCCAGCCCGAGGACGTCGACGAGTTGCTGCCGGACCTGTCCGACCACCGCGTCCGGTGAGCCGCTGTGGACGAGGCGTGCCGTGTCGTGCAGTCGTGCGAGGTGAGCTGCGTCGGTGATGGCGATCATGCGCATGGTCCGGGCGCGGGCCGCGAGCTGCGAGACGACCAGGCCGACTACCAGGAGGAGAACGGCCGTCTCCAGGTCACCGGTGCCGGCGATGGTGAACTGCTGATAGGGCCTGGTGAGCAAGAAGTCGAACCAGCAGGCGGAGGACAGCGCGGCGATCGCTCCGGCGAAGCGGTTGCCGAGAGCGGAGATCGCCACGACCGCGACGACGAAGATCAGTGCCAGATTCGTGTGCGATACGCCCGTACGGAAGGGAACAAGCACCAGCCCGAGAGCCAGCGGTCCGGCTAGCGCAGCACCCAACGCGATGCGGTCACGCAAGGGATATTGCATGGTCCACCTCATGGTGCTTCGGCCCGAGGCGAGTGCCGCCGGTACCGATGAGGCAAGGGTCGTCCCGTAGAGCGTCGAACGGCAGGAAAGTCGACGGCCTTCACGGATCCTTACCGCGCAGCCGGTGAATATTGACGTCGCCTTGGCGCGCGGCGAAGGAGGCATGCCGCAGCGCACCCGCTGGCACGAGGGACGGGGACGTCAGTCCGCCAGTTCCCGTACGTCCAGGGGGAGTCGCCAGACGTTGCGGCGGTGAACGGTATCGAGGGCCTGCCGCAGGGGAGAAGGGGGCACGGTCAGTACCGGGCAGCAGGCGCGGGCGACGCAGTAGCGGGCGACGGAGGGCCAGACCGCCCGGCGCAGCCGGCCTCGGCTGCCGGCGCCGACCACCAGGAGGTCGTCGGGCCGGTCGGCGGCCATCAGCAGGGCCTTGCCCGGTTTGGCCAGGACGACCAGCGGCTCCAGCGGTACGCCGGGGCCGGCGCTGCCGAAAGCGGTGTCGAGGGCGGTCAGCAGACGGTCCTTCGCCATCCGGCGCCAGGCGGCCATCGGCGCCGGGCAGGGGCCGCCCCGGTGGGCGATGTCGCCACCCGGCGGCTCCCAGGCCAGTACGACCCGCAGGTTCCCCCGGACCGCGCGGGCCTCGTCGGCGGCGCGGTGCAGCGCCGTCAGGCTCCCCAGCGAACCACTCACCCCGGCGACGACGCGCCGCCGTGCCCCGGATCCGTCCATGGGGTCCTGTTCCTCGTCCTGTGTCACGTTCATGTCGTGGCCCATGGAAATCCCGAAGAGCGGGGCGGTCACGCCGGATTGGCGCTTCCCTGACGCGGGCGACAAAGACCCTGACGGCTCCATGACAGCAGCACACCCCCTGAAGCAGGCCGCGGGTCAGAGTTGCGTCAACGTCTTCGAACTCCCTCCCGGTATTTGCCGACGTGAAGTGACGATGCTGCTGAGACGCGAAGGAGTACGAGATGGCGCGGGGCAGCGATGCGACCGACGGGCCGGGCGCACGTCCCGGCAAGCTCAAGGTCTTCCTCGGGGCCGCCCCCGGCGTGGGCAAGACCTACCGGATGCTGGACGAGGGCCGGCGGCGCGCCGCCCGTGGCAAGAACGTCGTGGTGGCCCTGGCCGAGTGCCATGGTCGCCCGTCCACCGAGGCGATGCTCGAAGGGCTCGACGTGCTGCCGCGCGTGATGCGCAGGCATCGTGGTGCGGAGTTCGCCGAGCTCGATCTCGACCGCGTTCTGGAACTGCGGCCCGAGGTGGCGCTCATCGACGAACTCGCGCACACCAATGCGCCGGGCGGCCGCCACCCGAAACGCTGGCAGGACATCGACGAGCTCCTCACCGCCGGGATCGACGTGGTGGCCACGCTCAACATCCAGCACCTGGACTCGCTCAGCGACGTGGTCGAGAAGATCACCGGCGTGCCGCAGTACGAGACCGTGCCGGACGAAGTCGTCCGCCATGCCGACCAGATCGAACTGGTCGACCTGCCCGCCGAGGGGCTACGACGGCGCATGGCGCACGGCAACATCTACCCGCCGGAGAAGGTCGACGCGGCGCTGTCGCACTACTTCCGGCTCGGCAACCTCACCGCGCTCCGGGAACTCGCGCTGCTGTGGGTGGCGGGCCGGGTGGACGAGGCGCTGCGCAAATACCGCCATGAGCACAGCATCGGCCCGGTGTGGGAGACCCGCGAACGCGTCGTGGTGGCGCTCACCGGTGGTGCGGAGGGCGCGACCCTCATCCGTCGCGCCGCCCGGATCGTCGCTCGTTCCTCCGACGGCGACCTGCTGGCCGTCCACGTGACCCGCAGCGACGGCCTGTCCGGTTCCTCGCCTGCCGCGTTGGCCGATCAGCGGCGGCTCACGGAGAGCCTCGGTGGCAGCTACCACGCGGTGGTCGGTGACGACGTGCCGGCCGCGCTGCTGGACTTCGCCCGGGCCCAGAACGCCACCCAGCTGGTCATCGGCGCCAGCCGCCGGGGCAGGCTGCGGCGCGTACTGGCGCCCCGCGGCGTGGGGGAGACGGTCGTCGAGCTCTCCGGCGACATCGACGTCCACACCGTCACCCACGAACATGCCGGGCAGGGCCGGAAATGGGCCGCGCCCGGCAGCGGCCTGTCGCGCTCCCGCCGGGTGGCCGGGCCGGTGGCCGGCCTCATCGCGCCCCTGCTGCTGACACTGGCGCTGCGTACGGTCTCGGCCCCGCTCGCGCTCAACCTCACCAGCGAGGCCCTGCTGTTCCTGCTCACCGTGCTGGGCGTCGCCTGCATCGGTGGGGTGGTCTCGGCGCTGCTCGCCTCGGTGACGACCTCGCTGTTGCTGAACTACTACTTCATCCCGCCCGTCGGCCACTTCACCTTCGCCGAGGCCAACATCGTCGTCGCCCAGGCCGCCTTCACGATCGTCGCCGTCACGGTCGCGGCCATCGTCGACCGCTCGCTGCGCCTGAGCAGACGGGCCGCGCGAGCCACCGCGGAGGCCGAGACGCTGACGTCGCTGGCGGGCGGCATCCTGCGCGGTGACCGTGCGGTGCCCGCACTCCTGGAACGGACCCGCGAGACCTTCGGCATGGACGGCATCGAGCTGCGGCCGCGGCGGGAGGAGCCGGAGCCGGGTGTCGCCGGCGACGCGGCGGCCGAGTACCAGACCAAGGTGGCGATAGGGGACGACAGCGTCCTGGTGCTGAGCGGGCGGCGGCTGCCCGCCTCCGAGCACCGCGTGCTCACCGCATTCGCCGCGCACCTGACCGCGGCCGTCGAACGCGCCCGGCTCGCCGAGGCCGCGGCCGAGGTGGAGCCCGTCAAGGCGGCGAACCGGATGCGGACCGCACTGCTTGCCGCGGTTGGCCATGATCTCCGGACGCCCCTGGCCGGATGCTGGGCCGCGGTCAGCTCATTGCGCAGCAGTGACGTGGACTTCTCGGCAGAGGACCGTGAGGAGCTCCTCGCCACCGCCGAGGAGTCCCTGGCCAAGCTCAGCCGTCTGATCGACAACCTCCTCGACATGAGCCGGCTGCAGGCGGGAGCGCTGACCCTCCACCTGGAGCCTGTCGCGCTCACCGAGGTCCTGCCCTCGGCGCTGGACACCCTGCCCGGTTCGCCCCCGAAGGACCACGTCCACGTCGTGACCCGTGGGCTGGACACCGCCCCCGATGTCGTCGCGGACCCTCCCCTGCTGGAGCGCGTCCTCGCCAACCTCATTTCCAACGCGGTGCGGCATTCACCCGCCGGGCGTTCGGTCACGATCGGCGCGAGTGCACTGGCGGGACGGGTGGAGCTCAGAGTCACCGACCGCGGGCCGGGCATCCAACTCGCCGACCGGGAGCAGGCTTTCGAGCCCTTCCAACGTCTCGGCGACACCGACAACACCACCGGCCTCGGGCTGGGCCTGGCACTGTCCCGAGGGCTCACGGAGGCCATGGGCGGCACACTTACGCCCGAGGAAACGCCCGGAGGGGGCCTGACGATGGTTGTGTCCCTGCCGGCCGCACCGGTTCCGGTGGCGGTTGCCGCCGGACAGGCGCACTGACCGCGGCGCACCGCCCCGCGCCGTCGTGCCGCTTCATCCCGTGACGAGGGAGGCCGACGGCCGCGCCGTTCCCTCGGCTTCGACGATCAGCACTCGGCGCACCGGCCCGCCGGGGACGCTCAGCGCCGCTGCCATGCACTGAGCGGCGCGCGAGCCGGGGATGTCGAGGGCGGCGATGTCCTCCCGTGCGCCGAGCGCGTATGCCACCCGGGCCGACTGCCAGCGGGGCGGAACCTGCCGCCGCCGGACGACGTAGATGATGGCGTCGAGGTCCCCCGGGCCCACTGCCGAGTCGTGCAGGGCCCGGCGCGCGGCCTGTATCGCGCGATGCAGGGCGTCCAGGGGCGGATATGGGGCGTCGGACAGAGCAGCGGAGCCGTCGGATATACGGACCCCGCCCTCCAGGTTCCCACCATGGACTGCCATGTCGTCCCTCCCAGCGGCCCGCACGGATACTGCATGCGGCTTCCCCGGGATGGCTGATTTTCAGTGGTGGCGTTCCGTGTTCTTGATGGGTTCCAGACGGTGGCGGTGTAGCGCTCACGGAGGCGGGCAGCGAGCCGACACCGTTGGAATGTCGTTAGGGAACCGGCGTGGCGTGCGCGTGTCCTCGCGCGGGCCGTCACGGTGGACCCGTGCGGGGGTGGGCAGAGAACTGAGGAGGTCCGTGTGGTGTGCGCAGACATGGTGCCGGCGGTGGTGTCGTGAGCGTGGAGCGCATCGTGGGGCTGCTGGTGGCGGCGTCGCTGGTCGGTCTTCTGCTGGCCGGCATCAAGTTCCGGGACCGGTTCTGACGCTGCGTGCGGCTCTCCGCGCGTCGCAGCCTTGAGCGCTGGTCCCGTGCTCACTCGTCGCCGAGTCCGGCCTCCTCCAGGTCCAGCCTGCGCTGCAGTCGGCGCCGGGTGGTGTCGCTGACGTGGTTGGCCGCGTACAGGGCCTGCAGCTTCGTGGTCTGGGCGGCTATCACCGTGCGCCGGAGTTCCCGGTAGCCGGCCGCGGAGACGGATGAGGACGATGTCACGTCGTCGGCCTGGTCGGCGTCGGCCTGGTCCAGACGGGCCAGCAGGCCGCGCCGCAGTTGGTCGATGAGCGGGGCGGGCGCCGCCTCGGCGGCTTCGAGCTCGTCCAGGCAGTCCAGTCCGGCCCTGGCCAGACCGGACCGGGCGTTTGCTTCTTCGCGGGCCGTGTGCTCCGGCTCCAGCGCGATCTTCGACCAGCGGACGACGGGCGCCAGGGTGAAGCCCTGCAGGACGAGGGTGAAGACGACGACGCCGGTGGTGAGGACCAGGATCAGGGGCCGGTGCGGCAGCGGGCTGCCGTCGTCGGCGGCCAGCGGGATGGACAGGGCGGCGGCCAGCGGCATCACGCCACGGGTGCCGGCCCAGGAGACCACCGCGGGGATGCGCCAGGTGACCGCACCGTTGCCGCGGCGGCGCTGCATGATGACGGAGAGCGGAAGCACCCCGAGGAGACGCACCGCGATGACCGTGCCCGCCACCGCGAGCACACCGAACGGCCAGCCGCGTTCGTCCGGCCCCAACTGCCTTACAACGGTGGGGAGTTCCAGGCCGATGAGGGCGAAGACGACGCTTTCCAGAAGGAAGATCACGGTGCCGTAGACCGCGTGCACCTGGAGCCGGATGGTGGCGTTGGTGAGCCGATGGCCCGTGCTGCCGAGCACCACGCCCGCGACCACGACCGCGGTCACCCCGGAGGTGTGCAGGTCCTCGGCGAGTATGTAGGCGGCGTACGGCGTGACCAGGGCGATCACCGTCTCCAGGACCGGGTCCTCGGTCCGGCGCCGGATCAGTGTCACGGCGCCCGCGACCGCGCCGCCGACCAGCGCCCCGCCACCGCCCAGCACGACGAACTGTCCACCGGCCGCCGGCAGGGTGACGGCGGTGGCGGCCACGGCCGTGCCCACCGCTACCTTGAAGAGGACGAGGCTGGTGGCGTCGTTGAAGAGGCTCTCGGACTGGACGAGCACCTGGATGCGGGGCGGTAGCGCGATCTTGCGTCCGAGGGCCGTGACCGCGACCGGATCGGTGCTGGCCAGCACCGCGCCCAGGACGAACGCCATGGTGGTGCTGAGCGGGGTGACCGCGGAGGCCACCGCACCCACGGCTGCCGCACTGGCCAGCACCAGGCCGAAGGCGAGGACGGTCACCGGACGCCACACCACGCGCAGTTCGCGCCACGGAATCTCCTCGGCGGACGCGTACAGCAGAGGCGGCAGCACCGCCACGCTGATCACTTCGGGCGTGACCTGGACGTCCGGTATCCAGGGAAGCAGCCCGATGAGCAGGCCGCCGACGACGAGCAGCGAGGGAGCGGGGATGCGCAAATGGCGGGCGCCGGTGGCCACCAACGTGGCGAACACGACGAGAAGAAGGAGGGCAGTAAGGTCGGTCACGTACTCATCTCTCGATGGCTTCGGCAAAGGCTGAACTGCCGCCGACCAGACTTCCCGGCACTCCGCACGGAAACCTACCGGTTGTTTTCGGGTTACTGCCACACCCTTAACGCCTGGCGGTGGCCTGCCTCCCGCGCGGAGGGTGCCTGGCCGCTTCCGCTGCTGTGCGCCGGCACGACCGGCGCGGCGTGGAGGCTCAGCGGCCGGTCAGCGCCAGCACCACTGCTGCGACGAGGGACAGCACAGCCGCCGCGCCACTCCCGACGTAGAGCCAGCCGAGCAGGGGCAGCAGCTTGCCGCCGGGCTGCCGGCTCGACCGCAGCGGGAGGCCCCCTCGTAAGCGAACCCCCGTCCAGCCCACGGCAACCAACACCAACAGGAATCCGGCTCCCCACACGATCGCGAAGACGCCTGCCAGGTCCCGTGCCGCAGCGGATGCCAGGGGCCGGACGTAGCGTCCGTCCGATGCGCGTTGCAGGGGGATGGCCCGGCCGAGCTTGATTCGGGCGTCGGTGAGGTGCGCCGCGTGATCGGTGAACCCGCCGTCCGCCGCGGCGAACGTCCCCGTGCATGCCCGCGATGAGCCGCCGCGCCCTACGGGGACGGTGTGGCAGCGCGTGGCAGAAAAGGTACCCGGTGTGCCGGAGGCGCCGGAGGCGTAACGGAAGTCGTCCAGCGGCATGCGCAGCAGCAGACCGGCCAGGGCGACGATGCCGAGGACCAGCAGGGTACCTATCGCAGCGAATGTGCGGCTCTGCGGCGAGTCGTGGGCCTTTGCGGCAACCGTAACTGGCTGCTCAGGCAGGGAATCGGCATCGGGCCGCGGCGTAGAGATCACGCGCGCGCCCGATGCCGGCCCCTTACCTTGTCCTCGTCCTGTGTCGCCTGGCCGGCCCGCTCTCGCGTGTCGCCCCATGCTTCCCCCCGGTGTGTCGTCCGGCGCACGTCTGACTCAGGATGAGCGCTCATCGCCGTGAGCACCGCAGCCCGAAGCTGCAGCGCTGCGCTTACCGCAGCCCGGAAGCTCTGAACACGGCGCGCGCTTCCTGCCCGTCGATCCGCTCCGCCAACGCCTGCAGCACCTGGCCGCCGTGGCGCAGCGTGCCGCGTTCGAGGGAGCGGCGGGCGCCGGCGTCGAGCAGGTGCCACAGGAGCGGATTGGTCTCCAGGACGTGAGGGTCCAATTCCAGCCACCCTCCGTGCGCGTCTCGCAGTACGAGGTCGGAGGCGATGACGCCACACCGGCGGACGGTGATCAACGCGTCGGTGCGTACGCGGCGCTCGCCCATAAGGCCTCGCACCGCCAGCCACCCGTCGCCCGCGGTCACGCGCGACGGCAGGAAGACGGCGAGGATGGCCACCCCGAGCCCGGTCCAGAGCCCGGCGCGGGGCAGCGTGAGACTGCCCGCGCCCCAGTCGAGCATCATGATCAGACCGACGAACGCCAGGGGATAACGAAGGGCGCGTCGGGCATCCGCACGCCAGTGGCGGTCGACGGCTGTGTCCGGCCGCCGGGTCTGCGCCGCGGCGACGGGAGCGGTTCGCCGTCCCATTTCGCTGACATTAGGCAGGATGAGCGCGGGCACTACCAGTCCTGACAACCCCCTGATGCCGTGTCGCTCATCTTTATCGCGTTCTTGACGCGGAGCCGCTGTGCGGGCGGTCAGCCGACGTGGACGCGGGGCCGGCGCTCGCGATCCGGTTCGGCCTCCCGGAGGACCTCACGGGTGACCGGGGCGACCTCACCCTGGCCGAAGAGGAAGAAACGGAGGAACTGGGCGAAGGGATTGCCCTCGGTCCACTCGAAGTAGATGTGCGGCCGCTGGTCCGTCATGTCGCGTACGTGCAGCAGCAGCGCGGCCAGCGCGTTGGAAATGGTGGTGCTTTCCAGACACAGCACGCGGTAGCGCCCATGCAGTACCTCGCCGTGCACCCGCAGCTCGCTCTCGAACTCGGACGGGTCGAGGACGGTGACCTCGACGAAGATGATGTCCTCGGAGACCGGGAGGTCGTTGTCGGTGCGGATCTGCTGGAGCTTGTCGCGGTATTCGGCCACGTCGCGCGTATCGGGTTCGTTCGCGATGAACCGGATCTTGCGATGGGCGACGTCGCGGATGAACCGCTCGGACATGTCGTCGAGCGCGACGCTGGTCACCCGCAGCTCAAAGGCACGGGCGAGGCGGGAGAGGAACGAGATCAGGATGATTCCGGCGATGAAGCAAGCGCCGATCTTCACGCCGTCGGGCCGCTCGATGACGTTCGCGACGGTCGTGTAGAGGAAGACCACGGCGATCACGGCGAAGCCGATCGTCCAGCCGCGCTGTCGGGCGCGATGCGCCGCGATGGTCACCGCGATCGCGGCGGAGCTGATGAGCACCAGCACGCCCGTGGCGTAGGCGCCGCCCTGGGCGTCCACGTCGGCGTCGAAGATCCAGGTCACCAGGAAGGCGACGGCGGTGAAGACCAGCACCATCGGGCGCACGGCCCGTGCCCAGTGGGGCGCCATGCCGTAGCGCGGCAGGTACTGGGGCATGAGGTTCAGCAGGCCGGCCATGGCCGAGGCGCCGGCGAACCAGAGGATGGCGATGGTCGAGACGTCGTAGACCGTGCCGAACGCGGAGCCCAGGTACTCGTGGGCGAGGTAGGCCAGGGCGCGCCCGTTGGCCGCCCCACCCGGCTTGAAGGCGGCCGCGGGAATGAGGACGGTCGTGACGAAGCTGGTGACGATGAGGAAGACGCTCATGATCACGGCGGCGGTGGTGAGCAGCTTCTTCGCGCCGCGGATCCGCCCGGTGGGGCGCTCCTCGGTGTCGCCGGCGTCGCCTTCGATGTGGGGCATGACCGCCACGCCGGTCTCGAAGCCGGACAGGCCCAGGGCCAGCTTCGGGAAGACCAGCAGGGCCACGCCGATCATGGCCAGGGCGTTGCCGTGCTCGGTGGTCAGCGCCTGGGTCCAGTCGGGCACGACGTGCGGCGCGGCGAACACGTGCCACAGGCCGACGACGGCCACGACGACGTTGAGCGCGAGGTAGAGGCCCACCAGCGCGACCGCCACGCCGATCGCCTCCAGGAAGCCCTTGAGGAAGACCGCGCCGAGGAGCGCCACCAGGACCAGGGTGATGAGCATCTGCTGGCCGTGCAGGGCGCTGCTGACGTGTGGGTTCTCCACCAGGTGGGTGGCGGCGTCGGCGGCGGAGAGGGTGATGGTGATCAGGAAGTCGGTGGCGGCGAAGCCGAGCAGGGTGAGGACGAACAGCTTGCCCTTCCAGAAGGACAGCAGCCGCTCCAGCATGGCGATAGACCCCTGGCCATGGGGGCTTTCCTTCGCCACCCGGCGGTAGACCGGCAGCGCGCCGGCAAGGGTCACGATGACCAGAACGACGGTGGCAACCGGCGACAGCAGTCCGGCCGCCAGGGCGGCGATGCCCGGCTGGTAGCCGAGAGTGGAGAAGTAGTCGACGCCCGTCAGGCACATCACCCGCCACCACCGCTGACCCTGATGGGCACTCTGCGGGCCGGCGTGCGGACCTGGATGGCGCTTGGCCATGTCGGTCAGCCCCTCCAGCATCCACGCCCGGACGCGATGCCGAACACCGGCTCCGGACGCGGAACCGGCAGGGGCGGAGGCGGCCATCGAGTGCTCCTGTCGTACCGCGAACGGATCAGCCATCGAAGCGATGATCACGTCAGGTACGCAGGTACAGCGCCTTCCTCGCCAGGGCGATCGTCAATATGGCGGTCCGGTGTCCCCTGAACGGTGGCCGGTACGCCATGGGCACGGCTGGGCGAGGAGGCGCATAGCCGGAGTGGGCCCGTCCCCTGGAGGGCTCGGACTCAGGGCCTGACGGCCTGCGTGCGCAGCATCAGATGGCAGGGGTGCTCCTCGCCGTCGCGCAGGAAGGTAAGTCGCACACGGATCTCGCATGCCTTCGGCGCCAGGGCGGGCCGT
Organism: Streptomyces nigrescens; assembly: GCA_024349765.1. Classification (GTDB taxonomy): domain Bacteria; phylum Actinomycetota; class Actinomycetes; order Streptomycetales; family Streptomycetaceae; genus Streptomyces; species Streptomyces endophytica. Next base: position 4,630,796 of record AP026073.1, on the reverse strand, counting down.
GCCGAGATGCTGCCGTTGGTGTACGTGCCGCCCTCTGCGGCTCCGTAGGCTCCGCCCCAGTCGAAGTATTCGTTGCCGATGTCGTCCATCGCCTCGAGGGCCAGGAGTACGGGGGTGGTGTCACCGGCGTCCGGCAGGGGCGGTGCGATGGTGTAGTGCAGGGTGAAGGAGTCGTCTCGCCGCTTCAGGCTGTGGACGGACAGTTCGTGGCGGCCGTTGAGGATGCTCGCCGTGGCGAGGGTGGTGCGCGGGGTGCGACGCGTCTTCATGGGGGCTCCTGGTCGTCGGTGGTGTTCAGGCGGCGAGCCCCGCGGTGCGGCGCGCGGGCTGCCCGGTGCGGTAGTGGACGTACTCGTGTTCCAGGCGGAAACCGGCGGTCCAGGCGAGGAGCCGGCTGGGACGGTTGTCTCGGGAGCAGGTCCAGCTCGGGGTGTGGCCGCGGGCGGCGATGTCCCGGCACAGGGCGCTGACGCAGGCCAGCGCGAGGCGCTGGCGGCGGTGTTCGGGGACGGTCAGGCAGGCGACGTCCTCGTAGGTGCTGCCGCGGAAGTACGTACAGGCCATGGCGAGCACACGGTCTTTGGCGAAGGCCGCCCAGCCGTGCCCGGAGGCGGCGAGCTGTGCCGGGCCGCCCCAACTGGCATGGCTCCAGGCAGCTTCAGGCCCCAGCGCAGCCACTGCTGGAGCGTCCTCAGGCATCAGCCGACGCACCGTCACCCCACGCGACGGGTGCGGAGGCGCAACGTGGACGCGGTGCACGTAGCCCATCCGCTCCCACGGCACGAGGAGGTCGAACGCGTAACTCAGCAGGGGCAGGAAGCGGGCCGGGGCCTGGATGTAGTGCGCGGCGAAAGGGGCGAGTGCGAGCGGGGCCAAGGCGGTTGGTTCGCCGTGGAGCAGCACGTGGTCGGCGCAGGCCACGGCGACGGCTCGGGGATCGACGGGACGGTCCGCCCACCAGTGACCGGCTCCCGGGCTCAGCGCGTGTTCGGCCAGCGCTGTCGCCCCAGGGAGTCCGCCGTCGAACCAGTGGGAGACTGCGGCGACTTGACCGGGGGAGAGCTTGATCACGGTGGCTCCTTGTGACGCTCGCGGGGTGGGCCGGGCGGGGCGGTACGGGGGCCGCCCCGCCCGGTGGTTCAGCTCTGGCCGGCCTTGCTGCCGTGGTTGGCCTTCTTCTTGCGGCGGGTCTTCTTCTGGCGGGAACGCTTGGACATGGTGTGGGTGTACGGCCTTTCGACGTCGATGGACCGCCTGTGGGCTTTGCAGGCGGTGGAGCCCTTCAGGTGGCGGTGTTCCTCAGGCGTGTTGGCCGACCAGCTGGTCAGCGAGTTTGGTGAGGCGCTTGACCGTGCGGTCTTCGGTGGCGGCGGGCGCGGGCTCCGTGCGCTGGTCGCGGTCGTAGTAGGCGCCGTTGACGATCTCGACCGCCGGGTCGCACAGCCGCACGACATGGGCGGCGCCCTCGGCAGCCGGCTCACCGCTGTTCGCGTAGAGCGGCAGCAGGTCGGTGTCGCAAATTCCGGGGTGTACGGAGACGGCGGTCACGCGGGGGTCGGCGGCGAAAACGGTGAGCGCCAGCTGCGACTGGGCGTAGGCGGCGAGCCGGGAGTAGCGGCGGGCACGCTGCGGGTCGCTCCACTGGATGGAGGCGGTGCGGTGCAGCGACGAGGACACATTGACGACGCGGCCACCGGGCTCGCTGGTGAGCGCAGGCTCCAGGAGGCAGGTCAGCAGGTAGTGGGCGAGGAAGTTGACCTGGAAGGCGATCTCGTTGCCGTCGGCGGTGAGGGTGTGCCTCTCGGGGGCGGCCATGCCGGCGTTGCTGACCACGACGTCCAGGTGGGGGTGCTCGGCGACGACGCGGCGCGCCATCGCCTCGACCTCCTCCAGGCGCGTGAAGTCTGCGGCGAATCCGCACAGTTGGGCGGCGTTGACGCCCGCGGTGGCGACGAGCTTGTCGGTGGCGGCCTGCGCCTCCTCGGCGGTGCGGCCGTGGACGAGGACGGTGGCGCCGCGTTCGGCGAGCAGCCGGGATGTCTCGTAGCCGATGCCGGAGGTGGCGCCGGTGACCAGGACGGTACGGGAGGAAAGGTCGAAGACGGACATGATCCATTCACAGGAGGGGAGGAAAGGGGCTGATTGCGCCGTACCTGCCCCTCAGGGGCGTGACGTACGGACGCACGAGAAAGGGGCGCCTGATCAGGTCAGGGCGCCCCGTGGGAATGCGGGAGACGTCTCAGCGGGAGGCGGAGGTCTCCGTGCAGCGCGGCGCACGACCCAGGGCCGCCGGATGAGGCGGGCGGTCGAGAAGGAGCCAGGCGCTGTTCACATCCCCCATCACATTCCATGTCGTTCCTGCCTTCAAGGGAACCGCATGGCTTTTGACGTTGCCCTGATGAGCTGTGCGTCGAGTGATGCGTGTGTGGGTGCGAACCTGTTGACGCGATGGCCAGGGAGGTGAAAAACCCCGGAACGGCTCGGCCCTCCGCCCTCACCGCGATGGTCGGCAGAGTCGGAGGCAAGCCGCGCAGCCTGCTGCCGCGCCCGCGTGCTCTGCTGCGGGGTGTTTGCGATCGCGCACTGCGACCGCCTCCGTCAGAGCGGTCTCGATGAGGAAGGGCAGGATCAGGAAATTCGGTGTAGTAGACGCAGCTCAGAGCGGTGCTCGGTGGCGACATGCGACAGGGCCCGGCGGCCCCGCACGGCCCGCGCCTGTTGAAGCACAACGCTGCGGCCACGGTGGTTAGTTGGGCGGCCGTCTCAGTCTGGAGGGCAGACGGGCGATTCTCGCGTGGAGCGCTTCCCCATCCGTAAGATTTTCCGGTTAGCCGTTGCACGATCTGGGGTCGGCGAACGCTATAGAGCCAGAGGAACACCAAGGTTTCTCTGAGGCGTTGGGGAGGGCGCCTCTCTCACCAGCGGAGGGGATTCCCAAGCACCGTGAAGCTTCATCTCGTTGGCGACCTACTGACAGTCGCGATGGCCGCGCGTGTCTTCGGTAGGGACGCTCTGGCCGCACTGCGGCGCGCTGCTGCGGCCGGGGTACTGATGGGCCTGTCAGAGCTGCGAGGCCGCTGCCCGAGCCCGGGAGGTGAGCGGTGACCCGATACCGCCGCCTCAGAGCGCTCCCGATGACTGAGCTGCCTGCTGACTTCCGCGCCTTCCACGAGTTGTTCCGAGAGGTCTACATCCACTGGTCCGAGCTCTACCTCGCCAACCTCGCCGATGCCGAGGAGGCCGTGGACGACGCTTTCGAGCAGCTTTACCTCAGCTGGTCGGAGGTACTGGAGCACGAGAACCCCCATGCGTATGCATGGGTGGTGGTCAAACACCGGACCATTGACTATGCCCGTGCACGCGGACGCCGCCCCACCGTGGTCGACCAGGCGGCGTTCGAGACCGCGGCCCTGCGTGACGCGGTCGACCCGATCGGCGAGTTGTCGGAGAGCATGCACGTCTACACGGCGATCCAGGCCCTGCCCGAGCGGCAGCACGATGTGATCGTCCTGCAGTACTGCCTGGGTTACAGCACCCAGGAGACCGCCGACATTCTCGGCGTCACCCCCGCGGGAGTCCGGTCCACCACCCGCTATGCCCGGCACCGGCTGCAGCGCGCCCTGGGCCTTGAAAAGGAGGAACGATGAGCAGTTCTGCTGATCTTGATCGCGCACTGGCCAAGGCCCGGCTGCCCAGACGCGCCTACTCCGGAACCCCGGCGGCTGAGGCACGGCTGACCGCACGTATCAACGAACGTATGTGGCAGGGCGCCCTGTCCTTCGACGACCAGATGGAGCCCGCCCGGGCGGCCGCGGCCCGGGCTGCCGAGCGTGCGGGCCTGCCACACCGAATCCAGACCCGGCACCTGAACACGCTGTGCGAGACCGTCGTCGCCCGCGACTTGCACAAGCTCAGCACCTTCTTCTCCCGTCGCATTCTCGAGCCGGAAGCAGCCCGCGTGCTGGGGTGTGTGCTGCATCTGGCCCGCCGCTCCGACAGTGCCCAGTTCTGGTGGCAATTCGCCGCCGGCGCCGGAGACATCGGGGCCGCCTGCTGTCTCTACCTGCACCACATGGCCCTCGGCGAGCGGCACGAAGCCAAGCTCTGGCGCGACCAGGCCAGACTCGAAAGCCACGAACCATCGACCCCCGAATTCGCCGACTGCAGCGATCTGGTCGCCGCCCTGCGGATCCTTGACGTCCTGCGTAGGGAGAAAGCGGGCGTCTCCGCGGCAGCCAACGCCGTCATCGCCTACGTCCCCGACGCGCTCGGCTTCGTTGATGACGTCGACCTGCCGCTACCCGAAGCCGACTTCGCCACCCGCATCGAAGAACTCACCGCCAGCACCTGACCACGCCGCCCGCACACGGGCACCAACACCGAAAGTGGCCGGCTCTCTGCTGCGGGGGAGGGCCGGCCACTTTCAGTAGGCAGGACGATGCCCCTGGTCGGCATCGGGTACCGCGGAATTGTCTATCGCGCGCTCTCCCGGACGCAATGCGTCGTCGAGGCGTCCCGCTTGTCGTACCAGGGCACCCAGACTGTCCGCCATGAGGTTCGCCATCTCGACGTACGCATGCCTCAACTCGTCGCTGTTTATGGGTTTTCGGGATCCGTGGCGAGCTGCCGCGGAGTCGGCGTCCCCCGGGGGTTCCTCGGTGTGGCCCTGCGGGCTGGATCCGTACGCCTCAAAGGTCTTCGTCAGCCTCACCAGTGCTTCTGCATCCACAAAAGAGTCATCTTTCGGCATGGGAATTTCTCCTTCCCCCTACTGCCCTAGCCATGGAAGGCGGCCGCTGAAAGGCCGCGGTATGGGAGTCTAGAAGTGGGGTGATCTTCGAGGAGGCAGTCAGAGGTGATCTTGTCGGAACCCATATGTCGGGTACCGGCGGCCCGGCCACCTACGAATCTGCTTCGGGGGCCTGCCCGATGACGCGTTGATCCTGCGGGCGGAGGCGGAGGGGGAGGGGGCGGAGGAACGGGAAACTGTGCAGCTTGCTGCTGACGGAACCGTTCGAGCAGATTCAGGGTCTTCCGCGGCCAGTTCCTTAGGTAGCGGGGTGCGATGACGGCTGCCAGGAGAAGCAGGGAACCGCCCGCGATTGCCGGCATCGTGAGAGCCCCAAAGCCGCGGCCCCACCAGGCGATGGACAACAGGACGGTGCTCGCGATGCAGAATCCGATGATGGCCTGGGCGGGGTGCCGCTTCTCATGGGCCAATGGCGCCCCTGTGGATCCCGGTCTGGGTCCACCATCCGCCCGGGCCAAGTCCTGATCAGCGCTCCTTGGTCCCCGGGCGAGCGGCGTATGGCGTTGACGACCAGGTTGGCGATGACGCGCTCCAGAAGGGGCGGATCCGCGAGCAGGTCACGGGGGTCCGTCAGGTCCTGGGTCTCGATGCCGGGCGCTTCATGTCCGGAAGAGTACGGGGCGCGTCAGCGGAATGTCGAAGCAGGTGCCGCCACTCACGTCGCCGCATAAAGGACGTGACAAGAAAACTTCCGGCCACCCTCGCGTTGATCACTTCGTTCCTAAGCTGCCCTGCGGGCGTTCGCCACACCGTGCCTGCGCCATGCCATCAGTGTGCTTCGAGAAACAACAGGGGGTGACTCGTGTCTGCCCACGAGTCGTTAGTGGATGCGGCGGCGCTTTCCAAGTTGGCCAAGGGCTTCGAGAGTTACGGTTCGGACCTGGAGAGCTATATCAAGGACTTCCGGTCGAAGACCGATGCCGAGGTGATTCATGACGGCTTTGGAGTCCTCACGGAATCCGAAGAGGTCACCTCCACGTACATCGAGATGTCCAACGACATGGTGGAGACGCTGAACGACCTGCGGCAGCACTTCGACCAGATCAGCCAGGGCCTGCGCACGGTCCAGCAGAATGCCACGGCGACGGACGAGTCCCTGTCGACCGGCTTTGACCAGGGACGTCACGCATGAGCGGTGACGAGTCCGTAGCGGAACAGGTTTACGAGGCCGGCCTGGAAATCATCAACCCCGGCGGCGAGCCGGAGGTCTTGCGTTCCGCTGCCAAGGGGTGGCGGGACCTCCACGAAAACCTCCAAACCATGTTCCGGGACCTGGACCGAGAAGTGCAGCGGACAATGGATTCCGGCTGGCGCGGTCAGGCAGCCGACTCCTTCGCCGCGCATTGGAAGAACCTCGATGCGGCGATGACGAAGAGCCTGCCGCAGTTGCCGGAGGCAGCCGAGAGCCTCGAAGAAGCCGCGGATGCCATCGAAGACATCAACCGCGAAATACATGAGATCTATCTGGAAATCGGCATCTCCATCGGCGTCTCGGTGGGCCTTTCGTTCCTGACCATGGGATTCTCGGCGGCCGCGGGGGCAGCCCGAGCCGCCCAACTCGCTGCCCGCGCCGCAAAACTTGCCAAAACGCTCGGCACGATCCTGCGCAAGGTGAGTCAGGCGTTCAAGACCATCTCCCGGCTGGCGAAGGAACACCGCTTTCTGAAGAACGTTCTGGTCAACTGGGCCAGCAACACCGGCGGCACCGTCATCACCAACGCGCTCACCGGACAGGACACCAACCTGTTCGAGGCGACCTGGCAAGGAGGCCTCTCTTCCCTCGTCGGTACCGGGCCCGGGCTCGCCGTCGCCCGCGGACTGGGCAAAGCGGGCCGACCGTTGCTCGGCGACATCGCAGGCGGCGCCGCCGGAAGCATGGCCGGCGGGTTCGCCGTCGACGGAACGAAGAACCTCGACAACGACCCGTCGAACGACGTCAGCGGGCGCGACATGCTCTGGGACGCAGGCGTCAACGGAGTCGGCGGCGCTGCAGGCGGCGCCGCCGTACACGGTGCGAACACTCACCTGCCTCCCGGCCGGGAGGGTCCGCACTTCTCTGTCGAGGGCCCCGCTCAGGGCATCATCTACGGCGGTGCCGGAGCCATCGGCAAACCGCTGCACGACGCCATCTGGTCACAGCAGCCGGACGAGGCGAAGAACGAGGCCGCCGCGACGCCGCAGGGGCCGGAGAAGGGATCAGTGAAGGACGTATTCGGGTGAGGAAGCGTGACGCCGGCACCGCCCTGGCGACCGCCGTGGCCTGGGGCGGTGCCGCAGCGTTCCTGATCTGCCTGCTGGTACGGAAGGTGGCCCCGTACCCCCGCTGGGATCTGCTCGCCTGCCTGGCGGTGTCAGCCGGAGCGGTCCTGGCGTGGTGGTTGCGGGCGAGCGGACGGTGGCTGCCGGCAGGCGGGGCGACACCGGCACCGCCCCGACCCGGCCCGACGGGACGACGACGGCTCCGATGGTGGCCCGCAAGACGCCTCGCCTACGTCGTCCTCGCTCTCACCGCCGTCCCGCTGCCGCTCGTCATGCTCTTCCTTTCGACGACGGCCGCCACACCCCAGCTGGCCGCGATCCTCGCCCATCACCCACGCATCTCGGAGGTGGCCATCGCCGAGGTTCACCACTCGTACCTGAAGAACAGCAGGAACTACAGGTACTACGAGTCCGCGGTCACGGTGACGGTGTCGCCCGCCGACCGGCCCAGTAGAGGGACAGCCCGGCTCAAGGGCACGGTACAGACCTCCCAACTCCCGCAGCTGGGTGACCGGTTCGCGGGACTTTACGCGGCGGACGCCCCCGGCGCCGGGGTCATTCTGGACCGCCGTGCCGAGCTGCGCGCGCTGCTCGGCGGGCCGGCCGGCCCGGGGGACCTGGTGATGCTGGCCCTGTACAGCCTGTTCCCCTTGTCCGCCGCCGCAGCAGCCCTCCGCCCGCGCGCCGCCCCCCACGCTTCGGACGGCATCTTCGGTGACGGCGAGCCCCGGATGCTTCGGGTCCGGATCGTCGGCCCCGGCGCCGGCAACCTCCTCAGGCGCCCCACCGCTCCAGGCGCTGCGAAGCAACCGGGCCCGCTCCTGTCACCCTCGTTGCGCCTCGCCTCGTCGCACGGCCCCCGTGATCTGTTCCTCGACCGCTGCCTCGACCCGGTGTCGTTCGCAGACACCCTCCAAGGCGCTCAAGGCCGGTTGTACTGGACGCCCCGGACGGAAGACCGGCCCGAATGGTCCACCCCGGCCCTGCTCGTACTGGATGACGGCCGTTACGTACGGGGAACAACACCCATCGGCACGCCCCCGGAAACCCCGATGGGCGAACCGGTCAGCGACACCCACCCCGACCCCGAGCCGACCGGCCCGGTGGGCCCCTACGCCCTGTGGCAGCCCCATGTCCACACACCGGGCGCGATCTGCTTCGGTGCCGCCTTCCTCGCCGTGGTCCTGCTGGTGACAGGGGTCGGATACGACGGTGGAGTGCTGCGCACGGCATGCCTCGTGGTCGCCGCAGCCGGGCCGGTAGTGGGTGTGCTGATGATCGGGCCGCGGCGCACCCGTTATCTGCGGCGGTTGACGTCGTAGGGGGCCGTGTCCCCCCACTTGGTCCAGGCGCGCTCACGCTGCCTTGCCGAAGTCGAGGTGCCGAGGCGCTGTCTTGGCGATGGCACGCTGAGTGATGCCCTGTGAAGCACGCTCGGAGGCTGCGGAGATCTCGTCGGCTCCTGGTTGTAGGTACCAGGGCTTCAGATCGAGCACGGCGACGCGCATTCCGGTGGCGAAGCACAGTGCGGTGCCCTTGGGCAGGGCGCGGATGGCGTCGGCAGGAAGGATGCGTTCCTGCCGCATGCTGACGGAGGTGGACTTGCCGGATTCGGAGTGTGAGGTGGAGGTGCTCACCACGTCGTGGTCGCCGATCATCCTGCTGAGCTTGTCGGCGAAGTCTGGGTCGTCGATGCCGGGGCCGATGACCTTGATCGTGGAAGCGGACCACATGGAGTCCATGGCGGCGTCTCCCCATACCTTTTGACCTTGCCTGTAGCTCTGCAGGATGATGCCGCGGCTGCCGAGGTGGGAACCGGAGAGACGGTCGAGGCGACGAGCCCCGATCACCTCCTGCGGGCGAGGTGCGCGAGGAACTGCCCCTTCCCGGCCGGTACGTGCCGGCCTCGGGGATCGACCCTTCCGCGGAGGGCTTCCACGTGGCCCGGATGTACGCCGGGCTGGCCCGCGACCTGCGCACCAGCACCGGCTCACGCACCGTTCCGGACTTCGACACCGGACTGCGGGTGCACCGCCTTCTCGACGCGATCAGGCTCTCCGCGGGGACCGGCACCCGCCGGCGCGTGGCCTGACGGGTGGGTGCTCCCCGCACCGGGCGCAAGGCCGCCGTGCCGGCTCAGGCCCGCATGCCGCCGTCGACCCGGAGGACCGTGCCCGTGACGTAGGAGGAGCGGTCGCTGAGGAGCCAGGCGGCGGCCTGGGCGATCTCCTCCGGGTCGGCGGCGCGGCCCAGCGGGGTCTGCGCGTTGAGCTGATCGATGATGCCGGGGGTCTTCTCGTCCCATTCGTGCAGCATCTCGGTGAGGGTGGTGCCGGGCGCGATGGCGTTGACGCGGATGCCCTCCGGGCCGTAGGTGGCGGCCGCCGAGGCGGTGAGGCTGTTGACCGCCCGCTTCGCCGCTCCGTAGGCGGGCAGCCAGGGGTTGGCCATCAGGGCGCCGACGCTGGAGGTGTTGACGACGGCCCCGCGCCGCGCGGTGGCGCGGATGGCGGCGACCTCGGCGTTCATGGCCAGCCACGGGCCCTTGAGGTTGACGGCGCAGACATGGTCGAAGTCGGCCTCCGACAGCTGGTCCATCGGGCCGGGCGGCTGGCCCGTCGCGCCGTTGTTGAAGGCCACGTCGAGCCGGCCGTACAGCTCGACGGACCGGTCGACGGCGGCCCGGACGCTCGCCGGGTCGGCCAGGTCGCACACCACGTACTCCGCGGTGCCGCCGGCCGCCCGGATCTCCTCGGTGACCGCCTTGAGCTGGCTCTCCGTACGGGCCGCGAGGAGCACCCGGGCGCCTTCCCGGGCGAACAGCCGGGCCGCTGCCGCGCCGATGCCGCGGCCGGCGCCGGTGAGGAAGGCGACCTTGCCGGCGAGCAGGCCGGAGGCGCCCGAGGTTCCGGAGGGGCCCGGGGCCGTCGTGTGCTCCGAGGTCGTGGTGGTGATCGGTGTGTGGTTCATGCCGACGAGCCTGGGGCCGGCCGCCCCGCTCATCCAGGCACCGGCAGTACCTGGCTGGGCCGCGCGGCGCCCCCGCAGACTGGGGAGATGGACCGACGTGAACTGGCCAGCTTCCTGCGCAGCAGACGCGAGCGCATCACCCCCGCCGACGTGGGGCTCCCCGCGGGGCCGCGCCGCCGTACCCCGGGGCTGCGCCGCGAGGAGGTGGCACAGCTGGCGTTCATCTCGACCGAGTACTACGCGCGCCTGGAGCAGGCCCGTGCCCCGCACCCCTCCCGCGAGGTGCTGGCCCAACTCGCCCGCGCGCTGCGCCTGTCGGACGCCGAGCGCGACCACCTCCACCACCTCGCCGGTGCCCCGCCCGGACCCCCGCCCGGGCCCTCGCGGGAGGTGCGGCAGAGCATCGTCGAGCTGCTGCACCGGCTGCCGGAGGCCGCGGCGCTGGTGATATCGGCGACGTACGAGGTCATCGCCTGGAACGACCTGGCCGCGGCCCTGATGGAGGACTTCTCCGCCCTCGCGCGCCGGGACCGCAACCTGATCCGGCGCGCCTTCCTCGGCCCCCACCGGGACCACCGGCGGCTGTACGGCGTCTCGGACGCGGACGAGTTCGCCCGGACCTCGGCCCAGCACCTGCGCGCCGCCGCGGCCCGCTATCCCCACGACCCGGAGGTGACCGGCCTGGTCGAGGAACTCCTCGCCGGCAGCGAGGAGTTCGCCCGGCTCTGGGCCGCGCACGACGTCACCGACCGGCCCACCCTCTGCAAGACCTTCGCGCACCCCCTCGTCGGCCCGGTGACCGTCCGCTGCGACGTCCTGGACATCGCCGACCGGGACCAGCGCGTCGTCATCTACACCGCCGCCCCCGGCTCACCGTCGGAGGAGGCGCTTCGGCTGCTGTCGGTCGTCGGCACGCAGCGCATGGGGGTTCCCGGCTGACCGGCCCGGTCGGCCGGCCGGATGCGGTCCGGGCGCGGCCACCATCGCGGTCAGCCGGCCGCGGCGACCGGAGCGCCGGCCGGCCGCAGGTCGTAGCGGCGCGGTGAACTGCCGGGAAACTCTCGGACTCGGTGCGGGGGAAGGGGTGTTCGGAGGCGGGGCGCTGCCTAGCATGGAGGCCGGCGGCGTCCGGCGGCGAAGAGCGCCGGCCGGGTGGCGTCGGGTTCGCCCGGACGGGACCGGGACCACGACCAGGACAAGGCCAGGAGCAGCATGCGTTCCACCACTCGGACCGGCGCGGTCGGTGGTGTGCTCGTGGCCGGGGGGCTGCTGGCCGGGCTGTTGCTGACCGGTGGGGCGGACGACGCGGAGGCGGGGCGGGCCGCGCCGGACGGGCTGCCGCACACCGGCATCGAGGTGTCGCCCAGCAGGTGCGGCCGCGGATGGCAGCACCCGCACCCCGGACTCCAGGTCTTCGATCTGCACAACACCTCCGACACCGCGGCCGAGGTCTACCTCAAGAACCCCGCCGACGGCTCCGTCTACGGCGAGGTGGAGGGCATCGGGCCCGGCACCACACGCCAGTTGCGGATCCGGCTGGGCCGGGGCGCGTACGCCTTCATGTGCCTTCCGGACGACACGCACGCGGTCACCGGACCGACGGCACGGGTCACCGGTGGCGGCCCGGCCGGCCCGGCGGCGGCCCCGGTCACCGAGCACGACCTGATCCCCCCGGCGCTCGCCTACCAGAAGTGGGTCGGCCGGGGCCTGGACGGCCTCGTCGGTGAGACCGGACGCCTGCGGGACGCCCTGGCGGACGGCGACCGCGCCGCGGCGGAGGACGCCTGGCTGTCCGCGCACCTCGCCTACGAACGGCTGGGCGCGGCCTACGGGGCGTTCGGCGACGCGGACGGAAAGATCAACGGCACCACCGCCGGCCTGCCGGACGGCGTCCGGGACCCGGCCTTCACCGGCTTCCACCGGATCGAGTACGGGCTGTGGCACGGGCGGACCACCGCCTCCCTGCGCGGACCGGCCACCGCACTCGCCGCCGCCGTCAAGGCGCTGCGGGACGACTGGGCCGAGGCCCGGATGGAACCGGCGGACCTCGGCCTGCGGGCCCACGAGATCCTGGAGAACACCCTCCAGTTCGAGCTCACCGGGCGGACCGACTACGGCAGCGGCAGCAACCTCGCCACCGCCCGCGCCAACCTCGACGGCACCCGTGCCGTGCTCGCCCGGCTGCGCCCCCTGCTCGTCACCCGGTACCCCGAACTGCCCGCACTGGAACGGAAGTTGGACCGGGCGCAGGACCTGCTCGACGGTTTCCGGCGGGACGGGCGCTGGACGCCGCTGGACCGGCTCGATCGCCGGCAGCGGGAGCGTGCCGACGCGGTGCTGGGAGACCTGGTGGAACGGCTGGCGTCGGTGGCGACGCTGTGCGACGCGCGCAGAACGGTGTGAGCGGATGAGTGGCGTGAACGGAGTCGGCAGACGGGGATTCCTGCGGGGCGCGGCCCTCGCCGGGGCCGGACTGGCGGCCGGCGGTGCGGCGCCCGCGCAGGGCTCGCCGGGGACCGGCGGCACGGTACCGGTGCCCGGCCCCGCGCTCGGGACCGCGGCCGCACCGCCGGTGCCCTTCCACGGGCCGCACCAGACCTCGGTGCTCACCGCGCCCCGCCGGGTCACGGCCTTCACCGCGTTCGACGTCACGGCCGGTGACCGCCGCGAGCTCGCCGAGCTGCTGCGCACCCTCACCGCCCGGGCCCGTGCCCTGACCGACGGTGGCACACCGGCGGATCCCGGCATCACCGGCCCGCCCACCGACTCCGGCATCCTCGGACCGCGGTTGGCCGCCGGCGCGCTGACGGTGACCGTCGGCGTGGGCGCCTCCCTTTTCGACGACCGCTTCGGACTGCACGGCCAGGCGCCGCGCCGCCTCACGGCCATGCCCTCCTTCCCCGACGACGACCTCCGCCCCGAGTGGTGCCACGGCGATCTGAGCCTCCAACTGTGCGCCGACGACACCGACACCGTGTTGCACGCCCTGCGGGACCTCGCCCGGCAGACCCGGGGCGGCATGCAGGTGCGCTGGCGGATGGACGGCTTCAGCAGCCCGCCCCGCCCCTCCGGCACGCCCCGCAACCTCATGGGCTTCAAGGACGGCACGGCCAATCCGGACGCCGGGTCCGCCCGGGAGATGGACCGGCTGGTCTGGGCCGGCCGGGACTCCGGCGAACCGGCCTGGGCGGTCGGCGGCAGCTACCAGGTGGTGCGGCTGATCCGCATGCTGGTGGAGTTCTGGGACCGGGTGTCGCTGACCGAACAGGAGCGGATGTTCGGCCGCAACCGCGAGACCGGGGCGCCCCTGGACGGCAACCACGAACACGACACCCCGCACTACGCCGGCGACCCCAAGGGCGACGTCATCCCCCTGGACAGCCACATCCGGCTGGCCAACCCGCGCACCCCGGCCACCGACGGCCAGCGGATCCTGCGCCGCTCGTACAACTACGACCAGGGCGTGGACCGCAACGGCAACCTGGACATGGGCCTGCTGTTCTGCTGCTACCAGCGCGACCTGGCCGCCCAGTTCGAGGCCGTGCAGCACCGGCTCGCCGGCGAACCGCTGACGGACTACCTGACCCCGTTCGGCGGCGGCTACTTCTACGCACTGCCGGGCGTACGCGACACCTCGGACTGGTACGGCCGGGCCCTGCTCACCTGACCGGCCGCCGAAAGGGTCAACACCCGGTCAAGCTTTGGCCCGGCTTACCTGACGCAGTGTTCACCCGCCCGTCATCATGACTCTGCCGAGCCGCTGCCCGCCCGGCCGAGCATCCGGGCGTACAGCACGACCACGTCCCCGTCCGGAGGGTGAACGAGCATGGCAAGCAGGGGAAGACGACCGGCGATAAGGAGCCTGGGGGCCCTCGCGGGCGCCGCGGCCCTCACCGTCCTGGGTACCACGGCGCCGACCTGGGCCGCCGGGCACCAGCCCACCCCCTCCCGTACCTCCACCCCCATCAAGCACGTGGTCGTGCTCTTCGACGAGAACATCTCGTTCGACCACTACTTCGCGACGTACCCCAAGGCCGCGAACACCGACGGCACCCGCTTCACCCCGTCCCCGCACACCCCCCGGGACATCGACAACCTGCGCACCGCCGGTCTGCTCGAGCACAACCCCAACCAGTACGCGCCCAAGCGGCTCACCCTGCAGCAGGCCATGACCTGCGACCAGAACCACGACTACGGGCCCGAGCAGTACGCCTACAACGGCGGCAAGGCCGACCAGTTCGTCCAGAACACCGACTCGGGCAAGTGCTCCGGTGGTCTCTTCGGCGAGCCCGGACTGGTGATGGACTACTACGACGGCAACACCGTCACCGGGCTGTGGAACTACGCCCAGCACTACGCCCTCAACGACCGCTCCTTCAGCTCCACTTACGGCCCCTCGACCCCCGGCGCCCTCAACCTGGTCTCCGGGCAGACGCACGGCGTCGTCTCCATGGACCCGGCCTCCGGCACGGAGCACCCGCGGCAGACCGACAAGCCCGACCCGCACGCCGTGCACTCGCCGGACGCCCGCGGCGTCGGCACGATCATCAGCGACCCCGACCCGGCCTACGACGACTGCTCCAACAAGGACCACACCGGCAAGAACGCGGTCGCCGCGATGCAGGGCCGCAACATCGGCGACCTGCTCAACGCGCGGCACGTCAGCTGGGGCTGGTTCCAGGGCGGCTTCCGGCCCAGCACCGCGTGGGACGGCGAGGACGGCCACTACGCGAAGTGCGGCGGCACCACCCACACCAACGTCGGGGGCGCGCCGGTCGTCGACTACAGCCCGCACCACGCGCCGTTCCAGTACTACCGGTCCACCGCGAACCCGCACCACCTGCCGCCCAAGAGCGTCGACGAGATCGGCCACGCCGGACCGGCCAACCACAACTACGACCTGACCGACTTCGACGCCGCGCTGAAGGCGGGCAAGCTGCCGGCGGTCAGCTTCGTCAAGGCCCCCGAATACCAGGACGCGCACGCCGCCTACTCCGACCCGATCGACGAACAGCACTTCCTCGTCGACCGGATCAACCGCATCCAGCAGTCCCCGCAGTGGAAGGACACCGCGGTCGTCATCGCCTACGACGACTCCGACGGCTGGTACGACCACGCCTACGCGAAGCCGCGCAACGGCTCGAAGGACACCTCGACCGGCTCCAACGGCAAGCCCACCGACAGCCCGGCCTGCCAGGCGGGCCCCGCGGCCGCCGGCGGCTACGCGGACCGCTGCGGCCCCGGCACCCGGCAGCCCCTCCTGGTGGTCTCGCCGTACAGCAAGGTCAACAAGATCGACCACACCCGCACCGAGCAGACCTCGATCATCAAGTTCATCGAGGACAACTGGCACACCGGCCGGATCGGCGACGCCGCCTTCGACACCCGGGCCGGCTCCCTGCAGGGCATGTTCGACTTTCGGCACCCCAACAAGAAGCAGGTGCTGCTCAACAAGGACGGCTCGGTCAGGTCCGTCGGCCCGATCCGGCACGTCGCCCCGATCGCGACCACCATCGACCCGGGCCCGGCCGTGGAGGACACCGCCGCGGCCACCGACTCCGCCTTCCCCGTGCTGCCGGCCGCGATCGGCGCCGCGGTGGTGGCGGCCGGCGCGACCGGCACCGTCCTGGTGCTGCGCCGCCGCCGGACCAACGGGGCCGCCTGACCCCGGAGCGCATCCCGGCGGCCGCGTCCCGTGGGACGCGGCCGCCGGTGCGTCCGTCGCAGGGGAGCGGCCGACAATTCCGGTTGCCGGGTCGGCAAAGGAGGAGAGGCGACCTCATCTGCCGGGCTCTAGCGTGAAGAGAGGGCCGACGCTCCTCTCCGTACGGAGCACACGGCACGAAGCACAGGCGACGGAGCGAGGGGTGAGCGGGATGACCGAGGTCACCGAGCACGGGTCGCGGAACGCCGGGACCCTCGGGCGGACGACCATCGCCGACAACGTGGTGACGAAGATCGCCTATCTGTCGGCCGGTGATGTGGACGGCGTGTACGCCCTGGGCAGCGGTTTCGCGCGGTCCGTGGGCGAGCTGCGCAGGCGGGTGCCCGGCGGAGGGTCGGGCGGCACGCACGGGGTCAGGGTCGAGGTCGGCGAGAAGCAGACCGCCATCGACCTGGACATCATCGCCGCATACGGCGAGGTGATCCCGGACGTCGCCCGAGCGGTCCGCGAACAGGTCATCGCCGCGGTCGAGCGGATGACCGGCCTCGAAGTCGTGGAGGTCAACATCGCGGTGAGCGATGTGAAACTCCCCGACGAGGAGGAGGAAACGACCGAGCGGGTCCGGTAGACGGGTTCGCGCGCCCCCCGACGGGGCCGAAGCGGCCGCCTCAGTGCCCGGTCAGGGACTCCGCGCCGGGCAGCGCGCACACCGCCACGCCGCGCTGGGCGACGCTGGCCAGGACCAGCCGGCTGCCCGTACGGCAGACCGCGGTGACCATCCGGTACGGCGACCTGGCGGCCCGCAGGTCCCACGCCGGCTGGCCGTCGGGGCGGATCCCCAGCACCCGCACGGTCGGATGCGGCGGGGGGATGGGACGCACCCGCCGCATCGCCCGCCAGGCCGCCCGCCGCAGCGGGTGGGGGAGGGTGTGCACCAGCTCCAGGGCCGGCTGGCGCGGGCCGGCGAGGGCCACCCAGAAGAGGCCGTCGTCGGCGAGGGAGATGTTGTCGGGGTAACCGGGCAGGTCCGCGGCGAGGGTCTCGGGGCGGCCGGCGCGTGGTCCGGCGAGCCAGTAGCGGCGCAGCCGGCGGGCCCCGGTCTCGGCCACGAGGAGGAACGACCCGTCCGGCGCCATCGCCACGCCGTTGGCGAACTGCAGCCCCGACAGCAGCACTTCGGGCGTCCCGCCGGGCCGCAGCCGCAGCAGCCGGCCCGTCCCGAGGTGCTCCAGGATGTCGCCCGGCCACTCGTCCAGTCCGTAGCGGAGGCTGGAGACGGTGAAGTAGACCGTGCCGTCCGGCGCCGCGGTGACATTGCTGCAGAACCGCAGCGGCTCGCCGGCCGCCTCGTCGGCCAGCACCCGGACCGTGCCGTCCCGGGGCGTGAGGTGCAGCAGACCGCCGTAGGCGTCGCAGACGAGCAGCTCACCACCGGGAAGCGGATGCAGCCCCAGCGGCCGGCCGCCGGTGTGCCCCACGGCCTCCGCCCGGGCCGACCGTGCTGCCTGGTCGGCCGCTCCCGTCTCCGGCAGCCGCACCCGCCAGACCGTGCCGTCCGCGGCACCCGTCAGGACGTTGCCGTCGGCGTCGGCCACCACGTCCTCGGGCCCGTCGATCTCGGGAGCGACGATCCGCGCCGCCGGGAGCGGCAGCGGCCCCCCGGTCGCGGCCCGCCGCCCCTGGACCGCGCTCACCGGCCGCGCCGTGCCGGGGCGACCGGGCTCTTCTCGACGTCCATGCTCACGTTTCCTCCTCCATGCGGATCGCCTTCCTGAGGTCCTCCGCGGCTTTTCCGCCCCGGCCCTCCCGGGACTCCAGCAGCGCGGCCGCCAGGGCGTCGAGTTTCCGCTGGATCGCGTGTTCCGCCCGCAGCTCGGAGTTCTTGAGCAGGGCGAGCAGAAGCAGGGTCACCGCGGTCATGAAATCCCCCGCCAGCAGCTGCCACGCCAATGACAGATGGGCGAGGTGAACGGCGAGGAACAGGGCGATCAGGACCAGGCACAGCGCGAAGAACAGCGGGGAACTGGTGAAATGCGAGGCCCTTTCGGCCAGTTCGGCGAACCGCCCCCGTTCCTTGCCGCCGCGGTCCACGGGATGACGAAGGGACATGTTCCTGGATACTCGACGGGCCACCACGGGCGAGGACCGCCATGCCGCCGGCCGGCCCGGCGATTTCACCCGCCCGGCCCTTTCCCCGCGCGGCGACGGGCCCGGTCACCGTGTCCCCGACGACACCTGCCGGGCGCCGGGGCGTGCCTACTCGCGGCGCCGGGACCCGATGCCGTTGCCCCTCAGCTCGTGCGGCCCGCGCCGGTGGTCGCTCCGGGGGAGTTCCTCGGGCTCACGGCGCTCCATGACATCGCCCACCGGCCCGCCGTGCGGCAGCCGCGGATGTGACTCGGGGTCGGGCGGGCCCGGCTCGCGCTTCCTGATGCGCCGGCCCCGGACGAACGCCGCGAGCAGCACGGCGACAACGAGGACCCCGACGATCGTGAGCAGGGCGCCGCTCGTCCCGTGCGGAGCGGCGAGGGGCGCGGACGGATACGTGGTTCCCACGGTCAGCTTCTCCATTCCGGGCGGATACCCGGCACCTGCCCGAACAAGCGCCGGGACTACGCGGAGAGGGCCTTGAAGAGAGCCTAGCGCGGTACCCGGGCCACCTCCGGTGTCTCGGTGTCCAGCGGCACCGACCAGGACCGCACCAGGCCGAGCTGGACGCCCTGCCGGGGCAGCACCGCGTCCAGGAGCCAGTCGGCGGCCACCCGCACCCGGTTCCCGGGCATCGCCATCAGGTGGTAGCCGCGGGTGACGGCACTGGCGAACGGGCCGGACAGCGGGATGTGCAGCGGGTTCGCGGCGGCCTGGACCCCGCCCAGGTCGACCATGAACCCCAGGTCGTGGTGTTCGTACGCGCGCGGGGCGCCGTGGCCGCAGGACGCCGCGACATTGCGCGCCGCGACCTTGCCCTGCCGCTGGGCGTGCTGGGCGGTCATCGGCGTCACCTTGCCCGGCCGGGTCAGGTCCGGGACGGCCGCGGCGTCACCGCAGGCGAACACCTCCGGATGGCCGGGCACGCCCAGGTACGCGTCGACGCACAGCCGCCCCCGGTCGGTGGGCAGCCCCATCGAGTCCACCAGCGGGTCCGGGCGGACGCCGACGCACCAGATCAGGCTGCGGCTGTCGACGAACTCGCCGTCGTCCAGCAGCACCCCGTCCGAGGTGGCCTCCTTGACCGACGTGCCGGTACGGACGTCCACCCCGCGGCCGCGCAGCACCCGCTCGGCGGTGCGGGAGAGCCGCTCGTCCAGCTCCGGCAACAGCCGGTCGGCGATGTCCAGCAGCAGCCAGCGGGGCCGCGGCCCGTCCCGCAGTCCGGTGTTCTGCCGGGCCAGCGCATCGGTGAACAGCACGCCGTGGGCGGCGACTTCGGTGCCGGTGTAGCCCGCCCCGACGACCACGAACGTGGTCCTGGCGGCCCGTTCGCGCGGGTCCTCGGCCGCCCCGGCCAGTTCGCACTGGCGGGTGATGTGGTCGCGCAGGTAGAGCGCCTCCGGCATCCCGCGGAAGCCGTGGGCGTGTTCGGCGACACCGGGGACGGGCAGCAGCTTGTTGACGCTGCCGACGGTCAGCACCAGCCGGTCGTAGTCCAGCGTGCCCTCGCGGTCCTCCGGGTCGGTGTACGCCACCCGGCGGGCGTCCAGGTCCACGTCGTGGGCCTGCCCGAGGACGAGCCGGACGCCCGGCAGGGTCCCGGTCAGCGACACCGAGATCCGGCGCGGCTCCAGGATGCCCGCCGCCACCTCCGGCAGCAGCGGTACGTAGAGGAAGTAGTCATGGGGGTTGAGCAGCACGATCTCGGCGGCTCCCTTGGCCGTCCGGGAGAGCGTGCGGGCACATTCGTAGCCGGCGAAACCGGCTCCGACGATCACGATCCGAGGGCGACGTCGTGTCACGTGGACTCCTGCGGTCGAGGACGGTCAGTCTGATGCTTGCTGTTCGGTGCGGCCGTCCGGGCGGTCGGTGGCCGGGCCCGGTCCCGGTCCGCCGGACGGGTTCATCGCGGCGCGCTGGGGGACGACGGTGTACGCCGGGTCCTGCGCGGAGGCGATCCCGGCGGCGAAGACGCCGAACCGGGTGCACGCCGACCCGGCGAGCAGCGCCAGCCCGGCGGTGACGGCCGCCGCCCGGGAACGGCGGGCGCCGAGCGCCGCGGTCACCGCGCCGGCACCGAGCAGCAGCTCCGCCCCGCGCAGCAGCCGGCCGGCCCGGCCCGCCCGGTAGGTCTCCGCCACCATCCCCAGCCGCCGTTTCGCCGCCCGCATCGCCGCCGCGTCGGCAGCGGCCGCGAGGACGGCGGCGCAGCGCACCGGCGCGGTCTCGCGGGGCGGTGCCAGCACCAGTGCCGTGCCGGACGCCGCGGCGGTCGCGGAGGCCGCGAAGAGATAGGGCAGTTCGCGGTGCGCGCCGTGCCAGGCCGGCACCGCGGTGTCCGCCGCGAGCACGGCGGTGTACGTGGCCACGGCCGGCCCCAGCGCCGCGGCGGCCGCGGTGGCGGCGGCGCCGGCCCGCGGCAGCCGCCCGCTGACCGCGCACACCGCCGCCGCCCCGGCCGCCGGACCGTAGCCGCTGAGCAGCCAGGAACCGACGCTCATCGGCGAGGTCGGCTTGATGACGCGCAGCATGTTGCCGAACCGGGCGGGCCGGCCGAGGTCGTGGACGAGCGCCGCGGCGGACAGCGAGACGGCCGCCAGCGACGAGACCTTCATACCGGTCGCCAGCGTGGTCCGGCCGGTCAGCTGGGCGCCCGCGGCGAGCACCGAACCGGCGCCGGCCAGGCCGCCGAGGAAGAAGTACCCGGCGATGTCCCGGGCCGACCAGGAGGGCGCCTTGATGACCGGACGGCCGTAGTAGGAGGCGAACTCGGCGCGCGGGACCATGAGTTCCTCGCCCTTGCGGGACCGCCGTGTGCGCCGGTCGCCCGGCCGGTCGGGGCCGGTCATCGCCGCCCCCTCCCTCGCAGCACGGCGGGCAGCGCGAAGGACAGCGCGAAACCGCCCGCCAGCGACAGTGCCGCCGCGCCGGCGTGCCGCCACATCGCGGGCAGGTCCCGGGTGGTGACCTGCGGGTCCGGCGGCAGTCCGTAGACCTCCGGCTCGTCCAGCAGCAGGAAGAACGCCCCGTCGCCGCCGACCCCGTCCGCCGGGTCGTGGCCGTAGAGGCGGGCCTGGGGCACCCCGGCCGCGTGCAGCTGGTCCACCCGCAGTGCCGCGCGCTCGCGCAGCTCGTCGAGCGGGCCGAACCGGATCGACTCGGTCGGGCAGGCCTTCGCGCAGGCGGGTTCCTGCCCGGCGCCGAGCCGGTCGTAGCAGAGGGTGCACTTGAACGCCCGGCCGTCGGAGGGGCGTTGCTCGATCACGCCGTAGGGGCAGGCCGGGACGCAGTAGCCGCAGCCGTTGCAGATGTCCTCCTGCACCACCACGGTCCCGAACTCGGTGCGGAACAGCGAGCCGGTCGGGCAGATGTCGAGGCAGGCGGCGTGGGTGCAGTGCTTGCAGACGTCGGAGGACATCAGCCAGCGCAGGTCGCCGCCGGCCGACTGGTCCGCGTCCTCGGCGAGCGGCAGCACCGTACGGCCCTCGGGCGCGGGCACCGGCGGTTGCGGCGCCGACTGCTCGATGAAGGCCACGTGCCGCCAGGTGGAGGCCCCGAGCCCGGCGGTGTTGTCGTAGGACATGCCGGTGAGCGTCAGCCCGTCCTCGGGGAGGGCGTTCCACTCCTTGCACGCCACCTCGCACGCCTTGCAGCCGATGCAGACGGAGGTGTCGGTGAAGAACCCCACCCGGGGCGGGGCACCGGCGTGCCCGGCGTCGCCGGCCGGGTCCGGCTCGGGGCCGCTGAGCAGGCTGTCGGTCATGGCCGTCGGTCCTCTCCGGTGTGCTCGGTGATCCCCGCACGCCGCCGGTACTCCGCCACCAGGCGGGGGAGGGCGGGGCCGCGCGGCCGGCGGCCCGGGCGGATGTCGGCGGTGAGCGCCTTGTCCTCCTGGATGTGCGAGTTGGGGTCCAGCACGATCGCCATCAGCTCGTTGGCCGCGTCGCCGGTGACCACCCCGTTGGGGCCCCAGTGGAACGGCAGCCCGATCTGGTGCACCTCGCGGCCGTGCACGGTCAGCGTCCTGATCCGGTCGGTGACCGCCACCCGCGCCTCGATGGCGTTCCGGGCCGTGACGATCGTCGCCCAGCCGTTGTGCGTCAGACCGCGCTCGGCGGCCAGCCGCGGGGACACCTCGCAGAACAACTCCGGCTGCAGCTCGGCGAGATGGGACGACCAGCGGCTCATCCCGCCCGCCGTGAAGTGCTCGGTCAGCCGGTGGGTGGTCAGCACGTACGGGAAGACCTCGGCGCCCGGCTCGTCGCCGCTGGGGTGGTAGCGGTTGCCCTCGCGGACGTACCGCGCCTGCGTGGGGGAGCGCGGCCGGTCGGGGTACAGGGCGTTGCCGAACGGCGAGTCCTGCGGCTCGTAGTGGGTCGGCAGCGGCCCGTCGAGCAGCCCGGACGGGGCGAACAGCCAGCCCTTGCCGTCCGCCTGCATGATGAACGGGTCGTCGCCGCGCAGCGCGTCGGGCCCCCGCGCCCCGGGCGGCGGTACGTGATCCGGCGCCCGGTCGGGGACGAAGTCCGGCACGTCCCGGCCGGTCCAGCGGCCCGCTTCGGCGTCCCACCACACGTACGCCTTGCGGGCGCTCCACGGCGTGCCGTCCGGGGCGGCCGACGCCCGGTTGTAGAGGATCCGGCGGTTGGCCGGCCAGGCCCACGCCCACTCGGCGGCGACCCAGTCCTGCTCGGTGTGCGGGGTGCGGCGGGCCGCCTGGTTGACGCCGTCCGCGTAGACCCCGCAGTAGATCCAGCAGCCGCAGCGGGTCGAGCCGTCGTCCGTCAGCTCGGTGTAGGCACGCAGCGGGACGCCGTCCGGGCCGTGCCCGTTGATCTCGGCGAGGACGGCGGCGGCGACCGGCTCCCGGTGCTCGCCCTCGACCGGGTAGTCCCAGGTCAGGTCCCGTACCATGCGGTCCCTCGGGTCGGTGGACGCCGCCAGCTTCGCCTTGATGCGCCGGCCGAGGTGGTACATGAACCACAGGTCGCTGCGGGCGTCGCCGTCCGGCTCGACGGCGGCGTGGTGCCACTGCAGCCAGCGGTTGGTGTTGGTGAACGACCCGGACTTCTCGGTGTGCGCGGCGGCCGGAAGGAAGAACACCTCGGTCCCGATGTCCTCGGTGGCGAGCTCGCCGCTCTCGATCTCGGGCCCGTCCTGCCACCAGGTCGCCGACTCGATGAGCGAGAAGTCCCGCACCACCAGCCAGTCGAGGTTGGCCATGCCGAGCCGCTGCAGCCGGGTGTTGGCGGAGCCCACGGCGGGGTTCTCGCCCATCAGGAAGTAGCCCTTGCAGACGCCGTCCAGCTGCGCCATGACGGTGTCGTAGGTGCTGTGCGAGCCGGTGAGCCGCGGCAGGTGGTCGAAGCAGAAGTCGTTCTCCGGGGTCGCGGCATCGCCGTAGTACGCCTTGAGCAGGCTGACGAAGTACGCCCGCATGTCGGCCCAGAAGCCCTTGTCGGTGCGGCTCGCCGCGACGAAGGTGTCCAGGTCCTCGTGGGCGTGCGCATGGGGCATCGGCAGGTAGCCGGGCAGCAGGTTGAAGAGCGTGGGGATGTCGCTGGAGCCCTGGATGGAGGCGTGGCCGCGGAGCGCCTGGATGCCGCCGCCGGGGCGGCCGATGTTGCCCAGCAGCAGCTGCAGGACGCTCGCGGCCCGGATGTACTGGGAGCCGGTCGTGTGCTGGGTCCAGCCGACCGCGTAGACGAAGGCGCTGGTCCGCTCGCGCCCGGAGTTCGCGGTCAGTGCGTCGCACACCTGCCGGAACGTCGCGCGCGGGATCCCGCAGGTCCGCTCGACCAGCTCGGGGGTGTAGCGGGCGTAGTGCCGCTTGAGGATCTGGTAGACGCACCGGGGGTGGGTCAGGGTCGGGTCCCGCGGCGCCTCGGCGGCGGCCTGCGGTCCGCCCGAGCCGTGCGTCTCGGCGTGGCCGGGGGCGTGGTGGGCGGCGCCGCGGAGGTCTTCGAGCCGGCGGTCGTGCAGCTGCTCGACGTCGCCGGCCGGGGCCTGGACGTCGGTGCCCTCGTACTGCCAGCTCGCCGGGTCGTAGCGGCGCCCCTCCTCGTCCAGGCCGGAGAACACCCCGTCGAGGTCCTCGGTGTCCCGGAAGTCCTCGCTGATCAGGGTGGCGGCGTTGGTGTAGGCGAGGACGTACTCGCGGAAGTCCTTCCCCTCGGACAGCACGTGGTGGATCAGCCCGCCCAGGAAGGCGAGGTCGGTGCCGGCCCGGATCGGCACGTGCAGGTCGCACAGCGCGCTGGTCCGGGTGAAGCGCGGATCGACGTGGATGATCCGGGCGCCCCGGGCCTTGGCCTCCATCACCCACTGGAAGCCCACCGGGTGCGCCTCGGCGAAGTTCGAGCCTTCGATGACGATGCAGTCCGCGTGCTGCAGGTCCTGCATGAAGGTGGTCGCCCCGCCGCGCCCGAACGAGGTGCCCAGGCCCGCGACCGTCGAGCTGTGGCAGACCCGGGCCTGGTTCTCCACCTGGACCACGCCCAGACCGGTCAGCAGCTTCTTGATCAGGTAGTTCTCCTCGTTGTCGAGGGTCGCGCCACCCAGGCTGGCGATGCCGAGCGTGCGGGCCACCCGCTTGCCGTCCGCCTCCCACTGCCAGGTCTCCCGGCGGGTCTCGATCACCCGGTCGGCGATCATGTCCATGGCCGTGTCCAGGTCGAGCGGCTGCCAGTCGGTCCCGTACGGCCGGCGGTAGAGGACCTGGTGGCGCCGGGACGGCCCGGTCGTCAGCTGGAGCGTCGCCGAGCCCTTGGGGCACAGCCGGCCCCGGCTGACCGGCGAATCGGGGTCGCCCTCGATCTGCACCACCCGGTCGTCCTTGACGTACACCTGCTGTCCGCAGCCGACCGCGCAGTACGGGCAGACCGACTTCACCACCCGGTCGGCGGTCTCCGTCCGCGGCCGGAGCGCTTCGGTGCGCGCGGACATCGCGGCGCGTCCGCGGCCCAGCGGATCGCCGCCGGTCAGCTGCCGGTAAACGGGCCAGTCACGCAGCAGCCTCCCCACGCCCATGGCTCCTCCCGGCACTCGCCTCTGCGGTCAGGGGTCAGGATCCAAACTCGCTCCCGCGGCCCTCGCGTGCCCCTTGGCGGGCGGGATACTCACCCGACCGGGTACTCGGAGAGCCGTGGGGCGGGCCCCGGGCCATACGTGCGGCGCCGCCCGCCGCGCGCCACAGTGAGAGATGCGGCAGCCGAGGAAAGGCGGGCGGACCCGTGGGTGACAGGAACGGACTGACGACGTACCGCGGCAAACGGCACTTCGACCGGACCCGCGAGCCGCAGGGCGAGCAGACCTCCTCCGGCGGCACCCCGTGCTTCGTGGTGCAGATCCACGACGCCAGCACCCTGCACTTCGACTTCCGGCTGGAGGTCGACGGCGTCCTCAAGTCCTGGTCGGTGCCGAAGGGCCCGTCCACCGATCCGCAGGACAAGCGGCTGGCCATGCCCACCGAGGACCATCCGCTGGAGTACCGGGAGTTCGAGGGCGTCATCCCGGCAGGGGAGTACGGCGCGGGCACCGTCATCGTCTGGGACGAGGGCAGCTACCGCCCGCTGCCGGGGAAGAAGAAGGGCCGCACCCGCACGTTCGGCGAGGCACTGGAGCAGGGCCACGCCTCCTTCTGGCTCGACGGCAGCAAACTGCACGGCGGCTATGCGCTCACCCGGTTCCGCGGCGGTGACGGCTCCGGGAAGCGGGAGTCCTGGCTGCTGGTCAAGGAGAACGACGAACGGGCCGAACGGCGTGGCACCCCCGACGCCCGCCGGGCCCGCTCCGTCCGCAGCGGGCGCACCCTCAAACGGGTCGCCGAGGAGGAGGCCGGGGAGCCGGGAAACCGGCGATGAGCGGGTCCGGCCCCGGCGTCATCGGCGTCGAGGACGCCTGCGTGCACATCCACCGCGATCTCGCGAAAGCCGCGCCGCGCACGCCGCGCATGAGGGAACGCACTATGGGGGCCCGTATCGTCCGGTCCACCGCCGAGGAAATCTTCTGAATCTCCCGGATAAGGCATCTCACGGATACGGCATCTCACGGGTCCGGCATCTCACGGGCGGGCAGGGCGAGCGGCGGGACGAAAGACATTCCGGGACCCGGCCCGGGGCGGAATCCCGGGGCTATGCCTCCAGTTCCCCGTCCCCCGCATTGTCGCGGGCGATGTGCACCGCGGCCTCCTCCGCGGACGCCGCACCGCCGTCGATGCCGACGTCCCGGGCGGCGATGTCGTCGCTGCCGCCGCGCCAGAAGCCCTCGTCGGTGCCCACGAGCCGGCCGGCCCGCTCCTCGCCGCACTCCAGATCCACCGGTTCGCCCACGCCGCCCGGCAGATCGCCGATGCCGTCGCCGTCGACCGGGAGCACGTCCGGCACCTCCACGGCCAGCCGGTGCTCCAGCGACTCGCGGTCGTGCAGTTCCCGTGCCGTGGTGCCCTCGTGATTGACCACGAAGGGCCGTTCGGGCGGCGAATAGCCGGTGTCCAGCATGGCATCGAGGTCGGGCTCGTCGAGGGCGTCCTCCATGTCGAGATCGTTGGGGTTGTCCTGGGGGTCGGAGCTGGGCGGCTGGTAGACCTCGTCGCCCATCGCGTCGTCGGACATGACCGCCCTCCCTCTCCCGTCCGCTCGCCCGCCGCGGGCTGCGGCGGGGCTCTCTGTCACCAATTGTCCGCCTCCCGGCGCCGCTCGGCAGCGTCAGGGGGCGGACGGCCGGGTCAGCGCCGCACGTGCTCGGTGTGCAGTCCGATGGCCTCGGCGATGGCCTGGACATTGACGTACCGGTCGTGCGCCGGCAGCCGTTGCGCCAGGTCCACCAGCCGGTCCGGCGCGTTGTTGCGCCGCAGCGTCTCGATGATCGTGTTCTTGTCGGCGGGGTACAGGCTCCGGCCGAGGTGCTGGGCGAGTTCGGAGCGCAGTCCGACGTCCTGCTCGGTCATTCCGCTCGGCGTACCGCCGCGGTAGTCGCTCGCGGGCGACCGGGCCGGCACCGGCTGGTCCTCGCCCGCGGGCTGGAGTTCGTGTTCCTCGTCGGTCCGCAGCGAGCGCTCCGCGGCCAGTTGCCCGCGCAGCTGCTTCTTCATCATGTCGTCCCGGGCGGGGCCGGTCTTGTCCATTCCGTGTTCCATGACCATCGCTGCCTCCGGTCTCCGAGTCGTGCCGACCCGACGCTTTCTCCCAGTTTCCCTGGTCCCTCCGCCCTAACAACCCGACGCGGTCGTTTCAAGCCCCTGCACGGAATTCACCCGTATCACCACACTGCGTGATCGCCCCGAAGGCATATCCCGGGCCGGACCGCAATGCATACGCCCTGGGGGATCGGGAATTCGTATGACAGCCAACCGCAGACAAGCCGACGCATACGCGTCCCACCGCATACGCAGCCAACCGCAGACAAGCCCCACGCATACCGGGAGAACCCAAGGAGGCAGCGCCATGCGACTCTCGCTCCTTCGACCGGTCATCGATCGGCCGGGCCCATGGGCAACCGTCTATGCCGATATCTCGCACGGCACCGAGGACGCCGAGAAACAGCAAGAGTTGACGGCGAGCGCGACCACCGCGCAGCTCTTCGCGCTCGGCGCGGACGAGGCCACCTGCGGCGCCGTGCACGAGGCCCTGGTCACGCGGCGCGAAGGGGAACCGCAGTCGCACGCCGGGCGGGTGCTGTTCGCCACCAACGGCAAGGTCGTGCTCAACGCGCCGTTGCCCGGGCCGCCGCCCACACCCTTCGCCGCCTGGGGGCCGGTGCCCCGGATCGCGCCCTTCCTGGCCGCGATCGGCGACGACCCCGTCTGCCTCGTGGTCCGGCTGGACCGCACCGGGGCGGACCTGGCCGTCCTGGGACAGCAGGGCAGCGAGGACGCCGGCAAGGTCACCGGCGCCGAGTGGCCCGTCCACCGCACCACGTCCTCGGACTGGTCCGAGACCCACTTCCAGGCCAAGGTGGAGAACACCTGGGAGCAGAACGCCGGGGAGATCGCCGACGCGATCCGCCGGACCGCGCAGGAGCACGGGGCGGAGGCCGTCATCCTCATCGGCGACGCCCGCGAGCGGCACCTCGTGCACGAGAAGCTGCCGGAGCAGCTGCGCGGCATCACCTACGAGAGCGAACACGGCGGCCGCGCCGCCGGCTCCGAGAGCGACCTGGTGGAACGGGACATCGCCCAGGTCCGGGCCGAGCAGGAACGCCAGCACGTCGTGGAGGTGACCGACCGCTTCCGCACCGGCGAGGGCCCCGGCGGCAAGAGCGCCCCGCACGCCGCGGCCGGCATCCCCGCGCTCGTCGAGGCGGCCCGGGAACACCGGATCGACACCCTGCTGGTCGACCCGCACGGCGCGGACACCGGACGTCAGGTCTGGGTCGGTGACGGCGCCGACCAACTGGCCGTGCGCGGCACCGAGTTGCAGTACCTCGGCGACGATGTGCGGCCGGCCGCCGCCCGGGCCGACGACGCGCTCATCCGGTCGGCCGCGGCCAGCGGCGCCGAGGTCGTGATCGTCCGCGATCCCGAACGGGCGCCCTCCGGCGGGCTCGGCGCCATTCTGCGGTGGACGGAGGAGCCGACGCCGGAGTGAGCCGCCCGAGGATCCCCCGGTGGCGCGCCGTGAGCCCTCAGTCCTGGGCTTCGGCCGCCACCGGCTTCGGGATCAGGAACGAGCTGGCGATCGCCGCCGCCAGGATGACCACACCGGCGATCATGCCCGCGGTGTAGCCGCCGGCGGAGGCCGGATCGGCCGGCGTGGCGGCGGTCTTGACCGCGTAGAGCACCGCGAAGCTCAGACCCGCGCCGAGGTTGAACGCACCCGCGTTCAGGCCGGGCAGGAAGCCCGGGTTCTCGCCGGGGGAGAGCACGATGCCGAGCCCGTTGAGGACGATGTTGGCGACGCCCGCGTAGGCGACGCCCACCAGGATCGAGGTCACCAGCAGCAGGACGTGCGAGTGGCTGTGCATCGTCGCCAGCATCAGCACCACCGTGGCCACCGAGCCGACCAGACCGCACCGCAGCACGCGCCCGTAGCCGAAGGTGGCGGCCAGCCGGCCGGCCAGCGGGCCCATGGCCAGACCGGCCAGCGCGTACGGCGACAGCGTCCACCAGGCGGATGCCTCCGCGCTCATTCCGAGGCCGGCCTGCGCGTCCTGCGCGAACGCCGGGATCAGCCCGTTCATCACGGCGAACACGCCGGTCATGGTCAGCACGGTGGTGAGCAGGGTCGCCCAGGTCGCGCGCTGCTTGAGGTGCCTCGTTGCGACCAGCGGGTGCCCGCTGCGGTTCTCGGTGCGCCAGAACAGGCCGAAGGCGGCCGCGGCCAGCACGACGAGGACGGCGATCAGCGGCCAGTCGGCGGCGGCCAGCTTGCCCGCCTCGTTGAGCGCGATCAGCAGCGAGCCGACCGAGACGACGAGCAGGGCGACGCCGGGCCAGTCCATCCGGCGGGCGCCCGGGGCGTCCGCGGCCGGAGCCCTGGACTCCGGGGTCAGGGTGGCGACGAGGACGGTCGCCAGCGCCGCGACGACGGCCATCGCCCAGAAGACCGAGCCGAAGCCGTGCCGGTCGGCGAGGTAGCCGCCCGCGAGGGAGTCCACACCGGCGATCCCGCCGTTGACCGCGGTGATCACGCCGAGCAGGGTGCCGTACCGCTTCGGCTCCCGCACCTCGACCCGCAGCATGATCAGGCACAGCGGGACGACCGGACCGCTGACGCCCTGGATGATGCGGCCGGCGAACAGCATCGGCACGCTGGTCGCCAGCGCAGCGATGACACAGCCGACGACCATCAGGCCGAGCATCCCGGTGAGCACCCGGCGGCGGCCGATGACGTCGCCCAGCCGGGGGAGGAACAGGGAGAACAGGGCCGCCGAGGTGAAGAACGCGGTCTGGGTGAGGCCGATCTCGGCCGAGCTGGCACCGAGGGTGTCCTCGATGTTCTTCAGCGCCGGGCTGAGCATGCTGGCGTTCAGCTGGAACGCGAAGCAGGCCGCCAGCAGCGCGGTGACCAGCACCCCGATGCGGACGCCGGAGCCGGGTCCCTTCGCCTCGACGGTGGACCGGGTGGCCTGGGTGGTGGAGGTGTTCATGCCGTTCGTGCCGTTCATTCCGCTACGTCGCCGATCCGCTCCAGCGCGTCCACCACGAGGTTCCAGAACCGCTCGTGGTCGAGCTTGACCGCGACCTGGGTGGTGCAGTCGTCGGGTGCGGGCGCCCGGAAGTCCGTCACGGTCATCCCGACGGTCAGCGCACCGCGCAGCTCGACGTCCACCGGGGCCCGGCGCACGGTCATCACGTCCGGGTCGATGACGTACGCCACCGCGCACGGGTCGTGCACCGGCGGGTGCTCGAAGCCCTGGTTCTCGCGGTAGGCCTCGCGGAAGAAGTCCAGCAGTTCCAGCACGAAGGTGGCCGGCTTGGTGCCCACCGCGGCGATCTTCTCCTCGACCGCGGGGGTGGCCAGCGCCTGGTGCGTGAGGTCCAGCCCGACCATGGTGACCGGCCACTTCTCGTTGAAGACGATGTGCGCCGCTTCGGGGTCGATGATGATGTTGAACTCGGCGACCGCGCTCCAGTTGCCCTCGTGGTAGCCGCCGCCCATCAGCACGACCTCGCGGACCCGCTCGACGATCCGCGGCTCCTTGCGCGCGGCCAGCGCGATGTTGGTCAGGCCGGCCGTGGGGACGATGGTGATCTCGCCCGGCTCGTGCGCCATCACGGTGTCGATGATCAGGTCCACCGCGTGCCGGCGGTCCAGTGCGAGGGTGGGCTCGGGCAGCTCCGGGCCGTCCAGACCGGTGTCGCCGTGGATCTCCGGCGCCGTCTCGATGTCCCGCACCAGCGGACGCGGGCAGCCGGCCGCGAAGGGCACACCGGTGATCCCGGCGATCCGCGCCACGGACAGGGCGTTGCGGGTCACCTTCTCGACGGACGCGTTGCCGACCACGGTCGTCACGGCGACCAGCTCGACATCGGGGTTGCCGTGGGCCAGGAGCATGGCGATCGCGTCGTCATGTCCCGGGTCGCAGTCGAGGATGATCTTTCTGGCCAACGGACGAGCCCCTTTGCTCTGCGGAACGGTGGTGCGAGGTGGTGCGGTGAAGTCTCTGGGTGCGCCCGCAGGAGGCGGCTACCGCCGGAAAACGTTCTCCGAGAATTTCGCCCATCGCTCCTCCCGATGTCAACGAAATGTGAGCCATACGACCGCTTGATCCGGCTCACGGACACGGTGGGTGAGCGGTGATAACGTTTGCCGCCCTCATCCGGTACGGGTCGACAAAAGGGGCGCGCCACCGTGGCCGAAGTGACCTTGAAGGACGTCGCGCTGGCGTCCGGCTGCTCCATCGCCACGGTCTCCCGTGTGCTCGCCGGCACCCGTCCGGTCGGCGCCGAGACCGCCCGCACCGTCCGCGCGGCGGCCGAGCGCCTCGGCTACCGCCCCAACCACGTCGCCCGCGCCCTGCGCAGCCGCTCCACCGGCACCGTCGGGCTGGTCCTGCCGCAGATCACCAACCCGTTCTTCCCCACTCTCGTCCGGGAGCTGGAGCACGCCCTGCACGCCGAGGGCCGCGCGGTCCTGCTCGCCGACTGCGACGACGACCCGGCCACCGAGGCGGCCCGGATCAGCGCCCTGCTGGCCCGGCAGGTCGACGCGCTGTTGCTGATACCGGTCGACGAACGGCACAGCCGGGAGGCGGTGGCGGCCGCCGCCGCGCAGGTGCCGCTGGTCCTCCTGGACCGGGGCTGCGGCCCCGGCGTCGCCGACTCCGTCGCCGTCGACAACGCCGCCGGAATGGCCCTCGTGCTGGCCCACCTGGCCGCCACCGGACGCCGCCGCCCCTGCTTCATCGGGGCCGCCGGCACCGCGTCCGCGGCCGTCGAGCGGCGCACGGCGTACGAGAACGGCGCCGCCGCCCTCGACCCGGCGGCCCCCGGCCGGCTCGCCCTCGGCGACTTCTCGGTGGAGTGGGGCCGGGCCGCCGTCGACCTCCTCTGGCCGGCCCGCCCGGACGCGGTGGTCTGCGCCAACGACCTGATCGCGGCCGGCGCGCTGCAACGGCTGCGGCAGCTGGGCGCGGACGTCCCGGGCGAGGTCGCGGTCACCGGCTTCGACGACATCCCGCTCGCCGGCCTGGCCGACCCCGCGCTCACCACCGTCCGGCAACCGGTCGCGGACCTCGCCGCCGAGGCCGCCCGCCTGCTGTCCCGCTGCCGGGCTGACGGTTCGTCGGGTCCGTGCCACACGGTCCGCCTCGCCCCGGAGTTGGTGGTCCGGGCCTCCAGCGGAGCGGCGGCCCCTGCCGCGGTGGACGGGGCGCTCCGGACCCCTTGACCGTACACGGTCACGGAGTAAAGTCTAGACCAATCAGTGCACCCCTCGCGCCTCTCGCCCCCCTCGCGAAAGGGTTGACATGAACAAGAAAAGAAGGCTGGCCCTCGCCATCGGCGCCGGCATCGCCCCGCTGCTCGTCGTCACCATGCCGGTCACCCCGGCCGGCGCCCACGGATACGTCTCCTCGCCCCCCAGCCGCCAGGCGCAGTGCGCCGCCGGCACCATCGACTGCGGCCCCATCAAATGGGAGCCGCAGAGCGTCGAGGGCCCCAAGGGGCTGACCGGCTGCAGCGGCGGCAACAGCCGGTTCGCCGAACTCGACGACGACTCCAAGGGCTGGAAGGTCACCCCGATCGGCCACACCCAGACCTTCACCTGGCGACTGACGGCCCGTCACGCCACCAGTACCTGGCAGTACTTCGCGGGCGGCAAGAAGGTCGCCGAGTTCGGCGGCGGCGGCGCACAGCCCCCGGAGACCGTGACCCACACCGTCAACTTCGGCAGCGTCACGGGCCGGCAGAAGATCCTCGCGGTCTGGAACATCGCCGACACCGCGAACGCCTTCTACGCCTGCATCGACGTCACCATCGGCAGCTGACCCGCCGGCGGCGGCCGACCCGCTTCCGCCGCACACGTCCCCCTTGCCCCCCTCGTCCCCCCTCGCCCGTCCCCGTCCCCACCCGCCCCGTCGCCCTGCCGCGTCACGGCAGTGACCAGTGGTCAGCAGGGTGACGGGGCCGGCCGGCGCACCCGTTACGATCGGCCCATTCATGGCCGTTGTGCGTGGCCGCTGCCGGGAGGAAGAGATGGGCCTGTTCCGCCGAGGACCGAAGCGGGATTCCCGCGACCTGGCACGCGACGAGGAGTTCAGCTTCTTCTCCGAGCGGGAAGGCGGCGTTTTCCGGTCCCAGGTCCGGCAGGCCTTCGCCGAACAGGGCCTGGAGGTCACCGCGTACGCGGGCGTGGTCACCGACTCGTCGGGGCGCCAGTTCGGCCTCGGCAACCTCGCCGCGGTGTGCCACCGCGACCGGCGCGGCGAACGCGCCTGGCCCGGGCTGATCCGGGACCACGTCGGCAAGGTGCTGCGCACCATGGACGGCCCGCAGCCGCTGGAGGTGCTCTCCGCGGACGAGATCCGCGCCTGCCTCTACCCCCGGGTCGTCGCCCAGGAGACCCTGCCCGCCTCGGACTCCTTCCGCTACGGCCGGGAACCGGCCCCCGGGCTGCGCGAGGTGCTCGCGCTCGATCTGCCCGAAGCGGTGCAGATGCTGAGCGAGGACTCGCTGAGCGACCTCGGGGACGTCGCCGAACTGCGGATCCGGGCCATGAACAACCTCCGCGCGCTGCCCGTCGAGGGGCACGAGACGGTGCGCCGCGGCGACGGCTCGGCCTTCGAAGTCCTGCTCGGCGACTCCTTCTTCACCGCCAGCCGGGTGCTGGTGCTCGACGACCTGGTCCAGCGGCTGCTGGGCACCGGGCTCACCCCGGACGGTGCGCTGGTCGCCATGCCGTTCCGCCACCAGCTGGCGTTCCACCGCATCCAGGACGCCCAGGTGATCCCGGCGCTCCAGGCCATGGCCCAGTTCGCGGCGGCCGGTCACGAGGACGCGGCGGGCGCCATCAGCCCGCGGGTCTTCTGGTGGCGCCGGGGCGTGATGACCCCGCTCAGCGAGCCGGACGGGGACGGTCTGCGGGTGGTCGTCGACGGCGAATTCCAGGAACTGCTCGAACGCCTGGTGCAGGGCGAGACCTGAGCGGGAGGGCGGCACCTGGCCGGGGGAGTCCAGGCCGGGGGAGTCCAGGCCGGAGAGGCCCTTTCCCCGAACTCGAACCGAACCCGAAAGAATCTTTCCCCGAATCTTCACAGAAGGGGAACCACTTCCCGTTGTCACCCGTTCCTATAGATGAGACCCCACGCTCTCCCCCGTGCGTGGGGTCTCACCACGTTCTCCCGCCCGGCTCCTCATTCGTGGGCCGGCCGCTCCGCCGGCTCCTCGGTCAGCAGCCGCGAGCGGATCAGGAACCGCACCCCCTCGGGCGCCTCCAGCGAGAACCCGCTGCCCCGCCCCGGTACGACGTCCACGGTCAGATGGGTGTGCCGCCAGCGCGCGAACTGGTCCGCCGACATCCAGAAGTCCACCGGCTCGGGCACCCCCGCCACCGCCAGCCGTCCCAGCAGCACGTCCGACCCGCCCGTACGGAATTCGCCCGCCGGGTAGCACATCGGCGCACTGCCGTCACAGCACCCACCGGACTGATGGAACATCAACGGCCCGTGCTGCTCCCGCAAGGCCCGCAGCAATTCGCCCGCCGCCCTGGTCACCGCGATCCGCTCCACACCGGCACCCGCGTCCACAGCCGCACCACCCTCCACATCAACTTCAGGCAGACCGCCTCCAGTTAATCCGCTACGAGGTTGCGCGAGGGTTGCACGGGCCGTCCCGGGCCGAAGCGGTTCACGACCGGGGGCGGTACACGACCGGCGGCGGTTCACGGCCGGAGGTGGTCGGCGGACGAGGGGGGCTGGATCCGCATGCCCGGCCGGCGGGGGTGGACGGTCAGGTAACCCAGGCCCCCCGCGCCCGCGACGAGACCACGGGACGAACCGTGCGGCAGCCAGACCAGGCTTCCTTCGCCCAACGGGTGGGCGCCGTCCGTGGCGAGCAGGGTGCCGTCACCGGCGACGACCAGCAGGAGGACGTCGAGGTCCGGCTCGGTGTGCGGATCCACCCGCCCGGCCGGCGGGATGCGGACGACATTGGCGTCGAGTTGCCGTCCGGGTTCCGCCAGCCGCCACAGCGCACCGGCCGGCGCACCGTCGAGCGCCGCGCCCGCGGTCAGGGCCCCGGCGTCACACAGCACGCGGGGGACCGGTGCCTCACCGGCCGGTCCGGGGGAGCCGTCGTTTTCCACAGTCATACACGTGCCCTGTTCGATGTGCGGTGCCCACCACCGCCGGGACGGACCCTCCGTGGCCCCGTTCCCGTCGGCGGCCTCGCCCGTGGCGCAATCCACACCGTCGCGGGCGCATCTGAATGGGAATCTAACATGCGTCTTTGTTAACGTCCGGGGTGTGCGGCTGACGAAGTTCACCGACCTGGCGCTGCGTTCCGTGATGCGCCTGGCGGTCTCCGGAGAGGGCGACCCGCTGACCACGCGCGAGGTGGCCGAGGCCATGGACGTGCCCTACACCCACATGGCGAAGGCGGTCACCCGCCTCCAGCGCCTGGGTGTGGTGGAGGCGCGACGGGGCCGCGGCGGCGGCCTGGCGCTGACCGGGCTCGGCCGCGGCGCGTCGGTCGGCTGGCTGGTCCGGGAGCTGGAGGGCGAGGGCGAGGTGGTCTCCTGCGAGGGCGACCCGCCGTGCCCGCTGCGTGCGGCCTGCCGCCTGCGCCGGGCGCTGCGCGACGCCCAGGAGGCGTTCTACGCCACGCTCGACCCGCTCACCGTGGCGGACCTGGTGGCCTCGCCCACCGGCCCGGTGCTGATCGGTCTGGTCGGCCGCCCGCCGGGGTGACCTCTCGGCTCACCGGCACCACCACCTGCGGACGGCCGGTGCGGATAGCTCGCGTGCCCGCTCCCCCCCCGCGTCCTGCGCGCCTAAATAAGAAGATCGTTAACCAATTAAGGAGTCGCGGTGCTCTCCGAACAGTCCACCCCGGTCATCCGGGCCTCCCTCCCGGCGGTCGGCGCCGCCATAGGCGACATCGCCGAGCTGTTCTACCGGAAGCTCTTCGACGCCCACCCCGAGCTGCTGCGGGACCTGTTCAACCGGGG
Source organism: Streptomyces nigrescens (assembly GCA_024349765.1). Lineage (GTDB taxonomy): Bacteria > Actinomycetota > Actinomycetes > Streptomycetales > Streptomycetaceae > Streptomyces > Streptomyces endophytica. The sequence continues at coordinate 4,594,834 of AP026073.1, read as the reverse complement.
CAACCAGGCCAACGGGGAGCAGCGGCGCGCCCTCGCCGGCTCCATCGCGGCGTTCGCGGGCATGCTGCTGGACGGCCCGGACGCCCGCCCCGACGCGATGCTCGCCCGGATCGCGCACAAGCACGCCTCCCTCGGCATCACCTCCGACCAGTACAAGGTCGTCCACCGCCATCTCTTCGCGGCGATCACCGAGGTGCTCGGCGACGCGGTCACCCCCGAGGTCGCCGCGGCCTGGGACGAGGTCTACTGGCTGATGGCCAATGCGCTGATCGCCGTCGAGGCGCGGCTCTACCAGGAGGCCGGCGCGGCCGAGGGCGACGTGTGGCACCGCATGGAGATCGCCGAACGGCGGCCGGAAACTCCCGACGCGGTCTCGTTCGTCCTGCGACGGACCGACGGCCGCCCCACCGCCCCCTTCCGCCCGGGCCAGTACGTCAGCGTCCGGGCCGAACTCCCCGACGGCGCCCGGCAGATCCGCCAGTACAGCCTGTCCGCCGCGCCCGGCCGCGCCGACTGGCGCATCACCGTCAAGCGGGTCCGGGCCGGGAACGACGCGGACGGCGGGCGGCCGGACGGCGAGGTGTCCAACTGGCTCTGCGCCCACGCCCGTACCGGCGACGAGCTCACGGTCTCCGTCCCGTTCGGCGACCTGGTCCTGCCGGACGGCGACACCCCGCTGCTCCTGGCGTCCGCCGGTATCGGCATCACGCCCATGCTGTCCATGCTCGACCACCTCGCCGACAGCGGATCCACCCGCCCGGTGACCGTCCTCCACGCCGACCGCACCCCCGCCGACCACCCACACCGCGACGAACAGCGCAGCCTGGTGGGCGCGTTGCCGGACGCCCGGCTGCATCTCTGGTACGAGGAGCCGGACGACCGGGTCCCGGAGGCGTCGACCGGCCGGGTCGATCTCGACACCGTCGACCTCCCCCCGGGCGTGACCGCCTACCTCTGCGGCCCGCTGCCCTTCCTGCGCGCGGTCCGCGGCGCCCTGCTGCGCCGCGGCGTCCCCGCGGAAGCGATCCACTACGAGGTCTTCGGCCCGGACCTGTGGCTGGGGCGGTGACCGGCATGCACACCATGAACCCCGGTCCCGCCGCCGTGGCCGTCGCGGCGACCTTCGTCTGGCTCGGGATGGTCCTCGCCATCTCCTTCCTGGAGGCGCCGCTGAAGTTCCGCGCGCCCGATGTGACCCTGCGCATCGGCCTCGGCATCGGCCGCCTCGTCTATCGGGCGCTGAACCGGGTCGAGGCGGTGCTGGCCGTCGTCGTGATCACCGCGGTCGCCCTCGGCCGTCCCCCGGCATCCGTGGTGAGCCTGACGGCCGTCCCCGTCCTCCTCCTGACGGCGCAGCTCACGGCGGTCCGCCCGGCCCTGAACCGCCGCTCCGACCGGGTACTGGCCGGCGAGGAACTCCCGCGCTCCCGCGCCCACTTGCTCTACGCCGCCGCCGAGTCGCTCAAGGCGCTCGCCCTGCTCACCCTGGGCATCGCGACACTCGCGGCCTGAGCGGCCCCTACCGGGGCAGGCCGGTACGTGACGGCCTACGGGTCGTCCTACGGGTCGTCCTACGGGCCGGGGCGCACGTCAGCCCGCCGCCGCGGCCGGGCTGCCGATCTCGTCGAGGTGCGCCTCGACCCAGTGCCGTACGGCCGCGAGCGGTTGGGCGACGCTGCGCCCCAGGTCGGTCAGCGCGTACTCGACGTGCAGCGGTACGGCCGGGATGACGGTCCGGTCGACGAAGCCGCCGGTCTCCAGCCGCCGCAGGGTCTGCGTCAGCACCTTCGGGCTGACCCCCTGGAGCCGGCGCTGCAGGGCCCCGAACCGCTGCGGCCCCTCCTCCATGGCGCCGATCGCCAGCGCCGTCCACTTGTTGGACAGCAGGTCGAACACCTCACGTCCCGGACACAGCGCCGCGTAGACGTCGTGTTCGTCATGACTCCCCGTCCTGCACGTCGTCGTCATCCCATGCCGCCTCTCCACACCCTCAGTACTTCCCTTTGGATAGTAAACGCCCTTGCTGGTTACTACTGCCTCCGAGGTAGCTTCCGGGACGCAGCGGCGAGGGGCACGGTCCACCAGACGTCACCGCCACCGTGTCACCGTCCCTTCACCCCCGCCACCAGCCCTCTTTCCCGTTCATCACCCCCAGGAGCCACCCCATGACCACCCCGAACACCCCCTCCGCCACCATGCGTGCCGTCGTCCAGGACACCTTCGGCGGACCCGAGGTGCTGCGCGTCGCGCAGGTCGCGCGACCGGTGCCGCTGCCGACCGAGGTACTGGTGCGGGTGCACGCGGCCGGGGTCAACCCGGTCGACTGGAAGACCCGCGCCGTGGGCGGGCTCGGCGTCCTCGGCGACCCGCCGTTCACCCTGGGCTGGGACGTCTCCGGCGTGGTGGAGGAGGTCGGCTTCGGCGTCCACACGCTCAAGGTGGGCGACGAGGTCTTCGGTATGCCCTGGTTCCCCCGGGCCGCCTCGGCCTACGCGGAGTACGTGACCGCGCCGGCCCGGCAGTTCGTCCGCAAGCCCGCCGCCCTGAGCCACGAGGAGGCGGCGGCGGTGCCGCTGGCCGCGCTCACCGCCTGGCAGATCCTGGTGGACGCCGCGGAGGTCCGGCCGGGCCAGCGGGTGCTGATCCACGCCGCGGCCGGCGGGGTGGGCCACTTCGCGGTGCAGATCGCCCGGCACCTGGGCGCCCAGGTGATCGGGACGGCCCGCGCCGGCAAGCACCAGTGGCTGCGGGAGCTGGGTGCCGACGAGCTGATCGACTACACCGCCGTCCGCTTCGAGGACGCGGTGCGGGACGTCGATGTGGTGGTCGACCTCGTCGGTGACGCGGTGGACGCGACGAGCACCCGTTCCCTCGACGTCCTGGCCCCGGGCGGTCTGCTGGTCGTCGTCCCGTCGGACGTGTCGCCGGAACTCGCCGCCCGGGCCGAGGGCCGCGGCCTGCGCACGACCCCGTTCCTCGTCGAACCCGACGGCGCGGCCCTCGCCCAGGTCGCCCGGCTGATCTCGGACGGCGCCCTCTCCGTGGAGGTCGCCGACGTCCTCCCCCTGGAACGAGCCGCCGACGCCCACCACCTCGGCGAAACCCAGCGCACCCGCGGAAAGATCGTCCTCAAGGTTACCGACTGAGGTACGGCCCTTCCTGGAGACGCCCGCACGCTCGGCCGACGCGCAGGGACGAGGGATAGTGATCCATCGGGCTTTGAGCAGTGCAACTGCCTACTGAGGGGTGAGTCTCGTGGCACTTGGTTGGAAGCTGGTCTTCGACGCCGGTGATCCGCACCGTCAAGCCGTGTTCTGGGCGGACGCGTTGGGCTATCAGATCGAGGACAACAGCGCCTTGATCGAACGGCTGCTGGCCTCCGGGTCGGTCGACGAGAGTCTGTGCGTCGAGTTCCTGGGGCGGCTGTTCTGGCGGGACGCCGCGGCCGTCCGGCACCCCGATGACCCCTTCGACCCGCTCAGCGGCACCGGCCGGGGCAGACGCCTGCTGTTCAACCGCGTTCCCGAGCCGAAGGCCGGCGGGAAGAACCGGCTTCACCTCGACATCCACACCGAGCCCGGCCGGCGGGAGGCGACCGTGGCCCGGCTGCAGGAGCGCGGCGCGACCCTGGTCCGGCACGTGAAGGAGCCCGGGGGTGAGTGGTCCGTACTCACCGATCCGGAAGGGAATGAGTTCTGCGTGGCCTGAACGACCGGAACTTGAGGACCGGAACTTGAGCGACCACGAAACTTGAACGACCACGAACTAGAGCGACCGGAAAAGTGCGGTCGTCGGCTGTCCGGTGTCCCCGGTCGGGATGACGGGCGGAAACTTGCGTGGCGCGCATGTTTGCGCGCCGCGCAAGTTTTGCTACCGTCTTCGTCATGGGGTTGCGAGAGCAGAAGAAGGCCGAGACGCGCGCGGCGCTCAGCTGGGCGGCGGTTCGGCTGACCGTCGAGCGCGGGTTCGGCAACGTCAAGGTGGAGGACATCGCCGAGGCGGCCGGCGTCTCGCCGCGCACGTTCAACAACTACTTCTCCAGCAAGGGCGAAGCGATCGTCGCCCGCCACCTCGACCGCGGCCTCCGCATCGCGGAGGCGCTGCGTGAGGGCCCGGAGGGGCCGCTCTGGGAGGCGATCACCCGGTCGGTGCTGGCCCAGTTCGAGCCGGACGCCGAGGCGGCCGCTCATCCCGTCGCCGACGCGGACCGGTGGACGGCCGGCGTGCGCATGATGGTCTCCGAACCGGCCCTGCAGGGCGAGATGTTGCGGGCCGGTGCCATCGCCGAGGCCGAGATCGCCGCGGCCGTCGCCGACCGTACCGGTACCGATCTGCAGCAGGACCTGTACCCGCACCTCGTCGCGTCCGCGGTCGTCGCCGCGATCAACACGGCCATCGCGCACCACCTCCGCACCGACCCGCCGGTACCGGTGAGCCGTCTCCTCGCGGACGCCCTCCCCCGGGTCGCGGCGGGGCTGTCGACCCCGTAGGCAACCACCCCGGACCACAAGCCCGGCAGTCGCCGGGCCGATGGCCCCTGCCCGGAAACGGAGACCCACTCATGATCGATGTCGTCATCGCGGGCGCCGGACCCAACGGCTTGATGCTCGCCTGCGAGCTCGCCCTGGCCGGTGTGCGCCCGCTCGTGCTGGAACGCCGCACCGAACCGACCTCCGAGCAGCGCGCGAACGGCCTGGTCGGTCAGATCGTCCGGATGCTCGACCGGCGCGGACTGTACGCGCGGCTGACCGCGCCCGGTGCCCCTGCCACCCCCCAGCCGGTACCCGGCTACGTCTTCGGCGCGTTCCCGCTCGACCTGACCGGCCTGCCGGACAGCCCGCTCCACACGTTGCAGGTGCCGCAGCGCCGGATCGAGCGGATGCTCGCGGAGCGCGCGGCCGAACTGGGCGTCGAGATCCGCCGCGGCCACGAGGTCATCGGCCTGACGCAGGGCGAGCGGTCGGTGGTGGTCGAGCTGCGCGGGCGGGAGCCGGTCGAAGCGGCGTTCCTGGTCGGCGCCGACGGCGGGCACAGCGTGGTCCGCAAGCTCACCGGGATCGACTTCCCCGGCGTGACCGCGGGCGATTCGGTGTCGCGCACCGGACATGTCAGCGTGCCCCGGGAGTGGGTCGATGCCGACGGCGGGCTGGTCGTGCCCGGCTTCGGCACCGTGCCGCCGTTCCGGCACCTGCGGACCGACCACGGCCTGATCGCCTGGGCGCCGTTCCCCGGCGGCGATCCGCTGATCAGCACGGTGGAATGGGGACAGCCGACCGAGGGCGAGGCCTCGCTCGACGCGCTGCGGGCCAGTGTCTCCCGGGTGCTCGGCGCGGACGTGCCGCTCGACCCGCCGAACGGGCCGGGACCGCACGCGATGCGGCGGCTGTCCGGCGGCAACACCCGGATCGCCTCGCGCTACCGCGCGGGCCGGATATTCCTGCTCGGGGACGCCGCGCACGTGCACTCGGCGATCGGCGGCCCGGGGCTCAACCTGGGCCTCCAGGACGCGGTGAACCTCGGCTGGAAGCTGGCCGCGGCCGTGCGTGGCCACGCGCCGAAGGGGCTGCTGGACACCTACGAGGCGGAGCGGTCCCCGGCCGCGCGGCGGGTCGCCATGCACACCCAGGCCCAGTCGCTGCTGACCCGGCCGGGCAGCGAGGTGACGGCGTTGCGGGAACTCTTCGGCGAGTTGCTCGCCCAGCCGGCGACGCGGCAGCACCTCGCGGATCTGCTCTCGGGCGCGGACATCAGCTACGACATGGGGCCGGCCACCGGAGCGCTCGTCGGCCGGTGGGCGCCGGACCTGCCGGGCCTGCGCGAGCTGACCCGCACCGGCCGGCCGCTCCTCCTGGACCCCACGGGCACCCTCGACGCGGGCCCCTGGGCGTCGCAGGTCGACACCGTGACCGTCCCGGAACTGGACACCGCACTGCTGCTCCGGCCCGACTGCTACGTCGCCTGGCAGGGCACCACGGGCGACGGTCTGCACGAGGCGCTGGGCACCTGGTTCACGGCGGCCTGAGCGGCACGCTCCAGCGGGCGCGCGAACGCCGGCCGCCCGCCCGGCCCGGGGCTACGGCCCTGGCGCGTCAGGTGAGATTCAGCCCGCCGTCGAGCAGGATGACCTCGCCGGTGAGATAGGTACTGGCGATCACCGACGCCACCAGGTCGGCCACGTCGGCGGGTTGGGCCGGGCGGCGCATCGGCGCGCGGTCCCGCCAGATTTCGTGCGCGTGCGCCCAGTCCTTCGTCATGGGCGTGTCGACCAGTCCCGGGGCCACCGCGTTGACCCGTACGTCGGGCGCGAGCGCGGCCGCGAGCAGCCGGGTCACGTGGTTCAGCGCGGCCTTGCTCGCCGCGTACGGCACCGAGGAGCCCTTGGGGCGGACCCCGGCGTGGCTGGTGATGTTCACGATGCTGCCGCCCGCCGGGGATGCGCGCAGTGCCGGCAGCGCCGCCGTGCACAGCACCCAGGGCGCGATCAGGTTGACCTCCAGCAACTGCCGCCAGTCCGCCGGGGTCGCCGCCGCCAGGTCGTGGTGCGGGATCGGCCAGCTGATGCCCGCGTTGTTCACCAGCACATCCAGCCGCCCGTACCGGGCGAGCGCGGCCTCGACCAGCCCGCGGGCCTCTTCCTCCACCGCCAGGTCGGCCCGTACGTACGCGCCGCCGAGCTCCGCCGCCAGCGCCTCCCCTGCCTCCGCGCTGCGCCGGGAGTGCACGACGACCCGCATGCCGTCCGCCGCCAGCCTCCGCGCGACGGCCTCACCGATGCCCGAGGTGGACCCCGTGACCAGGGCGACGGGCCGGTCCGATGGTTCAAGCGTCATGATCGGGAATCCTGCCACGGCCACGCCGGGTGGGGGTTCAGGGGGGGTGGGGCGCGGGGTGTCCGAAACCGTTCGGTCGCAAAGATAATCACGCGTCACAAAGATAATGACGCTGCCAAACATTGCAAAGCGCAATGAAGGCCTTCGCCGGCTCTCGCTAAATGCCCCATGAGGTGGTGCTCCAGCGCGTCCACAAGAGGGTGGTGGGCTGTGGTGCGAGGCAGGGCGAGGGCGGACGCGGAGCGCGCGGCGGCCGAGGCGGCCGAACGGCTGCTCAGGGCGGGCCAGTTGCTGCGGAAGGCGCCGACGACCCTCGATCTGCGGGCCGTGTACCGCACGGATCAGTCGGTCAACGACAGTGCGTACCGCGCGCGGTGGGCCCGCGGCCAGTGCGCGGCGGAGCCCGGCGTGGCACCGCCGAACGAGAAGCGGCCGTGGAAGCACAGGTTGGTGAACAGGGCGACATCACGCCCGTGGGACCGGCCCCGGCAGGGCGGCCGACCGCCGCGCTGCCGGCCCGCCGCCCTCATCGACGTGGCGATGTCACGAATCGCCGGCCCGCGTCCGTCCCTCGTGCGACAGCCGTTCCAGCGCTACGAGACGAGGTATCTGTGGTGATCAATCCGTGGTGGCTCTTTGCCGGCCTGGCCGCCGTCCAGCTCGGCGATGCCGCACTGTGTGTCGGGCCCGTCGGATTCGTCCGGGCCTGCCTGGACGACGTGGGCTTTCCCCGCCGGTACTGGGGGTGGCTGCCCGTGGTGAAGACCGCCTCGGCGGCCGGCCTGATCGTCGGCATCTGGTTCCTGCCGTTGGCCGTTCTCACCACCGCCGCACTGGTGGTCTACTTCCTTGTCGCCATCTCCCTGCACCTGGGCGCCAAGGATTACGGGCGCAACCTCTTCCTCAATGCCACCGGCATGCTCGCCCTGTGCACATCCGCCCTGCTGGTCGCGCTCCACGCGGCGTGAGCCCGCCAACGGGTGCGGGCGCGGGTGCGGGCGCGGAGGGCTCACCGGGGGGGAGCCGTCGGCCACCGCGGCCCCGGTCCGGGGCCGCGGTGTTCCTCACGGGCGCAACGTCCCCCACCACAGCGCCCACGGCACGAACAGCACCGCTGCCGTCATCAGCGACGCCCTCGCCACCCCGGGCCGGGCGGGCGGCCGCGAACTCCCCGCCGTGCGGGGCTCGTTCCACCGGCGCCAGGCCGTCACACCGGTCAGCACGACCACGCTGAGTGCGGCACCTGGCCGAACCGCTCACCCTCGCCGACCTCGCCGCGCACGCCAACATGAGCGTGCGCACCTTCAGCCGCCGCTTCCGCGACGAAGCCGGCAGCACGCCCGGCCAGTGGCTCGCCCGGCAACGCGTGGACCTCGCCCGCCACTTCCTGGAGACCACCGACTGGCCCGTCGACCTCGTCGCCCACCGCGCCGGATTCGGCACCGGCACCTCCCTGCGCCAACACCTCCACACCGCCCTCGGCGTCAGCCCCCAGGCCTACCGCCGCACCTTCCGCCACCGACAGGCAGCCGCCTGACCGGCTGGACCGAGGACCCGACGCGGCGGAGCGGCCGGTCGTTGTCCGGCCCGATGTACGAGCCGGCCCGGGCGGGCGCGGCCGGTGCCGCCCCGACCACGTGACGATGTACATCCGCCTGTCGCCGAGCCGGTCCGGGCCGTGTCTGCCGCCACCGAGGGAGCACCTCGTGACCTCCGGGACGACGGACGAGATGTTCGGCACCACCAAGCACCGGCACACCTGAGGTAATCCGGTCTCCAGTAATTCCCCACCGCAGGTGACTCGCTCACGACTGCAGGCGCATGCTCCAGACGACCTCACGGCCCTCAGGTCCTTCCGGCAGTCCCACCGGGTCTTCCCCGCCGCGCAGAGCACTGATCCGACTGCACAGCACGAGCCCTGACCCGCTTTTCGAGTGCAGGGAAACCACGCGATACCGTTCGCGCCAAGGAGGGGACAGTTCGGAGAACTCCAGCATCTGCTGGGATTCGCTGTCGCTTGCGGTGTGAAGCTCCAGCGTTTTGTAATGAGTGACCAGTTGCATGGCACGCACGCCTTCGAAGAGCAGGTCCAGGCAGAGGGTGTTCCCACTGTCCGGCACGGCCCGAAGGAGCAGTTGCGAGTGTCCGACCCCGTAGCGCCAGACCGTGAAGGTGCGCTGAGAGCGGAACAGAATCGCAGAACTGGAGCCATCATTCGCATGAATTGCCAACGGGGCGACCTCCTCGATACCAGATGATCCGCTGCCGGGCATGCGGAGACTGACGTGCTTGGTGGATTGCGTTTTCGGACCGGGACCCGTACGACGTGGGAGGAGTCGTGTGTCGGAACCAGAAGTGTTCCCTGCCGGCGCATAGTACGTGTCGGTGACGATCAGGGGCGCGACGAATGTGGTGATCAACGCGAACCTGGTCCGCACGAAGCTGTACGGAGCGGACCCTGGCGCCCAGGCCGTTCCCGTGGTGAGCGGGGCAGCAAGCTTTCTGCAAGGCGTCTGCAAGCAAATCGAGGTGTGCCCGGGGAATCCCCCTCAAGGACTGTTCGCAACCGACAATCATGGGGGAAGAGGTTGTCCGGAAGTGTCACAGAGTCGGCGCTGGTCCAGCAGGGGCAGTGGTCGACCGTACGAGACTGCAAACAGGTGCTCGTCATCGCTCACACCGTGACGTACGCACAGCGGCTTCGCGAGGTCTTCAGCCTGCTGGAGGCGGATCTCCGGGTACAGGTGGTTTTCACCGCTGCACCACATGCCTTCGGGGAGGGGGTATCCCAATACCTCCGGGGGCTTGGCATAGGCACCGTGCCGTGGGAACAAGCCCGTCGCACGGAGTTCGACCTGGCGCTGGCCGCGGGTTCCCGTGGTGTGCACGAGGTACGCGCGCCACTGGTGCGCCTTTCACATGGCGCGGGGCACATCAAACTGCTCCGAAACCCCGGCCCCTTGGCGCCCGGAGAGGAGCGCCCTCCGGGGATGATGAGCCGTCAGCATCTGATGCGGGACGGGCGGATCGTCCCGGCGGCGGTGGTCTACTCACACGAGCGCGACCTGGAGACGCTCGCGCGCTCCTGCCCCGAGGCTCTCGCCGTGGCTCATGTGGCCGGTGACCCTTGCTACGACCGGATCGTCGGCAGCACACCGCGTCGGGAGCAGTATCGCCGGGCGCTGGGGATGGCCAAGGGACAGCGGCTGGTGGTCGTGACCTCGACGTGGGGGCCCACGTCGAATTTCGGGCGGCTCGAAGCACTGTTGCCACAGTTGCTGAGTGAGCTTCCCAGCTCGGAGTACCGGGTGGCGATGCTGGTCCACCCGAATGTCTGGGCCGGCCATGGTGGTTGGCAGGTCCGTAGTTGGCTGGCGGCATGCCGTGGCCGGGGAATCGCAGTCGTTCCACCGGAAGCGGACTGGCAGGCACCGCTCATCGCGGCGGATTGGGTCATCGGGGATCACGGTTCCTTGACGGCATACGCCACTCTGACCGAGGCCCCCCTGCTCCTCACACCGGGACCGCGACGGGAAATCTCCGTGCAGTCACCCGCGGCCCACCTGGCAGCCGTGGCACCTGTTGTCTCCCCCTTGTACCCCTTGAGGGAGCAACTGGACTACGCCGCCGAGCACTACAGGACGGGACAGTACGAGCAGGTGGCCTCCTTGCTCTCCTCCGCTCCCGGGCAGTTCCACCGCCGGATGCGTGCGCTCCTCTACCGGCTGCTGCGGCTGGGTGAACCGGCCATTGCGCCGGAGGTGGCGCCGGTTCCGCTGCCGCCGTGCCTGGAGGAGTGGGAGGACACAAGCTTGGGGGAAGCGAGGTGACGCCGGGCGTAGGGGCGGAGTGTTGCGCGTTACCGCTGCCGGCAGCGGCCTGGTCCGCGGTCCGGCTGGCCGTCAGCGGTCCGCCCGACGCGGCTACGGGCGCCTTCGCCAACGATCCTGCCGCTTCGCTCAGGTGGCGGTCGGCGGTGGGTGACGGCGTGGTCGATGCCCAGCTGGACGTCGTGCCCTGCACCGGTGACGGAGAGAAACCTCAACGGCCGGTTCGGCAGGCACTTGATGTCCATCTGTGGGCGGACCCGGATGCGCCGGAGCGGTCCCGCTGGGCCAAGCATGCGGACCTCCTTGTCGTCCGTACGCCGCTGGACCTGGGCCAGGCTCATCGGCGAGCAGTTGATCTCCTCGCAGGCCATCTCGGCTGCCTCATCGTGGCCGTGCCCCACGCGGGGAGGGGATGTGTGCTCGCCGTGCGAGGTGCGGTCGGTGTGCTCTGGGCGAGCCCGGAATCGCCGCCATCCGGCTTCCCGGCTCAGACGTACGTGATCGCGTCGATCCTGCACGCGTGGCTGGTGATGGGAGGTGCTCCGGGAGCATTGCGCGTTGTCCGTTCGTGGGTAGCCGGAAGGCGACAAGCACCTGTGCGGTTGAGGTACCGGACAGGCCTGCTGCCGCGGTGACCGGATGACCGGATGACCGGCTGCGGCTCAAAGCTGCCGCAGCCGGTCTTCGAGCCGCTGCGTGTCAGGGGGGCTCAGGAGCTTGTAGAGATCGCGGGCCGCCTCGTAGCACTGCCTTGCTTCGACGACGTCACCTTGCCCCTGTGCCGACTGACCGAGCCATTCCAGGCAGCGTCCCTGCCAATGGCGGGAGTGAGCGCTCGGCTGTCGGAACATCTGCAGTGCTTCACGCAACCGCTGGACGCCCTCCTCCCCGGATCCGTGGCAGGTCTGTACGTGGCCCAGGAGCGCGAGCGCCCGAGCCGCCTCATACCGTTCGCCTTCCTGCTCGAGGGTGCTGTGAGCCAGGGCGAGATGTTCGGCGGCCCGGGCCGGATCGCCGTTGGCCAGAGCTGTCTCGCCGAGGCGGATCCGTGAAAGCGCCGCTCCTCTGCGATAGCCGAGGGATTCACGGAGTTCGAGGGCGCGCTCGAAGTGCTGCTGTGCCTCGTCGGGCCGGCCGGCCCGGAGTTTGACGTGGCCGATCCCGTTGAGCGCTTGGGCTTGCTGCCGCATGTCTTTGTCCGCCGCGGCAAGTTCGAGTGCCTCGGTGAACCACGACAGTGCTTCTCCGTACTGCCCCGCGTCCCTGAGACCGATCGCGCCCGACGTCAGCATGCGGCCTTCCCCGGCTCGGTCTCCGGCTCTTCGTGCGGCGGTGAGGGCGAGGCGGTGCGCTTCGATCCAAGCGCCGGCGGGCCGTAACCGGAGGAACCACGGCCACATCGCGTCCACCAACTGCCAGCATGTGGTGTGCCACCCGGCTTGAGCACTGTGCCGTACGGCGCCCATGAGACCGGTGCGGTGTTCGTCGAACCATGTCAGTGCTTCTGCCGGCCCGTCGAGCGGGGTGGGGCGGACGGACGGACAGGCGTAATGACGGGCGGCCGTGCGATGGCTGGGAGTGAGGATGCTCTCCGCACTGGTGGCGGTGCGTAGGCACCAGTCGGTGAAGCGGCGAAGGGTGTCCGCACGCTCGGCCGGAGGCTCTTCGGCTTCCCCGGAGCGGCAGGCGTGGGAACGTACCAGGCTGTGCAGGCGGTATCTGCCGGGTCCGGTCTCCTCCAGCAGGTTCGCCTCCATCAATGCGTTCAGTGCCATTTCGGTCCTGTCGGGGCGCAGACCGCTGATCGCGGTGAGAATGTGCAGGTCGTAGCGGTCGGCGGGCAGGAGCCCCAGTCGTCGGTAGAGGGCTGCGGCGTCCCGGGGGAGCAGGTGGTAGGCGCTGTCCAGCGCCGTGCGGACCACGGCCTCTCCGTCGACGCGGAGGCTGTCGAGTGGTCCGTGCCCCTGAGCAAGGCTGTCGGCCAGCGAGGAGATGGACCAGTGGGGACGGAACGCCAGCTGGGCAGCGGCCAGGCAGACGGCCAGCGGCAGACACGCGCACAGGGAGACCACTTCACGGGCGGCGATCGGGGCTTGTGCCACACGCGTTCCACCACCCCCTGCCGACAACAGTTCCACGGCCGAATCCGGAGTAAGGGCGCCCAACCGGTGGAGGGCCGCTCCGTCGACCACCAGGCCGGTGAGGTTGCTTCGGCTGGTCACCACGGTGAGACTGCCCGGTGCGCCGAGCAGCAACGGGCGCACTTGAGCTGCCGTGGCGGCGTCGTCCAGCATGACTGCGAGGCGCAGTCCGGATGTCAGGGAGCGCCACAAGGCGACGCGCTGAGCCGTCCCGGTAGGTACCGAAGAGAGGCCGAGCGCCCGGAGGAAGCCTTCCAGAATGTCCGACGGGTCGGCCCAACTGGGCCCGGACCGGTGTCCGCCCGGGTATGCCTCCGCCGGCTGGACGGATAGCCCAACGTCGCCTGTGTGGCCACCCAGATCGGCATAGAGCCGGCCGTCGGGATAGTCCTCCGCGCACTGCTGGAGCCACCGGGAGACGAGGGTGGTCTTGCCCACGCCGGCGAGTCCGCTCACGACCAGGAGCTGCGCCTGTCCGTGATGACCCGAACGAAGGCGCTCCAGCGCCTCGAGGTCGGCGGTGCGTCCCACCAGCTCGGCCCGCACCGGGGGAAGTTGGTGCGGAACCGGAGGCCGGAACTGAGCGGGTTGATGGATGTGGATACCGCCCCTTACCTCGTGCGCCTGGATGCTTGGACCATTGATGCGGGCAGTTCCGCCGATGCTGTTGTCCGACACGGATGAGCCCGAGGGCGGGGCGTGGCGCCGAAGCCATGTTCCGAGCCGGCGATTCAACTGCGTGTCACGCCGGGACAACTCATCCAAAGTCGCGGCAAGTTGACGCACCGCGGTGGGGGTTCCGTCCACGGCCGTGAGCCAGTCCCGGTCAAGGCTCCGATCCTCCTGGGCGGCGGCGCGCACAATGGAGGCCAATTCCCTCCAGGCCAAAGAATCTTGAGCGCCGGAAGTGACCATGGCCGACAACAGCTCTTCGGGGTCGCCCAATTCCGGAGATGGCACGTCCGCAACCTCCCCCTCACACCTGGACCGCATGCCTTGGGCATATGTCAAACGGTACGTCGGTGTCCGCAGAGTCTCAAAGCACCTCTCTCGTATCTGCACCCTACGAGCAAACACGTTCGCTATTAAGTCAAATTCAGCCTTCAATGAAGTCTATATAGGCATCTTGGCCAGGTGCATGCCATTCTCGGAGAATGGACGACCGAGCCGGCGGGAGGGGCGCTGGTGGAGTGCCAGTTTCGACTTTCCGGCACGGTCGAGGTACGGGCCGCCGGTCAACGGAATGATCTCGGATCGACGAAGACTCGGCTGACGCTTGCTGCGCTCGCTTGGGATGCCAGCCGCACTGTGAGCGTGGACACCCTGATCGCACGGGTATGGGACGACAATCCACCAGCGAAGGCCAAGAAGGCGCTCTACGCACATGTATCCCGCATCCGCAGGGCGTTGCAGCCGGCCGGAGATGATGCACCCGAGATCACGAGTCGCGCCAATGCGTATGTTCTGGAGGCCGATCCGGACTGCGTGGACCTGCGGCGCTACCTCAGCCTGGTCGCGCGGGCGAGTTCCGTGCGGGAGAGCGGCAGTGTGGACGAGGCGGTGGTCCTGCTGGATCAGGCTGACAGCCTCTGGCGTGGCGAGCCGCTCGCCGGAATCAGCGCCTATTGGGCTGAGCAAGTGCGCACCGAAGTTGGCGAGAAGTGCCTGGCGGCCGCCCGGCTACGGGCAGAGATCCTCCTGGGGGAAGGGCGCTTCGCGGACGCGGTTCCCGGGCTGTTGAGGCTGGCCGGCGAACGGGCCGGCGACGAAGCACTTGTCGAGCAACTGGCACTCGCGCTGCACGGCAGCGGACGCACCGCGGATGCGGCCCAGTTGCTGCAGAGCACACAGCATCGGATGGTCCGCCAACTGGGTACCGACGCGAGCCCCCGACTGCAGCGTATCCATCAGGAGATCCTGTCAGGGACCCCGGCGCGGGCTCTGCTGTCGAAAGAGGCACCGGCGTCGCGGCCGTCCCGGACACGTCGGTCGGGCACGGGGAACCTCCCCAGGGATGTCCCGTGGGTCGGCCGACATGAAGAAGTCCGTCGGCTCACCGCGGCTCTCTGCGAGGCGGCTGACTGTGCGCGGCCGGTCGTCACGGTCGAGGCGATCAGCGGTATGGGTGGTATGGGCAAGACCTCCCTGGCAGTGCATGTGGCTCACCAGTTGAGCGACCGCTTTCCCGACGGCCGACTGTATGTCGATCTCCGCGCGCATGCCTCCGACCAGGCACCGCTGGACACGGCCGGGGCGCTCACCATCTTGTTGCGCCTTCTGGCCACGGCCCCGCACAACCTGCCGCACAACGTCGATGAGCTGGCGTCACTGTGGCGGACCACCACGCAAGACCGCCGGATGCTGGTGATTCTGGACGATGCGGTAGGGGCTGAGCAGATCAAGCCCCTCCTCCCCGCCTCTCCGTCTGCGGTGGTCATCGTCACCAGCCGTCAACGGATCACCGGCTTGCCTGGCGTGCGGCCGATGCCCTTGGAGGGTTTGCCGCACGACGAGGCGACAGCCCTGTTCGAGCACCGCCTCGGCCCGCACCAGTTGGCGAGCCGTGCCGACTCCGCCGAGATAGCCCGGCTGTGCAGCTACGTACCGCTGGCCATCGAGCTGGTGGCCAGCCGGCTGCTGTCCCGCCCGTCCTGGACCAATGCCGACCTGCTGAGGCAGCTGAAGGGAAGTGGGGGCGGGCACCTCGCGGAGATCCATGACGGCGAACGATGGCTGATGCACATCTTCGCGCTGTCGTACCGAGCCCTGGCACCGCTGCAAAGACTGGTGTTCCGCCGTGTCGGATGGCACTTCGGGACCGAGTTCGGGCCACCGGCCGCAGCGGCGCTGGCCGGCGTCTCCGTGGAAGTGGCCGAACGTACGCTGGAGGAGCTCAACGCCCGCCACCTCGTCATCGAGCCGTCCCCGCATCGCTTCCGCATGCATGACCTCCTTCGGGAATTCGCCCGCACGCTGGCCGACGAGGGACTGCCGAACGACATCGGCAGCGACTCGGCCTCCGAAGCGCGGCACGCACTCCGGCGATTGGTGGTGCACTACCTCCGCGTGGCGGACAAGGCCGACCGCCTGGCCTACCCGTTCCGTTCGCGCCTGGCGCTGAACCTGGCGGACACCGGGGTGGCTGATCACGATGTCCGAGGCCTCCCGGTACTCAGGGATTCCGACGAGGCCCACCAGTGGTTCGTCACCGAAGGCGGGAACCTGCTGGCCGCCCTGGAGTACACCCGAGCTCGCGCCTCGGTCGGGTCCCTGGCCCTGATGGTCCACGTGCTCGCCGGCTTCCTTGACGTGGAGGGATACCTCGCAACGGGCGGGCCCCTGCTGCGCAGTGCCGTCACACACTGGCAGACCGTGGGCGACGACTCCGCGCGGGCGCGCGCTCTTCTCGATCTCAGTACGGTGTGTGCCCATGGCGGTCACTATGAAGAGGCCCGTACAACGGCGAGTGAGGCCTTGCGGATAGCGCGTACGTTGGCGGACTCGGAGTTGGAGAGCGAGTCCATACACCAGCTGACGATCCCGCTGTGGCACACCGGCCGGTATGCGACGGCTCTGGAACTGCAGAAACACTCCCTGAGCCTCAGATTGCGTACCGGGGATGCTCTGCAGGTTGCGCGAAGTTACAACCTCCTCGGCATCACGTATCTCCATCTGGATCAGAACGACGACTCGCTGGAATGCTTTCTGCGGGCGCTCTCCGGCTTTTCACGTGTCGGCGATCAAGTGGGCCGGTATCGGACGCTGAACAATGTGGCAGAGCTCCAGCAGAAGAGGGGGAACCTGGTTGAGGCTGAGCAGGCTTATCGCGAAGCCATGGAGATTTCGAAGCGCATCGGGAGCAGGGGCGACCATGCGACTCTCGAAATGAATTTAGCCAGCGTACTCACCGCCTCCGGGAAGGCTGAGGAAGCGCTCCTGCTGTATGAGAAGGCTTTGCCGGCGCTGCGCAGCATTGCGGACGTCCGGGGAGAGGTTATCGCGCGCAACGGTATGGGCAGAGCCCTCCGGGCGATCGGCCGCAGCGAGGAGGCACTGCCCCATCATGTCGCTGCGCTCTCGTCCGTACGGCGCATCCAAGCCGCCGGCGAGGAGGCCGTGGTCCTCCATGACCTGGGCTGCGCTGAACAGGACACCGGACGGTTTCAGCAGGCAGCGGTGCATCTAGAGGCCAGCCTCGGCATCAGTCGGCGCATCGGGGCACGTGCGGAAGAGTCCCGTACGCGCCGGGCGCTGGTACGCCTTCGGCAGATGAGGGGACTGCCCACGGATGCAGGTCCGGGGCCCGGTGGCCAAGGCGCCCAAAAGGATCAATAAGTCCCTTATCCGCCTCAATGCAAATTGCCATCTCAGGCCGAACGGGATGCATTGGCGGGTTTCGCACTCCGCATTTGCCAAAAGCATATGCCAATTGCTGCGTTGTGCATGCTCTTTGGGGGCTCCAGTTGCCGCGTCCGCGTTGCCGTCAAGCGATTTGCGTTGATCGCCGGCATGAGTAATAGTCCCTCCCGGAGGCAGGGAATCGGCGTCGAAAGTCGATTCCGTAGGCAGTTGGTGCTGCCCTGCTGTTTCGGGAAAAGAAGGGAAAGCACGTGTCCCGTACCGCATGGGCTCTCGGTGTCACAGCCGCGACCGTGGTGGTCGCCAGTGCCCTGTCTGCTGTAGCGGTCGCCTCATCGGGAGATGACGGCAGGCGTCAGGAAGCAAAAGCTGGAGTGTGCATGCCGTATCTTGCTGCCGGCGCCGCGAAGTCGGCGAACGTGGACCGTCAGGCGGCGAACGGTCGATCGGCGTGACGCATGACCGGCGTACTGCCCGGCTCGTCGTCTGATGCGACTCCTTGCGCCGGCGCCGTGGGCCGTTACGCCGGTCGTTCTTGAGTGTCAGGAGCGGTAGGGCGGCGGGAGAAACCGGGGTTACGCCGTAGACCGGGCCCGGCTCCGAAGGGGCCGGGCGAGGGGCGCCTGACGGGCGAAAGCCCACGCCAGGCGCCCGTCGTCATGCGTTTAGAAGAACCCCAGCTTCTTCGGCGAGTACGACACCAGCAAGTTCTTCGTCTGCTGGTAGTGGTCCAGCATCATCTTGTGGGTTTCGCGGCCGATGCCGGACTGTTTGTAGCCACCGAAGGCGGCGTGGGCCGGGTAGGCGTGGTAGCAGTTGGTCCAGACGCGGCCGGCCTGGATGGCGCGGCCGGCGCGGTAGGCGGTGGAGCCGTCGCGGGTCCAGACGCCGGCGCCGAGGCCGTAGAGGGTGTCGTTGGCGATGCCGATGGCGTCGTCGAAGTCGGCGAAGGGGGCCACCGCGACCACCGGGCCGAAGATCTCCTCCTGGAAGACCCGCATGTCGTTGTTGCCCTCGAAGACGGTGGGGCGGACGTAGTAGCCGCCCTCCAGTTCGCCGCCGAGTTCGGCGCGGGTGCCACCGGTCAGGATGCGGGCGCCCTCCTTCTGACCGATGTCCAGGTAGGAGAGGATCTTTTCGAGCTGGTCGTTGGACGCCTGGGCGCCGATCATGGTGTCGGTGTCCAGCGGGTGGCCCTGGACGATCTTCTCCGTACGGGCCACGCCGGCCGCCAGGAAGTCGTCGTAGTGGCCGCGCTGGATCAGGGCGCGGGACGGGCAGGTGCACACCTCGCCCTGGTTGAGGGCGAACATGGTGAAGCCCTCCAGCGCCTTGTCGAGGAAGTCGTCGTCGGCGGCGGAGACGTCGTCGAAGAAGAGGTTGGGGCTCTTGCCGCCCAGTTCGAGCGTCACCGGGCGCAGGTTCTCGGAGGCGTACTGCATGATCAGCCGGCCGGTCGTGGTCTCACCGGTGAAGGCGATCTTGGCGACCCGGGGGCTGGACGCCAGCGGCTTGCCGGCCTCGACGCCGAAGCCGTTGACGATGTTGACCACGCCGGGCGGCAGCAGGTCCGCGACCAGGCTCATCCAGAAGTGCAGGGAGGCGGGGGTCTGTTCGGCCGGTTTCAGGACGACCGCGTTGCCGGCCGCCAGCGCCGGGGCGAGCTTCCAGGCGGCCATCAGGATCGGGAAGTTCCACGGGATGATCTGGGCGACCACGCCGAGCGGCTCGTGGAAGTGGTAGGCGACGGTGTCCTCGTCGATCTCCGACAGCGAGCCCTCCTGGGCCCGGAGCGCCCCCGCGAAGTAGCGGAAGTGGTCGACCGCGAGGGGGATGTCGGCCGCCAGGGACTCGCGTACCGGCTTGCCGTTCTCCCAGCTCTCGGCGACCGCGAGGGCTTCGAGGTTCGCCTCCATCCGGTCGGCGATCCGGAGGAGGACGGCGGCGCGTTCGGCGGCCGCGGTACGGGCCCAGCCGGGCGCGGCCGCGTGCGCGGCGTCCAGTGCCCGCTCGACGTCCTCGGCGGTGCCGCGGGCGATTTCCGTGAACGGCGCTCCGTTGACCGGCGTCGGATTCTCGAAGTACCGGCCCGATGCGGGCGCCACGAACTCGCCGCCGATCCAGTGGTCGTAACGCGGCAGATAGCTCATCACGGCATCGGCGGAACCCGGGCTGGCGTAACGGGCCATGAGGCGGCCTCCCCATCACTCTCGGCGCTGTTGCCCGCCGCTCCCGTGCGGCGGGCGATGGGCGCACCCTAGGGCCGCGGAGGTTGCCGGAACGTTGCGACCCGCGCGGCGGCCGGGGCGGGTGCCGCGCCGCCGGTCAGGCCGTACGCGGCGCGCAGCCGGTCCGCGGTGGCGCGCGGGGCGCCGCGGGCCGGTGACCGCTCCGGCAGCGCGTCCACCAGGGCCTCCCAGACCTCCAGGTCGTCCTCGCCCCACGGCGTACGGGACCACGCGCCCAGCAGCCCCGGATCGCGCCCGGCGAGCAGTGCGGCGCGCAGCCGGTCCGCAGCTGCGTCCCGCAGTCGCCGCACGCCGGGCGCCTCCGACGACGGCAGCGGCGGGCCGCCGTAACCGTCCAGCGCGGACCACGGATCGCCGGCCGCCAGCCGTTCCTCGACCGTGCCGAGATCGGTCTCCACCGGCCGGCTCAGGCGGTACGGACGCGAGTGCAGCAGCCCTCCGACGAGTTGCCGCAGCCGGGACAGCTCGGCGCGCAGCGTCACCGGGCGCACCTCGCGCTCGCCGTACAGCTGCACCGCGAGCTGATCACCCGTCAGGCCCGCGGGATGGCGGGCCAGCAGCAGCACGATCTCGCTGTGCCGGCGTCCGAGCCGCAGCCGCCGGCCGTCGACGACCAGCAGCGCCTCGTCCCGGCCGAGTACGGACAGGCACGCGCCCGGTTCCGGCGCCCCGGCCGCGAGATGGGCCTCCGCGGCCCGGGCGGTGGCCTGCACCAGGGCCAGGCTGTGCGGGCTCGCCAGATGGTCGCCGCCGGTGATGTCCACCGCGCCCAGCAGCCGCCCGGTCCGCGGATCGTGCAGCGGCGCGGCGGCACAGGTCCAGCGCTGCACCTGCCGGTTGTAGTGCTCGGCGGCGAAGATCTGCACGGCGTGGTCGGCGGCGAGCGCGGTGCCGGGGGCGTTGGTGCCGGCGTGCGGCTCGTCCCAGCGCGCGCCGACCACGAAGTTCATCCGCTCGGCGCTGCGCCGCACCCCGCGGTGCCCCTCCACCCACAGCAGCCGCCCCTGCTGGTCGCAGACGGCCAGCAGATGCGCCCCGTCCTGCGCGAAGCTGCCCAGCAGGTCCCGGAAGACGGGCATCGCGCGGGCCAGTGGATGGCTCTCGCGGTGGGCCCGGAGCGCCGCGTCGTCCAGCTCGATCGGCGCGGCGCCGTCCCACGCGGCCCGCGCGTGTGCGGACCGGCGCCAGGACTCGGCGACGACCCGGCGGACCGGCGGGGCGACGGTTCCGTCGGCCAGGAACGCGGCATGGGCCCGGCGCACCGTGCGGGTGCGTTCCACCGGATCGGCGCCGGCCTCCATCGCCAGCCAGGGGTTGACCACGTGTCACCTCTCCGCAGCGGCTCCTGCACCGTACGTGCCGATGGTGCTCGGCCGGAACGGAACCGTAAACCCCGCCTGTCCGCCGTCGCTCAGGCGTGCCGGGATCCCGCCCGCAGCCGCAGGCCGTCCGCCGTGATCAGGTCCGAGGTGACCAGGGCCTGTTCGGCGTCCACGTCCGTCATGTAGACGAACGGCGGCACGACCGGCGGGACCGGGAGGGTGTCGGGGGTGAAGGTCAGGCAGAGCACGCCCTCCAGGCAGCCGCTGAACCTGGTGAGATAGAGGGTCACCTCGCCCTTGAGGCTCAACGTGTCCGCGTTCAGGGCGAGTTGGGGGCCGGTGCGGTCGCGGGTGATCAGGCGGTAGTCGGTCAGGGACGCCGCCTTCATCCGCAGCACCATCGCCGTGACCCGGCCGTCGGCGGTCGGCACCTCCGCCACCCCGGCCAGGGTGAAGCCCTGCGGCGCGAACATCGTGGTGGTCACGGTCGGCGGGCGCGGCGGCGCGGGGATCCCGCCGGCCGCACGGGCCTGCGGAGCCGGGCCGCCGACCGCGGCGAGCAGCGCGGCCGGCAGACCCACGGCGAGCACCTTGGTGACCGTACGGCCGGCGTCCCGTGCCCGGGCGCCGCCCTCGGCGCCGCCGGCGCCCTCCGGCCGGGCCGGGGTCCAGCCGAAGCCCATGGCGCCGCCGGCGATCCCCAGGCCCATGCCCACCAGGAAGCCGCCGAGGTTGGTCGCGGCGAAGGAGAGGACGGAGAGGATCAGGGCGTTGATGCTGACGTAGTGGTGCGCGGCGGGGGCGCACCACAGGAACAGGCCCGCCACCATCAGCGCCAGCCCGATGCCCAGCGCCGCCAGCCCGCCGAGGCCCAGGCTCACCAGGACACCCAGTGGCGACAGCGGGACCAGCAGCAGCTCCGCGCCGCCGAGCAGGAGCAGCAGCCCGGCCCAGAACGGGCGGGTCCGGCGCCAGCGGCGCAGCCGGGCCCGCCGGTCCGGCCAGGGCAGCTGCCGTTCCAGCCAGGTCCCGCACCGGGCGCGCGGTGCGCTCAGAAACACTTCCGGCCGTCCAGGCTCACGCTCACCCGCAGCCCCTTGAGGCGGAAGTTCCCGCCGGTGGCCGACCAGGCGTGGGACCGGACGCCGGCGACCTCGATGTCACCGGCCTGGAGCCCGAACGCGCCCTTCGGGCCGTGCACCCCCGGTA
Organism: Streptomyces nigrescens; assembly: GCA_024349765.1. Lineage (GTDB taxonomy): Bacteria > Actinomycetota > Actinomycetes > Streptomycetales > Streptomycetaceae > Streptomyces > Streptomyces endophytica. The sequence goes on along the minus strand of AP026073.1, from coordinate 4,572,894 downwards.
CGGCGTCCAGCGAGGAGGCGTCCCGGCCGATCTGGGCGGTGCCGAACCGGGCGTCGCCGACCAGGTCCGCACCGTCGATGACCAGGCTGTCGGCGCTGACCGGACCGGCCGGACCGCCCGCGGTCAGCCTGAAGACGACCGTGCCCACCGGCGTCCGCACCTGCGCCGACTGGCAGATGTCGGCGAGCGATGCCTTGCCGATGCCCAGCAGCGCCACCGGGTGTCCCCGGCCGTCGGTGTCCCGGTCGGTGTGGACGTACGAGGCCAGGCCGCTGCTGGTCAGCCGGCCCGACGAGACCTGGAAGTGGGTGCCGGAGACGGCGAAGGAGGCGGCCAGCGCGCCCTGCGCCATCACCGTCGCCAACGCGCCCACGGCGAACACCGCGGGCAGCGCCACCACGGCGGTCTTCTTCCATGAGGTTCGCCCCTCGGGCGAGATGTTCGTCGTTGAGCTCACTGCGTCCTCCCCGGGGCAGCGGTCGAATGCGCGAGGGAAGTGCCGGTGGAGCCCTGCGGAGTACGGCCGCCGCAGGTGGTGACGCTCTGTCATACTGCCTGAAACGCTTGGCAGTTGGAGACTAGGGCGGATTTTGAATAAGAGTCAACAGCGCGGTGCGAGCGGCTCCCCGGCCGCTCGCGGCACCGTGCGCTCCCAGGCGCGCCGCGCCGAACTGATAGCCACCGGACGGAAGTTGTTCGCCGACACCTCCTACGACGCGCTGTCGATGGACGACATCGCCCGCCAGGCCGGCGTCGCCAAGGGCCTGATCTACTACTACTTCACGAACAAGCGCGGCTATTACCTCGCGATCATCGAGGACGCGGTGGCCGAGCTCGTCGAGCGGGCCGGCGCCACCCATGACCTGCCGCCGGTCGAACGCGTCCAGCGCACCGTCGACGGCTATCTGCGCTACGCCCAGCACCACCAGGCCGCCTACCGCACCATCGTCACCGGCGGGGTCGGCTTCGACGCGGAGGTCATGGCGATCCGCGACACGGTGCGTGCCCGGTTGCTCGGCACCATCGCGCTCGGCGCCTGGGGCCGTACCGACATCCCGCCGCTCGCCCGCACCGCGCTGACCGGCTGGCTCTCCAGCGTCGAGGGCGTCACCCTGGACTGGATCGGGGAACAGGAGCTGCCCCGCGAGACGGTGGTGGCGCTGCTGGTGCGCGGGCTGGGCGACACCCTCCGGCTGATCGAGGAGTTCGAACCGGCCTGCCCGGCCCCGCCGCGGCCGCCCGCCTGAGGCCGGCGGGGCGGCATGCCGGACGGGCGGGAGGCCGCCACCTCCCGCCCGTCCGCGTTCCTTGTCCCGACGGCTAGTTGATGGCCTTGATCAGCTCGCCGTTGGTGGTGTCACCGCTCAGTTCCCAGAAGAACGTGCCGCCCAGGCCCTGGGCGTTCTTGAAGGCCATCTTGGTCCCGATGGTCTCCGGGGTGTCGTAACTCCACCACTGGTCACCGCACTTGGCGTAGGCGGTGCCGCCCACCTTGCCGGTGGCCGGGCAGCGGGTCTTGAGCACCTTGTAGTCGTCGATGCCGGCCTCGTACTTGCCCGGCGCCGCGCCGGTCGCCGTGCCGCCCGGCGCGTCCTGGGTGACGCCCGACCAGCCACGGCCGTAGAAGCCGATGCCCAGCAGCAGCTTGCTCGCCGGCACCCCGAGGCTCTTCAGCTTGGTGATGGTGTCGGTGGTGTTGAAACCGGCCTTGGGGATGCCGTTGTACGACGAGAGCGGGGAGTGCGGTGCGGTCGGGCCCTTGGCGTCCCAGGCGCCGAAGTAGTCGTACGTCATCGGGTTGTACCAGTCGACGTACTGGGCCGCGCCCGCGTAGTCGGCGGCCTCCATCTTGCCGCCGGCCGAGGCGTCCGCGGTGATCGCCGCGGTCACCAGGTTGTTCTGGCCGAACTTCGCCCGCAGCGCCTTCATGACGCCCGTGAAGGCGTCCTTCCCGCTGGTGTCGCAGGTCAGCCCGCAGGCGTTGGGGTACTCCCAGTCGATGTCGATGCCGTCGAAGACGTCCGCCCAGCGCGGGTCCTCGACCAGGTCGTAGCAGGACTGCGCGAAGGCGGCCGGGTTCTTGGCGGCCTCGCCGAAGCCGCCGGACCAGGTCCAGCCGCCGAAGGACCAGATCACCTTGAGGCCCGGGTGCAGCTTCTTGAGCTTCCTGAGCTGGTTGAAGTTGCCGCGCAGCGCACCGGCGTCCCAGGTGTCCGCCTTGCCGTCGACGCTCTGGTCGGCGGTGTATGCCTTGTCGTAGTCGGCGTAGGAGTCACCGATGGCGCACCTGCCGCCCTGGACGTTGCCGAAGGCGTAGTTGATGTGCGTCAGCTTGGCCGCCGACCCGGACGTCTCGATGTTCTTGACGTGGTAATTGCGGTCGTAGACACCCCAGTTGGTGAAGTATCCGACCACCTTGCCGCCCGCCGCGGCCGGCTTCGCCGTGGGGACGGCGGCCGCGGAGGAGTGGTGGGTGCCCGACGGGTGGGCCGAGGCCGGTCCGGCGAGCAGGGTGCCGGCCAGCGCCGCGGTACACAGCGCGGTGGCGGCGGCGATCAGCCGGCGCGGCGATCGCATCCGGTGCGGTCTGAGCATGTCGTCTCCTCGGAGGGGGGCGAGGGGGAAGCCTTGATGACCTGCGTTCCGAATTGGCATGAACGCGTTGAACGTTGAGGAGAAGGTAGAAGGACTAGACCAGTGCGTCAATGGTTCGGACCAATTTCACCGAGGGGCGGTAGCGGCACCGCGTGCCTTCCGGGTAGCGGGCCGGAACCCGTACCCGCTGTTGATCAACCCGTGACGCGGGGCCGCCGATCGGGCATACTCCTAGCGCCACAGCCGCAGGTCATCGCCTTCCGAGACCCGGAAAGCGATCATCGGCCTGGCACCACGGAAACGGCGCCGCCGCCCACCCCGCGCGCGTGTCGCCGCAGCGCCCGACAGGGAGGAGAGCGCCGCCATGACCGAGTACGGCCCCCGGCCGGTGGACCGCAGGCTGCCCACGGAGGAAGCCCGCGACCTGATGACGCTCGTGCGAGAGCTCGCCGAGCGCGAGATCAGGCCGACCGCCGCCGAGGAGGAGGACGCCGGCCGCTTCCCCCGCGAGACCTTCCGGCTGCTGTCGGAATCCGGACTGCTCTCACTGCCCTACGACGAGGAATTCGGCGGGGGCGGCCAGCCCTACGAGGTCTACCTCCAGGTCGTCGAGGAGCTCGCGGCCGCCCGCCTCACCGTCGGCCTCGGCGTCAGCGTGCACACCCTCGCCTGCCACGCCCTCGCCGGCTACGGCACGAAGGAGCAGCGCGCCGAACACCTCCCCGCCATGCTCGGCGGCGGCCTGCTGGGCGCCTACTGCCTCTCCGAGCCGTCCTCCGGCTCCGACGCCGCCTCGCTGACCACCCGCGCCGAGCGCGAGGGCGACACTTGGACCCTGAGCGGCACCAAGGCCTGGACCACCCACGGCGGCGTGGCCGACTTCTACACCGTCCTGGCCCGTACCGGCGGCAGCGGCGCCCACGGCATCACCGCCTTCCTCGTCCCCGGCGACGCCGACGGCCTGAGCGCCGCCGCCCCCGAGCGCAAGATGGGCATGAAGGGTTCCCCGACCGCCCAGCTGCACTTCGACGGCGTCCGCGTCCCCGACGCCCGCCGCATCGGCGACGAGGGCCAGGGCTTCGCCATCGCGCTGTCCGCCCTGGACTCCGGCCGCCTGGGCATCGCCGCCTGCGCCGTCGGCCTCGCACAGGCGGCGCTGGACGAGGCGCTGTCGTACACCGCCGAGCGCCGGCAGTTCGGCCGCCCCCTGGTGGACTTCCAGGGCCTGCGCTTCATGCTGGCCGACATGGCCACCCAGATCGAGGCCGGCCGGGCGCTCTACCTCACCGCCGCCCGGCTGCGCGACGCCGGTCTGCCGTTCTCCAAGGAGGCGGCGATGGCCAAGCTCTTCTGCACCGACACCGCGATGCGGGTCACCACCGACGCCGTCCAGCTCCTCGGCGGCTACGGCTACACCCTCGACTTCCCGGTCGAGCGCTACATGCGCGAGGCCAAGGTCCTCCAGATCGTCGAGGGCACCAACCAGATCCAGCGGATGGTCATCGCCCGCCACCTCGCGGGCCCGGAAGGCCGCTGATCCCCACCGGGCGGGCCGGCGTACCCGGCCCGCCCGCCGCTGTCGACACCCCTCACCCCGACCGGGGTCTGGCCGTCCGCGCCGAGCTGACGTACCGTCAACTCCCCGCCGCGGCCCGCGAGTCCGGGCGGTGCCCGGCCTGCCCGAGCGCCCAGGAGGAGAAGTGTCCGACCGTCCCATCGCGCTCGACGAATACCCGATCCACCAGGTTCCGCTGTCCCTGCGGCACGTCGCCACCGGCGACCGCAACGCCTACGACCGGTGCATCTTCCACGTCCTGGACCACTCGGGCCGGGCCCTGCTGATCGCCGGCCTCGGCGTCTACCCCAACACCGGCGTGATCGACGCCTACGCCACCCTCCGCCTCGGCGACCGGCTGCACGCCGTACGGGCCTCCGACGCGCTCACCGACGACCGGATGGCGCTCACCGTCGGCCCGCTCACGATCATTGTCGAGGAGCCGCTCGCCCGGCTGCGGCTGACCTGCGCCGCGGACCCCGGCGATCCGGACGGCCTGGCGTACGACCTGACCTGGACCGCGGCCTTCCCGGCGACCTGGGAACCGCACCACACCCAGTACCGCGGCGACCGGCTGACGCTCCAGGCCCGCCGGTTCGTCCAGGCGGGCACCTGCACCGGCCGCATCCGCGTCGCGGGGGAGGAGATCGCCGTCACGGCGGGGGAGTGGACCGGGACCCGCGACCGCAGCTGGGGTGTGCGGCCGATCCCCGGCGAGGACCCCGGCCGGGCCGGGGAGGAGCTGCGGCCCGAGGGCTTCCACTGGATCTGGTGCCCGGTCCGCTTCGACGACCGGTTCGTCATGGTCATCGTCCAGGAGGACGCCGACGGGTACCGCACCCTGAACGAGGCGCGGCTGGTCCGCCCGGACCGCCCCGACGCCCAACTCGGCTGGCCCCACACGGACATCACCTACCGGCCCGGCATCCGGCACCCCGAGCGCGCGGTCGTGCACCTCACCGGCCCGGCCCGCGAACCCCTGGACCTCACCGCCGAGATCCTCACCTCCTCGCCCCTGGCCGTCGGCGCCGGCTATCCCCCCGCCGACCCCGACGGTGACTGGCAGCACGGCACCTGGCGCGGCCGCGGCTGGACCGACCGGCGCAGCTACGACCTCAAGGACCCGGCGGCACACCCCCATGCCGCCTACGGCGTCACCGACCACGCCGCCCGCTTCACCCTCGACGGCCGCACCGGCTACGGGATCTTCGAGCACGGCAGCTTCGGGCGCCACGACCCCAGCGGTTTCACCGGCTACGCGGCGGTGGCCCCGGAGGCGGACCGATGAGCACCGCGCCCCGGCCCCGCACCACCACCCGCGACCCCGGCGAGCTCACCTCCCGGCTCACCGCCTGGCTCGGTACCCGACTCCCCGGCGCCCGCGCCACCCACACCACCGTCCCCGGCTCCAACGGCATGTCCAGCGAGACGCTGCTCTTCGACATCGAGCACCCCGGGGCCCCGTCCCCCAAGCTCTCGACGGCGCTCGAACCGGGAGGGACCCCCCTCTCCTGCGCGCTGCGGCTGGCCGCCGACCCGGCCGCGTACACCGTCTTCCCGCGCTACGACATGCCCCGCCAGTACCGCACCATGCGGCTGGTCGCCGCGCACACCGACCTCCCGGTGCCCCGCACGCTCTGGCTGGAGGAGGACCCGGCGTACCTCGGCGCCCCGTTCTTCGTCATGGCCCGGGCCGACGGCCGGGTGCCGCCGGACGTCATGCCCTATACGTACGAGGGGAATTGGCTCTCCGGAGCCACCGACGCCGAACGCGACCGGCTGGAGGCCGCCAGCGTCGGGGTGCTCGCCCGGCTCCACGACCAAGTCCCGCTCGCCGAGGCCGACTTCCTGGCCGCCGCCGGAACCGGGAGCACCCTGCGGCGGCACGTCGCGGCCCAACGCGCCTACTACGCCTGGGTCGTCGCGGGAAAGCCCCGCTCGCCGCTGATCGAGCGCGGCTTCGCCTGGCTCACCGACCACTGGCCCGCCGACCCCGGCGAGACCGTCCTGACCTGGGGCGACGCCCGGATCGGCAACATCGTCTACGACGGGTTCGAACCCGCCGCCGTACTCGACTGGGAAATGGCCGCGCTCGGGCCCCGGGAACTGGACCTGGGCTGGATGATCTACCTCCACCGCTTCTTCCAGGACCTCACGGAGGGCAGCGGCCAGCGGGGACTGCCCGGCTTGCTGCGCCGGGACGCCGTCGAGAGCCGCTACGCCCGGCTCACCGGGCACACCCCGCGCGACATGGAGTTCCACACCCTCTACGCGGCGCTGCGGCACGCCGTCGTGATGCTGAGAGTGGCCTACCGACAGGTGCACTTCGGGGAGGTGCCGGTACCGGAGGACGCCGATGCGCTGATCCTTCACCGGGCCAGTCTGGAGGCGATGATCGAGGGCCGGTACTGGTGAGCCGCTGAGGCCGGGCCCTGGGCCCTCGTACGCGTACGAGGACCGCCGCGGCCGCCGGACGGCCGCGGGCGGGAGGTCAGGCGCTGCGGCGCATCCGCGGCACCCGCAGCGGACGGGTGCCGGGCCCGCCGATGTGCGAGAACGGCTGGCGGCGCCAGTCCAGGCCCTCCGGCAGGGTCAGCAGCACGGCCGCGTCCTGCTCCTGGGCGTCCAGCGCGTCCTCGGTCTCCGGGGCCTCGGCCACCGGACGGCCGGAACCCTGGCACACCGTCAGTCCGAACGGGTTCCACGGAGTCGGGCACAGCGCGTGCTCGGGAAGGGTGTCCTCGTCCGCCAGCAGCGCGATCGGCTGCAGGCAGTCGGGGCAGGTCACCCGGTAGATCTCGAAGGTGTCGAAGGCGTCGTACGCGTCGTCGTCGCCGGAACTGTCGCCCTCCTGGGCGCCGATGTTCGCGGCGGCGGAGTCCTGCTGAAGGCGTCGCATGATGTCCATCCCCCTCGGGTGGGCCGCGGGGACCGCTGACTTCCTTGACGGGCGGTCCTGGCCACCACCAGCAATTCCCTTCATGCCGCGCGCATAATCGCGGCTGCCCCGCGGACACGGGTTCACCCATGTGGCATTGGTCACACGAGAGGGCGCGGAGGTGTCCACGATCCGGCGCGCGATGCGCATACGCGCCCGCGCACAGTAGGTTGAACGGGTGGAGGAGTTGGACCGACAAATCGTGGATCTGCTCGTCAAGGACGGGCGGATGAGCTACACCGACCTGGGCAAGGCCACCGGCCTGTCCACCTCGGCGGTGCACCAGCGGGTGCGCCGCCTGGAGCAGCGCGGTGTGATCCGCGGCTACGCCGCCATCGTGGACCCGGAAGCCGTGGGCCTGCCGCTCACCGCCTTCATCTCGGTCAAACCCTTCGATCCCAGCGCCCCCGACGACATCGCCGACCGGCTCGCCGAGGTCCCGGAGCTGGAGGCCTGCCACAGCGTCGCCGGCGACGAGAACTACATCCTCAAGGTCCGGGTCGCCACCCCGCTCGAACTGGAGCACCTGCTCACCCGCATCCGCAGCCTCGCCGGGGTCTCGACCCGCACCACCGTCGTGCTGTCCACCCCGTACGAGTCCCGCCCGCCGCGCATCTGACCGGAAGCACACCCTGGGGCACCCCCTGCGTGCGGAGCGTGCCCACGCAGGGGCCAGACTGTCCGGTATGAGCGAGCACATCCCCGATCCGGCTTCTCCCCGCACCGTTCTGCTGCGCGGCGGTGAGGTGCACAGTCCCGCCGACCCCTTCGCCACCGCCATGGTCGTGGAGGGTGACCGCATCGCCTGGGTCGGCGAGGAGGGTGCGGCGGACTCGTTCGCCGACGGCGTCGACGAGGTCGTCCGGCTGGACGGGGCGCTGGTCGCCCCGGCGTTCACGGACGCACATGTGCACACCACGGCCACCGGGCTCGCCCTCACCGGCCTCGACCTGCTCGGCGTCACCTCGCTGTCCGACGCGCTGGCCCGGGTCCGTGCCTACGCCGACGCCCGCCCCGCCGACCGGATCCTGCTCGGGCACGGCTGGGACGCCAGCGCCTGGCCCGAGGGCCGCCCGCCGTCCCGCGCCGAACTGGACGCCGCCACCGGCGGCCGGCCGCTCTACCTCACCCGGGTCGACGTGCACTCCGCGGTCGTCACCACCGCCCTGCTGGACCTGGTCCCCGGCATCCGCGACCGCGTGGGGTTCCGCGCCGACGCCCCGCTGACCGGCGACGCCCACCACGCGGTCCGCCGCGCCGCGTTCGCCACCGTCACCCCCGCCCAGCGCGCCGAGGCGCAGGCCGCCACACTGGCCCGGGCCGCCGCCCTCGGCATCGGCAGCATCCACGAATGCGCCGGCCCGCAGATCTCCGGCGAGGACGACTTCACCGCACTGCTCGCCCTCGCCCGGCAGGGGACCGGCCCCCGCGTCGTCGGTTACTGGGCCGAGCTGGTCGCATCCGCAAAGGACGCCGAACGGATCCGTGAGCTCGGTGCGATCGGCGCCGCGGGCGATCTGTTCGCCGACGGCTCGCTGGGCTCGCACACCGCCCATCTGCACGCCCCGTACGCGGACGCCGACCACACCGGCACCGCGCAGCTCGACGCCGACGCGGTCGCCGCCCACGTCGCCGCCTGCACCGAGGCCGGACTGCAGGCCGGCTTCCACGCCATCGGCGACGCCGCCCTGACCAGCGTCGTCGACGGCGTACGGGCCGCAGCCGAGCGGGTGGGAACGGACCGGATCCGGGCCGCCCGGCACCGCGTCGAACACGCCGAGATGCTCACCGGGGCCACCCTCGCCGGCTTCGCCGAACTGGCCCTCACCGCCTCCGTCCAGCCCGCCTTCGACGCGGCCTGGGGCGGCCCCGACGGCATGTACGCCGCCCGCCTCGGCGCCGAGCGGGCCGCCACCCTCAACCCGTACGCCGCGCTGCTCAAGGCCGGTGTGCCGCTCGCCCTGGGCTCCGACAGCCCGGTCACCGCGCTCGACCCCTGGGGCACCGTGCGCGCCGCGGTCTTCCACCGCACCCCCGCCCACGGCATCTCCGCCCGCGCCGCCTTCACCGCCCACACCCGGGGCGGCTGGCGGGCCGTCGGCCGGGACGACGCGGGCGTCCTGGTGCCCGGCGCGCCCGCCGACTACGCGGTCTGGCGCACCGGCGACCTGGTCGTCCAGGCGCCCGACGAGCGGGTGGAGCGCTGGTCCACCGACCCCCGCTCGGGCACCCCCGGCCTGCCCGATCTCACGCCGGGCCGGGACCTCCCGGTGTGCCTGCGCACGGTCGTCGGCGGCCGCACGGTCTTCGGGCCGCCGAACGAGTGACATCGGGCGGGCAGGTCCCTTCGCGGCCCGCGCTTGCCGCTACTCGCCCCACCAGGGGCCGCTCGTTGCTGACCTGGGACGACGCGAAAACGACGCAGGCGGAGCACCTGTTGACAGCAGCCGGTCGGCGGCCGGTAGGTTCGGCCGAGTCCACCACAGGACGTCCGACCGGGAGACCTCCGCGCAGTCGTCGAACGCAGCTGGGCCATGGGGCGGTGCGCCGCGGCACACCGCCACTGGGAGCCAGGTCCAGCACCAGCGGTACGGGGCGACGGAGGGTTTCGGCTGGTCGGCAGGTGCGACCCGGGTGGGGCCCGGACGCTCAGTAGACAACGGCTCTCGGTCGACCCGCAGCCAGCGGGTCCCAGGTCGGCCCGAAGGGCGCCCGGGCCCCTATCCGCACCCGTCTCCCGCGTTCTTCACCTTCTGCGCACCCCGCACCCACGATTCCGGTCATCCGATGTACGGTCAGCTCACATACGCATGACCTGCTGCAGGAAGGCCCGTGACCGTGCCGTCGGGTTCCGACACCACCCAAGAAGCCGTGCGCGGCCCCTCGCCCGACGGCGCGGCGCCGCCCGTCGCGACCGATGCCCCGGCCGCCTCCGTCCGCCCGGGACGGGCCCGCCGCCTGCTCTCCCTGGTGCGCCGGGAGGCGCTGCGCACCGGCCTCGCGGTGGTCTCCGGCGTCGCACTGGGCCTGGCCTTCCCGCCGTACGACCTGTGGCCGCTGTCGCCGCTGGCGGTGGCCGCGCTGGCCCTGCTGACCCGCGGCCGGACCGCCCGGCAGGGCGCCTGGACCGGCCTCGCCTTCGGCCTGCCGTTCTTCCTGATCCTGCTCAAGTGGCTGCACGTCGTCGGCTGGGACGCGGTGGTCGGCCTCTCGATCGCCGAGGCGCTCTTCGTGGCGCTGCTCGGCGCCGGGCTCGCGCTCACCTCCCGGCTGCCGGCCTGGCCACTGTGGGGTGCCTGTCTGTGGGTCGCCGAGGAATGGGCCCGCGACCGGCTGCCGTTCGGCGGCTTCCCCTGGGGGCGGCTGGCCTTCGCGAACACCGGCTCGCCGTTCACCCCGCTCGCCGCGCTCGGCGGCGCCCCGCTGGTGACCTTCGCGGTCGCGCTGGCCGGCACGCTGCTGGCCGCCTGCGCCGCCGTCCTGTGGGGCCTGCGCGGCAACGGCTCGGTGCGCCGGGCGGTGCCGGCGCTGGAGGCGTTCGGGCTGGCCGCCGCGGTCACCGCGGCCGGGGTGCTGGTACCGGTCCCCACCAAGGCCGACGACACCGTCGACATCGCCGTGGTCCAGGGCAACGTCCAGCAGGCCGGGATGGACTTCCTGGGCCGCCCCATGAAGATCCTCGACAACCACGCCACGGCCACCGAGAAGCTCGCCGCCGACATCAAGGCCGGCCGCGCCAAGAAGCCGGACCTGGTCATCTGGCCGGAGAACTCCTCCGACCTCGACCCGTTCCAGTACCCGCAGGCGTACGACCGGATCGACGAGGCGGTCAAGGCGATCGGGGTGCCGGTGCTCGTCGGCGCCCTCGTGGACCATCCCTCCAAGAAGGGCTACGTCTTCAACGAGGGCATCGTCTGGGACCCGAAGAAGGGGCCGGGCGCCTCGTACACCAAGCAGCACCCGGTGCCGTTCGGCGAGTACGTGCCGTTCCGGGAGCAGCTCAGCAAGATCATCACGCGCTTCCAGCGGGTGCCCCGCGACTTCTACCCCGGTGACCACACCGGTCTGCTGCAGGTCGGCCCCGCCAAGCTCGGCGACGTCATCTGCTTCGAGGTCGCCTACGACGAGATCGTGCACGACACCGTCGGCGCCGGCGCCCGGGCCCTGGTCATCCAGACCAACAACGCCACCTACGGGCGCACCGGCCAGCCCGAGCAGCAGCTGGCGATGTCCAAGCTGCGCGCCGTCGAGCACGGCCGCGCGGTGGTCACCGCGGCCACCAGCGGCATCAGCGCGGTGGTCGCTCCGGACGGCACGGTCACCCATCGGATTCCGGAATTCACCCAGGGCGTGGTCTCCGCCCGCATACCTCTGCGGAACGAAACGACGCTCGCCGACCGCGTCGGCGCCGCACCTGAATGGGCGCTCGCTATCGTGGGCCTTCTGTCCTGTGCCGCCGCGGTGATCGGCGGCCGGCGCGGGCGTACGAAGGACGAGAAGGGGCAGCAGTGACAGACGGTCAGCGGCGGTACGGTCCGCTCGGCACCACCTTGGTGATCATCCCGACGTACAACGAGGCGGAGAACATCAAGCCGGTCGTCTCGCGGGTGCGGGCCGCCGTCCCCGAGGCGCACGTCCTCGTCGCGGACGACAACAGCCCGGACGGGACCGGCAAGCTGGCCGACGAACTGGCCGCCGAGGACGAGCAGGTGCACGTCCTGCACCGCAAGGGCAAGGAAGGCCTCGGCGCCGCCTATCTGGCCGGCTTCCGGTGGGGCATCGACAAGGGCTACGGCGTGCTCGTCGAGATGGACGCCGACGGCTCGCACCAGCCCGAGGAACTGCCCCGGCTGCTGACCGCCCTCAAGGGCGCCGATCTGGTCCTCGGCTCCCGCTGGGTGCCCGGCGGCCGGACCGTCAACTGGCCCAAGTACCGCCAGTTCATCTCCCGCGGCGGCAGCACGTACTCCCGGCTGGCGCTGGACCTGCCGCTGCGCGACATCACCGGCGGCTACCGCGCCTTCCGCGCGGAGACCCTCCAGGGGCTCGGGCTCGACGAGGTGGCCTCCCAGGGCTACTGCTTCCAGGTCGACCTCGCCCGGCGCGCGGTGCAGGCCGGCTACCACGTCGTCGAGGTGCCGATCACCTTCGTCGAACGGGAGCACGGCGACAGCAAGATGAGCCGGGACATCGTCGTCGAGGCGCTGTGGCGGGTGACGGCCTGGGGCGTCGGCTCCCGGCTGGACAAGCTCCGCGGCCGCTGACCCCGTGCCCGCGGCCCGTACGTGATCCGTTCCCGTCATCCACGGGCGGTCCGGCGGGGCGCGCCAGGCACACTTGAGGCATGACGTTCGGAGCCATGCCCCCGCCCAATCCCCGCCCGCCCCAGCGCTCGCGCGCCCGCAGGTTCGCCCCCTTGGGCATCGCCGCCTGGATGGTGCTGGAGATCTGGCTGCTGACCCTGGTCGCCGGGGCCACCAACGGCCTGACCGTCTTCCTGCTGCTGGTCGCCGGGGTGATCGCCGGCGGGTACGTGATCAAGCGGGCCGGCCGACGCGCCTGGCAGAACCTCACCGAGGGCCTCCGGTCGGGCACCGATCCGGCCGCCGCGCCGCCGCCGTCGCCGGGCAACGACCGCCAGGGAGGCGGCAATACGCTGCCGATGGCCGGCGGTCTGCTGCTGATGATTCCCGGGCTGGTCTCCGACGTCCTCGGGCTGCTCTGCCTCTTCCCGCCGACCGGACGGCTGATCCGGCGGCGGGCCGAGAAGCTGCTGAACCGGCCGGTCGCCTACGCTCCGGGGTCGTTCGGCGACGCCTTCCAGCAGGCCCGGATGCACCGCCCGGACGGCAAGGTCGTCCAGGGCGAGGTGATCCGCGACGACGAGCCGTCGCCCCCGCGCCGCCAGGACCCGCCGCTGACCGGCTGAGGGGCCGAGCGGCGCACGCCGGACACGCGGCAGCCGCACGCCGGACACGGCAAGGGCCGGGGCCACTGCACAGGTGCAGTGGCCCCGGCCCTTACGCGCTGGTGTTGCGCCGCAGGTCGTGCCGTCAGGCGGACTTGCGGTTGCTGTCGCGCGGATGCACGGCGATGTTCATGGTGCCGGAGCGAAGGACCGCCAGCCGTTCGGCCAGCACCTCCTCCAACTCCTCGCGGGTGCGCCGCTCCATGAGCATGTCCCAGTGCGTACGCGCGGGCTTACCCTTCTTCTCCTCAGGGCCGTCGCCATCCACCAGGAGCGAGGGCGCACCGCACACCTTGCACTCCCACTCCGGCGGAATCTCGGCCTCGACCGAGAACGGCATCTCGAATCGATGTCCGTTCTGGCATGCGTACTCCACCGCCTGGCGCGGGGCCAGGTCGATGCCGCGGTCGGTCTCGTAGCTGGTCACCACGAGGCGCGTGCCGCGGAGAGCTCGCTCACTCATGAATCGTGCCTCCCGGGCTTGTCGCCCACAGGACAGGTGTCGCTGTCGTCGTCATCCGGTCAACGTCCGGTCGGCGGTGAAGATTCCCGTAATCGGGACATGTGCGTCGCCCGTCGTGCCGCCCCTTGTTGTACCCACCGGCGCCCGGTTTGTCACATCTGGCAGCAGATGTCACCCAGCGCCTTCCATGCTTGAGCGCGCAGTAACGGTCCGCCTGGTGAGCCAAAGGCGTATACTACCGGCCCGCGCGCCCCGGGGCTAAATCCGGTCAGGTACCGGGTTCCCGGCCGCCGCGATCGCCCGTCCCACCGGCACCCTCGCCAGCAGGACGAACCCGATCACGAAGAAGGCCGCCAGGGACACGATCGCGGCCCGGTAGCTGCCCGACAGCTGGTAGGCCACCCCGAACACCAGCGGCCCCAGCCAGCTCACCCCGCGGTCACTCATCTCGTACGCGGAAAAGTACTCCGCCTCCTTGCCGCGCGGGACCAGATGCGAGAACAGCGACCGGGACAGCGCCTGGCTGCCGCCCAGGACCAGCCCGATGCCGGCGGCCAGCGCGAAGAACCACACCGGCGCCCGCGCGGGCAGGAAGCAGCCGGCCGTGACCGTCAGCGTCCAGGCCGCCAGCGAGGCCAGGATCGTCCGCCGGGCGCCGTGACGCCTGGCCAGCCGGCCCATCAGCAGGGCGCCCGCCGCGGCCAGCACCTGCACCAGGAGGACCGCCATGATCAGTGTCGTCTGGTCCAGCCCGAGCTCCTCGGAGCCGTAGACCGACGCCTGGGTGATCACCGTCTGCACGCCGTCGTTGTAGACGAGATAGGCCAGCAGGAACGACAGCGTGAGCGGGTGGCGGCGCATGTCGCGCAGCGTTTCCCGCAGCTGGCGCCAGCCCTGCCCGAGCGGGCCGCCGCCCGTCTCCGCGCGGCCGGGCCCGGTGCCGGAGCCGGAGTCGGGGGCCGCCGCCCGCCGGTCGCGCAGTCGCCGCAGCGGGATCAGCGAGAACGCGCCCCACCACAGCCCGGCCGACGCCAGGCAGATGCGCACCGCGGTGCCCTCGGAGACGCCGAAGGAGTCGTGCGCCCCGTAGAGAACGAGGTCGGCGACGAGCACCAGTGCCCCGGAGGCGTAGCCGAACGCCCAGCCCCGCGAGGACACCGCGTCCCGTTCGTCGGGCGTCGCGATCTGCGGCAGGAAGGAGTTGTACAGCATCGACGACACCACGAAGCCGACGTTCGCGACGACCAGCAGCGCCCCGCCCAGCAGATAGCGGTCACCGCCCAGGAAGAACATCCCGGTCGTCGCCGCGGCGCCGGTGTACGCGCAGGCGCCCAGCAGCGGCTTCTTGCGGCCGGTCCGGTCGGCCAGCGCCCCGGCCAGCGGCATGACCACTACGGACAGCAGGAGCGACACCGACACCGTGTACGCGTAGAAGGAGCCGGCGCGCACCGGGATGCCCAGCGGGTGCACGAAGCCGTGCGGGTCGGCCGCGGCCTTGGCCACCGAGGTCAGGTACGGGCCCAGGAAGACCGTGAGCACGCTCGTCGAGTAGACGCTGTTCGCCCAGTCGTACCAGTACCAGCCGCGTTGCTCGCGGCGGCGGGCGGCCGTCTCGTCGACGGCCCCCGCCACGGCCTCTGTGCTCTGCACGCCCACCCCCGTCGTCCCGACCCCGTTCGCCGCGGACGGTCCGGGGGCGTCAGACCCAGCTCCCCCGCTCGGTCAGCACCGTCCGCAGCGTCTCTATCTGGTCGGTCATGATGCCATCCACGCCCAGGTCGAGCAGGGCCTTCATGCGATCCGCGTCGTTGACCGTCCAGACGTGGACCTGCATGCCCAGGGCGTGCGCGGCGCGCAGGAAGAGCGCGTCGACGACCGGGATGCCGGTGTGCCGCTCGGGGACCTGGACGCAGACCGCGCTGCGCCGCACCGCCGCGCCCAGCAGCCGGTCCAGCGGCAGCGCCCCGCGCCCGTACGAGCGCATCCGCAGGCCGGCCACGCCGCGGGTGCCGAGCGAGCTGGCCATCCGGCCGCCGGCCAGCCACTGCGCCCGGGCCACCCGGGCTTCCGAGAACGAGCCCACGCACACCCGGTCCCAGGCGTGCGTACGGCGCAGCAGGTCCAGCAGCGGCTCCAGCGCGGACTCCGCCTTGAGGTCGACGTTCCAGCGCGCCTCGGGGAACTCCTCCAGCAGTTCCTCGAAGAGCGGGAGCGGCTCGCGGCCGCCGACCCGGGCCCGGCGCACGGCCCGCCAGGGGAGCTCCGCGATGGCGCCGCGGCTGTCGGTGACCCGGTCCAGGGTCGGGTCGTGGAAGGCCACCAGCTTGCCGTCCGACGTGGTGTGCACATCGGTCTCCAGATAGCGGTAGCCGAGGCCGACCGCGCGCCGGAAGGCGGCGGCGGTGTTCTCCAGGCCGTCCGCGGCCCCGCCCCGGTGGGCGAAGGGGAGCGGTGCGGGGTGGTCCAGGTAGGCGTGGCGGAGGCGTATCGCGGGGGTCACTCCCGCAGTATCGCGCGCGAAGGTGACGTCCCGGTGGCGCGGGCCACCACCCGGGACGGCGCCGGGGGCAGGCCGGCGATCGCGAAGCGGCGCAGGAAGAACTGCGCCAGCGGGCCGATGGCCAGGGCGTAGACCACCGTGCCGACGCCGATCGAGCCGCCGAGCAGGAAGCCGGCCGCCAGCACCGTCACCTCGATGCAGGTCCGCACCAGCCGCACCGGGCGGCCCGTCCGCAGGTGCAGCCCGGTCATCAGACCGTCGCGCGGGCCGGGGCCGAAGCGGGCGGAGAGGTAGAGGCCGGTCGCCGCGCCGTTGAGGACGACGGCGAAGGCGAGCAGCGGGATGCGGACGCCGAGGGAGGACAGTTCCGGGACCCAGGTGAGGGTCAGGTCCATCACGACCCCGAGGATCACCACGTTCGACACCGTGCCCAGGCCGGGGCGCTGGCGCAGCGGGATCCACAGCAGCAGGATCAGCGCGCCGGAGGCGACGGTGACGGTGCCGATCGACAGCCCCGTATGCCGGGATATGCCCTGGTTCAGTACGCTCCAGGGCTCCAGTCCCAGACCGGCGCGGAGCATCAGCCCCATGCTCACGCCGTACAGCACCAGCCCCGTGTAGAGCTGGACCAGCCGGCGTGCCAGCACTCCGCGCGGCGGGCCGGATGTACTCGTCATGGACACGAAAATTCCCCCTCATGGCAGGATTGGACCGAGGCATGACACCATGTGGCATGTCCGGGCTCGCGAAGTAGAGCCAATTGCGGGAAGGTGGACTGATCTTCATGGCCCAGTGGACTTCAGCCGTCGGCGCGCCCCAACTCGCCCGGCTGCTCCGGTCGCAGGACTCCCGCGAGGTCCAACTGGCGGGCGGCGGACGCCGGTTGCCCGCCTACCGCGGCCTCGCCGACGGCATCCGCCTCCTCGTGCTCGAAGGCCGGATACCGGTCGCCGCCCGGCTCCCCGCCGAACGCGAACTGGCCGCCGCCTTCGGCGTCAGCCGCACCACCGTCGCCGCCGCCTACGAAGCGCTGCGCGCCGAGGGGTTCCTGGAGTCCCGGCGCGGCTCCGGCAGCTGGACCGCCGTCCCCGCCGGCAATCCGCTGCCCACCCGCGGCCTGGAGCCACTGCCCCCCGAGGCCGCCGGCTCCATGATCGACCTCGGCTGCGCCGCCCTCCCGGCCCCCGAGCCCTGGCTCACCCGCGCCGTCCAGGCCGCGATGACCGACCTCCCGCTCTACGCCCACACCCACGGCGACTACCCGGCCGGCCTGCCCGTCCTGCGCCAGGCCCTGGCCGACCGCTACACCGCCCGCGGCATCCCCACCATGCCCGAACAGATCATGGTGACCACGGGCGCGATGGGCGCGGTCGCCGCCATCTGCCGGCTCTGTACGAGCCCCGGCGAGCGGGTGGCCGTCGACTCGCCCTCCTACGCCAACATCCTCCAGCTGATGCGGGACGCCGGCGCCCGGCTGGTCCCGGTCGCCCTCGGGGAGCGGCTGGCCGGCTGGGACATCCCGGTCTGGCGCCAGGTGATGCGCGATGCCGCGCCGCGCATGGCGTACGTCGTCGCCGACTACCACAACCCCACCGGCACCCTCGCCACCGAGGACCAGCGCCGCCGCCTCGTCGACGCCGCACGCTCCGCCGGCACCCTGCTCGTCGTCGACGAGACCATGACCGAGCTCCGGCTCGATGCGGACACCGAAGTCCCCCCGCAGGTCTGCTCGTTCGACCCGGCCGGCAGCGCGGTGATCACCGTCGGATCGGCGAGCAAGGCGTTCTGGGCCGGGATGCGGATCGGCTGGGTGCGCGCCGCACCCGACATCATCCGCAGCCTGGTCGCCGCCCGCGCCTACTCCGACCTCGGTTCACCGGTCCTCGAACAGCTCGCCATCGCCTCGCTGCTGACGGGCGACGGCTGGGAGCAGGCCGTCGGCATCCGGCGCGACCAGGCCCGCGAGAACCGCGACGCCATCGTCGCCGCGCTCCGCCGCCACCTCCCGGACTGGGAGTTCAGCGTGCCGCACGGCGGCCTCACGCTCTGGGTGCGCACCGGCGGTCTGTCCGGCTCGCGGATCGCCGAGGCGGGGGAGCGGCTGGGCGTACGGGTGCCCTCCGGCCCGCGGTTCGGTGTGGACGGTGCCTTCGAGGGCTTCGTGCGGCTGCCGTTCACGGTCAGCGGGGCGGTCGCCGACGAGGCCGCGGTCCGGCTGGCCGGCGCCGCGCGACTGGTCGCCACGGGCGCGCCGGTGGACACCGAACCACGGCACTCGTTCGTCGCCTGACGGATCGTCAACCGCTGGTCGCGGCAGGCGCTCAGCCCTCCGCGCGGAGCGCCTCCACCGAACCGCCCCGGGCCGTACGGGACTCGCCGCCCTTGACGATCGACACCCGGGGCGCCGGCCCCACCGGCTCGGCGGCGGCCTCCGACACGTCCCCCGGCGTCTCCTCGCCGGCCGGAACGGCCCGCTCCGGCAACAGGGCCAGTACGGCCTGTCGCTGTGCCTCGCCGGTCGCCTCGTCGAGCGGGTCGGGGGTGGCGGGCACCTGCAGACGCAGCACCTCGCCGGTCCCCAGCCGTACGTAGCCGCGCCCCGGCGGCACGCTCGCCGTCGGTGTGGTGTGCGGCGGCGCCCCGAGCACCGCCCGCACCTCCTCCGCCGTGGCGGACCCGAGCACCACCCGCGCCTTGGTGTGCGCCCGCACGGCCTCGCCGAGCAGCTCGGCGTTCTCGAACTGCTCCGCCACGACCACCGTCACCTGGGCCGCCCGGCCGTGCCGCAGCGGCACCTGCAGCCACCGCTGGGGATCGTCCCGCCCTTCCGTGGACGCGAGGTGGGTCAGCGCCGACGGCCGGTCCACCAGGATCCACAGCGGCCGCCGGACGTCCTCCGGTACGGGCCGGCCGGCCTGCCGCGCGCGGTTCGCGGTGACCAGCCGCCGCTCGGTCTCCTGCGCGGCCCACTCCAGCGCCGCCAGCGCCCCGGCCAGTCCGCTCTCCACGCCCAGCACGCCCCGGCGGCCGGCCAGGCACCCGAAATCGCCGGCGCCGCCGCCGTCGACGACCAGCAACTCGCCGTGCTGCAGCGCCTGCAGCGCGATCGAGCGCAGCAGCGTCGTCACGCCGGCGCCGGGCGGCCCCATGGCCAGCAGATGCGGCTCCGTGGAGCGCTGGCCGGTGCGCCACACCACCGGGGGCGCGTCGCGGGTCCCCTCGTCGCCGTCGACCGGCAGTGTCCGCCGCACGGCGTCGGCGTCGGTGAACCCGAGCACCGTCTCGCCCGGCGAGGTGACGAAGCGCTGCGCGGCGATGTCGGCCGGCAGCGCGGACAGCGCGGTCACGGTCAGCTGGTTGGCCAGCTCGTCCCAGGCGAAGTGGTACTCCCGGCCGCGGCCGGCCTTGGCGTACAGCACCTGCTCGATGCGGACCCGGGACTGGTCCTCACCGTCGGTGAAGTACGGCGGGTACTTCAGCCGGAGCCGCGCCAGCCGCCCATCGTCGTCGAAGGCGTACTCGGGGAACGCCCCCGTCCAGTCGCCGCCGGGCGCGTACAGCGGACTCGGGTCGCCCTCGACGGCCAGATACGGCACCAGTGCCTCGTACAGCGCCCGCAGCCGCTCGGTCTCCGCCTCGCTGGGGCCGGTCTCCACCGTGACGCGTTCCCGTCCCGCCCAGGCGCCCGCGATCATCGTCGCGATCAGTGCCAGCAGCGGCCCGTACGGGACCAGCGCCACGATCAGCACGCACGCGCCGATGAAGAACAGCGCCGGTCCGCGCTGCTCCTTGGGCGTCTCGGCCCATCGTCCCCGGCCGGCCACCGCCAGCCGGCGCAGCCCCCGGCCGATCGTGATCAGCGGGTGGAACACGTCCGAGGCGCCGTCCGCGGCGCTGCGCGCGACATCGCGCCCGCGCAGGAGCGACACGCTCTGCGCCACACGGGCGAGCGGTACGCGGTCGGTCAGGATGCGGGGCAGAGGACGCCGGGCCACATCGTCTCCAGGTGCTCGTGCGGTGGTCGGGGGAGCTCGGTCGGGCGGCGGGCCGGGGCGGGCGGCGCGTGGCGGTCGCCCCGGCCCGCACCCCGGCCGCTGATCGGGAGGGAGCCCACGGGGGAGCGGCCCTCGGAGGAGGCCGCCTAAAGCTTGATCCCTCCGAGGAGGCTCGCCAGGCTCGCCCCGCCGGCCTTGATGCTCGGCGCGATGGCGGAGCTCGCGAGATAGAACCCGAAGAGCGCGGAGATCAACGCGTGGGACAACTTGAGGCCGTCTTTGCGGAAGAACAGGAAGACGATGACACCGAGCAGGACGACGCCGGAAATGGACAGAATCATGGGGTGTTCTCTCCTGGGTGGTGGGGACGGTCACCTTGAGTTCTTCCAGCCTCACAGGTCGTATCAAGCCACAAGAAGCCGCAAACGGGTGATTTGTCGTTGAAATTCCCTATATGGGCGCAGCTTCAGGGCGTGTCGCCCCGGCGTGTCCGTCACCGCCGTCCGGCCGGGCCCCCGCGCACCTCAGGCGGGTCGCCCAGCACCCCTGCCGACCCGGCACAATCGTCGGGTGCCGAAGTCCAAGAAGAAGCCGGCCGGCCCGCCGCGCCGCCCCGCCGCCGTGACCCCCGCCGCGCCCTGCCCCTGCGGCCGCGACGCCACCTACGGCGACTGCTGTGCGCCCTTCCACCAGGGCAGTGCCGCCGCCCCGACCGCGGAACGGCTGATGCGCTCGCGCTACAGCGCCTTCGCCGTCGGTGACACCGGCTACCTCCTGCGCACCTGGCACCCGTCCACCCGGCCGGCCGCCCTCGACCTCGAACCGGCGCAGCGCTGGACCCGGCTGGAAATCCTCGGTACCACCGGCGGCAGCGCCTTCCACACCGAGGGCACGGTGGAATTCCGCGCGCACTACACCCTGCACGGCCATGCCGACAGCCAGTACGAGCACAGCCGCTTCGTCCGCGAGGACGGCGCCTGGGTCTACCTCGACGCGCTCCCGGACGCCTGAGGAGCCCCGCGGGGTCAGTCGATGCCGCGGCCCCGCAGCTGGTCGATCTCCCGGCGGTCCCGCTTGGTGGGGCGCCCGGTGCCGCGGTCCCGGATGCCCATCAGCGGGACCTCCTCGCGGGGCGGGGGCGGCGGGCTGTTGTCGACGAAGCACTCCGCGGCGACGGCCGCGCCCACCCGCTTGCGCACCAGCCGCGAGACCACCACGATCCGCTCCCGGCCGGCGTGCCGCAGCCGCACCTCGTCACCGCTGCGCACGGCGTGCGCCGGCTTCACCCGCTCGCCGTTGACCCGTACGTGCCCCGCCCGGCAGGCCGCCGCGGCCAGCGAACGGGTCTTGGTGAGCCGTACGGACCAGATCCAGCTGTCGATACGGGTGGTCCCCTCGTCTGAAGCCATACCGAAACTCTAGAACGGGCGGGTGAGCAGGAAGCGCATGGCCGGTGCTTGCCCCGGGGAAAGGGCCTAGCCGGACTTCTTGGCCGCGCCCCTTTTGGCGGCGCCTTTCTGTGCGCCTTTTTGTGCGGAACTCTTCTTGGCCGCGCTTTTGCCCGCCGTGCTCTTCGTTGCCGCACTCTTCGCCGTCGCGCTTTTCGCCGCCGCGGTCTTCGACGCCGTGCTTTTCTTCGCCGCGCTCTTCGCTGCGGTCTTCGCCGTGCTCTTCTCCGGGGCGGACTTCGCTGCCGTGGACTTCGCCGCCGCGGACTTCTTGGCGGCGGCCTGCTTCGCCGGTGCCTTCTTGGCCGCGGCCTCGCCCGCCGTCTTCCGCCCCCGTATCGGTGTCACGGACGCCGGCTCCGCCTCGCCCTCCGCGGCCTCCGTCCGCCCTTCCCGTGCCGCTCGCACGCTCTTCTCCAGTGCCGCGGTCAGATCGATGACCCGGGCGGACGGGCCCGGGGCGGCGGGGGCGACCGGTTCCTCGCCCTCCAGCTTGGCGGCGACCAGCTCCTCCACGGCCTCCCGGTACTCGTCGTGGAGTTCGGCCGGGTCCAGCTCGCCCAGCGAGTCCATCAGCGTCTCGGCCAGCGACAGCTCGTTCTCGCGGATCTGCACGGCCTCGGGAGCCACGCCGGCGGCTGGCCGGATCTGGTCGGGCCACAGCAGCGCGTGCATCACGATCGCCCCCTCGTACGCCCGCAGCATCGCCAGCGACTCCCGGCCGCGCATCGCCACCTTGCCGATCGCGACCTTCCGGTGGTGCTCCAGCGCCTCCCGCAGCAGGGCGTACGGCTTGGTGGCGGCCGCCCCGTTGGGGCCGAGGTAGTAGGCCTTGTCCAACTGGAGCGGGTCGATCTCGCCGGGGTCGACGAAGGACAGGATGGTCAGCGTCTTGGACGTCGGCATCGGCAGTCGCGACAGTTCGTCGTCGCTGATCGGCACGATGACGTCGTCGCCCGGCGGCTGGTAGCCCTTGCCCACCTCTTCGTTGGGGACTTCCTCGCCATCGAGCTCGCAGATCTTGCGGTACTGGATCTGCGCGCCGTCCTTTTCGTGAATGCGGACGAAAGAGACGGACGAGGTCCGGTCCGTGGCGCTGTACGTCTTCACGGGGATGGTGACCAGTCCGAAGGAAATTGACCCATTCCAGATAGAACGCATATTTCATCCCTTGTGTGGGATTCTCATCGTATGTCGCCGATCACCATGGTGGAGGGGCGGCGCCTCTCGCTGACCAACCTGGACAAGGTCCTCTATCCGCAGACCGGCACCACCAAGGGTGAGGTGCTCCACTACTGCACCACCACCGCGGACGCGCTGCTCGCGCACCTGACGGACCGGCCGCTGTCCTTCCTGCGCTATCCCGACGGGCCCGACGGCCAGCGCTTCTTCACCAAGAACGTGCCGCCCGGCACGCCCTCCTGGGTGAAGACCTGCGAGGTCCCCCATTCGACGTCCGGGCCCACCCGGCAGGTCGTGATCGACGGCCTCGCCGCGCTGGTCTGGGCCGCGAACCTGGTCGTCGAACTGCACACCCCGCAGTGGACCTGCCGGGCGCCCGGCATCGCCGACCGGCTGGTGTTCGACCTGGACCCCGGGGAGCCCGCCACCATCGTGGAGTGCTGCCTGGCGGCCCGGTGGCTGCACGCCCGGCTGACCGCCGACGGCCTGGACGTGCACGCCAAGACCAGCGGCTCCAAGGGGCTGCACCTCATCGTGCCCATCGAGCCGGCCCCGTCCGAACGGGTCACCGCCTACGCCCGGCACCTCGCCGTCGAGGCCGCCCGGGCCCTGCCCGACC
This sequence comes from Streptomyces nigrescens, assembly GCA_024349765.1. Taxonomy (GTDB): domain Bacteria; phylum Actinomycetota; class Actinomycetes; order Streptomycetales; family Streptomycetaceae; genus Streptomyces; species Streptomyces endophytica. The sequence goes on along the minus strand of AP026073.1, from coordinate 4,549,631 downwards.
TCGTCGTCCACAAGATGACCAAGTCGCTCCGCCCCGGCAAGGTCTTCATCGACTTCTCGCAGAACTCCGCCGCCAAGACCACCGCCGTCGCCTACACGCTGCGCGCCCGCGCCACCCCCACCGTCTCCACCCCCGTCACCTGGGACGAGGTGGCCGACTGCACCGAACCGGAGCAACTCACCTTCCTCTTCAGCGACATCGCCCCCCGCTACGCCGCCCACGGCGATCTGCTCGCCCCGCTCCTGGACCCCGCGCGCGCCCGCCCGCTGCCGGGAGCGGCATAGATTGTCCCCATGATCGAGGGAACATCGGACGACACCATGCAACTGCGGGTGCCCGGCCGGGAGATACCCGCCGGCGACCCGGCCGCGGGGGAGAAGGAGGCCGGCGGCGGGCTGGTCCGCTCCTCGCTCCTGATGGCGGTGGGGACCGTGGCGTCCCGCGCCACCGGGCTGTTCCGGAACGTGCTCCAGGCGGCCGCGCTCGGCACCGGACTGCTCGCCACCACCTACAACACCGCCAACGTCGTCCCGATGAGCCTCTACACCCTGCTGATCGGCGGCGCGCTCAACTCCGTGCTCGTACCGCAGCTGGTCCGGGCCCGGGCCGAGCACCCGGACGGCGGCCGGGCCCACGAACAGCGGCTGGTCACCCTCGTCCTGAGCGTGCTCACGGTGGGCACCCTGCTCTCGGTGTGGGCCGCCCCGCAGATCGTCGCGCTCTACACGCCCGACACGCCCCGGACCCACGCCGCCTTCGCACTCACCGTCGTCTTCGCCCGCTTCCTGCTGCCGCAGATCTTCTTCTACGGGCTCTTCTTCATCCTCGGCCAGGTCCTCAACGCCCGCAGCAGGTTCGGCGCGATGATGTGGACGCCGGTCCTCAACAACGTCGTGCTGATCGCGATGTTCGGCCTCTACCTCGGGCTGCTGGCCGGTCCCGACCGGATCGAGGACATCACCCCCGGCCAGATCGATCTGCTCGGCCTCGCCACCACCGGCGGCATCGCCCTGCAGGCCCTGGCCCTGGTCCCGTTCGTGCGCGCGGCCGGCTTCCGCTTCCGGCCGCGCTTCGACTGGCGGGGCAGCGGCCTCGGCAAGAGCATCTCGGCGGCCCGCTGGACACTCCTCTTCGTGCTCGCCAACCTGGCCGCGATGACCGTCGTCACGCACTACGCCGGCGCCGCCGACCGGCAACTCCCCACCGCGGGTGTCGGATACACCGCCTACAACTACGCCCAGGGCATCTGGACGCTGCCGCAGTCGATCGTGACCGTCTCGCTGGTGACGGCCCTGCTGCCCCGGATGAGCCGGGCGGTCGCCGAGCACCGCCTGGACGACCTGCGCAGCGACCTCTCCCGGGCCCTGCGCGTCAGCGGCGTGCTCATCGTCCCGGCCGCCTTCTTCTTCGTCGCGCTCGGCCCGCAGACCGCCCAACTGCTGTTCGCGCACGGCTCGGTGAACGCCGCCTCGGCCGCGCCGATCGGCCACATGCTGCAGGCGTTCGGCCTCGGCCTGATCCCGTTCTCCGCCCAGTACCTGCTGCTGCGCGGCTTCTACGCCTTCGAGGACACCCGTACGCCGTTCTGGACGGGCGCCGGCATCGCCGCCCTCAACATCGCCCTGGCCACCGCCTGCCACCTGCTGCTGCCGGCCCGCTGGGCGGTCACCGGCATGGCCGCCGCCTACACCGTCGCGTACGGGGCCGGGCTGCTGCTCACCGCGCTGCTGCTGCGCCGGCGCCTCTCCGGCCGCCTCGACGGACGCCGGCTGTGCCGGACCTACGGCAAGCTGACCGGCGCTGCCGCCGTGGCCGGCGCGGTGGCCTGGCTCGTGGCCCGGGCGTGCTCCGGGGTCGCCGTGCCGGCCTTCTGGTCCCCCGTCCTGGCGCTGGCCGCCGGCGGCCTCACCATGGCCCTGCTCTTCCTGGGGCTCGCCCGGCTCCTCAAGGTCACCGAACTGCGCACCCTGCCCGGCCTGCGGTGAGCCGGAGCCGGTCGCTCACACCGCGTGCGGCCGGGCCCAGGACGCCCGGCCGGCCGCCTCGATCCAGCCGATGACGGCCCGGACGGTGGCGTCGCCCAGACCCGCGATGTTCGCGACCGCGACCGCGTCCCTGGCCTCCGGCGCGATGCCGGCCGCGGTCAGCGCGGCCTGGAGGTCCGGCCGCCGGCGATCGGGCAGTGCCACCGGGCCCTGCAGCCGCTCCTCGGGACGCGGCGGCGGCAGCGGCCGCTCGTCGGCCCGCCAGGGCCCACCCGGCACCCGGTCCTCCGGGCGGGGCGGCGGCAGCAGCGGATCGAGCGGCAGCGCGAGGGTGTCCAGACGGTCCTCGGCGCGCGGCGGGGCGAGCGTGTAGTCCGGTGCCGCGCCGTACGGCGGGGGAGTGGGGTGGTCGAGTGGCATCGGGACCTCCACGGCTCGCGGGAACGGAACACTCTGTCAACTCTTCGGAAGCCGCGGAGGGCCCGCCCGGTTGCGCCGCACGCAGGGATTCACCCGATGGGACCACGCGGCACCGGCCGGGCTCGTTAGGGTGACCCGATGCCGTTCACCGACGCACCGGCGGCGCCGCCGGATCCGTACTGGAACCACAACGTGCACTACCACCGGCTGGTCCTGGACGCGGTGCCGGACGGCTGCGCACGGGCGCTGGACGTCGGCTGGCCGGTCTGCTCGCGCCCGGCGGCCGTCTCGTGGTCGTCGGGCTGGCGGCCAACGGAACGCCCTGGGACTGGCTCGTCAGCGGCGCCGGCCTCCCCGCCGCCTACGTCCAGGCCCGCCGGCACGGCGGCAAGTCCGGACCGCCCGGCATGCCGATCCTGGACACCGCCATGACCTGGGGCGAGGTCCGCCGCGCCGCCCGCGCCTGCTTGCCGGGCAGCCGCTACCGACGTCATCTGCTGTGGCGCTATTCGCTGGTGTGGGACAAACCACGGGGCGTTCCGCTGCGCTTTGCGGCGCCCCGCACGTACCCGGCCGTCCCGCCGCGGGTCGTCTCGCCGTTGCGCCTGGCGGCGGGCGTTGTTTGTCGGGTGCGGTGCCGGCCCTCCAGACTTCGTCCTCCGGTCCAGCCCCTCCCGTGAGTGGGAGTTGCTGAGCTGGTTGGGGGCGGGCCTGGTCTGTTGCCTGCGCGCATGTGGGCATTACGTGCACCCCCACCGTCCTTCACTTTCCCTCTCACGGGAGGGGACGGGCCGGAGGGGCCGGTTGTGTGGACGTAAAGCGTCAGCAGTCCACACAACCGGCCCCGGAGGCCCGTCACCGCACCCGACAACCACCTGGCCCGCCGCAGGCGCAACGGCGAACAACACCCGCGGCGGGACAGACGGCTACGTGGGAGGCGCCGCAAAGCGCGCAACGGCGAGACGACCCGCGGCGGGACAGCCAAGTACGTGGGAGGTCACCGGATGGCGTAAGCCAACCGGCGCCCCGCCCACCGCGTTCCTAGCGTGGGCCTCATGTCGAGCGCGAGATGGGCCCCCGTCAGAGCCGTGACCGTCGTGGCCGTTTGTGCCGCCGGGCTGCTGGCCGTGCCAGGTCCGGCACGCGCCGGTGACGTGTGCCGGACCGTACGGGCCGATGGCCCGTACGGCATCGACGACCTGCGGGCCGGGGCCCGCCCCGCGGCCGACGCCGGGAACCGGCTGGACCGGCGCGGGGTGCAGTTCGTGGCCCGGGAGGACGTACCGGAGCCGCCGAAGGTCACCGCGCTGTCGTGGATGGTGACGGACCTGGGGAGCGGCAAGGTGCTGGCCGCGAAGGACGTCCACCGGCCGCTGCCACCCGCCAGTACGCTCAAGACGCTCTTCGCGCTGACCGTGCTGCCGAAGTTCTCCCAGGGGACGGTGCACACCGTCTCCATGGAGGACCTGGCCGGCATCGAGGCGGGCAGTTCGATGGCCGGGCTCAGGGAGGAGGTGCCGTACCACGTCGCCGACCTGTGGCACGGCGTCTTCCTCAGCTCCGGCAGCGACGCGGTGCACACCCTGGCCGCCATGAACGGTGGCTGGAACAAGACCATCGACGACATGCAGGAGACCGCGCGCCGCCTCGGCGCCCGGGACACCCGGGTGGAGTCCGCGGACGGCTTCGACACTCCGGGGCAGGTCTCCTCCGCCTACGATCTGGCGCTCTTCGGGCAGGCCGGGCTGACCAACCCCGACTTCGCGGAGTTCGCCGCGACGAAACGGGCCCAGCTCCCGCAGGGCGGCGGCCCGGACTCGTTCGGCATCCAGAACACCAACCGGCTGCTGGTCGGCTCGCACGGCGTGCGGCCGTACGAGGGACTGATCGGGGTGAAGAACGGCTACACCACGCACGCCGGCAACACCCTGGTCGCGGCCGCCCGGCGGGACGGCCGGACGCTGCTGGTCACCGCGATGAACCCGCAGTCCGGTGCCCCGAACGCGGTCTACGAGGAGACCCGGGCCCTGCTGGACTGGGGGTTCGAGGTGGCGCCCCGGGCCGCCGCGGTGGCCATGCTGCCGCGCGTCGCCCCGGGCTGGCGGGACGCCGGGGCCGGGCAGGTCGCCCACCGCCCGTCAACGCTGCACTCCCTGCACGAGGCCGGCGCCCCGGCGGACGGCGACGGCGCGGGGCGCCGGCGGTGGCTGCTGTCGTCGGCCGCGGCCGTCGGGATGATCGCGGCCGCCGGCCTCGGCACCGGGCTCTGGTGGCGCCGCCGCAAGCCGTGCACGGTCGCGGAAACGGCGGCAGGCGCGGCAGGGAAGGACCCGGAGGCGGGCCCGGCGGCGGGCCCGGAGAGGACCGCGGACGAGGAGAGGTCCTGATGGGTGGTCAGGCAACCGGACCCACCCGCCGGTCCCGCACACACATCCGATAGGTCAGGTATACGGAGGACATCGGATGGCCCTGGCCCGGTGAAGGGCGACGCGTCCGTCACGGACCTGCCGCCCGCCGGGCGTTGCTCGGTGTAGCGTCCTGAACAGCTGTCGTGGTTCCGAAGTACCGGGCGCCCGTGTCGCATTCACGGGCGTTCTTGCTGTGCGTGTGCGTGTGCGGTGCGTCTCCGGACCCAAGGCGATCACCTCCGGGTGCCGCAGTCGCGGAACCCGATCCGAGCCCCTTGAACGAAGGAGACAGATATGGCTTCCGGCACCGTGAAGTGGTTCAACTCGGAGAAAGGCTTCGGCTTCATCGCCCAGGACGGCGGCGGCGCCGACGTCTTCGCGCACTACTCCAACATCGACGCCACCGGCTACCGCGAGCTCCAGGAGGGCCAGAAGGTGACGTTCGAGGTCACCCAGGGCCACAAGGGCCCGCAGGCGGAGAAGATCCGGCTGGCCTGACCCGTCCGCACCACGCGGCGAGGGCGCCCGTTCCCGACCGGGGGCGGGCGCCCCTCCGCGTCCGGACGCGGTCCGCACGCGCCCGCGGCCTTACGGGCGGCGGTCGTTGAGGATCTTCTGGAACAGCCGGTGGTCGCGCCAGGCGCCGTTGATGTGCAGATAGTTCTCGGCCGTGCCGAACGCGGTGAAACCGCACTTCAGCAGCGTGCGCTGGGACGCGAGGTTGTCGACGAGGGTGCCCGCCTGGACGCGGTGCAGGCCCAGCTCGGCATCGGCCGCGGCGCAGACCGCGGTCACCGCGGCCGAGGCCAGGCCGCGGCGCAGCTGGCCCGCGTCGATCCAGTAGCCCAGGTGGGCATTGCGGAACGGGCCCAGCACGATCCCGGTCAGCGTGATCGCACCGACGACCTCGGGCTCCCCGGCACCGTCGTCCGGCCGCCGCTCCAGCACCCACGGCATGGCCTGCCCGGCGCTTCGCTCCGCGAGCAGGGCGTGCAGCCGGGCCGCCTGGCCGTCGGTGGTGAAGAACGCGTCGTCCCGGTCCGGCTCCCAGCGGCGGAGATGGTCCCGGCTGCGCCGGTAGGACCGGGCGAGGCCGGCGGCGTCCTCCGCCGTGACGGGGCGCATCAGGACGTCAGGGGTCAGCTGGGCGGACGACGCGGAGATCATCCGCACAGCGTACGGGCGGGGCGGCGGTCCGGCACCGCCCTTGGGAAAACCCGTTCGGTCAGCTCTGCGGCGGCTGGTTCTGATCGCGGCCGAGCTGGTCCCGCAGCTTGTCCTGTGCCGTGTCGACCTGCCCGGAGTGCTTGCCCTGGGTCTTCTCGTCGACGAAGTCGCCGGCCTTGTCCACGCCCTTGCCGGTCTGTTCCTCGTGACCCTTCAGCATCTGCTTGAGCTTGTCCATCACGGACATGGTGTGACCTCCTCGGGACGGCCCCCCGCCACTCCAGCATCACCCCCACTCAGGTGATCTGCATCCGCGCGCCCGGCGTCAGGAACGGCTCGGCACCGGGGCCTTCAGGTGGTCGCTGATGAACTTCAGGGAACCGTCGTCCATGCCCTTCTGGTAGTCCCAGGCGTTGTGCCGCCCACCGGGTATGAGCTGCAGCGAGGTGTGGATCGGCCCCTTGCCGTAGGCGTTGCGGAACTTCTCGATGGACCGGGTGACGGCTGGGGACTCCCGGGTGCCCGCCTGGAAGGCGAGGTAGACGTCCGGGCCGCCCTTCTGGAGCAGCCGCCGGGCGAGCTTTTCCGGGTTGTTGGCGTCCTTCTCCGCCTGGTGCCCGGCCCACAGCGGGGAGTCCGGCACGATGTCCGGCCCGCTGGCGATCGCCGCCTTGAACTTGTCCGGGTGCTTCAGCACGGACTTCAGCCCGGCGAAGCCGCCCGAGGACGAGCCCATGAACGCCCAGCCGTCGCGGGACCGGTAGGTACGGAAGTTGGCCTTCGCCAGGTCCACCACGTCCTCCGTCAGCCAGGTGCCCATCTTCTGCTGGCCGGGTATGTCGCTGGCGTCGTGGTACCGGGTGTCCGGGTTGAGCATCGGCATCACCACGATGAACGGCAGGCTCTTGCCCTCCGCGGTCCACCGGGTGAGGTTCTCCTGGAGCTTGATGTCGCCGCCGACCCAGTAATTGGTGACCCCGTCGGCGTCCTGCGGGCTGCCCAGACCGCCCGGCAGGGCGATCAGCACCGGGAATCCGCTCTTGGCGTACTTCGGGTCCTGGTACTCCTTCGGCGCCCAGACCCAGACGCTGCCGGTGACCCCGGACTTGCGGCCCTTCAGCGTGGTCCGGGCGATGTGCGTGCCGTCGTCCAGCGTCCGGGTGACCCGGAAGTCGCTCTTCGGGCCCGTCGGCATACGGGTGTCCGCGTCCACGGGCTTGACGGGCGCGGCCCCGTCGGGTTTGCCGCCGGCGTTGAAGTCGACCGGCTGCCCGGTCTCCGAGCAGCCGGTGAGCAGTGCGCAGGAAGCGACGAGGGCGGCCGCGAGCGCGACGGCGTAGGGGTGTTTCAACGGGGACTCCGGGGCGGTGGATCAACGGCACGTGCCCTTGCACGTGCTCATATAGAGGGAAAAGGGGTGGTGTGGGTTCCCTCGCCGCCGGGGCGGCCGGACGATGCGGCGCGGGGCTCCGGCGCGACCCCGTTCACCCGAACGGCCCCACGCGCCCCGGCCGGTTCCGCAGCAGGCGCCCCGGGAGCGCTCGACGGGCACGGCACCGCGGTCCGGCCGAGAATGCAGCGGTGAGCGAAGAACACCGCAGTGCCGAGGATCCCGCCCGCGCCGCACCGGGTGACGAGGAACGCCGGCTCGCCCGCAAGGCGCTGGCCGGCCGGGCGCGGGACGCGGCGGACCTGTCGTTGCTGATGGACATGCTGGACCTGGACCCCGGCCGGGACCCGGGGCGCGGCGCCGCGCACGCACCGGCGGCGGACCACGGCCGCAACCCCGGACGCGGGGCCCGGGCCGGCCGAGCCCGCTCCCTGCTGCGGCCTGATCGCGGAGACACGCCCTGATCCGTTCCCCGCCGCGACGACCGGCTACCGGCCGCCGCCCGCCCGGCGCAGTCGCAGCGTCACGATCTGGAACGGGCGCAGCCGCATCCGCACGGAGTTCCCCCGCCGGTCGAGCGCCGGACCGTCCTCCCACGGACGTTCCAGCAGATCGGTGGCGACCGCGCCGGCCAGCTCGAACCCGGTGGTGAGCACCGTGGCGGCGCGCCCGCCGTGGGCCTCGTGGAGGCGGACGACCACCTCGCCGCTCCCGTCGTCGGCGAGCTTCACCGCGGTCACCACCGTCGCGTCGTTGTCGACCGCGACCAGCGGCGGCACCGCACCCGCACCGGTGATCCGGCGTTCCGGCAGATTGATCCGGTGGCCCTCGCGCACCGCGTCGGCGATCCCGGCGCCGGGCACCAGCGCGTAGCGGAAACGGTGTCGGCCCTGGTCGGTCTCCGGGTCCGGGAAGCGCGGGGCGCGCAGCAGCGACAGCCGCACGGTCGTGGTGGTGCCGCGGTCGCCGTCGTCCCGGACGGTACGGGTCACGTCATGGCCGTAGACCGCGTCATTGACCAGCGCGACGCCCCAGCCCGGCTCCTCGACGTGCACGAACCGGTGCGCACACGCCTCGAACTTGGCCGCCTCCCAGCTGGTGTTGGTGTGCGTGGGCCGGTACAGATGCCCGAACTGGGTCTCCGCGGCGTACCGCTCCGCGTGCACGTCCAGCGGGAACGCGGCCTTGAGGAACTTCTCCGTCTCGTGCCAGTCGACCTCGGTGTCGACGTCCAGCCGCCGCTGCCCGCGCGCCAGCGTCAGCGACTGCTCCACCCGCGAGTCCCCGAACGTACGGGACACCCGTACCGTCGCGGCGTCCGGGCCCGCCGCACCGAGGACCACCTCGTCCGCGTCCGTCAGATCGGTGACCACATTGCGGTAGAACGCGTCCACGTCCCAGGCGTCCCACATGTTCGGGAAGTCCGGGTGGACCTGCAGCAGGTTCGCCGCCGCCCCGGGAGCCACCGTCTCGCGGCCGGCCGCCAGGTCGTACGCGGAGACCACCAGCCCGCGGCCGTCGATCCCGATCCGCAGCAGACCGTTGGTGAGCGTGAAACCACCGTCGTCGCGGGGCGTGACGGACACCTGTGGGCCCTCGGCCGACGGCGGCGCCAGCGCACCGGCCGCCACCCCGCTCCGGGCGTGCGGCGCGGAGTTCACCACCAACGCGGTGTCCCCGTCGCCGGCCAGTGCCGCCAGCGCCCCCGCGATCAGCCCCTCCAGCTCGGTGGCGACCGCCGCGTACGTCGCCGCCGCCTCCCGGTGCACCCAGGCGATCGACGAACCGGGCAGGATGTCGTGGAACTGGTGGAGCAGCACCGTCTTCCAGAGGCGGTCCAACTCCTCGTACGGATACGGGTGTCCGCGGGTCACGGCGGCGGTCGCCGACCAGAGCTCCGCCTCCCGCAGCAGCTGCTCGCTGCGCCGGTTGCCGCGCTTGGTCTTCGCCTGGCTGGTCAGGGTCCCGCGGTGCAGCTCCAGATACAGCTCGCCCACCCACACCGGCGCCTGCGGATACTCCGCCTCCGCCCGCGCGAAGAAGTCCGCGGGCTTCTCCCACACCACCGTCGGCGACCCGTCCAGATCGCGCAGCCGCCGGGCCCTGGCGACCATCTCGCGGGTGGTGCCGCCGCCCCCGTCGCCCCAGCCGGTCGGCGCCAGCGAGTGCCGGGCCACCCCCTTGTCCTTGAAGTTCCGTGCCGCATGGGCGAGTTCACCGCCCGAAAGCTGACAGTTGTAGGTGTCCACCGGCGGGAAGTGGGTGAAGATCCGGGTGCCGTCGATGCCCTCCCAGCGGAAGGTGTGGTGCGGGAAGGAGTTCACCTGGCTCCAGGAGATCTTCTGGGTGAGCAGCCATTTCGCGCCCGCCGCCCGGATGATCTGCGGCAGCCCCGCGGCGAACCCGAAGGTGTCCGGCAGCCACGCCTCCTCGTTCTCGACCCCGAACTCCTCCAGGAAGAACCGCTTGCCGTGTACGAACTGCCGGGCCATCGCCTCCGACCCCGGCATGTTGGTGTCCGACTCGACCCACATCCCGCCCGCCGGGACGAACCGGCCCTCCGCGACCGCGTTCTTGACCCGGGCGTAGACCTCCGGCCGGTGCTCCTTGATCCACGCGTACTGCTGCGCCTGCGACATGGCGTAGACGAACTCCGGCTCGTCCTCCAGCAGCGCCGTCATGTTCGACGTGGTCCGCGCCACCTTCCGGACCGTCTCGCGCAGCGGCCACAGCCACGCCGAGTCGATGTGGGCGTGCCCCACCGCGCTGATCCGGTGCGCCGAGGCCCCCGCGGGTGCCGCCAGCACCTCCCGCAGCTCCGAACGGGCCGCCCCGGCCGTCGCGTTGACGCGCTGCAGGTCCACCGCGTCCAGCGCCCGGCCGACCGCCCGCAGCACCTCCCAGCGCCGCGGACCGTCCACCGGGAGCTCCGCCATCAGCTCGTCCAGCACCTCCAGGTCCTGGACGAGCTCCCACACCTCGGTGTCGAACACCGCCAGATCCATCCGCGCCAGCCGGTACCGCGGCGCACTGCCCGCGGTATCCCGGTCGCCCAACCGGGTGGGCAGGAACGGGTGCACGTCCAGGATCACCGGGTTGGACGCGGCCTCCAGATGCCATTCGACGCGCTCCCCGCCGCGCACCGGCGCCCCCACCCGCACCCACTGGTTGCGCGGGTTGAGCGCCTTGACCGGGCTGCCGTCGGGCCGGTAGACCAGCGCCTCGCACTGGAACCCCGGCATCCGCTCGTCGAAGCCCAGGTCCAGCACCGCCTCCACGGTCCGCCCGGCCCACCGTTCCGGCACCTGCCCGCGGACCCGGAACCAGGTCGTGCCCCACGGCGCGCCCCAGGCGTCCCCCACCGCCACCGGGGTGTGCTCGGCGGCCAGCCCCTCCGCCACGCCCACCGGCTCACCGGGCGCGACCCAGGCCGCGACCTCCAAGGGGACCGACTCCGGATAGAGCGCCGGCCGGATGCGCTCGTCCAGGACCCGCTTGAGCCGGGCTTCGACCAGTACGCGATCGTCATGCATGGGAGGGGCTCCGTAGCGTCGAGAAGGAGAGGCGAGAAGGAGAGGCGGAAGGGCGGGCGGTCACCAGGGGACGTCGGTGCGGGCCGGCGCCGAGACCGTGAACAGTTCGTGCACCGCGCGCACCTCCAGCCGGGCGGCCGCCTCGCCCGCGGCCCGCTCCAGCCCGCGGACGTAGTACGCCGTACCGCACGTACCGCCGAGGAACCGCCGGGCGCCGTCCGGAAGTTGGCGGTACAGCTCGTAGTGGCGCACCGGGCCGGCGGCCCGCTCCCAGCGCAGCCGCAGGGCGAGCGCGCCGTCCGTGGTGGCGCGGTCGGTGACCCGCAGCCCGGCGGGCGCGGCCGGCGACCCGGCGCGGTCGCGGATCGTCAGCGCCCCCAGCCGCCAGGCCACCGCACCGCCGCCGCGGCCGGTCAGCCGCACCCCCAGCGCACGGACCGTGCCCGGAACCAGCGGGCCGAGCCGCACGGTGTCGGTGCGCCAGCCGCCGCCCGGCTCCAGCGTGCCGGCCGGCAGGAAGGCGTACGGAGCGGGTTCGCCCGGCGCCGGCGCGTCCCGCAGGGCCACCGCCACCTCGACGGTCACCGGCCCTGACGACGGATCGAGGCGATGGGTGAGGCCGAGCACCGTCTCCGCACCGGCCGGCAGCCGCGCCGGGAACAGCTCCAGCGTCGCCGGGGCGTCGAGCGCACCGCGCACCAGCAGACTGCTGCCGCCGCGCCAGGCGGCGGCGAAGTCCAGCGAGACCTCCGGGCGGGCGCCCGCGGTGCGTACCGCCCAGCGCCGCGGCGGCAGCACGTCCTGCAACCCGAGGTGGTTCCAGGGCGCGTCCGAGACCGCGCGCCCGCCGTCGTACCAGCGCAGCCCGTGCCCGGTGTTGAAGGTGGTGGCGAACGGCAGCGCGGTCAGCACCGACCGGTCCGCGACCACCGCGGCCGGCGCCCGCCAGCCGTCCCCCGCACCGCCCGGCACGGTCGGATCCAGTCCCTCGCCCGACCAGAACCGGTCGTCCGCGGCATGGAAGTCACCGGGCGTACGCCCCTCGGGCAGATGCGTCAGCGTCCACTCCGGACGGTAGAAGCCGTACGAGACGACGTGGTCGCGCCCGGCCGGGACGATCGCGTCCCAGTCCGTGCGGGTGTCCCAGCCGGCCGACTCGACGTCGACCCCGGCCCACAACTCGTAGCGGCTGCGGCTCAGTTGACCGGCGAGACGGCCCGAGTCCACGAGCGACCGGGCGGTCCAGCGGAAGTCGACGAACAGCGAGTCGGCGACCGGCCCGGCGGTGTCCTGGAAGAACGTCCGGTTGAGGTCGTTCAGCGCACCCTGCCAGCCGACCTGCCCGGTCCGGTTCATCGCGTCGTACCACGTGATGCGCAGTCCGTGCCGGGCGCCCGCGGTGCGCAGCGCCCGCAGGAAACCTCGCATGTCGTCGGCGAGCGCGGCGTCCCCGCCACCGGTCTCCGCGTTGACGAACCAGCCGTCGAAGCCGTACGCCGCGGCCACCCGAGCCAGCTTCGCGGCGAGCGGGAAGCGCCCCGCGGCGTCCTTCCGCACCAGGTCACGGGTCCAGCGCAGCTGCCCGCCGTAGGCGGCCGGCGGCAGGAAGACGGTGCCCAGGACGGGCACGCCGTTGCGGTGCGCGGCGTCCACCACCGGGGCGTTCGGCGCGAGGATCAGGCCCTCGCCGGACGAGCCGCCCCAGAAGACCAGCTCGTCGAGGTACGCCCAGTGCGTCGGCGCGTAGTGGTCCGCGGTCGCCGAGCCCTGCGAGGGATTGCCCGCGGTGTGGTCGAAGGCCGCCAGGGCGCTGATCCGGGCCTGCCCGGCGCGGGCCGAGGTGTTCGCCGGCACCGGCGTGAACCGCTCGGCGAGCGGCACCGTCGCCGTGTTGAACGGCAGGTCCCGGTCGGACCCGGGCGTCCACGCCGCGAGGCTGCGCCACACCACACCGTCGTCCGGCGTGCCCTCCGGCAACGAGTCGGGGAACCAGTACGACGCGTACGGCTGGAGCGGGTCCGCCGCGCGGGGGCGGCCGGCCGCCCCCGCACCGCTCGCGAAGGGCGGGCCGAACAGGGCGACCGCGGCGCCCGCCCCGGCCAGCAGCACACGACGGCGGGGGACGGGCAGCGGGCGGTGCGTCATGAGGTGCTCCTCCGGTGGGGAACGGACGGCGGCCGGCGACGCGCGGCGCGGGCGGAGCCGCCGGACGCACGCACCTCGTCGGGTGAAACGACCTCGGTGATGCCACGGGACGCCAAATGGTCCCGGTTCCCGGCGAGTTCGGCCAGTACGAGCGTCGGCCGGGCGCCCTGGGTGGCCAGCTCGGCCCAGGCCTCGAAGACCGGCCCGCCGGGTGCGCACACCGACCGGTGCGGCGCGGCGCCGGCCCCGCCCACGTCCACGACCAGCGCGCAGTTCCGCACCGGCGGCCGGTGCTCCCGACCGCGCCACTCGGCGGCCAGCGCCGCCAGCGCCCGCCCGGCCGGCTTGACCGTGCGGTCGGTGCGGAGCAGCCCGAGCCCGTACTCCAGCTCCGGGAAGTCCGCGAGCGACCGGGACACGTCGTGCGAACACCACCACGTGACGCCCCACAGGTCCGGGCAGTCCAGGACGGCCGCGACGGTCGCCCCGGTGAAGTGCGCCGCCCGCTCCGCGGGGATGTGCGGCGCGGGCGCACCGACCTCCTGGAGCCACACCGGCCGGTGCGGGTCCGTCGCCCACGCCTTGGACAGCTCGACGAGATAGGCGGCGTGCTGCTCGGTGGCGGTGCCCGCCGGCCCGTGGCGCTGGGCGGTGCCGTTGAACACCCAGGAGTGCACGGCCGTCACGGCACCCAGCCGGGCCGCCTGCGCCGGGGTGAACGGATGGCCGTCGCGGTACCAGGCGGCGTCGTACGCGGCGTGCAGATGCATCCGGCCCGGCGCGCCGCGCTCGCAGGCCGCCAGCATCCGCTCCAGCCAGGCCGTGGCCTCCGCGCCGGTGATGTGGTCCGGGTCCGGATGCGGGCCGTCGGAGAACTGGTTGATCTCGTTGCCGAGCGTCATCCCGAGGAAGGCCGGGCGGTCCGCGAGCGCGGCCGCCAGCGTGCGCAGGTACTCCTCCTGGCCCGCCAGCACCTCCGGGTCGGTGAAGAGGTTGCGGCGGTGCCAGGTCCGCGTCCAGGCGGGCAGGAAGTCGAAGCTCGACAGATGCCCCTGCAGCCCGTCGACGGCGATGTCGAGCCCGCGCTCGGCCGCCGCGTCCGCGAGCTGCACCAGCTGCTCCACGGCGCGCGGCCGGATCAGCGCCCGGTTCGGCTGGAACAGCGGCCAGAGCGGGAAGACCCGGATGTGGTCCAGGCCCAGCGCGGCGACGGAGTCGAGGTCCGCGCGTACCGCGTCGAGGTCGAAGTCCAGCCAGTGGTGGAACCAGCCCTGGGTGGGCGTGTAGTTGACGCCGAATCGCATGGGACTCCTGGGGTCGAAGGCGGCGGGGATACGGCTCGGCCGGCGGGTTCAGCCCTTGACGGCGCCCTCGCCGACGCCGCGGAAGAAGGAGCGCTGGAGACAGGCGAAGAGCACGATCAGCGGCAGGACCGCGATGATGGTGCCGGCCGCCACCAGCCGCTGGTTGTCGGCGAACGTGCCGTGCAGGAAGTTCAGCCCGATCGTCAGGGTGAACTTCGACTGGTCGCTCAGCACGATCAGCGGCCACAGGAAGTCGTCCCAGGCCCCCATGAAGGCGAAGATCGCCACCACCGCGAGGGTGCCCCTCACCGACGGCAGCGCGATCCGCACGAACCGCTGCCAGGCGTTGGCGCCGTCGACGAACGCCGCCTCCTCGACCTCGTACGGCAGCGCCGCGAAGGCATTGCGCATCAGCAGCACGTTCATCGCCCCGATGCAGCCGGGCAGCACCACCCCGAGCAGGGTGTTGTTGAGCTGCAGCGCCCGCATCGTCACGAACTGGGCGATCATGATGCTCTCGACCGGGACCAGCATCGCCATGAGGAAGACCACCAGCGCGGCCCGGCGGCCCCGGAACCGCAGCCGGGCGAGCGCATAGCCGGCGAGCGCCGCGCCCGCGCAGTTGGTGAGCACATTGGCGGTGGCGACCTTGAGGGAGTTCAGGGCGAAGTCCCAGACCGGGATGATCCGGGCGACGTCCGCGTAGTTCGCCAGCGTCAGCCGGTGCGGGACCAGGCTCGGCGGATAGCGGTAGATGTCCTCGCCGGGGCCCTTGAGGGAGGTGGACAGCTGCCAGAGGAACGGCCCGACCATCAGCGCCAGTACGGCGAGCAGCAGCGCGTAACGCAGCGCCAGCCGCCACCGCGGCAGCCGCCGCCCGGCGCGCGCGTACCGCGGCGCGGGCGCGCTCATGCCTCCTCCCTGCGGTTCGCGCGCAGCACCAGCAGCATCAGCCCCAGGGTGATCACGAAGACCACCACGGACAGTGCCGAGGCATAGCCGACCCGGCCGGACAGGCCGGTGCCGGCCTGCTGCACGAGCATCACCAGCGTGGTGTCCTCGCCGCCGGGCCCGCCGGTCGGGCCGGCCATCAGATAGACCTCGGAGAACACCTTGAACGCGCTGACCGACGAGAGCGCGGCCACCAGCACCATCGTGGACCGCAGCGCGGGCACCGTCACGGTCAGGAAGCGGCGCACCGCGCCGGCCCCGTCGACCGCGCAGGCCTCGTGCAGTTCCCCGGGGACGTTGGCCAGCGCCGCCAGATAAATGATCATGTAGTAGCCGAGGCCCTTCCAGACGGTGACCGCCATGGCGCTGAGCAGCAGCAGCCAAGGGTCGCTGAGGAAGCCGGCCGTCCCGAAGCCCAGCCCCTCCAGCAGCGCGTTGATCAGCCCTCGGTCGTCCAGCAGCCACACCCAGATCAGCGAGACCACCACGACGGAGGCGACCACCGGGGTGTAGAACGCCGCCCGGAAGAAGGCGATCCCGGGAATCTGCCGCTGCACCAGCAGCGCCAGCAGCAGCGGCAGGACCACCAGCAGCGGGACGACCCCGAGGACGTAGAGCACGCTGTTGCGCAGCCCGGTCCAGAACATCGCGTCGTGGATCAGCTCGCGGTAATTCGCGGCCCCGACGAACTGCCCCTCGGTGAGCGTGCGGGCGTCGGTGAAGGAATGCGTCACCGTGCTGAGGAACGGATACAGGCCGAAGGCGAGGACGATCAGCAGTCCGGGGGCGAGGAACAGCCAGGGACTCGCGGGATGATGCCTTGTCACGGCGGCCTCGGGCTCAGCCGGTCTTCAGCAGGCGATTGCACTCCGCGGCCGCACCGTCCAGCGCCGCCTTGGGCGACTGCTTTCCCTGCACGGCCCGGGCGACCGCATTGCGCAGCACGGTCTTCATCTGGTCACTCAGCAGCACCGGGGTGTAATTCACCGCGGTCGTGAGCGACTTGGCCGAGGCCACCCGCACCCGCGTCGCATCGGTGCCGTCCTCCTTGGTGAAGTACGGATCGTCCAGCGAGCCCTTGGTGCTCGGGAAGATCGTGACCTCCTTGGCGAACGCCATCTGGTTCTTCTTGTCGGTGACGAAGTGCGCGAAGGCCACCGCCGCCGGCTTCACCTTGCTCTGCGCGTTCACCATCAGGCCCTGCACGTACATATTGGCCTTACCGGTGTTGTTGGCCGCGTCGGTGATACCGATGTGCCGGTAGAGACTCGGCGCGTCCTTCTTGAAGTTCTGCAGATCGAGCGCGCTGCCCGGGTTCATGGCGACGGACTGCTGCTCGAACTTCCGCCCCGCCGATTCGGCCTGTGCGGTCAGCGCCTGGGAGTCCAGCGCCCCGGCCGCGTACAACTCCCGGTAGTGGCCGAGCAGTTCGACGCCCTTGGGCTCGTTGAAGGTGAACTCGGTGCCGCGGGTGTTCATCAGCCGTACGCCGTACCGGCCGAAGTCCTCGATCGACGGCGTACTGGCGAGCATCGCTATCCTCCGGCCGCTCTTCCTCGCCATCGCCACCGCGTCCGTGAAGAGCTGGTCATAGGTGGTCGGCGGTGCGTCCGGATCCAGTCCGGCCTTCCTGAAGAGCTCCTTGTTGTAGAACATCGGGCCGGTGTTCAGATACCAGGGGAAGGCGTAGACACCCGGCAGGCCCGGCATCTCATGGCTCTTCCAGGCCCCGTCGAGATATTCTCCGCGGTATTTCCCGGCTGCCTTTTCCAGGTCGAGCGCGAGCCCGGCCTTCGCCAGCGGATAGGCGAGATCCGGTGATACGTTCACCACGTCCGGCAGGGTGCCGCCGGCCGCGTCCGCGCTGAGTTTCTCCGGATATCCCTCGGCCGGCTGGTCGATCCACTTCACCCGGGCGTCCGGGTACTTCCGCTCGAAGTCCTTGATGAGCCCCTCGAAGTAATCCTTGAAATTCGCCTTGAGGTTCCAGGTCTGGAAGGTGACCTGGCCCTCGACCTTCCCCGAGGCGCTGCCCCCGGCTCCGCCGCCGGATCCGCACGCGGTCAGGGTGAGCGCCGAGAGGGCCAGGACGACGGCCGCGGCACCGGCTCGGCGGGGAACGGTAACTCTGCGCATGGCTGGCGGCTCCTCTGCTCGGACCAGACCGCAGGAAAATGCCGCGCACCGGCCCCGGGAGAGAGAGTTCCAGGCCGTTTCGGCGGGTATTCCGCAGGACCTCGGGCGACGACGCGGCAGACGCTACTAATGCGCTTTAGTGAGTGTCAATACCCGTGCTGCGGACGGGACTTCGCGAGGCGCGGCGAGGGGATTGGCACACGTTTGACACACCGCCCTGCCCTGATCAGACTGAGGCGCACTAATGCGGTTCAGCGCGAGGAGAGCCCGCCCATGACAGCGCCCGGTGGGGCCGCCCGCCACAGGCCGGCGCGCCGGCCCACGATCAAGGACATCGCCCGCCGGGCCGGGGTCTCGGAGAGCGCCGTCTCCTTCGCGCTCAACGACCGGCCGGGCGTCTCCGACGACACCCGCGCCCGGGTCCGCCGGGTCGCCGAGGAACTCGGCTGGCAGGCCAACTCCGCCGCCCGCGCCCTCTCCGGCGAACGCGCCGGCGCCCTCGGACTCGTCCTCGCCCGCCCCGCCCGCACCCTGGGCGTCGAATCCTTCTTCCTGCAACTCGTCTCCGGCATACAGGAAGTGCTCGCGGCCCGGAAGATCGCGCTGCTCTTCCAGGTCGTCGAGGACCTCGACACCGAGTGCGCGCTCTACCGCCGCTGGTGGGCCGAGCGCCGGGTGGACGGCGTCCTCGTCGTCGACCCCCGCACCGACGACCCCCGCCCGGAACTCCTCGCCGCGCTCGGCCTGCCCGCCGTCGCCATCGGCGGCCCGGCCGGCCCCGCACCGTCGGACCAGGAGCCGGACACCGCGCCGCCACCGCTGCTCCCCACCGTCTGGGCCGACGACGCCAAGGCCATGGCCCGCGTCCTGGACCACCTCCACGGCCTCGGCCACCGCCGGATCGTGCACGTCGCGGGCCTGCCCGGCCTCGCCCACACCGCCCGCCGGATCCGCTCGCTGCGCACCGAGGCGGCGCTCCGCGGCCTCGACGAGCGGCAGGTCCGCTCGGTGACCACCGACTACTCCGACGCGGAGGGGGCCGAGGCCACCCGCCGCATCCTGGACGACCCCCGGCCGCCCACGGCGATCATCTACGACAACGACGTGATGGCGGTGGCCGGCGCCTCGGTGGCCGCCGAGCGCGGCATCCCCGTCCCCGCCGCGCTGTCGATCGTGGCCTGGGACGACTCCGCGCTCTGCCGGGTCACCCACCCCCGCCTGACCGCGCTGGTCCGCGACACCCCCGGCTTCGGCCGACTCGCCGCCCACGAGCTCCTCACCGTCCTCGACGGCGGCCCGCCGCGCACCGTCCAGGGCGAACTGCCCCACCTGGAGGCCCGGGAGAGCACCGGGCCCTGCGAGTGAGGGTCGCCCCGCACGTACTTGTCCGTCCCGCCGCGGGGCTTGCTCGCCGTTGCTCCCCCACTGCCTGAAGGGCGTGGGAGGTACCGCCATGCGGCGGGCGTTGGTGTGTCGGGTGCGGTGACAGCCCTGCAGACTTCGTCCTCCGGTCTGTCCCCTCCCGTTGGTGGGAGTTTTCGTGGCTGCGGGCGTGGTTCCGTTCACTGCCTGTGCGTAGGACTCCGTGCACCCCCACCGGCCGTTCCCTTTCCTCCTACGGGAGGGGCTGGACCGGAGGACGAAGTCTGGAGGGCCAGAACCGCACCCGACAACCACCCGGCCCGCCGCAGGCGCCACGGAGACCAGGCCCGACGGCGGCACAGACGGGTATGTGCGGGGCGCCGCAAAGCGCACAACGGCGAGCGAGCCCCGAGGCGGGACGGACAGGTACGTGGGAGGCGTCGCGAAGCGCAGCGCCCCGCGGCGGGACAGACTGGTACGTGAGGAGGTCCATCCATGGCCGACACCGGCGCCCCCGCAGCACCGCGCGCCCTGGTCACCGGCGCCACCGGCTACCTCGGCGGCCGCCTGGTGCCCGAGCTGCTCGACGCCGGATACGCCGTCCGGGCGCTGGCCAGGACCCCCGAGAAGCTGCGGGACCACCCCTGGGCCGGCCAGGCGGAGATCGTCCGCGGCGACGTCACCGACGCCGGCTCGATGCGCCGCGCGCTGGCCGGTGTCGACGTCGCCTACTACCTCGTGCACGCCCTCGGCACCGGCCCGCGGTTCGAGGAGACCGACCGGCGGGCCGCGCGGATCTTCGCCGAGGAGGCCCGCGCCGCCGGTGTACACCGCATCGTCTACCTCGGCGGACTCACCCCGCGCGGCATCCCCGAACGGGACCTCTCACCCCACCTGCGCTCCCGGTCCGAGGTCGCCGACATCCTGCTGGCCTCCGGTGTCCCCACCGCCGTGCTGCGCGCCGCGGTCATCATCGGCTCCGGTTCCGCCTCCTTCGAGATGCTGCGCTACCTCACCGAACGGCTGCCGGTCATGATCACGCCGAGCTGGGTACGCACCCGCATCCAGCCCATCGCCGTCCGCGATGTGCTGCGGTACCTCGTCGGCTGCGCCCGGCTCCCCGCCGACGTCAGCCGGACCTTCGACATCGGCGGCCCGGACATCCTCACCTACCGCGACATGATGCAGCGCTACGCGCGGGCGGCGGGCCTGCCGGAACGGCTCATCCTGCCCGTCCCGGTCCTCACCCCCCGCCTGTCGAGCCTCTGGATCGGCCTGGTCACCCCCGTCCCGCCGGGCATCGCCCGGCCCCTGGCCGAGTCGCTGCGCCACGAGGTCGTCTGCCACGAACACGACCTCGCCCGCTACATCCCCGACCCGGACCCGCCGGGCCACCCGCTGCCCTTCGACGACGCGGTGGACCTGGCGCTGCGCCGGGTGCGGGACGCCCAGGTCACCACCCGCTGGTCCGGCGCCGCCGTACCGGGCGCGCCCAGCGACCCGCTGCCCACCGACCCCGACTGGGCCGGCGGCAGCCTCTACACCGACCGGCGGGAGGTCACCGTGAACGCCCCGCCGGAGACGCTCTGGCAGGTCGTGGAGGGCATCGGCGGGGAAAACGGCTGGTACTCCTTCCCGCTCGCCTGGGCGGTGCGCGGCGTGCTGGACCGGCTCGCCGGCGGTGTGGGACTGCGCCGCGGCAGACGGGACGCCGGCCGCCTCCGGGTCGGCGACTCGCTCGACTTCTGGCGGGTCGAGGCGGCCGAGCCCGGGCGGCTGCTGCGACTGCGCGCCGAGATGCGGCTCCCCGGCCTCGCCTGGCTGGAGATGACGGTCGCCCGCGACGCCGAGGGCCGCACCCGCTACGCCCAGCGGGCGCTGTTCCATCCGCACGGGCTGACCGGCCATGCCTACTGGTGGTGCGTCGCCCCCTTCCACGCCGCGGTGTTCGGCGGCATGGCCCGCAACATCGCGGCCGCCGCCGAGGCCGCGGCCGCCGCCGAGGCCGCGGCCGCCGCCCGCCCGGCGTGAACTCCGCACCCCCGCACGTCGGTTGCGCACCCCACCCGCACCCCGCCGGCTCCCTGCTTGGCATCCTGGCGGCATGACGAAACGGGCGGGACGGGAACGAGACGCGGCGGTCGTGGTGGGCGCCGGACCGAACGGGCTGGCCGCGGCGGTGACGCTGGCACAGGCCGGACTGAAGGTGACGGTCTTCGAGGCGGCGGACGAGATCGGCGGCGGCGTCCGCAGCGGTGAGCTGTTCGCCCCCGGCCTGCTGTTCGACCACTGCTCCTCGACGCATGTGATGGGCGCCGGCTCGCCGTATCTGCGCACGCTGGACGTCGCGGCACACGGGCTGGAGTGGTGCTGGCCGGAGATCGACCTCGCCCATCCGGTCGACTCCGGTGGCGCGGGGGCGCTGTACCGGTCCCTGGCACGGACGGCGGACGGGCTCGGCGCCGACGGTCCGGCGTGGCGGCGGCTCGGGTCGCCGGCCGCCGACGCCGAGGTGCTCACCGACGCCGTCATGAAGCCCCTCCTGCGGGTGCCCCGGCATCCGGTCCGGCTCGCCCGCTTCGGGCTGCGCGCCCTACAGCCCGCCACCGCGCTCGCCGGCCGCTTCCGCACGGAGGAGGCCCGTGGCCTCTACGGCGGGGTGGCGGCGCACCTCTTCGGGCCGCTGAACGGGCCCGCCGCCGCATCCGTCGGACTCATGATCATCGCGGCCGGCCACCGGTTCGGCTGGCCGGTCGCGAAGGGCGGCTCCGCGGCCATCGCCCGCGCGCTGGCCGGACTCCTCACCGCCGCCGGCGGCCGGATCGAGACCGGCGTGACGATCCGCTCCCTGCGTCAACTGCCGCCCGCCGCAACGGTGTTGCTCGACCTGGCACCGGCCGCCGCGGCCGCCGTGATCGGCGACCGGCTGCCGCCCCGGGTACGCCGCGCCTACACCCGCTACCGGCACGGCCCCGCCGCCTTCAAGCTCGACCTGGCGGTCGAGGGCGGGGTGCCCTGGCGCGCCGACGCCTGCCGGCGGGCCGGCACCGTCCACCTCGGCGGCAGCTTCGCGCAGATCGCGGACGCCGAGCGGCAGATCCACCGCGGCCGGATGCCCGAGCGCCCGTTCCTCCTGGTCTCCCAGCAGTACCTCGCCGACCCCGGCCGCTCCGCCGGCGACGTCCACCCGGTCTCCGCGTACGCCCATGTGCCGCACGGCTACAACGGGGACGCCACCGCCGCGATGCTGGCGCAGTTCGAGCGGTTCGCCCCCGGCACCCGCGAGCGGATCGTCGGACTCACCGCCACCTCGACCGCCGAGCTGGAGCGCGGCAACGCCAACTTCGTGGGCGGCGACATCATCGGCGGCGCCAACACCCCGCTGACCCTGACGATGCGGCCGCGGATCGCCCTCGACCCGTACGCGACCGGGGTGCCGGGGGTGTACCTCTGCTCGGCGTCGACCCCGCCGGGCGCCGGCGCCCACGGGATGTGCGGCCACAACGCGGCGCGTTCGGCGCTGCGGGCGCTGGGCGTGCACTGACGGCGGTCCCCGGATGGGCTGCCGGGGACCGCCGTCGGCCGCCGCGCGGTCAGCGGCGGTGGGTGACCACGCCGGGCGCCATCCGGCCGCAGTTGGAGCCCGAAACGCTGACGCTCACCGTTTCGATCGCGCCGCCCCAGTCCACGCACCGGCCCTTCGCCGGGAGATACACCGGACCGGCGTAGGTGGTGTATTGCCCGCTGTCGTAAACCCAGTCGGAACTGCCGTCGGTGGCCGTGAGATACGTGTAGACGTACACCGGCTTTCCGGGGCTGTTCCGCACGGTCACGACACAGTTCTTTCCGGTCTTCGCGCTGTACGTCAGGTACACGGTCCCCTTTCCGGTGACCGGTACGGAATTCACCACACGGTAGCCGCTGCCACAGGCCCCGTTGTACGCGGCGGTGGCGGTCGGTGCGGCGGTTGCGGTGGTCGCCGTGGCCATCGTGGCGAGTCCGGCCACGGCGAGTACGGCAGATCCTGCGATGGCACGTGAACGCTTCATGGGATTACCCCCGTCGAGTGGGTGCGTCGCGTGGTCATTTCGCAGTGTTGGACCCGGAGCGGCACACGAAGGTTGTAGCGCCGCGGGAATTGCCCGTTGTTCGAATCGAGTTGTCGATGCGGTGTGCTGCGCGGGCTCCGGTGAGCCGGTGCGCCGGTGCGGCGCCGGACGACGAGCGGCCGGTCCCCGGCGCCCGATCACGGGGCGCCGGGGACCGGCCGGAAGCTTCAGCGGTGCGTGGGGGAGGGTCAGTCGTCGTCGTCCTCGCCGTACGCGAGGACCTTCAGCCGGCTGAAGGGGCCGTTGAAGCGGTTGCGGTCACCGACCGGGTGTCCGGAGGAGGTGTGCTGCCAGATGCTGTGGTACCGCCAGCCGCCCGGCAGCGCGCCGACGGAGGAGCCGTAGCGCGGGATCCACAGCGGATTGGTCCGGCCGAACTTCCCTGAATTGCCGGTGCACCGCTTCCACCAGTTCGTGGAGGTGTAGATGACCGCGTCGCGCCCCGTCTCCTCCCGGTAGGTGCGCGCGAAGTCGTGGATCCAGCTGACCATTGCCCTGGCGCTCTTGCCGTAGCAGGTCGCGCCGTAGGGGTTGTACTCCATGTCGAGCGCGCCGGGCAGTGTCCTGCCGTCCCGGGACCAGTCGCCGCCGTGGTGGGCGAAGTAGCGCGCCTGGGTGGCGCCGCTGGAGTGATCGGGCAGGGCGAAGTGGTAGGCGCCGTGGATCATCCCCGCGTGGTAGGAGCCCCGGTACTGCTGGGCGAAGTACGGGTTGGTGTAATTCGTCCCCTCGGTGGCCTTGACATACGCGAAGCGCACCCCTGACCTGCGCAGGTGCGACCAGCCGACGTTGTGGTTGTGGCTGGAGACGTCGACCCCGGCCACCGCCCTCCTGCCGTACGACGCCCGCGGCTCGATGCCGCCGGCCCGGTCGCCGCCCTCGTGGAGCGCGATGGTGGAGCCCATCCAGTCCTCGTCGGGGTGGGCGGGTCGCTTCGCGGCATCGGTCGCCGTGGCCGATCCGGGCAGTGCGAGGGGCAGAGCGAGCACGGAGAGGAGAGTAACGAGCGTTCCGGCCGTGGCGACTTTACGGCGGGCCGGACCGGATCTGCGCAAGGGCATCGCATGCCTCCGAGGCCTTCGGTTGAGTCAGGTACGGCAGGATTTGAGCAGAATTCTGCCGATAAGAGACTTATACGCAGAACTGCCTGACTCCATGACTCGACAGGCCGTCAGTCCGCCGTCCGGCCCCGCATCTCACCCGTCCGGCGGGCAGGAACGGTCACCCTGGCGTCCGGGCCGGTGACCGGACGGAACGAAGCGGTGCCCGGACGGAACGAAGCGGGCCCCGGCTGTGCCGGGGCCCGCTCCGCGCGCAGCGGCGAACGCGCCATTCCGCCGCTTCGCAAGCTGCTCCTCATGACGAGCCGGTCGGGCCCGCGTTTGTGATCCGTCTCTCCCGTGACCTGGTGGTCCGGTGGGGCCGGCGGTTCCGCCGGCGACGGCTCGGCGCCGTCGGCTCAGTAGGCCGAGTTGACGTTGTCGATCGAGCCGTAGCGGTCGGCCGCGTAGTTGGCGGCGGCGGTGATGTTGGCCACGGGGTCGGTCAGCTTGTTGGCCGTGCCGGCGACGTGGTAGCGGTCGAAGGTGGGCTGGATCACCTGGAGCAGGCCCTTGGAGGGGATGCCGTTGATGGCGTTGATGTCCCAGTCGTTGACGGCGTTGGGGTTGCCGCTGGACTCGCGCATGATGTTGCGGTGCAGGCCCTCGTAGGAGCCCGGGATGCCCTTGGCGTGCATGATGTCGAGCGCCTCGCGGATCCAGCCGTCGAGGTTGTTCGGGTAGTCCTTCACGGCCTTGCGCTCGGTGGAGCGGTTGGCGGCCTGCTGGGCGGTGTGCTGCTTGGCGACGGCGGTCACCTTGATGTGGTCGGCGACCGAGGCGGTCACCGGGCGGCCGGTCTTGGCGTCGTCGGCCTTCTTGGCCGGCAGGCCGTTGGCGCTGACGGGCTTGACCGCGGCCGGAGCGTGCTCAGACGCAGCCTGTGCGGTGTCCGGGGCGGAGGTGAGCGCCAGACCCGAGGTGGCACCCGCGGCGGCCAGAACGGCCACGGCGACCTTGTGGGTACGGGTGATGCGGGTCATACGGACAGCGCGGGGCAGGGTGAAGCTGGGCATGCAGAGTGACCTCTTCCAGGTACGGGATCGGGGAGCGGCCTTCTTTGGCGGCGCGTTGCGCACCGGAGGTCTTTGCCGCGTTCGCCCTCGGGGCGTTCACCGCGACTCGCTCTCGGCGCGTCGGAATCCATGTTTAGCGACGGTCCGGAATCGAGGCAATGGTGCTCTGTACTACCCATCTTCGTGAGAAAACCCGGCTCCCTGAAGTAATGAGCGTTTCCCACCGCGTTGACCTGGAATAGCGGCGGTTTCCATCGACTAGGCATGGTCGTAAGTGACGTACATCGCGTGCCGCGGGTCACCTGGAAGCGGCCGGAAAGCCCGCGTTATCGGGGTGCTTAAGTTGCCTGGCTCACAGCGCAATTACCGTCCGCCGGCCCCGTTTCATGCACCGGCCGGGGCCGATTCATCCGCCCGGCTGCCCGTTGTGGGCCAGCGGGATTCGGTAAATGTGGTGCGGGGCACTGCTGCTGAGCCCAAAAGAGCGGCATTTGTGCGCCAATTCACGTGCGGCAAACCGCTGTGCATTTCCGGCAGGTGGGCCCCGCGGCACGGCGCCGGCTGGGCCGTTGGTGACGCCCCCGCTACGGCAATACGGCGGTGCCGCTGGTCCGTTCGCAGCAGCGGCCCGGACTGTCGCATGACGGCGCGGCCCCGGCTCCCTGACAGTGACACCCACACAGTGGTCACTCACCGTAGGGATGTGCTCATGTTCCGTCGTATTGCCGTCGTTGTCACCGGCCTTCTCGTGACCGGCGTCCTGGCCGCGGGGTCCGCGACCGCGGCGCCCGTCGATGACCACCACCACCTCTCTCCCAGGGAAGAGGCGGGACTTCGCTTCGCCGGCGACGTGCTCGACGCGCTCTTCGGCGGCGCCGGCCCGGCACGGCACGGCCGCTACTGACGGCCCGACCGGAAGGCCGGAAAACGGCAGTGGCCCCACCCGCGCGATGCGGGCAGGGCCACGTGCCGTGGAGGTGCTACTGGCGGCTCAGTAGGCCGAGTTGACGTTGTCGATCGAGCCGTAGCGGTCGGCCGCGTAGTTGGCGGCGGCGGTGATGTTGGCCACCGGGTCGGTCAGCTTGTTGGCCGTGCCGGCGACGTGGTAGCGGTCGAAGGTGGGCTGGATCACCTGCAGGAGGCCCTTGGAGGGGATGCCGTTGATGGCGTTGATGTCCCAGTCGTTGACGGCGTTGGGGTTGCCGCTGGACTCGCGCATGATGTTGCGGTGCAGGCCCTCGTAGGAGCCCGGGATGCCCTTGGCGTGCATGATGTCGAGCGACTGGCGGATCCAGCCGTCGAGGTTGTTCGCGTAGCGCTTGGGAGCGGCCTTCGGCTTGGCCTTGGGGGCGGCCTTCGGCGCCTGGGTCAGCGCCTTGCGCTCGACGGAACGGCTGGCGGCGTCCTTGGCCGCGTGCCCCTGCTTCTCGACGGCGGTGACCTTCAGGCCGTCGGCGACGGACGACGCCACGACCTGGTCCTTCTTGCCGTCGTCGGCACGGTCCTTGGCGGTCAGCGGCATTCCGTTGGCGCTGACCGGCTTGACCGCGGCCGGTGCGTGCGTGGACGGCGTCGCGGCATCGCTCGGCGCGGCGGTGAACGCCAGCGCGGCGGCGCAGCTCGCGGTGGCCACCAGCGCCGCGGAAGCCCTGTGGGTGCGGGTGATGCGGACGTTCCGGACGGCGCGGGGCAGGGTGAAGCTGGGCATGCGGATGTGACCTCTTCCAGAGCTTGGTGGCGGGGGAGGCGGCCTTCGGTTGGCGCGTGAGGACCGAGGGTCGTTGCCCGCGCTCGCCGCTCCGGCTGAGTTCGCAGACGTTCTCGGTGCTACCCGGAACATGGTTAGCGCTCGCCCTGGAGGGTGGCAAAGAGGTGTTGTACTACCTCTCTTCGTGACTTGAGGAGAGATGTCCGATATAAATTCCCGATTCCCCCCGAATTGCAGGTGTCACGTCCCCCGCGGCATTCGACTAGGAATGGTCGTACGTGACGTACGTCGCGTGCCCGGCATCACCTGGAACCGCCCCCGTACCCCGCTCCGGACCCGCGCCGGAGTTGCCCGGCTCACACCCCGCGGTGCGGCCCGCATACCCCTGCGCAAAGGAGAAGCGCCCCCTGCGAAGTCCGCAGGGGGCGCTTTCCCGTGCCGCCGGCAACAAGGCCGGGGAACAACGTGGGGCAGGCCCGCGAAAACGTGGGGCAGGCCCGCTCAATCCGTCAGCAGCCGGGCCGCCAGCCTTTCGATCCTGGCGTGCCACGCCTCCAGTGCGGGCCCCGGATCGACGTCCCGCGGGCCGGTCTGGGTGAGTACGAGCCGGGCGCCGTGGCCGGTGCCCTTTCCCAGTTCCCAGCGGACAGTCCCCTCCGTGTGCCAGCGGTACGCGAGGAGTGTGGGGGCGCTCACCTCGGTGACCGGTCCGTCCGGCACCGGGGGAGCGGTGAAGCCCGGTGGCACCGGCGCCCCCACCTCGGGCTCCGCACCCCCGGTCAGCGCCGCCCACACCGCCTCGGCGGGCCGCACCAGCTGGCGCTCGAAGCGGATCCGCGGTCCGTCCGGTGTGTCCTCGACCACGCCGGCCCCGAGCCCGAACTGCTCCAGGTACGCCTCGTGCAGCTCGCCGGTGTCCCGGTCCACCGCCGGGTCCCGGCCGTCGAGCAGCTGGGACAGCGCGGTCAGGCACAGGTGCCAGCCGGAGGCGAAGCTGGCGCCGCCGAACCGGTCGCCGAAGGTATGCGTCAGGGTCAGCAGCGAGCCGTTCCCGTCCGGCGTGATCTCCCAGCGCAGATGGTCTTCACCCCAGGTGAACGCGAAGAGTTGGGGCGGCTCGGCGTCGGTGACGGTGCCGGTCATGGCGACCCCGGTCACACCGGGCATGGTGAAGGTCATCGCCCCGCCGGGCCGGAGCTCGACGGCGACCTGGGAGGGGAACCAGCGTCCGAGCTGCGCCGGGTCGGTGAGTGCCGCCCAGACCTTCTCCGGCGGATGGTCGAGCCGGCGCTCCATGCGCAGTGCGGGGCGGCCGTTCCGGGTGGTGAGGCTGTCGGAGTGCGGATTCATCGGGGGTCGTCCTCCATGGCGTCGAGGTGCCGTTCCAGGGCGTCGAGGCTCCCGGCCCACAGGTGCCGGTAGTGCGCGAGCCAGACGTCCAGCTCCGCGAGCGGTTCCGGCCGGAGTTCGTACCAGCGGCGCTGGGCGTCCTGCCGGACCTGGACCAGCCCGGCCTCGCGCAGCACCCGCAGGTGCTTGGAGGTGCCGGGCTGGCTCAGGCCGAGTTCCGCGGTGAGCTCGCCGACCAGCCGCGGGCGCTCCAGCAGCAGGTCGAGGATCTTGCGCCGGCTCGGCTCCGCGAGTACGTCGAACGGTAGGGGCATACAGCAAGTATGCGCCTCTGGTTATATAACCGCAACGGAATACTGGTCTGCGGTGGCGACGGAACGGGCCGGAGGCGGCACCGGGCGGGGCACCGGGACGAGCGCGGGGGCGCACTCCAGTGGCCCGTCGGTGAAGAACCGGGCCGCCAACTCCGCGACGTCATCGGCCCGTTCGAGCACCACCCAGTGATCCGTGTCGGGGACGGCCAGGAAGCGGCTGCCGGGAATCCGCGCCGCGAAGGCCCGCTGCCGCTCCGCGGACGTCACCGTGTCGTGCTCACCGCTGAAGACCAGCGTGCGCACCCCGGCCGGCACACCGGAGAAGTCCGCACGGTCGGTGAGCGCGCGGCCCAGTGCGTCCGCCGCATGGGGCGAGTGCCGCGCCGCGTGCAGCATCGACCGCCGGACGTACCGCCGCGCCAGGGCCCGCCGGGTGACGTACCGGTCCTCGTCGAGGCACATCAGGGCCTCGGTGACCATCGTCGCGAAGGTGCCGGCGTCACCCCGCGCGAGGTGGCCCGCGGCCCGCCGCCACAGCTCCAGCTGCCCGCCGGTCAGATGCGCCGGTACGCCCCCGAGGGCCAGCCGCGCGATCCGCCCGGGCACCCGCCGGGCGCACCCGTGGGCGAGGCCCGCCCCGTAGGAGAAGCCGAAGAGGTTGATCCGCGGCACGTCCAGGTCGTCGATGATCCGCTCCAGGGCGGCACACAGCAGACCGTGGGCCGGCCCCGGCGGCAGCGGCCCGGCGTCGCCCATCCCGGGCAGGTCGGCGGTCACCACGTCCGCCAGCGGGCCCAGCCGGTCCTCCATCTGCGGCCAGCCGAACATGCCCTGCAGCGCACCGCCCAGCACCACGACCGGCTCGGTGACCGGCGCCGGGGCGCGCAGCCGCCGGTAGGCGAAGCCCACCCCGTGCACCGACAGCGACCGGACCGTCTCCTCGTGCATCGCCGCCGCCTAGCGGGTCAGCACGAGGGCGGCGTTGTGCCCGCCGAAGCCGAGCGACGTCTTGACCGCACAGTCGAAGGACGCCCGCCGCGGCTCCTGCCGCACGATCTCCAGCGGCAGCCGCGGATCGGGCACGTCGAGGTTCGCGGTCGGCGGCACCAGCTGCTCCTCCAGGGCGAGCACGGCGAGCGCGGTCTCGATACCGCCGGCCGCGCCCAGCGTGTGGCCGGTCATCGCCTTCGTGGACGTGACCAGCGGATGATCGCCGATCACCCGCCGCAGCATGGTGGCCTCGATCAGGTCGTTGACCACCGTCGACGTGCCGTGCGCATTGACGTGCCCGACGTCGCCCGGCTGCACGCCCGCGTCGGCCATCGCGGTGCGCAGCGCCTGCTCGATGCCCTTGCCCTCGGGGTCCGGGGCGACCGCGGCATAGGCGTCGCTGGAGGCCCCGTAACCGCTGACGTGCGCCCGGACCGGCGCCCGGCGGGCCGCGGCGTGCTCCGGCCGCTCCAGTACGAGCAGACCGGCGCCCTCACCGACCACGAAACCGTCCCGGGCGGCGTCGAACGGCCGGCAGGCCGCGGCCGGGTCCTCCCGCCGGGTCGAGACCGCCTTCATCCGGCAGGCGCTGGCGATCAGCAGTCGGGAGATCGGCGACTCGGCGCCGCCGGCGATGGCGATGTCGCAGGCTCCGGTGCGCAGCAGCTGGTGCGCGGTGCCCAGGGCGACGGTCCCGGAGGAGCAGGCCGTCGCCACCCCCAGACTGGGGCCGCGCACCCCGAGGTCCATACAGACGCTGCTGGCGGCGCCGTTGACGACGGTCAGCGGGGCGAGCTTGGGGGAGACCCGGCGGGCGCCGCGCTCGGCCATCGCCGCGCACTGCTGGTCGTAGAAGGGCAGGCCGCCGTGCGCGGAGCCGATGACCACCGCGACCCGGGAGCCGTCCCAGGTCTCCGGGTCCAGGCCGGCGTCCGCGATCGCCTCGCGGGCCGCGATCACCGCGAGCTGTGCGAAGCGGTCCATCAGCCGCTGGGCCGCCACGCCGAGCTGCTCGGTGGTGTCCAGGTCGGAGGTGTACATGAAGTCACAGGGGAGATCGGCGAGTTCGGGGTGCGGGTGCACCCCGCTGGGCCCGGTGTCCTGGGTGACCGAGTGCCAGGTGGCCTTCGCGGTGGCGCCCGCCGCGGTCACCATGCCCAGTCCCGTCACCGCCGCGGAGAACGGCTGCCGGCGGGCCGTCACGCCGTGACCGGAAATCGCTGGGCGGGACATCCCTGGACCGGCCGGGCGTGGACAACTTCTGCCGCATTCACGTGGCGTTCCTCCGCTTGTTGGCGTGCCGCCCAACGCGTCATGGACGGGTCTCGCCGGTGGCCCGGCGGTTTGGCCACTCTTTATACGCCTTCGTCCGGTTGAGCCCCCAACCTTGGTAACTCAATGGGGTGATGGGGGCGCCGGGAGTCGGGGAACGCCGTCCGGTCGGCCGCGGCGCGCGGGGGCCTCAGGACGCG
The DNA here is from genome assembly GCA_024349765.1 of Streptomyces nigrescens. Lineage (GTDB taxonomy): Bacteria > Actinomycetota > Actinomycetes > Streptomycetales > Streptomycetaceae > Streptomyces > Streptomyces endophytica. The sequence continues at coordinate 4,518,771 of AP026073.1, read as the reverse complement.
TCGAGTGCGCCGGTCACCCGGCCCAACAGGCCCCGCAGCGTGCGCAGTTCCTCGACCGTCAGGCCGGTGGCGGCGAGTATCCGGCGGGGGACCGGCAGGGCCGCCTCGCGCAGCTCGTCGCCCGCCGGGGTCAGGTGGACGGTGACCGACCGCTCGTCCTCGGTGCTGCGCTCGCGGTGCACCAGGCCGGCCGTCTCCAGGCGCTTGAGCAGCGGGGAGAGGGTGCCGGAGTCCAGCCGGAGCCGCTCGCCGATGGCCTTGACCGGCTGTGCGCCGTGCTCCCACAGGACCAGCATGACCAGGTACTGGGGGTAGGTGAGGCCGAGGTCCTTCAGGGCGTCCCGGTAGACGCCGCCGAACGCCCGGGAGGCGGCGTGCAGGGAGAAGCAGACCTGGTGGTCGAGGCGGAGCAGTTCGGCGTCCGGCGGAAGCGTGGTCATGGCTCCAGGTTAGCCGGGCGGGCATTTAAGTTGTGCGCAATCAAGTTGCGCACAACTTAAATCTCTGCGACAGTGGAACCCGTCGGGCGGCCGGTAAGCGGCCGCCCCGCAGGTGAAGGGACACCTCATGGACGCGCTGTACACCGCCGTCGCCACCGCCAACGGCCGCGAGGGCCGGGCCGTCAGCTCCGACGGCACCATCGACCTCGCCCTGGCCCTGCCGCCCGAGCTCGGCGGCAACGGCGCCGGCACCAACCCGGAGCAGCTCTTCGCCGCCGGCTACGCGGCCTGCTTCGCCAGCGCGATGAGCAACGTCGCCCGCCGGATGAAGCTCGACACCAAGGACGTCTCGGTCACCGCCGAGGTCTCCCTCGGCAAGGACGGCGAGGGCTTCGGCCTCGGCGTCGTCATGCGGGTGGAGCTGCCGGACACCCTGGCGGGCGAGACCGGGCGCCGGCTGGTCGAGGCCACCCACGAGTTCTGCCCCTACTCCAAGGCCACCCGCGGCAACATCCCGGTCGAGCTGGTCATCGAGTAGGACGGTGCCGGCGGATCAGCCCCGCGTAGTGCCGGCCGCTGTCCTTCAGGGTGCGGGCCTGGGTCGCGTAGTCGACGTGGAACAGGCCGAACCGCTTGCCGTAGCCGTAGGCCCACTCGAAGTTGTCCATCAGGGACCAGGCGTAATACCCGGCGAGCGGCGCACCCTGCCGGGCGGCCCGGGCGCAGGCCGCCAGATGCCCGTGCAGATACGCGGTGCGCTCCGGATCCCGCACCGTCCCGTCCGGCCGGACCACGTCCGGATACGCGGCGCCGTTCTCCGTGACGTAGATCCTCGGCGCCGCGTACTCCCTGGTCAGCCGCAGCAGCAGGGCCTCGATGCCGCCGGCGTCGATCTCCCAGCCCATCCCCGTACGCGGCACGTGCGGCCGGCGCACCGGGCGGGCGTACGGCGGCGGGCCGGCCGGATCGGCGGCCACCACGGCCGGGAAGTAATAGTTCAGCCCCAGCCAGTCCAGCGGCTGCGCGATGACCTCCGGATCGCCGGCCCGCTCCGGCAGGTCGACGCCGTACACCTCCCGCATGTCCGCCGGGAAACCGCGGCCGTGCACCGGATCCAGCCACCAGCGATTGGTGTGCCCGTCCATCCGCCGCGCCGCCGCCGCATCGGCCTCCGACCCGGTGGCCGGCTCCACGGTGCTGAGGTTGTTCACGATGCCCACCTCGGAGTCCGGCGCCTCGGCACGGATCGCCTGCACGGCCAGCCCGTGACCGAGCAGCAGATGGTACGAGGCCCGCACCGCCGCCGTGCGGTCCGTGACCCCGGGCGCCATCAGGCCTTCGAGATGCCCGATCCACGCCGAGCACAGCGGCTCGTTGAGGGTGGCCCAGTGGCGGACCCGGTCGCCCAGCCGGCCGGCCACCACCGACGCGTACCCCGCCAGCCGCTCCGCGGTCTCCCGCACCGGCCAGCCACCGCGGTCCTGCAGGGCCTGCGGCAGATCCCAGTGGTACAAGGTGGCGGACGGGGCGATGCCCGCCGCCAGCAGTCCGTCCACCAGCCGGTCGTAGAAGTCCAGGCCCGCCGCATTGACCCGGCCGTCACCCCGCGGCACGATCCGCGGCCACGACAGCGAGAACCGGTAGCCGCCGACGCCCAGTTGACCCATCAGGCCGATGTCCTCCCGCCAGCGGTGATAGTGGTCGCAGGCCACCTCCCCGGTGTCGCCGCCGGCGATCCGCCCCGGCGTGCGCGAGAACGTGTCCCAGATGGACGGCGCCCGGCCGTCCTCGTCGACCGCCCCCTCGATCTGATAGGCCGACGTGGCCACGCCCCAGACGAAGTCGTCCGGCAGGGCGGCGAAATCGATCCGTTCGGTCACGGCGTTCCTCTCGACGGCGGGCCTTTCGGCACGGATCATTTGACGGCCCCGGCGGTCAGCCCGGCGACCAGATAGCGCTGCAACAGCAGGAACCCCGCCACCACCGGCACGCTGACCACCAGCGACGCGGCCATGACCTGGTTCCAGTACACGTCGTTCTGCGTGGCGTAACCCTGCAGCCCGACCGACAGCGTGCGGGTGGTGTCGTTCGTCATCACCGAGGCGAACAGCACCTCGCCCCACGCCGTCATGAACGCGTACACCCCGACCGCCACGATCCCCGGCACCGCCGCCGGCACCACCACCCGCAACAGCGCCCCCAGCGCCCCGCAGCCGTCCACGTACGCCGCCTCGTCCAGCTCCCGCGGCACCGACGCGAAGTACCCGGTCAGCATCCAGATCGAGAACGGCAGCGAGAACGTCAGATAGGTCAGGACCAGCCCGCCCCGGGAACCGTAGAGCGCCACACCGGTGGCGTTCCCGATGTTGACGTAGAGCAGGAACAACGGCAGCAGGAAGAGGATGCCGGGAAACATCTGGGTGGACAGCACCGTCACCGTGAACACCCGCCGGCCGCGGAACCGGTACCGGCTGACCGCATACGCCGCGAACACCGCGATCACCACCGAACAGACCGTCGCCGACCCCGCCACGATCAGCGAGTTCACGAAGTAGTGCGCCAGCGGCACGGTCCGCCAGATGTCGAGGTACGGCCGGACGGTCAGCTCGCTCGGCAGCCACCGGAACACACCCGACACGTCCCGCAGCGGCTTCAGCGAACTGCTCAGCATGACGTACACCGGCAGCAGGACGAAGCCGGTCAGCGCGGTCAGGAAGATCCGCCGCGCCCAGCGGAACGACCGGGGCGGCGCGGTGGGCGAGGCCCCGCGACGGGACCGGGAGCGCCCGCGGACCGGCGGGCGCGGCGCACGGACGGCCGGGCGGGGCGCGCGGGCAGCGGTGTCAGCCATCGGCGTACTTCCTTCCGCGGGACGTCACCAGCAGATAGCCGGCCGTCACCACCAGCAGGAACAGCAGCAACAGCACGGACATCGCCGAGCCCGTACCGAAGTTCCAGGTGGCGAACGACGACTGGTAGATGTGCACGGACAGCAGGTCGGCGGCCTCCGGCGCGGCCTTCCCGAACAGCACGTACGGCGTGTTGAAATCGTTGAACGTCCACAGGAACAGCACCAGCACCAGCACCTGGTTGACCGGCCGCAGCGACGGCAGCGTGATCCGCCACAGCTGCCGCAGCATCCCCGCCCCGTCCAGCGCCGCCGCCTCGTACAGGTCCTTCGGGATGTTCTGCAACGCCGCCATCACCACCAGGAACGCGAACGGCCAGGTCTTCCACACGGCGACCACCAGCAGCGCCACGAAGCTGTTGTCGCCCAGCAACCAGAACGGCCGGTCACCGGTGAGGTGCAACTGGTCGTGCAGCACGTGATTCACCAGCCCGCTGTCCCGCTGGAACAGGAACGCCCAGGTGATCACCGCGGCGTAGACCGGCAGCGCGTACGGGACGAGGAACACCGCCCGCAGCAGCCCCCGCCCGCGGAAGTTCTCCTGCAGGAAGACCGCCGCCGCCGTCCCCAGCAGCCAGCAGAACCCCACCGCCAGCACACTGAACACACACGTCACCCAGAACGAGTGCAGCAACGCGGCACCCACCGGAGCGTTCAGATCCACCGCCACCCGGTAGTTGCCCAGCCCCTTCCAGGGCGCCGCACCCCAGTTGCCGAGGAAGAACTGGGTCAGCTCCCGGAAACTCATCACGACGCCGATCACCATCGGCACGAGATGGACCAGCACCTCCACGACCAGCGCGGGCAGCAACAGCAGATACGGCAGGCCGGCACGGCGCAGCCGGGCGAAACGCACCACCGCGGGCCCTCACTTCGCCATCTGCTGCGCGGCCCTGGCCAACCGGGCCCGCACCGACGCCGTGGTCACCGGATGCCCGGCCGCCGCATCGGCGAACAGGTCCTTGATCGCCGTGCCCACCGACGTCTCGAACTGCGCCTCGTCGGGGATCTGCGGCAGCGGCGCGGCGCTCCTGGTCAGCGTCCGGCGCAGCACCCTGGTGTCCTGCCGGTCGAACGCCGGGTCCCGCTGTGCGGCCTTGACCGGCGGGATCGCACCGTACGTCTTGTTCAGCAGCCGCTGCTCGGCGTCGCTCGTCAGGAACTTCACGAACTTCCGGGCGCCGTTGAGGTTGTGGGTGTTCCTGAAGACCGCGACGTTGATCCCGGCGAGCATCGAGTTGGTCTGCCGGCCGGCTCCCGGGCGGCCGGACGGCACCGGCACCGGCACGACGCCCCAGTCCGACGGCTTCATCCCGTCCGCCGCGAACGTCGTCGCCGCGGCCTGCCACAGCACCATCGCGGTCCGGCCGGTCGCGAAGTCCCGCAACGACTGGTTCTGGCCGTACTCGGCGTTCCCCGGCGCGATGATCCTGTCCTTGGCCATGAAGTCGACGTACTGCTTGACCGCCGCGACCGCACCGTCCGAGGTGAACGCCGGCTTGCCGGCCGCGTCGAAGAAGTCCGCGCCGTGCTGCTTGCCGAGCACGAACGCCTGGTGGATGTTGTTGGCCAGCTGCCCGCCCTCGGCCCCCAGTCCCCATTTGCCGTCCTTCGACACCTTCTTGCCCGCTGCCACCAACTCGCCCCAGGTGGCCGGGGGTTTGCTGATCCCGGCGTCCTGGAACATCCGCTTGTTGTAGTAGAGCGCGTACGTCAGCGAATACAGCGGCACCGCGGCCGGGTCCTTGCCCGCCGCACCGGTCGCGGCCAGCGCCGGCGCGGCGAACCGGTCCCGCCCGCCGATCGCCGCGAAGTTCTTCTCGTCCCACGGCAGCAGCGCGCCGGTGGCCTGCAACGACGCCGACCAGGTGTTGCCGATGTTGAGCACGTCCGGGCCCTGGCCCGACGTGGTGGCCGCCAGGATCCGGTTCAGCAGATCGGGCCAGGGAATGACCTCCAGCTTCACCTTGATGCCCGTCTGCCGCTCGAACTTCTTCAGCTCCGGCCCCAGGACCTTCTTGTCCGCCTCGACATTCGGCCCCTGATTGGACGCCCAGTACGTCAGCGTCGTCGGGGAATCGTTACTGCCCCCACCACCTGGGCTCGACCCGCCACCGCACCCCGAAACCGCCGCGGCGAGCACGGCGACGAGGGCGGAGACGGGCGCGACTCGGAGTATGCGCATGACGGATACGCCTCTCTCTCAGGAGTCCGAGGGCCGGCCCTGTTCAGTTCCTGAACGGCCTCAAGGCTTGACTTCCGGTGTGAGTTAAAGCCTGAGAGACGGAGGCGTCAAGGGAGCGCACGGCGAAGGCGGGCACCGGCTGGCACCAACCTGCCCGCATCGAGGGTGAGTTGAGGAAGTGTGTGCCGCACGGCAGGTGCTACGCGGAGTGGCCGGTGGGCTCCTGCGCCACCTCCGGCGGAGCCGCGGGAACGGCCACGGCCCCGTCGGGCAACGGACCGAACCGGCGCCCCCGAACGAGCAGCAAGGCCACCGCACCCGCCGCCAACCCCGCCCCGCAGCTCAGCCCGAACGCCGCCCGGTACCCGTACACCTCGGCCAGCGGCCCGGCCACCACCGCCGCGGCGCACTGCCCGATGATCAGCCCGGACCCCAACAGCGCCATCGCCTCACCCATCCGCGCGGCCGGCGCGATGCGCTCCCCGAGCCCGAACACCGCGATCAGATGCGGCGCCACCGCCACCCCGATCCCCGCGATCACCAGCGACGCCCCGACGAACCCGTCCACCGCCAGCAGCGGCAACACCAGCAGCGCCTGCGCCACGATCGCCCACCGCAGCCGGACCGTCAGATCCCGCCGCGCCGGCAACGCCGTCGACACCAGCCCGGCCAGCGCACTGGTCACCGCCATCCCACCCCACACGAAACCGGCCATCCCCGCATCGCCCAGCTCCTTGCTCAGCGCGCTGACACCGGCGTTCGCGCCGCCCCAGATCAACCCCTGCCCCAGCGCCATCACCCACAGCACGATCAGCCCGGGCGACACCAACGGCACCCCGGCGGCCGCCACCCGTTCGCTGCGCACCGGTCCCGGAGCGGTCGGATGCACCGCGAACAGCACCCCGCACACGGCACCGAGCACGGCCGCCAGCAGGAGGCCCGCCGCGGGGTGGAACAGGACCACGACGGTGGCCGCCAGCGCCGGCCCCGCCATGAAGCTGATCTCGTCGATCGTCGTATCCAGGGACAGCGCACGCCCGGTCAACTCCTTCGCGTCGGGGCCTGCCGGACGGGCCGCGGCGCGCTCCTGCCCTCCGGGACCCGCCGCCCCGGACGCCGTCAGCACGCTCCAGCGCGTCCGCGACAGCGGCCCCACCTGCGGCAGCGTCGCCCCGGTCAGCCCCGCGAGCACGGCCTGCACCGCCGCCGGCAGACCGGCGAGCACGGCCCCCACCAGCGCCACGATCACGCCCGCGTTGACGAGCGAGGCCACCAGGATCACCGGCCGGTGCCCCCGCCGGTCGGCCAGCCGCCCGACCGGCGTCCCGCCCACCGCCTGCCCGAGCCACAGCATCCCCGCCACGACCCCGGCCCGGCCGATGCCGTCCACCTCGGTGAGCATCAGCAGCGTGCCGATCGGACACAGCGCGGCAGGCAACCGCGCCAGGAACGACAGCACCGGCAAACCCACCCCGGCGATCTCCACCACCGCCCGCACCCCGGCGAACGGCGACCCGGAACGCGGGGCCGTCACGCCGCCCCCGCCCCCGCCCGCGGCACGCCGGATCGCGCCGGCCCCGCACCCCTGCCCATGTCTCCCCCGTCCGCAGACCTCCCTCAGTGGACCGGAGGCCCACCATCCGGAGCCATCCGCACGTCCTCCGAAACGCCGCCCGGGAAAGGGGCGTTGGTGTGGAGGAACACCCAAGCCGGGAAGCCGCTCATGCCTCAGGCGTCATCGGCCGCATACACCCGCCGCCCCCCGACGAACGTCTCCAGCACCCGGGTCGCGGCGATCTCCTCCGGCGGCCCGTCGAACGGGTCCCGGTCCAGGACGACCAGGTCGGCCAGCTTCCCCGGCTGGATGCTGCCCGTCTCGTCGAGGTGGTTGGCGTACGCACTGCCGGCCGTGTAGGCGGCCAGCGCCGACCCCAGGTCCAGCCGCTGCTCCGGCAGGAAGACCGGCGCCGAGGGCGGCGCTTCCGGGGTGCGGCGGTTGACCGCCACGTGCAGCGCGGCGAGCGGATCGGGCGAGCTGACCGGCCAGTCGCTGCCCGCCGCGAGCGTGGCCCCCGCCCGCAGCAGATCACCGAACGGGTACTGCCACGACGCCCGTTGCGCCCCCAGGAAGGGAATCGTCAGCTCGTCCATCTGCGGCTCGTGCGCGGCCCACAGCGCCTGGATGTTCGCCGTCGCCCCGAGCCGGCGGAAACGCGGCACGTCATCGGGGTGGACGACCTGGAGATGCGCGAGATGCGGCCGGGTGTCGCGCCAGCCGTTCGCCCGCCGGGCCGCCTCGACCGCATCGAGCGCCTCCCGCACGGCACGGTCGCCGAGGGCGTGGAAGTGCACCTGGAACCCCTCCGCGTCCAGCCGCGTGACGTACGTCCGCAGCTCCTCGGGATCGATGAACGAGATCCCGCTGTTGTCGGAGGCACAGCCGCACGCGGTGAGGTAGGGGCTGAGCATGGCCGCCGTATGGTTCTCCGCGATCCCGTCCTGCATGATCTTCACGCTCGTCGCCCGCAACCGCCCGCTCGTCAACTCGTCGCGCCTGGCGATGAGTTCGGGAATCTGCTCGGCGCCACGGGCCCGGTCCCACCACAGCGCCCCGGTCACCCGCGCGGTCAGCCGGCCCTCGCCCCGGGCGGCCACATACGCGGGGACGGCGTCGACGAGACCGGGGGCCCGGCCCAGCATCGCGTCCTGCCAGGCGGTCACCCCGTAACTGTGCAGCAGCCGCTGCGCCCTCAGCAGCCCGGCGGTCTGCTCGGCGAGCGTCGGCTCCGGGACCAGGTCGGCCACCAGCCGCATGGCCCCCTCCTGCAGCATGCCGGACGGATGACCGTCGGCCTCCCGCTCGATCCGGCCGTCGGACGGGTCCGGCGTACCGGCGGTGAGCCCGGCGCGTTCCAGGGCACGGGAGTTGGCCCAGCCACCGTGGTGATCACGGTTGACGAGGAACACCGGCCGGTCCGGCACGAGGGCGTCGAGGAACTGGCGGGTGGGCATCCCGCCCGGGAACGCCTCCAGGGACCAGCCGCCGCCGGTGATCCACGGCGCCCGCGGATGTGCGGCCGCGTACGAGCCGATCAGCTCCCGGTACGCCTCCGCGGTGTCCGCGGCGCTCAGATCACACTGCGCCAACTCCATGCCACCGCCCACCGGGTGGACGTGCGCGTCCTGGAACCCGGGGATCAGCAGCTTGCCGTGGAGGTCGACCACCTCCGTTCCCGGCCCGATCAACTCCCGTACGTCCGCGTCGTGCCCGACGGCGACGATCCGCTCCCCGCGCACGGCCACCGCACCGGCCCGGCTGCGCGCGGCGTCGACGGTGTGCACGGGCCCGGAGAGGAAGACGAGGTCGGCGGGGGAGGAGAGGGAGGTGGCGGTCGAGGGGCAGGCGGAGGCGGAGGTGGTTGTCGAGCTGTGGGGGGCCATCTTGCGGTTACTCCAGAGACGTTGGTGGTGTCGGCGGGTCGGAGGTGTTGGTTGGTGGTGTGGATTACTCATGTGGATTGCTTGTGTGCATTGCTCGCCTGGATTGCTCGTGTGGATTGCTCGTGTGGATTATTCGTGTGGTCGCTCTTCGCCGGTGAGTTGCTGAGCGTTGCCGTCGCTCCGGTCGTCAGCCATCGGAAGGCGAGGGCAAGGGAGGAGGCGTCGAGGCCAAGGTGATGGTCCCGCCCCCGCTCCCGTCCTCGTCCCCGTCCCCGTCCATCGGCAGTGTCAGCGCATCCGCGTCCGTCCCCCTGCCGGTACGGAAGTACGGTGCGCGCCGCACCCACTTGGCCCAGGCCGCCGCCGCCAGCCCCAGCAGGATGAACGCGGCCGGCAGGGCCAGCATGAACCAGCCGTTGTCCGGGCTCATCGCGAAGTGGTCGCTCATCGTCGCGTAGTCCCAGACGAGGTAGCCGCCCAGCCCGAACAGCACCAGCGCACTCGCCGCGGGCACGACCACGTCCCGCAGCGCGCGGACCGCCCCCTGGCGCAGGCTGTCGCGGAAGCGCACCGCGCAGGCGAGCGCGGTGAGCCCGTAATAGAGGGCCACCGTGAGACCGATCGAATTCACCGCGGTGAGGATCATGTCGTTGAGCTGGGGGATGCCGACGGCGAGGACGGCGATCAGCGCGGCGATCGCCATGATGAGGAGCGTGCCGACGGCCGGCGAGCCGTAACGCGGGTGCACCCGCTGCCACACCGGGCCGAGCGTCCGGTCGCGCGCCATCGCCAGCGCACCGCGGGCGGTGGGGATGACGCTCGACTGCAGGGAGGCGAAGGCGGAACACATCAGCGCCGCCAACGGCAGCGAGGCCCAGGGCTCCGGCGCCAGTTTGCCGCCGAGGAAGGTGAGCGCCTGCGGGCCGTTGTGGACGAGTTCGCCGGTGCTCATCACCCGCTGGAAGGCGACCGCGCCGACGAGGAACAGGCCCGCCATCACCACCAGGGCGATCAGCCCGCCGCGAGCCGCGTCCGAGGCGCTGCGGGTCTCCTCGTTGACGCTGAACGCCGCGTCCCAGCCCCAGTAGATGAACACCGCGAGCACCATCCCCTGCGCCAGCGCCTGGGGTGAGCCGATGTCGAACGGGTTCAGCCAGGACAGCGAGAACGGCTGGTCCCCGACGACCAGGGCGTAGCCGCAGAAGACCAGCAGCACCGCGTACTCGAAGATCAGCAGCCACATTTGCAGCCGGGTCGCCGCGCGCACGCCCGTGATGGCGGTCACGGTGACGGCGACCAGCGCGACGAGCCCCACGGCGGTACTGATACCGGTCGAGCCCGGATCCAGCCGCAGTCCCCACACGCTGTGCCAGCCCAGCTTGTTGAGGAACTGCAGCACCACGGACCCGGTCACCGCGCCCGTGTACGCCATGAAGACCACGTTGCCGACCAGCACCACCCACCCGGTGAGGAACCCGGGCCAGGGGCCGATCGACCGGCCGACCCAGGTGTAGCCGCTGCCGCAGTTGGGCTCGGTGCGGTTGAGTCGGGCGTACGAGAGCGCGATGCCGAGGATGGGCAGACACGCCAGCAGCAACAGCGCGGGCGTCTGCCGCCCGGCGTACGCGGCCAACGAGCCCATCCCGATGCCGATGCTGGTGGTGGCCGCGGTACTGGACGCGGCGATGGCCACCCCGTCCTTCACCCCCAGCGCGCGGCGCATGCCCGCGCGGTTCTCGGATTCCTGCGGGATTGCGGAGGACATGGCATCGACTCCTTGGAGGGGGAGGGGAGGGGGAGGGGAGGAGAGGGGCCGGGCGGGGCGGGGCGCGTCCGGGGGAGGGCAGGGGGGCCGGTACGGGTCGCCGGCGGTGGGCCGCGAGGGCGCTGATGTCCGCCGATGAAACAGGCCCCGCAAGCTTGTGTCAACGGTGTTGACGTAACCTGGGTGAGGGTTGGTGATTAACTGGGCCCTGGTCGACCCCGGGCACGGCAGGGCGAACCCCAACTGCCCGGCTCGGCAAGGACTTGGACGAAGACCTCGGCCAGGAGTTCGCCGATGACGGGGAGCCGCAGGGGTGGGGATACCGATACCGCCGGAGGGGCAGGCATCGGGCAGCGGCGATGGCGGTGACGGTGGCGATGGCGGTGGCGATGGGGGTGGGTCGGGCCCCGGCGGCGGGCCCCCGGCGGAGCGCCGGGTCCCGACGGAGTGGCGGATCCCCGCGGGGCGGCGGGTCCCGACGGGGCGGCGGATCCCCAGGGAGTAGCGGATCGCTACGGAGCACAGAAAGAGGTTCGGCGTGCCAGACAGCGAACACGTGCCAAACGGCGAACGCGTGCCAGACAGCGAACGTGTGCCGAACGGCGAACGCGTCCGCGTCCCGGCCGAACGCAAACGGCGCCGGCCGACCAGCTCAGGCGTGGTCCTGTCGGCCGACCTCATCGTCGACACCGCATGCCGGCTGATCGACGCGCACGGTGCGCAGGCGTTCACGGTACGCAAACTGGGCGCCGCACTCGGTGCCGACCCCTCCGCCGTCTACCGCTACTTCCGCAACACCGAGGACCTGCTGCTCGCCCTGGCCGACCGGCTCATCGGCGAATCCATGGCGGGCTTCACGCCCAGCGGGGACTGGGCCGCCGACCTGCGCGACTTCGGCCTGCGCGCCTACCGCTCCGCACTGCGCCATCCGCAGATCGCCGTCTTCAGCACCCTCCGCGTCACCGGCCGGCCGCATGAGCAACGGGCCGTCGACACCGGGGTCGGCCTGCTGCTCCAGGCCGGCTTCGACGAGCCGACCGCGGTCCGGCACTACCACGCCCTCGTCGACACGGTCCTCGGCCACGCCGCGCTGGACGCCGGCGTACTGCTGCTGGCCCCCGCCCAGCGCGCGGCGGACGAACGCGCCTGGCACGCCGAATACGGCACCCTGCCCGCCGCCGAAGTCCCCAGCCTGCACCGCGTACGCGACCACCTCCCCCTCATGGCCGGCTCCGCCGTCGAACCCACCCTCGACCTGCTCCTCACCGCCCTGCGCCAGGAGGCGGCCGACCGCGCCGACTGAGGCCGCGCCCCGCAACCCCACATATCGCATATATCGGGAACAACCCGGGCATTCCCCTCGCGTCAGTGCAAACATGAGGCATGCCCTCTCGACGGCTGACGCCCCTACGGGAACGACGGGAACTGCGTCATCTGCTGGTGCTGCTCCCGATCTGCCTCATCGCGGCCGTCTGCACGATCGACCTCCTCTCGCCGCCCCATATCCACCTCGGGCCCCTCCTGGTCGCGGCCCCCGCAATCACCGCAGCCTTCGCCGGCCCCCGCCTGACGGCCGCGATCGGGGCCCTCGCGGTCGCCGCCCAGTTGTTCATCGGCGTGGCGCGCCACGTCCTCTTCACGGAGAACCTCGAGGCGCAGATCGCCGCGCTGGTGGTGGTCTCCGCGCTGGTCGTCCTCTTTGCCGCCATCCGGGACCGCAATGAGCGCCGCCTGATCAAGAGCCGCTCGGTCGCCGCGGTGGCCCAGCAGGTCCTGCTGCGCCCGCTTCCCGGACGCAGCGGCCCACTGGAGATCGCCTCGCTGTACCTGCCGGCCGAGGAGGAGGCGGAAATGGGCGGCGACCTCTTCGCCGCGGCACGCACCCTCTCCAGCACCCGGCTGATCATCGGCGACGTCCGCGGCAAGGGCCTGCCCGCGTACGGCCACGCCGCCCTCCTCCTCGGCGCCTTCCGCGCCGCCGCCCACCGCCAGGCCACCCTCCCCAACCTCGCCCGCCACCTCGACGGAGCCGTCCGCTGGGACAGCAGCCAGTGGTCCACCACCCCCACAGCCGGCCCCCAGGGAGCAGAACGGACCGCCGGCTCCAGGCCCAACCCCCACCCCACATCCCCAACCACCCACCTTGCCGACCCCAGCCCCACCCCCAGCTCCACCCTGCCTCGCACCCCCGGCTCCACCCAGCCGCACACCCCCAGCTCCATCCCGCGTCACGCTCCCGAGTCCACTCCGCCTCACACCCCCAGCTCCCCCTCGCCTCACGCGCCCAGCTCCCCCTCGCCTCACGTGCCCGGCTCCACCCCGCCTCGCACCCCCGGCTCCATCCCGCGTCACGCTCCCGAGTCCACTCCGCTTCATGGCCTCGACTCCGCCCCCGGGGAGGCTCCCGCCCCCGGGGAGGCTCCCGCCCCCGGGGAGGCTCCCGCCCCCGGGGAGGCTCCCGCCCCCGGGGAGGCTCCCGCCCCCGGGGAGGCTCCCGCCCCTGGGCAGGTTCCCGCCCCCGGGGAGGCTCCCGCCCCCGGGGAGGCTCCCGCCCCCGGGGAGGCTCCCGCCCCTGGGCAGGTTCCCGCCCCTGGGCAGGTTCCCGCCCCCGGGGAGGCTCCTGCGTCCGAGGAGGCCTCTGTGTCCGGGGAGGCCCCTGTGCCCGGGCAGGCCCCCGCCGCGGGGCAGGCCCCCGCCGCGGGGCAGGCCCCCGCCGCCGGGGAGGCCCCTGGGCCCCGGGAGGTCCCCGCACCAGGTGCCACCCCTTCCCCTCCCACCCCCAGCCCCACCCCCGTCCCCGGAGAGGCCCCCGTCCCCGGAGAGGCCCCGGCCCCCGGGCAGGCCCCTGCGCCCGGGGAGGCCCCCGCACCGGGGGCCACCCCTGCCCCTGCCTCTGCCCCTCCCGCCTCCACCCCCGCCCCGTCCCCTGGTTCCGCCCGCGCTCATGCCCCCGTCCTCGCCCCCGCTGCGACGCCTGCCTTCGCGCCCGGGCCGGAGCTCGTCGCCAGCCCCATCCCCGACTTCGCACCCGTCGACGCTCCAGGCCCCGGCGCTGGCCGGGGCCTCCCCGACCCCGAGGAGACATTCGCGACCGTCGCACTGCTGGACATCCCCGACCACACGCCCGTACTCCACACCATCACCTGCGGCCATCCCCCCGCCCTGCTCCTACGCGACGGGGCAGCCCTCACCCTCCACCCCGAGCGGCCGGCGCTGCCCATCGGCCTGGGCGGCCTGCCCGGCGCCCCCGCCTACGAGGTCGAGACCTTCCCGTTCGAGCCGGGCGATCTCCTGCTCCTCTACACGGACGGCGTGACCGAGGCCCGGGACGCCCAGGGCGCCTTCTACCCCCTCGCCGAGCGTGCCGGCGTCTGGAGCGGCTGCAGCCCGCACCAGCTTCTACGGCACCTGCGAGCGGATCTGCTGGCGCATACCCGCGGCAAGCTGGGCGACGACGCCGCGGCCGTCGCCGTACGACGCCGCCCCGCACCCCCGTCAGCCGGCCCATGAGCCCGCGCTCACGCCCACCACCATCAACGGCCCGAACGGCATCCACCAGGCGGGAACGGCCCCCTCACCCACGCCATGCCGACCCCGTCATCGACGCCCCAACCAAACTCGTCCCCGAACCCCTCCCAAACCCCTCCCCAAACCCCTCGCCACCCCCACCGACAGGCCGCCGGCGTGGTCCTGGAGGCGCCCTAAATATGCCCCCAAATCATCCCATAACCCCCTCCCCTTCTCCCTGACGCTTCCTCAGTGCCGCCCCACTTGATAGACACGTCCGAATCATCCGCAAGTGGTATGGACGCGCACCATGAATGACCGCAACACCACGGACGACCACATAACCGAGCCGTCCGAGATCTTCGAATTCGACCTCACCACCCACGAAGCCCGGCGGCGGGCCGAAGTCGTCGCCGCCCTGGGTGACACCTGGGACCCCCTCACGGTGATGGAGGACGAGGCAGCCGCCCACCGGCTCCTCTACTCGGACCTGGACGCCGACCAGCAGGCCACCTACGACATGCTGGTCGCGGCCAACGTGCTGCCGCCGTCCGAGCAGGGCTGAGCATGCTGCCGCTCGACCCCACCGCCGACATCGGCCGCCGCGCCTGGATCCCGTGCCCCCGCTGCGAGGACCACCAGGACTGCGGAACCTGCCTCGACGGCCGCACGTGCACGGACCACTGGCGCTACCTCCTCTCCAACAAGGGCAGCGTGCTCCATCTGCAGTGCCCCAACTGCACCCACCTGTGGACCTGGCAATCCGGCTTCGGCGCAGCCGACCGCCCCACCCCCTGACACCAGGACCACCACCGCCCGCCCCAGGGCCTGCAGCGTGTACGCCACATCTCACCGCCCGAGAAGGTCACGCCCGAGAAGGTCACGCCCAAGATCGTCACGCCCAAGATCGTCACGCCCAAGATCGTCACGCCTGAGAACGTCCTCGCGCTGGTCAGGACGGACACCGGCCGGTCGAGGCGGCGCGGCCCGGGGCAATACGCCACGGTCCCGGCCCGACGGGTGCAGTCGGTGCCACGCTCGTAGATGGCGTTGAGGTGCACCTGATCACCCGAGAAGAACTGGCTGCACCACATCGCGGGGAAGTGGAAGCCCAACCCCCACACGTTGCCGCCCACACGTTGCGCGCCGCACATCTCACGCCACACGCTGCGCCCGTTCCCCCGCGGCGGTAGCGTGCGGGGCATGGAGCTGCACGCGCGATCGCTTTGGCTGGTGACCGAGCCCCTGCACGCGGTCTGCTATTTCGACGAGAAGTGCCGTGCCCTGGGCAAAGACCTCGGCCTCAAGGGCTTCTGGATGGGCTATTTCGCCTCCCGTACCGCTCCGCTGGGTGCCGTGGAACCCGCTGCCGCCACGGCCGTACTGGGTGTCTTCGCGCCCGGAATGGTGGCCCGGGCGCTGCCCGCCGCCTGGAGCGTGGCCGGTCCGGCGCACATCCTCGAGGAACGCGGCAGCCGCGCCGCCGAGGCCCTGCGCAGGATCGACCCCGATCTGGAACACCGCACCACCGACCTCCTGCCCCCGCTCCAGGCCCTCGTCGACGAGGCACCGGCCACCGCACGCCCCCTCTTCGCCGCCAACCGCGCACTCTGCGACCACGCCGACCCCGTCGAACGGCTCTGGCAACTGGTCACCGCCCTGCGTGAGTTCCGCGGCGATGCGCATCTCGCCGTACTCGCCGACGAGGGGCTCGACGGCTGCGAAGCCCTCGTCCTGGCCGCCGCCTCCGGCCGCGTCCCCAAGGACACCATCCAGCAGGACCGGGGCTGGAGCGAGGAGGAATGGGCCGCCGCCACGGACCGGCTGTGCTCCCGAGGCCTCGTCGACGCAGACGGCCACGCCACCGAACACGGCCTGCAAGAACGCGAACGCATCGAGAACGCCACCGACCGGCTGGCCGGCCGCATGCTGCACGCGCTGCCCGAAGCGGAGACCGAAGCGCTGCTGCACGCCCTGGACGCCGCCGTCCGCCGCGTCCTCGCCGCGGACGTGCTGCCCTTCCCCAATCCGATCGGGCTGCCCCACCTCGACGAACCTCTGCCGCATGCCGCGGGCCGACCCCCAGGCCCGGGCGCTGCCCCTCCGGCCCCCTGAGCCCCCGCAGTGTCTGCCCCACGTCCTCCGTGTCGCAGGCAGGCGGCGCCTAAGCGGTGACCGGCTCGTTGAACCCGGAGAGGCGTATGGCCACGTCCAGCGGCCCTCGGGCCGCCTGAGCACGCTCACGCGACTTCACCAGGCGCTCAACGGCCCCGACCCACACCTCGAGATGCAGCGCGCGCACCCTCAGCTGCCGGAACCGCTCCACCACCGTCCTGCGACGCTCGCCGTTCACCGCACCCTGCCGCCTGTCGACGACTCGTACAGCCTCCGAGCACCTCAGCGAAAAACGACCCCTCATGTGTCCCCCCTGAATACGATCGCCGCGAACAACGCACCGCGCAGAGCGACGCCTTGCGGGGAGCAACGCACCATGCGCCCGCGCCGCCCGCGATGAAAATCTCACTGATCACGACACTAGACCAACCCACTGACAATCCACGCTGCGCGCGAACCCGACCGCGTGGCCAGGCATTACGCCATCCGGTGCCTTCCGGGGCTCTCCGCTCCGGCCCACGCGGAGTGATTTTCATCTGGTGGTTCGATGGGTGCTTTGGGGTGCTTTGCTACGGCAGGTCGGGACACCTCTGCCCAAGATGCGTTGAACGGGTATGGATCCTAGAGAGTTGTGGGACCGCAACGCCGTGTTGGCAGAGGCGTTTTGCCTGGGAGACGAACGCGTGCGGGAGGCGCAGGCCAGACTTGACGAGGCCCAGGCCGACCGGTCACGAGTTCTGGCGGCGTTCGCGGTCACAGTAGGCAGCACCGGCGCAGTGGCCGGACTTTTCGGGCTCAACGAGCGGGAAGTGCGCATCGCCCGGCGCACGGTGGGCAAGGACGACGCCCGGGCCGTCGCCGAGGAATTGCTCGCCGCAGCCGTCCACACCACGCCACCCCGCGAACCGGAAGAGACCCCACCGGCCCCCGACAACTCTGCGGAATACTCCCACCACAACCCCGCCGCCGCGCCCCGCACCAACGGCCACACCCGCGAAGGCGGCACCGGCACCGCGTCAGGACCATCCGACCAGAATTGGTCCCCGGCCATGGACGCGGTCCTCATCGGCAGCTGGCAGACCGGCGTCGACCTCCGCGAACTCGCCGCCGAATTCGGACTCGACCTCACCCGCCTGGTTACCCGTGCCCAACAGCTCTCCGCCCAGGGGCGGTTCTATCCGGGACCGACGGAAACCCACGCGGGACGCCACCGCCGAGGCCCCGGCGACGTCCATGAAGGCGAATACACCATCCCCGCACAGCAAACGGCCGCCTGGAACGCGGCCCCTCCCGCACACCCCATGGCCACCGCCTGGCAAACCGGCACGATGCCATCGACGGAATCCGTCCCCGACGTCACCGCCGCCCTCGCTTCCGAATGGGACAACGCCCTCGCCCCCTGGGGCACCCTCGCCCCCACCCACGAGGACCCCGCACAGGCTCCTCAGCCGTGGACCCAATACCACCTGAGTTCTTGATCAGTTACGACCTGTTTCGAAATCAGTCACGACCTGTTTCGACCAGTTACCGTCACCGGCCCCATTCCCTACCAGGCACCACTGCCGGCCACGGTCGGCCCGACCAGCTCCCCGCCCTCCCGACGTTGTTTCCCGTACGACGCCCCCCACCCCGCGACACCGCCGGCCCCCGCCACCCGCCCGGGCCGGCACTTGTCCCACTCCCGCTCCCGCTCCCACCCCCGCTCCCACTTCATCCCCTACGCCGACGGTGCTCACCCCGCTGCCTCAGCGCCCGCGCCAGGCCTCCCGCTTGCGCCACGCCACCACCAGCGCCCCCAAAGCACTGAGCGCGAGAAAAGCCATCGCCAACAGGAACATGGGCGACGACGGGGTCGCCGCCCGGGCACCGGCCACCGCATAAGCCGCCGTATTCGGAAGGCTGCCGAGCGCCGTGGCGAACAGAAAAGGGCACCAGCCCACACGAGAAACCGCAGCACAGTAGTTCCCCGCGCAGAACGGCAGCCCGGGGAACAGCCGGACCGCCAGCATCGAGCGGAAGCCGTGCTCACTCAACTGCCGGTCGGCCGCCGCCAGCCAGCGCGCCCGCAACAACGGCCGCAACGCCTCCTGGCCCAGCAGCCGCCCCAGCCCGAACGCCAGGCCGGCCCCCAGCACCGTACCGACGAGCGCCGCCGCCAGCCCCGCCACACTGCCGAACAGCGCACCCGCAGCGAGATTCAGCACCGGCCGCGGAACAAAAACCGCGGTGCACAGGCCGTACGCCACCGCGAACACCACCATCGCGGTCGCCCCGGACAACTGCGCCGGCCAGCCACCCGACAAAAGACGCTGCGGCTCCCAGCGCAGCATCGCCACCGCACCACCGGCCAACAGGACGCACAACAACACCAGCCGCAACCACGGAGAACACACCGCACGAGCACAGCGAGCGGCAAAACCGTGGCCAGAGGCGGCAGGGGCGAACACCCCGGGAGCGTAACCGACCGGCAGTGGATAAATCGTTCGACGCCGCGACGCCCGCCCGGCACCATATGACCCATGTCCCGGTACGCCTTCCTGTCGCTCACGTCCGCAGTCGCGGACGAGCTGAAGGCTGCCGCCGACTTCCTCGCCGCAACACCCACCCGGGCCACTGCCGCGATGCCCACCAAGGCCATCGCCGCAGCAACCGCCCTGGCCACCGCTGCCGCCTTCGACGGCGCACGAAGCTGACCCTCTCCGGATCGTCCGGCGGACCCCGCAGGGGGAGGGTCGGCCAGGCCCAGGGGTCCCCACGGCGCCAAGTCGCCGTTCTCACCGCATCCTTGCGAGGAAGAAAACCATGCCCAAGACGGCATACGTGCGCACCAAGCCGCACCTGAACATCGGCACCATGGGCCACGTCGACCACGGCAAGACCACCCTCACCGCGGCCATCACCAAGGTCCTCAGCGACCGCGGCACCGGCACCTTCGTGCCGTTCGACCGGATCGACCGCGCCCCGGAAGAGGCCGCCCGCGGCATCACCATCAACATCTCGCACGTCGAGTACGAGACCGGCACCCGCCACTACGCCCACGTCGACATGCCCGGCCACGCCGACTTCATCAAGAACATGGTCACCGGCGCGGCCCAACTCGACGGCGCGATCCTCGTCGTCTCCGCCGTCGACGGGATCATGCCGCAAACCGCCGAGCATGTACTCCTCGCCAAACAGGTCGGCGTACGCCACATCGTCGTCGCCCTCAACAAGGCCGACGCCGGCGACCCGGAACTCACCGACCTGGTGGAGCTGGAGGTCCGCGAACTGCTGAGCGCGCACGGCTACGACGGCGAGCACGTACCCGTCGTACGCGTCTCCGGCCTGCGCGCCCTCGAAGGCGACCCGCGCTGGACCGAGGCCATCGCGGCGCTGCTCGACGCCGTCGACACCTACGTGCCGATGCCGGAACGCTATGTCGACGCGCCGTTCCTGCTTCCCGTGGAGAACGTCCTCACCATCACCGGACGCGGCACGGTCGTCACGGGAGCCATCGAGCGCGGCAGCGTACGGGTCGGCGACCGGGTCGCCGTGCTCGGCGCGGACACCGAGACCACGGTCACCGGCCTGGAGACTTTCGGCAAGCCGATGGAATCCGCCGAGGCCGGCGACAACGTCGCACTGCTGCTCCGCGGGACGCACCGCGACCAGGTACGCCGCGGCCACGTGGTCGCCGCACCCGGCAGCGTCACACCGCGGCGCCGTTTCACCGCCGAGGTGTACGTGCTCTCCACCGAGGAGGGCGGCCGCCGCACGCCGATCTCCACCGGTTACCGCCCGCAGTTCTACATCCGCACCGCGGACGTGGTCGGCAACCTCGACCTCGGCGAGCGCGGCATCGCGCGCCCCGGTGAGACCGTGACGGTCACGGTCGAACTGGGCCGCGACGTCCCCTTGGAGCCCGGCCTCGGTTTCGCCATCCGCGAGGGCGGCCGCACCATCGGCGCCGGCACGATCCGCACTGTCACCACCTGACCCAGCGCCCCCGTGTCGCGCCCCGTACTCCAGACCTTCTGCTCTGCGAGTACGGGGCGCGACACGGCCACGAGCAGGGAACCCGTGCACTCACGCCCGCGCACTCATGCCCGTGCACTCACGCCTGTGCACTTACGAGGGCACGACCGCCCCAGGGGGCCCCGGCAACCCTGGCCAGACGGGCATGTCCGGCCCCAGGCCACAGCACCGGATTGACGAAATGGGATGTATCGACACAAAGTAGCCGGTCGGCCGTCACCAGCCCCCGGCCCGGCCGGTCGGAAGCCACCAGCCACCGGCCCGGCCGGTCGGCAGACATTCGCCACCGGCCCGCCAGGCGCCGGCCCCCAGCCCTCCAGGCGCAAACCACCGGCCCGGCACAATGGAGCGGTGGACGAAAGAACGGTGGACGCAGCGCCCGAGCCCATACCCGTCACCCGGTCCGTGGATCACGGCACCGCCAAGTTGCTGCCGGACGTGGACCGGCCGCGCGCCTGGCTGCTGACCGTGGATGGCGCCCCGCAGTCGTACGTCGACCTGGACGCGCCCACGCACCTGGAATTCGAGTACGTGCGTCGCCTCGCCCACGTCCTGGACGAGCTCGCCGACCCTGGGCAACCGCTCGATGTGCTGCACCTCGGAGGCGGGGCCATGACCCTGCCCCGCTATCTGGCCGCCACCCGTCCACACTCCCGCCAAAACGTGATCGAAGCCGACCGGGGCCTGCTCGCCCTGGTGACCGAAGCCCTACCGCTCCCCGGCGACAGCGGTATCGCCGTGCGCGCGCAGGACGCTCGCGCGGCACTGGGGGAGGCACCCGAAGCGAGCGTTGATGTGATCGTGGCCGATGTCTTCGGCGGCTCGCGGGTGCCGGCGCATCTCACCTCGGTCGAGTACGCACGCTCTGCCGACCGGGTGCTGCGGCCGGCCGGCCGCTACATCGCGAATCTCGCCGACAGTGCGCCCTTCGACTTCCTCCGCGGCCAACTCGCCAACTTCGCCACGGTCTTCGAGCACCTGGCGCTCATCGCTGAGCCCTCTGTGCTCCGCGGTCGCCGGTTCGGCAACGCCGTCCTGGTCGCCTCGCATGCGGAGCTTCCGATTGCGCCGCTGGCCCGGCGCGCGGCCGCGGACGCCTTCCCTGCGCGGGTCGAGCACGGTGCGGCGCTCCGGCGGCTGATCGCGGACGCGCTGCCCGTGCGGGATGCCGAGGCCGTGGCGTCCCCGGTGCCACCGGCTGGTGCCTTCAGCGTCGGCTAGCGGTGACGGAGGCGGTGACGGTTAGCGGCAACGTTGGTTGAACGGGGCAGGGGCAGGGGCAGGGGCAGGGGGTGGGGGGGTAGCGGTTGGCCGGCACCGGCGTCGGTCGGTCCGCCCTTTCGCTCTCCGGTCGCCCTCATTGGCTGTTCCCGGCCGTTCTCATTGGCTGTTCGGTGGCCTCATCGCGGTGTTTCGGTTGGAGCCTCGTTTCGGCGGCGGGTGCGGCGGCGCCTGGCTGCCTGGGGCCCTGGGGTTCCTGGGGTCCTGTGGTTGGGGCAGTTGGGGTATGGGGCCTTTGGGGTTGGGTCCTGTGTGCCTCCTTTGCCTTGCTGGCTGCCGTGTGTGCCTCCTCTTATCTCCGGCAACGATTACGGAGTGTTATTTGTTCCCGTGATTTTATCACTTTCAGTGATGATGGGGGAGGGGGAAGGTGAGAGGGGTGCGGGGTTGCGGCGGGTGAGGTGGCGGATGTCAGGGACGCAGAGGACCGCGGCGGTGAGGAGGGCGATCAGGGCTGAGCAGGACCAGAGGGCGGCGGTGCGGCCTATGAGGTCCTGGACGGGGCCGGCGAGGGCGGTGGCGAGAGGGATCATGGAAACCGAGCCCAGCCAGTCGTAGGAGGAGACTCGGGAGAACTTCTCCTCGGGGATCTCCTGGTGCAGCGCCATCATCCACGTCACCGAGAAGACCTCGATCGCGATGCCGGTGCCGAACATGAGGGCCGTGAGGCCGGGGGCCGGCAGCGGGATGGCGAGTGCGGCGGACGGGAGGGCGAGCGGGAAGACGCACAGTGTGCCGGCCAGGAGGAGGCGGCGCGGTTTGATGCGGGTCATGAGGAGGGCGCCGATCGCCGTGCCCGCGCCGAAGGCGGCCAGTGCCAGGCCCCACGGGCCCGGGCCGCCCAGATGATCTTCGGCGACCAGCGGTCCGTACACCGCCTCGGCTGCCGACACCACCGCGTTGACGATGGAGAACTGCACCACCACCGCCCACAACCACGGTCGTGAGATCACCTCGCGCCAGCCGTCCCGCAGATCGTGGAGGATTCCGCCGCCCGCGGCCCGTTCGGGGATGCCGCGCACGTCGAGGAAGGCGCGTAGCGCCCCGGCCAGGGCGAACGCGGCGGAGTCGACGGCCAGTACCCAGCCGGGGCCCACCGCGGCGACCAGTGCGCCGCCGAGTGCCGCACCGCCGATGTTCGCGCCGCTCATGCCCATCCGGAACACCGCGAACGCGCGGCCCGCCTGCTCCCCGGAGACGCTGGCGAGCAGCATGCCCTCGGAGGCCGGGGCGAAGAAGGCCTGCCCGGTGCCGCCGAGCGCGGCCAGTACGGCCATCTGCCACAGGCGTGGCTCTCCGGTCAGGACGAGCAACGCGAACAGGCCCTGGGAGATACAGCTGAGGGCGTTCGCGGCGACCATGACGTGATGGCGGGGGAGTCGGTCGGCGACCGCGCCGCCGACCAGCAGGAAGAGGACGAGGGGGATCGTGCGGGCGGCGGCGACCAGTCCTACGTCGGTGGCGGAGCCGCCGGCGGCGAGGACCGCGAAGGCGGTGGCG
Source organism: Streptomyces nigrescens (assembly GCA_024349765.1). Lineage (GTDB taxonomy): Bacteria > Actinomycetota > Actinomycetes > Streptomycetales > Streptomycetaceae > Streptomyces > Streptomyces endophytica. Next base: position 4,495,615 of record AP026073.1, on the reverse strand, counting down.
ATCAGTGCGCCCGAGCTGCCGAGGCTCGCGATCACCGTGGCTCCGGTGAGGAGCAGATAGTTGCGTCCCGCCCAGCTGGGGCGCGTCCTCGCGTTGTGTGGTTGTCCTGGCCGCATGGGCGTCAACGATATGGCGGGAGGGGGGTGGGAGGGGGTGGGGATGACGAGGATGGGTGGAGGGTGAGGGCCACCCCGGCTGGGGCTGGGTGACGGTGTCAGGGGAGCCGGGGCAGGTCAGGGGAGCCAGGGCAGTCGAGTCCGCCGCCACGGGGCCGGGTTCGTGGGGTGTTGTGGCTGCGTGGGTTGTGTGCGCGTGGATTCTTCTGGAGCGCGTGGATTCCTCTGGGGTGGGTGTGGTCCTGAGCGGGGAGTGGATGTGGGCCTGAGCGGGGCCTTCACAACTAAGCTACCGCTAGGTAACATCGCTGGCATGTCCTCTGAGACCCTGCCGTCGATCGGCGAAATGATGGCGGCCTCCGTGCCGATGGTCCGTACGCTGAACCTCGAGTTCACCGAGACCAGCGCCGAGCGCGCCGTGGTCCGCATGCCCGACCAGTCCGACTTCCACAACCACGTGGGCGGGCCGCACGCCGGAGCGATGTTCACCCTCGCCGAGTCCGCCAGCGGGGCCATCGTGATGGCGGCGTTCGGCAGTCAGCTCGGCCGGGCGGTGCCGCTGGCCGTACGTGCGGAGATCGGCTACAAGAAGCTCGCCATGGGGCCGGTGACCGCGACCGCGGAGCTGGGCCGGCCGGTGGCCGAGGTGATCGCCGAGCTCGACGCCGGAGGGCGCCCGGAGTTCCCCGTCAACGTGGCCATATCGCGCGAGGACGGCGCGGTCACGGGCGAGATGAGCATCGTGTGGACCCTGCGGCCGAATAGCTGATTCCGCTCCGCACAGCTGATTCCGCTCCGCGCTTCGCGGGTACCCGTTCCGTCCTTCGCGGGGACCGGGTACCCGTTTCTTTCTTCCTTCACGGGGCTCGCCCTGCTTCACGGGGGCGGGCCCGGTGTGCCGCCACTCTTTATGGCCGCAACCCTTCATGGGTGTCGGTGCGGCGCCGCACGTCTCCTCCCTCGGCGCGCCGCGCGCCGGATGTCGCTGACCGTACGTGGATTCGGCCCCCGGACGGCGCGATCGAGTACGCTGCCCGGGCGCCCTGCGGCGCGTCAGGGGATCGACCGGCACCGGTGTCATGGACACGGGGCCACGGCCCACGGGGGCCCTAGACAGCGGAGGAACCGGCGGTGCACATCCAGGAGTGGCTCGAGACCGTACCGGCCGTGAGCGTCTATCTCCTGGTGGGGGTGGTCATCGGCCTGGAGAGCCTGGGTATTCCGCTGCCCGGCGAGATCGTCCTGGTCAGCGCGGCGATCCTCGCCGCGACCCAGGACCACATCGATCCGTTCGTACTGGGTGCCTGCGCCTCCGTCGGCGCGATCGTCGGCGACTCCATCGGCTATCTGATCGGCCGCAAGGGCGGTCAGCCCCTGTTGCAGTGGGCCGGCCGGAAGTTCCCCAAGCACTTCGGTCCCGACCACGTCGCGATGGCGGAGTCGAAGTTCGACAAGTGGGGCATGTGGGCGGTCTTCTTCGGTCGCTTCATCGCGCTGCTGCGCATCTTCGCCGGCCCGCTCGCCGGCGTGCTGAAGATGCCGTACTGGAAGTTCCTGATCGCCAACGTGCTCGGCGGCATCATCTGGGCCGGCGGTACGACCGCGCTGATCTACACCGTGGGCATGGTCGCCGAGCCGTGGCTCAAGCGGTTCTCGACGTGGGGCCTGGTGGCGGCCGTGCTGTTCGGTATCGGCTCGTTCCTGCTCATGAAGTTCCGGGCGAAGAAGGCTGCTGCGGCCCGCGAGGCGGAAGAGACACGGGTGGCCGCTACGGTCGACTGAGCGACTGAGCGACTGAGTGACCGAGTGGCTGAGCGTCTGGGCGACTGAGCGACTAATCCGCGGCGATGCGGCGGTTGGCCGATGGGGCGCCACGGTTGGCCGACGGCGGCGGGGCGGTCTCATGGGTGATCCGGTCGATCTCGTCGATCCCGTCTGCCTCGGCAACTCGATTGTGTTGTGAGCGTTCAAGGCTTTTGATCAGGCACAGCCTGGTGATGACCTCACGGCATCAGCCAGATGTCGGGGCCGCCGTCGCGCCATTCGAAGACGCGGGTGTCGTCCCAGACGAACTTGGTGGTGCAGAAGCCGGCCCGGCGCAGTATCGCGGCCACGTCACCGGGGCGCAGCGCTCGTCCCAGGTCGTGACCGTAGAGCGTCACACGGCGGCCGCCGGAGGACGGCGGATGGACGATCACGGGGGCACGCTTCATGTCCCCAGGATGTGACCGGACCCACCCCTTCGCATCCTGAAAGCGATCGCGTCTTTACTCAACGTGACTACCTACGGGACGCGACCAGATGGCGTGACACCCGCCATGCCGCGCGTGCGTCGTGTCGTATGGCCACGGTGCTCACCACTACTCACCACTGGTCACTGAGCTCACCCTGTTCACCCTGCTCACCCCGCGTAATCCCCGGCCCGGCGCCCCCGGTTGCCGTCCGGGTTCCGGTCCCGTCCCTTGGGGTGACGGCGCTGCCACCACGGCTCGCCCGCCGCGTCGTCGGGTGGCGGACTGCCGCTGCGTACCGCGCGGCGCAGACCGGAGAGCAGGTGCCGGGCGCCGGTGATGAACAGGGGGTCGCCGACGAGTTTCTTGGCCACCAGGGCCTTGCGGCAGGCTCGTAGTGCCGCCGCCGGATCGCCGTGGGCCCGTGCGGCCAGGGCATGGGCGTAGAGGATCGTCGAGTAGAGCCAGAAGTCGCCGTCGGAGTGGCGGGCCTCCCAGGCGCGCTGGGCCGCTGTCTTGGCGCGTGCCGCGTCGTGCGGTGCCAGGGCGATCGCGAGCAGCGCCCAGCTGTGCGCCGGTCCCGGGCCGAACCACGGGTCCCGGGAGTGGTGCCGGGCGGCCTCCTCCAGACAGGCCACGGCCGTCGCGGTGTCCTGGCGGTACAGGGCGAGTACGCCGTGGGCATGCGCGATCCGGGCCAGGCCGTCGGAGTCGGCGTGCATCACGGCGGCCCGCCATGCCTGGTCGAGCAGGGTCTCCGCAGTGGTGGTGGCGTGTTCCTGGGCCGCCAGATAGCCGGCCAGCCACAGCGCCCGGGCCCGTAGCGCGGTGTCCTCGCGGGAGAGCAGCAGCAGCCGGTCCAGATGGGCCCGCCCCTCTTGCCGGTAGCCGCAGGCCGCCCAGTGGAACCACAGGGAGACCGCGATCTCCAGGGCACCGAGTGCGTCCTCGGCGTCCTGTGGGGGATGGGTCAGCGCCGCGTCGAGGTTGTGCTGTTCGTCCTCGACGAGACGCACCGCGACCTGCTGGTCGGGTCCCTGCCAGGCGATCTGGGCCTCGGCCGCCAGGGCCGCGCACGCCTGCCGGAACCGGTGCCGGGCCGCGGGCTCCTCGCCCGCCTCGCGCAGCTGTGTCCGCCCGAAGTCGCGGGCGGCGCGCGGGAGTCGGTATCGGGGCGGCAGCGCGACCCCGGTGTCCGGATGCGCTCCGCCCGCGTCCCGTACGCATTCGACGACCGAGGCGCTGCGCAGCCGCTCCAGTGCGCCGTCGACGGCCCCTGCAGGAACGTCACTGCTGGTGCAGACGCAGCCGGCGAGCCACGGGTCGAAGTCGCCGGGGAGGACCGAGAGCCTGGCCCAGACCCGGCGGTCGGTGGGTGAGCAGAGGGCGTAGCCGGCGGCGTGCGCGGCGTAGAGCGAGGTGTGCCGTACGGTCGCCGCCGGTCCCGAGTAGAACAGGGCGCCGTCCGCGCCCACCTGGACGGCGAGTTGTGGCAGCGACATCCGGTCGAGTTGGTGTGCGGCCAGGGCGATCGCCAGGGGCGAGCCCTCCAGTGCCTGGCACACCGTCACCAGCAGCTCGGGCGCCGCGGGCCCGGTACGGGTGGCGAGGAGCTCGACGGCCGGCCCGGCGATGCCCTCGCCGAGCGTCACCGGCAGCGGTGCGATCGCCGCGACCCGCTCCTCGGGGAGCCCCAGCGGACGGCGCGCGGTCGCCATGATCCGCAGCCCTGGGCCGGCCCGTAGTAGCCGGCGGACCAGTTGTGCGCACTCGTCGAGCACCGGGTCGCAGTCGTCCAGCAGCAGGGTCACGCGGTGCTTCCGGCAGTGCGCGGTGAGCGCATCGATGGCCGCACCGCCCGGCGCCACGGCGGGAGTTGGGGCCTCCGGCAGCTCTGCCCGCCCCGCCCGCCCGCGTCCCCTGGTGCCGACGCAGGGGTGCGCGGTGCGGTGGGCGAGGGCGCGGGCGGCCTCGCGGCGGGTGGCGGCGGCCGGGAGGCCCGCCGCGCGCAACAGGGCGTCGGTGACGGCCCCGTCGGCCAGTCCGTCCCAGCAGCCGACCCGGACCACCGTGCCGTCGTGCCGGGCGGTGTGCTCCTCCAGGACGGCGCGGGCCAGCACGCTCTTGCCCACCCCGGCGGGGCCGGTGAGGGTCACCAGCGGAGCGGTGTCCAGCAGTCCGGACAGCTGCTGGTGCTCAACGGCCCGTCCCACCACGCCGGGAAGGGTCGGGCGATCGGCCCACGCGGTCATCGGTCATCCCAACTACGGTGCGGCGTCGCGCTCTTGCTCGGTACGGCACGGGCGGGTCGCGCCCGTGCGATCCAGCTCTCCACGATGCCAGAACCGACCGTCCGGTAAACAACCAGCGGCCTTACCGAACGGGGGAAACCGGGACGGCGGCTTTGACGTGGCGGGCCGTCCCCTCTGGGCGGGAGAGGGAAGCTGCAGGTCATATGGGGCGGGGCGGGAACCGGGGGCTCGCCGGGCGAACGTAAAATGGTGCCTTTCGACGGGTGCCGTGGTGTGCCGTGGCGGCGATGTGACCGCCCCCGGCCGGCGCCCAGGACCGAGGAGATCGTCCCGATGAAGCGCGTGTTCCTCAGCGCTGCGACAAGTGTGGTGGCCATGGGGGTCCTGGCCGGTTGTGGCGGTGGGGTGGACACCGTCGACGCGTCGGGGGTTCCACGGTTACCGGCCCGTGCCGCGGACGCGATCAACGGGGCACCCCGGGTGGTGCCGCCGCGTGGGCCGCGCTCGGTCTTCACGCCCTTCCGTACGACCGGGGACGACGGCACGCAGGTCGTCAAGACGACGTGGCACGGCCGGAAGTCCGGGTTCACCGGTGAGATCTGGGCGTGGGTGCCGCCGCAGTACCAGCAGCCCCAGTACGCCGAGAGCGGCTTTCCGGTGCTGATCGCGCTACCGGGTGCGTACGGCTATCCCTTCAACTACTGGGCGGGGGCGCCGTTCGCGCTGGAGGAACGGATCGCGGAGTGGTCGCGGGAGGGCAAGACGCTTCCGTTCATCGTCGTGATGCCGGTGCTCAACCCGGAACGGAAGTACTACGACGGCAGCGACATCCCGGGGCAGCCGAAGATGGGCACCTGGTTGACCGAGGACGTGCCGGACTTCGCCCGGGCCAACTTCCGGACGTACGAGAGCCGTGACGGCTGGGCCTTCATGGGGTCGTCGTCCGGGGGGTTCGCGGCGCTCAAGGCGGTGCTGAAGGAGCCGCGGACGTTCAAGGCGGCGATCGTCAACGGGCCGGACACCGCCCCGGATTCGCCGATGTGGCGGGGGCATCCGGCGGAGATGCGTGCCAACGACCCCCGCCATCTGGCGCGGCGGCTGGTCGCGAGCCGGCAGCCGGAGGTCTATCTGGCCTTCGAGCTCGGCAGCAGGGAGGCCGCGGTTCCCGATGTGAAGCGCTTCATCAGGGACTACACGGGTGGGTCGATCCACTCGACGTTGTTCGAAATACCGGACGGTGTGCACAGTGCGCACACCTACATCCAGCGGATGCCCGAATCGCTGCACTGGATCAGCGAGCAGATGCAGGGGCCCGTACCGTCGGCCTGACTTCCGTGCGCTCGGGTCGGTGCCCGTCCGGCCCCGCTGCCTGACGCCTCGGCGCCTGGCCGGCCGCAGGGGGACCCGGTGTTGCCGCGAGCGGGTGGGCCGTGAGAATGGTGCGTGTCCCGGCCGTGGGTGCGGCCGGGGGCCCGGGTGCCCGCTGGAAGGAGAGTCGTGCGGTATCTGCGAGCGGCCGGCCTGCTGCTGGCCGGAACGGCTCTGCTGGCGGGCGGCGTCGCGGCCGGTGAGCGGTGGCTGGGGGAACGGGACGCGACCAGCGAGGTGAACGGCGTGACCGATGCCGTACCGCGCGACGAGGTCGCCCGTTCCATCTCGGGCCATCTGTCGCTTCCGGTGATCCTCAGGGGCCCGCGCTCGGTCGACTGCGCGCGGGACCTCCGGGCGGTCGAGGGGGCCCGGACCCACTGCACCGCTCACTATCTGCGCGGCACGGACCGCGACATGACCGTGCGCGTCGTCCGGGTGCAGGGTGACGAGATCACGTACGTGCATGACGCCCCGCACCGTTGAGTGCCGTCTCTTCTGCACGCCACCGGGTCACGAAGGGTCCGTAGTTGGGGTGCGCAGGCTCGCATGCACCGCTGTGCTCACGGCCGTTACGTTCGCTCCGGCCCGCCACCTTCGCTCGTGTGCTCGTTGCGATCGCGACGGCCGCAAGGGCCGGTGACCCGCTAGCGGTTCGTCAGGAAGTGGCCGGGCGGGTTGCCGCGGGGACCGGCAACGACGCCCAATAGACCCAAAGTGGGCCAATGTTGAATCTCCTTCAGGTGGATAACAGTTCACATCACCGTTGTACGGCGGACGTTGACGTGATGCTAAGATCATCGCACTTGCCAACGGGGTAGTCACCTGCTATGGCAAGAAAAGAAATCCGCGCATTGGCCTATGAAAATCGCCACCCCCGGGGAGAACGATGCCATTAGCCGGCCCATTGATGGCTCTCTGGCAGGCGACTGCGCGCGGCCGTTCACGTATGTCAGGGGCGGTGGGTGATTCTGTGCACCGCAGCCAGGCATACGACATCTGGTGGCTTCGTCGTCCGAAGAGAGTCCTATGACGCCATACTTCCAGGATCCAGCGCTGTGGGCATTGGTCGCTGGCACTCCTGTCGCCGCAACCGCGATTATTCGCGGACGAATGAAGATCGCGGAGCTGAGAAAAGAGAAAGTCGAACTCAAGCAGCACTACGCGAATCTTGAGGACCACTACGCGGAGGCCGTCGAGGAAGCGAAGGACCGGGCCGAAGAGGCCACCAAAACAACCCTGAAGGCCGCCATGCGGACCCTGCAGGGTCTGGCGAGTGAACAGCAGCTGGCGATTTCCAAGCTGCAGGAGACGTATGGCGAGCACAAGATCCTGCAGGATCTGCTCGACATCGACCACATGAATTCGCAGTTCGCGCGGCGGGCCCAGTCCATCGCCGTCCTCTGTGACGGCTGGCTCGGCCGGCGCCGCCAGGACGCCTCGCTCTACGACGTGGTCCGCAGCGCGAAGGGGCGTATTCGCCACTTCACGCGCGTCGAAATCCGGTCGCAGAGCCATTTCGGCATCGTGAGCCGTGCCGTGGAACCGGTGGCGCTGGTGCTCGCCGAACTGCTGGACAACGCGACCAGCTATTCGGCGCCCGAGACGGTCATCGAGATCAACATCCGCCCGGTGCCCAAGGGCGTCTGCATCGTCGTCGACGACGCGGGTGTCGGCATGAACGAGGAGGAGAAGGCGCGGGCCGCCCGGCTGCTGTCCAGCGAGAATTCCGCGAGCGTCTCCAGCCTCGGTAATCCGCCGCAGTTCGGTTTCACCGTCATCGGTGTGCTCGCCGCCCGGTACGGCTTCAGCGTCTCGGTCGACTCCACTTCTCCGTACGGCGGCGTGCGCGCGGTCGTCCTGCTCCCCGACGATCTGCTCACGTCCCTGCACGAGCCCGAGGAGAGCCCTGCCGTGGCCGCGTCGACCCCGTTGCCGCCCGAGAACCCTCCTGGTCAGACCGCTGATGTGGCCTCTCGTGGCTACCGCGGACCGGTCCCGTCGGCACCCGCCGCACCGCCCGCCCCGGCCGCCGCACCGGCGGAGCCGGAGACCACCGCCGGCGGGCTGCCCAAGCGCCGCCGCCGCGGTGCGATATCCATCGTGCCGGCCGAAGCCGAGAACGACCGGACTCCGGCCCGGGACAGCGCGAAGGCCGCATCCGTGATGGGCGCATTCCAGCGCGGCACCCAATCCGGCCGTCGATCCACCAATGCAAGCAGTGAAGGGCATGAGGTTCAGTGAACTACGATCTGTCGTGGATGCTTGACAGTGCTCTGGAATTGCCCGAAGCGCAGCATGCCATTCTCGTCTCCGCCGACGGTCTCCTCATGGCCCGTTCGAAGGAGGTCGGCCGGGATCACGCCGACACCGTCGCCGCCGCCATGAGCGGAATGCAGTCGCTGAGCCGCACCGTCGCCGACTTCTGCAACGGTGGCGCGCCCACGGTCCGTCCGCAATGGCGCCAGACGCTGGTGGAATTCGACCACGGCTGGGTTTTCCTCATCTCGGCCGGCGAAGGCGCCTATCTCGCGGTTTCCGCATCACCCGACGTCGACATGGCGGAGATCACCTTCCGCATGCAGCAACTGGTCGGCCAGCTCGGCAAGGCATTGACCAGTCCGCCGCGTGAGAGGGCCGATATTCAGCCATGACGACCGATGACGAGCCGGAGCTGGAACAGGAAGCAGCTGAATTAGTACGGCCGTATGTCATCACCAACGGCCGCGATCTCCTTGATGATCAGCAATTCTCGCTGATCACCCTGGTCACCGTGCACCCGGAACCGCCTCGCACCAAGCCGCTCGACCCGGAGCGGCTCGGCGTGCTCGACCTCTGTTCGGGCGGTTTCCTGTCCATCGCCGAAATCGCCGGGCACACCCGGCTTCCGGTGGGCGTCGTCAAGATTCTGGTGTCCGACCTCGTACACGAGGGCCACCTCTGTTCCCGGGCGCCCGTACCCAGCGCCCAGCTTGTCGACCGGCAAATCCTTGAGGAGGTGCTGAATGGGCTCCAGGCTCGCTTTGGATGACGGCGTGTACCTGCGCAATTCAGTGCAGACCGCGGCGAAGATCCTGGTGGTCGGGCACTTCGCCGTGGGGAAAACCACGTTCATCGGGACGATGTCGGAGATTCCTCCGCTGCGTACCGAAGAGGTAATGACCCAGGCCGGCCAGGGAATTGACGACCCGAAGGGCGCGCCCGGCAAGACCACGACGACCGTCGCCATGGACTTCGGCCGGCTCACCCTCAGCGACCAGCTGGTCCTGTATCTGTTCGGAACGCCCGGGCAGCAGCGCTTCGTTCAGGTGTGGGAAGACATGACGCGCGGGGCGCTCGGGGCGCTGGTCCTGGTGGACCCCGAGCGCCTTGAGGACTCCTTCCCTGTCATGGACCTGGTGGAACACTACGGAATCCCGTATGCCATCGCCGTGAACCGCTTCGACGGGACCCCCGTGCATTCGGTCGACGAGATCCGTGAGGCGCTGGACCTGCTTCCTGAGACGCCCGTTGTCAACTGTGACGCGCGGGACCAGCGTTCTTCGGCGGATTCCCTGATCGCGCTCGTCCGCTATCTCCAGTCCCGCCTCAACTAGGAGTTCAGGCATGCATTCTCATTCGGAATTCGAGACTCCGCCGCCGGGGTGCCCGGCACATGCCGACGGCAGGAGAACGTCCCTGTACGGCCCGGAATTCGCGGCTGATCCGCACGCGGTCTACGAGCAGCTGCGGCAGCACGGTCCGACCGCCCCGGTCGAACTGTCCCCCGGCGTCGAGGCGGAGCTCGTCACGGACTACGCGACCGCACTGCAGATCCTGCAGAACCCGGACGCCTTCGCCCGCGACCCGCGCCGCTGGCGTGCGCTCAACGAGGGCCGGGTGCCCCTGGACAGCCCCGTGCTGCCCATGCTGATGTACCGCCCCAACAGCATGTTCTCCGACGGCTCCGACCACCTGAGACTCCGTCAGGCGGTGACCGACAGCCTCGCCCGGCTGGACATGCACCGTGTGGGACGGCACGTGGACCGGGTGGCCAAGTACCTGATCGAGCAGTTCAGCGGGCACGGGAAGGCCGACCTGGTCGCCGACTACGCCCGCTGGCTGCCGCTGCTGGTCTTCAACGACCTCTTCGGCTGCCCGGCCGAGATCGGTGACCGGCTGGTGTTCGGCTTCTCCGGCATCTTCGACGGCATCGACGCCGAGAAGGCCAACGAGACCCTGACCGAGTCGCTGCTGGAACTGGTCGCCCTCAAGCGCGCTCACCCGGGCGACGACGTCACCTCGTGGCTGATGCAGCATCCCTCCCAGCTCTCCGACGAGGAGATGATCCACCAGCTGGTGATGCTGATCGGCGCCGGCGCGGAGCCGATGCAGAACCTGATCTCCAGTGCGCTGCGGCTGATGCTGTGCGACGAGCGGTACGCGGGCGGCCAGCACTCGGCGGGTCTGCCGGTCGACGACGCCCTCCACGACGTGCTGTGGAACAGCCCGCCGATCGCCAACTACGCGACGCACTACCCCGTCCAGGACGTGGAGGTCTCCGGGAGCAAGCTCCCTGCCGGGAGCCCGGTCCTGATCAGCTTCGCGTCGGCCAACACCGATCCGGGTCTCTCGGTCGGGCGGCAGACGCTGAGCAAGCGCGCGCACCTGGCCTGGGGTGCCGGTCCGCACGCCTGCCCGGCGAAGGACCCGGCCCTGCTGATCTCGGTGCTCGCCATCGAGAAGCTGCTGAACACGCTGCCCGACATCGAACTCGGGGTGCCCGAGGAGAGCTTGACCTGGCGGCCGGGCCCCTTCCACCGGGCCCTGAACTCGCTGCCGGCCCGCTTCACCCCCGTCCGGGTCGAGGGCCGTCCGGCCGGGCCGATGCCGGCTCCGGTGGGTGCCGGTGCCATCGCCGGCCAGGACCAGACTTCCGGCAAATCCCGGAAGAGTAGCTGGTGGAGCGGGTTTTTGTCGTGGTGGAAGATGTGACGTTCGCAACGAAGTCGATCCGACGCGCTTCGTATGAATGTTCACGGCCAAGGGTAGATAGGGGTGTCGCGTCCTTCATGATCTTCTGAAAGGAAGTTGTTGTGGAGCCCGCCCTGGCCTCTCGGTCCGTTGACCGGCGTGCGGTGGTTTCGCTCTTCTCGCGTTTGCGGAAGGGGAGTGGACAAGCGAATCCGTTGCCCATTTACTCGGAACTCAGGGCAATGGGGGACATCGTTCCTGCCCCCTGGGGCGGGTATCTGATCAACTCCTACGGATTGTGCGATCGGATCCTCCGGGACCGGGCATGGCGGGTCCCCGACAGTGCTTGGCGGGCACGTCAGGGGGGTGGTACCCGGTGGGGCGCGCCCTCTTCGACCGAAATGGGAAGGACGCTGCCGGCGCTCAATCCGCCGCATCACACCCGGGTGCGGCGGTCATTGGGCAACATGTTCGACCGGAAATGCCTGGGCGGCCTCGCCGGTACGATCGAGGGCCATGCCGAGCGCCTTGTCGACCGGCTCGCCGAGGAACTGCGCGGTGGTGAAGCGGATTTCAGCACGCTGGTGAGCGAGGAGCTCCCCATGAGTTCCATCGGGGGATGGCTGCAATTGCCGCCGAGCGATTACACATACCTCCGGGAGCTGGCCCACGACCAGGTATTCACCCAGGAATTGCTGCCCTCCGCGAGTCAGCTCGCCCTTTCCGACTCCGCGACCGTGCAATTGGAGTCCTATTTCCGGGCGTTGGTGCAGGAACGGCGCAAGTCCCCCGGCGACGACCCGGTTTCGCGCTGGCTGCGCACCTGGGACGAGCTGGAGTCCGACCGGGAGGCGGCCGACGAGGCCGTGTACCTGTTGGCGCTCCTGGTGTTCCTGGCCGCCCCGGAGACCACGGCGACCCTGCTGTCCTCCATGGTGTGGCTGCTCCTGGAACACCCCCGTCAGCTCGGCTGGCTGCGGGCGCATCAGGAGCACATACCCGAGGCCATAGAGGAAGTCCTGCGTTACGACTCCCCGAACCACATCATCAGCCGGGTCGCCCCCGAGGACATCACGATCGGCGACGTGACCATCGAGAAGGACCGGATGGTGCACCTGATGGTGGGCGTCGCCAATCACGACCCCGCGCACTTCGCCGACCCGGAGATCTTCGACATCCGCCGCAAGGCGAGCCACCTCAGTTTCAGCGGCGGCATCCACTACTGCCTGGGCGCACCCCTGGCCCGTATGGAGGCCGGCACCCTGCTCTCCGTGCTGCTCCGCCGCATGCCCGGGCTCCGCGTCAGCGCCCCGCCGGTCTATGCGCCGCGGGTGGGGTTCCGGCGGATCATGGAGCTGCGGGTGGTCGAACCCTGACATACCGTCGGACCGCAGCAGGCAAGTCGGAAGCGAGGAACACAGCACACCGTGAGAGAAGATTTCAAGGCCCTCCGCGTGATACCCGAGGGACCGGTCGTGAAGGTGGAGTTGAACAGCCCGGAGACCGGGAACGCGGTGTCCGCACTGGTCCTGGACGAACTCCTCGCCGTACTCGGCGCCCTGCACGACGACCCCGGCGTGCGTGTCATGGTCCTGTCCGGCGCGGGTGACGACTTCTGTCTGGGCGGCGACCGCCGGGAGTTCGGCGACCTCCTCGCCACCGACCCGGCCGGCGCCGATCTGCGGAGCCTCGCGGGCAAGGCCCGCCGGGTCTGCGACGCCCTCGCCACCGCCCCCACGGTCACCATCGCCCGACTGCACGGCGGGGTCATCGGGGCGGGCCTGGCGCTCGCGCTCTTCTGCGATCTGCGGGCCGGTGCGGAGAACTGCCGTTTCCGGATGCCCGAGCTCGCGCTCGGCCTGCCGCCGGCCTGGGGCGGTTCGCTGCCGCGGCTGCTGCACGAAGCGGGTGCGGCCAAGGTGCGGGAGCTCATGCTCACCGGCGCCAACTTCGGTGCCGAGAAGGCCGCGGAACTGTCGATACTGCACACGGTGGCCCCCGAAGAGGAGCTGGACGCCGCCGTCACCCGCTGGACCAAACCGCTGGTCCGCCGGTCGCCCACCGCGCTGCGCACCGCCAAGCTCATGATGAACGCCTACGGCAACGCCCATCGCCTCGCGGACGCCACGCTCTTCGACGCGGAGCTGTTCTCCTCCGCGCTGGGCGCCGTCCACCAGGCCCGGCGGGGCTGAAACCCGCCCGGCAGAGGGGGCGCGGACCCGTCGGTGCGGCCCTGACCAGGCCGCACCGTTGCGCATCCGGCCCCTCGTCCTGGCCCGTCAGCCCGCGGACTCCCCGGCCTCCGCACCGTCCGCGGCCACCGTGACCGCTTCCCGGTGCCCCGCCGCCAGCTCCAGGTACATTGCCGCATTGACCCGGATCATCTCGCGCTCCTCGGCGGTCAGTTCCCGCTTGACCTTCGCCGGTACGCCGGCGACGAGGGAGCCGGGCGGCACCCGCATGCCCTGCGGGACCAGTGCCTGGGCGGCGACCAGTGAGCCGGCGCCGATGTGGGCGCCGTTGAGGACCGTGGCGCCCATGCCGATGAGGACGTCGTCCTCGACGGTGCAGCCGTGCAGCACCGCGTTGTGGCCGACCGAGACCCGGTCGCCGACGGTCACCGGGAAGCCCGGGTCGACGTGGACCGTGCAGTTGTCCTGGATGTTGCTGTCGGCGCCGAGCACGATCGGGCCGCAGTCGGCCCGCAGCACCGCGTGGTACCAGACGCTGGCGCCCGCGGCCAGGGTGACCTCGCCGATCACCACGGACGTCGGGGCGGTGAACGCCGTCGGGTCCACCTTCGGTTCCTTGCCGCCCACCGGTGAAATCAACGCCCGTTCCGCCATCTCTGGATCTCCTCGCCGTTTGTGCGCCGCGCCCCCAGCACCGTAGACGACGCACGGGCCGGCGGACCGGGCGGTCGGCCGGTGGGGCGAAGATCACAGCCCGGTGCGCGGTCCGGCACCCGGGGGGCTGAGTACGGTGTGCGGGTGCCGACAAACCAGAACGTGTTCTCGTCCTTGGCGGCCTGGCGGCGCCGGGCCGTGTCGCGCGCCGTTCATCGCGGCGCGCGCTGGGTACGGGAGGCCGCGGCCGTCACGGCCGGCCGGCCAGGCCCCTACCGCTTCCGCCGCATCGGCACCGGCACCCGGCTCGCGTTCCCGCAGGGCACCGTCTTCGGCGACCCCTGGATCGAGCTCGGCGACCACTGCATCATCGCCCAGGACGTGACGCTCACGGCGGGCATGATGCCGGACCTCGACCTCGGCCCGGAGCCGATCCTCACGCTGGGGAACGGTGTGGTCCTCGGCCGCGGCAGCCATGTGATCGCCGATGTCCGGCTGACGATCGGCGACGACTGCTTCTTCGGCCCCGGTGTGTACGTCACCACCACCAACCACAGTTACGACGATCCCGAGGTGCCGGTCGGCAAGCAGTGGCCGCGCAGCGATCCGGTCAGCATCGGCCCCGGCAGCTGGATCGGCACCGGTGCGGTCATCCTGCCCGGTGCCCGGCTGGGCCGGAACGTGGTGGTCGCGGCCGGTGCCGTGGTCCGTGGCGAGGTCCCCGACCATGCGGTGGTCGCCGGCGCGCCCGCCAAGGTGGTCCGCCGCTGGGACCCGGCGACGGGCTGGCAGCCGCCGCTGCGCACCCCGGCGCCGGTGCCGATCCCGGAGGGCGTCACGCCCCAGCAGCTGGTGGCGCTGGGGGAGTGGGAGGCGGACGAGGCCGCGGCGCCCGCCGGGGAGGCGTAGCGACGCGGCCTGACGGGGTGTCAGCCGCCGGAGGCGAGCAGGACCGAGCCGACCAGCGCGAGGGAGGCGCCGGCCGTCTGTATCGCCCGCATCCGCTCCTTGAGGACGCCCAGCGCGGCGAGCGCGGTGACGACGGGGTAGAGGGAGGCGAGCACCGCGGCCATGGTGACCGGGCCGTGCTGGGCGGCGAGGGAGTACGTGCCGTTCGCGGCGACGTCCGCGATGCCCACGAAGGCGAGCATCGGCAGCGAGCCCTTGAGGGCCGCGAACCCGCCCTCGGGCAGCGCCGGGGTGCCGCGCCGCACCGACGCGTACAGGGCGGCGCCGCCGACCGCGACATTGCACACCCGCTGCACGAACAGCGCGAGGAACAGCCCGGTCACGGTCGTGGACGCCTCCGCGATCAGCGCCATCACCGCGCCGAAGCCGAGTGCCGAGACCAGCGTCAGCACGATCGTCTGGCGGGCGATGGACGCGCCGCTGACCTTCGGGCCGCCGGCCAGCAGCACCCCGACGACCGCCACGACCATGCCGGCGGCCTGCAGCAGGCCGGGCCGTTCGCCCGCCACGATGCCCACGCCGAGCGGTACCAGCACGGTGCCGAGCGCGGCGAGCGGGGAGACCACGCCCATCGGGCCGAGCGCCAGGGCGCGGTAGAAGCAGAGCATCGCGGCCGGGCCGACGACGCCCGCGCCGACCGCGAACCACAGCTGCGGCCCGGCCTCCCGCCAGCCGCCGGTCGCCACCACGATGGCGCCCAGGACCACGGCGGCCAGGGTTTGCGAGACGACCACGACGGTCAGCGCCTGGAATCGTCGGGTGAGCAGTCCGCCCCCGAAGTCGGCGAGCCCCCAAAGGAGGCTGGTGGCCAGGGCGAAGACCGCTGTCATGGTGAAACCTCGCAGTACAGTGAACCGGACGCTGAAGTACACCACACCGTAGTCCAACAAACTGAACTACAGCATCTAATTTATTGGCCTCGACTTGGACGGACCGTGACGGACCTCGACCAGCTCACGCAGTCGCTCGCCCGCAACCTCAAGCACTGGCGCGCCGAGCGCGGCTACACCCTCGACGCTCTGGCGGCCCGCGCCGGCGTCAGCCGCGGCATGATCATCCAGATCGAGCAGGCCCGTACGAACCCGAGCGTGGGAACCACCGTCAAGATCGCCGACGCGCTCGGCGTCAGCATCACCACGCTCCTCGACTACGAACAGGGCCCCCAGGTCCGCATCGTCGGTCCGGGCGAGGCGGTCCGGCTGTGGTCCACCGAGGCGGGCAGCTTCACCAAGCTCCTCGTCGGCGCCGAGGCACCCGGCCCCTTCGAACTGTGGGACTGGCGGCTGATGCCCGGCGACGACAGCGCCTCCGACCCCCACCCGCCCGGCACCGTCGAACTGCTCCACGTCCGCGCCGGCACCCTCACCCTCGTCGTCGACGGCGTCGACCACACCGTGCCGGCCGGCGCCTCGGCGACGTTCGAGGCCAAAGTCCCGCACGGCTATCGCAACGACGGAACCGAACCGGTCGAGATGACCATGTCCGTGATCATCCAGCTCGCCCGCTGAGACGGCCCCGCGGCGGCCGGCTCCGGCTGTTAACTTGGCGCCATGCCCGTCCCGATGGATGCCTTTGACGAGGTCCGGCCCGCCGTCGAGTGCCTGGACCAGCTGACCGAGCCCGTCGCCGCGGCGATCCGCGCCTGGAGCGGCTCCGTACCGGTCGAGGAGTTCCGCTTCGTCGACACCGACCCGGCCATCGCGGACACCGCCCTGCTCGTCGAGCACTACGGCCCCTGGCTGCTGGAGCAGTCGGCGAACTGCGTGGTGGTGGCCGGCAGGCGCGGCGGCGAGACCACCCTGGCCGGCTGCGTCGTCCTGTCCCACACCCGCGTCGACGTCAACGGCGTGGTGCGCCGCCAACTCGGCGCGCGCAAGGCGTCGTTCGCGCCGATGGACCGGGCGGTCGGCGAGAGCGGCATGGAATACGGCGGTATCACCCCCATCGGCCTGCCCGCCGACTGGCCGCTGCTCGTCGACGCCGCCGTCGCCGACACCCCGTACGCCCTGATCGGCAGCGGCAGCCGCCGCGGCAAGCTCATCGTCCCCGGCAAGGCACTGGCCGAACTCCCCGGCGCCACGGTCCTGGACGGCCTGGGCGTCGCCTAGTCGCGGCCTTCCGGGCCCTTTTGGAGCGGTCGGTGGAACCGTGACGGCCCCGGATGTCAGTGCCCGCGCCTAGCCTGCGGCACATGACGATCGACGACGAGAGGCTGACGCGGCTGCGGACCGCCGCGACGGCCGGTGATGCCGACGCCGCCTTCGCGCTGGGGCGGCTGCTGTGCCTGACGGCCACCGGCCCGGCGGACGTGCCGGAAGACATCGACGGCGCCGGGCAGAGCTGGCCGGAGGAACCCTGGCTGCGCGCGGCCCTCGGCAGACATCCCGGCCACGTCCCTGCCCTGACCCTGCTGGCCGGACGGCTGGCCCAGCAGATCGACTTCTGGCAGAACATATGCGAGCTCAACCCCGAGGCCGCCGAGGGGTACGGGGAGGACGAGACCACCATCGGGCGGCGGCAGGCCGAGGCGGAAGACGTCCTCGCCCGGGCAGGCGCCGCCGGGACCGGGCACCACACCTCCGGGCCGTACGGCTTCTACGTGCTGGACGACACCGGCTGGAGCGGTTCGACCGCGCACTGCGCGACGATCGTCGCCTCCCGCCCCGATGAGCTGCGCTGGGCGTGCGACCGGTGGTTCTCGGTCGTCGGGGGCTGCGGGCTGAGCGGGGCCCCGATCCTCACCGCGTACGCGCACGGCGAGGAGGTGAGCGTCGTCCACCTCGCCGAACACTTCGAGGGGACCGTCGACTGGGACACCGTCAGCCTTCCGCCCCTGAGCGGCGAAGAGCTGCCGCCGGGGCTCCCGGTGCCGGGCAGCGGCCTCCACTACGGCTTCGCGGCCCGGGTGGAGTAGGGCAGCCGCCGCCGGGGCTCCCGGTCGCCCCGGGCCGTCCGCCCGCTCAGTCGGCCGTGCGCCGCACGCGGGCGCGCAGGTCCAGCGACAGCGGTGTGGAGTGCTCGTGGAACCCCAGGCTGCGGTACAGCGGTTCGGCGCCGTCCGTGGCGTGCAGGTCGACGCGGCTGACGCCCTGCTCCGCGAACCAGTCGAGCAGGGCCTCGGTGGTGGCGCGGGCATAGCCGCGGCCCCGATAGCGCGGATCCGTGCAGACGTTGAAGACGAAGCCGAAGCGGCCCGAGGGGTGGCCCGGCGCCGGCAGCCGCTGCTCCACCGTCCCGACCGCACACGCCGCCAGATGCGGCGCCCCGGCCGCCCCGTCGCCCGCCACCACGAACGCACCCAGCCGCGGCTCCGGCCCGGACAGCAGCCGGCGCGCCACCGCCTCCGCCTCCTGCTCCCAACCGCCGGGCTGGTCCTCGCCGTTCATCGCCCGGAACATCAGCCGGCGCAGCCGGACCAGTTCGGCGGCGTCCCCGGGGGCGGCGGCCCGTATCTCGATCATGTCCGGACGCTAGCGCACCCCAGGCTCAGCCCAAACGCGGTATCTCAATGGCCGGACAGCTGTAGGGTATTTCCCCATGTCTGGTGTTGATGAGGACGGCTCTCAGAACGGAGAGACATGCACCGGGAAGACGCTGATGAACTCGCTGCGCTGGGGTTCACCAACGAGGAACTGACGGAGCTGGGGCTAGACCAACCAGCCTCCGGTGATCCAGTCTCCCTCGTAGACGCCTATATCAGGCGTTCGAAGAAGCGGGAAGACCTGGCCACCCTGCGAGCACATCTACGCGACATTGTCCGTTGGGCACGCGCCGAGGATCTTCAGATCCGGCATGTGTGGTTCGAGCAGCGGAGCGCAAGTAAGGCGCATGTACGTCGTGATGCCTTCGAGAACGCAAAGGCAGCAGTCCTAGCCGGCCGCTCCAAGACGCTGGCCGTCTGGAAGACGGACCGATTCGACCGGCGCGGAATGGGGGCTGTGGGCAACGTCCTTGACGCGCTGGACGAACGTCGGGCGCGGCTGGTGTCCGTCTCGGAAGGACTGGACAGCTCGAAGGGAGGGCGAATGATCTTCGCCTTCCTCTCGGAACGAGCCCGCGACGAGGCGCGAGACATCGCCCTCCGTGTACAAACCGGCCTGGACGCACACCGGATCTTGGGACGTGCTCCAGGAGGTCAGGCTCCCTACGGCATTAAGCGCCTAGGAGACGGGAAAGTCGGCCCGCACCCGGAGGAGTACCCAACGGCTCGCAAGATCGCTGATGCGCTACTCAGCGGGGAAGCTGGCACGACCATCGCGCACAGGCTGACTGCCGAAGGAGCTACGACCCGCACCGGGCGCCATTGGTCAGCCAACGCGATTGCGCGTATGGCAGCGTCACCACTGTGGGCCGGTCTCGTTCCGCATCGAGAGCGGCATCAGGACGAGTACGGCAACCCGATTGACAAGTGGGGTTGGCGGGCAGAGCCGCTGATCGGCTCAGACGGGCACCCCGTCGTGTGCGGAACGGGGGTCGTCTCATTGACGGAGTGGTACGCCATCAAAGCGCAGATTGCCTCTCGCACCGTCCGCGGTCTTGGAAGCCACCATGGGGTTAAGCAAGCCGGCAAGCTGCTTACCGGGATCATGCAGTGCCCGCATTGTGGCGTCGGGGTAGTGTCAGGTGGCGACTCCTACCGGTGCCGCACCCGAATGGAGGGCGGCCCCGCAGCCTGCGTTGGTGTCAGAACGTCAGCCACGCGTGCTGATTGGCAGGTCGGTGAAAGCTGGGTCACGCATGTCTCAGCACTGGAGCCCGACGACCCGGTCCTTCATGAGATCGCCCGTCGGTGGCTGGCGTACCAAGATCCAGAAATGGACGAGCGCCGCAAGCACGTGTCGGCGGCACTGGACGACGCCGAGCGTCGCGCCGAAGTGCTGGACGACGCCTTCTATGTCCATGGGCGGATGAAGGAGGAGCGCTACCGGGCACTGTCCAGCGCCTTGACTGATCAGATCGCGGCGCACAATGCGGAACTCAACGAGCTTCGTCGGCAGTCGGATCTAACGCCGCTGCTGGATGGGGAGTTGCTCGCGGAAGCCTGGCAGGCTGCGGAGTTGGCCGACAAACGCATGTTGCTCCGGTGCGCAATCAACGGTCTGAAACTGACGCCGTCGACAGGACAGGGAGACCGTCGCCCAATCGGCGACCGCCTGGAATTCGACTGGGTTTCAGGTAGTGGCGTGGCCGAGTAGTTGAAGCGTGTAGACGGTCGACGTCGCGGATAGTGTGCGGGGCGTCAACCGCCAACAGCCGGTGTGAGTTAGGTCTCATCTTGGGAAGTGTTGGCGACTCGTCAGCGCGCCCGTGGGCCTCGTCGTCGACGCCGCAGACCCTCCACGTCAACCGGCTGCCTCGTCCGTTATCCACAGGGAGGCTGTGGATAACTCCAATTAGTGACGAGCATGGGGGAGTTGGTAACTCTCCGGGTTCATTGGGTGCGCAAATTGACAAACTAGACCCTATTTTTCAAACCCCTTAGACAGTCCTTAGGGGTTTTAGAAAATAGGGTCTAGTTTGACCTTTTGGCCACCGGCCCGGCCAGGGGTGCGGAAGACGGTTTCAAGATCACTCCCGCGAGACATGCCGCACGTAACTAAGGTAGGAGGAAGTTTCGGCGACCGTCGCGAATGGCGGGCGGCCCGACTCCCCCCGACGACACCCGGCGCCGCTCCTGCGCTCCGCGGTATCTCTCCTCCCGCGTAGAGCGCGGTAGAGCGGCCCGGGTGTCCATGAGTTTCCCGTATGCGTCCAGGGGGCGTGCGACGGGAGGACGACGAGCGTCGCTGAGAAGGTCCCGGCCGTATCCGGGCAAGCGCAACGCGTCGCCAACCGGTCACGTAGTCCAGAGGCCCAAGACGCCGCACGCAGTAGGGATCGAGTCCCGCCCCTTCGGGGCAAGTGGCCACGCCTGCGGTAACACCGGTTCGAATCCGGTCGTGATCACGTCAGGAACGGCACCGAGAGCGTATAGCGGTCGGGGTGTCCGCGGCAGGGGTGATGTGGTTCGCCTGCCAACCCGCGCACTTCATAGGTAAGCCCCGACGTGGAGGAGTGATTCCGCGCCGGGGCTTTTCCATGCGTGCTAGTCGGCCGGTAGCTCGAACGTCAGTGACGCCGCCCCCGGCGAGTCGTAGAAGTTCACCTTCCCGCCCAGGCGCGGGACGTCAAGGATGACGTCCCCTGTGACGTTCTGGCCTGGCTTGTAGTCTGTGTCGACGTCCTGGCCGCTGTTCGACGTCTCCAGCGTGGAGGCGTTCTGTTCGGCGGTCTGGTCGTCCTCCCACTTCATAAGGCCGTATGGATGGAAGCCGCCGTCCTTGTCGCCGACGTTCTTCACAGTGAGCGTCAGGACGACGTACTGACCCTTCGGCTTGGTCGTTGTGCCGATCTCCGACGGCGTCACCGTCTTCACGTCTTTGAGCGTGATCTCCATCTTCGTCTTCACGCCCGTCGCGCCGTCCTCCGCCGTGTACGTCCCCGACTTCCCGACGGCGACGAGGGGCGCCTTCACAGGCTTCTCTGACGGCTTGTCCGCGACGTCCTTAGCCTTCGCCTGTGGCGCCTTCTCAGCGGCCGCAGGAGCGGCTTTAGGGGCGTCGCTGGAGGACGAACAGCCCGTTGCCAGCACGGCAGTTACTAGCGCGCCTACGGCCAACGTAGCGACGCGGATGGATGGGCGCATGGCGCTCCCCCGAGATTTCAGGCGGGCCCCCTGCCCGCGAATGAGCGAACAGTACGGGATGCCGGGCATGATCGGAGGCGGTATGGCTTGGGAGGGAAGCACCAGACGGAGCCGGCTCCCGAAGAACTGGGCGCAGATCTGCAAGCGGATCAAGCGCCGTGACGGCTACCGCTGCACCATGATCTACGAGGTAGGCGGTCGGTGCACGCAGGCAGGCACTGACGTGGACCACATCGTCCCGGGCGACGACCACGGGGACGACAACCTGAGGCTGTTGTGCCGATGGTGCCACGCCCGTAAGAGCGGGCAGGAAGGCGCCTCTGCAGCGGCGCGTAACAGGGTCTCCACACAGCGCCCCTCTTCCACGCACCCGGCCCTAGAGGACTGACATAGGGCCCTGTAGAGGGGGCTCTTATGGAGGGCCTATATACGGGGCCCTGTATGTGGGCCCATGTAGGGCGGGCATATAGGCGTGCCTGTACCACCACACACCACCACGTATAGGCGCTCACACATGGGCGTGGATAGGAGCGACCATGGCTGACGGCGCAGTGGTGGAGATCGTAGAGCCTGACCACGAGCCAGGCGAAGGAGTGCTTCCGCTTACCGTCAGGGTCAACGGTGTGGATGTCGGTGCCCTTGCGACGTACCCCAAGATCCGTACCGGCGACGGCCGGACAGCGTGCACGGTGACGCTCGTGCTAGTGCCAAGTCGCCTGGAAGTCAAGGGGGATGAGGAAGA
This sequence comes from Streptomyces nigrescens, assembly GCA_024349765.1. Taxonomy (GTDB): domain Bacteria; phylum Actinomycetota; class Actinomycetes; order Streptomycetales; family Streptomycetaceae; genus Streptomyces; species Streptomyces endophytica. Next base: position 4,473,453 of record AP026073.1, on the reverse strand, counting down.
TCTTTCTAGCAGGTCGAAGATCGGCTTCTCTTGAGAATGATCTCCGCTGGAGATCGCTGAGCCTGATCAACTTCCCCGTCTGGACTCCCCACCCCAGGGGGTAACCCCCTGCCGGCCACCCTCCAGACCGTCTAGGTGCTGGGCGTCGCGGTCTGTACGGGTCTGGGGCTCTGAAATCGACGCTGCGAACCTCGCCCGCCGGGAGGTCGAGAGACGGCCGCACAGCCCCGTGAAGGGCCATCTCAGCGCGGACCCTGGCCCGAAAGCGTGACGCGTCAGCTACAAAAGTTGTGTGCATCATGCCTGGTGAGAGGCTAGAAAGTGTGACACGCCCCAAGTATGATAGACGCATGGCAAGGACTTGTGAGCAGTGCGGCGGACCGCTCGCCCTGATGGCCAGGGCGCACACGGTCACGTGTTCACCCCGGTGCCGCAAGGCCCGGTCCCGCGCAAGGAAGACGACGCTCCCCGCAGAGCTGACGACCCGCGACAGGTGGGTACGTCGGGCCGCGGACAAGCGGCCGTTGACCGTCGCCGGCAAGGCGGCTTCGTCGACGGACCCGCGGACGTGGAGCACGCACAAGGACGCCGCCGCTTCGACGGCCGGCGTCGGTATGGGCTTCGTCCTCAGCGACGAAGACGACGTGGTCTGCATCGACTTGGACCACTGCTTGAATCCGCTCACTGGGCGCCTCGCCCCGTGGGCCGCTGCCATCCTTCGCGACGCGGGCACCACCTACGTAGAGGTGTCCCCGTCCGGAGATGGACTGCACATCTGGGGCCGCGCTGACGTCCGACAGGGACGGCGCATTCGACGCCCCGACGGTACGGCCGTAGAGATCTACGGGACCGGCCGCTACATCACAATGACGGGCCGCCGGCATGGCTCTTGCCCGTCCATCCTCGCGGACCTCTCCGCGGTGATTTCTAAGCTGACGGCGTAGCCCCCGACATGGGACGGCGCGGCCGTTCCTACCCGGGAGGTACCCCATGTGCGCGCACCCGGACCACGAGGGCGTGACGCTGCCCGACGGCCAGGTCTCCGAGACGCACGTTCTGCCTGACGAAGACATGGGCGTGATCACGGAGCGGGCTCTCGACCGACTTCTCTTCGGCACCCTCTTCACGTCCCCCGTGGACGACATCCGCCAGTACCTGAAGAAGGTGACGAGCTGATGGCCGGCCGCGGACCAGCCCCCAAGGACCCTTCGAAGCGCCGTCGCCGAAATGCTGACGCTGCCCCCGAGACCGTTGTCACCCCTGACGACGAACTCCGCGGCCCGGAGCTGCCGGAGGGCGTACTCGGCGTGAACACCAAGACCGGTGAGTTCGTCGAATGGCACCCCCGGACGCTCGCCTGGTGGCACACCTGGCGCACGAGCCCACAGGCGCAGACGTTCACGGACACCGACTGGGAGTTCCTGATCGACACGGCACTGATGCACCACGCCATGTGGTCGAAGGGGCAGTGGACGTTGGCGGCTGAAGTGCGGCTCAGAGCAGCCAAGTTCGGCGCCACGCCCGAGGACCGCGCGAGGTTGAAGCTGAAGGTCGACGACCCGACGAACAAGCCTGCCCCGACGATCGCCGGCGGCAATGTCTCTGACATCAACTCGCGCCGCCAGCGCCTCACAAGTTAGGACGCCGGATGCCGCGCGCAATCGTGCGCGCCCCCGGTCACGACCGCTCCCGCTCTCTGGGCTGGCTCGCGGTCGCATGGATGGAACACTTCGTCCGGCACGGCCCCGGTGACGTCCAGGGCGAGCCTGTGAGGCACGGCGACGAGTACACAGGCTTCGTCGTGGACTGCTACGCGGTCGACGATGACGAGGGCCGGCTCCTCTACGACAGCGCCTTCTTCTCACGCCCGAAGGGCTGTGACAAGTCCGGTCTTGGTGCCCGTATCGGACTCTTCGAAGCACTTGGCCCGGCCCGTTTCGACGGCTGGGCGGAGGGCGGAGAGGTCTACCGCGATCCGTGGGGGCTGGGCTTCGAGTACGTCTACGAGCCTGGCGAGCCCATGGGCCGGCCGGTCAGGGTGCCGTATCTCCGAATCATGGCGACGGAGGAGGGCCAGACTGGCAACGTCTTCGACACCATCCATTTCAACCTGACCGACGAGGCGTCGCCGCTTAGTCACGTTCCTGGGATTGACCCGGGACTTACCCGAATCAACTTGCCCGACGGCGGGGAGATCACGCCGTCTACCGCGTCTTCGTCCTCGAAGGACGGAGGCAAAGAAACCTTCGTGGTGTTCGACGAGACTCATCTCTACAACACCCCCGAACTCCGTCGGATGTACAACACGGTTACCCGTAACCTCCGCAAGCGCAAAAAAGGCGCGCAGACGTGGTACCTGGAAACGACCACGATGTTCGCCCCGGGGCAAGACTCAATCGCGGAAAAGACCTACGAGGAAGCCGAGGCAATCCGCGAGGGTCGTAAGAAGCGCGGGCGTGCGCGACTGATGTACGACCACCGTTACGGCGAGTGCAAGAACCTCAAGAACGAGGCTGAACTCCGGGCCGCTCTCGTCGACGCATACGGCGACGCGATGGAGTGGATTGACCTAGATTCTCTCGTCGACGACTTCTACGACACCCGTAACGACTCTGCCGACGGCCGACGGTACTTCCTCAACTCCCGGACCGTCGCCTCTGACGCCTGGATGGACCCCGACGCGTGGGCGCTGTGCCGACGTGCGGAGGAGATAGCCGCGGGTGAGCTGGTGACTCTCGGATTTGACGGCTCGATTCGCGACGACGCTACAGCGCTCACAGCGTGCCGCGTGTCCGATGGTCACCTGATGCTCTTGGGCTGTTGGGAGAAGCCTGAAGGCCCCGAGGGCGAAGGCTGGCAGGTCGACCGAGAAAGCGTCGATTCCGCCGTATCCCGCGCCTTCGAGAAGTTCGACGTCTGCGGCTTCTACGCCGACCCGCCGCATTGGCAGGACTACGTAGACCGATGGACCGCTGACTTCGGCGAGAACCTGCGTGTACGGGCTTCACAAGCCCGCCCGCTGGAGTGGTGGACCAATCGACCGACCGCCATGGAATCGGCTCTCAATCGCTTCTCTGAAGCCGTGGAAGACAAGGGCCTGAGCCACGCGGAAACGCTGGACCCAGACGAGACGTCGCACTACCTGAATCTGGGCGCCACCCTTTCCCGTCACGTGAAGAACGCGCGTCGCCGGCCGATGGGTCGAAACCACTTGGGCATCGGCAAGGAGCACGCGAAGTCGCCCAAGAAAATCGACGCCGCAATGTCCGCGGTTCTCGCCTACGAATGCCGCGCTGACGCAGTGGCGGCAGGAATTACGAAGCGTAAGAAGAAGTCCGGAACGCTAGTAGCCTTCTGAAAGGGGGCAGGGTGGCACTCGATATATCAAAGCCAGAATCCCCCGGCTGGTGGCTCTCTCGTCTCGGTTACGCTCTCATGCGGGAGCGCGACGACGAATGGGTTACGACCTACAGGGGCCATCGTGAACGCGTACCGGGCCTTGACCAGCTCCGAGAGTACGCGGAAGGGCGGGCACCGCTCCCGCACGTGCCCGGCGTGGATCCGCACCAGGCACATGAATGGATGAGGGACGCCCGCACCAACTGGACGTCGCTCGTCATCGACTCGCCCGCGGAGCGTCTGGGTGTTGAGGGCTTCCGTTTCGGCGAATCCAGCGAGGCCGACGACGACGCAAACGCGATCTGGCAAGAGAACGGCATGGACGCGGAGTCGGACCTCGTCCACTACGGTGCTCTGTCTCAGCGTCGCTCCTTCGTCCTGGTTGACGAGGACGACAACGGCCGGCCCCGGATGCTTCACAAGACCGCTCGCCAAGTGGCGATTGCGCGCGATCCTCACGACCCGCGCAAGATTGCCGCCGGCCTGTACTTGTACCGCGACGACTGGACAGGCAGCACGCGAGCGACTCTTTGGACGCCCACCGAGTACCACGACTTCGTGACCTCCAACGAAGAGGTTGTGTTCCCGCTCCGCGCTGCCCGGCTCGACAGCTGGGATGCGTGGATCCTCCCCGACGGCACGGAGAGCACCGGCCCAAACAAGCTCGGGGTAGTTCCGCTAGTGCCTTTCGTGAACCGCCGCAACCGCAGGCTTGACGGCTTCGCGGAGCATGAGGACATTCTCCCGATTCAGAACCGGATCAATCTTTCACTGATCAACTTGATAGCAGCCATGAAGTACGGCGCTTTCCGGCAGCGTTGGGCGGCCGGTCTGGAGATCGGTGAAGACCCCCTGACCGGCGCCAAGATCGAGCCGTTCACGCTGGACATAAAGTCGCTGTGGACGACGGACGACCCCGACGTCAAGTTCGGAGAGTTCAGTGCCACTGACCTCAAGCCCTATGTGGCTGCCGTGGAGTCCGCTGTCCAGGATCTGGCAGCGATCAGCAAGACACCCCCGCACTATCTGATCGGCCAGGTAGTCAACGTGTCTGGCGACGCCTTGAAGGCCGCGGAGACCGGACTCGCAAGCAAGGTGCGGAGCAAGCAGCGCGAATTCGGAGAGTCCTGGGAGCAGGTCATGCGTCTTGCTTTCCGCATCCTCGGGGATCACCGCGCGGACGAGACGGACGCCGAGACCATCTGGGCAGACTCCGAGTCCCGCACCGTCGCCGAGCTGGCTGACGCAGCGGTAAAGAAGCAGGCGGCCGGCGTCCCTTGGCGTCAGCGCATGGAAGACATGCGATACACACCACAGCAGATCGCGCGGATGGAAGTTGATCGTGCCGCGGACGCGATGAACGCGACTCCGCCGACGAACCCCATCCCTCCGCAACTCCAGGGGCAGGGTCCGGGGCAACCTTCACAGGACCCGCAGCAGCCCCCGCAGGACCCGCGGACGGTGATCGGACGGGGCGCCAATGACGCTAACGCGGCGTGACCTTCAGTACGACGCAGCCGTACGTAACGTCTGGACGTCCGTGCTCGGTCGCGTCGGCACGACGTGGAAGCGACTCGGCTCCTGGCGCGGCTCTGACGTAGCGAAATTCCAGCGCACGGCGTTGCCGATCCTCGCTGGTGGGCAACGTCAGGTAGCGACACTGACGGCGACGTACCTGGAGCAGCTGTACGCAGAAATTGCGGGCCGGCCCTCGCGCGTCGACGTGGACATGAGCCGTGTGACTGGTCGCGCCCTCCGCGGGGTGGACCCGAGCGACGTCTACGAACGCCCCTTCAAGGACGTGTGGACGGCGCTTAGCCAGGACGAGCCCCTTGACGTCGCCCTGGAGCGTGGAGCGAGCCGACTGGACACGCTCCTGAAGACGGACCTCCAACTCACCCGGACGCACACCGCACGAGACGTGGCGGATCAGCAACCGCAGGTGAGCTACACGGTCCGTGAGCCGATCGGCGAATACAACTGCGCACTATGCCTGATCGCGTCGACGCAGCGGTACAGGAAGAAGGACTTGCTCCCGATCCACCCCGGCTGTGACTGCCTAGTAAAGATCGTTCGGTCCGACTACGACCCGGGCCAGGTCGTCGACGAGGCACGACTCCAGGCGATTCACGACGCCGTGGCGGCCGAGCTGGGCGACTACGACCGGTCCGGCCGCGCGATCGATTACCGCAAGGTCATCGTGACAAACGATCACGGCGAAATTGGCCCGCTACTCGGATTCGCCGGACAGCACTTCACGTCGCGAACCGACATCAACATTCCGACCTGACGCCCGCCATGGGCGACGACCATCCCGACAGGGGAGCCCCAAGCATGTCTGAAGAGACCCCCAACACCCCGCCGGCCGTCAACGAGCACGGATTCCCGGACAACACGCCTACGGCGGACATGGCCCCGGAACACCAGGCCGCGTACTGGAAGCACCACGCGCGCAAGCACGAGCAGCGCGCCGCACAGGCCCCTGACGCTGCGGAGCTGGATTCGCTGCGCGCTGCAGCGAAGGAACTTGCGGACCGTAAGGCAGCGGAACTGTCTGACGCCGAGCGGCTCCAGGAGGAGAAGTCTGCGGCGGACGACGCCCGCACTGTCGCGGAGCGTGAGCGCGACGAAGCCCGTGCAGAGCTGCTGCGCATGCGCGTTGCCGCGGACAAGGGACTGACGCCCGCGCAGGCCGGACGCCTCCAGGGCTCCACGAAGGAGGAGCTGGAGGCAGACGCCGACGAGCTGAAAAAGCTCTTCGCGCCCGCCGCTTCGTCGACCGACACCACACGGCGGCCCAGTACGCGCACCGGCTCTGATGTCGGGCCCGCGAAGTCCGTGACCACCGGCGAAGAGCGTTACAAGGCGCGCTTCGGCAACACCTGACCTAACTTCCCTGGAGGGAATCCATGGATCTGTCCCTGAAGACGGTTTCCTACTCGCAGGACCGGAAGGACTGGCTTGGAAGCCAGCACGGCACCGACGTTCTGCGCAGCATCACTCTGGACGTGTCGACGTTCACGAAGGCCACTCACTACCCGGACGGCTACCTGAAGTCGGGCCTGCCGGTCGGCAAGATCACGGCCAGCGGAAAGTACGGCCTCTACGACGACACCAAGACCGACGGCCGACAGACTTGCGTGGGCTTTCTCTGGTCCGGCGTCGAAGTCATCGACCACCGGGGCAACGCGTCGACCAGCGTCGGCGGATCGATGCTCGTTCACGGCTTCATCAACACTGCGAAGCTCCCTGTCTCCGTCGACGCCAACGGCCTGGCCGATGTCGCGTCCCGCATCTACACCGTCTGAGAGGACGTGACACATGCAGCTCATTGACGAGTTCGGCACGCCGGCTGAGCTGACCGGTTATGCCCGCGCTGCCCTGCGTGATTACCAGGTCAACACCTTCATGCTTCATGAGCTTCTGCCTGACAACACCGTGAACGACCTGAGCTACAAGTTCACGCGTGGTGGCGGCAACCTCGTGGACGCGGCTGTATACCGCAACTACGACTCTGAGTCGGACATCGGTGTCCGCGAGGGCGGGGCGCGGGTCTACGGCGAACTGCCGCCCATCTCCCGCAAGATGCCGCTTGGCGAGTACGAGCGGATCAAGCGCCGGAACCTCGACACTCAGACGGAGGAACTGCGCGCGGCCCTGGAGTCGGACTCTGTCCGGCTCGTCCAGGGCATCGCGGCCCGTGTTGAGCTGGCTCGTGGTGAGGCGATCTTTAACGCGTCGATCACCCTGAATGAGAACGGTGTTCAGGGCGGCGTGGACTTCGGCCGCTCCGCCGGTAACTCCGTTGCCCCGGCCACGACCTGGGACAACCCTGCGGCGACTGTGTCTGACGACCTTGACACTTGGATGGAGTACTACCTCGCCCTGAACGGCTTCACGCCTGACCGGATGCTCATGCCGCGCCGGGTGTTCAACTTCCTGCGTCGTAACGACCAGATGAAGAACATCATCTTCCCGAACAGCGGGAAGTCTACGGCGGGCATCCCCACCCTGACGCCTGCGCAGCTGAACGACGCGCTGAGCGCCGCGGGGCTGCCGACGCCAGTCATCTACGACGCGCAGGTGAACGTAGCGGGTGTGTCGACGCGAATCACTCCCGCCAACAAGATCGCGCTTCTGCCTCCGGCCAACGTTAAGTTCGGAGAGACTCTGTGGGGCGCGCCCATCGAGTCGCAGGACCCTCGCTACGGCCTGGCCGGCTCTGAGGCGGGCGTCGCTGTGGGCGCGTACTACAGCGAGGACCCGCAGACCCTGTGGACGCGGGCGACGTCGATCGTGCTGCCGATCATCGGCAACCCGGACGTCACCATGGTGTCTACCGTCCTGGCGTCCTGACATGGCGCGGCTCGCGGTACATGTCCATTTGAGTGACTCGCAGGGCCGCCCGCATGTCTTCGGCCCTGACGACGAGGTTCCGGAGTGGGCGCACAGCGCCATCACCAACCCTGCCGCGTGGGCGGAGGCTCCCGAGATGCCGCGCGAGTCGACTAGCGCGACTCCTCCGGCGAAGAAGGCAGCCCCCGCCAAGCGCGCTCCCGCGCGACGGAAGGCGGCTCCGGATGATTCTGTTCACGGCTGACGAACTGCGCGCGCTCCTTGGCCGACCGCTGACGGACGCCCAGTACGCCCTAGCTCACGACACCGCGGAGGACATCCTGCGCGGCGAGGTGGGCGAGCGGCTGGGCGACCCCCCGCAGCCCGGGGTGAAGAGCATCGCAATGGCCGTCGGAGCACGCGTCCTGACGAACCCCGCGGGCGTTCGGAGCGAACAGGCGGGCGGCATGATCGTGTCGTACGCCGACGCACAGACCGGTGTGGCTCTGTCTGAGGACGAGCGCCGCCGGCTGAAGCGGGCCGTAGGGCTGGTCACTGGCGCCGGAATGCTGAGTATCGCGCCCAGAGATTCGGCGCCCCGGTTCTCCATCTGGAGGCCAGTGTGAGTTTGCTCGGGTTTCTGATGAGTGACGAAGTGGACATTGAGCGCGACGGCCCCCGTGTGCGCGACTCCACCGGCTCGTACGTCCCCGGGCCGCCGACCCTGACCCACGTCACCGGCTGTGCAGTGATGAGCCCGTACGGCGTGGCCGTCGGCTCGTCGTCGGAGGTGAACGACGCCAGCCACACGATTACCGTGCGGCGGGTTTTCTTCGCCCCCGTCGGTACTGACGTGCGCCCGGAGGACCGGATCTTGCACCGGGGGAAGCGCTATCAGGTGATCGGCACGCCGCTGATCTTCGAGGCGACGACCCTCCGGCATCTGGAGGTCCCGCTTCAGGAGGTGACCGGATGACGCACCGATCTACCTACCGGGGCCGGTACTCCGGAATGGGCAAGCTCCTGCAGCGCCCCGGGATTCAGCGTGCCTGCCGGAAAGCTGCCGTTCGGATCATGGAAGAGGCGCAGGCCGTGTCACCGACGGGCGACCCGACGGAGGACCGGCACCCGGGCCTGTACCGGGCTAGCTTCGACGTCGTCCCCCTCTGGAAGAACGTCCCCTTCCGCGGCAAGCCACGCATGCGTGCCGGCGCAACCGTGATCAATGACGCGCCTCACGCTTGGCGAGTGGAGCACGGTGACGGACGAGTCCCACGCTACGCCCCGTTCCGGACGGCGATCGACGCACTGAAGGCGGCGCATGGTGCCTGACATCGAAGCCGTACTTGCGCCGTGGACGGAGTCGACAACGGGGGTGTTCAGCGCCGCTGAGACTCCGGACCGCATGGAGGAGAACCTTCCAGTGATCCGCGTTCAGCGACTGGGCGGGTACGACGAGCGGTTTGCCGATCACCCCCGGGTGGCCGTCGACGTGTTTGCCGCCACGGCCGATGAGGCGCGCGCTCTGGCCAGCCAGCTGACGGAGGCGCTCCTCTTCCTCCGCGGCCCCGTGAACGGTGCCGTGATCCGCGACGTCCGTTGCGACGCCGGATTCTCCCGCCTGCCGTGGGCGAACGAACTCGTCCACCGACGTGGCGCCACGTTCACCATAAGCCTCCGGGCTGCATAGACCATTCTGACCGTGCGCTGAACTCCTCCGAGAATTCGGCGCTTTCGCATGCCCTGGAGGCATTCATGGCGGATACCCGCAATGCCGATCTGACTTTCGGCGCAACTGACTATCTCGTGTACGTCGCTCCTGCCAACACGGCGGCGCCCACTGCCTTTGCCGACCCCGGCACTGGCTGGGTGAACCTGGGCTGGATGTCGACAGACGGCGGAACGTTGAAGATCGACGAGGATAAGAAGGACATCGAGGCGGCCGGTTCTCTTGAGCCCATTCGCACGCTGATGACCAAGAGCACCAAGACCGTTCAGGGCACCTTCCTGGAGGGCCTGAACCCGTATGTCCGCGCCCTCTGGGACAATGTTCCGGTGGACTCGCTGGAGCCCACGACTGACGTGGCGACCTACGCTCTGCCGGACAAGCCGAACGACATCCGGTACGCCTTCGTTTTCGACACCATCGACGGCAGCAAGCGAATTCGCCTGTACGCGCCTAACGGTCACGTCGACGACCGAGGCGACGAGAAGCCGCAGACGGACGACGTGATGAGCGTCGAGATGACCCTGAAGTTCTTCAAGGGCGCCGGCAACGCTGCTTCGGTCACCCGCTCCATCAAGTATGGCGGTGTCGACGTTTCCTCCTTCTTCCCGACTCCGTAATTGGGACGCATTCCAGCGGAGCCCTGTACCGCGCGGGTCCGGGGCTCCGCTTTCTCGTGCACAACTGACCCGCGCAAACACTGACTTAGGAGACCCGCGCGCATGACTGAAATGACTCCCGCCGAAGCCCAGGAGAACGAGGCGAACGGCGCCTTCGGCACCGCCACCCTGTGCGGCACTGACCTGCGAGTGAAGCCCATTGACCAGTGGCGGCCCAGCTACCTCCGCGCCCTGCGAGAGGGCGACTACGACACGTGGGCGGCCGGCGTGCTGCACCCCGACGACGTCGCCACGTTCGTCGAGCTGGACGCAACCTTCGCCGAGATCAACGACTTCACTGCAGCCGCTATGGAGGCGACGGGGGAGACCCCGGGAAAGTCTGGTGGACGCTCCGCGCGCTCGAAGACCACGCGGAAGCGCTAGAGGCGGACTTGGCATTCCGCGGTATCGACGTCCTGGACGCATACCGCGGACGCCTTTCTCTGCGACGTCTCCGGATCCTCATCCAGCATCTCCCGCCTGAGTCGGCGACAAAAACCGCCCTGCGCAATTCGCAGCCTGACGAAGAGCCGTCCGGTGAATCTCGCCCGGACCTGGCTCCGTGGAGCGGGGCGGAAATGCTGCTGGCGGCCGTACTTGATGCCGTACGCATGAACACGAACGTACTCGTAGCCGCGAACGGCGGTAAGCCCGGAGATTTCAGACCGACTCCGCGGCCCGGGATTCCCCCGGAGACGTCCAGCGGCCCGAAGCGCCTGTCGGACGAAGAGCGCCGCGCCCTTGACCCGCGGCTAAGGAACGAGCCGCAGGAGGCGTAATGGCGGATCTGGATATTGTCGGCTCTGCCGGCGTTGACGTCGTCCCGGTACTCCCGAACTTTCACGAGAAGCTGAAGACCATTGTCCTCCCCATTGCTGACCGAGTAGGTGAAGAAGCCGGCCGGCGCATGGGGGAGGCAATGTCGAACAACATCGTCGTCGCAATCCCGCAGGCTGTTAACCAGGGTGGCCGCGCAGCCCGAGCGGCCGCCACGCGGCAGGGTGACGACGCCGGTGGAGCCTTCGCCCGGTCGCTGAAGACGAAGCTTGAAGTCGCCTTCAAGGCAATGCCGAAGCTGAATATCCGGCTGAGTGATACGGGCGTGGACGCAGAGCTAGCCCGTCTCCGCGCACGCATGGAAACCCTGTCCCGGAAGCGCATCGGTGTTGATGTCGATGTGGCAGCCGCGGAAGCGGAAATCGTCCGCATCGAGGCTGAGCTGACGAGGCTGGGCGCGTCACACCCGAACGTGTCAGTCCGCGCAGACACTGCCGCAGCCCGCGCAGCACTCGCGGAAATCCGCGCAGAGATAGCCGCCGTGGACGCCGCAGAGCCTGAAGTGAAGGTGGACGTCAACACCGGCTCTGCGGCCTCCGCCCTCATGACCCTCGGTATCCAAATGGGTCTGGTGGCAGCCATCCCCCTTGGCCCGGTCATCGCCGCCGGCCTCGGCGCCGTCGTGTCCGCAGCGGCAGCTGCCGGCGCTGGCATAGGCGCGTTGGCCATAGCTGCTGTCCCGTCCATCTCCGCTGTGCGCAACGTGCTCACGCAGCAGAAGGCCGCGCAGGACGAGGCGACGAAGAGCACGACCGATGGCGGCAACGCCGCGAACCAGGCTGCGCAGCGCGCACTGACGATGGCCAACGCGCAGCAGACCCTGACAGCAGCGCACCGGAACGCCGCCCAGTCCATCGCGCAGGCGAACCGCCAGGTAGCCGACGCTGAGCGCGCAGTGGGCGACGCCGTCCAGCGTGCGGCGGAGCAACGCAAGCAAGCGGCCGACAACGTCAAGCGCGCGGAACAGGGCCTAGTCGACGCTCAGCGGGGCGTCCGCCAGGCAGAGCAGTCCCTCACGGACGCACAGAACGCCGCACGCCAGGCTCAGGACGACCTGACGGCCGCACGCAAGACGGCCGCACAGCAGCTCCGGGACCTGGACAACGCCCTAGCTGACGGAGCACTGAACCAGCGGGAAGCGACTCTCCGTGTGCAGGAAGCTCAGCAAGAGCTTCAGCGGACGATGGCGGACCCGAAGGCGAGCCAGCTGCAGCGCGATCAGGCGCAACTGTCCTATGACCAGGCAGTTCAACACGCCAAGGAACAGAAGCAGGATTACGCGGACCTGCAGAAGAGCGCCGCCGCACAGAAGAAGGCCGGCGTTGAAGGCAGCGACGCCGTCCGCACCGCCATGGAGCGGCTGAGCGCCGCGAGCCGCGCGGTGAAGGATCAGTCCGACAACGTCACCGTTGCCCAGCGACGCGTCACAGAACAGACGCAGGCGCTTCGTGACGCACAGGCCGGCGTCACTAAGGCGCAGGTCGACGGCGCGCGGAACATCGCAGACGCACAGCGGAGGGTTGGCGACGCCGTCAGGGCCGCATCCAACGCCCAGATATCCGCGGCAGATCAGATCGCGTCCGCGGAGCGCGGCCTCCAGTCCGCACGCCTCTCCGGCATGCAGACGACGTCTCAGGCAGCGACGAAGAGCGAGGCCTACCGACAAGCACTTGCCCGCCTGACGCCCGAGCAGCGGAAGTTGTACGACTCCATAGCCGGCCCGCGCGGCCTGAGGCCTGCTTTCGACAAGTGGCAAAAGACCCTGCAGCCGTACGTCTTGCCCCTGTTCACACGCGGTGTGAACGGGATGAAGAAGTCCCTGCCTGGCCTGACGCCCTTCGTCAAGGACGCCGCATCGGCGATATCCGACCTGCAGAAGCGGGCATCGAAAGAGCTCAAAAGCCCGTTCTGGCAAGGGTTCAAAAAGGATCTACAGCATAGCGTGAAGCCCGCAATCAAGGGCTTCGGGATCTCTTTCGGAAACCTCTTCAAGGGCATGGCCGGAATCGTCCGCGCCTTCCTCCCGCATATGGACGGAATCTCTAACCGGATGCAGAAGCTGACGGCGAGATTCGCGAACTGGGGCAAGGGGCTGAAGGGCTCGCCCGAATTCGAGAAATTCCTCAAGTATGTGAAGGACGTCGGCCCAAAGATCTCCGGCGCGTTGAAGAAGATCTTCAACGCCCTCTTCCAGGTCGGCAAGGACCTGTCCCCGATCTCGGGGCCGCTGTATGACCTCATCAGCGGCATTGCTGATTTCATTGGCACCATCGCGGAGCACGCCCCATGGATGATCCAGATCATCTATGCCGTGATCGTCGCTGTGAAGCTGTGGACGCTTGCTCAGATAGCGCTGAACCTGGCGATGGACGCGAACCCGATCACGTTGATCATCCTCGCAATTGCGGGAATCGTCGCCGTGGTCATCTACTGCTACAACAAGTTCACGTGGTTCAAAAAGACCGTCGATTGGGTCTGGAACGCAATTAAGACGGTCATTGGGTTCGTGTGGCGCACGTTCCTGAAGCCCGTCTTTGACGCCCTGCGCTGGGCGCTGGGGAAGACCGGCGACGTCTTCAAGTGGCTGTGGGAGCACGCTGTAAAGCCCATCATGGGTTGGATCGGCGACCGGATCAAATGGGTCTGGGTCCACCTGATCAAGCCCACATTCGACTCCTGGAAGTGGATATTCGGCAAGCTTGGCGACGGGATCAGCTGGTTTTGGAACAAGGTCGTCAAGCCGGTCTTTGGCTGGATAGGTGACAAGATCCATTGGGTCTGGATTCATCTCGTCAAGCCGTCCTTCGACGCGTGGAAGTGGATTCTAGGCAAGCTGGGTGACGCGCTCTCGTGGCTCTGGGAACACGGCGTGAAGCCGGTCTTTAAGTGGATCGGCGATAAGGCGTCGTGGCTCTGGAACAATGGCATTAAGCCCGCGTTCAACAAGATCAAGGATCTGGCCAGCAACGTAGGCGAGACCTTCAAGGGCATGAAGAAAGTCATTGCCGAACAATGGGGCAACCTTGTAAACATCCTGAAGAAGCCGGCACGGCTGATCATCGACACCGTCTACAACAAAGGCATTGTCCCTCTGTGGAACGGCGTCGCATACATCACCGGGCTGGGCAAGATAAACAAGGTCGACCTTCGCGGATTCCACACAGGCGGCATCATGCCGGGCTACACGCCGGGCGTGGATAACCAAGTCATTGCCGTGGGTGGTGGTGAGGCGATCATGCGTCCGGAGTGGACGCGGGCCGTCGGTGCAGACTACGTGAACAGCATGAACGCCGCAGCCAGGTCCGGCGGAGTGGGCGCTGTTCGTCGTGCCGTCAACGGCGGTATGCCTGCGTTCGCCACGGGTGGCATTGTCGGTCTGGCGAAGAAGACGTGGGACTACGCGAACAACCCCAACGGCATCTTCGACGACATGAAGAGCGCCGCATCGACGCTCGTCGGCGGGCTCACTCAAAACCCGTGGGTGAAGAACATCGGGAGGATTCCGGGCGTAGCACTGGACAACCTCCTAACGAAGGCCCTTTCCTGGCTTGGTCTTGGTGGCGGAGGCGTGGAGGGCGTAGGCCGTGCGCTGAAGTGGGCAATGTCGCAGGCTGGTAAGCCCTACCAGTGGGGCGGCGCGGGTGATCCTTCGTGGGACTGCTCTGGATTCATGAGCGGTATTCAGAAGGTGATCCAGGGGCGCAACCCGAAGGGCCGCCTTTGGTCAACCTTCTCCTTCCAGGGAAACACCGCTCCGGCGGGCTGGAAGAAGGACGTCCCCGCGCCGTTCATGATCGGTGTCACGAACAAGGGGAAGGGTCACACTGCCGGCACCTTGGCCGGCGTCAACGTCGAAAGCCGGGGCGGGGACGGCGTAGTCGTCGGCAACCGTGCACGCGGTGCTCGGAACTCCTTCTTCGACGCTGTCTACGGATTCTTGCCGTCAATCGCCCACGGTGGCGCCCTGGCTGATGTGGCGACTGCACAACAGACCGCGCGGCAGATGCTCGGCGAGTTCGGCTGGGGTGACTCACAGTGGGATTCGCTGAAGGCACTGTGGCAGCACGAATCAGGCTGGCGCTGGAACGCAAAGAACGCGGGTTCGGGCGCCTACGGAATTCCACAGGCTCTTCCGGGATCGAAGATGGCCTCCGCCGGTGCGGACTGGGCTACCAACGCGGGTACTCAGATCAAGTGGGGATTGGGCTACATCAAGAACCGCTACGGCAATCCCGCACACGCGTGGTCGACGTGGCTTGGCCGATCGCCGCATTGGTACGACAACGGCGGCTACTTGCCCGAGGGGCTGTCCCTCGTCGCCAACGGAACTGGAAAGCCGGAGCCCGTCTTCACCGCGTCCCAGTGGGACACCCTGAAGGCGAACGTCGGGGGACGCGGAGATATCCACGTCGAAGCCAGAGTGTTCGTCGGTGACCGCGAAATCACGGACATCGTCCGCACCGAAATCCATGCTCACGACGCCGCCACTGCGGCACAGATCAATGACGGAAGGTGGGTCTAATGGCCGACGAGCCGACCACAGATCAGCCGGAAACGCGTCCGACGTTCCCAGCAGAGCCGGCGCCCCCGCCGGAGTACGACCCGTCAACCGTCAACCAGGGCGACATTGAGCGCCAGGGAGGCGACGGCGGATGAGCGTCTCCTCCAATTTGCTGCCCGACGCGGTAGCGGATCTGGAGACGGGGATAACCGGGTGGACTGCTGGAGCGAATACCACGCTTTTCCAGTCCACCCGGTTTTGGTCGGGCGCGAAGTCGCTGGGCATGACTGCCACGGCCGCCGGGACGGTGTCGGCGACGACTACCAACCGCGTTGCCGTGGTCGCCAGCCAGGTCTACACGGCGTACGCCTACTTCGCGAACATCGTCGCGACGGCCGGACGCACGGCTAGCGTCACTGTGTCGTGGTGGGCAGCCAGCGCAGGCGGTACGGCCATCTCGTCCGTGACGTCGACTGCAGCCACCCTGGCGACTGCGACGACCTGGAATACCCCGCCTCCGATCTTGATCGCTACCGCTCCCGCGGGCGCGCTGTACGCGTCGGTCACAGTCACCGTCACGGGGCTCACGGCTGGCGCTCAGGTGGCGTCTGACGGAATCGCGCTGGGCCCGCCCAACAATGTCGTCTCCAGCATCCTGGACTACGGCACGGCGGGGTGTGAGGTTTCCACGGCTGGTTGGCTGGCGGGGACGAACGCCACCGTTTCTCGTGTGTCGACCTTCAGCTATGAGGGCTGGTGGAGTCTCCAGATAGCCGCCACGGCTGCTGGCGATACCCGGGTGTCTCTAGCGGCTCGCCTCCCTGTGACGCCGGGGACGACCTACTCCGCCTTCACGCACGTGCGCCCACCCGCCGACAACGTCCCCATTGCCCTTGATCTTGTCTGGTACGACGGATCCGGGACGCTCCTCAGTACGACCACCTACACCCACACGGGCGCCCTCTCCGCGACCTGGAGCCGTCAGGGCGTCGCGGGCATTGCGCCGACCAGCGCTGCGACGGTGGACTTCGTCATCCGCCCACAGGCGACCACGGCCGGCCAGACGTGGCTATGCGACCACGCAGCCGTCCAGCCGGTCGACATGGGGACGACGCTCCTCGACTTCGCGACATCGTCAGCGGAGGTGGGAACCGACGGGTGGATCGCCACCGGCGGGACGCTGACGCAGAGCCACGCTCAGTCGTACAGCGGGTACTACTCGTACCAACTCGTCGCCACGGGCGGCGTCGACCTGACGATGACGCTCGCGGCGCCGGTGCCGGTAACTCCCGGCCAGGCGTACCAGTTTGTGCCGCACGAGATCTACCCCGGCACCACGACACACACGTCGTACCTCGACTGGCTGGACGGCGCCGGGGAGGTCATTCGGACCTCCGCGATTGACTGGACGAACACGACCGGCGTCAGCGGCTGGACCGTGACGACAACGGCCGACATCGCACCGCCAGGCGCCGTCAGCCTCCGCGTCCGATGGGTACGTGAGGCTCCGCCGGCTGGTGAGACGTGGTACCTGGACAGCGTCCTGATCGGGCCTGGCGGACTGGCAGCACTGGCGACGCCGACGGCTGACACGTCAGCAATCCAGATCACCACGCAGGGACTGACCCTCTCTGGGCAGACACACTGGGGACTCTGGCGCGTCACGCCCGACGGCGTACAGACCCCTCTCCGCGGCTGGACGGGGGACACGTCGGACATTGCGACCGTCAGCGATCGGTCCTCAATCACGGACTACGAGGCTCCGCTCGGTGTGGAGCTGACCTACGTCCTGGAGACCTGGAACGCGGCCCGGGGCGACGGCTGGTACTACCGCACACCGCCGATCACGTTGCCCACGCGGGACGACTCCGGGGTCATCATCAAGGACCCCGTGTTGCCGGCCCGCACCACCGTCGCGATAGCTGACACGCTCCCTGACTGGCAGCGTTCGGCCCGGCAGGGCAACTTCGCCATCCGCGGCCGTGCCCGCCCGATCGTCATCTCTGACGTCCGCACGAGCCGCACCGGCACGCTCGTCGTCACGACCGAGACGACCGAGGAAGCTACCGCTCTCTGGTGGACGCTGGAGACAGGTAACACGTTGCTCCTCCAGTGGCCGGCCGACTGGGGACTGACGGACATGTACGTCCAGGTCGGCGACGTCACCGAATCCCGCATCAGCACCTATGCCGGCCACTCCGACCGCTCATGGTCTATCGCGCTGACGGAAGTGGACCGGCCGATAGGCGGGCTCGTCGGCAGCGCTACCCGCACGTGGCAGGACGTGAAGGCTGGCGCGACGACCTTCCGCGACTTGCTCTCCACATCGACCACCTGGCTTGACGTTCTTACCGGAATCAGGGGGTCCTGATGTACGCCGTCAGCTCCAGATTCCTGAAGGCGCTTACCGGGTCGCACCGAATCGTGACCCGAGTCGACGCGTTCTACAACGGCGCGCTCACCTTGGCCGACCTGCCCATCTCGGATGGGTCGGTCACGGTGGACCGAGGAAGCAAGATCCGTCGATCGCTCTCGCTGACGATTCCAGATCTGTCGCTCCTCCCGTGGGACGCGACGGACCCTCTGGCTGTTTACGGGCAGACGCTCGTAGTTAGCCGCGGAATCTGGTTTGCGGACGCGCCGGAAATGGTGCCGCTGGGGACGTTCCGAATCGACGAGCCGTCGGCCGACGTGCACGAGGGCCCTATCACGCTGACGGGGAAGTCGTCTGAAGCGGCTGTCCAGGACGACAAGTTTACCGCCCCTGCGACGACCCGCGGATACGGCAGTTGTGTCCTGGCGATCACCGCTCTCATTCGTGCCACGCTGCCAGCCGCTGTAATTGTCAACGCCACGTCGGACGGACGTGATCCAGTCTGCGCCGTTGCGACGTGGGACGCGAATACGGATCGCTGGGACGCTGTTACTCAGATCGCCACGTCGATGAACGCGGAGATTTTCGTGGATGCCCTAGACCGATTCGTCATCGTCGATATCCCAACGGTAGATACGACTCCTGTTGCGTGGGAAGTGGCGGACGGAGAGGGCGGAACGCTGATGTCTGCCGGCCGTCAAATGTCACGGAGCAGCGTTTTTAACCGCGTTGTGGTGACGGGCGAGAATGCGGCGTCCGGAACGGCGCCGGTTAGCGGCGTTGCCTACGACAACGACCCCAACAGCCCGACACGGTGGGGCGGCCCATTCGGGAAGGTCACCAAGACTTACTCCAGTTCGCTCTTCACCACCAACGGCGCGTGCGCTGCAGCTGCCGGATACATGCTGACCGACGCCATGGCGCCGAATATCCAGACGTCGTTGGGGACAATCCCTAACCCGGCGCTCGAAGCCGGTGACTGTCTCCGCGTGAACTACGCCGGCCGTAAAGACCTGTTCATTGCACAGTCCCTCACCGTCCCTCTGACGGCTGAAGGCAGTTTCTCAATCACGCTCCGCGGAGGAAAGGAGGACGACGGCGGATGACAATCCAGCGACGGCTTGCAGACGCTGTCTCCCGCTCCGCGACAAACGCCGTGACACAACAGGCGGCAGCGTGGCTCCTGGCCACCGTGAATGCCGTGAACGTGGACGGAACCGTGGACGTCTTGACGGCCACCGGCCCTGTCTCCAGCGTTCGCCGACTCCGCTCCTACGCCTCCCCGGTCGTCGGAGACGTGGTTCGCGTGGACCGCAAGGCTGACGGAAACTGGCTGGTAGTGGACGCGCTAAGCACTGGGGCGGGGGGCTGGCTCGCCCTGACGATGTCCTCCGGCTTCAGCGCCAACGGCGGCACCAACGACCCGCCACCCGCAGCCCGACGGACCGCGGACGGGTCACTCCAACTCTCGGGCGTGGTTAAGGGCGCAGCTACCGCCGGAGTAGCAATTCAATTCGCCACGCTCCCAGCTTCATTGACGCCGACGTATTGGGTCCGCGGCACCGTACAGACTTCATCCGTCGGTCAGTTGGCCGGTATCGACGTGAGCCCTGCTGGAGTCTGCCGGCTCCTTCCCGTCGCCAATCACAGCGCGACCGGATGGTTCCAACTGGACGGCGTTCAGGGCCGCTACCGCTGAATTCGACTTTATGCACCCCACGCTATTCAGCGGTGGGGAGGAGGACGCATGCCTAGCTACGACGGGTACAGCCAGAATATCCCGTACCCCATTCTCACCGACGCGCCGGACATTGAAACGGCGATGCAGGCAATGGTCAATGGAGTTGTTCCGCAGACCGTTATGAGGTTCGCAAGCGCATCAGCGCGCGCCGCAGCGCTCGTCAACGGCTGGGTTCCTAAGCCGGGAATGATCACGTACCTGATAGCCGAAGACCGTTTTGACGGGAGAATGGCTGACGGCTCCTGGCAGGCGCTTTCCCCGAGCGGTTGGAAGCCTCTTACCCCCGCGTCGGGAATGGTGACGCAGAGCGGATCCCCGGGATATCAGGTGGTCAACGGATCCGTACAACTCCGCGGGCGTTTTGCGCGGTCCAACGGAGGCCAATACACGACCGGCACGGACTGGCTTCTCACGACAATCCCTGCCGCCTATCGACCGCCCACGTACCAGTACTGGGTGACGCCTGTGGAGATGGGCGCCGGCATCTATTACGCCCGGACGCAGCTGGCTTACGACACGGGTCAGGTAATCGTCCAGGTGCCGCCCGGCTCCACGTCGACGGTCAACGGCCTGCACTGGGCCGGAATTGACGGCCTGAGCTACAGCCTCTGACACATGCACGACTTTCACGCCCCGCAGCGCCGGGGCTTTTTCTATGCCCTGGAGGGGATCGCATGACCGTGGACGCCGCAAAGATCATCGCCGTCGCGAAGGCGGAGATCGGCTATCACGAGGGCCGGAGTAACGGCCACTGGAACAATGACCAGAAGTACAGCAAGGCCGTCCCTGGAATGGCGTGGAGCAACTTCCAGGCGTGGTGCTGCACTTTCGTCTCGTGGTGCGCAATGCAGGCTGGCGCCTCCGACCTCTACCCGCGGACCGCTAGCTGCCTGACGGCCGTGGGCTGGTTCCGGGCGAAGGGGCGGTTCAGCCAGTACCCCGCCGTTGGGGCGCAGATCTTCTTCGGCCCTGGAGGCGGCAGTCACACTGGCCTCGTCGTCGACTATGACGACACCTACGTCTACACCGTGGAGGGCAACACCAACGACTCCGGCTCGGCGGAGGGCGACGGCGTGTACGCCAAGAAGCACCTGCGCCGGGACGCCCACGTCTACGGCTACGGGTACCCGGCGTTCCTCGGTGGCATCAAGAGCGCCGACCCGAAGTACGCGAAGGAAGCCCCGAAGCCGTCGCCGTCGAAGCCCGCTCCGAGCAAGCCCGCCCCGTCGAAGCCGAAGCCGACTCCGAAGCCGGTCGTCGACCTGTCCAACGTCGTGGCTGCCGCGAAGGCCGACCCGGGCGCCGCGCAGGGGCACACGACCCACCCGGCCGACGTGAAGATCGTGGAAGCGGCTCTCAAGGCGGAGGGCCTGCTCAAGGCGTCCTACGCCGCGGACGGCTCCTTCGGCTCCCTGACCGTCGCTGCTTACAAGGCATGGCAGCGGAAGTGTGGTTTCACCGGCTCCGATGCTGACGGCATCCCGGGCAAGACCAGCCTGGAGAAGCTGGGCGTCAAGCACGGCTTCACCGTGAAGGCGTGACGACATGAGCCCGGAAGTTGCAGCAGCCATCATCGGCGGTGCTGCCGCATTACTGACCACTGTCGTGGGAATCCTGCTCCCCCTCGTCCTCCGCCGCACTCGTGGCGCTGTGGAGGCTCAGGGGGAGCAGACGCGCGCCGTCACCCTGGACGCCCTGGACGCCATGGGGATCCGTCTGCAGGCGCGCTTTAACGCGCGCATCGACGACGTCCGCGACGACATCGACGGCGTCCGGGAGGACGTCGCGCGCGTTCGTGAGTGGCAGGCTGGCCACGACGCGGAGCACCTGATCATTGGCCAGCCGCGGACCGGAGGCGATCCGAAATGACCATGCCCGGCGGTATCGCCACGGTGACTCTCACCGGGCGATACATCCGGCCGGACGGGACGCCTCTGTCCGGCACGGTGACCATCACGACGCCCAGTATGTTGACGCTCTCCGGCGCGAACTCCGTCGCTGCTGGATCGACGGTACTCACGTTGGACAACGCCGGGTCGTTCTCCGTCGTCCTCGTCGCGACCGACAACGCCAACATGCAGCCGACCGGCTGGCGCTACTCCGTGACGGAGAAGTTCACCGGAGTCTCTGGCCGTACGTACAGCATCGACCTGCCGTCGACGACCCCGACAGTGGACATCGCCGACGTTGCGCCCGCCGACCCTGCGACGGGGAACTATGTCACCGTGGCCGGCCCGGCGGGTGCGGACGGTCGGACGATCCTCTCCGGCACAAGCGCGCCGGCCTCCGGCATGGGCGCCACTGGAGACTTCTACATAGATACGTCGTCGTGGACGATCTACGGTCCGAAGACTTCCGGCGCCTGGCCGTCGGGCCACGCACTGAACGGCGGAGTCGTCAGCCTGACGTACTCCGATGTCGGGGCGGACCCTGCCGGCGCTGCATCCGCCGCACAGACGGCCGCCACGAGCGCCGCCCAGAGCTACACCGACACCGCCATTGCGGCTGACGTGACGCGGGCGAACGGCGCCTACGACGCATCCGGTGCCGCCACGTCTGCCCTGTCCAGCGCACACACGTACACGGACAACGCCATCGCGTCGGAGGTGGCGCGGGCAAACGGTGCGTACGTGGGCGGCTCTGACGCACGCCTGACGAACGCCAGGACTCCGACGGCGCACGCCTCGACGCACTCCACGGGCGGAACGGACGCCATCACGCCTGCCGCCATCGGCGCTGCGACGTCGACGGACATCACGACGGCTCTCGCAGGGCACGTCGCCGATGTCATGCACGGCGATCAGCCGTCAGAAAATGGGCTATTGGCGTGGACCTATGATCCCTCGATGGCGGGCCACGTGACGGCGCAGAGCAACTCCGGCGTCGCCGGGCGCATCACCTTGACCCGGATCATGATCCGAAAGACGATCACGTGGTCTAACGTCTGGCTCGGCTTGGCAGGCATCGACGGATCCGCGGTCTTGTCCAACTGCTATCTCGGTGTGTACGACGCGTCGGGCACGCTGAAGGGCACAACGGCCGATATCTCCAGTCTCCTGATGACGAACGCCGTAGCGAAGGCGTTCGCGTTGGCGGCGCCCTTCACGGCAACCCCGGGTGCGTACTTCGTCGCGATGCTGCTGAACGGGACCTGGGCCACGAACGCGCTGACGTTCAAGGGGAGCGGCGCCGGCATCAGCGTAAACGCCGGCCTCAGCGCGCCGAACTTGCGCTACTCCAACATGCTGACGGGCCAGACCTCCCTACCCTCGTCCCTTACCCTCTCCGGGCAGACGACGACAATCATCAATACCGGCTGGGGCGCGCAGTGGTACGGCGTGAGCTAAAGAATCACACCCACGCCGCGAGACATTCTTGCCCTCAGCGCACGTAACTCCCCTGTCACCAACGAGGGGAGTGGGCAGATGCCGAACATCGGAATCATGGGCCTGGCGGGCTCCGGCAAGGACACGGCGGGGAAGTGGCTCGTCGAGCACCGGGGCTACGAGCGTGTGGCCTTCGCGGACCCGCTGAAGGAAGCGGCGCTTCACCTTGACCCAATCCTGGACAGCGCCCACCCGGAGCACGAGGACCCTAGCTACCACGACGACTACCGCCTGAGTCATGCAGTGCGGGAGTTCGGCTGGGAGCGGACGAAGGAGCAGCCGGAGGCCCGCCGCATCCTCCAGGAGCTGGGCGCCAGCATCCGCGCCCTGGACCCGGACTTCTGGCTTCGCCAGGCCCTGAAGAAGGCGGCCGACGTCAACGAGCGCTTCGGCCGCCCGGTGGTCATCACTGACGTCCGCTATCCCAACGAAGTCTTCGCCCTCCGCAAAGCCGGCTGGCACCTCGTCTACATCGACCGGCCCGGGACGCCTCGGATGACGCACGAGTCGGAGCAGCTGACGGAAGAGAACGCGGACTACCTGATCCACAACGACGGCGACCGCGCGCACTTCCTCCGCGAAGTCCAGCACTTCGCCGGAAAGGTGGAGCGCTTCGAGTCCCGCCGGCACGACGCCCGTTCCCTCCCCTTCGCCTGAAAGGAATGCCCTTGAAGATCCTCCGCGCCCTGCGCGACGTGGTCGACCACGTCTGCATCCGGCTCTACGTAGCCGCACAAATCATGGCCGTGAATGAACCCGTCCGTCTCCGCGCAATGATCACGTCCGCCGTCGTCCTCGTCGGCACCCTGGTACCCGCCCTGGCTGTCGGGAGCGTCGCCTCCACGATCGCTGGTGTCCTCGTCTCTGCCCTCGTCCTCGTGGCGGGGGAGGACGCACGTTCAAAGGTCTCGCCCACTGAAAAGTGAGCTAGCTCACCCGCACGACCCTGAAGCCCCCGTTCTCCCTGATCATGGGAGGGCGGGGGCTTTTTGTGTTTGCGCCCCCTTGACGGAGAACCGCGAGTCGCTTCGCGGGACGACTTGTGCCGACCGTCACAACTGATACGGTCCGCCCTATGCCGACATCGCCGGGCCCCCTGAGTGCTGCCCTGGAGACCATCTGGGACGAGATCAGGCGCGACCATGCCGATTTACTGCCCGCCACGATCGCCGTCGGAGCTGGTAAGCGCACGACGAACCATGGGCCAGAGAGATGGAGCGCGGTAGACGGGCGCCTGACTGGGTGCGTCGTCCCCCTGGCGACGCTGGAGGCTGGCGCGGATGCGGTGCTGCACTTTCTCCTGCATGACTCGGCGCACGCGATCAACTGGGCACGGGGGATCAAGGACACCACAACCCGCGGGCGGTACCACACGAAGGCATTCGTCGACGCCGCTCAGACCGTGGGGCTACGGCTGGAGTCCAGTGAATACACCCCTCAGACCGGGTGGACGGACTTCAGCGTCCCGCCAGAAACAGCGGAGCGTTACGCCCCACTGATGCCGGCGCTGCGGGAGGCCATCGACGTAGCCCTTCCGGCTCTCACAGTCCCGACGGCCAGGGCCCGGCGCACGGAGCGTGTCAGCGTCAAGTGCCACTGCGCCCCGGCGCGGACTATCTACGTGGGAAAAACGATTCTTGCGCAAGGCCCGATCGTCTGCGGAGTCTGCGGCGGCGTTTTCGAGTGACGTCCGGGGCCGGCTCTGGCTAGTGTCAGTGCTTCGCGCTACGCTGGCCAGTGCCCGCCACTGTGCCCACACACAGGAGTCTTCGTCATGCCATCCAAGTCCGTCGCTAAGCGCTCACAAGCCGCCGTTGCTGGCGTCGGGCAACTGGACCTTGACGACCTGAAGAATGAGGACGAGCAGCAGCTCCACGCGCGCGGGGTGGCCTACGCGCAGGAGTACGTCAGGGCCCGGGACGTGGCTGCAACCATGGTCAAAAACTTGGCGGTAGTCGTGTACTCCGTGCGCCTATATCGGGGCGACCCGCGGGGTGAAGGGTGGGACACCAAGCAGGCTGTAAAGGCGATCTACGACAGCGCGAATCTTGACGACGAGACGCGCGAGCGGCTGAGCAACGCTGTGAGGTACCACGTCGGCAACCTCCAACGAGCCCATTTGTCGCCGCGTGAGCTGAAGCGATTGGGGCTTAAGGAGGCGAGCCCCCTGGAGCGTATGAAAGCCAGCCGCGCAGCGAATCAGACTCTGCTGAACGGCGCCCGGGTCTCGTCGCAGGCAGCGAAGGCGAAGTCCTCCAAGACGTCGACAGGCGCGGACGAGGGCGCCCTCCCCGAGACGACAGACGTCCGTATTGTCGCCAACCAGATGAAGCTTGCGGACGCAGCACTCGCCATCGTCCGCCGGCTGGATGCCGATGTCCTGGTCTCCGAAGCCGTCACCGACGGCCAGCGCAACCGGGTGGACGAGGATCTTGCAGCCATGCAAGAGGAAATTGCCCGACTCCGCCGCAAGATCCGGCGTCGCCCCAAGGCCAAGGGCTGACGTCGCCCGCGTCCTCCGCCCCCGTCGACGACCGGCGGGGGCGCTGCTGTGCGCAAATTGACAAACTAACCCCTATTTTCAGAAGGCCTTAGAGAGTCCCTAGGGGTTTAGAAAAATAGGGTCCAGTTTGACCTTTTGACCTCCAGTCTGTCCGGCCGCCCGCAGAGGCGGGACGAAAGATCTTGAAAACCCGCGAGACATTTTCGCTCCCAGCGCACGTAACTCCCTTGTCAGCACGAGGACGAGGGAGAGCAGATGGCCGGAGTACGCACACTGCAGCGCGGCGGGAGCCGCTTCTACATCAACCCCGACGACGGGGCGATCAAGGTCCCGGGCGTGACGAGCGTGGTGGGGATGTTGCCCAAGAACTACTTGACCTTCTGGGCGGCGAAGGAGTCCGCGGAAGCGGCCGTGACCAACTGGGACATCGTGTCGCAGCTGTGCCAGCGCGACCCTGCCGGCGCGATCGACTACCTGAAGAACGCGCACATGCGGAAGTCGAAGGCCGCGAGCGACTTGGGGTCGGCCGCTCACGACCTCTTCGAGCGCCAGGCGCGCGGAGAGACGATCAACCTTCGGCACGTTCACGCCGACGTGAAGCCTCACGTCAGGTGGTTCGACGAGTTCCTTCAGGAGATCCAGCCGGAGTTCCTGCACTTGGAAGAGACCGTCTGGAGCGACGAGCACCAGTACGCCGGCAGCTTCGACGCCATCGCCAAGGTTGACGGGGAGACCGTCGTCCTGGACTGGAAGACATCGAGGAGCGTCTACGACTCGGTGGCCCTCCAGCTCTCCGCCTACCGCTACGCGAACCGCATCATCAAGGCGGCTGACGGGGAGAGCGTCGACGTCCCGGAGCTGGCCGGCGGTGCCGTCCTCCACGTCCGCCCGGAGGGATG
Organism: Streptomyces nigrescens; assembly: GCA_024349765.1. Lineage (GTDB taxonomy): Bacteria > Actinomycetota > Actinomycetes > Streptomycetales > Streptomycetaceae > Streptomyces > Streptomyces endophytica. Next base: position 4,447,093 of record AP026073.1, on the reverse strand, counting down.
GTCGTTCGTCCCCGTGGAGTGCGGGCCGAAGGTCTTCGAGGTCTTCAAGTCCCTGCGTGAGGTCTTCACGTGGGAGCGCGACGGCAAGAAGGGCGTGGTCGGCCGGCCAATCGCGAGCGGCGGAGAGCAGGAGACCGGGACGCAGCGGAGGGCGGCGTGATGGAGATCCACCAGAACTACGAGGCCGGCACCGTTACGCTTCGCTTCCCGGACGTACTGGACTGGGCGACGGACTACCTTCCCGCGCCGCGTAAAGCGATAAGCGTCGTGCTGGGTGACCGTGACTACGCGTCGTTCGCGGCGCTGGTTAGCCGCTGCCCCGACCGATCGGCGCGGGCGGACGCCCTGGAGCGCGAACTCGTCCGCACGAAGGCCGATCTCCTGACGGCCCGGAGAGATCTCACGGAGTATCACCGCGAACTTCGTGCCGAGCGTGAGCAGTGGGAGTCGGAGCGCGCGGGCTACGAGGGCACGCTCCGTGCGTTGGATGACGTCGACGCCTGCAATCGCAACGAGATCCGCGAACTGAAGGATCTTGTCGTTGCTCAGGCCAAGCGCTTGGTGGAGCTGGAGGGAGAGACCGCATGAAGCCCGGACACATCCTGGCGGCCGTGGCGTGCATCCTCGTTGCCGTCGCACTGGTCGTCGGCTGCAACGCGAGCGGCGGTACGTACTACCCGCCGAGCACCCACACCGTCGTGCACCACTACCACCACACCACCCCGCGGACGACGCCGAAGTACAGGGCCCCGGCCCTCAAGCCGGCTGCCCCGCGGGTGCCGTCCTTCTCGAAGGGATTCCGCCGATGATGACCTACGGAGAGCTGCGACGCCGGCTGAACGAGATGCCGCTCAGTGCGGACCGAGACCCGGTGATGTTCCGGGACAACGACACGGCGCAGCTCCTGGAGTTGACCGACGTCGTGTACGAGGGGCAGAGCGATGACGGGGAGGGCAACGTGACGTCGGTAGGCGGCACGGTGTGGATCAGTGGGGAGCTTCACTGATGCCCGACGACGAGCGCGACCCACGGTACTGCCACACGCACCAGCGCATCGAGCCGGAGGCCCCGGGCCGGCCGGAGGACGAGAGGGAGGGAGAGTCATGAGTGTAGACCCCCACGGCTTGAAGACCCGAGCGGTTGCGTTCGCTGTCCGGGCCGGGCACACAGACGAGATGGCGCACAAGTTTCTTGAGACGTTGTGTGCGCGCAGGCAGCTTGGGCTGTCCGCCAAGTTCGCTCAGGTGTTGGCCGAGCTGATGCAAGAGGAGGAGCAGTGGCGTTCTTCCTGACCCCCGGAGCACGCAAGTACCGCGACGTCCGGGGCCACGTCCTGAAGCTGCCCTCAGGCATCATCTGCGTCCCGCTGGAGTACCGGGGCGACGGTTCGTGGTCCGCTATCCCCGTGGGCGGCACGCACCGGATGTACGGCGCCGGATCGTGGGACATCGCGATCTACGTGGAAGACATCGACAACGCGGAGAGGATCGACGTCGGATGAGCCCACGTACTCACGCATGGAGCCTCATGGTTCAGGCGGGGATTGATCCCGACGTGGCGCACGAGGCTCTGAGGGATCTTCTGAGGGACGCCGCGACTCGCGTCGGGGAGCTGTGGGCCCCCGGTGAAGGGGCAAAGCTCCAGCGGCTTCGGTCCGTCCACCTGATCAACGACATCGCCCACGAGAGGCGCTAACGATACACGCTCGCCTTCAGCCCCCGGCCGCTACGGCGCCGGGGGCTTTGGGCGTGTAACCACCAGCCAGAGGAGAGAGCAGATGCGACGACACTTCACCCTCTACACCGCCGACGGACACACCATCTCCGTGTCCCCGGTCGGCGATCACTACGACCTCCACGTCCGCGACGAGGCCGGCCGGACGCTGGCGACCGTCACCATGACCCCCGCGGAGCTGGACGCGCTGCGCGCGGAGATCGCGGGGGTAACGAAGTGAGTTTCCGATCCGTCGCGGAGCATGCCATGACCGTCTACTACGACGGCAATGCGGAGTTGGCGCGCAAGCTGCTGGATGGCTACGCGCACGAGCTGGCGGAGAAGATCCGCGATTACGAGTGGGACGAGTGCGGTTACGGGGACACCAACTGCCCGTGCGACGCCGCGGACCTGATCGACCCGGACAAGGGGGAGTCATGAGGAGGTGGCACCGCCGCTCTAGCGCCGGAGTCAGTGCGAACAGCCACATCATCGAACACCGGTACGCGGATGAGGGCGAGAAAGGCCGGCTGATTCGTCGGCTTGTCCGGCGCAGGGAAGCGCGGCTGTGGAAGCGGGAATGGGCGGAGGAGCAGTCATGACCGACGAACGGCGCAAGCGGTACGCGGCGGCTCTGTACAAGATCGCTAACCCCCACTTCCGGTGGGTCGATCTGCATGAAGGCATGCCCGATCACGATCACTGGTTGGACGAGGCCGACGCCGCCATCACTGTGGCGGACGAGGAACTGCGCGTATTGGAGGGGGACTGCATCCGGCTGAGCGAGGAGCTTGACGACGCTCGGGAGGCGAATGTCGAGCTGTCTCGGTACGCCCGCGACGCCGCGCACTGGGAAGCCGTAGCGGACAGGATGCGGGGCGAGATCGCGCGCCTTCGGGCGGAGCACGACAGGGAACGGGTGAGTCTGTGCGCCGATCGCAACCGTGCAGAAGCCACCATCGAGCGCGTGCGCGCGGTGGTCGACGCTGCGGACCTGAGCGAGCGCGAAACGGGATTCTTCATGAACCTCTGCGATGCCCTGGACGGCACCGCATGACCGCCCGCGTCAACGTCCGCGGCGAACTCGTCGCGATGGTCTGCAACGGCTGTTCCGGCGCAAGCGAAGAGGCCGCGGAGCAATGGGCGGACGACATGCTCCGCGAGCACGCACGACAGTTGGCGGAGGAGATCCGCACCCACATCGACGACATTATCCGTGAGCACGGCATCGGCTACACGGACGGCGGCTGGTACGGAGCCGCCAAGCTGATCGACCCGGAGGTGACCTCATGACCCGACACGTCGGCCGCTCCTGGGACGGCCCCGGCCACCTTGAAGCACTGTGCCCGTGTCCCCTTGCCCCGTGCGGGCTCGTCGACGTGGACAACGTCGACGACAAGTGCAAGCAGCATCCGCCGATGCGATGCAAGACGATGCGTACTGGCCATCTGGCGGAGGACTGCCCGGGGACGGGGAGAGCTGTCGTCGTGGCGCTGGGGCGGGTGGAAGTCGCCCGTCAGCGGATCATCGACGCCGCCTGCATGGAGCCCGAAGGCTTCGTTAATGCATCGATCTTCGATGCTGTCGACGATTTTCAAGCGGCCGTGGCACACATGTGCGCGGAGCAGATTCGAGAGGAGACGAAGTACGCGAAGGCCATGGGCGTGCTGGAGCCAGACAAGTTCCGGCCGTGCCGTGACGCCGCTGACCAAATCGACCCGGAGGAGAGCGAATCATGAGCGAGATCAACGCAGGCGAGCCGACCGAAGTCGAAGACGTCATGGACCGAGCGGAGTACTTCCGCGCTGCGTGGGCGCTGCTGCGGGACCTGCAGAACACCGACACCCCCGACGTCATGGAGGTCGCCCAGGTCGCCGACTACCTGAGCGGAGAGGGCGGGTGGGCGCTGTGACAGACAGCTCCGCGGCCGACGCCATGCGCGCCGCCCTGACTACGCAACTTCTCGACATGGCTGGCATCCTGCAGCCCATCTACGACGCCGCAGACGGGATGAAGGCCGAACTCGTCTCCCGTGGCTGGTCGCCCACGCAGGCGGAGGAGTCGGCAGGCGCGTGGCTGACGGCGACGCTGGCGGCTATCGGGGGTGCAGCGTGAAGTACGAGCACTGGACTGCGGACGGCGGGCTGTACGTGACCCCCGCCAGGGCTGGCGTCAGGCTCCAAACGACCTTGGACGGTCTCATTATCGCGCCCGACGAGGTCCCCGCGCTGATCGCCGCTATCCGTATCGCTGCTGGGCTGGAGGAGAACTGATGGCCAAGATCAAGAGCACAGGCACGGTCGACGTGGAGGCTACGTACGAGGAGTTGGAGCTCCTCCGACGCGCGCTGCGCCTCGTGAAGACCTTCGGTGAGGTCGACGACTGGGACCTTGCGCAGGAGCTCCTGACGGATCTGGGGGCCTCGTGATGGCTAACTGGTCCGCCATGGTGGAAGCGCGGGACGCGGAGATAGCGCAGCTTCGGGATCTCCTCCGCGCAGAGAACGGCCGCGCGAACGCTGCGATCGACCGTGAGCAAGCCGCGGAGCAGCATGCGGAGGAGCTTGGGGAGGCGCGCGACCGGTACCGCCTGGCCTGGCTCTCCGCCCGCCGACGCGACGGGGAGAACTCCCTTCACGCGACGGAGGCCCTGGAGCTGAAGGACCAGGAGATAGCTCGCCTGCGGGCAGAGCTGCAGCGGGCCCGGCTGGAGGAGAGCCGCGAGTCGCTTCGCGCTACTCCGCGGCTGGAGTACATGGGCGCGGACGAGGACGGCGAAGTCTGGCGACTGGCGGACGACTCATGAACCAGCGAAAAGAAGTCGGCTGACTCGCGAGACATTTTCGCGCTCAGCGCACGTAACTACATCACGAGAGGGCGGCACGGACGACCATCCGCGCGCCGCCCTCTCGTCGTACCGCGAATCACACGCTGCGACGAGAGGCATTCACACACATGGCGAACAACCTGCGCCGCATCTGGGAGACCGACCCCGACGCCGCCCCGAAGGCGCGTCAGTTCTCCGACGACTTCGTCGGCCGCTTCCGCTCCGGCCGGCTGGTCGGGAAGCAGCCCGAGAGCCTGAATGAGTGGCGCGTCACCACCGGCGACCCCACCACGGCCGCCCGTGTCGCGGAGCTGCTGGGCGGTGTCGCTGAGGAGTGGGACACCGACAAGGAAGACAACATCGAAATCCTGACCGACTCCGCGTCGGTTGAGATCATCATCGAGAACAGTTCCAAGATCGACGCGAGCATGAAGCTCTTCGGTATGAGTGGTCTCGTACACCACTGCGACGGCGTCGAGTTCCTCAGCCCCGACGAGGACAAGGGCCAGAAGTGTGGTTGCCCGCCGGCCTTCCAGGACCGCAAGGACCGGGCGAAGTCGGGCCGCGGGCCGAAGCCGTCGGTTGACATTCAGTTCAAGTTGGCCGACGCCCCGGAGCTGGGCATCTTCCGTTTCAACTCCGGCTCGTGGGAGCTGGTCAAGATCCTCCACACGATCATCGCTGACGTCGACGAGGTCGGCGGCGCGGACGAGGACGGCAAGGGTGGCAAGGCCGTCCGGGCGACGCTCTCCATTGAGAACGTCTCGTACACCACGAAGGCCGGCCGCGACGTCTCGTACAACAAGCCCGTCGTGAAGGTCACCGGGCTCGCCGCTGAGGCTGCCGCGGACCTGAGCAAGGCTGCCTGACCCACCACGCACGAGCGCCCCGGTCCCTGCCGAGTAGAGGTCGGCGGGGGCCCGGGGCGCATCCACGAGATTACCAGTCTGGGGGAGTATGGGCGGCGTCAGCTTCGTACCGATCGAGGGCTTTCCCGGCTACGTCGTGAGCAGTGACGGGGACGTTTACGGCCCGCGGAAGAAACTGTCTGCGCACCCGAACCGAGGCGGGTACCTGCAGGTGGGGCTGTACAACCGTGGTGCTCGACACCGGCGCAGAGTACATACGCTGGTAGCCGAAGCGTTTCACGGTCCTCGTCCGGCCCCAGACTTCGACGTCGACCACGTTAACCGTGTGCGAGACGACAACCGTGCGTCGAATCTTCGGTGGCGCCTGGCAGCCGACAACCGTCGTTACGGCGGGGGCGGTAAGGGAGTCGATAACGCCAACTCCAGGTTGGCGGAGGCCGATGTTCGCGAGATCCGCCGACGCGCAGCGCTCGGGGAAACCTGCACTGATCTGGGGCGGAACTTCGGCGTTACTAAAACCATGGTGTCGTTCATCGTCCGGCGTAAAAGCTGGTCACACATCTGAGGAGAGATATGGGCAAGAGTCGTCTGTGCGACTTCACCGGCGCCGAAATTCGCGTCGGCTCCATGATCGCCTACCCGACCCGCCAAGGGAACGTAGTTCGCAACACTGAGGCGAAGGTACTGGAGCGGCTGACCGACAAGAGCACCGGCCGCGTGGTCCCCAAGCTGCGTGTCCAACCGACGGGGCGGGACAGTGGCTTCATCGCACGCCAGACCCTGACGCCGCAGGTCATCGCGGCAGCACATGTGGTAGTCATCGGCGACCCGGAGTAGTACCGCGAGTCAACTCGCGCTTCTTTGCCCCCGCGCACCGACGACGCGGGGGCTTTCGTTCGGCATGGAGGAGAGACCATGGCAGAGACGTTCAAGATCGGCGACAAGGTAACCCACCCGGAATTCACCGAGACCGGAGAGATCAAGTACGGGCCGTACCAGAAGGCGGGTACGTACCTGACTGGCTACTACTTGGTGGACTTCGGCGACAGCTCGTGCCGAGAGCTGCGGGGTGCGTGGCTCACCCCCGTACCCGCCTTCGCCGTCGGCGACGAAGTGACCTACGTCTACGGAGGTGGCGGGAAGTTGGTCGCCGGCCCGTTCAAGTCGGAGTACCACGGTGAGCTTCTCTGGGTCGTGGAGAAGCCCAACGGCACGCACATGACGCCGACGCAGAACAGCCTGACGAAGGTGGAGCCGGCCCCCATCAAGCCGGGTGACCGTATCCGCGTCCTCACGGACGGCGCGGACGGTGCGAGTGTCCGCGCGGGCGACGAGTTCACCGTGCTCTCCGTGGAGACCGATGACAACAGTGTCCACGTCGACCGTGGGTCGGGCCGTGTGTGGTGGTTCTGCGCGGAGAACGTGGAGAAGGTCACCGGCCAGGCGGCGAACACCTTCACCCACGACGGCGTGACGTACGACCTGGGCGCGACCTACGAGGACAGGGACGGCGATCGTTGGAAGTTCGCCAGGATCGACGGTGAGATCTTCGGCGACTGGGGCTTGTCCCGCAACGAGATCACATCTACCAGCGGTTACAGCATTGCGTGCGCCGTCAACCAGTACGGCCCCTTCACCAAGATCTAGCACACCCCGCCCCCGGCGCCCACGTGGCCCGGGGGCTGAGTGCGTAGGACGACGATCTGAGGGGAGTGCCGTGAACGTCGAACAGATTGCAGCCGCAGCAGCGAGCGACGGCGAACACCGGTCGCCGGAATTCTGGAGTGACCCCGTGTGGGTCCGGGTCGACAACTTCGACATGTCGTATGACCTGTACCGGGTCTCCGGGTTCGCGTCGAACACGTGCCAACCCACGCTGACGCTGGAACACGTGGAGCGGGTTCTTCCATGAGCCCCCGCCAGATCCAGAAGCCCAAGCAGACCACGCCCCGCCGGCCGCAGGAGCAAGACACGCGGACGCCGAGCGGGAAACCGATGCCGTACTGAGGAGAGACATATGACCTTCGGAGAGCTGATCCGCGCCCTCAACACGGTGCCGATTACTGCCCACAGCGACACAGTGGCGTTTCTCGATGTTGACGCCGCTGATGCCTTCGATATCCGCCGGGTTGACTACTCCGAGTCGGAGGGCGTCGTCTGGCTGTGCGGGGACGTGGCCGACTGATGCCCGGCACCATGCACACCATCACCGACGCCATGGCGCCCGCCATTGGCACTATCCGTGACGCCGGCCCGGACGACCTGATCTACGTCCTCCGCTCCGCGACGTCGCGCAAGGACTGGCCCCGTTACTGGGATGCGCTGGGCGTGGCATTCGCGCGTGGGGCGTTCGTGCACGTGATGAATGGAGGAGAGAAGTAATGGCGACCAACGGCAGCCTCAACGACATGGAGCAGTGGCGCTCTGTCGTGGAGTACCAGGATCGCAAGATCAACCCTGCGTACCACTGGCAGGACAACCGCGACGTCCCTTACTACCTGAACGAGTGGGACGACGAGATTCAGACCGCCGTCCGCGGCCCGTATCAGAGTGCAGAGAACGCCCGACGTCAGGCGACTCGGGAGGCTGCGGAGCTGCTGCGCGGGGGATACCGCACGGCACCGCCCCCGGAGAAGGTTGGCGTCCGTGTCGTTCGCATCTACGTGGAACGCGCCTCCCTCGCGTGGGAGCCGTTCGACGAGCGTGACCCCGAGACGAACAAGTGGGGTGGCTGATGGCGCGCCACATGGTCGGCGACGGCCAGGACGTGTACCGCGTGGTCGTTGTCCGAAACGCGACGAAGTGGGACGACGAGGCGCGCAGGCACGTTGAAACGGACGACACCGTCACCGAGTACTACGGCCCGTACAACACCATTGGCGCCGCCCGCGGACAGCGCACGTCGCTGGGCTTCGTCGACTACACCGACCCGGAGACTGGGGAGGACGTCCGTCTGATGCGGCGGGGTGTCGTCTCGTGCGGGATTCAGGAAGCACACACGACGTGGAGTGATGTCCAGTGACCTACGAGACCGGGCACTTCTACCGCGACCGGACTGGCGACGTGTGGCAGGCAGTGAGTCATTCCGCCCTGCTCTTCATCGCGTTCGCTGCCTCGATGTACGACGACGTAGAGCCCTTCGACGTGGTTCCGGCGAGCAACGTCGAAGGGAACTTCGGCCCCTTGGTGGAGGTGACGCCGACGTGGACGGACGTCTGATCCGCGAGCCGGACACACGCGTCGTCCGTGCCTGGCCCGACCAAGAGCCGGCGGAGTTCACCATGCCGCAGTGCGTGTACGCCTCGTGGCTCACGCCGGAGCTGATGAGGGAGACGGAGGAAGGGTGAGTAACGCCAACAAGGCGAAGGGCACTCGCTACGAGTCCGAACTCCGCGACTACCTGAACGATCTCGGCTTCACCGTCCGGCGCGTTGTCCAGATGGGCAACAAGGATCAGGGCGACCTTCACGGCTACCCGCTCCACATCATCGAAGCCAAGAACGTGAAGTCCATCGACCTCCCCTCCTTCGTCCGCCAGGCCGACCGGGAGGCGATCAACGCCGGTGAGCCCTTTGGCGTCGCCTTCGTGAAGAAGGCTCGCGGGGCGACGGGTGACGGCTACGCGGTGCGCTCCATCGCGACGGACGTGCGGCTGGTTGCGCGGCTCCGGGATATGGAGGAGGCGTTGAAGGACGCCGACTTCGACCGCTGGTACGACATCGACGAGGAACACCGGGAGGCGTCGTAATGGACCCATACATCAGCTACGTCCCGTGGCGTCGCGAGGAGTGGAAGGGGCACGCGACGAAAAGGCCGTCCGCATGGCCATCGCGTACGACCGGGGACGGGAGCAACTGATGCTGTTTGCCCTGGACCACACCCCCGGAGGGCCTGTGTACGAGGCCGTTCCGCCGGAGAGCTGGGCTGAGATGTTCGCCGACTAACAACCGCACATCACACACGCACGCAAGGGGCGTCCTCCGGGGCGCCCCTTCGCCATGCACAAGAGAGGGGAGAGGCGTGCGACTGACCGACATCCTTAGCCGGCTGAAGGGCGTAGAAGAAGACCATGATGGTTACCTCGCGCTGTGTCCGGCGCACAACGACCGTGCCCACCCGTCGCTGAAGCTGACGTTGAAGGATGACGGGAAGCTTCTGATCGTCTGCCGCACCGGGTGCGACCGGACGGCGATCCTGGAGAAGCTGAAGCTGACGACAAGCGACCTCTTCGACGTCGACGGCCAGGGCGTGAAGACCGTCAGCGCAAAGGCGCCGGAGAGCATCGGCCCGGCGGAGATTGCGGGCCTGAAGATGTTCGTCGACGAGACGTCGGCGGCGCTCTCCTCGTCGGCGGAAGCTGTCGCCTACCTGGCGAAGCGGTTCGGTCTGACGGCTGAGCAGTCGGAAGATCTGGGCGTGGGGTACGCGGCGCCGGGTGACCGTCCGCAGCCGTGGCTGTCGCGGGGTTTCACTCGGTACCCGCGGGTGACGGTCCCGTTCGTCGGCTTTGACGGGGTGATCCGCGGATTGCAGGGCCGGGATCTCTCCGGCAAGTGCCCTGCCCGCTGGGTCAGCCTGGCCAACTTGCCGGGGAAGGTCTGGAGCAAGTACTCCGTTCTCCGGAGCGGTGCCGGGTACGACACGATCCTGATCTGTGAGGGCCCTGGCGACGCTCTCACGGCCGTTGGAGCGGGCTACGACGCCGTGGCTATCCGCGGTGCCGGGCTGGCCCGTAACGGCGCTCTCGTGGCCGAACTGGCGGCCGGGCTGCAGGGCCTTGACGTCGTCCTGTGCGGCGACCGGGACCGGGCCGGCCAGGGCTTCACTGACTCCCTGGCCGTCTCGCTCGTTCGGGCTGGCGTCATGGTCCGTCGCCTGGAGATCCCGCACGAGGGCGACGACCTGACGGACTGGCGCGAGCGGGACCCGGAGACCTTCCCGGGGCAACTCCATGCGGCCGTTCGTGCGGCCGTTGTCGTGGAGGAGAAGACGTCGGCACCGGCGCTCCCGCCGTCCGCGGAGCCGGACCTCCCCGCGACGGACGCCGCCCTGGCGGAGATGGACATGTCCGCGCGGCAGATGTTCGACAACACCGACGTCGGCATTGCCGTCCGCCTGCGGGACTTCATGGCTCGTGACGGTGGGGGAGTGCGGTACGCACGCGGGCTTGGGTTCCTCGTCTGGGACGGGACGATCTGGACGCCGGACTCTGAAGCGGTCCGTGAGGCACTGCACCACATGGGCGCGGAGTTGCTGGCGTCCGGCGACGACTCGTCGCGCAGGCTGGCGCTGAAGGCCCTGACGAACCGCAGCATCGACGCCGTCCTGAAGGAGCTTCCGTCTGTGCCCGGGGTGCCGACGCGGGCTGTCGACTTCGACGCGGACCCGGAGCTTCTGAGCGTGAAAAACGGGACGGTGAACTTGCGGACGGGAGAGCTTCACCCCCACCGTCCGGAAGACCTCATCACCCGGCGCCTAAACGTCGCATACCGACCGGACGCACCGGCGGACAGGTGGGAGCGATTCCTCGCGGAGGTCTTCCCGAATCACCCGGAGATGCCGGCGTTCATGCGTCGGCTCGTCGGCTACGGGATCACCGGCAGCACCGCGGAACAGTGCTTCGTCTTCATGCACGGCCAAGGGGCGAACGGAAAGTCGGTGTTCTTGGACGCCGTCCTCCATGTGTTCCACGGCGTCACTAAGTCGACGGAGTTCAGCACCTTTGAGCAGCGCACGGCCGTAGGTCAAGCGTCGCCAGAACTGGCGTCCCTCCGTGGCGCGCGCCTCGTGACGGCGAGCGAGACAGAGAAGTACTCACGCCTGGCGGAGGCGCTGGTCAAGCAATTGACCGGTGGCGACCCGGTGACGGCGCGCTTCCTGCACAGCAACCCCTTCACCTACGTTCCGTCGTTCCTGCTCATGGTCGCCGGCAACTACAAGCCGGCCATCTTGTCGCAGGATCTCGGCGTCTGGAGACGGGTGAAGCTGATCCCCTTCGAAGCCACGTTCCGCGGGGCGAAGGCGGACAAGACCCTGCCTGCGGCGCTCCGCGCGGAGGCGGAAGGCATTCTCGCTTGGGCCGTCCGCGGCGCGCAGGAGTGGTACGAGGGCGGGCTAGGCGAACCGACGTCGGTTGCTTCCGCCACGCAGGACTATCGCGAGAGCGAAGACAGATTGGCCGAGTTCATCGCCGCGCGCCTCGTCCAGGAAGAGGGCGCCCGAGTCGCTCCTATGGCTCTCCGCCGGGCCTACGCGGAGTGGGCCGAGGACGCCGGCCTGAGCCGGAAGGAAGTGCTCTCTGGCTGGGCACTTGGCGTCGAGATGGAGAGCCGTCACTTCCCGAAGGACAAGCGCGCCGGGCGCTGGGGCTTCAACAACATCCGTCTCATGACGGACGCGGAGCGGGAGACCGCGAATCGACTCGCGGAAGTCGTCGACGCAGAACCACCGGGCAAGCCGGATGCGGGCCGGGACATCTTCGGACAGCAAAGGGAGGCATCATGAAGCATCTGCGCTATACCGTGGCCGGCACTGAGACCGTGACGCACGTCCCGGAGGACGGTCGCGATCTTCAGTCCTTCCGTGCGTTCGTGGAGCACCAGGCGCGCAACGGCCTTGTCACCGCCCTGGACACGGAGACGACGGGCCTGGACATCTACAGCCCGACGTACGGCCTGCGCACGGTGCAGCTGGGCAACGCCGTGGACGCCTACGTCCTCCAGGTCGAAGGCCGGCCGGAGATGGCGGAGGCTGCCCGCTGGGCGCTCTCCGTCCTGCCGCGGATGGTGGTGCATAACGCCCCGTTCGATCTGCTGGTTCTGGACCGCCACCTCTCCACGCCCCTGGAGACGCTGGCGCCGCGCGTGACCGACTCCAAGATCCTGGCCCACATGTACGACCCCCGCCTTCGGGCGGAGGGCGGTACAGGGCTGGGATTGAAGGAGTTGTCCGCACTCCACGTCGACCCGTCCGCCCCCGACACGCAGGGCGACCTGACGGCCGTCTTCCGCAGCATCGGTGAGACGAAGGCTACGGGCTGGCGCGCGATCGACATCAACCACCCGACGTATCTGCAGTACGCAGGGCTGGACGTGATTTTTGCGTCTCGCCTGCTGCCCATTCTGGAGGAGCAACTCCGGAAGGTGGGTGTCGGCCGGCCGCTCGTCGACTTCGAGCACCGGGTTATGACGATCTGCTGCAAGATGATGCGGCGGGGGATGAGGGTCGACCACGACTACGTCACGGCCCTCGTTGGTCGGCTGGAGGAAGAGGCCCGGGAGCAGGCGCTCATAGCGGAGCGCTACGGCGTGACATCCGTGAACGCCACGGCGCAGGTAAGCGCCGCCCTCGTTGGAATGGGCGAGACCCTGACGGAGAAGACGCCGTCCGGGGCGCTGAAGGTGGATAAGGCGATCCTCCTGGACCTGGCCGACCTGGACACGTCCTGGCAACGACGAGGAGCACGGACGCCTAACCCCCTAGCGGACGCCGTACTTCGGAGTAAGCGCGCTGGCAAGTGGAGGTCGTCGTACGGCATAGCCATGCGCGACGGCCTGGACGCCGCCGGGCGTATTCATTACAACATCAACAGCCTTCAGGCCCGGACAGCGCGCATGTCCATATCCGGGCCGCCACTCCAGCAGCTCCCGTCAGGGGACTGGACGATTCGCCGGGCGCTCCTGCCCGACGAGGGACACCGGATCTTCTCCGTGGACTATTCCGCGGTAGAGATGCGCGTGCTTGCGGCGCTGGCGGATGAGTCCGTGATGAAGCGGGCGATCGCGGAGGGGCGTGATCTCCACGCCTTCACGGCGGAACTGATCTACGGCCCCGACTTCACGTCGTTTCATCGCAAGCTGTGCAAGGGCGTGGGCTTCGGCAAGGTCTACGGAGGCGGCGCGCTGACGTTGTCCCGGCAGACCGGCGCCCCGCTCCCCGACGTGAAGAAGGCCATCAGCGCGTACGACCGAACGTACCGAGGTATCAAGCGGTACAGCAGCCACCTGCAGCGTGAAGCACGCGCGCGAGGCTTCGTGGTTCGCACCCCTGTTGGCCGGCGACTCCCGCTCGACAGGGACCGGGTGTACGCGGCGACCAACTACATGGTCCAGAGCACAGCCCGCGACGTGCTGTGTCAGGCCCTCGTCGACATGGACGACAAGGGGCTGACGGAGTACCTGCTTCTCCCCATCCATGACGAGGCGTTGGGCTGCGCGCCAGCCGACATCGCGGAGGACGTTGCGCGGGAGGTCGGCAAGACGATGTCGATGGACTTCTTCGGGGTCCCGCTCGACACAGATCCGGAGGTCGGGGGCGTGAGCTGGGGTTCCCTCTACATGAAGAAGGCGGACGTGATGATGAAGCACGACGCGTACTACGCGGCGCACCCCGACGAGGCGCGGGCCGCGGAGGAGCGGCGCAAGTGATCGCAAGCCGCAGGGGTGTTGCGGCTGGCCGGAAACCTCTAGTTCCCCGGCCGGCTGCCACGCGCTCCATACCCCGCCTGACGCCACGTATCAGCCTCCGTCCGTCGCAGTCCCCCCACACACCGTCACGTCAAGACGTGCTGAAGCTGTGGGAGGAATGGGACTGGTTCGCTTGCACGTACTGTGACGCCGCATTCAACGAAACGGTTGTATGCGAACTGGACCACGTCCATCCGCTTGCGAACGGTGGTGTGGACGAAATGTGGAACCTCGCCCCTGCATGTGCCACGTGCAATCGCGCGAAGGGGGCGCAAGAAGTGGGGCTTTGGCTTGCCTAACCTGCAGCGATGCTCCCGTTAGACAGCGTTGTCGTACGCGCGCACCACGCCCAACGGCGCGTGGAAATCGTGGAATTTCGGTTACGACTTGATAACGCCGTGGATGTTGAAAGTTGACCTATGACGACCGGCATAAGTCCAGGTCGGGCGGCACACTCGGCATAAGTGTCGCGGTCGGTCACGCTCTACCGGGTTGCTCAAAGCGGTACTTACCGCCGGTAAGCACCCCCTTCGTCACGCGCACGCTCATTGCCCACAGGAGACACCGTGACTTACAGTCCTGACCACTGCACAGATGCGACGACGCTTCAACTACTTGCCGACCGGCTAGCCGCCGATCTGGCTGAGATGCAGCGGCTAATGAGTATCTGTCAGGAGATCCAATACACGCCCGGCCTCCGGCCAGACGTGGACCCGGACGGAACCGGCCGCACAGCAACCCGCGGTCCAGGCCGACCGACGGAGGACATCGCCTTGAACGGTGCCAGGCTCCGCGTACAGCACGAACTCACAACCGCACAGCAGCACCTGACGAGCGTCATTGCTTTGGTGCGCGGGGTCACAGCAGCACTGGACCGGGCCCTTTCCCAGTGGGAGGGGGAGCCTCCGGCGTCACATGGGGGACTGATTCCATGATCAGCGTACTTACTGGACCGCAGGGCACGGAAGAACAGCGGGGGACGCTGTGTGAGCTGGCCGGACTCTATGGCCTCCTGCCCGTCATCGCTACCCGGGTCGACTGGCTGACGGTCAGCGTCCTGTACTGCGTGGCCGGCTGGCAGTCGTGCGCCGATGCGCTCTCTGACGTCGCCCTTGCCGAGTGCTTCGGAGTCCCCGTTAAGGATCTCCCGCTCAACTAGACCCGCGAAGCGACTCGCGGTTCTCCATCACCGACTGACGCCCCCGGACCTACCAGGGACGGGGGCTTCGTCATCTCTACTACCCGGCGGTAGTTAATCACACAGCGCCAAGCGTTGGCCAGTGCTGCTCAGAAACAGCCCCCGACTACCTCCCAAAAAATCTTGCAACTCCCGCGAGACATTTTCGCCCCTGGCGCACGTAACTCGTCAGGCACTCACAGAGGAGAACGTCATGAGCCACTCCACGGTTACCCCCGAACTGATTCGCGAAGCACAGGCGGGCAATGAGTCGGCCCTGTGGGAGGTGGTCAGCGCTCACGACTACCTGATCCGGTCCATCGTGTCGTCCGTCGCCCCGGGAGCCAGCCGGGAGGCCGCGGAGGATCTGCTCCAGGAAGGTCGGGCCGTGATCCTGGAGCGGCTGCGGAGCTACGACGCGGAGGTCGGCGGAGGCTCCCTGACCACGGCCGCCTACGTCTACCTGCGCCGTGCGATCACCGAGGAATGGTTGCGCATGAGCACCGGACTGACGATCAGTGCCGGCACCGTGATTCGCGTCCGGGCTGAACTGGCCCGCCAGGATGGCGACGTAGAGGCCGCGAGCCGCGCACTGGCGGCAGAGGTGGACAAGGGAAGCGTGCTCGCCGTGGTGGAGGCGCTGGCCGGCATGGAGTCGCTGGAGGCGCCCATGTCCGCCGACGACGAGCGCGGAGCCACGCTGGCCGACACCATCGCCGACCCCACGTCGGAGGTCACCGACCCCGCGGAGCGCCGCGCGCTGGCCCGATGGCTGATGGAGCAGATTCCAGCCCGACAGGCATACGCGCTTCGCGCCTTCCACGGTGTGGGCATGTCGCCCGTCCCCGACGTCGACGCCGCGAACCAGCTCCAGGTCAAGCCCGGCGTCTTGCGCAACCTCCGTAGTCGGGGCTTGATCAGCGCCCGGTCCGTCGCCGCGAACAACAACCTCGCCGCGTGAATCACACGCACGACTAAGGAGCCAACCATGACCCGTCTTCCCAGCCTCGATGACTACGACGTCCAGGGCGTGCGCCCCGACGAAGCCGCGCTCTACGGAGAGGAGACCGTCCTTCGCGTGGAGGCGCTGGAGTCCGCCACGGCCGCGGACTGGTACGCCGACCACTGAGACCCGCGAAGCGACTCGCGGTTCTCTCGCTTAGCCACTTGTGCCGTACGGATCGCTCTGCAATATTGGTCTCACGCAAAGGACTCACGAGACATAGGAGCCCCGCAATGGTCACCGTCCCCTTCTCCGAACTCAACGGCGACGGCATCATGCGCGCCCTCCGCAAGGAGCGTCAGCGCAAGGAGGCAGAAGCGAAGGCGCAGCGCACGGCGGAGGCGCAGCGCAAGCGTGAGGCAGAAGCGAAGGCACTGCGCGAGCGGGCTGAGGCGTGTGAATCCTCGCGGGAAGAGAGCTTCCGGCGCTGCGACAACGACGGGTTTCTCACCCAATGGGCAGCTGGCGTCTCCGCGCAGGCCTACAGCCTCGACGCAGACATCGTCGCACAGGGCGGCAAGTGGGAGTTTCCGGCCCTGTTCGACCTTGAGGGCACCCTCGTGCCGGCCCGGCGCGAGCGCGGCCAGTACGGGTGGTACTGGGAGCTCCTGAACGAGCGGGGACGCCGTATCGGCTGGTTCAACGAGTCCAAGGCGAAGAACCCCGAGACGCGTCGCCGCAACAACGCCAAGAAGGGCTACTACGTCGGGACGGTCCGCGTGCCCGCCGAGGCTGGCGTGCGCAACACGGAGCCCGGGACGAACTGGATCGCTACGGTCCCGGTCCGGAAGGACGGCGGATGGTCGCCCGACGCGGAGATCGTCGACAACGGACAGTGAGCCGAAACGCCCTTCGGGGCGTCCGCGGGAGGTGGCCTACCCGCGCTGAGGATGGCAGGCCGTAGGAGGAGAGATGGAAACGAACGAGCTGGAGCAACTGCGCAAGATGTACACGGAGATCGTCGCCGAGATGGAGGCGGACCCGGCGCGGGCCGCGTACCACTTCGGCCGGTTGGAGATCGTCACGAAGCAGCTTTTCCGGATGGTAGACCGCAACGCCTGAACCACCAGCCCCGCAACCGGCCGGCCCGACGGCGCCCCCAGCGCTGGGCCTCGCGGTTCGACTCCGCGGCGGGGCACTCGAAGATCACGTCTATCCGCGAGGAGATCGGCATGAGCCCGGAGACCATGAAGCGGACGTTCCTCCGCACACACCGGTACGGCATGGGAATGCAGCGTGAGTTGAAGCGCCTGCACGGCCAGGCGCGCAACTACCGCAGCCCGCAGGGTCGGGAGCTGATCGCGTCGAACCGCGCGTACCTGTCGCTGCACCCGGAGTGGCGCCAGCGCTAGTCATCAGCCCCGGGACGGTCAAGCCGTGCGAGCGTCGCAGCTCACCCGCGGGCACTCCACCCACCACTTTCAGGGGACACCCATGCTCAGTCGCATTCTCGAACGCCGCCACCCGCACGCCTTCTCCCTTCAGGAGATCGCGAAGGAGCGGTTCGGCATCTGGCGCAACTCCCGTAGTCCGGAGCGCCGGCAGGTGGCCACCTCGAACCGGGCGAACACCGCCCTCCACGGATGGAACAAACGATGAAGAGACGACTCACCGCAGCTGCCATCGGCGTGGCGCTGGCCCTTGTCGCGGCCCCCGCGTGCGCGGCGTCCCCGACGTACTCCGGGCCCGGCTGGAAGATCGCGACGGTGTACGGCGTCGAGGCAATGAGCCCGACGCAACAGTTCACGATCACCTTCGAGTCACAGACCGTCAAAGATCACTGGGCACCCATGCTCAGCACCGCTATCGCCCAGCTCAACACGCTCGGGGCCCACGTGACGGTGGGGGGCATCGAGAGCTACCCCGACACCGCCATGTGCCCCGACAAGGGCCACGTCTTCTTTATGGAGCGCTTCCAGCCCTACGGGCAGAAGGGCTACAGCTCCGGCATCCCCTGCTACAACACCACGGATCACAGCGCATGGGGTGGCTGGGTCGCGATGGACACGGAGTACATAGATGGCGCAGTTCCACTGACCTACAACCAGTGGCGCAACTTCCCCACGCACGAGATGGGGCACGCGCTGGGCCTAGACCACCCCAACGACGACAAGTACGGCGACGGGGACGGCGTGACGGAGGCCTACGAGTGCCCCTACGGCACGGAGGGCGCCAAGCCTGTTATGTGCTCCCCCAACGGGGGCTTCAAGTCGACGCAGTACGCCGGCCGTCTGAGTGATCAGGACCGCGCAGGCTTCACGGCGCTGCTCAACAACGCCCGCCTTCTCGGAATCAACTAGCCGTCACCGCGCATCAGCAACGCACACGAGGAGAGACGCATGACCATCACCCTAACCAAGGACATGGGCGCTGCCGACCTGGACAACGTCTCAAAGATGACGATCGGTGCCGCGTGGGACACCAGCACGGGTGGCTCTGGCCGGCTGCTGGGCGCCATCAAGAAGCGCATCGGGACGGACCTGGACGTCGTCGCCGTCGCCATGCAGGGGCCGGACCCGGTCCGCATGTGCGGGCTGGACAACCTGGACCCGTTCGGCAATGGCTCCATGGTCCACTCCGGCGACAACCACACCGGCCACGGGGAGGGCGACGACGAGACGATTGATGTCGTGTTTGCCAACGTCCCGCCGAACGTGACCGGCATCGTCTTCATCGTCGCTGCCTTCAAGCGGGGGTCGGCGTTCGGCAACGCGCAGAACGTCAGCTTCAACGTCTACGACTCGTCCGACGGCGTCCCCGGCAAGGTGGCCGACATCTGGCCGTCCCTCATGTCCCGCGGCAACGCGTGCGCCGTGGCGAAGGCCGAGCGAGCCGGCAATAGCTGGACGCTCGAAGTCGTCAACAAGATGGGCACCGTGACGCAGGGAGATCAGTTCAGCCTGATGCGCTTCGCCATCAGTCAGTAAGCATCGTCGCCCCGGCATTCAGCCGTGAGGGGCGCCGGATCGAATCCGGCCCGGGGCACTCCCGAAACACAGGAGGTGGTCTACATGACGACCACGCTGCCAGTCACTGCCCTTGAGCTCATCCCCGGTGATCGGTTCACCCACCACGGCCGGGAATGGGTCGTCGTCGACGTCCTCCGCGGCAGGCGCGAAACGGCGTTCATCAAGACGGAAGGTGGCGGTCTCGTGTACATCGACGACGACCGGGAGTTCCACGTCCGTCGTCCGTCGAAGGACGAGGCGTGAAGTACCGCATCACCTTCGAGTCCGGCGTAACGGGCGTTGTCGGCGACTTCGAGCAACGTCACTTCCTCCGCCAGGCCGTGCGTCGGCAGTACGAACGGACGCGGGTGCGTGGGGGATGGGTGGTGACGCTGCCCGGTGGGTCGCTGGTGGCCGTGGTCCGTGAGTCGTTTCGCGGTTCTTGGACTTAGCCACTTGTGCCGTACGGCTAATGTCTGTCATAGTCGACTCACGCGAGGAACTCACGGGAGTTCGGCGGAAGGGGAGAACGATGACCAAGGTCTACGAGCGCACCGAGAACGGCTTTACCACCGTCATCACCGTTCGCGAGGGCCTGGCCGAGATCAACCACGCGCAGATGGCCGGCAAGCGCGACGTCCGAACGATGTCGTCCATCACCCGCACGGACTTCGCCATTGAGTACAAGGACGGCCGGAGCGTCCGCCTGGTCCAGGTCGGCGGCGTGTGCGGGAACCAGTGGAAGTACGGAAAGGATGTGTGCGCCCTGGAGGTTGGACACATCGGTCCCCACCGGAACACCAAGGCGTCTGAAGCCTGGTCCTTCCGCTGGTTCAACAACGAGGGAACGCCGGCGGAGTCAGACACCACGGAAGAGCCGGAGGAATGGGGCACCACGGCGGCCAGCGTCCTTGCCCACAAGTTCCACGGTGAGGGCCCGGCGACCACGGGTGCTGACTACCGCTGTATCAACCCGCCGCAGCCCGGCTGTGCGGTATGCGCCAGCCACGACCCGCGCCGGCAGTGTGGTGCTCCCACGGCTTGCGGGGGCAAGTGCAAGCGCATGAAGGTCAGCGGTCACGAAACTTGTTCCATCCACATCTAGCAGGAAGCCCCCGCGAGTAGAGGACGCGGGGGCTTCGTTCTGCGGTCGCCAAGTCCCGTGAATATCTTCGCGGTTCTTTGGCTTAGCCACTTGTGCCGCACGGTAAGTGTTCGTCATACTGGCTCACGCGAAGGACACGCGAGCTAAGGAGAACGCCATGCGTAGCGACCACACCGCCCACTTCGTCGCCACCCGCCCGTACGGCAGCGACAGGGAGCTAATGCGCGCGCTGAACGCCCACGCTCGCCGCGTGTGCCGTGCGCGCCGGGAGGAGCCGGACGGGGCGCTTGCACAGGAGCCCGTCCTCGTCGCCTCCGGCAACGTCGTCTTCTCTGGGGAGGACTGGGAGTGCGGCATTGGCACCCATCAGGCCGGCGCTGTGTTTCACGCAGACGCCACCACGCACCGTGTGGTGACGCGTAACGGTGAGCCGTGCGGGTCGGCCTGGTTGTGCGTTCGTCACTGGAGCGAGTACGCCCGCACCGACGAGGACGGCGACGAGTCCCCGGAGGCTGAGATTCGGTTCGGCCGTAGCTGAACACGCCCTGAAGCCCCCGCGAGTAGAGGACGCGGGGGCTTCGCCGCACTACCCATTCACACCCCACGCACACTAAGGACCACCCATGCGCAGACGCCCCGACCCCGTCCTGATCCAGGCGACCATTGCCGCCGCCCTCAGCTTCGCCCACATCCATGACATCGCGGAGACGGCGGGGCAGGACGGCTGGAAGGCGTGGGCGTATCCGGTCAGCGTCGACCTGTTGCTGATCGTCGCGTGGCGGCGTATCAAGGCCCGCCGTGACGGCATGGGTTGGCTCTGGTTCGCTGTCGCCATGGCGGCGTCCCTGAGCGCGAACGTGCTGACGTCCGGCGTGATGGATCTGGGCAACCCGCCCGACGCTCTCCGGGTCATCGTCGCGGGCTGG
Source organism: Streptomyces nigrescens (assembly GCA_024349765.1). Taxonomy (GTDB): domain Bacteria; phylum Actinomycetota; class Actinomycetes; order Streptomycetales; family Streptomycetaceae; genus Streptomyces; species Streptomyces endophytica. The sequence goes on along the minus strand of AP026073.1, from coordinate 4,426,061 downwards.
CCGGCGGTCGCGTTCCTGGGCGGGTCGCTACTCGTCCACGGGCGACGGACGGAAGACCCGCAGGAGTCACACGCGGGCTCTGAGGAGCCTGCCAGCGTCCCGGCGGACCAGGAGCCCCAGGAGCGCGAGAACGGCCCCCAGAAGCCCGTCCTCGTCTCCTACCGGGAGGCGTCGGAAGCACTGGGCGTCGCCCCAGAGACGGTCCGGGCGTGGGCGATGGACGGCAAGATCGGCAAGCACGCCGGCCCGACGGCGAATTCGGTCCGCGTGGACCTTCGGGAGTGCCACAGTGTCAAGAGCCGTCGCCTGACGGCAGGCGTGTGAGGAGAGCGAGACGATGGCGAAGAAGCTCACGTACCCGAAGGCAAAGCGCGCACTGTCAGCCCTTGCGTCTCTATGGGAATGCGTGGACCTGACCGAGGAAGAGCGCGACGAGCTGGAGAAGGCACTCAACACAGTACGAGCGCTCTGCGACCGAATCACGGAGGAGGCGGAACAATGACCATGCAGTGCAAAGACATACCAGACGACGTCTTCGTGTCCGCCGTGCGGAACGCCCCCGCGTCCTCGGCTGCCCGCTGGCGAACAAGGTGGGACGTTGCGACGGAACTGGAGAGCACCCTCGGCCCCGTCCCGGAGAACCTCTTCATGGCGAAGGCCCGCCGACTGCTCGCACGCGGACTGATCGGGGGCTGTCCGTGTGGATGCCGCGGAGACTGGCATCCTGCGGACGAGTGTTACGACCCTGAACGCTGCTGCAGACCACAGACGGAGGAGACCCGATGAAGATCACCGCGGAGCGCGTCACCGCTCATACCTTCGTTGTCGCCGTCGATGAGATGGAGGCGCTGGAGAAGTACGCAGCGGGCAACACGTTCGACCGCGAGCGGGACGCCATGGAGCACGAGGGCTATCGGAACGGCTACGACCGCCATCACACCGGAGACGCCCTGAACACGTACAAGATCGTCGTGCACGCGGAGAAGGTGCACTGAAGAGAGCCCCCGTCGGGATCATCCGGCGGGGGCTTTTTGCGTTACTTCACACGAGTACCCTTGGCGTCAAGGTAGGTGAGGCGATGTCTCCGCAGATCTCCAACAACATCCGTAGCCTGCGCCGCCGAGCTGGGCTCTCTCAAGAGGAACTAGCAGCAGCGGCCGGGCTTTCCACTACCACCGTCGGCAAGATCGAACAAGGCGGGTCGGTCAGGATGGAAACCTTCGCCCGGTTGGCTCACGCTTTGGGCGTGGACACAGAAGCACTCTTTGCGTCCGGCTCTCCGCACCCGGTGCCGGACGACAAAGGCAACGGCCGCTACCTCCTGGCGCTACGGCGTCAGCTCATGCCGCCGATCGGCCTCGTCGATGCGACGGCGACGTCGGTCACGGTGGCAAGTCGGGCTGACCTGGAGCGCCAGATTGACGCAGCGCACACCCATTACCACGCCGACGAGTACGACGAGATGGCCCGATGCCTGCCTGGCGTCCTGGCCGGCACTCAAGCCGCGCTGTTCGCGGCGGAGGACGATGCCAGTCGTCAGGCGATGCTCAGCACCCACGCTCGCGCGCAGTTGGTCACCGGCAAGTATCTGACGCAGGTACGTCAGTACGACTTGGCCTATCAGGCGCTCTCTGCCGGCATCCGGGACGCCCGCGCAGCGGAGGACCAGATCACGGCCGCCGTCGGCGTTATTGGACTGTGCTGGCTGCTGCTCCGACAAGATCGCTTCTCCGAAGCGCAGGAGCTGGCAGTTACGACGGCCGACGTCGTGGAGCCCCGCATGTCGACTGCCACCCCGGGACAGTTGGCTGCATGGGGTGAGCTGGCACTCCGCATTGCCTCCGCAGCCGTCAGGAACAACCGGGCGGAAGACGCCCGGGACGCTCGCCGCATGGCTGCTAGCGCAGCGTCCGCACTGGGGCGTGAATCCAGCAACTTCCGCACTCACTGGGGCACGTTCGGGCCCGCTACGGCGGCCGTCAAGACCATCGAAGATCTATCCCTTAAGCGTGATGCCCGCGGAGTCCTTAGGGATTCGGATCAAGGTCCGCTTGCGACAGCCGCGTTGCGACGTCTTGGCCGACCTAGCCCTAGCAGCTGGAACCGTCACCGGTTGGACGTGGTCCGTGCTCATGCACTGCTGGGTTCTCATCAAGACGCCATGGACGAGCTGACGGGGCTTCGCATCGAGGCGCCCGAGTGGCTTAAGCACCAGTCGATTGCACGGCAGCTGATGCAAGACATCCTGAAAAGGCGCCGGCGGACCCTGACGAAGGATATGCGTCTGATGGCGTCTCACCTGGGGATTTCGGGCTAACTACCGCGCTAGGCGGTAGTTTTGTGGATCACCACTGCGAACTACCGGGCTACGCCCGTGGAGTGTCACGCTGCGTCGCCCGATAGTTACAGCATGACGGAGCGACAGAGAACGCTCACCCCGCCAGTGCAGCTCATGGACCCGTACGGCGATCTGACCAAAGAGCCGGTCGCGGACTGTGACGTGTGCACGGCGCTGGTGACGCAACGAGCCGAAGCACGAGAACGCAGGGACTACGCTGCAGCCGCGATCGCCAGCACGGAGATCGCCTGCCACCCGCACAACGGGCGGAGGCGGAGGCCGTGATGACGCCCCCGGCGGCACCGCTCGTCGACGGCCCGCTAGTGCGCCCGTACGTCGACCGTGTTCCTGACGGGTGGCCCCCGGCCCCGAAGCGTGCTCGTCCCGGTTTCCGCGGCATGATCGTTTACGACCGACTTCCGCGGTGCAAGGGTGTCTGCCGCGTATGCCGGCTGTACGGCTACCACCGTGGGTAGGGGGCGGCGTCAGTGCGCGAAGCGCGCCCAGTGGTCCGGCACCCGCCCCGCGGGCGCACCGAAGTGGATCCGGTGCAGCCTGCCGTACCGGCACATGCTCTCCTATCACGTCTCCGACCAACCCCGGTGGGGAGTCGTGATCTGGTGGGCGCGATGAAGAAGCAGATCCTGAGCACCGCACTAGCCGCCGCGACGATCCTCTTCGTCCTTGGCGTCGGAGTGTGGCGCTCCTACTAGACCCCCGGCGAACACCGCGCCGGGAGTGCTCCTCACGGTGGGCCCACACATTCCAATCGGCCCCAGTCTCCCTCTTTACGGGACGGGGGACGAAGGGGGGAGCACGGCAGCCACCCGGCCGCCCACTGATGAACCCGGGTGGCTGCCAACCCAAGATGCCCAGTTCGGCCGTGAGAGCCCCCGTGGATCGGTCTAGAGCTGGGAATCCCACACCGCCGGCGGCTCACGACTGGTGTGTGTGGAGGGGCCGTCCGGACTCTCCGTCCGGGTCTGGACGGTCCGCACAAGCCCCCGCACCGGTCCCCTTGATCGACCAATGAGGCGCGGCCGGGGCGGGCTGCAAGAGATGCAAGACGGCGGCGCGTCACTCGTTTGGATGGCGGACGACGCGCCGCCCCACCCGGTAATCGCGGGCACGTAAGGCTAACCCGTACCCGCGATTGCCTCCAGCGAAGGGCCCGTCATGGATCTTCCGCCCCCATGCCCGAACTGTAAGTGCCTTCTGTGGAAGGACACGACCGCCACGGAAAAGGGACCGGAGTACTGGTACTGGACGTGTACGGGGTGTTGGAAGCATTTCGAGCCCTCCGATAGCGATCGGAGGAAGTACTGCTATGGGTCACCAGGAAGACCAAGCAACCAGCTGCGGGGACCCGGCATGCCCCGGAAGTAAGAGCACCATCTACGTGTACGACGACGACGGGATCTGCATCTCGCAGACGGCGTTTCCCTGCAACGTCTGCGGGCGACAGTAGTCATTAGCGTCACTTGCCCCGTTCGTGAGCCTCCACGGCCCGCGGACGGGGCTTTCGCATGCCTACACGCCCCCGACGTCACGCCGGCTGGAGAGAGCCGCCTGCGCCATTCTGGAGAGCGTGAGGGAGCCCTCCGCGTCGACGATGAACCAGCCCTTCTGAAGCAGCGCCTGCATACGCGGGCGGACCTCGTCGCCCAGCTCTTCGGCCAGGCTGTCGTCAGTGGGGGAGTGGCCTGCGCGAAGCTGAGCCGCGACGCGGATCACAAGGGCCTCTTCCTCCGCCGTGATGGTGAAGTCCATGGGGCGACGGTAGGTAGAAGCTGCAGATGGAGCACCCGGGGCTGGGCCGACTGCTAACGTAGGGAGTTAAGTTCAATGGCCGGACAACGGTCCATGACCATGTCCAGACCGGCATCGCGCACGCGGTTCCAGGCCCCCTCGTCGACCACGCCGAGCTGGAACCAGACGGCCCTCGCACCGGCCGCCACGGCCTCGTCGGCGACCGGCCCCGCCAGCTCGCTGTTGACGAACACATCGACCACGTCGACCGGGAACGGGATCGCGTCCAGCGAGGAGTAGCCCGGCTCGCCGTGCACCGTCTCGGCCTTCGGGTGCACCGGAACGATGCGCTTGCCGTAGCGCTGCAGCACCTCGGCCACGCCGTACGCGGCCCGCCGCTCGTTGTTCGACAGGCCCACGACGGCCCAGGTGTCGCCGAGCTCGGTGAGGATCCTGCGGATCGTACTGGGATCGCCGTACACGCACTGCCTCCTGCTCAGGGAAGGTTCTCGTGCGGATCAACGGCCGGCACCGCCGGAAGATTCCCGCCCGGGCCACGGCGGGCGGGTCCGCGGACGCAGGCGCCCCGCCCGAAGGGGAAGGCGGGCGGGGCGGGTTCTTTATTAGTGGGGCGGGGCGGAGGCGGTCAGCGGCGGGCGCGGACGACTGTGCCGCCGGCCAGCCCGGCGCCGACGACGGTGCTGCCGGTGGCGGCCCGGGCCGGCTTGCCGATCGCCCGGCCGCCGCCCACCGGCTCGGCGCCGCCGGCCCCGGTGCCGGGCCGCAGCGCCCCGTTCGCGGCCGCCTCCCGGGCCCCCTCCGGAGCCTGGGCGGACGTCCCGGCCAGCGCGGCACGCAGTTCCTCGGTGTCGACCAGCATGCTCACCGGCCCGGTCGGGTTGAGGTACAGCGCGTGGCCCGGCGGAAGCTGGTCGACGAGGTCGGCCACCGGGCGCCGGTCGTACAGCAGCCGTCCCACCGACTCCAGGTAGCCCTCCGAGGTGTAGACCGGGATCACCGGGGTGCCCTCGGGCGAGGCGGCGGCCAGCGGGGTGCCGGTCGCGGTGACCAGGACGGACACCTCGGCCCGCGCCAGCGCCTCGGTGACGTCCTGCCCGGGCCCGTAACCGGTCGCGGCCAGCTGCACCGCGCGGTCCACCGGATCGGCCGGCTCCGACCACTCCAGCATCTGCGGCGACGGCCGGTACTCCGGGTTGTCCCGCCACTCCTCGATCTCGCCGGTCGGCCCGGAGCGCCACTGCCCGATCAGCGCCCAGAGCGGGGGCGGCCCCTCGCCCTGCCACGTCAGATCCACCAGGGCCAGCCAGTGGTCGGGCGCCTCGCGTGCCGCCTCGACGACCTCCGGCGGGGGCTCGGGCATGTCCTCGCCCGTCAGGGGCTCGCCCGCCGTCATCGCCGACTGTGTGCTCTCTTCCATGCAGCCCTCCGCCAACCCGCCGTTCCGTTCCTGCGCGTACGCGCGGGGCCCCGGAAACACGAGGCTCTCGCACTGGCCTCACAGTGCCCACGGCCGGCCCCGACGTCTCCCCGACGCACCGTGCGGACGGGGCGGGTACGCCGCCTGGCCGTGCGGACTGCGCCCGTCCGGCGGACCCCCGCGCCCTTTTGGCGGACGGCCCAGCGCGGCGCCGGCGGCCGGGACCGGGAGCCCGCTGTCACAGGGGCCGCATAGGCTGGAGCGATGCAGGAGCAGTACCGCACGCTCGCGCGCGAGGGTGTCCACGAGATCGAGATCAACAAGTCCCGCTTCCTCTGCGCGCTCGCGCCCGTCGCGAACGAGACCGAGGCGCAGGACTTCATCGCGCGCATCCGCAAGGAGCACCCCACCGCACGCCACCACTGCTGGGCGTACGTCCTCGGTGCCGACGGCGGCGTGCAGAAGGCCAGCGACGACGGCGAGCCGGGCGGCACCGCGGGCGTCCCGATGCTGCAGATGCTGCTCCGCCGCGAGGTGCGCTACGTCGTCGCCGTCGTCACCCGCTATTTCGGCGGCGTCAAGCTCGGCGCCGGCGGGCTGATACGCGCCTACGCCGGCGTCGTCGGCGAGGCCCTGGACACGCTGGGCACGGTCACCCGGCAGCGCTTCCGGCTGGCCACGGTCACCGTCGACCACCAGCGGGCCGGCCGGGTCGAGAACGACCTGCGGACCACGGGCCGCGCGGTGCGGGAGGTGACGTACGGCGCGGAGGTGCGCATCGAGGTCGGGCTGCCGGAGGCCGAGCTGGACGCGTTCCGCGGCTGGCTCGCGGACGCGACGGCCGGCACGGCCCGGCTGGAGCTCGGCGGCGAGGCGTACGGGGAGGCCGGGGAGGTCTGACCGGCGGCGGGCCCTGCGGGAGAGCGGCCGGGCGCGGCGGAAAGTCCGGTCCGTACCGGTGCGCGGGGGCGCCGGGCGTGTCAGCCTGTGGCGGGGCGGACGGGTGCCGCACCGGCGAGCGGCGGGGGCCGAAGCTCCGCCGTGCCGGCACGAGAAGGGGGCCGCCGATGCCTGAACTCCTCGACCAGCACGTGGGATTCGTCCGCCGGATCGGACTGTTCCAGGCCACCGCCATCAACATGAGCCAGATGTGCGGCATCGGCCCGTTCGTCACCATCCCGCTGATGGTCGCCGCCTTCGGCGGACCGCAGGCCGTCGTCGGGTTCCTCGCCGGCGCGGTCCTTGCGCTCGCGGACGGGCTGGTCTGGGCCGAGCTGGGCGCCTCGCTGCCCGGCGCCGGCGGCAGCTACGTCTATCTGCGGCAGGCGTTCCAGTACCGCACCGGCAAGTTGATGCCGTTCCTGTTCGTCTGGACGGCCATGCTGTTCATCCCGCTGGGGATGTCCACCGGCGTGATCGGCTTCGTGCAGTACCTGGGCTATCTGTGGCCGGGGATGAGCCAGGGCCAGGGCGACGCCGTCGGACTCGTGGTCACCGTGGGCATCATGGTGCTGCTGTGGCGGCGGGTGGAGCGGATCGCCCGGCTCACCGTCGTCCTCTGGGCGGTGATGATCGCCGCCGTCGTCCTCGTCATCGTCGCCGCGTTCACCCACTTCAGCGCGGAGCGTGCCTTCACCTACCCCGCGCACGCCTTCGAGCTGACGGCTGGTCACTTCTGGGTGGGCTTCGCGGCCGGGCTGACCATCGGCATCTACGACTACCTCGGCTACAACACCATCGCCTACATGGGCGCCGAGATCCGCGACCCCGGCCGGACCGTCCCGCGCGCGATCATCGCCGCCATCCTCGGCATCATGGCCATCTACCTGCTGCTGCAGATCGGCACGCTCGGCGTCGTCGACTGGCGGGAGATGCTCGACCCCCACTCGACGGCGTCCTCGTCCGTCGCCTCCGCCGTGCTGGAACGGGCCTGGGGCAGGGGCGCGGCCGACACCGTCACCGTGCTCATCCTCGTCACCGCCGTCGCCTCCGTCCTCACCGGGCTCCTCGGCGGCTCCCGGGTCCCCTACGACGCCGCCCGCGACCGGGTCTTCTTCCGCCCGTACGGCACCCTCCACCCGCGCCACCGGTTCCCGGTACTCGGCCTGCTCACCATGGGGGTGGTGATGGCGGCCGGCTTCCTCCTGGGCCGGCACACCGACCTCGCCACCATCATCCAGCTGCTCACCACCGTCATGGTGATCGTGCAGTCGCTGGCCCAGGTCGCCGCGGTCACCGTGCTGCGCCGCCGCCAGCCGGCCCTGCGCCGCCCCTACCGGATGTGGCTCTACCCGCTCCCCGGACTCCTCGCGCTCGTCGGCTGGCTGGTGATCTACGGCTACGCGGACCGCAACGCGCCCGGCCGGCACCCCATCGAATGGTCGCTTGCCTGGGTCGCCGCGGGTGTCGTGGCGTTCCTCCTCTGGGCCCGTGTCGAGAAGGAGTGGCCGTTCGGGCCGAAGCGGATCGACGAGCGCTACCTGGACGGTGGCGCGCCGCACCGGGAGGCGGACGAGGACGACGGCGCGGACGACCGCCCGGCAGAGGGCGAGGCCAGCGCCTCCGGCGCCGGGGGATAACCCCACCCCGGGTCTCGTGGCTGCCGGATGGGAGCCGGGGCGCGGCTCAACCACTCTTGTCCCATGACGAGTTACCCACGACGCGCCCTCCTCCTCGGCCTCTCCGCGACGGCGGTCGCGGCCACCCTGACCGGTTTCGCCCCGCCCGCCCCCGCCGCCCCCGCCGGCGCACCCGCGCCCCTTGCTTGGCGGCCCTGCGCCCGACCCGGCGGCCCCGCCGGACAGGAGTGCGCCGACCTGGCCGTACCGGTCGACTACCGGCACCCGGACGGCCCGCAGTTGACCGTCGCGGTGTCCCGGCTGCGCAGTGACCGGCCCGCCGCCCGGCGCGGCACCCTGCTGCTGATCCCGGGCGGCCCCGGCGGCTCGGGGGTGCAGCGGCTCGCGCAGAAGGGGGAGGCGCTGCGCAAGGCCACGGGCGGGGCGTACGACCTGGTCGGTCTGGACCCGCGCGGAGTGGGCGGCAGCACCACGGCGGGCTGCGGCCTGGCGCCCGCCGACCGCTATCTGGTGAGCCTGCGCTCCTGGCCCTCCCCGGACGGCGCCATCACCGACAACGTCGCCCGCGCCCGGCGCGTCGCCGACGCCTGCCACCGCCACGGCGGCGCCGTCCTGCGCAGCATCTCCACCGCCAGCGAGGTCCGCGACATCGACCGCTTCCGGCAGGCGCTCGGCGAGCGGAAACTCTCGGCCTGGGGCGTCTCCTACGGGACGTACGTCGGCGCCGTCTACGCCCAGAAGTACCCGCAGCACACCGGCCGTTGGGTGCTGGACAGCAGCGGCGACCCCGACCCGGCGCGGGTCGAGCGGGGCTGGCTGGCGAACATGTCGGCCGCCGCGGACGACCGGTTCCCCGACTTCGCCGCCTGGGCCGCCGACCCGGCCCGCGACAAGGACGGCCTGCGGCTGGCCGCCCGACCCGAGGACGTCCGCCCGCTGTTCCTCGCACTGGCCGCCAAACTGGACCGCGCGCCCAAGGAGTCCACCACCGCGTCCGTGCCGCTGACCGGCAACATGCTGCGGCAGGCGCTGCAGAACGCCCTCTACAGCGACGCCTTCTTCGCGCCGCTGGCCCGGCTCGTCCAGCAGGCCCAGGACCCGGCCGCCCGCCCGGAGCTGCCCGCCGACCTCGCCGGGCCGCTGCCCGACACCGACGCCACCGCCATCATGGCGACCCTGTGCAACGACGTGCGCTGGCCGGCGTCGGTCCCCGCCCACCGCCGCGCGGTCGCCGCCGACCGGGCCCGCCACCCGCTCACCGCCGGCATGCCGGCGAACATCACGCCCTGCTCCTTCTGGAAGGACGCGCCGGACCCCCGGCCCACCCGGATCACCGGCGACGGACCGTCCAACATCCTGATGCTGCAGAACCTCCGGGACCCCTCCACCCCCTACTTCGGTGCCCTGAAGATGCGGCAGGCCCTCGGTGACCGCGCCCGCCTGGTCACCCTCGACCACGGCGGCCACGGCGCCTACCTCGCCAACGGCACCGCCTGCGGCGACCGCACGGTCACCACCTTCCTCACCACCGGCCGCCGCCCGGCCCACGACGTCCGCTGCGCGGACCCGGCCGCCGCCCCGCAGGCCGCGGGGACCGGCCTCCGGGAGAATTCCCCCGGGAGGTGAGTCCCACCCGGGCCGCCGGCCGCACCGTCGACGCCTCCGAGGAGGAACCGCGGTACGAGGTGCGCAGCGAGAAGTCCGGCAAGGCGGCCGTGCACGAACGCGGGGCCCTGCGGAGGAAGACCGTGCACGAACCCGGGGCCCTGCGGAAGAAGAGGCGACGCCCGGAAGGCACCGACGCGCCGCCCCGGGACGCGAGGCCGGTACCGGGCCGGCCCGCGCCGGCGGCTACCCTGGGCACGGCCGGCCGGCGGACCCCGGGCGGCGCGAAGGACGGACCGGGAGGGGAAACGTGCAGGTCGGAGCGGTCGATTGAGGCTTCTGCACACCTCCGACTGGCACCTGGGCCGGTCCTTCCACCGGGTCGGCCTGCTCACCGCCCAGCGCGCCTTCCTCGACCACCTCGTGGCGACGGTGCGCGACCGGGAGATCGACGCCGTGCTCGTCGCGGGCGACGTCTACGACCGGGCAGTGCCGCCGCTCGCCGCCGTCGAACTCTTCGACGAGGCGCTGCACCGGCTCGCCGACCTCGGCGTCCCGACCGTGATGATCTCCGGCAACCATGACTCCGCCCGCCGGCTGGGCGTCGGCTCGAGGCTCATGGAACGGGCCGGCATCCACCTGCGCACCGACCCGGCCGGCTGCGGCACCCCCGTGCTGCTGCACGACGCGCACGGCCCGGTCGCGCTCTACGGCCTGCCGTACCTCGAACCCGCCATGGTGCGCGACGCCCTCGGCGCGCCCCGGGCCGACCACGCGGCGGTGCTGGGCGCGGCGATGGACACGGTGCGCGCCGACCTCGCCGGCCGGCCGCCGGGGACCCGTTCGGTGGTGCTGGCGCACGCCTTCGTCACCGGCGGCGCGGTCAGCGACAGCGAACGGGACATCACCGTCGGCGGCGTCGCCTCCGTGCCCGCGGCCGTGTTCGACGGCGTCGACTACGCCGCGCTCGGCCATCTGCACGGCTGCCAGACCCTCACCGAACGGATCCGCTACTCCGGCTCCCCGCTGGCGTACTCGTTCTCCGAGGCCACGCACCGCAAATCGATGTGGCTGGTCGACCTCGACGCGGACGGGGCGGTGCACGCGGAGCGGGTGGACTGCCCGGTGCCGCGGCCGCTGGCCCGCATCCGGGGGCCGCTGGAGCGGCTGCTCGACGACCCGGCACTGGCCGGGCACGAGGACTCCTGGGTCGAGGCGACGCTCACCGACAGCGCCCGCCCGCACGAGCCCATGGCCCGGCTCGCCCGCCGCTTCCCGCACCTCGTCAGCCTGGTCTTCGACCCCGACGAGGGGCCCGCCCGCTCGCTGGCCTCGTACGCCCAGCGGCTGCGCGGCCGCAGCGACCAGGAGATCGCCGAGGACTTCGTGGCACACGTACGGCCCGGCCGCGCGGCCGACGCGCACGAGCGGGCCGAACTGCGCTCCGCGATCGACGAGGTGCGCGCCCAGGAGATGGCGGCCGAGGGGGCACGATGAGGCTGCACCGGCTGACCGTCACCGCGTTCGGGCCGTTCGGCGGCACCCAGACCATCGACTTCGACCGGCTCGCCCGGGACGGCCTGTTCCTGCTGCACGGGCCGACCGGCGCCGGCAAGACCTCCGTCCTCGACGCGGTCTGCTTCGCGCTGTACGGGTCGGTGCCCGGGGCGCGGCAGAGCGGCCAGGCACTGCGCAGCGACCTGGCCGACCCGCTGACCCTCACCGAGGTCGTCCTCGAACTCACCGTGGCCGAAAGGCGGTTGGAGATCACCCGGCTGCCCGAGCAGCCGCGGCCCAAGAAGCGCGGCAGCGGCACGACGAGGGAGAAGGCGCAGAGCCGGCTGCGGGAGTTCGTACCGGCCGGAGTGCCGGAGCGGGCGGCCGGCGGCGAGGGGCACTGGAAGGCGCTGAGCCGCTCGCACCAGGAGATCGGGGAGGAGATCGGGCAGCTGCTCGGCATGAGCAAGGAGCAGTTCTGCCAGGTCGTGCTGTTGCCGCAGGGCGAGTTCGCGCGCTTCCTGCGGGCCGACGCCGAGGCCCGGGCCCGGCTGCTCGGCCGGCTCTTCGACACCCGCCGGTTCGCCGCGCTCGAAGAGCAGCTGACCGCGCGCCGCCGGGCCGCCGCCGACGAGGTCGCGGCGGGCGACGAACGGCTGCTGGCGCTGGCGCACCGGATGGCGCAGGCGGCCGGCGGGACCGCGGACGCGGAGTCCGGTGACGCCGCGGTCTTCGCGGGGCTGCTGTCCGCCGCGGACTCCGGCCGGCGTACCGCGGCCGCGGTCCCGGCCCAGGGCGGCGCCGCCGGGCGGCGTACCGCGGGCGCGGCCGGGCGTGCCGGACGCGGCACCGGGACCGCCTCCGCCGGGCCGGACGTGCCCGGGCCGGGCGAGCCGGGATTCGCCGACGCGGTGCTGGCCGCCGCCGCCGTCGCCCGGGTGACCGCACGGGAGCGGCTGGACATCCACCGCTGCGCACTGCACCGGGCCGAGGAGGCCGAACGGACCGCGGCCGGCCGGCTGGCGGAGGCCGGCGAACGGCACCGGCTGCAGCAGCGGTACGCGGACGCCCGCCGCCGGGCCGAGGCGCTGGAGGCCCGGGCCGCGGAACGGGACGCGACCCGGACGAGGCTGGCCCGGGCCCGCACCGCCGCGGAGGTGGCGCCCGCGCTCGCCCTGCGCGACGCCGCCGGACGCGACCTGGACGCCGCCCAGCGCGCCGACGCGGACTGCCGCGGCCTCCTGCCGCCGGCGCTCGCCGATGCCGCGGGTGACCAACTCGCCGCCAGGGAGCGGGAGTTGCGGGAGGAGCTGGGCTCGCTCGCGGCGGCCCGGCGGACCGAGCGGCGGGCCGCCGAGATCGGCGCGGAACGGGCCGCGCTGGACCGCGAGGCGCGCGCCGACGAACAGACCCTGCTGGACGCCGCCGAGTGGCTCGCCCAGTGGGACCGGGCCCGCGGCGCCCACCAGCGGCGCATCGAGACGGCCCAGGAGGCCGCGACCCGGGCCGAGCAGCTCGCCGCCCGCGTCGAACCGGCCGCCGAACGGCTCGCCGCGGCCCGGCGGCGCGACCGCCTCACCGAAGAAGTGCACGCCGCCGAACGGGAGTTGCTCGCCGCCCGGGAGCGGTCCGCGGCCGCCCACGAGGACTGGCTCGACCTCAAGGACCGGCGGCTGCGCGGGATCGCCGCCGAGCTCGCGGAGGCGCTGACGGACGGCGCGGCCTGCGTGGTGTGCGGTGCCACCGAGCACCCGGCGCCGGCCCGGGCCGGCGCCGGACATGTCGACCGCGCCACCGAGGAAGCCGCACTCGCGGCGTACCGCCGGGCCGAGGAGACCCGCCGGCAGGCGGAGCAGCGCCGCCAGTCCGCCAAGGAGGAGCTGGCCGGCGCCGCCGCCACCGCGGGCGACACCCCGGTCGCCGAACTCGCCGCGCAGGTCGAGGAGTTGCGGGACGGTCTGGCCCGCGAGCACGCCCGGGGCGCCGATCTGCACGCCGCCCGCGAGGCGCTCCAGCGCGCCGAGCGGGAACACGAACGGCGCCGCACCGAGCAGCAGCAGGCCGAGCGCCGGGCCGCCGCCCGCACCTCCCGCCGCGAGGCACTGGACGCCGAACGGGCCGCCCTGGAGGAGGAGTTGACGCGGGCCCGGGCGGACTGCGCGAGCGTGGCCGAACGGGCCGGGCACCTGGAGCGGCAGGTGGCCCGGCTGGCCGCCGCGGCCGAGGCGTCCCGTACGGCGCACTCCTGCGCCGAGCGGCTCAAGGAGGCCGACGCCGCGCTCGCCGACGCCGCCTACCGGGCCGGGTTCGACACCCCGCGGGAGGTCGCCGGGGCACTGCTGCGGGACGACGAGTGGCGGGCCCTGCAGCAGCGGCTCGACGACTGGCAGCGGGAATCCGCCGCGACCGAGGCGGAACTGGCCGACCCGGAGGTCTCCGCCGCGGCTGCCCTGCCGCCCGCGGACCCGGATGCCGCCCGGACCGCGCACCAGGAGGCGGCGGCGCGGCTGCGGACCGCCGCCACGGCCCACGCCACCGCCCAGGACCGCGCTGCCGAACTCGACCGGCTCTCCGCGCGTGCCGGGGCCGACGCCCGGGCGCTGGCCCCGCTGCGCGCCGCCCACGACCGCATCGCCCGGCTCGCCGCCCTGGCCGCCGGCACGTCCGGCGAGAACGAGCGGCGGATGCGGCTGGAGTCGTACGTCCTCGCCGCCCGGCTCGAACAGGTCGCGGCCGCGGCCAGCGCCCGGCTGCACCGGATGTCGGCCGGCCGCTACACCCTCGTCCACTCCGACGAGCGGGCCGGCGGCACCCGCCGTTCCGGGCTCGGGCTGCACGTCATCGACGGCTGGACCGGCCGGGAGCGGGACACCGCCAGCCTCTCCGGCGGGGAGACCTTCTTCGCCTCGCTCGCGCTCGCCCTCGGGCTGGCCGACGTCGTCACCGACGAGGCCGGCGGCACGCGGCTGGACACCCTCTTCATCGACGAGGGCTTCGGCAGCCTCGACGAGCAGACCCTCGACGAGGTGCTGGACGTCCTGGACTCGCTGCGCGAACGCGACCGGAGCGTCGGCATCGTCAGCCACGTCGCGGACCTCAAGGCCCGCATCCCCGCCCAGCTGGAGGTCGTCAAGGCCCGCACGGGCTCGGCGGTACGGCACCACGTGCCGCACTGAGGCCCGGGGGAGTGGGGGCGGGCGGGCCGGTCAGTGGCCGACCGGCCGGCGCGGCAGCGGTGACGAATACACCACGCTGGTGGTCACCGAGCCGAGCGCGCCGATCCGCCCGGACACCTCCTCCAGATGCTTCATGGAACGGGCCGCGACCTTGATCACGAAGCAGTCGTCGCCCGTGACGTGGTGCGCCTCCAGGATCTCCGGCGTCGTCTCCAGCAGATCGTGGAACGGCTTGTAATTGCCGTTCGGATAGCGGAGCCGTACGAAGGCCAGCACCGGCAGCCCGATCCGCTCCGGGGCGACCACCGCCGCGTACCCCGAGATCACCCCGGCCTCCTCCAGCCGCCGGACCCGCTCGGTGACGGCACTGGCGGACATGTTCACGGCGCGGGCCAGCTCGGCGTAGCCCGCGCGGCCGTTGCGCTGCAGGACGTCGAGGATGCGCCAGTCGGTGGCGTCGGGGGAATATCCGGTCATCTGCGCTGTCTAGCAGTGGAATCCCCGGTACGGCAAGGGTTCCGCCGGGGATCGTCGGTTCTCGGCCGCCGCGGCGGACCATAGATTTACCGCCATGATCACTCAGCAGCCCCGCCCGGCCCGGCAGTCCCCGGCCGCCCCCGCCAGCCCGGTACTCGCCACCCCGCCGGCCGCGCCGGCCGACGCCGCCGCGTACTTCGCCGCGCGGCTCGCCTTCCACACCGACGTCGCCGATGTGCACACCGCCCTTGCGGCCGGCGCCACGGACTTCGTCGTGGTCGACTCCCGCAGCACCGCCGCCTGGGACCAGGGCCACGTCCCCGGCGCCGTCCACCTGCCCACCGCCCGGATCCCCGCGGACGCCCGGCAGCTGCTCGACCCGGAGGTGCCGGTCGTCGTGCACTGCTGGGGCCCCGGCTGCGACGGCGCCACCCGCGCCGCCCTCGCCCTGGCCCGGCTCGGCTACCGCGTCAAGGAGATGCTCGGCGGCATCGAGTACTGGATCCGCGAGGGCTACCCGACCGAGACCTGGCAGGGCACCCGGACCCGGCCCGTCGACCCGCTGACGGCCCCGGTCGGCGAGGGGGAGTGCGGCTGCTGAGCGGGCCGGGCGAGAACCGGGCGGCGGGGCCCGGCGGTCCCGTACCGGGTCCGGCAGCTCCCTGCCGGACCCGGCCCCGGTGTACCGCGAACTCCCCTCAGAGCGCCGAGAGTTCGCTCAGCAGGTCGTCCAGGCCCAGGGAGCCCTGGGAGAGGGCGGCCATGTGCCAGGCCTTGAGGTCGAAGTCGGCGCCGTGGCGGGCACGGGCGGCCTCGCGGCCCTGGAGCCAGATGCGCTCGCCGAGCTTGTAGCCGATGGCCTGGCCGGCCATGCCCTGGTAGCGGATGATCTCGCTCTCGACGAACTCGGCCGGGCGGCTGCAGTGGCTCGCCAGGAACTCGTGCGCCAGCTGCGGCGTCCAGCGCTCGCCCGGGTGGAACGGCGAGTCCGCGGGGATCTCCAGCTCCAGGTGCATGCCGATGTCGATGATGACGCGGATGGCCCGCATCATCTGGGCGTCCAGGTAGCCCAGCCGGCGCTCCGGCGTGGTCAGGAAGCCCAGTTCGTCCATGAGCCGCTCGGCGTAGAGCGCCCAGCCCTCGACGTTGGCGCTGACCATGCCCACCGTCGTCTGGTAGCGGGAGAGCGCATCGGCGACGTGCGCCCACTGCGCCAGCTGGAGGTGATGGCCGGGCACGCCCTCGTGGTACCAGGTGGAGACCAGGTCGTACACCGGGAAGCGGGTCTCGCCCATGGTCGGGAGCCAGGTGCGGCCGGGGCGGGAGAAGTCCAGCGACGGCTGGGTGTAGTACGGGGCGGCGGCGCTGCCGGGCGGGGCGATCATGGACTCCACCCGGCGCACCCGCTCGGCGAGTTCGAAGTGCGTGCCGTCCAGGCCGTCGATGGCCTCGTCCATCAGCGACTGCAGCCACTGGCGGGTCTCCTCGACCCCCTCGACCGCCTCGCCGTGCTCGTCGCACCAGGCCAGCGCCTCCCACGGCGTCTTCGCGCCGGGCAGCACCCGCTCCGCCTCGGTCTCCATCTCGGCCAGCAGCCGGTAGAACTCCGACCAGCCGTACGCGTACGCCTCGTCCGCGTCGAGGTCGGTGCCGCTGAAGAAACGGACGAGCCGGATGTAGCGTTCCCGGCCCACCACGTCCGGGGCGCCCTCGATGGCCGGGGCGTAGACGTCGCGGAACCAGTCGCGCAGCTCCACCAGCGCGCCGGTGGCCACCCCGGCGGCCTCGGTCAGCTCGGCGCGCAGCGCGTCGGGGCCGGACTCGGTGAACTCGGCGAACCAGCTGCGGTCGGTGCCGATCCATTCGTCCAACTGGCCGATGACCGTGGCGACTTGGAGCGGTCCGGCGGGCAGGTCGCGCTTGCGGCCGGCGTCCAGTGCGGCGCGGTAGCCCTCCAGGGCGGCCGGCAGCGCCCGCACCCGCTGGGCGATCGCCGCCCAGTCCTCCTCGGTCTCAGAGGGGGTGAGGATGATTGCCTGGCGGGCGTGGTGCAGCGGCGAGCTGAGGTTGCTGACCGCGCGCAGGCCCTCGCCCGCCTCGTGCACCGCCAGCTCGGCGGTGAGCCGCTCGCGCAGCAGCCGCGCGCAGACCTTCTCGGTGGGGTGTTCCGCGCCCGGCCGGGCCTCCGCCTCGGTGAGTCGCTCCAGCGTCGTGCGGGCGAGCTGGGCCAGTGCTTCCTGGCCCGTCGGGGAGAAGTCGGGGAGCTTCGAGGAGCTCTCCCGGACGCCGAGGAAGGTGCCGGTGATGGGGTCCAGTTCGACGAGTGCGTCGACATAGGCGTCGGCGACCTGACGGGGCAGTGGGCCGCTCGCGGGAGTAGTGGTGTGGGGCATGTGGACCATCCTCGTACGGATCGACCCGCCGCGTCACCATCAACAGCCCCTACGTGCCTGTCACTTTACGGCGTCATTGCCTTCGCGGGGCGCGGTGAGCGGCCGGCCGGGTGGTGCGCGCCACCCGGCCGGACCGCGGGCCGTGGTCCGGCCTCAGCGGCGGCCGGTCGCGTCCTGGATGTGCACGGTCTCCCGGGGCTCCCGCCGGGCGGGCAGGCCGGCCGGGCGGGCCGTGATCACCAGTGTGCCCTCCTCGATCTGGTAGTCCAGCGGCAGGCCGAGGCCGCGCATCGCGGCGACCATGCCGGTGTTGGACGCCTGGGTGATCGCGTACACGCTCTCGCAGCCGGTCTCGGCCGCCATCGCCACCAGCCGGCGCAGCAGCTCGGCGCCGATGCCGCGCTGTTGCCAGGCGTCCTCGACCAGCAGGGCGACCTCGGTCTCGTCGCCGTCCCAGAGCAGATGGCCGAGCGCCACCAGCCGGCCGGACGCGGTCTCCACCGCCAGGGTGCGGCCGAAGCGCGGGCTGAGCAGATGGCCGAGGTAGCGGTCCGCGTCCCCGACCGGGCCGTGGTAGCGCAGCGCGAGGGTCCGCGCCGAGCAGCGGTCGTGCATCTCCCGGGCCGCGACCAGATCGGAGGTGTCGGCGCGGCGGACGGTGATCTCGTTGCCCTCGGGCAGGGTCAGCACGTCCCGCCGCGGCGGCACCCGCTGGCCCAGCCGGGTGTCCAGCTCGACCAGTGCCCGCACCCGGGCGAACTCGGTGGGGGTGAACGGCAACTGCGGCCTTTCGATCGTGAGCGAACCCCCGGAGGGGTCGCGGAACTTCATCACATGGTCCTCCAGCACGCCCTCCGCGGGCACCTGCTCGGCCAGCGGCTGACCGGTCAGCGAGCGGGCGGGCACCGAGTGGATCGTGCAGCGCCCCAGCAACTGCCGCAGCGCCAGCGGGAGTTCGGCGGAATCCAGGGCGGTACGGGTCGCCAGGCCGAGCATCCGGGTCGGTGCGTCGACGAGGTCGTGCGCGTCGGCCCGCTCCAGCCAGCTGTGGACGCCGCCGGCGCCGGCCACCGTACGGGTGAGCTCGGCGGGCGTCAGCGGGGCCGGCGCGCGCAGCAGGAACTCGTCGACGGTCCCCTCGGACAGCGGGTGGGTCTGCAGGCTGAGGATGTCCACCTCCCGGGCGGCCAGTGCCGTGCACAGCGCGGCCAGGCTGCCCGGTGCGTCGCGGACCGTGGTCCGCATCCGCCACAGCGTCGTCTCCTTGCCGGCGGCCCTGGGGGACGCACCGGCCGGGGACGGCGCCGTGGCGCCGGTATCGGTCGGCGGCGGGGCGTGGTCGTGGCGCCGTGACCACCAGACGTGGAAGCCGGCCGTGGCGAGCAGGGCCACCGCGGAGGCGCACAGCAGCCCCGGCCCGGACGGGCCGTGTGCGACGGTGTTGGCGACCGCGTCGGCCACCGCGACGGCCGTGAACAGGGCCGCCAGCTCGACGAGCTCCCGCCGCCAGTGGTGACGGCGGGAGGTTTTGGCAGAGGTTGCTTCAGTCATGCACACAGCCTCGCCGACAGGTGTTGCCTGGTCGCCAACACATTGTGTCCGACGGGTAAAAGACGCAATCGGGGCATTGGTCCCTACTGTCCTACCCGTCCGGGTTGGAGCACCTTGCTGAACAACACGTCCCCGCCCTCCTGACGCAGCCGCACCGTCAGCTCCCCGCTTCCCCCGTCGATGTCGATCTCGCCGAAGTACTGCGGACTCTCCGCCGGGGAGACGTTCGCGCGGTCCGGTGCCTTGATGAACGCCTGCTCCGGCCCGAACGTTCCATCAAGCTTCACGGCCTGGAACCCGCCCGCGTTCAGCGGCCCCGACACGAACTCCCAGAACGGCGCGAAGTCCCGGAACGCCGCCCGCTCCGGCGCGTAGTGCTGCGCCGAGGTGTAGTGCACGTCCGTGGTGATCCACACCGTGCCGGTCACCCGGGCGTGCTTGATGTGCCGCAGCAGCTCCGCCAGCTGCAGCTCCCGCCCCAGCGGAGCCCCCGGATCGCCCTGCGCCACCGCCTCGAAGTTCGTCCTGCCGTCCGGGACGACCAGCCCCAGCGGCATGTCCGAGGCGATCACCTTCCACACCGCACGTGAGCGGGACAGCTCACGCTTGAGCCAGCGCAGCTGCTCCGCCCCGAGGATGCCCTGCGGGTCGTCGGTCTGCCGGTCCGGCGAATTGGCGTTGCGGTAGCGCCGCATGTCCAGCACGAAGACGTCCAGCAGCGGGCCGTGGTGCACCACCCGGTAGACCCGCCCGGTGCCGTCCGGCCGCAGCGTACGGATCGGGAAGTACTCGGCGAAGGCCCGCAGCGACCGCGCGGAGAGCACGTCCGTGCGCTTCTCGGTGTACCGGTCGTCGTCGAGCAGTTGCCCCGGGTACCAGTTGTTGTGCACCTCGTGGTCGTCCCACTGGGTGATCGTCGGCACCTGGGCGTTGAACCGGCGCAGGTTCGTATCCAGCAGGTTGTAGCGGAACGCGCCGCGGAACTCCTGAAGCGTCTCGGCGACCTTCGCCTTCTCCTCGGTCGTCACGTTCCGCCAGATGCGGCCGTCCGGCAGCGTCACCCGCTCGGTGATCGGGTTGTCGGCGTAGATGTTGTCGCCGCTGCACAGGAAGAAGTCCGGGTTCCGGCGCCGCATGTCCTCGTAGACGCGGTAGCCGCCGCGGTCCGGGTTGATGCCCCAGCCCTGGCCGGCCAGATCGCCCGACCAGAGGAACCGCACGTCGGCGTGGCGCCCCTCGGGAGCGGTACGGAAGGTGCCGGTCACCGGCTCGCCGGTGCGCCGCGGATCGTCCGGGTCGGCCAGCAGCACCCGGTAGTGGACCTGCTCGCCGGGCGGCAGGCCGTGCAGCGGGGTGACGCCGGTGAAGTCCGTACCCGCGCCGAGGACCGGGCCGCGCCAGGTCTGCGTGGTCTCCGCATCGCGGAACGACTCGGTCGCCGCGGTCTGCACCACCATCCGGGCCGGCCGGTCGGACCGCACCCACACCAGGCCCGAGGACGTCGTCACGTCCCCGACCTGCACGCCCCAGTCGGCACTCGGCCGCCCACCGCGGGCCAGCGCGGGCGCGGCCCCGGCGGGCGCGGGCAGCGCCAGCGCCGCGGACCCCGCCGCCGCACCCCGCAGCACCGCGCGCCGCCCCCAGCCACCGCCGGATCCCTGCGCCATCTCCAACCTCCATGCCTCGACCGACTCACTGATGACCTGTTCGTATCGCTGTTCGGTGCCCCGCGGTCGAACTCCCGGTGAACGCGCAGTGGTTCACGGGCGGTGCGGGGGTGCGCTGCACGCCGGCCCGGCCCAGGGGACCGGTCGGGTCCGGGTCATGGTCGCAAGACGGAGGGGGGATGGCCAGGACTGCGCCGCGACGATGACGCTGCCCGTACACGCCGCCGCCCACAGCCTGTACCGGGCCGCCGGGGCGCGCTCCGGCGGCCGGACGGTTACCGGCCGGTGCTCCCGTTCCGGGCCGGGGCCACGCCCCGTCCCCGCGACCGGTCCCGGCGCAGTGTGCCCAGCAGCCGTACCCCGCGGTCGAGGTCCGACGGGGCCAGATGGGCGTACCCCAGGACCAGTCGGACCCGCCCGTCGCCCGGCGGCGCGGGCGCGCTCCTGTAGGCGGACAGCGCGCGCAGCGCCAGTCCTGCCCGCCGGGCCCGGGCGAGCAGCTCCGCCTCGGCCCCGTACGCCGCGGGCAGCGTGACGATGACGTGCAGTCCGGCGGCGATGCCGGTCACCTCGGCGCCCGGGCAGTGCGCGGCCAGCGCCGCGGTCAGCGCGTCCCGGCGCTCCCGGTAGGCGCGCTGGCAACGGCGCAGCTGGCGGTCGTAGTCGCCCCGGGCGATGAGCTCGGCCAGCAGCGCCTGGTCCAGCACCGGATTGCCCAGGTCCATCGTCCGCTTACGGGCCACCACGTCGTCGGCCAGCCATCCGGGCACCACCAGCCAGCCCAGCCGCAGCCCCGGCGCCAGCGACTTGCTCACCGAGCCGGTGTACGCCACCCGTTCCGGATCCAGGCCCTGCAACGCGCCGACCGGAGCCCGGTCGTAGCGGAAGTCGCCGTCGTAGTCGTCCTCGACGAGCAGCCCGCCGGCCGCCCGCGCCCAGCCCAGCAGCTCCGCCCGGCGGGCCGCCGGCACGGCCGTCCCGGAGGGGAACTGGTGGGACGGCGTCAGTACCGCGGCCCGCGCCCCGGAAGCCGCCAGCTCCGCCATGACCGGGCCCTCACCGTCCAGCGGCACCGGTACGGACGCCAGCCCGGCTGCGGCGAACAGCTGGGCGTGCTCGGGGCTGCCCGGGTCCTCCACGGCCACCGCCCGGTGTCCGGCCGCGCGCAGCGCGAAGCCGAGCAGTGTCATCGCCTGGGCCACGCCCGAACACACCACCAGCCGCTCCGGATCGGCGGCCACACCGCGCCGCCGGGTCAGCAACTGCGCCAGTTCCCGGCGCAGTTCGGGCAGGCCGCGCGGATCCGGGTAGCCGAGGGCGCGGTGCGGCAGCCGGTGCAGCGCCCGGCGGTGGGCGGCCGACCAGGCCGCTCGTGGGAACAGCGAGAGGTCGGGGGTGCCGGGGGTGAAGTCGATGAACGGGGTGCCGGCCGCGGGGGCCACGGCGTTCCTCGGCGGGCGCGCGCCGCGCACCGCACCGCCGACCCAGGTGCCCGCGCCGCGCACCGCACCGCCGACCCAGGTGCCCGCGCCGCGCCGGCTGTCCAGATAGCCCTCGGCGGTCAGCTGCTCGTACGCCTCGGTCACCAGACCGCGCGAGACCCCGAGATCGGCGGCCAGTTCCCGGCCCGACGGCAGCCGGGTCCCGGCCGCCAGCCGGCCCGATCGGACCGCCTCGCGCAGCGCCTCCTGGAGCGCGCGGCCGCGCCGCCGCCGGGGCGCGCCGGCCGTCGGCAGCAGCAGCTCCCAGGCGGCGGTCCAACTCCCGTCGCCGGCACGCCCGTTGTCGTCAGACATCGCAGGTCCCCCGTTCCGCCGCCGCCAAGTGGTCCCCTACGCAGCCGCTGAAGTGGACCTTAAGACGGTCCGCCGCTCTTCCTAGCGTCCGTCTCATGAACCGGACTCCGCTGCACGGCGCGCTCTGCGCCGCCTTCGCCTGCTTCCTGGTGGGCGGCTCCTTCACCGCCAACAGCCTGCTGGGCGACTACCCGTGGGCGGGCGGCCAGGCCCTGCGCTACGGCCTCGCCGCCCTGATCCTGCTCGCCCTCGTCGGCCGCCGCGCCGGCCCGCCGCTGCGCGCCCTCACCGGCCGCCAGTGGGGACGCCTCGCCCTGCTCGCCGCCCTCGGCATGCTCGGCTTCAACCTCGCGATCCTGGCGGCCGAACGCACCGCGGAACCGGCCGTGCCGGGGGTGTTCGTCGGCTGTGCCCCGGTGGTCGTCGCCGTGCTCGTGCCCACCCTGGCGGGGCGCCGGCCGAGCCCGGCCGTGGTACGCGGCGCCCTCCTGGTGGCCGCCGGCGCCTGGGTCGTCCAGGGGTGGGGACGCACCGACGCGCCGGGCCTGTTCTGGTCGGTGGCCGCGCTGTGCGGGGAGGTGGGCTTCGCCGTACTGGCGGTGCCCGTCCTGCCGCCGCTCGGCCCCCGGCTGCTGTCGGCGGTGGTCAGCGCGCTCGCCGCGGTGGAGGCCACCGTCGTCGGCGCGGTCACCGGGGGCGCCGGCCGGCTGCGGATGCCGGACGCGGTCGAGGCGGCCGCCCTCGGTTGGCAGGCCGTCATCGTCACCGTCGTCGGCTTCGTCTGCTGGTACGCCGGCATCCAGCGGATCGGCGTCCAACGCGCCACTCTCTTCTCCGGCCTGATCCCGGTGTTCGCCGCACTCACCGCGCCACTGGTCGGAACCGGCGGATACGGCCCGGCCCAGCTGGGCGGCAGCCTGCTGGTGGGCGCGGGCGTGGTGCTGGGCGCCGGGGTGCGGCCGCGCCTCGCCCGCCGGGGCAGTGGCGTGGCTCGCACCGGGGCGTTTGCGCTGGACAACGGCCGGGTCGGCGGGTGGGATGGGCGGGTGCGAAGCGATACCGCGACCGAGGTCTTCGAGGAATACCGGCCCGTTCTGTTCGGGGTGGCCTACCGGATGCTCGGCCGGGTGGCCGACGCCGAGGACGTGGTGCAGGACGCCTGGTTGCGCTGGGCCGGCGTGGAGCGCGCCGAGGTCCGCGAGCCGCGCGCCTTCCTCGTACGGATCACCACCCGGCTGGCCATCGACCGGCTGCGCCAGGTCCAGTCGCGGCGCGAGTCCTACGTGGGGCCCTGGTTGCCCGAGCCGCTGGCGACGGACGCCGCCGGGAGCCCGCCGGACGGCGCGGAGCGGGCGGTGTTCGCCGAGACCGTGACCCTCGCGGTGCTCGTCGTCATGGAGTCGCTCTCCCCTCTGGAACGCGCGGTGTTCGTACTGCGCGAGGCGTTCGGCTACCCCTACGCGGAGATCGGCGCGGTCCTCGACCGGAGCGAGGCCGCGGTGCGCCAACTGGCGGGCCGGGCCCGGCGCCACGTCGAGGAGGGCAGCCCGCGCTACGAGGTGGATCCGGAGCAGCAGCGCGATCTGACCGAACGGTTCCTGGCCGCGGCGGCCGGTGACGACCTGGCGGGGCTGCTGAGCCTGCTGGCGGCGGACGCCCGGCTGGTCGGCGACAGCGGCGGCAAGGCCAAGGCGCCGCTGCGGATCATCGAGTCCGCCGACAAGGTCGCCCGCTTCCTCCTCGGCGTCGCCAAGTCCATGCCGGCCGGGCTGGAGTTCACCCTGTGCGCGCTCAACGGCGGGCTCGCCGTGCTGGCGCACCAGGACGGCGTACCGGACACGGTCATTCAGCTCGGCGTCCAGGACGGCCGGATCCGGACCGTCTACATCGTGCGCAACCCGGACAAGCTCGGGGCACTGGCCACGCGGTGAGCCGGGGCCCGCGGATCGGGCCTCCCGGGCTGTCCTCGTCGCGCGGCGCTTCGTCAATCGGTGGCGGGATTGGTCTTGACCAAGGGTGGGGGCGGCCATATCGTCGGGATACTGCAACAACCTTTAATAAAGAAGCGCTCATAAAGGGTGCGCGAACGGGCCGTCCCGCACGGCCCGGGTGCGGGCCCGGATCCCAGGGGGCGCTGCCCCGCGGGCAGCCGCCAGTGCGGAGGACAGGGTGGGGACCACGCAACTCGACACGGTGCCGGAGCCGAAGTACTGGCACCTCAAGACCGTGCTCAGCGAGGCGCTGGACTCGGAGTTCGCGGTCGGTGAGGTTCTGCCCAACGAGCGTGAGTTGGCGGCCCGGTTCGGGGTCGCCCGGGCCACGCTCCGGCAGGCGCTCGAACAACTGGAGCTGGAGGGCCGGCTCCAGCGCCGCCGCGGCGTCGGCACCACCGTCGCCCCGCCGCGCGCCGACGTCGCCGTCGACCCCGTCCGGCACACCTGGCCCGGCGTCCCCGGCGACGACTGGCAGCCGGTCGACGCCGCCGAGAGCGACACGGTCCCGGCCGAGGTGGCGCGGCTGCTGGACACCGCCCCCGGCGAACAGGTCCACGTCGTGCGCCGCAGCCGGGTCACCGACGGCCGCCCGGTCGCCGCCGAGCTGCTGTACGTACCGGCGGCCGTGGTCCCCGGATACGACGCGGCGGCCGCGCTCAGCGCCCCCGGCCGCGCCCGTGCCGTGCTGCGCGCACTCCAGGAGCGCGAGCTGGAGGGCCAGGACCGCACGGTGGAGCTGGGCTCCGCCCGGGCCGAGGACGCCAAGCAGCTCGACCGCCTTCCCGGCGCGCCCGTTCTGGTCGTCACGACCCGCTATGTCTCCGCGGGACGCCCGACCGCGGTCGCGGTGTCCACGTACCGCGCCGACACCTGCCGGCTGACGTTCGGCGAGCGCGACGCGGTGGCCCTGCTCGCGGGCTGACCCCGCGCCGCGGGGAGGGGTGACGGCTCACCGACGGGCCGTCACGGTCCCCTCCACCGCGAAGAGTTCCCCCTCGACGTGGTCGAGGGCCAGCCGCAGCGCACCGGTCGCCACCGCCGCCTCGCCCAGCTGGGACAGTACGACCCGCGGCGGCCGAAGGCAGTAGCGCGCCAACTCGCCGCGCAGCGGCCCCAGTACGCCGGCCAGCCCGGTCGCCCAGCCGCCGATCACCACCAGCTCCGGATCGAGTGCCAGCACCAGCGCGGCGACGTCGTGCACCAGCCGCCGGATGAACCGGTCCACCGCGTCCCGGGCCCGCGCATCACCCTGCCCGGCCGCCGCGAACACCGCCGCGACCTGCGCCTCGTCCAGCGGATGCAGCGGCTTCCCGGTCGTCGACAGCAGCGTCTCCGGGGTCGCCTCCCGCCCGAGCAGATGCAGCGCGCCGATCTCCCCGGCCGCGCCGCCGAACCCGCGGTGCAGCCGCCCGCCGATCAGCGCACCGGCACCCGGGCTGAGCCCCGCCAGCACGAAGACGAGGTCGTCCGAGCCGGTCGCCGCGCCCTGCCAGTGCTCGGCCACCGCCGCCGCGTTGGCGTCGTTCTCGACCAGCACCGGACAGCGGAACGACCGCCGCAGCCGGTCGCCCAGCGGCAGCCCCGTCCAGCCGGGCAGCGCGGTGCCCAGCCGTACCGTGCCGTCCGCCTCCACGATGCCCGGGCTGGCCACGCCGACGGCCCGCAGGCTGCGGCGCGGCACGCCGGTGCGCCGCAGCAGATCCGCCACCACGGCCCGCACCCGGTCCAGCCGCTCATCGGCCGGGGCGCCCTCCTCGACGGTGCGTTGCGCGGTGTCCAGCACCCGGCCGCTCAGATCCGACAGCAGCGCCACGATGCGGTGCGGCCCGATCTCGATGCCCAGCAGATGACCGGCCTCGGTACGGAACCGGAAGCGGCGGGCCGGGCGGCCCTGCCGGCGCGCCTCGCCCTCCTCGGCGGGCACCTCGACGACCAGGCCGCTCTCGATGAGCCCCTCGACCACGCCCTCGACCGTGGGCCGTGACAGGCCCGTCACCTGGACCAGATGGGTGAGCGTGGCGGCGTCCGCGGCGCGCAGCGCGTCCAGCACCACCGCGGAGTTGATCCGTCGCAGCAGCGAGGGGTCCCCGCCGGTGAGCCGCCCCAACGTCCGTCTCCCTAGCTTTCCGTGTGTGGCGGATCGTAGCCGGTCAGACGGTGTGCGGCGAGCCCCGCCCGGGGCCGCGGCAGGGGCCGGCCCCCGCTCACCCGACCGTCCCCGGCGTCACGAACCCGGACTCGTAGGCGGCGATCACGGCCTGGGTGCGGTCCCGGGCGCCCAGCTTCGCCAGCACCGCGCTGACGTGCGTCTTGACCGTCTCGGCCCCCACCACCAGCTCCGCGGCGATCTCGGCGTTCGACAGTCCGCGGCACATCAGCCGCAGTACCTCGCGCTCCCGGCCCGTCAGCGCGGCCCGCTCCAACTCCGCCCGGGCCCGGTCGTTGCGCCGCTCCGCGGCCATGGCCCGCAGCGACGCCGGGAACAGCAGCGAGGAGCCCTCCGCGACCAGCCGCACCGCGTGCACGATCTCGGCCGGCCGGGACCGCTTGAGCAGAAAACCGTCCGCGCCCGCGCGCAGCGCCTCGTAGACGTACTCGTCCGCCTCGAAGGTGGTGACGACGAGGATCCGCGGCGGGTCGGTGATCGTCCGGAGCACCGCGCGGGTCGCCTCGATCCCGTCCAGCAGCGGCATCCGTACGTCCATGGCGACCACGTCCGGCCGCAGTTGCCGCACCAGCGGGACCACGGCGGCCCCGTCACCCGCCTCCCCCGTCACCTCGATGTCGGGCTGGGCCTCCAGAATGGCGCGCAGTCCGGCGCGCACCAGCGGCTCGTCGTCGACCAGGAGTACGGATATCGGCACGGCACCACCCTAGAGGGAGGCGCCGGTCAGGCGGGCAGCGGCAGGCGGACGCTCACCCGCCACGTGCCGTCCGCGGGGCCGGTGCGGGCCTCGCCGCCGAGCAGTGTGGCGCGTTCGCGGATGCCGCGCAGGCCGCGGCCGCCGCTGCCGGGGCCCGCGGGGACGGCGGGCAGCGGATTGCGGACATCCAGTTCCAGCACGCCGCCGTCGGCCGCGATCCGTACGGACACCGGCACCGGACCCGCGTGCCGCAGCACGTTGGTCAGGGCCTCCTGCACCATGCGGTACCCCTCCCGGGAGACCGGCCCGGGCAGGTCCGCCAGCGGGCCGCTGAGCTCGGCGCTGACCGCGGAGCCGGCGGCCCGGGCGGACTCCAGCAGCCGCTCGGCCTCGGTGAGCAGGGGCCGGTCGGCCGGCCGCGGCGCGTCCTCGCGCAGCAGCCGCAGGGCCCGCTCCAGATCGCCGAGCGCCTGCCGCCCGGTCTCCTCGATGGCGGCCAGCGCCCGGTCGGTGAACTCCGCCGCACCGGCGGCGCGGGCCGCCCCCGCCTGCACCACGGTCACGGTCAGCGCGTGCCCGATCGAGTCGTGCAGCTCCTGGGCCAGCTGGTTGTGCGCCAGCAGCCGCTCCGTACGGGCCTCCAGCGCGGCCAGCCGTTCGGCCGCGGAGGGGCCCAGCAACAGCCGCGCGGCACGGGCCATCAGCGCCCCCGCGCCCAGGGCGACGGCCAGGAGCAGCACGAGGGGGAGCGGCACGAGCAGGCCGTACCACCAGTGGGGCGCCCCGATGGCCGGCAGGCCGCTCAGATGGCTGGGCCGGCCGGCCGCCGCCATGCCGAACGCGACGGCGAGCATGGGCAGTTGGACGGTCAGCGCCGTCACGGCCACGCCCGTCTCCAGCCGCAGCAGCAGCCATCCGGCGGTACGGGCGCGATCGCGCCAGCGGGCCGACGGGGTGGTGGCGATACCGGACGCGGCCCGCTGCTCGGGGCCGTGCGGGCCCGGCGTCAGCAGCAGCTGGGCCTGCAGACCCTCGACCCGCCGGACCACCGGCACCAGCGCGGCCGCGAGGACGAGCGGGACCGGCAGCATCGCGAGCCGCAGCCAGGTCTCCCAGCCGCCCGTCCGGAACGTCCCCCCGTGCAGGAACCCGGTCAGCACCCCGGCGACCGTGGCCATGAGCAGGTGCAGCCAGCGGGTGTAGGTGACGGGCCGGCCGAGCCGGCGGACGACGGAGGCGAGCGAGGCGGTCACGCCGTCATCGTGCCAGCGCGTGACCGGGCGTCGCCTCCCCCCGGTGGGGGAAACCTCCCCGGCGCAGGGGGGCCGAATGCGGAGCTCAGGGGCCGCTGTGGCGCTGCCGGCACCGGTGGCACGGCCAATTGTCAGACCCCCGCGCTTTACTGACGGTATGAAGCTTGACGAGCAGCTGACGACCATCGACCGGCTGCGCCTGCGGGAGTTCCCGGCGCAGCGGGTCCGCTCCGCGCCGGCCGAGAGCGGGCCGGGCTTCCACATAGCGGATCTGCGGGTCAGCCAGGATTTCTGGGACGCGGATCTCGCCGAGCTCGCGGAGGCCGAGGAGGAGTTCGAAGCCGCGCTGACCGCCCTGGTGCGGGCGCTGTCCTTACGGTGGGGCGAGCCCCAAGTGCTGGACCTGGCAGGCGTGTTGGAGCGGACGGCGCAGGGGCTGCCGGTGCGGCCGCCGCTGGACACCCTGTGCGGTTTCGTGCCGCTGATGTACGGCTGGCGGGTGGACGGCCGGTGGATAGGCGTGGGTGTCGGACAGGGCGACCGGGAGCTGCCGTTGCAGCTGCTGGTGGCGGTGGGGGAGGAGGAGGTGGCGCGGGTGGCCGGCGGTCAGTGAGGGAAGGCGGGGGCGAGCGCCGCGGTGGCGAGCCGGCGCGGGGTGCCCGAGCCGTCGGCGGGGACGGTCCACAGATCGGCGCCGTAGTCGCCCGGCAGCGCGTAGACCAGGGTGTGCCGGTCCTGCCAGACCGCCTGGTCGTCGATGGTGCGGTGCTCCCCGGTCGCGGTCTCGCGCAGCGTGCGCAGATCGAGCACGTACAGCCGCCAGGGGGCGTCCGGATCGGCGTCGGCGACCCGCTTCTTGTAGGCGATGCGGGTGCCGTCGGGCGACAGCGAGGGGCATTCGACGTTGGCGTGCAGCGCGCGCAGGGTGCGGGCGGTGCGGTCACCGCGGACGAGGTAGGTCTTTCCGCCGGTGGCGGCGGTGGCGTAGAAGCGGTCGTCGTCGGCGAAGGTGACGCCCCAGACGTTGGTGTCGGCCGCGTGCACCCGGTGTCCGTCGATGGTCAGCGCGTAGGTCTCCAGGTTGGCGTCCAGGTGCCCGGTGCGGGTGTCGAGGATCGAGGTCCGGGTGGAGAAGGCGGTGCCCGCGTAGGAGTCGCCGCTGACGAAGACGGTCCAGGCGACGGTGCGGCCGCCGGGGGAGACCCGGGCGCGGGTCGGGGTGCCGGCCAGGTCGTAGTGGCGCCGCTCGTGCAGCCGGTCGTCGAGGACCACCGCCCGGTAGGTGTCGCGGAGTTCACCGTGCACGGCCTGCAGGCAGATGCCGGTGCCGGCGGCCGCGTGGAAGCGCAGGCAGCGGACGCCGGAGGCGGTGCGCGGGCCGGAGAGCCGGCCGGCCGGGACGGCGGTGATCTCGTCGCGGTGCGGGCCCCAGGCCATGTTGCGGAAGAACGCGCGGTGCGGATCGCTCAGCCGTACCGCACCGGAGGTGACCGCGGGCCCGCCGGCCTGGGTGCGGTCCTTCTCGGCGGCCCGGCCGGCGGCGCGCAGGGTGGCGCCGACCGCGATCCCGCCGAGGAGGAGGACGGCGCCGAGCAGGACCAGGAGGCGGGCGGTGCGGTTCACGTGGCGGGCTCCGATGGTGTGGGGGCGTCGGTCCGGGGCGGGAGGGCGCCGGCCGCCGGGGTGGGGCGCAGCAGCCGGGCGCTGAGTGCGGCGGCGAGTGCCAGACCGGCCGCGGCGAGGGCGAGCGCCCAGCGGTCGCCCCAGGCGGTCCAGGCCGCGCCGAAGGCCAGCGAGCAGCCGAAGCGGGCCGCGGCCTGGCCGGTCTGCACGACCGCCAGCCCGCTGCCGCGCGAGGTGTCCGGGACCGCGTCGGCGGTGGCCGCGGCGAGCACACCGTCGGTGGACGCGTAGAAACCGCCGTGCAGGAGGAGGACCAGGCAGGTTGCCACCGGCGAGGCGGCGGACGGGGCGAGCAGCAGCCCGTAGGCGCCGAGCAGCGCGAGATGGCCGAGGAGGAACAGCCGGCGGCGGCCCCACCGGTCCGCGACCGCGCCCAGCGGCACGGCCAGCAGCAGGAAGGCCGCGGCGGTGCCGAGCGGCAGCAGCGGGAACCACGCCTCGGACAGCCCGAGGCGGCGCTGGAGGGTGAGGTAGAGGAAGGAGTCGCTGACCGTGGTCAGACCGAGCAGCACGGCGCAGCAGGTCAGCCGGCGCAACGCGGGCAGACGCAGCAACGGCCGCAGCGGAGGGGCGGAGGCCGGGGCGTGCGCCGGCGACGGATGCGCGCCGTGCGCCGGGGACGGGCGCGAGCCGCGCGCCGGTGACGGGAGCCGGCCGGCGGCCTCGGCGGCGCCCGGTGCGGGGGACCGGATCCGGCCGGGGACGAAGAGCAGCAGGACGGTCACGCCGAGCGCGGCCACACAGCCGCTGACCGTGAACACCGCGTCGTACCCGCCGGCCGCGGCGCGCAGCACGAGGAAGGCGACCAGCGGGCCGAGCAGCGCGCCCGCGGTGTCCATCGCCCGGTGCACGCCGAACGCCCGGCCGCGGACCGCCGGTTCACTGGCGAGCGAGATCATCGCGTCACGCGGCGCGGTGCGCAGCCCCTTGCCGGTGCGGTCGGCGGCCAGCACGGCACCGATCAGCGGCAGGGTGTGCACGAGCAGCAACAGCGGTTTGCACAGGGCCGAGAGGCCGTATCCGACCACCGCGACGCCCTTGTGGCCGCCGCCCCCGCCGCGGTCCGAGACCCGCCCGCCGACCAGCCGGACGAGCGCGCTGACGCCGTTGTACACCCCGTCCAGCAGCCCGAAACCGAGCGGGGACAGGCCGAGTTCGGCGACGAGGTACAGCGGCAGGACGGCGGTGACCATCTCCGAGGAGACGTCGGTGATCAGGCTGACGGCGCCCAGGACGAGGACGGTGCCGGGGACCGCGGCCCGGACCGGCCGGCCCGGGCGTGCGCCCGGGCCGGCCGTCGTGGGGGTGGCGCGGCTGTCCGCGAGGTACACGTCAGCTCGCCCAGACGCCGGTGATGTCCTTGGCGTCGGCGGCCTTCCCGGCGTGCGAGGTGCCGTACATGTCCTCGAGGGTGCGCAGCACGTCGTAGTGGTTGTAGGTGGTGCCCGAGGTGGAGCCGGGCTGCACCGGCTGGCCGTACAGGACGGTCGGGATGCGGTTGCCGCTGAGGCGGTTGTCCTCGTCGAAGGTGAGCAGCAGCAGGCTGTTGTGGGTCTTGGCCCAGTCCGCGTAGCTCTTGAGGTGGTTCTTCAGCCAGGTGTCGCCGGTGGAGACCGAGCAGTCGTGCATGTCGCCGCACAGGTTCGGCACGACGAACGACACGGTCGGCAGCGTGCTGAAGTCCGTGGGGAACGCGTCGAAGGTGTGCGCCGTGTTCGTGGGCACGTTGCCGAAGCCGAACCACGGGTTGTGCTTCTGCGCGTACTTGCCGCTCCGGCAGGTGGTGGAGCCCTCGGACGGCAGCGATTCGTTGTAGCTCGCCCAGGTCTTGCCGGCCGCGGTCACCTCGGAGGCGAGGTTGGGCGCGGAGCTGAAACCGGGGGTGACGCAGCTGTCGTCGGTGACGCCCTGGGTGTCGCCGGAGAACATCGCGTAGTAGTTGGGCTGGCTGGGGTGGGTCTCGGCGTACGAGGCGGTGAGGCTGGCGCCGCCGGAGGCCAGGGAGTTGATGTACGGGGCGCTGGAGCTGCCCAGCACCTGGTTGTAGGCGTGGTTCTCGAAGACCACCACGACCACGTGGTCGGGGCTGGGCACCCCGGCCGCGGTGGCCTCGGCGCCGAAGCCGTTGCCCGCCCAGACGCCGAGGCCGGCGGCGGCGAGGCCGAACGCCCCGGCGAGCGCGGTGAGCTTGTGGCGGCGCGAGCGGCGGCCGCGGTGGTCCGCCGGGGACGCCGCGGCGGAGGGGGGAGCGGAAGACGAGGGGGACGGAGTGGGCACGACTGCCTCCGTACGGAAGAGTGGGGGCGTGCACGGGCGGCGACAGAGTAGAGCCACCGAGGTGACATGTACACGCCTTCAAGATGACGGTTCGTCGAACGCCCGCCGTCCGGACGCCCCACGGTCCCGAGAAGGGGACCCGCTACGCGTCCCCGTCCTCCGCGAACGCCGCCGCGCGCAGCCGCCCGTACTCCTCCGCCATCGTCGCCGGCGTCCAATGGGCGTTCAGCCCACTGGGGTTGGGCAACGCCCAGATCCTGGTGCCCCCCAGCGTGCGTGGCTGCGGCCCGACCGTCGCCCGCTTGTCGTCGAAGGCGACGCGGTAGGCGGTGACCCCGGCGACGGCGAGCCAGCGCGGCCGCAGCCGGGCCACCTTCTCCGCCAGCAGCCGGCCGCCCTCGCGGAACTCCTCCGCGGTCAGCTCGTCCGCCCGGGCGGTCGCCCGCGCGACGACATTGGTGATCCCGACACCGTGCGCGAGCAGTTCCTCCTGCTCGTCGGGGCGCAGCCGCCGCGGTGTGAAGCCGGCGGCGTGCAGCACCGGCCAGAACCGGTTGCCGGGCCGGGCGAAGTGGTGGCCGGTGGCCGCCGACATCAGCCCGGGGTTGATCCCGCAGAAGAGGACCCGCAGACCGCTCGCCGCCACGTCCGGGACGAGGCGGTCCCGAGCGGCCTGCAGCTCCTCCGGGGTGAAGCGCACCTCAGGGCTCCCGGGTCAGAGGATCGCGCCCGGGGTGTAGCCGGCGGCCTCCGGGTGCTGCTTGGCGATCTCCTCGATCCGGGCGACGACCGCCGCCACCTGGTCGGCGGCCGCACCCGTGAACGACAGCTTGTCCGCCATCAGCGCGTCCAGCTGCGCCCGGTCCAGCGGAATCCGGGAGTCCGCCGCCAGCTTGTCCAGCAGCTCGTTGCGCTCGGCGCCCTGCTCGCGCATGGCCAGCGCGGACGCCACCGCGTTCTCCTTGATCGCCTCGTGGGCCTCCTCGCGGCCCACCCCGGCGCGGACCGACCCCATCAGCACCTTCGTCGTGGCGAGGAACGGCAGGTAGCGGTCCAGCTCGCGGGCGACGACGGCGGGGAACGCACCGAACTCGTCGAGCACCGTCAGGAACGTCTCCAGCAGCCCGTCCAGCGCGAAGAACGAGTCCGGCAGGGCGACCCGGCGCACCACGGAGCAGGACACGTCGCCCTCGTTCCACTGGTCGCCCGAGAGCTCACCGGCCATCGAGGCGTAGCCGCGCAGGATCACCATCAGGCCGTTGACGCGCTCGCAGGAGCGGGTGTTCATCTTGTGCGGCATCGCCGACGAGCCGACCTGGCCGGGCTTGAAGCCCTCGGTGACCAGCTCGTGCCCGGCCATCAGCCGGATCGTCTTCGCCAGCGACGAGGGGGCCGCGGCCAGCTGCACCAGCGAGGTGACCACGTCGTAGTCCAGCGAGCGCGGGTAGACCTGGCCGACGGACGTGAAGGCCTGCCCGAAGCCGAGGTGCCCGGCGATCCGCTGTTCCAGCTCGGCCAGCTTCGCCGCGTCGCCGCCCAGCAGGTCCAGCATGTCCTGCGCGGTACCCACGGGGCCCTTGATGCCGCGCAGCGGGTAACGGGAGAGCAGGTCTTCCAGGCGCGCGTACGCCACCAGCAGCTCGTCCGCCGCGGTCGCGAACCGCTTGCCGAGCGTCGTGGCCTGCGCGGCGACGTTGTGCGAGCGGCCCGCCATCACCAGCTCGGCGTGCTGGGCGGCCAGCGAACCCAGGCGCGCCAGCACGGCGACCGTGCGGTCCCGCATCAGCTCCAGCGACAGCCGCACCTGGAGCTGCTCGACGTTCTCGGTCAGGTCGCGGGAGGTCATGCCCTTGTGGACCTGCTCGTGGCCGGCCAGCGCGTTGAACTCCTCGATCCGCGCCTTCACGTCGTGCCGGGTGACCTTCTCGCGCTCGGCGATCGACGCCAGGTCGACGTCCTCCAGGACCCGCTCGTAGTCGGCCAGCGCCTCCTCGGGGACCGCCACCCCCAGGTCCTTCTGGGCACGCAGCACGGCGAGCCACAGCTTCCGCTCCAGCTTGACCTTGTACTCGGGGGACCAGAGCACGGCCAGCTCCGCGGAGGCGTAGCGGCCGGCCAGAACATTGGGGATGCGAGGCTTCGCAGACACAGCAGTCACGTGGTCAGAGTCTACTGGCGATTCGCGCAGGCCAGCGCCCCGGTCCCGGCTGTGCGTTCCTACAGGCGCCACGCCCCGGCCGCGAAGACCGGCCCGCACGCTCCCGGAACGCCCGGGCCGGGGGCGCGGCCCTCCCTACGTGCCCCCGTTGACGACCGCCCGCCGCACCGCGCCGCCCTCGACGTACCACTTCTTGAGGATCTTCGCGTACTCGCCGCTCTTGATGAGGCGGTCGAGGGCTCCGCGCAGCGCGTCGCGCAGGGCCGTGCGGTTCTTGGCCACCGCGATGCCGTAGAGCAGGGGGTCGAGTTGCCCGCCGGCGAGTTCGAGGACGCCGCCGCCCGAGAGGGTGGCGGCGGTCTGCGCCGCCACCGGGAAGTCGTCGAGGCCGGCCGAGGACCGGCCCTTGGCGATGTCGTCGTAGACCTCCGCCTGCGAGTCGAACTCCCGGATCCTGATCCCCTTGGCGGCCTTCCGGCCGAGCTCGTCCACGTAGTCGCGGGCCACGGAGGCGCGCTGGACGGCGACCGTCCTGCCGGACAGGTCCTCGGGTCTGTGGATGCCCTCCGGGTTGCCCTTGCGGACGACGAGCACGAGCCCGGCCCGGAAGTAGTCGACCATGTCGACGCCGCTGCCGGTCTTCGTTCCGTTCGCGCGCCCCTGCTGCCGGTCCTTGGTGTCGGCCATCGCCGACATGACC
Source organism: Streptomyces nigrescens (assembly GCA_024349765.1). GTDB lineage: Bacteria > Actinomycetota > Actinomycetes > Streptomycetales > Streptomycetaceae > Streptomyces > Streptomyces endophytica. The sequence continues at coordinate 4,390,866 of AP026073.1, read as the reverse complement.
AGGTCGAAGCGGCCCGCGGCCAGCCCGGCGAGCAGGGAGTCGAAGGTGGCGTTCTCGAACGTGACGCGGACACCCAGTTCGCGACCGAGGGCGTTCGCGATGTCGACGTCGACTCCGGCGGGCCTGCCGTCCCTGACGAACTCCATGGGCGCGTACGCGATGTCCGAGCCGACGGTGATCTTGCCCTTGTCGCGGATCTCCTGCGGCAGCCGGCCGGACGGTTCCGCTGAGCCGGCGGCCTTGTCCCCGGCGGTCTCGCCACTGGCGCGGTCCCCGCCCTCCGGCCACAGCGCCCAGCCCAGCGCCCCGGTGCCGGCCAGGCCTCCGACGACGGACAGCGCTGCCAGCACCCGGCGCCGGCTCGGGGCCGGGGAGGCGGGCAGCGGGGGCGTGGCGGTGTGCGCGGGCCAGGCCGTCTTCGCGACGGGCGGCGGCGGGGGCGGCGGGCCGTCCGGACTCGCACTGGTCGGCAGCTGGTCGAACGGCACGCCGGCCGGCGCCTGGGCCGGCGGGCGCGGCGCGAAATCGGCCGGGGACCTGGGGTCGGCGAGCTGCGCGGACAGACGGCGGAGCTGCACGGCGACGGGGGCCGGCAGCCAGTCGCCGTACGGGCCGGGCGCGCCCACCCGTGCCATCAGGGCGGGCAGGGCGGGCCGCCGCTCCGGCTCCTTGGCCAGACAGGCCGCCGCCACCTCCGACAGCCCGTCCGGGAGACCGTCGAGCCGCGGCTCCTCGTGCACGGTGCGGTACATCAGGATCTGCGGCTCGGCGCTCCCGTACGGACCGCCACCGGTCGCCGCGAACACGATCACCCCGCCGAGCGCGAACACGTCCGCCGCGCCCGTGACGTTGGGGCCCGTCATCACGAGCTGCTCGGGCGCCATGAAGCCCGGTGTGCCGAGGGCGGTGCCGGTCGTCGTCAGGGCGGTGTCCGCGGCCGAGTACGCGATGCCGAAGTCGATCACCCGCGGCCCCTCGGCCGTGAGCAGGATGTTCGACGGCTTGAGGTCGCGGTGCACCAGGCCGTGCGCGTGCACCGCCGCCAGGGCCTGCAGCAGGCCCGCCGTCAGCAGCCGCACCGCCCGCTCCGGCAGCGCCCCGCAGTCGTGCACGGCATCGGTCAGCGAGACACCCGGCACGTAGTCGGTCGCCATCCACGGCACGTCGTCGTGCGGCGCGGCGTCGACCACCGGCGCCACGAACGGCCCGCCCACCCGCCGGGCGGCGGCCACCTCACGTGCGAAACGCGTCCGGAAGCCCCGGTCGTCGGCGAGTTCGGACCGCGCGGTCTTCACCGCCACCGTCCGCCCGTCCGCCGCCCGGCCGAGATACACCCGGCCCATGCCGCCGCCCCCGAGCAGCCCGACGATCCGGAACGGTCCGATCTGCCGCGGATCGTCCTTGGTCAACGGTCGCACCCACTACCCCCACCCCGTGCCCGCACTTGTGCCCGGCAGTATTCCGTACCCGGCTCATCCGGTGGGCTGCGGCTGTCTCAGGCCCCGACCCGGCCCCATCCGGTCACCGGGCCGGGGTCCGTGTGGTCCGCCGGGCCGACCCAGAAGGCCGTGCCCAGCTCGGGGCTCACATGGGCGCCTTTCCGGTCGTCGCCCGAGGAGCGGCCGGTGAGCCGCCGGCCTATCCAGGGCACCAGGTGCTCGCGCGCGAAGCGCAGGTCCGCGGTCCGCCGGGCCCGCCAGCCCGGCGGTGCGGCCGCCGGCAGCGGGGCGTCCCAGTCCGACTCGGCGGGCAGCCCGAGCGCCTGCCAGACCGCCTCGGCCACCCGGCTGTGCCCCTCGGCGTTCAGATGCAGCCGGTCGTCCGCCCACATCCGCGGGTCGGCCAGCGCCTTCGACGCGTACAGGTCCACGACCAGCGCGCCGTGCCGGGCGGCGATCTCGTCGATCCGCGCGAAGAGCTGCTCCATCCGCGGCCGGAAGCGCTCCAGTACGGGCCCGCGGCGGCCCGGGCTGCGCATCAGCACCAGCCGGCCGCCGCCCTTCACCAGCAGCTCGGCCGCGGTCTCCAGCTGCGCGCACACCCGCTCGACGTCGCACTTCGGGCGCAGGACGTCGTTGAGCCCGCCCACCAGCGTCACCAGGTCCGCGCCCATCGACGCGGCCGGGCCGCACTGGTCGTCCAGGATCTGCCCGATCAGCTTGCCGCGCACCGCGAGGTTGGCGTACCGGAAGTCCGGAGTCCGCGCCGCCAGCCGCGCGGCGAGAAGGTCGGCCCAACCACGGTAGGAGCCGTCCGGAAGCCCGTCGGACATTCCTTCGGTGAAGCTGTCGCCTACTGCTACGAAACTGTTGTACGGCACATGTGGATATTAGCCGCGCTGCGCTTTGCGGTGCCTCCCACGTACTTGGCCGTCCCGCCGCGGGTGTTCTCGCCGTTGCGCCTGCGGCGGGCTGGGTGGGTGTTGGGTGCGGTGACGGGCCTCCGGGGCCGGTTGTGTGGACTGCTGACGCTTTACGTCCACACAACCGGCCCCTCCGGCCCGCCCCCTCCCGTGAGGGGAGAAGAAAACGGTGGTGGGGGTGCACGTGACGTCCACGTGCGCGCAGGCAACGGATCCGGCCCGCCCCCAACCAGCTCAGTAACTCCCACTCATGGGAGGGGCTGGACCGGAGGACGAAGTCTGGAGGGCCGGCACCGCACCCGACAAACAAACGCCCGCCGCCAGGCGCAACGGCGAACAAGCCCGACGGTGGGACGGCCAGGTACGTAGGAGGCGCCGCAAAGCGCAATGGCGACCAAGCCCCGCGGCGCCGCAGACAGGTACGTGGGGTTACTGGAGCACCAGCTCTCGCAGGACGTCCTCCATCGTGACGAGGCCGGCCAGGCGGCCGTCATCGCCGATGACGGCCGCGAGGTGGGTGCGGGAGCCCCGCATGGCGGTCAGGACGTCGTCCAGTGGTGTCGCGGCGCGGACGCGGGCGATGGGGCGGAGGGCCGAGACGGGGAACGGGACGTTGCGCGGGGCGGCGTCCAGCGCGTCCTTGACGTGGAGGTAGCCGAGGATGCGGCGGGTGTCGTCGACGACCGGGAAGCGGGAGAAACCGGACTCCGCGGCCAGCTGCTCCAGCTCCTCGGCGGTGATGCCCATCCGGGCCGAGACCACCCTCTCGGCCGGGAGGACCACGTCCCGGACCGGGCGGCGGCCCAGCTCCAGGGCGTCCCGGAGGCGTTCCTGGGCCCGCTCGTCGAGGAGTCCGGCCTCCCGGGAGGCCTCGACCATCCGCGCCAGCTGGGCGTCCGAGAACGTCGCGGCCACCTCGTCCCTGGTCTCCACCCGCAGCAGCTTGAGCAGCACGTTGGCGAACGCGTTGACGGTGAAGATCACCGGACGCAGCGCCCGGGTCAGCGCGACCAGCGGAGGCCCGAGGGCGAGCGCGGTGCGCACCGGCTCGGCCAGTGCCACGTTCTTCGGGACCATCTCGCCGAAGAGCATGTGCAGATACGTGGCCAGGGCCAGGGCGATCACGAACGAGATCGGGTGGACCAGCGCCTGCGAGATGCCCACCGAGTGGAAGACCGGTTCCAGCAGGTGCGCGATGGCCGGTTCGGCGACCGCGCCCAGGACCAGGGTGCACAGGGTGATCCCGAGCTGGGCGGCCGCCAGCAGTGCCGACACATGGGAGAGCCCCCACATCACGCTGGTCGCCCGCCGGTCCCCGCGTTCGGCGTACGGCTCGATCTGGCTGCGGCGCACCGAGATCAGGGCGAACTCGGCGCCGACGAAGAAGGCGTTGACCACCAGCGTCAGCAGGCCGACGAACAGCTGGAGCGCGGTCATCGGGCGGTCTCCGTTCCCTCGTCGGTGCTGCCCGGCAGCGGGGCGTGCAGCAGCACCCGTGCCGCGCGGTGGCCGGAGGCGTCCAGGACGTCCATCGTCCAGCCGGCCACCTCCAGGTGGTCACCGGCGACCGGTATCCGGCCCAGCTCGGTGGCGATCAGCCCGGCCAGCGTCTCGTACGGGCCCTCCGGGACCCTGAGGCCGATGCGTTCCAGTTGGTCGGTGCGGGCGCCGCCGTCGGCCTGGTAGGCGCTGCGGCCCTCGGCGTCGGAGCCGGCCGGGGCCAGGTCGGGGGTCTCCAGCGGGTCGTGCTCGTCGCGGACCTCGCCGACCACCTCCTCGACGATGTCCTCCAGCGTCACGACGCCGGCCGTGCCGCCGTACTCGTCGATGACCACGGCCATCGTGCGCCGGCCGGACAGCCGGTCCAGCAGCCGGTCCACGGTCAGCGTCGTCGGGACCAGCAGCGGCTCGCGGAGCAGCTCGGAGACCGGGTGGCGCAGCCGGCGCTCGGCCGGAACGGTCAGGACGTCCTTGATGTGCGCCACGCCGACGACGCTGTCCAGGTTGCCGCGGTACACCGGGAAGCGGGACAGCCCGGTCGCCCGGGTCGCGTTGGCGACGTCCTCGGCGGTGGACTGCACCTCCAGCGCCACCACCTGGACCCGCGGGGTCATGACGTTCTCCGCGGTCAGATCGGCGAGGTTGAGGGTCCGGACGAACAGCTCGGCGGTGTCCGCCTCCAGCGCGCCCTCCTTGGCCGAGTGCCGGGCCAGTGCGACCAGCTCCTGCGGGCCGCGGGCCGAGGCGAGCTCCTCGGCGGGCTCCAGGCCCATCCGGCGGACGGTGCGGTTGGCGGTGTTGTTCAGGTGCCGGATGAACGGTCTGAAGGCGGCGCTGAACCCGCGCTGGGCGGTCGCGACCTTCTTGGCGATGCCCAGCGGGTGGGAGATCGCCCAGTTCTTGGGGACCAGCTCGCCGACCACCATCAGGACGACCGTGGAGATCGCGGTGCCGAGGACCAGCGCCACCGACTCCGCCACCCCGCGCGGCAGCCCCAGGGCGCCCAGCGGGCCGGCCAGCAGGGTGGCGATGGCCGGCTTGGACAGCATGCCGATGACCAGGCCGGTGACGGTGATGCCGAGCTGGGCACCGGAGAGCTGGAAGGTCAGGCCGCGGACCGCCTTCAGCGCGCTGTCCGCCCCGCGCTCGCCGCGCTCGGCGGCGCGTTCGAGGTCGCTGCGCTCGACGGTCGTCAGCGAGAACTCGGCCGCGACGAAGACACCACAGGCGAGGGTCAGGAGGAACGCCACGCCCAGGAAGAGCAGGTCGGTCATCGGGTCACCTCCGTCCCATGCTGAAACAGGTCGGGGAGGTTCGCGCATCGTCGCCGGAATGCTCGACAACTGGGAGGGTCGCCCATGGCTGGACGCTCACACACCTTTCGCTCGTGGCCGGGAAGGACAATGGTAAAGGATCGGCAAAGTGGGGGGTGTGAGGAGAGCCCGCCCCGGGGTGACGGGGCGGGCTCCGGGAGTGACGGGTTCCGCTTGCGGCGGTGCTCAGGCCAGCGGCTTCGTCCAGCGCCGCCACTGCTCCTCGCGGCGGTAGCCCGCCGCGGCCCAGGCGTGCTGGGCCCGCTCGTTCGCCACCAGCACCATGGCGTCCCCGCGCCGCCCGCCCAGCTTCACGAAGCGCTCCTCGGCCGCGGCCAGCAGCGCCTTCGATATGCCCCGTCGGCGGTGGGACGGATGCACCGCGAGCCGGTACAGCGACGCCCGCCAGCCGTCCCAGCCGGCGATCACCGTGCCGACCAGGGTCCCCTGCGCCTCGGCCAGCAGCAGTGCCTCCGGGTCCCGCTCGATGAGGCGCCGCACCCCGTCCACGTCGTCGCTGATGCTCGTGCCCTCGGCGGCCGCCGCCCAGAAGCCGAGCACCGCCTCGGCGTCGGAGGGAACGGCCGGCCGGATATCCATGTCGATCATGTCGAGAGCCAAGCAGCCGCGACCCCCGGCCCGCCACCGCATTCCGTACCCCGGGACGGTCAGCTGCCCCGCAGTTCCTCCATCACCGGAGCGAACTCCTCCAGCGCGGAGTCCAGGACCGTGAGGTACGAGAAGCCGAACCGCTCGCGGTGCTCCCGCAGCTGCTCGGCCATCTGCCGCGGGGTGCCGATCAGCAGTGTGGGCACCTCCAGCGCCTGCTCCTCGTCCAGCCCGATGCCGCGGTCCGCGAACTCCCGGGCGACGGCCCGCCGGTCGTCGGTGTTCCGCACCTGCTGGACGAGGAGGTTGCGCTCGGCCGGCTCCGGGCGGCCGGCCGCGTACCCCTCGTAGCGGGCCACGGACGCCGCCAGTTCGTCCGCGGGCATCAGCTCCAGGGTGCCCTCCGGCCTGCCGGGTGCCTGGCGGCCGCCGGTGAACGCCGCGATCTCGGCGTGTTCGGCCGCCAGCCGCAGCATCCGCGGACCGTTCCCGCCGATCAGCAGCGGCGGCCGGGGCCGCTGCGCCGGCCGCGGCACCTGGTCCGGGTCGCCCAGCAGCCGGTCCAACTCCCCGATGGTGCGCGCCAGATGGTCCACCCGTTCGCGGGGCGACCCCCAGGGCAGCCCGGCGGTCTCGTGCTCGGCGCGGACGTACCCGGTGCCCAGCCCCAGCTCCAGCCGGCCGCCGGTGAGCGCGTCGGTGGTCGCCACCTCGCGGGCCAGCAGCGCCGGGTTCCAGAACCCCGCGTTGAGCACGAACGTGCCCACCCGAGGCCGTTCGGTCGCCTCCGCCGCGGCGACCAGCGCGGGGAACGGCGCCGGCATCCCGAGATGGTCCGGTACGAGCAGGACGTCGTAGCCCAGCTCCTCGGCCCGGAGGCACTTGCGGCGCCAGGAATCCCCGGCCTCCAGCGTGAGCATGTTGACGCCGAAGCGGAACGGACGTGGCATGGAACCCCCTCATCGATGCGGTGACCGGTGGCGGTCGCGACCGGTCAACGCCCATGCAAGCACGGCCGGTTCGGGTCAGGGCGTCCGGCTGTCCGCCGACGGGGCCCGCCACCGCTGCACCAGATACCCGGCCGCCGCGATCGCCAGCAGCACCGCGACCGTGCCGAGGGTGAACGCCTCGAAGGTGGGCCGGGAGACGCCCCAGGTGGCCCGGAAGTCGTAGCGGAACCCGACGAGGCGCTCCAGCGTGCCGGGGAACAGCGCCACCCAGCAGCCGAGCAGGATCCAGGCGTAGACGAGCACGGCGGCGACCGTGAACCCCCGGGTGCCGAACGGGACTTGGTACGGGCGGGGCACCGCGCGGTGGCGCAGGCGGAGCGCCAGCAGGGCGGGGATCACGGCGATGTACGACAGCAGCAGGGTGGTGATGGCGACGGTGAGCACCACCCCGAAGATCGCCGAGGCGTCGCCGTTCGCCAGGTTCATCGACGCCGCCATGAAGAGGGTGGCGGTGACGCCGGACAGCAGGTTCATCCGGACCGGGGTGCCCAGCCGCGGGTGGAAGGCGCCCAGCGCCCGGGTGAAGAACCCGCCGTCGGCGGCGGCCATCGCCTGCATCCGGTCCGCGACGATCATCCAGGCGCTGCCCTGGGTCAGCAGCGACAGCGCGAACAGCACGGCGACGCACGACAGCAGCGGTCCGCGCCAGCTCCCGTAGATCCCGAAGACCAGCCGGGCGGCCTCCATGAAGCCGCCGACGCCGGTGACCCGGCCGGCCGGGGCGGCGGACAGGATGGCCAGCACCGGCAGCAGATAGCAGCAGGTGGCGACGGACGCGGAGACCGCGATCGCGACCGGTACGTCGCGCCGCGGATCGAGCATCTCGTCCCCGGCCGCGTTCGGCGCCTCGAACCCGACGAACGCGAACAGCAGCACCGGGACCAGCGCCAGGAACCCGGCCGCGGTGGGCGCGAAACCGGCCGTCTCCAGGCCGCGGAAACCGTGCTGGAGGCCGTACGCCACCGCCGTCGCGGTGAAGAAGGCCAGCGCCAGCACCTTGGCGCCGGCGCCGGCCGTGGTGATCCACTTGCCGCGGCGCAGCGAGATCACCGCGGTGAGGATCGCGATCCAGATGAAGACCAGCTTGAAGGCGTAGTCGGCCACCGTGCCCGTGCCGAGCGGGAAGACGAAGCCGTCCCAGGCCTCGGCGGCCAGGAACACCAGCGAACCGCCGAGCCAGACCGGGTTGGTCACCCAGTAGAACATCGTGGTGAGCGCGGCCGGCAGCCTGCCGAACGCCACCTCCACCCACACGTACGGGCCGCCCTCCTGCGGGAACGCGGCGCCGGTCTCGGCGAAGATCAGCGCGTACGGCAGCAGGAACGCCACCACGATCACCCCGATCCAGGTGGCGGCCTGGCCGCCACCCGCGGCGATCTGCCCGATCACATCGAAGGAGATCACCGCGGCGATGCCGATCGCCATGATGTCGAAGCGCCGCAGGCTGCGCTTCAGATGCGGCACGGGAGCGGGCACGGACACGGCAGTGGTCCTCCTGACGGCCGAGCGGTCGTGGACGGTCCGGTCGCACAACGGATCACATCGTGCGCCATCCGCCCCGGCACCCCCGGCAGCGGCACGCGGACCGCGGCCCGGGCGCACCGGCGATGCTTGCCGGTGCTAGCGCGAGCGCGCTAGCGTGAAGGAGTGGCGAAGACACAGCTGAACGTCCGGGTGGACGAAGCCACCGCGGAAGCGGCGCGGGAGCGCGCCCTGCAGCGGGGAGTGAGCATGAACCGCTATATCGAGGAGCTCGTCCTGCGCGACGCCGGCGAGGTGGGCCAGACCTTCGTCGAGGCCGCCTCCGACTTCATGAAGCAGTACGAGCGGGTCTTCGCCGAGGAATTCGCCCGGGACGCCGGCAGCGCGCCCGGCCCCGCCGCGCCCGCCGACCGCGAGGGACAGCCGGGCACGACGTGACGCTGCGCATCGACCTCGCCTGGCTCCTCCTGATCGCCGAACACCACACCCCCGGGGACCCCCAGGTCACCGACTGGGGCGCCCTGGTGGCCGCGGTCAGCCGCCACGACGCCGAGATATTCGGCGTCCCGGTCTACCCCGACCCGCCGGACCGCGCCGCCGCGCTGCTCCAACTCCTGCTCCAGGTACCGGCGTTGGAGCGCTCGAACGCGATGTTCGCGACCGCCGTCGCCTACGGCTACCTCGTCGCCGGCGGACTGAAGATCGCCACCTCGCCCGAGCGGGTCCGCGACCTCGCCCGGCTCGTCAAGGAGGGCACCGCGGACGTCCACGCCATCGCGGACGAACTGCGTACCTGGATCGTGTGACACGCCGGCCGGTTCCGCGGTGGAGCCGGTGACCGTCGCCGGCCCGGTCCGTTCCGGCCGGACCGTTCCGCCCGGCGCGGTCAGTCGGCCGGCCGCCGGGCCAGCCCCAGCACCGCCGGCGAGGTCGGCAGCGTCGGACCCCGCTCCGGGACCTTCAGCCGCCGTACCCGCACCACCTCGAAACCGGCCGCCCGGATCTCGCCCAGCGGGTCCCGGCCGGTGTGGCAGCCGCCCATCAGCAGCGGCCACACCGTGTGGTCCAGCGACCACTGCACCGCCGCCAGGCCGCGCCCCGCGGCCCGCCCGTGCTCGAAGAACCGCAGCTCCCCGCCGGGCCGCAGCACCCGCCGCAGCTCCGCCAGCGTCCGCCGGGTCTCCCGTACGGAACACAGCACCAGCGACGCCACCGCCGTGTCGAACGCCTCGCTCTTGACCGGCAGCGCCTCCGCCACCCCCGGCACCAGGTCCACCGGCACCTCCGCCCGGGCCGCCGCCGCCCGCGCCACCTGGCGCAGCGTCGGCTCCGGCTCGATCGCCACCACCTCCGAGACCGTGCCCGGGTAGTGCGCGAAGTTCAGCCCGGTGCCCGCGCCGACCTCGATGACCCGGCCGGTCGCCCCGGTCAGCAGCTCCCTGCGGAGCCGGGCCACCCCCGCCCGCGCATCCGCGGCCGGCCCGCAGCAGGTCGCGTAGAAGCGGGCGAAGACCGGGTGGTGGACGGTGCCGAGCGGAACTCCCCTGCGCTGCCTCATGACGACCCCTTTTCCCGCGTTGCCCGATGCCCGCTGCTGCTGTCAGTCTCCCCAGCCGAGGGCGCGCCGAGTCCCGGCCGGCGCGGCCCGGCAGATCGTGATGATCTCCGGGGCGTCCGCGGTGAGCGGGCCGCGGTCCCAGTCGCCGTACTGCTCCTCGACGGTCAGCCCCGCCCCGGCCAGGCGCTCGCCCAGCGTCCGGGCGTCGAGGAACCGCAGGCTGCTCCGGCTCACCTGCGGCCGTGCGCCGTCCGGACCGCTGAAGGTCTCCGAGAAGCGGACGACGTCCCCGCGCACCGGCAGGTCGACCCGGTGGGCGACGCGCACCGTGACCCCGTCCGCGTCGGTCACCTCGACCGCCCGGTCCGGCGTCCACCGCTCCCAGGGCCGCACGAGCGGATTGCGGGTCTCGAAGGCGAACCGGCCGCCGGCCGCCAGCGCGGCACGGATCGCGGCCAGCGAACCCCGCAACTCCTCGTCCCCGACGAGGACTTGGAAGGCGTGTCCGGTCATCACGACCAGGTCGAAGACCGGGCCCGGGCGGTTCCCGCCGGCCAGCGACAGCGCGTCGCCGGAGAGCCACTCGACGTCGGTGCGCCGTCGTGCGCGCGCCAGCATCCCGTCCGCCGGATCGAGCCCGCACAGCCGGCCCCGGTGGCCGCGCGCCCGGGCGCGGTGCAGCAGGGTGCCCGTACCGCAGCCGACGTCCAGGACGGCGTCCGCGGACATCACCAGGTCCAGATAGAAGTCGTCGCCCGGCCCCCAGGGGTTGAGGAGGTCGTACCACTGGGCGAGGCTCCGGTCCGCGTACGCGAAATCCACCATCCCCGCAGTGTGCCCGTGGACCGGTTCGACGGCGCGCCGATTACCGCCGGGAAGATCCCGTATGATCGGCCGTCAAACCGAACAACTGTCGCAGTCGCCGCGCATGCGGAAATCCTCCGCCATGCCCGACCATGGTGACCGCGCAGGGGGGAAGGAACACGATGAAGTCGATCACGTCGACCCGTTTCGGGCGCCGTCTCGCCGGTACCGCCGCCGCCACGCTCCTGCTGGGCGCCGGCGCCCTGGCCGCCGCGCCGTCCGCGGCGGCCAAGGCCAACCTGCTGACCATCAACAAGGTCACGCTGCACGAGCCGGGCCTGCAGGCGAAGGTCACGTACTCCTGTGACGAGGGCATGGACCACCAGCTGGTCGCCAACGCCACCAAGCTCAACACCACCGGCCACGAGGAGTCGATCGCCGCCGGCACCATCAAGAAGGCCAAGCTCGTCTGCGACTACGCCGACCACACGGCACAGGTCACCCTGCGCCCGGCCGTCGGCTCGCACTTCGCCAAGGGCGACAAGGTGAAGCTGAGCGTCTTCTACTTCGACGAGGACGGGTTCAGCTACGCGCAGACGGAGACCGTCGCGGTCCTCTGAGGCGCCTTGGTGCCGCCGAGCGCCGGCGTCAGCCACTTCGGGGCTGCCGTCCGGAAGGCGCTCGGCGGCAGTGCGCCGGAGCCTTCCGGGATCACGCCCAGCAGCGGGGCCCCGGCGGCCTCCGGAAGGTCCGTCAGATTGCAGCGGCACGCCAGATCGGGGTCGGCCGGCCAGCTGCCGACGACGACGCCGGGGGAGTCGAGACCGTAGTGGCGCAGCGCCAGCGCGGTCAGCGCGGTGGAGTTGAGGGTGCCCAGCCCGGCCTGGACGACCACCAGTACCGGGGCGTCCGCCAGCCGGGCCGCGTCGGCGAGGGTGTGGCCCTCCGCGTCCAGCCGTACGAGCAGTCCGCCCGCGCCCTCGACCAGCACCAGATCGTGCGAGGCGGCCAGCTTGGCGGCGGCCTCGGCGATCTCTCGCGGCCCCACCGGCGGCAGACCGGCCCGCTGGGCGGCCGTCGCGGGCGCCAACGGGTCGGGGTAGCGGGCGAGTTCCACGGCGGTGACCGGGCCGGCCAGCCGCTCGACCTCCGCCGCATCACCCGTCTCGTCCGCGGTGACCCCGGTCTGGGCGGGCTTGAGCACCGCCACCGAACGGCCCCGGGCGAGCGCGGCCGCCGCGATCGCGGCCGTGGTCACCGTCTTGCCGATCTCCGTGCCCGTACCGGTCACGAACAGCACCGACATCTCTTCGTCACTCCTCATCGGCCGTGGGCCGTGTCGTTCGGATCCCGGGCTCCCGGTCGTCAGCCCTCGCGCGCCGCGGCGCACACCGCGTCGCAGATCCGCGCCACCTCGTCATCACCGGTGATGTACGGCGGCATGGTGTAGATCAGATCCCGGAACGGCCGCAGCCAGACGCCCGCACCCACGGCCGCCCGGGTCGCGGCCGCCATGTCCACCGCGTGGTCGAGCTGCACCACGCCGATCGCGCCGAGCACCCGCACGTCACGCACGCCGGGGAGCTCCGCGGCGGGCGCCAGTCCGGCCCGCAGCCCGGCCTCGATGCGCTTGACCTCCTGCGCCCAGTCCTGCGACAGCAGCAGCTCGATCGAGGCGTCGGCGACCGCGGCGGCCAGCGGATTGCCCATGAACGTGGGACCGTGCGCCAGCACCGGCAGCTCGCCGCGGGAGATCCCGTCCGCCACCGCCGTGGTGCACAGCGTCGCGGCCAGCGTCAGATATCCGCCGGTCAGCGCCTTGCCGAGGCACATCACATCGGGCGCCACCGCCGCGTGCCCGGCGGCGAAGAGCGCGCCGGTACGGCCGAAGCCGGTGGCGATCTCGTCGAACACCAGCAGCACGTCGTGCGCGTCGCAGGCCTCCCGCAGCACCCGGAGGTACTCGGGGGAGTGGAACGACATCCCGCCCGCGCCCTGCACCACCGGCTCCACGATCACCGCCGCCAGCTCGTCGGCGTGCCGGCCGATCAACTCGCGCAGATGGTCCGCGTACGCCGGGTCGGCCGGGGCGTCGAAACCGGGCGGCGGGGTGTCCGCGAAGACCTGCCGCGGCAGCACCCCCTGCCACAGCTCGTGCATCCCGCCGTCCGGGTCGCACACCGACATCGGCTGCCAGGTGTCGCCGTGGTAGCCGCCCCGCCAGGTCAGCAGCCGCTGTTTGCGGGGCTTGCCCAGGGAACGCCAGTACTGCAGGCACATCTTCACGGCGACCTCGACCGACACCGAACCGGAGTCGGCCAGGAAGACGTGCTGCAGCGGCTCCGGCGTGATGTCGACCAGCCGCTTGACCAGCCGCACCGCGGGCTCGTGGGTGAGCCCGCCGAACATCACATGGCTCATCCGCTCCAGCTGGCCGCGGGCGGCGTCGTTGAGCACCGGGTGGTTGTAGCCGTGCACCGCCGACCACCAGGAGGACATCCCGTCCACCAACTCGTCCCGGCCCTCGGCCGGTTCGGCCAGCCGCAGCCGGACGCCGGAGGCCGACTCGACCAGCAGCGGCGCGGCGGTGCCGGGCATCGGCCCGTACGGGTGCCAGACGTGCTGCCGGTCCAGGGCGAGCAGTTCGCGGGGGCCGAGCGGCTCAGGCATTGGGCGGGAGGTCGGTGCCGGCGCCGCGGCGGCGCACCGACACCAGATCGCGGCGGGCCTCGTCGGACGGGGCGGGGACGGTGGCGGCGGGCGCCTCGGCATCCTCCTCCGGGGCAGCGGCCGCCGTCCCGCCGCACGGGCGGCGGTGCTCGGGCAGCGTCGTGGTGTCCGTGCCCTCCACCTCGAAGCCGGCGTCCGCGATCATCGCCAGGTCGTCCTTGCCGGCCTGGCCCTCGCTGGTCAGGTAGTCGCCCAGGAAGATGGAGTTGACCAGGTGCAGGGCCAGCGGCTGCAGGCTGCGCAGATGCACCTCGCGGCCACCGGCCAGCCGCACCTCGATGTCCGGGCAGACGAACCGGACCATCGCCAGGATGCGCAGCGCACGCTGCGGGGTGAGGTTCCACTCCTTGGCGAGCGGGGTGCCCTCGAACGGGATCAGGAAGTTGACCGGCACCGAGTCCGGGTCCAGCTCGCGCAGCGCGAACACCACGTCGACGAGGTCGGCGTCGCTCTCGCCCATCCCGGCGATCAGCCCGGAGCAGGCGGACATGCCCGCGGCCTGGGCCTGCTGGACGGTGGAGACCCGGTCGGAGAAGTCGTGCGTGGTGCAGATGTCGCCGTAGGTGGCTTCCGAGGTGTTGAGGTTGTGGTTGTAGGCATCGGCACCCGCCGCGCGCAGCCGCTCGGCCTGGCCGTCGGAGAGCAGCCCCAGGCAGGCGCACACCTCCACGCCCTCGTTCTGCTCCTTGATCGCGGCGATGGTCTCCGAGACCCGGTCCACGTCCTTGTCCGTCGGGCCGCGGCCGCTGGCCACCAGGCACACGCGCTTGGCGCCGCCGGCCAACCCGGCGGCGGCCGCCTTGGAGGCGTCATCGGGCTTCAGCCAGGTGTATTTGAGGATCTCGGCCTTCGACCCCAGCCGCTGCGAGCAGTACGAGCAGTCCTCGGGGCACAGGCCCGACTTGAGGTTGACGAGGTAGTTGAGCTTGACCCGCCGCCCGAACCACTGGCGGCGCACCTTTCCGGCCGCGGCCACGACGTCGAGCAGTTCGTCATCGGAAGTCGCCAGCACGGCCAGCGCCTCTTCGCGGGTCGGCAACTCGCGCCGCAGTCCCTTGTCCACCAGTGTGTTCAGCAGGTCCATGGCGATGATCCTGTCCTACGCCCCCGCCCCCGGCCAAGGAGGATTCCCACAACGCGCGCCGATCGGGGTGTGTGTATCGCCACACCGTGGCCGTGCGGAACGACCGCTAACGTCTATCGACAGCCCACAATCGAGCCCCCGACGAAGGACGCCGATGCCGCAGGACTCCGCCCCGCCGCTGCCGCGCGACACCGCGCCCCCGACCGCCGCCGGACCGGCGCCCGGCTCGGCCTTCGACTGGCTCGACACCGCCCGCTCCGAGCGCCAACGGGCCGGCCTGGTCCGCGCGCTGCGCCCCCGTCCCGCCGACTGCCCGCTGCTCGACCTGGCCGGAAACGACTATCTCGGACTCTCCCGGCACCCGGAGGTCACCCACGCCGCGGCCGAGGCCGCGCAGCTCTGGGGCGCCGGCGCCACCGGCTCCCGGCTGGTCTCCGGCAGCACCGAACTCCATGCCCGGCTGGAGGCGGAACTCGCCGCGTTCTGCGGCTTCGAGGCGGCTCTGGTGCTGTCGTCCGGATATGCCGCGAATCTCGCCGTGGCCACCGCACTGACCGCACCCGGCACCCTGGTCGTCTCCGACGCCGGCAACCACGCCTCCCTCATCGACGGCTGCCGGCTCTCCCGGGCCCGCACCGAGGTCGCCCCGCACGCCGACCCCGAGGCCGTACGCGGTGCCCTGGCCGGCCACAGCGGGCGGGCGCTGGTGGTGACCGACTCGGTGTTCTCGGTCGACGGCGACGCCGCGCCGCTGCCCGCACTGGCCGCCGCCTGCCGGGCACACGGCGCCGCGCTGCTCGTCGACGACGCCCATGGCCTGGGCGTCCTCGGCGACGGCGGCCGCGGGGCGCTCGCGGCGGCCGGACTGGCCGGGGACGCCGACGTGGTCGCCACCGTGACGCTCTCCAAGTCGCTCGGCTCCCAGGGTGGCGCGGTGCTCGGCCCGGCCCGGGTCATCGAGCACCTGGTCAACACCGCCCGGACGTTCATCTTCGACACCGGCCTGGCCCCCGCCGCGGCCGGCGGCGCGCTGGCCGCGCTGCGGCTGATCGGCCGCGAACCCGAGCGCGCCGCCCGCGCCGGGGAGGTCGCCCGCGAGCTGCACCACCGGCTCACCGAGGCCGGCCTGACGGCGGTACGGCCGGACGCCGCGGTGGTGTCCGTGCGCGCCCCCTCGCCGGAGGCCGCGGTCCGCTGGGCCGCCGACTGCCGCACGGCCGGCCTCGCCGTGGGCTGCTTCCGGCCGCCGTCCGTACCGGACGGGATCTCCCGGCTGCGGCTCACCGCCCGCGCGGATCTGACGGGCGATCAGCTCGACCGCGCGGTGGGCACGATCGTCGCCACCGCGCCGCCGATGAGCTGATCCCTGGTGACGGTGGGTGACCGGCACGGCGTCCCGCATCCGGTCTTCCGTCGCAGAGTTCACCGCTTCGAGCGATAGATATCTGTATATGTTGGCGGATCGAGCCCCACACCGGTGGCACGGGTGGCAGTCTGGCGCTCCGGCAGAAGTCCGAGGCCGAATCGTTGACCCGAGCGCACGCCGGCTCCCCGGTCAGCGGACCGGAGCCGGCCTCGGTGGGAAAGGGACGGCGTCGCGATGGCAGACCACCAGGAATCCTCACTCACCCTGCCGAGCGCCCCGGAATCGGTCCGCCTCGCCCGCAGACACGCCCTCGCGGTGCTCACCGAATGGGGTCTGCCCGCCGGGTCCGCCACCGCCGACGCGGTGCGCCTGATCGTCTCCGAACTCGCCACCAACGCCGTCCAGCACACCTTCGGCCAGTCCCCGACCTTCACCCTCGAACTGCTCCTGGACCGCGACGAGGAGCTGCGTGTCGGGGTCACCGACAGTCATCCGCGCCGCCCGCGCCGGCTGCCCGCCGCGGTCCAGCAGGACAACGGCCGGGGGCTGGTCATCATCCGCTTCCTCGCCGCGGAGGCCGGCGGCCGGCTCTCCGTCGTCCCCACCGACGCGGGCGGCAAGACCGTCTGGATCAGCCTGCCCTGGCGGGTCGCGGTCGGCTGAGGGCAGCGGCGGTAACGGAACAGGGCCGGGACGCCTACGCAACGGCGCCTGCTCGACGACGCCCGATCGACGACGCCGGTTCCGCGGCACCCGCTCAGCCGCGCCCGCCGGCCGGCACCATCAGCACCTCCGCGCCCACCGGTACGAACCCCGCGGCCAGCAGGGCGCGGACGCTGCGGGCGTTGCCGGGGGCGGCCTGGGCCCAGAGGCGTTCGCCCGCCGGTATGAGATGGCGGGCGGCGTGCGCCAGCCGGCGGCCGAGCCCGCGGCCCCGGGCGGCGCCCTCGACATCCATGGCCAGCTCCCATCGGCCGGCCACGCCCCGGCCGATGACCAGCGTCCCGCCGTCGCCGGTCGTCCAGGCCCGCACCTCGTCGCGGTGGCGCAGCGCCCGGACGATCCGCGGATGGCTGCGGTCCGTCGTCTCCACCAGCTCCAGCGGCGGCGCTCCGGGCAGTGCCTCGGCGACCGTGGCCAGGTCGATGTTGTTGGCCTCGCGGCCGGTCCGCTCACCCAGCGCGGTCAGGAACGGCGGGCTGAGCGGTCCGGCGAGGTCGCCGGGGGCTATCCGGTCGTGCACCCAGGACGGCTCCACGTCCGCGAACACCACGGCGTGGCAGGTGAACGACACCACGCCCACGTCCCGCGGGGACGGCTGGGGCAGCACCGTCACCGAACCGTCCGCGGGCGGGAAGCTGCCCCGCGCGGCGGCCGTCAGCACCTTGCTCAGTTCCGAGGTCACTCCGTCAAATTACCCGGAGCCACTGACAATTGACCGGGCGTCCGGCGTCGTCGCAGCTCAGCGCACCCTTCCGTACGAGACCGCGCGACTCCAGATCTTCTCCAGCCGCACCACGCTGCCGGCCTTGGGCGCATGCCACATCCGGCCGTGGCCGGCGTAGATGCCGACGTGGTAGATGCCGTTGCCCGAATGGAAGAAGACCAGGTCCCCGCGCCTCCGGGCGGAGGCCGGGATGTGCCGGGTGCGGCCGTACTGCTGCGCGGCGGTCCGCGGCAGGTCCCGGCCGGCGCGCTTGAACGAGTACAGGGTCAGGCCCGAACAGTCGAAGCGGTACGGCCCCATGGCCCCGTACTGGTAGGGCGAGCCCCGCTTGGAGGCCGCGATCCGCAGCGCATGGGCGGAGACGGTCGCGGCCTCGGCGTCGGCGGTGGTTCCCGGGGCGAGCGTGGTCCCGCCGAGCGTCGCCAGTGCCAGTGCGGACACGGCGCCGGCGCGGGCCAGCAGATGCGGCGTATGCGTGCGCACGGTCATGCGCAAACCCTTCGTCAGCCGCCTGCGAAGGAAGACCTGTCGGGTTCGGACAGGCGAAGATGCCCGGCCGTTCGCACGGCTTCACCCCAAGGAGTCCGTCGGGCCGCGCGGGCCCCGGACCCCGTACTGCTCGGGTCCTCCGCTCCCGCCGATCCACACGCATCGACCGGACATCCGGCACGGCGGCGGGATTAGGCGCCCGGCCGGACCGCCCCGTCGCTGTGGCGGGGTCTTGTCGTCGAAGGGATCCTCACGCACCCGCCACCCGAATTCCGAGTTGAAAATGCCGTATGTGACATGCGCCACAATTGAGCCGAATGGTGGGATTTGCCCCTTTGTGGGCTCGGGGGTCGCCCGCGGCACCCCCCGGACCTGGGGTGAAACATCGGTAACGGCAGTATTTTTGGCGCCCGGCGCAATTCGTCGCCCCCTTACCGCACGCCCGGACGCTACGCCGTCCGGGCAGCTCGGGCGCGCGTGTCGGATCAGGATTCCCGGGCCGGCGGCACCGTCACGTATCCGGCCCGGCGTTCCCCGTCCAGCACCCGCAGTGCCCGGGCCAGCGTCTCGCCGTGCCGCTCGTGCTCGCCCCGGTCGTGCATCAGCGTCAGCGCGTCCCGCAGTTCGGTGGCCTTGCCCACCAGTGCCTGGGCGGCGCGCAGTGCCTGGTAGGTGCCGCCGCCGCGGGCCGGGTTGATCCGGCCCATCAGGTCGAGCGCCTCCAGGTAGCAGTCGATCAGCTGCCCCTCGGCGCGGGTCAGGGCGGGCAGCGGCGGGGTCTCCGGCGGCCACATCCGGCTCACCGCCCGACGGGCCGGTCGGCCGACCGCTTGCGGTTGCGGGTGAGCCCGTCGATCAGGCCGTACTCCTGCGCGGCGGGGGCGTCGAAGATCTTGTCGCGCTCGATGTCCGCGGCGATCCGCTCGCGCGGCTGGCCGGTGTGCAGCGCCAGCATCTCCTCCAGCATGGCGCGGCTGCGGAGCAGTTCCTGGGCCTGGATGTAGAGGTCGGTGGCCTGGCCCTCGAACGGTTCGCTCACCGACGGCTGGTGGATCAGCACCCGGGCGCCGGGCAGTGCCAGCCGCTTGCCGGGGGCGCCGGCGGCCAGCAGCACCGCGGCGGAGGACGCGGCCTGTCCCAGGCAGACGGTCTCCACGTCGCAGGACACGTAGCGCATCGTGTCGTAGATCGCGGTCATCGCGGTGACCGAGCCGCCGGGGGAGTTGATGTAGAGCGAGATGTCCCGCTCGGGCGCGGCGTGTTCGAGGTGGATCAGCTGCGCCATGACGTCGTTGGCGGCGGTGTCGTCGATCGGGGTCCCGAGGAAGATGATCCGCTCGCTGAGCAGCTTGGAATACGGGTCCATCGTCTGCGTCCCCTGCGCGGTGCGCTCGGTGAACTCCGGCAGGACGTAGCGGGCCGTCGGTCGCAGCATGGCCTGCTCCTCTCTTCTGTAAAAAATGTACAGGATGTACATCCCGTTAGAATGGGAGCATGGCCTACGAAATTCCGGTGACGCAAGCCCGGGCGGAGCTGGCGGATCTGATCAACCGCGTCGTCTACGGCGGTGAGCGGGTGGTCGTCACCCGCCACGGCAAACCGCTCGTGGCGCTGGTCTCCGCCGCTGACCTGCAGCTTCTCGAAGAACTGGGGCGGCGTGAGCAGGGCGCGGAGGACGAGCAGGTGATCAGCACGGTCTCCACGGTCCGGCCCCTGCCGTCCGCTCCGGGCGAACGGCGGCGCTTCGGCATCGCCGCGGAACACCGCGACCCGGCCGCCGGGGACCGGCGACCGGGTCGCGAGAGATGACGGTCAGCGCGGGCTGACCGGAAGAGGATGCGGAGGGATCAGGAGCTGAGCTGCCAGATCGCGGCCGCGATGGCGTCGGTGTTGGTGTCCAGCGCCTTGTCGTCGATGTTCTTCGAGGTGTCGCAGGACTGGTGGTAGCAGGCGTCGAACGCCTTGCCCGCCTCGCCGCCCCAGTTCTTCGCCTGCTCCTCGGTCTTCTTGTAGTCCGCACCCGAGAAGAGACCGCCGACCGCGACCCCGGCGTCCTTGAAGGAGGCGTGGTCCGAGCGCCCGTCGCCCTCGGTCTCCTTCTCGGTGGCGATGTTCTTCGCGGCGAACCAGTCCTTGAAGACCTTCTCCAGGCGCGCGTCGTCGTCGTAGACGAAGTAGCCCGGGTTCGGCGACCCGATCATGTCGAAGTTCAGGTACGCGTCGATCTTCTTCGCGTCGGCGCCGAGCTTCTGGACGTAGGACTGCGAGCCGACCATGCCGTCCTCCTCGTCGCCGAACCAGGCGAACCGGAGGTGCTTGGCGGGCTTGAGGTCGGACTTGGCGACCGCGAGCGCGACTTCGAGGATGCCGGCCGAGCCGGAGCCGTTGTCGTTGATGCCGGGGCCGGCGTCGACCGAGTCCACGTGGGCGCCGGCCATGACGGTCTTGCTCTCGTCGCCGCCCGGCCAGTCGGCGACGAGATTGTAGCCGGTGGCGCCGTTGTTGTCGAACTCCTGGACCTGGGTCTTGAATCCGGCCTTGTCCAGCTTGCCCTTGAGGAAGTCGATGGACGCCTTGTGGCCGGGCTTGCCGTGGGCGCGGTTGCCGCCGTTGGCGTCGGCGATGGACTGGAGCTGGTCCAGATCGGCCTTGACGGCCTTGACGTCGATGTCCGGGGCGGCGGCCGGCGCGGGGTCGGCGTGGGCGCCGGCCGCGGTGAAGAGGGTGGCGGCCAGGGCGGTGACGCATCCGGTGGCCAGCGCGGCCCGGCGTATTCGTGCAGAACGGGTCACAGTGAAGGCTCCGATACAAGTGTGGGGGGATGGTGCGGAGCGTATTGACGCGCACATGAGGATTGCGATCACTTGGGAAACCGTCAAGAGCGCATATCGGACAGGCGCGTTCGCAGAGCGGAGTGTGTCCGGTATCTCCCGATCGCGATGATCGGTGGTCCGGAGGCTTCGGCCGTACCGGTGAGCGGTGGCCCGTCGGCGCAAGGAATGCGCCAGCGGTGTGCTGCGATACCTCCGCGTCATGCGCTGTAACGCCGACGAAATCCGGCCGAACTAGCCTGCCCCGATGGGGCCGTGGATGGCCAACTGCTGGAAGTCGGTTTGCTCCCCCTTTAATTACTGCGTGATACATCTACCGATACGGGTGTGCCCACGCCTGTGACCTGGGCAAATGTGTCCGGGCGGGAAGACAGTGAGGTGGAAGGTATGCAACTGACCCCGCATGAACAAGAACGCTTGATGATTCATGTGGCGGCAGACGTGGCCGAAAAGCGCCGTGCCCGAGGGCTGAAGCTCAACCACCCCGAGTCGATAGCGCTGCTGACCGTGCACATCCTCGAAGGCGCCCGGGACGGCCGTACCGTCGCCGAGCTGATGTCCTCCGGGCGGAAGGTCCTCACCCGCGACGAGGTGATGGAGGGCGTGCCCGAGATGATCCACGACGTCCAGGTCGAGGCCACCTTCCCCGACGGCACCAAGCTCGTCACCGTTCACGAACCCATCAACTGACCACGGGAGAGCAGACGATGATCCCGGGACAGATCCTCTACGCCGACGAGCCGGTACGCCTCAACGAAGGCCTCCCCCTCACGCGCATGACCGTCCTCAACGCCGCCGACCGCCCCGTCCAGGTCGGCTCCCACTACCACTTCGCCGAGGCCAACCCCGGCCTCGACTTCGACCGCGCGGCCGCGCACGGCAAGCGGCTGAACGTCCCGGCCGGCTCCGCCGTGCGCTTCGAGCCCGGCATCCCCACCGAGGTCGAGCTGGTCCCCCTCGCGGGCAAGCGGATCGTCCCGGGCCTGCGCGGCGAGACCGGAGGCACTCTCGATGGCTGAGCTGACCCGCCAGGCGTACGCCGACCTCTTCGGCCCGACCGCCGGCGACCGGATCCGGCTCGCCGACACCGACCTGGTCATCGAGATCACCGAGGACCGCTCCGGCGGACCCGGCCGCGCCGGTGACGAGGCGGTCTTCGGCGGCGGCAAGGTCATCCGCGAGTCGATGGGCCAGTCCCGGACCACCCGCGCCGAGGGCGCCCCGGACACCGTGATCACCGGCGCCGTGGTCCTCGACCACTGGGGCGTCGTCAAGGCCGACGTCGGCATCCGCGACGGCCGGATCACCGCCCTCGGCAAGGCCGGCAACCCCGACACCATGGACGGCGTCCACCCCGACCTGGTCATCGGCCCCGAGACCGAGGTCATCGCCGGCAACGGCAAGATCCTCACCGCCGGCGGCATCGACACCCACGTCCACTTCATCTGCCCCCAGCAGGCGGACGAGGCGCTCGCCTCCGGCGTGACCACGCTCATCGGCGGCGGCACCGGCCCGGCCGAGGGCAGCAAGGCCACCACCATCACCCCCGGCGCCTGGCACATCTCCCGGCTCCTGGAGTCGATGGACTCCTTCCCGGTCAACGTCGGACTGCTCGGCAAGGGCAACACCACCTCCCTCGCCTCGATGCGCGACCAGCTGCGGGCCGGCATCCTCGGCTTCAAGATCCACGAGGACTGGGGCGCCACCCCCGCCGTCATCGACGCCTGTCTGAGGGTCTGCGAGGAGAGCGGCGCCCAGCTGGCGATCCACACGGACACCCTGAACGAGGCCGGCTTCCTCGGCGACACCCTCGCCGCCATCGCCGGCCGCTCCATCCACGCGTTCCACGTCGAGGGCGCCGGCGGCGGCCACGCCCCCGACATGATCGCCATGGTCTCCGAGCCGAACGTGCTGCCCGCGTCCACCAACCCCACGCGGCCGCACACCGTCAACACCGTCGAGGAACACCTCGACATGCTGATGGTCTGCCACCACCTCAACCCGGCCGTCCCCGAGGACCTGGCCTTCGCCGAGTCCCGGATCCGGCCCTCCACCATCGCCGCCGAGGACATCCTGCACGACCTCGGCGCCATCTCGATCATGTCCTCCGACGCCCAGGCCATGGGCCGGATCGGCGAGGTCGTGATGCGCACCTGGCAGACCGCGCACGTGATGAAGCGGCGCCGCGGCGCGCTCCCCGGCGACGGCGGCGCGGACAACCACCGGGCCCGCCGCTACGTCGCGAAGTACACCATCAACGCGGCCCTCGCCCAGGGCATCGACCACCTCGTCGGCTCCGTCGAGGACGGCAAGCTCGCCGACCTCGTCCTGTGGGACCCGGCGTTCTTCGGCGTCAAGCCCCAACTGGTCATCAAGGGCGGGCAGATCGCGTACGCGCAGATGGGCGACGCCAACGCCTCCATCCCCACCCCGCAGCCGGTCCTGCCCCGCCCGATGTTCGGCGCCACCGGCAAGGCCCCCGGCAGCAACTCGGTCAACTTCGTCTCCCCGCAGGCCCTGGAGGACGGCCTCCCCGGACGCCTGCCGCTGGCCAAGGCGTACGAGGCGATCCGCTCCACCCGCGGTGTCACCAAGGCGGACATGCGCGAAAACGACGCCCTGCCGCGGGTCCACGTCGACCCCGACACCTTCACGGTCACCATCGACGGCGAGGTGGTCGAACCCCACCCGGCCGCCGAACTCCCCATGGCCCAGCGGTACTTCCTGTTCTGAACGCCATGAGGAAGACCCCGATGCACACCACGGACCACCGATGAGCCGCGCCGCGCTGCTCCTCCTCGCCGACGGCCGGTTCCCCGCCGGAGGGCACGCCCACTCGGGCGGCGCCGAACCGGCCGTCGCCGCGGGCCACATCAAGGACGCCGCCACCCTGGAGCGCTTCTGCCGGGGCCGGCTGCACACCGCGGGCCTGGTCGCCGCCGCGCTCGCCGCGGCGGCCGCGGCCGGCTGCGACCCGCTCCTCCTGGACGACGCCGCCGACGCCCGCACGCCCGTACCGGCGCTCCGGCAGGTGGCCCGGCGGCTCGGCCGACAGATGATGCGGGCCGCCCGCGCCACCTGGCCGGACCCGGCACTCGACGCGCTCGCCGCGGCCCGGCCACGTGGCGCCCACCAGCCCGTCGTCCTGGGCCTGGCCGCCCGGTCCGCCGGACTGCCGCCGCAGGACGCCGCGTACGCCGTGGCCTACGAGACCATCAGCGGCCCGGCCACCGCCGCCGTCCGCCTGCTCAGCCTCGACCCGTTCGACGCCACCGCGGTCCTCGCCCACCTGGCCGCCGACGTCGACCGGGTCGCCGAGCAGGGCGCCGCGGCCGGGGAACGGGTCGCCGCCGACGGGGTCGACGTCCTGCCCGCCGCGTCCGCCCCGCTGCTCGACATCACCGCGGAAGCGCACGCCGCCTGGCCGGTCCGCCTCTTCGCCTCCTGACCCCGCCCGGCCCCGGCCGGCACCCGCGCCGCCCCCGGCGGCCGTACGAACCACCGGAGTGACCATGCACCTCGACCACCACGAGACCTTCCCCGAACGCCACACCTACAGCGCCGCCGCCACGCGTCCCGATGGCACCCGCCGGGCGCTGCGGATCGGCCTCGGCGGCCCGGTCGGCACCGGGAAGACCGCCACCGTCGCCGCGCTCTGCCGCGCCCTGCGCGACGAGCTGTCCCTCGCCGTGGTCACCAACGACATCTACACCCGCGAGGACGCCGAGTTCCTGCTCCGCGAGGCCGTGCTGCCCGCCGAGCGGATCTCCGCGGTGGAGACCGGCGCCTGCCCGCACACCGCGATCCGCGACGACATCTCCGCCAACCTGGAGGCCGTCGAGGACCTCGAGGACACCGTGGGACCGCTCGACCTCATCCTGGTCGAGTCCGGCGGCGACAACCTCACCGCGACCTTCTCCAAGGGCCTGGTCGACTTCCAGATCTTCGTCATCGACGTCGCGGGCGGCGACGACATCCCGCGCAAGGGCGGCCCCGGCGTCACCACCGCCGACCTGCTCGTCATCAACAAGACCGACCTGGCCCCGTACGTCGGCGTCGATCTGGCGGGTATGGCCCGCGACGCCAAGGCCCAGCGCGGCGAACTCCCGGTCGCCTTCACGGCGTTGAAGACCGAGAACGGCGTGCGGCCGGTGTCGGAGTGGGTCCGGGCCCGGCTGGCGGACTGGACCGCGGGTCCGGCATGACGCTCGCCCTTCCCCCGCAGACCACACCGGCGACCGCCGCACCGCCCTCGGCCGGCCTGCGGGCCACCGCCCGCGTCGTCGCCCGCACCGATGCCGACGGCACCACCCGGCTGCCCGTCCTGGACGGCGACGGCCCGTTCGCGCTGCGCCGGGTCCGCGCGCACGGCGGCCCGGCCCGGGTGTGCGTCGTCGGCGCCATGAGCGCCCCGCTCGGCGGTGACCGGCTGGCCATCGAGGTGACCGCGGAGGCCGGCAGCGCGCTGCACGTCACGGCCGCCGCGGCCACCGTCGCGCTGCCCGGCCGGACCGGTGCGCCCGCCCACTACGACGTACGCCTCACGGTGGGCGAGGGCGCCCGGCTGGACTGGCTGCCCGAGCCGCTGATCTCGGCCGCCGGCAGCGACCTGCGGATGACCACGACCGTCGAACTGGCCGCCACCGCCCGGCTCGTGCTCCGCGAGGAACAGGTCCTGGGCCGCAGCGGCGAGCCGACCGGCGCCCTGCGCAGCCGGCTCACGGTCCGGCGCGCCGGTCGCACCCTGCTCGACCAGGAGACCGCCTACGGGCCCGGCGCCCCCGGCTGGGACACCTCGGCCGTCCTGGGCGGCCACCGGGCCATCGGTCAACTCCTGGTCGTGGGGCCCGAGTTCGCGGACGGACCGGCCCCGGTACGGCTGCTCGGCGCGACCGGTGACCAGCCGCACCGTGGCCGGCCGTCCGGTGACCGACCGCTCGACGCGCGGGGCGTCCTGGCGCCGCTGGCCGGCCCCGGCGCCCTCGCGACGGCCGTCGCACCGGACGCGCTGCGGCTGCGCCGCCTCCTGGACGAGGCCGCACGGGGGCTCGGCGGCTGAGGCTCACACCTCCAGATCGGCCTCCAGCCGGGCCAGGCGGTGGCGCGCCAGCGCCAGATTGGCGCGCTTGCGGTCCAGCACCAGATAGAGGAAGAGCCCGCTGCCGCTCTTGCCGGTGACCGGCCGGATGATGTGGTACTGCGCGGTCAGCGTGATGAGCATGTCCTCGATGGCGCCCTGGAGTTCGAGCATCTCCATCGTGCGCATCTTGGCGCGGACGACATCGGTGTTGCCGGCCGCGGCGATGTTGAGGTCCAGGGCCTGGTTGTCGCCGAGCGTGGCCAGCGCCATGCCGCTGGTGTAGTCGACCAGCGCGACGCCTATCGCGCCTTCGATGGTCGACATCATGTCGGCGAGGGCGGAGTCCATGTGAGCCATGAGGGGTGGTGACCTTTCGAATGGGTGGAGGTGGTGCGGTGTGCGGTGGATTACGGGGTCGGGCGGTGGGCCGGCCTACCGGCGCGGGGCCGCGTCGACCAGCGCCCCGATGCGCTCGGCCGCCCGCCTGGCCTGCAGATGCAGCCGGCCCACATTGGTGTCCGGGCCGGTCACGGCGGTGAGCACGGCACGGCGGCCGGCCGAGTAGGCGGCGATGTAGCCGTCGGTGCCGCGGGTCAGGGACTCCTCGAAAGCCCCCTGCCCGGTCGCCTCGGTGAGCCGCTTGGCGACCCCGATGGCCGCCGCGGTCAGCGCCGCCAGCCCGTCCGGTTCGATGTTCGCCAGATCGTGCGCGATGACCATGCCGTCCGCGCTCGCCACCATGCCGCCCTGGAAATGCCGCACTTGGTCGCGCAGCGTCAGCAGTTCGTCCCGTAGCCGGGGTTCTATCGTCATCAGTCTCCTTTTCGCGGCCCGCCTTCCCAGGGCGCGCCTCATGCCGTGCACGGTCTTCGCGGGCAAGGGGTCACAGGTTTTCCTCCAGCGCCGTACGCAGTCGGACAAGGAGGGCAACATCCGGGTCCCGGGTGTCGAGGAGCTCCGGCACCGGTGGTTGCCAGGTGGGGGTGCGGCCTCTGCCGGCGCCGGGCGGCGGATGCCCGGCCGGTGTGGCGCCCGGCCGGCGGCGGGGGAGTCCGCCGGGTGGCATCCGGACCAGGCCGGCCGCGGCGAGCCGGCGGATGTCGAGCAGCGTCACGAACGCGGACTGGCCCAGCGCGCGGGCGAGTTCGCAGGGGGTGTGCCGGCCGTCGGCGTGCGCGAGCAGTCGCCGCTGCCGCGGTGTCGTACCGGCCGGAGCGCCGGGGCCGGCCGGCACGACCGGCTGGGTGTCGACCGCCGCCCAGGGGCGCAGCCGGTCCAGCAGTGCCCGGCGGCGGGCCGTCGCCCGCTGGAGGTCGCCGGCGCTGATCGGGCGCACGACACCCAGCCAGTGCCCGGTCCCGGGAGTGAAGGACGTGGTCTCGGGCGGCAGCGGCAGCGCGAAGAACGCCGCGTCGAGCAGGGCGGCGAGATGGCATATCTCCAGCTCGCCCTGGGTCAGCCAGCCCTCGCTGACCAGGAACCGGCCGCCCTGCCGCTGCGGCCCCGCGGTCTCGACGGCGTACCGCCAGCCCTGCGGCGGGACCCTGCCCGCCGCGCTGAGCCGCACCTCGATCCCGGGCGCCGCGGCCCCCTCGACCCAGGTGACCGCACCGTCGAGCAGGTAGACGCAGCCGTGCGGGCCCCGCAGCGCGCCGGTGACGCGTGCGGCGGCACACCGGTCGAGCAGCCCGGCCGGGCCGGGCGGCGGAGACGGGGGCAGGCCCATGGCTGGTTCCCTCACCGTTCGTGCGGACTGGCAGCGCCGGGCCGTCAGGACGCGACCAGCCCCGCCGCCAGATCGCGCAGCCGTATCCGGGCCACGGCGAGATTCGCCTGCGCGCGGTCCAGCCAGAGGTACAGATAGGTCTGGCTGTCGAAGGCGGTGTGCACGAAACGGATCAGATGGTAGCTGCCGGCGGCCGTGATGATCAGGTCCTCCAGGGCGGGGGCGGCGGCGCCGGTGGTGTCGAAGGTGGCGTTGCGCGCCACTGCCTGGACGACCTCGGCGGTGTCCGCGGCGGCCGCTTCATGGTCCCCGTTCGGTGCCTGGCCGGCCGTCCCGAGCGTCAGCCCGCTGGTCCAGTCGATCAGCCCGGCCCCCAGCACCCCCGGGATTCCCATCGCCTGGGCCAACACCTGATCGATACCCGGCACTTCGGATCTCCTTCGCGAGGCTTGGACGACGGCTCGGACGACGGGACGGCGCTCCGGGCGGGGCGGAAACGCCGAAGCCCTCCCGGGTGGCGCTGCGTGGGAGAGCCTTCACGGAAGGTTACTGAAGGTGTGCGCGTGGCACATGCCTCGTGGGCAGGTTCAAGGCAATTGACGCGTTCTCGCCCCTCGAAGGTGTTGCGGAAGCCAGCGGAACGGTCGCCCGGGGCCCGCAACGGCACCCGTGACACGTGTTCCTGGCGCCTCGTCAAATGGCGTCCCACCAGGACGAGTTGCCTCTGCCGGGTGGACCGGCACGGCGGATGCAACCCCGCCCGTGCAGCACTTCCGTCCGTTGGCCGGAAAGACAGGGTTCCGCTGCGGCGTCCGGCCAGAGCCGCCACCGGCAACTCCCGGCCCGCTCACGGCCGGAAACCTACAGCTTGGTAAAGAATTGCCGGTCAAACCTGTTCAGGAGGGGCACGCAGACGACAGGATCCCTCCGTAGGCCTGTGATCAACGCCGCCACAAGTGGCGCACCATGCAGGGGGAACACACCACGTGAAGAAATCAGCAGTGCTCGGCGCCGCCGGCACCCTGGTGACCGGGGCGCTCCTCGCCACCGCGATAGCCACACCCGCCAGCGCGGGGGAACACCACAAGAAGGGCTCGGCCGAGGCCCGCGGAGTCCACATCGCCGCCGCGCGTGCGGCCAAGGAGGGCGTCCACTGGCAGGACTGCCCCGCCGACTGGGGCCTGAAGTCGCCCGTCCAGTGCGGTTTCGTCACCGTCCCGGTCGACTACGCCCGGCCCAACGGCCGCACCATCAAGATCGCCGTCGACCGTGCGGTCAGCACCGGCGGCAAGGAGGAGCGCCAGGGCTCCCTCCTCTACAACCCCGGTGGACCGGGCGGTTCGGGCATGCGCTTCCCGACCCGCATCACCACCAAGAACCCGCTGTGGGCCAAGACCGCCAAGGCGTACGACTTCGTCGGCTTCGACCCCCGCGGCGTCGGCCACTCCGCCCCGATCTCCTGCATCGACCCGCAGGAGTTCGTCAAGGCCCCGAAGGCCGACCCGGTGCCGGACAGCGAGGCGGACAAGCGCGCCCAGCGCAAGCTCGCCGAGGAGTACGCGGACGGCTGCAAGGAGCGCAGCGGCGCCCTGCTGCCGTACATGACCACCGCGAACACCGCCCGCGACATCGACGTGATCCGCGCCGCGCTGCACGAGAAGAAGCTCAACTACCTGGGCGTCTCGTACGGCACCTACCTCGGCGCCGTCTACGCGACGCTCTTCCCGGGTCACGTGCGCCGGATGCTCGTCGACAGCGTCGTCAACCCGTCCCGGGAGAAGGTCTGGTACCAGGCCAACCTCGACCAGGACATCGCCTTCGAGACCCGCTGGGGCGACTGGAAGAAGTGGGTCGCCAAGAACGACGCCACCTACCACATCGGCGACACCCCCGAGAAGGTCCAGGCGGCGTGGGAGCAGCTGCGCGCCACCGCCAAGAAGGACGCCGTCGGCGGCGTGGTCGGCCCGGCCGAGCTCACCGGCTTCTTCCAGAACGCGCCCTACTACGACTCGATGTGGGCCACCGTCGCGCAGGTGTGGAGCGCCTACCGCGCCGGCGACCCGAAGCCCCTGATCGAGAACGCCGGTCCCGACCTCAAGAACACCGCGGGCAACATCGCCGCGGAGAACGGCAACGCCGTCTACACGGCCGTCGAGTGCACCGACACCACCTGGCCCACCAGCTGGCGGAAGTGGGACCGCGACAACACCCGCATCCACCAGCAGGCCCCGTTCATGACCTGGTCCAACGCCTGGATGAACCTGCCCTGCGCCACCTGGCCGGTCAAGCAGCAGCGTCCGGTCGAGGTCCGCACCGGCAAGGGCCTGCCGAGCGTGCTCATCGTGCAGAGCACCCGTGACGCGGCGACGCCCTACGACGGCGCCGTCGAGCTGCACAAGCGGTTCGCGGGCTCCCGCCTGATCACCGAGCGGGACGCCGGTTCGCACGGCGTCACCGGCCTGGTCAACCCCTGCATCAACGACCGGGTCGACGCGTACTTCCTGGAGGGCAAGACCGACGCCCAGGACGTGACCTGCGCCCCGCACGCCACGCCGAAGCCGACCGCCGCGCCGGCGAAGGCCACCGCGGTGGCCGCGGGCAAGGCCGACCTCCCGGCAGCCCGGTGACCGGGTAACCCACCGGAATTTCCAGGAGAAGAGGGCGGCCGGGAATCCTCCCGGCCGCCCTCGCTCGGTATCCGGAAGCGGTTCAGCCCGCGATCGGCTCCACCCGCGGCTCCGCGATCGCCACGTAGTCCTCGGTCACCAGCGCCAGCGAACGGTCCAGCCGCGCCGCGTTGAAGTAGATCTCCGGCTGCTCCAGCAGCGCCGGATCCACCACCAGCGTCAGCTCCTCGTCGAAGGAGAACGGCAGGATCGTGCCACTGACGCTGCGCGCCAGCCGCTCCGCGACCTCCGGCGTCGCGAACCCGGCGTACGAGCCGCCCAGCAGCGCCTTCACCGCGCCGAGGTCCACCCGCCGGTCACCGGGCACCACCGCCAGCACATAGCGCTTGGTCTTCTTCCCGAGCTTGACCATCACCACGATGCACTTGGCGGCCTGCTCGACGGCGTTCCCGCGCAGCGCGCTCACCGCCTCCGTCGCGCCCTCCGGAGCGTGCTCGTGGATCCGGAAGCGTGCCCCGCGCTCCTCCAGCAGCCCGATCAGCTTGGTGTACGTCTCGTGCTCACTCACGCCGTCCTCGTTTCCCTTCGTCGTGCTCACGCCGCGAACGCCTCGGTGAAGGCGGCCCTGGTGGGGGAGTCCGTACGGCGGTCCAGGACCGCGAACACCACCCGGTCGAACCGGTCCGCGAACCGGCCGGCACCCAGCAGCTGCGCGGCGAACGCCCGCGCCACATCGGCGGGTTCGTTGCGGAACACCCCGCACCCCCAGGCGCCGAGGACCAGCTGACGGTACCCGCCGGCCGCCGCGACCTCCAGCACCCGCTCCGCCCGTACGGCCAGCGCCGCCGGCACCCGCCCCGCCTCGGCCGGCCGTTGCCGCGCGATCACCCCCGCGTTCGGCGCAGCCGCTGTCAAGAACCCCGCCTCGTAAGGAACTTCGAGCAGCGATCCGCGGTCGTCCCGGAACACCGGCACGCCCGGCGAGAGGATCACCCGGTCACTGTAGAACGGCGTCGGCTCGCCCCGGTGCGCCGCGTAGAACTCCGGCGCCTCGCGCACGCACGCGTACAGCGCCGACCCCCGGCACAGCGCCTCCTCCTGCGCCTGCGCACCGTTGAGGTACCCACCGCCGGGATTCCGCGCCGAGGCGAAGTTCAGCACCGCGACCGGCCCGCCGCTCCCGGCCAGCCGTCGCCCCGCCGTCAGGCTGCCTTCCTCCGTCACCTCGAACACGGTCTCCCGGCCGCCGTCCGCCGGCTTTGGCACCTCGACCGGCTCCGGCCCGTACAACCGGGTCCCCGCCCGGGCCCGCGCCACCTGCTCCGCGATCTCCACCGGCCGCCCGCTCGGCGCCCGGTACCACCCCTGCGCGACGATCCGTTCGGTCTCCTGCGCCATCCCCCGCAAACGGGCGCTCATCGACGGCACCCTTCACTCCACGTCATCATGATGATCACGGTAGGGGCGGCGGGGCGGGGTGCGCGATCGAATAACGGGTGGCCGGCCGGCCTCAGGTACGTCCGCCGTCCCTCCCCGCCAGCCAGGCGTCCTCCGCCGCGTACCCGAAGAGGTTCTCCTCCGGGTAGTACGAGGCCATGGTCGGGAAGGCCGCCTGCCAGTCCTGCTGCGCGATCAGGTCGGTCAGCCAGGCCACGGTGCCGGGCAGCGAGTCCTCGTAGGTGGTCACCGGACGGTAGCCCAGTTCGCGGACGGCTGCGGTCATGTCGTAGACCATCGGGTGCGGGAGGGACCACGGGGTCTCGCCGACGGCGGGGGACGGCGGGGCGCCGTCCAGGAGGACCAGTTCGCTGGGCGGGGCGTCCATCGCGGCGTCCACCGCGAGCGCGATCTCGGCGACCGTCGGGGCCTTCGGATCACCGGCGTTGAGGACCCGGGAGCCCGGGCGGCGGGCCGCCAGGCGGATCAGCTCGGCGAGGTTGTCGACGTGCACCGGATGGAAGCGGCTGAGCCCGCCGTGCGCCAGGACGCGGACCCGGCGGCCGTCCAGCACCCGCTTGACGAAATACAGTTCACGGGGGAGCGGACTGTGCGGGCCGTGGATCGCACCGGCCCGCAGCAGCGTCACCGGCAGCCGGTCGCCCACCGCCAGCAGCGCCCGCTCCAGCGCCACCTTGCCCGCGGTGTACTCGCCCTCGCCGGGCGCCACCGTGGGCTGCGACTCCACCAGGGGCACCGGATAGACCGGGGAGCCGTCCGGCTCGTCCTGGGTGGCGAAGCCGCGCCCGTGGCCGTCCTCGTAGACCGCCCCGCTGGAGATCACCACGGCCGAGCCGATCCGGTCCGCCAGCGCGGTCAACTGGCGGGCGTGCGCGGCTCCGTACGCCACGCAGTCCAGGAGGACGTCACAGCCGTCGCCGACCAGACCGGCCAGCGCCGCGTCGTCCTCCCGGTCCACCGCCACGCTGCGGACCTCCTCGGGCCAGGAGTCGTCGCGTCCCCCGCGCCGGGACCCGGCCCGCACCTCCCAGCCGTCCCGGGCCAGCGCCCGCACCGCCGCCCGCCCGATCTGCCCGCTCGCCCCGACCACCACTGCGCTGCCCGTTGTCATACCCGCGACGCTAGGGCCCTTCGGGCGGGGTGGGCGGCGCCGTTCGCCGACGGCGCACGTGCGGGTGCGCCGCCGCCTGCGCCCGGGCCTTGGCGTCGGTGGCGTACAGGTCGACGTACTCCTGCCCGGAGAGATGGAGGATCGCGTACATGATCTGGTCGGTGACGGCGCGCAGCGCGGTGCGTTCGTCGGCCAGGCCGGCGTACCGGGAGAAGTCCAGCGGCTCGCCGAAGCGGATGGTGATCGGCATGGCCCGCGGCAGCCGCCGGCCGGTCGGCTGTGCCTCGAACGTGCCGATCACGGCACAGGGGATCACCGGTACCCCGGCCTGCAGGGCCATCGCGGCGACCCCGGTGCGTCCCTTGTAGAGCCGGCCGTCGTGCGACCGGGTGCCCTCCGGATAGATGCCCAGCAGCCGGCCCTTGCGCAGCACGGCCAGGCCCGACGCGATCGCCGCCCGGGAGGCGCGGCCGCCGGACCGGTCCACCGGGATCTGCCCGACCCCGCGGAAGAACGCCGCGGTCAGCCGCCCTTTCAGGCCCGGTCCGGTGAAGTACTCGGACTTGGCGAGGAACGTCACCCGGCGCGGCACGATCGCGGGCATCACGAAGTGGTCGGCGAACGAGAGGTGGTTGCCGGCGATGATCGCGGCGCCCTCCTCGGGGAGGTGCCCGAGGCCCTCGACCCGTGGTCGGAACACCAGTCGCAACAGCGGTCCCAGAAGGACGTACTTGAGCACCTGGTAGAACACGGGCGGCTCCCTCCGCGGCCGAGGCGGCAGTGAGTGTACGAGCAACTGCCCTCGGTGGTCACCACCCTGAGGCGGGATCGACGCCGCCGGGGCCGGGACACGGGCCGCACCGGGAGGCGACGCGACGACCGCCCGCGGACCGTCAGTGGGGTGCTGCCTCCAGGAGGGCCAGGAAGCGGCGGGCGAAGAGGTACGCGTCGCCCGGCCAGCGGGCGGACAGGTAGGTGCCGTCCTCGACCACGAACGCGGGGGAGTCGTCGGTCGCGGTGCCCCGGGCGGAGAGCGTCCGCGGTCCGCGCGCGAACTGCCTCCCGGGGGCGTCCAGCGCGGCCCGGACCTCGTCCTCCACGTACGCCGGATACGTCCGGTAATAGCGGCCGAGACGCCAGGCGGTGGCCAGATAGGCCGAGCGTTCCATGTACCGGGGCAGACAGGTCGTTCGGCGGTCCGCGAGCAGGCTGCGGCCGGTGGCCGGGTCGGTCGTCCGCGCCAGGACCAGGACGCCGTGGCAGATCGCACCGACCGGACGGCCGAGCGCCCAGAACCCGCCGACCTGCCGCCGCAGCGCCGCCGAGCCCAGATACTGCCGCATGCCGGGCGCATGGCCCCCGGGCAGCAGCAGCCCGTCGTACTCCTCCGGGTCCAGCTCCGACCAGCCCGCGGTCGCCGCGAACTCCGCGCTCCGGGTGAGCTCTTCGTAGCACTGCCGGGCCTCCGGCGCGGCGCCGAGCCGCCCGAAGAGGACGCCGGTCAGCAGCCGCGGATCGCAGGCGGGGCGGGTGCCGGCCCGCTCGGTGGCGAGGACGACCTCGTGCCCGGCGTCGGTGAGCAGCCGCCAGGGCACGGCCACCTCGGTGACATCGAAGTCGCGGTCGGGGACCGGCATCAGTACGCGCACGCGGACATCATCGCAGGCCCCGCCGCGCGCCCGGCAGCGGGTTTGGCATCCCCGGACAACTTTCAACGGGCCCTGAGCGCGCCGTAGTTGGGTGCCCGTACTGACCGGCAAGCGAGCCCGGGACCAGCTTCCGGGCCGAGGACAGGAGCCCTAGATGTCCCGCAAGAGAAGAGTCACCCGGCGACAGAAGATCGTGGTCGCGGTGAGCGCCGCGGC
This sequence comes from Streptomyces nigrescens, assembly GCA_024349765.1. Classification (GTDB taxonomy): domain Bacteria; phylum Actinomycetota; class Actinomycetes; order Streptomycetales; family Streptomycetaceae; genus Streptomyces; species Streptomyces endophytica. Next base: position 4,356,414 of record AP026073.1, on the reverse strand, counting down.
GCTGGTGGGTGGTATCGCCATCGTCACGACCGGCACCAGCCAGGCGTCGGTGGCCTGCGACGGACTGGCCACCGCCCTGAGCAACAACCAGAAGTTCATCGCCGACCAACGGGCCCACCCGGACGCGCAGTCGGCGGCGCGGATCGCCAACCGGCAGGCGGTGATCAAGGAGATCCAGGTCAAGCAGCAGGCCGCCGGCTGTAGTGGGGGAGCGGGCGGTGACCAGGCGGGCGCGCCACCCCAGGGCGGTGCGCCGCCCCAGAGCAGTGCACCGCCCGCATCCGAGGCACCACCGGGTTCCTCGGCCGACCCGAGCTCCTCGGCCGCCCCGCCCGGCTCGGCCGACCCGTCCGCGTCCGGCGCCCCGCCCGCGGCCGACGGCGACGTGGTCTGCCCCGGCTCGACGGTCACCCTCTCCGGCGAGGGCGGCGCACCGGCCGCCTCCAGCGACCAGTTCCCCACCGGCACGAAACTCAAGGTGACCAACCTGGACAACAACAAGTCGACGACCGTGTCCGTGACCTCGACGTCGGGCAGCTGTGTGCTGCTCAACAACTCCGCGTTCGAGCAGGTACGGGAGGCGGGCAAGTTCCTCATCCGGCACGCCCGCATCGAGCGCGTGGGCTAGCACGGGCCTGACACCCGGGCGTGAGCCCCCGGGACGAGAGCCCGTTCGCAGAACCCCTCCGGTCCGGTGGCCGGTGACGGAAGCCGCCTCCTCCGTCACCGGCCACCCTGTCGTGCACGGGCCGGGGCGGACCCATGGGCCCGGAACGGCCCAAGAACGGGCCCGTACGGGCGACCTCGCGGCGTGGCCGCTTGTGTGCCGGGGCCCGGCGGGGTGGCCTGAAGCCACCCCGCGTCCCCCAGGAGGCACCGATGCCCGTGCACCACCGACGCCGCACCGCGCGTGCCGCCGTGCCCGCCGCCGTGGTCGCGACCGTGTCCGCCGCGCTGGCCGGTGCGTTCTGCGCCGCCCCGGCCGGCGCCACCGAACCGCCGCCGCCCGCCCGACAGGGCCTGCTGCTGACCATCTCCGGGGACCACGACACCTGGATCCGCGGGGTGCGGCTCACCTGCCCGGACACCTACGGCAGACACCCGCACGCGGCCGCCGCCTGCGACGCGCTGACCTGGGCCCGCGGCGATCTGGACGCGCTGCCCGGCGAGCCGCACGTCTGCAACCGGCAGTACAACCCGGTCACCGTCAGCGCGACCGGCGACTGGCGCGGCGTACCGGTGAACTGGCGCAAGGAGTTCCCCAACGCGTGCACGCTGGACTCCGCCACCGGGCCGGTCTTCCGCTTCTGAGGGCCCTCAGTTCGGCCGGGCCGCCACCACCCCGACCGTCACCACGGCCAGGATCACCCAGCAGAACCAGAGCCAGCCGTTGGCGCCCAGCGCCACGGTGTAGGTGGTGGCGGCCACCAGACCGGTCACCGTGCACACGGCCATCGTCCTCACAGATCCGGGCATCCCGCATCCTCCTCACGGCGGCCCGGAGCCGGCAACGCAGCGGGCCGCGGCCATGGGACCATCGTCCCCGGCCGCGGCCCGTACCGCCAGATGGTCGACCCACCCGCTTGTCGCCCTACCGCCCCCGCGCGTTGAGGGACGCGAGGTACGCGTTGTAGTCGGCCAGGTCCTTGTCCCCGTTGCGGTCCGCGGCCCGGTCGGCGCGCTGCGACTGCCGCTCCTCGGACTTGTACCACTGGAAGACCAGCGCGATCAGCACCACGACGGACGGGATCTCGCTGAACGCCCAGGCGATGCCGCCGGCGGCCTGCTGGTCGGCGAGCGCTTCGATGCCGAGCGAGGCCGGCGGGTGCAGGAACGTGTCGACCATCGGCTCCGAGGCCATCATCAGCGCGATGCCGAAGAAGGCGTGGAACGGCATGCCGGCGAAGAGCTCCAGCATCCGCATCACGTAACCGGGCCGGTGCGGTCCCGGGTCGACACCCATGATCGGCCAGAAGAAGACCAGGCCGACCGCGAGGAAGTGCACCATCATCCCGATGTGCCCGGCCCGGGACTCCATCAGGAAGTCGAACAGCGGCGAGAAGTACAGCGCGTAGAGGCTCGCGATGAACAGCGGGATGGTGAAGGCGGGGTGCGTGATGACCCGCATGTAGCGGCTGTGCAGCAGCGCCACCAGCAACTCCCGCGGGCCCTTGCGGCCGCGCCCGGCGGTGGGCAGCGCCCGCAGCGCCAGCGTCACCGGCGCGCCGAGCAGCAGCAGGATCGGCGAGAGCATGCTCACGATCATGTGCTGGACCATGTGCACGCTGAACATCACCATGCCGTAGTCGTTCAGCCGGGTGCACATGGCCAGCGCCACGGTGGCCACGCCCAGGACCCAGGCCACGACCCGGCCGAGCGGCCAGGCATCGCCCCGGCGCCGCAGCCGGACGACCGCCCAGCCGTACAGCCCGAGGGCCAGCAGGCAGCCGATGAGGAAGACCGGATCACCACCGAACGCGAGGCCCCGCCCCAGCGTGAACGGCGGTAGATCCATCTGCATGCCGTCCATGCCGTGCCCGCTGTGATCCATCCGCTCGCTCCTGATTCGTACCAATGCTCCGGCGACAAGCGTAGAACCGCCCCCGGCCGTGATCGTGGCCGGGGGCGGGTCGTACGGCGGGGAACTACCGTGCGGGGCGGACGGGTGTGCCGGGCGCGGTGGCCGGGGTCACAGCACGCACTCGGCCTCGTCGTAGCGTGCGGCCGGCACCGTCTTCAGCGTCTCCACGGCCTCGGCCAGCGGGACCAGGGTGATGTCCGTGCCGCGCAGCGCGGTCATCATGCCGAACTCCCCGCGGTGCGCGGCCTCGACGGCGTGCCAGCCGAAGCGGGTGGCGAGCACCCGGTCGTACGCGGTGGGGGTGCCGCCGCGCTGGACGTGGCCGAGGATGACCGGCCGGGCCTCCTTGCCGAGGCGGTTCTCCAGCTCGACGGAGAGCTGCCGGGCGACGCCGGCGAACCGCTCGTGGCCGTAGATGTCCTTGCCGCCGATGTCGAACGACATGGTGCCCTCGCGCGGCTTGGCGCCCTCGGCGACCACCACGATGGCGAACTTCTTGCCGGCCTCGAAGCGGGCCGACACCCGCGCGGTGAGCTCGTCGATGTCGAAGGGACGCTCCGGCACCACGATCGCGTGCGCACCGGCCGCCATGCCCGAGTGCAGCGCGATCCAGCCGGTGTGCCGCCCCATCACCTCGACGATCATGACCCGCTGGTGGGACTCGGCGGTCGTCTTGAGCCGGTCCAGCGCCTCCGTGGCGACGCCCACCGCGGTGTCGAACCCGAACGTCACGTCGGTGACCGCGATGTCGTTGTCGATGGTCTTCGGTACGCCGACGATCGGCAGCCCGGCGTCCGACAGCAGCCGCGCCGCCTTCAGCGTGCCCTCGCCGCCGATCGGGATGATGGCGTCCAGGCCCAGCTCGGCGACGTGGCCGCGGGCCCGCTCCACACCGTCGCGCAGATGGGCCGGCTGCACCCGGGACGACCCGAGGATGGTGCCGCCGCGGGCCAGGATGCCGCCGACGGCATCGAGGTCGAGTTTGCGGTAATCGGCTTCCAGCAGGCCCTTCCAGCCGTCGCGGAAGCCGATCACCTCATCGCCGTGATCGGCGGTGGCGCGGTGGACGACGGAGCGGATGACGGCGTTCAGACCGGGGCAGTCGCCGCCGGAGGTGAGGACACCAATACGCATTGCTCGAAAACCCTCTGCAACGTAACCGGGGGGCCCGGACCCCGTCGTCCGGTTGTATGCCGCTCACCCTACAAGCGCGGGGCCGCCGGGCACACGTACGCCCGCAGTGCGGACTGCGGGCGTACGAAAAGCCGTGAAAGGGATATATCGCTCAGGCGGGCTGGGTCGCCGCGGCGATCCGCTCCTGGCGGAGCGCCTCGTACCAGCGGTCTTCCACCGGGGGCAGCGCGTTGACGTCCAGCGCCAGCTTGATCAGCAGGTCGGCGATGTGCGGGTTACGGGCCATCACCGGGCCGTGCATGTACGTGCCGAAGACGGTGTCGTTGTACGCGCCCTCGTAGCCGTCGCCGACGCCGTTGCCCTTGCCGAACCGGACCTTGGCGAACGGCCGGGCGGTCGCGCCGAGATGGGTCACGCCCTGGTGGTTCTCGAAGCCGGTCAGCGGCGGCAGCCCCAACTGCGGGTCGATGTCGGCGAGTACGTCACCGACGCACCGCTCGCCCTCGCCGCGGGTGGACACCACGTCCAGCAGCCCCAGGCCCTGCTGCCGCTCACCGAGGTCGTTGATGAACTCGTGGCCCAGGATCTGGTAGCCGGCGCACACCGAGAAGACGATCGCGCCGTTGGAGACCGCGCGGCTCAGACCGCCGTCGCGGATCAGCCGCTCGGAGGCGAGCCGCTGCGGCCGGTCCTCACCGCCGCCGATCAGGTAGATGTCGCCGGAGGTGGGGATCTGCTGGTCGGACCGTACGTCCAGGCGCTGGACGTCCAGACCGCGCTGGCGCGCCCGCCGCTCCACCACCAGGGCGTTGCCCTGGTCGCCGTAGGTGCTCAGCAGGTCCGGGTAGATCCACACCAGGCGCAGGCTGTTGTCACTCATGCTTGCTCGTCCTTGTCGTGAAGGTGGGTGGATCATGGTCAGTTGCCCACGCGCCGGCGCAGGTCCTGGAAGGCGGTGTAGTTGGCGATGACCTCGATGCGGCCGGGCGGCGCCTGCTGCACCGCCTCGTCCAGGCTCTCGCACACCTGGAAGTCGAGGCCGGCGACCTCCAGCCGCACCGCCAGGTCCAGCTTGCGGTCCCCGAGCACGAAGATCGGGTGCCCGGCCAGCCGGGTGTAGTCGACGTCCCACAGCCAGGAGGTGTCCGTGCCGTCCGCGCCGCGGGCGTTCACCGACATGATCACCGGGGTCGGCGGCGGGTCGATCAGCGAGAAGGTCTCCAGCCAGCCGGCCGGGTTCTTCGCCAGCAGCAGCCGCAGCTCACGCTGCTGGAACGTGACCACGTCGTAGCGGCCGGCGACCGCCTGCACCGAGAACATCCGCTCCAGGGCCACCTGCGGCGGCACCCCGAAGGCGGCGGCGACCGCCGCGGAGGTGGTCGCGTTGGCCTTGTTGGCCCGCCCCGGAAGCTGGAGCTTGATCGGCCAGGCGCTGCCGTGCGGGTCGAGGACGTGGTCGCCGGAGAGCGCCCAGCTGGGCGTGGGGCGGCGGAAACCGCACTCGGCGCAGAACCAGTCGTCGCCCGGCCGCTGCATCACACCACCGCACGAGGGGCAGGACCAGGCGTCGTCCTTCCACTCCTGGCCGGCGGCGACCCACACCACGTTCGCGGAGGACGAGGCCGCCCACACGATCAGCGGGTCGTCGGCGTTGGCGACGATCAGGGCCTTCGAGCCGGCCAGTCCCTCGCGCCACTTCTCGGCCAGCATCCGGGTCTCGGCGGCCCGGTCGAGCTGGTCGCGCGAGAGGTTCAGCAGCGCTATGGCCTTGGGCGTGACGTCCCGGGCCACCCCGGCGAGGTACTTCTCGTCGACCTCGATGACGCCGTACTTGGCGTCCGAGCCGCCGGCCAGGGCGGAGGTGATGCCGGCCGGCATGTTGGCGCCGAGCGCGTTGGAGACCACCGGGCCGCTGGCCCGCAGCGCCTCCGCGATCAGCCGCGTCGTCGTGGTCTTGCCGTTGGTCGCCGACACCAGGACGACGTCCAGGTGCCCGGCGAGCCGTGCCAGCAGGTCGGGGTCGAGCTTCAGCGCCACCCGGCCACCGATCACCGATCCGCTGCCGCGGCCCGCCGCGCGCGACACCGCCGCCGCGGCCTTGCCCGCCGTCACGGCCAGCTTGGCCCGCGGCGACAGCGGCTCCGTGTTGCCTGCCATCGTCCTAGATCCTCCTTGCATCCGGCGCCCGGCGTGCGGCTGCCGGTGGAACGCCCCCTCCGCAACCGACGACCGGCCGGAGGCTTCGGTCGGGGATCAGCCTATCGAGATCCGGCGGCGGGCCCGAACCCCGCCACCCGTCCGGCGACATCCCGCGGTGCCCAGGACCGTACGCTTGTCCCATGCGCCTCCGCACCATCCCCGGCAGTTCCGGCCGACCCCGCCCGCTGTGTCTGCTCGGTGATCCGGCCCTGAGCGGGCCCGGTCAGGAGGTCACCGCGTTCGACGGCGAGCTGGCCGCGCTCATCGAGGACATGTACGCGACGATGTACGCCGCACACGGCGTCGGGCTCGCCGCCAACCAGATCGGTGTCCCGCTGCGGGTCTTCGTCTACGACTGCCCCGACGACGAGGACCGCCGCCACTTGGGCCATCTGGTCAACCCCCGGCTCGTCGAGACGGACGGACCGGTCATCAGCGGGCCCGAAGGGTGTCTCTCGCTCCCCGGCATCGAGGCCGGCACCCCGCGCCACGACCGGGCCGTGGTGACCGGATTCAGCGCCTCCGGCGAGCCGCGGACGGTGACCGGCACCGGATTCTTCGCCCGCTGTCTGCAGCACGAGTGCGACCACCTCGACGGCGTGCTGTACGTCGACCACCTCACCGGGCTGCGCCGCCGCCGGGTGCTGCGCGCCGCGGCCCGGGCGCCGTGGGCCGCGGACCCGGAGACGTCCGGCCGCTGAGCGGCCGGCTCCCCCCTCCGTCCCCCCTCCGCCGTCGCCCGTCCTCAGAACCCGGGGCTGTCCTCGCGGTCCTTGAGGGCGGCCAGCTGGCCCCACAGCAGATCGGTCAGGTGCTGCACCAACTGCTCGCGCGAGCAGGGGCGTTCACGCAGCCACCAGTCGCCGGCGCCGTGCATCATGCCGACGATGCCATGGCCCCAGACCCGGGCCCGCTCCTCGCCGCCGGGGCCGAGGTCGAGCCGTTCGATGATCACGGTGGCCAGCTCCTCGCCGAGCCGGCGCAGCAGCGGAGCGGCGTGCCGCCCCACGTCGAAACCGGACTCCGACGGGGTGTTCTCCTCCGCCGGGTGCATCAGGAAGCGGTACACCTGCGGACGGGCCTCGATCGCGAGCAGATAGGCGTCGAGGGTGGCCTCGACCCGGTCGCGGCGCAGGACCGATGCGTCCAGCGCGGTGCGCAGGTTGAGCAGCAGGGCGTCGGTGTGGCGGACGGCCAGCGCGCGGTACAGGCCGCCCTTGTCGCCGAAGTGCCGGTAGAGGATCGGCTTGGTGATGCCCGCCTCCGCGGCGATGGCGTTCATCGAGGCGTCCGGGCCGTCGCGCAGCACGATGCGCTCGGCGGCCTCCAGCAGCTCCCGCCGTCTGCGCTCGGTCGCCGAGTGCCGGCGGCCGCTGTTGTCTGTGCTCTCCATGGTCGTGCTCCCCACCCTCGTGACTCCGTGGCGCTCGCGCAACGTAACACCCGATCTTCGCCGGTGATCCGGCACAGGGGGAGTTGACATCGCTTACTGACGAGTAACACACTTCGCGTTACCGCTAGTAACACGAGAAATGCCTGCACTGGAGGGGACATGGCCGAGTTCACCATGGAGCTCAACGACGAACAGAAGGAAGTCCGTGACTGGATTCACGGCTTCGCCGCGGACGTCGTGCGCCCCGCCGCCGCCGAATGGGACGAGCGCGAGGAGACCCCCTGGCCCGTCATCCAGGAGGCGGCGAAGATCGGCCTGTATTCGCTGGACTTCTATGCCCAGCAGTTCTTCGACCCCACCGGCCTCGGCATCCCGATGACCATGGAGGAGCTCTTCTGGGGCGACGCGGGCATCGCGCTGTCCATCGTCGGCACCGGTCTGGCCGCCGTCGGCGTCCTCGCCAACGGCACCGAGGAGCAGATCGGCACCTGGGTCCCGCAGATGTACGGCGACGCGAACGACGTCAAGGTGGCCGCCTTCTGCTCCTCCGAGCCCGACGCCGGCTCGGACGTCGCCTCGATGCGCACCCGCGCCGTCTATGACGAGGCCAAGGGCGAGTGGGTCCTCAACGGCACCAAGACCTGGGCGACCAACGGCGGGATCGCCAACGTCCATGTCGTCGTCGCGGTCGTCGACCCCGAGCTGGGCTCCAAGGGGCACGCCTCCTTCATCGTCCCGCCGAACACCCCCGGCCTCTCCCAGGGGCAGAAGTTCAAGAAGCACGGCATCCGCGCCTCGCACACCGCCGAGGTCGTCCTGGAGGACGTCCGCGTGCCCGGCCACTGCCTGCTCGGCGGCAAGGGCAAGCTCGACGAGCGCCTCGCCCGGGCCCGCGAGAAGGCCAAGGCGGGCGGGGAGAGGGTGAAGAACGCCGCGATGGCGACGTTCGAGGCGTCCCGCCCGGCCGTCGGCGCCATGGCCGTCGGCACCGCCCGCGCCGCCTACGAGGAGGCGCTGGAGTACGCCACGACCCGCGAGCAGTTCGGCCGCCCGATCATCGACAACCAGGGCGTCGCCTTCCAGCTCGCCGACATGCGCACCCAGATCGACGCGGCCCGCCTCCTCGTCTGGCGCGCCTCCTGGATGGCCACCACGGGCAAGCCCTTCACCTCCGCCGAGGGCTCCATGTCCAAGCTGTTCGCGAGCGAGACCGCCAAGAAGGTCACGGCGCAGGCCATCCAGATCCTCGGCGGTAACGGCTTCACCCGCGAATACCCGGTCGAGCGGATGCATCGCGACGCCGCCATCTACACCATCTTCGAGGGCACCAGCGAGATCCAGCGCCTGGTCATCGCCCGGACGCTGTCGGGGATGCCGATCCGGTAGCGGCCGTCTCCCGCAGGTGCGGCGCGGCCGGACCCGGTTACGGGTGGGCCGCGCCGCCTTCACGGGAATGTCACAAGTTCTTCACTTCATCTATTTCCGGATTCAACAAGCCGCTACTCTCGCCCTCCCGGAACAACCTTGGGGGGATCGTGACGTATCAACAGTTCCCGGACCGGCCCGGACATCAGCCGCCACCGCCGCCCGGTATGTACGCCCCGCCGCCGAAGAAGATGAGCACCGGGGCGAAGGTCGGCCTCGGATGCGGAGGCGCGGTGGGCGTGTTCGTCATCCTCGGCGTGATCGGTGCGGCCCTCAGCGGGGGTGGCGCCTCGTCCGGAACCGACAAGCCGGACCAGGTCGCCGCGGCCCCGAAGCGGGAGCAGCAGGCGAAGGATGACGCCAAGTCCGTTCCCGTAAAGGGGAGTTCGGACCGGGCGAAGCGCGGTTCGGCTCCGGAGGAGAAGCCGAAGGCGCCCGCGTCGCAGGCCGACCGGTTCAAGGCGTTCGTGAACAAGAACGGGACCGCCAACGAAAAGGCGGCCATCGCGCACGTCACCAAGGTCCAGGGCGCCGACGAGCAGAACGACATCCTCGACTCGGCCGACGTCTACACGGACTTCACCGGCGGCATCATGGGGCCGCACCAGAGCGAGGGGAAGCTCATCGCCAGCGCCTTCGCCGACTGGAAGGACTCCAGGAACGGCCTGGTCACCATCTATGACGCCAAGGGGGAGATCCTCTCCAACGGCAACTTCTAGTCCGGTTCCGTCCGGTTCCGGCAGGGAACCGGTCCGGTTCCGAATCGGACACCCCCGACGCCCCGTCGCGAGCAATCGCGGCGGGGCGTCGCCGTTTCGGCGCCTGCCCCTCCGTGTCGTGCGAACCGTGCCCCTTGCTGCAGGTCGGCCGGCCGGGTCGACAGGGCTCCCCCTTGACGGCCGGTGCATCGCGCTCTACTTTCCTTCCATAAAGCAAAACATTGATTCCACGATACGGAATCAGGTGTCCCGGCTCTCGCCGGGGTCCGCTCGTGACAGGTCGACGCAGGAGTACGCGATGCCTCGAATGACAGCCGCCCGCGCCGCGGTGGAGATCCTCAAGCGTGAGGGCGTGACCAACGCCTTCGGAGTGCCGGGCGCCGCGATCAACCCCTTCTATGCCGCGCTCAAGGGCGCCGGCGGGATCGACCACACGCTGGCCCGTCACGTCGAGGGCGCGTCGCACATGGCCGAGGGCTACACGCGGACCCACCCGGGCAACATCGGCGTCTGCATCGGTACCTCCGGCCCGGCCGGCACGGACATGATCACCGGCCTCTACTCCGCGATCGGCGACTCCATCCCGATCCTCTGCATCACCGGCCAGGCGCCGACCGCGGTGATCCAGAAGGAGGACTTCCAGGCCGTCGACATCGCCTCGATCGCCAAGCCGGTCACCAAGGCCGCGACCACCGTCATGGAGGCCGCTCAGGTCCCCGGCGTCTTCCAGCAGGCCTTCCACCTGATGCGCTCCGGCCGCCCCGGCCCGGTCCTGATCGACCTGCCGATCGACGTCCAGCTCACCGAGATCGACTTCGACCCGGAGACCTACGAGCCGCTGCCGGCCTTCAAGCCGACCGCGACCCGCGCGCAGATCGAGAAGGCCATCGCGCTGCTCAACGAGTCGGAGCGGCCGCTGATCGTCGCCGGCGGCGGCATCATCAACGCCGACGCCGCGGACCTGTTGGTCGAGTTCGCCGAGCTGACCGGCACCCCGGTCATCCCGACCCTGATGGGCTGGGGCATCCTCGCCGACGACCACGAGCTGAACGCCGGCATGGTCGGTCTGCAGACCTCGCACCGCTACGGCAACGCCAACTTCCTGGAGTCGGACTTCGTCCTGGGCATCGGCAACCGCTGGGCCAACCGCCACACCGGCAAGCTGGACGTCTACACCCAGGGCCGCAAGTTCGTCCACGTCGACATCGAGCCCACCCAGATCGGCAAGATCTTCGCCCCGGACTACGGCATCGCCTCGGACGCCAAGGCCGCGCTGGAGCTGTTCGTCGAGGTGGCCAAGGAGCTCAAGGCCGCCGGCAGGCTGCCCGACCGCGGCGAGTGGGCGGCCTCCACCCAGGAGCGCAAGGCCGAGCTGCAGCGCCGTACGCACTTCGACAACATCCCGATGAAGCCGCAGCGCGTCTACGAGGAGATGAACAAGGCCTTCGGTCCGGAGACCCGCTACGTCACCACCATCGGCCTGTCCCAGATCGCCGGCGCCCAGATGCTGCACGTCTACAAGCCGCGCCACTGGATCAACTGCGGCCAGGCCGGCCCGCTCGGCTGGACCATTCCGGCCGCGCTGGGCGTCGCCACCGCCGACCCGGAGACGCCGGTGGTCGCCCTCTCCGGTGACTACGACTTCCAGTTCATGATCGAGGAGCTGGCGGTCGGCGCCCAGCACAAGATCCCCTACGTCCACGTCCTGGTGAACAACGCGTACCTGGGCCTGATCCGGCAGGCGCAGCGCAACCTGGACATCAACTTCCAGGTCAACCTGGAGTTCGAGAACATCAACTCGCCGGAGATCGGTGTCTACGGCGTGGACCACGTCAAGGTCGCCGAGGGTCTGGGCTGCAAGGCCATCCGGGTCACCGACCCGAACGAACTGGGCGCCGCCTTCGAGGAGGCCAAGAAGCTGGCCGCCGAGTACCGCGTCCCGGTCGTCGTCGAAGCCGTCCTGGAGCGGATCACCAACATCTCGATGAGCGGCAGCGACATCGCCAGCGTCAACGAGTGGGAAGAGCTGGCGACCGAGCCGGGGCACGCCCCGACCGCGATCAAGCCGCTCAAGAGCTGACGCCGGACCGGATCCCGTGGTGTGCCGGGCGCGCTTGACCCGCGCGCCCGGCGTCGCCACTATCCCGTAGAACAGAAACGCAAATCCGCTATTCGGAAGGGGCGCCGGGCCTCATGGCTTTCACGGACACGCGCTTCAACGTCAATCTGTCGATCCTGTTCACCGAGCTTCCGTTGCTGGAGCGGCCGGCGGCCGCGCGGGCGGCGGGCTTCACGGCGGTGGAGCTGTGGTGGCCGTGGGTGGACGCCCCGGTCCCCGAGCAGGCGGAGCTGGACGCGCTGCGCGACGCCCTGACCGACGCCGGCACCCGCCTGGTGGGCCTGAACTTCTACGCCGGCCAGCTGCCCGGCCCGGACCGCGGCGCCCTGTCCATTCCGGGCGAGGAGTCGGAGAAGTTCCGGGCGAACGTGCCCGTCGCGATCGAGTTCGCCAAGTCGCTGGGCTGCACGACCTTCAACGCCCTGTACGGCAACCGCGTCGACGGGGTCCCGGAGGAGGAGCAGGACCGGCTCGCGCTGGAGAACCTCGCCTTCGCCGCCCGTGCGGTGGCCGAGGTCGACGGCACGCTGCTCATCGAGGCGCTCAACGCGCCCGAGTCTCCGAAGTGCCCGATCGTCTCGGCGCCGAAGGCGATCGAGACGGTGGACGCGGTGAACGCGGCGACCGGCCTGGACAACGCCCGCTTCCTGATGGACCTGTACCACCTGTCGATGAACGGCGAGGACCTGGACGAGGTCATCGACCGCTACACCGCCAAGACCGCGCATGTGCAGATCGCCGACAACCCCGGGCGCGGCGCCCCCGGCACCGGCGAACTCGACTTCGACGCCCTGCTCGACCGCCTGAAGAAGGCCGGCTACGACGGCTGGATCGGCCTGGAGTACAAGCCCGGCGACACCCCGAGTGCGTCGTCGTTCGCCTGGCTGCCGGCCCCGCTGCGCGCCGCCCCATAACGGGGTCCGCCGCTCGCTGTCCCCTGATTTTTGAGTGTGAAAGAGGTTATTTCGATGAGCAATCTGCCCAAGATCGCGTGGATCGGCCTGGGCATCATGGGCTCGCCCATGGCCGAGAACCTGATCAAGGCCGGTTACGCGGTCACCGGCTACACCCTCGAGCAGGACAAGCTCGAGCGCCTGGCCGGCAACGGCGGCACCGCAGCCACCTCGATCGCCGAGGCCGTCGCCGACGCAGATGTCGTGATCACCATGGTCCCGGCCTCCCCGCAGGTCGAGGCCATCGCCTACGGCCCCGACGGCATCCTGGAGAACGCCCGGCGCGGTGCGCTGCTGATCGACATGTCCTCGATCACCCCGCAGACCTCCATCGACCTGGCCCGCGCGGCCGGCGAGAAGGGCATCCGGGTCCTGGACGCCCCCGTCTCCGGCGGCGAGACCGGCGCCATCGAGGCCGTCCTGTCGATCATGGTCGGCGGTGAGCAGGCCGACTTCGACGCCGCCCGCCCGATCCTCGAAGCCCTCGGCAAGACCATCGTGCTGTGCGGACCGCACGGCTCCGGGCAGACCGTCAAGGCCGCCAACCAGCTCATCGTCGCCGTCAACATCCAGGCCTGCGCCGAGGCCGTGGTCTTCCTGGAGAAGTCCGGCGTCGACCTGACCGCCGCCCTGGACGTCCTCAACGGCGGCCTGGCCGGCTCCACCGTCCTGACACGCAAGAAGGACAACTTCAAAAACCGCGACTTCGCACCCGGCTTCCGCATCGACCTGCACCACAAGGACATGGGCATCGTCACCGACGCCGCCCGCACCGTCGGCGCCGCCCTGCCCGTCGGCTCCGTCGTCGCCCAACTCGTCGCCGCCCTGCGCACCCAGGGCGACGGCGGCCTGGACCACTCCGCCCTCCTCCGCGGCGTCGAACGCCTCTCCGGATACCCCACCGAAGGCTGAGCCGGTCCGCGGGCACGTCCCGCGACGGTCCCGAACGGCCGGCGCCGCGACCGCCGCACTGCGGTCGCGGCGCCGGTTCTCGTGCTTCCGGGCTCAGCGGACGAACGTCACCGGCAGGCGCGCCGGTCCGCGCATCAGGCGGGTCCGCCGCCATTCCACCGCGTCCGGGCCCGCGCCCGCGGGACGGATGTCGGTCCAGCGCGTCAGCAGCACCTCGAACGCGATCCGGGCCTCGACGCGGGCCAGTGCCGCGCCGAGGCAGTGGTGCGGGCCGTGCCCGAAGGAGAGGTGTCCGCCCGCGCGGCCGAGTCGTACGGAGTCCGGTGCGTCGAACCGTGCCGGATCGCGGTTGGCGGCGCCGGGCGCGACCTGGACGACATCGCCCGCGGCGATCGTGGCGCCGCCGAGGACCAGCGGTTCGGTGGCGTAGCGGAAGGTCGCGACGGTCAGCGGGCCGTCATGGCGCAGGAATTCCTCGACCGCGGCGGGCAGCAACCCGGGGTCGGCCCGGAGCCGGGCGCGCAGGGCGTCGTCGCGGAGCAGGGTCACCATGCCGTTGCCGATGAGGTTGGCCGTCGTCTCGTGCCCGGCGACCACCAACAGCACGGCCAGCGAGACCAGTTCGGGTTCGGAGAGCCGATCGCCCTCGTCCCGGGCGGCGATCAGGCCGCTCAGCACATCGTCCCCGGGGGCCCCGCGCCGGTCCGCGATCAGCCGGGTCATATAGCCGCTCAGGGCATGTGACGCACGGTCCACGGTGTCCGGGGCGGCCGCGGCGAACAGTTCGTTGGACCAGCGCCGCACCGCCGCGCGGTCCGGCTCGGGGACCCCCAGCAGCTCGCTGATCACGGCGATCGGCAGCGGCACCGCGAAGCCCTCGACCAGATCCGCCCCGACACGCTCCGCCAGCGCGTCGGCCAGTTCCTCGGCCAGCACCCGGATGCGCGGTTCCAGGCGTGCGACGGCCGCCGGGGTGAAGGCCGCCAGGGCCAGTTTCCGCAGCCGGCCGTGGTCCGGCGGGTCGGTCGCGAGCAGGGTGCGGCTGACCGCGGGGGCCAGGTCGCGGTTGCTCGGCCGGCCGGCGAAGTACCGGGCGGTGTCCTTCGACAGCCGGGCGTCGGCCAGCGCCGCCCGCGCCTCCGCCCACCCCGTCACCAGCCATGTCGTCCGGCCGTTCGCGGTCCTGATCCGCTGCACGGGACCGCGTGACCGCACGGCGGCGAGCAGCGGGTACGGGTCCCGGAAGTACTCCGGCGAGGCCAGGGGATCCGGATCCGCTCCCGAGGCGTTTCTCTGCACGGCAACACCGTTCCTTGTAGGGAGTCCTTGATTCTTTGCGGGGAGTCCTTGCGTGGGCAACGATTGCCGCCCCTGGAGGCGGTCGACGTGCGGGAGTGCGCCGCCCGTCGCACGCTGGAGGCATGACCGAGCACCCGCCAGTCATCGTGCACCCGCCGACACCGTCCGGTGGACGACGGGTGACCGTGCGTGGGCAGATCGTCGGCCTGGCCCACGGCCGCGGCGACGTGGCCGAATTCCTCCGCCGGGCCGGGGTCGCCGGCCCGGCCGAGGACATCCGGCTCGACGACCCGCGGCTGGTCGAATGGCGGGGCGGCTCGCTGGACGACTGGCCGATGCCGTCCGCCTGAGCCACCGGCCACCGCGGCCCGGCCGCCCGGCACGGCGGCGCGGTCCGCGCAGCACGACGTCCGCAGCTCGGTGTCCGATTTCCGCCGGTGGACCGCTCCGACCTGCGGCACAGTGGATTCCGTGACGCTCATGACGCTCTACGCCACCCTCGACAGCCCGCTGGGCGAACTCCTGCTGGTCGGGGAGGAGTCGGCCACCGCACCGGGCGGTACCGCGCTCGTCTCGCTGTCCCTGCCCGGGCAGAAGGGCGGTGCGGTCGTACAGGACGGCTGGGTCCGCGACCCCGCCGCGTTCGACGGGATCGCGCGGCAGCTGCGGGCCTACTTCGACGGCACGCTGACCCGCTTCGACATCGAGTACGCCGACACCGCGGCCACCCGTGGCACCGCCTTCCAGCGGCGTGTCTGGCAGGCCCTGGAGGCCGTTCCGTACGGCACCACGACCACTTACGGGCGGGTCGCCGAGGCGATCGGGGCGGCGCCGGCGGCGGTCCGCGCGGTGGGGACCGCGATCGGCCGCAACCCGCTGCTGATCGTGCGGCCCTGCCACCGCGTGATCGCCGCGAACGGCTCGCTCTCGGGCTACGCGGCCGGGCCGGAACGCAAGCGGCAGCTGCTCGGCCTGGAGGGCGCCGCGCCGCGCCCGCTCTGACCCGGGCGCGGGCCGCGCGCTCAGAGCATGGACCCGCCGGTGACGTCGATGCGCTGGCCGGTGATCCAGCGGGAGTCGTCGGAGGCGAGGAACGCGGCGACGTCGGCGACGTCCGCGGGGCGGCCGAGCCGGTTGAACACCGAGATCGCCGCCAGCGCGGCATGCGCCTCGGGCGTCGCCCGCATCGCGGCGTTCATGTCCGTCTCGATGAAGCCGGGGGCGATGGTGTTCACCGTGATCCCGCGCTCGCCGAGGTCCTTGGCGAGGGTGAGGGTGAGGGTCTCCACCGCGCCCTTGGAGACGCCGTAGGCGATGGTCGACGGGAAGGCCGTAGTGGTCACCGCCGACGAGATGTTGATGATGCGTCCGCCGTCGCGCATCCGGCGCAGCCCGTGCTGGGTGACGAAGAACGGCGCCTTGGTGTTGACCGCGAGGATGCGGTCGAACTCCTCGGGGGTCACCTCGTCGATGTGTCCCGGCAGGCTGATCGCGGCGTTGTTGACGAGGATGTCGAGGCCCGCCCGTGCGCCGTGCGCCGCCAGCCCGTCGTCGAAGGCGGAGAAGAGAGCCTCGGCGTCGCCCGGGACCCCCAGTTCCGCGCCGATTATGAAGGCCTGGCCGCCGGCCTCTCTGATGTGTTCGACGGTCTCCTTGGCGGCGATGTCGTTGCTGCCGTAGTGGACGGCGACCAGCGCGCCGTCCTGGGCCAGGCGCTGGGCGATGCCCCGGCCGATGCCCCGGCTGGCGCCGGTCACCAGCGCGGTCTTCCCGTTGAGGTCACCCATGAGTGTTGGCCTTCCGTGTACGTGAGGCGGGCATGCGGCCGCCTATGACTGTGGCATGCGGGGGATTGCAGCGGTGCCGGCTTCGCCGCGCGAAGCACGTGGCGGGTGAGCGTGTCGCTCAGTCGCGGGCGTCCAGCGCCGTCAGGGTGGTCACGAAGACCGGCTCGTCCTGCTGCGTTCCGGTGACCTGGACGGTGGTGCTGCCGGGCAGTGCCGAGGGGACGCGCCGGGCCTCGATCTCACAGGCGACGCCGTGTTCGGCGTAGCGGCGGAATTCGGTGCCGACGGCGTACGGGACGAAGCCGCCGGGCGCGGTGCGGGCGCGGGCGGCCTGTTGGGCGGCGTCGAGCAGCACCATTCCGGGGATGTGGTCGTTCGCCGGGTTGACGACGGCGGCGTGACCGGGGGCGACGCGCAGCACCCAGCGGTCGGGCCGGTCGGTGGGGGAGAGCAGGACGTCGTGCTCGGTGGCGCTGCCGGTGAGGTGCGGTGCGACGGGGGGCAGCAGGGGGCCGAGGCCGCGCCGGGCGGTGAGGCGGTCGCCGCGGATCCGGTGGTAGACACCGGGCGAGGTGACGGTCACATTGGAGTGGCCCGTCGCGACGATCCGGCCCGCCTTACGGATGGTCATGTCGAACCGGCCGCTCACCAGGGTTCCGGCCCGCATCCGCAGCTTGCTGCAGGTGACGTCGATCGTGAGGGACGTGGGTCGGTCGCCCACGGCGAGGTGTTCGGGGTCCATGGTGTAGACGAGGTCGCCGAGGATGAAGTGGTGTCCGACCGGAACGCCGAGTTCGGTGTGGCAGATCAACAGCCCCGCCTGGCGGATGGTCTCGCCGGTGAGAATGGGATGATGACGGCCGTGGGGAGTGGTGAAGTACCCGTGGTCGTGGGGCCACTCGGCGGTCAGCGAGAAGTGCGCGTCGTCCACGCGCCGCCAGGAGGTGACCAGCACGTCGTCGAGGAGGGGGCGATGGACCCATTCCCGGGGGACGAGGGTGCGGGAGGGGGGCGGAAGGGTGTCGCCGGGGTTGCGGGGGTGGTGCAGTTGCTGCGGGGTCGTGGGCTGAGCGGTGCCGCTGACGTGCATCGTGTCGCTCATGACTGCCCCCAGGCGTCTCTACGGGATGAGGTCCATCGCTGTTAAGATACGTACCATCCGGTTTTATTTTCAATGCCGGGCTGAGGGAAGGGGGAAATACGCTGGTGGCGGGGCGACTTGACGTGGTGGCCACACCGGCGGAAATGGCAGATTTCGAGAGACAGGAGGCGTCCTGTGGCACAACAGGACCGTGCGATCAGGACCCGGCGAGTGATCTTGGAGTCGGCCGCCGCGGTGTTCGACGAGCAGGGCTATGACCGCGCGACGATCGCCGAAGTCCTCGAACGCGCCGGCGTGACGAAGGGCGCCCTGTATTTCCATTTCGCTTCCAAGGAGCAGCTCGCGCTCGCCATCCTCCAGGAGCAGGTGGTCGACATCGCCGTCGAGCCGCAGCCGATCAAACTGCAGGAATTCGTCGACTCCGGTCACGTGCTGGCCTTCCGACTGCGTACCGACCCGATTCAGCGCGGGGCCGCGCGGCTGGCCGTCGAGCAGGGCTCCAATCACCTGGACCGCAGGCAGTCGATGCTCGCCTGGAGCCAGTTCGTCGAGGCGTTGTTCGACGAGGCGAAGGGGCGCGGCGAGGTGCTGGAGAGCGTTGACGTGCGGGACACCGCCGAGCTCTTCGTCGGTGCCTTCGCCGGTTTGCAGATGATGTCGCAGGCGTTTTCCAACCGGGCCGACCTCTCCCACCGGCTGACCGTTTTCTTCCAGCACACGCTGCCCAGCATCGCCGTGCCCGCCATCCTCGCCAAGCTCCATCTCGACCCAGAGCGCGGGGAGAAACTGAATGCCGAACTGCAGCAGAAGGCGCAGTCCGCGGCGGGGACCGGCACCGGACTGGATGTCGTCGCGAGCTGAGGATCGCGCCGCCGGACGATTCACGTAAAACGCGGAATTCGGGCGGGGAAACATACCGCGCACGCGGTGTTGATCGATCGAGGTCCGGAGGCATTGCGAAGACCTCGGGAAGGTGTCGCGGAAAGGCCGCGGCGCCTTCTTCGTGCGTTGGATTGTCAGTGGTGCGCGCTTCACTGGTTCTCGTCGGTCCGGTGGGCGGCGTGAGGCAGATCACCGTGTGGTGCTGCGGATGCCTCGCGACGTGCGGAATAGTCCGCCGAGTGGAAACGTTCGTCATGCACGTATCAAGGGCGCCCGCCGGGTCGGCGCCCTGCCCCGTTCTTGATGACTCCTCATGACTTCTGACGACAGTCCTTCCGCCGCCTGGAGGCCGCACGCATGACGCAGACGACGACGGATCAGCTCCCCGGAAGGGGCGTGGGTGCCGGGGGCGCGGGTGCCGTGGGCGCCGCAGAGACCCCCGCGGTGTCCGGACCGGCCGCGGACGGAGAGCGCAGAGCCGGCGGTGCCATCGTCCCGGTCCTCGCCTTCGCCGGCATCGTCGTCGCGGTGATGCAGACGCTGCTCGTACCGGTCATCAAGGACCTGCCGGTGCTCCTCGACACCGCGCCGAGCAACGCCACCTGGGTCATGACGGCCACTCTCCTCGCCGGTGCCGTCGCGACCCCCATCATGGGGCGGCTCGGTGACCTCTACGGCAAGCGGCGGATGCTGCTGACCAGCCTCGCGGTCATGGTCGTCGGCTCGGTGGTCTGCGGGCTCACCAGCGATCTGCTCACGATGATCGTCGGCCGGGTGCTGCAGGGCTTCGCGATGGGCGCGATACCCCTCGGCATCGGCATCATGCGCGACGCGCTGCCGCGCGAACGGCTCGGCTCGGCCATGGGGCTGATGAGCTCCTCGATCGGCGTGGGCGGCGGACTCGCGCTGCCCGCGGCCGCCCTCGTCGCCCAACACGCCGACTGGCACAGCCTGTTCTTCGGCGCCGCCGGACTCGGCGTGCTCTCCATCCTGCTCACCCTGCTCCTGGTGCCCGAGACGCCGGTCCGCGCCCCGGGCCGCTTCGACGTGGCGGGCGCCGTCGGGCTGTCCGCGGGGCTGGTGGCGCTGCTGCTGCCCATCACCAAGGGCAGTGACTGGGGCTGGAGTTCACCCACCACCCTCGGGCTGTTCGGGATCGCGGTGCTGGTCCTGGTGCTGTGGGGCGTGATGGAACTGCGCATCGCCGACCCGCTGGTGGACCTGCGCACCACCGCCCGCCGCGAGGTGCTGCTGACCAACCTCGCCTCGATCACGGTCGGGGTGGCCTTCTACGCGATCTCGCTGGTGCTGCCGCAGCTGCTGCAGCTGCCCGAGTCGACCGGCTACGGCCTGGGCGAGTCCATGGTGGTCGCCGGCCTGTGCGTGGCGCCGTTGGGGCTGACCATGATGCTGGTCGCGCCGGTGTACGCGCGGATCGCGGCCCGGCGCGGCCCGAAGGCGACGCTGCTGCTGGGCATGCTGGTCATCGCCGTCGGATACGGCGCGGGCATCGGCCTGATGAACGCCGCCTGGCAGACCGTCATCATCGCCGTGGTCGTCGGCGCCGGCATCGGGCTGGCGTACTCCTCGCTGCCCGCGCTGATCATCGGCGCCGTCGACGCCTCCGAGACCGGCGCGGCCAACGGCCTGAACACCCTGATGCGTTCGATCGGCACCTCGGTCTCCAGCGCGGTGATCGGCATGGTGCTGGCTCACATGTCCCAGCGGATGGGCCCGGCCACGGTCCCCACGATGGCCGGCTTCCGGGTCTCCTTCCTGATCGCCACGGCCGCGGTCGTCCTCGGCGTGGCGCTGGCCTCCTTCCTGCCGTCGCAGCGCAATCCGCCCCGGCCGACCCTGGTCGCGCAGAGCACCGACGACGACGCCGACCACGGGGCCGGTCAGGGCACGGGCGACAACAACAACGACGACGACAACGACGACAACGACGACGACAACGACGACAACAACAACGACCGCGGGATCGACCAGGGCGCCGACGCCGACCCCGCCCGCGGAACCGGCCAGGGCGGCGACGAGGGTGGGTCCGCGAGCGACCCGCGGCCCGGATTCCGGGGCCGTGTCCTCGGGTCCCACGGCGGGCCGGTCCCCGGGGCGAGCGTCACGCTGATCGACCACCAGGGGCGGCAGGCCGGTGTCGCCACCGCCGCGGCCGACGGGCGGTATGCGCTCGCCGCCCCGGCGGCCGGTACGTACGTCCTGACCGCCGCCGCGCCCGGACACGCCCCGTACGCCGCCTCCGCGACCTACCGCGGTGCGGGCGCGACCGCCGAGACGGATCTGGTCCTCACCGCCGGTGGCCGGCTCCACGGCACGCTGTGCGGCGGCCCCGGGGGCACCCCGCTCGCCGGCGGCGGCATCGTCGTCACCGACGCGACGGGTGAGGTGGTGGCCCGTACGGCCTCCGGGGCCGAGGGGCGGTGGGAGGTGACCGAACTCCCGCCCGGCGGCTACACCCTGGTCCTCAGCGCCCCCGGCCACCAGCCGCAGGCCCGTGCCGTGGAGGTGTCCGGTGGCGCCGGCCAGGAGCGCCAGGACGTCCGGCTGCGGCCGGCCGCCACCGTCCGCGGCACGGTGCGCGGGCCGGGCGGCCGCCCGCTGGCCGACGCCGCGGTGACCCTCCTCGCGGACGGCACGGTCACCGGGCACACCGTCACGGGACCGGACGGCGCGTTCGCCTTCTCCGGTCTGTGCGGGAGCCGGTACACCCTCACCGCGGCCGGCTACCCGCCGCACGCCGCCCCGATATCCCTCACCGGCGGCGCCGAGGAGACCCTCGACCTGACCCTCACCCAGCCGTCAGCGGCCGATCCCCAGCCGTCCACCGCCGACCCCCGGCCCTCCGTCACAGACGGCTGAGCCGAGGGGCGCGTACGTCCGGCCCGTACGCGCCCCTCCCTTCACCGCCCCGCCAACTGCCCCAGCGTCTCGTCGAATTCCTCCCGCAGGATCCGGCTCGCCCTCGCGCCGTCGCCGTCCGCGACCGCGTCGACCAGCGCCGCGTGCCGGGCATCGCCGGGCTGCGGGTCCCGGCCGCGCAGGTCCAGCAGCTCGACGAGGTCGATCAACCCCTGGCGCAGGGCGGGCACGAACTCCGTGAAGAGATCGGTCAGTACGGGGTTGTGCGCGGCCGCGACGACGGCCGCGTGCAGGGCGATGTCCGCGTCCACGAACGCCGCGGTGCCGGACCCGGCGGCGGTACGGCGGCCCTCCAGGGCGGCGCGCAGGGCGGCGACATCGTCGTCGGTGCGCCGGACGGCGGCCAGTTGGGCGGCCTGGACCTCCACCATGGCGCGCACCTCGTAGACGTCACCGACGGCCGCGCGGCGCAGCCGGGCGGGCCAGTCCTCGGTGGGCTCGGTCGCGATCACGAACACCCCGGCGCCCTGGCGCGGCTGGACCAGTCCCGCACCGGCCAGCGCCCGTAGGGCCTCGCGCACCGTCGAGCGGCCGACGCCGAGGGTCTTGGCCAGGGTGGTCTCTCCGGGAAGCCGGGTGCCCACCGGCCAGTCGCCCCCGGTGATCTGGCCCCGCAGCCGCTGGGCGGCCTGTTCGACCAGGGGGCTGGGGCGGAGCGCTTCGAGCGGCATGCCGTGGTACCTCGCACCTTCCGAACAACTCAGGTTGTCTGAGGAGTTGATGTGTGGTTACTGTACCCGGCATGACGCTGCGTGGTCTCCTTCTCGGCCGCCGCGGCGGGGCCTGACGCGACCGGCACCCCGCCGCGGGGTTCGGTGCTGCCGGTCTTTCTCCGGCTCCTGTTGAAGGAACGCGATGTCCCACGAGATCCCCCACGAGATGTCCGGCTTCGACCGCGACACCAGCAACTCCCGTACCGGCCGCACCGATACCGGCACCTCCCTCGCACTCGCCCCCGCTCCCGCCCTCCGCACGCCCACCGGTCCGGTGCCCGCCGACGCGCCGGCGTGGAACCCGCAGCGCCACAGCGCGATGCCGTCCCACCGCTACCGGGCCGCGCACCAACGCGTCGAGGTACCGGTCACCACCCGCGCCTGGCCCGCCGCCCGGATCGAGCGGGCCCCGCTGTGGGTGCCGGTCGACCTGCGCGACGGCAACCAGGCGCTCGCCGAACCGATGGACATCCCGCGCAAGCGCCGGATGTTCGATCTGCTCGTCTCCATGGGCTTCAAGGAGATCGAGGTCGCCTACCCCTCCGCCAGCCGCACCGACTTCGACTTCGTCCGCCATCTGGCCGGAAGCGGCGCGGTGCCGGACGACGTCACCGTGGTGGTCTTCACCCCGGCCCGGCGCGAGCTGATCGAGCGGACCTTCGCCGCCGTGGACGGGCTGCCGCGCACCGTCGTGCACCTCTACACGGCCACCGCGCCCACCTGGCGCGAGGTGGTCCTCGGCCGCAGCCGGACCGAGGTGCGCGACCTGGTGCGGGACGCGGCCGCCCACATGGCGCGGCTGGCCGCGGCCCGCCCGCAGGCCGACATCCGGTTCCAGTTCTCGCCCGAGGTCTTCAACCTCACCGAGCCCGATCTCGTCCTGGAGATCTGCAACGGTCTGACCGAGCTGTGGGACGCCTCCCCGGAGCGCCCGGTGACCCACAACCTCCCGGCCACGGTGGAGGTCGCCACGCCCAATGTGTACGCGGATCAGATCGAGTACCTGCACCGCCACCTGGAGCGCCGGGACGCGGTCGTGCTCTCCGTACACCCGCACAACGACCGCGGCACCGGCGTGGCGTGCGCGGAACTCGCCGTCCTGGCCGGGGCGCAGCGCGTGGAGGGGTGCCTGTTCGGGAACGGCGAGCGGACCGGGAACGTCGACCTGGTCACCCTCGCGCTCAATCTGCACACCCAGGGCGTCGACCCGATGATCGACTTCTCGGACCTCGCGACCGTGCGCCGCACCGTCGAGGACTGCATCCGGCTGCCCGTCCACCCGCGGCACCCCTACGCCGGCGCCCTGGTGCACACCGCGTTCTCCGGCACCCACCAGGACGCCATCAGCAAGGGCCTGGCCCACCACGCCCGGCGCGCCGCCGAACTGGGCGTACCGGAGTCCGAAGCGCCGTGGACGGTGCCGTACCTGCCGGTCGACCCCGCGGACCTCGGGTGCAGCTACGAGGCGGTCATCCGGGTCAACAGCCAGTCGGGCAAAGGGGGGATCGCGCATCTGCTGCGGCTGCACCACGGGCTGGACCTGCCGCAGGGGCTGCGCCCGGACTTCTCCGGTGTCGTCCAGCGGGCGACCGACGACAGCGGGCAGGAGGCGACCCCCAAGGAGCTGTGGGAGCTGTTCCGCGGCACGTACCTCGCCCCGGGGGAGGAGGGGCCGCTGACCCTGGACTCCTGGACCGCGACCGAGCCCGCGCCGGGTGAGCACCGGATCCGCTGCACGCTGGGCCACGCCGGGCGCCGTGCGGACGCACGGCAGGCCGAGGGCACCGGCAACGGTCCGCTCGCCGCGTTCACCGCGGCGCTGGCCGCCGCCGGCCACCCCGCGGAGATCCTCGACTACGCCGAACACGCCCTCACCTCCGGGCCGGACAGCGCCGCCGTCGCCTACGTCCGGTGCCGCATCGGCGGCCTGACGTACTGGGGCGCGGGCCAGGACACCTCCGTCCTGACCGCCTCCCTGCGGGCCGTGCTCGCGGCCGTCAACCGGGCGGCGCGGGACCGGGGGACCGGAAGCGGCGACTAGCCGGTCGGTGGGCGGCGGACGCCGGCCCGCGCCCGCCGCCCACGCGGTGGCACTTTCCGCGGCAACGCTTGCACTTTCCGCCGGCACGCCTTGTCCGCCCGTACCGCGTGCTCAACGATGTGGCCGCCCGCGCGCCCGATGCGCGGGCCGGCCCACGGAAGGGGAGAGACGTTGCCGGGACACCCGTGGCTCGGACGGACGCTGCCGATACCTCAACTCACCGCAGGCGTAAGGAAGAAGGCCTCCCTGGCCGCCTTGATCCTGCTCGCGGCGCCGGCCGGACCGCCCGTCGCCCAGGCCGCGCCGGTGCCCGACGCCGGCCGGCGCCCCGCCCGCCACCAGGCCGGCACCACCTACTACGTCGACTGCGCCGCCGGCTCCGACGGCGCGGCCGGCACCGCCCCCACGACCGCCTGGCGGCGGACGCGCGCCGGCGTCCGCCGCCCAGGCAGCGGCGCCGCCCCGCGTATCGCGGGCGCCGGCGCACGGGCCGCGATACTGCTGGACAACGTCGAGTACTGGGAACTGCGCGACCTGGACGTGACCAACACCGGCCCGGCCACCACCACGGACCGGCGCGCCGGGGTGCTGGTCCGGCTGCACGACTTCGGCACCGGGCACCACCGGCATCGGGACCTCGTCGACCTGGGGCCGCCGCCCCGAACATCCCGATGGACCCGGCACCACGTTCGCGCCGGTCACCGGGCTGTCCGTGCACCACAACACCGTGCGCGACGTCGGCGGCGACGGGATCGTGGCGCAGAACGCGGTCGGCGCGCGGGTCGAGCACAACCTCGTCGACAACGAGGGCGGTTTCCTGCTGATCTGCAACGGCGCCGGAATGACCTCCGACCGCAACACCGTCCGGTACAACGTCAGCGTTGACGACCGCAACACCAGTGCGCCCTACGGCGTCATTTCGGTCGTCTGCGGACCCGCCACCCGCACCCTGGTGCACAACAACACCACCAGCACCACCGTCCCGGGCACAGCCATGGTCAGCGGCAACGGCCCCGGCGGGGTCACCTTCCGTGACAACCTCTTCGCCGGGGCGGCGGCCGGCTCCCCGATCAGCGACGGGCACAACACCTACGACCACAACCTGTACGCCCGGATCTCCGGCATCCCCGCGGGCGACACCGGCGCGGTCCGCGGCGATCCGCGGTTCGTGTCCCCGACCGATACCCGGCTGCGGGCCGGCTCCCCGGCGCTGGGGGCGGGGGTAACGGTGCCGAACGGGGGTAACCGGGATTTCCACGGCAACCCGGTCGCCGATCCGCCGAACATCGGAGCCGACCAGGGACCCGGGAAGTAGGCCGAACCTGGTGGTGCCGCGTCCGCAACTCGGGGATTTTCTGCGAGCCTGAGCGGCGCCCCGGAATTCCGGCTGGTCAAAGACGTGCCGGCGCTATCGGCGCGCCGCCCGGGCCGGCTCGTTAGTGGTGTGTTAGTGCCTCGTTAGCGGACCGGCAGCGCCCGGGGCCACGCTGGAAGAGCAACCGACGGACCGTACGCAACCAAACGATGAGCTCGCACCTACCAGACGAGGGGGAGACACTCATGTCGCTCACCACCAAGACACTCGGCCGTGGCCGCCGTGTCGCCGCCGGATCGCTGATCGCCGTCGCGGCGCTCGCGCTCACCGCCTGCCAGGACGGGACCGGCGCCGCCTCCCGCCCCTCGTCGGCCGCCGCATCCGCCACCTCCCAGGAGGCCGGCAGCGGTGCCAAGCCCTCCGGCGGCACCCAGCAGTCGGCCGGTGGCGAGCGGCCCTCGGCGAACGCGGCGTCCACCGGCGGCAAGGCGAAGGGCAACGTGCCGGGCACCACGGAGTCGCGCGCCTCGGCCATGACGGCGTCGGACCGCTGCACCGCCGCCAACATGTCGCTGCGGCTGGGCGCCTCCGACATCGGCGCGGGCAACATCCACTACCCCCTGGTCTTCACGAACAACGGCAAGAAGGCCTGCACGCTGCGCGGCTTCCCCGGGGTCTCGCTGATCCAGCGGGACGGCTCGCCGGTCGGCAAGCCCGCCACCCGCGAGGGCGGCCCGGGCGGCGTGGTCCGTCTCCAGCCGGGGCAGAGCGCGCACGCCGTGCTGCACACCGTCAACGAGGGCGTGTCGGACACCCCGTGCTGGAGCCGTTCGCAGATCGTCTTCGTCTACCCGCCCGGGTCCAAGGAGCCGATGACCACCGGCAGCCGCGGGCTGCGGGTGTGCGGCGGCCGGTTCGACGTGACCGCGGTGGAGGCCGGTTCGCTGGGCTGACGCCGGCACGGCTTCCGAGGGCGCCCGCTCCTCCGGGCGCCCTCGCGGCTTTTCCGGGCCCGTCACCGCAATGGCCCCGG
The DNA here is from genome assembly GCA_024349765.1 of Streptomyces nigrescens. Lineage (GTDB taxonomy): Bacteria > Actinomycetota > Actinomycetes > Streptomycetales > Streptomycetaceae > Streptomyces > Streptomyces endophytica. Next base: position 4,329,867 of record AP026073.1, on the reverse strand, counting down.
ACAACCGGCCGCGCGCCGAGCGGGGTGTTACCAAGGTGAACGGAAGTCCTGTACGGGGCTTTCGTGCAGATTCACCGAGGAGACCCCATGTCCGCAGCATCGAGCGTGGCCCCCCAGTCCGCCGCGGAGGGAAAGCCGTCCGCCGAGGACCAGCCGCCGATCCACATCCTCTGGATCAACGCCGGCCTGAGTTGCGACGGTGACTCGGTGTCGCTGACGAACGCGACCCAGCCGAGCATCGAGGAGATCGCGCTCAGCGTGCTGCCCGGCCTGCCCAAGGTGGCCGTCCACTGGCCGCTGATCGACTTCGAATGCGGGCCGGTCGGCGGCGCGGACACCTTCATCGAGTGGTTCTTCAAGGGCGAGCGCGGCGAGATCGACCCGTTCGTCCTGGTCGTCGAGGGGTCCATCCCCAACGAGGCCATCAAGCCGGAGGGCTACTGGTGCGGCTTCGGCGACGACCCGGAGACCGGCCAGCCGATCACCACCAGTGAGTGGATCGACCGGCTCGCCCCCAAGGCCCTCGCCGTCGTCGCGATCGGCACCTGCGCCACGTACGGCGGGATCCACGCGATGTCCGGCAACCCGACCGGCGCCATGGGCGTGCCCGACTACCTGGGCTGGGACTGGAAGTCCAAGGCCGGCATCCCGATCGTCTGCGTGCCCGGCTGCCCGATCCAGCCGGACAACTTCGCCGAGACCCTGGTCTACCTGCTCTACCAGGCCACCGGCGCGGCCCCGATGATCCCGCTCGACGACCAGCTGCGGCCCACCTGGCTCTTCGGCGCCACCGTCCACGAGGGCTGCGACCGCGCCGGCTACTACGAGCAGGGGCAGTTCGCCACCGCCTACGACTCGCCGAAGTGCCTGGTGAAGATCGGCTGCTGGGGTCCCGTGGTCAAATGCAACGTGCCCAAGCGGGGCTGGATGGACGGCATCGGCGGCTGCCCCAACGTCGGCGGCATCTGCATCGCCTGCACCATGCCCGGCTTCCCCGACAAGTTCATGCCGTTCATGGACGAGCCGCCCGGCAGCAAGCTCTCCAGCACCGCCAGCGCCGCGTACGGCGGTGTCGTCCGCAAACTGCGCGACATCACGGCCAAGACCGTCGACCAGGAACCCAAGTGGCGGCACCGCGGCGACCAACTGACCACCGGATTCCGCAGGCCGTGGTGACCGTACGGCCCGTGGCGCGGCCGAACCGGCCCCGCTCCCCGTACGGCACCCCCGCCACCCCGTCCGACCCCACCTCCCGCCTACAGAAGGGCAACGGCACACACGATGGCACCGACGACTAAGGCGGCCGGTGACGGCAGCGGTCTGACGGAGATGTCCTGGGACCCGATCACCCGGATCGTGGGCAGCCTGGGCATCCACACCAAGATCGACTTCAAGCAGAAGCGGGTCGCGGAGTGCTACAGCACCTCGTCGGTCTTCCGCGGCTACAGCGTCTTCATGCGCGGCAAGGACCCGCGCGACGCCCACTTCATCACCAGCCGGATCTGCGGCATCTGCGGTGACAACCACGCGACCTGCTCGGTGTACACCCAGAACATGGCCTACGGGGTCAAGCCGCCGAACCTGGGGGAGTGGATCATCAACCTCGGCGAGTCCGCGGAGTTCATGTTCGACCACAACATCTTCCAGGAGAACCTGGTCGGGGTCGACTACTGCGAGAAGATGGTCCGCGAGACCAACCCGGGCGTCTGGGAACTCGCCCAGCGCACCGAGGCCCCGCACGCCGACGAGCACGGCTACCGCACCATCGCCGACATCATGAGCTCCCTCAACCCCATCGAGGGCGAGTTCTACCGCGAGGCGCTCCAGGTCAGCCGCTACACCCGGGAGATGTTCTGCCTCATGGAGGGCCGCCATGTGCACCCCTCCACGCTCTACCCGGGCGGCGTCGGCACCATCGCCAGCGTCCAGCTCTTCACCGACTACCTCAGCCGGCTGATGCGCTACGTCGAGTTCATGAAGCGGGTCGTCCCGCTCCACGACGACCTCTTCGACTTCTTCTACGAGGCCCTGCCCGGATACGAGGAGGTCGGCCGGCGGCGCGTCCTGCTCGGCTGCTGGGGCGCGTTCAACGACCCCGAGCACTGCGACTTCACCTACCGCAACATGACGGACTGGGGCCGGAAGATGTTCGTCACCCCCGGCGTCATCGTCGACGGCAAGCTCGTCACCAACGATCTCACCGAGATCAACCTCGGCATCCGCATCCTGCTGGGCAGCTCCTACTACCAGGACTGGGAAGGCCAGGAGAAGTTCGTCACCCACGACCCGCTGGGCAACCCGATCGACGCCCGCCACCCGTGGAACCAGCACACCATCCCCGCCCCGCAGAAGCGCGACTTCGCCGACAAGTACAGCTGGGTGATGTCCCCGCGCTGGTTCGACGGCAAGGAGCACCTCGCGCTGGACACCGGCGGCGGGCCGATCGCCCGGCTGTGGTCCACCGCGCTCTCCGGACTCGTCGACACCCCCTACGTCAAGGCCACCGGCCACAGCGTCGTCATCGACCTGCCGCGCAGCCTCACCCGCCCCGAGGCCCGCTTCGAGTGGCGGATCCCCAAGTGGAGCAACGCGCTGGAACGCAACCGCGCCCGCACCTACTTCCAGGCGTACACCGCCGCCATGGCGCTGCACTTCGCCGAACAGGCCCTGGAGGAGGTCCGCGCCGGACGCACCCGCACCTGGGAGAAGTTCGAGGTCCCCGACGAGTCCATCGGCGTCGGCTTCACCGAGGCGGTCCGCGGCGTCCTCTCGCACCACATGGTCATCCGGGACGGCAAGATCGCCAACTACCACCCGTACCCGCCGACACCGTGGAACGCCAGCACCCGCGACAGCTACGGGACCCCCGGCCCCTACGAGGACGCGGTGCAGAACACCCCCATCTTCGAGGAGAACCCCCCGGAGAACTTCAAGGGCATCGACATCATGCGCGCGGTGCGCAGCTTCGATCCCTGTCTGCCCTGCGGTGTCCACATGTACGTCGGCGACGGCCGGACCGTCCGGACCGAGCACGTGCCCACCGGGCTGAGCGGACTGGCCGGATGAGCGCCCCCACGGACCGCCAGGCACCGCCCGCCCCCACACCGAGCGCCGAAGAGGCCGGCCGCCGCGTCGAGGAGGTCCTCGACCGGCTCACCCGGAACGGCGACCCCGAGACCGGCGCCGCGGCCGAGGAACTGGTCCGCGTCCTGATGGACTTCTACGGGGCCGGGCTCGCCCGCGTCATGCACCACCTGGAGCGCACTCCGGACGGCACCGGACCGCACCCCGCCCTGCGCGCCGCGCTGCTCGGCGACCCCCTGGTCACCAGCCTGCTCGCGCTGCACGATCTGCACCCCGAGGACACCGAGGCCCGCATCGGGCGGGCCCTGGACAGCGTCCGCGGCCGGCACCCCGCCGAGGCCGCCGGCTTCGACCCGGACACCGGCACGCTGCGGCTGCGGGCGGCCGGCTCCGGCGGCTCCGGCGGCTGCGGCTGTTCCGGCGAGGACGGGGCCGGCCGGCAGAGCGTGGAAGCAGCGGTCAGCAGCTTCGCGCCCGAGGTCACCACCGTCGAGTGGGAGGCCGAACCGGCCGCGGCCGAGCCGGTCCTGCTGCAGATCTCCCGCCGCCCGTCGGCCCCCGCCACGGCCTCATGACCGGCCCTCAGCCGGTGGCCACGCGCCTGGGACCGCACAACGCCCACCGGGGCCTGCGCCGCTTCCGCGCACCGGCCCCGGCCGCCCCCGAACGCTGCGAACTGTGCGGCGTGGTGCTCGCCGACCACAACCACCGCCACCTCGTCGACACCGAACGCCGGGCCCTGGCCTGCGCCTGCACCCCCTGCGCCCTGCTCTTCGAACGGCCCGGCGCCGGCCACGGACGGTTCCGCACCGTCCCCGACCGCTATCTCACCGACCCCGGCCACACCCTCGACGAGGCGGCTTGGGACCTGCTGCGGATCCCGGTCGGCGTCGCCTTCTTCCTCCGCCACACCGGCCTGGACCGGCTGGTCGCGCTCTACCCCAGCCCGGCCGGCGCCACCGAGAGCGAACTCGACCCCGCCGCCTGGGAAACCGTCCTCGCGGGCAGCCGCCTCGCCCCGCTCCTCCAGCCCGACGTCGAGGCCCTGCTGCTGCGCCGCACCGACGACCGCACCGACTGCTACCTCGTACCGATCGACATCTGCTACGAACTCGTCGGCCGGATGCGGCTGTTGTGGCACGGCTTCGACGGCGGGGCCGAAGCCCGCGCCGCGCTCACCGACTTCTTCACCACGGTCGCCCGCCGGGCCCGCGCGCCGAGGGAGGACGACCGGCCGTGACCGAGCTGTCCTTCGAGTGCACCGGCGTCCGCGCCGACCGCCGCGCCGCCGCCCCCACCCTCCTCTTCCGCCTGCGCCTCACCACCGCCGACCCCGCGGACCGGGTGCACGCCGTCGCGCTGCGCTGCCAGATCCGGATCGAACCGGCCCGCCGCGACTACCGGCCCGACGAGGCCGAGGCGCTCGCCGACCTCTTCGGCGACCGCTCCCGCTGGAGCAGCACCCTGCACCCCCTCCAGTTCGCCCAGGTCTCCCACGTCGTCCCCGGCTTCACCGGCACCACCGAGATCGAACTGCCCGTCCCCTGCAGCTACGACCTCGACGTCGCGGCCGGCCGGTACTTCCACGCACTCGCCGACGGCGAGGTCCCGCTGCTGCTGCTGTTCTCCGGCACCGTCTTCGCCGGTGCCGGCGGTTTCCGGGTCCACCCCGTCCCCTGGCACAAGGAAGCGCAGGTGCGGATGCCGGTGACGGTCTGGCAGGAGATGACCGAGACCCACTTCCCGGGCTGCGGCTGGCTGCGGCTGCCCCGCACCACCCTCGACGCGCTGCTCGCCTACCGCTCCCGGCACGCCCTGCCCTCCTGGCAGCAGACCGTCGAGGCGCTGCTCGCCGCGGCCGGCGACGACCCGCCGCCCCCGCCGTCCGCCCGGCACGCCCGGCCGTTCCCCGGCACCGCCGCCCGCCCGCCCGCCGAGAGGACCGCCCCATGACGACCGGCATCCGGCCCGACGAGACGGTGGACCGCTTCGCCGCCGCCCGCCAGGTGGCGGACGCCGTGCTGTTCGAGGGCTACGTGCTCTACCCGTACCGCGCCTCCGCCGCCAAGAACCGGCTGCGCTGGCAGTTCGGCGTCCTCGTCCCGCCCGGCTGGACCGCCGCCGGCGCCGAGCACTCCCACCAGCGCACCGAATGCCTGATGGAACCGCGGTCCGGCGCCCGGCTCTCGGTCGAACTGCGGTTCCTGCACGCCCAGCGCCGTACCGTCCAACGCCTGTGCCCGGACGGGGAGTTCGAGACCGTCGACGAGCTGGAACTGCCGGACCGGGTGCTGGTTCCCTGGGACGAGGCCACCGAGGAACGCCTCACCCTCGACGCCGCCGTCACCGAACTGACCGGCGCCGGCCGCACCTTGCCGTTCACCCGGCCGGCGAGCGAGGAGACCGAGCCGGTGCACGACGCCGACGGGCGTCTCATCGGCCGGCTGGTGCGCCGCCGCGCCCGGATCGACGGCCGGATCCGGCTGACCGCGAGCCCGCTCGACGGGCCGTACGCCGCGCTGCGGCTGACCGCGACCGTCGAGAACACCGGCGACTGGGCCCCGAACGGCACCGCGGACCGCACCGAAGCCCTGCCGCACGCACTGATCGGCGCCCACCTCTTCCTCGGCCTGAGCGCCGGCCGCTTCCTGTCCCTGACCGACCCGCCCGAATGGGCCCGGACCGCCGTCGCGTCCTGCCGCAACGAGCACACCTGGCCGGTGCTGGCCGGCGAACCGGGCCGCGCCGACGTGGTCCTGTCCTCGCCGATCATCCTGGAGGACCACCCGGCCGTCGCCCCCGAGAGCCCCGGCGCGCTCTACGACGCCCTGGAGATCGACGAGATCCTCGCCCTGCGCACCGCGGCCCTCACCGACCAGGAGAAGCGCGAGGCCCGCGGCACCGACCCGCGCGCCGCCGACGTCATCGCACTCGCCGACACCATGCCCCCCGAGGTTCTGGACCGCCTGCACGGGGCCGTACGCGCACTGCGCGAGGTCACCGGCCCCGGCCCAACGGCCCCCGGCGACCAGGCCCCCGACGTGCCCGGCACCCGCCCCGACACCCCCTGGTGGGACCCCGGCGGCGACCGCGGCGTCGACCCCGCCACCGACCAAATCACCCTCGACGGACGGCAGGTCGGCGCCGGCAGCCGGGTGCTGCTGAAGCCCGGCCGGCGCCGCACCGACGCCCAGGACCTCTTCCTGCACGGCCGCGCCGCCCTCGTCGAGGCCGTGCTGCACGACGTGGACGGCGGGGTGCACCTCGCGGTGACCCTGGAGGACGACCCGGGCGCCGACATCCGGCGCGAACAAGGCCGCTTCCTGTACTTCCAGCCCGACGAACTCGCTCCCCTGGAGGACACGTGAGCGCCCCCGCCCCCGGCGCGGTCCGGCCGCCCGCCAAGACGCTGATCGCCGGCGTGGGCAACATCTTCCTCGGCGACGACGGCTTCGGTGTCGAGGCCGTCCGCCGGCTCGGCGAACACCCCCTCCCGGACGACGTCGAGATCGTCGACACCGGCGTACGGGGCGTCCACCTCGCCTACCAGATGCTGGACGGCTACGACACCGTGCTGCTCGTCGACGCCGCCGCCCGTGGTGCCGAACCCGGGACCGTCCACCTCCTCGACGCCACCGAACCGGCCACCCCGCGCCCGCGGGCCGCCGCCCTCGACGCCCACCACATGACCCCCGACGCGGTGCTCGCCCTGCTCGACACGCTCAGCGCCGGCACCGACGGCCGCCCGCCCCGCCGCGTCCTCGTCGTCGGCTGCGAACCCGCCGACACCGCCGAAGGCATCGGCCTGAGCGACCCGGTCGAGGCCGCGGTCGACGAGGCCGTGGGACTCATCCTGCGGCTGGTCGGGGCGGACGCGAAGGCAGACGCGAAGGCAGACGCGGACGCAGACGCGGACGCAGACACGGACGCAGACACGGACACCACCGAAAGGAGCACCACCCCATGCTGAAGCTGATCCTCGGCACGGCGGCCGCCGCCGTGCTCGCCCTCGCCCTGAAGAGCACGCTGCCCGACATCAGGCGGTATCTGCGCATCCGCGCCATGTGACCGCGACGGCGCTGCACCGAACGAAGGACGCCGCGGCGCCACCCCGGCGAGGCACCCCGGCCCGCCCGTGCCCGCGCCGTCTAATGAACCAGGGCCCGGGCGGGTCCCGCGGACCCGCGGACCGGCCCGGCGGCACCCGGAAGTCCCGCACCAGAGAGGGACCGATGCACGAGATGTCCATCGCGCTCGCGGTCGTCGACCAGGTCGACGGCGCGGCCCGGCCCGCCGGGGCCACCGCGGTGCGCAGCGTCCGCCTCCAGGTCGGCGAACTGGCCGGAGTGGTCCCCGACGCACTGACCTTCTCCTTCCAGCTCGCCTGCGCGGGCACGGTGCTGGAAGGGGCGGAACTCGACATCGAACCGGTGCCGGCCCGCGCCCGCTGCGGCGCCTGCGCCCGGACCTGGTTGCCCGGCATGCCCCCGCGGCTCACCTGCCCGGGCTGCGGCGGGACGGACACCGAGCTGCTGTCCGGCCGTGAACTGCAGATCGTCCGTGTGTGCTGGCACGACACCGCGCCGCACCCACCGATTTCCCAGGAGTGCTGAACCATGTGCCGTGTCGTCGACCTGCAGCAGGCGGTTCTCGCCAAGAACGACGCCTGCGCCCACACCCTGCGCGAGGACCTCGCGGCGCGCGGCACCGCGCTGGTCAACCTGCTCTCCAGCCCCGGCAGCGGCAAGACCGCCCTCCTGGAGCGCGAACTCACCCTCGCCCGCGACCGCGGCGTCCCGGTCGCCGCGCTCACCGCCGACCTGGCCACCGAGAACGACGCGGTCCGGCTGGCCCGTTCCGGAGTACCCGTCAAACAGATCCTCACCGACGGGCTGTGCCACCTGGAGGCCGAGATGCTCGGCGGCCACCTGCACGACTGGCTCCCCGCCGAGGCCCGGCTGCTGTTCATCGAGAACGTCGGCAACCTGGTCTGCCCGGCCTCCTACGACCTCGGCGAGACCCTGCGGGTGGTGCTGGCCTCGGTGACCGAGGGCGAGGACAAACCGCTGAAGTACCCCACCGCCTTCGGCCTCGCCCACCTGGTCGTGGTCACCAAGACCGACATCGCCGAGGCGGTCTCCTTCGACGAGGAGGAGTTCCGCGCCAACGTCGAACGGGTCAACCCCGGCGTCGAGGTGCACCTCACCTCGGTGCGGCAGGGCATCGGCGAGGGGGTGCTGCTGGACCGGGCGCTGGCGGCCCGCGACGGCGCGCCGGTCCACATCCCCGTGATGACCCGCACGTCCCACCACGTCCACGACGAGAGCGAACCCCAGCCGCAAGACGAGCACTCCGCCGACCTCGACACCGTGGCGTCGAGCCGCTCATGACCACCGGGCAGGTCGACCGGGCCCCCGCGGGCGCCCCCGCGCCGGTCACCGCACGCCGCAGGATCACCGTGCGCGGCGTCGTCCAGGGCGTCGGCTTCCGCCCGTTCGTCCACGGCCTCGCCACCGAACTGGGCCTGGCCGGTCATGTGACCAACACCGGCGAGGGTGTACTCGCCGAGGTCGAGGGCCCGCCCGCCGCGCTCGCCGCCTTCGGCACCCGGATCACCGGTGAGGCGCCGCCGCTGGCCGTCGTCGACGCCGTGGAGGGCGAGGACCTCGCGGTCACCGGCGACACCGGATTCCGCATCCTGCCCTCCCGCGGTCCGGGCCCCTCCCGCACCCTGGTCGCGCCGGACGCCGCCACCTGCGACGCCTGCCTGGCCGAACTCGCCGACCCGGCCGACCGCCGCCACCGCCACCCCTTCATCACCTGCACGCACTGCGGTCCGCGCTTCACCATCGTCACCGCGCTGCCCTACGACCGGGCCCGGACGACGATGGACCGCTTCCCGATGTGCCCGCGCTGCACCCGGGAGTACGCCGACCCGGCCGACCGGCGGTTCCACGCCCAGCCGATCGCCTGCCACGACTGCGGCCCCCGGCTGCGGCTGCTGCTCGCCGACCCCGCCGACCCCACCGCCGCGCCGCGGCCGGCACCGGACCCCGACCCGGTCGACGCCACCCGGCAACTGCTCGCCGCCGGCGCGATCGTCGCCGTCAAGGGCCTCGGCGGCTACCACCTGGTCTGCGACGCCACCGACGACACCGCCGTCGCCCTGCTGCGCCGCCGCAAGGCCCGCGGCGACAAACCCTTCGCCCTGATGGTCCGTCAGGTCGACGACCTCGCACACCTGGTACGCGTCCGGCCCGCGGAACGCGCACTGCTCACCGGGTCCCAGCGCCCGATCGTCCTGCTGCGCCGCCGTCCCCACCCCACGCCCGCCCCGGACGCGCCGCTGCCGTCCCCCGCGGTCGCCCCCGGCAGCCCCGACCTGGGCGTCATGCTGCCGTACACGCCGCTGCACCACCTGCTGCTCGGGCTGCCCGGCGACCCTCCGCCACGGTCGGCCTCGCCCGAGCGGGGGGACTCCCACGGCCCCCGGCTGCTCGTGATGACCAGCGGCAACCTCGCCGGCGAGCCGATCGTCACCGACGACGAGGACGCCGTGCGGCGGCTCGCCGGACTGGCCGACGCCTGGCTCACCCACGACCGTCAGATCCGCGTCCCCTGCGACGACTCGGTGGTCCGGGTCACCGACGACGGCGAGCCGCTGTTCGTCCGCCGCTCCCGCGGCTACGCCCCGTTCCCGGTCCCGCTCCCGGTCGCGGTCCGCCCCGCGCTCGCGGCCGGCGGCGACCTGAAGAACGTGCTCTGCCTGGCCGAGGGCCGCCGCGCCTGGCTGTCGGCACACATCGGCGACATGGACGACCTCGCCACCCAGCTCGCCTTCGAGCAGGCCGAGGCACACCTGGAGACGGTCACCGGGGTCCGCCCCCAGCTCCTCGCCGCCGACCGGCACCCCGGCTACCGCTCCGGCCAGTGGGCCCAGCGGCACACCGAAGGCCGTCCGCTGGTCCGCGTCCAGCACCACCACGCGCACATCGCCGCGGCCATGGCCGAACACGGCCTCGACGGCAGCCGCCCGGTCATCGGCGTCGCCTTCGACGGCACCGGCTACGGCGACGACCAGGCCGTCTGGGGCGGCGAGATCCTGCTCGCCGACTACGACGGCTACCGCCGCTTCGGCCGCCTCGCCTACGTCCCGCTGCCCGGTGGCGACACCGCCGTACGCCGCCCCTACCGGATGGCCCTGGCCCATCTGCGCGCGGCCGGCATCGACTGGGCCGCGGACCTCCCGCCGGTCGCCTTCTGCCCGCCCGACGAACGGCGGCTGCTCGCCCGGCAGCTCGAACGCGACCTCAACTGCGTGCCCACCTCCAGTATGGGCCGCCTCTTCGACGCGGTCTCCTCACTGGCCGGGATCTGCCACCACGCCGGATACGAGGCGCAGGCCGCGCTCGCCCTCGAAGCCGCGGCCCTGACCGCCGGCGAGGACCCCGCGCCCGGCTACGGCTTCGCCCTGCGCACCGGCCCCGACGCCCCGGCGGACCGCGCGGCCGCCGACACCGTCGCCGACCCGGCGCCGCTGCTCGCGGCCGTCGTCGCGGACGTCCGGGCCGGCACCGCGCCGGCGCTGATCGCCGCCCGCTTCCACACCGCGGTCGCCGGACTCGTACGGCACTGCTGCGCGCTGGCCCGGGAGCGCGCGGGTCTGACGACCGTCGTACTGACCGGTGGGGTGTTCGCCAACACGCTGCTCTCCGAGGCCGCCGCCCGGCTGCTGCGCCAGGACGGTTTCACCGTGCTGCGGCACCGCCGGGTCCCGCCCAACGACGGGGGCCTGGCGCTCGGCCAGATCGTCGTGGCGGCGCGCACCGCACCCGTGCACGGCGGGGTGGGCGTGCCCTGAACGGCGCCGCGGCCGCGGCGGACGACGCTTGATGACGAGGAGAGGCCCATGTGCCTGGCGGTACCCGGCAAAGTACTGGACATCGAGGAACGGGACGGCACCCGGATGGCCACCGTCGACTTCGGCGGCGTGGTCAAGGAAGTGTGCCTGGAGTACGTCCCCGACCTCCAGGTCGGCGAGTACGCGATCGTCCACGTCGGCTTCGCGCTGCAGCGCCTGGACGAGGACTCGGCCCGCCAGACCCTGGCCCTCTTCGAGGAACTGGGGCTGCTCCAGGAGGAGTTCGGCGACCCCTGGGAGGCGGCCGCCGCGGAGGCGGGCGCCGCACCCGCGGCCGTCGGCGGCGACACGGCGCGGGAGGCGCGGAAATGAAGTACATCGACGAATTCCAGGACCCCGAGCTGGCCCGCCGGCTGCTGGACGACATCCGGGCCACGGCGACCCGGCCATGGGCCCTGATGGAGGTCTGCGGCGGCCAGACGCACACCATCATCCGACACGGCATCGACCAACTCCTGCCGGAACAGGTCGAGTTGATCCACGGACCGGGCTGCCCGGTATGTGTCACCCCGCTGGAGGTGATCGACAAGGCGCTGGAGATCGCCTCCCGCCCGGACGTGATCTTCTGCTCGTTCGGCGACATGCTCCGGGTCCCCGGCAGCGACCGCGATCTGTTCCAGGTGCGCGGCGAGGGCGGCGACGTACGGGTGGTGTACTCCCCGCTCGACGCGCTGAAGACCGCCCAGCAGAACCCCGACCGCGAGGTGGTGTTCTTCGGCATCGGCTTCGAGACGACCGCCCCGCCCAACGCCATGACGGTCCATCAGGCCCGCAGGCTCGGCATCCGCAACTTCAGCATGCTGGTCTCGCACGTCCGGGTCCCGCCCGCCATCGAGGCGATCATGACCTCGCCCAGCTGCCGGGTCCAGGCGTTCCTCGCCGCCGGCCATGTGTGCAGCGTGATGGGCATGGCGGAGTACCCCGCACTGGCCGAACGCTTCCGGGTGCCGATCGTGGTCACCGGCTTCGAACCGCTGGACATCCTGGAGGGCATCCGCCGCACCGTCCGCCAACTGGAGCGCGGCGAGCACACCGTGGACAACGCCTACCCGCGCGCCGTCCGCAGCGAGGGCAATCCCGCCGCGCAGGCCATGCTCGCGGACGTCTTCGAGGTCACCGACCGCGCCTGGCGGGGCATCGGCACCATCCCCGCCAGCGGCTGGCGGCTCTCCGAGCGCTACCGCGACTACGACGCCGAACACCGCTTCTCCGTCGACGGCATCGCCACCCGCGAACCGGCCGCCTGCCGCAGCGGCGAGGTCCTGCAGGGACTCATCAAGCCGCACGAGTGCGAGGCGTTCGGCACCACCTGCACCCCGCGCACCCCGCTGGGCGCCACCATGGTCTCCAGCGAGGGCGCGTGCGCCGCCTACTACCTGTACCGCCGACTCGGCACCCCGCCCACCCCGCTGGAGGCGAGCCCCGTTGCCTGACACCCCGCACACCCCGCTGACGGCGTCGAACGCGTCGAACGCCGCCGCCGGCGCCCCCACCCCGGCCGACCGCGGACTGCCCACCGTCGACATCTCCGGCTGGACCTGCCCCACCCCGCTGCGCGACCAGCCGCGGGTCGTCATGGGGCACGGCGGGGGCGGCGCGCTCTCCGCCGAACTCGTCCAGCAGATCTTCGTGCCCGCCTTCGGCGGTGAGGTCCTCGCCCAGCTCGGCGACTCCGCGGCGGTCGCGCTGGGCGGCGCCCGGCTCGCCTTCTCCACCGACTCCTTCGTGGTCCGGCCGCTGTTCTTCCCCGGCGGCAGCATCGGCGACCTCGCCGTCAACGGCACCGTCAACGACCTGGCCATGAGCGGCGCCCGAGCCGCCTACCTCTCCTGCGGCTTCATCCTGGAGGAGGGCGTGGAGATGCCGGTGGTCGCCGGGGTCGCCGACGCGATGGGCGCGGCCGCCCGGGTCGCCGGGGTCGAGGTGGCCACCGGGGACACCAAGGTCGTCGAGGCGGGCCACGGCGACGGCGTCTACATCAACACCGCCGGCATCGGGCTGATCCCGGACGGCGTCGACCTCCGCCCGCAGCGCGTCGTCCCCGGCGACGTGGTGATCGTCAGCGGCGACATCGGCGTGCACGGCGTGGCCATCATGAGCGTCCGCGAGGGCCTGGAATTCGGCGTGGAGATCGAGAGCGACTGCGCCGCGCTCGGCGGGCTCGTCGAGACCATGCTCGCGGTCACCCCCGACCTGCACGTCCTGCGCGACCCCACCCGCGGCGGCCTGGCCGCGGCCCTGTGCGAGATCGCCACCGCCTCCTGCACCGGCATCGTCATCCAGGAACGCGCCGTCCCGGTACCGCCCGCGGTCGCCAACGCCTGCGCCATCCTCGGTCTGGACCCGATGTACGTCGCCAACGAGGGCAAGCTCGTGGCGTTCGTCCCGCGCGAGCACGCCGACGCGGTACTGGCCGCGATGCGGAGGCACCCCTTGGGTGCCGGAGCGGCGGTCATCGGCGAGGCGGTGGCGACCCACCCCGGCATGGTGGTGGCCCGCACGCCGCTGGGGGGGACGCGGGTGGTTGATCTGCCGCTGGGGGAGCAGTTGCCGCGTATTTGTTGACTTCCCACGTACTTGGCCGTCCCGCCGCGGTTGTTGTTCGCCGTTGCGCCTGCGGCGGGCTGGGTTGTGGTGGGTGCGGTGACGGGCCTCCGGGGCCGGTTGTGTGGACTGCTGACGCTTTACGTCCACACAACCGGCCCCTCCGGCCCGTCCCCTCCCGTTGGGGGAGAAGGAAACGATGGTGGGGGTGCACGTGATGCCCACACGCGTGCGGTCAACAGACAACGCACGCCCCCAACTAGCTCAGTAACTCCCACTCACGGGAGGGGCTGGACCGGAGGACGAAGTCTGGAGGGCCGGCACCGCACCCGAAAACACCACGCCCGCCGCCAGGCGCAACGGCGACCAAGCCCCGCGGCGGGAGAGACGGCTACGTGCGGGGCGCCGCAAAGCGCGCAACGGCGAACAACCCCGACGGCGGGACAGACGGGTACGTGGGGGGCTAAGCCTTCTGCAGCAGGTGGGAGCCGAACCAGTCGTCCTCGTCCCGTACGCCCGGCAGGACGAAGAAGTAGCCGCCGCCGATGGGGGTGATGAAGCGCGCCAGCGGCTCGTGTTCCAGGCGGCGCTGTACGGTCGCGAACTGGCGCTCCGGGTCCTGCTGGTAGCCGCAGAAGACCAGGCCGAGGTCCATCCCGCCTTTGTGGTCGAAGCCCTCGTCGTAGTTGTAACTGCGCCGCAGGAAGCGGGAGTCGTCCGTCTTGTGGGTGCGCGGGTTGGCCAGCCGGATGTGGGAGTCGAGCGGGATGATCCGGCCGTGCGGGTCATCCCGGTAGTCCGGCGCGTCCGTCTCGTGCCGGCCGTCCAGCGGCGCACCGCTCGCCTTGTGCCGGCCGAAGATCCTCTCCTGGTGCCGCAACGGCACCTTGTCCCACTTCTCCACGTGGAAGCGGATCAGCCGCAGCACCTGGTAGCAGCCGCCCAGCGCCCAGTCCGGCTCGCCGCAGGGCGGCGTCACCCACATCAGCCGGTCCATCTCCCGGGCCGAATCGGTGTCCGGGTTGACGATGCCGTCCTTGAAGCCCAGCAGGTTGCGCCGGGCCCCGGACGGGCGGGACGGGTTGAGGAAGGCGTTCGCCCGCCAGCGCGGCCGGAGCAGGCCATCCGTTTCCCGTGCCAGGTCGCGCAGGACGTGCACGATGGCGTCCGGGTGCTCGGCGCAGATCTGCAGCGACAGGTCGCCGTGGCAGCGGGACGGCTCCAGCCGGTCGTCGGGGAACGCCGGCATCGCCTTCAGATGGCGCGGCTTGTGCCCGGACAACCCGTAACGGTCGTCGAAGAGCGAGGCGCCCACGCCGAGCGTGATCGTGAGCGAGTCCGGCGTCGGGCGCTCCGACGACACCCGCTCGTCGCGCGGCTTCACCCCGCCCGTCAGGACCCGGGACCGGTGGGTGAGCTTCTGGAACAGTTCCACCAGACCGTCCCGGTCCTCGGCCAGTACGTCGAAGCCGATGAAACCCGCGCAGAGCTGCTGCGGCGTCACCACGCCGGCCTGGTGGTGGCCGTGGAACGGCACCCGGTCGGGCAGGTCCCGGCGGCCGTCCCGCGGCCCGGCCGCCGGCCGGCCCGCGGCGACCGCCTCGCCGCCGAGGCCCCCGGCGGCCGCCACCCCCGCGACGCCGGCCGCACACCTGAGGAATTCCCGCCGCCCGTCGCCCCGCGCCGCCGCACGCCCGTCTCCGGCCTGATCACATCTCATCGTCCCACCCATCCTGACTGCGTCATCCGGCACCTGCACATACCTGTGCGTGATGCTCGCCGCCAGGGGGGCGCGCGGCGGGACCAACACGGCCTCGGCGCCGGATATCACGCCTGGGACCCCCGCCCGGTCGCCCGAACGGCGCAGCCGGCCGCCGCTGCGCGCGCGGGGGCGCCGGGGCGCTTTTAGCGTCGCCCGTGTGACCTGCCCGAACACTGCGCGGGCCGGGGCCGGCACGGCACCCGGCACGGCCGCCCCACGCGGCGGGCGGGCACCGGCCGCGCCCCGCCCCCGACTCCAGGAACCCCCGCACATGAACGCCTTCACCGACGAGAGCACCCAGACCGCCGAGAGCCCGCCGGCCGGCGCGCGGACACCCAACGGCCGGCCGCGGCCGGCCGACCTCGGCATCCCGATGGACCTGGCCACGGTGCTCGGTGCGGAGCCGCCCGAGGATCAGGGCCCGCCGGACGAAGCACCGCCCGGTCTCACCTTCCGCATCGAGCGGGGGCACGCCGAACCCGAGGAACTCGCCGCGCTCACCGTCGTGCTGGCCGCCCGGCTCGCCGGACTGCGGGCCCTCGTCGACGGTCCGGAGCCCGTGGAGGAGGAACGCCCGGCCGACCGCCGGCACGCGCGGGGACACCGTCCGGGCCGTTCCGCCTGCTGGTCCGGCTGTTGGACCTGCGCCTGAGCCGTGGCCGGGCCGGGGCCGCGGTCAGCCGAAGAAGGCCAGCAGCAGCGCCACCGCCGTGACGACGACGGCGCCGACGACGAAGCCGAGGATCACCTTGCGCTGCCAGGGCGCGACGTATCCGCCGCGCAGCGCGCTGCCCATCCTGCCGTACTGGTCGATCCGCCCCATGGGTGTCAGCGGCTCCGTCGGGCCCTGCGGCATCCCCTGCGTCCAGTCGGGGCCCGCCTGCGGGTAGCGGCGGCGCCAGCTCTCGTCCTCACGCCATGGCAGTGTCATCCGGCTGCTCCTCGCCTCGTTCGCCGGCCACGGACGATCCCCCCGTGTACCGATCATCTGTTCCCACCTCAGTTCCTACCCGTTCCCGCCGGATGATGCGCGGAATCCAGCGCGCGGCGAGCGCGGCCGCGACGAGGAACCCCGCGGCGCCGATGACCACCGAGGTGTGCAGGCCCGCCACCAGGCCGCCGGCGACCAGCGTGCCGAACAGGGCCACGCCGAGCGCGCTGCCGGTCTGCCGGGCGGCGTTGAACACCGCGGCCGCGGCGCCGCTCCGCTCGCCCGGCGCGGCCTCCATCACCGCCGCGGTGGCGGCCGGCATGGTCAGCGCGGTCCCGAACCCGGCGGCCGCCATCGGCGCCACCAGCACCGCGTACGGCGTGCCCGGGCCCGCGGCCAGCCAGCCGGCCAGCCCGGCCGCGCCCACCACCAGGCCCACCACCATGGGCAGCCGCGGACCCGTACGGGCCGTCAGCCGCCCGGCCAGCGCCGAACCGGCCGCCACCACGCCCACCGCGGGCAGCAGCGCGCACCCCGTCCGCAGCGCGCTGTAGTGGTGCAGCTGCTGGAAGTACAGCGGGGCCAGGAACAGCAGCCCGTAGAAACCGGTGTTGAGCAGCACACCGATGACCGCGGAGGCGGAGAAGGCGGGCGTGCGGAAGAGCGTGAGCGGCAGCATCGGCGCCGGCGAGCGCCGCTCCAGCACCAGGAAGGCCACCAGCCCCGCCGCCCCGCCCGCGAACCCGCCGAGGACCGCCGGACGGCCCGGGCCGGGCGCCCCGGCCTCGATGCAGCCGGTGGCCAGCCCGCCCAGGCACACCGCCGCCGCGAGCTGCGCCGGAAGGCCACCAGCCCCGGCCGGGACCGGTCCGCCGGGGGCCGCGGCACGTACCGTACGGTCAGCAGCAGCGCGGCCAGGCCCACCGGCAGGTTCAGGAAGAACACCGACCGCCAGCCGAGCCCCGCGACGAGCACCCCGCCCAGCACCGGGCCGGCCCCCGCGGCCAGGCCGGCGACCGTGCCCCACGCGCCGAAGGCCCGGGCCCGCGCCGTCCGGCCCGGGTACGCCGTCCGCAGCAGCGCCAGCGAGGCCGGCACCATCAGCGCCGCGCCCAGGCCCTGCACCAGCCGGGCGAGGACCAGCACCGCGGTCGTCGGGGCCAGCCCGCAGCCGGCCGAGGCGAGGGTGAACACCACCAGACCGCCCAGGAACACCGACTTCCCGCCCAGCCGGTCGCCCAGCCCGCCGCAGAAACGCCTTCGGCGTCGACACCGACCGGCTGCCGCGCCGCCGCCCCTCGGTCCGCTACTGCGTCGACTGGGGCGAACAGCGCCACCACCTCGCCGGCGCGCTGGGCGCCGCCCTCACCACCCGGATGTTCGCCCTGGACTGGCTGCGGCACGGCACGTACCGGCGGGTGGTCCGGCTCACCGACTCCGGCCGGGAGGGCCTGACCACGGCCTTCGGGGTGCCGGCGGACCGGCTCTCCTGACGCGCCGGGGTCCCGTACCGCGGACGCGTGATTCCTGTCCGGTGCCGGTCAAGTAGGGTCCGGCGGACCGGGACACCGGCCGGACCCGGCCGGGACAGTGCGACGAGGAGTCTTTTGTGGCGGAGCGTCAGGTATCAGCGGGGGCGGACGGGGCAGGTGCGCCGGAAGTCCAGGCCGAGGAGCGCCGGCTGCGCCGTGACCTCGGCTTCTGGGGACTGACCGGCATCGGCTTCTCCAACATCGTCGGCTCCGGCTGGCTGTTCGCGGCCCTGTACGCGGCGCAGACGGCCGGCCCGGCGGCGCTGCTGTCCTGGGTCGGCGCGGGTCTGCTGTGCGGTCTGGTCGCCCTGGTCCTGATCGAGCTCGGCGCGTCCCGGCCGGAGGGCGGCGGCACGGTCCGCTGGCCGCTGTTCGCCAGCGGCCGACTGGTCGGCACCCTGATCGGCTGGTCGACCCTGCTGTCCGTGGGCGGCACCGCCGCCGAGATCAGCGCGATCATGCAGTACACGGCGCACTACATCCCCGGCCTCTACAACGGCCACACCCTCACCCTCGGCGGGCTCGGCCTGGCCGCCGGGCTCAGCGTGCTGCTGACGGCGCTGAACTGGTTCGCGGTGCGGATGTTCGCCCGGATGAACAACCTGATCTCGGTGTTCAAGATCGCCGTACCGGTCGTCACCGTGATCGCGCTGTTCGCCTCCGGCTGGCACTCCGGCCGGCTCACCGATCACGGCGGCTTCGCCCCGTACGGCTACGTGGCTTGCCTGACCGCGCTGGCCGGCGGCGGCATCGTCTACTCCGTCAACGGCTTCCAGGCCCCGCTGGACTTCTCCGGTGAGACCCGCAACCCCCGCCGCACCATCCCCGCGGCGGTCCTCACCGGCATCGGCCTGGCCGTGGCCATGTACCTCGCGCTGCAGCTGGCGTTCCTCTTCACCGTCCCCGAGAGCCTGCTGGGCCACGGCTGGCAGGGCGTCTCCTTCGACTCGCCGTTCGGCCAGCTCGCCCTGATCCTCAACCTGCACTGGCTGTCCAGCCTGCTCTACGCGGACGCGGTCATCTCGCCCGGCGGCTCGGCCTACGTCGGCGTGGCCATCGACGCCCGGCACACCTACGCGCTCGCCAAGAACGGCACGATCCCGCGGTACTTCATGAAGGTCAACGAGCGGTTCGGCGTGCCGCGCCGGGCGCTGGCGGTCAACCTCCTGGTCATCGTGGTCTTCCTGCTGCCCTTCGGCGGCTGGCAGGACATCGTGAGCGTCATGGGCGACATGTACCTGCTGATCTACGCCGCCTCGGCGGTCGCGGTCGCGGTGTTCCGCTCCGAGCCGGGCGGCGGCACCGCCGGCTGGGTGCCCGGCCTGCGCTGGATCGCGCCGGTCAGCTTCGTCGTGTCCAGCGAGTTCGTCTACTGGTCGGGCTGGAACGACCTGCGGCTGGCCCTGCCGCTGGTCCTCGCCGGCCTGCTGATCTTCCTCGTCATGCGCCGCCCGGGCGCCCGCGGCGCCACCGCGGCCGTGGAGAGCGACGGCGCCGGGCCGCGCCGCCCGCTCTCCGCCGAACTGCGCACCGGCGCCTGGCTGGTGGTCTACCTCCTCGCCCTGACCGCCCTCTCCGGACTCGGCACCTTCGAGGGCTCCGGCCGGCTGCCCGCCCCGTACGACTCGATCACGGTGGCCGTCCTCGCCGCCGGGATCTTCTTCTGGGCCGTACGGTCCGGTGTCCGCCACCTGGCGGTGAACCGCTCCGAGGCCGGGGAGGGCCCGGCGTCGTGAAGCGGAAGTCACCCCGCAGAAATATGATGAACCGGACAGGCGGGCTCCCCTCGCGGGCCCCGTGAGCCCAGGTCAGGAGGCCCCCGCGGATCCGCCGCACGGAGCGCGCCGCCGCAGTGGCCCATGCACCGATGCACCCGGGAGCGATCCATGCTTCGGCGTCGTCCCCCGCGGTCGGCGAGCGCCGACGATCTGCTGACCACGCTCGGGCGGCTGACCGCCCAGGCGCGGGAGGGCGCCGAGAAGCAGCGGGCCCGCGTGGAGCTCGCCGAGGCGCTGCAGCGCGAGATGCTGCCGGCCCGGCTGCCGCAGCTCCCCGGGCTGCGCGCCGCCGCCACCTACGCCCCGGCCCGGCACGGCCTGGACATCGGCGGCGACTGGTACGACGGCTTCCCGCTGCCCGACGGGTCACTGGCGTTCTGCATCGGTGACGTGCAGGGCCACGACGTGGAGGCGGCGGCCTTCATGGGCCAGATCCGGCTCGGGCTGCGGGCCGTCGCCGTGCACGCCGCCGACCCCGGCGAGGTGCTCAGCCGCGCCAACGACCTGCTGCTCTCCGTCGACTACGGGCTCTTCGCCACCTGCACCTTCCTCCGCTTCGACCCGGCCGGCTGGGAGCTGACCAGCGCCCGGGCCGGCCACGTACCGGCCATCTGGGCCACCACCGACGGCCGGTTCGGCCTGGCCGACGACCCCGGGGGCCTGCCGCTGGGCATCGTGCCGGGGGAGGAGTACCCGGTCACCCGCCGCCGGCTCGCCATCTCGGGCGCCTTCGCCCTGGTCACCGACGGGGTCGTGGAGGGACCGGCGTTCCCCATGGAAGACGGGCTGACGCAGGTGATGCGGCTGGTGCGGGCCAACGCGGGCAGCGATCCGGCGGCGGTCGCCGCGGCGGCGATGAGCGTGGCGGAACTGACCGGGCACACCGACGACTCCGCGGTGCTGGTGCTGCGCTTCGACGGCGCCGGCGGCCAGGAGTGGGTGAAGCGCGAGCGGGGCGCGCGTGTCGTGGCCGGCGCCCGGCCGCCGGCATTGTCTGATGGCTGATGTGGTGCGTACCGAGCAACTCCGCCGTCTCGCACCGGCAGCCCTGACGATCCTCGTCCTCGCCGCCGTCTACTACGCGTCCGCCCGGATCGGGCTGCTGGAACAGGTGGTGGTCGCCGGTGCCGTGGTCACGCCCTTATGGCCGCCCACCGGTATCGCGCTCAGCAGCCTGCTGCTGATCGGGCTGTGGACCTGGCCGGCCTTCTTCCTCGGGACGCTCCTCGTCGTCGCCTCGATCAGCCCGCTCGACGGATCCGTCCTCGCCATCATGACCGGCAACACCCTCGCCCCGGTGTGCGCCTGCCTGATGCTGCGCAAGGTGGGGTTCCGGACCGAACTGGACCGGCTGCGGGACGGCGTCGCGCTGGTCGCCCTCGGCGCGATCGCCGGCATGGTGATCAGCGCGACGTTCGGCAGCGGCACCCAGGTCATCACCGGCGCGCTGCCGGCCGGGGACTTCTGGCGCACCTGGGCGGCGTGGTGGGTGGGCGACGCGATGGGCGTCCTCGTCGTCACCCCGCTCGTGCTGGCCGCCCGCACCCTGCGGCCGCCCCGGGACCTGCTCCTCGTCCGGTCGGCGGAGGCGGCGGCCCTGCTGGTCGCCGCGGTCCTGGTCTCCCTCGTGGCGGTGCACAGCACGCTGTCGCTGCTGTTCCTGGTCTTCCCGGTGATCGTGTGGGCGGCGCTGCGCTTCCAACTGGCCGGTGCGGCGCCCTGCGTGCTGGTGGTGTCCGTGCTGGCGATCTCGGCGGCGACCGACCGCACCGGACCGTTCGAGGGCCAGAGCCTGCTGGAGTCCATGGTCAACCTGCAGGCGCTCAACGCCTCCGCCGCGCTCACCGCGCTGCTGCTGTCGGCGATCGTCACCGAGCAGATCGCCATCCGCCGCAAGATCGAGCTGGCCTGCACCGAACTGGCCGAGGTCGTCGACCGCCTCGCGCCGGGGGAGAGCCGCCGCCGCTGGCCGCCGGAGGAGGACGGGCGCTGAAGGGGAGGAACCCCGTGGGCCCCGAGGTCAGTCCCGCAGCAGTTCCCCCAGGTCGTAGCCCACCGGCTCCTCCAGCTGGGCGTAGGTGCAGCTCTCCGGCGTACGGTCCGAGCGCCAGCGTCGGAACTGGGCGGTGTGCCGGAACCTGCTGCCTTCCATGTGGTCGTAGGCCACCTCGCACACCCGCTCCGGGCGCAGCGGCACCCACGACAGGTCCTTGCCGCCGCTCCACCGGCTCGGCCCGCCGGGCATCCGCCGGGACGCGTGTGCCTCCTCGTCCGTCCACGCGCCCCACGGGTGCTCCGCGGCATCGTCCATCCGCAGCGGCGCCAGCTCCTCGACCAGGGCGCGCCGCCGGGCCATGGGGAACGACGCGCACACCCCGACGTGCTGGAGCTGACCGGCGTCGTCGTGCAGGCCCAGCAGCAGCGAGCCGACCACCGGGCCGCTCTTGTGCAGCCGGTAGCCCGCCACGACGCAGTCGGCGGTGCGGGAGTGCTTCACCTTGAACATCACCCGGTCACCGGGCCGGTACGGCAGGTCCAGCGGTTTGGCGATCACCCCGTCCAGCCCCGCGCCCTCGAACTGTGTGAACCAGCGCTGGGCCAGCTCCTGATCGGTGGTGGCGGGCGCGGTGTACACCGGCGGCCCGGCCGTCCGCAGCGCCTCCACCAGCGCCTCCCGGCGCGCGGACTGCGGCTCGCGCATCAGCGAGTCGGAGCCCAGGGCCAGCAGGTCGAAGGCGATCAGGGAGGCCGGCGTCCGCTCGGCGAGGGTGCGGACCCGGGAGTCCGCCGGGTGGATGCGCTCCAGCAGCTCCTCGAAGTGCAGCCGGCCGTCATGGGCGATGACGATCTCGCCGTCGAGGACGCAGCGCGGTGGCAGCTCGTCCCGGACCGCCGCGATGACCTCGGGGAAGTAGCGGCTGAGCGACTTCGTCGTGCGGCTGGCGATCTCGACCTCCGTACCGTCGCGGAAGACGATGACCCGGAAGCCGTCCCACTTGGCCTCGTACTGCATGCCGGCGGGGATGCCGGACACCGGCTTGGCGAGCATGGGGGAGACCGGGGGCATGACGGGCAGGTCCATGGTCCCGATCCTGAGGGCTCGGGCCGCGTCCCGCGCGCCGGGCGGAACCCCCGGGCACCCTCTAGCGTGGAGGCATGACCGGAGGTCGGGCCAACGAGGCCGTCGAGCTGGACGTCGCGGGGCGCACGGTGCGGGTGTCCCACCCGGACAAGACGTACTACCCGGAGCGCGGCTTCACGAAGTTGGACGTCGCCCGCTACTACCTCGCGGTCGCGGACGGGGTGCTGCGCGGGCTGCGCGACCGGCCCACGACGATGCAGCGCTTCCCCGACGGCGTGGAGGGCGAGTTCTTCTACCAGAAGCGGGCGCCCAAGGGCCTGCCCGACTGGCTGCCCACCGCCCGGATCGCCTTCCCCAGCGGGCGGTTCGCCGACGAGATGTGCCCCACCGAGCCCGCCGCCGTGGTCTGGGCGGCCAATCTCGGGTGCCTGACCTTCCACCCGTGGCCGGTCCGCCGCGACGACACCGAGCACCCCGACGAACTGCGGATCGACCTCGATCCGCAGCCCGGCACCGACTTCGCGGACGCCGTACGGGTCGCCCACGAGCTGCGCGCACTGCTCGACGAGCACGGGCTGCGCGGCTGGCCCAAGACCTCCGGCGGCCGGGGCGTGCACATCTACGTACCGATCCGGCCGCAGTGGACGTTCACCGAGGTCCGACGGGCCGCGATCACCGTGGCCCGGGCCATGGAACGGCGGCTGCCGGACCTGGTCACGTCGGCGTGGTGGAAGGAGGAACGCGGCGCGAAGATCTTCGTCGACTACAACCAGATGGCCCGGGACCGCACGATCGCCTCGGCCTACTCGCTGCGCGCCCGGCCGCGCGCCACGGTCTCCGCCCCGCTGCGCTGGGAGGAGCTGTCCGATGCCGTGCCGGAGGACTTCGACCTGCGCACGATGCCGCCGCGATTCGCGGAACTCGGCGATGTGCACGCCGACATGGCGGACCACGCCTTCGGGCTGGAATCCGTCTTCGACCTCGCGGACCGGCAGGCGGCCGACGAGGGGCTGGGCGATCTGCCCTATCCGCCGGACCACCCGAAGATGCCGGGCGAGCCGCCCCGGGTGCAGCCGAGCCGGGCCCGCAAGCGCTGACGGCCCCGGCCGGTCCGGGACCGGATGCCCCGGACGGCCGTACCCGACCCGGCCGGCGCACTTCCGCCACGGCCTCGCGGTTCGCACGCCGGAGGCGGTCCGTGGTCTGTCGCCGCGTATGCGCCTCCGCCCGCCGGACGAGATCATTCCGCACGTGGCGAACGAGAATGCGGGCCGGCCGTGAGCGAGTTCCCGATCGACTATGCGGCGGTCTTCCAGGCGCTGCCGGGCGCCGTGCTGCTGCTCACGCCGGAGCTGATGATCGCCGACGCCAACGAGGCCCTGCTGCGCCGCGCCGGCCGGCAGCGGCGACAGGTGGTCGGGCACCACCTCTTCGACGTCTTCCCCGACAACCCACGGGACCCCGACGCCACCGGTACGCGCAACCTGCGGGCGTCCCTGGAACGGGTGCTGGCCACCGGCCTGACCGACACCATGGCCCTCCAGCGCTATGACGTCGAACTGCCCGGCCGGCCGGGCGTGTTCGAGGAGCGCTACTGGAGCCCCGTCAACGCACCGGTGCTCGACGCGGACGGGCGCGTGCGGCTGATCGTGCACCGGACGGAGGAGGTCACCGAGACCCTCCGGGCCGGCGCCCCGCGGGACCACGGCGGCGACCCGCAGCGGATGACGGCCGAACTCTACGCCCGGGCCCAGGAGCTCCAGCAGCTCAACGACCGGCTCCGCCAGGCCCACGCCCGGGAACGGCTGGTGGGGCTGGCGCTCCAGGAGGCGATGCTGCCCGCGCCCCGCCCGGTGGGGCACCACCGGGCCGCGGTGCGCTACCGGCCCGCGGTCGGGGCGCTCAACGTCTGCGGTGACTGGTACGACCTGGCGGAGCTGTCCGGGGACCGGATGGCGGTGGCGGTCGGTGACGTCGTCGGCCACGGGCTGGAGGCGGCGTGCGTCATGGGGCAGCTGCGCAGTGCGCTGAGCGCCGCCACGCTGGTCACCCCGGGGCCCGCCCGGGCACTGGAGGTGCTGGGCATCTACGCCCGCTCGGTGGAGGGCGCCGAATCCGCCACCGCGGTGGAGGCGTTCATCGACTGGTCCAGCCACACCATCGCCTACAGCAGCGCCGGCCATCCGCCGCCGGCGCTGCTGCACCCGGACGGCCGGGTGGAGTTCCTGGACGGGGCGACCGATCCGCCGCTGGGGGCCCGGCCCGAGCACGTGGACCGCCCCGAGGCCCTGGTCTCCTTCGCCGACGACGCCGTGCTGGTGCTGTACACGGACGGGCTGATCGAGCGCCGCCGCGAGGACATCGATGTCGGGCTGGCGCGGCTGGCCGCCTCGCTGACCCGGCACCGGGGCGCCGGGGCGGAGACGCTCGCCGATGCGCTGCTGGCCGAGCTGCTGCCGCCCGACGGGGCGACCGATGACACCGCGCTCGTCGTCATCCGGCTCTGAGCTGTGCGTTCCCCGCCGGGCTTTGCCTTTTCATTGCCGCGACTGGAGCAATTCTTGGGGCCGTTGGAGTGGCTCTTCGTCGCGCCTGCACGGTTTGCGATCCCGCGCGGTACTCATCGGAATGTCAGATTTCCTGCCAAACAGGAGAAACGCAATGCGCAAGATCATAGGTCGCTCTGTGGCCGCCGCGGCGATTGCCGCCGCCACCGTCGTCCCGCTCGCCGGTGTGGCCTCCGCCGCCCCCCAGAGCCCGGCGGCGTCTTCGTCGGGCCACGACCACTTCGGCCGTGGCCACCACCGTCACCACCACCACGGCTGCCACCACCACCGCGGTTTCGACCGTTTCGGCTACGGCGGCTTCGGCGGCTACGGCAACGGGTACGGCAACGGCTTCGGCTACGGCAACGGCTTCGGCTACGGCCCGTTCGGCGGGTTCGGTGGTCTTGGCCTGCTGGGTCTCATCTGACCGGCAGTAGCAAGTCGGGCCGCCGCAGCGTTCGGCTGCGGCGGCCCGACGCTGCGGTCACGCGGCGGTGCCGGCCTCCTGCTCGGCCCGGCGGCGCAGCTCCTTCTTGTCCGGCTTGCCGGCATCGGTCAGCGGCAGCGCGTCGACGAACGTGAGGTGCGCCGGCTCGTACATCGCGCCGCGCTCCGCGCACACCATCGCGCGCAGCTCCGGCCCGTCGACCGTGCTCCCCGGTGCCCGCACCACCGCGGCGTGCACCCGCTCCATGCGGTCGGCGTCCCGGACCCCGTAGACGGCGCTCTGGAGTACCTGCGGGTGCGAGTTCAGCAGGTCCTCCAGCTCGGTGGTGTACACATGGCCGCCGACCACGACGATCATGTCCTTGATCCGGTCGACGATGGTCAAGTACCCCTCGTCGTCGAGGAATCCGATGTCGCCGGTGTGCAGCCAGCCGCCCCGCAGCACCTCCGCGGTCAGCTCCGGCTGCTTCCAGTAACCCTGCATGATCATGGGCGAGCGGACACAGACCTCGCCGTGCTCGCCGTTCGGCAGGTCGCGGCCCGACTCGTCGCGGATCGCCACCTCGACGTCGGGCAGCACCTTGCCCGCGGACCGCAGCCGGTCGGGCCGGTCCGGGTCGTGGTCCTCCTGGGTGAGGACGCTGATGCCGCCGGCCTCGTTCTGCCCGTACCCCTGCATCAGCACCGGGCCGAACGTCCGTATCGCGTCGGCTATCCGCGCCGGGGACGCCTGGCAGCCGCCGTAGGCCACCATCCGCAGGCTGGAGGTGTCGGTGCGCGGCCGGTCCGGATGGTCCATCAGCTGGTAGAGCAGCGGCGGCAGCAGGAACAGGTCGGTGATGCGCTCGCGCTCGATGGCGGCGAGCACCTCGGCGGGGTCGAAGTCGTCGAGCAGGACGACCGTGCCGCCGGCGTACAGGGTGCTGTCGGCCATCGCGCCGGCCGCGTGCGCCAGCGTCGTCGCGACCAGCTGCCGGCGCTCGCCCGGCTTCTCCGGCAGTACGCCGCGGAACCAGCGGGCCTGCTCGAAGGTGGTGCAGATGCCCTTGGGGTGGCCGGTGGTGCCCCCGGTGTGGCGGATCGTGCAGGCGTCCTCCGGCCGGGCCAGGCTGGCGAACGGCTCGTCGGACTGCTCGGCCGCCAGCTCCAGCAGGTCCGTGCCGAGCTTCGCCGGACCGAGGACGAGGACGTCCGGCACCGGCGCCAACTCGGCTACCTCGGCGGCCCGTTCGGCGTACCGCGGGTCGACGATCAGCGCCCGGGTCTCGACGTCGCGGACGATGTCGGCCTGGGACTCGGCGGACAGCTTGTTGTAGAGGTGGTTGACCCGGGCGCCGATCAGGTTCGCCGCGTAGCGCGCGACCAGGGCCTCGGGGAGGTTGCCGCTCAGCAGGGTGACGGTGTCCTCGCGGGCCACGCCACGGGCCCGCAGCGCCCGCGCCATCCGGTGGACCAGGGCGCGGAACTCGCCCGCCGTTACCCGGCGGCCCTGATGGACCACGGCTTCGTGCGCCGGGTCGGAGCTAAGTACATCGAGGTTCTCCTCCACGTAAGTGCGGAATGTCCGGTCAGCGTTGGACATGATGTCGGGCTTCCTCCTGACGCCGGCGGGCCCGGTCGCGGCCGCCGGGTGTGATCACCTATCTTTAGTTGCTAGAGGCAACTAAAGATTCAGGGTAGTCCCTGGTGATCGACATCTCCAACTCGGAGGTACCGGCCGGGAGGTGGCGCGGCGGCCCGCGCGCCACCACGACGGGCATGACCTGCCCGTCCCGCCGTGCCACGGGTCCGCACGACGGCCGGAACCATCGCCCCGAATATCGTCGACAAGGTCGCCGAGCGGGCACCCGCGGCGGATAATGCTCCCTCGCGCACCGGGCGCCCCGGCCCTGCCGCTCCCGCTCTCCCTGCGGGGCCGTCCCGTGGCGAGAGATGATGGAGGGCAGCGGAAACACGGCGAGAATCGGCCGATGTACGGAGAGCGCCACGGCTGTCGGTCCCAGGGGGACCGGCGGAAGGAGTGCCTGAATGGGTGCGACCGACGCGTTCCCCGAGGGTGCCGCCCCGGTCGGGGCCACACCGGGGCAGCCCGGCGGCCTGCTCGACGTACTGGGCGTGGCCGCGGTGATGCTGGACGCGGACGGCCGGATCACCCTGTGGAGCCCCCAGGCCGAGCAACTCTTCGGCTGGACCGCCAAGGAGGCGCTCGGCCGGCCCGCCGCCAAGCTGCTGGTCCCGCCGGAACACCTCGACCTCGTTCTGCAGCTGTTCTCCAAGGTCATGGCGGGCGGCGAGAGCTGGGCCGGGGTCTTCCCCGTCCGGCACAAGGACGGCAGCACCCGGCTGGTCGAATTCCGCAACATGCGCCTGCTGGACGAGCGCGGTGAGACCTACGCCCTCGGCATCGCCACCGACCAGTCCGTGCTGCGCCGGGTCGAGCGCGACCTGGCGCTGTCGGTGCGCCTGGTGGCCCAGTCACCGATCGGCCTGGCCGTCCTGGACACCCACCTGCGCTTCGTCATGGTCAACCCGGCGCTGGAGCGGATCAACGACCTGCCCGCGGACCGGCACATCGGCCGGCACGTCCGGGAGGCGCTGTCGTTCCTCGACACCGACGTCATAGTGGACCGGATGCGGGAGGTCCTGGAGACCGGGCGGCCGCTGCTGGACCAGTTCACCGTCGGCCGCACGGCCGCCGACCCGCACACCGACCAGGCGTGGTCGGTGTCGTACTACCGGCTGGAGGACCCCGGCGGCCGGGTCCTCGGGCTCGCCACCTCCGTCGTGGACGTCACCGAACAGCACAGCGCCGCCACCGAGGCCGCCCGCGCCCGGCGGCGGCTGGCCCTGATCGCCGACGCCTCGGCGACCGTCGGCACCACCCTCGACGTCGACCAGACCGCCCATGAGCTCGCCGACGTCATCGTCCCCGAGCTCGCCGACCTGGCCGCGGTCGACGTCCTCGACGCCGTCCTGGACGGCCGGCGCCCGGCCGCGCTCGCCGCGGGCGGCCCGGCCCGCTTCCGTGCCCTCGCGGTCTCCGCGGCCTACGCCACCGACGCCGTCCGCGCCGCCGACCCCACCGGCCAGATCGCCTCCTACGACGCCGACCGGCTGATCACCCGCTGCGTCACCGACGCCCGCCCGGTGCTCGTCGCCCAGGTCGCCGACGACGACCTGCCGCACATCGCCGCCGACGCCGAGGGCGCCGCCCTGCTGCGCCGGGCCGGACTCCACTCCTATCTCGCGGTGCCGCTGATCGCCCGCGGTGAGGTGCTCGGCGCGCTCTCGCTCTACCGCGTGCGCAACCAGGTGCCGTTCGACGAGGACGACGCGGTGCTCGCCGTCGAACTGGCCTCCCGGGCGGCGGTCTGCATCGACAACGCCCGCTCGTACCAGAGCGAACGCCGGACCGCGCTCACCCTCCAGCGCCACCTGATGAACCACCGGCCGCCGCAGCCCACGGCCATGGAGATCGCCTACCGCTACCAGCCCGCGCAGGCGGCCAGCGAGGTCGGCGGCGACTGGTTCGACGCGATCCCGGTGGCCGGCGGCAAGACCGCCCTGGTCGTCGGCGACGTGATGGGCAGCGGCATCAACGCCGCCGCCACCATGGGCCAGCTGCGCACCACCACCCGCGCGCTGGCCGATCTCGATCTGGACCCCGCCGAGGTCCTCAGCCACCTCGACCACATCGCCGCCGGCCTCGACCCGGCCTTCGCCACCTGCCTGTACGCGGTCTACGACCCGGAGCACGGCCGCTGCCGGATCGCCGTCGCCGGGCATCTGCCACCCGTCGTGCTCCGGGCGGGCCGCCCGCCCGAGCTGCTCGACCTGCCCACCGGCGCCCCGCTCGGCGTCGGCGGTGTCCCGTTCGAGCAGACCACGGTCCCGCTGCACGACGGAGACCTGCTGGTCCTCTACACCGACGGCCTGATCGAAACCCGCGACCAGGCCATCGACGCCCGCCTGGACACCCTGCTCACCGTGCTCGCCGAGCCCGAGGGGGACCTGGAGGGGCTGTGCGACCGCCTGCTGAGCGAGCTGCGGGACGAGCACGGCCACGACGACGTCGCCCTGCTCATCGCCCGGGTCCGCACCGACGGGGAGTGACCGGGGCGCACCGAGGACCTGCCGGGCCCGGGAGCCGGAGGAATCCTGCGCCGGTTTCCGGATGCCGGGAGCAGAATCCGCACCCATTCCCCGGAGCCGCGAAATCCGCTTCCGTACGGCTGTTAGCGCATGGATCCATGTTCCAGGGTGGTCGCTGACGACGGATTTCGTCGTCTCACACTCTTAACAAGGTATTGACGGACATCGACGGCGGGGGTTTTATTCGGTCACCGAAGCGGCGTCCGTGGTCAGCCGGACGCTCCCGCTCATGGCGCTCTGCCCCCACAAGGCGCCCCTCCTGGCCCCCGCACCGATGGGACACGGATAACCGATATGCCCTACACGCCTGTTGCCCCCGCAGCGTCCGAGCGGGACACCCGCAGTGCGGCGGAAGGAACCGCCGCCGCGCCCAAGCTCACCCGGTCCATCGGTGTGGTCGGCGGCACCCTGCTCACGCTCTCCTGCCTGACCCCGGCCTCGTCGCTCTTCGTGATCGTGCCGGACTCCTTCGCCAGCCTGGGCACCGGCACCGCCGTGACCATCGCCATCGCGGGCCTGCTCTGTATCGGCGTGGCCTTCACCTACTCCGAGCTCGGCACCCTGATCCCGAGCTCCGGCGGTGAATACGCGATGGTCGGCACCCTCATGGGCCGCCTCGCCGGCTGGCTGGTCTTCATCCTCTCGTTGATCGTCGTCATGATCGTCCCACCGATCATCGCGCTGGGCACCGCCGACTATCTGGCCCCGATCGTCCATCTCGATCCGCAGTACACCGCCGCCGGCGTGATGCTGCTGGCCACCGCCATGGGCCTGCTCGACCTGCGCGCCAACGCCTGGATCACCGGCATCTTCCTGGTCCTCGAGGTCGTGGCCTGCGCGGTCGTCGCCTTCCTCGGCTTCACCCACACCCACCGCTCCGCCTCCGTGCTCATCCACCCCGTCGTGGACGCCGGACACGGACACAGCACCGCCGTCACCGCCGGACTGATCGTGACGGGACTGGCCACCGCGCTCTTCATCCTCCAGGGCTTCTCCACCGCCGTGTACCTCGCGGAGGAGATGGAGAACCCGCGCCGCAACGTCTCCCGCACGGTCCTGTGGACCCTCGCCATCGGCGCCGCGGTCGTGCTGATCCCGGTGGTCGCGATCACCCTCGGCGCGCCCGACCTGAAGACCCTCGGCGCCGGTGACGTGGCCGGCATGGTGCAGAGCTGGAGCAACTCCGGCATCGGCACCTTCGTCAGCCTCTGCATCGCCCTGGCCATCATCAACGCCACCATCGTGATGGTGATCCAGAACTCCCGGGTGGTCTTCTCCTCGGCCCGCGACGCCGCCTGGCCGACCGCCGTCAACCGCGCCTTCTCGCACGTCGGCCGGCGCTTCGGCTCCCCCTGGGTGGCCACCCTCGTGGTCGGCGTCCCCGGAGCGGCGCTCTGCTTCGTCAACCTCGACACCCTGAGCGAGGTCACCGGTGTCGCCGTCGCCGCGATGTACGTCTTCGTCGCCCTCGGCGCCCTGGTCTCCCGCCGCGGTGAGCACAAGCACCGGATGGCCTGGCGGATGCCGCTGTGGCCGGTGGTCCCGGCGCTGCTGATCGTGGTGCTGGCCTGGGTGCTCTACCAGCAGAGCGCCAAGAGCCTGCTCATCACCGGCGCCATCGTCGCCGCCGCCGCGGTCTACTGGGCGGTCTACCTCCGCCCGCGCCAGGCCACGCACTGGGTCATCTCGGTCCCCGAGGACGAGCAGGCGCCCGTGGAGGAGCCGACGACCGCCCCGCTGCCCGGTGTGACGGCGTAGCGGTACACACGGCCGGCACCCGACGAGGCCCGCCCGGAGCATCGCTCCCGGGCGGGCCTCGTCGTGTGTGCTTCGAGCGGTCGTGGCTTCAGCGGTCGTGTGGGGGTCCGAGCGGCGCTGAACCGACGACGGGCCCCCAGGCGCGCGTACGAGGGGCTCGTGCGCGCGCCTGGGGGCCCGGCTGCCGGCGTCTACCGGTCGGAGGGCTCCGCGGGACGGGACAGCGCCAGCGCGTCCAGCAGCAGGCAGACGTGGTCGACGGCGTCCCGCCCGGCGGGGCCGTCGGCCACCGGGGCGTCGTCGAGCAGCGCGGCGGTGCCGTGCAGCAGCCTCACGAGCCGCTCGTCGACCGGGTCCGCCGGTGCCGGGTGCGCCAGGGCGGACCGGATCTGCTCGCCCGTCAGCGGCAGCCCGGTCTCCAGGAAGCGGAAGAGCGCGACGGCGACCCGCCGGTCGGCGTCGTTCGGCTTCCACCGGCCGAGCGCGTGGTGGTCGATGAGGGCGGCCGCGTCGGCACGGATCTCCTCGGGAACATGCATGCCCAAGAACGTCTCATACCGGCCCGCCGGCGCGTAGGCGGCCAAGGGGGTACCCGAACCCGTCGTCGCGACCGCCGCCGGAACCCGGCGAACCGTGCTGACCAGGCAACTTGTCCCGGTCCGTCGATCACCCGGGCGTCCCGCGCCGAAGGGACGCGGGAATAAACCTGTGGGGAGAGTTACATGGACGGCCGAGAACTCGGGTGCCCGTATGTCCCCTTCGTCGAGGACGTTCGCATATGTGCGTCAGTAAAACGTACCGAGGGGTCTTCCCGCCCTCTGGCGCCCGGACCCGGATCACGGGACGATCTGCGGACAGACCGGTGCGGCTCTGTCGCGTGCCGCGGGGCCGGCCGGCGGCGGTTGCGCTCCGCAACGCGCGGCTCGCCCACCGTATGCGGGAGGTGTAGAAAGAGGACATGGCCGGACGCTACGACCGCCCGCGTTCGGTTCTCAGGATGCGAACTGTCGCAGGCCAGGTCTTTCTCCTGCAGGTGGCGATCGTGGTCCTGCTCGTCGCCGCCGCCATGGCCGCCCTCGTGCTGCAGTCCCGGACCGACTCCGAACGCGAGGCCCGCAACAGATCGGTCGCGGTCGCCCGCACCTTCGCCAGCGCTCCGGGGACGGAGGCCGCGCTCAAGAGCCCGGACCCGACCGCCGTGCTCCAGCCGCGGGCCGAGACCGCCCGCAAGCTCTCCGGCGTCGACTTCATCGTCGTGATGAACACCGACGGCATCCGCTACACCCACCCGATCGCCAACCGGATCGGCAAGAAGTTCGTCGGCACGCTGCGGCCGGCACTGGCCGGCGGGATCGTCACCGAGCGGATCACCGGCACCATCGGGCCGCTCGTCCAGGCCGTCGTCCCCGTCTTCGGCCACGACGGCAAGGTCGTCGGGCTGGTCTCGGCCGGCATCACCATCAGGAAGGTGAGCGGCGTGGTCGACCAGCAGTTCCCGCTGCTGTTCGGCGCCGCGGCCGGCGTGCTGCTCCTCACCACCGGCGGCACCGCCCTGGTCAGCAGACGGCTGCGCCGCCAGACGCACGGCCTGGGCCCCGCCGAGATGACGCGGATGTACGAGCACCACGACGCGGTGCTGCACGCCGTACGGGAAGGTGTGATCATCGTCGGGGCCGACGGGCGGCTGCTGCTCGCCAACGACGAGGCCCGCCGGCTGCTCGGTCTGGCGGCGGACGTCGAGGGACGCCCGGTCGCCGACCTGGGGCTCGACCCGGACACCGCCCGGCTGCTGTCCTCCGGCCGGACCGTCACCGACGAGGTCCACCCGGTCGGCGACCGCCTGCTGGCCGTCAACCAGCGCTCCACCGCACAGGCCGGCGGCCCGCCCGGCAGCGTCACCACACTCCGCGACACCACCGAGCTCCGGGCGCTCACCGGCCGTGCCGAGTCCGCCCGCGGCCGCCTCAAGCTGCTCTACGACGCCGGGACGGAGATCGGCACCACCCTCGACGTGGTGCGCACCTGCGAGGAACTGGCGGAGTTCGCCGCCGCCCGGTTCGCCGACATCGTCACCGTCGATCTGGCCGAGGACGTGCTGACCGGCGAGGAACCCACCGACACCGCCGGCACCGGCACGGAGATGCGGCGCACCGCGGTCAGCGGCGCACCGCCGGACAGCGGGCTGTACCCGGTCGGCCACCTCGTCCGCTTCGACCCGTCCACCTCGGTGGGCTCCGGCATCGACCGCGGCGAACCGGTCCTGGAACCGGACCTGACCGCGTTCGGGGGCTGGCACCTGCAGAATCCCCAGCGCGCCCGGAGGATCGTGGCGCACGGCATCCACTCGATGATCGCCGTCCCGCTGCGGGCCCGCGGCGCCATCCTGGGCGTGGTCCTCTTCTGGCGCTCCCAGGAACCGGAGCCCTTCGAGGAGGAGGAGCTCTCGCTCGCCGAGGAACTGGTCGCGCGGGCCGCGGTGAGCATCGACAACGCCCGCCGCTACACCCGCGAGCACACCATGGCGATCACCCTCCAGCGCAGTCTGCTGCCGCGCGGACTGCCCGAGCAGAACGCCGTGGAGGCCGCCTACCGCTATCTGCCCGCGCAGGCCGGCCGCGGCGGGCTCGGCGGCGTCGGCGGCGACTGGTTCGACATCATCCCGCTGCCCGGCGCCCGGGTCGCGCTGGTCGTCGGCGACGTCGTCGGCCACGGCCTGCACGCCGCCGCCACGATGGGCCGGCTGCGGACCGCCGTGCACAACTTCGCCAACCTCGACCTGCCGCCCGACGAGATCCTCTGGCACCTCGACGAGCTGGTCACCCGCATCGACCAGGACGAGGGCGCCGAGGAGGCCGGCGGCTCGATCACCGGCGCCACCTGCCTGTACGCCATCTACGACCCGGCGTCCGGCACCTGCACCATGGCCCGCGCCGGGCACGTCCAGCCGATGGTGCTGCGGCCCGACGGCACCGTCGAGACCGTTGAGGTGCCGGGCGGGCCGCCGCTGGGCCTCGGGGGCCTGCCGTTCGAGACCTGGCAGGGCCGGCTGCCGGAGGGCAGCCGGCTGGTGCTGTTCACCGACGGACTCGTCGAGGACCGCGACCGGGACATCGACGAGGGCACCGCGCTGCTCGCCCGCACCCTCGCCGACCGGCCCGGACGGACCCCGGAGGAGACCTGCGAGGCCGTGCTCCGCGCGCTGCTGCCGGAGAGCCCGAGCGATGACATCGCGCTGCTCGTCGCCCGCACCCGGGTGCTGGACACCGCGCACATCGCCGACTGGGACGTCCCGCCCGACCCCTCCGCGGTGGCCCAGGTCCGCGCCGCCGCGGTGCGCAAGCTGATCGAATGGGGCCTGGCGGCCGAGGCGTTCACCACCGAGCTGATCCTGAGCGAACTGGTCACCAACTCCATCCGCTACGCCTCCGGACCCATCGGCGTGCGTCTGATCCGCGACACCGCCCTGATCTGCGAGGTCTCCGACCGCAGCAGCACCTCACCGCATCTGCGCCAGGCCGCCAGCACGGACGAGGGCGGCCGCGGGCTCTTCCTGGTCGCCCAGCTCGCCGAGCGGTGGGGGACCCGCTACACCGCCGGCGGCAAGGTCATCTGGACCGAGCAGGCGCCGGCCGACGGCGAGCCGTTCGCAGGGGCGGACGATCTGCTCGCGGGGACCGTCGAGGGCGAGGAACCCGGAGCGTGAAACGCGCCGGCGGCGGCTGATTACTCCGACTCGCCCAATTAACGATGAGTCAGGTTTTAGGAGGTTCTGTGAAGGTGATCCCTGAAAAGGTCGATATACCTCTTTGATCCTCCTGAGGAGCAGACATGCGCATTCGCGCCGCGATCGCCGCTAGCGCCCTGGCCACCAGCATCGTCATGGGCGGTGCGAGCGCCGCCATGGCTTCCGGCAAGGACCATGGCTACAAGCACCACCACAAGCGCCACCACCACTACAACCACCACCGCGGTCACGGCAACTACGGTGGCTGCTGGCTGAACGCGGGCGTCAGTGACTTCTTCGGCCCGTACTTCAGCGAGGGCTGCCAGCACGGCGGCTACGGCTGGGACGGCGACCGCGACTGGAAGTGATTCCAGCAGCTTCCGGCCGGTGCCGGTCCCCGCGACCACGGGTCGCGGGGACCGGCACCGGCTCGTGTGCTGCGGTGTCCCTAGGGCCGCTTGCGGGGCGGTCGCAGCTCGGGCATCGCCGACAAGGTCCGCAGCGCGCGGAGGAAGGCGGTGCGGTCCGCGGCCGGCAGCCGGGCCAGTAGGCGTTCCTCGTTCTCCTGGATGGCCGCCTGGGTGGCGTCGCGCACCCGCCGTCCCTCGGGGGTGAGCGACAGCAGCCGTACCCGCCGGTCCCCGGGGTCGGGCTGACGGCGGATCAGTTCCCGGGTCTCCAGGTCGTCGAGGACGGCGATGATGCGGGTCTTGTCCGCGCGGATCGCCTCGGCGAGCGCGGCCTGGGTGCGGATCGGCGTCTCGTCCAGGTGCAGCAGGACCGAGTAGCCCCACATGGTCAGACCGTGCGCGTCGAGGGCCGGCTGTTCGGCGGCCATCAGGGCGCGGCCCAACGGCACCATCATCGCCGCCAGATCGGGGCGGGTCGCCCGTTCTCCGGAGGGGGCGCCGCGGTCGGCCGGGTTCTCGGTCATGGCACGAAAATACCCGTTGACAAATTCATGTGCGTGAGCAGATCGTAAGCGTATGCATATCAATGATGGCGCGGCTGGCGGCGCGCCCAGGGACTCCCGCGTCACGGATTCCCACCCCACGGACTCCCACCCCACGGACCCCCGCGCCGCGGACTTCGGCCGGCTCAAGTGGCTGCACGCGCAGGCGGTTCGCGGCAGCGTGACGCTCGTCCGCCGGGTCCGCCCGGAGGACCTCACGCGGCCGACCCCGTGCGCCGCGTGGACGCTGGCCGATCTGCTCGCCCATATGACCGTTCAGCACCACGGGTTCGCCGCGGCCGCGCGCGGCGACGGCCGCGATCCGGTGAACTGGGCGGTCCGCCCGCTCGGCTTGGACCCGGTCGCGGCATACGGCGCGGCGGCGGAGCTGGTCATCGCCGCCTTCGCGGCCGTCGACGACCCCGACCGCGAGTGCCACCTCCCCGAATTCACCACCGCCCAGGCCTTCCCCGCGCGCCGGGCGATCGGCTTCCACCTCATCGACTACGTGGTCCACAGCTGGGACGTCGCCCGCACCCTGGGCCTCGGCTACGACCCCGGCCCCGAACTCCTGCGGGCCGCCCTGCCGATAGCCCGCGCCGTCCCGGACGACGACTCCCGGCTCGCCCCCGGCAGTGCCTTCCGGCCCGGCCTTCCCGCCGACGGCACCACGGGCGAACTGGACCGCATCCTGGCGCTGCTCGGCCGCTCCCCGTCCTGGCACGCCTCCGAGGGTCCCGCCGTCCCGGCGGCTCCCGGCGACGCGTGACGGCCGGCTCCGGAGACGGGCCGTTCCGTTTTCAGCAGAATGGTGAACCGGCGCGGCCGCACCCCGCGACCACCCCCGCGACGAAAGGGCCTCCCACGATGGGCAGCAGCGACGGGCGGACCGGTGACCGGGCCGCCGCTGACGGCGTGCTCGACGTACCCGTCATCGACATCTCCGGCTGGGAGAACGGCACCGGCGCCGCCCGCGCGGCCCTCGCCACCGAGGTCGACCGGGCCGCGCGCACGGTCGGCTTCCTGCAGGTCCGCGGCCACGGCATCCCGGAGGACGCCGCCGGAGCCTTCGCCGATGCCCTGGACGCCTTCTTCGCGCTGCCCATGGCGGAGAAGCGGCGACTACGGGCGCCGTCCCCCGACATCAACCGCGGCTACACCCCGCCACGCACCGAGAAGCTCAGCCTGAGCCTCGGTGTGCCCGCGGCCGCCGAGGACCTCTTCGAGGCGTTCAACGTCGGCGCCGAGGCCTCGTCGTTCCCCGGTCTGGACCTCCCCGAAGCGCACTACCCGGCCAACATCTGGCCGTCGCTGCCGGGCTTCCGCCCGGCCGTTGACGAGTGGTGCCGCCGGGCCGGCGGCCTGGCCCGGCGGATGACCGGGATCTTCGCGCACGCACTGGGCCTGCCGGAGGGCCACTTCGCCCCGTTCACCGACCACTCCCTCGACGTGCTGCGGATGAACCACTATCCGCTCCCGGACCGCGAACTCACGCTCGACCGGGACCGGATGGGGATGGGCGCGCACACCGACTACGGCATCGTCACCGTGCTGTGGGCCGATCGCGTCCCCGGACTGCAGATCCTCGACGGGGACGGCGGCTGGCACGACGTCCTGCCGGAGCCCGGGTGTCTGCTGGTCAACCTCGGTGATCTGCTGGCCCGTTGGACCAACGACCGCTGGCGGTCCACGATGCACCGGGTGCTGCCGCCCACCGACGAGCGGGGACGGGTCGTCCGGCGCCGCTCCGCCGCGTACTTCCACGACGGCAACTGGGACGCGGAGATCAGCTGCCTGCCCGGTTGTGTCCCGCCGGGTACCGCACCGCGCTACCCGCCCACCACGGTCGGCCGGCACCTGGCCGAGAAACTGGCGGGCTCCCGGGCCGGCCGCCGCAACGAGAACTCACCCCGCGAGGCCGCCCGTCTGCGGGCCGCCAGGAGCGAACGACCCCTGCCCGGGACCGCCGGCGACGGCGTCAACTCCGGTCCGTCGCATGTGAGTTGACGTACCGCCGATGGGCGGCCGTGATCAGGCCCGCGGTCGCGAGTACGGCCAGGCCGGCGACCGTACCCAGGCCCATGAACACCAGCGGTTTGCTGCCGGCCGCGGCCAGGGCGGGCCTCGTTGGTGGCCCGGCGGGGGAGCGCTGGGCGGCCGCGGCCGGTGCGGCGGCGGCGTACAGCAGCGCGACGAGCGTGGCCGCCGCGGCGAACCCGCGGCGGAGTCGGCGCCGTGGAGCCGGTGGGTCGGACGCGGACATGGCGGGTCTCACCCCTGTCTGGGACGGGCGCGCTCCGGTCCCGGAGCGGTCGTGCGGCTCCCAGCGTTCCCGCCCGGGGGCGGGCGGGCGTGCCGTACGAGGCAGCGGAGTGACGGCGGCCGACCGTCCGGGTGAAGAGGGCGTCCCGCACGTGTGGACCGGCGGCCAACGATGCGCCCCCGGCGCGCCCGCACGCCACGGACGCACCCTGGACGCCCCCGCGCGCCGGCCCTAGCGTCCGGCGGCGTGACCACCCTTCCGACACCGCCCGACATCCTGTCCCCGGAGTTCGCCGCGGACCCCTACCCGGCGTACCGGGTCCTGCGCGAGCACTACCCGCTGCTCCACGACAAGGGCACCGACAGCTACCTCCTCTCCCGCTACGAAGACGTCCAACGCGCCTTCAAGGAGCCGGTGTTCACCACCGACAACTACGCCTGGCAGATCGAGCCGGCCCACGGCGGCCGCACACTGCCCCAGATGAACGGCCGGGAGCACGCGGTGCGCCGCGCCCTGGTGGCGCCCGCCTTCCGCGGCCGCGAACTGCGGGAGACGTTCCTGCCGGTCATCGAGCGCAACGCCCGCGAGCTGATCGACGCCTTCCGGGACGCCGAGGAGACCGATCTGGTGGCGCGGTTCGCGACCCGCTTCCCGATCAACGTGATCGTCGACATGCTGGGCCTGGACCGGGCCGATCACGACCGCTTCCACGGCTGGTACGCCGCGGTGGTGGCCTTCCTGTCCAACCTCTCCCAGGACCCCGAGGTCGCGGCCGCCGGACGGCGCGCGGG
Organism: Streptomyces nigrescens; assembly: GCA_024349765.1. GTDB lineage: Bacteria > Actinomycetota > Actinomycetes > Streptomycetales > Streptomycetaceae > Streptomyces > Streptomyces endophytica. The sequence goes on along the minus strand of AP026073.1, from coordinate 4,290,600 downwards.
CGAGGAGCTCGCCGATTACCTCCTGCCGATCATCCGGGAACGCCGCGCGGCCCCCGGCGACGACCTGCTGTCCCGGCTCTGCACCGCCGAGGTCGACGGCGTCCGGATGAACGACCAGGACATCACCGCGTTCGTCAGCCTGCTGCTGGCCGCGGGCGGGGAGACCACCGACAAGGCCATCGCGCTGATCTTCCGCAACCTGCTGGCCCGCCCCGAGCAGTTCGCCGCGGTGCGCGCCGACCGGTCGCTGGTCCCCGCCGCGTTCGCCGAGACGCTGCGGTACACCCCACCGGTCCAGATGATCATGCGGCAGCCCGCCGCGGACGTGGCCGTCAGCGGCGGCACGATACCCGCCGGTGCCACGGTCACCTGCCTGATCGGCGCCGCCAACCGCGACGCGGACCACTACGACCGGCCGGAGGAGTTCGACATCTTCCGTGCCGACCTCGGCCCGGCCGGCGCCTTCACCGCCGCCGCCCAGCACGTCGCGTTCGGCCTCGGCCGGCACTTCTGCGTGGGGGCCCTGCTGGCCCGGGCGGAGGTGGAGACCGGCGTCAACCAACTCCTCGACGCCTTCCCCGACCTGGCCTTCGCGGACGGTTCGCCGCCGGCCGACGCGGGCGTCTTCACCCGCGGCCCGCGCCACCTGCGGGTACGGCTGGGACGGGGAGCAGGAGGGCGGAGGACGGCCTGAGCGCGCCCCGGGCCCGTCCGTGCCTCACCGCGGCGGGGCAGCGAGATCGACGAGGAAGCCCACGAAGTCGAGTCCGTCGCGGCCGGACGTCCACCGGCGGGCCGAGGACAGCGGGGTGAGCGTGCCGCTGCCCGGCACCGGATGGCGGGTGCGATCGGGCTCGCCGGGCAGCGGCGCGAAGCGGCAGTGCACGGCGCTGATGCCGGTGACGGTGCCGCGGACCGGCGCCGACTGCTGGGGGGAGCCGCCGTGGTGCTCCTCCGCCGCGTCGACCGTGGCCGCGGTCTCCGCGCCGAGCACCTTGGTCAGCCACTCCCGGTCCGGTGCGACGACCGCCCAGGACACCTCCGCGCCGAGGGCGAAGGGCTCGCCGCAGCACTCCATCTGCCAACTGTCCATCCACACCCTGGTGTTCATGCCTGTCGATTGTGCCGTCCCGGCTCGGCCGCGCGGTCCCGGCGTCAGTCGTCGACGGCCGGCGGGTGGCGCAGGACGTACAGGCCGACGGCCACCGCGAGCACGATGACGCAGCCGGCGAAGGTGAGGCCGGCGCCGCGCAGTCCCAGTTCCATGGTGAGCGCGCCGACCCCGACCACCGGTAGCGAGATGCCGAAGTAGGCGACGAGGAAGAACGCCGAGATGGTGCCGCCGCGGTGCTCGGCGGGTGCCGCCCGCCCCACGGCGGTCAGTCCGGCGCGGAAGGCCAGGCCCTGGCCGGTGCCGCCGCACAGGGCGCCGAGGACCAGCACCGGCAGTGAGATGACGGCCAGTGAGGTGGCCACCAGGGCCAGGCCGGTCACCAGCACCAGGCAGCCGGCCGGCAGGGCCTTGCGCACCCCGATCCGCCCGGCGAGGGACTGTCCGACGGTGGAGCCGAGGAACACGGAGAACACGATCGCCCCGGCGACGGCCAGGTTCGTCACGCCCAGCGTCTGACCGACGAAGCTCGGTGCGACGGCGGTGAACAGGCCCAGCAGCGCGAAGCCGGCGAACGCGGCGACGGCCGAGGGCGTGAACACGCCCCGTACCTCGGGCGGCAGCCGGAGCCGCTGGGGGCGCAGGCGGTGCGGCCGGTGCGGATCGCGGACGGTCTCCGGCAGCAGCCAGGTCGCCACGGCCGCCACCGCCAGCAGCACCAGGTGTACCGCGAACGGCAGGACCAGCGGCCAGGGCGCGTACTGGGCGAGCAGCCCGGACAGCAGCGGGCCGCAGCCGAGCCCACCCATGTTCGCGGCGGTCGCGGCGAACCCGGCATGCGCCTCCTGGCCCGGCTTCGCCAGTTCCAGTACGGCCGCGGTGGCGGCGCCGCTGAACAGCCCGGCGGCGAACCCGGAGAGCACCCGGCCCAGGAACAGCAGGGGCAGCCCGCCCTCGAAGATGAAGCAGAGCGCGCTGGCCGCGGAGAGCGCCAGGGCGCAGAACAGCACCGGGCGCCGGCCCACGTCGTCGGAGACGTTGCCGGCGAGCAGCAGCACGGTGATCACGCCGAGGGCGTACACGGCGAAGACCACGGTCACCATGAGCTCGGAGAATCCGATCTCCTGGCGGTAGAGCCCGTACAGCGGGGTGGGGAGGGTGGTGCCGGCCATGCCGATGGCGAACACGCCCGCCGCCACGGCGTATCCGGGACGCCGACCGGTTGCCTTGCGATCGCTGATCATGGCCTCAACGTAGGCTCCGGCCGGCCGCGGCGTCGAGGAGCGCGGCGCGGAACGGCACGGTGCCCCCGCCGGGTGGCGGGGGCACCGCTGGACGGGCGTCCGGGGCTCAGTGCTTGGCCGACGGGGTGTTGGCCGCCGTCACGTTCACCGCCGCCCAGGCCGCCTTCACCGTCTTGTACTCGGTGCTGGTGGCGCCGTACAGGTCCTTGGCCGCGTGCAGCGTCGCGGACCGGGCGTCGTGGAAGTCGGTCGTGGAGACCATGTACCGGGTGAGCGCCCGGTAGAAGATGGCGAGCGCCTTGGTGCGGCCGATCCCGGTCACCCGCGAGCCGTTGTAGGTGGGGGAGTCGTAGGCGACGCCGCCGATCGTCTTCTTGCCGCTGCCCTCGGCGAGCAGGTAGAAGGCGTGCGAGGAGACGCCGGAGCCGGCGTGCACCTCGGTGTCGTAGGACGCCTTCGACCAGTAGTCGACGGTGCCCTCCAGCTTGTCGAGCGACGGCTTGTCCAGGCGGCGCAGGAACTTCTGCTCCAGGCCCAGCTTCTCGCCCATCAGGTAGTTCGGCGGGTTCTTCGGGTTGTTGGTGGCGAATTCCACCGCGCTGCCGAAGATGTCCGCCAGCGACTCGTTGAGCGAACCGGGTTCGCCGAACTGGTTGCCCTCCTCGTCGACGCGGGTGGGCTGGAGGTTGGCGGTGGCGTCGACCACGCCGTGGGTCAGCTCGTGGCCGGTGACGTCCAGGACGACCAGCGGCTTGGCGAACGTCTTGCCGTCGCCGTCGCCGTAGAGCATGCAGCCGCAGTCCGACGACCAGAAGGCGTTGCCCACGTTCTGGCCGAAGTGCACCAGGGCGTGCGCGCCGCGGCCGTCGTTCTTGATGCCCTTGCGCCCGAACGTCTTCTTGTAGAAGTCCAGGGTGCTGGTGATGCCGTACTGGGCGTCCACGGCGGCGGTGGCCCGGTCGCTCGTGGTGCCGTTGCCCCAGCGGTTGGTGGCGGAGGTGAACGCCTTGCCGCCGGAGAACTTCTCCAGCTCCTTGTCACCGGCGTCGCGGGTCTCGGTGTTGCCGCGCGTGCTGTCCTTGAGGACGAAGGACTTCTTGGCGGTCTGCGTCGTGGACAGCGGCACGCTGCCGACGAAGAAGGACGCGCCGGTGCCCTTGGCCGCGGCGGGGTAGCCGGGGGTGGTGGCCGCCTTGTCGGTGGCCGGCGCGGCGGGGGCGAACTGCCGGGTCGCGGGGTTGAGCCGCTCGCCCCGCTTGCGCAGCTTCGCCTGGAGGGCCGGCGACAGGAACGAGTCGTTGGCGGGGGTGTTGCTCAGCACCGCACCGGTGGCCGCGTCGAGGACGACCGTACGGGCGCCGCCGGCTTCGTCGGTGCGGCTGTCCGCCACCTCGACCTGGTAGGCCAGGGTGAGCCGGTCGTCGCGGGCGTCCACGACCAGTTCGGCCGTACCGGCCTGGCCCTCGGCCACCTTGGCGGCCTTCGTCTCGGCCTGACCGGCCGACAGCTTGGGGTCGGTGTCGGAGAGGTCGACCTGGTGCCGGTAGGCCCGGGTCACGCCCTCGTACGCCGAGTGGGCGCTGAGGTGGACGACGAGGTCGCCGCCGAGAACGGGCAGACCGCGGTGGGTGCGGACGAAGCGGACGTGCTGCCGGCCGTCCGGGTCGACCATCGTGTCGACGGCCTTGAGGGTGTCCTTCTTGCCGACTCCGGTGGCCGAGCCGTGCGCGACCGCGGCGGCGCGGGCGGCTTCGACGATCTTGTCGGGGGAGGAGGTTGCGGAGGGGGCGGCGGCCGGAGCGGCCGTGTTGTGCGCGGTGGCGGCGCCCGCCACTCCGGCCGTCAGGGTCGCGGCCGTCGTCACCGCGACCGCGATGGCCAGGCGGTGGCTGCGTATGTGGGGTCTACGCACAGATGTGGGTCCTTAGCGCTGCGGGGGCGGTGGCCTCGCCAACCGCCCGTACACGCGGTGCCGTTGGGCACCGCGGGGGCCGATCGGCCCCGCGCAAACCCTGGTCTGCCTGGCATGAGCATGTAAAGCCATATGCTCGGAATGCGAGATTCGTGGTGAAAATTTGACAATTGATCACCTTTGGGTGATGGCAAGGTGACCAACGGTGCCTGTATCAGGGGAGACCCGATGCGACCGGAATTGGTTGCTCCGCCGACGCGGCAAAAAGTCCACGACCCGTCAGGTCGTGGACTCGCAATCCCGGGACGCGGCCCCGGACTTCAGTGGAGGATTCCGGCACTCACGGACGTTCCGGGCGTCGCTCGCGGACGATCCGGGCGCCCGGTGTCCGCTGCGGCGCCGGTGCCTGTCAGTGCTCCTGCCGGTGGAACAGCTCGTCGAGGGAGGCCTCGGCCCGTTCCCCGCCGCGGACCGCCTCCACCACGGCCTGGTGGAAGCTGCGGCTGGCCGCTTCGGAGTCGCAGGGCACGGGGCTGCCGGCCATCGTGTACCAGTCCGAGGACCCGGTGTACTGCACAGCTACGTGCGCCAGATTCTCCGACCAGGTCGTGTGGATGGTCAGATCGCCGTTCATCACGCCGATCTCCTCCGCGCGCACCGCGCCGGGGAGCGCGTGGATCCCGACAGTGGTCCAAGATGCCCAGGTCATGGTGTTCCCCTCGGCGGCAAGGGCACCGGCCGGCTGCCGGGCGCGGTGTCTTTCAGTTTCGCACCTGCCGTCCGGCGGCGCACCGCATGCGGGGGCACGGATTCCGCCACGGACCCGGGACGCACGGTGACCGCCCGCTCACCCCGGGACGGCCGGTGCGGCCCGCGGCGGACGGCTCCGCGCCGGTGCGGTCGGCGTCCCGGGGCGGCACTCAATCGATGACCGTATGGAAGAACGTGACCCCGGCGCCGAACGCCGCTCCGCCGACCAGGGCGGCGGACGCCAGGGTTCCGCCGTTGACACAGGTGAGCACACCGGCGCCGAGGGCGGTGAGGGCGCCGAGCAGGAAGATGACGGCGGCGCGCTGGCTCAGCAGGGCTGATCTGTTGTCGGACACATCAACTCCGATCTGCGCGGGAGCGGAGGACCGCTCGGGGCGGATGCTGATGCTCTGATCGATCTTCTCATCCCCCGCCCCGAATCCCCGGTATCACACGCTGTCGGCGCAGGTCGGACGCCCGATCCGGGGAATGCGCGGTCAGCCGTCCGCCGCCCGCCGGGTGACCGCGAGCACCGCCATGTCGTCGTCGCGCGGCCCGCCGGTCCAGTCCTCGACCTCCCGCACCAGGACGTCGATCAGCTCCTGCGGACCGCCGAACGGCCCGCGGCCCGCGAGCTGCGCCGCCGGGTCGTAGAAGCGCCCGCCGCGGTCCCGGGCCTCGGTCACCCCGTCGGTGATCAGCAGCACGGTGCTGTCCACCGGGAACGGCACGTCGACCGGCTCCGGCCGGGCCGCCCCCAGCCCGCCCATGCCCAGCGGCAGCCCCGGTTCACCGGTCGCGAGCGGCCGCACCGCACCGTCCCGGCACAGGTACGGCGCCGGATGGCCGCAGTTCAGCAGTCTCAACTCGCCGCTCTCCGGGTGGACTTCACCCAGCAGGGCGGTGATGAAGCCCTCCAGGCGGCTCTCCTCCGGGAGTTGCTCGCCCGCCCGGAGCACCGCCCGCTCCAGCCGCTCGGCCAGCCCGGTCAGCTCCGGCTCCTGCTCCGCCGCCTCCCGGAACGCCCCCAGCAGCACCGACACCGCGCTCACCGCGCCGAGCCCCTTGCCCCGTACGTCGGCGATCAGCAGCCGCACCCCGTACGGCGTCCGCTGCACGGCATAGGCGTCACCGCCGATCCGGGCCTCGCTCTGGGCGGCCTGGTAGCGGGCCGCGACGGCCAGCGTCCCGATCCGCTCCGGCGGGGCCGGCAGCACGGCGAGCTGCGCGGCCTCCGCCACCATCCGCACCACATCCAGGTGGCGGCCGTGCCGGGCGATCACCCGGTTCACCCCGACGCCCATCAGCGCGGCGAACAGGGTGTTGGCCAGCTCCAGATGACCCACGCTGGTACCGGCGGTGCCGTCCTTCACCGTCAGCGCGAACACCCCGAGCACCAGGACCAGCCCGACCGCGACGGTGTGCCGCAGCGAGAGCAGCGCACCCGCCGTCACACTGGCCGCCGTCAGCATCGGATCGCCCCAGTAGTCCTGCGGCGACAGCGCGTCCCAGAGGAGACCGCCGGCCAGCAGGACGGCCGGGGCCAACCGTGCGTAGCGGGGCCAGCGCACGGCCGGCGGGCGGAGGGCGGGCGCGGACGCGTGCGGATCGGCCACCGCCGACCCGGCCCGGGCGCTCAGCGGTGCTCCGGATTGGCCTGGTCCGCGCGGCAACCGGCGTCCCACTCGGTGCGCTGGTTGCCGTGCGCCGGGATGCCGCCGGCCCGCTTGAGCATCGCCGCGACATGCATCAGGTTCCAGCTCATGAACGCGGTGTTGCGGTTGGTGAAGTCGTTCTCCGGGCCGCCCGACCCCGGGGCGAGGTACGACGGCCCGGGCCCGGCCTCACCGATCCAGCCGGCGTCGGCCTGCGGCGGGACGGTGTAGCCCAGGTGCTGCAGGCTGTAGAGGACGTTCATGGCGCAGTGCTTGACGCCGTCCTCGTTTCCGGTGATCGGACAGCCGCCCGCCCGGCCGTAATAGGCGTACTGGCCACGCTCGTTGAGCACGCTGGAACAGGCGTAGAGCCGCTCGATGACCTGCTTCATCACCGAGCTGTTGTCGCCGAGCCAGATCGGCCCGCACAGCACCAGGATGTCCGCGGCCAGCACCTTGCGGTACAGCTCCGGCCAGGCGTCGGACGCCCAGCCGTGCTCCGTCATGTCCGGCCACACCCCCGTCGCGATGTCCTCGTCGACGGCCCGGATCACCTCCGTCGCGACCCCGTTGCCCTCCATGACGGCCCGGCTCCGCTCGAGCAGGCCCTCGGTGTTGCTGATCTCCGGCGTGCGCTTGAGCGTGCAGTTGATGAAGAGTGCGCTCAGGTCGTCGTAGCGGTAGACGGGGGCCATCGGAACTCCTTGCACGGTCCGGCTGCGCCTCGGGGACGTCTCCCCCGAGCCTTCAACCCGGCCGTGCCCGCGGCCACCCGGACGGCCCGAACGTGTGTCACCCCTTCGCTGCCGGCCGGGCGTAGGCCCGGACATCGGCGTCCGGGTCGTCGGCGGCCGTGGCCAGCGCGCTCCGGGCGTCCGGCCGCCCGGCGTGGGCGCGCAGTGCCAGTACCGCGGCCCGGCGCACGTCCGCCTCCGGGTCGGCCAGGGCGGAGCCCAGCGCGGGCACCGCGACGCCGGGCCCGGCGGCGGCCAGCGCCCGGGCGGCGCCGGCCCGGACCTGCCACGCCGGGTCACCCAGCGCGCCGACCGCGGCCGCGTCGTACGGCGCCGGGCAGCCCGTGGTGGCCAGCGCCCCCAGCGCCGCGGCCCGTACCAGCGGGTCCGGGTCGGCCAGCAGCGCCGCCAGGTCGTCCGGGCCGCCGGCCGTGCCCAGCCCGTGCGCGGCCGCCACCCGTACCTCACGCGACCCGTCCCCGGCGGCCCGCCGCAGGTCCGGGACGGCGTCCAGGGACACCAGGGCGCGCACGGCCTGGATCCGGACGTCCACGGCGGGATCGTCCAGCGCACCGGCGAACAGCGCCGCATCACCCAGGCGCAGCGCTCGCAGCACCTCCACCGCGGCCGCCCGGACCGCGGCGTCGGGGCCGTCGTGCACCGCGGCGGCCAGCGGCGCGCCCAGCTCCGGTTCCGGCTCCAGCACCTCGACCAGCTCCCGCAGCGAGGCTCCGGCCGCGGCCCGTACGCCCGGGTCGGGATCGGCGAGGGCGGCCGCGAGCGCCGGGCCGGTGCCGGCCGGCACGCCCTCGGTGAGCGCGTCGACCGCGGCCCGCCGGACGGCCGGGTCGGGATCGGTCAGGTAGGGCCGCAGCGCCGCCAGATCGGGTTGCTCCTCGGCGAGGGCGAGCAGCCCGAGCAGCCGCGGCGAGGGGCCGGCCGCGGCCACCGGGTGCGCCGGCCCGCCGCCCGGTGCGCCGTCGCCGGCCGTCCGGGACCCCACCGGCGGGGTGTCGCGCGGGCCCGCGGTGGCGACCTGCTCCGGCTCGACCTCCCCGAGGAACCGGGACGGGCCGCCGGCCGGCGCGTACTCCGGCACCGGGACCACGTACGGCTCCACCGGGCGGGCGGTGAACTCCATCCGGCCCGCCGTCGACCGGCGCAGATCGAGATGGTGCAGCCAGCGGGCGTCGTCGGTGGCCGGATGGTCGGTGCGATGGTGGTACAGCCCCCAGCGCGATTCGGTACGGGCCAGCGACGACCGGGCGGCCATCTCGGCGCAGTCGCGGATGAAGTGCACCTCGGCGCAGCGCATCAGCTCGTGCGGCGTACGGGCGCCCATCCGGTCGATCTCGCCGCGCATCCGCTCGAAGTGCTCGACGGCCAGCGACAGCCGGGCGCCGCTCTTGGGCGGCGCGACGTAGTCGTTGACGAAGCGGCGCAGCTTGTACTCGACCTGCTGCTGCGGCGGGCCGTCGGGGTGGCGCAGCGGACGGTAGATCAGCTCGTGCGCGGCACGCAGCTGATCCTCGGGCAACTCGCCCTCGTAGGCGCGGTATCGGGCCGCGTCCTCGCCCGCCAGATCGCCGAAGACGAACGCGCCGATCATGTAGTTGTGCGGGACGCAGGCCAGGTCGCCGGCCGCGTACAGCCGCGGCACGGTGGTGCGGCCGTGGTCGTCGACCCGTACCCCGGACGCCGAATGGCCGCCGCACAGCCCGATCTCGGAGATGTGCATCTCCACGTCGTGGGTGCGGTAGTCGTGCCCCCGACCGGCGTGGAAGGTGCCGCGGGTGGGGCGCTCCGTGGTGTGCAGGATCGTCTCCAGGGCGGCGACCGACTCCTCGGGCAGATGACTGAGCTTCAGGTACACCGGGCCGCGGTCGGAGGCGACCTCGGCCGCGAACTCGGCCATCATCTGCCCCGACCAGTAGTCGGACGTCACGAACCGCTCGCCGTGCCGGTTGACCTGGTACCCGCCGAAGGGGTTGGCGACGTAGGCGCAGGCCGGGCCGTTGTAGTCCTTGATCAGCGGGTTGATCTGGAAGCACTCGATACCGGTCAGCTCGGCGCCCGCGTGGTACGCCATCGCATGCCCGTCACCGGCGTTGGTGGGGTTCTCGTACGTGCCGTAGAGATAGCCCGAGGCGGGCAGCCCCAGCCGGCCGCAGGCGCCGGTGGCCAGGATCACCGCGCCCGCCCGGACCGTGGTGAACCGGCCCGTACGGGTGTGGAAGCCCGCGGCCCCGACCGCCCGGCCGTCGTCGCCGGTCAGCACCCGCACCGGCATCACCCGGTTCTCGATCCGGATCTTCTCCCGCATCTCGCGCCGCCGCAGCTGCCGGTAGAGGACCTTCTTGACGTCCTTGCCCTCGGGCATCGGCAGCACGTACGAGCCGGACCGGTGCACCTGGCGGACCGCGTACGCGCCGTGCTCGTCCTTCTCGAACTTCACGCCGTACCGCTCCAGCCGCTGCACCATGGCGAAGCCGCGGGTGGCGGTCTGCCGGACGGTGGACTGGTCGACGACGCCGTCGTTGGCGCGGGTGATCTCGGCGACGTAGTCGTCGGGCTCGGCGCGGCCGGGGATGACCGCGTTGTTGACGCCGTCCATGCCCATGGCCAGCGCCCCGGAGTGGCGGACGTGCGCCTTCTCCAGCAGCAGGACGGACGCGCCGCGCCCGGCGGCGGTGAGCGCGGCCATCGTGCCGGCGGTGCCGCCGCCGATGACCAGGACGTCACAGACCAGTTCCTCGGCGTCGTCGAGTGCGGGGATGTCCATGCGGATCTGCCTTTCAGCTGCTCAGAGAGGCGAGGGCGGTACGGCGCAGATCGGCCGTGGCCGGATCGGCGTGCGCCGCGCGGTCGCGGGGGCGGGGTACGCGGACGACGCGGGGGGTCCGGCCGGTGCCGAGCAGTGCCACCCGGTCGCCGAGGAAGAGGGCCTCGTCGACGTCGTGCGTGACGAAGACGACGGTGGCGCCGGTGCCCCGCAGCACCTCGACGAGGAGTTCCTGCATCCCGGACCGGGTCCGGGCGTCCAGCGCGCCGAACGGTTCGTCCATCAGGACCGCGCGGGGCCGGCCGGCCAGCGCGCGGGCGAGCTGGGCGCGCTGCCGCTGGCCGCCGGAGACCTGGTGCGGCAGCCGGGCGGCCTGCTCGCCGAGCCCGACCCGGGCCAGCCGGCCGGCGGCCCGCGCCCGGCGCTCGGCACGCGCCAACCCCCCTATGGCCAGCGGGAGTTCGATATTGCCCCGCAGGGTGCGCCAGGGCAGCAGGGCGTCCTCCTGGAACACCAGGGCGCGGTCGGCGGCGGGCCCGGTGAGCGGCTCGCCGTCCTGGCTCAGCCGGCCGCCCAGCGGGGGCAGCAGACCTGCGAGGGTGCGCAGCAGCGTGGACTTGCCGCAGCCGGACGGGCCGACGACGGTGAGGATCTCGCCCGGGGCGACGTCCAGGTCCAGGCTGTGCAGAACGGGCGCACCGGGCCGGCCGGGCACGGCGCCGGCGAGGGTCAGCCGCAGGCCCCGCGCGGGCGCCCCGGCGGGTGCGGTGGCGGTGAGTTCGGTGTCGGTCATGCCCGCTCCCCGGTCGTCGTCAGGCCGGTGTGCGCCGGAGCCCGTCCCACGTAAGAGGCCTCGGCCGGCAGCGCGCGCTCGGGCGCCTGGCCTCCCTCCGTACGGGGCAGCCGGCGCGTCGGCGCCTGACTTCCCTCCCGGTGGGGAAGCCAGCGCACCAGGCGCCGCCCGGCCAGTTCCACCGCCGTGGCGGTCAGCCGTCCCAGCAGCCCGATGGTGGCCATCCCGACGAAGACACCGGGGTAGTCGACGATCGTGTAGTCCTGCCAGGTGCGGTAGCCCACGCCGTACTCCCCGGAGATCATCTCCGCGGAGATCACACAGATCCACGAGACGCCGATGCCGACCAGCCGGCGAGCGCCGCCAGGACCGCCGTGGCACGCCGGGCGCGCCGGGTCCACGGCGCGCTCACCGGGCCTGCTCCAGGGCGGCGGCGTAGTCGACGGTGCGCGCGCCGGCGTGCTTGCGGGTCCAGGCGTCCGCGGTGGCCCGGGTGACGAACGGCAGCAGCCGCCCGCCGTCCCGGACCCAGACCGCCTTGTCGGCGAACCAGCGGCTGCCGGTCGTCGCATCGGCCACGTACGCGGCCCGCACCGAGCCGCGGTGCGCGGCGACGAACCGCAGCAGCGCCGCCGGATCCGCGAAGGAGTGGGTGCGGTCCTCGCCGCGCAGCCACACCTCGTCGGCGGAGGGGGGTGCGGTGGAGCGCACGGCCTTGGCGTATCCGCTGCCGTAACTCGCCTTGATGTAGCGGTCGTTGACGAAGGAGTCGACATCGACCGGCCCGGTCAGCCGGGCCGCCCGCAGCACCGGGACGTCCTTCTTCAGCGCGGCGATCAGCTGCGGCTTGAGGGTCGGGTCGAAGGTCGCGATGCCTCCGGCGCCGTTGCAGAGGTAGACCACCTCGGCCGGCAGCCCGGTGGCCCTGGCGACCCGCTCGGCGGCGTCGACCGGGTGGCGCTGCACGTACCGGGTCGCGTCCCGCTGGGCGGCGAGGAACGCCTTGACCACACCCGGGCGTTGACCGGCGAAGGCGTCCCGCACGGTCACGCCGTGGAAGGTGGGCAGACCGAGCGCGCCCCCGTCGTAGAACGCCTGCGCCTTGCCCTGGAAGGCGAGCAGCCCCGGCCAGGCGACGAACTGCGAGAGCGCGTCCGCGCTGCCCGACTGCAGCGCCGAGGCGCCCACCGCCGGCTGCTGGTTGAGCTTGTGGACGCCCTGCTCCGGGTCGATGCCGGCCCGCTGCAGGGCCCGTACCAGGGTCCCGTCGGAGGCCGAGCCGACGCTGCTGGAGACGTTCTTGCCGCGCAGGTCCGACAGCGAGCGCAGCGCCGAACCGGGCTTGGTGACGATGGTGTTGAGCGCCCCGCGCAGGTTGTAGCCGGTGACCGACACCAGCCGGGTCGGGGCGTGCAGCTGCTTGCCGCGGGCGGCGTTGATGAGCAGCGGGAAGTCGCCCATCGAGCCGATGTCGACCTTCCCGGCGACCTCCCCCAAGGCCTTAAGGGCCAGGGGGGACCCCCTCGCGGTGATCGGCGCGCCGGTCGCGTAGTCCTGCCAGTCGACCTTGTACGTCTTGCCGTCGCGCGTGCCCTGCGCCCGCAGCTCCCGCTCGAAGTAGCCGAGCGAGCGCAGCAGGGTGCCGGCGGTGACGGTGTTGATGGTCTTGGACTGGTAGCCGACGGTGACGGTGACGTGCTTGCCGTCGCCCGCCTCCGCGGCGCCGCCGCAGCCGGTGAGGGCGAGGGGGAGGAGCAGGGCCGCAGCCGCGAGGGGGATCGCGCGCTTCGTGCGCTTCAGGGTGGAGTGCCGCATGGGGACGTGCCTCTCATCGCAACAAATAGGGCATGTTGACCGTGACCGCGCCGGTGGGACAGCGAGCGGCGCACGGGCCGCAGTACCAGCACTCGTCGACGTGCATGTACGCCTTGTTGCTGGCCGGATCGATGGCCAGCGAGTCCAGCGGGCACATGTCGACGCAGAGCGTGCAGCCGTCGATGCACTTGGACTCGTCGATGGTCACGGGCACGTCGGCCCGTTGCGAGGTCAGAGGCATGGCGGTCTCCAGGAGGCGGGGAGGCTGGGGGAGCGGGAGGCGGGAGCGGGGCGCGGACCGTGTGGGGGAGCGGCGCGCCGAGTTGCCGGGGCGTTCGGCCGGTATGCGGGGACCATAGCGATGCATTCCGGCCAGTGGTGTTGCCGCAGTATTGCGCCACCCACGGACCGCGAGGCACCTACCCTGACCTGCCCTTTTGTCAGGCCGGAGGGAAGATCTGCCACCGGGCGGTCCGGGCCCGTACGGTGCCGCCGGCCGGACCGGGCCGGCCCTCGTGTCGGCAGGCCGACGGTGCCTCCTCCGGTTAGCGTCGAAGCGCTGAGGCTCCGCCGCCGTGCCCGGGAGGTTGCCGCATGGCCACATGGCCGGCCGTGCTCTTCGCCCTGCTCGCCGCGGCCAGCAACGCGCTGGCCACGGTGCTGCAGCGGCGTGCGGCCCGTACCGTCCCGCTGGCCCCCGGCCTGCGCCTGGGCCTGCTGGTCGACCTGTTGCACCGGGCCGCCTGGCTCGGCGGCATGCTCGCCGTCATCGCCGCGGCCTGCTTCCAGGCGCTGGCGCTCTCCCAGGGCGCGCTGTCCGTGGTCCAGCCGATCTTCGTCCTCGAACTCCCGCTGGCCCTGCTCATCGGCCGGCTGCTGCTCGGCGGGCGGATCTCCCGCGACGGCTGGACCGGCGTGGCGCTGATCGTCGTCGGCCTCGGCTCCGCGCTGGCCGCCGCCGCCCCCACCATCGGCACCGACCACGCCCCGCTCGACCGCTGGGTGCTCGCCCTGGCGGTCTGCGCCGCGGTGATCGGGACGGCGGTCGGGGCCGCGCTGCGCCGCGGGGCCGGCGGCGTACGGGCGGCCTGCTTCGCCGCCGCCGCGGCCGTCTCCTACGCCCTGACCGCGGCCCTGATGAAGGACGCCACGCACGCCTGGCAGACCGGCGGCCCGGCCTCCTTCTTCGCCTCCTGGCAGACCTACGGCTTCGCGGCCGTCGGCGTGGGGGCCCTCTTCCTCTTCGAGAACGCCATGCAGTCCGGGCCGCTGACCGCCTCCCAGCCGGTGCTCACCCTGGGCGATGCGCTGGTGAGCCTGTCGCTGGGCGTCACCCTCTTCGACGAACGGGTCCGCACCGGCTGGTGGCTGATCCCCGAATGCGCCGGCATCGCCCTGGTCCTGTGGGGCGCCCGGTGCCTCTCCCGGGTCGCACTGGCCAGGGACCTGGTCGCCGGTAAGGAGACCCCTTCGGTGGTAAGTGACCGGCCCGCCTGCTGATCGTTCACCGGGGATGAACCACACCGGCACCGTCAGAACCGTCCTCGCCACGGCCACCGCCGTCACGGCCCTCGCCGTCTCCCTGGTCGGCCCGGCCGCACCGGCCCGCGCCGACGGCCGCCCGATGCCCGACGTGACGGGCAAGAACCTGGTCGCCGCCTACGGGGAGCTGAACTACACCACCGCCGTCCGGTTCCGGGACGGCCGCGGAGCCGGCCGCATCGTGCTCTGGCCTGCCTCGTGGAAGGTCTGCGGCCAGGACCCGGCACCGGGCACGCCGATGGACGACCGGAAGATCACGCTGACCGTGGTCAAGGCCACCGAGGAGTGCGCGGCCCCGGCCGCGTGAGGACCACCGCGGTGCGGCCATCGCGGGCCGCCGGCCGGCCGCACCGGAAACGTATCCGCCCCCGGTGCGCGGCACCCCTTCTGAGACGCTAACCTTGCTAGGTACAAGCAATCTATTCGCCGGATCGAGCCGGCTCGATGCCGCACTGCTAAGGATCAACACGATGAGTAAGGGTCTCGTCCCGGGATGTGACCGGGCGGCCCCGCAGATCACCGTCGAGTCGGCGCTGGAAGAGGCGGCGGCCGGGCTGGGAACGGAGATCGTCCGTTTCTCCCGGCTGCTCGCGGCCTGGAAGCAGCGGGCCAAGACCGACGGCGGCGCCGCGGACCGGGTGCTGCTGGCCCGGCTGGTGGTCGGCGGGGACCAGCGGGCGACCGACCTGGCCGCCGACGCGTTCCTGGACCTGTCGACGGTCAGCCGCCAGGTGCGCTCGCTGGTCGAGCGCGGCCTGGTCGCCCGGCGTCCCGATCCGGAGGACCGCCGCGGGTCACTGCTGACCGCGACCGACGCCGGACGGGCCGCGTTCGAGAACTACCGGCGCCAGCGCGACGCCGAACTGGCCGCGCTCCTCGCACCGTGGTCGCCCCAGGACCGGGCCGACCTCATCCGGCTGCTCGGCCGGCTCAACGAGGACATGGCGACACGACAACACACACGGCTGGGTCCCGGGGGAGACCAGGGTGCCGCCGTGGAGCAGGGAGAGATACGTACATGAGCACCACCTCCCCGCCCGAGGCGGGAGCCAAGGCGATACCCGGGTCCGGAGTGCTGACCCACCGTCAGATCCTCACCATCCTCAGCGGCCTGATGCTCGGCATGTTCCTCGCCGCGCTCGACCAGACCATCGTCAGCACGTCCATCCGGACCATCGCCGACGACCTGCACGGCCTCAGCCAGCAGGCCTGGGCGACCACCGCCTACCTGATCACCTCGACGATCGCCACCCCGCTGTACGGCAAGCTGTCCGACCTGCACGGCCGCAAGCCCTACTACCTCACCGCGATCAGCATCTTCGTCGCGGGCTCGGTGCTCTGCACCTTCTCCACCTCGATGACCGAACTCGCCGCGTTCCGCGCGGTGCAGGGTCTGGGCGCCGGCGGTCTGATGTCGCTGGCGCTGGCGATCATCGGTGACATCGTTCCGCCCCGCGAACGCGCCCGCTATCAGGGCTACATGCTCGGCACCTTCGCCACTTCCAGCGTCGCCGGACCGCTGATCGGCGGCGCGCTGGCCGGCCAGGACCAGCTGCTCGGCGTCACCGGCTGGCGCTGGGTCTTCCTGGTCAACGTGCCGATCGGCATCATCGCGCTGTTCGTCGTCGCCAAGGTCCTCAACATCCCGCACACCCGGCGCGACCACCGCATCGACTGGTGGGGCGCGCTCACCATCTCCGTCGGCGTCGTCCCGCTGCTGCTCGTCGCCGAGCAGGGCCGGGAGTGGGGCTGGGACTCGTCCCGGTCGATCGCCTGTTACGTCATCGGCGCGGTCGGCATCATCGCCTGGATCTTCGTGGAGCGGTGGATCGGCGAGGACGCGCTGATCCCGATGCGGCTGTTCCGCAACGGCACCTTCAGCAAGACCAGTCTGATGTCCGTGCTGATCGGCATGGGCATGTTCGGCGGGATGCTGATGATCCCGCAGTACCTCCAGATCGTGAAGGGCGCCAGCCCCACCAGGTCGGGTCTGGAGATGCTGCCGCTGATGGCGGGCATGCTGATCGCCTCGATCGCGTCCGGCCAGATCACCGCCAAGACCGGCCGCTACAAGGTTTTCCCGATCGTCGGCACCGCGCTGATGATCGCGGCGATGCTGCTCTTCCACTACCGCGTCCAGTGGGACACCCCGCTGTGGGAGACCATGGCCTACATGCTCGTCTTCGGCCTCGGCCTGGGCGGCTGTATGCAGACCCTGGTGCTGGCGGTGCAGAACGCCGTCCCGCCCAAGGACATGGGTGTGGCGACCGCGTCGTCCACCTTCTTCCGGCAGATGGGCGCCACCGCCGGTACCGCGATCTTCCTGTCGGTGCTGTTCAGCACCGTCGGCGACAAGATCGCCTCGGCGTTCCGGGACGCGGCGGGCACCCAGCGCTTCCAGGCCGCCCTGCGCGACCCCGCCGTCCTGCACGACCCGGCCAACAAGCCGGTGCTGGACATGCTCAAGCACCCGGGCAACGGCAACTCCTCGGGTGTGCTCAGCGATTCGTCGTTCATCCAGCACCTCGACCCGCGGCTCGCCGAGCCGTTCAAGCGCGGCTTCGCCGACTCGATGCACACCGTGTTCCTCATGGGCGCGGTCGTCGTGGCGCTGGCGTTCCTGCTGATGTGGTTCATCAAGGAGGTGCCGCTGCGGCAGATCTCCGGACTGCAGGCACGGGCCCAGGCGGAGGCCGAGGCCAACGGCGAGGCCCCGCCCACCGCGGAAGCCGCCGGGACACCGGCCGAAGCGGTCGCACCCGCCGAGGTCGCACCCGCCGAAGCTCCGGCCGGGAACCCCGTTCCGGTGCCGGCACAGACCCCGGCGACCGCCGCGGCCGACGCCACCGGCCCGGCCATCAGCGGCGCGGTCCGGGACGGTTCCGGGCAGCCGGTGACGGGCGCCGCGGTCACCCTGATCAGCGTCGGCGGGCGGCAGCTCGGCCGTACGCAGACCACGGACGACGGCGGCTACACGCTGCCCACCACGGGCGCCGGCACCTATGTGCTGATCGCCTCCGCCGGTGCCCGGCAGCCGCAGGCCGTCACCGTCGTGGTCGGCGACGGACCGCTCACCTACGACCTGGTGCTCAGCGGCGCCGCCGGGCTCGCCGGCGAGGTCCGCGAGGAGAAGGGCGACGAGCCGGTGCCCGGTGCGCTGGTCGTGGCGACCGATGTGCGCGGCGAGGTCGTGGCCTCCGGCGTGGCCGGCCAGGACGGCGGCTTCGCCTTCGGGGAACTGACCCCGGGCAGCTACACCCTGGCCGTCAGCGCCGAGCAGCACCGCCCCTCCGCCCTCCAGGTGGAGGTCACCGCCGGCACCCGCAACTGGTACGAGATCCGGCTGACGCTCGGCGCCCAGGTCCGCGGCACCGTCCGCACCGCCCAGGGCGCCCCGGTGGACGACGCCCGGGTGACCCTGCTCGACCCGGCGGGCAACGTGGTCGGCACCGCCACCAGCGGCCAGGACGGCGAGTACGTCTTCACCGACCTCGACAGCGGCGAGTACACGCTGATCGCCAGCGGGTACCCGCCGGTCGCCAGTCCGCTGCGGCTCGGTGCCGCCGGGCAGGCCGACTGCGACATCGAGCTGAGCCATGACGCGGTGAACTGACGGGCCCGTCGGTGGTGTGCGGGGCCCGGTGCGCGAGCGCACCGGGCCCCGCACCGGTTTGGCGGACCCGGCCCCGGCTACGTACAGTTCCGCCGGTAGAGCAATCGAACACAGATCCAGGAAGCGGCAGCGGCGATGACGGTGACCGAAACAGGCCGGGCCGAGGGCACGGGCATCGATGCGGAGCGCATGGCCATCTGCCTGAGCGTGCTCCAAGAGCTGGACGCGCTGCCGATCGACCACCCCGACGCGGTCACCATACGCCGCGCCACCTCCGGCATCTACCGCAAGGTCAAGCAGCGCCGGCGGCAGGAATCCCGGGCGGCGAAGACGGCCAACGACCGGGCGGTCACCGCGGCCACCGCCACCGGCGCACCCGACCGGATCGACGACGAGACCCAGGGCCTGGCCCTCACCAGCTCCGTCACCACGGAGATCGCCGGCATCCTCCAGCGCCCCCGCTCCTGCTACGTCTGCAAGAGCCGCTACACCGAGGTCGACGCCTTCTACCACCAGCTGTGCCGCGACTGCGCCAAGGAGAACCGCGCCCGCCGCGACGCCCGCACCGACCTCACCGGCCGGCGCGCCCTGCTCACCGGCGGCCGCGCCAAGATCGGCATGTACATCGCGCTGCGGCTGCTGCGCGACGGCGCGCACACGACGATCACCACCCGCTTCCCCAACGACGCGATCCGCCGCTTCACGGCCATGCCGGACAGCGCCGACTGGCTGCACCGGCTGAAGATCGTCGGCATCGACCTGCGCGACCCGGCGCAGGTCCTCGCGCTCGCCGATTCGGTCGCCGCCGAAGGCCCGCTCGACATCCTCATCAACAACGCCGCACAGACCGTGCGCCGCTCACCCGAGGCGTACGGGCAGCTCGTCGCCGCCGAGTCCGCACCGCTGCCGGCCGGCGAACTGCCCGCCTCCCTGGTCCTCGGGCACTTCGGCAGCGGCGCCCCCGCGGCACTGCCCGCCGTCCCGGGCACCGCCGGCGCGCTCACCGCCGCCGACGTCACCGCGCTCGCCCTGACCACCGGCTCCGCCACCCCCGCCCGGATCGCCGCGGGCACCGCGATCGACGCCGGCGGGCTGGTGCCGGACCTGCACGCCACCAACAGCTGGATCCAGAAGGTCGACGAGGTCGACCCGGTGGAGCTGCTGGAGGTCCAGCTGTGCAACATGACCGCACCGTTCCTGCTGGTGAGCCGGTTGCGCCCGGCGCTCGCGGCGTCCGCCGCGCGCCGCAAGTACGTGGTCAACGTGTCCGCCATGGAAGGGCAGTTCAGCCGCGGCTACAAGGGCCCCGGCCACCCGCACACCAACATGGCCAAGGCCGCGCTGAACATGCTCACCCGCACCAGCGCCCGGGAGATGCTGGAGACCGACGGCATCCTCATGACCGCCGTCGACACCGGCTGGATCACCGACGAACGCCCGCACCCCGAGAAGATGCGGCTGGCCGAGGAGGGCTTCCACGCCCCGCTCGACCTGGTCGACGGCGCGGCCCGGGTCTACGACCCGATCGTCCGCGGCGAACAGGGCGAGGACCTGCACGGCTGCTTCCTCAAGGACTACGCGCCCAGCCCCTGGTGATCCCCGGCCGGCCCGCCGCCCTCCCCGCCCGCCGGCACCGGCAGGGCCCTGTGCAGCCGGTCGAGCAGCGCCCGGGCCGCGGGCGTCGGGCCGGCCGTGCGCCAGGCCAGGGCGACCCGGCCGCGCGGCCGCGGGTCGGTGAGGGCGAGCGTACGCAGCCCGTGGTCCGCCGCGGCCCCCGGCGGCAGCGCCGGGATCACCGCCACCCCGAGCCCCCGCGCGGCGAGCTGCGCCAGCGCCTCCGGGGCCGCCGCCTCGAACGCGATCCGCGGCCGGATGCCGGCCTGTGCGCAGGCCCGTTCCAGCACCCCGCGCAGGCCGGTCCCGCGCGGCAGACTGATCAGCGGACGGTCGTGGAGCTCGGCCAGCGGAACATCGGCCCGGTCCGGCGGGGTGAGCAGCGGATCGCCCGGGGCCACCGCGGCGACCAGCGGCTGGTCGACCACCAGCCGCAGTGAGATGCCCGGCGGGGCCTCCTCCTGCGCCAGGCCGATGACCGCGAGGTCGAGCTCCCCGCCGTGCAGTGCGGCCAGCATCCGTTCCGAGGTGTCCTCGGTGAGGGAGATCTCCACCTGAGGGTGGTCGTCGTGGAAGTCGGCCAGCAGGGCCGGCACCTCGAAGGCGTCGAGGGCGGCGCCCGAGACCAGGCCGAGCGCGACCCGGCCGCGCAGCAGCCCGGTGAACTCGTCGACGGTGTGCCGGATCCCGTCGACGGCGGCGAGCGCGGTCCGGGCGTACCCGAGGACCGCCGCGCCGACCTCCGTCACCGTCACCCGGCGGCCGGAACGGTCCAACAGCGGCTGCCCCAGCTCCCGTTCGAGCTGCCGGATCTGCGCGCTCACCCCCGGCTGGGACAGGTGCAGCCGGGCGGCGGCCCGGGTGAAGCCGCCCTCCTCCACGACCGCGACGAAGTACCGGAGCTGATGGAGTTCCATGCCGGCGATCCTAACCAGTCCCATAACCACTGCTTCTGGGAGGCAGAACCAACTGCTCTTGGACTTATGGCCGGTGGAACAAGATCCTTGACGGTATGGACATCAAAGCGGCGATAGCGGCCGAACGCCGGGAGCTGGCGGACCTGTTGGACGGCCTGCCGGAAGCGCGGTGGGACGCGCCGACGCTGTGCGCGGGGTGGCGGGTGCGCGAGGTCGCGGCCCATATGTCGATGGGCTTCCGCTATCCGCTGCCCAGGGTGGTGGCCGAACTCCTCAAGTCCGGCGGGAACATCAACAAGATGGCCGACCGGCTCGCCCGCAAGGACGCGGCGGCCGCCGCCCCGCGGCAGCTCGCCGGCTTCCTGCGGGAGCACGCGCACCACCCCTGGACGCCGCCGGTCGGCGGGCTGGCCTCCGCGCTGGGCCACGACGTCGTCCACGGCCTCGACATCACCGTCGCCCTGGGCATCGACCGCCGGGTCCCCGAGGACCGGCTGCGCGTCCTGCTGGACCACGTCACGCTCCGGTCCGCCAAGTTCTTCGGCGCCGACCTCCGCGGCCTCGCGCTGCACGCCGACGACCTCGACTGGTCCTTCGGCACCGGCACCCCGCTCACCGGCAGCGCCCAGGACCTGCTGCTGGTCGCCTTCGGCCGCAAGCTCCCGGCGGGCCGCCTGCACGGCGCGCAGCAGGACCGGTTCCTGGCCGCCTGAGCCGCCGGGCCTGCCGCGGATGCCGGGATTCAGATGAGCCCGGGACCGTCCGTCTCGGGACCGTCCGCCTCGGGGCCGACCAGTCCGTGCCGGGCCAGCAGCGGCTCGATGTCCGCATCGCGTCCGACCACCGCGCGGAACGCCGACATGGCGTCCACGCTGCCGCCCCGGGCGAGGAGTTCCCGGCGGAAGATCTCCCCGCTCTCGCGGACCGGTCGCCCGTTCTCCCGGAACCACCGGACGGTATCCGCGTCCAGCACCTCGGCCCAGCGGTAGCCGTAGTAGCCGGCCGCGTAGTCGTTGGCGAAGATGTGGTTGAAGTAGCCGGTGCGGTACCGCGGTGGGATGGCCGCCGACGCCAGGCCCGCGCGCTTTAGGACGGCCGCCTCGAACGACTCGGCCTCGTCCGCGCCCGGCAGGTCGTCGCCGGCGGACAGCGAGTGCCAGGCCCAGTCCAGCACCGCGGCGGCCTGGTGCTCCACCATCCGGAAGCCCGCGCCGAAGGTCTCCGCCGCGCGCAGCCGGGCCGGCAGCTCGGCGGGCATCGGCTCGCCGGTGCGGTGGTGCCGGGCGTAGTGCGCGAGCACCTCGGGCCGGTCCGCCCACATCTCGTTGACCTGGGAGGGGAACTCCACGAAGTCCCGGGGCACATGGGTACCGGACAGCAGCGGATAGCGGACGTCCGAGAACAGCGCGTGCAGCGCATGCCCGAACTCGTGGAACAGCGTGGTGACTTCGCTCCAGGTCATGAGCACCGGTTCGCCGGCCGGCGGCTTTGCGATGTTCAGGTTGTTCACGACCACCGGCCGCCGGTCCAGCAGACGGGACTGGAGCACCAGCGAGTTCATCCAGGCACCACCCCGCTTGGACGCGCGGGAATGGAAGTCGCCGAGGTACAGCCCGAGCGGGCCGCCGTCCGCGTCGTGCACCTCGAAGACCCGGGCGTCCGGGTGGTACGCCACCAGGTCGGGCCGCTCGGTGAAGGTGATGCCGTAGACCAGCCCGGCGGCGTGGAACACCCCGTCGTGCAGCACGGTCTCCAGCTCCAGGTAGGGCCGCAGGTCGGCCGCGTCGAGGTCGAACCGCTCCTTGCGGACCCGTTCCGCGTAGTACTGCCAGTCGGCCGCGCGGATCTCCGGCACCCCGGCCGCCTCGGCCAGTGCCGCGGCCTCCCGCTCCGCGTTGGCGACCGCGGGCCCGGTCAGCCGGGCGAACATCTCCTCCACCGCGTCCGTGGTGCCGGCCGTCCGGTCGGCGACCTCCCAGGCGGCGTGGCTGGCGTGGCCGAGCAGCGCGGCGCGTTCGGCGCGCAGCCGGGCCAGGGCGACGGCGACCGGACCGTTGCTGTCGGTGCCGCGGCCCAGGGAGGCGGCGAGCAGCCGTTCCCGCAGCGCGGGGTCGTCCAGCGCGGCCAGCTCGGTCTGCTGGGTGAAGTTCTTCAGCACCAGCGCGAACCGGCCCTCGTGGCCCAGCGCCCGGGCGTTCTCGGCCGCGGCGGCGATCTGGGCCTCGGGGAGTCCGGACAGTTCCTCCGCGCTGTCCACGATCAGCGCCGCGGCGGCGGTGGCCGCCCGTACGTTCTGCTCGAACCGCGTGGACAGCGTCGCCAGCTCGGCGTTGATCTCCCGCAACCGGCGCTGCTGTTCGGCCGTGAGCCGCGCACCGGCCCGCACCCGGAGCGTGTGGTGGCGTTCCAGCAGCCGCAGTTGTTCCGGGTCCAGGCCGAGCTGCTCGCGCCGGGCGTGCAGCGCGTCCAGCCGCGCGAACAGGCCGGGGTCGAGCAGCAGCGCGTCGTCGTGGGCGGCCAGCCGGGGTGCGATCTCCGCCTCCAGCGCCTGGATCGTCTCGTCGGTGTCCGCGCCGGCCTTGTTGAAGAACACCCGGTGCACCCGGTCCAGCAGCGCGCCGCTGCGTTCCAGTGCCTCCACGGTGTTCCCGAAGGTCGGGGGCGCGGCCCGGCCGGCGATCGCCGCGACCTCGTCCAGCTGCTCGGCCATGCCGCGTGCGAAGGCGGGGAGATAGTGATCGGTGCGGATCCGCGCGAAGGGCGGCAGCTCGTAGGGAAGATCACTCGGCTCGAAGAAGGGATTCGACGTCACGGGCTCCGACCCTACGCCCGGGGCGGCGCGGCCGGGCCCGATCCCGGGAAGCGTCGGGGGGCCTTTCGTGGTGTGATCGAAGGGCGAGGCAAGCAACGCTCCTGAGACGGGAGGAATCATGGCCGGCAAGCTGCGAGCCCGAGAGATCATGACCGGCGGTGTGCGCTGTATCGGCGCGCACGAATCACTTCAGGACGCGGCCAAGATGATGCGCGACCTGGAGGTCGGGGCCCTGCCCATCTGCGGTGACAACAACCGGCTCATGGGCATGATCACCGACCGCGACATCGTCATCACCTGCTGTGCCGAAGGCGTGGATCCGGCGAAAGTGCAGGCCGGTTCGCTGGGCGGGGAACTGCACTGGATCGATGCCAACGCGGACGCCAACGAGGTCCTGCAGACCATGGAGAGCCACCACATCAAGCGTCTGCCGGTGATCGACGTCGACGGCGGCCACCGTCTGGTGGGCATGATCACCGAACAGAACCTCGCCAAGAACCTCAGCGACCGGCAGATCGCCGAGTTCGCCACCCGCGTGTACGCGACCGCCTGAGGGGAGCGCCCCCGGCGCGGCCCGTAGGGTCCGCCTGCCGGCCCGGCCCCCGGCCGGGCATGCGGGCAGGCCGTCCGCGGCGCCACGGACGGCCTGCAACCCTCACCGTGCGTCATCCGGACACCCGGTCGGCCGGGTCAGCCGGATGATCCGGTACGCCGGGAATCCAGGAATTCCCCACGCCCTTCGGTGGATTCCGAATTCACTCGGCGGAGCCGGAGTGTGAGCGTGGTACGGCGAGCCGGATGCCCGGGAAAATGAGATCCGGATTCGCGCCGATCACCTTGCGGTTGGCCCGGTAGAATTCCTGCCAGCGGAATCCGTGGGCGGCGGCGATACCGCTCACCGTGTCGCCGGAATTGACGACGATCGTGCCGCGGGTACTCCGGTGCCGAATGGCCTTGTAGCGCTTTTCGTGGAACTGCGGGTGCCGGACCCGGGCACGGTCCGGGGCCTGGACGTGCCGCCGCGGCGCGGTGTGCGCGGTGCCGGCCCGTGGAGTGCCGTGCCGGGCCGCCGAGTTGAGCCCGAGCCGGGCCGAGCAGGCGGGCCAGGCCCCCCAGCCCTGGCGCGCCAACACCCGTTCCGCCACCTGGATCTGCTGTGCGCGGGAGGCCCGCGCGGCCCGCGAGCCGTACGTCTGGCCGCCGAACGAGCGCCAGGTGTGGTGGGAGAACTGCAGCCCTCCGGAGAATCCGTTGCCCGTGTCGATCCGCCAGTTCCCTCCGCTCTCGCACCCGGCCAGCCGGTCCCAGGTGCCGCCGCTCGCCGCGTCGGCGGGCTGCTCGGCCGCCACGTTCAGCGCCCCGGCCGCCAGCAGGACGGCCGCCGCCGTGATGCCCCGGACCCCATTGCCCCGGAACTCGCCCCGGGCGGTCGATTCCGATACCTGAGGAAATTCCATGCGTTGCTCCCTCGCTCGCCGCGCAGTTCCCTGGCGGCTCTTCAGGAAACCGACGCCGTATCGGATTTCGCGGCGAGTGCGGTGGTGCGGGGTGCTCGTGCACTCGTCGGCGAATTCCGGTGCGGCGCCATGAATTCGACGGGCAAGAGACAACCACGCACCGAGTTCGGCTGGGGAGAGCGCGCGGTAGCGCCGCCGCGGCCCGCCCTGCCCCCTTGTCGTGGCGGCGCGGCCGTGCCTGCGCAGGGTGCACCCGCCGTGACCGGCAGGGGCGCACCCCCCGTGCCGTGGCGCATCGCTCCAGGGCCGCCGGCGATCACTCACCCGCCGCGGGGGGTGTCCGCCGAGCGCATCCAGAGCTCTTGGTGCATGCGCTGCGCAGGCACGCACGCACCGCGCACGGACCTCTGGCCAGTGCATCGGCTCGTCGGGCCGTGGGGTGTGCCGGCCACCGCCGGTATCGGCGGTCAGGGGCGGTGCTGCTGACGCACCGTCGCGTTCGGCGCGAACCCAACCACCAGGTTTCGAACGCTAGTTACCGGTGATTAAACCTCGCGTCAATGTGGCATTGATCACGCCGCATGAACAAAAGTGCAGGTCGGGAGCACAGTGTGCAATTGATCGATCACTTTCTGCTGATTCTGTGCGAAGCCTGATTAACCCTGAGGGCCCCTCCCATCGGTGAGAGGGACAGGAACGCCTTTCCGTTCCGCCCCCTCCGCAACGACGCGGAGCGGGGCTGCACCTCACAAGAAGGGAGGGCTCGTGGAGCACTTGCGGCACGAATGGCCCTGGTACGCGCTGGCACTGGTCGGCGTCTACCGGTTGACCGCCACAGGACTCGACGCCCTTGTCCGCCGCGTGGTCCGCGCCGCCGCACAGGCACGCGCGGAGCACCCGTACGCCCCCGCCCGTCCGTACGCCGGGCCGGCCCCGCGCGGCCCCCTCGGCCCGTACCGCCCGCGCCCCGGCGCGTTCCCGGACGTCATCCCGCCGCCGCTGCGGCCACCGGCCGGCTCCCGCTGCGAGGAGAGCCGGTGAACGAGCACTCTCCCCTGGCCAGCCCCACCGATCTGCCCCTGGACTTCGAGGTCTTCTTCCAGCGCGAGCAGAAGGCCCTCCTCGCCGTCGCCGCGTCCCGGCTCAGGGACCGCCGGGACGCCGAGGAGGCCACGCTGGAAGCCGGCCGCCGCATGTACGTCAAATGGGAACGCATCCTCGCCCACGTCAACCCCAAGGCCATGACCTACACGATCCTGCGCGGCGTGATCTCCGACTTCTACCGCCGCGAGATCCGCAACAGCCGGGTCCAGCCCTACGCCGACCCGCTCATGGACCTGTTGCACCGTCAGGCCGAGGCCATCGGCCGGGAGTTCGCCGACCACGACCCGGTGGCCTTCACCCAGCGGCTGGCCGCCCGCATCGCCGACGGCACCGGCCGCGAACCCGACCCCGTCACCCGCGCCCCGGTCGGCGGCATCCGCCCCACCCCGGTACGCCCGGCGGCCGCCCGCGGCCGCCGGCGCCGCCGGCCCACCCCCCTCCTCGACCCGGACGTGCCTCCCGCGGCGGTCCTCGCGGAGGCCCGGCGGCTGTGCCACGTCGTGCTCCGTTCCAAGGACATCGACACCCTGGGCGCCTTCGCGGCCGACTACGACGCGGCCGGCGCACGCACCTTCGCCTGCCTCCTCTACACGCTCGACAAGTGGGACAGCGCCCTGTACTGGTGGCGGTTCGCGGCCGGCGCGGGCGACGAACTCGCCGCCCATCTGCTCGCCGTGCACCACGCCGCGGTCGGCCGCAGCACCGACGCCCGGCTCTGGCGCGCCGTCGCCCGCATGATGGGCTTCGCCGCCGAACGGCACCTCCCGCTCCCGGTCCGCGGCACGACCGATCTCGCCCTGGGCTTCGCCCGTACCTGGGACCGCACCCTGCAGTCCTTCCTCCAGCACCACCACCTCCCGCGCGAACTCGCCGCCCTCTGACGACCCGCGCCCACCGCCCGGCAGGCACACCATGCCTGCCGGGCCTCGCCCATGAAGCGCAAGAGCGCTCAGCACGGAGCCCCCCAGGTGAATCCGCCCCGAGGAGGGGTACGGGCAGGGCGGGACCGGCAAGGCTCGCCACACGGGCGACCAGCACGGTCTCCACCCCGATCACCAGGAGGAGCGGCGGACATGCACACCGGAGAGAGCGACCACAGCAGCGCGGCCGACCGGGCCGGGACCGCCGCACCGCCCGGTGCCGCCGGCCGCGCACCCCTGGCCGGCACCGTGGCACTGGTGACCGGCGCCTCCAGCGGCATCGGCGCGGCCACCGCGCTCGCGCTGGCCCGCGAGGGCGCCTCCGTCGCGCTGGTCGCCCGCCGTCGCGCACGGCTGACGGAACTGACCGCGGCCATCGACGAGCTGGGCGGCCCGTCCCTGGCGGTGACCGCGGACCTGACCGGCCCGGCCCGGCCGCAGCGCATCGTCGACGAGACCGTCGCCCGCTTCGGGCGGCTCGACGTCCTGGTCAACAACGCCGGCTACGGCGCACGCAACCCGGTGGAGCAGAGCGACCCCGAGGAGTGGGACCGGATGGTCGACCTCAACCTCCGGGCGGTGCTGCGGATGTCGCACGCCGCGCTGCCGCATCTGCTCCGCGCCGCGGCCGACGGCCCGCGCGGCGTCGCCGACCTGGTGAGCGTCAGCTCGGTCGCCGGCCGGGTGCCCCGGAAGGACAACAGCGTCTACTCCGCCACCAAGCACGCGGTGTGCTCCTTCAGCGAGGCGATGCGGCAGGAGGTGACCGGACGCGGCGTCCGGGTCGGCCTGGTCGAACCGGGCATGACCACGACGGAGATGACGCTCGGCGGCCAGGCCGGGGCGGCCCACGGAATTCCGCAGGAGAGCTGGCTGCGGGCCGAGGACATCGCCCGCTCCGTCACCTTCATGGTGACCCAGCCGGCCCATGTCGCGATCAACGAGATCACGGTCCGCCCCACCGCACAGGAACGCTGACCCGGAACGCACGGGGGAAGGGGCGCACACCGAGCAGGGGAGGGGCGCACGCCGAGGTGCCGGGCGGCCGGGGGAGGGCTACCGTCGGGGCCGTGCGACTGCTGCTCCTGTCCGACACCCATCTGCCCAAGCGCGCCAAGGCCCTGCCGCCCCAGCTGCTCGACGAGGTACCGCGCGCCGACGCCGTCCTGCACGCCGGGGACTGGGTCGACACCGCCACCCTGGACCTGCTCCAGACCCGTGCCCGGCGGCTGATCGGGGTGTACGGCAACAACGACGGCCCGGAACTGCGGGCCCGGCTGCCCGAGGTGGCCTACGCCGAGCTGGCCGGCCTGCGGTTCGGCGTGGTGCACGAAACCGGCCCCGCCCAGGGCCGGGAGCGCCGCTGCGCCGCCCGCTTCCCCGACCTCGACGTCCTGGTCTTCGGGCACAGCCACATCCCCTGGGACTCGGTCGCCGACGGCCGGCTGCGCCTGCTCAACCCCGGCTCCCCGACCGACCGGCGACGCCAGCCGTACTGCACGTACATGACCGCACGGATCGCGTCCGGCCGGCTGACCGGGGTCGAGCTGCACCGCCTGCCCCCGAGGACCTGATCCCCGAGGGCCCGAGCCCCGTCGGCGGCGTCCCTCAGTACCCGAGCAGCCCCCGCACGTACGCCGCCTGGCCGGCGTGCTGCAGACCGTCGGCGATCACGCTGACGAGGCGGACGCCCATGGTGACCGGCGGGGTCCAGGCCCGGTCGACGACGCGCTTGAGGTCCTTGTCGGCGATGCCGGCGAGGTACTGCACCGTGTTGTCGTGGACGGCCTCGTGGTAGCCGGTCAGCAGC
This sequence comes from Streptomyces nigrescens, assembly GCA_024349765.1. GTDB lineage: Bacteria > Actinomycetota > Actinomycetes > Streptomycetales > Streptomycetaceae > Streptomyces > Streptomyces endophytica. Next base: position 4,262,015 of record AP026073.1, on the reverse strand, counting down.
TCCTCGCCGAGGTCCTTCACCGCCGCCACCTCCTTGCGGGAGTGGCCGTAACCGTGGTCGTCGGCGGAGAACGGCAGGCCGAAGCGCTCGTACCAGCCGTCCGACGTCCACAGCTGCTCGGTGCCGGCCACCCCGGCCAGGTGATCGTCCTGGATCCTGGTCAGATGCCAGACCAGCCAGCCGATCGAGTTGGCGTCCTCCTCGGGACGGGTGCTGAGCTCGTCCGGACCGAGTCCGGTGACCGCCTCCTCGACGGCCTCCCGGATACGGCCGAAGGCATCGACGAGCAGGTCCGTGCTGGCGGTCATGACAGCCTCCTTGGCGGCGACACGGTTCCCCCGCGGCGGGCCCATCGTCGCAAGCCCGGCGCACGAATCGTGGGAGGCCGGTCCGTCCGCGTCACCACCACGGAGGCCACCGGCGGCCGGATCCGACGTATCCGATATTCCGGGTCGGTCACGGCTGCAACCAGCGGGTGGGGCAAACAGTCCTACCGGGCATGAAAAGACGTTTCTCGCTGCGCATACCCCGGGGCATACCGCGGTGGTCCGGTGCCGGCCGCCGGGCCGCCGCCGCGCTCGCCCTCACCACGCTGACCGTTCCGCTGACCGTCGCCCTCGGCTCCCCGGCCCAGGCCGCCGCGGCCTCGGCCTGCACCGCGTCCCGCGGCCCCTACCAGAAGCAGGCCGAGCGCTTCCTCGGACTGCCCGTGGACGGCCGGCAGTCGGCCGCCGACTGCCGCGCGATCCGGGCCTTCCAGACCAGCCACGGCATCACCCCGAACATCGGCTACGCCGGGCCCGTCACCTGGGGCGTGATGAGCCTGGTCGCCCAGCAGCGGGCGGCCGGCCACAACCCGAACAAGGCCCACCACTGCCCGACGAACAAGGGCCGCATCGCCTGCGTCGACCTCACCCGTCAGCTCAGCTGGATCCAGGACGGCTCCCGGCTGGTCTACGGGCCGGTGCCGATCCGCAGCGGCCGGGACGGGTACGAGACCCGCACCGGCGCCAAGAAGATCTACTGGCGCCATCTGCACCACGTCTCGACGCTGTACCACGTGGCCATGCCGTACAGCCAGTTCTTCGACGGCGGCCAGGCCTTCCACTCCATCAGCGGCAGCGTCTGGTCGGCCCCCGGCTCGCACGGCTGCGTCAACATGCGCAGCGGCGACGCCGCGAAGTACTGGTCCCTGCTGCGCACCGGCGACGACGTCCACGTCTACGGACGCAAGCCCGGCACCTGACGGGACCGGGCGACGCGGCCGGGCGACGGCCGGGGGGGCGAGGTGCCGTGGAACGGACCGTCCCCCCGGCCTGCCGGTCGGCTCGCTCAGTCGGTGGCCAGCAGCGTGTACAGCGCCATCGGCGTCACATAGCCGGACCAGCGGCCGTCCGCGAAGAGGTGTACCCCGCCGTCCTGGTAGCACTGGTCGACGAGCTGGGAGCAGATCAGGTGCCGGGTGCTGGCGACGTAGCGGCGCAGGCCCGGAACGGGAACGTGGAACCGGTGCGTGGCGATCGCGAGGTAGTCGAGGAAGCTGTAGGGCACGCCGACATAGCGCGTGGCGGCCCGGCAGATGGCCGAGCGCTGCGCTTCGGTGAGCCCTTCCGGGCAGACGTAGAGCACCTCGGCGCCGTCGTACTCGGCGAGCGGCCGGATGCGCGCCCCGCCCGGCTCGGCCTCCAGCAGCCGGTCGTCGGGCAGGACCAGGAAGGCGTGTTCGTAGTCGGCGAAGCCGTCGCCGTTGATCCACTGTCCGAAGCGGATCAGCCGGCCGCTGACGCCGTTGATGCGGGTGAGCCCGATGTCGCCGGGCTGGGGGTGGGTGTGCTTCATGAGCGGCTCCCGGGAGCGCGAAGGGGTGAGGCGCGAAGGGGGAGAAGGAGAAGAGGGGGATGGTGCGGAGAAGTGGCGCGGAGGGGTGATACCCGCTGTGCGTGTCCGTGCACCCTGGGTGAAGGCTCGGATTTGGCTCAGGCCCGCACGGGGTCGGATCGATGCTGATGCCGGGCTGTGATGACGACGCGTCAGATATGTTGCCACGTCCGCGAGTTACGGCCCTTCGCCGCTTCCCCGATGGCCGTGAGGATGTCGCGGGCCCACTGGGCGGGCGGCGGATCGTCGAGCAGCGCCGCCAGGCGGCCGAGGTGGGCGGTGCGTTCGCCGGGCGTCATGGTCAGCGACCGGTGCAGCGTGTCGACGAGGTCCTGTGGTGAGCGCGGGTCGGTGAGCAGTGCCGCGGTGCCGAGCTGGGCGGCCGCGCCGGTGTGCCGGGAGAGGATGAGGACCCCGCGGCGGCCGGTCGCGGCGTGGCTGGCGATGAACTCCTTCGCGGTGAGGTTCATCCCGTCCTGGAGGGAGGTCACCCAGAACACCTCCGCCGCGAGGTACTGGTCGACCACCTCGGCGAACGGCAGGGCCCGCGGCAGATAGTCGATCGGACGCCAACTCCCGTAGCTCCAGCGCCCGTTGACCTCGTCGACGGCCTGCTCCAGCGCCGCCCGGGTGGTGTCGTGGATCCGGATCCCCGGCTCCGGCGGCGGACACACCAAGCGGAACACCAACTCGCCACGCAAAGAGGGGCGTTGAGCGAGCAGGGCGTCGATCGCCCGGACCTTCTCCAGCGGTGCCTTGGCATAGTCGAGCCGTTCCACCGACAGGACCAGGGCCGGCCGGCCGCGGTCCGTACCGGCGCGGACGCTGCGCGCGCGGGCCAGTTCCTCGACGGCCCGGCGGTCGATGCCCAGCGGATGCACCCCCGTACGGGGCATCCGCGCGGCGCCGGCGAGCACCTGCCGGAAGTGGCCGGCGAACGCCTCGGTGTGGAACCCGGCCCAGTCCAGGCAGGCGAGCGAGTCGCGCAGCTGCCCCGCGGTCGGCAGCCGGCCGAAGGCGTCCGCCGGGGGAAAGGGCGTGTGGTGGAACAGCCCCAGCCGCAGGTCCGGGCGCGCGGCACGCAGCATCCCGGGCACCAGCCACAGGTTGTAGTCGTGCAGCCAGACCGTGGCGTCACGGGCCGCATGGGTGCTCAGGTGGTCGGCGAAGCGGGCGTTGAACCGTTCGTAGTGACGCCAGGCCGAGGCGCGGTACCGCATCCGGCCGGGCTGTGACATCAGCACCGGCCACAGCGTCTCCTTGCAGGCACGGTGGAAGTACTCCGTCCACTGCACGCCGTCCACCGGCAGGAACGCCAGCGGAAGGCCCGTGCGGTGCGGACGGCCGGGCTCCGGAGCGGCCTGCGGTGCGGTGCCGTCCTCGACCAGCGCGGTGGCCCACACCCCGTCCGGCCCGTCGGCGCCGAACAGGCCCTGCAGGGTGGGCAGTACGCCGTTGGGACTCACCGGCCGCCGCCACCGTCCGTCGGCCCAGCGCACCGGCGGCCGGTGGTACCCGACCACCACGGCGTGCGGACGCTCGATCCAGCCGAGACCCTCCAGGGCGGCGAGGATGCCGGCCGCACCGGCCCGGTCCGGCCGGTACACCTCGGCACGGTCCGCGGTCCGCTCCCGCAGGGCCGGCTCCGCCCCGCTCATCAGGACGCCGTGGCAGCCGAGCTCGAACAGCGACAGGTCGTTGAGCGAGTCGCCCGCCACCAGCACCGACTCCATGGACCACTGGAGCTTGCGGGCGAGCAGGGCGAGCGCCCGGCCCTTGCTCGCCGGTGCGGGGAGCACGTCGAAGTACCGCCCCGCCGAGTACGTCCAGCCGCAGCCCAACTCCCTTACGGCGGCGATGATGTCGTCGGAGAGCCGCCCGGGTCGCAGGAAGAACGAGCAGCGGCCCTCCTGGACCACCCCCTCCTGGTACTCCAGCTCCGGGAACCGTGCCATCCGCTCACGCACCCGCCGGTGTCCCGGCCAGCCTTCGCGCAGCTGGTTCTGCACCACGTCGACACGGCTCCGGTCCGATCCGTCGATCACGCTTGCCCCGACGTCGGCGATGACCCACCGGGGCCGGGGGACCAGCGGGTCCCGGTCCAGGATCCGCTCGACGGACGCCAGCGAGCGGCCGGTGGCGAACACCACGGTCACCTCGGGATGCCGGTCCAGCGCCGCCCGCAGCCGCCCGCGGTCCGCGCGGTCACCACCGAGCAGGGTGCCGTCCAGGTCGGTGACGAGCACCCTCGGCGCGGGGGCGGGCCGCTCTCCCGGTCGCAGCGATGTCATGGAGCCCCCGTTGTCCTCGGATGCCGTGGGTGGGTGGAACGCGGAAGACGCTCAGCAGTGGTGCGCGAGGGCGCGCCCGGTCATCCGGGGAGACGCGCGAGCCAGCGTTCCAGGCCCGCCGCGTCCGGTGCGGCGGCCGAACCCGCGGCCGTGACGGCCGCCGCGCCGCAGGCGACGCCGGCGGCCAGGCACCGGGCGAGCGTCCCGCCCGCCAGTCGCCGGTGCACGAAGCCCACGTTGAAGCAGTCTCCCGCCCCCGTGGTGTCCACGACCTCCACCGGCACCGACGGCTGTGCGATCCGTACACCGTCCGCGGCGGCCAGGGCGCCCGCGGCGTCCTGCTTGACCACGACGGTGCGCACCAGCCCGGCCAGCACCTCGACCGCCTCCGCCACGGAACCGGCCCCCGTCACCCGGAGCGCCTCAGCCGCGTTGGGAGCGAACACGGCCACCCGGCCGAGCACCTTCGCCACCTCCGGCATGTCCACCGTGCCCGGGAAGTCCTGGCAGTCCATGAACACCTCCGCCCCGATGCGGTCGGCAACGTCCAGCGCCTCGGACACCTCGGGTCCGTACCGGAGGTGCGGCAGCATCACCACCGCCGGCCGGTGGATCTCGATCAGCTCGGCCAACGGGCGGACCGCGACCGGGTCTTCGTAGGACACCATCGCACGGTCGTCCGGCCGGGACAGGGCGACGGTCACCCTGCGCACGGGGCCCGGATGGTGCCGGAAGCCCCGCTCGTCCAGCCCCTCGTGGCGCGCGGCGGCCAGCACCTCCCGGCTGAACGGGTCGGTGCCGAAGTCCGTCGCCCAGACGACCTCCCGGCCCAGCCGCCGCAGCCCCATGGCGAGGGTGTACGCCCCACCGGGTGCCGTCCCGAAGCCGTCGGCCCACACTTCCGTCCCGTACGCGACGGGTTCCGCCGGCCCCCGGAACACCAGATCCACCGAGTAGGCCCCGGCCACCAGCACCCGGCCGTCCACCGCGCCACGCCCATGCGTCATGGCGGGACTGTAGGCAACCACGCGGCGCAACAAACTGTTGAGAAGCAGAGTTGGCCGAAATGGCGGCCTTTCCCGGCCGGTGCGGCCCGAAGTGCGTTCTTGGGCAACCGCCTTGCGTCATGCCCCCGCCGGCACGCGGGCGGCGAGTGCGCGGCGCGGCCCTCGTCGGTGAGGGACAGGGCGGGACGTCCTCGCGCGGATCCGCGGCTTCCGCTGCCGGATCATCGCCGAGTCCACCGCCGGCTGGTCCACCGCGGACCGTGCCGACCTGGCCCGCCTGCTGACCCGGTTCGTCCGCGACGTCGAGGCCACCACTACGGGGACGTGACCTGCTGCCGTGCGCGGGCCGCCCCCGTGGCGAACCGTGCCGGCGTCGTGCCCACGTGGCGGGTGAAGTGCCGGTTCAGATGCGCCTGGTCGTGGAATCCGACCGCCGCCGCGACCGCGGCCGGCCGCCGGCCGTCGAGCAGCAGCCGGCGCGCCGACTCGATCCGCTTCCCGGTCAGATAGGTGTGCGGCGGCAGCCCGTAGGCCTGTTTGAAGCAGCGGATCAGATGCGTGGGATGGGCGTGCAGGGTGGCGGCGGCCTCCTGCAGTGAGAGGCCGGTCGTGACGCGTGCGTCGAGCAGCTCCCGCAACTCGGCGGCCAGCCGGCTTCCCTCGCGGCCGGGCGGGCGCGGCGCCCAGGTGGCGAGGTGCCCGTGCAGCCGCTCCCGTATGAACGCCAGCCGGGACTCGGCCTCGAACCCGTCGCCCGCGTCTCCGAGGGCCGTGTGCAGCTGGTGGACGCGGCGGCGCAGCGGGGCGTCGTCGAGCAGCGGCCGGTCCACCGCGCGGCCGGTCAGCCGCTCGGGAAGCACGGACGTGTCGAGGTAGAGCACCCGCTTGCGGAACCCGGTCGCGGTGACCGTCCGGCCGTCGTGGGGGACACCGGGAGGCAGCAGGACGACCGTGCCCGTGCCGGTCGCACCGTGACGGTCGCGGTCGAGCGCGAAGTCGACCGCTCCGTCGTCGAGGATCATCAGGTCCCAGGTGTCATGGGTGTGCGCCGGGTAGGCGTGGTCGGTGAAGTGTGCGTGCAGGACCTCGGAGATGCCCGGCACGGAGGGCCGCCAGGCCGTGACCGACGTACGGGGTGGGACGACCGGCGTACCCGGCGGGTTGACCGGCGTACGGGGCCGGGGCGCGGACGGGGGCCGGTCTGCAGTCATGCCAGGAACGTACAAGACCGGCGAACACGGCGTCCGGGAGGCTGTCACCAGCCCGGACGCGAACGGTCCGGGCCGACGTGCGGTAAGGAAGGACCGGTATGCCCCAGGCTCCCGTCGCGATCAATCTCGCCGACAAACTCGCGCAGTTCTCCGACCTGTGGTCGCAGAAGAAGGTGGCCGGCCTCAATGACTACGAGGTCAAACTCGCCAAGGTGAAGGGGGAGTTCGTCTGGCACACCCACGAGGACACCGACGAGCTGTTCCTGGTGATCAGCGGCCGGCTGACCATCCAGCTGCGGGACGGCGATGTGGCCCTCGGCCCCGGCGAGTTGTTCGTCGTGCCCCGGGGCGTCGAGCACTGCCCGGTGGCGGACGAGGAGACCGCCATCCTGCTGCTCGAACCGGCCGGCACGCTCAACACCGGTGACGCCGGAGGCCCGCGGACGAAGGCGGCCGAGGTCCTGGGCTAGCCCAAGGACGCCGGCCGCTTCAGGTCGCGGTGCCGCCTCCCGTCACGCGGGAGGCGGCACCGGCGGATGCGTCAGTGCTGGACCACGAACGCCCGCCCGCGCTTGGCGCCGGACCCGCACGACGCCTTCTCGGCGGCGGTCATCTTGCGGGTCTTGACCGTCACCGCGTTGCTCTGCCCGTCCGTCCCGTTGGTCGCGGGACCGGTCACGGTGTCCGGCACGAACCAGTAGTAGTGGCCCCACTTCGGGCTGTCGTAGTGCGTCTGCCAGGTGCCGGAGACGGTCTGCATGACCTGCGCGCGGGAGATCCAGCCGACCTCGCCGGGCTTGACGGTCATGGTGAGGGAGCTGTTCTCGGTGTGCGAACTGGACCAGGTGTGGCTGTACGTCGCGGTGACGCTCAGGTCGATCAGGTCGGCGATCTTGCCGCCGACGGTCACCGAGACGCCCGCGGAGTCCGTCGAACCCACCGTGTCCGACCAGCCCATCGACTGGGTGGCGTCCGAAGTGCTGCAGTTGAAGAGCGAGTCGGAGACCTGGTGGAAGTTCCCGAGGTACGCCTTGCCGAGCACCGGCTCGTTGAAGCTGCACTTGCCCTCGCCGGAGGCGCAGTCCGCCATGAGCTGCTCGCGCGTCGGGTCGTCCGCCGCGACGGCCGGTGCGGCCATCGCGGTCACGAGTCCCAGCGCCACCGCGGACAGCACCGCTCCCCGGCCCGCCGACCGTATGCCGCCGCTCGTCCGCGCTCTCTTCTGCCGGTTCGTCGTGCTCATGCGCGCCCGCTCCTCGTGTCTTTCGTCCGTGTCCGTCGCTGTTGCGTCTGAGACTGGTGTGAAAACTGATTCAACTACACCAAGAATTCGTAAAGTTGTAGTTGAGGGCGCAACAGACCATTTAGGGGGCGTCCGGAGTGCCTGCCCCTTTGAGGACGGTGCGGACGGCGTGGGACACGAAGTCCTGGTCCAGCGGGAGTTGGCGTAGCGTCAGGCGGAACCAGGCGGCGCCGGCCAGCAGATCCACCAGCAGCGTGGGATCGGCGTCCGATGTGAGTTCGCCGCGGGCGACGGCCCGTTCGAAGACCGGCAGCTCACGCGCGAGCCGGTCGGCGAAGAACTCCCTCATGTGGCCCGCGAGTTCGGGGCTGTGGGTGACGGCACCCAGCGTCGCCACCGCGATGTCGCAGGACGGCGGTGCGGTGAGAAGGGTGACGATCGCCCCCAGCAGGGCCTCCAGGTCGCCCTGGAGGCTGCCGGTGTCGGGCAGTTCGAAGTCGAGCCGCCGCGCCCCGATGAGCGCGGCACCCAGGAGGGCACCCTTGGACGGCCACCAGCGGTAGATCGTGGTCTTGTTGACACCGGACCGCTGGGCGACGCCCTCGATGGTCAGCCCCTCGTAGCCGTGGGCCGCGAGCAGGTCCAGCGTCGCGTCGAAGATCTCCTGCGCCTTCCGCGGCCCGCCGGCCCGCCTCCCGTCGGGGTGCCCGCTGCGCTCATCCCCTCCGGTCCGCCGCCCCTGTCCGCCCTGCCGCTCACTTCCGCTCATGGGGGAAGCCTAGCAGTGAAAAACAACGCAACGTTGCGTTGCATTTCCTGTTAGCGTGCCGGGCATGAAACCACCCTCGGAAGCCGGGCTGCCCCTCGTCTTCGTCCACGGCATGCGCGTCAGCGGCACGACGTGGCACCCCGTGATCCACGCCATCGGCACCCGCCATCCCGCGGTCGCACCCGACCTGCCGGGCCACGGCTCCCGGCGCGGCGAACCGTTCACCCTGCCCGGCGCCGTGGCGGCGGTCGCCGACGCCATCGACGAGGTCGGCGGCCGGGCGATGCTCATCGGCCTGTCCCTGGGCGGCTACGTCGCGACGGCCACCGCCGCCCGCCACCCGGAACGCGTCAGCGGGCTGATGGCGATGGGCTGCACCGCCGTACCCCGAGGGGTGCTCCGCACCGCCTACCGCGGAGCGGCACGCCTCGGGGGCAGGCACCCCGAGGCGGCCAACCGGCTGAGCGCCTACGCCTTCCGCCGTGCGCTCCCCGCCCCGCTGGCCGAGGCCATGGTCGCCGGCGGTCTGAGCAGCGAGCTGATGCCGAGCATCATCGAGACCGTCTGCGGGATGGACCCGGTGTCCCTGCTCTCGGCCTATCCCGGCCCGGTCTGGCTGGTGAACGGGGCCCGCGATCAGCTCCGCCGCGACGAGCGCCGCTTCCTCGCGGCATGCCGGGACGGCCGCCTCGTCGTCCGGCCGGGCTGCGGACATCTCTCCGTCCTGTCCGACACGGCCGCCGTCACCCGCCAGATCCTCGACGCCGCCACGGTCGTGGCCGCCCGCACCGACGCCCCCACCACCGCAGCCGGTACTGCGCACGAAGGAGCCGCACGATGACCGCACGGGAATGGACCGCAGAGGAGTCCCTGGAGTGCGCCGCCCCGCCGCACGTCCTCTACCAGGCCGTATCGGACCTCCGCCGGATGAAGGAGTGGAGTCCGGAAGTCATCGGGGTGTGGCGGCACGGCGACCGGTTCGTGGGCTTCAACCGCCGGGCCTTCTGGGTGTGGTTCACCCAGTGCCGGATCGTCGTCGACGAACCCGGCCGGGAGTTCGCCTTCGACGTCGCCACCTTCGGCCTGCCGGTGGCCCGTTGGGGCTACCGCTTCGCCCCGGCGGCGGACGGCGGCGGAACCCGGGTCACCGAGTACTGGATCGACCACCGGCGCGGCGGATGGCGCTCCCGGATCGCCGAAACGCTCGGACTGCTCTTCACCGGCACCCCGGCCGGCCGGCGCGCCACACGCAACCGCGCCGGTATGCGGTCCACGCTGCGACGGCTGTGCGCGGCCTGTCAACTCCCTTGATCCTGCGGACAGTTCCGGGCCGGGTGCGGGCCGTCACACCGCCTCGGCCCGGGTGGCCACCACGAGCCGGCACCGGGGGCTGCCGTCCGGGCGCCGGCCGAGCTCCGGCAGGGCGTGCAGCCGTACGGCGAAGCCGGCGCGCGCCAGTTCCGCACGGACGTCGCTCAGCCGGAACGGCCGGTAGTACATGACGAACGGCGGGTGCCACAGCGCGTTGCGGACCCGCATCACCGCGTCGAACCCCGCCAGCATCCAGTACGCGGCCGACCCCGGCCGGGACGGCGCCGCGATCGGGAACGCGAACCGGCCGCCCGGCCGCAACACGGAGCGGACCTGCGCGAACAGCCCGGGGCGCTCGCCCGGCAGGAAGTGCCCGAACGCCCCGAAGCTCACCACGAGGTCGAAGACCGGCCCGAACGGCAGGGCCCGCGCATCCGCGCGCACCCACTCCATCCGTGGCGCCCGGGCGGGCACCGTCTCCCGGGCGCGGCCCACCGCGAGCATCCCGGCGCTGATGTCGACGCCGGTCACCCGCTCGCGGCACACCTGCCGCAGGACGTCCATGCCCGCGCCCGTACCGCAGCACAGATCGAGGCCGCTCCCGAACGGGCCGAGCTCGCGCAGCGCCCGCGACACCGGAGCCAGCACCGACTCCGGCGTCCGGAACGGCGTGTGGTCGAACTTCGGGGCGAGCAGGTCATAGCCGTGCTCGACGGACGACAGCGCCTGCACGGCGAGTTCACGGAACGTGGGACCTTCGGGTGCGAACATCCGCCTCAGCATAGGTCCGTCCACGGTCGGCGGGGCCGGTCCGGCCCGGCGTCACAGGCCCAGGAGCTGTACGAGTGCGGCGCCCAGGCCACCCACCCCCAGGGCGAAGGCCGCACAGCCGAGACCACCGTCCCGCCACCGGAACGGCCGGTCCAGCGCGAAACGCCCCGGCCCGATCGCGGCGATCGAGAGTGCGACCGCGCCGAGGCACAGCGGGTACTCGATGCCGCCGTCGGTCGTCCAGAGCCCGTGCGGAACGCCGAGGATCATCGCGTTGATCATCACGCCGATGACGGCGGCCGCGGCGAGGGGGGTGAACAGACCGGCCGCGAGCCCGAGGCCGCCGAGGAATTCGGAGGCGCCGGCCAGGCCCGCGTAGAACCTGCCCGGGTGGAAGCCGAGGGCGGCGAAGGCCCTGCCGGTTCCGCCGAGCCCGTAGCCGTCGTAGAAGCCGAAGAGCTTCTGGGCGCCGTGGCCGGCCATGAGGAGGCCGACGGTCAGGCGCAGGAGGAGCAGACCGAGGTCCGCGCCGAGCGGGGGAGAGCGAAGGGCGTCGGACCGGGCCTGTACGTCCGGCCGCCGCTCAGCGAGCAGTCTCATGATGGTCTCGATTCCGGCACCGGCGCGTCGGGTGCCGCGGTGTCGAACACCGGCGCCGGTGCGCTCACAGCGGGAACGTCGAGATAGGTGGAGCCACGTCGGTCTGTGCCGACCTGTCGAGTGCTGTGTCCGGAGGAGGCCGGGCGGGTTCGGGCCCGGGCCCCTACGGCCGATGGTGCTACGCCCGGCGGCCCCTGCCTAGAGGCTCAGGAAAATTTCCTTTCCTGTTCAAGAGCGCCGCCCGGCCCCGGCAGCGCGGCCCCGGAATCGATGCCCAGCCGTGCGTCGAGCCAGTCGAAGACGCGCTGCTCGAAGCGGGCGCGGCCGATCGGTTCGCAGTGCAGGTGGGCGCCCTCGGCCTCGGTGAAGCGGATCAGTTCCTTGGGGCCCGGCAGGGCGTCGAAGAGGCGTGCGGACGCGCCGGGCCAGAAGTGCTCGCCCTCGGGGTCCGTGATGAGCAGCGGGGTGGTGATCCGGTGGACCACCGGCAGCACGGTGTACCGGGAGACCTCGGTGAGCAGGTCGAAGGGCGACTCGACGCCGTACGGTTTCGCCCGCCGGCGCCACCTGGCGGCCAGCTCGGGGGACTCCGCCATGGCCTCGCGCAGCACGCGGTCGAAGGTCTCGCGGTCGCCGGATTCCCACAGTACGCGCAGGTCAGGGCCCAGATTCGGCCACCAGCTCGCCACCACCTCGACGACCCCGGGATCGGCGACCGCGGCGGCGATGCGGTGCTCGAAGGCGAGCGCCCGGGGCACCCAGTAACCGCCCTGGCTGATCCCGGCGAGGACGAGCCGCTCGGCGTCGACGTCGGCCCGCGCGGTCAGGAAGTCGACGACCGGCGTGATCACCTGCTCCCAGTCGGGGCGGAAGGTGACCCCGTGCTCGAACAGCAGGGACTGCTGGCCCGGCCCGTCGAAGAGCAGGGTGCGGTACCCGCGCTCCACCGCGGGCGCCCCGAGCAGCGTCCAGGCGGCCGAGACCGGGCCGTCGCTGCCGTTGTTGACGATCACCGTCGGCAGCCTTCCCGTACGGTCCGGCGGGCCGAACAGGTAGCCCGGCAGCGTGCGGTCCTCGTAGGGGATCGTGACGCGCTCGGCCGGCGGGTTCCCTGCGGCCGCGAAGCGGTCGAAGCAGATGCGGTGCTCCGCGAAGAGCTCGCGGAGCCGGGCTTCGGGGTCCGGGCAGGCATCGACGGCCACCAGCGCCATGCCGAAGTATCCGGCCGCCCGGAGGTACGCGTCCCGGGCGCTGACCGCCCGCCTCTGGGCGGCGCACTTCTCGGCCCGCTCGCGGACCCTGCGGCCGAGACCGCCCCAAGCCCGTACCCAGGCCTCCCCGTCGCCCCGGGTGAGGGTCGCGGCGGTGGACAGCACCTCACCCACGTCCGCACCCCGCCGCCATGCCGAGCCCAGCGCGAGCAGGATCTCGTAGTTGAACTGGTCGTTCGCGCCGAAGCGGTACGTCATGGGGCTCTCCCGTGACGGAGGCATCCGTTCCACCCAGCCTAGGAGCGGCCATCGCACCGCGCCCGGCGTCGCCCGCGGAGCGCTCACCGCAGCCCGGACGACTTCGCCCCACGGCCCCTGACCTGGCATGATCGCGGGCATGGCTGAACGCGTGATCGCCGCATGTGACGGCGCCTCCAAAGGAAACCCCGGGCCCGCGGGCTGGGCCTGGGTCCTCGCCGATGCCGGGGAGACCGTCGTCCGCTGGGAGGCCGGTCCGCTGGGCACCGCCACCAACAACGTCGCGGAGCTCACGGCGCTGGAACGCCTGCTCACGGCCACCGACCCGGCCCTGCCGATGGAGATCCGGATGGACTCCCAGTACGCGATGAAGGCCGTCACCACCTGGCTGCCCGGCTGGAAGCGCAAGGGCTGGAAGACCGCCGCCGGCAAGCCCGTCGCCAACCAGGAACTCGTCGTCCGCATCGACGAACTGCTCGCCGGCCGCACGGTGGAATTCCGCTATGTGCCCGCGCACCAGGTGGACGGCGACCGGCTCAACGACTTCGCCGACCGCGCCGCCAGCCAGGCCGCGACCGTCCAGGAAGCCGCCGGCAGCGCCCTCGGGTCGCCGGAGCCGCCGGCCGCCGCGGACAGCGCCCGACCGGCCGGCACCCGCCGCCGCGCCACCGCCGGCCCCACGGCGAAGACGGCCTCCACACCGCGCCGCCGTACGTCCGGGAATTCCGGCCGCACGCTCAACGCCAAGTTCCCCGGCCGCTGCCGCTGCGGGCGTTCGTACGCGGCCGGCGAACCCATCGCGAAGAACCCGGACGGCTGGGGTCACCCGGACTGCCGCGACGGCGTCGGCGCGGCCGCGGACTGACCGGGCCGCCTTCGGCGGGGCTCCGGTAGACGAACCGGGGCAGGAAGAACTGGGTCGTCGGGCCGACCGCGAGCGCGTACAGCACGGTGCCGGCACCGACGCTTCCGCCGAGCAGCCGGCCCACGACGAGCACGCTGATCTCGATCAGTGTCCGGACCAGCCGGAGCGAACGCCCGGTGGCGGCGGACGCGCCGGTCATCAGCCCGTCCCGGGGACCGGGGCCGCACCGCGCGCCGACGTAGACGGCGATGGCGAACGCGTTGAGGAGAACGCCGCCGGCGAGCAGGCCGATCCGGGCGGGGAGCCCGAGGTGCCGGGGGAGGAGCCAGAGGCCGAGGTCGGAGGAGCCCGCCAGGACCACGATGTTGGCGAAGGTCCCGAAGGTGGGCCGCTGCCGCAGGGGGATCCACAGGAGCAGGACGAGCGCCCCCACGAGGCCGGTGAGGGTGCCGAAGCTCAGGCCGGTGCGCTCCGCCAGCCCCTCGTTCAGCACGCTCCAGGGACTGAGCCCCAGCCCGGCCCGCACCATGAGCGAGAGACTGCATCCGTAGAGGGTGAGGCCGGCGAACAGTTGGAGCAGCCGCCGCAACGGGCGTTCGGCGAGGGGGAGGTGGGTGAGCGGGGGAGGGGCGGGAACCGCGGCCTTCCCAGGGCGACGATCCCGGTCCGTCGTGGTGATGTCCTGCCGCATGGGCGGTTGCCTCCTGCCGTACGTGACGCCGTACGTCTCCACGTACGGCGTCACCTCCGTCTGCACAGTTGCCTTCCAGGCCCGCTTTCCAGGCCAATGCGGCCACTCTGTAGAGTGATTGGCCCGGACGACACGGCCAATCGCAGGAGAATGGTGTGGTGGACGCAGCTCCGTCCCGGCCCGCGGACCGGGCACCCCGCCCGGGCCGGACCGTGGGGGCCCGGCAGCTCGCCGCGTTGCTGCCCGACCCCGCGGGGGCCCGGCCCGCCTACCGCCATCTCGCCCAGGCCCTCAGCACGTTGATCCTCGACGGCCGCATCGCGCTGCACGCCACCCTCCCCGCCGAGCGGGAACTGGCCGTCGCACTCGGCACGAGCCGGACCACCATCACCGCCGTGTACGACCTGCTGCGCGAGAGCGGCTACGCGCACAGCCGGCAGGGCTCCGGTACCTGGACGGACCTGCCCGAGGGCCGTACCCCGCGCGGCATTTCACGGCTCATCGGCCCGCAGGACACCGCGATCGACCTGGCCAGGGCCGCCCCGGGGCTGCCGCAGCAGACGCTCGTCGACGCCCTCACCCAGATCGCCCCGCAACTGGCCGAGCACGCCCCCACCCCCGGCTACCACCCCTACGGTCTGCCCGACCTGCGCGCCGCCCTCGCCGAACGCTTCACCCGGCGCGGCCTGCCCACCCTCCCCGAACAGATCCTGGTGACCTCCGGCGCCCAGCACGCCCTCACCCTCGTCATCGGACTGCTCTGCCGCCCCGGCGACCGGGTCATGGTGGAGAACCCGTCCTACCCGAACGCCCTGGAGGCCCTGCGCCGCGCCCAGCTCCGTGCCGTGTCGGTCCCGGTGACGGACGAGGGCTGGGACATCGAGATCATCGAGTCCACCCTGCGCCAGGTCGTGCCCCAACTGGCCTATCTGATACCGGACTTCCACAATCCGACCGGCTGCCTGATGCCCGAGCGGGAACGCGTGCGCACCCTGCGCGCGGCCGGGCGCTCCGGCACCTGGCTGGTCATCGACGAGACCCTGGCCGACCTCGCCCTCGACGTCCCCGCCCCGCCCCCGTTCGCCTCGCACGCCACCCCCGGCGGCACCGGGCAGGTCATCACCATCGGCTCGATGAGCAAGACCCACTGGGGCGGTCTGCGCATCGGCTGGCTGCGGGCACCCGCCCGGCTCGTCACCGAACTCGCCGGCCAGCGCGTCGCCACCGACATGGGCGGCTCCGTCGTGGACCAGCTGCTGGCCCTCACCCTGCTGACGCAGGCCGGCGACCTGCTGCCGGCCCGCCTGGAACAGCTGCGCCGGCAACGCGCCGCCCTCGCCGAGGCCCTGGCCGAGCACACCCCGCAGTGGACCTGGCGGCTGCCGCCCGGCGGGCTGTCGCTCTGGGTCGACCTGGGCGAGCCGGTCGCCTCGGCGCTGGCGGAACGGGCGCTGGAGCACGGCGTACGGATCGAGAGCGGCGCCTACTTCGCCACCGACCCGGGCCTCTTCGAACAGCGCCTGCGCATTCCCTACACCACGCCGGTGGACACCCTGCGCGAGGCGGTGCAGCGCATGGCCACCGCCCTCGCCGCCGACCTCACGGTCCCGTCCGCCGCCCGTCGGCCCCACTGGGTGGCGTGAGAGCTGCCGCGGTGGCCCGTACGAAGCCCGCCGGATTGTCGAGCATGATGTTGTGCCCGCAGTCCGGGACGGCCACGACCTGCACCCCCGCCCGGACGAGGGCCTCGGCGCCGGGGAGCGGACCGTCGGCCTCCGGCAGCAGGTAGGTGCGCGGGACCGTCAGCTCCAGCAGCAGCTCCCGCATGGTCGGCGAGGTGCCGCGTACGAGGTGGGTGGCACTGCGGTGCAGCGCCTCCCGGCCGGCCAGGCGCATGGTGGACCACCAGTGCGCCCCGGCCCGCTCGCCCACCTCCTCCCAGCCGCCGGAGCGGAACTCCTCCTCGGAGTACGCGGCGATGCCGCGGCTGCCGCCGGTCCCGGGCGCCGGGGTGAGCGGATCGAGGTTGGCGTCGACGAGCACCAGGCGGGACACCAGCCGCGGATGCCGGGCGGCCAGGACGATGGCCACCGAACCGCCCATGCTGTGCGCGATCAGCTCGGCCCCGGCGACCCCGGCCGACTCCAGGGCGGCGGCCAGGGCATCGGCGTGCGCTTCCAGGGTGTAGTCGAAGTCCGTGGGGCGGTCGCTGATGCCGTGCCCGAGCAGATCGACGAGCAGGGAGCGGTGGCCGGCCAGCCGGGGGTGCACCGCCACCTCGGTGAAGTACGGGAGCGACGCGGCGCCGAGCCCGTGCACGTACACCCGGCAGGGCTCGGCCCCCGGCAGCTCCACCCACCGCATCCGGTCGCCCCCGGGCGTCACCGTGGCACTTCGCACGACCTGCTCCCCTCGCAGTGTTCCTCTGGCCCATGTCGGTCCACGCGGCGTGCACGGGATGACACCGCACGCCCGTGCGCACGGTCATTCTCCCGGTCCCCTCCCGCGGCGTTTCCGGAAGGTCCCCGGAACGCCCCGGCTGGGCCGATTCGGCCAGTTCCGGGCGAAGCGCCTGCTGAACCGCGTCCGCGCCGGGGACGATGGTCATCAGCGACGATGTTCCCGGCACCAGGAGCCCTCCATGACCACGGACCGCCACGGGCACGTGATGAGCGACACCAGTTCCGAAGCCCTCGGTCACTACGAACAGGCGCTGGACGACCTGCTCTTCTTCCGGCCGCGGGTGGTGGACTCGGCCCGGGCCGTGCTCGCCGACTCGCCGCGGTCGGTCATGGGCCGGGCCCTCGCCGCGTATCTGGGCGTGCTCGGCACCGAGGAGAAGGACGCGGCCGAGGCCCGCACGGCCTTCCACGGCTTCCTCGCCGATCTGGACGAGGGGAAACTGACGCCCCGTGAGCGGATGCACCTCGCCGCCGCGACGACCTGGCTGGACGGCGATCTGCACGGTGCCGGGCGCATCCTCGGCGACCTCACCGTGGCCTTCCCCCGCGACGTGCTCGCCCTCATCGCCGGGCACCAGCACGACTTCCTCACCGGCGACGCCCAGCGGCTGCGCGACCGGGTCGGAGGGGCCCTGGACGCCTGGGACGCACACGATCCGCACCACGGCCCGCTGCTCGGCATGTACGCCTTCGGCCTGGAGGAGTCCGGCCACTACGAGCGCGCGGAGGAGACCGGTCTGGCCGCCCTCGCGCAGCACCCGGACGACGTCTGGGGCATCCACGGCGTCGCGCACACCTACGAGATGCGCGGACGCTTCACCGACGGCATCCGCTTCCTGGACGACCGCACCGGCAACTGGTCCGGCGACACCCTCCTCACCGTGCACAACTGGTGGCACTACGCCCTCTTCACCCTGGAGACCGGCAACACCGCCCGGGTCCTGGAGATCTACGACGCGTCCCTGCACCGCGACGGGTCCCCGGGCGCGGCGATGGAACTGCTGGACGCCGCCGCCCTGTTGTGGCGGCTCCATCTGGCCGGCGACGACCAGGGCACCCGCTGGGCCCGGCTCGCCGACGCCTGGGAGCGCCGGGCCGACGGCCCGCACTACGCCTTCAACGACGCCCACGCCGTCATGGCCTACGTCGGCGCCGACCGCATCGACCGGGCGGAGCGCCTCGTCAAGGACCGGGAGAACTGGGTGACTTCGGCCCCCGCGGTCTCCAACCGGTGGATGACCGCGGAGATCGGCCTGCCGGTCTGCCGCGCCCTGATCGCCTACGGCCGGCACGACCACGCCGCGGCCGTCGAGCATCTGCTGCCGGTCCGCCACCGCCTCAACGACTTCGGCGGCAGCCATGCCCAGCGGGACGCCCTCCAGCGCACCCTCGTCGAGGCCGCCCTCCGCGCGGGCCGGACGGACCTGGCCCGCACCCTGCTCAGCGAACGCGGCAACCTGCGCCCGGTGTGCCCGTACAACTGGTTCGCCAAGGCCCGGCTCGCCGACCTGCTCGGCGACCCCGCCGGGGCCGCCGCCGCCCGCCGGCGCGCCACCGACCAGGCCACGGCCTGAGCCGCACGAGACGAAGGGGGTAACGGTCATGGATCGAGCGCTCAAGTGGCTGGTGTGGGCCATGGGAATCGCCTGTGTGGCGATCGGGGCGTTCCATCTGGTGCTGGGCATCGCCTCGGTACCGGGCGAGGGATCGGCCGGTGCGACCGTGGACAGCCGGGAGCGGTTCTACAACGCGATCTTCCTCGGGTACGGACTGGCCTGGATCTGGACGGCCCGGCAGGCACCGATCCCGGCGAAGGCGGTGCGCGCGCTCGCCGGGATCTTCCTGCTCGGCGGGATCGGCCGGCTGCTCTCGCTGGCGGTGCACGGTCCGCCGCAGTGGTTCCAGGTCCCGTTGACCGTCCTGGAGCTCGTGCTGCCGCCGGTGTACTTCTGGCTGGCGGACGCGGACGAGCGGACCCGGGCGGCGACCGCGGAGCCCTGATCAGTGACCCGGCCGTACGGGTGGCAGAACAGATTTTCGAATCTCTCGGTAGGCTGGAGGCATGGGCACGCAACTCCAGGGCTCGCTCTTCGACCAGACCGACGAGATCCGTCTCGGCCCGCTGCGCGGCATACGCCGGACCGAGCTCGGTGACGGGGCCTGGATCGATCTGCTGCCCGGCTGGCTGAGCGGCGCGGACGCGCTGTTCGTACGGCTCGCCGCGGACGTCCCCTGGCAGGCCGAGCGCCGCCAGATGTACGACCACGTCGTGGACGTCCCGCGGCTGCTCGCCTTCTACCAGGCCGACGACCCCCTGCCGCACCCCGTCCTCACGGAGGCCAGGGCGGCGCTCTGCGCCCACTACGCCGACGAGCTGGGCGAACCGTTCACCACGGCCGGGCTCTGCTACTACCGCGACGGCCGGGACAGCGTGGCCTGGCACGGCGATCGCACCGGCCGCGGCCGCCGGGCGGACACCATGGTCGCCATCCTGTCCGTGGGCGCGCCCCGGGACCTGCTGCTGCGGCCGCGCCGCGGCGGCGGCACCGTACGGCGGCCGCTCGGGCACGGCGATCTGATCGTCATGGGCGGCTCCTGCCAGCGGACGTGGGAGCACGCCATACCCAAGAGCACCCGGGCGGCCGGACCGCGGATCAGCATCCAGTTCCGGCCACACGGCGTGCGCTGACCGGCGGCCCGTCCGATGACCCGCGACACGGCTCCGCACCCGGCCGGCGACCCCGTTTTCACGACAACTTCCGCCGCGCGCTGACCGGAATGCGTCCCTGGGGCAACGTCCGTGCCGTCCCGTCGGTCCTACCGCGCGGACTTCATCCATCACCTTCCTTTGGGGGCAGAAATGCGACGGTTGGCGACAGCGGCCACGGTGGTCGTCCTGACGGGCGCCGGGGTGCTCGGGACGGCCGGAATGGCCGGCGCCGCGACCGGCCCGGTGGGCACGCACGGCACGGTCACCGCCTGCACGACGAACTGGGGGAGCCTCGACAAGACCGCGACCGAGGCGAACGCCCAGCCGCTGAAGAACATCACCACCAGCCAGAACACCTGCTACGACCGCATGGTGTTCGACATCGGCGGCGCCACCGGCAAGGTCGGCTACCACGTCGGCTATGTCGACGCCTTCCACCAGGACGGCTCCGGCGAGCAGATACCGGTCCAGGGCGGTGCCATCCTGCAGGTCTACGTCTCCGCCCCGAGCTACGACCCGGCGACCGGCAAGCAGACCTACGCCGGGACGGCCGGTAAGCCGCTGCCGGGCGTGAACATCAGCGGATACCGGACCTTCAAGGACACCCGCTTCGGGGCGAGCTTCGAGGGCCAGACGCAGATCGGCCTGGGCGTGCGGGCCAAGCTGCCGTTCCGGGTGCAGCAGTCCGGCAACCAGCTGATCGTGGACGTCGCCCACACCTGGTGAGCCGGCCTCCCGCGGTGAAGCGGTAAACCACGCTCCGGCACGGCGGACCCCGGGGCCGGCCCGGCCCCGGGTCTGGCCAC
The DNA here is from genome assembly GCA_024349765.1 of Streptomyces nigrescens. Taxonomy (GTDB): domain Bacteria; phylum Actinomycetota; class Actinomycetes; order Streptomycetales; family Streptomycetaceae; genus Streptomyces; species Streptomyces endophytica. The sequence goes on along the minus strand of AP026073.1, from coordinate 4,241,931 downwards.
CGGGGCGTCCGGGCATATATGCCTGTGCCGATGCCCGTGCGCAGTCTGGTGCGGGTGTGGCGGACCCGGGAATTCCGCGGAAGGAGCGGTGCGATGGAACGGACCACGTGCTGTGTGGTGGGCGGCGGCCCCGCCGGAATGGTCCTCGGCCTGCTGCTGGCCCGGGCCGGCGTGGAGGTCACCGTCCTGGAGAAGCACGGCGACTTCCTGCGCGACTTCCGCGGCGACACCGTGCACCCCTCGACGCTGGCGCTGCTGGACGACCTCGGCCTGGGCAAGCGGTTCGCGGCCCTGCCGCAGCGGCGGGTGACGACCGTTCAGCTGCCGCTCGGGCCGGGCCGTTCGCTGGTCACCGTCGGCGACATCGGGGCACTGCCGGGCAGATTCAACTACATCGCGATGGTGCCGCAGTGGGACCTCCTCGACCTCCTGGCCGACGAGGCCCGGCAGGAGCCGTCGTTCTCCGTCCGCATGAACACGGAGGCGACGTCGTTCCTCATGGAAGGGGGCCGGGTGTCCGGGGTGCGGTACCGCACCTCCGACGGGCGGACCGGGGAACTGCGGGCCACCCTCACCGTGGCCTGCGACGGCCGCGGCTCGCTGGCCCGGACGCTGCCCGAACTGGGACGTGAGGAGTTCGCCTGCCCGATGGACGCCTGGTGGTTCCGGCTGCCGCGGCGGGACGGCGATCCGCACGGGCTCGTGGGCGGCGTCGGCGACCGCTTCCTCACCGCCATGATCGACCGCGGCGACTACTGGCAGTGCGCCGGGCTGATCCCCAAGGGGACCGACACCGAACGCCGCGCCGCCGGCCTCGACGCGTTCATGGACCAGTTCACCGCCGCCGTTCCCTGGCTCGCCGACCGGGCGCACGCCGTGCGGTCCTGGGACGAGGTCAAACTCCTCGATGTGCGCCTCGACCGGCTCCGGCGCTGGCACCGGCCGGGGCTGCTGTGCATCGGTGACGCCGCGCACGCGATGTCACCGGTCTTCGGCATCGGCATCAACCTCGCCGTCGAGGACGCGGTGGCCGCCGCCCGCTACCTCGTCGAACCGCTGCGCGCCGGGACGGTGGGCCTGTCGGACGTCCGCGGTGTCCAGCGCCGCCGGTGGCCGACGACGGTGCTCACCCAGGGTCTGCAACGGGTGGCGCACGCCCGGGTCATCGAGCCGGTGCTGACCGGCCGGCCCCCGTTCGGCCATCCACGGCGCGCCGAGCGGCTGGCCGAACTGCTCACCCGGTCCCGGTGGTTGAACCGGGTGCCGGCGTACTTCCTCGCCTACGGCGCCCTGCGCGAACGCCCGCCGGCCGCCTCGGTGCGCTGACCGGCGCGCCGCACCGACCGCATCGCCGGCCGCGGCGAGGTCCTCCCGAAAAGCGTTTGACGCCCGCCGCCGTCCGGCGGTCGGATGGCGTCCCATGAGCAGCACAGGGCAGAGGCGCCCCGGCCCGTACCCCCTCGACGACGACCTCGTACGGCGGCTGATCGCCGGGCAGTTCCCGCACTGGGCGGAGCTGCCGGTGGAACGGTTTCCGTCCGGCGGCACGGTCAACGCCATGTACCGGCTGGGCGACGACCTGGTCGTACGGCTGCCGCTGGTGGAGGGCGGGGCCCCGGACATCTCGTTGGAGCAGGAGTGGCTGCCCCGTCTCGCGCCGCGGCTGCCCATGGCCGTCCCCGAGGTGCTCGCGGCCGGGGAGCCCGCCGAGGGGTATCCGTGGCCGTGGTCGGTGTACCGGTGGCTGGCGGGGGAGAACCCGCAGGCGGGCGCGTTGGGCGAGCCGGTTCTGTTGGCCAAGGATCTGGCCGGGTTCGTGACGGCGATGCGGAGCCTCACCCTCCGTGGGGCGCCGGCGGCCTACCGCGGCGGGCCGCTCGCCTCGCTCGACACGGCGACCCGGGCGGCCGTCGAGGAACTGCGCGGGATCCCGGAGGAGGCCGTGGACTGCGACGCCGTGGCCGCCGTGTGGGAGGACGCGCTGTGCACCCCCGGCTGGGACGGGCCCCCGGTCTGGCTGCACGCCGATCTGATGCCGGGCAATCTGCTGGTGGACGGCGGCCGGCTGACCTCGGTGATCGACTTCGGGTGCATGGGGGTGGGCGATCCGGCCTGCGACCTGTTCCCGGCGTGGAACCTGCTGCCGGCCGACGCCCGGAAGGTGTTCCGCGAGGCGCTGGACGTGGACGACGCGACCTGGACCCGCGGCCGGGCGCGGACGCTCTCCCAGGCGCTGATCGCGCTGCCGTACCACCGGCGGACCAACCCGACGATGGCGCACAACGCCCGGCATGTGATCCGGGCGGTGCTGGCGGAGGGCTGAGGTGCCGGGGGAGGGCTGAGGCCACCGGCGGAGGATCGAGGTTCCTCAGCCCTCGTCCGTGTCGTCGTCGGGCACCCAGCGCAGCACGTCGCCCGGCTGGCAGCGGAGCGTGCGGCAGATCGCGTCGAGCGTGGTGAACCGCACCGCCTTGGCGCGGCCGTTCTTCAACACGGCGACGTTGGCGGGCGTGATGCCGACGGCGGCGGCGAACTCGCCCACCGACATGTGGTGTCGGGCGAGCTGCACATCGAGGTCGACGACGATCGCCATCAGACCACCTCGGCCATCTCGGTCTGCAGATCCGTCGCCTTGCGCAGGAGGCCGCGCATGACGACGACGAGCATGGCGAACGCCGCTCCCACGCCGACGCTCGCGAGCGCGGCACCCAGGGCGCCGATGACCTGCATGCCGTCGCCGGGCGAAGGGATCTCGGCCAGCGCCAGATGCCCGGTGACCCCGAGCGCCAGCAGCGTCGCCACGACCGAGGCCCCGATCAGGGTGTCGACCCAGCGGAAGGCGCGCGGGCTGAAGAGCGCGTCGCGCCGGACCATGGCGAGCAGCATCCACACCGCGACGAGCGCGACCTGGACGCAGGCGACGCCGACGACGGCGACCGTCACATACGGCGCGGCGAACGGGGCGTAGAGCGGGAAGCGGTCGACCTGATCGGCCGCCGTCGTCGGGATGACCACGATCTGGCCGAAGAGGCCGACCAGGATCGCCGCGACGATGCCGGCCCGGAGCGCGAGGATGAAAAAGCGATGCATCGATCGATTGTCGATAGATTTCGATCGAAAATCAATCGGCGAGGGCCCCGACGCCGTCGAGGACGCACCGCAGGCCGAACTCGAAGCCCTCGTCCGGCCCGGTGTCCTCCGCCTCGATCACCCGGCGGGCCGGCTGCGGGTACCCGCCGCCCTCGATGACCTCGCGCATGTACGGGCCGACGCTGGCCCCTCCAACGGCCCCGCTCCACCTGCCCCGCTCCGCGACGCGCGGTAGACAGGGACGACGAGCCAACGCCCACCGCGCGCATGCGGACGTGCCGGGACTACGGGGTGAGAGGAGTGGCAGCGGACCGATGAACGTCGTCGTCGACCTCAATCGCTGTCAGGGGTACGCGCAGTGCGCCTTCCTCGCCCCCGAGGTGTTCGCCATGCACGGCGAGGAAGCCCTGCTGTACCACCCGGTCGTCCCGGACGGGCAGCAGGAACGCGTGCTGCGGGCGGTCGCCGCTTGCCCGGTGCAGGCCATCCTCGTGGGAGAGGAGGCCGGTACCGGTGAACGGTGACCCCCGCGACGGCCGGATCGTCATCGTCGGTGCCTCGCTCGCCGGGCTGCGGGCCGCCGAGACGCTGCGCGACGAGGGCTTCGCCGGCTCGCTGACCCTGATCGGCGACGAGGCCCAGCCGCCGTACGACCGGCCGCCGCTGTCCAAGCAGGTCCTGCTCGGCCGGGTCTCCGCGGGCGACACCGGGCTGCCGCGGCGCCGCCCGGTGGACGCCCACTGGCGGCTCGGCGTACGGGCCACCGGGCTCGACCCGCTGGGCAAGCGCGTGCTGCTCGCCGACGGCACGGAGGAGCCCTACGACCGGCTGCTGATCGCCACCGGAACCCGGGCCCGGCCCTGGCCGAACCCGGAAGAGGCCGCCCTGGAGGGGGTGTTCACCCTCCGCACGAGCGGGGACGCGGCCGGGCTCGCCGCGCGGCTGGACGCCGGGCCGCGCCGCGTCCTGGTCATCGGCGCCGGCTTCACCGGCTCGGAGATCGCCTCCGGCTGCATCGAGCGGGGCCTCGCGGTGACCGTCGCCGAACGCGGACCGGCGCCGCTCGTCGGTGCGCTCGGTGGCACGCTGGGCGCCCTCGCCGCCAAACTGCAGCGCGCGCACGGCGTCGACCTGCGCTGCGGGGTGACGGTCACCGCCCTGGAGGGCGACCGCGCCGGGCGGCTCATCGGCGCCCGGTTCTCCGACGGCACGCGGATCGACGCCGATGTCGCCGTGGTCGCCCTGGGCGCGGTCCGCAACACCGAGTGGGTGGCCGAATCCGGCATTGCCGCCGGGCCGCGCGGGGTCACCTGCGACGCGGGCTGCCGGGCGTTCGACATGTACGGGATCGTGACCGACGACGTCTTCGCGGCCGGCGACGTGGCGCGGTTCCCGCACCCGCTCTTCGAGTACCAGCTGCTGTCCCTGGAGCACTGGGGCAACGCGGTCGCCCAGGCCGAGGTGGCCGCCCACAACATGGTCAACCCCGGGCCGCGCCGGCGCCCGCACCTGACCGTACCGGCCTTCTGGTCCAGCCAGTTCGGCCTGAACATCAAGTCCGTCGGCGTCCCCACCTTCTCCGACCAGGTGGTCATCGCCCAGGGCTCCCTCAAGGAGCTCCGGCTGGTCGCCGTCTACGGCTACCGGGGGCGGGTCACCGCGGCGGTGAGCGTCAACCAGGCCAAATCGCTGGAGTACTACCAGCGCCTGATCGAGACCGCGGCGCCGTTCCCGCCCGCGCCGGGCGCCGCCGACCAGGGCGAGTCCCCGGCCCCGGTCCCCTCCGACGTCCCGGACCCCAAGGTGCTCTCGCACGGCCCGACCGTCGCCCTCACCGGCCATCTGCCCGACCGTCGCCTGACCCTGGTCCAACCGGGCCGCTGAGACCACGGACGGACCACCGTCCCCCACCGCGTGAGGAGCCCCGCCCATGGCCGCGGACCCCGAGACCCTCATCGAGCGGATCACGGACTACGCCAGCCGGCCCGATCCGTACCCGCTCTACGCCGAACTGCGCGAGCACGGAGTGGCCCGGCAGCAGAACGGCAGCTACCTGGTCGGGACGTACCACGAGATCACCGCCCTGCTGCACGACCCGCGGATCAGTTCCGACCGCCGCAACCGCACCGAACCCGACGAGGCGGGCGACGAGGAGCAGGGCATCCCGCCGTCCTTCATCGGCCTGGACGACCCCGAACACCACCGGCTGCGCAGCCTCGCCATGCGCTCCTTCGGGCCGCCCCACAATCCCGGCCGGATCGACGCCCTGCACGGCGAGATCACCCGCATCGTCCAGGACCTGCTCGCCCAGCTCCGGACCAGGGACCGCATCGACCTCGTCGACGAATTCGCCTACCCGCTGCCGGTCACCGTGATCTGCCGGCTGCTGGGCGTACCGACCGAGGACGAGCCGACGTTCCGCGGCTGGTCGGACACGATCGTGTCGGGGCTCGACCCCGCCCGGGGCGCGGATCCCACCGAACGGCAGCGCGCGGCCGCCGACGCCCGCCGGGCGATGGGCATCTACCTCGGCGAACTCGCCGCATCACGCCGCGGCAACCCCGGCGCCGACATGCTCTCCGCGTTCGCCACCGACCCGGGACCCGACCACGGCGGCTTCAACCAGATCGAAATCATGACGACCGCCGTGCTGCTGCTGATCGCCGGCCACGAGACGACCGTCAACCTGATCACCAACGGCATGCTCACCCTGCTGCGCCACCCCGAGGCGCTGGAGCGCCTGCGCGACGAGCCGGCGCTGATGCCGCGGGCGGTCGAGGAACTCCTGCGCTACGAGCCGCCGGTGCAGATGCTGCCGCAGCGCACCCCGCTCGCCGACATCGAGATCAACGGCGTCACCGTCCCGCGTGGCGCCCCGCTGATCCTCGTGCTGGCGTCCGGCAGCCGCGACCCACGGCGGTTCCCCGAACCGGACCGGTTCGACCCGGGGCGCGAGGACAACCAGCACCTCGGCTTCGGCGGCGGCGTCCACAGCTGCTTCGGCGCCCCGTTGGCCCGGCTGGAGACCCAGGCCGCGCTCACCGCCCTCATCCAGCACCTCGACGCCCCCCGGCTCGTCGAGGACCCGCCCCCGTACCGCCGCAGCCCCGTCCTGCGCGGCCCCCGGCACCTGCTGATCGATCACGACCGGGCGGGTGGCTGAGGACCGCGCGGAACGCGGCGGAAGATCGGAACGGCGAGACCTGGGACCGGAGGAATTCAGCCGGCCGTCATCCAGCCGTTCGGGGACTGCCTCATCCAGCCCTGCTGGGACTGCCGCATCCGGCCGTTCCGGGACTGCCTCATCCGGCCGTGCCGAAGTCCTGTGTCCAGTAATCCCCGGGCTGGGCGAGGCCGACACCGAGCTCCTTGAAGGAGCAGTCGAGGATATTGCGCTTGTGGCCGGGGCTGTCCATCCAGCCCTTCATCACGCTCTGCGGCGAGGAATATCCGTAGGCGACATTCTCGCCGTACGCGCTCCACCGGTACCCGGCGCGGGTGATCCGCTGGCCGGGGTCCGACCCGTCGGAACCGGTGTGGGACATGTTCCGGTGCGCGGCCATGTCCTTGCTGTGGTCCTGCGCCGCCTTCGTCAGCTTCGCATTGAGCTTCAGCGGGGAACAACCGGCCTTGCTGCGCTCGCTGTTGACCAGCTTCAGGATGCTGGCCGCGGTGCCGGAGGCCGGCGCGCCGCTCGCCGTCGCGCTCGGCGTCGCGGCGGCCTTCCGGGTGGTCCCCGCGCTCGGCTTCGCGTGCGATCCGGCGCTTCCCCAGTGGTGGTGGCGGTGGGCGTTCCCGTGCCATTTCCCGTGGCCCCAATGGCCTTCACCCGGTCCGTTCAGGCATGCCATGGCGGCGGTCGGCACGGCGAGCGCGCTGACGGCCAGGGCGCCGATGGCTATTTTCCGGTAATGCCTCGTCCGGCGGTGCTTCGTCATCGATGACCTCATTCGGTAATGGGGGTCGTCATTTTTGGAAAGCCCCGGCGCATAAGGCAAGGAAAGCGGGAGGTGGTATCTACTAATGCGTTTAGTAGTGCGAGTCGGCCCTTGTCGCCGGCGGTGAGGTGTGCTGCCGGGTGCGGCCAATTCCCGGGAATGCCTGTCACCCCGTCAGAAGGGCCGTCATGCTCGTCTCGTGGGGACGAAAGGCCGTCGGGCCGCAGGCCGTCCGCGCATCCATGGGGAATCGCCGCCTCAAGGCGGACAAATCCCCTATGTCGGTGGAAGGGATTGCTACTAGCCGGCTTAGTGGCGGCCGGGAGAGGTTATGGCGGATGTCACAGGGAGGTGTCGGCGAAGGCCGCGGTCAGCTCCTCGGTGACCGCCCGGGCGCCCGGCGAGAGCCACCGCCTGCGATGACGGACGAGCTGCACGGGCACGGGCGGCGCCTCCGGTCCGTACACGGCGGCGAGTCGGCCGTCCGCCAGCTGCCCCTCCACCGTCACTTCCGGCAGCAGGGTCAGTCCCAGGCCCGCCGCCACGCACGAGCGGGCGGCATCGATGCTGCCGAATCGGGTGATTCCAGGACGAGTTCCCGGCACGCCCTGCAGGGCACGGACCAGCCGGTCGCTGTAGGAACAGCCCTCCTCGTGGACGAAGAAGCTCTCCCGGGCCAGCTCCTCCCAGCCGGCCGTCCGCCCGGCGAGCGGATGGTCCGGCGCCGCGACGTACGTCAACGGCAGTTCGGCGATCCGGAGGGCCGGCAGATCGCTCTCGTCCACCTCCGGCTCCAGTACCAGAGCCAGATCGAGCCGGCCGCTGCGCAGCCCGTCCACCGCCGCCGCCGTGCCGACGGCGTTCAGATGGACCTCCAGCCCGGGATGGGTGCGCCGCAGGGCGGCGATCACCGACGGCAGCCGCGAGGCGCACAGCGAGTCCGCCGCCCCGATCGTGACCTGGCCCGCCACCGTCCCGCCCGCCGCGTCGCCGTGCCAGCCCGAGGCCGTCGCCCGCAGCCGGGCCACCGCGTCGAGCACCGCCTCGGCCTCCTCCAGCAGTCGCAGCCCGGCGGCGGTCGGGACCGTCCCCGACGGCAGTCGGTCGAACAGCGGCGTCCCCAACTCCTTCTCCAGCGTGCGGATCTGGACGGTGACGGTGGACTGCGCGAGATGCAGGGTGCGGGCCGCGGCGGTGAAGCTGCCCGCTCGCGCGAGCGCCACGAACGATTCCAGAAGCCGGGTCTCCATTCCTCCACGCTATCGCGATGTCCGATGGACGTCAGCAAGATTTATCGTTGGACGCGATGGCCGTGCGGTGACACGGTGAACCCATGACGAACCACACGACCTCCTCCCCCGACTCCTCCACCCACCTCGTCGCGCACGCGGACGCGGACGTCGAGGTGCTGCGCTACTCCGCCTTCACCACCGACCCCGCGGGCGGTAACCCGGCCGGTGTGGTGCTCGACGCCGAGGCCCTCGACGACACCCGCATGCTGGCCATCGCCGCCGAGGTCGGGTACTCCGAAACCGCCTTCGTCACCGCGCACGACACCGCCGCCCGCCGCTACCGGCTGCGCTACTTCAGCCCCCTCGCCGAGGTCGCCTTCTGCGGCCACGCCACCATCGCCACCGCGGTCGCCCTCGCTTCCCGGACCGGCACCGGAGAGCTGGTCTTCGACACCCCGGCGGGCGAGATCAGGGTGTCCACCACCCGCCAGGACGGCAGCCTGCGGGCCACGCTCACCAGCGTGCCCGCGCACTCCCGCCCGGCCGGCGCCGCCCTCGTCGACACCGTGCTCCGGGCGCTGGACTGGAGCCGGGACGACCTGGACCCCCAACTGCCGCCGCACATCGCCTTCGCCGGCAACGACCACCTCGTCCTGGCCGTCCGCAGCCGGGAGCGGCTGGCCGCCCTCGACTACGACTTCGACGCCCTGCACGCCCTCATGCGGGAGCACGGCTGGACCACCGTGCACCTCGTCCAGCGCCAGGCGCCGGACCGCCTGGACTTCCACGCCCGGGACCCCTTCCCGGTCGGTGGCGTCGTCGAAGACCCGGCGACCGGCGCCGCCGCCGCGGCCTTCGGTGGCTATCTGCGCACCCTCGGCCTGGTCACCGAGCCGGTGCGGGCCCACCTCCGCCAGGGCGAGGACATGGGCCGCCCCAGCGACCTGTACGTCGACATCGACCCCGACGACGCACGGATCAGGGTGACCGGCGCGGCCGTTCCGCTCGCGAACTAGCCGGGGACCCGGGCCGGAATGCGCCCCGGCACACCGGTGTTACGGATCATGCGGACGGCCTCCCGCCGTCCGCACCGTCGCCCCGGCGGCGTCCCTGCAAGCGAAAGGCAGTCATGAGCGCATCCTCGTCGTCCGGTGGAGTCACCGTCCGGTATGTGGGCGGCCCCACGGCACTCCTGGAGATCGCCGGGGTGCGGCTGCTGACCGACCCCACCTTCGACCCGCCCGGCGACTACCCCATAGGCGAGCGGAAGCTGGTCAAGACGGCGGGCGCCGCGCTCACCCCGGAGGAGATCGGCCCGGTCGACGCGGTGCTGCTCTCCCACGACCACCACCCGGACAATCTCGACCGCGCCGGCCGGGCGTACACCGCCGAGGCCCCGCTGGTCCTGTCCACCGCCGCCGCGCGCGAACGGCTCGGCGGCACGGTCCGGGCGCTGGCCGACGGCGAACAGTTCACCCTGCCCCGCCCGGACGGCGGCACCCTCACCGTCACCGGAGTCCCCGCGCAGCACGGCCCCGACGGCACCGAGCACCTGGTCGGCGAGGTCACCGGCTTCGTGCTGTCCGGCGCCGGCCTGCCGACGGTGTACATCAGCGGCGACAACGCCTCGCTCGACGTGGTCCGGGCGATCGCCGAACGGTTCGGGCCGTTCGACGTGGCGCTGCTGTTCGCCGGCGGCGCGCAGACCCCACTGCTCGGCGACGCGTACCTCACCCTCCCCAGCGACCGGGCCGCCGAGGCCGCCGGCCTCCTCGGCGCCCGCCAGGTCGTACCCCTGCACTTCGAGCACTGGGGCCACTTCACGCAGGGCAGCGACTCGCTGGTCGAGGCCTTCCGGCGGGCCGGCCGCGAGGACCGGCTGCGGCTGCTGAAGCCGGGGGAGCAGATCGCGTTGTGACCGCCCGGGCCGGCCGGCGGGTCAGGCCCGCGGGCCGGCGTTCCGGCCGGCCACCGGCACGTCCAGCGGCCGGGCGATGCCCACCACGTTCTCGTCCAGCCGCTGCAGATGCCGCAGCACGCGGAAGGTGACGGTCCCCGACCGCAGCGCCGGGGAGTCGCTCGCCTCCAGCATCGCGGCGATGCTGGCCCCGGCCTCCACCTCGCCCTCGGCCGGCTCGTCCCGCACCCGCGCGGCGATCAGATCCAGGTTCCGCGCGATGCGCTTCCCGGCGAGCGAGAGCCGCGGATCGGCGGCGATCGTCCTGCTGTACGGCACGAGTTCGGCCGTCGCCGCCAGCGACCGGGCGTGATAGGCGCAGGTCTCCAGCAGCGCCACCAGATACTGCGCGGTCTGCCGCCGCACCCGCAGCGGCGTGATCGGATGCGTCAACGGCCGGGTGGAGGCCCGCAGTTCGTCCAGGGCGGTGTCCAGATCACGGGCCAGGCCCAGCAGGTCGACGGCGGGCCCGCCGCTCAGCTGCTCGACCGCCGCGGCCACCACCTCCCGCAGCCGCACCAGCACGGTGTCCAGGTGCTCGTCCGTACGCCGGTCGGTGTGCACCGGCAGCACCAGCGCCGCGGCGATGATCCCGCAGGCGGCGCCCAGCGCCGTCTCCTCGATGCGCAGCACCAGCACGGACAGGCTGTAGGTGTCGAGGAGGGTGTAGAGCAGACCGAGCATCGCCGTGACGAAGAACGACATCAGCGCGTACGACAGCGGCGCGGTGAAGAACATGCCGAAGACGCACACCAGCACCAGGGCGAACGCGGTCCAGGTGTGGTTGCCGACCAGTCCCGCCAGCCCGACACCGGCGACCACCCCGAACACCGTCCCCACCAGCCTGCGGTAGCCCTTCACCAGGATCTCGCCGGTCGACGAGGTGTTGAGGAAGACCACCCAGCAGGTCAGCACCGCCCAGTACCAGCGCTGGCTGGACAGGAACTCCCCACCGACGATGGCCAGCGCCGAGCCCACCGCGACCTGGAAGGCGGCCCGGGTGGTGGGCCGCTGCAGCCCGGTGCGGTCGTCCTCGGACCCGGCGCCCTCCTCGTCCGTCCCGGCCCCGACGATCGCGAGGTCCTCGGCGTCGAACTCCTCCCGGGACCGCGTGGTGGCCGGCGAGTCGTCGGACTCGTCCTGCGGCCCGTCCAGCGCCAGCCGCAGACCCAGGACGGCGCGCGCGGCCTCACCGATACCGCGGAAGGCGTCCTGGACGGCCGGCGAGGCCGGCGGCAGCTTGTCCTCGTCGCGGTAGCCGAGCAGCCGGTTGCGCACGTGCGCCAGCGCCGTGCCGCGGTCGTCCGGCGCCCGCCGCGCCACCAGCAGGTTCAGCGCCTCCAGGTCCCGCCGCAGCCTGGTGTGCACATCGCCACCGGTCTCCAGCACGCTCGTGGTGGTGGGCACCGGGGCGTGCGGGAGGTGCAGGGTGAGGGTGTCCGCGCGTTCGGCGCTGCGGGCGTTGAGCAGCAGCATCCCCAGCCGCTCGGCGGCGATCTCGGCATCCGCGACCCGGCGCTGCAGCAGCCCGGCCGTGGCCTCGTCCGGGGTGCCCTCCTCCAGGCGGCCCTGGATCATCAGCGCCGCCTCGTGCAGCCGCGCGGTGTCCCGGCGCAGATCGTCCAGGACGTCGTCCAGCTGCCCGGGCTCCGCGTCCATGAGGGCGAGGTGGGTGGCCACCAGCTGCGCCAGCCGCGCCCGGAAGGCGGCGCGCAGCCGGGCGAGGGTGCGCTGCGGGGTCTCCGGAACGACGGTGAACCGTACGACCGCGCTGCCCGCGAAGGCGACGGCCAGGGTCAGCGCCACCTGGGGCAGCGCCGGCACGGTGGCCCGCACGAACAGCGACACGAAGTAGACCTGGAACCCGATCAGTCCGAGCGCCGTGCCGCGGTCACCGAACCGGCGGGAGTACACGGCACCGAAGATCAGCGCGAGGAAGAACAGATCGCCGGCGATGACGCTGGCGTGCAGCAGCGCCCCGAGGGACATCGCGGCGAGCGCGACGGGCAGGCCCAGCGCCAGCGTGATCGCCTGGCCCCGGACCTCCTTCTCCCGGATCGCGAAGGTCGACACCATCGCCGTCATCGCGCCCGCGACCATCAGGGTGACGCCGGTGTGCAGCAGCGCCAGGACGACGAGCGTGACCAGGATCGCCCCCACCGTCCGCAGTCCCGCCATCAACCGCAGCAGACCGGGATCGGAGGCCGCGAAGCGGTCCCAGGTACCGGTCACAGCCCGTCGTATCGCTGACATCACGCCGCTCTACACTCCCGATTCTCGCCCTGAGCAGGGACGTCTCAGCATCCCATGGCGGCTTTCCGCGGCCGCGACCGGTCGGCCGCCGGATCCGGAAGACGGAGAAACGGGCGAATTGCCCTGTCCGGCGCGTTATTACGGTACGGCGCAGAATGCCGCCCGGTGCCGTGGAATTCCGCGGCGCGGCATTGTCCCGATGGGCATTGCCCACCCGTTCAACTGCCCAAAGATTCAATACCCAGAAGACCGCGCAATCGGAAAACTCTTCACCAGTCGATCGGAACTTCCGGTCCAGGTAAGGCCGCTTCCGGACCCCCTGCGGGTACGGCCGTGCCCCCCAGTTGATTTGAGGAGTCTTCATGCGCAACAAGATGCGAATAACCGCAGCAGCCCTGACCGCCGCCGTGGCCCTCGGCGTCGCCGCGCCGGCCGCCTCCGCCGCCACCGAGGCGCCGGCCCGCACCGCCGCGGTGCAGACCCTCACCGTCGACCAGGCCCGCACCGTCCTCCCGGCGAACCTGTCGCAGCAGCTCGCGGACGCCGCGGCCAAGACCGGTGGCGCCAGCACCGCCGCGCAGACCGGCGCGAACCAGGTCGCCCCCCACGGCATCATCGACAAGCTGAAGAAGAAGGCCCTGAAGGCCGCCTTCAAGCGCCTGCCGAAGAGCTGGCAGATCAAGCTCACCAAGTGGGCCAAGAAGGGCAAGGGCTACTTCACCAAGCAGTGGAACAAGCTTCCGAAGTGGCTCCGCAAGACGCTGACGCTGGGCGGCGTGATCTCCACGAAGGTCGCCATCGAGTGGCTGATCGACATCATCCTGTGAATTCCCGCCGCTAGCGGAATCCCAGGCTGAACGACGTGCGCCCCTGGTACGCTCCGGCGACCCGGGGCGCACGCCGTATATCCAGCAATTTCCGTTGCACCGCGGCGAGTTACCGGCCGATCGCCGGGTCCACCTTCGACGGGCCTTTCCCGGGCTCGCCGCCGACCCCGGGACACCGGCCGCCCGTCCCCCCGCACAACCGAGGAGCAACCATGGCGCACGAGACACAGCAGGCTTCCGGAACCGACGAATCGCCGCTGAACCACACCTGGCCCGTACTGCTGTTCATCGTGGCGAACATCGGTACCGGCTTCGCCGCCGACAACCCGGTCATCTTCTGGATTTCCGCGGCCGTCGGACTTCTCGGCATTCTGGCCACGGTCGGCTGCCTGAAGAAGATGTGGAACATCCGGAACGAACAGCCCAGTTCCTATTTCTGGGGCCTGGTGCTCATCACGTATTCGGGCTACCTCATCTATTCCCTCGCCGACCATGTCATGTGATATCGGATGAGGGGGCCCGCTCTCACCGCTGTCCCTTGTCCAGCACCCGGCTGACCGGGGTGAGCAGATGGAACACCGACGTGAGGGAGGTCGCCGCCCGGGCCACCTTTCCGTGCGGTCCCAGATCGTGGAGCTTGGCCAATTCGTGGTCCACGCTGAACAGCAGCGGCTGGTCCGTCTGCGAGGCGTTCGCGGCGGGGTGGACGGCGGCCGAGGCGCCGGCGGCCAGCAGCAGCGCGGCGAACGTACGGTTCATTTTGGTCATGCCGTTCTCAACGACAGCACGGCCCGATGGCAACCGCGGCCGCGAAACTCACACTTTATGACGCCCGGCCCCTGAGGCCCGGCCCGGCCGGCGCCCCGGACGGCCGCCGGCGCCGCCTCCCGTCGTCCACCACAACCCCTACGGGGGCTGAACGGTCTCCCTGGGCAAAGACACCTCGGGAGGCCGCCTGACCACGGGCTCCCGGCGCAGAGAACGGACCTGCCATGCCCACCGCGCAGCGAATCAGCGGACCGATGAGGGCGTCGGGGGAGAAGCGGCCGACGGTGACCACCGGGAACGGCACGAGCCCGGCCCGCTCCGTCCGTCCCGCCGGGCGCGGGCGGTCCACGCTCTCCTCGGCGGCCTGCTCGGTACTGCTCGCGGCCGGCCTGGTTTCCCTGGACGCCGGCCCGGCCACCGCCGCCACGCCCGGTCTCCGCGGTGACTTCAACGGTGACGACTACGGCGACGTGGTGGCCGCCTCGGACGGCGGGGCGGGCCGGCTGACCGTGCTCCACGGCGCGGCCGGCGGCCTCGGCTCGCAACGGGCCGTCCTCGACCAGGAGTCGCCGGGGGTACCGGGACACAACGAGGACGGGGACGGCTTCGGCCGGGCCCTGGCCGCGGCGGACTTCGACGGCGACGGACGGGCGGAGCTCGCGGTCGCCGGCCGCGGTGAGAGCGGCGGCGGCATCGGCGGCCGGGTGACGGTCGTGTACGGGGCGGCCGCCGGCCCCGGCACCGGACGCCCGACGCTCTTTGTCGACCAGGACACCGAGGGCGTTCCCGGTACGTCCGAGCCCGAGGACACCTTCGGCGGGGCGCTCGCCATCGGCGACGTGGACGGCGACCACGTCGGCGACCTCGTGGTCGGCGCCCCCGGGGAGACGCTCGGCTCGGGCACGGCGGCCGTGAAGTCGGCCGGCGCGGTGACCGTACTGCGCGGCTCACCCGGCGGACTCACGACGGCCGGGGCGCAGATGTACACCCAGGACAGCCCGGGAGTGCCCGGCGCCGCCGAGCCCGGTGACCGCTTCGGCGCGGCCCTGCTGCTCACCGACACCGACCACGACAGCCGGGCGGACCTCGCCGTGACCGCCGACGGCGAGAACGGCACCGGCATGGTCTGGCGCCTGCCCGGCAGCCCGGCCGGCCCGACCGGCACCGGCTCGGCGTACTACGGGGCTCCCGCGGCTCCGGCCGTACGCTTCGGGGTTCCGCTGGAAGGCTGAGCCGGTCCGCCGGCTGCCGGTGGCCTCCCGGGGGCGGCGTGCGTTCTTCGCCCCGGGGCGGCTTGTGCCGTGATGACGTCGAGCAGTTCCGTGGTGGCCTGGCCGATGTCCAGGAAGTCCCGCATGGCCTTCGTGAACACCGGGAACCTGCCCTCCACGATCGCCCGCCGGCAGTCGGCGCCCGCCTGTCCGCCCCGCCGTTGGAGCCGCGCCCACCGCTGCTGGGCCCGCGGGTCCGGCAGCGGAAGGTAGCGACCGGCCTCCGTCACGACCTGCTCGACGGCGACGCAGTGCGGACGGATCCGGCGGTCGGCGTAACCGCGGTCGGTGAGCGCCGACTTGTCCTGCAGCGCCGTGACGATCCCCAGGACCTCGGCCCCGAAGCGTCCGGTGAGGTTCCGTCCGCCGAGCCGGAGCCAGGCGTCCGTCTGCGCACCGAGGACCTGGGGCGAGGCGGCCGGGATCGCGTCACGGGGCATCAGCTGCTCCTTCGTGAGCGAGGCCCGGCCGGGCCGTCCGCCGTCGCCGCCGGGCAGTCTCACCGTCGCGTTGAGCACGAGGACGGCTCCGCACGTCACGCCGACCCACACCCGTCGCGCGACCACCCTCTCCCGCCGGGGCCCGGGCCGTCCCCACCTCCGCTTCGCACTCTCCTCAACGGGCTTGATTTTGTTGGTACTTGGACCATCCCGCCGTAGTGCCCGCCGCCCCACCCTCCGCGCCGCCATCCCCAGCAGCGCGGCCGCGGCGGAGACGAAGATCCCGAGCCCCAGCACGAGGGGCAGCAGGATCTCGGTGGTCGACCAGATCGCGTCGGGCTGCCAATGGCAGGTGGATCTCAGCGTGTTGAGCGGGCCGAGGCAGCCGTCGAAGGACCCGAGCAGGAACAGCCCGGCCAGCCCGAGCAGCGCCGTGGTGCCGGCCGCCACGAGAGCGAGGAGCAGCGAGAAGCGGGCGGTCAGCGCGGCGGTCAGCGCGGCCGTGGCGGCCGTACCGCAGACCAGCACGATCAGCGCCGACGCCAGGAACACCAGCAGATAGGTGCCGTACCGCCGGTCGACCGGCGGCTGCCAGGTGTGCATCGAGGCCATGACCGCGACGATGCCGGCCCAGCACACCAGCGCGCCGATACCGGCGGCGTACAGGGGGCGTCGCAGCGACGGCAGCACCGCCGCGGGCCCTCGGGCCGGGCCGGACGCCCCGCGCAGCGCACTTTGCACCCAGCGCGGCGCCGCCCCCTCCGCACCGCGCCGCCGTACCCACGCGAGCAGCGGCAGCAGCCACAGCAGCGCGGCGGCCCACAGCATCATCGGGTCGGTACCGATCGGCAGCAGCAGCGGCAGAGCCATCGCGATCGCCGAGAGCGCGCCCTCGTGCCCGGGCACCGTGCCCGGCAGATCGTGCTCCAGCGCTTCCCGGATCCCGGTGTTGGAGTACGCCCACCCCATCGTCAGCACATGGCCGTCGGACTGCCACCAGGCGTACCACAGGGCGAACACCGCCCAGGTCACGGCCAGTCCGAGCAGCATCGCCGGGCGCAGGGTGCGTCCCCGCCACGAACGCACCGACAGCTCCGCGTACTGCGCCGTCCAGCCCAGGATGCCGACGCTCATCACGAGGAGCAGGGCGAACGCTTCCGGATGCCGGGGCAGCCACCGCGTGCTCCCGGACGTCGTGCTCATCAGCAACTCGCCGACGACGAGCCCCACCCCGAGCCACCACCCCGCGCGCAGACCCGACGGCACCCGGCCGCCGGTCAGTACCGCACGCGCCACACCGCGCCACAACGCCACGCCCGGAATCGCCGCGATCAGGCCCGCGAGGAGGGCCGTCAACGGCCCGAGCAGCCATCCCTGCCGCACGCCCGGCAAGAGGTCGGCCATCTGGTCGCCGACGATCGTCGACGTGGCACCGGCCACGAAGAGGGTGCCGGCATGGGGCGCGAACAGTTCCCGCGGATCGCTGAGCGACGCCACCCGCCGGTCCCACGGGGGATGCGTCCGCCACAACGCGGCGAACGCCCCCCAGAGGCGGCGGGAACGGGACGCCCGGGGCGACCCCGGGTCGCGCCACGCCCCGGCATCCGCGCCCCAGGCAAGTGCGTCCAGATCCGCATAGGTCTCACGGGTCCGCAGGACATCCGCACGGGCGAGATGGACGAACGCGATCATCGCGGCCGACAGCACCAGTTCGTGCGCCGTGCCGATCCGTTCCGCGGGCCCGAGGACCGACATCGCGGAGGACCTGAGGTCCAGCGCGATCCAGACCAGGTACGCCGGCAGCACCGCGACGAGGAACACGCGCCAGAGGGCGACCGTGGCATACGTGACATCGACGTCCCGATTACGGATGTGCGCGAGCTCATGCAGGACCACCGCACGGAAGCCCTCGGGATCCTGCCGCCGACGTGCCACCAGCCCGCCGTGCAGACAGACCGCGTAGCGCCGCAGCCGTCCGAACACCACCGCACCGGCCGTGACCTCCGCCGGCGCGATCACGAACCGCGGCGGACGCCCGGACAGCCCGGCCACCTCGACCAGCTCATCCAGCACCGCACGCAACTCGCCCCGCCCGTCTGCCGGTCCGGCGCCCGGCCCGGCCCCCGGTCCGCCGACGAGGCCCCCTTCCACCGGCACGACCCGCCCTCGGCGGCCCTTCCAGCGCGGCAGCATCCAGTAGAGCCCGCCCGCCGCGACGAGGAGCGCACCGAGCACGACGACCGGAACCCACCCCGCGACCGACGGGACGAAGCGGTCCAGACACCTCCGGTAGGCGTCACCGGCGCGCACCGTGGTCAGCGCGATGCCCAGGTAGTCGCTGTCCGGATCGGCCCCGGCCGCGAGCGCACACCCGACCCGGATGTTGCGGGGATCGGCGACCGACTCCACGATCTTGTCCGTCACGGTCGCACTGCTGGTCAGGAACAGCACCATCAGCAAAACGAAGCGCAGCCCCGTGCCCGCCCCGAGGACGCGCTCATCGACGCCCACGCCCCCGCCGGCATCCGGGCCCGCGCTCGCCGGACGCCCCGCTAACCCGCTCCCTTTCCCACCCGCACCCATCAAGGCCGCCCCTGCGCCTCCGGTCCCGGCTCCCCGGAGCCGCCGTCCCCGCGCTCCGGCGCCAACTGCCCCTGCGACGGCGGCAGCACCAGCCGCGCCACCACCCGCTCGGCCAGCGCGGTCGCCGTCTCCGTCGCCAGCCCGCTCTCCGCCCCCAGTTCCAGGACCCGCTGCCGCACCGACTCCAACTGCTCCGCCGTCAGTGGTGGCACGACCCTGACCGCCGCCGGCCGGCGCGCCACCCTGCGCAGCCACGCCTTCGACCGGCGGCCCACGTTCTCCACGGCCGCGCCGGCCACTTTCCGCGCGGCCTCGTCCAGCGCCAGCCACACCACCGGAGTCACCAGTGCCGTGACCTCCTGCACCCCGAACCCGAGCGGTTCACGGGTCCGCCCGCGCCCCCTCAGCCGCGCCACGGCCCGCTCGTCGTCGAGCCGCAACAGCCCTTCGACCAGGACCCTTTCGTCCGGCGCGACCTCACCGACGACCTCCCGGACCACCTCCCGCACCGGAACCCCGCCCCGGTCACCCCCGCCGGCCCCGGCCCCCACGTCCCGCCCGACCGCACCAGGACCGCCGGTCCCCCGCACCGCGCCCATTCGCCACCAGCCCCCTCGTCGCCCTCGACCTCACCCCGAACGAACGGCCCACCGCCCGCACATCGTAGTGACGCCACTTCTCCGGTGCCTCCTACAGCGGGCTTTCCGTCTTGGCAAGATGCCCCCAACAGGGGAACCCCTGGGGAAGTTCGAGAGAAGGTCCGAGGCACCATGGCCGTCGTCCACGACACCACCCTCAAGCCCACCAAACTGGAGCTGCTCACCTCATGGCTGCCCACGCAGCCCTGGTACCTCGGCACCGGGAGCGCGCCGGAGCTCACCAAGGCCGGTGGCTTCCGGCTCGACGATCCGGACGGTGAAGTGGGCCTCGAATTCATGGCCGTCACCGACGCATCCGGCGACCGGCCCGTCACGTACCACATACCGCTCAGTTACCGGGGCGCTCCGCTGGAGGGCGGCGAGCGCGCGCTCGTCGGCAACACCGAACACGGGGTGCTGGGACGCCGCTGGATCTACGACGGCATCCACGACCCGGTCCTGACGGCGCAACTCTTCGCCCTCATCACCGGCAACGCCGAGGCCCAGGACCAGAACACGAGCGACGCCGTCGACCCGTCCGTCACCGCATCGTTCTCCGCCTCCGGCACAGCGGCGAGCGTCAGCGGCGGCCCGGCCGCGATCACTCCCGTGGACGTGGTCAACGGACCGCACGGCACCGACGTCCTCGTGGCCGTGGACGCCAAGCAGCTCACCCTCTCCCTCCACCGCGTGCTCCGGCCGCAGCGCGGGGACGGCCCAACCTCCCCCGACCCCACGGAGCTTGGGCACGTCAGCACTGTCTGGCGCCTCCCCGACGGCACCACGGCACGCGGCCGGTTCGCCACCGTCCATGACGGTGCGCCGGCCGGCGCCACCGCATAGCTGCCGGGTTCCGGTGGGCCGACAACCCGTATGTGCCGGGCCGACCGCCCATACGCCCCAGAGCGGCAGAAGGCTCATCCGGAGGGGGACCGATGCCGGCCGGGCAGGTCGCGGCAGGTAGCCTGCCCCGGTCAACAGCCTGTTGATCTTCAGCCGGAGTCGAGCAGTCCACCATGGGGGACCCCAGAATGTCCGCACCGCCGCCGTACCAGAACCAGCCGCCGCACCAGCAGTACGGCTACGTGCAGCCGGTCCAGCCGCCCGTCCAGCAGCCGTACGGACACCCGCAGCCCCCCGGCGGCCCCCAACGGCCCCCGCAGCGCAGCCCGTTGCGGGGGCTCATCACCGCCCTCGTCATCCTGGCCATCTTCGGCGGCGGTGCCTGGTACGTGTGGGACTACAACACCAACCCCAACGGCGGGAAGGCCAAGAAGGAGGCCGAGCGGGTCGCCCGGCGCGAGGCGGCGGACAAGAAGTACAACCCGAAGATCGGCGACTGCGTCAAGGTCAAGGACCCCGAGGGCGAGCCGGTGACGCTGATCGTCGACTGCGGCTCGGCCGATGCCGAGTACAAGTTGGGCGAGCGGCTGGACGGACCCGCCCAGAAGTGCGGGCCGAAGTGGGACTACGGTATCGAGTACGTGGGCCGGCACACCGCCAGCTACACGTTGTGCTTCAGCAAGGTCTGATCGAGCCGCCGCTCGAAGGTTTCCCTGCACCGCTTGCCGCCGGCCGCCGACCCGCTTCCCGCGGGCGGCGGCCGGCACGTCGTCCCGACGACCGAGGGTGCAGGACACCCGCTGCTGCGCGGCACGGGAACAGGGGGACAGGGATGGGCATGGACATCGACGCCGCGGTGTTCGACGTCTTCGGGACGTTGACCGACTGGCGGTCGGGTGTGACGGAGGCGCTGGCCGCCGTCGGCAACCGGGCCGGACTGCAGGCCGATTGGGGCGCCGTCAGCGACGCTTGGCGCCGCCGCTACCGGCCGGCTCTGCTCAGGGTCGTGTCCGGCGACCTGCCCTGGCTGCCCCTGGACGGTCTGCACCGCATCGCGCTCGACGAGGCGCTGGCCGGTCACGGAGCCGGACTCGATGCCCTCGGCGAGGCGGAGCGGGACGAGCTCGTCCGGGCCTGGCACCGGCTGCCTGCCTGGCCCGATGCCCCGGCCGGCCTGGAACGGCTCCACGACAGCCGGGTGATCACCGCCACGCTGTCCAACGGCGGGGTCGGTCTGCTCGCCCGCCTCACCAAGCACGCCGGGCTCCGCTTCGACTGCCTCCTCTCGGCCGAGCTGGTCAAGTCCTACAAGCCCGACCCGCGGGTGTACCTGTCGGCCGCCGAACTGCTCGACGTGGAACCGCGAAGGCTCCTGATGGTCGCCTGCCACCCGGACGATCTGGCGGCGGCCGCCGACGCCGGGCTCCGCACCGCGTACATCCCCCGCCCGCTGGAATGGGGCCCGGACGCCGCCCCGGTCCCGACGCCCACCGACGTCGACCTCGTCGCCGCCGACGTCCCCGACCTGGCCCGCGTGCTGGCAACCAACGGCTGAGCGCGGCCGTCGGTGCGAGGGGCCGGGACTGGCGGCAAGTGCCTAGGGAGCAGGCGGCCGTTGGGCGGCCGCCGCGAGGGCGAACCGCACGTCGGTCAGCCGCTCCGACACCTCCCAGAGGCGGCGGCCGGTCTCGGCATCGGCCGCCGTGGGAGACAGCCGTACCCGCGTCGGCCCGCCGCGTAGCTCGGCCGGGCCGTCGGGCCCGATGAAGGCCCCGCTCTCCACTTCCGGTTCGGTCGCCGCGTACAACTGCGGCAGCGCGCCGCGGTCCGGCGGCTGCGCGAACAGCGGATTGCCGATGCGGCCGAACACCACCCGCCACAGGCCGACCGGCCCACTCATCTGCAGGTTGGTCGCGGTGTATCCGGGGTGCGCGAGCAGACTCCGCACCGGGCTGCCGGCTTCCGTCAGTCGCCGGTGGAGTTCCCGTCCGAAGACGGCATTGGCGAGCTTCGACTGGTTGTAGAAGGCCATGGGCGCGTAGCCGCGCTCGCCGGCGAGGTCGTCGAAGCGGAGGCGTCCCTGGCGGTGGTTGATCGAACTCACCGTCACCACACGGGGGTTGCGTCCCGCCGTCAGCAGATCGAGAAGTAGCCCCGTGAGCGCGAAGTGGCCGAGGTGGTTGCAGGCGAACTGCAGCTCGTGCCCCTGTGCGCTCAGCGAGCGGGGCGGGGCCATCACACCGGCGTTGTTGATGAGCACGTCCAGGTGCTGATGGTCGGCGTGCACCCGCTGGGCGAAGGTGCGGACGGAGTCCAGATCGGCGAGGTCGAGGTGGCGCACCTCAAGACGGGCGTCGGGCTGCTCGGCGGTCAGCTCGGCGACCGTACGGCGCCCCTTGGCCTCGTCGCGCACCGCCAGGATCACCTGCCCGCCGCGGCGGGCGAGCGCCCGCGTGGTCGACCGTCCGAGGCCGCTGTTGGCTCCCGTGACGACGAAGACCCGACCGGTCTGGTCCGGGATCTGCCCACTGTCCCAGCGGTGTTGCCGGGATCTCGACCGCTGTCGCGGCTGCTGTTGCGGATGTCGATGCCGTGGCTGATGCCGTTGCTGATTCCGCTCTGCTTGCTGCTCCATGCGGCACATGCTGTCGCTGCTGTCACCGAGTGTCAATACGCGCCTGGGTGTCATTGCGCTACCGAGTGCCAATGAGGGCATGGTGTGTACGATGAGGCCATGAGCTCCCGCCCCCACGTCAGCCTGGCCCAGCGCAAACGGCAGCTCGTCTCCGACGAACTGACCCAGGCGGCGCTGCAATTGCTGGCCCAGAAGGGGTTCGACGCGGTCACCATCGACGAGATCGCCACCGCCGCCGGCGTGTCCAAGCGGACGTTCTTCCGCTACTTCGCGTCCAAGGAGGACGTGGTCGTGCAGTTCCTGGCCGACATGGGGAACGACATCCGCGCCGAGCTGGCGGCCCGGCCCACCAAGGAGCGCCCGTCCGTGGCGCTGCAGCACGCCATCGCGGTCCCCCTCGCCGCCTGCGCCGACCACTCCGACCGGGCGCTGCCCGTGGTGCAGCTGATCCTGCGTACGCCCGCCCTCTACGCACGCTTCCTGGAGCGTCAGGCCCAGTGGCGCGACGACCTGTCGGCGGAGTTGGTGGCTCGCCTGGACCTCGATGCGGACACCGACCTGTATCCGCGGATGGCCGCCGGCATGGCCCTGAACGCCTTTGACGCCGCACTGCAACGGTGGAGCGGAAGCGACGGCACCGAGGACCCCGCCGCATTGATCGACCGGGCCTTCGCCGTCATCGCCCCGGCGCTGAACGCCTGGCGGGGCGGGAAGTCTGCCGGGCTCGCCGCCCCGCCAGGTTGAGCCGGTGCCGCGGGCTCAGCCGATCAAGGGGATCCACCGCTGGTCGTCGGAGCCCGTGCACGGAGCGAGCGCTACCGCGTTGCGATTGCCGGCGTCGGCAATGCAACCCCTGGCGAACTTACGGCTGATGAGGGCCGAGCCCTCGTCTCTGTTCGCGTAGTCCCAGTACTGGGCCTGGATTCCGGAATTGCAGTCCTCCAGCGCAATTTGCTGCCCGATACCCTTGGCCGTGACGCACCGGCCGGGGTGGATGGCGCTTTCCAGCTGGTAACCCTGGAACCTTCCGGCCTTCAAGTAGAAGTCCTGAGTTCCGGAGATGTCGGGAGACCAGGACTTGAGGGTGTCGTTTCCGAAGGCGTCGAGGTTGCGGTCGCTGCCGACGTTCTGGAACGTGTACCGCACGTCCGGCCGGATCGTCGGGACGGTCGCCGCCTGCGCGCTGCCGGCGGACAGCAGACCCACGCTCAGCAGGGCGGATGCGGACAGAACGGCGGCGATGGCCTTGCGACTTGCCACGGGCTCCTCCTGACCTGGTGACGCGGTGCGCGTCACGCGAAAAGGTTGATTGTGCACTTTCCCAAGGCATGTGCCTCGGAAAGGAACCTACGGTTGGCGGGCGCCCGCCCGGAAGTCGCGTTCCGGACGTCGAATGGGTCGATCAGTTTCCCCTTCAAGGGATTCGCATTCCCAGAGGAGCGGCTTTGCGGCAAGCGGGAATTCGGCCTGGCCGAAGGCCGTCCCTGCGGAACGCCGGCCGGTTCGGCCGAATGCGGAGAATTTCCGGCCAGTACTCGGTCGTCAGTATGCGGGGCCGGGCGGGAGAGGATAGGGGGCGGCGGTGACGGGGACGGGGGCGGCCCGGTGAATTCCCCGCCGAGGCGGAGTGTTTGCCCTGACGGTTGCGTCGTGATCAGGGCGTGAGCGAGGAGTTGCGGGGCCCGCCCCTCGGCGGGAAACGGTGAGCGGCCGCGCGGGCGTCCATGGCCGGATCCCGGCAAAGCGTGACATCGTCGCAGGTGTCGGCGTAAAGCTGCCGGGGAGGAAGGGGCGGTGTCCGGGGGAGCGGCGTCCTGGAGAGGCTCACGTTGTCCGTGAGGTGAGGGCGCCGGCGGGGATGTGGGTGCTGGCCGTACTGGTGACCCGGTAGCGGCCGTTCGGCACGTCCGCCGCGGTGATGTGGACGGTGAGCGGGCCGGCCCACTCGTAGTCGCGTTTCGCGGCGTGCTGGGCCAGTACGTCGGTGAGTCGCTGCCCCACCTGCCCGCCCCGCGCGGCCAGTTCGTCGTGCACCTCCGGTGCGAGTTCGACCGTGTACTCATTGGGTACGAGGACGCGGTGCTGGTTGCAGACGATCGCGTGGTCGTCGCATTCACGCCGCAGGTCGTCGCACAGCTCGACGGGGTCGTTCCCGGTGACCTTGGCGATCAGCGCGCTCTCGTACTCCTCCACTACCTGTTCCATCTGCTTCAGGAGTCCCATGGGAGGTCGCGTGCCCGAGAGTGCCGTGTGCATGCAGGCACAAGAACTCCATGTTGAACGTACAACCCTTCACATCCTTCACGGGTCTCGTGATCGGAGTCAGTGGACTCCACGACCGATCCGGGTCCCGCCGGCCGTCTTCCACGCCGGCGGTTCCCCTTTCTCCTTCCGAGGAACACATGCGCATTCGTGCCACTGCCGCCGCACTGTCCGGCGCCCTGGCCATATCCGCCCTCGCCATCCCGGCCGCACAGGCCGCGGACGCCCCGGGCGCAGGCGCCGCCAAGGCGCAGCTCACCCCGTTCGCCGCGCAGTCCCCCGCCGTCGCCGGCGCGGACGACGCACAGGGAGACACCAAGATCACGAACGTCACCGTCAACGGCGGTAAGGACATCGTGGTCGGCACCAGCCTGAAGAAGACGTACACCGTCTCGGTCACCGCCACCGACCCGGCCGGAATCTACGACGGCTACGCCTTCCTGTGGCACGGCACCGACCTGGATTCCAAGACCGGTGTCGACGGTGCCATGACCCCGAGCACCGACCACGGCAGCTGCAAGCAGGTCAACGCCACGACCTCCACCTGCTCGGTCACCCTGGTCGCCGACCCCGCCTCCACGATCTACGGCAACCTCCTCGCCGGCAGGTGGCACGTCTACGCGGCCGCGGTGGGCAAGGACGGTGACTACACCATCAAGGACACCTACAAGTCCGGCTGGGTGAAGCGCGCCTCCAAGCTGACCACGAACGCCGGGCCCGAGCCGGTGAAGACGGGCGCGACCCTCACCGTCACCGGCGCCCTGACCCGGGCGAACTGGGACACCGACACGTACGGCGGGTACGGCAACCAGTCCGTGCAGCTGCAGTTCCGCAAGCAGGGCGCCAGCAGCTACAGCACCGTCAAGACCGTGACGTCGGACAGCCGCGGCAACCTGAAGACGACCGTGAAGGCGTCGGCCGACGGCTACTGGCGCTACGTCTTCGCCGGCACGCCGACGTCGTCGGTGGCGACGGCCACGAGTGACTACGTCGACGTGCAGTAGTGACCACGTCGACGTGGAATGACGCGTCGAGGTGAGGTGCCCGGCCAGGCGAGGTAACTCGCGGTCCTGAAGGCGGGCACGTGGGCGGGGCGGCCGGTTGTCGGCCGCCCCGCCCGCGGTCTGTGGTGCGGGGTCCGCGGTGTCGGGCCCCGCGGCGGCTCACGCCCCCGTGACGCCGTCGATGCGCTCCCGGAGCAGATCCGCGTGACCGTTGTGGCGCGCGTACTCCTCGATCATGTGGACCAGGATCCAGCGCAGGGAAACGCCCTTGTCGCCGACGTGGCCGGCCTCCTGTTCCGAGAGCCGCCCGGAGTCGTCCAGGGAACGGCCCGCGATCAGCTCGCGGCTCCGGGCGACTTCCGCCCGCCAGACGGCCAGCGCCTCGTCGATCCCGCGCCCGGGAACGAGATCAAAGCCAGCGCCCTCTCCCTGGCCGCTGTCCTCGGCGAATACCGCGGGCACGTCCTGGCCGGCGAACACCCGCTGGAACCAATTGCGTTCCACCTCGGCCAGGTGCTGCACCAGGCCCAGCAGTGTCATCGACGAGGGCGGCACCGAGGCCAGCCGTAGCTGACGGTCGTCAAGCCCCTCGCACTTGAGGGGGAGCGTGGCGCGGTGAAATTCCAACCAGGCTTCCAGCGTGGCACGTTCATCGGCGTGTGGTGGCGGTACGGTGCGTCCGTCGGGTGTCATGACCATGGGACACACCTTCGCACAGAGGGCGGGGCTCACTCCTCGATGGCACCGCCGATGCGGCGGAGGTGCTGCCGGAAGGTGTAGGTGGGGTCGGTGCCGCGGCGGGCCAGGTAGTCGTCGAAGGCCGTCTGGTGGCGCAGGGTCTGGCCCGCGCGGATCTTACGGGCCTGTTCGCGTTCCGTCCGCCGGATCCGGAGGGCCGTGGCGAGGACCTCTTCGGCATGCTCGACGGCGAGGAACACCACCCCGTCGTCATCACCGAATACCAGGTCGTCGCGGCCGACCAGATGCTCCCCGAACCGTGCCGTCGCGAGCGCCTCGGGCTCCCGCTCGTCGAGCCGTACCGGGCCGGGCGGACAGGCGCCGTAGCTGAACACCGGGCGGCCGATCTCCACCAGCTCGGGTGTGTCGCGGTGCAGGCCCCACACCACCAGCCCCGCCACGCCCGCCGCTTCGGCCTCCAGGACCGTCAGGTCACCGATACACGCTTCGTCCGTCCGCCCGCCGTTGTCGATGACCAGCACGTCGCCCGCTTCGGCCTGGGCGAAGGCCTCCAGGAACACGTCCACGCTGCCGTAGTGCCGCACCGGCAACGCGCGGCCGGCGACCCGTTGCCCGGGGACGACGGGGGCGATGCCGGCCGGTGCGGTGCGCAGCGGTACGCCGCAGCGGAGACACGCGTCGGCCACCAGCGGCGTGGACAGCTCGGTGAAGGAACTCAGCATGGTGTGTTTCCCGCTCTCTGACGTGCGGCTTCCGGGACCTCTTACCGGCCGGGACTCTACGCGCCGTTGCTCGGCAGGTGTGGGGGAGCGCGTCGCGGCGTCTGCGCCGGTCGTTCCCCACCGCAACGGACATCCACCCTGCTTCGGGTGAAACCTGGCATCGCGTCAGCCCGTCATCGACGGTGGGGCCGATGCCCCGTTCCGCCAAGGCCCTTCACATCGCTTCCCGTCCCCTCACGTCACTTCTTGTCCCTTCAGGTTCCTTCCCGTCCCTTCAGGAGTCGATCGTCATGTCCGCCAGGTCCGCCCTCCCCGTCCGCCTCACCGCTCTCGGCGCCGCCGTCAGCGGCCTCGCGCTCTCGCTCGTCGCCGCTCCGGGGGCCGGGGCCGTCGTCCCGAAGGCCCCAAGTGCGGCCGTGCTCAAGGTCGGTTACACCGCCGAGGAACGCCGAGCGGCCCTCGCCTACTGGACGCCGGCCCGGATGAAGGCCGTGGGGAAGTCCGTGGACCTCGGGCCGACCGGGCCGAAGTCCCGGCCGTGGAGAGGCGCGGCGATGAAGGCCGTCGGGCGGCTCTTCTTCGTCAACGGTGACGGTGCCGACACCTGGTGCACCGCGACCTCCGTCAACGGCGCCAACCGCTCCGTGGTCATGGCCGCGGGGCACTGCGTACGGCGCCCGGCGTCGCCGGTCAACACCTACGTCGACATGGTCTTCGTGCCCGGTTACAGCAAGGGGAAGCGACCGTACGGCGCCTTCCCGGTCCGGGCGACGTTCACGCCGCGGACCTGGGCCGAGGAGGGGGTCAACGACGTCGCGGCACTGGCCGTGGACACCGACGCCAAGGGGCGTGCGCTGGCCGATGTGGTGGGCGGCCAGCGCATCGCCTTCCACCGCCGGGTCGGTGGGAACACCGTCGCTTTCGGCTACCCGGCCACTCGTCCGCAGCGCGGCGAGGAGCTTCTGCACTGCACCGGTACGGCGAAGCCGGCGCCCGGGAACGAGCAGGCCGTCCCGTGTGACCTGGGCGGAGGCGCAAGCGGTGGCCCCTGGCTGACCGACTTCAACCGTGCGACCGGCAAGGGCGTGCTGATCTCGGTCAACAGCCACGGCGACGGCCCGGAGACCGGCACCCACATGTACGGTCCCGTGCTGGGCGCCACGGCCGAGGCGGCGTACCAGCAGGCGCAGCACGGCTGACGACCGGGCGGAGCCTGCGCATCCCCCGGGGGCCCCGCCCGGGGCCCCCGGGTCCTCCGCCCGTCTCACCGACCGGGCCCTGTCTCACCGCCCGTGCTGGAGCAGCCCCTCGGTGAAGTCCTCGGTCGCCGGGGCGTGCCGCGAGGCGTACGGGCACGTCCAGTCCTCCTCCGTGAACCGACCGGAGAAGTGCCGCGCGGGCTGCTCGTATTCATACACGGTGAAGCTCGGATTGACGGAACCGTTGTTCTTGGCCTCACGGCGGCGAATGGCGCCCTGCATCGAGTAGAACTTCTCGCCGAGGAGCACGAACTGCGCCAGGGAGTTGAAAGCGATCGCCGACGTCGAGAAGCGACGGCTCGCCCTGGAGGCGCCCGGGTGCATTCCCACGACGAAGAACGCGTGACCGCCCGTGTGGAATCCGAAGTTCGGCGTGCGGGGATCGGACGAGGCGCCGTCGTCCAGGCCGAAGGTCCGGCTGTCGATGTCATGCATGAGCTGGAGGTGCTGCCATATCAGCCCCTCGTAGGCGAGCTCGTCCACGTTCCCCGGCTCGTCGAACGTCGCGACGAACGTGCGAAAGCTCTGGTCCGACAGCAGCGGCCGTAGCGCCGCCACGTATTCAAGGAGGTCGCGGTAATTCTCCTGGGCTGATCTCTCGTTGCCCATTCTTTGGTAGTGCCGGTGCGTAATGGTGTCGCGTTTCAGTGCGGCGCGGGCGCCCAGACAGCTGAACTCCCGGGATTGAATGAAGCGGTCCAGTTCGCTGCGTACGGCTGCGGCGCTGTGCAGAGCGGTATCGGGTTCCGTCATCGTGAGACCTTGCCTTGGCTGGATGTGAGCGCTTGATGCCACCAGGCGCGGGCGGGCCGGATGCGTCCCCTACCTCAGGGAGGCCGACGGCGTGCCGGCGGGGGAGGGCCGGGCGCGGTGGCTGCTGATCGGTGTCCTCCCGGGACGTGATCAGCGGCTGACCGAATCGACACTGAGGTGTACGAGTCCACCAGGCAATACCAAAAACGGACAAAGCGGGGTTCGTGGCGGCATCCGGCCCCAGGGCGGGTGATCGAGTCCGTGCGCGGGAGGTGCCTGTGTCGCGGCCGGACCCGTCTTTTCGGGGTGTCGTGAGCTCGCCACGCCTCAACTTGCGGAAAAGTTACGGGGGTTGGGTTCGCTATTCCCTCGGGCGCCGTGTCGTGCTCGCACGCCGGTGTTGATCGCCAGGACTGCCTCTCCGGGCGGCGTGGCGATGAACCCGCCGCAGCGCCGCAACTACCCCGAATGTCGACCCCGGGCAATACCCTCAAGGCCAATTTATCCGCCGCGAATGTTCAAATTTTCCCCAACTCGAATTCCTCGAATTGCCGGCCCGTACGAGTAATCGACCGGTAGCTCTCCGGTGTGCCGGGGCGGCTGTGAGGCTCAACCGGGCGCCCCGTGCCGCCCGAAAGGCCGGACGTCAAATCTCTGTATTGGGCATGCATTTCCGCCGAATGTAACTATTCAGTCAACGGCTCTTTGCAGGGCTCTGAATGCTCTCTAGTCTGAGGCAACTTTTCGGCCAGCCCTGTCTTGAAAGGCCTCCTATGGCAAGCGTTGACCAGATCGCTCCCCTGAAGACACGCGATCCGGGCTCCCTCCGCAGGGACGTTGGACTGATCGGCCTGATGTGGGCCTCGGTCGGTTCGATCATCGGCTCCGGTTGGCTGTACGGAGCCCAGAAGGCCGTGGTCGTGGCGGGCCCGGCCGCAATCATCTCCTGGAGCATCGGCGCGGTCGCGATCGTGCTCCTGGCGCTGGTGCACGCCGAGCTCGGCGGACTGTTCCCGGTGGCCGGCGGTACGGCGCGGTACCCGCACTACGCCTTCGGCGGCCTGGCCGGGATGTCGTTCGGCTGGTTCTCCTGGCTCCAGGCCGCGACCGTGGCTCCCATCGAGGTCGAGGCCATGATCGGCTACGCCGGTCACTGGTCCTGGGCCCAGGGCTTCCTGCACGCCAACGGCACCCTCACCACCAGCGGTTTCATCGTGGCCGTCATCCTGATGGCGATCTTCGTCGCGGTGAACTTCCTCGGTGTGAAGGTGCTCGCCCACACCAACAGCGCCGCCACCTGGTGGAAGATCGCCGTACCCCTCGGGGCGATCTTCGTCATCGCGGCGACCAACTTCCACCCGCACAACTTCACCTCGCACGGCTTCGCACCGTTCGGCGCCAAGGGCGTGCTCAGCGCCATCAGCACCAGCGGCATCATCTTCGCGCTCCTCGGCTTCGAGCAGGCCATCCAGCTGGCCGGCGAGAGCCGCAACCCCAAGCGTGACCTGCCGCGCGCCACGATCGGTTCGGTCGTGATCGGCGCCGTCATCTACACGCTCCTGCAGGTGGTCTACATCGGCGCGCTGCCGCTGGCCTCCTTCGCGCACGGCTGGGCCAAGCTGGACTACGTCGGCATCAGCGGTCCGTGGGCGGGTCTGGCCACCGTGATCGGCCTGGGCTGGCTCGGCTGGGTCCTGTACGCGGACGCCATCGTGTCCCCCGGCGGCACCGGCCTCATCTACACCACGTCCACCTCGCGCATCTCCTACGGTCTGAGCAAGAACGGCTACGCACCCCGGCTGTTCGAGCGGATCGACAAGCGCGGTGTGCCGTGGTTCGGCCTGATCATCTCCTTCCTGACCGGCGTGATCTGCTTCCTGCCGTTCCCGAGCTGGCAGGAGCTGGTCTCCTTCATCACCTCGGCGAGCGTCCTGATGTACGCCGGCGCCCCGCTCGCGTTCGGTGTGTTCCGCGACCGCCTGCCGAACCGTGAGCGTCCGTACCGCCTGCCCGGCGGCAACATCATCTCGCCGCTGTCCTTCATCGTGGCCAGCCTGATCATCTACTGGGCCGGCTGGAGCACCCTGCAGCGGCTCGGCTGGGCGATCGTCATCGGGTACGTGCTGCTCGGCAGCTACGCCTGGTACGCGACGAAGAAGCAGCTGCCGAACGCGCCCCGGCTGGACTGGAAGGCCGCCCAGTGGCTGCCGGTCTACCTGATCGGCATGGGCCTCATCGCCTGGCAGGGCGGCTTCGGCGGTCAGGGTCACATCCCGCTGTGGTGGGACATGGCCATCGTCACGGTGTTCTCGCTGGGGATCTACTACTGGGCCCGCAGCACCGCCGTCTCGACCGAGGCCATCGAGCAGAACATCGAGGAGGTCGCGGTCGTGGACGAGGGCGGCCACTGACCGCACCCAACCCCTCCGCCTGCGACACCAGGAGCCGATGGGTCCGGCCGGTTCTCCGGCCGGACCCATCGGCTTTCGCGTTGCCTTCTGCTGTGCTGCCGGCCGGGGGCCGAAGCGCAGGCCCCGCTATGCGCCCGCCTTCCCCTGCCCGTCCGCCGGGGCTCCGCTCATCCGCTTGAGCACCTCCAGGGCGGCCTCCACGTGCTCCTGCGTCGCGGCCTTGCTGATGCCGACATCGGTGAGCAGCCCCGAGCCGTTCTCGTGCTCCAGGAGTGCCAGCAGGATGTGTTCGGTGCCGATGTAGTTGTGGCCCAGGCGCAGGGCCTCACGGAAGGTGAGTTCGAGGACCTTCTTCGCCTCGGCGTCGAACGGGATGAGCGCGGGGACCTGCCCGGTGGAGGGAGGCAGGGCCGCTGTCGCCGCCTCCCGGACGGCCTCCAGCGACACGTCCTGCGCGAGGATCATCTTCCCCGCGAGCGCATCGGGTTCGGCGAGCAGCCCGAGGACGAGGTGCACGGTGCCGATCTCACCGTTGCCCGCCGCATGGGCCTCCTTCTGGGAGGCCACCACGACGCTCCTCGCCCGCTGGGTGTACCGGCTGAAGCCCTGGCTCGGATCGAGGTCCGAGTCGCCCGACGTCTTCGGCACGAACCGCTTCTGAGCGGCCTGGCGGGTGACGCCCATGCTCTTGCCGATGTCCGTCCAGCTGGCGCCGGAGCGCCGGGCCTGGTCCACGAAGTGGCCGATGAGGTGATCGGCGATGTCGCCGAGGTGGTCAGCGGCGATCACCGCGTCGGTGAGCTGGTCGAGGGCGTCCGGGTGGGCCTTCTTGATGGCCTCGATCAGGTCGTCGAGGCGTACGGGATGGGTGGGTCCGCCTGGATTCGTCATGTGACAACCTTAGGTTGACAGGCGAGCGAGTGTCAACCCGTGGTTGACGGTGGTGAAGGGTGATGCCGCCGGCCGCTGAGGCCCCCACCACGTCCCCAACGCGAGCGTCCCGGCACCGACGCCGACCTCGATGTGCGTCATGCCCATCGATGTCCGCGCGGTGCCGGGACGCCCTGGTGCCCGATGCCGTGAGGCGGTTGGTGCTACTTCACGTTCACGCCCGCCCAGGCGGCGCCGACCGCCTTGTACTCGGCGCTGGTCGTGCCGTACAGGTCACCGGCCGCCTTCAGGGTCGCGGTGCGCGCGGCCTTGTAGTTGGTGGTGGAGGTCATGTACGTGGTGAGGGCCTTGTACCAGATCTGCTCGGCCTTGTCCCGGCCGATGCCGGTGACCTTGGAGCCGTCGACGGTGGGGCTGTTGTAGCTGACGCCGTTGATCGTCTTGGCGCCGCTGCCCTCGGAGAGCAGGTAGAAGAAGTGGTTGGCGACGCCGGACGAGTAGTGCACGTCCTTGTTGCCGACCGTGCTCGACCAGTAGTCCGCCGAGCCGCCGTCCTTGCTGGGCTTGTCCATGTAGCGCAGCGGGGTGCCGTCGCCGTTGATGTCGATCTTCTCGCCGATGAGGTAGTCGCCCGGGTCGGTGGAGTTCTTGGCGTAGAACTCGGCCGAGGTGCCGAAGATGTCGGACGTGGCCTCGTTGAGGCCACCGGACTCACCGCTGTAGTTGAGGCCGGCGGTGGCCGCGGTGACGCCGTGGCTCATCTCGTGGGCGGCCACGTCGAGGGAGGTCAGCGGGTGGGTGTTGCCGCTGCCGTCGCCGTACGTCATGCAGAAGCAGCCGTCGTCCCAGAACGCGTTGACGTAGCTGTTGCCGTAGTGGACGCGGGAGTACGCGCCCTTGCCGTCGTTGCGGATGCCGTTGCGGCCGAAGGTGTTCTTGTAGAAGTCCCAGGTGACCGCCGCGCCGTAGTGGGCGTCGACGCCGGCGGTCTGCCGGCCGCCGCCCCACACGTCGTCCGCGTCGGTGAACAGCGTCCCGGTGCCGGACGTCCTCTGGTTGAGGTCGTACGTCTTGTGGCCGCCGCGGGCGCCATCGGTGAGCTGGTAGGTCGAGCCGCTCTTCGTGGTGGTCAGCGAGACCTTGCCGCTGTAGGTGCTGGTCCCGGTGCCGGTCTCGATCGCCTCGTCCTCGAACAGCTTCTTGCCGGTGGCCGCGTCCGTGATGACGTGCAGTGCGCTGGGGGTGCCGTCCTTCTGGGTGCCGGTGACGACGGTCTCGTACGCGAGGACCGGCTTGCCCGAGGCGGCCCAGATCACCTTGCGCGGCGTGCTGGAGGTGCCGGTCTTGGTGTCCTTCTTCGCCGCGGCAGCGCTGAGGGCGCTCTTCTTCGCGGCGGAGGGGGCGAGCGCGGCGGTCGTACTGGCCACGGATATCCGGGCGTTGGTCGCCTTGGTGACGCTGCGGGTGCCGTTCCCGGCCTGGTGCACCACCAGGTCACCGCCCAGAACGGGCAGGCCGGCGTAGGTGCGGTCGTAGCGGGTGTGCACCGTGCCGTTCGCGTCCTTGATGACGTCCCGGACGACGAGCTTCTCCTTCGCGCCAAGGCCGATCTTGGCGGCGATCGTGGACGCGCTGCTCTGCGCCTCCTGCAGCGCGGACACCCGCTGCGCTGCGGAGAGTTGGACCGCCGACGCGCCGGTCGCGCGGTCCGCCTGCGCACTGGCCGATCCGGCCTGGACGCCGACCGCGACCATCGCGGCGGAGGCGACCAGGGCGGCAGCGCGCAGGGTGTTCTTGCGGGGGGTGGACGAGATCCGTCTCAACTCGGTCTCCCTTGTGAGGGCCGCGGGGTCGCGGACCCAAGAAGTGGTCCGGGCAGCCGAGGGGTGGGGTGCCCGGTGGAGGAGTGAATCGACCGAAGATTGCCACGAGTTGAGATCGATTGACAGATGTTCAACAAGCAAGAAACTACGAATTTACGAATCGGACCGTTTCTTGACAGGTTTTGTCCCGCAGTGCGGCGTCTTGCGGACACCCGGCTGTGCCCCGGGCCGGCAGCGGCTGCACCACGCCGGCGTCGACCCGGGACGGGACGCGCGCGGTCAGTCGGCGGGCTCCTCCCCAACGGAGTCGGCGGGCTTCTCCCATACGGAGACGTGTCGGTGGCTCTCGCTCGTGAAGGGGCCCTTCCCCCAACCGTCCCACCGCTCACGCAGCCGCAGCCCCGCCAACTGAGCCATCAGATCGAGCTCCGCGGGCCAGACGTACCGGAAGGGGATCGACCGGTATTCCCCGCGGCCGTCGACGACATCGACGTAGTTCGAGCTCATGGTCTGGGTGGCGACGTCGTACAGATCGAAGGCCCAACTGGTCGGGCTCACATGGAAGGGCACGGCGCTCTGCCCGGGCGGGAGCTTCCGCAGCTCCGGAACCCCGACCTCGATGACGAAACAGCCTCCCGGTTCGAGGTGGGCCGCGACGTTGCGGAAGCACGCCACCTGTGCCGCCTGTGTCGTCAGATTCATGATCGTGTTGAACACGAGATACGCGAGGGAGAACGTCCCCGGTACGCGCGTCGCCGCGAAGTCGCCGATCGTCACGCCGATCGCGTCACCGCCCGGCTTGTCCCGCAGCCGCGCGACCATCGCCCGTGACATGTCGATACCGTGCACCCGAACCCCGCGACGCGCCAGCGGCAGGGCGATCCGCCCCGTTCCGATGCCCAGTTCGAGGGCGCGGCCGTCGCCGGCCAGGGCCGCCAGCACGTCGACCGTTTCGGCCACGGCGTCCGGGGCGAACATGTCCCCCGACGACTCGTCGTACCTCGCGGCGACCCGCTCTCCGAAATACCCGTCCGTATCGCCTACTTCATCCACTTCATCCATCGCGCGACCGTACTGCGGAGCCGCTTCCCGGCGCTGCTCAATTTCGCCGGCCCGGTCTCGGGCGCGGGGTGTACGGCGTCAGCTGCGCATCGGCCGGTCGAGGAGCGGGGCGAGCTCGGCATCGGTCGCCGGCCTGAGGGTCGTCAGCAGGTGCCGGGCCGCGGACAGGCCGGCGCGGCCGCTTCCCTGGACGGTCACCGTGTGGACCAGCCCGTTGCGGCGCAGACGCAGTTCCCGCCGCGCGTAACCGCCCTCGTACGAGACCAGTTGGCGGCCGTCCCCGTCGTCCGCGCAGTGGAGCGTCTCGCCGAACGGGACGGGACAGCCGCGCGCATCGGTGCGCCGGGTGTCGTGCCCGCTCCGCTCCACGGAGAGGTGCAGGTCCGGGGCGCCGGGGCGGGCGTAGGTCGCGCCGAAGGCGCTCTCGCTCGCGCCGACGTCTTCCAGCGCGTATCCGGACGGCGGTTGACCGACCCGCAGCAGGCCGCGGTCGACGCCGTTGGCGGTGAGCCACTCGGTGAGCGTGGGTGGCTGGGCGGCGTCCCAGGCGAGGTAGGAGCCGCCGGCCGCGAGCAGGGCCGCGGCGGCGAGCGTGGCCAGCCGGGTCCGCGTGCCCGGGAGGAAGTAGGCGGCGCCCAGCGCGTAACAGAGGCCGCCCCAGGGATAGAGCGGAACGGTGAGGTGCAACCCGTCGTCGCGCAGGTTCGCCGCGACGGCTGCCACCGCACCCGCCGTGCCGCAGGCGTACACGCCCGCCGCCCAGGCCCACCGTCCGCGCGCCCGGCGGGTGAGCGGCACGAACGTGCGGACGGAGGTGGCGAGGGCGGCGAGCGACGCCATGCCGAGGGCCGGCCCGGCGACCAGGACGGCCACGAGTGCCGCGGCGCGGCCGGTGAAGAGCGCGATCAGCACCGCCTGGAACTGGACGGCGGTCAGCACACAGCCGACGAACGCAACGGCCGCGAGGTGGGCGACGAGGCGCCCCGCTTCAGTCTTCCGGACCATACTTCGTGATCACGCGGAGCGGGGCACGGCGGTTCCGCACCGACGGGGCGCAGGCCGCGTCAAGCACGTCGGCTCACCGTCACGTCAGCCGGGCCTGCGGGCCAGGAAGTACGCCTGCCGGCCCTGCGTCGGCCGCTCCTGGTCGTCGGGTTCGCGGATCAGCCGGGCGTCCACGACCAGCCCGGCCGCGCTCAGCAGCTCGGCGATCTCCTCCGGCGGCATCCAGTAGACGTCGAGCGAGAGCGCGTGGCCGTAGGCCTTCTCCAGGTGGCGGAGCTGGTTGCCGACCTTGAACGCGATCAGCAGATGACCGCCCGGGGCCAGCACCCGGTGGAACTCGGCGAAGACCGTCGGCAGCACCTCCGGCGGGGTGTGGACGATCGAGTACCAGGAGACGATGCCGCCGAGAACGCCGTCCTCCAGGTCCAGGGCCGTCATCGACCCCTCGTCGAACCGCAGGCCCGGGAACGTCCGGCGGGCGACGGCAACCATCTCTGACGACAGGTCGATGCCGAAGACGGGGACGCCGAGGCCGTGCAGGTGCGCCGTCACCCGGCCGGGGCCGCAGCCGAGGTCGGCGACCGGGCCCGCGTCATCGGCCCGTACGGCTTCGGCGAACGCGCCCAGCATCGCCCGGTCCAGCGGCTTGGCCCGCAAGGCGTCGCGCAGCAGCCGCTCGTAGTCGACGGCCACGGTGTCGTAGGCCGTGCGAACGGCGTGCAGATGGGGTGTTTCGCTCATGGTCGAGGACGGTAACCCCCTCGCCGAATCGTCGAACGGGCGGGGGCGTAGCCTGCCGTACCGAACATCGAACGGCGAGGGGGAACACTCTGTCCGCGTACACACCGCCGCCTCCCGGCGGTCCGTCCCCGCATGACCACAACGGCCCGAACCCCTACGGCCCGCCGCCCGGACCGACTCCCTACGGGCAGAGCGGCCCCGCCCCGTACGGGCCACCCGCGGCGGCCCCCTACGGGCCACCCGCGCCCGCTCCGTACGGGCCACCCACTCCGCAGCAGTGGGGCCGGCAGCAGTGGGGGCAGAACCAGCCGCCGCCGGGCGCTCCCGTGTTCGTGCCTACCGGGCCGAATCCCCGGCAGTGGCTCAGGCCGGTGATCGCGCTGGCTGTCGTGGCCGCTCTCGGCACGGTGTTCTGGCTGCTCAGCGACGGCAAGGAGCCGGCGAAGACCGCCCGTGAGGCAAAGGTCGGGGACTGCCTGGAAAACCGGGGCACGCACGCCAAGCCGGTGCTGTTCACCATCAACTGCACCGATCCCCAAGCGGATTACAAGATCCGGTTCACGCCCGGACCCAGCGGCGAGTGCCCCGCTGAGTTCACCCAGTACGAGGAGAGGGGCGGCAGGCTCGGGGACACCACGCTCTGCCTGACCCACGTCGACCACTGACGGACGGATGCCCGATACGACCGGACTCCGCGCGCCCCGGGTGCCGCGCTGGGTTCCTCATCGGCGACCAACTCGTCGACCAGCGCGCACAATTGCCGTATGAGGGCTGCGGCCCGGGGGAGTCCGGTGGAGCCGGTCGAACGGAGCAGGACCGCCCCTGACCGGGGCCGAAAAGAGCGGGTCACCGCTGGGCGTCGGCCGCCACCGCGGGCAGGTAGTGGGTGGTCCAGCCCCGGCGCAGATCCCAGGTGCCGCCGTCCCGCGATGCGCCGCGCAACCCGTGGACGGTGTCGGCACGGGCGAGTTCGACGAGTCGGGGCGTGCCGAGGGAGGCGAAGCCGACGGTGCGAGCGGGGTCCCAGTCGGTGGAGCGGCGCAGGCGCCGGAGCAGTGGGGCGACGCCTGCCGGTGCGCCGGCCAACACCCAGGCGTCCGGGGTCTGGGCGGTCAGTCGCCGGGCGGGCCGCAGCCACGAGGCCGCGTGCTCGGGCCAGTCGACGACCGCGAGGACGTCCTTGCCGAGCGCCTGCCAGGCCGCGGTGAACGCCTGCGCGGCGGCGCGGGAACTCCCGTCCCGGCCGTGGCCGACCGCGACGGACCGGATCCGCGAGCGGTGCCCGGTCAGCAGGCCGATCAGGGCGGCCAGCTCTGCCTCGGTGTGCGGAGCGGGCACCTCCCGCGTACCCGGCTGGGGACCCGTGGTGGGGCCGTTCATGACGCCTCGTGGAAGACGAGGCCGAGCGTCCGCCGCACCCCGGAGCGGACGGTGCTCACGCCGTGCCGCATCGGCCCGACGGACCAGCCGCGCCGGGAGGCCACCGGGCGGTCGCGGGTGGTGAAGACCAGCGCGTGTCCCTGGGGGAGCGTGGCGGACGAGCCCCGGGACTGGGCGCGGGGCCGCTGTTCGGTCATCAGGAACTCGCCGCCGGTGAAATCGACACCGGGTGCGTCGAGGCCGATGACGACCTGGAGCGGGAAGACCATCTCGCCGAACACGTCGCGGTGCAGCGCGTTCCAGTCGCCTGCGCCGTAACGCAGCAGGATCTGGGCGGACTTGGCCTGCCCGGCCCGGTGGCACGTAGCGAGCCACCGCCCGAGATCGTCCGGCCACGGGGCGCTCCGCCCGAGCTTGGCGGCCCAGTCGCGGGCGATCGGCAGGAGATGCGGGTAGAACGCCTCGCGCAGTTCGCGGACGGCGTCCGGCAGGTCATGGGTGAAGTAGCGGTACTGACCGGAGCCGAAGCGGTGGCGGGCCATGTCGACGGTGGTGCGGAACCGTTCGGCGTCGTCGTACAGGGCGGCGATCTCGCGGCACCGGCCGGATGTGAGCAGCGGCCCGGTCAGCGCGCTGCCGTACTCGTTGACCTCGTCGGTGAGGGCGCCCCAGTCGGCGGCGTCGACCCGTGCGGTGAGGCTGCCGTCCGGTGAGGTGGCCTCGGTCGTGGTGGCGGGGGTCATGGTGGGTTCCTTCGTTCTGTGTGCGTCGCTCTGGAGCCGGTCACTCAGGCGGCCGCCTGGGCGGCGCCCTCGTGGAGCAGCAGTCGCTGCTTGCGCTGCAGGCCGCCCGCGTAGCCGGTGAGGGCGCCGTTCGCGCCGATCACGCGATGGCAGGGGCGGACGATGAGCAGCGGGTTCGCGGCGATCGCGGCGCCGACCGAGCGGACCGCGGTGCGCGGGGCCCCGATCCGGTCGGCGATCCGGCCGTAGGTCGTGGTGGTGCCGTACGGGACGGTCTCGATCGCCGCCCAGACCTGCCGCTGGAACGCGCTGCCGGAGGGGACGTAGGTGAGGTCGAAGCGGGTGCGGGTGCCGTCGAAGTACGCGCGCAGCTGGCCGGTGATCTCGGCGAACGCCGCCGCGTCCCCGGTCCAGCCGTCCCGGACGGTGACGCCGCCCTTCTGGCCGGGCACCGACAGCGAGGCCAGCGCGGTGCCTCCGCGCGCGGTCCGGGACCGCTCGCCGACCAGCAGCAGCTCGCCGAGCGGGCTGTCCATCGTGGTGTAGAGCGTCATGGTCGCTCATTCCTTTCCCGAGGAATCAGCATCATGGAGATGCGACGTCATGGAATGTGTCGTCATCGGATTCCTCATCCAGGGAAAAGTCTGCGCTGTGTGCCGCACCGGGGCTGGCGGTATTCGGACGTGATATCGCAATGACGTGCGGTGGGCCATGGGGGCGGGTCTGGATGGTCGACAGAAGGTTTGGCGGCCAACGGTTGCGGCTACACAGTGAGGCGCGGTGAGGGGCCGGAACCCGCCGCCGGCCGCCAGTGTCTCGGAGGGGCGATGTCGCAGCTGGACCACGACCGGCGGCGGGAGCCGCTGGACGCCTCCCAGAATCCGCGCGTCAAGGCAGGCAACAGGATCCGGAAGTATGTGACGACCACCGATCACAAGGTGATCGGCAATATGTATCTCGTCACGGCCTTCGGGTTCTTCCTGTTCGCCGGAGTTCTCGCGATGCTGATGCGCGCGGAGCTGGCCCGACCGGGCCTGCAGATCGTCAGCAATGAGCAGTACAACCAACTGTTCACCATTCACGGCACGGTCATGATGCTGCTCTTCGCGACCCCGACGTTCGCCGGGTTCGCCAATGCCGTCATGCCCCTGCAGATCGGCGCACCCGACGTCGCCTTTCCCCGGCTCAACGCCCTGACGTACTGGCTCTTCCTCTTCGGCGGGCTGATGGTGGTGTCGGGATTCGTCGTGCCGGGCGGTGCGGCCCCCTTCGGATGGTTCGCCTACGCACCGCTGAACAGCGAGGTGTTTTCGCCGGGTGCCGGCGGCGACCTGTGGGCGGCGGGCCTGGTCGTCGCCGGTCTCAGCACCACCCTCGGCTCGGTCAATTTCGTCGCCACCATCATCACGCTGCGCGCCCCCGGAATGACGATGTTCCGGATGCCGATCTTCACCTGGAACATCCTTTTCACCTCCATCCTGGCGCTGCTCGCCTTTCCGGTCCTCACCGCCGCACTCCTCGTGCTGCTGGCCGACCGGCGGCTCGGTGCGCACGTCTTCGACGCGGCCAATGGCGGGGCGCTGCTCTGGCAGCACCTTTTCTGGTTCTTCGGCCACCCCGAGGTCTATATCGTCGCGCTGCCGTTCTTCGGTGTGGTGACCGAGATCGTGCCCGTCTTCAGCCGCAAACCGGTCTTCGGATACGTCGGCATGGTCGGCGCGACGATCGCCATCACCATGCTGTCCGCCGCGGTGTGGGCGCACCACATGTTCGCCACGGGCGCGGTGCTGCTGCCGTTCTTCTCCCTGATGTCCTTCCTGATCGCGGCACCGACCGGGGTGAAGTTCTTCAACTGGATCGGGACGATGTGGCGGGGCAGCCTGTCGTTCGAGACGCCGATGCTCTGGGCCGTCGGATTCATGGTGACCTTTCTCCTCGGAGGCCTCAGCGGTGTGCTGATCGCCTCACCCCCCATGGACTTCCAGGTCACCGATACCTACTTCATCGTCGCGCATCTGCACTATGTGCTGTTCGGCACGATCGTCTTCGCGATGTTCGGCGGCTTCTATTTCTGGTGGCCGAAATGGACCGGCCGGATGCTCGACGAGCGACTGGGGAAGATTCACTTCTGGACGTTGTTCATCGGCTTCCAGACCACCTTCCTCGTCCACCACTGGCTCGGTGAGATGGGCATGCCGCGCCGCTACGCCGACTATCTCGCCGCCGACGGCTTCACCCTCCTGAACACCATCTCCTCGGCCGGTGCGTTCCTGCTGGGCCTGTCGACCCTGCCCTTCCTCTACAACGTCTGGAAGACCGCGAAATACGCGCCCGGGGTGGAGAGTGACGACCCATGGGGATTCGGACGGTCGCTGGAATGGGCCACCTCGTGTCCGCCGCCCCGTCACAACTTCGTGGCGCTTCCCCGGATCCGTTCCGACTCGCCCGCCTTCGACCTCCATCATCCCCAGTACCTCGAACTCGCCCCAAGTGAACGCGGAACGTCCGAACCGACCCCGGACACCTTGGGAGACGAGCAGAAGTGAAAGCCGAGGCGTTTCTCTTCGCGGGCGTCGCCCTCTTCTTCCTGCTCACCGACGCGGTGTACATCTGGTTCGCCCGGGAACCGGCCGGCATCGCCGCGCTCACGGTGTCCTGTTTCATGGCGGTCGTCATCTCGTTCTTCTGTGCCGTGAACTACCGCCGCAAGGGCGAACGGCCGGAGGACCGGCAGGAATCCGAGATCCACGAGCGCAGCGGCCCACTCGACTTCTTCCCGCCGCACAGCGGCTATCCGATCGTGGTCGCACTGGGCGTGGCACTGTCGGGACTCGGCCTCGTCTACGCGGTGTGGCTGCTCCTCATCGGGCTCGGCGTCACCGTGTCCGCCATCTTCGGAATGGTCTTCGAATTCGCCCGCCGCGACGACTGAACGGGCCCGCTGAGCTCTAGGAAGTCTCTTCCTCGCCCGCGCGGCCCGCGCCCGCCACCGGGTCCATCGTCTTTCCGGAAATCTGGAGACGCTCCTCCGCGGTGGCCGGCATCTCGACCCGGTCGCGGTAGTACCAGGCGCTCAGCACGGCGCGTAGCCGCTGCCGGCGCGGTGCCCGCCCGCCCGGATGCTCCAGCGGCGCGGGAACGTCCCGCACCAGGAGACGGTAACGCTGGTCGGTGTCGAGCGGCCGGTTGCTCTCGCCGATCCCGCCGTAGACGTTCTGGCTGATCTGGCCGGTCTCCTCGCCCTCCTCCAGCAGCTGACGGTCATGGGCCTGCAGGGCCAGGCAGAAGCGCTTGGTGATGAGGAACGCGAGGATCGGGCCGACGATCACCGCGACGCGGAAGATCCAGGTCAGCGCCTCGACCGAGACCTCGAAGACCGCGGCGACCACGTCGTTGCCGCCGGCCACCAGCAA
Source organism: Streptomyces nigrescens (assembly GCA_024349765.1). Taxonomy (GTDB): domain Bacteria; phylum Actinomycetota; class Actinomycetes; order Streptomycetales; family Streptomycetaceae; genus Streptomyces; species Streptomyces endophytica. The sequence goes on along the minus strand of AP026073.1, from coordinate 4,199,288 downwards.
CACGGCGTAGAAGACGATCGCGGCGACTCCCAGGCCCGTACGGGTGGGGCGGTCGCGCGGCCGGTCGCAGAGGTGATGCTCCATCAGGTCACCCGTCACCCACTTCTCGAAGTACGGGTACAGGTAGAGCACGAGGAAGAGCACACCGGGCAGCACCACCGCCGGGAGGAGCACGTTCCACATGATGGTGTGCCCCGCCACATTGGTCTCCCACGGGGGCATCAGCCGCAACGCCCCTTCGAGGAAGCCCACGTACCAGTCCGGCTGGGCATCGGTGGACGCCTGGTCCGCCACGTAGGGGCCGTAGTCCCACACCGGGTTGATCTGGGCGACCGCCCCCAGCCAGGCCACCACCCCGAAGACCATCAGGCCCAGACCGGTGGACTTGGCGGTGAACTGCGGGAACATCGGCTGCCCGACGGCGTTCCGATTGGTCTTCCCCCTGGCCGACCACTGAGTGTGCTTCAGATAGACCACCATCACCAGATGCGCACCGAGCAGGGCGATCAGAATCGCGGGCACGAACAGCACATGCACCGTGTACAGCCGGGCGATCAGGATGTGGCCGGGGTACGACCCGCCCCACAGGAAATAGCTCAGATACGTCCCCACGACGGGAATGGACAGCACGATGGTGTTCGCGGTGCGCAGCCCCGTGCCGGACAGCAGGTCGTCGGGGAGCGAATAACCGGCGAATCCCTCCAGCAGGGCGAGCAGGAACAGCGTCACCCCGATCATCCAGTTGCCTTCGCGGGGACGGCGGAAGGCCCCGGTGAAGAACACCCGCAGCATGTGCACGCCCAGCGCGGCCACGAACACCAGGGCCGCCCAGTGGTGCATCTGCCGGATCAGCAGCCCGCCCCGGACATCGAAACTGATGTCCAGGGTCGACGCATAGGCGTCCGTCATCACGAGCCCGTCCAGCGGGTGGAACGCACCGTGGTACGTGCTCTGGCTCATGCTGGGTTCGAAATACAGCGTCAGATAGCTTCCGGTCAGCACCAGCACCACGAGGCTGTACAGCGCGATTTCGCCCAGCAGGAAGGACCAGTGGTCCGGGAAGGCCTTGCGCAGCAGTTCCTTCGCCAGTTCGGAGACCGGGGCCCGGCGGTCCAGCGCGCTGTAGCTGGTGACGGCCGCCTCGCGGGCCTGCGCCGCAAGCCGGGCCTTCCGCTTCTGGAACAGCATGCTCCACTCCCTCTTCGCCCCTGCGGGTGCCTCCCTGCGCCCGGTGCCGCACCGACGATCACGGACCCGGGCACCCGACCGCGCGGAGCCGATCGAGCCCGGGCCCGACGGCCGCCACCTGCACTCTTTGGCGTACGGGCTCAGTCGGCCGTCCGGTCGGGGATCATCTGCACCACCGCCCCGCGCGAGGCGGCGCGGGCCTTCCGCAGCCGCCAGCAGCCGAACGAGGCGAGCGCCGCGGCGCCCGAGGCGTAGCCGAGCGCCATGGTGGCGGCGGCCCGCTGCGGTGGCGGCCAGTGGCGTTCCGCCGCGCGCAGCACCGCCTCATGGGCCGACAGCAGCGCCAGCGAGGCGCAGACACCGCCGGCGGCCAGGGCCAGGGAGCCCAGGCGCGTCTCGCGGGCCCTTGCGGTCAGTTCGTCCCTCGCCCGTTCGAGCTCCGCCTGGACCAAGGTGGCCACCTCCTCGGATCAACCGTCCCGCAGCCCCGGAGAACCTGCCCGCGGGGTCCGGCGGATCGGGTACGCAACCGTCTTGGTCCGGCGGATCGGGTACGCCACCGTTTTGGTCCGGATGCTGCTCGGCCATCACACGAGCCCTTTCTCGACGCGTACCACGAGCGCACCGCCTAGCCGTAACACCTCCACGGCACGGCCAAACGGGACGGGCGCCGCTGCCACCCGCCTGGCACGCCGCTTTCCTGCGCATGGCCGCGGTCCGGGCGCCGGCCAGGACGACGGCTTGTCGGGCCGCTCGTCCGGCTGGTCGGGGCGCTCGTGCGGACTGTCGGGCCGGCCGTCCGTACTGTCGGGCCGCTCGTCCGGACTGTCCGGCCGCCCCTCAGGAGCGCCGGGTGCGGCCCCGCCGGGTGAGGAAGTCCCGTACGCCGTCCAGCAGGCCGAGGCCGGGGCTCACCGCCCGGGTGGCCAGGGCGGAGTCCGGGGCGTGGGGCCGGGGGTGGGTCGGGGCACCGTTCCTCGCCCGCCGGACCTTCTCGCCGAGCTCCCGCCGGGTGTGCGCGGGGCAGGTGGCCTGCAGCCGGGGGAAGAGCCGTTGTTCCTCGTCGAGGAGGTGACCGGTCACCCGGGTCGACAGGGCCAGGACCAGGGCGGTGAAGTCCTCGTCCTGCGACTTTCGCTGCTCCAGCTCGTGCAGCAGCTCCTCGATGTGCCCGTGGTCGGACAACTCCTTCTCGGCCCACCGCCGCCCGTCCGCCACGTAGTCCCGCACGGCGGGGTACAGGTACGCCTTCTCCACGACGAAGTGCCGGACCAGGGCGGCGGACACCTGCTCGACGAGGGCCTTGCGGGCGGCACTTCCCGGTGCGGCGGCGCGGATACGGTCGAACAGCCGCTGTACCGCGCGGTGATCGGCGGTGAGCTCCTCGATGACGTCCGGGGCGTCCGGGGCGTCCCGGGCATCGGAGGTGTCTGGCGCGTTCGGGGTGTCTGGGGCGTCCGAGACGGGGCCCATCGGTCAGCGTTCCTTCGAGTGGGTGTGGGGAGGCTGCACCGGGGGGCGAATTTCCGCGAGGCGACGCGGGTGTTGATCCTCTGCCGTTCCCTCGCTCACCGGCCCACCGTCCTCGGATGGTCTCTGACCTCATGTCCATCTTGAGGTAGCGCACCGCGTCGGGCGCGCTGAAGGCGAGGGCGGTCAGCGTGGCGGCGGTCAATAACGCGCGGACCATCGGGGGCGCGCCGACCGGCTCGGTCTCCTCCGGCGCGCAGAAGAAACGCCGACCCGGCCCCACGGGAATGTCCCGGCCGTCATCGTCCACCAGGGTGACGACGATATGTGTCTGGCAGGGACCCCGGCCGTCCGGCGAGGCGGGGCACGGCCATACGTTGGCTTTGGAGTGGCCGACCCGTGGGGGCCGACCCGTGGGGGCTACCTCGTGGGGGCCAACCCATAGGCGTCAATCCAGGGACGTCAGCCAGGGAGGCCAATCCAGGGAGGCTAATCCAGGGACGTCAATCCAGGGACGTCGAGCGCAGTTCCGTGATGACTTCCGCGCCCGACGGCGCGTTCTCCGGGTCCACCAGCCACTGCAGCATCAGACCGCTCAGCAGGGCGAGCGGTACCGAGCCCCCGAGCCCCTCCCGCGCCATGCGCTGCCCCTCGGCGAGGTGCGCCCGTACCTCCGGTGACCGTTCGGCCTGCACCGCGGCCTCCAACTGGGCCACCCACAGGGCCCGATGCGTGGTGAAGCTGTCGATCAGCGCCTGCCAGCGCTGCTCCGGCGTTCCTTCGGGCGCGCGACTCGCGAGCTCGTCACCGAGCTCGTCCACGGCCTTCACGAGCGCCTGGGTGAGCAGCGCGTCCCGGGACCCGAAGTGGTAGCCGATGGCGGCATGGCTGACTCCGGCCGCTGCCGCGATGTCCCGGACGGTGGTCCGCGCCCAGCCGCGTTCGATCAGGCACTGCTTCGCGCCGGCGAGGAGGTCCTCTCGATTTCCCATGTCCGCAGCGTATCCGAGGGTTGTCCGCATGGTTCATCCGCTTGGTTCATCCGCTTGGTCGACCCTAACGGGATCCACCCACTGCTCCGTCCGACGGGATCCATCCACTGCTCCGTCCGACGGGATCCATCCACTGCTCCGTCCGACGGGATCCATCCACTGCTCCGTCCGACGGGATCCATCCACTGCTCCGTCCGACGGGATCCATCCACTGCTCCGTCCGACGGGATCCATCCACTGCTCCGTCCGACGGGATCCATCCACTGCTCCGTGCGTTCTTGTCCAAATGGTTTATCCAAACGGTTTGCCCATTTGGTCAAACCCTGGATATGGTCATTCCCATGACTCACGCAACGGTTCTGATCTCGGGCGCGAGCGTGGCCGGACCCGCCCTCGCCTACTTCCTGCACCGCGACGGCTACGACGTCACCGTGGTCGAACGCGCCCCGGACCTCCGGGACAGCGGATACGCGGTCGATTTCCGCGGCGCCGCGTTCGACGTGCTCGACGACCTGGGCATCCTCACCGAGGTGCGCCGCCATGAGACCAAGATGCGCGGCACCGCCCTGATGAACGAGGCCGGCAGCGAGACCGGGATGCTGCCGGCCGAAGCCTTCGCCGGTGAACTGGAGGTGCCGAAGCGGGAGTTGACCCGGATCCTGCACCGGATCACCACGCACGACGTGGAGTACGTCTTCAACGACTCGATCAGCGCGCTCACCCAGCACGACTCCGGCGTCGCCGTCGAGTTCGAGCGCGGCGCGCCCCGTACCTTCGACCTCGTCATAGGGGCGGACGGGGTGTACTCGAAGGTCCGGCGGCTCGCGTTCGGCCCGCACGCCGACGCGGTGCGCCACCTCGGCCTCTCCGGCGCCGGCTTCAGCACCGCGAACTACCTCGGTCTCGACCACAGCGGTGTGCTGCAGCATGCACCGGACACGGCGATCTACGCGTTCAGCGCGGGCGACGCGGACCGGCTGACGGTCAGCCTCTCGTTCGCCACCCCGACGCCCGCGCTGGACCGTTGCGGCCGGGAGGAACAGGAGCAGGCGCTGCGCACGGCGTTCGCGGGACGCGGCTGGGAAGCGCCGCGACTGCTGGACGCCATGACCGAGGCCGACGACTTCTACTTCTCCTCGGCCTGCCAGGTCCACCTGGACCGCTGGTCGCAGGGCCGGATCGCCCTGCTCGGCGACGCGGGCTACTGCGCCGCGCCCACCAGTGGCATGGGCACCTCCCAGGCCCTGATAGGCGCCCGGACCCTGGCCCGACACCTGGCCGGAGCGAACGGCGACCACACGACCGCCTTCGCCGCTTACGAGGCGGAGCTGCGGCCGTACGTAGCGGAAAACCAGGCGACGGGTGTGGAAGGGGCGGCGATGTTCGGGGGCGGGGAGCGGTGATTACCGGTCGGTGGCTGAGGGCCGGTGGCCGGCAGGCAGCAGGCAGCAGGCAGCAGGCAGCAGGCAGCAGGCAGCAGGCGGTGGTCGGTGATCGGTGGTCGGTGAAGAGGGAAGTAGCTGTGAGCTGAGCGTTCCGGGTCACTTCCCAGGAGCTTCGCCGCGCGGGACGGTGAAGTCCGTGAGGGTGGCGGTGCCCGGCGCGAGGTCCGCCCAGGCGCCCCGCAGGGCCAGGACCGCAATCCCCGACGTAGGGAATTTCGCCCGCACCCGCCCCAACGCCTCCCCGTCCGCGTCCCTGCCCCGCTCTCCCTCTTCCTGTCCTGCCAGCGCCAGCACCACGTCTTGGACGCCCGGCTGATGGCCGATCAACAGCACCGTCCGCCGCTGCTCCGGAACCTCGCGCACCACATCGAGCAGCTCGGCGGCGCTCGCTCCGTACACCCGCGGCTCGAAGACCACCTCCGGTCGGGCGCCGAGCTCCGGTGCGACGAGGTCCCAGGTCTCGCGGGTGCGGCGGGCCGTGGAGCACAGGACGAGGTCGGGCACGCACCCGTCCGCCAGCAGCCGGCGCCCGGCCGCCGGCGCATCCCTGCGGCCGCGCTTGCCCAGCGGGCGCTCGTGATCGGGCACGTCCGGCGGCCAGGCGGACTTGGCGTGGCGCAGGACCACCAGCCGGGCAGGAAGGGGCGGCGTCATGCCTTCATTGTCCTCCGGGTCACGGTGGGCGCGGGCCTTGGAGCCCGGCCCGGTTGGCGCTGTCGCTCATGCTGCTGCTCGGCCATGCTGCTGCTCGGCGCGCGGTGCCCGGTGCTCGGTGCCCGGTGCTCGATGTTCGGTGCTTCGTGCTGACGGGCGCTACGTGGACCGGCAGCCGCTCGACGGTTAAGTACGGAGCCCCACCCCACCTCAGCCCATCTGAGTACCTGCCCTCTGGCAACCACGCTCTCCGGCCACGTTGACTCACCCCATGACCGACGACGCAACTGCTCTGCCGCCTCACCCTGCCCCCACCGCATACGCGCCAGAGCCCGTCGCCCACCGCCACGCCGCACCGGCCACCGTGCCCCCGCCGCCCCACCCTGCCGTGCCCCTGCCCCTGCCCCTGCCCCATCCCGTCCCCTCCCCGGCACGGCGGCTCCGTGACCCCTTGTGGTGGTGCCCGCCGCTGGTCGCCGTCGGGGTGATCGGCGGTCTCTACATCCCGGCCTTCACCCTCTACGCCTTCGCCACCATGGCCACGGATTCCTGCGGCCCGGATCTTTGTCCGGCCAACGTGACCGTCCCCCTGATCAGCGCTCCCTTCCTCTACGCGACCGGCGCATGCCTCGCCCTACTCTCCTTCGCCTTCCCCTGGACCATGCGTTGGCGCAAGGCGCGGCTTTCGGTCGCTTGGGTCGGTACCGCAGCCTCCGCGTCGGTAGTGCCGCTGCTGCTCTCCGTCATGCTCTGAAGAGTCGGGGCCGGTGCCCGTCCCGGCGCCAGTGTCGAGCACTGCCGTAGGCCTGCCGCAGGCGATGGCCATCGTCATCTTGCCGAAGTGGACCGGCCAGCAGGTCGAGGTCCACCCAGCGGTTGAGGAGCACGGGTGGAGAGCCACGACCGCCGGACCAACCCTGGGGCCGACGCCTCTCCACCCTCCCAACTCCTAACGTCGAGGCAAGTGGTCGTGAGCGGTTGTGCCGCACGGCCGACACCTCGTCATCTCTACTTCGTTCGGATCGCTGGGGGACTCATGAACACCGTGGAAGGCAGGAAATCCATGGAGGGCATGAAAAGCATGGAGGACGCGGAGGCCAGGCAATCCGTCGATGGCGCAGCAGCCACGGGAGGCGTGGAAGCCACGCGTACGGACGGCACACACCGAAGGCGCGCCTTCCTCATCCCGCTGATCGTCAACATCCTCCTGCCCTTCGTCGTGTACTACGTGCTACGCGCACAGGACGTCGCCCAGTGGCAGGCGCTGCTGCTGAGCGGTGCCATTCCGGCGGCGCACGCAGTAGGCACCGCCGTGATACGCCGACGCGTCGAATTCGTTGATCTAGTGGTGCTCGCCCTGCTGGTCGTGTCGGCCGTCACCTCACTGATCAGCGGCAGCCCGCGGATACTGCTCCTGAAGGACGCTGCCATCCCCGCCGTCCTAGGGGTCTGGGTCCTGGGTTCGCTCTTCGCCGCCCGTCCGTTGGCGTTCCAGTTCGGACGCCGACTAGGCGGGCCGGGTGCGGAGGAAGCGGCGGAACGCATGTGGTGCGAGCGGCCGGACTTCCGTGCGGCGCTCCGCGGACTCACGGTGCTGTGGGGCACCGCGCAACTGCTCGACGCCGTATTGAGCACCGTCGAAGCAGTGGCGCTGCCCGTTGACCTGGTGCCAGTGATCGGCCGCTTCCAGTCCCTCGGCATATTGGCCGCCACGGTGGCACTCACCGTGCACCACAGCCGCGCCTTCCGCAGGCGCCACGGCATATCCCTCCTTGGCTCATGAGCAGCGGTCAGCCACCACGCCGTCTACATATCGGCCGCCGTGCTGCCCATGCGCCCACGACCCGTACGTGTGCCTACCGCCTTGGGGCTTCCGGTACCGACAGCCACGGCCTGCCCCAGACCAACGACGCCGCCTGTTGCCTTCCCCATAGCGGCCACCGGCTCAGCCCAGGCACCAGCCACGGACCACACCCACGGTTCATGCCCACACGCCGGGTCGCTTTACGCCGGGACGGCCCAGGACGAGGCGGGGGAGGGAGGAGATGGGGGAAGGGAAAGGGGGCGGGGGAAGGCCAGGCCTCTAACGGAGGGAAGTGCGCGGCCGTGGTGTGGCCGTCGTTCTCATCTGGTGGCGTGCCGTGCTCCGCGCGTTGCGGGTTGCTCTGCCACGGTTGCTGCCAGGAACCAATGGCCTCACGACCCGAGGGGATCGCACGGTGGCGGCTGTGTTGTCTGCGCTGTTCGCGCTGCTGGCGGCCGTGGGCAACGCCACTGGTACCGTGCTCCAGCGCCTGGCTGCACGGACCGTACCGGAGGGTGATGCCTTCAGTCCCAGGCTGGTCCGGCACCTGGTGCGTAATCCGGCATGGCTCGGCGGGATCGCCGTGGTGGTCGGCGCCGCGGCGTGCCAGGCGTTGGCCCTGGCACTGGGTTCGCTTGTCCTGGTCCAGCCGATCCTGGTGACCGAACTGCCCCTGGCGCTCGTGATCGCCTGCGCGCTGTCCCGCCGACGGCTGCCGGCGGCCGGCTGGGCCGGTTCCCTGAGCGTCGCCGTCGGCCTCGGTCTGGCGCTGGCCGCTGCCGCACCGTCCGGAGCGGGCACCGAGGTCTCGTCGGCCACGTGGGTGGTGACGCTGCTGGCCACCGTTGGTGCCATCACGCTGTGTGCGGCGGCAGCGGCGTCTCGCCCGCGGGGGAAGGCCCGCGCGGCCCTCTTCAGCGCCGCCTCCGCGATCGGTTACGCCCTGACGGCGACCTTGATGAAGTCCGCGACCGACACGTTCAACCGGCACGGCCCGAGCACCTTCTTCGCCTCCTGGCAGACCTACGGATTTGTGGCGGCCGGGGCATGCGCACTGTTTCTGCTGGCCAACGCGCTGGAATCCGGCCCGCTGGTGGTCTCCCAGCCCGTCCTCACCCTGGGAGAGGCCCTCGTCAGCCTGGCCCTGGGCATCGTGGTCTACGGGGACCGCGTACGCACCGGATGGTGGCTGATCCCGGAGGCGATCGGGGCAGTGCTGGTCACTTGGGGCGTGCTCATCCTGCCAAGGGTCCAGATGGAAGACGAGAGGGAGGAGGGCGGAGGGGCCGGGGCGGGGGAGCAAGGGCCGACACCGGGAGGCACCGCCACCTGACGGTCCGCCCGTGCTGGTGCAGGCCCCGCACCTACGACGGCACCCTTGACGGACACCAGCGCCTGCGCAATCTGGACAACGTCACTTGCCACTTGCCACTTGCCGTTTGCTGCTTACCGCTTGCCGCTTGCGCTTACGCCCACGCCCCCTGCCTATCCGCCTACGCCCCATGCCTGTTGGGCTGCCTCCTCGCCCGAGCGCACCCACGTCGTAGTCCCGACCGGCCCAGTAGGGTTGCGGCCATGGGCAAGGGGATGGGGCGGTGGCCCACGGTAGATCTGGACAGCGGCGTCGAGGATGCGACGCTGCTCATCCTGGAGTGGCTCGGTGAGCAGGGGATTGGAGCCATGATTCGCATCGATGCGGAGCGCCTGCGCGAAGGCCGGCCAGCGTGGACCTTCGCCGCCGGTGGCGGGCCGTTGCCGCCGATGAGAGCTGACGGCGCCTCGGTCGCCGAGTGTATGGGCCGTGCCCTGAGTCGAATGAGAGAGGCTGGGGTGGCCGTTCCCTTCTGAGTCGCCCGAGGCTCCGTAATTCCCGTGTGCTGCGACGGCTGTCGGTTGCCAGGCTGACGGCTGCCGGTTGCCGGCCTGACGGCTGGCGGACGAGTCGTCGCAACGGGCCGGAGCAGGAGGGACAGCTCGTGGCCGGTCAGCAGGTGCGCCCGACGTAGTGCGCGCCCTGGATCCTGGAGGCGGAGCCCAGCCACGTACGGCCCGGGCCGACGCAGCGCTGGTAGTCGGGGGCCCAGGCGACCTCCACCTTGATCACGACGTTCGAACCGTCCGTGGTGCAGTGGCGGTAGTACGCATCACTGCCTGTCTTGTAGAAGCCACATGGTTCTTTGGCCAGGGCGATGGCCTGACCAGGCGCGGCGGTGACCGCTCCGCAGAATGCGGCGGCACCGAGCATGAGGGCGGCAAAGCGGCGCATGGAACACCCTTCCTCAGGACGCTGACCCGACTTGGTGTCGTTGTTCGTTCTCACGGCTCAAGTCGGCCCTTCTCAAAACACCAGTTGGTCCGCCGCCGTGTATCGGTCGACGCGTGCGGCTTCGCATGACTCCCCTTCGCGGAATCGTCCATGCGCAGCACCGCACGTGTGGGTGACGGCAGAATGGGCCAGATCGGGGCGCGGAGTGTGGGGTGGGGTTCGTAGTGAGCGCATGCCTGATGGAGGCGGGCGGGCAGGGGTGGTTGGTTTCTCCTGGGGTGCTCGCTGCGTATCGCGTCGCGTGCGGCAGGATGGCTGATCGCGTCAGGACGACCACGACTTGCGGGACCTTCACGTCTTCGTCTACGTACATGGACACGTACACGTACACGCACACGTCTGCGGTCGGGCCCCGGCGCATTCGAAGTCCTAGAGACAAGCAGGTAAAACCGAATGATGGAGCATCACATGCGATGCGTGGCAGTGGCAGGGCTGCAGTTCCCGGGAGCGGGGGTTGACCGGTGAACCGTGATGTCACGCTGCATGACCTGATCGTTGCCGGTGCCGCGCTGATTGCCGGTATCGTCGCCGGACTGTTGTGCAAAGCGGTGTTGCGGTGGCTGGGAAAGCACGCGAGCAGAACGCGATGGAGCGGCGACGACGTCATTGTCGATTCACTGCGATCCGTGGTGCCCTGGGCGGCGATATCCGGTGGTCTGGCGGCTGCGGCCGCTGCGCTGCCGCTGACGCCTACGGTCGGACGGAACGTCAACCGCACGCTGACCGTGCTGCTCATCCTGGTCGTCACACTGACCGCGGCCCGGATGATCACCCGACTCGTGAGGTCGCTGGCCCAGTCACGATCCGGCGTGGCCGGATCGGCCACCATTTTCGCCAACATCACCCGCATCGTGGTGCTGGCAATGGGCGTTCTGGTCATCCTGCAGACCCTGGGCATTTCCATAGCCCCTCTGCTCACGGCGCTCGGCGTGGGCGGCTTGGCGGTCGCCCTGGCATTGCAGGACACCCTCGCCAACCTCTTCGCGGGCGTACACGTATTGGCTTCGAAGACCGTGCAGCCCGGTGACTACATTCGGCTCAGCAGTGGGGAGGAGGGATACGTCGTCGACATCAACTGGCGTAACACCGTGGTCCGCCAGCTCTCCAACAATCTCGTGATCATCCCGAATGCGCAGCTGGCCGGCACCAACATGACCAACTTCACCCGGCCGGAACAGCAGTTGTCGATCCTCGTCCAGGTTGGGGTCGGTTACGACAGTGACCTCGAACACGTCGAGCGGGTCACCCTGGAGGTCGTCAAGAGCGTGATGACCGACGTCAGTGGCGCCGTTCCGGAACACGAACCGGCCGTTCGTTTCCACACCTTCGGGGACTCTCGGATCGGCCTTACGGTGATTCTGGGAGTGGGTGAATTCAGCGACCAGTATCGGATCAAGCATGAATTCATCAAGCGGCTGCATCAGCGGTACCGGGACGAGGGAATCAGGATTCCCGCGCCGACACGGACGGTGGCACTACAGCAGCCGGAGGGCGTGGCGATACCGCAGCAACGGGGGACGTCGGACCCGGTGTTGTAGGCGGTGAGGTGAGGTGAGGCGGGGGCGGGGGCGGGGATCGGGTGGCGGTTGGGTCCTCGCCTGCGCCTGGCGCGGGTGCCGGTGCGCCTCCTGACCCGGCTCCACCGGTCCTGACCCGGCTCCACCGGTCCTGGCCTGTCTCCGCCTGTCATGACGGTATCCGTCGTCATCGTCCTCGACATGCTGGTATCCGCCAACATCCCCGCATTGGTGGTTGGCCCCGGCGCTCCGTTGCGCACTGTGGGCGGTGACAAGCGGGACAGACGCCGCCTGCAGAGGGAGAAGCGCGATGGACAGGGATACCGCGATGGACACGGGTGCGGCCATGAACCGTGCGGCGGAGGGCGCGGCGGAGCGCACCGTGCTGGTTATTGGCGCGACGGGAAACGTGGGCCGCCAGGTCGTCACCCAGTTGTTGGCGACTGATGTAGGTGTAGGTGTACATGTACGGGCCCTGACCCGGCACCCGGACTCGGCCGGCCTGGCGTACGGCGGCGTCGAGGTACGGGCCGGCGACCTGGCCGACGCCCGCGGCCTGGAAGAGGCCCTGGAGGGCGTCGACCGGGCCTTCCTCATGTGGCCCTTTCATACGGCTGACGCCGCGCCCGCTGTCGTCGATGCGCTACGGCGGCACGTGGAGCACGTGGTCTTTCTCTCCTCGGGGGCCGTCCAGGACGGGCTCGCCCCCGGGCAACAGCGGCACCCGGTAGGCCGCTCCCACGCCGCGGTGGAGCGCCTCATCGAACGGTCGGGACTCGGCTGGACGCATCTACGTCCCAGCACCTTCGCCAGCAACACCCTCTGGTGGGCCGACCAGATCCGCACCGGCGACGTGGTGCGCGGCGCCTACGGGGCGGTGCCCATGGCTCTGCTGCACGAGGCCGACATCGCCGCCGTCGCCGTACGCGCCTTGACCGAGGAGGGCCACGACAAGGCGGTCTACACGCTGACCGGGCCCGAGATCCTGACCCAGGTCGATCAGGTGCGCATCATCGGAGAGGCCATCGGACGGCCTCTCCGGTGGGAGGAACTGTCGCGGGAGGCCGCCCGCCAGCAGCTGCTGGCCGACGACACCTTCCCCGACTCCTTCGTGGACACCCTGCTGGACGGGTACGCCGAGATGCTTGATGCCCCGCGGCCGGTCACGACCACCACGGTCGAGGAGGTGGCCGGAGGGCCGGCACGGACCTTGCACCAGTGGGCCGTTGACCACGCTGCCGACTTCCGTTGACCCTGGCCGGCTGTTAGAGCGCGCGCAAGGCGTCGCCGAGGTCCGGGCCGTAGGAGGCCCAGCACTGGATGTCCCCGGCGTCGGAGACGACATCGCCCAGATACCAGTTGCCGTCGCCGTCGTCATTCCGGTCGCCGGCCCGGACCGCGCAGATGCCGTTGAGGTTGATCGCGTAGTCGACCTGGAGGGGGCTGCCGTTGTGGGTGACGGTGCCGATGGTGGTGAGCGGATGGGCCTGCGGGCAGCCGGTGAGGCGCTGGACGTCCGCCCATGTCCAGGGCTCGGGCAGGCGCGCGTCGGCGTACGGTCTGTCCGCTCGTTCGCCGTCCGGTTCGGCATGCGGTGCGCCGTCCGGCTCGGTGGCAGGCTTGGCGTTGGGGCTGGGCTTGGTTGTGGGAGCCAACTCGGCTACTACGTGGCCGAGTTGGGGTCGGATCCACTCTCCCTCGCGCTCGATACCGAGGATGCCTCCGAGGAACGCCATGTCCAACGTTCCCGTGGGGGTCTCCCAACGGAACGGGACCTGGGAGACGTGCGAGGGAAAGTCGTCCTCGGCGGTCGTGCCGGGCCCGAACGACGGCTTCGGGCGCGGACCGTCGTCGGTGTACCGGTGGGCGAAGAACGCGGTGATCCAGCCCGTGACCCGGTCGCCGCCCGAGGCCGACTCCCACTTGTAGAGGGAACGCCAGAAGTCGAGGTCGACACCCCAACCCGAGGCCGTCGCCCAGATCGCGTCCAGTACCGGCTGCAGTGCCGTGAACCACGGCCGCAGCCCTTCGAACCACTCCGCCAGTTCCCGCACCCGGGCCGCCAGCAGACGCCAGTCCCGGTCCGTGCCCTCCAACCGGATTCGCGGAATGCCGCAGAGGGTCTGCCACCGAAAGCGGTAGTACGGGCTGACCACGTCCATCAGCGCCACCAGCATGGCCGTGGCGTCCGTGTCCGTGGTGGTGGAGAAGGTGGGCTGGAAGAGGTCGGCGACCTCGTCACCGATCCGGGCGCGCAGTGGCTGTTGGACGAGGTTGATCGAGCGCTCCCAGTCCAGCGGGGCCGAATCGTCCCGTACGACGATGGTCTGCCGGTGTCCGGGCGTCTCCGTGAAGATGCCCTCGTACGTTTCGGGGTTCAGCCGGATGTGTACGGCTACCTCGTGCACGACGGCGTACCAGAGGACATCGGGCGAGAGGCTCAGGGGGAGGTGCGCGGTGAAGCAGGTGTGCAGGGCGCGGAGCAGGAGGCTGGAGGTGGGTTCGGCGATGTCCGGGGCGCCGGAGGGCCAGCCTAGGAGGTGGTCGGTGCTGCGGTGGTGAAAGTGTGCCGGTGGCTGGTCGCGGAGCGTCGCCCGTAGGAAGCCATCGTTGCCGAGTTCGGTGAGTTCCGCGGCGAGCCCGGCGGCCTCGTTGTCTGCTCGGTCTACTTCACCTGCTGCTCGGCCTACTTCACCTGCAGCGTCTTCTCTGCGTTCTCCGCCCTTCCCGCCTTGTTCGTCCAGCGGCAGGTCTATCTCGTATGCCATCGGTCCCCCTCGGTCCCCCTCCGCTTCCGCTCCCTGAAACGCCGATCCGAACGGCTTGATGCACGGCGATCGTCCGTGATCTTAAAGCGCCGAAGGTCGAACGCTGAACGACTGGCAGGGAGCGGAACTCACCATGCAGAGAGCGGAACTCAACATCAGTGAGCCCCGGCGTGGGTATGGAGGCTCCTCGTCGACCGGCTCGGGGATCTCGTCGTCGAATCCTTGCTCGGGGTGTTGCTCGTCGTCGAGCAACGGCCACTCGCCGTAGTGGCGGGTTCGCCGAGTCGAGGTGCGCACCGGATGCGACTCCGGTCCGTGGAGCACAGCATGGCAGCAGGGATGCCGGACCGGACGGAGCCGACCGGAGGTTTCGTATGACCCACCCTGACACGACGCCCAAGCCCGACGACGCGCCGTCACCGAGCGACCCGCGACGCCCCGACGCCACACGCGGTCTCAACCTCTTCCTCGGCTTCGCCCCTTGGATCATTTTCGCCGTGGTGGCGAGCCCCAGTTCGTGGGGGTTTGCCGCACTCGCCGCGCTCATCACGGCGATCGGGGCCAGCATCCCCGACATCAGGCGGCGCAGCCTGAAGATCCTGGACATCGCCGGCATGCTTTTCTTCGCCGTCATCTGCACCCTGTCGCTGGTCCTCGACCGCCACGCCCTGATCTGGCTGGAGACATACGCCCAGACCCTGTCCGCCGGGGTGCTGGCCGTTGTGGCCCTCACCTCCCTCGCCTTCATGCCGTTCACCGAGCAGTACGCCCGGGAGTCCGTGCCCCGCGCGTACTGGGGGAGCCCGCTCTTCCGGCACGTCAACCGGGTACTGACGGCGGTGTGGGGAGCGGTGTTCCTGGTGACGGCCCTGCTTGGCGTCCTCGCCCTGCACACCACGTCAGGGGCGGACTGGCTCAACTGGATCATTCCGATCGCGTTGCTCGTGGGCGCGGTCCGCTTCACGAGGTGGTACCCGGACCAGGCCCGGGCGCGCGCTCAGCGGTCGGCTGCCTCGGCTGCCACGTAGGCGTCGGGTGGCGGCCCACCGGCTCAATGAGGGAGAGGGCCGGATTCACTCGTACGTGTGCTGCACCGCAATTCGAACATGTGATGCAATCTTCGTGTGACTCCTCCCTATGCCTTCCCCGAAGATCTCGTGCAGGCTCAGCGCGCCTGGTACACCGCGTACCGAGAGCTTTCGTGCGAGGAAAACCCATCCCAGACCACGGTGCTGCGCCGCAGACTGCAGCAGCTGTCGGTGCGGATCGCCACGCACCCGTACTGGGCGAGCATCCCCGGCCGGGCGCCCGCCGCCCGCATGGCGCTCAAGCAGCAGACCTGGGAGCTCGAGCCCGAGCCTGAGGAGGTCAGGCCGTGATCGCCGGCACGCACCACGCCCTCCGCGGACGAAGCGCGAGCACTCTGCAGAAGTTGACCGGTGACCACCACGGCGGGGGCGTCTCACCTCCACCGGGGCCCGTCGTCGATACGACAGAGCCCCGCCGCCCACCACCGCCGCCCACCAGCAGAGACCCCTCTGGCCACTTCAGACGAGGTAGGGCCACAGGCTGACGCTCTCCCGCCTGACGCGGATCTCGACCCATGTCCCATGGACTTCGTCCGGAGGAGGTGGGTCGGCGAGGTCGAAGAGGATCTGGGTACCGCTGCCCAGGTCCAGGAAGGCCGCTCCGTCTCCGGTGAGGTTCAGTCGGCCTCGGAGGACGATCTGGTCGCCGTCCTCGTGCAGTGCGGGCGTGGTGTCGGCAGTCGGTCGGGTGTTGCCGGCCCAGGCGATGTCCTCCTCGACGGTCCACTCGACGTGGTGTCCGCGCTCCACATCCTCCGGGGCTCCCGGCCAGCGCACCACGGCAGTGCCAACTCCCTACGAACCTGGCTCCGCATCCGCGGCCGCATTCATATGCGCATCCGCGTGCGCGTTCGCAGCCGAGATGTGGGGTGGTGCCAGTTCCACCCGGCAAAGCCGGGCCGGGGTGCCGTCGCGGCGGATGTCTTCGTCGAGGAGGCTGGCCCAGTTCGGGCGCCAGTGGGCCGCTCGGCGTGCCATTTCGAGGCGGACGGTGTGGGGGAGGGTGGCGACGATTCCACGTCTGGCCGGCCACCAGTCCGGCAGGCAGTCGTAGCCGCGCTCGATGGTGCTCGTGGTGTTCGTGCCGGTGCCGGTGTCGATGTCAGAGTCGGTGTCGGAGTTGGTCACTGTTATGCGGATGTATAGCCAGCGGCCCCGTTCGGGGTCGGCTTCCGCGTTCCGCAGGGCGGCCAGCAGCGTGGCTGCCTCGCCGAAGATGCGTCGGCCCAGCACGTCCAGGAATCCGTCCGCGCCGCGGCCGTAATCGGTGTCCTCGGCGTCCACGAACGTTGCCGAGAGCGCCGAACTCCCCTCCGTCCGGGGGCCGTTGGCGCGTAGCCAGGCGATCAGTCGGTCCCGTTCCGGCGTGGCCGGCGGTGCCGGGCGGTTGAGTTCGGTGGCTGCCCTCATCTCCACGGCGAGTACCGCGGCGTGCTGCTCAGGCAGCCAGCACGGGACCCTCCGGTCGGTGGGCTCGCCCTGGCCGGCCGGCAACACGGCGGCCCCGTTCGGGACCGGGGCGGCAGCGGTTCGTCGGTGTGCCGCCTCGCGCTCGCGTACGGCGGCCGGGTCCGCGCCGTCGGTCACCAGGGCATCGCAGACCTGCCGCACCTCGCTGTCGTCCGCCGGGACCATGCTGTGCACGCCGTCGTCGTGCACCTCGACGGGGTGCGGAGCCCGCGCCCACTCCCGGCCGTCCCACCAGTACACAAAACCGATCTCCTCGCCGCCGGTGATGACGTCGTCGAGCCACTGCCATGGCAGCCAGGAGGGTCCGTCGGCCAGCAGGTCGACGGGCGGGGCCAGGCCGACGGTGTCGCTGTAGTCGTGGTCGATGCCGTAGAGCACGGCTCGTCCGCCCTCGACCCAGGACAGGGCCCACCAACCGTTCCCCACGTCCGCGGAGCGCAGTCCGGTCTCGTCAAGGCGGTAGTTGTGAACGGGGAGCTGTTGCTCGCTACTCCAGGCGGCGAGGGTGGCGGCGTGGGACCAGAGAACGTCGGGCGACGGGAGGTGCGGGGGTTCGTTTGTGATCACTGTGCCGGGCCGTTCGGAGCGGATGGGAGGAGGTGGGGGATGGGAGGTGGGAGGTGGGAGGTGGGGTGCGTGCTGGATATCCGGCAGCGTACGTGACGTTGGGGGGACAGGAAGGCAAGTGCGCCTTGACAAACGGGAATTGTCAATGCGTACTTGCCTCATGCCTCTCCCAGACTTGGACGACCTGATAGCGGAAGTCGACAGGACCTGCGATGCCGCGCACCGGCCCGGTGGACAAGAACAGCCGGACTGGCTCGCACTGCTCACGGTGGCGGCGAACCTTGCCGGTCAACTGCAAGCACTGGCAGACGACTTGGTCGAGGACTATGTCGAGCACTGCCGGATGCACGGCAGCTCGTGGACGGACATCGGTACGGCGCTGGGCGTGACCAGGCAAGCCGTGCAGCAGCGCTTTCAAGCACCCCACAAGCGCTACGGGCCCGAGACCATGACGGACGACCTCCGCCAGGCCATGGTGCATGTGAAGCAGGCCGCGGTGCATCACCGCAACAACTACATCGGGACGGAACACCTGCTCTGGGGCCTCACCGCGGAGGACAACACGGCAACGCGTCTGCTGCGGGCCGCCGACGTATCGCCCGAGGACCTGCACAAGGCCGTCGGGGCGCGGCTGAGCATGGGGGCGTCGCAAGCGGCGGAGCGGATTGCCTGGACGCCCTACTCCCGTAAGGCCATCGCGATCGCGGAGGAGCGGGCCGAGGCGGCGGGTTCGGCAGGTATCGACTGCGACCACCTGCTTCTGGGGCTCGCCCAGATCGGTCGTGGCGTGGCCGCCGGGGTGCTCAGTGAGGCCGGAGTGGATGCGGCGACACTTGACGGCCGTCCTCGTCTTTGCGGCTGAGCTGCCTGGCGCACGGGGCGCACGGGGCGCACGGGGCGCACCGAGCGCACTGGGCGGACGGGGCCCACGGGCCGGACGGGGCCCACGGGCCGGACGGGGCGGACTCCATGGGTCCTGCAAAGTCCCCGCAAAGACCTGATGCGGCTGTCCTCCTCCTCCCACGGAAACCTGACAGGTGGACGCAGCTGCCATGTGCGGCGCGGCTGCCGATTCGCCAGGTCAACGGGCCCGGAGTGATGCGGATTTCGTTGATCGTCGGGGGTTGTGGCCATGTTGTCGCCATGCCATTTTCGCTGTGCCATGTTGCAGGTCGGTGCGACCGGGCGATGCGATTCCCCGTCCGGCCAGACGCCACCGGGCGGACGGGCGGAGGGACGGAGGGTGCCATCAGTCAGCTCGTCAGTCGCCGTGCGCAAGCCATTGCCGTGATCAGCCGGGGATTGGGCGCAGTGCCCGCCCCCGGTCTGGTCATGGGTGGCGTGCTCGGTCTGCAGTGCGGGGCCGCGCTGACCACCCGGCTCTACCCCGTCGTGGGTCCGGCGGGAGTGGTCAGCCTGCGCCTGTGCCTGGCCGCCGTCGTCCTCACCGCCCTGTGGCGCCCCGGGCTGCGCTGGGACCGGACCACCCTCGGCGTCGCGGCCGCCGCCGGCACCCTGCTCGCCGTCCATCACCTCAGCTATTACGAAGCGGTCGACCGTCTCCCCTTGGGCGCCGCCACCACGATGGAGTTCCTCGGCCCGTTCGCCATCGCGCTGTTCGGCTCGCGCCGGGCCGCCGATCTGCTGTGGGCCTGCCTGGCCGCGGCGGGTGTCGTGCTGCTCAGCCACTCCGGCATTCCGCTCGACACCGCGGGACTGGCCTGTGCCCTCCTCGCCGGATGCTGCTGGGGCGGCTACATCCTGGTCGGCAAGAGGCTCGCGGAACGCGTCCCGGACGGGCGTGGTCTGGCCCTCGCCGTCACCTGGGGCGCCCTCCTCAGCCTCCCGTACGGCATCGCCCAGGCGGGCTCCAGACTTCTTGAGCCCACCACCCTCGCCCTGGCCGCCGTCGTCGCCATCCTCTCCAGCGTTCTGCCCTACACCTTCCACCTCGAGGCCCTCCGCCGGCTGCCGCCCCGCACCTTCGGCGTCCTCACCAGCCTCGAACCCGCCGTCGGCGCCCTCATCGGCCTCGTCCTGCTCGGCCAGCACCTGGCCGTCCCCCAATGGGCCGGTGTCCTCGCCGTGGCCCTCGCCTCCATCGGTGCCACCCGCGCCCCGGGACGCGCCGGTCCCAGGAGGAGAGTGGGCAGTTCTGTCGACGGACACGTGCGCGCCCGGCAGTCGAGAGAACCGCCCTGCTAGGAACCGAGGTTGAAGAATTTGGTGATCCAGTAGCTGGAGCAGATGGAGGCGATGAAGTTCGCGGTTCCGGTCCGGCCGCACTGTTGGGGGCCCGTGCCCGGGTCGACCGGAGTGCCGTGGCCGATGCCCGGCACCTTGTTGACCTGGACGGCTACGGTGCCGTCCGTGGCCAGGTATTCCTGACTGCGGGTGGCGTTCGGGCCGATGGTGGAGGTGCGGTCCGGGGTTTGGCTCAGGCCGTGGACGGCGGTCCATTGGTCGCGTAGTTCGTCGGCGTTCCTCGGGGCGACCGTGGTGTCGTTGTCACCGTGCCAGATCGCCACGCGGGGCCAGGGGCCGGAATACGACGGGTAGGCGTCGCGGACGCGTTGTGCCCAGGCGGCGGGCGTACCGTCGACGCCGGGGTTCATGCAGGTGAACGGCCCGGTGTCCTTGGTGCAGTTGTAGGGGAGGCCGGCGACGACGGCGCCCGCCGTGAAGACGTCGGGGTAGGTGGCCAGCATCACCGAGGTCATGGCGCCGCCCGCCGACAGGCCGGTGACGTAGGTGCGTGAGCGGTCTGTGCCGTAGGCGGTATTGGCGTACGCGACCATCTGCCGGATCGAGGCGGCTTCTCCCTGGCCGCGCTGGTTGTCGAGGGGTTGGAACCAGTTGAAGCACTGGCCGGGGTTGTTCGCGGAGGTCGTCTCGGCGAAGACCAGGAGGAAGCCGTACCGGTCGGCGAAGGTCGTCAGCCCGGAATTGTCGGCGTAGATCCGGGCGCTCTGGGTGCAGCCGTGCAAGGCGACAACCACGGCGGGATGTAACGGGAGTTGGGGCGGTCGGTAGACGTACATGGTGAGGTTGCCCGGGTTGGCGCCGAAGTTGGCGATCTTCTCCAGGGTGGTGGTCGGCCGTTCCGTCGCGGCGGTGTTGGTGTGGTGGTTGTTGATTCCTGCGGCGGGCGTGGGGGTGAGTAACGCTGCGGTGCCCGCGGCTATCAGGCAGGTGGCGGCCAGCCGGGTCAGGCGTGCGCGTGGGCGGCGGCGCTGTGCTGGAGCGGTTGGGGACGCGGGAGTCTGCTGGTGGGACGGTGTGTGCGGTGGGGGGAGCGT
The DNA here is from genome assembly GCA_024349765.1 of Streptomyces nigrescens. Classification (GTDB taxonomy): domain Bacteria; phylum Actinomycetota; class Actinomycetes; order Streptomycetales; family Streptomycetaceae; genus Streptomyces; species Streptomyces endophytica. Next base: position 4,178,700 of record AP026073.1, on the reverse strand, counting down.
CACCGTGACCTCCTGTGGCGACGTGACGACGTGGAGACATGACGATGTGGCGACGTGACGATGTGGCGATGTGGCGATGTGGCGACGGTACGAGCCGGTCGGACCGTAGGGACCGGTCGGGCCCGCGACCCAGCGGTGTGCCGTGTCTGCGCGCGGGCGCAGGCCGGTGTGAAGGTGCCCGGCCACAGGTCTGCGTGCGGGGACACCGCTGGATTGCTGGTCACCGTACGAAAAGGCCACTACGGCGCGTCATGGTGCCGGTCACCACAGTCCACCGTCCGTCCGGTGTCGTGTGATGGTTGCGCCGGGATGGGCGCGGTGCTATTTCGGAAAGCCGGTCAGCCGCGGAGGAACGTGAGGACCGAGTCGGTCTGGTTGAGGAGGGCGTGACCGGCCTCGGGGAGGACGTTCACGGTCGCGTGGGGGAGGCACTGGCGTACGCGCCGGACGGTGCCCTCGGAGTCGAACATGGCGTCGCGGCTGCCGACCGTCACCAGCGTGGGCATGGTCAGGCGGCGCAGCGCACTGTCGGGGAAGAGGGGGAGCCGCTCGGTGCGGGGCTTGAAGTGAGTGAAGGTCAGCATGACGTGATCGAGGAGATGCTGGGTCTCGGGGGCGCTCAGGCCGGTGACGGCCGCGGTTGACCGGCGCACCCCCCGGCGTCCGACCGCGCGCAGGAGCACGGCCTTGAACAGCCAGGCCACCTTCTGCCGGCCCACGCCGCCGGGGCAGAGCAGGGCCAGACGGGTCACTCGGTCCGGCCGGCGGGTGGCGTAGTCGAGTGCCACCCATCCGCCCAGGGAAGTGGCGACGATCGCCGTTCGGCTCACGCCCAGATACTCCAACACCTCGTCCAGCCAGAGCGCATGGGCGTCGGAGGACAAGGGCGGGCGGGAGGGGGCGCTCAAGCCCGGTTCGCCTATGAGGTCCAGGGCGTACGTCCGGAAGTGCTGCGACCACGAGGCGATGTCGTCCAGCCACATCGTCGTGTTCGCTCCCGATCCGTGGAGCAGTAGTACGGGCGGCGCGTCCTTCGGGCCGGAGGCGAGGACGAAGGTCTCGCCTTCGCGGGTCGGTATCCGTACCTCCTCGGCGGGGACCGGCCAGTCTTGGAGCATCTCCCGGTAACGCTGCTGGATCTCCCTCGCACCGGCTTCGGTCTTGTAGATCGTGCTGGTGCTGGTGGGGGCGTTGGTGCTCGCGCTCATGCTCCTGTTTGTCCTCGTGTGTTCGTCCTCGTGCTCATGTCGCGAGCACTCCGTCCATGCATTCGAGCACCCGGGCCGTGTCGGCGAGACCGCCCAGGACGATGACCTTCAGCCGGGCCCTCTCCTTGTCGTGGGCCGTCTCGATCCGCAGGGGCGCATGGCCCGGACCGCGGTCGGTGGCCACGCTCATCAGGAGGTTGGTCAGGCGGTCGACCCTCTCGGGGGTGATCGCGTCGATCTCGACGATGCTGCAGACCTCGGTGTGCTGTTGCTTCTGTTGCTTCTGTTGGTGCGGTCGCCGTTCGTCCGCGTCGCCCGGAGGTGCGGGTGCCGGGCGGCCGGTGAAGGCTTCCAGGTCCTCGTGGGCGATGCGGTACTGCTTGCCGATGCGCACCGCGTGCAGACGTCCGTCCCGCACGTAGTTCCGGATGGTGCGGACATGCAGGCCCAGGTGCTCCGCTACTTGCTCCACGGAGTAGAAACGATCAGGCATGAAAGTACCTTAACCTCCTCTATTCGTCAGTGCAATGAGGAAGTTTGAGGAAAGTAGGGAAGGTTGGAGAGTGGTGTGATGCGTAGTGGTGAGGTGAAGCGAAGGGAGGTGAAGTGAGGTGAAGTGCTGTGCCGTGCCTCGGTGCCCAGAGGCTGTAAGCCATCTCAGTGGCCGTCAGGGACGCCGGGTGGCTGTGCAGCCGGTCGGGGGCGAGGTGGCGCCACGATGGGGCGATGGAGGAGAGAGACTCTCTGGAGGTCACGCCGGGCGGGGCGCTGCGTACGCCGCGGGCGGCTGGTGCGGCCGGAGTGCTGGCTGCGCTGCTGCTGGCCGCCGTACTCATGATCATCCGCATCAGCTTGCCCTCCCCGATCCCGGCCCGCGCGGGGGAGTGGCCGTCACGATCGTCCCACCGTCAGATCCTGGAAGTCGCCCTGGGCCTGTTGCCGTTCGCCGGCATCTTCTTCCTGTGGTTCATGGGCGCCGTACGGGATCACATCGGGCGCACGGAGCGGGACATCGGGCGTCCGGCGAACGCCGGCTCGGGAACTGAGGAAGAGCGGGCGGAGAACAGGTTCTTCGCGACCCTCTTCCTGTGCAGCGGGCTGATGTTCACCGCCTTGGTGCTCGCGGCGGGGGCCGCCGCCGGCGGCCTGCTCGCCATCACCGGCAACGTCCCGGCCGGTGCGCAGGACCTGTGGACCTACGGGCGGGCGACGCTCACCTTGCTGGCGAGCTACGCCATGCGGATGGCCGCGGTGTTCACGCTGTCCACCACGACCATCGGACTCGCCTTGCGGGTCTTCCCGCGCTGGCTCGCTTGGCTCGGCTATGCGGCCGCGCTCGTGCTGCTCTTCGTCGTCGGTTCCGTCCCTTGGACCGAACTGGTCTTTCCCCTCTGGATGTTGGCCACCAGTACGTACATCCTGATGGTCTCCTTCCGTACGCGGTGAGGGGCGAGCCCGGTGAGGGGTGAGACCGGTGAGGGGCCGAGGGCGGTGAGGGGATGAGTGGGCCGCCTGGGCTCCTGGCTCCTAGGCGCCGCGCTTGGCCGCGCGCCACTCCGGGGCCAGTACCGACCAGACTTCGATGTCGTGGCGCCGGCCCCGGTACAGATAGCTCTCGCGCAGCACGCCGTCCTTGGTCATTCCCAGTCGCCGGGCCACCGCGATACTGGGTTCGTTGCCCGCCGCGACCAGCCACTCCACACGGTGGATGCCCCGCTCCTCGACGGCCCAGTCGATGAGCACGCGTACGGCTCGGGTCACCAGCCCCTTGCCCGCGGCCGACGGCTCCAGCCAGCAGCCCGCCTCGGCAGTGCCCTGATGGACGTCCATGGTGCGGAAGAGGACCCCGCCGACGAGCCGGCCGTCCAGCCAGATGCCGCAGAGGCGGCCGGTGTCGGCGGCGGCCTTCTCCACGTACGAGTGGAGGTACGCGCGGCTCGCGTCCAGGTCCACGATCAGGTCCGCCAGCCCGATGTACTGCCCGATGAACTCCCGTCCACGGTCGATGTGGGCGAGGAATTCCTCGGCCTGCCACGGCTCCAGCGGACGCAGCTCGGCGCGGCTGCCGCCGTTGGCACCGTCGTCACCCAGGGGTATTGCGTACATCGTTACCTTCCACACCTTCCACGTTCGGCTGCCGGGAACCGGCCGATGGGGGAACGGATCTTCTCACGGGCAACGTGCCAAGCGTCCGGTGATCCAACGGGCCAAGGGGCGGGTGATCCAACGGGCCAAGGTTCCGGTGATCCAACGGGCCAACGGTGTAACGGTGTGCGGTCGCCTGCCACCGGATCACGGGGGTGGGGAGGCGGTGTGCCGGGGTTTCCAGCCCCAGGCGGTGAGCATGCCGGGGGAGAGGGCGGCGGAGTGTGGGGAGGACAGGGACCGGCGGGCCTGTTCGAGTTGGGGCTCGTCCACCTGGCCGGTGGCGAGGATGGCGTCGTGGGTGCGCTGCCAAGTGTCCTCCCAGAAGCGGCTGATGGGGCTGCCGGGCAGTAGTGGCGGAACGTGGATCTCGGCGGCAACGGAGTGCAGGCCCTCCTCCAGCAGGAAGGAGGGGTAGTCGGGCACCCAGGAGGTGTCCGTACCGATCGTGGTGCGCAGGGCCTGCCACATCGCGCGCATGACCCGGGTGTACGGGGTGGCCGGGGCGGAGGAGGTGGTCAGGTCGACGGCGTCGCTGAGCACGAGTACGCCGCCCGGGGCGAGCAGTGAGCTCAGCTGGTTGATCATGCGTCGCCACGGGCGCAGATGCATCAGGACGAAGCGGGCGTGGACGAGGTGGAAGCGGCCGGGGTCGAAGTCGAGTGCGGTGACGTCGGCGGTCTGGGCCACGAGCCCCGGCGGGGCATCGGCGGTGAGGAAGCGGGTGTCACGGTCGACGGCCAGGACGGACGTGACGTCCGCCGACTCCACCAGCCACCGGGCGATGGTGCCGGTCCCGGCGCCTACGTCGAGGCAGTGCCAGCCGGGGCCGGCGCCCAGCGCCGTCAGCCGTGCGGTGCTCACCGTGTCGTAGGCGAGTGCTCCCAGGTCGATGCGGTCGGCCTCGCCGGCTTCCTCGGGACGGAAGGCTTCTTCGCCGTAGTGCCCGGTAGCCGGTTCGGCCGGTCCAGCCGGTCGAGCAGGCCCAGCACCCCCAGGAGGCCCAACCGGTTCGGCCGGTCCGTCCGACCGCCGTACCCCTCCAGTACGCACCCCTCCAGTATGGGCGCGGGGGTCAGGGCTTTCCTGCTGTGGCGACCGGCCGGATCTCGTCGGTACGGCCCGTTTCCGCCCGGCCGCCCTCCGTGTGTACCCCGCCTTCCGCCGAAGGGGCCCCAGGGCTCTCCGTCCCGCCTTCCGCCGTACGGACCCCACGGCTCTCCGTATGTGCCCTGCCGTCCTCCGCACGGATCCCACGGGTCTCCCTATGCGCCCCGCCTTCCGCCGTACGGGCCCGGCCATGATGTCGTCGTAGGAGCAGGTGGAGGACCGCCAGCAGGACGGCGGTGGCCAGTGCGCTGTGCCACAGCAGGGCGTCCAGGCGGTGCGCCGAGAGGTACGCGCCCGCAGCGACGGCCGCCAGGGCGCACACCGCGCGGTCGACGAGGCTCTCGACCGACAGCAGGGTGGCCCGGGGCGCGCCCGCGGGTACCGCGTCGTTGACCAGCTTCCGCTGGAGCGGAGACGCCAGACCGGTCACGGCGGCGAACACGCACAGCAGCGCGACGGTCGTCCAGGGGCCGCCGAGCGTGCTGCCCGCCAGGGCCGCCGCCATCGCGAGGCTGAGCAGCGACACCCATGCCACTGGAGAGAGCCGCGAGGTGAGCCATTGCGGACGGGCCGAGGCCACCGCCTCCGCGACGGTCATGGCGGCCAGTACGGTGCCGTGCGAGCTCTCGCCGATGCCGTGGTCGAGCAGTACCGGCTGGAAGAGGTTGACCTGGCAGATACGGGAGAGCGTGAACAGGGCCACCCCCTGCACCATGACCAGGGCGAGCCAGGGCGTGCTGCGGACGGCGCGCAGGGCGGCGGCCGCCTCGTGGCTCGTGGCGCGCTTCCGGCCCGCGGCGGGGACGGCCGCGGCCTGGCGGGGCAGCAGTACGGCGCAGACGAGGGAACCGCCCGCGCTGGCCGCGCTCAGGACGTACGGGGCGGAGTGCGCCATGGCCATCAGCGGACCGAGCAGCGGCCAGCACAGCACCTTCGCGGCGAGGCCGAGCGCGCGGGCCTGTCCCTCGGCCTTCAGGTAGTGGGCGCCCGCGCCCTCGGCCCGCAGACCCTCGTAGAGGTAGGCACTGGCGGCACCGGAGGTCAGGGAGCGGCCGGCGGCGATGAGCAGGAAGTGGACGAGGAAGCCGGTGTAGCTGGGGGCCCAGACCGGGGCGAGGTTGGCCGCGGTCATGACGACCGCGCCGGCCCGCAGGCAGTTGCGGGTGCCGATGCGGTCGGCGACCAGTCCGGTGGGGATCTCGAAGAGGCAGAACGCGGTGTAGTAGATGCTCTGGATGCCGAAGATCTGGCCGTCGGTGAGGCCCGCCTGTCGTTGGTAGGCGTAGAACACCGGCATCCACCAGAGCAGGTTGAACAGGAGCTGGAAGCCGTTGTTCAGGCGGATGATGCGGCGGGCCCGGGGCGGCAGGGGCGGCGCGTCCGTCGAACTCTTCGCGCGCCCGCCCGCACGACGGAGGCCCCGGGAGCCGGGGAGATGGCCGCTCACCGGGCGTAGGGGCGGATCTGGACCAGGTGGAAGGCGCCCTGATCGGTCATCAGCCATTCGATGTCCAGCGGCCGGTCTACGTCCGGGGCCATGTCCACGTCCAGGCCAACGTTCTGGCCCATGTCCACGTCCACGCCAACGTTCTGGTCCACGTCCACGTCCACATCCGCGCCAACGTTCCGGTGCACATCCACGTGCGCGTCACCGGAGCCCACACGGCTGGGGGCGGTGCCGCTGAAGTGGGACTGCAGCAGCCGGCCGGTCAGGGCGAGGTCCGCAAGTCGTTCGCGGGTGGCGGCCGGCAGGTCCTCGGCGGACGAGCCCAGCGCGACGGTGCGGCCACCGCCCTCGACCGTGTTGTAGAGGTACTGCAGCGGCAGCGCGGTGCCGTCGACGACGTTCTCCGGGGAACCGGGCGAGCAGTTGAGGTAGACGTTGCGGAAGTCCGCGCGCCGGGTCGGGTTGCAGGTCACCAGCACGCCGCCGAGGTCCGCGGGCTGATAGCGCTGGATGATCACGCCCATGTAGGTGTCGTCGGGAGAGATGCCCGCCTGGTGGCGCAGCCGGACGCTGCGCGGCGACAGCAGGGAAGCCCACACCTGACGTACCGCGGCGACGAGCTCGTCCGCACCGTGCACCGCCGTGACCGAGTCGTACACCCCCGCTGCCGAGAACCCGGGCAGGTCTTCGGCGTTGGAGGACGAGCGCACCACGAGCCGACCGGCAGCGCCGGACGGGCCGGAGGACAGCCCCCGGAGGGCGGCGGTGATGGCACGGGCCACGTCGTCGGGCATCGGGGCGGTGTGCTGGACGAGGTCCTGAAGTCGCCGACAGAGCGGGTCGATGACGTCGACCGTGACGGCCGTTTCGCGCTCCAGGACGGCCTTCAGCTCGCTGATGGCCTGCTGTATGGCGGGGGAGGAGGTGAGAAAGCGGTGCTGCAGGGCGAACGGAAGGGCGATGCCGTCGGGAGCGGTGACCGTGGCCCGGACGAAGTCCCGTGCGGCGGCGCGGAGTTGCGCGCCCCGCGTGCCCTCGGGAAGGTCAGGAAGGCCAGGACGTCCGGAAAGGCCCAGGCGGGTGGTGAGGTGGGCGTAGAGATCGGCGCGGGGCGGCCTGGGGCGGCCGTAGTACGCGGTCAGGTCGACGGAGCGGCTGGACGATTCACCAGCCGGTCCAGCCGGTCCAGCCGGTCCAGCCGGTCCAGTCAGTCCGGCCCGTGCAGGCTGTTCAGCCGTGTCGCCGGCCAGGACGTGATGCAGTTCCCCGAGGTTGGCCGCCTTGGTGCCGTAGCGGTTCTGGTCGGTGCGGCGCAGTTGGCGCAGGGGCAGCGCGGGTATGTCGGCGTGCAGGAGCGGGGGTTCCAGCCGGATCGGGTGCGAGGGGCGTGGGTCCGACGCATCCATCGTCGACGTCTGGGCGCCCGCCGCAGACGACGGGGAAGGCGACGGGGTGAGCGTCGGGGCCGGTGGCTGGGAGAGCCGTACGAGGGCGATGTCGTCGTCCCGCACCTCGTAGCGGACCCATGCGTCCGCGTCCGCGAGTCCCTCCGCCTCCATCAGCTGGTCCAGGTCGCGGATGATGGCGTTGGGGATGCCCCAGCCGGATGCGAGGACGTTGGTGTGCGAGAGTGGCGTGGTGGGCGCGGTGTTGATGAAGCCGGCGACCCTCGGTACGTCGTCGGGCAGGCACGGCATGGCGACGATGTCGGACCCGCCGAGCGTGCCGGCGCCGGCCGCGTAGACCTCGTACTCCCGGGCGGTGCGGAAGTGGCGCAGCCGGCCGACGGCCTCGCCGGGGTTGAGCGGGGTGCGGGTGCGGCTGCCGAACAGCTGGTGGCTGAGGATCCGCGGCACGCGGACGTCGCTGATCGCGGTGAGGGCGTGTTCCTGACCGTGGTTCGCGGGCTTCAGCAGCAGCGGCAGCCGGCTGTCGAGCCGGTGGCGAACGAACGTGTAGAACTCCTGGAGCATCGGGCCGCTCATGGTGTCGGCCTCGGTCGTCTCCAGTACGAGGAAGGGACGCGCCCGGCGGCCGGTGGGAATCCGGGTGCCCGCACCGGCCGTCCCCGCGCCCATGTCGGTGTGCAGGGAGAGCACGCCCAACAGGAACCTGCGCTCCGGGGCGGCGTAGACCGAGGCGTTGAACGCGTCCAGGCAGGAGTCGAGTTCCGCCAGCTCCATACCCAGGACACGGGTGGCGATGTAGTCGACGTGGAAGGGGTGGACGGCGGCGTCCAGCAGGTGCCAGGTGTTCTCGACGCGGTCGACCACGACCTTCACGTAGGGGTGGCCGGCCAGGGTGCCGCAGAGGGTGTGGAAGAGCGGGAGGGCCAGCTGCGCGCCGATGGCCGTACGGTCTTCGGCTGTCGAGTGGCCGTCAACTGCCGTGCTGTCGTCAACTGCCGTGGGGTCGGGGGCGGTGGTCGTGGCGATGGTCATGGCGAGGGTCATGAGCGTGCCTCCACGGTCTCGGCCTTGCACTGCCCGTCCTTCTCGTCCTTCTCGGCTTTCTCCGTCTTCGTCTCCGTCTTCGTCTCCGTCTTCGTCTCCGCGTCTGTTTCCGTCTCCTTGTGGCTCTCCGCCTGGGGGAGCACCGACGGCAGTGCGTCCATCAGGGTCCGGAAGTCCTGGAGCACGGTTTCGGGGTCGGCGGCGGACAACAGGCACAGCGCGGCCATGGTGTTGGCGCCCGCGGCCGGGTCGTACACCGGGACCGGCGATCCGTCCGGGAGCGAGTTTTCGGCCACCACGGACAGCCGGCTGCCGGCGCTGAGCGGCACCGCGTCCCGTACGGTCGGGAAGTCCCACCGACGGCGGTCCGGCCAGGCGTCACCGGCGCCGTCCACGGCCAATACGACGAAGGAGCCGGCCGCGCCGCGCGCCTCCTGCGGGGTGAGGGCCCGGGCGGGCCAGGTCACCGGGCGGCCCAGCAGATGGTCGACGAGCATGCCGATGAGGTCCAGGCCGAAGACCTCCTCGATCTGCGGGACGGTCATCGCCCCGCCGAACCGGGCCGCGGTCTCGATGACCCACATCCGGCCGTCGGCACCGAGCTTGATCTCGGTGTGCGTACCGCAGTTCTCCAGGCCCAGCGCGTCGACGGCTTCGCGGGCGAGGGCCACGACGCGCTGCTGGGCGTCGGTCGGCAGCGCGGCCGGGGTGATGCCGGCGCGTTCGGTGAACGGTTCCACCGTCGGCATCCGGCCACTGAGGCAGACCGGTCGGAACACGCCGTCGACGACGACGCCCTCGACGCTGACGTAGTCTCCCCAGCCCGGCTGGTCGAACCAGCCGCCCGCGGTGCCCGGCACGATCTCCTCGACCAGGAAGTCGGCCCCGGCGTCGGCCACGTGCAGCTCGGCGTAGCCCAGTTCGGCGGATTCGGCCATCACCTCGCGGGCCCGCTGCCAGGCGGCCGGTACCTCCTCGGCGGAACGGATGATCCGGTGCGCGGTGGAGCCGGCGCTCCAGGCGGCCTTCAGCAGCAGGGGGAGGCGGAGCTCGGCGGCCGCGTCGTGCAGCTCCCGCTCGTCGGCCACCGGGCGGAACCGCGGCTGCGAGATGCCCCGCCGGCCCCAGGTCCGGCGCATCAGCCGCTTGTCACGGGCGAGCGCACAGGAGGCACCGGCGCCGGCCAGGCCGAGCTTCTCGCAGGCCTCGGCGACCGCGACGACGGCGTACTCGGAGAAGGTGATGACCGCGTCCGCGCCCACGGCCTGGGCCCGGGAGACGATCAGGGACACCAGGTCGCCCCGCTCGGGGCCGGTGGCGGTCCGTACGGACGCGCACCGGCGCTCGGCGGAGGCGGCGACGGTGGGCGGAAGCGTGCTGAGTGCCAGCAGGTGCACTGCCGACCGAGCGGCGACCCGTGACAGGGCATACCCCAAGGGCGGCCCGCCCTTGGCATACACGAACAGCACCGTGCTCACTGGAATCCGTCTCCTTCACAGGCGGGGAGGGCCGTGGGAACGGCCGTTGATGACGCGGCGGCTGACGCCTCGACGCGGTACCTCCAGAGAACCAGCCCGGCGGTGCCCGATTCGCTGTCATGGGCGCCGAACGCTCAGGCAAACGCCAGAGTTGTGGAGTTCGCCGAGCGGCTGTGAAGGTTCTGTGATGCCGTATGGAGCCCGGCGCCCACCAGATCGGCCGAGAACCGGGCATACGGCGTAGCGGCGGGGGATACGCATGCCAAGGGCGAGGGGGCCCGGCGCGCGAGCCGGCCGGGACGCGAGGTAGCCGAACGCCCCGCCCATCTCTCCGTCTCTTCGTCACAGAGAGGCCGTCGTGGACGAGACCGGTCTGAAGTCGCTGCTCCAACACCTCCCGGTGTCCTGGTGGGAAGCCGACCGCGAGCTACGGGTGATCGACAGCGGAGGAGGGGCCTTCGACGACACCCGCACCGCCCAGCGCTTCCTCGACACCGTCACGGACCAATGGCAGGCCGTCGACCAGCCGCACGCCACCGATGCGTCGCAGGTCACCGAGCACGAACGGGCAGCCGACCACCTGCCCGCCGGCAACCACCGGCGGGCACGGTTCGACGGCCGGCTCTTCGACGTGAACTGGCCGCTGGACCCGCCCCGGCAGGACCGCCTCCGCGGCATCGCCGTCGAGGTGTCCGGGGAGGGTCGCGACCCGGCCCCGTCCCCGGCTCCCGCCGTTCCCCTTCCCGCCGCCGCCCGCCGCTACGACGCCTTCGCCGATCTCGCCCCCGCCGCCGCCTTCATCCGTGACCCCGATGGCCGCTACCTCTGGGCCAATCACGCCTACGCGCACCTCTACGGAACGACCCCGGAGCACGTCATCGGCAAGGACGTACGCGAGGTCGACGCCCCGGCCGACGCCGACCGGGTGCTCGCCCTGGACCAGGAGGTGCTGGCCCGCGGCAAACCGGTGCGGCACACCCTCACCTACCACCGCGCGGACGGCGCCACCGGCCACGCGGCCGGCCACCGCTTCCCGGTACGCGAGGGCACCCAGACCTGCGTGGCCGGTATCTATATCGACATCAGCGACCACACCCGCGCCCTCCACCAGCGCCAGCAGGCCGAGGAGAACCTGTACGCGCTGCGCGACCACAGCGGACTGCCGTGTGCCCTGATCTCCGCCGGCGGAAGGATCCTCCAGGCCAGCGCGGCAGCCGCCGAACTCCTGCAGACCCGGCTCTCCGACCTCGTGGGCCGCCGGGCACACACCCTGCTCGCCCCCGCCCCGGAGTTACCCGCACTCCGGAAGGGCTGGCACGCCCTGATAGCCCGCCGCAGCCGGCGCATCCAGACCTCCGCCGTCCTCGTCGACGGCCGCGGCCGCCAGCGCCGCGCCCAACTGCACCTGACCACCGTGGGCCGGGGCCCGTCCCGCGCCGCCAGTGTCTGGGCGGTGATCACCCACCAGAGCCTCGCCCACGAACCCCATCCCGCGCTGACGGCCAGTCAGGTACGCATCCTCTCCCTCCTGGCCGCGGGCCGCAGCAACGCCGAGATCGCCACCTCCCTCCGCCTCTCCCGCCAAACCGTCGACTACCACCTCAGCCGCCTGCGCGACATCCTCAACGCCCCCACCCGATGCGCCCTGGTCGCCCGCGCCTACGTCCTCGGCATCCTCGCGCCCCAGTCCTGGCCACCCCGCTCGGCAACGGCCGGCCATCCACAGAGCGCCACATGAGGCGAGAGGGCGCCGACGTGATCCTCACCGCTGCGCTCTCGTCGCAGGACCGGCATCCTGATCCAACTCTTGTGGCACTACGCCGACTTGATCAGGACAGGATGAGGCACTCCATGGCAGCGGAACAGCACCCGACCGGTTTTCACCGCGACACCTTCACCCACGACGGAGTCACCCGCGAGGTCCTGCGTCGCGGTACCGGTCCCGCGGTGATCGTGATGGCGGAAATCCCGGGGATCACGCCCAAGGTGCTGGACTTCGCGGAACGGGTGGCCGCCATCGGCTGCACCGCCGTCCTCCCGGTGCTCTTCGGCACGCCCGGCCGCCCTGCCGACTTCGCGGCCGGCCGCCGGCTCAAGTCCGCCACGTACGTGGCCTCTTCCCTGGGCAAGGTGTGCGTGAGCCGCGAATTCACCATGCTCGCCACCGGGAAGTCCTCCCCCGTGGTGACCTGGCTACGGGCCCTGGCCGCCCATGAGCACCAGCGCTGCGGCGGCCCCGGCGTCGGCGCCGTCGGCATGTGCCTCACCGGCGGTTTCGCCCTGGCGATGGCCGTCGACGAGCGCCTCGTGGCCCCCGTCCTGTCCCAGCCTTCGCTGCCCTTGCCCGTCACCAGGGGCCGGGCCGGCGGCATCGACATCTCCAGCGAAGACCTCGCCGCCGTCCGCACCCGCTGCGCACGTGACGGCCTTCAGGTCATGGGGCTGCGCTTCCGCTCGGACCGCCTGGTGCCGGGCGACCGGTTCGCCTTCCTCCGCCGCGAACTCGGCGACGCGTTCGTCGCCGTCGAACTCGACGACGACGCCGCGAACCCCGACGCGGTGCTGCGCCCGCACTCCGTACTCACCGAGCACCTCATCGACGCGCCGGGCCAGCCGACCCGGGCAGCACTGGACGACGTACTCGACCTGTTCCGCAACCGTTTGCTGGAGGGACACGACACCGCCCCGGCCACCCCGGCCGGTTGACTCTCCCACCGTGGGAGACCCAAGGGTGGAGGGCATGCGCGTCGGCGAAGACACGTTCTGGAACATCGGAGAGGTCGCCCGGAAGACCGGGCTGACGGTGAAGCTGATCAGGCACTGGTCCGACCTCGGGATCGTGCCTCCCGCGCGCCGGACGCCCGGCGGCTACCGGCTCTACGGCACCGAGGCCCTGGCCCGCCTCCAACTGGCGCGGACCCTGCGCGGGCTGGGCCTGGGGCTGGCGACCATCCGGGACGTGCTGGAGCGCGAGGACACCTTGACGCAGGTGGCCGCGACCCACATCGACGCGCTGGAGGCGCAGATCCGCACGCTGCGATCGCAGCAGGCCGTGCTGCGCTCCGTCATCCGCCGCGACACCACTGCCGAGGGACTCACCACCATGACCGAGCTGGCGCGCATGTCCGACGCCGAACGCCGCACCATCATCCAGGACTTCGTCACCGAGACCCTGGGGGAGCTGGACGTCCCCACTTACCGGAGGGGCCTGCTGGCGGCCACCCCCGACCTCCCGGCCGACCCCAGCGACGAGCAGGTCGACGCCTGGCTGGAACTGGGCGCACTCGTCCAGGACCCCGCTCTACGGGCCGGTATGCGCCGCATGGCCCGCTACGCCGCCGACCACCGGCCAGGAGAACACGACCCGGCCGCGCTCCAGGCGGCGGAACGGCTCACCGATGACTGGCTGCGGCGGGTGGAAACGGCGAGGAAGCAGGGGATCGCCCCCGACTCACCCGCGGCCGACCCCGTCGTCGCCGCCATCGTGACGGCATGGATACCCACACAGACTGCGCCGGCCGGCGATCCGCACCCGGTCGGGCCCGTCGACGACGCCCGGGCCAGACGGCTTCTCCTGGAACAGCTGGAGGTCGCCTCCGACCCGCACGTCGAGCGGTACTGGCACCTGTTGTGCCTCATCAACGGCGGAACCGCGCGGCCGAGCATGGCCGCCGCCGGCCAGTGGCTGAGAACCGCACTGCGGGCCAACCCCACACCAGGCAGTCGAGCCGCGGAACTCCACACGATGTACGACGCCGACGCGGGGCAGGACACCTGGGGGCCGGCAGGCGTACTCCAGGCCTGCGACGACGTCCTCAACGCCGTCAGCAGGTTGGTCTCCGCGGTCGTCCCGGCCCAGTTCGGCCAACCGACGCCCTGCGCCGACTGGGACGTACGCACCCTGCTCAACCACCTGGTCCGGGAGAACCTGCTCTGGACCGCTCTGGCCAACGGCACTCCCCGCTCCGACTTCACCGCCGATCACCTCGGGGACGACCACATCGAGGCGTTCCGTCTCGCCTCCCGGTCCACCCGGTCCGCCTTCGGCCGCCCAGGCATGCTCGACCAGCGCTACGGCCCCGCACCCGGGCGACGGCTCGTCGAGCAAGTCGTGATCGAGATGCTGCTCCACGGCTGGGACCTGGCCCGGGCCATCGGGCACCCCTTCGACGACGTCCAGCACCTGGCCGAGCTCGCCCTCCCGGTCGTCCAGGAGATCTACGGCGATCTGCCGCGCACCGACGCAGGCTCCTTCGCCCCGCCGCAGCCGGCCCCCGAGGACGCGAGCCCTCTCGACCGCCTGGCCGCCTACTTGGGCCGCAGCATCGGCTGAGGACCGGCCCGGCCGTCCCGGGTGCTGATCCGGGACGGCAGGCGTGGCGACGCGCCTACGGGCGGGCGTAGGGCCGGGTCATGATCTCCATGTTGTGGCCGTCGGGGTCGGCGAAGTAGGCGCCGCGGCCGCCGAACAGGCGGTTTATCCGGCCGGGTTCGGTGTGGTGGGGGTCGGCGAAGTAGGTGACGCCGACCGCTTCGAGACGGGCGATCATGGCGTCGAACTGCGCGTCCGGCACGAGGAAGGCGTAGTGCTGCGGCTGGATCGGTTCGTCGCGCTTCTCGAAGTAGTCGAGCGTGACGCCGTTGCCGAGGTCGACGGGGAGGAAGGGGCCGAACGGCGCGCTGACCGCGAGGCCCAGGATCGCGGCGAGGAACTCGGCCGAGAGCCGGCGGTCACTGGCGTAGACGGCGGTGTGGTTGAGCCGGGCGAGGGTGGTCGGCAGCTCGGAGGTGTGGGCGTGCTGTTGGTCGTACGGCATGGGTGGTGTGTCTCCGGGTCTGGGGAAGTGCTGGGAAGGGCGCCGCGTGGGGGGCGCCGGAGCGAGAAGACACGGAGGAGGGGCGGGGCTCTTGCCCGCCTCGAACTCACGCCGAGGCCGGGAGCCTCACGGTGGAATGGCCCATGGCCGACCCGGCAGTCACCCGGCTGACCTTAGTGATCATCGGGGGCCGGCGCAACGTCGTTTTCGGTCCCCGCGCCGAGGGGGCTAATCACCCCAAAAGGCAACGGACTTGCGTGGCAAAGCGGGACATTTCGCCCACCTCGTAGTCATGAGGGTGATGGCGGGATCCCGTTCAGGTGGGACCGCTTGGATGATCAAAAAGCCGAGGGGTTAGCATATGAGCACCGCCTAGCTCGAAAGATAATCCTGTGACTGTCAACGACGACTCGTTCACCAACTGGATAAACCGCGAGGAGATCGCGGAGTCGATGATCCCGATCATCGGGAAGCTGCAGAGGGAGCGGGACGTCACGGTCCTGCTTCACAGCCGCTCCTTGGTGAACAAGTCGGTGGTCAGCATCCTCAAGACCCACCGATTCGCCCGGCAGATCGCGGGTGAGGAGCTCTCGGTCACCGAGACGATGCCGTTCCTGCAGGCCCTCACCACGCTCGATCTCGGCCCTTCCCAGATCGACCTCGGCATGCTCGCCGCGACGTACAAGGCCGACGACCGCGGTCTCTCGGTGGCGGAGTTCACCGCCGAGGCCGTCGCCGGTGCCACCGGTGCCAACAAGATCGAGCGTTGCGCACCCCGTGACGTCGTCCTGTACGGGTTCGGCCGCATCGGCCGCCTCGTCGCGCGCCTGCTCATCGAGAAGGCCGGCTCGGGCAACGGCCTGCGGCTGCGCGCCATCGTCGTCCGTGGGGGCGGCGAGCAGGACCTCGTGAAGCGGGCCTCGCTGCTGCGCCGGGACTCCATCCACGGCCAGTTCCAGGGCACGATCACCGTTGACGAGGCGAACAGCACGATCATCGCCAACGGCAACGCGATCAAGGTGATCTACGCCAACGACCCGTCGGAGGTCGACTACACGGCGCACGGCATCAAGGACGCCATCCTCATCGACAACACCGGCAAGTGGCGCGACCGCGAGGGCCTGTCGAAGCACCTGCGCCCCGGCGTCGAGAAGGTCGTGCTGACCGCTCCGGGCAAGGGCGACGTCCCGAACATCGTGCACGGCGTCAACCACGACACGATCAAGCCGGACGAGCAGATCCTGTCCTGCGCGTCCTGCACCACCAACGCGATCGTGCCGCCGCTGAAGGCGATGGACGACGAGTACGGCGTGCTGCGCGGTCACGTGGAGACCGTCCACTCGTTCACCAACGACCAGAACCTGCTGGACAACTACCACAAGGCCGACCGCCGGGGCCGCTCCGCGCCGCTCAACATGGTCATCACCGAGACCGGCGCCGCCTCCGCCGTCGCCAAGGCGCTGCCCGACCTCAAGGCGCCGATCACCGGCAGCTCGATCCGGGTGCCGGTGCCGGACGTCTCGATCGCGATCCTCAGCCTGCGGCTCGGCCGCGAGACCAGCCGCGAGGAGGTCCTGGACTACCTCCGCGACGTCTCCCTGCACTCGCCGCTGAAGCGCCAGATCGACTTCACCACCGCCCCCGACGCCGTCTCCATGGACTTCGTCGGCTCGCGCCACGCCTCGATCGTGGACGCCGGCGCCACCAAGGTCGACGGCGACAACGCGATCCTCTACCTCTGGTACGACAACGAGTTCGGCTACTCGTGCCAGGTCATCCGCGTCGTCCAGCACGTCTCCGGGGTGGAGTACCCGACCTACCCGGCGCCGCCGGCGGTCTGATCCCGGCGGACCGTCCGGTCGCACCGCTCCGATCTCTTGGATCCGGCCTGTCTTTCGGTTCTCCGGAAGGCAGGCCGGAGGTGTGTGGACAGGGTGGAGCGGAGACGGCTCCGTGGCCGCTCCTCGCGGGGGTATGACCTGCCCCGGCGGACGGCATGCGCGATCATGAGGCGGGACATACGGACTTCGAGGGGACCGAACGTGACGGATCCGGGGCGGGGCGCGGCGGGTGGCGAGAGCGAGCGCGGGGGGAGGGAAGCCAGGGGCACACGACGAATCCCGCTGCTCCTGATGGTGGCGTGCCTGGCCTATGCGATCGACCTGTTCAGCAAACTGGCCGTGGTGGCGAAGCTGGAACACCACGACCCGGTGAACGTCATAGGCACCTGGCTGCAGCTGCGGGTGATGCGCAATTCCGGAGCGGCCTTCAGCATGGGCAGCGCAAGCACCCTCGTGTTCACGGTGATTGCCGTGGCCGTCGCCCTGGCGATCGTTCGCCTGGCGCGCCGTCTCTACAGCGTCCCGTGGGCGATCGCCCTGGGCCTCCTGCTGGGCGGTGCACTGGGTAATCTGACGGACCGCCTCTTCCGGACGCCCGGCCAACTCCAGGGCGCGGTGGTCGACTTCATCTCGGTCCGCGGTTTCAGCGTGATGAACCTGGCCGACTGGGCCATCGTCTGCGGCGGCGTCCTGATCGTGTTCTTCACGTTCCGAGGGCGGGAACTGGACAACGCCCGCGAGGCGGCGGCCGACAAGGAAAGCTCTTCCGCGCCCTTCCGGCCCTGACGCGCCGCCGGGAACCGGACGGGCGCGGCTCGCCGGCGGCCCGGAGCGTGCGCCCGGTAGCGCATCCATCGCCCTGAGTAATCCTCTGGGCCGCCGGGCCCGCCTCTGCGCACACTGGAGGCATGGGCCGGTCGACCGTGCGCGAGGAGACGGCGGAGCGCGACGACCTGCTGGCGGCAGCCGTCGTCAAGGCCGTTCAGGGGGCGGGCGCCTACGCCGGAAGCATCTTCCTGCGCTCCCGCGACCGCCGCTCCCTGGTGCTCGCCGCGACCTGCGGGGTACCGCCGTCCCAGCTGGGCGGCTGGAGCCTCGTTCCGGTGAGCAGCCCGATACCGGTCGCCGTCGCGTACGGCTCCGGGCGCACGATCCACCTGGCCGACGCCGACGAGACCATGCGCCGCTTTCCCCAGCTCGCGGTGGCCCTGCCGTACGCCTTCGGCTCCTGCTCCGTACCGGTGGGCGCGGGCGGGGAGACCTTCGGTGCGCTCGCGGTCGTATGGGCCGCGCCGCCCGGCAGCGACGGGCTGACCAAGACCCAACGGCGCCATCTTCGGGCCCTGGCCAACCGCCTCGGCGCCTCCCTGGCGGCCTGCCGCGACCGCAGCGGCGACCCCCTGGAGGGCGATGCGCGCACGGCCCCGGTCGAGACTCCGGCCCCCTCCGCCCCGGCCGTACGGGCCGGCCTGTTCGACTGGAACCTGTCCGCCTCCACCCTCACCGCGGACGACGACTTCTGCGCGATCTTCGGCCTCGACCCCGGAACCTTCGACGCGCGGGCGGAGACCCTGGCCTCCCGTCTCCACCCCGGCGACCGCGCGGCGTTCCGTGCCGCGGCCCGTACGGCGGCCGCCGAGGGGCGGATCGTGTCCCGGACCCTGCGCGTACGCGAGGGCGCGGGCGCCGGGCCGGGCGGTGGCGCGGAAGGCGCCGGTGAGGGACACGGCAGCGGCGAGGGGTACCGCAGCGTGGTGCTCTGGGGCCGGGTGCCGGATCTGCCGGACGACGACCGGGCGCGCGCCCACCTCGTCGGAGTGGTCGTCGACGCGCGGGCCGGCCGCGCGGCGGCTGCGGCGGTCGAGCGCCTGCGGGACGGACTGTTCTCCCTCACCCCCGAAGGCCGGGTCAGCTACGCCAACCGCAGCCTGGAGCAGTTGCTGGATGTCAGGGGCGAGGACCTGGTCGGGCAGTGCCTGTGGGACGCCCTGCCGTGGCTGTCCGATCCCGCGATCGAGTACCAGCACCGCTCCGCGATGGTCTCGCAGACGCCGACGTCCTTCCTCGTCCGCCGCCCGCCCGACCAGTGGCTCGCCTTCTCCCTCCACCCCGACCCGAACGGCGTCACCGGCCGCGTCGTCCCCACCGGACGCCCCGACGCCGCCCCTGACCTCGCCGAGCCGCCCACCGTGACCGCACCGCCACAGCCGGCCTCTGCGGCCGCGGCGCCGACCCCTCCGGCCCCCTCCACCACCGCGGCCGCCGCACCGGCCCGACTGGGCGTCATGTACCACGTCCTGCAACTGGGCAGTGCGCTGACCGAGGCGGTCACCACCCACCAGGTCTGCGAAGTCGTCGCCCACCAGCTCCTCCCGGCCTTCGGCGGCCAGCAACTCGCCCTCTACGCGGTCCGTGACGGCACGATGCACCTGATCTTCCACACCGGCCACCACGAGGGCTTCCTCGACTGGCTGGACGGCATGCCGCTGCGCGCACCCCTGCCCGGCACGGAAACCCTGACCTCCGGCATCCCGCTCTTCATCGAGTCACAGCAGAGCCTCTCCCAGGGCTACCCCGGCATCCCGATCGGCGGCGTGAACTCCTGGGCGTACCTCCCGCTGATCGCCTCCGGCCGCCCCGCCGGCACCTGCGTCCTCGGCTTCGACGAGATCCACCACTTCACGGCCAAGGACCGCAGCGTCCTGACCGCGCTCGCCGGCCTGATCGCCCAGGCACTGGAACGCGCCCGGCTCTACGACTCCGAATTCGCCCTCGCCCGCGGCCTCCAGCAGGCCCTGCTGCCGCACCGGCTGCCCGTCCTCCCCGACCTGCGCACGACGGCCCGCTACCTCCCCTGCACCAGCGGCATGGACATCGGCGGTGACTGGTACGACGTCATCCCGGCCGCCGAGGGCGTGGCCCTGGTCATCGGAGACGTCGAGGGACACAGCATCGCGGCCGCCGCCACCATGGCCCAACTGCGCAGCGCGGTAAGGGCGTTCGTGGCAGTGGGGCACGCCCCGGGCGACGTCCTGGCGGGCGCCAACCGCACCCTCATCGACCTCGGTACCGGCCTCCTCGCCAGCTGCTGCTACCTCCACCTCGACCCGGCCGGCCACCGCGCCTGGGCCGTCCGCGCCGGCCACCCACCGCCCCTGCTCCGCCATCCCGACGGGCACACCGACGTACTGGACCTGGAAACCGGCCCCCTCCTCGGCGTGGACCACGCAAGCGACTACCCGCGCACCCCCGTCGACCTCCCACCCGGCTCCGTGCTCGCCCTCTACACCGACGGCCTGGTCGAGGAGCGCGGCACCCCCATCGACGTGGGCATCGACCACCTCCGCAGCTCCCTGGCCCACGCCCGCGCCGGCTCCCTGGACGAGCTCGCCGACCGCCTCCTCCAGCACGCCCAACGCTCCTCCTACCGCGCCGACGACATCGCCCTCCTGCTCACCGAATACCGACCGGCCGCGACGGGCCGCTAGCCACGGAGGAGGCGTTACGCTGGTCGGGCAGCTGGTTCGCCCTGTCCGCCAGACAGGTGCGTCGTAAGAGGGAACCCGGTGGGATTCCGGGACTGCCCCGCAGCGGTGAGTGGGAACGATCGCCGTCATACGCACTGGGCCCGGACGGGTCTGGGAAGCGACGGCCAGTAGGTGTCCGCCTGCCAGAGTTCCATCGGTGGACGTGCCCGCGAGTCCGAAGACCTGCCCGTTGCCCGCGCGTGAGGGATCGCGTGCGGACATTCCGGTGACCTTCGAGGGCGGGTCGGCGTACAGATCGGACAGTGGCTCGCCGTTGCTGAACTCCTGAGCTGCTCCGTCCGGTTCGTTCGTCCTTCGCGCCCCCGTTCCGTCTCCGGGATCTGTAGGAGACAAGCTCGCGAAGGAGAGTTTCTTGTGACCGAGACAGCGACAGGGACCGGGGCCGGGCAGTCCGCGGCCGCGACCGTTCGGGCCACCGTGTACGGCTACCCCCGGCAGGGCCGGGAACGGGAGCTGAAGAAGGCCGTCGAGGGGTACTGGAAGGGCCGGGTCACCGCCGATGAGCTGCGCCGGACCGCGGCGGAGCTGCGTCGGGCGAACTGGCGGCAGTTGGCCGACGCCGGGATCCATGAGGTGCCGACCGGGGACTTCTCGTACTACGACCACGTGCTGGACACCACCGTCATGGTCGGTGGCGTTCCCGAACGTCACCGCGCCGCCGCCGAGGCGGACCCTGCTCCCAGCTCCCGGCCTCGGCCGAGCGCGGGATGCTCCCTCGACGGCTACTTCGCCATGGCGCGCGGCACGCAGGACGTGGCGCCGCTGGAGATGACCAAGTGGTTCGACACCAACTACCACTACCTGGTGCCTGAACTGGGCCCCGGCACCGTTTTCCGCGCCGACCCCGGCAAGCAGGTCACCGAGCTGCGCGAGGCCCTCGCGCTCGGCCACCGACCCCGCCCGGTGCTGGTCGGCCCGGTCACCTATCTGCTCCTGGCCAAGCCCGCGCCCGGGGTGGCCGCGGACTTCGACCCGCTGACCCTGCTCGACCGGCTGCTGCCGGTGTACGCCGAGGTGCTCGCCGAACTGCGGGCCGCCGGTGCGGAGTGGGTGCAGCTGGACGAGCCCGCGCTGGTGCAGGACCGCACCCCCGCCGAGCTCCACGCCGCCGCCCGCGCCTACCGCGGTCTCGGCGGCCTGACCGACCGGCCCCGACTGCTCGTCGCCTCGTACTTCGACCGGCTCGGCGACGCGCTGCCCGTACTGGCCGGCACCCCGGTGGACGGACTCGCGCTGGACTTCACCGGGGCCGCGGCCGGAAACCTCGACGACCTCGCCGCCGTCGGCGGACTGCCCGGCAAGCGGCTGGTCGCCGGCGTGGTCAACGGCCGGAACATCTGGATCAACGACCTCGAGAAGTCGCTGGCCACCCTCGGCACCCTCCTCGGACTCGCCGGCCACGTCGATGTCGCCGCGTCCTGCTCCCTCCTGCACGTCCCCCTCGACACCGCCGCCGAACACGACATCGACCCGCAGATCCTGCGCTGGCTGGCCTTCGCCCGCCAGAAGACCACCGAGGTCGTCACCCTGGCCCGTGGCCTCGGCCGGGGAACGGAAACCATCGCCGCCGAACTGGCCGCCAACCGTGCCGACCTGGCCTCCCGTGCCGCCTCGCCGATCACCCGCGTCCCCGCCGTACGCGCCCGGGCCGCGGCCGTCACGGACCGGGACACCCGCCGCTCGCAGCCGTACGACCGGCGGGCCGCCGCGCAGCGCGCCCACCTCTCGCTGCCGCTGCTCCCGACGACCACCATCGGCTCCTTCCCGCAGACCGGCGAACTGCGCACCGCCAGGGCGGACCTGAGGGCGGGGCGCATCGATGCCGTCGCCTACGAGGAGCGCATCAAGGCCGAGATCCAGGAAGTGATCTCCTTCCAGGAGAAGGCCGGGCTCGACGTCCTGGTGCACGGCGAGCCCGAACGCAACGACATGGTCCAGTACTTCGCCGAGCAGCTCACCGGCTACCTCGCCACCCAGCACGGCTGGGTCCAGTCGTACGGCACCCGCTACGTCCGCCCGCCGATCCTCGCCGGTGACCTCGCCCGTCCCGAACCCATGACCGTGCGCTGGACGACGTACGCCCAGTCGCTCACCGGCCGCCCCGTCAAGGGCATGCTCACCGGCCCGGTCACCATGCTCGCCTGGTCCTTCGTCCGCGACGACCAGCCGCTCGCCGACACCGCCCGGCAGGTCGCCCTGGCCCTGCGCGACGAGGTCAACGACCTCGAGAAGGCCGGGACTTCGGTCATCCAGGTCGACGAGCCCGCGCTGCGCGAGACCCTGCCGCTGCGCGCCGACGCCCGCCCGGCCTACCTGGCCTGGGCCACCGAGGCGTTCCGGCTGACCACCGGCGGCGTACGCCCGGCCACGCAGATCCACACCCATATGTGCTACGCAGAGTTCGGCGACATCCTCGCCGCCATCGAGGACCTCGACGCCGACGTCATCAGCCTGGAGGCCGCCCGCTCCCACATGCAGATCGCCGGCGAACTCGCCGAGGCCGGCTACTCCCGCGAGGCCGGGCCCGGCGTCTACGACATCCACTCGCCCCGCGTCCCCGGTGCCGACGAGGCGGCGGCGCTCCTGCGCAAGGGGCTGGCGGCGCTCCCGCCCGAGCGGCTGTGGGTCAATCCGGACTGCGGCCTGAAGACCCGCGGTTGGGCCGAAGTGCGGGCCTCCCTGGAGAACCTCGTCACCGCGGCCCGCACCGTCCGCGCCACGCTTCCCGCCAGCTCCTCCTGAGCACCCGGTGAGCGGGCCCCACGTCCGCTGCGGCACGGCAACGCGCCGGACGTGGGGCCCCGACCGCATTGCCGGAAGAGCCTTTCCTACGAGCCCTTGGGGAAGGCGGCGCGCAGCTGAGACCCGTTGCTGAGGAAAGCGGCCGCGGCGAGGGGGACCGCGGAGACGGCCTGGATCAGGGCGAACCAGGGCGGGCAGACGCCGGGGATCATGTCGATGCCCACGATCACGATCGGCATGAGGACCGAGAGGATGCGCACCCGGAGATAGGCCCATCGGGTTCCCCGTGCGGCGAGTACGGTCATCCAGTAGATCACCGCGGCGCTCGCGAGCACCCCGCCCGACCGGCCCCACATGAACGAGGTCACCTGGTGTCCGGTGAGCGCCAGGACGGCGACCGTGATGAGGACGGCCGCGCTGAGCGCACCGTAGGCCGCGACGAGCTTCTTCGCCGTGCCGAAGGCCCGCCGGGTGCGCGGAGGGTGGAGGTGGGCCGTCGCGGCCGTGAGGTGGCCGGTGGTGCCCATGCCGTGCGTGCTGTTGTCCTGCGTGCTGCTGTCGTTCGTGCTGCGTGTCGTCGTCATGGTGTCGACGCTAGGGAGCGCACGAGCGGCCCGGTATGAGCCTGGACGTACTGGTGAGTGGGGCCAGACCCACTACCGGGCCGAACCGGCGGGGATCAGGCTGTGGGCAGCGCACAGTGGACGCACTGGCAACGAGAAGCGACAAGGGATGGTCATGCGAAAACTGGGGTCGTGGGCGGCGGATGCCGGGGTGGGGTTCGTCCGGGCGTGCGTGGTGGTGGCCGTCAGCATGCTGGTGCCGGCCGGGTGGGCGGCCGTCGTGCTGGGGGTCTGGTGGGCGGGGAACCCGTGGGCGTGGACAGCGGTGTTCGTGTGGGCGGCGATCGGCACGCTCGCCGTGTCCCGGCCGCTGTGCCGGACGGTCCGCCGGCTCGTCGCCAGGTGGACGGGCACCGTCATCCCCGCCGGGTACCGGCAGGCCGAGCCGGTGGTGCGGATGTCCACCGGATACTGGTGGAACGGGTTCTCCTACCGGCGCAGCAGCCGGGACGCCCGCCAGGAGCAGCGGTGGCGGCTCTGGTGGAGCGATCCCGCGACCTGGCGCGACCTGCGGTTCATGGCGATCGCGCCGCTCACCATGGGTGTGCTCGCGGCCGTCCCGCCGGCCGGGGTCGCGGCGGCGGTCCTCGGCCTCGGGCAGTCGGAGCTCCTCGTGCGCCTCGCCGGGGTGCTCGGCCTGGCGGTGGCCGTCGCGGGCGCCCCGTACGCCTGGCGGTCCGTCGAGCCGGTGGCCGTCCGCTTCCTGCGCCCGTCGCCCGCGATGGCACTGGCGGACCGGGTGGACGAACTGACGGCCCAGCGCGCGGACACGACCGTCGCGCAGGCCGCCGAGATCCGCCGGATCGAGCGGGACCTGCACGACGGCGCGCAGGCCCGCCTGGTCTCGCTCGGGCTCTCCCTGGCGACCGCGGAGAAGCTGATGGAAACCGACCCCGACCGGGCCAAGGCGCTGATGCGGGAGGCACGGGCCGGCGCCGCCACGTCACTGACCGAGCTGCGCGAACTGGTCCGGGGCATCAACCCGCCGGTGCTCAACGAGCGGGGGCTCGTCGACGCCGTGCGCGCCCTCGCCCTGGACAGCCCGCTGGAAGCGGACGTCAGCGCCGACCTCCGGCTCCGCCTGGACCCGCCGATCGAGTCCGCCGTGTACTTCGGTGTCGCCGAACTGCTGACCAACGCGGTCAAGCACGCCCGCGCGACCCGGGCCCGGATCTCCCTCGCCCTGGACGGCACCGACCTCGTCGTCGAGGTGGCGGACGACGGCCGCGGCGGTGCCGTCGAGCGCGCCGGCGGCGGACTCGACGGGCTGCGCCGCCGTCTCGCGGTCTTCGACGGCATCCTGGAGATCAGCAGTCCGGCAGGCGGCCCGACCTGCGCAAGAATGGTGGTGCCATGCGAATCGTTGTAGCCGAAGACCTCTACCTCCTGCGCGACGGGATGGTCCGCCTCATCGAGGCATACGGACACCAGGTGGTGGCGACCGCGTCCACCGGGCCCGAGACGCTCGATGCGCTGGTGTCGTGGCGGCCGGACGTCGCCGTCGTCGACGTCCGCATGCCGCCGACGCAGTCGGACGAGGGCCTGCGGGCGGCCCTCGCCGCCCGCAGGGAACTGCCCGGGCTGCCGGTCCTGATCCTCTCCCAGCACGTGGAACAGCTGTATGCCCGCGAGCTGTTGGCCGACGGCGCCGGCGGCATCGGCTATTTCCTCAAGGAGAGCGTCTTCGACGCCGATCAGTTCATCGACGCCCTGGAACGCGTTGCCGGGGGTGGGACCGCGATGGACCCGGCCGTCATCGCCAAACTGCTCTCCAGCGGTTCCTCGCCCCGCCGCCTGGAACGGCTCACCGAACGCGAACACTCCGTGCTCGGCCTGATGGCCGAAGGACTGTCCAACCAGGCCATCGGCCAGCGCCTCTTCCTCAGCGACAGCGCCATCAGCAAATACACCACCTCCATGTTCGGCAAGCTCGGCATCACCGACGACGACAACAGCAACCGCCGCGTCCTCGCGGTCCTGGCCTATCTGAACAAGACGTGAACGGGAGCATCGATGTACGGACACCAGCGCACCAGGCAGTTCCACGGCCGGCCGGTGGTGGAGTTCGACCCGGACCGCGCTGTCCGTACCGACCCGCAAGGAACGGCCT
The DNA here is from genome assembly GCA_024349765.1 of Streptomyces nigrescens. Taxonomy (GTDB): domain Bacteria; phylum Actinomycetota; class Actinomycetes; order Streptomycetales; family Streptomycetaceae; genus Streptomyces; species Streptomyces endophytica. The sequence goes on along the minus strand of AP026073.1, from coordinate 4,153,178 downwards.
GGCGTCTCGACGCGGCGATCTCGGGGCCGCCCGAATTCCCCGAGGTCTTCGAGCGCTTCGTGCAGACCGTCGACACCACCCAGGTGACCACCCTGATCCTGGGGTTCACGGGCTTCGACGGCCCGGCCGCCGCCACCCACCTGCTCGACGCCGCGGAGCGGTTCCCCCGACTGGAGGCGCTGTTCCTCGGCGACGAACCGGACTTCTTCTGCATATACCAGACCGACCTCACACCCGTCCTCGAACGCTTCCCGCTGCTGGAGAGGCTGGACGTGCGGGGAAAGCAGGGGTGGGAGCTGAGCCCTTTCCGGCATGCCGCACTGAAGACGCTGCGCTGCGAGTCCTGCTGTCTGCCGTCGGACGTGATGCGGGCGGTGGCGGCCAGCGACCTGCCCGGGCTGGAACGCCTGGACCTCTGGCTCGGTGTCGATGACGGCACGGGCGAGGTGGCCGACGTGTGCGACCTGGCGCCGGTCCTGAGCGGTGAGCGGCTGCCCGCGCTGCGGTCCCTGGGCCTTCAGAACAGCGCGCTCCAGGACGAGATCGCCGAGGAGGTCGCCGAGGCGGCCGTGGTACCCCGTCTGCGGTCGCTGAGCCTGGCCCTGGGAACGCTCACCGACCGGGGCGCGGAAGCCCTGCTCAACGGGCAGCCGCTGGACCACCTGGAGCGGCTGGACCTGCATCACCACTATCTGTCCGACCCCATGATGGAGCGGCTGCGGGTCGCCCACCCGACCACGGACGTCGATCTCGGCGACGCCCAGGGCGAATTCCACGGCCCCTTCGACGACGAGGCCTACAACATGGTCGCGGACGGACGGGACTTCTGAGCGGCGCCGGCGCCGTCATGAGGGATCGGTGGGAACGGCGGTCAGCAGGTCGCGGATGACGGGACCGGCCGAACCGCCACCGGTCACCCCCTGTTCGACGACGCAGGCGAGGGCGACATTGCCGCGGTGCGCCGCGAGCCAGCCGTTGTTGGGTTCGTCGTCGGACACCTCGGCGGTGCCGGTCTTCGCGCCGACCTCGCCGGGCAGACCGGACAGGATCCGGGCCGTGCCGTCCGTGACGGTGGTGCGCAGCATCGCGCGGAGTTGGGTGACGACCTTGCGCGGCAGCGGCGTGGTGGTCGTCGGGTCCTGATTCCTGTGGGTGATCGAGGGCTGGTGGAAGGTGCCGGAGACCGCGGTGGCGATGACCGACGCCATGATCAGCGGGTTGGCCTGGACCCTGCCCTGCCCGATCATCGAGGCGGCCTTCTCGGTCTCGTCACGCGGCGCCGGCACCGACCCGTCGTACGAGGCAATGCCGACGTGCCACTTCTGGCCGACGCCGAAATACCTGCCGGCGACGTCGCCCGGTTCCCGGTTGCCGAGCTTCCCGCGCAGGCTGATGAACGCGGTGTTGCAGGACTCGGTGAAGTCCTTCAGGAAGGTCGCGTTGCGGTGTTCGGACGTCTCCACGTTGTGGAACTCCTTGCCCACCGTGAGGTACTTGGGGCAGTCGACGACGTCGGAGGGCGCGACGGCGCCCTTGAGCAGCAGGGCGCTGCTGGTGACGATCTTCCAGGTGGAGCCGGGCGCATAGGTGCCCGAGACGGCGCGGTTGAAGCCGGACGACGGGGAGTTGGCCATCGCGAGGATCTCGCCGTTGTCGATCCGGAGGGCGACCAGCGAGGCGTTCCTGCCGTGGGCGCCGGAGGCGAGGGCCCGCTCCGCGGCGGCCTGCCAGGTGGCGTCCAGCGTCGTACGGACGGGCCGGCGGGCCGACCGGACGGGCTTCTTCCCGAAGGTGGCCTCCGTGCGTTCGACCTTCCCGGTGGCCCGGTCGACGAGCTGGATCGCCCCGCGCGGGGCGCCGCCGCCCGTACCGGGGTCGAGCTGGTTCAGGACGGGGTTCAGCGAGGGGAACCTGGCGCCCGACAGGGAAGCGCCCTTGCGGTCGGTGACGTCGGGGGTGGCGACCGGTGCCTCGCGTTCGAGGTGAAACCTCTTGGCCCCGCTCAGCCGCGGGTGGACGACCGACAGCGACCAGTCCACCTTCCAGCTCCCGTCGCCCTGCTGGCGCAGCGGAAGCTTCGACCTGTAGGTCCAGGTGCCCAGGTCGGCTATGGGCATCGTGGCGGTGAAGGGGACGTCGACGGTGTCGTCCTCGGCCCGGATGGGCGGCGCCGCGACCGTGAGCGTCGGACGGCGGATGTCGAGCCCGGCGGTGAAGTTCCGCAGCACGTGCTGCGCCGTGGTGGGACTGGTGGTGCGGCCGGCCGCGGCCGGCAGGCGCCCGGCGGCCCAGTCCGCGAGGAAGCCATGAGCCTGGGCCAGGGCCGCGGGCTCGGGTTCGGTGGCGCCCCGGGCGAAGGGGCCGAGCCCCGCCGCGTAGGAACCGCCCGCGACGACCGCGCTCACCACCGCCACCGAGGTGACGGTGCGGACCACGGGGCGCGGTGTGCGACGGCGAGTGGTGGCGGGGGCCGGGTATCGGGATCGGGGCATCGGAAAGTCCTTGGCTGGCAGGGTGGTCGGGAGGGCGCGGCGGGCCGGACGCCGGTCTTCAGAGGTGGAAGAAATCGAGGATCGTGCTGGTCGCGTTCAGCGCCGTGCTGGTGGGTCCGAAGCCCGCCGGCGGCTTGATGCGTGAGCCCGGCCAGGTGTGTCCCGCGTCGTGCATGACGAGGAGCTGGACGGTCGCTCCGGGGGCCTTGAGGCGCCACACGGTGCGGTCGTAGCCGGCCTCGGCCTTCGTCTTGGCCGCGGCGGTCGCCCCGCCCGCGGTCGCGAACGCGGCGGCGCTGTCCCGGGCCGACATGGTCGGGGTGACCGGTTCCTCGCCGGCGGGGGCGGGGGAGGGGTGGGGCATTCCGGCGAGCGGGCGCACGCGATCGGCGGCACCGTAAATGATCATGAGGGGCACCGGACCGGTGGGCTTGACCGCGGCGTCGCCCGTGGGGAGTTCGCCGGACACCGCGGCCGCTCCCGCCAGCAGCCCGGGGCTCTGGGCCGCCACGCGCAGGGCCATCGAGCCGCCGTTGGAGAACCCGACGACGTAGACCCGCTTGGGGTCGGCCCGCTCCGTGCGCACCAGTTCGGCGATGAGCGCCTTGGTGAACCGCACGTCGAGGTCCGGGTCCGGCCGCCGCTCGGTCGCCCGGGTGCCGGCGCCCCACAGCTTGCCCAGACCCTCGGGATAGGCGATCAGCATGCCGCGGGCCCTGGCGTCCTCGTCCAGGCGGCTCTGCTCGCGCAGGTACGAGGCGGTGGAGCCGCGGCCGTGGAAGGCGATGACCAGGGGCCGGGTCCGGCCGCCGGGCGCGGTGGGGCGGTGCAGCAGGTACTCCCGCGTACGGCCGTCCACCCGCACCTGCCGGTGGGTGGCATCGGCCTTGGCGGACGGGGAGCCGGCGGCCTTGGTCGGTGACGCCGGCTGCCCGGTCGCACCGCAACCGGCGAGTGCCGGCCCGAGCAGCAGGGCGAGGGCGAGGGACCAGGCGCGGACGGGGCGGCCGCGACGCAGTGTGGGGAAGGCATCCATGTCCCGAGGAGAGCAATGCCCGCCGCATCCTGTCCAAGACCGATATCGATCTCGGATCGATCAATTCTTGATATGATCGCTGGCCATGGACCTGGTTCGGCATCTGGAGTGCTTCGTGGCTGTTGCAGAACAGTCACACTTCGGCCGTGCCGCGGCCGAGCTCGGCATCGCCCAGCCGCCGCTGTCGCAGCGCATCCAGCGGCTGGAGCGGGAGTTGGGGGTCCGGCTGTTCGAGCGCACCAGCCGGCAGGTGACGATCACCGAAGCCGGGACGCTGCTGCTGGCCGAGGCGCGGGAACTCCTCGCCCGCTCCGAGGCGTTCATGGCCACCGCCCGCCGCATCCGGGACGGCGAGACCGGCCTGCTGCGCGTCGCCCTGCTGCCCGACCTCGCCGGCGAGACCGTCGCCGCGGTGCTGGCGGACTTCCCCCGGCACCATGCCGGCCTGGAACTGGAACTGCACGAGCTGTCCACGGCTCAGCAACTCGCCCGGTTCGCCTCGCAGGACCTGGACGTCGGCGTCATCCACCACCCCTGCGACGTCACCGGTCTGGAGCTGGGCCCGGTCCTGCGCCGCGAGTTGGGCGTACTGCTGCCGCGCAGCGCCGCCGCGGCCGCGCTCGACGAGGTGCCGCTCGCCTCGCTCAGCGGGTACGACCTGATCCTCTTCCCCCGCAGCAGCGCCCCGACGCTCTACGACGACCTGCTGACCACGTGCGCCCGCAACGGCTTCACCCCCGCCGCCGTCCGGCACGGCCAGGGCGCGAGCTTCGTCCGCGGCCTGGTCCTGTCCGCCGGGGCGGTGGCCTTCGGCCCGTACGACACCCAGCCCGCGGACGTCCGCGAGCGGAGCGCGGACGCCGGATCGGGTGTCGTGTGGCGTCCGCTGGCCGGTGCCCCGCTGGCCTGGCGGCACTCCGTCGCCTGGCCGAAGGGCCGTGGCGACGCCGCGGTCGGCGCGTTCGCGGACGCGGCCACGCACGCGCTGCGCACCACCGCCGGCGCGCGGGCCGAGGCGGCCCCGCGACCGCTGCACCTTCGCCCGGCATCGGAGTACTGGCTGTGACCGACACCCCCGCCCGCATCCGGGCGGCCTTCGCCGAAGCCGGCGTCACCGGCTGGCTGCACGCGCTCGACATCGACTCCGGCGCACAACTCGGCGCGGGAGCCGACCAGTTGGTCTGCACGGCCAGCGTGCACAAGCTCTGTCTGCTCGTGACCCTGCACCAACTGGCCGCCACCGGCGCTCTGGACCTCGCCGAACCCGTCGAGTGCCCGCCGGTCGGGCGCACCGCGGGTCCCACCGGACTGGCCGCGATGCTCGACCCCGTCCGGATGTCCGTGCGCGATGTCGCGTATCTGATGATGGCGGTCAGCGACAACGCCGCCGCCGACCTCCTGCTGGGGCGCGTCGGCCTGGATGCCGTCAACCACACCACGCAGCGCCTCGGCCTCGGCGGCACGCACGCCGTCCACACCTTCGGCGAACTCTTCGCCACCATACGCAGGGACGCCGGTCCCGGCGGCGCCCGGGCGCTGACCGACCCGCACGTCATCACCCGGCTCCGGGCCCTCGACCCGGCGCGCACCAACCGCAGCACCCCGCGCGACATGACCCGCCTGCTCGGCGCCGTCTGGCGCGACGAGGCCTGCACCCCCGAACACGGCGCCGCCATCCGCCGCATCCTCGGCCTGCAGGTCTGGCCGCACCGGATGGCTTCCGGCTTCCCCTTCGACGACGTGCACGTGGCGGGCAAGACCGGCAGTCTGCCGACCGTGCGCAACGAAGTCGGCGTCGTCGAGTACCCCGACGGCGGCCGCTACGCCGTCGCCGTCTTCACCCGCACCGCCAACACCGCCGCCACCCTGCCCGCGGCCGACGCCGTCATCGGCACGGCCGCCCGCATCGCCGTCGACGCCTTGCGGGCTCCGTAGCCGGCCGTTCTCCTCGCGCCTTTCCGTCCCGGTATTTGTCTGGACCTATCTTGTGTAGGTTCCACAACTTCGAGGCCGTCGAATCGGCCCACTTCCCGATCTTTTCACTGCTCAGACACTGGCATGCTCGAAGCGGGTCGTTGCAGACCTTGTGAGTTTCCTATGCCCTTAGGAGGAGCGGGGATGGCCGCGACGGATCAGGTGCTGGTGACCGGTGTCGGTGCGATGACGCCCTTGGGCGGTGACGCGCCGTCGACCTGGGCGGGCCTGCTGGCGGGGAAGTCGGGCGTGCAGGCCCTGAACGAGGAGTGGGCCGCGGACCTCCCGGTCCACATCGCCGCCAAGCTCTCCGACGACCCGGCGGCCGCGCTGCCCCGGACCCAGGCGCGGAAGCTGGACCGCGTGGAGCAGATCGCCCTGGTCAGCTCCCGTGAGGCCTGGCAGGACGCCGGCGCCCCGGACGTCGACCCGGTGCGGCTCGCCGTCGTCATCGGTACCGGGACCGGCGGCATGCTGACCACCCTCGGCCAGGACGACCTCTTCGAGACGTCCGGTGCCCGCCGGCTCTCGCCGTTCGCGGTCCCCATGCTCATGGCCAACGGCCCGGCCGCCTGGGTGAGCATGGACCTCGGCGCCAAGGGCGGCGCCCGCACCCCGGTCAGTGCCTGCGCGTCGGGCGCCGAAGCGCTGGCCATGGCGCTGGACCTGATCCGTGCCGACCGGGCGGACGTGGTGGTCGCCGGCGGGGTGGAGGCGTGTCTGCACCCCTTCACCCTCGCCGCCTTCGCCCAGATGAAGGCCCTCTCCCCGCAACACGAGCACCCCGAGTCCATCTCCCGGCCCTTCGACGTGGCCCGCAGCGGCTTCGTCATGGGCGAGGGCGGATGCGTGATGGTGCTGGAACGCGCCGAGTTCGCCCGCGCCCGGCGGGCCCGCACCTACGGCACGCTGGCCGGTGCCGCCATCACTTCGAGCGCGGACCACATCACCGCCTCCAACACGGAGGGCCAGGTCCACGCCATCGACGCCGCGCTGCGGGACGCCGGGGTGAGCCCCCGGGACATCGGCCAGGTGCATGCGCACGCCACCTCCACCGAGTCCGGCGACCTGGCCGAGGCGCAGGCCATCGGCCTCGCCGTCGGGGACCACGCCCCGGTCACCGCGACCAAGTCGATGACCGGTCACATGCTCGGCGCCTCCGGCGCGGTGGGTGCCCTGTCGGCGCTGCTCACCCTCCGGGACGGCGTCGCACCGGCCGTACGCAACCTCGAACGGCTCGATCCCCGGGTCGAGTTGGACGTGGTGCGGGGCGAGAACCGGACCGGTCGGTGGCACGCCGCGCTCGCCAACTCCTTCGGCTTCGGCGGTCACAACGTCAGTCTCGTGTTCACCGTGTGACGTCGTCCGCGGTCGTCAGGCGGCGCGGCCGCGCCGGGTGACCACCAGGATGGCCATGTCGTCCGCGTGCACGCCCTCGGTCCAGCGGCCGACGTCCTCCGTCAGGGCCTCCACCAGTTCGTCGGGGTCCTCGAACGGCCGCTGGAGGCGCGCGGAGTCGACGGGGTCGTAGAACGTGCCGTGGCTGTCCCGCGCCTCGGTGACGCCGTCGGTCACCAGCAGCAGCGACGCGCCCGGGGGCAGGCGCACCACATCGACCGACGCGGAGCCGGCCGGGGCGAGCTCACCCAGTCCCACCCCGAGGGGCAGTTGCGGGGCGGTCGGGTCGAGCCGCACGATCCGGCCGCCGTGCACCAGGTACGGCGGTGGATGCCCGCGGTTCACCAGGCTCAGCGCCGCACCGTCGGCGGAGACCTCGGCCAGTACGGCGGTGGTGAAGCCCTCCGTCGAGATCAGCGGGCCGCTCCGGGCCGCCTCCCTTGCCAGCGCCTCGTCCATCCGCTGCGACAGCGCGGCCAGGGTGGAGGCGTACTCGGCCTCCTGGCGGAACGCCCCGATCGCCACCGACACGGCGGCGACGGCCGCGATCCCCTTCCCCCGCACGTCCCCGATGATCATCCGCACCCCGAAGGGCGTCTGCTGCACCGCGTAGAGATCGCCACCGATCCGCGCCTCGGCCTGCGCCGCCGTGTACCCCGCGGCCACGGCCACCGGGCCCACCTCCCGCGGTGGGTCCGGGAGCACCGCCCGCTGGACCGCCTCCGCGACATCCCTCGCCCGCGCCAGATCGCGGCCCTGCCGCACGATGAGCCGGTTGACCACGAGGGCCAGCACACCGATCAGGCCGACCACGGCCAGATCGACCAGCAACGGCGTCGCCGGGCGCTCCCGTTCGACGTCCACCGCCACCGAGACCACGCAGGTGACGCACACGACGGCGAACGCGGAGCGGAAGGACAGCGTGGCGCCCGCGATGAGCGGGGCGGCGGCCAGCAGCGGCAGCCCCGTGTACGGCTCGGGCGCCAGGAGATCCAGCAGCACACCGACCACCAGCACCAGCGCCGCGAGGATCCACGGCACCTTCGTCAGCGTGGGTTGCAGGACCTTCACCGCGCCTCTCCTGCTGCCGGGCCGCGCTCGCGGACCGGAGGGTACGGGCCGCCGCCCCGGGTGGGAGCGGGCGGGGCCCTCCTCCCGGGCAGGCTCCCTCATTCCGGCAGGCGGCGCATCTCCTCGACCCGCAGCCCGAGGTCCTGGAAGCGGGCGAGAAGCCCGTACAGGTGGGCCTCGTCCGTGATCGTGCCGAAGAACAGCGTCTGCCGGGAAACCGGTTCCGTCTCGAGTTCGGGGAACGCCTCGGACAGGAGACGGGAAACGTCGCCGGTCACCCGGAATTCGTAGCGCATGGTCGTGTCGCTCCCCACCGCCGGGGGCACCTTCAGCAGCAGCGTGCGGCCGGCGGCGGACGACGCCACCACCCGGAACAGGTGGGACCCGGCGGACGGCCACGGCGTCAGAGCACGTGCAGTTCCCTGGCCCGTTCCACCGCGTCCCGGCGCCGGGAGACGCCCAGCTTGCGGTAGACGCTGCGCAGGTGGGTCTTGACGGTGTTGACGGAGAGGCGGAGCTCGTCGGCGATCTCGTCGGCGGTCATCATCCGCTGCACACACCCGAGCACCTCGCGTTCCCGGCCGCTGAGGGACTGCACCGGGCCGGGGAGGTCCGCGCCTCCCCGTGCCGCGAGCCAGGCGCCTCGGGCCGGTGCGGTGGTGGTGCCGTCGATGCCGCCCAGCAGATGGCGCAGCCAGGGTCCGGCGTCGGTGAAGGGCCGGCGCAGCCGCTCGGGCCGGGCGGCGTCCAGCGCGTCGCCGAGCAGACGCCGAGCGGTCGTCCGGTCGTCCGCCAATACGGCGGCATGGGCGCGTACCAGCTGGAGGGCCACCCGGTCCGGCAGGCTCAGGTCCGCCGAGCCGCCGGCACGGGCCAGGAGCCGTCGGACCCGGTCCGGGTGCCCGGCGACGAGGTGGGCGCCGGCCAGGGCGATGAGGGGGGCCGGTCCGTCGGCGGGGACGTCGTGCACGGCGGCGACGGCGGCCCGGTGGTCCCCGCGGGCCAGCTCCACGACCGCGCGGGTGAGGGCGAGCCGCTGGGCGGGCCACGGCTCGTCGGCGGCGCCCGGAGCGGGGAGCGCGTCGAGGGCCGCCTGCCAGCGCCCGCACGACAGTTCCAGGCGGGACCGCAGGACGGCTGCCTCGGCGGCCAGGACCGGGTCGTCGGGCACGTCGGGGCAGGCCAGGGCCTGTTCGAGGCGGCGGTGGGCGACCTCCCGGCCGTCGCGTTCGTCCCGTTCGAGCGCGACCACGGCCAGAGCGAGGCAACCGGCCCCCGAGCGCCGGTCCGGGGCGACGCCTTGATCGTCGGCGCGGGCCAGCGCCCGCAGCGCATGGTCCTCCGCGGACGTCAGGGCGCCCTCGGCGCTCTCGGCCAGCGCGAGCAGGCCCAGCGCCCGGTGGTGCAGCGGCAGGGTCGCCTCGGTCGTGCAGGCGTCGACGGCCCCGGCGGCGAGGCGGCGGGCCTCGCCGAGGCGGCCGGCACCGAGGAACGCCCGGGCGAGCCCGTGCAGCCGCAGCGCCTCGATCTCGGGATGCGCCCGGACCAGCCCGAGCGGCAGCTGCCGCAGCAGGTCCGGGACGGCCCGGGCGGCCTCCTCGGCCGCCCCGGGCCGCCGGCCGTCGCCGTCAGCGCGCCGGCCGCGCTCCGGCCGCCGGCTTTCCTCCGGCCCGCACAGCAGGCGGAGGAGGACGTGGGTGAGCGCGACCTCCGGGTCGGGCTGCGTGCCCTGCCCGTGCAGCTGTCGCTCGGCCCTCTCCCGTTCGGCCACGGCGAGGTGCGTACGGCAGCCCGCGCGGTCCTGCTGCGCCAGCCGGCACGCGGCGGCCACCAGGGCCGGTTCGGCTCCCGGCACGGAGGACGGCATACGGGCGAACGCGCCCTCCACCCGCTCGGCCTCCGACGTGGCGAGCAGGGTCCCGACCAGCAACTGACGGACGGCGAGCGAGGCGCCGTACTGCCAGTCCCCGGCCTCCGCGGCGTGCTCCAGCGCCTCCGTGACACGGTCCGCCCCGGCGAGCCAGCGGGCCGCACGGGCGTGGAGGCGCGGGGCGAGACCGGGGTGCCGGATCCGCAACTGGGTGCGGAGCACCTCCGCGAACAGGGGGTGGACCCGGCACCAGGTGGTGCCGGGCACGGGCTCGACGAAGGCGTTGTCGTGCGTGAGCCGGGCCAGGATCGCCTCCGCGTCACCCCCGCCGCCGAGGGCGTTCGCCAGGTCCGGGTGGATGCGGTCGAGGACGCTGGTGCGCAGCAGCAGCTCCGTGGTGGCGGCGGGCTGCGCGTCGAGCACCTCCGCGAGCAGATAGCCGGACACGGCCTGTTCGGAGCGGACGAACGAGCGGACGAACGCGGCCGGATCGCCGGTCCGGCACATGGCCAGGACACACAGGCGCAGCCCGGCGGCCCACCCTTCGGTGCGCCGCGTGAGGGCCTTGGCGACGTCGTCGGGCGGCCGGAGACCGTGCCGGCGCAGCAGCACCGCCGTCTCGTGCGGGGTGAAGGCCAGGTCGGCACCCCGGATCTCCGCGAGCCGGTCCTCGGCCCGATAGCGGTGCAGCGGCAGCAGGGGATCGACACGGCTGGCGATGACCAGTCGCCACAGCGGCCCGGCGTGGTCGAGGAGGAACTCCAGACCGGCCGGAACGCGCCGGCCCGCCACCTTCTCGAAACCGTCGAGGACCAGGACCACGGGTGCGGGCAGCCGCTCCGTCGCGGCGGCGAGCCGGGTGAGCAGGGAGGTGCCGGCATCACCGGGGGAGGAGGGCATCCCGATGCCGTCGGGCAGCCGGGGGAGGGCCCGCCGCAGGGCTTCCACGACGTAGCTCCAGAAGACGCCCGGCGTGCGGTCGTACGTGTCGAGCGTCAGCCAGGCGACCGGCCCGGGGGACCCGCCGCTCCGCGCCCAGGCGGCGGCGAGGGTGGTCTTTCCGGTGCCCGCCGGGCCGGTGACCAGGGTCAGCGGCCCCGCTGTGCCCGCGCTGAGCCCGTCGAGCAGCCGGTGCCGGGGGACATGGGCCCGCGGGGCGGCGGGCACCGTCAGTTTGGCGTCGAGCAGGGGGTCGCCGGACCAGGGCAGCGCCGCCCGCGGACCGGCGTCCGGGAGCGCGCGTCCGGTCGAAGCCATCCGATCACCACCGTGCAGTAGGCCCGGCGGCCCCCGCTCCGCACCCGTCCACCACTCCGTCCACCACGCCGAGCCCGGCCGTCCCGGCGAACCCGGCGTGTCCCTGCACCTCCATCTTCGTCACCACCGGCCGGTGATCGCACGACGGCCGCGCGGTGCCCCTGGCCGGGCGGGTGACACACCCCGTGGCCGAGGGAGCGTGGGGCACCGGGCGGCTCTAGGGTGCGATCAGGAGTCGCTCGCCCCTCATCGGGGAGCACCGGAACGTGGAGAGGTGCAGGCGTGCAGCGATGGCGAGCCTTGATCGTCCTCGGGACGGCGCAGTTCCTGATGGTGCTGGACACGTCGGTGATGAACGTCTCCATCAGCAGGCTGGTCGAGGACTTCGACACCGAGGTCACCGCGATCCAGGCCGTCATCACGCTCTACACCCTGGTCATGGCCGCCTTCATGATCACGGGTGGGAAGCTCGGCGACGCGTTCGGGCGCCGCCGGGTCTTCACCGTCGGACTGATCGTGTACGCGGTCGGCTCCGCCCTCACCTCGCTGGCACCGTCGCTGTGGGTGCTGGCCGTGGGCTGGTCCGTGATCGAGGGGCTCGGCGCCGCACTCGTCCTCCCGGCCCTCGCGGCGCTCGTCGCCGGCGCGTACCGGGGCCGGGAGCGGTCGGTCGCGTACGGCGTCATCGGCGGCCTGGCGGGTGCCGGCATCGCGGTGGGGCCGCTGCTCGGCGGGTGGGTGACGACGTATCTGACCTGGCGGCTGGTCTTCGCCGGCGAGGTCGTGGTGGTCGTCGCCATGCTGTGCGTGGTCCGGTGGATCCCGGACGCCCCGCCGGGGCCGCGCACCAAGCTGGACACGGTGGGCGTCGCGCTGTCCGCGGCCGGGCTGGCCCTCGTCGTCCTGGGCGTGCTGCAGAGCAGCTCCTGGGGATGGCTGAAGCCGCGCAACCCTCCCTTCACCCTGTTCGGCTTCGCCCCGACGTTGTTCGTCATCGCCGCCGGGGCCGCCCTGCTGTGGTTGTTCTGTTCCTGGGTGCGGCGACAGCAGGAGCGCGGACGGAGCCCGCTGGTCAGGCTGTCCCTGTTCGCCATTCCGCCGCTGCGCTCCGGCCTGACCATGCTGCTCTGCCAGAACCTCGTCCTGCTCGGCCTGTTCTTCGTCATCCCCCTGTACCTCCAGGTCGTCCAGGGCCTCAACGCCTTCCAGACCGGGGTCCGCCTGCTGCCGGTGTCGGTCACCATGCTGGTGTCCGCCATGACCGGCCCGCTGCTCGGCCGGATCGCGGCACCCCGCACCGTGGTGCGCTGCGGTCTGCTCGTGCTCGTCGTGGCGGCCGGGTGGCTCCTCGCGACGATCGAGCCCCGGATCGACAACCTCTCCTTCGGCCTGGCCATGGCCGTCCTCGGCCTGGGCATGGGGCTGCTCGCCTCCCAGCTGGGCAACATCACCCAGTCCAGCGTCGGGGAGACCGAACGCAGCGAAGCGGGCGGACTGCAGTACACCGCGCAGAACCTCGGGTCGTCCCTCGGCACCGCGCTCATCGGATCCCTGCTGATCGGAGCCCTGGTCAGCGCCTTCACCACGCAGATCGAGGACAACCCGAAGATCTCCGACGCGGCACGTCACCAGGCCGGCATCGCCATGGAGGCGGGGGTCAGCTTCGTGAGCACGGACCAGGTGCGCGCGGCGGCGGAACGTGCCGGGCTGCCGCCGTCCGAAACCGATGCGCTGGTCGACTCCTACGCCACGGCGCAGCTGAACAGCCTCAAGGCCGCCGTGCTGGCCGCCGCGGCCGTCCCGCTCGTCGCCTTCCCGTTCACCCGCCGGCTGCCGGCGGAGTTGCCGGCCAGAGGAGCCGCCCGCTCAGCCGGCGGCTGACCCACGGCCCGCGGGGAGGGCGAGGGTGCCCAGGCGCCGCCAGTCCAGCCGCGGCCGTGCCGGCGGGACGCCCGGACGGTGCCGGGGCACCCGGACCCGTAGCGCGGCCGGCTGCGAGACGCAGCGCACGGGAGTGGGCAGCGTCAGCGACTCGCCGTCGACGCCGACCCGCACCTCCGGCCGGTCGGCGTCGACCACGAGCGCCTCGGCGGTCACCGAGACCAGCCCCTGCGCGTGCCGGCCGCGCAGCAGACCGGCCGCCTGGACCGCACTGTCGACCGTCACGCTCAGCATGCCCAGCACACCACCGTCGAGCCGGTCGCGCCGGCCCAGCCCCGCACGATCACCGACCCGGTACGGGTTGTTGCTGACCAGCACGGCCTGCGGCCCGTCGACGCCGACGTCCCCGGCGCTGACCGCCAGCCGCGGCCCGTGCTGATGGGTCAGCACATCGGGCAGCAGCCGCAGGAGGGTGCCGACCTTGTCGTCGCGGTACGCCGGGCTCTGCACGACCTCCGCGTACGCACCGAAGGACGCGTTGTTGACGAAGGCCCGTCCCCCCACCCGCCCGAGGTCCACCCGGAACTCCACCCCGTCGGTCAGCGCCTGCAGGCTCAGTGACGGGTCGTCCCGGTCGAGCCCCAGGTCCAGCGCGAAGTGGTTGCGCGTCCCGGCCGGGATCACCATGAACGGCACGTCGTGCTCCGCGGCCACCGCCGCCACCAGAGCCTGTGTGCCGTCACCACCCGCCACCCCGAGCAGGTCGGCCCCACGGGCGAGGGCGTCGCGGGCGAGCGCGGCCACGTCCCCGTGGTGGGCCGCGTCGAGCAGCAGCACCTCCGCGCCCAGCGCCTCCGCCTTCTCCCGCAACCCGAAACGCCCCACCTTCCCGCCACCGGAGCGCGGATTCATCAGGAGGCAGGCGCGCTCGGGCGGCCGCACCGGACGGCCGGGGGACGCCCGCGCGACGGCATCCGCCCGCAGCGCGGCCCAGCCCGCCGCGGCGGCCAGCACCCACAGCGCCAACGAGACCAGCACCAGCCAGAGCAGACGCGCCGCCACGTACGACACGAGCACCGCCACCGGCGCCAGCAGGGCCAGGACCAGCGCCACCCCGCGCGCCACCCCCCGGCGGGACAGCGCCCACCATCCGGCCGCCACCGAAACCGCCAGGCCGGCCGTCCCCAGGGCCACCAGCACGAGGCTCCGGAGCCCCGCGACGGACAGCAGGAGCACCGTCGCGCCGACGCCCGCCACGATCGCCAGCCGCGCGCTCCAGCGCTGTGCCGCCCGTCCGGGCGCGGCGACACGTCTCATGGCATCTCCTGGGCTCGTGGCGTCTTCCGGGCTGCTCGTGGAGCCTGCCGGCTCGCGGCCGGGGTCCCCGGCGGCTCGCCGCCGGTGGTCGTGGCTTCATGGTGGCGGCCCGATGCAGCCGGCACCGTCACCCGCAACGGGTGAGGCAGGCCGGGCGGGCGGCACGCAGAGTGGCAGTGCCGCCGGGTGCAGGCCGTACCAGTGGCGGCGGACCGCACCAGCCGTCCACCCGCCGGGCCCGCACCACAGGCCAGCCCACCACCACGGCTGAGCAGCGGGCCCGGCGCCACGGGGACAGCGGAGGAACTGGAGCCGGATGAACGGCGGCAGACGGACCACCGACCGGTCGCGGCCGGCCCGGCCGGACGACTCGGTGATCGTGCAGGCCCAGGCGCTGTTGCCGATGATCTGGGCCGACCCCCAGCACATGCCCGAGCAACTGGCCTTCTTCGCGGTGCGGCGGTTCGGTCCGCGGGCCGCGGCCGCCATGGCCCGGCGCAAGCAGCACAAACCGCAGGCCGGGGACGACGAGCTCGCCGGGGACGCCGTCGCCCACGGAACGCGGATGTCGATCGCCGACGGCGCCGTGCTCGGTGGGCCCTTCGTGGTCCTCATGCCGGTCAGTTTCGTGGCGGCGCTGCTCTCCCAGGCCCAGATGATCCTCGAACTGGCCGCGCTCGCCGGACAGGACCCCCGCAACGAACGCCGCGTGGCGGACCTGCTGGTCCTACAGGACGTCTACCCCTCGACCGAGGCCGCCGAGGCCGCCCTGCCCGAGGTGCCGCGCCATCCACAGGGCGGCCGGGGCCGGCTTCCCCGCCGGACCCGGTGGTCCCTGCTCGTCAGGATGGCGGCGATCCTCGGCATCACGGGTGGCGGCGAGAAGCCGAGCAGACTCCAGCGGGCGATGTCGACGGCCCTGATCGGCGCCCTCTTCCTCGTGGGCATGGTGCTGCCGTTGATCTGGATGCCGGCCCTCGCGTGGTTCTACCGGCAGAACTGCCTGCGGCTCGGTGCGAAGGCCGTGCAGTTCTACACCCCGGGGGCCGCCGGGGACCTGGTCAGGCACCGGCGCGGCATCACCCGCGTGCCCCGGGCGGTCGGCATCGCCGCCATCCTGCGCTTCCTCGCCCTGACCGTGGTGCCCTTCCTGGCCGCCGCCGCGGTGGTGCTGGCCGGGGTACGGGTCGTCGGCGGATTCTGGGGCACCGCCCTGCTCGTGCTCTTCGCGGCCTCCCTGCTGGCCGCGGGTGTCTGGTTCGTACGGCAACGGTCACGACTGGCCGAGGAGGAAAGGGACGGGCCATGAGGACGGACGCACCCCACCCGACACCTGCCGAACGCGCCAGGCGCGGCAAGGCGGCGCGCGAACGCGTACCGCGCTCGTCCCACGCCGAGTTCGAGCCCGGGCCGGACCGGCCCGACCCGGTCGAGGTCCTCGACCGGCAGAGCGCCGGACGCGTGCCGGACCTCGTCCCGGTCCGCTACGGGCGGATGCTGGAGTCGCCGTTCTCCTTCTACCGCGGCGCCGCGGCCCTGATGGCCGCGGACCTCGGCAACCGTCCCCGCACCGGGATCGAGACCCAGCTGTGCGGCGACGCCCACCTGCTGAACTTCGGGCTGTACGCCTCGCCGGAACGCCATCTGGTCTTCGACGTCAACGACTTCGACGAGACCCTGCCCGGCCCGTGGGAGTGGGACGTCGAGCGCCTGGCCGCCAGCATGGCGATCGCGGGCCGCGACAACGGCTTCGCGGCCGCACAGCGCCGGGACGTCGTCCGCGCCACGGTCCGCTCCTACCGGCAGACGATGCGCGGCTTCGCCGGCATGCGCAACCTCGACGTGTGGTACGCGCAGTCCGACACCGACCACCTGCGCGTGCTGTTCGCCGACCGGCTCGGCGAGCGCGGACGCCGGCGGCTCGCCCGGACGCTGGAGACCGCGCGCAGCCGGGACCACCTGCAGTCCTTCGAGCGGCTCACCGAGGTCGTCGACGGCACCCGTCGGATCGCCGCCGACCCACCCCTGATCGTCCCGCTGGGAGACCTGCTGACCGATACCCACCGCGCCGAACTCGAAGGACACCTCCGCCGCCTCATCGAATGCTACGGCCACAGCCTCTCCGCCGACCGCCGGCACCTCCTCGGGCAGTTCCGGATGGCCGACGCCGCCCGCAAGGTCGTGGGGGTCGGCAGTGTGGGCACCCGCTGCTGGATCGTGCTGCTGCTCGGCAGGGACGACGACGATCCGTTGTTCCTTCAGGCCAAGGAGGCCGACCCGTCGGTCCTGGCGCCCTACGCGGGCCCGTCGGCGTACGCCAACGAAGGCGAACGCGTGGTGCACGGACAGCAGTTGATGCAGGCCGTCAGCGACATCTTCCTGGGCTGGGAACGCGTCACCGGCATCGACGGACGCCAACGCGACTTCTACGTACGGCAGTTGCACGACTGGAAGGGCAGCGTCCGCACCGACCGGATGCCCCCCGACCGGATGCGGCTCTACGGAGAGCTGTGCGGCGCGACGCTGGCCCGTGCCCACGCCCGGTCCGGCGACCGGATCGCCATCGCGGCCTATCTGGGCAGCAAGGACGTCTTCGACCAAGCCCTGGCGGAGTTCGCCGAAGCCTACGCCGACCGCAACGAGCGCGACTTCCGGGCACTCGCCGAGGCCGTGCACCCCGGCCGCGCCGTCGCCCCGCGGGAGTGAACAGCGCGGCCCACCGGTACGCCTCCGGTCACTGGCTCTTCCACTCGGGCGGCCGGCGCTCGTCCGGCGGCCGGTCCGTCATGCTCTCGCGCAGCGACGGGCGGCGGGCCACCGCCCGTTCGTACCACCGGCCGTACCGGTCGGCCAGGACGACGGACGAGAGTCCGTGCAACAGGATGCTGAGCCCGATGGTGACCGCGATCACGGTGCCCGGCCGGGCACCGGGTGCCGTTTCGGCCGCCACGAGCAGGCCGAGGACGAGGGATGGCAGACCGCGCGAACCGAACCAGGCGGTGTAGAGCACGGTGGGCGCGCGCAGCCCGCTTCCCGCGAACGCCAGGGCGGTGGGCAGCAGCCGGACGACGGTCAGGCTCAGCACCGCATAGCCGACGACGCTCCAGGTCAGCCGGGTGAGCGCGGGGCCGAGCAGCACCGCGCCGAAGACCAGGAAGCTCAGTGCGGCCAGCAGCGCGGCCAGGTGCTCGACCGCTTCCAGCGTGTCGTCCTCGCCGGCGGGCACGGTGCCGGGCCGCGCCGGTGGGCGCAGGGCGACCGAGAAGACGAGCCCCGCCACCCAGGCGGCGACGAAGGGACTGCCCTCCGTGGCCGCCGCGAGCGCGGCCGCTCCGGTGGCCAGGGCCAGCGGAAGGATGCGCCGCCACTCAGAGGTGATCGCGTCCGCGGCGCGCGACCGGCGCAGCAGCCACCCCCCGAGGCCACCGACCGCCAGCCCCAGCGCGGGGCTGAGCAGCAACACCCGCTCCAGGATCCCCACCACTCCCTGGTGCGCGGCCGCGGTGCCGGGCAGCCCGGCGAGGAGGACGGCGAAGAGCGGCAGGACCAGGCACTCGTTCAGGCCGCACTCGGCGTTGAGCCCGTGCCGCACGACCGCCGGGATGCGCGGGGCGAACACCGCGCTCTTGCTCACGGAGGCGTCGGTGGGCGCGAGGATCACCGCGACCAGCGCCAGTTCCCAGCCGCTCAGCCCCGGGAGCAGCAGCCACGCCAACAGGGCGCCGCCCACGATCGTCAAGGGCAGTCCGACGGCGAGCAGGCGGGCGGGGAAGAACCAGCCGCTGCGGAACTCCTCGGAACGGACGGTGGCGGCGTCGGAGAACAGGACCAGCGCCAGCGCCGCCTCGACGAGGGTGAGCACCGGCCCGGCGTCGTGCTCCAGGTCGAGCAGCCCGAGACCGACCGGGCCGATGAGCACGCCGGTCGCGGTGAACACCATCGGGGCCGACACGGAGCGTACGGCCAGTCGCCGGGAGACCAGGGCGTACCCGCCGGTGACCGCGGCCACCGCAGCGACGGCCCATCCGCCGTTTCCGCTCACCTGTGCTCCTTCGGTCGCAGGGAGCGTAACGTCGGGAGCTCGCCGATCGCCGCAACAAGGGCGGAGCCCGGCGGCCGGGTCCCCTGAGTGGATGCGCCTGCGCCGCCGGCATCCCGGAGGCGCCCCAAGGTCACCTGGAACGAGTGATGGCTGCCCGCTCCGCACGCGGCAGGCTGCGAGGGAACTCCGTCGGCCTGTGTCTGCCCGCGTTGCGGGGCCGCAGCCGGGCAGTACGCACCCGCGGCCATCCGGCCGCCTCAGGCAGGGGCCGGTTCAGGGAGGAGCCGCGCATGTCCACCCCCGCCACCCCCGGCCCGAACGGCCCGGACGAAGGCCGCGACCGTCCGGCCGGTGACCGTCCCCTGGGCCCCGCCGAGCGCAAGGAGTACGAGCGGCTCCGGCGCGCGTCCCACGTACAGCACCGGAAGCTGCGCATCGCCTGCGCGGCCGTCCTCCTCGTGCTGGCCTTCGTGCTGGCCCCGCTCGGTGCCGTCGCCGCCTGGGCGGAGTCCCAGGTCTCCGACGCCGGCCGGTACGTACAGACCGTCGCCCCGCTGGCCCGCGATCCGGCGATCCAGACCGCGGTGACCAATCGGCTGACCAACGACGTGGTCAAGAAGCTCGACGTCAAACGGGTCACCGACGCCCTCGCGAAGTCCCTCGCCCAGCGGAACGCGCCGCCCGTGGTCGTCAACCAGACCAGGCGACTGGGCGGCCCGCTGCAGAACGCGGTGACCGATGTGGTGCACAAAGTGGTGTACAAGGTCGTCACCAGCGACGAGTTCGCGAAGGTCTGGGACGCCGCCAACCTGCGCGCCCACGCGGCCGTGGTCAAGGTCCTCACGGGCGAGGGCAACAGCGCCGTTCAGGCCCGCGGCGACACCGTCGTCCTCAACATCGGGACCGTCGTGGACAAGGTCCAGCAGCGACTCGTCGACCGCGGCTTCGAGAAGGCCAAGTACATCCCCGACGTCGACCGGCAGGTCGTCCTGCTGAAGACGGACAAGCTCCAGCAGGCGCAGAACGCCATGATGGTGCTCGACATCGTCGGTGTCTGGCTGCCCGTGACGGTCCTGGTGCTGGTCGTACTGGCGGTGTGGACGGCGCCGGCCCACCGGGTGACGCTGCTGACCGCGGGCGTCGGGCTCGCCGTGATGATGCTCCTGCTCCTGGTCGGGCTCGCGGTCGCGCGCCGCCAGTACCTCGATTCGGTGCCCCCGAGCACACAGACCCAGCAGGCCGCGGCGGCCGTCTTCGACACGCTGGTGCGCTTCCTGCGGAACAGCACCTGGACGGTGTTCGTCGTCGCCGTGATCACCGCGATCGCCGCCTACCTCTACGGGCCCGGCCGCGCCGCCCGCGCGGTACGCTCCGGCGCCGCCAGGTCCACGGGCGCGGGCGGAAGAAAGCTCGCCCGCATCGGCCTGCGCACCGGGGGAGTGGGCCGGTGGCTGGATGCCCACCGGGCCTGGACGACCGGGATCGTCATCGCGATCGGTGCACTGGTCCTGGTGCTGTGGAACTACCCCACACCGGCCTCGGTCGCCCTCGTCCTCGGCATCGTGCTCGTCGTGCTGGTGCTGCTGGGCGTGCTCGCCGCGACCGCCACTCCACCGTCCGGCGCTCCACCGACGCCGGCTCCGGCCGGTGCCCCACCCGGCCCAGGCCCCGGCCCCGGCCCAGGCCCCGGTCCCGGTCCTGGCCCCGGTCCCCGTACGGACGACACACGGCCCGGCTCGCACACGGACGCCGCGCCGCCCGGCCCGCACACGGACGACTCCCCGCCCGACCCACCGGTTCGCCCGTAGCGGGTGATGCCGCCGACGGCCGGTGCGCGCGACGGTGAGGGCGTACCACTGGTGATCGGGCTGGTGATCAGGAGAGAGTGATGGCTGAGTACTTGGCGTACGACTATCCGGTCCTCGGTGCCTTCTGGACCGTGATGTGGATCTTCCTGTGGATCTGGTGGTTGGTCCTGCTGTTCCGCATCATCGTCGACATCTTCCGCGACCGGCGGATGAACGGCTGGGCGAAGGCCGGCTGGCTCATCTTCGTGATGGTCATCCCGTTCCTCGGCGTGCTCGTCTATGTGATCGCGCGCGGCCGCCAGATGGGTGAACGCGAGATCGACCATGCGCGTGCACAGCAGGAGGCCATGAACGCCTACATCCGGGACGTGGCGGGAGGCCCCGCCGAGGACGTGGACAGGCTGGCCAAACTCTCCGAGCTCAAGAACAAGGGCGACATCACGGAGGCGGAATTCCAGCGGGCGAAGGACAAGATCCTCCACTAGCGAGGGTCCTCCAACGGCGCCGCTCGCCGCTACGCCGCCCCGCGGGACGCCCGCCATAGCGATGGCCCCCGCCGCATGCCGGGGCGGGGGCCTGTCCGTCGGTGAGGAGCCTCGTTCGTCAGCGCGGGGCCTCGTTCGTCAATGGGCGAAGGGCGGTTCGAAGCAACCCGACTCCAGATACGGCCCGTTGACCTGCACCTGGTAGTTGGTCTTCTGCACGAACGCGGTGACGCAGGCGTCGTTGTGGACGCGGAGGCCGATCCGGGCGCCTTCGTGCGTGACGTAGTGGTCGTTCTCGAAGCGGGGTTCCATGCCCCGCACGTCGAGTTTCCCGCCGAGCTGCTCACCCTTGGCGCCGGTCCGCTGCTCCTGGTACCCGAGCGCGAGCATCGCCGCGCGGACGCTCCTGGGGTCCCACTTCCCCTGCTTCCAGAGGCGTTTGAGGACCGGCTCGATGCGGTCGGCCTCCCGCTGCGCGTCCTTCCGGCTGGCCGGGGACATCTCACGGGGTTGCCGCCCGGCGTTGTTCTCGTTGTAGTGCGGGGCTCCGTCGTGGGCCCCGGGCTCCACATAGGGGGAGGCGCCGGGGCCGGACGGGCTGGGGCTCGGGTGGGAACTCGCGCCGGGGGAGGTGCTCGGCGCGCCGGCTGCGACGCGCTGCTGACCACAGGCCGTCAGGGATGTCGCGGCGCTCAGGAGGAGAAGTGCGGCGGCGACGCGTCTTCGCCGTTGGGACGTGAGGAGGGGTAGGGACATGCGGTCACTCTGCCATGACCGTGGGGATATCGGCGGTCGTACCCCCATCCCGACGTCCCGGCCGTCATGCCCGGTTCCGTTGGGGCTGTTGGGTCAGTGCGGCGTTGGCGGCATCGAGGATGTTGCCGAAGGTGCCGGTGAGGATCGGTCGTAGGAGGAGCCGGGTGAGCGGACGCCCCAGCAACGGGAGGCGCACCTCGGCGCGGGTGGTCCAGCACACCTTCGTGCCGCCGTCGACCTCGGTGAACGTCATGCGGCCGAGTTCGTGCCGGGACGGCGGCAGACTGCGATCGACGACGTACTCGGTGGCGTACGGCGGGTCGTAGTGCGTGATGCGCTCCCGGAACCAGCCCACCAGCCAGAGGTGACTGCGCACCGCGCCGACCCCGTAGGGCGCGCCCTCGCCGTGCCGGGTCAGCCGGCAACGCAGCACCAGCGGCGAGCTCGTGTAGTGGGTGGTCGTGGTGAGCCAGGCGAAGACCTCGTCGATCGGGGCGTTGATGACGCGTTCAACGGTCACGGTTTGCACGACTGGGTACTCCTCTGTCGAGTGGGCACACCGCGTCCGCGCGGTGCAGCTTGTCCGGGTTGCGCATGCCGTAGAGGCCGGTGATCCGTCCGTCGTGGATCTCGAACGCGACGAGCCAGTCGAGTGCGTCGCCGGTGACGAACCGTGCCGCGGGCATGCCGTTGTACGTGGCGGACTCGGTGCGGGTCGTGGCGGCGCTGGTGCGCACCAGCGCCGCAGACGAACCGGGCGACATCGGCGGGGCCGACGATCGGGCGGCGGGCGGCGGCCACCTTCCCGCCGCCGTCGGAGAGCACCACGACATCCGGCGCCAACAGGTCCATCAGCACTTGGACTTCGCCGGTCGTCGCCGCGAGCAGGAACCGCTGGATGATCTCCCGGCTGTCGGCGGAGTCGGGCGCGAAGCGGCGGCGCCGCGCGTGGACGTGCCCGCGTGCGCGGTGGGCGATCTGCCGGACGGTGGTCTCGGCCTTGCCGATCGAGGCGGCGATCTCGCCGTGGGTGTAGCCGAACACGTCGTGCAGCACGAACACCGCGCGCTCGGTCGGGTTCAGCGTCTCCAGGACGAGCATCATGGCCATCGACACCGACTCGGCCAGGATCGCGTCGTCGCCGACCTCCGGCGCGGTGCGGATCGGCTCGGGCAGCCACGTGCCGACGTACTCCTCCCGCCGCGCCTTGACCGCGCGCAGGTGGTTGAGGGCCTGCCGGGTCACCGTACGGACCAGGTAGGCGCGCGGATGCTCGACCGCGGCCGGATCGACCGTGCGCCACCGCAGATAGCTCTCCTGCAGCACGTCCTCGGCGTCGGCCGCGCTGCCCAGCATCTCGTAGGCGATGGTGAACAGCAGCGGACGGTGCGCGGTGAAGGCGTCCTCAGCCACACCCGGCTCCTCTCTTCGGCTGCCCATCGAGACACCCCGCACCGGCAAACCGTGACAGCCCGCTGCCGTGATGCGCTTCACAGGCGGAGCCCCACGTCCACATCAATGAGTGGCGGTCATCGAGGGCCGTTCTGGTCACCGACCTCGCGCTCCACCGCGGCCAGGTAACTCCGGGCTTCGGCATGCCCGTTGTCGGCCGCCCGGCGCAGGTGGGGGACGGCCTCCCCCGGTTCGTCGCGCTCGTCCAGGCGTACCCCGAGCTCGAACATCGCCGCGACGTTCCCGGCCTCGATCGCCTGGAGGCAGACCTCGTCGATCTCCTCCTCATCGGCGACCTCGGCCAGCACGTTGAGGTAGTTGTGGAACGAAATCGAGTCGCGGCGGTCGAGGTCGAAGGCCCGTTGGAGCAGTTCCACGCCCGCACCGTGCGGTACTTGCAGATCGTGGAGTTCGAGGACGGCGAGCTCCGTCAGCAACTCGGCGTCGTCGGGCGTGACGTCGAGAGCCCTGCGGCAGCGCTCCTTGAGCTCCTCGATTTCCGCTTCGGACAGCTTGTCCAGATCCATCTGGTTCCCTTCCCTTTATTCTCCGCCCACCGCCTCGACCCATGACTCGGGCAGTCCCAGGAAGCGCAGCGCGTC
Organism: Streptomyces nigrescens; assembly: GCA_024349765.1. GTDB lineage: Bacteria > Actinomycetota > Actinomycetes > Streptomycetales > Streptomycetaceae > Streptomyces > Streptomyces endophytica. The sequence continues at coordinate 4,129,737 of AP026073.1, read as the reverse complement.
GGGCAGGGTCGCTCCGGGGACGGACGCCGAGCGGGCGGCCTCTTGGTAGTGGGCCCGGGCCCCGGCCCGGTCGCCGCGGGCCTCCGCCGCGCGGCCGAGCCCGGCCAGCGCACGGACCCGGTGGCCCAACCCCTTGATCCAGTGCGGGTCGAGCTGCGCCAGGGCCTGTGCGTAGAGCTCCTCCGCAGCGGCCGTGTCCCCCTCCAGGAGGGCGAGGTCGCCCCGTGCGCGCCGGGTGGCCGCCGTGGCCGAGGCGCTGCCGGCCCGTCGGGCGAACTCGGCGGCCCGGGCGTAATCGGCGCGCGCAGCGGCCGGGTCGGCGTCGATGCGCTGGTCACCCCGGTTGACCAGCAGGTCGGCGCAGTCTTCCCACGCGCCCAACTGCTCGGCGAGGGTGAGGGCCTCCTCGGTGAGCGCGCGCGCCTCCTCGCGGGCGCCGCGCGCGCCCGCGAGACCGGCCAGCGCGTCCAGGGCCAGCGCGGCACCCCACCGCTCACCCAGTGCGCGGAACCCTGTCACCGCGGCACGGAATGCCGAATCGGCCTTCTCCCTCTCCCCGTTGCCGAGGAAGCCGAAGGCGGACACGTAGTGCGCGGCCGCGCGCACCCACGGCTCGGGGCGGTCGCGTTGGGCGGAGACGAGGGCCAGGGCGGCGGGCGCGTCGCCGTCACCGGCGTTGTGCATCATCCACAGCAGCAGAGCTGCCGGATAGCGACCCGGCTCGGGGCCCGACCACGCCGCTCCCAGGGCCCGTTCGGCCGGGACCCGGTGACGGCGCCACACCTCGCGGCCCGCCGGGCCGGACGCCGCGAGCAGCACACAGATCGCGTACGCCTCGTCGTGCCCGTCCGGCGGAGCATCCCCCACGGCATCGAGCAGCGCGGCCGCCTGCTGCGCCAGCGCACCCGAGACACCTCGGATCCACAGGTACGTCGAGGCCGAGGCGAGCAGCTCCGCTGCGGCCCCGGTCTCACCGGCCGCCACGGCCCACTCCACGGCCGCCACCAGGTCGGAGTGCTCGGCCGCGAGGACCGCCAGCCACCCGAGCTGCTCGTGCCGGCGCAGCCACGGTTCGGCGGCGCGGGCCAACTCGAGCAGCGTCCGGGCATGCGCCTGCCGTACCGCCGCCGTTTCCCCCGCGGCGTCCAGCCGTTCGCCGGCGTAGGCGCGGATCGTCGCCAGCATGCGGTAGCGGCCGCCCGCCCACTCCAGCAGCGACTTGTCGGCCAACGACTCCAGCGTTTCCTCGTCGGTGTCACACACCCGCAGCGCGGACTCGACACCCGCCCCCTCGGCGAACACCGCGAAGCGCCGCGCGGCCCGCGCCTCCGGCCCGGACAGCAGATCCCAGCTCCAGGCGATCACCGAGCGCAACGTCCGGTGCCGCTCGTCCACCGCCCGGGTGCCGCGCGCGGCCACGGCGAGCCGGTCGGTCAGCCGCGCCGCCAGCTCGTCGAGGCCGACCGTGCGCAGCCGGGCCGCCGCGAGCTCGATGGCCAGCGGCAGGTTGTCCAGCGCCACGCACACCCGCCGTACGGCCTGCGGGTCGGGGACGAAACCGCGTCGCACCGCCCGGGCCCGGGCGGTGAACAGCTCCACGGCCGCCCCGTCGTCGAGCGGCCGGACGGGATGGAGGTGCTCACCGATGACGCCCAGCGCCTCCCGGCTCGTCGCCAGCACCTTCAGTCGCGGACACGCCGCCAGCAGGCGCGCCGCCGACGCGGCGACCTCCTCGACCAGATGCTCGCAGTTGTCCAGGACGAGCAGGAGCGCCCGCCCCGACAGCGCCGCGACCAGACGCTCCAGCGGATCCCCGTCACCGGCCGCCACATGCAGCCCCCGCTCCCGCAGGCCGAGGGCGCGCAGCAGCGCCTGCGGTACGAGGGCGCCGTCGCGCAGCGCGCCCAGCTCCATGAAGCAGACCTGCTGGGTCTCCGCCGCGCAGACCTCCACCGCCAGCCGGGTCTTCCCGACGCCGCCCGGCCCGGTCAGCGTCACCAGCCGTGCCTCGCCGAGGAGTTCGGCGATCGCGGCCACCTCGCCGGCCCGGCCGACGAAGGCCGTCAGCGGGGCGGGCGGTGCGATGGGGGAGGGGGACGGATCGGCACTCAGCAGTTCGTGGTGCAGCCCGACGAGTTCCGCGGACGGATCGGTGCCCAGCTCCTCGGCGAGGTGCCGCCTGGTCCGCTCGAACACCACCAGCGCCTCGGCCTGCCCCCCGTCGGCGAACAGCGCCCGCATCAGCAGGGCGGCCAGCCGTTCCCGGAGCGGATGGCGGTCGAGGAGTTCACGCAACTCCGGTACCACCGCGCGGTGTTCGCCCAGCCGCAGCGCGGCCTCGATCCGGTCCTCGTGCACGGAGAGCCGGAGCTCCTCCAGCCGTGCGGCGCCCGCCGGAACAGAACCCACAAACGCGCGGCCACAACCGCTCAACCAGATCCGCCATCCACAGCACAACGAGCGATCACACCATCAGAAACGCGTCTTACAGCCGAGACTCATCCGGCCATCTCAGCAGGATCGACCCACCCAACGGCACACCTCCAACTGGACTAGGCCGGGTCTGGCGACCAGCGGCGCCCTGGCTGCACTCCTCGGTCCCACGACCGTGGGGGGGCTCCGCCTCTGCTTCTCCACGAGGGGTGAAACAGTCTCCCACGCGTGTGGGGGTCCACATCTTTCCTTTTCTTTTTTTTTTTTCTTACGTCATCACGGTTTCGCAGATTCTGCTGCGCGGCGCTCCTGGCGCTGAGGCGGCCTCAACCGTTTCGCGGAAGCAGCCTTGCGGTATCCCACCTAGCACGGCTTGGTGAGGCGCCGGAGCGTTGAAGATGGCGCGATTGCCGTGCAGGATTGTGCAGGCGCGGCTTTCCTCGTTGACATCGACAACATTCAGTCTCTTGGGCGCCGGCGCCTCCAGCGCCGGAGCCTCTACAAGGCCACCAGCCCGGCTCGCCGCGCCACACCGAAACGAACTCTCGCCCTGCGCGACACCGGGACGCCACGCCTACCGCACCCACCACGCTGCCGGTGACACAGGACGCCACAAACATCGCAACTCGCAAGTCGAGTGGTAGAAGCAGCCCAGCTCTCGGCCGTCTCCGCACCGACCGAACTCGCCGCCACCACCGCCGCCAGCACCGCGCGCCGTCGTCCGCAGCAAGCTTCCTCATCGATTCCACCGGCACTGGCGCTCCGGCGCCCAAACCATCGCCTCCGGCAGCAGCCGATAGCGCCTCCCGCTCGCCGCAAGCCCCGCAGAGTGCTCTGCGCCGCGCCTTCACGGTGCGCATGCCTCTGGCGGGGCTTCGGCGATGAGGGGGCGTAGCGGGCTGTGCCGGAGGCGATGGTTTGGGCGCCGGCGCCAGTGCCGGTGGGAATGATGAGGACAGCTTTGCTGCGGACGCGGGCGCGGGTGCTGGCGGCGGTGGTGGGCGGCGAGTTCGGTCGGTGCGGAGACGGCCGGAGAGCTGGGCTGCTTCTACCAACTCGACTTGCGAGTTGCGATGTTGGGGGTGGCGTCAGGTGTCACCGTCGGTGGGGGTGCGGTAGGCGTGGCGTCCGGTGTCGCGCAGGGCGAGGAGTTCGTCTTCGGTAGTGGGCGCGGCCAGAGCCGGGCTGGTGGCCTTTGTAGAGCTCCGGCGCTGGAGAGCGGTGCCGGCGCCCAAGAGACTGAATGTGTCGATGTCAACGAGGAAGCCGCGCCTGCACCAGCCTGAACGGCATCGCGCCTATCTTCACCGCTCCGGCGCCTCACCAAGCCGGGATAGGTGGGGATACGCAAGGCTGCTTCCGCCGAAACGGGTTGAGGCCGCCTCAGGCGCCAGGAGCGCCGCGCAGCAGAATCTGCGAACCGTGATGACGGAGTGACCCCCACACGCGTGGGGAGACGTGTTCCACCACCTCGTGGAGGAAGCAGAGGCGGAGCCACCCCCACGGGCGTGGGGACGAGGAGTGCAGACAAGGGCGCCGCTGGTCGCCAGACCGGCATAGTCAGTTGGAGGTGTGCCGTTGGGTGGGATCGATCCTGCTGAAGATGGCGCGGATGAGGTCTCGGCTGTAAGACGCCGTTTCTGATGGTGTGATCGCTCGTTGAGCTGTGCATGGCGGATCTGGTTGAGCGGTTGGTGCCGGACGAGTTGTGGGTGCTGTTCCGGCGGGTGGTCCCGCCGACGGAGGTCATACGCCCGCAAGGCGGCGGCCGGCGACGGGCCGGTGACCGCGCATGCCTGGCAGCGATCATCTTCGTGGCCACCTCGGGCTGCACGTGGCGGCAACTGCCGCCGGTGTTCGGGCCGGCCTGGCCCACCGTCTACCGGCGCTTCGCCCAGTGGAGCCGGGACCGGGTGTGGGCCAGGCTGCACCGCGTCATCCTCGACGAGCTCGGCGCCCGCGGAGCGTTGGACTGGTCGCGGTGTGCGATTGACTCCGTCAGCGTCAGGGCGGCAAAAGGGGGCCACTGACCGGACCGAATCCGACCGACCGAGGCAAGAGCGGATCGAAAATCCACCTGATCACGGACCGCAACGGGCTGCCCCTGTCCCTGGGCATCTCCGGCGCCAACATGCACGACAGCCTCGGCCTGGAACCACTCGTGCGCGGGATCCCGCCCATCCGCTCCCGCCGCGGACCGCGCCGCCGGCGTCCAGCCAAGCTCCATGCCGACAAGGGCTACGACTACGACCACCTGCGCCGATGGCTCCGTAAGAAAGGCATCCGTCACCGCATCGCCCGCAAGGGCATCGAGTCCTCCACCCGGCTGGGCCGCCACCGCTGGGTCGTCGAAAGGACGGTCTCCTGGCTCGCCGGATGCCGCCGCCTGCACCGCCGCTATGAACGCAAGGCCGAACACTTCCTCGCCTTCGTCGGCATAGCAGCGACCCTCATCGGCTACCGCCGCCTCACCAAGTGAAACGACGTCTAAGTGGGGCGCGGCTCGGTGGTCATGGCTTCTTGGAGGAGGTGGGTGATTTTGGCCCATTGCCGGAAGTTGCCGTGGCAGGCCAGGTCATCGATCCAGAGGATGTCGTCGGTGCGCGTTTGCCCACAAGGGGTGGTATTGAGGGATGGTGGCGAGGACTTCGGTGGGGTTCAGGGGCTTGTAGCGTTGCCACAGCAGGATGCGGGAGTCGAGTGCGGGACGGTTCTTGATCTTCTGGTAGCAGTTCTCGGCGCCGACCAGGATGACGGCGGGGCGGGTGGCGTCGTCCCACAGTTCGCGGATGAATTCGAGGGTGCGGGTGTCCAGCCACTGGGCTTCGTCCACGAGTAGGACGCGGGGATTCTCGGACAGTGCGTTCTTGATCATGGTTTCGCAGCGGATGCTGCTTGTGGGCGGGTCACCGGGCAGGTCGAGTTTTTTGTAGAGGGCGGCACGAAGTGCTTGGATCCTGGAGGAGCTGAGCTTGATGCGCAGGGTGGTGTGAGGGGCAAGTTCGTCGAGGTGTGAGTTGACGGCGAAGGTTTTGCCGAGTCCGACTCCCCCGTGCACGCACATGATGGCGCCGCGGCCGTCGTTCGCGTTGAGGGTGGTGACAAGGTCAGCGTAGGTTTCCTGGCTGGCTTGGGTGAGGATGGCGTGGGCTCCTGGCAGGCCCAGGTAGTGGTAGTTGGGTTCGGTCTGTGGCGGGTCGGGCCGGCTGGCATCGGTGAGGGTCACGGGGTTTCCTCTCCCTGGCTGTCGGGGACGGAGGGCTTGGGAGTGGTCCAGTGGGCTGCAGAGGGCTTAGGGCGGTTGAGTAGTTCAGGGCGTGCTTCGGTGCTGATGTCCCGCTGGCGGGTTTTGTGGGTGCGGATCTCTGCGGCTGCCTGGCTGGCGTTGAGGCGGTTGAGGCGCTGTGGCGGAGTGGGGGTTGAGGTCGCGGCGTAGCGTACGACGGCGTTGCGGCGGGCGCGCTGGAGTTTGGTGGCGTAGTGGTCGGCTTCGCGTCGTCGGCTGCGTTCGAGGGCGCGGGCTTCTTCCTTGGTCATTTCGTTGCTGCGGAAGGCGGGTCCTCGGTAGAGGCCGGTGTGGGCGTCGTAGAGCTCGACGCGGTGGTAGTGGTGTGGTTCGTGTCGCAGGTGGACGAGTTCGCCGGCGTTGGCGTGGCCCTGCATCCAATCGCCAACGTAGTAGGCGTCGTTGAAACGGACGCCCTTGCTGGTGATGGTCAGGGGGCGGCCGTGGCGTTCGAGGGTGTAGGTGTGCAGGTCCTCGGGGTCAAGGGTGTCGATGGGGGTGGGGTCGGCTTCCCATGCCTGGGCAGGACTGCGGCGGTGGAGGCGGGCGATGGTGTGGCCGTGGTTCCACCAGGTAACCCATCCCAGGAGGATGGTGATGAAGGTTTCGTAGTCGAGGAGGTCTTCCAGCGTCCAGGGGTTGCCGCCGCGTTTGTCACGGCAGCTGGTGGGGGCTTCGCTGTATCCAGGCCGGAATGCCTCGCGGCGCTCCCCGTATGCGCAGAGGCTGCTGCCAGCCTCATCATGGGTGGCGCTGACGGAGGCAGTCTCCCAACCGGCAGCGCAGGGGGCGCTATTGGCGGAAAGGTTAGACCTTGCCACAGTGATTGCTACCCGGTGTCCGGATCTCTCCAGGGAGAAAAGCTTGCAGAAAAGTTACGGGTGGAGGCGGCTAACTCTCCCTTCACGGAAGGTGGCCAATTAACGCCTGAAGCGATCGCGGGGTCTAGGCTTGCGATGGCTGGAACGAAGATGGGGAACAAAGAGCTTCAGGCTCGCTTTAGGGAACGTGGTGGTGTTTCACAGTGGGATAAATACAGCACTGAGACCAATCACAGCCCGTACGGCGACTATCAGGTGCACTACTATATGAACCGTGTCACAGGCGAAGTCATATATGACTATGACAACAAGGTCGGCATGAATCGCAGAGGGAGTGCCAAGTGAAGGTGCGGTTCACTGGCCTGGAAGGCCATGAACAGAGTGTTCGACAGGGGGCAGATTCACTTCGCCAGGGGAAGGTGTACGTGGTTCTGGAGTCGTACTGCCAGTCGGACGGCCCTAACTACTTCAGGATCGAGTACCGCAGAGGTGAACTCCCTCCCCTTTTTGACTCGCGACTCTTCGAAGTGGTCGCCCCAGGGATGCATCCATCTTGGACAGCCCACGTCGAGTGGGATGGATCTCTCACCATGGGCCCGGCTGCCTGGCAGGAGGCTGAGTTTTGGGACGACTTCATGAATCACTCCCCCCATGCTGTTGAGATCTACGAACTCGGGCGGGAAATATTGATTTGCGAGTCTTGATTGTCCGTCATACGCGGCATCGAGTAGCGCGGTGCGGGGCGAGCCCTTATAGACTTGATTGGGGGTCAAGCGGATCTTGATGCTCTGGCAACTTCCCATCCTCGCCAGGCACTCCTGCTTCTGACATTCCCATCAGGTATGCGTGGCGGACCCCTTCGTGTGCAGGCCCGCCGCACCACGCGAATCGTCGGCGGAGCTACGTCCTTGCCCAAGGTGTTCGAGTGACGGGCTCATGCGCTTGCAGGGCTCATCAGCGGGATCTCCAAGTGCGGATCTCAAGATGGGTGATGTGGGCGCCGGGGTGGATGCGGCCAGTCTCCAGGAGCCATTGTGTGACGGCAGCGGCGACGTCCCCGCCTGCTGCGTCTGCACGCTGGGCGAATTCGACTGCGTCGAAGCCTCCGGTGGTGGCCGAGCCGTAGGAGCGTTCTTCGGTGTGGTCGGCGCGTTGGATGACGTCGCGGCGGATGCCAGGTGAGCCCGCGCGGCTGCCGGAGGCCAGGGTGAATCCGCTCTTGGGCATGCGCACCGTGAAGGCCAGGCGCAGTCTTTGGCGGGCTGCTTCGGCGATCAGGGGGCATAGGCGGGCTGCGCCGGAGGCCATGGCTTCGGCGCCGGCGCGGCCGGTGCCGGTGCCGGTGCCGGTGGGGGTGATGAGGACGGCTTTGGTGCGGACGCGGGCGCGGGGGCCGGCGGCGGTGGTGCGGCGGGTGATGTGCGGGCAGCGAGTTCGGTAGGTGCGGAGTTGGTCGGAGAGCTGGGCTGCTTCTATCAACGCGTCTTCTGAGTTGGGACGTTGGGGGGGCGTCAGGTGTCACCGTGGTGGGGGTGCGGTGGGCGTGGCGGCCTGCGTCGCGCAGGCCGAGGAGTTCGCCTTCGGTGGTGGGTGCGGCAGGGGCCGGGCAGGTGGCCTTTATGGAACTCCGGCACTGGAGAGCGGTGCCGGCGCCCAAGAGACTGAATGTGTCGATGTCAACGAGGAAGCCGCGCCTGCACCAGCCTGAACGGCATCGCGCCTATCTTCACCGCTCCGGCGCCTCCCCAAGCCGGGATAGGTGGGGATACGCAAGGCTGCTTCCGCCGAAACGGGTTGAGGCCGCCTCAGGCGCCAGGAGCGCCGCGCAGCAGAATGTGCGAACCGTGATGACGGAGTGACCCCCACATGCGTGGGGAGACGTGTTCCACTACCTCGTGGAGGAAGCAGAGGCGGAGCCACCCCCACGGGCGTGGGGACGAGGAGTGCAGACAAGGGCGCCGCTGGTCGCCAGACCGGCATTTCGGCGATGGCATTCTGATTCTGCGAGATGGGCGTCAGCTTGGCGGTCATCATCGAATTGATGAACTTAGGCGACGAGTCGAGGATGGACGAATGGACCCCGACACTCCAATCAAGCTCAAGCGGTACGACCCGGATGTGGATGGATAGCAATGACGACACGGGGCGAGGCGTCGATGCGCAAGCAATCAAAAGTACGCTTCACTGACGCCGATTTCACTATTCGCGCTGTCATGTTGCAAGATTTGCTCCAGATTCAGCGTGACGATGTCGCGCACGGCTGGAGTCGGCGCTGGTCATCTGAAGGAGAGCTTCAGCGACAGGTTGCAGCGGGTAAGGTGATGTTTCTTTGTCCGATGTTCAGGAATGGCGGGCCCGTCGAATCCCCCGAGTCGTATCGGTGTTGGCTCTGGTTCTCAATCGTGCAGGATCACAGCTCGAAGGGTGTGACGCTGCTGGATGTCGGAAAGGACTTGTTTGAAGCCCTTCCCGACGTCTCGGAAACCGTCGAGCTGAAGCGAGTAATCGGCATCATGTTTGCCGGCATCACTGCGGGCTGCCAGTTTGAATCCATCTGGTAGCACCATCAGGAATCTTGCGCTAAGGGCTGTCCCGCAAACTTCCTGTTCAGGGCCTGATGGCATGATCGGCACGTGATCAGTGAACCCCGCCCGTCTGGTGCCATGAGGTATGTCCTGTTTGATGTCGATGGCACGTTGATCGATGCCCTGGACAATCAGCGCCTGGTCTGGCGAACGTGGGCAGAGCGATACGGGCTGGACCCCGATGAGGTCTATCGAGTGGCGCTACGAACCCGGCCGATGGAGACCTTCGCGCAGATCGCTCCGGACCAGGATCCTCAAAAGTGCCTTGCCACATTGCACGACTTGGAGGACGAGGACGTGCGCACCGGGGTCTATGCAGCTTTCGAGGGTGCCTCGGAACTACTCGATGCTTTGCAGCCCGGGACCTGGGCGCTGGTGACGTCGAACTATGAGCACCGGGTGCGTGGCCGTTTCGCGCGGACGGACTTGCCGGTCCCGGAGGTCGTGGTGGACGCGGCCGCTGTGGAGGAAGGCAAGCCGTCGCCGGTTCCATATCTGCAGGCAGCCGCGCGACTTGGTGCCCAGCCGAAGGACTGCCTGGTCATCGAGGACGCCCCCTCTGGGGTGCAGGCCGGGCTGCGTGCCGGGATGACGGTGTGGGGCGTCAACACCTCCGCACCGGTGGACGGCGTGCATCGCCACTTCGGCACCTTGCGCGAAGCGGTCGGCGACATCCTCGCGTTCGCTTCGGGATCCCTCCCCCACCGGCTGGAGGGGGCGGCCACAGTGGAATGATCTTGCCGTGGCTGGTGTGATCACGGCGTCGGAGCCGTCTTGGAGAGTCCCGTTCACCGGACTGAGTCCGCGCCAGTTCACGAAACTGGTGACGAAGCCGCGTCGCACGGGGTCGTTACCGCCCGCCGGGGCAGGCCATGGACTGCCCCTGGCGGACAGGGCTCGTGGTCACGGCGTACTGGCGCACGAATATGACGATGCACCAGCTTGCCCCGCTGTTCGGTATCTCCAAGTCCTCGGCCGACCGATCACCGACCACCTCGGTCCGATCCTGGTGCTGCGGCCTCGGCGCCGCTTTGCCAGATGCCGTGCTCATTGTGGACGGCACCCTGGTGCCCACCCGCGACCACACGGTCGCTGAGCCGTCCAAGAACTACAGGTACTCCACCAACCACCAGGCCGTCATCGACGCCGACACCCGCCGGGCCGTCGTGGTCGGGCCAGCCCCTGCCAGGCAACCGAAACGACTGCAAGGCGTGGGAGCACTCGGGCGCTAAGGCCGCGGTCGGGAGGCCGCTGACGATCGCCGACGGCGGCTACCCAGGCACCGGACTCGTGATGCCCCACCGCCGCCGCGCCGGCGAGGAACTCCCTGACTGGAAACAGGAACACAACCGCTCGCACAAACAGGTCCGCGCTCGAGTCGAGCACACCTTGCCCGCATGAAGACCTGGAAGATCCTCCGCGACTGCCGCCTCAAGGGCGACGGGGTCCATCACGCCATGCTCGGCCTCGCCCACCTGCACAACCTCTGCCCCGCCGAATAGACGAGTGCGCCGTAACGGCTCAGCCCTCCAGCTCAACTCCCAGATCTTTTGCGGGACAAGCCTAAGGCCCCCGCCTGCCCTCGCCCTTGACCTCAACACCCGTAGGTCATTCCGGTGAAGCAGCGCATTACCCCGTTGGAAGCGCACCGCATCTACGGGTTCCGGGCTGTTGACATTGGTATCCGCCAATCTCCGTGGGGACAGACCGCACGACATGGGGTGACGCCCGTCGGCTCCGCGGGGTCTCCCCCGCACGTCCCTGACGATGAGACGGCGCGCGGCGGGCTCGTGGCCGGCAGCATCGAGTGTTGATCCTGGCGGCCCTGACCAGCGCGGGGATACACGCCGACCCGCCACCAAGGGCCCCTCGAACTCACCCGCCCCGCCATCCACTTGGGGCCACTGTCGGTACCGCATTCGGAAACGATCAGTACCCCATCCCTCACAGCGCACAGTGGCCAATGATTGGCAAGTACCCGAAAACCATGGCTCGATTTGTCGCCCGTGATCCTTCACACGTTTCCCGCAGTTATGGACAAAAAGTAGTAGGAATGGAGAGGAAGTTCCCTACTCGAGGAGACATCGATGACCAAGGTTTCCGTAGCACCCAAGAGCGAGACGCACGCGGCCCCTCGGCCGAAGCGGATCGGATTCTCCGTGGAGACGGTGAAGACGGCCCAGGTCAAGAGCGTGCCGAACCTCGAGGTCGACCAGAAGGACGTGTAAGGGCAGGGGTCAAGTCACTGTCCTGACCCGCCCGGTGGCTCCTGGAGTCACCGGGCACTCCCCTTAAACCGTGAGGAATGGCGTGTTCGATCTCGAATCCCTGCTTGACCCGATGCCTCTCGATCAATTTCTTCGCGAAAACTGGACAACCCGGGGCGTCATCTTACGCGGGCAGGACCGGGACCGTTTCCGTTCACTCTTCTCCTGGGATCAGCTCAACCACCTGCTCAATTTCCATCGTCTCCGGTTCGGTGAAGAAATCCGCCTGGCGGCGATAGGCAAAAAGATCTCCGGCCAGCCCGAGACGGCCGATGAGTGGATCAAGCATTGCCAGGACGGCTACACCCTGATCATCAATCAGTTGCAGCGGCGGATACCCGCCATCGCCGAGCTGGCGACGGCGATCGAGCGCGCGATCGGCCACCGGAGCCAGGTCAACATGTACTGCTCCTGGCCCGAGCAGCAGGGGTTCGACCAGCACCACGACGACCATGAGGTCTTCATCCTGCAGATCGAGGGGACGAAGCGATGGGTCGTCTCCGAGGAGACGTACAAGTACCCGCTCGACAAATACAACAACGTCTCCGTCGACACAGGCGAACCCAAGGGCCCCCCGTACATCGAGACCGAACTCCGTCCGGGGGACGTGCTCTACATTCCACGGGGCCACTGGCACTACGCAGTGGCCGGTGACGAACCCTCTTTGCACCTGACGCTGGGCGTGACCTGCCGCACCGGCGTCTACTGGCTGAAGTGGCTCGCGGACGAGTTGATGGACGAGGAGGAGTGGCGGCGCAATTTGCCGCCCGTCGTCAGAGGTGACACGGCCCAACTCGCCGACCATGTACGCGGTCTGATGGACAGGCTTGTCGCGCTGGCCGGCGACGAGCAGTTGGTGAAGGCGTACCTCGCCAATCATCTGACCACCCAGGACAGCCGCCACCGGGAGGTCGGTCTCCCCAGTCAGTCCGGGTTTCATCCCCTGTCCACGAAGGCCGACACACGTCTGCGGCGAGCACGGTTCAACCCCGTCAAGGTTGATTACGATGCCGAGTCCGAACAGCACCGTCTCCAGTTCGGCACAAGGAAAATCACCCTCGACGGCGCTCCCCCGGAGCTCATCGACAATCTCCTGCGCCGCGAGTCGTTCACCCTCGCGGAAGCCATCGAATGGGCCCCCGGATTCGACCCGGCCGAAGACATCGCCCCCCTGCTACGGCTGCTGGTCGAGCAAGGACTCCTGCTGGAAGAGCTTCCTCCGTCGGCGTGAGCAGTGCCAGAATCCCGGCCCGGCTCTGGGGCATGACGGGCAGGCGGTCCATGTTCACCGGGGCTGCACCACGGCGTCAGCTCCTTTCGCAGCCACTGAGCCCGCAGGGCGCTCACCACTGACGGAGACACCTCGATGAAGATCGGCCTGATCGAGCTCAGCGCACACAGCGAGGTCCTCGACAGTCTCATACGGCAAGTCATTGCTCTCGGGGCGAACCCGACCGTCTACACCAACCCCTTCTGCGCCGAGGCCTCGGAGGCCGTCGCATCCTCGGCTGTCGAGTGGCAGGTGTGTCCCCCGGATCTGCCCTACGCGGAATTCCTGGAGCAGTGCAAGTCCTCGATCGGTGCACAGGATCACCTGATCCTCATCACCCCGATCGACGCCCTGTGCGACCTGCTGTGCGATGCGCGCACGATGACACCCATCTGGCACTGCCTGGTGCACAACCTCAACACGTTCACCTCTTCGGACGACAAGCGGCCGAGCGCGGCCATCGCGAAGCTCGTTCTCGACGGCGCGGCGGGTGTCCTTCTCCCGGACATCCGACTCAGGAAGGCCGGCGACCCGCTGCGGGGTCGCGCAATCAACATCGCCTACCCGCAGCATCCGCCCAAGGAGTTCGTACGGGACGAGGTGCGGTGCTGCGTTCCGGGAAGGCTGTATTCCGGCAGGGACCACGCCGAGGTGCTGTCCGCACTGGAACTCGCCGCCCCCCGGCTGACGAAGCGACTGCGCGTCGACTTTCTGGGAGAGCACTCCACGGAGGAGACCAAGGCTGCCGTCGAAACGGCACGGAAGGCGGTCGCTCCCTCGGTCGATCTGCGGGATCGCCCCGGTTACGTCGCCCAGGAGGAGTTCGACCGGACGCTGTCGGAGGCCGACTTCCTCATTCTTCCGGTCTCCGAAGACCTCACACGCAACGGCATCGTCGAGACACGCGGCCGGACCTGTGTCACGGGCAACGTCAATGACATGGTCCGGTTCGGCCTTCCCTCGCTCCTGCCCGCCTTCTATCCGTTGAGCGGCCATATCGACGGGATGACGGCCCGCTACGACGGCATTCCGTCCCTGGCGGATCTAATCGTTACCTGGGTGAACACCGGTGAGTTCAACCGCAGGAAGCAGGCGGCGGCACCGGGGCTGGAGGCCTATCGAGCCGAGTGTCTGTCGGCACTGCGCGAGCAACTGGCCCGCCGTTAGCAGCTCGCGAGGGAAAGTTCTGCGGCGGTTCCGCCGCTGCCTCTCACCGTCCGGCCACCACCTGGCTCGATGTCGCCTCTCGGCCGAGAGCCCGGCCGGGTGCCGCCGCCGCAGGAAGCGCCGGCGCGCACCCCCGTGAGGCCCGGGAACCCGTCCCGGAACAACCAGGCATCCGACCCCGAACCGAAAGAAAGCGCCGTGTGCCACCAGCAGAACAACAGCGCCCCGCAGAGGCGTATATGAACAGCGATGCCGTGCGTGGCCCGGTCCGCTTTCTTACGATCGCAAGCTTCGTCACCACCGTCGGCAGCGGCCTCTATCTCGCCGGCAGCATGCTGTTCTTCACCCGCGTCGTCGGGCTGAGTGTGTCGGCCGTGGGCAGCGGCCTCGCCATCGCGACGGTCGCCGGCATCCTGTCGGGACTCCCCCTCGGCGCGGTGGCCGATCGCGTCGGCCCCCGGGGACTGTACGTCGCCACCCAAGCTGTCCAGGCGACCGCGATGTTCCTGTTCCCGATGACCCACTCCTTCGCCGTGTTCCTCGCACTGGTCACCGTCGCCGCCATCGGCCAACGCGGCGCCCAGGCGGTCGGCGGCGCCCTCATCGCACGGATCAGCGAGCCCGGAGAACGCACCCGCGTCCGCAGCCATCTCCGAGCGGTCACCAACCTCGGCATGGGCATCGGCGCCGCCGCGGCCGGCATCGCGCTCCAACTCGACTCGGCGACGGGCTACACCCTTCTCATCCTGGCGAACGGACTGAGCTTCCTCGCCGCGGCAGGCCTGCTGCTCAAGATCCCGTCCGTGGAGCCGGTGCCCCGCCCGCCCGGCGCGCCACGCATGGAGGCCATGCGGGACAGGCCGTACGTCGCCCTGTCGCTGTTGTGCGGGGTCATCGCGTTCCAGTACGACGTGGTGTCCCTGGTCCTGCCGCTCTGGCTGGTGTCGCACACCGCGGCGCCGCGGTGGTGGCTCTCCGCACTGCTGGTGGTGAATACGGCAGTGGTCGTCCTGCTCCAGGTCAGGGCGACCCGGTGGGTGCGGGGCCCGTTGCCCGCTTCCACCGCGCTCCGCGGCGCAGGGTTTCTGGCTCTCGCCGGCTGTACCGTGCTCGCCCTTGCCGCCGGGACTTCCGCACCCGTCGCCGCTGCCCTGCTGCTCGTTGGCGTGCTCCTGTTGTCATCGGGTGAACTCGGCCTGGCGGCAGGGGCGTTCGAGATCAGCTTCACGCTGGCCCCGGAACACGCCCAAGGGCAGTACCAGGGAGCCTTCAATCTGGCTGACGGCGCGGTACGTGCGGCGGCGCCGGTCGTGCTCACCGCTCTCTGCCTCCAATGGGGCCGGCCCGGCTGGGTGGTACTGGGCATCGTCCTCGCACTCTGCGGCCTCGCCACCCGGCCGCTCACCCGGTGGGCACTGCGTACCCGGACCCTTCCGGCACCACAAGCACCGGTCCTCGTGGGCTGAGGTCTCGGGCCCCAACCCGCATTTCAGTGATCGCCGCTGCCCTTCGCCGCGGTCGTTCCCCACCCGCATCCACTCGTGGTGCCGACGGAGGCTGCGCCCGGTCGGCTCGGCGGTGCCGGCGCTTCGTATGCTCGCCCTGCGGGGTACCGGAAGTTGACCACCTTCGGAGGCGAACGAGCATGTCGGAACAGCGTGTTGTCCTGGTGACGGGCGGGGGAACGGGGATCGGGGCCGCCACCGCCCGGCTGCTGCGCACCGCCGGGCACCAGGTCGTGATCTCCGGTCGGCGACCCGAGCCGCTGCGCCGGGTGGCCGAGGAGACCGGAGCGCTGGCCCACCCCTCCGACGCCGCCGACCCCGAGGCCGTGCGCGCGCTCGTCGAGACGACGGTGACGGCCTACGGGAGACTCGACGGTGTGGTGCTCAACGCCGGAATCGGGCGGGGCGGCGCGGTCGGCGACACCGACGTCGAGGACTGGGAAGAGCTGCTACGGACCAACCTCACCGGCCCGTTCCTGTTGCTGCGTGCCGCACTGCCGCATCTGCTGGCGGCCCGCGGCGCGGTGGTCGCGGTCGCCTCGGTCGCCGCGCTCCGCAACAGCGTCGGCAACGCCGCCTATGCGACGTCCAAGGCGGGTTTGCTCCACCTCTGCCGCTCCCTCGCCGTCGACTACGGGCCGCAGGGGCTGCGGGCCAACGCGGTGTGCCCGGGCTGGGTGCGTACGGAGATGGCCGACCAGCGGATGGCGCGGTTCGCGGCGGAGGCGGGGCTGGCGGGTGGTGCCGAGGCGGCGTACGAGGAGGCGAACCGACTGACTCCCGCCGGGCGGCCGGGTGATCCGGAGGAGGTCGCCGAGGCGATCGACTGGCTGCTGTCGCCCGCCTCGTCCTACGTCAACGGGGCCACCCTCACCGTCGACGGCGGGGTGACCCAGGTGGGCGTCGGCGGTGCCGCCTTCGACTACCGGATCGAGGCGCGCAGCCCGCGTCTTTAGCGGACTACCGGAAGGGTCCGTTCCACAGCGCCGTGGCGGGGCCGGGTCCCCGGAAGGGGGCTGGGCCTGGCCGGCGCCCCGGAGGCAGCGTGCTCGTCCGGCCTCCACGGCGGGGAGTGGCAGGTGCCGGCCAGTCGTTAAGCAGGCCGTCCTCACGGGGTACGCCTCGGGAACCCAGCTCGCGCAGTCGATACCCTGCCGGGGTATGGTCGTACGGCTCGATTGAACGAAAAGGAAGGGGCATGGCCGTGGACAGCGCACAGGCAGGCACGCGGGGCGTCGCCCGGCTGCTGGCAGTGTGCGCGGTGCTGTTCGGGCTTTTCCTCATGCACGGAGCCCCGGCCACGGCCGCGGAGGGCTGCCACGGCGCCAAGACCGCGACCTCGCCGATGACCAGTGGCCACGACACCGCTGCACTGCCCACGGCCCACGCGCCGACCGGACACGGTCCCGGCCCCGCCGTCCGGACCGCCGACGTCTCCGGGATGCCCGGAGCGCTGTGCGTGTCGACTGCCCCGCACGAGCGGACCCCCCTGCCTGCGCCCAACCTGCTCGTCGTGGCGGGTGCCGCCGGACTCGGCCTGTGGACGCTGACCCGACTACGGGCAGCGGCCGACGGGAGAGGGCGGCGCGGGCCACCGGATGGCGGACGAGATCTCCTGCTTCGGGTGTGCATCGCGCAGACGTGACAGGTGCGCGCCGGACCCGGCCCCAGGCCGGAAACCGGCACCGTGTCCTGCTCGTTTCCGCGCACCACCGGTGTGGTGCGCCCACCCGGAAAGATCCCACTTCGATGGTCACCTCGTACCGTTTCATCGCGCGCCGCCGCGGCCTCGCAGCGACCGGCGCCGCAGCCGCTCTCGCGCTGACGCTGGCCGCCTGCTGCTCCTCCTCCAGCGACTCCTCCTCCATGCCCGGCATGGACCGCGGCAGCAAGTCTTCCGCGTCCGCCTCACCCAGCGCGTCGCAAGCGATGGGTGACATGCCCGGCATGGACCACATGGCCCGCGGCAACGGCCTGTCCGACACCCGGGACGGCTACCGCCTCATCTCCAAGGACGCGACCCTGCCGTCCGGCAAGCAGACCGCCTACCGGTTCACGGTCACGGGCCCGGACGGCCGGCCGGTCACCGGTTTCGCCCTCGACCAGACCAAGCGGATGCACTTCTACGCCATCCGCTCCGACCTGACCGGCTTCCAGCACATCCACCCCACCATGGCCGCCGACGGCACCTGGAGTGCGAACCTGTCCTCCCTCGCACCGGGCTCCTGGCGCTTGTTCGCCTCCTTCACCCCCGAGGCCGGGCCTGGCAAGGGCAAGGACTTCGTGCTCTCGCGCACCGTCACGGTGCCCGGCGACGCCGCGAAGGCTCCGCTGCCCGCACCGGCCACCAGCACACAGGCCGACGGGTACACCGTCACCGTCAAGGGCGAGCCCATGGCGGGCATGGCGCACCCGCTGACCGTCTCGATCGCCAAGGACGGCAAGCCCGTCACCGACCTTGAGCCCTACCTGGACACCTACGCCCACCTGACCGCCTTCCACGAAGGCGACGCCGCGTTCGCCCACCTCCACCCCACCACCAAGGTGACCGGCGACAACGGCGGCCCGGACCTGTCCTTCCATGCCGAGCTGCCCACCTCCGGCAACTGGCGGCTGTTCCTGCAGTTCCAGACCGGTGGCAAGCTCCACACCGCGGCCCTGACCCTGCGCGTCGGCTGACCCCCGGCGGGGCGCCGTCGACACGGCGGCGCCCCGCACCCCGGTCCGCCGGACGCGCACCCAACGAGCGCGTGTCCGTGGATGTCAGGAAGGCATGGGAGCTGTCCGGCGCGAAGGACGCTGCTGGAAGGACAACGGTGATCGTGGACGGCGGCTACCAGGGGACCGGCTGGTCATCCCGCATCGCCGCGAGAAAGGCCAGGCCGAACGGACGCCTGTTTCGTGGTTCAGGGGTAGAACAAGCGGATGCCCACCGAAGGGCTACCTCGATGGGCATCCGCTTCTCAGGAATCTGCTACTCGACTCGCCTCAAAGAAATCTCGTGATCCCCGTTGGAAACCATGTCTCTTACTGCCGCGAACATTTCACGGACCCCAGGGCGGTGTGTCACCACCAGATCAGGGCAGGTGAACCTGGCCGCATGAAGCACGATGTGCGCGCGGATCCGGGCCTGGTAGGGAGTCTTGTGGCCGTAGGCCATCTTCTTCAGCCGGTGCCTCTGCGAGGCAGTCAGCAAGATCAGGCGGGCAGCGACAAGGGGCAAAGCAGGCAGGCCGATCAGCAGAAGTGGACCTTATCGGCCAGAGCCTGCGGTCTCTACCTCACCGCCCCGACACCAGCCACAACACCAGCTCCGGAGTCAACTCCCGAAGGACTTCAAGAGCTGACCGTTTAGTTGATCTCCCGTCAGACGCCCCACTCCGTCAAAGTGCGAGGCTGGCCCGGGTGGTCTTCCAGCATGACGTCGAGACGTTCGCGGAGCAGCGTGCGGCCGAGATCGTCGTAAGCGCGAGCCCACAAGGGGTGGAGGTCCGGCAGGCGCCCTACATCCTCGTGGTAGGCGGCGGTGAGTCCCATAAGAGCGCTCGCCGGGTAGCCCGCGTCGAGCATCCGGGAGGCATCAGCCAGGATGAAGTCAGTGTCCCCGGTGAAGGCGGGATACTCATCGGCGAAGGCGTCGTTCGGTGCGAGAACGCCGACACCGATGCCGGACGGGTCGGGTTCGTGGCGCCAGCCGGCCGGCGGCGCAAGATCGAGGGGGACCTCCGCGTCGCTGCGGCCGCCGGGCGTAAGGCCGTACTCCGGGGTGGGATGGATGCCCAGTTCGGCCGACAGACGTGCCACCTGGGTGCGACGGCGCTCTCCTCCGCTGCGCAGGGCGAGGGAGAGCAGAAAGGTGAGGCCGTCCAGGGTATTCCGGCCGATGACGCCCGGCTCCTTGTGGCCGAAGGAGGCAACGGGATGGTCGGTGCGTCCGAGTTCCGGCGCAGGGACCACCCATCCGACGCAGGTGCCGGTGCCAAGGTCCGCGAAGGGCAGGAGTTCCGGCACGGACATGAACGGTACGTGATGCCGGCGGAACGCTTCCCCCGCGTAGCAGTACTCCCACCCCTGGGGTGCGAGGGGTACCTCGCACAGGTCGAACGGCAGGGCAAAGCTGGTCTGCACGCGGCCAGCGTCGTACAGGCCCTCCTCGTATAGGTCCGTCGTGAGGAACCCCTCCTCCCAGGCGATGTCGATCACCTTGGCGAGTGCGGGTGGGGTGGGGAACGGGAACAGGTCATCGGTCCAGCATGGTGGTGCCGTCATGGGAGGAGAGTGTGGCAGCCACGTCTGACAGCCGGAGAAGAGGCGTCGACCCCCGAAGGATTTCCGAAGCCGACCAGTAAAGCGATCTCGTCGATCACCTCCCGGTGATCCCGCCAGCGGCCGCCCCTCTTCGGCGTCCGGTCCGGGAGCAACCGCTCGATTCGCGCCCCCTGCACATCAGTTGATGCCAGACTCGAACCAACGACCGACTGGTCCCAACGAAACTGCCTAGGTGGTCACGCAGGGTGGGTCGTACGGCAGTTGGGGAACGTATCGGCTCCATTGCTGGCGGCTCAAGGCGCCGGAGCTCCCGGCGCAGATACGGCTGATGGCGGACTTGACGTTCAGGTCCCAGAGCGTGGCGACGCCGTCGTCGGTGGTGGCGGCCAGGGTGTGACCGTCCGGGCTGAACGCCAGAACGGCGGCGAATCCGGTCTCCACGGTCAGCGGGCGGCCGATGAGGGTGGGGCGGTCCGGATCGGTGACGTTCCACAGGGTGATGGTGCCGTCGTCGGTGTGGCCGGCCGCTGCGAGGGTGTGCCCGTCCGGGCTGAACGCCACCGACCACAGGCTGCCGCCGGGTACGGTCAGGGGACTGCCCCTGCGCGTGAGGTGGTGGGGGTCGGTGGCATTCCACAGGGTGACGGTGCCGCGGCTGTTCCCGGTGGCGAGCGTGCGGCCGTCCGGGCTGAACGCGACCCAGGTGCTGGTGGCGTTCGGCTGGTCGATCGGCTCCCCGATGCGGACCCCGGGGTCCGTCGTACTCCACAGGCCGACCTCATGGTTGCTGCCGTCGCCGCCGGCCGCCAGCATCGTGCCGTCGCGGCTGAACGCCAGAGATTCGACGGACCTCGTGTGGTCATTGGAGATGCCGGGCTGGGCGTCGGGGTGAGCGGGGTCGCTGACGTCCCACAGGGCGATGCTGCCACGATCGTGGTTGTCGCCGGCCGCGGCCAGGGTGTGGCCGTCGGGGCTGAACGCCAGGGAGAAGATGGTCCCGTCCGCCCCGCTGAGGGTCTTACGGAGGCGAACGGGATGGCTGGGGTCGGCGGTGTTCCACAACGTGACGGTGCCGCCGCTGTCGCCTGCGGCCAGGGTGCGCCCGTTCGGGCTGAACGCCACGGCGTCGACCGGTTCCTTGGGGCCGGTGAGCGGATCACCGCGGGGAGCGGGGTGGTTGGGGTCGGCGGTGTTCCACAGCGAGACGGTGTTGTTCTGGTTTCCGGCGGCCAGGGTGCGTCCGTCGGGGCTGAACGCCACGGATGCCACATTGCCGCCGGCGCCGATGATCCGGGTCGGCGGCAGATTCCACAGATCGACGTTGCCGTCGGTGTTCCCGGCGGCGAGGGTGCGGCTGTCCGGGCTGAACACCACGTCGGTCACCGCGTCGCCGGGACCGGTCAGCGGCCGGCCCAGAGGGCCGATAGCCCTGGAGTGGGTGACGTTCCACAGATGGATGGTGTGGTCGGCGCTGCCGGCGGCCAGGGTGTGACCGTCCGGGCTGAACACCACCGACATGACGGGCTGGGCGGGACCGGTCAGCGGCTTGCCCAGGGGGGTGGGGTGGCTGGGGTCCGCGACCTTCCACAGGTGGACCGTGCTGTCCTCGATTCCGGCGGCCAGGGTGCGGCTGTCGGGGCTGAACGCCAGGGAGATGACGCGATGCCCGGCCTTCAGGGAACGGCCGCGGCCGGGGTGGGCTGGGTCGGTGGTGTTCCACAGGCGGATGGTGCCGGCATCGTCGTCGCATGCGGCGGCCAGGGTGTGCCCGGTGGGGCTGAACGCGATGCGACCGGAGAAGACGCCGGGGCAGTCGAGGTTCAGGGGCGCTCCCGCGGGTTTGACGTCGTCGGGACGGCTGACGTTCCACAGGCTGACGAATCCGGCGTGCCATCCGGCGGCCAGGGTACGGCCGTCGGGACTGAACGCCAGCGATTCGATGGAGGTCGCGGCGTCCAAGCCCTGAATGCCGGGGCTCTTCGGCCGGCCCAGCAGGACCGGGTGGCTGGGGCTGGTCAGGCTCCACAGGTCGACGAATCCGCCGGAACCGGCATCGCCGTTGTGGCTGGTGTGTCCGCCGACGGCCAGCACCCGGCCGTCCGGGCTGAACGCGAGCGACAGGATCGAATCGACGGAACGGTCCACCGGCACGGGTCGGCCCAGCGCCACCGGACGGCTCGGATCGGAGACGTCCCACAGCCGGACGAGCCTCTGGTGGACGTTCCCGGCCGCCAGCATGTGCCCGTCGGGACTGTAGGCCACGGTGTACACCGCGCCGCGCGGGCCGGGAAGCCGGGTGTCCAGCGGTGTGTTCTCGGTCGTGATGAGCCGGGACGCCGCCTTTGGGGTCGGGTCCATGCGGTAGGCGGTCAGCGCGAGTTGAGCGGACAGCGAGGGATCGGTCGGCGCCAGTTGCACGGACGCGGAGGTGACGGCGGCGTTGATGGCCTGGTCGCGGGCTCGAAGGGCCTGGGTGGCGGCCTTCCGGGCGTTGGACTCCTGCCGGAAGGCGAACACCGCGGCCAGCGAGGCGATCACGGCCAGGGCGGTGATGGTGGCGACCGCGGCGCGCCGGAGCCGTTGCCCGCGCCGCTGGTGGTGGCGGGCGGCTGCCAGAAATGCCCGGGCGGCGCCGCTGAGTTCCGGCCCGTGCGTTTCGGCCCAGGCGAGGGCGGCCTCCAGGCGGTTGCCGCGGTACAGCGCGGCTGCCTCCCGGTCGGCCTGTTCCCAGAGCTCGGCCGCCTCTTCCAGGTCCTGTCGTACGAGGTTTCCGCTGCGGTCGTGCTCGATCCAGCCCCGCAGCCGGGGCCAGGCGCGGATGAGCACCTCATGTGTCATCACCATCGTGTCCTGGTCCCGGGTCAGCAGCCGGCCGCGGGTGAAGTCGTCCAGGACCCTGACGGCCGCTTCCCGGTCCGGCGCGTGACGCAGCAGCTCGTCGTACCGGACGCGCCGGCGGCTGTCGTCGGCGTCGCGTCCTACGATGACGAGCCGCAGGAACACCCACCGTGCGGCCTCGTGGCAGGGCGGCGGCAGGGTGTCGTAGAGCCTGTCCGCCGTATTGGCGATGGCACCCTGGATGCCGCCGGTGACGCGGTACCCGTCCACGGTGAGCGTGTGGCCGTGGCGCTGCTGCCAGGTGGCCCGCAGCGCGTGTGCGAGCAGCGGCAGTCGGCCCGTGGTGCTCGTACCGACCGGCCCCCCGACCGCGCCCAGGTCCGCCAGCAGCACCTCGACCAGGCCGTCTTCGACGTCGAGTCCCACGTTGCCGGCCGGGCGGCGGATCGCGTCCTTGAGTTCGTCCTCCGTCATCGGCTCCAGCAGGACCGGACCGGCCTGGAGCGCCGCCCGGAGCTGCGGATGGGCCGTGCACGCGGCATAGAAGTCCGCGCGCACCCCCAGCACCACGACCGCACCGCCCGCGGGCCGGGCCAGACGGTCGAGCACGTCGATGAACCACTGCCGTTCGGTCTCGTCGCCGCAGGCCGTGAAGATCTCCTCGAACTGGTCGACCACGACGACCAGGCCCGCGGAGGGGGACTCCCCGGTGGGTGCCGGATCGCCGGCTCCGGTGATCTCGCGCAGCTCGGCAAGGCACCGTGCGGGATCGGCCCGCCACGCCGGTGCGGTGCGCCGGGCGGTCTCGGCGTCGAGCCTGGCGGCGGCCGCCAGCGCCAGGGCCGGGGATGCCGTCGGGGTCAGCAGCAGCCGCGGCCAGGTGCTCGAACCCGCCGCCGGAAGCCGGCCGTCGTCCAGGGCCGGCAGCACCCCGGCCGCGAGCAGCGAGGACTTCCCGGCTCCCGAGGGACCGATCAGCACCAGCGGGCCGCCCTCACGCATCCGGGCGTCCATCCGCTCGCACACGAGGTGAACCATTCGCTCGCGGCCGTAGAACCACTGCTTGTGCCGCGCGCCGAACGGGGCCAAGCCCGGGTACGGGCACGGCACTTGGTCGGCCCCCGGGCCGGGCACGGTTCTGCGCCCCTCGTCGCCGACGCGGACGTGGAGGTCGCGGCCGGCCTGGAAGACGCTGCCGCCGCCGGTCGCGCTCGCCTCCTGCCGTTTCGGCTGCCACAGGGGCGGCCCGTCGGGGGACGGGGCACCGGTGCTGCGTTCCGTCACGCCTGTCCGCCCCTGGTGACATTCATGTCCCGGCCGGCCAGGAACGCGTCGCCGCCGGAGACGTGTGCCTCCAGCGTCATCGAGCCCGAGATCTGCTGTTCCGGGGCTCCGGCAGGGCGCAGTTCCGCGCCGAACAGCGTGCGCAGCTCAGCGACGGCGTCCGGCCGCGTGGCCATCAGCCGGATGATGCGGGCCTGCCACTCGGCGACCAGCAGCCCCTGGAGCTCCTGGCCGTCGCCTGTCTGCTGTGCTTGCAGCAACTCGCCGCGCGCATCGGCGAGTTCCTCCTCGATGCGCTCCGGGTGCGCGGACCGCCACAGCGACAGGACCGAGGACTTGACCGCGGCCCAGCCGTCCGTCGTCAACAGATCGATCAGGCGCGCCGCGGCCGCCGATGCCAGGCCGGCGAGTTCCACACTCGTCTCCATGTCTTCTCCTTGTCCCTTACCGCCCGTGGGCCGCGATCGCGGTCACTGTCAGGTGGGAGGCGATGAACACGTGGTCGCCGCCCACCGTCCACAGGAACCCCACGTCCGGCTGCCCGGGGTCGCTGTATTTCCACCGGGCCCTGCCGGTGGCCGCGTCGATGGCCCACAGCGTCTTGGCGCTGTCGGTGGCGAAGACGGTGTCGGCCGAACACTGCGCGCTCTTGCCGGAAGTCCTGAGGGCGGCCTTGAACATGTTGGAACCGCCCATGTCGCTGGCCCCGCCGAGCGTCGCGACCCACTGGAGCGTGCCGTCGGCCGAGGCCAGGGCGGCCAGGTCACTGCCGACCGGTACGTAGACGGTCGCGCCGTCCAAGCCGGCGAACGGGGCGCCGATCTGGACCTGGTCCCCGCTCTTCGCATCGAAGCGCCGATGCCACTTCTCGCTGCCCGTGGTCGCGTCGACGGCGAACAGCGTGTCGCCGTTGCCGCCGGCGAACAGGAACAGTCCGGCGGCGTAGCACGTCAGCGGCCAGCCGGTGGTGAAGTAGTACCCGGCGTGCGGGACGGATACCTTCCAGCCGCGGGCGCCCTTCTTGCCGGCGTCGATCATCTGGACGCGGCCGGGTTTCTTGCCCGGAACGGCCGAGGTGGCCAGCAGGTGAGATCCGGAGGGCGGCACGAGCACGTTGTTGATGTCCGTGCCCTTGACCCGCCACAGTCCCTTGCCGGTCGCAGCGTTGAACGCACGGATGTAGCCGGTGGTCGGAGACTCGGGCGAGAACGACCCGGATGTCCGACTCATCTGGCCGCATACGTACACCGTGTTCCCCGCGACTGCCACATAGTTGCTCAGGTACCTCGCCGCATGCGTGCCGCCGCCCGGATCGACGTCGGCCATCTTGGTCGCCCACTTCACCTTCCCGCTGGCGGCGTCGAACGCCGCCAGCATGCCTGACTGACTCGGGGTGTCGCAGAGCAGGTAGAACACTCCGTCCGCGTACGCCGTCGGGTACGTCAGGCTGGTCGTGCCGAGGAAGCTGGTCGTGTTCAGCTCGGGGAACATGGATTTTCCGGTCGCGGCGTCCAGGAAGGACGTGCCGGTGTTCGTGACCACCATGACCACCTTGTCGGACGCTTCCAGGCAGTTGGGGGCATGCTTTCCGGCGCCTGACCATGCCTTGGCGGCGTCGGGTCCGGCCAGCACGATCGATTCCGGTCCGTCCGTCGAGGACGGCGACGCAGAGGATGCCGGAGTGGATCGCACGCCTGACGGAGAGGTCGGCCGCGCAGTGGACCCGGGTCCGCCGGCTCGGCCGTCGGGTGCCGGCGAGGAGTCGCCGGAAAAGGCGAGTGCCGCCGCGGCTCCGCCGAGTACGGCCGCGCCCCCGGCCAGACCGACGATCAGCTTCCGGCGGCTGATACCTGTGCCGGGAGGGATCACTGGCGGCGGAGGAAACGGGCCCTGGCCGCCGTCCCCGGCGGACACCGATCCGACCGCCGCGGCCGCGGCAGCCATGTCGGCGGTCACCGCCGGCGGCAGCCAACTGCCGCTCAGGGCCGGCAGGTCCTGACGCCTCAGGTAGTCGACGAGTTGCTCCGCGGTGGGACGATCCTGCGGTTCCGGGTACAGGCAGCCGCCGATCACCTCGCGCAGCGACACGGCGAGGGCGCCCGTGTCCGGCTCGCCTCCGGAAGCTGCGAACAGCACGGTCGACCCGAGGTCGAACATGTCGTCCGTCGGTGAGGGTGCCGGACTGCCGGTGGCTCCCACGATCCCCAGGGCGGTGATGCGGGGCCCGTCCATGGTCAGCAGGACCGAGTCCGGGCTCACCTCGCCGTGGACCGTCCCGGCCGCGTGGAGTGTGGCCAGCGCCTGGGCGAGGCCGTCGGCGAGCACCCGCAGAGCCGGTTCGGACAGCGGGCCGTGCCGGTCCACCGCCTGCCGGAGCGGCACTCCGGCGGTGAACTCGGTCGCCAGCCAAGGAACCGGCGCGTCGGCGTCGGCATCCACCACCGGTACGAGGAAGGCACCGGACAGCGTCCGTGCGGCCTCGACGGCGGCTCGGAACCGGTCCCGGAACCCTGGGTCCGCGGCGAGTTCGGGCGCCACGACCGTGACCGTGACGAGTCGCCCTTCGTCCGTGCGGGCTGCGAAGACTTCG
The DNA here is from genome assembly GCA_024349765.1 of Streptomyces nigrescens. Classification (GTDB taxonomy): domain Bacteria; phylum Actinomycetota; class Actinomycetes; order Streptomycetales; family Streptomycetaceae; genus Streptomyces; species Streptomyces endophytica. The sequence continues at coordinate 4,103,422 of AP026073.1, read as the reverse complement.
CCCCCGCCGACCGTGCTCTGCCTTCCGAGCAGGGCATACGGCCCGATCCGATGAGCACCGTCTGCCCCCGGATGATCCATCGTCCGCCCCTCACGCCAGCCTGATCGTCTGATCACGGGCCGCCTGGTATGCGCTGCCACCACCGGACACATGAGCCGTCATGGTCATTGATGGCTCCGGATCAGCGGCCGGTGCCGTGCTGTGCCCGGGCTCGACAGCGGGGTCGGTATCGGTATCGGTATCGGACAGGAGAGCGGTCACCGCATCGCCCAAGTGCTCCAGCCCGTCCGGCAGATGGGTCTCCGGAACGCGGAGGAACTGCAGGCGCGCCAGCTCCGCGATGTCGGCCGGCAGCGCCGAGGCGCCGGGCAGCATCGTCGCGTCACCCAGAAGGACCGGGACGACGCGGTTTCCGGCCCGCAGAGCTGTCGCGATCTCCAGGCGGACCCAGTCGTGAGCCCGGTCCAGGAGCCGCACACCGTCCTCGTCCCGCGCGTCGAGCCACCGTGGCCCGATCAGTACACACATGAGCTCGCACTCGGCGGCCTGCCGCCGCAGGATCTCGGCGAAGTCGGCCCCGGGCGGAATCGACTGGCCCGACTTGAAGATCTCGTGGGCACCTAAGCGGTCGGACAGCGCGCGGTAGACGCGGTCTCGCATCCACCGGGAGTCCGGTTTGCGAAAGCTGAGGAAGATGCGCGGCACCATTGCCCCCTATCCGGCAAGCCTTGACGTCAGGGATGGTGCTCACCCTAGGAGTGGAGTACACGCTCGGTGGCTATTCGCCGGGGATTGAATAGGGGCCGCGAGGCTCCGTACGCTGGCCGGTATGGACCCGGCGGACAGCGCGACAGGGACGGTCTCGGCAGGGAGATCGACCGGCACGCGCCTGCCGCCGGGCGACTTCGGCGTCGTCCTGGCCACACTCCGGGCGCGTCGGGGGTGGAGCGTGCGCGAGTTCGCCCGGCGTGCGAACGTGTCCGAAGGGCAGATCTGCAATCTGGAGAGCGGGTTGCGCAACCCGACGCCCGCTGTGGCGGCGGCATGCGACGCGGCCTTCGGCACCGGCGGGGAACTCGTCGAGCTGGCCGGGGCCGGCCGGCGCGGCGCCCGGACCGAGGGCATCGTCGAGGCCGGCCCCGTGGTCGCCGGATACGAGCGGGTCCTGTGGGAGCTGAAGGGCATCGGCAGATCCACCGGACCCAGGTTCGTCACCGCCTCGATGAAGTCGATCACGCGGATCCTGACGGACGCCGGCCCGCATGCCGTTGGCGAGCAGCGTGCCGAGATCTGGCGGCTCGCCTCAAGGTTCGCCGAATACACGGGGTGGATGGCACAAGAGGCGGGAAATCCCGCGGAGGCGTTGCGCTGGACGAATCTCGCCGTCCGCTGGGGCGCACTCGGCGGGGACGAAACGGTGGCCGCGTATGCCCTGGTCCGCAAGGCGTTCATCGCCCAGCACCGCGGTGACACCCATGCGGCGATCGGATTCGCTGACCAGGCGGCCGGGCACCCGGCAGCCAACCCGGTGATCCGCGCGCACGCCGCGCGACGCGCGGCCCAGGGGCATGCGTGCCGTGGCGATGCGGGGGCGTGCCGGGAGGCACTGGAGCGGTTCAGAGGCTACGCCGCCGAAGTCACTGGCGACCGGACCCCTCACTGGGGCCCGCGCATCGAGAACGGCAACCCTCGACTCATCGAGGCGTCCTGCATGCTCAGCCTCCGTCGCTTCGAGCTGGCCGCCGACCTTTTCGCCGCCGAGCGCCGGCGCCGGCCGGCCGTCCCGGCGGACGACAACTCCCAGGCCCGCTTCGCGGTTCGGCAGGCGACAGCCCTGGCCGGTGTCGGCCGCCTCGACGACGCCTGTCAGATCGTCGAGGCCACGCTGCCCGTGATCAAGCGCATCGACTCGGCCACCCTCCGCGCCGAGCTGGGCCCTTTCGTCGAACAGGCCCGGACCCGAAGAGCCAGCCCGGGCCAACTCGCCCTCATCGACGCATCGACCGCCCTCGCGATCGGCTGACAGTCGCGATCAGCTGGCAGTACGGACAGAACTGGGGTGCTGGTCGGTGAGGTCGGTGACGCGGCTGGCTGGGGTGTGGCCGCTGATTCCGGTGTGGGGTCGGTGGTAGTTGTGCGGTCCAGCCAGTCGGGGAACGCTGCATGCCGCTCACTTTGTGAGGTGTAGGGCTGGCAGTAGGCGCAGACTTCCCACGACGCGTCGGCAGTACGGCACCACGAGAGTCTCAGGGGTGGCGGTGCGGACGGGGTGGCCCTGGGCCGCCCGGTTTCCACACGCCCTCGGCGTGCACCAGGAGCTGGTCAAAGTCGTGGCTGTCCAGGTCCGGCGCGGGCGGCAGGTCGATGCCGATCCCGCATTGCCAGAGCACACTTCGCATGCTCGCGCAGGGCCGGGCCGAACGCCCCTACCTACCGCCGGGAATGGCGCCCTCAAGAGCTCCTCACGCAATGCTGTTTGCAGGCGGCGCCAGCAGATGAGTGAGCATGCGAATGCGAGGAACGCTTCGTGAATGTCGTCGCGGGTCTCCCATCGAGTACGCAGACGGGCGTGGGGGTGCCTATGGGTCGCGATTCTCCTGGTAATGACCTGCCGGGACAACGCCGCGCTGGGACTGTCCTCTCCGGCGATCGTCGCGAGCACCGCGTGGCGCCCCCGGGTTCTGCGTTCACGTGAGCCAGGTCGATAGTGAGTACAAGCTGGCCACGGCTGGGCAGAAAGCCGGCGACCTCGCGGGCCGGATTCCGGGCGCCGGTCCGGGCTCGCGCGCAGCAGGCTGGTGCAGCGGAGCCCTACCGTTGAGCGAGCGGCCTGGTCTCCTTTCGGGCGGCAGCTCACGCCAAGCGGCGCAATTTCCCATCCGAAAGCCGCAATCACGGCGGCGGCAGAAACCTGCGGTAGATCCTGTGGCCCGACCGTGAAGACAGGGGCACAAGGCGCCCCGATACTCGGCTGGGCCCCGACCGACCGGTTCCGTCTCCGGGGCCGATGACACGTCGGCCCCGGGGTGGCGGATGCCCGACCCCGAAGGCGGATGATGCGCCCGCGACTCAAATCCGATGTGCTGTACGTGCCGACGGGTGACGGCGTCCACGTCTTCGGTGCCGGTGCCGACCTCGCCCTGCGCGGCCGGTCCGCCTATCAGTGGCTGGACCGGCTGGCGCCACATCTCGACGGTTCGGTCGAGCTCGACGACCTGGTCGGGCGACTGCCCGACGACAAGCGGCAGGTCGTGCACTCCCTCGTGGGTCAATTGCACGCCGCCGGCTGCCTTATCGATGCGGAGGAGGAACTGCCGCACCGGCTCACGCGGCGGGAGCTGGAGACGTACGCGTCCGAGATCGCATTCATCGAGTACCACTGCGACTCCGCGGCGCGGCGGTTCGAGACCTACCGCGACAGCGAGGTCGTGGTGGTGGGCGCGGGCCCCGTATTCGTCTCGCTGGTCTGCTCGGCGCTGCGCTCCGGGGTGCGGCAGCTGCGAGCCGTGTGTACGGAGAAGGCCGTCACCAACGCCGAGCGCCTGGCGGAGCTCACGGCCGAAGCCGCCGCGCGGGATCCAGAGCAGACGTTCCGTCATGTTGCCTGTGACAAAGGAGGGTTGGAACGACTTGTCGGCCAGGTGGGCGCGGTGATTCACGTCGCGGACGGTAGTGGAGTCGACCGGGCTCTGCGACTCGACGAGCTGTGCCGGAATGCGGGCACACTACTGGTGCAGGGGCTGGTGGTGGACGATGTCGCGTGGCTGGGGCCGGCCGGAGCCGACTGGCGATCGGCGTGGTTGCGGCTCGACGCCCGCAGACCGTTCCGGCCGAATGCCTTCCTCACCGGGCCCGCCGCCGCGGTGGTCGCCGCGCACTTGGGGCTTGCGGCCTTCACCACACTCACCGGGATCGTCGGCGCCATGGACGCCGCGCATGGTGCGCGGAAAGTGACGCGGATCGATCTGGAGACCCTGCGCACCTCGACACATGCGTTTCTGCTCCACCCGGCGGCGGCCCCGGCCCGTCCGGAGACGCGAAAGGAGTTCAGGCGGCGCATCGAACGACTCGGTGCCGCGGCACCACTGGACGAGGACACGTTCTCCCGGCGCGCGGCCCGTTGCTTCGACCCGTACATCGGTGTTCTACGCGCCCTCGACGAGAGAGAGTTCACCCAGGTGCCGCTCAACGTGACCGAGGCGGTGCCGCGCGCGGAGGGCGAAGCGCCGGTGCACGGGGCGGGGACGGGCTTTGCCGCAGCACGCCGGGACGCCGCGCTGCGCGGGCTCGCCTCGTACGCGGCGCACCACCCCGACGAACGCCGCTACGGCCCCGGTGGCACCGTGTGGGGTTGGGCCCTTGACGAGCGGCGCGCGGAGGCGGTGGCGGCGTGCCGGGTGTTCACCACGGACCACGAGGTCGGAGTGGCCGCCCGGCTCAGCTGGGACGAGGGCGTGGCGGACGGCCTCGCCCAGCAGTGCGTGCGCCTGGCTCTGCGCGATGTGGCGGAGGGGCGGTCGCGACCTCGGCCCGTGCGGCTGCGGCCCGATGCCATGGACCCCGGGGAACGGCGTCTCCTCGACCTCCTGTCTGCCTCGCGCGGCTCGGTCGAGGTGGCCGATATCGGGGAAGCGCTGGGCGTGCCTGTCCTCGCCTGGTGGCAGGGTGGCCGCCCGGCCGCCGCGACGTGCGGGGAGGATGCGGTCGTCGAGGGGCTCCGCGCCGCCCTGCTCGACCGCCAGTCGGTGATGACGGGCGAATCCGCCTACGCACCGGCCCGGCGGGGGCTGCTCGGCGCGCCTGTCACCTGCGACGACAGTGCCGAGTTGCCGGTGCCGGCCGGGCCCGAGCGGATGGTCGAGGCGTTGCGGTCGCGAGGGGCGCGCCCGCTCGTAGTGCCGCTCGACCACGATCCGGCGGTGCACGAGGTGCTGCCCTTCGTCGTGCGCGTCGTCATCGCCGACGAGGCCGGGGACGAGGACGGTCCGGCGGGAGCGGTGCGGCGGGTGGAGGCTCGGGGCGATGCGTAGCGCCACAGTCGGGCAACACGGTTCCGTCGGCCTGCGGTTCTGGTGGCGGACCTTCGAGGGGGTCCAGGACCTCTTCGCCGAGGGCCACGGCGAAGAAGGCGGCCCGGACGACCCGCTGCCGGTCAAGACGTACCGCGAGCTGCCCCGCCACGTACTTCCCGAGCCGGCGCGGCGGATAGGGGACGCGCGCTGGTCCTTCGAAGCCTTCCGCGACGCCCACCCGCAGGGCATCCCCACCCTCGACGTCCTGGACCAGCGCGCGCTCTCCGCGCTGCTGTACTGGACGTACGGGATCGGCCGGATCGAGCTCGGTCCGCATGCCGTGTGGCCCTATCACCGGATGGTCGCCTCCGCGCGCTGTTTCCACCCCGTGGAGCTGTATGTGTGGCTGGCACGTCCGGCGGGTGAGCTGCCCGCCGGGTGCTACCACTACAACCCGGCGCACCACTCCGTGACGCTGCTGCGCGAGGGCGGTGTGCCGCACGCGGTGCGCATCGGCGCAGGTGTGCGCGCGGAGGCGGGACTCCTGGTGGCTTCCGCCTGGTTCCGCAAGACCGCGTTCCGCTACCGGGACTACGCGTACCGGCTGTGTGCGCAGGAAGCGGGAATGACGGTGGGGAACGCGCTGCTCACCGGTGCCGCGCTCGGGCTCCGCGGGCGGGTGCACTATCGCTTCCACGATGAGGTGGTCAATCGCGCCCTGGGGCTCGACGGGAGGGAGGAGACGGCGTTCGCCGTGCTCGACCTGGCCCCGGCCGGGGAGGCGGCGCCGGCGCAGGCACGTGTCGCATCTTCTCAACAGCCCTGCCTTCCATGCGAGTTACCGCATATTCAGCCCGTTCATGTACAGACCGATCGCACGTCCGACGGCACGTGGTCCGGTCTGACCGCGCTCGACCTCACCGCCCGGCTCGCGGGGCCCGGTGCCGCCGTCGCCCCCGACGACTTTCGCCTGCCTGTCGAGGCGTCGGGCCCGGACGGCGTCCTCGGGCTCGCGGGGCCAGAACCCGGGGCCGGTGGAATGGACCTGGCCGCCGCGCTGCGTGCCCGGGACTCGGGCGGGCGGATGTTCCTCCCGGACGCCCGGCCCGTGGCCTTCGCACGACTGGCGTCGGCACTGCGGTATGCGCTGGAGCCCGTCTCGTCCGACCATACGGAGGCGCCGTGCCGCCCTCTCGTGGGGGCCTATGTTCTCGTGCTGGGCACGGACGGGGCCTCCCCCGGGCTGTACCGGTTGGCCGCCGGCATGGAGCCGCCCGCCCTGTTGCGACTGCCGGCGCGGGACTGGCGCGCCGTGGTCGGCATGCTGTGCGACCGGACGCCGGCGGTGAACGCGGCGAAGGCCGGTGCCGTCGTATTCCTCACCGCCGACCGGCTCGCCGGGGACCGGTGGTTCGGCGCCCGTGGGTACCGCGTCCTGCACCAGGAGGCAGGGATCGTCGCCCAGCGGGTCAGCGTGCTCGCCGCCGCGGCCGGGCTGTCCGCACGGATCACCAACGGCTACCACGACGGGATGGTCCGGGACCTGATCGGCCTGGACGCCGCCCAGGTGCCGGTGTTCACGCTGATCGTGGGCCGCCGCCGGCCCACCGCCCAGTACGAGCCGGAGCTGATCTGGTGAACCGCACCTGCGGTGCCTCGCGGGCGGCGCACGTCCCTCCTGCGGCCGGTCCACGGCCTCGCCCGCAGCCCCGTACTGCGGCCGGTCCTGCGGTCGGACCGTGAAGACACCGCACGCTCGCTGACCGCAGGATGCGGAGCGACCAGTCACTGGCCAACTTCTCATCCATTCAAGGAGAAAGGGGATCGCGATGCAGAACGAACTCGTCCTCGACCTCGCCGACCTCAGTGCGGACGAGCTGGAGATCCTGCCGACCTCGCCGGGCGCGAGCCTGGAGACCGTGAACGTGGGCCACGCCATGGTCGAGATCGGCGCGTCCAACTGCACGTCCACCGGTACCCCGGCGAGCTGCTGTTCCTGCTGCTGCTGCTGAAACAAGCGGCAGCACGGCCGCGTTCGGCGGGCCCCGCGCCCGCCGGACGCGGCGTCCCGGCGAACGACGAGGATGTGACATTGACCGACGCAGCGACAGCCTCCCGCACAGGACGGCTCGCCGAAACCCTCCGCCCGGCGCACCCCGCAGACCCCACGACAGCCCCTGCGGCCCCCGCGGCCCCCATCGCCGTCGTCGGCAAGGGCGTCCTCGCCTCGACGATCCGTGTCGCCCTGGCTCGTACGAACCGGCTGGTCCCGGAGGAGGACCCCGCGTGTGCCGCGGTCGTCACGGCCGAAGACGGCTGGATGACCGCGACCGAGCCGCCGCGTCCCGACGTACCCTGGCTACCAGTACGGGTCGAGCTCGGCCTGCTCGTGGTCGGCCCGACGACCGTCCCGGGGCGGGCCGGCTGCGCCCGCTGCGCCCGGACGCGCCGGCAACGGACTCTCGGCAAGGACAGTCCGCGCGCGGCTCTCATGGAGCGGCACGGTGACCGGCTCGCCGATCGTGCGTCACCGATCCTCACCACCTGGGCGTGCGAGACGGCCGCCGTGCTCGTCGAGAGCGAACTGAGGTCCACCTCCAGTCGGTTGACCGACAGCGCCCTCGCCTTCCTGTCGTTGACGACCATGGTCATTGACGTGCACCGCTTCCTGCCCGACCCGGCGTGCACCTGGTGCGGCGGGATCCCCGAGGACCGGCCACCCGTCCTCATGGAGCGGCCTCGGCCCAAGCTCGCCCCGGATGTCCCGCGCGTGCGCGACCTGAGGGCGGACTGGGAGGATGTGGTTGCCCGATACGTCGACGGACGCACGGGACTGGTCCGGCAGCTCGACGTGCGGACCGACTACCCGTATCCCATGGTCTCTGCCCCACTGCACCTGCCGGGCGGGGAGCAGGAAGCCGGGTTCGGCCGCGACCTGGATTACGGGGCCTGCGCCCGCACCGCGCTCGCCGAGGCCCTGGAGCGGCTGGGCGGGGCCCAGCCCGGCGGGCGCCGGACCACGGTGCGGTCCGGCTACGCGGAGATCGCCGACCGGGCACTGTGCCCGGTCGACCTGGGCCTGTACCCGCCCGAGCGCTATGCCGAGCCGCACTTCCCCTATCCACCGTACGACCCGGACCTGGAGCTCAACTGGGTGTGGGGACACTCCTTCGCCCGTAATGCCCCCGTCCTGGTTCCGGAGGACTACGCGTACTACCGCACCCGGCACGGCAACCCGGCAGCACGGCCCCTGGCGTACGAAGTGTCCAACGGGTGCGCGCTGGGCGGCTGTCTGGAGGAAGCAGCGCTGCACGGGCTGGTCGAACTCGCCGAGCGGGACGCGTTCCTGCTGACCTGGTACGCCCGCCTCCCCGTGCCGCAGGTCGACCTGCGGACGGTGTCCGACCCCCGCATCGGTGCGCTCGCCGAGCGTATCCGGCAGGACAGCGGCCACCGGGTGCTGGCCTTCGCCACCACCCCGGAGCACGGCATCCCCACGGCATGGGTGATGGCCATAAGTCCGAGCGGACCGGGCCGGGCCGACGAGCCCGCCGCGGTCTGCGCCGCAGGAGCCCACTTCGACCCCGAAGGCGCCCTGCGGAACGGACTGTTGGAACTCGCGGCGAACCTGGGGTGGAACCGGGCCGCCTTCCGCGAGGAACGAGAACGCATCGCGGCGATGGTCGACGAGCCGGATCTGGTGCGCGAGATGCGGGACCATGCACTGCTGTACTGCCACCCGGCCGCGTTCGACCGGTTCGCCTTCCTGCTCGGCGACGGCGGTGACGCCGAGACGGGCGGCCGGCCCGTCGAGGAGGCGTTCGCGCACGCCACCTGCCGACCGCGCGGCACGGATATCCGCGAGGATCTGGCCGAGGCGGTGGCTCGGTTCACCGACCGGGGCCTGGACGTCGTCGTGGTCGACCAGACCACGAACGAGCACCGGGCGGGCGGGCTGGCCTGCGCGAAGGTGATCGTGCCGGGGCTGCTGCCGATGACGTTCGGGCACCGGATGCGCCGCACCCACGGGCTTCCCCGGCTGCTGCGGCTCCCCTCCGAACTCGGATACCGCGGCGATCCGTTGGCCGAGAAGGACATCAACCCGCACCCGCACCCGTTCCCGTGACGTCCGCGCGCCACCCACGACCCCCGTGTTTTCGCACCTCCCGTGACTGGAGTCGGCCATGACCGAGGACTTCACCACCCCGGACACCTTCGGCGTACGGATCGGCGGGCTGCCCGCGCCCATGCTGGACGATATGCGCTCGCCGGAGTTGTGGCGCCAGGCCGAGTCCGTGCGGGACCTGGAAAACCAACTCGACGGCCAGGCATCCTTGTTGTCCGACAGTCTCTACGAGCAGATCGGGCGAGGTGGTTCCGCCAAGCCGCTGCTGGTGGCCGTGCGTCGGGCCATTCACAATCGCCGTCCACTCACCGAGCGTCACTGGAACGACGCCCTTCGGACGCTGCTCCCCCGGGCGCTCGTCGAACTGGTGGACGCCTGGGCACAGCTGCGGGCCAGCCATCAGGAGGCGGTGACCCGGCTGGACGACCTGATCACTCACCACATATGCAGCCAACTCGTGCTGTTGCGCAAAGCAGCCTCCGACCCCGTCCTCCAGCACGGCCTCGTCCTGAGCAGTCCGGTGCTCCTCGCCGAGGTACGCAAGTGGCTCGCGCTCCCTGACGAGCGGGCGCCGGAACGCTCGTTGGCGCTGCGGCTCGCCAAGTACCTTGCGCGGGTCAGCATGAAGACCAGCCCATTCAGCACCTTCACCGCCAGCGGCCTGGGAACGTGGAGCGGCGTTCAAGGAGACCGGGCGTCCACCTGTCCTGGGGTGCACACGGTCGCCGAGCTGAACGTGTGGGTCGTCCAACAGGTCGTCCGCGCCCTCGGCAGCCGCCCCGAGCTCTCCGGGCGCGCGCGGCTGCGCCTCAACCCGAGTGCCGTACTCACCGACGGCCGCTGGGAGTTCCTGGGGACGGGAGCCGAGGAACCGCTGCGCACCCTGCCCGTGGCGGCTGCGGTGCGGGAGTGCGTGGAGGTGGTGCGCGAGGGCCGCCCCACACGCGAGGAGGCGGCTCGCCTCCTCGCGGAGCGCACCGGGAGCGACCAAGCCACGGCCACGGCGTACCTGGCGCGCCTGGAGGAGCTGGGACTGCTGGAGGCCGAGTGGCCCTTCGCCGACCAGACCCTCGACCATGTCGCCGAGGTGCGCTCCTGGCTCGCCGGGGCGACAAGTACTGAGCTCGTCGGGGTCGAGCGGGAACTCGCCGTCATCGCGGACACCCTGGTCGCCTATCCCCACCTGGCCGATCCGGCGCAGCGGGTGCGCGCCACCGGCGCCGTCGAGCAGGCACTGCGGCGGATCAGGGACTTGGCCGGTCCGGACCGGATCAGTCTGCCCGCCAAGAACAGCGTCATCGAAAACGCCCTGGTGGGAGCGCCCTTCCCCGGACCGGATCGCCGCGCTTGGGGGCCGGTCCTGCGCGACCTGGATGCCGTGCGGCAGTGTTACGCCGTACTCGACCCCGGCCTGCCCGGACGGGTCGCGATCGCCGATCTGTTCGCCGAGCGCGTCGGCCCCGGCGAGGCGGTGCCATTCCTCACCTTTCACCGACTGGTCCAGACGTGGCTGCGCGAGGAGCCCGCGTTGCCCTCACTGCTCTCAGTCGCGGTCCATGGTTACCGGGCGATGCACCAGCACCGGCTGCCCCGGCTGGGCGAACTTGCCGCGCTGCGGGACGAACTGTGTGAGGTGGTCCGCGCGGTTCCGGCCGATGCGCAGGGCGTCGTCCGGGTCGCCCCCGAGCGGCTGCTCTCGGTGGTGGAGCGCAGGCCCGCATGGATGCGGGCGCCGGACTCGGTGACCTATTACGGCCAGCCGCTCGGCACCGGCTCCGCGCCCGAATTCGTGGTCAACGCCGTCAACTCCGGGCACGGCCGGGGTCGGGACCGCATCCGGCGACTCCTCACCCAGGCGGGGCTCGACGCGGTACGGGACACGGCCGTGGACACCGCTCCCTCGCCCCCGGGCCTCATCCATGCCGACACCTGCCGTCACTTCGGCAGCAACGTCGGGCTGCGGGTGTCCGCCGTCGCCACGGAGATCGAGTACCCCGGAGGGTTGAGCGTGCGGCCCCCCGGGCACCGTATCCGCCTGGGTGACCTGCTCGTTCGGCACGACCCCGGCCCCGGCCTGCTCGCCCTGCACACGCGGGGGCGCGCCGGTGAGGTACGGCCCGTCCACCCCAACCTGATCGCGGAGCTGTGGTTGCCGCCCGCGCTGCGCCTGCAGATGCAGACCTTCGGTGCGACATCCAACCTGCTGATCCCGGGGCGGCGGATGTTCGGCGACCCGTCGCTCTCCGAGGTGCGGGAGGTCCTGGCGGAACCGCGGGTGGTCGTGGGCCGTACGACGGTCAGCCGCCGGCAGTGGGTGCTGCCGCCGGGCGCCGTGCCGAGGCGGGAGAAGGGCGAGAGCGACCGTTCTCTCCTCTTACGGCTGGTCGGGTGGCTGGCGGAGCACGGGATGCCGCAGCGGTGCTTTGTCCGCGCACTGGACCCGCAGTCGGTGGTCAGTGGGGAGGTGTGGCGGATGAAGTCGCGCAAGCCGTTGTACGTGGACTTCGCCAACCTGTTGCTCGTCGGGGTCTTCGAGCGGCTGCTCGCCGCCGGTGCGGGCCAGGTGGTGTTCCTCCAGGAGGCCCTGCCCGGCCCCGGCGAGATGCCGGATCACGACGGCAGCGGGCCCCGGGTGACCGAATTCCTCGTCGAGATCAACGAAGGACGGACACGATGACCATGACGAACGGGCTCGGCGACAGCGCCCGCCTGGACCCGGCGGCCGCACAGGCAGCGGACTGGGTGTGCGCGCACGTCTTCTACGACACCGACCAGGACGCGCTGCTGACACGGTGCGTCGAACCGTTGGTGACCGAGCTGGAGCAACGCGCACTGATCCAGCGGTACTTCTTCCTGCGCTACTGGGAGGGCGGCCCCCATGTGCGCCTGCGGCTGCTCCCCTCCCGTGCCCGTGACCGCGCCGGCGTGGCGGAGGTGGCAGAGCGTCGCCTCGGCGCTTTTCTCGCGGAGTCGCCCGCCCCGGACGTCGTGGACCGCTCCCGCTTCGCACAAGTCGCGCAGGGACTGGCAGGGTTGGAGGGCCGTGCGGGCCATGACGGCACGGTGCGGGCCAATAACACGGCGGAGATTTTGCCGTACGAACGTGAGCACGCCGACTACGGCCGCGGGCCCGCCATCGCCGCCGTGGAGCGGCACTTCTGCGAGTCCAGCCGGCTGGCACTGTCGGTGGTGTCGGCGGGCGCCTCGGTGGAGCAGCGGGCGCTGCTCGCGTTCGACCTGGTGGTGGGCGTGTTCGCGCTGTGCGACGAGGTCCGCGACCGGTGGGCGCGCCATGGTGGGCCGCCGCTGCCATTCGGGAGCGGCCCCGAAGCGGCCGATGTCGAACCGCGCTACCACGCCCAGCGGGAGCAGCTGCACGCGCGGGCCCGGCGCACCTGGGAGCTCGCGGGCCGCCCACCCGGGAACGACCAGCGCGGATACTGGCTGGCTTCGGTACGGCGACTGCGCGACGAGCTGCATCACATGGAGGAGACCGGCCAGTTCGTCGCCGACTGGGCGGACTCCCCTCTGGCAGAGCCTCTGGACCTGGCGGCCACCGCCCACCCGGCCACCAGTCTGGTGCTTTTGCGCTGCGCCCATCTGGTGAACAACCGGCTCGGACTCACTCTGTGGCAGGAGAACCAGCTGCGGTTCCTCGTGGGGCGGGTGCTGTCCGAGCTGCCCGAGGCGCAGGGCGTCGCATGACCGGATCCGCCGGGGCGTCCTGGTACAGCCTGCATGTCCACCACCATGACGAAGCAGCGGAGCCGGAGCTGATCCTGGGGGCCGTCCGGCCGGCGTTCGCCTCGGTGGGCACCTGGGTGCAGGGCGCCTGGTTCGGCCGGCACTGGCTGCGTGGACCGCATCTGCGCCTCAACTTCCTTACAGAGGCGTCAACATGGCATGCGCAGGTGCGCCCCCAGGTGTTGGAAATCGTCACGGACTACCTGCGGGCTCGCCCTTCCACCGTCCGCTTGGACTCCGCCGCACTCGCGCCCGTTCACGAGCGGCTCGCCGAACTGGAGATGGAGACCGGGCCGCTCCGTCCCTGGGTGGCGGACAACACCGTCGTGGAGCGTCCGTACGACCACCGGCTGCACGTACTCGGCTCGCTCCGAGCGAGCGAACTGCTGGCCGGGTTTCTCTCCGACACCACCGACCTCGCGTTCCGGATGTACGAGCAGCTGCGCACCGCCCCGCTGCCCGTATTGGCCCTGGACCTGATGTGGACCACGGCGGCCGCGGCGGCGATCCCGTTCGAGGACGGCAGAGCCCCGATCGAGCGGGGCGTGCTGTCCCTGCGTTCGCACGCGGACGCCTTCCTGTCCCGCACCAACGATCCGGTGGCCTACCGCGCCCGCTTCGACGAGCGGTTCCACCGGCAGGAAGCTGCCCTTGGCGCACGGTTGCGGGAGGTGGAAGCGGCACTCGCGGAGCCGGAGGGCATCGATCCCCCGCCGGGCTCGGGGATGGCATTCGTAGGGGAGTGGGCGCGAGCCGTGCGCCGGCACCAACGGATCGCGCAGCCGCTGCTCGCTTCGGGCGAGGTGTCGATGGGCGGGGCGGCGCTGGCGCCGCGCATGCCGACACGCAAGACCAGCGAATTCCACCAGCTCCTGCTCTCCGACCACGGGCACCGGGACTTCCTCGTCGAGGACGCATGGTTCGCGTCGTTCCGCCTGGTGATGAACTACCTCTACCTTCACCTCAACCGGCTGGGGCTGGCGCCCGTGGACCGCGGGCTGCTGTGCCATCTGGCGTCGCGGACCGTGGAGTCGTTGCACGGCACGTCGGCGTCCGCCAGCTTCGCCCGGTACGTCGCCGAACCCGACGGGAGCGAGGAGCCCGCCTGGCGGCGGATCGGCGCCGAGTGGGCGGAGGGCACGCGCTGAGCCCCGCCCCGGCCTGCCCAGGCGTCAGCCGCCGCTGAAGACCTGAGCGAGCTGTCGGCGGCCGCTGATGCCCAGCTTGCGGTACGCACCGGACAGGTGGAACTCGACGGTGCGTACGGCGACGAACAGCCGGCCCGCGATGTCGCGGTTGGAGTGTCCGTCTTTGGCGAGGTGGAGGATCTTCCGTTCCTGAGGCGTCAGGCAGTCCAGGAGCGGAGAGGCGGAGTGCGGGGCGGCGTGAACGGCGGACTCCGGGGGTACGGACGACCCCGCCACGCTCGCAGGATCGGGCGCGGCTCTGGGGGCCCCGGGGAGCGCCCATGGTCCCCGGCCCGCCTCCCGGAGCGACCTCCAGGCGCCTTGGACCTGCCGTGCCAGCGGCTCCGCGCCGCACGCGCGGGCGAGCCGGAGGGCCGAGAGCAACTCGGCACGGGCCGCCTCCCCGCGGCCGAGCTCGGCAAGCCCGGCTCCCAAGTCTGCTTGCACGAAGGCATGGTGCAGGTGGTCCGAGGAGCGGGCGAGCATCCCGGCCGCATCCGTCAGCAGGTCGATGCGCCGCTCCCCGGACTCGGTGAGGGCCAGTGCGTGCAATGCGGTACCGATGGACTCCGGTGTGCCCCAGCGGCGGGCGTCCGCCGCCTCGGCGCCTGCGAGTTCGGCGGCCTCCTTGCGTTCACCCCGCGCCGCTAGGAGCCGAGCAGCTCGGGAGCGCCAGGGCAGCACCGCGGGGTTCCGCACCCCCACCTCCTCCAGGAGGCGACCTGCCGCAAGCAGGTCCTCCAGGGCGCGGGCGGGGTCGTCGCTCTCGTGGACCGCCGCTCGCGCGGCCAGGGCGTACGCCGAGTCCCGCCGCCACGGCAGCGGGCCCCGGTCCAGGCCGCTCTCGGCCAGCAGGGAACGCGCTGAGTCGACCAGGCCCTTCAGGACGTGCACCTCGACCAGAGCGGCCACGCCGGTCACGGCCGAGGGGTGACCGGTGGCTGCGAAGGCGAGCAGGTGGTCGGCCATGGGGGTCAGGGTGGTGTCGGCGCCGTGGAGGTCCCCCCGGGCCCGCAGGACCGCCGCGCGCAGCAGCTCGACCTTTATGTGGTCCCAGCGGCCAGGGCGGGCGCCGACAACCTGGCGCCCGCGGCCGCAGTGCGTCCACGCTTCGGCTACTTCGCCGGCCGCCACAAGTGCACCGCAGGTGCGCCACACCAGGGTGGCCGAGCCATCCCCCTCAGCCCGGGGCAGGCCCTGCCGGGCGTACCGGACGGCCGCCCCCCGGTCGGCCCCGGCGTCGACTGCTTGTACCGCGCGCAGCGCCGCGAGCTCGCGGCCCGCGTTCCCGCGGTGCGGGGTCCGGCAGGTCAGGTTGCCCAGCGGATCCGCAGCCTGCGCCAGCCACAGGGGACCACGACGGCAGGCGAACGCCTTGTGCAGACGCAACCGCAGCTGCCAGGAACCGTCCCCCGGTGTCCGCCCGAGGCGGGCCGCGGCATCGTCGAGCACGGTGACGGCGTCCTCGGCCCGGCCGCACTCGGCCAGTACGGCGGCCAGTGCCAGCGCGTATTCGAGTACGACGCCGGGGTCCTGGGACTCGCAGCGCGCTGCGTCCAGGAGGCGTACGGCGCGCTCCGGGTCGACAAAGGCGTCCAGCTCGGCGAGTTCCCGCCGCACGGCCAACTTTTCATGGGGGCGCAGGGGTTCGCGGAGGGCTGCGCGCAGGCAGCGGGCCGCGTCCTGGGGCCTGCCCTTCTGCTCCAGCTGGCGTGCGGCCAGCCACAGACAACGCATCGCCCACTCCTCTCCCACTGGGCCGGCGGCGACCAGGTGGTGAGCGACAGTCGTCGTAGCCGCCTGCCGGTCACGTAGGAGGGCCGCCGCCCGCAGATGTAAGGCGGTCCGGGTGCCGGCGGCGATTCGGCCGAGAACCATGGTTTCGAGGAGTGGATGACGGAACGCCAGCGGGGTGTGATTGGCGAGGAGGCAGGCGTCGACGAGCTGGTCAACGGCACCGAGCGCCTCCTCGACCGTCAGCCGGGCCAACTCGGCGCTGTCCACGACCTCAGCGCCGCCGCCGAGCACAGCAACGGCCCGCGCCAGGGCCAGGGCCGAGGCGCTCAGCGGCGCCAGCCACCGGTCAGCTCCTGCCAGCGCGCCCGACGCGGCGGTGGTGCGCAGCGCGTCGGCCGTGGGAGCGCTGCCGGTGTGCGGCGCCAGCAGGGCGTGCAGGAGGGCGGGGTTGCCGCCGGTGAGCTCACCGCACACCGCGGCGGTGCGTGTGTCGAGGCGGACGCGGCATCGTGCGGCGGCAGCTTCGGGCAGATCGATCGTCAGCAGCCCCGGGAGGTCAATGAGCTCGGCAGCGGCGAGGAGCGCGGTGCCGGGCTCGCCCCAGGCCCCATCCACAGGGCCGGAAACGGCCTCGACCCCGGCGCCCCAGATCCTGACCGTGAGCACGATCGCCAGCGGCGCGGGCGGCAACGTCCGGGAAAGATCCAGCAACCACCGCAGTGACCAGCTGTCGACCTGAGCCATGTTGTCCACGCAGAGAGCGACCGGGACGTCCCGTTCCGTCGGCACGGCGGCGATCAGCCCCCCGGGACCATCGCCGGGCGGTGTCCGGTGCTGGATCTCCACGAGTTTCCCACCGCCGGCTCGTAGTTGGGCGATGAGCCGGTTGGCTGCCGCGTACGGACGGTCCTCCGCTCCCGTCCCGCGCACCGTGGCGACGCGGAACCCTGCCGCGGACGCTTCCGCTCCGAAAACGTCGAGCAGCGTCGACTTCCCCGCTCCCGGCTCGCCACGAACGACCGCTACGACGGGGCCTCGGTCCCTGCGGGACTCTTCGAGCACGGCCCGGAGCCGCGCCTTCTCGCTCCTGCGGCCGATCTCCCCGAGCGCCATGAGCCCCTCCCGATCGCCGACCGTCGTGCACCGCTCTACGCACAGAGCCGACAATCAGTTCACTGGTCACGGAATTCGCGTGAAGTGCGTATTTAGGCAGTCGTCTTGAAAAAGACCCCTTATGGCCAGATGTTGCGATGCAGCCAGGCTCCTGACAGACAGCTCGGCGCATACAGTCCAGCGCCGCACGCGACACCGGCCACCACGACGGTCAAGGCGCCGTCTCACCGCACCAGCCACGCAACCCCGACACCGCCCCCATAACGCGAACTCCCCCTTGGGAGCGCTCTCCTGCAGCAAGAGCATGCGCAGCACGCGTTCTGAGCGACAAGCCCACCCGATACACCCATGGCGTCATTTCAGCCGTTGCCAACGGGTCTTGAGGGCGTCTCGCGACTGGGCACCTTCAGCGCCACAGCAAAGAGCCCTGAGAAGCCGAGGAAGGGCTGGATAGCGTCGCGCGGCACGCCGGGCGGGACGCGCCGCCAGGGAGCTGGGTGGTCGTGGCATATGGGGCATCCGAGTCGCCGTCATAGGTGTACGTGAGCAGACCGGCCTGGCTGAGTTGCGGCAAGGCCGCAGTGAGGACCTCGGGGGACGTGCGCAGGGTGAGTGCGGAGGGACGCATGGGGAGGCTGGTGATGTGCCCGGTGGGGCGTCCGAGCGCGGGCGCGGCGGTGGCAAGATCTGCGAGAAACGCCGGCAGCGCCCCGCTTCGAGGGTTGAGCGGGCCTTCGCCACCCGCGGAGCCAGCCAGTCGTCGAGCGCGAACGTAAGCTGCTCCAGCTCAGGTTCGGGGCGGAGATGACGCAAGCCGACATCGGCAAGGAGCTCAACCTCTCCCAGATGCACATCTCCCGGCTGTTGAACCGGGCCTGCAAAGGCTGCGGGAGGGCTTGCTCGCCGAGTCGTGAGTGAGACGTCGTTTCACTTGGTGAGTCTTCGGTTGCTGATCAGGCTGGTGGCTATGGCTGCGAGTGCAAGGAAGCTTTCCGGCGTGCGCTTATTACGGCGGTTGAGCCGGACCTGTCTCGACGAGCAAGCCAGCTCATCTCAACCGCCACGAGGCCAGGATCCGGTGTCGCGATAACGCCACCAGTACAGCACCGTGCAGTCGTCGGGCCACGGCGCCTCCTGTGTGCCCCGGGGCTCGAAGTGGTCCTGCTCCGGATCGATGGGGCGCCAGTTCGGATCCAGCGGCTCGTCATCCCGGGGCAGGCGGACCTTGGTCACGAACCGTTCCTCGCACGCCCCGAACTCCATAAAGTTCGCCTGAGCCTCAATCAGTGAAGGCCGGTTGGCGCCGCCGGCCCAGTTGGGCCAGCGCAACTGCACGCGATCGTCCTCCCAGAAGCACACCGGGCAGATCTCATAGGAGCCGGGCGGCTCGCCCAGGGTCAGATGGCCGCAGCACACGCACGGGAAGGTCAGTATCACGCCGGCCATCCTGCGCGATGCCCGTGCGATGCCGCACCTGAGTTCCCACCGCCCCTGGCTCCGACTCGTTTCGTTCGGCGATGTGACTCGTTGGTCTGAGCATGACCGGCTTTGCTGAGCGGATTGCGTCTGAAGAGTTGTGGGTGCTGTTTCGGCGAGTGGTGCCGGAGACGGTGGTCACACGCCCGCAGGGTGGTGGGCGTCGGCGAGCTGGAGATCATGAGTGTTTGGCAGCGATCATCTTCGTCGCTACCTCCGGCTGCTCCTGGCGGCAGCTGCCTCCTGTGTTCGGGCCGGCCTGGCCCACCGTCTACCGACGCTTCGCCCAGTGGTCCAAGGAGCGTGTCTGGGCCCGACTGCACCGCGTCATCCTCGATGAACTCGGAGCCGCTGGCGATCTGGACTGGTCGAGGTGCGCAATCAACTCCGTCAGCGTCCGCGCGGTCAAAGGGGGCTGCTGACGGGACCTAATGCCCAGCGGCGCGGGGTGCGCAGACTCAAGGCCTTGGCCTTCGTCCGTGCAGGGGTTATCAAACGGCGCAGCCACCGGCCCTCCTTGCCGCGGCGTATCAACGTCACGTCTGGTGCTCGCGTACGGCGGATCAACAGGAGCCCGCCCGGTGACCACCCAGTACCTCGCGCTCCTCCAATTCGAGGAGGGCGGCCCGTTCTCTGGGGGTGGGATGCGTGCGGTGTGACTTGGTATGAGGCGGGTTCGTTGAGGCCCTGGGGCTCGTTCTCGGGGGGCCGCGGCGGGTTGTTGCACAACTCGTGGCAGGAGCTTGGAATGCGGGCGTTTCCCGTGGTGTTGCCGTCCGGGCAGAAATACTGGACGGTTCTCGACGACGATCTGGAGGTCGTCCCGGTCGCTGACCGGTGGCTTCGGAATCTTCGGTTCGGGCGGGACCGGGCGGAGCTGACGACGAAGGCGCTCAAGGAGCCTTCCAGTCTCAGAGGACGTCACGGAGAGGGAATGCGATCAACGGCTCGAATCATCTTCAGGGTCGGTGTCGTTGCCGGCGGCATCCGGGGCCACGCCCCCCGACGTGGTCCCACCAGGTCTCGCATCCTGCCTTGAGGCGTTGTCAGGACCGGACCCCTGACCTTTCGTTTTGCTTCCCACACTGCGACCCTGCTGGATACCCCGGCGCAGATTGGCCAGCCTGCCCCGTACGTCGCCAGGGGCGCGGGAGACCTGCGGGGCCTGCCGCCACCGCTCGTCGTTCACGGAGTAGTCGCGGCTGCTTGAAGCACGCCGGGGCAGTCCGGCAGCGGTCCGCCCCTCAGTGAGCAGTCTGTTGTCCGTGAGAACCGGATGAGCGATGAGTCTTTCAGCCCACTGCCGTGTGCCTTGGGCCTCTGTGCCGGACAGTTCGACGCGGACAGCCGGGGCCTGCGCGGCCTCTACGTCGAGGTGAGCGCGAAAGGTGAGCTTACTGCCGGGCGCGGAGTACAGGCAGGTGTGGACGCCGTCGTGCGCCCCATCGGTCATGACCTGTCTGCTGCCGACATGCAGCTCCACCTTCACGTCATCGAGTGGCACACCGGTGAGCTGCGCAACCTCAATTACCAGTCGCCCTCCGCCGCGGGGGAGCAGCATCGTCGTAGCGTGGGTGACTTCAAAGCGGGGCCTCATGTGCTCCAGCACGATTTGGTCGCGCATCACACTGACCTGTTCCTCGGCCGCCTTGACTTGGTCGCGCATCGCGTTGGCCTGTTCCTCGGCCGCCTTGACAGCGCGTCTGGCGCTGTGTGCTTGCCACCAGCCCACCCCCGCCGCAATAGCGGCAACAAGTGCGCTGACAGCAGAAATCAAGTCGCCCGTATCCAACGGCCCGCCCCTGTCTCGTGTCCACCCTGCTTTCGCCCACAGGCGAGGAGTATCAGGTTCTCAGCAGAGACAGGAGTCCGGGGCCGTTACGGGCGAGCCGGTTCGCTCGAATCAGCGGTGGCACCACACCTTTGCACTGATTGCGCTCAACCACACCACTGCTGAGCTGCACCAACCTGGTTCGCGGCACCTCTCAACCCCAGAGAACCCCCTGCCGTCACCGGCGAGTGGACCGCCGACGCCACCGCCCTGCGCACCTATGGCAGTTGGGTCGGGCTGTATGGCACCCGGGAGAACGCAATCATCCGCCTCGTCGAAAGGGCCGATGGCGCGAGCATGTGCTCAAGACCTGGACCGCGCACGGCGAAGTCGACAGCTCACCGGAACCCAATCCGTAACCCCCGTCTTCCCCTGCTCCTCATTCACCCTCTGCGGCCAGGACGCCGATGAAGGAAGGACCCCGACGACGGAAATCGCGTCGTACCGATGGCTTTATCGAGCAATAGTGGTTGTGGCTCAACTTTCGCATACGGAGTGTGACGGTTGACGGCCGGGAGGGTCTGCTCGGGGTTGCCTCAAAATGATCCGTGATGATCTTGGTGTGGTCGACAGTCCGGGGTCGTGGAGAAGACGGTGTTCCGGCTGGAGGAGCTGTTGTTCCCATCGATCGCGGATGTCGCTGTGCTGTCGGTGGGCATGGACGAAGAGGCGATACGCATTGAGGTTTGCAGCACGGCAACCGGGGCGAACTGCCCTGACTGTGGGAGTCGATCGAGTGGGCCACACAGCTCCTACCAGCGGTTTCCCGCCGACGTTCCCAGCGCCAGCCGAAAGGGGCTTCTGTGCGTGCGAATCCGCCGGTTCTTCTGTCCGGACCCTTCGTGCGGACGACGGACATCCGCTGAGCAGATTCCGGGGCTGACCCGACGGCACGGTCGATGGGCCGAAAGGCTGCGGTCAGCACTGGCCGCGGTCGGCCTAGCGCTGGCAGGCCGGGCCGGGGCACGGACGGCCAAGGTCTTCGGGGTATCCGTCAGCCGCAGCACCGTGCTGCGGCTGCTCGCGGCCTTGCCCGAACCTGACGCCCCGTCCCCGCGGGCGGATGGCGTCGATGAGTACGCAAACGGCAAGGGCCGCGTCTATGGCACGGTGCTGGTCGACGTTGAGACTCGCCGTCCCATCGATCTGCTGCCGGACCGGGAGGCGTCCAGCCTGGCTCAGTGGCTGGCGAAGCGGCCTGGCATCGAGGTCGTCTGCCGGGACCGGGCCCCATTCTTCGCGGAAGGCGCCACAGCCGGTGCACCCCAAGCGGTCCAGGTCGCTGACCGGTGGCATCTGTGGCACAACCTCGGCCAGGCCGCCGAGCGTGAAGTCGCCCGCCACCGCCAGTGCCTCCGCGTCCTCCTCCCCGAACCGGTCAAGGAGGAGGTCGACACAACCGAACCCTTTGACGAGATCCCGGAATCGCCCTGGAGGGGCGACCGGTTCGCCAACCGCATCCGGGCCAGGCACGCCACCGTCCACGCGATGCTCGAAGCTGGCCACAGCCGCCGCTCCATCGGCCGGCAACTCCGCATGACCCACCGCACCGTCAAAAGCCTCACCGATGCCGCGAGACCGGAGGACCTCTTTCGCAGGCAGTGGCAGTACAGCCGGACCTCCGCCCTCGACGAGTACAAGCCCTACCTGGACGAGCGTTGGAGCGAGGGCTGCACGTGCGTCTGGAAGCTCTGGGAGGAGATTGTCCCGCTCGGCTACAAGGGCAGCTACGGCATTGTCAGCGCCTACATCCGGAAGAAGCGCACGTCACCCCGGCCAATCACCGCACAGCCCCCGGCACCTCGCGTGGTAACCCGATGGATTCTCAGCCGCCCGGAATCCCTCACCGAGATCGAACAACTCCGGCTCAAAGCCGTCCTGCCCAACTGTGCCGAGCTCGACGCCCTCACAGGCCACGTCCGGCCCTTCGCACACATGCTCACCGAGCGCCGGGGCGAACGACTCCTGGAATGGCCCGACGCCGTCCGTCAGGACGACCTGCCGAGCCTTGACACCCTCGCAACGGGCATCGACCGTGACCGCGACGCTGTAATCGCCGGTCTGACGCTGCCCTGGAACTCGGGCGTGGTCGAGGGGCACGTCAACCGGATCAAGATGCTCAAGCGCCAAATGTTCGGCCGGGCTGGCTTACAACTCCTCCGGAAACGAGTCCTGCTGTCGTAACCAGTAGTGACGGCCGACTACGCAGACCACCCGGCAAATCGCCCAAGCCCTCGTTGGCTAGCAACGGCAACAGCGGCGTCCGGCTCGTTCTTGCCGTCCTCGAACGCCCTGCGCAGCTGCCGATTGACCGGGGCGAGCGCGGTCGGCTCCAGCACATCCTCCCCTCCGGCGCGGGCGCCCTGCCGTCCGCAGCTCGGCCTCGGGCGGCACGCCATTGCTGTTCCTCGGCCAGGATCCGGCGCGGAGTCCAACGCACCGGCGCTATGCCCTGCCTGCGCAGTCCGGAAGGGGTCTCTCTGCGACAAGCGGACCCACCGTATTCATGCTGGGGGCTCCTGCGGCCCTGCACGGACGATCTGTTCCAACGTTTCCACGGCGCGGTCAATGTCGGCCACCGAGTTGAGGATGCCGGGAGCGAAGCGCACTGCGCTGTCTCGGTAGGGAGTTTGACCTGCCATGATCCGCCGCTTCTCCAACATGGCAGCGATCTCTCCGGGGTCCCGGCCCTCGACGTCGAAGCAGGTCATGCCCGACCGCAGCGCTCTGTCCGCCGGGGTACGCACGGTGATACCGGCTGTCTCCATGAGTCGCCGGTGGCAGTAGGCATTGAGATCGGCGATGCGCATCGCTACGGGCTTCTTGCCCAGGGTGAGCTGGAAGTCGAAGGCCTCCGCCAGAGCCCAACGGTGTTCGAAAACAGGGAATCCTCCGGGAGTGCACAGCCGGGCGCGGGGGGCTTCCGCGTCGGGGGTACGGCCCAGGTACCACGGCCAGAACACCTCGACGTCGAACGAGGTCATGATGGGTTCGACCGCGTTCCATCCTCTCTCGCTCCCCCACACCACACCCGTACCGCGTGGCCCGAACAGCCATTTGTGGCAGCCCGCCATGAAGAAGTCGCAGCGAAGTTCCTCGACGGTGAAGTCCTCTACCCCGAAGCCGTGGACGGCGTCCACGCAGATGAGGATCTGACGGTCGGTAGGGCGGCCGTGGTTCACCTCGGCCACCGCCTCGCCTATGCGGGAAAGCGGCAGTTTGACCCCGGTACCCGAGTGCACCCAGGTAAGGGCGAGGAGACGGGTGTTGTCCCGTATTTCGCGGACGAGGGAGGAGACGATCTCCTCACTCGTAGCCGTCGGTCCGTCCTCGTACAGGCTGATGCACCGGTGGCCGGCGCCGCTCGACTTCGCCTTGAAGCGTAGAAGCTCCGAAGCCGCGTAGTGCTCGTGGCGGGTACTCAGGATCTCGTCCTCGGGCCCGAGCCGCATGCCGGTGTAGACCACAGCCATGCCGGCGGTGGTGCTTTCGGTGAGCGCGATCGAGTCCGGATCCGCGCCGAGGTAGGCACCGGCCGTTGCCAGCACCCGCCGGACGCGCTCGTCCCGCTGATGGAAGTGGAGGGCAGGGTTTCGGTCCAATTCGGTGCGATGGTATGCAATGGCCTCACGTACCGTCCTGGGGTGAGGGGCCAGCATCGACAGCGCCAGGTGCACATAGCCAGGGTCCAGATCGAATTGTTCCCGGGCCCATTCCCAGAGGCGGTTCTCACCCGGCCGTGCCGGGATGATGGGTGGCGGATCAGTGCTTACGTGCTTCATCTCGTCCTTCCGTGACATCACGTCGGCTCGGAACGTGCTGGTGCTGCCGGGGTACCTCGCGGAGGGAGATGCCTGTCCCCACAGGCGGCTCAGGCGGGGCCAGGCCACCACCGGTCAGGCGGGGTCGCGGTCTGACGGTCCGGCGGTGGCGTGGAGGGCCGGCCGGACGGCGGTGACGTACATGACCGGCGTGCGCAGCACGATGCGGTCGGTGCGCTCGCTGCGGGCTCGCGCTTCGGTGGTGATGGCACGCTCTGCGCGGCGTCGCTCATCCGGTGAGACCCGTTCCCAGAGCTTGCGCATACCGTGGGTCCAGGTCCAGCGCAGGAAACGCTCCGCGGAGTCGGTGCAGATGAACGCCGGTTCCTCCAGGACCTCGACCTCCTCGAAGCCAGCTGCCAGCAGGTCGCCCCGCAGGCGCCGAGCACCGCCGAAAGCCTCGGTATAGGGGTAGATTCCGCTTCCCGCGTCGTGGGCGGCGGAGAACCGCGCGATGGAACGCAGCCCGAAGACCTCCGGCGCGGGTCGTTCGACCGTCGCGGGCGCGGAAAGGCCAAGCCGTCCGCGCGGACGCAGCACCTGGTGATAGGCCCGCAGGGCGGCGGGAATGTCGGCGAGCATGTGTACGCTCATCCCCCCGGTCACCACATCGAAGCTCTGCTCGGGGAAGGGTGGCGACTGCCCTTCCCCCACCATCGCCTCGACCTGCGGCATCTCGCTCGCCCGCGCTTCTTTCCGCACTGCCTCAACCATGGCCGTGGAGAGGTCGACCCCCACGACCCGCCCGTGTTCTCCGACCGCTCTGGCAGCATGGAAGAGGACGGCTCCCCTTCCGCAACCTATGTCCAGAACGGATTCGCCCGAGCCGATCTTCACCAAGGCGACGAGCCGTTCGCCGACCGGGCCGAAGTAGTCGACGCCTGACCGGTCGTACTCCGAGGCCAGCGTGTCGAAGATCCGTTGTGCCTCACGCCGTGCGTCCGTCATCCGCATCTCCCCAGGCCGGTCCGGGTACATGGGACTCCATCGCCATGAACATGTCGTGGTGCAGGTTCCGTAGGAGCGTTTCCTCTCCCCGGGTGCTCCGGTCGATGAGCCCCAAGCGGTCGGCCTTGGACAGGAGGTCCTCGCACTTCACCAGTCCGTAATGGTCGAGGACCGCGACGACGGACTCGGGGTAGCGACTCTTGTCGATCTCTTGGGAGCCGGTGCGCACGGGACCGGCAGCGCGCTTCGCCGCCATGCGTTCCAGTACACCGGGCAACACTTCCATGGTCCGCTCGTACCTGGCCCCCTCCGGTACCTGTGGGGCAAAGGCTTCGGAGTGGCTCAGCACCTCCTGGCATTTCATTACGAAGTGACTCTCGGACATCCGGGCGAACTCGTACGGGTTGTCGTTGCTGTGTGTGAGGTATTCGACGTCGACGAGCGCGCCGTTCGTGTCATTGATGAAGTATGGAAAGCCGTCCCAGCGGGGCACTACGGATGGCACTCCGCAGGCCATCGCCTCCAACGGGGATTTGCCATAGGTTTCGAAGATGCTCGTAGCGCCGGAGACGAATAGGTCGGCAGCGTTGTAGAGGGAGACCGTCTGTCGTTTCTCGAGTCGGTGGAAGACGATCACGTCCTCCATCCGGGCCGCCAGTCGGTTGAAGTACGGGGGATCAATATGGGTCACCGACATGACGAGGAGGGCGCTCGGGCGCTCCTCTCGCAGTCGGCGGTAGCCGGAAAGCAGGGAACACAGGCCCTTGTCGTTCATAAACCGGCCGGTGTACAGCAGAATGTCGCGGTCCCGAGGCAGGCCCAGTAGCTCTCGGCACTCAGTCTTGTCCTGCCTGGTGTAGACATCCTTGATCCCGAACGTGCAGATGTTCGCGGCCGGTATTCCCGTGAAGTGTTCGTACGCTCGTGCCGCATTCTGTGAACCGCAGATGACGAGATCTGCTGGATGGGCGTGCCCGGCGAGGAGCAAGAAGTAGAAGAGGAGGTTGAAGGGGTAGGGGTTACTGTGCGGGATCATCAGCGCCGGGCAGTGATAACCGTCCCGTCGCATGAAATAGACGAGGGGCACCGCTTCGACGTATTCAGCGACGACCACCTCCACCGAGGAGAGGTCACAGGATTCCTTGAGCTTCCGGTACATCTCCTGGAAGCGGTCGTATGTGTGCTCCGCGGCCGGCAATGGACGGATCCGGAAGAATAATGTGTCCGCTTCCGTGCAGAAGTTCTTGATGTCTTCGGACGAATCGGTGAGAGCGAGAACCTTAGGCACCGTGCGGCTCCTTCTGGCGGCGTAGGGAAGCAGTACGGGGCCCCGACGTCGTCCACCGGGGCCCCGTCCGAGGCTTCAGCCGGTGGGCAGCGTCTCGAAGTACATCTGTGCGTTGCTGATGGCGGGCCATTGCTGTGTTGCCTGTGCTCCGCGGGCGGCCTTGATCACCCGACGAATCCCTTCCCGCACGTCGACCTCGTGGTGGAAACCGAGAACTTTTTCCGCACGCTCCACGTTCGCCAGAAGCCGCTGCGCGTAGATAGCGATCGGGATCTCAACAAACTCCTTCTTGACCTCCTTTCCCAGCTCTTCCCCGATCAGGCTCAGAACCTCATTGAATGAGGTCTCGATGCCGGTTCCGACGTTGAATTCCTGTGTCGGCAGGTCCCGTTCCAACGCGGTCTGGAAAGCACGCCCGGCGTCTTCCACATAGATGAAGTCGCGAGTCTGGCTGCCGTCGCCCCAGACGACGGGTGTGACGTCGTTGAGTACCGCCCACACGAAGAGGGAAATGATGTTGGCGTATCCTCCCTTACTGAACTCGTCATGGCCGTAGACGCTGAAAGGCCGCATCCCGATGGCCGTGATGCCATACCTCTCCGAATACTGCTTGGCGACCTCCTCGTTCCACTTCTTGGAGAGCGCCTTGAGGTCCGGCGGGTTCAGCTCCATTCCCTCGCGGTAAGGAACGTCGTTGCCTTCGTAGACGGCGCTCGTGCTGGCGTACACGAGCTTCCCGATGTCCTGTCGGCGCATGGCTTCGAGAAGGTTGATGAATCCGTGGGTTGTCACCGAGGCGCCGCCGACCGGGTCCTCCTCATACATGAGGAAGGAGGACGGTGCAGCTAAGTGGATAACTGCCTCTTTGTGCCGTGTGACCTGCATTAACAGGTCGAAGTTCCGGGTATCACCTTGCACCCATTCGACGTGATCACGGATGTCCTCAGGTACGTGCTGCCACCCGCCGATCTTGAAGTTGTCCAGGGAAGTGATTGTGTAGCCGTCGCCGAGCATGGCCCGGATCATGTTGCGCCCGATGAAACCCGCTCCTCCGGTGACCAGCACCCTCTTCGACATAGCGGTTCCCTTTCTGTTGGGTGGGTTTTCTACCGGGCGCAGCCGCCGCTTGGGCGACGGCTGCGCAGTGTGCAACGGTCAGGCGAGCGTGCGCTCGGGCATCCACGCCGTACCGGCCGGAGCCCATTCCGTACGCTCAGGCATCCACGCCGTACCGGCCGGAGCCCATTCCGTACGCTCAGGCATCCACGCCGTACCGGCCGGAGCCCATTCCGTACGCTCAGGCATCCACGCCGTACCGGCCGGAGCCCATTCCGTACGCTCATTGCGCATGGTGCTCTCCAATCTCCGAGAAAACGGAAGCGACCAATCCCTCTGCTCCGAAATGCGCATACACTCTTCACTCGCGGCGCCAATGAAAGGCTCACGGATCGAGTGGCCAAGCGGAGACAAAGGGAGCTGCCGAGGTGTGGACGCCGAACGTCCATATGCCTCCGTCGTCGTGCACTAAATCACCTCGGTCTCTCACAGTCTGCAATCCGTGTGCCAGCGAGGTCAATTAATGCAGGCACCATCTTTGAGTCAGTGCACACGTAACGCATGTGACAGGTATTACTCATGTGCTTCAAGTGGTCACCGAGGTTGTGACGTTCGTATTGCGCCGCTCCGGAGTCTTTAACTACGCGGGAGGTCAGCCACCTTTCCTTGACGCACTGGTCTGCCGGCGATTCGCGAGGGGCCTATTTCGCGCGGTCGGCGCTGGGGCGACCGCGCGTAGGCTGCCGATCTCCAGGACCCACGACAGGGCACGTTCCGAGTCCGGTGGAGTTCATCCCATGCAGGGAAGCCGCCGCGGCGGTGCGGTTCACTCGGCTCTTCTGCGGTGAACCGCACCGCCCCGCAGCCGGTGGCGGTGGAGCGCAGGAAGTGCTGCGGAGAAGCCTTGAGATCACCTCGTCCGCCTGCAGACCGGCAGAGTCGGCGACGCCACCTACGCCGTCTCCGTCTCGACATCCCGGTTCGTGCTCGAACTCAGGTCGGCGGTACGGCTCCGCATGACGGGGACCATGATCACGAGGCTCAGGAATGCCAGCCCCGCGGCGGCTGCCGGAATCAAGCCCTGGTCGGCAGCGAGAAAACCGCCGCCCACCGCCCCACCGAGTGCCGCACCGACGTAGACGGCACTGCTTTGGACCGCCATCGCCTGCGCGGCCGCCTCCGTTCCCGCCCGAGTGAGCATCAGGGACTGGATGCTGGGCGGCACCGCCCATGCCGCCGCCGACCAGGCAACCAGCAGCACGGCTGTAAGCGCGACGGGGACCGGCCTGACGAGCCAGAGGCCCGCAAAGGCGAGCATCGCCCCGCAGAACACCACGCTCACGAGGGAGAAGACCCGCCCCGGCGTGAAGCGGTCGATGAGGCGTCCGGAAGCCTGCGTCCCGAGCAGGCCACCGATCCCCGCGCAGACCAGCAG
This sequence comes from Streptomyces nigrescens, assembly GCA_024349765.1. Classification (GTDB taxonomy): domain Bacteria; phylum Actinomycetota; class Actinomycetes; order Streptomycetales; family Streptomycetaceae; genus Streptomyces; species Streptomyces endophytica. The sequence goes on along the minus strand of AP026073.1, from coordinate 4,074,648 downwards.
CACGGCGAGGACTGTCGGCGACACGCTGGAGACGCCGGCGAGGAAGGGCGCGATGTATGTCTGGAACGCCAGATTGCCTGCGACGGTCAGGATCGTGACGACGAGGATCACCGTCACGCCACCGTTGAGCAGCGGACGAAGCATGACGCGAAGGCTTGTGCGCTCCGAGACCGCGTGCGCCTCGGCGCGCGGGAGGGTACGGAGGAGCAGGAGAAGCGCGCCCACCCCCAGCAGCCCTCCGAACAGGAAGGTCGCCCGCCAGCCGAAGAGCGCGCCGATCCACGTACCGGCGGGCACACCCAGCAGGACCGCACCGGTCAGGCCGGTCATGACGGTTGCCAGATAGCGGCCCTGACGCTTCGGTGGAGCCTCGGCGCCGGCCGCGGCCAGGGCGGTGGGAAGGACGAGAGCGGCGGCAAGTGCCGCCACAACACGCAGGGCCATGAGCGGCACGTACTCGTCCACGAGTAGGACCGCAAAGTTCGCGGCCCCGAACACGGTGAGCGCTCCGCACAGGGCGCGTCTGCGGGAAACCCGGAGCGGCAACAGCGCCCACATCGGGGCGGCGAGCGCGTAGGTGAGCGAGTACACCGTCACCAGTTGACCGGTAGCGGTCTCGGACAGTTGGACGGTGTGCGATACCGCCGGGAGAACACCGATGAGGATGTAGTCGTCCGTCTGCACGGCGAAGGCAGCGAGTGTCAGAGCCCACAGCCACACCGGCCCGGCTCGGGTTAAGAACTTCATGGAAATGAGGGTAACAGTCGTTACCCCAACGGTGTGTCAGAGTATGACGACGAGGAGAGAGGTGCGTTGGAGTGCCCAGACCGGCCAGCCCGGAACGTCGGCGCGAGGTGATCGATGCCGTGATCGACCAGCTCGCGGACACAGGGATCGGGAGCTTCTCGCTACGCACGCTGTCGGCGGGGATCGGCCAAAGCACCCGTGTGCTGACCCATCACTTCGCCGACAAGAAGGCCCTTCTCGCGGCCGTACTTGAGCGGCTCGACGAACGCCAGCAGGTGGCGCTGCGGTCGACGCCGGGCTGGCATGACCCCGAGGTCAAGGTCGGCCACCTCGTGCGGTCGGCCTGGGAGCGCAACCTCGGCCCCGACGAGCTCGCCATGACCCGGCTCTTCCGGGAGATCGAAGGGCTCGCCGCCGCTGGCCGCCTACCGTTTCCCGGGGCCGCGTTCGTACGAGGTCGTGCCGAATTTGTCGCCTCGTGCCTGGTTCGCCGCGGCCTGCCCGAAAGCAGTGCCCTGATCAAGGCGACGCTGCTCAACAGCGGCTTCTCGAGCCTGCAGAGCGATTACCTCATCACTGGGGACAAGGAACGCGCTGAGGCCGCCCTTGAGGAGCTGTGCACATGGATCGATTCCTGCGTGGGCAACGGAGGCTGACCAGGGTCGCGGTGACAGCGACTCCGGTGAGGGGGTGCAACGTCCCCCGCCTGTCGCTGTCGCCACCGAACAGCTGCTGAGTGCGGCAGGCCAGGCGCGGCGGCCCCCGGCGGGCGGCGGGGCGTCGAGCGGCAATCTGGAGTGGTCAGCCGGCCCTGTCCGGTTCCTCGGCTCGGGCTCGGGTGCCGGCCAAACTCTTCAACAATGGGACGGGCGGTGCAGGCCCATTCGTCGAGCAGGGTGCGGTTGAAGCATTCGACTCTGCCGTCATCTCGCCGAGGATGGTTCGTTCTTAGCGGCGGATCGGCTCACCGGTCGGCCAGCCGGTGCAGGCCACGGCGGGTCAGGACCCGATGCACGGGCGAGACCGGCAGGCCCAGGATCGCGCCAATCCTGGCCGGACCCAGCGTGCGGGCTTGCCGCAGCGTGCAGACATGGTCTTCGACACAGGCGCCGTGCGGTGTACGGGTCCTGTCGGGCGGCTGGAGCGGTCTTGCAGGCCGGTGTCGCCTTCTGCCAGCCATCGTCGCATCCACTTGTGGGTGGTGGGCCACGACGTGCCCATTTCGGCGGCGACGTGGACCACGGGCCGTCCGCATCGGACACGTTCGACCAGCAGCCGCCTGCCGTGCACAGTCAGCCGGGCACTACGGTGGGACACGAAGACCTCCGTGTGGCGACGCGTAGACACCTCCACCACATGGGAGGTCTTCGCCATTGATCAAGCCGAGCAGCTGTTAACAACGCTCGTGATCAATACACCTAACGACCTCGTGCACGGTTGGCCGTGGCTCGGCGCCCAGGTAGCTCGTTGAACTGTCCATGATGGGGGCCGGTGCGCGTGAGTTGATCGTGGCGGATACCGGGTCACTGGACTGTCGCCGGAGGTAATCGTAGAACTCATTGCTGAGGTGGGGCCGTTGTGGCACGAGCAGCATCACGCTCGGCTCGCGACTCGCCCGCGGCAGCGGGCAGTAGGAGCGGGGCGAAGCACAAGTTCGTCTTCGTCGACCGCCTGCTGGCGACACTGGTCAATCTGCGCCATGGCACCAACACGACGTGCTGGCCTGCTGGTTCGGCATGGGCCGCTCCACCGTCACGCGTGCGATCGGCGAGGTGCGGCCACTGCTGGCGCAACGAGGGTGCACCGTCGCACGAGGCATCAGGCTGCGCACTCTCGCGGAAGTCATCGAGCACTTGGGAGCCAGTGATCAGACAGGGATCATCGACGGTACGGAGATCCGCGTGCGACGCCCGGCCGCAGGCCGAAAGGACCGGGACAAGTTCGTCTCCGGAAAGACCAAGCAGAATGCCGTGAAGTCGATGGTCCTGACAGACGCGGAGGGGCGAGTGCTGTTCTGCAGCCCAGCCCGGCCGGGCAGCTGCGTCCACCGGGACCCGAATGCCGGAGGAGAGTTCCGCGGCGGGGCCGTGCCGTCGGCCTGACCGGGGCCGAGACATCCGGTCACGGCTCGCCCGGGCGCGGCAGTCCGTAGGCATTCCCTCCGCCCCGGCGCCCGCCGGCGGCCTGCGGCGGTGGCGAGTGCGCGGCAGGACACGGGAGGCCGTGGGCGGCAGCGGTCACTTGCGCGCCCATTCCCATTCTTCAGGGGTGAGAACAGGCAGTGGAGCATCCGGCGCGTTTTCCGGGCGGGGGAAGATCCACCTCGGCCGCTGAAAGTTGGCAAGTACCGCAAGGGCAGAGCATGAACTCAGCAGGCATGCCACAAAAATGACCGCCCAGGAGATATGGGAGGAGACCAGCAGCGCGGCCATGCCCAGCAAGGCCCCCGCAATTCCGATGGTGGTGGCCCACGCAATATTCCTGAAGTAGCGTTCGAGCAGCCATTTGTCTTGACGCTGATATCTCCGGATATCTTCCATTTTCTCCGACTGCCATCTGGCTTCGGGCTCCCACTCCAGCCGCTCCCTGGGGCTGGAGGTGTAGCGCGTCGCCATGAGAATGAACAGCAGGGCACAGATCAAGAACGTGACGGCGACCCCGAAGCATGCAATGGCTATCTCACGCCACACCCCCTGGGGTTCGTTCGCCGCTACCACCGCATTGCTGAGTGAGAATCCCCCCAGAATCGCGATCGGCGTTCCCCCGACAGTCGAGATGGCACGGTCCGAGTTGAGCTCACGGGCCCACTTCCATACCCCGGGCCTTGGTTCCTGGTCCTTCTGTGCACCTTCCGGCCGGGAGGGACGCTGCTCACCCGACATGTCTACCTCCTACCGCACGGGCACGGACCACCTGCTTGCCCAGGACGAACCCAGGACGAAAAGGTCTCCCGGCCAGCACCTCCCCCTTCGTCAGCCTGCTCGCTCATGGCCTCGGGTCTCTGGCCGGCTCGGCACGGAATGCGAGAGCAGACTCGTAGTCAAGCTAACTGTCTGAAAGCACCGCCGCGAGCACAGTGGGGCCATCAGGGTGAAGGCCGCCGTCATGGGCGCCCAGCCGTCTCCGCGCGTGACGAGCACTCGGCAGAGCCGCGCCGGTCGTCCGACCTTCATCGTTGGCGGTCGCGACGGCAGCGAGGACGGAGAACCCGGGCCTCGGTCAGGGTCCGGCCAGGGGCAATGGCCCTCTCGTCTTTCCGTGTGGTGCCACCAGAGCATCCCAATGGCCCACTGCAGTGGCATCCAACAGGCGCAGGCCCGCGGTGGCGCCTAACTTCGCCAGGGGCGACAGCTCAAGCGACGTGGGCGGAGACGGAGACAGGACCGTGAGGAGACGGGACATGGCAGTGCCTCGCCCCGGCCGGCTCGCGACCGGGCCCACCACCGCCGTGGCGCGACCTGGTTCGCCACGGCCGTGCGCGACCTGGCCCGCTCCGCCATCCGGCAGCGCGGTCAACGCTTCGCCGATCCCGTTGGGCAGCGGTGTGGGGAGCTTCGTCTCCGGGCCCGGCCCGCATCCGCGGCGGGTCACGCTGACGACGAGGCGTCCGGGCACGGCCCGCGGCACGACCTTCGTCGGCCCCATTGCGGTCGGCACCGCGGTGTCCGGCCGGACCGAAGAGCGACCTCGCCTTCGTCCCCCACCCGAGCTCCTCCTGGCACGCCGGGCGGACCGGCTTCGAGACGGCGGCCCCGAGGGACGCCCCAGGGCCGTACGGCCGGGTCAAGGCGTTGGACGAAGAAGGGCATGTCCTCATGTCCTCCGACGTCATGAGCTCGTCCCGCTGAAAGAGGACCCATGACCGAGCCACGTCCCGATCCCGCCCGTCAGACCCATCTGGGAATGCGCCCCGGCGAACTGGACGGCAAGTGGTACGCGAAGTACTGGAACCCTGTGATGGCTCCACTGCCGGAGCACATCAAGGAGGCGCTCAGTCTCGGTCCGCAGGCACCTCCGCTGTGTCTGGGCCTGGACGACGCAAGAGCACTGGATGAGGCCGCATACCAGGAGCTGGAGAACGGATACAGCCTCTTCGACGACGGTTCCATGCACGTCGCCACGCTCACCTACATGCCCGGGGTCTCCCCCGAGATGGTGGACTGGTGGTTCTGGTGGCACGCCACGGAGACCCAGCGGTACAAGCTGTGGTATCCACGAGCCCACCTGTACGCGGAACGGCCCGGTGGTGCGGGGGAACAGAGCGCTCCCTATCGCGAGAGGTACGTCGACGGCACGTCGTTCGTGGACGAGTACGTCGGCAACGTACCCGGCCGTCTCGCCATTCGTTTCGTCCGTCCCCGCAGTCTGGGATTCGACGAGGGCAGGCTCGATCCACTGAAGGCGACAGCGGTCTGCGCGAGGGTCGGCTTCTCGGATGTCCCGCTCGACTGGGGCCATCTGGTCCACTACGTGCGGCGGGTGGACGGTGGCGCCGAGATGCGTTCGCGATTCTGGATGGGCGGATGCCACGTCGCCCCCCGCGGCGGAGCCTCCCCGACCGGTGAACTCGAAAGGGTCGCCGAAGGGGTGAGAAATCTCGGGGACGCGCAGGCCCGCGCCATGGTCGTGCACTGCGCGCAGGAAATGAACCACCTCGCCGTGTTCCTCCCTGAACTCTTCGACGAGTTCCCACGCAGCGGATCACAGTGAACCGGCCCGACGTCCTGCGGTCCCGGGGACCGGGCGGCAGGCGATACCGATCGATTCCGCGAAGGGAGCGGACATGGCGAACCATATCGAGGGCAGGGTGCTGCAGCGCCGTGACTACCGCTACGAGAGCCTGCGCAGACAGGCTTGCTGGCACGCGGGGGTCCCCGACCGACACCCCGAGGTGATCGTGTTGGCGAACAACGAGGACGATGTCGTCGGAGCAGTGAAGCTGGCCAGGGAGAAAGGCCTGCGCATCGCGGTGCGTTCCGGGGGACACAGCTGGTCCGGTTCGCATCTGCGCGACGGCACGCTGCTGATCGACCTCTCGAATCTGCGCCATGTGTCCGTCGACCCCGAGGCAATGACCGGCACTGCGCAGCCCGGAATCAAAGGGTCCGAACTCAGTTCAATGCTGGCGGAGAAGAACCTGTTCTTTCCCACGGGGCACTGCACGGGCGTCTCCATCGGCGGCTATCTGCTGCAAGGCGGATTCGCCTGGGCCGGGCGGCACTATGGACCGGCCTGTATGTCGGTCACCGGCATCGAGGCCGTCACCGCCGACGGGGAGCGGATCCACGCCGACGAGACCCATAACGCCGACCTGCTCTGGGCCGCCCGAGGCGCCGGTCCCGGCTTCTTCGCCGTCGTCACCCGGTTCCACGTCAAGCTCTACCCGCGCAAGCGCATCACGATGAACAGCGGCTACTTCTGGCCCGCCTCGGCCGCGCGGGACGTCTACGGCTTCGTGCACGAGATCGGCCGTCGGACGCCTGCGGAGATCAACCTCATGTGCAACCGGGATCCGATGACGCACGACGAGCCGCTCATCTCCCTGAATGCCACCGCCTTCACCGACACCGAGGAGGAGGCCAGGGAGCAGCTGTCGATCTTCGAGTCCTGCCCGGCGCGTGGGCGGGTGCTCACCACTCGGCTCAACGAAGTGACGGACACCGGCACCCTGAGTCGGCTCGGCACCGATCCGCACTACGACGAGACCAAGCGCTACCTGGCCGACAACATGTGGACTCACGCGTCCTTCGACGACCTGTGGCCCAACTTCCAGGCCATGCTGAGGACCTGGCCTCCGGCGCCCTCGCACATGGTGCTGTACAACTGGGGAGGATACGAGGGACAGCCCGAACGTCCGCCGATGGCCTTCTCGGTGGAGGACGAGCTGTACTACGGGCTGTACGCGGCCTGGTCCGATCCGGCCGAGGACTGGCGGTACACGGACTGGGTGACCGAGCACATGCGAGCCTGGGAGCCGTACGCCACCGGTATCCAACTGGCCGACGAGAACCTGATCAACCGCCCCTACCGCTTCCTGACCGACGAGAACCTCCGACGCCTCGACGACCTCCGCACCACATGGGATCCCGACGGGCTCTTCATCTCCTGGCTCGGCCGCCCCGAACCGGCCGCCAACGTCTCGGAGGATGCGCCGAAGTAACGACATGGAGAGAAGGCGGACGGACCTGCCTTCGCGCTGCCCCTCCGGCCTACGCGCCGTAGGTGTACCTGACGCAACCGAACGGACACATCGCCCATTCCAGCCCTTGCCTGGGCCAGCCCCAGCCACATCGCGGGGGCGCGGAGACGACGTGATCCCCTGCGGCCCGAGAGGCCGCAAGGAACACGACGTCTGCGGCACCGCTCAGATCAACACTTCGTGACCCACTTCAGCTTCCCCGGGTAACCCCAGCGGTGCTAGCGACGATCCGATACGAGCCTGGCGCCGAGACTGACAACTGGACCTAGGCAGCCCGCGCAGACGTGCCGTTGCGGCGGTGCTGCTCCTCCACGCCAACCGACTCGTCGGCCGGGAACGGCTGATCCAGGCGCTCTTGGGCGATGCTGTGGCCAGCGTTGCGTGCCCGCTGCTGGGGTATCGACCAAGAACCTCCATCTCCAGCGGATCGCAACGGTCGGGGATTCCCTGGTCGATAGCCTGGAGGAGTGAGCGGCGGGGCACGGGAGACCGTGAGCGGCAGCGGTTACTTGCGAACCCATTCCCATTCTTCAGGGGTGAGACCAGGCAGTGGATCATCCGGAGCGTTTTCCGGGCGCGGAAAGATCCGCCGCGGCCGCTGAAAATTAGCAAGTACCGCAAGGGCAGAGCATGAACACAGCAGGAACACCACGAAAATGACCGCCCAGGAGATATGGGAGGAGATAAGCAGCGCAGCCATTCCCAGTAAGGCACCCGCGATTCCGATGGTGGTGGCCCAAGCGATATTTCTGAAGTAGTGTTCGAGCAACCATTTGTCTTGACGCTGATACCTCCGAATATCTTCCATCTTTTTCGACTGCCATCTGGCTTCCGGCTCCCACTCCAGCCGCTCCCCGGGACTGGAGGTATAGCGCGTCGCCATGAGAATGAACAGCAGGGCAGAGATCAAAAAGGTGACGGCGACCCCGAAGCACGCAATGGCTATCTCACGCCACCCCCCTTGCGGTTCGTCCGCCGCTACCACCGCATTGCTGAGCGAAAATCCCCCAAGAATTGCGATCGGCGTTCCTCCGACAGTCTAGATGGCGCGATCCGAGTTGAGCTCACGCGCCCACTTCCATATCCCGGGCCTTGGTTCCTGGTCATTCTGTACACCTTCCACCCCGGAGGAAAGCTGCTCACCCGACATGTCTACCTCCTACCGCACAGACACGGCTTACCCAGGATGAAAAGATCTCCGGCCATCACCTCACCCTTCTTCAGCTTGCTCGCTCATAGCCTCGGGCCTCTGGTCGGCTAAGCCCGGAATGCGAGAGCAGACTCGTAGTCAAGCTGTCCGGCCCAAATCACCGCCGCGAGGGAACTGGGCCATCAGGGTGAAGGTCGTCGCGGGTGCCCAGCCGGTCTCCATGTTCGACGAGCGCTCGGCAGGCGCTGGTCGTCCAACTTTCACGCAACGCAAGAGCACCGGAATCAGCGGCCATCACCCCTGGTGACCTGAGGGAGGGCCCCATCGTCATCGTCGCTGCAGCCTCCTCCAGTTCGCCGCGCCGGACCGGGTGGGCGTTCCGGATCGATTCCCGCCGTTCCCTCAGTTGGTCGAACGGCCATAAGACGTCGAACACGCATGAGCGCGGCGTCGAGATCTTGCGAGTAGTGGTACACGACTGAGGTGGCGGTTCTTCGAGCCAGGCGGCCGGCCGGGCCCGGGACGGGACGGTTTCGGTGCACCGGCCGGCGAGCCGGTCTTCGCACGCAGGTTCCTGAACCCCCGCCGGACACGGGCAGGTGCGAGCCTGTTTGGGTCGGCCAGCCTCTCCCAGGGGCGCCGCAAGTCGCCGACCAGCGCTCGGGCGAGCCGGAGCTGGGCGTGAACGGCGATCACCAGCCACGTCCATCGGTCAGCCGCCTGCGAGATGCGAAGCCGGGGCTTGGTCCGCCCAAGCGTCTGCTTGAACAGACGAACGTGTGCTCATTGTCGAAACGTCGTAGGAAGGACTGCCAGCAGTGGTCGAGGGCCGCTTCGGTGGCGGCGGTGCCCGACCACCACATCCAGACCGGCTTGTTCATCTCGCCGCTCGGTAGTTTCTCGACGACCAGGCGGATGACTGTCCCCTCGTTGATGGGAAGCGGACTGTCGTGGTCAAGCCAGGCCAGCCCTCTGCCCGTTCGCCATCAGCACCGCGAACAGGTCCAGCGCGTCATCGACCGCCTGGACCTCCAGCTGACGCACCACTGCCGTCAACAACGCGGGACGCCGCAGCTCCGGCGTCCGCTCGATCGTCTGGCTTTGCTCAGCTGCCCGTACCAGGCCAGCGTCAACAGCCGATTCACCGGCACCCGCGACAGGCTCACCTGCCCCAGCGCGAATGCCGAGATTTCCTCCACCCGCTCCATCGCCCGCACCATCACGGTGCACGTCGACTTCACCAGCGGAGTGCGCAGCCGCTCCAGCTCTGAGACCCGCCTGCCCTTCGGCACCACCAACAGCTGAGCCAGCGTCGGCGCGAGCCCGGGATCGGCCCGGTGCGCCGCGCGGGCCACCGCCTCGGGCAGCCGCCGCTCGGCCGCCGTCCACGCCTCCGACACCTGCCGGGCCAGCACCGAGACACTGGGAGGCAGCAACCGGTTACTCACACCCGGGCGCGTAGCGGCCGATGCCGCAGTGCGATGGATTCGTTCGGCGGCCTCCGGAACCGATCATGTAGGTCTTCTCGTCCGCCCAGGGCACGGTGATGAACGACTGGATCAACTCCGCCCTGAAAGGAGTCGCCCCGCGGATCGAGGACAACGCCGGTCGGCTCGTCCAACGCCTGGTGGAACAGCAGTCGTTCGACGCAACCACGGACTCGTGCAACCACCGGCGACCATCCGGCGGGTGCCGGGACTCGGCACGTCGCGTGCTCTGCTGATCCCGCGTCCGCTGAAGCGGCGCCGCGGGTGGGCGCCGCGCCGCGGGCTCGGGTGGCCGTCAGGCGGAGTGCTCGGTGCGGTCGCCGCCCCAGAGCGTGTGGAAGGCCCCGTCACGGTCGGTGCGTCGGTAGGTGTGTGCGCCGAAGAAGTCCCGCTGGCCCTGGATGAGCGCCGCCGGCAACCGCGGTGAACGCAGGGCGTCGTAGTAGGCCAGCGCCGCCGAGAATCCGGGGGCGGGAAGGCCGAGTTCGGCCGCCGAGGACACCACCCGCCGCCAGGCGTCCTGCGCCGCCTCCAATGCCTCCCGGAAGTAGGGCGCGGTCAGCAGCGTCACCGGCTGGTCCGGGCCGCTGTAGGTCTCGGTGATCCGGTTCAGGAAGCGGGCCCGGATGATGCAGCCGCCGCGCCAGATCTTCGCCACGGCTCCCGGGTCGATGCCCCACCCGTACTCCTGGCTGCCGGCCTGGATCTGGTGCACGCCCTGTGCATACGCGACGATCTTCGACGCGTACAGCGCCTGCTCGACGTCGTCGGTGAAGGACTCGGCCGCCGACCCGCCGAGGCGTCGGCCGGACGGGCCCGGCAGTCCCTGCGAGGCGTCGCGGAGGTCGGCGTGGCCGGAGAGTGAGCGGGCGAAGACGGCCTCGGCGATTCCGCTCACCGGTACGCCCAGGTCCAGTGCCGTCTGCACGGTCCAGCGGCCCGTCCCCTTCTGCTCCGCCTGGTCGAGCACCACGTCGATGAACGGCTTGCCGGTGGCGGCGTCGGTGTGGCCCAGGACCTCGGCGGTGATCTCGATGAGGTACGACTCCAGCCGGCCCTGGTTCCAGGTCCGGAAGACCTCGGCGATGCGGGCCGGATCCATGCCCAGCGCCCGGCGCAGCAGGTCGTAAGCCTCGGCGATGAGCTGCATGTCGGCGTACTCGATGCCGTTGTGCACCATCTTCACGAAGTGGCCGGCGCCGTCGGGCCCGATGTGTGTGCAGCACGGCGCGGCGTCGACCTTGGCGGAGATGTCCTCCAGCAGGGGGCCGAGCGATGCGTACGCCTCGGCCGAGCCACCGGGCATGATGCTCGGGCCGTGAAGCGCACCCTCTTCGCCGCCGGACACGCCGGTGCCGACGAAGTGCAGCCCCCGGTCCCGCAGCGCGGCCTCACGCCGCCGGGTGTCCGCGAAGTGCGCGTTACCCCCGTCCACGATCATGTCGCCCGGTTCGAGCAGCGGCGCGAACTCGTCGATGACCGCGTCCGTGGGCGCCCCCGCCTTGACCATCACGATCAGCCGTCGCGGCCGTGCCAGCGAGGCGACGAACGACTCCGCCGACCCGGTGGGCACGAAGTTCCCCTCGTCGCCGAATGCGTCCATCAGCGCCTGGGTGCGGGCCTCGGTGCGGTTATGGAGCGCGACGGTGTGCCCGTGGCGGGCGAAATTTCGGGCGAGGTTTCGGCCCATCACCGCGAGCCCGGTCACGCCGATGTCCGCCTGCCCAGCCATGATCATCAACTCCTGCGTTCCGACACGCCCGAACGTCGTTTCCGTGGCCCGGCGAAGCGCTGTCGGCCACGATCTTGTGTATCAAATCATGATGATCACCAATGAAGTGGACACCGTTGACGCGCTGGCGTGCCGGTCAGGCACGTGCAGCTGGTACGGAAGGGCAAGTGGCCCGGGAACGGGGTGCCCAGGGATCGGCTGCCGGTCCGGCGGCGACCGTCATCCTGACCGTGGACGACGACCCGGGCATGTCGCGTGCGGCGCTGTGGTGACGTCGTCGACCATGTGTGGTCGATCCAGGGGCTGCCAGGGCGGACAAGACCTGCCCTTTTGACGCCGCTCAGGATACGGGTGACCTCCGTGGTGGAGACGTGGGTGCGGACACCACCCGTTCCTCATCACGGCGCTGAGGGGTCATCCGGCCCAGTATGCGGCGGACGGAGCGACCGCCGGCGCGTCGTCGCCGTGTCCGCCGGATGTCGGGCCGTTCGGGATGCGCAACGCCCCCTGCGCCGTACCACCCGCTCCGTCATCGGGAACCGGTCAGGGGCGCTACGCCTGGTGGGCCGCGGAGATCTGGCCGACCAGGACGGCGAACGGCATGTCGAGGGCGGCGTAGACGGCGCCGGACTCGGGTGCCGCGTTGTCGGCCAGGGCCTCGACCATGAGGGTGGCGTAGTCGCTGACGATGACGCCCGCCTGCTGCATGCGCACCAGCCCCGCCTGCCGCTTGGCCCGGCTAAAGGTTCCGGAGGCGTCCAGGGCGACGTACGTGTCGTATCCGCCGACCGTGGCGGAGTAAGCGGGCAGCGCCGCGCACACCTCCAGCGACACCCCGGCAAAGATCAGCTTCGGTCGGCCGGTCGCCTCGATGGCCTCGCGGACGCGGTCGTCGCGCCAGGCGTTGACCGTGCTGCGGTCGATGATCTCCTGGCCGGCGGGCAGCGCCTCGACCAGCTCAGGGGCGGTCGGCCCCCACATGCTGTCGGCCGAAGTGGTGGTCACGACGAGCAGGATACCCAGGACCGTCGCCGCCTTGGCCAGCGCCACCACGTTGTGCTTGAGCCGGTCGGCCTGAGCTGCGGTTCGGTGGGCCACGCGGAAGCCACGCGGGCGGTGGCCGGCGGCGTGGGGCTCTTCTCCGTGAGTTTTGAGGCGGGCGTTTTGCTGCTCGCTCGGCTTTGTGGGGCGGCGCACGCTCTGGACGGGGTTGGCGGTCAGTCGAAGCCGAACTCCCTGCCGAGCGCGATGCATTCGAGCAGCGGTGCGTAGTCGGCGATGAGCGGTTGGCCGCCGTCGGCTCCGGGCCAGCCGGCTTCGTCTACAAGGTGCTGCCAGGAGGGGCGGCTTTCGGTGAGGACGAGGATTTCGGTGCGGTGGGGGGTGTTGTTTTCCGTCCGCCACAGGACGCGTTCGGTGACGGGTTGCACGGCGAGACCGGCAAGGATTGCCGCGTGCAGGCGGTGGGGACGAACGGGTCGTGGCCGGGGTTGGCCGGCGGGGATTGCCGGTCAGCGGGTTCTGCTGCTTGCCGGCCGGTGGGGACGGTGACCCACAGGTGCCGAACGGCTCGTCGGCCGAAGAGGGTGCCGGTCTTGAGGTCGTAGGTGTCGGGGACATCGACGGCAAGCTGGTCACCGGCGAGGTCCTCGACTGTGGCCTCCAAAGTCACCTCCGTCGTCCGCACTCGGTTGCGGCGGTGGGTGGATGCTTGCCACGGTACGGCCGTCAACGCACCCGGGAGTTCGGCGTCGGCCTACAGTCCGAGGCTGACCGGTCCGGTGGGCGGGCAGGAGCGGCGACCGAGGCACAGCGGGTAGACGGGGTGGCGTACTGCGTGGTCCAGGCGCTCCAGGAGGGGTGCTGGGCCGCGCAGGGCTGCGACGAAGACGGCGTCAGCCCGGCGCCCATCGCTCGTCCGCCGTCGCCGTCGCCGTCGCCGTCGCCGTCGATGAGCCTGGGATGGCAGTGGGGCGGTCGCAGCCGTTGGCGCCGGTTTCGACCGCCCCACGGGGGTTTGCGGACATGCCCGGGTGGCCACAGGCGGCCGCCTGCACCGTCCACGGCTCGCCGGCGTCTGCCGAGGCGGCACGGTTCTCGGCGTGGCCCGGCACACTCAACGCGCCGGCCGGATGAGTCGGCCGGGCGCAGGGTGGTCCGTCAGCCCATGTCCGTCAGAAGGGCGTTGAGTTCCTTCTCCTGTTGCGCAGCCGGCATCGGCGGGTTCGAGTGGTCGATTCCGAAAGTCCCCAGCACCTTGTCCATCTGGGCGTCGATGGAGGTCCAGCCGGTGTTGTCCAGCGGCTGCAGCGATGCCTGGTCGGCATCCCACAGGTCACGCAGCGACTGGGCGGCCGCGTGTGCGCCCTTCGCGTTCCCCGAGCGTGCGTCCTTGAGCGAGGTGGAGGCGAGGTTCTTCAGCGCGGCGACCTTGGCGGGCGGGAACTTCTTCACCGCCACACCGGGAGCCATCTGGACGGCGGAGGTGTTGTCCTCCTCCGGCGCCGGACCGGTGTGCGGCTGACCGTGGGCCCAGACCAGCAGGCCCGTGGTCGCGACGGCCAGCAGGCAGAAGCCGGCCAGCCCGACGCGCTCCCTGCGCGGTCCGCCGCTGGCGTGTGCGGCGTGGGCGGCCTCGTAGGTCTCGGTCACGTCCGAGCGCGTCACCGTCAGGTAGACCACGGTCGCCAGGATCAGGCCGAGGAAGATCAGGCTGGTGGTGAAGGTTCCCAGGTCGAGGCCGGTCGGCTCGCCCGGCTGAGCGACCTTCGGGGAGGCGAGCCAGTCGCCGATGTTGGCGCCCAGCGGGCGGGTCAGGATGTAGGCGAGCCAGAAGGACAGCACCGGGTTCGCGCCGAACTTCCACAGCGCCGTGATCGCCGCGATGAGGCCGAGCGGCAGCAGCACCGAGGCGCCCGGGCTCCAGCCGGTGAGCTCGAGGGTCCAGTCGCCGGTCGCGGTGCCGAGCGCGAAGGTGACGAGAACGGCGAGCCAGTAGAACGACTCACGCGGCAGCGTGGTGACCGAGTGGATCGAGAGGGTGCGCTCGCGCAGCCACCACACGCCGAAGACCACCGCGAGCAGCACCGAGAACACCGCGGAGCTGATCCACAGCGGCACGTTGAGCTGGTCGGTGAGGATGTCGGTGTACAGGGTGCCCGTGACACTGACAACGACCACGGTCAGCCAGTAGGGGAACGGGACGTACCGCTTCAGCCGCAGCTGGACGGCAAGGACCACCACGAAGACCGCGGTGAAGATCCAGGCCGTGTTCACCAGGCCGACGCCCAGCTTCATGTTGATCCAGTCGGCGAAGCTCTCACCGACCGTCGTGCACAGGATCTTGATCACCCAGAACCAGATGGTGACCTCGGGCACCTTGTTGAGCATGAGGCGCCCGCTGCGCGTGCGTGCTTCCGTTGTCGTTGTCATGCAGGGAGGTTTGCGCGGGGAACCTGCAAGCAACCTGACTACGTGGCCGCGCGTGCGGCCGGGAGTGTCACCTCGACGTGGCCACGGCCGTCCGCGATCGCGCGGACCTCCACACCGGCCGAGGCGGCGACGCGCCTGACCACCGGCAGCCCCAGCCCGTACCCGGCGCCGCCGGTCACACCCGCTTCGAAGACCCGGTCGACCTCGTCGGGATCGAACCCTGGGCCGTCGTCCAGGACATCGACCACGATGGCCTCGCCCTGGTTGCGCGCGGTGATCCACACACGGGACTTCGCATGCCGCAGGCCGTTCTCCAGCAGGGGCGACAGCAGCGACACGGCGACATCGGGCGCCACAGCCACCTCGACCTTCGCCGGAAAGGCGACCTCGACCGCGCGGCTGCCGATCGCCCGCCGCGCGGCTGAGCGCAGATCGCACCGGGTCCCCTCGTCCGTCCGTGCGCGTGCGGCCCGCAGAATCGTCGTGATCGCCGCATCGAGGCGGTCGACCTCGCTCAGCACCGCCTCCGGCACCACCGGCTCGCCGGACAGCTGCGCCAGCTGCGCCTCGCCCCGCAGGACCGTGAGAGGTGTCCGTAGTTCGTGGGCGATCTCGTAGGTGAGCCGGCGCTCGTCCGCCAGCGCGTTGTCGACGCGCTCCAGAAGGCGGTCCAGGGTCTGTCCCAGCTCCCCGAACTCGTCGCGCGGGACTCCGAGGTTGAAGCGGCGCCCGGGTTCGTGATGACCCCAGTCGTCGGCGAGGGCGGCCATCTCGTGCACGACCCGCAGCGCGCGGTGCACCACGAGGTGCGCGACACCGCCCGCGAGGAGGATCGTGAGGCCGCCCAGGACCAGCGACAAGGTCAGGCTGCGCTGCTCGGATGTCTCGTAGGGCGTGAGGTCCACCCGGACGATCACCATGACGTGGTGGCCGTCGACCGGGACCTGCCGCGCGTACAGGAAGTAGTCGCCGACGGTCGCGGTCTGCGATCGCCCCGAGTCCGCCAGCTTCTCGACGCGCCCGACCACGCTCGCCGGTACGTTCCCGTCGATCAGACGGCCGTCGGCATACACCCAGGCAACCTCGTCCAGCGCCTCGCTGCTGTTCTCCGTCAGTACGACACGGCCGCCCACGGTGGTGACGTTCGCCGCTACCGCCTCGGCGCGGGTACGCGCCAGATCGTGCGCGTCGGCGTCCGTCACCTGGCTTAGCAGCACGTGCGAGACCACGACCAATATCGCCACCACGGCGGTGGCGATGACCACAGTGAGCGCGACGACCCGCTTACGGAATCCCGTCACTGCCATCGGTAGCCCACCCCGCGGACGGTCGCCAGGCGCTCGGCCACACCCAGCGGACCGAGCTTGGTCCGCAGCCGGCGCACGAAGGAGTCGAGGGTGTTGTCGCTGACCTGGGCTCCGTGCGGCCAGCCAGCGGCGATGAGGGCGTGGCGGCGTACCGCATCGCCCTGCGAGGCGATCAGGCGGCCCAGCAGCCGGAACTCGGTCGGGGTCAGGCTCTCGCTCACCGAATCGCAGGTCACCACGTGCTTCGCCGGATCGAGGACGACCTCGCGCGGTGCGGGCGCCACGGTGGCCCGGCGCAGGAGGGCTCGGACCCGGACCAGCAGTTCCGGGATGTCGAAGGGTTTGGTCATGTAGTCGTCGGCGCCGGCCTCGAAACCGCCCACCTTGTGATGCAGGCCGTCCAACGCGGTGAGCATCAGCACCGGCACGTCGACACCGCGAGCCCTCAGGGCCAGGCAGACGTCGCGGCCGTCGGCATCCGGGAGCCCGAGATCCAGGACGACCAGATGGGGCGCCGGTGCAAGCTGCCGCAGCAGGCTGTCGGCCGTGGCGGCGACCGAGATGGTGTGGCCGTCGTGCTCCAGGGCGCGCTTGAGGACGCCGCGGACCGCCGCGTCGTCCTCGCACACCAAGATGAAAGCCACGAGCTGACCCTAGATACTCCCGTCCCAGTTCTCCATCTGCCCTGATCAGCCACCTGACGCTTGGCCGCAAGCGGCCGAGCCCGCAGCAGAGGGGGCTCGCGGGAGGACCACCATGGGCCACATGGACCTGTGCAGGAGTACATCAACGCCATCGCGTTCGCGTGATGATCGGCGATGTCCGGGGCAAAGGCCTGTCCGCCATCACGCCGCTCCCGCCCCCAGCCCCCCGCAGGCCGCCCCATTGCCTGCGGACCGGGATCGGTTTCTTGGCTTGGCGCTGTCCGTCCCCTCTCCCTTTGCTGGCGTTGTGTTCACTTCCGGCTGCGTAGCGTTATCGAGGCTTGAAGAACTGAAGCCATGGGAGTTCGCGGCGGCTCTGGCTGACGCATGCCCGTGGTCACCCGACTCGAAGGGACACCCCATGCGGGACCTGCGCCCGTCCATGCAGCACGACGATCCGATCCAGGCGGTGATCGATGACGTACGAACGATCCGCACACCGTTGGCGCGGCCGTTCTTACACTCCTTGCCCGGCGCGCGGGCCACGGTACTGGGCCGCCTGTGGGGGGCGTTCGCCCGCGAGCCACTGCCGGGAATCTCCCACCGGCGGCGCGCAGGCGGCACCTTGACCGTGTCGTTGGGGGGTGGTGGGTCCCTGGTGGGAGACGCGGCCTACGCCGAGCGGTTCGCCGAGGCATCCTCCGGTTTCACCGTGGAAACACCCGTGGGCCCGGTATCGGACCCGACGCGGCTCCTTTCCGCGCTGGGCCTGTCCACCCCCGCGGCCCGCACACTGGCCGCGGAGTTGGCCAACAGCGTGTCCAACCTGGCCCTGGCCCGAGCCGCCGCCGATATCCGCCCCCATGTGGTGCGCGACAGCGTGGATGCCGAGCAGGTCGTGGTCGACGGCCACCCCCAGCACCCGTGCTGCCGGACCCGTACCGGCCTGTCGCCCGCCGAGGTCCTGGCTTACGCGCCCGAGCACCGGCCTGTGATCGATGTGCCCTTGCTGGCCGTTCCCGCCCGCCGGTGGCAGGAAGCCGGTGCGTGGCCGAAGGAACTGCGCGACGGCGACACCGTGCTGGTACCGCTGCATCCCTGGCAGAGTGAGCATGTCCGCCCGCGGTTCGAGGGCCTGTCCTTGTCCGGGAGGTCGGTCAGGGCGCGTCCGCTGATGTCCCTGCGCACTCTCGCTCCTTTGGGCGTGCTGCCGGGCTGCCATGTCAAGACCTCTCTGGACGTGCAGGTGACGAACTACCGGCGCACCATCGCTCCGGCCGAGGTCGCCGACGGCCCCGTGCTGTCCGACCTGGTGGCGGCGGTCGTCGACAAGTCCGGCCACGCGGACCGGCTGAGCGTGCTGCGGGAGCTGGGGGGCGGGGCCGTGCGCGTGGACGGGCGGCCGTGCCCGAGTCTGGCCGCGATGGTGCGGGAGGCGGCCGACCGGTACACGGGCACGGGCGAGATCGCCGTTCCCCTGACCGCCGTATACGCCACCGGCGCCGCCCTGATCACCGGTGACCCGGTGCAGTGGCTCGGGGAGTTCGCGGAACTGGTGCTGCCGCCTGCGCTGACGCTGCTGTCCATGGGCATCGCGCTGGAGGCGCACGGCCAGAACACACTGGTGGTGCTGCGGCAGGGCCGCCCGGTACGCGTGCTGTACCGGGACTTGGACGGTGTGCGGGTGAGCGGACGACGGCTGGCCGCGTGCGGTTTTGAACTGCCGCAGTTGGCCGGGAGCCGCGCGGGGGAGGACGTCTTCGCGCTGCGGGCCAAGCTGTTCGGGGCGCTGCTGAGCGGCGTGTTCGGTGAGCTGGTGGCGGTACTGGCCCGGGCGCGCGGGGCCGACCCGGACACCCTGTGGGCCGTGGTCGCCGGTGTCGCGCGGGGGGTCTTCGGCGCACTGCGGGCCGAAGACGGCGACGAGGAAGCCTTCTTCGCCGGTAGCTGGCCGCTGAAGGCCACCACCGCGATGCGGCTCGCTGACACCCCCGGCACGGCGCAATGGGTGGCCGTGCCGAACCCGGTGGCCCCCCACGTCGGCAGCGCCCGAGCGGAGGGCCGGCGATGACCTCTCCGACGCTCGGCACGCCGGCCGCCGCCACCACCGAGACCGCTACCGACGCCGAGGGCCTCACCGCGGACAGGGTGACCGCTCACACCCTGCTCAACTGCCTCATCCGCGAGGTCTCCGGCCCCGAACACCAGGCAACCGTCGCCGGTGGCCACCTGCTGGTGCGCCTGCCCCGGCGCGGAGTGCTGCTGCGGGTGGCCCTGCGCCGTCTCTCGCTGATCGGCGCTCACCGCTTCAGCGGACCACCCGAGCGCAACGAAGGCCCTGACTGGTCCCCGCTCGGCTCGGACGCGCTGGCCGATCTGATCCACGAGGAACTCGCCCTGCGCACCGGCACGGACAACGAGGAGTTCATCTCCCAGGTTGCCGCCAGCCGTGCCACCATCCGCACCGTTCTGCACGCCCGGCGCGATCACCAGCCGTCTCCTGACACCTATCTCGACTCCGAGCAATCCCTCGTCTACGGGCACCGCTTCCACCCCACCCCCAAGTCCCGTACCGGAGACCCGCGTGAGTGGCTGGAGCACGGGCCGGAAACCGGCGCACGGTTTCCGCTGCGCTATCTCGCCGTACGCCCTGAACTGCTGCGAGCGGAGGGCGACTGCACTGCCCTGGACGGCCTGGGGCCGGTCCGGCCGGACCGCGTGGTCCTGCCCGTCCACCCATGGCAGTACCGGATGCTGTCCGGACACCGTGCCCTGCGTGCGGCGCTGACTCGCGGCGATGTGCACGATCTCGGTGTCGGCGGTCCCCCGGTGGCGCCGACGGCATCGGTGCGTACCGTGTACGAGCCGGGTGCGGACGTGTTCCTGAAATTCAGTCTGAACGTGCGTCTGACCAACTGTGTGCGGAAGAACTCCGTCTACGAACTCTCCGGCGCCGTCGTCCTGAACGGGGTCGTCCAGCCGGTGTTCGCGGCGTTGCGCGAGCGGTACCCGGGGTGCGCCCTCCTGGGCGAGCCGGGCTATCGCAGTCTCGACCTCGACGGCAGCCGCGACCTCCACGAGGGGTTCGGGTTGATTGTGCGCGAGGGCTTCGGCCGGCTGTTGCCGCCCGGTGTCACCCCGCTGCTGGCCGCTGCCGTTGCCGACGAGTACCCCAACAGCCCGGCGCACATCTCCCGTCTCCTCGCCCGTCGGGGAACCGACCCGCTCGCCTGGTGGGACGCCTACCTCGGGCTGCTGCTGCCTCCGGTGCTGGCCGCGTACTTCGAGCACGGCGTCGTCCTGGAGCCGCATCTGCAGAACGTGCTCGTCGGCGTGCGCGCGGACGGCATGCCCACGCACATCCTTTTCCGCGACCTGGAAGGCACCAAGCTCGTCCCCGAACGCCACCAACAGACGCTGGAGGCGCTGGACGAGGAGGTACGCGATCCGCTGACCTACAGCGCCGCCCGCGGCTGGGACCGTGTCGCGTACTGCCTGCTGGTCAACCACGTCGCGGAGATGGCCGGTGCGCTGGCCGACACCGCGCCCGCGCTGGAGGCGGCCCTGTGGGGGCTGGTCCACGACCACATCGCGGCCTACGCGGCCGACGCGGGCAACCCACCGCGGCTCAGGGCCCTGCTGTCCGGGGTACCGCTGCCCGCCAAAGCCAACCTCATGCTGCGCTGGGCCCGCCAGCCCGACCGTCATGCCACCTACGTACCGCTGCCCAGCCCCCTGTCCGACGACTTCACCCGGCAGGTGACGCGATGAAGCCACACCTGGAAGACCACCTGCGCCACCTCCCCCACGACGAACTACCGGCGTACGTCTATGACTTGTCCGGCCTGCGACGGCACGCCCAGGCGATCCGGGATGCGCTGCCCGAGCGGGTGGAGTTGTTCTACGCGGCCAAGGCAAATCCCGATCCCCGGCTGCTTGAGGTCCTGCGGGACGTCGTCGACGGCTTCGAGGTCGCCTCGGGCGGCGAGCTCCGGCATACCCGAGAGGTGCTGCCCGGTGCCCGCCTCGCCTTCGGCGGGCCGGGCAAGGCGGCGGCCGAGCTGGCACAGGCCCTGGAACCCGGGGTGGAAAGGCTGCATGTGGAGAGCGAGCACGAGCTGCGGATGCTCTGTGCACTCGCCGCGGGCCGCTCCGTAGAAGTGCTTCTGCGCGTCAATCTGCCCATCGGCCTGGGCGACGTGCCGCTGGCGATGGGCGGAAGGCCCAGCCCCTTCGGTATCGACCCCACCTGCCTGGACGCCTGTCTGCGGCTCCTCGCCGCCCACCCCGGCATCCAGCTGCGAGGCGTGCACGCCCACTTGGCCTCCGGCCTGGACGCTACGGAACAGCTGCGGGTCATCGAGCACCTCCTCACCTGGGCCGCACAGTGGGCCCGGGCCCGGGGGATCCCGTTGGACGAAGTCAACGTCGGGGGAGGAATGGGCGTCGACTACGCCGATCCCCACCGTCTCTTCGACTGGCGGGCTTTCGGCACCGGGCTGCTCCGCATCCTGGACGACCACCCCGGGCTGACGGTGCGCATCGAACCGGGCCGGTCGGTGAGCGCGTACTGCGGCTGGTACGTGACACAGGTACTCGACGTCAAGCACAGCCAGGGCGAGGCGTTCGCCGTGCTGGCAGGCGGCACCCACCATCTGCGTACCCCAGCCGCCAAGAACCACGACCAGCCCTTCGAAATCCTGGCCACCGACGTGTGGCCGTGGGCGTGGGAACGGCCGGCCGTCGCCGGGGAGCCGGTGACGCTGGTGGGGCAGTTGTGCACGCCGAAGGACGTCCTGGCCCGGCGGGCACCCGTCGGCCGGCTGCGGGCGGGCGACCGCGTGGCATTCGCGATGGCCGGAGCGTACGCCTGGAACATCTCCCACCACGACTTCCTCATGCACCCGGCACCCGGGTTCCACTACCTGGACGCCGCTTCCCCCGATTCCGCACGCACAGCTTGCGAGACGCTCCAGCCCGCCGTGAGCCCCCAGCCGTCCAGGGGAGGCAGCGTTGTCCAGCACGGCGGCTGACGCACCGCAAGCGGAGGCACCGCCCCCCGGCCGACCCGCGCAGCATGCCCTGCGCGTCCGCGTCTTCCGCCGGTACGTGGCCGGCCAGTTGGTGTCCAACACCGGCACGTGGATGCAAAGGGCTGCGCAGGATTGGCTGGTCCTCCAGCTCACCGGACACAGCGGAACCGCCGTCGGCATCGTGACCGCACTGCAGTTCCTCCCCCAGAGCCTGCTCGGCCTGTGGGGCGGGGTCATCGCCGACCGCTACCCCAAACGCACGCTGCTGCTCACCACCCAGAGCCTCATGGCCGGTCAGGCCCTGCTCCTGGGAGTACTGACGCTCGGCGACACCGTGCGCATCTGGCACGTGCACGCCCTGGCCCTGGCCCTTGGGGTGGCCACTGCCCTGGACGGACCGGCGCGCAACGCCTTCATCGGCGAGTTGGTCGGCCGTGAACGGCTGCCCAGCGCGGTCAGCGTGAACGCAGCACAGTTCAACGCCGCCCGTATTCTCGGGCCCGCAGCCGCCGGGGTGACCATCGCCGCTGTCGGCAATGGCTGGGTCTTCCTGCTGAATGCCGTGTCGTACGCGGCGGTCCTTGCCGGGCTGGCAACGATGCGGCCCCGCGAGCTCACCTCTGCTCCCCGCCGCGCGGCGAAGGACGTGCGGCTGACCGACGCAGTGCGGCACATCCGCACGACCCCCGTGCTGCGCCGCACGCTCCTCCTGACCGCCGTCATCGGCACGTTCGGCCTGAATTTCCAAGTGACGGTCTCCCTCATGGCCACCACCGAATTCCACACCGGCGCAGCAGCCTTCGGTGCGCTGTCCTCCGCCTATGCCGCGGGCAGTCTGCTCGGGGCACTGCGGGGCGCGGGCCGCCGCCGCCCGCCCTCACTGCGGCTGCTCGTGGGGTGGGCCGCGACGTTCGGTCTGCTCGAAACCGCAACCGGCGTCATGCCCACTCCCCTCGCGTGTGCCGTCGTGCTGGTTCCGACCGGTGCCGCCGCCGTCCTGGTGACCACCACGGCCAACACGCTCGTCCAGCTCACCACAGCCCCAGACATGCGCGGGCGCGTGCTGTCCGTCTACTTCCTCGTCCTCCTCGGTGGCACCCCCCTCGGCGCCCCCCTGATCGGCTGGATCGCCCAGACCTTCGGCGCCCGGTACGGACTCGTCCTCGGCGGCACGGCCGCCCTGCTGGCAAGCGGGACCGCCGCGGCGTCCGTGACATCCACTCACCCGAAAGGGGAAGCCTCCCGTGATCCCGTCACCGCCGGTCCGGGCGATGTGTGACCCTGCGGACATGCGGGTGCTGCTCATCGAAGACGACAATGCCATCGCCGAGCCCCTTGCCGAGGGCTTGCGCCGCTACGGCTTCGCGATCGACCGCGTCGGCACCGGAGCGGCCGCCCTCGCCGCACCGGCGCCCGACATGGTCCTGCTCGACCTCGGGCTGCCCGACATGGACGGCATCGACGTCTGCCGTACCCTGCGAGGCCGCTCCCGCGTCCCCATCATCATGATCACCGCACGGGGCGACGAGACCGACCGCGTAGTGGGGCTCGAACTGGGCGCCGACGACTACCTCTCCAAACCCTTCGGAATCAGGGAACTCGTGGCCCGCATGCGCGCCGTGACCCGCCGCGCCCGACTGACCGACACGATCTCCCCCGGCATGCCCGCCACCGGCGAGACGGCGCCAAACGGCAGCACACCGCAACGCCTCGGAGACCTCCTCATCGACCGGCGGACCAGAAAAGTCCACGTCGCAGGCGCACAAGTCGCGCTGGCCCCGAAGGAGTTCGACCTCCTCACTCTCCTCGCCGAGGACCCCGGCGCCGTCTACTCGCGCCAGCACATCCTCGACACCGTCTGGGACCCCAACTACTTCGGCCCCAGCAAGACCCTCGATGTGCACATCGCTGCCCTGCGCCGCAAACTGGGCAACCCCACCTGGATCGAGACTGTCCGCGGAGTCGGCTTCCGGCTGACCGTTTCCGCCGACGGAGGGGATCACCCCCGGTGATCCACCGCATCCTGCTCAGCTATCTCACGCTCACCCTGCTCGTCCTGCTGACCCTGGAGATTCCCTTCGGCATCCTCTACGCCCGCAGCCAGACCTCCGCGCTCACCACCACTCTCGAACGCGACGCCGTCGTCCTGGCCGAACTCGCCGACGAGTACATCGAGAACGCAGACACCCGCGCCCTGCCCCACCTGCTGCGCAGCTACATCCGAGGCAACAACATCCAGGCCGTCGTCGTCGACCGTCACGGCACCGTCCTCGCCGCCACCCCGACGGACGTGCCCGTCACCGCACAGCACCTGGCCGGCGCACCGGACATCATCGCCGCACTGCACAACCACCCCTCCAACGGCGTCCGACACCACTCCCGCTCCGGCGAGGACGACCGCTACACCACCGTGCCCGCCGCCTCCGGGCCCACCGTCCGTGGAGCCATCCGCATCAGCGCGCCGACCCGCGGCACCACGGAACGCATCCACACCGCCTGGGCCCTGCTGGCCGGCGCCGGGCTCGCCGTTCTCGCCGCCATGACCGTGATAGGTCTCGCCCTCGCCCGTTGGACCACCCTGCCGGTACGCGAGCTCGAACACGCCACCGCCCAGCTCGCAGACGGCACTCTGACGAAACCACCCGCAGCCGACATCGGACCGCTCGAACTCCGGCGCCTCGCCACCACCTTCAACCACACCGCCACGCGCCTGCAGCACCTCCTCCGCGCCCAGCACCGATTCGCCGCCGACGCCTCCCACCAGCTCAAGACGCCACTGACCGCGCTCCGCCTCCGGCTGGAGAACCTCGAACCCGACATCCGACCCGACGCCCGGCACCACCTCGACCACGCCATCGCCGAAACCGACCGACTCGTCCGCATGGTGCACGGACTCCTCGCCCTCGCCCGCCTGGAAGAAGACCCCACTGCGCCCACCCCCGTAGACGCCGACGCCATCCTGAACGACCGAGTCGAGACCTGGTCCGCCTTCTCCGCCGACCACGACGTCACCCTCAGCCTGACCGGCGAACCCGTCGGCCGCGTCCAAGCCGTTCCCGGAGCGCTGGAACAGATCCTCGACAACCTCCTGGCCAACGCGCTGCGCGCCACACCTCCCGGAAGCACCGTTACCGTGCACCGCATCCCGGCCCGCGCCCCGTACCACCGGACCGTCGCCCCTGTGGAACTGCACATCATCGACCAAGGCCCCGGCATGACCGCCCTTGATCGCGAACGCGCCTTCGACCGCTTCTGGCGCGCACCCAACACGCCCCCCGGTGGCACCGGACTCGGCCTGACCATCGCCCGCCAACTCGCCCAAGCCAGCGGCGGCACCATCGAACTCCACCCCCACTCCACCGGCGGCCTCGACGCGGTAATCCACCTACGCCCTGACCCACCGCTACACCGCGCCCGGTAGCAGCTGTGAAGGAGTGAGGCCACCTGCATCAAGATGCCTCGTCGTCGCAGGTACCAGCGGGTCCGGCGGTTGCTGTAGGCCCTGTCGGCGCTCACGCTGTCCGGTGCGCTGCACGGGCGCCCCGGCCCGAGTCGGGGCACCCGGATGCGCTCCATGACCGGCTCGAGCTGTTCGGAGTCCGAGGCGGCCTCACCCCCAACGAGCGGTGGCAGCGCACCCACTTCGACGGCACATGGCTCGACACCCGGGCACCATCCGCCAGCCCTGCGGCACCGGGAAGGCACTCAGGCAGCACCGCGCGCTCAAGGAACGCTGCTCGCCCTGCCTCGCCGCGGACCCGCGCCGCCGGCTGGACGCCGAGCACGCGCACCCGGACGGCGGGACGGCGTCGGGCGCGCATCTGCACCGGCTGCTCCGCGAGGAGCCGTGCGAGCCGTGTCAGTCGGCGTTCGTGGCGGCGGTTCCGGCGCTCGGGCTATCAGCAGCCGCGTTTGGGGCACGGCGGCATACCCGGGGCCGTTTCGAGTCTGATCGGCGTGCGGTCCACCGAAGTGGGAGATCGCACCCGTTTCCAGTGGCCTGAGGTGCCGCCTGCGCAGACCATGGAATGGAGCCCTGGTTTCCCTATCAGCGATTAGCAGAAGTAGGTGATCAGTCGTGGACAGCGCCCCTCCGGACACGTCCCGTCCGCTCGCTCTCGACGAAGTGGCGCGGCTGGCCGACCAGCCCGCTACGGAGAGCCAACCGGAGAATGTCCGACGTGCTCTTGCGACGCGCCGAACAATGATCACGCTCCCGAGCAGTGAGCACCTGCTGGTTGAGCAAGGGGGGAGCGTGGCTCTACCTGAAGGAGCCTTCGTCGGGTTGCCGCTGGAATCGACCGAACTTCACGAATTCGGCTCACTCAAAGCACCCAAGGAGCTACTGTCGTCGTACTGCCCACCTTGGCAACCCCTCCTTGACTACCCCCGCTCTGCCGGAGAAGCCTCGCAGACAACACTCAGCCGGATGAACGGCTCACCCGTTATCGGAACCGCAGACGGGCTTTACGGAGAGTTTGCTCCTCGGCAGGCCTACTATCCAACCGGCTTTCCGTTTGTGTGCATTGGTAAGGTATTCTCGTATAGCGATGTCAGCCTGCCCACGTGGGATCACGCGGCGGTGGGCTTCCTCGTCGGTCCGCGCACCGTGATGACTGTCTCTCACGTACTCCCCTGGGGTTCTACAAACGCCAAGGTGCAGTTCGCTGCCGGGTATTACGACGGGACATCGAGCGTTGGCCCCGGCGCATGGTCGTGGGCAACCTCTATGCACGG
This sequence comes from Streptomyces nigrescens, assembly GCA_024349765.1. GTDB lineage: Bacteria > Actinomycetota > Actinomycetes > Streptomycetales > Streptomycetaceae > Streptomyces > Streptomyces endophytica. The sequence goes on along the minus strand of AP026073.1, from coordinate 4,048,180 downwards.
CTATGCCGGGCAGAGTGTCACAGCACATGACATGGCGATACTTCGCCTCAGCGACCCTTTGGGGAACTGGCTGGGATACTTCGGTTCCCATCCGTATGACAGCGCAATGCAGGGTGGCGCCTACTGGAATATGGCCGGTTACCCGAGCGACATCTTCTCTGGAGAGCGTCCGAGCTGGCAAGGCGGCATTACCGTCCGCGATGACGACGAGGACGGAGACGGTCAGGAAATTGAGCACCATGGCGACGGCCAGCCGGGAGCCTCGGGAGCGCCGTTCTGGGGCAGATGGGATGACCATCGGCTAGCGATTGGTACCGAAACCGGATACGAAAAGGTCAGCGGGCCCTTGGGCATCGGCGGCGAGGACAACAACATCGCGGCTGGCGGACCGGCGTTTGGGGGCCTTGTCCAATACGGCCGCGACAACTGGCCGTGATCAAGCTTCACCGGCCACTGACGAACATCAACGGCGCGAGCCCGTCAAGTAGTTGGCGAACATCTCCCGGGGCCAAGCGGGCTCGCGTACTTCGCCGCCCGGCCCCATCTCGTGGAAGTGCGGAGCAAGGTCGTAGACCAGGATACCGTCGACCACATTTCCGAGCCGTGTGGACCGGGACAAGCCGGGCTCCAAGATGCACGTCCTGTCGGACGCGAACGGAGTGCCCTGGTCGTCGGCGTCTTGGCCGGCAACACCCACGACAGCGAAGGCCTGAAGACCATGGTGCGGTGTCGGGTCACCAAACGAGACACAACCCGGATCGCGGCTGCTGCTTCAAAAAGCCCGGACGCCTGCATGGGGGCAAAGCATATGGCCGCCCAGACCTGTGGAATTGGCTACGCAGCAAGCGCATCGGAGTCCGAATCACCGAAAGGCATCGAGTGCAGCGAGCGACTCCCATTTGGCCCGCCCGAGCAGGTGCTGCATGCCGTCCGGGGCGCTCTCTCCGGCCCACTCTGCGATGGTCCAGCAGTTTTTGCGCGGCAGGTCCGACAGCAGCCCGAGCACCAACCGCCCGACCCGACGTCGGGGTTCGACCCGTGCGAACCGGCCCGCGATCTGGGCCATCAGGTCCTCGAACGCCTCCTGCCAGCGGGCAGGGTCTACGCTGTGACCTGCGGCCACCGCGTGATCCTCAGTCTTCACACACCGATGATCAACGGTGGCCGCACCCGTCTCCACAGCGCGTCAGGGTCGCGCAGCGTCTGTCTGCCGTCATGTGTCTGGAGGACTTGTGCAACGTGGCGAAGTCTGGTGGGTCCAGTTCGACGAGCGGAGGTTGGTCGTACTGCTGTCGGGAGACGACACGTCCGGGATCCGGGTGATGCAGGTTGTCGCTCCGGCGGGCGTCGACATCAGCGGTCTGGGCATCGAAGTGACGGTCGGCGCCGGTGAAGGACTGCCGTTCGAAGGCGTGCTGCGGCTCGCGTTCCCGCGTCCAGGCTTCACCCCGTGCACGTGGCTGACCACTGTGTCCCGGGACGACCTGATAGAGCGGGCGGCCGTCCTGTCCTCCGTGAAGCTCAGCGAGATTGACGACGCCCTCCGACTCGCTGAACAAGCGCAGGAGCGGACCCCGGCCACGACCGCGAAGCTCAGCGGGATAAGGGATGCCCTCCGTCTCGGTGAACTCGGGTAGACGGAGAAGGAGCCGACGCCCGCGACGGCGTGGGCGATCTCGGGCGAGATGATCGACGCTGGCCACCTGCTGCCTCGGCGCCCCTCACCACCGAGATGACGATCTACGGCTGGAGTACTAGACGGGCAAAACACCTTCACCCTCGGCACACCGCACAGCGTAGGGTCCGGGATCGGAATTTCGTTCTTCTGCGTCGCGGCTACAGGCTTCGACACTCCTGTGCCCCCATCGGCTATGACTATCACTGCCGGTGGTGGCGACTTCACGACCTGATTGTTCCGGGCACCAGTGTCTCCGCGAGACGCACGGCGGCCGGGCAAGTGCTCACGCTGCACCCCGCGGCCAGTCGTCCAGGCCCCGTACGTCGACCACCGGCCGGTGGCGCGGCAGCCACTCCGGCTCACACTCGTCGAGAAGCGTCTCGACGAACAGCGGCTGCTGCCCGGCGCTCTCCAGCGCGGCGCAGGGGGCGCGGCGTCTACCGGTGGTGGTCCTGGTTCTAGCCCCCTTTGTCCGTGATGACTGGATCGAGGTCCAGCATTACCCCGACACGGACAGCGACGCCTTCACCGTGATCCCCATCGGCAGCCTCTGCTCCGCCTTGGCTGGTCCCAGCGTCCGGTACGAAGGCGACGACTGGGGCGTCGGCGTCGGTTGCACCTTCACCTTCGCCGGACTGACCATCCGGCGTGGCGGCTGGAGCCACGCCTGGGGCAGCCGCCTGAACGTCGACTGACGGCCACCGAAAGGGCTGGCCCCTGGGCCGGTCATGCCGCGACCGCCTGGGGGCGCTCGACCATGCGGCCGCGTTCGAAGCGGGCTCCCGCACGGACGAGGGCGACGAGATGGGGCGCGTTCACCGCCCGCCATCGGTGCTGGGCGGACTCGATGAGCTTGAACACCATGACCAGGGCCGCGGTGCGAGAGCCGGCCCCGCGGGTGACCTTGTTCACAGGCGGACGGTGGCGAAGGCGGACTCGATGGGATTCGTGGTCCGCAAGTGGATCCAGTGTTCGGCGGGGAAGTCGAAGAGCGCCAGCAGCTCAGCCTCGCCGTCGGTGATCTTCTTGACGGCCCTGGGGAACTTCGCGCCGTAGAGCTGGGCGAACGTCTTGATCGCCTGCACCGCGAGGCTGTGGTCCTCGGCGTTGTAGATGTCCTGAAGCGCCTTGCGGGCGCGTCGGGCTGGGCCGACTTCGGCAGAGCGTTGAGCACGTTGGCGGTTTTGTGAACCCAGCACCTCTGATGCCGGAAGGCGGGGAAGACCTCAGCCAGGGCCGTCCAGAAGCCGAGAGCGCCGTCGTCGACCGCCAGGACCGGGGCGCGCATCCCTCGGCGTACGCAGTCGCGCAGCAGGTCCGCCCAGGACTCGCCGGATTCACGTAGCCGTCTTTGAGTGCGACCAGTTCCTTGCTGCCGTCGGCGCGCACCCCGACGAGGACGAGTACGCAGGCTTTGGCCTCTTCCAGGCGGACGATGAGGTGGATGCCGTCGGCCCATACATACACGTAGTCGACTTCGGACAGGTCGCGGTCGGTCCATGAAGGCGGTGTGGTCGGCCTGCCACTGTTGGGTGAGGCGGTTGACGGTGGCCGAGGAGAGCCCGGCCGCGGCGCCGAGGAACTGCTCCAGTGCCGGGACGAAATCGCCCGAGGACAGGCGTGCAAATAGAGCAGCGGCAGCCGTCTTCCCCCCCCCGGGCTCGAGTGGGCGTGCCGCTGGGCGTGCTGTGCCACACCGCTGTCGTGCCGTTCGCCGTCGGCCGCGAGGGCGGCAGCCGGCCCTCCCCCATTGTCGGACGGCCGGCTTCACTCGCCGTGAGGGCACTCGGTTCTCTGCCTGGTCGCCGGATACGGCCGTCTGCCGCTCCTCGCCGGTGGCCCGCGCCCGCATGCCCGTATGTCAGCCGGCGTCGAGCCCTGTGGGGGTTCCCGCGCCGTGGCCGGTCGTCGTGCGCGTGCTGCCGAAGCCGGCCCACGCCGGGCGGACGGTTCAGCGGATCATTCGGCGCACGAGCCCCCAAGGGTGGTCATGGCGCGACTGACCTCGTCGGGTGTCATGGGGGGTTCGGGCAGGGGGTGGGCCTTGTCGGCGCGGAAGGCATCGAGCGTGAGGCCGAGGTGGCGGCGCCAGGCGTTGGGCGCAATGGTCCGGGTGGCCTGGATGATGCGGGGGACCAGATGAGGAAGGCGAGGTCCTCGGGGGTGGCGTCGTCGCGCAGCGTGCCCTGTTCCTGGGCACGGGCGAAGATCTCGCAGGCTAGGTCGTAGCTGCGGGCGCGGACCTGCCCGGTGAGGGCTTCGGTGGGCAGGCGCATGGAGGCCAGGTCGTTGAACGCGCGGTCGCGCGCCTGCAGTTCGCAGAACTTCTCCAGGTAGGAGCAGAAGCCCTGCCAGGCATCGTCCATGGCCAGGGCCTGCTCGCCGGCCGTGAGCCATTCCTGGAATTTCTCGGCGAACAGTTCCTCCACCAGGGCCACGCGGGTGGGGAAGTGCCGGTACAGCGTCGATGCTGATCGACCACCCCCGCTGGAGTAGCGAGCTCGCCGCCTGGGGCAAGGCCCTGCCCCACCCGCGCGCGATCCTGGTGATCTCCGCCCACTGGGAGGCCAGCCCGCTCGCCCACGGCGCCACCACCAGCCCGATGCCGCTGCTGTACGACTTCGGTGGTTTCCCCGAGCGGTTCTACCGCCTGACCTACCCCGCCCCCGGCAACCCCGGCCTCGTCGACCGCATCACCGCCCTGCTGGGCAAGGCCCCGACCGCGGACCCCGGGCGCGGCCTGGACCACGGCGCGTTCATCCCGCTGATGCTGATGTACCCGGGCGCCGACATCCCCGTCCTGCAGATCTCCCTCCCCACCCCCGCCCCGAAGGGCCTGTACGACCTGGGCCGGCGACTGGCGCCCCTGCGCGACGAGGGCGTGCTGATCTTCGCCACCGGCCTGCTCACCCACACCTTCAACATCCCCGACATGTCCAACCCCGACGCCGCCCCCGACCCGGTCCTGGCCCACTTCGACGCCTGGCTCGGCGACGCCCTCACCCGCCGCGACACCAACGCCCTGCTCGACTACCGCACCCAGGCCCCCGGCGTACGCAAGGCGCTGCCCACCCACGAGCACTTCGTCCCGCTGTTCGTCGCCCTCGGCGCGGCGGTCGACGACGATGCCGTCACCTTCCCCCATCACGGCTTCTGGTTCGGCAACTCGATGCGCTCCGTCCAGATCGGCTGACCGAACCGCACCCGACTACCTCAACCCACCCCGCCGCACGACCACCAGCACCAGCACCAGAACGGAAAACCCCAGCATGAACATCTTCCTGTGGATCCTCCAGGGCCTGCTCGCCGCCTTCTTCGCCATGGTCGGCCTGATGAAGGCCACCCAGCCCACGACCAAGCTCGCCAAAAGCCTGCCCTGGGTCGAGGACTTCTCCCCCAGCGCAGTCAAGACCATCGGCGCCGTCGAGTTCCTCGGCGCCCTCGGGCTGATCCTGCCCGCCGCGATAGGCACCGCCACCGCGCTTACCCCGCTCGCCGCCACCGGACTGGCCCTCACCATGGCCGGTGCCGTCGTCGTCCACGCCCGGCGCAAGGAGAACAGCGTCATCGGCATGAACATCCTGCTGCTCATCCTCGCCGCCGTCGTGGCCTGGGGCCGCTTCGGGCCCCACCACTTCTGACCCACCGTCAATCTCACTTCGGGCGAACGGCCCGTCGACCCACCGATCAAGGAACACGTCATGCTCATCGTCACCGGGGCGACCGGACAACTCGGCCGCCTTGTCGTGGAACACCTGCTGGAACTGGTCCCGGCCGACCAGGTCGCCGCCGTGGTCCGCGACCCCGGCAAGGCGGCCGATCTCGCCGCCCGCGGCATCCAGCTCCGCACCGCCGACTACGACAAGCCCCACTCCCTGGCCGGCGCGTTCGGCGCCGGCGACCGGGTCCTGCTGATCTCCGGCAACGACACCGCACGCCGCGTGCCCCAGCACCTCGCGGTCATTGAGGCCGCCAAGGCCGCCGGCGTCGCACAGCTCGCCTACACCTCCATCCTCGGCGGCGGGGCCGGCCGGACGGTGTTCGCCGCCCACCACACCACCGAACAAGCCATCCAGGACTCCGGCCTGCCGTACACGTTCCTGCGCAACGGCTGGTACACCGAGATCTACACCGCGCAGCTGCCCACCATGCTGGAACACGGCGTCCTCCTCGGCGCCGCCGCTCCCGACAGTCGCATCGCCTCCGCCACTCGCGCCGACTACGCCGCCGCCGCGCCGCGGTCCTATGCCGCGAAGGCCACGACAACACGGTCTACGAGCTCAGCAGCGACCACGCCTGGAGCCTCGCCGAGTACGCCGTCGAGGCATCCCGGCAATCCGGCCGATCCGTCGCCTACCAGCAACTCACCGCCGACCACTACCACCAAATCCTCCTCGACAACGGCCTGCCCAAGGATCTCGCCGATGCCCTCCTCGACGCCGACGACCTGGTCAGCCGAGGTGAACTCGCCCTCACAACAGGAGACTTGAGCCGCCTCATCGGCCGCCCCACCACACCACTCGCCCAGACTGTCAAGGACACGCTCAGCGCCTGACGGCGTCGTCAAGCTGCCGTTGTCGGCGGGAGGCCGCCTTGCTGGCACCGTTCGCCACGGATCAGGACCCACACGGCGTTCACCCGGCGTCGAGCCAGGGCGAGGTGGCGCCCAGATACGGCGCGACCTCGGTCACGCCACCCGTGTTGAACGCAGTCAGGTCCAGATAGCCGCGCGGGCCGGAATCCGCGCACGCGCGATCAACTCCGCCAGCACCGAGTGTGGGACACCGCCCAGGCCGGGGCGGCGGCAAAGCCGGTCGGCCGGGCACAGTCGTGCGCGGGCCGTCGAGCAGCCCCCGTCGTTCAGGGTGCTGTGTCGTAACGACCTGGGAGGAATTGACTTCGGGTGCAGCTCCTCCTGAGGGACGGGTCCCGATTCACCACTGGGTCACCAGGAGCCGTGGTAGGCCAGGTTCACGACCAGTGCGGCCGCAGGCAGGCAGAAGAACACGGCCCAGGGGGCCAACTGGTAGTCACGGACCCGCAGGTGGGTGCAGAGCGCACCGAGGAAGTACAGCACGAGACCGGCGGCGGCGAGCGTGCCGAGGACCGGCACGGCGAATCCGGCCAGCAGTCCCAGCGCGCCCGCCGCCAGCAGTGTGCCCAGCGGGCGCATCCAGGACCGGGGCACGCGCAACTTGTCCGCCTGGCTCTTGGGGTACTCGTGGCCGATGAAGTTGGCGGTGGCGGCAAGGCCGTTGACAGTCGAGGTGAGCAGGGTGACCACGAGGTAGGTGGTGAACACGAAAGTTTCCTTCTTCTTCGGGGGAACGACCGCTGGATATCCGCCCTCTCGGACGAGTCAGCGCCTTCAGAAGTGACATGCCTGGCCGGAGCAGTCCCTCAGAGGGAGCCGCACCCATTGACTTCCGTGCGTGCGGGCCTGGGGTTCGGCTGGTGGGTGATCAGCAGGCCGTCGGCCGGAGGGGCACCAGCTCGGTGCTGTAACGGTGGCGTGTGGGCCTGCGGGCTGAGCGGTCGGAGACGAGTCCGGCGATTGCCAGGTGGGTTTCGGCGTAGGCGTCGCGTCGTCCGGTGAACCGCTGGAGTGGGCGCCACTGCTTGTACTCGGCGTTGGTGTGCTCGACACAGATCCGGCGGGAGGACTGGCGGCGCCGGGCTTCGCGCCAGGCCCGCTTGCCGCCTTCGCAGGCGTCGTCGGCGGGTTTCTTGGGCGGGGCACCGAGCTGGGTGGGGAACTCGTTCGCCAGGCCCCGGTAACCCTCGTCCCTGCCGGTCGCTGAACGTGGTGGTCTTGATGGTGTTCTGCTGCTTCTTGCCGGAGATGAACGCCTTGCGCCCCGGACGGCCGGCGCGAGGGCGCCGTACGTGGACTTCGGTGCTATCGACGCAGAGCTCGACAGCTTCGTGCTGGGCGTAGGCGAACAGGTCCTCCAGGGTGCGGATGCGCAGGCCGGGCTGGTCCGGAATGGCGAAGCCCCGGGCTGCGCGGAGGGGCCTGACCTGGCGGACGGCTCCGGAGACGGTGGAGCGGTCGACTCCGTACAGCTCAGCCATGGCCTCGTGGGGCAGTCCCAGCCGCAGGCAGACCAGGTGACCAGCAGCCGGTCGGTGAAGACCAGCTTCGGCTTGCGTCCGGCACCACGTGCCCGCTGGCGGTGACCGCCGCGTTCCCCGGCGCGATCGGACTCACGGGCCGACTCCCAGCGTGGCGCGAGTTCTTCGAGCAACTCGCCGAAGTGTTGGCGGAGATGCCGGTGAAGGCAGGATGAGACAGGGCCACGCGGAGTAGCTCGTGATGCACACCTTGAGAGCCTGCGTGGCCGCCCTCATGTCACGGCCCCCTCCGCCCCCGACTATTCCTCCCGAGGTCGTAAGGAGCGGATACGGGGAGGACGAGCCGGAAGGTGCAGCCCTGACCGGGGTGGGTGTCGAGTTCCAGACGGCCGCCGTGGCCCTGGGCGATGGCGGTGGCGATCGCCAGTCCGAGTCCGCTGCCGCCGTGGGCGCGAGAGCGGGAGGGGTCGGCCCGGTAGAAGCGGTCGAAGACGTGGGCGGCCTTGTGTGGGTCGAGGCCCGGGCCTTCGTCGGCGACTTCAATGACGCAGATGGTACTTCCCCTCGGCAGGGGCGGGGAGGAACTGGTACGGCCGGGACGGTCGGTCCCGCCGGTCCTGGGGCCGGCCAGGGTGGAGCCGACGCGCACGTGGACGGGTGTGCCCGGTGGCGTGTGGGTGACGGCGTTGGACACCAGGTTCGCGACGACCTGCCGCAGCCGGTGTCCGTCTCCCCCGGTCTCCACCAGTTCCAATTCCTCGGTACCGTCCGGCTCGCGCACAGTGCGCAGCGGACCGAGGTCCAATGGGTGGGAGCGACTGTGCACGGCCGTGTCGCTGACCGCGTCGGCGGCCACGGAGAGCAGGTCCACCGCCACCCTTCGGTAGGTCGGCTCCTCGTCGAGTGTGGCGAGCAGTTGTAGGTCGTCGACGAGCAGTCTCATCCGGTCCGCGTTCTGGGCGATCAGCCGGTTGGCTTCCCGCTGTTCGTCCGCCGGCCGCCCTTCGTGACGCAGGGCGAGTTCCGCGAAGCCCTGGATCGAGGTGAGCGGCGTACGGAGTTCGTGGCCGGCATCCGCGACGAACCTGCGCAGCCGCGCTTCGGACGCCTCCTGCTCCGCCATCGCCCGTTGAAGGCGCGCGAGCATGGTGTTGAGGACCCGCCCGAGCCGTCCGACCTCAGTGCGCGGATCGGTGTCGGGCAGCCGCCGGCTCAGATCGCCCGCGGTGATGGTCTCCGCCGTGCGTTCCATCCGGGTCAGTGGGAGCAGCCCCAGGCGCACCACCCAGCGGGCGACGCCGACAAGGCCGATCACGGTACCCGCGAGAAGGATGGCGTTCAGCCAGAGGATCTTCGAGGCCGCACCGTCGACGGTGTCCAGCGGCAGGACGACCACGCCGTTCAACCGGCCGGGGCCGGGCTGCAGGAGCGCTCGCCAGTGGCCGTCCCCCGATACCGCGGGGAGCGTCACGGGGTGACCGCCGCCCAGCCCGACCTCGCCGAGGGTGGTGGGAAGCCGGGGGCCGGGTCTGCCGCCGGCTCCGAGCGATCTGTGCAAGAGGCGGCCGCCGGAGTTGTAGAAGTACACGCGGAAGTCGGAGGGCAGCACTGCGGGGGCTTTCTCCAGACCGGGAATCCCCCCTCGGGAGACGGCGTCGAGAAATGCGCGGGACGGGGGCTTGAAGTCCCTGAGCTGCTGGTCGACACGGTCCATCAGCCAGGAACGCAGCACCACGAAGCCGATCGCCTGGGACGCCAGCACCGCGAGGGCGGCCAGCACGGTGATCCCCAGGATCAGGCGACGGCGCAGCGACGCGGGCCGGGAGAGAATGAACCTGCTCACCGCTCGCCCTTCCCGGCGGGTGTGCGCGGCAACCGCAGGCAGTAGCCGACGCCCCGGACCGTGTGGATCAGCGGCGGGTCGAAGCGGTCGATCTTCTTCGCAGATACTTCACGTACGTCTCGACGATACGGCCGTCACCTGCGAAGTCGTAGTGCCAGACATGGTCGAGGATCTGGACCCGGCTCACGACCCGGTTCGCATTGGCCATGAGGTACGCGAGGAGGTTGAACTCGGTCGGTGAGAGCGGGATGTAGTGGCCCGCGCGGTGCACCTCGTGGGCGTCCTCGTCCAGCTCCAGGTCGGCGTAGCGAAGGATGCCCCGCTGGTAATCGGCGGGGACATCCTGCCCGGTGCGGCGCAGAATCGCCTGGATGCGCAGCAGCACCTCCCCGATGCTGAACGGTTTGGAGACGTAATCGTCGCCGCCGGCGCTGAGGCCGGTGATGCGGTCCGACAGTTCGGTGCGCGCGGTGAGGAACAACACCGGGGTGTCGTTGCCTGCGGTCCGGAGCCTCCGCGTCACCTCGAATCCGTCGAGGTCGGGCAGCATCACGTCGAGCAGCAGCAGATGGGGGGCGAACCGTTCGACCTCCACCAGTGCTGACTGTCCGGTGCCGGTGCTGAGCACTTCGTATCCGGTCAGCCGCAATGTGGACTCCAACAGGGTGCGGATGCTGGGCTCGTCCTCCACCACGAGGAGCTTGGGCCCCGTCCCGTCTGCGCGCTGCTCGACCATGACGCTCTCTGGCTCCGTCCGTTGCGTTACCGGCCATCAGGCTGTTTCCGGTGTTCAGGGGCACAGTCGTACAGGGTGCCGCCCCCTGGCCTCACCTTGCCGCCGGCCCCCGGGTCGCTGCCGCCCGAGCTGCTTCCGTACGTCGAGGCCGGCACCTTGGCGCAGTGTTCGCTGATCCACGCCGAGCGCTGCGCGGCCGGGCTGTCCTTGCCCTGGCCGGGCATCATCGCTGCCATGCGGCCACTGAAGCCGGATGCCAGGACGTAGCGCAGTTCCCCGCTCTTCGTCCACGCGGTCAGCTGGCGCAGGGAGGGAGCGTTGTCGCTGCCCAGGAAGCCGCCCATGGCGATCACTGTGTCGTCGCTTTCCAGGATGACCGGGGCCGCGGTCATCGCGCCGCCGTCCATCGCCAGTTTGATCCGCGCGGCCGGAGCGTGCCGCACAGCGTAGTCGAGGATCCTGCGCTGGTCGCGGGTGAGTGAGGGGTTCGCCATGAGGTCGAATCCCGCGCCGCCGACATCCGTGCCGCCGGAAGCGGCACGGCCGCCGCCAGCGCCGGTGTCGCTGCCGGTGCCGGGCAGCCCTGGAAAACCAGGCATGCCTGTGGGCAGCCCCTTCGGCATGTCCTTGGGCAGCCCCTTCGGCATCCCGGAAGGCATCTCCTTCGGCATCCCGGAGGGCATCGTCGAGGGAGTCCTCGACGGCGTTTCCGAGGGCCGGTTGCCACCTGTGCCCTTGCCGCCACCGGGAGCACCAGGCAGGCCCGGGATGCCCGACAGGCCCTTCGGCAGGCCGCCTTCCGACAACGAGACGGCCGGTCCGGCGGTCGGGGAAATAGTCATGCCGGTTCGGGCTCGGTCAGGCGGGCGCTCAGGCGCCAGTGGTAGTAACTGCATGAGCCGCCGAACACCGTGTCCTGCTGCCGCGGTATAAGGAGCCAGCAGCGCAACGCACTTGGCGGGGGTCAGTTGTCGTTCAGGTCTTCCCCGGCGTGGAGCCGGGTATCGAGGTCGCTGGCCCAGGGCAGGGCCCAAGTGCGCAGGTCTGCTACCTGTTCAGGGCTCAGACCGTAGTCGGCGAAGTCCTTCTGAACGTGATCGCTTAGGCCGTGTCCCTGTTGACCGGGGCAGGACAGGCAGTAAACACCACTTGATCACCGATGCCACCGGCATCCCTCTGGCCGCCACCCTGACTGGCGGCAACCGCAACGACGTCACCCAGCTGATCCCGCTCCTACCACGCGGTGCCGCCGGTGCGAGGCAAGCGAGGCCGGCCCCGGCGCCGCCCAGATGTGGTGCTGAGTGACCGAGGCTACGACCACGACAAGTACCGCCGGCTGGTCTGGGATCTCGGTGTGAAGCCGCTGATTGCCCGCCGGGGCACCCAGCTCGGCTCCGGCCTGGGCATCCAACGCTGGGTCGGGGAGCGTGCGTTCGCCCATCTGCACTGGTTCCGCCGCCTGCGGATCCGCTGGGAGATACGCGACGACATCCACGAAGCCTTCCTCACCCGCGGCTGTGCCCTCATCTGCTGGCGTCGCCTCAAAAATCATTCCGCTATCGAGGCGTGAAGGCCCAAGGATGACGACATGACTACGTCCCGCCACCTCGGCACGGTGCACGTCGACCACACCTTCACGGTTCCCCTCGACCACAACCGGCCCGATGACCAACAGATCCAGGTATATGCGCGTGAGATACAGGCAACAGGTCAGGCCGGCCGCGACCTTCCTTGGCTGTTGTTCCTGGGAGGCGGCCCCGGAGCGGCCAGCCCTCGCCCATTCGGCGGTGAAGGCTGGATAAATCGCGCCCTTCGGGACTACCGCGTGCTCATGTTGGATCAGCGCGGCACCGGCCGCTCCACTCCTGTCGACCGCCGCCTTCTGGCCCAGATCCGAGACCCCGGCGCACAGGCAGACTACCTGTCGCACTTCCGCGCGGACGCGATCGTGCGGGATGCCGAGATCATCCGCCGGACGCTCATAGGGGACCGGCCCTGGAGCGTACTGGGCCAGAGCTTCGGCGGCCTGTGCACGATCACCTACCTGTCCTTCGCTCCGCACGGGCTCGCCCAGGCATTCATCACCGGAGGACTGCCCGGCGTGTGCGCGACCGCGGATGAGGTTTACCGTGCCTTGTATCCCACAGTCACCCTCAAGAACACCGAGCACTACGACCGATTCCCAGGCGACGTCGACCAAGCCCGAGCCGTCGCCCGATACCTGCACGACCACCGGGTGATCCTGCCGAGCGGCAGACCGCTGACCGTCAAAACTTTCCAGGCCCTGGGCAACATGCTTGGCGGCACCGATGGAAGCCTTCGCCTGCACTATCTTCTCGAAGACCCCTTCACCGGCGGAACCGAACCGTCAGAGGCGTTCTTGTACCAGGTCGAGCGCGAACTGGCCGACGTAGCCGGCGGACCGCTGTACTACCTGCTGCACGAGGCCACATACGCGCAAGGAATGGCAGCCACTCGCTGGTCGGCTCAGCGCATCCGAGATGAGTTCCCCGCGTTCGACGCCGAAGCCGCGCTCGGCTCAGGCGCGCCCATCCTGTTCACCGGGGAGATGATCTACCCCTGGATGTTCGATACCGACCCGGTGCTGCAGCCGTTCCGCCCGGCTGCCCACCTGATCGCCGAACGCCCGGCCTGGCCTGCGCTCTACGACATCGATCGCCTGCGAAATAACACCGTTCCCGTCGCCGCCGCCATCTACCACGACGATATGTACCTCGACCGTGGCCTGTCGCTCAGCACCGCCCAGATCATCCACGGCCTGAAGCCCTGGCTCACCGATGAGTACCAACACGACGGCCTACGCACCAGCAACGGGGCCGTCTTGGAACATCTCCTCGCGCTGATCAACGAACACCCCTGAGGCTCTCACTCGCACCCACCGCGTCCGCCCCGCTCAACCGAGTGACCTATTTGAGTGTGTCCAGAGCATTCTGTTAGGAGCTCTAAGTGCTGGTGGCGTTGACCAGCGGCGGTGGCTGGACCGTGACGAACGTACCGGACCCGGCGCACCCGGCGGGGATGGGATACCTGTGAATCAACGGGTGATGGGTGGTCGGCTGTGGGGCCACATCACTGCGTGCCGGGCGGTGTCGTGGCGGCCGCGCGCAGCATCTGGCCGGCGGCCAGGCGGCGGTAGACGGGGCTGGTGATGAGGAGTTCCTCGTGGTGGCCGGAGGCGACGGTACGGCCGTCTTCGAGCACGACGATGCGGTCGGCGTGCTGGACCGTGGAGAGCCGGTGCGCGATCACCAGCACCGCGCACTCCTGGGCGACGTCCTTCATCACCCGGGTCAGGGCGGCCTCGTTGAGGGCGTCCAGATGCGCGGTCGGCTCGTCGAGCAGCAGCAGCGACGGTCGGGCGAGCAGGGCACGCGCCAGGGCGACCCGTTGCCGTTCCCCGCCCGACAGCGTGTTGCCACGTTCACCGAGTGCACCGGACAGTCCTCCGGGAAGTCGTGCCACCACCTCTTCCAGCTGGGTGAGTTCGATGACGCGCCGGACCTGGTGCTCATCGGCATCGGGGTCGGCGTAGGTGAGGTTGTCCCGCAGACTGCCGTGCATGACGTGCGTGTTCTGGTCGACGACGGCGATGCGGGCCCGGCACTGCGCGCGGCCGAGTACGGTGGCCGGCCGGCCGCCGAAGAGCAGGGTTCCGGCGTCCGGTTCGTAGAATCTGGCCACCAGCGCGAAGAGGGTGCTCTTGCCCGCCCCGGACCGACCGACCAGGGCCACCTGCCGGCGGTGGGGGACGTCGAAGGAGACGCCGCGCAGCACCGGGCGTTGCGGGTCGTAGCCGAAGTGGACGTCACGCAGGACGAGTGCCGGGGCCCCTCCTCTCCGGGAGTGCTCGTTCCTGCCGGATTCCTCCGCCCGTCGGGGTGGATGCTCCCGAACGGCCGTCGTCTCCCGCATCACGGGCTTCGCGGACTGTCCGCGGTCGGCGGATTCCGCGCACCCCCCGTACTCCCCGTACTCCCCGTACTCCTCGGGCTCTGCGGGCTCCACGGGCAGGGCCAGCACCTGCTCGATCCGTTGGTACGCACCCATGCCACGTTGGATCAGGCCCACCGCCCGGAACGCCGAGGACAGCGGCAGGACCAGATAGGACGCGTACAGGAGAAAGGCGACCAGGTCGCCGAGCGAATTGGCCCGGCCGTTCACCCGCAGGCCGCCGATGACCAGGACGAGTAGGAACGAACCCTGGACGGCGAGCTCGACCGCCGGGCTCATCATCGACGCCAGTTTCGCGGTCCGTACGCCCGCGCTGTACGCCGATTCGACCCGCTCCCCGATGCGCCGCGCCTCGCGGTCCTCGGCACGGTGCACCCGGACCATCGGCAGGGCGCCCAGGGCACGCTCCAGGTCGGCGCAGATCGCGCCGACGGAGTTCTGCATGCGTTCCGAGGCCGCCCGGATGCCCTTCAGCAGCGAGGCCACGACCCCCGCCGCGGCGGCGATGGTCAGTGCGATCAGAAGCAGCAGCAGCGGGTCGAGCCACACCATGAGCACCAGCGCGCCCGCCCCGACGAGCGCCCCGGACACCAGGTCCGACAGCGCCTGGGCCACCACTTCCCGCAGCAGGGTGGTGTCGGCGGTGACCCGGGAGATCAGATCACCGCTGCGGTGCCGGTCGTACTCCCTCATCTCCAGGCGCAGCAGCCGCGCCACCAGGCCGTGGCGCAGTGCGCGCACCACGCCCTCCCCGGTGCGTTCCAGCAGGAAGCGTCCCACCGCACCGGTCGCGGCCTCGGCCCCGAAGAGCACGGTGAGCAGCAGCAACAGCGGCCATGCGAGCGGGCCTTGGCCGCTTTTGTCCACGATGTGCTTGGCGACCAGCGGCTGGGCGAGGCCGAGGGCGGAGCCGGCCATGGTGAGCGCGGTCGCGACGGCGATCGAGGACCGGTGGCCTGCGGTGAGCCGGAACAGCGTGGCCACCGCGGTCCGCGTGGACCGGTCGCCGCGGGGCGAGGACCGCGCCTCGCCCGGCGAGGTCGGCACCTCCCTGCTGGTTGCGGTCATGGGTCCGTCCGGCTCACCGGGGCGACGACCATGAGGCGGGTGAAGTAGCCGTCCGGTAGCCCTTCGGCGACCGGACGGCCCTCCGCCTCGATCCAGGCGTGCGCGGTGAACGGGGGCACCACCCGCACCCCGGTGCACCACGTGGGCCAGGTGCCGCGGAGCCGGCAGAGCAGGGCGGCGCCCAGCGAGCGTGGCAGACAGCCGCGGGGGCCGGCGCAGCGCAGGCTCGCCGCGCACATCGCGTCACGTGCTGCCGCGGCCTGTGAGGTAGAGGCGGGTGTGGCGCCGCGGCGGGCGAGGGAGAGGACCGCGCGAAGCCGGCGCGGCGGCAGGAGGGACAGGGCGAGGGCGGGAAGCAGGACGCTGCGGGCGGCGAGCCGTCGAATGAACGGGACGCCGGTCGGCCGGTCCAGTGCGCTCGGGGTCGTCATGCGGCCAGTCCGGATGCCCGCAGTTCCTGCACCAGGGCCGCAACGTCCTGAGTCGCCTGTGCCCGGTCGATGTCGAACCGCGCGACCAGCGCGTCGACGGCGTCCCCTTCCTCACCGCCGCCCAGCAGGGTCTTGACCACCAGCGTGCCGGAGGGATTGAGCTCCCAGTAGTCCCCGCTGCGCTCGTCGAGAAGTACTGTGCCGTAGTCGGTCTCCGCCGTGGAGACATCGGCGCCGAACCGCAGTGCCATGGTGAGAGCCTTTCTGCCGAGGTCCGGTGAGGACCTGTATCAAGAGGCCGGGGAGACCGCGTTGTTGGTGGTGCGGGGCTCGCCGGCGCGGGCGAGACCGCGCAGCCACACTTCGCAGGCGATGGTCGAGTACAGGATCGCGTCGCGCAGTCCGGGCGCGGAGGGGCGCCGGGCCAGTCGGCGCAGGGCGTCGCCGTCCACCAGGCCGAGCTGTTCCAGCCGGGAGTCCTCCCAGAGCGCCATCAGGTCGCCGCGGTGCTCCCGTAGTCCGTTCGAGGCGTCCATCGAGGCCTCGGCCTTGTTGCCGCGCCGCAGGCACGCTTCGGGTACGACGCCCTGCATGGCGGCGGCCAGCAGGGGTTTGTAGCGCCAGGGCGTCACGCGCTCACCGGGGTGGACCGCGAGACAGGCTTCGATCACCCGGTCGTCGAAGAAGGGCGACGCCATGGGAACCCCGGCCCGGGCAGCCATCCGGTCCCACTGCCGGATGATGCGGGTGCAGGAACGGATCTGTTCCAGGTCAGTGTGCAGCCCACGGTCCCGGTGCAGGGGTGTGGCCTGCCCGGCCGCCGCGCGCAACGCCTCCCCTGCCATCCGTTCCGCTTCCGGGCTCACCCAGTCGAACAGCCGTGGGGCCATGCCCCAGCCGAGACTGCCGGCGACGGACGGCGGCAGCGGACCGCGCAGCCGGCGGCCGGCGTCGGCCAGCCACTTGCCGTACGGCCGGGAATCGGCCAGTGCTCGCACGGTGCCGCCGAGCGGCCACTGCCACAGGGCCCGGAACCCGCGGAGCTGGCGCAGGGCGAAGAGCGGACGCGTCCGCAGCAGCCGGTGGTAGTAGGCCTCGGAACACCACGCCACATGGTCGCCGCCGATACCGGTCAGATGCAGCCGGCTGCCCCGTTCCGCCAGCCCCGGCAGATGGTGCAGCATCCGGGCGCGGTCCATCACGCCGATGGTCGGTTCGTCCAGCAGGTCGTCGATGTCGAGTAGGTCGGTGTAGACCAGCGGTGAGGCTTCGGCGTCCCAGATGACGTGGTCGAGGTCCGGGAGGAAGCGGGCGGCCTGCTGCGCCCAGTGCAGGTCGGTGTCAGCGGGATCGCGTCCGGGCCAGGTGCTGGCCACCACCCGGGCCGACGACCGCGCCGCCAGGAAACAGATCGAGGTGGAGTCCAGCCCGCCGGAGAGGTCACAACTGACCACGCCGCCCTGCCTGGTGCGGGCATCGACGGCGGCGGCCAGTGCCTCCCGTACGACGGGTGCGCCGTCGGCGAGCGCCCGTGCGGGTTCGGGCGGTGTCCACCAGCGGGACCGCCGTACGGTCCGCCCGTCCGCCGCGATGGTCAGTGCGTCCTCTGGGGGCACGGCCGTGACCCCCGGAAACATCGGGGCCTCGAACAACGGATGGGGAACCGGCCACAGCAGCCGAACGGCCAGCTGCGCCACGTCCGGACCGGCGCCGAGCGCGTCCGCGAGGACGTCCGCGCTGGTGGCGGCGGTCTGGACACCGTCGACGGCGGCATGGAACACCAGCCGGAGACCCGAGGCGGTGCCCTGCACCCTGAGCTGCCCGTCGAGCGCGGCGACGAGGTGGAAGCTCCCGGGCAGTGTGCGCGCCAACTCGTCGAGCCTGGCCAGATCGCTCAACTTGGCGGCGTGGCGCTGCAGTTCGGAGGTGTCGACCGGGCAGCATCCGACGACGGCGAGCGCCGCCCGGCCGGCGCGTGCGGTGACGATCTCGTCGTCGTTCCAGTGCCCGACCAGCCAGGGCCGCCCCGAGGCGTGCGTCAGGATGCGTGTTCCTGGGCGTGAGAAGGAGCAGGAGCGGGCCACGGCGGCCGCATCCGCACGGTCGGGAAAGACCGCGAAATGCGCGTCGCCGGGACCCGGTCCCTTGCTCTCATGCGAATCAGCCATGGTGCTGGGCAGCGATCCGTCAGCCGTCCGCCGTCAGTTCTTGCTCAGGATCAGACGGTCGTTGCCGGAGCTGTTCAGGAGCCCGGTCTTCTTCCGGAACGTCCCCAGCCGGACGAGGGTCGGTGCCTCATAAGCCTTCTTCATGACGTCTCCTTCGTCGTTGGTCGCGGCCGCCGCCCCTGGTACGACCGCGAACCGGCATACCGGTCCACGGCCGGAGCCCGAGCCCATCGGAGGCCCGGAACGAGCAGGCGGTGCGTTGACAGACGAAGCTAGTGGTGCGCCCTCGGCACCCTGCAACCCCCGCAAGGAAAGTACTATTTTCGTCTTACGTGCAAGATGGCCGATGCATCGAACTGTCATGTAAATGACTTCGCAAAAAGTGAATCAGAGGCAGCGAGTAAATTCCGCGGCAACGAAACGTTTT
Organism: Streptomyces nigrescens; assembly: GCA_024349765.1. Classification (GTDB taxonomy): domain Bacteria; phylum Actinomycetota; class Actinomycetes; order Streptomycetales; family Streptomycetaceae; genus Streptomyces; species Streptomyces endophytica. Next base: position 4,029,782 of record AP026073.1, on the reverse strand, counting down.
GAACTGTGCTTCCGGAACCCGTCCCGCGGCCCGGCCGCGGAGAGGGCGCACGGCGAACCGAAGAGCGCGAACCAGGCGCCCCCTACCTCAATCCGCGGTGGTGCCACCGCCGTGCATCGTCCGGCGGCCAGGCGGGAGGGACGGTGCGGATCAAGGTGGTGACGGCGGCGGCTGCTCCTGACGCGGCAGATGGCCCGCCCGCTCGATCGTGCTGCAATGGTTTTTGCCGATGCAGTAGGAGGCCGGGAACGCTGCGTCGGCGTCCGGGATCCGCGTGGGTCAACTTGGGCGCTTGCCGACCAGACTTGCTCTCCGGGTATCTGCCGATGGCCTGGTGCCCAGCCGCAGCCGATACCGCCGCACCCCCGCGGTCGGCGCGTGGCCGGCCCCTTTGGTAGCGGCACGGGGCCTGCCTCAGGAAGCGGCGTCGTACCAGGGGCGGCCGCGTAGGCGCAGCGGCCGGGATCCGGTGGCCAGCCGCGGTGACTTCCTCTTGCCGTTCAGGCAGACAACGCCACTGCACGCCGATCCGCACCCGGTGCAGATCTCGTCGATCACCTGCGCATGATCCCGCCACCGGCCACAACGCCTGTTGCTGACCGGCAGGAACGGCCGAAGCCGTGCCCACTCGGCAGCACTGAAATCTGCCCGCCCCATGCCCGCAGCGACGACCCGGGCGCGGGCTGGTCACAAGATCGATGGGACAAGTGCGTGCAGGTCGCCGTATGGCCGCGCGCGGTGCTCGGTCGACCGGCCCGGCGCCGGCGCCGGGAGCGGATCGGTGGCTGGATGTTCATCGCCCGGGGGGGTGGGGGGCGGTCATCGAGTAACGCCTGCTAGGACCGCGTCGCCTTCTGGCACTCGTCCGCAGAGGACTCGCCCCGCCCGACCGGCGCGCTGCGGTCGTACGGGTCGATCTCCGTGCCGGCCTGGTCCGTCTGGCGATCCGTGCCGAAGGGAGGGGTGAAGTAGCCCGTCGGGGCGCCGCAGCCGCCGTTGGTCATGTCGTACTTGTACGAGACGATCGAGAACGTGCCCGGCTCGGTGATCACCTTCTCCGGGTCGTCCCAGCTCAGGATCAGCTCGCGCCGGACGATCGTGCGCACGATCTCGTCGCCGTCCTCGCCTGCACGGGTGACCGGGTAGACGAAGGTGACGTCGGCGGTCACCTGGAGCGCGCCGCGCTTGCCTTCCCGGTAGGTGAGGCGGCCCCGGGTCTTGACGACGTCGCCGACCAGGTGGGTGCGGGAGGGCTGGAAGCGGCTGAAGAGGAGGAGGGGGTTGTTTTTCTCGCTCGGGGTTCGGAAAGCGGTTTTCAGAAGGTCTTGGACGTCCCGCTGGTGCGGGTTGATCAGTGCCATCGCCTTCTCCGGGCGCTGGCCCCGCAGCACTGCGCGGTCCAGGCTGGACGCGACGAGGAAGTCCCGGCTGCGGGCGAGGGCCCGTTCGACCTCGGCGGCGCTCATCCAGCCGACCGCCTGGGCCTTCGGCACGGTGATCCCGGCCGCTCCGCTCGCCCACCTCGCCGCCGGCGAGCCGCGGAACGGCTCGTCCATGGTCGGACGTTGGGCCACCTGCGCCGGAGGCGCCTGGGTCGGGCGGGCGGTCTCAGCCGCCAGCGGTGAGGAGTCGGCGCCGCCGAACAGACCCACTATCCGCCCCGGCGCGAGCGCCACCGCCAGCAGCACCAGCGAGGCCAGCAACCCGACCACGTACCAGCCCGTGCGCCGCTTGGGCCGCGCGGGCGTGTAGTTGCGCCAGCCCTCCAGGCTACGGTCGGGCTCCGAGCGCAGCCGCTTGGCCACGTCGCGGGCCCGAGCCGACGGTTCCTTGGGCGCGTCGGTGACACCGGCCACCGACTCGCGCAAAAACCGCTCCCACTCCTCGTCCGATCTGGACGAGCCGTCCGGTTCCGTACCCGCACCCATCCCCAACCCCCTGGCAACCAGTAGACCGCGGCCCACTTGCCTGGGACGCGCCCGCATAATGACACAGAGCGAGAAGAGAGCAGGTCCGGGGCGGGTATGTGGGGTTGAGGTTCGTGAAGTGGAGTGAGATGGAGTGAGGTGGAGTGAGCTGGACTACCTCGGGTGTCTGCACTCCGAGCGGCGCGGCTACGAGTGGGTGATGGCCCACCATGGTGGGCTCACCCCAACGCAGGCGCGGGAAGCTGCCCTGCAGCGGTACCCGTACGAGCCGGACGACGCCCCCTACCGTGGGCTGTTGTTTCACGATGAGGCGTGGCACTGGGCGATGCTGGCGATTCACGGCGATCGGTACGTGGTGGAACACCCCGAACTGGCCCACCCCTCACCTGAGTACCTGGCCGCCCGGTGAGCGTCGCGCTCAGGGCACGTTCACTTCTCAGGCTGATGGCCGTCCGCTTCTGCTGAGGGGTGGCAGCCGATGGCGGCTCCATTTCTCGCTGGGATTTCAGAGACGATCCCTCATTCGAACCACCAGCAACGGAATGACCATGCGCATCGAAGAAGAGACGTACACGGACGAAAACGCGCGTGTACCACCAAGAGGAGCCCTTCGCTGGAGAGATGGTCGCAAGGACAGCGAAGGTCGACTGACCAGCCTCGTGAACTACGTCGGGGGAATCGAATGCGGGCCCGTTACCGGCCGGAGGGGGGGTTCGTAGTCTCGGGGTCCGAGGTGCGGGTCCGTCCAAGTGAGAACGGCGGCGACGAGCGTTTCGTACGAGGCGCGGTCGAGGGGGAGCTCGGCCTCGATCAAGCCGTGAGGGTCGTGGAGCATGGTGTGGGTGCCGCTCATCGGTGCCTCGCCGCGCCATCGTGGTCGCTAGTGGCGTCGTCCGGGGCGGCCTGGGCGGCGTGGGCAAGGAAGCGAGCGTAGCTGCGGTCGGCGCGGGGCATCACCCACCGCATCGCCCGCAAGGGGGCGAGCCTCACAGCGCCTGTGCCGCTACCGCTGGACCATCTAGCGCACCACGGCCCGGCTCGTCGGCTGCCGCCGCCTCCACCGGCGCTACGAGCGCAAAGCTGAGCACTTTCTCGCCTTCCTCAGTATCGCCTCACCCTCATCTGCCACCGCAGACTCACCAAGTGAAATGGCGTCTGAAGGCCCGGGGTCCGGTTTGGCGGCTAGATGAGTAAGTCCGAAGTCTTGGCGCATGAAGCGAGGGTCTCGTTGATCCGTTTGTGACGACAGATCTCGAAACCCTCGCGACAGCACTGTACGTGAAGATCGATGACGCTCTGGCAGGAACGCGGCGGATGGGACGGCCGCCGAGACTGACGGACGCGGAACTGTTGACGGTGGCAGTGATGCAAGCCGTTTTGGGGTTCGTCTCCGAAGCCAGGTGGCTGCGGTTCGCCCGCCGCCACCTGGCCGCCGAGTTCCCCTACCTGCCCGGCCAGTCCGGCTACAACAAGCGCCTGCGGGCGGCGAACACGCTGATCAGCCGGTTCATCCGCACCCTGGCCCGAGACACGGACCTGTGGCACGACGACGTGTGGATCGTGGACTCCACCCCGGTGGAATGCGCACGCTCCCGCCCCACCGCCAAACGCTCCGACCTGGCCGGCTGGGCCGCCTATTCCTACTGCCCCTCGCACTCACGGTTCTTCTGGGGCCTGCGGCTCCACCTGATCTGCACCCCCGGCGGGCTGCCGATCGCCTGGGCACTGGCCAACCCCAAGATCGACGAACGCGAAGTTCTCACCGACATGCTCCTCCACGACGCCGACCTGTTGACCAGTCATCCCAGACAGACGGTCATCGGCGACAAGGGCTACGTGTCCCAACACCTCGACACCTTCATGGCCGACCATGGCCTGTCCGTGCTGCGGCCCAGCTACCGCAACCGCAAGCCCCGACCCGGTGAACACCTGCTCAAGCCCATCCGGCAGCTGATCGAGTCGGTCAACGACACGCTCAAAGGCCAACTCGACCTCGAACGGCACGGAGCCAGGACCCCAGCTGGAGTCCTGGCCCGCATCGGACAGCGCATCCTCGCCCTGACCACGGCTATCTGGCACAACCGCACCAACAACGCACCGATCACCCGATCACTGATCGCCTACGACCACTAACCAAGACTTCGGACTTACTCATCTAGAAGTTGGGCACGGCCCACTGGAGGCAGCACTAACGACCCCCATACGACACCCGAGGCACGGCAGGCCGCGCACGCCGCGCCCCGGTGGGCCGTCAACGGGCCCGGGGCGGGCGGACGCGGCCGGGCCCGGTCAGCGGCATCCAGGATGACATCAGGGGCTTCAGCCGCTGCGCACGCGAAGGCGCGCGGGTTCCAGGAATCCTGGGCGCCAGGGGATGTGAACCCGTACGCGAGTCCCCGAATCACAGGGCCATGCGTACGGGTTGAGGGCTGCCGATCAGAGATCACCAGGGGCATCCGGGTGGGCGGGGCACGGCCCGAAGCCTGCGCCCTGGCTGGCCGGGTGCACGTGCCGACGGCCCGAGAGACCGCAAGCCGTCTTCGGGTCCTCGTCACAGAACTCCACGCACGTGCAGTCCTGGATCTCATCCAGCGTGGAGTCGGCGGAGTCGTCCGCGTTCGCCGACCCGAGGTGAGCACCGGTGACGGTCGGCCGTGAGGTCGAGGCGGGCCAGTGTCCATCCCCGCCCCTCGTGTCCGCCTGGGTAGTGATAACGCCGCACTTCGTGCACCGCAGTTCTTCGGCCAGCTGGCAGTTGTCGCTGAGCGCGGAGTTGACGACCTCGAAGTCATCCCGAGGGAGTGCCTCGGACTCGCCCACAGCGGCAGTCTCGGCGCCCCCGGTCAGGACGCAATGGGCTTGGCCAACTTATGCCCGTTCTGGGCGGACCTTGCCGAGTCTCGCCGCCTTGCACGGCCTGGTGGGTAGTACTGGCAGGGCCAGCTATGCCCTTGGTGATCGGCTGGGTGAAGAGCAGACTCAGGGCATGGGCAATAACGACTTGGGTGACTTCCTGCGGGCCCGCCGTGCTGGACTCACGCCGGATGAGGTCGGTCTGCCGGTCGAGTTCGGCGCCGGTCGTCGGGTCGCCGGTCTGCGGCGCGGTGAGGTCGCGCAGCTGGCCGGGGTGAGTACCGAGTACTACACCCGTCTGGAACAAGGCCGCGCCCGGCAGCCGTCCGAACAGGTACTGCATGCCCTCTGCGACGCGCTGCGGTTCGATGACATCGAGCGGCGGCATCTGTTCGCGCTCGCGGGCACCACAGCCGGGCACAAGGACCGGGCCGAGCACTCGTCACGGCTACGACCGGCGTTGCGACAGGTGCTGGAGTCGATGGATCTGGCTCCTGCTTTTGTCAGCGACCGGGACCTCACTGTCGTCGGCGGGAATGCGTTGTGGGCGTTGCTGTTTCCCGATGTGGCCGAGCTGCCGCGCCGGGAACGCAGCATGGCGCGCTGGACGCTGTTGGATCCGCGTGCTCGCCTGGTGTGGTGCGACTGGGAACGCGTCGCCCGCGACTACGTGCATGGGTTGCGGCGGGCCGCCGCCGCCCAGCCGCGAAACCAGCGCATCGCCAACCTGATCGGTGAGCTGATGATGCGCTCACCCGAGTTCCCGGCCTGGTGGTCAGAACACCGCGTCCAGGAACGCACCACCGGCCTCAAACGCCTCCACCACCCTCTCGCCGGCGACCTGGAACTGCAGTACGAGATCTTCACCTCGGCCGCCGACCCGGGCCAATCGCTCGTCGTCTACTGCGCGCCGTCCGGCTCGCCCTCTCAAGAGCGCCTGCGACTACTGGCCAGCTGGGGCAGCGAACCCGCCACCGCGACTACCCAAGACACCGCCGCCGAGTCCTGACCACCGCCCACACCGGGCGATCCAGCACCAACACCAACACCACCCAGACACGACCTCGCCCTACCCGCGGGGTCGATGCCGCCGTGCCCACGCACGCCCCGCGGCCTGACACTCATCCACGAAGGGACACCCGTAAGTGAGCAAGACATTCCTGATCACCGGCGTCAGCACCGGCCTCGGACTGGCCACCGCCCGACGGGCCCTGGCGGCCGGGCACCGGGTCGCGGGCACCGTGCGCACCGAGCAGCACGCGGCCGCCTTCCAGGCACTGGACCCCGACCGCGCCCGGGCCTTCATCCTCGACCTGTCCGACGCGGACCGGATCGACCCCACGGTGCGGGCCGCCGAAGCGGAACTGGGCCCCATCGAAGTGCTAGTGGCCAACGCCGGCTACGGGCTTGAAGGCACCTTCGAAGAGTCGTCGATGGCCGATCTGCGCCGCCAGTTCGAGGTCAACGTATTCGGCACGGTAGCGACCGTGAAAGCGGTCCTACCCGGCATGCGGGAACGGCGCGGCGGCCACATCTTCGTCATCACCTCGATGGGCGGGCACACCACCTTCCCTGGACTGGCGTTCTACGAAGGCAGCAAACACGCCCTGGAAGGCATCACCGCCACCCTGGCCCAAGAGGTCACCCAGTTCGGCGTGCGGGTCACCGCCGTAGCTCCCGGCGCGTTCAAAACGGACTGGGCAGGTAGGTCACTGGTCCGCGCACCGCGCAGCATCGCCGACTACGACGCACTGTTCGACCCGATCCGGACCCGCCGCCAGGCCCTCGCGGGTCAGGGCATCGGTGATCCCGATCGCGCGGGCGACGCCATCCTCACCCTCCTGGACGCGGAGAAGCCTCCCGTGCATATCCTGCTCGGCTCGGACGCGCTCCGCCTGGTCACCGCCGGGCGCCAACGCGTCCAGGACGACTTCGACGCCTGGGAGGAACTCAGCCGCTCCACCGACTCCACCGAAGGCGGAGTAACAGTCGCCTGACGCTGGGCAATTCACCAAGACAGCGGCCGGAACGGCGCTGTGGCTACCGACCCACCCGGACACCACGACGACGGGCACCACAGCGCCGGAGGACGCGATCGAAAAGCTGCGTGACTTTAGGCCGCGAGCAGCCCCTGGGCGGCGTTACTGCCCAGGGGCTGCTGCGGGTGGTGTCTAGCAGCCGAATCCACCCGAAGATGTCCAGTAGTTGAGGCGCGCCCACGTCTTGGGGCCGACGATGCCGTCGGCTGAAAGCCCCTCACACCTCTGGAACGTCTTCACCTTGGCTTCGGTACCACTGCCGAAGGTTCCATCGACGACCAGGTTTCCACCCAGAATGGAGTTGTTGAGCTCACACTGAAGCTGCTTCACGACGGTGCCGGTATCACCGCGCGACAGCACAGGCTCAACGCTGGAGTAGTGACAGGCGTAGGAAGACCCGGCATGGGCGTTCGGGGCCGCCCCAATGCCCAGCGATACCGTCAGCGCGGCGACGCTCAGGGAGCTTGTAATGAGCTTCCTCAAGTGCGTGTTCCTTTCAGATTGGATGCTTTGGGGTCTCTGTGAAGCGATCAATTCGATTGAGTTGATCGGTCTGTTCGCCTAGCCATGAAAGTCTCTCCGCACCTGGGCTGGAATTGGGTTTTCGTGGCTGGCAGGGGGTGCTGGAGCTCGTTCAGCCGCGGCCTTCGCATGCCTTGCAGTCGCCGCTTCCTCGGCAGCTGTCGCACTTCCATACACCTCGATAGCCGGAGCCATCACAGGTGGTGCACTTTCCATTGCCCTTACAGCGCTGGCACCTGTTCCACATGGTGCGTCCTTTCGCAGTTGAGTCGTTTTTTGATTGTCAGCAGGGTGTGATGGGCCGGCGGAAATGTCGTGCCGTCCGATGCAGGCTTCGTTCAGATCACTCGGATACCGGCGATGCCGGCCCGTCCGCTGGCAACAGATTGCCCCAGGCGAGGGCCCAGTTGAGGGCTCCAGTGGCCTCACGTTTTTGCACTGCAAGTTGCACCGCCGTAACCTGCTGCTCCTTCTGTTGCACCGCAACGAGTTCTCGTCATCCGGAGGCTTTTGTGGGGGAACCAACCGTGCTCTTCACGGAGCTGGCGCGTGCTTTAGTCCAGGCTCTCGACGCATGGGCGGCCGTGGTAGGCCAGGCGACCGACACCGACAAGCGGCCCACACGCACAGGCTTGATTGCGGAGTTGGAGAGGGATCGGAGAGAAGCAGAGCGCCTCGGTCAGGCTCGAAGGAGGATTGATGAGCCTCTGCTGGCGTACTGGCTTAAGGGGCGGGATCAGCTGCTCGTGGGCAAAAAGAGGAACCGGCTGCCCAGCGAGGAGGACAGCGCAGCCATCGCCCACATCCTTGCGAAGAAGGCGTGTCGCGGCACCGAGCAACTAAGCAGACTCGGCAGGGAAATCGCAGACCTTGCGCGCCGCCTGAAAGACGAAGGCGGGGCGGGATGGCGGAACACTGTCCTTGCGAGCCTTGTGCATGAGGCCAGCCCTGGCGAGGATGTGGGAGCAGAGCACACCACGGCATCGGTTACTCCGCTTCCTACGACCGGGAATTCTCGGGAAACTCCCGACTCTTCCGAGGCACTCCCCGGTAAGCCTCTTGCCAAGGCGTCGCGCACCGCCACGGACGGGGAGGAGGCTTCCGTCTGGTCGCCACCGGCCGCCGGCGACGGCCTTCCCGACGCCCCATGCCCCGACGGCAGGCAGCGGCCACCACACCACCAGCAGAGCTGGATCAATGCCTTGGGCAGCGTCGTTGCGGTCGTTGTTTCCTCTACGGCGGTCATTACTGCGGCAGTGGTCACGGCATCCGACGACGGCAAGGGGGCTGAGCCTCCGTCAGCAAGCGCCGCCCCTCACACGTCGCCGATCTCTCCCGTCCACAGCGGCCTGGCAAGAACCGCCGGGCTGGAGACCCCCGGCTTGGAAAGGGGGGTCCTGGGCGAAGACAGCCGGTGCAGTGCACCCTTCCAGGGCCCGAACGTGATCACGTGGAGGGTATGCGCACGCGTAGATGAGGAGTACGTCTCCTTTGCCTTGAAGATCACCAACCGAGGCCGGGCAGCAACCACCGTCAAGATCCGTCTGGAGTACGCACAGACCAGCAGGTTCCACTCCTGCCCGAAGGCACGGAACACTCATCTCCTCAACGCCCCGGCAGGCAAAACCGTCATCACGGATCCCAGGCAGTGCGCCGTGCCCCGGGAAGCGACACCCTTCGCCTACCAAGGAGTGGGCTGGGTAGTCGCCGAGGAAGCCAACGCAGGCTCATACGAGCTGGCCCCCACTGCGCACGTCTATCCCGATCGGGTCATCTGGAAGCCGGACTTCGTGTGACCACGGCCTCGGCCAACATCGGTACAGCGATGGCGGGGAGCATCTGCGGCACCCGCAGCTGCCCGGCCTGCACGTTCGGTCATGATGCATGCTCGATGTCGAGTGATGGGTCGAGCCGGGCCCAGTCCAGCGGCCCGCGCCGACGGGGCAGGGGCAGGGGCAGGGGCAGGGGCAGGGGCAGTAATGCGAATCCCCGTACGGCATATCTGGGGAAACGTGATGTGGACCCGCCATGGCCCGTGCTGGGCACTGTAGCCGCTCTCGGGCGCACGGAGATCGTCTGCGATTACGGGACGACGAAGGGCTCGGAGTCAATTGGAGTGACTCCGTGCCCTTCGTGGGGGCTGGGATGAGGCGTCAGGTGGCTCCAATATCGCACTTCCCGGGCAGTGGCCCAGGGCCATGCAGCCGATCGGCCACAGCTGACGCGTCTGTCCGGCGCTGCGCACAGAGGTGACGGTCTGCTCATTGCACTGGCACCCGAACACCCCAGGTCCTCCCCTGCGCCAGCGGACAACAGCACTGGGAGGGATGCGTGGTGGTGTGCTGATGCCTTGCGGCCGGCGGTGCTGACCGACATGGCCCGCAGCACTCCTGCGCAGACCGATACGCCTGGTCAGCGGAAGGCCGCAATCCGAGCGCTGGACATCCTCGATCTCGTCGACGCAGCCGAGGGGATCACCACCCGAGATCTGACCAGCCGCAGTGATCTTCCGCATGCGGCGGTGGCCAGGTGCCCCATCGCCCCGAACGGAGTGCTGAGTTGCTGCAGCAGACTCTTGGCGCTCTGCGGGATCAGCTCGGGGCGGCTGTCTATGTCAGCACCTACACCGACGGAGACGTGAAGGTTCTGCAAGCCCCCCGGGCCCCACGCGCCTGCGGTCACCGAGTGGGTCGACTTCCGCGACGCCGCCCACGCCAGCGCCGTCGGCAAAGGCCTGCTGGCCCAACTCGACTTCGCCAGCCGCATGGACCACCTCACCCGCTACCAACCACTCCCCCTGACCGAGCGCACCATCACCAACCCCCACGCCCTGTTCGAAGCACTCGACGGACACGGCCCCTACGCCGCCCAATTCGACCTGTTGGAGTACTCACACGAGGAAGTCTGCGCCGCCTTCCCCCTCGGCATCCCCGGGCAAGCCCCATGCGTCGCCCTGTCCCTGCCGGCCGGACAACGCCACCAACTCCTACACACAGCCCACAAGCTCAGCGAACGCTCCGCAGGACTCCTCCTGGCCCTCCTCCTCACCAACGAAACCCCAACCAACCACCGACCACCCCGCACCAACACCCACACCACGAGAGAAACGCACCAACCCGCCCTCACCAACACAGCCCGCGCCCTACCCCAGATACACGCCACCCGACACTGAACACCCCCCGCCCACCCCCACACCACCAACCCAGGGCGGGAGGCACGGGGCCCTTGCCGAACCCAACACCCACCACATGGGAGGCACATTCTCGAAAGGCACGCCTCCCACACCACCTGTGTAAGTAAGAGCACCTGACGTGGTACGGGGTCCTGGTGACCATGTGCGGAGGCAGCCTCGTCCGTGGCAGGATGACGGCGTGCTAACGCGAAGGGCCGATGCCCTGTAGGCAACCGAAGACGCTGCACACAAAGCGACGGGCCGGGGAGCTGAGACATGGTCGCCTTCTACTCCTCCGCGCTGGACGGAGTCGCCGCCAACCCGGCTCTTCCCACACCGCTGCTGCTGCGATTGATCGCCTTCGACGGCGGGGGCCACGGCCCGCCCTTCCAAGCCCTCCACCGGACAGGGCTACCCGAACCGGCCGTGGCGGCTGTCCTTGCCCACCCGGCCCTGGATGCGCGAGTCGAGTTCGCAAAGAGCGGCCAGGCGGAGCCCGAGCAGCGAGCCCGGCTCGCAGGCGACCCCTCGCCCAGGGTACGGGCCGCCGTCGCACACGGACCCGAGTGGAGCCACGATCACCGCAAGAAGGTCCGTCCACTGCCGGACGCTGTGTGCGCGCGTCTCCTCGAAGACCCCGAAGCATCCGTACGCAGCGCACTGGTGAACTCGCGCCACGTGGCGCCCTCCTTCCTCGCCTCCCTAGCCCGGCATCCTGATCCGGCCGCACGACATGCCGCCCTGCGCGTCTGGGACGAACTGGCCCCGGACGAGCACGCCGCGCTGCTCGACGACCCCGACCCTGAGGTACGGCGATCAGCCGCACTGTGCGCGTGTCCCGACGACGCAGGACTCACGGCGGCGCTGCTCCGCGACCCCGCCGCCCTGCCCGAGGCGCTGCGCCGGGGGCTTCTCGATCGCGCGGACGCCGAGCGGTTCCTCACCGAAGGCATCCACCTGGCCGAACTCGCCGCCAATCCGTCCCTGCCGGCCGACCTCGTGGACCGTCTCGCCGTCGACCCCGACGACGGGGTGCGGCTCGCCGTCTCCCTTAGGCCCGAGCTGTCCGAAGCCCGACGCGCCGCGATCGACTTCACAGTGACCCCCTACACAACGGGTGACGTGGACTGGGTGGCCGCCGGCATCGCCGACCAGGACGTACTGCATCGGGCCGCGACCTCCACCCATCCCCTGCTGCGCCGCGCCGCGGCCCGCAGCCCCCATCTACCTCCCGATCTCCTGCGGCATCTGGCCGAGGACACAGACGACCTCGTGCGCACCCACCTGGCCATCTACCACCCCGACACCCCGGAGGAGGTCCTGATGAGCGTGTACGCACGGCTCGGCGGGACGTTCTCCGCCTGGATGGCGACCGGCCACCCCCGCTTCCCCCGCGACGGGCTCGCCGCCCGCTACGCGAACCATCCCAACGGGATCTACCGCCAGCTGGCTGTCCGCGACCCCGCCGCCAGCCCCGAACTGATCGAGCGACTCAGCCACGACCCCGACGTCTGGACACGACAGGCAGCGGCCGGCGACCCGCGCCTGCCGCTCCCACGACTCCTCGAAGCCCTCGCCCTACCTGAACTGGCCTGCAGCGCGGGCACCAACCCCGCCCTCCCCCCAGATGAAATGGCCGCCGTCATGGACAAAGCCGGCGTGCCCGCATAACGAAGGACGCCCAGAGCGACACAGCCGACGTGCTCGAGGCCGATCCGACAGTCGAGTAACTGTCATTCCTGTGGATCGGTTAGTGCGACTGAATGTCTCCATTGGTGGGCGTCGCCCTCTGCATTGCCCAGCTCTTATGTGTGCAGGGGTGTCGGGCTGGTGCCGGCGGCGGTGCGTGGGCGTGAGCCGACAAGTGATCTCAACATGCCGACACCTGCTACGACGGCGGCGACGTGCAGCACGGCAGCGACGGCGAGGCTTTCCGGCAGGGTGACGTCGCTGGGGTGGGCCACGGCAACGAACAGCGTGAGGGGCAGTTTCCAACCGCTCCACGCGAAGAGCGAGCCCGACCCGAGCCAGCCGAGCGCCAGCAGGAGGTGGTGGGGCACTCGGGCAGGACGCTGTCGGGCAAGCGTCCAGACGGCGGCGGATCCGGCGAGCGCCCACAGCGCGCCCACGCCCGTCAGCAAGTAGTCGTTGGTGTTCCGCTCCGCCGGGTGTGCGACTCCGAGGGGGCCGCCAACTGCCCAGTACAGCCAGGCAAGACCGACGACGGCCGCGACAGCAGCGGCCCACGGCACTGCAGTGCGGGTACCGTCCCCGACTCTCGCGGTGAAAGCTTCCGGCCAGCGGCGCCGCAGGTAGGCGGGGAGCGCGAGGGCCAGCCCCAGCCCCATCCCGATGAAGCTGAACTGGATCAGTGCGCCTTCCCAGCCAGGCATGGCAGAGTCATCGCCCCCGCTGTTCGCCGCGCCGCCGCGCGCAGCATCCAGCACCGTACTGAGCACGGCGTACGGCAGGATCGACACGAGGAACCCTGTCCCCGTCCAAGCGCAGAAGGCCACCAGCCGCCCCGGTATCCGCATGCCCCAGGGCCGCACCAGGGCGAGCGCCAGGGCGATCCCGATCCCCGCCATACCGATGGTCACGGTATTGAGGAGGACCCAGCCGGCCAGGGTGAAGCCCTCCCCGATCGACGCCAGTCCCAGCAGCGAGCCGACGACCCACGACACCTTGATCAGCAAATAGGGCGACACCGCCAGCGCCGCCCCATATCCCGCGCACCGTCCGACCCGGTCCCAGCGTTCCACCTGGATATCCCTTCCTCAGCAGGAACTCCAGCCTGGGACATCCCCCTGCCCGTCCACGTCCACCACAGGGAGCGTTCACCTCCGTCGGGCGGCGGAGCCCGATCTCGTCATCCCGGCGGACCGGGCGTGCGAGCTGCCCTGACGAACGCTCGCTTGCACACCGCAGGCTCAGTGGCATTGGGGTCACTCATGCCACGAGGGCGGCGGTCCGTTCGACGAGGTGGCCTCGTTCGAAGCGGGCTCCGGCTCGGACGAGGGCGACGAGGTGGGGTGCGTTCACGGCTCGCCAGCGGGCCTGGGCGGACTCGACGAGCTTGAAGACCATCGCCAGGGCGGCGGCTCGGGATCCGGCCCCCTTGGTGACCTTGGTCCGCAGCCGCACGATCGCGAAGGCCGACTCAATGGGGTTCGTGGTCCGCAGGTGGATCCAGTGCTCGGCGGGGAAGTCGTTGAACGCCAGCAGCTCGTCCTCGTCATCGATGATCTTCTTGACGGCCTTGGGGAACTTCGCGACGTACTGCTTGGTGAACGCGGCGACGGCCTTGGCCGCATGCTCCCGTCCTCGGCGTTGTAGATGTCCTGGATGGCCTTCTTCGCCGCGGGCTGGGCCGACTTCGGGAGAGGGTCGAGGCAGTTGGCCGTTTTGTGAACCCAGCACCTCTGATGGCGGGATTCGGGGAAGACCTCGTTGATCGCATTCCAGAAGCCGAGGGCGCCGTCGCCGACGGCGAGGACGGGAGCGCGCATTCCGCGCCGCTGGCAGTCCCGCAGCCCGCCCAGGACTCCGAGGACTCGCGGTAGCCGTCCGTCATCGCGATGAGCTCTTTCGTGCCGTCTACACGTACGCCCATGACGACCAGGACCGCGGCCTTCGCCTCCTCCAGGCGTATGCGCAGGTGGATGCCGTCGGCCCAGACGTAGCCGTAGTCCGTGGCGGACAGGTCACGTTCGCTGAACGCCTGGTGGTCGGCCTGCCACTCAGTGATCAGCCGGGTGAAGGTGGCCGGTGACAGGCCGGCCGAGGAACCCGGGAACTGCTCCAGCGCGGGCACGAAGTCCCCGCTGGACAGCCCGTGGAGGTAGAGGAGCGGCAGCACCTCGCTGATCTTCGGGAACTTGCGGCACCAGGGCGGCAGGATCGCCGAGGAGAACAGTTTGCGCTCGCCGATTGCCTCGTGAGCACCCAGATGTCGATCGGAAAGCAGAACGTGGAATCACCTCCCCTAACACTCGCAGAGCTGGACGTTTGGCTCGACGAGCCGCGGCGGCAAGGTGGCGTGGTCGTGTTGCGCGCCGCCACCGGCTCGAATGCGGGAGCAGTGCTGGAGGCACTCCGCCGACGGGTATCGGGCGCGGTGTTCGTCGACTGTCTCCATCTGACCGCCGAGGAAGTGGCAGTGCGCGTACTCATCAGCCTTGGGGTGGCACCGGAGGATGCGCACAAACGGCGACCGAGCCTCTGGGATGCCCAGGGGCTCATCACGACGACCGCTGCGGGTCTCAGGCCAGTTGGCCCGTCCGCGTCGAGAACCACACCGAACTACGCCGCCTGATCGGGACGAGCGCGGGTGGCGGCGGCCTCGTCCCTGACGCGACACCTGCCCCGACTGCTGGAAGGGAGTCGTCGATGACCTCGATCGATCAGGTCGCCACCCTCGCGACGTTCGGTCCGATGTGGGCTGTCCTCGTGGTCGGCAACAACCTCGCCAACTGCTCATCTGGCCAGAGCGACACGTGCCGGTGAGAGCCATTCCGCCCTATGCGCGGTGCGGCAGGCGTAGCGTGAAGATCGCTCCCGATTCGGCTTGATTGGCGGCCTGGACGGCACCGCCCATCAAGTGCGCATTTTCTTGGGCGATCGACAGCCCCAGTCCGCTGCCCTCGGACCGGGGGCGGCGACTGTCCGCCTTGAAGAAGCGATCGAAGATGTACGGTAGGGCCTCCTTGGGGATGCCGCTTCCACTGTCCCTCACCTCGATGAGGAACTCCGTTGGCCGTGGCAGGACACCTACCGTTACGGGCGAGCCACCGTGCTGGAGTGCGTTGCCGATTAGGTTGGCGAGGATGACGTCCAGACGCCTTGGGTCGAGGCGTACGCGGAGGGGGTGCGGTGCGTCCAGCGTGACAGCTGCCGCCCATTCGCGGGCATCGAGGCAGGCGGCCACCTGCTCAGTGACATCCACCGCTTCGGTGACGAGCCGTGCGGTGCCCGCGTCGAACCTCGTCAGCTCCATCAGGGTCTCGACCAAGTCGTTCAATCGTCGGGTCTCGGTGATGACCAGCCGTACTGCCGGCCCGATCATTGGATCGAGCCGGCCGGTTTCCTCCTCCAACACCTCGGTCACGGCGGTGAGTGCGGTGAGCGGAGTGCGCAGTTCGTGAGACATGTCGGCCACGAACCGCCTCATGGCCGATTCGGGCGAGTCCAGAGCAGCATCTGTTCGTGGCTGGTAAGCGGGATTGGGCATGAATGGCACTGTGCCCAGGGAGTTGCGGTCCCGGCACTGCGGCTCCGGTCGTTCGGCCGCGCGCAGAGACGAGCGCATTCCTTCGTAGATCTCGTTGAGGGTAAGCGACTCGCTGGCGCCCGGCACACCTTGGTGCAGCAGACTCACAAGCTCTCCGGTGAAGGCTGTGTAGAGTTCGCCGGGCGGGGCGAGGGCGAGCGCGTTCTCCGCGGCCGCGGCGAGCAGATATGTCCCGTCGATCTCGGCCAGGCCAAGCCCTTCGGACATGGCACCAAGGACACGGCCGCTGTAGCAGCAGTCCAGAATCACGATGCGTCGCGCTGCCCGGCTCGTCTCGAAGGGCCGTCTGATCCACTGGTAGGGCACCGCTGAGTCGTAGACCTCTTGCGCGTGGCTGTCGTACAGGGCCAAGTACAGCTCGCCGGTGCCCGGGTCGATCAACCCGTGGCCGGCGTAGTAGAAGATCAGCGTGTCGGTTGCCTGCTGGGCGGCCCGCTTGACTGCCTGCGAGACCAGGCGAGGCTCACGCGGGTCGGTCACGATGGTGCAGTGGTCGGTGGCCAGACCCCACACGTCCTCGGAAGTGAACTTGTCCCGCAGCGCCGCCACGTTGGCAGAGACAGCCGGTAGGTCGGCCAGCTGGGCGAAGCGGCTGGAGCCCACCAGCACCACTCTGGACCGATCAGGGTTGGGCAACCCTGTCACGACCCGTCGCGCTCCTCCGGCCGTGCGTCAAAGAGGCTGCGCAGCAGCCGCTCGGCCTCGTCCGCTGGCATGTCGTTGATCGTCACACGCCCACCATCGGGCTGCTCCACGGTCACCGACGGGGCCCCCGCTCCGCGCGTACTGCGCCACTGAACGATCGACACGGCCAGTGAAGCGGCACTGAACCCAGACCCGATGACGAGCGAGACGACATCGAGCAATGGCCCCATCCCGCCGACCGGCGCCTGAGCTGCCGCATCCCACCGCACATCAGCGCATCGTCGTGCCTGGGAATCGGCGAGCAGCCACGCGTGGAGCGAGCGGAGCTCTGCCTCCGTTGTCGTCACTGGCTCTACGGAAAGCCTTAACCGCACTGAGCCCTCCTTTCGATCGAGGCCCTGATAACGCAGATGTCAATTTAAGGCGGAGGCCATGCAGATTGAGAAGGGTTCCATTCCGGGCGGAGTCGCCCGGCCTGCTGGTGTGACATCAGGGGCGGGCGAGGGGACGACGCTCGTGGCGTCGTCTTTTGCCTGGTCGGACGTACGGTGGCAAGCCGGTCGAGGTGGCGGCGTCTCAGGTATGCCGAGACCAGAAGGCGACGAACGCGATGTAGGTGATGGCGGCGGTGGCCACGAACCAGAAGTACGGGTCGCCGCTTCTTCCGGATGCCAGGTCACCGATGAAGGCGCTGAGATTTCCCACGGTGAGGACCACGCCCGTGCCGGCCCAGGCTCGTCCTGCGATCCGGGCGAAGCGCTCGTCGGGTTCCTTCTCGGTGAGGCCCTGATAGGTCTCGCTTCGGCGTCCCAGCAGCACTAACGCGAGACTGCAGAGCGCCAGGATTTCGAACGTCACCAGGCCGATCGCCAGGCGGCCGCCGAACGTCGCGGCCACGAGGCAGGCGCCTCCGAGGGCGAGGAAGAAGCCGGGGACGGCCCGCCTGGCCGTGTTAGTGGTCGTCTGCTGGGCTCTCATCGGCATGGAACATCTCCTCAACGCTGACCCCGAAGAACTTGGCCATGGACAAGGCGAGCGGCAGGGAAGGTGTGTACCGCTCGGTCTCGATGGCGTTGATCGTTTGCCGTGAGACCCCGAGGGCCGTGCCTAGCTGCCCCTGGGAGAGCCCTCGTGACGACCGCAGTTCCCTGACACTGTTTCGCACGTGTAAAGCTTACTTGTCACCCTGCCATTGGTGTCAAGTGCGCTTTACAGTGCTGGCGGGCCTGGGGGCCGGGCGTCGCAACACGCGCCGGGACGTTACGGCGATGACGCGCTCAGCGGTTCAGCTGAGCGATCAACTCGCGGTCGGCCGCGCGCTGCGGCGAGGTTCTCGTCCTGGGTGTTGCGGCGGACCTGGAGGTCGTCGAACTGCTCGACGCGCTGTGCGGCACGTGCTGGCCGATGCCCCGGCGAGCTCGGAGCCGGCACCACTGCTCGAAGTCGGCGCCGGGCTTGTGCCTCCTTCCACCTCACCCAGTGCGGCGAGCAGCAGAGGTTCGAGCTGTTCGCCCGGTGCCGGTGGCAGGCCTCCACCGAGCACAGGCCGAACCCCGGCAGCGGCCGGACGTGCGGAGGGGCGAAAAACTCCTCCACCCGTGGCTGCCCCAGCTTCGTAAACAGCTCACGGTGCCGCATGCACCTCTACGTCCTCGACGACATCCAAGGGCGGTGGCACTGGGGGACGCCGCAGCCGCCCGGGGTATTGCTCATCTGCTTCGGCTCGGCGGCCAGGAACTCCTCCGGCGTCTTGCCACTCCCCTTCCAACCGCTGCGGCGGGCCGAGCACAGGCCCAGTTTCGGTTCTGCGGGCGGCGGCCCAACAGACCTGGCGGCACAGACGTTCATGCAGCAACCGGAACTCGCTCGTCAAGCGATCCACGCCTCGCTGTGCCGATGCCGTTCCCATCCCACGGCCGAGAACTCGTCCTCGCCGGCGCTCGCCACCCCGTCGGCGGAGCGGGAAGCCTGCTCCAGGGCAGGAAGAGGCCGCAGCCGTTGGATGACCCGGCACACCGTTGCCGACGAGATGCCGAACAGCGGCGCGAGCTGCCGCATCGTGAGGTTCGTGCGGTAGCAAACGGCCACCGGCAACACCCGGTCCACCAGCGGCAGGCACCACGGCCGACCACCACCGGGACCATTTCCACCCCGCTCGCGCACCACCTTCAACAACCGCTCGAACTGCGGCATCCGCAGACCCGTGAACGTCTCCACCCACAACGACTCAGCCCTCAACACCCCACCCGTACGGGGAGAATGCCCGGCCCACACCCTTCTGCAACACGTTTTAGGGCTGCCTCTGCGGCACGGCCTGAAGGTGCTGGGCTGCCTCAGCGGCGGTGTAGGAGGAAGCGAAGGTGAACGCTCGCGGGGATGGCCCGTTGGCCCGCAGGTCCGCCAGCCGTTCCAGGGCTTCGCCGACGGTCGGAAGGTGACCAGCGGGGACCCACCAGAGCACCAGGTGTGCCTCGACGTGCCGTTCGAACCATTCGCGCCGCCGCCGCATCGCCTCTAGGTGCCCGCTGCGGTAGGTGAAGTCCCACAGCGCCTCCGGGCTCTCCCACACCGTCAGGTTGACGATGACGTTCTCGCCCGCCGGGCGCAGGGCGGTGGCGTCGGCCGCACCTTCCTCCACGAGCCGCCACACGAAGCCCGGCGTGCCGTCGGCGAGGGTGTTGATTGACTCGAGCATCTCGACAAACGGCGCTATGCGCGGGTCGTCGAGAGGGTGTAGCAGCGTGGCGACGTTGAGCTGGGCGAGGTGGGCGGCATCCGCGGAAGCAGTCATGGCCGCATCCCAGCATGGGCCATAATCTATGTCAATCGATATTGCTTTTAGAGCTCTCGACCACCACGCAGCACTCCCCCGGCCGGGCGTCCATGCGGGCGCGGACGGGACCGTCCGTGCCCAGCAGCCCCTCCAGTAGCGCGAGATTCATACCGCAGACAAGCGGCGGGAAGCGTTCGGCGACGGCATGGAAGGGGCAGTTGCGCATACGCACGACCTGCGCGGCTTCTCCGGTCATCTCCTCAGAATCTTCGGCGTCCTGGATGCCCGCGCTGCCTTCCAGGTGCGGTTCGTACCCGCGGGCGGCCAGCATCTCCACGGCCTCCTCGAGGCCGCCGCAGGGCGCCGCCGAGCCGCGCAGAGCCTCGCCCCGGCGGCGCGCAGCCGCGCAGAGCCCGGCGTCGATCCCAGCCTGCTCGGCGGCCTCGGCGAGCAGTTCGGCGGCGGTGCGGTAGTCGCGGGCGGGCAACGACACAGCCCGCTCGGTCCGCACCCGCGTGTACACCTTGGCGGGGCGTCCTGCTCCCGGTCCCGAGCGGCCCGTCAGGCGGCGGCTGCCGCTCTCCAGCAGCCCGACCTCGGTCAGCTTGTCCAGGTGGTGCGCGGCGAGCGTGCGCGACACCCCGGCCGCCTCGGCGGCCTCGTTGCGGCCGACCTCACGGCCCTGTGCCACCACGTACTCGTACAGACGGCGCCGGACCGGATCCTGCAACGCCGCGATCGCATCGATGTCCTCCATCCGGCCATTCTAGGAACAACGCAGGTTCGATATAGAAGGGGCGCATCCCCACCCTGCCGTCCTCGACCTCGGGGAACCGCTCTGCGGGGTCCTTATCGAGCAGGCTCCGGAAGGCGGCTCGCCCCTCCGCGGTCCGTCCTGCCAGAACGGTGGTCGGTTCTCCAAGATTGCCCAGCGCCCGCAGATGCCGGTAGCGAGGTCAGCCTCCACATCGCAGGCATCCTCCTTTGGCCCGCCCGATGATCCAAACGAAAGCCCCTGAGGGGTCTCACAGGTAGGCGGGTTGGCTATCGGCACGACTTCTCAAGTTGGTTGACTTGGAGTGCACTCCAAATGCTGGACTCTCCGAGTTGACTTCACGACACATTCCTTGGGGTGCACATGACGGACTCTCCTGTCGCACTTATCACCGGCGGTGGTAGCGGGATTGGGGCCGCGACGGCTCGGCAACTGCTGGAGCAGGGGTACCGCGTGACGGTCACCGGCCGGAGCGGGGACCGGCTTCGCCGGTTTGCCGCAGAGCTCGGCGAGCCGGACGGTTTGCTGGTGATGCCGGGACACGCGGCCGACCACGAAGCGGTTCGGACTGCGGTCGCGGCGACCTTGACGACGTTCGGGCGGCTGGACGTCGTCGTTGCCAACGCGGGCTACGCGACCTTTGATGACTTGGCCGATGGTGACCCCACTGGCTGGGACGACATGGTGCTGACCAACGTCCTCGGCCCTGCACTACTCATCAATGCTGCGCTGCCCGCGCTGCGCGAGAGCCAGGGCCGGATTGTTCTGGTCGGCAGCGTGGCCGGCCATATCCACACACCAGGCAACATCTACGGCGCGACGAAGTGGGCCGTGACTGGCATCGCGGAGAACACCAGGAGGATGGTGACTGCAGAAGGCATTGGTGTCACCCTCATCTCGCCAGGCGCAACGAAGACCAACTTCTTCGACGGTGCCCCCGGCGGGCTGCCCAACCGCGATTTTCTGCCCCCGGAGCAGTTGGGTAAGACGATCGTCTGGGCCATTAGCCAGCCGAGTGGTGTCGACATCAACACGCTGATCGTCAGGCCGGTTGGCCAGCCTGTGTAACCGCAGTTCACGGCCGTTGAGACTCGCCGAAGCTGCCCGTGAAGCACGACCGGACAATGGCCTAAGGACTCCTAACAAAAGTGGTGGGCTTGACCTGGTCAGAGGTTGGTGTCGTGCACGAGGCCGCCGGGAAGCGGGACACGGTCAGCCGCGTCATTGCACGCGATAAACCCGGCGACGTCGGCGGTCATCCCCGGGATACTGGTCGTTCATGGATGAGGTCAAAGTCGTCGTCGCCCATTCCGAGCGCGCGACCCTGCGCGTCGGCGATGTGTTCCTGAAGGTGGACGCCGATCAGGCGCGCATCGACGTCGAGGTCGAGGCGATGTCCCTCGCGCCGGTCCCGACCCCGAAGGTCCTGTGGCGCAAGCCGCCCGTGCTCGCGATCGCCGCGCTCCCGGGGACGACACTTGGGCGCCTCGGCGGGCCGTCGACCGGGGCACCGGCGGCGTGGGCCGCGGCGGGCGCTGCCATCCGGAAGCTGCACGACGCGCCGCTGCCGCCCCGGCCCGGCCGGGCCGGCCGGAGCATCGTCGCGCTGGCGGCGGAACTCGACGACGAGTGCGAGTTGCTCGTGACGAACGGCGTCCTGCCCACCGACCTGGTCACCCGCAACCGCCAGGTCGCCGAGGCCGCGCTCCGGCTGTGGGCTCCGGCATTCACGCACGGCGACCTGCAGGTCGCGCACGTGTTCGTCGACGGCGGCGAGGTCACCGGCATCATCGACTGGTCCGAGGCGGGCCAGGGTGATGCCCTGTACGACCTCGCCACCTTCACGCTCGGACACGAGGAGCGCCTCGAGGACGTCGTCGCCGGCTATGGCACCGACATCGACCTCGACGTGATCCACGCGTGGTGGTCGTTGCGAAGCCTGCTGGCAGTTCGCTGGCTGATCGAGCACGGCTTCGACCCGTTCGCGCCGGGCTGCGAGGTCGACGTGCTGAGATCCCGGATGTGAGGCTGCGCGGGCCCGACTGCTACGAATGCGTTCTGACGCATCGAGCGGGCCATCCCCTGGGGCGCTCGCCTGCCCTTACTCTCGACAAAGTGCGGTGCGCAGTCGTCGCCAGCAGATGACGGCGCAGCCGAGGGTGACGAACGCGTGGTGGATGTCGTCGGCCTTCTTCGCCTCACATGGGATCACCGTCAAGCGCGTCCTGACCGACAACGGCTCCTGCTACAAGTCCAAGCTGTTCACCCGAACCCTCACCACAGCCGCCATCACCCACAAGCGCATCCGGCCCTACCGGCCACAGACCAACTGCGAGGATCGGGAAGCGTTCTTCCAGCCGGTCTGACCCACAGACCAACCGGCCGTTTGTGCCTTGTTGCCGATGTGTCGGCCGGCCGGGAGAGCGCGTGCGGCTGCACCGGCGGACTGCCGGAGTGACCTGATAAGAGCCTGGCTGACGCGCCTCATCGCAGTTGTGTCCCCGGTGCTCCGTCGGTGCGGCTCCAGTCACATGGACCGCCAGGAGGACAGGTGCCCAGCAGTTCCATCACGAGCGTGACCCTCGGAGTCGCTTCGACGTTCTTCTTCTTGGCCTCCTCGTACAACTGGTCCCGAGTGGGGCCGCCCGACCCCTTCCCAGAGCGTTCTCCACCTCGCTGCGAGGCAGATTTGCGATCCTGCGTGGAGGTCTTGACGGCAGACCTGGCCTCGCCGGAACGGGCGCTTTCCTTGTTCACGGTGCGGGCGGCGATCTCCTTGGCCCTCTTTTCTGAGCTGCCGCGCTCTTGGGCCTGTTCCTTGATGTGTTCGTACTGCCGCTCGCGCTTCTTGCTGGATCCTGCAGGCATAGCCGGCCATCTCGTGTCGTCATTCGTGCCAGGTCATATCAACCAACCGACGCAATACCATTCCACGCCTTGAGTGGACCCGGTGCCAGGTGAACACCGCAGCCCATACGCGCGGCATGCCCCAGGCTCAGTCGGTGGACAGCGCTTCGAGCAGGTCACCGACCTGGGGGGCGGGCAGGGAACGGGCAACGTCGGCCCGTGCCACCATGCCGACCAGGCGGTGGCCGTCAATGACCGGGAGACGGCGGACCTTGTGCTGGGCCATCGTCGTGAAGGTCTCGTGCGCCAGGTCGTCGGCGCCTTGACCGCCTCGCCCTGGGCAAGCTCGCCGGCCTTGGTCTGGTGAGAATCCCGTCCCTCGCCCAGCACCTTGACGACAATGTCCCGGCCGGTCAGGACCCCTGTCGTAGGTGCGGCAGATCGGCAGTATCCCCGACACCCATCTCGGTGAACTTGCGAGCGGCGTCCAGGACAGTGTCCTCGCCCCAGCGTGGGGCGCCGGACCGTCCCTGAGGGCGGGGCTGACCAGAAGGTCCGGCAGCCGCACTCGCCCCACGAAACGCGGAGGGCCTGCACCTCGCGCTGTGCCGGGAGCGCACCCGCTAGACCGGCTCTGCCGATCAGCGCCGGTCCTTCAGGACGGTGTCGGGCCGGCATACCGGGCACAGCACCGTGACATCCGGCCCGGCCAGCGCCGCAAGCGCCTCCTCGCCGCTCACCATCGCGCCGGTCGATCCCGCCTGGCCACAGTCGCGGCGGTGCAGGTAGGCGTCGGCCCACCCGTCCTGGTGAGGCGGCGGGGAGAGCCTCCACCGCTTGCGTTGCTCCGGTGGGGGAAGGTCGAGGCTGGCGTAGTTCTCTCCCGCTCGCGCACGACCTTCAACGACCGCTCGAACTGCCGCATCCGCAGACCCGTGCACGTCTCCACCCACAACGACTCAGCCCTCAACACCCCACCCATACAGGGAAAATGCCCGGACCACACCCTTCTGCAACACGCTTTAGTGTCCCGGACCGAGGTGCCCCTCGGTCCGGGGAAGGCCGGCGATGATCAGGCCGAGGGCGAAATCGAATCGCTGGTCGAAGCTGTCGGGGCCGCAGTACGGCAGGACCTCGACCAGGGCCGGGTAGTCGTCGGCCGGGACCTGGTCCGGGAGGAGGGCCGGTGCGGCCTCTTGGGCGGCCTGCTGTTCCTGGGTGAGGCCCAGAATCAGGTAGAAGATCGTCCAGTGGGTCCACGCGGCCGTGCGCGGCGAGTGGCCGGCTGCCAGCAGGGTAGCGATCACGGTGTCGGCGTAGCGCAGCGTGTGGGGCTCGGCCGCGAAGACTCCCGCGACCATCCTGGCAGCGTCGCGGTGGGAGAGCAGCGCCGTGCGGCAGCGGCGGCTCAGTTCCTTGAGGCGGTCAGGGAATGCCTCGGGCAGCGGCTCGTCCAGACAGTGCGCGAGGAGTTCGTCGGAGGCCAGCTCGAGCAGGCGGCCCTTGCTGGAGGCATGCCAGCGGACAGTGTTGTGCTGCACGCCGAGCCGGGCCGCGACGGCGCGCATGGTCACGCCGTCCAGCCCGTGCTCATCGAGGACCGCAAGCGTGGCGGCGACGATCTCGTCCTGTGTCGTACCCATCCGATGCGCCTCTCCGGTCGGCTTCCGCACCTGCTGCCCAACCCCTGTTACCCAACCCCCTGTTGTCCAATGGACAATTCTAGGGCATGCTCACTCTTGTCCAGCGGACAAGAGTGAAGGGAAGTGATTGTCATGCTCGACGTGCTCATCGCCGGGGCCGGCCCAGTGGGTCTCTGGCTGGCTGCGGAGCTGCGCCTGCATGGGGTGGAGGTGACCGTCCTGGAACGCCGGGCGGCACCGGACGGACGGTCACGCGCGGTCGGCATGCAGGCCGGCACGCTGGACACCTTCGCCACCCGAGGACTCGCGGAGCGGTTCATCGAACGGGGCACCCCGGTGCCGACCGGCCATTTCGGCGCGGCCACCACCAGGCTGGACTTCTCCACGGTCGGAGCGGTGCACCCGTTCATGCTGGCGCTCGGTCAGTCCGTCACCGAACAGCTCCTGGAGGAGCACGCGGTTGCCGTGGGCGCTCGGGTGCTGCGCGGGGAGGAGGTCGTCTCGCTCATCCAGGGGCCGGACGCCGTCGAGGCGGTGGTCCGGGCCGGCGGCACCCACCGGACCGTGCGGGCCCGCTGGGTGGTGGGCTGCGACGGCACCCGCAGCGCGGTGCGACAGGCGGCCGGCATCGACTTCCCCGGCCAGGACACCACGCTGACCGGGTGGCTCGCCGATGTCGAACTCGACGATCCGCCCACCGCGCCGCTCGCCGCCAGCGGGCCAGCCGGTTCGTTCCTGGCGGCCCCGATCGGCGACGGCGTCCACCGGCTGGCGGGCCTGTCCACGGCCACCATGCACCGCGGCACCGGTGAACCGTTGACTCTAGAGGAGGTGCGCGAGCAGACCCGCACGCTACTGGGACGGGACCTCGGCATCCGCAACCCCCGGTGGCTGTCGCGCTACGGCAACGCCACCCGCCAGGCCGCGCGGTACCGCGCCGGACGGGTGCTGGTGGCCGGCGACGCGGCGCACATGTTCTTCCCGGCCGGTGGGCAGGGCATGAACCTCGGTATCCAGGACGCCACCAACCTGGGCTGGAAGCTGGCCGCCACCCTCCAGGGCCGGGCGCCCAACGGACTGCTCGACAGCTACGACACGGAGCGTCGGCCGGCCGCCCGCGCCGTCATCGACAACACTCGTGCGCAACTCGCCCTGTTCGCCGCTGCGAGCCCGGAGCAAATCGCGCTGCGCGAGGTGTGGTCCGCCGCGCTGGCCGAACCGGAGACCAACCGCCAGTGGGCCCGCAGGATTGCAGGCTTCGGCGATCCGCTCCCCGCCGACCCCGCACCCGGCGCGCACCCGCTGAACGGCACCCGCCTGGCCGGCCTCGCCCTCGACACGGCACAGACACCCACCGCCCACCCCTTGATGCACCACGGCCGGCCATTGCTGCTGGACCTCGACGGGACGCGGACGCCGTGCCCCGCGAGTGATCTGGAACAACGGGCAGCCACCGTCAACGCCGAAGCCACGGACCCGATCTGGCGGGACGTCACCGCAGTCCTGGTCCGGCCCGACGCCCGGATCGCCTGGGCCAGCACCGACGCCGACCCGCAGCGACGGGCCGCGGACTGTCTCACCGCCCTGCGCACCCTGCGCCGCTAGTACTGCAACGGTGTTTGCCATGACGGTTGGGCAGGCCGGTCGTTGGTCTGTTCATGGGTGGGGACCTTGCTGATGTCAGTGTGTGGGCCGGTGAACTGGGCGCTGTGCATGAGCGGTTCGTGCATCGGTTTTCCAGGACGGCCGCGGGAGTCGGCGCTTGCCTATCTGCGAGGGCCGATTGCTCCGCTGGAGCGGAAGAACGGCTGGACGCTGGCTGAACAGGCCGGTCATGCCGCTCCGGACCGTATCCATCGGCTGCTGAACCGGATCGAGTGGAACGCCCACAAACACCGTTGCAGTACTAGCGGTGAGCTGTCCGTGCACCATGAGCGGCCGTCGTCTTCAGCGCGCCCGCTGAGCATGAGCCACCCGCCGTCCTCGGTGACCCGTGAGCAGACCGATGGCTGGGTGAAGTGCGGCAACGGCGAGGTGCTGTGCCACCAGGCGCCAGCCGCGGTCGGGGTCATGAATTACATCGCACCTGTCGTACAGCTGCCGCTACCGTCCTGGCATGGACGATTCGCTCTCGTTCGAGAGCTTCTTCGAGGGCGCCAAGAAGGCCGCGCAACGGGCCATCGATGACCACGGGCGCGGCGAGTATGACGAGTTCGCGCTCCACGCTGGTGTCGCTGTCGAGCGGCTCGCCAAGGCAGTCCTCATCTCGAAGAACCCGATCTACATCGCCGAGATACGCAATGCGGACATGCTGCTGTACCTAGGCGGACATCTCCAGATGGATGAAGAGAAGGTCCGCACCGTCGGGGCCAAGGACGCCATCGCGCGCCTTCGGAAGATCCGCGTACTTCAGACGGATCCCCAGCTCGACCTGCTGATCGAGATGCGCAACGGCGCTGCCCACGCTTCCACCGCCAGCTCCCAGGCCAAGGGGATGATCTCTTCCCTCGCCCGGACGATCGAGACGCTGCTTGGCGACCTCGACAAGCCTCTGGACACCTTCTGGGAGCGGTGGACCGAGCCCGTTAAGGCGGCTGTTGACGAGCGAGAGGACCAGGAATTGCGGGACATGCAGCTGCGGATCACGCAGGCACGCCACCGCTTCGACGACCGATTCACAGGCCTGCCCAAGGGAGTCAAAGAAAGGGCGCTGCGCGAGTACCCCGCGCACGTCCAGACAGCATGGGGCATTGCTGTTCCACTCAGAGATGATGCTCCCGGCCTGATGGCCGTGGCTGATTGCCCAGCTTGTAGCAGCCTTGCATTGACGACGCTGCAGGCCACTGCGCAGTCGGACACCACTCTCGTGATGAGTACGGATGGGCTCTCCTGCGAATTGTGCAGCCTCAAACTGAGCGGCGTTGAGGAAGTACAAGCATGTGGCGTCCAGAGTCGATGGCTACCCGGAACCGCGGTACCCGCATCCGTCGCGATCGAATCTGGCACGCCACCAGGGCAACTAGATCACGACGAGGCGGAAGAGGGCTGAAAGCCAACAACGATGCCCCGGCTCCACGGTCGGGCTCGTCCTCGGTGAGGACGTCCCGCACATCGTCCATGGGTCTCATGATGCCGAGCCGGCCGGGCCGCCGCCGACTCGAAAGTGCACTATTCCGGCCTTGGGTACCAGTGGCGCAGCCGATATCGGCTGCGCCACTGGTACCCAAGGCCGGGCTCGGAGTAGGGACGCGGAGGGTCCCGCACGAAACCGGAGGTCGGGGGGCACGTGCGGGGCCGCTCACGGGTGTGGGCCGTCAGACTCCGATCAGGGTGTACGTACCCGTACCGTCCTGCCTGCCGCTGGAGTACTGGCGTATGAACTCCCCGTCCGCGTACCGGTCGTGGCCCATCATGGAGCCGGTGTACTTGTTCTGCACACCGATCTTCGAGCTGCCGGGTACGTCGCGGTAGATGTAGAACCGCTGGAGGTCGTCCTCCGTGCAGGGGGCCGTCTGCAGGACCGCCCGTTCGGTGGCCGCGTTCTGCTCGGCGATGGTCGCGCACCCGCCGTTGCCCCAGTTCCACAGGGACGCCTCGAGGACCCCGTTGTGCTCCGTCACGTTGCACAGGCGCCAGTTGTCCAGGTGGGCGCTGAAGATCGTCGAGGGCCGCAGGCGGACACCGTCGGCCGCCAGGAGCGGCGCGCCCCAGGACAGGGGCTGGCCGGGTACAGCGATCTTGTAGGCGCCGGGCTCGCAGTTGAGAGCGGCCCGCGCACTACGCCCGGTGGCCTTGGACTGTTCGGCGAACGTGCCACTGGTGAGAGCCGGGCGCTGCACGAGGCGGTCCCGCATCTGCTTCGTCGTCGGCGCCACCGCACCCGCCGGGTGCTCGGCCTTCGCGGCGGCCGATCCGCAGTCGAGGAGGCTCTGCGCCTTGGCCATGATGCTGTCTGCGGGCACCTTGTCCTGGCAGCGCACCGCGCCTTCCTCGAGGGTGGTGTAGGTGGTGAAGCTGCCGCTGCCGGGCCCCTCGATCCACTTCAACGCCCAACTGCCGTCGCCCTGTTGGACGCGGTTGCAGTTGAGGCTTCCGTACGTGCCGGTGACCTTCTTGGTGCCCTTGTAGACGCCGTAGTAGCCGGGCTGGTTGAAGTTCCACGTGACCGAATTCGACTCGCTGCTGGTGGAGGAGTAGTCGACCTTTACGTTCAGGCCCAGGCTCGCGCCGACCTTGCCGAGGGTCTCGACGGCGAAACTGCCCTCGACATTGCCGTTGAGACCGACAGAGACCGAGATGGTCGTCTGGGTGCTGGTGCTGACGGTCTGGTTGCCGGTTGTGCCCTCGGTGACGTACCAGCCCTTGAAGTGGGTGATCGTCGGGGACACTTCGGTGGTCTTGATGTACGGGTGGCGTGTGCCGAGGTCGGCCGCCGTACAGGTGTCGCCGGGCGCGGGCGTCTGCGCCGTCGTGGGTGGTGCTGCAGCAGCCGGTGAGGCGGCAAGGCCCATGGCGGTGACCGCCCAGGCGGCCGCCGTAGCGGTCACCGCCATGAGTGATCTGCCGACGCGGCTGACGGGTCCTACGGGGCGCATCGTTACCCTTTCCCCCTGGTTGTGTGTGTTCGGTCAAGGGGGGAACGTAGCGGCCACGGGGGTGGTGGCGAGAGCCCGGAACTGGCCAAAATGATCACAGAGGGACTTATTTCGCCCCTGGTGCGTATGGGCGGCGGACCGGTTCCGTCCCTAACGGACCTGTACGCCACCGAACAGGGGGACCACCCTTTGAAACACGCGGACCACACAGTGACCTTGAGGCTTGAGCGACGGGATCGCAGGAAGTCCGGCAGCGTCTTCACTGCCACCGCCAGCCCCCCGCCGCTGGCGGCGGTGAGCTGCAAGATGTCCCAGGCGCCCTGCTCACCCACACCAGGCATACCCGGGACTTGGGAAACCGCTACACCGGGCACGCGACGGAGCCACTCTCGGAGCGACCGGAACTCCCAGCTCCCCGACTGCCCCGACTGCCCCGACGCGCTCATCCCCGCAGGCCGGTGAGGCCTACGCGTGACCCATCGTCGCTATGGTGTGAGCCAAGCCGCCGGCACATCCCTGGGTGGCGCACAGGCCGCGTACCCGCCCCCAGCTCGGCGCTCCCAGCCACCGGCCCCCCGGCCGTGGCCATCCTGGCAAGCTCCCGCTGGCGCATCGCACCCCGCCCGGCACCCGAACAAGCCATGAGACAAGGAAAACCCGTACATGGCTGTTGTCGGTAAGGGCGGCTATCAGAAGTTGCGGGAAATCCGGGCCAGCCACCTGTCTGTCCGGCCCGTTCGCCTCGAGGGCGCACACCGTCGCTCAACACGACGGGTGGCGACTGCTGGCCAACCGAAGCCGGCCGCTGATCGAATCCTTCCCCGTGTCCGGCTCTGCCGCCTGCCAAAGAGGGATCGTGAAGTGTTGTGCAGACTCGCTGAGTTCGCCCCGATGATCAGGTGCGGCGCCGAGATTACTTGCACCACTCCGGCAACATGCTCCTCCCACGTGGCGCTCGTCGCTCCAGCGTCCGACCATACCGAACCGCAGGAGGATCGCTGATCCTGTTGCGCCTCTCCCCCTCTTCGTCTTGCATGTGAGGCGTGGCGAAAGAGTTGGCTGTTCATCTGCAGTTCCTCAGGTCGATGGGGGAGCTCGAGACGGTGGACTACAAGCGGGTCCGAGAGGCTGTCAGCGCCATCGCAGACGGCTACGAAGGCAATGGGCTGCGCAAACACAAGGTCGGTCCCTGGGTGAGTTTCAGTGCTGGAATGAACCTGAGGATTATCGCCGTAGAGACCAAGCACAGGACGGTCCTCGCTCATGTCGACCACCACGACGCTGCATATCGGTGGGCCGAAGACCACACAGCCGTGATTGACGCGGACGATGCGCTCCTGGCTGTCCTTCCCGAAGCGAAGCCCTTGGGCTCGCAGCTGGCCGCAAGCCAGGGCGTCGGGTCGGGCAACTCCGCGGCACAGGACGGCCAGCCACGGTTCGCGGTCTCTGCGGAGGTACTCGTGGGGTTAGGTGTTCCTCGCCCGCTCGCCAAGCAGCTTGCGCACCATCGGGATGAGGACCTGCTGGAGGTGATCTCCTACCTGGCTCCTGAGCTCCAGGAGAATGCACTGTCCGCACTGGCCGAACGAGACGCACCTGGTGCCGTTACGTCCGCCGGACCGTCGGACGTCGTGGTCGTCGACGATGAGCTGCTGGCGTTCGCGTTGACGCTTCCCACCGAGTTGTGGCGCGTCTTCCTCCACCCGAAGCAGCGCTATGTCGTTGATTTGCCATTTGATCAACACGTGCTGCTTCGTGGAGGTCCGGGCACCGGCAAGACGGTCGCCATGGCGCACCGGTTCCTCCGCTTGACGCAGGAGTGCCGCAAGGCGGGAACTACGGGACCTGTCATGCTGGTGCTTAATAACGTGACCCGGCAGATCGTCACCCGGCAGCTCGCCCAACTCGGCGTTCCTGCAGCCGACATCGACGTTCGATTGGTCTCCGAATTACCGAAGGCCAGGAACAGGCTATTGCACGTGCTGAGCGAGGTAGGGCCACTCGTTATCGATGAAGGACAAGATCTTCCCGTCACCTTCGTCGCAGCGCTCGCTGAGTTCATCGAAGACTGCAAGACCATCCCGCCGATCACTCTCTCCTATGACGCGAACCAGGCTATTTTCCACCCGAGCGAGAAGGCACTGTCCAAGCTCCGACAAGACGTAAATCTCATCACGCTCACTTACTGCTACCGAGCCTCTAGAGAAATTATCCATGCGGCCTTAGGTGTCCTATCGAACCTGCATGCAAACTACCGGGGACGTGACTTCCAGAACCGACACCACGTTGAGGCCGCCCGCGACACGGCGACCGCCCGCATGAAGACCCCGATCACAGGTCCCAAGGTTGAAATCCAGCTCATCACTGAACCCCGACAGCTGTGCGCCCGGGCGGTGAACGCCATTCAAAGGCTATTCGAAAGGTACGGTGATCCATCCGGCCTGGCCGTGATCGTAGCAGCCGACCAACAAGGCTCGCTGCTACGAGAGCTGCGGTCAGCGCTGGCTGCATACCCCTTTGACGTTCCCGTGATCACGCCTACGACCGCCAAGGGAGAGGAGTACTTGGCCGGAGTGGTCGTGGATGGCCTGGACCATTCAATTCGACACGAGGGGGAAGCCGAGGAAGTGACGATCGGACGATACAAATTCCTATCCGGTCTCTATGTAGCGGTCACCCGCTTCCGCAATCGACTAGTGGTAATTACGACGTCCACCGACTCACCTATTCATGTCCCCGACTAACATGGAGCACACTTCATGGCATATAAGGAAAAACAGACCTCGACCAGTGCGGGGAGTTTCGTCTTACGCCGCCACACCGAGGTTCAGGAGTTCGTCTGCGATCGCGATCTACTCCCACGCACGGCCAAGATCGTCGTACACTGGACGACACCCGAGGGAATCGAGCGCAAAATTTGCAATTCCTGCTACGGATTCCTCGTGTCCCACCCCTGACGTGTTCAGGTTAACTAGCAGGAACGAAAGGGCGGTATATACCTCCGGCTTTGTTGCCGACACCACACAGACCTCGAAATACGCAAGATTACTCAAGACGGCAAGGCTTGCTGAGTGCGGAACGGCTACGAGGACGCAGGTAAGAATGCCTTGCCGCGTGATGCTTTTATCGGTAGGCGCGTCCATCAGAGGCTGTGGAATACCGGGTCACCGCGGCCGACTTCTGCGGCGTAGTCGGTGCCGAAGCCCTGGCTCTCGCGGGTCCAGTTGTCTCCGGTGGGCCAGCGCCGTCTTCCCGCGCATGCTCGGCGCCACGGTGCTCGGGGTCTTGATCGGCGTCCTCACCTACCGCACCGAGTGGGCGGGAAACCTCGCGATCACCATGACCGCAAGCATCCTCACCGTCCCCTCCCTGGCTCTCCTCGGCCTGCTCGTCCCGGTCGTCGGCCTCGGCGTCGCGCCGGCCGTCATCGCGCTGACGCTGTACGGACTGCTGCCGGTGGTCCGTAACGCGGTCGTCGGGTTGCGCGCGGTCGACCCGGCACTCGTCGAGGCCGCCAAGGGCATAGGGATGCCGCGTTCGCCCGCTGCTCAGCGCCGAACTGCCCCGCGCCCGGCCGCCAATCCTCACCGGTGTCCGGGTATCGACCAGATGCTGATGGGCATCGCGGCGATCGCGGCCTTCGCCT
Source organism: Streptomyces nigrescens (assembly GCA_024349765.1). GTDB lineage: Bacteria > Actinomycetota > Actinomycetes > Streptomycetales > Streptomycetaceae > Streptomyces > Streptomyces endophytica. The sequence goes on along the minus strand of AP026073.1, from coordinate 3,997,054 downwards.
CAGGGCCCGGGCTCAGCAACCAGATCTTCCGCGGGATCTCCAGCCTGGGCCGTGCGAACACGCTTAACGAAGTACTGTCGAGGACTCTCGGAATCGTCGTCCCAGCCCTGCCGTTCGACGCCGGGTACGTGCTGATCGGACGGCTCACCATCTCACGGGGGAATCCGTGGCTGACTCTGCCGAAATCGTCGAACCGACCTCCCCGACGTCCGGCGCCGCGGGCCCCGGCGGATCCGCCCGATCCGCCGGGCCCGACCGGCCGGCCGCCGCCAACGCGAGTATCCGGCTGGACAACCTCACCAAGCGCTATCCGGACAGTGTCGAGGGCCACCAACCGGGCACTCGTGGAGGCGGCGCACGGCATCGGGATGCCGCCGCTGCTGACGCTGTTCCGGATCGAACTGCCCCTGGCCGTCCCGCTGATCCTGACGGGCGTACGGACCGCGCTCGTGCTGAACGTCAACACCGCGACGCCGACCACCTTCGGCGTAGGAGGAGGACTCGGGGACCTGGTCTCCCCCGGCATCACCAACCAGCGCATGCCGGGGCTGGCACTCGACTCCGTACTGACGGTTGCCATGACGCTGATCACGGACTGGCCGGGGACGCTCGTCGAGTTGCCACAACGCCCACGCGGCCTGGAGGTGGACTGATGCGCCTGGCCCAGGTACGGACGGCCGTCGCGGGCGCGGGGGCCCTGCTGCTCGCCGCCGCAGGGCTGAGCGGCTGCGGACTGACCAGCGGCAGCCCGCTGGCCGACTCGGTGCAGCCCGGCTCCATCGGGAAGGGCCGACCCCTGGAGGGCGCCCAACTGACGGTGACCTCAAAGGAGTTCACCGAGCAGATCATCCTGGGCCAGACCATGGGACTGGTCTTCAAAGCGGCCGGCGCGCAAGTCCTGGACCGGACGAACATCCAGGGCTCGATCGGTGCCCGCGAGGCGGTCAAGTCCGGTGCGGCGGACGGGATGTACGAGTACACCGGCACGGCCTGGATCACCTACCTCGGTCACACCAAGCCGGTCGTCGACCCGTACCAGCAGTGGGAGGCCGTACGCAAGGAAGACCGCCGCAACGGCATCACCTGGCTGCCCGCCGCCCCACTCAACAACACCTACGCGCTGGTCACAAACCAGGCGAATGCACAGAAGTACCGGCTACGCACACTCTCCGACGTGGCACGCCTGACGAAGAAAAACCCAGGCGCGGCGACGATCTGCGGCGGAAACGAGTTCTCGGTGCGCGACGACGGCCTGCCGGGCGTGGCGAAGACGTACGGATTCGCCCTCCGACGCGGGAACTTCAAAAAGATGGACGACGGCGTCGTCTACACCCAGGTCGCCCAGGGCGCGGCCTGCGCCCTGGGCGTGGCGGCCACCACCGACGGCCGCATCCCCCAACTCAAACTGAAGGTGCTCAAGGACGACCGGCACTTCTTCCCCAATTACAACGCGGCACCCGAGATGAACAGCACCACAATGAAGAAGTACCCCGCCATCGCCGACCTCCTCACCCCCATCACCAAGCGACTGACGGCAGCAACGGCCCAGCGACTGAACGCGCGAGTGGACGTGGACGGGGAAGACCCCCACGAGGTGGCGAAGGACTGGCTGGTGCGGGAGGGCTTCATCCGCGAAGGCTGACAAACGGATTCGCACGAGCCCCCGACGAGCAAGAGGGGGCGGAACGCTGCCGCCGTCAGGTCCAAGCTGGTTTGTGTTCATGATCGGCGGCTGGCTGGGGCACACCAGGTGGAACATCCTCCGGTGCCTCGCCGGTGTCGAGGCGAGCACCGGCCCTGACCTCGCGCTGTCGCATGAGTCCGTGCGCAACGGGGTGCGCGGCCTCCTCGACCTGTTCGGCCGACTTCCGGAGCTCGAGGCGCTGCTCGTGTGACAGTGACCTGCGTCGGTGCTTGGTACGCGACGCAAGGCGCGCTCCCGATTCCGCTCGGGTCCATAGTCGATGACCTGCACCGACGCGCGGTGCGAACGTTCGGCTGGCCTAAACCACTTCGCGGGGCCCGATGCCAGACCGGACCAGGTTGAACACTTCCCGGGCAGACGCCCGTCCGGCCGTCCCGAGGGCGACCGGATACAGTGCGCGATACGGCAGCCTGGTCAGGAGGGGAAGCGTGACCGACACCAGCACCGCCCGGCCCACCGAGGGTGAAGCGCAAGCGCCGCGGCAGAACCGACTGCACCGCCTGATGCGCTACTTCCCCCTGATTGCCCCCGTCCTGCTGTGGGCCGTGCCCTGCTGGGTGCTCCTGCACAGCGGCCAGCACTGGCCGCTGCCCGTCGCGCTGGTCGGCACCGCCCTGTTCGCCCTCGGCCTCATCGGTATGCCGCTCGCGATGATGCGCGGCCACGGCCGGCGCCAGCAGGACCGGGCGGCGATCGTCGGTGACACCCTGCTGGGCGCCAGCTGGGTTCTGTTCACCTGGTCCGTTCTGATCGGGGTTCTCTTCCGGCTCGCCCTGATCGTGGCCGGCGTCGGCGAGAGCCAGGACCGCGCCCGAATCGTCACTTGGGCCACCCTCGGCGTCACCGCCGTACTGCTCGCCTGGGGATACGCCGAGGCACGCCGCGTGCCACGCGTGCGCCGACTCGACGTGCAACTCCCGCGACTGGGCGCCGGGTTGGACGGCCTCCGCGTCGTCCTCATCACCGACACCCACTACGGCCCACTTGATCGCACTCGCTGGTCGGCACGGGTATGCGAGACGGTGAACACTCTGGAAGCCGACCTGGTCTGCCACACCGGCGACATCGCGGACGGCACGGCCGAACGCCGCCGCGCCCAGGCCGTCCCACTCGGTACCGTGCGGGCCACCCGCGCCCGGGTGTACGTCACCGGCAACCACGAGTACTACAGCGAGGCCCAGGGCTGGGTCGACCTGATGGACGAGCTGGGCTGGGAGCCGCTTCGCAACCGCCATCTGCTGCTCGAACGCGGAGGCGACACCCTCGTGGTCGCCGGCGTGGATGACGTCACCGCCGAGTCCTCCGGCCTGGCAGGCCACCGCGCCCACCTCGCCGGAGCCTTGCAGGGCGCCGACCCCGACCTGCCCGTCCTGCTCCTGGCACACCAGCCCAAGTTCGTCGACCGGGCGGCAGCCGCCGGCATCGACCTCCAGCTCTCCGGCCACACCCACGGCGGCCAGATCTGGCCCTTCCACCACCTGGTCCGCATCGACCAGCCCGCCCTCGCCGGCCTCAGCCACCACGGCACCCGCACCCTCCTCTACACCAGCCGCGGCACCGGCTTCTGGGGCCCGCCGTTCCGCATCTTCGCCCCCAGCGAGATCACCCTGCTCGTCCTCCGCTCCCCGCACCTGCCCACCTCGCCGTAGCACTGGGCCGGCCAACACATCCGATTGGAGCTGTCCACGAGCCGAGGGGTGCGGCGGCAACAGATGACCAGGCCCGTCTCGCCGAGGACGAAATCCGGACCATTCCCGGGCCGACAGCTCCAACGAGCCACAACTAGCCACGCTTACACAGGTCAGCACCGCTCTGAAGGCTGTACCACCAGTAGACGCAGAACCTGCTGGTGTCGTACTCGCCGAAGAAGCTGGGGTTCTTCTAGACACGAGAAAAGGGCGCCTGACCAGGGCCGATGCCTGGCAGGCGCCCCTATCGGGCGCACCCTAGGTCGCGAAGCAAAATTCGACCTTAGAGCTCGTAACAGGATCTTGTTGACGTGCTCTGCTCGGGCGTGACTGTTGTGACGATCTGACCGTTCGGGTGGGTGTGACGACTCGGCCGTGGATCGTGGACGACGACTTGTGGGCGCTGATCGAACCATTGCTGCCGCCCCGGCCCGAGCGGTCGCCGGGGCCGAAACCGGTGCCGGACCGGTTGTGCCTGCAGGGCATCCTGTACGTCCTGCACCAGGACATCGCCTGGCAGCTCCTGCCCCTGGAGCTGGGCTTCGGCTCCGGACAGACCTGCTGGCGGCGTCTGGATCGCTGGCAACAGACAGGGTTCTTCGACCAGTTGCACCGCATTCTGCTCGCGAAACTGAACGCGGCCGGCCAGCTCGACTGGTCCCGCGCGTGCGTGGACGGCTCCCACATCCGCGCGAAATGGGGGAAGCCGCGATCGGCCCGTCGCCAGTCGACCGGCGCAAGACGGGTAGCAAACACCACCTGATCTGCGACGGGAAGGGCACCCCGCTCCAGGCCATCACCACCGCGGCGAACGTCAACGACATCACCCAGACCCTCGCCCTCGTCGACGGCATTCCGCCCGTCGCCGGACGTCCGGGCCATCCCCGCCGACGCCCCGACGCCCTGCTGGGCGACAAGGCGTACGACTCCCGGGCCGTCCGTCGTGAACTGCGCAAACGCCGGATCGTGCCGGTGATCTCCCGCGAGGGCGCCCCGAACATCCAGGGCCTGGGCAAGCTCCGCTACGTCGTCGAGCAGACCTTCGCCCTGCTCCACCAGTTCAAACGCCTCGCCGTCCGATGGGAACGACGCCTCGAACTCCACGACGCCTTCCTCTCGTTGGCCTGCAGCCTGATCTGCTGACGGCTCCTCAAGAGGACCCACTCATGAACGTGTTGAGAGCTCTAAACCGACAAGCGCCCAAGGGGCGGGTCGTGAGAGAGTGCGGTTCCATCTGGGACAGGGGGAACTGTGGGACTGATCTACGGCTACGACATCTATCTGCGTCCTCGGAATGTCGCCAGGGCGTTGGCCAATCTGGCCGAGCTGGCGCCACCGGCACGTGCCGTGCCGCCGCTTGAGATCACCCTGCCCGGCGGTGACCGGCTCGTCCTCCCGTTCACGTCCCATTTCAAGAGCGAGCCGGTCGACTGCTCCACGAGCAGCACGCTCGAGCTCGACACGTCCCTCATGTTCGACGTCGATGATGCACTGCGCGAGTACGCGCAGAGGAACGGCCTCAAGACGGACGGCCGCATCCAGATCGGGTACATCTACGCGACGATCCGGTTCGAGTCCTTCCTGCACCCCGGCTACACGTCGGTGGAGTGCTGGGCAGCGACGTCGGGGATGAGCCGCTTGTTCGCACGGTCGGCCAACATCAGGAAGGTGTTCACCGACCTCACCGCCGACAGCGGCGGAGTGTGCTGCCTGTTCGACACTGGCGACGGCGCCCCCGAGCAAGTGTGCTGGCTCAACGGTGAACCCACCCAGGAAATCGTCTCCAGTCCCCGCTTTCCAGATCGGCGAGCACTCGTGGCGACTTGGTCCGACCCCGAGAAGTGAGCATCGGCGCTCCCTCTCTGAGACCACAAGATCGTGTTACGAGCTCTACGGGAGGACAAGGGCAAGAAGGATGTCAACCGCCAAGCCGACGGCGCCGCTGATCGCCAGCCACTTCGAGATTCTGCCGCTCCACGTCCCACGCACCTCGGTCAGGAGACTGCGGCCCTCCCTGAGCGCCCGCCGCGGCCCGGTTCCACGGACGGCGACGGGCAGCATGGCGGAGGCCAGCAGCAGCCCGGCGAAGGCGAAGGCGAGAAACCCCCAGGGCGAGCTGTGGCCGGGGCGCAGATACTCGCCGGTGCCCTGACGGACCTCGATCACCTCGCCCGGCCGTAGCGTCCACGACCCGATATGCGCCCGCGAGTCCCGTCCGCCACCGTCCTCGCCAGCCCGCTGAACGCCAGCCCGGTCACTGCCCGGACCCCAGTCACCGTCCGGCCGGAAGACCCCCTCGCAGTCTCGCGACGGCCCGGAGTGGGCTCCGCCCGAATGCTTCTGGCACGCCCTCACGGTCAGCGTGCCGTGCGTACCCGCGAGCCCGGTGGCGACGGCCGCGTTCGCCGCTCCGTAGTAACAAAAGGCGAAGGCCAGAAGGAGGCCGAGGACCCCGAGTGCGTACCCACCCGAACCGCCCCGGCGGCGAGCGGCCGGACCGCCGCCTTGCCCGAGCAGGCTTCCCTGGTCATTGCCAGATCCCGCGAATGTCATGAACACGGACCCTATCCACGCCCCCACCCCCGCTCCGTATCCCCCGTCACAGCGTCGTCGGATCACCGATCGTCCGCTCGTAAGAGGACCGCGGGGCGACGAGGTACTGCGGGGCGGGTTCAGTCCGCGTTACTTGTTCGGCTGTTGTGGACAAGGTCGAGGAACTCGGAGGGCGGGACGTCTTCCTACGCCTGTCCCCGATTCCCGTCAGCAGCGCGACTTTCGGGAAGTTCGCGTGGCGTTTCGCCCAGTTCCTGACAGCCGAGCGGCTGACGCCGACGGTCGGCTCCAGCGGCTTCCAGGGCCTGTCTGACAGGTCGGTGACGAGCCGGGCTGCCGGATCGTGCAGGGCCGTGTGGGGCGGGGTGATCTGACTGGCTCTGAATGGCTGCAGCTGGAGCCGCACTTTCCGAAGAACGACGGTCGGGGCGGACGATGGAACCCTATCGCCCTCGCCCCCACCGAATGGGAGCGAGGGCGCTACCTCCTCACCTGCTTCATGGACGATTTGATCGACACCCCGTCGACCATCCGCTATGAACAGCTTGCCCTGGCCGACCACACCTTGCGCGAAGCCGCGCATCTCCTCACCGCCCGCCATCAAGCCTGGACAGGCATTTGCAAGTGGCTGCCCGGCAGACTCCTCAGCGCGGATCCCGCACTCGGCAGAACCCTGCTGAATGGCCATCAACACGTGGCCGAACTCGGAGACAAGGCAGCACTCGCCGCTGCGGCGGAGCAGGTCCTCGATCTCATCGGCGACCCACTGAGAGAGGGCTACATCCAGCGATAGGCGGAAGGAACACGGCTCTCCACCACCCACTCGCCTCCTCCTGTTGAGCTCACGGACCGGCTCTCAGCGGAATACAGCACTTTCCGAATGACGGTCCCCGCCAACTGGCGCCTCGCAGTGGACCGCAGCCCGGCGCCAGGCATACGCCAACGACCTCGGCGCCGAACGCTCCCTGGTCGCCGTCACCGCCAAGAGCAACCGCTCCAAAGCCGACCAGGACCCCGTCCAGTGGATGCCGCCGGCTGTCGACGCCCAGTGCACCTACCTGTCCGATTGGGTGAGCACCAAGCTCCGCTGGTCGCTGACCGTCGACCGCGCTGAGCGCGACACCTTGCCCTCATGCCCGCCGTCCGCCGTCGACCGACAGCGCGATCCCGGTGATGTAGGACGCGGCGTCCGAGCAGAGCCAGACTGCGGCTGCGGCGGCCTCTTCCGATGTGGCCATCCGGCCGAGTGGGGTTATCGCCTCCTGCATCGCGATCAAGTCGGTGCCGGCCGCCACCCTTTCGAAGCCGGGTGTACGGGTCAGGCCTGGGCAGACGGCGTTGACGCGGATGTTGTGCGGCGCGTAGTCCACAGCGGCGACCTTGGTGAGCCCGACGATGCCGTGCTTGGCTGCCACGTAGGCGGGGGCGGTCGGGATTGCGTACAGGCCGCCGTTGGAGGCGACGTTGACGATCGCGCCGCCGCCGCGGCTCTGCAGAGCGGGTAGCTCGTACTTCATGCAGAGGAAGGTCCCGCCCAGGTTGACGTGGGTCACGCGCTCGAACTCCTCCAGGGGCATTTGGTCGAGCTGCCGGTGGTGTGAGTCCAGGCCGGCGTTGTTCACAGCGAAGTCGAGGCCGCCGTACTTCTCGACCGTGCGTTCGACGGCCGTCCGCACCGCGTCCTCGTCGGCGATGTCGACGCTGAGTGCCAGTGCCTCTCCGCCGTCCTTCCTGATCATTTCGGTGGTCTCGACGGCGGTGGCCTCGTTGATGTCGGTGACGGTGACGGTGGCGCCCTGCCGGGCCAGCTCGATCGCCGTCGCGCGGCCGATTCCGCTTCCAGCACCCGTCACGAGTCCTATTTTTCCTGAGAAGTTGCTCATGATGGCCTTCCGATGCAGTTACTCGCACCAGGCGATGCCTGATTCGCCCAGGCGACCTTGTTCGGGGTACCGCGACGGCCGGTGCTCGTTGACCTCGGCGTGCCGGACGAGGGGCAGCCCCCTGTCACGTGTCGGTGCCGGGCACGGCCGTCTACACAACCGCGATCGCGGTCGCCGATGGTGGTTCGCTCCCGCCCTGTGAACAACGGGGGCTGTCGCGTCAACCGATGACTAACTCAGGGGTACGACGATTCCGGTACCGTGCCGGCCCGTCTCCGCCTCGTCCAGCAACAAGGAGGCCAGCGTGGCCCGGGAGATTCGGGGCGGCAGCAGCGGACGCCGCAGGTCCGCCAGTGGCACGATGTGGCGGGTAGGGCTGAGAGGGCCATCGGTGACGTCCGGGGCGTGGAACACCGTAGCGCCGGCATCCAGGGCGATCTGGTCGGCCTCGACCTTCTCGGCCAGCTCCGAGCCGACGAACATCCGCATCACCCCCGCATAGATCAGCCCACCCGATCGACTCGACACGCCCGAGCCCAGTGCGCCGAGCCATACCGTCGCGCGAACGTTCGCCGCCGCGAGCACCCTGGCCCCGGCGACCAGTGCGCCCGGGCCGTCACCCTTACCGATACCGATGGCAGAGACGGTCACGTCGACGTCGGTCAGGTCGGGGAAGCTCTGCGGGACGGTGACATCCGCCTTCCGGACCTCGACCCGCCGCGACGCGGGCACGGTGACCTTGGCCGGCGTGCGAACCAGGGCCACGACCTCGTGTCCCCGTTCCAGCGCTTTGTCGACGAGCGCGCTGCCGGTCCGCCCTGACGCTCCGAGTACGGCTATGCGCATGATCATTCCCCCTCTAACTAAACAAGTGTTGGTTACTTAAGTAAACAACCGTTGGTTAGTGCTGTCAAGGCGTGAGCTGCCTGTACGGTGAACATCTGTTGCTCAACTGTTCGCACTGGTCAGAAGGAGGCGAAGATGTCGTCTCAGGAGCGCTCCGCTCCCCGCCGCCGCAATCCGCGCGGCCAGGGGCAGGTTCTCAAGGCCCAGCTCGTAGACGCCGCGGCGAAGCTGCTGTCCACCCTTGATCAGCCGGAGACGCTGACGCTGCGGCAGGTAGCGCGTGAGGTCGGGGTGGCACCTGCCAGCATTTACAGCCACTTCCCCGACCTGGGCGCATTGATCCAGCACGTGCTGCGGCTGCGCTATGAGGAACTGGCCCGTTTGATGGACCAGGCCGCGCAGTCAGCCCCGGATCCACTGGTCGACCTCGTCGCCCGGTGCGCGGCCTACGTGCGCTGGGGAGTCGGCCAGCCCGGCCATTACCGCACTCTCTTCGGCGGGCGGATGCCGGACGACCTTGTCCCCGGATCAGCGCACGGCGCCGGGGCCGAACTGCTCGAGGCCGTCGTGACCTCCCTGGCGGCCGCCGCCGAGGGAGAGCGCAGGCAGCCCTCGGCGGAGCAGCAGTGGCAGGCCGGCCTCATGCTCTGGACCGCGCTGCACGGCCTGGTCAGCCTCTACAACGACCACGGGAACATTCCCTGGCCACCCCTGGACGACCTGATCGCCGACCTGCTCAGCCTGCACACAGGCCGCCCGGCAGCCGAGATCGCGGCCCTCCTGCCCCAGTGCGGGGATGACCCGGGCTTGGCCCCGGACTCCATCTGACAGCTGATCACGCGCCGGGGAGGGTGCGATGCCCGTGTCCACCTCCTCTCCCGTCGGCGCCGCCGCTCAGGCCGTCGCGCCGAAGGTCGGCGCGACGGTTGCGAGCAGGACAAGTAGGGGGCGGCAGAACATGGTGCGACTGTCGGCTGACTCCGATGCCCAGCCGAAGCAGCAGAACAGGGAGTCGCACCGGCGGGGTCTGGCGCCCCTGTTCGGCGAGCATCCCACGGCTGCCGAGCGGCTCGCCTGCCACGCCGTCTTCTCCGGACCAGACTCCCTGCCCGAGCTGGGCGACCTTGCCGACGAGGCGCTGCGGTCAGATGCGCAGCACACGTCTGGCGTTCAGATGGGCAACCTTCTCCTTCACCTGGGATGGATCGCCCGGGATGTACCAGGCGTCGTCGAGGCACTCAGCCAGCACATCAACATCACCACGCAACTACTGCTCAACGATTACGGGCGGCACGAGGAGAAAGGCAAGCAGGACCCCGGCCCCCCATTTGGTTGTTGAAAGAAACGCGCTGGTCAGCGAGCCTGCCTCTCGCCGTGGTCTCGGCGGCGGTCGTTCATCGCGCCCAGGCAGTCGGTGTCATCCAAGAGGCCGCGCATATAGGCGGCGCGGGGAGCCCTGACAGCAAGGCAGGCACAGGTTCCGGTGATCATGGAATTGCGGCGCTCTGTGATCACTGGGGGGACGACCTGTGCCCGTGCTTCCATAACGGCTGGCCGACTCGCTCTGGGACCAATTCGCGGCGTTACTGCCCGAGCGCCCGGCGTCGATCCGTCCCATCCGCTGGGCTGCCACCGGCCCGCATCGGCGACCGGATCGTGTTCGACAAGCTGCTGCAACTGCTGCGGTTCGGCTGCTCCTACCAGGCGATCGCCGACACGACCTGCTCAGCGACCACCATCCGCAACCGCCGTGACGAGTGGATCCGGCTCGGCCTCTTCGCCGGGCTCAGACATATCGCGCTGGATGCCTACGACCGGATCGTCGAGCTGGTGCTCGACCAGATCGCCGTCGACGGCTCCATCACCAAGGCCCCCGGCGGCGGCGAAGTCGCCGGACGCTCTCCGTAAACTGGGCCTGAAACGCTCGCGCATGACGGATGGTTATGGAGTTCCGCTCGGCCGGGGCGAACCGCCACGACTCCCCGCTGCTTGCCCCGACCCTGGACCTGCTGGACGACCTCGGGCCGCTGCCCCATGACATTACCGTGCACCTGGACGCCGGCTACGACTCGGACAAGACTCGCACCGAACTCACCGTCCGCAAGGTGCACGGCCGCATCGCGCACAAGGGCGAGAAGGCACCGATCCAGGCGAGCCAGCGGTGATACGTCGAGCGCACCCATGCCTGACAGAACGCTTTCCACCGGCTCGCCCGCTGCTACGAACGCCGCACTACCGTCATCAACGCCTTCTTCGACCTGACCGACACGATCATCACCGTCCGCAGTCCGATCCGACGGGCATGGACCACCCACCGCTGGGACGCCCGCCCCCGACGCCGCCCATAACTGATCACCAGGGCACGGGCGTTCCGTCCCAGGAGAAGAAGCCACCGGTGGGGCCGTCGTCCGGCAGCAGGGCCAGGCGGAGGGCACCCTGGGCGGCCTCGGCCGGGTCGCCGCCGGCAGCGGCAGCCCGGGGGTTGAGGTCGGCGGCCCGCAAGCCGGGGGCGAGCGCGTTGACCTTGAAGCCGTCCTCGGCCAGCGTCTGGGCGTAGAGGAGGGTGAGGACGTTGAGGGCGGCCTTGGACGACCGGTAGGCGGTGGCGCCGCCGCTTCCCGGGGTGAACTGGGGGTTAGGGGCGGTGCCCCAGGTCAGCGACGCGGTGCCACTGGAGATGTTGACGATGCGTGGGCGCGGGGACCGGCGCAGGGTGGGCAGGAAGGCATTGGTCACGGCCCTGTCCTCGTATAGCTACGGCCAGGTGGCGAGTAGCCCTGTGTAGCGTTCTGGGCCGCAGTCTCGGCGGTCTATCAGCGCCGAGCGCCGTCGAGAGGCTGGCAGTGGGCGAGTAGTGCCCGGTGTACCGAGGGCACGGCGCTGACGCGCAACGTGTAGCCCTGACCTCGCCGTACAGTCACGCCTTGGTCGAGCGCGGCGCGCTCCGCGTCGTCCAGTTCGGCCGCGAGTAGAAGTCGGCGACCTTGCCCGGCATGTCGAGGGCGACCGCCAGCTCCGAGGCCGGGACGTCCTGGTGGACGGCGGCACGCTCGGGCATGAGGTCGGCAACGGCCGTGCGGATGGCACCGCGGCTGACGTCGTGTTCGCGGGCAAGACTGGCGATGGACTGGCCGTCCAGGTACGCGGCGCGTACGGCGGCGGCCTTCGTTGCCGTGACGACTGGGCGTCGGCCGCCCTTGTTGCCCTTCGTCTCGGCGGCCCGCAGCCCGTCGTACGTCAGCTCGCGCTGGAGGTCACGCTGGAGTTCGCCGGCGGCGGCGAGGGTCTGCACCATGAACTTCACGGTGGACAGCAGTTCTCCGGTGCGCGGGTGGCGGGCGGTGAGGTCCATCGCGGAGAACGCGCCGTCGTGGATGTGCACAGGGCGAGGCGGCCGGCGTGGAGGACGTCGAGCACGTCGAGGATGTGCTGGGTGCCGCGCACGAGGCGGAACATCTCGGAGATGTGCACGGTGTCGCCCGGCCGTGCGTAGGCGAGCAGCTCGCCGAACTTCGTTCGTTGCAGCGGGTGGAGGCGGCTGGAGGTGTCGGCCTCTTCCTCGAAGACGATCGGGTCCTCGATCCCGGCCTCGTCGAGCACGAGGTTTTGACGGCCGGTCGACTGCTGGTCGGTCGATACTCGCTTGTAGACCAGGTCGGCCATGCCGCTCCCCTGTTTCGATGTCGCATTCGCCCCTAGCTGTCAGCAAACCCTGTCATCAGCCTCCATCGGATCTCATGGGATCCGAGCCGCGAACAGGCCCTGAAAAGTCCGGGTTCATTGGACGCCCGTCTCGCCTGTCGTCATTCGATCGTTTGACGACAGCCGAGGCAGCCTGCCGGTGGTCAGGCCCCGCATCTTCTCTCAGGCTCTCGCTGGGTGTCCCCGTGATGAGCGGGGTGCGGTTCTGGTTGACGGCCTGGCTGCTGGGCCTTGACGGCGCCAATCCGGGCGGTGCGCGGCACGCGGATGGCCTGGGGGGTCCATTCCGTGAGCGCCACCAGAATCGACGCGGTAACGATAAAAATCGACACGGTGTAGACTTTTTCCGAAGAGGGCGACCTGACTCCTCGCGAGACCTCTCTGGAGGAACAATGGAGAAGCGGAACTGGCTCATCACCGGTGTCAGCACGGGCCTGGGGCGCGCTTTTGCCCAAGCCGCCCTGGCCGTCGGGCACACCGTCATCGGCACCGTCCGCTCCGAGAAGGACCTGCGGGCCTTCGAAGAGCTCAGGCCCGGGCACGCTCACGGCCGCATCCTGGACGTGACGGACGGTGACGCCGTCTCCGGCGCGGTCGCGGAGGTCGAGCGGAGCGTCGGCCCTCTGGACGTCGTCGTCGCCAACGCCGGCTACGGCCTGGAGGGGACCTTCGAGGAAACCCCGCTGGCCGAGGTGCGCCGGCAGTTCGAGGTGAACGTGTTCGGGGCGGTGGCCACCCTGCAGGCGGCGCTGCCCCACATGCGCCGACGCCGCCGCGGACACCTGATGGCCGTCACCTCCATGGGCGGGCTTATGGCCGTGCCCGGCATGTCCGCCTACTGCGGCAGCAAGTTCGCCCTGGAAGGCATCCTCGAAGCACTGGGCAAGGAGGTCGCACAGTTCGGGATCCACGTGACGGCGATCGAGCCCGGCTCCTTCCGCACCGACTGGGCCGGACGGTCCATGACACGCGCCGCGCGGACCGTCGACGACTACGACGAGTTGTTCGATCCCATCCGCGAAGCGCGGCAGAAGGCCAACGGGAACCAGCTCGGCAACCCGACCAAGGCGGGGGAAGCGGTCGTGCACATCACGACGGTCGACCAGCCGCCGGCCCACCTCGTCCTGGGCTCGGACGCGCTGCGGCTGGTCACCGCCGCGCGCACGGCCGTGGACGAGGACATCCGCGCGTGGGAGACACTCTCGCGTACGACCGACTTCGCCGAGGGCGCTCAGCTCTGATGCCCGGCCACCATTCCGCGCGCAGCCGTCGCACCACCGAGCGCAAGGGGGATGTCCGGGAGCGGGCCATCCTCGACACCTGCGAAGCCCTGCTGGCGCACAAGGGCTACGACGCCATGACCGTCGGCGACATCGCCCAGGGCGCCGGCATCACACGCGGGGCCCTGTACTTCTACTTCGGCTCCAAGCAAGAAGTGGTCACGGCACTCGTGGCCCGGACCGTCGAGCACCTGTGGGAACGGTCCCGGGTCACCGCGCAGACCGACGAGCCACGCCAGGCCATCGCAGCAGCCATGCAGCGCACGGTCGAGCTGTGGAACGAACACGGCCCGGTCATGCGCACGGCGATCGACCTGTCGTTGACCGTGCCGGAGATCGGTGAACTGTGGAAGCACACGGCTGACCTGTTCATCGCGGCCATCACCGCCGTCCTGGAACGCGCCGGCGTCCAGGCCGGCGCTGCACCGGACCAGGCCTCGGCGATGGCACGCGCGCTGTGCTGGATGATCGAGCGGACCTTCTACCACGCTTCACAGGAATCCCGCGAGAAGCTCCAAGAGGCGTCGGCGACATGCGAACACATCTGGCTGACCAGCGCCGGCCTGATCACGTGAGGTATCTGCCCTGGACGCGGTGAGGCTCGGAACCATGAAGTCCGGGTCGAGCCTTCTGGGCCGACCGCGGCTACGCCGCTGAGCTCGTGGACTGGGCCCGCGAACGCCGCTGGCTCCCCCTGCGCGTCCTCTCCAGACCGAGAGGCGCGAAGGGCTTCGTCGTCCTGCCCCACCGTTGGAAGGTCGAGCGAACGATCGGCTGATATATGAACGCCCGCCGCGATGCGCGCGACTACGAGAGGCTGCCCCAGCCCTCCGAAGCCCATCTGAACCGGGTACTCATCAACGCGGACAGGGGGTCAGCCCACCGGCTCGTGCTCGGGTGAGGACGACGGAGCGCCGGCCCATCGGTGGAGGGCAGCATCGAGGCGGGTGACTGCGGCGATGTCGGAGGCCCAGGCGACCACGCCGTCCGGGCGTACCAACACTCCGGTCGGCGTCGCGCGGTCGTCGCTCACGCTGCTCACTCGCCCGGCCCAGGCCGCGGCCAGGCAGGCGAACGCGCCGTCCGGAGTGCGGTCGACCCTACCGGGTTCTCATCGGCGACCGACCGTTCATAGAGGGGGCGCTGCGGGATTCTCCGCAGCGGCCCCTCCAAACTTGCTCCCCCGGGTAGCCTCGTACACGTGACCGCATCGTCGGAAATGTTCGTCAACGAAGGCATCTTCGGCGTCTCAGACGACGCCCCAGTGCCCATGGAAACGGTGCGATGGTCAAACGGCCTCGCCGCTCCGATGGACCACGGAGCATGGATCCTCACCGGCATCAACACCGGCCACGTGCGAGTAGAAGCCCACTGCTATGACCCCGCACCGCCCGTTGAGGCGACCGGCTGGGAAGAGATCGTAGAGATCAGCGTGCGGTCGACCACAGGCGACCTGCGAATCAACTCCGACTACGAGATCGCGCCGGACGCTCTCCCTGTGCTTAACCCCCAGGGGCCCGGCTGGTATCGAATGCGCGTTCACGCATCGGGGCGCTCGATCAACCTGGACGGGGTCAGCGACGAGCCGGTCGAGGACTACCTCATTACCGTCTGGCCCCAGGAGCCGACGGAGTCCGTCGTCATCCGCACCAGCAAGATGATCGACGAGGCACTGCTGGCCAATGCCGACACCACATCCGAAGAGACCATTTCTCACGCCACCCCGGAGTCGAAGGACGCAGCCGAAAGAGATAGAAGGGCTGACGCACGAGCACGCCTTCTGCGTTCACTGCAGGATGACTGATCCACGTGCGGCGCCGTCCTCGTTTGCTGCCCCATTCAGCTTGTGGCTGGTGGTTCGGAGCCCGAGCGGCCGGCACAGGCGTGCACCAAGATCGAAATCACGGAGTGCCGTATGGCCTCGGTGGCTGTCGTCGCTGCTCAGTAACCTGATGGCGGTTAAGGGGGTATGGAAGATCCGGGCGTCGAATCCGTCAGGTACAGCGCTCCGTGCGAGGGCTGCTGGGAGCTGCTCGAGCGCTGGGGGCGGGCACGGGGAGCCGCTACACCCCGCTACCCGCAAGGGCAGGCCCCGGGGGGCCAACCCCGCGGGCGCGGGCACGCGTCGACGTGGCCGGCGAGTGCCTGGACCCAGGCTGCCGGAGCGGAACTCGCGTCGACAAGCCTCCGGGTGTGTGCTCGATCACGCCGTGCGGCCGATGAGTCTTCTCGCACCCCGGCCGGACGGGCGGATTAGCGCAGGCCGGCGAAGAGATCGTTCTCGGGTACGGTCGCGCCGGTGGCGTCCTTGACGCGTACGAAGGTCTCCATGCCCATCAACTCGCCGAACCTCTCCTTGCCCATCTTGAGGAAGAAGATGTTCTCGCCCTGACTGGCGTGCGCGGCCAGGGCATCGAACTTCTGACCGCTGAATGCGGTGGTGTCCACCCACGTGGTGATCTCATCGTCGGGGAGGCCGATCTCGGCTATCGCAGCGGCCTCGGCAGGATCCGGCTCCGGCATGTCCTCCTGAAACTCGCGCATGGTCTCCCCGAACCGCTGCATCATCGAGCGGGGCATCGTCGTCCAGTACACCTTCGGGGTCAGCCCGGTCATCTCCAGCGCCGCCATCGTGATGCGGTGGGCCTGGATGTGGTCGGGGTGGCCGTAGAAGCCGTTCTCGTCGTAGGTGACGACCACATCGGGTCGGTAGTGCCGCATGAGTTCCGCGAGTCGGGCGGCGCCTACCTCCACGGGGGTCTGCCAGAAGGAGCCGGGGGCGTCGTTGCTCGGCCAGCCGATCATCCCGGAGTCGGCATAGTCCAGCATCTCCAGATCGCTGACCTTCAGGACGTCACAGCTCGCCTCAAGTTCTTGACGGCGCATCAAGGCGACGACCGCCGGATCGTGCCCGGGGTCGCCCGGCTTGACACCCCCCGGTCCGTCACCGCAACCGCCGTCGGTACACGTCACGAGAACCGTGCGGATGCCCTCCGCCGCGTACCGCGCGAGAACCCCTCCGGTCCCAGTGGCCTCGTCGTCGGGATGGGCGTGCACTGCCATGAGCGTCAAGGGCCGGTCAGTCATGAACAAGTCCTCCTGCGGAAATACATCCTGGTCTGAGTGCGCGGCGGGCGTACCGCGATCCTTGGGGCCCGGATCCTGGTGGGGCGGACGACCTTGTGGTCTCCGTGCTCCCCGCCCGTGCGGCTCCGGCCCCTCGGTCGATGCAACCGTGCCGACCGCCCCGGCTGTTCCCGGCGCGGCCGTGGCCTTCCAGGCGCCAGCGTTTCAACGTGGACGAGGTACGGGCGGGACGTGCCGTCCTGTGTCACTGCGTCTGGCGTGTGGTGGGTTGCTGACCAGCGCGTTTGCCAGGTCGTTTGAGACCGACTGTGGCCAGCGTTCTCAAGCGACCTGGCTTTCGCGGAAGTCTCGTTCGCGAGGGATGACTGGAGCGCCGCCAAAATCGCCAACAATATCCGACGGAGATCGCCGTTCTCCATGGTGCTGCGATGCAAAAATGCCCCGAACCCGTCCTCGCCGCCTCGGATCTGCACGTGGTGATGTGCTGTGCAATGTGCGCCTTGACCCTGTACGCGGTACTGAGATGCACTGTTGATGGGGAGTCGAACCCCCACGTTGCTCATCACGCGCCAGGAGTGGGCTGGAAAGCCGCCAGCCCTCGGCGGGTGCACGCCCCCGAAGCTGCTACCTGCTCCACATCGTCCCAGCCGGCTGGGACACTCAGTCCAGCAGATCGACCTCCCAATTCGTACGCTGGATACGCATATCGACCTCACGGATCTCCCGGGCGAGTGCATCCGCCTGACCGCGCAGCAGTCCTCGCTGGCCGTGGGGGTGGCGGCGCTCGGCACGCTTTTCCTGGCGGTGTCGCCCGGGCTGGGCACGGGGAACGCGCTGGTGGTGACGCTGCTGGTGCAGCTCGGGGCGGTGGCGGTGACGGGGCTGCTGAATCTGCGGCTGCCCCGGGTGGTCGGCCGAGAGCTGAGCGGGACCGGCCGTGCCCGATACGGCAGCAGGGCCCGGACCGCGCGTCGCGGTCCGGGCCCTTCCCCGGCGGTGCCGCCCTGCGGCGGCGGTGCGTCAGCTCTGTGCGGTGTCGTCGCCCGTCTGCCTGGCGCCCTCGGCTGTGCCTGCCCTCTCGCGCATCTTGCGCACCAGCTCCGCCTTCTGGTCGGCGGCACCCTGGCGGTCGAGGTTGCGGTGCGGACCGTTGTTCTGCCGTTCGGCGCGGGACAGCTTCTTGCGCTGGCCGCCGCCCATGCCCACGGGGTTGTTGATGTTCTTGCTCACGGGTTCTCCCGGAATGGTGTGAAGTGATCTACGGATTCATCGGTGGGGGACGGGCACGGCGACGTCGAAGGACGTCAGCAGGGGCCCATCACGCTCTCACTCGTAAATCGGCGTCTGGAAGAACATGAGCAAGACGTTACCTGGTCCCGTCGGCTCCGCATACCAAGTTTTTCGCCGTCCCGGCGTCGGCCGGTTCTTCGGTGAGCGCCCAGGGGCAGCCGTTTCCTTCCAGAGCCGGCGGGGGCTCTGCAGCGCCATTCCTGTCACGCCCCTGCCACGCTGAAGCGGAGCGAAGAACGTGGCCCGGCTCGCGTTACGGGCTCACGAATACGGCTGCTTGTCCTGTGCTTCAGCAGGCCCGTCGGCGACTTGCTCAATGAGCCGTCGCCGGTCCTTCGGCCCGGAGGCGTAGGCATCCATGCCTGCTGCGGCCAAGGGATGAAGGGGATCTGTCTCGAGATCGCCGTGCAGGCGCAGCAGTACATGGTCGTCACCGGCCAGGCAGTCGGTGTACGGAAAGGTGTGCGACAGCAGGCAGGCGAAATCATCGCAAGCCGCCCGGACGTCCACCCTGTCGAGGCCGAGCCAGACGTGCAGCGTGCCGTCCTGAACCGTCAGCTCGATGTCGATGCGGGTATCGGCCGCCTCGGCGGCGTCGCCGCACCACTTCAGGGTCTCGTCCAGCGCGCCGAGGTGGATGGGGAGCGGGCGGAAGACCTCCTGACGCATGTCGTCGCGGACCGTGACGCCGGTGGCCGGGGCCTGATCGCGCCACCAGTCCTGCACGACGTCGCGAACGGAGGCGGCCTGCGGCCCGCTGCTCAGCGCTCGCCGTACGGCGTCCGCCGCGTTTCGCCGAACCACGCTCGCGACGTCGGGTCCAGGGTCGGCAGCCATACGGCGTAGCAGCGATCCAGGCCCGAGTCGGGTGTCGTCGAGGACCTTCGGGTACAGCTCGCGCAGCGCGTCCGGTACGGCTGTGCCGTCCGGCCCAAGCAGGGGGCGGATGCGTTCTGCCCAGGCAAGAAACGCCTCGGTGTCACCGGTGGTGAGGAGGTCGGTGCCGAGGTCGCCGCGGGCGAGCATGCGGGCGCGCTGCCTTTCCGTCGGCTGGCCGAGGCCATCGAGTTGGGCGCGCAGGAGGAAGACGAGCAGGTCCCGTTCCGGTGCGGGGCGGATGGTGGTTGCTGCGGGTTCACCGGCACCGCGCCGGTTCGACGGTCGCCAAGGTCCGCAGCCGGGCGACAGTGACACGCGTGACCGAGCCAGCTGTCGTGGTACACCCACTCGTCATCGATCACCTGAACGCCCCGGCATCTGTGGAATTTGACGTACCGCCCGAGACGCGGTGTCCTGCGTCCAGGACCAGGAACACGAGTGGCAGCGGCGCTGCCTCTACCCCCGCCAGTGACTTCGAACTCGGCTGCGGTAAGGCTTAGAGATTCCGCGGGTAGAGGACAAGGCGTCATGGTCGGCGGGCTGGCCGTGTGTCCCAGCGTTGGCTGGTCCAGGCTTCGCGGACGAGGCGTCGGATCACGATGATCGCGGTCATCAACGCGAGCAGTGCGTTGATGACGACCGCTCGACGTTCCGTGCAGGACAGGGTGAAGTTGAAGCCGCGGCTGTACCAGGGAGTTGGTGCGCTCGACGGCCCAGCGGCGAGTGTGGTTGATCGGGATCACGACGCCCTTGGGCTGGATCCGCCACTCGCAGCCGAGATCGGTCAGCAGTTTGCGGGTGACCGTGGAGTCGTAGCCCGCGTCAAGGTGCACCGTGATCTGCTCAGGCAACGCGAGCTCGAAACGCCCCAGCTTCTCCAGCGTCGGGCGCAGGAACGGGGAGTCGTGCCGGTTCGCGCCGGTCACCACACAGCCCAGCGGGATCCCGCGTCCGTCGGTCATCCGCGACCACTTGATCCCGAGTTTTCCCCGGTCAATCGGTGATTTCCCGGCGACCTCGCCACCGCAGGGCGCCTTGGTGATCTGCCCGTCGACGGTGATTTCGGCCAGGTCCAGGCCCACGACACGGTCGCAGGTCTCCAACACGATCTGCTCCAGCCCTGCGAAGACACCGGCCGCGATCCACTCGTTGCGTCGGGTTCTCATCGTGGTTGCCGAGCACGATTGATCGGCGTGCTTCGCGTACGAGCCGCCGAAGACGAGTTTCGCGACGAGCTTGTCGAACACGATCCGGTCCGGGATCCGTGGGTTGTGACAGCCCCACGGATGTGTCTCGAGATGCGGTGGCAGGAGGGCCTCGAACTGGACCCACAAAGGCTCGATCGCCCATGCTTCGACGGCGGGCACCGGTGCTCCGATTTCAGATGTAGAGATGTAATAGGAGTCCCACGTCAAAACGGATCCCGGTCCCCACGTCACATCGGCCTGACGCCCCTACCCGCGAAATCTCTTACCAATTGACCAAACTCAGGAGCAGTCGGTGGACGTCAGCTACTTCGGTGCCCACGGGCACGTTCCGCTGCGCGTGGCCCTGCTGCTGGCCGCGGTGGCGGGCATCCTGCTCACCGCGCCGGCGGGCCGCGCGCAGATCATGCAGTTGCGCGCGACCGCCCGCAAGCACCGCGGGCCCACCACAGGGCTGTGAAGGCCGAGGCCAAGGACTCGTCGAAGGCCCGGCGGTAGCCCGGACTACCGGGAGCCCGCCACAGGGCGCGACTTGTAGAAGGACTCCTCCAGGTAGGCGGCCTCGTGCGGCTGGTAGGGCTCCTCCAAGTAGGCGGCCTCGTCTTCGTCGAGTTCGACGTCCACCGCGGCGACCGCGTCGGCCAGCTGGGCCGGCTTGGTGACCCCGACGATGGGCGAGGTCACCGCCGGGTTGCGCATGACCCAGGCCAGGGCGACCTGGGCCGGGGACAGACCCCGCTTGCCCGCGATCTCGTGGACGCGCTCGGCCACTGCCTGGTCCCCGTCGCGGTAGAGGATCTTGCCGCCCTCGTCGGTCTCGGCACGCGCCGTGGCGGTGTCCCGGACCCGCGTCAGCCTGCCCCGCGCCAGCGGGCTCCACGGGATCACGCCGATGCCCTGGTCGGCGCAGAGCGGGAGCATCTCCCGCTCTGCTTCTCGGTGGATGAGGTTGTAGTGGTCCTGCATCGACACGAACCGGGTCCAGCCGTTCAGGTCAGCCAGGTACAGAGCCTTGGCGAACTGCCAGGCGTACATGGAAGAGGCTCCGATGTAGCGGACCTTCCCGGACTTGACCGCATCGTGCAGCGCCTCGAGGGTTTCCTCGATCGGGGTGTCGTAGTCCCAGCGGTGGATCTGGTACAGGTCGATGTAGTCGGTCCCCAGCCGCTTCAGGGAGGCGTCGAGCTCGGCGAAGATCGCCTTGCGGGACAGCCCGGCGCCGTTCGGGCCGGGGCGCATCCGCATCCAGACCTTGGTGGAGAGAACGACCTCCTCGCGCCGGGTGAAGTCCTTGACCGCCTGGCCGACGATCTCCTCGCTGCTTCCGGCGCTGTACCCATTGGCCGTGTCGAGGAAGTTGACGCCGCCCTCGAGGGCCTGCTTGATGATGTCCCGGCTGGCGTCCGCGCCCAGCGACCAGGGCTCGCCGCCCCGGTCCGGCTCGCCGAAGCTCATGCAGCCGAGGGCGATGGCGGAGACTTCCAGTCCGGTCGTTCCGAGTTTGATGTATCGCATGCTTCCGAAGCTAGAAGTTGGAGTGCGCTCTAACGCAATACGTCTCGGTCCGGAATTCGGAGGCGTGGGGCATGTGCGCCGTGTCAGGTTTCGACCGTTTCGGCCAGACGTACCAGAGAACCCAGTGGTAGCGAGTAACAAACTGTCAATTCTCGGCCGAGCGTGTGGGGCACTACTCAGCCCCCCGACGGCAAAGCCGCCCTCGCGGGTCCGTCGCCACGACCGATCATCGCTCGATCACTAAGAGATTCCGCTGGTCCGGGCGGCGGTATCGCGGCGCTCGCGACGGCGCCCCTACCCGCGGGATCTCTTACTTGCGGATGGGTAACGTCACAGAGCACGTCCAACTGGTGCTTGCTACAACGCTCCTTGTTGCCGTCCTCGGGACACTGGCCATCAACGCATTGGCGGTGGCGCGAACCCCTTGCCTGTGACGGTTGCAGGGGCAGCCCGACAAGGGTTTGGCGGTGGCAGCCCTCGCCACGGTCACAGGAAGCGGTCTTGCCATTTGGCTCACATCCCGATGATGACCCTCCGGACAACCGGGCACCGATCAGGGGAAGGGGCTTCGGGACGTAGGGGCAAATCCGTTTCTACGTCGCACTACCGACTTGCCGCTAGACCTCGATGAGTGGATCGTCGAGAGGGGGTGCAGTCGGAAGCGTTTGGAGTGCCCCCGAGCATCTGTGCCATGTCGTACCGCAGGACTCGCACGCCAACACCACAGATCACGGACCAAGATCCGGACCAGGTGCGGACCAACTCGGCTCAGCGGCAGACGATTCCACCCTTTGCCACAGGTCAGAGGCGACGGTGAGCGTGTACCACCAGCAGACGAAGAACCTGACGGCTGGTGCTTCAGCAAGGATGATGGGCTCGCGACCAGGACTGCCCGATCGTCACCGCAATGAACGCCCACCACTTCATCGAAGGCCCCTGCGCCGAGCTGGTACTCATCGGCACCGCAGCCGCCCAGGCCGCCTACGAGCTGGACACAACCGTCGCCGTGGGCGACCGCGACCGCGGGGTCGCCCCCCCGTGCGGCCGGTGCCGCCCAGTACTCCTCGGCTACTCCCCCACCCTCAAGGTCATCGTCGGCGAAGACGACCGCATCCGAACCGCCTTCATCACCCACCTGCTCCCCGAAGCTATGTCTGAGCCGACCACCGGCTCGATGCCGAGTAAACCGCCACTCAGCACGAGCTGGCACCGGCACCGCCAGCCGCGTCACCAACCTGCCCGCACAACACACCCAGCTAGTGGATCCCCGGTTCCGGCTCCCGGTCACCGGCACCGGCCCCCGACGCCTTCACAAGCACCTCCCCGGACGCCGTCCGCACGTCAGCACCGCCCGCCCGGCCCGCCGCCGCTCCACCAGCCCCGCGTCCATCAGCACTCGCAGATGCCGCCCCACCGACCCCAGCCCCTGCCCCTGCCCCTGCCCCTGCCCGGTAACGGCGACCAGCTGAGTCGTACTCATGGGAGTTCCGAGCAACACCAGCAATCCGGCCCGCGCACTCCCGATGAGCGTCCCGAGCCCGGCTGGGACGGGCCGCCGGTCATGGTCCTCGGCGGGCACCCCAAGACACGGGTAGACGACGTCCTGGGGCCTCGTTGCCGCTGGTTCACCTCCGCTCGAGCGGAGGCCAACCGGAAGCTCTCCAGCGGCACCTCCGCCCCTTACGACTCTCCGACTGGTCCGTCGTTCCGCTCCATGCGTATGTGGATCTACGCCGCACTCTGGGATCCGGTCTTACGAACCGATCTTCCCGAGTAGGGGGCGCCGACCTACATCACATGGAGTTGCCGGAACTCATGAACGGGGAGCGGGAAGCGTGAGGAAAGGATATTGGAGCGCAGGTCACCTGTGAGGGCGGAGGCCAGAAACCGTGTGCAGGTGTGAGGGAAGTGTTCCCAACGTTCGCCACGTGCCTCATTGACCATGACGGTCCAGCTTTCCGGATCTCGGCCGGGGCGGATGAGCCAGTAGAGACATTCCCCGTTGTCGGTGGTGGCCCAGGGGATGACCCGAACTCCTTCGTCCTCGAGTTCGGCCGGCTTCTTCTCGAACTCCCACAGACCTTCGAGCGCTTCGGCCTGCTGGTCTTCCCACTCGATGAGGTCGTAGTTGTCATTGGGGCAGCCGGGTTCCAGGACGTAGAGGTAGTCGTCCCAGTTGCTGCCTCCGTAGGTTTCGATGAGCTCTTTGTAGTCGGCTGGTAGCCGGATGCCGAGGGCGTGCTCGGCGCTGGCCCAGTCCTTGTCTCTACGAACGGAGGGGGGCTGGATCAGTTCCGTGAGCTCTCCGATGGAGGAATTCATCAGGTTTCCTAACATGCGATGGTTTCTGCGGGCTGCGAGACGGGCCCCGGCCACAGATGGGATGGGGCAGAAGTCGGACCTGACCCGGAGACGAGCACACGGTTTCCTCGCGTGTGACGACGAAGGAATGGGCCCGTACGGCCTTGTCCCATCCTGCCTTCGCCGGCATCTCCCTTGCACATCTCGGCGGCTTGATCGAGGAGTTGGCCGGCCCGTGGACCGCGCGGTGTGAGTCCGCACTGCACGAACGGCGCGGCGGGCAGCACGAGCAACAGCCGGGCTCTGGGCCCAAGCACGACCTGGTCTTCACCGACCCAGTCCTGATCACCCTGATCCATCTGCGTCACCAGCTCCCGCACGCCGCTCTCGCCAGGCTGTACGGCCTGGAGCGCTCCACCATCGCCCGAGCGCCGCGGGCAATCGCGAACCGCGCCGTCCCCGGGCCCCCACCGGTTGGTCCCAGACCGCCGGGACGACACCCACCTCGGTTGCGGCGGCGGCCTGCACTACTGCCTCGGTACCGCCCTCGCCCGCGCGGAAGCGCCGATTGTGCGCACCGCGCTGGCCCGCGGGCTGGAGTCGCCGCGCCTGACCGCCGATCCGCGGGCTGCCTGAGCGCCGTCAGCGACCGGATACCCGCAGCCCCACCTTCTTTCTCGACAGGAAAGAAGGTGGTACTTTCTCCATGAGCAAGTACCTCGGACAACCAGCACGACCAGGGGGACCCATGACCTCGTACGACGCGCGGACCGCGCTCGACGCAATACACCAGCACCAGGAGCAGACCCGTGACGCGTATGTGCGCCACAGCTCCTCGCTCCCCTACATGCTCCTCACCGCGCTGGCCGTATTCGGCTTCAGCGCGGCCGTCGATCTTCCTAACCCCTGGCGCACCCTCACCCTCCTGGCGGCGGGTGCGCTGATGGCAGTCATGCTGTTCGTGCATCAGCGGCGGGCCCCGGTCCGCCGGAAGCCATCCGGTGCGGAGTGGGCGTTCTCCGTATGGGTGGGGGGCGTTGTCACCGTGATCCTCGTGGCGGCGGTGATCGGCGCCCGGCTGCTCAAGCTCCCGGAGCCCGGCGTGATCGCCGGCGCCGTCGCGGCCGTTGCGACCCTCGTGGCGGGGTATGTGACCCGCCCGATCATCAAGGCCATCACGCGCCGGGACGGCCACGTCTGATGGACCCGGACTTCGACGAGTTCCTGCACGTACCGGCCCGGCTCTCGGTCGTCGCGCTGCTGGCTCCGGCCGACTGGGTGGAGTTCGGCTTCGTGCGGGACAAGGTGGAAACCAGCGACTCAGCCCTCTCCAAGCAGGTCGCCTCGCTGGCGGAGGCCGGGTACGTCGAGGTGCGCAAGACTCGAAACCGTACGGGGCGGCACACCCACGTCCGGCTCACCGCGCACGGCCGGTGGGCGTTCCAGCGGCACGCCGCGGCCCTGGAGAGGATTGTGGCGGCGGCACGCGAACCGCAGGAGCGAGGCGCGTGAGGCGGATGACCAAAGGGCTCGGAGCCAAGCCAGTTGACGGGGCGCCCTCCCCGGAGCGATTCGGGTGCGGGGCAGTGGTGCGCCGTGATCGCGCCCCCGTCCGGGACTGACCAGGAGACGCCGCAGGGGTGCGGCCAGGCAGCCCTACAGCACCACCTTGAGGCGTACCACGCGCTGCTGCGGGAGCTGACCGAGCAGGAGCAGCCGGCCTGAGGCAGGGCTGGTCCTGAACGCAAAACACGGCCCACACCCCCGGAGCACTCCGGGTGGTGCGGGCCTTGTGTGCGTCAGCTAACGAGCTCATGGTCGTTCGGTGGGGAACGCGTCTCGTGCAGCGATCACTAGACCGGAGGATCACGGGCCTGTCGGCTGATGTGATCCCTGAACTCGTCGCCGCGATAGGCCCGTTGTGGCACGAACGGCACCAGAGCAAGCTCGCATCCAGGCCACGGAAGAGGGCTGTGGGAGCGGGCGCGAAGCACCAACTGGTGTTCGTCGACCGGCTTCTGGCCGCGCTCGTGCAGCTCCGGCACGCCGCCACGCACGATGTGCCGGCCTGCTGGTTCGGCGTCGACCGCTCCACCATCACCCGCGAAATCGGCGAGGTGCGGCCACCGCTTGCCCAGCAAGGCTGCACCATTAACCCGGGCGTGCGGCCGCAGACCCTGGCTGAGGTCGTCGACCACCTCAGCGCCGGCGGAAACACCGGGATCATCGACGGCAGGAGGAATAGACGCCGGGCCCCGCTACGACGTAGCCGTGAAGTGAACCACATCGGGATGTTCAGGGGGACCACTCGCGGTTCGGACGTTGTGCGCCGCGGGGCTCGCATCAGTGGGAGGGTTCGATTCCCCAGGCGACGGCTCGGGCGGCGGCGGCCGCGCGGTTGGGGAGGTCCAGCTTGGCGAGGATGTGCTCGATGTGGGTCCCTACGGTGCGCGGCGTGATACACAGCCGCTCGGCGATCTCTCTGTTGGTGCGGCCGGCGGTCAGTTCGGCCAGCACCTGGACCTCCCGTGGCGAGAGCCCGCCGCGCCGCCGCGTGTCCGCGGCGGGGTCGGCCGCGGTGGCCTCTTCGGGCAGCGGGCCTCCTCGGGCGACGGCCGCGGCGAGGGCCTCGGTGAGGAGGGTGACGACGGCGCGCGCCGGATCGGGCGCGCGCCGCGGTCGGCGGGTGCTGACGTTCAGCATGCCGACGTACCGGCCGTCGGAGTTGAACAGGCACTGGGCCACGCCGCCCTCGATGCCGAGGGGACGCAGCACTTCCTGGAATCCGGGAGATGTGGCAAGGAGCTGCCGGGGGACGTCACTGAGCCAGAGACCACCGCGGGCCGGGCTGCGGAGCACGGGGAACACCGGGTCGTGGTGGAGGTGGGTCTCGATGTAGGCCGTGGCGTCGTCCGGGTAGCTCCCGGCCAGGGTGGTGTGGCGCCGATGCACCGGATCCCATCGGGTCAGGGAGGCGTGGTCGTACTCCATCACCTCCGACAGCGCCGTCAGGACCGTGTCGAAACCACTCGCGCCCCTCGCGCCACTCGTGGCGTTCCTGGCGGCCTCACGGACGTGGACAGCCGCGTGCAGGATGTCCGTCGTGCTCCGTTCCGCTGCCATCCTCCAAGGATGATCATTTCTCCGGAACAGGTCAATCGCGAAGGGCGTCGTGCACGACCTGCCCGTCCATGACGGTGAGGACGACGGGCATCTGCGGGATGTCGTGGGGGTCGGCGCCGAGCAGGTCACCGTCGAGCACGCACAGGTCGGCGACCTTGCCCGGCTCCAGGGAGCCCTTCCAGTCGTCGGCGAAGTCCTGCCATGCCGCATCGATCGTGTACGTGCGGATCGCCTCCGCCAGGCCGATGCGCTGCTCGGGTCCGCTGACCCGGCCGGCGGCCTTCGATTCGCGCAGCACCATGGTGGCGACACCCTGGCGCCAGTCCGGGTACGTGACGGGGGCGTCGGACCCGCTCGCGACCCGCACACCGGCGTCGATGGCATCGCGGTAGGGCCATGCGTACGCGGCCCGTTCGGCGCCGACGAACTCCTCCTCCATGTCGGCGACGGTCCATTTGATGGTGGGGTTCATGTTGACGCCGAAGCCGTGCGCGGCCAGTACCTTCATGCTGTGCGCGGTGAGGAAGTCGCCGTGGATGACGTAGTGGCGGGCGTCGGGCCGCGGGTGCTCTGCCGCGGCCGCGGCGAAGGCGTCCGCGACGGAGTCGCAGGCCCGGTCGCCGGTGACGTGGACGCCCAACTGATGTCCGGCGGCGTGGGCATGCCGGATCATGGCGTCGATCTCGGCGATCCGCTCGGCGTCGGTCTCGCCGCCGACGCACAGGGAGCCACAGCCGCCGCCGACGTACGGCTCGTGCATCCAGGCCGTCTTGTTGGGGACGATGCCGTCGGCGAAGATCTTGACTCCGTGGATCGCGAGGCGGCGCGGATCGGCGTCGCCGGACGCGCCGGAGTCGTCGAGGGCGGTGAGGGTGCGGGCGAACTCCTCGGCGGTGCTCGCCATTCCGGTGGGCAGGACCAAGACGCCGACGCGGGCGGTCAGTTCGCCCTCGGCCAGCAGCTGGCGGTAGACGTCGAGGGTCTGCGCGCCGAGCGCGCCCCGCATGATGCCGTCGCCGCCGGGGCCGAGCCCGGGCTCGGTGTAGCTGGTCACGCCGAGCCGGGCGAGCGTGGCCAGGGTCGACCGGATCGCGTCGGTCCGTTCCTGCCGACTGAGCGGCGGCAGCGCGTTCTGGACGAGAGCCTGGGCCCCCTCGTGGAGCAGCCCGGTCGGCTCCCCGGCGTCGTCCACGACGATGGCACCGCCGGGCGGCGCGACGGTGTGCCGGTCGATCCCGATGAGCTCAAGGGCCTTGGAGTTGACCCAGGTGGCGTGCCCGGAGAAGGAGTACAGGACGACGGGGTGGTCCGGGCTCACGGCGTCGAGGTCGCGCCGGGAGGGCTGCCGCGAAGGATCGGTGACGCACTCGTCGAGGAATCCGGGATCCCAGCCGTGCCCCGTGATCCACTGCCCGCCCGGTACCTGACCGACGGCTTCCTGTACCGCCTCGGCCACGTCCGCGAGGGAGGACACGGTGGGATGGCCGAGGTCCAGGGAGAGCGGCGGCGTCGCCATGCCGAAGGCACATCCGTGCAGGTGGGAATCGTTGATGCCGGGAAGCAGCGTCGCTCCCCGCAGGTCGACGACGCGGGTGTCGGGCCCGACAAGCGGCGCGACGTCGTCCCGCCCGCCGACGGCGCTGATGACCCCGCCGGTCACCGCCAGGGCCGAGGCGACGGAAAACTCCGCATCGACCGTGACCACCTGCCCGCCGAGAAACACCAGATCCGCATACGTGTCCACAGAAGGGTCCTTTCGAAAACCGGGCGCACCTCGGCCGCCCGCAAACGATCTCCCCAGGACTATGAATCACGCCCCCTGCCCCGCACATCGGTCATTCCACCGATACGCGCTCTCGCAGTGGCGGGCTGACGCCTCGCGCTCCCGATCGTGTTGGGTTCTTCGGGAGGGCCTGGAAGGAATCAGTCCGCCGTCCGGCCCGGGCTCCCGGCAGGACGGCTTGGTCCGCCTGATGGGTCGCCACCCGTGATCAGACTCGGAGCACGGGCCGGCATGGCCGACCAGGAGGGCGACCGCGCCCGGGCCGCGCAGCAGGTTGGTCAGGCCTTGGCCGGCGGCGGCCTTCGCCGCCAGTGCGTCGGAGGCCGGGTCACCTTCACGGACCTTCGTTGCCAGGCATGACCATCCGCGTGAGCACCGTGCGCGCGTCCTCGACCGAGGCGTCCCGGGACCGCTCGACGACGGTCTTGGGGTGGCCGTTGAGCGGTGACGACGGCGTGGGTGTCGCTCCAGGTGCGGAGCTCGAAGTGGCGTGGCGGGCCATGGTCAGGCGGCCAGCGGCAATGCGCCGGGCGCTGCGGTCTTGTTCGGGGGTCGTGGTTTCGGCGCTCAGGAGGCGACGGGCCCGGACGTCGGCGTGAGCAGGCCCTTGGCGACCGCCGCGTCCCTGACCTCCTCGTACAGCGCGATGAGGGTCTGGCTCACCTCAAGGCGGGGCAGCTGCAGACGGTCGAGTGCCCCGGTGTCCGCCCCGACGTCGTGCCACCCCTGTCCCGTGAGGTGGCGCATCAGCGCGGGGTTGAGCCGGTCCACGCCCCGCACCAGACGGGCCTCGGGCGTGACCCCCGCCTCATGCTCACGCCACAGCGCCAGGAATTCCGCCCCCAGCTCGCCGGGCAGCGCCCCGTACCGGCGCTGGGCGACCTCTTCCTCGATGCGGGCCTTGTCCTCCCTGTGCTGCGCGCTGTGCTGGGTGCGCCAGGCCGAGGGGTCGCCCGCCTCGATCTCCACGAGGTCGTGCATCAGACACATCTTGAGCATCTTCTCCAGATCCAGCGCGTGCCCGTACTCCCGCTCGAACTCACGGTGCAGGACCCAGCAGACCAGCGCCAGGTGCCACGAGTGCTCGGCCACGCTTTCCTTGCGCTCCGGGGTGGCGTGGTTGTGCCGTTCCACTTCCCGAAGCCGGGCAGAGAAGTCGATGAAGTCGAAAAGCTGGCGGAGGTCATCATTCATGCCGTTTACCGTCCTTGCCCCTTTGCTTGCCTGCAACGTGCACATGTTCCCCTGCCGTCCGCCCGTCAAGCTCGACTACCGGCCACCGCACAACTGACCGTGCCGGAAGGCACGTTGGACGTCTGGCGGCCCGGGGTGAGCCACTGCGGGCCGCCAGAGCTGGCCGCCCGCGTCCGTGACCTGCGCATCGGTCGTGGCCAGGCTCACCCCCGTCCGGCCGGGGGGCGGGGCATACCTGGTGCCTTGGGCTCAGGCTGTGGGCAGTTGGGGGTTGAGCGGGTGCGGCGTCGGTGTCTTGTGGTGCTCTCCGGCTGTGCGGCCGGTTTGCTGGGCGGGGATCTGGCGTACGCATTCGATGAGGTAGTCGCCGGTGTCGGGAGCGACGGTGACGCCGTGGGTCTCGCTGCGGAAGCCGGGGAAGCGCCGGTCGAAGGACTCCAGGGCGGTCAGGTAACGCAGCAGCGGGCCGTCGGGGGTGCCGGTGTTTTCGCCGGGCATGAGGACCGGGATGCCCGGCGGGGTGACGGTGACCATGGCGGCGGCCACCCGGTCGGCCGCGTCGGTCAGCCTTACGCGCTCGGTGCCGCCGCGGATGAGGCGCTGGTAGCAGTGCTGGGGCGGGGTAACGGGCTCGGGCAGGTCGTGAAAGGCGGTGTCGAGCAGCTCGACCAGGCGGGCATCGCGTAGGTGGTTGTGCATTTCCTGGCACAGTTCGCGCAGGGTCTGGCCGGTGTAGCGGTGGGGGTGGGCGGCGACCAGCTCGGGCAGCACCTGCTCCACGGGTGCGTTGTGGTCGTAGAGCGTTTTGAAGTCCATGAGGGCGTCCATCAGGGTTCCCCACTTGCCCTTGGTGATCCCCATGGAGAAGAGGATGAGCGTGGTGTAGCTGTCGGTCTTCTCCACCACGATGTCCCTGGTGGCCAGGTAGGCGGTGAGGACGCGGGCGGGGATGCCCCAGTGGGACATCTGTCCGGTGGCGTCGATGCCGGGGCAGGTGAGGGTGACCTTGATGGGGTCGAGCAGGCAGTAGCCCGTGGTCAGTCCGGGGAAGCCGTGCCAGTCGGCGTCGGGCTCCAGCTGCCAGCAGGACGGTTCGGTGCGCAGCAGTTCGAGCGGTGCGTCGGCGAAGGGTAGACGCTCGCCGGTGGCCGGGTCGGTCACGGTCTCGGGTTGCCAGACGCCGAAGAACCAGTTGGGCCGGTCGGCGGCGGCGATGCGCCGGGCGACGCGTACGACCGTCTGACGAAAGCGGATGGCTTCGGTCACCGCTTCGTCGATAAGGCAGCGGCCCTGGGGACCGTCCATCATCGCGGTGGCCACGTCGAGGGAGGCGATCATCGGATACAGCGGTGAGGTGGTGCCGTGCATCATGAATGCCTCGTTGAACCGGTCGTGCTCCACCGGCGCCCGGGGTGCGGATTTGATGTGGACCATGGCGCTCTGTGACAGGGCGGCCAGCAGCTTGTGGGTGGACTGGGTGGAGAAGACGGTGGGGCGTTCGGGGCCGGGGAAAGTTTCGGGGCCCACCGCCATGCCGTAGCGGCCGGCGTACAGGGGATGGAAGCGGGCGTAGGCGAACCAGGCTTCGTCGAAGTGG
Organism: Streptomyces nigrescens; assembly: GCA_024349765.1. GTDB lineage: Bacteria > Actinomycetota > Actinomycetes > Streptomycetales > Streptomycetaceae > Streptomyces > Streptomyces endophytica. The sequence continues at coordinate 3,965,423 of AP026073.1, read as the reverse complement.
AGCCGGGGGGTGCTGGGGGCGAGGGCCTGGGCGACCTGGAGGGTGTCGTAACACAGGCCGTCGTAGGTGGAGTTCGTCAGCACCGCGTACTGGGCCTTGGGCGAGACGGCGCCCTGGGTCAATGGGTTGCGGCTGGTCCGGTCGGCGACCGACTGTGCCTGAATCTCGGCGGGCGGCAGGGGGCCTGCCAGTCCGTAGCCGTTGCGGGTGGGGACCAGGTAGACCGGCCGGGCTCCGGAGAGGACCAGGCCGTGCAGCACCGACTTGTGGCAGTTGCGGTCCACCAGTGCGATCTCGTCCTGGGTGACGCTGAAGTGACCGACCATCCGGTCGCAGGTGGAGTCGCCGTGGAGTACGAAGTAGGTGCGGTCGGCGCCGAAGACACGGGCGGCGTTGCGCTCGGCGGCACCGACCGGGCCGGTGTGTTCGAAGAGGGAACCGAGTTCCCCGACGGAGATCGACAGGTCGCTGCGCAGCAGCCGTTCTCCGAAGTAGTCGTGGAAGGCCCGGCCGACGGGGGACTTGAGGAAGGCGACACCGCCGGAGTGGGCAGGGGTGTGCCAGGAGTACTCATGCGCGTGGTCGAAGCGGCGCAGCGCCTTGAAGAACGGAGGCAGCAGGTCGTGCTGGTAGCCGCGGGCGGCGCTGGCGATGCGTCCGGCGATGAAGGGTGCGGTGTCCTCGAGCGGCCAGATGTAGCCGATCACCGTTTCGGCCACCCACAAGGGCAGGTGTTCCAGGTCTTCGCCGTCCGTGATCAGGAAGACGGGGAGATTCTGGAAGCGCTGGCCGGCGTGGCGCAGTACCTCGGCGCCGCCTGTTTCGCCGCCATCGCCTGCGGCCTGGGGAAGGTTCCAGTCGATCACGGCGGCGGCCGTGCCTGCCTCGGTCCGCAGCACTGCCTGGGCGTCGTCGGCTGTGGTGGCCCAGCGCACGTCAAAGCCTCGGCTCGCCAACTCATCGCGGATCCTGCGTAGTTGCTCGGCGGCGACACCTTGCCCCTGTGGGAACTCGTGTACCGCGAACAGAACCGTCCCATCGGTCATAGTGGCCCCTCTGCTGTGCGCGTGTCGGCGCATGGACTGCTCGTGCGCGCCATGCCTGCTGTCCGAGAGACAACCGGAAGATCACCGGATGCGGCCCGGTGGCTGGGCGAAACCACTCCGGGGAGGGAAATGGGAACGTCGCCGAACACCCACCGGTCACGCCGGGACGGGTGGAACCTGCCGACTCGTTGAAGCGAAGGCACCTCGCGCCAGCCCTCCACCGGCTTGAACGTGGTGCACTCCCGGGAACCCGGAACCCGGGAAGGACGGAGTGGGAGACCTGCAACCGCTGCTTGCCGTTCGATGGGGTGGTCGCGTCGGCCGTCTCTTCGTTGTCTCGCGCTCTCGGCACGGGACCCGCGGGATCCATCCGGGGATGGCGCCAAGGGCGAAGCCGGTCAGATCACGGCTTGCATCCCACCACCGCGCCGCGACGCGGCAAGCGGGACGAGAGTGCGGTGTCGATGAGGAGGCATGCGACATCCTTGGTGGGTCTGCCGTGCGTCCGCACGCGGAGACACTGATGACCACCATAGGCGGGTCGCTCAATCGTCGGCGATCTGCAGGGCCAGCACGAAGTACTCACCGTCCGTCCCTGCGAGCAAACTGTCGAACAGAGGGGTGAGCCCGTTCACTGCGCCGCAACCGGCGTCGTGATTGGTCCACCAGCTGGTCTCCGGTCCGAGCAGGGACACCACCCGGTCCGCCGCGCGCTCGGCGGCCTCGGCGGGCAGGTGCCGGTGGCTCGGCCAGACCAGGTCGACGGCCGCGACCCAGGCCAGGAACGCGGCGGCCTCGTGCATCTCCACCGGTTCCAGAGCGGCGCAGATCTCCCGGACGGACGGCGGGGCGTACCCGGGCAGGAAGCGCCGCCATGCCTCGTCCGCCGCGACCACGGCCAGCAGCGCGCGAATCTGGGCCGCAAGCTCGGGCAGGTCGGGTTCCGACTCGGTGAACCGCCCCGCCGCCACATACACCCGCATCGGCGTGGACAGCTCTGCCATGCCCGCTTCCAAGCCTGCCACGACCCCCATGTACGTCACAGCGGGATTCTGCCGTACGCCCCTGCTCGCCACGCGACCCGCACCCTGGCCAACTAAGTAGCGGTCTCGCTCCCAGCGGGCATGCACGTCGGCGAGCGCGCTCTTGTTCGGCTTCCTGAGCGGCAAACTCACCTTCAGGGCCTTGTGGTTGATCCATGCGTCTCGGCAGCGCAGATGATCACCTCAAGGCCGTTCCACTGTCCGCAGAATGGCCGAACCCGTGACCGGACGGCAGGGCGAAGGCGGCCAGAGGTTAAAGATCAAGCTTAAGTACCCCGTCGTGATCATCCAGATGAACAACGGCCGCACCGCCGGCACCGACCGGCGTCGCCAACGAGTCAAGGAGGCAATCGCCACCGCCGACCGCGACGGCACACCGTTGACGGCCCCGGCCATCGCCCGCCACCCCCTCGGAGCGGGCCGCCGCGCCGCATTCGAAGAGATCCTCGCCGCCCAACTCGCCCACATCGAGGCCCGGATCCCCTGACGTGCCGGATCACGAGTGCGATGTGGTCGGGTCGCGCCGCTGCCGCAGGCCTGGTGCTGGAGGCCGGGGTGTAGGAGTAGCGGCCGAGGGAGTTGATGTGGTCGTACCGGAGTGAGGAGGGCCGGGCGGTCGTTCACACCGAGCCTGCCCAGCCGCCCACCGACTGGGCAATGGGCACTCCGGGCGCGGGGCGGGGGCCGGGCACCCTGGCCGCCGCCACGGCGCAGCCGAGCACGCCCCGCTCACGACTCTGGCGCCACGAAATGTTCAGCCTCTCTCCCGGTCGCACCACCTGAAGCCACGAAGCCACACACCCTTCGAAAACATTAGGCCGAACGGGTGCTTTCTCCGCGCGTTATACGTGTCTTACCTGGACTTATCGAATCGTCACTTTCCTGGACAGGCGAAAGTCGTGACAAGTGCATCAGGTTAACGCGACACTCGATATATCCATCCGAACCACTCCGAAGGAGTAACCATGTCCTGTCCTCCCCCGCCAGTCGATGCGCGAAAGGCCTTAGATTTCCTGCGGACGAGCGGACTTGTCGACCTCCGCGTTCCGCTGGAGCAAGTCGTCGAGCAGGTCAGCCAACTCGACGATGTGGCCGGCTACGTGCTCGCCTGGGAGCGATATGTCCTTGTGGTCGCCAACCAGGTCGCGGAATGCGACGACGGCGCTGCGGGCAACTGAGCCATTGACTGCGCCGACCGCCGGGAGGCATCTGATGGACACGACGCAACCCGGTGACGGCTCGTCACAAAGGCGCGCGGTGGAGACCCGGGCAGTCGCCTGGCTCGCTGCGCGCCGGGATCTCATCGATCCGGCCGAAGCAGCCACTGGCCGGGTGCTGTTCGCCCGCAAGGCCCTTATCGAGACCGCCTTCCTTGTGGGGCTTCGGGCGCGCCTTGACCCGGAACCCTTGGACGGTCATTACACGGCCCTCCTGGATCAGATCGAGGAGATCGCGGCTCGTCCCTCCTATCGGGAGCTGATCGCCCGGGACGAAGCTGCCCTTCTGCTGTACGCGGGGACTTATGCGGCACTGCGGCTCTGCGGACGCGACGACCAGGAATTCCGGCAACTCCTCACTCAGGCCGCTGCCGGAGGGTACGCCACGGCCTTCGAGCGGATCCCGTACCGGCAGCTCGATCTGCTGCACACCCTGGAGCTGTGCGGTGTCCCACACTCGCTGCCGGCCATGGACGAGGTTCTGCCGTTCACCTTGCTCTGCAACAAGCCGAATGTCGTCAAACTCGCCGACCGCGACATCTACGCCATCACCCACACGATCTTCTACGCCACGGATTTCGGTCTGCGCAAGCCCGGTTGGCCACCGGACTTCGATCTGAGCGAGGCGGTGGAGCTGCTCGAAGCACTCCTCGTTCTCACCCTTGACCAACGAAATGCCGACCTGGTGGCAGAAATTCTGTGCTGCCTGTTGTGCCTCGGGGTGCGAGACTCCGAGGAAGTCCGCAGGGCATGGGAGTTCCTCGCGGCGGCACAAGAGGCCGAGGGGCGGGTCAACGGGCCGCCTGGCGTGGTCCACCCTGGACTCGCCGACGGCGACGACGCGTACCAGCACTGGGCCACCGGCTACCACACCACCATCGTCGTGGCCCTGGCCGCGCTCCTGGACCGCAGCCCCAAGGTGATGCGCAGGCAGCGGCCGTCCGCACCGAAGCCCCGGCTCAGCGTGGAGCAGCCGCTGCGGCGCGCAGTGTTGTGGCTGGCGGACACCAGTCGGCGCCATGACCCGGCCGGATGTCTGCCGGCCGCAGCGGCCGTCGCGCATGCGGCCGAGGCTCTTGGCGAAGCCGAGCTCGCTCGTCCCCTGCTCCTCGATTTCTCCGAACGTCTCGCGAACGCGGAAGCGGACGTGTGGCAGGAACACGGGATGGAGGTCGTCGGTGAGTTCGCGTTCGGCCTGCGGGCGCACGGGATCACATGCCCGTCACTCGATACGTTCTTCAAGTCCACCGCCGCTGCCGTCGCACTCCTGGACAAAGTTCCACCGCAGGCGGCGCACAACGTCCAACGCCTCGTCGGTCTGGGGCTGATCGCTCCTCAGCGTGCGGCCGCACTGATCGACGCCGGAGTCGACGGGCCGCACTCCTTGCCAAAGACATCTGCTGCTGACTTGTCCGGTGCCTGCAAGAACTACCAACTGGGGCACATCGCCGGCATCGTCCGGGACTCGGCCCGTGCCGGGCGGGTACAGCACCGCGTCACCCGCGACGCCATCGCCTTTCTTCTCACCCAGCAGAGCTCATGCGGTGCCTTCGGCCGCCCGGCCTGTGACGATCCGGCAATCCGCGAACGCATGATGCTGTCGTGGACCCAGAGTGTTGTCACCACCCTGGCCACCGTGCACACAGCCTGCGGTACAGCCCTCACCGCCCCCCGGCCCCGCCCCTGAACCTGGAGACGGGACGCGCTCCGCGAGCAAGCCACGCGGATGGTCTCAAACCGTGGCACCGGGTGCGATGGTGGCCGCCGGACATGGGTGTGAGGGAAATCGACCGTCCGGCCTCGATGACTTCGAGGAATCTGTGCGGTCCGCGGACTGTCGGAAACAGGTGCGGCGCATACACAGCACGTAGCAACGAAGCCTGAACTGCTGCAGCACGCAGTCGCGGGCCAGCTGACGTTGTCGAGGCCCTTTGGCAATCCCTACGACTCAGCTGGCAGTGGAGGCAGGCAATACACCAGATCCGCTCACCCGGGCGCCCGTATCCGGGCATCGTCCCGCTGCTGGAGGCCGCCGCCGCCCCAACCACGACTCCGGCGCCTGTATCCGTTCACCAGCCACTTCGCCCCGCTCTTCAGCAGCTCCACCAGCTACCCCTGGACTGTGCAGGCGAGATCGATCGAGCCCCTGGACAACGGACGTTCAAGGTTCGCCGACGCGGTCCTTTCGCCGCGACCGGCGAAGTCGAAACCGTCGAAGAGGCTGTTGCCCTAGTTGTGCTTGAACTCCTGCCCACCGGCCCCGAACCCGTCATCACCGCCACCGCGAATGAGCACGTGTGACGGTGTGTGGCCACGCCCGTCGGTATCAGCGGCCCGGGTTCGCCCATCGGTTGAGGGTTTCGCCGTCCCACCTATGCGAGGATGCCGAGCGGATCGAGGGTCCAGCATCCGTTGAAGACCACAGAAGATCACTTGCTGGGGGCATCATGGTGAATGAAGCCGACCTGCGGCACCTGCGCCGCTGTGTGGAACTGGCGACCGAGGCCCTGGAGTCGGGCGACGAGCCGTTCGGCTCTGTGCTCGTCTCCGCGGACGGGACCGTCCTGGCCGAGGACCACAACCGTGTGGCTTCAGGGGACCGGACCCGCCATCCGGAGTTCGAGCTGGCGCGCTGGGCCGCGGCGAATATGCCCCCTCAGGAGCGAGCGGCGGCGACCGTCTTCACCTCCGGTGAACACTGCCCGATGTGCGCCGCCGCGCATGGCTGGGTCGGGCTGGGTCGCATCGTGTATGCGAGTTCTTCCGAGCAACTCGCATCCTGGCTGGCCGAGTTGGAGGTCCCCGCACCTCCCGTGCGGACCCTGCCGATCCAGGCGATCGTCCCCGACCTCAAAGTGGAGGGCCCGATTCCCGGCTTCGCGGAGCAGATGCGCGACCTGCACCGCCGCTTTCACGGCGCACCCTGAGCGCAACAGTCCGGCTCGGGCCCGGAAAGAGCTCCACGGGCCGCATCAAGTGCGCACGCCAAGCACACCCCCGAGGACGAGTGGGCCTGCCTGGTCCTGGAACACCTCGGCGGGGCCAAGGCCACCCTGGAAGTCCTCACCCGCATGGAACGCCGAGATGACCTGGCCGAACGAGACCCGACCGCCGACCGTGCGCGAGCGGCGCTACCCAGCGACACCACGTACGCTGAATGGGCCGTCCTCGAACCGCTGCTGCCCGTCCCGGCCTGCCGGCTTCCCGCGAGCGGACGCCCCGGAGAAACATCCGCGCCGCAACATGGTCGATGCTCTCCGCTACGTGACGCATGCGGTCTGGACCCTGGATGCACTCGACCCGGACCACCCCGACGCCGAGCACGTCTGCGTACCTACTCCACCGGACTGCAAGAGTGCTTCGAGACGGGCTTCGAGACGGGCTTCGACCCCGCGCAAAGCCTGCTGCCGCGGCCCGCACCGGCCCCAGCAACCCATCACGGGGAAAGGCGGTGGGGAAGCTCGCAGCCTTCCAACAGGCCGTTGAGGCCCTCTCGCAACTCATCGCCCTCGAAGGGCACCACCGCGTGCCCAGGACCTACGTAGAGAACTTCACGCCGCAAGGCAAGGCCGCACCGACTGCGTATGCATCCTGCCTGCACGTGCCGCATGGAGCGCTTCTCCAGGGCGCGCGGGTGCGCGGAGGTAGACGCCAGAACCGAAGGAGACGGGACCGATGGGGGTCCGGTTGTCAGCGCTGCGATTGCTGAGACGCGTGACGAATCCCCCCACCACACCGGCGAGGAGTCCGATCACAAGTCCTCCGAAAAGCATGACGACGCGGTCATGGATGAGGAGGAGGGCGACGCCTATGGCCACTCCGAGCGCTCCACCACCTGCGATCCCGAACAGGAAGTTCTCGCGGACAACGAAGTACCTCCACTGCAGACGGCCCAACAGCTGGGTGAGGTTGTGACGAGAGAAGTACCTACTGGAGCCCGTTGCGGGACGAGCCTGTGCAGATCTTCTTGATCCGCCCCTCCGGAAGGTTCGGGTCGGCGGTGAACATTCCAACCTCCTCCCACGAGTGGCTACCTCAGACAGGGCTGCCCTACCGTGTGAGCCACTTGGTCAGCGATCCGAATCCGGATCCTCACGCGGGACGGACGCCGCCCGGTCTCCAGGCCGAGAGCCGCAGCCGACGGTGACGGCCAGGGTGCGCAGGACGGTCGTGCCGGCGAGCACGGCCGAGGAGACCGGCCGTCCCAGCCATCGCGTCAGATCGCCTCGCAGGCTGGGATCGACCTCGACGGTCACCCGGATGTACCTACTCCGCAGCGTGGCGAGATTGGCGGACCGGGGTGACGAGACGTCCTGCCCGCGCCGCAATGCAGCACGGTAACTCTCCCTACGCTGGCTCATACCTCATCCTGACGCTTGATCAGTTCCTCTGCGAAGTCCATGTACGCCGAGCCCTTGGCCTGGACCGGGTTCCCGAAGGACTGGGCGTACAGGTCGAGCCGAGCGATTTGGGTGTCCAGCACCTCGAAACCCCGCTCGGTGAGTGCCTCGCGAGCGTCCGCATCGGGCCCGGTGCGCGTGGCATCGGGTCGGTTGGTGCGATTGAGCAGGACCGCCGTGCGAGCCGGCTCGGTGCGCAGGGACTGCACGTCCGCCATCTCGCCGCGGATGGGCGCCATCCGGTCCAGTTCGATGGGGGCGGGGGTCACGGGCACGATCCACTCGCCGGCGTACCTCATGATGCTGCGGGCGATGCGGGGATGGTCCTCCAGCTGAGGCGCGTCGAACACGACGGCCTGCCGGTTGCCGAGGAAATCGTTCACGCGACGGTGAACGTCCCCCACCGGCAGGGCGATCACCGGAAACGGAAAGCCATCGGCCAGCTCGCTCCAGCGCAGCGCGGAGGCGGCCGGGTCACCGTCGACCAGTAGGGGCGACAGTCCCGACTCATGAAGCGCGTGGGCCAGCCACACAGCACTCGTCGTCTTTCCGACACCCGGCTTGAGGTTCACAAAAGCGCAGCTCAACGACACAAGAACGGACAATAAGGGGAACAATCGCCCATTCTCGGTCGGCGCGAGGGCGTGGCTTCGCGGTTCACCCGCAAGCAGTGCGAAACGTCGGACACCCCGTGTCGGTCGCAGCCGACCGCGTGCACCACCGGTTGTATCTCGTCAGGAATGATCGCAGGCGCCATGGGATGGCTCCGTCTCAGTCCGGGATGGCGGCACCAACCAGGTCGACCGTTCCGGTGCAGGCCGTTATCGCACGATCTCGCAGCACCGTCCTGACGGTCCTCGCGGTGTCGGCCGTTGCCGCCGGACTCGAGCCCCGTCTCTTCCAGCCCGGGAAAGCGTTCACCGGCCCGGGCAGCAGGGCAGAGAGGCCGTTATCGCTGTCCCCAACCACGGAGCACCGTCCCGAAGCCGCACCCGGCCCCAGCAGGCCCGGGCCTCCGCCCAGGCTCCGGCCCCCGCCACGGTGCGCGGGCAGGCGGGAGTCAGCCGGCGAAGGTACGGGCGAATGCGTTCGCGTCCTTCCCGATGCTCGAACAGGTCGCCAGCGCTTTCGGCCGACCGCCGTCCGGGCAGGGCTTGTCCCTGGTGACCGACCACATCGACAGGCGGCTGAGGCCCTTGGCGTCGGCGAACCTCTTGAGTTGCACCGCATCGCCGAGGGTGAAGATTTCGCCCTTGACATCGTTGACACCGATCATGGGCGTGACGGCGAGGGTCCGCCACGCCGTCACGTCGTTACGGATGCCCAGCACCGTCTTGAGCTGCTTGTGGGTGGCAGTGGCGGCGGCGATGGCGTAGGCGCCCATGTCGCCGTCGTAGAAGGTGCCGTAGTCCATGGCCATGATGTTGACGGTCGAGAGTCGGAGCCCACGTTTCTTTGCATTCGCCAGCACAGCGACGGAGTGGCGGTTCAGACCCGACGGGAGCACAGGGAGGGTGAAGGAGACGTCCAGGTTCCTGCGCTGCTGTTGGAGTCGTGCGATGGCCCGGGCGCGGAGGTCGTTGGATTGGGCGTCCATCAGGGCTGGGCCTTCCAGGTCGAAGTCGACTTTCGTCAGGCTGTAGGCGTCGATGACAGTGCGGTAGGCCTTCACCAGCGCGTCCACCGAGCCGCAGGCCCTGGCGAGTTCGTTGCCGCTCTGCCCGCCGAAGGAGACTCGTACGTCACCGCCCTGGGCCCGGAGCCGGTCTGCTTGCCGTGCCATCGGGTTGGCGTCCAACGGCTGCCTGCCGCCCCACTTGGGCACGCAGCCGCCCCTCGGGGAGACGAAGGCCAGGGTGTACTCCTTCGCCCCGGTCTCCTCGGCGGCCTTGAGAAGGTCCAGCGAGGGCCTGAGTGAGGCGTCCACGTAGGGCGAGAAGCCTGCGGGCTCATGGGTGGGCGGCGGGCTCGGATGCTGTGTCTGTGTTGGCTTGGGGGCTTTGGGCTTGGCCCGGTCGTTGTGGCTCGTGTTCGGGGAGGGCGTCGCTTGTGGGTGTCCAGGCTTGTGCTGGACGTCGCTCGAGCAGCCGGCGAGCAGCGCCGCAGCGGCCATCGCCGCCACCGTGGCGGTCCTTATCGGCCGGCGGCTCGGGCGGGCGGCGGGCGCGTTGGCGAGGTTCGTCATCGTCGAGCTGTCCTTTGTGCCGTGACGTGGTCGTGCGGTGTGCGGTGCGAAGCGGCACCCGCGCCGCGGCGGACAGCGGTGCTGAATGCCTCGAACGCCGCCGAGGACGGGCTAATTCAAGGCCTCAGCTGTGATCCTACGTACCCGCCCCGCGCCGCAAGATCCGTAGGGGTGAGCGACGTCACCGAAAGGCGGGGCCCACGCGGTGATCTCTGCGCGTGCCAAAGACCATCTGCGCGATGTCCTTTCCTTGCCAACGGTGGGAGTCGACGAGGACGAGGCGGGCCCTTGTGGGCAGGTGGACCAGGCGCACTCGTCGGCAGGTAAAATTGATCAGTCGCAGACCGGGGATGCCGCATAGGCCGTGGTCTTCATGGTGGAAGGGCAGAAGGCGGCTGGCGATGCGGCATGCCGTGTTGGTGTGGATTTCCAGGTGGCCGGGCCGGTGGCAGATGGAGTTCAGGTAGCCGCTGATGCTGGCCAGCGCGGTCTTTCCCAGCTGCTCGACGGCATGTGGGTGCTCACGGCTGCTCATCAGGCACTCGAAGAGGAGGGCTTGGAAGGCGAGCTGCCCGCGGTCAGTCGGATCCAGGGCCGGTCGCTTGCAGGCCATCGGGAGCGAACCTGTCTCGGGCAGGTGCAGAAGACGCCCGACGTCCTTCCTGATCCGCTTGTCGGTCGTGTGCGGCACTGTGCTCCTGCTCCAGCTGCCCCCGGGCGGCCCGCGACTCGACCAGCATGACTGATCACCGAACGAAACAATATGGCCCCGGCCGAGCCGGCCACGCACCGACCACAGGGCAATGCGGGACAGCCCTTAGACGGCAATGCCGTACAAGGATGCCGCGTTGGCCGACGAGAACTGCTTGCGTTCCGCGTCTGACGAGAAGTGATTTAGGAAGGAAGCGATTTCTTCTCTGGTCGGCCGTTGAAACGGGTAGTCGGTCGAGAAGATCAACCGATCGACGGAGGTGACGGACAGAACGTGCTGCAGGAACGCCGGATTGAGCATGCCGGAGGTAGTGATATAGAAATTTGACCGGACGTAGTCTGATATAGATCGCTCCAAACCGGCGATGCGGGGCAGACTGTCAGCTCGGTCGAGCCAGAAGAGCAACATCTCCCCCCAGTGGCCGAGCACAACTTGAAGGTCGGGATGACGGTCGAACGTTCCTCGCAGCATCAGCCGGAGTACCGCAATTGCCGCGTCCAGGTGCCACCCCCACCCGAAAGTGGCGAGGGCGAGGTCCGTCATGGGGTGGAATCCGCGGTATGAGGCGTCTCGGACTGCCGTCGAGGGCAGCTGCGGATGGATGAACACGGGCTGGCCGAGCTCTGATGCGGCGGAGAAAAAGTCGTCATAGACGGGGTCGTCGAGGAACAGGTCGCCCGATCGGCCATAGACCATGGTGCCTACATGCCCCATACCCGCAGCTCTTTCCAGCTCGCCCCCGACGTCCTTTGGTGACGACATAGGGAGAGTGGACAGCGATCGGAAACGGGTCGGGTGCCGGGCGACGGCCGCCGCAGCCATATCGTTCGCAGCGCGGCTCAGAGCCAGCGCCTCCCTCGGCGGCAGCGGCTGAACTCCCGGCGGCGTCAGGGCGAGGACGGACACGTCGATTCCCTGAGCGTCCATAGCCGCGATGCGGCCGGCCCCCAAGTCCTCCAGACGTTCCTGGTTGTCGCCCATCTCGTTGAAGGCAAGGCTTTCGTCAGGCTGCGACACAGCTCGCAGGCGGGACGTCACGTCCGGCATGATCCAGTGTTCTTCGATTGCAATGAGAGGCACAGCCGTCAATCCTTTGCGTTCTGCTGCGCGTTGGCCGCGTCAGACACAGGTGATGGGGCGTTTCGAGTGATGAAACCGCTTACTGTGCCCGCTGGTCATCAGGCCACCCACAAGGGTCGTTCGGTGGGGCTTACCAGGGCACTGTCTGACCCGAGCGGTCCAGATACGCCAGGACGGGCGTGCCCAGTTCGGACAGCAGGAAGTCCACCAGCAGCGGGACGCTCTCTTCGACGGTGAACGACGCCTCGGGCCCCCGAGCGCGGTGCGTATCCAGCCCGGCGCCAGGAGGACGAAACCGCGCTAAGACGCCGTTTCTGATGGTGTGATCGCTCGTTGAGCCGTGCATGACGGATCTGGTTGAGCGGTTGGTACCGGACGAGTTGTGGGTGCTGTTCCGGCGGGTGGTCCCGCCGACGGAGGTCATACGCCCGCAAGGCGGCGGCCGCCGACGGGCCGGTGACCGCGCATGCCTGGCAGCGATCATCTTCGTGGCCACCTCGGGCTGCACGTGGCGGCAACTGCCGCCGGTGTTCGGGCCGGCCTGGCCCACCGTCTACCGGCGCTTCGCCCAGTGGAGCCGGGACCGGGTGTGGGCCAGGCTGCACCGCGTCATCCTCGACGAGCTCGGTGCCCGGGGCGAGTTGGACTGGTCGCGGTGTGCGATTGACTCCGTCAGCGTCAGGGCGGCAAAAGGGGGCCACTGACCGGACCGAATCCGACCGATCGAGGCAAGAGCGGATCGAAAATCCACCTGATCACGGACCGCAACGGGCTGCCCCTGTCCCTGGGCATCTCCGGCGCCAACATGCACGACAGCCTCGGCCTGGAACCACTCGTGGGCGGGATCCCGCCCATCCGCTCCCGCCGCGGACCGCGCCGCCGGCGTCCAGCCAAGCTCCATGCCGACAAGGGCTACGACTACGACCACCTGCGCCGATGGCTCCGTAAGAAAGGCATCCGTCACCGCATCGCCCGCAAGGGCATCGAGTCCTCCACCCGGCTGGGCCGCCACCGCTGGGTCGTCGAAAGGACGGTCTCCTGGCTCGCCGGATGCCGCCGCCTGCACCGCCGCTATGAACGCAAGGCCGAACACTTCCTCGCCTTCGTCGGCATAGCAGCGACCCTCATCGGCTACCGCCGCCTCACCAAGTGAAACGACGTCTAAATCGTGGTGCGGACGTTGACGAAGAGCAGGTCGAGCTGGCGTTTCGCAAGACGCTCGTGCAGGGGTGCAAAGCGGTCCGGCTCGTTGATGTCGAGATGCTCGATGGTGACGCGGCCCTCGGGCTGGTCGGCGAGATCATGCAGGGGCGTTTGCGCAGAGGTGTCGCGGACCGTGGCGATGACGCTCTGTCCTCGGCCGAGGAACTCAGCCGCCATCGCGTGGCTGAGGCCGCGCGAGGCCCCGACGATGAGGACAGTCGACATGTGCCGCCCTGTGTCAGCCGATGACATACGGCGTCATCTCCGTTCCTTTACGTCGCGAGCTCACTTCGTGCGTCCTCAACCGTGACCGCCTCGGGGCGACACCGGAGCACGCACTGCTGTGGCTCTTCATCGGTACGGAACAAGTCTGCTTGCCGTGCTGCCGCAGGTGTGATCCAGGCAGATCGATTTGTGGGATTCCTGCTATGACAGATGTATCAACGTCTGAATCGCTCGCGATCCAGCCTGGTGATGTGCGAATCATTCGTGCGCTGCAGGTCGCCCCGAGAGCCTCCGTCTCCTCGACAGCAGTCGCACTCGGCCTCGCCGAAGGCACCATCAACCGCCGGTATCGGCGCCTGTACGCCGACGGCGTGATCCGCGTAGGCGGTTTGGCGGGTGCGGGGCAGCAGCTCGCGCAGGGGCGGGGCAGTTTGACTTCCATGTCCACGCCTGCGCCCCCGAGTTGGTCGGTGCAGCGGGTCAGCCGACGGCTGGCTCACGCAGGGCATCGAGGTCGCCGACAGCGTGGTGGGCGCGGAAGACGGCGCAGTGGAGGGCTTCGGATTCTTCGCAGAGCGAGCAGGCCGCGGCCTGCGGCCCACAGTGTGGTCGCCGGCCTCGCGGAGCCGATCGGACAGCTCCAGGGCGGTGTCGACGATCGCCTCGCACATCTCCGGCAGGACTGGTTCGGTCCAGCCGTAGCGCTGAGCGTCGACGGCGGAGAAGGGGCGGCCGCGGACAAGGGCCAGGACGGGGGCAGCGCGAGAGTGCCGTGCGTGTCGGCCGGCGTCGTAGTAGCCGGTGAGGACGTGCCCGGCAGCGAGTCCTCACTCCCCCGGACTCAGCGACCAGCGATCGTCATGATGCCCCGGTCTCGGGCCGGAAGCCGCGGCATCATGACGATCGGCATCCCACGACACCGAGAAGCTGCAGCGCAGTGACGGAAGGCTTGAAGTGGATTGGGCAGCACACATTCGATAAACCGGCGGCTGACGGGATGCTCGGCGGGATCTCCATGACCGCGATGCGTGGGGTCCCTGTCCGGGATCTGCTGCTCAGGCTGGGCGCGGATGGGGAGGAGATATCGAGCGGTAAGCCGTACCGGGACTTCCACCCGACCCGGGACGCACCCTGCATGTACGGCACGTCCGGTGAGTGGGCATACGTTCTGGAAGACCGAGGGTCGTGCACTTTCCGTTGGGTCAGTGATGGATGTGGATGGCGTGCACGTCGGTGAGGTCACGGCGGCCTGCTGCTGGTCAGGAGGCAGGGCGCGGAGGAAGTGGGCCTCGCCGTTGTGGCCGGTGAGGGTGCGCTCCGGTCGTCTTCGGCGGCTTCGTGAGGGCGGGCATCGCGGTGCGCAGGTCCGGGTTTTCGGAGCACATTGAGCCCTTGCCCTGGGTTTGCTTCTGTTTTCCCCAGGAGGCCCTTGGATTCGTAGACGCCAGGGCGCAGCCGTGCCTGCGAATCAACGTCGATGGATGTTCGGTTGAGGTGGGGCGCATCGTCGTCGAAGTCGAGGCCACGCAGGGCTTGGGACGCGCCTGAGTCACGTTGCCCGGTCCATGCGTGCCGTCAGGATTCGGCGGTCAGTCCGGCCGAGTCAGGAACTGGGCTTCGATGTCGTCGACCAATCTTGAGCGCCGTGAGTCCCGCTGGCGTGCGGTGCGGGTACCACCGGATGGCTGGGACGGTATAGCGGTCGTTTTTGGTGAGCACGACCTCGCTTCTGACGCGGGTGACGACGGCCTCGTGTCGCGCACTGGGCGCTCCGGTTGACCCGCCCGACTGGTCAACCAGAGCGCTCAAAGGAAGTGCGCCTCCGGCGAGGTCACCGGAGGCGGGTACCACGCCGCCGTCCGGTCAGGAGGCGGTGAGGAGTTCGAGCGTGTCGATCACGCGGTTCGAGAAGCCCCACTCGTTGTCGTACCAGGCGACCACCTTGACGTGGCGGCCGTCGACGCGGGTGAGGGCCGAGTCGAAGATCGAGGAGGCGGGATTGCCCGTGATGTCGGATGAGACCAGCGGGTCGTCCGAGTACTCCAGGACGCCGGCGAGCGGCCCCTCGGCTGCGGCGCGGTAGGCCGCCAGTACGTCGTCGCGTGTCACGTCGCGGGCGACGGTGGTGTTGAGTTCGACGATCGAGCCCACCGGCACCGGTACGCGGATCGAGTCGCCCGACAGCTTGCCGTCGAGGTTGGGCAGCACCAGTCCGATCGCCTTGGCGGCGCCGGTCGTGGTCGGCACGATGTTGATGCCGGCGGCCCGGGCGCGACGGGCGTCGCGGTGCGGGCCGTCCTGCAGGTTCTGCTCCTGCGTGTAGGCGTGCACCGTCGTCATGAACCCGTGCTCGATGCCGGCGAGTTCGTCGAGCACCTTGGCCAGCGGCGCGAGCGCGTTGGTGGTGCACGAGGCGTTCGAGACGATCGTGTGCACGGCCGGGTCGTAGGCGTCGGAGTTGACCCCGAACGCGAGCGTGACGTCGGCGCCGTCCGAGGGGGCACTGACGAGTACCTTGCGTGCGCCCGCGTCGAGGTGGGCGCGGGCGGCCTTGGCCGAGGTGAAGCGGCCGGTGGCTTCCAGGACGATGTCGACGCCGAGTTCGGCCCACGGCAGCTGCGCCGGTTCGCGCTCGGCCAGCACCGTGATCCGGCGGCCGTCGACGACGAGGGCGTCCCCGTCGGCGGTCACCGGGCGCCCGAGTCGGCCGGCGGTGCTGTCGTAGGCGAGCAGCCGGGCGAGAGTGGCGGGCTCGGTGAGGTCGTTGACGGCGACGATCTCGAGGGCGCTGTCGCCGCGCTCCAGCAGTGCGCGCAGCACGTTGCGTCCGATGCGGCCGAATCCGTTGATGGCGATGCGAGTCATGAGTGCTGTCCCTTCCTTCGCCACCAGCCTCGCCCGCGGCTTTCGCCGCTGACAGTGGCGGGATCGCCATGGTTCAAAAGGATCCCGCCACTCGCGGTGTCGGGGACGGGGTTATTCGCCACGGGTGAAGGTGCGCCGGTACTCGCTCGGTGTGGTGCCCAGGATGCGTTGGAAGTGCAGGCGCAGGTTCGCGCCGGTGCCGAGCCCGACGTCGGCGGCGATCTGTTCGACGCTGCGCTGCGAGCGCTCCAGCAGTTCGCGGGCCAGGTCGATACGGGCGCGCATCACCCACTGCATCGGCGTGTAACCGGTCTCCTCGACGAAGCGCCGGGAGAACGTGCGTGGCGAGACCTCGGCCTGCCGGGCCAGTGTGTCGAGGGTGAGGGGCTCGCCGAGGCGGTGCAGCGCCCACTCGCGGGTGGCGGCGAACCGCTCGCCCAGTGGTTCGGGGACGCTGCGCGGCACGTACTGGGCCTGGCCGCCGCTGCGGTAGGGGGCGGCGACCAGACGCCGGGCCGCGTGGTTGGAGGCGGCCACTCCGAGGTCGCCGCGCAGGATGTGCAGGCACAGGTCGATGCCGGAGGCGGCTCCGGCCGAGGTGAGCACGCTGCCCTCGTCGACGAACAGCACGTTCTCGTCGACCTGGATGCGCGGGTGCCTGGCCATAAGTGCCTGTGTGTAGTGCCAGTGGGTGGTGGCGCGTCTGCCGTCGAGCAAGCCGGTGGCGGCGAGTGCGAAGGCGCCCGTGGAGATGGCGGCGAGCCGGGCGCCCCGGTCGTGGGCGGCGATCAGTGCCTCGACGACGGCCTGCGGCGGGTCGTCGCGGTCCGGGGCCCGGTAGCCGGGGACGAAGACGATGTCGGCCCAGGCAAGCGCCTCCAGGCCGTGGGCGACGTAGTACGCCAGGCCGTCGCCGCCGGTCACGAGGCCGGGGGCCGCCCCGCACACCCGCACCTCGTACGGCATGCTCGCGCGGGTGGTGAAAACCTGCGCGGGAATGCCGACATCGAGCGGCTTCGCGCCTTCGAGCACGAGGACGGCGACACGATGCAGGTGGGAGGTTGGCACAGGTAGAGGTTACGTGGGGGGGTGGCTTCGATACGCCTGGCTTTGTTCACGAGAACTGGTTCTGGCTCGCTTTCCGTGATGCGCGGACGCTGAGTGACGGCTGACGCTCCGATCGAGCTCCGGGAAGTTGCCTGACAATGACCAGGGCCGATCTTGATGTGGTCGACAGGGCGGCGCCGTGGAAGAGACGTCGCCCCGTTTGGAGGGCCTGCTGTTACCGTCCATCGCGGACGTGTCGGTGCTGTCGCTGACGTGAGCCACGTGCTGTCGCTGACGTGAGCCACGAGGCGATACGCATCGACGTCTGCAGTACGGCGGACCGGGCGGCATCCCCGGACTGTGCGAGCGAGTCGACCCGGGTGCACAGCTCTTACCTGCGGTTTCCAGCGGACGTGCCGAGTGGGGGACGTTTGGTCGTCCTGCAACTGCGAGTCCGGCGGTTCTTCTGTCCGGGCTCGACACCCTGACCGGTCACGTCCGGTCCTTCGCGCCCAGATGCTCACCGAGCGGCAGGGGGAACGACTCCCGCAGTGGCTCGACGCCGTCCGCCAGGACGACCTTCCCAGTCTCCACACTCTCGCAGCCGGCATCGATCGAGACCGCGACGCCGTCATCGTCGGCCTGACCCTGCCCTGGAACTCCGGCGTCGTCGAAGGACACGTCAACAGGATCAAGATGCTCAAGCGCCAGATGTTCGGCCGAGCCGGTTTCAGCCTGCTGCGCAAGCGCGTATTGCTGGCCACCTGACACCGGCTCTCGGTGATAGGACTTCCCTCTACGGAAAGATGATGGGAAGGCGACAGCGTGGACGCAGTAGTAGCGATCAGCCTGATCCGCATGGCCGCTGCCAACTTGGCCATGGAACCCTGGCAGCGCCCCTCGGACGCTTACCTGGTCCAGTTGGGCCTGGACGCCCTGATGGCCGACATCGAGGCTCCCTCGCTTCCCCTGCTGGCTGGCCTCGCGCGTGGTGAGTATCCCCAGGCCCGCGAGCTGTTCGGCCTTGTGCTGGAAGAGTTGCGTCTGCTGCCGCTGACCTCGGAAGATCTTGCCAAGGCGCGATGGACCGCGGCCCAGTGGTGGGCCGGCCAGATCGTGGCGTGCCAACTCGATCCGGTGCACGGAGCGAAGCTGATCTATGAGGAAGCTGCAGCCGAGCTCGACTACCCCGACGCGCTGCAACCCCTCGTTGATCTGGCGAGAGGGCTCGACCTGCCGAACGATCAACCTCCGGACCAGCAGCACATTCGCGACTTGGTCACCTCCGCGGCGCGAGACTTTCTCGCCACAGAGCAGGTCATAGCTGTGGAGGCTAAACCCCGGCACTGACAGTCGGTTTCACGGCGGCGGCATCAGGTGTGCGGCGTGTGCAGTCGGCCTGGAAAGACTGGGCTGACGCGTGGATGGTCTCGCTGTGTCGGTTCGCTGGCGAAGTTGGGCGGCGGGTATCTATCTCGCGTCTGCACGGCGTAGGCCTGCCTGGTGCCGGGTGGGCTGGCCGCCTGTTTTAGGCGAGGCCGTTCGTACTCGGGAGCCTCACATAGGCGGGGATGCAGCGGGCAGGGGCGGAGCGCCGGCGTTGCTGGTCATGCACCGATGCCGATGACGGCAGCACAGCACCGATAGAGGCCATTGAACGTCCAGCACGCCACCGCGCCTGCACCTCGCGCGGCACGGAACGCGCGTCAACGCACGCATCTTCAAACGCGTCGACCGGCCGCCAAGACTTCGCGGCCGGTCCTCGGTGATCTTCGTGTCACTGCCCCTGGTAGGGCGGCTGTTGCGGCGGTGGGGCGCCGTACGGTCCGGGATTGTGCGGTGGCTGCCCGGGAGGGGCGACCGGCGGATACGGCTGCGCGCCCGGCTGCTGCGCCGGCGGAAACCCCTGGCCCGGCTGCTGCGCCGGCCAGAACCCCTGGCCGGGCTGCTGGGCGGGCGGAAATCCCTGGCCGGGCTGCTGGATGGGCGGATACGGCGCCTGGTTCGGCATGCCCGGACCCGCACCCGGGTACGGACCCCAACCGCCAGGAGGAACCTGGGGCTGCGCACTCCTGCCGCGCTTGCCCACCGCGACGGCGACGACGACCACGAGCGCGACCAGCACACCCAAGCCCACCAACAGCAGCAACAACAAACTCATCTGTGCCCCTCCCCTGCTCCAGGCCCGTGCGGACACGCCACGGCATTGACCCACCACGACCTTACAGAGGCAACACGACAGCCGCCCTCATGTCCACCACTCGCGGTGGTCGACCATCGAGGCACCGATGACGGCAGGACAGCACCGATAGACGTCATTGACGTCCATCACGCCACCGCGCCTGCACCTCGCGCGGCGCGGAACGCGCGCAGAAGCACGCCCCTTCAAACGCGTCGACCGGCCGCCAAGACTTCGCGGCCGGTCCTCGGTGATCTTCGGGTGTCACTGCCCCTGGTAGGGCGGCTGTTGTGGCGGTGGAGCGCCGTACGGCCCGGGGTTGTGCGGTGGCTGCCCGGGAGGGGTGACCGGCGGATACGGCTGCGCGCCCGGCTGCTGCGCCGACGGAAACCCCTGGCCCGGCTGCTGCGCCGGCGGAAACCCCTGACCCGGCTGCTGGATGGGCGGATACGGCCCCTGGTTCGGCATGCCCGGACCCGCACCCGGATACGGACCCCATCCCCCGGGAGGGACCTGAGGCTGCGCGCCCCTGCCGCGCTTGCCCACCGCGACGGCGATGACGACCACGAGCGCGACCAGCACACCCAGGCCCACCAGCAGTGCCAACAACGACATGATCATCTGTGCCCCTTTCCTGCTTCAGGGCCCGTGCGGACATGCCACGGCGTTGACCCACCACGAGCTTACAAGGGCAACACGACGGCGGCCCTCGTGTTCACCGCTCGCAGTGGTTGGCTGGATTCAAGGCGCGGAAGCTGTATCGGTCCTTGCAGCGCGTCTCGTCGTCCGGCAGACCCGCTGGGGTCTGCCGCCGGTTCGTCTGCACGATGCCCTGTGCGGGTGTGGGGCCGGTTCAGGTTCCCGCCCGCGGCCAGCCAGACAGTGTCGACGGGGCGTATGGACGGCTTGGTGATGCTGGCGTGAACCACGCGGCTGCCGGAAAGTTCGGGGCAGGCTCCCCGAGCGTGGCCCGGTCAGCGGGCGATCTCGTCCAGCAGTGATGCCAGTTCGATGGGTTGGGAGAACATCGGCCAGTGCCCGGTCGGCAGGTGGTGTAGGTCCACATCGGCCATCGGCTTGAAGACTGGGTTGCCGCTGTCGGCCAGCATGCGCACCTGTTCGGGGGTGAAGGTTGAGGCGATCACCGAGCGGTGCATGGCCGGCGGCACCGTGGGGCGGTTCAGGGGGCGAGTGGCCGTCGCGAACGGCTGAGGTGTGGCCAACTTGGCCATGCGTGCCAGTTGTTCTGTGGTGAGGCCTGCCAGGTTGTCCGGATCGGCTGCCGGGTCGAACGGCGGTGCCGGCAGCTGCCAGCCGTCCCCCTTCTCCGCGACCTGTGTGCGCCATTCCTGCTGCGTCTGGGGCTTGTTGAAGTCGATCACGGCCATGCCGCCGGGCAACGGCCCGGCGTCCACATACACGATCCGTGCGATGCGCTCCGGGATCCGGTCTGCGGCGCCGGTAACCGGCAGGTTTGCTCCGCTGTGCCCGACCAGCACCACATCCTGCAAGCCGTTGTCGTCGATGAGACGGACGATGTCGTCTACGTGTGTGTAGACATCCACGTCGGGGGTGGCCTCGGCTGCGCGGTCGGCCAGGCCAGTCAGCGTGAGCGGGTAGACGTCATGTCCCGCCGCTCTCAGTGCCGGTGTCACTTCTTCCCATGCCCACGCTCCGAGCCAGAACCCGGGAACCAGAACGATCGCTGCCATGGCCGCCTTCGTTTCGTGATTGCTCTGCTGTCTTGGGCGCCAGGCTAGGCACGAAGGCGGACACCGGCTGTCCTGGATTCCTGGTGGCCGACGGTGTCTTCCGAGTGATTCACCACGCGGTAGAGGGGACTTCGAAAGTCACGGACGGAGGCAGATCATGCTCGGGGAAGCCCGGTTGTGGGCGCGGGGTTGTCGCGGTGGGATCGGTTGTCGCGGTGGTTGCGATGGGCCCGGTGGGTTCCGATCAGCAGCAGTGCGCAGGCGAGCACGAACAGCGGCCAGGGCGTGAAGGGAAGGACCACGGCGTCGACAACGGTCCAACTCGCCAGCGTCCAGCCGATGAAGGCCGGCGGGATGATGCCACGGCGGTCCAGCCACAGCACCGTCAGGCCGATCAGGATGAGTGGAATGCCGAAGCTTGCCAGGCTCAGCCAATACGCGGCGCCGGCCGGGCTCATGTCGGCGAGGTCCTCATTCCACAGTCCGCCGCTGAACCATGTTCCGACGTGGCGTGCGGCTTTCTGCACCGTCAGGGCGCCGATGGTGTGTCCGGTTCCGCATAACGTGATGATCCAGCCGGCCCACTTGATCATGCGACTTCTCCGTTCTTGTCGCGAGGCCGCGTGGTGCGGCTTCATCGCCGTTGCTCTGCGGCGGAGCGGGGCGGTGATCTCGCTGCCCGCAACCACAGCCCCAGTTCCGATACTGTCGTTTCGATACTCTGGTTCCGTATAGTGCAGGCATGACAGCGAAAAGACAACGGGGTGGCCGCCCCCGGGACAGTCGCGTGGACCACCAAATCCTGCAGACCACGCGTGAGCTGATCGACGAAGTCGGCTACCCGGCCCTGACCGTTGACCAGGTCGCCACGCGCGCCGGGGTGGGCAAGGCGGCGATCTACCGCCGCTACGCCTCCAAGGCCGAGATGGCGTTCGTTGCCACCATGCACGACCAGCAACTGCCCGCGCCGGCCGGCACCGGCTCCTTGCACGGCGACCTGTTGGCACTGGTCCGCGCGTTTCACGTCCGCATGGCCGCCCCGGCGGCCCGAGCGCTGGCACCGGCCCTGATCAGCGAACTTTCCGTCAATCCCGAACTGAAGTCCCGGTTCAAGGACACCTTCCTGGCCGCCGAACAGGCCGCCTTCGCCGAGATCATCGAACAGGCCGTGGCCCGCGGCGAGCTGGCCGGGGCCGTTGACCCCGCGATGGCCCATCTGCTGCTTCTCGGTTGCCTGGCGTCCGCCCTCTACATCCTCAACCTGCCCGTCGACGACGCGATGATCACCGACCTCGCCGCCGCCACCACAGCAGGCATCACCGCCCTGGCCGACCGCCACCACAGCAACCCCGACAAAGCCGAGCCGCCGAGCCGCGCCGACAAAACCGCCGAGCCGCACTGACAGCGCCGCGCCCCCGGGCCGCATGACCGCCTGGGACCCCACACCCCCGGCCACGCGCTGGTTCTCACCACCCACCAAATGAGCCGGAGCTCGCAGGCCGCAAGATCGCGCCGCGAGGCTTCCGCGGCCCGCTCGTCGGCCTGCCCGTCGGCCCGCACCACGGGACAAGACCGGCTGTCCACGCACGCGTTGAATGCGGGGGTGAATGCGGGGGTGAATGCGGAGGTTGATACTGGTGGGCTCGCCTATTCAACTGTCGCCAGTTCTCAGGGATGTCCGGCTCGCTGGCGACTGCGTGTGGTCACTCGGATCCAGGTTCCTCCGGCCTCGGAAGCGAGGTGTGGCCTTGGTGACCTGGTGGTAGCGGGGGCGTCGGCGACGATTGACCTGCGTCTCCAGGACATGCTGGCGGATCGCCGCGGTCTGGCTGATGGTCGTGGGGACGCCGAGGTCGTTTGACCAGCTCGGAGAGAGCGAAGGGGTATCCAGCGGCGAGTTTGTGGAGCCGGAACGGATGCTGGGGCGATGACCAGGCCAGGGCTGAGGTTTCGCCCCACAACTGTTCAACCATGGGTAGTGTCGTGGCTCGTGCAGCTGAGTGTTGTGGTCCCTTTAGTGGTCACGGTGTTCGTGGCGGCCTCCGGTTACGCGGCGACCTACCTGACCAATCTACGTCTGGCGCGCCGCAAGGATCATCTGGATCGGATCAACCGCCAGCTCAGCGAGCTCTACGGTCCGCTCTATGCGCAGTCGGAGGCCACGGACCGAGCGTGGCGCAAGTTTGCCGCCCGGTATGGAACCGTATGGACGGTATCGGCCCCTCCCACTACGGAGCAGGCCGCCACCTGGCGTTTGTGGATGTCAACGGTCTTCATGCCGCTCAACCGGCGCATGGTCGAGACGGTCGTCTCCCATGCCGACCTGCTACGCGAGGACACCATTCCCGAGCCCCTGAAGGAGCTGTGCGCGCATGTGGCCTGCTACGAGCCCATCGTGGCCCGCTGGCAGGAAGACGGGTTCGACTCGGTCCAGGTCGACGATCACGTGTCGATCGCCGGCAATTTCCCGCGTGCGGAGTTGGACGCCTACCTGCGGAGCTCTTTCGAGGCACTGAAGCTCGAACAGGCACGGTTGCTCGCTCAGATGCACCGCTTGAGCTGACCGTGACACCGGCTTCGGTGGGAACATCCATGTCAGATCGTGGCTAAGGACCTGTCGGCCCTGGTGAACCGCTGATGAGCGTCGGTGTGGATGAAGCAGCTGGCGGCGCGGGAGTTGGACACCCAGGTGCACTCGAAGATGGCGATCGGCCGGCTTATCGCCAGGCGGGACGCCCATGTGCGGGAGAGGACGCTGTGGCGGAGCTCTACGGGGTGCCGGAGCGCATGCTGATCGGAATCTGCGCGCGGACCGCGTACTGGGTGGAGTGGTGGCGCCGCTTCGGCCCCCCCCCTCAGGCAATCACGTCACTCATCAGGTGCTACTTCCATGATCCAGAGTCACACCGGTTCAGACCCGCCTCGGGCTGCGGCGTTCATCCGGCGGTGCCAGATGCCGGTGTCGGCTGGGGCTGGAGCTGGGTGAGGTTGTCCATTATCAGTCCGAGGGTGAACTCGAACCGGTCGTGTCCGGTGCCGGAGGTCAGCTCAGCGGCATAGCGTCGAGTCAGCGGAAACGCGTCGGCCGGCAGTGCGGTGAACCGGCGGATCAGCTCCTCGCGGCCAAGGACCCATTCCTGGTCCGGGTGTCTGCGCCGCTGCTGGACCAGCGACTGCTCCAAGGCGTAGGCGCTGACGTAGAGGGACAGAGCATCGAGCGCCCAGGCGGCGTTCTGCGGCTCGATTCCGCCGGCGAGCAGGATCGCCAAAAGCCCTTCCTGGACCCGCAACGTGGAGAGGTTGGTCGGGACCACGCCCAGCGCGGCCCGGGAGACTCCGGGGTATTTCAGGTACTGGTCGCGGATCTGTGCGTACACGTCGAGGATCTGCTTGCGCCACTTGGCCGGGTCCGGTTCAGGCAGCACGACCTCGGAGCAGAGCCGGCCGACGAGCAGATCGTCGATGTCCTCTTTGCTGACGATGTGAGCGTACAGCGACGACGGCCCGGTACCGAGTACCGCGGCGACCCGACGGATGGTCAGTGCGCCGTAGCCCTCGGTGGCCACGACTTGCAGGGCGGCGTCCGTGATCCGGTCGACCGTGATGGGCTTCTTGCGCGGAGACGCCGCTGCGGGCTCCCCAGCGGGCTGGGCGTGACGAGCTGCTCGGCGTTGCCGGGGATCGGAGGGCATACCGATCACTATAGCTTGACACGATCTAAGTTCGCCTCGTAGAACTTAGATCGTTCATGCAGAACTAAGTTCGTCTCGGTGTGGTTCGCGTATACCCCGCCCAGGTACCTGGGCGGGTTCGGAAAGCCTGTCCAGGAGGTGCGAGATGCGAGTTTCCGTGGTCGGAGCCGGTCTGGGGGGACTGTGCTTGGCGCAGGGTCTGCGTGGTGCCGGGATCGAGGCCGACGTGTACGAGCGGGACCCGGCGATCACCGCGCGGTTCCAGGGCTACCGGCTCCTGCTGAGCCCGGTGGGGATCGAGGCGCTGCGCGGCTGTCTGCCGCCGCGCTGGCACCCGCTGCTGGACGCGATCGTCGGTGACGCCTATGCCGAGCAGCTGATCCTGGACCCGCAGCTGAACCGGATCGGCGAGCAGGGCCCCGGTAGGACCGGGATCGTGATCGACCGGCACGTGCTGCGGCACCTGCTGCTGACCGGACTCACCGTGCACACCGGGGCCGCGCTGACCGGCTACGACGTGCTGGACGACGGCAAGGTCGAAGCCCGGTTCGCGCACGGTGCCCAGGCCACCGCCGACCTGCTCGTGGGGGCGGACGGGGTCGGCTCCGCCGTCCGCGCGGTGCTCTCGCCGCAGACCACCGCGACCGATACCGGCGCCCGGTTCGTCATCGGCCGCACGCCGCTGACGGAGCGCTTTGCCACCCTGGCGCCGGCCTTCGGCTCGAAGATCGCCGGAGCCGGGGGGGAGCCTGATGCTCGGAGCGATGCGTTTCCGTACCCCGCCGAAGCAGGCGGCCGAGGAACTGGCACCCGAGGTGACCCTCCCCGACATCCGCGACTACGTGCGCTGGGCCATGCTCCTGCCACCGAACGGCTCGCTCGGCGCCCAGACCGCGCAGGAGGCCGTGCTGTCCAGGATGGAAGGCTGGCATCCGGACCTGCGAGCGCTCATCGAGCAGGCCGACCCGGACAACAGCACCCTGCTGTCCATCCGGGTGGTCGAGCCCCGCGAGCGCTGGGCGCCCGGTCCGGTCACGCTGCTTGGAGACGCCATCCACGCCACCTCCCCGACCGGTGGCAATGGCGCGAACACCGCGCTGCGCGACGCCGACCTGCTGCGCCGCTGCCTGATCGAGGCCGTCGAGCGCCGCCAAGACCTCCTCGGCGCGGTCGGCGACTACGAGCGGCAGATGTTCAAGTACGGGGGCGAGGCCGTGCGCCACAGCCTCACCGCGCTACCCGCCTTCGCCCCGAACCCGGAACGACCCGAGCCGGCATAGGTTCAGAACCTCCCAGCCACGCCCTCAAGGCCGAACGGCACGTTTCCGACGTGTTCCGGCTGGTCTCCCTGTGGGTGGTCGCCAACCGGGTTTTCCTGACCGGCCGCACTGTCGTCAAACGAACGAATGACGACAGGAGCGACGGGCGTCCAATGAACCCGGGCTTTCCGCGGCCGCGTGGCGGCGCGAATCCCATCAGATCCGATGACGGAGGATGACCGGGTTTGCTGACAGCTAGGGTCGAATGCGACCACGAGGCCGGGCGCGGAGCGGCATGGCCAACCTGGCCTCCAAGCGGGTGTCGACCGACCAGCAGTCGACGGACCGTCAGAACCTCGTCCTCGACGAAGCCGGGATCGACGACCCGGTCACGTTCGAGGAGGATGCCGGCACCTCCAGCCGCCTCCACCCGCTGGAGCGCCCCAAGTTCGGCGAGCTGCTCACATACGCGCGGCCGGGCGACACCGTGCACCTCTCCGAGATGTTCCGCCTCGTACGTGGCACCGGGCACATCCTCGACGTGCTCGACGTCCTCCACCGCGACCGCCTCGGACCAGCACACCGCCCTGCGCGGGCCCGGCACCGGCGGGACCCACGCGAGTGGCACCCCTTTGGGCTGAGGCCTCTGGTTGAGTAGGGCGCGTCCGAGCTGATGCCGATGCTGATGACCACGTCCCGGCACGATAAGGCGGGGAATGTCCACCGCTACGTCAAGCCCTTGCGGAGAATGTCCACCGGCTACACCAAGCCCTCCCCTGAGGCGATCGCCGGGCCCACCAGCCCGCTCGCGCCCGGCGACGGCCAACGCTCAAGGCCCCTGCTCGGCGCGGGCCGTTGCGGGCTGCACGTCAGGTTCAGCGTGGCCGCTGTTGCACGACGCCGGCGAGGACCGTGGTCACCAGCTTGTGGACGGTTGCCGTGGTCGGCGGGTCTGGGTCGCGGTCTGCGAACAGCAGATGCCCACCTCCGACCAAGGAGAGGGTGAGTGAGTCGATGTCGGCGTCGGCCGAGATGCGGCCCAGTGCGCGCTCGTCGGTCAGGTAGGCGGAGACCGCGGTGGTGACCTGGGCGAGGATCGCGATGCCGCCTCCGGGCCTGGCCTGCCGCAGCCGCGCGCGCAGCTCGTCCCGGAAGGTGATGAGCGGGATGATCGCCACGGGAACCGGTCCGAACAAGGTGGTCAGCGCGGCGGTGAGGTTGTCGGCCACGGTGCCGGTGCCGACGGTCTCGCGCAGCGCCTGCGCTTGTGTTTCGAGCTGTGCGGCCCGGTCGAGGACGAGGTCGGTGAGGAAGGCGTCGAAGTCGGTGAAGTGCCGGTGCAGGACGCCTTTGGCGCAGGCTGCCTCGTCGGTGACGGCCCGGCTGGTCAGCCCGTTCGGGCCGTCGCGCAGCAGCACGCGTTCGGCGGCGTCGAACAGCTGCTGCCGCGCGTCGCGAAGGTGTACCCCGGTCGGCACTTGCAGATCCTTTCATGGGCCAGGTTCCTGGCATCCGTTGACAGGTGGGCACTTGCCCACATGGGCGCTCGCCCACTAAAGTGAACGCATGCCCACTTTACCGCGAGAGCAACCCCAACCTGCGCAGTCACATCAGGCTCGGCAGACGGCCGAGTCGTTCGGCACGGATGCGCAACGCTACGACCAGGCCCGACCGGCCTACCCCGAGGACCTGGTGGCGCGTATCGTCGCCGCGAGCCCGGGGCCTGACGTGCTTGATGTTGGTTGCGGCACCGGTATCGCGGCCCGCCAGTTCCAAGCCGCCGGTTGCGCCGTGCTCGGCATCGAGCCGGATGCGCGGATGGCCGACCTCGCCCGAACCCGCGGCCTGCAGGTCGAGGTGGCGACCTTCGAAGCCTGGGAGCCGGCCGGCCGGGTCTTCGACGCAGTGATCGCCGCCCAGTCGTGGCACTGGGTGGACCCGGCCGCCGGCGCCGTGAAGGCGGCCCAGGTGCTGCGCCCCAACGGGTGCCTGGCGATCTTCGGGCACGTATTCGAGCCGCCTACCGAGGTGGCCGAGCCGTTCGCGGCTGCCTACCGGCAGGTGGCGCCCGACTCCCCGTTCAGCAACCAGCCCGCGCGACGTCCGCTCGAGATGTACCAAGCGGGGTACGCGAAGATCGCCGACAAGATCCGCGAGACCGAGCAGTTCAACGAACCGCAACAGTGGCAATTCGACTGGGAGCAGCCCTACACGCGTGACCAGTGGCTGGACCTGCTCCCCACCACCGGCAGCCTCACCCGACTTCATCCCGACCAACTGGCCGAAATACTGAGCGCGGTCGGCCAGGCCATCGACGCCCTGGGCGGCCACTTCACGATGCACTACACCACATTGGCAACCACCGCCGTACGCGCCGGCACCCCCTGATCCACTGTCCTCGATCCACTGCCCTCGATCCGCTGCCGCTTGATCCGCTGCCGCACACTCGCGCGGGCCCGCGCACATTACTCGTCCTCGGAACACGCCCGGATCACCCAGCGGGCGCAGCCCCCCCGGGCAGGTCGGGGAGTTCCTGGGCTGGCAGGAGTACCGGCCGAGCATGTTGAGGTGATGCCGCACGAACGCGAGAGCGTGCCACGCCCTGATCGCGGACGTCCAAGCCCTCCCGCGCGCGGCTGGTTCACCGCGGCGTCCCTGTACCTGTCGGTGTCAGGCGTCGAGTTCGATGGAGTCGATATCGGTGAACTCCACCAGCAGGCCGTCGGCGCGGACGGCCACGGTTGGCTGTGTCCGTTTACGAGAATGTGGTCTCGACCCGGTGCAAATACACAAAGTCGTGCTTCTTGCTGGCGTCCATCAGAGGGCGAATCTCGCGGGTCGCCACGTTCAATGTGTAGCCACCCACAGTGCCCAGAACCCAGGACAGTTGAGGCTCCACCACGCTCGCCGCGGCGGCCGCGAGAGCCACGGTTGCGGTAACGGATCGGTGCACCCACGCCATCCTGCTCCTGCTTACCGCCGCCTGGTAATCCTCGGTCGCCGCTTCGATTTCCCGGCGCAGTTCGGCTATGACTTCGGCCGGGTGCTCGTAGTCACGCCGGAGATCGCCGAGCAGGCGGTGCAGGGCTCGCATCAGGCGCTGCCGCTCGTCGTTGAACCGCTCGCGAAAGACCAGGACGTCGGCGGTAGGCGTGCCGGGGGCGGGGACCGGGAGGAGACGGCCGAGCTCTGCCCTGAAGGCGGGCAACCGCTGCTCGGCAGGGGCGCGAAGAGCCCACTCATATGCGTCGGAGCGGTCGGTGTAGGGGACGTAGGAGGCCGGCAGGGGGGTGCCCCACTCGCGGGCGAGAACACCGACGACCATCTGCTGCACCTCTTTCGGCACTGCATCAGCGCCTGCTGGAGGATCTCTGTGGGCGGGTTCACCCGCGGGTAGTAGAGCAGAACTGCCATGACGTCTCTCCCCCATGAACGCCCTGTGTGACGAAACCCCACGGTATAGGGCGATGTCTACCTGACTATGAGATTCCGTCACTCCGGCAAGGCAATCACCACCCGCTGAGATGTGGGCACTACCCGCTGTCGAAAGTCGGCCGCGGGGCTCGCCGCGTCAGAGTCGCTCAGACGGCTTGGACGTGCTCAGCGGTCGCCCGTGTGCGGGTGGAGGGGGCGTGGCAGTGGCTGGCGCCAGTCGCCCAGCGTCGTGAGGGGAAACTGGCGGGCGAGGTGACGTATGGCGTTCCACGCCGGATCTGTGACCAGGTCGTTCCGCTGCCGCCATCGAACAGCGTCGGACGGCGGTGCCTTTCGATGCGGTGAATTCCGCTGTTGGTTCTCATGGACATCACCACACGGTCTTTGACGTAGATCCCCTGCGGCCTTCGGCGGCGATGTGGTGCATCTGCTGTGAGGGGCGCCGGCGGCCTGGGCGCTTGAGGGCTGGATCTTCTGGCGCACCCTTGGCTGCCGCCGCCGGCGGACTTCGCGCTCCGTGCGGGCGGCGAGCTTGCGGCTCGAGGCCCGCCGTGCTCCCTACGGGCCAGTCAGGAATACACCCGGTACGGCAGCGAGCAGATTTTGTACCCGTTGCCCATGTAGCACGCACTCAGCGTGATCGGAATGTCCTCCCTGAACGCCCCTCGCTCTTTGGCCGTGTACGGCGCCTGGTGGCCCTTCGTCGAGGCACGAGGACCTTCCACCTCGGCCTGGATGTAGGCCCCGTCACGGGCATAGTCGCGGGCGATCACCTGGTTGCTGGGATCATCCCACTCGCCCCGGCCGACCACATGCCCGTTGACCGTCACTGTGACGATGGTGGTTTGCGAGTTGGTTTCGACACGGAACTTCGGAACGCCTGCCGCCTGCGACGGCATTGCCGCACGCACGACGGCTGCACCTGCCGCAGCCTTCGGCGCAGGAGGCACGGTGGCGTCGGCGGCGGCCGGTGAGGCGAAGAGGGTGGCGGTGATGGTGGCGGCGCCCGCCGCAGCGGCAGTACGCGCGAGGATTGATGTCACAGCTGGTTGTCCCCCGTATCAGATGGTGCCATTGAATCAGTGCGAGTGACGGAGCGTCACTCGCTGCCGCCCCGATCGTACTCGCGTGCACAGTGAACCAGTTCGACACAGAGGGCTTACGGACCGGTATCGGATCAGGCCTTGACCGTGTATGCCCCCCACACCACGGGCGTCGATTCGCCGTTCTTCTTGTGCCCGTAGGCGCGAATACGGACCGGTACCCCCTCACGGAAGTCGAAGCTGCAAGCCTTTTCCCTGCCCACACCCGACGTGATGCACTTGCGAATGTGGTCCGGGTCAGGGTCGTTGTCTTCCGACACCCACACCCCGAACGCCCATCCATCCGCCTTGGTGTCCTTGATGACGACGGTGTCGCCGTTGCGGTACCAGCTGACCGTGCCGTGAAAGAAGCCCGGGAGGCTCTGTGCTTGGGCCAAGCCCACACCGGCGGTGAGTGCGAGGCCGGCGGCAGCGCCCAATGCGACGGTTGCCCTGGCGATGGTGCGGTGCCTCATGCGCTTCATCTTGCATCCCCGTTCTCATACGGCTGGCACCGTTTCATACGAAGTACCAGCTCTGGTTGTCTTGAACTACTGCGCGCCCTGCGCACGACAGTTGACGGGAACACTGTGCAGTCAACTCCGAGGCAGGTCTGCACCTTTGGACTCAGATGGAAATAGTTGACGCGGAGTGACTCACCTGCTGAGTGGCCTCCGGCGCGCATTTTTTGTTGAAAGGCCAGCGGATGTTCTGCGCCCGGCAATCGGCCATCGCGGTGCGGCGAGGGTCTGTCACCACACCGCGAGGTGGAGTACGAAGTCACCCACTGATGCGCGCAACAGGGCCTGGCCCACCGGTTCGAGCGCGTGGTGCACCTTGCCGCCGGCACGGTGCGAGGAGATGACCCCGGCCTCGCGCGCAGAATTGGTGTGACCATGTGCCGGTCCCTGCAGGACCAAGCAGTGCCCGAATCGTGGAACTGGCCGGCGTGCTCGTATGGTTCGCTACCGCCGACGCCACGGCCGGCTCCCTGGCATGGTTCGGCACCACCGGCGCCGCGGTCGGTTCGGGCTCGCTGCACCGTGCACCATGCGGCGCCGGCCGCCGGCAGAAAACAGCCGACTTGCGGCGACCGCCCCCGAAGCCGTTTGGCAGACTGCTAAGGAGGTTGGCCATGCGCTCCGCACATGACGTCTACTTCCACCGGTGTCCGATCGAAGGGCAAGGCGACACCATGACCACACGACAGGTACGCAAACGGTGTCAAGCGCTCGTCAAGACGCTCGACCTACCCCGACCGTTTTCCGTCGAGGCCTTCGTCAGGGGGCTGTCGGCGCAGCGGGGGCGGCCGATCCGGATCCATACGGTCTCGATCGGAGCCGCCATCAACGCCTGCGGATTGTGGATCGCCACCGAAGCCGCCGACAACATCTACGTCGAGGAGAAGACCACCAAGTTCCACCAGGAACACATCATCCTCCACGAAATCGGACACATCCTGTGCGAACACGGCCGCAACGAGCAGGAGTTCCACGAAGCGCTCGCCGTGCTGCTGCCCAGCATCCGACCCGAAATGATCAGCCGCCTCCTGGGCCGCAGCAACTACACCAATGAGCAAGAGCGGGAAGCCGAACTCGTCGCCAGCCTGATCTACTCCGCCGCAGGCATCCTCACCCCCTCACCATCGATAGGGGTGCGGGGCAAGCTCGAAGCCGCACTCGGGATCCGGGAGTAGAGGCCAGGACATGAGCACACTTTCTCTCTACCAACTCGGTTCGGATGTCGAGCTGTTGGGCGCAGCCGCGCTGTGGGTGGTGATCATCCTTCGCTTGCCCGCCGCCCGCCACTCCCATCAGCAGAAGATGCTGCTGCTCGCCGTCGTCGGGATCGCCGGGTCGATCACCGTCTACCTCGACCCGGTCACCGCCGCTTTGAACCAATCCTTCACCTTCGCGCAAAGCTGCGGGCTGTTCATGAACGCCTGGGGAGTCCTCAGCTCGGCCCTCATCCTCGACTTCGTCCTCGCAGCGATGTCCCGGCGCCACCCCTGGCTCATCTACGGCCCCATGATCGTCACCATCGGCGCGCTGATCGCCCTGAACTTCACCATCGCGCCGCACGCCGGCTGCGTCACCACCCAGGCCGTCCCCTGGTACAGCCCCTTCTGGTGGATCCTGGTGGCAGCGCACCTGGTCGGCACCATCCCCTGCGCCGTGCTGTGTGTGCGCTACGGCCGCCAGGCCCACGACGACCGGCCCCTGCGCACCGGCCTGCTGCTGCTCGCCGCCGGCTTCACCTCCTCCTCCCTGTTCTGGTGCGTCGTCTTCGCCTTTCTCCTTATGCGCCCCGTCTGGCTGGGCGCACTGTTCCCGATGAACATCGGCGTCACCGCCTGGCTGATGACCGCAGGCGTCGCCCTGCCTCTGGCGCTGACCATCCGCCGCACGGTGCGCGACGCACGCGCCCTGTGGCGCCTGAGCCCCCTGTGGCGTGACCTGACCGAAGCCGTCCCGCACGTCACCCTGGAAGGGCCGCACTGCCGGATCCGTGCAGTGGTGGGCAGCCCACAGGCCGTCCGACTCCGCCTGTACCGCCAGGTCATCGAAATCCTCGACGTCCTGCTCGTCCTGCAGGACTACGTACGACCCGAGATGGTCGAACGCGCCCGGCGGCACCTCACCGAGCACGGCGTTGCCGAAGAACACCTCGAGCCGGCCGTCACCGCCTGCTGGCTCCACAGCGCCCTCGCCGCCGTGGCGGCCGCAGACGCCGCCCAACCCAACCCGCTCACCCCCGTCAACCTCAAGGACGACGGGCTCCGCAGCGAAACCGACTTCCTCCTCGCCGTCCTACGAGCCCGCACCCTGCCCGCCGTCCGCTCCTTCACCCCCACCACAGCCACAACCATGCCCCCAGCCGGACCCGCTCCCGCCGTGCCGGAGGGGCGTGATCACCACGCCCCGACCAACACCCCCACCTAGGCGATATCGATGACACAGCACTCCGCCACCCCAGCCCCCTACCGCACCGGCTGGCTGAGCAACGACGCCCCACACGAACACGACCGACTCAAGTCCATCCAGCACAGCGTCGATGCGTTCACCATCAAAGTCCTCCAGGACCTTCCCCTCGACGCCTCCTCCAACTGCCTGGAACTGGGCGCGGGCGCAGGCTCCATCGCCTACTGGCTCGCCGAACGCTGCCCCCAAGGCAGCGTGGTCGCCGTCGACCTCGACACCCAACACCTCGACCCACACCACGCCACAAACCTCGAAATCCAAGAAGCCGACGTCACCTCCACCGACTACGCACCCGGAACCTTCGACCTCATCCACGCCCGCTACCTCTTCTGCCACCTCCCCCAACGCGACGAGGTCCTCGCCCGCGCCATGGGCTGGCTCGCCCCCGGCGGATGGCTCATCATCGAAGAGCCTTACCACCTACCCGCCGAGACCTCACCATCCCCCCTCGTCCAACGCATCCTGGCCGCCTACCAGCGCACCTACCGCGACAACGGCGCAGACATGACCTGGGCCCGGACCCTCCCCACCCAGCTCGCCCACAACGGCCTCAGCGAGGTGTCCTTCACCGGAAACCTCGGCCACATGGGCGGCGGGCCCACCAAGGACCGCTGGCTCCCCCTCATCACCCAAGCAACCCCCGCCATGCTCGCCACAGGACTCATCACCCAAGCAGACCTGACCGAATTCACGACGCTCCTCAAAGACCCAACGTTCATCGACATCCCACAAGTCACCATCGCCGCATGGGGCCAACGCCCCGAAGAAACCCCGAACACACACTGAACCGGAAACCGACCTCAGCCGGAGGCCAACCTCTCTTGGCCTTCCGGCTCCGGTGGGTCTTCTGGCCCCAGCCGGCGCCTCGACGAGCGGGCCGCGCGACACGTCGTGGCCGGGGCACCGGGTTGTCTGGCCAGCGCGCCTGGTGCGTAGCCCCGCCCGCCGACGCGGCGGATCCTCGGATGCAGTGGCGTTCCCCCTGGACCAAGCCTGGTCCAGGGGGAACCCGCAGGTGTACGCGCCGGAGGACGTCCGGCAAGTTGGAGACGAACCAACACGTCGGCGCGGAACGGATGTGTTCGGCGCCCGGCACAGCAGTGGCCGGAGGCGGGCTGGTAGAGGTGGCGGTAAGCGTATGGGCCGGCCGCGCGGTGGTGGTGCGATGCCCGGTCACCGTTCTGGTGCCCACAAGGGTGGCTCCACTTGCGCACATTGCCTCCCGCCACAGTGAACCTCTCGGCCAGGCAATGAACCTGGTCGACGGTAAGCTCCCGGGCCTGAAAGTCGGTGCACAAGCCACGATGCCGACCACGAGACGGGCCCTGCCCGCGGACCGCTCCGCCTGGGGCAGAGACAGCTGCTCAAGAGGCATCGCAACCTGCTGCTGCGCGAGGGCACAGCTGCTGGTGCCGTAGACGGCTCCGGAGTGGCTGTCGATGTGTCCGCCGATGTTGGCCCAGGAGGCGAGGTGTGCGGGGCGGGCGGCGCGTACGGCGAGCTGTGCTGCCGTTTGCCTCTGCGAGCTGCGCTGGGCGCCCAGGGCCAGCGAGGTGTTCCCATCCATGTAGTACTGGCTACCGCTGCACTCTGGCCGGCCTCGCGCTGCCTGTCCGTCGGACCGGTTCCCGCACCACCTCCGCCCACCCCAGTCCAGGGTGGGCGGCGACTCCTCGCACAGCCGCCGATGCGAACCGTGCCATGGCCCTGGGCCCGGCCGCGTTCCTCGGGGGATCCGGGCGCCTGGCGTCTGCGTCCACCTCGCCCCAAGATCGATTGTCAGTGGTGGGTGAGACGATGAATGCATCGAGCCGGAAGAGGGGGAACGGTCATGTCCAAAAGTCAGAACTACATCAATCACGTTGCTCTTGTGTTGGATGCCAGTTCGTCCATGTCACACCTGAGCCGCAAAGTCGTCGAGGTCGCCGATCAGCAGATCGCCTATCTGGCCCGCCGGTCGAAGGAACTGGACCAGGAAACCCGCGTCACCGTGTACGTCTTCGCGGACAAAGTGGAGTGCGTCATCTACGACAAGGACGTGCTGCGGATGCCGTCCCTGAAGCAGCTGTACCGGGTGGGTGGAATGACGGCCCTGCTGGCAGCCACGCTCAAATCGCAAAAGGAGCTGGCACAGACAGCTCAGCTCTACGGCGACCACAGCTTCCTGACGTTCGTCCTGACCGACGGACAGGAAAACGCGAGTCACCGCTGCCCCGATGCCCCCGCCAGGGATCCGCTTCAACTGGTCCAGGCCGTCGCCACGATGACCCAGACACAGGAAGACAACTGGACGCTGGCCGTCCTCGTGCCGGACCAGATGGGCAAGCGCGAGGCCATGCAATGCGGCTTCCCCAAGGACAACATCGCCATCTGGGACGCCACAAGCACCCAGGGCCTGGAGGAGGCCGGCCATGTCATCCAGCAGGCAACCGAGAAATTCATGGTGGGCCGCACCAAGGGCATCCGCGGCTCACGCACGGTATTCTCCACAGGCGCCGAGGCAGTCAACAAAGACACCATCCAAGCAGCCGGCCTCACCCCGGCAGATCCATCCGCATACCAACTGATCCCGGTGGACCGCGAAGCGACCATCCGAAACTGGGTCACCGAATCCGGACACACCTTCCGTACCGGCTGCGCGTTCTACCAACTGAGCAAGTCGGAGAAAATCCAGGCACGGAAACAAATCGCGGTGCTGGAGAAGAAGACCGACCGCATCTACACCGGGCCACAAGCCCGAACCCTCCTCGGCCTGCCGGATATGGAAGTCCGCATCAAGCCCGACCACAACGACGGCTTCACCATCTTCGTGCAAAGCACCAGCGTAAACCGGAAACTGATACCGAACACCCGCCTACTGATCATGACCTGACCCTTAACAGCCGCGCCGATCAAAAGCCCCGCCGGTCCGACTGGCGGGGCTCCCCACCCAAACCACCGAACTACCCCAAGCACAGCCGTCCCCGCCGACTTACGGCAATCTCACCCTCAAAAGACGAGCGGTCCCGGTGGGGCGGCGTCGGCGGCGCAGGCCTCGAACGCACATCAGCAGCCAGTTCCTCCGGCTGTCCGCGTGCGGTGGTGATGCCGCCGATGTCCAACTGGGACGACGGGGCCAGCCGAGATCGGTAAGCAGTCGACCGGTGGTCCGTCTGCCTCCGCGCCGTGGTTGGTCGGAGGAGAGCGCGCCACCAAGCCAAACGAAGGTGCACATGGGCCCGCAGCCCCACCCGCGATGCGGCAGCCGAACCTGCAGGCCCGGCACCGGCGCTACGGCCGGCGACTGACAGGACCATGCCCGTAGCCGAACCACCGGGCACCCACACACGCCAGCCCGCAGCCGCCGCAAGCACTTTGAGGGTGTAGCCCCCGGAGACGAGCACCCGCCTGTTTCCTGTTGACCACGGCACAACAAGAACAGCCTCCCCACCGCCCGGCACACCGACGGCAAGCTCAGGTCCCGTTCAGGCGCAGCCGTCAACCCGCCAGCGAGGAGCGAGCCGGGACCACGGTGAAAGCCTCACTCCGGTCGGCTGCCCCACCGTAGCGGCGTGCTTCGTCGAGGATCTGAGCCATGGAGTCGACGGGGATGCCAAGGGCATAGCTGCTGCGGGTGCGGAATGCTTTGGGACGGGCCACAGGGGCAAATGAGGTGATCTTGCAGCCCTGAGAAGCTGCGTCATATCTCCGGGAGACTCAGGCAGCCACCGATTCCGCGCACGTGCCTTCGCCGTCCAGGTCATCCAGGGCATCCAGGTGTCCCCGTACCCCATCAACCGTGACGGCGTTCCAGCAGGTCAGAGCGCGGGACATCCCACGATGTCCCGCGCAGGACAGGGACTGTGGACGGCCGTGGAGCCGATGGGCAGGGTCGGTCATGCACACCGGGCGGCGTGGTCCACCCAGCGCCGCCACTCCGGACGACCTACGTCAAACATCCACAACAAACAGGGAGAACTCCATGAACACACGTAAGCGCATCGCCCTCGGTTTCGCGTCCCTCGTCCTCGCGAGCGGTGGTCTCGGCGGGGGTGTCGCCGTAGCCGCCGACGACGGAGAAGCGACGGCACAGCAGCCCACGAGCGCCGCCGCCTGCACCAGCTGGTACGACAACGCCGGCCCCGGCGGCGCCTACCGTGGGCACGCCAAGTGCTCCGGCAACGTCGACGTGAAGGTGTGGGTGAAGTGCTCCGACGGCAGCACCCACACCAGCGCCTGGCGGTTCCAGTACGCCAAGGCCGAGTGCCCCTGGGGCCAGCGCGGCAGGTTCGCCGAGTACGACACGAGGCCCTCGCAGTCGTAGCCCGACCTGAAGCCGACACGTCACTGCCTGGTGCCGGGGTCCAGTTCGGGCCGTCACGCCGGGGCCTGGCGGAGGCCCGCGCCCGGGGCGGGCGTATTGGGCGGCCGCCGGCCATGAACGAGGAACAGATCCGGCATGCCGTGCCCTGCTCCCGCAGCCGGAGAGCCCGGTCACCTCGATCGCGAAGCTGCTCGGCGTCTCCCGTACGACCGTTCACCCATACGTGCCGGAGCTGGCGGCAGGCCGCGACTCTCTCGTCCCAAGCGAACCCCGCCCGGCCCTGCCGGGCCCTCGCTGCCTGCGGCTCTCCGCTTGCTCCGCCCTGGCGCCCCCGGCCCGGTCCGGGAGCACGACCGTCTGTCGGCGGCCTCCGTCCAGGTGGTCTGTGCCAGGGTCCGCAGGATCATCGCGCGGGCCAGCTCGCCTTTGGTCGCGAACCCATGGTTGTCGGGAATGCCTGGCGCCCGGCACCGATCCGTGTCGCCTGTCCAGGACTTCGACAGGTAGAGCTTTCGGTCCACCAGTGCTCGACCTTTGGCTGTGGCGTGGGCGGCGAAGACTCCGATCTGGCAGTTCTCGGTGCGGCCGGCCGTGCCCAAGTACTGCCGCTGGACACCGGCCGACGTCGTGCCCTTCTTGAGGAAGCCGGTGTCGTCCGCGACCAGCACACCGTCCGGACAGTCGAGTTGGTCGGCGATGTACTGCTGCATATCGTCCCGGAGAGCATCGGCGTCCCAGGACGCCCCGTTGAGCAGATGCTGGAAGCCGGCCGGTCCACGGTGACCTGCATACTCGGCCAGGTGCCAGCCGTTCCTCCGCTCCACCGGGGCCAGCAGGCCCCGCAGGTGGTCCCGCATCCGCCACCGCAGATCCACTCGCGAGAACCGGCCGGCCACCCGTGCGAACATCGACTCCAGCTCGGCCGCCCACAGACCGGCCTCATCCACCCCCACCATCCCTGGAGGAAGCCGGTGTCGGCTACCTCCTGGCCGTGCCGAAGTCCCCGCAACTGAACGCTCCCTTCGGACGGATCGACCAGGCCATCGCCGATGCTCCCGACGAAGCATGGGAACGACGATCCTGCGGTGACGGCGCCAAGAGTCCGCGGGTCTATAGCTGGGCTGTCGCCCGCCTGCCGGCCATCGACGCCTTCGACGGCCACACACCCACGCACCAGCGGTGGATGCTGGCCAGCCGCAGCCTGACCAGGACCGATGAGATCGCCTACTACCTCGCCTACGCGCCCAGCGGCACCACGGTCACGGGTCTGCTCCGGGGCGCCGGATCCCGCTGGCCAATCGAGGAAGCCTTCCAGGCCGCCAAGAACGAGTGTGGCTTGGACCAGTACGAGGTCCGCCGCTATCCGCGTTGGTATCAGCCCATCCCCTGGCCATGCTCGCCCACGCTTTCCTGGCCGTCCTGGCAGCCCAGACCACCGAAAAGGGGGCAGCAGAAACGACACCACCAGCACCATCCCCATCACCGTGGCAGAGGTCCGGCGACTCCTGGACGTTCTCCTTCCCCGCCCCAGACCCGACGATGACCCCATCGTCCACGCATTGAACTGGTCCCACTGGCGCAGACGCCACCAAGCCACCGCCCGGCACTGCCACTACCGAAGAAGAACCAGCTCAGGCAACGATTTCATCTCCGACCTGCTTCACTTCACAAAGTCCACAGTCACGGCTGCCAGCCCGTCAGTCCTTCGGCCGCGCCGATGCCCTGGCGCAGAGGTAGGGACGCGCGAGCAGCAGGCCGGTGCCGGTCATGGCGATGCCGAAGTAGACCGGCGCGAGGTGGATGAAGTCCAGGTAGTGGATCGCACCGTGCACTACGACAGCCGGCAGGAAGCCGGCGGCCGCCGCCGCAACCAGCGTCCAGAACACCCAGGCTTCACCCCGCCGCCAGCCCCACGCGCTGAGCAGGACGATCGCTACCGCGGCGGCCATCAGGGCGCCGCCGAACCCCGCGCGGTCGTGGGCGATGAACGGCACAAGCCGAGGGCTCACGGTTTCCAACGTCTGCGCGCTGGTGCCCAGGAAGGCCAGGTCGGTCGGGACGAAGACACCGGTCAGACCGACCACCGAGATCACCGCTCCGCCGACGAACAGCCCCGCTCCCGTGACGATCAGCAGCAACTGGCCGACCAGCGCCCGTCGGCGCTCCGGCTCCGGCCCCTCGGGCGCCAGGCGCCACCGCGGTGCGTGCGGGGTCCGCCGGACCGCGGCCACGAACATCGGGAACAGCGCGATGGTGGTGGCCGTGTGCAGGGGCTCCACGAAGCCGGTGGCCAGGAAGTAGAACAAGGTGGGGAAGCCGATCACCCCTGAGAGCAGATACACCTCACGGGCCCAGGGCCAGCCGCGTCTGATCCCGCCCACGGCAAGGCCGGTGTAGAGGGCGCCGATCGCCACCATCGTGCCGGCCATGGTGATCCGGTCGTGCTGGAGGAAGTGCACGAGGTGATGGTTCGCGGCATGCAGGTCGTGCAGCGTCATGCCGAGGTAGTCACGGTCGTACCAGAGCAGCACCGGCCCCAGCGTGATCGCCGCGGCACCGAGTCCGGCGCCCGTCATACCGAGCCCGACGAGCAGTGCCCACCACCAGGCGGGCCAGCGGCGAGGATCGCGGCCGACGTTCCGTAGCCGCGGGGCGGGCGCGGTGGGCGTGGCTGCCTCGGTGACCCGTGCGAACCAGCCGGGTCCGGCCTC
The DNA here is from genome assembly GCA_024349765.1 of Streptomyces nigrescens. Lineage (GTDB taxonomy): Bacteria > Actinomycetota > Actinomycetes > Streptomycetales > Streptomycetaceae > Streptomyces > Streptomyces endophytica. Next base: position 3,925,046 of record AP026073.1, on the reverse strand, counting down.
GACGAGCACTTCGGGCCGGGCGAGCACGATGGCCCCCGGCTCCTCGAGCGCGGCGGCCGCGGCGGTCACGGACGGGTCGGACACCTGCACCACGTGCGGGTCGCCGCTGCTGGTGAACCCGTCGACATGGGACGTGAGGGCGGCCTCCGCCTCCGGATCGCACACGCGGGCGACAACCGGGATCGAGCGGCCGGCGGCGGCCTGGCGTACCGTCTCGGCGTCGGCCGCCGAGACGGGAGCCACCTCGACGACACCGGCCCCGAGCGGGTGCATGGCGCGCACCGCCTCGCGGGCGAGCGAGGGCGGGACGGATATGCCGAGCCGGACGGTCACGGGCACGCCGGCGATCTCGCCCGCGAGCCGCTCCGGTGGATGGCGATGGCCGAATCCCCGGGCGATCAGCCGCGCACCGGCCGGACGGGAGCCTATCGACGCCAGCAGCCGCAGCGCGGTTCGCTGCGAACGGCGCCGGCCGACGGCGGCGGCCGCCAAGCCGCGCAGCGGGTGATACGTCCAGTCCGGCATCAGTTGCTCTCGCTCTCCGTCGCGGTCACCGGGTCACCGGGTGCCGTCCAACTGAGCACCGGCGTCATGGAACGCAGCGTCGCCCACATCGGCGTCAGCCGGGCGGCCGTGTCGCGCAGCAGCACCGCAGGCGGCCACGACAACTGGCCGACCGCGCCGAGCCGGGCGGAGCGGCGGGTGATGGCCTGCGTCCGCGGGCGGCGCAGCAGGTCGTACGAGCGGAGCGCGGCGGCCACGTCCGGGGTGCCGTCGAGGCAGTGGGCGAGGGTGACCGCGTCCTCCAGTGCCTGGCACGCGCCCTGGCCCAGGTTGGGGGTCATGGCATGGGCCGCGTCGCCCAGCAGCGCGACCCGGCCGCGGACGAAGGAGGGCAGCGGCGGCAGGTCGTACAGGTCGTGGCGGAGCACCGCGTCCGCGGGGACGGCGGCCAGCAGGGCCGGGACGGGAGCCGGCCAGGATCCGAAACGGCGCAGCAGTTCGGCGTACTCCGACGAGCTGGAGGCCGTTCCCGCCGGTAGCGACGCGGTCGCAAAGCAGTACATCCGGCCGCCCGGCAGCGCCGTGTAGCCGAACCGCTCCCCGCGTCCCCAGGTCGCCGCACCCTCGGCGGGCGGCTCGGCGAGAGGCTCGGTGACCATGCGCCAGGCGGTGTAACCGGCGTACCGGGGGCCGGCCGCGTCGGGCCACAGCGCGCGTCGTACCGCACTGCGAAGGCCGTCGGCGCCGACCACGAGATCGGGCCGGGACGCGCCCCCACGGTGTTCGACGACCAGGCTGTGGTCGTCGTCGCGGACCACAGTCACCTCGCTGCCCGACCGCAGGCTGTCGGCAGGCAGCGCCTCGGTGAGCACCCGCAGCAGATCCGCGCGGTGCAGGACCACCAAGGGATGGCCGAAACGGCGGGCCAGCTCCGCGTTGTCCGTACGGGACAGCCAGCGGCCCCGGCGATCTCGTACGCCGCCCGTGGCCTCGACAGCACCGAGCGCCCGGACGGCGTCGGCCAGGCCGAGCATTTCGAGCGCGTGCAGCGCGTTCGGCCACAGGGAGATACCGGCGCCGATCTCGGTGAACTCCGTCGCACGTTCCAGCACTTCGACGCGCCAGCCCCGGCGGTGCAGGGCGATGGCTGCCGCGAGGCCGCCGATCCCACCGCCGATGATGGTCGCGGCGCGCTGCGGCATGGGTCCTCGCTCTGGGTTCGGGGGGCGCCGGCCCCGGTCAAGTGGCGGTCGATCCGGTGCCTGGCGGCATGCAATGCGACGCAGGTCCAGCCGAGCAGCGCCCCATAGCAACATGTCGACAGAAGCCTGTCAACGCGCCGACGGGCGAACCTGCGTTGGGAGTACTGCCGGAGCGTCTTGCGTTCGTCTTTCGCGGCACGTCACCGTCGCCGCGATCCGGCTGTGGATTCGTCAGTGTTCCGGCGGACAGCCCGTAGCTGTGCTGTCCGGCAGGCCTACCGAAGCCGGCCTGCTCCCACGGCACTCCGCCTTACGGTGGATCTCCATAGCGGCGCCTCCGCCTCATGGGGGAAGCGGATCATGCGCCGGTACGATCCCCACGCGCCGCGGAGCCAGAACAGTGATCCCATGGCAATCAGCGAGACGAGTCCAACGGCGGCGGTCGAGCGGGCCGAGCTGCCTGTGCCGCTCTGGGCAGAGAGCACCGGCCGCGAGATGGGAAGCCACCCTCACCCGTTGGCATACGAGGCTGCTGGGCTGGATGCCGGGGTGTCTGTGCGAGCGGTCCACGCGGACCGATGGCTGGAGTCCCGAGATCTCCCGGTCCGCGCGTCCGATGAGAACGACGCCAAGCCCTTCGTCGTTTTCCGACCGTCAACTGCGTTGAGGACGATGAGGGACCATCTGTGATGGTTTGGCTTGTGTCGTTCCCGGCATTCGCATGTCTACTGGTCTTGTTCGCCCTGATGGAGAGCGCGTGGCGATGGGTCACGGGGCTGGGCTTGATCCCGTGGCTACGCAGGCGCGCGGGGCGGTCGTTGTCGAATACCGCCTTCGATGAATTCACGGCGGTCGTGAACGGAAACAAGACGGTAGAGCTGGAGCAGCGGCGGGTGGAGCTGCTGCGGCGGGACGACGAGAGCGACGGTGCGCCGCCCCGCTCCAGCATCGACCTGACCAAGGGCACCGCGTTCATCGTGGTGCCGCAGCAAGCGGACGGCCCGTGCGCTGACAGGCGCGATGCCCCTGAGGGCCGACGGTGAAACGCGAACCGGAGAGAGCGGGTGCAGAGCCGTCCACGCTGTGGGGGCGTATCGCATGCTTGTGGGCAGCGGCGTTCGCCGGGTTGCACTTCTACTGGGCCGTCGGCGGCGATGTGGGGCTGAGCGTCTCCGCCGGTCCGCTGGCCACCGAGCGCCCGCTGTGGTTCGTCGTAGCCGGTTTGTGGGGTGTGGGTGCGCTCTGCCTCCTCGGCGCCCTGCTGGCATGGCTGCTTGCCCGGTCCAGGCTCCGGGGCGTTCCCGCTCTGCTGGCAAGGTGGCTGGGATGGGGTGTCAGCACCCTCCTACTGGCCCGTGGCATCGGTATCGAAATGCTGCTGCTGACCAACACAACGCACCTGGACACCTCCGTGAGCGTGGGACAGCGGACCTGGACGCTGGCCCTCTGGAACCCCTGGTTCATCGCCGGAGGAGTGGCCTTCGGCCTCGCCACCCTTCGGGCCCGCAGGCATACCGACGCAGAACCGCCACCCACGTCCCGACGCTGATTCTCCGCCATTGAGCCCACAGCGCCCGCTACTGCAACATCGGCAGGTCACACGCCATCAGACAGGGTGGCTCTCACATTCACCACGGTGGGCAGGGCGCCATCGTTCATTGGCCCCTGCGCGGCCAATCGACGGTGGATGCCCCGTCACGTACGACCTTGTCCACGACGTGGCGGGCGTAAGCACGCGCGTCCTGGATGCCGGCGCGTACTGGAGCACGCGGTCGGCCCGGGCACGGTCGATGCCGCAGTCCTCGAGGGGATCGCGGGTATCGCCCAGTTGCACCTCGCCCGCGGAGAGGTCTCTTGTACGCCGCGTGCTTGCTCAATCACCTCCTGACTGGAATCGATGCCGATCGCCCCCTGGAAGGGGTGACCGCCTTGGCGAAGGTGCTGAGATCTCTGCCCGGTCCGCAGCCCAGGTCGAGCGGAGTTTCGCCGGACTGGGCAACCAGTGCGTCGAGCGTGGAAGTCGGCCTGGCACCTGGGGAACTGACGGGACATCAGAGGTACTCGGAGGCGAGGAGAGCCCGGGTCGCCGGTTCCCGCGCCTCGAAGACGTGTGCCTGGTCACCCGGGTAGGCCACGTAATCACCCGGGCTCAGTTCCACAGGGTCGTCGGCCGGGCCGACCAGGGCCCGGCCGGCGGTGAGCAGGACGTGCTCGACGACTCCGGGCGCGTGCGGGACGGAGGTGTGTGGTGTGCCCGGTTCGGAGTCGATGCGGTAGAGGTCGCGGCGGGCGCCGGGCGGGCAGGCGGAGAGCAGGGTGGCGCGATAGTCGGCCTGGGCCGAGATGACTGCCTCACCCTCGTCCGCTCTGATCACCTGAACCCGGGGCCGGGGCGGATCGAGAAGCCGGGAGAACGGCAGCTCAAGGGCCGTGCACAGCGCCCACAGCGTCTCCAGGCTCGGATTTCCCTGCCCGGCCTCCAGCTGGGACAGGGTGGATTTTGCGATGCCTGCTCGATGGGCGAGCTCGGTCAGGGAGAGCCCTGCAGCCTGGCGGCCGCGGCGCAGGGTGGCGGCGATGGAGTTCATAGGGGGCTTCGCGGTACTGCCTGCTTGGGTCATGCGTTCGCTCCAGAAGTCATTCGTTCGCCTTGACGAACACCGTCCAGGGTGTTCATTCTATCGATCATGCATTCGCTATGGAGAACGCTCGATCGGCCACTGCTGCGCGACATCGCGCTCGTGTGCCTGGCCGTGGGCGTGATCGGCCTCTCGTACGGCGCGATCGCGGTGGCCTCCGGCTTCCCCGTTTGGTTCCCGGTGGTACTGGGCCTGCTCGTGGTCGCCGCGTCGTCGGAGTTCCTGTTCATCGGGATCATCGCGGCCGGCGGCAGCCCGGTGGCCGCGGTCCTCGCCGGACTCCTGGTCAATGCCAGGCATCTGCCCTTCGGGCTCGCGGTGCCCGACGTCCTCGGACGCGGCGCGTGGCGCTTCCTCGGTACCCACCTGATGAATGACGAGACGGTCGTCTTCGCCCTGGCCCAGAAGGACACCGCCCGGGGGCGCGCCGCCTACTGGGGCTGCGGTCTGGGCATCGTGGTCTGCTGGCCGGCCGGAGCCGCAATCGGCGGCCTGGCCGGCACCGTCATCGACGACACCGGCGCCTTCGGTCTCGACGCGATGTTCCCGGCCATCCTGCTGGCCTTGATCCTCCCGGCGCTGCGCGCGGACAGGGACAAGCGGCGCGCCGCCCTGGCCGGTTCGGCCATCGCGCTCGCCGCCGTCCCCTTTCTGCCCGCCGGCCTTCCCGTACTCCTCGCATTGGCCGGACTGTCGCTCACCACGGCGCGGAAGAAGGCCGTGCGATGAACTCTGCGATGCACAGCCCGGGCACCCTCATCGTCGCGATGCTCGTGCTCGCCGCGGGGACATACGGCTTCCGGTTCGCGGGCCCGCTGTTGCGCTCCCGCCTGACCTTCCCACCGCGCGCCGCACGGTTGATGGAGACGTCCGCGATCGTGCTGCTGGCCGCACTGGTGGCCACGACCGCGCTCACGGAAGGGCACGGGGCGGCCGGTATTGCCCGGCCGTTCGGGGTCGCGGTGGCGGGCGTGCTCGCCTGGCGCAAAGTGCCGTTCCTGGTTGTGGTGCTGGCCGCGGCCGTGGCGACCGCGGGGCTGCGCCTGGTCGGGGTCGAGTGAGCGGTGCGATTACCCGTCCTCGACACAAGGGGAGGAGACCTTCGCCCGTGCCCTCCACCACGCCTCCCTCCTTGCGGACTCGAAAGAGGACCCGGCGGGCGCTGCGAAGGTCATCGACCGGGTGCTTCACCTTGAGGACGAGCGGCTCACGCCCTACAACTGCTCCGCCTCCTCGTGTTGCGAGTGGACGTCGCTGGGCGTCTCGGTGACGAAGGGACCGCGACGACGGCGCTCGCCAAGGCCGCCGCAGTCCGCCTCACCGCTGAGGAGAGTCGGTTCACGACGACCTCGACCGTCTTGAAGAGCTGCGCAACTGAGGTCTTCTCACAGCCACTTGTTGAGGACCGCGATCAGCACGGTCGCCTCGTAGCGGACGGCGAGCTTGTCGTAGCTCGTGGCGACCGCTCGGTGGCGCTTGAGCCGATTGATGCCGCACTCGACCGCTGCCGCTGCTTGTAGTCGGTCTTGTCGCACTTCGGCGGCCGGCCGCCGCGAGAGCCGCGGTTCTTCCGGATGCGGACGCGGTCCGCCGGGACCGGGATCGTCGCCTTGAAACCGCGTCTGCGGAGGCAGGCGCGATTCTCGCGAGAGTCGTACGCCTGGTCGGCCCGCACCCGGTCCGGGCGCTCACGGGGTCGCCCGGGTCCCCGCCGCGGCACCGGGTCACTTCCAGGACGGGCGCGCACTGCGGGGAGTCGCCACGCTGTCCGGCTGTGATCACGACCGACAGGGGCTTCTGTTCCTGCTCCACCGCAAGGTAAATCTTGGTCGCCAGCCCGCCCCGGGAGCGTTCGAGTCCGTGGTCGGCCGGCTCGACGGCGACACCGCCGGGCGGTTCCTTTGCAGGCCCCTTTTTCCGCCGCTCCGGCGGCGTGCTGGTGGGCCCGGCAGACGGTGGAGTCGACGTTCACGTCCCAGGTGATCAGGCCCTCGGTGTCCGCCCGGGCCTGAAGCCGGGTGACGATCCGCGCCCAGGTGCCATCCCGCTGCCAGCGCCCACACGGAACCGATGCGCGTTGCGGAGCGTACTTACGGGAAGACACTGAGCGTGATGTGTTGAGCGCTACGTCCACGGAATCTCGGCCGGAGAGGGTGGGGGAACGTTGGCAGAGGCACTGATGGCGCTGGCTGCTGCGGGCGGCGCCGCAGTGGTGCAGGCCGCGGGCACGGACCTGTGGGCGGGGTTTCGCCAGCGGGTTGCGCGGCTGTTCGGCCAAGGAGACGCCCAGCGCGAGCAGGCTGAGTTGGAGCGCTTGGACCGAACCGCCACCGTCGTGAGGACGGTGGGACAGGACCCGGAAGAGCGGGCCCGCATTATCGAGGAAATTTCCTGGCGGACCCGTTTCGAGACGTTGTTGGAGAGCTTGACTGCGGAAGAACGTGAGCTGGTAGCCACCGAGTTGAGGGCGCTGCTGGCCGATGCGACACCGTCAACCGCGGCCCCGGCGGGCGGTTTCGCTGTCCAGGGCAAGGTCGACATCCATGCCGAAGGTGGAGCGGTCGCAGCTGGAGTGATCAACGGGGAGGTGCGGGTCGGCACCCCTCAGTAACCCGGTCCGTCCCAGGGCTGAGCGGACCGGCTGCCCCCAGCCCACCTCACGCCGTACACGCGTTTCCGGCGGAAGGCTTGAGGGTCCATGCCGCTGGCCGTGACAGTATGGCTGTCGGCTTCGCCGAGCAGATCGTCTACGCAGCTCCGCAACGGGGATCAGTGCGGTGGCCGCACCAGACGGGTGTCCTTCCGCGGCAAGCTGACGGTTTCCGGCACCGCGCCGACCTCGCTGAGGTCCTCGACGCCGCGACCGACGGCGGGACAGCGGGGCGGTGCCAGGTCTTATCCGGCGTCGGCGGGGTCGGCAAGACTCAGCTGGCCGCCCACCACGCCCGCTGTATGTGGCAGGCCGGTGAGGTGGACCTGTTGGTGTGGGTCACCGCCTCCAGTCGGGAGTCGATCCTCGCGGCATACGCCCAGGCGGCGGGAGAGACGCTCGGTGGGCCATTGTCTGCCCCAGAACGGGCAGCGTCCGCATTTCTTGCCTGGCTCCATCCGAGACCGCCCTCAGACGGCAGCGGCTGCCGTTGGCTGGTGGTCCTGGACGACGTCGCCGATCCCGGCCACCTGCGCGGTCTGTGGCCGCCGAGCAGCCCCAGTGGCCGGACCCTGGTCACTACCCGCCGTCGAGATGCGGCTTTGACCGGCCCTGAACGCAGCCTTGTGGAGGTCGGCCTGTTCACTCCATCCGAAGCGGCGGCCTATCTCAGCGACACATTGGCCGTCCATGGACGCCACGAGTCCCCCGAGCAACTCGCTGCCCTTGCCATGGATCTGGGATGCCTACCGCTGGCCCTGTCCCAGGCCGCCGCCTACCTCATCGACGCCGACATGGACTGCGCCACGTACCGCACCCGGTTGGCCGACCGGAACACCGCCCTCAACACCTTGCTGCCCGACCCGTCCGGACTGCCCGACGATCAGGCCGTCACAGTGACCGCCGCCTGGTCGTTGTCCCTGGAGCAGGCCAACCGGACACGACCACGGGACCTGGCCCGCCCCATGCTCCAGCTGGCCGCGATGCTCGACGCCAACGGCATCCCCGCCGGCGTCGTGACAAGCCCGCCAGTCCTCACTTACCTCGCCGCCCAACGCGCCGCCACATCACCGAGCCATGCCTCCGAACCGCCGCAGACCACAGCCGAGGAGGCCACCAGCACGCTGCGTACCCTTCATCGACTGAACCTGATAGACCACACCCCCACTAGTCCTCACCGGGCCGTACGCGTCCACCAACTCATCCAACGAGCCGTCCGCGACACCCTCCCGGTCGGCCATATCGAGTCCTGCGCCCGGGCTGCCGCTGACGCTCTGATGGCCGCCTGGCCCGAGGTCGACCGCGACATCGCGCTAGCTCAAGTGCTCCGTGCCAACGCCGAGACCCTTCGCAGTCTCGCGGAGGACGCCCTGTGGCGGCCCGGCCCCCACCCCCTGCTCCTCCGTTCCGGCCAGAGCCTCGGCAAAGCCGGACAGGCCACCGCTGCGCGCAACTACATGCGCCGCCTCGTCGACACCTCGCAAAGCCGCCTCGGCGCCGACGATCCCCACACCCTCAACGCCCGCCGTAGCCTCGCCTGGTGGCAGGGAGAAGCGGGAGACCCGACCACTGCAGTGGCCACACTCACCAGCCTGCTACCTCACCAGCAACGACTACTGGGACCGGACCATCCCGACACCCTGAGCACCCGCAGCGACCTCGGCCACTGGCAGCGCTACGCCGGAGACACCGCCGGCGCGGTCACGACCTTCGCGCTTCTCCTGACAGACCAGCAAAGACTGCTGGGACCGGATCACCCTGACACGCTCATCACCCGCCACGATCTCGCCCACTGCCAGGCCCGAAACGGCGACTTCGCGGCCGGGGCAAACGCGCTCGCGGAACTCCTTCCCCGCCTCAAGGAAACGCTCGGCGCGGAACACCCCACCACGCTGCTCACCCGCCACGACCTTGCTTTCTGGCAAAGCAAGGCAAGCGGAGACACCGAGCATGCCGTCAGAGCACTCACCCAGTTGCTGCCCGACATGGAGCGAGTACTTGGCCCCGAACACCACCACGCACAGATCACCCGGAGTAACCTCGCCAACTTCCAGGGCGAGGCCGGAGATGCTGCTGGCGCCGTGACCACTCTCACCGCGCTGCTGGCGGACCGCAAACGGGTCCTGGGCGCGGAACACCCCAGGACGCTGCTCACATGCAGCGACCTCATCCGCTGGCAAGCCCGCACAGAAGATCACGCCACAGTTACCAAGGCGTTTACCGACCTGCTGGAGAAGATGCAGCAGGTCCTCGGCCCGGACCACCCGACAACGCTCAAGACTCGCAGCTACCTCGCCCGCTTCTGGGACGAGACCGGGAACGCGGCCGACGCCATAAGGGAACTCACCGCACTGCTGGCAGATCAAGAACGGATCCTCGGGCCGCAGCACCCCGACACCGTCACGACCCGGGACCAACTCGCCCACCGACGTGGGTAACAGCCCGTAGGGCGTCCCCGGCTGCTACCGGCAGCGCGCCGGTCAACGCACAGTTCCTGCCCTGCCATCGGCACCCTGGCATCGAAGGGAGGAAAGGACCTGGCCTGTGAACTTGCTGATGCGCCGTCGGATGGCCGCGAAGATCTCGGCGCGGTCCTTGTTCGCTTGTCAGGTGCCGTCACGGTAGAGGTCGGCCAGGAGGGCGGTGGCGGCGTGGGTGGAGGGGTGGGGGGCTTGCCGGTGCCAGATGAGGTGGACGGGGACGGGGTTGGCGTCGCGTAGGGGGCGGTAGGCGATGCCGTCGCGGCGGTACTGGGTGGCGGTTGCCTGCGGGGTGATGCCGACGCAGCGTCCGGTGGCGATGGCGGCAAGCCAGTCGTCGACATCCTGGGTGTACTCCACGATGGGGCGGGCGCCTTCGGGCCACAGGTCCAAGCTGGTTGTTCCGGTGCGGCGGTCCACCACGAGGGTGCGGTCGCGCGTCTCGGCCAGAGGGATGCTTCGGCGCTTTGTCCACGGGTCGTCGGAGGCGAGAGCGAGGTACCGGGGTTCGTGGCCGACGCAGTAGTGGGCGTAGCGGCGAGTGTCGATGGCGGTTCGGACGATGGCCATGTCGCACAGCCCCTCGGCGAGACCGCCGGTGGGTGAGTTGTGGCGGACGAGGTGGAGTTCTGTGTCGGGGTGGAGGTTGTGCCAGCGGCGTTGGAACTCGGCGGTGTGGCGGCCCATCGCAGACCAGGCGTGCCCGATGCGCAGCCGTGTGCGGCCGGTGGTGGCCTGGCGGACCAGTTCGTCGGTCTCGGCGAGTAGGTGTCGGGCGCGTGCGATGACCTGCGCTCCAGCGGTGGTGGGGCTGACCGTGCGGCTGGTGCGGTGCAAGAGCGGCGTACCGAGGATCTGCTCCAGTGCGAGCAGTGTGCGAGAGGCCGTTGCCTGAGATATGCCCAATTCGATCGCTGCGTCGGTGAAACTGCCGGCGTCGACGATCGCCACCAGACACCGCAAGTGCTTCAGCTCCAAGTTCCCACGGTCCATGCAGCCAGCGTATAGATCGTGCACGGGATGCATTATGCGGACGCGGTGGCGTGCCAGATGGTGATGGCATGACAATCGATGCTCGGGCGCAGACCATCAGGGCCGATGCCACGCCTGCGATCGCACCGCGGTGGCCGGGTCTGGCACTGATGATGGGCAGTGGCCTGTCCAATCAGGCCGGGGCGGCGGTCGGCGCGCTTGCCTTCCCGGTCCTTGGGCCGGTGGGAGTGGTGGCGGTACGCCAGTGGGTCGCCGCGGCGATTTTGATAGCCGCCGGCCGGCCGAGGTTGCGATGCTTCACCCGCGCGCAGTGGCGTCTCGTGGTGGGGCTGGCCGCGATTTTCGCGACGATGAATGTCACGCTGTATGCGGCGATCGATCGCATTGGCCTCGGTCTCGCCGTCACCCTCGAGTTCCTTGGTCCGCTCACCGTGGCCTTGCTGGGCTCCCGCCGTCGCATCGACCTGGTGTGTGCGCTGGCTGCCGGGTGTGCTGTCGTCGTCCTTACCCGCCCCCAGCCCAGCACCGACTACTTCGGCATCGCCCTGGCACTGCTCGCGGCTGGCTGCTGGGGCTGCTACATCTTGCTCAACCGCACGGTGGGTAAGCGTCTTCCGGGCCTGGAGGGATCGGCCGCGGCAGCGGCGGTCTCAGCCGTGTTCTACCTGCCCGTCGGCGCCGCCAGCTTGCTGGCCCACCAACCCACCGTCGAAGCCTTGATGTGTGCGCTGGCTGCTGGTGTTCTCTCTTCTGCGGTGCCGTTCTTGTGTGACCTCCTGGCACTGCGCCGGGTTCCCGCGAGCTTCTTCGGGGTCTTCATGAGCATCAACCCGGTATGCGCCACGTTGATCGGCATGCTCGTCCTCGCTGAGCGCCTCGATCCGGCCTCGTGGCTGGCGATGGCCGTGATTGTCACCGCAAATGCGGTCGCCGTGGGGAGCTCGGCGCGCCGCGAAAGAAGCAGCCTCGCGGCGTGAGGAACACTTCCGCTGTGCGATCGGGCTGAACCATCATGTGGGGCTCCGCTGAACAGGGCGTAGGCGCTCTGGATGAGGACCGCCCAGCGCTCCTCCTGTGCCCGTTCCGCGGCCTTTTTCTTCGGCGCCTGGTCGTGGATCTTCTGGGTGCCGCAGGCCTCGCGTACGGCATCGAGGGCTGCGCGGGCGAGCGCGACAGCATGCTCATAGCGCTGGTCGCGGATCGCGGTCCTCGCCTCACGGATCCGGCGTGCGGCGGTGGCCCGGGCCTCCACTGTGGTGATCGGCTCTGAGGGGCTCGACGGTCAGGCGGTTCCCCTTCAGATCGAATATGGCCATCGTCCTGTTCGTGCGGAGACGCAATGCCTGCCATGCCTGAGCCGTTTGATACGCGAGGCGACGTCGCTGGCCACCGACACTCACCATCTTCCCGACGGCCCGGGCCGCCGCCCTCCGGAACCCGGAGGCTGTCCAGGACGACGAGGATTGACGACGGCGCACCCGGCCCGCTGGGCGACTCGTTGCCCCCGTGGAGGCCAGGCGCCCGACGCTCCCGGGCCGAGGCGAGGAGGTTGGGCCTGCCGTACGCTGGCTCAACGACCTCGCGGAGCCCTAAATGGCACGCTCCTGAACGGGGTCCCGGGATTCCGGGTGATCTGGATCATCGGCCGGGGCGGCGGCACGCAGCGCCGCCTCAACCCGGCGGTTGCTGGTCATGGTCGCGGTGACGGTGGTCATGGTGAGGAGGAGGCCGGCGGCGGCGTAGAGCGGGGTGCGTACGTCGTAGGTGGTGGCCAACCAGCCGCCGAGGAAGGCGCCGAACGGGGCAGCGCACATGGCGAGCATGCGGGAGGTGGAGGCGACCCGGCCCATCAGATGGGCGGGAACGATCGCCTGTCGGAGGGAGGGGCCGAGCACCATCGTGGCGCCCATACCCGCTCCGCAGACGGCGAGCGCGAGGCCGGCAAGGTACGGGTTCGGGGCGGCGGCAAGGCCGAGGATGGCGAGTCCCTCGACTGCGGCCGTGCAGGTCAGCGCGGTGCCGGTGCCGAGTCGTCGGCCCAGGAAGGAGGCGATGCCCGCGCCGAGCAGACCGCCGGTGGCCTCCGCCGTGAGGAGCAGGCCGAAGCCGAAGGTGTCGATGCCGAGCCGATCGTGCGCGAACAGGGCGAGTACGGTCTCCACGGCAAGGAAGGCGATGTTCCCGACCGCCGGACGCAGCGCGAGCCCGAGCAGCAGCTGATCCCGGAATACGTACGAGGCGCCGGCCCGCGCCTGCCGCAGCAGCGACTCACGGGCCTGCGGTGCTGGCCGGGGTGCGGCGGGCAGTGACCGTACGAGCAGCGCGGAGAGCGCGAACGAGACCGCGTCGGCGAGCAGCGGAACCGCCCGCCCGAGCGCGAGCAGGGCACTGCCCGCGGGCGGCCCGGCGAAGCCGGACGCGGCGGTCTGGGTGCCGCGCAGACGGGAGTTGGCGCGCTCCAGGAGCGCGGGGTCGCGGCCGAGCAGATCCGGTAGATAGGCCGTGGCGGCCGTGTCGAAGAAGAGTCCGCCGAGGCCGAGGAGGAAGGCGACGGCCGCGAGCACTGGGATGCTCAGCACGTCGAGCGCGGCCGCTGCCGCCGGTATCGCGAGCAGCACCGCACGCGCCGCGTCCGTGACCCACATCGTGCGCCGACGGTCCCAGCGGTCCACCAGCGCACCGCCGAGCACCCCGAAGAGCAGCCACGGCAGCGTTCCGGCGGCCGTGACGACGGCGAGCGCCATCGGATCCCGCGTCAACGTCAACGCGAGCAGCGGCAGCGCGGCATGCGACACCCCGTCACCGAGCGAGGACACCGTCTGCGCAGTCCACAGCCGTCCGAACCCGGTCGGCAACTTCCGGACGTCTGAGGTCACTTGGCGTCCCCTTCGGCCTGCTCGCGCGAAGCCGGGTGGAACAGTGCGAAGACGAGCGACGCGTCCGGCAGCGACGGATCGGACAGCTCCCGGTACTCGTCCGCCAGTGCCTCAAGCCGCGCCCCCAGCTCCGCGAACTGCTCCTCGGTGAGCCGCAGATGCGCCATCCGCACGTGCCGCTCGCCATCCACCGGCGCTGCCTCCAGGTCCGCCACCGCATGCCGCATCAGCACATCAGGGCCTCCCTCGCCCGGATCCGGCAGCACGATCGCGCGCGCGGCCATTGCGTAGTACCGCTCAGTGACCCCCCGGACCTTCCGCGTTCGTACCACCTTCACCAGGCCGGCCCGTTCGAGCAGCCGTACGTGGTAGCTGGAACTCCCCTTCGCAAGGCCCACTCGCTCGGCGATCTGCGTAATCGTCGCGGGCTCGAAGCGGAGCACGGCCATGATCCGGTGACGCGTGAGATTGGAAACGGCGCGTAGCTGCTCGTCAGTGGTGACGTGGAACGTCTCGGGAAGATCATCGGTAGGCATGCCCCCAATGGTCAACACTCCTTGACCATTGCGCAAGGGAATTTTTGTTCGGGCTTCGGAATCGACTTTCCAGTACGTGATGCGTTCGCTCCGGGCCTGTCAGTCGTTGCCGTCCGAGCGGCCCGTACCGCTCACGTGCCGACGGCTCGCCCGACCGGCCGCGGCGAGGGCGGTGTCGAGTAGGTCCTGCCAGCCGGACGACCCGAAGTGCTCGGCCTGCGGGGAGTCGATCCACCTCCGCCACCGTTCGCGAGCCCGCTCGGGCCACCCGAACTCGACGAGCGCGCCGTCGCGCTCGATCCGGAACTCGGGCAGTTCGGACGCCTCGGCGCACTCGAACCTGAGCACGGTCTGCGGCACGGGGTCGGCGTTGCGGCGTACCTTGCGTGCCTTTGGGGGCGGGCCGTTGCCTGCCATGACTGCGCCCCTCCCCGATGCACTGACGCACGCTTGTCATGAGTCGGTGCCCAATTGGTAACTTCTGCCTGTTGATCAGCAGTTACCTGCTATAACCGCGGTATGTCGCCTATGACACTTGCCGCCGGATGGCCAGAGCAGGTAACAGCAGTTTCAGCGGTAATCGGCTTAGTGTTGACCTTCGTTGCTGTGCACGCAGCACGTGCCGCCATACCTCGGCGCAAGTTGGTTTACTCGATCGAGTTCACACCGCTGCTGTCATCTACGCACAGCGGACTCACCGTTAGTCTCAGCGGCGAGCGCATTAATGAGCCTCAGACAGCGACACTCAAGTTGACCAACACTGGCAACCGAGAGATCAGAGTCACCGACTTCAACGACGAAACAATCGAATTCCAGCTGCACGCCCGAGTAGTTGCTGTACTGTCATCGAGCAGCACGGACAACCGTCGAGAACCACTGGTTAGACCGCTTGGGAACACGCTAGAAATGCCGGCTCACGTAATTGGTAGACGGCAAGAGGTAACGTACAAGCTGCTACTCGACGGCGATAATCCAAGTCTTCAGCTCAGGCATTCACTGAGTGCCAGCCTGAAAAGGGGGTATCCCCCAAGTCCAACGGAGCGGCAAGCCTGGTGGACGCTGGGCGTCTCCTACCTGGCACTGGCGCTGATTCTCAGCCTCGGATGGTCAACGATTCACGGAACGGGGAAGCCTCCGTCGAATATGCCCAAACCTACTCCGAGTTCAAGCTGAGCAACCAGGCGAGCACGTGTGGCAGCTCGTCGAGTCGCGGAGGCGCGCCTCCCCGCCTATCCCCCGTTACGGCGATGTACCGGCCGGTGCCGTACGGCTCGACCGAACCGCCGCCGACCGTGATGCGCCTGCCGTACGGCAGCTCGCCGTACCCCGCTCTCAAATCTCACCTGCAGTCCTACCGGCAGGGCCAGAAGGTGTGGGGGACGCGGGCATGGACGCGATGTGGTCGGCGTCCACCATCGAGGTCGTCGGCCCTGGCATCGACGACCTCGACTTCGCCGACAAGCTGTCCCGGTGATCAGCGATCACGACGTGGAGAGCACGTCCATCTCGCACGCCGAGTCCGGCAAGTCCACCAACGTGTCCATGCGGCAAGAGATCCAGACGACCGGTAGCCCTCAGCTCGTCCAGCGGCATCTCGTGCAGCCGCTGCCACACTCCGGCGTTGTTCCAGTCCCGCAGCCGCCGCCAGCAAGTCATCCTCGAGCCGAACCCGAACTCACCGGGCAGCCACTCCCACTGGATGCCGGTGTGGAAGACGAACAAGATGCCGCACAGCACCTTGCGGTCCTCCAGTGCCTTCTTCCGCCCCGGCCGCCGCTGACCATCGGGGGGGGCGACGGCAGCTACGGCTCGATTACGCGTGTCGACCTGAGCGTCGCCCGCCACAGCCCGCACCGCGTCGAATGACATCACGTCCGTTCGCGGTCCGGGGACGCAGCTCAAGGACAGGGCAGCAGCGAGCCGTCGAGCATCGCACACAACGCATTCGAATAGTTCGAACCAATGGGGAAAATGCCACCCCATGGCGCCCAGGCCACAAAGCCACGAAAACCGCGGCCGTCTGGGGTCAGTGACGGCCGCGGGCTTCCTGAGGCTCCGCCGAACTGCCGGGCGGCGGCACGGCTACCCGACAGCGCCGGGCGGCGCTTGTCGCGGGGTACACAGTGACGCTCTCCGCTTGCCGTGCTGCGTTCGGGCGTACTGGTGGAGCACACGAAGTCTGTAGCGCGGGCCTCGCCAGGGACAGATCGCGAAGACGGCGCCCGGGGGTAACGGCCCTGGTGAGTTCGCCGTCGTACGCCGCGCTTGCGCATCGGCGCGCCGAGAGAAATCAGCCAGGTCCGGCCGCGGGCACCTCACCGGCTGCGAGTGGCGGCTGACTGATCAGAGGCCATTCCGCTCGTTCCACGTCTTCCTCCCCTCGTCAGTCCCGCGCCGTGCACTACCAGTACTGGCGGCCGGGCTTCAGTAGCGTCATGGCCAGTCACGCCGTCTCGTCTCCGTCCCCGTCGTCGCCGGGCCGCCCGGGGTCGGGCCCGGCGCCCGTCACGAAACGGCCAGACGCAGACGCACTGCCGGAGTCCCTGCGGGGTCCGTCGGCATGCTGCACTTCCGGACCTGGGCCGATTGCCACCGGCACGGTGTGAGCCATGCAGCCCCAGGTCGCGAGCGTTCCAGCAGAGTCAGGCCGCTGGGGAGCCACGGGCGCTGCTGGGAGTATGCCGATTGCCTGCGCGCAGGGCCGTGCCGCTCGAAGGCGGTGAACATCCGGCGGACCAGCGGTCCCACACGCCGCCACGAGCGCAAGCCCGAGCACTTCATTGGTGCGACGTGTTTCGGCGGTGCCCGCGGCTGCAAGGCTGAGGGGGCCCTGACCACCGGGCAGGCGTCACTGCATCACGATAGTGATCGACCCAGTGCCACCTGCTCGTTGATTTGCAGCCTCGGCTTCCTGGTAGGTGACGTATTGACGGAATGTGCCGTCGGGCAGGTTCAATTGGTAGCCGATGACGGTCTGAGGAGTTCCCCCGCCGCAATTGCATGGCATGGCTGCGATCCTTTCAGGTTTCGGTTCGTCAGCGCCGGATCGTGGCCGGAATCATCTGGGGCTCCGAGGCTCCATGGAGTGCGTCTGACCGGGAGGCGCCGCGCAACGGACAGGTATGGAGGGGCTGGTCAGTCCAGCCACCGTGAAGCGAGTCCCGCCAGGTAGGAGAGTGAGAGAGCAGTCGCCGGCGCCTGGAACCATGGAGAGCCTCCCAAGCAGGAGGCGTACAAGGCTGTGGCGGTGGCGACCCAGATGCTCGTGCACCATCCGCAGCTGACCAGATATGCGGCCCGGGAGTCGTCACCGAAGTGAGCGCCAATCCATGATCTGAACCCCGCCGCCAGCGTGTCCTTGGTGATGAAACGGGTGATGCGACACGTGACGCCGAGGGCGAGAAGGAACGCGGCAAGGCTCATGGAAACCGTCCACTCACTGGCTGGGTTCACTACGGGGTGGTACGGGCTCGGCGGGCGCTCGGGATGTCGCTGAAAACGTCTTACCGGCCACCTGGCGGCGCCACGCCGGGTCCTGGGATGCGAGAGCCGCTCCGTTGTCCCGGACCGATGCCCCAGGAAAGCACCGGCCCCGGTCCTCACCGATGAGCCGTCCACGCACCGGCAGCCGGGGCTGATACACCCCCGGTCCCTGTCCTGCCGACATCGTGGAGCCGGCTGGCCCACCGGTAAGTCTGAGGGGGCTGTCCCCTGTCCTTCCACGACGGGGGACAGCCCGTGCGGGACGGGCCGCTTACCGGAAGGCCCTCAGGTCAGGGGCGGCACTGCGTGGACCAGACCTGTGCGCGAGTACCGTCACAGGACCCGTCACGCCGGCGGGAAGCAGGGCCTCAGGGCGCCGGTGGCCTGGACCGGGACGCCGCCGACGGTGGCGGTCGCCGTGTAGCTGTTGGCGCTGATCTGCAGGATGGACAGGCCGGCGTTGAGGGTGGCGATGCCGTTGGCATTGGTCACCGCGGATCCCACCGGCAGGCCGGAGACGTAGAAGGTGACCGTGACTCCCGCTTGGGCCGGCGTGAGGGTGGCCGTCAACGTCGCCACGAACAGGCTCGGAATCGGGATGGGCAGGTTGACGTGCCAGCAGGCGGGCGCCAAGCTCAGCGGGCCCGTCGCCGGAGTGACGGGGATGGTGAGGGGCGCGGACGCGACGCCGGTGCACGCGCACCCGGTGCCGGCCGCGGTGACCGTGGCAGTGACCGTGGCGGTCCCGGCCGTGTTGAAGGTCAGCGTTCCGGTGGCGACACCGGCCGCGTTGGTGGTGGCGGTCACCGGGACCGCACCACCGGTGAAGGTCACCGACCCACCGACGACCGGCAGACCGTTGCAGGTCACCACAGCGGAGACGGGGGTCGGCTGCCCGACCACCACCGGCCCGGCCACCGGCTGGATCACCACCAGGCAGGACGGCTGCGGAGTGACGGTGATGGGGAGGGGCGCGGAGACGACGCCGGTGCACGCGCACCCGCTGCCGGCCGCGGTGACGGTGGCAGTGATGGTGGCGGGCCCGGCCGTGTTGAAGGTGAGCGATCCGGTGGCGATGCCCGCCGCGTTGGTGGTGGCGGTCACCGGGACCGCACCACCGGTGAAGGTCACCGTGGCACCCGAGACCGGCAGGCCGTTACAGGTCACCAGAGCGGACACGGGAGTCGGCTGCCCGACCACCACCGGCCCGGCCACCGGCTGGATCACCACCTGGCAGGTGGACAGGGGCGGCACGGTGACCGCGTTCGAGTCCAGCGTGACGGCGGCGCCGAGAGCCAGCAGCCGGCCGTCCACGGTGGCCCCCGTGGTGGCGGTGATCGAGGTGAAGGCGAGGATGCTGCCCCTGATGGTGGAGCCGGCGCCGAGCGTCGCGGAACTGCCGACCTGCCAGAACACGTTGCTGGACTGCGCCTGGTTGATGAGGTTGACGTTGCCGGCGGCTCCCGTGATGAGCGTGGTGGTTGTCTTGAAGATGAAGACGGCGTTGGGGTTGCCCTGAGCGTCCAGGGTCAGTGTCCCGTTGAGGGAGAACGTGCCCGAGGCGGCGTTGTACACGCCGGGGGTCAGGGTGGTCCCTCCGAGTTCCGTCGCGACGGTGCCCGTGACCGGTTGGGAGAGTGCGTTGGCATACCCAGTGAGCAGGTCGGCCTGGGCCTGCGCCGCGGCAGCGTCGTTCACGTGGATGGTTCCGGTGACCGTTCCGGGAGGAAAGCCGGTCACCGCACCGGCGGGGCTCACTCCGAGGTCGCCGGCGACCACGGTGGGGCCGGTGTTGGTGATCGCCGTGTTGGCGAGCACCCCGTAGGTGGCGGCGGTACCCAGAGGTACGGATGTTGCCATCGTGGATTTCCTTTCCAAAGGTTCCAGGGCAGCCCTGATGCCGCCCCGGAACGGTGCGAGTGCGGTGCGCTTGCACCACTGCGACCGGCGCCTTGGGTGCGGGGTGAGCCGTGCCAATTGCTGCGCGCCGGGAGGAACAGGAAGGCTTCGACCGAGCGTGGTGGGCGCACTCATCACAGCTGCCTGAGCGCACTCAGGCGTCGGCGCTCGTACCGCGTGCTCCTGGTGACGCCGCACCGGAGGCCGCCTCATGCCGGGCCGTCGCCCGTTCCAGACGCAGAGGACGTCCGGCATCCAGGCCTGACGGAGACTGAGGGAGCCTGGAAACCGGCGGACTTGCCGTCCGAGCTGGTCACTTGGGCGTGCTAGCGGTCCGTGGAGCTCAGCTTGAGCGGGGATCCGCCGATACCGGTATGGCCGAATTCAGCGGAGTCGGCGGCGTGAGCTGATTTTCCACACCCCACGACTCAAAGCAGTTGATGCCTTTTCGGCTGACAAACCTTGCCCATGTTGAGCCCTCGCGATCTAGGTCTGCGTGGATCTAGTTCGGGGCTCCTCAAGGACCGACTGGCAGTCACATAACAGCCGGGAGGGGCAACTGACCAGCCGTCCAAGGAGCGCCCATAAGGAAATGCCGCTGGCCGCTACCGGCCAACCGGCAAAACATGAGCCCCGAGAGGGATGGGCGACCTCCGGACTCACTATTGCTATTTAAGGCATCACCGGCGGTCCTGGATAGAGGGAGGACCCAGATGTCGCCCGAATGGCGCAGCGCTTACCCAGGGCCACTGCCTCGAGCATGCGTGGACATCACGCCTTGACAGCCGAGCGAACTCACGGCCAGCACAAAAACGCGGGCTGGAACCGTTCGTGCACGGATGTCCCTGGGGGCAGTGGCACTGCTGGGCGTTCTGGTGCTGGTGGTGCCAGTGCGCCGCCGACGGCGGCGCATGGCGGCGTATCAGGGGGAGTTGTGGTGCGATCCGCGCAACGGGAACGAACGTCGTCAGCCGCTGCGAATCCGTCCTGGCTTTCGGCGGCTCGTGCCGCAGCTGCTGCACCGTCACCGGGAGGCCCAAAGCGACGGCGCGGGCGACCTTTATACGGACCGACCTTCGGCGGCATCTCGACTGGTATGCGGAGAAGGGCCCGGACGTAATTGGGCAAGCAGCCCCGTGCGACGACGGTAACCGGCCTTCTCCCTCGGCCAAGAGAGAAGGGAGGCGGCCGAGATGGCCGAGAGATAGGGGCATGAACGGCGGCGAGATGCGGTCCGACGAGCAGTCGGCCCGGCCCGCACCGTTGCCGGCCGGGTCTGGGCAATGGAATGGGAGTCGTGGGTGCGGCGCTGCCGCCTATCCAGCACTATGTGCCAACGCGGCACTGGTGGGCATGTTGCGGCGCGCGAACGGCGCACTGTGGGAGACAGTCCGGACAAGAGATCAGCCCCAGGCTGTTGGCCTGGGGCTTGTCTCCGGAGCGGGCTGCGGGTTCGACGTCGCGCTCGCGACGACCGAGACGACGCTCAGATACCTTCCGTCGCATCTGATACCTGAGCAATGACTGCTCGGGCGGGTGAACGAGAGGTCGGCAGGCCTGCTCCATGGCCGCCTTCGGAGTCCCAGACCGAGACCAGGGACAGTTCCGTCTCCTCCGCGATCCGGCGTTCCTCCGCTGCGTTCATCAGGGCGCTCGCGGTGCGGATGCCCAGTGGATCGGCGGCCTCGGTCATGAGCCGGGCGGCGGTGGCCGGGCTGGTCTCCGGAGGGATGACCAGCAGGTCCCAACGGCCGACGGTGTAGGAGAACAGCAGCAGCTTGTGGGGATCTTGCTCGGCCTTGAACCAGCCGACACCCACCACATGCCCGTCGACGGGCACCTTTCGTGGGATGACCGGCCAGAAGGTGGGGTTCACCGTGACGCGCGTGATCCGCCCCCACAGGGGGTCGAGGACGGCCGTCAGGGCGGGAAGTTCCACCGTGAGGTCACGGGAGCGGGGCCACCATGCACCGTCGAGCAGAGCGGGAGCGGTGCCGGCCGGCGCCAGCATGAGTCGGAGGGGTAGCGAAGCGGTCCGGTCTTCGACCGCAGGCGTGTACGGAATGGTCGTGGTCATGACGCGGACCCTGCCCCGGGCCCACCGTGTCCGGCCCGGTGTCGTGAATCGCCGAAAACGACACGAGCGTTGAGGCTGGTGTACGGAGTGCCCTCGGTGGTTCCAGCTTACTCCTGGTAAGGCTCGCCGGACCGATCCGGAGCGGGCGAGTGGAGGCGCAGGAGACCATGGAGCAGGCAGCCCGCGAATTGCGAAGAGGCAGCGCCGCCCGCGGGGGCAGCCGGACACTCTCGTGCGTCATCGGCTGCCAACGGGGGCCGTCAGCCGCACGACCGCGTGGGCCGTCCGGTCAGCTGAGGAAGGACAACCGGACCTGGCGCTCGGAGCTGTCCCGGTCGGAGTTCACCAGTACGACGGACTGCGAGGGCCCCAGCTCCAGCGCGCCATCGACCACGGGCAACGTGGCGTGTGGCGGGACCAGAGCCGGGAGCACGTGACCGCTGCCGTGGCCTGGACCGCCGTGGCGGTCCTGCCAACGACCGTCCGCGGGAAGGATGTCGCGAAGCGCCGCCAGCAGGTCGTCGTCACTGCCCGCGCCGGTCTCGATGACGGCCAGGCCGGACGTCGCGTGGGGGGTGAAGACATTCAGCAGTCCACTTCGCCCATGAACGGCCTCCCGGAGGAACGCGGAGCATGCGTTCGTCAGGTCGTGCACGGTGCAGGGGTGCGGATGCACGCCGTTCGGGAGGGGCTGCTGGGCCGGTCTCCCCAGCCCACCCTCCGGCCCCTCAGGCCCTCGAACGCTTCCTTCCAGCAGACAGGGTCTGCGCTGTGACCAGCGGCCACCGCAAGATCGTTGGTCTTCACACACCGTTGATCAGCGGTGGCCGCGGCCTTCCCGCAGCCGGTCCTCAGGCAACATCGCGCTGTACGGCTGGATCACCAGGTCGCGCTGATACCAGGTGCCTGGCTCACCGCTGAGATGGGCCGGATCGGCCGGGCCGACAGGGACGAACCCTGCTTTGGTCAGCACCTTCTGAGACGCGACATTCCGGAGGGCCGTGGCTGCCCGCAGCCTACGCAGCCCGTGCTGGGCCGCCGCCAGCTGGCACAGCTCCCGGACGGTCGCGGTCGCGACGCCGCGGCCGGCGATGTGCTGCGCGACCCGGTATCCGAGTTCCGCAGTGTGGTCCTCGATGTCGACCAGATTGAACCTGCCGAGTACCGAGCTGTCCTCGGCGACGAGCACGTGGAAGGCGCAGATTCCGGCCTCCTGCTCAGTCAGCAAGGCGTTGTACCGGTCGGCGAACTGGTCGAAGAAGTCGTCGCCGCGGTCCGGGACCGAGGCAGCGAAGTAGGCGCGGTTCGTCAGCTCGAAGGCCAGGACCGCCGGGGCATGGCCGGCATGCAGCGGCTTCAGCTCAGGCATTGCCCGACCTTACCCAGATGGTCCGCTGAGGCCACCTGGTTTTGCAGACAGCTCCAAGACCAGGGCACATGACGATCTACCAGGCACCCTGGCAGCGATTGGCCGCTGACCACCGCACTTGGGCTGTTTCCCGGACAGCCCATCGCTGCATCTCCTAAGCTGCTGCCGGGTCGACGGTTGGCTGCCGTCCTCACACCAACCGGGGAGTAAATGGAAGCCGCTGCCATTGGCGCTCGTCTCGCCTCAAGCGTTGTAGCGCCGCTGATCAAGAGGCTCTTCGTAGCAGACGGCCCCGGTGCTGGTTTGGTCGACCGGCCGCTGCGCGTCTCGAAGCTCGTTTCGTTCAAGGGCGAGAAACGAGTCCTGTCGGACGAAGATCTGCACAAGATTGCCGAGGAGCTGGTGAACCGCGCGGCGCAGTCCACCGGCGTCGAGGAACGTCTGCCGGCATACGAACAGCGCGCTGTGGCACATGCCGTAGCGGACTCGCTGAGGTCGCTGGGTTACATCGACATGGACGATGTGCAAGCCGTGCAGCTCGGACACCTTGCGCTCTCCCGGCATTTACGGTCGCAGAGCCCCTCGGCCACTCTCGGTTTATCCAGCGACGCAGTGACACTTCATGCGAGCGTGCTCGACACTGCGTGCCTCCATATCCTGCACTTCTTCACCCAGAGATCCACTTTTGTGGCCCGTACGCTGATCGAACACAGCCGTCAGATCGAAGAGTTGTCCCTGAAGATCGACTCCCTGATCGCCCGCACTCCCTCGCCGGCCGACGGGCCTTTCGAGGAGCGCTACGCCGAGTACATTGCCGCCAAGCACGGAAAATTAACCATTTTTGGGCTCGATCTGTCCGAGGCGCCTGAGAATTGGCCGCTCGACGCCGCCTATCTGAGCTTGGACGCAGCGGGCGGCAGAACGCATGACCTCCCCACACTCCTCCCCGCCGATCACATCCTGGCCGGTCGTGACCGAGTGTTGCTCCGGGGCGTTGCAGGGTCAGGGAAAACGACGCTCGTACAGTGGCTGGCAGTTTCCACGGCGCGGAAGGCTCTCGACGAACGTCTCCTGTATCTCTACGGCCTCGTGCCCTTTGTACTGCCGCTGCGCACCCTGACCCGAGGCGGCGCCAAACTCCCCACACCCGATGGATTCCTGGCCGCCGTTGACTGCCCCATCGCCAGCCTCCAGCCCACAGGGTGGTTTGACAGGGTGTTGAGGTCAAAGCGTGGGTTGATCCTGGTCGACGGGATCGACGAAATTCCGGAAAGCGAACGCCAAGAGGCACGCCGTTGGCTGCAGGAGCTGGTCAGTGCCTACCCGCACAACCGGTGGCTGGTGAC
This sequence comes from Streptomyces nigrescens, assembly GCA_024349765.1. Taxonomy (GTDB): domain Bacteria; phylum Actinomycetota; class Actinomycetes; order Streptomycetales; family Streptomycetaceae; genus Streptomyces; species Streptomyces endophytica. Next base: position 3,900,992 of record AP026073.1, on the reverse strand, counting down.
CTCTCGCCCTTCGGCCGTACGCCAGGACTGGTTGGTCGGTGACGACTTCGCAGAGCTCGACCTTGCTCCGATGAGCCGGGAGAACGTCGCCGAGTTCATCAGGCGGTGGCACAAGGCCGCGGGCATTGGTGATCGCTATGCCACAGATCTCCTGCAATCCGTACGAGCCAAACAAGACCTCGGCCGCCTCGCCACCAACCCCCTGATGTGCGCGCTGATCTGCGCCCTTCACCAGGACCGTCGTGGCTACCTTCCGGACGGCCGGAAGGAGGTCTACGACGCCGCCCTCTCCATGCTGCTTTCCCGGCGTGACCGGGAGCGAGGAATCTACAAGCCGGGCACCATCCGCATCGGCGAGGAACATCACATCCAGCTGATCCAGAAGCTTGCCTACTGGATGATCCGCAACGGTCGTTCCGAGATGGATCGGACAGATGCCATCGAGCTGCTGGAGCACGCACTACCCGCGATGCCGAAGATCGCCGATCAGGGGACGGCTGAGGAGATCTATCACCACCTGCTGATCCGCAGTGGTCTCCTGCGCGAACCCAGTACAGGCTCCATGGATTTCATTCACCGCACTTTTCAGGACTATCTGGGTGCCAAGGCTGCGGTAGAAGGTCTTGACTTCGATTTCCTCATCGCGCACGCACATCTCGATCAGTGGGAGGACGTCATCCGGATGTCCATTGCCCACGCTCGGACCATGGAGCGAACCCGGCTGCTGACCGGTCTTATAGAACGAGGTGACGCATCGGAGAAGGACAGCAGGCGTCTCCACCTGCTGGCAGCGGCCTGTTTGGAACATGCAACAGAACTGAGCCCGGACGTGCGGATGAAGGTGGAGCAGCGGGCCGCGGCGCTGATTCCGCCTCGATCGGCGGATCAGGCCCGCGCTCTGGCTGATGTGGGTCCGGTCGTTCTGGACCTGCTTCCCGGGCCGCAGGGGCTCTCCGAAGACGAGGCATACTTCACCGTATTGTCTGCCACCCGCCTTGCCACCGACGCCGCGATCTCCGTACTGGCGAAATATCGCGACCTCTCGGACCTCCGTGTCCGTTCGGAACTGGCCAGGGTCTGGAGTCGTTTCGAGTGCGATCGATTTGCTGAGGAAGTCATTGCTCACCTCAGAGAGGAAGATCTCTACTTCTGCGTCTCGAATGCGCAGGAACTGCATGCGCTCCGACGGTTCGGCGGCCGTTCTCGGATTCGGATAACAGGCACGATCACGCCTGAGGAGTTCCAATCTGGCTGCGACCGCACCCGCCTCACTCATTTGTGGGTGGAGGCTGACTCAGACGCCACCTGGGAGTGGCTGGCGTACTTCCCGAATCTCCACACCATCACGTTCGAAAGCCCGCTGGCCAGTATCGATGTGAGCAGTCTCAAGAAGGTCAGGTCCCTGCGCACCATTCGGCTCGCCGAGGAATCCGCATTCGTGGGATCCGAGGCTCTTCCATCACACACGCAAATTGTGCGAGCGTGCCTGACGACGACGTGATGGGTGCCGTCCGTACCACGCATGGCCCGCCGATCGCGTGCGCGCCCTCCCCCGCGGCGAGCCCTGCGTCCAGGTACTGAGCAGGTTTCAAAACCGCGCCCGTCTGGTGGAGGTGGTGCGGAGGGCCGAGCCTGGGCTGTTCGCACGCAGCGGGTGCTTCGTTCTGTGCCTACACCTCACGGGGCGTCGGGCGGACATAGGGCCGCCAACGGCAGCTGACTGAAGCGGATGCCTGGGATATGCGGCTCGTGGTGGCTGCGCTTGATGCGCTTCCACTGGTGTGCGCAGCGGCAGCGGATGCTGATCTCGCTGCGGTCGCAGATGACCATCCAGCCGCGACCGGCACCGCGCCGCCTGTTTCAGAGCGGCGGCCAAGGCATCCCAGTTGGCTTCGCACAGCACGTGGTCGGTGTGCTGGGGCAGGGTGGCTTCGATGGTGCCGGCATACCGCTGTCGAACGGGTTCGGGGATGCGACGGCCACCGGACGACCCCAGACACCTCGGGACACCCTGCGCGAGCGCGTTCGCCAGGCGCTGGCCGGAGCCCTCGGGCGAGGAGGCATTCTTCCGCCGCCTCGCCGAGGCCGGCCCCGAGGAGAAAAGCGTCTCGCCCCCTGCGGCGACACCCTCGGCTACAACGGGCCCTGTCCCCGCTGTTCTGGACCCACGTGAACCCCTACGGCCGGTTCGAGCTGAACATGAAATCCCACCTCGGCCTCGCCGCCGCCACGGCCATGGTGCCCGGCACCCGCACCGCGCCCGAGGCGGAAAGCGCACAGTCCGCTGCGGACGGTGCGGCCGGGTCGGCATCCTCAAGACCCGGCCGCCTGGCGTCGCTCCCGGGGTGAAACGCCGGGCCGGGGAGGGCCTGGCCATGGGTTGAGGAGGGGACCAGGAACGCTTCGGTCCTCTCCTTGGGAACGACGAAGGTGTTGGCCAGGACGATGGGCCCGGTCTTCTCCTTGAGCTGTGCAAAGACCGGCGTTGTCGGGTCCAGGCTCTCCAGCTTGGCCATCTTCAGTACTTCCTCTCGCTCTTCGTCAATCGCCGTCGGTTGTCCTACGGCGCCGCGGGCGTCCACCGCCGTACGGGCGGATCAGGGATCAGCGGTGGTGGGACGGGTCGGTCCTGGGACGGGTCGGTCCTGGGACGCGTCAGCGGGTGACGACGCGCTCAGCGTTGTCGCGTTGCGTGTGCAGGTCCCAGTAGAGGGGGGCGACTTCCTCGGCCGAGGCCGTCGGTACTCCGGGCGGGCCGTCCGTGCCGACCCACACGCCGATGGCGACGTGTGCGGCCTGGACGCCGGTGTCGGCCAGTTCCTTGTGCAGGCTGAGCACCCAGTTGCGCAGCGCGGCCTGGGCGGCGTTGAGGTTGCCGAGCATCGGGGTGGGGTCGACCGAGCCGGCGCCGTTGGTGTAGAGCAGGGTGCCCGCGCCGGCCTCGCGCATCGCGGGCAGCACGGCCCGTGTGGCGGCGATGGCCCCGTAGAGCAGGAAGTCCATCGCCCACTGCACATCGGAGGGGTTGGTCTCCGACGGAGCGGTGAGCGGCGTGGATTCGAGGCTCCCGGCCGGGGAGTACTCCAGGACGTCGATGCCGCCGAAGCGGGTGGCGGCGTCCTTGAGCGCCTGGGTGAGTGCGTCATGATCGAGTACGTCCGCGGGGAACGCGGCAGCGGTGATGCCTTCGGCTTCGAGCCGGCCGACCAGGTCGTTGAGCTTGTCGCGGTTGCGGGCGACGAGAGCGACGTCGAAGCCGTGGGAGCCGAAGGTACGAGCGATGGCCAGGCCCATACCGGGGCCGGCTCCGACGATGGCGATGCTGGGCACAGTGAATCCTTTGCTGGGAAACCCGTTGGGAAAGGGGTGGATCAGGCGACGGTGAGCGCGAGATTGCCGAGCGTGCCGGCGCCGAACGCGGCGAACGCCTCGCCGGTCTGCTCCAGGTCGTAGGCAGAGATCACCAACACCTTGCGGGCCACTGCGGACGAAGTCGGCCTCCGGACCCGGTTGGCGGTGGTGAGCACGCGCGGGGGCAGTTCTACGAGCGCATTTCAGGTAGTGGGGTGGCTCGTGGGCGGGCCACGTGCCGTTGCCGGTGCCCTCACCGCTCGTGGTCGTCGACGAAGTGGTTGTCGTGGGCTTCGTGGAGCCGGCTCAGGTCACGCTCGTTCACAGTGGCGAGCTCTGTGAAGTACTCCTCCCGCGGTACGCCTGGCGAGAGTGCCATCAGGAGGGTGGCGGTTTCGGCGCGCTCCTTCCGGAGTGCGTGGACGTGGCCCACCGCGGCATGCGTGGTGTCGCCGGGCCGCAGTGTTCGCCAGGCCCGCCCATCGAAGTAGTCGATTTCGCCTTCTTCAACGATGAAGGTCTCGCTGAACGTCGTGTGAAAGTGCGGGGCAGGTCCCCGGCTGGACGGCGACATGCGCCACCGGTAGATGCTCACGATCCCGCTGGTCTCCGCCGGGTCGGCGAGGACTTCGATGGTCGATCCGCTGGCGCCCAGCCGGATCGTTCGCGTCTGTTGGGCTCGCTCGGGTTCCTTGGAACACCGGGCAGTCGACTCCGTGTCGGTCATGACCCGAGTCTCGGGGCTTCGCCGTTTTGCTCGCGCTCGATTCGGCGGTGGCCTAACAATGGTGGAGTGATCCGCTACCGATTGGGCGCTGGTGCTGCGAGTGTGCGGTGGGCGATGTCGCCGATCCACGAAGTGGTAAGTCTTGCCCGGCTCTTGACCGAACCGCAGCGTCACCCGATGTTCCACCCGTGGCTTCGCCGTCGCCGCAGTCTCTCGCTCCCCGACCTGGGGGCGCTCACGGTCTTCATGGCCGATGGCGCGTATCGACCCGACTTTCTTGACCCATCGCCGATGTCCAGTGAGCCAACGTTCGAGGAAGGCATGGATGCCCTCCTCGCCGCGCCGGCGGACCAGACCTACGCCGAGCTGGTCGACGCGACGGTGGGGCGCGGGGCGGAAATGGGCCGCCGACTGCTCGATGACCCCGACCGCGCCAGGTCCGAGGCCGCCGATGCGCTGCGCCGCCTCTGGAAGGCAGTTGTCGAACCGGAATGGCCGTCCATGCGGCAGGCGCTGCGTGCCGAGATGCTGGATCGGGCCATCCAGGTCAACCGGGAGGGGCTGCGCGCAGTCCTTCCGCGCCTGCACCCTTCCGCCGCGTGCGAGGGCGACACCATCACCGTCGAGAAGACCGTCAACATCGACGTCGACTGCCCTGAAGGACTCATCCTCGTCCCGTCGCTGTTCATCACCGATCGGATGCAGTGCACCACCTCGGACCACTGGACTCCGGCGATCTATTACCCGGCATCCGGGCGGTACCTCTGGGCGGCACCTCCCACTCCGAGGTCGCTTGACCGCCTTCTGGGGGTGACGCGATCGAGGATCCTGGCCGCGCTCGCCACTCCGCTGCAGACGACCGTTGTGGCCAGGCTGGTGGGCGTCACGCCCCCGACGGCCAGCGAACACCTGGCAATCCTGCGAGACTCCGGGTTGATCGACAGCAGCCGGGCCGGTCGCACGGCCACGCACGAGCTCACCAAGGCTGGACGTGCTCTCCTGGACGCGGCCTCGCCCCGGCCATGACAGGCCGGGGAGCTGCTGGTGGTCAGTCAAGCGCGGCGCCTACCGCAGCTTGCAGTCGACGACGGCGTCGTGCGGGCCGCGCGGATCGAGCCGCTCATGCCGGCGGGCACGTGCCAGTGAGCCGCTCCCAACTTGGGCACTGGCGTACAGCGTGAAAGTCAGTTCACGTCTACGTGGTCGAAGAGTGCGAGCATCTGCGTGAGCACACGCACGCATGCGGTCAGGTCGGCGTCGGTCAGGTCGCCGCCGACCTGGCGCAGCAGGGCGTGCTCACGGATGGTTGCCGCGGTGATGGCCGCCCTGCCGTTGTCGGTCAGTCGGATCAGCGAGGACCGCTGGTGGGCGGGGTTGGGGGTGATCTCGACCAGCTGTTGGGTTGCCGCGTCGTTGACCATGCGCTGCACGAATTGTCGGCTCAGCGCCTGTGCGCGGCCCATCTGCGGGACGGTCATGGGCCCGTGCTCCAGGAGCAGGACCAGGACGGCGCGCACGCCGACGGAGAGCCCCTCGATCGGTGCGGCTTGTTCCACCTTGCGCTGCACGCGTCGGTACAACGGGCCGACCAGGGCGAACACTTCCGTGAGTCGGTGGGCGAGGTCATCGGGGGCGAGTGGCGTATCGGCATCGGTCACCCGATCAGGATGACACTGTGGTTGCCAACTCCGGAAGAAGATGACACCTTGGGTGTCATGATTGATGCTTCTGACATGTTCTCGTTCGACACCGGGGACGGCCACCTCGTCTACCGCGACGTCGGAGCAGGACAGCCGCTGGTGCTGCTGCACGGAGGCTTACTGGACCACCGCATGTGGGACGACCAGATACGGGTCTTCGCGCGGGACTACCGAGTGATCGCACCGGATGCCCGCGGGCACGGAGGATCCTCCAATGCGAACAAGCCGTTCCGTCAGACCGATGACCTCGCAGCTGTACTGCGTCACCTCGACGTCGGTCCCGCGATCCTCGTCGGACTGTCGATGGGCGGAGCCATCGCCGTCGATACCGCGCTCGAACACCCCGATCTGGTACGTGCGTTGGTCGTCAGCGGCGTCGGCACCAGCGAACCCGAATTCCAGGATCCCTGGCTCGGCGAGATCGAGGCCGAGGAGGCCCGCGCGCTGGCCGCGGGTGACACCGAGGGCTGGGTCGAGGCATTCACCCGGCTCGCGGCGGGACCGCACCGCACGCTCGGCGACGTCGACCAGGATGTCGTGCGCAGGCTGCGGGAGATGACCCGGCGGACCATCGCCAAGCACACCAGTGCCGAACCCATGCACATGGTGCCCGTGACAGACACCTGGGCACGGGCAGCGAAGATCACCGTCCCCGTACTGGCCATCAATGGCGGCGTCGACTCTGACGACCACATCGGCATGGCCGAACGACTCGTACACACCGTCGTCAATGGCCGTGCGACGACCGTCGAAGACACCGCTCACTACCCCAACATGGAACGACCGGATACCTTCAACGAGATCCTTGGGCGTTTCCTCCGCACCATATCCACTCAAGAGAGCTGACCCAGGGCCCTGACGCGTCGGAAAGCAATGGCGCGGCAGGCCGGCTTCAGGAAGGCTTCATGGATGTCGTCGCGGATCTCCCAGCGGATCCGCAGGCGCCGGAAGTCGTGGATCCACGCGTTCGTGCGCGCCAACATCACAAGCGCAGAGGGGCGATCCGCCTCATTGTGTGAGCTGCTGTTAGACGTCATCACTGAGCCACTGCCCGGTTCCTTCGGAGGTGACGGCGAAGGCGTAGGCCCGGCACGACGCACCTCGGCCCTGCCCATAGCCTTGGCCCATGTCAGTCAACATCGATCTTGAGCTGACCGTCACCGGGCCGAGCGCCCCGGAGCAGGCGGAGCGGATACTGAAGGCCCTTGAGGCAGTGATACGTGACGAGGGGATGGACCACTCGGTCCGCCTTGCGGTGGAGGAGTGGGAGGGGCAACTCCAGGTGGTGGGCGGCACCGACTACCCGTTGATCATCAGCGGCCTCGGCCGCTGGCAGCCGGAGTTCGAGAAGCGCGTCCACCAGGCGGTGCAGGAGGTGGCGCCATCCGCAAAGGTAGATATCGGGTGGGGGTATCCGGACGACGACGATGATTACTAGCCTCCAGCAGTTCGAGCAGGTCTTCCTCTACGCGTGGCGGGACGACGCCACGGCGGAGATTCCATCGATCCTTTCGGTGGTGTACGAGCCGTTGGAAGCGGGTCGGCGGTGGCTGCTCTGGGCCGGATCGCCGGCCTTCAGGGAGTTCGTGCCGTTCGAAGACGCCGCCCATGTACGGGAGTTCGCCCAGGCGTTGCTGGACCTGCCGACGGCGGCCGGGCCCTACAGCCGGGAGGTGGACCTCGCAGAGAACGAGACGGACGAGAGGAAAGGGGCGGACGAGAGGGGCGAGGGCGATGGGATAGCGATGCGGGGCTCCACTTCGACGTCGGAATGGTGTTATGCCACCTTGACGGTCGGGCGGGAAGCGGACCGCGCGTGTTTGCCGTACCTCAACTACCGGTCGTACTACGTGGTTCCCGGCAGGCCGGACCTGACCTCCCCCGGATTGCAGGTTTTCTGTGGTCACGTGGACGTCGACCGGCTGCACGCCGAGGCCAGGGCCCTCCTCGCGGCATTGGACGACGAAGGCTGACCCGTCCCCTCCCCGCGCGGCCGGACATCACGTCGCATGCAGAGCCACCGTCGGATGGAGACCCGAAGCGCGGATCGCCGGGTAGAGGCCGGCCAGGATGCCGATGAGGAGGGTGGCGGCCAGGCCGCCGCCGAGTGACCACAGGGGTATGACGACCTCCCAGCCCTGGGCCATGGCGAAGGTGGACGTCGCCGCGGCGCCGAGTGCCGCGCCCGCGGCCCCGCCCAGTGCCGAGAGCAGGAGTGACTCGGTGACGAATTGCAGGCGGATCGCGCCCTTGGTGGCGCCGAGGGCGCGGCGGAGGCCGATCTCCTGGCGGCGTTCCAGAACGGAGATGACCATGGTGTTGGCCACGCCGACGCCGCCGACCAGGAGGGCGACCGCGCCGAGGCCGAGCATCAGACTGGTGAGTCCCTGGTCGGCGGCGGCCTTCGCCGCCAGTGCGTCGGAGGGGCGGGAGACCTTCACGGAGCCTTCGCTGCCGGGCATGACCGTCCGTGCGAGCACGGCGCGGACGTCCTCGACCGAGGCGTCCGGGGACCGCTCGAAGACGGTCGTGGGGTGGCCGTCGAATCCGAGGTACCGCTCCGCGGCCGGGAAGCCGATCAGGGCCACCCGGTCGAGGTTGGGGACGAGTTCGACGGGCCGGAGAATGCCGATGACCACGACGTAGCGGTTGTTCATCATGATCTTCTCGCCGGGCCCGGTGATTCCCAGTCGCTCGGCCGCGACGGCGCCGAGGACGGTGACCGGGAGCCGCTCACTGGCACGGTCGAGCCAACGCCCCTTGGCTGTACTGGCGTTCAGCGTGGTCAGCAGGTCCGTCCGGGCTGCCTGTGCGGTGACGCCGGCCGGCTGGTCCTCGGGGACCACATCGCTGCGCCGGATCCGGGTGTCCAACTGTCCGATGGCAGTGGCCTGTTGCACCGGGCCGATGCGTTCGACCATGGGCTCCGCGTTCTTCGGGAGCTTCACGTCCTGGCCCAGGGCGTCCTTGCCGGCCTCGGCGGTGAGCAGGTTCGTCCCGAGGCGGTCGAGCCGGCCCATCAGGTCGGCCCGGCTGGACGTGGAGAGGCCGACGACCGCGACCATCGTGGCGATGCCGATCGCGATGCCGAGTGCGGAGAGCACGACGCGGGCACGGCGGGCGCGCAGCCCGACGGCGCCGATACGCAGGATGTCGGCCCCCGCGAGGCGGGCGGGCTGCAAGGCGGAACCGGTCATGAGGCGGCCTCGACGGAGCGGCGGTCGGAGACCACGGCGCCGTCCCTGACCCGTATGTGCCGGGGAAGTGCGGCGGCGATCTCTTGGTCGTGGGTGATCACGCAGATCGTGGTGCCCGTCGCATGGAGCTCGTGGAGGAGTTCCATCACGATCCGGCCGGACGCGGTGTCCAGCGCGCCCGTGGGCTCGTCGGCGAGCAGCAGATCGGGCTCGCCGACCAGCGCACGGGCGATGGCGACGCGTTGCTTCTCGCCGCCGGAGAGTTCGTGCGGGCGGTGCGAGAGCCGGTGGCCGAGTCGGACCTGCTCCAGCGCGAGGCGGGCCCGTACCCGACGTTCCTTGAGCGGTACGCCCGCGTAGAGCAGGCCGTCCGCGACGTTGTCGACCGCGTCCCGTCCCGGCGAGAGGTGGAAGTGCTGGAAGACGAAGCCGATGTGGCGGGCCCGCAGCGCGGACAGCTGGCTGTCGGACAGCGCGCCCACGTCGTGGCCGGCCACCCGGACCGTGCCCGACGTGGGCCGGTCGAGGGTGCCGATCAGATTGAGCAGGGTCGACTTCCCGGAGCCGGACGGGCCGACGACGGCGAGGAGTTCGCCCGGGTCGATGCTGAGGTCCACGCCGCGCAGGGCGTGGACGCCGCCGGGGTAGGACTTGGTGACGGCACGCAGTTCGATCACGGTCATTGCTTGGCCACTCCCACCGTCATGCCCTCGGAGATGCCGCTGCCGCTGACCTCGATCCGTCCGCCGGCGGTCATGCCGGTGGTGACCCTGACCATCCTGGTCGTGTCGCCCTGGACGATCTGCAGGCCGTAGCCTCCGTTTTCGCCGCGCAGGGCGACGACCGCCTCGACCGGCACGGTCAGCACGTTCTTGCGGCTCTCGCTGATGAACCGGACGCTGGTGGTGGCCTTGGGGTCCTCGGAGGCCATGGCGGACCGGGGGTGGTCGAGGGTGACCTCCACCGTGATCCCGTCCTGGCTCGGCTCGGCGGAGCCCTCCTGCGCCTCCGGTCTGACGGTCCCCGCCACCTTGCCGGCGGCGGTCTTCCCGCTGGGCAGGGTGACCTCGGCCTTGGTGCCCCGGACCGTCAGGCCCGTATCGGCCTGGTCGAGCTGCGCCCGTACGACCGGTCGGGTGGAGGCGACGGTCAGCACGGTCTTCTCCGGGCCGATCTGGTCGGCGAGTGCGGCGTCCGCCGACACCACCCGTACCGTGCCGGGTTGGAAAACGACATCGCCCCGGCCGACCCGGCCGTCCGCGTTCTCGATGCCGATCGCTTTCTGCCAGCTCCTGACCGCGGCTTCGGTGCCCCTGTCGTAGCGGGTATCGACGTACAGGCTCGCACCGAATCCCAGGTCACGCAGGTTGCGCTCCAACTGGAGGACATCGGGCCCCCGGTCACCGGTCTTCAGCGCCCGGAACGCCGGTGTCGGCCCGTACATGAGGATCACCGGCCGGGCGTCCCGCTCGTACAGCCGCTGCCCGGCCGTGACCGTTCTGCCTTCCTCGGCGGCCTTGGTGACGGTCCCCTCGACCGGCGACTTGATGGCGCGACGTTGTGCGTAGTCGAGGTGTCCGTCGACGGTCTTGCTCTGTACCAGGTCGGTGCGGGTGATCTCGGTGGTGGCGGGCGGAAGATCGCCCTTCTTCCCGTCCCGTGCGTCGTGGTTGCTCGCTGTGACGAGCCACGTCCCGGCGCCGAGCGCAGCGACAGCCGTCACCGCGCCGACTGCCACCAGTGTCCTGCGGCGCGTCACTGCATACCGTCCAGGCCGTCGAGCAGCTTGTCCTTGCACGCCTGCCGGGCGCGCTTGTAGACGGGGGATTCGGGGTCGATCGACGACGCGACGGGGTTGGCGTCGCCGCCGGGTATCACGTTGCCGCCGGACATCGTGGGGTTGGCGAAGGTCGAGACGCCGTGCTTCCGCATGCAGGTGGCATGCGACAGCAGTGATTCGTACTCCTTCTGTACGTCACGCTTCGGCTCCAGGCGCATGGCGGCGGACATCTCCTTGCCGCAGACACCGTTCTTGCCGCCCTTGGACGCCTCTTCGTTCCCGGGTTTCCGAGCGATCTCGTCGATCTTCGTCCAGTCGAGATAGCCGCTGATCTTCGGATCGGGAAAGTCCTTGATGCCGGCCTTCCCGCGCATGCACTGCACGTACTTCATCTGGGCGTCGTAGAAAGCGCCCTTGTCGCCCGCGCCGCCCTGATTGCCGGAACCCTTGCTGTCGGAGGGGGCATTGCCGGGATCCCCGGGAACGGAGGCGACCTCCTCGCCGGTTTTCAGCCCGCCGTCCTCTCCGCCGCATGCGGCGGAGAGGACCAGGACGGGGAGGGCGACGAGTGCGGCCAGGCGGTAGCGGCCGGCGCTGCGCGAGGGTGTGCGGATGTCCATGCCGACCACCCTCGGCCGGTCACATCATGAATTCTGGATGCCTGGATGATGGGGAGGTAACAATCGGCCGCGAGCCGCGCATCCCTCGCCCCACCCGGTCTGACATGGGCAAACGCTCCCGCATAATCAGAGGCATGCCGCATGTGCTGCTCATCGAGGACGACATCTCCGTACGCGACGGGATGGAACTCGTACTGCGCCGACACGACTACGTCGTATCGGTGGCCGGCACCGGAGAGGAGGCGCTGCCGCTGCTGGCCGGCCTGCCGGGAAAGCCGGTTGAGCTCGTCGTGCTCGACCTGATGCTGCCCGGTATGGACGGATTCGAGGTCTGCCGCGCGATCCGGGCCCGCAGCACCATCCCGGTGATCATGCTCACCGCACGCGGCGACGACCAGGACATCGTCACGGGCCTCGAAGCGGGCGCCGACGACTACGTGGTCAAACCGGTCACGGCCCGTGTGCTCGAAGCCCGGATCCGGGCAGCGCTGCGCCGCGCCGAGCCGCTACCCGGTCCCCGGACGGGAGAGCACCATGCCGGGCTCGTCATCGACCGGGCCGCCCTGACCGTCACCAAGCTGGACACGCCCATCCCGCTGCCGCCCATGGAGCTGCGGCTGCTGCTGGAGCTGTCGGCCGCACCGGGCCGGGTGTTCAGCCGGGAGCAACTCCTGTCATCGGTCTGGGACCTCGACTACCTGGGCGACTCACGACTGGTGGACGCCGCCGTGCGCAGACTGCGCACCAAGATCGAGGACCTTCCCGCCAGGCCCCGCTACATCCAGACCGTCCGGGGCTTCGGCTACCGCTTCGGCCCCCTGTGACGCACGGATGAATCGCCTCCGGATCCCCACGGGCGGGTTGCGCACACGCCTCGTGGTCGCCTTCGTCCTCGTCACCCTGATCACCGCGGTGACCGCGACCGCCCTCGCCTACCGCGAATCCCGCAACGCCGTGCTGGAACGGGCCCAGAACGCGATCCGGACCGACTTCCGCAACCGGGTCGGCGAAGTGGCCGCCGACCTCGACATCCCTCCGGACCGGGACACCCTGGCCCGGTTCTCGACGAGCGTCGCGCACGGGCTCGGTGATGCCGTCGTCGTGGCCCGGTACCACGACCTGACCGCCACCTCGGACTCCCACGCGGACCGGACCCGGATCACCCCCGAACTGCGGACCGCGGTCAGGACCACCGGCCGGATGCGCTTCCAGCGCGTCGAGTGGCACGGCGAACCGTTCCTGGTGGTCGGGGCGTCCGTGGCCTTCGACACCGGACGCACCTCGGATCTCGACGTCTTCACCATCGCCCCGCTGCGGGCCGAGGAAGAGGACATCGCCGTGCTGCTGGAGACCGTCCGCGAGGGACTGATACCGGTCGTCCTGTTGGCGGCGGCACTTGCGCTGCTCGCTGCACGTACCGTGCTCCGGCCCGTACGGGACCTGGGCCTGGCGACCCGGATGCTCGCCGCGGGTGAACTCTCCGCCCGTGTCGCGGTCAAGGGCCGGGACGAACTCGCCCAGCTCGCCGAGACGTTCAACCACACCGCCGAAAGCCTGCAGACCTCCGTCGCCGAACTACGGGCACAGGAGGAGCGGGCCCGCCGCTTCGTCGCCGACGTCTCCCACGAACTGCGCACTCCACTCGCCGCGATGACCATGGTCTCCACCGTGCTGGACGAGGACGCCGACCAGCTGCCGCCCGACTCCGCCCTGGCCGCCCGCACTGTCAGTACGGAGATCGCGCAGCTCACCCGCCTCGTACAGGACCTCATCGAGATCTCCCGTTTCGACGCGAAGACCGTCTCGCTCGAGGCCGCGGAGACCGACCTGGCCGAACTGGTCCGGTCCACGCTCACCCGGCGGGGCTGGACCGGTCAGGTGCACACGGACCTTTCCGACGGGGTACGGGCGCGGGTCGACCGCCGCCGGATCGATGTCGTGGTGGCGAACCTCGTCGGCAATGCGCTGCGGCACGGCGGCCAGCCCGTCGCCGTGGTGCTCCGCACCACGGACCACGAGATCACCATGGAGGTCACGGACCGCGGTCCCGGCCTGCCCTCCGAGGCCCTGCCGCACGTCTTCGACCGCTTCTTCAAGGCCGACACCGCCCGCAGCCGGTCCGAGGGCAGCGGCCTCGGCAGCGCAATCGCCCTGGAGAACGCCCAGTTGCACGGCGGCACCATCACGGCCGCCAACCGACCGGGCGGCGGCGCGGTCTTCACCCTCCGACTGCCCGGCAACCCTCCCCAGGACATCCCATGAAAGCCAAGCGCACCTTGACGTTCGGGGCCCTGCTTCTCTCCGTCGTTGCCGGCTGCGGAATCAGACCGACCGGAGTCATCGACGCCGGTGAGCCCGTCACGGGCCTCACCAAGGGAATGCGGATCTACTTCGCCTCGGACACGGGTCTCCGCGGTGTCTCCCGGCCCGACCTGAAGCTGCACTCCCTCGACGCGGTCATCAAACTCCTCGTGGCCGGCCCGAATGCATCGGAGCAGAAGAGCGGACTCACCAACCTCGTGGCGTTCGACGGGTCCTACCACGTCTCCGGAGACGCCCATCGCGTCACCCTCGACGCACAGGACACCTACCTCTCCCCTGACGCACGCCTCCGCAACGGGCAGTTGGTGTGCAGCCTGGCCCGCGCACAGGCAGCCCTCCACCCCAAGCTTCGCCCCGACGACATCCAGGTGACCCTGCGCGCCAGGGGCGATTCACTCGGCCCCTACGCGTGTTCTTACTTTCTGCGGAACTGAGGGACGTCGCGTGAGACCGGCGCCTTCGTCCAGGACGACCGGTACACCATCCACCCGGAAGACCGGCAACAACGGCCTCCGCGTGGTTCCCGTGCCTGGTGACGAGCCAGGGACCAGGCGAAGACCGCTCTCGCGTGCGTGCCGGATCAGGCGGCGCGGCCGACCTTGAGAAAGGCCGCGATGTCGACGACGCGACGGGCCTGGTAGCGGGCGGCCTGGAGGGCCACCTCACCGGGCGGGCCGTCGCCGGTCACGTGGGAGGTGCCGTAGGGGTTGCCTGACCGGAACTGGAGGGGGTCGGTGTAGCCGGGGGGAACGATGATGCCGCCCCAGTGATAGAAGGTGTTCGCCAGCGCCAGGAGGGTGGATTCCTGCCCGCCGTGGGCGGTGTTGGAGGCGGTGAAGGCCGAGTACACCTTGTCCGCGAGCTTGCCCTGGAACCACAGGGGGCCGGTGGTGTCGATGAACGCCCTGAGCTGACTGGCCGGGTTGCCGAAGCGGGTGGGGGTGCCGAACAGCACCGCGTCGGCCCACTCCAGGTCGTCGTGGCCGGCCTCGGTGACGTCGGCGGTGTCCTCCAGGTGTCCGGCCCACTCCGCCCTGGCGCTGACCGCCTCCGGCGGGGCCGTTTCGGCAACCTTGCGCAGTCGCACGGTGGCGCCGGCCTTCTCCGCGCCCTCAACGGCGGCTTGCGCCAAGGCATGTACGGTTCCGGTGGAGCTGTAGTAGATGATCGCCACGTTCACGGGTTCCATGATTGGTTTCCTTCCTGCGGGGGTCTGATCGAGTGCCGGGCTGTTGAGTTCCGGGCTGTCTGGTTCGGCCGGTCGGATCGAGTGCCGGTCGGATCAGGTGCGGCTTGATCGGATGCGGTCTGATCGGATGCGGTCTGATCGGATGCGGCCTGACCGAATGCGGTCTGATCGATACGACGACGCAGCCCAGGGAGATGTGAGGCGACGTGCCGACCTCACAGTTCGATACGCCGGCTCGTCGTAGGGGGTGAGGCAGCGCATCCAAGGGAGCCGGTGACACCATGAACAACCCATCCGAGCCCAATCCGGAGCAGGGACGATCCGACCCGAAGCAGGGACGACCCGATCCAGGCTTGAGCGTGATCACGAGCGAGCGGCGTCAGCTGACCAACCTCGCGTACCGGCTGCTCGGCTCCCTGGCCGATGCCGAGGATGTCGTCCAGGAGACCTACGCCCGCTGGTACGCCATGTCCCCACAGCAGCAGGCAGCCATCGACTCCCCCGGTGCCTGGCTGACGACCGTCGCCAGCCGTATCTGCCTCGACCAGCTCGGCTCGGCGCGGGCCAGGCGCGAACGCTACGTGGGCAAATGGATCCCGGAGCCGCTGCCCGACCGTACGGAGTGGATCAGCGGACGGCCGGGCGCCGCCACCGTCGACCCGGCCGACCGGGTCACCCTCGACGAGTCGGTCCACATGGCCTTCCTCGTCGTCCTCGACGCGATGACCCCGGCCGAACGCGTCGCGTTCATCCTGCACGACGTCTTCCGCTACCCCTTCGCCGAAGTGGCCGAGATCGTCGGCCGGACCCCGGCGGCCTGCCGCCAACTGGCCTCTTCGGCCCGCCGGCGCCTTCGCGCGTCGCAGCCTGACCTGGCGTCACAGCCCGACGCGGTCTCGGCAGCCCGGCGCGCCGACATCGTCAGAGCCTTCAAACTGGCTTGGGAGGCCAAGGACATCGACGCCCTCATCGGCCTACTGGCTCCCGACGCCACGGCCACCGGCGACGGCGGCGGAATCGTCACGGCTGCGCTCCACCCCGTCGAAGGCGCGAAGCAGGTCGCACGCTTCTTCGCCGACCGGGCTGGTGCGGCGGCGACCGCCGTGACGCTCCTGGAGCGTACGGTCAACGGTCAGCCTGGGCTGGTGACCCAACTGGACGGCGTCACCGTATCGGTGATGGCGTTCGACATCACAGACGACCGGATCAGTCACATCTGGGCCGTACTCAACCCCGACAAGCTCCGCTTCTGGACAGTGGGCTGACAGCCGCTCGACGACGGTGCGAAGGCATGCTCGGACACGCTCCGCGGGGCTACAGTGCGCGGCAGGCCATTCCCCAGTCGTTGAGCAGCCGCTCATGCGGTGAGAGCGAGCCTGGCACGCATCAGGCCCGTGGGGTCGGTGAGCTCGACGCCCAGGCCTTGCCGATCTGGTCGAGTCGACGGGCGACGCTGCTGTGGTGCAGGTGCAGGAGATCGACGGCCCGGTGCAGCGAGCCGCCGGCGCAGTAGGTGTCCAGGGTCGCCAGGTCTGCCGGGCTGCCGGGCTCAGGAGCCGAGCCGGTACGCGCCCTCCTGGATTGCGGACAGCGGGCCATTGTGAACTCCAGGCCGACGTCGCTGTTCGCCACCGATATCGACCCGTCCGGCGCCTCGTTCAAGGACCGCTCAGGGCATGTCGCCCGTCACCAACGTGCCGGAACAGCGCAACTAGCCGGCCGAGCCGACCAACGTCTCGAAGCCTGAGCTATCGCAGTAGGACACCGCACGACTCTCAGCCCCGGTGTCGCCGCCGACGGCGTTGACGGTGTCATCGAAAATGTGGCTGCCGCCTTGTTCAAGGCCTTCCTGGGCAAGCCGTTTCGAGGCGTCGACGACCGCATGTCCTGCGGATTCGGCGATGTCGTGCCGGGCATTCTGCGCGTCACTGGAATCAGCATGTGCCGCGCTGGTTGCCACGGCGTGCTTGGCGTCCTGCCAGGACCCCAGTTTGGTGCAGTAATCCCGTTGCCGCTCCTTGGCCTGCGCTGGATCGCCTGAGGAACAACTGCTCATCAGGACAGCGACAACGACAGCGGCCGCTGCTCGCCCGACCGCTCGTGCACTCCCCCGGCTGTGCCGCATGGACGTGCCCTCCCTCACTGCCGACACAGAGTATGGATCATGAAGCCGGTGGCCGGCGCGGCGCGCCCCGGCTGCTCGGCGACGTGGGTGCGGGCATGTCGAACGGGCGTGAGGGACACCGAGGAGATGATTGCCCAGCTGAACGCCCGATGCGCTCGACGGGAATCGTCGGTGTTCCTTGGGATCCCGACGCTCAGCCAGATGACGGCCCGGACCTCTGAGGGCACCTGAGAAGAGCTCTCGTGCCGTATGCGTGGGCCAGGCTGTCGTGGCTTGGTGGCCAGGGACTGCGGGGCCCGGCGCCGCGCCCTGCCGCACCGCCATGAGGGCGCGGACGGAGCTCCGCGTCAGCCCCGGCCGAGGACGCAGAACTCGTTGCCCTCTGGGTCGGCCAGGACGACCCAGGAGACGTCACCCTGACCCACGTCGGCCCGTATCGCGCCGAGGCCTTCGAGCCGGGCGACCTCCCTCGCCTGATCGTCGACGGGATCGGACATCAGGTCGAGATGGACGCGGTTCCCTACGACCTCGTCCTCGGGCGTGCGGCGGAACTCCAGGTACGGCCCCACGCCCTTGACGGAGCGCAGCAGGGCGCGGTCGTCGGTCAGCTCGTGGACGGTCCAGTCGATCGCCTCGCCCCAGAACCGGACCATGGCCCGCGGGTCGGCGCAGCTGACGACCACGGCGGCTATCGGCCCGGTGTCCCGGTAGAGCTCCCGGGGCTCCAGGACGCTGAACACGTTGCCTTCCGGGTCGGCCATCACGGTCCACGGCACGTCGCCCTGGCCCACATCGGCGGGCGTCGCCCCGAGCTCCTTCAGACGTGCGACCAACTCCGTCTGATGGGCATCGGAGGTGGTGGCGAGCTCGATGTGCACGCGGTACTTCACCGTCTCCGGGTCCGGGACGCGGACGAGATCGATGCAGACGGCGGACGGGTCCGGCCAGTCGAAGCCCACGGGTTCCAGATTGGTGACGCCGGGCCCCTCGCTGGAAAAACTCCAGCCGAGAGCCTCCGCCCAGAACTGGCCGAGTGCCGAGTCGTCCCGGGCCTTGAAGTTCACCTGAACAAGTTGCAGCGCCATGCCGCAAACCTTAGGCGATCACCCATCGGGCAGACGAGAGAAATTCAAGAAGCCTCTTCGCGGAGATTGAGGAACGGCAGCGCCCCAGCGGGTCCAGTCATGGCCGGATCTCCTGGCTCGTGGGCATGTACACCGACCTTCGCCGCTTCATCGCCTGCTCAGACGGTGAGGTGCGCAGACAGTTCAACGTCTGCTTCAGCGCCCGACGATGGTGAGGATGGTTCCGAAAAAACCGTCCAATCTACCCCGGTCGGCGTGAGGTGGGTTCGAGGCAGTCGAGCGAAGAACGGACGGGCGCTCATGGCGGTCGCTGCGAATCCGGAGTGTGGGCCTTCGCGACGGTGCCAGGGCCGCCAAGGTCTGTCCCGCATTGCCTGTGGTCGGTGTGTGGCTGGCTCGGCCGGGGCCGTACTGTTCATTCGGTGATCAGTCACGCTGGTCGAGTCGCGGGCCCTGGCACATGCCGACGGGCCTGTGGGCCGTCTCGACCACAAGCCCGACTCGTGGAGGTCGAATCAACCGTGTGGACGGAAGCCGTTGCGGCCCTGCCCGGCACGGCCGTCTTCCAGCCCCCCGCCTCGCAGTCATCACTGACCCGCTGCGCCACGATCCTCGGTCACCCACTGCCGGTGGACCTCGCCGCCCTGCTCCGTGAGACCAACGGCATCGAGGGCGAGTACGGAGACGGGCTCATCTGGTCTGCCGAGCAGATCGCCTCCGAGAACCAGAGCCTTCGCGAGGACGCCGAGCTCGCCTCCCTGTACATGCCGTTCGACCCACTCCTCTTCTTCGCAGACGCAGGGAACGGTGACCTGTTCGCGCTCCTCCCGAGGATCGACAGGCCCGATGTCTTCGTCTGGAACCACGAGGACGACAGCCGCACCTGGGTGGCACCGAGCCTGGCCAAGTACCTCGACTGGTGGCTTACGGGGCAGATCAAGCTGTAGTAGGTCACGATGCTGCGACGTCAGCGTTTGACTCGGTTACGGATGGCGAGGAGGCCCAGCCCGAGCAGGACGGGCTCGGTCAGCCGCGAGGCCATCTCGGCGTACGTGCCGAAGGTGGTGAGATCTTGACCGGAGGAACGAAACACCACCGAGTTGATCACCACACGCAGGGACTTCTCGAACCGATCGACTGACAGCCTCTCGCCGTACGGCCCACGGGGGTTTACCGGGGCGGACGGGACAGCGGTGATCACGAACCGGCCGGAGCCGGTCGACGTAGCCGTACTGGTCGGCTTCAGATCGTGCTGCGGCAGACCCCACAGCATCATCGCCAACACAGTGGCACTCATGGCTGCCATCAGCCACGTGAAGGCTCGGGAGGCCCGCAGCCCATAACCGGACACAGCCCAGTACGCGGTGAGCAGACTCCGCTCGGCCCAGGGGATGTCATCGGCGTGACGGCGCATCTCCATTTCGCCGTAGTAGAAGTCGGCAGCTCCCGGTTCATGCTTGCCGTCTTCGAAGCTCTTGCGCAGTTGCCGGTACACAGGCGCCAAGGCGGCCGGCTCCAGCACCTCATCCCCTTCGAGGGGAGTGGTCCAGCCGTCTGCATCCACGGTCCGCACTGCACGCCAATGGTGCTCTTCGACCAGCGTACGGCGCGGCGTCCAACGCACCAGTCGCATCCCGCGTCGACGTAGCCCACCGGGGGCACAAGCCAGGGTGTACACCCCTTCCAGCCGCAACTGATCGAGGTGGATCGTCCCCGCGAACCGACAGTCGCGGAGGTCGATGTCGCTCAAAACCAGGTGCGCCGCATCCACGCCTCGCAGCGATCGGACGCAAACGCCAGGGCT
The DNA here is from genome assembly GCA_024349765.1 of Streptomyces nigrescens. Classification (GTDB taxonomy): domain Bacteria; phylum Actinomycetota; class Actinomycetes; order Streptomycetales; family Streptomycetaceae; genus Streptomyces; species Streptomyces endophytica. The sequence continues at coordinate 3,881,092 of AP026073.1, read as the reverse complement.
ATCCAGGTCCACCTCGGGCAATTCCTCACCGGCCACCGTGAAGGGACGGGAGCGTGCCGCGATACTCACCGGGTGCTCAAGGACCGCGTCAGTCAAATCCACTGCGGCGTGGCGCAGCCGCAGCGCGGCAGTCGACGCCCACCGCGTTCGGCGGCAGTGCACGGCGTTCGCTGCCACCTCGATGGTCACGGGGGCTCCGAAAACTGCCTCCGACAGGTCCAGCGTCCCTGTGCACGCCAACGGCCCCATACTTGAGACGTGTTCGAAGACCGCCTTCACGAACACGGCGTCGTCGCGGAACTCCGTGCGGAACCAGGTGTCACCGTGGAACGCGGCTCCACCGAACCAGGCAACGCGGTGGAACTTGGCCCCGACGAAGGAGGCGTCGCTGTTGAACTTTGCCCCACCGAAGTCGGCAGGGCCGCCTAGTTTCGCCCCGACGAACCATGCACCGCCGTGAAATTCCGCTCGCTCAAAGGAGGAGCGGCCGGCGAAGTACGCACTCTCGAAGTGAGCTTCGTCGCCGAACTCGACCCCGTTGAACCGGGCGCTGTTGCCGAACCCCGCGCCTACAAACGAGGCAGTTCCGGCGAACTGTGCCCCGTCGAAGGTGGTGTCGCCCTCGAACTCTGCTCGGTCGAACCTGGCGTTGCCTAACCGGGGCCGGCCTGTGGCTGGGTCCGTCAGAGGGGAAAGCAGTTCGCTGAGCAGTTCGCCGGTGAAGACGGTGCCGCGGTGGTCGATGTCGTCTCCAGGCGACAGGGTGGCCAGGTAGGCGACGCGGTCCGACTCGTTCAGGTGGGCCAAGCAGGCAGAAAGAGTGGGGACTTGGATGCCTTGGCAGCCGTCCGGGTCGGTCGCGGGGGCCGCGCCGTGACCGCAGGCAGGCCAGTCCTGCGGAGGGGGAGATGGTTCGGGGTTCGGACGTGTCATACCTCGAAGACGTTCCGGCAGGGTCGGTCAGTTTCGTTCTCCGGCGCCACCGGCAGGTGGCGCTCAGCGTCGCGGCGGCCGGCTTGCCCGGGAAGTGGACGCCAAGGTGTCCGACTTCGACTCTCATTGCTCGACCTCGACCTCGACTTCGTGGCCTCGGCCGCGAAGTGCTTGGGCAAGAAGTTGTGTACGTCCCGGGACAGCACATCTAGGACGCGCGGGTTCGCGGAGGTGGACGCCAGAACCGGTGTGTTGCTTCGGGTGCTGCCGATGGGACCGGCACGTCGCGGCCGTTCTCGTCCGGCCGGGACGGCCGCTAACCGTCGGCTCCGGGCCCGCTGCGGGTCGTGAACGACTCCTCCAGACGATCCTGGAGTCGGGCGTGGCGGAACTGGAATACGGGTCCCACGGTCCGCAGGACGTGACGCTCGTGAGCATCGGAGAGAAACCGCACCAGGCGGATCGGAGCCTCGTTCCTCATGCGCAGCTGGAGGCTCGCGAGGAAGGTGCGCCAGGTCGCCGATCCCACCAGGCTCAGCGCCAAACTGAGCAGGAGGCCACCTTCCGTCACCAGCACGATCCCGGACAGGAATCCGTCGATGACCCCGAAGATGCGCTCGTTCGCCAATTCGGCGAGCAGTCCCAGGCATGATCCGCCAATGAGACTGCCGGCGAGGCCGCCAGCGATTCCGGCGGTGAGGGTGTACTGGCGGTCCTGTCTCCAGCAGGAGACGGGACCGATGGGGGTCCGGTTGTCAGCGCTGCGATTGCTGAGACCCGTGACGAATCCCCCCACCACACCGGCGAGGAGGCCGATCACAAGTCCTCCGAAAAGCATCACGAAGCGGTCATGGATGAGGAGGAGGGCGACGCCTATGGCCACCCCGAGCGCTCCACCGCCTGCGATCCCGAACAGGAAGTTCTCGCGGACAACGAAGTCCCTCCACTGCAGGCGGCCCAACAGCTGGGGCGAGTCCCCGGCACGCCCGTACGTGAGTGACATCGTCACGGAGAGACTCACCACCGCACCGGCTCCGAGGCCAGCGGGCAGCCCCGCCCAGAAGAAGCCCGCCACCCCGGCGAGGAATCCCACGAGGAGGCAACTGACTGCCGTCCTCGGCCACGCTGGCCGCCATCGGGGGACCTGCCACCAAGCCAGGTCGCGACTTCTCTCGCTGTTCATCTGGTGCGCGATGGCACCGAGCCAGCGCTCGGCCTGGCCGAGGCTGTAGCGACTGCGCGGCTGTCCGGGCCGGTCGTCGTTATAGGCGGCGGGCAGGACTCGGTCAAGGAGGTGGTCCTCTACTGCGGCTCTGTCCGCAAAGCGCTCAGGATCGAAGCGCTGATCCGCGCGATAGGTGTCGCGCATCAGCGTGAGCATCAACGGCGTGTCCAGTGCCTCCGCCACCGCGCCGGAAGGGTTCATACGGATGTGCCGCACCAGACTGCGCCAGGCCTCCGGGAGCGGCTGCGCCTGGCAGCGCGTCAGGTACTCCGCCGCGTCCTGAGCGCTGACCGGAAGCAGTTCGAGTCCGGCGGAGCCTGAAAGCGGTCCCTCCGCGGCCACAGCCGTAACAAGCTCATCAACGCGGCTCAACAGGACCAGACGGAAGTTCGCCTGCTCGTTCAGCGCCCGCAGAGCAGCCGGGCGTACGGCTTCGGGTATCTCGTCCAACCCGTCGAGAAGGGCGGCGACCCGACCGGTGCCGATGAGCCTGGAGACCACACCGCCCGCGTGTTCTTCGGACCTCCTGAACATGTAGTCCGATGGCCAGTCGCGTGGCGAGCCAGTCATGAAGCCGCTGGTTCAGCGGGTCCCATCCGCTCAGCGTCAGCAGCACTGGTACGGGAACTCTCGCGCGCGCGTCAGGTTCGAGCGCCTCGCGGAGGCCCGAGGGAGCGCCCTGTGGGCCCGCATCAACGCGTTCATCGAGCAGCATCTCGCCGACCCGGCCACAACCCCCCAGACGGTTGCGGACGCCCACCACGTCTCCCTGCGCTGTCTCCAACAGATGTTCGCCGACCACGACACTTCGCCGGCTGCCTGGATACGCCACCGCCGTCTGGAACACTGCCGCCTCGACCTGACCAACCCGCGCCTCCACGCCCAAGCGGTCCAGGCCATCGCCGCCCGATGGGGTTTCACCGACCCGGCGCACTTCAGCCGCCTTTTCCGGGCCGCCTACGGGATGCCACCGCGGGATTACAGGAACCTGGTGCCCGAGGCGTGCGCGAATCGTCAACAACCCTGCGCGGAATGACAGGGCCGGGAACTCTCGCCCTCGGCGTCATCCGCGTCGGCTGGTACACCAGCCTGGCGAAGTGCGAAGCCGACGGTGAGAACTCCGCCTACAGCTACTGGTACTGCGATGGGAGCTCCAGTCGCCGCGCCTGGGGACTGTACGTGGACAACGACTCGTAAGCACGCGGTGATCGGGACCGTCTGGCCGGGCCGTGATGAATGGCGGAACACGTGCCAGGGCGGTCGGCGGTGCCACCTGCTGGGCCCACGGCTCGCCCACCTCCAGAGGCCCTGGGATTCCCAGGCCTCTGGAGGTGGCCTTCCGCGGCGGTCATGGAGCCGCTGACTGCGGGTTGATCGTCAACCTCTCACCCCTTCGTCGTCCTCCGGCACCGGACTCACCACTGTGGCCGCCGCACTGGCGTCGGCCACCGTGGTGTGCGGGTGACGATCATCTCCGGAACCGGCCCGCGTTGCCGAGCGATGCGTGATCTGTCCATGGCCGACGAGCGGGGGCAGAATGTGCTTCCGCGCTCAAGGTGATCGGGGGATCTGTATGGCGGCATTGGGGCAGCGCACGCGACGGGGTCAAGGGCTCTGGCTGGCTCTGGTGGGAAGCGCGTCCGTCGCTCTCGTTCTCACATCCGCGGCGCAGAGCCAGGCGAACATAGGTGTCGCTGACCTGCTGCCCGCCATACTCTGGATATCTGTCACTCCTGGTGTCCTGGCCTTGGCCCAGTCCTTGCTTCTGCGCAGGGGGCACCTTGATCCGGCGATGATCGGGGTCGCCGCGCTCAGCGCGGGCTTGATCGGAATGAACGGAGATGAAGGCAACGGGCAACTGTTGCTCGGGGTCCTTCTCGCGCTCGTCGCAGCCGTGGCCTTCGCCCTGCTCAGCAGCTACCTGACACTGACCGCCGGGTGGGGATACGCCGTGGTCTCCGCGGCAGCCGTTCTCCTCGGTGCGGACAAGCTCACTCCACTGATGGGGGCTGATGAGTTCACAGGTGTCTCCGCACCCCTCATCCAGGCCATGACCGGGACGGAACTCTGGCTACCGAAGACGGCCCTGATTGCTGCAGCCGCATTCGTTCTGGTGGGAGTCGTCCGACCGGTTCAGGAGGTCCGACTACGCGAAGGGAACGCTTCCGGGTGGGTGCGGCCTACTCTTCTGGTCTTCGTTCCCGCGTTCCTGCTGTCCGTACTCGCCGGACTGCTGCACACGGCTACTCTGCAAGCGGCTGACCCTCAAGGGGTGAGCGCCGAGATGGCCGATTGTCTGCTCGTCCTGACCGCCGGCGGCTGCAGCCTGAGAGCCGGCGAGGCCGATGTCATCGACGTGGCGGTGGGTACCCTGTTCCTTGGCGCATTCGACACATTCCTCCATGTCATGTTGCTGCCGGTCACACAAGAACTCCTGCTGACCACAGCAGCCGCGGTCCTGTTCGCCCTCATCGACCTGGCACGTCTGCGCCCCGTTCCGGATGACGATCCCCCACCGGATCCCCCGTCAGATCCGGCATCACAACCCGCACCTCCAGCACAGGCGGGTAACGACCCGACCCCGCCGGCAAGTTGAAGTCCCGCGAGGAGACTCACTCGTTTCGGCACCCGGGCGTCTTCACGCGGACAAGGCGTACGACGTTCCTCACCGACGGTGATGCTGCCAAGCCTGGATCAGGCCTAAACTGGCAGGCCTCGGCGCCGCATCCTCGGGATCAGTGCGGCCCGATCGTCGCGGGAGGGCGCTCAGTTGGGGAAACATGCGGACCAGTTCCGAGACGCATTACGTGCGTTGTACGAGGAGGCCGGAAGGCCGACCCTGAGGCAGCTGTCCAGGCAAAGCGAGAATCGTCTGGCGGCATCGACGATCAGCGGCTGGCTCAACGGCCGCGCCCTGCCGAGCGAAGCGCTGACGAGCGATTTCCTGGCGCTGGTCCACCTGCTGCAAGGGCGGGCAGGACAACTCGCGGGAAACACCCGAACACGGGACCAGCGCTGGTGGCTGGAACTGCTCAATGCGGCTCGCCAAGAGCGCGGTGTTCGCGTCGATTCCAGGGTGCCATTCGAATGGGCTGAGGTTGTCAAGAGCCCTGCCACGTTCGAGACACTGGTATCTCTGCTCATTCTGCGGCTTCGTCCTCATGCCCAGGTGGTCCAGGGCAATGGTAAAGACCGCGGATACGATGTATTTGAGCACTCGGAAGACGACGGCTTCGTCCAGTACGAGTTGAAAGCCTTCACCGGCCGCATGACGTCGGATCGCAGAGCGCAGATTCGTCGTTCGCTGCAGAGGCTCGAACCTCAGCCGGATCACTGGGATCTCGTGGTGCCGATCGACGCGACGCCCTCTGAGGAAGCATGGTTCGCAGACCTTCGCGATGAATTTCCGTTCGTCCGGCAGTGGAACGGCCTGAGTTGGTTGAATCGTCTGCTCGATGACCAACCCGACCTGGCTGGGGGTACACCAGACCTCCTGGGGAGGCGTCTGCGTGAAGCAATGGCCAGCCGCCGCTCGCTGCCAGGAATGGCTGCGCCAGACCCTCTGCGCGGACATGGTTCTGTCCGCTGCCGAGGTTTCGGCGATCGGCCCGCTGACGAGGACCTGCTGAACCGGGACGCGTTGGTCGCGGCTGTCGCCGACCTGCTGGTGACGGGCGAAGACAACGTCAGAACCATGGTGGAAGCCGGCGGCGCTTTCGTGGACACCACGGGCCCGACCGTCGTGGCCTTGGAAGGCCCATGGGGGTCGGGCAAGACGAGCATGATGCGGCTGATCGAAAGGGAAGTCCTTCGCAGACAGCCAGCACGCTGCGACAAGACCGGACCGCACCGGCGTTGGTGGAGGCGTTCGCCCGAGCATCTCTCGGTCATGGCCGCGCTTGTGCAGCTGATTCGGACCACCCCCGAGTCAGCCACGAACAGCGAAGTGTCTCGCACGGAAAACGCAGCATGGGCGGGGCAGCCTTCGACATCGATAACTGCCCACTTCAACCCCTGGGCGCATCAGACAAATGATCAGATATGGGCAGGCCTGACTCGGACGATCGTCGAGGCTGCGCAGCCGGCGCTGGGACCCCACGGGCGGAGCCGGGAGAGGTACTGGCTGCGTAGGAACTCGGTTCGCCTGGACCGCCATCAACTGCGTCGCACGATGCTGCGGCGGCTGTGCTCTCCAGTGCTGCGAGTAGCAGTCTTCGCACTGCTTGCTCCCCTGGTCGCACAGCTCGCCAAGGGAGGGCAGAACTACCACATCGCTGGGCATCAGATCAGTGCGGTTCTGCTGGCAGCGGCGTTGCCGACACTCCTGGCCGTCGTGGGGGTCATTCATACGGTGTTGCGCCTCGCGGGTGGGCGGGCGCGATCCTACCTGCCGGGCGAGCTCCTGGACGGCCCGGTGATGAGCGGTGTGCTCGCCCCTGGGGGCGGTGGAGGTGTTGGTGACGCCTTGCGAGACCCGTACTACCACGCCCGGTCCGGATACCTGTATCTCGTCCAGCACGACATCCGGGAACTGCTCGCGACCTTGCAGGAAGGCGGCCACGAGCTGATCGTCTTCATCGACGACCTGGACCGCTGCTCACCCCGGGTGACCGCCGACGTTTTCGAAGCAGTCAACCTGTTTCTGTCGGGCGCGCTGTACGTCCCTACGCGGCAGAGCGCCCAGGACCAAGCCCGATGCCGGTTTGTCCTTGGGCTCGACCCTGGAGTCGTCGCCGCGCATCTGGACCGAGCCTATGCGGATCTCGTGACTGCGGACCTGGCCGACTCGCATCAGGACCCCTCCGTCGGCTGGACCTTCCTGCGCAAGCTCGTCCAACTGCCGGTGGCCCTGCCGCCGACGTCGCAGGGCAGCGTCGAAACCGCTCTGACCGGGCTACTGGGCGAGGTTGCCCCGTTGGCGCCGCCGGCCGTCGTCGCCCTCGACGAGGCGGGCGAACAACAGTCTGTCGTGGCTCCTGCTCAGGCCCCGTCCTCGACCACGTCGGACGGCCGCACATCGGAGACCGAGGCACTTGTACGGGCCCTGGAGACGGACCACTCGGTCCGCGAGCAGCTCGGCAAACGCCTGCGCGCACAGAACGATCTCTCGCTTCGTGAAGTGAAACGGCTTTTGACGTTGTGGCAGTTCCATCTTCGGGTGCTGGGCCACAAGGAGCACGGACTGGAAAGACTGTCGGTGCAAGAGGCCGTTCATCTGGTGGTTCTTTCCGAGATCGCGGCCCGCTGGCCGGCGCTCCAGGCGTCCCTGCGCCGACGCTTCGATGGAGCGACGGGACTGGAGATTCTCGCGGAGAGCACCACGGACGACCACTCATGGGCCAGAGCCCTCCGGCGAGTCGGGCTGAGCGATGCGCGCCACGCCAAGTCGTGCGTCGCGCTGCGCTCGCTGCTCGCCGAGCATGAGGGAAAGTCGGTGGCCGAGCTCGCGGAACGGCTGTCTTGAGCCACCGGCAGGGACACGCCAGTCAGCGGCTCGTTCACGGGACGAGTTCATAGCCGCACAGGATGTACATCCGGGTGACCGGGCCGATCTCGGCGGGGAGGGTGAACCCTCCCAGCTCCCGGTCGCGGGCGCGACGCAGCGGCGCCAACGGCAGGTGCAGCTCACCGTGGAACAAGCCTGGATATTCGGCACTGGTCACGCAGGTGATGTCGTGGCCGCCGCACCGGCCGTTCTCGTCGGACCCGTGGGGCTCCTCGTACTCGGTCCGGAACCGCACCGCGAAGTGGCCGACGCCATCGCCGGCCGCGGTCTCGATGAACAACCCGAGCCTGTTGACCCGCAGGTCCTGATGACCGGGAAGGTACGGGAAGTGCTCCCGTCCCAACCGGAGCGGCAACTGCCGCGGACCGGTGGCCGCGGTCAGATGGTGCCAGTCGTCGGGGAAGTCGTGCCGCACGTCGAACAGCTGCGTGCCCCCGCCCGGCAGATGCCGCCGCGCGGCCGTGCTCGCGGCCCTGCGCAGAACGTCACCGCCCTCCCTTGCCGTGTAGTGGAAGTGCAGCACGATGTCTCCGAGCGTGTCGAAGTCGAACTGGTTGTTCTCCTGGGGCATTTCGATCCGCCAGCGGCTCACGGCCCCGGCGAACTCGAAGGGGAGGTACCGCTCGTCGGTGAAGCGCAGCTCGAAGAGGCCCGAGTCGTTCTGGCCGCTCGACGTGGCGATCGCCTCGGTCGCGGCGTAGGTGCGCACCACGCGCCGGTCGTCGCCGACAGTCTGGTAGCCGTCGGAGTCGGGGCCGGAGCAGCATCCGGCCGGCGGCTCGGCCAGCGCGGGATCGATCCGGGTGCTGCTGGCCAGCAGAGTCAACCGGGCGTGTACACCGGTGTAGGGCCCCACCACGCAGGGAATCGTCACCATCACGCTCTTGATCCGGCGCAGGTAGTGCCCAGGGTGGTCGAGGTCGAACAGCCACTCAGGGATCTCGATTTCGGCCCAGCCGGCATGCTGGAGGTGCAGGAAGGCGAGCGGGAACTCCTTGCGCATCGAGATGTGCTTGGTCAGCTCGTACTCGCGGCAGTTGGCGTCGAGATAGGCCCCTTCCATCTGCCGCACCGCCAACTGCAACCGTTCGCCGGCCAGCAGACCCTCGTGCAGGCCGTCCCAGCCGGCCTCGGGCAGGAAAGCGCGGGCTGTGTGGCCGCGTTCGTAGTTGAAGGCGCGTTGCGCTCGGCGGCAGGTGTGCAGTGTCACCTCGTACAGGCCGCGGTAGAGCGCGGCGGTCTCCCGCTGGAGGTGCAGGTACAGCTGCGTGCCGGTGAATTTGTCCCGGAGGAAGTCGGAGACCTCGGCGCTGTTGTGGATCTGCTGCTGGTGGTTGTTCAGTTCGCGCAGTGCGATGTCGCGTCGCCGGTGGGCGGCCAGGATCTGTCGTTCGATCTGCTCGATCTCGATGCCGATGATCTCGACCTGGTGGTGCCATTCCCGCTCCCGGCGGGCCCAGCCGCCCTCGGTGAGGCTCAGACCCGCGCCTGTGTTGGCGTTGTCGGCGATCGCCATCATGATCCGCGCCGCGGTGGAGAAGCCGGAGGCGAGCTTGTTGCCGACCGGGAGTTGGTTGAACTCCAGCGGGGTACCCGCGATGCCCGCGATGCCGATCCACATGTCCGGGCTGATCCCGATCCCCTGCGCGACGCCCTCCAGCACGTTGCCGGCGATCCGGGACGCGATCGAAACCCCGGTCAGCGCCGCATGGCCGGTCTCGCCGGCGTTGAGCCCACCGGCGATCAGCTCCTGGTAGTACCGAAGTCGGGCGAGCGCGCCCTCCTTGGTCTTGTCCAGGGCCTGCACCTGCCAGTCGGCCTCCCGCCACTGGTTCTTCCTGATCTCCAGGGCCAGGTCCAGCAGTTGCCGCTCGTGATTGTTGCGCAGCGCGGCCAGGGCTTCGGCATCGCCCTTCTCGTAGGCCGCGAGCAGCGCCGCACCGAGTTGGCGTACCTCCGCGCAGAGTTCGTTGGCCTTGGCCACGAGAAAGGTGAACCGGTACGGGCTGCCGCCGCACTTGCAGTCCTCCGCGCAGTCACCGGCGCACTGCTCGACGGTCTCCTGCCACCCTTCCCGCGGCCCGGTCTGGCCGAAGGCACCGCGCTGGGGAAGCCGGTAGCGGTTGAGACAGTGGTGGATCAGGGCGATACGGTCCGCGGTGTCGTCGTAGAGGGCAGTCAGCCGCGGGTTCAGCGGCGCGGGACGGGTGACGAGGCCGCTCACGGTCATGGGCTCACCGACGTGGTCGCGGGCCCGCACCACGGTGGGCCGATCGCCCAAGATCCGCTGTACGGCGGCGAGGAGGACGCCCGCTTGCTGTGCGCCCTCCACCGTGTTGCGGCAGGCGTGGGCTTCGGCCCACTGCACCAGGGTCTCCAAGTGGGCCAGCAGCACCGCCCGGTTCCTGGCCCGGTCCTCGCCGACGGGCGCACTCGGGCAGCACGGCAGGTCCTGCCCTCGTCGGCGTCGCTGGTTGTCCGTGGCGCAGGAGGCCCAGGTGTTGTCGCGGGCCTGAGGCCGGTACGCCAGCTCGTACCACTTCAGCGCGGACTCGTACCGGCAGTGGGTGCGCAGCGCGCCGGCCACGGTCATCGCCACGCTGAACGGCGAGGGCGGCAGCAGCGGAGCGCCCGGGGCGACGTAGACGAAGTAGGGGTAGGCGGCGAGCCCGCCGGGGAAGCTCGGCGCAGGGGCCGGCGTCTCGACCAACGGAAGTGGTACGGCGTTGTCCTCGGCCAGGTCGTAGCGGAACCCCGGTGGCGTCGGGTCGGCGTGGCCGATCACCGGCGTGACCGCGCCCACCACCTCGAAGCGCAGGGAATCCGCCGTGCGTCCGGAAAACTTCAGGGTGGCCGTCTCTCCGGTGACCGCGACGCCCTGGCTGGACCGGCGCGGCGGGTCGAACTCGCCGTGCCGCACCCGGCTCCAGTACAGATGCACCATGGGTTGTGCGTCCCAGTCCAGCAGCGCGGGCAGCTTCTCCGGCCGGTGCCAGTCGGAGGTGTCGCGGTGCGTTCGGTCCGGCTGAGCGCCGACGTCCGCGTACTGGACCTGCGCCGAGGAGAACGCGGAATCGGCGAGCCAGAAGTAGTACTCGTCGACGTGGTGCCGTTCCTCGCCGCACTGCGCGCAGCAGTTGGTCTCCTCGTGCCAGGCATCGAAGGGCGTCCCGGCGGGCGGGAGCCCGGCGGCGGCGACCCGGACGAACCGGGTGCCCAGGCGGACCGCGGCGGACAGCCACAGCGGAAGTCCACCGTGGCTGTCCGAGGATCCCTCCTGGCGGTCGCGCGTGTCATTTTCGCGTCGGGGACGGTCGTCGTCCGGGGGGCGGACGTCGGGGGTGAGGCCGAGCACCGGCGCGAGCCAGGAGTTCCGGGCGGCCCGCTCGGGCGAGCCCAGCAACCTCAGCCCCTCCGGGGCCGGTTGCCGCAGCTGTATTCCGGAGGGTTCACGGGCCTGCAGTGGGGTCAACGACGGGTGCTCCGGCGGCCGTTGCCCCGGCCACCATTCCAGTCCGCCGGGTACCGGCACGGTCAGCGTCGACCGGCGCAGCTCGGACTCCAGGAACGCGAACGCCTCCGACTCCCGCGCGGTGCTCAGCTCGTCCCACTCGATCCAGTTCTCCCCGTAGGTCTCGCGGCGCCGGCACGCCTCCCACACCCGGTAGGTGGCCAGCCGCCGCTCCCACAACCGGACGAACTCCGGCCCCGGCCTCAGTGTGGGTTCGAGCCCGAGCCGGGCCCGCTGGACGAATGCCTGCACGGTCCGGATGGCCTCCTCGATCCGGCTCATCCGCTGGCAGATGCCCGTCTCGACATCTTGGACCAGGAGATCCGAGAGATCCTTCGGCGCGGTCGCGAAGGTACCCGGCGCCCAGGGCAGCGGCACCCGGTCCATCCCGCACAGGTACCCGAGCAGGGCCGTCCGCGCCCGCTCACGCAGGCCGTCGTTGAGCCCGCGCAGGTCCTCGTAGCGCAGCGGCTCGCCGTTCTCGAAACAGCCGTCCCGCACGAACCGGGTGAGGTTCGCGTTGCCTGAATCGGGTTGCGCCCCGGGGTCGTCGGCCGCCCACTCCCGCGGCACGGCATCGCCGATCCACCGGCACGCGAAGTGGCTGCGCAGCCGGGTCAGCCATTTCTCGCCCTGCCAGACCCGCAGCGCCCACCGCTCATCGGTGAGGTCGTCGGCGTCGAGCGAATACGGTGGCGTCGCGAAGTAGGTGTGCAGCAGCGGCGAGTGCGCCAGATCGACGCCCAGATGTCTCAGCAGCTGCGCCGGGTCGTCGGGCTGCTGCTCGCGCACGTCGGCGAAGAGCAGCCAGACCGGGCGCTCCCGGGCGGACTCGGTCTGCGCCCGCAGCAGGCAGTAGTCGAAGAGCCGTTCCCACCAGTCGAAGAGTGCCGCCTGGCGGCGCGGGCTCGGCGCGGTGCGCTGATCCCCCACCGGTTGCGGCGGGTACGGGTCGGACACCGGCAGGAGGTCGAAGTCGAACCAGGCGTGGTGCACGCCGAACGCCGAAGGCCCGGTCCTGGGGTAGGACGTGCCGGCGAAGGATTCCGGATGCGTGATCAGGTGGCCCAGTTCGGACTGCCGGTATCCGGGCACGATCGTCGCGGAGAGCGCGAACCGGCGGGCGAGCAGCGCCGCCTTCACCGCCCGCTGGTAGGTGCGGCGGATGTCGCGCAGGGTGGCGCCGTAGCGCTGTTCCAGGTACTGCGCGGCGGCCTCGTCCGAGGCGTACAGGCCCTCGGACCCCACGAGGCCGTCGCTCAGCGTCCCGTTCTTGGCGTCCCGGAACAGCCGGTCGAAGCCGACCTCCGTCAGTACACCGTCGCTGTCCGGGCCGCGATACTTCAGCTGGAACCCGGTGTGCTCCGGACAGACCTCCTCGGCCCGCTCGAAGGTCGGATCGGACTGGGCGTACTCGATCGTGAGCCGGTAGGCGCCCCGGCGCAGCCGCACGCCCCGTGACGCGGCCGCCGGCGCGTCGTCGGAGGCCCAGTGGTGGTCCAGCATGATCCAGGTCTTCTGGCCGCGCCCCAGGGCGACCCGCCAGCGGTGCTCGCGGGCGCGGGCGAAGTCCGGTGCGGTGTCGCCCTCGGTGGGCGCGCCGGCGTGGAAGTGGTACTCCCCCGCCTCGTCCACCAGAAGCACACCGGTCCAGCGCGCAGTGAAGGGACTCGCGCCACCGAGCGGCTCGGCGTCCCCCTCCCTGACGGCAAACCCGTTGCGTACGCCGACCAGTCGGGACTGGGCCGGACTCGGCGTGAGGTCCATCGCCGGCAACACGGTGGGCACGGGAGCGTTGTAGTGATTGCGCACGGGGCCGAACGCGGTTGCCGGGCCGCGGGTCTCCCTCCAGACCAGGTTGCCCGCGCCGTCGTGCAGTTCGCCGAGCAGGCCGGTGCCGACGAGGCCCAGCAGCGCGGCGAACGCGCCACCGCTGGGCGGTGGGGCCCAGGTCACCTCGGGTGTCTTGCCATCGTCGGTTTCCCACGGCGTCGACGCCGCGTTCTCGTCCGCCCACAGGGTGCGCAGCACCGTGGCTGCCGCGGCAGCATCGGCCGGGCAGCCGCTCACCGCGGCCACATGTGCCGCCAGATGGTCGACGATCACCTTGCAGCGTGCGTGGAAGCGGGCGAAATGCGCCTGGAAATAGGCGAATCTGGCCTGCTCGTCGGGTTCGGAGACCAGGGTGTCGATGGCCGACTCGGCGTCGTCGAAGATCGCCGCGAACGGGGCGAGCGCGGCCCGGGGCGCGAAGTACAGGTTACGCACGGCGACCCGCTCGGCCTCCCGCAGCGGCCGCATGTGGCTGAGCTCCTCGATCACCTCGGTGTCGGAGACCGGCAGCGAGGTCCACAGCTCCTGCGCGGTGCTGTCGTAGCCGAACGGCCCGTCCTCCGGTCGCAGCCACATCTGGGGCGAGGTGTCCGCGGCCGCCAGCGGCGTACGGTACTGGCGCCCCCGCACCTCGACCGGGCAGCCGCACCGCTCCAGCACTGCCGGGAAGAGGTGTTCCCCGAGCGCCTGCCAGGCGTCGGGTCCGCTGGAAGCCGGGACGTAGCCGAACTCGTCCCGCAAGGCCGCGGTCATCCGGGGCCACGTCCAGGCTTCGGCGTCCTCCTCGGAAACGTGCACGGCCAGCAGGGACCGCCGCAGCGCCCACAGTGTCTGCGCCTCGTCGCACCCGGTCGATCCGGCCGGCTCGGGGAGTGACAGGGGATCGTCGGCCGACTCGTTGCGGTCCTGGAGAGCAAACGGGTCGTCACCGTCGCGGTGCTCTTCGACAGTGAAGAGCCACATGATCTCGCCAACGGTGAAGTCGGAGGCGTAGATCTTGCCGAGGACCTCCACGAACCGCAGCGTGTGCGTGGGCAGCGCGTACCAGGTATCGCTCGCGGTGTCGGGGGCGAACCCGGCCAGCCGGGACAGCACCGTCAGGTTCTCGGCGAGCGCCTTGGCGAAGCGCGGTTCCCGGTCCCCGCAGGAATAGCGGGCCCGTGCCAGATCGCCGATCCGGTCCAGCACGAGCTCGACGGCCCCGGCGGCCGGGGGCTCGGTGGCCCACAGCCCCAGCAGCGGCACTCTCTCGGCCGACGACGCCGCGTCGGCCCGATAGGTGTCCACGAGAGGGAGACACAGCTCCGCGTGCAGGATGAGCAGCGCCGCGAGCTGGCGGCAGAAGTCCGCGTTGATCGCCGAACCGTGGAACAGCCGCAGCACCTCGCACACATCACGCAGCATCGCGAAGGTGATCCCCGGCGCCGCGCCCTCGCCCAGCCGACGCCACAGCCGGACGAAAACGATCAGCCGGCGCAACGCGGCGCGCGGGTCCTGCTCGTCGGTGGGATCGGTGAACCTGATGCGCAGATCGTCGAGACAGCACGGCTCGCAGTCGGGAAAGTCCGAGGCCGCCCCCTCCGGCGCGGCGTTGTGGAACTCCACGAAGCCGCTGCGCCACAGTTCGAGGAACTCGCAGTAGCTCAGGCCGGTGCGCTCCAGGAACTCGGGCACACGCAGCACCGTGTCGGTCCAGGACGATCCGCCGACGGACTCCTTGACGAACCCGTACACCTCGTACAGGCTCAGCCGTCCCCTCGCCTTCTTGAGAGCGATGTCCCGGGCATAGAGCAGGTCGTATTCCTCGGTGGAGATCCCCAGATACTCGCAGGCGATCTCCAGGCGGACCGGGTAGCGCCACCGGTGGCTCTGGAACCCGGCGGGCTCGTGCGCCGGGTCCAGCACCAGCTTGGTGATCTCCTTGCGGAACCGGCGCATCGCGGCGTACCGGCTGGTGCCCAGGAAACGCAGGTAGGACCTGTTCACGTCCAGCGGCTGGTGGTACGGCAGAGCGGGTGCGGTGAAATCCTTGCGCAGCAGGGCGTAGGCGTCGAGGTGAGCCTGGGGCAGGGCCTCGGTGGCCGGTGAGGAGTGCTCCGGCACCACGGCGAACAGGGTCGCCGGAGCGTGCGGCTGCCCCAGAGCGTGCCCGGCGAGCCGGTCCGCAGCGGTGTGGTGAATCGCGCCCTGCGTGCCGCCGCCCGCCAGCTTCTCCAGACTCTCGTTCACCAGGTCGATCACCGGCAGGGGCGTGCCGAGATCGGCGGCCGTCACCTGCAGATCGCCGAGCGGGCCGCGGCGGTCGACGAGCAGTTCGCCGATCGATGCCATGTTGACCGGCGTGCTGGGGTGCTCGCAGGTCGACGCGGCCGAGACCCGCAGCAGATCATGCAGGTACTGCGGCGGACCGAACGGTGACAGGTGCTCCGGCGGCACACAGTCGGTCAGGGTTCCGTCCGGGTTGACCGGCGCGAAGCTCTCGTCCGGTGGGCCGGCCGGGTCGGCGGGTCCCCCCGCGGCCTGTTGGATCCGCGCGGCGAAGGGGTGCGCCACGGTGCCGACGAGCGCCGCGGCGAAATCGGCCGCCGGCAGCGCGCCCGGCTGCGACGTGCCGGTGAAGCCGGCCGAGTACAGCGCTTCCATCAGCGAGAACCGCAGTTCGTCCCCGGCCGCGAACGCGGTCAGTTCGTGCAACCCGTCGAGCACCGCGACCGCCTGCTCCAGCCAGCGCTGTGCCGCGACGTCCGTGCCGAAGGTGTCGGCCAGCGCGGCCGCGAACGCGTCCTCGTCCCGGGGCGCTCCGAAGACGAAGGCGCCACCGCCGTGGTCGCCGTACGCCGCGATCATGCGGGCGAACACGTCCGAGGCGGACCCGCCAAGCGTCGGGAGGGTACCGGCGGCGGGCGCCTCCGCGGTCGGGGGCGTGACGGGGACGGTGAAGAACTTGCGCAGGTGCCGGACGAAGGCCTCTGCCCGCTCCGACACCGTGCCCGGCTCGGTGAACGGCGGCAGCAGCGCGGGATCGCCCCGCAGGAGGGTGCGCCACTGCTCATCGGTGACCGCCACCAGACCGGCGACGGTGGTGACCGAGAGCGGCGGCTGCCCCACCGCGACCACCAGCGGATCGTGGTTTCCGGTGACCGCCCGCAGCACCAGTTCCAGGTACGGTCCGGGTGACGCGGCCGCGGCCGGGGCCCAGAACCCCGCGTCGATGGCCTCCGTGGCCCCGGAATGCGTGCTCCACGACCGCACCACGTCGGACACCGGCGGTGCCGGCGCCACGGTCGGCTCCGAGGTGGTGACCGAGCCCAGCGCGCGCAGTCGGCGGGCCGCGGCATCCGGACCGATCGCCGGTTCGGCGGGCCTGGTGAGCAGCGGCTCGGACGCGGCGACCACGCCGTTCTCGATCGCGATGCGCAGTTGCGCCAGGGACTGCGCCTCGGTGGCGAAACGGGCCGCGTCGTAGCGGTGTTCGGGATCGACCGTCATCGGCAGTGTCGCGCCGAGCGCGTACAGGTACGCCGCCGGCACGGCGAACGTCGGGTCCAGAGCGGTCGAGCCGGTCTGGGGGACAACGGTGACCGCGGCGGGCCCGGTCTCCGCGCCGGTCAGGATCGGGAAGGTGAGCCTCGCCCGGGCGGCGTCCGCGGCCAGCCGTTCGCCCTGCACGGCCGCCGAGGCGGCGAAGACGAAGGTGGCCAGCCGTGCGGCCCTCGCGTCGACGGTGGCGTGATAGCCGGCCAGTTCCGCCTCGAACCGCTGCCGGTCGTTCTCCGCCTCCCGCACATCGAGGCCGACGACCACGGGCGGCTCGGTGTACATCTCACCGAGCGGGCGCGGCAGGTCCGGGGGTGGATACACCAGCCGGTCCCAGGTCAGTTCGGCTGCCACATGCCGGCTCTGCGCCGGGCTGAGCGGGGGGCGCTGCACGAGGGAGCCACCCGTGCCGGGATCCTTCGCCAGCACCTTGTCGATCTTCGTGACCAGGTCGGCGAAGTTCGGCGGGGTACCGTCCTTGGGCAGCTCGACCTGGTCTCCGCCGGGCGACGTCGCCGGCACCGCCGCGTAGGCGCTCGCGGGCATCGCGAAGTACGCCGGCTGAAGCACCGGCAGCGTGCCCACGCCGGTGACCGTGATGTTGAAGTCCAACTCCCCGTCGCCGATGGGCAGGCCGTCGCGGGTCAGCTCCAGCCGGAGGTCGTACGAGGAGGCGGTCGGGGATTCCGGATGACCCGCCGGTGGCGTCACCACGATCACCGCGGTGGCTATCGCCTCCTGGAACCGTGTGGTCACGGGCGGCAGACCGCCGCCGGCGATGTCCTGGTAGTGCTGGATGATCCCCGTGGCGGTCACGTCCACGTCGTGGGTGGTGACATCGGCGGGCGTGACGGCAAGTCCCTTCGCCGAGCCGATCGGTACGCCCTTCCTGGGATCGGCGAAGGTCAGGTCGAAGGCGGTCACGGTCAGCTTGTCCAGGGCTGCCCGGAAATCCGTCGCGGACATGGGCTTCGTCGGATGCAACCGAACGATGATCAACTCCGGCATATCAATCTTCGCCCTTCCGCCCCGATTCCAGCTGCTTCCACTGCGGCTATTTCCAGTACGACTTGACGAATCCGATGCCGGCCCCGACCACCGCACCCACCCCGGCCCCGACCGCGGTACCCACTCCGGGCACGATGCTTCCGACCACGGCGCCGACCCCTGCCCCCGCCGCCGCTCCGGTCAACGTGGCCGCGGCCACCCCGGCGGTCTCACTGCCGGTCTTCTCGGTGACGACCTCGCCCACCTTGCCGCTGACGTACGCGGTGCCCTGAATGCCGACCGCGGCGACAGCCCCCGGCGCGCCCGCGAAACCAACGGCCGTCGACACGACGCCGATAGCGGCGTCGGCCTTCTCAGCCGTGGTCTTCGCGGTAGCCACTTGGAGGGCGGTGGCAGCCACCGCCAGCGGGGCCGCCACCTTCCCGACCACCTTGAGCACCGGCGCGGCCACCTGCAGGGCCCGCGCTCCCGTACCCAGCGCCTTGGCCGCGACGCCGGTCTCGGAGGCCACCTGCGCGGTCGTCGACACGCTCTTGGCGACTGCCGGGGTTTCCGTCACCGCCTGCGCGCTCGCAGCAGCCTGCTCGACCTTCGCGATGGCGGCTGCGGCGGTGCTCGCCGCGGCCTGCTCGACGTTGGCCGCCGTGGACGCGACGTCGTCGATGAAGTCCGCAGCCACCAGAGGACTGGCGTTCAGCGTCAGCAGCTCAGAGCCGTAGACGGCGTACTTCTGGGCGATCTGTCCGCCGCCATACTTGAAGTCGCCGATCGACTCGGCGACGCCACCGAGCAGGCTCTGCCCCTTCGTCAGCGTCTGACCGGCCTTGGCGACCACCACATCGAGGTTGTGCGTCCCCTTCGGACCGCCAGGTGGGACGCCGATGTCGGTGATGGTGCCGCCGATCACGCGCACATCGGCGTAGATCCGCTCGGCGCCTTGGACACCGAGCCTCTGCAACTCCCGCAGCACGCCGCCGACGCGCGCGTGCGCCGCGGTGCCGGCCGGGCTCGCCGCCTTGCTGCTGAAGTTCAGCGCCGTCCGGTTGATGGCGCCGGCGCTGGTGCTGGCGCCGGCTTCGAAACCCGCCTGAGCCCGAAGGAACTCCAAGACGTCGCCGATGGAGTGCGAGGGAGGCGCCGGATTCCTGCCGTCCAGGTCGACCAGCGCGACCGGATTGCCATGGGCGTACTCGTACGAGCTGGCCTGAGGCGTGTCGATCGGGTCGCAGCTGGTCCAGCGGCACAGCCACGGGGCGTAGTAGCGGGCGCCGTGGAAGTACAGGCCGGTCTCGGTGTCACGCTCCCGGCCGGTGAAGCGGTAGCGCTTGGGCGTCTCGGTCTTGGCACGTACCGCCTGGTAGGCCGTGCCGCCGTAGGGGTAGTACTCCTCGTACGTGAGGATCCGGGCACGCTCGTCCAGTTCCAGCGTGGCGGATCCGAGATGGTCCGCCAGCTGATACCGGACCTGGTGCTCCGGACCGGAATCCGTGCCGCGGGTCCGCCGCTCCAGCAGCGCGACGCGCCGCGTGTCGTCCATCGCGTGCACCGTCTGGCGCTCCAGGGTCACCGCGCCGTCCGCGCCGTACTCCCGGTAGACCTCGAACGGGCCGATGTAGCGGCGTTCGCTGCTTCTCCTCGCCGTTTCACCCTCGCCGCAGGACGAGTCGGTGACCTTGCGGACGCGTTGTCCGGTGGCGTCGTAGGAGTAGTACGTCGTCTGTGGGGTCCCGGCGCCGCGGACCTGCCGGGCGGTGGCCTCCAGCTGGTCCTCGGGATCCCAGCGCAGCACCGGCAGGCCGGGCATCGCGGTGGTGTTCCCCCTTGCGTCGTACGCGAAGTCGCCGTCGCCCGCACCGCTCAGCCGGTTACCGGTGGCCTCCGGTTCCAGCGCACTGGGCTCGGAGTAGCTGAACCGGCGGGTCCAGCCGGGAGCGGTGGATGCGCGGTGTTCCAGGGCCAGCATGTTGCCGACCGCGTCGTAGACATACCGTTGCAGGTAACGCCCCATCGCTCCACCGTCGCCGGGGTGGGCGAGTCCGACCCTGGGCGCGTCACCGGTGTCACCGGGACCGGTCTGGCCGAGGTGTTCCCGACCGGTCGCCTCGATGAGCCGGTACACCGCATCGTAGGTGTAGTCCGCGCCGGGCTCGACGACCCGGTTGCGGAAGAACGTCTTCTGCTGCGCGGTGTCCCGGATCGAGACGATGTTGCCGACCGGGTCGTGGCAGTACGTCAGGTGCTGCACCGTCCTGCGCTCGCGGCGGGAACGCGACCGCTCACGGCGGGACCGCAGCGCGGTGAGTCGGAAGGTCAGCGGGTCGTAGGTGTAGCGGGTCCGCGCGCCGTTGCCGTAGTCGATCCGGGTGCGCTGCCCGCGGGCGTTGTACTCCACCGCCGCGACCAGCACGGTGTCCGTACCGTCGGACGTGACCACGAGACGCTCCAGGAGGTTCGCCTCGTTGTAGTACGGCCGGACCATGGTGCCGTCCGGGCTGGTGATGCTGATGGGGCGGTCCAGCGCGTCGAAACGGGTGCGGCCGGTGTAGACCTCCTCTTCGAGCGCGACATCCTCCCGCCAGTCGGGCGCTCGCCGGTATTCCACCGGGAAGCGGCGCGTCGCCTCCAGCAGGTTGCCGCGGAAGTCGTAGGCCTCGTGGGTGCTGACACCGGAACCGTCGTGCCGCCGGAACACCCGGGTCCGCAGGTTGCGGGCCGGATCCTCGCCGTATTCGGTCTTCTGGTGCAGAGCCTCACCGGCGAGGCCCGGACCACTGACGTAGGCGCGTACCGGACGGTGGCCGGAGTCGTACTCGGTGCGGAACCGGAAGCCCCTGCTGTTCCAGGTACAGCGCGGGTTGCCGAGCACGTCCGGCAGCAGCGCCCCGGTGCCGGAGTCGATGCCGGCCCGGCTCACCTGCATGCCCACCATCGAGTAGTCGTGGCGGATCGTGGCGCGGCCGAGCGGGTCGCGCACCTCGCGGACGTTGCCCTCGACATCCGTGGTCGTCCGGGTCACCAGATGCTCCTCGACGAGCGTCCCGTCCTTGGCGTGCCGGTTGTGCGCCACGGTGCGGAACGGGCGGGCGAGGGAGTCGAGATGGGTGTCGGTGGGGGTGTCCGCGTGGCGTGCGGCCTTCTCGGCGGCGCGCCGCTGCTCGGGGCCGAGGGCGCCGTCGGCCCGTGCGGCATGCCATGTGGTCCACCCGGGCTCCGTGGCCAGCAGTCGGCGGACCTGGCCGCCGATGTCCGGATCCTGCCGGGGGTCGGTCAGCACGGTGTCGTTGCCGTCCCACACCCGCTGGCGCCACGGGTCGAACGCCGTTTTCGCATAGGTGTGGTCGGGATGCAGGGTGCCGACCACCCGCTCCAGCGGGTCGTAGAGAAGCACCGTGCTCACCCCGGCCATGACCGCGAACTCGAAGGCGTGGGTCTCGGTGAAGAACGGTTCGAAGGTACGGACCGGGTTGCCCTTGTTGTTGAAGATCGTCCATCCGGTCCCGGCCCAGCGGGGCTCGACGACCGGGCCGCCTTCGGACAGCGGCCCGGGTTCGGCCTGGACCTTGGACTGGACCTCGCGTCCGAAACCGTCGCCGTAGGCGATCGTGTGGGAGATCCCGCTCTGCTCACCAGGGGCGAGATCGGACTGGTGGGTGCGCCGGGCGAGGGTGGCGACCACGGCCGGTTCCCCGCGCAGCCGGAATGCCGACTCGTCGTAGCAGAACCTGGTCCCCGCCGACCTCAGCAACGCGGGTCCAGCCGCGAGCGGATCGGCGAGGTACCGGGCCACCAGCGCGGGTGACGGGTCGGGGTCGAAGCCGTCCAGCGAGTCCCCGAGGGATTCCTCGCGCTTGCCCATGGTCGCGGTCCCGGCGACCCTGGCATGCGCGTCGTAGGCCACCTGGACCCGGTTGCGGTTGGGGTCGGTGACGAGGGCCGGCCGCAGCACGCGGTAGTCGTTGCCCTGGCAGAGGGTCCTGCCGTCGGCGTCGCGTTCGCCCACCGTGTAGCGGTTGCCGAGCTGGTCGGTGCTGTCGACGAGGAGCAGGTCGTAGTCGTCGTAGGAGACCGTCGAGGTCTCACCGAGCGGATCGGTGAACCGGCGGGGCAGGAAGAAGTGGCGTTCGGCGTGGTCCAGTTCGCTCGTGTCCGGTGGCGCGTACGCGGTCCGTGCCGAGGGAATCCACCATCCACCCTCGTGCCGCAGATATCCGGCGGTCCGCAGCATCGGCTCGTCGACCCGTTCCCCGTACAGCGCGGTGACCAGTCCGTCGGGGAAGGCCAGCCGGTACTCCTGGTAGGGCAGCGCGCGGGACTGGAGCGTGCCGAGGGGCAGCGGCCCTGAGAGATCGTCGCTCCGGTACAGGGTGCGTACGTGCTCGGTGAGCCGGAGTGTCGGTTTCGGCGGCAGCGCGTCCCAGTCCTGGTAGGGAATCGTCTGGTCGATGCCGGCCAGCGCGCGGGTCAGCTCCGCGTGGGTGAACCGGGCCCCGGCGGTGGGGATCCCCCCGGACGGAGTCTTGGGGAGGAGCCCCAGCACTTCGAAGGCGCGTCTCCGGCAGGGCAGGGGTGCCCGGTGGCTGTCGGGTTCCTCGACGGCGTTGGTGTAGTCGTGGTCGGTGAGCACCACATGCGTGCGCTGTTGCGGCCCCGCGTCCCGCTCATCGAGATCGAGGGAGGGGCGGGTACGGCCGTAGCCGACGGTCACCGACCGCAGCACGTTGCCGTATGCGTCGACGGCGAGGGTCAGTTCATGGCCGATCCGCGGGTCAAGGGTGCGTTCGTAGTGCCCGGTCAGGGTCTCCCTGGGGTGTACGTCGAACACCGCGTGCCGCATGCCGGACGAGTCGGCCTGCGGGGCAGCCGGTTGCACCATCCTGATCAGATGGTTGTGCTCGGTGACACGGTACGGGCGCCCTTCGGCATCACTGCCGTCGAGCGCGTACACCTCCGTTCGCAGCACCGATCCCTTCAGGGACCGGCATGCCTGCCGGGCCTCGTCGGCGGTCAGGCCGTCCGGCAGCACCGTGTCGGGGAGCAACAGGTCATCGCTGTGGTACTCGCGTGCGAACTGCCGTGAGATCCGCTGTCCGGGGAGAAAGGCACCCGTGTGGAACCAGGTCCGGGTGAGCGTGGGTGGCCGGTACGTGGCCTCGTCCACATCGCCGGCCTCGGCCAACGCCTCCAACGCCTCCAACGCCTCCAACGCCTCCAACGCCTCGGTATCGGTCTGCTCGACCATGCCGAAACCCCGGAACTCACGCTCCGGCCCGTCGAAATAGCCATGGTGGTACGCGTACCGGCTGACGAACCGGTGACGACCGATCGCGTCCACCGTCTCCACCCGCTCGACCACGTGCACGACGAACGGCAACCGGGTCAGCCAGGGGCGTCCGGCGGCGGCGTCCTCGGCGTAGAAGCGGGTCGAGGGGGCGTAGCGGATATGGGTTTCGGCACCCAGGTTGTTGCGCACCCCGGTCAGCAGATGGGGTTTGCCGCCGCGCATCAGGTCCAGATAACGCAGCTGCCGGCCGGAGTCGGCGGGCAGTGGCGAGGACCACACCAGACAGCCGGTGCCGGAGCCGAGCAGGTCGATCACGGCGACCTTGGACGCGTTGTCGATCCGGGGAAAGGCCACGGGCAGGGGGTGCGGAGCACTCCATGCGTTGCCCGAGCGGTTCAGGTAGACACGGACCCCGTCGCGGTGCAGGTAGATCAGGTCCGTCGGACCGGAACCGTCGACATCGGCCAGCCGGATCCTGGCCGGGTCGAACTGGTCCGGATGGTCGAGCCGGGGAGCGTTGTCCATGCTGACCTTGGCGCCGAACCGGCCGTATCCCAGGTTCGGCCAGTAGCAGATCTCGCCGTTGCGGATCCGGACCAGATCGGCGAGCCCGTCACCGGACAGGTCCGCCAGGTGGATCGACGAGGAGCGGTCGGCGAAGACCAGCCGAGGCCCGGCTTCCTCGTCCCTTGCCGGCCAGACCCGGCGGCCGGTGTCGAATCCCTCCTCGCCCAGCGATCGATACCAGGTCCAGCCCGGTTCGCCGGTGACGAGCACGTCCGCGCGGCCGTCGCCGTTGAGGTCCACGAAGCGCAGGTTCGGGTCGTCCCACGCCAGGTTCGGCCGGGACCGGAACGGCCGGAACACCTCCCAGTCCTGGTCGGACCGTTCGGTGAACCCCGGTGTGGGGCCACCGAAATCCACCACGGCCGGGCGTCCGTCGCCGTCCAGGTCCAGCAGCTCGGTCCGGCCGCCGGCCGGGTGGCTGCGCACCACGCGCATCGGCCCGAGGTGGCCACCGCCGAGGTTGGGCTGGTAAAACCAGGTCCCGGCCTGCTCGGTGAGTAACCCGGCCAGCCCGTCGCCCTCCAGGTCCGTCCATCGGTAGGCCGATCCGTCCACACCGATCGGCGCGTTCGCCAGGTCAGCCGCGTCGAGCGTGCGTATCTCGGTGTCGATCTCGGCCTTGGAATAGGAGAATTCCAGTGGCGGCAACGACCTGGTGAGATATCCACCGGAAGCCTGCCGCCGCCAGCCGCTGTGTGACACCGACTCCAGAAACGCGCCCGTCACCCCGCCCCGCTCGGCATCGCCGCGATAGGCCAGCTCGGTGGAGCGCACCAGGCAGTCACGACCGACATCGGGCTCGTCCGGGAAATGATGGAACATCAGCACCCGTCGGCAGAGCCGGTAGCCGCGCATCTCGAATCCGGCCCGGTAGGAGGAGAACGGGTCCAGCCGACAGGTCCAGGGCCGGACCTCGACCGTACTCTCGTCGTGTTCTCCATAGTCGAACACGACCTCGAACAGGTAATCCGAATCATCGGAGACCAGCCGGGAAACCGTGTTTCCGTAGTGGATTCGCTTCAGATACCGGTTCGCGGCGCGACCGGCCGTGGTGCGGTTGCGTTCGCAGGCGGCATCGAGATCGACCCCAGCGTCGTCCTCGGCCTTGTACTCGTAACGGATCACGTTGCCGACATCGTCATGACTTTCACAGATCAGCCAACTGAAGACCCGGCGCGCGTCGGCCGGGTCGGTGATACGGCTGGCCGCATCACGCCCATAGACAGTGGTGACGTTGTCCCGACTGATCGAGCGCCAATGGACTTCGCCGGAATGTACGTGGGTCCACCGCTCGATTCGCGCATGGATGCCTTCCACGCGCGGTCGGTATCGGCGCACCACGTAATCCGCGCCGTCCACCGTGCGCGACTGATGATGCCGGGTCCACTCGCCGTCGCGTTCGACGAGGACGGGAACCAGGTCTTCCGCGCCGGCCAGGATGAACGTGTCCTCGACGTCGTCGGCATAGGCCGGGATGCCCTTGTCGGTCTTGCGAGTGATCGCCGGAAGCCCCGTCCCCCAGCCGATCCCGAACGGACCGTTGCCGGCGGCCGAGTCGTAACCCAACGTCAGAGACGGGCCGAACCCGGACCGTCCCGGGCTGAGTGCGAGGGGAACCGAGAGCCCTCCGGTGCCGGTGACCAGGTTCGCGGTGAACTTCTCCCCGATCCCCCGGATGGCGCCGCCGCCTTTGGGCAGTGAGATCGCCGGCCCGTTCCGCAGGCCCGGGCCGGTGTCGCCGGAGGGCTGCGGCGGCGTGGTGGCACCCACGACGGGTGCGGACCCGTTCGATCCAACTCCACCGAGCACGTCCGCCTCCCTGGGGGATGTGGCGTACCGGGTACCGGACCAGCGGCTCGGCATAGGGCCGAGACGGCCGTCCGGATCACCATCACCGGCACAATGCACTGAGCAATGCTGTACACCACGTCCGTGGACGCGACCCGCGGCAGCTCCAGATCAGAGTTTGTTGAGCGGCATCCTAGGCACCTGAAGTCATGAGTGCTCGAAAGTTTCGATATTGACGTCTATTCGACAGAATATGAGCGAAATGGGGCTACCTCTTCGCCTTTGGTGTGGGCGCGGATGGTCGAGCTGAGCTGAGCTGGGCCGGTCCGCGGGTCCCGGCGCTCGCGCACGAGGCGGGCTGCGGACAGCAGACCGTGAGCCGCTGGTTGCACCGCATACCCGGCATGGCATGCCCTTCCGGAACAGCCGCTGACGGCCGGCTCCTCCGTGCTGGCTGCCACCGACAAGGCCTCACCCGGCCCTCATCGGCGGCAGCCAGCAAGGTCATGCCCAAGTGCGCCCCGCCGCACCTGTATCGCCGGGATCAGCCGCTGACGCTGGCCGTGCCCGTCTCCACGTGCCCGGTGAAATGGCGCGACCAGGTCGCGTCGGAATCGACGGTCACCGTGAAGTCGTACCAGCCGTTCTGGTACGCGACGGCATTGAAGTAGTCCTCCGTCGAAGCGCCGGCGGCGACGGTGTGGGTCCAGGGGCCGTCGCCCCGGTAGCGGTTGGAGGTGATCGTGAACCTGACGGAGGACGAGCCGGTGTTGGTCATCTTGAAGTAGAGGGCGAGCTTGCCCGTACCGGGTTCCACGGCGTAACGGGTGCTCACCTCGGCGGACTTGCCCGCCTTGGTGGCGTCGCCCTGGAAGCGGCGCAGGAAGCGGTTGGGGCCGACCATCGTCAGGTCGTACTTGCCGTCACCGTAGCCCGAACCGATGTTGAAGTAGTCGGACGCCGCACCCCCGGCATCGACGGTGTACTGCCAGGGTGTGGTGTCCCGATAGGCGTTGGGGTGGATCGAGAAGTGGGCCGCCCGTGCTGCCGGGTCGCCCTGGTTGGCCATCGTGCACCACGCGAGGATCTTTCCGGAGGAGCCGAACTCCAAGCGGGACAGGTACCCGTTGGGCTGGTACGGCAGCGCGCGGGCCGGCCTGGTGCCGGGCTCCTGGCTGGGCAGGGCGTTGTTCGTCGGCGCCGGATTGGGCAGCGGAGCACAGGTACCGATGCCGATGACGCTGGTCGCGGGGAACGAGACGGGTCCGTGGACCGGATTGGCGAAGTTGAAGACACCGGTCAGATCACCGCTCACCTTGCGCCGCCACGCGCTGATGTTGGGGCAGTTGGCAGGCTTGCCCAGAGCCGCGGTCCAGGTCTCCAGGAAGCGGAGCACCGAGGTGTGTTCGAAGACCTCTGAGGAGACCCAGCCGCCGCGCGTCCAGGGCGAGATGACGATCATCGGGACACGGAAGCCGAAGCCGTACGGGACCCCGTTGAGGTACTCGCCGTCGGTTCCGGCGGGTGGCACCGGTGGCGGTACGTGGTCGAAGTAGCCGTCGTTCTCATCGTAGTTGAGGAACAGGACGGTGGAGTTGAAGACGTCGGCGTCCGCCGCGAGGGCCTGGTAGACCAGGTTGACGAAGTGGGCGCCATCGCCGGGTGGGGCATAGGGGTGTTCGGAGAAGGCCTGGTTGGGGACGATCCAGGAGACCTGCGGGAGGGTGCCGGCGAGCACGTCGGCCTTGAGGGCGGCGGCGATGTCGTCGGGGGTCGAGCCGGTCACCTTCGGCACCGAGGACATGCCGCGGTCGTACAGCGGCTCGCCGGGCTTGGCGTTGGCGAAGTTCGTGAAGTACGCACAGCCGTTGTCCCCATAGTTGTCGGCCGCGTTCTGGTAGACCTTCCAGGTCACCCCGGCAGCCTGCAGCGCCTCGGCGTAGGTCTGCCAGGTCAGGCCCGACTCGTCGCCGCCGTCGTGGCTGGACGAGTCCACCTTGCCGCTCCACAGGTAGGTGCGGTTGGGGCCGGTCGCGCTGAGCGTGGAGCAGAAGTAGGCGTCGCAGATGGTGTAGTTGTCGGCGAGCGCGTAGTGGAAGGGGATGTCGGAGCGATCCAGGTAGCCGAGCGAGCGGACGTTGCCCACGCCCGTGACCCAGTTGTCGAGGCGGCCCATGTTCCAGGCAGAGTGCTGCGAGGACCAGGAGTGCGGCAGGTCGCCGTTGCACTGGGCGAGGGTCTCGCTGTCCTTGCCTCCCGCCGGCGGGGTGGAGCTGAGCTTCCACGGGTATTGCCGGCCCAGGCCGTTCGGCTGGTTGAAGACCGAATGGCCACCGCTCAGGAGGATGCCGCTGCGGTCGTCGAAGCCACGGACGCCCTTCAAGCGCCCGAAGTAGTGATCGAAGCTGCGGTTCTCCTGCATGAGGATCACCACGTGCTCCACGTCCTTGATCGTGCCGGTCGCTGCGGCCTGGACCGCGTCTGCCGTGCGCGTGCCGGCGCCCAGCGTCACGCCCGCGGCCACAGAAGCGCCCAGCCCCACGAAACCTCTTCGGCTGATCGGTGTCATTCGCCCCGCCCTCGTCATCAGGAGTGCCTCTGTGGCACGTCGCGCGACAGGGTGCCCGTAGTCGTCGTAGCCGTCCATACCGAAGGGCAAGACCGAGGTGAAGGGAAGTTGTCATCTGCCCGCCTGGCCTGATCCGTACCCGGGACACCGCGTCCACCGGCCTACTGGTCCCACGACTCAACCGTGGGAACGAAGGCCGGCGGGGCTCCCCTCGATCCATCCGGTGCTCAGGAATGAGCGTCGACGCCGCCCCGATCCACCTGCGCTCCCTCCGGCGAACGCCAGCTCCCCAGTACAGTCTCCGCAAGCCGAACGGGTCCGGGGGGGCGGCATGGGTAGCTCAATCAGCGAAGTCGCGGTCGCAGTTCTGGGCATCGGAGGCACGCTCGCGTCAGCACTACTCACGCAACGCAGTGCTGACCGGGCCAGGGCACGTGATCTGGAGCATGCCAAGCAGCTCAAGGACCAGGAACGCGAGTACGCCACTCGACAGGCTCAGCTTGAGGCACGGCGAACAAGCTACGCCGCCCTCAACGCCGGCGCCCGTGACTACATCACCGTGGTGACGAACTTCCTCCACGCCCTGCAAGCGGGAGAGGTGACCGAGGAATTACGGTTGGACCTGGACCGGGCACGCCGGGACCACCGCTTGCGCCACGCCGAGGCCCAAATGATGCTGCCCGATGAGGTGATGGCTGCGGCCAGTACGGTGAACCGCGGCTTCGGCGATCTGTACGGCTTACTGAAACGGCTCGACAGAGGCGTCGCCGGACAGGAAGAGAGCGTGGCAGCCGCCCAAGAGGACACGAGAAGGCTTTGGGACGCCTTGTGGAGAATGCGCCACGTCATGCGGGTCGACCTTGGAATCACGACACCCGCGGAGGAAGGCTAGGCGAAGTCGTTGAGGGCGAAGCAGGCGGCGCGGCACTTTCCGCCGTGCGGCGATGACCGGCACAGGCACTACCTCCGGACTGCCCCGTCAGAGCCCCCTGTAGGGTCCACTCGTGCAGACTTCCGAATCACTGCTCGACCGGCTCAAGGCGGACCCCGAGGCCGCGCAACTGGCCGATTTCCCCTTCGAATTCGACACTCTCGTCGCGGCCTTCGGCCCTCTCACCCACGTGGAACCGGTACGTCTGGCCTCCGGCGCCCCGTTGGACCCGATCGCCAAGGACCACGGCGGCGGCACGTACTTCCTCTGCGGTGAAGGCGACGACGAGGACCGCCCGGTCCTCTTCGCCGACTCCGAAGGCTCCGCCGGGCTGATCGGAACCAACCTCCGTGACGCACTGCTCCTGCTGATCGGCCTGCCGTGCGCCGACGAAGCCCTGCACTGGGAACGGGAGGGCCGAACGATGGACGAACAGGCCCTCCGAGCTCTCCGCGACGATGACGACGCGGAATACATCGAGGCAGCCGAGCTGGAAGACTTGCCGGGGATGCGCGCCGAACTCCTCGACCGCCTCGGCCTGGCCCCGCTCCCTCCCCTGACCTGGCTGCTGGAACGCGCCCGCGCTGCGGCCGCCCTCGACCCCGAGTACGTGCTCATCAACGAGCACGGCAACGCCTACCGCCAGGATTGACGGCACCCGCCGACTCAGACCGTGTCCCATGAGGTGAGGCTCATCAGGCGTTGGTAGCAGCGCCGTGGCTCTCGTCAGAGCAGCCCGTGCGCCCCGGCGCCACCAGCCCCGAGGCTGACGGGGGTCCCAACAAAGTGAAGCCAGGCGATGGTCCGCTCGACCACCCATCGGTGGGTTCCCCAGTCCGGATCCTGGAGCTGGTCGCCGCTGCGCCGCGGCGGCTGAGCACGCTCATGGAAGCCACGCCGGGGCCGGCTCTCGAGCGTGCCTCCGTGCTGCACCTGCCCTGGTCACGGCGCGGGTGCCGCCGAGGCTCGGGAGGGTGGCGTGGTGGTTACCGGAAGCTCGCGCAGCGTGCGGACGGGGGAGCAGAAGACCGGGAGGAAGGCGCAGGCCATGCAGATCGCGCCGGCCCAGATTGCCATGTGTACGCCTGCCGTCTGGCCGATGAGGCCACCGAGGGCGGAGCCGATGGCCAGGGCGCCGGTGAGCAGGAATCGGAAGGTGGCGTTCATGCGGCCGAGCAGCGGGTCCGGGGGCATGCGCTGGCGCAGGGTGACGCCGAGGACGTTGTTGATGCCCGTCTTGGCTGTGGTGACGAGCCACCCAGCGCCGGCCACCCAAAGCCACGGCCCGTCGTCGACGAGCCCGACGGTGAGTGCGGCGGGTGAGAACCAGAGTCCGGCCAGCCCCAGGGTGCGACCGTGGCCGAGGCGGGCGGCGAGGCGGCGGGCGACGCCGGCGCCGAGCAGGGTGCCCAGGCCGCCGGCCGCCCAGTACGCCCCGAGTGCCCCGGCGGGCAGGTGCAGTTCGTGGGTGAAGAGCACCGGCAGCATGGCGTTGATCATCTGTGCGCCGAGGTTGCTGAGGGTCGCGGTGAGCGCCAGCGCGCGCAGCTCGCGGCTGCCGAGGACGTGGCGCAGCCCTTCCGCTATCTCGGCGCGCAGCCGCTTCCGGTCGGGCGGTGCCGCGGCGGGAGCGTGGCATCGGCCGATGCCCGTCAGGCCGGTGGCGGAGGCCACATAGGCGAGGGCTCCGCCGAGAATCGCCAGGGGCGCCGTGAAGAGCTGGACCAGGACACCACCGGCACCGCGGCCGGCGATGCCGGCGCCGGCCATCAGGCTCACCAGCGCCGTGTTCGCCGGCGCCAGGCGTTCGCGGCCGACCAGTTCGGGCAGGACGCTCTGCGAGCCGACGTCGAAGAACACCGTGGCGCAGCCGTTCAGCAGCACCACCGCGTACAGCTGCGGCAGTGACAGCACACCCAGCCACCATGCGACGGGGATCGAGGCGAACAGCACGGCGCGGAGGGCGTCCGCGGCCACCAGCACTCGGCGGCCGGGCAGACGGTCCACCCAGGCGCCCGCGGGCAGTCCGATGAGGAGGAAGGCGGCGGTGGACAGCGCGGCCAGCGCACCGGTCTCGCCGGGGCCCGAGCCGAGGGTGGTGACGGCGAGCAGTGGGATCGCCACATAGCCGGCATTGCTGCCGAGGTGGCTGAGGGCACTCGCGGCGAAGAGTATGCGGAAGTCGCGCAGCCGCCACGGGGAACGGGGTGCTTCGGTCATGCGCCGTACCGTGCAGGACCGTTGACGACTTCCCCATTGTTTTATCCTGAGCTAAATGATCGAGATCGAACTCGGCTTGGAGGACGTCGCCCGCACCCGCTTCGCGATCTCCCCGCTGTGGGAGGTGGTGGCCAGCATCCGGGTGCTCAAGGGCGTGGACGCACACGGCCTGCACCGCACCTGGGCCGACCGGGCACGGCAGCAGCTGGCGGCGGAAGTCGACCTCAGCCCGTTGTTCGACCTCGTTCCGGTGCCGACGGGCTCGGCCCACAGCGGCCGCATCCCGGGGTTCATCTGCCCGCCGCCCACCACCCCGCTGCCATCACTGGACATGGAGCTGGCCACGGTCCGGGCCACCCCGTCGGCGCTGCTGCACACGACGGCCGAGGTACCGCCCGCGCGGATGGCGGCGCTGCGCGCGGACCCCACAGCCGAACTCGGGCGGTTGGCCGACGCGATCGAGATGTACTGGGAGCTGGCCCTGGCGCCGTACTGGTCGCGGATCCTCACCCTGCTGGAGGGCGACATCCGCTACCGCGCCGGCCGCTTGGTCGAAGGTGGCGCCCAGCACCTGTTCGCGGACCTCGACCCACAGGTCACCTGGGCGGGAGGCACCCTGCACGTGGCACACCGAACCGCGCACGGAGCGCGTCAGCTGGCCGGCCGGGGGCTGTTGCTGGTGCCGTCCGCCTTTGTCTGGCCGCGCGTCTTCTCCGTCCTCACCGAGCCGTGGCTGCCCTCGCTGCGCTACCCCCCGCGCGCCGTCGGCACGCTCTGGCAGGCGCGGCCCGCGACCGTCTCCGACGCCCTGGCAGGGGTGCTGGGGCGATCCCGCGCAACCCTCCTGACCGAGCTGACCGCCCCCGTCTCGACCACCGACCTCGCCCGCCGCACCGGACTGACCCCCGGCGGTGTCTCCCAGCACCTGACGGCCCTGCGCACCGCCGGCCTGGTCAGCGCCCACCGTGCAGGCAGAGAGGTGTTGTACGCACGCACCCGGGCCGGAGAGATCGTCGTGGAAGCCGCGAGCACAGGATCACCGCCGTCTACCGCCCCCGCGTGAAACCAGCGGTCGCCGGTGCGATCGGGCCCCGTGGGCCAGCAACAGGCCAACTCAAACGCCAACGAGCCGACCCAAGCGCTCAACCACAGCAGGTCGAGTGCTCGGTAAAGCAGGCTCGCCAACCATCGCGCACATGCGCCCACTACGGCGAGTGTGACTGAGCACGCTGGTGGGCACCGCTCGCCAAGTAGAGCGCTCGGGGGTGCGGCGTGCATTCGGCTCGGACCTGAATGACCGGACGGCCTGGGGACCGGTCTACCAGCAGCCACCGGGGTACGTCGTCCGGTCGCCAGGATCACGATCCACCGCTGGAGTACGAGCCGCCGCAGGTAGGAGTCCAGTTCGGCGCAAGCCGTGTCCAGCAGAGCGTTAAGTCGGAGCCTGCACTGCGGGTAGGACCGGCTGCACGACAGGGACCGCGAAGGGAGTTGACGTGATCGCCCGCGGAAGGAATTACTTCCGGTCAGTGCCGGACCTGGCCAGCACAAGGGCCAGAACGAGCACGAAAATCAGGACCGGAAACGTCCAGAGAGTCACCTGCGTACTGAAAGAAATGGCAAGAAAGGCCGGGACGAGCAAGACGCAACCAACGGACTTGAGCGCCGACTTCTTGCGCTCCCGTCTCTGTTCCTCGGCCTCCTGTTCCTTCTCCCACTCAGCCTCCTGCTGCTGCTTCTGCTGAGCCCTTCTTCGCTGTTCAGCCGCTCGCTCGGCCTGCTCGGCCGCTGCAGCTGCCTCGGCCGCCCTCGTCGCCTCAGTAGCGGCGTAAGAGCGAGCGATCTCCTGCGCAAGGCGGGACAACTGGGTGTCACTGACGCCCCCCTGCATATGGACGTCTCCGTGAACATCCCCGAACTGCCCTACTACACCGTTGACATCGCCCTCGATGCGGTTGTGGACCCGCCC
Source organism: Streptomyces nigrescens (assembly GCA_024349765.1). Classification (GTDB taxonomy): domain Bacteria; phylum Actinomycetota; class Actinomycetes; order Streptomycetales; family Streptomycetaceae; genus Streptomyces; species Streptomyces endophytica. Next base: position 3,848,214 of record AP026073.1, on the reverse strand, counting down.
CGCACCGGACTCCTCAGAGAGCTCCCCCATGCATCTGAAGGTACGGCACGTCCCTTGCGGCTGTCACGAATGGCGGGGTCGTTTGCGGGCGACCGCTTGCGGGCGGATTGAACGCCCGGTTGGCAGGCCGCGGTGCGGCTCCGCAGAGCCCCGGGCCCCGCTGCGCGACGAGCTCCCGCTCACAGGTCACCACGGCCCGGCACCCGAAATCGAGAACTCTATCCGGCAGATGGAGGATGTTCCTCCGCTTGCCCGCGCCTACGTTGACGGTGCCACGGTGGTCCGGGCGCACGGGGTGGACCGGTGCTGCTCGGGGGCACCTGACCGGCCCGAAGAGCACAGCTCACCGGAGCGAGGACCAAGAACCATGACCGCTGAGATGCCCCAGAGGCCGGGGCCGCCAACGACCGTCGCGGTGCCGGCGGTTCCGGTTACGGCGCCGGGAATCGTGCAACAAGCAGCAGCCCGCATTTCACCGAATTGCATAGCCGCCTGCTGCACGGTCACCTCAGCGTGAGGTGGTCACCGTGCCGGAATCACGAAGAAGGACGAAAGGGAAATGGTTCATGCCCACTGAACAAGTCCCACAAAGTGCGACGCGAAGAATGCCTGCGCTCCTGGCGGTCGCACTCACCATACCGCTGTCACTGCTGGCTACCACGCCAGCTCATGCAGACGACCCCTCGTGTGACAAGAGTTCCCACACCGGGTGCATGACCATCGCCCGCGTGCAGCACGAGGTCACGGGGATGGCGCGTGCCGCGAACCCGAATGGCCCCGTCGATCTGCTCAATGACGGCTCATCGGACAGCAATGACGTCGTCCTGCGACCTGATGGCACGGCGATAAGCGATCAGTGGAGCTTCAAGCCCAACCCCAAGAACGACGGCAGCTTCCAAATCGCCAACAACATCCCCAGCAAGAGCGGCTGCGTCGAAATCGACGAAAATGGCTTCCTCACCATGACCGCCACCTGCGATGACACAGACCAGAAACAGCTGTTCTACGCCGAACCGGTCACCGACGTGGCCAATACCTACCTGATTCGGCGCGTCGACAACGACGAATGCGTCTCGTCGTATTGGGACCAGTACGCCTCCCCTTACGCCGGCGGTGCCGCCCTCCAGATGAATACCCTTGGCTGCACCGAGGGAGTGGGCGCCAGCGGGGGAGACACCACTGAGCAGTGGACCGTGACTGCGGCCCCCGGTGACAGTCCAAGCGGCCCGACCCTCGACGATCTGGCGACGCAGTACGCGCTGACCCAACGCAACAACGGATCCGGCGTCATCACGGCGAGTTCGTACACCATCACCGACGACTCCCAGCCCGCCCACCTCGGGCCCTACCAACTCGTTTCCACATCGAGTGACCGGCAGGGCTCCTCCCCCGTCTGCACGAACTCCAGCGGGCCTTCCGGCGGCAACTTGAGCTGCTCCATGAACTGGTCGCAGTCCAGCGCGAACATGGTCAGCCAAACAGACACCCTCGGCGTCAATGTCACGATCGGACCGGGATCAGAGGCCAAGAGCCCACTGAAAGCCGACGTCCAGCTTGGATACCAACACACCTGGACCGAGACTCAGACCACCACTGAGGCATCGGGCACCAGTTACGCGATGGAGGTTCCGCCCGGCCAGACAGCGTGGCTGGCGCGAGCCTTGGCTCTCAAGACGACCACCGGAGACTGGACATTCAGCAACGATGCCGGGTCGACGTGGACGCACCACATGACCGTCACCATGCCGGTGGAGGGGGTCGACAATGTCCACAGCGTCATCGTGAAATGCACCACGGACTCCACGGACCCCGGGTGCGCCTCCTCCAAGCCCGGTGGGGTGTAGTCAGCCGGAGCGAGTCGCCCGTGCGAAGCCGGCACAGTCACCCGTCGCCGGCGAATGCTGCGGTGGCTCCTTGCCCATCCGTACGGTCAGTGCACCGAAGGCGAGCTGAAGAGGCTGGTTGTGCCTACCGGGCAGGTGGTCTGTGGCTCCGCGGGCTGATTGATCCCGGCTGCCTCGCACATCCGAGGCAGCCGGGATCGGTGCCGGCGAGCCGCTCCCCCGAAACGCAGAAAGCGCCTGCCGCCTGGGCCGAAGGTTCAGCGGTACAGCTTCTTGGAGGAGGTGTAGATCATGCTTCCGACACCGGTCATGTTGCCGGCGTGGGACCAGCGTTCCTGGCAGTTGGACCACCGCTGGTAGCGCTTGATGGCCCAGGTCTGCTTCCAGATACCGCGCTTGGCGATGAACATGCTGCTGGCGGGGACGGTGTACTCGATGGTCTCGCCGTTGCTGATGTCGGCGGACAGCTCCAGCTCGAAGCCCAACATGGCGGTGCCCTGCTGCTTGTTCTTCTTGTTGATCTTCGCCCTCGCCTTGCCCTGCATGCTGGGCAGGGAGGGCAGGTCGCCGGTGAGCATGCCGCGGGCAGAGTAGGTGTGGGTGAAGGTGAACTGGTGCTTCTGCTCGGTGGAGGCGCCGTTACGCCAGGTGATCTTCTCGGGACGGCTGTCCCAGCCCTCGCGGATCAGGATGGGCGTCACGCGGTCGACGGGCTGGCAAACGTCGCCGCCCTGCTGCACCTTGCTACCGGCGAGGGCAACCTGGCCCGAGGTGCCGCCCTGGCCCGAGTCGGCGGTGAACACATCGGTGACCGAAGTGCCGGCGACAACGCCCGCGACCAGACCGCTGGCGAGCACAGCGATGATCAGCGGTCGGGTCTTGCGGTGTGTGACAGCAGACATGCGGATCTCCTTCGAGGAACGAGTCGGTGAGGTAGCCACCCCTGCGCGGACGCTGAGGGGTGGGCCGTGTGGACGACTGCTCGCCCCGGTCGTCGACACCGGCAGATGGCGAGAGTGGATGCGGCGGACCCGGAGGCGCCGTCGACGTCTGGCGCGGTCCGGGTGGGCCGGTCGATGGCAAGAGCGTGCCGGGCAGGTCAGCGCGGGGCAACACGTCATGGCGGACGGGACAGTCCAGCATTGTCTGTGCAGGTCAGCGGCACCGTCCGCGCCTACGCGGCCCACCGTTGTCAGGGGGCTGCCAGCACTGGACGGACCGGGACTGTCCCGGACGGGCGAAGATCTAGCGGGACACCTTTGAGACGAATCAACCTCCTTGCCGGGCCGCGAACTACGCGGTCTTTTCGAGGAGGTCGTCATGGGACAGCACACACTCCTGCCTCGGCGGCAGGCGCCGAAGAAGCAGACCGCGAGGAAGGGGCTCCGGTCGGTGCCGGTGTCGCACCGCAGGCCGCGCACCCCCGGCGTGGGCGCGAAGAAGATCCGCAACGGCATGGCCGCAGTGGCAGGACTGGCTGTGGGGTTCGTGCTCTCGGTGCTGGCGGGCGTGCTGCTGGCCGTGCACGGCCCGTCGGACTCCTCCGCGGCCGGCGAACCGTCACTCACGCTGCGGCCGGAAGCACCGGCAGTGCCCAAGCCCGCCAAGGCGCACCCGGCCAAGCCCGCCGAGCCGGACTCGGCCAAGGCCAAGCCCGCCAAGGTCAAAAAGATCGTGCTGCTGCCCGGTGCCACGCTGTGGGAGCTGGCGCGCACGCACGGCACGACCGTGAAGCAGTTGCAGCGGCTCAACGATCTGGGATCGTCGACCCTGATCTACGCCGGGCAGTCGCTGCGCGTTCCCGTGAAGCCGGACGCCTCCACCTCCACCCGGCCGGCGGCGACCACACCGTCGGTGACCGCGCCTGCGCCGGGCCGGCAGCCGGCCACGACGCCCACCGCCAGGCCCGCCAAGCCGACCAGGTCCGCGGCGGGCGCCGTGGCCTATGCCCGAGCGCAGTTGGGCAAGCCCTACGTGTGGGGCGGTGCCGGGCCTCGCGGCTTCGACTGCTCCGGCCTGGTGATGCGGGCCTGGCAGGCGGCTGGGGTGACGTTGCCCCGCACCACGTGGGGGCAGATCCACGCCGGGACCGCCACCACCCGAAGCCGACTGGTGCCCGGTGACCTCGTCCTGTCCTACGGCGGCGGGCACGTCGGGCTGTACATCGGTGACGGCCAGGTCATCCACGCCCCCCGGCCCGGCACCGTGGTCACCGTCGCGCCTCTCCCGGACCTCGCCCACGTGGTCGCATACCGCCACATAAACCAGTGAACGATCCGCAATCAGTGCGGATGGCCGGTCCCGGACAGCAGCCAACCCCGGATGTTCGAAGGTGGCAGACAGATGCTGGAAAGAGCGCTCATCTACCGATCAACTCCCTTTAGGCTCCCTTGGTACTCACAAGAGAAGGGAGTGGTGATGGGACAAGGGCCCGACCCGGCAGTGGCAGAGCGCCCTGCACAGTTCATGGAGCTGATGCGGCAGTTACGCCGCTGGGCGGACCTGAGTTACCGGCAGCTGGAACGCAACGCCACCGACGCCGGCGACGTCCTGCCGCGCGCGACCCTCTCCGCCGCCCTGAGCCGCGACGAGCTGCCCCGCGCCGAACTCCTGGCTGCCTACGTTCGGGCGTGCGGCGGCGACGACGACACGGTGGCCGCATGGCTCGACGCCCGACGGCGCCTGTCCATCTCCGGCAGCGCCGCACCAGAGTCCGCCGGCGAGGACGCAGCGCAGACCGCTGCCCAGGAAGACGACGCCGCGCCGCACAAAACGGTGCCGGTTCCCGTGGGAGCAGCCGCCCAAGAGCACAACCCGGACACCGACCCGGCCGACGAACCGACCTCCGGCGACCCGGCCGATGGCACCACCGATCCTGCAAGCGCTCAGTCGAATTGGCGTCGTCAGGGACCGCTGGTCGCTATCGCCGCGTGCACCGTCGTGGGGATACTGGCGCTGGCACTGTTGCCGTCCAATGACGGTTCGGACGACGGTGCCGGCGGCGCACCCACGAGCACCCCGCACGGTAAGGCCTCGCCCAGCACACGTTCCAAGCAGCCGACTTCTTCGCCCACCGAGCACCGAACGAGCGACGCCAGGCCCTCAGTCTCCCCCACTGTCTCGCGGGACGAACAGGACAAGACGGCCGCTCCCCGTCCCAGCCACAGCCCCACGCGGGCCTCCGCTCGGATGCCGGCTTCCGGCTGGACCCGCATTCACCCGGCATCCTCCCCCTCCCTCTGTCTCACCGAGGGACGCGAACGCAACGGTCGCACCGATCGGGAAATCGCCGTTCAGCACTCGTGCGCGGACGCCCCGCTGCCCCGCGTCTACCTCGAAAAGCTGACTGGGCAGACCTACCGCATCCAGTGGCACAACCCCGACCCGAGCAAGGGCATAGGCTGCCTGGCCGTCGACGGAGCCTCGACCGCCCCCGGAGCGCTGCTCGCCCCCCGGGACTGCGAGGACAGCAGCAGCCAGAAGTTCCGCCTGGAGGCCTCCGGCAGCGGCCTTCGACTCCGGCCACTGCACAGCGGCCTGTGCGTGGGATTCCTGCCCCCGGTCACAGACGGCGCCGAAGCCGTGCAGGCCAACTGCACCGGAGCCTCCAGCCAGGAATTCGCCTTCACCGCAAGCTGAGACCGCGAACCACAACGCCCGGAGAGACCGACGGGGAGCAGCAGCTGCCGCGTAGTGGCCGGACCCGTCGCGGGCACTCCGCTCAGCCCGGCACCGCCGTGGCGACCGGTCCGTCGAGCCCGACTGCCGTGGCGAGACCGAGGCCAGACCGCGGCACCAGCCCGCTGATCAGCCCGGACACATCGTGGACCTGTCCCGGACAGTCCCGGACAGCCTTGTGCGCTGACATCCCGAGACTCAGGGGAGCAAGGTTGGACTGTCCGACCGACGGGAAATCCGGAGCACTGGTGACCCGTCCAACGCCCGTCATCACAAGTGGAGTTCACCTATGAGGATGCGCTTGGCCGTCGCGGCGGCTGTTCTGGGTGCTACCGCCGCTGTAGCCGTGCCGGCGACGGCGACAGCTGCCCCGTCAACAATCTCATCGTCCTGGTACGACACCGGAGAGACATACAACAAGAAGGCCGCGTGCGACCGCGGCGGTCAGTCGTGGAAGGACAGCAGCACCAACGTCATACGGTGGCGCTGCGACTGGACTTCGACCAGCCGGTTCCACCTGTACCTGTTGCTCCGCTGATCCAGGTACCTCGAACGGTCCGTCCCTCCCCAGGAGGGCGGACCGTCGTCGTGTTGGCGGCCGGTGAAGTAGGGGGCGCGCTGCGCCACACCGTCGCCGCCCGCGGCCGCGGACCGGCCCCGGCCGCCCTGCTCCTCCCCGTTATGTTCTTCGCGGTCCTGCAAGAGGACCGCTGGCCTGCGGGCCCGGCATGACTGTGTCCCCCTGTCGAGCGCATGACCTGGGGGGTGGTGTCACCGGGTCCGTGGGGTGCCGTTGGAGACGCTGATGAGAGGTCCGACCACCGCCTGGCCTGGCGCAATGCCCGGCACCGTGCGGGCGGCAGGTCTGCATAACGTGGATGCGCGAGTACGGCACCATCGCCCTGGCCGGCACTGCACCGAAGTAGTGGGGAGCACGATGTTCGACACCGGCGACGTGGGCGTCTTCCTAGGCTTGGACGTCGGCAAGAGTGCCCATCACGGGCACGGGCTGACCCCGGCCGGCAAGAAGGTCTTCGATAAGCAGCTTCCCAACAGCGAGCCGAAGCTGCGGGCCGTCTTCGACAAGCTGGCCGCGAAGTTCGGCACCGTACTGGTGATCGTGGACCAGCCCGCCTCGATCGGCGCCCTGCCCCTGACGGTCGCCCGGGACGCCGGCTGCAAGGTCGCCTATCTGCCGGGACTTGCCATGCGGCGGATCGCCGACCTGTATCCCGGCGAGGCGAAAACCGACGCGAAGGACGCGGCCGTGATCGCGGATGCTGCCCGCACCATGCCGCACACCCTGCGCTCGCTGGAACTGACCGACGAGATCACCGCCGAGCTGACCGTTCTGGTCGGCTTCGACCAGGACCTCGCGGCCGAGGCCACCCGCACCTCCAACCGCATACGCGGCCTGCTCACCCAGTTCCACCCCAGCTTGGAACGCGTCCTGGGCCCCCGCCTGGACCACCAGGCCGTCACCTGGCTGCTGGAACGCTACGGATCCCCGGCCGCGCTGCGCAAAGCCGGACGCCGCAGACTCGTCGAGGTGATCAGACCCAAAGCCCCGCGCATGGCCCAGCGACTGATCGAGGAGGTCTTCAACGCGCTCGACGAGCAGACCGTCGTCGTTCCCGGGACCGGCACCCTCGACGTCGTGATCCCCTCCCTGGCCCGCTCGCTCGCAGCCGTGCACGAGCAACGTCGGGCTCTGGAAGCCCAGATCGCTGCCCTGCTGGAGGCACACCCTCTTTCCCAGGTCCTGACCTCGATGCCGGGGGTCGCGGTCAGGACCGCCGCTACTTTGCTGGTCACCGTCGGCGACGGCACCAGCTTCCCCACCGCCGCCCATCTCGCCTCCTACGCCGGCCTCGCCCCGGCCACCAGATCGTCGGGGACCTCGATCCATGGCGAACACGCACCCAGAGGCGGCAACCGACAGCTCAAACGCGCGATGTTCCTGTCCGCGTTCGCCGCCCTGCACGATCCCGCCTCCCGCACCTACTACGACAAATGCCGGGCCCGAGGGAAAACCCACACCCAGGCACTTCTCCGCCTGGCCCGCCAGCGGATCAATGTGCTGTTCGCGATGCTCCGCGACGGCACCTTCTACGAACCCAGAACCCCACGCCTCGCTTGACCAAAGACATAGAGGCACCCCCCCCCGCGAACTACTCCTTCGACACCGTGGCAGTGTTCGGGGCCTTGCTGACCGCGGCTGCGGCCACAGCGTTCCGTCAGGGTGCGGGTCTGCGCGAGGGCGCAGAGGGCTTGGTCTCGATGAACTCGGTCCGGAAGCCGTCGGGCAACGCCTTGAGCCGGATCAGGCGGTGATCGAGTGCCGGCACCCATCCGCGTTCACCGATGAGCGGCCAGCACTGCCGCGAGGCCCTCTTGCAGATCCTTGACGAAATACTCGGGAACCTCCAGCGACGGGAAATGTCCCCCGCTTTCGGGCTCCCTCCATCGGACGATCTGCCGGTACCGCTCCTGCGCCCAGGCACGCGGACACTTCTCGACGTCGCGGGGATACATAGTGATCGCTGACGGGACGTCGACCCGAAGTTCGGGATCGAGCGAGTTGTGGCTTTCGTAGTAAATGCGGGCCGCCGATGCGCCGGTCCGGGTCAGCCAATACAGGGTGACGTCGTCGAGAATGCGGTCTCTGGAAATCGTCTCGAACGGGCTGTCTTCGGTGTCGGACCACTCGGCGAACTTGTCGAGGATCCAGGCAAGAAGCCCGACCGGTGAGTCGACGAGCGAGTAGCCGATGGTCTGCGGTCGGGTCGCCTGCTGCTTCGCGTACGCCGCGCGGTGGCGCCAGAAATAGCGGGTCTCCTCGGCCCACTTGCGCTCGACCGCCGTCAGCCCGTCCATTGTCAACCCGGGCGGGCCCTCCGCGAACGTTGTGTGGATGCCGAGAACGTGCGCCGGGAACCTGCCGCCGAGAACCGTGGTGATATTGCCTCCCCAGTCGCCGCCGTGGGCTGCGAACTTGCTGTAGCCGAGCCTTCCCATCAGTTCCACCCATGCGGCCGCGATCTTTTCGGTTCCCCATCCGGTGGTGGCCGGCCTGTCGCTGTAACCAAAGCCTGGAAGCGACGGGACCACTACGTGGAACGCCGGGGCGCCTGCGTCCTTCGGATCTGCCAGCTCGTCCACAACATCGATGAACCGAGCAATGCTGTCTGGCCAGCCGTGCGTCAAGATCAGAGGGGTGGCATCCGCGCGCGCGGATCGGCGGTGCAGGAAATGGATTCCCAGATCATCAATGGTCGTGCGGAACTGGCCGATCCGGTTAAGACGCTCTTCGAACGACCGCCAGTCGTACCCGGTGCGCCAGTAGTTCACGACATCGACGAGGTCGGCGAGAGGGACGCCCTGTTCCCATCGGCGAGGGCCGGGCGCGGCGCGATAGACCGTCTCAGCCTCCGGTAGTCGCGCCGCGGCCAGTCGCGCGCGCAGATCGTCGAGGTCAGCGTCGGTTGCGTGGGCTTCACATACTTGCACGTCGCTGGTTGGACGGGGCATGAGACCTCCTGGCCATCGCGGAACCGGCTACGACCTGTCGCGAACCGGCTAAGACGGTTCTAGCAGTTCCCCGAGCCACGCTGCAACCGGCTAAGGTGGTTCCATGCGTGCTGGATTCCCTGACTTCCGCCTCGGTACTGTGCTGGCGACCAGCTTCACGGGGACTCTGTCCGAGCGTCATGGCGACGCCGTGGAGCGCATCCCCACGCCGCAGCGACTCGTCGACTGGCTGACGGTGAACGGCCTCCCCGTGGACTCCTGCACCACTGCCCAGCTCGACCTCGCCCGGGAACTGAGGGAGTCGATTCACGCCGCCGCGACAGCGGCCGCGACCCAGGAGGCTCTCCCGGCGTCTGCTGTCCAAGTCATCAATGACTGCAGCGCTCAGGGTCGGGCCGCAGCGATCCTGACGCCCGAGGGTGAGCGGCGATGGCGACTCAGCTCGGCTTCCTGCGTGGAAGATGCCCTCAGCGTGATCGCCGCCGACGCGATCAGCATCATCGCAGGCGAACGAGACGGAAAATTGGCCTTGTGTGCATCACCCACCTGCCAAGCCGCCTTCTTCGACGCCAGCCAAAGTCGCACCCGCAAATGGTGTGACATGAACACGTGCGGGAATCGTCAGAAGAAAGCGCGCTTCAATGCCAACCAGCGCAAAAAACCCAGATCAGCGGAGTGATCGCTACCCTCGCCGTCTCGATGAGCTCGGTCTGGAAGCGAACACATCGGCTGTGATCACTGCCACTCACGAGCCAATCGACCAACCAAGACGTGATCGCAGCCGGACCTGGCGCACACCGCCGGCCCGCACCTCGGGCTGCTTCGGCTCAGCCCAGCGTGTCCATCAGGGCGGTGACATAGGCATCCAGCCGCTCCTCCACAGCCCGCGTCGTCAGCTCTGTTCTCCCAGCCTCCCGCCATGGCTGCGCCACCTGCTGCACTTCTTCTGAGAAGGCCAGCCCGCTCCGCACCAGCCAGTACAGCCGCGCGCTCGCGTCCGCGGCCAGCACCCCGCCGGCCTCCTCATACGCCTCGGCGAACCGCAGACCCCAGGCCGGGCCGTGCAGCAGCGCGAGATTGGTCGAGCAGTGCGCCACGTCGAGATCCGCCGGGCCCCAGGAGGTCTGTGCCCAGTCGACGACGCCGGAGATCCGGGCATCTGCCGACCCTGGGGGCGACACGTCGAACAGCACGTTGCCGGGTTGGAAGTCCCGGTGCAGGAACCGTCCTTCATAGGGGGGCGCGGGCTTGCGGATCACGTCGATCGCCGCGGCCCATACCGCCGCGTCGGCGCCCTTTGGAGTCACGACGGTGTCGGCGGTCGTCAACGCCACATACTCCCGGGGCCGCTCGACAGGTCGCAACGCGTGGATCGCGACGAGTTGGTGGGCCAGCAGAGGGACGCGTGTCTCCAATCCCTCATCGTCGAGGACCGTCCGGCCCGCCAGATGTGTCATCAGGAGCGATGGATACTCGCAGTGCGCGGCGGTCGGATCAACCGCGATCAGTCCAGGAGCCGGCACGCCGGTCCCCGCGAGCAGGGTCAGGGCGCCGGTCTCCCTGTTCAGCAGGTCCTCGGCGTGCCCCACGTAGAACGGGTCGACGAAACTCCGCAGCACCAGGTGACGGGTGCCTCCGTCCCGCGCACCGATGGTCAGCCTCCGCATTTCGGCAGTGATGCCGCCGTGCAGCGCCTCGGTCCTGACGATCCGTTCGCCGACCTCCAGATGCCTGCTCACCCAAGCCAGGGTCAACGGTCGGACAGCCGCCACCTCATCGTGGTTGGTCACCATGCCACCTCAACATCGGACGGCGGCACGCACAAGAGGTTTTCCTTGAAGGTGATGGCGACACTGCCCTGTTCCTCTCGGAGTTGCCGCAGCCACCGTTCGGACACTCACATCCAGCCGTGGCCACTGCCTGGAAATTCCCCGTTCCAGCGGAGTCTGGCATTGGTCGCGGGGAGCCATCTCGCAGTGGGCCCGCGAGGCTGGTCGTCCGGTATGTATGCCACGGTCGCCTGGCATTCGCCCCAACGGCATCAGGTGACCCAGCCGACCGAGCACCAGTCGAACGAGTACCTCGACCGCGTGGCGATCGCGGAGTTCATCGGCCATGTCGATTCCGACCCCGGCGACGACACGCGCCGGTTTCACCTGGCCGCGTTCGCGCGCCTCAAGGACTCCGACTACACCAGCCACTTCGTTTTCGCCACGCCCGGACAAGCGATCGTGCCGGGCAAGGAACTCGGCCTGGATGGACCGTTCATGAGGAGCGGGTTGGGCTGTTGCTGTCGCCGGTCTCTGTCATGGTGGCCCATCGGTGCGCGAGGCGTCGACCGGCCTGGACGAGTTCGAGCGGGCGAACGTCAGTGAGTTCGGCATCGAAGGTGGCAAGAATGCCAGCGATCCCTGGCGGCGGGGTTGCGTCGTCGGGGTTTCGAGGTGGCGGCGTTCGACCGCGACACCGAGGTCGCGGCGACGAGCGGCTACCACATCACCCTGGACGAGCGGGCGCAGTCGGCGCTGCGGGAGCTGGTGGCGCCGGAGATCATGGAGCGTCTGCTGGCATCGGCCTCGGCGCTGCGGCTGCGCGACCGCGATGCGTTCTGGGACCGGCGAGGCCGGCTCCTCGGCCACGGGCCGGACCTCAGCAATGATGCCGGCGTCGACATCGACCGCATCACCCTGCGCACGCTGCTGGCCGAGGCGGTCGGCGATGACCTGCACCTGGGGCGGACCGTGTCCGGCATCGGCCACGGCGAAGACGGCACACCCCAGGTGCGGTTCACCGATGCCGCACCCGTCACGGCTGATCTGGTGGTGGGCGCGGACGGTACCCACTCCCTCGTCGCCCGGCACCTGGCTGGAGGCCCGACCAACCGACCGGCGGGCATCATCGGGTTCTCCGGCCGCACCTCCCTCGGAGACCTGAGCCTTGGTGAACAGCAGCGGCTCGGACCACGATCGGGGCTGGCAATAGGCCCTCGGGGCGCGGCGCTCTACGTCGGCTATCGCGACCCGGTCGGCAACGCCGTGCTCGATGCGCCCGAGCTGCGGATGTCCGTCACCACCGGACCCACCTACGTCTGGGGCGGCATGTTCCCCGAATCCGCCGCCACCGACGCCCTGCGTGGTCTGCGTGACGGCGAGTTGCAGGCCGCGCTGCTGGACCGGTTCCGTGCGCGGGGCTGGGCCGAGCACGCGCTCGAGGTCATTGCCCGCGCCGACCCGCACAGCGTGGCCGCATTCCGCTTCAACGCCGCCTCGACCCGGGCATCCGACCTCGCACCGTGGCCCGCAGGCCGGATCACCGCACTCGGCGACGCCGTCCACGCGACACCACCAACCGCCGGAATGGGCGCCAGCGCGGCCATCCGCGACGCCGCCAGCCTGCTCATGCGGTTGAGCGAAGCCGCCGACGGTGCCAGCACTCTCACCGTGGCCGTCAGCCGGTTCGAGGCAGGTATGCGCCAGCGCGGCAGCGAGATCCTCACCCTGGCCATGAAAAAAGTCCGCTGGATCCTGGCCACCGAAACCAGACTCGGTGCCGCTGCCACCGCCGCGACCACCCCGATCCTGGCCACGGCCGCCCTGCTGCGCCGACCTCATCGTCGTGGGCCGTCGCGGTGAGGCCATCACCCTGACAGCCCACGACGACCCCAGCTGGGACTCCGCGGCGCACTGAGACGAATCGGCCGGTGGTGGTGCGGGGAGCCCGCACCACCACCAACCGCGCCGCCCCGGCCCCGGCGGCCGACCCCGCGCTCGTCGAATAACGCGACGGGGAGCAGACGCTCAACGGGCCCCTCGGACGCGGTTGTTCGGCGCTCGACGGTGCCTTCGGTGGTGCGGCTGCAACTCCGACCGGAAATGGGGGTGCGCCCGAGGGTCTGTACGTGACCGTGCACATCGCCGACTGGCAGCCCGGCCGCGCGGTATTCGACCAGTGCTATACGGCGCGATTCAAGTGCCGGTTTCCGTCACGGTGACATCCGGCTGCCCGGCCGCCCCCGCCCCGCCCCGTCCCACCCTGCTGTACAGCGCGCTCGCGGGGTTCGACTGCGGCACGTACTCCGAGCGGCCTGCAGCGAGCGGCTGACCGCTCTCGCCTCCTGGACGACGCAGACGGACGGCTCCGCTCGCAATCAGCGACGGATCTCGGCTGTCTGCTGCGAACCGCTGTGGAGGTCGAAGATCGCGTCGGCCAAATCGGGAAGGTCGGTCAGGTCGCTGTCCGCAAGAGCGCCCGGCCCGGGTCTCGCAGAGGCCAAAGCCGGCGGAAGGCCATAGGGGCGACGAGGCTGCTCCCGCAACGCTGGAGGCCGGCGCAGGTCAGGTATCCCGGTGCTGGCGTCGGATCCTGGCAGCGACCTCGTTCTCTTCGGTTTCCCACCAGGGGCGTACCCGTTCGGAAGACGGTGCCTGGCCACGGTCCGAAACCGAGGCGGTGGGCTTGGCTGTGGCGAGGGCGAGTTCCGCGTCGAGGTGCTGGTCCAGGGCCACGGTCTGGACCCGCTCCGTGCGCGCCCACTGGAACAGGAGCGCGAGCAGGAACGGAAGGGCGACGAGTTCGGCGATGCTGAGCATGGCGCCGCCGCCGATCTGCTGGTCGTGCTGTACGTCCGGGGACCAGGTCGGCGCGTGGTGCAGATACCAGGCGCCCGCGATCAGCGTGCCGTGCGTCATGACGACGATGCCGGGGACCGCGTCGACGATGCCGTCCAGGAACACCAGCCCCGCCCGCACCGGATGCTTGCACCAGGTGGGCAGCGCTTCCTCGTGGGTCAGCACGGGGATGACGAACAGGGAGCCGGCCGCGAGCAGGTGCAGATACATCAGCTCGTGCAGCCAGCCCACGCGCAGAGCGGTCTCGAAGTACGGCGTGAAGTACACCGTCAGCTCAGTGGCCAGCACCAGGGCCGTACTGACCAGGGGGAACGTCAGCACCCGCACCAGACGGCTCGCCATGGCCCGGCGGACCCGCCCGGCGGCGCCCTCCGGCAGTGCCTCGACCGCGAGCCGCAGCGGGTCGCCGAGGGCCAGCCCCAGGGGTGCGACGAGATCGAGGAGGACGTTCTGCACGGCGGCCGGCCAGAACAGCACGTGGTCGTAGACGGCGAGGGCAGACATCGTGGCCACCACCAGTGCCCCGAGGCCGAGCAGCGCGAAGGCGGCCACACGGGCGGGCGGCCAGGTCTCACCGCGCTGCCGGAGCCGCACAATGCCGTAGCCGTAGAGCGCGCCCAGGGCGACGACCAGCAGCAGCGCGGGGACGTCCAGCTGCCACGTGGACAGTAGGCGTCCTGTGGTCAGCTCCGGGAGCTGACCGCCCGACATGTGGGTCACCACGTGACCGTCCATGCAGATCGTCCTCCTTCGGCTCCGTGCGGAAGAGCCGACTCGGGTCCACAGCAGGACGCTAGTCCTCGGCGGCAGCAAGCCGGGCTTCGGGGGGCCGCAAGCCGGGGTGAAATGCCGGGAGCAGGCAGGACCGAACCAGCCGAGGATCGTCTGGACGGGCAGATGAACCGACCCGACAGCGGACTGGACTCGATGTGCCGGACGCTTCAGCCGCGCACGGCCAGGCCGTCATCAAGACGCCGTCGACGAGGAGGGCATCGCGGGGTGCGGAGCCCAGGCCCTTGCCGAGCCGGTCGGTGAGGCGGGCGAGACGAATCTCTGACTCAGGTCACCAGATCGGTATCGCCCGGCTCAAGTCACGTGCAGCGCACGACGCGTTGTGCACGACGCAGTCGATGCCAATCCTGCCCGAGCCCTGCGGCCCAAGGAGCCCATGCGATGGTTGTCACCGGACGGCGCGCCGGCAGTCACCAGCAGCATCCAACGCAGGATCGTTGCCACCGGCTCCGGCACTCCGCCAATCGCCTCAGCCGCCCAGCAGCCCCCGCGGACAAAGCTGTGTCTGAGCCGTGCGCCGGGCCATGACGGACGCTTCGACCAGTCACAGACCGGCGACGTCCCTGGCCCCCTTCAGCACCGAGTCGAGCGCGTCCACCACGGCGTTGCGCCGCCTCGCGCCCGCCGCCCGATCCGCCTGCTCCCACTCAGCGTCGGGAGGCTCGGCGTCCCCTCCCACATCCAGCCGGACACTATCGCCGGCACATCGAAGCCGTGCCGACGGAGTTCGGGACGCGGGACAGGGCCGGACCGAACTGACGCGTCACTGTCCGACGGGCCGTCAGAAGTCGTACGGCTTCTTGGTGCTCCAGTTCAGCGCGTCGGCCTCGTTCCAGCTGAACTGCGGCTTCTCGCCCTTGATGGCGACGGAGTAGAAGGGGCCGACGTGACCGTCCGCGCCTCGCAGCGCGATGGCGAAGGACTGCGCCGTGTGGTTCTTCGAGCCGTAGTCGAAGAGGTTCACCGCGCTGTATGCCTTGCCGCCGGGCTGGAGCGTGATGTGCGTGTTGCCGCCGGGGTTGTCCTTCTTCGAGTGCGGCAGTGCGGTGCCACGGCCGTCGAGCTTCACGGCCGGGTACGAGGTGACCCAGCATGGCTTGGTGCCCTTGTTCGACGCGGTGACCAGCAGGTGGTCACCCTGCTGCCCGGCGAACCGGTGCACCGCGGTGAGCAGCATCTCGTCGCCGCGGCACTGCTGGGCTCCGGTCGATGTGCCCTTGCTCGCCACCTCGCCCGGAGCGGTCTTCGAGCGCGCGCCCTCGTTGCCGCCCCCGTTGGACGCGGACCGGCTCTGCGCGGTACCGGCGGCGTTGTCGCCGTCCGCCGCCTTCGAGCTGCCGTCGGCGCCGCCGCAGGCGGTCAGGCCCAGCGCCAGCGCGGCGGTGACGCCGGCCAGGGTGGCGGTACGAATCCGGGAAGTACGCATGATCGGGTTCCCCCTGTTTCGTGCGGGAGTTTTTGGCCGTTCCCGCGGTGTGGACACCACTTTTCCCGGGGCCACTGACGTTCCGGTAACGTCTCACTCACGTCCGGCAATCACGCCGCGCGAACGGGTGGCCCGGAGTCGCGGGCGCCTGGAGTTCCTCACCGTGGATCTGGCGCCGCACGCGGTCCCGAACAGCCTACGAAGCACTCCCACACCGATCAGCCGCCGTGCTCGTCACACCGCTGCTGTACCGACGCTGATCGGCAAGGCGCAGAGGGAGGTCGCGGCGTGGTGCAGGGGGCGGCGGAACTGCTGTTCTCCTCCGTCAGCCTCTACAACCACCCAACGCTCTTCGCTGCGGTGGTCGGCGCCATGCGCGTGCTGGCCAACCACCAACGAGCGGGCCTCTTCTGACTGGCCGCCTGCCCCCCCTGGCGGCGCTGCCGCTCGCCATTGGGGGCGCGGATCCGCCGGTCATCCGGTTCTCCTGCCCCACCACCGAAGAATTTGCGATCCGAAGCAACCCGGCGCCGAGCCCGTGCGTATAGGAGGCTAACCGCACCTCACACGTGGGGAGACTTATGCACTTGGACCGTTCGGCCGGTCGGACCGCCGGCCCTCTCGGCGCCGCCGGCACGGCCTGTACCGCTCGGCTTTCGGCCGTGGGCTGCTCGACGGACGCGGGTGCCGGCGTTCGGGTGGCCGCCAGTACACCGGAGGCCCGGGCCTCCGCCTCGACGGCCGCGACGGCCGCGCCCCACCCGCCCCCGGCGCCCGTCCAGCAGGTGACGGTCGACCTGGACGACCACACACTGACCATCGAGGGCAGGAGCTTCCCCATCAGCGCGCCGCAGAAAGACTGCCCGATCGGCGAGACGACGGTCACGGTCACCGCCAAGTACCCCACGCTTACCTTGCGCCCCCTCGCGATCACCAAGTACGCGGACATCAGGCAGTGGGCGGTCACCTTCACCGACCACCGTCACGACCAGCGGCTGCTGATGTGGGCGCTGGACCCCGCCGCCGGTCTCGCCAGCATCGGCCACGACGCCCCCGCCGGCTCCATCGCCCTCGCGCCCGCAGACGGGAAGCAGGTGTACGACCTCATCAGGCCCGGGGCTCGCGTGGAGATCAAGGGCCGGCAGGCCGCGAGTACGGCCTCCCACTCCGCATGCTTCGACCGACAGCCGATCAACCGCGACCACTTATACCGAAACCGCTCGCAGGCCGACCGGAAAGAAGGATCGCTCACGCGCGAGACGGCCGCGCTGAGGGGCAGCTCCGTCCGCTGTCAGGCGAACGGGCCGTCGAACGTGAAACGGCGCAGGTAGCGGGCGAATGCCTCGACCTCGCCCGGTGGCCACGAGGACAGACTCGCCATGATGTGGTTGGCCAGCCGTGCCCGCAGCTCGGCGACGGTGAGCTGGCCCTGCTCGGTGAGGACGAGCAGATACGCGCGCCGGTCTGCGGGGTCCGGTTCGCGCCGGATGAGGCCGGCATCCTCCAGCCGGGAAGCCCGGCGCGTGACGCCGGAGCGGTCGAGTCCCACCTCCGGCGCGAGGTCGGCCGCACTGCAGGGGCCGGTTCGGGCGAGCCCGCTGAGGACGGGATAGGTCAGCTCGTCCAACGCCGGGCCCATGCCTTCGGTCAACTTCCTGTGCAGCTTCGTGCGGGTGGTGCGCCGCAACAGGATGCCCAGCGCGTCCGCGATCCCGTGCCCTGCTTCGTTGTCCACCCCCACAGGATAGCGTGCGCCGCGCACGCATTTGGTGCTACAGTCCAGGAGATACGTGTTCGCTGCACGTATCCAGGGTGCTGTTGGAGAGGAAATACCATGACCCCCACTGGTATCGAGGCCGCCCTGACCGACCTGGTCTTCAACGGGGATCTCACCCCGCAGGAGGCAGCCGACGGCAGCAGGTACGCCGACCGGCACACCGCCCGCCTCGCGAACCTGCACACCGCCCACCTCGCGAAGAAGGACGGCGCGAGCGTGCACACGGAGTGGTACGTATGCGCCGACCTGGCAGCTGACGGCCGGTTCAGCCGCATCGGGGAAACCGCCCTGATGCTCCAGGGCTCCAGCTCGGACCGCAATATCGGCAGCGCCCACCAGCCAGGTGTGATGCATCGGGACGTTGGCTCCACGACGTCCTCCACGGTCAGCTGCTGCGGGAAGGTGCCGAGCGGTTCCGGCGGCTGGACGAACAGTTCACGAACCTACGAACAAGCTGCAACTCGACGCTGAGGAGCACCCCATGACCGGGCACCTGACCGATCACCGCGACAGGCAGCGTGTGGGCGCGACCTTCCCACCGCGCTCAGCAAAGGTGACTGGGACGCAATCCGCTCCCGCCCGCATGACGACCCATCTGTCCGATGTCGACGGCATGCACGCCTTCTTCGTCTGATCGGGCTTCGCCGATCGGGTTCCGTCCCTCCACCCGCCCTGGACACCGTTTCATCAGCCGACGACCTTCGACCAGCCCTTGAGATGTGCTCGGTGAGGCGCTCAGAGCCCTGATGCCGGCATGGCGGGCGAGGCGGCCACGCTCACCTTCGTCGAGAGCTCACCGAGCCCAACCACCTTGGCTCGCCCGCTTCAACGGCCGGCGGTGCACCTCCGAACCGAGACCGACGCCCCGGGCTTCCTCCACGGCCGAGGCCGGGCACAGGTACGGGAGCGCGCCACGCAATCAGTTTCCCGACCCACCCAGCACCACGTCCCCCATATCCCCCACCCCCCATCCCCCGCATCTCCCGCGGACCAGCACCCCGTCGCCGTCGTGGGCACCGCCTGCACACGGCACCGGCGATCGTCGTGGAATTACCGATGTTCTGACCCTGGTCAGCGACGCGCGCATCCTGCGCCGGCGTCGCTACCCGCGCGTCAACCACAACAGCATCACCCATGGAGAGAAACAGGCCGATGAGCCACACGGCTCACGAACCCCCCAATGACGAGCCCACGCAGAAGGAACAGAACTCCATGCACCTGACTTCCCATGAGAAGTGCTCTCCGGTCAGTGGCGATCGGCAAGCGGTCTTAATCGTCCTCGCCCCGGCGGCAACATGCGAAGTGGTGTTGGAGAGTCTGCAGCTGGCGGGGTATCAGGCCATCCGGGCCAGCACCAGAGCCGGGGCGCTGGCGCTGCTGGCCGCCCAGCCGTTCGACCTGGTGATCCTCGACACCCTGATGCCCGACGCGCACGGCCTGGCGGGATATCGGTGCCTGGCCGATGGCAGCGCCCCGGTGCTGTTCCTGACCGAGCCCACGTCATTGGACAGCCTGCGCCCACGGCTCAGTCTCGGCACCGCCGACTACGTCCTCAAACCGCTGCGCGTGCCGGAAATCGTGGCGAGAACACGGGTGTTGCTGCACGACCGGGATGCCGGACGGCCGGAACACGCGCCGCACCATTCCGACCTCATCATGGGCGACCTCGTCCTGAACGACGCAACGTGCCAGGTGTGGCGCGGACCGCGAGAGCTCGGCCTGTCACCCTCGGAGTACCGGCTGCTGCGCTGCCTCTTGGTCCACCCGGGGCAGGTCCTGTCCAAGGAGCAGATCAGTCGGCATGTGTGGGGTGAGGAACGGGCCCGCACCGACAACACCATCGAGTCGCTCATCTCCCGCCTCCGGCGCAAGGTCGACCGGGAGGCTCCCCCCTTGATCCACACCCGTAAGGGATTCGGCTACTGGCTCGGCCCCGTGGATGGGGTCGGGAGCCAGTAGAGCGCGACAGCCGCCCCACCGTGTGACCTGCATCACATCAGGCCGGTATCAGGTGCCTGCCAGGCAGTTGCCAGGTTCGCGTGATGAGTTGTGCTCGTCAAGATCTTCAGTCCCGTCCCGGATCTCCGCCGCGACGGACCCCACCTGAGGAGACCCATGACCGATGTATTCACAGCGGAGAATTCTCCCGGCGGACCATCGAATTCAGGACTGACGATCGCCGTCGCCGGGGCCGAATTCGGGTGGGGAAGCACCGGAAAACTGTGTGCGGTGATGGCCGAGCTCCGTCGATCCGCGCCCGTGCCCCTGCGTTTCATCGGGCTTGCTTCCCGGCTCAGCCGTACCTTGCTCGCCGCACACGGGGTCGACCAGTGGTACGACGTGGCAACCGACGACCGCGAGGCCGTCGCGGAGGTCGCGCGCCACGAGAATGTTGCCGCCGGTCTCGTGGTCCTGGAGGGTCCGGCGGCCTCGTCGCTGGAAGCGGTCGGCGTCCCGACGGTGTTCGTGGACAGCCTGCCGTTCCTGTGGACTCGAAGCGATCTCCCCTCGCTTCCGCTCGATGCCTCCGTCTACTGCGCTCAGCGCTGCATCGAACTGGAGCCGCACAGCCGGGACCTCCTCGCCGCCGTCAGCAATCTGCAATGGGTGGAAGCCGTCGTCCTGGAGAACACCGGAACGCAGGGCGCGGAAACCAGCAATTCGTCGCCCACCGCAGCCCCTTTTCAGCGGGCACTGGTCAGCTTCGGCGGACTGCGGTCTCCGACGCTCACGGACTGGACCAGCTATCCACGCGTCGTCCTTCCCGCGACGCTGAACGCTCTGGAAAGGGCAGGATTCAGCGCGGTCCATGTGGCCGGCAATCTTCCGCGGGAATTTCCCTGGGAGTCGGTGCGTGCATCGCATCCGATGGACGGGGCGTCCATGAAGGTCACCTACGGGCCACTGCCCCACGCGGAATTCCTCCGCCATGTGTCGGAAGCGGACGTGCTGCTCGCCTCGCCCGGTCTCACCACACTCCTGGAGGCGGGCGCACGGTCCACACCGGTGGTGTGTCTGCCGCCCCAGAACCTGAGCCAGATCTTCAACGGCCGCTTCCACAGCAGAGCCGTCGGGGCCGACACCAGGGTCCGCTGGCCGGACGACGTCTTCTCCGAGGAGACGGTGCTGCGGGACCGCACCGCCTCCGAGGAGGCGGTGCTGCGCCTGATCTACGGCGGTATCTCCGCCGCGGCCAAGAGCCCGGACCGAGCGGAGACCGCGGTAGGGGCCGGGGTGCTGGCGGCCCTGGAGCGGGCACAGGCCGGCGCCGACTGGTCGGGCCTGGCTCGCGGCGTCGGCGGAGGCGGAGCCCGCCAGGTCGCCGGCCATGTGCTGGCGCTCGCGCTGCCGACATCTGGTGCGGTCTCCGGCTGATCACCACCCGCAGTGCCCAACTACTCGTCACAGAAAGGCTTGCGCATGGCTGGACCGACAGGTGCGGGGCCCCGCACGAGCGCACGTCAGAAGTATCTGTTCATCCGCATCCTCGAAGCCTGCAACGCCGACTGCTTCATGTGTGAGTTCGCGCTGTCCCGCGACACCTACCGGTTCCCGCTGGACGACTTCGACGAGTTGCTGCCGCGGGCAGCCGAGGCAGGAGTGGGCTACGTCCGGTTCACCGGCGGCGAACCGCTGATGCACCCGGACGTCGCCGAGTTGGTGCGCCGGGGCGCCGGCGCCGGGATGCGGATGTCACTCATCACCAACGGGATGATGCTGCCCCGGCGCATCGAGGAGCTCGCCGACGCGGGGCTCGCCCAGGTCATCGTGAGTCTCGACGGCGGCTCGGCGAAGACACACGATGTCTACCGCCGCTCCCCCGGCATGTTCGACAACGGGCTGACCGGCCTGCGCAGAGCGGCCGAACTCGGGGTGCTCCCGCGGGTGAACACCGTGGTGGGACCGCACAACTACACCGAGATGCCGCAGCTCCAGAAGACCCTCACGGAAGCGGGCGTGCGCCAGTGGGAGCTGTCCGCCATCAAGCTGGACCGCAGCATCCGCTACCCGGACCCGGAGCATGTACGGTCCGTCTGCGATCCGGTCTACGAGGCCGACCCGCACACCCACCTGGTCCCGCTCGGCAAGCGCTTCTACGGCGACACGCCCGAGGAGCAGGACCGCTACTTCACCGACTCGACCACACCCCGGGCGAGCGAGCCGCTGTGCCATGTCGTGGACGACGTGATCTACCTGGACGGCAAGTACGAGCGGGCCTATGCGTGCAGTTGCCTGCCGCACCGCGAAAGTTCGGACCCCAACGGCGCGTCCTGGCGTCAGGACGGGGTGATCCGGCTCGACACACCGGCCTTCCGGTCCCAGGTGGACTTCTTCCGTGAGCAGGGACCACGGATCTGCAACGGCTGTTCCACCACAGCCGCCGGGTACAGCGACGATGTGGCCCGGCTGGGGAGCGTACCGCCATGGCAGTACTGAACCGGTGTACCGAGGACCCGGGCACCCCGGCCCGGGGGCATGTCCTGCTGGTGGACGAGCCGCGACTGCTCGACGCATCGACCGCACGGCGCCGCATCGCCGGCCATCTGACGGAACTGGACGTGTCGTACCCGACGGCCCCGTCCACTCCTGACGTGGCGCTCGTCTGTGACGCGCCGGAGGCCGCGGCGCGGCTCTCCGAACAAGGCGTACCGGTGGTGTATCTGCACTGCCGCCACCGGGCGACGGAGATTCCGGCCGTGTCCGCCGTCACCCGCCTTGTGCAACGACCCGATTGGCTCTCGGAGGCGCCGCCGGCGGGTCAGGGCCCCCTGGCTCCCGTGCAGTTGTTGGCACCCCGTCGGCTGACGCGCAACCGCTCGCGTTCCGGGTGCCTGATGCTCGTCTCGGCGTATGGGGCCGACGACGCGGAACGTGCCGATTTCACCGACACCTTCCTGCGGCCGGCCGCAGCGGAGGCGGTGCGCCGCGCCGGCCATTGCGACGTGGTGTGCGACACCGGGTTCACGGCCGTACGGAAGGCACTCGGCCCGGTCGCCGGCGTTCGCGTGCACCGGGCCGCAGACGTGGATTTCGACGCACTGCACGCCGCCGCGGAGACGTTCCTCGCCTCCCCGACACTGACCGCCGTATCGCTGGCATGGGCCCGCAACGCCCCCCTGACCCTGTTGCCGCCGCTCGGCCCGGACCAGCGCGATCTGGCCGACCGGCTGCGACGGCTGGTGCCGATCGAGGTGGCGGAGGACGCCCGGCGACCCGCCGTGTGGACTCCGCACCCGGGCCCCTGGTCGTCCCTGGGGGGCGATGACGACGCGCGGCGCGAAGCACAGCGCATTGCCCGTCGCATCCGCCAACTCGCCCTCGTACCCACGGTGTTCTGACGTAACAAGCGCTTCCCCTATCGACACGACCCCGGTTTTCCGCCAGATGGGAGATGTCTGATGCCCGCCATACCCTCAGAGCCCCAACCCGCCCCCCTTCCCCTCACCACTGCCGCCGACTTCCCCGAGGACCAGTGGAACGACTGGCGGTGGCATATGCGCAAGCGCATCAACACCGTCGAGAAGGCACAGCAGTGGATCCGCACGACTCCCGCCGAGGAGAAGGCGATCGCCGAATCGGCCGGCAAGTACCGCTGGTCACTGACGCCTTACTACGCCTCGCTGATGGATCCCGACGATCCGGAGTGCCCGGTCCGGCAGCAGGCGGTGCCGTCGCTCGGTGAGCTGATGGAGTTCCACGGTACGGACGTCGATCCGGTGGGCGACATGTTCTTCCGGAAGACCAACCGCGTGGTGCACAAGTACCCGGACCGGGTGATCATGCTCATCACCGAGGCATGCCCGGTCTACTGCCGGCACTGCACGCGCAAGTTCCACACCACCGACGTGGACGGAACCTACTTCGAGAAGAACGAGGGCGAGGACTTCACCGAAGATCTCCAGTACATCGCCGACCACCCCGAGATCCGCGATGTACTGCTGACCGGCGGCGACCCGCTCTCCTACCGGGACGGCAAGCTGGAAGAGATCATCTCCGGCCTGCGCGCGATACCGAGCGTGGAGATCATCCGCATCGGCAGCCGGTTCCCGGTGCTGCTGCCGCAGCGCATCACCACGGAGCTGTGCGAGATGCTCGCCCGCTACCACCCGGTGTGGCTGAACACCCATTTCAACCACCCCAAGGAAATCACCCCGGAGTCCGAGCGGGCCGTCGACCTGCTGCTGCGCCACGGGATCCCGGTGGGCAACCAGACAGTGCTGCTGCGCGGCGTCAACGACGAGGTGCACACCATGCGCAAGCTCATGACGGAGCTTCTGCGCATTCGCGTACGCCCGTACTACCTCTACCACTGCGACAACGTGACCGGCGTCGCGCACTTCATGACCTCCGTCGAGAAGGGCTGGGAGATCATGGACGGCCTGCAGGGGTACATCACCGGCTTCGGCGTGCCGCAGTACGTGCTCACCACCCGGCTCGGCAAGATCCCCATGGCCAGGCCCGCCTACGAGCAGGTTCCCGCAGGCCTGCTGCTGCGTAACTACAAGGGCCAGGAAATGGTCGTGGACCAGGACGTGTATCCGGTCACGGAGCCGTCGGCGGACAACGGGGACGGCGGCCGATGACCCTCCAGAAACGACTGGGCCAGCGTTTTCTGCCCTACGGCGCCAACTACCTCAACTGGTCCGACATGCACGAGTTGCGGCAGGTCATCGAGCAGAGCGTGCTGTTCCGCTATCAGACCGAGTCGGAGAGCATGGCGAGCCGGCTGGAGCGCACGGTGGGTGAGCGGCTGGGCGCCGAGCACGTGCTCGCGGTCCACAACTGCACCGAGGCGCTGCGCCTCGCCCTGGTCTCCACCCGGCCGACAGTGGGTGACGTCGTGTACATCCCCGCGGTCACCTTCGTCGCGGTGGCCGGGGCCGTGCTGTCCACGGGACTGGTCCCGGTGCCGGTCGACGTCGACGAGACGCTGGCCCTGGACACCTCGCTGCTGCCCTCCGACGCGCGCCGGGTGATCGTCGCCCACATGGAGGGCGCCGTCGCACCTCTGCCGACCACGGTGCCCTTCGTCATCGAGGACGCCGCCCAGGCGCTGGGAGCGTCCTTCCCGGACGGCGGCCGCGTCGGCACCCGCGGGTACGCGGGCGCCTTCAGCTTCCACCACAACAAGGTCCTCACCTCCGGCGAGGGCGGGCTGCTGGTCACCAACGACCGGGCGGCGTGGGAGGAGATGCGCTGCTACCACGATCACGGCTCGGCCCGTAAGCCCGGCCGCTACCCCACCTGGCACGAGGACGCCTACTACGGCGAGAACCTGGTCACCAGCGAAGAGGTCGCCGCCATCCAGCTCCAGCAGTTCCGCCACCTCGACGAGGTCCTCGCGGGCCTGGAGCGGCACTACCGGATCGCGTCGCAGGAGGTGCCCGACCGGCCCGGCATCGAGCTGGTTCCGCGGTCGCCCGGCGATGTCAAAATCAGTCTGCGGCTGCGCCTCGCGAGCCGGGAACTACGCGACACCGCGGTCGACCGGCTCACCGAGCAGGGCATCGCCAACTGGACGCTCGGCAAGTACTTCCTGCCCGAGCACCCGGTCCTCGTGGGGCGGCGCTCGCTGTACGCGGACGGCTTCCCCTGGAACCTCGCCGACAGCGTGCCCCGCGCCCTCACCCGCGATGGCTTCGCCCGCACCCGCTCCCTCCTGGACCGCACCCTGTGCGTTCCGCTGTCTCCGGAGCTGAGCGAGCAGGAGCAGGCCACGGCGGCCAAGCTGCTGCGCCGGACCCTGGAGACGATGTGAGCGGCTTGCTGCTGGTGGACGACAGGCCCAACTCGTTCACCAGGTACGCGGTGCGGCACCGGGCCGAGGAGTTGGTCCTGCTGCGTTTCGAGGAGGCGCGCGACGACCTGCCGGCAGGGCATCTGCGTGACACGGCTCAGCTGCCCGCGTTCTGGGTCCGCAGCGATGTGCCGCTCACCGAGGAGGCGCGCCGCTACCGCGACTGGATCGCGCGACAGCCGGTGCGGCCGGTGCACTTCTGCAACCCCTCCGAGCCCCGTCAGCACATCGCCCAGCGCTTCGCGGGCCTGGTGGGACTGCCGCATCTGACGACCGAGCAGGTGCGGTGGGTGCGGGACAAAGCGGCGATGAAGGACAAGTTCCGCGCACTGGGCCTGCGTACGGCCGCGTACCGGAGGGTCTCCGTCGCCGAGGACGTCACGGACTTCGCCGCGGAACACGGCTGGCCGGTCGTCCTCAAGCCGGTCGACTCCTTCGCCTGCCTCGACACCTATCTGCTGCGCGGACCCGCGGATCTGCGGCAGGTGGACCTCGCCGCGCGCCACTTCATGGTGGAGGAGCATCTGGGCGGCACGGAGTGGGAGGCATGCGCCCTGATCCACCGGGGCGAGGTGCTGGACGTCTGGCCGAGCGCCATGCCCTGCCGGCCGCTGGACATCGTCGAGGGCGCGATGAACGCCAACATCAGCGTCGGCTCGGGGCCGGGACCGCGCTGTGACGTGGCCGGCCTGGTGCGGCAGGTGGTGACCGGGATGGACATCGACCACGGCTATCTGCACATGGAGTTCTTCGAGACCGACGACGCCGTCTACGCGGGCGAGGTCGGTGTCCGGCTGGCGGGCTGCGAGATCACCGCGAACCATGGACACGCCTACGGCTTCGACGTCTTCGGCGCCACGCTCGATGTCTACACCGGCCGCCGGCCCCGGCTGGACTACGGCGTCCGGCGGTGCGTGGGCGATCTGCTGCTGCCGCTGCCGGACTCCGGCCGGGTGCTCGCGATCACCTCGCCCGAGGAACTGCTGCGCATGCCGGGGGTCATCAAAGCCGTCGTACGGATGGCGCCCGGAGACCGGGTCACGGCCCGACGCGCCTCGCACAACGCGTCCGGATTCGTGCACGTCGAAGGCGCCACGGTGGCGGAGGTCGAGGAACGTATGCGGAACGTACTGGAGCACTTCCGCATCGACATCGCAGCGGTGCCCGAGCCCTCGACGGCCTCTCCGTGACCCTGTCCACGGCACGGCAGCACACCCGAGCGCAGGGCAAGCACAGGAAAGAACGGAGAGCCAGGTTCGATGGTCGCTACGGTCAGGCAGTTCCTTCGCCTTCTCCAACAGCCGTACGTGGCCGGGGCCGCCGGCTGGAGCGTGGTATGCCGGTTACCCGTCTACCTCATGTCGCTGGCCCTGGTGCTGGTGGTGCGGGAGCAGGGCGGCAGCTACCCCCAGGCGGGGCTGGTCTCGGCGCTCTACGCCGTGGGCATGGCGGTGGGCGGTCCGTTCGTCGCCCGCCGGATGGACCGCACCAACCCGCGCGACGCACTGCTGCTCACGGGTCTGGTGTATCCGTCGGCGCTCACCGCGCTGGTGTGGTGGACGGAACCGGCCACACCCGGGCAGCTCGTTCTGGCACTGATGGCGGGTGTCGCCCTGCCTCCGGGCAATGCGTGCATGCGCTCCCTGTGGGCCCGGATCCCGCTGGCGGAGGAGGAGCGGGAGACGGCCTACCTGTGGGAGGCACTGCTCGCCGAACTGCTCATCACGGGCGCACCGTTGATATTCGCCGTGCTGATGGTCACCGGATCGGCGAGTACGGCGCTCACCGCGGTGGCGGTCGTGGGCGGCGTCGGAGCCGTGGGCCTGGGGACGGCACGGCTGCTGCGGCCCCGGACAGCCGACGACAGCGCAACCTCGCCGGGCACGGCGGAGGACGGTACCCCGCCGGAGAACACCGGGAACCAGGGCGCACGCGGTGTCCTGGGGCCGATCCGCAACAGCGGCATGCCGGCCCTCCTCCTGGTGATGGCCGCCGCCTCCGTCCCGATCGGGCTGATGACACTGGCCATTCCGGCCTTCGTCGACGAGCAGGGCTCTCCCGGACACACCGGGGTGGTGTACGCCTGCTGGGGCGTCGGCAGCGCCGTAGGTGCCCTCCTGCTGGGGCGATCCCAGTCGGAGCGGCCGGTGCACCGTCGCTTCCCCTGGCTTCTGCTCGCCTACGCGGGCGGGACCGCGCTGCCGCTGCTGGCCGTCTCCGAGGTCACACTCGCCGTGACCCTGGCCGTGGGAAGCGTCCCGATCGCACTCGTGTCGGCCAGTGAGATGTCCTTGGTGAGCAGGCTGGCCGACAGCGACAAGGCGGCGGAGGCGTTCACCTGGGCATCCTTGGCCACGGTCATCGGTGACGCCCTGGGTCAGCAGATCGGCGGCCTGTTGGTCGAACCGCTGGCGGCGCGCGGGGTGTTCGCGGTCGCGGTTGGCGTGTCGCTCGCCGCCTCGGCCGGGGCGTTCGCCTTCCGCGGGCTGTTCGCCGGTGCGCCCAGGCAGGCAACTGCTCCGGCCTGACCCGCTCTCCGCGTATCCCACGGCCCGCGCAACGACCGCTCCGGGCACAGCACTGAAGAAGGAACACGAGGTCATCTCATGCAGTCCACCCACTCGCAAGGGCACGCCGGGCCCCCTCGACGGCCCCAGGCTCCGTTCCGCCCGGTCGCCCACGAGGAGCTCCCCGCGGCGGTCAAGGATTTCCTGGGCAGCCCCCTGGAGGGCGGCATTCCGGTGGTCGTGGAGGGCCGCCCCGACCTGGCCGACAGCGTCGAGCTGGCCGCCACGCTGTATTCCGGCACGACACTGCCCACACCGTTGGATCACGGCGTGCTGCTCGACGATCCCGACGAACTGCCCGCCGGACTGGCAGAGTTGGCCCGGCCACTGGCCAGGACCTGGCTGACCGCGGACTCCCTCGACCGGCTGCGCCAGGAGGGGCACGGGACCCTGCTCGTGCTGAGCACCTACGACCGCCTCCGCCTCGATCCGGTCAGAGAGCTGCTGAACAGCACCTATCGGACCCAGGGATTCCGGGTGACGTTCCTCAGCGGTCGCGACTCCCGCTCACTCCTGTGGAACGTGGCCAAGCAGTACGCCCGGCCGTACGAATCCCTGGACGAGCTCGGACTGTTCACCGACACCGACCGGCCGACGCCCCACGACACCGTCCGGGTCTATGACGACCGTGACTTCGAACGCATCGACATCCAGGCCGAGATCCTTGGCAAACGCTGGCGGAAGGTCGTCTTCCAGGGGCACGGCAAGGACGACAGCATCAACCTGGGCGAGTTCACCATCTGCGGACTCAACCCGGTGGTCCCGCGCCACGAGGAACTCCTCGGCCCGCGCTGCGCCTATGGCTTTGCCTGCTACAAGCCCGAGGACAAACTCGTCCCGCTGAACCGGGTCGCGGCGGCCGAAGTGGTCCTCAGCGCCTGCAACAGCGGACCGCTCGCCGACCTCGTCCTCTACGACCCCCGCTACCAGATCCTCCTCAATGCGCTCGACGGCCCGGCCCGTACCGTCGTGTCGGCCGTCTCCGTGCACGACTCGGACCGGCCGGAGAACGCCGCCTGGATGCGCGCGGCGACCGCCGACGCGGATTCGGTGGACGTGCTCAACGCGAGCCTGGCGGGATCGCACCCCTACCCCGCCTTCATGCGGTTCGGACTGCCTGCCGGTCCCGCCGACGCGGTACCCGAACCGTCCGACCACAGCCCCGACGACCTTCTCCTGACCGTCGGCACCCGCCTCACCGCGCTCCTCACCGGTGAACTGCTGCCCCACAACAACCCCTTGCGGCCCCGGCTGGCCAAACTCGCCCGCAAGGTGGACCAGTGGGTGGCACGGCCCACGCACCTGGCCGAGCAGTCCCCCGAGGAGCTCCACACCTCGCTCACGGCGGACCTTCAGTCACTCGACCACGTGCTGGCCCAGGAGATCGGCAAGAACCCCGAAACCGAGGTGATGAACTACCCCGCCCACTTCGGCGACCGCAGCCGGCTGGACCCGCACGTCGAGGAAGTGATCTGCCACTGCGGCCGCCCGGCCCAGCGATTCATCCGCCGAGGGCTGCTGCCCCACGTCCTGGACACCGTCTGCGTGGTGTGTCTGCGCTGTGGTGACGTCACCTTCCAGGTACCGGACGCGCCGCAGCTGCTGGCGTACGCACCGGACGAGGTGCCGGTGGGCGGGGTCCTGGAGATCCGGGCACGCCTGACCGCCGCCCGGCCGGGGCCGGTGCGTCTGGGGCTGTTCGTGCCCGCCTATATGCGCGAGGACACCCTCGTGGAGCCGTCCACCACCAAGGTCAGGGGTTCCGGCAGGCACGCCCAGGACGTGTCCTTCCGCGTGCACGTCGCCGACAACACCCCTCCGCAGGCTTACTACTTCACCGTTTTCGCGGTCCAGGACCTCGCGGTGTCCACCGCCAGACGGCACTTCGGAGTAGTACCCCGTCGGGGCTGACCCCCCTCCGCCCCGCTCCCCCCAGGAAGGATGACCATGACCAGTTCCCTGCACCCCGGCAAGGACAACGACGAGCGAACGGCCGCAGAAGGAGCGAAGACCCCCGAGATCGAGCTGATCGAGACCGACGGCGAGGTCACGCTGAGCATCGGCGGCGAACAGGCCATGCAGGCATGGGAGCGCGACCTGATGTGGGCCAGCGCCGATCTGCTGTGCCAACACGGTAAGGACTTCTACGAGGTCGGCCTGGGACTCGGCCTCTCCGCGCTGCGGATCGCCGCCAACCCGGCGACCCGCAGCCACACCGTCCTCGAAGTCTTCGACGAGGTCGAGGAGTTGTTCCGGGCCAGGCACCCCGAGCTGCCGCCCACGCTCTCCATCGAGCGAGGGGACTTCTTCCAGCGGATCCGGGAACTTCCCTCCGAGAGCATCGACGGCATGTTCTTCGATCCGGCCCTGGACATGGATGTCTGGAAGGACGCCGATCTGTGGTCCGCGTCCATGACCGAGGTGGTACGGGTACTGCGCCCCGGGGGCGTGTTCATCCCCTTCTTCAGCACCAGGCCGGAGCTGCGCTGGCAGTACGTCGACCACTTCCGCAGGATCCATGTCGAGCGGCACACCTACCAGGCGTACGACACCACCGAGTACGCCTACGGCACGACCGGCAACGCCTACATCCAGTGCTTCTTCAAGGACTGAGGGCCCGGCGCCGGAACGCCGCACCACTCCCCGACCGCAGTTCACCGCTCCTGTCCCTCTCGTCCCGCTCCCTCCAGGAGGTCATGCCATGACAACAACTGCTCCTCGCGGCGGCACCCCCGACTCCGCCTGCTACGACGTGTCGAGTGTGTTCCTCGGCGGGCCCTTCATGGGGCTCGTCGACTCCGAGTCCGGCCGGATGTCGGACCGCGACTGTCTGCCGTTCGCGGTGCTGATCGAGCACTTCGAGCGACAGGGCCTGCACGTCTACAACGCCCACCGCCGGGAAGCCTGGGGCGCGGAGGTGATGCCGCCGGACGAGTGCACGGCGCTCGACCAGAAGGAGATCGAGAAGGCGGATGTGTTCGTCGCGATTCCCGGCATCCCACCGTCACCCGGCACCCACATCGAAATGGGCTGGGCCAGCGCGTTCGGCAAACCGATAGTCCTGCTGCTGGAAGAGGGCAAGGACGAGGAGTACGGGTTCCTCGTGCGGGGCCTGCGCGCGGTCGCGACCGTCGAATACGTCCGCTGCACGGACATCGCCGCCGCGCTGCCGGAGGTCGACGCGGCCATCCGCCGAGCGGTGGAACGGCTGCGAACAGCCGCCTGATGTGCTTCTGACGGGCACGGCCGGTTGCGGGAACGATCCGCAGCCGGCCGTCCTCGACCGTGCCCGTGTCCGAGCCGGTGTCGGAGACGGGGAAGCACTGTTGAATCACTCTGTGTGGCGGCTGATCCACGGCCCTCAAGGGCTGGCGGACTTCACGCGGTACGGAAACCATGGGCGGATGCCCCATGTCCAAGACCGATCCGTGCTCCTCAGTCCCGCGGCGTTCGGCGAGTCCGTGCCCGCGCTCCGGCCCACGAACCTCGGAGGGACCCTATGAGAAGACCCCTGCTGCCGGCGATGCTCGTCGGGGCGCTGTTACTCGGAGCGCTCGGCGCGCCCGGAGCAGCCGCGTCGACGGCCCCGCACCCCGCACCCCCGGCGGTCGGCGAGCCGAAAGCCCTCATCGATTCGTGGCGTCCGCCGCTCAGCACCCGGGGCCGCTACATCGTCGACGCTGACGGCAATCGCTTCAAGCTCAAGTCGGCCAACTGGCAGGGTGCCCAGGGCTCCTGGAACGGATCCGGAGACATCACCGACCCGGCGAACCACCACGACGGCGAGAAGTCCGACCAGATGCCGCTCGGCCTGGACCGCGCTCCGATACCGAAGATCCTCGCCGGATTCCACGAACTCGGCATCAACAGCATCCGGCTGCCGTTCTCGAACGAGATGCTGCACGACAAGCGCCCGGTCCCGGACTCATCGGTCGCCGCCAACCCGCAACTGCGCGGCAAGACCCCGCTCCAGGTCCTCGACGCGGTGGTCGCCGCCACCACCTCGGAAGGCTTCGCGGTGGTGCTCAACAACCACACCAACACGTCGCGTTTCTGCTGCGGTCTGGACGGCAACGAACGGTGGAACACCAGTCAGTCCACCACTCAGTGGGAGGACGACTGGATCTCGCTCGCCCGCCGCTACAAGGACAACAAGCGCGTCGTCGGAGCCGACCTCTACAACGAGGTCCGCCGGACCGTCACGGACGACGCCAACTGGAACTGGGGCGACAGCCACGACTGGTGGGCCGCCTCCCAGCACCTCGGCGACCGTCTGCTCACGGAGGCCAATCCCGATCTGCTGGTGGTCGTCGAGGGCATCAACTGGCAAGGGATCCCGGCGGACGGGCTGTTCCACTGGCGGCCGACGCTCGAACCGGTACGCACTCTGTCGCACACTCTCGTCGCCTCGAACAAGCTGGTGTACTCGGCGCATTTCTACGGCTACACCGGACCGAACCACACGGGCGCGACCGGAATGGGCGAGACCCACGATCCGCGCTACCAGGAACTCTCCCGCGAGGATCTGTTCGCGACCCTGCGGCGCCAGGCGTTCTACGTCACCGAGGCCGGACGCCACTACACCGCGCCTCTGTGGATCAGCGAGTTCGGCATCGGCAGGGATGAGACGAAGCCGCAGGCGCGAGCCTGGTTCGGCAATTTCGTGGACTATCTGATCGACCAGGACACCGACTTCGCCTTCTGGCCCCTGGTCGGATGGGCCGGCCACGGCACCTGGTCAATGATCGACTTCGACACCGCCGGACGGCGTTCCGGCATCCTGGACGGCGGTGACTGGCGCGCGGCCGACTGGAAGCGTCTGGTGGCCGCGCCGCAGAAGACGGGGCAGATCGCCGTCTCCGACGCCTGGGACATGCTGAACCTCGACCACACCGACGCGGTCCAGTCGGCGCGGGTACGGACGCGAGGGGACTGGGACCCGGGAGCACGCAAGGGGGTCTGCCCCGACGGGCAGCGCCTCATCGGCCTGGCACACCGCGACGGGCGTGGCCTGTGCACCGACGCCGGAGCCGCCGGGCTCGCCGGGACCGACCCGGTGCTGAGCGTCGTGCACGACGAACGCCATGTCCAGCAGGGCGACTGGGCGGGTGGCTACACCAAGTACCAGTGCGGGGTCGGCCAGTTCATGATCGGCTACAGCGTGCGCGGCCAGGCGGTCTCGGGCGTACTGTGCGCCGAGTCGAGCAGGGCACTCAGCACGGACGGCCGTACGGTCTGGTTCGACCGAGGCGACGACCGCCCGGCCGGGGGCCCGGGCGGGGAGTTCGCGCAGGGCACCTATAAGGGCCAGTGCCGAACCGACGAGTTCGCGGCTGGAATCGCCTTCACCCACGCGTGGGCCAAGGGCGGGACCCCGGACGCCCTGCTGTGCCGCAAGCTCTGACCGACGCCGCCCAAGGGCAATCCGGTCACCTCGGACCCGCTTCACCCGGAGGACGGAGCACCGCATGGGCTCCGGTCACCGGCGTGGGGCGGGTCGAGGACCTCGTGGGCTCCATGGGCTCCGGGCGTCTCGTGGTGGCGTTCGGTGCTCTCGCCTTCGGCACGGTGCGGCTGAACCCGGCGCCGCAGCACAGAGGTTGAGAATTGTTTCAACGTGTGCGACCTGGCCGAATCAGCGTTTTGATTACCCACGGGCATTGACTGTTTATGTTGTTTTTGGTTCGCTTACCCGCGCACCGCATCAGATATCGGATCCGCCGTCACCGCCTAGTCCACCGACGAACGCACCTGGGCCGAAGTGGACACGGCCACCCCGCCGAAGATGACGGACACTCAGGACATGAGCGTGTTCATCAGCCCTCACAGCACGGGAACCCGTGGTGAAGCCAACCGCATCGGCTTCGCACAGAGCTGAGGTCGGCTGCGGAGCGGATCTCTTGGCCGTGCTGCTCCCGCCGCTCGCACGCACTCGGGTCCCCCGGCTCACCGGACGGAATCCACCCGGATCCTCGACTCCCCGCTGGAGCCCCCCATGCGTGTGCTCTCCCGCCTGCTGTTGGCCGTATCCCTCATACTCCCTCTGCTCGGCGTCCCCCTGCTCACCGCGGGCCCCGCCCAGGCCCTGGACGATCAGCTGGCCCTGACCCCACCGATGGGCTGGAACAGCTGGAACACCTTCGGCTGCAACGCAACCGAGCAAATCGTCATGGACACGGCCGACTTCATGGCATCCAGCGGCATGCGCGACGCCGGCTACCAGTACCTCACCATCGATGACTGCTGGATGGAACGGTCCCGCGACTCCGGAGGCCGTCTCGTCCCTGATGCGCAGAAGTACCCCCACGGCCTGGCGGAACTCGCCACCTATGTTCATGGCAAGGGCCTCAAGTTCGGCGTCTACGAGAGCCCGACTTACCACACGTGCCAGGGCTTCCCCGGAAGTCTTGGCCATGAGCAGCAGGACGCGGACACCTTCGCCTCGTGGGGCGTGGACTTCCTCAAGTACGACAACTGCACGGCCAGCGACCCTTCCCAGCGGCCCGGCGACGAAAGGCTGCCGCTGGAGACCCGGGACTCCCTCATGCGCGACGCCCTCAAGCGAACCGGCCGGCCGATCGTCTTCAGCCTCTCGCTCCAGCCCGCGGCCCAGGGCGAGTCTCCCTGGGAGTGGGGCAAGAGCGTGGCCAACATGTGGCGCATCGACGGGGATCGGGACGCCTCCTTCGACGGCCTCAAACGACTCATCCACACCGACTTGGACAAGGCGAAGTGGGCCGGTCCCGGCGGATGGAACGACATCGACATGCTGGGGACCGGCAACTACGCCTTTGCGGCGGGTTCCAACGACCCCAACAAGCGCCTGACGTATGACCAGGAGAAGTCCGAGCTGTCGGTCGCCGCAGTGCTCGCGGCCCCACTGATCTCGGGTGCCGACCTGCGTACGCCCGCGGCCGCCGGCAGTTCCGGCTTCCCCATCAGCGACCAGGACCTGAGCGTCTACCTCAACAAGGACGTCATCGCCGTCAATCAGGACAGCCGTGGCGAGCAGGGCACGGCGGTCACCACCGCGAACGGCCTGAACGTGCTCCGTCGCTCCCTGGTCAACGGCGACGTCGCCGTGGCCCTGTTCAACGAGACGTCCTCCCAGGCCGTCATCTCCACCACCGCGGCGGCCGCCGGCCTCCCGGCGAACAGCGCCGGTTACAACCTCAACGACTTGTGGGCACACACCAGCCACGTCAGCACCGACGGCACCATCAGCGCCACCGTTCCGGCCGGCGGCACCGTGCTCTACCGGGTGAGCCCGCGGCCCCACGTCACGGGGCCGGCGAATGAGCTCGTCTCCCTGTCGTCCGGTCGCTG
Source organism: Streptomyces nigrescens (assembly GCA_024349765.1). Lineage (GTDB taxonomy): Bacteria > Actinomycetota > Actinomycetes > Streptomycetales > Streptomycetaceae > Streptomyces > Streptomyces endophytica. The sequence goes on along the minus strand of AP026073.1, from coordinate 3,812,847 downwards.
CCTGGACGCCTGGAACAATCAGACCTCCCCCGGTACCAAGATCGAGATCTGGTCCTGCAATGGCGGCGGCAACCAGCGGTGGTCCTTCACCTCCAACGACGACCTGCGTGCCTACGACGGCACCCAGTGCCTGGGCGCCATGAACGGCAGTCTGTCCTCAGGCACTTTGGTGGTGATCCAGCCCTGCGACGGCAGCGCAGGCCAGAAGTGGCGGCTCAACCCCGACGACACCATCACGGCGGTGTCGCAGGGCGGCCTGTGCCTCGCTGTGACGGGAGACAACCTTCCGCAAGACAACCAGGACGGCACCACCGTCGAGGTCCACAACTGCAACGGCACTGCGAACCAACGCTGGACCACACGGTGATTCCCTCGGCAGCGGCGGACGCGCGCAGTGGAGGCGACGTCGTTCTCCGCCACCTGACCGGCCAACGGGTCGACACCACGACACGCTGACACCTGGCCCCCGCCGCCGTCACCCGCCGCCCTGCGGGCGTATGACCTGCGTCGGCGGGACCACCCTCCGGAACAGAGTCCATCACCGCTCCGGAACCAGCCACGCCGTCACGCTGGGCCGCCGGCCCGCCGCAGGATCCGTCCTGCACGGCTCAACGAACGATCACGCCATGACACACCACGTCCAGGACCGGGGGACTTGGGCGCCCGCCGGTTTCCTGCAACCATCATGGCGCGGGCCGGCGTGATCGCTCTCGTACGCGCGGTGGGTCCGCAGGGCGGTGCCGCGGGTACGGGGTGGGCCGGTCCACCAGGCCGCAGGGCGCGGGAGAAGGGGCGTACCGAGGTGGAATCGGGTGCGGTGGTCAGTGGGCGGTACCGGTTGGACCGGCGCCTGGGACGCGGGGGCATGGGCGAGGTGTGGGCCGCCGAGGACAGCGCTCTGGGACGCTCGGTCGCGATCAAGATCGTGCTCGCCGACCTGGCAGCCGACCCGGGCCTGATCGTCCGGCTGCGGCGCGAGGCTCGCACCGCCGCCGCACTCCAGCACCCGGGCATCACCGTGGTGCACGACATCGGCGAGCACGACGGCCGCCCCTATTTCGTGATGGAACTGCTCGACGGCCAGGACTTCAACGCCCTGCTGACCGAGCACCCCGACGGTGTGCCCCTCGCCCTCGCGGTGGACCTGATGGCCCAGGTCGCCGAGGCGCTCGACCATGCGCACAGCCGTGGTGTGGTGCACCGCGACATGAAGCCCGCCAACCTGATGCGCCTGCCTGGCGGCGGCGTGAAGATCTGCGACTTCGGCATCGCGCGCTACGCCGAGGCCACCACCCACCTCACCGCGACGGGCAGCGTGCTCGGCACCCCCGCGTTCATGGCCCCCGAACAGTGGCTCGGCGAGCAGCTCACCGCGGCCACCGACCTGTACGCGTTCGGCGTCACCCTGCACACCCTCCTGACCGGTTCGCCGCCCTTTCCCGGGCCGACCGCCGCCGCACTGCTGCACCAGCACCTCAACAGCGCCCCGTCCCACGTGCGCGACGTACGCCCGGACGTTCCCTCCGAACTCGACGATCTGCTCCAGCAGTTGCTGGCCAAGACGCCGGCCGAACGGCCTGCCACGGCGGCCCGGGCACGGGAGGTCCTGCAGGCCGTCGCCGACCATTCTGCCCGGGCGTCGTTGCCCGCCTCCGTCACCGTCCCGCAGGCGAACTCCCCGGTCGCGCCGACGCTGGAACTGGAGGAGGAGCGGGAACACGAGCCGGAACGGCCGTCGCGACGGGACGGGATCCCGAGGCCGGGGGATGGGGAGAAGCGGGAGGACAAGGAACGGCGGAAGGAGTGGGAGCTGGATGCGGCGTCGCCCACAGTTCCGTCCGGCGGCGGTACCACGATCACCAACAGCAGGTGGTCCCGGACCAAGACCGCAGGGGGAACCGGTGCTCAGATCCTCTCCGTGGCTTTCATCGTGCTCGGCGTGCTCTTCGCGGTGACCGGCAACGCGGACCAGATCATCTCGGGTGTCCCGGGGAGCGAGACCACGGGCGGGAAGATCATGGCGGTCGCCGTGATCGGAGCCCTCATGGGCGGGTTTTTCGGCGGCCTGATCGGCTCCCTCGGCACCCCCGACAGCATCACGGTGGACGGCGAGAAGCTCGTCATCACCCGCGACAAGGGCAACCAGGTCACGGTCCGCTGGGACACCCTCGAAGGGATCGCGGTGGAGGAGGACGGCAGTAAGGCCGCGCTCGTCGCCCGGTTCCGCTCCTCGCGTAGGCCCGCCGCGAAGTGGCGGACCGCGAACGACATCGAGCTACGGGCGGACGGCAGCCACGTCATCTACGGCCCCACGAAGGGAAATTCGCAGGAGGTGGACCCGACACGGCTCCGTGCGGCACTGGAGCGGTACGCCGGGGGGCTGTACGACAACCCGGACGACGTACCGGATCCGTGAACCCCGACCGGTCCGCGTTGTTCTGTCCGGTCACGTGCGTGTCGCCGAACCGGACCTTGACCTCAACTCAACTTGAGCTCTTACGGTCCAGTCACCAGCGAACGCTCACGAGAAGGGACCGCACGTGACCAGCCCGCAGACGCAGCAGTCGCCGCAGACCCAGCACCTCACCGACACCGAACTCGCCGCCCAGCCGGCCGCCTACTGGACTCGACTGGCGTACGAGACCACCCTCGCGTACACCCGTGCCCGGATACTCGAACTCGGTTACTCTCAGCCCCAGTTGTGGCTGCTGCGCAACCTGTCGGAGAACGACCTCTCGCCCGACGGCCGCGGTATGACCATCCCCGAACTCCGGCAAGCCATGCGCACGTACATCAGACCCGAGGACGACTTGGAGGCCGAGGCGGCGGACCTCTTGGAACGCGGCTGGCTCACCCACGACGACGAGGGACGGCTGCGGATCACCGAGCAGGGAGAAGAGACCCGCGCCGCATTCCGGCAGCACGTCCCGGCGATCCGCGACGGCATCCACCGGGGCATTGACGACGCCGACTACGTGACCACCCTGAGGGTGCTCCAACAGATGATCCGGAACACAGATGGCACCCTCTGAAGCCGCGGCCCCGGCCGGCCTTGCCGGCCTTACGCCTCAGGGGCGATAGCGGAGGCCGTTGCTGGCCGTGACGTGGGAAGGGCCGCACTTGCACCGCATTACCTTGCACGGCTTACCTTGCACGGCACTAGCTTGTATTGCATGACTCATGCTGTGTAAGGTACTGGCCATGGAGGAGACATCCACCCCACGCGCCCAGTGGCTACGCGGGGTGCTGGATATGTGTCTGCTGGCCCTGATGGCCGAAACCCCGGTCTACGGATACGAGATGACCGTCCGGCTTGCCAAGGCCGGGCTCGACGTCGCGGACGGGTCGATCTATCCGGCGCTTGCGCGCTTGCGTAAGCGCCAGCTGGTGGAGACCGAACGCCGCAGCGGGGGCGGAGGCCCTGCCCGGACCTACTACAGGCCCAGCGAAGCAGGCATGCAGATGCTCCGGTCGTGGAGCCGCGACTGGAGCCAATTCGCCACGAGCGTCGGCTCGATCATCACCCAGACCGCGCGGGAAGAATCATGACGTTGACTGTCGAGAACGCGATACACCAGGCCGTAGAGACATGGAACCGCCTCGGGGTGGACGAGGACACGACCGAGGAGATGACTGAGGAACTGGCCGCGGACCTGACCGCCGCCGCTGCCGATGGCCGGTCGGTCACCGACTACCTCGGCGGGGACGTCGAGGCTCTGGCCACCTCATGGGCAGTCGAGCGCGGTCTGCTGCCGGTGCACCAGCGTCTGAAGGAGACCGCCTTCGCGGCGGCCACGGGCGCCGCGATACCCGCCTTCGCCGCGCTCCTCTTCTGGTGGATATCCGCATCCCACCTCCTCGACCCCAGCAGCGAATCCTTGACCACCACGCTCGACGGGCATGTGCTGCGGGAGGTGCGCAGGTTCCCCGATCCCGGCGTTCCCCTGATGTGGCTGGGCTGGGTCGCATGCCTGCTCACCGCCTTCTTCTTCGTCCGACGCGCCGTGGACGAGAGCCTCCAGCGTCCGCGCGACCCCGCACGCGACGCGACCATGCGGGCCCTGACCAAGGCCCTCCCGCTCATCCTCCTGGCCGCCACCCTGGTGGCCTGCGCGATCGGCGTCTTCGGGGCATACGTGATCGGGTACTACCAGCTCCTCTTCATCGCCCCGGTCGCGCCGGCCGGAATGATCGGCACGGTGGCAGCCGGTGCCGCCTGGGTACGACACCGCACCTGCCCGCCCGTGACCGCCGCTCTCTGAAGCCCGGACCGCAGACCGGTCGCCCACACTGTGGGGTCCTGGGGCAGGTGGGGTCCTGGGGCAGCTGGGTTTCTGGGGCAGAGCCGATGGGATGCGACACCGCCTTTGGCGAAGGTCCTCGTCCGGCCGCTGTGAGCCGGGGTGGGAGACGCCGTGTTCGGCCCGGGCGCCGTCAGTCGACGGGCACCCGGCGCTGGGCCATGTGGGCGAGCAGTCGCCGTACCGCCTGGTCCTGAGCCCAGCGGGGCTCCTCCGCCGCGACGCGCTGCGCGGCGTAGAGGCGCATCATCTCCAACCGTGCGTAGTGTCCCTGGGCATGTTCTTCGAGGAGGTGGGCGTCGCACAGCTCGGCGAGGTACCGGCGGGTGGCCTCGCCGTCTCCGGGCCCAGCCTGCAGATCCGGCCGGGAGACTGAATGGCTCGTCGGTTCGCTGCACGGCTCGTCGGTTCGCTCCGTTGCGCCGAAGTCGTCGTGCTCGTGGCAGCGCGGTGTCCCTGCTTGTCATATGGGTTCGGGGCGGGCCAGTCCGGTCTGGTAGGCGATGACGACGAGTTGGGCCCGGTCGCGGGCGCCGAGTTTGGTCATCGCTCGGTTGGCGTGGGTTTTGGCGGTGACGGGGGTGACGAAGAGCCGCTGGGCGATCTCGTCGTTCGAGAGGCCGGCTGCGACCAGGGTGACCACCTCGTGCTCCCGCGGGGTGAGGGTGGCCAGTTGCGGCGGGGGGTTCCGGCCGGGCGGGGCGGGTTGGGCCAGGAAGCGGGCGATCAGGGCCTTGGTGGCGACCGGGGACAGCAGGGAGTCCCCCGCGGCCACCACCCGGATCGCGTTGAGCAGTTCGTCGGGGTTGATGCCCTTGCCGAGGAAGCCGCTGGCGCCGGCGCGGAGCGCCTCGGCCACGTATTCGTCGTTCTCGAAGGTGGTCAGGATGAGGATCTTCACGCCGGCGAGGTCCTCGTCGTCGCTGATGCGTTGGGTTGCGGCGAGGCCGTCGAGGTCGGGCATGCGGATGTCCATCAGCACCAGGTCGACGTGGTGACTGCGGACCAGTGCGACGGCCTCGCGTCCCGTTGCGGCTTCGGCGACGACTTCCATGTCGGGGGTGGAGTCGATGAGCATGCGGAAGGTACCGCGCAGGAGGGCCTGGTCATCGGCGAGCAGGACGCGGATCGTCATGAGGCCAGGGCCTTCCGGTCGGCGCGCAGCGGCAGTTCGGTGTGGATGCGGAAGCCTCCGGTGGGGCCGGGGCCGACGGTGAGCGTGCCGCCTGCGGCCTTGGCCCGCTCGCGCATCCCGATCATGCCGTGGCCCGTGCCTGACCCCGGGCCGGCAGCGTCGTCATTGCCGAATTCCGGTGCGCAGGGGCCGTCGTCCTCGACGGTGATCCGCAGGACATCGGGCCGTTGGTCAAGTTGGACACGCACCGGAACGGGGCCGGCGTGCTTGCGGGTGTTGGTCAGCGCTTCCTGGATGATCCGGTAGGCGGCGAGGTCGGTGAGCGGCGACAGCGGCAACCCGGCGTGCCGGCCGACTCGTTCGAGGGTGATGTCGAGTCCGCTGTGGCGGAAGGAGTCAAGCAGCTTGCCGAGGCCGGCGAGGCCGGGCGCGGGCTCGCGCGGCGCGGTCCGGTCGTCGCTGTGGCGCAGGACTCCCACCGTGGCGCGCAGCTCGTCCAGTGCCGCCCGGCTGGTGTCACGGATGCGTTCGAGGGCCTGGTAGGCGTGGTCGGGGTCGGTGCGCATCAGGTGGTGGGCGACGCCTGCCTGGGCGTTGACCAGGGTGATGTGGTGGGCGACGACGTCATGGAGTTCCCGGGCGATGCGCAGGCGTTCTTCGGTGACGCGTCGGCGGGCTTCCTCCTCCCGGGTGTGTTCGGCCCGTTCGGCTCGTTCCAGGGCGCCGGCGAGGAGCTGGCGGCGGCTGCGGGCGGCGTCGCCGCTGGCCACTGCCAGGCACATCCCGGCGATCACGGCCAGATGCTGCCAGAGGCTTTCCAGTCCCGGCTCGCGGATCAGCGACGCGGCCACGAGCACCGTCGCCACGCAAGCGGCGACGCGTCGGGCGAAGCGCCGGGCGGACCGCATGGCCACGGCATGGACCGCGACCGCTGTGGGGATCGGCGAGGCCCCGGGGAAGGAGATGAGGAGGATCTGGGCGATGTTGACGGCCACGGTCGCCGCGACCACCTGGACCGGCCGGCGGGTGCGGGCGACCAGCGGCACGCAGGCGAGCGCCAGGCCGCCGATGGACCACGCGATCGGGCTCTGGTGCCGGTAGGCGGTGCCCGCCGCCACCGGGGCGGACAGGGCGAAGCAGCTGAGGGTGACTGTCAGGTCGGCCACTCGCGGCCAGGCGCGCAGCCACCCGATGGGCCGGTCGATCATGTGCACTCCTTCAGCGTACGCAGCCCGCCGGTGTCCGGGATCTGCGCACCGAGGGCTCCGCACCCGGATAGAGGCCTGGGTGCGGAGCCTGGCGGTGCGGCGCTTGGGGCCGGAGGCGGGAATCAGGCGGCGGTGGGCTCGGGGAGGCGGGCGCGGTACCGGAGCAGGGCGCGGGGGCTGTTCCAGCCGAGCGCGCCGACGACCCGGCCGTCTGCGTGGTAGAGGGCGACGAACCTGCGCGAGCGCAGGTCGCCGTCGACGACCTCGATGTGGGCGCCGGGCGGGCACCAGCCATGGATCTGGATCTTGGTGTCGTAATGGTCGGTCCAGCCGAACGGGACCGGGGCGTAGGGCAGTGCGCGGTTCGGGCCGGCCAGGAGGTTCGTGGCGGCGGTGATGGCTTGTTGGGTGGCGTTGGTGCGTTGTTCCAGTCGGATGCGGCCGCCGGCGGTGGGGTGCGGCCAGTTGGCGACGTCCCCGGCCGCGTACACGCCGGATACGACGTGGCAGGTGGGATCGCACAGCACCCCGTCGCCCAGTGGGATCCCGGAGTCGGAAAGCCAGTCGGTGGCCGGTACCGAGCCGATGGCGACGACGACCACATCGGCGGGTATCCGGGTGCCGTCATCGAGGTCCACCGCGGTGACCCGGCCGTTGCGGCTGCTCATGCCGGCGACCTGGCGGCGCAGGCGCATGCTCACCCCGTGGTCGCGGTGCAGCTGCGCCACCAACTCCCCTACTTCAGAGCCCACTTGCCGGAACAACGGGGTGGGCTCGATGTCGACGAGGGTGACGTCCAGGTCGAGGCCACGTGCGGTGGCGGCGATCTCACTGCCGAGGAATCCGGCGCCGATCACCACCACCCGGGGCCCGGCCAGCAGCTGGGCGCGCAGGGTCAGCGTGTCGTCGAGGGTGCGCAGCACATGCACCCCGGCCAGATCGTGACCGAAGGGCAGACGGCGGGGGCGTAGCCCGGTGGAGATGATCAAGCCGTCGTAGTCCGCCGTGTCCCCGTCGTCCAAGGTCACGGTGCGAGCCACCGGGTCCACCCCGGTCGCCCGGCGGCCCAACTTCAGGTGCAGCCCCAGGGGTTGGAGCGCCTCCTCCGGGCGCAAGGTGGCCTTGTGGGGTTCCCAGTCGCCGGCCAGGATCTGCTTGGACAGCGGTGGCCGGTCGTAGGGGGGCCGCAGTTCCTCACCGACCATGGTGAGCGTGCCGGTGAAGCCCTGGCGGCGCAGGGTCTCGGCCGCGGTCAGGCCCGCGGCCGACGCGCCCACCACGACGATGCGGTCCATGGTGGGCACTACTTCTCCACTTCGATGGCCAGCGCGGGGCAGCGGGCGGCGGCGTCCTCGACCTGGGCCCACAGCTCCTGCGGCGGCGCGGGGGCGAGCAGGACGACGATGCCGTCCTCATCGCGCTGGTCGAAGACTTCGCCGGCGGCCAGCACGCACTGCCCGGCCCCCACGCACTTGTCCTCGTCAATGGTGATCTTCATGGGAATTCTTCCTCTGCGGTGTCGTTCGCCGACTCGGCGGGGCCTACCAGGTCACGGGCAGTTCGTGGACGCCGTAGACGATCATGTTGTCGCGCATCGGCACCTGCTCCACCGGCACGGCGAGTCGCAGCGTGGGGAACCGCTCGATCAGGGCGGCCAGGGCGGCCTTCATCTCCACCCGGGCCAGTTGCTGCCCCAGGCACTGGTGGATGCCGTGCCCGAACGCCAGGTGCGGGCTGTAGGGCCGGTGCACGTCCAACTGCTCGGGGTCGCCGCTGAAGTGCTCCGTGTCGCGGTTCCCCGAGGGCAGACAGGCCACGACCGTGGAGCCTGCCTGGATCCGGTGGCCACCCAACTCCACGTCCTCCAGCGCGGTGCGGCGCACGCCGTACTGGATGACGCTGAGGTAGCGCAGCAGCTCCTCGACGGCGCCGTCCATCAGGGACGGATCAGCGCGCAACGCCTCCCACTGACCGGGGTTCTGCAGCAGGCACATGGTGGCCAACGCGATCATGTTGGCCGTTGTCTCGTGCCCCGCCAGCAGCAACAGCACTCCGACACCGGCCAGTTCCTCGTCAGTCAGTTCGCCCGACCGCACCAGACCGCTGAGGATGTCATCACCTGGTTCGGTCCGCTTGGCGAGCGCGAGTTGGCCGATGAACTGGTTCAGCGCCTGCTGGGCCTGCTGGAGTTCCTCGGGGGTCGCGTCGATCCTGATGAGCGTGGCGGAGTTGCGTTGGAACTCCACACGATCGGCGTAGGGCACGCCGAGCAGTTCGCAGATCACCAGCGAGGGGATCGGCAGCGCGAAGGCCTGGAGGAGGTCGACCGGGCGGCCTTCGGTGGCGGCCAGCGCGTCCAAGTGCTCGGCGACGATCTTCTCCACCGCGGGGGTCAGCTGCCGCATCCGGCGCACGGTGAACTGACCGGTGAGCAGCAGGCGGAGGCGGGTGTGGTCCGGCGGGTCCATCAGGATGAACATCCCCGGGGCGGGCGGCGGCACCGGAGCGTCGCCCGCGGGAGCGCCACCGGTCCGCAGCCCGCGACGGCGGGAACTGAACCGCGGATCGGCGAGCACCGCCCTCGCCTCCTCGTACCCGGTGATCAGCCAACCCCGCAGACCATCGGGCAAGGTCACCTCCGCAACCGGGCTCTGCTCCCGTAGCGTGCGGTACTCCGACGGGGGATCGAACGGACAGGTCCGCGCCATCGGCTGCGTCGTGGTGACAGGCTGTGCTTCGGTCATGACTGGGAGATCCTTTCCAAACAGGGAGAACGGTGGGATACCTCGATGCCCAAGGGGCCGGGGGCCTCGCAGCGGTGCGTTCCGACACAGCGGCGGTAGACACGCCACCCCAGCAGTACGCCGAGTGCGAGAACGGGTGGGCCGAAGACGTCGACCGAACCAAGGGCGGCCACCTGACCGGAGAGGAACAGCGGAAGCTGGACCGCCAACATCGCCAGATGCCCGACGAGCACCACCAGGTTGCCCTTGACGAAGGCCCGCCGGCGCACCGCACACCGCCGCCACTTGGTCCGCTCCCCCGTGATCAGCCCGACCACCAGTCCCATCGGCGGCCAACCGAGCAGCAACAGCACCGGCGTCACCACAGCCATCGCGCAGTGCACCACCAGGCCGGGGAGGAAGAAATCCGTGGCCTGACCGCTGCGGGCGGCCAGCGCTCCTCCGACGCAGATCAGGCCAAGGGCGGCCAGAGCGCGCCGTACGGCTTCCCTACGCACCAACCGGTAGACGCAGACCCCCAGGCCGGCCCCGATGGCCAGCGCAAGGGCGACGACGACCCGGTGCGTGACGGCGAAGCCCATGGTGAAGCCGAAGACAGGCGCGACATCGATCACCGTGTCGCGCAGCCGACGACGGATCACGTCCCCGGTGACGTCCTCATGGTCTGAGCCAGGATCCATGACTGCTCCAACCCGTCGACATGCGGCGTGCGTTCGGCCGCTTGGGCACTCCCTACGGTGCCGTGCTGCGGCACGGCTGTCGTCGCCCGTCCGCAGACTCTTGACCTGCTGCGAACGCAGTAGACGACTGCCGGACCTGCTGCGAACGCAGACATCGGCGGAAGCCGGAGCCAGGCGAGCGGGAAACCTGGGCCGGCAGGTCGTCCGGTGGTGTGAGCTGCGGCAGGACGAACCGTCGCAGACAAAGCTCAAAGGAGAACGAGCGCTTCGGAGTTGCCGGCGAGCTCGATCCCGGCTCGCACCGCGCGCAACGTGGCGCGAGCCTCCCTCGCCGCCCGGGTCTGAGGACTTGAAGCAACCGCCGGGGTGGTGGCTGCCGGTGACGGCCACGATTCGTGCAGCGGCTGAGTTAATCGATAAGGTGCCAGGCCACGACCGCACCCCGTTCGCTCCACGGGCCGGTCAGGGCTCTGCCGCAGTTGGTGGCACCTCCACGGCTGCCATGCTGATCTCTGCCTGCCCGGGCCCTGGGATACGGGGGCGATCCTCACGGCGGGGCAGTCGGGCCCCGGCGACGGGTCAGGAGGAACGAGTGGCACAGATCATCGCCGAAGTCTCACGGACGTTCAACGAGTTCCTGCTCTTGCCGAACCGGACTCGGACCGACTGCTCGGCCGCGACGGTTGACTTGCGCACGCCCCTGGTGCGGCACGTCGTGGGCGAGGCGTCGGCGATCGAGCTGCAGTCCCCGTTCACGTCCGCGATCATGCAGGCCGTCAGCACACCCGCTCTCGCGATCGCGCTCGCGCGAAACGGTGGTTTCAGCTTCCTGCACCACAATCAGCCGATCCAGGACCAGGCTGCAGCGGTCCGCCAGGTGAAGAATTTCAAGGCGGGGTTCGTCACCAGCGATACCAACATCCGCCCCGACGACAGCCTGAGCCTCCTCGTCGACCTCATGCGCCGCACCGGTCACAGCACCGCCGCGGTCACCCACGACGGGACCGCCACCGGCCGCCTGCTCGGCCTGGTGACCTCCCGGGACTTCCATCCCCAGCGTCATGATCTGGACGGACCGGTCAGTGGCCGGATGACCGCTATCTCCGACCTGGCCCATGCCGGGCCCGACATCACGCTTTCCGAAGCCAACGCGCGGCTGTGGGACGAACGGCTGGACTGCCTCCCGGTGCTGGATACCGAGGGGCACCTGCAGCATCTGGTGTTCCGCTCCGACTATGCGGACCACAAGCGCTTCCCGAACCAGGTCGTGGACGCCGCCAAGCGTCTGCGTGTGGGCGCAGGTATCAACACCCACGACTATGAGGAGCGCGTCCCGGCCCTGCTGGAGGCAGGCGTGGACGCGTTGTGCTTCGACTCCTCCGACGGCTACAGCGACTGGCAGGCGCAGGCTCTGTCCTGGGTGAAGAAGCACTATCCGGAGATCCCGGTCGGCGGCGGCAACGTGGTCGACGGGGAGGCGTTCACCTTTCTCGCCGAGGCGGGAGCGGACTTCGTCAAGGTCGGGGTGGGCGGCGGCTCCATCTGCATCACTCGGGACCAGAAGGGCATCGGCCGCGGCCAGGCCAGCGCGGTGCTGGACGTCGCGGCGGCCCGGGATGCCTTCCGCGAACGCACCGGCGAGTACGTGCCGATCTGCTCCGATGGTGGGCTGGTGCACGACTACCACGTGGCCCTGGCGCTGGCGATGGGGGCCGACTTCGTCATGATGGGGCGTTACTTCGCACGCTTCGACCAGGCGTCCGGCGCGAAGCTGCCCACCCGTGACGGCTTCGTGAAGGAGTACTGGGGTGAGGGCTCGAACCGGGCTCGCAACTGGCAGCGCTACGGCCAGGGAGGCCAGGGGCTGATCTTCGAGGAAGGCGTGGACGGCTACGTCCCCTACGCAGGCGACCTCAACGAAGGGCTCGCCCTGACCATCGCCAAGCTCAAGACCACGATGGTCTCCTGCGGCTCCACTACCCTGCCGGAGTTCCAGTCCACGGCCCGGCTGACCCTCGTATCAGACCAGAGCTTCCAGGAGAGCCACGCCAACGTCACCCTGCGGGACGCCCCGGCGACGGTCTCCTGACAAGCTGCTGAGTCCTGCGCCATGTCTACCCGGCACTGCAGTCGGCGCCGTCGCCGTCCAGATCGTCGCCGCCCGGACCGTCGCCGTCCGGACCGGGGGTGTCCTGCCCCAGGCCCCGACGGATCGCGATCTCCACGGGTGAGTACGCGCCGTCGGGCCGCTCCAGTTCGTACGGCGCGGCCGCCATCAGCGGCGGCTGGGCCATGAAGCGCGGCCGCACCCCATGGTGCGGTTGCGCCGCGTGCACCAGGAACGGATGGCACAGGAAGACGTCACCCGGGGACCCGGTGGCGAGGGCGAGTGGCCGGTGGTCGGACGCCGCCACCAAATCGGGCGCAAGGGCCAGCCCGCTCGCCCCCTCCTCCCCGTACTTCTCCAGCACCTTCGGCACGTCGAGGTGTGAGCCGACCCGGATCCGGGTCGGGGCGTCCTCCTCGCCGACCTCACTGAACAGGAACAGCATCAGCAGCGCCCGGCCCCGGGAGCGCAGATTGGTGAAGTACCAGCTCTCGCCCTCCGGCAGATAGCTCCCCTCGATGTGCCAGCCCGCGTCGTCCGGCTCCTCCTCGTGCGGGAAGCGCAGCGGGAACGTGCCCAGCGAGTAGCGCGGCTCCCAGCGTCCCGCGCCGACGAGCAGGTCGTACGCGCGCTGCAGGGACGGGGAGTTGGGTGCGGCGGCGAACGGCCCCTGCGCCATGCCGGCCACCCAGTGCACGGGCTGCGTCCACGTAGCCGGATCGTCCGGGTCGCAGCCCGTCTCTCGCCACAGCAACCGCGCGCAGTCCGCGGCCACACGCGGCGCAACGGCACCCTCCAACTTCACGAAGCCGTCGCGGAGGAAGCGGGATACCAAGGTTGTGTCATCCATGCCCCCATCGTGCGGCGGCACTGCTCCCGCTCACCCGACATTCTCCGCACCACCTTTGTCGGGTCTCCACCGAGCCGCCCTTCTTGCCAGGCGCCGTCGCGTGCGTACCGGACAAACCGCACGAGCACCTCGCCGTACGAGCACCTCAAGAATGGATGGAGCACTGGGCCGTACGCCTCGGAGCGGACTCGGCGTGGATGCATGAGCGGCTCTCTCCGTTCCCACTCATCGTCGGCGCCGACCAGGAGCACGCGGTCCTCCGGTGGAAGGCCCCAGGGCCGGCCCTTGCCGCGTCGCGTGCCTGTTCGGCCCGCGCCCCGATAGGCGGGACAGCCTTTAGGGTGCGGGCATGATCTCGCGAAGCTACCTCTCCGAACTGTTCTCACTGGAAGGCCGGGTCGCCGTGGTGACGGGCGGCAGTTCCGGCATCGGCCGAGCCATCGCCGGGGCCCTCGCGCGAGCGGGGTCGAGCGTGGTGATCGTGGCCCGCAACGAGTCGGAACTGGCCGCCACCGCCGACGAGTTGGCGGCGGACGGCTGCCGGGCGGCCTGGGTGAGCGCCGACCTGGGCAGCCGCGCGGGGGTGCGCGCGGCGGCGGAGCGGGCAGCCGAGGTGTTCGGCGAGCCCGACATTCTCGTCAACAGCGCCGGGATCAACCTGCGGCCGCCCATGGGCGAGCTGGGCGAGGAGGTGTGGGACGCCACGATGGCGGTGAACCTGGAGGCGCCCTACTTGCTGGGCCAGCGGTTCGGGCCTGGCATGGCCGAGCGGGGCTTCGGGCGGATCATCCACATCACCTCCCAACAGGCGCACCGAGCGTTCGTCCAGAGCGGCGCCTACGGGGTCTCCAAAGGGGCGCTGGAGTCGCTGACCCGTTCTCAAGCCGAGGCGTGGTCACCACACGGCGTCACCTGCAACACGCTGGTGCCCGGCTTCGTCATGACCCCACTCAATGAGCGGTTGTCCTCCGATCCGGAGAAGGTTGCAGCGCTGGCCGCGCGCACGATGGTCGGGCGCAACGGGCTGGTCGAGGACTTCGCCGGAGCAGCGGTGTTCCTGGCCAGCCGCGCCTCCAGCTACGTCACCGGACAGGCGATCTTCGTCGACGGCGGGCTCTCCGTTCACTGAGCCCAACACCGCATAGCCAACTGGCCTGACCAGGAGTGCCGCAGATTGATTGAGATGTCGGTGCCCGAGTCATCTCAATCAATCCGGGGCAACGGTGAGAGATCACGCCGAAGAATGCGAGATTGATGCCGTCGAGGCCGGAGGGGGACAGTGGGGGGTAGGTCAGGCGGCGGCTGCGTTTTCGGCTGCTTGGAGGTGTGGCTGCCGAGCGTTCCGTTGGTTTTGTGCCCAGCGGACGGCGAGTGGTGCCGCCAGGCCCGTCAGCGCGAAAACGGCCCCCACGACATACCACCCGGGGCGGCCCCAGGTGATGCAGAGCGAGATGAGCAGTCCTGGCCCAACGGCCTCGGCCAGTCCGGCGCCGAGGCCGAACACGCCTAGGTACTGGCCCGTCGCGTGCCGCGGAGCAAGGGCGAAGGACACCTCAAAGCCAGCAGCGGAGTGCCATAGCTCGCCGGCCGTGTGGATCACCACTCCGGCGATGAGCAGCGTTGCGGCAGCCCACGCCGGTATCCCCGCGGACAGTGAGATCATCGAGCACGAGACGAGAAAGGCGAAGCCTGCCCGGCGGTAGGCGTTCCCGCCGGCTGCGGGGGAAACGACGTTGCGGCTGGCCCGTACCTGGAATGCGATGACGATGACGGTGCCAGTGAGCATGGTGCCCGAGATGAGCCAGTGCGGGGCGGTGGTGGCACCGACCAGCCAGAGCGGGATGGCCACCGTGAGCACCTTGAATTGGATGGCCATGATGCCGTCGAGTGTGGTGAGCAGTAGGTAGGGGCGGTCTCGCAGGGCGCCCCAGCGAGGGCCGCCGCTGGCGGGGACGGGCATGACCCGCGGGAGGAAGACCAGGAGCGCCGCGGAGACCACGAAGGCGATCGCGTTGCCGATGACCATGAGCCGGTAGGCGGTGGAGGTGCCCACTTGAACGACCCATCCCGCTCCCACGGCACCGAGGGAGACGCCGACGTTGGTCACCGCGCGGAGATAGGCCCGGAACTCCTGCGGCCGGTCCCCTCCGTAGTGCCTGATGAGGGGGCTGCGGGCGGCTATTCCGGCCGCCTTCGCCCCAGCGGCCGCGCAGACCACGAATAGGAACGGCCAGAAGCTGTCCGCCAGGACGAAGCCGGCCGTGGCCAGCGCCTGGACCATAAGGGTGGCCGCATAGACACCGCGCGCTCCGTATCTATCCGCCAAGTGGCCGACCGCAACGCCCAGGGCCAGCGCGACAAGACCGGCGATGCCGAGCCCGAGCCCCACCTGGTCTGCCGGGAGGTGAACCGCCTGGGTGAAATACAGCACCCCGGCAGTCAGATAGAGGCCGCTGCCAACGGTGTAGACGAAGTTCGAGGCCGCAAGGACACGCTGTGGTCCGGCATTTGGCAATAGGCGAGGCATGACTGGCTCCGCATCCAGGGCAGGCAGTACGGACCGGACCAGCTTGTTGCATATGGATTGCAATAACAAGTCTCTTGCAGCTTGGGCTGCAGCGAGAGCATGCGCCCCCCGCCGACTGGCACCAAGCCGCCGTACGTACACCCCCCTCGCGCCCGCACTGTCGCACCGAGACCAGAGGGGGATCCCGACGCCGCGAATTCCCAACACCCAACTGCATGCATGCCTAACTCCGGCGGGTTGAAAGCGGCGTTCAGGAATCCTCCACTCATGGCGTGAGACGCGTCAGACGCAGCTGATGGGTTCTTCAGGCGCCGGCTGGTACAGGTGCCAGATCACGAAGAGCAGCAGGGCGATCAGGCCGTTCGTAGGGGCGCTGAGACACGGGGGCGACCGGAGAGGGGGGATTCTTAGTCCGTTTGGCGCCAAGCCATGACGGTGATGGCATCTGCTCCGCACCGGCGTGCTTCCATGCCGTCACGGAGGTGTTCACATGGTGGCCGAAGACCGACAACAAGACAGCTACCCGCACGAAGGTGCGCCGCGGCGGAGTGTGCTTGCCGCAGCCGCCCTGGCTCCGGTGCTGGCCGGCGCCCCGTCCCCTGCTCGTGCCCTGTCCACCGGGGCGGCCGAGGTGGACAGCCGCGGCCGGATGGAGCCGGTTTCCACTGGCCTTTCGCACTGGAAAAGCGTGGCCAAGACGTTGGGCCGGGCAGGGGACATGAAACGCAAGATCATGTACCACACCGCCTTCCCGCGCCATGATCTGCGGGTGAAGTCGCGTCACGTCGTCGTCAAACCGGCGCTGGCCCTCGGCTCGCACGTGTCCTTCGTCCGTTACGCCGACAAGAGCACGATGGTGATGGGTGATGTGGTGGTCACCGAGCGTGAACTGCAGCCATTCACCGATGCATTGTACGAGCACCAGATCGGGCTCACCGCGATCCACAAGCATCTTCTTTCTCAGAGTCCCCATATCTGGTGGATCCATGTTCATGCGCACAGTCACCACCCACTGGCGCTGGCCCGCGGTCTCCAAGCAGCCTTCAAGCGCACTGATACCCCGCCTCCGCTGCCGTCGACCCGGCGGCAGCGCGTCGACCTTGACACCGCTGGCATCGATGCCGCGCTGGGCGCCAAGGGCTCCATTGACGACGGCATCTACAAGTGCATCTTCGTCCGCCGCGAAACCATCACGGACGGCATTCGGGTACTTCCCCCGGGCCTCGGATCGACCAGTGCGTTCAACTTCCAGCCGCTGGGCGGCGGTCGAGCCGCGATCAGTGGCGACTGCGCCATGATCGCCAAGGAAGTCCAACACGTCTTGGTGGCTCTGCGGCGTGCCGGGGCTGAGCTCGTCGAGCTGCACAACCACGGCCTGACGGACGAACCTCGCTTGTTCTTCGTCCACTTTTGGGCCGTCGGCGATGGCGTCAGGCTCGCCCGGCGCCTACGCGCCGCGGTGGACGCCACCAACGTCGTGCCGGCCGGCTGACCCCCGACAGGCAGGATTCGACCCGGCGGACCGTGCCTGGGGCTGTCTGTCGTCGTCTACACGACGGGCGCGATAGCCGTATTGCTGAGCTGTTCGTGGATGCGTCACAGCGATGAGCTCTTTTCCTCGCCGGGTGCCGCAGGTGCCCAGGCGGTGAGCAGCGCTTCGCCCCGCCGGCTGTGCCGACGGGGCGAAGCAACGGGGGCCGAATCAACCAGCAGCGTCCTTCTTGCCTCTGGGCCCCTGTCGCGTGCTCACCAGGACCGTCAGCCGGCAGGCACGGTCATGGCGCGGACCTCGCTGGACGGCGAGTAGTTCCCGGCCGCGTCATAGGTACGGGCCCGGTACTCGTAGGTGCGCCCGTCGGCGGGCAGCGGGTCGCAGACAGTGACGTAGGCCGGGTCGTGGCGCGGGTCATAGCCCTGGTGCGCGGCGACGGACCAGGCATCCGTCCCCACCTCGCGGCGCTCGATCTCGAAGCCGGTGAAGTCCCGGATCGGAGCAGGCGTGTAGTCGTTGGCGGTTGCCCGTATGCCGCCCTGGCAGGAGCCGACGAGGAGTTCGGGGGCATTGGCGGGGGCGATGCCGTCGGGGATGTTGAGCCAGAGCTCGTTGGTCGCGTAGGCGTTGAGGGCGTCGCCGCTGTACGTGGTGGTGCCGCCATCGTTGGTGACGAGGACACGGTAGTGGCGGGCCTCGCCGTCGGCCACGATCGGAGCGGTG
Organism: Streptomyces nigrescens; assembly: GCA_024349765.1. Taxonomy (GTDB): domain Bacteria; phylum Actinomycetota; class Actinomycetes; order Streptomycetales; family Streptomycetaceae; genus Streptomyces; species Streptomyces endophytica. The sequence continues at coordinate 3,795,080 of AP026073.1, read as the reverse complement.
GTCCAGGTATTGCCGGTGGTGGTTCCCAACGGGACCCACTTCCAGTAGCCATCCACCTTGTCGTTGCTCAGGACCGTGTAGTGGTCGAAGTGCGGCTCGGTGTTCTGCGGCCAGTTCAAGGCGACCTTGCCGGACGCCTTGTCGTAGGTCCCGGTCAAAGAGGTGACGATCGGCAGCGGCCGGACGATGGTGTCCGTGCTGCCCGACGAGGTGTTGCCCGCCTTGTCCGTGGCGCGCACCTCGTAGTAGTAGGGCGTGCGGTCGTCGGGGTTCACGAGGGGGTCGGTGTAGCTGCGGGCGGTGGTCGTGCTGACCTTCGTCCAGGTGCTGGAGCCGACCGGTCGCCGGTAGAGGGAGTAACTCGCGAGGTCCATCTCCTTGTTGGCGGACCAGGAGACGGTCGTCTTGCGGGTCGTGGTGTTGTAGGCGGTCGTCACGCCGGTGGGCGCGAGCGGCTTCGTCTGGTCGTACGTGGCCGACGTCCGCGGCGTGTACGTGAACGCGACCTTCGCGGCACCGGACCAGTTCACGTGGTCGACGCGGATGGTGTGCTTGCCGGAGGGAATGGTGAAGCCGAGGAACGTGGAGCGGGCGGTGTCACCGGTGCCGTGCCACATATCGATCTGGCGGACGCCGTCCACGTAGACGCGGACGCCGTCGGTGGCGGAGACGGTGAACATGAAGGGGCCGCCGGAGCCGAAGTCGCGGGTCACCGACCAGCGGACACCGAAGTTGTTCGACGACACGCCGGAGACCGGGCTGCCGGACCAGCTCTGGCTGATGGCGCTGTCGCAGTCGGTCCTCACCGGAGAACCGGAGAACGAGGTGTTGTTGTAGAACGTCCGCTTGTAGACGTTGGTCGAGCAGGTGACATCGGCGGCTGCCGCCTGCGGGGCAGCGAGCAGCAGGCTGCCGAGGACGACGGCGGACATGGCACCACCTGTCCAGACGGCAACGAGTCTCTTCTGGTGCACGGGAACCTTTCAAACTGTGCGGGCAAGACGTACGGCGTGGAGACTCGTGAGCTGGGAAGATGGTTGCACGGCGCGCCCATGGAACGTCATCACCGGCATCCTGCACCGCATCGGATACTCGTGCCGACTGCCCCGAACTCTCCCCTGGGGGGGAGGCCGCACCGCTGGTCTGCTCAGTGCGCAACGGCTGGTTCGAGGCCCACCCGAAGCCCTCGTACGACGCCGGGCGAGCTACATGGCGGAGCTCCAGCTAAGCGGTCCACCATCTGGATACGCAGTCTCAAATGGGGGCCGCGGTTGCGGCGCCGGCGGCTTAGCCGGACGCCGCAACCGCTCACGTCAAGCCACTGGGGTGAGCGTTTCGCCGAAGTGCCGGGCGAAGAACCGCACCGCGCTGTCGGCCTCGAACCGGGGCAGCTGCTTGTGCTTGCCCGAGTTCACGTGCAACGACTTCTCCTTCGAGGCGAAGGCGTCGAACAGCGCGAGACCCTCCTCGCGTGAGATGTGCTCGTCATCCCACTGCAGGTCGAACTCGATCGGGATGGTGATCTGCCTCGCCTGCTCGGCCAGGACATCGGGCCAGTGCTGACCGAAGACCGCGGCCCTGACCCTCGGTTCGACCGCCACGAACGGCACGCCGATCGCGGTGCCCATGTCGAGGCCCCAGAAGCCGACCAGCCCGTCGGTGCCGATCTCGGGGAGTTCCTGAAGGGCGTCCAGGGTCGCCTGGTACTCCGGCACGGCGAGCTGCGCCAGGTGGTCGTTGTAGCGGACGACGATCGGTCCTTCCGGCTCGCCCGCTGCCCTCGCCCGGAACAGCTCGGCGATTTCGGCCTCGTCATGCGCCGTGCGCGGCCGGTCGCCGTGACCGGGCGCGTCGATGACGGCGACGTGGAAGCCGCAGCCGGTCACGAGAAGGCGAGCGCGGCCGGACATCGCCGGGTGCTTCTTGTGGTTGCCGCCGCCGTGGGCCATGAGCACCGCTCCAGCTGGCGCATTGGCCACGAACCCGAACGTTCGCCGGGGGGCTGGGGGCAGGCGCCGGACCGCCGGTACGCTGGCGGCCGATGCCGGAAAGCCGCCAACCCTCCCCGCCCTCCGCAGCGCCCGTGACGCCACCGGCGGAGATGCCTCGTGCCGCGGCCTGGCTCCCGCACGGCTACCACCTCGACGCCCACTCCCACACCCACGGCCAGCTGGTGTACGCCGCCGCCGGAGCCTTCACCACCACGACCGAACGCGGGACCTGGATCGCCCCGGCGAACCGGGTGACGTGGACGCCGCCAGGATTCGACCACTCCCATCGCTTTCACGGCCGAACCGACGCGCGGCGCACATCGTCCCCCCGATGAGCGCGAAGGGGATCAACCTCGCCCTCCACGACACCCACGTGTTCGCCCGCGCCGTCATCCGTCGGATCCGGGAGAGCGATGCGACCCTGCTCGACGAGTACTCGCGGACCTGTCTGCGCCACATCTGGAACTACCAGGCATTCGCGGTCTGGATCACCGAGATGATGCACAACGCCGGAGACGCCTCCTACGAAGGGGAGTTCCGCAGGCGGATCGCCCGAGCGGAACTGGAGCGCGCGTTCACCTCGCCGACGGCGAAGCGCCTGTTCGGCGAGCTCACCGCGGGCGTGAACTAGGGTCCGTCATTGAACTAGGGTCCGTCTTCAAGCGGATCTCGCCCGGAGCAGGAGTGATACGAGCATGACCGCTGCTTCGTAGGAGGTGGCGGTCGTCTCGCATCGGGTGGCGATGCCGCGTCGCCGCACCCGGCGGTCTGCCACCCGAGGCCGTCCGGTGACGGCCAGCGGTATCAGCGGGGCGAGCAACTCTCCCTCGTGGTCAGTGAGTTCATGGCGATGAATCAACCGACCGCGATCCGCCCACTCGATGATCTTCGAAGGCGGAACCTGACGGAAATCTCGGGATACCTCCCACCATATGCGCCACTTCAGCGACTTGAGCGTGGAACCCTTTCGCGGTGCGATCCCTCCTATATGAGGCGCAGGTGTACGCATGTACGCATATCTGCATGCGGACTCACGCACACCATGAGTCATGCACGGCCTGAACCTGACGAACATCAACCTGTGCCGCCCAGGCGGCACTTGGGATACGAAAGGTCTGCTGGATGAAGATTCGCCGCGCCCTGACGGCCGCCGCAGCGGCTGCCGTGATAGGGCCCGCCACCGTACTGGCCGCGCCCGCCGCAGCGTTCGCATCGGAGCCGGTGTCCGAGGCCGGTCCCCGCACGCCCGCCTCTCCCGACTCCCCCCATGCCGCAACACCGGCGGACCGGCCAGCGGATTCCGCAACGAGCGGCGGCGGAACGAGTAAACCGGACGAGCCGCGGAGCCCGGGCGAAGCCACTGGCGGTGGCTCGGCATCCCAGGACCGTGACGGGGCCGCCCGACCCGCCCCAGGGAAACCGCGGAAAGCCACCGGGACCTCTCAGGGGACCACCGGCGCGGGTGGTGCCACCGGCGGAGGCAAGGACGCCGGTGATTCCGAAGGTGCGGATCAGTCCTGCGCGTTCGAGTCCGACCAGTTACACGCGGCCGTCCACGGGCTGCCGCCGAAGCTGACTGCCGGCGGCGCCTGGACCCCCTTCTCCATGACGCTCACCAACACCACCGGCAAGCCTTTGGAAAAGGTCCAGCCCTTCCTGCTCGTGTCCTCGGCCGAAGATGTCGACCGGCCGTACTGGGAGCTGGAGACCGAGTACCGCGACGCCAAGACGGGGCGGTGGAAGACCTTCCACGACGCGGAGCCCGACGACCTGTTCGGCTTCTTCGCCGTCGGTCCGCGCAGCACCATCACGCTCCAACTGCGCACCCGCGTGGTCAAGGACGCCAAGCCCGGCGCCGGGTACGCGCTCGCTGCCGGCGACTACCGCAACCGCGACGGCTCCTGTGGCTCGGCCAAGGAAGCCTGGTACGACTTCACCATCCTCCCCGCAAGCGCGAAGCCGACGCAGCCCTCGACCACCAAGCCGGGTGAGCCGGGCAAGCCGGGTGGCACGGCCGATCCCAGCCAGAGCGCCTCGCCCGGCGGCGGTACGGGCGGTTCCGACTCCACCGGTGGCCTCAGCCCGCAGGGCGGCGCCCACCTCGCCGCGACCGGCTCCTCCTCCGCGCTCCCGGCGATCGCGCTCGCCGGCGGAGCCGCGATGGTGGTCGGCGCGGGTGCGGTCATCGGCGTGCGCCGCCGGAAGGGCGCGGTCGGTCCGGGCGCCACGGACGTCACCGCGTAAGCCCCACCACTCCTCCAAGCACCTTTTAACCCAAGGATCCACGGCCGCAGAACCCAATGACACGGGAAACAAAGGCTCCAAGGGTCCGAAGAATCAGAAAAGAGATCTTCATGAAACTGCGCCGCGCCCTGTCGATCTCGGCCGCGACGGCCGCCCTGCTCCCCGTGGCGGTGGCCGCCGCGCCCGCCTCCCAGGCGGCCCCTGCCGCGGAACTCCCGAAGTGCTCCGACCTCGACACCGGGGTGTACCACAACACCTTAGTGGGCCGCTCGTTCGGCATACCCAAGTCGATCGCTCTCGGTACTCAGTGGACGACCTACACGGCCACGCTCACCAACGCCTCGACTAAGGAGCTGAAGTCGTTCGAACTCAGCGCCAAGCTGGGCAGTTATGTCTACAACGAGGGCGAGCGCGACCTGAGCCCGTACGGCGATCTGCAGTACTGGGACACCTCGCAGCGCGCCTGGAAGACGCTGCGCCAGGCAGATGGGAAAGCCCGCGGCACCATCCCCGCCCCGAAGACGCTGAAGCCCCGCGAGTCCGTCCACGCGCAGCTGCGGTTCAGGGTGGGTAAAGACCTGCCCCTGGACCACGCGTACGACGCGTTCACCGGCCTCACCGGCTCCTTCGTCGACCGTTACCGCGACACGGACTGCACGGCTGACGTCGACGAGGTCGGCGGTTTCTACCCCCGCAAGGGCTGAAACCTGTGAGGAGGGCTGCCGCCGTCGCGGCCCGACGGCGGCAGCCCCCGCCTCCACGAGCTCCGCGACCACGCGTTCGCGGACCAGCTCCGCGGCCGTCTGGACTTGCATCAGGGCCAGGGACTGGGCGAGGCCGCGACCCTGACCACGGCCCTGGACGTCATTGCGCGTGGATCGCCTCGCGCATCGAGTCGGCGTACTCCGGCGCGAACGCGTCGAGGAGGTGCGGGTCGATGTCCGGAGAGTAGATGACCACAAGCTTGTGTGAGTCGTTCCCTCCGGCTGCCATCGCCTGGTCCTCCACCACCCAGACGTCGGTGGAGTCCATGTCACTGTCCACCAGGTACGCGAGGTCCCGGGTCCCGGGCTGTGCCCCCTTGCTCGACATCGCCTCGTGGACGGCCTTCTTGCACGTCTCGGTTCTGAACAGCCCGCTCAGCCGTGCGTCCGACTGCGGCCCGACGGCGACGCGCAGCTCGGGGGGCTCCAGGGAGACCAGCATGTGAATGGCCTTGTTCTCCCGCATCGCCCCGTGGGTTCCGGTCGAGATGCCGTTCCAGGCACCCTTCACCGGCCACCGGACGCGGCCGTCCTCATCCACATGGCCCGCGCTGCAGTCGAGGGTCGCCTCATGCACCTCGGCCTCGGCGTTCTCCTCCGCTGTCTGGCAGTCCGGGCACAGATACCCGATCGCGTATCCCTCGTCGAAGACGGCGTTCCATCCGTCTCCCCCACCGCGCATGGGCCGCTTGCAGCGGTCACAGACGATGTCCGCTACCTCTTCCACTTCTTCCGGTTCCGGATGGCGCGTGCGCCGTTTGCGCTTGATCGCATCCCACATGGTGTCCTCACCGCCTGTGGACGTGTGCCGTTGTCGCTTCGGGCCACGTACAGCACGCCCGCTCGCACGCGCACAACGGCCGCAGGGCGTCACGCTCAGCCACGCGAGGCTACGCACGGCCGCATGAAGCCACGCACAACCGTATGGAGCGCATGCGGGCACGCCCTCCGCCGCTGCATTCGCGGCCGTTCCTTCGGCTTCGAGTGCCGCTCCCCCGCCACACGGTCCAGGATAGTTCCGCGCCCCGTCGCCCGATGCACCTGCGCTTCCCGGTCATCCTGCGTCCATGCAGGTCAGAGAGATGCCGATCTTGCCCTGTGCGTGCCGGTGAGCCCCAGGAATGCGGTCGGAGTGCGCAACACCACGGATCGGAGTCGTGATCTTCCCCGTTGGGGCCCGTCGGTGGGCGGCGTCAGCGCGCTGGTGCCGGCGCGGCTTGTTCCCGCGAAGTGAGGGATTCGACAAGCCAGCAATGCGTGATCCCCAGGTTGGGTCGCTGAGCGGCCGAGATCGTGGCGACGTGCTGCCAATACCGTCGAAAGAGGGGGATGATGCCGTGCAGCTGCGCAGCCATGAAGGTGCGGAATCCGGGGGTGTCGTCCTCGCCACGGAGGCGGGCGCAGGCTCGGGAGAAGTAGTCCAGCACCTCTCCGGGCTGCGGTGGCAGGCCGTCGGCGACCGCGTCGGCGGCGAGCTCGCAGGTATCGAGGAGTTTTGAGTACAGCGACGCCTTGTCGCGCACGCTGGGGCAGGCCCAGTAGACGGGGAAGTCCTGGTGCCTGATGAGTGTGTGCAGTTCGGCGTAGGCCAGGACCACTTCCGCGGTGGGGTTCTCCGGAAGTTCCGGAACGGCCTGCGCGGTGATGGCATCGACAAGGCGCGCCGGCACGGAGGCGGGAAGCGTCTGTCTCCATGCCCCTGCGAGCCGGTCTTGGGATTCCGGCAGACGCTGAACGCGGGACAGCACCTCCAGACGGCGGAGCCGCTCCTGTGCGGAGCAGTCGTCCAGTGCCTCCAGGGTGGCCTGGCGCCAGTGGAGTTCGGTTAATCGGCTCCGCACCAGGCCCATCTCGTCGGCGATGAGGTCGCCGAGGCTGCGTTCGCCGGAAGCCAGCTGGGTGATGGTGGAGATCGGGGTGTCCAGCGCGCGCAGCCGCTGGACCAGGTGCAGTTGTTCCAGCGCCTCCGGCCGGTAGCGGCGGTGGCCTCCAGCGCTTCGCTCAGCGACGGGCAACAGGCCCACGTCGGAGTAGTACCGGACCGTCTTCACCGGCAGCCCGGTGCGGGCCGCCAGTTGCCCAATGGTCCATGTGTCCTCGCTCACAGCTACTTGAACCTCCAGTGCACGGGAGGTCTTAGCGTACGAAGTGCCGGTCGAGCACGAGCCAACAGAACCGGCCAAAAGATCACCCAACTCACGTGTCTCACCTGAGAACTGACCAGAGGGGAACATCTCATGCGTATACGTCACATCGTCGCCGCGGGTGCCGCCGCGACCGCACTCTCGCTCGGCGCCGTTCTGCCGGCCTTCGCCGACGGTCACGCCTCGGTCGCCGCCGACCAGGCGGCCGCCGCGAAGCGGAAGGTCCAGATCTTCCAGGACGCCAAGTACAAGAACAGGAACACGACCTTCACCGAGAACATGCGAAACCTGAAGAAGGACGGCTGGAACGACACCATCAGCTCCGCCAAGAACAAGGGCAACCGCACGGTCACCTTCTACCAGCACAAGAACTACGAGGGCGCCCGCTTCTCCCTGGCACCGGGCGAGAAGGAGCCGCACTTCGGTGACCACCCCCACATGAGCGACGCGACGAGCTCCATCAAGTTCAGCTGACAGCGGGTTCCGTCAGTAACGAACTGCTGACGGGTGGGGTGCGGCTACGGGGGCCGCACCCCTCCCCCGACCTCCCACCACACCCCGCTCAACGCGCACCGCATGACGAGAGGCAACCATGTCGCCCTCCCGCGCCCGGGCCACCACCGCGCTCGCACTGCTGCTCCTGGCCACCACCGCATGCACCGCCACGGAGCACCAGTCCATGCCCGCCTCGCACCCACTGCGCGTGTCCCGGCAGGCCAGGCAGCTCCGGCTGCCACTGGACGCCTATGCATCGACCGTGGCCGAGACCCACGCCGTGGAAGACGCACAGGACTTACTCATGCGCCGGTGCATGAACGACCAGGGCATGGAGTGGAAGACCCTGCCCTCGGTGGACGCCCAGGACAGCGAGCCGCCGAACGTCCGACGATACGGAGCCGACGAGGCGGAAGCCGTCCGCTACGGATACCACCCGCACCCCGACCCACCGTCGGTGGTACGACGCAACCGGGCCTGGGACGAGCGCGAGGCTCTCCCCGCCGAGGTGCAGCGCGCCGCCTACGGGACCTCCGGCAAGGGCGGCTGCCTCAAGACAGCCCGGCATCAACTCGTCGGCGACACCCCTCCACCCGACTACCACGCCTTCAACCAACTGACCGGCACCGCCCTGGAAACCTCCCGGCGGACCACCGAAGTACGCGACGCCCTGCGCGCCTGGCACGCATGCATGGCGAAGGCGGGCTTCGACTACCCGGACCCCTTTGCAGCCGCCGGCAGCGAGCGCTGGGAGACGACCGAGCCCACAGCGACCGAACGCGCCACCGCCCGCAGAGACGTGGCCTGTCAGAAGTCGGCGAAGCTGGTGACGGTGTGGGCAGCGGCCGAGACCCGCATCCAACACCGCCTGATCCAGCAGCACACCGACCGCCTGCACGAGGCGAAGGCCCGCAAGGACCGCTGGCTGGCAGCCGCCCGCCGCGTCCTGAAGCGTGAGGGCGGCTGAGGCAGGGAACCAAGTCCGGCCCGCGGCATCCCCGCCGCCCGCGGGCCCACACCATCACCCACCTGAAAAACCTCGCACGACAGACACCGGAAGAGGTACATCATGCGTATCAGCCACTTAGCCGCGGGCGCCGTCGCCGCTGCACTCGCGCTCGGCAGCTCCCTGCCGGCCTTCGCCGACAGCTCCCAGGAGGCCGGCGGCACGCTCAAGCCCCGCGAGGCGAAGGTCAAGCTCTACGAGCAGCCCAACTTCAAGGGTAGGTACGGGGTCATCACCCGCAGCATGGCAAATCTGAGGGCCGACGGCTGGGACCACAGCGGCTCCGCCACGAACCCGGGCAAGCGCACGGTCACCTTCTACCAGCACGCCGGATACAACGGCGCCCGCTTCTCCCTGGCACCGGGCGAGAAGGAGCCCCACTTCGGCAATCACCCCCACATGAGCGACGGACCAGGCTCCCTCCACTTCCGCTGACAGCGAGCGGCTGACGGGCGGGGCGGACTACGGTCTGTCCGATGGGTCAGGGTCGGAACGGCCACGGCGTCTGGTGCACCGCGTGCGCTGCGCGAACTCCGTCTCGACACCCTCATTCGTTGCTTGGCAGCCGAGCTGCATCACAAGGCGCCGGAGCGTCCCGATGGCGGAGCTGTCGGGACGCTCCGGCAACGCCCGAGGTGCCGTGACTGGGGGCACCTCCCAGCGTTGGCTGGGCGGGGCGTCGCGGGCCTGGCCATGACCCATCGGACAGACCCTAGAGTCCGAAGGAGTCGGCCAGGGTGTCGATCTGCGCGGTGAGCAAGGTCGATGCCTGGTGCCCCATCCCGGCGTAGTGGCCGGACACCTCCAGGCCGACCGTGCCGTGCAGCTGCGACCAGGCCAGCACCGTACCGGCGAGGGCGATGCCCGTCGCCTTGCCGTGCGGCGGCAGCCCGGTGTGCTGCGCCACCCAGTCGGCGACGCCGTCGTCCTTGCGTGCCCATGCGTCCATCTCGGCGACGGCCGGCCGTAGCGCCTCGGCGGGCGCACCGGCGGCGAACACCTTCAGGAACGGCCCCAGGACGGCCCGCGCGCGCTGGAGCGTGTCGGACGGAGCCGTGTAACCGGGGAGCGGCGTTCCCTGGATCAGGAGATAGCGGTGCGGCTGCGCGACGGCCCAGCTCCGGTAGGCGCCGGCGAGGGCGTGCAGGGTGGACCGCGCGTCCTCGGCGGGGCCACTGTCGGCCTGTGCGATGGCCTGCGCCACATCGTCGTAGGCGTCCCGGATCAGCTCGCCCAGTAGGTCGTCCCGGCCCGCGAAGTAGCGGTAGAGGGCCGGCCCGGACAGCCCCATGTCCTTGGCGATCCGGGTGAGCGCGACGGCCTGGACGCCGCCCTCGGCGAGCTGCTGCAGCGCGGCCGCCTTGATTTCCGCACGGTTCTGCTCGCGGTAGCGCGCCCGGGGGCTTCGTACCTCGCCGGCCATGGTCTCCTCCTGCGTTGCGGGGCAGCGGACGGCATGTGTGAGCGGTCCTCGCTCATCGTAACCATCACTTCAGTTGCGATGGCCGATCGCAAGAGTTATGGTCTCTAACATTCGTGAGGACGTGAAGCAGTGTTCCGCTCCACCGCTCTCGCCCACCGCTGATCCGCTCCACCCGCCATCCCGGAAAGAAGGAATCGCCATGTCTGTTGCTGCACGCCGCCTCCACGCCGTTCTGGGTGCCGGCCCGGCCGGCACCACGCTCGCCGCCGAGCTCGCCCGCCAGGGCAAGGCCGTACGACTGGTGAGCCGCTCGATGCCGGACGGCGCCCCTGACGGCGTGCAGCGCCGTGCCGCCGATGTGAGCACGCACGACGGAGCGCGGGCCGCCGTCGAGGGCGCCGATGTCGTGTACCACTGCGTGAACGTCGCCTATCACCAGCAGACCGAGGTCATGCCCCGGGTCCAGCAGGCTGTGCTGAACGCCGTCGAGGCCACCGGGGCCCGGCTGGTCGTCCTGGACACGCTGTACCCGTACGGCCCGACGCACGGCGAGGTGATGACGGAGGACACTCCCTGGCGGGCGACAAGCCGTAAGGGAGTGATGCGGGCGCAGCTGGACGAGGCATATCTCGCCGCTCACCGCGCGGGGCGGGTCCGTGTCGTCCTCGGCCGGTCGGCCGACTTCGTCGGTCCCGGCGTGCTCAACTCGACGCTCGGCGGCGCGGTGTTCCCGCCCGCACTGACCGGCGGCGAGGTGCTGGCGCTGGGCGACATCGACCTCCCGCACAGCTACACGGCCATCCAGGACGTGGCGAAGGGCCTGGCCGCCCTCGGCGAAGACCCGGAAGGCGACGGCCGGGTGTGGCATCTGCCCACCGCGCCCGCCCGTACCACCCGGGAGATCCACTCGATGATCGAGGAGCGGGTGGGCGGCCCGCTGCGACGGGTGGTGCTCACCGAACCCCGTCCCTTCGGGCCGTTCGACGCGACCTTCATGGACGAGTACGCGGAGATGTTCTACCAGCACACCGAGGCGCAGATCGTGGACTCCTCGGCATTCGAGCGGTCCTTCGGCCTCCGTCCGACGCCGCTGGATGCGACGCTCGACGCCACACTCGGCTGGTTCCGCACGCTGATCGCCGGCGCGCGGAACTGACCTGCCGCACCGGCCGGTGACGCCCCGAACCGACCGTGCGGCACGGCGAGTTGAGCGCGGTAGTCGAAGCCGGTGGGCCGGCAGCGGTGCCGCCGGCCCACCGGGTCTTCCTTCCCGAGGTGATGCCGTGTGACTCCGAAGCGAACCACGCCTGCGGCGCCTTCGGCCGGGGTCGTGGCGTACCGCTCGAAGCCAGCCGGTGTCGTCGGGCAGGGGCGTTCACGGGCGGTCGGTGGCCGGCCGGGGCGGACCGGCGACGCCGACGCACGCCTCGTTGCTCTCAACCCCCTTCGACCACTGGGTACTTCGGAACTACTCGTCCGGTGTCGTGACCGGGAACGTTCACCGGTCACCGGGTTGGTCACCATCCCCTCGATCGCCGTGGAGATCTGGAGCTGGGGCAGCCCGGCCTGCTAGGCGCTTGGTCCTCCTGAGGTCCTCCCCCGGGGTGCCGCCCTCCCCCGAGCGACGGAGGAGGTCCGTCGTAGCGGAGGACGCACCGTTGCCATGTCCAGGACCAGCATGGACGGCATGACGACAGCGAATGCCCACCCCTCCTCCGTCGCACCCGCACCTGCCTGGGCTCGTCGCGCCGCCCACGCCATCGCGCTGTGCGCGCTCCCGTCCGGTCTGTGGCGCATCGCCATGGCATCCGGTGTCTACGTGGGCTACAGCGAGCAGGTGCTGCGCGACGTCTTCGCCATCCCGGGCTGGGGCATCGCCTACGTCGTCGGCCTCTCCGTCCTCGCCGAACTGGCCGCGCTGTTCCCGCTGTTGCTCGTCAGCGACCGGTGGCAGCCACTGCGCCCCCGGGCCCTCGCCACCCTGTCGTGGACCGCCTCGGGCCTCCTGGTCCTGGTGGCACTGTGGCAACTCGGGGTCGCTTTCACCGTCGAGAGCCGGACGTACATGACCAGCGATACCGCATACACCGTGTGGGCCTGCGCTTTTGCCCCGCTGATCGCCATCCCTGCCCTGATGACCGCGGTGACCTGGTCGTACGCGAAGCGGCTCCGGGCACGGGGACAGGCATAGCCTCTGGGCCCGGTCAGGTGGCGGGCAGCGGTCGGTTCCCATGCGGGTTCAGGCGGTCAGTGAGGAAGGCGAGGATCTCGTCGCGGGCGCGGACCGTGGGGTGGCCGGCCTCGTCGACAAGGTGAGCGGTGACGACACTGTGCGGCGTGCCGACCAGGTCGGCGAAGAAGGGCGGCGGGGCCGGGTTGGCGGCGCTGTCCGGGAGGACGCGCCCGTCGAAGGCGTCGCCGAGCAGCGCCCGGTAGGCGGCGAAACGCTGCCCCGTGCACCAGCGGTCGCCCTCGAAGCGGTAGGCGAGGACGGTGAGTCCGTCGCGGTCGAGCCGGTCCCGCACCGCGCGCGCGTCCGCCGCGTCGAGTTCGAGTCCCCCGGGGTCGTCGAGCGGCAGCGACGGATGGTTGACCACCGACGCGATCACCGCTGGCTCCAGGGCCATGGTGAGGGCGAAGTTGCCGGTGAAGCACAGGCCGATCGCACCCACCCCCGGCCCACCGCACGCGGTGTGGGCCTGGCGCGCCAGGCCGCGCAGCCAGACCGTCACCGGGCTGGTGCCGCCCCCGGCGAAGGCGCGGAACTCCGCGCTGACACAAGCGCGGCGGACGACCTCCCGGCCGCCCTCGACCGTGGGGAAGGCGCCGTCCGTCCCGAACAGGGAGGGCACATGGACGGTGAAGCCCGCGTCCCGCACCCAGCGCGCGAGCCGCAGGACGTCGGGACTGATGCCCGGCATCTCGGGCAGCACCACGACCGCGGGCCCGGCCCCGGCCACGTACACCGTCTTCTCCACCCCCTCCACGGCCATGCTCCGGCGGGTGAAGTCGGTGATCGGATCGTCGTCGCTCATGGGGCCACCCTCGCCCCGGGGCCGGCCCCCGGGTGAGGGGCGGGATCGCCAAGGCCAGGGGTAATCTCGCCACACGTGAGGGAGGCGAGCGGTACGCCGTCGGCGACCGGGGGCCGGGGACACCAGGGGGTTCGGGAGCGATGGCAGAGGCGGCACGCCAGGCGGAGGACGGTGCGGGTCCGGACGCCGGACCGGGTGCGCTGCGGGTCGGGGTCCTGGCGTACCCGGACTGCTTCGCGTCCGAAGTGTTCGGCGTCCCCGACCTGTTGACGATGGCCGGGCATGTCGCCGGACCGGACGCGCCCCGCTACCGGGTGTCGGTCGTCTCGCCCCGCCGCCGGGTCATCGCCTCGGGCGGCGCGAGCCTGGAGGTGCGTCCCTTGCGCGAGGTCGACGTCCTCGTGGTCCCGGGCTTCGAACTGCGCCCGGACACGGACCTCGACGCCCGGCTCGCCCGGCTCGCCCCCGAGATCGCGGCGATCCGCGCGCAGGCCGCCGCCGGCACCGCCGTCGTCTCCCTCTGCGTCGGCGCGTTCCTGCTCGCCGAGGCCGGGCTCCTCGACCGGCGCCGGGCCACCACCTCCTGGCTGCACGCCGACGAACTGACCAGGCGCTGCCCGACCGCCGACGTGCGACCCGAGCACCTGGTCGTCACCGACACGGGGGTGACGACCACGGCCGCCTTCAGCGCCATGTACGACTTCGCGCTGGACCTGATCCGCCGACACAACGGAGCCCGGGTCGCCCGCACCACCGCACGGTTGGCGCTCGTCGACGACGCGCGGACCTCCCAGACCCCGTACGTCGACCCGCGGCTCCTCCCCCAGCCCGGCCGGGAGTTCTCCCAGCAGGTCATGCGGCGGCTCGACCAGAACCTCGCCGAGCGGTACGACCTCGCCGCGCTCGCGGACGCCTTCCGGGTCAGCACCCGCACACTGCTGCGCCGCTTCGCCGAAGAGACCGGACGCAGCCCGCTGGCCCACCTACAGGCCTCCCGCGTCCGCCGCGCCCGCCATCTTCTGGAGACCACCGACCGCACTGTCGCCGCCGTCGCCGCGGCCGTCGGCTACCAGGACCCCGGTACCTTCGCCGCCCTCTTCGCCCGCCACACCGGCCACCGCCCGAGCACCTACCGGGCCGCCTTCCGCCGCATGGCCCGGGCGGCAGGCCCGGACGGCGGTGTCTAGTACTGCCGCTGCACGCCGGCAGAGACGGTGCCCTTCCTCAGGAAACCGGCGTCGTCGACGATGGGACCCCCGTCCGGGGTGCCGAACCGCTCGGCCACGTACTGCTGCAGGTTGTCCCGGACTGCGTCAGCGTTCAGGAGGCACCGTTCAGCAGATGTTGGAAGCCGGCCGGTCCGCGGTGACCTGCATACTCGGCCAGCTGTCGGCGGTTCTTCCGCTCCACCGGAGCCAGCAGGCCTCACACGTAGTCCCGCATCCGCACCGCAGATCCACCCGAGAGAACCGGCCCGCCACACGGCCGTGAGCCGACTCCAACTCCCCATCCCACAGGCCAGCTTCGGCCAACCGCACCGTGCTTGGAGGACGAAGCCGACCGGCTCAGGCAACAGTTTCAGAGGGGAGTGCCGGGCTTTCCGCCCGATCATGTGCGGGGCAGGTGACCGTACGCAGCCCGCGGACGGCCAGGACGATCAGCAGGCCGAAGGCTGCGAGCGCGGTGAGCGTGCGCATGGTGTTGAACAACTCCCAGCGCCCCAGGATCTCCGCGTGCTCGGCCGGGGCTGAGGTAACCGCCCATCGCTTGATCTGTCCGTTGATCGGCACATTGCCGAACCGGGTTATCAGGAAGGAAGCGAGGGTCAGCAGACTTGCCGCACCCGCGGTCAGACGGAAGCGGCCGCCTGCCAGGACGGCGAGGGTCAGGGAACTGAGGAACGCCGTGCCCATCGCCGCCTGCATGGTGATGCCGTTCATCTTCATCAGTTCGGCATGGAACGACAGTCGCATGCCGAGCGGTACGGCATGGAAGGTGGGGACGAGATTGGCCGCGCCGTAGCCGAACGCGCCGGCGAGGAGGCCGGTGGAGAGCAGGGCAATTCCGTGGACGATTCTGATGCGCATGTTCGTCGACTCCAGTGCGTTGGCCCTTGGGGGCGTCAGGGTGCCGGGGCTGCCACCAGCGAGGGGTTTGGCGGCATCTCGATGAATTCGAGGGTGGCGGGGTATCCGCCATAAGTCCAAGATCTTGATCTTCTGGCATCCAGAAGCGTTCGTTATGGCCCTCGGCACCTTCGATACGTCGGACTCGTCCGGTCAGCAACAGGCGCTGCGGGCGGTGGCGTGATCACCACCAAGCGCCCCGCCCTTGCCTTGAGTTCCTGCCGGGAGGCTGCGCTTCATGAGCAGGACAGGACGAGGAACCGCCCGCGGTGGGGCAGGTCGGGGTTCTCCGGAGCGCCGGCCGTAGTCGGCCAGGAGATACGCGACGACGGCGAGTTCGTCGAAGAAGCGGCGGGCTTCAGCTCCGTGGGCATGGCCGGCTTCGAGGAGGCAGAGGACCTCGTCGGAGCGGCGGTTGCCTATGTAGTGGCGCTGACGGCTGCAGTCTCGACGAAGGGCAACGATCGCCGCCCTTGGTCGAGGTGGCCCTTGGGCGGGACCTCAGGCTCCCAGCGTGACAGGGGCGGGCGGGCCGCGGTGCGGGCGGCTCGCAAGGCACCAAGTGTGAGGCCATGGCCATGAGTTCATGTCATGATCACGGACGGGCTCATTCCTCTCCGACAGGACTCATGGCATGCGAACCATCAGCGTCATCACCGCCGTACACGACGGCGGCCACCACTTCATCGGTGACACCTACGAGTCCCTGCGCGAACAAAAGCTTCCGGATGACTGGCAATGGGAGTGGTGCGTGCAAGAGGACGGCACCTCGGGTATCCCTGCGAACAGCCTGCCCAGTGACCCGAGGATCACCTACAGGACAGGGATGCGGGCGCGCATCGCGGTGACACGTACCCATGCCCTTGCGCGCTCCACGGGAGACCTGATCCGGACGTTGGACGCAGATGACGTACTACTGCCGGGTGCGCTGGAGCGGGACATCGAGACCCTGGAACGCGTGCCGTGGTGCGTGTCCGCATGCATCGACCTCCACAAGGACGGGAGCACGGCACCAGGTCCGTGCGACCCTCCGGGTGGCCCCGTGGAGCCCGCCCGCTTCTATCACGAGGTGCTGGAGCAGCGTCTGTCCGTTCAGGCGACCACATTCGCCGCACACCGTCCCCTGGTGATGGCGCTCGGCGGCTGGCAGGCACTGTCCGGAGCCGAGACAGTGGCTCTGCTCCTGGCCGCGGAGGCCGTGGCACCCGGTGAGTTCATAGCAGAGCCGAGCGTCCTTTACCGCAAGCATCCCCACCAGACGACCGCATCCCATCACTACTGGGAACCGACCGAAGCCGCCACCCGGATCGACGCACTCGTGCAACGCGCCAGCGCCCTGCGGGAGTCAGGTTGGACGTGGGGGTAGGCCGACACCGTCCCGCCCCTCGGATGGGCGACCACAGGCGACGATCGATTTCACAGCCAAGCACATCTGCGCCAGCTTCGAGCGGTCGTAGGTTCCCTAGGCCTAGGTCGGCGTACGGCCGCGATGGGGGCGATGATGCTGGGCGGCGACGCCAAGGGCCGCCGGTACGTGGCCGAGGCGCGGCGCCGGTACCAGTGGGTGATCGACTCCGGTGACATATTCCAGCGACAGCTCGCTCTGGCCCGCCTGACCGGATGATGTCGGTCGCCGGAGCACCGCGGGATCGTGTTGGGCGTCATGTTCCGCCTTCGTCGACCAGTGATGACATCAGCATCCGGACCAGAACTCCTCGAATCGTCACGAGTCTTGAAGACACCTGCTGATGCGACCGAGTCGCGTCGACAGCTCACGACAGGGCCGTCACACGGCCCCAAGATCACTTGACCTTGCCCCAGGGGGAAGGACAACAGTGTCGCCACGGATCACCGAGCGGCCGGCGGTGTGCGCTCGCCGGCCAGGCAGGACGAAGAGGGGGAGTTTTCGTGACCGCGACCTGCGTCATTCTCGATATCGGTGGCGTGCTGGAGATCACGCCGGAAACAGGGTGGGTGCAACGGTGGGAGGAGCGGCTGGAGCTGCCGCCGGGCACAGTGCATGAGCGGATGCGCGACGTGTGGCAAGCCGGACGCGTCGGGAGCATCAGCGAACGAGAGGTGCACGAGCAGGTGGCAGCACGCTTGGGGCTCGACGCGCCCCAGGTCGGAGCCTTCATGGCTGATCTCTGGACGGAATACCTGGGGACGCCGAACGAGGAACTCATCGCTTATGTCCGAGGGCTACGGGGAAACTGCAGGCTGGGCATCCTGAGCAACAGCTTCGTCGGTGCCCGGGAGAGGGAGACGGCGCTGTACCACTTCGACGAACTGGTCGAGCAGATCGTCTACTCGCACGAGATCGGCATCGAGAAGCCGGACCCACGCGCCTTCGAGGCCGCATGCGCCAGCCTGGAGGCGCAGCCGGAAAGCTGTCTCTTCATCGACGACGTCGCAGCCAACGTCGAGGCCGCCCAAGCAGCGGGCATGCAGGCACATCTATTCGAGGACAATGCCCGAACGATCGCGCGCATCGCGGCTCATCTGGACTCAGGTCCCCGGGTTGCCGGGCATGTCCTGCTCGGATGACGTCGAACTGGAAGCAGTCGCCTGGGGTGGCTGGCAATCGGCTACTTCACAGGACATGCACTCCTCACTCCACCCCGAGGCCGCCTCCGTGGTCGGCCGCGAGGCCGCCCCGACCTCCTGATGTGCCAGGCGACGGCGGGTAGTCGTCGATGGTCACGGAGTTGTGGAGACGTGCGCTCTTGGTGGTGAGGCGAACGAGGGCGCGGCTGGGGCCCGCGGGCAGGGCGGAGATCAGGCGGGCGCCCTGGGCCAGTCCCCACACGCCGAGGCGGGACGTGGGGATCAGGGTCTTCGCCGCGCTCAGCGCGACCGCGCGGCTGCCGCGTACGTGCTCCGCCATCACCCGCTCATAGGCGGGGAAGGCGCGCTCGTGGTCGCCGCCCGCCCGTGCCAGCTCTCCGGCGAGGACGTACGCGCCGACGACGGCCAGGCTGGTGCTGCCGCCGACGGCCGGACCGGGGCAGTAGCCCGCGTCGCCGACGAGCGTCACCCTCCCCCGCGACCAGGTGTCCATGCGGAGCTGGGTGATCGAGTCGAAGTAGAACGCCGGGGTGCGGTCGAGCTCGTCCAGCCAGCGGTCCACCCGGGCGTGCATGCCGGCGAAGGCACCGCGCAGCAGCTCCTTGTGCCGGGGCCCGTCACGGTGGTGGTAGTCGATCTCGCGCTCGCTGCGGAACAGGAACAACGCCCGCGCCTCGCCGAGGTGCCGCGCGCCGTACATGCCGGCAGTGCGGCCGACGCCGACGTGCATGAGGAGCTCGCCGTCGAGGTCGGAGCTGTTGGGCAGGGTCAGCACCCCGAAGTAGGCCCCGATGAAGGCGTTGAGGCGGGAGTCCTCGCCGAAGACGAGGCGACGCACGTTGGAGTGCAGCCCGTCCGCCCCGACGACCAGGTCGAAGCGGCGCGGCGCGGCGTTTTCGAACCGCACCTCGCCGTCGGGCGAGATCGCGGTGATCGAGTCGCCGAAGACGTACTCGACGTCGTCGTGTGCGGCGTCGTGGTAGATCTCGCTCAGGTCGTCGCGCATGATCTCGACGTGCCGGTCGGAGGTGGCGCTGAAAATCTTGGAGAGGTCCGCCCGGACGGGACGCCGTGAGCCCTCCCGGTAGACGGTCATTCGGTGTGTGCCGGTGGCCCGCTCCTCGATACGCGGGAGCACGCCCATCTTCTCCGAGATGTTCATGGCCGGCCGAAACAGGTCGACCGCGTGACCGCCAGTCCTGCGCAGAGCCGGCGCGCGCTCGACGACGGTGACGGAGAAGCCGTGCCTGGTGAGCCAGTAGGCCAGCACCGGACCGGCGACGCCGGCGCCGGAGACGAGAATCCGCATGGCACCCCTCCTTTTCTCGGCCGACCCGTACGGCGTGGAGCGCCTCGCGTATGGATCGCCGTCAGAAACAGTCATGGGCCCAGGATCTCCGCCGGTACGAGCCGGTGGATTGGACGAATGTTCCCCTGGGTCCCCGTGTGCAGCACGAACAAGGCCCCCGCAGACACGCACGATCGTTCAGCGGCAATGGCCGGGTTCCTGGTGCGTCGCTGCCGGACAGGCACCAACGGCCCGGCGGCGCTTCCGAATTGGCCGGCCCCCGTAGCTGGGGCGTCTGCCGGTGAGGTCGGGACAGGCGGCGGGAGATGAGAGTGGACGCGCATGGGATGTGCGCCTCGGCGTGCGAGCTTGAGCACGGGACCGAGGTGGCCGTGTGAGGCAGCTCACGTCCGGGGACTGCATAGCGGGACGTGGGTCAGTGCCTTTGTAGGGGTGTAGGCAAGTGATCGAGGCGAGGGACAGCGTTGATGAGGCAGTTGCGGGCCGATGCGTTCGACCGGTTCGTCACGGCTCGTTGGTCGGCACTGCTTCACCTGGCGCATCTGCTCACCGGTGGAGATCGGCATCGGGCCGAGGACCTGCTACAGGAGGCGCTGGTCAAGCTGTGGTTTGCGTGGCCGAGGGTGGCCGAGCAGGCGCCGGAGGCGTATGTGCGCCGGGTGCTGGCACGTGCGGCGGCTCGCTCGGCGCGACGTCGCTGGTGGGGCGAGCGTCCGGTGGAACGGTTGCCGGAGCTTCCCGAGGTCGGCGATGTGGCCGCTGCCGTGGAGGAACGGACACGGTTGGAGGCCGCGCTGGCAATGCTGCCGGTGCGGCAGCGCGCCGCGGTGGTGCTGCGCTACTACCAGGACCTGTCCGAGGTGCAGGTCGCCGAGGCGCTGGGGTGTCCGGTGGGCACCGCCAGGTCCCTCACGTCACGGGGCGTAACGCGGTTGCGGCAGTTCCTCGGTGACGCCATCGAGCCGGTGCAGTGAAAGGAGACATCATGGAAGACTTCGAACACGAACTCGCGCGGATGATGCGCGACACCCAGGCAAACACCCCCTTTGAGGACCAGCACCGGCAGCGGCTGCAAGCGGGCGTCCGTGCCCGTCGACGTGCTCGGACGGTCTGGATGGCCACCGGCTCGGCGCTGACGATCGCCGGGCTCGGCGTCGGTCTGGAAGTCCTGCCGAGCGCTTCCGCTCAAGGCGGGCCCACCGTTCCTCATCACCAACCCACCTCCACGACCTCGCCG
Organism: Streptomyces nigrescens; assembly: GCA_024349765.1. GTDB lineage: Bacteria > Actinomycetota > Actinomycetes > Streptomycetales > Streptomycetaceae > Streptomyces > Streptomyces endophytica. The sequence continues at coordinate 3,774,738 of AP026073.1, read as the reverse complement.
GTTCCCCTCCCGACCCGCACCTGCACGACCGTGCCGGTCCCGATTCCGACCCACACCTCAACGACCGTGCCGGTCCCGATCCCCACCCGCACCTGCACGACAGCGCCAACCCCGATCCCGACCCACACCTCAACGACCAAGTAGCGCTGCCAGGGTTCGGGCCATGACAGTTGAGGAGCGGATGCTTGTGGCAGGAATACCGGGACCAAGGCGCCGGGGATCTTGGCGCGGCGGGCATCGACCCGCTGGCGGAGCAGCCTGACGCCAAACTGACAGCGCGCGCCCGGGATGGAGGAGAGGGAGCGGGAGTGCCGTCAGTACGCGGAAGTGCCGTAAGTACTCTCCGCAGATCCACGAGCCGCATCGGTGATACCCGCGTACCCGTCGCTTCGGTTGCCCACGCCGTGACCAGGCCACCCGGGCTGAGCGGGCAGGTCACTCCCCGCACCAACTTGCCGTCGACATCCACATGCTGGGACCTACGGCAGCAACTATCTGACGGAACACGATCACCAGAATCTGCACATCAGCAACAGCGACGCTGCCACGGTGCCTGTTGGCCCCACCGCGATCGCGCGGAGCCGTTCAACTCACAGGCAGCCAGCCACTGAGATGGTCCCGCTGACGAAGGCGCGACCGACAGATCGCCATGCGACGGCGCTACCAAAGGCGCGCCCAGCGCCGTGAGCTCCACGACTGCACGTCAGTCCTGACTGCACTGAGCAACCTGCTCCTGGCCAGTCACGATAGCTGTCTGTAACGGGGATATTTCGGCGCGTCCAGAGCGGCAGAAGTCATGGGTGATCAGCCCGCGCAGACAACCCTGCTCGACCCGAATTTTTTCCCATGCGCCTTACGTGACCGATCGCTTCCGACACCGAATGACCGCACCCCGGCTAGCCGTCATCAACGGGTGGTCCGACCACCGAGTGGCAGCGACGCGGTGGGCAAGGACGGCCGGGAATCAGTGCAATTGCCTATCAACTTGCGAGACTAAGGACGATTTGAAAAGTGCCTACCGTATTCGTCAGGGTCTTCAAAACGCCCGACCTTCGCAAAAAGATACTCTTCACGTTGGGAATCTTGCTTCTCTATCGGTTGGGGCAGAACGTTCCGGTCCCTGGGGTGGATTATCGAAGCGTTACACGGTGCATCGAGCACGGTGACGGAAACGGCGGCCTCTTCGGCCTGATCAACACGTTCAGCGGTGGTGCGCTACTGGAGCTCACCATCTTCGCCCTGGGGATCACGCCGTACATCACGGCCAGCATCATCCTTCAACTGCTGACGGTGGTCATTCCCCGTCTGGAGGCGCTGAAGAAGGAGGGCCAGGCGGGCACCGCGAAGATCACCCAGTACACCCGGTACCTGACGCTGGGCCTCGCGGTGCTGCAGGGCGCCGCCCTGGTGGCCAAAGCCCAAAGCGGTGGGCTCTTCCCCACCTGCCCGGTCCGCGCCCAGATCGTCCCGGACACCTCGATCTTCCAGACCTCCGTCATGGTCATCACCATGACCGCCGGCACCGCCGTGGTGATGTGGATCGGAGAGCTGATCACCGACCGCGGCATCGGCAACGGCATGTCAATCCTGATGTTCACCTCACTCGCCGCCAGCTTCCCGGCCAACCTGTGGGGGATCAAGAAGTCGGGTAAAATCCTGGGCGGCTGGGGCGAGTTCGCCATCGTGATCGCGGTCGGCCTCTGCATGGTTTGCCTCGTGGTCTTCGTCGAGCAGGCGCAGCGCCGGATCCCGGTCCAGTACGCAAAACGAATGATCGGCCGCCGTTCCTACGGCGGCACTTCGACCTACATCCCGCTGAAGGTGAACCAGGCGGGTGTCATTCCCGTCATCTTCGCCTCATCAGTGCTCTCCATCCCCAGTCTGATCGATTTCGGCGGTAACTCGGCATCGGAATGGTCCCAGTGGATCGCCACCAATGTCGCCAGAGGCGACCAACCGATCCATCTCATACTTTACTTCCTGCTGATCGTTTTCTTCGCGTTCTTCTACGTCGCCATCTCCTTCACCCCCAAAGAAATTGCCGACAACATGAAGAAGCATGGCGGGTTCATCCCCGGCATCCGGGCCGGCCGGCCCACGGCTGACTACCTGAGCTACGTGCTCAACCGCATCACCTGGCCAGGAGCGCTCTACCTGGGGCTGATCGCCCTTGTGCCCACAGCGGCACTGGTGCTGTTCAACGGCAGCAATTTCCCGTTCGGCGGCACGAGCATCCTCATCATCGTGAGCGTCGGATTGGACACCGTGAAACAGATCGAGAGTCAGCTCCAGCAGCGCAACTACGAAGGGTTCCTGCGCTGACGCGCATCGTCCTGGCCACGATGACCGCGTAGCCAGGACGAACAGTCACGGAATGCCGACTTTTCCTCGCTCTTGCCGACCCGGTCATGTGCTCTGTCGCGATGGTCCCCTGCCGCGTCATGTCATGCCCCCTGACCCGGCGCGCTGGAACTCCGGGTGCTGGTGCGACGATGCTGGGATGCGCGAGATCAATGAGCTGATCAACGTCGGGGATCCCGCCTGGCCGCTCCTCCTTGAGGAGCTGTCCGGCAGCGACGTACCAGTTGAGGTGCTGCCCGGCGATGTCGAGACAGGCCGTTCCTCTCTGCTGCAACTACAGGTCTCTGCCCGGTCAAATCTGGGCGGCATCGTACTGAATTGCGGTGGCCTGCTCGTGGACGACGGATGGCTCCGGGTCTTCGGAAGCCCGAGTGGTGCCGACGCCGAAGGACTGCCCAGCCTGGCCGAGATCAACGCGATGCCTTCGACATTCGATCCGGCATGGCGGCCGGGTGCAGGTCTTGTGGTTGCGCACGATGTGCTGGGCGGGGTCTTCGCCCTCAACGGGAGCGATCCCGGTGAGGCCGGTCGACCCGGCGCGCCGGGAGAAATCCTCTACTTCGCCCCCGACGCCCTTGGCTGGGAGGCCCTGGGCGCCGGCCACTCGGCATGGCTGTCCTGGATTCTCTCCGGAGGGCATCAGGAGTTCTACAAGGGCCTGCGCTGGAACGACTGGCGCGACGAAGTCACCGTGCTGAACGGCCGGCAGGGACTGTCTTTCTTCCCGCCGTTGTGGTCGGCCGAGGCTCGCCGGGATCTGTCAGCGACCAGCCGTCGTGCGGTGCCCATGGCGGAACTCCTGGGCCTGAGTCGCGACGCGTGCCTTCAGTTCGACGGCGCCGACCCGGGGTTCCTCGGAGCCGCATGAACCGGCTTACCCACCCGGACACCGGTAGCAGTTGAGGGTTCCGGCTTTCTCCATGTCGATGCCCAGGCGGGCGGCGTGCTCGACGAGGTACTGGCGGCAGCCGCCGGCTACCCAGGCATTGCGGACCGAGGGATGATCGGTCGCCCACCATTCGGAAACCGAAACGCACCGCATGAAGAGGACAGCATGACGACGTTAACCACACCTCTGTGCCGGCAACTGGGCATCGAGGTGCCTGTAGTACAGGCACCCATCGGATCCGCGGTCACCACAGAGCTGGTGGCTGCGGTGGCCAACGCGGGAGGGCTCGGCACCCTTGCTCTGACCTGGGTCACCGCCGAGGAGGCGGTGCGCCGGATCCGGCAGGTTCGACGCATGACACCAAGGCCCTTCGCGGCGAACCTGGTTCTCGACTTCCCGGTCGACGAGCTTCTCGACGCCTGCCTGGCGGAAAGCGTGCCGGTCATCTCGACGTTCTGGGGAGATCCCTCGGCCGTCGCCGAACGCATTCACTCGGCCGGTGCCCTGCACCTCCACACGGTCGGTTCCGTCGCCGAGGCCGAACGCGCCGTCGCCGCGGGCGTCGACGTGATCGTGGCCCAAGGGTGTGAAGCGGGCGGCCACATCCGCGGGGAGGTCACCACGATGGCGCTCGTACCCGCGGTCGTGGACGCCGTGCACCCGGTGCCCGTCATCGCAGCCGGCGGCATCGCCGACGGACGAGGCCTCGCCGCCGCACTGGCCCTCGGGGCCCAGGCCGGATGGCTGGGCACCCGATTCCTGACGGCATCCGAGGCGGCCACGCACGAGGTCTACCGTCAAGCCGTGATCCAGGCGGCGCCGCAGGACGCGGTGCACACGCGGTGCTTCGACGGCGGCTGGCCCGACGCCCCGCATCGTGCGCTGCGCAACTCCACGCTCCGTGCCTGGGAGGCCGCGGACCGTCCGGCCGCGCCGAACCGCCCCGGCGAAGGCGCCGTGGTGGCCCGGAGCGCCGACGGACGGGCCTGGTCGCGTTACGACGACATGGTCCCCATGCCCGGCATGTCGGGTGACGTGGAGGCTCTCGCCCTCTACGCGGGCCAGAGCGCCGGGCTCGTCCATGACGTCGCCCCGGCGGGCCGCATCGTGGCAGACATCGCCGCGGATGCCGCGGCCCTCATGAGGCAGACGCGGACCCCCTGACACCGTCGGCACCCGCACACCACATCGCTACAGCGGTGAGCCACGCTGCGAGATCGCCGCGTGGCTCACCCGTCCTCTGAACGGACCGGCGACGAGCCCGAACGCCCGCCACCGGCGCGTACCACCGGACGGGACCTGCTAGTGCAGCGTCTTCAGCGCCGCCGCGTCGTAGGGCTTCAGCGCCTCGAACCGGTTGTCCAGCACCTTCGCCGCCCACTCCGGGTCCTGGAGGAGGGCGCGGCCGACGGCGACCATGTCGAACTCGTCGCGCTCCAGCCGGTCGAGGAGGTTGTCGATGCCCCGGACCGGGGCGCCCTGTCCCGCGAAGGAGCGGAGGAAGTCACCGTCGAGGCCGACCGAGCCGACGGTGATGGTGGGCCGTCCGGTGAGCTTCTTGCTCCAGCCCGCCAGGTTCAGGTCCGAGCCGTCGAACTCCGGGAGCCAGTAGCGACGGGTGGAGGCGTGGAAGGCGTCGACGCCGGCCGCGGCCAGCGGGGTCAGGATCGCTTCCAGCTCCTCGGGGGTCTCGGCGAGGCGGGCGGTGTAGTCCTGCTGCTTCCACTGCGAGTAGCGGAAGATGACCGGGAACTCGGCGGACACCCGCTCGCGGACCGCGGCGACGATCTCCGCGGCGAACTTGGTACGGGCCACCGGGTCGCCGCCGTACGCGTCCGTACGGCGATTCGTGCCCGCCCAGAGGAACTGGTCGACGAGGTAGCCGTGGGCGCCGTGGATCTCCACGCCGTCGAAGCCGATGCGCTCGGCGTCCGCGGCGGCCTGCGCAAACGCGGCGACGACGTCGTCCAGATCCTGCTGGGTCATCGCCCTGCCGGTGGGCTCGGCGCCCGCGGTGACCAGGCCGGACGGACCGACGGCCGGAGCGTCGGCGAAGGGCGGCTCGCCCTGATTCCGGACCATGCCGATGTGCCACAACTGCGGCACGATCGTGCCACCCGCCTCATGCACGGCTTCGACGACCTTCCTCCAGCCCGCCAGCTGCTGCTCCCCATGGAACCGCGGCACCCGATCGCTCTGTCCCGCCGACTCGTGGCCGACGTAGGTCCCCTCGGTGACGATCAGCCCCACACCCGCGGCGGCGCGGCGGGCGTAGTACGACCGCACATCGTCACCGGGGACGCCGTCCGGGGAGAACATGCGCGTCATCGGCGCCATCGCGATGCGGTTCGGGACGGTCAGGCCGTTCAGCGTGACGGGCCGGGACAGGATCTCGGCCGCGCGGGAGGCGGCGGACGCGGTGTCGGTCACGGGGACTCCTTCTGGGTACCAGGCGGTATGTGCACATGCACTCAATGCATCGCAGGCGTCAACCCTCACCCCCGGCGACGGCATTCCGCCCGCCCGGCCGCCCGCCCTGTGATTCCGGCCACGTGCCCGAGACAGACCTCCGGATGCGGTACCGCCGTGCGCGGGGTTCCGGCTCCGCCACGACGGGGGTTCCAGGTGCCGGCCACGCGAGAGCCCGCCCCTACCGCGAGTCGATGCGCGCCAGCCTCGATCAGCGCACCCGGTTTCCTCTCTGGCCGACTTCCACCGCCGAGGCCCGCACCAACGGCGCATGCCCATGGCGTCCTTGTCGGTTTCGTGCTTCGGTCCACCGGAGCATCCCCGAGGACAAGAGGGAGCCCCCACGCATGCGACGTTCACGGCGCAGCCGCACCTTGCTCCTCCCGGCCCTGCTGGCCGGCGCGATGGCGGCCACGGCCGGCGCCCACGCCCCCGCCGCACCCCCTGCCGGTGCGCAGGCATCGACAGTCAGCGATACGTTGCCGACGCCCACGCGCCAGGCCGAGGCCGTCGACCTCGCCCACTGGATGGAGCAGCTACGCCCGCAGATCGGCACACGGCCGCTGAACCGCATCGCCATGCCCGGCAGCCACGACGCCGGCAGTTGGAGCATCCACGACGGCTCCGGGCTCTGCCGAAGTGGCGACACCTACGACGTCTCTCGTGTCTGGCCGGGCCTGGCCGCGAGCATGGCCCATACCCAGAGCCGCCCGATCGTCGACCAACTCGACGCGGGAGCACGCTACATAGACCTGCGACTGTGCTATCAGGACGGCCAGTGGTACACCTACCACGGCGGTCCGCTGGGCGGCGCGTTCTTCGACGGCCCGTCCGGCACGGGCGAGGCCGCATCCCTCGCCCGTTGGATCACCGGTCACCCCTCCGAGGTCGTCATCCTCGGCGTCCGTGTCACCGCGGACGCGGCAGAGCTGCCCGCCGCCCGCGAAGACGCCATGAGACGCCTCAAGGCACTCCTGCCGGGCCGCACGGCTCCGTACGGTGCGCCCGGCACGGGCGGCCTCACCCCCACGTCGCCCTACGAAGCGTTCCTGTCCGCGGGGACGAACACGGTGCTCGTCGACACCAGCGGCGCCGTGCACGACCCCCAGGTCTGGCCGGCCGGGACCGCGTCGGACCGTGGCAGCTACGGATATCCCAACCCACAGTGGACGGACTACCTCGAAGCCCTCTTCCGTCCCGACGTGGCGAAGGAGAAGCTGCCCTGAGCCCCGGAGCCGGCGACCTCACGAGCACGCGGGAGCGGCCGGCGGGAACCGTCGGTGCTCCCGCGTCAGGCCGTACGGCCCGCATCCGGGTGCGCAAGGGCTTCCGTCAGCCGTTCCAGGCGGTCGGCGAAGGCGGCGGCCTCGCCCGGCGGCCAGGTCGCCAGCTCCTCGGCCAGGAAGGATTCCATCCCCGCGCGCAGCGCCGCGACCGTCCGCTCACCGTCGGCGGTGAGGACGAGCTGGGTGGCGCGGGCGTCGGAGGGGTCGGGGCGGCGGGCGATCAGCCCCGCCTCCTGCAGTCGGGTCGCGTAGCGGGTGGTGACGGTGCGATCCATGCCGATCGCCTCGGCGAGCCTGGTGGCGGTGACGGGCCCCACGCGGTCCAGCCCGGACAGCACCGGGTAGGTCGTGGCGTCCACGCCCGCCACTCCAGAGGTCAGCCGGCTGTAGAGCCCGGCACGGGTGGCTCGCATGGTCAGCGCACCGATGGCGGCGGCCACGCGTGCGGCGGAGGTGCTGTCACGGGTCGTTTTGCTCACCCCTCGATGATACGTGCAAAAAACACGGAGTCCTGCTACCGTCATAAGCGTGCAGAAAGCACGTGCTTCCCACACGTTAGGAGAACTGCCATGTCGCAGCAGCACCAGCCGGCCGTCCGCCCCGAGGACGTCCTGCCCGAGGGGATCGACTCGACCGCGATCAACGGCCGCACCGTCCGCAAGGGATCGGTGGCCGCCTTCGTCGCCAACGCCATCCGCCTCGACGAACTCGTCGAGGGCACCCCCGAGCACGAGGCCCTCGTCGCACAGATGCGGGAACTCGCCCCCGCCCTCCGCACCATCGGCCTCCTCGACGTCTTCCACCCCCGCTCCCCCCTCGTGGAAGAGATCCTCGCCGACGCCGCATAGGTCAGCCCGACACACCGGCCAGGGCACGGCCGAGCACCGCGTCGAACCGGTCGCGGGACATGCGGTTGGGCGCCGCCTCGGCAGGCAGAGAGCGGGACGGCACCCGCGTCGAGGATCGAGGCGGCCCGTCGCCTGGCAAGGTGAACAGTTCCCTCCCTTCGCTTCACGCCCACCAGCTCGTCCTGGCTGAACCTGGTGGAGCGGTGGTTTCGCCGAGCTCACGCAGAAGAGACTCAGGCGCGGTGTTCACCGCCGCTCCGGCCAGGCACTCGAACGCGACGTCCGCGACCGGCTCACAGAAAATGTCTGAGGCGGCCACGGTTCGTGTGCGCCCGGCGGGCATGGGCACCGGTGTTGAGGCGCCGGGGAGGAAAGGAAAGTTGCGGATGACTGTGCGTATTCACTTCACTGTGGAGGACCTTGCCAGGACGCACGTTGCTGAGCGCCCTGATCCACTGTGGGAGGCGTTGCTCAGTCAATTTCTCCTGCGAAGTAACAGCCCCGTACCGGGCTTTGCTCGGTGGCGAAGGCAGACGCTGTCCCAGCTGAACCGTCCGGCTCGAGCTTTGCTCGCCCTGGCACCGCCCCATGGCTACAGCCCCGACTTCCTCACCCCTGCCGCCTCAGCCCTTGGCCTGGAGGAAGGCCTGCAGAGCCTGGCGACCACCCCGCGCGACCGCTTCGAGGCCGACCTCGGTCGCTTCACGCGGCTGTACCACGCCCCCTTATGGATACGGGAGCTGACGCCACGGCAGCTGCCCCGCATCGCAGACGCGGTGCGCGACTATTACACCGCGGCCATCCGCCCCTACGAATCCCAGATTCGCACCCACTTGGAGGTCGACCGCCGGCTACGGACCATAGCCGTACAGAGTGGCGGCACGCGAGGCCTGCTGGACGGCTTGCATCCGAACGTGCGCTGGAAGCATCCCGTGCTGGAAGTCCGCTCGCACTACGTGGATCGGGAGGTTCATCTGGGTGGGCGGGGGCTGCGGCTGATCCCCTCGTTCTTCTGCTCGCACGGCCCCATGATGCTCCGTGACCCGCAGCTTCCGCCGGTCCTGCTCTACCCCGTCCAGCGCAGCCTGACGTGGCAGGGCGCCGGCACCGGAAAGGACAACGATGTACGGGACGATGCGAAGGGTGCGTGTGCGGCTCTGCTGGGCACCACGCGCGCGGCGGCTCTTGAGGCAATCGCCGCTGGTGGCTGCACCACAACGAAGCTTGCTCGCCGGCTGAAGATCTCTGCGGCCACTGCTACCCACCACACCGCGATACTGCGCGACGCGGGACTCATCTCTTCTCAACGCACCGGCGGTAGCGTTCACCACACCCTCAGGCCCTTGGGGGAAGCGCTACTGCAGAATCGATAGCCGCACCAACGTGAGGCAGTCTCACGGCATGCCGCCCACTGCTCGCCGGCTACCGCGACCGGGACCACCACCCCGCTGCGCGTCCACGGGACGCCGTAACCGTAGCCGTAGCCGTAGCCGTGGTTTACCCGACTGTTCCCGCTGCTCGTCGAAGGATCCGTCACCACCGCCCCCGTCGCACCGCCACGTCGATGAAACCACCGGTTCTTGAACGGAGCGGAAGGCGACCGGGCTTGGTGCCGGATGGCAGGCGTAGGCGCGGCCGCCCGGGACGTACACCGGGTTCAGTCGGAGCAGCAGCCGCTGTTCGTGTCCGTGGTGTCGAGGCGGCAGAAGCACGACGCCTCGACGGGGACGTCCGCGAGTGCGGTGGCCATGGTGAGTTGCTGGGCGACGATGCGGGCCTCTCCCGTCCTGCCGAGCCGCACCAGGCATTCGTGAAAGCCGTGCAGAGCCCAGACGTTTCCTGGATGCTGCGAGGACCGGGGCAGGGTGCTGTCGAGTCCGAGGTCCGCCCGGTAGACGGCCTCGGCCTCTTCGACCCGGCCCTGTTCCAACAGGAGCGCCCCATAGGCGTGGCGGGTCGGCTGCATCCAGCCCCACGGTTCGTCATAGGGCAGGTTGTCGTCGAGCTCGATGGAGCGCTCCAGGGAGGAAAACGCCAAGTCGTACGCGCCCCTGCGGTATTCGAGCTCGCCGTCGAGCATGGCGGAGGCGATCGCCAGGATGTCCCGGCAGGTGTTGTTGAACAGCATCCGCGTCTCGGGAACCCGTCCGGCCGCCTGGCGGAACAGCGCTCGTTCGGCCTCGGCCTCGGCGGTCGCCCCCCTGGCGGAGTACGCCACTGCGCGCGCGTAGTGCAGCATCGCCGTGGTGACGCAGTACAGCTTCGGGTCGGAGGGCATCGGCAGCGCGAGGATGTCTGCCCATCGTCCGAAGCGGATCAGCACATGGACCCGCATGGCGAGGAAGCCCTCCAGCCAGTCGGCCATGGGTGGGCTCTCCACGCGCAGCAGTTCCTCGGGGATGGCCGCCTCCAGTTGCGCGGCCGTCTCCAGTGCTGTCCTGGACTGGCCGAGGAACATCGCGCCGTAGATCTTGAAGTGGTAGTTGTGCGAGCGGTACAGCGTGTAGAAATTCATCGCGCCGGCTCGGCGCAGGTACTTCTCGTCGGCCCTGATCGCCTCGCTGTTGCCCGACACGACCCGTCGGTAGTCCCCACACAGTACGTCCAGATGTGAGGGCATGTGGTGCAGGTGGCCCGCGTCCGGGACCAGTCCCCGCAGTCGGTCGGCGATCGACAGAGCCTTCTCCGGCGTCGGCGACATCTCCATCAGGTGGATGTACATGTGCAGTACGCCCGGATGGTCGATGCCGGTCTCGGTCAGCAACGCACGGTCGAGGACGGCCTTCGCCTCCAGCGTGCGCGCGCCGACTGCGGGCTCGCCCGTGCGCAGGTCCCACAGCTGCCACGGGGTGAGGTTCATCAACGCGTCCGCGTAGAGGGTGGCGACGTCCAGGTCGTCAGGAGCGAGTTCGTATACGGCGCGCATGGCCTCGGCATAGGGCTCGTTCCAGACGGAACAGTCCGTCGCGGGGTGCGAGTCCGGGTAGCGCTCGCGCAGTGCCTCAATGAGCGCGCGCTCGGTCGGGGTGGCCCCGTCGCACACTGTGTGGGCCTGTTCGACGGCGGTGTGCGCCTGTTCCACCGAGCGCTGCAGATCGGCGTCGTCGAAGAACTCCCAGGGCTTGTTGTAGTTGGGGCCCAGGGCGAACGCAATGCCCCAGTACGCCATGGCGCAGCCGGGATCCGCTGCCGCCGCCGCTTCGAAGCAGGTGACGGCTGCTTCGTGGTTGAAGGCGTAGCTCCATGCGAGGCCACGGTCGAACCAGCGCTGGGCTTCCGGCGAAGGTGTCGATACGGTCCGGGTGACGGTCCCGAGGTCGAAGTAGTCCATGGGATCTCCTGCAGAGGGATGTGACTCGACGACAGTCGGCGCCCCGGGCACAGGTGCCGATCGAGGCTTCGCGGCTGACCTCCGCGTTCGACGAACAGGGCAAGCCCACACCGGTCTCTTCCTGCTGACAGCCGGCGCAGACAGTCACCTCCAGCCTCATTTCCGTGATCCACGGCGGCCCCGGACGAGCCCGGGTGCCCCGGACGGGCGCAGGCCGCTGCGCTGTCTCGACGAGGTCCGCCGGCTCCTGGCGGGTCACTCCCGGGAAGCTCATTTCGACTGTAACCCGGGGGTGACCAGCGCCTCGATACTGTTCGCATGGCACGCCGAGGAACGACACCAGGGCGCAATCGGCCGTCGGCTCCGGTGGGAATCTTCGTAGGTCGACAGCCCGGTCGGCCAGGTCCGCCCATCGGCCAGTCGGCCAGTCGGCCAGGTCAAGCACCCCTTGCGGGCGACCAGCGGCAATACCCGCAACAGGGAACCTCCAAGGCTTCGCGTTGCGCGCCGCTGGGTCCTCACCCCCTCCCTTCCCATGAACTTCGACGGCGCACACTCAAGGATCGGTGACACGGGACAGATCGTTGTGACTGATCGTTGTGACTGATCATTGTGACTGATCGTTGTGACTGATGGTTGTGACTGATCCTTTTGCGACTGAGCACCTCAGCAATCCTGCGGTCGGCGGACCTCGCCCGTGCCCAGTGCGATCACGGCCCGAGGCCGCATGGGCCCCTCGCCGCGTCGGGAGAGCACAACCACCTCCTCGACCGCCGCCGACAGCACGCCGAGCCGGGCAGCACATTCGCCAGCCAAGCGCTTCGGGTCCTGGGTGCGACCGAGGGACAAATGCGGGGTGAAGCGGCCGGCGCGCCCGTGGCACAGTGGGAACCGCAACCCCAGCTCCCGGTGGAGACGGGCCCACGGCGCCGGATCCGCCGCAGCCGGATCGAGCCACAACGTCGCGTAGTGCCGGTGCCGGAAATACCGCACTCCGGCCAGACGCGCCGTGAACGCCGTGCTCTGCGCCGCCCCGGCGGAGAGCAGCGGCACGGCCCGCGCGAACGCTTCCTCCGGCACGAAGCCGAATAGCAGATTCACATGCGGCGGCCACCGCCGTACCTGCGGATCGTGCTCCCAGCGGATGTCCTGAATCACCGGCCACAGCTTCCGCGGCGGCAGCCACGCCACCGCCGTCCGGGCCGTCGGCGCCACCTCGAGCGCATCTACCGGCTCGGCCCCGCCGAAAACCGGATTCCCGTTCACATGGCCATGGTCCCAAATCGGGCTCGGAAAACCATCCAGAGCCTCTCCGACCCCCGCCGCGTGCCAAGGCATGTCGCCTGTCACCAACGTGCCGGGACAGCGCACCTAAGCGGGCCGGGCGAAGCGTTCTTTGAGGGCATCCAGGCCGGTGGCGTAGATGGTGTCGCCGAAGTGTTTCTCGACCTCGGGGACGAGCTCGTCGGCGGCCTCGTACGTCGCGGCCCAGCGGATCTCGGCGCCCGTCTCGTGCGGGTGCACGGACAGCGTGGAGACGTAGTCGAAGACGGGGACGGCGGATTCATGGATGGTGTACCGGAGCATCCGGCGCGAGTCGTCCTTCTCCAGGAGCCGTTCCCGGATGACTACTTGGCCGTTGACGGAGAACGCCTGTACCGCCCCGGGCGTCTCGGGATCGGCATCGTCCTCGATCACCGACGGCGGCAGCAGAGGGTGCCAGTCGGCAAGGCCGCCGAACGTGCCGATGATCTGCCAGACGGCATCGGGGGCGGCGGTGACGACGGCGGTACGGGTGAGCGTGTGCACGGAGGGGCCTCCGGTGACTGCGATTTCCGATGACTGAGGACTGCGCGTTTCGTGGACTGAGTTTGCAAGGTCTGTGGTTGCGAGGACTGTGGTTGTGAGGACTGTGGTTGTGAGGACTGTGGGTTGCGAGGACTGTGAGTCGGCTCTGATCGGCCGTTTCCCTGGACGACTCACCATGTGCCGTCGCCGCGCAGTACGGCGTCGGCGCCGCCGTCGATGAAGATGACCTGGCCGGTGACCAGTTCGTTCTCCGGCGAGGTGAGCCAGGTCAGGAGGGGAGCGATCTGGTCCGGCTGGGCGTGGCCATGGAGCGGCATGGGGACGGTCTCGTCGACGATCTTGCGCACATCGGGGCTGGCCAGCATGGGTTCGGTCATGGGGGTGATGACCGTGCCGGGGGCGATGGCGTTGAGGGGGATCCCGGCGCCGGCCCAGTCTGCGGCCACGGCGGTGCGGCGTATCCACCGGGCGATGGCGGCCTTGGTCGAGCCGTAGATCGCATAGCCCTCTCCCCGGTCGACCGCTGCCTGGGCGGCGGCCAGGGCCGCATCCTCGTCACCGGCGAGCGCCGCGTCGGCGATGGCCGTGTCGTGAGGGTGGATGGAGGCGACCGAGGCGATGACGACCGCGCGCGGGTCCGTACCGGCGGCCAGCAAGGGGCGCAGCCCTTCCAAGGTGGCGACCGCGCCGAAGTAGTTGACGCTGACGGCGCGCGGTTCGAAACCGGCGAGGCCGGCGCCCGCGATGACGGCGTCGAGCCGTCCGCCGCTCAACTCGCTTGCCCGCTCGATCAGATGGGCCCTGCCATCCTGGGTGGCGAGGTCCGCGACGATGTCGGAGTCCTTGAGGTCAGCACCGATGACCGTGTTCCCCTGCTCCTTGAGTCGGATGGCGGTGGCCTTGCCGATGCCGGAGGCGGCTCCGGTGATGAGGTATGTGCGGGGCATGGTGGGCTCCTTCGCTGACGCCGTACGTTCACCGGTCACTGATCACCGCGCGTCGGCCGGTGGCCGTACGCCGCCGGTCTGCCATCACCGATCGGCAATCGCCGTTCGCCGCGCGGCCCCACCCGCACGCAGGACGCAGGCACGCACGCACGCAGGCACGCACGCACGCACGCAGGGATAGCGCGACAGCGCAGGCATAGCGGACGAATCGATCATTGATCGATCGGCTGCTGATCGACTGCCGATCAGTTGCTGATCAGTCGCTGATCAACATACGCATTTTTGGCGCAGCGTGCCAATAATTCTCTGTGAGAATGAAGGCCGAGGTCCGGTGAAGCACGGCGAGGAGCACACAATGGCGGCAGCGCGCGGCCGTCCGTCCCTGACGGAACATCGGCGCCTTCAGACTCGGCTGGAGATCGCGGAGGCCGCCGCGGCCCTGTTCGCCGAGCGCGGCTATGACACGACGACGGTCGAGGACATCGCCTCGGCCGCGGGCATCTCCCTGCGCACCTTCTACCGCTACTGCTCGACGAAGGAGGACGCCCTCACCCCCCTCTTCGCCTCCAGCGTCGGCCAGCTCGTGGATGTCCTCGCGGAACATCCGGTCGATGAACCGCTCAGCGCCGCCATCGAGGCGTCCTTCGGGACGGCGATGGCCGAGCGGCGCCTGGAGGACGCCGCGCGGGCCCGTCGGCTGGTCCGGGTCTTGGGGAGTGTCCCCGTCCTGAAGATGCGCTGGCTCGCGGCGGGGCGGGAGATGCAGGAACGGCTCGCGCCCGCGCTGGCGTCCCGCGCGGACGCCCCGGTCGACAGTCTCGAAGTGCGTCTGCTGACCACCGCGGTGCTGGATGCGTTCACCGTCACCATGGAGTACTGGGCCTGGCAGGACGAGCCCGAAGAACTCGTGGATCTGATGCGCCGGGCGCTGGCGTTTCTGCGGCTCGACGAGCTCCAGGCGAAGCCCGAGCCATCCGCCGACGAGTAGTCCGCAGGCCCACCAGTGCCTGGCCGGTGACCAGGGTCGGGCCCATGTCGCTTGGTACGGCACCTCTCCCCCACGCCTGAACGGCCCCGGGACCCCTTGCCGAGGACACCGGCCGGCCGGCGATGCGCGCGGCCCCCGGATCACCGCCAGCAGGTACGGCGGCACTGCATGCCGAAGGGCGGCTCGTCATGCACGAGCCGCCCTCCGCCGCCCCCTTGCCCTTGTTGTTCCAGAGGCTGGCACCACGGGCGCGTGCCGGACAAGGCAAGCGGTCACCGCGGCGTTCTACTTTCGTTCACTCACAGAAAGTTCACGTCACCCGTGCGGCGGTAAGCTCCGACGGATGAGCAATACGCGTAAGACCAGGAGTAGTTGCTCACGGCCTTCCCGAACACGTACTTGCCGTTGTCGCATTTGGCCCAGGCTTGGTACGGCCCTCCCCCACAGGCGACACCCTGCGTCCGGGAATCGTGCCAGAACACACAGTCCGCCTTCACGTGCTTGGTACTCGTTTCCCGCGTGCTGTGGCTCGTCGCCGGCGTCGCTTGCATAGCGGTGGCGCTCGGGGCGATGCCCAGCCCTCCTGCCACTGCCGCGCCGGCGGCCGCCAGGACGACGCTGCGTCGGATGTTCACGAGGATCTCCTCCTGTGTGGGTTGGCGAGGGCGGCCCGGGATGGGCCGCCCTGCCCGGCTTGCCTCACCGAGACTGGCGGCCAGTCACCCTCGGTGGCCACCAGCCGCGGGCGATTGGACCGTTCGTGAGCCGGGCCCCCCGCCGACCTGCTGGGACAGCGCCACGCATGAAGCGGTGGTGGGACACGGCGGAAGCAGTGGGTGAGCTGAGCGACAAGATCAACCCCCTCGTGCGCGCCCGCCGTGACCCGCCCGCTGAGGGTTCGAGCACCCGACGCCGCGGCCCTGACCGCAGCCGCCGCGTTCTCTCTGACCGCCTGCTCCGGCTCGGACCCCGCCGCCTCCGAGCCCGCGGACCAGTCGGAGCCGAGCGTGGCCGCCGAGGCCGGCGGTGCGGGCTCCGCCCAGCCCGGTGGCGCGGGTTCCTCGGCCGGAGCGCCGGGCACCAAGGCCCAGCCGGACAACGCCAAGTCGGGCTCCGGCCAAGGCACCTCGTCCCGTGCCGGCTCCGGGAACGGAGCGGCGAAGGGTGGCGGGAAGAGTAAGTTCTGCCGCACGAACGACCTGACCACGAAGGCCGTGGACAGCTCACCCGACCAGAAGGTGGGTGAGGTCACCGTTCAGATGACCAACAAGGGCGCGAAGGCCTGCTCGGCGACAGGCTTCGCGGGCGTCGACTTGAAGGACAACGATGGCACGTCCGCCCCTGTCCACCGTGGCGGTGAGCAGCCCCGCATCACCAACCTGAAGCCCGGTGACACCGCCACCTTCAGCATCTCCTACAAGGTCGACTTCAGTGGCGACAGCCTCGCGTCCCCGACCAACATCATCGTGACGCCGCCGAACGAGACCCACAGCGTGTCCCTGAAGTGGCCCGCGGAGGCGCTGAAGCTGGCCGGCCCGTACGACGACAAGATCCAGGTCCACCCCGTCGGCATAGCCAACTGAGTACGCTCACAAGGTACGCAGGAAGCCTTCGAGGGCCTTGTTGAACATTTCCGGGCGTTCCATGTTGGGGTAGTGGGCGGTCCCATCGATCGAGATCGCGTGGCCGTCGGCGACGGTGCGGATGAGGCGTTCGGCCATGCCGAGGTGGTCGGGTGAGTCCAGGGCACCGTTGATGGCCAGCACGGGAACGTCGATCTTGGCGGCACGGTTCCAGGTGTCATGGACGGGGATGCGCAGGTCGGGTTCGTCGGGGGTGTGCTTGGACAGCGTGCTGCGGGTCATCTCACGAAGGCGGCCGACGACCTCGGGGTCGAGATCGTCGAGGGTGCGGTGCGGGCCCGGGGCGAAGCGGGTGAATGCCTCGACGGCGGTGTTCAGGTCACCGGCGGCCATCGCCGATTGCCAGGCGGTCCAGGTTCGGGTGGTCCAGGGGTCGGTGAAGTACGGCTCACTGGTCCCGACGCCGATGACGACCGCGGCACGGACCAGTTCCGGGTACTCCAGCGCGGTGTCGACCGCGATGCTCCCTCCCATGGAGACGCCCACCAGGATCGCGGGGCCGGTATCCAGATGCCGTAGCAGCGCGGCGAGGTCATCGGTGTGCCGGAACGGTTGGCTGGCGTTGGCGGACCGGCCGTGGCCGCGGGCATCGGGCGCGATGACGCGGTACCGCGCGGCGAGGGCCGGTATCTGGTCGTCCCACATGCGGTGGTCCAGGAAGCCGCCGTGCAGCAGGACGAGGGGTTGGCCGGCGCCGGCGTCGAGCCAGAACAGATCATCCATGACAACCAAGGTGTCATTCTTCAGATGGAATGGCAACTAAGGTGTCATCATGGTGGCGTGAATGAGACAACGAGTGACCTGGCGTCAGAAGAGCTGACCGACCGGCTCACCGAGGTGTTCGAGCTGGTGGGCCCGCTGTACCGGCGCACCCAGCGCAAGGTGTGACAGGACGCGTCCGTCGAGGGGCTGTCGGCCTTTCCGGCCCCTCAGCTCGTGCCCGAGTGCTGACCAGGTGAGAGGAGCCGATGCCGTCTCGATGATGGTGCCGTTGAAGGTGAGCCGGTCGACGATGGCGCGCAAAGACGAGGGGCAGTGGAGGTCTCCGTCCATCCGCCGAACGACTCGGTGGAGGCGATGGCGACGCCGTTCTTTCCCTCCCGATTCTTTCTCTCCCGATTCTTCCCCTCCCGATTCTTCCCCTCCCGATCGATCACGCGCCTGGAACGGCACGTCGGGGCCGTGGCGGTCCGGATCCATGTGTGGGGTCATGTGTTGGGTCGGGACGAGACGCCGTGCACTTGGGGTTGGTCGCCAAGGATGCTCGCAGGCTCGCGCAGACCGTGGAGCGCGCGCCGCTCAGGCATCTCGCAGTGTCACGGTGGCGATCTCCAGGAAGTCGCGCAGTAGCCTCTCGCGCCGGTCCACGGAAACGGCCAGGCAGGTCTCGATCGCTGGGGCGTCTGTGACGGGGAGGTGGATGAGGTCGGGGCGGGAGTAGGACCGCGCGACGCTCAGCGGGATGAGGGCGATGCCGTGCCCGGAGGCGATGAGCTCGAACTTTTCTTCAAGCGACGATGTCCGCCGGTTCGGTACGTCGAGCATCCGCTCGCCGTCGAGGTCTGCGGAGGTGAGCTCCGGGCGACTCGCCAGGGGGTGCGTCACGGGCATGCAGGCGACCCTGGGATCGTGGCCGATGGGAATGATGCGCAGGCCCGATTCGTCGAACTGCCGCCGCATGTAGCCGACTTGGGCTCGGCCGTCCCGGAGCGGCCGATCCTGCTCCCACCAGCGTGACGGGATGACGTCGATCTCGACGTCCGCGTGGCGCGAGGTGAACGCCCGGATCGCCTCCGATACGTGCAGCCCCGGCGAGAAGGCGATCGCGAGCCGTTGGATTCCTTGATCGACGTCGTGGACACGGCGGACCGCCGCGGCGACCGACGGGAGGATCTGCTGCGCCTCCTCGTAGAGCTGTTTGCCGGCGGCGGTCAGCTCCACGCTGCGGGTGGTCCGTAAGAGCAGCGTGCACCCCAACTCCTGCTCCAATGCCTTGATTTGGCGGCTGAGCACCGGCTGGGCGATGTAGAGCTGTTCCGCTGCACGGCCGAAGTGCCGGTGTTCGGCCAGCGCGGCGAAGTAGCGGAGCTTGCGCATATCGAGATCCATGCCCTGAAGGTATCAATCGTCGGTAAAGGGTATTGGACGCCGCGAACGGCCGACCCGAGACTCAAAGCATGATCGTCATCACCACTCCCACCGGCCAGATCGGCGGCCGGCTCCTGGAGATCCTCCTCAACGAGACCCGCACGCGCGGCGAAGAGCTGCGCGTCATCGTGCGTGACCCCGGGAAACTCCCCGATGCGGTCCGCGCCCGGGTCGACGTCGTCACCGGCTCGCACGACGACGCGGAGGTCGTCGACCGGGCCTTCACCGGTGCGGACGCCGTCTTTTGGCTGGTTCCCCCAAACCCACAGGCGCCGAGCCTGGCCGCCATGTACTCCGAATTCAGCCGCGCTGCCGCGAAGGCGTTCACGACCCATGGAGTCGGACACGTCGTCGGCGTCTCGGCCCTCGGCCGGGGCACCCCCGTCGCCGACCGCGCCGGGCACGTGACGGCGTCGCTGGCCATGGACGACCTCATCGCGGATTCAGGCGTGGCCTACCGGGCGCTCGCCAACCCGACCTTCATCGACAACCTGCTGTGGCAGGTGGCTTCGATCCGCGACGACGGCGTGTTCACCGGCACCGACGCCGCCGACCACAAGGGGCCGGTGGTCGCCACCCGGGACATCGCCGCGGCCGCCGCCGACCTGCTGCTCGACCGCTCATGGACGGGGACCGGCGAGGTCCCGGTGCTGGGCCCCGAGGACCTTTCGCCGAACGACCTGGCGCGCATCATGTCCGACGTGCTCGGCCGGCCGATCCGCTACGAACGGCAGACGTTCGACGACTTCCGCAAGGCACTCGCGGGACGAGGCATGGCGGACGCGCTCGTGCAGGGCTACCTCGACATGATGCGGGCCAAGGCCGACGGCCTCGACGGCGGGGTGCGGCGCACCCCGCAGACCGCAAGCCCAACGCCCTTCCGCGAGTGGTGCGAGCAGGTCCTCAAGCCGGCGGTCCAGGCATGAGCACCGGGACCGCCCTCATCGTCGGGGCTTCCCGGGCCCTCGGGCTCGCCCTGGCCACCGAGTACGCCCACCGCGGCTGGGACGTCATCGGGACGGTCCGGGGCGATCGGCGCACCGGCCTTCACGACCTGGCCGAGGCTTCCGAGGGTCGCGTCACCGTCGAGTCGCTGGACATGACGGAGCCGGAGCAGATCGCCGCCTTACGCGAACGCCTGGCGGACCGCACCCTGGACCTGCTGTTCGTCAACGCCGCCATCGCACGGGGCAACATTCCCGTCGGCGAGGTCCCGACGGAGATGTTCGTCGACGTCATGGTCACCAATGCACTCAGTCCGATGCGCGTGGTCGAGTCCCTCCGCTCCCTGGTGGCGCCGACCGGGACCATCGGCATCATGTCCTCGCGCCAAGGCAGCCTCAGCCTCAACACCAACGGCGGTCAGGACGTCTACCGCGCCAGCAAGTCCGCCCTCAACCAGCTGATGCGCAGCTACGCCGTCCGTTACGCCGATGCCGCGCACACGCTGCTGCTCATCTGCCCCGGCCACGTCCGCACCCAACTCGGTGGCCCCGACGCGCCGTTGACCATCGACCAGTCCATCCCTGGCGTCGTGGACACGATCGACCGCCACAGCGGCGAACCGGGTCTGCAGTTCCTCAACTACCAGGACCAGACCGTGCCCTGGTAACCGTCGTCGGACTGCCGCCCCCGCCGGAGAACGACCACAGCCCGGTGCTCCTTCCGGCTCGACAAGGGGGCGGTGGGCGACGTGGGTGAGGCGAAGCGAGTGCAGCATGGGCATGAGCAGGCATCCGCTCCCCGGACCGGCGTGGGAGCGGATGCCGTTGGGCCCGTCGAGACAGTGCAGCGCTGCGTGTCGGTTCGCACCAGCCGGCGCGCAGAGCCGAACGTGTGGCACCGGTGCGCCACACGAGTACCTTCGCCCAGTTGTGACGGGATGCGCCGTTCTGCCGCTGGTCCGGGCAGCCCGGTGTCGCCAGGCCGTCCGGGTGGCGGAACGAGTACCTGTCCGCGAAATCAACGGAGCCGGGGGCCGACGCCTGCCAACACGGCGACTGAATCCCGCCGGACCAACTGCCCCGCAGAGCAGCAGACTTCCCTTCATGCGCGAAACCGACAACGAACTCTTCACCCTCCTCACCACCGCCTACGCCGACTGCGCGGCACGGATCCGGCTCGTCCGATCCGACCAGTGGACGGACGGCACGCCGTGCGAGAAGTGGGACGTCCGGCAGCTCGTCGGCCACCTGGTCCAGGGCAACCTCATCTACACCGCGTTGATGCACGGCGGCTCGGCCGACGGGTTCCTCACACAGCTGGATCAGGATCCTCTCGGCGACCACCCGTTGGCCGACTACGAGCGCGCCTCGGCCGCGATGCTCACCGAGTTCCGGGTTCCGGGCGCACTCGACCGGACGGTCGACTACCCCTTCGCTCCCCTCACGGCCCGGCAACTGCTCGGGCTGATGATCACGGACACGCTGACCCACACCTGGGACCTGTCGCGCGCGATAGGCGCCGACGATCAGCTCGACGGCCATCTCGTCGACTGGGTCATGGGAAACGTCGACTGGATCTATGCGGGCGTGGAGGAGAGCCCGCTCGCACAGACAAGGAGCGATCTGTACTACGGGGAGCCCGTCCCCAGTCCGCCGTCCGGCCCCGACTCCCCGCAGGACCGCCTGCTCCGCCTGATGGGGCGCCGCCCGTGAACAGACTCCGAGCGCGGGGCCGGATCACGACCGCGGCCGCCCCCTGGTCGTTCACGTCGCACGGAGCGCGAAGCGCCGAACATGCTGGCCTGCCACAGGCCCCAGCGACACAGGACGGGTCCGTACCGCACCAGCTCGCCCAGGCTCGCCAGCCGGGTGCGGTAGCCGGCGG
This sequence comes from Streptomyces nigrescens, assembly GCA_024349765.1. Classification (GTDB taxonomy): domain Bacteria; phylum Actinomycetota; class Actinomycetes; order Streptomycetales; family Streptomycetaceae; genus Streptomyces; species Streptomyces endophytica. The sequence goes on along the minus strand of AP026073.1, from coordinate 3,753,190 downwards.
ACGCCGATGCACTTGCTCACCACACAGGACACGGTCTCACCTGGCAACCCGGTCACCAACGCCCACCGCCTCACCGGGGCTGCTCGACTTCACGGGACGAACTAGGAGGCGACCGATTCGCTGTGCTGCTGCCCGCCGCCTGCGACGTTCAGGTGGCACCGGCCGTTCTCGCAGGAGCGTTGCAGCCGGCCCCTCGAAAGGGTTTGCAGCAACCCGACCGTCCAGCACATCGGGCACCCGCGCAACGCGAGCAGACCTGCCGGCAGGAGCACCAGGCTGACCGGCCCGACGACCGGTAGGAGCGCCACTGAACCGGCCAACGTCCCGAATCCCACCGCGCCGCGCACCAGATGCCGTGCCAGGGAGGCGCTCGCGAAGTCACGGCCGTCAGTCTTCGTTCCAGGCATGGGTTCCTCCGGGAGCTGATTCCGATGGGGCACGGAGCGCGTGTTGAACCGCTGCGCGGGCCCGGTGCAGACGCGATTTCATGGCCGCCGAACTGAGGCCCAGTGCATCGGCGACCGTCCGTCCGCTATGGCCTTGGATGTCTCGCATGACCAGCACCCGCCGCTGATCGGGTGGCAGTGCGGCGACCGCTGCCGCCACCCTCTCCGCGTCCAGGCGTCGCAGTGCCTCGTCCTCGGCCGAGTCCACGGCAGTGTCCGAAAGCGGTGACTGGTCGCGCACCATGGCCCGTGCACGCCGAAGACACTCGTTGCGGACGATGCGGAACATCCACGAGGCCAGCGCCCCGGAGGCCCGCAGCATGCCGATCTTGCGGTACAGGATGATCAAGGCTTCCTGCGCCGCGTCTTCGGCGTCCTCCGGGGTCGCACAGAGCGAGTGGGCGAAGCGCCGCACATGCGGATGCGAGCCCGACACCAATGCGGCGATCGAAGCCACATCACCACGCTGGGCGGCGATGACCAACTGTTCGCCGGGCCAGGCCGAGTCAGCCACGTTCACCCCGCTTACGCTTCATGACGAGCACGCAGGTGCAGAGCAGCACCACTCCAGCGGCGACACCGATACCGAGGATCACACCAACCTCCAGGTCCTGCCCGACGTTCGTCGGTACAGGCATAAGAGGCACGGTGTACGCGAAAGGATTCAGCCCTGGCCGGGGAAATCTGGACCTCCCGCCTTCTGCGCGAGGTCGCCGCACGCCGGGAAGCAGAGCAGTGGCTCCCGCTCCCCTTGTGTGGTGGGCGAGTGCGGTTCGGCCGCATCGGTCAGAGCCGGCATGGCCCCACTCTGGTCAACGTGTGACGTCCCGGGACCGAGAGGACGGCCCCCATCGCCCCAGCAACGCCGGCGGGGCGATTACGGCTTACGGGCCAGGGCACTGGAAATCAGCTGCTCCCACACCGTCAGATCGCGCTTGATTGCGCTGATGTCGGCGATGCCTTCGCCGGGCACAGGGTCCGGCCGCCACAGCGAGCAGTTCACCAGACCCGGTTCGAGCAAGTCCAGGTCGCCGAGCAGGCCGGTGATCTCCTCGTCGGTGCGCCAGCGGCCCCGGCCGAAACTTCCCTGCAGCTTCTGCTCCGCGAGCCGGGTTTCCTCGTTCTCGCCGGAGCGGAAATGAGAGACATAGACCTGGCTGTCCGATGGCACCCGGTCCGTCCACCAGCGCACGAGATCGGCGGGCCGCTCGGCATCGTTGAGATGATGCAGGATGGCGCTGAAGATGACACCCACCGGCTCGTCGAAGTTGATCAGGTTCGCCACGTCGGGGTTGTTGTAGATCTCTTCCGGCTCACGCAGGTCCGCCTGGATCACCGTGGTGCGGTCGTCGGTGGCCAACAGGGCACGGCCGTGGGCGAGCACGATCGGATCGTTGTCGACGTAGGCGACGCGCGCATCGGCATGGTGCCGCCGGGCGACCTGATGCACGTTGTCGGCGGTGGGCAGGCCGCTGCCCATGTCGACGAACTGGCGGATGCCGTCGCGCGCCATGGCGGCCACGGCGCGAATCAGGGCCTGGCGATTGCTGGATGCGATCGCCACCGAACCGGGCAGATCCTTGATGAAGAAGTCACCGATCTCACGGTCGACGGCGTAGTTGTCCTTGCCGCCGAGCAAGTAGTCGTAGACGCGGGCGATGCTCGGCTTCGACTGATCAACCCTCGTGGTGCTATCGGCCATCGGAACAACCCTTGTCGCTCGGTCTGTTGGTGCGTTAAGTGTAGGAGAACCCGCCCCGGCCGGGATGTCCCCCACCTTCCGAGTGGCAAGTCTGGCCTGGCGGCTCAGTTGATTCCCGCATCACTCCCACACCACAACCTTGATCCTGACGTACTGAGGATAAGCCGGATGCGGACCCATGGAATCGATGGAAAATACGCCGACCGCCCCTTCGGTTGAAGCAAAGCAAAATGTGCCGATAGGTTGGTTCCCTCGCCAGGCATCAACCCATTCTTCCTCCCGAGCTGACGTCGGCAGCTGCGCAACGCAGGTGTCCCTGTCGACGGTATCCGCGGTCCCCGCGACTTCGACCACTCGACCGCTGTTGACAACGATCGCTTCGGAGGCGAACCAGCCCGTATTCAGATCGGCCCCAACGCTTACCAGCGAAGGATGAGGCTTATCGACATCCAGCCCGAGATCCGATACGCCGTCCCGCTCCAGTGGCAGATCGGCTTTGCCCTCCCACCGTTTCGCAACGGGCGAATTGGGCTTGGGGGATTTCGTTGGGGAGCCTGACGTTGGTGGCGAAGTGGTCGGCGTAGTCCGTCCTGAGCTGGAGGGTGATGGTGGAGACGTAGCAGGAACCGGAGGGCTTACCGGGCCCGGGCCAGGCGGCGTCTCCGTTTTGCCATCACTCGTTGCCAACCCAAAAATACCAGCGACAATCGCCACGATAACGGCCGCGCCGGCAGGAATGCAGGCAAGTATGAGCGCGCGCCGGTGTTTTTCACGCTCATCCGATGACGATGAGTCAGGAGTGGTTCCGGTCCCGGCATTGGTGGAGTTTTGGTCACCTTGTGCCATCAAAGCCCCCCGTGGCGCGACGCCGCTCACCACACAGCGTAGAGGGTCGGAGGCATTGAGTTATGGCACTTGATGGTGCTACCAGTCAGTAGTCGCGAGGGCCCGCCAACTCCCGCTGGAGACGGGGGGTTTGATCACCCAGCGACGTCGTCTTGCCGTAGGGCGGGGACCACTCGGCCGGCACACGTGGCGCGACCGGCACCAGGGGTATGGTCCCCGCCCTCCACCCTCAGTCGGGGCACTTCTCCTTGATCTTGTATGTCATGGCCTTCGGGTAGTCATGGCGGGCGAGCCTGATCTGGGCCAGGGTTGGTCCGGTGTTGATGGTGTCCTCCGGGTTGGCGATGCGGTCCAACAGGGCAGACAGCTGCCCGTGACTGTGGATCTGCTCGCCGGTCATCGGGGTCTTCTCGGATCCGAACACCTCGGCCAGGCGGTCGTAGTTCCAGGGGTGGAGGACGTTGTAGAAGTCTGCACCGTCGGACGTCCGGCCCTTGAAATAGCAGGGATTGACCAGCATCTGCTCGATGCCGTAGAAGCCCTCGTTGTCCAGCACGAAGATCACGGGGTTGAGCAACTGCCGGACATGGGTGGCGAGTTCCTGGCAGGTCTCCTGGAACGATCCGTCGCCGACGAACACCAGCGGGCGCTTGTTCCGCCGCTTCCTGGCGAGGGCGATCCCGGTGGTGGCACCGACCGAGTAGCCGATGGACAGCCAGCTGTTCTGCGCGATGTACGAGGCACGTTCGGGCATGCGCAGGTTCATCGAGCCGATCAGGGCGAACGCGGCGTCCGAGATCACGGTGTAGGGGGTGGTGGCGCCGGTGCCCGAGCCGGTGGTCTGCTCCTGGAGGAACGCGCTGATGTGCTCGAAGAAGCTGTCGTAGGTCACCGGCAGGTCCGCCGACTGGTCCGAGGAGCTGAGGCCGGACAGGTAGGCGTCCGTGCTCGCCGGTACGTCCAGGCCCTGGCCATGGGCGTATGTGAAGGCGTCGGCGGCCAGACCGCGGTCACCGTAGCGTTCCCTCAGGGCCCTGCCCAGCTCCTCGATGAAGTGCGGGAGCTGGACACTGGGGAAGTACCTGGCGCCGACGCTGACGCCGTCGCGCACGGCGACCGCCCAGTCGTCGCCGAGCGCCTGCTCGCCGCCGAGGTTCTTCGACGTCGACCAGGTGCCCAGCCCGATCCGGCAGCCATGTGCCTTGAAGGTCTCACGCACCTTGGGATCGCTGGCCTTGCCGTTGTAGACGCCGGAGAAGCCCGGGGTGTTCTCGGAGACGACGGACTTGGCGCCGATGGTGGTGCAGAACGGGATCCCGGTGCTCTCCACCAGTGCGGTGAACTTTCCTTCCAGCCGCTGGCGTGCGATCTCCTCACCGGCCCACAGGATGGGATTGCGGTGCCGGTCGATCATTTCCACGGTGGCCTTGACCGCCACCTGGCACATCTCGTCGTTCCGGGCGGTGTACGGGCGCTCCCGGCGTTCGATCGTGCCCTTCGGTTCGGGACAGGGCGCCTTCCAGACATCGTCCATGATCTCCAGGTAGACCGGCCGGCTCTCGGACAGGCACGCGGTGAGCGCGGTGTCGATCTGGACGGGAGCCAGCGCGGCGTTGGAGATCACCTGGGCGTCGACGGTGACCTGGCGGTAGACGTCCAGGTTGCTCTCGCGGCGCTGGCTCATGTGGGAGGTGAGCAGGCCGATCGCCTGGTAGTTGAGCCACTGCTCGTAGGACGGGGCCGCGTTGATGGCGACCAGCGGAACGTTTTCGACGTAGGCGCCGCCGATGGGGTTGAGGAGGTTGAAGGAACCCACGCTGTAGGTGACGGCGACGGCGCCGATGGCCACCTCGCCCTTGTCCAGGTCGGCGTCGGCGGCCTTGGCCCGGGCGTAGGCGTCGGCGGCGTAGCCGGCTCCCACCTCGGTGGGGGTGCCGACCCACTGCACGTCGGTGGTCTCCTGCATGATCGACAGGAACGGGCCGAGGTGGTCGCCGGGCACCCCGAACAGGTGGGTGACGCCGAGCTGTTGGAGGCGGGTGGCGAGGTAGCGGCCCACGTTCCACGCGCCGGTCTTGGTTCTCGTCATGACGTCACAACCTCCTGCGGACGGTCGGCTGCTGCGGGTTCCATGGCGGCGAGGTCGGCCGGCCGCGGCGTCTCGTGGACCGCGAGGGCGGCGGCCACGGCGGTCTCCACCGCGCCCTCGATCCAGGCGTGCTTGAGGGAGATGTGCTCGCCGGCGAAGTGGATCGGGCCCTCCGGCAGCATCGCGTCCAGATGGAAGCTGGTCATCTGGTGCGGGGTGTAGACGGCGGCCTCACCGAAGGCGTACGGATCGCGCAGCCAGCTCTGGGTCCGGCCGTGGAAGGTGTAGAACGCCTCGATGCGGCGGCCATGGAGGGTCTGGAGGTTGCGCAGGGCGTAGATGTAGCGCTCGTCGTCGTCCATGGAGTCCCAGCGCGCCGCGTCGTCCGACCAGCTGTAACTGGCCAGGACCACGCCGCCCTCGCTGCCGGGGACGGGATGGGAGGGGTAGTACATGAAGCGGTTGGGGTTGTCGGTGGTGGAGCCGCCACCGAAGACATGACTGGCTTCCCGGACCGGCGCCTGCTGCAGCGACCAGTTGCGGTAGTGCTTCAGCTGTGCCTCGTTGATCTCGGTGTCCGCCACCCCGCTGAGCAGGCCGAGCGGCCCGTGCGGGGCGTTGCGCAGGTGCTCCGGCATGGCCCGTGCGGCCTCGGCCTCGTCCTCGCCCTGCTGCTGGTACCACCGGTACAGGTCTTCGCCGAGCTCCCGTTTCCAGTCCTCCTCGGTGAACTCCCACCAGCGGCGGGAGAATTCGAGCAGTACCTTGGTGGCCTGGTCGTAGTGGGTCTCGATGATGGCGCGGCGCTTCTTGTACGAGAAGGGCGGGTTCACCTGGGTGAACCGGAGGCTGGAGAAGGGGACGGTGACGATGGCCAGGTCGCCTTCCCAGGTCCGCGGCGGGGCCTGGGGGTCCTGCTCGCTCACCGTGTCGATCTCCACCCGGTGCCCGGACGACCGGGTGAGCCGGCTGGTGGCGCCGTCGCTCCAGGGGTCCAGGTATTCCAGGCGGGTCATCCGCTGGCCCATCTGGATGTTGCTCTTGAGGCCGTCCGCGAGCCGGTAGGGGAGCTTCCAGCTGCCGCCGTCGATCTCCCAGTAGGTGGCGTTGGGGTTGATGTCGCTGCGTCCCAGGAAGGTGTGGAAGAAGGCCAGGTGGAGGCGGGAGGTCATGTTCTCGATGGTGCCGATGGCCTCGATCGCCTCGTCGCTGAAGCCCGCGTACTCCCGCAGGAAGCGGCCCATCGAGTAGCCGTCGAAGTCCCGGATGACCCTGGCCCAGCCGTCCAGCCACTCCTCGAAGGGTTTGTTCTCGCGCTCGCCGTTGCTCTTGAGCACGGAGTAGTAGTCCCGGACCGGTTCCAGAGCCTGGTTGACCAGTTGGGACACCTGCGCGCAGGCCTCGCTGCCGGAGAGGTTGAAGCCCTCGTTGACGGGGCGTGGATTGAGGGCGTAGTCCCTCCTGCGGACCTGGACGCGGTTGGTGCGGATCCAGGTGCGGTTGGCCTTGTTCGGGGCCTTGAAGTCGGGGCTCTCGTTGCCGTACTGCCACTTCTCGTCGTTCTTGAAGGAGCGGTAGACAACCGGGGGGACGGGCACCTTCTCGTCGCCGGTGCCCGGTTCGATGTCGACGTTGTAGAACAGCCGTCGGGTCAGGCCGAGTTTGTCGATGAGGGCCAGGGTGAGCGGGTGGAAGTCCGGAACCCGCATCGCCCCGGCCTCGGCGTACTGCTTCTCGTCCCAGAAGGCGGGCTTCTTCGGGTCCTCCGTACGGAAGGTCTTCAGCCTGCCACCCACCCGGTTGGCGTTGGCCTCCAGGATGGTCACCTCGTGGCCGGCGTTTTTCAGCAGGTGACCGGCGACCAGACCGGCGATGCCGGCGCCGACGATCAGGACACGCTTGCGCTCGGCGGCGGTGGTCGGGGGCAGACCGTTGTCGATCAGCGTCTTGAGATAGCGCAGTTTGAGGTCTTCGTCGTTCGGGCCGATCAGCAGCAGGGCACGGGCGAGCTGCCGGTGGAGTTCCGAGGGAGGTTCGGGTTCGGGGCCGTGGCCGTTGCTGGACGGGGGGACCGTGAAGGTGCTGCTGTCCATGCGTCGCTTCCTATGTCAGAGGTGGGGGAATGCCGGATGAACCGGATGGAAGGGCCCGTCAGGTTCTGGGCGGTGGATCGCCCGCGGCGAGGTGACGGAGCGTGGTGCGGGAGGGGTGACGGCGTATGCCATGCCCTTGGTGGTGAGGGACTGCGCCATGTTGGTGACGTCGCCCTTCGGGCCGTGGTCGAGTTCCCTCGGTAGGGGATGCCGCGCAGGATGCGGTGGCTTTCCGCGCTCGGGCCGGCCGTCTCTCCCCTGCCGCGCGGGGATCCGTTCGGCGGATGTGCGCCGCGCAGGGGGCACGCCACCCCTGGTGTCGTTCGCGTGGTCGAAGTCGTTGGTGTCGCCGCCGCTGGTGAACGCCGCCAGGAGGTTTCCCTGGATCGCCCGCGACGTACGCGGCGGGGGGACGGGGAGTTCCACGACGGGCGGCGAGTCAGGGCACACCCGGGTTGTGGTCATGCGGGAACTCCTCCTGGACGGACACCGGGGGGATCACAGTGGTGGGGCATGGCGCTACAGAACGTAGCCACGGGAAGGCGTGCATACCCTCTACGAATATTCCGGACATAACGGAAACTCTCAAACGGCCGTGCGCCAGTCGAGGGGCCGCGGCGCTCGCCCGGAGCGCGCGACAACGGAGGGGCCTGACAGGTCCGCATCCCCTGGATCGGGGCAATGACTCAAAGATTCACTTGACCACGGAGCGGCCGGGGCTGGCACGTCCCGGTCATACGGGCTCGGCCTCCAGGCGGCTGGGAGCGCTGTTGCGTGAGCGCAGGATGCCGGCCGTGCAGGCGGCGATGACGCAGAACGCCACGGGCAGGAAGAACGTGAGGTTGAGCGGGACGAAGCGGGTCAGGGGTCCGATGACGGCAGGCCCGGCGAGCATGCCGAGGTAGCCGAGGCCGGCGACGCGGGAGACATTGGCCCCGGCGGCGTCCTGGTCGGCGTGGCCCGCGGCACTGAAGAGTTGGGGGATGCAGCCGGACAGCCCGGCCCCGAACAGGGTCCAACCGATCAGCGCCAGGGGAATCCACGAGGACAGTGCCGACACCATCAGGCCGAGTGCGGCGACGGATGCTCCATAGCGGAGGACGGCCGTGGGGCCGAACCGCTCGGCCACCCGGTCGGTGAGCAGGCGGCCGACGGTCATGGCGGTGGCGAAAGCTCCGTAGGCGAGGGCGGCGGTGGCGGCGGGCGCGTCCAGGACGTCCCGCAGCTGGAGCACGCTCCAGTCGTTGGCCACCCCTTCGCAGAGCATGAGCATCAGCGCGAGAGCGGCGAGTGCCCAGATGCGCCGGGGAGTTCGGCGAATGCGGGGCCGTCGCGGCCGCATCTCGGACGCGGGGGCCTCAGCGGCACGGGCACGCTCGGGTGGCAGCAGCGCGGGCGCGGCCAGCACGGATACGGCGAGGCCGAAGACGGCCACCGCGCCGAGGGTTGCCGGTGGCCCCACGCCCCAGCTGAGCGTGCGCGCACCGACCAGCGCGGACAGGACGCCACCGATGGAGAACATGGCATGGAAAGCCGACATGACCGGCCGTCGGTAGCCGCGTTCCACTTGGACGGCATGGGCGTTCATGCTGACGTCCAGGCAACCGTTGCCGAAGCCGAGCAGCAGCAGCGCCGCCCCTAGCGGCCAGACGCCGGTGGCCAGGCCAGGCAGGACCACGGCGGTGCTGCACAGTGCCGCGCTGACCGGTACGACGCGGCGGGCGCCGAACCGGTCGGTGAGCGGGCCGACGATCTGCATGCCGGCGAAGGCTCCGGCACCGAGCAGCAGCAGGAGCCAGCCGAGCACGGCGTGGGTGATGCCCGCGCGGTGCTCGACGGCGGGTATGTGGACGATCCACATCCCCATGAGGAAGCCGTTCAGGACGAAGTAGGCAGTGGTGGCCAGCCGGCCACGCCGCAGCGTTCTCTCCATGGATACGAACATAGCGAACATGATTCATGTTCGAAAGATTGATCTACCCACACGCGACGTGTTCAAATTGACACATGGGAAGTACAGACCGACTGAGGCAGATCACCGAAGCCGTGCGGGAAGCGGGCCGGATGGGCGTCGCGGAACTGGCCGGGCTCACCGGCGCCTCGGAGATGACCATCCGCCGCGACCTGGAGGTTCTGGCCGACCAGGGAGTTCTGGAGCGCTACCGGGGTGGGGCCAGAAGCCTGGTGCTGCGCGGCGAGGAACCGCCCTTCGCGCTGCGGGCGCAGGAGGGTGTGGAGGCCAAGCGGCGGATCGCCGCCGAGGTCGCCGGGCTGATCGCCGATGGGGAGTCCGTCGTTCTCGACAGCGGTACCACCTGCCTGGAAGTCGCCCGCGCACTGGCACACCGCCGCCTGACCGTGATGCCGCTGTCCCTGCACGCGGTCAACACCCTGACGGGAACCCCGCAGCTGACACTGCTGGTGCCCGGCGGCCGGCCCCGGCCGGGCGAGCTGGCGCTGACCGGCCCCCTGACCGAGGCGTCCCTGGCGGCCCTGCGGTTCGACACCGCCGTCATCGGCTGCTGCGGCCTGACCGCGACGGACGGCCTGACCGCCTACGACCTGGAGGACGCCGCCGTCAAACGCGCCGCGATCGCCTCGGCCCGCCGCGTCCTCGCCGTCGCGGAGTCCGCCAAACTCACCCGCACCGCCCTCGCCTTCGTCGCCCCCGCATCCGCCCTGCACGCGGTCGTCACCGACGAGGCCGCCCCGGGCGACGAAGCCGACGCACTGGCCGCCGCGGGCGTGACCGTACGGAAGGTGTGACCGCATGACCGGCACCACGCCCACCCTGCTCTTCGACCTGTTCGGTGTCATCGCCCGCCACCAGTCCGCGGAAGGCAGGGACCGGCTGGCCCGAACGGCGGATGTCGACGCCCCGGCCTTCTGGGAGGCGTACTGGGCGCTGCGCCCGCCCTACGACCGCGGAGAGGTGACCGGCCCCGGCTACTGGCAACGGGTGGCCGACGCTCTCGACACCCGCTTCGGCAGTCGCCGGATCACGGACCTCATCGAGGCCGATATCGCCAGCTGGAGCGCGGTCGACGACGCCATGGTCGCCTTCGTGGAGGAACTCGCCGCATCCGGCCGCCGGATCGCGCTCCTGTCCAACATCCCCGAGGAGCTGGCCGCCCACTACGAAACGCACCATCCCTGGCTCCGGCACTTCCCGGTCCGCGCCTTCTCGTGCCGTATCGGCCACGCCAAGCCTGAGCCGGATGCCTACCGGTGGTGCCTGAACGCCCTGCACGAGGAGCCGGATCGCATCCTCTTCGTCGACGACCGACAGGAAAACATCCAGGCCGCCGAGGCAACCGGCATGCACGGTCACCTCTTCACCACAGCGGCCCGGCTCAGAGAGGCCCTCGCCTGGTGGGACGCCGGCCCCTCAGCGGGATGTTGACCGCATCGAGCGCGGGCCGTCGGGCTCCGACAGGGGCCGGCCACGGCTGGCGGGAAGACCGGCGTTGGGGGCTGGTGTTCCTGCCTCCGCGGCGTTCAGGACACGTCAAGTACGGCCTTTCCTCGCACGCGTCGCGCGATGAGTGCCTCGGTCGCCTCTGCCGCCCGTGACCAGTCGCCGCGCCAGCCGACCTGCGGGTCGAGCTCCCCGCGTGCCACGAGGGAGGCGAGCCAGGACAGGTCGGTGCCGATCCCTGCCGCGTCGTCCAGCAGGAAGTAGGTGGCGATCGTGCGGTTGTGCCGTCCCTCGTTTCCGAAGAGGGTGCCGAACTCGAAGTGCTCGCCCGCCCCGGAGGCGTGTCCCATCGCCACCAGCGTGCCGTGCGGCGCCAACGTGTCGTAGGCGGCGACCAGTTCGGACCCGCCGACGAGCTCGATCACCCCATGGACCGGCTCGATGGACGCCAGTCCCTCCGGACCGGTCACCACCTCGTCCGCCCCCAGAGCGCGCAGCACGTCTGCCTTGGATGGATCGCTGGTCGCCGCGATGACGTGCGCCCCACCACGGGCCGCGAGTTGCACGGCGAACCTTCCCACACCACCCCCGGCGCCGGTCACCAGCACCCGGCGGCCAAGGATTGGCCCCAGGCGACGTAGCCCACGCAGCGCCGAGCCCGCCGCCACCGGCAGCGCGCTGACCGCGCCGAGGTCGGTGCCCTCTGGCACGGCGCCGATCCAGTCCGTGTCGACGGCCCGGAGCTCGGCCCAGGCTCCGTTGGCGCCGAGGGTGACTACGGGGGTTCCGGCCGCGGGTCCCGACCCGTCTGCCGCGGCCCGTAGGACCACACCTGCCGCGTCCCAGCCAGGCACCGTGCCCGCTTCGCCCCCGGGTATGGCGTGCGCGGCTTCTCCGTGGTTGAGGGAGAACGAGTGCACCCGTACCAGCGCCTGATGCGCCGCCGGCTGCGGTTCGGGCACCTCCCCGAGTGCGAGGTGTCCCGATGCCGAATGGTCAATGGTCAGTGCGCGCACGGCAGTTGCCTCCCAGGTCACGGCGAGCAAGATCGACGACGAGGGGATAGTGCCACTCAGTGGCATAAGCGTGCAAGTGGCAAAAGCGGTTGATAGGCTACGCGCATGGAGCAGGCATCCAAGCCAACGAACCCGCCGCAGTCACTGCGCGAGCGCAAGAAGCTGCGCACCCGTCAGGCCCTGGTCGACACCGCCCTGGAACTCTTCTCCCAAAGGGGATTCGCGGCGGTCACACTCGACGAGATCGTCGATGCCGTCGAAGTCTCCAAGCGCACCTTCTTCCGCGCCTTTGCCTCCAAGGAAGACCTCGCCCTCGCCCCTGAGAAGGAGCTGTGGGCCGCCTACCAAGAAGTGCTCGTCGACGCACAGTTGCCTGCCGACGACCTGCTCACCGCCTTCGAGAACGCCCTCTTCACCGCCGTCGAGACCATGGCCGACGGCTGGGAGCACCGCTTCCTGGTCAGCCGCGCCCTCGCCGACCGCACCCCCACCCTGGCTGCACACAGCCTCCGCCACTGCGCAGAGGTCTCCGCCGCCATCGTCAACACCGTCGGGGACCGCCTCGGCACCCCCGCGGCCGACCGCGCGCGGCTCCGGCTCCTCCTCGACCTCTTCGTGGCTGCCTGGCACCGCGCCCTGGAGAACTGGTCGGTGCCGCACGCCACCACCCAGGACCGCGAGGCACTCGCCACGCACATGCGCGCAGCGTTCGCCCTGATCCCAGGTGTCGCAGCCATGGTCCGCGATCACACCTGCTGAGGATCTCGGCGCGTGGCGACGTCACGGCGGGGCCGGGATGAGTCCTGTCTCGGCGACGAATCCGTCGAGTAGGCCCGGTCGGTACCGCCCGTGCAGCCACGGCCCGGGCTACCGGAACCCGGCGGCCCGGGCTCTGCCCCTCACCGTCCGATGAAGCTCACTGTTTCTGCCATGTCCGCCCGGCCGGTACGCAGCCGTGGCGCGCCTTCCTTCTCGAATCCCACGGAGACACCGCAGAACAGCACGAGCCCGTCATCAGCTCCGACGATGTCGCTGACGGTCTTGCGATACACCGTCCACATCACCTGGGGGCAGCTGTGCAACCCTTCCGCCCGCAGCAACAGCATGACCGTCTGCAGGTACATCCCCGCGTCCGCCCACTGCCCGGGTCCCATCGTCCGGTCGAGGTAGCAGAACAGTACGACCGGCGCCCCGAACGCCGCCGAGTTCAAGGCGGCGATCTTCATGGGCCTGTCAGGGTCGTCGCGCTCGATTCCCAGCGCCTTGTACCGCTGGGCGGCCGCAGCGGAGAAGCGGTCCCGATAGGGCGCGGTCAGTTCGGCCGGGTACATCGGATACTCCCGCTCATCCCCCGGGTCTCCGGCCAGTGCCCGGGCTGTCGCGCGCCTCTTCAGTTCAGCCAAGGGCCCGCCGGTCACGACATACACATGCCACGGCTGGAGGTTGCCACTCGACGGAGCCCGCGCCGCCGCAGCCAGCACTCCTTCGAGTATCTCCATGGACACCGGCTCATCGCTGAAGGCCCGCACGGCCCGGCGACTGGCCACGGCCTCATACACATCCACGTCTGCTCATCCCCTCACTCACCACACACCACCTCTACCGTGGTCACCCTGCACAGACTGCCTGGCCATACGGTCAAGGATGTCGCCGCCTACGTCGAACTCGCCCGTCGAATGGCGGGATCCAGCTGGTACGGGCCGGAGCTTGGCAATCGGTTGAGGAAGAGCGTTCGTGGGTGCGGCCGGCGACGAGCCGGGTGAACGAGACGGTCACGCATCCCGGGGGGAGATTTGCCCCGACTGGCCTCAGCCGACCGCCTTCTTGACGAGCGTGCTGATGCGCTGTTCGTCGGCCGCGGTCAGCTCCTTCAGGGCGTACGCGGCCGGCCACATGGTGCCGTCGTCGAGCGCCGCCTGGTCGCTGAATCCGAGCGTGGCGTACCTGGACTTGAACTTCTGCGCGCTCTGGAAGTGGCAGATGACCTTGCCGTCCCTGGCGTAGGCGGGCATCCCGTACCAGAGCTTGGGCGTGAGGTCCGGGGCGGCAGCCTTGACGATGGCGTGGATGCGTTCGGCGAGGGCCCGGTCCGCCTCCGGCATCTCCGCGATCTTGGCGAGCACATCCCGCTCCGCTGCCGCCTCCTTCTGCGCCCGCGAACCGCGCCGCGCCGCCGTCTTCTTCTGCTCCTGCGCGTGCTCCTTCATCGCGGCCCGCTCCTCGGCGGTGAATCCGTTGTACTGCTCGGCGGCCGTGCCGGAGTTCTCGGCAGGCGACTTGGTGTGCTGCATGGCAGATTTCCTCTCGTTTTGGGGATGATGAGGCAGGTTGGGCGGGAGTTCGGAGCCGGGAGTCAGGACGGTGCACACGCCGCGGACGGCGCGAGGGGCAGCGAGCCTGTGGCATCGGCACGGTCGGCCGTCGCTTCCACCGCGAGGCGCCGGAACGCCCCGGGCGCCATGCCGACCAACTCGGTGAAGCGGGTGCTGAACGTACCCGGCGACGCGGAGCCGACCGCGCAGCAGACCTCGGTGACGCTGAGGTCGCCGCGCCGCAGCAGCGCCGTGGCCCGCTCGATGCGACACGTCATCAGGTACGCGTACGGCGACTGGCCGTAGGCGGCCCGGAACTGCCGGCTGAGGTGCCCGGCCGACATGTTCACCTCGACGGCGAGCGCCTCCACATTCAGCGGCTGCGCGTACTCCCTGTCGATTCGGTCGCGGACGCGGCGCAGCCGCGCAAAATCGGTCAGACGCTGCGCCTCCACGCGTGCACGTCGCCACTCGGGCAGACACATGGAGCAATCCCCCTTCTTTCCTCTTCCATCGACGCTCACGAGCCCCTGGGGCCTGCCAAGACAGACACCCCAGTGTCGTGCGGCAGGGAGCTCGTGTGAATCGTGATGTCCATGACGAGCAGGCTAGAAGCGGCTTGTTGTCCCGCGCTTCTCGATTCCTGATCGACCGGCCACGCCGGGACGTTCATGTGGGGTGAAGTGGGGGTGCTGCTGAGCACGGCGCACCATTCGGCGGCGAAGGCCGAAAACGCTCAGGCTTGACGCCCCGAGCTCGACGGCCACGGGCCGCCATGGCCGTGGGTACTCAGGGAGTCTGGGGCCGGGCAAGTCGCCAGTCCCCGGAATGGCCAGGTGGGAGCGCCAGGTCACGGCGGACGGCGGCGTAGTACCCCTCACGGGCCGTGCGTTGGCGCTGAAGCATGGTGGACCAGGATTCCGGGCTATGAGTCCGGTCGCGCAGGAACCCTTCCATCTCCATCACCACGACGACCCATTCGCGGGCTTTCTGCACCACATCCGGGGTGCCGAGCATCAACAGTGCCTCCCCGGCGGGGTCCCGGGCATCAGTGGCATCGGCCAGGTGAGGCGCCGCTTCCTCGGGTGACAGGGGGTGCGGGTGAGGGTCGTTGCCCAGGTGTGCCGCGATCCGGTATGCCAGGGTGACACTTTTCTTCAGCGACCTGGCGTAGTCGGCGTAGGCCGTCAGTCGTCGCTCTTCCCAACGGGCCGCCTGCTCACGACGGAAGCGGGCTTGGTCGCCGCGCGTGCTGGCCAAGTACGATCCCAGGGCTCCAATTACCACACCGATCAGTGCGGGGAGCTGTTGTGTGAACGCCGACATGGCCACACGGTATATCGCCGCGGCAGAGCCGTAATCAGCCGCCGTGGGCCGACTGCCGTCCTCGCAAACTGTCCAACGAGCAGTCCCGGACGGGGAATGGCAGCGAACGGCCCCACGCTGTTAGTCCCTCTCAGCCGCATGCTGCGCGCCGAGCAGCCCAAGGGTGGCGGTGACGGTGCTGAGCAGCGAGTCGGCGTCGGCCCCATTGCGGGAGCGGACGTTCACCCCATAAGCGAGGAGAACCAGGCCCTCGGCAGCGGCCTCGACTGAGACTCCCGGGGCCAACTGCCCCTGCTCGCGGGCGATTTGGAGGGCGCCGTGCATGGCGTCCCGCAGTTGCCGATGGTGCTCGTCGAGCAGGGTGCGAATCTCTGGATCGGTGTGGTCGGCGTCAGTGTGAGCGTTGACGAGCATGCAGCCCCAGCCCGCGTGCTCGCCCGAGCAGCGCGCCGTGATCAGTGCGCTGAAGAACTCCCGGATGGCCGGCAGCCCACGGCCGTCCTCCGTAAGCCACCTTTGCGCCGGCCGCGCGCGGTGGTGGACGTAGCGACGCAGGGCGGCCAGGTAGAGCTCTCGTTTCCCGCCGAACGTGGCGTAGAGGCTTGAGCGGTTGAGGCCCGTCGCGACGGTGACCGCCTGGATCGATGCCTTGGCGGCGCCGTGCTGCCAGAAGAGTCGCTCGGCGCGTTCGAGTGCGTTGTCGGGGTCGAAGTGCTTGATGTCGGGCATGCGTTACTGCTCTCCGGTCCTGGAATGTTCGTTTCAGGATAGCCCTTGACGCGGACGCCACTACCCGATCATTGTGGTCAACGCCCCATCCTGGAACGAGCGTTCCGGGTTTTTCCGGAGAGAGGATCCTGGACATGAGCCTTCGTGATGAGCTTCAGGAGCTGTTCGAGACCAAGCACCACAAGCTTTCCGCGGACGCGCTGGAGATCATGGATCGTGGCGCGCGAGAACTCGCCGCAACCGGCATGGCGGGACGTGCAGTTGGCGTGGGCGCCCAGGCTCCGCGGTTCACGCTCCCCTCAGCCACAGGGAGGGAGGTCACGCTGGACAGCCTGCTTGCGGACGGGCCTGTGGTGCTGACCTTCTACCGCGGCGCGTGGTGCCCGTACTGCAACCTCGCCCTCCGCGCGCTGCAGCAGCACCACGATGCAATGACTGCCTGTGGTGCACGACTGGTGGCCATCTCACCCCAGATCCCCGACGAGTCGCTTTCCCTCATCGAGAAGGAGCAGCTCGCCTTCGAGGTCCTGAGCGATGACGGCTCCGAGGTGGCCAAGGCGTTCGGCATCGCCTTCGACCTCTCGGAGGAACTCGGCGACCTCTACGACCAACTCGGCTTCGACCTGCAGCGCGTCAACAGCAGCAATGCCCGCACGCTGCCGCTGCCCGCCACCTACGTCATCGACCGGACCGGCGTCATCCGGTGGGCATTCGTGTCGACCGACTACACCGTGCGAGCCGAACCGTCCGACATCGTGCCTGCGCTCAACTCGCTGACGTGACGTGACCGGCCGGCAGCCGGCCGGCCCGGCCTCCAGTAGAAGGCGCACACAGCCGGCAACAGTGCGGCCACAGCGGCGCTGCTTTCACTGGATGCACCCGCCCGTGTCGCTGCTGATCAGACGCCCCAGGGGTGGAGCGACCCGACTGCCCGTTCCGGGTCGCCCCATGGGCTGCTGGCTACTCCTCGTCGAGTGGCCTCACGAATTCCAGGGTCCACGTCTCTTGGAACTCGGGCGCGGGCTTGACGAGTTCGATCTGTGCGCCGCGGTGACCGGAGCGCAGGGCGAGACCGTTACCCGAAAGGATCTTGACCCCGCCGATCACCCTCTCGAACGTGAACTGTGCCCATTCGTCGCGCGGAACGCTGTTGACCCAGAGCCTGTCCTCGGGGGTCACGAGTCCAGCTCCCTCGTGATAGGCGAGGTGGATCACATACGGAGCCCCTGGCACGGGCTCAGTGGGTTCGATGGTCCATTCCTGCTCGATGGGCAGGGGGTTCAGCCGGTCGGTGATGACCGGGGCGCCGTTCTTCGTGGCGTACTCGGTGGCTGTTACCAGGGAGGTCGGGCCGATGATGTGGGCGTGGATCTTGTAGATGCCTGGCTTAACAGGGATCGGAGCCATGTGCAGGGCTTCCTGTCTCTTGCGGCCTCCACCGTTGGCATGTCGCCACCGGTGCAGGTCTCACCATCAGGGACGGCCCAGACATCGCAAAAGACAAGAAACTGCCAAATTGGTTACGGCTCAGACTAATCGGACACTATCGCGATGTCAGCGCTGACCTGCGAATCTCCATGCGCATCGCAGAATTCGCCTGAGCCAGGCCCGGCATCACCAAGAATGGTCATCTAACGGACTCGGCGGCCTGCGGCGAGCACGAGGAAACCTGTTCCCTCCCTCCAGCTGAACGAGCAGCTGCGCGAGGCCACCGCGGACGGCGACCCCCGCGCCCCGCTCACAGCCGTGGCCCGCGGCCATGGATGTCTCCTGCGTGCTCATGGAAGATGACCCACCCCGCCCCCTCAGCGCCGGGCCAGCGACAGCACGCTCAGGCCGAACATCAAGACGCCCAGGGGGAGATGGACCGACGGGACGTGCGCGATGCCGAGCACGACCTGGACCGAGGCGAGGGCGAGGAAACCGGAGGCATGCCAGACAGGCCGGGGCGAGCCGCCGCCCGGCTTCCACGCCAGGACCGCCGCGAGCACGTACAGCATCGACGCCCCGTACATCACACGGGCTCCGACACTGTGCAGCGTCTCGCCGTAGGACGAGGTCAGCAACAGGCCGGCGGAGACCGCCTGAACGAAGATGGTCAGGGTCTGCAGGGCGATCGCGATCCGCAGGAACGAGGAGCCGCGCTGTGCGTTCGCCGCCGCCGTCGCCGTCACCTGAGTGGCCATGTCACGGTCCCCTTTTCCGCCCTCGGGCAGTAGATCGGTAAGGTCTCACCAACCCGACGACGCGGGCCTGCGAAAGGTAAGGCGAGGGGGCGGCCGGAAGCATGGGGACTGTCGGGACCAGCGCAGACGAGGTAATCGGCGAGCGACGCCAACTGATCAATGTCGCTTACCGGTTGCTCGGTTCGGTGACCGAGGCCGAGGACGCCGTACAGGATGCCTACACACGCTGGTACGGGTTGCCGCGCAGCCGGCAGGAGGAGATCTTGTCCCCCGGCGCCTGGCTGACGACGGTGACCAGCCGGATCTGCCTGGACCTGCTCGGCTCGGCGCGGGCCCGCCGTGAACGCTATGTCGGCGCGTGGCTGCCCGAGCCGCTGCCCGACCGCACCGAGTGGGACCCCGCGGGCGGCGCCAACCCCGCCGGCCCTCCGGACCCCGCCGACCAGATCGTCCGGGACGAGTCGGTGGCCATGGCCTTCCTCGTCGTCCTGGAGTCGATGACGCCCGCCGAGCGGGTGGCGTTCGTCCTGCACGACGTCTTCCGTTACCCGTTCGCCGAGATCGCCGACGTCCTCGACCGGACCCCTGCGGCCTGCAAACAGCTGGCGGCCTCCGCCCGGCGGCGGGTGGGCGCCGCGAGCGTTCCGGTGACGGCGACCGGCCAGGCAGACGTGGTGAGGCACGTCAAAGAGGCCTGGGAGAACAAGGACATCGCAGCCCTCGTCGGTCTCCTCAACCCGGCCGCCGTGATGACCGCCGACGGTGGCGGCATGGTCGGCACCGTCCTGCACCCGGTCGAGGGCGGCGCGCGCATCGCCCGGTACATGGTCGCCATTGCCGACAAGACTCCCGGGCTCGAACTCCTGGAGCGATCGGTCAACGGCGTGCCGGGCCTGGTGGCCCGGCGTGCCGGCGTCGTCGTGACCGTGGCCTCGTTCGACGTCTCCGCCGGGCGCGTCACCCGGATCTGGGCGGTCCGCAACCCGGAGAAGCTGCGGCCGTGGGCGCGGGAGGGATAGCTGGTGTCCTGAGTGGGAGATTCGTCGTTGGTTGGGCACAGCCGTCCTGGACCGAGGTTCCCGCCGGGGCCGGACGTGACTGGCGCGTGAGTGAGTGGGCGCGTGAGTCGGCGTGGGAGCGTTCCGCCCCGACGGCGCGGGTAAGGCGGTTGGCCTTGGCGTCGAGTGGCGGCTCTGGGGCACTGGTATGTCAGTGGCGCCGGTTGCGTTTCTGGGCATGACAAGTTGGATCAACTGCGGCGTCATAGCATGGGTTGGACGGGGCTGTCCTTGCCGACGAAATGGGTCCGAACTCCCCGAACACCCGGTACGCCTGAAGCAGTTGGCCCCAGAACAGTCGCACGGCATCGGGTCGTAGGAGGCGTGCCGGTAGTCGCCCGCTGACGGGATCGCCGAGTCCACCTCGTTGGGCTGCGGGTATATGCGCGTCCGAATGCCCAGCAATCCCAGCGCCCCCATGGTCCCGGCGTAGAACTGGGCTACCGGTTTGGGCTCCAGCGCCAGCTCGCGGCGGCTTCCGTCACCGACACGGTCGCACAGCCTTCGTCCGATGGCCTGGCGTTACCGTGACCGGCGATGCGTGGGCTGCCGAACCGGGTAGGGATTTCCTGCATTCACAGCGACGAAACCCGAGTGAGGGCTGACCACAGCTTCACGGGAAGTATGGACATGATCAGTAGGAGAACTCTCGGGAAGGCCGTCGGCCGGGGAGTGGCCGCGGTTTCGGCGGCTGTCCTCTCACCGGCCTGTTCCAGGGCCGTGTCCAGCGCCCACAACCAGGCTTCGCCGGCGGCCGACCGCAGAAGGAAGAACCCGGCGACGGAACCGTCTTTCGGCCCGTTGAAGCAGGTCAGGGCCGGCGTCCTGAATATGGGATACGCGGAAGCGGGCCCGGCCCGCGGCCCCGCAGTCATTCTTCTGCACGGCTGGCCCTACGACATCCATAGCTACGTTAGGGTCGCGCCATTACTCGCGGCCAGGGGATACCGGGTCATCGTCCCGTACCTGCGTGGCTACGGCACGACGCGTTTCCTGTCGGACAAGACGTTCCGGAACGCCCAGCAGTCGGTATTCGCGCTCGACATCATCGCATTGATGGATGCTTTGCGGATCGACAAGGCAATTCTTGCCGGTTACGACTGGGGATCGCGGACCGCGGACATCATTGCCGCCTTGTGGCCGGAACGGGTAAAGGGGCTGGTATCCGTGAGCGGATATCTGATCACGAACCGTGCGGCCAACAAGAAGCCGCTGCCGCCGAAGCTCGAATGGGCATGGTGGTATCAGTACTACTTCGCCACAGAAAGAGGACGGCTCGGCCTCGAGCAGAACCGGAGCGAATTGGCAAAGCTGGTGTGGAAATTCAATTCTCCGACCTGGAATTTCGATGAAGCCACGTTCGATCGCACCGCGGCATCATTCAGCAATCCGGATTATGTCAGCATCGTGATCCATAACTACCGCTGGCGGCTGAGCCTGGCCGAGGGGGATCCGCGCTATGACGATCTCGAACGACGCCTCGCCGAGAGCCCTGTAATCACCGTGCCCACGATCACCCTGGACGGCGGGACCGACCCCTTCACGCCCGCGGGTGGCGGCTCGTCCTATCGCGACAAGTTCAGTGGTCGATATGCGCACCGGACTTTGCGGGGCATCGGACACAATGTGCCTCAGGAAGCACCTGAGGCCTTCGCTCAGGCCGTCGTGGACGTCGATGGGTTTCGCGAGACCGAGCGGCAGCCATCGAAGTGAGGATGACCAGCTCGGTGAGGCGCCGGAGGTGTCCGCGGCTCATTCATCGGAGAGAAAGAGGTCCGACGACGTCTGCAGGGCCGGCGTCTTCTTGATGAAGCTGACCGGGACTCACTCTCGTGACATGGCCACCATCGCGGCCGAGTTCTCCACCGCTCTGGACCGTGCCGTGAGTCACCCACGCGGCCAGCTGTGGATTCCGGCCCGGCGGACCGTCAAGGCACCCTGTCTCTGGTCCGCACCACGGGACGTGATTACCGGAGGCTTACGGTGAACTCCACAGCGGCCCCCGACGCGGCCTGCCCTGGTTTCCTGGGCGCGTGATGGGGGTGGCCGCCGGGTCGCCCCGCACCGCACCTCAGGAGGCCCCTGTGCCGGACCGTTTTCGGCTGTCCCGTCGTACCCTCGCGCCCACCCTCATCGTCCTGCTGCTCGCCGCCGGCTTCGGGCTCGCCCTCTTCCAACCATGGAAGGCGTTCACCAACACCACCGTGAACGAGGCGCCACCGAGCGCCTCCGCAACCGCGATGAAGAAGCCGGACACCTCCACCGCCCAGCCGTCAGAACCCCAGTACCTCGCCCAGGGGCACTTCGTCGCGCATGAGCACGCCACGAGCGGTACCGCCCGCACCGTGCGGCTGACGGACGGCGGCCAGGTACTGCGGCTGGAGGACCTGAAGACCTCGGAAGGACCCGATGTACGTGTCTACCTCTCGACCCGGGACGCCGACGAGGTGAAGGCGGGACTCGGCGACGGGGCGGTCGAGCTGGGGAAGCTCAAGGGCAACCTCGGCAACCAGAACTATGCCGTCCCGAACGGCACAGACCTGTCGAAGTTCCGCTCCGCCGTGATCTGGTGCGCGAGGTTCTCGGTCTCCTTCGGCGCCGCCAATCTCTCTTCGGCTGCGGGCTGACGCCGTGGGCAACCCACCTCGGATGCCTGGTCCGTGACCGCACCCGGCCACCGTGTCCTCGTCGTCGCGGCCGTGGGCGCGGGAGGGAGAGCGTCAGAAGATCTCATCCCGGAACAGGGCTAGTGGGGCAGGGCGTTCGCGAAGGCGAGCACCTCCTTGTTGTAGCGGTCCGGATCACTCATGTAGAGGCCGTGGCCGGCGCCATCGATCACGACGAGCTCCGAGTCGGGAAGCAGCGCATGGGTCCTGCGCCCGGTCTGCTCGATCGGGGCCGAGCGGTCGGCATCCCCCTGGATGACCAGGGCGGGCACCGTGATCGCGGTGAGTTCCGTGCGCAGGTCCGCATTGATGCATGTCGTGTTCGTCGACAGCAGGACCTGAAGAGGGGTGTCGACGAACTGTCGGCTGGTCCAGTCGCTCAGCCCGGCCGATACCTGGTAGCCGGGTCCGAACCACTCGGTGCCGGAGGTGGCCGCGACGAAGGCCCCGATGTCACGACGCATGAGCGTGCGGGCGGTCTCAACCGCTGCCGCCGAGACGGGGCCTTCGGGATTGTCGTCCGTGCGGAGCAGGAACGGTGTGGTGGGCGCGCTCAGGACGACTCCCCTGACGCGCTCGTCTCCCCCACGTGTCAGGCAACGGACCGCCTCGGCCGCGCCCATGGAGTGTCCGACCAGTACGACGTCGCGCAGCTCCAGGTGGGCGAGCAGGTCGGCCAGGTCGTCGGCGAGGCGGTCGAGGTGGTAGCCCTGTCCGGGCACGTCGGAGCGCCCGTGGCCGCGCCGGTCGTAGACCACGCAGCGCATGCCGGCGGCGATGACGGCGGGGACCTGGTAGTTCCACATCCCGCTGTTGAACGCCCAGGCATGGGCGAACACGACAGTGCGGCCGTCGGCCGGACCCGCCTCCGCGTAGAAGAGCCGGGTTCCGTCGGTGGTGTCGAAGTAGGGCATGACTGAGGTCCTCTCATAGCTACAGGTCTGCTGGAACTCGGCCATCGTGTGGCCGCCGTGGACCGCAATGCGAATACCTGAGAGGTACTCGTTTCCCGCGCATGCGCCGGATACCGTCGTGGTTTGTGACCACTGTGACCGTCGGAGACCTGATTCGTCGGCGACGGGACCTGGCCCGCCGCAGCCAGATGGATCTGGCACACGAAATCGGGATCTCGCCTCGTCATCTGAGCTTTGTCGAGCTGGGCAAGTCGAAGCCCAGCCCCCAGGTGATCACGGCCATTGCCAGGCACCTCGACCTGCCACTGCGTGAGCGGAACGACTGGCTGCTGGCGGCCGGTTACGCTCCCCACTTCCCGGAGACGCCACTGACCGATCCGGCGCTGTCCGGGATCCGCGCCTCATTGCAGACGCTCCTGAACGCGCACGACCCGTTTCCCGGTGCCGCGATCGACGGGCAGTGGAATGTGCGGCTCACCAACGAGGCCGGGCGTCGGCTGATCTCCGGCATCCCGGAAGAGGTACGCGGCATGCCGACCAACCTCTTCCGCACCGCACTGCATCCCGACGGTCTGGCCCGCCGTACGCGCAACTTCTCCCCATGGTCAGCCCACTTGCTGCGCCGGCTCGACCGGGCCGTTGTGCGGACTCAGGACACCGTCCTCGCCGCGTTGGCCGATGAGATCGCCACCTGGCCGGACATCCCCGACCGTCGCGGCTGGAGCCGGCTGTCCCCCGACGGCGCAGACGACCCGGTGCTGTCCTGGCAGGTGGAAATCGACGGTGCGGAGCTGTCATTGTTCACCATGATGGGCACGTTCGGGACCCCCATGGACGTCACCCTGTCCGAGCTGTCCGTCGAGCTCTTCTTCCCTGCCGACGAGGCAACCGAGACGGCTCTGCGCCGGCGGGCCAAGCGCAGCTGACACGTACGGGATTGAGGGCTCAGAGGCTGCCGCTCTGCGACGGCGAGTGCGGGGGCTTGGCGGACACCACCACTTGGGCGGGCCTGCGCAGCCAGACACTCTCACCGGACTTCGTGACCGTCAGCCCCATGTCACCGGCCGATGGACGGTCATGCCTGTCCCACTCGCTCCATGCCGCCTCAACGTCAGCCCACAAGCCGCGGTCCCCGAACTCGGTGACCGTACCGTCAGCGTCCGCGATGGCTCCCGATCCTCGACCGTCGGTCACCCACACGCGCAGGTTCCCGTCTTCCCGCCCTTCGACGAGGGTGACTCCTGGGAGTCGGGCGCCCGCGTACAACGCGAATCCGGGGTTGATCGTCTCCTGGGGCAGGACGGCCACGGACCGGGACCTGGGCGAGGAGGTGTCCGGGGTGGCGCCGGCGGCGCCGCGGTGTGCGCGCATCGGCATGTAGGTTGCCGTACCCGCGAACGGTCCGGACGCGGTGCCGTCCTCGTCCACCGTGAGGCAGAACAAGGCACCGCACCAGAAGTCGCCAACCCTGGGCGCCACCAGAAGCCCACCAGGGAGTAGCTGCTCGACCAGTTCATACGGGACGTGCCGCAGTGCGCAGGTGGCGATGATCCGGTCGTACGGGGCGCCGGCGGGATGGCCGTGCTCCCCATCACCGACCACCAAGGTGGGGGCGTGGCCCCGGCGGTTCAGGTTCTCTGCGGCCGCGACCGAGAGAGCCCGATCGATCTCCACACTGGTGACGTTCCCATCGCCGCACCGGCCGCAGAGCAGGTCGGCCACCTGCCCCGTGGCTGTGCCGATCTCCAGCACCTTGGCGCCGTCATGCACGTTCAGCAGACCGAGCATCCGGGCAACCATGGACGGCATGCTGTTCGACGACGTGGCGATGCCTGGGCCACCCTCCCGTCCGTCATCCAGCTGTGTCACCACAGGCTCGTCGCTGTGGATGAGAGCCCATCGGTCCTGCTCTGAGGTGATCAACTCGCATCGCTCCGGCAATTGCCGCCAGATGCGCTCGGGAATGAACTCGTGCCGAGGCGTCCGCTCCCACACCTCTCGCCATGCGGGGCTCAACAGGCCGCGCTCGTCCAGCTGTTGGACAAGCGCGGCGTGCCCCCGTTGGGAGTCGGCCATCGGCTATGCCACCTTGGGGCGGTCGCCGTCCGGGGACGGCGGCGTGGGCGGCGGCGTCCACGGCTTGTCCGAGGGCTGGCCCGCGTGCTTCCCGTCCTCCGTGATCCGCAAGTGCACGTCTCCTCCTTCACGTCGGGAACTTGCTTTCTACCCGGCCGCACCGAGCTGTGCGGGCAAAATCTTGATGCGGCCGAATCGGGCTGCTCGGGTGCCGGCTGCTCCCCCGGGGCCGTGGGACCACGGAAGTACTCCCACGGGCCTGCGGCGGTGCGGAAGTGCGGAGGTGCGGGAGTGCGGAAATGCGGAGGTGCGGAAGTTCAAGCAAGGTCCGTGGGGTCGGTGTTTGCTCCGCACAGCACCACTGCGACCGTCTCACCGGGCTGCGGGGTGTAGGCACCGGAGGACAGGGCAGCCAACGCCGTTGCCGCGGCATGCTCCACCGCCAGGCGCCGGTGACCCCACAGCGCCCGCCGGGCGGCGACGATCTGGTCGTCGGTCACCAGGACGGAACGCACGTCACCGGCCCCGGCGGCATGGAGCGCCATACGGGAGGCACGGCGGGCGCCGAGAGAATCAGCGGCCACGGAGGACACCTCCACATCCACCACCTCACCGGCCGCGACAGCAGCGTTCAGGGCACGGCAGTTCTCCGGCTCCACAGCGACGACCCGAACGCCATGGTGCGCGGCAGCCGCGGCGACACCGGCGAAGAGGCCACCACCACCGACAGCGACCACGATCGTGTCCACGAAAGGGCCGCCGGGACGGCTGTAGATGTCCTCCAGAATGGTCCCCGCGCCGGCCGCGATGAGGGGGTTGTCGTACGCGTGGGACGGCAGCGCTCCCGTCGTGTCGGCGTGCTGGGCGGCCGCTTCGGCGGCGTGGTGGTACTCGGTCCCGGTGAGCTTGACCGTCGCGCCGTACGCCCGCAGTCGATCCACTTTCACCGCGGGCGCGGTCTCCGGCAGGAACACCGTCGCCTCGACGCCGCAGCGCGCAGCGGCCCATGCGCAGGCAAGGCCGGCGTTACCGCCGCTGGCGATGACCACCCCGGCCTCCGGCATCGTCCGCTCGTCGATATGAGCGGCGGTGAAGTTCGCGGCCCCACGTGCCTTGAACGAGCCGGTGTGCTGCATGAATTCCAGCGCGAGCCACACTTCCGCCTCGCCGAAGGCGCCCGGGTCGACAGGCGCCAGGGCCAGGGGCCTGACGGTGCCACGGATGCGTTCAGCGGCTTGGAGTACGTCTTTGTGGTCGAGGTGATCGGTCAAGGTCAGCTCCAGTGGACGAGACGGCCGGTCGACGTGAGGTGCGGGCGGCGGACCGCGGCCGCGCCGGGGAAGAACGCGAACACGATGCGCCGGCCGCCGGGGTGGGGTTCGACAGCGTGAAGGTTGGTCGGTTGAACGTAAGTGCCTCGCCCACCTTTGGGGCAAGCGGAGTCCAGGTACCCGTCGATCACAGCCGGGCGGTATCCGTACGCCTCGCGGTGAGCTTCGCCGGGAGTAGACGCTGGTGAGGCGAGGCCCGCCCCATCCTGGCCGGTCAGGGGGGAGCACGCCGGTGGCGCAGAACACCGCGGTCAGCGCGATCCTGGGCCAGCCCAGGGCGTCCCCAGGGCGTCCTGGGGGCCGGGGCGCTCCGCGGGGTCTGGTACGGCGGGGCGGCTCGGCCCACGCATTCACTCGTTGGATGGATCGCTCGATACGCGGGGTTCGCCGGGCGGCGGCATGGCGAGCCTGGGGCAGTGATCCATCGGTGCCGGGCCCGGGGCCGCGGATCTGATCACCGTGCGAGGCCGGGAACTGCTCCGGGCCGCCGACGTGGTGCCAGCGAGGGGGCGCAGGGATGGGTTCCGGCTGGCCGGGCGAGAGCAATGGCCAGCACTTCGGCCCACGTTTTCGAGCTTTCGTTCGATTTTACGGCGAGTCGACCCGCGTCAGCCGACTCCGACCCGCCAGAGCGCTATGCCCTCTTTGCGTAGATATTCTGTGAAATGTGATCGAGTCTGGACGGCCGCGGCTCCGTCGTCGCCAAGGCCGGGGGAGGCTTGTGCGGCTGTCGCCGGTGATCCTGACCGTCGTCATCGCCAGCCTGGCATATGCCACTCCCCCGGACGTGGCCTTCAGTCGCCTCCTGCCCGCCGCGCCGGCCCTCGCCGCCGCTATGTGGCCGGTCCTCCCCACCATCCTGCTGGGGACGGTCTGCCTTCTCCTGATGATCGGCCTCAGCCTCGTGTTCCCCGGGCTGGGGACGTGGTGGACGGCTGGGGGGATCATCGCGGTCACCGTGGCGGCCGCGTACGGAAGTCATGTCCGGCTCCAGCGGGAGCGGACCCTCTTTCAGGTGCGGCTCGTCGCCGACGCCGCGCAACAGGTGGTGCTGAGTCCGATGCCCCGCCGCTTCGGGAGCGTCGAGATCGAGTCGCTGTATCTCGCGGCCGCGGCGGAAGCCCGTATCGGCGGAGACTTCTACGAGGTGGTCGACACGCGATACGGGGTCAGGCTGCTCATCGGCGATGTGCGGGGCAAGGGCCTGCCGGCAGTGGGGGCGGCCGCGGCGATCGTCAACGCCTTCCGGGAGGCGGCCTACGGCGAGGCCGACATGGTCAGCGTCGCGCGCCGGCTGGACGCCAGCAGCACCCGTTACAACGCCGCCTTTCCCCCCGAGGGACCGATGGAGCGCTTCGCCACCGCCCTTCTGGTCGAGATCCCGCACGGGGGCGGGCGCATCGAGATCCTCAACTGCGGACACCCCCCACCGCTGCTCCTGCACCGCGGGGGACTCCGCACCCTGGAACCCACCTCCCCCTCGCCGCTGCTCAACCTCGCGGAGCTGATCGGCGATCACTACACCATCGACACCTTCGACTTCACCCCCGGCGACCTGCTGCTTCTCTATACCGACGGGGTCGCCGAGGCCCGCGCCCGCGACGGGGAGTTCTTCCCGCTGGCGGCCTGGATGCGCCGACAGCCCCCGATGCCGCCCCACGAACTGCTCACGGCTCTTCACCGCGACCTCCTCGACTACAGCCGAGGACGCCTGGACGACGACATCGCCGCCCTCGCAGTGCGCCTGCGCGAACCCTCGGAGTAAGCCCGGCCCATATCGCGACCCTATGCCGCCTCCACCGGTGTGTACGGCCGGTGGCCTCCCCCGGACGGGCTCGCCGCGTTCCGCAGAGAAGCCTTCAGCCGAGCTGCTCGGCCAGTCCGACGATGATGCCCTCGGGGCCGCGGACGTAACACAGCCGATAGACGTCCTCGTACCGCTCCAGCTCGCCGACGAGCTCGGCGCCGTGGGTGCGCAGGCGGGCAAGGACGTCCTCGATGTCGTCGACGGCGAACATGATGCGACGAATACCCAGCGTGTTCACCGGCGCGTCCTTCGGCTCGGCGGTGATGGCCTTCGGTCTGTGGAATTTCGCCAGCTCAACTCGGCCGTGACCATTCGGGACCCGCAGCATGGCGACGTCCTGCCGGACGCCGTCCAGCCCGATGATGCGCTCCGCCCAACGCCCCTCGAGCGGCCCCTTGCCCTCCAGCTCCATGCCGAGTTCGACGAAGAACGCAATAACAGCGTCCAGGTCATCGACGACGATGAGGACATTGTCCATCCGCTGAATCGCCATGCGGGTCTCCTTGGTGTGGTACGGCCATGGTTGCCGCATCTGCCGCTGCGACGGAGCACGTAGTGCTGCGCCCACCGTCGGCAGACGCCGTGTCGGCACCGGGTCTCCGGCTCGGATCACTGGGTGGAGATCTTGTGGACGGTGGTGTCGTCGGGGTTCAGCCGTCGCCCGTCCTCGGACAGTACTTCCAGTGCGCGCAGGCGGTGTCCCTTTTGACGGTCGACCAGCTGTGAGTGCGGTTCGCCGGGGGCGAAGAAGTTCTGTTCGCCCCACTGCCGCAGTGCCACGATGACGGGGAAGAGCGCCTTGCCCTTCGGGGTCAGTACGTACTCGCGGTAGGCGCTGCCGTCCGAGGCGGGGACGGATTCGAGGACACCGCCGGCGACCAGGGTCCGCAGACGCGCGGCGAGGATGTTCTTGGCCACGCCGAGGCTGCGCTGGAACTCCCCGAAGCGTCGGCTCCCGTCGAAGGCGTCCCGCACGATCAGCAGGGACCACCAGTCGCCGATCGCGTCCACCGACCGTGCGACGGGGCATTCACTGTCATCGAAGCGCGTCCTGGTCACCATGGCGTCCCTCACTCTCACGACGGTTGCAACATGCTACCAAGAAGGCTACCGTCACCGAGCACTGCTGGTAGCAAGTTGAAACCGGATATGCGGAGGAGTGCTCATGCCCGGCAACCGTGAGGCTGTGACACGACGGACCGAGGCCAGAAGGGCCAGAAGGGCCAGACGCGGGGAAGGTTCCGCGTTCGTCCTGTCCCGTGGCGTTGTCGTCCTGTTAGCCGTCGCCTGCGGGACCTCAGTGGCCAACGTCTACTTCTCCCAGCCGCTCCTGGTCACCATCGGCCACGAGCTCGCCATGAGCCCGGCACTCGTCGGCAGCGTGGTCACCCTCACGCATGTCGGATACGGGCTGGGACTCTTCTTCCTCGTGCCGCTGGGCGACGTGGCCGACCGCAGACGGCTCATCGTGGCCCAGTTGCTGCTCCTGGCGATGGCACTGACCGTGGTAGCCGCCGCCCACACGGCGGCGATCCTGCTCGCGGGCATGGCCGCGACGGGACTTCTCGCGGTCGTCACGCAGACGCTGGTGGCCTTCGCCGCATCGCTGGCCCCTGCCGCCGAGCGCGGACGGGTCGTCGGTCTGGTCACCAGCGGAGTGGTCATCGGAATCCTGCTCGCCCGCACCGCATCCGGCCTCATGGCCGATCTCGCGGGCTGGCGCTCCATCTACCTCGCCTCGGCCTCGCTCACCACCGCACTCGCCCTGGTCCTGTACCGAGTGCTGCCGCGCCACAGTGCCACTCCGCCGACACCCCTGCGCTACGCACAGCTCCTGCGCTCCACCATCACCCTGTTCGCGCGGGAACAACTGCTACGGCTCCGGGCCCTGTTCGGTCTGCTGATCTTCGCCGCCTTCAGCACCCTGTGGAGCAGCGTCGCGCTACCGCTCAGCGAGGCCCCGTACTTCCTGCCCCACAGTGCGATCGGGGCGCTGGGACTGATCGGTGTCGCCGGCGCCCTGGCCGCAACCGTGGCAGGCCGCCTGAACGACCGCGGACTCTCCCGGCGGACCACCGGCATCGCCCTGGCACTCCTCGCCGCCTCGTGGCTGCCCTTGGCCTTCACCCGCAGCTCACTCTGGGCCCTCGTCGTCGGGGTGATCCTCCTCGACCTCGCCGTGCAGGCGGTCCATGTCACCAACCAGACCCTGATCTACGCGCTGCACCCGGACGCGGGCAGCCGGCTGATCGGCGGATACATGGTCTTCTACTCGATCGGCAGCGCCACCGGCGCCATCGCCGCAACCTCCCTCTATACGGTGGCCGGCTGGGGCGCCGTATGCGCACTGGGCGCCACGTTCAGCTGCCTCGGGCTCGTGCTGTGGGCGTTCACACGACACAGCACCCCGGCCCCTGCCGCCAAGGTGACCTCTCACAGCGAAGCCTGAGCGTTCTCGCCGAACACCGAGTGACCAGTCGGGTCGACTCGATTTCTGGGACGTGAGTGACGCGGCCCTGGCCGGTGCGGACGCTGGCCGGCTCGACGACCATGTGGTGAAACCCGCAGTCCAGGCCCTGTTCGGTCGATCTTGCCCGGCAAGATCGACCGAACAGGGCCTGGGCTCAGCTCACTTGCACTGGCCGGTGTGCGGCCCGTTCACGGTGTTGCCAGACTGCCGCAGGGTGGGAGCGTTGCCCGCGCAGCGCAGCGGCGCCCCGACCTGGTTGTCCTCGAACTCGGGGACGAGGTCTTCAGGCAGCAGGCCGCTGCCACTGTTGTCGCTGATGCGTGTACCGTCCGGATCCCCTCTCTCGCACATTCTTCCGGTCGCCTATTTTCCGGACACTGGGGGCCTATCACGAAATCCCAAGGGGATTCCGGGAGTTCTGGTGGTGTCGGCGGGACGCCCGTGGATAAAATATCGCGCGCTGCTCGCGATGGCGGTCGGTGAGGTCGGCGGTGGGGGGCGAGGGCACCGTGATTGAGTGGCGAGAACACACCACACAGGACCGTCCCACCCGAGGCCCTGAACGCGCGTTCGCTTTTCCTGGCCTGCGACGCTTACAACTCGCCCGTAATATCCCCGAACGAACATCACAAGGCGGCCCACGCAACAGCAGTGGGCCGTTTTCCTATTCCGTGGTGTTCACGCCCGGCGTCCGAGCCTAGAGCCACGAAGTGGACGTGCAGCGAGAAGCGGGTGCTGCGTTTTCCCGACAAGAGAAGTGTGGAGTGTGATGCCATGAACCGAGTCGGCAGAGACCCTCGCCGGTCGGCCTGGAGGCTTGCGGAGCCGCTGGCGCGCGTGGGGTTATCCGTTCTCTTACTGGCAGGCGGCGCCGTGGGAGCGACGGCTGGACCGGCCGCCGCTTCGACCGCCGACGGCACGCTGACGGTTGAGGTACTGCGCGACTTCTTCGGTACCGGCGTGATCAACGCGACGATGGACGTGCCGCAGCGGGGCATGAAGGTGAAGGTCTCCGACCCCGCTGGGCACGAAATCACCGGCCTCACGGATACCACCGGAAAAGTCGTGGTGTCGCGGTCGACCGTGCTGAGCGGCGGCCAATACCGCGTCGACGTCAGCATCCCGGCACCGTACAGCGACTATCTGCGGGCGGCGCCTGCCTCGACGGCGGAGAACCACTTCGACAGCTTCACGTCGTTCGTGGATGTGTCGGACGGAAAGAACACCTCCGTGGTG
Organism: Streptomyces nigrescens; assembly: GCA_024349765.1. GTDB lineage: Bacteria > Actinomycetota > Actinomycetes > Streptomycetales > Streptomycetaceae > Streptomyces > Streptomyces endophytica. The sequence continues at coordinate 3,721,469 of AP026073.1, read as the reverse complement.
ACGGGGGTGTGGGATCCGGCCGACTACACGCTGCCGGACTCACGGTATTTCGTACCGGTCCAGAATGGCGCCAACGGAACCGACACCCGGGCATTGGTGGCGTTCGGGACCAAGACCCGAGGCACGTGTCCCACCGATGTGTCGTGTCCGGCCACGCTGGCCACGCAGGCCCAGGTGGGCACGACGTTCGGGTTGGCGTACGACAAGTACCGGAGCCGGCTGTTCCAGAGCGCGTTCGCCCGCCGGTACGCCCCGTACGGGCCGAAGGGCGCCGGCGCGATCTATACGGTGCCGGTCAGCGGCTCGGGTGCGCCGGAGCTGTTCGCGCAGGTGCCGGACGCCGCGGTGACGCGGCACGACACCGCCAACATGATCAAGGATCCCGGGTTCACCGACGCGCCGGGCAAGGAGAGCATCGGTGGCCTGGCCCTGTCGGCGGACGGCGCCACGCTGTACGCGGTGAACCTGCGGACCCGCAGCCTGGTGAGCTTCGACGCGACAGGAGCCACCGCCGCGGCGCCCAGGTCGACGGTCCCGATCCCGGACCCGGGGTGCGCGAGCCCCGACGACTGGCGGCCGTTCGGTCTCCAGGTCCACAACAACACGCTGTACGTCGGCGGCGTGTGCAGCGCGGAGAGCACGCACCAGCGCGCGGACCTGAAAGCCTTCGTCTCCACCTACGACGGCAAGCGGTTCAGCACGGTGCTGAGCCACCCGCTCACGGACCAACGCGGCAGCGTCTTCGGTTCCGGCGACAAGGCCACCCACTGGAACCCGTGGAACACCGGCCTGGACACCTGGGACGACCGGAAGGCGGGCGGCGTCTTCATCGACCCGCAGCCGGAGCTGGCCTCCCTCGCCTTCGCCCGCGACGGCTCGATGATCCTGGGTTTCCGCGACCGGTTCATGGACGTGCTCAGTTGGGGAGGGCTGGACCCCCGCCCGGGGAACGACACCGCGGAAAGCGGCATGTCCGGTGGTGACATCACCATGGTCTGCGCCACTCCCGCCGGTGAATTCCAGTGGGAAGGCACCGGGAGCTGCCCCAACCACGCCACCCCTGCCAACAGTGGCGGCCAGGCCGCCGATGTCGTCGAATACTTCCCAGGCGACTATTACGCCAACGCGCACCAGGAGACCGCGTTGGGGTCGGTTGCCTATATCCCGCAGCAGCAGTGGGTCGTCAGCACGGAGTTCGACCCGGTCGTAAACGTCGCGACCTCAGGCACCGGGTACCACGACATCACGACCGGTCAGGGCCCGGGCAACAACCCGACCGCCAACGGGTTCCAGTTCGTCAGCGGGGCACAAGGCGGGTTCGGCAAGGCCGGCGGGCTCGGTGACATCGCGTACGCGGCGGCGAACGCGCCGATCCAGATCGGCAACGTCGTGTGGTTCGACGGCGACCACAACGGAATCCAGGACCCGGGGCACGTGCTGCTGCCGGGGGCGACGATCAACCTGCTGGACGCGGACGGCAAACAGGTCGCCACGACCAAGACCAATGCCGCCGGCGAGTATTACTTCGGTGGTGTCGGCGCCGCGTACGAGCTCACGCCGGGCGCGAAGTACACGGTGCAGTTCGACGTGTGCACCGCGGACACCAGCAAGGTTCCCGATCAGCCCCCGGCAAGCGAGCTGCGGTTCACGCTCCCCCGAGCCGGTGCCAACCGTGCGCATGACTCCAATGTGACGCCGCCGACCACCGGGCGGTTGTGCAACGGCTACGCGCCTGTCACGGCGCCTGGCAAGCCGGGCGGCGTCGATCACACGATCGACGCGGGGGTGTACCTCCCGAAGGCAACACCGACCCCAACCCCCACTCCGACCCCAACCCCAACCCCAACCCCGACGCCGAGCCCGACCTCGCCACCGGCCTCTACGCCGCCGTCACCCGCGCCACCTGCCAACCCGGCCCCGTCCGGTGGGGGCACGGGTTCACTGGCGCACACCGGTATGGCCGGGCTGCCGGAGATGATCGCCCTGGTCGGTCTGCTGGTGGGTGCGGGCCTCGTCATCGCGTTCATGAGCCGGAAGCATCGCGCCCGGAAACACTGAGAAACGCTGAACGAACCGAACAACAGGGATCTGCCTGCCCGCGGTCCGAATGACGCGGTCGGGCAGATCACGTCTCGGCCGGTCCACGAGGGCCGGCCTTGGCGTCGTCTGCCACTGGACTGCCGAGTACCGCCGCGACCACACGGCGGCCGAGCAGTGTGGTGATCGAGAGGATGAATCGGAAGAGTGGGTGAATCAGAAGAGTGTCAGCGTCGAGCCGCGTGCGGAGCGTGAGAACCCAGCAAGCTCTACCGGGCCGTGCGGCTGACCGGCGCCGATGGCTGCGGCCACGCTGGGCGGCAGCCGTCATCGGCACAGCGGCCGTCGCGGTGGCCACAGCGGCCGTGTTCCTTCTCGCCGGCGGCGGCACCGGCTCCAGCGGTCCGCGCGCGCTGAGTTCGGATGAGGCGAACCGGCTGGCGATCACACGGTTCCGCAACTACCAGGCGCACGGCCGCGCGGTGACGATCACTGTGCCTGGCACCGCCGGCGGGCTGACCGTCACCGGGTCCGTCGATTACCAAGGCAAGCTCGCTTACGGCGTGGTGCACGGCACCGGGCGCGACACATCCAGCGACGGGCTGATCGAGTGGACGGCCACCTCGGTGTCCGTCCGCCCGATGGCGAATGCCCCGGCGCACGCCCCCGCGTCGCCGCCCCGCTCGGGCTGGTACAGCCGTCCGTTGCTGTCGTCCGGCAGCGCGCTGGACAGTTCGCTGGCCATCGCCCTCAAGCTCGCCAGCGACCGGCCGGACAACGCCCAACTGCTGCCGCAGAACGGTGCTGCCTGGTGGGGACGAGACAAGGTGGACGGGCATCCGGTGGACGTCATGACCGGGCCGTCCTCCCCTGTCCGCGCCGGCACGGCGGGCAACGTGCGCTACTGGGTCGGCTCGGACGGCACGATGTACCGGGTCCGCGTCAGCGTGGGTTCCGAGTCGCGGCCGGTGGTCATCGATTTCGACACCCAGAAGTACGTTCCGGTCAAGCCGGTCCCCGGAGTCACCCCGCCCCGGTAGCCGCTGTTCAGGACGTCTGCACCCGCGCGTTCGCGGCGAGCAGGGACGCTGACGGCAGCGGGATGCCTGCTGTCTTCGGCAGGACCGGAACGGCCGGGACAGCGGTGGCACCCGTAGTGGTGGCGTGGGGGAACTGCGGCTGTGGACGCGGCGCCGCGACCTCGGTGAACGGGATTCCACCGGGCGCCGTCGGCATCTTCCATCTGCCGGCCGGCGAGGGCGACCTGGCCGGAAGCGGGCAGGACGCGGTTGTCGCGAGCCGGGCGGGCACGGTGGTGCGCAGATCGTTGCCGCGCAGACAGTTGCCCCGTCCCCGCGTGGCGGTGGGGAACGCCCAGCCGACGTCGACGCCGTTGCCGGTGAACGTGTTGTCCACGATCTGGTTGCCGACCGGAGACATGTCGGCGGTTGCGGTGATCACCAGCCCGGCATTGCTGTTGCCGGCGATGCGGTTACGGACGAATTGGTTGTCGCTGCCACCGTCGATGCCGATGCCGGTCCCCCACCCGCCGTCCGCCTGCTCCGGGGTGGCCCTCTGCTGGTTGGCAGCGATCAGATTTCCCGCGATCACGGCGTCCTGCTGCGGGAGCAGCTTTTCCTGGTGGTCGGAGTCGGTGGTCAGTCCGACCCGGTTGCCGACCAGGCGGTTGCCGACGACGTACATGTCTCCGCCGGCGTTGGTGCCTTCGTAACCGATGGCGTTGAGTTCGGCGATGTTGTTCCGCACCACGATGTGACAGGGCTTGCACTGTCCGACGTAGATCCCCGAGTCGGCCCCGCCTGACGCGTACGAGTGCTCGATGACGCCGTTCTGCGCGGAGAACGCGTAGATGCCGTACAGGCCGTTGCGGGTCGCGGTCACATACGAGACCAGGAACGACTTGAGGAAGGTGACCGGCTCATCGCCGGTGTCGTAGCCCCCGGAACGCCCCGGTAGTCCGGCGACCGCTTTCGCCGAACCGGTGACCAGGACCCCGTTCTGCGTGTTGTTCCTTACGGTCAGGTTCTCCACGGCCACCCCGGGCGCGGTGACGACGATGCCGTTCGGTTGCTGCAACCGCCCGTCGATAACGACCTTGTCCCGGGACGCACCACGCAGAGTGACACGAGGCGTGGAGACCTTCACCGACTCGTGGTAGACGCCCGGCGCGACCAGCACCAGGTCACCGGGGTGAGCGAGAGACACCGCATCCGAGATCGTCGGGGCGTCAGCCGGCACTCTGATCGTCACGTGCGCGCCGGGTGGTCGCCGGCCGTGGCTCGACCCGTCGTCGCCGGGCCCGCAGCCCGCCACCACGCATGTCAGTGTGCTCAGTAACGCGGCCATCACGCGAAGACGGAGACGAGGCATGACCTCATCCTGGCACGAAGTCATCCCGGTACGGGGGCCGCTTGAGACCAACTCGCCTTCGCCAGAACGGATATGGCATTCTCCACACCGTGAGCCGAGCCGACTCCCATCCATCACGCCGCGCGTTCCTCGGTGCCACCGGGGCGGTGGCGGCCACCGGACTCACCGCCGGGTGCGAAGCGCCTGCACCTCAGCCAAGCCGGCCCCCCTCCCCCGCATCACCCACACGGGTGTCGCCGACCGGCCGCCATCAGGCAGGCATCACGCTCCCGCAATCGGCCCAGCCGAACCTCCTGGCGGTGGTGGCCGAACTCGGCGACGCCGTGGCGGTCGGCCCGCTGCTGGCCGAACTCGGCCAGACCATTCACGCGCTCACCGCGGGAACCGACCCACGACTGCTGGGCCTGCCGCCGGGCGATCTCACCGTGACGATCGGGGTGGGCCCACGGCTGGTGCGCATGGCCGATCCCTCTCTGCCCGGCGCGGCAGACCTCCCCCGGTTCTCCCGCGAGCAGATCGCCCCGCAGGCACGCGGCGGGGACCTGTTGGTACAGATCTGCGCCAGCGACCCCTTGCTGTTACCGGTCGTCGCCACCGCGCTTCTGCAGCAGGCCGGTCACCGGGTACAGGAACGCTGGCGGCAGTCCGGACGCCGCGGTCCGAACATCCCCGTGGACAAGGGCATCTCCGCGCCACGGAACCTGCTCGGTTTCATCGACGGCATCGTGGGCCCGCACACGACGGCCGAACACCAACGCCATCTGTGGCTGGCCGGGCCGGCTCCCGTCGGCGGCGGCACGATCGCCGTAGTACGGCGCATGGAACTCGACCTGCCGCGGTTCACCGCGCTCTCCGTCGCCGATCAAGAGGCGGTCTTCGGCCGGCGCAGGGCCACCGGCGTGCCCCTCTCCGGCGGGACCGCAGCCTGGGACCCGAACCTCGGCGCCAAAACACCGGACGGGCGCTACCTCGTCCCGGCCGACGCCCACGTCCGCCGGGCCAATCCCAACGTGGTCGGCGTCGGCCTCATGCTCCGCCGCTCCTACAGCACCGACGCACCCGCCCCCGGCCTGCTCTTCATCAGCTTCCAGAACGACCTACGCACATTCACCAACACTCTTGCGCACATGGACGATTCCGACGCACTGCTGCGATTCACCACCACCACCGCCAGCGCGACATTCCTCATCCTCCCCGGCTTCGACCAGCAGCACCCGCTCGGCGCCAAGATGTTCCACTGAACAGGTCACGGATCCACCCAGCTCACCGACCGCCGACCAGTACCCATCGTTCGCGTTCTGCACTGGCCGCGCTGGCGCCGCAGACACCCACACCGAGCCCGCATGGGGTGGCTTCCCAGCACAGCCACCGTCAGCACTTGGGTACCCGGTCGGGGGACACCGCGCCATCGTCGCTCATGATGGAAGTGCTTGCGTCGATATAGCCGGATCCGCCGTCGTAGGAGATCTTGTACGTCGCGCCGTAGCCGAATCCGGTCGCATCCGCCTTGCCTGGCGTGTAGCACTCGACTGTCACCGGCGTGAGCGTGGTCAGATCGGCGATCGGGTTCTGGCCCCGGGGATCAGCGTCCGGCCAGACGGAGACCTTGTCGTAGTTGCCGATCTTTCCGTCGACGCCGCACCCTGCCAGCACAGCCGTCGCCAACCCGGCTGCTACCACCGACACCACCACGCTCCGTTTGCGATTCACTCGTGCCCCCGTCCCTCCGCCCGCGCGGAATCCGTTGCGTAAACAGCTGCGAGTTCGATGCCCCAGGGGGAACAGCTAGTCGCCCCCTCCCCCGCCACAGGAGGAACCGCATGACGAGCCGCACGACGAGCCGCAGGACGGAGTGGAACAGCCGCCGCCTGGATGGGGCCGCCGCCTGCACCTCGCCCCCGTCGGCGCCAATGCGCTCGTCGGCACCGTCCACAGTTCCTTGTCCGCGCTGAACCCCGCCTCTTCGATCAGGGCCACGGTCCGCAGGTGCGCGCCCGGGTCGTGCTCGGGGGTGTCCGGCCCGTCGGGGTGGTGGTGCACGAACTGCCCGAGCCGGGCGCACAGCTTGGCGTACACCGCCGTGTGCAGAATGAGGGCGTGCCACCCTTCGTCGACCGTGCGCGAAGGCCGGATGGACGTCGTCGGGAACTTCGCGGCGGCCACGACGAACTTGACGGCTTCTTCCACGACGCGCCTGGCCGTGGGCTCGTCCATGCCGGGGTTGTTGTCCATGACCGTCGCGACGACACCCCTGAACGCGTCAGGAGCGAGCAAGTCACGCACTTCGTGCATGTCGTGTCTTCCTTCCTGTGTGTCTCCTCTGGCGCCCACCTCGGCTGTACGACCTGCCAGGATTGATCCGGCCAAGGCGGGAGCCGCCTTGCTGGGTCAGCCCACTGGCCGATCACTGCGCTGCGAGCCGTCCGCCACGCTGGGCAGGGCTGACTCCAGATGGTGTTTGAGGCGCTGCAGTGTGGTGCCGATGTTGGTGTTGTTGGCCAGCCAGCGGGCGCGGTGGGCCTCTTCGGCGAGCCGAATCATGACGGGCGGATCACTGACGACGCGATACGCATCAGCCGGTGTCGTCCTGATGGCCACCGTGCCCGTGGCCGCGGGGTCCGGAAATCGCGGGATGCGCGACAGACGCAGCACAGACATCGGAGCCTCCTAGACTGATGTAATCAGCGATTACATCAGTGCATGAAGGGGTGGTCAAGACCCTGCGTAATACGGTCAGTTGGCGATTCCGAGGCCGAAAGTGTCCAACACCTGCTCGGCCAGTTGCTCCGCCCGATCCGGCGGCAGATACCCGTCAACGATCATCTGCGACAGGCCGTAGACGATCGCCTGACCCGCGAGAGCCACAATCTCGGGATCGCCGGTGCGCAGCACACCGGCCTTCTGGTCGGCGACGATGATGTCGGCCAGAGACCGCTCGATGTCAGAGAGACGCTGGTGCAGTTCGGCGGGCCGACTGTCCCCGAACACCCTGGTCTTCATCAGCTCGAAGCGGCGCGGGTAGCGGATCGCGTAACGGACGAAGCCCAGGCCGAAAGCGCGCATCACGGAACCCTCGACGTCTGCGACCATGCCGAGCTGCCACTGCTCGAAGTCGACCAGGATACGGTCGGCGGCCGCGTTCAGCAGCGCCTGACGGTCGGCGAAATGCCGAAACGGCGCGCCCGGCGACACCCCTGCCCGGCGGGCGACTTCGCGTACGGTCACATGCTCCATCCCGCGCTCGTCCAGGAGCTCGATGGCTGCCGTGGTGAGAGCGGCGGGGAGGTCTCCATGGTGATAACCAACGCGTTCAGTGAGCTTTCCCTTCATGTACGCAGTGCTACCACATGCGGGAGCGCGACCGACCGGCGCCCGCGACTGGGGCTGGATGCCAGGGTGTTGGAGAGCGGGTTGCGCCATCGCTCCAGCAGCATCGACGACCGCACCCGCGCCCTGCGGCGCTCCCTGACCAACTCCACGCGGTCCCGGTCGGTACACAACCTCGACGAGCAACGCAACGACTGCTACCTGTCGTGGTGTCCGGTGATGCCCACCTGACCCACGTGGTGTGAAAGTCGATCCGCAATGCGGTTCGCAGGGCAGGCCAGCTGTCCGGTGTCCGGAAGGGGCCTCAGCGCGGCCCGCGCAGGGCAGCGTCCAAGGTGGTCATCAGTTGCCCCACGCGGTTCTTGCTGGATGGCGCGAGGGGATACCGATGAAGGACATCGATCAAGACCGGTGTGGCGCGCTGCCGGGCCCGCTCGATCACCTTGATGCCGACTTCGGGATCGCCGCCGGCATTGATTTCAGCCACGCGCGCTGCGTTTGCAGCGGCACGCAGGATGTGGCCCACCTGGTGAGCCTTCGCGATCGGGTGGAGGTACGCGGCAGCCGCGGCATCGCCGGCAGCCCGCGCAGCGAGACGTGAGGCTTCGGTGGACGCCTCCTTCGCTGCTCGGTGTGCGTCCAACGAGGTGACACGCTGCACATTGGTCCTTCGCGCGCCGTTGACGAACTCCCATGCGGCATCAAGGGCTGCGCGAGGTCGAGGATCACTGGGGCTGACGTCCTCGAACACAGCAAGGACCTCCTGAGCGGCCTCTGCCGCGTAGCGTGCTACGACCCGCAACTCGTCCATGGTCAGCTCGAAATCACCGGACACGGTAGCCGTCATGACATCAAGCATCTCACGTGCCTCCCCTACGCCTCCTGCGCCAACCCAACACAGGCCCGCTTCGGTCCGCTGCGGGAGTCCACCAAGCTTCGACAGATCGCCGTATTTACGCAGGAGCGGAGTCGAGCGGCTCCTCGGCCTCATGCTTCGCATCCGTGAAGGCTTGCGTGTAGAAGACGTCAAAGGAACGTTGAACGCCGCTCCCTAGCGTCGCTGGTACATCGATCACCGATCAACGGCAAGGTGGAGTACGCATCAGGACTGGACAGTGGGCGACCACGAGGCGGAGATCCATGACTGGAGCGATCGGTCCGAGGTCGTCGTGGACGCGCACGCCGCCGACCCGAGCGGCGGCAACCGCGCCGTGTGGGGGCAGCAGCGCCGGTACCGCTGGAACGGCGCCAACGTGATGCTGACCGCGCTGGACCTGGCCCGCCGGCTCTACCTGATCAAGCCGCCGCCGAAGCGCTGACGTACCGCCCCGGTCACCGGGGGCTGCCGCCACCGTGCTCCGCCTCGTGCTGGAGGAGGGCACTGCTGCCACTGCGCCGGTGCCTCTGTGGGGTCGCCCCCGGGGCCCTCGGCACCGGGGGCACCGGAGCCCTCGGCGACAACGGGCCGCGTCGGCAGCCGTCGCGGCCAGCCGCACCACGACAGGACAGCCGCCGGTGAGGGCCATCGTCCGGACACCCACCGGCCGCCTGCTCGCCCCCGGTGACGCCCGCCGTTGACCGCCTGCGCTCCGGCAGGGCTGGCCGTGCGGGCCAGGCCGTTCAGTGCGGAATCAGTGCGGAATCACCCAGTCCGGCCTCCAGGTCCCGGCGGCGTCATGGCCGGCCGCTGAGGCGGCGAGGTGGGCGCGGAGGGTGGCCAGCGCAGGGTGGGGGTTGTCGCGGTGCCAGAGGAGCGAGTGCGGGTAGACGGGTGTCGGGTCGGTGACCGGGATGCGGCGCAGGCCGTGGCCGGCGGGCCAGACGAGGCGGGTCTGCTCGCTCATGAAGGTGGCCAGGGCCGGGGTGTCGGCGACGGTGTCGAGGAGCGCGTCGGAGCCGAAGTTCGGGCCGGTCGCCTCGATGGTGAGGCCGAACTCGGCGACGAGGTCCTCGTAGTAGGCGGCCCACTCGGTTCCCGGGACGATGCCGGGCATCCAGATCCGGTGCCCGACGAGCTGGGCGAGGGTCACCGACCGGGCGTCCGCCAGTGCGTGAGCGGGGCCGGTAAGGAGCTGGAGCGGTTCGTCGAGCACCCGGACGGACTCGATGTCCTCGGGCAGGGGCCGGCCAGGCATGGCGACGGCACGGAAGGACGCGTCGATCGCACCGGACCGGATGGCGGCGACGGCCGCCTCGACGTCGAACAGCATCATCACGTCGAGCTCGATCTCGGGATGCGCACGGTGGAAGCCGCGCATCAGGCCCGAGGGCGCGACGCGCGAGGCGATCACGTCGACGCGCAGCGGACGGCGGCCGGGGAGCACGGACGCGACCGCGCGCTCGGAGACGCGCAGCAGCTCGCTCGCGTGGGGCAGGAACGCCTGCCCGTCGATGGTGAGCTCGGCGCCGCGGGGGGCGCGGGTGAACAGCCGCACGCCGAGGGTGCGCTCCAGCGCGGCGATGCGCTTGGAGACGGCCTGCTGGGTGATCGACAGGTCGGCGGCGGCCTTCTGGAACTGGCCCGCTTCCGCGACGGCGACGAAGGTACGTACTGCTTCGAGATCCACGCCGATCCACCTTAGTGAACAACGAATGGTTGTGAAGATCTGGCAAGGCAGTTGTTTGACCTGCTGCTGTGCTGCTCGCTTAGCTCTCACGGATCAACGTCGGTTTGTTCGGGTGGGAGCGCTGAGCATGGTGGGCAGGAGACCGTTGGGCCGGCAGTTCGGCCGGCTGTGGGCGGCGTATGCGGTGAGCGCGTATGGGTCCGGGTTGGGGTTCGGGGCATTGCCGCTGATCGCCGTGCTGGCGTTGCACGCCGGCCCCGCTGAGGTGTCCGCGCTGTCCGCGGTGGGGCCTGCGGTGGGCGCGCTGATCGCGGTGCCACTCGCGCCGTGGGTGGAGTTTCGGCGCAAGCGCCCGGTCATGATCACGATGGACCTGGCCCGGTTCGCGGCTATGGCGACGATCCCGGTCGCCTACGCCCTCGGTCGGCTCGGTTTCGCCCAGCTGCTCGTGATCTCGGCCGTGGTCGCCGCAGCCAAGATCGCGTTCAACGCGGCCAGCGGCGCCTACCTCAAGGCCCTCGTCCCGCCGGATGACCTGCTCGTCGCCAACGCGCGGTTCGAGTCCACGAACTGGAGCTCCATCGCGGTCGGGCCACCCCTGGGCGGGGCGGCGATCGGCCTGTTCGGGCCGGTCACCACCGTGGTGGCCGACGCCGTCAGCTACCTGCTCTCCGCGCTGGGCATCACCGCGATCCGCGGCCGGGAAGAAGCGCCACGCCCCACCGGCAAAGGCCCGGTCCGGGCAGGCGCGTTGCTGGACGGCTGGCGACACATCATGGGCCACCCCGGCTTGCGGGCGCTCTACCTCAATCACATGCTCGTCGCCGGTCTGATCATGGCCACCGAGCCACTGCTGGCCGTCCTCCTCCTTCGCCAGCTCGGATTCCCACCCTGGCAGTACGGCCTCGCCTTCGCCGCCCCCTGTGTCGGCGGACTCATCGGCTCCCGGCTGGCCCGCCGTGTCGTGGCCCGCTACGGCCGGCACGCGGTCTTCCGGACCGTCGGCACCCTGCGCGCCATCTGGCTGATCGGCCTGGCCTTCGTCCGTCCCGGCATCGTCGGCCTCGTCACCGTAATGGCTGTCGAACTGGCCATCATCATCAACATGAGCCTGTACACCCCGGTGCTCGCCACCTACCGGCTCGAACACACCCCCCAGCATCTCGTCGCCCGCACCCTGTCGGCCTGGTCCGTCGGTCAGCAGGCGTCCATCGCCGTCCTCACCGCGCTCGCCGGGCTGCTCGCCGACGTCACCAGCCCACGCACCGCTCTCACGGTCGCGGGACTGCTCATCCTGACCACCCCGCTCCTGCTCCCCCGACACGACCACACCCCGCAGCACGCTCCGGAACTGGACCACAGCCACTCATGACACCCCACACCTCACCGCTGACGCCCGCAGGCCCGAAGCCCTTGACTGCACGGCCTTGGCCTGTAGGCGAGTGGCTCCGTGGCATCCGGCCACGGAGCCACCGCAAAAACCCGTTGGCGGACCGCGAGGACCACTGCTAGCTTTCCGGAGGCCGTGCGAGAGAACGAGGAGGTGGTACCCGTGAACGCAGTATCGACATGGGTGCTCCCCTCCGGGGTCACGGTCGGGCGATAGGTCGTCCGGGAGCGCCGTTCCGGTGCGCTCCCGAAAGGCACGACCATGCAATTCACCTCTGAACAGCGCCTCGACGACGGCATCCTCGAGCGCGAATTCACCCTCGGCGAGATCCCCGGCACCCTGTGGACGCCTGAATCCACCGCGCCGGTCCCGCTGATCCTGATCGGCCACAACGGCGGCTTGCACAGGCGGGAATCGCGGCTGGTGGCCCGGGCCCGGCAATCCGCGGCGTACGGCTACGCGGTGGCTGCCATCGACGCCCCCGGGCACGGCGACCGGCCCCGTTCCGCCGCCGACGAGCAGGCTCGCGCCGACCTCCGCCGGGCGATGCAGGCCGGCGAGCCGGTCGATGAGATCTTCGAGTCGTTCATCGGCCCGCTGGTCGACAAGACAGTCCCGGAATGGCAGACCACCCTGGACGCCCTCCTTGCGCTGCCCGAGATCGCCGGCCCGGTCGGGTACTCGGGATGGACCGCCGTGGGCATCCGGCTGGCGGTGGTCGAGCCGCGCATCGCGGCCGCCGGTTTCTTCGCCGGGGGTTACGTGCCCCGCGCCCAGCGAGAGGAGGCCCGGCGGGTCACCATTCCGCTGCTGTTCCTCCTGCAGTGGGACGACGAAGGGAACCCCCGGCAGCGGGCCCTGGACCTGTTCGACGCCTTCGGCACCAAGGAGAAGACGCTGCACGCCAATATGGGCGGGCACACCGGCACCCCGTGGTTCGAGGTGGACGACGGGGACCGGTTCTTCGCCCGGCACCTGAAGTGAGGCCGGGCCGTCGGGCCTGCAGCAGACGGTAAGCCGGCAGCAAACGGTAGGCGCTGTCGGCCAGGATGCCGCTCATCGAGGGCAGGTCCCGGCCCTCCTCGATGGCGGCGGCCGACAGCTGCACAACCGCCCCGATCGCGGCGGCACCAGCCCTCTTGCACGGAAGCCGCCCACAAGGTCGATGGTGGGAATTGACGTGACGTCCGGCCCCGGTGCATTCGACAATCGCCCGGTGACTGATGAAAGGCGTTGCCTCACCCTTCGCGTCGTCGTTCCCGACCCCACGCAGAGGGGTGCAAACGTGGAGGTCCGGGCGTTGGTTGAGGGTAGGGACATCCTGGCTGACGCATTTACCGAGGGTCCGGGCGAAGATCCCCGGTACCTCTTGGTGCCGGGCGGCCCTCTCACCGCTGCATCTGAACCGCACGAGGTGCGGCTGGCCGAGGCGTCGTGCACCGAAGGCTGCTGCGGCGCTCTCTACGTGACGGTCCGGCGCGACGGCGAGGACGTGCTCTGGGACGAGTGGCGCAATCCCAATGACGACGAGGTCGACCTGCCTGCCTTCCGCTTTGAGGCTCAGGAGTACCAAAGAGAACTGGAACGGGCGACCGCGGACCGCAGCTGGGAATGGCCGGCGCGAACCGTTGCCCGGCTGTTGGAGCAAGACCTCCGAGAGCGCGAGGACTGGCTCGCACGCTGGGAATGCGAACTCGGCGCCGTGTCCGCCTGGCCCTGGGAACCGGACCAGGTCAACGTCTTCCTCTTCCATCCCGGCCGCTCTGCGATCAGGGAAGACCGTCCATGGCTGCAGTTCCGGATGCCCCTCGCCGTCTCCGGTGACGACCCGGCAGACCAAGCTGAACGGCTCGCTGAGCACCTCGTCGCAGCTGACCCGCGCCAGGCCGCCGAGGTCTGCGGTGGCTCACCAGAGTTCGCCAGGCAACTCGGTTACCCCTGGCCGCAGCGCCGCAGAGCCTTGAGCGCGGGGAATGCCGCACGTGAGGAATAACTGCTCATGTCGGAATGAGCAGCAGTTGTCGAGATAGGCGCTCCGCGCGCCATGCTCTGCTGCCTGGTCGTAGACGAGACTGAAGGTGTAGCCCCGGTTGTCATCGGAGATGACTTGGCCGTCCTCGTGATCGGGACCCTCCTGCAAGAGGTCGACGACTATGGTCCGGGCGGGATCGAGCCCCTGATTCCTCAGGAGTTCCCACAACCGCACCCAGGTCGCACCGACCAATCGGGCCCCGCCGTGGTCGCGGCGGGGCCCGGTCGGCTGGTCTCACTGATCGAGCTTTCAGTTGGGGCCGAGTGTCAGCACGATCTTCCCCTGGGCGCGGCCGGACTCGATGAGTTGGTGGGCCTTGGCAGCGTCGGCCAGCGGCAGGGCGTCCGAGACGTACGGGCGCAGCTGCCCGGTATCGACCAGCTTGGCGATTTCCTGGAGTCCTGTGTGATCCGGCTCCACGGTGACGCCGGCGAATCGTCTCCCGGCCTCGGTGGCGGCCTGCTGGAGTGCGGTATCGGCACGGTCCACCACGGTGACCAGGAGGCCGCCGGGGCGTAGGGCGCGGAGCGACCGGGGGCCGTAGCCGCCGCCCACGGTGTCCAGGACGACGTCGGCGTCGGTGACGACATCGGTGAAATCGGTGGTGCGGTAGTCGATGACTTCGTCCGCGCCCAGACCGCGGACGAAGTCATGCTTGGCCGCGCTGGCTGTGGCGATGACGTGGGCGCCGCGGGCCTTGGCGATCTGGACGGCCAGGTGGCCGACGCCCCCACCGCCGGCGTGGATGAGGACTCGTTGCCCGGCTCGGACCTGCGCGGTGTCGACGATGCTTTGCCAGGCGGTGAGTCCGGCAAGTGGCAGGGCCGCCGCGTGGGCGTGGTCGAGGGCTGCGGGCTTGCGGGCCAGTTGGCGGGAGGGCACGGCGACGTACTCGGCGTAGGCGTTGCCGGCCCGTGGGAAGAAGGGCATGCCGTAGACCTCGTCACCGACCTGGAAGCGGGTGACGCCGGGGACGACCTCTTCGACGACGCCGGAGATGTCCCAGCCGAGGAGGAAAGGGGGCTTGCCGAGCAGGGGGAAGGCCCCGGAGCGGACCATCGCGTCGACCGGGTTGACGGCGGCCGCGTGGACCCGGACGAGCACCTCGGAGGGCAACGGTTCTGGCCGGTCCACGTCGGTGAGTTCGAGGACTTCGGGGCCGCCGAAGGTGTGCTGGGTGATCGCGTGCATGTCTGTACTCCTGGCAGTTGGGTTGGTGGGTACGGGCAGTTGAGGGGATCAGGCGTGCGGGGTGTGCTCGTCGAGGAAGGCGGTGATGAGTTCCCGCCACTCCTCGGGCCGCTCGGCGAACGGCAGGTGACCGGTGGCGATTTCGGCCAGCCGCGCTCCGGGGATCCGGTCGGCGAGCTGCCGCTGCAAAGCGGGTGAGACCAACGGGTCGCCGGTCGTGGAGATCACCAGGGTGGGGACCGTGATTCGGGCAAGGTCGTCCCGGACGTCGATCCGGCGGACCAGGTCGGTGTGTTCCGGGGTGCCGGGCGGAATTGCCGCGGCCAGGAGGTCGGCGCCGTCCCGCAGTTGGTCGGGCGTGGCTGCGTTCAGCGCGGGGGTGCTGAGTGCCACCAGAGTCAGGTATTGGGCCAGCAGCGAAGGGTCACCGGATGCATACATCCGCTGCCACACCGCGGCGGCGAGATCCAGCTTGCTGTCCCGGTGAGCGAAGGTCGCGGTCAGTACCAGGGCGTTGACGCGCTCGGGGTGGCGCACGGCGGCGCGAATCGCGATGGGGCCGCCCAGCGAGAAGCCGGCGACCGCGAACGTATCCAGTCCCTCGGCGTCCGCGGCGGCCACCAGCTGGTCGGCCAACTCGTCCGCATCGAGGGGGCGCTCGGACCTAGGGGTCTTTCCGGTGCCCGGGTAGTCGGCACCAACGACCCTGTGGCGCGCGGCGAGCCCGTCGAGGATCGGTCCGTAGTTGCCCTCGACGCTGCCGCCGGCGCCATGAGCGAGGAGCAGTCCAGGGCCGGATCCGCGGACGGTACGGGCGAGGACGGGCCTGGGCAGGGCGGGTACGGCGGGCGCGACGGCGGGTGCGGCCGGGATGAGCACGGGCATGACGGATCTCCCCCTTGGGCTTGGCGAATCAGCTTTAGCGATCGCTACAGAAGGGAACGTAGCACATCTTTAGCGATCGCTATAGACTCGTTCCATGAATGCCGCACGCGCACCACGCCGCGCCTTCGACCGCGACGAGGCCCTGGAGGTCGCACTGAGGGAGTTCTGGCTGCACGGCTACGAGACAACCTCCGTCGCCTCGCTCACCCGGGCCATGGGCATCAACCCGCCGAGCCTGTACGCCGCCTTCGGTGACAAGCGGCAGCTGTTCAGCGAGGTCGTCCAGCGCTACGCGCAGACCCACGGCAGCTACGGGACCCGCGCCCTGGCCGAACCCACCGCACGCGGCGCCGTCGAAACGCTGCTGCGGCTGGCCGCGGCCGAATACACCGACCCCACCCACCCGCCGGGCTGCCTGGTCATCAACGGCGCGACCAACTGCACACCGGCAGCCGAGGACGTCAAGGCCGAACTACGCGCCTTCCGCGAGGGGACCAAGCACGCCCTCAAGGAAAAGATCCACGCCGACATCGACGCAGGCCGCCTGCCCGAAGGTACCGACGCCGGCGCGCTGGCCACGTTCTACGCGGCCGTCATCCAGGGCATGTCCACCCAGGCATGCGACGGGGTGGGGCGCGAAGACCTCGAGCGCGTGGCCAAAACCGCTCTCGATGCCTGGCCCACCCACACACCGCACGAAGCGTGATCCGACTCCGGCACCGCGTCCGGGACCGATCCCGAGTGACCGGACCAGGCCGGAGTAGCGGCCCGGCAGGGCTGCCCGCAGCGGCAGGGCGGGCCGATCGGGCGGCGCGCCGAGGCAGGCGCCCCGCCCGCCGATGGATCACGGCCGGGTTTGCCAACCCACGCTTTAACACGATTATCTGAGCTATCCCGCGACCTTTAAATGCTTTCTCGCGGAGGGTACTCTCCGTTTGCGTGTGTATTCGCCGGCCAGATTCCTGGCCGGTTGACTGCTCGCTGTTTGCCCATGCGGCGGAGCAGACATTTCCATGTGCGGGACAAAGATCGTCCCGCCTGTTTCGGGGAGTGTCATGTTCGCCTTAGACTCACGATCTCCGCAGCCTGCCCGGGCACCCGCATCGACATTAAATTCCGCATTTGCTGCGGGTTCTGTCATTCCCGTGGGAAACACCCCGCAGGGAATTGCCCTCACCCCTGACGCGACCCGCGCCTATGTGGCCAACCGGGGCTCGAACACGGTGAGTGTCATCGACACCGCCACCGGCACCGTTACCGACACCATCGCCACGGGGGCCGGTCCCGCCGACGTGGCGATCAGTCCCGATGGCACCCGCGCCTATGTGACCGTCTTCGATGACGGTCTGGTCAGCGTGTTCGACCTCGCCTCGCACACCCTCGTCACGGACATCCCCGTAGGGACCGGAGCGACGATGGCGGCGGTCACCCCGGACGGGACGCGCGTCTATGTGACGCGCCAGACCACCGACACGGTGAGTGTCATCGACACCGCCACCAACGCCGTGACCGGCACCATCACGGTCGGGCCCGGGGCGACCGGTGTGGCGATCACCCCGGACGGGACCCGCGCCTACGTGGCGAGCTTCTCGGGTTCCGTCAGCGCGATCGACACCGCCACCAACGCCGTGATCGCCACGATCATCGCCGGCGACGTCCCCATCCTGCTGACAGTCAGCTCCGACGGCGCTCGCGTCTACGTCACGACCGTCGGCAAATCCTCGGTGAGTGTGATCGACACCGCCACGAACACCGTCACCGACACCATCGGTGTCAGCGCCCAGCCGCGCTTCCCGGCGCTGAGCCCCGACAACCGCCATCTGTACGTGGGGAATTCCGAACCGGACACGGTGAGTGTGATCGACACCGCCACGAACACCGTCGTCGAGAACATCAGCGCGGGGGACGGCCCCACCGGCATCGCCGTCTTCCCCGACGGGACACGCGCCTACGTGGGCAACGCCAATGGCGGCACCGTCGGAGTCATGCTGACGACCGTGATCCCCGACCAGGGATCCACGGCAGGCGGAACCACCGTGACCCTGACCGGTCACCACCTGGCCAACGCCACCGCCGTGCACTTCGGCACCGCGCAGGCCGTCATCACCGCCAACACGGCGACATCGGTGACCGTCACCGCCCCCGCCGGCTCCGGCGCCGTCCCCGTGACGGTCACCACCCCGGGCGGCACCGGCACCCTGGGATCCTTCTACTACATGCCGGTGCCCGCCCTCACCGGCATCAGCCCCGATGCCGGTCCCGTCGCGGGCAGCGACCAGGAGATCGTCCTCACCGGCCGCAACCTCGCCGGAGCGATCGACGTGTACTTCGGCACCACCCGAGCCGTCATCCAACGCGTCTCCGACACCCAAGTCACCGTCCGAGCCGCCGGCGCCCCGGCCCCGGGCGGCGTCCCCGTCACCGTGATCACCAGCGGCGGGACCGCCGACGGCCTGAGCTACACCTACCTCGACCAGGCCACCGTCACGGGCGTCAGCCCCAACGCGGGACCGACCACCGGCGGCACCGAGGTGACGATCACCGGCACCGGCCTGAGCCACACCGAACAGGTCACCTTCCACGGCATCCCGGCGCCCTTCGCGGTCACCTCCGACACCACCGTGACCGCCAGCTCCCCGCCCAGCGCCGCCGAGGGCACCTTCGACGTCACCGTCACCACCCCCAACGGTGCTCCGTCCGGCACGTTCACCTACTTTGCCGGCCCCGCCATCTGACCCACCCGCGCCCGCCGCCCCGGCGGGCACCGCAGCCGGACCGGAACGGCCAGATCGTCCTCGGCCGGGGGCAGCCCGACATCAGGCCTTGAGCCGCGGACTTGAGCCGCGGAGCCGTGCCGATCTCGCAATTCCGGTCCGGGCCAGAGAACACCTTCACGCACCTAGCCAAGTGCATTTCCCTTCCAGTCCCACAGGAGAAATCATGCGTCACTTCAGCTTCAAGCGCATCGTCCTGGGCGCGGCCACCGGATTCGCGGCCCTTCTCTTCTGCCCGCACCCGGCGTCGGCCGTGACCGCTACCAGCACCGACCACTACCCTCCGAGAGAGGAAGTGTTCCAGCTGACCGCGCAGCAAACGCAGGGCAGTTTCATCGACGTGGACGGGTCGTCCGGGCCCAGCCAGGGGGACGAATTCGTCATCAGCGGGAATCTCCTGCGCGGCAGCGTCACGGTCGGCACCTACAGCCAGATCTGCACCCTGACCCGCACCGCCCCCGCCGATGAGTTCGACCTGCAGTGCGCGGCCGATCTCGCCCTCCCCCTGGGACAACTCACCGTCCAGGGCCGGTTCACCGTCACGGGCGCCGGCCCCGGCAACATCGACCTCGCGATCACCGGAGGCACGGGGCGCTACCGCACAGCACACGGCACCGTCCACGGCGACAACGTCAGTGACACGGAAACGCAGCTCACCGTGCATCTGATCCGCTGACCGCGCGGAAGGCACCCCAGGGCGGCCCCGGGTGACTCCGGGGCCGGCCACGGGAGTGGGGAACCTTGCGGAGTGATGACTGGCGGCCACTCAACAGCGACCAGGTGCCTTCCAAAACACTCAGCGACATGTCCGTCGCAGGCAGCTTCCCGCGGGATGATTCACCGCTCGGCGGCTTCGCCCCGCACTTCGGCCGGGGGTATGTGGTCGCGCTCGACGGCGACTCCCTTGGAAACACCGCGCCCCCAGGGCAGTGGCACGCCGGCGCCATTGCCCACCCAGGCGTGCCCACACCCTGGCCCGGGCCCGGGCCCGCGATCACCCCAGCGAGGCAATCCCGAGGCAATCCCACGGAGGGGTGAAACATACCGTTCGATTGCTCACCGCCGCCCGCATCAAAGCCTCGCTTGCCCTCGACCGCCAAATAGAACATTGATTCAGAATCTGCCACTTCGTCACCCGTTACAGGGATCGGAACGGGCCGTTCTTTAGGGCATCTGTACCCATCACCGTGCCCTGGAGAAGCCATGAACCCTGCGCTCGCCCTTGCACAACGCCCTGTTCGATTCGAACGACGGCAGCCCACGCGCCCCGCTGCGGGTCTACCCAGGCACGTAGTTGACGCCTCATCTCGCCGTGCGCTGCGCTCATCCCGTCCGGATACGTGGTGGTGGGCATGAGCGCGGACGAGGACACCACGGCCCCGTCACCGGATCAGCACGTGGATCTGCCCAACCCCCGCCAGGAGCTGCTGGGCCTCCCGCCGGCAGCTCTGCCCACGGCACCGGGGGACGGTGATGTGGCCGATGAGCTGGAAGAGGCGTACTGGTCGATCTACGACGGGGCCGCGGCCAATGCGACGGTCCGCGAAGTCCTGGGGCGACTGCCACGCATCGTGGGACAGATCGGCCGGCTGGCCTGGCAGGCCGACCGCTCAGCCACTGCGGCCGTCGTGGTGCTCCAGCTGGTCTCCGCGGCGATGACCGCCTTCGGGCTGGTGGCCTCGGTCGGCGTGCTGCGGGAGCTGTTCGGCCACGGGCCGACGCCGGACAAGGTCCACAGCGCGGTGCCGCAGATCCTGCTCGTGGTGGGCTTCCTGTCCGCACGGGCGCTTCTTGAGGCCGGAGTCGCCGTCGCGCAGGCACGGGTGACACCGAAGATCCGCACCGCGCTGGAGTGTGACTTCCTGCGGCTGACCGCGCATGTCCGGCTCGAGGTCGTCGATGACGCCGACTGGCACGACGACGCCTATCGCGCCTCCGACCGCGGCCTGTTCTACGCCCGGCAGATCGTCGGCCAGGTCGTCTCCCTGGCCTCCGCCCTTCTCGAACTGATCGGGACGGCAGGCGTCCTCACCTCACTGCACCCAGCCCTCCTCCCCCTGCTCCTGCTGTCCGTCCTGCCGGTGGGCGCCGCAGCGGTACGCACGGCACGGGCCCGGTTCCACAGCTTCAAGCGGTGGAATGCCCTCCAGCGCCGGGTGCGGGTCTTCTCCTGGCTGCTGTTGGAGCGCGATGCCGCCGCCGAACTGCGCTCCGACACCGCCCAGGACGCCATCCTGGACGAGCACCGCCGGCTGACCTCCCGGATCGCCGAGGAGGACACCCACCTCGGCGTGAGTTCCGCCGTACTGACGCTGGCCGGCCGGGCCGTGGGTGGGATCGGGACCGGGGTCACGTACGTTGCCCTGGGAACCATGCTGATCTCCGGGTGGCTGCCCCTCGCCGCCGGCGCCGGAGC
Source organism: Streptomyces nigrescens (assembly GCA_024349765.1). Taxonomy (GTDB): domain Bacteria; phylum Actinomycetota; class Actinomycetes; order Streptomycetales; family Streptomycetaceae; genus Streptomyces; species Streptomyces endophytica. The sequence continues at coordinate 3,700,459 of AP026073.1, read as the reverse complement.
GGTCCTGGCGATCCAGACCGGCCAGACCGCTCTGACGCGCTTCGTGGACGTGGCCCACTTGGTCTATGAGCACGCCATGTGGGTCGATGACCTCCTGACGTTCCAGGAACGCTGCCGCGGGCTGCAACCCCGACGGCGTGCGCTGACCGCCCCCGCCACCGTAGCCACCCTCACGCTCGAGGACATCAGCTTCACCTATCCCGGCAAGGAGACGCCCGCCTTGAGCGGTGTTTCGATGACGCTGCGCGCCGGGGAGACGGTCGCCTTCGTGGGCGTCAACGGCTCCGGGAAAAGCACCTGTTCACGCCTGATCGCCGGGCTGTACGAGGCGAACGAAGGCACCGTGCGCTGGGACGGAGTGGACGTGCGGGACATGGACTCCGAGTCGCTGCAGGCCCGCGTCGCCACCGTGCTCCAGGACCCGGTGCACTTTCCCTTCAGCGCACTGGCGAACCTCACGGTCTCCCGCGGCACGCTCACCGATGCCGACCCTCAACGGGCGTTGGACGCTGCGCGGGCCTCCGGGGCCGAGCAGGTCATCGCCGGTCTGCCGGGGACCTGGCAGGCGGTGCTGTCCAAGCGGTTCCGGGGCGGTCAGGAGCTGTCGGCCGGCCAGTGGGCCAAGATCGCCGTCGCACGAGGACTCTACAAGAACGCTCCGGTGCTACTGCTCGACGAACCGACCGCGAGCATGGATCCCAAGGCCGAACACGCCGTCTACCAGGCGGTATTGCGGAACAAGGCAAGGCCGGACCAAATCACGGTACTGATCTCGCACCGGCTGGCCAGCGTCGTCGAGTGCGACCGGATCTTCGTCTTCGACGGCGGCCGGATCACCGAAGCCGGCTCACACCAGCAGCTCATGGACCTCGGCGGCGACTACGCCCAGATGTTCACGCTCCAGGCAGCCGGCTATCGAACCGTGACTGCGACGTCCGACTCCGAACCGAGGACGGTACACCCATGACCGAGCGAACCTCACAGACCGACGCGACCCTGCCGCAACAGCTCCCACACGCGAACGCGTCAGCGTTGATCTACAACGGTTCCGGCGAGTACCTGCCACACCTGCGGGACGACATTCCCGGCATCTGGGAGCCGGGATCGTGGTCCCTGCTCGGCGGCGGCCGTGAAGCGGGTGATCGGTCCTTGGAGGAGACGGTCAGGCGAGAACTGTGGGAAGAAGCCGGCCTCGATATCCCCGACCTCGTCCCCTTCGCCGTGGAGCAGGCTCTCGGCAACGACGGTACTACCGTCCCGATCCACATCTTCGCCGCTCACTGGGCCGGTGATCCCGCGACGTTGGACCTGACCGAAGGGGTCATGCTGCGCTGGTTCCGGCCAGAACTCGTGTCACGCCTGCGGATGACGCCCTCCACCCGCGAACTGGTTCGCCGCCACGCCGAGTTGCTCCAGGCCGACAGCCCGGGCATCGCTCCGCCGACGGCCGCGGGCGCTGCCACCGAGGCCCGCCGCCCTCGTACCTCATCGGCACTGGCCAGAGGCGGAAGAACCGCCCTCAATGGCATCGGCGTCCATCTCTACGTGGAGAACGCCGACGGAAAGGTCCTGCTCGGTCTGCGCCATCCCAACTCCGCCTACGCCGCGTCCACGTGGCACTTCCTGGCCGGCCACTGCGAGCAGGAGTCCGCCCTCTCCTGCCTGGTCCGCGAGGCCGACGAAGAAGCGGGACTGCTGATCGAGCCCGGCGACGTCGAACTCGCCCACGTCGTCCACCTCGTGGACACACCCGGCGGCCAGCCTCGGATGCAGATGGTCTTCCGGGCCCGCCGCTGGTCGGGAACTCCGGAGATCCGGGAGCCCGACAAGTGCACGAGGTGGGGCTGGTGGCACCCGGACGACCTCCCGTCGCAGACCGTGCCCTACACCCGGACCGCGATCCAAGGCATCCGCGCAAGCCGCCGCTACACGGAGATGGGCTGGTCATGACCGCTGAGACGAGCCGAATCGGCACGCAGCGCGTGCTCCCCCGGCACAGCCGAACCCTGCCAGCCGGGACCGACCACCCAGGCCATGCAGACCATGCGGCGGTGGCACGTGTGTCGAAGGTCGCCCGGCTGGAGGCGGCCGGAGCCCTCGGCCCCGGCCCGGTGCGCGAGGCCCTGCTCCCGCTGCCACGCGAGGTCCTGACGCCGCAGGCGTACGTGGGGCGCAACGCCGCTCGACGAACGTCTGCCGCGTTGGGACCTGTTGGACTGATCGGATCCATGTGATCGCGAGGAACTGCTCGCAGTGCTGTACGGCGGCGAGAGCGTGGAGTGAGTTCAGTCACCGTGCGCTGCGTCGTCCCTGGCACGACCCCGCACGGGCAGCGGGACACACAAGGACGCCGGGCCGCCCTCATGGACGGCCCGGCGCCGGTGCGCTGTACGGGAGAAGGGATCGGAGGGTTACACGACGGTCTGGGTGTCGGTGTCGCTGGAGCCGGTGAAGTTGGTGTCACCGACGTAGGTCGCCGTGATGAGGTAGCTGCCGGTGGTCAGCGGGGTGCTGACCGCGGCGACACCGGCGCCGTCGAGCGTTCCGGTGAGGTTGATGGTGGTCACACCGTCGGTGACGGTGAAGTTGACCGTCCCGGTCGGGACGCCGCTGCCTGGAGCCACCGCCGACACGAACGCGAGGATCGCGACCGTGTCGCCAGAGTTGGACGGGTCGGGGAACGAGGTGGCCGTGGTGACCGTGGATGCCTGGTTGACGGTCTGGGTGTCAGTGCCGTTGGAGGTGGCGAAGTTGGCGTCGCCGCTGTAGGTCGCGGTGACGTTGTGGAGACCGGCGTCGAGTGTGCTGGTGGTGATCGTCGCGACGCCACCGGAGACGGTGGCGGTCTGCGAGCCGCCCCCACCGCCGTCGATGACGAAGGTGACCGTACCGGTCACCGTGCCGGCACCGGGCGCAACCGGCGCGACCGTGGCGGTGAAGGTCACCGTCTGCCCGAAGACCGACGGGTCGGGCGAGGAGGAGACAGTGGTGGTCGTGGACGCCTGGCTCACGGTCTGTGTGTCGGTGCCGCTGGATGCCGCGAAGTTGGCGTCACCGCTGTACGTCGCCGTGACGGGGAAGGTACCCGCGCCCAGCGCAGTGGTCGTGACGCTGGTCGTCCCCCCGGAGAGAGTGCCGGTCAGCGTCGGACCGCCGGTGATGACGAAGGTGACCGTACCTGTCGGAGTGCCTGCCCCCAGCGCAACCGGCGCGACCGTGGCCGTGAACGTCACCGACTGACCCACCACGGACGGGTCGGGCGAGGAGGACACGGTGGTGGTCGTCGCCGCCTGAGCGACCGTCTGCGTATCCGCGCCAACCGAACTGGTGAAGTTGGCATTACCGCTGTAGGTCGCCGTGACCGCGTACGTTCCCGCAGTCACCAGCCCGCTGGTGGTCACGCTGGTCGTACCGCCACTCAGCGTCCCCGTCAGCGTCACCGTGGTGACCCCGTCAGTGGCGACAAAGGTCACCGTTCCCGTCGGCGTACCTGCCCCCGGCGCAACTGCCGCCACCGTGGCCGTGAACGTCACCGACTCACCGACCACGGACGGATCCGGAGACGTCGAGACCGCAGTCGTCGTCGCCGCCTGGGTGACCGTCTGGGTGGTGGTGCCGCTGGATGCCGCGAAGTTGGCGTCACCGCTGTACGACGCGGTGACGGAGTACGTTCCCGCGGTCACCAGTCCGTTGGTGCTGACGCTGGTGGTGCCGCCGCTCAGCGTCCCCGTCAACGTCACCGTGGTGACCCCGTCAGTGGCCACGAACGTGACCGTGCCCGTGGGCGTACCCACACCCGGCGCAACCGCCGCAACAGTGGCCGTGAACGTCACCGACTGGCCCACCACGGAGGGGTCGGGCGAGGAGGAGACCGTGGTGGTCGTCGACGCCTGAGCGACCGTCTGGGTGTCCGTACCGACCGAGCCGGTGAAGTTGGCGTCACCGCTGTAGGTCGCCGTGACCGTGTACGCACCTGCGGTCACCAGCCCGCTAGTGGTCACGCTGGTGGTGCCGCCGCTCAGCGTCCCCGTCAACGTCACCGTGGTGTCCCCATCGGTGGCCACGAACGTCACTGTCCCCGTCGGCGTGCCCGCACCCGGCGCAACCGGCGACACAGTGGCCGTGAAGGTCACCGGCTCGCCGACCACGGACGGGTCGGGAGACGACGAGACCGTGGTCGTCGTCGCCGCCTGAGTGACCGTCTGAGTGTCCGTACCGACCGAGCCGGTGAAGTTGGGATCACCGCTGTAGGTCGCCGTGACGGAGTACGTTCCCGCGGTCACCAGCCCGCTGGTAGTCACACTTGTCGTGCCGCCGCTCAGCGTCCCCGTCAGCGTCACCGTGGTGACCCCGTCAGTGACCACGAACGTGACCGTTCCCGTGGGCGTACCTGCCCCCGGCGCAACCGCCGCCACCGTGGCCGTGAACGTCACCGACTGACCAACCACAGACGGATCGGGCGAGGAGGAGACGGTGGTGGTCGTCGCCGCCTGAGTGACCGTCTGAGTGTCCGTACCGACCGAGCCGGTGAAGTTGGGATCACCGCTGTAGGTCGCCGTGACGGAGTACGTTCCCGCGGTCACCAGTCCGTTGGTGGTCACGCTTGTCGTGCCGCCGCTCAGCGTCCCCGTCAGTGTCACCGTGGTGACCCCGTCGGTGGCAACGAAGGTGACCGTGCCGGTCGGCGTGCCTGCCCCCGGCGCCACCGGTGCGACAGTGGCTGTGAAGGTCACCGGCTGACCCACCACGGACGGGTCGGGCGAGGAGGAGACGGTGGTGGTCGTCGCCGCCTGAGTGACCGTCTGGGTGTCCGTACCGACCGAGCCGGTGAAGTTGGCATTACCGCTGTAGGTCGCCGTGACGGAGTACGTTCCCGCGGTCACCAGCCCGCTGGTGGTCACGCTGGTGGTGCCGCCGCTCAGCGTCCCCGTCAGCGTCACCGTGGTGACCCCGTCAGTGACCACGAACGTGACCGTGCCGGTCGGCGTGCCTGCCCCCGGCGCCACCGGTGCGACAGTGGCCGTGAACGTCACCGACTGACCAACCACAGACGGATCCGGAGACGACGAAACCGAAGTCGTCGTCGACGCCTGACCGACCGTCTGAGTATCCGTACCAACCGAGCCGGTGAAGTTGGCATTACCGCTGTAGGTCGCCGTGACGGAGTACGTTCCCGCGGTCACCAGCCCGCTGGTGGTCACGCTGGTGGTGCCGCCGCTCAGCGTCCCCGTCAGCGTCACCGTGGTGACCCCGTCAGTGACCACGAACGTCACCGTCCCTGTCGGCGTACCTGCCCCCGGCGCCACCGGTGCGACAGTGGCCGTGAACGTCACCGGCTGACCCACCACGGACGGGTCGGGCGAGGAGGAGACCGTGGTGGTCGTCGCCGCCTGGTTCACAGTCTGCGTGTCCGAACCGACCGAGCCGGTGAAGTTGGCATTACCGCTGTAGGTCGCCGTGACGGAGTACGTTCCCGCGGTCACCAGCCCGCTGGTAGTCACACTTGTCGTGCCGCCGCTCAGCGTCCCCGTCAGCGTCACCGTGGTGACCCCGTCGGTGGCCACGAACGTCACCGTTCCCGTCGGCGTACCCGCACCCGGCGCAACCGGAGCCACCGTAGCCGTGAACGTCACCGGCTGACCGACCACGGACGGATCCGGAGACGACGAAACCGCAGTCGTCGTCGCCGCCTGGGCAACCGTCTGGGTATCCGTACCAACCGAGCCGATGAAGTTGGCATTACCGCTGTAAGTCGCCGTAACGACGTACGCGCCCGCGGTCACCAGTCCGCTGGTAGTCACACTTGTCGTGCCGCCGCTCAGCGTCCCCGTCAGCGTCACCGTGGTCACCCCGTCAGTGACCACGAACGTCACCGTGCCCGTCGGCGTACCCGCACCTGGAGCAACCGGCGACACAGTGGCCGTAAAGGTCACCGGCTGACCGACCACGGACGGATCCGGAGACGACGAGACCGCAGTCGTCGTCAATGCCTGAGCAACCGTCTGCGTGTCCGTACCGCTGGACGTGGTGAAGTTCGCGTCACTGCTGTATGTCGCCGTGACCGTATGGGAGCCCACGCTCAGCGCACTCGTGGTGACACTCGCGGTGCCCCCGGACAAGGTGCCGGTCAACGTCGGACCGCCGCTGATGACGAACGTGACCGTGCCGGTCGGTGTACCCGCGCCCGGCGCGACCGGAGCGACGGTGGCGGTGAAGGTCACCGGCTGGCCGAAGACCGACGGGTCGGGAGACGACGTCACCGAGGTGGTCGTCGATGCCTGATTCACCGTCTGGGTGTCGGTGCCGCTGGAAGCCGTGAAGCTGGCGTCACCGCTGTACGACGCGGTGACGGTGTACGTCCCCGCGGTCACCAGCCCGCTGGTGGTCACGCTGGTCGTGCCGCCGCTCAGCGTCCCGGTCAGCGTCACCGTGGTGACTCCGTCGGTGGCGACAAACGTCACCGTGCCCGTCGGTGTACCCGCGCCCGGTGCAACTGGCGACACCGTTGCCGTGAACGTCACCGGCTGACCGACCACGGACGGGTCGGGAGACGACGAGACCGCAGTCGTCGTCGATGCCTGATTCACCGTCTGGGTGTCCGTACCGCTGGACGTGGTGAAGTTCGCGTCACCGCTGTACGTCGCCGTGACCGTATGCGAGCCCACGCTCAGCGCGCTGGTGGTGACGCTCGCCGTACCCCCGGAGAGGGTGCCGGTCAGCGTCGGGCCTCCACTGATCACAAACGTGACCGTGCCCGTCGGCGTACCCGCGCCCGGCGGCACCGGAGCCACCGTCGCCGTGAACGTCACCGGCTGGCCGACGACCGACGGGTCGGGAGACGACGTCACCGAAGTGGTCGTCGATGCCTGATTCACCGTCTGGGTGTCCGTACCGACCGAGCCGGCGAAGTTGCCGTCGCCGCTGTAGGTCGCGGTGACCGTATGGGTGCCGACGCCCAGGGCACTGGTGGTGACGCTCGCCGTGCCCCCGGAGAGGGTGCCGGTCAGCGTCGGGCCTCCACTGATCACAAAGGTGACCGTGCCCGTCGGCGTACCCGCGCCCGGCGGCACCGGAGCCACCGTCGCCGTAAAGGTCACCGGCTGGCCGACGACCGACGGATCCGGTGACGAGGTCACGCTGGTGGTGGTCGCCGCCTGGTTGACGGTCTGGGTGTCGGTGTCACTGGAGCCGGTGAAGTTCGCGTCGCCGCCGTAGGTCGCGGTGACGGTGTAAACGCCCGCCGTGACCAGTCCGTTGGTGCTGACGGTGGCGACGCCGGCGCCATCGAGGGTGCCGCTGAGGGTCACGGTCGTGACCCCGTTGGTGATGACGAAGGTGACGGTTCCGGTCGGCACACCGCCGCCGGGGAACACCGGCCCCACAAAGGCGGTGAAGTTGACCGTCTGCCCTGTCACGGAGGGGTCGGGGAAGGACGTGACCGTGGTGGTCGTGGATGCCTGGTTCACGGTCTGGGTGTCCGTACCGCTGGAACCGGTGAAGTTCCCATCACCGCCATACGTCGCCGTCACCGTATGCGTACCAGCGGAAAGCGCACTGGTACTCACGCTCGCCGTACCCCCGGACAGCGTGCCGGTCAGCGTCGGCCCCCCACTGATCACGAACGTGACCGTGCCGGTCGGGGTACCCGCGCCCGGCGGCACCGGAGCCACCGTCGCCGTGAACGTCACTGACTGCCCGACAACCGACGGGTCCGGCGATGACGTGACTGTGGTGGTCGTGGATGCCTGGTTCACGGTCTGGGTGTCCGTACCGCTGGAACCGGTGAAGTTCCCATCACCGCCATACGTCGCCGTCACCGTATGCGTACCAGCGGAAAGCGCACTGGTACTCACGCTCGCCGTACCCCCGGACAGCGTGCCGGTCAGTGTCGGGCCTCCACTGATGACGAAGGTGACGGTACCGGTCGGTGTACCCGCGCCCGGCGCAACCGGAGCTACCGTCGCCGTGAACGTCACCGACTGCCCGACAACCGACGGGTCCGGCGACGAGGTGACCACCGTGGTCGTCGACGCCTGCCCCACCGTCTGGGTATCCGTACCACTGGAGGCGTTGAAGTTGCCGTCACCGCTGTAGGTCGCGGTGACCGTGTGCGTGCCTGGTGCAAGTGCGCTGGTGGTGACGCTCGCCGTACCCCCGGAGAGGGTGCCGGTCAGCGTCGGGCCTCCACTGATGACGAAGGTGACGGTACCGGTCGGTGTACCCGCGCCCGGCGCAACCGGAGCCACCGTCGCCGTAAAGGTCACCGACTGCCCGACAACCGACGGGTCCGGCGACGAGGTCACCGTGGTGGTCGTGGACGCCTTGTTGACGGTCTGGGTGTCTGTTCCGCTCGACGGCGCGAAAGTGCCACTGCCGCTGTAGGTCGCGGTGACGGTATGGGAGCCCACACTGAGACTGCTGGTGGTGACGCTCGCCGTGCCGCCCGAGAGCGGCGCCGTCAGCGTGGGGCCCCCGGAGATGACGAAGGTCACCGTGCCGGTCGGGGTACCCGAACCGGGCGGGACGGGGGCGACTGTCGCCGTGAAGGTCACGGCCTGCCCGAAGACCGAGGGGTCGGGGGACGAGGTGACCGTGGTGGTCGTCGGCAGCAGGGACGCCTGCACCGTTTGTGTGTCGGTACCGGAGGACGGATTGAATTGGGCATTGCCGTTGTAGGTCGCGGTGATGGCATGTGTGCCCACGCTGAGACTGCTGGTGGTGACGGTTGCGGTGCCGCCCGAGAGCGTCCCCGTCAGGGTCCCGCCTCCGCCACCGCCGATGACGAAGGTGACTGTTCCGGTCGGTGTGCCCGCTCCCGGTGCGACCGGCGCGACGGTGGCGGTGATGGACACCGTCTGCCCGAACGTCGACGGGTCCGGCGACGAGGTGACGGTCGTGGTCGTCGACGCCTTGTTCACCGTTACGGAAGCCAAGCCGCTGGACGGCGAGAACTGAGGGCTGCCGTTGTAGTTCGCGGTGATGGTGTGAAAGCCGACGCTGATACCGGTGACGGTGACGGTCGCGGTTCCACCCACGAGTGTGCCCGTCACTGTGGGCCCGCCGGCGACGACGAAGGTGACCGTGCCGGTGGGAGTCCCCAGCCCTAACGGAAGGACAGTGGCGGTCAGCGTGACCGGCTGTCCGAAGACTGCTGGATTTGGTGACGCGGACGCCAAGGTGAAGGTGGGTGCCATGGAATGGCCCTCCGGATGGTGTGATGGTGGCGGGCCGTTCAGCTCCCGTGGTGCATGACGTCCTGCGGGAAGGGGGCATCAGCCTGGGGAGCAGGCTCGGTGATAACTGCCGGCGGAGATTCACATCGGCGTACCGATGCCCTCCAGCAGATTGGCAACCCGCCGGTCGATAGCATCAGTAGGCGCGCGGATCACGGCGCCGCGCCATAGTCACCTTGCGTATTTCCCCTGAATGGCGCAGCGCGTAGCAACTCCACGACACCCCACGGCGCGCGCTGCGGGGGCCCGGTGGTGACGGGTGTCGGTACTGGTGACGCGCGGTCAGCACGCGACATTCCCGTGCACGCCTACCGCACCACCATCAACACCCTTGCACAACAGCGCAGTTGCGAAGACGCGCGCAATACCGGCCGAGGCCAACGGCACCACCACCCGTATTCGACAACCACCCGGTGCAGTCAGTTGGATCTTCTCTGCCTGGAGCCATCACCGCCCTGCCCACCTTCCGCCGCACTTTCGTCCAGACCGGGGCCGAGCCTCTCCCCTCCCAGGCCACCGAGGGCGAACGGCAGGGATGAAGGAGAAGCGGAGGGGGTCCGGGTTCGATCCGTCAGCAGACCCAGGACGAGGATCCAGCCGATCGAGAGACCGTCCCGGTGAGCTGGATTCGTTCTCATGTTCGATATCTGGCAGGATGGAGGAATGACGAGGGAACGTGAGGTCTCTTCGGAACGCGGCGCCCGTGCTCCTGGTCCTTGGACACGCGGGCCGGGGCTCCCTGGTGACCTGCTGAGGGCGAAGACGCTGGTGTATGACCCGAGTGGGTTCACGTGCTCACAGCCGGTACCGGAACCGGAGAGTGCCGAGTACGGGGCATGCGAGTTCACATTGGACGGCCTCTCGGTCAGATTCCGCGTGGCCAAGACGACCCCGACGAAGGTCGGCCAGTTCGTCACGGTGTGGAAGAGGTCCGCGAGCGGGCCGATCCAGCCCTTCGATGCGGCAGATCCCGTGGATCTGTTCGTCATCAGTTGCCGCGACGGCGAACGATTCGGGCAGTTCGTGTTCCCGCGGGACGTGCTCCGTGAACGGGACATCGTGTCAACGAACGGCTCCGGCGGGAAACGGGCATTCCGCGTCTACCCACCGTGGGTGACCACCACCAACCGCCAAGCCCGCAGCACACAGACCTGGCAGGTAAAGCACTTCCTCCAACTGCCCGAAGACGAGCCCATCGACTTCCCCCGCGTCCAGGCGCTCTATCACCCCCGGGGCACCGCTGACGTTGCTTGACCGCAAAAAGGTGCCTGCTCCAGGTGTCACGGCCGAGCTGGCGCAGGTTCTCTTCGGTCCGGCGCGTAACTGGTCGGCCCGTGCGAGGGCGGTCCACGCGCCGGACGCATCGCGTGGCGAGCCGACCTCTGTGGCGATGACCCGGTCCTCCGGGTACGGCGCCTCCGACAGTGGCCTTATCCGATGTCGCCTCTCCCACCAGTTCCGCCCAACCGCCCTGCGCCGTAAGGGATTTACGAGCCGGAAGGCGTGGAGTACCTGAACCCCGCACGCCTGGATACGGGCAGTGGTACGGCACACACGGATCGCCTTGCGCTGCTATCTTCTCGGTTCCCCGCGGTGGCGGGGTTCGCCTGGCTCGGATCGCCATGGCGGGAGCACAGACGGAGGATTTGTCACGTGCCGCATATCGGTGCAATCCTGCGCCGCCTGGCCGTCCTGGTACGGCGCTTACGTCTTCGCCGTGGCGAATTGGCAGTCAAGTCGCTGGAGAAAAGCATGACCGCCCTCTGTCTCGGCCCGCGAGCGTCGCCCGCGGTCCGACTGGGGCTGCGGAGGTACGCGCAGGCGGAGGGCCCCCTGACGCTCACCAAGCAATTCCTTGCCGGCTATTGGCTGTGGGGGATCACCGTTATCCCGGCACGTCAACTCTTGGACGCCGTTACCGGACGCGATGAGCAAGTCGTGGCCTGGTGGGAGCGGGTACTGCGAGGCGTCACCCAATCGAGCCCAGAGGAAATGGCATCGGGAATCACCCCCGTTGCCATCTTCGGCGGCCTGCTGAGTATCTTCCTCATGTTTTACGGGCTCGTGTGGTCTCAGTAGTACCCCTTCGCCCCGTCGAGCAGTTCCCGCACGATGTCCGCGTGACCCGCGTGCCGTCCGGTCTCCTCGATGAGGTGGATGAGCATCCAGCGGAGATTGGCGTTGCCGGAGCGGTAGTCGGGGTGGCGGCCGAGGTCGTCCAGGGAGGCCGCGGCCACGATCTCGTTGCTGCGGGCGCACTGGGCCTCGTACTCCGCGAGTAGCTGCTTCAGCGGGGCGCCGTTGGTGCGCCAGTCGGCGTCCTCGTCCGCCTCGTCGAAGGAAGGGCTCTGCGTCTTGTCGCCGCCGAGGAACAGCACCTCCAGCCAGCAGTGCTCGGTCCACCGCATATGGCTGATGAGTCCGGCCATCGTCATCGCCGGCGAGGTCGGGATGACGGAGCGGTACGCGTCCGTCTCGCTCAGGCCCTCGCATTTCCATCGCAGGATCTGCCGTTGGAGGTCCAACCAGCCGAGGAGCGCGGTGCGTTCGTCAGCGTGCAAAGGGGGACGTTCAAGTGAAGGGGCCATGCCTGCGGACGCTAGCGCGCCCGGCCTCCTGCTGTCGCCTGGTTTTCGCCTCCGCGCGGAGACGGGCTTCCCGCCCCATGCCCGTGCGACGCCCCGGCCCGGATCAGTCACAAGATCCGCCGGACAGGACCCAGCGAAGTTCGGGCCTGACAAACGGCCTTCGCGTAATGAACGGTGTCGTCTTGCAACTGACAGCAGGGTCAAGATGCCCGGCCCGGTACTTCTCATCGCCCGCAGAGTTCCCACAGGCCGCGCAGCAAGGTGGTCACCCCGCCGGCCAGTGACAGCACCATCACCGCATTCCGGAGCCATGCCTGCGGCACCCGCCGGGTGAGGCCTTCACCCGCCAGGGTCCCGGCTATCAGGCCCACCCCCGCCAGCGCCCAGGCGTGCGCTGTGAGCCCAGGAACGCCGTTGGCCGCCACGGAGAAGACGTTCAGCACCACGCCGTAGAACAACGCGTTCGGCACGAACTGCCGCAACGGCCAGTCGGCGTTCGCCGCGTACAGCGACAACGCCGGACCGCCCACGCCGGCCGCCGCATTCATGAACCCGCTCGCCGCGCCCGCCACAATGGCGCCAGAAGTACCGCGCAGCGACGCCACACGGATCCCGGCCAACACCAGCACAACAGCGGCGCGCTCACCGCCGCCCCCAGAAAGGCAAGCAGCACCGGCCCAGGCAACAGGCCCACCACCAACGTCCCCACCGGAACCGAGCAGGCCGCCGCCGCGACCAGCACCACCATCGCCGAGAGGCGCACCTGTCGCCACGTACTGGCCAATCCAACGGCGCTGACCAGGCCCGCTGCACAGTTGACCAGCGCGACCCCGTCCGCCGGACCCAGCAGCAGTCCCAGCGCAGGCACCGACACCAGCGCGAACCCCATTCCCGTCATGCGCTGCACGAAGGCTCCGACCGCGATGACGCCACCCAGCGCAGCGGCGTCGACCGAGCCGTTCAATGCTTCTCGTCCTTTCCTGCCTCCGCGAGCGCGAACACGAAAGCGCCATGTGTGCCCCGTACTTGGTCAGCTGGCTGGGCCGGGATCCCCACCACTACCCCACCCAACTCCCCCGGTTCCGCACCCTCCGACATGCCTTCACTCGTCTCGATCCGGGACACATCCGGCTGCTGCGCTCCCTGATCGCCTCCCATCGGTGGCTCCCGGACTTCCTCACTCCGCGCCCCGTCCCCCCCTGGCCCGACTTCCACGACGAATGCGCGGCCTTGCGGGCCACACCACCCGAGCACGTCCCGCGCGACCTCCCGTTCGAGGCGGCGGCAGAGATGGACCGTACGGGGACGGGCAGCACGGGCACGCCCTCCGGAAGCGGGCCCCGGAAGGGCCGCCGGACAGGCCCTGGTCAGCCCGCGAGCCGCTCCGCGGCCCGCTCGCCCCGCCGCCCGACCGGCTCGACTCCATAGGCTTCGCCGAGCCCGGTCGGTGGCATGCCGTGGTAGATCGTTTCGTACGAACCCGCCGGCACGATGTAGGTCTCGTGCCAGATGCCGACGCTCCCCGCGGCGCCGCGCGCACGGCGGTTGAACGCCGCCCAGGCGGGGCGGTGCTGCTGGCCCGGGGCCGAGGCGTAGGCGAGCAGCTTCTCGCGCGACTCCCAGTACTGGACGAGTGTGTAGGTGCGCAGCCCGGCCGAGTAGCCCCGGTATCCCAACAGCCCGCTGTCCTTCTCGCGGGCAAGCTCCTTGAGCATGCGCGGCATGGCCGTGAAGGTGGGCAGCCAGTGGCGTACCGCCCGCCACCGGTTGATCCGCATCCCGATGAGGAAGACCACCACGTCCCCGTCGGCCGCCGCCGTGACCCGCCCCGTTATCGGTGCCGTACCCATGTCCGTAACCCCCGCTTCAGTCGTTGGATAGCGGAACTATCCATGCTTGGATAGTGACAGAATCCAAAGGAGGCTGCCAGAGGATGCGACTGGCCGAACTGAGCGCGCGCAGCGGGGTGTCCACCGCGACGATCAAGTACTACCTGCGGGAAGGGCTGCTCCAGCCCGGCCACCGGGTCACCGCCACCCAGGCCGAGTACGGCGAGGAGCACCTGCGCCGGCTCCGGCTGGTGCGGGCACTGATCCAGATCGGCAAGATGCCGGTGGCCGTCGCACGGGAGGTGATCGCCGCCGCGGAGGACACGTCGCTGGACCACCACATGCGGCTCGGCGCGGCCACCCGGGCGCTGCCGCGTGTCCCGGGCCCCGCCGAGGACGACGAGGCGACGGGGATCGCGCACCGCTCGGTGGACGCGTTGCTGGAGCAGTTGGGCTGGCACGGCATGCACGATGAGCCCTCCCCCGCCCTCGGCACGCTCATCACCTCCGTCGCCGCGCTCGTCCGCCTCGGCTACCCCTGCGACACCGCACACCTGCTGCCCTACGGTCGCCTCGCCGCCGAACTCGCCGTCGCCGACCTGGACGCGGTGGAGGAACAGCCCACGGCGGCCGGGCAGATCGAGGCGGCCGTCGCGCTGACCGTGCTGTACGAACCGGTGCTGCTCAGCCTGCGCAGGCTGGCGCACGTCCAGGAATCGGCCCGGAGGTTCGGGGGCCGGTGAGTTCTGTCCGGCGGATCATGTCCCGAGCCGGGACCGGATCGCCTCGACGGTGACGGTGCCCACCCTCATCCTCAGCCCCAGCAGCGACTCGCGGACAGGGCCGCTCCCCCTGCACAGTGCCAGCGGGTTGCGCCGGTTCTTGGGGACGGCCCCGTGACGTGGGGGTCAACTCACGGGGCGCCTCCGGGGCGAGCTCTCCCTCTGGGCTATTGCAAGCCGGCGAGGAGGCCGTCGAGGGCCTTCACCAAGGCTTCGGAGTTGGCCGGGTCGAACCAAGTAGCGCGGATGCGTTCGTTGTTGCCGTTCGGCCAGGGGGATGGCCCGGACCAGCGGGGCCCCGGTGGCGAGTGTGTGACGCAGGGCGTCGTTGCTGACGCCGGCCATCACATTGACCACGATCTTGTCGCTTCCCACCCTCAGCCCGGTCAACGCCTCGTGCCGGTCCTGGCGGCGTACCGCGATGATCACCAGCTCGGAGCGGTCCACCACCTCCTGATTGTCGGCGCAGACCTTCACTCCCTTGTAGCGCTCGGACAGCTCCGCGGCAGTCCGCGCTCCCCGGGGGGAGAGAAAAACCTCCAGCGACGTCCCGTCCCCGTCACACAGGCCCATCACGATGGCCCGGCCGATCTCGCCCACTCCGATGATGCCGATGCGCTTCACTGTGTCTGCCTCCCTGGTACATGACGGTCGTGACCCGTAACGATCCGGGTCTGTGACGTTGAGTCCGCGTCAGCGGAACACGCGCCGCGGGCAGCGCGATGCCCGCGGCCCCGCCCCGAACCCTTCCGCGTAGGTCGGGGTGAGCTGTGGCTCGGGGCGCTGTTGTCGGGATGGTTGCCCTCCGCTCCTCAGGTGCGGAGCCCAAGGGAGCCGATGCCAGTCCAGTCCAGTCAGTCCTCGGCCTGCGGCGCCACGACCGGCAGGCCGTGGAACGCGTGCCCTGCTCCGGGTCTCATCGGTCGATCAGGCCGATGCCGTGGTCGCCGTACCGGGCTCCGTGGGCGCCGGTGGTGGGGACGGCGCCGTCGATGTCGCTGAGGTCGGCCGCTGTCAGATGCAAGTCGAGGGCGGCCAGGTTGTCGCGCAGGTGGGGGCGGCGGGAGCTGCCGGGGATGGGGATGACGTCGCTGCCACGGGTGAGGAGCCAGGCAAGGGCGATCTGGGCGGGGGTGGCGTGCTTGGTTGCGGCGATTTCGGTGAGGGCGTCGACGATGGCGAGGTTGGCCTGGAGGTCGTCGCCGTTGTAACGGGGGGCGGTGGCACGGAAGTCGCCGTGGCCGTAGCGGGTGGTGGCGCGTACGGCTCCGGTGAGCAGGCCGCGGCCGAGAGGGCTGTAGGCGACCAGGACGGCGCCGAGGCCGCGAAGCGTGGGCATGACGTCTTCTTCGACATGCCGTTCCCACAGGGAGTACTCGGTCTGGACGGCGCTGATCGGGTGGATGGCATGGGCGCGGCGGAGGGTGGCGGCCGAGACCTCGGACAGACCGATGCGGCCCACCTTTCCCTGGGCGACCAGTTCGGCCAGCGCGCCGACCGACTCCTCGAGGGGCACGGCGGGGTCGATGCGGGCGAGGTAGTACACGTCGATGTGGTCGGTGCGCAGGCGGCGCAGGGACGCTTCGCAGGCACGGCGCAGATACTCGGGTGAACCGGCGGGGACCAGGCCTTCGGCGGTGCGCCGAACGCCCGTCTTGGTGGCCAGCACGACGTGGTCGCGGTGTGGTGCGAGGGTCCGGCCGAGCAGTTCCTCGTTCGCTCCGTCGCTGTAGAAGTCGCCGGTGTCGAACATGGTGACGCCCGAGTCGAGGGCCTCCAGCAGGGTGGCCGCGGCCTCGTGCGGGTCGGCGGGGCCGTAGGTGCCGGTCATGCTCATACAGCCGAGGCCGAGCCGGGAGACCGCGGGGCCGTCGGGTCCAAGGGTGGGGTGCATCGTTCGTCCGTCACTTCGAGAGGGTCGCGTGGAGGAACGCGAGGATCTCCGCCTGGGCGGCCTCGGCCTGAGGTTCCACGCCGGGCAGGGTGAGGAACGCGTGCCGCGCTCCCGGGTATTCGGTGAGCCGCACGGAGGACTCGGCCGCCTGCAGGCGCTCGGCGATAGCGGCGGCCGTGGTCGGCGACCGCATCCTGGGTGGGCACCACCACGAGCGCCGGTGCCAGCCCGCTCAGGTCGTCGGCGTACAGCGGCGACAGCGTGCGGGCGTCGGTTCCCTGTGGGACGGAGAGCCGCTGGACGAGCCGCAGTTGTGGCAGGGCCCGGGTCGGGTGGTACGCGTACTCGGCGATCGAGGGGTGGTCGAACATCGTCTCGGTCACGTCGACCGCGGGGTTGACCAGTACCTGTGCCTTGAGCTTCAGGCCGGCCTCCCTGGCCCGGATGGCCGTCAGCGCGCTGATCAACGCGCCGCAGCTCTCGCCGAAGACGGCCGTGCGCGCCGGGTCGACGCCCCACTGCGCTGCGTGCCGCACCACGTGCTGGAGCACGTCCCAGCCGTCGTCGGCGGCGTTCGCGAGCGAGCTGTCCGGGGCGAGGAGGCGGTGTTCGACCGAGACGACGACGGCGGGCAGGTGGGCGGCGAGGTGACTGTTGGTCCAGTCGCACTGCACCGCGGTGCCCACGAAGCCGCCTCCGTGGACATGGACCACGAGGGGCAGGTCGGTTCGGGCTGCGGCTTCGTCGTCTCCCGTCGGTGCCGGCCGGTAGACGCGGACCGGTAGGTCGCGGCCAGGCAGCGCGATTTCCTGCCAGGCGATCGCGGCGCCGGCGTCCGGCTCTCCGAGGATCGTCCGCGCCGCGCCGGACGCGCGGAAGCGGTTCTCCGCGTCGCGGTAGGCGCGCAGTTCCTCGGCTGTCACCGCCGACCAGTCCGGCTCCGGCGGCCGCGTCGTCGCAGTGGCCTCGCTCATGTCTCCCTCTTCCCCCGGCTGGAATCCGGTGTGTGGTGGTGATCGTGCGTCTCGGGCATCGCGCGGGTCGTGCAGTTCTGCTGCGGGCGGGGCCCTTGGAGTCGGTCCCTCGCAAGCATGCGTCCTCATTATGCACGCGGTGCGTGCAACAGCAAGTGCATAGGTTAGACTGACCCTGGATGAAAGGGGCGAGATGGCTGGCCGAAGGCGTTGGTCCACCGAGGAAATCCTGAACACGGCGGCGGAGTTGCTGCGCACGAGCGACGCCGAGTCGTTCAGCGTGCGCAAGCTCGCCGCGGCGCTCGGGACCGACTCCTCCAGCCTCTACCGGCACTTCCGCAACAAGACCGAACTGCTGCGCGCGGTCGCCGACCGGATCCTCGTGGCCGCCATGGACGGCTACCACGCCGAGGGCGACTGGAAGCAGCGCATCACCGCCCTGGCCCTGTGCCTGAGAGCGGCCTTCGGCGAGCAACCCCAGCTCGCCACGATCTGGGGACGCTATGGGTCCGGCGGCACCGGTTCCCGGCTGGTCATGGAGGAGCTACTGCAGGCCCTGCGAGCATCGGGCCTGCCCGACGGGGAGATCCCGGCGCGCTACCACCGCATCGTGATCCTCCTCGCCGCACTGATCGCCTCCGAGGCCGGGGTCAGCACGATCGCCCCCGAAGAGTACGAACAGGGCATGGAGCAGTTCCGCGTCGCGGTGCTCGGCGCCGACCCCGAACGCTTCCCCGCCCTGGCTCACTTCGCCCGCGACGTCCGCCCCCTCGGGGCAGACCGCCGCGCCGCATTCGAAGAGATCCTCGCCGCCCAACTCGCCCACATCGAGGCCGGAATCCACTGACGTGGCTTCTCGGGCCACTGGCGACGCCACTCCCACGTTCAGACATCTTTGAGCTCGCCTCGCGCCCCCTTCCCACAACCACCACCACGCCGACCCGCCGGAAACCAGGTGCGGGCGGTCCGTGCGGTCGTGTGTGATCGGAGGTATGGCGATTGTGTTGCGAAAGCCGGGAGTCGACGGGCTGAGCGAGGCTGTGGACGTGCTCCGGGAGTGGCAGTACGACGGGGCGCCGATGCAGCTTCATCCGGGGGATCTGGGGTGGTTCTGGCGGTTCGGCGCAGCGGCGACGGCCGCGGCGGTCCGGACCTGGAGCCGGGACGGACGGATTCTCGCCGTCGGACTGCTGGACGGTCCTGAGCTGTTGCGGCTGACGATCTCGCCGGACGCCCAGCGGGACGAGGAGCTGGCGCAGCAGCTGGTCGAGGACGTGACCGAGCCGGAGCGCGGCGTCCTGATGGAGGGGAAGGTGTCCATCGAGGCGCCCATGGACGCACTGGTCCAAGACCTGCTGTCCGAGGCCGGCTGGGACGCCGACGAACCGTGGACGCCGCTCCGCCGCGACCTCACGGAGCCGGTGCGGGACCCGGGCGTGCGGATCGAGGTGATCGGGCCGGAGCAGGCACCCGTGCGGGCCGCCGTACAGCGGGCAGCGTTCGACGGGTCGACGTTCACGGACGAGCGCTGGCACGCGATGGCAGCCGGTGTGCCGTATGCCGACGCCCGGTGCCTGGTCGCGTACGACGACCAGGACAACGCGGTGGCGGCGGTGACGGTGTGGTCGGCCGGTCCGGGCAAGCCCGGGTTGCTCGAGCCGATGGGCGTGCACCGGGAGCATCGCGGTCACGGCTACGGCAAGGCGATCACCGTCGCCGCGGCGGCCGCACTGCAGGAACTGGGCTCGTCGAGCGCGATCGTCTGCACCCCGAGCTCCAACGCCGGCGCCGTCGCCACCTACCGGTCAGCCGGCTTCCGGCAACTCCCCGAGATCCGGGACCGATACCGGGACGCCTAGGTTCTGTTGTCGTTCAGGCGTCGCGACGGCACAGCGTCAGGTAGCCGCCGAGGAGCGATGCGGCCGTCCATGCCAGCAGGATCATCAGCGCGCCCCAGGGGCCGTAGCCGTGGCCGAAGCGAGGGTCGTCCTGCGGGCCGGTGAGATGCATGAGCACCAGGCCGGCCTGGTCGGGGAGGTACTGCAGGACGCTCTTGAGTGCCGGCACGTTTCCGAGCCCTTGAGACCCCAGGAAGAGCAGGGGGAGGAGGATGCCCAGTGAGACCGCGGAGCTGCGCAGCATCGTGGCCACTCCCATGGAGAACACACAGATGAGCGTCAAGTAGACGCAGGCGCCGCCGAGTCTGGCGGGCACCCCGTCCGCGCCCATCGTGGTGCGGTACGGCCCCAGTGCCGTCTGCGCGACGACAAAGGTGACGATCACCGTGGCCGCCGCGACGACGAGGGCCACCAGAGCGCCCGCCAGCACCTTGCCGGAGAAGAACACTCCGCGTCGTGGCACCGCCGCAAGCGAGGTCCGGATCGTTCCCGAGGAGTACTCGGAGCCGACGAGCAGCACCCCGAACACCACGAGGCCGAGCTGTCCGAGCGTCAGGCTGTACAGCCCCGCGAAAGCCGGGTCGAAGTTCACGGCGCGGTCGATGTTGGCGCGCAGGCTCAGTGCGACCAGCGTGCCGAGACCGGCGCTGAGGACGAAGGTCAGCGCCAGGTTCCAGGTGGTCGACCGCACGGTTCGGATCTTGGTCCATTCGGACGCCAGGACCGCTCGTGAGAAGGCCGTGTTCATCGCTGCTGCTCCCCGCTCCGGTAGGCGACGGACTCTCCGGTCAGTCGCATGAACGCCTCTTCGAGGGAGGCCGGCTGCCGTGTCACCTCGTGCACCGTCACCCCGTGCGCCGCGATCAGTTCGCCGATCCGTTCCACTCCGGCCCCGGTGGCCACCAGGCTGCCGTCGGCGCCGTCGTCGACCCTGATCCCGGCGTCGGTGAGCACAGCGCGCAGCCGTGCGGGCTCAGGACTGCGGACGCGTACGCAGGGCCGGGTATGGCGGTCGAGGAAATCGGTGAGGCCGGTGTCCGCGAGCAGCCGTCCGCGGCCGATGACGATGAGGTGGTCCACGGTCAGTGCCGTCTCGCTCATCAGGTGACTGGACACCAGGATCGTCCGGCCTTCGGCCGCCAAGTCCTTCATGAGGCGGCGGATCCAGACGATGCCCTCCGGGTCCAGCCCGTTGACCGGCTCGTCGAGCAGCAGCACCGCCGGGTCCCCCAGCAACGCAGCGGCGATGCCGAGCCGTTGGCTCATACCCAGGGAAAAGGTCCCCGCCCGTTTGTCGGCTGCGCTCCCCAGGCCGGTCAGGTCGATGACCTCACGGACCCGGCGCTGTGGGATCCGGTTGCTGCGGGCCAGCCAGCCCAGATGGGCACGGGCCGTCCGGTTGCCGTGCACGGACCTGGCATCCAGCAAAGCGCCCACGGTGTGCAGTGGTTCGCGCAGGCGCCGGTAGGGCAGCCCGTCGATGCGGACATCGCCGCTGGTCGGCCGGTCCAGACCCAGCATCATGCGCATCGTGGTGGACTTGCCCGCGCCGTTCGGCCCGAGGAAGCCGGTCACGCGGCCCGGGCGCACCTGGAAGGACAGCGTGTCGACGGCGGTGTGCCGCCCGTAGCGTTTGGTCAGTTCGCAGACTTCGATCATGCCGGTGACTGTTCCGCAGGGCGGGCCGCGGCGCATCGGGCCCGGGTGGGAGCGGGCCGGGTCCGCCTGCGGGTGGAGCACTCCTGCGGGCGCGGCCCGTGGATCCTCCCAGAGGATGAGACGCAGGCACGGCCCGGAGACGGAGGTGGCGGTGCGCCCGCTGCGGATACCGTCGTGCCGTGGACATACGTCGAACGGCGGGCACGGAGCAGCAACCGCCCTTCTTGGCCCGGAGGTTGAGCCGACGCCAGCTGATCGTGCTGGACGGTGCGGCCGTGCTCGCCTATACGGCCGTGCTGCTGCTGACGGGCTCCGCGGGATCCGCGCCGGCACCGGACCCGCCGTCCGATGGGCCCTCGCCATGGGAACCGTTGGTGTTGATGGCCGCGATTGCCGTGCCGATCGCCGTACGGCGGGTCTGGCCACTGCCGGTGTTCGGCGTCGTGACGTTCGTGACCGCGGTGGCGGTGGCCCGGGACGCGGTGTGGGATCCGCTTCTCCCGGCAGCCTCCGCGCTCTACACCGTCGCGCTCACCAGCCCGCTGCGGCGCTGGTGGGAGCGGTGGCTGCCCTACCTCACGATCACGCTGCTGTGCCTGACGGGCGCCCTGGGGGCGGTCCGCGCCGAGCAGCCGTACTGGCAGACCGGCGGTCCCGGCCTGCTCCTGCTCGGCTTCGCGGTACTGCTGGGGGCATGGGAGTTGGGGGGCGCCGTCCGCCAGCGCCGCGCCTACGCGGCCCGGGTGGCCGAGCACCTCGCGCAGCGGGCCGTCGCCGAGGAGCGACTGCGCATCGCGCGCGAGCTGCACGACGTGGTCACCCACAGCATGGGCCTGATCGCGGTCGAGGCAGGCGTCGCCAACCACGTGGTACGGACCCGCCCCGAGGAAGCCCACGACGCGCTGCGCGTCATCGAGAGCACCAGCCGTGACGCGCTCACCGACATGCGGCGGATGCTCGGTGTGCTGCGGTCCGACGCGGATGGCGCACGCCTGCCACCGGCCGCGCGAGGACCCGTTCCGGGCCCCGGCGACCTGGCCCGACTCGCCGAGCGGGCAGGGGCCGAGCTGTCGGTGCGGGACGTGGAAGGACTGCCGGACGGGGTGGGGCTCACCGTCTACCGAATCGTGCAGGAGGCACTGACCAACGTGATCAGACACGCTCCCGCGGGAGCTCCTTGCCGCGTCGTGGTCGAAGCGAACCGGCAGGAGGTCCGCATCGACGTCACGAACGACGGGGGCCATCGCGCCGAGCCGGCCCCTCCCGGGTCCGGCGGCCACGGCATCGTCGGCATGCGGGAACGGGTCGCCATGTACGGCGGGACCTTCGCAGCAGGACCGCGCCCGCAAGGCGGTTTCGCCGTGACCGCCACAGTGCCGTACGGGAACGCCCGGTGACCGGCATGGACACGCCTGCCCGCCCGACCACGGGCCCCCTCCGCGTCCTGCTCGCCGACGACCAGGCACTGCTGCGCGGCAGCCTGCGTGTGCTGGTGGACGCCGAGCCCGGAATGGTGGTCACGGGAGAGGCGGCGACCGGTGCGGAAGCGGTGCGGCTGGCGCGCCAGGACCCGCCGGACGTGGTCCTGATGGACATCCGGATGCCCGACATGGACGGCATCGAGGCGACCCGGCAGATCTGTGGCTCACCCCGGACGGCCGAAGTGCGGGTCCTCGTCCTGACCATGTTCGACCTGGACGACTACGTCTACGCGGCACTGCGGGCCGGCGCCAGCGGCTTCCTCCTCAAGGACACTCCGCCCGGTGAGCTGCTGGCCGGCCTCCGCGTCATCGCCGCGGGCCAGGCACTGCTGGCCCCGGCCGTGACCCGGCGCCTGATCGCGGAGTTCGCCAGCCGACCCGAGCCTTCCCAGCGACTCGTCCGCAACCTGGACGGAGTGACCGAGCGGGAGCGGGAGGTGCTGACGCTCATCGCCCGAGGGCTGTCCAACACCGAGATCGCCGAGCGGCTCCACCTGGGCGTGACCACCGTGAAGACACACGTGAGCCACCTGCTCACCAAGCTCGGTGCCCGCGATCGCGCACAGTTGGTGATCGTCGCCTACGAAAGCGGCCTCATCGAGGCGACGCGGACGGCGCCCCGGGCTGGAGGTGCGCGGTCACGATCAGGGGATGATGGCCCCGCCAGATGAACCTCCGCTGCGCACATCGCACCGCGTGCCCGTCGCGCAGCCGGTGCCGGCCCACCGGGCCGGGCGCCCGGCCCCCTGTGCATCAACCAGTCCCTGGAGGGCGCAACGCCCGGCTCCGCCCTCCAGGAAGCCATCTCCAGCCACGCTCTTGAAGCGCGAGCCGGTGTCGAGCGCCTTGGCCATGCATCAGCACGAGTTCACAACGCGGCGGCCTGCCCACGCACCAGGAAGTTCTGCGTGCCCAGCCCGATGGCCAGGTACGCGTACAACGACACGGTCCCGAGCACCCCGGCCCCGGCCGCATGGTCGATCCACAGGCCCAGGCCGATGTGCGCGCACACCGAAGCCAGCCACAGCCCGGTAGTGGCCGCCGTACCCTTGCGCAGCACCACGCCCTCGGGGTCACGCCACACCCGGACGGTCCGCGCCCTGGCCGCGCCGAACCCGGCCGCGACGGCCAGGCTCACCACCAGGAGGATGATCGGCAAGGCTGTCAGCGGATGCTCCTTGACGACTGTGAAGACTCCGAAGGCTATCCCCGCGACGCCCAGGCACCCAAGGAGCGCCGGGGCAACCAGCGAGCCAATATGCCGCACCGGACGGGTGCGCAGCTGCTGTCGCACCACCAGAGCCACGATCACCACGACCAAGACGAGGCCGGCCTCGCCATTCATACTCTGCATGTCAACTCCCCCTTGATGCGCTGCACTCGGGCCGGCAGCGCCACACCGCCTTATTGTGCGCGGGCGTTGAGGGGGCCGATGACGCGGGGACGCCCCACAACGCAATTCCCACCCCCGCAAGGAGATGCTCTGCCCCTCATGGAAGCCTGCGATGGCCTCCCACACAGAAAGCCCTCGTTCCGGGCCAGTGTCACGGCAGCGGCGTTCTCCTGCGGGTGGCACCGGCGCTTGGTTCCGTGGCAGGGCGCGATGTCAGGGGTTGGAGTGAGCGCCACCCTTCCGTCTCCAGCCGCTGCCGCGGCGCCCGAGATGCACCCTTGAAATGCATCTGCGCAGGAGGGGCAATTACAATGGACGCATCCCCTCATCAGGGAATTGCACAAGGGCGGAGGCTCCGTCGGCCGCCCCGCAAACCGAGCGCAGCGCGGCGCTCTTCAGCGCCCCGCGCTCGTCCCCATGCGCTTCTCGTTTTTCCCAGGGAGCATTCCTATGGCTGGTCACACCGCCACAATCGTCCTCGAGCCCGAGGCGCAGGAGCTCGCCGACGCAACCTCGCAACATCCGTTCCTGTACGAGCTGGATCCGACCGCAGCGCGCAAGGTGCTCGACGACCTCCAGGCCGCGCCGGTCGACAAGCTGCCGGTCGACGAGGAGTGGGTCACGGTTCCGGCAGCCGTGGGCGATGTACGGGTACGCATCGTCAGGCCGCAGGGCGTCACCGGAACGCTACCCGTCGTGTTGTACATGCACGGCGGTGGCTGGGTGCTGGGCAATGCCGGTACGCACGACCGCTTGGTGCGCGAGTTGGCGGTCGGCACCCGTGCGGCAGTGGCCTTCGTGGAGTACACGCCGTCGCCCGAGGCGCACTACCCTGTGGCCATCGAGCAGGGCTACGCCACCGCGCAGTGGATCGTCCGCGAGGGAGCGTCCAAGGGGCTGGATGCACAGCGCATGGCAGTGGCAGGGGAATCGGTCGGCGGGAACATGACCGCCGCGCTCGCCCTCATGTCCAAGGAGCGCGGTGACGTCACGTTCGTACAGCAGTCGATGTACTACCCGGTCACGGACGCGGCCATGGACACCGGTTCCTACGACCAATTCGCCACCGGCTACTACCTGAGCCGCAAGCTGATGGAATGGTTCTGGGACGCCTACACGACCGACCCGAACCAACGCGCGGAGATCACCGCGTCACCCAACCACGCCACCATCGAGCAGCTCTCCGGCCTGCCGCCCGCCCTGCTGATCGTCGACGAGGCCGATGTGCTGCGCGATGAGGGCGAGGAGTACGCCGCCAAGCTCCGCGCGGCCGACGTTCCGGTGACCACGGTGCGCTACGACGGCACGGTCCACGACTTCATGATGCTCAACTCGCTGAGTCAGTCCAAAGCCGCCCGTGGAGCCATCGACCAGGCAACGGCGTTCCTGCGCAACGCCCTCGGAACCGACCGGTCCTAGCCTGGAACGGCCGCTCACGCCCAGCCGGGCTCGCGGGGAGGCGAGCCCGGGCGGTCACTGCGGTGACTATGCGTCGCTGCCCCTCCGCAGGGCCTGGATGAGCCAGGGGTACGCCGGGATCAGGCTCGGCACCGCCTGCCAGCCGTTGACGATCCACACCAGCTGCCAGTACCGGTCCACGCGGGGATGATGGGCTACTTCGAACTGCTGGGCCATCCAGTCCCGGAATTCCGCGTCAGGGGTGCGCGCGAGCACCTCGGCGAATCGCTGCACGAGGTCGTCGACGATGGGTACGGCCTCGTCACTGAGGGGGTCAATGCCTGACTCCCGGGCCTCGGCGACCTTCTGGCGGGTGAACCCCATCAGTTCGTTGCCCACCTGGGTCTCTATGCCGAGCGTGCGCCGGGCGGCCTGGTAGGGCGCCGTCCGGCGCAGACAGGCACGGAAGTCCTCGTCGCCGACCAGCTCGGACAGCTCCACCCACGCAGCGACCTGCTCGCTGGACGGATCATCGGGGAGATCAGGAGTGGCAGCGCGAACCATGGCCACCACAACCGGGTCGGCATCCACCGCGCCGAAGGTGCCCTCCATGAAATCGTCGATCAGACGTCGGCGTTCTTCGCCGGACAACTGCGTAAGCCTGTGCATGAGCTTGGTCTCCTCGGGACTGGACCCGCGTCTGGCCACGACTCGCAGAACGCTCCGACGCAGTTGCAGCATCCGAATATGGACGTCCAGGGCATCGGCATGCGCCGCGGCCACTTCCGCCACCGAGAGCTCGCGGTCGAGCACCCGTTGAACCGTGGCGAGGTCCATACCCAACTCCCGCAGTGTGCGGACGAGTTCCAGACGAAGCAGTGCGTCGAGGTCGTAGAGCCGATAACCGGCGGGACTTCGACTGGTGGGCGCCACCACCCCCGAGTCGGAGTAGAACCGGATTGTCCTCACTGGCAAACCGGTCCGCCGGGAAAGCTCCCCGATCGAGAAGAGGGTCGTACCGTCCATGTCCCCCACCCTGCAGTCTCCAGTCACTGGAGACTCAAGGCTAATTCCCCACAGCTCGCTCATGTGACCCAACCTGGCTGCGCCGGCGACAGCTGGAGCAGGTCGCCTACGAGAACCCTGACATCCATCCGGGTCGGCCGACGGGCATCCCGTTACCACGACCCCACCACCGCCGGCTTTCACCTTCTTACGCCCGCGATGGGTGCGGCAGGGACCGGCCGTGCAGCGTCCGGCGGTGCTGCGTGCGCGGACCGGCAGGCACACCCGGTCCGCGCACGCGCGTCAGGCCACCGCGCCGGCGACTCCGGTGCGGCCGTCGGGGACGCCGACGAGGGTGACGATGACCTGTTTGCGGACGGCCTCGCCGAGCGCGGCGACCAGTGCGTCGGTGGCGTTGGCGACCAGGCGTGCGGGAGCGTCCGGGACCTCGGGCAGGTGATAGGCGGCCTCGCGCATGCTGAGGGTGACATGAGGCGCATCGAGGTCGGTCGGGTTGCCGCCGATGCCCCGGCGGTGCTGCGGGATTCCGATCAGGTCCACCCCGACGAGGCGGCGGAACTCCTCGCCGTAGACGGCACCGACCGCGTCGGCCAGGGCGCCGATCAGTTTCGGTTCGACCGTCCCGTCAAGAGATTCTTCGCGGATGTGCACGCTGAAGTGCGGCATGGCGGCAACTCCGTTCACGTCGGTACGTAGGATGGAGAGCAGGTTGCTTTGCAAGCAAAGCAAAATAGCTTTGAGGGCAAAGGTAAATGTGGAGAGGTGTGCGATGTCAAGACCCAAGGCGCACGACGCCGCCGAGGGCAGCGAGAACGGGGTCGATGACGCCGTCAGGGACCTGTTGCTGCTCATGCCCCGAATGGTGGGCCGGGTCAAGAAGATCCCTGTGCCCGAGGCCCTGCAGTCCTTCGCGCTGGCGCCGCGCCACCTCTCGCTGCTGTCCTACCTGCTCTTCGACGGGCCGATGACCGTGAACGAACTGGCGGCTCGACTGCAGGTCGCGCCGACGACGGTGAGCCTGCTGGTCGGCGACCTGAGCCGGCAGGGGATCCTGGAACGGCGCGAGGACCAGGCGGACCGGCGCCGTCGCATCATCGGCATTGCGGCCGACCAGCAACCCGCGATCGCCGCCTGGCTCGCCCCGGGTGCGGCTGCGTGGCGCAAGGCGCTGGCTCCCCTGACGCCGGATCAGCGGCAGCTGTTCGTCGACACTTTGCTCGCGTACGAAGCCGCGGTGAGCGGCCAGGAACCAGGCTAGAGCCGCCGGGCCTGGCGGCGTCACCCTAGAGGGCGTTGCCAGCAGAACTGTCGGATGCCGCGGCGCCGGCGGATGCCGAGGTCGCCGATCGGCGCTGCCGATAGGCCCGTTGCTGGCAGGCACGGGAGCAGTAGTCCCGCGGCCGCCCGCGACGCGGCCCAGCGAACTCGGCGCCGCAGACCGAGCACTGCCCCGGGTGAGGCTGCGGCGCAGTTACATCACGGATTTCATCACGGTTTTCCGCGCGATGACGCCGGGCGACGAGGAGTTCGACGCCGTCGAGAGTCCGGGCCAGACCGAAATCGAAGGGGTCCTCAGGTTCGTCGAAGGCACCGGCATGCCACAGGCGGCCGAGGGCGGGGTACGGGCCCATGCGCTCGACCAGTTCCTCCTGGCCGCGCCACCACTGCGCGTTCGAGACGCCGGACTCCCGCTCTTCATGGCGGACTTCGTGGACCTGCTGTGCGGCGGTCTTGACGAAGCCGGCGACCAGAGAGACCACCGCGACCACCTCGGAAGCCCGCAACCCCGTACCCTCGGCGATCTGCAACGCGCGCTCGTAGTCGGCCATGATGTTCGGGCCGGGCAGCCGACGACTGCCGGCGGTGTGCACAAGCCACGGATGCCGCAGGTGGAGGGTCCAGTGCGCGCGGGCCCACGCCTCCATTCCGGTGCGCCAGTCGACGTCGCCGGAATCGGAGTGGTCGGGCGCGGACAGGTCGAGTTCGCCGACCACGGCGTCCCGCATCAGCTCGATCAGCTCCGCCTTGCCGGGCACATGCCGGTAGAGCGACATCGTGGTGAAGCCCAGCCGCTCGGCAACCCGTCGCATGGACAGCGCGGGCAGCCCTTCGGCGTCGGCGACCTCGATCGCCGCCGCGACGATCCCGGCCAGGTTCAGCCCCGTCCGCCCGGGGCTCTCCTTGGCGCCCCACAGCAGTTCGACGGTGCGTCCAGGTTCCGCCGTCGCGCTCTCCTCGGTCATGCGCACTCACCTTCCGTTCTTGACCTCCACCCTAGCCTGGCGTTTATGGTGTACGCAGCCGTGTACGGCATAAACCTATTCGGGGGAAGGTGCATTCATGCTCGACGACCAGCCCGACCAGCTCTACGTCGCACCCTGGGGTCGCGATTCCTGGCCCGGCACGCTCGACCGGCCGTTCGCCACCCTGTCCGCCGCACAGCGGGCCGTCCGCGCCCGTACCGCGTCGTTGCGATCCGACCTCGTGGTCAACCTCCGCGCCGGAACGTACTTCCTGGACACCCCCTTCACCCTGGACTCAGGCGCAGGAGACTCGGGCCGGAACGGCCACCGGGTCGTCTACCAGGCCTACGGCTTTGGAACTCCCGGCCAGGAGGAGGCCGTTGTCAGCGGCGGCCGCGTGATCTCCGGGTGGCATCCCGGCGAGGTGGACGGCACCTGGCGGGCCGAGGTGGGCTCGCTGGAGACCCGGCAGCTGTATGTGAACGGCCGCCGAGCCCCCAGGGCCTCGCTCAGTCCCGGACTCCCGGGTAATGTGACGAAAACGGAGACCGGTTACGTCACGGATAGCACCGAACCGCAAAGCTGGCAGGACCCGACGAGCATCGAGTTCGTCTTCCCGTGGGTGTACCCGTGGTCGGAGGCCCGCTGCCGGGTCGCCGAGATCACCGGCGACGCGCGATCCACGACCATCACCCTTGCCCAGCCCGCCTTCACATGGGCCCGCGAGCTCTACTCCGCCGCCTGGGTCGGCGACAAGCCGACCGACCCCGAAACCCGCCGGGACACACGGTGGGACGGCCTGGCCCGGCCGGTTTCGGCGGAGAACAGCGTGAGCTTCCTGACCGAGCCCGGCACCTTCGCCCTCGACCGACGCACCCCCGGGCACCACGTCCTGCACTACCTGCCACTGCCCGGGGAGAACCCGGCCGAAGCCGAGATCATCACCCCGGTCCTGGAGAAGCTCGTCGTCGGCCGGGGAACCGAGCAGACCCCACTGCACGATGTGACGCTGCGCGGCCTGACCTTCTCCCACGCCGGCTGGACCGCACCGGACGGACCCCATGGGTTCCTGCACTTCTTCGCCAACACCTACTACGACGGCGGCCAGCTGCAGAAGGTCGAACTCGCCGACGGAAATGCCCATGTGACGATTCCGGTGGAACCCCGGCTCGTACCGGCCAACGTCGAGTTCACCGCCGCCGTTCGGGTCGCACTCCACGACAACAGCTTCGCCCGGCTCGGCGCCGGGGCGATCGGCTTCACCGGGCGGGGTCGCGACAACGTCGTCGTCGGCAACCAGATCGAGGACGTCTCCGGCAGCGCCGTGACCGTCACCTCAGACACCGGTACCCGGATCGAGCAGAACCTCATCCACCACATCGGCCGCGAGTACCACGGCTCACCCGCCGTCTGGGTAATGAACGCCCGCGAGGTGACGGTGGCTCACAACGAGATCCACGACGTCCCCTACAGCGGGATCGTCGTCACCGGCGGCGGGGAGGCTGCCCGGGTCCAGGTCCTCGAAAACCTCATCCACCGCACCATGACAGTGCTGGCCGACGGCGGCGGCATCTACCTCAACGGCCGACAGGGAGCTTCCTACGCCGACGGCACCCTGGTGCGAGGCAATGTCATCCGCGACACCATCACGCCCTACAACTTCGGCCTCTACACCGACTACGGTGCCGCCTGGGTGACCGTGCAGGGCAACGTCGTCCACCGCAGTGACGCTCCGATCGTGCTACGGGTGACGCCCCCACTGGAGAACGTGGCCTTCCTCGACAACTTCTGGGACGACCACCCCTCCCAGGACGACACCCCACCGAGCGGAGTGACCCTCGCCAGGAACAGGGTGCTGCCGAAGGACAGCTTCGAGGAGGCCCTGGCCGCCGACCCCGCCGGCGCCGCCATACTGGCTTCCGCAGGCCGGGGCACTCCGCCCATGGGCGCGAACCCCAGCCAGGCCGTGTGACCTCCCCGACGTGCGCGCACGGATCCGGCTGAAGCCGCGGCGGGCCCTGGCGACCACGGGCAGGGCCCGAGCCGGTGGTCGCCGACAAGGGCTACTCGGCCAGCAGCTTCCGTGCCCACTTTCGGCGCCGCGGCATCAAGGCGTCCCGCCCCGGAAGCGTTGACCAACAGTGGTTGCGTGCGGTTATGCAGGGAGGAAACTCGGCCACCAGGGCGGGACATTCCCCGGGCATCGAGGGTCAGGGTAGGAGTCCACGATGCCAAGCCACGTCACCAGGAACCACGTGACGCACACGGTGAAGATGAGCCCTGCGGTCAGTGCTGCGCTTCGGTGACGTCGTCCCAGGGTGGCGTACAGGACGACCCAGGAAACGGCTACGGCGATCCATATGAGAGGGCCGAGAAACAGCAGAGTCATGTTGCTGGCCGCTGCGTTGACGCCGACGCCACACGCCGCCCACACCCTCCCGATAGTGGCGATGGAGACCACCGAGGCCAGACCCCCGAAAAGGACGCCGCACAGAATCCCTCTGGACCAGGGTCTCGGAGGTCTCGCCGGCCCAGCTTCCACCATCGTCCATCTCCCCTCGTCGGAAGGGCGGAGACTACCGAAGCGCTGGAAGCGGCCCTCCTGCGCCCTGCCTCCGGGCGTACTGCGGCGACCGCCGTACCGGAAGCCGTACCGGAAGCCGTACGGGCGCGTGGCGTGCTCGTCGTGCCGCTGGAGGGCGGACTCACCCGGTTCGTCCTCAACGACACGCCGGGCCAACGACCGGCCGTTCCCAACGAACTGCCCTGTCGGGTCAGGTGTCCTCGGATTTCAACTCGAAGGTGAAGTAGATGGTCAGGCAGTAGGGCTCGTCTTCGTCGTGGAAGAAATCCCACGACACATCCGTCAGGCGGATCCGGTGTTCCCGCACCCACTCATGAGCTTTCTTGAACGCTTCCGCGGCAGTTGTGGCCGGGAACAGCTTCCTGGCCATGGGATGCACGCCGGTCTCAGCGTCCGAATCGTCGAAACCCTCAGGCACGTCCAGGCAGAAGTTGGGATCAAGTACCACGGGGTACGCCCTTCCAGTCGGTTACCCGTACGAATCGACAGAGGCTGTCGTCTGAGCACGACACCGGGTAGGACCCGCGACGCCCCCGGAAGGGTTGCTTCTGCCGACCATGCGTGAAGTGGCACAGCAGATGAAACGACCTGCGACGGCCCAAACGACATGGCCCGCCAGCCGCAAGCGCCGCCCCCCTCATCACGGGCGGACACCGCCCCGGTCCCCGCGTTGGGGGCCTGCGAGTGGGTTCTTCGCGGCCGCAGGGCAGCGAGTCCTCAACCCGTCAGGCGTCGAAGCGATGGCGGGAGGGCTCGATGTGTCCGTCGTCGGGCTCGACGTGTCCGTCGGCTTCGTCCCGTCCGTCGCCGAAGACGAAGAGCGGCTTTGCGCCGTGGGCGGGTGTTTCGGCGAACGAGATGGCTTCCGTGAAGCGTTCGAGCGGGAACGGCCGGCCTTGGGGGATGCTCAGCACTTCATCGGCGACGAGGCTGCGAACCTCGGACAGCGCGCGCAGCGCATCCGTAGGTGAGGCGGTGCCGAACCAGCGGTTCAGCCAGAAGCCACGGACCACTTTGGTCTCGTAGATGATTGAGCGCGCCAGCAGCGGAATCGTCAGCGCCGCCGGGTCAGTCTGTCGATGGGTGGAGAGTGCGCCGTAGACCACGGCTTCTCCTCCCGGAGCCAATGCCTGGGACACCTGGGCACCTACATGGCCCGCGACACAGTCGATGGCCTTGCGCACGCCGGCCGGGCCTGCAATCTCCGTCACACGCCGCAACAGGTCCTCGTCCTCGGTGCAAATGGCCTCGTCGCCACCAAGCGCCTTGATCTCCTCCACGGCATCGCGCCGCCGCACCACATTGATCGTCCGCACACCCAGATGCCTGGCCAGCTGAATGACGAGCCGGCCGACGGTGGAGCCCGCCGCCGTCTGCAACAACCATTCGCCCGGCCGTACGTCGAGTTCGCGAGTCACCAGGAGCAGCGCGGTCAACGGGTTGACGGCGAGTTGACAGGCACTGGAGTCGCTCAGACGGTCGGGGACCGGCAGAAGCCTATGGGTATCGGCAACAAGGTATTCCTGCCAGGTGCCGGCCACACGCGGCCCGGGTACGGCCGGGACAGCAACGGCCACCACACGCTCGCCGATCTTCAGTCCCTCGGTATCCGGGCCCAGGGCCGCAATACGGCCCACACATTCCATGTGCCCCCCGACAGTGGGAAATTCGGGGGTGAAACCGTAGCGACCACGCAACACGTGCAGATCGCTGGCGTGAATCGGAGTCGCCTTCACACGGATCAACGCCTGGCCGGCTACTGCCGTGGGAACGGGCCGGGATTCCAGCCGCAGGACATCGTTCGGCTCGCCGACCTCCCCGGCTACGAGCGCGCGCATGGATTGCGGCATGAGTGACCTTCGTATCTCGGCACCCGACGAACTCGGCGGGCGTTCCGGACAGGAACAATGGCCTCTACCGACTGGCCCAACATGATCATGTGAGCGAGCTGGGTTCGTGCGGCCTACTGAGGTCCGTGATCAGGACCGCTCGCCGCAGCGAACTGATCTGAGGTCAGGCTGCAGGATCGCGAACGGATCGGATGCCTGAAGGTGTCGGCGAGATTCTTGACGAGCGTCTGTGTGCTGTCAGTCATCGGTGATCACCTCGATGGACTGGACCCCGGGGGCATGCCCTGCTGAGTCCGCCGCACGCACCGCACCAGAGGGCCGCTGGAGTCCCCGACATCACGCTAAGCGCCACGGTCAGGCTCTGCAATCCAGCCTCCGACGGCTCCACCTGGTCGCCGGTCCGTATTGCCGCAGGGAAAGGAGTGCAAGACCACCTGCGTCCCGCTCGCCCGCGAGAACGGCATGCACGCGCTGCGGCACTTCTACGCCTCCGTCCTACTGGAGGAGCCTGGCCGACAACCCATTGGGTCGAGGTGTGTCGAGCTCGGCGAGCCCGCGACGACGCGGGACGCTCAGCCACAAGCCCAGCGTGTAGGAACCCGAAGAGCGCACGACCGTGACGAGGAAGTGAGCGAGTCACCGGGAGGCCGGTGACTACGAACTGTACGTGCAACCTTGCTGACCGTAATACCACTCGTACTGGCCCATCACCCACGGGTCCGCCGTGATCTTGAAGGTGCCGCGCGGGGCAGGGCAGTGGAACGTCGTGGTGACGGTGCCCTGGCCGGGTGGCGCCTCCGGCGCTGCGGTGGCCGCGGAGGCGATGCCGGCGCCTCCGGCGCCGAACAGTGCGGTGGCGAACGCTATCGCGATGATCTTCTTCATCATGTCTCCCCGTCCCATCGCGTGCGGGAACTGCC
The DNA here is from genome assembly GCA_024349765.1 of Streptomyces nigrescens. Lineage (GTDB taxonomy): Bacteria > Actinomycetota > Actinomycetes > Streptomycetales > Streptomycetaceae > Streptomyces > Streptomyces endophytica. The sequence goes on along the minus strand of AP026073.1, from coordinate 3,666,707 downwards.
TCTGAGGACGATACACGCAACCACCCAATTCCGGACAAGAGGAAAATTCCCCCGATCTCCGCGAAAGAGGGTGCAGGCCGGACCACTGCCGGACCCGGACCGTGGACGACTCCATGCCGGCCGCCCTTCAGGCACCCCTGCGCCCCCACGGCCGGTCCCGCTTCCCGAGAGCGACGCCTATCGGGCTCAGGAGTCGCGATGGCCGCTGCCCCCTTCCACGGGGCGGCCTTACACCGACGGGACACCGGTGCCTCATCTCAGCTCGTCGGCGTTGTTCGATGGTGAACACTCCGAGGCCCACGATCTGCCCCCGTCATTCCGTGTCGATGTCTTCGTGACAGAACGACACTCGGTGGTCGATGTGTTCGCGACAGGACGACACTCGGTGGCCGAACTCTCCGTGACCATCGGGCTGTTGGCGCAACTTCGCCGCGACCCCTATACCCTCGGGCCGGGATCGGGCAGGCTGCAGATATGAACCTGGCCGAACACGCGAACGCACGCCTCGCCGACTGGCCGGCGCTCTCACAGGGGCGTGCGTGCTGCGGGGCGCGGTATTGCCTCTGCTCCGGCGCCCAGGAGATCGTCCACTTCCATGGCGACAACAAGGTAGACGTCCACCTGACACGCGACATGATCGACAGGCTCCGTCCGGCCCTGCGGAACTCCAGCGCTCTCGAACTGCCCGCGGCATCAGGATGGGTCACGGTTCGGCTCGAAGCAGGCTCCGACATCGATCTGCTCGCCACGCTCGTCAGCGCCGCACTGCTGGCGACCGGAAGGCAGCCGGGGCCGGCCGCATCGGCTCCCGGGGATCCTTGCACCCGGGGATCCTCGCAGGCATCTCGTCGCGATCCCATCCGACAGCCACGACGGACGTCGGGCCGACATGGGAAGCGGCGAGGAATGCCGTCCCGGGTTCACCTGCCCGGCGAGCAGGTACCGTGAAGGCGTAAGCCCGCTTTTCGCATCTGGTAAGCCCGCTTTCACATCTGGTCGCCACGGCCCGGATCGTCGAAGGGCGATACCTGCTGGGTGTTGGCCGTTCGCGGATCTCATCGTGCCCGTTCGCGGATCTCATCGCGCTCAGGGTGCTTGCAAGCTTTGGCTCCCCGGCCTCAACACCGGCCGCGGCGGCCGTTCGTCGTGGTCACCGTTGCACCGGCTGCCGCGCCATTCTGATCTCGCGGCTGAGGGCCTTCAGCGCGGCGGCGTGGATCTCCGAGAAGCTGGGGAACGGCTGAATCGTGTCGCGCAGCACCCCGAGTGGCACGCGGGCGCGAATCGCCAGCGTGGCCTGCTGCATCCACTCCCCCGCTTCCGGGCCGAGCGCATAGGCGCCGGTCAGCACCTCGCCGTCGCTGAGAAGCGTCAGGAAACCGTTCGACTCGGCGTAGTCGTGTGTGTAGGTCGCGGTCTTGGCGACCTCCGACAGCAAGGCGGTCGCACTGAACCGTGCCTCGGTCGCGCCCACCGCCGCCGCCTGTGGATCGGTGTAGGTGACGCGCGGCACCGCCTCGTAATGGGCCTCACGGGGCTCGCCGAGGATGTTCGAGGCGACGATCTCACCTTGGTATTCGCCGACGTGGGTCAGCTGCAAGATGCCTGTGACATCGCCGATCGCCCACAGCCGTTCGCCGGCCCGCATGCGCGCGTCGACCGGTATTCCCCGGCGATCCGCGGTCACGCCGACGGTCTCCAGCCCGATTCCCTCGACGCGCGGGCGGCGGCCGGTCGCGACGAGCAGACGATCGCCGCGCAGCGCCCGTCCGTCCTCCAGTCCCAGTACGAAGCCCTCGCCGTCACGGCGCGCCGCGGTCGCCTGCACGCCGACAACGAGCTCGATTCCCTCGCGGCTCAGGGCCTGGCCGAGCGCCTCGCCCAGCGGCGCGGGCTCGCGTGCGAGCACATGCTCGGCGGCCTCGACCAGGACCACCTCGCCACCGAAGCGGCGCACCACCTGCGCCATCTCCAGCCCCGCCGGGCCCCCGCCGAGCACGAGCAACCGTTCAGGCACCGTCTTCATGCCGGTCGCCTCGCGCGTGCCCCAGACACCGTCGAGCTCGCGCAAGCCGGGGACCGGTGGGACGGTGGGGTCGGCGCCGTTCGCCAGCACGACGTGCTCGGCGGTGTACCGTTCCCCGTCGACCTCTACCACCCCTGTGCCCGCCAGTCGGCCGCGACCGCGCAGCAGAGCGATGCCCTGTTCCGCCAGCCACCGCGCTGCTCCGGCGTCGGAGTAGTGGGAAACCATGTAGTCACGCCATGCCAAGGCTGCCCGGACGTCGATCTCGGCGGTGCCCGCCGCCGCACGCGCGCCCTGCACCGCCTCGCCTGGACGCAGCAGCGACTTCGAGGGAATGCACGCCCAGTAGGAGCACTCACCGCCGGCCAGGTCGCGTTCCACGACGGCGACGCGCAGGCCTCCCTCGGCGAGCGCACCGGCAGCGTGCTCGCCCGGGGCACCGCCGCCGAGGACGATCACGTCGTAGTCTTTGGTCGCACCGGTGCTCCTCATCACGCCTCCGTTCGCAATTCGCGTGATGGCACTACCCCACTACCGTCACCCTTTTGGCGGCTCGCCGCACGTGGGCGCGCGGTACCTACGGTTCAGGTGGTCTTGATCTGACCACCGTCGATGACGAATTCGGCACCGGTGACGTTTCCTGCGCGGGGAGAGGACAGGAAGACGACGAGATCGGCAACCTCCTCAGGTTCGCTGATGCGGCCCGTCGAGATGCCCATCTGCTGAGGGACCAGCTCGTCCAACGCCTGCTGGGCGGTGGTACCGGCCTCGGCAGCGACGGACTCGGCGAAGCCCCCTGGCGCGGTCCAGAACGGGGTGCGGACCGGCCCCGGGGCAACGGCGTTCACACGGACCCCACGCGGCGCGAACTCCTCCGACAGCGCCTTGGTGAGGTTGCTCAACGCGGCTTTGGCCGCCGAGTAGTCGACCACCATCGGAAAGGGCAGGCGTGCGTTGACGGAGCTGATGTTGACGATCGCTCCGCCGCCGTCCGCGAGCAGGTGGGGCAGGGCGGCACGACTGGCGCGGACCGCACTGAAGAAGGTCAGGTCGAAGACCCGCCGCCACTCGCTGTCATCGATGGCCAGGAAGTCATTGCGGGGCGTGGTCACGCCGAGGTTGTTGATGAGGACATCGATCCGGCCGTGTCGTTCCGTCGCGGCCCGGACCAGGTCGTCCGCGCCGCGCGGATCAGCCAGATCGACGCTCAGGAAGTCAACGCTTCCCCTGGCACGCAACGCGGCAAGCTGAGCGGATTCCGTACGGCTGCCGACGACAACGCGGGCCCCTTCGCGTCCGAGCGCCTCGGAAACAGCCAGACCGATGCCTTTGCTGCCACCCGTGACGACGGCGACCTTGTCCCTGAGCTCAAGATCCATCGGTAGCGCACTCCTCCGGCGTGACCCACCCTCTTACCGGAATCCACCCCGAAGCAGACATTCTAGTTCCATTGATTTCTACGTTCGAGTCCGCTGCCATTTCCCCAGGGAGCCCACCGCCCGCCTCAGCAACGGGGCCGCCGGCCACGCTTCTCCGATGCCAGGCACGCGGCTAACTGCGGAGGCCACAACCAAGAACGTTTGTCGAGACGTTCCGAGAACGACGACAGGTCAGACGTCGTGGAAATGTTCGCGAGAAGTGAGAGCAGTCGGGTGCTTCGCGTCGGCTCCGCGATGGGTCTGCGCGGCCGGTAGTCATGGCAGTCCGATGGGTGCTGCCCTCCGCGGGTGACCGTTGGGCTCCTTGCAGCCGTCCTCGTCCCACCAGATCCCACCTTGTGTGGTGAGGTAGGGATGCAGCCCGCGAACGTCACCGCCTTCGCCAAGTGCATGGGCGACTGCGTGGAGAACTTCATCGATGGCATGAAGAAGTCCGACGTCGGAGTGGTCGAGCGCGCCGACGGCAACCTGCAAGTCACGATCGGTGGTTGGCCCGTCCACCGGTTCAACAAGTTGCCCAGGGCCTGGCCGGCAAAGGCCATCGGCTGCGACAACGCCATCCCGTCGGTCTTCTTCAGCCGACCCTGGAGTGAATTCCGCCCCTGGCACGCGACGGACCACCGAGGCCGCCTCGCGCCTGCCCCGTCACGTACGGGCGAGGCAGGCGCGAGATGTGTCATTGCTTGGATTCGACCCGTCCGAGCGGGTTGGGGCCGGTCGTCAGCGCGTCGCGGGCCGCCTGCCAAGCGGGGTCCCCGGGGAAGAGCTCGGTGCGGAGGTAGGCCCAGGTGAGCCGCTGGACCGCGGACACTCGCTCGGGGCTGTCGTCCGTGGTCTCGGCTACGTCATATCCGGAGATCCCGCCGAGCCCGTGCTCGGCGTCGAACAGGGTGAGCAGGGACTTGGGGCCCGGGGAAAGAGCGTAGGGATCGGCATGCCATTCCGGGCCCCGAACCGTCAGGTGGTCCGAGGCGTCCTTGTCGCCGGCGACCACGAGTGCGGGCGTCGTCATCTTGGAGAAGTCGGTGGTCAGGAGGAAGGAGAAGTTCTCGGCCACGGACTTGGTGAGGGCATCGCCGCCCCTGCCCGGCGCGGCGAGCAGGACTCCCGCCTTGATCCTGGGCTCGGCGAGGTTCACCTCCGTTCCGTCTTCAGGATCGGTGAGCCGGGCACCCAGCAGCAGACTCGCGGTGTGTCCGCCCATCGAGTGCCCGGCCACGGCGACCCTGCTTCGGTCCAGGCGCCCGAGAAGCTGCGGAACGGCGGCCTCGATCTCGTCGAGCCGGTCGAGGATGCGCTGCATGTCCTCGGCTCGCGAGCGCCAGTACAGAGGCGCCCCGGGTGTGTCGGGGGCCAGGCTCAGCGTGCGCGAGCTCAGGTGGGTGGGCTGGATCACGGCGAAGCCGTGCGCCGCCCAGTAGTTGGCGAGCGGGGCGTAGCCGTTGAGCGAGGAGAGGTGGTGGGAGTAGCCCTGACCGTGCGAGAGGAGGATGATCGGCAGCTCGTTCCCGGTCACGGGCGCGGAGACCCGCACCTGAAGGTCCACTGCTCGGCCCGGAGCCGGCAGCACCACCGGACTCACCGAGAGGACGGGGGCGGGCGAGCCGACGATGCCCGCCGGGTAAGTCGACGCACTCATGATGCGCATTTCCCTTCAATGGCCGCTGCTGCCGGTGACGTGCGACCGGCGGCGGGATGAGGAAGTGAGGCAGCGTCCGGCTTCAGCTACCCTGAAAGCGGAACGCTGTTCCGATTAACATACGGAACAGTGTTCCGCTTCGTCAACGGTCTTGAAAGGAGAGCACGTTGCCCACTACAGGCCCCGCCGGGGAGGTACCGGCCCGATGCAAGCGGGCCGACGCGCAGCGCAATCAGCAGACGCTGCTTTCCGCCGCCGCTGCGGTGTTCGTCGACTCCGGCGTCGGCGCACCGATCCGTGAGATCGCGGCCCGAGCGGGCGTCGGCTTGGGGACGATCTACCGCCACTTCCCGACCCGGGCGGATCTCGTCGTCGCCGTCTACCGCCACCAGGTCGAGGCATGCGCAGAGGCCGGCCCGAGCCTGCTGGCCAGCGCCGATTCACCGCTCGCAGCACTCCGTCAGTGGACCGACCTCTTCGTCGACTTCTTGGTCACGAAGCACGGACTCGCCAACGCACTGCAATCGGACAGCAGCGGCTTCGACACGCTGCACACCTACTTCCTCGACCGATTGGTGCCCGTCTGCGGGCAGTTGCTCGACGCCGCGGTCAACGCCGGTGACATCCAGCCCGGCACCCAGGCCTACGAATTGATGCGCGGCATCGGCAACCTCTGTATCGGACGTGACAGCGACCCCCGTTACGACCCGCGCCGACTGGTCAGACTGCTCCTTCAGGGACTGCAACAGCAACCGCAGTCATCCTGATGTCGGCGGTGCTCCCGTATGCAGCGACGGTTGGATGGTTGGTTCCGCCCGCGACCTGCCGGACAGGCCCCGGCAAACAGCAGCCCGGCCCGAGCCCATTCATCGCTCCGTAAGCCACCCCGTTACGCGATTTGACTGGGGCTACTGACCAAGCATGGTGAGGAGTTCCAGGCATGACAGAGGACGTCCGGCCCTGGACCCGGCGTCAGGGAAGATGTCCCCGACCCGGTGGGACCGGACCGCGGTGGACCAAGTAGCAGCGTCGACCAGGAAACCGCCAGGACAATCCATTGGTTCGGGCTCCGTGCCCCTGATGGCCCACCAGGGGGCACGTGGTGCTCCGGCGATATTGAGGAGCGGAGCCCCGACCGGTACGACGGTCGGGGCTCCGCTCGTTGGGTTCGACGTCCGCACAACCTCTCTGCGATGGCGGTTCACCGCAGGTCGGCGCGGCGGGGGTGGTGCGCCGTCCATCGCACGGGAGGGTCCAGGAACAGGGCTGTGCCGACACTACCGACGTCCCGTCAGTACTGCTCCCGGGCAGTGGAGACGAGCCTGATCTCCCCATGGCCACGCAGGTCGAGGGGAACCGGGGCGTGGGCGGGCAGCAGTTGAACAGTGGTCGGATCGGGCGTCGAACTTCAGGACCCTTTGCCGCGGGGTCACCTCTGCTCAGGGGTGGACCATTCGACGAACTGGATGATCAGGCCATTGGGATCGGTGATCTGGAACAGGCGCTCACCCCAGGGCTCCTCGCGCAGCGGCATGGTGATGTCGATTCCGGCGTCGCGCAGTCGCTTCTCCTGTTCTTCCAGGCCGCCGTCGAGGGTGAAGGCCAGGATCAGGCCGTCGGCGTGCCGGTCACGCTGCTCGGGCGGCAGCACCTGGATGCCGCGGACGAGCAGAACGACATCGACGGCGTCGGGACGTGACAGGGAGGCGAATCCGTCGGCGGCCTGCTGGACGGTGTAGTCCAGGTGGGTGGTGAAGAACGCCTGGGAGGCGGCGACGTCATCAACGGTCAGCGAGACGGTGGAGGCGGTGAACTGCACGGGGGTCTCCCTGGGTGCGCTGGGGCGGTGGTCGGTAGCGACGGCGAGGCAGGGCGCGGACGCCTCGCACTTGCTGCCGCACGCGGATGCTGTGGTCGGAAGTCGGGCGCCGCTGCTCGGCGCCGCGAGGGAACTGCGCGGGCTGCTGAGCCGAGGCGGAGGGAGGACTCGTCCGCGGGGTCGGCGAGGTTATGGGTGCGCTTGCGCGCCGACGGCGTCCCCCCCCTCATGCCCGCGTTCCCTCAGTGTAAATTTACGACGGAGGTAAAGTTAGCCCAGGACCTCCAAGGGCGTCAACATAAAGATGCCATGGGGGTAAGATTGCGTCATGGCTACTCAGGCGCCCGCCCCGGCTACCGGACTGCGCGAGGCGAAGAAGCAGGAGACCCGGCAGCTCATCTCCGACCACGCCACCCGGCTGTTCATCACCCAGGGTTTCGAGCAGACGACCATCGCCGAAATCGCCGCCGCCGCCCGCGTCGCCAAGAAGACCGTCACCAACTACTTCGCCCGCAAAGAAGACCTGGCCTTGGACCACCAGGAGGAGTTCGCCACCTCCCTGGCCCACACCGTTGCCGCCCGGCACCCGGGCGAATCAGCGCTGGCCGCACTGCGCCGCGCGTTCGCCGACGCCGTGGCCGCCCAGGACTCGGTCGCCGGGTTCTCCGGCCAGGAGTTCGCTCGCATGGTCGCGGACAGCTCCACCCTGACCAACTGCCTGCACGGCCTGCACGAGCAGCGCGAACAGCACCTGACCCAGGCACTCGCCGAGGCCACTGACGCCGACCCCGACGACATCACCGTCCAGACCGCCGCCGGTCTGCTGGGGACCGTCCACCGCGTGCTGTTCCACCGCATCCAGGCGCTCACCCTCGCCGGCCACCCCGACGACGAGATCGCTCGCATCATCGCTGCCGAATCCAACCAAGCCTTCAACCTGCTGGAGCCCGCCCTGTCCGACTACGCCACCGCCTGACGCGTCACTGCCCGTTGGCCCCACCACAACCGCCGTCAGGTCAGCCAGAGTCTGAGGCAGGCGGGGGTGACCAGGGATCCGTAGCGCCGGGCGCCTTTGTCGTACCGAGTTGCCAGGGCCTTGTTGTGCCTGGGCCGGTTGAAGCAGCATCGACGACATTGCGATGCCGGTGCGGCCGCCCGGTCGAGCCGACACCGGTTTTCGCCTCACCGGGCCAGGACTTCCCCGTTTTCAAGCCCCGGCCGCAGACTGGCTTCCGCAGAATGCGGTTGACCACCTGCCGGCGGTCGCGGACCGGCCGGCCCTTCCGCGGCGGAGTCGGCGACGGCTCGCTTACCGCCCGCGCCTGATCGGTCAGCTCGTGACGACGCACCACGAACAGACCAACGCGCCAACCACTTTGCGGACAGGCCCTGGTACTCCAGTCAGATCGTTGCCTGAGACTCCCGGGCCGTCGCGACCCGGCACGACAAGCGGGGCCACGTACCCGCTGCGAGAGAGGCACCCCCTGTCGGCCGCTCGCCGCCCGGTCCGGCGCTCACAAGGCCCGGTCCCTTGAGGGGAGATGGCCGGACTTCGTGCTCTCTGCCTACTGATGGTGGGTCAGGCGTGGTTGGCAGTCTTTGTCATGGATTCGTAACGGCGACGAAAGGGGCACAACGGGCGGGGTGGCCGGCTCATCTGGGTAATCAGCAAGGCGCACTGGGCGCCTTCGCGAAGAGGTGGGTCTCCCCATGTGAGGGAGACCCACGGGAGGAAATTCCATGACCAGGACGAAGAAGACCGGGTTGAAGGCGCGGGGCGGCCGGGTGGCCGTGGTCGGGGCGCTGGGTCTGGCCTCAGTGACTCTGGCCGCCGTGCCGGCGTTCGCCAAGGGCAGTGTGGACATCACGGCGCCGCACACGGCGAATGTCGGCAAGACCTTCACGGTCACGGCGCACGGGGACGACGATGCGGCCAGCTATCTGCAGATATGCCTGGAGGGCCGCAGCGCCGGGAAGGCCTGGCACCGGGTGACCTGCGGCGCCGTGGTCGACACGGGCACCGAGGCGAAAGCCACCGCCCATGTCAAGGCCACGCAGCGCGGCATCCTCGAATACCGTGCGATCGTGTACGGCCTGACCAGCCCGAACGACCACCACCCCGTACGCGAGAGGACCTCTGGCCCGGTGAAGGTGAACGTCCGCTGAGTCCCACTGCACGGCCGCGGGCAACCAGCACCACCACTGCCTGCGGCCGGGCGGTTCCCTACCTTTCCAGGAGGTCCCGGCCCGCTTGCCGCTGATCTTCTCCGCGAAGACCTTCAGGCAAATCGGGCCCTGCGCCTGCTCTCGGCCCGGCGTCCGCGCATGTGGACCAGCCACGCCGAGCTCAGAGAGCTTGGCGTGGCCCGGTTCGCGCTGCTCGCTCCGTCTACTGAGCCGACTCGGCCGCCTCGTGAGCCGACTCGACTGCCTCGCAAGCCGGCTTGACCTGCCCGCCGCAGAACACCTCCTTGACGAGCCTCTGCTGCGCCTTCTGGAAAGCCGCCGCCATGGCGGCGAAGTCGAGTTCGGCGTCCCCGCTGGTCAACGAGGCGGTCAGGGTCCTACTGCCGTCGGGCGTGCCGTACATCAGCGCCGCCCAACCAAAGAAGCCGCCGTTGTGGTTGTAGATGGTGCCGCCGCCGTCCGTCTCCTCCACGAACAGCCCCAGGCCGTAGCGGTGTTCGCCGCTCTTGGGGTGTGGTGTGCGCATCTCGGCCAGCAGCGAGTCCGGCAGGAGCTTGCCGCTCATCAGCGCGGAGAAGAACGTGTGGAGATCCTCGGTGGTCGAGATCATGTCGCCGGCGGCGGAGATCCAGGAGACGTTGAAGCGGGTGACGTCGACCAGCTTCCACTGGCCGGCATGCTCGTACCGGTAGTAGCCGTGAGCGTGCGGCTCGGGTATCTCCGGCGAGGCGCCTGGCACCACGGTGCCCGACAGTCCCAGCGGCTGCAGGATCAGCCGCTGCATCTCCTCAGCCAACGAGCGGCCGGTGACCTCCTCGATCAGCAACTTGGCCAGCACGTAGTTGGTGTTGGAGTAGCTCCAGTCCGTCCCCGGCTCGAACCGCGCCGGCTTGGACAACGCCAGCCGTACCAACTCCTCCGCCTGGTAGGTGTGGAACTGGTTGTCCACGTACTCCTGGCCCTGCCAGGGGATCCCCGGCGCGACCGTCCCGTCCTCGTAGTACTCGCCGGTGAAGTTGAACAGCCCACTGGTGTGTTGCAGCAGCATCCGCACCGTGATCCGCCGGTCCAGCCCGAACCGGGGCAGGTAGTCATCCACCGGGCTGTCCAGCCCGATCTTGCCCTCGGCCACCAGTTGCAGCACCACGGTCGCGGTGAACGTCTTGGTGGAACTGCCGATCCGGAACCGCCCGTTGGTCGCCGGCCTGGCGCTCTCGCCCAGCTTGCGCACCCCGGCGCTGCCGACCCACTCGCCCCGCTCATCATTCACGCGCAGCTGCACCCCGGCGAAACCGGATTCGACGATCTCCTCAATGGCCTTCTGCAGCTCCGGGCGATCCTGCCTGGTGGAGGTGAGGGACATGACTGTGCTCCTTATGGGTTGCCTGGGTGGTTGTTGCGATGAGGGTGTGGCTGCCCAGGGTGGCGATGAGGTGGTGCCGGCCGCCGAGGGCGTGGGGCACGGGCGTGAGCGTGCGCGCATCGAGGGCGGTGGCTGTGCTGCGTTCGCATCCCGCACAGCCTGCGCAGCCCGTTCGCCCCGAGAGGTGGGTTGGTACGGAGGGGTGTTCGTTGGGGGTGGGTCAGAGGCTGTGGGCGGTGATGTCGCCGTGGGAGGTGGTGGCGCGGATGTCGAGGTCGGCGGTGCCGTCGTTCTTGAGGGCGTTGCTGATGCGGCCGTGGCTGGTGCCGGCGTCCAGGGTGGCGGAGACTCCGGCGGCGGCGCCGACGGTGACGTCGCCGGACTGGGTGCCCAGCACGACCGTGCCGCCCGTGGCCTGGGTGATGCGGATGTCGCCTCGTGTGGTGGTGATCTTCGCGGTTCCGCCCAGTCGGCCGACTTCGACGTCGCCGTCGACCGCGGTGAGGTGCAGGCTTGCGGTCTCGTCCAGCTTGATCTGGCGGTATGCGCCGTCGAAGGTGACGTCGCCGAGGCGGCCCAGGGTGCGGAGTTCGGCGGCGGCTGTCTTGGCCTGGATGCGGGAGCCGGTGGGCAGCTTGACCGTTACCTCGATGGATCCGGAGGGGCCGAGGTACTGGTTCTTCGCCGCGTTCTCGATCCGCAGGACGCCGTCGTCGAAGGCGATGGTGGTCTGCTGCGCCGCCTTCACATCGCGGCTTTTCGAGGCGTTGGCCGGCAGGACCTCCACGGTGGTGTCGGTCCGGTCCGCGGCGATCAACTGCACGCGTCCGGCGGGGATTTCCAGGACGGCGGCGATCGGGGTGGGGGTGGTGAACTTCTGCATCATGCTCTCCCTTGAGACGTGCGGCTCGCTGTTTCCGAACGCTGGAAACACTACGTTGCTTTCCATTCCGCGACAACGAGATCTTTGCTTCGATGCAGCATTTACGCAGGTCAAGGTCCAATTATCATTGCAACGTTCTCTCGTTTAACGCAACGACAGAAGGGCCAGTCGTTGCAATGCGTTGAAGATGAACGCTATGGTGAAGGCCTCAGGGATCGCCCGGCGTCTGGAGCGTCCGACCTCCACGATCACGCGTGAGGTGATGCGCAACGGCGGCCCCAGCGGCTACCGCGCCGACCTGGCCCAGCGCGCCACCCAACAACGCACCCAGCGCCGCAAGCAGACCCCAGCCCAGGGATCGCAGGCGCTACCGCAACCCCATGGACGCGACGCCGAAGCCGTGCGCGACTACCAGGAGAGGCTCACCACCGTCTTCATGACCTCCGGCCTGCCCAAGATGATGGCCCGGGTGCTGGGTTGCCTCTACACCACCGACACCGGCAGCCTGACCGCCGCCGAACTCGCCCAACGCCTCAACGTCAGCCCGGCATCGATCTCCAAAGCCCTCACCTTCCTCGAAGGCCTGGCCCTCGTCCGCCGAGAACGCGACCAACGCCGCCGCGAACGCTACGTCGTCGACGACGACCTGTGGTACCAATCCATGCTCCGCAGCGCCCGCGCCAACGACGAGTTCATCGACACCGCACGACAAGGCATCACCATCCTCGGCCAGGGCACCCCGGCCGCCACCCGCCTCGAAAACGCCGCCCGCTTCCTCGACTTCGTCAGCGAAGCACTCATCCGCGCCGCAGAACAAGGCCGCGAAGTCCTCTACACCAGAACCCAAACCACCACCCCGCAGCACGACACCACCACACCACGCAGCTGACCAGGCGTCAGCATCCCCCGGATACGGCGTGATCGGTGCCGTAGAGGGTGCAGCAGCGCAGGGCGATGAACTGGGTCTCGATACGGTTCAGCCACAAGCGATTGGTCGCGGAGCCGGACCCGCAGGCCCTCATGGGCGAAAGCGGCTGCGAATGATCCTTAGGAGGCGCCGGGTGATCCGTAGCAGGCGCCGCTGCCCCTCATCGCTGTCGCCCTCGGGGACCGGTACTGGCTCCGCCGCCCGCGCAGTCTCCCGGGAAGAGGAGACGTCCGGGTTCAGAACGGACCAGGTGCGTGCCTGCCGGTGCGGCGTCAGGCCAACACCTCTCGGAGCCAGGACCGTTCCGCCCGGCTGGTGGCGCGGGCGATGGTGAGCATGCCGCGCCGGTAGGGGTCGTCGGTGTCGTCGACGCCCAGTGGACGGTCACCGTCGTGGAAGAAGCTCGCGGGCTGTTCCAGGAATTGCAGCCGCCTACGCAGTACCGCGTGCTGGTCAGCGGTGTCGGGCAGGTGGGAGAGGAAGGCCAGGACCGTGAAGTACCGGGTGCTGTCGCTGATGTCCAGGCCGTCGGCCTCCCGCAGCCGGTGCAGCAGCTCGCAGCGGCCGGCCTCGGTCAGACTCAGGGTGTGCCGCTGAGCGGCCGAGGCGCCCGGTTCGGTCCGCCGGTCCAACAGCCCGGCGCTGACCAGTCGATTGATCGCCGGGTAGAGGCTGCCATCGCTGACCGGGCGGGCATGGCCGGACAAGTGCGCTATCCGGTGCCGCAGTTGATAGCCGTGCAGTGGCCCCTCAGCCAGGAATCCCAGGATCGCGAGCTCAAGCATGCTGCTACTCTCGCACATCGAAACGAGGTATCTCGAAACGAGGTACCACGAGTCGCGATAGGGGGCGGGGATGACATACACCGAGGAATGGGTGACCACGCGGGCGCGCAACGCCTACGAGCAGGGCCGGGCCTCGTTCGACATACGACCCGAGCGGGCGGCGCTGCTGGTCATCGACATGCAGGACGAATTCGTGCGGCCCGGCTGGAGTCCCTATTGGGTGCCCGCGGCGACCCGGATGGCGCCCCGGCTTCGGCGGTTGATCGAAGAATGCCGCGCCGCCTCCGTCCCGGTGCTCTGGACCATCTTCGACGACACGCACCTCGGACTGGACCGACCGCACGCCTTGCAGTTCCTCCCACATGCCGACACCGACTGGCGCCGGCCGGGCCCTGCCGAGGTATGGGCCCCGATGGGCCACCACCCCGACGAGGCCGTGATCCGCAAGCCCTCCTACGGGGCGTTCTACGACACGCCGCTCGATACGATGCTGCGCAACCTCGGCCGCGACACGGTCATCGTCACGGGAACCCTCACCAACTACTGCTGTGGCACCACGGCCCGGCAGGCATACGAACGCGGCTACAAGGTCGTCTTCGGATCCGACGTCACAGCCACCGACGACGAGTCCCGGCAAGAACCCGAACTCGCGGTCCTGCGCAAGGGCTTCGCGCTCGTTCTGACCGCCGAGCAGATCACCGACCGGCTGACCGACCGACTGACCACAGCCACCTCAGCGACCGAGGACGAGGACCAGGCGAACGTTGCCTGGCGCAGTGCCGGCGTGCCTGAAGCCTGTGCAGACCACTGACCAGCGCGAAGCCTCGACAGCATTGGACAAGGCGCGCTGCCCGCGTCCGCGGCAAGGACGGCGGATGCGCAACGGCACGGAGGAGGCCACCGCAGCCTGATCACACATCAACCGGTCCACATCCCTTGACAATTGGTCATGCCCCCTGACAGCAGTGGCACTGCACCACCACTCCCACGAACCGCACCACACCCCGGAGGGGGCGATCAGCGCATGACCAAGCCTGAGAGCGCGGGATACGACTACGACGTCGTCATCAGCGGAGCCAGTCTCGCCGGCAGCGCCGCGGCGATCTTGCTCGCTCGACGCGGCGTCCGCGTCGCACTGCTGGAACGCCGCTCGGACCCCGAAGCGTACAAGGTGCTCTGCACCCACTTCCTCCAGCCCAGCGCCTACCCGGTGCTGGACGAACTCGGTCTCATCCCCGCTCTCGAGAAGGCTGGAGCCGTCCGCAACGAGGCCCGCTGGTACACCCGTTGGGGATGGATCGAGCCGAGACCCGCGCCGGCAGGCCCCGAGCTCCCGTACGCGTACAACATTCGGCGCAGCACCCTCGACCCGTTGATCAGGTCCCATGCGGCGGAGACGCCTGGCGTCGATCTACTCCTCGGTCACCAGGTGACCGGGCTGGTCCAGGAAGCCGGGCGAACCTTGGGGGTGCGCGCGTCGACATCACAGGGCGAGCGCGAGATCCGGGCCCGCCTGGTGGTCGGCGCCGACGGCAAGGACTCGGCCGTGGCAAAGTTCGCCGGGGTGCCTGCTCGGCGGTACGAGAACGCGCGGTTCGGCTATTTCGCGCACTTCCGCGATCTTCCGCTGCACGGTGGGGTCAGTCACGCCTGGTTCCTCGAGCCCGACATGGCCTACGCGTTTCCCAACGACGACGGAGTAGCGGTCATCGCGGTGCTCCCGGACAAGAAGCGGCTGCCGGCCTTCCGGGAAGACCTGGAGGGTAGTTTCTTCGCATTCATCCGCGCCCTACCCGAGGCACCGCCCATCGACTCCGCCGAGCGCATCACGAAGATCACCGGAACTGTCGACTACCCACTTCACAGCCGCAAGCCGACCGCACCGGGCGTTGCGTTCATCGGTGACGCCGCCCTGACCGGCGACCCCGTGTGGGGAGTGGGATGTGGGTGGGCTCTGGAGTCCGCGCAATGGTTGGCAGAGGCGGTCGCCTCGGCCGCAACCGGTCGGGGCGACCTCAATAGATCGCTCGTGGCGTACGCACGCAGACACCGGCGCCGGCTGCGTGGTCACCAGTATCTGGCCACCGACTTCGCCGAGGCCCGTCCGTTCAACCCCTTGGAGCGGCTGATGTATTCGGCGGCAGCGCGCGATGAGTCGGTGGCGCGGCACATGCATCTCTTCGCATCCCGCCTGATCGGTCCGCTGCGTTTCTTGAACCCCATGGCAGTGGCGAAGGCTGCGGCCGTCAACATCAAGCATCGCGGGACGGCTGTGCCACCCGCGCACCTGTCACACACGGAGTCGTGAATCGGCCCCCTCCGACTCCACTCTTCCGCGGCCTCTTCTTTCGCCTTGCCGGTGCAGGGCCGGTGGGCCCCCACCGGCAAGGCTTCGGCGCTCAGGGTTCCCGCTCTCAACCTCTGGGCAACGGACTGCCCGCAGCGAGGTGGCGCAGCGTGGTGATCGAGGGGGTGAAGGCGTACAAGGATCCCTTGGTGGTGACGCACTGCGCCATGCTGATCGTGGCCTTCGGTCCGCGCGGCGGGTCGAGCGCGATCTCACCGCCGCCGTCGGGCCCGGTGACCTTGTCGATGCAGTTGGGCGCCCCCGTTTCCCCAGGGGTGAACCTCGGGTTGTTGGACCAGATCGCCTGGACGAATTCGAACTGCTCCTCGAATGACGTGCCGTAGCAGACGAACATCAGGCCGCGGTCCGCCTTGGGGTCATCCTCCAGGACAGGGCCGTAGGGGATGCCCCTGCGCATGATGCGGTTGCTGTCCACGGGGATGTTGGGGCTGGCCTTGCGGGGATTGGTTCGGCGGATGTGCGCAGCGCAGGGGGTCTGGCCGCCGTCCGCGTCGTCCGCGTAGTCGAAATCGTTGGCGTCGCCGCCGAGGCCCTTCAGGCGATCGGTGGGGGTCGCCAAGGGCGTGCCGTCCAGGTGCCTGCCCACCAGGCACGCTCCCAGTTGGGTGGCATCGAGCTCCGGTACGAACTTCGCGGCCTGCTTCGCCACGGCGTCGCGCCAGCCCTGGACGTCCTGGCTCATGCGGCGCACGACCTGGAGCGAACCGTTCTTCATCCAGGCGGGTCCGGTGCGGTTCTTGCTGTTCGGCTCGGTCTTGTAGCCGAAGACGAACTCACCCGGTTCGATGAGCTTGGCGCCGGGGCGGTTCTCGCGGAAGCCTGGCTTGGTGGGCTCCTCGCGGTGGAATTCCTTGACACCGGGCTGGGAGATGCCGTCCTTGTAGCCGAAGTGCTCATGGCCCTTCAGCTTGCCGGGCAGCGTCTGACCGTCGTCCTGATGGACCAACGTCATGTCGTGCGCCTCGTCCGCGGCCTTGATGTTCTGCAGCTTCGCCTCGAGCGCCTCCGGGCTGTCCGAGGCCACCAGGAGGACCGCGTGCACCATGGTGCTGGGCGAGCCGAACAGCCAGTTCTTCGGGTCGCTTGCTCCGGTGTCGCTGAGTTTCGCGGCACTCGCGGCCGCACCGTTGAGCAGTTGCGGGAAGTTCTTGAGGTCTTCCCTGAGCACCTGCTCGCTGTCCGCGGCGACACTGAGCAGGCCCGGGAAGGTGAGGGAAACCCCGACCCAGGTCGCCTGCTTCGCCGGGTCGTGGCCGTATGCCCGGCGGGCCAGCGAGAACTCCTCGTTGAAGTCCTCCACGTCGGCGGTCACCGACACGCTGTTGAGGATCACGGACAGCCATCCGCGCCCCTTCGCCTTGTCCTCCGGGAACCGCATGTAGCGGAACGCCATGTAGTCCTTGTTGAACGCGGCCAGGACATTGCCCTGGATCTCCCGCGACGTACGGAGCGTGGGTGTGGGCAGCTGCTCCATTGCGGGCGCAGCGGTGGGGCGCATGCGGGTGGTGGTCATGCGACACTCCCGATCACATAGAGTGCGTTTATGATTACAAATATGTAACTATGAAAATTTCCCTCGTTTTAAACAGTTGCTGCGCCAGTCGAGTCCCCAGCCATCCGACGAGCACGGAACCGTGCGGGAGCCCGACATTGCGGTGCGGCCGGCACACGTCAGCGAGCGCCGGAACGCCATACCCGGCGCACTACGAGTGGCCCCGGTTCTTGCGCTGCGCCACCCTGAAGATCAGGCCCAGGTAACTGACCCTGAGGTTGCCGTGCCGCTCCCCTGCGCCTCGGCCACAAGGACGCCGCGAGGTAACTCTCATGGGGGAGGTTGATCGTCTCTTCGGATGAGGCCTCATCATCGTGGTACGGCCACGATGGCGCCATGATGATCAAGCGTTCTGTGGACGACGCAGCGCGTCCGGCCCTCCACGAGACACCCCGTCTGGGGCTGGGCCGATGGCCAGGACTCGGTGCCGCGGCGTGGGGGCTGCTGTTCGCTGTGCCCAGTTTCGCCTGGGCGATGGGCAGCGACTTCGGCGCCCAGTCGACCATTTCCCCGTCGCTGGTGAAGCTCGCTCACGACCGGGTGACGTGGTTCGTGGCCGTCTTGTGGGTGACCGGTTTCCTGAAGCTCTTCGGTACGCTGGTGGGAATCGGTCTGACGCGCCGGCGCGGCAGAGGGGTCAGCCCCCTCATGGTGTTCTGTGGCGGCGGTGCGGCGGTGCTGCTTGTCTGGCACGGTTGTCTCTTCGTGGCGCACGGAGTGCTGGTGGAGAGTGCCGTTCTCTCCGCTGTGCCTGACCTGGTCGGGCTGACGCGCTGGTACCTGTATCTGTGGGGACCGTGGTTCATCGTCGGCGGTCTGGCCTTCGCCGCCGCTACCACGAGGTATGTCCGCCGACAGGACGTCCGGCGCGAGGTGCGGCTCTTCGGCGCTACGGGAGCACTGGGTGCGTTGCTCCTGTCGATGGTCTCGACCGTCACCGGGGTCGGCTGATGACCGGCGTCAAGCAGGACGGGTACGACGACCGAGCAGTGACCATCGTGCCTCGGTCCGCCTGACGTTCCCGCCTGGCATCACCAACGGCGCACGCGCACGGTCTTCCGCGGCCCGGATACCCGGTCAGGCACCGGAGGACATCAGGCACGTAACCGCCGCCCCAGACTCCCTGGATACGCTCTGCCGGGACGGCCCGGCGCTGTCCCGCTCAGGCGCCCTCCCTTGAGCACGTTCGGCCTTCGGCGGCCTTGCCGCCCAACAGGGGGCACTGATCGCGCAGGCGCCGGTGAGAAGATCTCCTCATGGATGCGAGTGCAGAGCCCGAGATGGTCGCAGTGCCCGCGGGTCAGGTGACGCTGTCGGACCGGCGGACCCAACGCAGTTGGACGGTTGAGCTCGCGCCCTGTCAGCTCGCGAGGTACCCGGTCACCCAAGACGTGTACGCGCAGGTCACCGGCCAACACCCGAGCAGCGCCCAGGGTGATCAGCTGCCCGTCGAGAGCGTCTCCTGGTGGGATGCGATCCGGTTCTGCAACGCCTTGTCCCAGCGAGACGGATTCACTCCCGCCTACCGCTTCCGGGCCGAGAGCGATGACGTCGCATGGGACGCATCGGCCGACGGATACCGGCTGCCGACCGAGGCGGAATGGGAGTATGCCTGTCGGGCAGGTACGGCCGGACCGCGTTTCGGTCCTCTTGACGAGGTTGCCTGGCATCGAGGCAACTCCGACGAGCGGATCCACGCGGTGGGAGGCAAGCGGCCCAACCCGTGGGGCGTGCACGACATGCTCGGCAACGTGTGGGAGTGGTGCTGGGACATCTACGACGCGGAGGTCTACGGCTGCTATCGGGTGCTGCGCGGGGGCGGCTGGTTCGATGAACACTGGAGCTGCCGGGCCTCTGTGCGGCGTCGCAGCCACCCCACATTTCGCGTCGACGACGTCGGATTCCGGCTTGCACGTTCAGGGTGGGCTGATGCGCAGCACTCACTGAAGGCGGGTCTTCCGGGAGGGTGAAGGGGTCGATCGTGGCTGCTGAACGGCTTGCGGCCGGGTGGGTCCGAAGCTGGTGCGAGCGGGCGGAAGTGGCCCTCGCGAAGCTGGTGGAGTCGTTCGAGGAGCGGCACGGATTCCCGCCGGGCCAGAACGTGGTCGCGTGGGCAACGGACGAGAGTCACCAGGCGACGGACGAGTTGGTGGAGCTGACGCCGATACCCTCGGATCTCACGACGATGTACTGGGTGATCGGCGAGGTCTCCCTGCCCGATGTGGACAGCGGCTACTTCGTCCACCCGGCTTCAGTGGTCGCACGCCACTTCCGCGAGTACGGGGCCCTCCAGATCAACGGGGAAGAGCCGGCCCTGGTGTTCGCCAGCGATGGCGGCGGCCATCTGTTCGCGCTGGCAGGCTCCGGGCGGGTCTGGAGGTCCACCACCGCCTCGTGGTTCGCCCAGTTCGATCTCAACGCGGCAAGCCTCCAGGAGTTCTTCGAAGGGCTGGCTCGTCGGATCAACAGTCAGCTCTGACCGGCGGCGGCGAGCGCCAGGGCGTCAGGCAGCTCGGAGCCCAGCTGCTTCGGCGCTCACCGCCGGCGTGTCGGGTGCTGCGGGGAACTTCAGGCCCAGTGGCCTGCGGCGGCAGCCTCGGTGACGAAGTCCTCGAAAGGCCGCGGCGGCCGATTGAGGGCTCGTTCCACACCGTCGCAGAGCGCGGCGCCCGAGCCGCGGCCGATGGTCATGAGGATTTCGGCGAAGAGTCGCGCCACGGCGGGTGAGGCGCCTGCCACGACCTGGCGCTGGACAAAGACCTCCGGATCAACATCGACGTGCCGAACCGTGCGCCCGGTTGCCTTGGCGATGAGGTCCGCCGCTTCACCGAAGCTGATCGCCCGCGGGCCGGTCAACTCGTAGGTCTGGCCGTGGTGACGGTCCTCGGTCAGCGCCGATGCGGCGACCGCGGCGATGTCCTCGGCGTCGATGAAGGGAGTACGCCCGTCGCCGGTGGGCAGAGCCAGGGTTCCGGCAAGGATGCCAGGCAGCCAAGGGCCCTCGCTGAAGTTTTGCGAGAACCAGTTCGGGCGCAGGATGGCCCAGTCAACGCCTGAGCCACGCACGGCCTGCTCGGCGGCATGCAGGGGGTGATCCTCTTCATCGGCGCGCGGGGCGGACAACAGCACCAGCCGCCGCACGCCCGCGGTCACCGCCTCGGTCACGAACCGGGGGACGCGCGCTTGGTGGTCCGTGCTCGCTCGCAGGTTGGGCTCCACGAGGTAGGCGGCGGTGACCCCGTCGAGCGCGGGCTTCCATGTCGTCGGGTCGTCGAGGTCGAAGCGGATGTCGCCGCCGGTGCGGGACGCGGTTCGGACGGGCCGTCCGGCGGCCGTCAGGTGCCGGGCGATGCGGCTGCCGGTCTTTCCGGTGCCACCGAGAATGAGGATGGTGTTCTGCATGCCGTCCAGACAACTCCAAGAGCCTGTAGACCTTCCATGGGAGAACGTCGAATCCACCTTTGTGATCGTCCAACGTGCGGAGGGGACGTCCTCTAACGTGGGAATGTGGACGTCCTCAGTGATCTGCTCCATCGGGCCCGTGCCAGGAACGCGTTGGTCAGGCAGCTGATCCAACGTCCGCCGTGGTCGCTGACGTTCGCCGACGCTCCACCGCTCACGGTCGTGACCACACTCGCCGGCCACGCCTCCATCCGGTTCGACGAGGCGGGCACTGCGCCCGTACGTCTCAGCGCGGGTGACATCGCCCTGATCACCGGACCCGGCCGCTACACCATCGCCGACGCCCCCTCCACCCCGCCTCAGGTCGTGATCCACGGGCGGAACAAACACCTCGTCGGCGGTCGCCAAGAAACTCTGGGCCTGGCCCGGAGCCTGGGCCCGCGTACCTACGGCGACGGTGCGCCCGGGGCCACGGTCATGCTCCGGGGCGCCTACGAGCTCCGCGGCGACGTCGGCGACCGCCTGCTGGGCATGCTCCCACCGGTGGCGACCGTGCCCTCCGGGCCCGCGACTCGCGCGGCGCTCGATCTCCTCGCCACCGAGGTCACCCGCGACGAACCAGGTCAGGACACTGTCCTCGACCGGGCGCTGGACCTCGTGCTCGTGCTGGCATTGCGTGCATGGTGCGCCAGACCGGGCAGAGCGCCCGCCTGGTACCAGGCGCTGGCCGATCCCGCGATCGGCGACGCGCTGCGCCTGCTGCATGAGGAGCCCGGCCGTCGCTGGACGGTCGCCGAGTTGGCCACCCAGGCCGGGATGTCCCGCGCCGCTTTCGCCGCTCGCTTCACCGCGCTGGTCGGTGAACCCCCGATTGCCTACCTCACCGGCTGGCGGATGGCCTTGGGGGCGGACCTGCTCCGTAACACCGAGGCGACCGTCGCTGCCGTGGCCCACGAGGTGGGGTACGACGATCCCTTCGCTTTCAGCGTGGCGTTCAAGCGCGCCCGGGGCGTCACCCCCTCGACCTGGCGCCGCCAGGCCCATTGATTGCCGCACCTGAGGGTCTTGTGTGTGCGGTTCGCAGATGAGCGGATCTTTGTCTGTTGCACGGCTGCCTGGTCGCACTGACTGCGAATGCGCTGGGAACGGCGAGCGGACACGATCGACGCTTTCCTCAACTCGCCTACTGTGCCTGGTCGCAGGCCGCTCGCTGACGTCGTCGCGGTCAGGAAGTGACCAGGGCGGTCAGGCCGTAGTCCAGCTCTGCACCGTCGACGAGCATCGCCTCGATCGTGCGCGTACTGGGGTCGATGTCGGCCACGATCCCGTGCCCGGCGTAGCGGGGGTAGCCCGAGGCGCCCATCTCGCCCGTCGCCTCGACGACCGCGGAGCGCACGGCTGAGTCCTCGACGGAGGCACCGCCTCTGTCCTCGACATGTTCAGGGACCAACAAGATCGTGAAGCGCCGCGGCTGTGTAGTCACGCTCCGATATTTAAGTGCCTGTGGCACGAGCCGTGGGTCAGGCGCGCGGCATCGGAGGGCCACATGTGAGCGTTCCCCACCGAGGCTGCCGGGGCCGCCGACGCCGCGCGGCTTCGGCGGGCTGTGATCGGCCCTGGTGGTGTGGTGCCCGACAACGTCTCGCGGCGGGAGCGGGCCCGGCAGCAACGGCAGGGACCCGCTCTCCTGATCTTTCGCGGCAAAGGATGACAAACGCCCATAGGATGGATACTGCCGATGCACCGGCGTGCCACACAGGCACGTCAAGGCGGTGCGGTAGGGCGATCGACCCGGGGACGGGATGCCTATGGACCAGGCCGCCGGTCCGGCGCGGACCGTCATCCTGACTGTGGACGACGACCCGGGCGTGTCCCGTGCCGTCGCCCGCGATCTGCGGCGACGCTACGGTGCCTCGTACCGGATCGTACGTGCGGAGTCCGGTGAGTCCGCTCTTGCCGCCCTGCGCGAGCTGAAGCTGCGCGGTGGCCCCGTCGCGGTGATCGTGGCCGACTACCGGATGCCGAACATGAACGGCATCGAGTTCCTCGAGCAGGCACTCGACATCTACCCCGACACCCGGCGGGTCCTGCTGACCGCGTACGCGGACACCGATGCGGCCATCGACGCGATCAACGTCGTCGACCTCGATCACTACCTCCTCAAGCCCTGGGAGCCGCCCGAGGAGAAGCTCTACCCCGTCATCGACGATCTCCTGTCGGCCTGGCGGGCCACCGACCACCGGCCGGTGCCCCTCACCAAGGTCGTCGGACACCGCTGGTCGGCGCGCTCGTCGGCCGTACGGGAGTTCCTGGCCCGCAACCAGGTGCCGTACCGGTGGTACTCGTCCGACGACCCGGAAGGCCGGCGGCTGCTGTGCGCCGCGGGCCAGGAGGGCCTGCGGCTCCCGCTGGTGATCACTCCGGACGGCACGGCCCTCATCGAACCCGAGGACCGGGAGCTCGCCACGCGGGTCGGCCTGGCGACGACCCCGGCAACCGACGTCTACGACCTCGTCATCATCGGCGGCGGACCAGCCGGCTTGGGTGCGGCGGTGTACGGGGCCTCCGAGGGCCTGCGGACCGTCCTCGTGGAACGCTCCGCGACCGGAGGCCAGGCAGGCCAGAGCTCGCGCATCGAGAACTATCTCGGATTCCCGGACGGAGTGTCCGGGGCACAGCTCACCGACCGGGCGCGGCGCCAGGCAGCGAAGTTCGGTGCCGAGATACTGACCGCGTGCGAGGTCACCGGGCTGGAGATCAATGGCGCGTCACGCGTCGTCCGGTTCTCGGACGGCTCCGCTGTCGCCGCGCACTCCGTGATTCTCGCGACCGGCGTGTCGTACCGGCAACTGGATGCACCCCAGGTGGCCGAATTGACCGGCTGCGGAGTGTTCTACGGCTCGGCCCTGACCGAAGCAGCCGCGTGCCAGGGCCACGACGTGTACATCGTGGGCGGCGCGAACTCCGCAGGCCAGGCCGCGATATACCTGGCCCGGAGCGCCAAGTCGGTCACCGTACTGGTACGTAAGCCGTCCTTGTCCACGTCGATGTCGCACTACCTCATCCAGCAGGTGGACGAGACACCCACGATCTCCGTGCGGACCAACACGGTGGTCGACGCCGCCCACGGCTCGCGCCAACTGGAACGGCTCACCCTGCGCGACATCGCGACCGGCCACACCGAACTCGTCGACGCCCAGTGGCTGTTCGTCTTCATCGGCGCAGCCCCGCTGACCGACTGGCTGGAGGGTACGGTGCTCCGGGACTCCCGCGGGTTCATCCTGACCGGCCCCGATCTGACCGCCGACGGACGCCCGCCGGCCGGCTGGGAGTTGGACCGGCCGCCCTACCACTTGGAGACCAACGTCCCGGGCGTGTTCGTGGCCGGGGACGCCCGCGCCGAGTCCGCCAAGCGTGTCGCTTCCGCGGTAGGAGAGGGAGCCATGGCCGTCATGCTCGCCCACCGATATCTGGAGCAGTCATGAACGGCCGGCCGCTGCCGTGCAGCCAGGAAGAACTCGGCTCGCTGTTCCTGTTCGAGAAGCTGGCCCCCGACCAGATCGCCCGGCTCTGCCGCGAAGGCCGCGTGGAGGAGTTCGAGCCCGGTCCCGTGTACGCCGAGGGCGACGATGCCACGTGCTTCTACGTGCTGCTCGAAGGGACCATCGTGCTCTCGCGCCGGATCGGGGACTACGACGTGGAGATCACCCGCAGCTCCAGCCGCGGGGTGTACGCGGGAGCCTTCCAGGCCTATCTGGGCGACCGCCTGCGGCAGGTGTACAACAGCTCCCTGCGGGTCATCGAACCCACACGCTTTTTCGTGCTGCCCGCGGAGACCTTCGCCGCGATCATGCGTGAGTGGTTTCCCATGGCCGTGCACCTCCTCGAAGGCCTCTTCTTCGGCGCCAAAAGCGTCCAGGAGGCCGTCGGCCAGCGCGAACGGCTGCTGGCTCTCGGGTCGCTGTCCGCCGGGCTGACCCATGAGCTGAACAACCCCGCCGCCGCTGCCGTGCGAGCAACGTCCGCGCTCCGTGAGCGTGTTGCCGGGATGCGCCACAAGCTCGGTGTCATCGCGGCACGCCCGTACCGGCGCGACAGCCTGGAGACGCTCATCGAGGTCCAAGAACGCACCGCCGAACGCGTCGCCAAGGCCACCACCCTGAGTCCGTTGGAAGCCTCGGACCGGGAGGACGCCCTCTCCGACTGGCTGGACGACCACGGCATCGCGGACGGATGGCAGCTCGCGCCGACCTTCGTACAGGCCGGCCTCGACATCGACTGGCTGGACCAGGTCGCCGCGGCGGTGGACGCGGACACCCTCGAAGGTGCCGTGCGGTGGCTCAACTGCACTGTCGAAATCGAGGTGTTGATGAACGAGATCGAGGAGTCGACCACCCGCGTCTCGGCCCTCGTGACCGCGGCGAAACAGTACTCGCAACTCGATCGAGCGCCCCACCAGGTCGCAGATGTGCATGAGCTGCTCGACAGCACCCTGCTGATGGTCTCCGCGAAGATCGGGCCCCACATCACCGTCGTCAAGGACTACGACCGCAGCCTGCCGAAGATCCCCGGCTACCCCAGCGAGCTCAACCAGGTATGGACGAATCTGATCGACAACGCCGTCTCGGCGATGGACAGCACGGGCGCCGACGGAACGTTGACCGTACGAACCGCGCGTGATGGAGACCATCTACTCGTCGAATTCCGCGACACCGGTCCAGGAATCCCCGCAGAGTTCCGCGATCGCATCTTCGACCCCTTCTTCACCACCAAACCGGTGGGCCAAGGCACCGGTCTCGGCTTGGACATCTCATGGCGCATCGTCGTCAACAAGCACAAGGGGGATTTGCGGTTCCAGTCCGTCCCCGGCGACACGCGGTTCCAGGTACGCCTCCCGCTGGCCTCCACCGACCCCCATCTTCCACAGGAGGAGTCCTCATGAGCTCTCCCGACGGAATCGACCCCTCGGTCCCACCCAGCGGAACCGGATGCGCCGAGTGTGACGCGGCCGGCGGCTGGTGGTTCCACCTGCGACGCTGCGCACAGTGCGGCCACATCGGCTGCTGCGACGACTCACCGGCCAAGCACGGGACGGCTCACGCACGGGCCACCGGGCACCCGCTGATCCGCAGCTTCGAACCGGGCGAAACGTGGTTCTACAACTACGAGACCTCGGAGATGTACGCCTCGGGCCCGCCCCTGGCTCCTCCCGAGAGCCACCCGGCCGATCAGCCCACCCCAGGCCCGGCGGGACGGGTCCCGGAGGACTGGGCCGACCGTCTGGGGTAGGCAGGCGGGACCGCTACACCCCACCCAGGCCCATCACCGTCGGGCCAGCGGAGGCCTCTCGCGTCTACTCGCCGACGCTGCCGTCAGCGAGCTCGCGGGCGATGTCGAGGTGTCCGGTGTGCCGCGCGTACTCCTGGAGCAGGTGGAACAGGATCCAGCCCAACGCGGGCCGTTCCCCCTCCGGCAGCACTTTCCCACCGAGGGTCGCGGCGCGGTCCTCCCATCGTGCTCCGGCAACGATCGCTCGGGAGCGGTCGCACTGTTCCTCGAAGAATGCCCTGATCTCTTCGAACGTCTCCTCCGGGCCGACCCGCCACCTACCACCGCGGCATTCCAGGTCACCCCACGGCTCGCTTACGGTCTCCCCGGCAAATCCCCACTGGAGCCACCGCATCTCGACATGGGCCAGATGCTTGAGCAATTCCAGCGGCGCCCACCCCGAGGGCACTCTGCTGCGGCGCAACTCCTCGTCGGACAGACCGTCGAGCTTGCGCAGCACCGTGTTGCGGTAGAAGTCGAGGTACCCCGCCATAAGTTCATCCGGGACCGAAAGGGTCATGGGCGGTTCTTCCATGAATTCCATAAGACTCTCCCCTGGTATCTGGAGCCGGTGTGACCCCGTGAGTCCGTTCACCCAGCCCTCGATATGCTGACACAACCGTCGTCGAGTGGGCCCTGGGCGCCGTCCACATCTGAACGGGCAGGCCGAAGTCGGCCGGCTGATCGCCTCACTTCGCAGGAGTGACTACTCTCCGGTGGCACCGTCGATCTGTTCGCGGAGCATGTCGGCGTGACCGTTGTGCCGCGCGTATTCCTCGATCATGTGGGTGAGGACATAGCGGAGAGTGAAGACGTCTTCACCCCATTGCACAGTGCTGTCGAGGGATTCGGTGGCGTCCACAATTGCACGGGACCGCGCGCACGCTGTCTGCCAGGTCGTGAAAGCGTCGTCAGGGTCAACCGAGTCGACATCGAATTCGGCGAATGTGTCGTGCACGGCTCCCGGCCAATAGGCCCGGATGTCCTCGCCGTTCCACACGACCTGGAACCAGCTCCGCTCGACCTCCGCCAGATGCCGGACCAGCCCGAGCAGAGACAGGCCGGATGGTGGAACAGCCCTCTCCTTCAGGTGCTCAGCGGTCAGCCCGGCGCACTTCATGGCGAGAGTCTCGCGCTGATACTGCAGGAAGCCGCTCAACGAGGCACGCTCGTCCGCTGTCCGCGGGGGCTCCGTCTGCTGCTGATCACTATCCGGGCATCGTGCCAAGGTTCCGGCACCTCATCCTCCCGTTTTCCCCGTTCCCCCGTGCCTGAGCGGTGTCAGGAGTCACCGGCGGCCACCTGCCTCCCGGCCGGCTCCACAGGCTCGGAAAGTCCACGGCGAGACTAGTGACCTAGCTTGCTAGGATGCTAGCATCGGCTCGTGAGCGATGAGGAAGTCAAGCAGTTCAACGTCTACCTGCCGATCGGGCTGATCAAGCAGGTCAAGTTCCGCGCCATCGAGTCGGGCATGTCGTTGTCGGCGTTGGTGGCTGACGCACTGCGCGCCTACCTCGACGACACCCACGGGCACAGACAGCAATCGACCGACAAGGAGACCTGACATGGCGACCGAAGGCATCGAGGCCGTGTTCCTGACGACCCACAACTGGGGTAAGGCGGCGAAGTTCTTCCAGGCGCTGGGCTACGAGTTGGAGTTCTCGACCGACCACAACTCCGGCCGGCTCCGCAACGGCGACGGGCCATACGTCTTCATCGCCGAGGTCCCCGCGGACCAGGAGCCCCAGACGCAGATGGTGTTGAAGGTGCCGAACGCAGACACGTTCCGTCCCGATCCTGCCGTCGAGGTGGTCACACCGTTCGAGGACACCCATTACGGGACCAAGGAGATGACCGTCCGCGACCCCGACGGGCGTCTGTGGAGCCTCCAAGCTCCCACCAAGAACTGACTGTGCAGCGAAGGGGAAGAAGGGGGAACACCATGGCAGACGCACAGATCGAGGCACCGGACAACACTGCGGTGCGGACCGCCCTGTGGCGGGCGATGCACGTCCAGGTCGACCCGCCACCGCACGTGCTCAAGGACGAGATCGGCCTGCGGCTGGCGGCCCCGGACGCCGACTGGCGCCACCGCCCCGACATGGACCCGCACACCACCAGAGGATTCCGGGCAGCCATGGTGGCCCGCGCCCGTTTCATCGAGGACCTGATCACTGAGCAGGCCGACCGCGGTGTCACCCAGTACGTCATCCTGGGAGCCGGCCTGGACACCTTTGCCCAACGCAGGCCGGAGATCGCCTCCCGCCTACGGGTCTTCGAGGTCGACCAGCCCGGAACCCAGGCATGGAAGCGCCACCGCCTGGTCGAACTCGGCTACGGCATCCCCGACTGGCTGCACCTGGTGCCGGTCGACTTCGAGGCGAGCGAAGACTGGCTGAAGAAGCTGGCCGCTGCCGGCTTCGATTCCACCCGGCCGGCGGTCATCGTCTCCACCGGCGTCACCATGTACCTCACCAAAGAGGCCACCGCGGCCACCCTGCGCCAGATCACGGGGCTCGCACCCGGATCGACGCTCGCCATGTCCTTCCTGCTGCCGGCCGAACTGCTCGACGACGCCGATCGCTCCGGCCTCCGGACGAGCAAGGCAGGCGCGCAAGCATCCGGAACGCCGTTCATCAGCTTCTACACCCCGTCCGAGATGCTGGCACTGGCCCGCGAAGCCGGCTTCGAAGACACCCGACACGTGTCGGGGCGTTCCCTCGCCGAGCGCTACTTCGCCGGTCGCACCGACGGCCTCCGCCCGACAAGCGGAGAAGACCTGCTGCTGGCCACCACCTGACGCCCCCCTCCTCGGCATCCGTTCCAAGAAGCCTGCGCGCCTTCCGCCGAGGGCACCCGCCCGTGCCTCAGGCCATCTCATGTGGCGGCGGATAACAACGGGTGCTGCGGGAGAGCTCGCGGATCGTTGCGGGCGACGGATCAGTCGAGGAGGTCCTCGGCCGAGGGATACTTCACTCATCGGCGGCGGGAGATCCAATAGGTGCGCTCCCGGGCAACCGGCTCCACGGTGAGGATCTTCCACTGAGGCCGTCTGAGGGAACGACGCCCGCGTGTGGAGCGTGTGGTATTCGTTGCGAAAGGCCGTTGAGATGCTGCCGAATCTCAGGGAGGGTCTGGAGCATGGAGTACTTCTGCTACCACCGCGACCGGCCCGGATCCCTCACGTTGCGCAACGAGCTGGTGGAAGAGCACTGGTCCTACATGGACCGGTACGAGAAGGAGATCATCGCTCGCGGCCCGACGTTCGCCAGTGACGGCGAAACGCCCAGCGGCAGCCTCCACATCGTCGACCTGCCGGACCCCGCCGCCGCCCGCGCGTTCGCCTTCGACGAGCCCAACTACCAGGCCGGTGTGTACCGGGATGTGCTGCTGCGTCGGTGGCGCAACCTGCTGGGGCGCACCATGTGGGATTTCCCTGGAGGCCGGACCGGTGGCAATCGGTACCTGGTGCTCGGCCTCGGCTCGGGGCAGCCCGCCGACGTCGATGTGCCACCTCACCAGGACGATGTGATCGCGTACGGGCCACTGTTGTCCGACGACGGCGCCACCTGGCTGGGCACGGCAGCGCTGGTCCGGGCCCTGGCCCCGGACTCTGCACGCGCCATCCTGACTGCGGACCGGTATGCCGACATCGAGGTCCACGACTGGGAGTTCGGCGGGCGGCGGTGACCCAAGGACACTCCACAGGAGGTCCAGGACGGCGGCTTCCGCGGCGACGAGAATCGTGCTTCGCACGGAGCTCACGGGCTGGTCGAGTTGCGCGAACGCGCTGCGTCAACGGCAGCGTCGACCCTCTCGACCAGCTGTGGCTCCCTCTGCACGAGACAGCCGACTCCATGGACCAACTGCACGGCCACGGTGCCCCTGCTATGCCTGTCCGCTGAAATGACGGTGAAGCCGTTCCTGGACTTCCTGAAGCGCCTGGGTGTGCTGTTTGAGCCTGGACAGGCGTGCCCGTGCCGTGGCCGCGTAGCCGTCCTCCCCCTCCGCCTCCGCGTCGCCCAACGCCGCCGCAAAGAGATACCCGCCCAGAGCGTCCACGGCCGATGCCGGATCGGCGTCCTGACCGCTGCGCAGCAGGCAGCGGTCCAAAGGTACGGCGTTGTCGGGCACCACGTTGGAGACCACGGAAGGCTGCCAGTCCTCTGCGTTGTTGAGGGTGGGATGGGTGTCGAACCGAACGGTGACTGATTCACCGGAGGGAATCTCCACGTCGTAACGCCCCTGATCGTCCGTATAGACGTGCTTGATGCGCGACAGATCGCGACGGTAGACGCTGACCTGGATCAGCCGAATCGGTTCATTTCCATCGATGGTTCGCACATGGCCATGCATGAAGGTCTCCTCCCAGCGAGACGCGCCGCATATGGCGCGCACGGCCGACGCAACCTTGGTCGCACGAGGCATCAGCGGTCGGGGTGGTCAGCTCCATGCCTCGGTCGTGACGTGCTCACCTCGCCAGACGTAGGCTCCCGCTCATTCGCTATCGGATACAGGGTGACCGGCGCTACCTGAAAAGCCGGGCAGGTAGCCACCATGTGTGTTCCTGAGGAACCCATAGGAATGCCTCGCACCGAATGACGTGCAAGCGCCTTCGATCCCTCCCTTTCACCCAGTCTGTCCGAGCTCGAAACCCGCCACCACTTGAGGCGGCAGGTCCCCGGACGAAGGCTTGGGACGACCCGACAACACCCGATGGCACAAGGAAAACCGTCGAGAGAAGTCGAGAGAAACCGTCAAGTGGCGGCGCCCCGGATCCGGCGTCATCCTTTTGCTGAGAGATCTCTGGAGTCGTCGCCCCCGGCATCGCCACCTCTGGAGCCGTCATGGCCGTGCACTTCGACATCAACCTGATCGTCGTCTCGGAGGACATCTTCACTCCGGCCGAGTTGAAGCAGGTCAACGACTCCGTGGACATCATGAAGACGATCTTCGCCACCCATGGTCCGGTGATCGGTACGGTAAACCGCTTCAAGATCCAGCACAGGGTCGCCGGGGTGGACGCGATCATCTTCAACTCGGCCGACGCCGCAGCCCTGGCCGACCGGTTTGCCGTGCGCAGCAACGACGCTCTCGACGTGTTCGTCGTGAAGCGCATGTTCCATCCCACGGACGTCGGATACGCCCCCACGCCCGGCGCGTGCGGGAAGAACAAGGCCAGGGGTGGGCTGAGAGCACCGGTGGTGTCCCTGAACGGCAGCACGGCGGACAGCGGCAACACCTTCGCCCACGAGGTCGGTCACTTCCTGGGCCTGCCGCACTGCGAGAAGGACGAATCGCTGTGCGGCCCCGCGAACTTCATGCGGGCGCAGTCGGGTACCAACACGGGGGTCACGCCCGCCCAGGCGGTCAAGATGATCACACATTGCCAGGTCACCCTGTAGGTCAGATCACCCTGTAGGTCAGACCCCCTGTCACACCCCAGAGGGTTGCGAGAGAGGCGCGGAGACCATGACCGACCGCATCGACCAACTGCTCGCGTCCAAGGACGAGGCGGACCCCTCGCTCCTGGCCGCGCTCGACGCCGACGACCTCGCCGACGCCCTCGGCCGTGCGCTCGCCGCGGACGACGAAAACCGGGTCCGCGCACTGGGCATCCTCTCCCTGATCGACCCGAGCCCGCTGGGGGCGCTGGCCCAGGCGGTCGGCCAGGTCCTGGCGGAGCCTGCGCCCGACCCCTTCACGGTCGCCGCAGCGCTCGACCGTGCCGCGGTGATGGGCCAGGACGCCGTTCCGTTGGCCCAGGCCGCGGCCGTCTCCGACGAACCGGTCATCGCGCTGGCCGCCTGGCGCACCCTGCAGCAGGTGGCCCGCTCCGATTCGCTGGACGCCCTCGCCCAGATGGCGCCCCCGGCCGGGGATCCGGTCGGCGACCAGGCCGCCTTCGCGCTGTCGGTGATCGCCTACCGGGCGGGGCGGTCGGGCTTTGAACTCACGCCCGCGGACGATTCACGCATCGTTGCGATCCCGGCCAACGAGGACAAGGTGTTCTTCATCAACACTTCTGCGCCGACGGAGGAGGACTTCGCGCTGCTGAGCCGGATGCCGGCCGGTGAGCTGTACCTGGTACGGCCGGAACGGGAGGGGATGCTCGCCATTGAGTGCGGGGACGAACGGATGCTGCTCTGCATCGACTCCGACATCCAGATGGGCATGCCGGACACGTTCCTGCAGGGGCCGTCGCTCGCCGGGGTGGTCACCACACTCGCGCCGCTCGGCACGGACTACTCCGTGCGCTACCTGGTCCTCACCTGGCCCGATGGCACCGGCGGATTCCATGTGATGCTCTGCCAGCCCAACGGGGCTGAGGCCTATTTCGGCCACGCCAACAGCGATGAGATCGCCAATGGGACTGCCACCTTCGGTCTCTTCGCCATCGACCGTCCCGGTGCCTGCCCCATCTCCCTCACGCCGAGCGTGACCGCGGGCGGAGTCACCCTCGGCGGCGACTGCCTGTCGATGACCGAGATCGTCACCGATCGGCTGGAGCCGGAAGCGGCGGACTGAACCTCTCGACGGCCGAGGCGCAACCGACCCGAGGCATGCCCTCGAACGCGCCGGCTGCGGTGCATGAGTGGCCTCCAAGGTCCGGACTCGCAGGCGAGGACGTGCCCCGAGTGGAATGCCTGCCCCACTAGCACAAGGTGCACGGAGCTGACCGCCCGCCGGCCGCCCCTCCCGGTCACCTCTTGCGGGCGGTCACCAGGGCAAAGGAGAGAAACTCCCCACCGTCTTCGGTGAGCATGTCGATGACGGGCTGGTTGGCCGTCAAGCCGCCGGGCTGCTGCTCGGCGCAGGCCCGTGCCCAGAGCAGCCAGTCCCGCCAGGCGTCTTCCTGGAGCCGGGCGGACGTGACGTCCACCAGCTCGGTGATCTCCCACTGGAAGCGCCACCACTCGGCCGTGTGCCAGGCGATCGCCTCCCAGCCGACGACCCGCTTGATGTGGGCCGGGATCGTCCCGAGTTCGCGGACCTCCCGGCTCATGCCCGGCGTGGCCACGCCCAACTGGCCGCCGGGGCGCAGGAACCGCATCAGGTAGGGCAGGTAGCTGTCCGCCGTGCCGAAGTACTCGAAGGCATCGATGCTCACGATCGCGTCGAAGCTTTCCGGCTCGAACGGCAGGACGTGCGCCTCTGCCTGGACGGCCTCGACCCGGTCGGCGACCCCCGCCTCGGCGAACACCGCAACCGCGTCCTCCGCGGGGACCCACCAGTCGGCGGCGACGACGTCCACGCCGTACTCGCGGGCCAGGAACACCGACGTGGCCCCCTTGCCCGAACCGAGGTCGAGCACCCTCATCCCAGGGCGCAGATCGAGATCGCGGGCGAGGTCCTCAAGGAGCCACAGCGGATTGGGCCCCATGTCCAGGCCGACGAGCCACGCCGGGTCATAGCGGGACGAGCGCGGGTAGCGGTCCGGTCGTACGAGATCGTTCAAGGCAGTCACGGGCACGAACTCAAGCCGACCTCTCCGGCGGGCACAAACCCTTTTGTGACGCGCAGCGCATGCTGACTTTGCGCGCGCCTGGTCGTGGCGTGCCTAGGCAGCGCCGAGCACTGCCCGCCCTCGCGTGGAGCGCCGAGAGTGGAATCCGCCGGAACGGATCCGGCATTCCGATTCACGGGAGCGCATCACTCATGACTGTCATGCTTGGCCGTACGGGCATGGAGATTTCTCGGTTGGGCTTCGGTTCGTGGGCCGTCTCGGGCTCGGGCTGGACCTTCAGCTGGGGTGCCACGGACGACGCCGAGTCCATCGCCGCGATCCGCCACGCACTGGACGCGGGCGTCAACTGGATCGACACCGCCGCGGTGTACGGCCTGGGCCATTCGGAGGAACTGGTCGGCAAGGCCGTCGCCGGCCTGCCACAGGCCGATCGCCCGTACCTCTTCACCAAGGTCGGCCTGGTCTGGGACCCGGACAATCCGTCGGCCGCGCCTCGGCGGATCATGAAGCCGGCCAGTGTCCGCCGCGAGCTCGAAGACTCGCTGAGGCGGCTGGGCGTCGACCACATCGACCTGTACCAGGTGCACTATCCCGACACCGGCGAATCGCTGGAGTACGCCGGTGGCGGCTTCGGAGCGGTATCGCCCAACGCCACGCCGCTGGAGGAGTACTGGCAGGTCATGGCGGACCTGAAGGCCGAAGGCAAGGTGCGGGCGATCGGGCTGTCCAATCACACGCCCGACCTGCTCCAGGCGGCCGAGCAGATCGCCCATGTCGACGTCATCCAGCCGCCGTTCTCGGCGATCAACCGGTCCTCCGCCGCTGAGATCGCCTGGGCACGCGCGCACGAGACCGGCGTGATCGTCTACTCGCCGCTGCAGTCCGGCCTACTGACCGGGGCCTTCTCCGCCGAGCGCGTGGCCGGGCTGCCCGCCGAGGATTGGCGGACCGCCCACCACGACTTCACGACCGGCCTGACCGCCAACCTCCAGCTCGCCGAGGCGCTGCGGCCGATCGCTGTACGCCATGGGCGCACCGTCGCCGAGGTGGCCATCGCCTGGGTGCTCGCCTGGCCCGGCATCACCGGGGCGATCGTGGGCGCGCGCAAGGCCGCCCAGGTGGACGGCTGGATCGGAGCGGGCTCGTTGGAACTGACCCCTGCCGACATAGCGGAGATCGCCCACGCGATCACGGTCTCGGGCGCGGGCAGCGGTCCCGCCCGCCACGCGTGAAGGCGACATGGTGGTCGTCGAACGGTGGGAGGACCGGCAGGCTCTCGAATTCAGATACGGCCTTGGGTGAGGCGGGTCAGGGGCCCGTGCGAATGACGCTCGGCACGGCGGCCTATCCCGTAGGACGCCGCGCTCAGCGCGATGGCGCCCGCGCCCATGCCGGTGGCTACCCACTTGCGGTGGGCAAGCACCACCCAGGCCGTCTTGGCCGTGGCCGCGACCCGGCCCGAGGCCGTGATCAGCGCCTGCCGTCCCGACTCGACGCCCCGGGCCGCCGTGCGGGCGGCCGCGCTCGTGGCCTCGGCCGCTCGCTCGGTGCCGGCCTCCGCGGCTGACACCGCGTCGTCGGTGGCGGCAACGGCCTTCTTCGCCCCGCGGCCGGCCGGTGCCGTTGCCCGCTCCGCCGTCCGCCGGGCCTGTGCGGCGGCCTTCCGCTTCTGTTCGGACTTCTGACGCGTCTCGTTGCTGGATTCCTTCATGGACCTCGCGTTGCCCTCCCCCGCCCGGACAAACATGTCGGTCCTCGTGCCCGGCCCGGGATACGTTCCAGGATGCCGCCCGCCAACACGGCGTACGGCGGGAGCGTTTCGAGGTGGGCGTGCCCTTTGCGTGGTCGCATATCGCCAGTAGGCAGGGGCCGCGCCGGAGTGCCGAACGCCGAGTCCAAGACCGAGGTCTTCGCCGCGCTCGACAAGATCGTGGAGGATCCTCAGGCCGTGCTCGCCACGCACACCTCCTCCCTCCCCGTCATGCGCCTGGGCATGACGACCCGGCGCGCCGACCGGGTCGTCGGCCTGCACTTCTTCAACCCCGTCCCGGTCCTTCCTCTGGTGGAGGTCGTCACCTCCCTCCACACCAACTCGCGGACCTGATCGGGCTGGACACCGTCGCCTCGATCGCGGAGTCCCTGTACGACGCATTCAAAGAACCCCTCTACGCGCCGCCACCGCTGCTCCAGCGGATGGTGGAGGCGGGCCTGCTGGGCCGCAAGACGGGCCGGGGGTTCCACACCTACCACCGGGGTTGAGGGGCCCCGGCTCCGCCGCCGGGTTGAGGGACCCGCGCGGCTCCTGTGGAACGGGGCGCGAAGCAGTGACTGAGTTGCTTCGCGCCCCGCCGCATAATCCATTTGGCAATGACAGTCGTTTTCATATAGCGTTTCATCCCACCTCACCCGACAACGCAGGAGGTCGTCATGGCCGTACCGAAGCGGAAGATGTCCCGCAGCAACACCCGCCACCGCCGGGCCCAGTGGAAGGCCACGACTCCCCAGCTCGTGCCCGTCACCGTCGACGGCACCCCGTACCTGGTCCCGCAGCGGCTGGCCAAGGCGTACGAGCGCGGGCTGCTGCGCCCGGAGAGCTGAGCCGACGGAATGACGCACAACCGACTGCCCGTCACCGTCCTGTCGGGCTTCCTCGGCGCTGGCAAGACGACCCTGCTCCGTCACGTCCTGAGCAACCGGGAGGGCCTGCGCGTCGCGGTCATCGTGAACGACATGAGCGAGATCAACATCGACGCGACCCTGGTGCGCGGGGGTGAAGCCGCCCTCTCCCGCACCGAGGAACGCCTGGTCGAGATGACCAACGGCTGCATCTGCTGCACCCTGCGCGACGATCTGCTCGAAGAGGTCGACAGGCTGGCCCACGAAGGCCGCTTCGACTACCTCCTCATCGAGTCCAGCGGCATCTCGGAACCGATGCCCGTCGCAGCCACCTTCGCCTTCCCCCGCGACGACGGAGCGACCCTGGGTGACCTCGCCAGGCTCGACACCATGGTCACCGTTGTCGACGCCGCCAACTTCCTGCCGGAGCTGACCGGAGGCGACGGGCTGGTCGAGCGGGGACTGGACCAGTACGAAGACGATGAGCGCACCGTCAGCGACCTGCTGATGGACCAGATCGAATTCGCCGACGTCATCGTCCTCAACAAGACCGACCTCGTCGATGCAGACAGCGCCGATCACCTTCAGGCCGCACTCGCCCGTCTCAATCCAGCCGCCCGGATCGTGCCCGCCCGGCACGGACAGGTGAACCCCTGCGACATCCTCGGCACCGGGCTCTTCGACCTCGAACGGGCCCAGCAGGCCCCCGGCTGGGTACGGGAACTCAACGGCGACCACGTCCCGGAGACCGAGGAATACGGCATCTCCAGCACGGTCTTCCGCGCCGATACGCCGTTCCATCCCGGCCGCCTGTGGACCTTCGTCACCGAGGGCCTCGACAGCGGCGCCTACGGCAACGTCCTGCGCTCGAAAGGCTTCTTCTGGCTCGCCAGCCGCCCGAACGTCACCGGGTTGTGGTCACAGGCGGGCGCCGTCGCCCGCTTCGAGCCGTCCGGTGCCCGTGCCGTCTGCGACAGCCAGGGACAGGAACTGGTCTTCATCGGGACGGAGTTGCGCGCTGAGGCACTGCACACCGCTCTTGCCGACTGCCTCCTGGCCGACGGGGAGCAGCCCTGCGACGACCCGTTCCCCGCATGGGACACGTACGGAATCGACGACGCCTGCGAGCACGAGCACCTCGGCCCCGACCTGGTGCCGCAGGCTTGAAAGCTCCGGGTTGGGAGGTGGTCGCAGCCACGGCACCGCCCAACCCGGTATGCACGACGGTGCGTACACCGGTGCCCCCGCGCTCGCAGTGAGCACGGGGGCACCGGTGTGCCTTGTGACGGTGAAACACCAGGTAGCCGCCTGCCTTGACGAGTGCTACGACCGCCGCAGACCGGGGCCGGACAGCCACAGGTGTCCTCGGCGGCGTACCACGTCGGCCATGACAGTGGGAGGATGACACCCCCGCCGGCGGGGGAATCATTGTCCCGAGGGCTGGATCAGGCCCCGGTCTTCGCCTCAAGACGTGCCGTCGTCTCCATGAGCGAGACCGTGAACGGGTGCCGCGGCTCGGTCAGTATGCGGTGGGCCGGGCCCTGTTCGACCAGCTCGCCCGCCTCCAGCACGGCGATGCGGTGGGCCAGGCGCGCGGACTCCAGGTCGTGGGTGATCAGCATGAGGGACACGTCCGCACGGTCGCGCAGCAGATCCGTGAGGGCGTCCAGGATGCCGCGGCGCGTGACGGTGTCGAGGCCAGAGGTGATCTCGTCGCAGATCAGGACCCGGGGCCGGGCCAACAGCGCGCGGGCCAGAGCCGCCCGCTGGAGTTCGCCGCCGGACAGCTCCGAGGGAAGGCGGTGGGTCGCCTCAGGCGGGAGGCCAAGGCCGGTCAGTGTGGCCAGGGCCTCTTGAACGGCCGACTCGTGGTCGAGTCCACGCAGGCGTACCGCCGTGCGGGCGACCTGGTCGAGGACGGGGCGGTGCTCGTCGAAGGCGGCCCGTGCGTCCTGGAAGACGTACTGCACAGCCGCCAACTGCGCGCGACTGCGCTGCCGTACGCTGCGCGGCAGTGGGGTGCCGTCGAGGTGGACCTGGCCGTCGTGGTCGCGGTGGAGGCCGGCCAGGCAGCGGGCGAGGGTGGTCTTTCCGCTGCCCGAGCGGCCGACGACAGCGAGCGACTCACCAGGGTGCAGGGCGAGTTCTGGGGTGCGTAGCACCACGGTGGGGCCGTGGGCACCATCCCGGTGGCGGGCGGTGAGGTGGCGTACGCGCAGGACGGGCCGTCCGGTGTCGGACGGGGGCTCGTGCCCGGTGGACGACGGTCGGGTATCGAGCAGTTGGCGGGTCCACTCGTGACGCGGTGCGAGCCACAACCGCTGGACCGGGCCCGACTCCACGACCCGGCCCGCCCGCATGACGAGGACCTCGTCGGCGAGTGCATGCACCACATCGAGGTCGTGGCTGAGCAGTACGACCGCGATGCCGCGGGCCGCCAGCGCTGCCAGCTGGTCGACGATGCGGCTCTTGGTCAACGCGTCCTGGCCGGTGGTGGGTTCGTCGGCGACGATGACGCGGGCCCCCAGCAGCAGCGCCTGGGCGAGGACGACGCGCTGCTGCTGGCCCCCGGACAGTTGGTGTGGATAGCGCCGCAACAGGGCTTCGGCGTGCGGGAGCTGGGCGTCGGACAGCGCTTGCAGGATGCGTTTGCGGGCGGCCGCCCGGCGCTCGTGGCGAGGTAGGTCGCGCACCTGGGTGCGGGCGATGTCGTTCAGCAGCGCCGAGACCCGGCGGGCGGGGTTGAGGACCGACGCCGGATGCTGGGGCACGTAGCCGGCCGGGCCGTCCGCCGCCACGCGGACGTCGCCGGTGACCCGGGCACCCGACGGGTACGCGCCGAGCAGGGCGAGGCCCGTGGTGGTCTTGCCGCTGCCGGAGGCTCCGACGAGCGCCGTCACCTTGCCGGGCAGAGCCCGCAGGTGCACGCCGTCCACGATCGCCCGACCATCGATCTCCACCCGCAGGTCACGGATCTCCGCGACCGGGGCCGGCCCGGCATCGGTGCACGCGCCCGTCGGTGCGGTCGTGTCGTTCCGTTCGGTCACAGCCGTGGTTTCCTCTCTCCCCGGCGCCGACCGGGCTTGTGGAGTGCCGCGTCGAAGAGCAGGTTGCTGCCCGTGGTCAGCGCGACGATCAGCAGCGCGGGCACCACCACGGCCCAGGGCTGCACGAACAGTCCGGTGCGGTTGCGGTCCACCATCACCGCCCAGTCGGCGGCATCCGGCGCGACGCCGACACCGAGGAACGCGGCCGTGGCCACGAGGTACAGCACGCCGGTGAGCCGGGTGCCGGCGTCCGCGGCCAGGGTGCGCAGTATCGAGCGGCCGACGTATCCGACAGCCGTGCGCCACCACGTCTCGCCCTGCATGCGCAACGCCTCGACTGCGGGACGCGCCGCGGCGTCGGCGGCGGCCGCGCGCACGATCCGCGCCGCATCCGGGACGTTGACCAGCGCGACGAGCAGGGCCAGCCCGACCGCGTCCGGTGTGAGCACGGAGGCCACCAGCAGGATCAGCAGCAGGGACGGCACCGCCAGCAGCACGTCCAGCGGTCGCAGTAGCGTCTCCTCCAGCCAGCGGCGGTGGGTGAGCGCTCCGATGAGTCCGACGGGCAGCGCCACGAGGTAGGCCAGAGCCGTCGCGGCGAGCGCAGTCAGCGCCACCGGCCGGCCGCCGAGCAGGACCTGACGCCACACGTCACGGCCCACGAAGTCGGTGCCGAACCAGTGTCCGTCGCCGGGGGTGAAGGAGGCGGCCCGCGCTCCCGGGGCGCCCGCGAACACCGGTCCCAGGACGGCAAGGACGAGGGGTACGGAGATGACGGCGAGGCCGAGGGCGTAGCGGCCGGCGCGGCGTGGCTGGACGACGGCGTAGGTGTCGGATAGGAGCGTGGAGGGCTTGTGGGTCACGCGGCCACCCCCGCCCGTGGTGCGAGTCGGTGGGCGACGAGGTCGGCACCGAGGTTGAGCACGACGGTCAGGACGCCGAACACCACGGCGAGGCCCTGCACCACCGGTACGTCGCGTTCGGCGACGGCGTTGAGCAGGACGGTCCCGAGTCCGGGGATCACGAAGAGGGCCTCCACGACGATGACACCGCACAGCAGCCAGTCGATGGTGCGGGCGAGCTGCTGGACGGCCGGTGCGAGGGCGTTGGGCAGGGCATGGGCGTAGCGGACGCGGGCGCCGCCGATGCCGTAGCGGCGGGCGTGCACCGCGTAGGGCGCGGCCAGGGCGTCGACCATGCCTGCACGAACCAGGCGGGCCAGTGAGCACACCGGTCGGGAGAGCAGGACGAGGACGGGCAGGAGCAGCGCTGCGGGATGGGCGAGCAGGTCCGTGCCGTAGCCGACGGCGGTGGGTGGCAGCCAGCCCAGGTGGAGGGCGAAGACGGTCACCAGCAAGATTCCGAGGGCGAATTCGGGGACCGCGTAGACCGTGAGCGTCACGGAGCTGATCAGTCGGTCGGCGAGTCGCCCTTCGTGGCGGGCGGCCAGTACGCCCAGGCCGAAGCCGGCCGGGACGAGCAGTGCCACGGTGAGGGCGGCCAGCAGCAGGGTGGGGCCGAAGCCTTCGGCGAGGTACTGGCTGACGGGACGTCCGGAGGTCACGGAGGTGCCGAAGTCGCCGTGCACCAGGCCCGCCGCCCACTCGGCCAACCGCTCGTATGCCGGCCGGTCCAGGTGCATGGCCTCGCGGATCGCGGCGATACGGGCGGGGTCGGGCTGGTCGCCGGCGAGGGCGACGGCGGCGTCGCCCGGCAGCGCCTCGGTGAGCGCGAAGACCAGCAGCACCACGGCCACGGTCTGTGCGACGCCGAGGAGCAGCCGCCGGGCGACGAAGGAGCGCAGCCCCGTCACGCCAGCCACACCTTGTCGAACCGGGCCCAGTCGAGCGTGTTGGCGGGCGCCTTCCGGTCAACCCCCTTCACCTTGCGTGCGGTTCCCAGGATCCAGTCGGCGAAGCCCCAGATCAGGAAGCCGCCGTCGGTGTACAGGCGGCGCTGCATGCGCGCGTAGACGGCCGCCCGGTCCTTGGTGTCGGGGGTGGACTGCGCCTGCTGGTAGAGGGCGTCGAAGTCCTTGTGGTGCCACTTGGTGGCGTTGGTGGTGGAGCCGGTGAGCAGCCGTTGGGAGATATGGGCCTCGATGGGCATGGCTCCGGAGCGGTAGCAGCACAGGGTGCCGGAGTCGAGGATGTCGCTCCAGTACGTGTCCTTGCTGCCTGTCTTGACGTCGATGGTGACGCCTGCTTTGGCGGCCTGGTCGCGGAAGATGGTGGCGGCCTCGGTGAATCCGGCGGCGACGGCCGAGGTGTCGAGGGTGACCTTGAGCCTTTCGGCGCCGGCCTGCTTCAGCAGGGCGCGGGCGCGTCCCAGGTCCTGTTCGCGCTGGGGGAGGCCGTCGGCGTAGTACTCGTAGCCCTTGCCGAACAGGTCGTTGCCGATCTCGCCGGCGCCGGACAGGGCGCCGTCGACGAGCTCCTTGCGGTCGGCGATGAGGAAGAACGCCTGGCGTACCCGCTTGTCGTCGAACGGAGCACGATCGGTCTTCATCGCGAAGCCCTGCATGGCGCTGTTGCGCAGCCGAACGATCTCGATCTGCCCGTTGTCCTCGTGCGCGCGGGCGGTGGTGGGGTCGAGTTCGTGGGCGTACTCGACCTGGCCGCCGAGGAGTGCGTTGACGCGTGCGGACTCCTCGTTGGCGACGACGAATTCGATCTCGTCGAGGTGTGGGGCGCCCTCCCAGTAGTCGTCGTAGCGGCGGAAGACGGCCGAGCGGCCGGGGGCGAAGGAGACACAGCGGAAGGGGCCGGAGCCGATCGGCTTCTCGTCGAAGGCGGTCGCGTTCTCGGGAACGATGTACGCGCCGAACGCGGCAAGGATGTTGGGGAATTCGGCGGTGGGCCGCTTGAGGACGAACTCGATACTCCGCTTGCCGGTGGCGTGGCTCGCGTCGAGGTCGATGGGTTCCAGGGACGCCTTGGCGCGGAACCCCTTCGTCGGGTCGGCGATGCGGCGGTAGCTGTACAGGACGTCCTGGGCGGTGACCGGCTTGCCGTTGTGGAAGGTGGCCTTGCGCAGGGTGACCTGCCAGCGGTCCAGGGTCTTGTTCGCCTGCCACTTCTCGGCGAGGCGGGGTTGCGCGGACAGGTCGGCGCCGTAGTCGGCGAGTTTGTCGAAGAGCGCCTTGGCGCGGGCGACGTCGGCGAAGAGGTTGGCCAGGTGGGGGTCGAGGGTCTCGCTCGCACCGCCCCCGGCGAAGGCGGCGCGCAGCCGCCCGCCCCGCCGGGGCCGGCCGTCGCCCGTGCCCTTGCCGTCGTCGGAGCCGGGGCCGCCGCAACCGCTGAGCGCGAGGGCGCCGAGCGAGGCGGCGCCCGTGGCGGCGAGGAAGCCACGGCGGCGCAGGCCCGGGAAGGGGAGGTGGGTGTCGGATTCTTCGGTCATGCGGGTTCCTCGTGGTATGGATGGGTCACGGTGCCGGCTCGGTGAGCCGGGCGACGACGTGCAGTCGGTCGGCGTCCGTCGCGTCGCCCGGGGGCATGCCTTCTCGCCAAGGCGGCTCGGTGCGCGGGCCCGGACCGTCGTGCAGGTCGAGAACCTCGAAACCGTGTGCCGCCAGGAGACGACGGAGTTCCTGCGGGAACAGCAACCGCCATGCGGAGCGCTGCTCGACGGGCGGTGATCCGTCGTCCGCGGTCCATACACGGCTTCGGCGCAGGAGTTGGGCGGTGCGGTCCACCGTGAGCGTGGTGGTGGACCGATGGACCGATCCCTGCCAGGCGAATTCGTGGACGGTGGGGGTGTCGAGCAGGTCGGTACGGCCCAGGAAGTAGGCGCCGTTACGCATCTCCGCGACGAGCAGACCGCCCGGGGACAGCGCGCGGCGGCAGGAGGCCAGAAAGCCGTCGAGCTGGGCATTGGTGTGGCAGTACAGCAGGGAGCTGTCCAGGCAGACGACCGCGTCGAACGCGCCGTGGCCCAGGTCGAACCCGTGCAGGTCGGCGCGGACGTACGCGGGCCCGGGGTGGTGGGCGCGGGCGTGGGCGAGCATCGCCTCGGAGAGGTCGGCGCCGGTCACCTTGCGGCCGACGGCGTGCAGGTGGGCGGCGTCACGGCCGGTGCCACAGCCCATGTCCAGCACCCGCGGGCCCGCGCCGTACCGCCGCAGGCAGTCCTCCGTCCAGCGTCCGGCCAGCCGGTGGGTGTCGGGAAAACGGGCCTCATACAGCTCGGGGTTGTCGGTGAGCAGGTTGCGCAAGTCGTCAGTGGCGGTGTGAGTCATGTCGTCTCCTTCCTCAGGCCGCCACCGTCACGGCGGGCTTCGGCGTCGTCGGAAGCGCGTTGCGCCGGTGCAGCCAGGCCACGCCGCCTGCGGAGACGAGACCGAACAGGACGCAGCAGGCCCAGGGCAGCCAGGCGGCGCCGCGTGCCCCGGTGTCCATGGCCCAGCCGACGGCGGTGTTGCCGGCCGCGGCGGCGACGCCGGAGACCACGTAGAAGATCCCGTAGTAGGTGCCGGTCAGTTCCGCGCGGCCGAATCCGGGAATGAGCTCCAGCACGAACGGCTGGGCGATCATGACGCCCAGGTAGAGCAGCAGGGCACCGAG
This sequence comes from Streptomyces nigrescens, assembly GCA_024349765.1. Taxonomy (GTDB): domain Bacteria; phylum Actinomycetota; class Actinomycetes; order Streptomycetales; family Streptomycetaceae; genus Streptomyces; species Streptomyces endophytica. The sequence continues at coordinate 3,623,295 of AP026073.1, read as the reverse complement.
CAGGACGGGGAGCGTGCGCAGCACCGCGTCGGCGGCGCCGTCCGGGGCGCCGGCTCCGCCCGCCACCAGGGCCGGCGGCAGGAAGGCCAGCGCCATCAAGGCGAGCCCGGCGACGATCCAACGCGCCCTGCTCCCACGCCCTTTGAGAGCCCGAGTGATGCGCAGTTGCAGGGTGAGGTTGGTGACGGTGCCGACGAGGAAGACCAGGCCCGCCGCGCCGTCCCAGCCGGTCGTCCGCCGGGCTCCATCGGGCAGCAGCAGGTAGAGCTGGTTCTGCAGGGTGAACATGCCGACCATGGCGAGTGCGAAGGCCAGGAAGGCACGGTTGCCGAGGACCTCGCGCCAGTCGGCGAGGACACTGCCCTCGCTCGGCTCCACCTCGCGCGCCGGCAGGACCAGGGCCTGCGCGACGGTCAGGACGGCGAAGATCCCGGCGGCGGTGAGCGCGGACGCACGGAAGTCCACGAGCAGCAGCGCACTTCCCAGCAGCGGACCGATCAACGCGCCGGTGGTGGCGAAGACGTTGAACAAGGCGAACGCCTCGGCCTTGCGCTCCCCCGCCTCCTGTGCGAGGTAGGCGCGCACGGCAGGGTTGAACAAGGCGCCGGCCAGCCCGCTGAGCACGGAAGCGGCAAGTAGCACCGCCAGCCCGTCACCCAGCGCGAACAGTGCGAACCCGACGGTGCGCAGGGCGCAGCCGGCGATGATGACGCCGCGCGCGCCGAGCCGGTCGGAGGCGGAGCCGCCGATGAGGAACAAGCCCTGCTGGCTGAGGTTGCGGACGCCGAGGACGATCCCTACGACGGCCGCCGACATGCCCAGGTTCTGACTGAGGTGAGTGGCGAGATAGGGGATGAGGAGGTAGAAGCCGGTGTTGACACCGAGCTGGTTGGCCAGCAGGAGGCGGACGGCCAGGGGGAAACGGCGCATCTCGTGCCAGATCTTCATGCCGTCTCCTCACCCGTGTTGCGCCGGACTCCCAGGCCGGGTAGGTAACTTGCCCGTACGAAGCCGTCGGTGCCGCCGATCCCGGTCCACGGGTCGCGTGCGAGCAGCAGGTGTCCGTCGAGGTCGGCCCAGCGGGCGCGGTCGGCCAGATGGACAGCCGGGGCGAGGCCGAGGCTGCTGGCCGTCAGGCAGCCGAGCATCAGCGCGGTGCCGCTGCCCTCGATCGCCTCGGCGATGCGCAGGGCCGCGTGAACGCCACCGCACTTGGCGAGCTTGACGTTGACTCCGTGCACGCGTCCGGCCAGACGGCGGGCGTCCTCCAGGCTCACGGCGTCCTCGTCGGCGATGACCGGGAGCGGTGAGCGGGCGGCGAGCGCGCCGAGCGCCTCCGGATCGCCCGGTGCGAGGGGCTGTTCGACGGCCTCGACCCCGAGGTCGGCGAACCGGGGCAGCAGGGCCTCGGCCTGGGCCGTGGTCCAGGCGCCGTTGGGATCGAGGAGCAACCGGGCCCGGGGCGCGGCATCCCGGATGACGCGCACCCGCTCCACGTCGTCCTCGGGGTCGCGCGCTCCCGCCTTGACCTTGATGACCTCGAAGCCGCTCGCCGTGAGGCACCGCGCCTCGGCCGCGGCGCGCACCGGCGAGGTGATGCCGATGGTGCGGGCCGTTGCCGCCACCGGAGCGGCGGTGGCCCCGAGGAGTCGGTGGACCGGGCTGCCGGCGCGCTTGCCGACGAGATCGAGGAGCGCGGCCTCGACGGCGGCGGTCACGGCCGGCGGGGTGCCCTCCCCGACCGGCTCGCCCGACCGCAGGGCATCAAGAGCGCTTTCGGGGTCGCGGAAGCGGCGGAGGTCCGTGGCGACGGCCGCGAGGAGCCGTTCGAGGGTGCCGACATCCAGCCCGTAGTAGACGCTGGTGACGGCCTCGCCGTGACCGCGCACCCCGGCGTGTTCGATGGTCAGCCACACCGCGTCACGCGCGGCCATGGTGGAGCGGGAGATGCGCAGCGGCTCGGCGAGGTCGAGTCGTACGGTGCGCTGGGTGACCTTCACAGGTTCTCTTCCGAAGGGTGCGGGGATATGGGAGCCCGGAGCGGGTCGGTGACGCGGCTGCAGCGGACCCACCCGGCCGCCTCGGCCGCACGGGGGTGCGGTATCTCGACGGGTCGGGTGGCCGCGGCGGACGGGTCGAGGCCGTGCGCGGCGGTGAAGTCGTCGTCGTAGACCGTGCCGAGGTAGCGGTGCGGACCGTCGGGGAAGACGGTGGCGACCACCGCCCCCGGGTGGACGCGGGCGGCCCAGGCCGAGACGAGGGCGACCGCGCCGGTACTCCAGCCGCCGCTGACGAAGCTGCCCCGGGCAAGCCGCCGGCAGCTGTCCACGGCCTCGGCCGGGCCGACCCAGTGGACCTCGTCGAAGGCGCCGTAGGCGACGTTGCGTGGGTGGATGCTGCTGCCGAGGCCGCGCATGAGCCGGGGCCGGGCGGGCTGGCCGAAGATCGTGGAGCCGGTGGCGTCGACCCCGATGAGCCGCAGGGCGGGCCAGCGCCGCCGCAGGGGACCGATGATGCCCGCGCTGTGGCCGCCGGTGCCGACGCTGCACACCAGGACGTCGAGGTGGTCGAGCTGGTCCGTGAGTTCGGCGGCCAGTGCGGCGTAACCCACGGTGTTGTCGGGGTTGTTGTACTGGTCGGGCCAGTAGGCGTCGGGCAGTACGGCGAGCAGTTCGCGCAGCCGGGCGAGGCGGGCGGCCTGCCAGCCGCCCTCGGGGGCCGGGCGGTCGACAAGTTCCAGGCGGACGCCGTGGGCACACAGCAACTGCCGCATGGACGGCTCCAGTTCCCGGTCGCCGACGAGCACGACGGGGTGACCGAGCGCCTGCCCGGCGAAGGCCAGGCCGAGGCCGAGGGTGCCGGAGGTGGACTCCACCACCGGTGCACCGGGCCGTAGTTCGCCGCGCCGGCGGGCACCGAGCAGCATCGACACGGCAGCCCGCGCCTTCATGCCGCCGGCGGCGAGCCCTTCGAGCTTGGCCCAGAATCCGGGGTGGGGGCCCGGCAGGTCAGCGGTGATGCGCACCAGTGGTGTACGGCCGAGCAGGGCGAGCAGCTCCGGTCGGGCGGTGAGACGGACAGCGGTCGCGGTCAACGGTCGTCGCCTCCCGGGCACAAGCTGCCGGACGGACCCCGGTAGCGGTGGACGGCTCCGGGCCCGCCGTCGAGCCAGAAGAAGGGGTACGGCTCCGCGCACACCGCGCTCACGCCGTGGCCGAGGAAACGGGGCAGCACGGCGCTGCCGGTCTGGGCGAACATCACCAGCTGCTTGCCGTGCCGCAGCGCGTGCCGCCGCAGTGGTTCGAAGGTGCCGTTGCCCAGGGTCATGCCGGAGACGAGCAGCGCATCACAGCGGCCGGCCTCGGCAAGCGCATCGGTGACGACCTGCTCGCCCCACTCCGTGACGCCGCCCTTGAGGTCGCACGGGACGTACCGGAGGCCGCGCGCACGCAGCGCCTCAAGAAGGGAGTTGACGACTCCGATCACCAGAACCGTGGCCCCCGGCGGCAGGTCGATCAGCTCGGCGACCGCCTCCGCCCGTGCCCGGGACTTCTCCAGCGACGACCCGGCGGGCAGCGGGAAGGGACGCGCCCCGCTCTCCGGGGTGTGCGGGGTGACGTGCATCAGATAGGCGTCCAGGGCGGCCACCCGCACCGGCAGCAGCGGATGCTCCAGGAGCCGGGCCACCTCCGCGCCCACACAGTCGTCGAGCGCTCTGTCGGGCAGTGTGCCTGGCTCGACCGCGCAGGAGCCGACGGCCTCGGCCAGGCGCAGGCTGAGCACTTCGTTGCGATAGCCGGTGTCGCGCCCGTCATGCCGTACGGCCTGCCGAGTGGTGAAGGCCACGGCTATCCGTTGCGTGGCCGGGTCGGGGCCCAGTCCGCCCGCGCGAACGCGGTCCACCAGCTCGCCGTACGTCGGGCACGTCGCGTACGCCACCGTGCCGGCCGCGCCGGTGACGGCGGTCATCGGATCACCAGTCCCGCGCGCAGCCCGGCCAGCAGGGCCTCGACGCGGTCGCGGGCACCTGGCCCGTCGGCGTCACCGGCCATGACGTGCCCGAGGTACTCGTTGTTACTGCCCGCCGCCTTCACCACCCTGCCGGGGTCGGCGAGCCGCACCTCCAGCACGTCCGGTGCGTCTCGCAGTGCGCCGCCGTCCAGCGCTTCGAGCGTGCCGGTGGTCTGTGGCACCAGGAATCCGATGGCGGCGCTGCGCAGTCCGGTGTCCGTACGCCTCAACCGGGGTTGGCGGCCCAGCGCGACGTCCACGGAGGCCGCCGCGAGGTCGATGCCGGTGACGTGGCGGATCAGTTCGGTGATGCGGTTCCCGGCGGGACGCGGGTTGACCTCGACCACGCGGGGGCCGGCGGCGGTCAGCTTGATCTCGGTGTGCGCCACGACACCGTCGACCAGCCCGAGCGCCTTCAGGGCGCGCAGCGCGGTCTGCTCGGCGGCCTCGGCATCGGCGGGCGTCAGAGCTGCGGGGAACATATGGCCGGTCTCGATGAAGGCGGGCGCCCCGCCGACGCTCTTGTCGGTCACGCCGACCACGTGGACCGTCCCTGCACACGAGACGGTCTCGACGCTCACCTCGGGGCCGTCCAGCAACTCTTCGAGCAGGACGACGGGAGCGCGCCGCTGTCCGCGCGCATTCACCGGGAATTCCGCCAACGTGCGGCACACATCGGCGAGTTGGGCTTCGTCATCCACGCGCCGTACGTACATCCCGGCGCACAGGTCGACGGGCTTGACCACCAGCGGATAGCCGATCTCCCGGGCAGCGCCCGCGATGTCGACCCACTCCTCGTGTACGGCGAAGCGCGGGCCGGGCACTCCGGCATCGGCGAGGACGCGGCGGGTGGCGTCCTTGCGGCAGGCGTTCTCCATCGCTTCCGGCCCGGGGCCCGGCAGACCGAGCCGCTCGGCGATCCGCGCCACGGTAGGCAGGTAGTAGTCGCAGGACGTGACCACCCCGTCGAACCCCCACATCGCGTGCAGTCGCTCGGCTTCGGACAGCAGGGCCTCGGTGTCGTTGGTCTCGGCGGTGATGATGTCGCGGGCACCGAGTAGCGGGTGCGCCGTCCCCTCGGGCGCGGAGCGCAGGTAGTGGTGCAGGTCACGGGTGAGGAAGGTGAAGGTGTGCCCGCCCTCCCGTATCGCCCGCGGCAGCAGTCGGCTCATCGCTCCGACCCAGCTCTCGACCACCAACAGATGAGCCACAACTCCCCTTCCGGGCTTGGATTTCAGACAAGGGGCAGCCCAGCGCCCTTCCGTGGAAGGGGTCCGGGTTGCCTGGCGAGAACATTAACGATAATCATTTTCATTGTCATCTCGTGGGCAGCCCTTTGCCGCCCCCTTGTCCGTCCAACCCCTTTGAAGGCCCTGTGACCCGTCCCCTCCGCCGCACCGCCGCGCTGTGCGCATTGCTGACCGCCGCCACCCTCACCCCCGCCGGCCCGACCCAGGCCGCCACACCGACGTTGCCCCTGCGCTTCGGCGCATGCCCCGGCTCCCTCCCGAACCCGCCGGCCCCCGAACACGTCGAGTGCGGACGGCTCCGGGTTCCGCTCGACTGGGACCACCCGCGAGGACCCCACATCGACGTGACCGTCTCGCGGGTGCGCGCGTCGGGCACCCCCGCCGAGCGGCGCGGCATCCTGCTGGTGAATCCGGGCGGACCGGGCGGCTCAGGGCTCTCCTACGCGGTCACGAAGCGGGCCAAGCTCCCGGAGAGCGTGCGACGCGCCTACGACGTCATCGGCTTCGACCCTCGTGGCGTCGGGCAGAGCGCTCCCGTGAACTGCGGCCCGATGGGCGGCCTCTTCACCAGCCCGGGCGCGAATCCCGTACCCAAAGGCGCGCCGGCAGAGAAGAACTACCTCACCTCGCTGCGCAGCCTGGCCGACGACTGCGCCACGGCGGCGGGCGAAACGCTGCCCCACCTGTCCACGGAACAGACGGCACGGGACATGGACGCCCTCCGCGCCGCCCTCGGCGAACGCCGGACGAGCTTCCTCGGCGTCTCCTACGGCAGCTACCTCGGCGCCGCGTACGCCGCTCGGTTCCCGCACCGTGTGGGCCGCATGGTGCTCGACAGCGTGGTCGGTCCCTGGGACTGGTACGACTTCGACGTCATCCAGAGCCACGCACTGCTGCGACAGCGCGACACCTTCTTCACCTGGACCGCCGCCCACGCCGAACGCTTCGGCCTCGGCGGCAGTACGAACGCCGTACGCCGGGCCTATCTGCGCGCACGACACCACCTCACCGCGCACCCCGTGGACGGCTTCGGGCCTGCCGAGTTCGACCGCACCGTCTACCGTGCACTGGGCCGCACCGAACGCTGGGCCGGCCTCGCCGAGGGCCTGCGCGACTACCTGCACGACGGACGTCCCGACGGACTCCGCCCCGCTACCGCCTTCGACAGCCCGGATTCGCGCAACTACGAAGCGGCGAACCGGCTCGTCAAGTGCGCCGACTCCCCCACCCCCGCACCCCACCGGATCCTGGCGGACATCCGCCGCACCCGCCGGCTCGACCCGCAGCCGATCCTGACCGGCATGGAGGCATCCACCTGCGCCTACTGGCACCACAAGCCGACCCACCGCACCCCGCTCGGCAGCCCCGACGCCCCACCCGTACTGCTGGTGGCCTCCGCGCACGACCCCGTCACCCCCATCGAGGGCGCACACCGTCTGCGCCGACTGCTGCCCGGCTCGCGCCTGGTCACGCTCGACAACGACTACTCGCACGGCGTGTTCGCCAGCCGAGGCAACGCATGCGTGGACGACACCGCCGCTGCCTACCTCGTCAACGGCACGACTCCGAAGGCGGACGTGAACTGCACCGGCCCCGGACTGCCGGAAGTTCCGTAGATCCGGGATGGCACTCCCGCGGCAACAGCGCCACCGCCCGCACACCGCACACCGCACACCGCACACCGCACAGAAGCATGCGCACCGCACCAACGCATGCCGGACAGGAGAAACTTGTGACCGAGACCGCGCACCCCGGATACACCGTGCGCCCCGCGACACCTGCCGACGTGGACGCCGCCCGCCGCGTCATCCTCGACACCCTCTACCACGAGTTCGGATACGGGTACGTGCCCCACTGGCACCACGATGTGGTGGACATCGAAGGCACCTACCTCGACGACCCACGGCACCTGCTCCTCGTGGCCGTCCACGACGGCGAAGTGGTCGCCACGACCGGAGTACGGTCCGCGGGCCCGGCCCACCCACCGCACCCGCGCTGGCTGGCCGAACGCTACCCCTCCGGAACCACCGCCCAACTGGTCCGCGTCTACGTACGCCCCGAGCACCGGCGGCGAGGGCTCGCCCGCACCCTGGTCCGCACAGCTTGCGACATCATCGCGGACACACCCGGATACGAGCGCGTCTACCTCCACACCAACGTCGACGTCGAGGGTACGGAAGCCTTCTGGCGGAGCATCGCGGAGGAAGTGTTCGACGCCCGCACCACGGGCGTTCGGGGCGACCAGGCCCGTCGGGCCGTCGTAGTCCTTGCCTGCCTGGCAGAGGTAGTTGCCGCAGGTGCTGTTGGCGCCTTCGGTGACGTCGTTCAGCTTGTCCGTGTGCGCGTACGGCTACGAGGCAGGCACGTCATCCGCGCCCGGGGTGCCCGCGAGGGCGTAGACGCCGGCGATGAACGGCGCGGAGGCGCTGGTGCCGCCGTACACGTTCCAGCCGCTGGCCTGGTAGGTGTCGTAGACCGCGAGACCGGTGGCCGGGTCGGCGACCGCCGCGACATCGGCGACGGCGCCCTGCAGGTTCCGGACAGGGGGTGGCCGACTGCCGCTCATGGCGCACGAAAAGCCTCGCCACCGGCCACCGGCCACCGACGCCACGCAAGGCCCTCCCCCATCGCAGAACCCTCGGGAGCAAGAACGGCGAAGGGCTCCGGCCGTGAACCGGCCGGAGCGCTCGTCATCGTCCGGACTCAGGCCCGGGCCTTCTCCACGGCAATGCCTGGTGCGGTCGTCTCCAACCGTGAGTTCCGGCGGCTGTAGAGCAGGTAGACGACCAGGGCCAGGGCCAGCCATCCGCCGAACAACAGGTAGGTGTCGAGGGGGAGTTCGTACACCAGGTAGCTGCAGGCGAGGATGGAGAGGAGGGGGACGACGGGGTGTCCTGGGACGCGGAAGCCGCGTTCGAGGTCCGGGGCCGTGCGGCGGAGGATCAGCACGCCGAGCGAGACCACGGAGAAGGCCACCAAGGTGCCCATGCTGGTGAGGTCGGCGAGCAGGTCCAGTGGGAAGACCGCCGCGAGAAGGGCGACGAAACCGCCGGTCAGCAGGGTGGTGAACACCGGAGTACCGGTGCTGGGGTTCACCCGGCGGAAGGCGGCGGGCAGCATGCCGTCGCGGCCCATGCTGTAGAGGATCCGGCTCTGTCCGTACAGAACGACCAGCGTGACGCTGATGATGGACAGCACCGCGCCGGCGGAGAGCAGTACGGCGGGCCAGCTGGTGCCGGTGAGTCGGCCGAGGATGGCGGAGAGCCCGGCTTCCTGTCCCTCGAAGCGCGTCCACGGCTGGGCACCCACGCCGACCAGCGCCACCAGGGCGTACACGAGGGTGACGCCGACCAGCGCCAGGATGATGGCCAGGGGCAGCGTACGGCGGGGAGGTTGACGATTCCGCCCGCGCCCGGGGGCGCCGAGATCGCCTCGGGCATCCGGCAGCCGAAGAGCCGTTCGGTGAAGTCGTTGAGGTACTGTCCCCAGCTCACCGCGATCGCGGCGCCGGAGACCGCGTACTCCAGCAGCAGGCACCAGCCCACCGCCCAGGCCGCGAACTCGCCCAGTGTGGCGTACGCGTAGGAGTACGAGGAGCCGGAGACCGGTACCGCCGACGCCAGCTCCGCGTAACAGAGGGCGGTGAGGGCGGCGACCATGGCCGCGATGACGAAGGACACGATCACGGCGGGGCCCGCCTCCGGCACCGCGGAGTCCAGCGCGAAGAAGATGCCGGTGCCGATGGTGGCGCCGATCCCGATCATCGTGAGCTGGAAGAGTCCGACGGTGCGGCGCAGCCCGCCCGCTCCGTGCGAATCCGTGGTGAAGGTGTGCAACGGCTTGCGTCTGAGCATCTGCTGACGCAGCGTCGGCCGATGGGACATGGGGAACTCTCCAGGATGACGGTGACGGGCAACGGGATGCGGGGTGAGGGTTGAGGGTGGGGAGGGCAGGACGGCGTCAGCGGCTCAGGGACGGTCGCGCCGCAGCAGGTCGCCGTAGGTCTCGCGGCGCACCACGGCCCGCGCCTCGCCGTCGCGGCAGAAGACGACGGGCGACCGCAGCGCGCCGTTGTAGTTGTTGCTCAGCGAGAAGCAGTACGCACCGGTGACCGGCACGGCGATCAGGTCGCCGGGACGGGGGTCACGCAGAGGTACACCGGCGCTGAGCAGGTCGCCGGACTCGCAGTGCCGGCCCACCAGGTGATACGGCTCGCCGCCGCCCACGCGGGTGGCGACCGTGGCCTCGAAGCGCTGTCCGTACAGCGCGACTTCGAGGTTGTCGCCCATACCACCGTCGACGGCGACGAAGGTCGGCTCGCCACGTTTGACGGTGGCCACCCGGTAGAGCGTCACTCCGGCCTCGGCCACCATCGACCGGCCGGGCTCGATGATGATCTGCGCGTCGGCGGGCAGCGTCCGGTGGGCCGCGGCCACCAGGGTGTCCAGATACTCCCCGACGGCGGGCGGGTGGTCCTCGTAGGTGTAGCGGGTGCCGAGGCCACCGCCGAGGTCGTAGACGGCGAAGGTGCCGAGGCCCGCCACGGCCTCCACTGCGCGCGCGAACGGCTCGGTGTCGAGGATCTGGGATCCGATGTGGACGTGCACCCCATCCAGGCGCAGCCGGCTGCTGGCGCGCAGCCGGGCGATCGCCTCCCGGGCCTGCGGCAGGGTCAGGCCGAACTTGGCGCCCTCCTGCCCGGTGGACACCGCGGCGTGGGTGTCCGGGCGGATACCGGGCGTCACACGGACGAGGACGGGCTGCTCGTCGGTGACGATCCGTTCCAGCCGGTCGACGTCGTCGAAGTTGTCGATGACGATCAGCCCGGCTCCGGCCTCCACGGCCATCCGCAGCTCGTCCTCGGTCTTGGCGTTGCCGTGGACCACCAGCGAGGCCGGGTCGACTCCCCCGGCCAGGGCCAGGGTCAGTTCGCCACCGCCCGCGACGTCGATGCTCAGCCCCTCCTCGGCCAGCAGCCGGTACACCGCCGTGCAGGGGAATGCCTTGGAGGCGAACGCGACCCGCGAATTCGGCCACCGGGCGGCGAGTCCGTCGGCGTAGGAGCGGGCGCGGGACCGCAGCGCGGCCTCGTCGACGACCAGTGCCGGTGTGCCGAAGCCTTCCGCGAGGTCGGTCACCGGGCAGCCGCCGATCACCAGCTCTCCGTCCTGGCCGAGCGCAGTGCCCGGCGGGAACAGCCCGAGCAGTGCCTCCTGGGACGTAGTGGCGTCGGTCTGGGGGGACCTCCCAGCGGTGGCTGGGCGAGCGACCGGAACGGCCATGGGTTTTCCTCCGTGCTTGCCGTGTGACCGGTCCCGCTCTCCGGGCCGGCCGCATCATGTTCCGGTCCGCCCTCCGGGCCGCGCGTTGTCGCGATCGCCTAGGGTCAGGGCATGGTTCCGTCGGAAATGACAAGCACGCACGCCGGAGGCGGCGACGGGGCCGGTGAGGAACTCTTCGCCCTCGCCGACGCCATCGCCGCCGTCATCGGTGGATCGGTGGCCATCGAAGACCTGGAAACCCGGGTGGTCGCCTACTCGACGCGGCCGGGACAGGCCATCGACGAGCTCCGCCGCCAGGGCATCCTCGGCCGACGGGTCCCCGAACAGCCCGGTCCCCAGGCCGAGCGGCAGCTCCGCCAGTACCGGCAGGTGCTCACCGCCCCCGGCGTCATACGGATGCCGGGGCTGGCCGAGGACGAACTGCCGCGCGCCGCGGTCGCCGTCCGCGCCGGAGACCTCCCCCTCGGCACCATCTGGGCAATCGAGGACCGGAGCCCACTCGACGAGGCCGGTGAGCGGGTGCTGCTGGACGGCGCCCGGACCGCCGCCCTGCACATGCTGCGCCGCCGCAGCGCCACCGCCCTGGAGCTGCACGCCCGGGAGCAGGCACTCCGTGCCGGCCTGGACGGCACCGCCCCCGCGACGGACACGGCCTACCGGCTCGGCGTCCCGGCGAACACGCCCCTGACCCTCCTCGGTTTCGCCCCCGTCGGCGCCTCCCCGGACGCCGGCACGCTGCTGACCCGTCTGGGAGCCGAGCTCGGTCGGCACTGGGCCGCGGTACGGCCCTCCGCCGCCGTCTGCACCGGCCCGCGCGCCGTGTACACCCTGCTGCCGGACGCCGACCCCGACTCGTCTCGCCGGCTGGCAGCACAGGCCCTCGCCGCGGCCTCCCGCCCCGGCACGCGGCCGCTGCGCGCCGCCCTCAGCCGGCCCGCCGCACTCCTGAGCGAGCTGCCCGAGCTGCGCTCGGACGTGGATGATGTGCTACGGGTGACCACGACCGACCCCGAAGCGCCGGACGTCGCCGCACTGACCGATGTCCACGCCCGAGTGCTCCTCGCTCACCTGTCGGACGAGCTCGCCCAGCGGCCCCGGCTGCGCCACCCTGGTGTCGAGGCGATGCTCACCCACGACCGAACCCGCGGCACGTACTACGCCACCTCGGTCACCGCCTGGCTTGACGCGGTCGGCAACGTAGGCGAAGCGGCCCGCCGGCTGACGGTGCACCAGAACACCCTCAAGTACCGGCTGCGCCGCGCCCGCGAGCTGTTCGGCCTCGACCTGGACCAGCCGGACGACCGCCTGTCCTGCTGGCTGCAGCTGCGCATCGACGCCGCCCGACGCTGAGCGCACGGTCACCGGGGCCAGACACGAAGGTCAGGACGCGAAGGTCGGGATGCGAAGGTCAGGACGCGCTGCCCGCCTGCCACTGATCCGACGACAGATTCCATCCCTGTACTTGGTGCCGCGCTCCAACTGGTCCTGATGGGTGTGCCGGCAAGCTCACAAGCCGAAGGCGCCGCCTTCGATGAGGATGAGCAGCCCGATGGCGATCAGGACCAGCGGCAACAGGATGTGACCCCATCGGGCGAGGGCCTTGGCGATGACCGGGCGGGTGGCGAAGAACCGACCGGCGAAGCACCACACCGCCACCAAGGCGAGGAACACCACGGCGTACACGCTCATCCCACCGACGCCGGCGGTGGCAAACACGGGCACGTAGACGCCGATGTTGTCGCCACCGTTGGCGAAGGTGACCGCGGCGACCTCCAGCGGGCGGGGTCCGCTCGCCTCGGCCTGCGCCTCGTCCTCGTCAGAACCGCCGTCGCGATGGTCCTTCCATGCCTGCCAGGCAGCCTTGAGGCCGAGCGCGAGGGGCAGCAGACCGAGGTAGGGAATCGCGGACTCGGGCAGGAACGTGGCGCCGAACGCTGCGGCCACCGCCACAGTGAGGATCGCGGCGAAGCCCAGGTACTGGCCGAGCACGATGCGGCGTGTGGAACCGCGGTGCCCGGAGCCCTGGGCGAAGAACAGCGCCAGGACCAGGATGTCGTCGATGTTGGTGACGGCGAACAGTCCGGCTGCCTGTCCGATGATGCCCAGGTCCACGAGTGGGGACTCTCCTGTCGGTGGTGTGGTGACCCTGAGACGCTGCCGAGAGCCCTCACTACTCCCTCTTGCGGGGACGGGGTTGAGCGCCGAGGCCGGCGCTGTCCCTCGTCACGACCATCGAACACGACGCCGTTGAGGTGCCTCTCAAAGTGCTGAACAACTGCTGTCGAGCCTGGTGACCCCGCTCGGAAGAGCAGCCACCTTCCCTGCGGAGATCACCTCACTGTCCAGGCCTGTGTTCTCTCAACGACGCTGCGTGACCCGGCGGACGGCGCTACCGTTCCGGTGAGGTCCACTATCAAGGGGTGGAGATGCTGGAAGAGGCGTTGGTGGCGCTGGCGGCGACCGGCGGTAGCGCGGTGGTGCAGGCCGCGGGTACGGAGGCCTGGGCCGGCTTGCGGCAGGCGGTGGCACGCTGGTTCGGTCGGGGTGACGGCCGGCGCCAGCAGGGAGAACTGGAGCGCCTGGACCGAACGGCGACCGCGCTGCAGACCACGGATGGGGCCGAGGCGGAGCGGGGGCGCCTGCGCCTGGAGGCGACGTGGCAGGCGCGCATCGAGGCCGTTCTGGAAAGCCTGGACGAGGCCGAGCGCGACCGAGCCGCCGACGAGCTGCGGAGCCTGCTGGCACAGCACGCCCCCGGGAGCGGCGTAAGCGCTGGGCCGGGCAGTCTCGCCGTGGGCGGCACCGCGAACATCCGCGCCGAGGGCGGGTCGATCGCCGCCGGGGTGATCCACGGGGGTGCGCACATCGGCAACCCTCAGCTGCCGGATCCGTCGCAGGGCTGAACGGACCGGCCGCCCCAAGCCCAACCTCCTCCACCGGATCGACATCCGCTGCCGGGCGAGGCCCCGGAGGCGTTACGGCGCACGCCCGCCGTGGCAGCCTGGCCGTCGGCTACGTCGCCGAAGGCGGCCAGGTCTCCTACTACGCCGCACCCCGGCCCCCGGTGAACTGGCCACACCAGATCGGGGTACTGCCCCGGCAGGCCGACTGCTTCCAGTACCGCGCGGCCGTCGCCCAGCTCGAAGAGGCGGTGTCCGGCGGGGGCACGGCGGTGCTGTGCCAGGTCCTGGCCGGCATGGGCGGAGTCGGCAAGACTCAGCTCGCTGCCCACCACGCCCGCCAAGTGTGGGCCACGGGTGGTGTGGACCTGCTGGTGTGGACGAACGCCACCACCCGCGAGACCGTCATCTCCGCCTATGCCCAGGCGGCCGCCGAGATCCTCGGGAGCGACCCCACCGACCCGGAACACGCTGCGCGCTCCTTCCTTGCCTGGCTGGAGCCCAAACCCGGTACCACACAGCGCCGTTGGCTGGTGGTGCTGGACGACCTCGCCGACCCGGCTCACCTGCGCGGGCTGTGGCCACCCGCCAGCCCACACGGCCGTACCCTGGTCACCTCCCGCCGCCGGGACGCCACCCTGACCGGCAGCGGTCGAAAGCTGGTACCGGTAGGCCTGTTCACACCGGACGAAGCAGCCACATACCTCACCGCCGCACTGGCCTCCCACGGTCGCCTGGAACCTCCGGCCGAGCTCGCCGCTCTCGCCACCGACCTCGGTCACCTCCCGCTTGCCCTGTCCCAGGCTGTCGCCTATCTCATCGACGCCGACATGGACTGCGCTGCCTACCGCACCCTGCTGACCGACCGCGCCGCGAGTCTCACCGATGCGCTCCCCGACCCTTCGGGACTGCCCGATGACCAAGCCACCACCACGGCCGCCGCCTGGGCACTGTCCATCGACCGCGCCGACCGGATCCCACCGATTGGCCTGGCGCGCCCCCTGCTGCAACTCACCGCGATCCTCGCCCCCAACGGCATCCCCGCTCCCGTCCTGGTCAGCCCGCCCGCTCTCGGCTATCTCACTGAGCACCGCACCGGCGCCACAGGACCAGCCGATACCGGTGTCACAGGACCAGCCGACGCCGGCGTCACAGCACCAGCCGATGCGGAAGAGGCCACGGCCCACGACGCCGAGCGGGCGCTGCGCACGCTGCACCGCCTGAGTCTGCTGGACCACACCCCCAGGAACCCCCACCAGGCAGTACGCGTCCACCAACTCGTCCAACGCGCTACCCTCGACGCCCTCACCACACGGCAGCGCGACCGACTCGCCCACGCCGCCGCAGACGCGCTCAGAGAAGTCTGGCCCGAGATCGAGCGCGACACGGCCCTCGCCCAGGCCCTGCGTGCCAACACCGAAGCCCTTACCCATCATGCGGAAGATGCCCTGTACCAGGTCGACGGCGCCCACCCATTACTCTTCCGCATGGGCCACAGCCTTCTGGAGGCCGACCAGCTCACCGCCGCCATCACCTACTGGCAGCATCTGAGGCGGGCAAGCCACGAGCATCTCGGCCCGGACCACCCCGACGCCCTCACCGCTCAGGTCAACATCGCCTCCTGTCTGGGAAACGCAGGGGACACGGCCGGCGCCGTATCCAGCTGTGAGGAGGTACTCCAGCAGATGCTGCGGGTGTTGGGACCCGAACACCCGAAGACCCTCCGTGCCAAGCACAATCTTGCCTACTGGCGGGGCGAGGCAGGCGACGCGACCGGCGCTGAAACCGCCTTTCACCAACTGTTGTCCGATCTTCTGCGAGTACACGGCCCCCACCACAGCGATACGTTGGCAGCCAAGCACAATCTTGCCTACTGGCGAGGTGAGGCGGGCGACGCGGTCGGCGCCGTTGCCGCGCTTGGCGAGTTGTTGGAGGACTGCTTGAGGGTGTTCGGCCCGGACCACACCCGAACCCTCGCGGCACGAGCCAACCTTGCGGACTGGCAAGGCGAGACAGGAGGCGCGGCCGGCGCTGCGGATGCCTATACGCATCTCCTCAGAGACTGTCGGCGCGTGCTCGGTCCGGACCACCCTCGAACCCTTGCCACCCAAACCAATCTCGCGTCCTGGAGATTGACCTCCGGGGACCTTCCCGGTGCTGAAGCCGCCCTCGATCAACTACTCGAACGCTGTCTGCGAGTGCTCGGCCCCGACCACCCTGACACGTTGCAGACCCGACACACCCTGGCACGGTGCCAAGGCGAGGCAGGGTCACCGGAACAAGCCGTAACCAGCTTCCAAGAGGTGCTGGCCGATCGGGTGAGGGTACTGGGAGCGGACCATCCCACCACCCTCAGAACCCGGAGCGACCTTGCGCACTGGCGCGGTAAGGCCGGGGATGCGGTCGGCGCCGCGGCAGACTTCGACCGGCTGCTGACCGACCGCAGGCGGGTCCTGGGCACCGATCACCCTGCCACCCTCACCGCTGAGGCAAGCCTCGCCCATTGGCGGGAAAGGGCACAGGGCGAGGACGTTCCTCCGTCGACCGATCCATGAGCAAGATCGGTCAGCACGGCGTCGAAGGGGCCGGATCGACGGGCCGCGCGCCACCCATAGCCGTGGAACATGCTGTCGCCCAGGTAGATCACGCGCTTACCTCCGGCATCGATCGCCCAGGACGCCTGGGCGTCTCCGATGCCGTCGAGGGCGGGCACGGCGGCGATGCTGAAGGGCCCGATCGTGGCGGTCGCCCATGCCTGTTCGGATCACGAGCACCGCCCCGGTCCCCACAGAGAGGGAAAGGGGTGAAGGCTCCGACGGCTGCGAAGATCAACGGGCTCAGCGGCCGGAGCCGGTGGCCATGACCTTCCGCAAGCCGTAAACGGCAGCACCGAGGGCGAGGACGCCGGCACCGGAGATCACCGTGGCCACGGGCAGGGCGAAGGCGAGCGCCGTGCAGCCCGCCAGGCCGATGACGGGCACGAGGCGGGGCGGCCGCCCTTCGCCCTGTCTGAGGGTCCACGCCGCTGCGTTGGCGATGGCGTAGTAGGCCAGGCCCCCGAAGGAGGAGAAGCCGATCACGCCCCGCACATCGACAGACGCGGCCAGCACGGCGACCACGGCGCCGACAACCAGTTCGGCACGATGGGGAACCTGGAAGCGCGGGTGGACCACGGCCAAAGCATGCGGCAGGTGACGGTCGCGGGCCATGGCGAAGGTGGTGCGCGAGACGCCGAGGATCAGTGCGAGAAGCGATCCGAGCGCCCCGATGGCCGCGCCAACACGCACGACCGGAACCAGGCCCGGGACACCGGCGGCACGTACAGCCTCAGCGAGCGGCGCGGCGCTCTGGGCGAGACGGTCCGGCCCCAGTACCGCGAGCACGCCCACGGCAACAGCCGCATACACGACGAGGGTGATACCGAGCGCGAGAGGGATCGCGCGGGGAATGGTGCGGGCGGGATCTCGAACCTCTTCGCCGAGCGTGGCGATCCGGGCGTAACCGGCGAAGGCGAAGAACAGCAGGCCGGCCGCCTGGAGCGTCCCCCCGACGGTCATGTCCGCGCCGACATCCAGGCGTGCGATATCGCCGGCATCACTGATCAGACAGGTAGTCACCATGGCAGCCAGGACCGCGAGAACCACAGCGACGATGGCACGGGTCAGCAACGCGGACTTCTGCACGCCGGTGTAGTTGAGCACGGTCAGCGCCACCACAGCGGCGACCGCAACAGCATGGGCCTGGCCCGGCCACGCATAGAACCCGACGGTCAAGGCCATCGCAGCGCAGGACGCGGTCTTGCCGACCACGAACGCCCAGCCGGCCAGATACCCCCAGAAGTCGCCCAGACGCTCACGGCCGTAGACGTACGTCCCTCCTGACTCGGGATAGCGGGCTGCCAGCCGGGCCGATGACGTCGCGTTGCAGTACGCCACGACCGCAGCCAGCGCCAGGGCGACCATGAGCCCGGAACCGGCAGCACCGGCCGCTGGGCCGAACGCAGCGAAGAGCCCGGCCCCGATCATCGACCCCAGTCCGATCACCACCGCGTCGGAGACTCCCAAGCGGCGCTTCAGCTCACCCGAGCCCGACGAGGACCCCACCGTGTTCATCCCCTACTCCTCCACCGCACCAGCCGTTGATCTCGGCGCACGGTAGCCGACGACGGTGTCCAGCAGGAGCGCCCGCGACGTCGAACTCCCACCTGCGGACGTGGCTGTCCCTCACCTCTTCGGGCCGGAAGGCACTGGCAGGACACCTGGCCGAACTACGCCGCCTTGCAGATCTCGCAGACTCTGCCCGCTCGCAGACGATGTGAGTGCTCCACACGAAGTGTTCCAGCAGACCCCGGGCACCGCCGCCGATCCGTCCGCACCTCGCTCAACGCGCGACGGACGGGCTCAGAGCAGCAATGGCGAACTGCCCTCCAGCAGGGCGTGACCGAGACTGCGATAGCGGTCCCGGCCCACGAGCTCGGCGAGCAGGAGCAGCACCAGGGAAGCTGGGGAGAGCCAGGCGGGCCCCGGCCGACAGTGACAGCGCACCAGTCAGTGCGACGGCTGCCACGGCCGCGGTCCGGGCTCTCGTGAGCCGGCGACGCCTGGCCCCCTCGCCGTGACGGGTCAGCAGACAGTCCATCGGTGCCGCATGCCCGTACACGGCCGCACCGACCTCGCGGGCACGGGCGAGCGGCGCCGGGGGCAGCAACAACGAGCCGGCGTGCTCCGCCCCCCGTCCGCTGCGCATGCCGCTGGTGATGGCCGTGCAGCGAGCGCCGCGGACGAGCCGCAGCGGCCCGACGGGCTCACCGTGGCCGCGACGTCCCCTCACGTGCTGCGCACCGAGCGCGGCGCCGATGATTCGAATCGCTTCCGTGGCGCCGCGCTCGCCGCTCGCCGAGCTACTCGGTGATACCGTATAGTGGTACTTGGTACTACGCAGTACCGGAAAGGCTCAGAGGAGACCCGCGATGGACGACCTGACGGAGATGCTGAAGGGCACGCTTGAGGGTTGCGTGCTTGAAATCATCGACAGCGAGGAGACCTACGGGTACGCCATCACGCGTCGACTGAATGAACTCGGCTTCGCCGACGTCGTCGAGGGGACGGTCTACACCATCTTGCTGCGACTGGAGAAGAACGGGCTCGTGCAGGTGACGAAACGACCCTCCGGTGTGGGTCCGCCGCGCAAGTTCTATGCACTCAACGACGCGGGGCGCGAAGAGCTCAGGAGGTTCTGGGCGAAATGGGAGTACCTCTCATCACGAATCGACATGCTCAAGGGAGGCGGGAGATGAATTTCTGGGAGACCATCACCGGAAGCGACCTCACCAGGGAATGGAAGGCGTTCGAAGCCCGGGCCGAGGCATTGCCGGCCGACTACCGGGCGGCATGGGAACAGATCAAGGTTCACCTCTCCCCCTACTCGGGCTTCACGGGGCGGAACCTGATGCCGATCCTCGACGGAGCCCTGGGGCTGCTCGAAGAAACGGCGGCGGATGGGCAGAGCATTCAAGAGGTGCTGGGCGATGACGTCGAGGGCTTCTGCGCGGCGCTGGCCGGCGGAGAAGGGGCTCGGAACCATCGCGACCGGTGGCGCGAGCAGTTGAACCGGAATGTCGCAAGGAAATTGGGCCAGCTAGGAGGCTGACATGGGCATCCAAGACATCATCGAGGGCAAGAAGCAGTGGCGAGCGCACATGGCGCGGATCAAGGCGCTCCCACCGGATTACCAGATCGTCTACAGGGAGATGCAGAAGTACTTCTTCAAGGTCGGCCCCGTCGATTTGCCTGACGGGACCCTGCTCTCAGGGATTGTCGATTTCTTCGAGGAGGGCGTCGCGGCCGACAAGGGAGTCCTGGAACTCATCGGCAACGACGTCGCTGCCTTCTGCGACGACCTGGTCAAGGACTCGCGCACCTACGCGGACATCTACAAGGAGTCCATCATCAGCGGGAAACCCGGTACGGCCGAGAAGTAAGACCACTAGTCCGCGTGGCTCGTCAGCGGGTATGCGTCGCCCCTGTCACCAACCATGTCACGCCAGTGCTTTTCAGCGGAGCGGATGAGGTCGGCGCCGAGGCGTTCGAGGAATCGGCCTGCCAGGGCGAGCCGGGATCCGGCAGCGGTCTCGGCTCCGAAGAGCTCGGCGCCGCGCAGCGCGGTGGCGGCGAGCCGCTGGTTGGCGGCGACGCTGGCCGCGACGGTCCGCAAGCCCGCCTTGTCGTCGAGGAAATACCGGTGGCGGCGGCCACGGTCATCGCGACCGCGGCGGATCAGGTCCTGCCGTTCCAGCAGGCGGACCGCGTGCGAGATGGTCGCCGCGCTGACTTGCAGGTGCTGCGCCATCTCGATGGCGGTGCGACTGCCGGTCTCGGAGGCGAACAGGCAGGCCATCACGCGGGCGGCGGTGCGCGGGAGGCCGGTTTCGACAAGTGCTGAGGTGAGGTCGGTGACGAACGCGGTCATTGCGTCGGGGTCGGGGCCGAGATGCTCGATGGTCCGCTGCGCCGGAGCGGGGGGCTGCGGCCGGCGCTGGGCTCGGTGGGTGGTCGCGAGCTGTGCCAGTTCCGCGCGGTACCGGGCAGGCCCGCCGTTGCGCGCGACCTCGCGGCTCACCGTCGAGGCGGGACGGTTCAGGCGTCTGGCGATGTCGGCGTAACTCAGGTGCTGCGCCAACCCCGCGGCGATCTGTTGCCGGTCGGCTCTGGTCAGCCTGCGTCCTGGCATCGGGTCGGTTCCTCTGATTCGGTTGTCTTGCACACAGTGTGTGCACCGGTCGCCGATCGTTGCAACACCCCCTCCTTCGCCGTGCGTTGACCATCACTGTCATTGCATCGACAGTTGCGTAGCTGACCAGCGCAAATAGCACGGTCCCGAGGAGATCGCCATTGACTGGCATTTCGACTCGTACCTAACGTTCGGCTCCGATCGCCGAACACGGGTGTCAGGTGGTCTCCCAGGGAGCAGCGAGGCGGCAGCGCGGCCAAGGTCGCGGTCGAGCTGATCTCCAGACACACCCCGAGTCGTCATGCGGTCCGTCCGCCGAACCGATTCCCATCGACGCCCGGCGAGACGCAGCAACAGATATCGATCGGTTGTCAGGAGCATCCCATGCGAGCCAAAGGCATCACCTACGACACTGGCTTCACTCCGGGCGGAAAGAGTTCGCGGCCCGTCTTCGACGCCGACGCGGTGCGACGCGAGATCCGCGTCATCGCAGACGACTTGCACTGCGATGCCGTGCGGATCACCGGCGGCGACCCTGGGCGACTGGCCCTTGCGGCCCGGCACGCCGCTGATGCCGGGCTTGAGGTCTGGTTCTCCCCATTCCCTTGCGAACTGTCCGCCGAAGAGCTGCTGCCCTACTTCGGCACCTGTGCCGACCGCGCCCAGGAGGTGGGAGCGGACGTCTTCGTCACCGGCTGCGAGCTGAGCCTGTTTGCCGCCGACATTCTCCCCGGAGACCACAGCCTCGCCAGAATCGAAGCCCTGACCAGCGGCGTCCCCGAGGCATTGGCCGGGCTCGCCGAGGTTCCTGCCCGGCTGAACTCCTTGCTGGCCAACATCGTTGAGACGGTGCGTTCACGGTTCCGCGGAAAGATCACCTACGCTTCCGGAACGTGGGAACGGGTCGATTGGGCGCCCTTCGACATCGTGAGTGCGGACGCCTACGGTGATGCCAGTGACGCCTTCCGTCAGGGTCTGCGCGAGTACTTCCGGCACGGCAAGCCGCTCGCGGCGACCGAGTTCGGCTGCTGCACCTACCGAGGTGCAGCCGAGCGCGGCGGCATGGGCTGGGTGGATGTCGTCGATCACGACGCCGATCCGCCCCGCATCAACGGCGATTACGTCCGCGACGAGGAAGAACAGGCCCACTACCTGCGCGAGATGCTCGCCGTCTTCGACGAGGAAGGCGTGGACACCGCATTCTGGTTCACCTTCGCCGGCTACGAGTACCCGCACCACGCCGACCCGCGCTTCGACCTCGACCTGGCCTCCTACGGGGTATGCAAGCTGATGCCCGACGGCAGCCTCGCCCCCAAGCGCTCCTTCCACGCCATGGCCAAGGCATACCAATCAGCAACGTCAGCGTTGCCTGTCCAGGGTGAGGACGGCCCTACTGATGTTTCGGAATGCCGTGCGTAGTCGTCTCAAGCAGATGATGCTGCAGGCGAGTTCGAGGATTCCTTGGTGGAGGTCGGCGCGTACCTCGTAGCGGATCCGCAGGCGTGTGACTTGGTGAAGCCAGGCGAAGGTGCCGTAGACGATGCCGGTCAAGGCAACACGGTCGTCCGCCGGAAGCCTGCCGGGGAGACGGCGCCGCCGGGGCGAACGGGCCCGGAGCAGCGGGACTATCCGCTCCCACAGATGCTGCTGGCATGATCAGTGGGTGACCAGCGAACCTGCGCGGCCCGGCCGCACGAAATACGTCCTGTTCGATGTCGACGGCACGTTGATCGACGCGATGAGCAACCAGCGCCGGGTCTGGGGAACGTGGGCGCAGCGGTACGGGCTGGATGCGGACGAGGTCTACCAGGTGGCGCTGCGAACGCGGCCGATGGAGACGTTCGCCCAGGTCGCCGCGGACCAGGACCCGCGCGAGTGCCTGGCCGCACTGCACGAGTTGGAGGACGAGGACGTCCGGTCCGGCGTATATGCGGCATTCGACGGCGCGTTGGACCTGCTGCAGGGCCTGCCGCGAGGTTCCTGGGCGCTGGTGACCTCGAACTACGAGCACCGGGTGCGCGGCCGTTTTCTGCGGACGGGATTGCCGGTGCCGAGCGTGATCGTGGACGCGGCCGCTGTGGAGGAAGGCAAGCCGTCTCCGGTCCCGTATCTGCAGGCCGCTGCCCGGCTGGGTGCTTCGCCGGAATCCTGCCTGGTCATCGAGGACGCCCCGTCCGGAGTACGGTCCGGGCTGTCCGCCGGGATGACGGTATGGGGTGTGAACGGAGCTGTCGCGGTGGAGGGCGTGCATCGCCACTTCGACAGTCTGCGCCAGGCAGTCCCACACATACTGGCCTTCGCATCCGGCCCTCACGGGAATGCCGCAGCCTGAACCCGTCCGCAGACACCGGGCAGTACTGGCACGATCCCGGGGCCACTCCCCCGGGCGCACTGTGCGGGTGCTCCGCGCGGCGGGGGCTCTCCCGTTGCCGAGTGGCAACAGCTGAGGGCTGACCAGGATGGCGCTCGAAGGGTCGGCGGTCGTCAGGGTGGTGGGGATACGACCCCATCGCCTTGATCACGAGACTGCCTGGGGACAGACTGCACCCCATGAAGCTCACAGGCGTGGCCGACGACGACGTACAGAACCCCCATGGTGAAGTCGGTATGTCCCTTCTCGGGCAGCAGCGGTGAGCACCGGCCTGCCCATCTTCCGCTACCACCCTGACCCCCTGGCCAGTGGATCCATCCGGGCGAGCGCCGAAGAGTGCGTCTGTTGCCACCGCAGCTCGGGGTGGATCTACACCGCGACCTTCTACACCGCCCAAGAGGTCAACGGGCGCTTCTGCCCCTGGTGCATCGCCGACGGCAGCGCCGCTGAACGATTCGCCGGTGAGTTCTCCGACGCCTACGGGCTCGACGGCGTCAGCGAGGAGACCCTGCACGAGGTCACCCGCCGCACCCCTGGTTTCCACGCCTGGCAGGATCCGCACTGGCTGGTCCACTGCCAGGACGCGGCCGCCTTCCTCGGCGAGGTCGGGTACTCCGAGCTGGCGGCGCACCCCGACGCCCTGGACCAGCTCAGAGCCGACCTGCGGATGGGCGGCTGGCACGACGCATCCCAGCTGGAGCACTTCCTCACCCACCTCGGTGAAGGGGCAAGCGCCATGCTCTTCCGCTGCACCGTCTGCGGCACCCATCTCGCCTATGCCGATGCCTCCTAGCCCACCGCCCGGCTCGGCAACCGCGAAACCATGAGGTGAGGCAACGCACCGCCTCCCACGCTCCCCGTCACTCAGCTGGCGGTTCGTCGGCGTCTGTGGCGTGCACGTCGGCTCGGTGCGCCGTACGGTCGGCAGACAGCCCGCTGGTGACAGGACGGCGTGGCCGGCGGTCCCGCATTCCCCGCACGTTGTGCGGGACCGCCATCCCTTACCGCGCTCGGGGCGGCGTTGCGGGCGCGGGCCTGGCACCCGCCTGCGTCAGCCGAGGTGGCGGGAGCAGCAGTGCCGCAACATGTACCACATCAGGTACGACTCACCTTGCCCGCGCTCGCGGCGCCGACTGGCCAGCGACCAATCCTTCACGGGTGGGCAGCGCGATAGACGTTCGCTGCGCGTTGCGCCGAGGGTCGGCGCTGCGCGAAGACCTGCTGGACGCGGGCATCGGAGCGGGGCAGCTTCGTTCCTCCCTGGAGGATGGATCCGGGAACTTCGAAGTCGTACAGGACCTCGTCACAGGCATCGTTGACTGTCACCGTCGTCCTCATCAGGACGGCCCGGACTCCGCTGAAGTGATTGCGGAGCTCGGTGTCCAGGTAGTCGATCTGGGCATCCATGTTGAACACCGCGCGCGCCCCGAGCCCGTCCCCGCCGAACGGATGAGTGAACAGGCCGGCGCGTCGGGCCCCTGACGTCCACTGGGCCAGGCCGATACCGGGAAGCGCAGGGCCCACGTGCAGGGCCGCGCTACGGTTCATGATGTCATCCGCTTCGTGGTCCACGACGACACCAGCGAAGTTCTTCGATCGCATCGGGGTGTCGGCGGCGCTTCCCTCCACACGCGGCGGGATCACACCGGACTCGGCAACGAGGTTGCCCAGCAGCCCGGCCGCCCCGTTCACCGGGTACCCGTAGTGGTCGACGAGTCGTTCCATCACGTAGAGAAGCCGCCGGTCCAGGGGGAATTTCTCCCAGGACCAGACCTCGCTCCAGTTGACGATGGCGTCGAGGTCGCTTTGGAACTCTGCCGGGAGCGCAGGCCAGAAACGGGAGACTTCGGTGGGACCGACGTCTACCGCATCACTGCCGATGTTGTACCGCAGATAGCGGTCGTCCTTGAAGAAGTAGGCATGACCGTCACCCCAGTTGATGATTGTGTCAAGCTTGCTCTGGAACTCTGCCGGGAGGGCGGGCCAGAAACGGGAGACTTCGGTGGGTCCGACGTCGACGGAATCGCTCTTGATGTTGTACCGCAGATAGCGGTCGCCTTTGAAGAAGTAGGCGTGCCCGTCTCCCCAGTTGATCGTGGCGTCGAGATCGCTCTGGAACTCTGCCGGGAGCGCAGGCCAGAAACGCGAGATCTCCGTAGGTCCGACGTCTACCGAATCGCTGCCGATGTCGTACCGCAGATAACGGTCGTCCTTGAAGAAATAGGCATGACCGTCACCCCAGTTGATCGTGGCATCGAGGTCGCTTTGGAACTCTTCCGGGAGGGCGGGCCAGAAACGCGAGATCTCGGTGGGCCCGACATCGACCGAGTCGCTGTCGATGTTGTACCGCAGATAGCGGTCTGCCCTGAAGAAATAGGCCAGTCTGTCACTCATGATTCTCCGATCAGGCCGATCAGGGCCGCCGGCTGGACGACCGATGGGCCCGCGGCCCGGCCGAACCGGCCCCGTGCGAACGCGCCAGTCAGCGCTTGTGTGATGCACGTGGTCCACCCGTGCTTCTGCGATGCGCGTGGTCCACTCCCGCCAGTACCACCCAGTACCACCGCGGATGGCTCGGGCCCGCCCTGATGCGGCCTCGCACGTCCACGGCAGAACATGCCGTCGCGGACCGGAGTGCCACGGTCAGGTGCCCCCAGGAGTGCCCCGCCATGGGCCCCATTCGAGTGTGCGCGCGTTGCCGTCATCGTGCACCCTGGCAGTGAGAAGGTCCCCACCAGGGCCTTCACGACGGTTGGGGGCGGCTCAGCGCCGGCTCCGCGGATCGGTCATCAGCCCGGCACCGGGGCGTCCGCACATAGGGCACACGAGAGCGTGCGTCGGAAGCTCGCTCTGGCCTGCGCTCCCCGAGGGAAACCTCGGCCTTCTGCCCAGCGATGAACCCGGCCGGTGGACGCGCTCCGCATCCCGCGCAGTGGCAAACACTCACAGAGGACATCCCGCGCGGTGGCAAACACTCACACAGGAGGTGTCAGAGCGATGGTCACAGCACCAGTTCTGTGGAACAACGGCAAGGCCTACATGTTCGACGGCGGAAACTATTACCGCTACGACGTGGCCAGCGACAAGGTTGACCCGGGCTATCCGAAGCCGATTTCCAGCGGCTGGCCCGGGCTGTTCACGTCCCGGGCCGACGCCGGTGTGGTGTGGAACAACGGCAAGGCCTACTTCTTCCGCGGATCGGAGTACGTCCGCTACGACATCGCCGCAGACAAAGTCGACCCCGGCTACCCGAAGCCGATCTCCAGCGGCTGGCCCGGGCTCTTCACGGACCGGATTGACACCAGCGTGGTGTGGAACAACGGCAAGGCCTACTTCTTCCGCGGATCGGAGTACATGCGCTACGACATCGCCGGGGACAAAGTCGACCCGGGCTACCCCAAGCCGATCTCCGGTGCTTGGCCCGGCCTTTGGACGTCTGATCTCGACGGTGGCGTGGTGTGGAACAACGGCAAGGCCTACTTCTTCCGCGGATCGGAGTACATGCGCTACGACATGGCCGGGGACAAGGTCGACCCCGGCTACCCGAGCCCGATCTCCAGCGGCTGGCCGGGCCTTCCGTAGGCGCGCTCGTCACCTCTTCGGGCGGTCAGGCCCGAAGAGGTGACATGTCTGACCCGTCGGCCACGGCCGTTGTGGAGTCGGCGACTTCGCGGAGCAGGTCGCGTCGTTCGGACAGGCAGGGACAGAGACAGGGACAGGGACTCCGGGCCCGGGTGCGTTCCCCCGGCGGCGAGTTGCGCGATCGCACGAGGAGTGCGTCGATGTCGGGGCCACGGCGAGATCGTCGGTGGTGGGGCTGGTCTTCGCGTTCGCAGCCTCGCTCGCAGGTCGGGTGCGGGTGTCAGGAGAGCTCGGGGAGGACCTCGCCCGCGACGCGGTGGCCGGATTCAGCGGCTCCGTCGATGTAGCCCGCCCAGTTCGTGGCGGTCTCGGTGCCCGCCCAGTGCAGGGGACCGACCGGGCTGCGCAGGGCCGGCCCGAAGCGGGTGAGGGTGCCGGGCACGGCGAACGCTCCGTAGCATCCGCGGCTGTACTCCTCTTCCGCCCAGTCACGCTCGATGTAGGCGATGGGGTTGCCGGCCCGGGGCCCGAAGTAGCCGACGAGGTCATCGATCACCTGGGCGCGCCGCGCGTCGAGGTCCATGCGCGCGCCGGCATCGGCGTGCCGGCCTTCGAGGAAGCCGACGAGCACGCCGGGAGAGCCGCCGAAGGGCGTGTTGTCGAACACGGTGCCCAGGGGGCGGTCGGTGCTGTTCGCCTGGCCGCTCAGGCCCGCGTGGCGCCAAAACGGCTCGTCGTAGGCGACGTTGACCTTGATGACCCGGCCCATCGGCATCCGCTGGACGAGCTGGTCACGGTCGCCAGGAAGGCCCGGTGTGAAGCGGATGCGCGCGGCGAGCGGGGGCGGCACCGCGACCACGGCCCGGCGGGCGCGCACGGTCAGGCCGTTGCGGGTGACGACGCGGACACCGGAGGTCTGCCAGTCGATGTCGGTCACCGGCGCGTCGAGGACGACCCGGTCACCGAGTTGCTCCGCCAGTCCCAGCGCGATGCGTTGCGTTCCGCCGACCACGCGGTCCTGCTGCGCCCCGCCTGCGGTGTTGATCAGCGCGTCGAGGCCGCCGGCTCCGCCGACGTAGAAGGCGGCCCACAGCGCGGACATGTCCTCGGGCTCGGCGGAGAACACGCCCTCGGTGACCAGCCGGAAGAAGGCGCGGCCGCCCGCGGTGTGCGCGGTCTTGCGAAGCCAGGTGTCGAAAGTCTGGGTGTCCAACTCCTCGGCGCGGGGTGCCCGCCACGGATCGGTCGCGGCGACCTGGCGCGCGAGCCGGTCCAGGCGGTACTGGGCTTGTCCGATGTCGGCCAGCACCAGCGGGTTCAGCCTGGGTATCCGGCCCGTGTACTGGGAACGGAAGGAGCCCATCTCGGCGATGTGCTCGCCGTCTACGTAGGTGGGGTAGGTGCGCAAACCCAGTTCGTTGATCAGTGCCAGCGCGCGGTCCTGCCCCGGGCCGACCCATTGCCCGCCCACCTCGATGGGGGCGCCGCCGGGTAACTCATCGTTGAGAAGCCGGCCACCGACCCGGTCGCGCGCCTCCAGCACCAGCACTTCCGCCCCGCCCTGAACCAGGTCGCGAGCGGCCACCAGACCCGCCACTCCGGCCCCGACGACCACGGCGTCCCAAACGTCCACCGGCTTGTCCATCGCCACCTCACATACAGAGTGAATCTGACATGCGCAGCGTATGTGATATCCATGCCGTGTGGAAACGCTGCGCGAGAAATACGCGGAGAACACCCGCCGCACCCTGCTCGACACCGCTCTGCGGCTCTTCACCGAGCGCGAATATTCGAGCGTGCCGGCCGAAGAGCTGGTGCGCACCGCCGGCCTCACCCGCGGCGCGCTCTACCACCACTTCGACGGCAAACTCGGACTCTTCGAGGCCGTCTTCGAAGACCTGGAGCGGCAGGCCACGCAGCGCATCAGGGCGGCGATCGACTCCGTCTCGGACCCGCGTGAGCGAGCCGACCGGGCCGTCGACGAGTTCCTCGACGTCTGTATGGAACACGCCTATCGCCACATCGTGCTCCAGCAAGGCCCGATCGCCCTGGGCTGGCAGCGATGGCGTGAACTGGACCAGCGCCATCTCGGCGGCCTGGTCCTCGACATCGTCAACGCCGCGCTCGACGCCGGGCGCATCCGGCCCCACCCGGCCGAACTGATCGCCAGGGCCTTCTACGGCACCCTCACCGAACTGTCCCTCGCGATCGCCGAGGCCGACAGCCCTGACCAGGCCCGAACTCAGGCAGCCGATCTCGTACGCGATCTCGTGGACGGTCTGGCGATCGACGCACCTTCGTCCTCGACCTGACCACTGCCCCGCGGCCACGCCCGGCAACGGCACGCAGCCCTACCGTCGCTGACCGTGTCCCCTGGGCTCCATGGCACGGTGCGGCCACCGCATCAGTCGGTCTCGGTGTCCCGGACATCCGGGTCACCGCCACGCCGGTCGACGCCTTCGCGACTCAAGAGCTCTGCGTGTGGTGGTCCAGCAAGCGGATGAGCAACCGCACGAGTTGATCGCGTTCGGCCGGACTCAGCGGCGCGAGCAGTTCGTCGTGGAGGTCGTCCAGGACCTTGTCGAGGCGGCGGAGACGGCGGCGGCCTTGGGCGGAGATCGTGATGATGTTGCGGCGCCGGTCATCGGGATCCGGTGCCCGCTCGACGAGGTCGCGCTCGGTCAGTTCGTTGAGCACGCCGACCATGTCGCTGCGGTAGATGCCGGAGCGCCTGCTCAGCTCCGCCTGGCTGCCCGGCCCGAACTCCTGCAGTGAGGCGAGCACGGCGTAGTGCCACTTGCGGGCGTCGGCCCGGGCCAGCCCCTCGGTGATCAGCCGGTCCGACCGCACGGTGAGCTGCGACAGGAGTCGGCTCGCCCGTCGTCGCAGCCTGTCCGGCGTCTTGGGTGCGCCGCCGTCGGGCAGGTCCGCGGCTTCGTCTCTGATCATGGCGCCCACCCTACCTATTGCGTTAGTGCCACTAACGATATACGTTCACTCGCGCCGAGAACGTTAGTGACACTAACGGTACCGGTGCGAGTGAAGTGAAGAAAGGAAGCTCTTGCCCACCAAGACACTGCAGATTCCCACCACGGACGGCCAGGCCGACGCCTTCGCCGCCTACCCCGACGGTGGCGGGCGGCACCCTGGGGTGCTGATGTACGCGGACGGCTTCGGCATCCGGCCCGTGCTGCGGGAGATGGCCCGCGAACTGGCCGGGCACGGGTACTACGTGCTCGTCCCCAACTTCTTCTACCGGCACGGGCCGGCACCAGTGATCGAACTTCCCGAGTACATCGGAGAAGAGGTCCGGCCCGCGATCTTCGCCCAACTGATGCCCTTGATCGAGGCGCACACCGCCGAACGTGCCCTGCGCGACGCCGACGCCTACCTCGGGTTCCTCACCGCTCAGCCCGAGGTCAGCGCCGGACCGGTCGCGGTGACCGGCTACTGCATCGGCGGCCTCCTGGCGATGCGCACCGCCGCGGCCCACCCCGGCCAGGTGGCGGCCTTCGCCGGTTTCCACGGCCCCGTGGGCGCCGACGGACCCGACAGCCTCTCCACGATCACCGCGGAGGTCCACCTCGGCCACGCCGAAACCGACTTGACGCCCGAGGCCCTCGGCGAACTCAACCAGGCACTCGACGCCGCAGGTGTCGACCACACCTCCGAGATCTACCCCGGCACCGTCCACGGCTTCACCATGTCCGACACCGACGCCTTCAACCCCGCCGCACTGCAGCTTCACTGGGACCGCCTGCTGCCGCTCCTCGGCCGCACCCTGGCCAACGGCTGAGGCTCCGGCCCGGAAACCCGACCCGAAGCGCACGGCTCCGCAGCCCGTAGCTCACGCGCCGGCCGCAACGCGGACGCAGGGGCCGGGACCTGGTGATCGTGGTCATGCGCCGCCATCGCGAGTACCAGGTGACAGCTTCCGCAGAGGTCGTTGCGTCTGGCGAGCGAGCCGGTCTCAGCCGTCCGGTAGATGAATGCCGATTCTCAGCTGTCCGGTAGGTGAGTGCCGACGATCACGCTGAGGTCTGCTGCGAGGCGGAGTTCAGCGGCTCGCAGTCCGGGGTGCTGGAGCCAGTGCAGTCGGGAGTGGTCGGGTGCGCCGTTGAACTGGGGTGGCCATGTCGTGGCCGGGGTGAAGTCGTCGATCACGACCGTGCCGCCGGCGGTGAGCAGGCGAGCGGGGTCTGCGGTGCCGTCGCCCTTGGCCTGGCCTCCGCCGTCGAGCACGAGCAGGTCGTACGGTCCGTACTCCTCGATGCGCTGCCAGTCGCCCTGGAGGACCTCGACACGGTCGCAGTCATGGAAGACGTCCGCAGCGATGCGGGCTCGTTCCGGATCCCGTTCGATGCTGATCAGCCGGGTGGCCGGAGACGCGCCCGAGGCCAGCCAGGCCAGCCCGACGCCGCAGCCTGTTCCGGTCTCGGCGACGCGGTGGGGTGCTCCTGCGGCCAACACCTGCAGCAGACGCCCCTGTTCGGGCCGGCAGGAGTAGGCGAAACCGTGCGTGCGCGCCGCCTCGACGGCCCGCCGGACCAGCACAGGCAGGGCGTCGTTGTTCCGGTAGGCGTCGGTCCCCTGAAGCGACATGCCCTGCATTATGGCTGCGCAGCCGCCCCGTTGAGTCGGCGGTGGCGAAGATGAGGCGGCGGATGCCGCCCAGCCGGGCTCATGGTGCGTGCCGGCTTCACCGCGGTGACTGCGCGGACCGCAAGGTGGCGGCCAGTTCGGCGGCCGGGGTGGTGGGTGTGCGGGGGTGCAGGAGCTCGGTGCGGTGCACGATGCGGGGCTCGCTGATCGGCACGGCCACGACACCGGGGAGGTCTCCGGCTGCGGACAGGGCGGCAGTGGTGAGGCCGGCTCCGGCGGCCACCAGGACGGACAGTCCGCGGACGTCGGTTCCGGTGTACGTGAGTTGGTGGCCGAAGCCGTCGGACTGGGCGGCGGCCCGGAGCTCGGCCAGGGGCACGGCGGCGTCGGCTGCGTCGATCCAGCGGGCGACGGCGAGGTCGGCCAGCCGCAGCGTCGGACGGCCGACGAGCGGGTGGGCGGCGGGCAGGAGTACCGCGAGAGGTTCCTCGCTGATGGGAAAGGCGGTCAGGGGGCCGGCGTCGGGCAGCGGCAGCGGATCGGTGGCTGCCACCGCCCCGTCGACCAGTGCCAGGTCCGCCCCGCCGGTCAGCACGGACTGGACCGCCTCGGTCCGGCCGCACACCCGTACCGAGACCGCGAGTTGCGGGGCCGCGCTACGGGCGCGTACCAGCGCGAGTGCGGTGGCGGGCGTCAGCGTGCCCGGTGTGCAGGCCACCGCGAGCCGCCCCGGGCGCACCTGTCGCAGGCGCGCGACGTCCGCCCGCGCCGCGTCCAGGCGCAGCAGCAGCGGCCGGGCGTGCTCCAGCAGCCGCTCCCCCGCCTCGGTCGGCGCCACCGGTCGGCGGGTCAGCAGCGGCGCCTCCAGATCGGTCTCAAGGCTCGCGACGTGCTGCGAGACCGCGGACTGGGTGTAGCCGAGGGCCTGGGCGGCGGCGGAGAAGGAGCGGTGGTCGACCACGGCGACGAAAGTACGCAGCTGCTGCGGATCCATGAGTATCAGTATTGCTGATACTGGATGCAGTAATCATCGTTGGACGTGATGCAGGTGGGCGGCTCAGGATGGCCGCATGACACACACCGCCCGCGTCGCCCTGGTCGGCGACCGCTCGCCCCACGTCCGTTCCCACACCCGTATCCCGGGCCTGCTCGACGCGCTGCGCGAGCGAGACGGCCTGGATCTGGACGCGTACTGGATCCCCACGCAGGACGTTGCGGACCACACGACCCTGACCGGGTTCGATGCGATCTGGGTGCTGCCCGGCAGCCCTTACCGCAGCGAGGTCGGCGCGCTCGCGGCCATCCGCACCGCCCGCGAGAACCGCATCCCGCTGCTCGGCACCTGCGCCGGCTTCCAGCACGTCCTGCTCGAATACGCCCGCAACGTGGCCGGGTTGGCAACGGCCGGTCATGCGGAGAACGCACCCGACACGTCGGCGGCCGACGCCGTGGTGGTGCCGCTTGCCTGCTCCCTGGTCGGCCACGAGGGCACGATCGAACTGACCTCGGGCTCCCGTGCCGAACTGCTCATCGGCGCCGAGCGATCCCTTGAGCGCTACCACTGCAACTTCGGTGCCAGCCCCCGCCACGTGGAGCTGCTGCGCACCGCCGGCCTGCAATTCACCGGCACCGACACCGACGGCGAGGTGCGGATCGCCGAGCTGCCGGAGCACCCGTTCTTCCTCGCCACCCTCTTCCAGCCGGAACTCGCCGGCGACGGCACCCGCCCGCACCCCCTCATCCGCGGCCTCGCGGCAGCGGCCGTCACCAGGGTGAAGGCGACGACATGACTGTCCTGAGACGCCTATTGCGCGTCTACCTGCGCCTGTGCACGGTCCCCGACGCCCACGGCACCAGCCCGCTGACCTCCACCCGCGACACCGGGTTCCCCAGACTGCTGACCGGCAGGCCCCAGGCACCCCTCAACCACGGCGCTCAATCCCCTCCCGCTGAGCAACCTGGGCCCACGTGTCTGTCCGTGGAGAACAGAGGGCGGGCGGTTCACACCGTCGCGGTGAATTGATAGGCGCCGCGTTGCGTGGTGCGCAGTTTGCGCTGGGTTGCGCGGCTGTCGAGGCGGACGTCAAGGGCGCCGGGAAGTGTGCTGTCGGCCCGCAGACCCGTGGGCAAGCGGGAGGCGTCCAGGCCGTCACGCCTGGCGATGAGGACGCCGAGTTCGTGGCGGCTCACCGCGTCGGCTCCGCCGAGATGGTGGATACCGCTGGTGTCGTGCGAGGCGAGCTCCAGGAGGGCCGCGGCGAGATCGGCGACGTGTACCGGGCAGCGGATGTCGTCGGTGAACAGGGCGCCGTCGCGTGTACCGGCCGCGAGTTCGTGCACGGCACGTTCGTGGAGGGAGCGGACGGACCGGTCGCCGATGATCAGCGAGATGCGGGCCGACCTCGGCCATGACCGCGTCGATGCGCCCAGGGTCCCGCAGGTCGAGGGCGTACCACGCAACCTCGCGAGTGCGGCCGGGGCGGGTCGCGTAGGTCGCGGTCGTCGAGTGCCTCGCCGCAATCGCCTGCCGAACCAGCTCAGAGCCCAGGAACCCGCTACCACCAAGGATCAAAACCCTCACGATGCCGAACGGTACCCCGTCCCTGGCCGCCTCCCACCCCCTCGATCCGGATTGGGGGCATGCCAGATTGTCGGGCCGTGAGGTCATTGTCCGCCACGTACAAGGGTTGCGGCCCGGGCGGCCCGACCTGGGCCTTCCGGTGTCCCGCTGGCCAACGTGTCCCGCTGGCCAACTCGTCGTCGAGTGGCGTCCCGTTGGGGCAATCCGTCCACCGAGGACCGCGCGGCCGAGGGGAGGCGACGGCCACTCCCGGGCGAGGCGTAACGCTGCTGGATCTCCTCGCCGGCTCCGGTGGCCCTCTGCCCCCTGAGCCTACGGTCCGGCAAAATCGGAGGGTGGTCGAGGGCGACGAGTCGGTGCTGTCAACGGTCGGGAATCAGCGGAGTGTCCGGTCCCGGTCCGCCAACCGCAACGAACACTGGCTGGCGAAGTGGTCGCCGGACACCGAAGAGGGAACGTCCCGCACACGGGGTGCCCGATGAAAGCAGGGCTGCTCGTCGCCGCGGGGTCAACCGTCATGCTGTTGTCGTCGCTGGGCATCGTTTACGGATTCGACGGCCACGCCTGGATGACGTATCCCTGCACGGCACTCGTGGGTGTGGGATTCCGTGTCCGTCAACGAGGACGGCAACTGGCCAGTGCCGGGAACGTCACGGAACTGGCCGACTCCGCCGACCTGGTCGTCCCGCAGGAGCCGTTCATCCTCTACTTGCGCGGGTTCGAGGTGGACCCTCGAACCCGCGACACGGTGCCGCACGGCCCGTTGACCGTTCTGGGAATGCCGAAGCTCAGTGAGGAAGAGCTGCTGGTCCGGGCCCTGTCCGAGGTCGCACCCGTCATCGCCATCGGGGATCCCACGGACCGGCTTCCCCAGCTCGGAGCGCAGCGCGTCTACTACCGCCGGCGCGGCAGCGGTTGGAAGAGGATCGCCGGCGAACTCATCCACACCGCATCGCTCGTGGTCATCACCACCGGCGACTCCGGCGGCCTGGACTGGGAGTACGCACACGTCCAGGCGGACCTGCCCCTGGAGCGGCTGCTGATCGTCGTCTGCGGGGACGGTCACCACTACGAGAGGTTCCGGCTCCGGGCACGGATGCGCGGCCAATTCCCCCGCAGCGAGCTGCCGGAATGGCCCACGGTGCTGTCGCTGTACGACCGCAGGACGATCCGGGCGGCGGTCCGCTTCGATACGGCCGGAACACCGAGCCTCGAACCCCTCGTCTTCCAGAAGGGCTGGTCACACAGGTCCGCTCTGGAGACGTCCCTGCGCAGGCGAATCATCGACCGTTGGCGCTCAGAACTCGCAGAGGGCCTGACCCGGCCGTCCGGCAGCACCTGGCCGTGCCATTTCGATGACGTCGCCGATGACTCCCCGTCGCCCCTCTCGGTCCAGCCGCCGGACCCGCGCAGCGATGCCGTCACTCGCGTGCCCGCCGCCGTCCGTGGATTCGACGGAAAGGTCACGGCCTACGAGGACCGCGTGGAGATCGCCTATTCCGGTAAGGAAAAGGGACCTCTGCGAGCGGCGCTGGGAAGCCGCAGCTACCCGTATGCGTCCCTGGCAGGAGTCGAGCTGGACCTCGCCTCGCCCATCGGCCAACAATCACTGCACCTCGTGGTGCGCGAGGGGGCTGACCTTCTCAAACCGTCGGTGGCTCCCGCTACCGAGTGGGAGAACCTGAACACCCTGCTCATCAAGCCCGGTACGCAAGGGCAGGCTGAGGCTGTAGCCGAGCAGATCAGCGAGCACATCAACGCGGCGATCACCCACCCCCAGACACAAACCCACGCAGGTCCCCCCGCATTGGTTCGCTCCGGCACACCGCCCTATGTCGCCGAAGGCACCCATGGTTGGGCGTCCTTCGACGGGGAGGCGGTAAAGCTCTCCTTCGGTAGCACCGCCCCGCCCGCAAAGCGAAGCAGGACACACACGATTCCCGTCGCCGATATCGCCGAGGTCACGTACCAGTACGGCTTGGTCAAGAGCGCTTTCAGGGTCCTTCGCCGCGGCCGTTCCGGCTCTTCGCTACCGGACCTCAAGGAAGACATCGACGGTATGGCTTGCCTGCCTGCTCGCGAACAGTGGCTCGCGCTGGTGGCAGCCATCAGAACCGCACTCGCCGAGGCGGATTTCCAGGACCGGTAGCACCAAGGACTCCTGAAACCAGCCCTCCGGCTCCGCTGCCCGATGGTCGGTTCGTCGCTCCCGTTGCGCTCGCTTCACTTGTTCGGTGGACGAGGAGAACGTGATGGGCACGGGCCCACCTCTATCGACCGCACAGTTAAACTCCATCACCTGCACCTACCGCATCGACCGGGTCGTCGAGCGCACTGTGTCCAAGCTGGCATTCCGCGGCCGGCTCCACCGTCGCTACGGACGCACGGCCTGCTCACAACCACCTGAAAGCTGCCGCGATGAGCCAGTACTTTGATCTGGGCGACACAACCCTGTGGAACCCCTCCAACGGACCTTCGCGTATGTTCCAGCGTCACATAGCGGTCTTCGAGGCGGAGCTCCAACTCCCGTCGGGTATCGGACCGATGGAGAACGACGAGTGCAAGATCGACCCAGCAACCTTCGAGACGTTCGTCAACGCCCTATTGGCGCAGCAGCGAAAAACGAGCCATGCCATCCTGCTCGCACTCTCTGAAGGCTTCACCGCCACCGTGCTGGTTCTTGCGGAGCGTGCCGGGATCAGCGTGGACTGGGCGCAGCTCGGGTCCGCCCCGCAGGACGCACTCAAAGATGGGCAGGCTTCCGTCGTTACGGCAATGTCCGCTCCGGCCGAAGGGCGAGCCTGGGGGGCGGGACTGCGCGAGAAGGCACGGGAACTCGGGCAGCACATGCCCCGCTGACCGAAGCGATGGCGCAGGACCAACCGACCCCTGGCCCCACCGGCGCGGTCCACCAACGAATTGGCGATTGCAGGGAGCGCTGTGCCTCCGCACGCCTGACACTGATCACGCGGGCGTCTGCCTCGTTTCGGCGTAGGCGCCTGCGGAGGGAAGCGATCGCTGAAGCCTTCGCCCCCCTCTGACATCACGACCCCGGCTGCCGTCATCCTGCGGTCGCAGTCGCCATCGGCCGTACGGCGGAGCCGAGTTCTCCCACAGGGCGATTCAGCACTCGTCCCTGACTGGCATCTTCATCTTCATCTCCATCACGGAACGTTCAGGACCGGCCCAGTCATCGAGGACAGACATGCAGCAGCTCCGGCACGCAGAAGAACCCACTGCCGCCCGCCCCGGACGACTTCGCGCCGCATGGCGGGCCGCCCACGATCCCGTTGCCGGAGTATCCCGACGGACACAACTCCTCGCCTACGCTGTGCCGTGCACCGTCCTGCCCGCCGGTATCTGGCGGCTGCCGGCCGCCTTCGACCAGGGAATCGCACTCGGCGAGCGGGCATACATCATCTTCCTGTCGGTCCTGTCCGAGGTTCTCGCCTTCACCGCGATCGGCCTGATCGCCCGCTGGGGCGAGGTGTTCCCGAACTGGGTCCCGTTCCTTCGTGGTCGCCAGGTCCCGACGATGGCGGCGGTGATCCCAGCCGCCATCGGGGCCGCGATCCTCACGCTCGTCTTCACCGTCCTGTTCCTCGTCTCCGAGTTCAGGGGCACCACGATCCAAGGCGACGACCTGCCTGTCGGCTCCCCGAGCCTGGCCACCGGCTGGGAAGCCGCCTGGTACTACTTCTGCTACGCCCCGCTGAGCCTGTGGGGACCGTTGCTGGCCGTACTGACCATCGCGTATCGCAAACGCCGCGGCACAACCGGCACCACATCCGGCACCACATCCGGAGCTGCCTGAACTCAGGACTGCTCCGGCCGAGGAACCTGAGCTGAGCCGCAACCGCATCCGCACGTAGTCGGTTCCTCCGGGGCCGGGCCGCCGCCCGCCGTCCGCACGCCAGCCGTGCTTGACGTAGAACTTCCGGGCCCGGGTGTTGGCCTCCCATGCCTCCAAAACCCCGTCGGCGAAGCCGCCCGCAACAACCGGTCGGTGAACGCTCTGTGCAAGGCGCCGCCTGTTCCGCGTCCCCAAGCGTCCGGATGGACGTGGATCTGGAACAACTGCCGGTAGTCGGGACCGCAACGGCGGTCGCCCCGCTCTCCTCGTCTCAGACGGCGCTCAGCCCGCCGTCCACCACCAGGCTCTGTCCCGTGATGTAGGAGGCTCGGTCGGAGAGCAGGAAGGTGACGGCCTCGGCCACCTCCCAGGCTGTGCCCTGGCGGCCGAGCGGGATGCGTTCGAACGAGGCGGTTCTCGCGGGCCGCCGTGCGGAGGCGCCTCGGCCCATCGGGGTGTCGATCAGGCCGGGGACGACGAGATTGGCACGGATGGCGCGTGGGGCGCCTTCTTTGGCGACATGACGGACGAGACCGAACAGCGCCGCCTTGGAGCTGTCGTACGCGGGGGAGTTGGTGGCCGCACGAAGGCCGGCGACCGAGCCGATCAGGACGATCGCGCCGCCGTCGGCGAGTTCGGGCAGGCCGTGCTTGGCCGCCAGGAAGGGAGCATCCAGGTTGAGCGAGAGCACGCGTTCCCAGTCCTGGGGCGAGGTGTTCGCCAGACCGGAACCCAGGCCGACGCCGACGTTGACCACGAGGGCGTCCAGACCGCCGAGGCGGCGGCGGGCCTCGGCGATCATCGCGGAGGCCTGTTCCGGATCCGTGGCATCACCCACGATCGTGAGGGCGTCGGCGCCCTCCGCACCGACGAGCCCGGCGGTGGCCCCGGCGGCCTCGGCGGATATGTCGGCGCAGGCGACGGCCGCGCCCTCGCGTGCGGCGAGGACGGCAATGGCCCGGCCATTGCCCACCGGAGCCTCCGGGTCGTCGCTGGGCCGGGTGCCCGCGCCGATGACCAGCACCCTGCGGCCGGCCAAGCGGTGAGCGGCAGTGGTGGGTGCTTGCTGCACGTCGCTCATGCCCTCACTTTCCTTCGGCGGAGCGAGCCGGGTTGGAGGTCCCCGTGGTGCCCTCGGCGGATGCGGGGAACGCCGCCGCGCCGAAACCGGGATCGAGTTCGGTACCGGCCGAGTTCAAGAGGAACGCCACCATGTGGTACTGGCCCACGAGCATGGTGATTTCCACCAGGTCGGCATCGTCGTGGTGGGCGGAGAGAGCCTCCCAGGTGGCGTCCGAGAGCCGGGCGTCGCGGTGGAGTTCATCGGCGGCGCGCAGCAGGTGGCTTTCGAGCTCCGCCCATCCGTCGGCGTCCGGCCCGTAGAGAACGCGTTCGATCTCGGCATCGGTGACGCCGGCCTCTTTCGCCAGCGGGACGTGCCGCCCCCATTCGTACGAGGCCCGGGTGTTCAACGCGGTACGCAGGATCAGCAGTTCACGAACCCGGCCCGACAGGCGGCCGCTGCGCAGCAGGTAGCCGCCGAAGGGCATGAACCGCTCGTAGAGATCGGGATGGCGTACCAGGGTGGTGAAGACGTTGGGGACCCGGCCTCCGGCATCCCGGGCGACCAGGGAGAGCAGCTGGCGGGTCCGGGAGTCCCACTCATCCTCGGCCAGCGGGGCGAGACGGGGTCCGGCTCCGGCGGCACCACCGCGCAACGAGTCGTCCTTCGTGGTCATGGCAACCTCCATACTGTTCGTTTCGGAAGAACTGGGAAATCGTCCGTATGTCACTGGCTTGCGCGCCACGTCGTCCGTGGCGCGTCCCAGGCGGCGCCTTCGGTGCCTTCGGTGCCTTCGGTGCCTTCGGTGCCTTCGGTGCCGAGCAACGACCGCTCGCGGCGGATCTCGTGCACCTCGTCCGTCACTGCCCTGTGGCGGCCATCGGACCAGCGCGACCCGCGCGCCGCGGCGGGCCAGCAGCACTGCCGCGGCACGGCCGTTCCCGATGCCGTCGCCCCGTGAGTCGGCTCCCGTCACGACGGCGACCTGATCTTCCACGCCCGTTGCCTCGTCCACGGCATCTCCTTTGCCTGCGGCACCGCGTTGGCCTGCCGACCGGATGTCCCGCTGGTCAGTCACTGTGCGGGTCCCGCGGGCTCACTGTCGATGGCACTTCGGCAAAGGTTGACGGCAGGCATATTGTTCGCCCCTACAACCGAGGTGCGAAGTCAGAGGTGAGGTCCATGGCCGGACAGCAGGTCGCCGCAGCGGCCCTGGAGGCGGTGATCGACGCCATGCGCGCCCAGGCGGACGAGGTCGGCGATCGGCTGCACACGAGCCTGGCCGACCGCATCCCGTCCTACCGCGCCGTACCTCGCGAGCTGATCGAGGAGGTGTGGGACCGGCACTTCAGGCGCGCGCTCGCGGTGCTGCGCGACGGCTGGGTGCCCGCGCCCGAGGACATCGACGAGGCGGATGTCGCCCGCGACCGGGCGGCTCGCGGGGTGCCGCTCGACGACGGCCTGCGCGCCTTCAGAGGGGCGTTGGGGGCGATACGCGATCTGTTCCTGTCGGAAGCGGCCCGCCACGGACTCGACCCCCTCCTGGTTGTCGAGCGCACCACGGCGCTGTGGGAACTCGCCGACACCGAAAGCCTGCAGATCGCCTCGGTGCATCGCCAGGCAGAAGTCACCGCGGCCCTGTTCGATGCCCGTCGCCGCGCGGACTTTCTGCGCGGCCTGCTCTACGGCATGCTCAGCACGGTGGAGATCCACAGCGGTGCCGCGATCTACG
The DNA here is from genome assembly GCA_024349765.1 of Streptomyces nigrescens. Taxonomy (GTDB): domain Bacteria; phylum Actinomycetota; class Actinomycetes; order Streptomycetales; family Streptomycetaceae; genus Streptomyces; species Streptomyces endophytica. Next base: position 3,583,339 of record AP026073.1, on the reverse strand, counting down.
GACTGGACCCGTCGCAGCGCTACCAGGCCGTCAGGGCCCTGCCGAGCGGCGGCCTCGGCCTTGACCGGCTGGAACAGGCATTGGAAGCGCTGTGCCGTCCGCACGGCCGCACCGCGATGCTCGCCGTACTGGACGAGACGATCGCGGGAGTCGTGGCGGCAAGGCCCGTCATCGGCGAACTGGAGGTGACCGCGGGGCTCGGCCCGCCGACGGAACTGGGTGAGGTCCACCTGTCGTTCCGCACCGCCGGCCGCTTGCTCGATGCGGCCGGTGCCTACGGCCTGCGCGGCGTGTACGACCTGGGCGATCTGTCCTGGCGAGCGGCGGTCGTCGCCGAGCCGGAACTCTCCCGAATGCTCCTTGCCCGCTATCTGCGACCGCTTGAGGCGGAAGGGGAGTTCGGCACGCTCATCGAGGAGTCGGTGCGGCTGTATCTGGCGACGGGGCGGCATTTCGGCGAGGTCGCGCGGATCCTGCACGTCCACGTCAACACGGTCCGCTACCGCCTCCGGCGCTTCGAGGAACTGACCGGCGTCCATCTCGACTCGCCGGACACGACAGTGGAGATCAGCTGGGCGCTGGCGGCACGCGAGCTGCGGCCGGGGCCGTGGTCACCGCACCCGTCGTTGGACTGACGCACAACGAGTGCGCCCTCGACGTGGGCACGGCGGCCATCGGCGACCCATCCGCGGGACGGCAGGCACCGAAAGCTCGCCACGGGCGGCGGCCCCGGCAAGGGAGTAAGGGGGCTGGAGGCCGCCCGCTCGCGTGGATCGCCGCGGGCGGCGCCGTCAGCGGTCAGCCGTCAGTCGACGGTTCACCGCTTACAGATGTAGTAGCCGCCGTGCCAGAACTTCACCCAGTGGCCGGGCTTCCAGTACTTGTTCCAGTGCCCGTTGTGCCACCGGTACTCCCAGTGCCCCTTCTGCCAGTGCTTGATCCAGTAGCCCTTGTGCCAGACACACTGGGCGTGCTGGTTCGCCACGGTCGTGGTGGCCGCGGCCGGAGCGGCCGTTGCGGTGCCGGCCGTTCCCATGGCAGCGCCGCCGGCCAGCACGGCGCCGGCGGCAGCGGCCGCCAACGAGCGCTTGATGTGCTGTGCGCGCATGGTGCGCACCTCCTTGCTCGCCTTCCCGCCCGCTGACGAGCGGGACAGGCTGGATACAGGCGATTCAACAAAAAACTACCGCAGAAGGCTCCGGTGCGCCGGTCGACACAAAAGCGCTGGTCAGCGGCCCGGCGGACGACGCCCTGGCGCGTCCGGGTGGGGATCCGGGCCGGCACTCCCAGCTTTCTGCTGGGCACCCCGTGTCCCGGTCAGTCGGCTCGTCGAGCGCAGTCGTAGAGGGTGAAGCTTCCGTCCGAGGTGCGGCCGTAGGTGCGTGGGGAGAGGGGGGTGCAGTTCCTCTTCACCCAGGCCGTCGCCGGTGTGGACGAGCGGCGCGTGGTCAGCAGGGCGTAACGCAGTTGACGGGTCGAGACCAGGTCACTGAGCTGTCGTGCGGCCGGATAGGGGGTCAGGCCGGTGAAGCCGCCCATGACCAGTATGGGGTGCGAGGTGGCGCGCAGCAGGGGCTCGGCACCGTAGGCGGCTTGGGTGGCGAGCAGGTACTTCTCCCCGGAACGGTGCGCGGAAAGGTACTGCAACAATGCGGCGTCCCGCCGGGACGGCGTGCTCAAGGGATATCGCCGGAAGGTGGGGCGATGGTGGGGCCGGTCGCGGTAGTCGGGTCCCACCGGTCCGGCCAGCGGCGACAGCGGTGAGCCGGCGTACTGCGGGTCCAGGCAGGAGGTGGCCCAGACAGCCGGGGCGAGCAGTACGGACGCCAGGGAGGCTGCCAGGGCACTGTGCACCGCCCGTCGCGTGGTGCGTGGTCCGCGGGCGCACAGGCCGACGGTCCCGCACAGTCCCAGCATCAGCACCATCGGCAGCAGCCAGGGCGCAAAGTCGCTGTGCGGGCCTTCCATCGCCACGGCCCACAGTGCCGTGAGCCCGATGGCGAGGGGCAGCGCCGCTCGACGGCGGCCACCGGCGCGGTACTCGGCCCAGAAGAGGGCGACTCCGCCGCCGGTCAGCGCGGCGAGGGCCGGGGCCAGTACGGCGGTGTAGTAGCCGTGGTTGCCGTTGGAGTTGCTGAACACCACGATGTGCATCGCCAGCCAGCCGCCCCAGAGCAGGAACCCGGTCCGTGGCCCGTCGGTGCGCGGCTGTCCGGTGCGCCACCACACGCCCAGCGCCAGGGCCAGTACGGCGAGCGGCAGGAGCCAGGCGATCTGCGGGCCCACGGTCTCGTTGACCAGCATGGTCCAACCGGTGTTGTCAGTGGTGCGACTGGCTGCGGTGCCGGCGACGGCGCCCAGGGCGTTCGGGTCGTGGCCGAAGCGACTCAGCCCGTTGTAGCCGAAGACCAGGGTGAAGGGGTTGTTGTTGGTGGTGCCGTCGATGTAGGGACGGTTCGGTGCGGGGGTCGCCCACACCAGCAGCAGCCAGGAACAGGAGACGAGGAGTGCGGTGGCCCCGGCGAGCAGCAGCCGCCGGGCCCGGTTCCACCGGGAGCCGGGCGCCGCCATCTGGTACACCGCGGCGAACACCGGCAGGACGAGCCATGCCTGGAGCATCTTGGCCTGGAACGCCAGTCCCACCCACACCCCGCAGACGAGCAGCGGCAGCAGCTTCCCGGTGGCGACGGCCTTCTGCAGCGCTCCCGCGGCGAGGAGCAGCAGCAGGACCAGCAGGGTGTCGGGGATGGTGTGCCGGTCGAGTACGACGGTGACCGGGGTGAGCGTGAGTACCAGCGCGGCGAGCAGCGCTGCCCATGGACCGGCCCAGGCACGGACGATCCTGTGCAGCGTCCAGACGGCCAGTACGCCCTCCAGTACCTGCGGCATCACCACGGCCCAGTTGTGCGGTCCGAAGAGCTTGACGGACAGGGCCTGCGGCCACAGCGCACCGGGGATCTTGTCCACGGTGATCGAGCCGCTCGGGTCGAGCCCGCCGAAGAAGAAGGCGTGCCAGTTCGCCGCCATCGACCGCGCGGCCGCGCTGTAGTACGGGTGTACCCCGGCATGGTCGATGCCCCAGGCGTAGAGCACCGCGGCGGTGGCCAGGACGAGCAGGAGGGCGGACAACTCCCAGCTCGCCAAAGCACGTTGGCGGACTCCGGTGGTGCGCCGGCGACGGCGGGCGGGGTCCCGGGCGAGGGTGGTGGTGGCCATGGCAGGTTCTCTCACGGGAGGTGGGGCTGGGGTGCGGTGATCGTTCGTCGGTTTCGCGGACCCATGAGGGCCTCCTCTACGTGTGAGGGGCGCGGCGGACGCGGGCGGCACGGCGCGGCTCAGCCGGTGGGCAGCGCTCCCAGCAGCAACCCGGCGACGAGCACCACATAGGTGCCGAGGGTCACCGCCGTGGTGGAGATAACGGTGGCGGCCAACGGTTGGCGGACCAACTGGTACGAGATGAGGCCGGGCACGATGAAGCCCAGTGTCTGGGCGGTGTAAAGGAGCGGGAACTCGTGCTGGAGCGCGAGCAGCACCGTGGTCTGGAGCAGCACGGCGGACAGCACCACGGCGGCGAACAGCCGCTTCCCGTAAAGGATCACATGGCGCTGCAGCAGCTTGGTCGCGAGATAGGTGAGCGCGGTGACCCCGATCACCATCGCGGCCCGGACTACATCGGTGACGAGGGTCAGCGCCAGCCAGCCGGGGGTGATCATGCCGCCGGGAGAGAGGTTGGTGGTCAGATAGCAGACCAGTGAGAAGACCAGTCCGAGGGCTATCCCCAGCGCGATGGTCTGCGGGGTGACGTTGACGGGGATCACAGGGGGTTCCTTGTCGACCGGTACCGGGCGTCGGCGTGGACGGAGGCGGGACTGGGGAGATGCGGGCGGGGCCTGGGGCGGTTCAGCGACGCCACCCAGCTGAACGGCTGCGGCTCCGGCGGCGGCGCGACCGGAAGCGGCTCGTCGGCGTCGTCAGCCGGCAGCTTGGCGAGGTGTTCCAGGAACAGCTCGCCCTGGCCGTGGATGTTGCCGACCGCCACCAGCGAGGAATCCGGGCCCAGTTCGGCGAGGATGGCGCGGGTCAGCTCCGGTGCGTCGCGCCGGTCGCCGCCCAGGTCCACCACCCGCCCCGACGACCAGCCCGGTGGGATGCCGTCGCGGGCGCTCTTGGTCGGATGCCCGATGAGCAGGACCGCCTCCGGGTCCAGGGCGGGGATGATCGCTCCCATCTGACCGTTGCGTTCGATCCGGTCCGGTCGGCAGTTGATGACCACGTTCAGCGGGCGGCGGATGGCACCGAGGTCCTCCAGCTGGCGGACGTTCATCAACGTCGACTCGGGATCGTTGGCGGCGAAGACGTTGGCGAAGCGCAGCCGTTTGCCGTCCGGTGTGCGATAGCGCTCGACGGAGAGCACGCCGGGGTCCGGCGGCGCGTCCCACATACCGCGCAGGGCGGTGGCCCGGTCCACACCGAGCAGTTCGGCCACTGCCAGCGCGATGGCGACGTTCTCCTTGAACGTGAACCAACTGAACCCACGCAGCTCCTCATCCGTGACCGACTCCGGATCCACCGAGATCAGGCGGCAGCTCCGTTTGTCCGCCTCCTCCTTGAGGATGTGCAGCCGCTCGCGCTCGGCGGTGACACAGACCCCTCCGACCGGCATCGACCGGGACAGCGAACGGGCCACGTCGTCCAACGTCGGCCCCATTTCGGCGAGATGGTCCTCGCGCACGTTGCACAGCACGCCGATGGTGGAACGGATCAGCTTCTCCTGATTGATCTCCTGAAGTGCCGGCATCACCGCCATGCACTCGATCACCAGAGCGTCCGGACGGTATGCCGCCGCGCGCCGGGCGATGCCGATCTGCTCGACGACGTTGGCGATGCCCAACTTGCGGTACACCGGCTCCTCGGTGGCATCCGGGTGGATGAACCGGGCCGCGGTGCCGGTGGTCTTGGCCACGGTGACCAGACCACCGCCGCGCAGCGCCCCCGCGCACAGTCGCGTGATCGAGCTCTTGCCGCGAATGCCGTTGACCAGCACCCGAGTGGGGATCTGCGCCAGCGCGGCGTAGTGGCGCCGCTGCTCCAGCACGCCGGCGACCAGCAGCGCGGCACAGCTCAACAGCAGCACAACGTAGAGGAAAAGCACGTCAGTCGGTCCTTCACTGCTGCGGCGGGCCGCCGCGCGGGAACGAGGGGGCAGGAACAGGGGCCACATACGCGCTTCCGCCGCCGCGGTCCCGGTCCACCAGTGCCTGCCGGAGCAGTTCCAGGCTGCGCGTGACCGAGCCGCACTCGTCGTGGTGGACCGGGTACAGCACGGTGCGACGGTCACCGCCGGCCAGCCGCTCGGCGCATCTGGTGACGGCGCGCAGCGGCCTGACCACCACGATGTGCAGCCAGCCCAGACATGCCACCCCCACAGACAGGGCGAGCAGACCGGCCAGCATGGTCCGTGCTTGCAGCTGATAGGCCGCCAGTTTGAGCGCTGCGGCGGGCTCGGCGGAAACCACCCGCCAGCCGAGTGCGGCGACCGGTCCCTTCCGTGCCAGTGGCGCTGCGGCCGCGATCGACGGGCCCTCGCCCGGGGCCGTCCCGGCGTGCAGTACGGCCGATGCCGGGCCGCCCGCGCTGCCGGGGGCCGCCTCGGTCCTGGCCACCAGACGGGTGAGGCCCCGGTGGGGAAGAGCCTGGAAGGCTTGGAAGCCGATGCTCGCCGCGAGCACCCTCTGGCGCTCGTCGGTCAGCCACACACTGCCCAGCCCCTGTCGCGCGACCTGGGAGTTCAGCGCGTTCACGCCGATCTCGGCGACGACGACCGCCGGGACGGCGTCCTCGGTGCTCTTGGCCTTGCGGGCCGCCGGGATGTGGGCGTAGGCGGCGATCGCGGGGATCGTGCCCGAGGTGTTGGCCTGGATGATTCCGTCGCCGGCCGGCGTATGGTCGAGGGTGCGCAGTGGCTGCTTGCCCACTCGGAGCACGACGGCTCCGGTGCGGTCCAGCACGTACAGCGACCGGAACGTGGGGTGGTCGGCGCGTTCGCGTCGCAGCACCTCCGCCGCCCGCTCGCGTGGCGCACCGGAGATCGCTGACGCCGCCGCCGCGAGGTCGGTGCAGCTCCGGCCGAGGGATCGCTGCACCCGGTCAGCGGCGGCCTCGGTGCGGGCCTGCTGGTCGGCGACGGCGGCTGCCGGTACTGCCTTGCCTGCCGGTACGCGGTTGAGCAGGAACAGCAGCGGCGTCCCCCATGCGGCGATCACGAGTGCGCAGACAAGGACCAGAGCCCGGACACCGGGACGGCGCCGCACCGGCGGCAGGGGTTCCGGTCCGGTCTCGCCGAGCAGTTGGCGGCGTATCGATTCCAATGCCCGGCCGACCCTGCCGGGCTCGCCGAACGCGACGACCGGCACCGGACGCCCCAACTCCGCACTCCCCGCGGGCATCTCGCCGACCGCCCTGGCCAGCCGGGCAGCGGACAGATGCAGCCGCAGCAGGGCACGCTGCACGCCCCTCCACAGCACCAGGGTGACCAGCACGGCGATCACCACCAGGGCACCCGCGGTCACGAGGGCGAACCAGGTATGGTCGGCTGCCTCCTTCGCCGGGGGCACATCCCTGGCCGTGAGGACAGTCAGTCCCAGGCCCGATGTGTCGCCCTTGCCGTCCGCCGCGGCGACCGATGCCCACCCCGTGACCCTGCGCTGCCCGTCGCGACCGTCGCCGAGCACGCTGCCGGAGACGTCGCCGGTGTGGAGACCTGCGTTCGCGGCGTTCACCGCAGCGGCCGGCAGCGCACGGTGGTCGGTACGGAGCGCCAGCGCCGGGCCGGTGGTGGCGGCGGTGGCAAGCACCTTGCCGTTCCGGTCCACCAGTTGGCCGGTGCGCCCCACTCCGTACACCGAGGGAGCAGCGACCTTTTCCGAGACGACGAGGAGGAGTTGGCGTTCGTTCCGATTGCCGCTCAGGTCGCCTGTCTGATCCTGGTTCTCGTCCTGCTTGGTGCCCGGTGCGGGGACGGCCACCCGGGCGAAGAGCAACAGCCGCGGTTCGCCACTGCCCGAAAGGACCAGCCGCGGCGCGATGTTGGCGGTATCGGGCCGCACCAGCGCCGCCGCATCCACCCCGGTCAGCGGCACGGTTTCGCCGCTGACCGCCAGCGGTCGGCCCGTGCGCGGGTCGAGCAGCACACCGCCTCCGGCAGGGTGCCTGGTCGGGAGAAGGGACCGCAGCAGCGCCGCCGGAGTGCTGCCGGCGGCGGCGTCCGACGCCGCCGCGCGGCGCACTGCCGTGGCCCTGGCGTCGATGGAGGTCCCGACCGAGTCGGCGGCGTCCTCGGCGATCTGGCGTTCGTTGTCGCGTAGCGCCTGTGGGACATCCTGTTCGTGAACGGTACCGAGACCGAGTGCGGTGAACCCGGCGACTGCCAGCAGGGCGCAGAGCAGTGCGGCGATCGGTGGGCGGACGCCTCCGAGCAGAGGCATGTCGGCGCGGCGTCGGGTGCGGTGCGGGCGGGGCGCGCGGGCAACAGCGTGCAGAGCAGCGTCCTCTCGGCGTGTGGGGATGGCCGTGCGGCGACTCGCCCAGAATGAATACGGGGGCACAAGATAATCACAAGTCTTTTCGTGCTGGGCCCTGTATACCGGCTCACAGGAACTGCACTCAACTCGCTCTCGGGAAAGGTAGCTTATGCCTCTCCGGTCTCGTCTCCGGTGTGGCGCAATTCCCAACGACCCTGTCAGGCAGGGGTAATTGCCTGTACCTTTCCGTCCGCATTCGCCAAGTCACACACGGTGGCGTACCCGTCCGAAGACCGCCCCCGAAAGCGCACCCTCTCGGAGAATCCACTAACCCGCAGGGACCGCCGGCGAGCCCCAGCGGTCACGAACTGCCGCGTAACAAAAACGCTCAGTGAAAACGATGAGCAACGCTGCCGAAATCCCGGATCCGCTGGCCGCCACTCCATGTTGGCGTGAATCAGTCGCTCCAGAAGAGGCCCTCTGACCGGGGATGACACCCCGACAGTCACTGCGCCGAGGCGACGGAGCGGCCGGTTACGCCGCCCCTCCGTCAGCTCGGGCCTTTGCTGCTGCGACGGTTGGCCGTGGGCCCCGAGCTGCCGCGCACTGCCCGCTTCCACCTGTCGCACCAGGAAATCCCTCCCGCCCGTGTCCCGTATCGCCACTCGACGCCGCTCACCTCAGGGCAGACTCCACGAACACCGAGAGGTCGTTGCCTGGGCAGACGATTCCGGGGAAATGGCCGGTCGCAGGGGACCGGCAACGGACGGGGTTGAAGTCGCCACCGTGCATTTCCGGACGCGTCGGCAGCGCCCAGCTCACCAACCGTCGTGGGGATAACTCCCTACCCATTCCGATGGGTTGGCAGAGCCATGGCAAACTGCCCTCTACGCTGATCGCCAGCCGATCGCTGGCCACGAGGCGATCACCACCATGGAGGGGCTGCCCATGAAACACGCACGAAGGCGCCAGAGTCGGTTGCGCGCCCGGGTCGCCGGCACCACAGGGTTGCTGACCCTCGCTCTGGGCGCCGGGGTCGCCCCGGCCACCGCCGCGGAGAAGACCACCAGTGCGCCCCTGGCCACGGCAGCGTCCTTGGACACTGCGCCGTCCTCGGACACGGCAGCGGCCTTGGACCCGGCGCCGGTTCCAGGTCAGCTGACTCTCCCCGCGCCGACCGGACGTCATCGCGTCGGGACGGTCGACCTCCACCTGCGCGACACGTCGCGCGTGGACCCGTGGGTGCCCGGCAATCAGCCGCGCGAGCTGATGGTCTCGGTGTGGTACCCGGCCACGGACACCGACCGCTACCCCGCCGCGCCCTGGCTGCAACCAGCCGCCGCCGCACACTACTTGGCCCGCGCGCAGGTGCCGCCGGGCTCGGTGACCCTGCCCACCACTGCCGGACACCTCGGCGCACCGGTTGACCGCGGGGCCGGCAAACTGCCTGTGCTGCTGTACTCGACCGGGCTCCACTCACCCCGCGCGATGGGCACCGCCCTCGCCCAGGACCTGGCCAGTCGCGGCTACATGGTGGTCACCATCGACCACACCCACGATGCCAGCGAGGTGGAGTTCCCCGGCGGGCGGGTGGAGGTGAACACCATGCCGCCGGGTTCCCACTCGTCCGACACGATCGCCGTCCGGGCGGCGGACACCCACTTCGTCATCAATCAACTGGCGTCGCTCGCCCGCGGCCACAATCCGGACGTGGACCACCAGCCGCTCCCCCACGGACTCTCCAAGGCCGTGAACATGAACCGCATCGGGATGTTCGGCGCTTCCCTCGGCGGAGGAGCGGTGCCCGCGGCCATGCATGCGGACTCCAGGATCGACGCCGGCGCGAACCTGGACGGGCAATTCTTCGGGCCGTCCACCAACCAGCCGCTCAAGCGCCCCTTCCTGCTGTTCAGTTCCCAGAACCACAACCGCAACACCGACCGGAGCTGGGCGAAGTTCTGGGACCACCTGCACGGAGAGCGCCTCGACCTGAAACTGCTCGGCTCCGCGCACAACTCCTTCGTCGACAACCAGGTCCTCCTCCCCCAGGCAGCGGGCGCGTTCCGGCTGACCCCTGAGCAACTGGTGCAGATACTCGGCACGATCGATCCCAACCGCTCCATCGCAGTCCAGCGCACCTACCTCGCGGCCTTCTTCGACAAGCATCTGCGCCACCGGCAGAGCCCCCTGCTCGACGGTCCCTCGCGCCGGTTCCCGGAGATCCACTTCGTGCGCTGAACGCCGTTCCGATGCCGTCGCGGCAGGTCCGGCACGCCACACCTGATACGCCGTCACTGTCCAGTACGGGCGTCCATAGTCAGTGCTTGGCGGGCTTGCGCGGCGGCATCCAGTGGTGAACCGTGTAGTCCCCCTTCGCCAGGGTCTCGAAGGGGGCCGAGCCCAGGCACTTGCCGACACTGTTCATCGGCAGGCCGTCCATGGCCCAGCTGTAGCCCAGTCGGTCCTTCTTGCCGTCGTCCAGCACGGTGAAGCCGAACCGCTTGCCCTTGAGGTCGCCGATCGTGGGCATGCCCGGTGCGCCCCGGAAATGCGACTCGGACACGATGCCGGTGGCGACGGCGACCGGGCCACCGGTCACCAGGCAGTCGATACGGCCCTTGAAGTAGCCGCCCCACTGCTTGCCGATGTGGTGGCTCACGTAGAAGGTGCCGCGTGCCTTGTCGGCGAATCCATGGGCGTCGATGGTGAAGTGGACGTTGTCGCCCGGCTGACGCTTGAGCTTGGCCGAGCCCTTGAGCAGCGGTTCGTCGACGGTGTGGCGGGCGGCATGGGCCCCGGTTGCCGCGGGGGCTGCGGCGGCGGATTCGGCCGCGGTGGCCGCGCCCGTGGTGCCCAGCGTCAGTGCGGTCGCCGCGCCGACGGTGAGGGCCGTGGCGGCGACGAGGAAGGGGCGGCGAATGCGGGCGCGAGTGGGGAGCATGGCTTCCTCCAACGGAAGTGGCGTGGGCGGACCGTCATCGAGTCCGTCACCCGGGAGGTTCCCGGCTGCTCACCACGGTGCCGTCCGCACCCGTATCGCCACATCGCACCACAGGCCGGTACGCCTCCGCCGCACGGCGGAAGGAGGAGCGGTCCCCCAGGCCGATGCGGGGGCCCTGAAGGGCCTGGCCGGCCCCAGAACCGCTGCCCACGACGCACACGGGACCTTCCGTGGGAATCAGTGGGAACACGCGCATGGACCGGGCCGCCTGCGGCCCGGTCCATGGGTCCCTCCAGCTGACAGCAGTCAGTGTCTGTGTCAGTACTGGATGGTGTGGTTGTAGAGGATGTTCCGGGCCGTCGAGCCGCTGTCCAGGCCGTAATCGGGCCGGTCGTCGACGAAGTACTCACGGAAGCTGGACTGCCAGGTCCGGGACATCATGCTGTTGCTCTTCGTCCAGCCGCCGTCGACCTTGGACCACAGGTCGACCAACGCGGTGGCAACGCGGGCCTCGCAGGCGTCGCCCGGATCGATGCCGTTCGTGGCGCGGTCATTGGCGAGGTTCATGGAGCTGCCGTTGCCCCAGTAGTACGTGGTGTCGTTGAAGGTGTGGAACGCCACCGCGTTGGCGAAGCCCTCGGTCCAGCCGCAGCTGGTGGAGGAGGTGCGATTGACGTAATGGGGCGAGCAGTTGCTCACGTTCGGCCACCAGCCCTTGTAGAGCTTGCCCATGAGGGCGTGGCCCGCCTCGTGGACGGTGGTGTGCTCGGAGTCGGGGTCACTGTCCGCGAGGTGGATCTTGTCGTCGCTGGTGGTCCAGTACGTACCGTCGGTGGAGCCGGGGTACCACTGGACGGTGATGGGGGTGCAGCGGCCGTCCTGCTGGCTGCTCGCCCAGCAGTTGGTCGTGGAACCGCGGTTCCACCACAGCTTGTTGAGGGTGTCGAGCGCGTGCCAGGCACGGCTCTGTCCTTCGTTGGCGTACACGTTGCCCAGGCTGGTGTTGCCCGAGATGTTGTTCAGCGAGTACGTGGCGGTGGAGTAGAGGCGGCCGCTGCCGTCGACCACCGACCACATGCGGCCGGCCTGGGTCTGGAATTCCACCCAGGCCTGGGAGATGACGGAGCCGCTCGGGGCGTAGCAGAGGTTGAACCTGCCGTCGCCGTTGCCGGTCATCCCCGTGGCGAGCTTCTGCGTACCGCTGTTGGCGGTCGGCTTGCCCCACAGGGTGATGTTGACGTTGCTGACCGGCTCGTCCCGGTTGGCCTTGCCGTTCCAACTGCCGCCCTCGGCGGACTGGAATCGGTTGCGGAAGGTGCCGCCGACGCAGACCTGGGCGTTGGACGCGGTCGCGGCGGCGGAGCGCCGGGAGGCCGGGGCCGAGGCAGCCGAGGCACGGGAAGAGACAGGAGCCGGGCCGGCCTTGGGGGTGACCGGGCGCGCCTTGCGGGTGCCGGAGCCGGGGCGGTGGACCGGGGCCGCGTCGGCCTTGGTGACCGAGACGCCCTTGTCGGAGGAGCCCTTGGACGTGCCGACGGTGAGTTCCAACGAGTCGTGCCCGGCGCGGCGCGGGTCGGGACGGTCGATGTCGCTGATGTCCGCCTGGATCTGGGCGGGCCCGGCGGCGACGGCCTTGACCTTGAGCTTGACGGTGCGGGTGCCGGGGGTGAGGGCGAGCGTCCGACTGGTGCGCTGGCCGAAGGCGTCCGTTGTGGGTGCGGTGAGTCCGGAGTCGTTGCCAGTCACCCGGATCGCGGGCGGCAGTTGGATCGACAGCCCGGCGTGCTTGACGTCGGCCTGCGCCCGGACGTTCACGGTGAGGGTGGCCTGCTCGCCGACAGCAGGCAGGTGGTCGAGAGAAGCGGTGACGCCGAGGCAGCTGAGCGGCGCCTCGGAGCCCTTCGCCGCGGGACGGATCGTACAGGTGCTGCCGGTCGGGGTGGTCGTACCCGCGAACGCGGACGGCACGACGACGACCGCCAGACAGGCTCCAACGCCTGCCAGCGCGGTCAGGGCGGCGGGTCTGGTGACCCGTATTCGGGACATGGGCATGCCTTTCAGCGGCGCGCACGGACCCGGTCGGTCATGACCGGGTCCGGTGCACGCGGGCAGAGCTTGAGGGGGGTAGGGCACTGCACCCCAGGCACGGCGACGTTCAACCATCGGATCAACCGTTGGCCAGAGCACCACCCTGGGTGACAGTGGCCGAACCATATACCGAGGGCCTGCGCATGTCATCGCTCAAGGAGGAAAATGTGGATCAGGTGCGAATTACCCGCGAACGAAGGGCAGATGGGGCACGCTCCGTGCATGTGGATCACACTGAGGGCTCCGGCCCCCGACCGCAGACGTCGCCACCTCGCCCACCACGTGCGCACGGCGGTGCGTACGCATCGGCTCAGCTCTTGGAGAGAGCTTCCCGGCGGATCCAGTGGAGCAAGGTGGGGTTGTCGACGGTGGTGATGACGCTGACAGTGGTGCGCACATGGCGGTCGTCATCCAGCAGAGCCAGCATGCCGGCGGCCAGGTCCACCCGGGCGGTGAACCTGCCGTCGGCGTGGCCCTCGACAACGGTGTAGTCGGTGACCGACGGCAGGTGGAACAGACCGCTCGGGCGCACGATCGTCCAGTCCAGACCGCTGGCTCGCACCAGCGCTTCCATCCGGCGCATATCGTCGTAGAGCGTCTTGCCCAACACCCTTGTCACGTAGGGCAGAAGCACGTGATGGAACAGCAGCCCACCCTCGGAGTACGGGTGCGGAGCGACCCCGCTGGAGCTGACCACGGCGAGCCGGCGCACCTGATGCCGGGTCATCGCCGCGACGATGTTGGCCACTCCGCGCGAGTAGGTGCTGATGGGCTCCTTCCCGGCGGGGACCCCGAGGGTTGAGAGCACCGCCTCCCGACCGGCCACGGCGGCTTCGACGGCCACTGGATCGAGCGCATCGCCACCCACTACGTCGAGCCGGTCGTGGTGCAGGGGAAACGAATCCGGCTGCCGGGTGACCGCGGTGACCTGATGTCCGGCGGCGAGTGCCTGGCCGGTGAGGAGGCGGCCGGTGGGGCCGTTGGCTCCGAAGACGGTGATACGCACGACGACTGTTCTCCCTGGTTGCTACGCGGTGTGGTCAGCGGTCCGGGCAGCCGTACGGAGCGGGCCGAGAGCCTGCGCCCACGCCAGCAGCTCGTCGACCAGCCGGTGCACCTCCGCCGTGTGCAGTTCCCGAGGCCGGAAGTCGGCGAAGTTCACGAAGTCCTCGCGCAGCGACAGCGCCACCTGGGGCCCGATGTCTGCCATCCGCAGCACGCCCGCCTGTGCGCGCAGCTTCTGCACCGCCATGACCGCGCCGAAGACGCCGTAACCGACGTAGGCGACCGGCTTGCCGCCCCACTCCGCGTAGAGGTAGTCGATGGCGTTGGTCAGGGCGGCGGGCGGGGCGGTGTTGTACTCGGGAGTGACGAAGATGTAGGCGTCGTACGAGCCGATCCGCTCGGCCCACCGCCGGGTGTGCGGCTGGCGGCCCGGCGCCTGGGCCGCTGGAATGGCTTCGTCGAGCAGCGGCAGCGCGTGGTCGGACAGGTCCACGAGCTCGAAGTCACCGACGCCACCTGCATGTTCGGCGGCCAGGTCCCGTACCCATTGGGCCACCCGGTCGCCATTGCGGCCGGGGCGGGTGCTGCCGATGATGATGCCGATCCTGGTCATTTTGGGCCGGTCCTTTTGTTCAGGTGGTTGTGTATGTATGTGTGTCGTCCCGGCGTGCCTGCTGTGTTTCACGCAGGACCGCCCAGGCATCCGCTACGGGGCCCACATGCCCGAGCTTGTCGGGGTTGCTCACCGTGCGGATCGTCTGGATCTGCCCGTCGAGGATGTCGAGGGTCCAGGTGTGGATGACCTTGCCGTCCCGGTCGCGGAAGATCGCGCCGGGCTGGCCGTTCATCTGGTGCGGTTCCACGATCCCGCCGATACGGACGAACGACGCGACGAGGGCGGCGAGCACCCGGGACACATGGTCGGCGCCGAAGAAGCCGCCGGCCCACTGCGGGGCCTTGCCGCCGCTGTCCGCGACCATCTGCACGTCGGCGGCGAGCAGTTCCCGCACCCCGTCGATGTCCCCTTCGGTGAAGGCGTCGAAGAACCGCAGCGCGAGTTCCTCGTGCTCTCGCCGGTCGGCCTCGAACCGGGGCCGGCCGGCGTGCATGTGGCGGCGGGCCCGTACCACCAGCTGACGGCACGCGGCCGGTGAGCGGCCCACCGCCGAGGCGATGTCCGGGAAGCCGAACTCGAACACCTCCCGCAGCACGAACACCGCGCGCTCCAGCGGGGTGAGCCGCTCCAGCAGGAGCAGCGCCGCCATCGACACGGAGTCGGCCAACTCCGCCGACCGCTGATCGCTCAGCAGCGGCTCGGGGAACCACGGCCCGACGTACTCTTCGCGCCGGACGCGGGCCGAGTGCAACACGTTGATCGAGATGCGGGTGACCACGGCGGACAGGAACGCCTTGGCCGAGACCGGCGGTGTCGAGGACGCCTCGTAGCGCAGCCAGGTCTCCTGGACGGCGTCCTCCGCCTCGGTCACGCTGCCCAGGATCCGGTAGGCGATCGAGAACAGCAGCGGCCGCAACTCCTCGAATTCCTCGGCCTTTTCCATCATTCCGGTCACGCCAGCTCCTCCTTGAAGCCCTGCCGCCACGACGGATGACGAAGCTGCCAGCCGAGCTCCCGCTTGGCCTTGGCGTTGGAGAAACCACGTCCCTCGGTCATCATCACCACCGCCTGGTCACCGGCCAGCAGCCGGGCCAGCCACACCGGGATGCGCATCGGCCGCTTCGCGCCCGCGCACGCCGCCAGGTGGGGCAACCAGTCGCTCGCCGGCGCCGGTTCGTCGTCGACGATGTTGAACACGCCCGTCGCCTTCTGCTCCACAGCCAGGACGGTGGCGCTCGCCGCATCGTCGAGATGCACCCACGAGCTGTAGCCGGTACCCCGCCCCACCAGCGGATACTTCCGCTTGCGCACCAGCTCGACCTGGTCGTCGATGGCCCCCGGCCCGTAGAACGCGCCGTAGCGCATCACCGCACCGCCGGCCTTGAGGACCACGTCCTCGACCCGACTCAACGCCTTCAACCCCACGTGCGCCGCCGTCCCCTCCAGCAGGTCCAGCGGGTCCTGTTCACTCTTCACCCACCCGCCCTCGCGGATGCCGTTCCACGAGGCGTACCCCTGCGCGACGACATGGGGCACACCGGTCGCCTCGGCCGCCGCCAGCAGGTGGTCCGTCCCCTCGGTGCGCAGCCGGTTGGTGCGGGCGAACCAACGGTCCGGATGCTTGATATCGGGCTTGCCGGCGTGCGCAGTGGAGATCGCGGTCATCTGGTGCACGATCACCTCCGGCCGCGCCGTGGCGACCGCCTCACCCACCGACGCCGCATCCAACCCGTCCATCACCACACCGTCCGCGCCCATCTGCGCCAGCTGTCCCAGCTTGGCCGCACTCGTGGTCGTGGCCGTCACCTGGTGGCCACGGTCCAGGAGTTGCGACACCAGCCTCCGCCCCAGGACCCCCGTCCCGCCTGCCACGAACACCCGCATGCCCATCACCTTCCTGACGTGAGCGTCTGTCTTCACCACACAAGACAAGACAGCCGGGCCGTTTGTGACATGGGGGGCAGGACGATGGGAAATGTGGTCGCGTAGGAGCGACGTCTACGGGAGTTCGCGCCCAACGAGGCCCGGTTATGCGCCGGCGTGGAGGTATGCCGCCCACAGGGAAGGGGTGGCCGGGTAGCGGTCGCGCACGGTCCGTAGGGTGCGGTGCAAGGCGGTGGCGGCCAGTGCGGGATCGAGCCTGCCTGGCGTACCGGTGGTCAGATGGGTGTAGAAGGAGTCGGCGATCTCGGCGGCCAAGCGGTCGTCGATCGGCCACAGAGTCCCGATGGCGTGGGGGAATCCGGCCAGTTGGAAGGCGCTGGTGAGATGGATGGCCTCGTCGATCAGGTCGGAGCTGCCGGCGTGCGCGGTACTGCAGACGGATAGGTAGGCCATCTGGGCGTGGTCGAGGCTGACCCGGCCGAGGGCGGAGACGGTCAACGGGGCGGTGGCGTGGTCGTCCAGGATCAGCCGGCTCTGCGAGGGGTCGGTGCTGTCGCTGGTGCCGTGGCAGGCGAAGTGCGCGATGGCAGACCGTGCGAGGTGTGGGCGAGCCGCCCTCTCCCCCTGCGCCACGCCGTGGACCCGGACGCCGGGAGACGGCTCACCCAGGCTCATCGATGAGCCCCCACAAGAGCCCAAAAAAATTTCTGACGGCGATGCCGAGAACGCGTGGCCGGCTCCGTCCCAGCATTGAACGCGGCCACAATGGGTCGCAACAGCATCGAGGAGAGACACCATGGCCAAGTACTTGCTGCTCAAGCACTACCGCGGCGCTCCGGCTGCGGTCAACGACGTGCCCATGGATCAGTGGACGCCGCAGGAGATCTCGGCCCACGTGCAGTACATGAATGATTTCGCGGCCCGGCTGGAGAAGACCGGCGAGTTCGTCGACGGTCAGGCGCTCGCCCCCGAGGGGAAGTGGGTCCGGTACGACGGCGAGGGCCGCCCGCCGGTCACCGACGGTCCGTTCGCCGAGACCAAGGACCTCATCGCCGGCTGGATGGTGATCGACGTCGACAGCTACGAGCGCGCCGTCGAGCTGGCCGGGGAACTGTCGGCCGCCCCCGGGGCGGGCGGGAAGCCGATCCACGAGTGGCTGGAGCTGCGCCCGTTCCTGACCGCGCCCCCCACCATCACGGAGTGACCCCGCAGGTGTCCCAGATGGACGAGGCCCTGATCCGGAGCCTCACGCCGAGTGTGCTCACCGTCCTCGTCCGCCGCGGAGCCGACTTCGCGGCGGCCGAGGACGCGGTGCAGGACGCGCTCGTCGAGGCGGTCCGCGTCTGGCCGGCCGACCCTCCGCGGGACGCGAAGGGCTGGCTGGTCACCGTGGCCTGGCGCAAGTTCCTCGACGCGACCCGGGCGGACGCAGCCCGCCGCCGGCGTGAGGAACGCGTCGAGGAGGAGCCGGCGTCCGGGCCCGTGCCCGCGGCGGACGACACACTCCAGCTCTATTTCCTGTGCGCGCACCCGTCGCTGACACCTGCGTCCGCGGTCGCCCTCACGCTGCGCGCCGTCGGCGGGCTCACCACCCGCCAGATCGCCCAGGCCTACCTGGTGCCCGAGGCGACCATGGCGCAGCGCATCAGCCGGGGCAAGCGCACCGTCTCCGATGTTGGGCTATCCCCTGCTCGAGCGCATTCGAGAGCTGGGGGAAGGTTCGACCGGCCCGGCGACGTCGCCACCGTGCTGCGCGTCCTCTACCTGGTCTTCAACGAGGGCTACTCCGGCGACGTCGACCTGGCCGCCGAGGCCATCCGGCTCACCCGGCAGCTCGCGGCCGCGATCGACCACCCCGAAGTGGCCGGGCTGCTCGCCCTCATGCTGCTCCACCACGCCCGACGAGCCGCCCGGACCGCGCCCGACGGCAGTCTGGTGCCGCTCGCCGAGCAGGACCGCGGCCGGTGGGACACGAAGTTGATCGCCGAGGGCGTGGAGATCCTGCAGGCGGCCCTCGCCCGCGACCGGCTGGGCGAGTTCCAGGCCCAGGCCGCCATCGCCGCCCTCCACGCCGACGCGCCCACCGCCGAGGAGACCGACTGGGTGCAGATCGTCGAGTGGTACGACGAGCTCACGCGCCTGACCGACAGCCCGGTCGTCCGGCTCAACCGCGCGGTCGCCGTGGGCGAGGCGGACGGACCGCGCGCCGGCCTGGCGGCGCTCGCGGAGCTGGACGACGCACTGCCCCGCCACACCGCGGTGGCCGCCTACCTCCACGAGTGCGACGGCGACTTGGCGACTGCGGCACGGCTGTACGCCGAGGCGGCCCACAAGGCACCCAACCTCGCCGAGCGCGACCACCTGACGCGCCAGGCCGCCCGGGTCAACGCGCGCCTGAGTCGCTGACGGGTGGCGCTCAGCTACTCCCCCGCCGGCGAGAGGGGTGGCACGGCGATCAGTGGTTTGAAGTGGCCCTTGGGGTGGGGCTCGCCTACGGGGTGGCCGTCGGCCTCGACCCAGGCATGGGCGGCGAACGGGTGGGTGCGCACACCGGTGCACCAGGTGGGCCAGGCACCGCGCAGGCGGCAGAGCAGAGCGGTGGCGATGGAGCGTTGCAGACAGCCCTGGCCGGCGCAGCGCAGGCTGACGGCGACGACCGCTTCGCGGGCGGCCAGGGCCTGTTCGGCGGTGGCAGGTCGGGCGCCGCGGCGGGCGAATTCCAGGATCCGGCGCAGGCGGGCCGGTTTCAGCTTGGCCAGCAGGCGGGCGGCGGCGACGGCCAGCAGGGGTACCGGGCGGCGGTGCAGGGGCAGGCGGGGTCGTTCGGACAGGGCAACGGGGAGGCTCATGTGGTCACCAGGTCGGCGGTGCGCAGCTGGGTGAGGACCGCGGTGACGTCCTGTTCGGCTCGGGTGGAGTCGATGTGGTGCCGGGCGGCGAGGTCGGCGGCGATGTCGTTCGGGGTGTGGCCGGCGAGGAGTTCGCGCAGTACGTGGGCGCCGGTGGTGTTGAGCTGCCAGTAGCGGCCGGTGCGTTGGTTGAGCAGCACGGTGCCGTCGTCGGTGTCGGTGGAGACCACGTCAGGGTGCAGGTGCATGGGTGTCGGTCGTCCTTCGGGCGGGGGTGGGTCGGATGGGCGTGGATCGAGCGGGCGTGGGTGCGGTGGGCCGGGTGGCTGCGCGCAGCCAGGTTTCGCAGCCGATGAGGGGTTCCAGGGCGATGTTCATGGCGTTGGTCGCCTGGGGGGCCAGCAGTTGGGTGCGCAGTACGGCCGGGTCGATGAGGCCGTGGGCGGCCAGGGCCGAATCGTCGAAGAGCTCCAGCAGGGCGGGCAGGTTGCGGCGGAGGCCGGTGCTGGCCTCTTCGCTGAACTCGCCCTTGGTGGACCGGCCCAGCACCGTGTCGGGGACGATGCCGCGCATGGCGTGGGCGAGCAGGGGTTTGTAGTGCCAGGGCCCGGCGTGTTCGTGGGTGCGCACCCGGAGCACGGCCTCGACGACGCGGTCGTCGAAGAACGGCGAGTCGAGCTGGACGCCGGCGTCGGCGAACGGGCGGGCCAGCAGCCGGTACCAGGGGGCGGCGATGCGTACGGCGAGCAGGGTCTGGTGCTGACCGAGGTCGGTGGAGAGCGGCTCTGCCTGGGCTGCGGTCCGGCCGAGGCCGGCGCGGGCGGTCTCGATGGCCTCGGTGGTGACCCAGGCCGGGGCGCGCAGCGGCCACAGACCCCAGCCCAGACTGGGGCGGCGCTTGCGCGACGGTGGGTCGGTGAGGTGGTCGGCCTGGGCGCGCCACCACGATGCCTGGTGACCGGGGCGGGTCAGCGCAGCCAGAGTGTGCAGCAGCGGCCAGCGCTTGAGGGCGGCGTAACCGCGGACGTGCCGCAGCGCGGTGACGGGGCGGCGCCGCAGCAGCGGGTGCAGATAGCCGGGGAAGGGGGTGAACAATTCGTCGCCGCCGTGCCCGGCCAGATGGCGGTGGACTCCGCGGTCGGCGAGCAACCGGGCGGTGTGGCGGGTACGTGCGCCGGTGCGGACGAACGGGTAGGGCTCTTCCAACTCGGTCGTGGTGGCCGGGTCGGTGAAGAGGGCCGGGAGGTCGGTTGGGGGTATGACGAGGTGCTCGGCCCGGTCGAGGGCGTCGATGGAGTGGGCGGCGAAGGCCGCGTCGTCGTTGCCGGCCTCGGCCTCGCCCCAGCGGAAGGTCAGCAGGTCGGGGGTGGTGCGGGCGGCGAGGAAGCACAGGGAGGTGGAGTCCATGCCGCCGGACAGGTCGCTGCTCAGCCGGCCCGCGGAGGGCGCGCGGCCGGCCATGGCCGTCTCCAGCACCTCGCGCAGGGCCGTTGCGCCCGCGGCGAGGGAGAGGTCGGGGGTGGGTGGCCGCCACCAGCGGACCTGCCGGGCTTGTTGGTCCTGCAGTAGCAGGTAGTGGTCCGCGGGCAGTGGGGAGATGCCTGACCACAGGGGTGTGTCGCTCAGCGGCGGGGGAACGAGTCCGCCGCAGGCCAGGCGTAGGGCCAGGGCGCGTTCGTCGATTCCGGCACCGGTCATCGTGGCCAGCACGTCAGCGCGGTCGGCGGCGACGGGCAGGCCGTTGAGGTGGGTGTGGAAGATCCGGTGCAGCCCGGTGATGCTGCCTTGTACGCGGACCTGTCCGTCGAGCGAGGCGATGACGTGGCACGATCCCGGCAGGGCCGCCGCCAGGGCGTCGATGTCGGCGCTGGTGCGGATACGGGCGGTGAGTTCGGACAACCGCGTGGCGGTGACCGGGCAGATCCCGATCACCGCCACCCGTACCGGGCCCGCCGTGGCCACCTGAACCGCGTCAGGCAGCCACCTGCCCACCAGCCACGGACGTCCAGAGGCGTGCGAGAGCACCTGGGGCGCCGGCCAGGGCACCGCCGCACGTACCTCTACCGCGGACGCCGCATCCGGCAGGACCACGAACCCAGCACCGGTCATCTGTGCTTACTCCTGAAAGTCAGCTGGCGAAATCCAGCTGTTGAGGGTCAGCCAGCTGTCGATCAGCTGGTGACGGTCGGTCAGCCGCCGTAGTGGCCGAAGATGTCCTTGCCCCAGCCGATGAAGCCCAGCGTGTCCTCGTTGAACTCGCCGACCTCAACCAGCATCGGGGCTGCGTACGGCTCCACGGTCGACAGCTCGTTCTGCTCTTCCATATCAGCCTCCATGGGTATAAATCGGCAGTCATCCGACTGCTCGGGCACAAGCTAACACCGAACAACCGCGCCATGATCGAATTTTTTTACGGATGCGGTGGTAGTTGCCGGTCGTGGTGGAGCGGAGCGGGGAACATACCCGCTGGTCGGAAGCGGATCGGCACATTGGACGAACCCAATCCGTTTTGCTGTGAGCTGAGTTGAGCAAGTTACTCCGCTCCGTCCGGAGCCTCCCAGCGGGCTTACGCGGGGAGGGACAACCCCGCTGTGCGCCAGTGCCGGCGGCCCACGCAGTACCCGGTATCAGTTCTTGAGGCGGGTGATCGCCGGAATGAGGTCGCCGTGGGGGGAGATTCCGGTGGCCCACAGGTCGGCGCTGTGGGGCACGGTGGTGAAGCTGCGGATGACGAGGTCCGGCGCAGTGGTCTTCTCCCACTGGTCGTGCTGGTCGTTCCAGTGCAGAGCGACGGGGGCCGCCCCCTTCCCGCCGAGGGCCCACAGATCGCCGTTGCCTGTTTTGCCTACGCCGCGGAGTCGGCCGTCGGCCACGTCCGGTGTCCTGGCCGTGGTCCAGGTGCTGCCGTTCCAGTGCACGGCGAGCGGCCGCTCCGTACTGCCGGTGGTGCTTCCGCCTACCGCCCAGATGTCGTCTGCCGAGAGGGCAGTGATCCCGCCGAGCCAGTTGTGGGTGGTCTGCGGGCCGGGCGCCGCAACACGCCGCCAATTGCTGCCGTCGAAGTGCAGCAGCAGCGCCGACTGCTGGGACTTCTCATCGGGAGCGTAGGCCGCTCCCACGGCCCAGATGTCGTCGGGCGCGACCGCCGTGATGCCGCTGAGTTCACCCTTGCCGACATCGGGCAGGGACTGGCGGTGCCAGGCCTTGCCGTCCCAGGACTGGACGGCCGGCACGCCGTCCTTGATCGACCGGCCCATGGCCCGGCCCGCCGTCCACACTTTCCCGTCGGAGGTTGTTGCCACGGCATCCGGGACGACGTGGCCGGAGGGGTCCTTGTCCAGCTGGTACGCGGTCCACTTGGTGCCGTCCCAATGGGCCGAGGCGCTGCCCACCGCCCAGATGTCGGTGGCCGAACGGACGGCGAGCGCTTGCGGGAAGCTGTTGTCGGGGAGGGTGGATTCCTGGGTCCAGGTCTTACCGTCCCAGCGCAGTGCGACCGCCTCGAGCGAGGTGGCGCTCTTGAGCCGGTAGCCGACGGCCCAGGCCTGTTTGTCGCTCAGGGCGGCGACGGCCGTCAGATCCCCCTTCTTGACGGGCACCGGGGTTGCCTGCCACGCCCCCGCGTGCGGGGCGGCGGGGGCGAGGGATGCCGCGGGAGCGGAGGCTGCGGTCGGAGTCGTCGGATCACCGCTCTGGCCGACCAATACCAGGCTCCCGGTGACCACGGTGGCGACGAGGGCCGCCAGCAGGGAGACCCGGACGGATCGCCGCCGGGGGAAGGGGCTGTGCGAGGGCATACGAATTTCCTTGTCTGAAGGGGGACGGGAGATGAGGGTGGGTACGGGGACGGCGAAGGCCGCGTCGGACCCGTCGGGCCATCGGACGGTGCTGACGAACTCGGGCCCCGCTACCTGCATCGTGGTGGTGACGAACTTGGCCCCCGGCGCCTACACCGTGGTCGTGATCACGAAGTCGAAGGCGCCGGTGTAGCGGCCGCCCTCCTGACCGGTGAGGCTGATCGTGCATGCGCGGTTGAGGAGTCGGTCGGCGGCGTTGAGAGCGGCGAAGTCCCGTCCGTACGCCTGGGTGCTGTCGGGGAAGTACAGCTGAGTGATGAGCACCGGGCCGCCGGAGGCCTGGACCCGGGTGTGGATGTGCGGGGCACGTTGGCCCCAACGTCCCCAGTAGTCCCGCGGGATGATGGTCCGGAGTTGGTAGGCACCCCTGCTGTCGGTGTACTGGTGGCCGCGCAGGGAGAAGCCCGAGGTGTCGTAGTCGCCGTTCTGGTCGCACTGCCAGAACTCGATGAGCGTTTCGGGCAGGGGCTTGCAGGACGTGTCGTACACGACACCGCTGAGGTCGAGCCGTACGCCTTGGATCGCAGGCGTGATCAGATCGCTGCGCGCGGGGGAATTGGGCTTGAACAGCGGGCCCTCGATGGATGCCGGTGTTTCCTGGCCCGAGCAGGCCGGGGTGACGGCGAGCGGACGGGTGCCGCGCCGGGCCCCCGGGGCGGCCGCCTCCGCTGCTTGGGCCGAAGGGCCGGCAGAGGCGGCCACGCTCGCGCCGAGCGCCACTGCCGTCACTCCGGCGGAGGTCGACCTGATGAAGGACCTGCGTGAACCGTGCTGCGTTCCGGCAGCATCGTCCGGGCCGGTCTCGTCGGCGTACCGCATCGCGTCTCCTTTGCGGGGTGATGGCGTTGGGGAGAGCGCCGGGGAGGAAGCACTCTCCCGGCTCAGATCAGCCTCCGTGGTCAGGTCGACTGCGCACATCCGTCGAATGACCGACCAGTTACGGGCGTGACGAAACCCCACGAGGGAGGTGAAGGGCCTGTCCGGCGGATCACGGACGGAGCCGCGCCGGTCGCCGAGCTGCCGGTCGCACACCCGCGGGGACCAGGATGTGTCTGGCAGGAGGCAGGGGGCTTTCAGGGTTGCCTCGGGGACCGCCCAGGGTTGAACCCTGAGGGCAACGGGCGTCAGGGCAGGGAGAGTTGTCAGCGAGCTACCGACTCCTGGCTCTGTGGCCGCCGTCCTTGGGAGCAGCCCGATGCACCACCGCCCTACCGCCCTACCCCCCTCCGCCGCCTGGCCGTGGCGGGCGGCGCCCTCAGACGTCCCTCGGCCCGACCGCCCTTCGGGCCGACCGCGCCTCGGCTACCCTCAGCCACCTCCAGCTACACCGACTCAGCCCCCGGACCACCCGCCCGTCCGGAGACCCGGACGGCGATCTGCGTACGGGAGCGGACGCCCAGCTTGTCCCGGACCCGGTCGAGATGACTGGCGACCGTGCTCTTGGACAGGCCCAGCTGCGCGGCGATCTGCTGGTTGGTCATCCCCTCGGCGACCAGCTGCGAGACCGTC
Organism: Streptomyces nigrescens; assembly: GCA_024349765.1. Lineage (GTDB taxonomy): Bacteria > Actinomycetota > Actinomycetes > Streptomycetales > Streptomycetaceae > Streptomyces > Streptomyces endophytica. Next base: position 3,559,070 of record AP026073.1, on the reverse strand, counting down.
AATTCTCGTGGTGTGAGCAGAAGTTGGGTAACGGGGTAGCTGATCGGTTCGGTTGGGGTCGGGTGCGCGACGTCGGTGGGATCATCGTGGTTCGCGTGCGTCGAGCGGTCGGCCGATGCGTTGTCGCGTAGGGCGTAGGACAGCAGTCGTTCCCCGTACAGGCGGCGGCCGGCCGTCATCGCCGCGTCGACCCGTGCGGGGTGGAGCCGCTCCCTGGCCCGGGACGCGGCGGCCTCCACCGTCGTCCGCCAGCTCGCTTCCGGTTCGGCGTCGGTGCGTTGCCGCGCCGCGGCGGCCGCGGCATAGAGCCGTAACGCCCGTTCGGGCGCGCCGCGTTCGGCCGCCACGATGGCCAGGCCCTCCACCGGATAGAGCGCGTGGAGGCTCTCACCGTCCGGCACCTTTGCCAGCACCTCGGCGAACCTGTTCTCGGCCGCGTCCCAGTTCCCCAGCGCCAGCTGGATCGCGCCGGAGGTGTGGAGAGCGGCCGCTGCCTGCCCCGGTGGAGCGCCGGATTCCAGGACGGGGAGGCATTTCTCCATCAGTGCGGCCGCCTGCGCCGTGTCGCCCGTCTGGAGCAGGGCCCAGGCGAGGTGGTGCCCGCACACGGCGATGTCCAGCGGGCGGTCCAGCGTACGGACCACCGCCACACACTCGGCGAAGACGGCGACGGCCTCGTGGTAGGCACCGCGGCACAGGTGCGCGGCCGCCAGGGCGTCCAGGGCGTTGGCCAGCCGGCCGGGGTGCGGTGGGCCGGCGCGTTCCACGGCGACCGCTTCCCGGGCGAAGGCGAGCGCCGCCGACCGGTCGTCCTGCTGACAGGCCGCGCGGGCGGCCAGCGCCAACGCCGCACCGTGGTCCCGGGAGCCGTACGTGGTCCGCGCCAGCACCTCGGTCAGCAGCGTCCGGGCTGCCGTCAACTGCTCCTGCTGGTAGTGGAGTCGGGCCAATGCGAGGGCGAGCTCGGTGTGCCGTGGGTCGCTCCGTTCGCCGCAACGGGCCACGGCCGCCGCGAGGTTCTCCTGTTCCCGGGCCAGCGGCAGGGCGGCGCCGTCCGGGAAGACCATGGTGGAGCCCTCAGCCGCCTGTTCGGCCAGCCGGTCCACCGCCCGGTCCCAGACCGCCGGTAGTTCCCCGGCCTCGGCGAGCCGGTCCATGCCGTACGCCCGGATCGCCGCGAGCTGCCGGAACCTCGCCGTGCCCGGCGCGTCCCCGTGCACCCGCACGATCAGGGACTTGGCCTCCAGGGCGCACAGCACGGGCAACACCTGTTTCCGCCGTACGCAGCACCGCCCGTCGCGGCAACCCACGCATCCCTCGACACCGTCGGCGGCCGTAGCGCAATCCGCACAGACCGCGGCGGCGCTCTCCGCGTCGAACCCGCCGCCGAGCACCGACAGCCGTCGGAAGACCGCCCGTTCCAGGGGATCCAGCAGGCGATGGCTCCAGTCGATCGTGGCGCCCAGCTCGCGATGGCGCCCCGGTCCCGTCCTGCTGCCGTCGGTCAGGAGGGACAGCTGATCGTCCAGTCCGCGCAGGATCCCGGCGGGCGGGAGCGCTGCCATACGGCCCGCGGCGAGTTCGATGGCCAGCGGCAGCCCGTCCAGCCGTCGGCAGATCTCGGCCACGGTCCGGACGTCCCCGGGCGTGGGCTCGAACCCCGAATGGCAGGTGCGGGCGCGCTCCAGGAAGAGCCGGACCGCCTCCGACCGGAGGAGCGGGTCGGTGCCCTGGTCTCCGTGCTGATCCCCGCCAGCACCTGCGGGGCCCGGCGGCAGCGACAGGATGCCGACGCGGAACACCACCTCGCCGGGCACCCGCAGCGGCTCCCGGCTGGTGGCGAGGATCCGCAGGCCGGGGCAGCGGGTGAGGAGTGCCGCGGCCAACACCGCGCAGGGCTCGGCCAGATGCTCACAGTTGTCGAGAAGGAGCAGGGTGCTGCGTTTCTCCAGGGCGCGGACCAACGCCTCCGTTCCCGTCCGGCCGGCGCGCTCCCGCACACCGAGGGCGGCGGCCACGGTCTGCGGCAGCAGCTCACCGTCGTGCAGCCCGGCCAGCTCCACCAACTGGGCACGTCCCGCGCGTCCGCCGCGCACACCGCCCGCGAGCTCGACCGCCAGCCGCGTCTTGCCCACTCCGCCGGGCCCGGTCAGCGTCAGCAGTCGCGACGACCGCAGCAGCGTACGCAAGCGCGCCAACTCGCGTTCGCGTCCCACGAACGCATCGAGCGAGACCGGTAGTCCGCGGCCCGGCAGTTCCGCGCGCGGGGCGGCCCGGGACGCCGCGGCCGCCCGCTCCCGGAACGCGCGCTGGCGGCAGGCGTCGGAGCAGTACCGCGCCGGCCGGCCCCCGCGCTGTCTGCCGTCCGCCCCGGACCGCGAGCGCCCCGGGAGCCGCACCCCACATGCCTCACACGCCCACGACTTCGCCACCCGAGCATCCTGCCCAACGGATCCCGGCCAGGCCACCGACCTCCCAGCCACCCGCCGGCGCTTGGGCGACCCGAGTGCCGGCCTCGGTCGGTACCCGGGCCGCGCACTCCGGCACCGCTGCCGATTGCGGTATTCATCCCATGCTTTCCCGGTGATCGGTTAGCGTCTTCTCCGGACCGACGGATCCGGACACGGGGGTGTGGCAGGTGAGCGAGAACTTTCTTCTGGCCGACCGCTTCGAGGTGGAGCGGCCGGGGCTGCGCGCGGTGGCCTACCGGATGCTGGGATCGCTCGCCGAGGCGGAGGACGCCGTCCAGGAGGCGTGGTTCAAGCTCAGCCGCACCGACGTGAGCGAGGTGAAGAACCTGGGGGCCTGGCTCACCACGGTCGTCGGCCGGATCTGCCTGGACATGCTGCGCTCGCGTACCTCGCGCCGCGAGGATCCGCTGCCCGAGCAGGACGGATCGGTGCGGCTGCCCGACCCGGTGGTCACCGCGCTGGCCCGGGTCGATCCCGAGCAGGAGATCCTGATCGCTGACTCGGTGGGCATCGCGCTCATGATCGTGCTGGAGACCCTCGCCCCGGCCGAGCGGCTCGCCTTCGTCCTGCACGACATGTTCGACGTTCCCTTCGACGACATCGCGCCCATCCTCGGCCGGACCACGGTCTCCACCCGGCAGCTCGCCAGCCGCGCCCGCCGCCGGGTCCAGGGCGCCGCCCCGGCGGCGGACACGGACCTCACGCGCAAGCGCGACGTCGTCAACGCCTTCCTGGCCGCCTCCCGCGGTGGCGACTTCGAAGCGCTGCTGGCCGTCCTCGACCCCGATGTGGTCGCGCGCTCCGACGGCGGCACGCTCGTCCCGAGCGTCCTGCGGCGCGGTGCGGCCGACGTGGCGTCCCAGGCCATCACCTTCGCCCGCTTCGCGGCCGAGGCGCGTCTGGTGCTGGTCAACGGCACGCCCGGCGTCGTCTCCTTCGCCGAGGGCCGACCGCTGTCGGTCATGTCGTTCACCATCCGGGACGGCCGTATCGCCGGACTCGACATCCTCACCGACCCTGACCGCCTGACCACGCTCGGCCTTTCCGCCTGACGGCCTGCCCGGCTGGCCGCCTGGCCGTCTGGCCGAGGCCGGGCCCGGGGGCGACCGACCGACGGGCAGCCATGCCCGCACCCCACGTCGGTCGACGACGCACGCCCCTACAGCGAAACGTCGGGATGGAGGCGTCCGACCGTCCACACCCGTTGCCGCCGTACGGCGAGGGCGGTCACTGCCAGGAAACCGGCGGTGCAGGCGAGGAGGACCGCGAAGTCCCGCAGCAGATTTCCGGTGAGGCCGCCGGAGACGGTCACTCGTAGTCCGTCGACGAGGTAGGTCATCGGGAGCAACGGGTTCAGGACCTGGAAGAAGGCCGGTTCGGTGGGCAGCGGGTAGAGGCCGCCCGAGGCGGTGAGCTGCAGGATGAGCAGGACCAGTGACAGGACGTCGCCGGGCACCCCGAACACGGTGCGCAGACAGTGGTCGACGGCCACGAACGCCGCCGCCGCGGTGACCAGGAGTGCGAGCGTCCAGAAGCCGTGGACGGGGTTCAGTCCGAGGGTCAGGTCGACGACGCCGTAGAGCACCAGTGCCCCCACGGCGCCGAGCAGTGCGGCCGGTAGCCATCCGGCGACGGCCGTGGTGAAGGCGCTGACCCGCCCGGCCAGGGCACGGGTGTTGAGGGGGCGCAGCAGCAGGTAGGCGAAGAGGCCGAACACCCACAGGGCGATGCCGAAGAAGAACGGTGCGAGGCCTCGGCCGTAGACGCCGGCCGGGTGCAGGTTCGTCCGGTCGATGTGCACGGGCGTGCCCAGTACCTCGGCGGCGTGCGCGACCTGGTCGGGGCTGGTGCGGGGGATTTTGTGCAGTCCGTCGTCCACGGTGCGGGAGACTTCCGAGGCGCCGCCGTGCGCCTGCTCGGCAGCGGTGTGCAGGGCACCGGAGCCCTTTTCCAGGGTGGCGAGCCCTGCGACGAGGCCGTGCGCGCCGTCGGCCGCGCTGTGCGAACCGCTGTCGACGAGGCGGAGCGGGGTGTGCAGGGCCAGTACGTCGCGTTGGAGTGAGCCGACGTCGTCCTGGAGGCGCTCGGCTTCGTCGAGGGACCGACGGGCGTTGTTCTCCGCGGCGGCGGCCCGGCCGTCGAGAGCGGTGGCGGTGGAGTCCAGGCTACGGGCGTGGCCCAGGGCCCGGCGGTAGACGGGGTCGTCGCGTAGTTCCGGGTGCGTGGTGGCGAGAGCGGTGAGGTCGGCCACGGCCCGGGAGGTGCCCTTGCGGGTGGCGGTGGTGGCGGTGTGCACGGCGTCCAGACCGTCGGCGGTCAGCCGGGCGGTGCTCACCAGCGCGGAGGCGGCGCCGGGAAGCCGGTCGGCGGCGGCCTGGTCCAGGCGGCCGGTGAGGTCGTCGATCTGTCCTGTGGCCCGGGCGATCTGCCGTGCCCCGGATGCGACGTCAAAGGCCCCGTCGTGCAGGGTGGAGGTGGCCGAGGTGATCGTGGACGTGCCCTGCTGGGCCACGCGGGTGGCCCCCACCAGGCGGTGTGCGCCGTCGGAGGCGGTGGTCAACTTGGCGCGTACGGCGGACAGTTCGCCGTAGATGCTGCGCACATAGGCGGCATGGGTGGCGGAGTTGATCTGGTCCTGCAGCTTGGTCTGCACCACTTCGGTCATGATGCCGGCGATGTAGTTGTTGGCATCGTTGAGTTCGATCCGGATGCCGGCCTGTTGGGGACGGGTGTCGGCGCCGGTGGCGATCTTGTGGCTGAAGTCGGGCGGGATGTGGATGGTGAAGAAGTAGCGGCCGTGCTCCAGCCCGTCCCGCGCCTCGTCCCGGCCGACGAAGTGCCAGTCGAAGGTGCCGGACGCCTTGAGCTGTTGCACCAGCTGATCACCGGCGTCCACCCGGCGGCCCTGCTTGGCATGCGCCAGGTGGTCCTGGTTGACGACGGCCACCGGCATGCGGTCGGTCTTGCCGTACGGGTCCCAGTTCGCCCAGAGGTACATGGCCCCGTACAGCAACGGCACCAGGCAGAGCAGTACGGGAACCAGGCGGCGCACCGGACCGCGGAAGCGCCGGAGTTCCAGCAGTGCCAGCTTGACGGCCTTCATATGTCGGCGTCCTCTCGGGCGACGGTCGTGTCGGCCGGGAGGCGGTCCCGGCTGCGCCGCGGCAAGGACAGTGCGACGAGACCGGCCGTGGGCGACGGCGTGCGGAGGCACCCGGCCAGTACGGTGGGCCCGCTGTTCCTGACCCGGTCCAGCGCCTGCCACACGCTGTCGTGCGCGTCGGGCGGCAGGCCTTCGTCGACGTCGTCGACGACGAGGGCGCCGGGACGCTCGGCGAGGGCCAGCGCAGCCGCCAGCAGCAGCGCCTCGACCGGATCGAGGTCCTCGACCAGGTCCGACCTGCGTGGGGCGATGCCCACGATCTCGAACGCCTCGCGGATGCGCCGCTCGGTCACCCCGGCTCCGGTGAGGCGGCGTTCAGCCATCACCTCCGTCACCCGCAGTCGCCCTTCGAGAGCGACGGCGGGCGCCGCCCGGGCGACGGCGACCGCCGCGCGTACCCGCCGGCCCTCCGCAGGCAGGACGGACCCGCCGACCCGGATGGCCCCGCCGGATAACCGCATCCGCCCGGCGAGCGCGAGCAGCAGGGAGGTACGCCCGGACCCGGCCGGCCCGTGCACGGCCAGCAGTCCGCCCGCCGGCACCTCCAGGTCCACGCCCTCGAACACCGGTCCTCTCGGACCCTGCACACTCGCCCCGCGGGCGATCACCTCAACTCCAGCCCCTGTCATGCAGCAAGTCCTAGCCCGGACTGGACAACGCACCCCTGCGGCACGGCAGTTGTGACGATGCTCACGTGGGACTGCCCGACCCGGCCGTCCAGGCCCGCTTCCTACCCAAGGCAACGCACCGCTCCGCCCGGCCCACACGCCGCTCGCACGTTCCTGCACGGCGGCCGACGCCTGCCGCGTCCCGGTGCGGCGTTCCAGGCAGTGCGCGTTCCCGCAGGTCAGAGACGGTATGAGCGTTCCAGTGTCCCGTGTTCCGCGGTGCCCGTGGCGGCTGGGACGGAGGGCACCGCAAGCTCAGCTCGGCAAGCAGCGACGACCTCATGCCGAAGGGAGACACCATGCGGACCCGCTTCCGGATCCGACGGTTGCGCCGTGCCGACGTCACCGACGTGGTGGCACTGGCGGTGTTCGCCGCCTCAGCAGCAACCGTCTGCCTCCTGGTCGTCAGCTGTCTGTGACGCCCCTGTCTTTGACCTCACGTAGGCCGACCGGGCCACCCCACCGAGAGAGAAAGCACCTACTCACCATGCGCATCGCCCGCCACACCACCCGCCTCGTCGCCTCCGCCGCCGTACTGGCGGCCGCCCTCTCGCTGACCGCCTGCGAGAACGAGGCGAAGGACACCGGCAGCCAGGCCCCGGCCGCGCCCTCCTCACCCGCGACCGGCGGCCAGGACGCCCCGTCCTCATCGTCGTCATCGCAGGCGAACGGCCAGGCCGAGGACGGTCACTCGTCGAAGGCCGGGTCGGGTGCCGCCGGCAGCGGAACCAGCGGAAGGAATGGCTCCGGTCAGGCCGCCGGCGGCGGCAAGGGTGCCGGCAGCAACGCGGCTACCGTCGTCTGCACCGGCGCGCGGGTCAAGGTCACCGTGACCAAGGCCAATCGCCCCGTCAACCACCTGCTCCTCACCGCCACCAACACCGGCTCCGTGCCCTGCTACGCCTACAACGCCCCGTACCTGCGGTGGGACGACGCCCAGGCCGCCACCACCATTCTCGACAAGTCCAAGCCGCAGGCCGTGATCAGGCTCGCACCGGGCGAGTCGGCGTACGCGGGGGTCATGTACCAGTCCGCCGACGGCTCCGGCAGCGAGCCCTACACTGCCCGCACCCTCGGCGTCCTGTTCTCCAACCGGGCGGCGAACGGCTCCACCGGCCCGGCTGTGCGGTTCGCGCTGCCCAAGGGCGGCATCGCCACTGACAGTTCGGCCTGGGTCACCTACTGGCAGGCCTCCGCCGAGGATGCCCTGACCTGGTAAGGAGCATCACCTATCTCGGTCGGGTCCCGGGACCGGCACCATCGCCGGGACCGGGAACAGCCGATTTCGGGCCCAGGGAAAGCCCGCCGGGACCGGGATCAGCCGTTCTCCTTCGGGGCGGGAATCCACTCATTGCTGCCACCCAGCGGGTAGTCGTACTGAGGCCGGCCTGCCATCCCACTGGTGTGGAACGGCTCCCCGTTGTCGTCGATCCGGAGCGTGCCGTGCCGGTTCCCACTGGACCACTCCAGCTCCAGGTACCAGCGCACGTCGCGGGCGCCGGCCCGCGCGATGACCTTGAAGACCTCGGGGTCCCGCTCGCTCACCTTGTACGGGAAGTCCCGCTGACCGTTCTGCGGCGTGATCCGTGGCTGCGCCGCGTCCAGGGAGACCCCGAACATTTTCGGCTCGATGCCACCGCCACAGCCCACGCCCATGCTGTAGGCGTTCCAGGCGGGTGGCGCCGCACTTCCCACCACGCGCACCCGTAGGGCGTGCAGGACCACCGTGTCGTCACCCGCGCCCTGCACCGACAGCTGCACCAGCTGGCTGTCCGCCGAGATGGCGCCCAGCCCCGAGATCCAGCCCCGGGCGTTCTGTTCGGCGGGCGGCGGGGGCATCTCGCTCGGATCCCGGTCGACCAAGTACCGCTGGCTGCACGGGTCCTCCCAGGTGAACGGGCGGACATCCACACTCACCGGGAGGCCGGCCGGATCGGCCGCGTCCGGACTGGTCGCCCGGTCACCGGCTCCACCGGACGCCTTGCCGTTGGGCGTACGGGACGAGGACGGTGACGGGGACGGGGACCGACTCGCGCCACCCGCACCGGGCGGCTTCGCGGACGCCGACCGGCCGCCCTTGGTCTTCGTCGTCCTGCTGCCGCTCTCCGTACTCGTGACCGCTCCGGCTTCCGCCTTACGGCCGTCGCCACTACCGGAGGCAAGCCCCGCCACCAGCGCGGCGGACGCGGCGACGGCGGCCACGGCGATGCCGGCGGTCAGCGCAAGACGCCGTCGACCACCCGCGGAGGTCACCTGCCGCACGGGCCACCCCTCGCGGGCGATCTCGGCGACCGGACCGGGGCCGGAAGCGGAGGAGGAGGCGGAGGATGAGGCGGCGAGCGCGACGACAGGGACCGTCGGGGGCACGCCACCGGTACGTTGCTCTGCCTCTGCCTCTGTCTCTCTGCCCGTCCCTGCCTCTACCTCTGTCTCTGTCTCTCTCTCGGCCCCAGTCTCTGCATCAGCTGTCTCTGCATCGACTGTCTCTGCATCGGCCGCGCCCCCGCCCCCTTGCTTACGGTCCCGCTCCCGCCGACGTGCCTCGTCCGCCAGGATCCAGCGCCGGTGGAGCTCCACCAGCTCGTCCGGCGTCGCCCGGCACAGCCGTGCCAGCCGCTCCAGCGGTGCGTACTCCGTCGGCACCGCGTCACCGTTGCAGTAGCGATGCAGCGTCGAGGTGCTCATGTGTAATCGCTTCGCGAGCACCCCGTAGCTGTATCCGGAGCGGTCCTTCCACTCCTTCAGCAGCTCGGCGATCCCAGCCGCTTCCTCAGCCGCCCCCACTGTCACTCCCTCCCCACCCGCGGGCACCGCGGACGTGCAGTCCACCGGTCGCCCAGTACGTGAGGCCCATGTTCGCACCGATCCGCTCTGCCACCGATCGGGATCCCTGGCGACACGCCCGCGGCGCTCGTGATCAGGCGGACCGGGTGGTGAGCGCGGCGAGTTCACCCAAAACTCGGGCCGCCGGTGCCGGGTCGATCAGCCACTTCAGGTGGCTGCCTTCGAGAGTGCGGACGTCGTACGGGTTGTCCGGCGTCAGCGCGTTGCCCTCGCGGATCAGCCGGTCCTGCATGGCCGGCGGCAGACTCGCGTCGGCGTCCAGGCGCACGAAGGTCTTCGGGATACGGCCCCAGGTCGCCGCCTGTGCCCGGTCGGCGGAGGTGCCGACGTCCAGAACGTAGACGATGCGGTCGATCAGGTCCGGCCGGGCGTTGGCCGCAGCGGTGGCCGTGACACCGCCGCGGCTGTGCGAGACGAGGATCACCGGCCCGTTCTCCTTGGCCCGTTCCAGGACTTCCGTTTGCGTCCTCCGCGACGCCACTCAACTCAAGAAGGGCTATTCGCCATCCCGCCCCTTCTCCTTTTCCCCGTCCTTCTCCTCCTCCTTCTCCTTCTCTTCGCGGGCGTCGGACTCCCGGAGGCCGGCCAGGGCGGCCGCATGCTTGCTCATCCGGAAACTGAGGCTGCCGTACGTGATGAGCGCGCAGGCCGCCACGGAGACAGGGACAGACAGGCCCAGTACGGCGAGTACTTTGGGCCAGTCCCGCTCATCCGCGCAGGGGGCCTGGATCCGTCCCACATTGGCGGTGCCCTCGTCGGTCAACAGGCGAGCCTCGCACTTCCGGGTGGAGCCCGAGAACCCGGGGCCCACCTCGTAGGGCATGGCGAGCAGCACGCCGCACCACACCCACAAAAGGACCGCGATGACGGCGAGTCCAAATCCCATGTCCCTTGTACGTACGTTGCGTTCGCGGAATTTCTCTACCTCGGGATGCACGGCATCGAACGTAGCAGCGGTGGCGGACTCGCACTCGCGCGAGCCCCCTCGTCTCCTTGGGCGACGCCATGATCAGCCGCCCACAAGGGCAGACCCGCGCGAGCGCGAAAATAGTAGCCATGTACATAGTAGCCATGTACTGTATTCGGCATGAGTTCAGCAGCCGAGGACGCTACGGCCGGGTTCCTGGTCTGGCGGTTGTCGATGAAGTGGCGGGTGGCCGTCGACCGGGCGGTCGCGCCGCTGGGCCTGACCCATGCCCAGTACGCGCTGATGGCATCGCTGCACGGCATGGGACGCTCCGGACTGCGGCCCAGCCAGCGTCAGCTCGCCGACACCACCGGGCTCGAAGCGCTGTACGTCTCCAAGCTCGCCCGCGCCCTGGAGGCCGCCGGACTCGTCGCCCGCAGCCGGGACCCGAACGACCCGCGCGCCATGCAGCTGTCGCTCACCGAGCAGGGGCGCGACGTCACCCGCCGCGCGATCAAGGTGGTCCAGGGCCTGCTGGACCAGTTGTTGGAGCCGCTCGGCGGACAGGGCAGCCCGCGCACCCGGCAGTTCACCCGCGAGTTGGCGACCCTGCTCGACGCACCTCTTGATCTCCACACCGAGAACGACAAGGAGCAGTCATGACCACCACCGCACCTCCGGTCAACGGCCGGGTCATAGCCCTGGCGCACTATGCCGGGCGGGCCCTCGTGGAGGGCGTGATGGCCCGCCACGACGCCACGTTCCACCAGAGTGTGACGCTCCGGGCGGTCGTGACCGCGGGCGAGTCCATCGGCCGGGACGAGCTCGTCGGGGACGTCACCGGTTCGCTGAAGATCGAGGAGTCGGTGGTGCGTGCCGTCATCGAGGAGCTGGTGGCCGCGAAACTGCTGGAAGAGGACCCGGCGAAGGCGTTCCGGTTGCGCCTCACGGACGCCGGACGGGAGCTGTGCGAGAGCACCGCCGCCGAGACCGCCGAGATCTCCGCCCGGCTGTACGCCGGCATTCCCGCCGAGGACCTGGCGATCGCGGGCCGCGTGCTGGCACTGGTCACGGAGCGCGCTGATGCCGAATTGGCTGGCGTCTGAGTTCCGTTTCGCCCCACACGATCGGAACGCCACTTGATGGGTGGGTGGGCCCTGCCGGCGGCGGGACGGGCCTCAGGCCGCCTCTCCTGCCGCCGCTCATGGCGAGATGATGCCACCGGCGACTACGCGGCAAGGGCGGCGGGCTCTCCCAGATGGAACGCCGCCGTGCGCCATGCGGCCGTCACCGCGGTCCTCGCCGCGGCCGTGCGTGCGCGGCGGTCACCGGTCAGCTCCACCGGCGCTCCCACATGGACGTGCATCGCGGGCCGCCGCAGTGGCGCGGTGGCCAGGCCGGCCACCTGCTTGGCGGCACTGCCCGAGACCAGTCGGCGCGCACCCGCCTGCCCCACCGGCACCACCGGCGCGCCGGTGCGCTCCGCCAATCTGGACAGGCCGCTGCGGAACGCCGCCGGAGCGGCCTCGGCGGCATCCCTTCGCCGCGGCAGACCGCCTTCCGCGTAGATCAGGACCAACCGGCCCCGCTCCAGGGCCCGTGCCGCGGTTTCCAACGCGGCGGCGGCGCGCCGGTCACCCCGGTGGACGGGAATGTGCCCTTCACGGCTCAGGACGCGGCCGAGCAGCGGAATGCGCCACAGACCGGCCGCCGCCATGATGAGTGGTTCGGCGCCCAGGCGATGCAGGGCGGCGAGCACGACCGCAGGGTCCGCCAAGGACGTGTGATTGGCGACGATCAGGGTGCCGGGAGAGAACGCGGCGCCGGAGTCGGCGGTCACGGACAGACGGCCGAAGACGGGCACCAGCGTGTCGGCGATGCGGTTGAGCAATGGGGGTCTCCCGGCTGCTGGACGGTACGGACCCTCATCGTCGCCGTTGGGCACCGCACTCGCGTGAGTCGCCGTACTCATCCTGGCCGCGGTGGGTCCACACCGGTACGCTTCGGCGTCGGCCTCGACGCGATCAAGGTTGCAGGGTTCGCGAACGCTGCGCTAGCGTGTTCGATGTCTGTAATCGGCATAGAGGAGTGGCGAGAAGCCAAGCGACTTGCGAAGGACCGCGATCGACACGTCCGTTGAGGACTGATCGACGGTTGAGAGGGCCGAAGAAGGCCGGAGTCGGACAGAGGATCCGACCACCCCATCTCCGCTGCTGAACAAGCGGCGTTCTTCCACGAGTTCGTTACGCGTACTCCCACTTCGGGCGATGCTCCCTACCGCGGCGTCGCTCCTCGATTACAAGGATTCCCCCGTGGCTTCCCGCTCTCCCGAGCCTGCCGTCGACGCCCCCGCAGCGCCTGCCGCGCCGGCCAAGACCCACGCCGTCGTCCTCACCCTGATGGTGACGGTCTTCCTGTCCCTGCTGGACTCCCAGATCGTCGCCACGGCGCTGCCGCGCGTGGTCAACGACCTGGGCGGGATGGACCAGTTCGCCTGGGTCACCACCGGCTACCTCATCGGCGGTAGCGCCGCCGTCCCCGTCCACGGCAAGCTCGGCGACCTGTTCGGACGCAAGCGCGTCTTCATCACCTCCGTCGTCGTCTTCCTGCTCGGATCCGCCCTGTGCGGTCTCGCCCAGACGATGGGCCAGCTCATCGCCTTCCGTGTGGTCCAGGGCATCGGCAGTGGCGGCCTGTTCATCTCCGTGCTCGCGATCCTCGGCGAGATGTTCTCCCCGCGCGAAGGCGTCCGGTACTACGGCTGGCTCTCCCTCACCTTCGGCGTCGCCTCCCTGGCCGGCCCCACACTCGGCGGCGTCCTGACCGAACTCGCCGACTGGCGTTGGGTGTTCTTCGTCAACCTGCCCATCGGCGCGGTGATCCTCCTGGTCCTCTCCACACTGCTTCACCTGCCCGCCCGCCGCCGGAAGGCCCACATCGACTACACGGGCGTGGTCCTTCTCGTCCTGGCGATCGTCGGCCTCAACCTGCTCACCGGCTGGGCCGGCGTCAGCTACGCCTGGAGCTCCCCGGTCATCATCGGCCTCGCGGCCGGATCCGCCCTCGCCACGGTGCTCTTCGTCCTGTCGCAGCGCCGGGCGGTCGACCCGGTGGTCCCGTTGCGACTGTTCACCAACCGGACCTTCACCACCGTCGTCATCCTCGGCTTCATCTCGGGGTTCGTCGGTCTCGGCCTCATCAACTACCTGGTGCTGTGGCTGCAGACCGTCCTCACCCTCGATGTCCAGGAATCCGGCTTCGCCCTCACCGCGATGATGCTCGCCGTCGTACTGACCTCCTACGTCAGTGCCAAGGTCATCGGTCGCACCGGCTCCTACCGCTGGTTCCCCGCGCTCAGCATGGTCGTCTTCGCCATCGCCGCGGTGCTGTTCTCCACCGCCGGGCCCTCGACCGGCATCCTGCTCGCCGTCGTCTACATGCTGCTGTTCGGCATCGCCGGCGGCCTCAACACGCAGGCTCTCAGCATCGCCGCCCGCAATACCGCGAGCACGCGGGACATCGGTGCCGTCCAGGGCACCGCGACCCTGCTGCGTCAGCTCGGTACCGCCCTCGGCGTCTCCTTCTTCGCCGCCGTCATGAACAGTCGGCTCGGCACCGGACTCCACTACCGCCTCGGCACATTGGGTGTCCACATCGACAAGGCCGGCTCCCTCTCGCCCGAGGGCGTCGCCCAGCTGTCCGCCCCGCTGCGGCTCGAACTCGCCGGCGTCTACGCGGACTCGCTCCGCTTCATCTTCTACGCGGTCATTCCCCTCGTCCTCATCGGACTCGTGGCCTCGCTCTTCCTCAAGGACGTCAAGCTCGCCGGCGGGCACGCGCCGACCGAGCCGGAAACGTCCTTGGACGCCGAGCCGGCCGGCTCCGTCGACCGCAGCGACTCCTGACTCACCACTCGACGAGTGGACTTCCCGCACGGCGTCCACCGTGCACCCACATCCTCCCGAAGGAGACACCCGTGATTCTGGTTACCGGCGCCACCGGCAACGTCGGCAGCGAACTCGTCGCACAGCTCGCCGCCGAAGGCGTGGCGGTGCGGGCCATGACCCGTTCGCCCGAGAAGGCGAACCTCCCCACCGGCATCGAGGTCGTCGCCGGCGACTTCGACAAGCCGGAAACTCTGCCCGCCGCCCTCGCCGGCGTCGAGCGCGTCTTCGTCGTCCCGCCGGGCTACGGCCCCGAAGGCCCGGTCCAGGAGACCACCCTCGTCGCCGCCGCCCGCAAGGCCGGTGTCAAGCACCTGGTCAAACTGTCCACCAGCGGCGTCGGCTTCGGTGCCACCGACCCGCTCTCCTCCGGCCACCGCGCCGGCGAGCGGGTCGTCCAGGAGTCCGGTATGGAGTGGACCATCCTGCGTCCCGGCACCTTCATGGTCTACCTCCACGGTTACGCCGACACCATCGGCAAGGAGCGGACCATGTATGTCACGGAAGGCGACCCGGTCTCGGCCATGATCCACCCACGGGACATCGCCTCCGTGGCCGCCAAGGTCCTCACCGCCTCCGGCCACGAGAGCCGGGCCTACACCCTGACCGGCGGCGAAGCCCTCAGCCCGCAGCGGCAGGGCGAGATCATCGGCGAGGCCCTCGGCCGGCAGATCAAGGTCGTCGAGCGCACCACCGCCGAAACCCAGGCAGAATTCGACCGCCTCGGCTGGGGCGGCCCGCGCCTCGATGCCCTTCTGGAGCTCAAGCGCCAGTCGGCCGCCTGGGACTGGAAGATCTCCGACTCCGTCCAGAAGATCACCGGCACAGCGCCGCTGACCCTGCGCACATGGGTGGACGAGAACCTCCACATCTTCCGCTGAGCCGGGCCCGGCACGAACGGTTCCCGGCCCAGGAAGGGCCGGGAACCGTTCGGATCAAGGTGGCATCCTGGCCCGCATGGAACCGATCGATCCCTCCCTCGCCGATGCCGAACTGGCCGCCTTCGTCAGGGCCGTTCGGCAGGACCCCGGACTCCCCGCGCGTGCCGTGGGCGCGACGGAGTTGCGGCGTGCCCAACGGCTCCGCGTCGACGTCCGGCCGCCGGGCCCCGAGGTCGCCCATGTCGAGGATCTCGCGGTCGGCGCGGCTGCCGTACGGGCCCGCCGCTACCGGCCTTCGGTGGCGGTCCGGGCGCTGGTGGTGTTCCTTCATGGGGGGATGTGGACGATCGGGGATCTGGAGTCGCACGACCGGCTGTGCCGCCGCTTGGCACTCACGACCGATACGGCGGTGCTGAGCGTCGACTTCCGCCGGGCTCCGGAGCACCCGTGGCCGGCTGCCGTCGATGACTGTGTGGATGCCATCCGGTGGGCAGCGGCCGACGGAGGTGCCAGCAGCGGGATCGCCGGCCCGATCGTCGTCATGGGTGACAGCTCCGGCGGGAACCTCGCCGCGCTCGCCTGTCTGCGCCTGCGCGACGAGGGCGGACCGCTGCCGGCCGCCCAGATCCTGGCATATCCCAACACCGATCTGACCCTCTCCTGTCCCAGCGCGCGATCGAAGGCCACTGGTTGGGGCCTGGCGACCGACGATGTCGCGTGGGGGGCCGAGCAATGGGTCCCCGACCCGTCGCGGCGCGCCGATCCCGGTGTCAGCCCGCTGTACGCCGCCGACCTCAGCGGGCTGCCGCCCGCGGTTGTCATCACCGCGGAGCACGATCCCCTCCGGGATGAGGGCGACGCCTATGCCGCCCGGTTGGCCGCCGCGGACGTTCCGGTCAGACACCGCTGCGAGGCCGGACTGGTCCACGGATTCCTCACCCTCGACACCCTCTCCCCCGCCGCCGCGACGGCGGGAGACCGGGTCTTCGCGGACATCACCGATCTGCTCGACCAGGTCAGCTGACGCTTCGCCGGCGGTCCCGGTCCCCGGCGCGACGAACTCCCACTCACCGGGAAAGGACGGTGCCGCCTCCGGGCCCGGGAGCGGCAGGCTCCGGGGCGGCCCCTGTCGGCGGGACACGGGGCTCCTTCCGAGCGTCCGCAACCAGGAGGACCGCTGATGTCCGTCGATCTGACAGGAAAGGTCGCGCTCGTCACCGGCGCGGCACGCGGGATGGGCGAGGCCGAGGCACGGTTGTTCGCCGCCCTCGGGGCGAAGGTCGTCCTGACCGACGTACGGGAAGCCGAGGGCCGGGCGGTGGCCGCGTCCCTCGGCTCCGCCGCCCGGTTCGTGCGGCACGACGTGACCGACGAGAAGTCCTGGGAGGCTGCCGTGGCCGCCGCCGTGGACGGCTTCGGCCGGCTCGACGTACTCGTGAACAACGCCGCGATCTACACCACCTCGCCCATCGTGGCGGAGGACCCGGCCCGGCTGGAGGCGCTCCTGCGGGTCAACCTGATCGGCCCGTTCCTCGGCGTCCGCGCCGTCGCCGCGGCGATGAAGGCCGGTGGCGGCGGGTCCATCGTCAACATCTCCTCGCAGGCCGGCCTGCAGGGCATCTGGGGGCACGGCGCGTACGGGGCCGCGAAGTGGGGATTGCGGGGGCTCACCAGGACGGCCGCGCTGGAGCTCGGCGCGGACGGCATCCGCGTCAACTCCGTCCACCCCGGGGCCATCGCCACGGCGATGACCGCCCACTTGGGGACCACCAAGCACCCGGGCGCTCCGCTCGGGCGGGTGGGAGAGCCCGAGGAGGTCGCCCGTCTCGTCGCGTTCCTCGCCTCCGATGAGGCGTCGTACCTGTCCGGCGCCGAGCTTGCGGTGGACGGCGGGGCGTCCGCGGGACGCATGCCGGTCTTCGGGCACAAGGGGGTGGACGCATGACCCGGCCCCGTCCCGAGGTCCAGGCGGTGATCGACCTGGCCACCGCCAACTTCCCAGCACTGGGGACGGAGATGACGGACATCGGCGAGGTGCGGGCCTTCTTCGCCGCCCGGCCCACCCCCGCGGTCTCGCCGGTCGCCGTGGCCCGCGTGCGGGACGAGGATGCGGACGGGGTGCCCGTGCGCGTCTATCACGGCAGCGCTCACGAGAGCGCGCCGGTGGTCCTGTTCTGCCACGGCGGCGGCTTCGTCCTGTGCGACCTCGACAGCCACGACGGCTTCTGCCGGGCGATCGCGGACGCCACGGGCGCGGTCGTCGTCTCCGTGGACTACCGCCGCGCCCCCGAGCACCCCTTCCCCGCCGCTCCGGAGGACGCGTACACGGCTCTGCTGTGGGCGGCGACGACCTTCCCCGGCCGTCGGATCGCCGTCGCCGGGGACAGCGCGGGCGCCAACCTCGCCACGGTGCTGACCCTGCTCTCCCGTGACCGGGGCGGGCCGGGGATCGCCTTCCAGGCGCTCTACTACCCGATGCTCGACCCCGCCCGCTCCCGGCCCTCGCACCGCGCGAACGGCCGGGGGTACTTCCTCACCGCCGACCATCTGCGCTGGTACTGGGACCGGTACCTGCCGGCACCCGCAGACCGGACTGCCCCGTATGCCGCTCCCCTGGCCTGCACCGATCTGTCCGGGCTGCCGCCGGCGTACGTCGTCACCGCCGGTTTCGACCCCCTGCGGGACGAGGGCCTGGCCTACGCGGAGGCCCTCACCGCGGCCGGGGTCCCGGTGGAGGCCCACCACTACGCCGGGATGTTCCACGGCTTCCTGTCCATGGCCGCCGCGCTGCCCGAGGCGGCCGCGGCCTGCGAAACCGCCTTCACGGCGCTGCGCACGGCACTTGAGGTGGACTGACCGCCACGCGAGGGGCGTGCGCATGCGCCCCGCCCTCACGAGAGACGGTGAGGGCGGGGCGCACCGCTGTGCCGGAGGCCCACCAGGCACATCTCAGCGTCAGTCCCTGATCAGGTCGAACCCCCTGTACCCCTGGTCCGCCACGTCCGCGATGATCTCCCCGTATGCCCCGAGCCCGCCGATGAAGGGCATGAACACCCGTGGCTTTCCGGGGATGTTGGCCCCGAGGTACCAGGAGTTCGCCGAGGGGTACAAGGTCGTGGCCGCCCGCTCGCGGCATTCCGTGACCCACTGCTCGACGGACTCCTCGCGCGCCTCGATCGCGAGGTAGCCATGGGCATCGAGGTGGCGCAGGCAGTCGGTGAGCCAGTCACCGTGCTGCTCGGCGCAGAGGACCACGTTGGCCAGGACGGACGGGCTGCCGGGCCCGGTGAGGTTGAACAGGTTCGGGAAGCCGTTGACCGCCAGGCCCAGGTAGGTGCGCGGGCCCTCCCGCCAGACGTCCGTGAGCTTCCGGCCGTCGCGGCCGCGCACGTCGATCCGGTCGACCGCGCCGGTCATCGCGTCGAAACCGGTCGCGAACACGATCGCGTCCAGCTCCACCACGGTGCCGTCCGCCAGCACGATCCCGGCGCCGTCGATCCGTTGGATCGGGTTCTCGCGCAGGCTGACCAGGCGCACGTTGTCGCGGTTGAACGTCGCGTAGTAGTCCGAGTCGGTGACGATCCGCTTGGTGCCGATCGGGTGGTCGGTGGGGACCAGGAGGTCGGCGACCTCCGGGTCGTCGATGAGGACGCGGACCTTCTCCTCCCAGAACGCGCGCGCCGCCTCGTTGGCCTTCAGATCCGACAGCTGGTCCGGGAAGGTCTTCGCGTACAGCACGCCCCCCAGTTCCCAGCGCCGGGCGAACGCGGCCCGGCGCTCGCGCTCGGACACCTCGAACGCCCTGGACGCGTGCGCCATGTGCGGCGAGCCGCCGCCGCTGAGCCGGGACAGCCGCCGCCGCTCGGCGTAGCCGGCCTTCTGCCGCCTGCGCGCCTCGTCGTCCAGGGGCTCGTTGCCGGCCGGGATGCTGTAGTTGGCGCTGCGCTGGAAGACGGTCAGGTGCGCGGCCTGCTCGGCGATCAGCGGGATGGACTGTATGCCGGAGGAACCGGTGCCGATCACCCCGACGCGCAAGCCGGTGAAGTCCACGCTCTCGTGCGGCCATTCACCGGTGTGGTACGTGGCGCCGGCGAACTCGCCGGCCCCCGGGATGTCCGGTAGATGGGTGCGGGAGAGGCAGCCGACGGCGAACACGCAGAACCGGGCCGACACCACCTGGCCGCGGTCCGTGCGCACCGTCCAGCGCAACGTCTCCTCGTCCAGCTCGACCGAGGTCACCGAGGTGGCGAAGGTGTAGCTGCGGCGGAGGTCGAAGCGGTCGGCGACATGGCGCAGATAGCGCATGATCTCCGGCTGGGCGGCGTACTTCTCGCTCCAGTCCCACTCCTGCTGGAGGTCCTCGTCGAAGGAGTACGAGTAGTCGACGGACTCCACGTCGCAGCGGGCGCCCGGGTAACGGTTCCAGTACCAGACACCGCCCACGTCGTCCCCGCGCTCGAAGCCCCGTACGCGGTAGCCGAGGCCGCGCAGTCTGTGCACGGCGTACAGGCCGGTGACGCCTGCTCCGACGACCATGACGTCGACGGACTCGGTGCTGCTGTTGCTGTCGATCACGTGCGTGTCTCCTCGTCCAGGGGGTGTCCGGCGGAGCGCACCAGCCGTCGCAGGGCACCCTTGTCGACCTTCCCCGCCGCGTTGTGCGGGAGTGCGGTCACGGAGTGGAAGGCGCGGGGGGCCTTGAAGTTGGCGAGGCGCTCCCGCGTGTACGCGGTCAGTTCCGCCGCGTCGATCCGGGCCCCGGCCGCCGGCACGCAGTACGCGACGCCGACCTCCCCCAGTCGCCCGTCCGGCGTGCCCACGACCGCCGCGTCCACGACGGCCGGATGGCCGCGCAGCACCTGCTCCACCTCTGCGGGGTACACGTTGAACCCGCCCACCACGAACATGTCCTTGAGCCGGTCGGTGATCCGCAGGAACCCACGCTCGTCCAGCACGCCGACATCCCCGGTGTGCAGCCAGCCGTCCGCATCGACGGCCTCGGCGGTGGCTTCGGGGTCGTCGAGATAGCCGTGCATCACATGGTGGCCGCGGGTGAGGATCTCGCCGGGTTCCCCGGGTGGTGCGTCGATGCGCAGTTCGGTGCCCTCCAGGGCGGTTCCGCAGGTACGGGCCAGGGTCCGCGGGGACTCGTGCGGTGCGCAGATCGTCACCACGCCCGTCGACTCGGTCAGTCCGTATGCGGTGCTGACGTGCCGCGCGCCGAGGAACGTCCGTATCTGCTCGATGAGTTCGGTGGGGATGTTCGCCGCGCCCGTGACGGCCCGCCGCATCGAGGTCAGGTCGTACGCCTCGCGTCCGGGGTGGTGGATGAGCGAGGTGAAGACCGTGGGCGCGCCGGTCAGGACGGAGATCCGCTCGGCCTGCATCCGGCCCAGGACCGTCTCCGCGTCGAAGACCTGCTCCGGGACGATCGTGGCCCCGTACAGCAGGCAGGCGAGGATGCCTGCCTTGTAGCCGAAGGTGTGGAAGAACGGGTTGACCAGGAGGTAGCGGTCGCCCCGTCGGAGGGTGACCGCGCGGGCCCAGGCGTCGTAGACGCGCAGGTTCTGCTCATGGGTGGTGGGCACGCCTTTGGGGCGGCCGGTGGTACCGGAGGTGAAGAGGATGTCGGCGGGGTCGGTGGGGGTGACGGCGTTGGTGCGGGCCAGCCGCTCCGCCTCAGTCACCCGCTCCGCACCCGCCAGGAACCGGTCCCAGTCCGAGTCGTGCAGGGCCACCGTCCGCTCCAGCAGGGGCAGTTCCTCCCCTGAGTCTGCGAGCAACGCGCGGTAGTCCGTGCCCAGGAAGTCGTGCTCGGTCAAGAGCAGACGGGCGCGGGAGCGGCGCAGGATGTCTGCGGCCTCGGCCGCCTTGTAGCGGGTGTTCACCGGAACCAGCACCCCACCCGCCGCCACGGCACCCAGCGCGGCCACCACCCAGCGGGCACTGTTGGGCGCCCACACGGCGACCGGGTCGCCGGGACGCACCCCCTGCGCGATCACCGCGCGTGCCGTCCGGGCGACCCGCTCGCGCAGTTCCGCGAACGTCCAGCGGTCCGCGCCGAAGACGAGGGCCTCCCCCTCCCCGTACCGCTCCGCGGCCCAGTCCACGAGCCGGGCGACCGTCCGTGCGCCACTGCTCATCGATGATTCCTCCCCACCGGCCCCATGTCCCACCTCAGCTGCTCACCGGCCGGTGAGTTGCTGGACCGTCGGGCCGGTGGTCCAGCCCCCGTCGACGGCCAGTTCGGCACCGGTGATGTAGGAGGCGGCGTCCGAGAGCAGGAAGGCGACCGCCTCCGCGATCTCGGTGGGCTCGCCGACCCGTGCCATGGGCGTGTGGGGATAGTTGCCCGCGCCCGGTGCTATGCCGACGTGGGCGGTCATCGGGGTGTAGATCATGCCGGGGTGGACCGAGTTGACGCGGATCCCGGCCGTGCCCAGCTCCACGGCGCCGACTTTGGTGAGCCCACGCACGCCCCACTTGGCGGCCCCGTACCCGGAGGTCAGGGCCAGGCCCATCAGCCCCGCCGCGGAGGAGAGGTTGACGATGGAGCCGCGGCCGCTCTCCTTCATCACCGGGATCACCGTCCGCATACCGATGAAGACACCGATGAGGTTGATGTCGATCACCCGACGGAAGTCCTGGACCGACTGCTGTTCCAGCGGATGGGAACCGCCTGAGATGCCCGCGTTGTTGACCAGCCCGTCGACCCGGCCGAAGGTGGCGACCGCGTGGTCCACGACCTCGCGCCAGCCCTCCTCGGAGGTGACGTCGTGCCGGATGAACCGGGCGTCCGCGCCGAGCTTTTCGGCGTGGGCCCGTCCCTCCTCCTCCAGCACGTCGGTGAGCACCACCCGGGCGCCGGCTTCGACCGCGACCCGGCCGGCCTCCGCGCCGAGCCCCCGCGCCCCACCGGTGATGATCACCGTCTTGCCCTGCAGGTCCGCCGCCATCGGATTCCTCTCGTGTTGGCTTGCCGTGTCTGTGAAGTCGTCGCGTTGTCCGTGAAGTCGTCGCGCCGCCGGCCTCCATCGCCGTGGCCCTGGCCGTCGGCGGTCACATGTGGGTGCCGCCGTCGATGCGGATCTCGGTCCCGGTGATGAAGGCGCCGTCCTGGGACGCCAGCATCGCGACGACGCCCGCCACGGCCTCCGGTCCGGCGAAGCCGGTCTCCGGGTCGGCGAAGCCCTCCCCCACCAGAGCCGGCCTGAGCTTGGCGTACAGGTCCCAGTCGGTGTCCTCGGGCAGGCCCGGGTTGCCGGTCATCCCGCTGGCGATGCTGCCCGGAGCGACGCACACCGCCCGCAGCCCCTGCTTGGCGTACTCGGCCGCGATCGCGTGGGTGAAGGACTGGATGCCGCCCTTCGTCGCCGCGTACGCCGCCATGTACGGGTGGGCGAAGCTCGCCGCGGTGGAGCTGAAATTGACGACCACGCCCTTGCCGGTGGCCAGCAGCGCGGGCAGCGCCTCGCGGGTCACCAGGAAGGTGCCGGTGAGGTTGATCCCGAGGATCGTGTTCCAGAGCTCCAGCGTGGTGGCGTGGGTGTGCGCGGAGCGCAGGATGCCGGCCGCGTTGACCAGCACGTCGAGGCCGCCGAGGTGTGCTGTCGCCCCGCCGACCGCGTTCCGTACGGACGCCTCGTCGGCGATGTCCACGACCGCGGTGGTCAGCCGGTCCGCGTGGCCGGCGGCCAGGGCGGCCGTCTCCTTCAGTCCCGGCTCCGAGACGTCGGCGGCCACGACGGCCGCGCCCTCCCGGAGGAGCCGCAGGGCGGTCGCCCGGCCGATACCGGATCCACCGCCGGTGACCAGGGCCCGCCATCCTTCGAAGCGCTGCATGGTGTCTGCTCCTTCTCTCAGGTCAGTGCGTGCCGTGGGAACGGGTGTGCGCGATGTGGTGGGCCGCCAGCCAGCTGAAGGTCATGGCGGGGCCGATGGTCGCGCCGGGCCCCGGGTAGGTCTCTCCCATGACCGCGGACGAGACGTTGCCGGAGGCGTACAGGCCGTCGATCACCGTGCCGTCCTCCCGCAGCACCCGGGCCGTGGCGTCGGTGACCAGGCCGCCCTTGGTGCCGATGTCGCCCGGGTGCACCGGGATCGCGTAGTACGGCCCCTTCTCGAGCGGCGCCAGGTTGGGGTTGGGCAGTGTCGGATCGCCGTAGTAGCGGTCGTAGACGCTGTCGCCGCGGTGGAAGTCCTCGTCGCGGCCGGCGCGGGCGAAGCCGTTGAAGCGGTCCACGGTGGCGCGCAGCCGCTCCGGGGCGGCGCCGATCCGTGTGGCCAACTCCTCGACGGAGGCGGCTTTCTTGACGAATCCGGTCTCCAGCCATGGCCTGGGGAACGATTGGCCCGGGAACAGCCCCATGAAGAGGTAGCGGGACTTCGAGGTGGCATCGAGGATCAGCCAGGACGGCACGGCGGTCGCCTCGGGCCGGTCGTGGGCGTACATCGCGTCGACGAACTCGTGGTACGGGGCGGCCTCGTTGGCGTAGCGCTCCCCCGCCGAGTCGACGATCACCATCCCCGGCACGCCGCGGTCGGCGACGAGGAAGAACGGCTTGCCATCGGGCGGCACCACGGAGGGCGCGCCCCAGACCCGGTCCATCAGGTCGACGGCGGCGCCGGCGGCCAGGCCCAGTTCCAGGCCGTCGCCGGTCTGGCCCTCGGCCGCGGCGCTCCACTCGGTGGAGGTGGGTGCGGGCAGGTACTTCTCGCGCAGCTGCTGGTGGTGCGAGAAGCCGCCCGAGGCGAGGACCACACCCCCGGTCGCGCGGACCGCCAGCTCCCGGTTGCCGAGGGTGACCCGGACGCCGGCGATCCGGCCGTTCTCCTCCACCAGACCGGTCAGCGGTGCGGACAGCCACAGGTCGCCGCCGAGCAGGTCCAGCGAGCGCCGCATCCGGGCGATCAGCGCCTCGCCGAGGGCCAGCGGCTTCTGGCCGGTCAGCAGGGCCTTGACGGCCCGGGCGCCGACCTTGGCCGAGGTCCGCTTGCCGGCCCAGGTGCGCCCGACCATGTTCAGGTGGCGGAAGTCCTTGGAGGTGATGGTCAGTCCGTAGGTGGGCAGCCCCGCCCGGCGCAGGGTGGCACGCTGCTCGGGCGGGAGCTTCTTCAGGTCGAAGATCCGCGGTTCGATGGAGCGGCCCTGGGGGTAGCCGCCGAGCCGCTCGGGGTAGTAGTCGGAGTAGCCGGGGGTGTAGACGAACTGCACGGCCGTGCGGTCGTGGAACTCCTTCACCATGCGCGGTCCGTGCGCGAGGTAGGCGTCCTTGCGGTCGGCGGGGACCCGGTCGCCTACGGTGGCGTCGAGGTAGGCGCGGGCCTTCTCGGGGGTGTCGCCGAGCCCGGCTTCGTCCAGGTGGAAGTTGTTCGGTACCCAGACCGCGCCGCCGGACAGGGCGGTGGTGCCGCCGTAGACGGCGGTCTTCTCCACCACGAGGGCGGTCAGTCCGCGCAGGCGGGCGGTGAGGGCCGCGGCCATTCCCGCCGCGCCGGAGCCGACCACCACCACGTCGTAGGTGTGGTCCCAGGTGTTGTTCATCGCGTCAACCTCGTCGTGTCGGTCCGGCCCGGAGCACGGCGCGCCGGGGCGGTGGCAGGTGGAACGGCGGCCGGATCAGCGTGTGGTGAGTCGGGCGTCGGTGAGGACGGGGGCGTCGTCGCGGTCCGCTGCCGTGGCCGTGAGCCGGTAGCCGGCGCCGCCCTCGTCCCCTTCGGATGCGGCCCAGATGCGCAGCCGCAGGGTCTCGCCGGGGAAGAACACGCCCGCGAAGCGCGTACGGCACGCCGCGATGCGGGTGGCGTCCCCGCCCAGCAGGCGGTCGGTGACGGCCTTGACCGCCATCCCGAAGGTGCACAGCCCGTGCAGGACGGGGCGGTCGTAGCCGGCACGGCGGGCGGTGGCGGGATCGGCGTGCAGCGGGTTCCCGTCACCTGCGAGCCGGTAGAGCAGTGCCTGCTGACGGAGCGTCGGGAGGTCCAGCAACCGGTCGGGTTCCCGGTCCGGTGCGGGGAGACGCTCGGAGGGACCGCGGTCCCCGCCGAACCCGCCCTCGCCGCGGACGAAGATCTGGTTCCGCTGGGTGATCAGCGGCCGGCCGTCCTCGCCGAGGAGGGTGGACTCCTGGACGATGACGGCGGCCGTGCCCTTGTCGTACACGGCCGGGACCCGGGTGATCGTGGTGGCCCGGGCGGCGGCGGGCAGCGGGCGGTGCACGGTGATCTCCTGGCCGCCGTGCAGCGCGGCGGCCAGGTCGATGTCCACGCCCGGCAGGTCGAAGAGCTGGAACCCCACTCCCCCGGTGCCGCCGGCCACCACCCCGAAGGTGGGCAGTACCTGCAGGCCCTGCTCGTGTCCTTCGAAGACGTAGCGCAGCTCGTCGGAGCTGGTCTCGGGGACCCCCGCGCCGAGGGCCAGGTGGTACAGCCGCACCTCGCGCTCGTCCCAGACCGCCGCGGCGCGCACGGGCGGGGCGGAGGTCACCTTCTCGACATCGATCGGCATGGGGGTGGCTTCCTTCTGGGTCGGTTGCACGAGGCCGTGCTCCGTGCGCGTGCGTGCCCGGGGGCGTGTGAGTGCTCGGTGCGCGTGCGTGCTCGGTGCGCGGTGGGCACTCAGGGCGCAAACCTGCCGGTGGCGTAGCGGCTGCGGAAGTAGAGCAGCGGTCGCCCGTTCTCCTGGGCGGCGAGGTCGACGACCTCGCCGGTGACGATGGAGTGGTCGCCGGCCTCGTGGACCGCGGCCAGGCGGCAGTCCACGGTGGCCAGGGCGCCGTCGATGAGCACGGTGCCGTGCGGCGAGGTGCGCCAGGGCACGTCCGCGAACTTGTCGGCGCCGCTGCGGCCGAGTGCGGCGCAGGTGTCCTGCTGGTCCTCGGCGAGGATGTTGACGCAGAAGCGGCCACCCCGCTCGATCCTCGGCCAGCTGGTGGAGGTGTTGCCGACGGCCAGCATGACCAGCGGGGGGTCCAGGGAGAGCGAGGCGAAGGACTGGCAGGCGAACCCGACGGGCTCCGCGCCGTCGAGTGCCGCCACCACCGTGATGCCGGTGGCGAAACGGCCGAGGACGTCCCGGAAGCCGGCCGGGTCGATCTGACGGCCCGCCACCCGACTGTCCGTCATCCCTTCCACTGGTGGCCCCAGAAGCTGTCGGCGGTGATCTCCTTGGCCACCCAGGCGGCCGGGTCGACGAGCAGGCCGTCCCAGCCGTACTCGACCTGGAAGCCACCGGGAGCCTGGGCGTAGAACGACACCATGTGGTCGTTGGTGTGGCGGCCGAGGGTGGAGGCGATGGGGATGCCCGCGGCGCTCATCCGGTCCAGGCCGCGGCCCACGTCGTCGAGGGTCTCCAGCTCCACCATGAAGTGCACGATGCCGGGGGGCAGTGCACCGGGGTACAGTCCCAGGCTGTGGTGGCGCCGGTTGGGACTGAGGAAGTGCATCCAGTGGAAGTCCCGTTGCTCGGCGGCCGTGGGGACGGCCTGTGGCGGGAGCTTCATCGAGTCGCGCAGTTGGAAGCCGAGCAGGTTCTCGTAGAAGTCCAGCGCCGCCTCGGCGTCCGACACCGGCAGCACCACGTGGCCCAGGCCGAGGTCGCCGGTGACGAAGCGGTTGCCGTACGGGGTGCCGAGCGCGGTGTGGTCCTGCGCCTGACCCCAGTAGATCTCCAGCGGGTTGCCGCAGGGGTCCGTCAGGTGGATCAGGCCCTGGACGCGGCGCTCGGCGAGTGCGGCGGCGTCGGCGGGCTTGACGGCGACGCCCGCCGCCTCCAGCTCCTGGGCCGCCCGGGCGAGTGCGGCGGCGTTCGCCACCTCCCAGCCGGCCGCCAGCAGCCGGTCACCCTCGCCGGCCTGGATGACGATGCGGTGGCAGCGGTCGTCCAGGCGCAGGCAGAGGGTGTCCTCGGTGGTGCCGGGGGCCTCCACCAGGCCGAGGATGTCGAGCGCGTAGGTGCGCCACTCGGCGAGCTTGGTGGTCTCCAGGCGCAGGTAGCCGAGAGCACGGATGTCCATGGTCAGCCTTTCGTCGGTCAGTGGGAGAAGAAGTCGAGGGCGAGGCGGTTGAACTCGTCGGCCTGCTCGGCCTGGGCCCAGTGGCCGCAGTGCGGGAAGACGTGCAGCCGGGCGTCCGGGATGGTCTTGAGGGCGACCAGCGCGCCGTCGAGCGGATTGACCCGGTCCTCGCGGCCCCAGGTGAGCAGCACCGGCTGGGTGATGCGGTGGGCCTCGCGCCAGAGCATCCAGTCCTCGGCCCAGGCGGGGTTGGCGAAGGCGGCCCCCATCCGGGCGGTGCCCAGCCTGGTGTCGGGGTCGGTGGCCGAGGCCCAGCGCTCCTCGATCAGTTCGTCGGTGACGATCGACTGGTCGTACGCCATGACGCCGAGGAAGGCGCGCAGTTGGTCCTTGGTGGGTTCCGGCGCGGCGTTGAACTCGAAGAGCCGGTTGATGCCCTCGGTCGGGTCCGGGGCGAAGAGGTTGACGGAGATGCCGCCGGGGCCCATGAGCAGCAGTTTGGCGACCTTGTCCGGGTGGTTCAGGGCCATCCGGACGCAGGTTCCGCCGCCGAGCGAGTTGCCGACGAAGTGTGCGCGGTCGATGCCCAGTTCGTCCATCAGCGCGGCAACGGCGTTCGCGCTGTAGCTGAAGTAGTCCTTGTCGAGCTCCGGCTTGTCCGAGCGGCCGAAGCAGGGCTGGTCGACCAGCAGGGTGCGGAACTGCCGGACGAAGACGGGGAGGTTGCGACCGAAGTTGCTCCAGGCGGAGGCGCCGGGGCCGCCGCCGTGCAGCATGATCACGACGGGTGCGTCGGGCCGGTTGTCCGGACCGGCCTCGTGGTAGTGGAGGGTGAGCCCCGCCGCTTTGACGGTCCGGGACGTCGACTCGTAGGTGAGCTCTGCCATCTGCGGCGCCTTTCAGGCCATGGTGTCGTGGGTGTCGATGCCGAGCGCGCACTGCCCGTACATGACCAGCGCCCGCTCCGGGTCGTTCGCGGCGTGGCCACGGCCGGTGTGGGCGTCGCGCCAGGCGCGCTGGACCGGGTTGGGGCCGGTGCGCATCGCGCTGCCGCCGGCGTTCTCCATCAGCAGGTCGACCGCCGCGACCGCACGCTCGGTGGCCCTCACCTGGTCCCGGCGGGTGCGGATGCGCAGCTCCATCGGGAGCTCCGCCCCGCGCTGGGCCAGGGCGTACATCTCGCCCATGTTGCGGGTCAGTTGGAGCCAGGCCGCGTCGATGTCGCTGGCCGCGCGGGCGATGCGCACCTGCGCGAAGGGGTCCTCGGCGACCTTCTGCCCGTAGGAGACGCGGACGCGCTGCCGGGTGGCCTCGACGTAGGACTCGTAAGCACCCTCGGCGATGCCGACGATCGGGGTGGAGATGGTCGTGGTGAACACACCGGCGTACGGCAGCCGGTACAGCGGCTCGGGGTTGAGCTCGTGGCCGGGCACCTTCAGGGCGGTCACCGGACCGAAGCTGAGCGCCCGGTGGTCGGGGACGAAGACGTCCTCCACCACGACGTCGTTGCTTCCGGTGCCCCGCAGGCCCACGGTGTCCCACACGTCGTCGATGCGGTACTCGGAGCGGGGGATCAGAAAGGTCCGCATGTCCACCGGCCGGCCCTCGCCGTCCGGGACCAGGCAGCCGAGCAGGGCCCACTGGGCGTGGTCGCAGCCGGAGGAGAAGTGCCACCGGCCGGACAGCCGGAAGCCGCCGTCGACCGCGGTCGCCTTGCCGGTGGGCGCGTACGAGGAGGCGATGCGGGTCTTGGGGTCCTGGCCCCACACCTCCTGCTGGGCCCGCGGGTCGTACAGGGCCACGTGCCAGGGGTGGACACCGACCACCGAGGCGACCCAGCCGGTGGAGCCGCACGCCTTGGCGATCTCCTTGACCGCCGAGTAGAAGACCAGGGGGTCGGCCGCCCGGCCACCGAAGGCCTTGGGCTGCAGCAGCTGGAAGAAGCCGGTGTCCGCCAGCTCCTTGACGGAGGTGTCCGGCACCCGGCGCAGCGCCTCGGCCTCGCCCGCGCGCTCGCGCAGACTCGGCGCCAGGGCCCGGATCGCTGCCAGCACATCTTCGGCCATGGGAGCACCCCTTCTCGGTTCGCGGTGGTGGAAGCTCTCGGTGGGGAGGTGGCAGGACCGTACGCTGCGCTCTTCCACGGCGAAATGCGCTGCTCCCACTGAGCGGGAGCAGAAGGCCCTCTCCTGCGGGAGAGGGGGGATCAGAGCATGGGATCCTGGACGTCCAGCCCGAGCGCGTGCCGGCCGGCGAGGACCAGCGCCCGCTCCACGTCGTTGGCCGCCTGCCCGCGTCCGGTGTGCACGTCCCGCCAGGCGCGCTGCACGACGTCGTCGCCGGCGCGCAGGGCACTACCGCCGGCGTTCTCCCGCAGCAGGTCGACCGCCGCGACCGCACGCTCGGTAGCCCTCACCTGGTCCCGACGGGTGCGGACACGCAACTCCATCGGAAGCTCCGCACCGCGCCTGGCGAGGGCGTACAACTCGTCGATGTTACGGGTCAGTTGGAGCCAGGCCGCGTCGATGTCGCTCGCGGCGCGGGCGATGCGCACCTGCGCGAAGGGGTCCTCGGCGACCTTCGGCCCGTAGGAGACGCGCACGCGCTCGCGGACCGTCGCGACATGATCCTCATACGCGCCCTCGGCGATACCGACCATCGAGGTCGCGATGGTGGTGGTGAAGACGGCGGCGTACGGCAGCCGGTACAGCGGTTCGGCGTTGACCTCGTGGCCCGGACATCTCAGTGCGGACATGGGGCCGTAGCCGAGGGTCCGGTGGTCGGGAACGAAGGCGTCCTCGACGACGAGGTCATTGCTGCCGGTGCCGCGCAGACCGACGGTGTCCCACACGTCGTCGATGCGGTACGCGCAGCGGGGAATCAGAAAGGTCCGCATGTCCACCGGCCGACCCTCGCCGTCCGCGAGGAGACCGCTGAGCAGGGCCCACTGGGCGTGGTCGCAGCCGGACGAGAAGTGCCACCGGCCGGACAGCCGGAAGCCGCCGGCGGCCGGGGTGACGGTCCCGGTGGGGGCGTACGAGGAGCAGATCCGGGCGGAGCGGTCCTCGCCCCACACCTCCTCCTGCGCCCGCGGGTCGAAGAGGGCCAGATGCCAGGGGTGCACACCGACGACCGAGGCGACCCAACCGGTCGCACCGCAGGCCTTGGCGATCTCCTTCACCGCGGCGTAGAAGACGGCCGGGTCGGCGGCGAGCCCTCCGTACGCCCGGGGCTGCAGCAGCCGGAAGAAGCCGGCGTGCTCCAGCTCCTTGACGGAGGTCCCGGGCACGCGGCGCAGCGCCTCGGTCCCGGCCGCCCGCGCGCGCAGGGCGGGGGCGAGTTCACGGACCGCGGCAAGTACACGGTCCTCGCGCACGCGCATCCCTCTCAAGTCGTCCTCAGGTCGTCAGGGCGTCCTCAAGTCGTCAGGCCCGCAGGTCGTCAGGTCCGCAGGTCGCCCTGGGGTGACGGGAGGGAACCTACGCGTTACCGTTCCGAAACGGAACACCCTCTTCCCGACAGCCGGAATCCACTGCAGCATCCATCCCATACCGGAGATTACGGCCGCAGCCAGGGGCTGGCCCGGCCGTCCGTGTGGGAGGTGCCGTTGACGACGCATGCCGTCGAGTCCGAAGGTCCGCCGCTGTCCCTGCTGGAGAAGGCGGCGAAGGTACTGAGCGCGTTCCAGACCGCACAGCCCCGGCTCACCCTGACCGAGGTCGTCCAGCGCTCCGGTCTCCCCCGGTCCTCCGCGCACCGCATCCTCGACCAGCTGGTGCAGCAACGCTGGCTGGAGCGGGAGGGCCGCGACTACCGCCTCGGCATCGGCATGCTGGAACTGGGCGCCATGGCCGCCCACCACAACCGGCTGCGCCGGGCGGCGCTGCCGCATCTGCACGCGCTCCACGAGTCCACCGGCCACCTGGTGCACCTCACGGTGCTCGACGGCACCGAGGTGGTCTATCTGGAGCGGATCGGCGGATCACACGACCACGGCGTGCCGTCGCGGGTGGGCGGGCGGCAGCCGGCGTACTGCACGGCGGCGGGCAAGGCGATCCTGGCCTTCAGCGACGCCACGCTGGTCGAGCCGGTGATCCGGCACGGGCTACGGCCACGCACCCCGCGCACCATCACCCGCCCCGAGTCCTTCCGCGGCGAGCTGGCGAGGGTACGGGAGCGCGGCGTCGCGTTCGACTACGAAGAGGGGTTCCAGGGGGTCTTCTGCGTGGCCGCACCCCTGCGCGGCGCGGGTCGGGCGATCGCCTCGATCTCGGTCTGCGGCAACGGCGCCCACCGGGAGCTGGAACGGATCGCGCCCGCCGTACTCGGCTGCGCCCGGTCGGTGTGGCAGGCGATGTTCGGGCCGGGCCGGCGCACGAGGAAGCGGACGGAGTCGACCCCGCCCCTGCCCACGGCCGGCGTTCCACAGCCCGCGATGGACAACATGATGTCCTGGCTGCGCTTCAGCGAGTGGATGTGACGCTGACGTGCCCGGTGGATCCCGGCAGGACACCGGGGCAGCACCACCGACGTGGCTGGGCCCACGTGGCCTCTGCCTCTGACCACGTCGGCCAGGTGACCCCGAAGATCAGCGTTAGCGCGGCGCCGACGATCACCCTCGGGTGGAAAGCTGGGGCGTGAGCAGCTCCAGCGCCTCCTCCCAGCGGAAACCTTCGGCCGCGCCGCCGGCCTTGGGCCCGTGAGGCTCGTACGAGCCGATCAGGATGCCCATCTCGCGCAGCCGCGCCAGGCTCTGACGGTACGCGGGGTGGGCGGCCTGGGCCGAGTTCAGACACGGCAGGACGGCGGTGGGGATGCCGAGGCCGTACGCCTCGCACAGGATGCCCACCGCGAGGGTGTCGGAGATCCCCGCGGCCCATTTGTTGATGGTGTTGAAGGTGGCCGGGGCCACCGCGATCACATCCGCCGGCGGCAGCGGGCGGGGCTCGCCGGGTGCACGCCAGGCGGAACGGATCGGGTAGCCGGTCTGCGCCTCGACGGCCTGGACATCTATGAAGCCGAGCGCTTGCGGCGTAGCGACAACACCGACGTCCCAGTGCCTCTCCTGGGCGGCGGTGATCAACTTGCCGACATCCCCGGCGATGCCGGCTGCACACACCACGACGTACAGGAACGGCTTCTTGGGCTGTGCGGGCTCATCATTCACGCGGAACTCCCGGTTGGCGGCTGAAGTGTGCAGTTCGGACTCAGGAGTACGCCACGTCCGGCCCACCCCGTCTCCCGGCGCAACTTGACCCTCGGCCTTCAAAGGTCACCACGGGACGCGCGCATCTGTGCTTCATGCGCTCGCCGCCGGCCGGCGGGCCGAGGTGCCGACGGGTTCGGCGGGGGCGGCGAGGGTCGCGGCGATCAGCCCGGGGAAGCGCCGGTCGAGCTCCTCGCGGCGCAGCCGCAGCGTGCGGCGGGAGCCGACGATGCGGGTCCGGGTGATGCCGCATTCGCGCAGGATCCGCTGGTGGTGGGACATCGTCGACTTGCTCAGCCGGAGCCCTGCCTGCTCCGGCAGCAGGGTGCAGGCCAGCCCGTCGTCGGGATCGGCGACGGCCACGGCGCGGACGATCGCCAGCCGGGCCGGATCGGCCAGTGCGGCCAGAACCTTGGACAGCGGCAGATCCTCGATCGCCGGATGGAAGACCTCATCGCTCATGGTGGCCAGCCTAGTTGAGCATTGCCGGGAGTTCCATATGTGTCGTACTCTTCGACACTCATCGAAGGGTTCGATATCTATCGAACTCATCTGCATCTCACATCTCACCTCGCACGCCTCACGACTGACGGGGAGACCACGCACCCATGTCCACGCCCACCGCGGAACCGCGCCGCTGGCTGATGCTGCCGGTAGTCTTGGCGGCCACGTTCCTGTACGGATTCGACCTCAACATCGTCAACGTCGCCCTGCCGTCCCTCCAGCACGAGCTGCACGCCGGGCAGGAAGCGCTGGAACTCGTCGTCGGCGGCTACTCGTTCAGCTACGCCGCGGCCCTGGTGATCGGCGGGCGGCTGGGCGATCTGCTCGGCTACCGGCGGATGTTCCTGCTGGGCATGGCTGCCTTCGTCCTCGCTTCGCTGCTGTGCGGACTGGCCCAGAGCCCGGCCCAACTCGTGGCGGCCCGTGTCCTGCAGGGACTGACCGCGACAGGGATGGTGCCGCAGGTGCTGGCGCTGATCACGGCGACGTTCCCCGGCGATGAACGGCCGCGCGCACTGTCGTGGTTCGGTGTCGTGGGCGGCCTGGCCGGCGTCCTCGGGCAGATCCTCGGCGGGCTGCTGCTCAGCGCCGACGTCTTCGGACTCGGCTGGCGGATCGTCTTCCTGCTCAATCTGCCCGTCGGTGCGATCGTGCTCTGCTTCGCCCTGCGGCTGCTGCCTACGGCCCGACCCGGCCGGCGCCCTGGGCTGGATCCGCTCGGCGCGGTGGCCCTGTCCGGATCGCTCGCGCTCGCCCTGCTGCCGCTGATCTTCGGCCGCGGTCAGGGCTGGCCGCTGTGGACCTTGCTGTCGCTGATCGCCGCCGTGCCGGCGCTGCTGGGCGCGCTGCTGTGGGAGCGGCGGCTCGCCGCGCGCGGGGGCACCCCGCTGTTGGACCTGACGCTGTTCCGTGGCCGCGGCTTCCGGCTCGGCCTCGGTGTGAACGTCGCCTTCATGGCCTCCTTCACCAGCTCGATCTTCGTGCTGAGCCTGCTGCTCCAGTCCGGTCTGGGACTGTCCGCCCGGCAGGCGGGTCTCGCGTTCGGGCCGTTCGCGATCCTGGGCATGACCGGGCCGTTGGTCGGCCGGCGGCTGGTCGCCCGGATCGGTGCCCGCCCGGTAATGCTGCTCGGCTGCGCCGTCGACGCGGTCGCCTTCGTCCTGCTGGGCGGCGCGCTACACGTGCTGGGCGGCGGCATCTCCGTTCCGTGGCTGATCGTCGGCCTGGGCCTGCTGGGTTTCGGCAACACACTGGTCCTGCCCGCACTGATCGGTACGACCCTGGGCGGCGTCCGTCAGGAGCAGGCCGGCATGGCGTCGGGCACACTCAACACCACGCAGCAGTTCGCGGGCACGGCGGGACTGGCCGCGATCGGGATCGTGTTCTTCTCCGTACTCGGCGACCGCACCGGCCGGGTGGCCTTCGCGGGCGCGGCCGAGAGCGTCGTCTGGGTCGAGCTGGTACTCGTGGTGGCGATGGCCGCGCTGATCGCCGCGCTGACCCGGCCGATCGCCCCGGCACCGGCGCCCACGAACGCCGAGCCGACGCCCGCGACAGCCGACACGGCGGGTTGACCGGCACCCGCGCGAGACGTTCATCGACCCACCTCTTCAGGCTGCGTGGGTGGGAGGCACCAGGGACTCTTCTGGGACGTGCGACCGCGTCAGGAGTAAGTGATCCGCACCCGATCGGTCAGCGGCACGGCCTGGCAGGCCAGGGCGTATCCCTCGGCGATGTCCTGGTCGTCGAGGACGTCGTTGCGGAGCATCTTCACCTCACCCGCCACGATCCGGCAGGTGCAGGCGCTGCAGGCGCCTTCCCGGCAGGAGTACGGGGCGTCCACTCCGGCGGTCAGGAGGACGTCGAGCAGTGGGGTCCCCGAGGGCCAGCGGACCGTGCGGGTTTCGCCGTCGAGTTCCACCTCCGCCGTGGTGACGTGCTGAGCCGTCGTGTTGACGTGCTGAGCCGTCGTGATGTCCGCCGCGGCCGTCGTACGCTCCTCCACGGACGGGGTCTCGAAGACGTCTCCGCTGAGGGAGAAGAACCGTTCCCGGTGGATCCGGGCGCCCGGGGTGCCGAGGGTGCGGAGGCCTTGTTCGACGGCGTCCATCAGCGGCTCCGGGCCGCAGACGAAGGTCTCGCGGTCGGCGTAGGGCGCGAGTGCGGCGCTCAGCCGGTCGGTGGTGGGGAGGCCCTGGAGCGATTCCAGCCAGTGGAGCACGAGTAGCCGGTCCGGGTGGTTCTCGGTCAGCTCGCGCAGTTCGTCGCGGAAGATCACCGAGGACTCGTCGCGGTTGGCGTACAGGAGCGCCACCCGGCCCCACCCTTGCGCCAGGGCCGACTTGGCGATGGACAGCACCGGGGTGATGCCGCTGCCCCCGGCGACCAGCAGCAGGTCGTGGTCGAGGGACGGCGGGGTGAAGGTGCCGGCCGGGGGCAGCGCCTCCAGCTCCTCCCCCGTTGCCACGTGGTCGCACAGCCAGTGGGACCCGTACCCGCCGGGCACCCGTTTGACGGTGACCTTCATCGGCTCGCCGGTGTGCGGTGAGCTGGCGAGGGAGTAGCAGCGGGCGACCGGTTTCCCGTCCGGCCCGGGCAGCTTCAGGGTGAGGAACTGTCCGGGGCGGTAGGCGAAGCGGTCGGCGCTCTCCGGTGGTGGCTGGAGGACCAGGGAGTGTGCCTCGGACGTCTCGGCGATCACGTCGAGGACGCGCAGCCGGTGGGTACGCGGCCCGGCCGTCGGTCCAGACATCGGCTCAGACATCGGTGATCTCCAGAGTGCCGTTCTCGACCGCGTCATCGATGCTCCGCCGCAGCGCCCGGCAGGTGCGTATCCGGGCGCTGGTCGCACCCGCGGTCACCCGGGCACGGAACTCGGTGCAGACGACGGCCGCTTCGGCGGTCCACTGCACGGAGGTGTGGGCCCTGCTGAACTTCTCGCAGAGGACCTGGTTGCCGCAGGTCGCGCACTCCACCGGCTGCATGTCAGGCTCCGGTCCCGGTCTGCTCCGCGCGGCTGGCCAGGTTCTCCTCGACCTCCGAGCGCCAGGCCTTGTTCGCCCGCTCGGTGTCGATCTCGAACTCGAACCGTCTCGTCATCTCGTCCTTGACGTCGGCGGCGTCGACGTAGAACTGCTCGTACCAGCGGCGCAGTTGGTAGACCGGGCCGTCCTCCTCGGTGAGGAGTGGGTTGTCGATCCGGGTCTTGTTCTTCCAGATCTCCACGTCCTGCTCGAAGCCGGCGGTCGCGCCCTCCGCGGTGAGCCGCGCGGCCTCCGCGGCCTGCTCGTCCGTCATGCCGGGCAGCTTCTTGACGATCGCCCCGTACTGCAGTTGGAAGCTGTTCTCGTCGATCGGGTAGTGGCAGTTGATCAGGACGATCTCCATTTCGGAGCCGCCCTCGGAGCCGCTTCCGGAGCCGCCCTCGACGTCGCCGTCGATACCGCCGCCGACCTCGCTGTAGAGGTAGTCGATCATGTACGAGGGGCCGTAATAGGAGGCGTCCGACCGCAGGCGGCCGGAGCTCAGCGTGCCCAGGTCCATGTCGCCGCGCGGGCTGCTCTCCATGTACTGGGTGGCGATGTGGCCCTCGAAGACGTTCTTGAAGTACTCCGGGAAGGCGTAGTGGACGTAGAAGAAGTGCGCCATGTCCACGACGTTGTCCACGATCTCGCGGCAGTTGGAGCCCTCGACCCGGAGCGTCTTCCAGGTCCACTCGCTCCACTCGCCCGCGTCCGGGCCGTGGATGCCCTCGATCTCGGGAATGGTGACCTCGGCCGGCGGGGGGTTGCCCTCGGGGTCGTTCCAGACGAACAGCTGCTTGTTGCGTTCCAGCGTGAGCCACGCGCGGGTGCGGGCGCGCGGCGGCACCCGGCGCGCGTACGGGATCCCGGCGCAGCGGCCGTTGCCCGACCAGCGCCAGTCGTGGAAGGGGCAGGCGACGGCATCCCCCTTGACCGTGCCGTGGGCGAGGTTGCCACCCATGTGCGGGCAGTAGGCGTTCAGCACGTGCAGTTGCCCGTCGTCCGTGCCCTGGAAGACCACCAGCTTGGTGCCGAACGCCTCGATCTCGTGCGGCTTTCCGTCCTTGAAGTCGTCGGTCAGGCCCAGGCAGTGCCAGCCCCGGGCGAAGCGGGCGGGCGGCTTGCCCGCGTCGATGATCCGGACCCCGTCGTCGAGGGCAGTCATCTCGTTCCTCCTTCCGGCCGCTCAGTTCTGTGCGGCGAGTTCCACGGCGATGTCGATGAGCTGGTCCTCCTGGCCACCGACGAGGCGGCGCTCGCCCGCGCGCAGCAGGATCTCGGCGCCGGAGACGCCGTAGCGCTCGGCCTGCCGGTAGGCGTGCTTGAGGAAGCTGGAGTAGACGCCGGCGTGGCCCATCAGCAGGGCGAGCCGGTCGAGTTGGCACTCGTCGTCCATCACCGGGCGGACCACGTCCTCGGCCGCGTCGATGATCTTCAGTACGTCGATGCCGGTGCGGATGCCCATCTTGGCGCAGACGGCGACCAGCGCCTCGACGGCGGTGTTGCCCGCGCCGGCTCCGAGGCGACGGGTGGATCCGTCGATCTGGAGGGCGCCGGCCTTGATGGCGGCGATCGAGTTGCCGGTGCCGAGGGCGAGGTTCTCGTGCCCGTGGAAGCCGACCTGGGCGTCGTCGCCGAGCGCGTCCACCAGGGCCTCGACCCGGGCGGTGACGTCGTCCATGACCATGGCCCCGGCCGAGTCGACCACGTAGACGCACTGGCAGCCGGCGTCGGCCATGATGCGGCCCTGCTCGGCCAGCTTCTCGGGTGTCGTCGAGTGGGCCATCATCAGGAAGCCGACGGTCTCCAATCCCATGTCGCGGGCGAGTCCGAAGTGCTGGACGGAGATGTCGGCCTCGGTGCAGTGGGTGGCGATGCGGCAGATGCTCGCGCCGTGTGCGTGGGCGGCGCGGATGTCGTCCTTCACGCCCAGACCGGGGAGCATCAGGAAGGCGATCTTCGCCTGTTGGGCGGTGGCCGCCGCGATCTTGATCAGCTCTTGCTCGGGGGTCTTGGAGAAGCCGTAGTTGAACGAGGATCCGCCGAGGCCGTCGCCGTGCGTCACCTCGATGACCGGGACCCCGGCGGCGTCGAGGGCCGCGACCACCGACCGTACGTCCTCGCCCGTGAACTGGTGCCGCTTGGCGTGCGAACCGTCGCGCAGCGAGGAATCGGTGATCCGGATGTCGAGGGTGTCGGAGTAGGTCCTCATGCCTGTATGCCCTTCGCGAACTCCTCGCCGACCTTGGTGGCGGCGGCGGTCATGATGTCGAGGTTTCCGGCGTACGGCGGCAGGTAGTCGCCCGCGCCCTCGACCTCCAGGAAGATCGCGACGCGCGCCATGCCGCCGCCGGCCGGGGTGGGGTCGTCGAACTGCGGCTCGGCGCGCAGCCGGTAGCCGGGCACGTATGCGGCGACCTGCTCGGCGATCTCCTTGACCGATTGGGTGATCGCGGCCCGGTCGGCGTCCTCGGGGATCGCGCAGAAGACGGTGTCGCGCATGATGACCGGTGGCTCGGCGGGGTTGAGGATGATGATCGCCTTGCCGCGTTCGGCGCCGCCGATGGTCTCGATGCCGCGCGAGGTGGTGCGGGTGAACTCGTCGATGTTGGCGCGGGTTCCGGGGCCGGCGGAGACGGAGGCCACCGAGGCGACGATCTCGGCGTACCGGACCGGGACGATCCGGGAGACCGCGTACACCATGGGGATGGTCGCCTGGCCGCCGCAGGTGATCATGTTGACGTTGGGCCGGTCGAGGTGTCCGCGCAGGTTGGCGGGCGGTACGACGGCGGGGCCGACGGCGGCCGGGGTGAGGTCGACCGCCTTGATGCCGAGTTCGGCGTAGCGGGGGGCGTTGGCCCGGTGGACGGAGGCGCTGGTGGCCTCGAAGACGATGTCGGGCTTCTCGTCCTGTGCGAGGAGCCAGTCGACGCCCTCGTGGCTGGCCTCCAGGCCGGCGCGGCGGGCGCGGGCCAGCCCCTCGCTGTCGGGGTCGACCCCGATCATCCAGCGGGGCTCGACGAGTTCGGAGCGCAGCAGCTTGTACAGCAGATCGGTGCCGATGTTGCCGGATCCGACGATCGCGGCACTCGCCTTGGTCTTGGGGGGCGTCATTTCCTTGAATCACCTCAGCTGAACGAGAGGGAGACCGAGCCCAGCCCGGTGAACTCGGCGGTGAAGGTCGATCCGGGCATCACGTCGACGGCCCGGGTGCACGAGCCCGGCAGCACCACGTGCCCCTTCTTCAGGGGCACTCCGAAGCGGGCCACGGTGCGGGCCAGCCACGCGACGGAGACGGCCGGGTCCCCGAGCACGGCGTCGCTGCGGCCCTCGGCGAGGAGTTCACCGCCGCGGAAGAGCCGCGCGTCGATCGCCTTCAGGTCCAGGTCGTGCGGATCGCGGCCCTCGCCGATGACGTATCCGGCGGAGGAGGCGTTGTCCGCGATGGTGTCGGCGATGGAGATCCGCCAGTCGCGGATCCTGCTGTCGATCAACTCCAGTGCGGGGACGACGCGTTCGGTGGCGGCGAGCACGTCCGCCGGGGTGCACTCCTCGCCCGGCAGGTCCTCGCCGAGGACGAAGCCGACCTCGACCTCGATGCGCGGGTAGCAGTAGCGGGCGGCGCGCACCGGCACGTCGGCGCTCAACGCCATGTCGTCGAGCAGATGGCCGTAGTCGGGCTCGTCCACCCCCATCATCCGCTGCATGACGGGGGACGACAGGCCGACCTTGTGACCGTGCACCCGGGCCCCGGTGTCGAGGCGGTGCCGGATGTTGAGGAGCTGGATCTCGTAGGCGTCCTCGGTGTCGATCTCCGGGAAGGTCTCGATGAGCGGGGCGACCGGCGTGCGGCGGTGCTCGGCGGAGCGCAGGATCTCCGCCGCGCGCTGCCTCTGGGGGTCCGTGAGCATGGGGGTCCTCTGCGGGGCGTCGGGCTGTCCCGGGAGGCTAAGCGGGGCACTTCCCGGGCGGGGAGCGCGAAATCCCGCTGACCGGGAAAGGTGTGCCGCAGGGACGCCGTACGTGCCCTCTCCTCAGGGAGGGAGCGGAAGTCAGTGCGCCCCGTAGACCGGCTGCGGGGGTTCGGCGTCGGCGAGGAGCTTGCGGGCGGTCTCGCCGGCCTCGGCCGGGGTCCGGCGGGCGCCCTTGTCCGCGGTGGGGCCGGGCCGCCAGCCCTCCATGACGGTGATCCGCCCGCCCTCGGCCTCGAAGACCCGGCCGGTGACCCCGGCACTGGCGCCGGAGCCCAGCCAGACGACCAGCGGCGAGACGTTCTCCGGCGCCATCGCGTCGAAGCCGCCGCCCTCCGGCGTGGCCATGGTGTCGGCGAAGGTCTGCTCGGTCATCCGGGTGCGGGCGGCCGGTGCGATGGCATTGACCTGGATGCCGTAGCGGCCCATCTCGGCGGCGGCGACGAGGGTCAGGCCGACGATCCCGGCCTTGGCGGCGGAGTAGTTGCCCTGGCCGACGCTGCCGAGCAGACCGGCCCCGGAGCTGGTGTTGACCACCCGGGCCTCGGGCGTGCGGCCGGCCTTCGCCTCGGCCCGCCAGTGCGCGGCGGCGTGCTTGAGCGGCAGGAAGTGGCCCTTGAGGTGGACGCGCATGACGGCGTCCCAGTCGTCCTCGTCGAGGTTGACCAGCATGCGGTCGCGCAGGAATCCGGCGTTGTTGACGAGGGTGTCGAGGCGGCCGAAGGTCTCCAGGGCGGTGGCGACGAGGGAGGCGGCGCCGTCGGTGGCGGCGATGTCGCCGCCGTGGGCGACGGCCTCGCCGCCCAGCGCGCGGATCTCGTCGACGACCTGCTGGGCCGGGCCGGCGGCCCCTCCGCTGCCGTCGAGGCCGACGCCGAGGTCGTTGACGACGACCTTCGCCCCCTCCGCGGCGAAGGCGAGGGCGTGCGCGCGGCCCAGTCCTCGTCCCGCGCCGGTGACGACGGCGACGCGTCCGGTGCAGATTCCGGTCATGGTGCATCCTCTCGGTGGAGATCAGTGGTTGACGGTCGCGGCGTCGAGGAACGCCGGCCGCTCCCCGCCCCCGTGGACGTGCAGACTCGCGCCGCTGATGTACGCGGCCCGGTCCGAGGCGAGGAAGACGCAGGCGTCGCCGATCTCCGTCGGCTCGGCGAGCCGGCCGAGCGGGACGGTGCGGCCGACGGCGGCGATGCCGTCCTCGTCGCCGTAGTGGAGGTGGGACAGTTCGGTGCGGACCATGCCGAGGACGAGGGTGTTGACGCGCACGTGGGGCGCCCATTCCACGGCCATGGAGCGGGCCAGGTTGTCCAGGCCCGCCTTGGCGGCGCCGTAGATCGCCGTGCCCGGTGAGGGCCGGGTTCCGCTGACGCTGCCGATCATGATGATCGACCCGCCGCGTTCCTGACGGTGCATCAGCGCGTACGCGGCGAGCGAGGCGGTCAGCGGGGCGACGAGGTTGAGTTCGACGAGCCGGGCGGCGTGCCGGGGGTCGCTGTCGGCGAGCAGCCGGAACGGGGTGCCGCCGGCGTTGTTGACCAGGGTGTCCAGCCGCCCGTGGTCGTCGCGGACCCGGTCGAAGAACGCGCCGACCGCGTCCGGATCACGCAGGTCGAGCGGGCGGAAGCGGGCGGTGCGCCCGGCCGCTTCGACGGGCTTGTCCGGGGGGCGTCGTGCG
This sequence comes from Streptomyces nigrescens, assembly GCA_024349765.1. Taxonomy (GTDB): domain Bacteria; phylum Actinomycetota; class Actinomycetes; order Streptomycetales; family Streptomycetaceae; genus Streptomyces; species Streptomyces endophytica. The sequence goes on along the minus strand of AP026073.1, from coordinate 3,517,799 downwards.
CAGGCCACCACCTCGGCGCCGGCGGCGAGCAGGGCGCGGGTGATTCCCGCGCCGACGCCCCGGGTTCCCCCGGTGACGACGGCGACGTGTCCGGACAGATCGGTGATCGCTGCCAATGCACACCTCCCGCAGCGCGCTGACCGCTGCTATCTTCCGCCTAACAAATGTTTGGTGGAAAGGTAGCTGATCTGCTCATGGGTGTCTCCACCTCCGCCCCCGAAGAGGGCATCGCCGTTGTCACCGTGGACTTCCCTCCGGTCAACGCCCTTCCCGTGCGGGGCTGGTACGACCTCGCCGCCGCGGTACGCGCCGCCGGGGCCGACCCGAAGGTGCGCTGCGTGGTGCTGACCGCAGCGGGCCGCGGCTTCAACGCCGGCGTCGACATCAAGGAAATGCAGCGCACGGACGGCCACCAGGCACTGATCGGCGCCAATCGCGGCTGCTACGACGCGTTCGCCGCCGTCTACGACTGCGAGGTGCCGGTGGTCGCCGCCGTGCACGGCTTCTGTCTGGGCGGCGGGATCGGGCTGGTCGGCAACGCGGACGCGATCGTGGCGAGCGAGGACGCGACCTTCGGGCTGCCCGAGCTGGACCGGGGCGCGCTCGGCGCCGCCACCCACCTGGCCCGGCTGGTCCCCCAGCACCTGATGCGGGCGCTGTACTACACCTCCCGTACCGCCACCGCACAGGAACTCCACCGGCACGGCTCGGTGTGGCGGGTGGTGCCACGCGAGCAACTCCGCGAGTCCGCACTGGAGTTGGCCCGCGAGATCGCCGCCAAGGACGGCTATCTGATCCGCCTCGCCAAGGCCGCGATCAACGGCATCGACCCGGTGGACGTCCGCCGCAGCTACCGCTTCGAACAGGGCTTCACCTTCGAGGCCAACCTCAGCGGCGTCGCCGACCGGGTCCGCGACACGTTCGGCACCGGCGCCGGCACCGAAGCTCACGCCGCCACCGCCACCGCCACCGGAAAGGAGCGGCAGCCATGAGCAGGGACAAGACGATGACCGCCGAGGAGGCGGTCGGCCGGCTGGAGAGCGGCATGACCCTCGGCATCGGCGGCTGGGGCTCCCGCCGCAAGCCGATGGCGCTGGTCCGCGCACTGCTGCGGTCCGACCTCACCGATCTGACGGTGGTGAGTTACGGCGGTCCCGACGTCGGACTGCTCGCCGCCGCCGGGAAGATCCGCAAACTGGTCGCCGCCTTCGCCACCCTGGACTCCATTCCGTTGGAACCGCACTTCGGGGCGGCCCGGCAGCGCGCCGCGTTCGAGATGGTGGAGCTGGACGAGGCCATGTTCATGTGGGGCCTGACCGCGGCCGCGCACCGGCTGCCGTTCATGCCGATCCGCGCCGGCCTCGCCTCGGACGTCATGACCGTCAACCCGCGGCTGCGGACGGTCAGGTCCCCCTACGAGGACGGCGAGGAGCTCGTCGCCGTACCGGCCCTGCGGCTGGACGCCGCGCTGGTGCACCTCAACCGGGCGGACGTCCACGGCAACGGCCAGTACCTGGGCCCGGACCCGTACTTCGACGACCTGTTCTGCCAGGCCGCCGACCAGGCCTACCTCTCCTGCGAGCGGATCGTGGACACCGCGGAGCTGCTCAAGGCGCAAGGCCCGCAATCACTGCTGGTCAAGCGGGCGTTCGTGAACGGTGTGGTGGAGACCCCGAACGGTGCGCACTTCACCTCCTGCGCCCCCGACTACGACCGCGACGAGACGTTCCAGCGCGCCTACACCCAGGCCGCCCGTGACCCCGAGGCCTGGCGGGCCTTCACCGAGCAGTTCCTGTCGGGCGACGAGGCCGCGTACCAGGCCGCCGTTGCGGCGTTCCACGAGGAGGAAGCATGAGCGGAGGCGCGACGACGGCGACCCGGGCCGAGTACTGCGTGGTGGCCTGCGCCGAGGCCTGGCGGGACGCGGGCGAGGTGCTGGCCAGCCCCATGGGCACGATCCCGATGATCGGCGCCCGGCTGGCGAGGCTCACCTTCTCCCCCGACCTGCTGCTGACGGACGGCGAGGCGCTGCTCATCGGCGACGTACCGGCGGTCGGCGCCACGGCCCAGGTGGTCGAGGGCTGGCTGCCGTACCGCCAGCACCTGGCGCTGGTGGCCACCGGGCGGCGGCACGTGATGATGGGCGCCAGCCAGCTGGACCGGCACGGCAACCAGAACATCAGCTGCATCGGCGACTGGTCCCGGCCCAAGCGCCAGCTCCTCGGTGTGCGCGGCGCGCCGATCAACACCCTCAACAACCCGACCAGTTACTGGGTACCGCGGCACTCCCCGCGCGTCTTCGTCGAGCGGGTCGACATGGTGTCGGGCGTCGGCTACGACCGCGCCGCGGCGGCCGGCCCGTCCGCGAGCCGCTACCACCGCATCCCGGAGGTCATCAGCGACCTGGGCGTCTTCGACTTCGAGACCCCGGACCGCACGATGCGGCTGCGCTCGCGCCACCCCGGTGTCACGGTCGACCAGATCGCCGACGCCACCGGCTTCGCGCTCACCATCCCGGACGAGGTGCCGTACACCCGCGAGCCGACGGCCGAGGAGCTACGGCTGATCCGCGAGGTGGTGGACCCCAAGGGACTGCGGGAACGCGAGGTGCCGGCATGAGCGACACCCGCCGCCCGACGGACGTGAGGATCGAGACCCCGCTGACCGAGCTCGTCGGGGTGCGGCACCCGATCGTGCAGACCGGCATGGGCTGGGTGGCCGGCCCCCGGCTCGTCTCGGCCACCGCCAACGCGGGCGCGCTGGGCATCCTCGCCTCCGCCACCATGACCGTCGAGCAGCTGCGTTCGGCCGTGCGCGAGGTCAGGTCCCGTACGGACGCGCCGTTCGGGGTCAATCTGCGGGCGGACGCGGGCGACGCCGCCGAGCGCGTCCGCCTCATCATCGACGAGGGCGTCAAGGTCGCCTCGTTCGCCCTCGCTCCCTCCCGCGAGCTGATCGCCCGGCTCAAGGACGCCGGGGTGGTCGTCATCCCGTCCATCGGCGCCAAGCGGCACGCCGAGAAGGTCGCCGCGTGGGGCGCCGACGCGGTCGTGGTGCAGGGCGGCGAGGGCGGCGGCCACACCGGGAACGTGGCCACGACCGTCCTCCTCCCCCAGGTCGTCGATGCCGTGGACATCCCCGTGATCGCGGCCGGCGGCTTCCACGACGGCCGGGGCCTGGTCGCCGCGCTGGCGTACGGAGCCGCCGGGATCGCCATGGGCACGCGCTTCCTGCTCACCTCCGACAGCACCGTCCCGGACTCGGTCAAGGCCACGTACCTGGCCGCGACGGTCCAGGACATCACCGTCACCACCAAGGTCGACGGCCTGCCGCACCGGATGCTGCGCAGCGAGCTGGTCGACGCGCTGGAGCGCTCGGGACGGCTCGCGGCGCTGCTGCGCGCGGTGCGCCACGCCGCCGCGTTCCGACGCGGCTCCGGCATGAGCTGGGCACAGATGGTGCGCGACGGCCTGGCCATGAAGCACGGCAAGAACCTGATGTGGAGTCAGGTACTGCTGGCCGCCAATACCCCGATGCTGCTCAAGGCCTCGATGGTCGAGGGCCGCACCGACCTCGGGGTGATGGCGTCGGGCCAGGTCGCGGGCCTGATCGACGACCTGCCGTCCTGCGCCGAGCTCGTCCACCGCGTCATGACCGAAGCGCAGCACACGCTGCGCGCCCTTCCCCTCGTCAGCTGATTTCCCCTCGTCAGCTGAACTTCCCCTCGAACACAGGGACTCGAACACAGGGAGTTGATGTGATGCGCACTACCCCTGTACGACTGACCGCGGCCGCCGTAGCCTCCGTGCTCACCCTCGGCGTCCTTCCTGCCTGGGCCGTCGCCGACACCCCGGCCCAGCCCCCAGGCGTCACCGCCCCGCAGCACGAGCGGAGCGCCGATACCGTCCACCGCATCGCGCTGCAGGGCGCGGTGAACGTCCGCGACCTCGGCGGGTACCGCACCGGCCTCGGGCAGCACGTCCGCTACGGCCAGGTCTTCCGGGCCGACGGGCTCGGCAAGCTCACCGACGCCGATGTGGCGAAACTGTCCGCGCTGCACCTGCGGACCGTGGTGGACTTCCGCGTCCCACTGGAGGTCCAGCGTGAGGGCGCGGACCGCCTGCCCGCCGGGCTGTCCGCCACCTCACGGTCCGTGAACGACCTCGGCCTCTACGAGAAGACGATGGCGGCCATCGGCACCAAGGACCCGGCCAAACAGCAGGAGTTGCTCGGCGACGGCAAGGCGGAGGAGCTGATGCGGTCGATCTACCGCAACTTCGTCACCACCAAGGAGAACCGCGAACGCTTCGCGCAGACCCTCCGCGACATAGCGGACCACGACCAGTCCCCGCTCCTCTACCACTGCACCTCCGGCAAGGACCGCACCGGCTGGCTGAGCTATCTGCTGCTCCGCGCCGTCGGCGTCCCGGACCGCACCGCCACCGGCGACTACCTGCTCTCCAACGAGCTGCGCGCCGAGGCGGACCGCAACACCCGGGAGGCACTCAAGAACGCCGGCCTGATGCAGAACCCCGACCTCCTGATCCCGCTCCAGGAGGTCCGCGAGGACTACCTACGAGCGGCCCTCCACCAGGCCGAACAGGACTACGGCAGCCTCGACGGCTACCTCCGCAAGGGACTCGGCCTGGACACCGCGACCCTGGTCAAGCTCAGCGCCCGACTGGTGAGGTGAGGAGGCCCGAGGGCCGTGGCGGGGCCTGAGGGAGGATGTGCCCACTGCGCGGTCAATGACCTGTTGGCCCGCACCCCGCCGGCATTCCGGATGCAGCGCGCCGGGACCGCAACGCCGGAGCGCCACGTCCGGTGGAAGCCCAGGAACGGCGCTCCGCCCGGCAGTACTCGACAGCAACGAGGAACGGGCCCCACCCGGCAGCGGGACAACCCGCCGAAGCGGGATGACGGCAACCGCGGCCAGGGGCCCGTTCTCCCCGCACCGCACGTTCCAGAAGATCGGCCGACCGACCCAGCAACCTTCGTCCAGCTCTCCCGGGTCCCTGATCGGGAACGATGGGCGAGGGAGACGCGGGCGCGCTCATCGAGCTCGGCGGTCGCCCGCACGCCACGGGCCCGGTAAGACCGAAGGCGGCCCGCCAGCGCCGGGACCGCACGGCCAGCGCGCCGACGGCACCCGAAAGGCAGGGCCCGATGCCCTGATCCGTGCCGGTTGATCCGGCCCACCGACAGACCGGTTGGCCTGGCCCGCCGCCAGACAACGACGTGCCCAGGAGGCCGGACGCCCCCTCCGGCCTCCTTGTCGTACACGGGGACGCGGGCGGCGGGGGCACGGAAGGCAATCGGCGTGCCAACGAGGGTGGTGCGAGAAGTACGGCTGGTCGGGCCCGACTGCCTGACGACGTCAGGTGTTCCGGTGCTGACCTTGCTTCGGGGTGGCCGCCGAGGGGGTGTTCGCGGACGGGGACGCGGTGGGCGGGTTCGGGGGCTCCGTGAGGTGCTGGGTGCCGCCGGGGGACGTGCAGGCGTGCACCCCGGAAGTGAGCTGAACACAGGCCCTTGCGGTTGAGGGGCTGGGGGCGGCGACCATCGCACTGAACGTGTCGGTGTCGTAGTGGACCTTGTTCTGGTACGTCCGGCCGCCCGCGCCGACGACCCGGGCGATGTCACCGCGGCGGCCCCAACTGATACGGGACCAGGCGGCCTTGCAGGCGTCGCTGTAGCGCAGCTCCACGTAGACCCCGGCGACCTTGTCCAGGGCGGCGGTCCACGCATCGCCGCCGCAGCCGGTCTGCTTGGGGTCCTTGCCGGCGCAGCTGTCCGCGAAGCAATTGACGTCGAGTTGTCTGGTCGATGCGTTCGCCCCGGGCGTGCCGTCCCGGTCGGTGTGCGCGGTGGAGTGCCGGCCGAACGCCATGAAGAGGGCGGCACTTGACGCGACGACGACGGCCAGGGCGATCAGGGCCCAGACCGGCGGCCGTCTGCTGAGGCGGCGGCGTGCGGGCGGCTCCGCCGCTGGTGGGGCCGGGGTGGGTTCCGTCCCGGGGGTGGGTGCCCCGGGCTGCCGGTCCCGGACTTCGCCGATGTCGCGGGCTTCGGTGTCGTCGTGGGTTTCGTGGACGCCGTGCGCTTCGCGGTCGTCGTGGGCTTCGCTGTCGTCGTGGGCTTCGCGGACGTCGTGGACTTCGCGGTCGTGCCAAGCGGTGTTCGCCAGTTCCCACAGCGCCAGGAGCCGGGCGGGGTCGGCGTCGGCCAGCTTGCCGAGCGACGTCACCGCGTGCTGCGACGGCAGTGCCTTGCCGTTGAGATAGCGCTCCCAGGACGACTTGCTGTGCGGGGTGCGCCTGGCGAGTGCGGTAAGGCTCAGCCCGGTACGTTCCTTCAACGCCCGCAGTTCGACGACGAGATGGCGGACGTCCGAGGCGAGACCGTCGGGTAACGACTTCCAGTCAGTCAAGCTCGGCCTCCGGAGCCCGGTACGTTCTGTTCGTCATGTGCCACCTCACCGTATCCGTCGCGCGTGAACCGAGAACCGTGGTTTTGCCCAAGTGGGCGCCATTGCACCCCAGTTGACGTTATGACGGTTTCATGGGCGGAGGGAATGCGGCACGCGCCGCACTGTGCGTACTGGTGCTGGCAGTGGTGTGCGCGGGGGCCGGGGGGCCACGGGACCACCGGTCCGGCGACCGACGTGGCGGCGTACTCGTCGCGGGCGGGCTGCCCGCGGCGGAACAGCTGGTGGTCGGCCGCACCCGGCGCAGCGATCTGGTCGGACTGTGGCAGAGCATGCTGTGGGCCGACGGATACTCCGCCCCCTCGGGGATCACCTGCACCTACGACAAGGCGACCGCCGACGCCACCCGCGTCTGGCAGAGCAACCACCGGCTGTCCGCGGACGGGATCGTCGGGTCCGCCACCTGGGGCGCGGCGGCGCAGCGTCTCGCCTCCACCGGCCAGTGGATCGTCTACCAGGGCGAACGCTACGGTCTCCCGCTGCGTCTGGACCGGGACCACATGTACGAGGTCTACGACACCGGACGGTTCCGCCGGCTGCGGACAGACGCCGTAACCCTCACGCGCTGCCGGTGACGGCGTCGATCCAGCTGTCGTACCGTCCGACGCCGAGCTGGTGGCCGGCCACGACGACCGTGGCACGCGCGGCGTCCGGCCCGCTTCCGACCATCTCCGTGTACGCACCGCCCTTGCCGGCCACTTCCTGGTCGCCGCCGGTCGTGGCGATCCGCAACCGTGCCGTCGCCGCAGGAGTATCCACCTCCGCCCAGCTCGCCAGGCAGGCCGGGCTGTACTCAAGCGTCAGGACGCGGCCGTACGCGCGCAGGCGGTGGACGACGACGCTGTCGCGATCGCACCTCTCGCGGTAAGGATCCAGGCCCCGGCAGCCTGCTCCCCGGCACCCGGCGGCCGCCCGGTCGGGGTGTCCGAGCCCTGCGGGCGTTCCGCCGGGTCACGCGGGACGGGCGGTGGGCCGCTCTCACCGGCCGGGCCCTCCTCCTTCCAGGCGTGGGCCGCCGACTCCCACAACACGCGCAGGTACTCGGCATCGGCCTGCGCCAGCCGTCCCAGTCCCGAGACCGGCGACCAGGGCGGCATTCTCCGGCCGTTCAGATAGCGCAGCCACGAACTGCGGCTGTAGCCGGTCTTCGCGGCGACGGTCGCGGTGGTCATCTCGCACCGGTCCACGTACTGGCGCAGTTCTCGCACCAACCGGGCCACCTCGGCGGGCAGGTCATCCCGCAGCGGCTGCCAACGTCCCACGGCGGCCCCCCTTCCCCGCGCGTCCCACTATGGCAGGCCGTCCCGCTCCGCCGCCCGGCAGCCAGGTGTCCCCGCAGGTCACAGCCATGGTCGTCCCGCCTTTGACGCTTCTGGCGGGCAGCCCTGGCCGCTGCTGTCCCGCCCGCTCCAGACTCGGGCCAAGCACCCGGGGGGACGGCCCCGGACCGGCCGCCGGACGCGGCGCCGAGGGTGCGCACGCAACTTCAGGCACGTACACCACACGTACACCAAGTGCACGGGGGGAACCAGAACATGACGGCGGACGGCAGCTCATCCGGCCCGGACGAACGCGAGATCGCGAACGCCACGACGGCCGCCCCCGGCAGGCGCCGCCGACAGCCCGCCGTCACGAGGCCCGGTACGCCTGCGGGCCGGCGGCACCGTGCTGCCGCCGACCACGCGGCGGCCCCGCACACCGCCCCGACCGGCGCTGCTCCGGTCCGGGCCCGCACGGGGGCGGTCGGACGGGCGGACCATCACCATCTCGACCTGGGACCGGTGCGGCTGTCGCTGCTGAGCCCACCCGCACCGCCCGCCGTCGTAGAGCTGGCGGGCCGGTACGCCGACGGCCTGCCGCGCACCTGGCACCTGGTCTTCGCGACCCGCGGGCCCGTGGTCCTCGGCCGCGATCAGCGGCTCGTCCGGGTGGAGTCCGGCAGCGTGGTGCTGTGGGAGCCCTCCGAGTGCTTCCGGCTGTCCGCCGGCGCGCCCGAGCGCCCGGGCCGGGCGCTGGTCCTGCACATGCCCGAGGCCGTCTTACCGCTCCCCGGCGAGTCGCTCCGCGCAGTGTCCGGGCGGCCCACCCCGACCCGTTCGGGACCGGCGGCCCTCCTCGCGTCCTTCGTGTACGGGCTCGCCGCGCAGGCACCGTCGCGAGAGGCCCGGCACACCGCGTGGCTGGGCACCGCCGCGGTCAACCTCGCGACGGCCTTCCTCGACAGCCAGACCGCGCTGCGCCACGGCGAGACGCGCCCCCACCCGGCCGGACCGGTGCCCACCGCACCGGAACCCGCCCGGTCACGCACCGACCTGCTCTTGCACGACATCAAGACGTACGTCGAACACCACTTGCACGACGCCGACTTGTCCCCGGCCTCCCTCGCCGCCGCCCACCACATCTCGCTGCGCTATCTGCACCACCTCTTCCAGCGGGACGGGCTCACCGTCGGCGGATTCCTGCGCGAACGCCGCCTGGAACACTGCCGGGCGGACCTGTCCGATCCGGCCCAGTCACAGCGCGGCGCGGGCCAGATCGCCAGGCGATGGGGCTTCCGTGACCCCGCGGTGTTCAACCGGACGTTCAAGTCGGCCTACGGGGTCACGCCCGGCGCGTACCGCGGGCAGTGGCTGCGGCGCTGAGCCCTGGGGCCACCGGCAGGTCGGTCACGACCGCAACGCCGCCCAGGTCCGGGTACCGACCTGCCCGTCGACCTGGAGGTGGTGCCTGCTCTGGAACCTCTTGACCTCGAACAGCGTGTCGGAGCCGAAGACGCCGTCCACGCCGCTGGGGCCGATGTTGTAGCCGCGGGCCCGGAGGATGCACTGCACCTCCTTCACGGCCGCCCCACGATCGCCGTACTCCGTGAGCCGGGTACCGGAGTAGTACGTGCAGGACTTCCAGGGCTTGGCGGGGGCGTGGGGCGGTGCGGGTTTCGTCGCCCCACCGGAAGTGGCCGGCGGCGCGGGTGGCGGCGGATCGTGCGGCTGCCGCGGCTGGGCGGGGTCGGCGGCACCGCCGGTCGGCGCGTTGCCCGGTGGGGGTGGAGAGGCGGGCGGGGCGAGGTGGGCTTCGCGGTCTCCGTGTCCTACAGCCGCTCGATGATCGTGACGTTCGCCTGGCCGCCGCCCTCGCACATGGTCTGCAGGCCGAATCGGCCGCCGGTGCGCTCCAGTTCGTGCAGCAGGGTCGTCATCAGCTTGGTGCCGGTGGCGCCCAGCGGGTGGCCGAGGGCGATGGCGCCGCCGTTGACGTTGACCTTCTCGGGGTCGGCGGCGGTCTCCTTGAGCCAGGCGAGGACGACCGGGGCGAAGGCCTCGTTGATCTCGACGAGGTCGATGTCGTCGAGCGTCATCCCGGCCTTCTTCAGCGCGTACGCGGTGGCGGGGATGGGTGCGGACAGCATCCGGATCGGGTCCTCGCCGCGGACGGAGAGGTGGTGGATGCGGGCGCGCGGGGTCAGGCCGTGCTCGCGTACGGCGCGGTCGCTCGCGATCAGGAGGGCGGAGGCACCGTCGGAGACCTGGGAGGAGACGGCGGCGGTGAGCCGGCCGCCCTCGGTGAGCGGCTGGAGGCCGGCCATCTTCTCCAGGGTGGTGTCGCGGCGCGGGCCCTCGTCGGTGGTCACGTCGCCGTACGGGACGGTCTCGCGGTCGAAGCGGCCCTCGTCGATGGCGCGGATGGCCCGCTGGTGTGAGCGCAGGGCGAACTCCTCCATGGCGCGGCGGGAGATGTCCCACTTCGTCGCGATCAGCTCGGCGCCGTGGAACTGGTTGACGGGCCGGTCGCCGTAGCGGGCCCGCCATCCCTCGGAGCCGGCGTACGGGCCCTGGGTGAGGCCGAGCGGCTCGGCGGCCTGGCGGCTGGCGAAGGCGATCGGCACCTGGGACATGTTCTGCACGCCGCCCGCGACCACCAGGTCCTGGGTGCCGGAGAGCACTCCCTGCGCGGCGAAGTGCAGGGCCTGCTGGGAGGAGCCGCACTGCCGGTCCACGGTCACTCCGGGGACCTCTTCGGGCAGCCCGGCGGCCAGCCAGCAGGTGCGGGCTATGTCGCCCGCCTGCGGGCCGACGGTGTCCAGACAGCCGAAGACGACGTCCTCGACGGCCGCCGGGTCGGCGCCGGAGCGCTCCATCAGCGCTTTCAGGACGTGCGCGCCGAGGTCGGCCGGGTGCACGGCGGCCAGTCCTCCGTTCCGCCTGCCGACCGGGGTGCGGACCGCTTCGACGATGTATGCCTCGGCCATGGCCACTCCTCTTCCTGTTCCTTGTCTACGTTCTCGGGTCGTGCGTCATTCCCGGAGTTTTCGGGTCGTGCGTCAGTCCCGGACGGCGATGCCTTCCAGCACCGTCGACAGGTACTGGCGGGCGATCTCCTCCGGGCCGTGCTGTCCGCCCGGGCGGTACCAGCTCGCGGCGACCCAGACGGTGTCGCGCACGAAGCGGTAGGTGAGCCGGATGTCGAGGTCGGCGCGGAAGACCTTGGCGGCCACGCCGCGCTCCAGCGTGCCCAGCCACGCCTTCTCGAACTTCCGCTGCGAGGCGGTGAGGTAGCCGAAGCGGGGCTGGGTGCGCAGGTGCGGGGACTCCTTCTGGTAGATGGCGACGGCGGCGCGGTGCCGGTCGATCTCCCGGAAGGACTCGGTGACCAGGGCCTCGATGGTCTCCCTGGGCCCGAGGCCGGCGGCCAGCACGGCGTCGTACCGGGACCGGAGCTCGTCCAGGAAGGTGGCGAGGATCTCGTCGAGCATCGACTCCTTGGAGTCGAAGTGGTAGTAGAGGCTGCCCGCGAGCATGCCCGCCGCGTCCGCGATCTTTCGGACGGTGGTGGCGCGGTAACCCTGCGCCGCGAACACCTCGGCGGCGGTGGCCAGGAGCTCCTCGCGCCGCTCGGGCGCCGGGCTCGTGACAGTCTTCCTCCTGCTCCTGCTACTGCTACTGACCGCGGTCTTCCTATCGCTTGTGTTGGAGGCCGGGGTCCGGCGCTCTCCTCTCACGGGTGCTGGCTGCTGACCGACAGGACCTCCCCGGTGAGGTACGAGGAGTAGCCGCTGGCGAGGAAGACGATGACGTTGGCCACCTCCCACGGCTCGGCGTAGCGGCCGAACGCCTCGCGGGAGGTCAACTCCGCCAGCAGCTCGGGCGTGGTGACCTTCACCAGGTGGGGGTGCATGGCGAGGCTCGGCGAGACGGCGTTGACGCGCACTCCGAAGTCGGCGGCCTCCAGGGCGGCGCAGCGGGTCAGGGCCATCACGCCGGCCTTGGCGGCGGCGTAGTGGGACTGGCCCTGCTGGGCCCGCCAGCCGACGACCGAGGCGTTGTTGACGATGACACCGCCGCTGCCCGCGGCCTTCATCCGGCGGAGCGCGGCGCGGGTGCAGCGGAAGGTCCCGTTCAAGGTGACGTCGAGGACCCTGTCCCACTGCTCGTCGGTCATGTCGACGAGGTCGGCGGTGCCCCCGAGCCCGGCGTTGTTGACGACGATGTCGAGCCGGCCGTGGCGTTCCTCGGCCAGGTCGAAGAGGGCCGCGACCTGGGATTCCTCGGTGACGTCGCAGGGCAGGGCGGCGACGCGGTCGGCGCCGAACTCGCCTGCCAGCTCCGCCTCCGACTCCTTGAGGCGGCGGGCGTGGGCGTCGGAGAGGACGACGTCCGCGCCTTCCTCCAGCAGCCGCTTGGCGGTCGCGCCGCCGATTCCGGCGCCCGCGGCCGCGGTGATGACGGCGGTGCGGCCGGCGAGCAGTTGGTGGCCGGGTACGTAGCGGGGCGGGACCGAGGTCACGGGCGAACCTCCTTCGGCAGGCCGAGCACGCGCTCGGCGATGATGTTGCGCTGGATCTCGTTCGAGCCGGCGTAGATCGTGTCGGCGCGGGAGAAGAGGAAGAGCCGCTGCCAGTCGTCGAGGTCGTACGGCGCTCCGGCGGCCGTCATACCGTCGGCGCCGCACACGTCCATGGCGAGTTCGCCCAGCTCACGGTGCCAGGTGGCCCAGAAGATCTTGCCGATGGACGCCTCCGGGCCGGGGGCGCCGGCCGCGACGCCGTCGAGCATGCGCAGTGCGTTGCCGCGGATGATCTCCAGGCCGGTCCAGGCCCGGGCGATGCGGTCGCGGATCAGCGGGTCCCGGGCGGCGCCGTTGCGCTTGGCCAGCTCGATGAGGGATTCGAGTTCGCGGCGGAAGCCGACCTGCTGGCCGAGGGTGGACACACCGCGTTCGAAGCCGAGGGTCGCCATGGCGACCTGCCAGCCCTCGCCCGGCGCTCCGACGATGTTCCCGGCGGCGGTGCGGGCGCCGTCGAAGAACACCTCGTTGAATTCGGAGGTGCCGGTGAGCTGGGTGATCGGCCGTATCTCCACGCCCGGCTGGTCGAGCGGGACCAGTAGGTAGGACAGGCCGTGGTGGCGGGTGGAGCCGGGTTCGGTGCGGGCGACGACGAAGCACCAGTCGGAGGCGTGGGCGAGCGAGGTCCAGATCTTCTGGCCGGTGACCACCCATTCGTCCGCTGCGTCGTCGAGCTCGGCCCGGGTCCGGACGTTCGCCAGGTCCGATCCGGCGTCCGGCTCGCTGTAGCCCTGGCACCACAGCTCCTCGACGGCGACGATCCGGGGGAGGTACCGCTCCCGCTGCTCGGGGGTGCCGAAGGCCATCAGGGTGGGGCCGAGGAGCTGTTCGCCCAGGTGGCCCACCCGGGCGGGGGCGTCGGCGAGGGCGTACTCCTCGTGGCAGGCCACCTGCTGTTCGAGGGTGGCGCCGCGCCCGCCGTACTCCTTGGGCCAGCCGACGCAGGTCCAGCCCGCGGCGGCCATGTGCCGCTCCCAGGCGAGGCGTTCGGCGAAGGCCTCGTGTTCCCGGCCGGGGCCACCGCGTCCGCGCAGGCCCGCGAATTCCCCGGTGAGGTGGGCCCGCAGCCAGCTGCGGAACTCGGTGCGGAACTCCTCGACGCTGCTGCTCATGGGCGGCTCCGGGCGGCTCTCGTGGGACGGGCGTCCCGGCGGATCGACTTCTCGACGGCCGAGGGCCCGTACGTTAACCTACCAAACAATTGTTAGGGAAGGAGGGGCGGATGTCCGCTGCCCGCACTGCGTCTTCAGGGCCCGTCCGCTACGAACGCCAAGGGCCTCTCGCCCTGGTCACGATGGACCGGCCCGACTACCGCAACGCCCAGAACTCCGCGATGACCTACGCCCTGGACCGGGCCTTCTACCGCGCGGCCGACGACGACGAGGTGAAGGTCGTCGTGCTCGCCGGGGCGGGGAAGCACTTCTCGGCCGGCCATGACATCGGCACCCCGGAGCGGGACGCGCATCTGCCGTTCGACCGCGAGGCCGGGCTCTGGTGGGACCACTCGGACAAGGAGGGCGCCGAGAGCCGCTACGCCCGCGAGTCCGAGGTCTATCTGGGCATGTGCCGCCGCTGGCGCGAGCTGCCCAAGCCGGTCATCGCCGCCGTCCAAGGGGCCTGCGTGGCGGGCGGGTTGATGCTCGCCTGGGTCTGCGACCTGATCGTCGCCTCCGAGGACGCCTTCTTCGCGGACCCGGTGGTGCGGATGGGCATTCCGGGCGTGGAGTACTTCGCCCACCCGTGGGTGATGCCGCCACGCATCGCCAAGGAGTTCCTCTTCACCGGCGACCGGATGAGCGCCCGCCGAGCGTACGAGGTGGGCATGGTCAACCGGGTCGTCCCACGCGAGCAACTGGACGGCACCGTACGGGAGTTGGCACTGCGCATCGCGGAGATGCCACGGCTGGGACTGGCGCTGACCAAGCGCGCGGTCAACCAGGCCGAGGATCTGCAGGGCCTGCACACCGGGCTGGACTCCGTCTTCGGACTGCACCACCTGGCGCACGCGCACAACGCCGAGGTCGCACGGGACTCGCTGGGCGGCATGGACATCCGCGCCATGAAGGAGGCCTCCGGCTGATGGACCTGGACTTCACGGCGGCGGAGGACGCCTTCCGCACGGAGGCCCGCGCCTGGCTCGCCGGCCACGTACCGTCGGTGCCCCTGCCCTCACTGGAGACCGCCGAGGGTTTCGCCGCGCACCGGGAGTGGGAACGCACGCTGTTCGCGGACCGCTGGTCGGTGGTCTCCTGGCCCGAGGCGTACGGCGGCCGGGCCGCCTCGATCCTTGAGTGGCTGGTCTTCGAGGAGGAGTACTACGCGGCCGGCGCGCCCGGCCGGGTCAGCCAGAACGGCATCAACCTCCTCGCGCCGACCCTCTTCGAGCACGGTACGGAGGAGCAGCGGGCCCGGATCCTGCCGCCCATGGCGAGCGGCGAGGTCATCTGGGCCCAGGCCTGGTCCGAGCCGGAGTCCGGCTCGGACCTCGCCTCGCTCCGCTCCACGGCCGTACGGACGGACGGCGGCTGGCTGCTGAACGGCCAGAAGACCTGGTCGTCCCGGGCCGCCTTCGCCGACCGGGCCTTCGGCCTCTTCCGCAGTGACCAGGACGGCATTTCGGCGGGCAAGCCATACCGAGGCCTGACGTATCTGATGTTCCCGCTGGACGCGGACGGCGTGACCGTGCGGCCCATCGGCCGCCTCGACGGCAAGCCCGCCTTCGCCGAACTGTTCCTCTCGGACGTCTTCGTGCCGGACGCGGACGTGATCGGCGAGCCCGGCCAGGGCTGGCGGGTCGCGATGAGCACGGCGGGCAACGAACGCGGGCTGACGCTGCGCAGCCCGGGCCGGTTCACGGCCGCCGCCGAGCGACTGACCGCGCTGTGGCGCGAGCAGGCCGACCCGGGCGACACCGCGCTGCGCGACCGGGTCGCCGACGCGGTGATCGGCGCCCGCGCGTACCAGCTGTTCACCTACGCCAACGCCTCGCGGATCGCCGCGGGGGGCACCCTCGGCGCCGAGTCGAGCCTCAACAAGGTCTTCTGGTCGGAGCTGGACATCGCCCTCCACGAGACCGCGCTCGACCTGCTCGGCCCGTACGGCGAGCTGTCGGACGACGCCGAGGAGGCTCCGGCGCACGGCAGCTGGTCCGACGGCTACACCTTCTCCCTCGCCGGGCCGATCTACGCCGGCACCAACGAGATCCAGCGCGACATCATCGCCGAGCGGCTGCTCGGTCTGCCGAAAGGACGCCGGTGATGCGGTTCCTCCTCGACGACGAGCAGCGGGATTTCGCCCGCTCGCTCGACGCCATGCTGACGGCCGCCGACACCCCTGCGGTCGTACGGGCCTGGGCGGCCGGGGACACCGCTCCCGGCCGCGCCGTCTGGGCCCGGCTGGCCGAGGCCGGAGTCTTCGCCCTGGCCGTACCGGAACGGCACGACGGACTCGGCCCGCTGCCGCTCGAACTGGCCGTGGCATTGCGGGAGTTGGGTCGGCACGTGGTGCCGGGGCCGGTGGTGGAGACGGTGGCCGCGGCGGCCCTGCTGGACCGGCTCGGCACGCTCGGCGACGAGGCGACGGCCGCCAACTGGCTGCCGGGCATCGCGTCCGGGAAGACCGTTGCCTCGCTGTGCCTGATCTCGGGTAATGCATCGGGGTCGGGATGTGGATCCGGCTCTGGATCCGGCGAAAGCCCGTACGCACTGGACGCCGACTCGGCCGACGCGGTCTTCGTCGTCGACGGCGACACCGTACGTCTGACGGAGGTGACGGGGCCGGTACAACCGTCCGCCGACCCCGCGCGCCGACTGTCCCGGCCGCTCGGCGGAACCGTGCTGGCACGCGGTCCACGGGTGTCCGCCGCGGCCGCGCACGCCGCCGAGGTCGCGGCCCTGGCGACGGCCGCGCAGGCCCTCGGGCTGGGCCGGGCCCTGCTGGCACGGACGGTCGAATACGCTCGCCAGCGCACCCAGTTCGGGGCCGCGATCGGCTCGTTCCAGGCCGTGAAGCACCGTCTGGCCGACGCGCTGATCGCCCTGGAGTTCGCCGAGCCGTTGGTGCACGCCGCAGCCCTGGCGCTGGCTGCCAACGTCGAGTCGTCGGGCGCCGAGATCGCGGCGGCCAAGGTGTCCGCCTGCGAGGCCGCCTGTTCCGCGGCCCGCACCGCCCTCCATCTGCACGGCGCCCTCGGCTACACCGAGGAGCTGGACCTCTCCCTCTGGATCCGCAAGGCCCGCGCACTGCGCGGTGCCTGGGGCACCCCGGCCGCCTGCCGCGCCCGCGTCCTCGCCCCCTGATCCCCACACTCCGTTCCCACGTGTGTGGGAACGGAGCCCCGGCCCTCAACAAAGGCGCACCGGGTGACGGGGGCGCGCCGCACGGAAAGGAGCAGACGAGTGAGGCTGACGGAGGAACAGGAAGCACTGCGGTCCGCCGTGCGGTCGCTGCTCGCACGCCACGAGGGTCCGGCTGCCTGGCGGCCCCTGACCGAGCAGATCGGCGTCTCGGGGCTCGCCGTCCCCGAGGAGTACGGCGGCGCGGGCTGCGGGGCCCGGGAGGTCCACGCCGTGATGGAGGAGTTGGGACGGACACTGAGCCCCGTCCCCTACCTCGGCTCCGCGGTGCTCGCGGTACAGGCGCTGCTCGCCTCCGATGACCCGGCGGCCTGCGCGCAGCTGCTGCCGCGTCTCGCCGAGGGCCGCGCGGTGGGGTGCCTGGCGTGGGCCGAGCAAGGTTCCTGGGACCCGGCGTCGATCCAGGCCGAAGCCGCCCCGGGCCGCGGCGGAACCTGGCTGATCACCGGGGTGAAGGAGCACGTGCTGGACGGTGCCGAGGCCGACGTGCTGCTCGTGGTGGCCCGTACGACCGCCGGGGTCTCGCTCTTCGAAGTGGCCGTGGACAGCACCGGACTACGCCGCGAGGCAGCGGTCACGATGGATCAGACCCGGGCCCAGGCGCGCGTGGTGCTCGACGCTGCCGAGGGCCGGCTCATCGGCACGGACGGCGAGGGCGACCGGATCCTGGGGCACGTCCTGAGCCTGGCCTGCGCGGCGCTCGCCGCCGAGCAGGTCGGCGCGGCCGAGCGTGCCTTGGAACTCACCGTCGCCTACGCCAAGGAACGCGTCCAGTTCGGCCGGCCCATCGGCTCCTTCCAGGCGGTGAAGCACCGACTGGCGGACGCGTACGTGCTGGTGGAGTCGGCACGCTCGGCGGCACTCGGTGCGGCCTTCGCTGCCGCCGAGGGCTCCCCGGAGCTGATCCGCTGTGCAGCCGTCGCCAAGTCCGCCTGCTCGGAGGCGCTTTCGACGGTGGCGGGCGAAATGGTCCAGCTGCACGGCGGCATCGGCATCACCTGGGAGCACGACGCCCACCGCTTCCTCAAGCGCGCACACGGCGCCGCCCAGCTCTTCGGCCCCCCGGCGTGGCACCGGCACCGACTGGCCGCCGACCTGGGACTGGCCACAGCCTGACGCTACTCCTTCGCGGGGAGGAGGGGACCGGCGCCCGCCGCACCGGTTCGGACGGCACGCGGGCGCGACGGTCCTACAGGTCGCCTGGCGGGGCCGGCTGACCGCTGCGGCGGACTTCGTCCTGGATGAGCAGGGAGAGCAGGGAGGCGACGGTGAGGCCGGCCTCCGCCGGGTGCCGCAGGACCTTCCCCGCTTCGATCCGGTAGGTGTTCGTACGCCCCTCGCGCTTGTGGGACAAGTAACCGTCTTGCTCAAGATCGGCAATGATCCGTTGGACGGCGCGCTCGGTGAGCCGGCAGTGGGCGGCGATGTCGCGGATGCGCGCGTTCGAATCGTCGGCGATGGCAGCCAGCACGCGCGCGTGATTGGTGATGAACGTCCATCCGTTGTGAGGGTCAGGCACTCCCATGCGGCAATCTTAAGGCGCTCTTGGCCGACACTGAATACATGACATATATTTCGTGTACCGCGTTGCGTGTGTTGGTGTTCCGGCGTCGGCAGGGCTCCGAAGGAGGACGGACGAGGTGGATGCTCGGGAAAAGGCGGTTGCGACAGGGCACGCCTGGATGACACAGCCATCCACGCAACCCGAGAAGTCGGTCAGCGACCTGGTGAGTTCGCCATGCCTGATGAGGATTTACAGCGATCCCCAGACGGAGGAGACCGTGGTGGCACTGCGCGGCGAGATCGACTACGGCTGCGAGGAGACCCTCGAAACCTCCCTCAACAGCGCATTGAGCTGCTCTGACCGCGGCATCGCGATCGACCTCAGCAAGGTCTCCTTCTGGGCCTGCTCCAGCGTGAAGATCCTCCTCGCCGTACGTCAGCTTGCGCTGCGGCACGGCAAGACCGTGTCCCTACGAGCACCCAGCCCCATCGTGCACCGTGTGCTGGAACTGAGCGGCACACTGCGGCTCTTCGCCACCAGCACCGACCCCGGCCCCGCCGCCCGCCTCCTCCCCCACCCGTCAGCGAGATAGGTCCGCCGAGCGCAGGACCCGACAGGGCGATCATCCCCCGTCAGCCCCTGACCTCCACCCGGCTCGGAGACGTCCACCCACCTCATCGGCCTGACGAAGCCCCGCCTGATAAGCCGGTTCCCAGGCTGCCCGGTCATTCAGGTCCGAGCCGAAGGCACGCACCGACGCCGGATCGGGGCCAACGGTCATCACGGTGTGCGCTCCCACCACCGCCAACTCCTGGTCGAGCGATGCGCGGGGAAACAGGTGCGCCATCGGCTCGATCACGACCAGTGTGCGGGCTCCGACCGCGAGATCGGCGTTGGTGCCCGACCGCAGTGCACCGTCCATGTACTGCCGGCCGTTGACGGCAACCGGCGGCTCCGCCCCGGGGAAGGCGCTGCTCGCCGCCACAGCGTGTACCAACGGCACTCCGCTGTCGCGATCCCACACCACAGGCTCACCGGTAGTGGCATCCACCGCGGTGATCAGCAACCGCCGGTCCGGCCAGGCCTGCGCACCGATCAAAGCGCCCCGCCCCGCGAGCAACGCTTCCTCGGCCTCCTGGTCGGCACTGTCGAGCGCGAGTCGACCGACTCGGCGCCGGGCCTCCCCCGGCTCCAGGCTACGGTCACCGAGCACAGCGAAGACCGCGCCCATCCGCCCCGGATCGACCACGGGCCGACGGCCGACCGGGCGGGCCGGCAGAGCCGCGAGGCGCCCGAGGTCCTGCCCCGTGGTGAGCAGCGCCGCGACGATCGCGCCGGCCGACGTGCCGACGAACAGGTCGGCCTCCCCCAGATCCACCCCCTCGCGGCGCAACCCGCAGGCCAGCCCAGCCATCCAGGCCGTGCCCACGGGACCTCCGCTGCCCAGGACCAGTCCCCGGTCGAATGTGTGCATTGCCATCTCCCCCTCGTGATGGAAACAGTCGTACCTGATCACAACACGTGGTCCAGGTGCGGGGCGAATTCGACCGTCAGGTGGGAAGACAACGCGCGGAGGAAGTCAGGGGCGTCGAAGATCTCGCCGGGTGCTGCGGCCCCGACCGTTTTGGTGCGCCCGTCGAGGACGCGGCAGATCGCCTCGACGACCAGGGGTGCGCTGACGGCGTAGATGTCCTGGCCGCGGGCGGTGGCCCGCCGTTCGGTTTCGCCGTTGCGTACGACCGCCTCGACCAGGAAGGTCTGGTCGGAGCGCCCGTTGGCGTCGATGGGCACAGGGGGTTCGGCGCCCGGGGCCAACACGTCCTTGACCGCCGCGGCCGTCATGTACGTGTGGAGGTGCGGGACGCGGATGTGGCGGGAGAGGGTGATGCTGTCCGCCGTGGTGAATTCGGCGACCACGGTCTGCTTACCGAGGGGCGGGGGGAAGACCCATTGGGCGGTCGGAGCCTGGTCGGTGCGCAGTGCGAGGCTGCCGTTGGTGAGGACGAGGCGGCGGCCGTTGCGGCGCTCTCGGGACACCTGGCTGGATGCGCGGGTCCCGGCGGTGGGGTGCCAACTGCTCAGTGCGTAGGCGAGGGACACCTCGTCGGCCGATGGCCAGTCGCCCAGTGCGGCGGTGGTCAGCAGGTCGCCGAGGGCGCCGAAGAACGCCATCGCGGGGATGACGGGGAGGCCGGCGGCGCGCGCCGGCTCCGTGTAGTGCGCGAAGGTGTCGGCGACGGCCTCCACTTCGCCTGCGATGTCCGCGTAGGGAATCCGGGCGGCCAGGGCCGCCTCGATCACGGGGGCGGCCGTGGCGGCGAACGGGCCGGCGCAGTTGATCACCGCCGCCGTGCCGGCCAGCGCGCGGGTGAGGGAGTCCGGGTCTGCGGTGGACGCCGGCCGCACGTCGAGGCCGGGGTGGGCACGGGCGAGTTCCTGAAGTCGTTCGGTGTCGCGTCCGGCCAGGACCGGGCGCAACCCGCGTTCGAGGAGCTCCGCCACCACGAAGCGTCCGGTGTGTCCGTAGGCGCCGAACACCGCCACCTGGAGAGGGGATTCCATGTGTCCTCCTGTCATCACCGCGTGATCTCTCGGGGACAGCGTGCCTGCGGCAGAGCGGGACGACGAGCGGCAGGAATGCCACGCCTCGTACAGTTCCGGACATGACTCCCGTCGCTCCAGACATGGCTACCGTCGCTCCAGACATGGCTCCCGTCGCTCCGGCCGTGGCCGGCGTCCCTCCGGCCAGGAACACGGTCGCGCTCGCCGTCACGGACGGGGTACGCCACTTCGAACTCGGCGCGCCCTGCGAAGTGTTCGGCGTCGACTGGTCCGAAATAGCCGACCCTTGGTACGAGTTGACCGTCTGCGGTCCGGTCGGCGCCCGGGTCGGTGGTCGCTTCCGGCTCGAACCCGACCACGGACTGGACCGGCTGCCGGACGCCCGGACCGTGATCGTCCCCGCCTACGCGACCATCGACGAGGAACCGCCCGGCGATCTGATCGACGCGGTCCGCGCGGCACACCAGGCCGGCGCCCGGGTGGTCTCGCTGTGCACCGGAGCGTTCGTCCTGGCCGCCGCGGGTCTGCTGGACGGACGGCGCGCCACCACACACTGGGCCCATGCCAAGGCACTGGCCACCCGGTACCCCGCGGTGCGCGTCGATCCGGACGTGCTCTACGTCGACGACGGCGACGTGCTCACCTCCGCGGGCAAGGCCGCCGCCATGGATCTGTGCCTGCACCTGGTCCGGCTCGACCACGGCTCGGCGATCGCCAACGCAGTGGCCCGCAACCTGGTCGTGCCACCCCACCGCCCCGGCGGCCAGGCACAGTTCGTCACCACACCACTCCCCGACCCCCGCCCCCACCCGCTCGCCGCCCTGTTCCCCTGGGTGATGGCCCGCCTCGACCAGCCGCTGACGGTCCAAGACCTGGCCCGTCAGGCGAACATGAGCCCCCGCAACCTGGCCCGTCACTTCCACGCCGTCACCGGCACCACCCCACTGCGGTGGTTGCACACCCAACGCATCCACCGCGCCCAGGAACTCCTGGAAAGCACCGACGACAGCATCGACACCATCGCCACGGTCACCGGCATGGGCACCGCCGCCTCACTGCGCCGGCACTTCAACCGCACGCTCGGCGTGCCCCCGGACACCTACCGACGCACCTTCCGCCGCCGCCCTGACCCGCCCGAGTACGTCAACCGAGGCACTTCTTCCCAGGCACCCCTCCGAGATTGACGTCGCCCAGCGGTCAGAGGCTGGTGAGCAGGCCGTCGAGTGGGGCGGGTACCCGGTCAGGGTCGAGGGCCTCGACGAGGACGCGGCCGTAGCGGATCTTGCGCCCCTTCTTCGTGCCGAGGAAGCGCCGCACCTGCTGCTGTGCGGTGCGGCCCCGCTGCGCGGGCTGGCACTGAAAGGTCTGCAGGGCGCGCAGGTCGCCCTCCGCCCGGACGAGTTCCTGTACCCGGGTCACGCCCAGCGCGCGGATCAGCTCGTCCTCCAGATCGGCCGCGCAGACGAAGAACCCTCGCGGTGCCGCATCGGCCTCCGCCAAGGCGCGGGCGTAGTAGCGGCGTTCCGCCTCGTCGCACAGTCCCGTGAGGCGGAGGCCCAGGCCGGGTGGCCCGAGGAGGCGGGCGAAACGCCCGACGCTCATCGCACCGCCCATCGGCAGGACGCAGACCCCTTCGGCCGCCAGGTCCCGGCCGCGGCCCGCGGCGAGCGCGCCGACCGCCGCGGCGTCGCTCGGCCCTTCGAGCAGGACGACCGCCCGGACGGGGAGCCGCGCGGCCAGCTCGCGCGCGGGGTCGCCGGGGCCCCCGGCCGCCCACGCGGTGACCGCCTCCCGGAACGACTCCATATCAGCCATATGACGAGTCTCCGCCCTTGCCGGCCACCGCGGTAGGGAATTTCCGTCAGCGCGTCTTCGCCTTCCTCCCGCCTCCCGGGCCGGAATGGAGTTGCCGTCGACCGCATCCGGGCGACATTCTCCCTGCGTGATCGAATTGCAGGTGCTGACAGCGGACGACTGGACGGTGTGGCGAGAGTTGCGGCTCGCCGCGCTCACGGACGCGCCCTCTGCTTTCGGGTCCCGGCTCGCGGACTGGCAGGGCGAGGGCGACCGGGAGGAGCGGTGGCGTGGTCGCCTGAGCATCCCCGGTTCCCACCATCTCGTCGCCGTGCTCGACGGCAAGCCGGTCGGGATGATCAGCGGTGTCCCGGGCCCGCACAGCGGTGTCGTCGAGCTGATCTCGATGTGGGTCAGCAAGGACGCACGGGGCCAGGGCGTGGGAGATCACCTGCTACGGGCGGTGGAGCGGTGGGCACGGCAGACGCGTGCCGCAGCCTTGCACCTCGCGGTCATGCCCGGCAACGCGCCCGCCTTCGCGCTGTACCGGCGCAACGGATTCCACGACACCGGGCCGGTGGGTGAGGTGCTGCCGGACGGACGCGTGGAACACGTCATGGTCAAGGCGCTCAGCGAGGCGGCGTGACCAGCCCCATCTCATAGGCCGTGATCACGAGTTGCACCCGGTCCCGCGCTGCCAGTTTGGTGAGCAGTCGGGACACGTGTGACTTGGCGGTGGCCACCGTGATGAAGAGGTCCTGGGCGATCTCGGTGTTCGACCGGCCGCGTCCGACCAGGGTCAGCACTTCCCGTTCCCGCTCGGTGATGCCCTCGACCGGCCGTGGGGCGCGCTCCGGTACGGCCTTGGGGCGTCCGATGAAGTCCGCGATCAGACGGCGCGTCACCCCGGGCGCGATCAGTGCGTCGCCGGCGGCGACCACACGGATCGCGGCGAGGATGTCGTCCAGCGCCATGTCCTTGACCACGAAGCCGCTCGCGCCGGCCCGGAGTGCGCCGTAGACGTGGTCGTCCTCGTCGAAGGTGGTCAGGACGAGGACGCGGGTCGTTGCCGGACCGGCGGTGATCAGGCGGGTGGCCTCGATCCCGTCCATGCCGGGCATCCGGATGTCCATCACCGCGACGTCCGGGCGGAGTTCGCCGACGAGCCGGACCGCTTCGGAGCCGGTGGCGGCCTCACCGACGACTTCCAGGTCGGGGTGGTCGGCCATGATCACGCGCAGACCGGACCGCACCAGCGGCTGGTCGTCGGCGAGCAGGATCCGGACGGTCATCGGGCCTCCACCGGAACGGCGACGGGTGCGGGCAGCGGCAGCCGGGCTGCCACCCGGAAGCCACCCTCGGGACGCGGGCCGGTGCTGAGGTGGCCGCCCAGCAGGCCGACCCGCTCGCGCATGCCGACGAGGCCGAAGCCGTGGGTCGAGCCGTCCCCGGTGGCGCCGCGCCCCTCGTCGACAACCTCCACGGACAGCTCCTCGTCCCCGTAGCCGATGGCCACCCGGCAGCTTCCGGTGCCGGCGTGGCGGACCACGTTGGTCAGCGCCTCCTGGACGATGCGGTAGGCGGACAGATCGATGTCGGCGGGCAGCGGGCGCTGCTTCCCGCTGCGGTGCACGTCGACGCGTACCCCCGCGTCCGTGGTCGTCGCCGCGAGCCGTTCGAGGTCCGCCAGCCCCGGCGCGGGCGCGAGCGGGGACTGCTTCGAGGCGGTCACGTCCCGTTCGGCCTGCCGGAGCGACACCAGTGTGCGCCGAAGTCCCGACAGGGTCTCCCGGCTGGTGGCCTCGATGGCGCGCAGGGCCTCGCGGGCCTCCGCCGGCTGGGTCTGGATGACCCTGCTCCCCACACCGGCCTGGATGGCGATGATGCCGATGCTGTGCGCGACCATGTCGTGCAACTCCCGTGCGATCCGCAGCCGTTCGGCGGTCACGGCCTCGGCCACCTCCTGCGCACGCAGCGCCACCGCGTGCTCACGGCGCTCGCGGCCGAGCAGACCGGCGATGCAGGAGGCGGACATCGCCAGGAGAGCGATCACCCCGTTGACGGTCAGGTTGTCGCCGCGCGCGAAGACGCCGATCACCAGGAGCTGCACGGTGAAGGACACGGACACGGCGACGATCGAAGCTCCCCGTGCGCGGGTGGCCACGATGAAGCCCAGGACGACGTCCACCGCCAGATACGACAGGAACTGGCCCTGATACCCGGCCGCCAGGCTCGCGTGCAGGGAGCTCGGAGTGCCCACCACCACGGCAGTGGATCCGAAGAGTGCCAGGGCCAGGGCCAGCAGCGGCATCCGTCGCAGCACGCCGACGAGCAGGCTCACGGCCAGCAGCGCCCCGACGCCGTGGACCGTGTCCGACGCCCGCGGCGCGCCCCCCACCAGCAGACCCACCATGAGGAGGTAGGAGGCACCCCCCGCCCAGGCCACGGCCTTCGTTCTCGTCATGGGCGGCAGGTCCGGTCGGGGACAGGGCCGCGGTGCGCAGCGCGCGCGGGCGGCAAGGTGATCGTTATGCGGTTCACGGCGCGAGACTAACCGCTCACCATCCGCGCGGCATCAACCCGGGGACGTACGCCCACGGGCCAACGCGGCCGCACGATTGCCGCCCACGGCCCCATGCCCGGACGGGTTCCGCTCGGCAGGGTGGGTGCCGTGATCGAAGTCAGCGAACTCACCAAGCGCTACGGCGGCAAGACCGCCGTCGACCATCTGTCCTTCACCGTCCGGCCGGGCCAGGTCACCGGATTCCTCGGCCCCAACGGAGCCGGCAAGACCACGACCCTGCGGATGATCCTCGGGCTGGACGCGCCCACCACCGGCGCGGCCACCGTCAGCGGCGTCCCCTTCCGCCACCACCCGCGCGGACTGCGGCACGTCGGCGCCCTCCTCGACGCCGGCCAGGTCCACGGCGGACGCAGCGCCGCGGCTCATCTGGCCGCCCTGGCCCGGAGCAACGGCATCCCGCGGCGCCGGGTGGACGAGGTGCTTCAGGAGGTGGGGCTGGCCGAGGCGGCGACCCGCCGCATCGGTGGCTTCTCCCTCGGCATGAAGCAGCGACTGGGCATCGCCACCGCCCTGCTCGGCGACCCGCCCGTGCTCATGTTCGACGAGCCGATCAACGGCATGGACCCGGAGGGTGTGCTGTGGGTGCGCCGGCTCTTCCGGCGCCTGGCCGCCGAGGGACGTACGGTCTTCCTCTCCAGCCACCTGATGTCGGAGATGGAGAACACCGCCGACCAGCTGGTCGTCATCGGCCGGGGCCGCCTCATCGCGGCCGAGTCGGTACGGGACTTCGCGGCCCGCGGCACCCGTGGCTGCGTCGTGGTCGCGACACCGCGGGCCGCCGAGCTGGCGGCCGTGCTGACCGCGGCGGGCGGCTCGGTCGAGCCGGAGGGACCGGCGGGCACGGAGAGGCTCGTCGTGACCGGGCTCCCTGCGGACCGCATCGGAGCGCTCGCCTTCGAGAACCGCATCCAGCTGCACGAGCTGACCACCCGCACCGCCTCACTGGAGGCGGCCTTCATGGAACTCACCGCCGACAGCGCCGAATACCTGGCAGGACAACCCCGATGACCACACTCACCTCCGTCCCCCGACGCAGCCCCGTCACCACGCCGCCCGTCCGCTTCCGCGACCTGCTCGCCTCCGAGTGGCTCAAGACGCGGTCCCTGCGCTCCACCCCGTGGACGATCGCCCTCACCGCTCTGTTCGCCTTCGGGTCCACCGCCGTGGCCTCGCTGGCGGACCAGGCCGCGGGCTCCGGCCCCGCCGATTTCCGGCCCTTCGACGCCTACCCGCCGGCCGGCTACTGGACGTTGATGCTGGTCGCCAGCAGCATGGGCGCCCTCACCGTCGTGAGTGAGTACAGCAGCGGCCTGATCCGCACCACCACCGTGGCCGTCCCCGCCCGCGGCTCGGTCGTACTGGCCAAGGCGGCCGTCACCGCCGCGCTGTGGACCGCGATCGGCACGGCCGTCTCCATGGGATCGTTCCTGGTCTCCCAGGCCATTTTGAACGGGCGTCACGCCGGGGTCCCGATCACCCACCCCGGGGTGTTCCGGCCGCTGGTGGCCACCGCGTTGCTGGCCCCGGTCTGCGCACTGGTCGGTCTGGGCCTGGGCGTTCTGTTCCGGCACGCCGCCGCGACCATGGTCATCAGCGTCTTCACGCTGCTGATGCTGCCCCCCATGTTCTCGGACGGCAGTCGCTGGTCGGCGGACATCAAACACTCGATGGTGTCGGCCGCCTGGACTCGCCTGATCCAGAACTGGGAACCCGATCCCGGATCCCTGGGCTACTCCGCCACGGTCCCCGGCTCCTGGATCGTCTATGTGCTCTGGCCGCTGATCACGGTCGCACTCGCCGTGCTCGTCGTGCGGCGCCGCGACGTGTGACCGTCCCCCCAGGGCGCGCACCTCGCGCCCTGGAACCACGCGTACGGCGACCCACTCAGTACGTGGAGACCTCTCCGCGCCCGGTGGGTACGGAGGGTGCGGTGACGTGGACCGAAGCGCCGCCGGGCGGTGGAGCGTCATGGCCACCGGCGCCGGTGGTGGGCCTCGTGGTGGTGATCGCTCGCGGCTGCCGGGCAGTGCGTGACGGCGTGGTGAGCACGGCAAGGCAGCCGACGACCGCGGCGATGCCGATCCACCCCAGCAGGGGAAGACGCTCACCGACGATCAGCACGGCCAGGACCGCCGCGACGGCGGGCTCCAGCAGTGACAGCGTGGTCGCCGTGCTCGCGGGGACGTGGGCCAGGCCCCAGCCGAACAGGACGTAGCCGATCAACATGGGGACCAGGGCCATGTAGGCGCCGACGGCCGCGTTCGACCAGGAGCTGAGCAGCGGAGCACCGGTCACCAGCAGAACGGGCAGGAGCAGCACCCCGCCGATTCCGAAGACGGTACCCATGGCGGCGCCGGAGGAGACACCGCGGCCGATCAGCCGGTGCGCCGCCCAGGAATACAGGGCGTAGGTGAGCCCGGCCACCAATCCCAACCCCACGCCGAGCACGGTCATCCGCACGGACCCGGCCCCGGGGGCGGAGTGCGCCGTCGCCGCTTCGGCCACACACAGCAGCACTGTGCCCGACATCCCCATCGCGGCACCGAACATCCAGCGGCGCGTCAGCCGGCGCCCGTCCACGACGCGCTCGATCAGGGCCGAAGCCAGCGGCGCCGAGCCGATCGACACCACCGTCCCGGCAGCGACCCCGGCCAGGTGCATGGAGCTGTAGAACGCCAGGGGGTAGAGCGCCACCGCCATCGCCCCGAGCAGCACCACACCGCGCTGCGCACGCAGGCGGGGCCCTTCCCGGGCGATACGAGGCGCGGCTATCAGGGCCTGCAGCAGTCCCCCCAGCCCCATCGCGACGGCCCCGATCGCGAGGGGGCCCACGGCCGGGGCGAAGGTCGCAGCGGTGCCCGTGGTGCCCCACAGCGCGGACGCGACGAGCACGCACAGCGACCCCGCGCCCACCGAGCGGGCCCGCTGTCCGGTGGGCCGCCTCACAGCCGGTCCAGCAGGTCCACGGCCATCGTCCGCGCATGTTCCAGACGCGTCCCCGCGCCCTCCAGACCGGCCCGCGCCATCGCTCCTTCCAGCAGGAACGCCAGATGCTCCGCCATCGCACGCGCCTCCTCGGTCCGCCCGGGCAGCATTTCCTCCAGATGCCCGGCGAGCAGGGACTCGACTTCCTCCTTGTGCCGGCGCACCACGGCCCGCCCCTCGTCGCCAACGGGCAGCTCGGCGGCGGCATTGAGCAGACCGCACCCCCGGAAGCCGTGCTCATAGGCGAAGGCCGCGTGATCGGCGTACGCGTCGAAGACGGCGAGCACGCCGCCGCGCGCGTCGCGGGCCCCTTCCAGCCGCCGCCGGTACAGGCCCAGCCACTCCTCATGCCGGGCATCGAGGTAGGCCCTCACCAGGTCGGCCTTGGAGGAGAAGTTGTTGTACAGGCTCATCTTCGCCACGCCCGCCTCGGCGGTGATCGTGTCGATGCCCGTCGCCGCGACGCCGTCCGCGTAGAAGCGGCGCGCTGCGGCACTGAGCAGGCGCTCGCGCGCGGCCCCCCGTCGTCTCCTGGGCCGGTCTGTCTCGGTCCCGGTTTCCCTCATCGCATTCCCTGCATTCGCTCTCGATTCCCCTCTCGGCTTCTAGGTAGGTCAGTCTACCTAATAGCGTCAAGCGGTGCCCGCGGTCAACGACAGGCATGTCGACTCGATGACTGGCTCGACGACTGGCCTGGGGAACTCGGTGACTGGCCTGGGGAAGATGACTGGCCTGGAAAAGGCGAAAGGCCCACGAGGCGGCCGGGCGCCGCTGTCCAAGGACGGCGGCGCCCGACGCGATGCGTTGCCTCAAGACAGCATGTTGATCTTGTACTGCATGAACCGGTAGTTCCACGGGTCGTACCACTGGCTGACGACGATGTGGAAGTTGCCGAACGTCGAGCCGGGGAGCACGAATCCGCCGTAGGGGCTGGCGACGAAGTTGGCCGCCTCCTGGCCCGGGGTGCCGGGCAGGATCATCGTCTGCTCCAGCGTCCTGGTCAGGTCCGACGTCGGGAGCGGGAAGACCATCGCCCGGATCGACAGCGGGTTCATGTTCAGCCACGTGAGGACGTACTTGCCGTCCATGGCACGGAAGCAGATCTCGCCCCACTTGCGGATGCCGAAGACGGTCGTCGGGGGCGCGCCCCACCGCCAGTCACCGTCGGCGTAGCCCCACGGTTCGTAGGCGTCCGGATTGCCGAGGCTGTCCTTGCGTACCCGGTGCAGCAGCATCCCCGACTCGACCTCGCGGTTGAAGACCGTGGACAGCACATAGCAGTAGTCGCCCTCGGCCACGGCATAGGTCTTCTGCTGGAACTGGCCGCCGTGCAGGTCACCCGGCCACTGGCACAGGTACTCCCAGGTCTCGCCGTTGTCGGTGGAGCGCCAGAAGTCCGTGTGGTGGGTGTCGTAGATGACACCGCGCATGAGGTGCATGTACATGACGCCGTCGACGACGAACACATCGGACGGGATCGCCGTCGTGGCCTTGTCGCCGACCGGGTTGTGCGGCTCGTCGACCAGGCTGATCGCGTGATCGCCGCCGACACTGCCGTCGATACGCAGGTTGTTCAGGTCCGCGCTGCTGGAGCGCAGGCCGACCGGGGCACGCCAGTCGTCGGCACCCTCGCCCGGCTGCGGTACGTGGTCACCGTTGAAGGTGTCGCCGCCGACGAACAGCATGGTGCCGTTCGGGCACAGCACGGGGATGCCGAGGTCGGTCCACGGCGAGGCGAACGGGCCGGTCTCGGCCGGGCCGCTCAGGTTCTTCACCTTGGTCGCGAAGGTCGGACTGGACGGATCGTCCGGCCCGCCGGCCACCGCCACCCCGGTACCCGAACCGACGGCCCCTGCCCCCACGGCGACACCGATGCCGATCTTGAGAAGCGTACGGCGGGAGTACCCGCCGGTCGTCGTGTCCTTCTCGCCCGATAAACGCGTCATTCTGCCGATGCCCTTTCGGAGTTGCCTCACGTGTGCCAGATGCCCTCGCGGTCGCTGTCCTCGGCGAGGGTCATGGAACAGGATCCCGCCCTTGGCGAACGGGCGCGTGACCTCCGGGAGAATTTGCCTGGCGGTGCCGCATCAGGCATGGGTGAAGTCCATGAGGCAGCGGGGCCCAGGGATGTGCCGCGCAAATGGGGTCCGGTCAACCTCGCAGGTACGGGCCAGTCGCTCCGGCCACCTACGACTTCAGAAATCTCAGCACCGCCAGGATCCGCCGGCTGTAACCGGTGGTCTGCGGCAGTTCCAGCTTGCCGAAGATGGTGTTGAGGTTCTTCTCCACCGCGCTCAACGAGATGTGCAGCTTCTGCGCGATGGCCGTGTTGGTGTGCCCTTGTGCCAGAGCCTCCAGGACGCTGCGTTCGCGAGGGGTGAGACGCGCCAGCGGGTCCGTGTGCGTGGTGCGGACGACCAGGTGCCGCACCACCTCGGGGTCGATCGCAGCGCCGCGCGCATGGACGCGTTCCAAGGCATCCAGGAACTCCTCGACCTGCGCCACCCGGTCCTTGAGGAGGTATCCCACCCCTTCCGCGCTCGCGGCCAGAAGCTGGGCCGCATAGTTGCGCTCGATGTGCTGGGACAGCATCAGCACCCCGACCTCCGGCCACCGCTCGCGGATCTCCAGTGCCGCGCGCAGCCCCTCGTCGGTGTGCGTCGGCGGCATCCGGATGTCCAGGACGACGATGTCCGGTCGCCGCGACTCCATCTCCTTCAGCAGGGACACCGCCTCACCGAAGGCAGCCGGAACCTCGTGCCCCTCTTCGACGAGCAGCCGGACCATTCCTTCCCGTAGCAGGGTCGAATCCTCGGCGATCATCA
Organism: Streptomyces nigrescens; assembly: GCA_024349765.1. Lineage (GTDB taxonomy): Bacteria > Actinomycetota > Actinomycetes > Streptomycetales > Streptomycetaceae > Streptomyces > Streptomyces endophytica. The sequence goes on along the minus strand of AP026073.1, from coordinate 3,486,862 downwards.
CGCGCATGGCAGCTCCGCGGTAATGGTGGTCGGTCCCCTTGGCGGGCTGTCGATGTGCAGAGCGCCGTCGAGCGCGGCCACCCGGCTGCGCAACCCGCTCAGGCCGCTGCCCGAGGGATCCGCACCACCCCTGCCGTTGTCCTGGATGCGCACCGTCAGCAACCGTCCGTGGAGGACGACTTGGATCGAGACGGACGTGGCACCGGCGTGCTTGGCCGCGTTGGTCACGGACTCCGACACCACGAAGTACGCGGCGGTCTCCACCGGCTGCGGAAGCGGTCCGGCGACGTCGAACCGCGTCCGGACGGGGATACCGCATCGCTCGGACACCCCACCCAGCGCCTCCTCGAGCCCCAGGCTGTCCAGCGCCGAGGGGTAGACGCGCCAGGCCACTTCGCGCAGTTCCGCGAGGACATCCTGGGACTCCTGGTGTGCCTGGCGCAGCAGGGCGTCCGCCTGCCCGGGATCGCGCCGCCTGCGCGCACGCCCGAGCAGCATGGCGAGCGCCACCAGCCGCTGCTGCACCCCGTCGTGGAGATCCCGCTCGATGCGCCGGCGTTCCGCGTCCACCGCCTGGACCACCGCGGCCCGGCTGGTGGCCAGCTCGTCGATGCGTCGCCGCAGCAATTCCCGCTCGGAGGGGCCGAAACACTCACGGGCGCTCCGCGCATCCAATGTGGCCAGCGAAACGAGCCCCTGGAGGTCGAGGAAGAGCAGCACCCCGCCCAGAACCACCTGCATCAGCAACTCGTCCCACCGGAGCCTGCCCTGAACCGTCCCCCACAGCAGCAGCCCCGCCAGGACGACGCCGAAACCCAGCAGTCCGATCACGACGGCGCACAGCAACCCCGAACAACTGCGGACGGCCAGATAACGCAGGGTCTTCCGGTCGGACGCCCGGTAGTGCTCGGGAAAGCGGTCGCCGAAGAACCCGGACCGGCGGGATCGCTCCAGGGCTGCCAGCCGGCGGGCTCCCGTGGTGAGGATGTCCAGGGCGGCGGTTCGGGTGGGTGGCCAGACCAGGAAAGGGCCGAGGGCGGTGCCGACAAGGAGGAGGTACAGGAAGCCGAACAGGGCGGTGACGCAGCCGAGAAGCGTGCCGAGGCTTCTGCGCGGCCACGGAGGCGTCCGGGCCACCGCCGGATCGTCTCCCCCGAAGCCGTCCCGACCCGGCGGGTCCGCATGAGGATGGGTGATGGTGATGTCCGCGGAGTCCCCCTGCACGGAGCCGGAGCCTAATGCGGCCGCACACGCGGAGCAAGATCGACCAGGCTGTGCGAGGAGCGGGCCCGTCGTGCGGGAGTGCCCGTGGGATTGCCTGTGGGGGTGCGTGTGGGATTGCCTGTGGGGGTGCGTGTGAGGGGTCACGAAGTGCGCCGGTGCTGGGCCCGGTTCCGTCCCCGCAGCCGCACAGCCACGTACCCGACGAGGGCACCGACGACGAGGACCACGACCACCTTGGACAGGATCCCGACATAGCCCTCCACCACCGCCCACTGGTCACCCAGCCAGTAGCCGGCCAGCACCAGCACGGAGTTCCACATCAGGCTGCCGAGCGTGGTCAGCATGATGAACACCGGCAGAGGCATCCGCTCCACCCCCGCCGGTACGGAGATGAGGCTCCGGAATATCGGCACCATGCGGCCGAGGAAGACCGCCTTGGTGCCGTGCCTGGCGAACCACTCCTCCGTCCGCACCAGATCCGAGGCCTTCACCAGCGGCAGCTTCGCCCAGATCGCGTGCATGCGTTCGCGGCCGAAGAGCATGCCGATCCAGTAGAGGATCACGGCTCCCACAACGGAGCCGAGCGTGGTCCAGAACAGCGCCGAGACCAGGGTGAGCACTCCCTGCCCGGCGGCGAACCCGGTCAGCGGCAGGATGACCTCGCTGGGGAGCGGCGGGAAGAGGTTCTCCAGCGCGATGGCCAGACCGGCTCCCGGTCCGCCCAAGACGTCGACGAGATGGGCGGCCCAGCCCGCGATACCGTTCGCGGGCTCCTGCGGCAGGGCCAAGTACATGACGTGCATGTGCGTCTCCAAGCTGGCGGTCGGTCATCCGAGGCAGCCGCCCCGATGCCCCTCCAAGCTAGAAACCGCAGATCAGCGACGGTATGAGGATTGCCGTCCGGCCCGGTGTGGTTTTCCGCAGTGCGCAACCTGCGGAAAACCACACGGTGCAAACGGTGACATCGGCCGGGGTCTGGTCGACGATTGCGCGCCGGCGCGAAGAGCACGAAGAGCACGTTGGCGACCGTGGCCCTCTCGCCTGCCGGTCCCCCCTTCGACCGCCTGCCCCACCGGCGAGCGCCTCACCGCCTCATGACGGCGCTCTCCTGCGCACCGTTCGCTGCGGAACGTTCGATCGTGGCAAGGAGGCGGTGATAGCGGGTGGCCTCGTCGAAGTCGGGACAGGCAGGCCGGTCCTCGGCGAGAGCCTGGGCGAAGTCGCGGTAGAGCTCAGCGATCCTGAGTGCCGGCCCCGCGGGCACCGCCTCGGGGACGGTGCGGTAGGCCGCCGGCACCGCGACGGGCTCGCCGTTCACGGTGATGTTCCAGTCGGTCCAGTGCATGTACATGCCGGGGCGGCGGGGCACCGCGATCAACGTCCCCCGTTCACAGGCGAGTTTGAGGAAGAAGCCGACCTCGTCCGGTCGGTTGCCGCCGTGGACAGCCACCGACACGGTCGCCTCGTCGGCCAGCCTCCCGTGGAGCAGTACGTGCCCCGGAGTGCCGTTGCGCCGACGTTCCCCGGATCCCGCGACGGTCACCTGCTCGTGGAGGAGCGGAAGCCGCGCCGACACCGACGCCAAGGGGCCGGTGATGCGTTCCAGCGTCGCCAGGAAGTGCCCGGCCATGATGCTGACGATGGAGGCCCCGGCCGCGGGTCGAGCGTCCAAGCCTGGTCCGATGGGATGGCGCTCCCCCCGAACGGGTCGCCGTCCGCGACCAGGACGGCCGACTCGAGGCGCCCGAGCCCGCCCTCCGCCAGCAGATCGGCAACGAACCGGACGTCGGGCGAGTGAAGGCCCTGCAGCACCACCGCATGCCGCACGCCCGCGGCGCACGCGGCGTCGGCGAGGGACCGGGCTTCCTCGGCGTTCACCCCCAACGGCCATTCGGACACGACATGCTTGCCCGCCTCCAGGGCGGCCCTGTACCGATAGGTAAGAAACAGGAGAGGAGAGTCGCATGCCTGGTGGCCGACCGCGCGCTTTCGACGTCGACGCAGCACTCGACCGCGCACTGGACGTGTTCTGGCGCCACGGCTACGAGGGCGCGTCGCTGGCGGACCTCACCGGCGCGATGGGCATCAACAAGCCCAGCATGTATGCCGCCTTCGGCAACAAGGAGGACCTGTTCGCCACGGTTCTCGGTCGCTACCTGCGCGGGCCGGCCGCGTTCGCCGAGGCGGCGCTCACCGCGCCGACATTCGCCGAACTTGCCCAGCGCCTGGTCCTCTGCAGCGTCGAACTCACCGCGGGCGACGGCGCCTCCCGGGGCTGCCTCACCGTCAAAGGCGTGCACGCCTGCGGTCCGGGTGCCGAGCGCGCCCGGCAGGACGCAACCGCCGTGCGCAAAGCCGCCGAGGCCGCACTGCGCAGCCGCCTGGAGCAGTTGGACGACCTGCCCGCCGGAGCCGACCCGGCAACCCTGGCCTCCCTGTTGCACACCCTCACCGACGGCATCGCCGTCCAAGCCGCCTCCGGCGTCCCGCGTGCTCGACTCCAACGCGTTGCCGAAGCGGCTCTGCGCCTTGTCCTCGGTGACGGCGCGTGGGGCCACGACACCGGCCCGCGTTCGCCTGCAGGAGCCTGACAGACGGGCGCCGGCCAGCGCGCGGCACGCGCGCCGATCGTCCACCCGCCGGGCGGCGGTCAGCGGGTGGCGGCGCCGATCACGCGGCGTCGTGCGGTCGGTCGCGGAAGAAGCGGAGGAAGTGGCCGACGACCGCTTCGGGTTGTTCCTCGGCGATGTAGTGACCGCTGTCGGGGACTTCGACGATCTCGAGGTCGGTGACCCGGGGCGCGAGGACCGGCTCCAGGAGGGCGCGGGTGCCTTCGCCGCCGCCGAGGGCCAGCACCGGCGCACTCAGCGGAGCGTATGTCTTGCCGTCGGCGATGTCCTGGGGCAGGGCCCGGTACCAGGCGTTGCCCGCGCGGATCGCCTCGTCGCTGGAGTAGGCGCGGGCGTACACGTCCCGGTCGTGGTCGGTGAGGGCGGCGGGGTCTGCGGCGAGGTAGTCGATCATCCAGTCGATCAGCAACCGGGCCCGGCCGGCGAGGAGCCGTTCCGGCAGGTCGGGGACCTGATTGAAGGCGAACCACCACAGGAACCGGCCGGGGCCGGCATGGATGTCGCCGTCGACTTGGTGGCGCCCGGGCACCGGCAGCAGGGAGTAGCGGAAGAACCGGTCGTCGGGCGGCGCGATGTCCAACAGCGCGACCCGACCCGTCAGTTCGGGGTGGTTGGCGGCGAATGCGTACGCGACCATGCCCCCGATGTCGTGCCCCGCGATGTGCACGGCGTCATGTCCGAGGTGGCCCACCAGGCCGCGGATGTCCGCGGCCATGGCCTTCTTGCCGTACCCGCCGGCGGGTTTGTCCGAGCCTCCCATGCCGCGCAGGTCCACGGCGATGACCCGGAAGTGCTCGGCGAGTGCGGGCATGATCTTGTGGAACTGCCACCACGTCTGCGGCCATCCCCCCAACAGCAGCAGCGGATCGCCGTGGCCACCTTCCACGTAATGCAGGCGAACCCCGCCGATGTCGGCGTGACGACTGACGAACCCACCCTCCAGCGAACGTGCCAGCTCCGCTTCGGACACTGCGCCAGGCATGCGACCCCCGGGATCAAGTACGTTTGTACGGTGGAACCGTACCATAGTCCAAGCTCAACTCCCGCTGCACAGCGCACACTTGCCGTGCATGCCAACGGCCGATGTACGGATATACGGATATGCCGTAGGGTCGGACCATGCCCGCTCTCCTGCACCCGACCCGCGAACAGATCACGCTCGAGGACGTGCTGGCCGCGCTCGGGCACCCGGTGCGCATGAAGATCGTCCGGGCACTCGCATCGGGAGTGGAGACCTACTGCGGAGCGATCGAGACGGGTGCACCGAAATCCACCCTCACCCACCACTGGCGGGTCCTGCGCGAGAGCGGTGTCATCCACCTGCGCCACGAAGGCCGCAGAAACTACCTCACGTTGCGCGCGGACGATCTCGAAGCGCGCTTTCCCGGGCTCCTCACCGTCGTCTTCCCGGACACGAACGAACCGTCCTGACCGCACCGTTCGACAGACCCTTCACGCAGCTGGGCGCGGGCCGGCGGACATCGCACGGGACGCACTGACCGCGCCGACGCGACGCCGACCGCGCCGGCCCACCTGGTGGCCCACCCGGCGGCCTCCGCGGTGAGGGCCGGTGCCGGCTCCCGCCGCGTCGGATAGTTTCGCCGCATGGACCCCTCTTCGCTTCTCCGCCACCTGCGCCGTGAACTGGACGCTTTCCGGAACTGCCTTGACGGCGATCTGGCCGCGCCGGTCGAGCATTGCGGTGACTGGACGTTGCGTGAACTGGCGGAGCATCTGGGCGGTTCGAACCTCCGGGCGGCCGCCGCAGTCACCCAGAGGCGCGGTGGCTACGAGCCCCCTGCGGCGCCATGCGAACGAGCCGCCCTGGTGCGGTGGTTCGACGACACGTCGCAGACCCTGTACGAGGCATTGGACACCGATCCGTCCGCTCCCGCCTGGACGTTCCACCCACCACACACCGTCGGCTTCTGGCAGCGGCGCCGCTGCATGGAGGCGCTCATCCACCGCTGGGATGCCGAACGCGCGTCGGGCACCCCACGACCGCTCGACGCCCAACTCGCGGGCGAGGGGGTGGCCGAGGTCTTCGACACGATGGCGCCCCGGCAGATCGCCCGCGGGCGCACACCCTCACCCGCGGCCGCCCTGCGCCTGGAAGCCACCGACACCGGCGCGTCGTGGGAGTACGGTCCCGGCGTACCGGTAGCCGCGCTGGCCGCGCCCGCGGAATCGTTGCTGCTTCTCCTGTGGGGCCGGATGGCACTCGACGGCGTCGCGTTCGTCTGGGACGGCGATGAGAAGGCGGGCCGGCGGATCCTGCACGGGCCCTTGACCCCCTGATCCGGGCTCGGCCGTACCGCCGCGCACCCAACGAGTGGCGAACGCAGCGGTACCGCCCGCTGCGTCACGGTGCCGCGGAATCGGCTCCGTCGAACACCTCACGATTGCGGACGATCTCGACCTGGTTTTCCTGCACCCAGCGCACCACGTGCGTGACGGTGTCGCTGAGCGAACGCCCCAGCGGGGTGAGCGTGTATTCGACGCGAGGCGGCACTTCGGCGTAAGCCGTCCGCGTGATCAGTCCGTCGCGGGTCAGTGAGCGGAGTGTCTCACTCAGCATCCGCTGGGACACACCGGCGATGCGCTCGTGCAGGACCGTAAAGCGCAACGGTCCGTCGGCGAGGGTGGTGATGACCAGGACGGTCCACTTGTCCCCGACACGGGCGAGCACGTCACGCACGAGCCCGATGGTCGCCGCGCACTCCGGCGTGACCCCGGCAGCCGCCAGCCGGTCACGCAGTACGGAATCCATGCGTCTGTCCCCTTCCCTTCGAGTGCGTAGCTTCCCTATGAGTCCGTCGCTTCCCCACGAGCCCATAGCTTCCCTACGAGCCCATAGCTTCCCTACGAGTGCGTAGCTGACGTGAAAGTGCGTGAGCGCGACGCCTTGATCGCTACGGCCGGACCCCGTTACATACGGATAGTAACTAATGGGCACTCGCCCGATCCGCCACGATGCCCTGCGAGGAAAAGTTGGCCACCAACACCGCCGGAACCCGTGCCGCAGACACGGACGTTGATGCCGGCACTGACGCCGACACTGACATGGACGTTGACGGACAGGTCAGCGGCGCGGTCCCAGGGGTGCGGCACGATACCTTCACGGTCGAATGCCACCTGCCCGCGCCTCCGAGCTCGGTGTTCGAGGCGTTCGCCGACACTCCGGTCCGGCGCCGGTGGTTCAAGCTGCCGGGTCGCCAGGTGTCATACGACCACGACTTCACCGTGAACGGCGGCGAGACGGCGTCCAGCGTCTTCACGATTCCAGACGCACCGCCGGAACGGCTCGCATACACATCTCGTTACCTCGACATCACGCCGGGGTCGAGGATCGTCTACGCGTACACGTCCCATGTGGACGACGTGCCGCGTTGGACCTCGCTGGTGACCGTCGAACTGCACCCGGAGGCGGACGGCACCCACGTGCGGTGGACCGAGCAAGCGGCCTTCCTCACCCCTTCCGCGGAGCCCGACCATGACTTCCCCCACCTGCGCGGCGCCACCCGCCTGCGGTTGAACGGGCTGGCGGCGGCTGTGAAATCGGATGCCAACCCCGTGCATCAGCCCGGCAAGCAGAAGTCTGATGGATGACTGGTGGCCGGTGGCGGATGACTGGTGGCTGGTGGCTGGTGGCTGGTGGCTGGTGACGTCAGGGAGCCTCGTTCCCACGGCCTTCGGCTCTGGTCATCGAAGCGCGTCTGCGAGCGCGATAGGCCGACGCCTTGACGCGGTTGCCGCACTCGTCCATCCCGCACCAGGTGCGCCGGGCGCCGCGTGAACGGTCGAGATAGATGCGAGTGCAGCCAGTACGGCCGCACTCCTTCAGACAGGCGTGAGGATCGCCGAGCACGGCGATCCCACTTCTGGCTATGTGAGCCAGCACTGCCGCGAGGTCTCCCGACACCTGCAGCCCGGTGTCACTGAGCTGGAGTGTGGGCACTGGCCCGGCAGCCGTGTCGTTGACGATCCCGAGGCTGCGCGGATCGAAGGGCCGGTCGAGCACCCGGTCGAGCGCGAGTTGGTAGATCGCTTCGCGCAGTGACAGCGCGGACTCGAAGGTGGCGAAGTCGGCGGTGACACCGTCGGGGAGCTCGTCACACTCGGCCACCCACCGTTCGAGGTCCACGGGCGCGGCCAGGAGGTCGGTGGGCTCGTCTCGACGAGATCCCACGGTGCCGGCCAGATCGAGGGCTGGGTTGCCGCTCACGAACGCGAAATTCACGTCACCATCTTGACCGGTGACGCACCCGTTCGGCAAGATCCGTCACCTGTTGAGATGGTGACGCGTAAGACGAACGAACGGGATAACGCATGGCCGAGATCCGCCGAACGGGAAAATGCCTGGCCGAGATCCACGGCATAGAGGCCGTGGTCTTCGATGTCCTCGGCACCCTGGTCGACGAACCCGCCGGCCTTCGGGCCGAAATCCGTGACGCGGTGCCCGCTTCCGACGACGAGACCATCGACGAGCTGCTCACCGTGTGGCAGGAGCACGTTGAGCGCGAGCAGCAACGCATCGGGCAAGGTCACCGCGCCTACGCCAACAGCGAGATCATCGATGGCGAGGCAGCGCAACGGGTGGTCGACCGTGCCGGACTCACCGATCCGGCAACCCTCGCCCGACTGGCAACCGCCGGTCAGCGCCTGCCTGCCTGGAGCGACTCCGTCGCCGGTCTCGACCGGCTCACCCCGCACTTCCCCGTGCTGGGACTCTCCAACGCCAGCCGCGCCGCCCTGCTTCGACTCAACGCACATGCCGGGCTGCGCTGGCACCAAGCCCTGTCCGCCGAATCCGTCACGGCGTACAAGCCGGCGCCGGAGGTCTACCAACTCGCCCTCGACACCGCCGGATGTCCACCGTCACGCGTGCTCATGGTGGCCGCCCACGCCTGGGACCTCCGCGGAGCTCAGGCCAGGGGCATGCGCACCGCCTACGTCCAGCGACCGGTCGGGGATCCACCGACGCATTCCGACGCCTTCGACTGGCACTTCAACGGACTGGACGAACTGGTCACCACACTGACGGCACGGTAGCCGGACCGATCCGCAATGGCGCATCACCGCATCACGCGTCTCGACGGAGGCACGCTCAGGCGAAGTCGCCCTGCTTGGCGGCGGGTTGGCTATGCCCTTGGCGCGCGCACGCTGCGGACTCCCACGGCCACAATCTAGGAACGAAGGTCATCGCACAAGGCTTTACGAAAGACCGTGGAGCTGCGCCGGACCGTCATGCCCACTCGTAGATAGAGGTCGAGCGCCCCGGTGTCCGAGTGCGTCCACAGCGTGCAGGAACGGCGACCCGCCCGGTGGAAGGCACGGAAGGTGTGGCGCAGCAGCAGCCGGGCGATCCCCCGCCCGCGGTGATCACGGCGTACGGCGACCTGCTCCACATAGCCCTCGTCCGTCCCCGGCACATCCAACGCCAGTGCGGCGCCCACCAGTTGATCACCCGCGAAGGCCAGAGCCGACAACGTCGGGGCGAATGCCGGCCGCTCAACGGTATGCATGGCCCACTCCTCGTAGGCCTGCCGCCGTTCCTGCCACTCGTCGAACGCATCCTGAACGAGCACATGCGCAGCGGGCCCGTCACCGTCGCGAAAGAACCTCACCGTGACACCCCTCGGCGGCTCCGGCACGGCAGGCTCTTCAGACATGGCGAATTCCAACAGCCACGAGGTCACCAGCGGCTCGTACCCGCGCGAGCGCAGCAGCGCGACCGCACCCGAGTCAGCATCCGGCACCGTCTGCACGATGCCGTCGCTGCCGGCCTGCCGCGCCCGCCTCTGCGCCCAATCCAGCAGCGCAGCGCCCAAGCCCTGTCCTCGGTGCTGCGGATGCACATCGATCTCCGAGCGCCGGTCCACCCAGGCCCGGGCCGCCAGCCGCCCGGCCCGGTCAAGAACGAGCACGGTGTCGGTCTCCGGCACCAGGCCCGGCCGCACGAGATCGGCGGCGATGACCCCGGCATCGGTCTGCGTCCGTCCGTACATCTCCTGTTCACAGGCCCTGACCAGGGCGTGGATCGCCGGGATGTCGTGGGCGCTGGCGGCCCGCGAACGGTAGCCGGGCGGCAGCGACGGAACGATCAAAGACATCAGCGGACCCTAGTCGCACAGCGATTTCCCGGTCCAGGCTTCATCCCAACCCACCTCTTCCCCTCCCGCGCGTCCTCAAGACGATGGGCAGTGCCGTGGTCAGCATCAGCGCCAAGGACGCTGGAAAGTGATACCCAAGTGTTGGCGGAGCCCCTCCCGCTGCTCGGCCGTGGCCAGAACCATGATGTCGTCGTCGAGTTGCCGACCTTCCTGTACGACACAGCGAAACTCCCTGGGGCCACCCTCGGGACGGAGCGCTTCGATGGACGCCTGCGCTGCTCCCATGTCGAGGTAATCGTTCGACTCCTGCTCGATGGAGAAGGAGAAGGGTTTGCCGTTGCATGCGAAGTGCATGGTGCCCAGACCACAGTCTTCGTCGTCCGGATTGGCCTTCTCAAAGCGGTAGTTGGAGACAGTGGCTTGACCACCGGTGAGCGCCGCGGCCTCGTTGAGCAGCCATTCGTAGTGCTCATCGGCGAAATCGACGTCATCGGAGTGGATGGACACCGCCACGCCGAAGGATTCGAGGGCGCTTGCGATGTCGTAGCGGCGCGTGATCGGCTCGTTCGCGTAGCCGACGGCGTCGGCCAGGACGCTCTGGCCGTGCTCACTGGTGATCATTCCAAGACCGGTGAGGACTTCGGCTATCCGCGCATAGGTGATCGGTTCCGTGTTCGACATGCAGGCATCCTGTCAGCCGCGGATGGGCGGGGCACTGCCGGCCACCCCACACGACAACGTCGGCCTTCAAGACCACAGGCACGTCTTGAAGGCCGACTTCGGTCAGTACCCCGAGTACTTCACCACGCCTCGGGGCGGTTCCGGCATCCGGTGGGTCAGCACCGTGCCGAAGGTGTGGCTCAGCTGCTGATCGGGCCCAGGGGGATGTCCGAGACAGTGAGGCTGAGGGACTTCACGGAGCCGCCGGTCAGGATGGGCACGCCATTCGGGCCCGGGGCGAACGTGGCAGTCAGGCCTTCCACGGAACCGCTGACGGACAGGCCACCCGCGACGCCGTCGAGCTCGTCGTCGGCAATCTCACGGGTCTCAATGCCGGAGGTGTTGCTCATGATGATGAGCGTCCTTCTTCTCTAGTGGTAGATCGCAATGCATGGCGCACTGCAGCGGGAACCCCTTGAATGACCCCCGCACGTGCCAGATTGCCCGCCCGCGTCGCACGTGGCGGATCAAACTCCCCACCCTTCACTCGCTGTACACACCAACTCTTGAAGCGGAAGGCCAACGTCAGGTATCCCTCGCCCCGCACGGCTCAGGAGAACGGCTGGACCTGCAGCCACTCCGTCATCGAGGTCGTCACCGACGACATGCCGTTCCTGGTCGATGCCGTTCCTGGTCGACTCGGTCACCGTCGACTCGGTCACCGTCGACTCGGTCACCGTCGACTCGGTCACCGTCGACTCGGGTTCACCAACACGAAGCCGGTGCCGTGCTCACGTGCCGACCGGCACCACAGTCGTTCATCGTCCTGGTCGACGAGTCTTGTGCACTTGTGTGGGCTCTTCAGAGCTCTTCATCATCGGATCGCTGACGACCCTGTTCACCATCGTGCACATCCATGTGGGCGTAACGACCAGCACAGGCTTGGCATTGGTGTGCAGGTCAGCGACGGCTTGGAAGTAAAAACAGCCGGCCCGCACCGCAGATCACGCAACACACGCACCACACGCGGTCACGAGCAGCGGAGACGACCGTTCAACTAGCCCTCGTTTAAAAGGTGTTCCTTCTTACGCTCGCTACCATCGTGACAACGCATGAGAGAGCCCTACCTCGACCGGATTCCTAGGCCCGGGCGTCGAGGGGGCTCTCCCAGCGATGCACCACACAGCCCCGGACCGCGAAGACCCGAGTTTCAGGAGGCACACCTATGGAAAGCGACGGTACCACCGCACCGGTGGGCCGCCCCGACGAGACGGGGACCCCCAGCCAGCATCCACACCGTGAAGACTCCTACCAGCGCACCCGCCCTCTGTGGCAGGAGCCGTTGCGCGGCGCCCTGTACGCCGTCGGCGGCAGCGCCATCACTCTGCTCACCGCCTGGTTCCAGCACTGGATGTGGTGAGCGCGCTGCACGCCCGCGCCGACTTCGACGCGGGCGGGCAGCCCCAGCCCCGTCACCAACCCCGGCCCGCACGCACGTGCAAGGAGCAGTGAATCTTGATCTCCCCGCGTTTACCTGCGAGGTAATGGCGTCGATCTCTCATGGCTGACGAGAATGCTGATCTCACCGCGTCGGTCATCAGACGCGGAAATCGGATCGGAGAGATGCCGTGTCGTCAGCCGCACCCACTACCACTCGCACTGCGGTGGAGGAGCTCTTGCGCCGGATCGGCGAGGGCGATCCCGCGCGCATCGCGGAAATGTATGCCGAGCAGGGCGACTGGAAGCTCGACTGGCCGGAGTCCGAGCACGGTCGTAGCGCCACCCCGTGGATCCGCCACCGTTCTACCCGCGCGGATGCCGCAGACCACTACCGCGAGCTCGCCGAGCACCACGTGCCTGGGCAGGCGGCGACCGAGATCGAGCGCATCCTCATCGACGGCAACGACGCGGTCGTGCTCGGCGAGATCCGTCAGACCGCCCGCTCCACCGGACGTGCCTATCGTGCTCGGTTCGCCCTGCACCTCACGATCGAAAACGGCCTTGTCACCCGGCACCATGTCTACGAAGACAGCCTCGCCGTGGCCCAGGCGTTCGATGCGAAGGGGGCGAGCGAGGAAGGCTGAGGGCCCGAGGAGCTGGGGAACTCGCGCAGTTCCTTCCCCCCAGACACTCGTTGAGGACATGAGCAATACGGACCCAGGGCACATGGGGACCCTGGCCACATGGGGACCCGGCGCCGGGCGATGAGCCGGCGGCCCGGCCGGTCTGGTGGCCGCCGACAGCTTCGCGCGGGCCGTTTCGCGGATGCGGCGGCCGGCTGAGTGACCAGAGCCGGTCCGGGCAATCATGTGCTTCTCATCAGAGGTCCGCATCCGCACCCGGGGTGGCGCTCAGCCGTAGCTGGTTGACGTCTCCTGAGTGTTCCGCCGTGACCTCGGTGACCGAACCGTCCTGGAAGCGCAGCGTGAAGACCGGGCTGGCGTCGATGAGCAGTTGCAGGTCTTCGCGGGCGTCATGATCGAGTGCGGGCGAGGCGGTGGCGTCCCACCCGCCGCCGGGCGTGGCCGTCACACTGACAGGGATACGGGCCAGGGAGGTTGATGGGTTGGCCCACCACTCCAAATGCGCCGTGGTTTCCTGACCGTTCACCCTACGAGGGTAGGCACCGTGGTTGTGTCCCTCGTACCGGGTGTCTCGTTGGGTGGGCTGCAACGGTCCGCCAGCGCGGGCGGTGGCCACCCGCTATGACAAGCGCGGCTGTGTCTTCCCCGGCACGGTCACCGCTGCAGCCACCGCCCTCTGGCTCCCTTCGTGTTCAGCCGGACACCCCCTGGTCGAGCGCGGCGCCAAAGCCAGTGACCAGTGCGTTGATGGCGAAGTCGAACCGCTCGGCGTCGTCCGTTCCCGCGCCGTTGCGGGCAGCCTGGGTGAGTAGTGGATAGCGGGTTGCGTCCAGCTCGGCCAGCCAGGCGGGGGAACCGGGGGCGTCAGCCTGGGTGGGCTGCGCGGCTTCGGCCGCGGTGTGGCCGACGACGAAGAGCGAGAGTGTGTTGAGGGCGTGCACCGCCGACCCCAGCGGAAATCCCGACGCCGTCAGGGCCGTCAAACCGCGTTCCACCGCATCGAGCGTTGCCGGGGTCACCGCTGGGCGGCTCGCCGCGAAGGAGAGCACGCCCGGGTGGCGCAGCAGCGCTTGGCGCAGCGAGACCGCGTACGTGCGCAGCAGTGCACGCCAGTCGGCGCTTTCCGCGTCTGCGTCGGGCTCCGTCTTCTCGTCGGCGAATGGCAGTGCCTGGGCGAACAGCCGCTCCACCAGGCCGTCCAGCAGGGCGTCCTTGTTGGGCACGTAGTGATAGAGCGTCATCGCCTCCACGTCCAGCTCGACTCCCAGGCGACGCATCGTCAACGCTCCGGCCCCTTCCCGGTCCACCAGGGCCAGCGCAGCATCCAGTACCCGCGTCCGGGACAGGCCCGCCCGCTCGCCGCGTGTCCGTTTTCCCACCGTGGCTCCTCCGACTTCGCCGAGCGCTCTTGTTTTTCTTACGTCGTAAGTCTACCGTGGTGCACGGAAGCTTTCTTACATCGTAAGTCTTTGGGGGATTCCATGCTGTCACCGATGGCGAACAAGCAGGTCGTCGCGGATTTCTTCCGAGCGATCAACGAGCGGCGACTCGACGATCTGCCGCAATACATGGCGCTCGACGTGATCGACCACAACAAGATCATTTTCGGCGAGGCGGACGAGCCCGGCGCGGCCTTCGACGGCTTCCGCCAGCAGCTCGACGCCTTCGGCGAAGGTGTGATGCAGCCGGACGCCCTGGTCGCCGAGGACGACACCGTCGTCGCCCGACTGACCGTCACCGGTACGCACACCGGCTACCACCCGCGCATGCCCGAGCCCACCAACCGCGCCTTCGAGGTCGAGCAGATCTGGTGGTTCACCGTCACCGACGGCAAGATCTCGGAAATACGCGCCGTCAGCGACCGTCTCGGCATGTTCCTCCAACTCGGCTGGCCCTGGCCGACCGCCGGCTGAGCACGGATCCCGCCGCCTGTGTACGACCGCACCCGCTGCGCCTTGTCCGCTTCGGACTCGCCGCACCCGCCGCCCTACTCGTCATCGAGCCGGCCGCCCCGGCCGGACGGCATCGGCGCCATCGACGGACGCGCACCCAAAGACACCCCACCAAAGGGGAGGCCGAACCTATCGGACCGACGTATCACTTCGCACTGACGGGTCACTTCGCGCTGACGGGTCACCCCGCACTGACTGATGGCTTCGGACCGACGGGGCACTTATGACCGACTGGCCGCTTCGGACCGACGTATCACTTCGCCTTGACGGGTCACTTCGGACTGACTGGTCGCTTCGGACCCACTAGTCACTGTGGGCCCATCTATGGGCCGCCGTTACACAACCGTGGGATTGCCGTCATGCGGGTCAGCGAACATCATGGCCCCCATACGCTGCCGTCCCGCGCTGTCTGGAAGTCCTGTGTCGCTCCACCGCTCCCTGCCGCTCCCCCGCCGGGCATGGACCGTCGCCTTCGTCCTTGCGGCGATGGTCGCGGTGACACTGGTGGCGACGGGGTGCACAGGGACGAGCGGGGAACCCCGCAGCGCCGGAGCCACTTCCGTAGCGTCGGCGCCCGCCCGCCTCTGGCCCGACCGAGCGCCCGCTCCCCAGCCGCCCCCGGACAAGACCGGCCTGGACGGGCCCTCACCCCTCCCCGGGCTGCCCCGGGTGCCGTCCGGCAACATCCGCACGCTGAACGCGCTGGACGTGGTCAAGGCACAGATCGCCGAGGACGCACGACACGACTCACCGGCCTTCGACAAGGCCACCGAGCGGGAGATCAACCAGTGTGGCGACCATCCGCGGCGCTGTCCCGTCCGGGCTCCCGAATACCAGGATCTGACGCACGACGGGAAGGACGAACTGATCGTCGGCATCGAGGGGAAGGAGCACGCCCTGGCGATCTGGGCCTACATGCTCCGGGGCGGAGTGGTGAACCGGATCCTGGACACCGCCGGCATCCCACTGTCCGTGGACGTATCCGATGGCGACGTGATCATGCGGGAACCCACCGACTCCCCGGGCTACGAGATGCGCACCGTGCACGCATGGGACGAGCGTCGGCAGACCATGGAGATCCGGACGATGGAGTTCGATCAGAAGGTCTCCTCCCCCGCCCCGGAACGCACCCCCTCACCGGAACGCACCCGCTCACCGGAACGCACTCCCTCCCCAGTACGCACCCACGCACCGGGCCACACGTCATGAGCCGCGCCCGGCGGCGGGCCGCACTGCGGCTGCCTTCCTGGACGGCGTCCCTCTACTGGAAGTTCGCCGTCTTCATCACCGTCATGTGCTGCACGCTCGCCGCACTGCTCGGCATCCTGGTGCACGTCCTCGTTGGCCGGCAGACCGAGAACCAGGCCCGCGGCGCCGCCCTGGAAGTACTCGATGACGCGGTGGCCACCTACGTCGCCGGTGAACCGCTCGGCCGGAACGCCTCGGTGGACCCTCCGGACCTCCCCCACAACCTCCGTGAAATGGCCGTGCACCGCAAGGAGCGCGGCACCCAACTCGCGGACCACCAGGGCCGGCCGACGATGTGGGCCGTCGCCCCCGCCGACGGCGACCGGGTACTGGCCGTGCGCCTGGACTACACCGACCGGGCCGCCACCCTCCACGGACTGGATCAGGCCATCATCGGCTCCTCCGCCGCCGCGATCGGCGCGACCCTGCTCATCGGCCTCCTCGCGGTCTCCCGCCTCACCCGTCGGCTGCACCACACCGCCCGGGTCGCCCGCCGGATCAGCACCGGCGACCTCGACGCCCGGGTAGGCGACCCGCGCGCACTGCGCCCCGACCTGGCGCAGGACGAGGCAGCGGCAGTGGCTTCCGCCCTCGACACCATGGCCGCCACCCTCCAGAGCAAGCTCCACAGCGAACAACGCTTCACCGCCGACGTCTCCCACGAACTGCGCACCCCACTGACGGGACTGCACGCGGCGGCCGAACTACTGCCACCGGGCCGCCCGACCGAGATGGTCCAGGAACGCATCCAGACCATGCGACGGCTTACCGAGGACCTGCTGGAGATCTCCCGGCTGGACGCCCGGGTCGAGCAGGTAGACCTCGCCGTCCACCAACTGGGGCCGCTGGCCGAGCGCGCAGTCCAGGCCACGGGGCTGGAGGTCGACGTCGACGTCGTACGGGACGCGCAGGTCGAGACCGACCGGCGCCGTCTCGGACGCGTCCTGGGCAACCTGATCACCAATGCCCACAAGCACGGCCGCGCGCCGGTGGTGCTGACCGTCGACGGCCCGGTCGTCACCGTACGGGACCACGGCGACGGCTACCCGGAAGACCTCCTCGACCATGGCCCCCAACGGTTCAAGACCCGTTCGGGAAACGGCCGGAAGAGCGGCCACGGCCTGGGCCTGACCATCGCCGCCGGCCAGACCCACGTCCTCGGCGCCACCCTGCACTTCACCAACGCACCCGACGGCGGCGCGGTCGCCACCCTCCGCCTGGTGGACGGGCGGCAGCTACCGCAGGACTGAAACCTGTCCCGGGCACGCGGGGTCCGTGACCAACGGCGTGACGGTCTGCGGGACGAGCGCACACCCACGCACGGCACACGGCACACCCTGGCCACTGGCCGACTGGCCGACTGGCCGACTGGCCGAAACGGAAGCGTCTAGCCCTTGTGTCGGTAGACGATCAGGTAGGGGACATTGCCCTCCGCGTGGTTGAAGATGCCGACACCCGCGAAGTCGGCGATCGGTACGTCGGAGTTGTCGGGGAGCGCCTTCGGCGCGCCCGTGGCCAGTGAGAGCTGGACCGGGGCCTTGGTACCGGTCAGGCTGCCCTTGGTGAGTGAGTTCCCGTAGGCGATACCGTCGTCGGTGACGGCGTCGAAGGTGAGGGGCTTGCTGCTGTCGGTCTCCTCGAAGCAGTAGCCCTTCTTCGACTCCAGGTCGAAGGCGAGGTGTTCCGAGACGAGGTAGCGGCCCTTCGGGGAAAGGGTCGAGTCGGGGTCACTGCCCGGCCCGATGAGCGGCTTGGCGCACAGCACCGACGCCCGGACCTGACCCGTCTTGCTGTCGAGGACGGCCCACACATTGTGGTCGCCCCCCTTCTTCTGCTCCCAACGGGCGATGAGGTTCCCGCCGGTGCTCGGCCACACCGCGCCGGTGGCGGGATCGGCCTCGGCCGGGGCGATCCGGCTGCTGTCCCAGGAACCGGGGACACCGAAGGAGCCGGCCCCCTCGTTGGACACCACCGGGTCCTGCGCTGTGAGGGCGACGATCTCGTTGCCGTAGGAGCACGACGAGCAGTGGTCGGGCGCCTTGACCGAATCGGTGTCGTAGGGGGTGATTTTGCCCGTGGTCACGTCGAGGGCGGCGATGCGCTTGTCCGTCTCGGGTATCAGCAGGCGCTCCCCGCCGTCGATGATCCGGCCCTTGCCGAAGTCGCTCGCCGGGAGCTCGATGTGGCGGGCGGGGGCGACCCCGCCGCCCGAGCCGTCCGCGGAATAGACATCTACCGCATAGACCAACTTGGCCTTGGTGACGGCATCCTCGCCCTTCTCTCCGCGAGACCACGTGACCAGGTATTCCTTGTCGCCTACGGTGGACACGAAGATCCCTGGTGCCTCGCCCTCGGCCAGGTCCTTGAAGGATTTGCCGGTCCAGCGGATCTCGCCCGTCGCCGCGTCACGAACGGTCACCCGGTAGCCGGACTTCGTGCCGGTCATCACGGCCACCGCGCCCGCCTTTGGCAGCACAGCGTACGTTCCGACCTGACGGCCGGAGAGCTGCCAGCCGTGTGACGTGTCGTACGTGGCAGGGACCTTGAGCTTGAGCGAGGGCGCCGGCGCCGAGTCGTGTCCGGACGGCTTCTTGCCACCGCCGGAGGTCTCCGGCGCCCCTTTCGACCCTCCGCCGCCGCACGCTGCGAGCGATCCGATGGCGATGACCGCGACGGCCGCCTTGGCCAGTCCCTTCCTCATACGCTGTCCCTCCGATGCTGGAGGCCAGCCCGCACGTCGAACCGCCTCCCCCGATGGCGTGATCTTGGTCGTAAGGCTACCCGTTGACCGCGGCCGGCACGGCGATAGCCGAAGCGAATGCCACGCACTCGGCGCGTCAACTGCCGCCGTACGGCGGGCCGTAGTGGCCCGGCCTCGGCGATCCGGATGGTGGAGGCCTGCTTCGCCACCGCCACCGACGTGGATGCAGGCATGGAGCTGGGCCACGCCCACCCATGGGCCCGGGCTCATCCCCGTGCGCCGCCCGGTCCGGCGCCCGATCCGGCACCCGATCCGACCGGCCGTTACGATCCGGCACGGGCAACCAGCCCGAACCGAGGAGGACAGGTGCCGCAGGAGCCGATGACCGCGGTGCTCGGCCGCGCCGCCGCCGTAGGGCCGTTCTTCTCCGTACGGACCGATGCCGGAGTACCCCGCGAACAGGGCTTCATCCCCCTCGCGGAACTGTACCGAGAGGGCGACTCACCCACACTGCGCAAGCGCCTGGAGACGGTGGCCACGCGGCTCGGCACGGCAGAGCGGCGGGTCGCCGCCTCGCTCGTCCAGCAGGGACTGGCCGGGCGCCTGTGGTCGGTCGCCCTCGGGCCGGCGGCGCTGGCCGGACGCGTCCCCGACCTGGGCGGCGACGCCCTGTGGTGGCATCCGGACCGGAGCACACCCGACGAACTCTGGCTTCCCTCCCCCTCCTCCCCGCGGTCGGCCTCCGGGGAAGACGTCACAAGCCTGCTACGGGCAGCGGTCCTGCGCGAGCACCTGGTGCCGCTGCACCACGCCATCACCGCCGCATCACCGATCTCTCCGCGGGTGCTGTGGGGCAACGCGGCGTCGGCGCTGGTCGGCACCCTCCGTGTACTGCATGGCTGGTGCCGCAGCACGGGGAGGGGGGAAGCCGCGGAGCGCGCCGTGGCACTGACCGCATCCCTGCTCGACACCCCACCGCTGCGCGACTGCGGAACCCTGGACCCCACCGTCCCCGCATTCTCACGACGCAGCTGCTGCCTGTACTACCGCGTGCCGGGCGGTGGGCTGTGCGGAGACTGCGTGCTGAGGCGCATGTGATGGGGCGGATGCGATGGGACGGATGTGATGAGTCGGACCGGGCGATCGCGGACGGCCGGCACCACCTGGCCGTGAAAGGCTGGCCGGCATGGATTGGCAGTCCGAAAGCCCCGAACTCTGGGCATTCCTGGGGTCACTGCACCGCGGCGAAATCCTGTCCGGTACGGTCGCGACGATAGAACGGTTCGGCGTATTCGTGGCTCTGGATGATGGCCCGGAACATCCGGTCTTCCCCGGCGTCGGATTCATCACGGTCCCCGAACTGTCCTGGCGGCGCTTCGAAGCGGCTTCCGACATCGTGCAGATCGGACAGCGCGTTTCTTGCGCGTTCCTCCAGTTCGACACCTGGAACGCAGAGGCCAGGCTGTCGTTGCGCGCAACGCAGCCCGACCCCTTCCCAGCGTTCGTCCAATGCACTGCCCCAGGCGAGGAACTACAGGGAAAGGTGACCAAGTTGGCGCCATTCGGCTTCTTCGTTCAAGTCGCCGACGGGATCGAGGGTCTGGTCCCTTTTCCAGAGCGCTCCTCGACGTCCACGGAAGCACCAGCTCCGGAAGGCTTCGTCCAGGTCGGTGACGACGTCACGGTCATCGTCACCGAAGTCGACCGCGAACGCCGCAGGCTCACCTTCTCCCAACGGCAGGGCACCCCCGACCGCTGAACCCGTGCGCTCGCCTGCACCGACGCGGCCCGACGGAAATCCTCCGAGCGTCACTGCCCTGAGCGTATCTGCCCTCCGCCGGCTTCGTTCCCGGTCAGCCCAACCCCCCTACGAGCGCCGGGACATCGGCGAATCCGGCGTCCGCCGGCTGTCCGCAGACCTTGCCCGCCGTCTCACCGGCGAAGCTGAACACTCCGGCCAGTTCCGGGCCGCGCCGTCCCCAGATGACCAGCGGACTGCCGCTGTCCCCGAAGCACATGGTCGTCCGGCCGCCGGGCACATCACGTGCGCAGAGGACCGACGCCTCGTCCACGACGGCCGGTGTCTGGGCGGCGCACTGCGCATGGGTGCGGACGGTGAGATCACCGCGCCTCAGGACATCACCGCGGATTTCCCGGCCCGGCCGGGACGGGTCCGGGGCCGCCGTGGTGCCGTGGCTGAAGATCGACACGTGAGTGCCGGGGCCCGGCCGATGCGGGGCGATCCGGAGCGGCGTGACACCGCGTACCGGGGCGCTGAGCCGGATCTCCGCGATGTCGGAGGCCGCCGACGACAGTGCGGGGTTATGGGGATCTGCGGGTGAGGGCAGCAGCTTGTACCCCGGGTGCAGGGTGACCGCGCGGATATCGCGCACCGTGCCGGCATCCCGTGACAGGACCGACGAGCCGATGTGCACCTCCGCCCGGCGGAAGTCCTGGCCGTCGAGGCAGTGGGCAGCGGTGAGCACCCGGTCCGGGGCAATGAGGGCCCCGCCGCACGAGGCGCGGTCCAGCAACGGGGCATCGCCCTTCACCGCGAGCGTGGCAAGCCACGGTGCCGCCCCACGCTGCGGCAGCTGCGTGCCACCCGACATGGCCTGTGCCGCACCGGCCGTGCTCATGACGGCGGCCACCCCGACCACCACCGCGCCGAAGACCGCCCCCGTATGCGACCGGCGGCGACGTCGCGCCCTTGGCCGCCGGGCCACCACGTCCGCCACGTCCGCCATGTCCGTCGCATCCGTCGCATCCGCCAGTTCGCTGCTCATACCGCTCCCGTACCTCTCGCCTGCCGCATGGATCTGTTACCAACGACCGAAGGTAGCGGCGGGAGTTGGCGAGATCGTCAGACCACGGTCGCGTCAGCCGTCGTCCTGGGGGCTGATCGGACCCTGATGTCTCTCAGGGTCGGCCGGGCCGGTTGAGGTTCACTCCACGCACAGTTCGCGAGCGGAATCCCACCCTCGCATGGGCGCATCCAGTCGGAGAACGCTCAACCACCCAAATAACGCCTTTCTTTAGCAAGCGCTTCCCGTGCTAGAAACGACTGCGCTCGTTCGACGGGTTGGCGGCGCGGTGTACAGCGCCACAGCAGGGGGGATTTCACGATGGGTAGCTCGGCAAGGGGCACAGGCGGCCACCGTCGGCACCTCGATATTGACCGCCCTTCGCTTTAGCCCGAAGACCGGGTCGAATGCGATGTCGGCAGGAGCCGACGTATCAGCAGGTGCCAGCAGGTGTCGACAGCGGCGCGTCGGCATTCCCCGCGGCCGCATGCGGGCAGTACGGCCACTTCTGCTCTGCACCACTCCGGAAAGGAAACTCAGTGAAATCCAGCCGTATTTTAACGTCGGGAGCCGCCGTTCTGGCTTCCACCGCTGTCCTCCTGACTCTCGGGCAGGCCTCCGCATCGGCAGCCGGTGTCACGGCGGCGGGCGCGGCCGTCCCGTGGAAGGCCACGCACGGCACGGCCACGGCATCCGGCACCAGGTCGTTGCAGCCCAAGGACGGCTCCGTGTTCTCCAAGCTCGTCATCAAGGGCGACTTCAAGAACACCGGCAGTGACTGCTATTCGGTGTGGACCCAGTGGACCTATGACCTGGTGCCCAGGCCGCCCGTCAAGCAGGCGACCCTGTGCGGCAAGGGCACCAAGTCGGTCGACTTGAGCCTGGCCAGCTACACCTTCACCACCACTGGCTCGGTCTTCATCTGCCGCGGCGACAAGGACACCAAGGACTGCGGCGAGCAGGAGTCCCTGACCAGCTGGCCTGTCAACCACACCCGCTGACCGGACCGGCCCCCTCCGCGATTCGCGACACCTTCAGCACGTTGGGTTGTTGGGGCAGTTGGGATCGTTTGGGTCGTTGGTGCAGCCCAAGGAGTGGGCCTCGCAGACGGCTGCCGGTACGGCGGGCTCGCCGGCCGTACCGGCATCGCCCGGTCACGTCCTCGGAGACAGTCGCAACCCCGTGACCAAGTCCGGGCGGATGCGTAGCGCGTAGGACATCCGCCGGTCGGCCCAGGGATGCAGCAATGCCTGGTAGTGCGCCAGGTCGTCGGGGTCGGTCACCAGGTGGCAGTAGCCGGTCACCACCACGCTCCAGCCGCAGTGGGTGGCCGGGTCGATGGCGTCGGCCTCGTAGGCGACGACCACCCCCTCGGCATCCGCGTGTTGGGTCAAGCTCGTCAGCGCCGCGCCCTCGTGGGTGCGGATGATGACCTGGCCGTGGTGGAGGAGGTGGTTGACGGGGCGGATGGCCGGCAGGGCGTCCTGGGTGAAGACGATCCGGCCCAGCGAAACGCTGCCCAACAGGCGGAGGGCCTCGGCACGGTCCAATTCGGTGCCGCGGCGGGACGCCTCGCGATCCGCCCAGGTCACCAGCGCGGAGTCGGCGGCAGTGACAGTGGCAATGGCAGTCCGGGCGGAGTCGGTGGCGGCCCCGGAGTCGCTGGCGGCCCCTCTGGTGTGCCGGGCCGGGATGTCGTTCACGGCGTGCTCCCTCTCCTTTTGACGCTGCTGGGCACTGCTGGACTCTGCTTGACGCTGCTGCACCCTGCTCACGCACTGAGCTGCCGGCCAGTAGAAGGCCCTCGGCAGCCGCCCGCCAAGGGCCGTTCGGCCCGTCTCGGGACCGCACGGCCTGTTTCCGGGCTCGCTGGGCGTCACCCCGCCGCTCCGGTCATCCCGCCACTCCAGTCACCGCCCCCTCCGCTTACCGCGCCCCCGCCCTCCGCGCCTGCCGGGTACGCCGCTCAGCGACCGGCCGGCGGGGTCAGTGGGTCCGGCACCGGGTCGTGGCGGATCCGGTCGGCCTGCAAGCCGGCCGCGGTCAGCCGTGCGACGGTGGCGCCGACCATGGCCGCCGGACCGCTGACGAAGGCCAGGTGAGGCGTCCACTGCCCGTCCCGCGCCACCGCCTCGGCCAGCGGGCCGAATCCGGCCGACAGGTCGTCGCTTCCCGTGGCGTTTTCGCGTGCACCGAGCTCCGCCTGGCGGTCGTCGCTTCCCGGGACGATGTCCTCGTTCAACACCCGGACCACCCGCAGCCGGTCGTAGCACGCCGCCAACCGGTCCAGTGCCGCGGCGTCGTACAGGTCGGCGCGGCTGCGGGCGCCGACGAAGAGGTGGACCCGGCCGGCCGGGCGCGGCGGAAGTGCGTCGGCTCCGCGGCGACGGCCCGCCCACTCCTCCAGCAGTGCCTTGATCGGCGCCCAGCCCGTGCCGCCCGCCACCATCAGCAGATCGCGGGTGCGGTCCTCGTCCTGGAGCGTCATCGTGCCGTGCGGCGGGCCCAGCCGCAGGAGGTCGCCGACCCGGGTGCCGTTGACCAGGGCCTCGCTGACCCCGCCGGGGCCGGTCCGCCGGACGTGGAACGCCACCTCGCCGTCGGGCCCCGGCGCCGACGCGAAGGAATAGTGCCGCCAGGCCTGGGGCATCAGCGGGGACTCGACGGCCGCGAACTGGCCGGCCCGGTACGGGTACGGCTCGTGCAGCCGGACCCGCAGTACCGCGAGGTCCGGGCGGCGCCGCTCGTGGGCGGTCACCGTGCCCTGCCAACACGGGGGTTCGGCGAGCGCGGCGTCGGCGCCTTCGACCATCGACGCGACGGCGAACCGCACCATTCGCACCCATGCCTCTTCCACCGCCTCGACCCAGCGCGGCCCGGCGGTGCGCCGGAGCGCCGCGCGCAACGCGGCCTCGAACGCCTCGTAGTGCGCGGGACGCACCCCGAGCTTCCGGTGGTCATGGCCGAGCTGCCGGAAGTAGGCGGCCACCTCGGCGGGGCGGTGCAGGTTCTCGATCAGGTACCAGAAGGCGCGGGCCAGATGCGCACGCTGGAAGTCCATGGACGCGGGGAACAGCGACCGCAGGTAGGGCCACCGGGCGAACATCTCGTCGTAGAGGCGGCCGATCAGGTCGCCGAAGGGGGTGACCAGGTCGAGGTACTGGGTGATCAGCCGCTGGTCCGCGGCGCCGTCGTAGGAGGCTGCCGTTAACTCCCGCGCGGGTGCCCGGCCCTGACCGAGGATGCGCCGCCGCAGCCGCATGGCGTCGTGCCGGGCGAGCAAGGCGTGGTACTCGCCGCCGACGGTACCCGCGACGGACCGCCCGGACGGCACAGGCAGTACGGACGGCACAGACGGTGCGGACGGCCCGGACCGCACGGACGGAGCGGGACGCGCGGGCTGGTAGGACTGCGGCATGGGATCGACCTCCTGAACGGGGGCGCCAGTATCGCAACGTGCTGCCCTGCCCGAAGGGCCCCGCTCCCCCAGGGCCGTTCGGCCCTTGCGCCGGCCGCCGGGCCCGACGAACCTCGTGGTCGGGACCGTTGCGCCCCGTCGATCCGCGAGAACCACAGAGCGAGAGTCCATGAACCACCAGCCCGTCCACCCTGCCCCCGGCACGCCCGCCGCCGCCCCGGACACGCCGCTGCGCGTCTTCATCCTCGACGACCACGAGGTCGTCCGCCGCGGTGTGCGGGACCTGTTGGAGGCGGAGGAGGACATCGTGGTCGTCGGGGAGGCGGGGGACGCCCGGCAGGCCCTCGCCCGGGTGCCGGCGGTCCGGCCGCAGGTCGCCGTCCTCGACGTCCGGCTGGGCGGCACCGACGGGCCCGACAGCGACCACGAAGGGATCGTGGTCTGCCGGGAATTACGGGCTCGCGTGCCGGATCTCGCCTGTCTGATGCTGACGTCCTTCGATGACGACGAGGCGCTGTTCGACGCCATCATGGCCGGGGCGGCCGGCTATGTGCTCAAGCAGATCGACGGCTCTGCGCTGGTGCATGCGGTCCGTACGGTCGCGGCGGGGCAGTCGATGTTGGATCCGCGCACCGCGACGCGGGTGATGGAGCGACTGCGCGACCCGGGCCGGTGCCAGTCGGCCGGCGCGGGAGCGGAGGCAGAGCCGTCCGAACTCGACCGGCTCTCGCCGCGCGAACGGGAGGTGCTGGACCTGATCGGCCTCGGGCTGACGAACCGTCAGATCGCGGACCGGCTGTTCCTGTCCGAGAAGACGGTCAAGAACCGGGTGTCCGCGATCCTGTCGAAGCTGGGGGTGGGCCGCCGGGTCCAGGCGGCGATGGTCGTCGAACGACTGAAGGGACCACGGCCGTGACCGCGGCACCGGGAGCCCCGAGGCGCTGTCGGACGGTGAGCCCGCCACCCGCGCCGGCCGCGGCCGGCGCCGGAACCGTTCGGGTCAGTCGGACAGCGGCACCCGCCAGACGATGCGGGTGCCACCATCCTCCGGCCGTTCGACGGCGAGCCGACCACCGTGCATCTCCGCGCGGGCCCGCATGTTGGCCAGCCCTCCGGTGTGTGGTGCGTCCCCGACACCCGTCCCGTCGTCCGCCACCGTCAGCGTCACCGTGTCCGCGGTCACCGACAGCGTCACGTCCAGGTGGTGGGCATCGGCGTGCCGGGCGGCGTTGCTGAGGGCCTCGGCGGTCACTGCCAGGAGGTGCGGGGTCAGGTTCTCCGGGACCGCTGCGTCCACCGGGCCGTCGATCCGAAGCGCCGGGGTGAAGCCGAGCGGGCCGGCCGCCCGTTGCACGACCTCGGTCACGTCACGGCGCAGACCGCGGCCGTCCTTGCCGTCCCCGGTGGTGCGCAGTCCGAAGATGGTGGAGCGGATGATCTTGATGGTGGTGTCCAGGTCGTTGACCGCGCGGCCGACCCGTTCGGCGGCCTCCGGGCGGTCGATCAGCCGGGTCGCGCTCTGCAGGGTGATGCCGGTGGCGAACAGTCGCTGAATGGCGAGGTCGTGCAGGTCCCGGGCGATCCGGTCACGGTCATGAAGGACCGTCAGCTCCTCGGACTCGGCCCGTCGGCGGGCGAGTTCCAGGGCGATCACGGCCTGGTCGGCGAAGCCCGATATCAGGGTGACCTCGGCGTCGTCGAAGGCGGGCCGCCCGGCCAGGCGGCTCAGCCGCAGTGCACCACAGCCGGCGTCCACCTGCAGCGGAACCGCGACCGTCGGTCCGTCGGCCTCTCCACGGTCCCCACTCAGCGCGTCGCCGTTCACCTCCTCCCCCGCGGACGGCTTCTCCGCGGACGGCTTCACCGCCCCGTTCCCACCCGCGTCGGGGCCGAGCGGATACGCCCGTGGGTCGGACCGTAGGTCGGCGCTGACCACCGGCCGGCCGCCGCGGACGGCCATCCCGGGCAGGGAACCGTCAACCGGCACGGCCAGCCCGAGGATCCGGCTCGCGCCCGTACCGCACGCCACCGCCACCGTCAGCCGATCCGCGGACGCGGGCACGGACACGGACACGGACGACGCAGACGCAGACGCAGACGCAGACACAGGCACAGGCGCGGAGGCCGGGAGCAGGACCGCCGCACAGTCCGCGCCCGCGACCTCCTGCGCGCGCTCCGCGATCAGCCGCAGCACCTCGTCGGCATCGGTGCCGGACAGCAGACTGCGGGTGATCTCACCCAGCGCCTCGAGCCACCGTTCGCGGCGGCGGCTCTCGTGGTACATGCGGGCGTTGTCGATCGCCACTCCCGCCGCGGTGGACAGCGTGGTCAACACGGCCTCGTCGTCCGCGTCGAACGCGCCGCCGCCCCGCTTCTCGGTGAGGTAGAGATTGCCGAACACCTCGTCGCGGACCCGGACCGGCACCCCGAGGAAGGTCCTCATCGGCGGATGGTTGGCCGGAAAGCCATAGCTGTGCGGATGCCTGGTCAGGTCGGTGAGCCGCAGCGGCGCCGGGTTGCGGATCAGCTCCCCGAGGATGCCGCGGCCGCACGGCGTCCGGCCGATCAGCCCGATGAGCTCGTCGGACATCCCCACGGGCAGGAACTGCGACAGCTGACCGTCCCCGACGACGCCGAGCGCCCCGTATTCCGCGTCGGTGAGGGTGACCGCCGCCTCCACGATGCCCCTGAGCACCTGTGGGAGTTCGAGCCCCCGCCCCAGGCTCATCACGGCGTCGAGCAGGCTGCGCATCCGGTCCGGCTCGTGGAGCTGCGGCCCGCGCGGACCGCCGGCGACCGGTGCGTACTGCTGCGATTCGGACATGACCGTGCTGCTCCAAAGATCCCGTACGTCTGTGCGGCAGCGTACGGGATCAGCGCCGGAGCACCGGCGGGCACCGATGCCGTCCGGCCATCCGCAGGGGCCTGCACAGGGGCCGACCGTCCCGCCCCTGCGAGGGCCGGTTGCCGTGCGAAGGAGGGCCGTTCGGCCCTGAAGGCCGCAACGGGTCCCGGCTGACGATGTGTCCGCCGGGAAGGGCCGGTCTCCCCCGTGTCCATGGCTCTTCCCGGCTCCGGCCGTTCCCGCCCGGGTCACGGCCCCGATGCATGGCCCGGTTCGAGGCCCGGTTCACAGCCTGGCTGAGGGCCCAGCTGACGACCCGGCTGACGAAGCGGTTCGCGTTTCCGCGATGGAGGAGGACACAGCACCGTGGATGATGGGGAAGTACGGACGTCGGCGGTCAGGGAACCGCTGCGCCGCCGGGTCACGGTCCGGCCGCCGCGCCGGCGCAAGGTGGTGCAGTGGCTCACGACCACCGACCACAAGCAGATCGGCACGCTCTACCTCGTCTCGGCGTTCGCCTTCTTCCTCGTCGGCGGTCTGATGGCCCTGCTGATGCGTGCCGAACTGGCCCGCCCCGGCACCCAGATCCTCTCCAACGAGCAGTTCAACCAGGCGTTCACCATGCACGGTTCGGTGATGCTGCTGCTGTTCGCCATGCCGCTGTTCACCGGCTTCGCCAACTGGCTGATGCCGCTCCAGATCGGCGCCCCCGATGTGGCCTTCCCTCGGCTGAACATGCTCGCCTTCTGGCTGTTCCTGTTCGGCTCGCTGGTCGCCGCGGCCGGCTTCCTCACCCCGCAGGGCGCCGCGGACTTCGGCTGGTTCGCCTATGCGCCCCTGTCCGACGCCGTCCACTCCCCCGGTGTGGGCGCCGACATGTGGATCATGGGAGTGGCACTCTCCGGATTCGGCTCGATCCTGGGCGCGGTCAACTTCATCACCACCATCGTCTGTATGCGCGCCCCCGGCCTGACGATGTTCCGGATGCCGATCTTCACCTGGAACGTGCTGCTGACCGCGGTGCTGATCCTGATGGTCTTCCCGGTCCTCGCCGCCGCGCTGTTCGCCCTGGAGATGGACCGCAAGTTCGGCTCCCACGTCTTCGACGCGGCCAACGGGGGCGCCCTGTTGTGGCAGCACCTGTTCTGGTTCTTCGGCCACCCCGAGGTGTACGTCCTCGCCCTGCCGTTCTTCGGCATCGTCTCCGAGGTCATCCCGGTCTTCGCCCGCAAGCCGATGTTCGGCTACCTCGGCCTGATCGCCGCGACGATCTCGATCGCGGGCCTCTCGGTGACGGTCTGGGCGCACCACATGTACGTCACCGGCGGCGTCCTGCTGCCGTTCTTCTCCTTCATGACCTTCTTGATCGCCGTCCCCACCGGGGTGAAGTTCTTCAACTGGGTCGGCACCATGTGGCGCGGCTCGCTGTCCTTCGAAACCCCGATGCTGTGGGCCACCGGATTCCTGGTCACCTTCGTCTTCGGTGGCCTGACCGTCGGCTTCCACCTCACCTTCCTCGTCCAGCACTGGCTCGGCGCCGCCGGCATGCCCCGCCGGTACGCGGACTACCTCGCCGCCGACGGCTTCACCACCCTCAACACCCTCTCCACCATCGGCTCCTTCCTCCTCGGTCTCTCCTTGCTCCCGTTCCTCTACAACGTCTGGAAGACCGCCAAATACGGCACCGAGGTCGGCTGCGACGATCCCTGGGGCTACGGCCGCTCCCTGGAATGGGCGACCTCCTGCCCGCCCCCGCGCCACAACTTCACCTCGCTGCCCCGGATCCGCAGCGAATCGCCCGCCTTCGACCTCCACCATCCCACCGCGGACGGGTCCGCCGCGGCCCCGTCCAGGAGGTGACGGCGGCCCCTGGGTCAATACACCTAGGCGAAGTCGACGGCCGCCAGCACGGGACCGGCGAAGGCCAGCGCGTACTGCAGCCGTACGGCTCCTCGTCGCGCTGCGTAGCTCACGACATCGCCGGGCAGGCAAAGCGCCGACAGCCCCACGATTGCGGACAGGCCCATCGCCCACTCGGCCACATCCAGCAGGGGCCCGCTCGCCCCGTCGCCGCTGTAGGCCTGGTGGAGGACGATGATGATGAACGCCCCGTAGGCGACGACGAGCAGCACGAGGCCGAGGGCGGCGAACCCGCGGAGTGCCGACGTGGACGGCGCGAACGGGTCGGTCTCCGCCACGGGCGCCTCAGGGACATGCGGATCGGGTGCGTTCATGCCCGCCATCCTGTCCCGCCCGGGCCACCCAGGCATCGTGGTTCGTACTCACCTCGAAGAGCGCAGGTACTCAAGGTCTCCGTAGCGCTCCACGTCCACAACCTCACTGTCTCCAGCCGAGCGGACGATACTGGCGTACGGCTTCCGCATCGTACGATCCGCCCCCGCGTCCCCAGGGCCTTCTGCCGCGCCGAGCAGTACGACGCAGCCCGGATCAGGAGTCGTACCAAAGCAAGCTTGGGCTTGCCATGGCATGCAGCGGCACAAGCGCGCAGCGAAAGCCCGCAATCCCAGGCCGCGCTGCTCATGTGCCATCGTGCTCGCCATGAAGTCTGAGTCGAGCGGTCCGGTACGTCACCTCGACCGGGGGCGGTGGCTGGCGCAGTTCGCCGGCCGGATTCTTGTGGTGTGCCCGCGGTGCGGGGGCCGTGCTCTCGTCGTGCCCAGGCCGGGCCTTGAGGCGCCTCGGTTCTTCAGTGAGCTGATGTTCATGCCGCGCCGTCTCGTGTGCGCGGCGTGCGGGGCCACCGACGAATGGCAAGCCGAGGTGCAGGGCGCCGCCCTGGTGGGGGCGGCGCTGGGCGGCACCGAGGATCCGTTCTTCCGGCGGCCGCTCTGGCTGCAGACCCGTTGCGTCGGGCACATCCTGTGGGCCTACAACGAGGAGCACATCGATGAGCTGGCCGCGTACGTCAGCGCCGTGCTGCGGCAACACCGCGCTTCGCCGACGATGGCGATGATCCCGAGGCTTCCCGTGTGGATGAAGCGGGCCGACAACCGCCCCGAAGTCCTGGCCGACCTGGGGAGATTGCGGGCACTGGCCGAACGCTCCGCACCGGATGAGCGGTCTGATGCCGCGCATCGCAGGGACGACCGGCCGCGTCTGCGCGGGAGCAGCCTCTTTCGGGGCGGGCCCTACGAGTAGTGCTGCCGCGCACAACTCCGGTACACCGCAGGCGACTCTGCGGCGCGGGCCCCCGTCGCGCGCCCCTCGTACTGTCAGTGCCCGGCGCTACGGTCCGGGGTATGAATCGTGAGCACAAGCCGAAGCTGCCCCGCACGGACGCCGTTCCCGTCCTCCGGACCGACTTCTCCGACCCCGCCGGCTGGGACCGCCTGGTGCAGGTCCTGGAGACGCCCGTCACCTTCGACGAAGGCTCGGAGGACCCCTTCGCCTACGAGCGTGCGACCTCGTACGTCAACCCGGTCGGAAAGGAGAAGTACCGGGGCCTGCTCGCCGACATGGTGCTTGCTGCGGCTCCCTACACCGGGCACGACCTGCCTTACGACCACCTCTATCTGGCCGATGCCGAGACCTTCGCCTCCGACGATCTCCCGCTGCTGGGCATCGACATCCACCTGGACGAGGAGGACGACGAGCCGTGGCCGCGTGAAAAGCCCTTCCGCATACCGGCCCTCCATGTGGCCGGCGTCGAGATCAACGACAGCATCGCCAACCTGTTCTTCCGCGAGAACCACGACTTCGACTGGTCGGGCTTCGAGGTGTACGTGGCGAAGCCGGGCACGGCTGTCTATGAGGAGCTCCGTCGGATGGAGCTGGATCAGGAGGAGGACGAGGAGGGCGAGGAGGGCGAGGAGGAGGACTGAAGGGGCCTCATGCCCGGCGGCGCGTCATTCGACAGCGGCGGCCGTCAGCTTCCGGATCGTCATCGGCTCGGCGAGGATCAGGTCCAGCACGTGCTTGACGTGGTGGAAGTGGGGCGTGGTGAAGTGTTCGGCGAGGGCCTGAGGGTCCGTCCATTCCTCGACGATCACCATGCGGGCGGGCTGGTTGAGGTCGGTGTAGGGCCGGTAGGCCAGGCAGCCGGGTTCCTCCAGGGAGGGTTCGATCATTGCTTCCAAGGCGGTGCGAAGGCGGTCCTCCTGGCCGGGTTCGGCCAGGCACTCGGCGACGACGATGAGGGACATAACGGGTCTCCTGGTATGAGGTGGACGGTTACGGGCGGGCGGGGCCGGTTCCCGCACCGGAGCGGCTGATCGCGGCGGTGATCTCGTCGAGGTCGGCCGGGGTCAGGTGGACGGCGCCCGCCCCGATCCAGCCGTCGACCTGGGCGGGTTGGCGGGCACCGACAATGGCCCCGGTGATACCGGGCCAGGCCAGTACCCAGGCGAGGGCCACCTCGGCAACGGAGGCACCGTGCCGCTCGGCGACGGGACGCAGGGCATCGGCCAGACGGAGGTTGGCCGCCAGCCCCGTGGTGAAGTCGTGGTGCGAAGAGCGCCAGTCATCGGCGGACAGGTTCGCGGCGCGTTCGGCGGAGAAGGCGCCGGTGAGCAGCCCGGACTGGAGCGGGGAGTAGACGATCACGCCGGTGCCGTGGGCGCGGGCCCAGGCGATCTCGGGTGCGGCGGAGCGGTTGATGGCCGAGAACGGCGGCTGGATGACGTCGACAGGGGCGATCTGCTCGGCGGCCTGAAGCTGCTCGGGCGAGTGGTTGGACAGTCCGATCGCTCGGACCTTGCCCTCCTTCTTCAGGTCGGCCATGACCTGCCAGTACTCCTCCAGCGGAGTGGCGTTCGGCGAAACGGCGCCGCTGCCGTCACCGGCGTACTCCAGGGACGCGCCGGTGTCCGGCCAGTGCACCTGGTACAGGTCGATGCGCTCGACGCCGAGGCGCCGCAGTGAGTCCTCGATCTCCCGGCGCACACTGTCGGGCCTCATGCTCCGCCGGGGTGCGGCGTGCGGGTCGGCCGGATCCCAGACCAGCCCGACCTTGGTGAAGACGTACGGGCGCTCGGCGTCGGACAGGCCGGCGACGGCCTTGCCGACCAGTTCCTCGGCATGACCGAGTCCGTACACGGCGGCGGTGTCGATCCAGTTGACACCGGAATCGACGGCGTGGCGGATCGCGGCGATCGACTCGGCATCGTCGGTGGCACCCCAGCCGAAGTGCCATCCGGAACCCGCCACCGCCCACGAGCCGAAGCCGAGGCGGGTGATGTCCATGCCGGTGCTGCCGAGGGGAACGGTCGGCAGGTCGTGGTGGGTTGTCATGTCGGAGAACTCCCCGTGAGAGCGGATCACCAGGTGCCGCGGGGCAACCGGTGGACCGGAACCTTTCCGGTGCCCACCACTGTCGTCGCCCGCGGACGCCCCACCCAGGGCCTGCCGGTGCCTGGGCACGGCATGACCAGGCTTGCGGGGCCGCGGGCGGGAGCGGGGCGGGGATACTTGCCCCATGCCATTGGACAGACGTGCAGAACTGGGTGAGTTCCTGCGATCCCGCCGCGCCCGACTGCGACCGGAGAGCCTGGGGCTGCCGCACTACGGAGGCCGTCGCCGGGTCCCCGGGCTCCGCAGGGAGGAACTGGCCCAGCTGGCCGGGGTGAGCGTGGACCACTACGTCCGGCTGGAGCAGGGCCGTACCCTCCACTTCTCCGAGGCGGTCCTGGACGCGGTCGCCCGCGCCCTGCGCCTGGACGCCGTGGAGCGCGAGCACCTCTACCGGCTGGCACGCCCCTGGTCCGAATCGGACCGCACGGAAGCAGCCGCCCAGCCCCAGCAGGTACGGCCCGGGCTGCGCCGGCTGCTGGATTCGGCAGCCGACGTCCCGGCCTACATCGTCGGGCGGAACACCGATGTCCTGGCCTGGAACCGCCTTGCCGCAGCGCTGATCACCGATTTCGGTGCCCTGCCACCGCGGCAGCGGAACCTGGCCCGCCTGGTGTTCCTGGACGAGGGGATGCGCAGCCTGTACGCCGACTGGCGCGGCAAGGCCGGCGATGTGGCCGCCTACCTCAGACTCGATGCGGGACGCCACCCCGATGACCCGCGCACGGCGGACCTGCTGGACGAACTCTGCGACGCCAGCCCAGAGTTCCGGGAGGCCTGGGCAGAACACGAGCTCAAGGACAAGACCCACGGGCGGTACACCTACCTCCATCCCGTGGTCGGCAAGCTGGACCTCGGCTTCGAAACCCTGCGCCTCCCCGACGACCCGGACCAGGCCCTGATCGCCCACACGGTCGAGGAGGGCTCCCCCTCCGAGACCGCCCTCCATCTGCTGTCTGCCTGGGCTCAGGAAGGTTCACCGGTGGGTTGATCCACGATCGGGAAGCGCCGGTCCACTGGGACAACTCCCCGTACGGGCAGGGTCATTGGCGGCTGACCGTGCGGGTCACGCCCGCGACGATCGTCGTCGCCAGGATCCATCCGGTGATGATCAGGGCGTACGACAGCCACTGGTGCCAGCCGGCAGGGGCGAAAGCCGACTCCTGGCCGAAGTTGATGATCGGCAGGAGCAGGTCGAGGGTGTAGAAGACGGGATTGAAGTCGGGGGCCTCGTCCGCCTTGACGGGGCGCGGATGGTCCAGGCCGTACGCGATCGATCCGATGGCCATGAGGGACAGCAGCCAGACCGCAGCCCGCAACGGGCGGAAGCCGTAGCCGACGGTGGCGTCCTGGACGTACCCCCACAGCCGTCCGTACCAGGTGAGCGTGGTGCGTCGGCGGCGCTGCTTGGCGAGTTGGACGAGCCGGGCCGCGTCGTCGTCACCGACGTGGCGGTAGGCCGCCAGCAACTGCTCGTAGCCGTGCGGATCATACGGCTCGCCGTCCCGCTCCAGCATCGGCAGGCGGCGCTCGGCCGGCTCGTGCGGGGTGAGCACGGTGTACGTGAGATTGCTGAGGAACACCTGGTCCGGCAGCATCTCCGGTTCAAGGGTCAGGATCTCTATATGGGAACGCCGCAAGTTCAGGGCGCCCTCGATGCGATCGCCCCTGCGCAGCCAGAGTTCGCCGATGACACAACTGCTCGCCCGCAGTGCCGTGTCGCCCGGATGCGACAGGTGGGCGTGGAGCAGGTCGAGACGGCCCGAGATGCGGGAGCCGCGGAGTTCGACCCGGCCCTGCGCCCGTATACACCGCGCCCGTACATGGCCTCCCACATTGAGGTTCTGCGCGTCCAGCGCGGTGCCATGGGAAGTGGTGAACTCCGCGTCCTGCACGTTGATCCGCCCGGCGACGGAGGCCCCGGTGAGCCGTACCTGTCCGTGTGCGCGGATCTCCGGCGCCCACAAGTCGTCCCCGATCGAGGCCTGGTTGAGCTGCAGCACCGGTTCGGAGTCGTCCGGCGCCGTGAATTCCGCCCGTTCCATGAACAGCGCCCCGGAGATCTGCGCCCCGCCGAGCCGCACCGGCCCCCGCATACGGCAATCCGTCATCCGCAGCACCCCCTCGACCCGCAAGGTCGCCGAGGTCAGGCCCGGCAGAACGGAGGCACTCAGATTGAGCTGCCGCAGCTGGGCGCCGTACAGGTCGGGAACGTCGTCGAAGTGGCAGTGGCTCAACCGGATCGCCGCGTCGATCGTGGCGTACTTCAGGTCCAGTACGCCGGTGATCCGCGCCCCCGTGATCTTGAGCGCGGCAATCTCCCCGTCCTCCCGAGGCGCCTTGAGCAGCAGCGCCCGCAGCACACTCGCCCGTACGGTCCGCTCGGCGCCCCAGGCATCGCCGAGGGCCGGATCCTCGTTCTCGGCGGCACGGAAGTCGACGGACTCGCCTCGCGGAAAGGCCCGCCGGATACGTTCCTCGGCCGGCGTCAGATCGTTGGTCGCATTCACGCCGGGACTGTGACGTGCCGGGTTCCGGCTGTCAACTGCCGTACGGAGAAGACGTCATGGCACGATCCGATGGTCTTCCCGCTCCGCCTGGAGCCATAGCCCCCGGAGGTACCGTTCCGGGACTTTCCCCGTGGCAGCGCGGAAGAATTGCGTGAGAGGTCGAGACGAGAGGCAGGGGACGGCAGGGTGACGGCGTCGAGGGCCGCGATCGGGCGGCACGACCTGCGGGTGAAGATCGCTGTGCAGCGGGTGCGGCTGGGCGGCGAGGAATTCCGGGTGATCCGCCCGGCGGCGCCGCTGAACAACGGGGCGCTGTACGAAACCAATCATCGGGACGAGATGTATGTGGACCGGACGGACGGTCGGCGCATCGGAACGCTGTGGCTGCTCGCGGCGCGGTCCCCGCGGTCGTTGGTGTATCTGCCGATGCGCACCACCCCGAGCGCGCCCGGAACCGGCTGGCAGGACGAGAAGCCGCTCGATCTCGTGCTGGCCCACCGGTCGTTGCAGTTCCGGCCGTCCCGCTGGAAGCGGCTGCGCGAGCGCATCACCGCGGGGAATGCGCCGCGGGAGCTACGGACCGCGAGCGTCCCGGAGCAGGACGTACTGCCGGACAGGAGGATCGCTCACGCGGCCACGGGCGGCCGGCGGAACGGGGACCCGCTCCGCCGGTGCCTCCATGCCGAGACGCTGTTCCTGACCGGCACCACGAGCGCGTTCAGGGAATCGGCCCGACATGTCTTCGCCGTGACGAAGGAGGGTCCGCCCGCTGCCGCGACCGAGCTGTACCTTCCGGGGCCCGGCTGCAACTACCACGCCTGCCGGAGCTTCTACACCTCGCAGGGCCTGCCTGGGCACGATCAGGCGGAGTTCCATGTGGCGTTCACTCCGCGCTGGGTGACATGAGCGGCACGCCGATCGTTCCGCAGACCGCTTCAGCCCTCCTGCTCGCCTGCATGCGGCGTGGCGCCCTCCACGTCCTCCACCTCCTCCAGCAGGTCGGAGATGATGGAGTCCTCGTCATCGAAGGTCAGCCACCAGTCGCAGAAGGCACGGCCGTACTCCGAGAGCGCTGCGTCGTATTCCGCGCCGGGATCCCCGGCAGGGGTCAGGTCGAAGGTGTGCTTGAGCCAGCGGACATAGGCGTCCCGGGCGGGCACGTCGTCCGCGTCATCGGCGTCGTCGACGGCGAGCAGGCGAAAGAGCTCACGCAGACTGCGCGCGGCGATGAACAGGTCGCCCTCGTCCCCGCAGAAGATCACCGGCAGTGCGGCGAGGTCCGTACGGTCGTCGCACTTCCACAGGGCGTAGAAGGAGCCGGAGTGCGTGGCCTGCGCGAAGGGAATGAGACGGGCCCGCATTTCGGCGGGTGGGTTCGGCCCAAGGGCGGAAACCCTGCCGTAGGCGAAGAGCTCGAATCCGTCGGAGAAGGACTTGCCCTCGACGTGCTCCTCGAATTCCTTGAGACGGTTGAGTTCCGGTATGGGGGAATAGGCGCTGGTGCTCACGAAATCTCCGCGGGTGCCGGTCGGATGGACGCGAAGCCATGAGCGTATCGACGGGGTCTGACAGTGCCGGGACGCTGTCGGGGGCGAGGGGCCGGGGCCGCTAGGCGGGATTCTTGCTGTCCTGGGCGGTGTGCCAGGGCACGAATGCGTTGTGCAGACCTGCGAGGGCGGTGCGGAGCTCGGGGTAGTGACGCAGGAGGACGGTGACCATGGAGTTGTCGTCGATCCAGGCCATACCTGCCTTGGAGTACACCTCGGGCGTGTAGTACTCGGTGAAGAAGCGGTCGCTGTTCAGCCGTCGGGAAGCCATCAGGATGAAGATGCGGAATGCCGTGTCGCTGAAGGCGAACCCCTTGGGGAGCTTCTCCGCGTACATCCCGACCGTCAGGTCGACCTTTTCGATGTCGTCACCGTAGACCTGCTTGATCTCCCTCGCCCACGCCGGGTTGTCCGTCAGCTCCTCGAAGCTCTCCGCGGGCTTCAACCGCAGCAGCCGGCGGAATTCGTTGTAGCGGGGGACGCCCAGTTCCCGGCTGCGCAGGATGTCGGTGGCGGCCAGGTCCTGCAGATGCCCGTCGGGACGCTCGTATTCCTGCAGGAACTTGGGGAAGTTGTGCAGGGTCACCAGACCGGGATGGAGCGTTCCGAAGCTGTAGAGGAGATCGGCCATGGGCACGGTTTCGAGGACCTTCAGCGCCTCCGGGCCGGCGATCTCCCGGAAGGTCCGTTCACCCAGTGTGGCGTCGTCCGCGGCGGAGCGCAGATGCCATTCGTCCCGGACGAGGGGGTGCATGCGGTAGACGGCCACGAACTCCTCGGTGAGCGCGTACGGGACGCCGTAGTGGTCGGTCTCGCCGCCGGGGATGCCGCTGAGCACCTCGCTGCCGCTGATCCGGCCGAAGAGGTCGTGAACCCGCTCGCCGGCCAGGCCCCACCAGTTCGCCCGTAGCGCCTTGACGGTGGTGGGGTGGCTGATCACGGCGGGTGTCCACTCCACGGTGTGGATCTTGGCGAGCAGCGCGGCGTTGACCAGCCGGGCACGCTGGAACAGCTCCTCGTCACCCCAGGACGGATAGGCGGCGTGCAGATGGTCGCAGATCGCGTTGTGCTCGTGGGCGAACAGGTTCTGCATCATGGCCAGGCCCAGCCAGAACCCCGGGACGAGGGACGGGTCGGTGGCCGGATCCAGGGAGGACGGGGACTTCCCGTTGTTCCAGAGGTGCAGTTTGCCCAACTCGCCGGTGCGCAGCCGCTGTTGCTCCTCCGCGCTGGACCCGTAGATCTGCGACGCGTCCCACCAGTGGGAGTTGACATTGACGCGGGTGTCGGGCGTCCCGGCGGGGGCTTGGGGGTCCCGGGTCGGGTCGTCCGGTGTCCGCATGATCCGCATCGGGTGTTCCGGCCAGGGGTCGTCGTCCACGAGCGGCACTTCCCAGGGGCGTTCCGTGGGGCTCGTGCCGTGGCTGAACCAGTCGCGGACCATGAACTGGAGCCAGGCGGTGACCAGGGAGTTGACCGAGTCGGCGGGGGTCATCTCGTGGCGGGTGAGGAGGGCCCGGCTGACCTCTCGGGGGTTCGGCCGGGCCAGGACCGACTCGGGCGTGGTCGGCGCGATGCGGTCCAGCGGGATGTTGCGGCCGAAGCGGCTTCCCGCCATGCCCATGCGCGGCGCGCCGAGGTCGTTGTGGCTGCCGTCGGCGGTGCGGTTGACCCGCTGGCTCGGTGACGGTGGTGCGGGGTCGGGGCGATGGGCGAACGGCAGTCCGGTGGTGTCGTGCAGGTTCTTCTGCCGGAGCTTGACACGCAGCCCGAAGAGCGTCAACAGGCCGGGCAGGACGGGCAGTTTGTCCCAGCCGATGCGTCGGTCGACGGCGGTGGCAATGCCGGTGACGACCCGCCACGGGAGGGACGTACGGTATCCGGCGGAGGGGCGCCGGGAGGTGGTGCGTCGTTGCATACCCATCGCAGTGCTCCTTGCTCGGTACTGGTCAGGTGGCACGGGTCGCCGGGGCGTAGCGGTGGTCGCTCGTCACGGCAGCGATCGCGTCGCGCACGTCGCGCGACAGGTCGATCGGAGAAGCACCGGGCCCCTCGGTCACCTCCGCTTCCTCTGCCCGGCGCACCCGTCGCTGGCGGCGCACTCGCCGGTGGCGGCCAGGTACGTGTTGGTGGCCGAGATGAGCGTGGTCAGGGCGGCGGTGCGCGGTGGTACCTGGCCGCGGATGCCGAGCATCGCGGCGGTCACGGTGTCACTGGCGTGGATGAGGACGCCCTCGCGCAGGTCCGCACGCAGCCGGGCGCCGTCGTGGGTCAGCAGAGCGAGCCCGAGCAGGATCGTACGGATCCCGAAGAGCCGGAAGGCGTAGACGGCCGCCGGGCTGGGCTCATGGTCCGGGTCGAGGCGCCGGATGAGCACGGACGGTGTCAGGAGCCCGGTGACGCCGTTGAAGAGCCGGATTCCGGCGAGTGCGTAAACCGAGGCCGGACGGTGGGCCGGTCGCTTGACCATGGTGGATCTCCCTGCGGGACGCCGTGGCTTCGGCGACTGCCAGGCACGAGAGCCTGCGACGGAGCACGGAGCCACACTCAGCATCCGGACGCATCGAAGCGAGATGCACATCGAAGCACCCTGCACATCGACGTGCCGTTGATGCCAGCGTAGGAGGAGGGGCATGAGGCCGCACCTCGAAGGCGGGGCAAGGAAGTTGATTCCCGTTTGAACGACATCAGGAGGACGTCGATCAGGCTCCGGAAGCGGTACCGCCCCTGTCCGATGCCGCCCCCCGGCTTTCCTCGGGCGTCGCGGACGGCGGCATGAGCGGGGCGGTGCTGGCCCGGGGGATGAGATGCGTGGGCAGGACGATGTGCCGCTCCCGGTCGGCGTCGGGGGTCTCGATGAGCGCGCAGGCCAGCTCGCCGGCGGCCCGGCCGATGTCCGTGGGTGACTGGGCGATCGTGGACAGCCCCGCCCAGCGGGCGATGTCGTGGTCGTCGAAGCCGAGCACGGACAGCCGCTCGGGGACGTCGAAGCCGCTCGTGCGCAGGGTCGACAGGACCGCCACGGCGAGCTCGTCCTGTTCGACGAAGAGTGCGGTCGGCGGTTGCTGCAGGCTGAGCAGCCGGCCGACCGCCTCGACGACCGTGCGGTCCTGCCCCAGTACGGCACCGACCACCAGATCGTCGTCCAGGGGGACGCCCGCCTCGGTGAGCGCCTTCCGGTAGCCGGTCAGCCGTTCGTTGGAGCTGAAGGTGAAACCGCTGACGCCGATCGCCCGCAGGAAGCCGATCCGGCGGTGTCCGAGGTTGAGCAGATGCCGGGTTCCGCCGAGCGCCCCGGCCACATCGTCGACGTACACGCTCGCCCGGCCTTCGGCGTGCTGGCTGACGTATATGACCGGCATCTGCAGATCGTCCAGGCGGGCGCTCTCCTCCTCGGTGAGGTCGAAGGAGAACACCAGCAGCGCATCGGCGTTCCGGCGGGCGGGCAGGCGCTCGAAGAAGTCGGCCCGGGCGGCCATGTCGGGCACGTAGTAGACCACCAGCTCCAGGCCCGCCGCGCGCAGCACCGGCCCGAGTCCTTCCAGTGCCGAGCCGACGAACCAGGAGTTGAGTATCGGCACGAGCACGGCCACCACCCCGGTCTTGCCGGTGACCAGGCTGGCCGCCTGTCGCGAGATGGCGAAGTTCAGCTCTCGGGCCGCGCGCTCGACCCGCTCCCGGACCTCGGCCGAGACGGAGGCGTAGCCGCGCAGGGTGCGCGAGACGGTGGAGGCGGAGACGCCGGCGCGTTCGGCGACGTCGGCCATCGTGGGGTGCCGTTGAGCTGGTGACATGCACGGACGGTAGCACGGT
The DNA here is from genome assembly GCA_024349765.1 of Streptomyces nigrescens. Lineage (GTDB taxonomy): Bacteria > Actinomycetota > Actinomycetes > Streptomycetales > Streptomycetaceae > Streptomyces > Streptomyces endophytica. Next base: position 3,446,006 of record AP026073.1, on the reverse strand, counting down.
GAGCACGAGCTCCCGGGGATTCATGACAGCGCTGTCACGCACTCAATCCCCGGTCGGTATCGGGTGATTTTCCCTTATAGAAGCTGCACGGTACAGCCGGATGACCTGCGGATTACCAGGGCGTAACGCATTGACTTCCCCTGGGTGCCCTCTTAGCTTGAAAGCGCTGTCTCGGCGGTGTCACCGTTATTCCCAGGAGCGATCCTCCACCTTCCCTGACCTGCCAGCTCATCCACTTGATGACGGAGACAGCGCAATCAGTAACGCTCTGCACGCCCCTGTCCATGCCATCCGGCGGCCGCTGCCGGGAAGGGTTGAGCTTCCGCATGACCACAGTGAGTTTCGAAAAGGTCACCCGGCGCTATCCGGGTGCCGACCGCCCCGCGGTCGACGCACTCCATCTGGACATCGCCGACGGCGAGTTCCTGGTCCTCGTCGGCCCTTCCGGGTGCGGCAAGTCCACCAGCCTGCGGATGCTGGCCGGTCTGGAGGACGTGGACGACGGCGTGATCCGCATCGGCGACCGGGACGTGACCCACCTGCCGCCCAAGGACCGGGACATCGCCATGGTGTTCCAGAACTACGCGCTCTACCCGCACATGAGCGTCGCCGACAACATGGGGTTCGCCCTGAAGGTCGCCGGTACGCCGAAGGACGAGATCCGCCGCCGGGTGCAGGAAGCGGCCAGGATCCTCGACCTGGAGGCGTACCTCGGCCGCAGGCCGAAGGCGCTGTCCGGCGGGCAGCGGCAGCGGGTCGCGATGGGCCGCGCCATCGTGCGGGAGCCGCAGGTGTTCCTGATGGACGAGCCGCTGTCCAACCTGGACGCCAAGCTGCGCACCCAGACCCGCACCCAGATCGCCGCGCTCCAACGCCGGTTGGGCGTCACCACCGTCTACGTCACGCACGACCAGATCGAGGCGATGACGATGGGCGACCGGGTCGCCGTGCTGAAGGACGGGGTGCTCCAGCAGTGCGCCGCCCCGCGCGTCCTCTACGACGAGCCGGCCAATGTGTTCGTGGCCTCGTTCATCGGCTCGCCGGCCATGAACCTCCAGGAGGCCCGGATAGCCGACGACGGAGTCCCGCTCGGCGGCGGCCGGGTGCCGTTGCCCCGCGGTGTGCTCGCCGCGGTCGCGGCCGAGGGAGGCGACCGCGTCGTGGTGGGCTTCCGGCCCGAGGCGCTGGACACCGTCGCACCGGGCGAGCCGGGACTCGGCATGGCGGTGTCGATGGTGGAGGAGCTCGGCTCCGAGGCGTACGCCTACGGAACCCTCCAGGGTGACCACGACGGCGGCACGGGCGCCGGCAGCGGCACCGGGAGCCTGGCCGCCGGAACCGGGGCCGGCGTCGTCGCCCGGGTCGACCCGCGGACCCCGCCCCGGAAGGGCGAACGGATCACCCTGCGGCTCCGGCCCGACGGCACGTACTTCTTCTCGGCCACGACCGGCGAGCGGCTTCCCAACGAGTGACCGGCCACCGCCCCGGTTCGCACCCCCAGGAGAGACAGTGAAGAGCAGAACCATCAGAGCGCTGCAGGGCGCGGGCGCGGCCTGCGCGGGGCTCGCCGCCCTCGCCGCCTGCGGCCCCGGCGGCGCCACCACGGCCGGCGGCCGGCCCACGTTCGAGGGACGCGGCCCCATCACCTACGTCGCCGGCAAGGACGCCTCCGGGTCCATTCAGGCGGTGATCGACCGCTGGAACAAGCGACACCCCAAGGAGAAGGTCACCTTCGTCCAGCTGCCCACGGACCCCGACGCGCAGCGCGAGCAGATGATCCAGAACGCCCAGACGAAGTCCGATGCCTATACGGTACTGGCGCTCGACGCCGTGTGGACCTCGGAGTTCGCCGCGCACCGCTGGGTCGACCGGCTGCCCGAAGAGCAGTTTCCGTTGCGGCAGATGCTCAAGCCGATCGTCGAGACCGGGAAGTACCGCGGCGGTCTGTACGCCCTGCCGTTCAGTTCCGACGGCGGCATGCTCTACTACCGCACCGACCTGCTCAAGAAGGCCGGCATCGCCGAACCGCCGGCCACTTGGGCGGAGATGAAGGCGGACTGCGCGAAGGTGAAGCGACTGCCCGAGGCGCGGGGGATGTCCTGCTACGCGGGGCAGTTCCAGAAGTACGAGGGCCTGACCGTCAACTTCGCCGAAGCCGTGAACTCCGCCGGCGGTGTCGTCACCGACGCCAAGGGCAACCCGCACGTGGACACCCCGCAGGCCAAGCGGGGCCTGGACTTCCTGGTCAACTCCTTCAAGGACGGCACGATCCCTAGGGACGCCGTCACCTACCAGGAGGAGGACGGCCGCCGCGACTTCCAGGCCGGAAAGCTGGTCTTCCTGCGGAACTGGCCCTACGCCTACCCCCTGATGGCCCAGAAGGACGACGCCAACAAGGTCGCCGGCCACTTCCGTGCCGCACCGCTGCCCGGTCTGAACGGCCCCGGCGCCTCCAGCCTGGGCGGCCACAACCTGGCCCTGTCCGCGTCGGCGGAGAACAAGGCGACGGCGATCGACTTCATGAAGTTCCTCGCCAGTCAGGAGATCCAGCGCTTCACGCTGTCCCGCGCACCGGGCGCGCCGACCTACGACGCGCTGTACAAGGACCCGAAGCTGGTCAAGCAGTATCCGTACCTCCCCACCCTCAAGCAGTCGATCCTGCACGCCGTGCCGCGGCCCCGGGTCTTCCGGTACGGCGATGTCACGGCGGCGATCCAGCAGCAGGCGTACGCGGCCCTGACCGGCAGCACGAGCAGCGCGCAGGCCCTGAAGGACCTTCAGCAGACCCTTCGGCAGCAGGCTGCGGGAGAGTGAGGAGCACACCATGGTGACGACGCAGAACCCGGCCGCGCCACCCGCGCTGTCCCTACCGGCCACGCCCCCGCGGCGCCGGCCCCGGGCCACCTCCGGTTCCGGCCGGCTCGCGGCCCTGCTGGTCTCCCCCACGCTGCTGGTGCTGGCGGTCGTGGTGCTCTACCCGACGATCGTGGCGCTCAAGGACTCGCTCTACGGCACGCCCGGCCTCAACCCGAAGACCGGATTCGTCAACGAGACCGACCCGTTCGTCGGGCTGCAGAACTACGGCGCGATCTTCGGCGCGGCCGGCGCACGCTTCTGGAACGCCTTCTGGAACACCACGTTCCTGACCGCCACCACGGTCGCACTGGAGACGGTGATCGGCATCGCGATGGCGCTGATCATGCACCGTGCGTTCCAGGGACGGGCTCTCGTACGGGCCAGCATCCTGGTGCCGTGGGCCATCCCCACCGCGGTGAGCGGTCTGCTCTGGCGCTGGATCTTCAACAGCAACGGCGTGGCCAACGCCCTCACCGGGCAGCACATCCTGTGGACCACCGAGGGGTTCCACGCCAAGCTCGCGGTCATCATCGCCGATGTCTGGAAGACCGCACCGTTCATCGGCCTGCTCGTCCTCGCGGGACTGCAGGTGATCGACAAGGAGGTCTACGAGGCCGCCAGGATCGACGGGGCGGGCGCGCTGCGGCAGTTCTGGAACATCACCCTGCCGCTGGTGAAGCCCGCACTGCTGGTGGCCGTGCTGTTCCGGACGCTGGACGCGCTGCGGATGTTCGACCTGCCGTACATCCTCATCGGCGCGCAGAAGACCTCGGTGGAGACGCTGTCCATGCTCGCCCAGGACCAGGCGGCCAACGTGCGCTTCGGTCCCGCCGCGGCCTACGCGGTGATCCTCTTCGTCTATGTCTTCCTGATCGCGCTGGCCTTCGTCCGGCTGCTGGGCGCCGACGTCGTCGGTGACGACGGCCCGGCCCGCCCGCGCCGCCGGTGGCGCTCGCACCGACGCACGGAGGTGGCGGCATGAACACCCTCTCCCCGAAACTGCGCAAGGGGCTGCTGTACGCGGGGGTCGCCGCGGTCGTCGCCTACTGCCTGGCACCGTTCTACTGGATGCTGGTCTCCAGCCTGCGGCGGACCTCCGACATCTTCGCCAACTCGCCCTTCCCGACCCGCCTTTCGTTCGAGAACTACCTCGCCGTCCTCGACCCGTCCGAGTCCTTCACCCGGGCGCTGCTCAACAGCGTCGTGGTGGCCGGCATCACCACCGCCGTGGCGCTGGTCCTGGCCACCTTCACCGCCTACGCGATGGCGCGGCTGGAGTTCCGGTTCAAGCGGCTGGTGCTCACCCTGATCATCGCCACCTCCATGTTCCCCGTGGTGTCGATCGTCGTCCCGCTGCTGAAGATGTTCGTCGACTTCGGCTGGATCAACAGCTACCAGGCGATGATCGTGCCCAGCATGTCCTTCACGCTGCCGCTCGCGGTGTGGAACCTGACCGCCTTCTTCCGGCAGATGCCGCAGGAGCTGGAGCACGCCGCCATGGTCGACGGCTGCACCCGCGGCCAGGCGTTCCGCAGGATCATCGTCCCGCTCGCCGCGCCGGGCATGTTCACCACCGCGATCATCACCTTCATCGCCGCCTGGAACGAATTCCTCATCGCCCTGTCGATGACGAACAAGCCGGAGATGCAGACGGCACCCGTGGCCATCTCCAAATTCTCCGGAGCGAGCCAGTTCGAGACCCCGTTCGGCAGCCAGATGGCGGCGGGCGTACTGGTCACCATCCCGCTCGTGATCATGGTGCTGGTCTTCCAACGCCGGATCGTCGCCGGCCTCACCGCCGGTGCGGCGAAGTAGTCCCGCACCGCACACCGATGCCCCAAGAACCCCGAGGAGCACGCAGCAGCATGCCCAGCAACCCCAACCCCGCACCGTGGTGGCGCAGCGCCGTCATCTACCAGGTCTACGTCCGCAGCTTCGCCGACGGGAACGGTGACGGAGTCGGTGACATCGCCGGCATCCGCTCCCGGCTGCCCTACCTGAAGTCGCTCGGGATCGACGCCATCTGGATCAACCCGTGGTACAAGTCGCCGATGGCCGACCACGGTTACGACGTGGCGGACTACCGCGCGATCGACCCGCTCTTCGGGACCCTGGCCGACGCCGAGGCGCTGATCGAGGAGGCACACCGGCACGGCATCCGCGTCATCCCCGACATCGTGCCCAACCACACCTCCGACCAGCACGCCTGGTTCCGGGCGGCGCTGGCCGCGGGGCCCGGCAGCCCGGAGCGGGCGCGCTACCACTTCCGCGACGGCCGCGGACCCGACGGGTCCGAGCCGCCCAACAACTGGCGGTCCGTCTTCGGCGGCCCGGCCTGGACCCGGCTTCCCGACGGCCAGTGGTACCTGCACCTCTTCGCGCCCGAGCAGCCGGACCTCAACTGGCAACACCCGGACGTCCTGGCCGAGTTCGAGGACGTCCTGCGGTTCTGGTTCCGCCGCGGCGTCGACGGCTTCCGCATCGACGTGGCGCACGGCCTGGTCAAGGATCCAAAGCTGCCCGACCTGCCGGCCCACGGCGCGCCGGACGCGCCGGCGCCCGGGGAGGACACGGACCACCCGTACTGGAACCGCGACGAGGTGCACGCGATCTACCAGGCCTGGCGCCGGGTCGCCGACGAGTTCCCCGGCGACCGGTCGTTCGTCGCCGAGGCGTGGGCCGACACCCCCGAGCGGCTCGCCGCCTACGTGCGGCCGGACGCGCTGCACACCGCCTTCAACTTCGACTTCCTGATGACCAGTTGGGAAGCCGCGGACCTGCGCGAGGTCATCGACCGCTCGCTGAGCACGCTCGGCTCCGTGGGCGCCCCCGCCACCTGGGTGCTCTCCAACCACGACGTGGTGCGCCACCCCAGCCGCTTCGGCCGCACGGTGGCGAAGAAGTGGGTCGCCAACACGCCCTACCGGCCCGAAGGCCCCCTCGACCTCGAACTCGGCGTCCGGCGGGCCCGCGCGGCCGCCCTGCTGATGCTCTCCCTCCCGGGCGGCGCCTACGTCTACCAGGGCGAGGAACTGGGGCTCGCCGAGGTCGAGGACCTCCCCGAGGACGTCCTGCAGGACCCGATCTGGGAACGCTCCGGCCACACCGACCCCGGACGCGACGGCTGCCGCGTCCCGATCCCGTGGTCCGGGCAGAGCACCCCGTACGGCTTCAGCCCCGAGGACGCCACCGGCCGGCCCTGGCTGCCGCAGCCCGCGCACTGGAAGGACCTCAGCGTCGCGGCCCAGACCGGCGACCCGGCCTCCATGCTGGAGCTCTACCGGTGCGCCCTGCACCTGCGCCGGGACCACCCCGCCCTCGGCGAGGGCGACCTGACCTGGCTCGACGCGCCGGCCGGCGTGCTCGCCTACCACCGCGAACCGGGCTTCGCCTGCATCGTCAACCTCTCCTCCGAGCCGTACGAACTGCCCGCGCACGAGGCGGTACTGCTGGCAAGCGGCGTGGTCGAGGACGGCCGGCTGGCCCCGGACCAGGCGGTGTGGCTGGCGATGTAGCGGTACGGCATGACGGGCGATGCGGCGGCCCGGGGCCACTCCACGCTCCTCCGCCGGCACCGCCCAACCGGCCGGCTGACTGCCCTCCCTCTCGTCCTTCAGACGGACGCGCGGTTCGCCCGCTCGGCGGAGTGGGTGGTTCCAGGGCAGGAAGTGGGCGGTGGGGGTGCCGGGCCAGCATCGACTCCATGAGAGTTGACGCAATCACCCGCATTGCCGAGGTCCGCCGCACACTGCTCCGGCCGGCCCGGCCGGCGCCCGCCGGGATCCGCGTCCGGGTCGCGGTGTGGCTGACGGTGGCCTGCTCGCTGGTGTACGTGGGGCAGAAGGTGTACATGGCGGCGCGCGGGGAGGTCGGTATGCCCGGCCACCCCGCGCCCGCCCCTGTGCAGGCGCAGTTCGCACACCCGGGATGGGCGCAAGCGGGCAACGCTTCGCTCGGTCTCCTCGCGGCGTTGGTGGCTTGGGCGACCACCGCGCGCTGGGCAGCGCGCATCCCTCGCTGGGCGCTGCTCTGCGCGCTCGCACCCACCGTGGTGCTGCAGTCGCTGGGCGCGGCGATCACCATCCAGCGCGCGGACCTCGACCTGGCACACCTTGGCTGGGGCCCCGTCGACGAGGTCGTCATGGGCAGCGTCGGGATCGCGGCGTGGATCGTGGTGGCGGTGTCGTACGTCCTGCGCAGCCGTCCGCACGCCGGCGTGGTGGCCGGGGCGCACCCGTGACCGCGCGCGGTGCCCGGACCGAACGCCGTGACCCGGCGGCGGCCGCCGCCCACATCGCCTTCTGGTGCGCCTGCGCCTACGGTGCGATGAAGCTCGAATGGGCGCTGGGCGGGGAGCTGCTGATGCGCCAGACCCCGCTGCCGAGGGGCGTCCGGGACGATTTGTTGAACGCCGCTCCGGGAGCGGTTGCCGGAAGCTGGGCGTCCGTCGCGCTGGCGCTGGTCGGCATGGCGGCGGCGCTGCATCTGTCCGGTCGCTTCGGACCGCACGGGAGGTTCCGTCGCGGATTGCTGCTCGCCGGCTCCTGGGCGGGGTGCGCGTTCATGGTGGTGCGTGCGCTCGGCCTGCTGGGCTACGGATTCGCCGGTGACCTGCGGGTGCTGGCCGGTTGGGCTTCCGTTCCGCCCGATGACGCCGGCCTCGCGCACCTCCAGGCGCAGTGGGACCTGTTGCTGTGGTCGCCGTACTGGCTGCTCTTCGGCACGTGTTGGGGCATCGCGGCCCGGCGCTACCGGAGGCTGGGCGGTGGTGGGAGGGCTCAGGCGCGGTAGGCGGCGATCGCGGTCCGGACGAACGAGCTGATCAGTGGGTTCGTGTCACCTGCGTGCCATGCCACCACCACGCGGCTCGGTGGCATGTCGATCAGCGGCACCACGGTGAGCCCCGTTGCCGGCTCGTGGTCCAGGAGGGTCATGCCGACCGTGCCGTTCCAGAGAACGGCTTGCCGGCATTCCTGGACCGCGCGCACCACCGGACCCTCACGAGATTCCCCGCCGTTCCAGTAGGACTGCCAGAGGGGGTCGGTGCCCTCCGGGAACCGGAACCAGCGGCGGTCGGCCAGGTCGGCCAGCTTCAGGCCGTCGCGGCGGGCCAGCGGATCGTCGGCACGCAGCAGGGCGCCCACCGGGTCGGCACGCAACTCGTGCACGCACAGGCCGGTCTCGTCGAACGGCCCGCGGGTCAGGGCGACATCGACCGCTCCGGCGTGCAACCCGCAGGTGGGGTCGGTCAGGTCCGTGTCGCGGATGCGTACCTCGACGTGCGGGTGCCGCCGGTGGTACGCGCGGGCCAGCCGGGTCGCGCCCGGGTCGCTGCTGTCGCCCAGGATGCCGACGGTGAGGGTGGCGGTGCCGGCCGCCGCGGCCACCCGGACGCGTACCCGGTCGGCCTGGTCGAGCAGGGCGCGCGCCTCGTCGAGCAGCACCGCCCCCACCGGGGTGAGCCTGACACCGGCGGACGATCGGTCGAACAGCGCCGCGCCGGCTTCGGTCTCCAGCTGCTTGATCGCCCGGCTGAGGGGCGGCTGACTCATGTGCAGCCGGGCGGCGGCCCGGCCGAAGTGGAGTTCCTCGGCGACCGCCACGAAATAGCGCAGCGTGCGTAGCTCCATGGCGCGACGATACCCGTACGGTATCGACCGCACGGAACCGGTCTTGGACAGGTGCGGTGCCCTGGCGGTGGGATCGCAGCATGACTGATGAGCCGAAGGCCTTCGAGCCGATCGCCGCCCCCACCGTGTCCGTGGTCGGCCCGGACGACGGGGAGACGATCCTCCTGGGCACCACGCGCATGCGCGTCCTCGAGGACGGCAGCAACACCGGACACCGTCTAGGGATGGCCGAGTCCGTCCTCGCGCCGCACACCCCCGGACCGCCACAGCACCGCCACGCCCAGCACGACGAGGGCTTCTACGTCATCTCCGGCACGGTGCGGTTCACGGTCGGGGACACGGACCATGACGCGACCGCGGGCACGCTCGTGATGGTCCCGCCCGGCGCCCCGCACACGTTCGCCAATGTGACCGACCAACCGGCCGTCATGCTCAGCACGTTCACGCCGGACCTGTACGTGCAGTACTTCCGGGACCTGCAAGACCTGATCGCCGACGGCCGGCCATTGACTCCCCAGGCGAACATCCGGGCAATGAGCCGCTATGCCACCGAGCCCGCAACTGACGTGTCCTGACGGCCGGGAGGACGACACCGCCCGGCCGGCCGTGCCGGATCCGCAATCGCCGGCCGACCGCGCCCCGTGCGCCGCCTCGGCAACCTGAGGAGTGGGGAAAGCGTCCCCGGTGGGGGGAACCACCGGGGGCCGCGGGCTTCCGACCGGTGACGACGGTGGCGGGCCGGGAGGAGCGACAAGGACGATGCGGCAATTCACGGTGCACCACGACGGTGTCACGATCCCGGTGTCCCGTGGCGGCCGGGGACGCCCGCTGGTCCTGTGCCCCGGGCTGAGCTCGACACAGGCCGATCTGCACGAACTGATCGCGCTGCTGCGGCGCGACCACGACGTGGTGACCTTCGACCTCAGGGGCCATGGCCTCGCCTCGGCGGCCGACCGGTACTCCTTCGGGGCCTTCCTCGGCGATCTCGCCGCCGTGATGGCGGACTGCGCACGTCTCGACCTGCCCGAAGCGCCCGTCCTCGTGGGCTACTCCCTGGGCGCGGACCTGGCCCTCCACTACGCCTCCGAGCGCCCGGACACCGTCGCCGGGCTTGTGCTCATCGACGGGGCGAACCCGGTGCCGGAACCGTTCATCACCGAGACCGACCTGCCGCTGTTCCGCGCCATGTGGGAGGACCAGGCGGCACGGCAAGAGACCGAGCGGGCCAACGGCACCGCGCGTCAGGTGGTGCTCACCGGACGGGACATCCTCGACCTCAATGTCGAGCTCGATGTGCTGCGGACCCACCTCCTCGACCGGTACCGAAAGGTCGACTGTCCCATCAGCATGATCATGTCGACCTCGATGGCCGGTGACAGCGGCGAAGGGCGTGCGCCGCACTACAACCAGCTCTGGCGCGCCGGCATCGACCGGCTCGTCCGCGAGCGGCCGCACATCGCCACGTCCTGGCTCGATGCCGATCACGGGCTGGTCTTCACCCATGCCCCGGAAATCGCCCGGATCATACGGAGTGCACCAGGCCCAACGGCCAGACCGACGACGTGAATCGCCGCGGCCGTGTCATCGGGCGACAGCGGTCACGTCGTCGGGCGGAAAGGGCCGGTCGGTCACCTCTGGTGCACGATGTCACCACCGACGACGACCGTCTCCGCGATCGTGCCGGGGATGTCCTGAGGGGCGGCCCGCAGGATGTCCCGGGAGAGGACGACGAAGTCGGCGAGCTTGCCCACGGTCAGTGAACCGCGTTCCTTGCGGCGCACGCTGCTGACCCGCCGGCTGACCGCCGAGCGCAAACTCGACCTGTTCCTGGAGCTGTATCTGCCGCGCGGTCCGCGCGACGCCCGCTGGACGTTGTGGATCGAGCTCTGGGCCCGTACGCCGTCGAACGAGTCGCTGCACCAGGCCCAGGGGGAGTTGGACCAGGCCTGGCAGGACGACCTGGAGGCGCTGCTGTCCAAGGGCGTGGAACGCGGCCGGTTCGCACCGCTGGACGTGGCGGCGCGCGCCTCCGAACTCCTGGCGCTGCTCGACGGGTTGAGCACCCGGGTCGTCCTCGGCCAGCGCGGCACCGACCACCGCCGGGCGCTGGCCTCGGCCCGCTCCGCCGCGGAACGTCTCATCCCCCGGACCGCCCTCTCCTAGTCCGGAGCGCCCCCTCCGGGCCGCCGTCGCACCAGCTCACCGGCGGCCCCAACCTCGTCCATCCGACCGGGAGTTCAGGCGCGCCCTCCTGCCGGTTCACCGCGCGCGGCCACGAACCCTTGTGCTTGTTTCTGTTCTATACAACACTCTCAACACACAGAAACGCGCACTCCTGAACATGTTCGAGTCTTGGGCGACGACCGGTCGAGTCGAGGAGAGCAGAGATGACGCAGTTCAGCCGACGGAGATTCCTGAGCTCGGCCATGGTGGGGGCCGCGTCCGTGGGTATCGCCCTGGGCGGTTGCCGTACGCCCCTGGCACAGGCCGCAAGCCCGCGGGGACTGACCCTCCGCGGGAAGGAATTCCTGCTGGACGGCAAGCCGTTCCGGATCCTCTCGGGTGCCTTCCACTACTTCAGGACGCACCCCAAGGACTGGCGCGACCGGTTGCTCCGGGTGCGGGCCATGGGCCTGAACACGGTCGAGACCTATGTCGCCTGGAACTTCCACCAACCGTACGAGAGGAAGGCCGACTTCACCGGATGGCGCGACGTCGCCGCCTTCGTGCGCACCGCGGACGCGGTGGGACTGAAGGTGATCGTGCGACCGGGGCCGTACATCTGCGCGGAATGGGACTTCGGCGGCCTGCCCGCCTGGCTCCTCAAGAAGAAGGACGCGCCGCTGCGCCGCTCCGACCCCGCCTACGAGCGAGCGGTCGACGCCTGGTTCGCGGAACTGCTTCCCCGGTTCGTCGACCTGCAGGCCACCCGCGGCGGGCCCATCATCGCCATGCAGGTCGAGAACGAGTACGGCAGTTACGGCGACGACCACGCATACCTGGAACACCTGCGGGACACCATGCGGGCGCAGGGCATCGACAGCCTGCTGTTCTGCTCCAACGGGGCGACCCAGGAGGCGCTGAAGGCAGGCAGCCTTCCGGATCTCCTCTCCACCGTGAATTTCGACGGTGATCCCACCGGCCCGTTCGCGGAACTGCGCAAGTTCCAGCCGGACAAGCCACTGTTCTGCACGGAGTTCTGGGACGGCTGGTTCGACCACTGGGGCGAGCGGCACCACACCTCCGACCCCGCGCAGACGGCCGCCAATGTGGAGAAGATGCTCGCAGCGGGAGCATCGATCAATTTCTACATGGCGGTGGGCGGAACGAACTTCGGCTGGTACGCGGGTGCCAATCAGAGCGGCACCGCCTATGAACCCACCGTCACCAGCTACGACTACGACGCACCGATCAGCGAATCCGGCGAACTCACGGAGAAGTTCCACGCGGTGCGCGACGTACTCGCCAAATACACCACCGTGCCCCACACTCCCCTGCCGGCCACGCCGCGCCGGATGCCGGCCCAGCGGGTCGCCGTCCGCGAGTCGGTGCCGCTGATGGACGCCCTCGACGCGCTGAGCAGCGCCCCGGTCCGGCGTACCGCTCCCGTCCATATGGAGGCGCTCGGGCAGCCGCACGGACTCATCCACTACCGCACACGGGTGCGCGGGCCGCAGGGGACCAAGGGCCTGCGGATCACGGGGCTGGGCGACCGTGCGCTGGTGTTCGGCGACGGCAAGCGGATCGGCACCTTCGACCGCAACCAGCCGCTCCACACCGTCGACTTCACCGTGGCCGACGCGTCCAGCACCCTCGACCTCCTGGTGGACCCCACCGGGCGGGTCAACTTCGGCCAGGGCCTCAACGATCCCAAGGGAATCAGCGGCCAGGTACTCCTCGGCGACGAGGAACTGCACGACTGGGAAATCCGCCGCCTCCCCCTGGACAACCTCTCGGCTCTGACATTCCGCAACCACGACACCCCGACCGGCCCCGCCTTCCACCGGGCCCAGGTCCATGTCGACACCCCCGCGGACGGCTTCCTCGCCTTCCCGGGATGGGACAAGGGCATGGTCTGGCTCAACGGGTTCGCGCTCGGCCGCTACTGGTCCCTCGGGCCACAGGTCACCCTGTACGCGCCCAGCCATCTGTGGCGGAAGGGCCGCAACGAGCTCGTGGTGCTGGAAATGGAACGGCGGGGCGACCGGATCGACGTACGGTCCGAGCCCGACATCGGTGAGGAGGCATGAGGAACCGCCGGCCGTGCAGCGGTGGGCGATTGTTAGGGTCGCGCATATGAACCCGGCGCAATCGCTCACCCTCCCCGAGTGGACCGTCCGCAACGCCGTCCGCCTCGCGACGGAGCCGAATGCCCCGCTCGGCGACCTGGAGCCGCTGCGCCGCCTCGTCGGCGACGCGCGCGTGGTCGCCCTGGGCGAAAACTCCCACCAGATACGGGAGTTCGGGCTGCTGCGCGACCGGATGGTGCGTTTTCTCGTCGCGGAATGCGGATTCACCGTGTACGCCGCGGAGTTCGGTGCCGCCTCCGGCCGTGCCGTCGATGCCTGGATTCGGGGCGGCGAAGGCGACCTCGACGCACTGCTGACGCCCCGGGCCGATGGGTATCCCGGGCAGTCCGCCGAGGGCCGCGACACCCTCCGATGGCTGCGCGCCCACAACGCCGGCGCCCCGCATCCGGTGCGGTTCGCCGGGCTCGACGTCCCTGCGGCCGGCGGCTCACTGGCTCCCGCACTGGAGCCGGTCGCCAGGTATCTGGCCGAGGTGGACCCCGGCGCGGTGCGCTATGCCCGCACCGCCCTGGACCTGGCGGAGCCGCTGGCAGGCGGCTCCGGCCTGGTCCCTGCCCACGCCCGCCTCAGCCTCGCCCCCACGGTCCAGGACCGGCTCTCCGGCACGCTCGGCCGACTCCTCAACCGGGTCACCGTCATGCGCGAGATCTACGTCGAGCAGAGCGGCCGCCAGGCATACGAGGAGGCCCTCACGGATGTCTGGGCGGCCTGGCGCACCGACCAGATGCAGCGCGCGATGTCCGAACTGCTCGGTGGCACACCGGACGCCGCCGACCTCGCCGCCCGCGACCGCTACCTGGCCGACAGCCTGCTGGGACTCCTCGACCGGTCCGCACCCGGCACCCGCATCGTGATCGCCGCGCACAACGCCCACATCCAGCGCACCGCCAACCCCCCAGGCAGCCCGCTCGCCCGCACACCCATGGGCCATGCCCTCGCCCAGACACTCGGGACGGACTACGTGTCCATGGCGCTCACCAACGGCGGCGGCCGCACCGTGGCGAACGTACCCGACCCGGCGCACCCCGCCGGGATGCGCCAGTCCGCAACCAACGCGCCCCGAGCGACACCCGACAGCGTGGAGGCGCTGTTCGCAGGCGTGCCGGAAGCGCCGGCTCTGGTGGACACCCGCGCGCTGCGCGCGCACGCCCGGCAGCACGGCCTCCCCGAACCGGCACGCATCCGCATGGACGACGGCTTTCTGCCCGTGCCGGCCCTGGACGCGTACGACGCGGTGATCAGCGTGCCATGCACCACGCTCACTGCCGACCTTGCCGACCTCGCGTAACTGCAGGTAAGTGATCAGTTTCACTGCGTATGGGACGCTGCGCGCGGTCCAACCCCATCTCCCAACTGCCATGATCCCTACCGATGCGGAATTCGGTTGGCTCCGCACGAACCCAAATGACGGCAAGGACAGGGGTGTTGGTGTGAGATCGGCGTGGTCGCGGTGGGTTACACGGAGGCGGTCGGGCACCGGCACAGACACCGGCTCCGCGCCGATCGAGCCAGGGGCGGTGGCCCGCCGCTCGTCGGCAGCGAGGCGCGTCGGGGCGGTCGGCGCGGCCGCCGTGCTGTTGGGCCAACTCGTCAGCGGACTCCCCGCTGCGGCGCAGCCCCTGGCCTTACCCGGATCGGCGTTCCCCCTCGTCCTCGATGTGGATCTGACGCCCGATCCGGTGTGCACGGGACCTGTGCGCGGCCGGGTGGAGGTCTATGACCCCGCCGCGGCGAAGGCCGGGGCCACCGTGGAGTGGCGGGTACGCGCCGGGGAGAAGCAACTGGCCGGCGGCCGCCTCGACATGACCGCCCATGTCGGCACGGCGGAGTTCAGCATCCCCTTCGACCGGGTGCCCTCGACCGAGACCGCCCTCCAGGTCGACGCCCGTATCGCCCCCTCGTCCGACGGCCAGGCGCCCGGCCGCTACGGGAAGGTCTGGCGGGACACGCTACGCCGCGGGTGCCACCCGGTGCGGGTGGCGTCCGTCGGTGATTCGGTGGTCTGGGGCCAGGGTCTGGACCACGACCAGAAGTTCTCCCATCTGACCGGGCAGTCGCTCGGCCGGGCGACCGGCCGGGGCTTCCAGCTCAAGGACTACTCGATCTCCGGCGCGGTGCTCGACGCTCCCGATCTGCCCGCGGGCAACCATGACGCGGACTGCCTGCGCACGACGGAGAAGCAGGACCCGGACGGCGACGGGGAGATGGAGTTCGGCGAGGTCACCCAGCAAACGCCGGATGTGTTCTGCCAGTTGGAAAGAGCGGGCGCGCAGGCACGGTCGGGCGGCTACGGACTCGATCTGGTCGTGATCAACGGGTGCATCAACGACCTCGATCCCTTCTTCGGTATCGGCGTCGGCATCACTCCCGGCTCGGAAGACCTGCCCAAAGCGGTGAAGCGCGAGTGCTCCGGCATCGGCGCGGCAGCGGAGAACCCGGCCAAGAACGTGCCCTACTTCAGCGGCGCGAAGGTCGGCTACGGCGGACGCGGGATGCGGGCGGCGATCGAGAAGGCCCACTCCCTGCCGGGCCGGCCGAAGGTGATCGTGGCCGACTTCTACTACGCGCTGAGCCGCAGCAGCTCTCCGATCCCGGTGAAGACCTGTTCGGTCCCCGGCGTGGCCGGGGCGCGGCTGGCCTCCTGCAAGGCCGCCCTCGGCAACGTGGCCGAGCGCTACGAGCAGTACACGCAACTCGCCAACGCCGCCTACCGCCAGGCAGCGGCCGCCGCCAACAAGGCGTCCCACGACGGCCCGTACGCCGTGGCGGCCGACGGGCTGTTCACCGTGGACAATGCCCTGCTCACCCCGGACTCCAAGGTCTGGAACACTCCGGTGACCGACCCGGCGTTCCCCCTGCGCACACGGGCCTGCCCCGAGCTGAGCGCGACTCCGGTGCAGTGCCTGAGCGCGGCCGTCGGCCACCCCGACATCGAGGGCGCCCGCCAGTACGCCGATGCCTTCCTCCTCAACCCACATGTGCGCGAGTGGTTCCACCTCCCCCGGCAGGGCCCCCAGGCTCAGCTGAACGTCCCGGAGCACGCCCCCGTCGGCAGCGAGGTGCGCATGTCGGTGACGGTGAACGGAGCGCCGCCCGCCCCCGGCTACCGCTACCACTGGTACTTCGGCGACGGCACCCAACAGGAAACCGGCGAGCCGGCCCTCACCCATGCCTACGACCGCAAGGGGCCCTGGCTGCCCCGCCTGGTGATGACCGGCCCGGGCGGCGGGAAGGTCCTGGTCGAGGCCGCCCGGGGCCTCACCGCTGACTGAGTCGCCCGCAGGTCCTGGAGGTGGTACCAGTACCACCTCCAGGACGGATACTGGCGGGATCGAGCGACCGCGTGCCCGGCGGAAGGATCTGTACCGGCAGATGAAGGAACACGTCCGGGAGGGTTCGATGGCGGGGTTGTCGGTTTCGGGGAGGGTGCCGCGTACGCGGTGGTGGGGCGCGTCCGCGTTGGCGGGCGTGGCCGCAGTGGTCGTGGCCGCGACGCTGCTGCCGGCGGGCGGGGCACAGGCCAACGGGGCGGGATTGCGGGTGCCCGCCCGGTACGCGCAGCAGCGGCTGGACTGGCAGCCCTGCGGGGGCGGTTCGTCGCTGGAGTGCGCGAGGATGACGGTGCCGCGCGATTGGCACCGGCCGGATGCCGGGGTGGACCTCACCGTGGCGGTCTCCCGGCACCGGGCGAGCAGCCCCGCCGAGCGGCGCGGGGTGCTGATGATGGCGGCGGGCGGGCCGGGTGCCTCGGGGCTGAACCGGCCGGAGGGCTTCGTCAAGGACGAGCCCGCGGTGGGCGCCGCGTACGACGTGGTCAGTTTCGACCAGCGCGGCGTCGGCCGCAGCACGCACCCGGTGTGCCAGACGGACGAGGAGTTCCAGGAGTTCTTCGCGCACGACTTCCGGGACCGCTCCCCCGCCGCCGTCCAAGGCGTGCTGGCGCGGTCGCGCAAACTGGCGCGGGACTGCCAGGCACGCAGCGGCGGACTGCTGCCGTACCTGACCACCGAACAGACGGCCCGGGACATGGACCTGTTCCGCTCACTGCTCGGGGCGAAGAAGATCTCCTACTACGGGCCCTCCTACGCCACGATGCTCGGCGCGTACTACGCGACGCTGTACCCGCGGCGCGTCGAGCGGACCGTACTGGACAGCAACGTCGGCTGGTCGGGTTCCTGGGAGGATTTCGAGACGGGACAGCCGAAGAGTTTCCAGCGCCGTTTCGAGCAGGACTTCCTGCCCTGGCTGGCGAAATACGACGCCGTCTACCACTACGGGCGGACGGTCGCGCAGACCAAGGCCAGGTGGGAGGCGCGCCGGCGGGCGCTGGCGGAGCACCCGGTGACCGTCGGCTCGGTCGTCATCGGCCCGAACCAACTGGACAACGGCACGATCCAAGCCGTGTACAACGCGAAGGAGGGCTTCCCCGCGCTGGCGTCGGCGCTCGTCGCGCTCGACCACGGGGACGGGGCGGGGGCTCCGGAGCGGCAGCTCGTGGAAAAGGTCTTCGGCTCGTATCTCAGTCCGGCCTTCCTGGCCGAGTTCTTCTCGGTCACCTGCAACGACACCGCCTGGAACCGCGATGTCGGGCACTGGGTCCGGCAGAGCGCGAAGGACGCGGCGGCCCAACCGCTCGTCGGGGCCCGCGAGTTGGCCTTCTCCTCGGTGTGCGCGTACTGGCCCGCGACCACCGCGCCGAAGGTGAAGGTCACCGGGTCCGGACTGCCGACGACCCTGATGCTCAACTCGGTGCACGACCCGGCCACGTACTACGAGGCCGCACTCCGGGACCACCGGGCCCTGCGCGGCTCCCGCCTGGTCACCGTCACCGGCGGAGGCGACCACGGGCAGTACCGCAACGGCAACGCGTGCGTGGACGGCATCGTCAGCACATACCTGCTGACCGGCGCGGCACCGAAGCACGACACCACGTGTGCGGCCGGCCCGCTCCCCGTCCCCGCCGGACCGGGCGCGAAGTAGCGCGGCACGCGCCGGGCCCGACCCTCGCGAAGCTCCCGGCCGGGACCATGGCCTGATCCCGGCCGGGAGAGCGCGTTCCCACACCAGCCCCATCGCCGAGCCGCACGCGCGGAGACCATCGGCGAGAATCGGGCCATGGACGTCCCCGAACTGCTGGAAGCCGCCTGCCTGCTGGTCCCCGAACAGACCGCCACCGAGAACGACATCACGGTGCACGATGTCTGGGGGTACCTCACCCACGATGAGTGGGACGTGGCTCTCGACCTGCTGGAGGAACTCGGCGACGTCCATCCGCTTCCGCTCGACTTCTGGGAGACCCTCGCCACCGCCGCCGAGCAGATGCGACTGGAGCGCAGCGCGGCCTGGTGTCGCTGGCGCTGCTACGAAACGCAGCACGGCATCATCCGGGCGGACCTCACCCTCGTACCGGCCGACGTGGGACGCCGGCAGACACCCTTCTCGGGAGCCGGGGTCCTTCGGCCGATGTGGAACATCGGGAATCGAACCCCCGCCGGCGAGCCGGCACTCAACATCGCCGGCCCATGGGTGGAGTTCGCGCCTCACCTGGAGCCCGGCGGACGGGCCACGGTGCGCCTGGCCCCCCTCACCCCGCCCCAGTGGCAGCACCTGCAGCCCGGCCAAGTGATCACCATGCACGAAGACCGGACCGTCGCCGGAACGGCGGTCGTGCTGAGCGTCCCACGCCCCTGAGCGGCGACGCAGCCGGCACCGTCTGCGTTTACCATGTTCCGGTCAAATGATCAGAGCGGGGGAACGGGGGAGTGCATGGC
This sequence comes from Streptomyces nigrescens, assembly GCA_024349765.1. Lineage (GTDB taxonomy): Bacteria > Actinomycetota > Actinomycetes > Streptomycetales > Streptomycetaceae > Streptomyces > Streptomyces endophytica. The sequence continues at coordinate 3,427,439 of AP026073.1, read as the reverse complement.
TTTCTTTGCCTTTCGGCAGCCGATGCACCGTCACAGCCGTTCGGTGCTCGTCTCGAAGCCACCACTGCAAAGGGACTCATGCGTTTCCATCGAATACTCGCCGCGGCCGGCACCGTAGTTGCCCTGGCATCGGTTTCCGCTTGCAGCAGCCTGCCCTCCGGCGGGTCACCCCAGGAGACCGCGGAACTCCTCAGAACGGCACTCCACTGCGAGAAGGTCGACATCGCCACGCCGCCGGAGGTGGCGCGGGTCGAGGCCATGGGCATGAAGGGCATCAACGGCGGCGGCGAGTGCGACGACCCGGCGGTCGGCGGCGGTGATGCCGACTTCCTCACCATCGAGGACATGGCGGCGTTCCAGACCGCCGTCAAGGCGGACAAGAGCGAGCAGGACGACCTGATGATCGGGGACGACTTCGCCGTCGACCCGGGCAGTGACGACCAACGACGGAAGCTGCTCGATGCCGGGCTGCTGTTCCTCAACTGCAAGCCGGGCTTCCACGCACCCGAGGGCAAGACCGCCGACGACGGTGAAGTGGACGGCTGCGCCACCACCGACTACTCGGAAGATCTGGACTGACGCGACCGGATCGGCTGACGGATCCACGCGGCTTCGGGCTGCGTGGATCCGTCGTGTGCGCCTGTAATGGCCCGGTGGAATGCTTTGTTCCGGGGGGAAGCCTTCCAGCTGCCTTCCAGCGGCCGCGCCCCGCCCCTTTCCCTACCGGCCCCTCACTTCCTCACCGCGAGTCCTCGGCCGCGTCGGCGTCGGCCGCGTCCGCTGCCTTCTCGGCCTCCTGGACCTTCTTCGCCATCTCCTGTTCCTCGGTGGACGAACCGGAGGACGTGTCTGAGGTCGGGGCGGCGGACGGTGTGGGCGACGCCGAGGACGCACCGCTTTCCGCGGAGCCTCCCGAGGGTGCCTGCCGGCCGGAGTCCTGCGAACAACCGGTGACCGCCAGGAGGGGCACCGCGAGTGCCGCGGTCAGCAGCAGTGTGGCGCGCCGGGCACGTTGCTTCATGAGCCGGTGCCCTGGTTACCACCGTTCTTCTTGGCGCACCACGCCGCGACGGCCTTCAGGTCGGTGCGCTCGCGGGTGAGGGTGGGCTTGAGCTCCTTGCGGTGGGTGAGCCGGTCCTGGAGGAACGTGGCGACCGCGTCGCGGTGCTTGGCCCGGGCGTTCTTCACCCGCTGTTCCATGCGCGCGATCGAACCACGGGTGTGGGCGTCGCCGTTGAGCCGGTCGAGCGCCTTGTCGATGCGCTTCTCCAACTTGGGCACGCGGTGGCAGATGCCCTTGCCGTGACCGTTGCCCTGCCCCTTGCCGTGGTGCGGGGCGGTCGCCGAGGCCTCGGAGGACGACGGGCTGCCGGAGTCCGCGGCGTTCGCCGACGCTGCCCCGGTCAGCAGACAACCGGTGAGCGCGAGGGTGGACAGGGCTCCCGCCACAACGATCTTGGGACGCTGCATGGTGGTGCTCCCTTCAGGAAGGAATGGGTTTCTTGGAATGACTGGAGTGTCTGGGGGTGTCCGGGGGTGTCCGGGAATGGATGAGCGCGGCCGCCGTACGGGGCTCACACGAGGCGGGCGGGGCCGTGCTGCAGAACATAGGAGCGTTTTTTGTGGGGACCTTGTGAGCCGCCGGCCGGGCAGGACGGGGGCGGCGCGGCACAAGGAATCCACAAGGAACGTCCTTATGCTCCGGGCCGGTTGAGCGTCAGTGACGGTCACGCACATCGAGCCTCGAACCCGGGAGAGACTGTGGACTCTGATGGTTTCCTCGTGACGGACGAGCCCTCCCCTGCGGGCTCCACCGTCCTCGCCGCCCCTGGACCCCGTGAGATCCGGCTGCCCCTGAGCGGCTGGCTGCTGCGCGTCGGCCGGGGCTCCGAGGAGCGTCCGGCGCTGGAGGTGCACAGCGGCGCCGGACTGATCGATGTGTCCGTCGTGAGTACGCTCTGCGTCTCCCCGCTCCGAGGTGGCCGGTACGGCGGCCGGGCGGGAGCGCACTGGACGCTGGCGTGGGGGCAGCTGCCACCCGGCGCCGATGTCGTCCAGGCTTGTTTCGGGGGATGGCGGCGCGACCGGTGTGTCCAGGCGCTCACGGTGGCCGACGCCTTCTGGGTCGCGGAGGTCGGCGGCCGGTTCCGCTCGGTGAGGTGCGCCGCGGGGGCGGTCCGGGCAACCACGCGGGTGGTCAAGGAGTCCCGGCCGCGTACGGGATGACGGGCTCAGGCCCGGGTCGGCAGCTCGTGCGGGCCCTCCCCCGGGACCTCGCTCAGCCAGGTGCGGTGCAGCGGCAGTTCCAGGGTGCGGGTATCGGCCGCCGGGTCGCCGGGGCGGGGCAGGTGGACCTCGAAGCGGACGCCGGTCCCCGCCGGCCGGTCCAGGATGCGTACGGTGCCGCGGTGCAGGGCGATCTGCTGGGCCACGAGGGTCAGTCCCAACCCCGACCCCGGGCTGCCGGCGCGTCGATGGAACCGTTGGAAGACCTGGTGGCGCTCCTCGGGTGCGATGCCCGGGCCGTCGTCGTCCACGGTGAGCACGGCCATCGGATCCGCCGGCCGACCGCCCGGCCGTAGTGCCACCTCGATCCGCGCCGGCAGGCCCGCCCGGCTCCCGTGCACCACCGCGTTGCGGAGCAGGTTGTCGACGGCCATCCGCAGCCCCGGCTCCCAGGCGCTCAAGTGCAGCCCGGGGGTGAGCCGGAGGGTCAGCCGGACGCCGGGGTGGTGGCGTGCCACGTGCCGTTCCACATCCGCCACCGCCGCGGCCACCAGCTCGGAGAGGTCCACGACACCGAAAGCGTCGGCCTCCACCAAGTCGCCCTGGGCCAGCGCCCTCAGCGCGATCAGCGTGGCCATCAGCCGCTGCTGTCCGGAGCGCAGGTCGTCGAGGACGTCGGCGCGGTCGGCCGGATCGAGGTCGGGGTGGTCGGTGAGGACGTCCAGATTGGTCTGCATGCCCATCAGCGGCGTGCGCAGTTCATGGGACGCGGTCGCGGAGAAGGCCCGCGCGGTCGCCAGGGCCTCCTGGGTACGCGCCGCCTGCTCGTCGTACCGGGACAGCACGGTCTGCAGGGTGCGGGCCAGGTCGTCCACCTCGGTGATCCGCGACGGGGCGTGGTCCAGGCGCGCCGCGCTGGTGCCGGGGTCGAGGCCGCCGGCCCGCCGTTGCAGGCGGCGCAGCGGCCGGGTGGCACGTTCGGCGATGGCCCAGGAGAGCAGCCCGGCCAGTGGGGCGGCGATCAGCGCCACCACCAGGATGCGGTGCTGTACGGCGGTGATCTCGGCGCTCCCGGCCGCTCCGCGGGAGAACACCCACAACGTGCCGCGCGGGCCCTTTCGGGCGTTCGCGCCGCCCACCTCCACCGACAGCGCCCGCCAGGCGTGGCCGCGGGCCCGTACGGTCACCGGGTCGGGTGCGGCGACCGGCAACGGCGCGGTGGCGGCCGGCTGAGGACCTGCCGCGGCCACCACCCGGTACTCCTGCCGGCCATCGCCCGTGGTCGCGTTCCGACCGGGCACGACCGCGGTGCCGCCGTCGTTCCCGGCCACCGCCGATCCGCCTCCGGCGGTGAGGAGACGCACGCCGACGTCGAGGCCCGCGTCGAGCAGCTGCCGCTCCCGGTTCGCGGCCTTCCGCGGCTGTCCGCTGTCCTCGGTCCGCAGCAGTCCCCTGGCCATCGGCAGCAGCACCGCGGCCCGTTCCCGCAGATGGGCGTCCTGCTCGGCGTGCACGTCGCGGGTGACCAGGCGCAGCAGCAGCGCCCCCGAGCCGAGCACGAGCAGGGGCATGGCGAGGCCCATGACGAGGGCGATACGGGTGGTGAGCCTCATCGCGCGGTGTCCGTTCCGGATGCCCGCAGGACGAAGCCGACGCCGCGGACCGTGTGCACCAGGCGCGGCCGGCCCCCGGCCTCCGTCTTGCGCCGGAGATAGCTCACGAACGTGTCGACGGCGTCGGTGCGCACCTCGAAGTCGTAGCCCCACACCCGGTCCAGGAGCTGGTCGCGGGTGAGGACGACGCCCGCGTTGCGGGCGAGGACCTCCAGCAGCTCGAACTCCCGCCGGGTGAGCCCGACCGCCACGCCCCCGTACGTCACCTCGCGCGCGGCCGTGTCGAGGACCAGGTCACCGACCTGCACGAGGTCCCGGTCACCGGCCGGGCGGCGGCGAAGCAGGGCCTGCAGCCGCAGGACCAGTTCCTTCAGGGCGAAGGGTTTGACCAGGTAGTCATCGGCCCCGGCCTGGAGGCCCGCGACCCGGTCCGCCAGCTCGTCCAGTGCGGACAGCATCAGCACCGGCACCTCGTCACCGTTGGCCCGCAGCGTGCTGCACACCTCGATGCCGCTGATCCCCGGCAGCGAGACGTCGAGGACGATCACGTCCGGCGGTGTCTCCGCCAGTTCCGCGAGAGCCGTCGGACCGTCCTCGGCGAGCGTGACGGCGAAGCCGTTCAGCCGCAGGCCGCGCCCGAGGGACCGCAGGATCATCGCGTCGTCGTCGACGACCAGGACTCGGTCGAGGCGCTTGGCCGCGCACATGGAGGGCTCCACTCTCGTCTCATCGGGCGCCTCGGCTCATCCGCTCGCCCCGCAGTTGCCGCAGCACCATCGGCCGTCCGGCCCCTGGACCACCGCGCCACCGCATCGTGTGCAGTTCACTGTCCATGCCGTCCCGGTTTCCCGACCCACCCGCCGGCGGCATCCGTGCACGGTAGCCGCATCGGGAAGGTAGGAGGCAATCTTGTGGGTTTCCTGTGGAGGGAAACCCTCACGCTCTCGCGGCGTGGTCAGCAGACGTCGAGGCTCCCCCGCGGCGTCGTCAGCAGGCGCCGCCTTCCGAGGAGCGGCGGCCCCAGGCCGAGATCATCGGGGAGGTGGCGAGGTCGAGGCGGCCCGCCGCGATGTGGGCGAGGTGCCGGTCGATCTCCTCGTCGGTGGCGAGGCCCGCGGCGGTGAGCTTGTCACGTACCTGGTGGACGGTGGCGGTCTCAAGGACGTCACACGCGGGTGAGGCGATCGGGAAGTAGGCGTCGGCCGCGACGTCGACGAGGCCGGCCTCGCGCAGCAGTCGCGGCAGTTTGCGGCCGTAGGCGAGGTCGGCACCGCGCTGCTGCAGCAGGTGACGGAAGCCGCGGCGCAGCCGGTTGGCGAGCTCCTGTTCGGGGCCGTACTCGTCGGGGCAGATCAGCGGCTGCAGCGCGGGGTCGGCGTCCTCCAGCAGCAGCCACCCGCCGGGGCGCAGCGCCCGGACCATGGAGCGCAGCGCCGCCGCACGGTCGGGGACGTGGACGAGGACCAGACGAGCGTGGATCAGGTCGAAGGGGCCGGCCGGGGGTTCGTCGCGGGCGACGTCGTGGCGGAGCACCTCGACGCCCTCGGCGGCGGTCCCGGTCCAGGAGACGTCGATGTCGGTGGCCAGTACGCGGCCGCGGGGACCGACCCGGTCGGCGAGCCACGCGGCGACGGTCGGCCCACCGGCACCGACCTCCCAGCACCGCCACCCCTCGTCGATCCCGACCGTCTCGAAGTGCCGGAACGTCGAGGCGTCGAAGAGGGCCGACAGCGCGTCGAAGCGGGTACCCGCCTCGACCTGCCGGTTGTCCAGAAGGTAGCCCTTGCCCTCAGGTACCTCGCCCTGAGATCCCTCGTCCCGAGATCCCTTGTCCTGGCCCATGTGCCGATCATGACACAGAGGAGCTGGTGGGTGGTTGCGTGAGGGCGCGCCAGCGTGCCCGCGCCTTGCCTCGCCACACCTCGCATCGCGACAACTACGGCTGCCCGAGCGGGAGTTGGGACAGAACCTAGGTCCTCAGCCGGCTCGCCCTGGACTCCAGGTAGCGTTGCTCGGCGATGCTGGCGGTGGCCTTCGCGGCGCGCCGGTAGTGCTCGTACGCCGCGGCCGGGTCACCGGTCTTCTCCAGCAGGTGCGCGCGTACGGACAGCAGGCGGTGATGCCCGGCCATCCGCGCGTCGCCGTCCAAGGTGGCCAGCAGGGCCAGACCGGCCGGCGGGCCCTCGGTCTCGGCGAGTGCGATGGCCCGGTTGAGGGTGACCATGGGGTTGGGCGCGATGCGTTCCAGGATCAGGTAAAGGGCGTGTACCTGCGGCCAGTTGGTCTCCTCGGCCGTGGCCGCGTCCGCGTGCGTGGCGGCGATGGCGGCCTGCAGCTGGTAGGGGCCGAGGGCCGGGGCGGCCAGCGCGGCCTTGATCAGTTCGGTGCCCTCGTCGATCAGGGCGCGGTCCCACGTCGTACGGTCCTGCTCGTCCAGCGGCACCAGATCGCCGGCCGCCGTCGTACGTGCCTCCCGGCGGGCGTGGGTCAGCAGCATCAGCGCGAGCAGCCCGGTCACCTCGCCGTCCTCGGGCAGTTGCGTGTGCACCGTCCTGGTCAGCCGGATCGCCTCGTGCGCGAGGTCGGCGCGGTGCAGTTCGCTGCCCGACGAGGCGGTGTAGCCCTCGTTGAAGATCAGGTAGAGGACGTGCAGGACGACCCGTAGCCGCTCCTCGCGCTCCGCGCCGTCCGGCAGGCTGAACGAGCTGCCGGCCGCCTTGATGCGCTGCTTGGCCCGGCTGATCCTGGCCGCCATCGTGGCCTCCGGCACCAGGAAGGCGCGGGCGATCTCGGCCGTGGTCAGGCCGCCGACCGCCCGGAGCGTCAGGGCGGTCTGGGAGGCCGCGGTCAGCGTCGGATGGCAGCAGAGGAACAGCAGGACGAGCGTGTCGTCGGTGTCCGGAACGTCCTCGGGCACCAGCTCGGTGGCCATCGCGGACTCCCGCTCGCGGCGCGCGTGGTCGCTGCGCATCTGGTCGATGAGCCGCCGGGACGCGACGGTCATCAGCCAGCCGCGCGGGTTGTCCGGCACCCCCTCGGCCGGCCACTGCACGGTGGCGGCGAGGACGGCCTCCTGTACGGCGTCCTCACACCCTTCGAACTGGCCGTACCGGCGTACCAATGCGCCGAGGACCTGCGGCGTGAGCTCACGCAGCAGGTCCTCCATGGCTCGTGCGGTCATGCCTCCAATTGTCCGTCAGCGAACATCACCTGCCGCACCTCGACCCCCAGGCCCTCGATCGCGGTGTCCGGGATCTGCGCCGCCAGCTCGATCGCCCGCTCCTTGTGCTCGCAGTCGATCAGGTAGAAGCCGCCCAGGTACTCCTTGGCCTCCAGGAAAGGACCGTCGGTCACCACCGGCTGACCGTTGCGCACGCGCACCACCGCGGCCTGGGACGGGTCGACCAGCGCCTGCGTGGTGATCAGCTCGCCGGACTTCTTCAGCGACTCGATGAACGTGGCGTGGCCGTCGCCGATGGCCGCCTTCTCCTCGTCGGTCAGCGCGTCCAGCACGGCCGGGTTGATGTGCAGGCTGATCAGGAACTTCATGTCGTACTCCTGGTGCTTCTCGTGGTTCGCGGGCCCTGGCCGGGCCCTTCGACCGGTGGTCGGAGCCGCCGCCGTCGTCTTGACATCTCCGGCACCTCCCCCGCCAGAAATTTCGCATGGGTTTTTCGCCGCCGCATCCGTCCGCCGCGACGTCAAGAAGCTCCCGGCGGCTCCGACCAACCGGCGACACGTCGAGAGATGACGTGGCGAGAACACGTCGAGAGAACAGGGGCCTTTGGTGCTTTCGGATCTGCGAGTCAACCGGGCATGGCTGGGGCTGATCGTCCTCATGCTGCCGACACTGCTCGTCGCGATGGACATGACGGCGTTGCTCCTCGCGCTCCCGCGGCTGAGCGCCGACCTGGGTGCCACCGGCGTCCAGCAGCTGTGGATCAGTGACAGCTACGGCCTCATGGTGGCCGGGCTGGTCATCACGATGGGTACGCTCGGCGACCGGATCGGCCGCCGACGGCTGCTGATGATCGGCGGAGCGGCCTTCGCGGTGCTGTCGGTGGTGGCCGCCTTCGCGGTCGGCCCGCTGATGCTGATCGTCGCGCGTGCGCTGCTGGGCGTCGCCGGCGCGACCCTGGCACCGTCCACCCTGGCCTTGATCACCAACATGTTCCGCGACGAGCGACCTCGTGGGCAGGCCATCGCGGTCTGGGCGACCTGCCAGTTCACCGGCGGCGCGCTCGGGCCCGTGCTCGCCGGATTCCTGCTCCAGCGCTTCTGGTGGGGATCGGTGTTCCTGGTCGCCGTGCCGGCGATGGCGGTGCTGCTGCTGGCCGGGCCGGTCCTGCTGCCGGAGTTCCGCGGCGACCGGGCCGGCCGGCCGGACCTGGCCGGCGTCGGGTTGTCGCTCGGGTCGGTGCTGTTGATGATCTACGGCATCAAGCAGCTGACCGTCGAGAGCGTGCCGGTCGTGCCGGCGCTGGCCCTGGTCGTCGGCGCGGCCACCGGATGGCTGTTCGTCCGCCGGCAACTGCGGTGCGAGACGCCGCTGCTGGACCTGCGGCTGCTGCGCAACCGCCCCTTCACCGCCGTGCTCGTCGCGCTGGTCTTCGCCGGCCTCGCCATGGCCGGTACGGGTCTGCTGGTGACGCAGTACCTGCAGAGCGTGCTGGGCTTCTCGCCGGTCGCGTCGGCGGTGCTGTTCGCGCCCATGGGCCTGGGCGTGGCGGTCGGCACCATGGCCGCGCCGGCGCTGGCCCGGCGGATGCGGCAGACCACCGCGATCGCCGGCGGGCTGGTGGGGTCGGCGCTGGGCAGCCTGCTGCTGGTCGGCGTCGGTATCGGCGGGGCGAGCGCCCTGCCGCTGGTGATGACCGGCATCGCCGTACTGGCGCTGGGCACCGGCCCGCTGTTCGCGCTGGGCACCGGGCTCGTCGTCGGATCCGTGCCGCCGGAGCGCGCCGGTTCGGCGGCGTCGATGTCGGAGACCGGCAACTACTTCGGCGGCTCGCTCGGCTTCGCGCTGCTCGGTTTGGTGGCCGCGGTGATCTACCGCGGCCGGATGCACGGCACGTCCGACTCGCTGGCCGGCGCGGTCGCCACCAGCCGGCACCTTCCCGCCGGCCGGCGCGCGGAACTGCTGCACACCGCGCGGGAGGCGTTCACCTCCAGCCTGCATGTCACCGGTCTCACCGCCGCGGTCCTCTTCGCCGGCCTGGCGGTACTGACCCTGACCATGCGCCCGGCCGCCCGAACCACCCCGGCCGCACTCCCCGACTACGAGACGACGGGCGCATAACACCCTGCGGAGGTCATGGAACGGCTCAGCCCAGGTCGATGTCCGTCCCGACGGACCGTTCCCGGGCGGCCTTGACGACGAGGGCTGCCGCCGCGGCGTCCTGGACCGCGACGCCGACGGACTTGTAGAGCGTGATCTGTGCGGGTGCGGTGCGGCCGGGTCGGCTGCCGGTGAGGAGTTCGCCGAGGTCGGCGTGTACGTGGTCCGCGGTGATGATGCCGTCGCGGATCGGGTGCAGCAGGTCGTTGCTCCCGGCGGGGAAGGGGGCCAGGGCCGCCTGCCGGGATTCGACGCAGACCAGGGCGTCGGCGACCGTGGCGTCATCGACCTCGCGGCCGGCGGGATTGAAGCCCACCGAGGTCACGTGCACGCCCGGGGTCAGCCAGGGGCGGCGGACGACGGGGTCGACGGCGTGGGTGGTGGCCGCGGCGATGTCCGCACCGTCGAGCGCCTGGGCGTAGGTGGCCACCGCCTCGGCGGGGAGGCCGAGTTCGGCCGAGAGTTCGGCGGCGAGGGCGGTGGCGTGGGCCGGGTTGCGGCCGGCGACCCGGATGTGGCGGATGGGGCGGACCCGGCACATCGCCCGGGCATGGGAACGGGCCTGGGCGCCGGTCCCCAGCAGGGCCAACACCGACGCGTCCGCACGGGCGAGCAGCCGCGCCGAGAGCGCCGAACAGGCGGCGGTCCGCGCGGCGGTGATCGCCGTACCGTCCAGCAGGGCCGTGGGCTCGCCGGTGTCCGGGTCGAAGGCGACGATGAGCGCCTGATGGGTCGGCAGCGGCGTGCCGGCGTTGTGCGGGAAGACGGAGACGAGTTTGGTCGTCAGCGCCCCGGCGGAGGGCACATGGCCCGGCATGGCGGCGACGAAGCCCTCCCGCTCCGGCACCATCGCCGCCACCCGGTCCGGCGCCGAGGCCCGTCCGGCGCTGAGGTCGGCCATCGTCGACGCCAGCGCATCGATCAGCGCCGCCATGTCCAGCAGCGCCTCCACCTCCGAGCGCCCCACCACCAGCATCCGGTTCGACCTCCGGTCACGTCGCATCACGACGGATCTCGTCGTGCCTCGTCGCATCTCGCTGCATCACCACGTACGGCCGGTGCGGCACCGGCCGAGGAGTTCGACCGTAACGCCGACCGGGGCAGGGCGGAGCGCGCCGGGCCGAGGGGGACGGTCGGTGACGGCCGTGCGCGGACGGTGACGGCCCGGCCGTGCCGCGGGGCGGATACGGGCGCACCCTGGAGGTATGGTCCGCGCCAATGAGGAGGTCGAGGCGCTGCTGCAGGAGTACGCCGACCTCATCGCGATCAGTGGTGGCGACGCCTTCAAGGCCCGTGCCTACGAGAAGGCCGCCCGCGCCGTCGGCGGCTACCCCGTCGACGTCACCCAGCTCGACGTGCCGGGACTGCGGGAGATTCCGCACGTCGGCGCCTCGATCGCGGAGAAGATCGTCGAGTATCTGCGGTCCGGGCGGGTGGCCACCATCGAGGAGACCAGGGCGTCGGTCCCCGCCGGCGTACGGGAGTTGATCAGCATCCCCACCCTGGGGCCGCGGAAGGCGATGGTCCTCTACGAGGTGCTGGGCATCACCTCCGTGGACCAGCTGCTCGACGCCGTCCACGAGGAGCGGCTGCGGGAGCTGAAGGGGTTCGGTGAGAAGACCGAGGAGAACATCCTGCACGGCATCTCGCTGATGCAGAAGGCCGGGGAAGGCCGGATCCTGCTGGGTGCCGCCATGGAGCTGGCGGAGCAGATCGTCGCCGAGCTGTCGGGGATCCGGGGGTGCAAGCGGTGCACGTACGCGGGGTCGCTGCGCCGGATGCGGGAGACGATCGGGGACATCGACATCCTGGTCGCGGCGGAGCGGTCCGCGCCGTTCATGACGGCGCTCACCGGGCTTCCGTACACCGCCGAGGTCATCGCGCACGGCGAGAAGAAGACGTCGATCCGCACCACCAAGGGGCTGCAGGTGGACCTGCGGGTGCTGCCGCCGGTGTCCTGGGGTGCGGGACTGCAGTACTTCACCGGGTCGAAGGCGCACAACATCCGCACCCGGGCGATCGCGGTGCGCCACAAGCTCAAGCTGTCCGAGTACGGGCTGTTCCACGCCAAGAGCGGCGAGATGGTCACTTCGGAGACGGAGGAGGGGATCTACGACCGGCTCGGGCTGCCGTGGATCCCGCCGACCCTGCGGGAGGACCGCGGCGAGGTCGCGGCCGGGCTCCGCGGAGAACTGCCCGACCTCGTCACCGAGCACGACATCCGGGGCGATCTGCACACCCATACCGACCTCACCGACGGGCTCTCGTCCCTGGACGACATGGTCGCCGCGGCCGCCGAACGCGGTTATGCCTATTACGCCGTCACCGACCACGCCCCGAACCTCTACATGCAGCGCATGACGGACGAGAAGATGCTCGCGCAGCGGGAGGAGGTGCGTGCGATGGACCGCCGGTACCGCGGTATGCGACTGCTGCACGGCACCGAACTCAATATCGGCCCGGACGGTGATGTCGACTGGCCGGATGACTTCCTGGCGGGCTTCGACCTCTGTGTGGCCTCCATCCACTCGCACTTCAACCAGAGCCGGCAGGCCCTCACCCGCCGCCTGATCCGCGCCTGTGAGAATCCGTACGTGGGCGTGATCGGTCACCCCACGACGCGCCGGATCGGTAAACGCCCGGGAATCGACGCCGATTTCGACGCGGTCTTCGCGGCCTGCGCCAGGACGGGCACCGCGCTGGAGATCAATGCCCATCCCGAACGACTCGACCTCTGCGACGAGGACATCCTCCGGGCCAAGCGCCACGGCGTGAAGTTCGCGGTGAATTCCGATGCGCACTCCACCACGCATCTGCCCTATCTGCGGTACGGCGTGGGCACGGCGCAGCGCGGCTGGCTCACGAAGGACGACGTCATCAACACCTGGCCGCTGACGAAACTCCGGCGCTTTCTGCGGAAAGCCGGTTCACCGCGCTGAGGACGGCTTGCAGGGTGGCGGTGGCGGCATCGGGGGCGACCCCGGCGCCCCAGGTGGAGCGCTGGTGCTGGTCGAGGCGGGCGTAGGCGGCGAACCGCGGGGCCTGGTCGCCGTCCGGTGGAAGGGGGTGCTGGGTGAGGTCCCCGAGGACGAGGGTGGTGGGGTCGAGGGTGTCGGGGTGCGCAAGCGTCGCGAGGCCGTGGAGGAGGGCGTCGGCGAGTGCGGTTCCGGTGCCGTCGAGCGTCAGTGTGTCGCCGGTGCCGGTCAGCAGGGTGCAGGTGAGGGACCGGGTGGCGCCGTCGTCGGAGCTCGCCGCGGTGTGGTCGAGGAGGGCGAGCGGCCGGGTGGCTTCCAGGTAGGTGCGGCGGAATACCGACCAGACTTCGTCGGCGGACAGTTCGCCCTCCGTGCCGTCGGTGTGCTCCTGGATGATCCGGGCGAATTCCGCCTGCAGCGGGCGCGGCAGGTCCAGATGGCATGCGGTTTTCAGCAGGTAGGCCGAACCGGCCTTGCCCGACTGGGAATTGACGCGGATCACCGCTTCGTAGTCCCGGCCGATGTCCTTGGGGTCGATCGGGAGGTACGGCACGGCCCAGGGCAGTTGGTCGAGCGGGGTGCCGGTGCCGGCGGCCCGGTGTTCCAGGGCCTCGAAACCCTTTTTGATGGCGTCCTGGTGGGAGCCCGAGAAGGCACTGTGGACGAGTTCGCCGCCGTAGGGGTGCCGGGGGTGCACCGGGAGCCGGTTGCAGTATTCGACCGTGGCGGCGACCTCGGCGAGATCCGAGTAGTCGATCTCCGGGTCGACGCCCTGGGTGAAGAGGTTGAGTCCGAGGGTGACGAGATCGACGTTGCCGGTCCGCTCGCCGTTGCCGAAGAGGCAGCCCTCGATGCGTTCCGCACCGGCCATGCAGGCGAGTTCGGCGGCGGCGACGGCGGTGCCGCGGTCGTTGTGCGGGTGGATGGAGAGGATGAGGGAGTCCCGCCGGTCGAGGTGGCGGTGCATCCATTCGATCTGGTCGGCGTAGATGTTCGGGGTCGACATCTCGACGGTGGCGGGGAGGTTGAGGATCATCTTGTGATCCGGGCTCGGGTCCCACACCTCGGCGACCGCGTCGCTGATCTCCAGCGCGAAGTCCAGCTCGGTGCCGGTGAAGGACTCCGGGGTGTATTCGTAACGGATGCCGGGGATTCCCAGGTCCTCGGTGAGCTTCTTGCACAGCCGGGTGCTGCGCACCGCCAGGTCCTTGATCTGTGCGCGGTCCATCCCGAACACCACCTCCCGCTGCAGACAGGACGTGGAGTTGTACAGATGGGCTATCGCGCGGTGGGCGCCGGCCAGGGACTCGAAGGTGCGGTGGATGAGTTCCTCGCGGGCCGGCATGATGACCTGGATCGCGACGTCGTCCGGTATCAGGTCCTCTTCGATGAGCAGCCGGATGAAATCGAAGTCGGTCTTGCTGGCCGCCGGGAAACCGACCTCGATCTCCTTGAATCCCATCCGGACCTGGAGTTCGAAGAGTTTCCGCTTGCGGGCGAGGTCCATGGGGACGGCCAGCGCCTGGTTTCCGTCCCGCAGGTCCACCGCGCACCACTGCGGGGCCCGGGTGAGGGAGGCCGCCGGCCAGGAGCGGTCCGGGAGGTCGACGCGGGGATAGGCGGTGTATCTCCGTATGGGCATGCCCGAGGGCTGTTGCAGCGGCTGACCGGTGAGGGGGTGGGAAGCGGGCATCAGGTTCTCCTCATTCCGTGCCGGCCTCGACGGGGACCGGTGCCGCGTCATTGCGGGCGCCGCCCCAGCGGTGCTGGGTCTCGTGGTGGATGTGCCAGATGTCGTCCTCGGTCAGCAGGACGGAGACGACGTCGGGAAAGGCTTCCTCGAAATAGATGTAGGGCTTTCGGTTGTCGATGCGCGGGGAGTGGTAGTCGAGCCGGTCCTGCATGCCGTGGGCCCGGGTGACGGGCGTCGCGGGGTGATAGGTGAGGATGTTCGGGCTGGCCAGGTCGATCAGCTTGTCGTCGATGAGCCGGCCGACCTCGTGGATGGTCTCGTCGATGCTCGACCGGTTTTCCCCGTCCAGGCCGAAGAGGACGGAGGTGCCCAATTGCAGGCCGTGCGCCTTGACCAGCGCGGCGGCCTCCCGGACCTTTTCCCGCCAGGGTTTGCGCTCGTCCCGGCGGAGGTTCTTGTGGATATGGGTCATGACCTGTGTCGACATGCTTTCGATGCCGATGTAGACGTAACTGCAGCCGGCTTCCTTCATCTTCCGCAGAATGGCGTGGGATTCCTCCGCGGAGTGGAGGGCGACGAGGGTGTCGACGGTCAGCTGGGCGCCCCATTGAAGGCCGTGCAGCCGCTCGATGTCGTCCTCGTGGGTGAGGAATCGCCGGTAACGGGCGTCGAGTTCGGTGGGCGGGGTGCTCCGTATTCGGCTGAGTTCCTCGCAGAAATCGCCGATGTCGCGGTAGCGGCCGCTCCAGAAGACCGAGTCGTCGAAGAAGAGTGATTCGGCGCCGTAGCCGAGGTATTCGCAGACCCGCTGGACCGCCGTGCCGATCGCATCGTCCTTGAACCGCTTGAGGCCGTTGCTCAACTGGGCGGATTCGGAGCAGAAGTTGCAGCGGTAGGGGCAGGCGTTGGACACCATGAAGTGGGCGGTGCGGAGCACGTCCCCGGTTTCCGGGTGGGTGAAGATCGGGAAGCGGGAGCGGATGGCGAAGGCCTGGTACGGCGACGGCAGGGTGGCGAGGTCGAGCGCCCCGCCGCGCAGCGGCACCGCGTCGAGGGCGTCCCCCGCGGCCAGGACGACGAGGGAGCTGCCGGCTCCGGGCCCTTCCTCGGCGAGCAGCCCCTGCAGACACGGCAGCACCTGGTCGCGGTCGACCCAGGTCCGGTCGAGGTCGGTGGCCAGCGCGAGGGCCCGCATCAGCAGGTCCACGGCGTGGTACGCCTCACCGCTGATCACCGCGTCGACCACCCGGGGCACCTTGCCCTCCTGCATGACGGCCAGCGGGCTGCTGGGCTTGAGCAGCAGCGCCTGGCCGTCGGGGGTGGCCGTGGTGGTCTCGTCGACGTGCCGGCCGCCGAGGATGACGAAGGCCTCCGGGACCTCGCGCTTGGCCAGTTCCGCGATCTGCAGCGCATAGCGGTGGGCGGGCGATACGGCGCTGATGAGGACGACCCGGGGCCGGACCTCGCGGAGCAGCCGTACCCAGAGGTCGCGGGCCGTGTCGTCCCACACCCTGGGGTCGAACACGGTCCGGTCGGTGTTCGGGGCCGTCCCGTAGGCGCGGTATCCGTCGTCGCCGGCGGAGAGCCGGTACTTCTTGGAGGGGAACCGGGTCCACTCGGGTGCGAGATCGGTGTAGTGCTCGGCGTCCGCCAGCGGGCCGGCGTCGGCCACCGCCCGGTGCACGGCGAGGCTCAGCGCCGTGTAGAGGCACATCGGGTCGCCCGGGTAGGTGATTTCGCCCTCGGACTGGGTCATGACCGGTGCCAGTACGGACAGCACCGGGAAATAGCGGGTTTCCGCCCGGCCGTCGGCCAGGTACTCGGTCAATCGTTTTCTGCGGGTGCGGCGTCGTTCCCGGAAGGCGTCGGGGTCGGTCACGTCCCCGGCCCGGTGCAGCCGTACGGTGCCGTTCCCCGAATACACCTTTTCCATGGCGTGCGTGGCCATCAGTCCTCCGGATTTCCGATTTCTCCCGGGGTCTTTGCCCGGAACGCGGACATCGGTGACGCAAGGGATCCGGTGGGACGCCACAAAAAGAGCGGGTGGCATTCTCGCGATGGTGCCGGGGCGTTCTGCGCATGGGCGTCTGAACTCCCGGGAAAGTCCCCCGACTTTGTCCCCCGTGATCTTTCCGAACTTTACTAGCCCCGGCCCGGCGCGCGTCAACGACAAAGAAAAACTGTCCACATTGTCGTTTTCGGCCCGGGCGCCCAGGACCGGGGTTTCATTCCCCGCGGTGCCGGCGCAGCGCGGTGTCCATGCGCGCCAGCGTCTCTTCGAGGATCTGGGGTGACGTACCGAAATTGAGCCGGACGAATCCCTCGCCGTCGGCACCGAAGGCCGGGCCGGAGAAGAGCAGCACCTTCGCCTGGTCGCGGAAGAACGGCATCGGGTCGGCGCCGAGCCCGAGGCCCCGGCAGTCGAGCCAGGCCAGGAAGGTGGCCTCCGGGGTGCGGCAGCGGACCCCGTGGGGCAGCCGCTCGGCCAGCCGCCGCCGGTTGCGGTCCAGGACCGCCATGACGTCGGCCAGCCAGTCGTCACCGGCCGTCCAGGCGGCCTTCAGTGCCTCGACCGCGAGCACTCCCACCTGTCCGAAGAGCAGCCCGCGCCGGGCGTCGACGGCCTCGCGGACGGCCGGCGGGCCGATGTGGGCCAGCGCGCAGCGGATCCCGGCGAGGTTGAACGCCTTGCTGCCCGAGGTGAGGGTGATGGTGCGGGCGGCGATCTCCGGGCCGAGCGAGGCGAAGGGGAGGTGCCGGTGCGGGGCGTGGGTCAGGTCCGCGTGCACCTCGTCGGAGATCACCAACAGATCGCGCCGGAGGACGAGTTCGGCCAGCGCCTCCAGTTCGTCCCGGCGGAAGACCCGGCCGGTGGGGTTGTGCGGGTTCACCAGGAAGAGCACCCGGCACCGCCCCACGTCCCCGTCCGCCGCGGCGCGTTCCATCCGCTCCTGGTCGAACCCCCAGCCATCCGGCCCCTCTTCGACGGGCACGGTCAGCGGCCGGCGACCGATCTTCTCGATGACGTCGACGAACGGCGGACAGGCCGGGGTGTGCAGCAGGACGGCGTCGCCCGGGTCGGTGGCGACCTGCAGCGTGGCGAGCATCGCCTGGTTGATGTCGGTGAACAGCCGGGCGTGGGTGGGTTCGGGCCGGTGGCCGTACTTGCGGTGCATCCGGGCGGCGAAGACCTCCCCGAGCGGGCCGCCCTGACTCTCGTCGAACCACGTGGGGTAGCCGAGATCGCCGTCCGCGCGGCGTATCAGTGCCTCACGGATGGCGGGTGCGGTCGGGAAGTCCATGTCGGCGACCCAGGAGGACAGCATGCCCTCACCGGCCGTGGCCCATTTCTCGCCGTCCCGTTGTGCGAGGTGGTGCAGTTCGACGGCGTCGAGCGCGGCCGGCGAAATGTCGGTGCTCATACGGCTCTTCCCCCTGCGGTCGGATGACACGGCGCCGTGCGGCCGGTCGGTTGCCGCGCGACAGGGAGACGGCGACGGAATTCCCGTGTACGTCCTCGTCGAGGCCCCCTTGGGGAGTACATGATTATGCAGCAGGCACGGACCGGGGTATGTGACGCCCGCCACATTGTGGCGGTCAGTGGTGGCCGGTTAATGTCGCCAACAGCCGGGCGCGCAGCCCGGATTGGCCACTGAGCGGGACAGTTCCCGGACTCGGAGGTTCCCGACCCGGCATCGGTGCGCAGCCGCGCCCCACCGATTGCCCGCCGCCGAAATTCCCCTGCGAAGTCGAGAAACTCCGAGACAGGAGACGGTAATTGTCCTCCCATGCCGCCCAACTCCCCACGGACCGGCCTCGTGGCGTCGATGCACCGGCGTGTACGGCAGTGGTGCGCCAGGAGATTCCCGGGCTGTACGACGACGCGGTCCGCGCGCTGGCCGCCTCGTGTGCGACCACCCCGGAGAACGTGCTCCTGGCCGGATTCGCCGCGCTGGTGTACCGCTATTCCGGGCAGAACCAGGTCGAGTTCCGGGTGGGCCGGGAAGGCGGCAAGGAGGCGCTGCTGCGCTTCTCCGTCACCGGCGGGAGCACGCTGCGCGGGCTGGCGGGTGAGGCCGGCGCCGTGGCGCACCCCGGGACGGCGCCGGCCCGGCTCGGCGTACGCATCGGCGCGCCCCCGGTGGACGGCGACCCCCGGCCCTACGAGGCCGAACTCGCCCTGCCGGCGGCGGACACGGGCTCCCGGTGGGCCGCCCTCCACTTCGACGACGGGCTCTTCGCCCCGGCGACGGCGCAGCGGATGCTCAGCCACTACGGGCATCTGCTCACGGACGCCGTGTGCCACCCGGACCGGCCGCTGGAGCAGCTCGCCCTGCTCACCGAGGCCGAGCAGCGCCGCGTCCTGCTGGAGTGGAACGACACCGCCGTGACACTGCCCCACGAAGGTGCCTGTCTGCACGAGGTGTTCCAGGAGCGGGCCCGGCAGGCACCCGAGGCCGTCGCCGTGGTCCAGGGGACGGCCCGGCGGACGTTCCGGGAGATCGATGCCGCGGCCAACCGGCTCGCCCGCCATCTGCGGGACCTGGGCGTCGGCCCGGACGACCGCGTCGGCCTCTTCCTCGACCACTCCCCCGAGCTGCTCGTCGCCATGCTCGGGGTGCTCAAGGCCGGCGGGGCCTATGTGCCGCTGGATCCCGGGTATCCCCGGGCGCGGCTGACCACGATGATCTCCGGTGCGTCGTGCGTGGCCCTGATCAGCCGGACCGGGCTCGCCGACGCTCTGGGCAGCGGCGCGGATTCCGTGGTGCAGGGCCAGCTGATCCTGCTGGACCGGGACGGGGCGGCCCTGGCCGAGCGGCCGGAGGACGACCTCGAGCCCGTGGCCGGCCCGGACAACCTCTGCTACGTGATCCACACCTCGGGGTCCACGGGACGGCCGAAGCCGATCGCGCTGCGCCACCGGGGCGTGCTCAACAACATCGCGGACCTCAACACCCGCTTCGCCGTCGGCCCCGGCGACAGCGTGCTGGGGCTGTCCTCGCCGAGCTTCGACATGTCGGTCTACGAGTTCCTCGGCATGACCGCGGCCGGCGGCACCCTCGTGCTCCCGGCGCCGGGCCGCGCCAAGGAACCCGCGCACTGGGCCGAACTGGCCGCGGAGCACGGCGTGACCGTCTGGAACACCGCCCCGGCGCTGCTGGAGCTGGTGCTGGACCACCTCGACGCGACCGCCGCGGACGGCCCCGCGTCGCTGCGCTCGCTCCGGCTGATCATGCTCGCCGGGGACTGGATCCCCGTGAAGATGCCCGACCGGACGCGGGAGTTCGCGCCGGACGCGCGGTTCGTCTCGCTCGGCGGGGCCACCGAGGCCTCGATCTATTCGACGCTCTACGAGGTCGAGGCGACCGACCCCGGCTGGACCAGCATCCCGTACGGGCGGCCGATGGCCAATCAGCGGACCTACCTCCTGGACGAGGCGCTGCAGCCCGTTCCGCCGGGCGTGACCGGCGAGCTGTACCTGGCGGGCGACGGCCTGGCCGTGGGCTATCTGGACCTGCCCGAGCTCACCGCCGAGCGGTTCCTGGACTGGTCGTACGGCCCGGTGTCCGGCGAGCGGCTGTACCGCACCGGCGACCTGGCGCGGTGCGACGCCGACGGGCTGATCGAGCTGCTCGGCCGGACCGACCTCCAGGTCAAGATTCACGGGCTGCGGGTCGAGCTGACCGAGATCGAGTCCGTGCTGCGGGACCACCCCCGGATCAAGGAAGCGGCGGTGGCGGCGCGGCCCGATGCCACCGGCGCACCGGTCCTGGTCGGCTACGTCGTCCCGCGCGAGGGCGAGGTGCTCGACCCGGACGAGATCCGCGACCGGCTGGCGACCCGGCTGCCGGCCCATATGGTGCCCGGCACGCTGCTGGTGCTGTCCGCGATGCCGCTGAGCCCGAACGGCAAGCTGGACCGCAAGGCGCTGCCAGCGGCCCCGTCGCCGCACGACGGGGACCGGGACGGCGCCGTACCCGCGGGCGCCGCCCCGAGCGGCCCGTGGGAGGAGCGGATCGCCGCTGCCTGGCGCGAGGTGCTGGGGGTCGAGGCGATCGGGCGGGACGACGACTTCTTCCGGCTGGGCGGCGACTCGATGAAGGCGCTGCGCAGCATGACGCAGGTCCCCGAGATCACCCTGGTGGACCTGTACCGGCATTCGACGCTGCGGCTGCTGGCCGCGCATCTCGAGGCCACGGCGGGTGGGCCCGGGGGCGCGGAGCGGTCACCCGGGCCGGACGCCGCGGTGTAGGGAAGGGTCCCTCGTGGGTCAGCCGGCGGCGGTGCAGCGCACCGGCAGCCGGCTGACCCCGGTCAGGAAGCTGGACCGGAGCCGTTCGACCGGTCCGGACAGCTCCAGTTCGCCCACCTGGTGGCGCAACTCCTCCAGCATGACCCGGAGTTCGACCCGGGCCAGCGGGCCGCCGAGGCAGAAGTGCGGGCCGTGGCCGAGGGCGAGGTGCCGGTTCGGGGTGCGGGCGAGGTCGAAGCGGTAGGGGTCAGGGAAGACGTCCTCGTCGCGGTTGGCGGAGGTGTTCCAGAGGGTGACGATGTCGCCCTCCTTGATGTCGCAGCCGCGCAGCGTGAGGTCCGTCGTGGCGGTCCGTCCGAGGTGGGTGACCGGGGTGGTCCAGCGCAGCACCTCTTCGACGGCGGAGTCGAGCAGGCCCTCGTCCTGGCGCAGGCGCCGCCACTGCTCGGGGTGCTCGATCAGGGCCAGCACGGCGCCGGCGGAGGACAGCCGGGTGGTCTCGTCGCCGCCGATGATGATGTTGTAGCAGTTCAGCAGCACTTCGGCGTCGCTCAGCGGCGTGCCGCCGGCCTCACCGTTCGCCAGCAGGCTGACCACGTCCGCGCCCGGGAACTCCCGCCGGCCGGGCAGCAGTCCGGCGTAGTACAGCAGGATGTCCTCCTGCGCGTCGGCCGCGGCCTCGGCGGCCTCCGGGGTGCCGTCGTCGCCCATCGCCGCCATCGTCAGATCGAGCATCAGGGTGCGGTCGGCGGGTGGTACGTCGAGCAGTTCGCAGATGGCCATCAGCGGGATCTGCGCGGCGACATCGGCGACGAAGTCACCGCCGCCGGCGTCGACGACGGCCGCCACCAGGTCCTTGGTGGCCGCCCGGACGCTGTCGGCGATCTGCGCCATGGCCCGGGCGGAGAACGCCCCCTGCAGCACCTTGCGCACCGCGGAGTGCCGGGGCGGGTCGGTGACGACCAGCATCCGGCCGCCGGCCGGGTCGCCGCCGGTGAGCAGGGTGCCGAGCATGTTGCCCTGTTCGGAGCTGAGCCGGGCGGTGTCGCGGTAGACGGTGGCGAGGTCCTGGTAGCGGGTGATCACCCAGAAGCCGGGACGGTCGCCGTCGGCCTCGCACCAGGCGACCGGGTGGGCGTCGCGCAGGGTGCGCCAGGCGTCGCAGGCGTCGGGGTCCGGGTGGACGGCCGGGTCGATGAGGTCGAACGGGATGGTGTGGCGCGGTGCGGTCATGCGGGTTCCCCGTCCGGGTTGCTGGTCACGTGGGCTCCTGTGGGGTGGTCGGCGGCACGGCCCGTCACTCGGGGCGGGGCAGCGTCCGGAGGCGTTCGGCGAGCAGGGTGCCGATCTCGGCCAGCGGCTCGGGGGCGAGCATGTCGCCGTGCCGGCAGGCGACCTGGTGGGCCTCGATCCGGCCGCTGACGTACGGCGCCCAGTTGGCGGGCCGTTCGGGGTCCGGGCCCTTGTCCTCGGTCGCCTCGAAGAACAACAGGTCCGCGTCGAGCGGCCGGGAGTGGTGCCGGCGCTGGGCGTTGACGTTGTGGGTGAAGACCGTGGCGACCGCGGACAGTTGGCGGGGCCCGAGGGTGGCCAGGGCGCTGCCGTGTTCCTTGAGGAGGCGCAGCGCCGACTCCGGGCCGAGCGAGGTCCCTTCGGGCTGCGGGAGGCCGAGCGAGTGCAGCACCTCGGCCAGCGCCTGCGGTTCGTCGTAGTCCACCGGGCGGGCGTCGGGCAGCCGGGGGTACGCGTCGAGCAGGGCCAGCAGCGCGACCCGTTCGCCGTCGGCCCGCAGCAGCCGGGCCATCTCGTGGGCGACGATCCCGCCCATGGACCAGCCGAGGAGGTGGTAGGGGCCGTGCGGCTGGACGGTGCGCAGCCGGGCCACGTAGTCGCGGGCCATCTGTGACAGGTCGGCGGCGGGTGGTTGGCTGCCGTCGATCCCGCGGGACTGCAGGGCGTACACCGGGCGGTCGGCGTCCAGGTGCCGCAGCAGCCCGGAGTAGACCCAGCCGATGCCGACGCCGGGGTGGACGCAGAACAGCGGCTCGCGGGTGCCCTGCGGGCGCAGCGGTACGAGCACGTCCAGCGCGTCGTTCGGGTCGGTGGGCCGGTCCGGGTCCGCGAGCAGCTCGGCGATACCGGCGACGGTGGGCGTGCGGAAGAGCGTGGCGATGCCGAGGTCGGCGCCGAGGGTGGCGCGCACCCGGCCGGCCAGGCGGAAGGCGAGCAGGGAGTGCCCGCCGCGCTCGAAGAAGCTGTCGTCGATGCCCAGCCCGCCGGACTCGGGGCCACGCTCGTCCAGGCCGAGTACCTCGGCGAACAGGGCGAGCAGCTGGGCCTCCAGGGGCGTGCGCGGGGCCCGGCTCGTGCGTCCGGGGGTGGTGGCTTCGGGTTCCGGCGCGGGCAGCGCCCGCCGGTCGAGTTTGCCGTTGGGGGTGAGCGGGAGGGCGTCCAGGACGACCACGACCGGCACCATGTGGCGGGGCAGCCGGCGCTCGACATGGCGGCGCAGGTCGAGGGCGTCGGCGGTGGCGCCGGGGGTGCGGACGGCGTAGCCGACCAGCCGCTGGTCGCCGGGGCGGTCCTCCCGTACGACGACGGCGGCCCGGTCGACCTGCGGGTGGTCGCGCAGCGCGGCCTCCACCTCGCCCAGCTCGATCCGGAAGCCGCGGAGCTTGACCTGGTCGTCGAGCCGGCCGAGGAACTCCAGGTCGCCGTCGGGGCGTCGGCGCACCAGGTCTCCGGTGCGGTACATCCGCGCGCCGGGTTCGCCGAACGGGTCGGCGACGAAGCGTACGGCGGTCAGGTCCGGGCGGCCGAGGTAGCCGGTGGCCAGGCCGGGGCCGCCGAGGTAGAGCTCGCCGGGGACGCCGGGCGGTACCGGGCGCAGGGCGTGGTCGAGGACGTAGGCGCGGGTGTTCCAGGAAGGCCGGCCGATCGGTGGGGCGGTGTCGAAGGGGCCGGTGCCGAGCCAGGCGGTGGCGTACACCGGTGCCTCGCTGGGGCCGTAGATGTTGGCGATCCGGGCGCCGGGGAAGGCCGCCGCGATCTCGTTGGCCACCGGGGCGCTGAGCGCTTCGCCCGCGAGGACGACGGTGCCGGCGGCCACTTGCGCATCGAGCCGCGGCAGGAGGCCGGCGAAGACCGACGGGACGCCGCTGACCAGGGCGGGTGCGGTGATCGGGCCGGCCTCCAGGGCTTCCGGTTCGCCCAGTGCCAGCAGGTCGCGGTGGAGGCGTACGGTGCCGCCGGCGGCGAGCGGTCCGAAGAGCTCGAAGATCGAGACGTCGAAGCTGACCGAGGTGGTGGCCTGCACCTGCGCCAGTCCGTCCGGGCCGAGGAATCCGGCGATCCAGGCCATCAGGTCGGCCATGTTGGCGTGCGAGACGATGACGCCCTTGGGGCGGCCGGTGGAGCCGGAGGTGTAGATGAGGTAGGCCGGGTCGGCGGGGTGCAGCGGCCGGCTGCGTTCGTCGTCGGTGAGGTCGGCGCCGGACCGGCCGGCGAGCCGCCGCACGGTCGCCGGGTCGTCAAGGACCAGCCGCGGGGTGTCGTCGGCGGGCAGGGCCCCGGCCGTGTCGCGGGTGGTCACCAGCAGGGCGGGCGCGGCGTCGCCGAGCAGCAGCGCGATCCGCTCGGCGGGGTAGTTCGGGTCGATGGGCAGGTAGGCGGCGCCGGCCTTGAGGACGGCGACCATGGCCACCAGCAGGTCGGCGGAACGGGGCGCGGAGAGGGCCACGATCCGGCCGGTTTCCACGCCGTGTGCGAGGAGTTCCCGGGCCAGGCGGTTGGCCCGGGCGTTGAGCTCGGCGTAGTCGAGGACGGTGCGGCCGCTGATGACGGCGGGGGCGTCCGGCTGGGCCGCGGCCCGTTCCTCCAGCTGGCGCAGGAAAGGGCGGTCGGCGCTGCGGGGCCGGGACTCGCCGTGCCAGCGGTCGAGTTGGCGCAGCTCCTCGGCGGAGAGCAGGACGGTCCGGTCGTGGCGCCGGTGCGGTGCGGTGGCCAGGGCGGCCAGTGCCCGGCGGTAGTAGCCGCCGATCAGCCGCACCTGTTCCTCGGTGAACTGGGCGGCGTCGTACCGCAGATGGAGGTTGATCCCGGACGAGGTGAGGTCCTGGGCGAACTCGGCGCCGAACGGGATGCTGGTGTTGGTGATCCGCCGCTCGTCGAGCACGGTCAGCTCGTCGGAGCGTTCCAGTACGGATTGGTAGACGCGGAAGCGGGTGAAGTTGAAGAAGGTCTCGAAGAGTTCCCGGCCGCCGAGGAGGCGGCGGATCTCGGGCATGGGGTAGCGGCGGTGGGGCTGGAGGTCGATGTCGGTGCGGCCCACCGCCGCGACCAGGTCGTCCCAGCTCCCGCCGGTCAGCCGGGCCCGGAACGGCAGGGTGTTGAGGAACATGCCGAGGACCCGGTCGCCGTCCCGGTCCTCGGTACGGCCGTTGTGGACCACGCCGGTGACGACGTCGGCGGTGCCGGTCAGCATGCCGACGACGTGGGCGTGGGCGGCGAGCAGCACGGTGCGTACCGGGACGCCGACCCGGCGGGCGCAGCGGTCCACGCCCTCGGAGACCTCGGCCGGCAGCGACACGGGGGTGATGCGCATGTCGGGCCGCTCGGCGGGCGGGACCAGCCGGGGCAGGGTGCCGAGGTCACTGTCGGCCAGTTCGGCGGCCCAGAAGTCGCGGTGTTCCTCGGCGGCGATGGCCGCCTGTTCCTCGGCGATGAAGGCGCCGAAGTGGGCGCGGGGCGGTTCCCGGAACGGGGTGGCGGAGCCGCCGAGCAGGGCGAGGTAGCGCTCGAACAGCTCGGAGATCAGGGAGCGTTCGCTCCAGCCGTCGAGGATCACATGGTGCTCGGTGAGCCACAGCTCGAAGGTCTCGTCGGTGAGCCGCTGGAGGTGGAAGCGGATGAGCGGGGCGCGGTCCCAGGCGAACTCCCGGCGCTTCTCCTCCTCGAACCGCCGGTCCATGGCGCTCTGCCGGTCGGCGGCGGAGAGCTGCCGCAGGTCTTCGAAGGTGATCGGCGCGTCGACCCGGCGGTGCACCAGCTGGAGCGGTTCGCCGTAGGTCTCCAGGTCGAAGGAGGTCCGCAGGACCGGGTGGTCGGCGATCAGCGACTCCAGCGCCGTCCGCCAGGCGGCCTCGGACCAGCCGGCCCTGAGGTGGTAGCCGGCCACGTTGTGGTAGATCCGTTCGGCCGCGTTGAGGCCGCTGTGGTAGAGCATGCCGGCCTGGAGGCGGGAGAGCGGATAGGCGTCCTCGACGTCGGCCGGCAGCAGGGCCCGGTCCGCGTCGCCGAGCAGGGACAGCGGCCGGTAGTGCGGCCGGGCGGCGCCCGGGGTGACGGGCGTGGTGTGCGGGGCCAGTTCCCGGATCGTCTGGTGCCGCAGCAGGTCCTGGAGCTCGAATTCCAGGCCGAGTTCGCGGGCCCGGCCGAGGATGGCGATGGTACGGATCGAGTCGCCGCCGAGCAGGAAGTAGTTCTCGTCGGTGCCCACCCGGTCCTGGCCGAGCACCTCGCTCCAGACCTGGACGAGGATCTCCTCGGCGCGGTTGGCGGAGGCGGTGGCCGGGCCGCCGGCGGGGCGTTCCGGGGCGGGCAGCCGCCGCCGGTCGACCTTGCCGTTGACGGTCAGCGGGAAGCGCTCCAGCACGACGAAGGCGGCCGGGATCATATGGGCGGGCAGCAGGCCGGCCAGGTGGGCGCGTAGTTCGGCGGCGCCCAGATCGGTGCGGCCGGAGACCGCGTAGCCCACCAGGCGCCGCTCCCCCGTCCGGTCGGGTTCGGCGGTCACCAGGGCCTCGGCGACGTCCGGGTGTCCGGCCAGCGCGGCCTCGATCTCGCCGGGCTCGATCCGGAAGCCGCGGATCTTCACCTGGTCGTCGATCCGGCCGCGGTACTCCAACTCGCCGCCCGGCAGCCGGCGGGCCAGGTCGCCGGTGCGGTAGGCGCGTCCGCCGGGGAGGGTGACGAAGCGGGCCGCGTCGAGTTCGGGCCGTCCCAGGTAGCCGCGGGCGAGCCCGGCGCCCCTTACGTACAGTTCGCCGGTGACGCCCTGCGGGACCGGCCGGCCCCGGCGGTCGAGCAGGTCCAGCCCCAGGTCCGGGATCGGCACGCCGATCACGCTGCCGTCGCCGTCGGTGTCCTCCTTGCGGATCGGCCGGTAGGTGACGTGCACGGTGGTCTCGGTGATGCCGTACATGTTCACCAGCTGCGGCCCGTCGGGGTGCCGCTCGAACCAGGGGCGGAGCGCGCGCGGGTCCAGCGCCTCGCCGCCGAAGACCACATAGCGCAGGGCGAGCCGCGCACCGGCGCCGGGCGGCGCGTCCGCGGCC
Source organism: Streptomyces nigrescens (assembly GCA_024349765.1). Lineage (GTDB taxonomy): Bacteria > Actinomycetota > Actinomycetes > Streptomycetales > Streptomycetaceae > Streptomyces > Streptomyces endophytica. The sequence goes on along the minus strand of AP026073.1, from coordinate 3,401,006 downwards.
CGCAGGTCCTCGCGCTGGAGCAGGGCGAAGGCCGAGGGGGTCTGGTTGAGGACGGTGACGCCTTCGGTGCGCAGCAGTGCCAGGAAGTCCTCGGGGGCCCGGCTGACCTCGTGCGGAACGATGACGAGGCGGCCGCCGTGGGCGAGCGCTCCCCACAGCTCCCAGACCGAGAAGTCGAAGGCGTAGGAGTGGAACAGCGTCCAGACGTCGTCCTCGCCGAAGCCGAACCAGGGCTCGGTGGCGGTGAAGAGCCGGGCGACGTTGCGGTGCGGGACGAGGGTGCCCTTGGGTTCCCCGGTGGAGCCCGAGGTGTAGATGACGTAGGCGAGGTCGTCGGGGGCGACGCGGGAGGCGAGCGGTCCGTCCGGGTGGGCGGCGATCGCCCCGGCGTCGTCGTCGAGGGAGACCAGGGCGCCGGTGAAGCCGTCCAGCCAGCCGCCGGGGCGGCCCTGGACGACGACGTGGGCCAGCGCGGCGTCCCGCAGGATGTAGGCGAGCCGGGCGTCGGGGTACGCCGGGTCGAGGGGGACGTAGGCGCCGCCGGCCTTCTGGATGCCCAGGAGGGCGACGACGAGGTCCGGCGAGCGTTCGGCGGCGAGACCGACCAGGGTTTCCGGGCCGACGCCGTGGGCCCGGAGGTGGCGGGCGAGCTGGTTGGCGCGGCGGTCGAGTTCGCCGTAGGTGAGGTGCTCGCCGCCGTGGCTGACGGCGACGGCGTCGGGGCGCTGCGCGGCGTGGCGGGCGAAGCGTTCCAGGACGGTGGTGGCCTCGGGCCGGCCGTCGGTGGTGTCGAGGGGGGCGGTGCGGCGGTCCGGTTCCTCGGCGAGGTGCGGCGCCAGCTCGTGCACCGGGCGGTCCGGGTGGCGGACGATCTCGGTCAGCAACTGCCCGAAGTGGGCGGCGAATTGCCCGGTCAGCCAGTCCGGCCAGGCGCCCTCGAAGTGCGCGGTGCCGTCGGTGGTCACCACCAGGCGCAGGGCGTGGCCGCGCGCCTCGGGCGCCGGGTGGCGGGTGACGGTGCTGCCGTCGGGGAGGTCCCAGTGGGTGGGGTGCGGGGCGCGCAGGGCGAAGCCCACGGGGAGCGCGGGCCGTTCCTGTGCGGTCCAGTCGGTCAGCGGGTCCGGCTCGGGCAGCCGCCGCAACTGGCCGGCCAGTACGCGGAATCCGGGATTCGTGGACAGGGCGGCGTGCACGGTCGTCCGGGCGGTGAACGGGCCTATGGTGCGGGCGAAGTCGGCGCCGCGCGGGTCGGGGCCGTCGGCGGCGATCAGGACGTCGTCGGCGTCGGTGTAGCGGTTCAGCAGGACGGCGAGCGCCGCCAGCAGTCCGTCGGCGAGCGGGGCACCGGCGGCGGTGCAGAGGGATTCCAGCGCGGAGAGGGTACCGTCGGGCAGCGCCGACCGGTGGGTCCGGCCGAGCGTGCGTCCGGTCGCCAACGGCAGCTCCCCGGTGGAGAGTTCCCCGGCCGGGGTCGCGGGAGCGTCGTGGGCCGGGTCCGGAAGTACGACATGATCGGCGAACTGCCGCACAGGATGCGGCAGTTCCGGTGCGTGCGGGGTCAGCCGGGCGCGGTAGGCGGCGACGAGGTCGTCCACCAGGAGGGTGGCGGACCGGTCGTCGGCGATGATGCGGTGCAGGGTGAGGCGCAGGCGGAGTCCGGTGTCGCCGGTGCGCTGTGCCCGGGCCCGCAGCAGGGGGCCCGCCTCCAGGTCGAACGGGCGGTCCGGCGCGGGGGCTTCGGCGTCCTCGCCCACGGTTTCCCACAGCGGCGGCAGGTGGTCGGCGACCGACTGCACGAGGGTCGTGCCCTCGAAGACGAAGCGGGTGCGCAGTGCTTCGTGGCGGCGGACCACGTCCTCCAGTGCGGAGCGCAGTGCCGAGGTGTCGGGCACGCCGTCGAAGCCGAGGTCGATCACCAGGTGGTGGCGGGTGTGGTCCTCGGTCAGGGCGTGGGCGAGGTAGCGCCGTTGCTGCTGTGGCGTCGCCGCGACCGTACGGGCCGGACGCGCTTCTTCCGGTGCGGCCGCCCGGTCCGCCTGATGAGTGCTCACTGATCGTCGGCCCTTCTGTCACCGGTGTGCTATCGGGATCGTTCGGTTCGCCGGCGCCAGCCGTTCAGGGCCTGGGTCCGGGCGGCAGCACGCACCACGGGCCGGGACCGTTCCGGTGCTTCCCCGCCGTCGTCGCCGGCCGCGTCGACATGGCGGGCGATGGCGCGGACGGTGGTGTAGCGGAAGAGGTCGGCCGTGGTGAGCTTCGGGTACGGGCGCTGCAGCAGGGCGAGCACGCGCACGATCTGTCCGGAGGTGCCGCCGAGGTCGAAGAAGTGGGTGTCCAGGCCGCGGACGGGGGCGCCGAGTACGTGTTCCCAGGCGCGCCGGACCACCTCGGTGGCCTGCCCGGAATGGGGGCCGGCCGATGGCTCGTCCACCACCGGTGCGGGGGCCGCCGTGGGCGCCCAGTCGGCCACCGCGGCGCGGTCCAGTTTGCCGTTGGGCAGCTGGGGCAGCGCCTCGACGAGCAGCCAGGCGGCCGGGACCATCGCGGGCACGAGCGAGACGGCTGCGTGCCGGCGGAGCTCGTCGGCGAGTGCGGCGGGCGCCGGACGCGGACGCCCGTCGCCGGCCGGGCTCGCCGGGTCGGTGGGGATCAGGCAGGCGGTGACCGCGGTGCCGTCGCCGCTGACGGTGGCGACGGCCTCCTGGACGGCGGGGTGGGCGCGCAACACGGTCTCGATCTCGGCGAGTTCGATCCGCTGCCCGAGGACCTTGACCTGGGTGTCGGCCCGGCCGAGGAAGCGCAGCCCGTGCTCGGGGTCGAGGGCGGCCAGGTCGCCGGTGTCGTAGCCGCTGCGCCCGTCGTGCTCGGCGAAGCGCTCGGCGGTCAGGTCCGGCCGCTGCCAGTAGCCCGATCCCACGCCGGCCCCGAGGATCAGCAGCCGGCCCGGGACTCCGGGCGGGAGCGGACGGCCGTGGGCGTCGACCACCCGGCACTCCTCCCCCGCCAGCGGGCGGCCGATGTGCACGGGTACCTGGGGCTCGACCCGCCACACCGTCGACCAGACGGTGGTCTCGGTCGGGCCGTAGCAGTTGAACACCGGGCCCGGCACCAGGTCGGTCAGCCGGTCGGCCAGGTCGCGGGCCAGCGGTTCGCCGCCGATGAACAGGACCGCGAGGCCGCCGAGCAGCCGCCGGCCGGCCGGGTCGTCGGCGAGGATCCGGGCCATGGTGGGGGTGCACTGGTAGAGCGCGCCGCGCGGCACCTCGGCGTCGGCCACCTGCTGATGACTGGTCAGCAGCACGGTGCGGCCGGTGGCGAGCGGCCAGAACAGCTCCAGCACGCTGATGTCGAAGGAGACGCTCGCGCCGGCGACCGACACCTGGGGCGGCTCGGGGAGGACCTGCGCGAAGGCCGAGAACAGCGCGGCCAGGTTGTCGTGGCGGACGATCACGCCCTTGGGCCGGCCGGTCGAGCCGGAGGTGTGGATGACGTAGGCGGGGTCCTGCGGCGCGAGGACCGGCCACTGCTCGGGCGCGCGGCCGGCCACCGTGTCCGGGCCGACCAGGGTGACGCCGGTGGACGCCAGGACCCGCGCGGCCGCCGCGTCGCCGACGACCACGGCCGGCCGGGCGTCCTCGACCATCATCCGGAGCCGGCCCGCCGGGTACCCGGGGTCGAGCGGAAGGTAGGCCGCGCCCGCCCGCCATGCGGCGACCAGGGCGACGAGCAGGTCCGCCGTCCTCGGCAGGCACACGCCGACCCGGTCGCCGGGCCGCACGCCGGCCTCGATCAGCGCGGCGGCGAGATCCCTTACCCGGCGGTCCAGTTCGGCGTAGGTCACGCGCTCGGAGCCCGCGATCAGGGCGGTGGCCCCGGGTGTGTGCCGGGCGTGCTCGGATATCAGCTCGGGCACCGCCGGGCCGGCCTCGGCGGCCGGCGTGGCGGGCGGCGGTGGGCCGGGGGTGTACAGCCGCAGCGCGGTGAGCGGGGCCGCCGGTGCGGTGCCGAACGCGGCGAGCGCGCCGGCCAGGTGCTCGGCGAAAAGGCGCGCCGACGCGGCGGGCAGGGCGGCGCGGTCGTAGCCGACCGTCAACGTGAGTGCGCCGGCGGGATCCTGATGGAGCGTCACGGCCAGGCCGTACTCGCTGCGCGCGTCCTCGGCCGGTACGAGCTGCCATCGCAGGTCGCCGGTGGTCAGTGGGGCCGCTGCGGTGGCCTGGGTGCAGATGATCTGTGTCAGCGGTGTCCGGCCGGGGCGGCGGGTGGCTCCCGACACGGTGAGGATGTCCTCGATCGGCAGGTCGCAGTGGTCGAGGGCGTCGAACAGCGCGTCGGTGGCCCGGTCGAGCACGGAGGCGGTGTCGGCGCCGTGCAACGGCAGGCGTACCGGCAGGGTGTTCTGCAGACAGCCGATGACCTCGGCGTCCGCCGCGGTGCGGGTGGTGGCGACGCTGGCGAGCACCACGTCCTCGGTGTCGCCGTACCAGCCGACCACCACCGCGACGGCGGCCAGCACCTGCGCGAAGGGCGTGGCCCCGCTCTCCCGGGCGCGCTCGCGCAGCGCGGCGGTGAGTGCGGCGTCCAGCGGCAGGGACACCACGCCGTGCCCGGTCCCGCCGCCCGGTGCGGTCGGGAGGTGCGGCAGGGCGGTGTCCGTGGGCGCGCCGGCCAAGTGGTCGGCCCAGAAGGCGTGCAGGGCCGCGCGGCGTGCGGGCTGCGGCGCGGGCCGGTGGGGGTCGGCGGCGGTGAGCGCCTCGGGGCCCTCGGCGTACGCGCCGGCGAGCTGCCGCAGCAGGACGGCCGCGGAGTCCTCGTCGAACACCGCGTGGTGGACGCCCACGAGGCAGTGCGTGCGCCCGGGCATACCGATGATCCGGATCCGGCACAACGGCCCCGCGCCGTGCGGGAGCGGGGCGCGGGCCTCCGCGATCCATCCGTCGAGGGCGCTCTCGTCGTCCGCCCGTCCGGTCCGGATGTCGACCTCGGAGACGGGGTGGGTGCGCTGGACGAGTCCCTCCGCCGTCGGGTGCAGGGACGTCCGCAGCGCGGGCTGCGCCCGGCAGACCGCCCTCGCGGCCGCGGTCATCCGCTCCTCGTCGACCGGGCCGTCGATCCGGATGTGCTGGAGGAGAGTGGTCGCCCTGCCGCCCTGCTGGTCGAGCAGGAAGAACCGGGTCTGTGCCGAGTCGGCGGGCCTGACCGCATTCCCGGCATCGTCATCGCTGGTCACCGAACAGCCCCCCGACTGAAATCCGCACCGGAATTAGTCGGGCCAGGCTATGAAGGCGGTTTGACCTTGTCAAGAAGAATTCTCGGGGCCACCGCACACACCGCCCGGGAATTCAACAAGAATGCCGGAGACGGCATTGTGATCTACCTCACATTGATCAACTTCCCGATGGCGCTGTAGCGTCAACCAAACCGTTGAGGCGGGTAATTGAGCCCTGCGGCCGTGAAAACTGGATGGAGTCGACCACCCCCCAGTGACACGCCCCGTGACACAACGTGGCGCAGAAGCGGGGAATTCGGACTCATAGAATTCGGGGGCTGTTCCATGGAATTCAATGCTGACCCCTCCCTGCCCTCCTCCGAGAATTCGGCTGAAGTGGCGGAGAATCTCTGGAAAGAAATACTCGGGTCTGGTGCTGATCTCGGTAAAGGATTCCTGGAGAACGGCGGGGACTCTTTCCGCGCGGTCCTGCTGAGCAGCCGGCTCTACGAGCTGACCGGCCGGGAGGTCGAGTACCTCGACGTCCTGGAGGCCGACGGCGCCGGTGCGATCGCCCGCCTGCTCGCCGCCGACGGCGCGGGGAGCTGACATGCGCTGGGAACTGGCCCCGAATCAGGTCGACCTCTACACCGCCGACCAGGCCGCCGACGACCCCTCGACCTATCTCGTCAACAGCGTGTACCGGATCACCGGCCCGGCCGACGAGGCGCTGCTCACCGAGCGCTTCGCGCGCCTGGCCGAGACCTACCCGGTGCTCGCCTCCCGCGTGGTGGAGGACGACGGGACGTGGTTCCTGGAGACCGCGCCGAACCCGCCGCAGCTGCAATCCGTGCGCGTCACGGACGAGCCGGACGGCGCAGCGGCCCGCCTGCGGGTGCGCGAGGAGCTGACCTTGCCCCTGGACCTCGCCAAGGGCCCGCTGTGCCGCGCCGTGCTGCTCCGGTACGCGCCGGACACCGCCGACCTCGTCATCGTCGCCCACCACCTCGTGGTCGACGGCCGGTCCATGGAACTGCTCGCCCGCGGCCTCCTGACGGACCGGACCGCCGAGCCCGCCACCGCCTACGCCGACTGGGCGGCCGCGGCCCACGGCCGGCTGCCCCGGCGCGCCGGTCGCGCGGCCGAGATCCGGGCCGAGCTGGCCGCGGCCGATGTCGTCCCGTCCCTGGAGTGGGCGGGCGCCGCCGGCGACGCACCCGGCTCCGGCGACGCACACGCCAGCGGCGGCGGCGTCGCCGAAGCGTTCCTCCCGGCCGCGCTGCACCGGAGCCTCCGCGACCTCGGCACCGAACTGGGGGTCACCCCCTACTCGGCCGTCCTCGCCGCGGCCGCCCTCGTCCTCGGCCGCAACTCCGGGGCCGCGCGCCCGGTCATCGGCACCACCGTCTCGCGGCGTTCACCGGCGCACGCCGACACCGTCGGGTACTTCAACAACACCGCTCCCGTCCCGGTCCACCTCGACGGGCAGGCCACGGTGGCGGACTTCCTGCGGGAGGTGCACCAGCGCGGCCTCCAGGCGTACCGCGACGCCGACCTGCCGCTGTCCTCCGTACTGCCGGGAACCGGCCTCACCGCGCCCCAACTGGTGGTGTCGGCCATCGACACCCTGCCCGCACTGCGCGAGGGCGACCGGCACGCCGTCCCGCACGAGGACCAGGGACTGGGCACCGCGCACTTCCCGCTGACCGTCGGCCTGTACCAGGACCACGGGCGCACGGACGGGATCCGGATGCTGCTGCGCCACCAGCGGGCGCTGGTCACCGACGCGGCCGCCGCACTCTTCTTCCGCCAACTGACGGCCGTGCTCACGCACTTCACCGAACGGCCCGATGGACGCCTGGACGAGGTGGACACCCTCCCGGCCGACGAGCTCACCGCCCTGCTCACCACCGGACGGGGCGCGCGGCTCACGGATCCCCCGGTGGCACTGACCGAACTGTTCGCGCGCCAGGCGCACGAGGCGGCCGAGCGCACCGCCGTGGTCTGCCGGGGAGAACGGGCCAGTTACCGCGAACTCGACGAGCAGTCACGGCAGTTGGCGCTCGCACTGGTGGAATCGGGAGTCCGCCCCGGCGACCGGGTCGGGGTCTGCCTGGACCGGGGCATCGGGCAGGTCGCCGCCGTGCTCGCGGTGCTCCGGGCGGGCGCCGCCTACGTCCCCCTCGACCCCGACTACCCGCCGCAGCGGCTCGCCTTCGTCATCGAGGACACCGGGCTGCGGACCGTCGTCACCGAGGGCGAACTGCTCGCGGACGTCCCCGGCCTGCACCGGGTCGCGCCGGACGCCGCACCCGAGGACCCGGATCCGGCCCTGCCGGACGTGGACCCGGAGAGCACCGCGTACCTCATCCACACCTCCGGCTCGACCGGCCGTCCGAAGGGGGTCCGGGTCAGCCACCGCAACGTGGCCGCCCTGCTCGAAGCGACCCGCGGGGAGTACGCACCGGGCCCCGACGACGTCTGGTCGTACTTCCACTCGCTCGCCTTCGACTTCTCCGTCTGGGAGATCTGGGGGTGTCTGCTCACCGGCGGCCGGCTGGTCGTCGTCCCCTACGACGTCTCCCGCGACGCGGAGGCGTTCCACGAGCTGCTGCGCGCCGAGGGCGTGACGGTGCTCAACCAAACCCCTTCGGCGTTCGCCCAGTTGGTGAACGCCGCGGCGTTCCGCGACGGCGGGCTGGCGGTGCGCCTGGTCATCTTCGGCGGCGAGGCGCTCGACCGGGGCGTCCTGGTGCCGTGGTTCGCGCGCTACCCCGAGGACGTCTGCCGGCCCGTCAACATGTACGGGATCACCGAGACCACGGTCTTCTGCACCTGGCACCCCGTCGACCGCGCCGAGGCGCTGGGCGGCAGCCGCTCGATCGGACGGCCGATACCCGGCTGGGACCTGTACGTCCTCGACGAGCGGGGGCGCCCGGCGGCTCCCGGTGTGCCCGGTGAGATCTGGGTGGGCGGCGCCGGGGTCACCCAGGGCTACCTCGACCGCCCGGAACTGAACGCCGAACGCTTCACCGAGGACCATCTGACGGGAACGCCCGGCGCCCGCCTGTACCGCAGCGGCGACCTCGGCCGGTTCCTGCCGGACGGGCAGATCGAGTACCTCGGCCGGCGCGACGACCAGGTCAAGATCCGCGGCCACCGCATCGAACTCGGCGAGATCCGGCACGCCCTCCTGGAGGACGACCGGGTCCGGGCGGCCGCCTCCCTGGTCCGGGCCCCGGACGGGCCGGCGACCGCGCGGATCGACGCCTATGTGGTCACCGACACCGACGCGCCCGGGGCGCTGGCGGACATCCGGCAGCGGCTCGCCGAGCGGCTGCCCGGCTACCTGCTGCCCGCCACCCTGACCGCGGTGCCCGAACTGCCCCTGACCGCCAACGGGAAGCTCGACACCGCACGGCTCCCCGACCCGCGGCCCGCGGAGCCTCCCGCGGCGCCCGGGCCCGCCGAACCCTCGGGTCCCGAGGCCGCCATGGCCGCCATCTGGCAGCGGGTCCTTGAGGTGCCCGTCGCCCCCGACGACAACTTCTTCGACCTCGGCGGCACGTCCGTGCAAGCGGTGCTGCTGGCCACCGCCCTGCGCGAGGAGAACTACCCCGCGATCCGGTTGCGGGACATCTTCCGCAACTCCACCCCCCGCCGGCTGGCGGCCGCCCTCACCCCGCGGACGGACGCATGAGGCCCCCGCTGCCGGCCCCGCCGGGCACACCGCAACCGAGCAGCTCGTACGCAATGGAAGGAGAACCGGCATGACGGAGCTGGACAATGCCGTGGCCGTGGTGGGGCTGTCCCTGCGGGCCCCCGGCGCATCGGACCCGGAGACCTTCCTCTCCCGACTCGCCCAGGGCGAGGTCGCGCTGCCGGCGGCCAAGGGGGAACAGACCCGGAACGGCAGACTGCTCAGCGGGCAGATCGACCGGTTCGCCGAGTTCGACGCCGAGCTGTTCGGCATGGCCCCCGCCCACGCGGCGCTGACCGACCCCCAGCACCGGGTGATCGCCGAACTGGTCTGGGAGGCCCTGGAGGACGCCTGCCTCGACACCCAGCGCGCCGGCAACCGGGTCGGCGTCTACCTCGGTGGCGGCCCCGACATCTACCTGCACCGCAACGTCCTGCCGGACGAGCGGACCGTGCGCGCCCACGGCACCGAGCAGATCATGCTCGGCAACTCCCGTGACTTCCTCGCCACCGCGCTCTCCTACCGGCTCGGCCTCACCGGCCCGAGCATGACCGTGCAGACGGCCTGCTCCACCTCCCTGGTCGCCGTCCATCAGGCGGTGCGCAGCCTGCTCACCTACGAATGCGACGTGGCGATCGCGGGCGGGATCACCGTCTTCCCGGTCGAACGGCCCGAGCACGACGGGCCCGAGGGCGGCATCTACGCGCCCGACGGCCGCTGCCGCAGCTTCACCGTCGGCAGCCGGGGCACGGTCCCGTCGAGCGGCGCGGGGATCGTGGTGCTGCGCCGGTCGGCCGATCTCGCCGACGGCCCCGGCCGGGCCCGTGCGCACATCATCGGCAGCGCGGTCAACAACGACGGCGCCGACCGGATGGGCATGACCGCGCCCAGTCCGCGCGGCCAGGCCGAGGTGCTCCGCGAGGCCCTGGAGGTCTCCGGGCTCTCCCCCGCGGACATCGGCTACATCGAGGCGCACGGCACCGGAACCGTCCTCGGCGACCAGGTCGAACTGGCCGCGCTGGCCGAGGTCTACGGCACCGGCACCGCCGCCCCCCGCTGCGCCATCGGCACGGTGAAGCCGAACATCGGCCACACCGACAGCGCGGCAGGGGTCCTCGGCCTGATCAAGACCGTGCTGGCACTCCAGCACGACATGCTCCTGCCGGTCGCCTCCCAGCCGGGCGACGGTCCGGACGCGGACCTCGGCGCGGCCCGGTTCTTCCTGCCGCGCGCGGCCGCGACCTGGAGCGCCGAGGTCCCGCGCCGGGCCGCGGTCAGCTCCTTCGGCTTCGGCGGCACCAACGCGCACGTCATCCTCGCCCCGGCCGACCCCCTCCCGGAACCCGCCCCCGCCCAGGGCGTCCGGCCTCCGGTCGCCGTGCTGTCGGCCGCGACCCCGCAGGCCCTGCGCGACAAGGCCAGGGATCTGACCGACTGGCTCGACGGCCCCGGCGCACGGGCCGGCCTCCCCGGTGTGCTCGGCACCCTGTGGCACGGCCGGCGCCAGCTCGCCCACCGCGCCGCCGTCGCCCTGCCCACCGACCCGGCCGCCGCCCGCGAACGGCTGCGGCAGTGGCTGCTGGAGACCGCGAAACGGGCCGACACGCCACCGGCCGTGGCGGACGCCCCGGTGGCCGTGCTGCTGCCCGGACAGGGCATCCGCCTGACCGGCACCGCTGCGTCGGCCGCCGACGACCCCCGCTTCGGCGCGGACCTCGACCGGTTGTACGCCGCCGTGCTGCGGGCCGGCGGCCCCGATCTGCGCGGCTTCGAGACCTGGGCGGGCGACGACCCGCGGCTGCTGGACACCGCGGTGGTGCAGCCGCTGCTCTTCGTGGTCGGTCTGGCGCACCTGTGGCGGCTGGAGCGCCGGGGCGTCCGGCCGGGCACGCTGCTCGGCCACAGCGTCGGCGAGTTGACCGCGGCCGCGTACGCCGGGGTGTTCGGCGTCGAGGACGCGGCGGCGGCCGTCGTGCGGCGCGGAGAGCTGATGGGCCGGGCCCCGGCCGGGGCGATGCTCGCCGTCCCGCTGGACGAGGAGGCCGCCCGCGACCTCGCCGCCGGGCTCCCTGCCGACGTCTGCGGCGTCAACGGCCCGGAGACGACGGTGCTCGGCGGCGACCCGGACACGGTCGCCGAGCTGGAGCGGCGCTGCACCGGGCGCGGGCTCACCGCGCGACGGCTGGAGACCGCGCACGCCTTCCACTCCCGCGCGATGGAGGAGGCCGCTGCCCGGTTCGCGGAGTTCCTCGCCACCGTGCCGCTGTCGGCCCCCCGGCTGACCGTCCTCTCCAACCTCACCGGCGCGGAGCTGACCGCCGAGCAGGCCACCGACCCGACCTACTGGGCGGCGCAGTTGCGCGGAACCGTGCGGCTGGCCGACGGTGTCCGGACGCTGCTGGCGGGCCGCCCCGCCGCGGTCGTCGGCATCCACGGCGGCCGGGCGCTGACCAACCCCGTACGGCAGACCGCCCGCCTGCTGGGCATGGCGCACCCGCCGGGCATCATCGAGCTGCTCGGGCACTCCGGTGACGACGAGGCGCAGGCCCACGAGGACGCGCTGGCGCGGCTCTGGGCGGCCGGCTGCCCGGTGGACTTCGACGTGCCCCACGTCACCTCCCCCGCTCCGCTGCCGCGTTACCCGTTCGCGCACACCCGGCACTGGATCGAGGCGACACCGGGGGCGCTGCCCCACGAACGGCCCGCCACCGCCGCCGCGGTCCTCCGCGAGCCGGCACCGCCGCGGGAACCGTCGGCCCCGGCGGAGCACACCGGAGAGACCGGAGAGGAAGAGACCGGCAGCGACCTCGCCACCACCATCACCGCCATCTGGCAGGAGGCGTTCGGCGGCGAACCGCTCGGCCCGTCGGACAACTTCTTCACCCTCGGCGGCACGTCGCTGCAGGCCGCACAGCTGCTCACGGTGGTCAACGACACGCTGCTGCTCGGCGTGGCGCTCGGTGACCTCTACGAGCACTCCGACCTCGGCGCCTTCATCCGCCGCGCCGAGGAGCTCGCCGCCGGCCGGGACGACGCCGAACTCCTGCGGCTGCTCGACGAGATCGAAGGTGTCCAGTGAGCGACCTCTCCGAGCGGCTGGCGGCCCTGACGCCGGAACAGCGCCGCGTCCTCGGCCAGCAGATGCGGCGCCGGGCCGCCCGTACCGGCACCCCGCCCGCGGACGGGTCGGCCGGCGGCGCGCCCGCCCGGCAGAGCCTGTACTTCTTCGCCAGCGCGGACACGGTCTCGGCCCGCGAGTACTACCGCTTCGTCCTGGAGGCGGCGGAGCGGGCGGACGCGGCGGGGCTGCACGCCGTCTGGCTGCCGGAACGGCACTTCGTGGACTTCGGCGGGCACTCGCCGAACCCGTCGGTGCTGGCGGCCGCGGTCGCCGTGCGCACCGAACGGCTGCGGATCCGGGCCGGCAGCGTGGCCGCCCCGCTGCACCACCCGGCCCGGATCGCGGAGGACTGGGCGGTGGTCGACAACCTGTCGGACGGCCGGGCCGGCATCTCGTTCGCCAGCGGCTGGCACCCCGACGACTTCGTGCTGGCCCGTACGGACTACGCCGGGCGGCGCGCGGACACCGTGCGGATCATCGAGCAGGTGCGGGCGCACTGGCGGGGCGAGACGCTCGCCCACCCCACCACGGCGGGCGGCACGGCCGAGGTCCGCACCGGTCCCCGCCCGGTGCAGCCGGAGCTCCCGATCTGGCTGACCTCGGCCGGCAACGGCGAGACCTTCGAAGCCGCCGCGCGGGCCGGCTGCGGCGTGATGACCGCACTGCTCGGCCAGACGCTGCCGGTACTGCGGGAGAACATCGCCCGCTACCGCGCGGCCTGGCGGGAGGCCGGGCACCCGGGAGAGGGTGACGTGGTGGTGATGGTGCACGCCTACGTCAGCGACCGGCCCGATCTGGAGGACTACCTGCGCTCCGCGATGCACGGCTATCTGCGCGCCTACCGCAGTCAGACGACCGCGCCGGGCGAGGACGAGGCGGTGCTGCTGGAGAGCGCGTACCTCAACTTCCTGCAGGGCCCCTCGCTGCTCGGCTCGCCCGGCAAGGCCGCGGAGGTGCTCGGTCTGCTGGGTACGGCGGGCGCCGACGAGGTCGGCTTCCTGGTGGACTTCGGGCTGCCCACCGAGGACGTACTGGCCGCGCTGCCCGCCCTGTTCGACTGCCTCCCCGCGGAGCGTGCCCGATGAGCGGCGCGGAGTCGGCGCTCGCGGCCCGGCTCGCCGCACTGGCCCCCGAGCAGCGGGCCGCCCTCCTGGCCAAGCTGTCGCAGCAGCGCTCCGGCAAGCGCCCGCTCCGACCCCGGCCCGGGCCGCGGGACACCTTCCCGGTGGGCATGGACCAGGAACGGCTGTGGATCCTCGACCAGCTCTATCCCGGCACCACCACCTACACCCTGGGGTTCGGGCTGCGCTTCCTCGGGGAGTTCGACCGGTCGGCCTTCTCCGAGGCGGTGGCCGTCGTGGTGGGCCGGCACGAGCTGCTGCGCTCGGCCATCGAGACGGACGGCACCCGGCCGGTGCTGCGGCTGCACCCGGACCGGGGCGCCGACCTCACCTTCACCGACCTGTCGGCCGGGCCGGACGGCGAACGGGAGCGGCGCCGGGCGGAGTTCATCCGGCAGCACGTCCGGCGCCCGTTCGACCTGGCCCGTGACCCGGTGCTGCGGATCGGGGTGGCCGACCTCGGTGGCGGTGACCACCAGATCGTGCAGACCATGCCGCACTCCTTCACCGACCAGTGGTCCTACGTACGGCTCAACAGCGAGCTGCTGGAGGTCTACCGGGCGGTCCGGGAGGGCGGCGAACCCCAACTGCCCGACCTGCCGGTGCAGTTCGGCGACTACGCCCAGTGGCAGCGGGAGTACTTCGACAGCGAGCACGGCGAGCGTCACCGGGCGTTCTGGCGCAGCTACCTGGCGGACCTCCCGGACCGGCCGCTGCTGCCGTACGACCACTCCCCCGAGACCGAGGACCGCGCCGGGCGGCAGTACAACTTCGTCCTGGACAAGGGGACCGCCGCCGCCTTCATCGCCCGCGCCAAGCAGGCCCGCAGCACGGTCGCCAACGCGATGGCCGCCGTCTACGCGGCGCTGCTGTACGAGGAGAGCGGCGAGCGGGACGTCCTCCTCGGGGTGCCCAGCGTGACCCGCGGCGAGCCGGCCGTCCAGGACCTGGTGGGCTTCCTGCTGACCAACGTGCCGCTGCGGATCCGGCTGCCGGAGAATCCGACCCCGCACGACTTCATGGCCGCCACCCAGGCCGCCGGTGCCGAGGTCGCCGCGCACCACGAGACGCCGTTCGGCGAGATCGTCCGGGCGGTCGCCCCCGAGCGGTCGGTGCACAGCTATCCGCTGCTGCGCACCATGCTCGTCCATCTCGACCTCGCCGAGACGGTGTCCTACTCGGTCCCCGGCGCCACCGTCTACGCCAACGCGGTGCCCGAGGGGATCTCCTCGATGGACGCGACGGTCGCCTGGTGGCATCTGGGCGACCTGGTCTACGGGCGCTTCGAGTACCGGACCGCGCTCTTCGAGCCGGAGACCATCGACCGGCTCGCGCGGCGGCTGCTGCAACTGGTCGAGGTCTTCGCCACCGCGCCCGACACCCCGCTCCCCAGCCCGGCCGGGCGCGCCGCCGAACTGGTGGCCGCGGCCTGGTGCGAGGCGCTGGACGTGCCCTCCGCGGACCCGCGGGACGCGTTCGCCGACCGGGGCGGCACACCGCTGCTGGCCGTGCGGCTCGCCCGGCTGCTGACGGCACGGGGCTTCACCGCCGGGCCCCGGGACATCACCGAGCACACCACCCTCTCCGCCCTCACCGAGCTGCTGCTGCCACGCGGCAACCCACTGGCGCGGGCCGCGATCGCGGACGCCGACGTCCCGGGGCGGGCCGGGGTCTCGGAGGAGTACCTGGAGCAGCTCTTCGCCGGCACCCGCCGTACGGAACAGGAGATTCGATGACCTCGCCCCCCGGGCCCGACGCCACGGTGCGGGAACGCCGTCCGCTGGTGGTCCTGCTGCTGGCGCATTACCTGTCGTCGTTCGGCAACGCGGTGACGGTGGTGACCATCCCGCTGTACGTGCTCGGCGTCACCGGCAGTTCCGTCTCGACCGGCCTGGCGGGTTTCGCCAACACGCTGCCGCTGATCTTCGCGGGCGCGGTCGGCGGGGTCTGGATCGACCGCATCGGCGGCAAGCGGATGAGCGTGGTCTGCGACCTGCTCGCGGGCACCGTCATCGGGCTGATCCCACTGCTCAACGACACCGTGGGGCTCGCCCTGCCGGTGCTGATGGGTCTGCTGTTCGTGCGCAGTCTGGGCTCGACACCGACCGGTGCCGCCCGGCAGAGCCTGCTCAAGGGACTCTCCGACCGCGCCGGGGTGCGGCTGGAGAGCGCCAACTCCTGGATGCAGGGCGCCCCGCGGCTCGGTCTGCTGGTCGGGGCGCCGCTCGGTGGTCTGCTCGCGGCCGTGTCCGGTCCGGTGGTGGGCATGTACGTGGACTCCGCGACCTTCCTGCTCTCCGCGCTGCTGGTCGGGGTCGCCGTGCCGGGCGGGCCGGTCGCGCCGGCCGCCGAGCGCCAGGGCTTCGTCCGGCAGCTCACCGAGGGCCTCCGGCTGGTCAAGCAGCTCCCGGTGATCGGCGCGATGACCTCGTTCGTCTTCGTCACCAATTTCCTCGACGACGCCTTCACGCCGGTCATCCTGCCGGTCTACTCGGACCAGGTGCTGGGCGGCGGGCAGTACCTCGGCTGGCTGGTGGCCGCCTCCGGCTGCGGCGCGGTGGCCGGCACGTTCCTCTACGGTCCCGCCAGCAAGCGGCTGCTGACCAGCCGCCGTTGGACGCTGCTGGGCTGCTTCCTGGTCATCGGGGGGCTGCGACTGGCCCTGGGCGGGCAGCCGAACGCGGTGCTGTCCATCGCCATCTCGTTCCTGCTGGGGCTGGCCGCCGGTCCGCTCAACCCGGTGCTGTCCACGGTGATGCTCAACAAGGTGCCGCAGGCCCTGTTCGGGCGGGTCTTCGCGCTGACCTCGGCCGTCGCGATGAGCGCCGCGCCGGTCGGCATCCTGGTGGCCGGCTGGGCGATCCACGGCATCGGCCTGCGCTGGACCCTGCTGGCCTTCGGTGCGACCTACGTCGTGCTGGTCCTGGTCTCGCTGCGGAACCGTGCGCTGCGGGAGATGGACAACCTGACCCCGCCGCCCGGGACCGCCGACGGCGGCGGCGCGCCGGGCACCGACAAGGAGCTGGCCCGTGACTGAGCGCACGGCGCCGCGGGTGCAGCCCGCCTCCGCGCTGGAGCGGCAGTTCTGGCTCGGTGAGCAGATCGCCCCGGCGAGCCCCGCCAACTGGGTGCTCGCCGAGGTCCGCGCCGACGGCCCGGTGGATCCGTCCGCGCTCGACGCGGCGCTGTCCGCCGTGGCCCGCCGCCACGAGGCGCTGCGCACCGCCTTCGTCATCGAAGGGGGACAGGTGGTGCGTACCGTCCTCGCGGAGCCGGTCGCCGAGCCGCCGCTGCGCCTCCCCGCCGGCACCGCCTTCGCGGACGCGGCCGCCGCGCTGCTCGGTGCGGACACCTTCGACATCGCCGCGGGCCGGGTCCACCGCGCCGCGGTCGCCCCGGACGACGACGGCACCACGGTCTTCCTCGCCGTCCATCACATCGCCTTCGACGGCCTCTCCCAGGAGGTGTTCGCCACCGACCTGGCCCGCGCATACGGCCTGGCCGCCGAGGGCCGGGCGCCCGACCTTCCGGTGCGGGAGCGGTCGGCGCCGGTGGAACCCGCTGCCGCACAGCGCACCGAACTCGCCGCGCACTGGCGGAGCGCGCTGGCGGGCGCGGCCGACCTGCCGGTGCCGGACGACGGCCCGGCGCCGGGCCAGCGCGCCCTGGCCCGGGCCGGCCTGGCCGAGCGGCGGACCGCCTGCCCGCCCGCCGTCTGGCAGGCGGTGTGCGCCGAGGCCCGGCGCTGCGCCTGCTCCCCGTTCGTGGTGCTGCTGGCCGCGTACGGCAGGGCGCTGGCCGGGATCACCGGGGGTGCGGACTTCTGCGTGGGCACTCCGGTGGTCGCCCGCTCCGCCGGGCAGGCGGACGAACTCGGCTGTCTGATCAACACCGTGCCGGTCCGGATGCCGGAGCTGTCCGCGCCCGGAGCGGTCGAACGGGTCTGGGCCTCGGTCCGGGAGACCATCCTGGGCTCCGCGCTGCCCTGCGACGAGATCGTGCGGGCCGCCCGCACCGTCGCGGGCCGCCGGATGCCGGTGTTCCAGGCGGTGTTCGCCTTCGAGAGCTGGCGTCGGGTCGAGCACCCGGCGGGTCCGGTGCGGATGCACACCGTCCCCGTACCGCCCGTGGGCGCGGTCGCCGAGGTGCAACTCCAGGTGTGCGAGCTGCCCGACGGGACCCTGAAGTGCGTGGTCCAGGCGCCGACGACCGGTGCCTGGGCACCCCGCCTCCCCGGCCTGGCGGACGCTTTCCGTACCCAACTCGGCCTGCTGGCCGCCGAATCCGCCCCACCGCTCCCCCTCGTCCCGGAAGGTCCCGCATGACGACCACGCTGATGTGCCTGCCCTACGCCGGAGCGGGAGCCGGCGTCTACCGTCCCTGGCGGCGCCGGGAGTCCGAGGTGCTGCGCGCGGTGCCCGTGCAGGTACCGGGCCGCGAGGAGGAGTTCAACCGGCCGTTCTACCGGACGATGGCCGAGGCCGCGGCCGGCACCGCCGAGCGCTTCCGGGCGGCGGCCGGCAAGGAGCCGTTCGTCGTCTTCGGGCACAGCTTCGGCGCGATCCTGGCCTACGAGGCCGTCCAGCACCTGGTCGCGACCGGGGGCCCGCTCCCGGTCCACCTCGTCGTGAGCGGTTCGACCAGCCCGCGGCACCGCCAGGCCGAGCGCCTCGATCCCGACGACGAGGTGGCGGCCGCCCAGGCCGCCGCCATCGCGGGCCGCGAGATCGAGATCTTCGCCGACCCCATGGCCCGCTCGCTGCTGCTCCCGGCGATGCGCGCCGACGTGGACATGCTGGCCGACTACACCCCCGCGACGCTCACCCCGCTGCCGTTGCCGCTCACCGCTCTCCGCGGTGACGCCGACCATCTGGCACCCACCGACGAGTGGCTGGACTGGTCCGCGTTCACCTCGGCCGCCTTCCGGACGGCGGAGTTCCCCGGTGGCCACATGTATCTGACGGACCACTGGGACGAGGTGTGGCGGACGATCGAGGAGCTGCTGTGAGCACCGCCGCGCTCCTCCCGCCCCCGCCCTGCCCCTTGGCACACCGGCCGACGAACAGGACCCGCCGATGACCTCCGCCGCTCCCTCCCCCACGACGCCGTACCCGCCCGCCTCCACCCTCTTCGGACTGTTCGCCGCGAGCGTCGAGCGGTATCCGGAGCGGATCGCGCTGGAGGTCCGGGACGAGGTCCTCACCTACGCCGAACTGGACCGGCTGGCGGCCGGCTTGGCGCAGCGGCTGACCGCAGCGGCCACGGAGCGCGGCACCGGGCGGCCGGCCAAGGTCGGCCTGCTGGCCGCACGGAGCCTGACGGCCTACGCCGGATATCTGGCGGCCCTGCGCGCGGGGGCCGCCGTCGTCCCGCTGAACCCGTCCTTCCCGGCCTCCCGCATCCTGGCCATCGCGGCCACCACGGACCTGGACGTCATCGTCACCGACGAGGACTCCGCACGGGCGGCCCAACTCCTGGCCGCCCAGGCGGCGGAGGACGGTACGCCCCTCCCGCCGGTGCTCGCCCTCACCCCCGCCGAGCTGACCCGGCTGCGCACCCCCGGCCCCGAGGACGGGCCCCGCTCCCCCGCCGCACCCACCTCCGCCCAGGACATCGCCTACGTCCTGTACACCTCCGGCTCGACCGGCCGGCCGCGGGGCGTCCCGATCCGGCACGCCAACGTCCTGCCGACCCTTCGGTGGCTGGTCGAGGAGCACGGCTTCGGCCCCGAGGACCGCCTCTCGCAGAACGTCGAGCTCTCCTTCGACGTGGCCGTGCTCGAGCTGTTCACGACCTGGTCGATCGGCGCGGCGCTGGTGATCCCGCGGCCGAACGACGTGGTGCGACCGTCGGCCTTCGTCAGCGCCAAGCGGATCACCCGCTGGTTCTGCGTACCGTCCGTCGGCAGCATCGCGGCGCGGACGAACGCGCTGGTGCCGGACTCGATGCCGACGATGGCCGGGGTGATGTTCGGCGGTGAACGGCTGCTCAGCGAGCAGGCCGAGCAGTGGGCGGCGGCCGCACCGGGCGCGCGGCTGTGGAACCTGTACGGCCCGACCGAGGTCGCGATCGTGTCCACCGCGCACGAGCTGGGCAGCGGCAGCTCGCTGCGGCCGGCCGGTTCCAACGGGACGCTGCCGATCGGCCGGGTGCCGGACCACCTGGAGCACGTCGTCCTCGACGATGCGGGCGAGCCCGCGGAGACCGGTGAGCTGTGCCTCCGCGGCAGTCAGCGCTTCGACGGCTATCTGGACCCCGCCGACGACATCGGCCGGTTCCTGGCATGGCGCCCGGGCGAACGCGCGGTGATCCACGACGGGTCCGCGCCGCTGACCCGGGACCACTGGTACCGCACCGGTGACCGGGTCCGGGTCGAGGACGGCGCCCTGGTGTTCCTGAGCCGCCTCGACCACCAGGTCAAGGTCCGGGGCCAGCGCATCGAACTCGGCGATGTGGACGCGGCGTTGGCCCGCCACCCCGCCGTACGCGACGCGGTCGCCCTGGTCCGCGAGACCGGTGAGGACTCCGTCCTGGTCGCCTACTACTCGGGCGAGCCCACCACGGCCGCGGAGCTGACCACCTTCCTGCGCCGCCTGGTGCCCGTCTACATGATCCCGGGCTCCTTCACCCACCTCGCCGAACTCCCGCTCAACACCAACGGCAAGGTGGACCGCGCCGCGGTCGCGGCCCATGACCGCGAGGCCGCCGGCACTACCGCGCGGCCCGCCACGCCACCTCTTCGGGAGTCATCGGCGCAGTGATGCCGCAGACGTCCCCGACCTGCAGGTCGTCCGGTGTCCGGTACTCCTCCTTGGCGCCGATCACAGTGACGCACGTCCATGAACCGGGGTTCCAGAACAGGCGGTAGCAGGGGTCCTGACCGGACGGGATCTCCCTCAGCACCGTTCCGCGCTTCTCCAGCAGCCGCTGCAGTTTCCCGAACCGCAGCCTGCGGGCGAACCGCCCGTACCTGGACCGGAGCTCGTCGTTGACGACCTTTCCGCCGTACGCGAGCCGGTGGACCTGCAGGGTGAAGTGGTGCCCGGTCCACGGGCCGTCGGCGGACTCCCGCTGCCAGAAGAACTCCGCGAGTCCGTAGTCCCGCCACATGTGGTGACGGCCGGACCGGTTCTCCGCGAAATCCGTTCCCAGCAGGCCGGTCACCCGGTCCGGTTGATCGGCCGGCTTCGCGCCGAGCACCGTTCCCGACGTCACGACGTCCAGATAGAACGCCAGGGAATGGGGAGTCATCCCGCCTCCTCCGGCCGGCTCGCGCCGGGCAGGGCGGGCCTGGACGTGCCGGGGGTGAGGCCCGCCCGCGCGGCCACCGCGAGGGCCGCCTCGATGTCGAAGCGGCGGCCGGGCTCCGGGTCGGCGCGGCGCAGGACGGGCAGCAGGACCGCGGCGTCCAGCGTGCCGGCCCGGGCCGCGTCGAACGCCGCGTCGGCGAGGCGGTACGCCTCCCGCAGGTCGGCCGGGTCGGTGCAGTCCTCGAAGAGCCGCCCGCCGGACTCGCCGTAGGGGGCGCGCACGAGGGCGCTGCCGTCGTCATGCAGCAGTCCGGTGTCCTCCACCCAATAGCCCTGTTCCGGCCCGGCCGCGTGCAGGACCGCCATGACCGCACCCTCCAGCCACAGCTCCGTCGGATTCCACACGGTGCGTTTCCCTCCGTCTGCGTCGCGGCCGAGGACCCGGGTCGGCTCGCGGAAAAGGTACGTGATCGTCGGCGGAGCGCGGCTAACCGCCCGCGGGCGCGCCCGAGTTGTGCTGTTCGTCGAAGGCGGCGAGCATCTCCGGGGACCAGGTCAGTCCGCCGCTTCGCAGGTCGTCGGTCACCGCGCGGACCCAGCGTTCCTCGGCATCGACCATGGCCAGCAGGTATTCGTGCTCGATGAGGGTGACGCGCGGGACGCCCTCCCCGGTGTGCACGGCCAGTTGGGCCTTCAGGTCCGCGCGCTGGGCCGCGAGGCGGTCGGCGCGCCGCTCCAGCACGTCCAGCGCCTCGTCCGGGGTGAGCATGGGCAGGTTGGACAGGGCGGCCGGGAAGACGGGGAACTCGCCCTTCGGGACGGCCAGCATCTGGTCCAGCCACTCGCGGGCGACCGCCCGGCCCTCGTCCGTGACCTCGTAGACGGTGCGCTCGGGGTACTGCTGGTCGCGCTCGGTCTGCCGTACGGCGATCAGCCCGCCCGCGTGCAGCCGCTCGATGGTGCGGTACAGACCGGCCCGCTGGCCGACGTTGACCACCTGCTCCTTGCCCCACTGCTTGATCAGTTGCTGGATGCCGTACGGGTGCAGCGGCTTGTAGTGCAGCAGCGCCAGGACGGTGAGGGCGAGCGGCGAACTCTTCACGGGAGCGGTCATGGCGTTAGCGTAGTAGAGGCGAGACTAGTTGCATTGAGACTAGGTGCAGTGCAACTATGGATGCCAGGAGCCCGCTGTCCGGCGGGCGCATCCTCGGGAGGGGTCATGAGCGACAACGGCACTCAGGGCGGGCGCGGCGGCGCGGCCGTGCGGACGGCACTGGTCATCGGGGGCGGCCTGGCGGGCCCGGTCACCGCACTCGCGCTACGCAAGGCGGGCATCACCGCAACGGTCCACGAGGCCTACCCCGCGGCCGCGGACGGCGTGGGCGCCTGGCTGGCCCTGGCCCCCAACGGCCTCGCGGCGCTGCGGACGATCGGCGCCGACAAGGCGGTGGAGGCCCTCGGCCAGCCGGTTCCCGGGACGGTCATGGCGGACGGCGCCGGGCACCGCTTCGCCGCCTTCGACGGCTTCGCCGAGCTGCCCCCCAGCCTCGCGATGCCCCGCGCCACGCTCTACCGCGCCCTGACCGATCACGCCGCCGACCAGGGCATCCCGTTCGCCTACGGCAAACGGCTGGTGGGCGCCGAGGAGACCCCCGAGGGCGTCACCGCCCGGTTCTCCGACGGCACGTCGGCGACCGCCGACATCCTCATCGGCGCCGACGGCATCCGCTCCACCGTCCGCACCCTGATCGACCCGCAGGCGCCCGGGCCGGAGTACGGCGGTGTGCTGAGCTTCGGCGGGTACGCCACCGACAGCGGCGTCGAGGCCGAGCCCGGCACGATGTACTTCGCCTTCGGCCGCACCTTCACCGGCCACTGGCGCGGCCCGGACGGCCGGTTGATCTGGTTCGCCGGACTGCCGACCGACACCCCGCCGGACCCGGCCGACCTGGCGCGGGTCCCGGCCGCCGAGTGGCTCGCCGCGCTGCGCGAGGCCTACGCGGGCCACGTCCCGGGCGAGCGGCTGCTGCAGCACACCGACCCCGACCAGCTGATGGCGGTCGGCCGGATGGAACGCATGCCGTCGGTGCCGCACTGGCACCGCGGCCGCATGGTCCTGGTGGGCGACGCGGCACACGCCCCGTCCTCCAGCTCGGGCCAGGGCGCCTCGCTGGCCATCGAGAGCGCCGTGGAACTGGCCCGCTGCCTGCGCGATCTGCCCACGCCCGCCGAGGCGTTCAGCGCCTACGTAGGCTTGCGCCGCGAGCGGGTGGAGGCGGTCGGGCGGAACGCGGCCGCCGCCAACAAGGTCAAGGCCGGCAAGTCCGACCTCGAGGCCGCGGCCGCCTTCCCCACCCCCGAGCAGATGTTCCGCCCGCTCCACTTCCACCGCATCGACTGGGCGGAGACGGTGGCCGGGAACTGACGGTGACGGTCATCCGGTGATCGCCGCGGCCTCGGCGGCGGTGGCCGGTTCGTCGTCGCCCAGTGCGGTCAGCGCCATGGCGGCCCGGTGCTGCTCGGGGCTCATGCCGAGCAGCCCGGCTCCCCCGCTGTCCTCGCTCTCGTACAGCCGCAGCTGACCGTCCGCGTGGCTGCGCAGGATGGCGCGCGCCTCGTCGGTGCCGAGGTCGAGGGCGGCGGCGATCTGGCTCCAGGTGGCGCCGAGTTGCAGCGCCTCGTGCAGGGTCTCCGCACGGTACTGCTCGACGGCCCGGGCGATCCGGACGCCGAGCGCGAGCTGCGCCAGCGCGTCCCCGGCATCACCCCGCTCGTCGGGTCCCCGGTACGCGGCGGGCAGCCGGCGGTCGGCCAGCCGCTCCCCGTGGGCGAAGTGCTTCTCCGCCATCCAGGACAGCGGTGTGGTCACCGGTACGTCCTCGGGACGGCGGACCGTACGGGCCCGCCACTGCTCGTACTCGTGGCGGCGCTCCTGGTCGTGGTGGCGCTCGTGGTCGTGCTCGAACTCGCGCTGCTCACTCATCGGTGGTGTCGTCTCCCTCCGTAGGGCGTCTTCCGTAGTGGAACGACCACGGACATGTGCCCCGTACGGGCGGAACGATGTCTGCGTTTGCGCGGCGGCGTCCCGGGCAGGCGGCTCTTCGTCAAGGAACGGCTCGACAGCAAGGGAGCACGACCATGACCGCCGACAAGAAGACCTCTGCGAAGACCGAGCAGATCAAGGGCGCCGTGAAGGAAACCGTCGGCCGCGCCGTGGGCAACGAGCGCATGACGGCGGAGGGCCGCGCCGAACGGGCCAAGGGCGATCTGCGTCAGGCCGGGCACAAGGCCCGGGACGCCATGGAGCGATGACCGCGCCGCACGGCCGCTTCGGCGGCGACAACGGCGGCGAGGTGGGCAGAGCCCGCAGAGTGTGAGGCGGTGGCCCGGCGGATTCCCCCTCCGCCGGGCCACCGCCGTGCCCGCGCGTGTCGATGACGGGCGGGAGCCGGGCCGCTTGGCACAGTCGCAGGGAACGCGCCCCACGACCGGCGACTCGACTCTGCGGAAGGCCCATCGGTGACGGAACGCGAGACCGGGACGGCGGTGGCGAGCGGAGCCGGGGCCGAGCTCGACATCAGGACCGTACGCACGCCCACGCTGGACACGGCCTACGCCGTCAGCGGACCCGAGACCGGGCGCCCCGTGGTGGCGGTGCACGGCTGGCCGGACGACATCCACTGCTGGGACGGCGTACTGCCCTTCCTGCACGCCGCCGGATGCCGCGTCTACCGCCCGTATCTGCGGGGTTTCGGCGCGACCCGGTTCCGCGACCCGGCCCGGCCGCGCAGCGGGCAGATCGCGGCGCTCGGCAGCGACCTCGGCGAATTCCTCGACGCGCTGGACCTCGGCGAGGTCGTCCTGGCCGGGCACGACTGGGGCGCCCGCGCCGCGTACGTGGTCGGCGCGCTCTGGCCGGAGCGGGTACGCGCCATCGCGGCGATGTCGGCCGGCTACGCCACCCACCGCCCGGACACGCCGCTCCCCTACGCGCTCGCGCAGGCGTACTGGTACGAGTGGTTCGTCGCCACCGGCCGCGGCCGGAAGGCCATGGTGCAGGACCGGCGCGCCTTCTGCCACTACCTGTGGACGGCCTGGTCCCCCGGCTGGGACTTCTCCCAGGAGGAGTTCGACGAGACGGCCGCGGCATGGGACAACGACGACTGGGCCGACGTGACCGTGCACGCCTACCTCCACCGCTGGGGCGAGGCCCCCGGCGACCCCGCGTACGACACCGTCGAGGAACGCCTCGCCGCACCGGCCCCGGTCCAGGTGCCGACGATCGTGCTGCACGGCGCGGAGGACGCCGACAACCTCCTGGGCACCACCGCCGGCAAACACCAGCTGTTCGCCGACGGCTACACCCGTCAAGTCCTGGGCGGAGTGGGCCACTTCCCGCCCCGCGAGGCACCCGGTTTCACCGCCGAGGCGATCCTCAGCCTCTGCTAGCGGTCTTCCCCTTGCACGACCGTTACGGCCGGGTGCCGCCGCGCCGTAGCGGTGCCGTCCCATGGGCCGCGCCGCAGCAGTGCCGTCCAGAGGAAGGGCTCGCCGAAGTGCGGGGAGTCCGGCGGCTCGTCGTGCATGCGGCGCAGTTCCACCTCCGTCAGGTCGGCGAAGATCCGGCGCAGGGACTCCGGCGGGTAGGCGAGTCCGCCGTGCAGACCGGTGGACCGGCGGTAGAGGTCGGCGTCGCCGAGCTCGGAGCCACCCCGCTCATCGCCCGGCGCGAAGCAGGTGAGCGCGAGATGGCCGCCAGGGGCCAGGGCGCGGTCGAGCAGGGCGAGGTAGCTGATGCGGCGGTGCGGCGGCAGATGGTGGAAGCAGCCGGAGTCATAGATCAGGTCGTACGGGCCGCGGAGCGGGGCACCGTCGTCGGTTCCGACAACGGTGAAGGCGTCACCGCAGTGGAAGGTGATGTCGGCCCCGGCTTCCCGGGCGCGGTCCTCGGCCCAGGCGATCGCCGCCGGGGAGAGGTCCACCGCGTCCACCCGGAAGCCCCGGGCGGCGAGGTGGAGGGCATTACGGCCCGGCCCGCACCCCAGGTCGAGCGCGCGCCCGGGAGCGACCAGCCCGCGGTCGAGGTACGAGACCAGGTTCTCGTCGGGCTTCGCCACGAAGAACGGCACCGGCTTGGAACGGTCGGCGTAGAAGCCGTCCCACCAGGAGGCCGCACCGGCCGTCCAGCGGTCGGCCTCCGACGCGAACAGCCCGTCCAGCAGCCGGAGTACGTCCTCGACGGTGCACATGTGACGGTCGATCAGGTCACCGCCCCCGTCTCCCGGACCCCCGCCTTCCGGCCCCCCGCTTCCGGTCGCCATTCCCTTCCTCTCCTCCCTTTCCTTCCTTTGCTTCCGCATTACCCCTCCCCTTTCCCATCTCCTTTTCGGCCATTTCCTCCCCGCGATCGTAGTTCCGGTGCCGGCCGGGGCCCCGTTCCGGCGAGGTGCTCGGATGCCGTGACAGACCGTCTGGACGTCTCCAACGAGGGCGAGAAGGATGCCGGTAAGGGGTGGGGATGAAATGGCGGAGGAGGCCCCCGGGCCGGCCGGGAAGGGGGCGATCTCCCGCCGCGCCGAGCTGATTTTTCCGGCGTTCTGCGGGTACCAGCGTTCGTGCAAGCCGCCGCAATGGAGCGGCCGGTGCCCGTCCGTGCCGGCAGCGCGCTGCGCGCCCGCCGGCCCCACAGGGAAAGGCACAGGCACACCATGCTCTTCCTGGTCTTGGCAGTCTTCCTCTTCGGCGTGCTGCTGGGGACCGCAGGTCATGTCCCCGCGGCCGTCACGGTCGTCGCGGGAATCGCGATCACGGCATGGCTGGCGGTGTTCTTCGTCCGCGAACGCCATAAGGCGACGACCCCGCCGAAGGAGGCACAGCGATGACGTCCACCTGGATTCCGTTGAGGACCGGTCCGCATCCGCAGGCCGACCGCATGGCCGTGGCCGCGTTCGTCTGCGGACTGCTCGGGACGCTGGTCTTCAACGTCTTCTTCGGCCCGTGCGCGCTGGTCTTCGGCTTCCTGGCGCTCCGCCGCGGGACGATCCGTCGGCTGCGGGCCTGGCTGGGACTGGCCTTCGGCGCGCTCGACCTGGTGCTGCTCGTCGCCGTGTCGACGGCCACCGGCACCGTGAGCTGGCACCTCTAGGCCGGATACCGGCACATACGGGGCCGGACGCGTCCGCTCGCCCGGAATGGGGGACCAGCGGAATACGATCAACGGAAGTCGATCAATGGCAAGGGAGAAAAGTCATGGCTGATTTCCTTATGGACATCGAAACCATCCGCGCCCGGGCCCGCCAGGAAATCGAAAAGGGTCCGGTGACCGATGCGTACGGCGCCGATCTGGAGCGCGTGCTGCAGGTGCTGAACGAGGCACTGGCCACCGAAATCGTCTGCACGCTGCGGTACAAGAGGCATTACTACACGGCTTCCGGGATCTATTCGGAGCCGGTCGCGGCGGAGTTCCTGGAACATGCCACGCAGGAACAGGAGCACGCCGACAAGATTGCCCGGCGCATCGTGCAACTCGGCGGGAAGCCCGATTTCCACCCGGACACGCTGACGCAGCGGGCGCACGCGAGCTATGACGCGAGCGCCGATCTGGTGGAGATGATCAAGGAGGACCTGGTGGCCGAACGGGTCGCCATCGCCGCGTACACCGAGATCGCGCAGTGGCTGGGCGACGGCGATCCGACCACCCGGCGGGTGTTCGAGGACCTGCTGGCGCAGGAGGAGGAGCACGCGGACGATCTGCGCGGGCTGCTGGAACGCATTCCGCAGCATGGCAGGGCCTGAGGAAGGCTCCACCCTTCCCCTCGGGAGGCCTTCGCTATCGGGGGGCCTTCCCCATCAGGACGGATCGGGTCACAGATCGGGTCACATCAGGTCAAGCGTGACACTGATGGCCTTGCCGCCACGGGCCGTGGGAACGATGGTGACCGAGGTGGCGAGTTGGCGCACCATGGGCCAGCCGTAGCCGCCGACGTCCCCCGGTCCGTGGCGGGAGGCCGTCACGGGGTGGTCCGGGCTGGCGTCCTCGACGAGCAGGGTGAGGCGGTTGCCGGTGACGCGCGCGCTGAAGTCGATCAGACCGTCCGTGTGGCGGTGGGCGTTGGTGACCAGTTCGGACGTGATCAGCAGGGCATCGGTGAGCTTCATCGCCTCCACCGGCCCGGGATGGGCCTTCAAGAGGTCGCTGACGCGATCGCGTGCCTGCGCGGCTGTGGCCGGTACATGGGACGCTGCCTGGGTCACCGTTTCCCCCCTCCTCCGAGCCGGGCCGATCTTCGTGACACTCCTGCGTCTACCCGTGTTGTGCGGAATATCGCCAGCTTTTTGGCGGCCCGCCCACGCTACGGCGCCCGGGCCCCGGAGGACACCTGTTGTGATGCAGCTCGCCGGAGCGGTGCCGGGGAGCGGACCGGACGGCTACGCTCCTTGCGCACACCTCCCGTCACTTCCGCCGCACAAGGACGATCCCACCCGTGAAGAAGAGCGCGATAGCCGGCCTCTGCACCCTCGGCCTCCTCGTGGCCGCCGGCGCCTACGAAGGCAGCGCCATCGCCAGCGACCCGCTGACCCTCGCCGAATTCAACGAGATCAAGGCGGGCAGCAGCGTGCGCACCCTGCTCCGTTACGCGAGTACCTGCCAGCAGGAGAACAAGACCGAGCGCGCCGACAACTACCCCGTCACATGGACGTGTTACGGCGCCGACGGCAGCAGCAACGCGGTGTTCTTCTATTCCGAGGGCGTGCTCTTCAGCAAGTCACAGACGGGGCTGCAGTAGCCCGCCACACCCCCCGTCACATCTGTCGTATTATCCGCCTCTTTTGCGTTATGTCTGCATTCGGTAAAGCCCACGGTGTTGACCGCACGCGCGCCGCTTGGCGGGTGCATTCTCCTTGCTGCCCGGCCAGAGCCGGGGCACTCGCAGCATGGCAATGCAGAAAGGCATGATCCTCATGATTGACGGATTCAAGCGCGCCTTCGCACTGGGCGCCGCCACCGTTGCCCTCACCGGGGGCATGGCCCTCTCCTCGGTGGGTTCCGCCTCGGCCACGGCGCCGGCGCACGGCGACCACACGGCATCCAGGCACGTCGACCGGGGCCACTGCCGCGTGGTCCACGGCCGCTGGGTCCGGGTCTGGCACCCGGCCTGGCAGGACCGGCGCGGCCACCGCCACCCCGGCTACTGGACCCGCACCTGGCACCGGACGCACCTGGTGTGTCACCGGCACTGAGCATCTGACGCGATAGGCACGTGGGCCCCGGGGCTGGATCACACCCCCGGGGCCTCTGCGTCTCTTGCTTCCGCGAGGGCCGGAAGTGGAGCATGCGTGCACGCGCTTGTAAACAACGAGGCACAAGAACACTCAAAATAGGTAAACCTCAGCAGTCGGGCGCACCGTGCTCTAGCGTTCACCTCCGACACGGAGGCGGTCGCGTACCGGGGGGTCCGATCGCACCGGACGTGAGGGGACGACCAAGTGGGGGGCCATGGGGTTGTTCGAAGCTGCCGGTTCACGGGTGATGACGTCACCCGCCGGGACAGCCAAGCTGGAGCGCACGCCGCAGCGGCGCGAGGAGGACAGGCACCGATCCACCGAACAGCGGCTCTTACAGGTGGCGTTGGCCGCCGACCTCCTCGGTGCGCTGGTGCCGATGGGGGCGGTCTGCGCCGCGACCAGGCAACCGCAACCGCTGCTCGTCGCGGCGCTCGCCGGCGCCGCCTGGCTGGCCGTTGGAGCGGCAAAGAATCGTTACTCCAGGGATGAGCTGGGCGGCAGCGGTGCGGTGCTGCCGATCCTGCGGGACTGGCTGACCGTCCTGGGCGTGCTGGCCGTCATCTGCGTCGTGGCACGGATCGACGTCTCCACCGAGATCTGTGTGCTCGCGCTGGTGCCGGGGCTGGCGCTGACGGTGCTGCGGCGCAAGCTCGTACACCGCTATCTGCAGGGCGTGCGCCGCCGCGCACAGGCGCTGCGCCGGGTGCTGCTCATCGGGGAACCCGGCGCCGTCGACCTGGTGTTGGAGGAGCTGGCGCACCGCACCGATCACGAGTACGTGGTCGTGGGGGGCTGCCTGGTCGGCGAGGAGGACACGGACTCGGCGCTGCCGGTGCCGGCCCGGCTGACCTTCGACGGGGACGGGCCGGACGGCGCGCGGGACGGCGAGACCGTGCTGCGGTGTGCGGCCGAACTCGAAGCGGATCTGGTCTTCGTGGCGCCCGGCCGCCGGATGTCCGCCGCGCGGGTGCGCCGGCTGGCCTGGGCACTGCACGACGAGGGACGGGATCTGGCCATACTTCCGGGGCTGATCGACGTGTCCCGGCACCGGGTCCGGCTGACGAAGGCCGCCGGACTGACGGTGATGCACATAGACCCGGCGGCACGACGGGGGCTGCCGGTACTGCTGAAGCAGACCACGGACCGGGTGGGGGCGCTGCTGTTACTGGTGCTGCTCGCGCCGTTGTTCGCCGTGGTGGCGGCGGCGATCCGGCTCACCTCGGCCGGCCCGGTCTTCTACTGGCAGATCCGGGTCGGCCGCGATCTGCGGCCGTTCCGGATGTGGAAGTTCCGCACGATGGTCGTCACCGCCGACCGGATGCGGGCCGCGCTGGAGTCGGCGAACGAGCACGACGGGGCGATGTTCAAGATCCGGCGGGATCCCCGGGTGACCCGGGTGGGCCGGGTGCTGCGCCGGCTCTCGCTGGACGAACTCCCCCAGCTCTTCAACGTCCTGGCGGGCCACATGTCCCTGGTGGGGCCGCGGCCGCCACTGCCCGAGGAAGTGGAGCGGTACGACGGGACGGAGCTGCGCCGGCTGTCCGTCAAACCGGGGCTGACCGGCCTGTGGCAGGTCAGCGGGCGGTCCGATCTCTCCTGGGACGAGACCGTGCGGCTGGACCTGAGTTACGTGGACAACTGGTCCTACGGCCGGGACATCGGCGTGCTGGCCCGTACGGTGCGCGCGGTGCTGGACGGCCGCGGTGCGTACTGAGCGGGTCGGCCGGCCCGGGTGTGCGGCCGGTGTGGGCGCTCGTGGGAGCGCCCGCCGTGCGCACACCCGGGGCCCGGCGGCGTCCTCACGCCCGGGCCGGCTGCGACCGCCAGGCGGCGTAGGTCGCGGCGATGCCGTCCGCGAGCGGGACGGTCGGCGACCAGCCCAGGGCGCGCATCGTGCTGATGTCGAGGAGCTTGCGCGGGGTGCCGTCGGGGCGGGACGGATCGAAGGAGAGCCGTCCCTCATAGCCCACGACGGAGGCGACGCAGGAGGCGAGTTCGGCGATGGTGAGGTCCTCGCCGCAGCCGACGTTGACCGGGTCCTCGCCGTCGTGGCGGCGCAGCAGCACTTCGCAGGCCGCGGCCAGGTCGTCGACGTGCAGGAATTCGCGCCGGGGGGTGCCGGTGCCCCAGAGGGTGACCTCGGGCAGGGCCTGCTCCTTCGCCTCGTGGAAGCGGCGGATCAGTGCGGGCAGGACGTGCGAGGTCTCCAGGTCGAAGTTGTCGCCGGGGCCGTAGAGGTTGGTCGGCATGGCGGAGATGAAGGAGGAGCCGTACTGCCGGCGGTAGGAGCGGATCTGCACGAGGCCGGCGATCTTGGCTATCGCATACGCCTCGTTGGTGGGCTCCAGCGGCCCGCTGAGCAGGGCGTCCTCGGTGATGGGCTGGGGGGCGTGCTTGGGGTAGATGCAGCTCGACCCGAGGAACAGCAGCCGGCGCACGCCTGCCTGGTGGGCTCCGGCGATGACGCTGAGCTGGATGCTCAGGTTGTCCTCCAGGAACTGCACCGGCTGGGTGCTGTTGGCCATGATCCCGCCGACCTTGGCGGCCGCCAGGACGACGGCGTCGGGCCGGGCCACGCGCAGCCAGTCCGCGGTGGCGGCGGCATCGCGCAGGTCGAGTGCGGTGCGGGGGCGGGTGAGTACGTCGTAGCCCTGAGCGGACAGTCGCCGGGCGACGGCGGAGCCGACCAGGCCCCGGTGGCCGGCGACGAAGACCCGGGCGGGCGGGGGCAGCAAGTCATCCATGGCCCGGATTGTGGCAGTGGAACCGATACACCCACCGGCCATTTCAGGAAATAACTACGTTTCTCGTGGGGGGAAGCCATGACCAAAACCGCCGTGATCACCGGTATCACCGGCCAGGACGGTTCGTATCTCGCGGAACTGCTGTTGGGTAAGGGCTATGAAGTGCACGGGCTGATGAGACGCTCGTCGAGCTTCAACACCGAGCGCATAGACCACATCTACCAGGACCCGCACACCCCGGGGCGCCGGCTGCTGCTGCACCACGTCGACCTGTCCGACGGGGTGGCGCTGGTGAACCTGCTGCGCGACGTGCAGCCGGACGAGGTCTACAACCTCGGCGCGCAGTCCCATGTCCGGGTCTCCTTCGACGCCCCGCTGTACACCGGCGACGTCACCGGGCTGGGTGCGCTGCGGCTGCTGGAGGCCATCCGCGCCAGTGGCGTGCGGACCCGGCTGTACCAGGCGTCGTCCTCGGAGATGTTCGGCTCCACCCCGCCGCCGCAGAACGAGTCGACGCCCTTCCATCCCCGCAGCCCCTACGGCTGCGCCAAGGTCATGGCCTACTGGTCCACCGTCAACTACCGCGAGGCGTACGGGTTGTTCGGGGTGAACGGGATCCTCTTCAACCACGAGAGCCCGCGCCGCGGCGAGACCTTCGTCACCCGGAAGATCACCCGCGCGGTGGCCCGTATCCAGGCCGGTCTGCAGCAGCACCTCTACCTCGGCAATCTGGACGCCGTCCGCGACTGGGGCTACGCGCCCGAGTACGTGGAGGCCATGTGGCTGATGCTCCAGCGTGACGAGCCCGACGACTACGTGGTGGCGACCGGGGTGGCCGCGACCGTGCGCGACTTCCTGCACGCCGCGTTCGACTGCGTGGGGCTGGACTGGGAGCGCAGCGTCCGCTTCGACCCCAAGTACGAGCGGCCCAGTGAGGTGGACGCGCTGATCGGCGATCCGTCCAAGGCGAAGCGGCTGCTGGACTGGTCGCCGAAGGTGCAGTACGACGAGCTGGCGCGGATCATGGTCGAGTCCGACATACGGCAGCTGGAGGACGAACTCTCCGGCCACCGGGTGCGGGTGGACCGATGACCACGGCCGCCACCGCCCGTCGGCTGCACGGCTTCACCGGCGCCGGCTACGACAAGGGCCGCGGTCTGCTGACCCAGGCACTCTGGTTCGCCGTGCTCAACCTGTTCTTCGTGAAGTGGTGGTTCCCGCCGCGGCTTCGCCCCGCGGTGCTGCGGGCGTTCGGCGCGCGGGTCGGTGACCGGGTGCTGATCCGGCACCGGGTGCGGGTGCAGTGGCCGTGGAAGCTCACCATCGGCGACGACGTCTGGGTGGGCGAGGACGCCTGGCTGATCACTCTGGAGCCGATCACGATCGGCCATGACGTCTGTGTGTCCCAGGGCGCCGTGCTGTGCACCGGCAGCCACCAACGCCGGTCCCCCACCTTCGAGTTCGACAACGGGCCGATCCGTCTGGAGCCCGGCGCGTGGGTGGCGGCCCGTGCCATGGTGCTGCGCGGGGTCACCGTCGGTGCCGGCGCGGTGGTCGGTGCGGGCGCGGTCGCCCACCGCGACGTGCCCTCGGGGGCCGTGCACACCACCGGAGGTGCCCGGTGAGGATCAGCCATGTCGTGACCCTGGTGAGCGACGACGGGGCGTACGGCGGGCCGGTGAGCGTGGCCACCGGGCAGCTCGCCGAACTGGCCGCGCGCGGGCACGAGGTCGAGCTGATCGCGCTGTGGCGCGGCCGGGGCGGCCCGCCGCGCACCGTGGACGGGGTGCCGCTGCGGGCCCGCACCGCGCGCACGCTCGTCCCCGGGCAGGGGTTCCTCGGCCTGTTCCACCCGGGGCTGCTGCCGCTGCTGTGGCGCGCCGCGGGCCGGTCCGGCGCCCTGCATCTGCACGCCGGCCGCGACCTGGTGTCGCTGGCCGCGCTCGCCGTCGCCGTACTGCGCCGCCGGCCGTTCGTGGTGCAGACGCACGGCATGGTCCAGCCGCGGTCGTCGGCCGTGGCCCGGCTCTTCGACCGGGTCTATGTGCCGCTGCTGCGCCGGGCGGCCGCGGCGCTGGTGCTCACGGACGAGGAGGAGGCCGGGCTGCGGCGGGTGCTGGGGCCGCGCGGGCCGCGGCTGGTCAGGCTGCACAACGGGGTGCGGCCGGGGGCGACCGAGGCGGCGGTGCGGGTGCCGGCCGAGGTGCTGTTCCTGGCCCGGCTGCAGGCCCGTAAACGGCCCGAGGCGTTCGTGCGGATGGCGGCGCTGGTGCACCGCAAGCGCCCCGAGGTGGCGTTCCCCGTGTACGGCGCGGACGAGGGACGGCTCGGTGCGGTCCGGCAGCTGATCGCCGAGGAGGGGCTCGGGGAGGTGGTGACGTACGGCGGTGCGCTGGACCACGCGGCCGCGGTGGAGCGGACCGCGCGGGCGGCGGTGTACGTGCTGCCGAGCGTCGAGGAGCCCTTCCCGATGAGTGTGCTGGAGGCCCTGGCCGTCGGCACGCCGGTGGTCTGCACGGACCGCTGCGGGATCGCCGGCGCGCTCCGGCGTCGCGGAGCGGCGCTGGTGACCGACGGTTCGCCGGAGCAGCTGGCCGATGCGGTGCTGCGGCTGCTGGAGGACGAGGCGTTGCGGGAGCGGGTGGTGCGGGCCGGCCGCGCGGCGCTGGACGAGGAGTTCTCGCTCGCCGCGGTGGCCGACCGGCTGGAGGAGCACTACCGGTCGCTCGCGGGAGGCGGATGAGCCGGGTGGCGGCGGGGCCCCGGCCCCGCCGCCGATACCTCACGTCCCCGTGCCTAACGGCCGCCGACCCGGCCGTCCGTGGCCAGCCGCAGCAGGGCGGTGATCCGCGCCAGTCCGGCCCGGCTGCTGAGCCGTTCCTCGGCGTACCGGGGACCGCGGGCGCCCAGCCCGGCGGCCCTTACGGGGTCCTCGGCGAGCGCGCGGACCTCGGCCAGCAGTGCCTGGGGGTCCTCAGGGGCGATGACGGTCCCGGCGCCCGAGCGGAGGACCTCCTGGGCGGTGCCGCCTTCGGCCGCGACCGAGGCGATCACCGGCCGGCCGGCCATGAAGTACGAGGTCAGCTTGGACGGCAGGCTCATGTCGAGCACGGACGCCTTCTGCGTCACGGCGAGCGCATCGGCGGCCGCGAGTACCTCGGGGAACTCCTCGGCGTCGGCCGGCGGGAGGAAGGACAGCGCGCGGACGCCGTCGCCCAGCCGTTGCAGCGCGGCGCGCTGGTTGCCGTCCCCCATGAGCACGATCCGTACCGGAGCGGCTTCGCGGTCGGCGAGCCGGGCGGCCTCGACCAGCACCTCCAGCCCTTGTTTGAGGCCCATGTTGCCGGCGTGCAGCAGCACGGTCTCGTCGGCCGCCCAGCCCAGCCGGGCCCGGGTCCGCTCCCGGTCGCCGCGCGGGCCCGTGACGTGCGTCCAGTTGGGCACCACGTGGATGCGCCCGCGGGGCACCCCCATCGCCGTGACCCGGGCCACGAAGGACTCGTGCACCACCCCGACGACGGCGGCTCCGCGCAGGACGCGTGCCTCGACGGCTCCGGCCAGGGCCGCGGCCCTGCCCCCGCCCTGGATGCCGCTCTGCTCGGCGGCCGCGCCCATCAGGTCCTGGACGACAACGACGTGCGGCACCCCGGCCCGCCGCGCCAGCCGGCCGCCCAGCACTCCGCCGGCCAGGGTGGGCATCTGGGTGAGCACCACATCGGGCCGGACGGGCGGCGGCGCCAGCAGGCCGTGCGCGAGGATGCTCGCCTCGAACAGCGCCCGGCGGGCGGCGGTCTGCACCGCCGGCACGGTGTGCCACCGGCGGTGCACGGTCACCCCGCCGCGGTGCTCCCGCATCCGCCGGCGGCCGCGGTAGCCCTCCGCCACCCGCCAGGACGGGTAGTGCGGCAGGCCCGCGAGGACGTGGGTGTCGGCCCCGGACGCGGCGAGGTGCTCGGCGATCTGCGTCGAGTACGGCCCTATGCCGGTGTGCTCGGGTGCGTAGTTGGTCGAGACGACCAGCACGCACCGCCCGTCGAACGAGTCTTCCACGGATGCCCCCCTCAGGCTGTGCGGGTCATCGTAGAAGCGGTCAGGGCATCCCGGACTGTGAATTGGGTTGCGATTGTGTCCCGAAGCCACTCTTGTCATCCGATGTCGCTTAGATTGTGCGCCGCTGACGGGGAGTTGGGGGTGGTGGGCCGGTGAGGGCGGGGCGTCGGACGGCCGGTGGGCCCGGGCGTGCGGTGGCCGCGCTGGGCTGCTGGGCGTTGTTGCTGGTGGTGTTGCTGCCACTGCTGGTGCTGCGGTCGCTGGACGCCCGCTTCGGTGCCGCGCTCGCCGTCCAGTGCGTGGTGGTGGTGCACACCGGCGCGGCGCTGGCGCGGGTCCTGACGGACGTCCGGGCCCGGCTGATCGCCTTCGGATTCTGGCTGTTCTCGTACGTGTGGCTGGGACTTGCGCCGCTGGCGATGCTCGCCACGGACGCGTATCCGCGCGGGTTCGTGGTCGATGCGCACACCGCGTTCGTCTCAACGGCCCTGGTGGAGACGGGACTTCTGGCGTACAGCGCGGGGTCGGCGGTGGCGGCGTGGCGGGCCGGCCGCGGGTCCGCGGTCCTCGAACCGGTGCTCGCGCGGCGGCTGGCGCCCGGGCGGGTGCTGCTGCTGTGCGGGGCGGCGCTGTTGCTGGCGGTGGTGCTGATCCCGCAGCAGGGCGGGCTGTCGGCGTTCTTCCTCAGCCGGCAGGCGGCCAACGAGGCGGCGGCGCTCGCCGAGCCGTCGGGGTCGGCGGACCGGGCGATGTCGGCCTGGCTGTTGTCGGTGCCGGCGTTCTGGGCGCTGGTGGCGCTGGTGCACGTGCCGCGGTTCCAGGCCGGCGACCGGATTCTGCGCGGGTTGCGCCGGCTGCTGCTGCCACTGCTGGCCGCGGTCAACGTGGTCGTCAACAATCCCATCAGCCAGCCGCGGTTCTGGGCCGGGACGGTGCTGCTGGCGCTGGTCTTCGGCGCGTCGTGGCTGCGCGGGCCGCGGGCGTTCCGGGTCGGCGCTGCGGCGGTGGCGGCCGTGGTGCTGGTGGTGTTCCCGTACAGCGACTACTTCCGTTACGACAAGCGGGAGCCGGTCCGCATCGTCTCGCTCGCCGAG
This sequence comes from Streptomyces nigrescens, assembly GCA_024349765.1. Taxonomy (GTDB): domain Bacteria; phylum Actinomycetota; class Actinomycetes; order Streptomycetales; family Streptomycetaceae; genus Streptomyces; species Streptomyces endophytica. The sequence continues at coordinate 3,364,431 of AP026073.1, read as the reverse complement.
CAGTTCACGTCCAACGGGGACTACGACGCGTTCCAGCAGATCGAGACGGGGGTGGACTACGTCCGCACCCATGGCTTCACGCCGACGGCCGCGCTCGGGCCGCCGCTGTTCTTCGTGCCGCGCGCGGCGTGGCCCGGCAAGCCGGACGACGCGGGCATCCTGCTCGCCCGGCACGCGGGGTACTCCTTCGAGAACCTCTCCGCGCCGCTGTGGATCGAGTCGTACATGTGGGCCGGGTTCCCGTCGGTCGTCGCGGTCTTCGGTCTGATCGGCGCGGTGGGGCGGCGGATCGACGGGCTGCGGCACCGGCTGCGGCGGCATCGGGGCACGCTCGCGGCGCTGCTGGTCCCGGCGTTCGGCTTCTACCAACTGGTGTTGCTGCGCGGCAGCCTGATGGCGATCGTCGGGCCGCTCGCGCTGCTGGTGTGCATCCCGCTACTGATCACCCGCAAGCCGGGGCGCCCGTCCCCGCCCGCGGCCGCGCCGGAGCCGGTGGCCCCGGCGGACCGCACCGCACCGTCGCTATGCACAGGAGGAACACGTACGTGAGCGTCTTCGACGAGCCCGCGGAGGAACCGGACCAGATCCGTGATCAGTTGCGCCGGCTCTTCCGGTACCGGGCGTTCATACTGCTCGGCCTGGTGCTGGGTCTGCTCGGTGGCGGTGCGGTGTTCGTGCTCGCCGGCCCGACCTATACGGCGACGGGTGAGGTGGTGGTGCATGCGATCAGCACCGCGCCGTTCGAGGCCGGCGGGATCTCGGCGGACAAGCAGATCAGCATGGGCACCGAGCGGCAGATCGCGCAGAGCGCGTCGGTGGCGGCCGGTGCGGCCAAGGCCCTGCGGGAGCGCACGGATCCGGCCGTTCTGCAGCGCGATCTGCGGGTGAGCAATCCGCCCGAGACCCAGACCCTGCTGTTCGAGTACAGCGCGGATTCGGCGGACCGGGCGTCCGCACTGGTCAATGCGTTCGTGCACGCCTACCTGACGTACCGTCAGGATGCCGCGGCGCAGCGGATCGAGACCACGGTCGGCAAGCTCGGCGACGAGCTGAAGCCGCTCATGGCGCAGCGCAAGGTACTGGACCGGCGGATCGCGGACGCGAGCGGCGGTGCGGGGCGGGCCGCCGACGAGTCCGAGCGCAGGGACCTGGTGTCGCAGATCGCGGATCTGCAGGGGCGGATCTCCAGTCTGAAGTCCCTGGACACCACGGCGGGCGACATCGTGCGCAAGGGTGATCCGCCGGCCTTCCCGTCCAGCCCCGGCCTGGCGATGCTGCTGCTCGCCGGTGCGGTGGGGGGCCTGGTACTGGGGATCCTGGCGGCGTGGGTGCGGTCGGTGCTGGAGCCGCGGGTGCGGTCGGTGGCGGACGTCCAGGACAACCTGCGGGCTCCGGTGCTGGGCATACTGCCGCGGCGGCGGGGTGGCGAGCAGGTCCTGGAGGTGGGCCGGTCCGGTCACGGCAACCGCGCGGAGGCCTATCGCACCATCGCGTTCCGGCTGATGCACGACCTGCGGTTCTCCGGCACGGACAGCCTGCTGATCGTCTCCCCGCGGGAGAACGCGGAGGCACTCTCGGTCGCGGTCAATCTGGCCGGCGCGTTCGCCGAGATCGGCAACGACATCCTGCTGGTGGAGGCGGATCTGCGGACGCCGCAACTCGCCCAGCGGCTGCCGCTGCGGCCCGGTCACGGCCGGCCGGTCCCGGGCAGCTGGGCGGAGGGCGAACGACTCGCGGTGGAGGCGGGGGTGGACGGCCGGTTCGAGCTGCTGCCCGGCCGTGAAGTGCCCAATCCTGCCCGGGTGTTGTCCTCGCCGCAGTTCGCACGGTTGCTCAACGCGCCGTCGGGCCCGGACGAGCGGGTCGTGGTGGTCACCGGGCCGCTGCTCTCGCACGCGGACGGGCTGGCCGTCGCCAAGCAGGGCGCCGGCGTGGTCGTGGTCTGTGACCTCAACGAAGTGCGCCGGGACGATCTGGACCGGGTGTGGGAGCTGATCACCGGGGCGGGCGGGCACATTCTGGGTGCCGTGCTGGACAAGGGACGCCGCGGTCCGTCGCTGCGCCGGCTGACGGACGGCGGCCCGACCCGCCGCAAGCGCGGCTCGCACCAGCCCCGGACGACCGTGGTGGCACCGTCCGTCCGGCCCGGTCCGCCGGCACCGCGCACCGGCCCGGTGGGGGCGGACGGCGCGTCCGCCGATGCCCGGCCGCTGCGCGGGTGACCGACGTCCGCCCGGCGGGCCCGGGCAGCGGGACGACGACAACGGGCGTCCAGCACAAAGGAGTTGAGGGCGGCGGCGTACGGACGACGGCGCGCGGGAGTCTGTTCGCGCTGGCCGGTTCGGCGGCGAACGCGGTGTTCGGGTTCCTGCTCGTGGCCGTCGTCACGCAGGGGCTCGGGGCCCGCGGCGCCGGTGCGGTCTTCACCGCGGTCGCGGCCTTCACGATCCTGAGCAACGCCCTGAAGCTGGGGGCCGACACCGCGCTGGTCCGTTTCGTCTCCCAGGACCTGGAGCTGACCGGTGGGGCCGGGGTGCCGGGGCTGCTGCGGACCGCCGTGCTGCCGGCGCTGGTGGCGAGCGGGGCCGGGGCCGCGGTGCTGCTGTTCTCCCCCGGGCTCGCCGGCCGGCTGCTGCCCGAACTGGACCCGGGGCAGGCCGGTACCGTGCTCCGGCTGTGTGCGGTGTTCCTACCGGTGACGACGGTGACGCTGGTGCTGCTCGGTGCCACCCGGGGGTACGGCTCGGTGGTGCCGTTCGTGGGCGTGGAGCAGATCGGCAAGCCGGTGCTGCGGGTGCTCCTGGCGGTGCCACTGGTGCTGTGGATGCCGAGCGTGTCCGGCGTCTGGGCGGCCTGGCTGCTGCCCGGGGTGCTCGGCGCGGTGGCGGCCGGGATCTCGCTGCGGCGGTCCCGGCGTACCCATCCCGGTACCGGCCGGCCGCCGCCGCGGGCCCGGGAGTTCTGGGCGTTCGCCGGACCGCGCGCGGTGTCGTCGCTGTTCGACATCGCCGCGGTGTGGATCGGCGTGATCCTGCTGTCGGTGCTGGGCACGAGCGCGGAGGCCGGCGTCTACACGGCGATCGGGCGGCTGATCACCGCCGGGACGCTGCTGCAGCTGGCGGTCCGGCTGGCGGTGGCGCCGCAGATCAGCCGGCTGCTGGCGGGCGGTGACCGGAGCGCGGCTCAGCGGCTGCACCGGCTGTCGACGCGGTGGATCGCCCTGTTCTCCTGGCCGGTGTTCGTACTGCTCGCGGCGTTTCCGCGCACCGTGCTGTCGGTGTTCGGTACCGGCTTCGCCGACGGTGCGCCGGGGCTGGTGGCACTGGCGGTGGCCGCCCTGGTCAACGTCGGGGTCGGCAACGCCCAGACCGCGCTGCTGATGGCCGGGCGGAGCGTGGGGAACCTGGCGGTGGCGGGGTCCGCGTTCGTGGTCCAGGTGGGCAGCGGGGTGTGGCTGGTGCCGCGGTACGGAGTGCTGGGGGCAGCGGTGTCCTGGGGGCTGGCGATCGTCGTGGACAACGGGGTCTCGGCGCTGCTGGTCCGCCGACGGCTGGGGTTCCGCACCGTGGACCGGGCCTATCTGCTGGCCGCGCTGACCGGGCTCGGGGCGGTGTCGTGCGGGGCGTTCGGCATGCGAGCGGTCTGGGGTGACAGCGTGGCCGGTGCGCTTTTCGCAATAGTTTTGGCAATCGGGGCGTTCGGCGCACTGGTCTGGCGCTATCGTTTGCCGCTGGGGGTAGGGGAGTTCTTCGGTGCGCTGCGCAAGCGCGGTTCGGAAAACTCACGGTGAACGCTCGTAGCAATTCCACACGGAATTCCACTCGTTCGCGCGTCCTGTCCCGACAACATTTCTTGCTCGCGCCATGCTTCCAGGGGGGACCTGTGCGCCAACGAAGCAGACCCATTCATCTCTTCCTCGCGGCCGCGGTGCTCGGCACCGCTTCGACGGCCCTCGCCGCCGGTCCCGCCCAGGCCGACGGCGAGGCCACGCTGACCGCCGATCCGCTGAGCACCTGGCAGACCGACGGCATCGTGTGGTCCCTGGCGTACGCCAAGGGCATCGTCTACGTGGGGGGCCGGTTCGATCACATCCGGCCGCCCGGTGCGGCCCCCGGCGGCGGAGGTGAGCTCGCCCGGAAGAACTTCGCGGCCTTCGACGCCAAGACCGGCCAACCGCTCGCGTGCGCCCCGGCGTTCAGCGGCGGTGAGAACACCATCCGGGCGATGAAGGCCTCGCCCGACGGTTCGCTGATCTACATCGGCGGCTCGTTCGGCAAGGCCGGCCCGGTCGGGCGGTCCAACACCGCCTCGCTCAACACCGCCGACTGCACGATCGGCGACGACTGGAAGCCCACGGTCAGCTCGACCGTGCGCGCTCTGGACGTCACCGACGACGCGGTCTACATCGGCGGCCAGTTCTCCACCGTCCAGGGGCAGACCCGTGAGCGGGTCGCCGCACTGCGTCCGACGGGTGCCCTGCTGCCGTTCAAGGCCACGATCCGGGGCTCGTCGATCCCGAACGACCCGACGCCCGGCGTGAACGCGATCACCGTCGCCCCGAAGCTCAACAAGGTCATCATCGGCGGCCGGTTCACCTCGGTGAACGGCAGTCTGCTGAGCGTGCACGCGCTGGCCGGGCTCGACGCGACCACCGGCAAGGTCGTCAACACCTTCACCGGCTGGATCCCCAGCAGGTCGGCGGTCAAGGCGCTGGTCAACGACGGCACCAACTTCTATCTGGGCGCCGAGGGCACCGGCGGCGGCGTCTTCGACGGGCGGATCGCCGGCCGGCTGTCGGACGGCGGGCAGATCTGGAAGGACACCTGCCTGGGCGCCACCCAGGCCGTGCTGCCGTACAAGGGCGTCCTCTACAGCGGGTCGCATGCGCACAACTGCTCCGACACCCCGGGCGGTTTCCCGGACATCGGCAACCGGCAGCACTTCCTCGCCCAGTCGATCTCGGACAAGACGATCCTGCCGTGGTTCCCGGACACCAACGACGGGATCGGCGAGCAGATCGGCCCGCGCGCGCTGACCATGGCGGACGGGATCCTGTGGGCGGGCGGCGAGTTCACCACCGTCAACGACGCGCCGCAGCAGGGCCTGACGCGGTTCGCGGCGGCTCCGGACACCGGTGCGCCGCAGGTGCCGCTGATGAGCGGGTCGAGCCCGTCGCGCGGGAAGATCACGCTGACCTGGAAGGCCTCGTGGGACCGGGACAACGGCGCGCTGACCTACAAGCTCTACCGGGACGGGGTGTATCTGACCTCGCTCACCAAGGACTCGCGCTACTGGAACCGGCCGGACATGAGCTTCACGGACACCGTGCAGCCCGGCTCGGCGCACCGCTACTCACTGGAGGTCACCGACGGCACCAACGTCTCGGGCCGCAACGGCCCGGTCAACGTCACCGCCAAGAACTGACCGTTCGCCGACTGGGGAGCACATGACGCACCGCGTGGGGTACGCACCCGGGGTCTACGACTTATTCCACATAGGGCATCTGAACATCCTCCGGCATGCGAAGAGCCAGTGCGACTATCTCGTGGCCGGGGTCGTCTCGGACGAAATGGCCGAGCAGGCGAAGGGCACGGCACCGGTCATTCCGCTCACCGAGCGGCTGGAGATCGTGCGCAGCGTCCGGTTCGTGGACGCGGCCTTCGTGGAAACCGTGCCGGACAAACTGGTGACCTGGCAGCAGGTCCGGTTCGACGTCCTCTTCAAGGGCGACGACTGGCGGGGAACGAGCAAGGGCGACAAGCTCGAACGGGATTTCGCGACGGTCGGCGTCGAGGTCATCTATTTCCCCTACACCGTGCACACGTCGAGCACACTGCTGCGCAAGGCGCTCGACGGGCTGGCGAATTCGGCGTAGTGAGGAAGGCCGGCAGAGGTGTGCGGAGGCATTCCCCGGAGTTTTTCCGGGGAATGCCCCGCCGTCTCGTCCCCGGCGTCAGCGGGCGGGTACGGACAGTTCCCGGTACCACTTGACGAGGAACGCCACCATGAAGAGGAGATGGGCGGCGAGCAGCGCGCAGTACGCCACGACGAACAGATCACGGCTGCCGAAGAGCAGGAACGCCGCGCAGAACACGCCGTAGTCGACGGGGAGCAGGGCCACCGCACGCAGGGTGGACACCGGTGCCGCGGCGGGGCGGTCCGCGCCGTTCCGCAGCCGCTCGGCGCGCTTGAGCTGGTCGGTGAGGATTCCGCCGAAGAAGACCATCACCGCGGCGAATTGGAAGGCCACCGGCAGCAGCAGGAACACCGGGTCGGAGAATCCGAAGTGACGGTAGAAGGCGATGAGTACGGCCATGTGGACGGCGAGCATCTTCGCGCAGTCGACCACATGGTCCAGCCACTCCCCCGCGGCGCTGCCGGCCCCGGTCAAGCGGGCGAGCTGACCGTCGGCCGAATCCAGCGCGAAACCCAGCACCAGTGCCACGACGATTCCGAGCGCCGCGGCGGGCGAGGGCCGGAGCGCCGCGATCAGCACCACTCCGGCGAAGGTCACGGCCGCGCTGATGAGCGTGACCTGATTGGGCGTGAGTTTCAGGCAGTAGCCCGCCGCGGCCAGTATCCGGCCGGCCGGCCGGTTCACATAGCGCGAATACAGGGACACCCCCTTCGCGGATTTCTGGGCCGCCGACAGTTCCCTGAGCGCATATCCGAACTGACTCATGTCCCCCCCACTCGATGAAATGGACCCCCCGGAGGAGCACATCATGGCAGGCAGGACCTCTCCGTCAAATGGTGGTGCCGGCCGCCGGACGGTGCTGGCGGGTACGGCCGCCGCGCTCGCGGCCGCCCTGGCCGGCTGCGACGCCGCGCCCTCCGGGCAGCCGTCCGACGACGCCCCGCAGGGGCCGCTGGTCACGGGCCGCAAGCCCAAGGGCAAGGACGTCATCGACGTGGTGGCGGACTGCGGCGCCAAGGGGGACGGCCGCACCGACGACAGCCGTGCGTTCGCCCGGGCCTACGCCTACGCGGCCGGCCGGGTCTGGGACCACATCGGCCGGACCGTGATCGACATTCCGGCCGGGACGTACCTGATCCGGTCACCGCATGCGCTGCTCAACGCGCCGGCCGGCAAGCTCAAGGCGAACGGCCTGCGGTTCCGCGGGGCCGGGAAGCGGATGACGCAGCTGATCTTCGCGCCGTCCCGGTCCGAGGACGCCTATCTGTGCCGCAACGAGGACGGCTGGGCGAATGTGATGTTCGAGCAGATCGCCTTCCGCTCCGCCACGCCCGGTGCCTCGTTCTTCTACTCGTTCTCGACCGGCCAGGCCCAGGACTACCGCTTCTCCGAGTGTGAGTGGACCGGTGAGTGGACCTACGGGCTGGCCCTCGACGGCAGCAACACCAACTCCGAGATGCGCTGGGACGCGTGCCGGGTGGGCGGCTCCTACCGCAAGGCGTTCCTCTACTCCGGGCTGTCGCAGAAGTCGCCGGACCGGTCGCAGCAGGACCAGTTCCTCAACTACTGGTTCACCGACATGAAGGTCGAGTACTCCTGGGGGAATTTCCTGGAGTTCCCCTACGGGGGCTCGGTCACCTGCCGCGGCGGTTCGTACATCATCACCGGCCGCCGCCCCGGCGACTCCCCCGACTACGGTCGGACCAGCACCTTCTTCCGTTTCCCGCGCGGCCCGCACCACGACTCCGTCCAGCGCTTCCACGCCGAGGACATCCGCTTCGAGGTGCGCGGCCCGGACACCGTCGTGATCGACTGCGCCTGGGACAGCGGCACGGTGCACTTCAACGACTGCGACGACACCGCCCACTCCTTCAAGCCGTTCGCGGAGACGAGCCGCCCGCACCGCTACCGCATCGGCCCCCGGGGCCCGTTGGTGCGTTACGACTCGTGCCAGCTGTCCGGGAAGCACTTCTACGAGGAGGACGCCGGCGGCGGCCCGAAGGCCCGCTACGACATGTGCCTGCTGCGCAACCACTCCGCGCAGGACTTCATCGAGGGCGCGGGCGGGCGGGTGTCGTTCGTCGACTGTCTGGGGACCTGAGCCGCCCGCGGGCGAAAACGCGCTTTCGGTGCGGAGTGCGGACAGGCACGATCACCGCATGCAGATCCTGTCCTTCCCGGAAGCGGACACTCCCGCAGCACTGCGCGCGCAGGTCCTGGACCTCCAGCGCCAGGCCTGGCCCCCGGCCGAGCCCTCCCCCGGCCCACACCCCACCCTCACCCACGATCCGGCGCTGCATCCCCGCTCGATGCTGCTCGTCGACGACGACGGCACCGTGGTGGCGGCGCTGGACGTACTGTCCAAGCCGTTGGTGCACGCGGGCCGGCGCTACCGGGCGGGCGGACTGAGCACGGTCGTGACCCGGTCCGCCGTACGCGGCAGGGGATACGGCCGGCGGCTGGTGGCCGCCGCCCGTACGGCCATGGCCGATGCGGGCCTGGATCTGGGCGTGTTCACCTGCGACCGGCCCCTCGAACCGTTCTACCGGAGCGCGGGCTGGCGGCTACTGCCCGGCACCCACCTCATCGGCGGCACTCCGCAGTGCCCCCTCTCCAGCGACCGGCCTCCCTTCGACAAGGTCACCATGGCCGCCTTCTTCTCCGCCGAGGCCCGGCGGCACCACGTCGCGTTCCGGCATACCCGTCTCGCGCTGTATCCGGGGACGATCGACCGGCTCTGGTGAGGCGTCGGCGGGCGTGGTCCGGGCAGCAGTTGCCTCCCGCGGTCGTGGGATCCGACGATCCTTCACCGGCGGGCGGATTAACGCAGGGTGACCAGGGTAGGAACGATCCGCAACCGAAGAGGCTGACGGAACAGCAGGTCAGGGCCATGCTCTTGACTTGCGCTGCGATGGACACACGAGAGGAGTGACTCTCCGTGTAGGGCACACGGAATGGCCGGCGGACGACGGCCGGCGGACCGGAGACGTGCGCGGGAGGACGATGTGGCGGCCCGGTGGCACGTCTCGAGGACGACACGAACGAGGTGATCCTGTTGAGCAGCACCACGGCCCGGCACCACGGCACGACGCCGTCGGCCCCCTCGCCGTCGGCACAGGTGACGACGCTGGCCAGGCGGCCCAGGGCGGCCGCCACGGCGCGCGACATCACCCGGAAGTTCCTGGCGGGCCTGCGGCCCCCGGTGGACGACGGCGCCGCCGACGCGGTGGTGCTCGTGGTCTGCGAGCTCGTCACCAACTCCGTACGGCACGCGGCCGGTTCCTCGTGTTCGCTGCGGCTGGCCGTCTGCGGCGACGCGCTCGCGGTGGGCGTGACCGACGCGTCCTGCCGTCCGCCCGTGGGACGGGCGCCCGATGTCGACGGCGACACCGGGGGGTTCGGCTGGCCGATGGTCCAGCGGCTCGCGATCGCCACGTCGGTGTGCCTGACGGACCAGGGCAAGACGGTGCACGCACTGATCCCGTGCCGCCGGCGGGCCCGGTGAGTGCCCACCCGTGAACACCCGCGGTGCTCTTGCCTACCCCGGCTGCGGGGTCCGGCGGAGGGTCAGCGCGAGGGTGTCGTCGGAGTGCAGAATGACCGCGTGCATGTCCTCCGCCAGGGCACCGGGGATCTCCCTTATCGGGCGGTGCCGGTGCTGTAACACGCTCTCGATCAGCCGCTGTTCGCCCTCCAGCGGGTCCCGGCGGCTCTCGGTGAGGCCGTCGGTGTAGAGCACCAGCAGGTCCTGCTCGTCCAGCCGGGCGCGCAGCAGCCGTTCGCTACCGGGCAGCGGGAAGCCCACGCCGCGGCCGCGTACCTCCAGGAATTCCGCGGTCCCGTCGTGGCGGACCACCAGCGCCGGCGGGTGGCTGCCGTTGGCCAGGTGCAGTTCGCCGGTGGCGGGGTGGAGCCGGGCGAGCAGGACCGTGGCCATCAGATCGGGGTCGAAGGGGGTGAGGATCTCGTGGGCGCGCGCCACGATCGATTCCAGGGGGTGGCCTTCGAGGGCCAGGGTGCGAACCGCGTGGGTGACGTTGAGCGCGCTGCGGGTGCTGCGCACGCCGTGGCCGAGGGCGTCGACGATGGTGATGTGCACGGTGCCGTCCGGGAGCAGGAACCAGTCGTAGAGGTCTCCGCCGGTGGGGGCGTCGGTGCCGGCCGGTGCGTAGTGGACGGCGAGCTCCAGGCCGTCGAGGGTGAGCGGCGGTGGCCGCAGGGCGTCCTCGAGTTCGCGCAGCGTCTGGCCGTGGGCGTTGCGGAGCCGCTCGTCGCGCTCTTCGAGCTGGACGTAGAGGGCCAGCACCCCGGTGTTGGTCTCCTCCAGTTCCTCGGTCAGCCGGCGCTTTTCGGCCACGAGGGCGTCCACCCGGCCCAGGGCCGCCCGCAGTTCCTCCTCCAGCGCGGCGGTCTCGGTCGTCGCGGTGTCCGCGGCGCCGTGCGGGCGGTGCGCTGCCGGCCCGCCGCCGGTCTCGGAGAGCGGGACGCGCCAGGTCAGTGCCCCGTCGGGGCCGGTGCGGGCCGGCAGCGGGGAGTGCCCGGCGCGCGGGGGGCGGGTGGCGTCCGGGGTGCGGAGGGTGAGGACGAGCGCGGGCGCGCCGCGCCGGCCCCGGCCGACCTCGCGGGTGACCTCCAGGGTCACCGCCTGGCCGGCATCGAGCGCGGCACCGGCCGATTCGCTCACGGCGAGCACCAGACGCGCCCGGGTCTCGACGGGCAGCGCACTGGATTCGGCCAGCCCGCGGACGGCCTGCTGGAGCGCCGGGAGGGTGTGGAGTACGCGTGGGGTCACAAGGGTCTCTGATAGCGGTTGGCGGCAAGGACGGTCGCGTCGTCCCTGGTACGGCGGTGGCCGTGGGCCAGGGCGGCCACGAGCAGGGGCGGCGGCAGGCGCAGCAGGAACGGCGGCGGGGTGCGGGTCCAGCGGTGGTCCAGGCCGTCGGTCTGCAGCACGGCGGTGGCCCCGTCCTCCATGGGCAGCTCCCGGGGGTGGGCGCGGGGCAGGTTCAGGCCGGCCACGCCGGGCTGCCCGGTGAGCTGGTGGTGGACGCCGTCAGGGGTGACCACCAGGGCGCGGACGTTGCCGACGCCGCAGTACTCGGCGCGGTCCGGGTGCAGCCGCAGCAGTCCGGCGGCGGCGCCGCGGGTGTGGCGCAGGGCGCGGTGGACGGCATGCAGGATGTCGGGCAGCGGGGCGTGCGGCTCGCGCTGAAAGGTGCGTACCGCGAGCTGTGCGGCCTCGGCGGCCTGCGGGCCGTGGCCCAGTCCGTCGACGACGAGGGCGGTGCGGGCGTCCGGCCCGTCGGCGACGGCGCAGGCGTCACCGCTGAGCCGTTCGCCGGCGGCCGGGAGGCAGACCGCCCCGAGGCCGTGCAGGTCGGTGGCGAGGCGGGCGGACGGGGTGAGCCGGGCGCAGGCGAAGGTCCCGTCGGTCGCGGCGCTGCGGATCGTGAAGGTGGTGGCGATCCGGCCGACCGCGCCCAGGCCCGCGCCGAGGGTGTCGGTGGTGGTGTAGCCGTCGGCCAGGCACCGCCCGAGCTCCGGCATGCCCGGCCCGCGGTCGGCGGCGAGGATCTCCACGCCGTCGCCGAGCGGGGTCCGCTGGACGTACAGGGCGCCGTTGACCGCGTGTTTGGCGAGGTTGCTGCCCAGTTCGGAGGCGAGGACGGCGGCCTGGTCGGGCAGCGGTGCGGGCAGCGCGCCGTCCCGGGCCAGCGCGCGGGCGGTCTCCGCGGCGACGTGGACGGCGCTGTAGTGGTCGATGGGGACGCACGCCGTGGGCGGCGGGGCGGTCATCGTACGGCCCACCGTGTGGCCGTCACGGTCGTCCCGCCGCCCACCTCGGTGCGGATGTCGAATTCGTCCATCAACCGCCGGGCGCCGCCCAGGCCGTGTCCGAGGCCGTTGCCGGTGGTGTAGCCGTCGGCGAGCGCGGTGGGGACGTCGTCGATGCCGGGGCCGTCGTCGGTGACGGTCAGCCGCAGACCGACCGCGTCCCGCCGGGTCGGGTAGTCGATGGTGAGGGCTCCCCCGCCGCCGTGGACGTAGGCGTTGCGGGCGAGTTCGCTGGCGGCGGTGACGACCCTGGTCTGGTCGACGATGCTGAAGCCGGCGCGGCGGGTGGCGGCCCGCACGGCATGACGGACCGTCAGCAGGTCCTGTTCGCTGCGCACGGCGTACGTGACCGGCCGGGCGGCGGCCTCGCCGTTGGCCGCGCGGCGTTCCGCGTCCCCGAGCACGGTCGTGCCCCCGGACTCACCGGCGCCGGTCATGGCGTACCTCTCCGGGTGGCGCCGGGCTCTGGTGCCAGCCCAGGGCCGCCATGCCCTGTTCCGCGTTGAGGGCGGTTTCCACCCCGGTCAGCTGCAGTCCCAACTCGGCGAGCGTGATGGCCACCGGCGGGCGCATGCCGGCCACGATGACCCGGGCGCCCAACAGGCGGGCGGTGGTGGTGAGTTCCATCAGCGTGCGGGCGACGAAGGAGTCGATGATCTCCAGCCGGGAGATGTCGATCAGCACCCCGCGGGCTCCCTCGGTGGCGATCCGCTCCATGAGCTCGCTGGTGAAGCGCAGGGCGGCCTCGTCGTCGAGCTCGTTGAGGAGCCCGGTGACCAGGACGTCCCCGAGGCGCAGGATCGGCACTCCGGTGGCGGGCGGGCTGCTCATCGCTCCGTCCCCGGTCCGGTCAGGGCTGGCGCGGCGTCGGTGAGCCGGATCGCGGTGGCCAGTGCGTCGGCGAGGGTGGCGCGGGTGAGGATGGTGGACAGGTCGATGCCGAGCTGGGCGATGGTCTGGGCGATCGGCGGCCGGATCCCGCTGATCACGCAGTCCGAGCCCATCAGCCGTACCGCGTTGACGGTCTGCATCAGGTGCTGGGCCACGGCCGTGTCGACCGTGGGCACGCCGGTGATGTCGATGATGGCGACCAGCGCCTCGTGCTCCTGGATGGCCTCCAGGAGGTTCTCCATCACGACCTGGGTGCGGGCGGTGTCCAGGGTGCCGATCAGGGGGACGGCGAGCACCTGGCGCCACAACCGCACCACGGGCGTGGAGACTTCGAGCAGCTGCCGGCTCTGCCTGCGGATGATCTCTTCCCGGCCGTCGACGTAGGTCTCGAAGGACAGTGCGCCGGCGGTGTCCAGCAGACGGTTCGTGAGGACGGAGGCGGCGAAGAGCTCGTCGCCGTCCCGGGTCTGCCGCTGTACGGCCTCCATCAGCGCTTCCTTCAGCGCCATCACCGCGAGCGAGGTCACGGTGGGGGTCACGCCGTTGCGGGCCCGGCGCAGCGAGAGGTCGGACACCGCCTGCCGCAGCGCCTGGTGGCCGGTGAAGACCCGGTCCACCGGGAGGTCGCCCTCCAGACCGGCGAGCAGGGCGCCGAGCAGTGCGTCGGCCTCCTCGCGCAGTGCGCTCTCGCCGACCCCGTCCCCCGAGGCCGCCCGGGCCAGCTGCAACTGCACCCAGCGGTCGGCGATGTCGTCGGCCTCCGTGCGCAACGCCCCCGCGATGCGCTCCCGTGCTGCCGCCTCGGTGGTACGCAAACCCCAATCCTTTCTGACGATTTACCAGGGCGGTGCCGCCCCGGTCGTTCCGCGCGAGCCGCCCCCGGCCGCTCGCGATCTTCCTCGCCGCCGGCAATGCTACCGAGGCGGTCACGTATCAGGATGCCCAGTTCGAGGCGGTCCGATCAGGAAGAGTGCGGGCCGACCGGTGCGCGGGCAGGAATTCGTCCTGGCTTGGCCGCCCTCAGCCCGGGCCGCCCAGCAGGTCCCCGATCGCGGCGATACCGGCCGTGATCGCGCGCTCACCGAGATCGCCGAAACCGAGGACCAGTTGGGCGGGTGCGGTGGCGCCCGTCGAGCGGCAGGCGCTCATGCCGTGCAGGCCGACGGACCGGGTACGGGCGGCGGCGATCACGGTCTGCTCGTCGGTCTCGGGTGCGAGGTGGGCGACGGCGTGGAAGCCCGCTGCCAGGCCGGTCACCGCGACGCCGGGGGCATGGGTGGCCAGCGCCGCCACCAGGGCGTCCCGGCGGGCCGCGTAGACCGTCCGCATCCGGCGCAACTGCCGGTCGTACCTGCCGGACTCGATCAGCTTCGCCAGGGCCAGCTGGTCGAGCGTCGGGGAACCGCGGTCGGCCAGTTGCTTGAGCGCGCTGACGGGTTCGGCCAGGGCCGGCGGGCAGAGGAGCCAGCCGAGGCGCAGCGCCGGGGCGAGGGACTTGCTGACGGTGCCGATGGCCAGGACCCGGTCGGCCGCGAGTCCCTGCAACGACCCGACCGGCTCCCGGTCGTAGCGGAATTCCGCGTCGTAGTCGTCCTCGATGACGAAGCCGTCCCGGCGCTCCGCCCAGTCGAGCACGGCCAGCCGCCGCTCGGGGGCGAGGACCACTCCGGTCGGCCACTGGTGGGCGGGCGTGACCACGACGGCCCGGGCGTCGGTGGCGGCCAGCGCCGCGACGTCGATGCCCTGCTCGTCCACCGGTACGGGCACCGCCGACAGGCCGGCCGCGGCCGCGGCCGCGGTGAGGGTGGCCGGTGAGCCGGGGTCCTCGTGGGCGACGGTGCGGATGCCGGCCCGTGCCAGGGCGCGCAGGGCCAGGCCGAGGCCCTGGGCGTAGCCGGAGCAGATCACGAGCCGTTCGGGGGCGGCCGCGCCGGCCCGTACCCGGCGCAGATAGCCCGCGAGGACGTCGCGGAGCACGGCGCTGCCGCGCGGGTCGCCGTAGTCGAGTTCCGCGGTGGGCAGGGTGCGCCCCGCCTCGCGCATCGCCCACAGCCAGTCGCCGAGCGGAAAGGACCGGAGGTCGGGGACGCCCCAGCGGAAGTCGGCCAGCAGGCGCGGGGGTTCGGGGTGGGACGGCGGGGCCGGCGACGGTGGTACGCAGGCGCCGGCGGCGACCCTGGTGGCGGAGCCGACCCGGGTCACGAGGTAGCCCTCGGCCTGGAGCTGGGCGTAGCAGTCCTGCACCAGGCCGCGGGACAGCCCGGCCTCGTGGGCGAGTTGGCGGGAGGAGGGCAGCCGTTCGCCGACCTGGAGCCGGCCGGTGCGGATGGCGTCCCGCAGTTGGCGTTCCACCTGGGAGCGCAGCGGTTCGCCGCTGTTCCGGTCGACGGCTACCAGGAGATCGGGCGACAGACCGGACCACTGTGGCGGCACGGAATTGGAGCTTACCGGGGGTCCACCCGGACTTTAGCGTCGCCCCATGACCACATCGATGGACCCCCGTTGCCCGGACAGCACGGCCGGTGTGCGGCCGCGGCTGGTGACCCGCGCGCTGCTGCTGCGCTTCGTGAGCATGGTCGGTGCCTCCGCGAGCTTCTTCCTGCTGTTGCCGGTCGTGCCGCGGTACGCCGAGGCGTCCGGCGGGGGCAGCGGGGCGCCGGGCCTGGCCACCGGAACGCTGATGCTGGCCACGGTCCTGGGGGAGTTGGCCACTCCCCGCCTGGTGGGCCGCTTCGGCTACCGGGTGGTACTGGGCGGTGGCCTGTTCCTCCTGGGGGCACCCGCGCTGGTACTGCCCCTCTCGGGCGGAATGGCGGGGATCGTCGTCGTCTGTTTCCTGCGCGGGCTGGGGTTCGCGGCGGCCGTCGTCGCGGGTGGCGCGCTGACCGCCTCGCTCATACCGGCCGCGCGCCGCGGGGAGGGGCTGGCGCTGGTCGGCGTCGTCTCGGCGGTGCCGTCGCTGTGCGGCCTGCCGTTGGGCGTGTGGCTGGTGGCGCAGGTGGGGTACGGCCCGGTCGCGGTGGCCGCCGGGCTGGTCGCGCTGGTGTCGGTCGCCGCGGTGCCCGGACTGCCCGACCGGGAGGTGACGGCGGGGCCGTCGGTGGGTGTGGTCGCCGGGCTGCGCGACGGGGCGCTGCTGCGGCCCGCGGCGGTCTTCGGAACCACCGCGCTCGCGGCCGGGATCATCGTGACGTTCCTGCCGCTCGCCGTGGCGTCCGGCTCGGCCGGCGTGGTCGCAGTGGCGCTGTTCGTCCAGCCGCTCGCCGCGGTCGTCGCGCGCTGGGTCGCCGGCAGGTACGGCGACCGGCACGGGCCCTCCCGGCTGGTGCTGCCCGGTCTGCTGCTGTCCGCCGCCGGAACGCTCGGCCTCGCGCTGACGGACAGCCCGGTCGCCGTGCTCGCCGGTGTCGCCGTCTTCGGCACCGGATTCGGCATCGCGCAGAACGCCACCCTGACGCTGATGTTCGCCCACGTGCCCGCTTCCGGTTACGGCACGGTGAGCGCGCTGTGGAACGTCGCGTACGACGCGGGCATGGGCGTGGGCGCGGCCGGCTTCGGGGTGCTCGCCGGGTGGACGGGCTATCCGGCGGCCTTCGCGGTCACCGCCGTCCTGATGCTGGCAGCGCTCGTCCCGGCCCGGCGCGACCGCACCGCCGGGCCGCGCCACGGCGGTTGACGGTGCGTCCGCGCGAGGTCCGGTGCGTCAGCTCTCCTGCCACCTGCGGCCGGTCCCGCGGAACAGCGCCGGGTAGACGCCCAGGTAGCGGAAGGGCTTGATGGCCGCCATGTAGAGGGTGCCGAACGGCCCGTTGGGCTTGACGAGGACGGCCATCTGCCCGCGGTAGCCGTCGGCTCCGTCCGGGACCCAGCCGATGTGCATCACCGCCCGCACGGTCCGGTTGGCGATCTCGGCCACCCACTCGTCGTGCGTCAGGTAGACGGAGGTCAACGGCACCGCGCGGAGGTCGGGTCCCCGCGGGCCGTCGCGGAGGTCGGCCGGCAGCCGGTCCCGCAGCGTCCACTTCCGGCTGCCGGGACCGGCGACCGGCTTGTCCCACCCGAAGAGGTGTCCGAGCGCCCACCGCGCGGCGAAGAGGGCCCGCGGTACGAGGGAGAAGTGGTGGGCCCCGCGTTCGGGTGCACCGCCGCTGAACTGGCGCACCAGGCGCGCGAGATCGTCCGGACCGCCGGGCGTGGGGAGCGCCCACACGTCCTCGACCTGGAAGTCCCCGGCGATCTCATGGATGCGCCAGGGACGGGAGGTGTGCGCGGTGCTGGGGAGTCTCATGGCCGGCCCCTATCTATACGGTGGCGTATAGATCTAGGCTAGCACCGGTCTATACGGCTCCGTATAGACCGGGCGAGAAGTGAGAGGAGACGCAGCATGGGCGTGACCCGCACGCCGCGCGGCAAGTGGATCGAGGAAGGACTGCGCGCGCTCTCCGCGGGCGGCCCCGAAGCCGTCCGGATCGAGGCCTTGGCACAGGCCCTCGGCGTCAGCAAGGGCGGCTTCTACGGGTACTTCAGCAATCGGGAGGCCCTGCTCACCGAAATGCTCGACGCCTGGGAGCGCGCGGTCACCGATGAGGTGATCGAGCAGGTCGAGAGCGGAGGCGGGGACGCCAGGGCCAAGCTGGAGCGGCTGTTCGCGATCGCCTCGTCGTCCACGGAGGGGCCACTGCGGGGCACCGCGGCCGACCTCGCGGTCCGCGACTGGGCCCGGCGCGACGAGGCCGTCGCCCGGCGGCTGCGGCGCGTCGACAACCGGCGCATGGCGTACCTGCGTTCGCTGTTCGGCCCGCTCTGCGCCGACGAGGACGAGGTCGAGGTCGAGGTACGCAGCCTGCTCGCCTTCTCGCTGCGGATCGGCAACCACTTCATCGCCGCCGACCACGGCCCGCACAGCCGCGCGGAGGTGATGGGGATGACCGCGAAATGGCTGCTGCGGTAGCCGCCCCTTTGGACGATGCTCTCTCAGACCCGCACGGGAAGCCGCCGGTTGCGCGCCGCCCGGTATTCCCGGGCCAGGACCCCGAGCGCACCGGCGACCGGCGGCCGGGTGGCGCCGGCGAGCAGGGCCGCGCCCTTCCGTTGCACCGTGCGCACCCGCAGTTCCTGCAGGGCGAGCAGCGCGCGGACGAGCGGCCGGCCGGGTGCCGCCACCCGCTCGACCAGGTCGCACGAGGCCGACAACCCGGTCCGGACCAGCGCCAGTTGCTCCGGCACCAGGGCCGCGAAGGCGGTACGGGCGGCGGGACCGGCCTCGGTCAGGTCGTGGTGGGTGAGCCCGTGCCGGGCCAGGGCGTCCTGGGGGATGCCGAGCCGCCCCTGCGGCAGGTCCTCGGCGATGTCGTCCAGGAAGTCGAGGCGCTGCATCGCCTCGATGAAGCTGCGGCAGCCCGCCACGTACGCCTCCGTACCGGTCTCGGGCGCGAGCAGGCAGGTGAGGAGCATGAAGGCGGGCAACGAATAGGCGTCGATGTAGTCCTGGAAGTCCCGCTCGGTGGCGAACCCTGCCCAGTCCAGGTCCGCGGCCGCCCCGGCCAGGAACGCCCTTACGTACGGCTCCAGTTGGGGGTGCCGGGTGACGGTGTGCCGCAGCGCGCGCAACAACGGCTCGTCCGCCGGGCCGCCCGCGAGCGCCGTTCGTACCTGTCCGTCCCATTCGGCGAGGGCCGCGGCACGCTCCGCCACGGGCCCCTGGTCGATCCGGTCGTCCGTGTGGTGCATGAAGGCCGTGGCGGCGAGGACATCGGGGACCAGCGCAGGGGGGAGCAGCAGCCGCACCGCGGTGTATTCGGCGCGGGCGAACCGCGCGACCAGGCGGCGCTGTTCGGTGTAGTCGCGCCGCAGCGACGGGTCCGTGATCCCCGCCCGGTCGAGTGTCACCGGCCAGCCGGCCATACCGCTCCCCTCATTGGTGCCGCGACGACCCTAGACGACCTGCGCGGGAGATTTCGCACCGGGTGGCACGCCGCCCCGGCACACTCGCCGTACCGCCCCACCCCCCTCAGCGCCCCGTACGGGCGACAATCGCCGTATGCCGGGGCGCTGCCGCCGCGCTGAGCCCGTCGTTCCGGGACCCGGTTCGAGGCCGCGGAGCCCGGTGTGGAAGGTACCGGTGTCACTCCGGTTCCTCCGCCAGCCAGGTGGCGATGGCCTGGGCGATGGGCTGGTCGGTCTCGAGCTGGACGAAGCCGAACTGGCCGCCCTGGTTGCATTCCAGGAACCACCAGGCCCCCTCCCGGTCCTCCGCGAAGTCGAACGCGCCGTAGGAGATCTGGGCGAGGCGCAGGTACGTGGCGACCGAGCGCCGGACCGTGTCGGGGACCTCGGTGGGCTTCCAGGCGGCGTTCTGGGTGAAGCGGCTGTCGACCTCGTCCGGATCGGCCTGCTTGCGGGCGGCGAAGAGCCGGCCGCCGACGCAGGTGAGCCGGATGTCGGCCTGCTTGTGGACGTGGCGCTGGAGCAGCGTGGGGGAGGCGGCCACTCCGGTGAAGTCCACGTCCGGGCCGATGCGCGTGGTGGGCAGCACCATCGGGGGTTCGCCGGGGTGTTTGCCGGAGACCGACTTCACCACGAGGTCGCGGTGGGTGGCGGCGAACTGCCGGGCGTCGGACGGGAAGGTGGTGATCAGGGTGGGCGGGATGGTGAAACCGCTCTGCTGGGCGAGGTGCAGCTGCCAGGGCTTGTAGCGGGCCTGCGCGGCCGCGACGGGGTGGTTCATCCAGCGCGCCGGTGTGCAGGTGAGCATGCCGTAGAGGGCGTGCTCGGCCTCCCCGGCGAGCCAGGCGGACTGTTCCGCGGCGTGGGTGCCGGGGGTCCCGGGCCGGCGGACCCATATCGACCGCAGACTGCGCAGGCTCACCATGCGCTCGCCCGCCTTCAGGTAACCGTGGAAGGAGTGGTGGGCGTAGTCCGCCGACAGGGCGACCCGGCCCGGCAGGTCGGCCGGGTCGAGGCGGACGAGCGGGACACCGCGGTCGTGGAGGATCGTGACCACCATGTCCGCGGTCAAGTCCTCCTCGCAGGTGAGGACCAGGACGGTCATGGACGCTCAGTCGTCGAAGTGGGTCTTGGAGCCGGCCGTGGACGCGGTGGTGCCGGTGGCCAGCAGCACGGCCCGGCTGGAGGTGGCCGGGCGTCCGTCGGGCAGTACGTTGAGTTGCCGCGTGGCGTCATAGGTGTACGGAGCGGCGGTCGACGGCGTCACCGCCGGCCGGGCGTAGCTCAACGCAAACGGTCGCATGCTTTCTCCTTTACAAGACCCGGTTCCCACCCGCCGCGGTGGCGGTGTGGTGACGGGAGCCCCCACCTGATGACTCTGCACGGAGGACGCGACAGTCCGGTCAAATAGTTGCCAGTTTTGCTCGTTTCCGACGATCCTCTTGACGGAAATGCGGTGAGAACGTAGCTGCCGACCCGGTACGTTCGGTCTGACGGCACGGCGCCGGGGCCCCTAGGAGAGCATTCCCTCTGCCGTGCCGTAGATGGCCGTGAAATACGCCTCCTCTGACGGGGTGTCAGCGATGGTCAGCCGTCCGACACCTCGGCGAGCCGGAACGGCCCCGCGGCGCCGGGGCCGAACATCACCGGCAGATTGCGTCGCCGCGGTACGACGACGAGCGGTTCGTCGCGG
Source organism: Streptomyces nigrescens (assembly GCA_024349765.1). Taxonomy (GTDB): domain Bacteria; phylum Actinomycetota; class Actinomycetes; order Streptomycetales; family Streptomycetaceae; genus Streptomyces; species Streptomyces endophytica. The sequence goes on along the minus strand of AP026073.1, from coordinate 3,344,149 downwards.
TACTCGCGGAGGAATTTCTCCAGCGGTTCCCAGATGAGGTCCCGGTAGCCGGATTCGGTCCGCTGGTGCTCGAAGGAGAGCGTGAGGGCGGACTCCACGAGGCTCACGCTCACCGAGTCCACCTCCAGCCACTCCCCACCGATCCAGGCTTCGAGCCGCACGTATGACATGACGCAAGAGTGCCCCGGACGGTGCGGCGGCCGCAATCGGCGTCCGGGCGCGCGCCGCGCTCAGGGGGTACGGAAGGACGCGGCGGGGAGCGCGCGCAGTACGCCGTAGACGGACCACACCACCGAAACGAGCGGTACCGCGACGATCGCGCCGGCCACGCCGGCGGTGACCGCGCCGCAGACCACCGAGAGCGCCACCACGACCGGATGCAGCTGGACCGCGCGGCTCATCACGAGCGGATGCAGCACATGGCCCTCGATCTGACCGATGACCACGATCAGCAGCACGACGATCAGCGCGATCACCGGGCCCTTGGCGGCCAGCGCCACCACGGCGGCCACGGCCAGCGCGACCGGCGAGCCGACCAGCGGGATGAAGGCGGCGAAGAACTCCAGCACGGCCAGCGGGACGGCGAGCGGCACCCCCAGGATGAACAGCGCGACGCCCACGAGCACGGCGTTGATCGCGGCGACCAGGACGATCCCGCGGGTGTATCCGGTGAACGTCGTCCAGGCGGCGCGCCCCGCGAGGCGAACGGGGCGGCGCCGGGCGCCGGGCAGCTGGCCGCCGAACCAGCGCCACATCCGGCTGCCGGAGTGCAGGAAGAAGACCGAGCAGAACAGTGCGAGCACGCCCACCGTCGCGGCCTCGACGATCCGGTCCACGCCGCTCAGCGCCGTACTGATCAGCGCCGAACGGTGGGTGGAGACGAACCGCCGGACCCAGGTCTGCAGATGTGCGAGGGTGTCGCGGCTCAGGTGGACCGGCGGGCCCTGGAGCCATCGCTCGATCCTGGCCACACCGCCGTCGAACTCCCGGCGCAGGCCCGCCCACTCCCCCGCGACGTTCGCGCCGATCAGGCTCAGCACGCCGAAGAGCAGCACGATGCCGAGCAGCAGACCGGACGCGACCGCCACCGACCGGGGCATCCAGCGGTTCAGCAGGCTGGTCAGCGGCTCCAGAAGGGCCGTCAGGACGAGCCCCAGGAAGACCGCCAGGGTCACCAGGTGGAACTTGCCCAGCGCCACGAAGACCGCGTAGACGACCGCACCCACGATGATCAGGCGCCATCCGTACGCGGCGGCGGCCCGGAGCATCGGGGACAGCCCGGCGGGTTCGGCCGGGCCGTGCTCCGGCGCCCCGCCCGCCGTCCGGCGTACGATCACGACCCGCCGGGCGGGGCCGGTCCGCAGTACGGTGCCCGCACCGCGCCGCCGGTCGCCGCTCCCCGGGGCGCCGGACGCGCTCTCCCGCTTCCTGCCGGGTCGGTTCCGCACCTGGCCGCCACCGCCCTCCGCGCGCCCGTGCCTACCCAGAGGTGGTATCACCCCACAGCGGTTCTCGAACGCCCGCGGACCGGCATTCCCCCGAAGGCACCCGAGCGCACGAGGACGTTCGTGTCCGGATATGACCGGTTATCGAGCGGTCATGATCCCGAGGCGAGTCAAGGACACGCTTCCGGAGCTGGAGGCCTTCGCCCACGCCATACAGGCGCGGCGGCCCGCCGAGGGCACCTGGTGCGAGGCGTGGGCCGTCCGCGACGTGGTGATCACGGACGACATCGTGGTCACGGCCGGCGCGGACGGCACCGGCATCCGCCTCGCCCCACCGGAGGGCAGCGGCTACTGACCCGGCGGCGGGCGGCCCGGCGGGCGGGGGTCCGTACCGGTCCGTTGGGCGTCCGCACCGGTCCGGCGGGCGAGGAGGTCGGTCACCAGCGCCAGCGGGGGCCAGTTGATGCTGCCGTGGCGGGCCACGGCGTACGCGCGCAGGACGACCCGCGGTGCCGCCAGCCGGACGATGCGGACGCCGGGGAAAGGCGCGAGGTCCCCGGGCAGCAGCCCGACGCCCAGCCCCGCGGCGATCATCGCCTGCACCAGGTCGAGGCTGTCGGCCTGATGGGTCACCCGGGGCGTGAAGTCCGCCATCGAGGCGAGCGTGCGGATGGCCACCTCGTCCGCGGAATTCCGGGAGTTGACGATCCAGTTCTCCGCGCGGAAGTGGGTGACGACGTCCAGGGCCGTGCCCTCGGGGACCTGCGTACCGGCGGGGACGCCCAGGCCCCATTCCGTGGTCCACAGCGGCGTCGCGCCGACGGACGGGTCGAGGGTGGCCGGTGCGAGGTTGTAGTCGTAGGTGAGCGCGAGGTCCGTTTCGTCGGCGGCGAGGGCGTGCAGGGCCTCGGCGGGCTCGTGCTCGCGGATGAGGACCCGCACCTGGGGGTGGCTCGCCGCGAGCTCGGTGACGATCGGCAGCAGGTACGCACGGATCGCCGTGCCGAATCCGGCGACCCTGAGGGTGCCGTGCGGCTCGGCCCCGGGCCCCAGGTCGAGCCGGGCCGCCTCGACCGCGGCGAGGATCGTCACGGCGTGGTCGGCCAGCCGCCGGCCCGCCGGGGTCAGCCGGACCCGGCGCCCATCCGGCTCGATGAGCGTGGTGTCCGTCTCACGGGCGAGCGCGGCGATCTGCTGCGAGACCGTCGAGGTGGTCGTCCCGAGGGCCTCGGCGACGGCACGCATCGACCCCAGCCGGGACAATTCGGCCAGCAGTTCCAGGCGCCTGGTCTCCATGCGCGCCATTGTTCAGCTTTCCCGAACGGAATGTCCATGATCGGCACGTGGACGGCAACGATGCCGAGACCGTCTACTGGCGGCCATGACCGCGCCACCCGCCCTGACGTCCCCCGCCACCGCCCGTCGCCCCGCCCTCCGCGGGACGGATGCCGGTGTCCTGATGGCCCTCGCCTCGATGAGCTGCGTCCAGCTGGGACTCGCGCTCTCGGTGCGGCTCTTCGACCAGCTCGGGCCGGTGGGAACGACGGCGCTGCGCCTGACGTGGGCGGGGGTGCTCCTGCTGGTCCTCGTCCGCCCGCGCCGCTCCGACTTCACCGGCCGGGACCTGCTCGCCTGCCTCGGACTGGGGGTGGTGACGGCCGGGCTGATGCTGCTCTTCATGTGCGCGGTCGCCCGCATTCCGCTGGGGACGGCCAGCGCACTGGAGTTCCTGGGGCCGCTCGGCGTGGCCATGTTCGGGGCGAGGGGCGGCCGCAAGCTGTGGGCCTCGCTGGCCGCGGTGGGGGTGGTGCTGCTCACCGAGCCCTGGCACGGCGGGAGCGACCCGGTCGGCCTCGGGCTCGCGCTGGCCGCCGCGGCCTGCTGGGCCGGGTACATCCTGCTGACCCAGCGCGTCGGTGACCGGGTCACCGGTCTGAACGGCCTGGCCGTCTCGATGCCGGTGGCCGCCCTGGTCGCCACGCTGTTCGCCGGACCGTCCGCCCTGGGGTCGGTGACCTGGCCGCTGGTGCTCACCGGTCTGGCGCTGGCGGTGCTGCACCCGGTCATCCCGTTCAGCCTCGAATTCCTGGCCCTGCGCCGGCTCTCCACCACCGCCTTCGGCACCCTGATGAGCCTGGAACCGGCCATCGCCCTCGTCATCGGCGCCGTCACCCTCGGCCAGCTGCCCGGCGCGGGCCCGGCCGCCGGGGTCGTCTGCGTGGTCCTCGCCGGCATCGGCGCCACCCGCACCGGCCGCCGCGCACCGGCGTCCGCGGAGGGCCCGCCTCGCGGCGAGTGACGGCCGTGCCGCTGCGCGCAAGAACAGGTCAGGCGTCCACCACGTCGACCGTCGCGCCGCGGTCGCGCAGGGCGGCGAGTTCGGCGGCGGGGGTGGCGCGGTCGGTGACGATGCGGTCGTAGCGCCCGGCGTCGCCGTACGCGTGGGTGGCGGTCTTGCCGAACTTGGTGTGGTCGACGAGGAGCAGGGAGCGCTGGGCGCAGTCCAGCATGGCCTCCTTGATCTCGGCGTACTCGCGGATCGGGTGGAAGAGCCGGCCGCCGAGGACGGAGACCGCCGACATCACCGCGAGGTCGGCGCGCAGCCGGCCGAGGGCGCGCAGGACGTCGGGGCCGACGCAGGAGCCGAACTCGCCGCGGTAGCGGCCGCCGAGCAGGGTGACCTCGGCGCCGGGCGTCTCGTCGAACAGCCGGGCCACGCCGAGGGAGTTGGTGACCACGGCGACCGCCTCGGTCCGGGCGATCCGCGCGGCGAGCGGGAACGACGTGGTCGAGTCGTCCAGGACGACGGTGCTGCCGGGCCGGATCTCGTCGGCGACCGCGGCGCACAGCGCCTCCTTCAGCGGGCGCTGTACGCCGATGCGGAAGCGGGTGGCGGTTTCCATGGTGAGGGTCGGGAAGGGTGCGGCCCGGCCGCGTTCCTTGCGCAGCAGCCGGCGTTCGGCGAGCTGGTCCAGGTCGCGGTGCATGGTCGCGAGGCTGACCCCGAAGTGCCGGGCCAGTTCGTCGATCCGGACCTCTCCGCGCTCGACGACGAAGGCCAGTACGTCCTGTCGTCGCCGGTCGACCTCGGCCAGCGACGACCGTGTGGAAGCCATCGGGGCCGCCCCTTTCCCGGTCGCACAGCGGCAGCGGCGCGCCTACCGCTGCGGATGGATGACGGCCTTCACCGCGGTCGCGTCCTTGGCGGCGACGGTCAGTGCGTGCTCGGCCTCGGCAAGACCGTAACGGTGCGAGACCAGCGAGTCGAGCCGGACCGCACCCGACTCCACCAGCGCGATCGCGGTGGGCCAGGTGTGGGCGTAGCGGAAGGTGCCGGTGAGTTCGAGTTCGTGGTTCTGCACCCGGCTGAGCGGGAGCGGGATCTCGTCCCCGCCCATGCCGATGAGCACGACCCGGCCGGCCCGGCCGACGGTGCGGATCGCCTCGCCGGTCACCGCGGGGACGCCCGAGCACTCCAGCAGCACGGTGGGGGTGTACCCGGCGTCGGGCAGCGGGGTGCGGGAGACGTCGAGGGCGCTGGCGCCGGCCGCGCGGGCGAGTTCCAGGCGGTGCGGGACGACGTCGGTGACGAGCACCTCCCGGGCGCCGAAGGCGCGTGCGGTGCGGGCGGCGACCAGGCCGATCGGTCCCGCGCCGGTGATCAGTACCCGGTCCCCCGGGGCGACGCGGGCCTTGCGGCAGGCCCAGACGGCGACCGAGAGCGGCTCCAGCAGGGCGGCGTCCTCGGTGGACAGGGAGTCGGGGACGTCGTGGGCGAAGTCCTGGTGGACGGCCAGGTATTCACAGAAGGCGCCGTCGACCGGGGGTGTGGCGAGGAAGCGCATGCCGGGGCAGAGGTTGTAGCGGCCCGCCCGGCATTCACCGCAGGCGCCGCACGGGGTGCCGGGCTCGATGGCGACGCGCCGGCCGGTCCGCCGAGGGTCCACGCCCGGTCCGCAGGCGACCACGGTGCCGGCCGCCTCGTGGCCGAGGACGAGGGGTTCCCGTACGACGAAGTCGCCGATCCGGCCGTGCCGGTAGTAGTGCACGTCGGAGCCGCAGGTGCCGACCGCTTCGACGCGGACCAGGACCTCCCCAGGCCCGGGGGTGGGGACGGGGCGTTCTTCGAGCGTCAGCCGCTCGGGGCCGTGCAGGACGGCGGCGCGCATGGTGGCGGGGATCTCGGCCTTGGCGGAGGTGGTGGTCATGGCGGGCACGGCTCCCTGGGTCTTCGAGGATGTGCGCTCTTTTTTAGCAGAGCAGGCTTGACTTCGCACAAAATACGAGAAGACTTTGCGGCCGGTCCACCGTTCGGCGGCATCTTCCGGCTCCGCCGACGCGGCGGTGGAACCCGCGTCCCCTTCCTTCTCCGCCCTGGAGGGCCCATGAGCAGCCCCGCCCCGTCGTCGAGCCCGGCCCGGACCACGGCCGGTGCGCACCAGCCGGCAGCCGCCCGCTCCCGCCTCGTACGACTGGGCATACCCCCGGCTCTCACCTGGGGTTTCGTCGGCGTGCTGCTCTTCATGACCGGCGACGGCGTGGAGACCGGGTTCTTCTCGAAGTACCTGGCCGACCACGGCCTGGCCAAGGCCGATGCGGCGGTCGTCATCGCCGTCTACGGCATCACCGTCGCCGTCGGCGCCTGGCTCTCCGGAGCGCTGTCCGACCTCTGGGGGCCGCGGCGCGTGATGACCGCCGGGTTCGCCATCTGGCTCGTCTTCCAGCTGCTCCTGCTGTCGGTCGCGCTGCCGGCGATGAACTTTCCGCTCCTGCTGCTCGTCTACGGGCTGCGCGGCTTCGGCTACCCCTTGTTCGCCTACGGGTTCCTGGTGTGGGTGACCGCGGCGACCCCGCCGCACCGGCTGGGCACGGCGGTCGGCTGGTACTGGTTCGCCTTCACCGGCGGCCTGCCGACCCTCGGTTCGCTGCTCGCCAGCGTGACGATCCCGCAGGTCGGCTCGTACCGCACACTCTGGCTCGCGCTCGGACTGGTGACGCTCGGCGGACTGCTCGCCCTGCTGCTGGTGCGCGAGCCCACCGGATGGTCCCGGCTCGCGCCGGCCGGTGAACGGCCGCTGGCGACGCTGGCGGGCAGCGTCTCGATCATGCGGCGCCGTCCGCGGGTCGCCGTCGGCGCCGCGGTACGCGTCGTCAGCACCGGTTCCCAGTTCGGGTTCCTGGTCTGCATGCCGTTCTTCTTCACGGAGACGGCCGGATTCAGCACCTCGGAGTGGCTGCGGCTGCTCAGCGTGATGTTCACCGCGAACATCTTCGCCAATCTCTTCTTCGGCGCCGTCGGGGACCGGCTCGGCTGGCAGCGCACCATGACCTGGTTCGGTGCCGTGGCCTGCGCACTGACCTGCCTCGCGCTGTACTACGTCCCGCTGGTGGCCGGCCCGTCGTTCGCCGCGTCCGCGGTGGCCGCCGCCCTCTACGGCATCGCGCTGGCCGGCTACGTACCGATCTCGGCGCTCGTGCCGGCGCTGGCGCCGCGCCACAAGGGGCAGGCGATGTCCGCGCTCAACCTCGGCGCGGGGCTCAGCACCTTCGCCGGGCCGGCCGTCGTCGCGCTCGCCCTGGGACCGTTCGGGATCGAAGGGATCGTCTGGATCTTCGCCGGACTGCACCTCCTGACCGCGGTCGCGATCCGGTTCCTGGAGCCGGACCCGGAGTTCACCGTGTCCGCCGCCACCGCGGCCGAGGACGGTGCGGCCCTTCCGGCCGGCCGGCACTGACCGGCCGTCAGCCGGACGGCGCCGTTCAGTCGCGGCCGCCCGGCGGGAACGTAATGTGGCAGATCGGTACATCACATGACATAGCGAGGACCTGCATGCACGCTCGCCGTCTCGCCACCGCCGCCGCTCTCGCGCTCGCGACCACCGCACTCGTCGGCGCCGCTCCCCCGCCGGGCACCGCGCCCCCGCCCGGCATCCGGACCACCGCCGGGCAGCCCGCCGGCAGCACCGAGGTTCCCGTCGAACGGGGCACCGCCCGCTTCCGTGTCCCGGCCGCCCTGCTCGCCCGGCTCGCCGCCCGCGGTGTGGTCCCCAAGGCCCTCGGCACCAAGGGGGCACTCGGCCCGCACACCGCACACGACGGCAGCCGCACGCTGAGCCTGCGCCTCTCGGGAGGTGCGGTCACCAACAGCGGCGGCAAGGCCGGCGGCGAACTGCGGTTCGGCGCCGCCGGACTGGCCCTCGTGCACGCCAAGGCCCACAAGACCGTCCGGCTCACCCGCTTCACCGCCGAGCTCGGCCAGGGCACGCTCAGCGCCGGCACCGGCCGCGGCACCCGGATCACGCTGGGCAGCTTCCCCCGCGCCGATCTCAGGTCCGCGCTGGACACCAGGACCCGGGTGCTGCGCCTCAAGGCCCCGGTCACCCTGTCCGCGTCCGCCGCCGAGCGGCTCAACAAGGCCCTCGCGACGAAGGCGTTCACCCGCGGTACCCGGCTGCTGGACGTCCGGGTCACCGCCTCGCTCGACCGGACCGCCGACCTCCGCACCGCGCTCAATCTCCACGGGCGGCGAAGTCCTGCGTCCACCAAGGCCCGCCGGTGCCCTCCCGGATGCCGACGCCGATGTCCTTCAGGTCGCACTGGAGGATGGTGCGGCGGTGGCCGGAGCTGTTCATCCAGTCCTTCATGACGGCGGCCGGCGTCGGCCGGCCCACCGCGATGTTCTCGCCGTACGCGGACCAGGAGTAGCCGGCCGCGGTGATCCGGGCTCCCGGATCGGCACCGTCCGGATTGGTGTGGCCGAAGAACCGGCGGGCGGCCATGTCGTCCGCATGGCGCTGTGCCGCCCGCTGCAGCGCCGCGTTCCACCGCACCCGCGGACAGCCGTGCGCCGCCCGCTCCCCGTTCACCAGCCGGATGACCTGGTCGACGGCCTGCCGTACGGACCCGGCGGACGGGCGCTCGACAGCAACGGGGGCCGGCGCGGCCAGGGCCGCCGGGCCGGCCGGCAGGGCGACGACCGTGGCGGCGAGCACAAGGGCCGGGGCGTGGCGCGGACGCCTCCCCCGCCGGGCGTGGTGCGGACGCTTGCCGTGCGCTCCGGGCATGCCGAAACTCCCCCTCTGCGGAACGGGACCGTGACCTCGAACGGCCCGCTCGCCGGGCGGTGCGCGAGGGGCGCGGAGTGCCTGGCCGGAGGCGGGCGCGTTCATGCCCCGGTCCACCGGCCTGACGGGGCATCACCGGCGCGCGGGGACGGCGTGGGGCGGCGGACCGGCGCGGGCATGCCGCCGCCGCTCCCCCGTCCCACGCCGCCCGCGCCGGGCGTCACCGGTCGGCCGCGGTGGCCTCCGCCGGCAGCGCCGCCGCGAGCCCGGCCGGCAGCGGCCCGGTGTGGAGCACGCCCAGCCGCTGGGTCGCCCGGGTGAGTGCGACGTACAGATCGCTGGTCCCCAGCTCCTGCGGCTCCACCACCAGGACGGTGTCGAACTCCAGGCCCTTGGCCTGCCGCGGATCGATCAGCACCACCGGGCGGGTCAGGTCCGGGGCCGGTCCGGCGGACGCGGACGGGAGCAGCGGCAGCAGGTCCGCGTGCCGGGAGCGCGGGGCGATCACCGCGAGTCGGCCGTCCTCCCGGCTCTCCTGTGCGACGGCCTCGGCCACCGCGCCCGCGAGGTCGCCGGCGCGCCGCGCCCAGGGTCGTACGCCGGTGGAACGGATCGAGCGGGGCGGTGCGAAGCCCGGGTCCAGGGACCGCGGCACGTGCGCCGCGACCTGCATGATCTCGGTCGGCGTACGGTAGTTGACGCCGAGCCGGGCGTGGTGCCAGCGGTCGCCGACGTACGGGGCGAGGATCGTCTCCCAGGCGCCGCAGCCGCCCGGTTCCGCGGTCTGGGCCGGGTCGCCGACCAGGGTCATCGAGCGGGTCGGGCAGCGGCGCATCAGCAGCCGCCAGGCCATCGCGGAGAGTTCCTGTGCCTCGTCGACGATGATGTGGCCGAAGGCCCAGGTGCGGTCGGCCGCGGCGCGTTCGGCGGCGCTGCGGTGGTCGGCCTCCTCGTGCCGCTCGGCGAGCAGTTCCGCGTCGACCAGGTCGTGCGCGCCGAGCACCTCCGAGTCCTCGTCGTCGCGGTCCTCGAACTCCTGGGTGCGGGAGCCGTAGGACAGGTCGAGCACGCCCTGGGCGTATTCGATCTGTTCCAGGCGCTCGGCCTCGGCGGCCGCGCGGGCCGCCGAGTCGTCCTCGCCGAGGAGTTCGGCCGCCTCGTCGAGCAGCGGGACGTCCGCGGGCGTCCACTCGCCGCCGGTCCGCCGGATCGCCTCGGCGTCCGCCTCCGGGAGGTGGACGGGCTCGGCGAGGAAGTCCGCGACCAGCTGCTGGGGGGTCAGGGCGGGCCACAACTCCTCGATGGCGCGGTGCACTTCGCGGCTGGTGGCGATGGCCTTGCCGAGCTGGGCGATGTCGTCGGCGCCGAGCAGGTTGGGGCCGCCGTAGGGGTCGGTGCCGAGCCGGTCGGTCAGTTGGGCGGTGAGGGCGTCGATGATGCGGAACGCGAAGTGCGGGCGGGCGAGGTTGTGCGGCAGCCGGGTCTCGCGGGCCCGGCGCCGGGCCTCCATCGCCATCTGTGCGTCCAGGCGCAGTTCGCCGTCGTCGTGCTCGATGACGATCTCCGGGTCGGGCAGGGTCTGCCGGTCCTGGACGAACCGCGCGAGCGCCTCGGCCATGGCAGAGGCGCCCTTGACCTCGGCGGCCCGGGGCGTGTCGGTTCCGGTCGCGGTCACGCCCGGGAAGAGTTCCGCGGGGGTGGCCAGCAGCACGCCGGTCTCGCCGAGCGCGGGCAGCACCTCGCCGATGTAACTGAGGAAGGCGGGGTTGGGACCGACGATCAGCACGGCGCGGCGGGCGAGCTGTTCCCGGTGGGCGTAGAGCAGATAGGCCGCGCGGTGCAGGGCGACGACGGTCTTGCCGGTGCCGGGACCGCCCTCGACGACGAGAACGCCGTGGTGCGGCGCGCGGATGATGCGGTCCTGGTCGGCCTGGATGGTCTGCACGATCTCGTGCATCCGGCCGGTGCGCGCGGTGTCCAGCGCGGCGAGCAGCACGGCGTCCGCGTCGGCGCCTTCGTGTCCGGTGCGGACGGTGTCGGCGAGGTCGAGGATCTCGTCGTGCAGGGCGGTGACCCGGCGGCCCTCAGTGGTGATGTGGCGTCGGCGCCGCAGGCCCATGGGGGTGTGGCCGGTGGCGAGGTAGAAGGGGCGGGCGACCTCGGCGCGCCAGTCGAGGACGAGCGGGGTGTGGTCGGCGTCGTCGCGGCGGATGCCGATCCGGCCGATGTGGTGGTCGCGGCCGTCGCGGAAGGCCAGCCGGCCGAAGCAGAGCCCGGACTCCCCCGCGTCGACGGCGGCCAGTACGCCGGACTGCTCGGCCACCGCGACATCGCGCTCCAGGCGCGCCTGGGCGTTGTTCCCCGCGAGCGCCAGGGCCTTTCGTACCGCGGTCGCCGCTTCGGCCCGCATTTCCGCGAGGCGTTCGTAGAGCAGGTCGATGAATTCCTGCTCCTGCCGCAATTCCTCGTTTGACAATTCGACTCCGCTCAAGTACAGTTTGCTTTGGAACGTTGGGTAGTGTTCTTGCGCAATCAAGACACAGAAGCCCCCAATATACGCAGAGAAATACCCCGGACGTCAATTCGTCGCGGGGTATTTTTGCGTCTCCGAATCGACGGGCGATGGGTGTTCCGCGTTCCGGGCCCGTTCAACTTCCGGCCACGCATCCCGCGCACTCTTCAGAACGAGATATTCCGTTTGGTGACACCGCGGTGGCCCGCCATTCCGGCCGCCGTCTACGGAGGGCCCCATGGCCGGTTTGCACACCCCCACCAACCGTCGTCGATTCCTTCTCTCCTCCGGTGCCGCCGTCGCCGGGGCCGGCGCCGCATGGGCACTGCCCGGCCAGCGCCGGAGCAGCGCGGCCGCGGATCCCGGACCCGCGCGGACCGGCTCGGTGCCGTCGCCGGCCCGCCCCGCATCCGGTCGCCCGGCGCCGTACGGCGTCACGACTCTGGAGACCACCGCCCGGCTCACCGGCACGAGCGGCTACCGGCGTCTGGCCTCCGGGCCGGGCTGGCCCCTGGTCGTACGGGACGAGCTGGCCTCGGCCGGGCCCCGGCGGCAGGACCGGCGGACCCCGCTGGCCTGCTTCGTCCAGCTCACCGATCTGCACGTGGCCGACGTCCAGAGCCCGCTGCGCACCGAGTTCCTGCGCGCCGGATCGCCGGGGTCCTGGCGGGTGCAGGAGGCGCTGTCGGTGGCCGGTGCGGTCTCGCTGGTGGAACAGGTCAACGCGATTCGCGGCGGACCGCACACCGGGCGGGCGCCGGCCTTCGCGATGTCCACCGGCGACAACATCGACAATCACGAGACGGTGGAGCTGGAGTGGTTCCTCACGCTGATGAGCGGGGGCCGCATCACGCCGAATACCGGTGCCCCGACGTCGTACGAGGGCGTCCAGAATTCCGGGCTCCCGCTCTACTGGCATCCGGACGCCGGCCTGCGCGACCAGGACAAGCGGCGCGGGCTTCCGGAGATCCCCGGATTCCTCGACGCCGCGATCCGCCCGGTGACCAGCCCCGGGCTGCGCATTCCCTGGTATTCGACGCCGGGCAACCACGACGACCTGCCGGGCGGGTGCCTGAATCCGGCCGACCCCTGGCTGTGCGACTACATCGCCGGGGGCCGCAAAATCTTTTCCGTCCCGGACGCCGATGTGGCCGCACTGGCCCGGGTGCTCAACACCGGTGACGATCCCAAGAGCGCGGTGCTGAAGGAAGTTCTGCAGCGCAATTCCGCCGGGGCGCGCAGTGTGGTGGCCGATGAGCGGCGGCGGATGGTGACCCCGCGGGCGTATCTGCGCGCGCATCTGGATCCGGTCCACGCCGGGGCGGGGCCGGCCGGGCACGGCTACACCGAGAACCACCTCGACGGCGAGCGCATGTACTACACGTTCCCGGTCGCCGAGAACGTGCTCGGCATCAGCCTCGACACGACGTACCGCAGCGGCCACTTCGAGGGGTCCCTGGACAGTGAGCAACTCGGCTGGCTGGAGCGGACGTTGGCGGCGCACAGTTCCCGATACTTCGACGCGGACGGCCGCCCGGTGCGCAACCCGGGCGCGGCGGACGCCCACGTTCTGGTTTTCAGCCACCACCACAGTCCGAGCATGACCCGGCGACCGGACGCGGCCCGCACGGACGCGCCGCGGCACGACGGGGCCGAGGTCATCGCGCTGCTGAACCGGTTCCCGAACGTGGTGGCGTGGATCAACGGGCACAGCCACGTCAACCGCATCACCCCGCATCCCCACCCGACGCCGGCCCGGTCCTTCTGGGAGGTCAACACCGCCTCGCACGTGGACTATCCGCAGCACGCCCGGCTGCTGGAGCTGGTCGACAACCACGACGGGACGGTGTCGCTGTTCACCACGCTCATCGAGTCCGCCGCGCCGCACCGGGCCGACCTCGGCGATCTGTCCGCGGTCGGGCTCGCGTCCCTGTACCGCGAGCTGTCGTACAACGCCCCGGGGCTGGCCGACGGCATGGCGGGCGGGGTGCTGGAGGAGATGGCGGGCCGGCCGGCGGACCGCAACACCGAACTCCTCGTCCGCGGCTTCCGGGGATGAGCCGCGACCGGTCGGATCCGGTCAGAACTTGGAGGTGTGGCGGGCCTCTTCGGCCGCTTTGAGAACGGTGGGGAGGGCGGCGCCGCTCGCCGCGGTGACGGCGGCCGCCACGGCTCCTTCGAGGAAGGGGGCGTCGGCCAGGACGGCGTGGATGCCGGGGTGGTCGGTCAGCACGAGCCGGGTGGCGAGGACCGAGCTGCCCAGGTCGGGCAGGACCACCGCGCCGGCCTCGCTGGTGGCGGCGGTGCGCAGCGCGCGCAGGATACGCGGGTAACTCGTGCCCGTACGGCCGTCATCGGTGCCGCCGGCCGGGGCGACGACGACTCCGGGGCCGGCCATCTGCTCGACGAGGGTCCGTACGCCGAAGGCGATCTCCGCACGGTGCGACACAAGTACGATGCCAACCAGCGGTGTCATGAACGAGGACTCTAGTGGCCGGAACGCCGTTCAGCAATACCGAACAGGAGTTGATCGATGGTCCAGGCTGTGCACAGGGCGATCCACGTGCTCCGGGAGCTCGCCACGGCGACGCCGCGCCTGGGCGTCACCGAGCTGGCCGACCGCATCGGGGTGGCGAAGCCGACCGTCCACGCCCTGCTGCGCACGCTGGAATCGGAGGGCATGGTCGTCCAGGACCGGGAGACCGGTAAGTACCGGCTGGGCCCGGGCCTGGTGACCCTCGGCAACGCCTATCTGGACTCGCACGAGCTCCGCACCCGCGCCGTGACCTGGGCGGACCTGCTGGCCAACCAGGCCGGTGCGGCCGTCTGGGTGGGCATTTTGACGGGCAGTCAGGTTCTGGTCATCCACCATGCGTTCCGGCCCGGCGGGTCGGTGCAGGTGCTGGAGACCGGGGCCAGCCTGCCCTGGAACGCCTGCGCCATCGGGAAGGCGATCGCGGCGTTCCTGCCGGCCGAGCGGCGCGGCGAGCTGCTCGCGGGCGAGCTGGCCCGGGTCACCGGGGCCAGCATCGACGACCCGGGCTGGCTGGCGACCCAGCTGGACCGCGCCAGGGAGACCGGATACGCCCTGGAGGAAGGCGAGTTGACGCTCGGCGACGGGGGTATCGCGGCGCCGGTGTTCGACCGCAGCGGCGAGGTGGTGGGTGGGCTCGGCCTGGTGGGACCGGTCGAGCGAATCTTGGCCGAAACCGCTCGCCAGGAGTGTGCGATCGCGGTCCGCGAGGTCGCCCGCAGCCTGTCGCGGGATCTCGGCGCGCCGCGCAACGCGGGGCTGCGCGCCGCCGGTTGACGTGCGCGGAAGACCGCGCGACTTCATCACGGGTTCATCAACTCGCCGTGCTCAGGGGCCGCTTGCCCCGCGATTGTGTTGCCTGCGTTGCCAATGCGCCGAAGCCCTTGACGGGGCCGGGGTCGCTGCGTTTTGCTCTCTATGGCCATTCGGCAATGCCGAACAGCTTTCGGTAAAGCGTTAGTTATCCGACTCGCCCTCAAGGTTGCGGGCACCCGGGGCAACGAAGGAGCGCCTGCCATGCGGAAGCCTGCGGAGAAGACCGACAACTTAGTGTTGTCCGGGCCGGTGATGCCGGGGCCGGGGTTCCACGCGTCAACGAGAACCCCGCCACGGCGGCCGGGCGGCCCGGACGCTCATACCGGCGGCCACCGGACCGGCCGGACGGCACGACCCGGCCGGTGCAGCACGATCGGCAGAACCGGAGGAGTAGCGGTGGACGCGGCGCTCGCCCTCGGCTGGATGCAGCACGTCGCCTCGGCCATGCAGCGGGACCGGGACCTGCTCACCCGCCTGGACTCCGCCATCGGCGACGGTGACCACGGGGCGAACATGGCCCGGGGGTTCACCGCGGTACAGACCGGCCTGGCCCGCTCCGGGCTCGTGCCCTCCGCACTCGTCGCGGCGCCGGACGGCACCGACGCGCCCGGCGAGATCCTCGTCCGGGCCGGGAACTGTCTGGTCTCGGTCGTCGGAGGCGCGTCCGGACCGCTGTTCGGCGGCGCGTTCCGGGCCCTCGGCGCGGCGCTCGGCTCCTCCTCCGAGGTGGACGCCCGCCGGTTCTCGGCCGGGCTCGCCGCGGCGCTGGCGAAGATCCAGCAGCTGGGCGCGGCGGTGCCGGGCGACAAGACCATGATCGACGCATACGCTCCCGCGGTCGACGCCTTCCGGGCCGCCGCGGAGTCCGGCGCCGCGTTCGCCACGGCGGCGCACGCCGCGGCCGAGGCCGCCGAGGCCGGGATGCGGGAGACCGTTCCGCTGCAGGCCAGAAAGGGCCGGGCGGCGTATCTGGGGCTGCGCAGCATCGGCCACCAGGATCCCGGCGCCACCTCAACCGCCGCCATTTTCCGCTCACTTGCCGAGGCGTCCGGTCCCCTCCGCTAGGCCGCTCCCCTTGCCCCTTGCTCCGTCGCCGCACGCTTCCGGCGCCGTGCCGAGCCGCGGTGTGCCGCTGCGTGCCGCTCCCACCTCCCGAGCAACAGATTGGATCATTGTGACCGCCCACTCCATCGACCACGTTGAGTTCTATGTGGGGGACGTCAACCAGGCTTCCCACTACTACTGCGGGACCTACGGCTTCCGGGTGGTGGCCGAAGCGGGGCCGCTCACCGGCTTCGCCGGCGCCCGGTCGCTGGTCCTGGCGCACGGCGGCGTCCGCCTGGTGCTGACCTCCGCCCTGCACGCGGACCACCGGGCCGCGCGCTTCGTCCACCGGCACGGCGACGGCGTACGGGACGTGGCCCTGCGGTCGACCGATGCCGTCGCGGACTTCGAGCAGGCGCTGGCCGCCGGGGCCGAGCCGGTGTCCGGGCCGGAGACGTTCGAGGAGGACGGGGTGCGGGTGGTCCGCGCCACCGTCGCCGCGACCAACGACCTGGTCCACAGCTTCGTCCAGCGCGACGGGGACGACGAGGCGACCACCCACTTCCTGCCGGGGCGGTACCGGCCGGCGGCGGAGGGCGCCGAGGCGTCCGGCCCGGCCCTGCTCCGCTCGGTCGACCACCTGGCCCTCTGCCTGCGGGCCGGTTCGCTGGAGACCATGGTCGACTTCTACCAGCGGGCGCTGGGCCTGAAGCACACCTACGACGAGTACATCGTCGTCGGCGGCCAGGCGATGGCCTCGAAGGTCGTCCAGGACGAGACCCGGGGCATCACCTTCACCATGGTCGAGCCCGACCCGGTCGCCGGTCGCGGGCAGCTCAACGACTTCCTCGACGGGTTCGACGGCCCGGGCGTCCAGCACGTCGCCTACGGCACCGACGACATCGTGCACGCCGCCCGTGAACTCCGGCTGTCCGGCGTGGAGTTGCTCTCCACCCCGGCCGGCTACTACGCCTCGCTCGCGGAGCGCGGCATCGAGGTGGGCATCGACCCGGCGGTGCTGCAGGACCTCGGCCTGCTCGCCGACCGGGACGAGTGGGGCCAGCTGGTCCAGGTCTTCACCCGGTCCCCCTACGCCCGGCGCACGGTGTTCTTCGAGCTGATCCAGCGGCTCGACGCCCGGACCTTCGGCAGCGGCAACATCAAGGCGCTGTACGAAGCCGTGGAGCGCGAGCGGGCACGCACCGACGAGGCCGACGATCCGCGCGACGCGGTCCCCGCCGGCGCGCCCGCGAAGGCCGGCGTATGACCGCGCGGGCCGGCCGGGAGCCCGGGACCGACGCCGGGGAGGTGCTGCTGTCGCCGGAGGACTACGAGACGGCGGCCCGCGCCCGACTGGACCGGGCGGTGTACGACTTCATCGCCGGCGGCAGCGGGGACGAGGTGACGCTGCGCGGCGAGCGCGCGGCGTACGACCGCTACCGGCTGCGCCCGCGGACCCTGGTCGACGTCTCCCACTGCGATCCGGGCACCACCCTGCTCGGCTCCCCGGTGTCCTTCCCTGTCGGTGTCGCGCCGATGGCGTACCACCGCCTGGTCGACGCGGAGGGCGAGACGGCGACCGTCCGGGCCGCCGGTGCGGTCGGCGCGCTCACCGTCACCAGCACCTTCGCCAGCCGGACGATCGAGGAGACCGCCCGGGCGGCGTCCGGACCGCTCTGGCTGCAGCTGTACGTGCTGCGCGAGCGGAAGGTGACCGAGTCGCTGGTGCGCCGGGCCGAGGCGGCCGGCTACCGGGCGCTGGTGATCACCGTCGACGCGCCGCGGATGGCGCGCCGGGAGCGCGATCTGCGGAACGGTTTCAGCCTTCCGCCGCACATCCGGCCGGTGAACCTCGACGACGGCCAGTCCGGCGGTCTGCACGGCAGCCGGGCCGGCAGCTCCACCCTGGCCGAGCACGCCGCGCGGCACCACGACGCCGCGTTCACCTGGCAGGACCTGGCCTGGCTGCGCTCGCTGACCAGCCTGCCGCTGGTCCTCAAGGGCGTACTGACCGGACAGGACGCGCGGCAGGCGGCCGAGTTGGGCGTCGAGGGCCTGA
Source organism: Streptomyces nigrescens (assembly GCA_024349765.1). Classification (GTDB taxonomy): domain Bacteria; phylum Actinomycetota; class Actinomycetes; order Streptomycetales; family Streptomycetaceae; genus Streptomyces; species Streptomyces endophytica. The sequence goes on along the minus strand of AP026073.1, from coordinate 3,326,676 downwards.
TCGTGTCCACCCACGGCGGCCGGCAGCTCGACGGCGCGATCGCGGCGCTGGACGCGCTGCCGGAGGTCGTGGCCGCGGTACCGGAGACCTGTGAGGTGCTGGTCGACGGCGGCATCCGGCGCGGCACCGACGTGCTCAAGGCGCTGGCGCTGGGGGCCCGTGGGGTGCTGGTCGGCCGCCCGGTCCTGTGGGGCCTGGCCGTCGATGGCGCGGCCGGCGCCGAACGGGTGCTGGCCACCCTCCGCGCGGAGTTGACGGACGCGATGGCCCTGACCGGCCGCCCCGCCCTCGACGCGATCGCCCCGGACCTGCTGCACCTCTCCCCCGCCGCGACGGCACCCGCCGCCGGCCTTCCCCACCTCTCCCCCGACCACCTTTCCCAGCCCCTCCTCACCAACGACAGGGATATGGCATGACTCGCAATGACACCCCGCGCCCGCTGACCGCCGCCGAACAGGCGTTGCTGCCGACCGATGACGAGGTGCAGTTCTACCAGGAGCACGGCTGGTATCTGTCGAAGAAGCTGCTGACCGACGAAGAGGTCGACACGCTCAACGCCGCGGCCGACCGCTTCTACGCCGGCCACCGGGACCGCACCCTGCCGAAGCGGCCGCCGCGGCTGGCGTACTGGGAGCCGGAGAAGGGCGACGTCCACCGGCACAACGACTACATCTTCTACGAGGACGAGACCATCCGGAACATCCTCTCCAAGCCGGTGATCGGCGCGGTCGCCGCGCGGATAGCGGAGACCAGCCAGATACGGCTGTGGAACAGCACCCTGATCCACAAGCCGCAGCGCGCGGACGACGAGCGCAACATCGTGCCCTGGCACTTCGACCGGCACTACTGGCAGACCTGCTCCTCCGACGAGATGCTGACCGCGTTCATCCCGTTCCACGACTGTGGCGAGGAGATGGGCACCATCACGATGGTCGACGGCAGCCACCGCTGGAAGGAGACCGGCGGGGACGACACCACCAGCCGGCACTTCGCCGAGCGGGACCGGTCGGAGCTGGAGGACATGCTCGCGGAGAACGCCGCGTTCAACAACTCCGAGGTGGTCAAGGTCCCGGTGAACATCCCCAAGGGCCACATCAGCTTCCACCACTGCCGCACCTACCACGGCAGCGGGTACAACCTCAGCGACCGTCCGCGGCGCGCCATCTCGCTGCACCTCCAGGACCGCACCAACCAGTGGCGGCCCTACGAGCTGTCGTCCGGCGACCTCGTCGTCTACAACAATGACGTGCTGGTGCGCACGGACGCGCACGGCAACCCCGACTACACCGACCCGGACTTCTGCCCCGTCCTCTGGGAGGACCCCCGGTGACCAACGGCTCCACCCCCACCGTACTTCCGGCCGGCGAGCTGCACGGCTCGCTCGGCGACCCCCTGATGGAGGTGATGAATTTCCTCAACGAGATCACCTCCCGCTATCCGGAGGCGATCTCCTTCGGCCCGGGACGCCCGTACGAAGGGCTCTTCGAGGTCGAGCGGATCGGTGAGTACCTCGCGGCCTACCAGCGCCACCTCGTGGAAGACCTGGGCCGCACCCCGGACGAGGTGCGCACCCTGCTGTTCCAGTACGGGCGCACCAACGGCCAGATCCACGAGTTGGTGGCCCGGGCGCTGCGCAACGACGAGGGCATCGAGGCTGCGCCGGAGTCGCTGGTGGTGACCGTGGGCTGCCAGGAGGGCATGTTCCTGGTCCTGCGGGCGCTGTTCGCCGATCCGTCGGACGTGCTGCTGGTGCCGTCCCCGTGCTACGTCGGGATCACCGGGGCGGCCCGGCTGCTGGACCTGTCCGTCGCGCACGTCCCGGAGGGCCCGCAGGGAACGGACCCGGAGGTGCTGCGCCGTACGGTCGCCGAACTGCGGGCGGCCGGGAAGCGCCCGCGGGCGTTCTACGTCGTGCCGGACTTCGCCAACCCGACCGGGACCTGTATGCCGGTCGAGGCCCGCCGGCGGCTGCTGGAGCTGGCCGAGGAGGAGGACCTGATCCTCCTGGAGGACAACCCCTACGGGTTCTTCACCCGTACCGGCACCGGGCTGCCCACGCTGAAGGCGCTGGACGAGCGGCGGCGGGTGGTCTACCTGGGTTCGTTCGCCAAGACCTGCTTCCCGGGCGCCCGGGTCGGCTATGTCGTCGCCGACCAGGAGGTGGAGGCCGCGGACGGCCGCCGCACCCTGCTGGCGGACGAACTGTCCAAGCTCAAGGGCATGGTGACGGTGAACACCCCGGCGCTCAGCCAGGCGGTCATCGGGGGCATGCTGCTCACCCATGACTTCCGGCTGCGCGAGGCCAACAAGCCGGCCGCCGACTTCTACCAGGAGAACCTGGCGGTCCTGCTGGAGAGTCTGGAGCGGCTGCTGCCGCGCGAGCGGCGGGAGGCGGCCGGCATTGGCTGGAACGTGCCGGACGGAGGGTTCTTCCTGACCCTCACCCTCCCCGTGCCGGCGGACAATGCGCTGCTGGAAGAGTCCGCCCGCGAGCACGGAGTGATCTGGACACCGATGAACTACTTCTACCCGGACAGTGAGGGGGGCCGGTGCCAGCTCCGGCTCTCCCTGAGTTATCTGACGCCCCAACAGGTCGCCGAGGGGGCCCGCCGGCTGGTGGGTCTGCTGGAACGGAGCTGCCTGTGAACGCCGTCCTCTACGTGGTGACGGTGCTGATCTGGGGTTCGACCTGGCTGGCCATCAAGGGCCAGCTGGGCGATGTGCACCCCACGGTGTCCGTCGCCTACCGGTTCGCGCTGGCCGCGGTGATCCTGCTGGCCTGGGCCCGGCTGCGCGGGCTGCCGCTGCGCTATCCCCTGCGGGTGCACGGGCAGTTCGTCCTGATGGGCGCGCTGATGTTCTCCACCAACTTCGTCTGCTTCTACTTCGCCGAACAGCATCTGACCACCGGCCTCGTCTCGATCATCTTCGCGATGTCGCTGCTGGTGAACATGGTCTTCGCCCGGGTCTTCTTCCGGCGGACGATCACCAGGAAGATGCTGCTCGGCGGGGCGATCGGGCTGCTGGGGATCGTCACCGTCTTCTGGCCGGAGTTCCAGAACTTCGGGCTGTCGTCCGGGTCGGGCCAGGGCATCGTGCTCTCCGCCCTCGGCACCCTGGTCTTCTGTCTGGGCAACGTCGTCTCCGGCAAGACCCAGGCCGCGGGCATTCCGGTGGTGCAGGGCACCGGCTTCGCGATGGCCTACGGGGCGCTGCTCACGGCCCCGTTCGCGCTGGTCTTCGGTGGCGGGGCGGCCTTCGACCCGTCGTTGAAGTACACCGGTTCGCTGGTCTATCTGGCCGTCTTCGGCTCCGTGGTCGGCTTCGGCGCGTACCTCACGCTGCTCGGCCGGATCGGCGGTGAGCGCGCCGCGTACGCCATGGTGCTCTTCCCGATCGTGGCGCTGTTGCTGTCCACGGTGTTCGAGAGCTTCCACTGGACGGTGCGGGACCTGGTGGGCGTCGCCCTGATCCTGATCGGCAACGCGGTGATGCTGACCAATCCGGCGCTGTTGCGGCGGCTGATCGGCAGGCCGGCCGAGGCGACGGAGCCGGCAACCCCGGCCCAGGCACCGGCCGACCGGTAGTACCTCCCCCAGGACCCTCCGGGCCCGCCCGTTCCCCTGTCGGGCGGGCCCGGATGTGTCCGCCTTCCCCCTTCACGGCCCAGGAGCGTTCTCTTGCATACCGCTTGCGTCGTCGGCACGGGTCTCATCGGTACTTCCATCGCCCTGGCACTCACCGGCCGGGGAGTGACCACCTATCTGATCGACCGCGACCCGGACAGCGTGCGGATCGCCGCCGCACTCGGTGCCGGGGTCCCCGGTCCCCCGCCGGCCCCGGTGGACGTCGCGGTCATCGCGGTCCCCCCGTCGGAGGTCGCCCGGACCATCGCGGACCACCAGAAGGCCGAACTGGCCCAGGTGTACACGGACGTGTCCAGCGTCAAGGCGCTGGTGCACGCCGAGTGCCTGGCCCTCGGCTGTGACACCACCGGTCTGGTGGGCGGGCATCCGATGGCCGGAGGGGAGCGCTCCGGCCCGCTGACGGCCCGCGCCGACCTCTTCCAGGACCGCCACTGGATACTCACCCCCACCCCGGAGTCCCGGGAGAGCGCGCTCAACCGGGTGCTGGAGCTGGTCTCGTTGTGCGGCGCGGTGCCGGTCCTGCTGCCGCCGGCCGACCACGACCGGGCCGTCGCGCTGGTGTCCCATCTGCCGCACCTGATGGCGAGTCTGACCGCCGCCCGGCTGGTGGACGGCGAGGAGTACGCGGTCCGGCTGGCCGGCCGCGGCATGCGGGACGTCACCCGGACCGCGGCCGGTGACGCCGGGCTGTGGACGGACATCCTCGCGGCCAACGCGGCGGCCCTCGGCCCGCTGCTGGCCGAGCTGGGCCGGGACCTGACGACGGCGGCCCGGGCGCTCGCCCGGCTGACCGAGGACGTCCCGGAGCAGCACACCGCCGCCCTGGCGGAACTGACCGGGGTGCTGCGCCGCGGCAGTGCGGGACGGGCGCGGATCGCCGCCCCGCACGGGCCGGCGGGCGCGGACCGGCACAAGGTGCTCTCGATAGCCGTCGGCGGTCCGCAGCGGCAGCTGGAGCGGCTGCTCGGCGATGTGGCCGAGGCCCGGGTGGACCTCGAAGGCATGGTGCTCCCGGAGGCACCGGCGGTCCCGGACGCGACGGACGGCGCGGTCGAGTTGTGGGTGGCCCGGGACGTGGCGCGCCCGCTCACCGACGCGCTCCGCGACCGGGGCTGGGCGGTCCGCTGAGTTCCGGCGCATTGCCGCGGCGGCACGGGGCACCCGACCACAACGGGGCGTACCGGTGCGGAAGTTGCCGACCGGTGTGCGGCCCGGCCCGCCCGCCCCCCGCAGCGGACATCGACCGCGCTCCGTAGCGCGGAACGGAGGTACCCCCATGGACTGGCGTCATCGTGCCCGGTGCCGGGACGAGGACCCGGAACTCTTCTTCCCGGTCGGCAGTACCGGCCCCTCGCTGCTGCAGATCCAGGAGGCCAAGGCCGTCTGCCGGCAGTGCCCGGTGATGGACGAGTGCCGGGAGTGGGCCCTCGCCTCCGGCCAGGACAACGGCATCTGGGGCGGCCTGGACGAGGAGGAGCGGCGCGCCGAGCGGCGCCGGATGGCCCGCCGGCGGGCCCGCAGCAACTCCTCGTAGGCGGTGACGTGGCACGGCGGTGCCCGGTGGGTGCCGGGTTTCCGGCCGTGCCGCGGATACGCTGCCCCCGCACCGGGCGGCCCTGCCCGGGTGCGGAAAGGACGGAAGTCATGGCCCTGCCCGCGGACGCCCACCCCGGCCCGCTGCGCGTACTGGTCCTCGGTGCTTCGCTGCGGGCCGAGTCGGCCAACGCCCGGCTGGCCGCGCTCGTGGCCCGGATGATGACCGAGGCCGGCGCCACGGTCGACCTCGCGGGGCTGCGGGACTTCGGCATGCCGCTGTACGACGGGGACCTGGAGGTGGCGGAGGGGCTGCCGGCCGGCGCGCTGGAGCTGCGGGACCGGATCGAGCGGTCCGACGCCTTCGTCATCGCCTCACCGGAGTACAACGCCTCCGTGCCGGGCGTGGTGAAGAACGCGATCGACTGGGTCTCACGGGTCCGGCCGCAGCCGTTCAAGACCAAGCACGCGCTGCTGGTCTCCGCCTCCCCGTCGCTGGTCGGCGGCAACCGGGGACTGTGGGCGCTGCGGGTGCCGCTGGAGCACCTCGGCACCCGGGTCTACCCGGACATGTTCAGTCTCGCCGCCGCACACCAAGGCTTCACGGAGGACGGGCAGTTGGCCGACTCCGGGTTGCAGCAGCGGCTCGCCGAGACCGTCAGGGCCTTCCTCAGCCTGGTCGAGGCGGACGCCCGCTACGTCTGTCTGCAGCGCCGGTGGTACGAGTTCCTCGGCGACCGCACCGAGGCGCCGGTCACCCAGCGCGCCGAGGACTGAGCGGGCCCGGTGCGCGCCCGGCGGGTCAGGTGCCGTAGACGGCGGCCACGTTGTTCCGCGGTGCGGGCCGGGTCCTGGCGGCCGGCCCCTGGGCGAAGGCGCGCAGCAGGTTCTCGGTGGTACGGGTGACGAACGCCCTGGTCCGGGCGTCCATCCCGTGGTCGCGGCCGTCGTCGCCGGTACCGGCCATCAGCGCCTCGACCCAGCGCATCGTGCCGGTGGCGAAGACCCCGGCGCCGCTCGCCACGGTGTAGTACGCGGAGTCCGCGTGGCTGCTGCGGCCCGCGCAGACCAGCGGTGAGTGGGCGATGATCTCCAGCTGTTCCGGCGTGGGCGCCTCGGGGGTGACCCGGTCGTACTCCACGCCTACGAGGTGGTCGAACGACGCCCCGCGGCCGGCTCCGGTCCCGGCGAAGAGCCAGTGGTCCGGCTGGTGGACGACGTAGGGGGCGTCGGTGGGATAGCCCTCGTAGAAGACGCCGGTGAGGGACGACTCGGGGTCGGCGGCGGGTGGCAGGCGGAAGTCCTGGGTGGGCGGCTCGCGGTGGTCCGCGAAGGACGGGTCGTCCCGGTAGGCGGTCTTGTAGCAGGTCACGGTGCGCAGCGCGGCGGCCGGGCCGGGGTCCAGCCGGACCCGGCGGAAGCAGGCGTTGGCGCCGAGGAAGGCGAGGTTGGCGCCGGTGTCGCGGGCCCGGGTGACGTGCGCGCGCTGCTGCGGGGTCCAGTACTCGTCGTGGCCGAGCGAGAGGACGGCGGTGGCCCCCCTCAACGCCGCCGGGGAGCGGTGGACGTCCACGGACGTGGTGTAGGCCAGGGGGAGGCCGAGCCGTTCGGCGAGGACGACCACGGCGCGCTCGTAGACCAGGAACTTCTCGGCGCCGTTCGCTTCGTAGGGCCGGTCGAAGCTGACGGCCAGCGACCGCGTCCCGTAGGAGCCGTCCTCGCCGGCGTAGAGGCTGTGGCCGCCCCACCGGTTGTACGCCTGCCAGGTCGTCACGGCGTGCATCAGCACGGTCCGGCCGGCGGCGGTCGCGGACCGGACGACCAGCGGGACGTACCGCTGGTGCCCGTGGTCCGCGTCCAGCCGGAGCAGATACGCGCCCGGTGGCCAGCCGGTGGTGCGGACGGCGAGGGTGCGCTGCCAGTCCGCGCGGACGGTCCGGGTGCCGGGCAGCAGTCGCGGGCGGTGCTGGCGGCTGCCGGCGACCCGCGGCGAGTGCCAGACGAGCCGGGCCTGGGCGCCGCCGTACCAGCCGACGCGGTAGGCCGAGACCCGGAAGCCGGGGGCGGTGGTGGAGACGTACAGGCCGAATTCCTCGCCCGGCCGGACGCTGACCCGGTCGGTGTAGCCCTCGACGGCCTCGGGCGGGCCGGGCGCGCGCAGCCGCCAGTCGGGGCTGCCGGCCCGGGCCCGTTCCGCGGTGAGGTCGTCGGGGCGGGTGCCTCGGACGGGCCCGGGGTTCGTGCCGGAGGGGGCGTCGCAGCCGGTGGCCGTGGCGAGGGCGAGTCCGGCGGCGCCGGCCGCGGCGGCCCCGAGGAAGTGCCGCCGGACCAGGCCGCCGGGCCCGTCGGCGCGGCCGGCGTCGCCGTCGCGCGGCGCGCGCGGGTGCGCCTCCTGGTCCCCGTCGCCGCCGCTCATCGCACCACTCCCGTGCGCCGCCGGGCCCTGACCGGGCCGGTCCGTCCTCTCCGGACGATCATCCGTGGCGACGGCCGGCCGGACGACCGCAGGGGTCCGAATGCGGGTAGGGCGGTCACGCATGTTGCTCTCGGTACGGAAAGCGGGAAGGGGGAGGAGAGTGCGTGAAGTAACCGATCCGCTGTTGGATCTCGTCCGGCGGCACAGCGAGCCCGTCGTCGCGCAGACGCTCCGCTCGACCATCGCCGCCGTGATCTCGTACGTCGTCGCGCTGATGGTCAGCAGCGAACCGGCGCCGCTGACCGCACCCCTGACGGCCCTGCTCGTCGTCCAGGTCACCCTCTACACCACGCTGACCACCAGCGTGCGCCGGGTGAACTCGGTGGTGGTCGGGGTGGTCATCGCCATCGGCTTCAGCTCGCTGGTGGGTCTGACCTGGTGGAGCCTGGGGCTGATCATCCTCGCCTCGCTGGTGATCGGCCGGTTCGTGAAAGCCGGCGAGTTCGTCCCCGAGGTGGCGATCAGCGCGATGCTGGTGCTCGGGGTGACGACGACGCGGGTGGCGGCGACGGCCTGGGACCGGGTGCTGGAGACGCTGATCGGGGCGGTGGTCGGGCTGCTGTTCAACGTGCTGTTCGTGCCGCCGGTGCTGGTGCAGCCCGCCAGCCAGGCGATCGAGGGGCTGGCCGGCCGGATGCGGGTGCTGCTGCTGAGCCTCAGCGACGAGGTGGTCGGCCATACGCCGGTCGTGGAGGCCGCGGCCCGGCTGCACGAGGCGCGGCGGCTGGACCACGACATCGTGCAGGTGGACGCGGCGCTGCGGCAGGCCGAGGACAGTCTGCGGCTCAATCCCCGGGTCAAGGAAGGACTGCTCTCCCGGGTGGTGCTGCGGACCGGTCTGGACACGCTGGAGATCTCCGCGGTGGTGCTGCGCACGGTCTGCCGGACGCTGACCGACCTGGCCAAGGCCCGGACCGAGGAGTCGCTGTTCTCGTCGCGGATCGGCGTTTCCCTGAGCGAGCTGTTCCGGCACATGGCCCGCGCGGTGGACAGCTTCGCCGTGCTGATCACGACGCAGGTCAGCGCGAACGCGGACAAGGCGGAGGACCGGCTGGTCAAGGAGCTGGCCGCCAGTCGGGAGAGCCGCGAGACGGTGGCGCATCTGCTGCTCGACGAGGTGCAGGAGCATCCGCGGCAGTGGCAGTTGCACGGCGCGCTGCTGGCCGAGATCGACCGCATCCTGGACGAGTTGGACGTGGAGAAGCGCTCCCAGCGGCTGGTGGAGGAGCTGGACCGGCAGTCCCGTGAGCAGCGGGAGAGGTATCCGCTGGTGGACAAGCTCCGGGGCCGGCTGCGGTTGGGCCGGTCGCGCCGCGAGCCGGTGCTGTGACGGGCGGGGGCGGGGTGTGACCCGGCGCGCCGGCGCCCGCCGCGTGGGCTCGGTGGTCCACGGGCGGGCGCGCGACAGGGTGCCGTCGGCCGCTAGTCGCGGCCGGCGACCGCCTCGGCGAGGGCGAGGATCCGGCGGGCGTCCTCGACGTGCAGGTTCTCGATCAGCCGGCCGTCGACGGTGACCACGCCGCGCCCTTCGCGGGTGGCCTCGTCGAAGGCGTCGATGATCCTGCGGGAGCGCTCGACCTGCTCGGCCGAGGGGGCGAAGACCCGGTTGCACGGCTCCAGCTGCGAGGGGTGGATCAGGGTCTTCCCGTCGAAGCCGAACTGCCGTCCCTGGACGCACTCCGCCTCGAATCCGGCGGCGTCCTTCACGTCGTTGTAGACCCCGTCCAGGATCACCTTGCCGGACTCCCGGGCGGCCAGCAGCGCCAGCGACAGCCCGGTCAGCAGCGGGGCCCGGCCGGGGACGTGCTCGGCGTGCAGTTCCTTGGCCAGGTCGTTGGTGCCCATGACCAGTACGGTGAGCCGTTCGCTGGCGGCGGCCACCGCGCGGGCGTCCAGCATCGCGCGCGGGGTCTCGACCATCGCCCAGATGGCCGTGCGGTCCGGGGCGCCGGCCGCCTCCAGTGCGCGCTCGACCTCCCGCACGGTCGCCGCGGACTCGACCTTGGGGACGACGACCGCGTCCGGGCCGGCCTCGGCGGCGGCCCGCAGGTCGTCGGCGTGCCATGCGGTGCCCGGCCCGTTGACCCGGATCGTCACCTCGCGGTGGCCGTACTCGCCCGAGGCCGCGGCGGCCGCGACCCGCTTGCGGGCGTCGGTCTTCGCGTCGGGGGCGACCGCGTCCTCCAGGTCGAGGATGAGGGCGTCGGCGGGGAGCGACTTGGCCTTCTCCAGGGCGCGTTCGTTGGCGCCCGGCATGTAGAGCACGGAGCGGCGCGGCCGCAGGATCGCGTCGGACACGGGACTTACTCCTTCTCTGCCGCGGCGTAGGCGTCGCGCAGCTCGGGGTCGCGGGCGGCGAGGGCGTCGGCGAGCTGGGCGACGACCTGGCACTGCTTGTAGGTGGCGTCGTCCTGCATCTTGCCGTCGATCATCACCGCGCCGGTGCCGTCACCCATGGCGTCGATGACCTTGCGGGCCCAGGCGACGTCGGCGGGGGACGGGGAGAACACCCGCTTGGCGATGGCGATCTGCACCGGGTGCAGGCTCCAGGCGCCGACGCAGCCGAGCAGGAAGGCGTTGCGGAACTGGTCCTCGCAGGCGGTGGTGTCCTTGATGTCGCCGAACGGCCCGTAGTACGGCAGGATGCCGTGCGCCGCGCAGGCGTCGACCATCCGCGCGAGGGTGTAGTGCCACAGGTCCTGCTGGAAGGTGGCCCGCGGCGCGCTGCCGTCCGCCCCGTGCGGGTCCTCCCGTACGAGGTATCCGGGGTGGCCGCCGCCCACCCGGGTGGTCTTCATCCGGCGGCTGGCGGCCAGGTCGGCCGGGCCGAGCGAGATGCCCTGCATCCGGGGGCTGGCGCCGGCGATCTCCTCGACGTTGGCGACGCCGGTGGCGGTCTCCAGGATGGCGTGCACCAGGATCGGCCGCTGGATGCCGGCCTTCGCCTCCAGCTGGGCGAGCAGCCGGTCGACGTAGTGGATGTCCTCGGCGCCCTCCACCTTCGGCACCATGATGACGTCCAGCTTGTCGCCGATCTCGGTGACCAGCGTCAGCAGGTCGTCCAGCGCCCAGGGCGAGTCCAGGCTGTTGATCCGGGTCCAGAGCTGGGTGTCGCCGAGGTCCGTCGCCTTGGCGACCTTCACCAGGCCGGAGCGGGCCGCCTCCTTGCGGTCGGCGGCGACGGCGTCCTCCAGATTGCCGAGCAGCACGTCCACGGTCGGCGCGATGTCCGGCACCTTGGCCGCCATCTTCTCGTTGCCCGGGTCGAAGAAGTGGATCATCCGGGACGGCCGGAAGGGTACTTCGCGCACCGGTGCCGGTGCACCGACGGCCAGCGGGCGGAAGAAGTCCTTCGGAGAGCGCATGCAGTCTCCCTGGTCGGAGAAAGAGGGGTGCGGGCCGCCGCCGGCTGTCCGGCGGCGCCATCGGGCCCTCACTCTAGGCCCGCGGACCGGTAACGCTACTGGTCAGTACCTGTGCTGTTGGTCACCGAACGCAGCGCGGCGGCACGGAACATCGGCTTCGCACCTAAGATCCACTTCGTGCAGCTTCGCCCTTCCCGCCCCACCCGCGCCCTCCTCCTGGCACTCGTCCTGGTGCTGCCGCTGGGCGCGGGCTGCTCCACCGGCCGCGACCCGCAGGACACCGGCGCGGCGACGCCCCGCGCGGTGCGACCGCCGGCCGCCGACGCGGAGTTCGACTACCAGCTCGGCGGCCCGTACCCGCCGCCCCGCGGCGTCCGCGCGGTCTCCCGCGACCGCACGGCGAAGCCCGTACCCGGCCGCTACAACGTCTGTTACGTCAACGCCTTCCAGGCCCAGCCGGACGAGACCCGCACCTGGCAGCGGCGCCACCCCGACCTGCTGCTCCGCGACGGGGACGGCAGGCCGGTCGTCGACGAGGACTGGGACGAGCCGCTGTTCGACATCTCCACGGCCGCCAAGCGCACGGCACTCATGGACATCGTCGGGCCGTGGATCGACGGCTGCGCCGAGGCCGGCTACGACGCGGTGGAACCCGACAACCTCGACTCCTACGAGCGCGCGGACGGCCGGCTCACCGCCGGGGACGCGGCGGCCTTCGCCCGGCTGCTGGCCCGCCGCGCCCACCAGCGGCGGTTGGCCGTCGCGCAGAAGAACACCGCCGATCTGCTGCCCCGCCGCCGGTCCATCGGCTTCGACTTCGCCGTCGTCGAGGAATGCGCCCGCTACGAGGAATGCGGCGATTTCGCGGACGCCTACGACGACCGGATCTTCGTCATCGAGTACCGCGCGCAGGACTTCGCCGCCGCCTGCCGCACCTGGGGCCCGAGGCTCTCCGTCACCCTGCGCGACCGGGACCTCCGGCCGTCGGGCACCAAGGGGTACGTCGACCGGCACTGCTGACGGCGGGTCGGGCAGCCACCCACGGGCCGTCCAGCCCCGGTCGGCGGTCCCTCCTACGCCGTCTCGTGACCGGCCGTGCCGTTGATCCGCTCGATCGCCTGCCGGGCCTGTTCCTGAGGGGAGCGGGCGGGCAGCGGGGACACCGTGGTGGAGGTGACCGCGGGGGGCGTCCGTTCCTGGGGCACCGTTTTGACGGGCGGGGCCGGCGGCCGGATCCGCAGCCGGTGGGCCGCCGCCTCGTCCAGCGTCACCGGGCGTTTGAACCGGGCGGCGAGCCGGGTGGCCTCCTGGCCGAGGGCGGCGACGTCCTCCCACTGGAGGCGTACCACCAGCGACACTTGGGCGTCACCGTCCGGCATGGCCTGGAGCTGCGGGTTCCCGGCGTCGGTCATGGGCGCTCCTCACGTCGTCGGCCCATGCCCCGGTGGGGCACGGTTGCCGGAAGATACGGGCGTCGGCCCGCGGGCGTTCACTTCCCGCCAGATCTTCCCGTCGGATCCGGGGAGGTCAGATCCGGTTCCGGGGAGGTCAGATCCGGTGAGAGTCATGGCGTCATCCGGGGCAGACTGGGCGTATGCCGCATCTCCCTCCCCAGCCGCCCCAGCAGCCCGACCCACCCCGCGGCCTCCCCGAACCCGGGTTCCCGCCCGAGGAGTACGCCCAGCGGCTGGCCGGTACACGGGAGGCGATGGCGCGCGACGGGCTGGATCTGCTGCTCGTCACGGCGCCCGAGGACATCCACTACCACTGCGGCCTCAACCACCAGGGGCACTTCGCGGTCACCGCCGGGGCGCGGGAGAACGCGGTGGCCGCCGCGGTGCACGACGCCATGTTCCGGGCCGGCGGTGACCTGCCGGGCTTCGCCCCGCTCGTGCGCAGCACCGACCGGCTCGACCAGGAGCATCTGACCTGGACCCGGCGGGAGTTCGGGCCCCGGGACGGCGTCTTCCTGGAGCTGTCCGCCGCCTACGGGCGCTACCACGCACCCCTCGCCCGGCTGCACCACCTCGACCCCCGGGACGCGGCCCGGCACCGCCCGGCGGCCGAGGCCTCGCAGGAGGCGATGCGGGCCCTGTGCGCGGCGCTGCGCCCGGACCGCACCGCCGAGCAGGTCTTCGGCGCGTGGCGGGCGGTCGTCGAGGAGGCGATCGGCCGGCCGTACCGCCGGCACCACTGCGGGTACCTCGTCGGGATCGGCTTCCCGCCGAGCTGGATGGGCGGCACCCGCACCCTGCGGCCCGGCAACCCGCTGCGGCTGCGCGCCGGGATGACGTTCCACGTCCAGTCCTGGCTCCTGGACGAGCGGCTGGGCACCTACGCGTGCTCCGACACGGCGCTGGTCACCGAGGACGGCTGCGAGGTGCTCACCCGTACCCCGTATCCGCAGTGAGCCGGCGCGTCACCACCGCGCGCCCCGCCCCCCGAGCACCCCGACCGTGCGCCCGGAACGTGCCACGGGCGCATTCCCGGCGGCCCGAGTGCGCCCTGTCGGGCGTCACACCCAGCCGCCACCATGGGGCGGTGCAGCCCACAACCGGCTTGGAGGCCGACTGATGGACGCAGGCCGCCTGTCCCGTCTCGACGACGACGCTTACGAACAACTCGTCCTCGACAACGCCCACCCGCCCGCACGTGACCCGGAGGTCTGGGCGGCCCTGCTCGACCCGGCACTCATCGACCGCACCCGCGACGCCCTGAACACCCTCTTCCAGCGGAGTTCGTCGGTGCTGCGCAAGCGGCGGGAGGAGCGCGAGCGGTTCCGCCTGGAGTGCTTCGCCCGCGGACCGGCCGGCAAACAGGAGTGGTTCGCCTCGAAGCGGGAGTACGACGCCTGGCGGCACCGCGCGGCGAACTTCAGCCGGACGGTGCAGAACGCCCTGTCGGAGATCAACAAGGCGAAGAAGGAGCTCAACCGCTCCATGAACCACCAGGTCGCGCAGAACCACCGCGACCGGCTGCGCGACCTCGCCTGCGCGGTGCACCGCCACCAGGCCGCGCACGCCCGGTCGGGTGGCATCGCCGACCAGGCCGACTACGAACTCTGGCGCACCCTGGACCGGATCACCGTCCCGATAGGGCCGGCGAACGAGCCGATGTCGCTGCGCACGATGCTGGACATCTACTGGAGCGAGGTGAGCCCGGTGAACGAGAGCGAGGAGCGCCGGGCCCGCGCGGAACGGGCGATGCGCGCGGCACCGGCCGGGCAGGCGGCGCGGTTCAGCGGCGTGCCCGAGGCCCGGCACGTGGGCAACGGCAAGCACCTCGCGTAACGCGCGCAGCGGCAGCCGCGCCCGTGCCGCTCACGCCACGGCGTGGAAGAGCGCCGCCGCCGCGCCCCGGGATTCGACGCCCAGTTTGGTGAGGATCTTGGCGACGTGGAACTTCACCGTCGACTCGCTGATGTGGAGTTCCTGGGCGATCGCCCGGTTGCGGTGCCCGAGCGCGAGCCGCGCCAGAACCTCCAACTCCCGTTCGCCCAGGGCCGTGAGGGGGTCGGGCGCGGGGTCCTGGGAGACCCGCAGCGGGATCGTCGCCGATACCGTCGTGCCCCAGCCGGGCACCGCGTCGACGTCCAGGCGGCCCTTGAGGACGTCGAGCCGGTCCCGGACCCGGCCGGGAGCCAGCGCTTCGGGGGTGAGGGTGCCGGGCCCGTCGTCCCGTACGGTCGCACGCAGTTCGTCGTCGTTGATCTGCCAGCAGACGTGCACCCGGGTCACGGCCTCCTGTTCCAGTGCCTTCATCAGCACGGCCCGGACGACCGCCCGTGCGGTGTGGGCGACGTCGGCGGCCAGGGTGCGCACGGAGTCGGGCGTGCCCAGTTCGAGCCGTACGGGGCTGTAGCGCACCATCGGCCGGAGGGATTCGGCGAGCCGGGCGAAGGCCTGGTCGGCCGGTTCCTCGGCGATCTGCTGGTCGCGTTCGGCCTCGGCCCGCAGTTCGACCAGGGCGGAGACCGCCAGGTCCGTGGCGGTGGCGCGGGCCGCCGCATCGTCGAGGGCGCGGCTGCGCAGGACGCCCAGTACGCCGGTGAGCGCGGCCGAGTAGGCCTCGCCCAGCTCGGCGATCACCCGCGCCCGGGTGCCCGCCGCGGTCCGCGAACGGGCCAGCGCACCGGGCATGGCCTCCGCCGCCAGCCGTTCGAAGTGGCTGGTGACGATGTCCCACAGGGCCTGGACGAGCGCGGTGCCGCTCTCGTCGACCGGTGTCGCCCCCGCGTCGCGCACCAGCAGCAGGACCGCGCCGCGGGGCGTGGCATGGCTGGTCACCGCGAGCACCGGACGCTCGGCCCCGGCCAGGTCGAGCGTCCCCTGCCACGGCCGGCCCGGGGTGCCGGTGGCGAGCAGCGGAGCCAGGTCGGCGGTGGAGAGCCGTCCGGTGATCTCCGGGTCGCCGGCCGTCTTGAACGGTGAGTGCGCGCAGTGCGTGGAGAGTTCGGCCGCCGCACGGTGCGGGACCACCTCGGACAGCACCTCGGAGAGCCGCGGCAGGATGTCCCCCAGCGGCTGGCGGATCACCTCGTAGGCGGCGGTCAGGGCGGGCACGGCTCCGGTCAGCTCCATGGTCGTCAGCCTAGCCAGGCGCGGCGGAACGGGCGCTGGACTTTTGGCCAGGGAGGACTGGCCCGATGGCCGGGGACCGGGCGCTCCCCCGGAGGCGAGGCTGGAGCCCTCAACCACCAGCGTTCTCACACCACCACGGGGAGATGCACCATGAAGGCGATCATTTACCACAGCTTCGGCGGCCCGGAAGTGCTCACGTTCGGGGAGACCGAGAAGCCCGAACCGGGCCCGGGGGAAGTCCGGGTGAAGGTGGTGACGGTCGGCGTCAACCCGCTGGACTACAAGCGGCGTTACGGCTGGGTGGAGCAGCACTACCCGACCACGTTCCCCGCGGTGCCCGGTCTGGAGTTCGCCGGGATCGTGGACGCGCTCGGCCCGGGTGACCACGAGGTGTCCGTCGGCGACGAGGTCTTCGGCTGGACCGCGACCGGTGCCTACGCCGAGTACGCCCTCGCCGGCGACATCGTGCCCAAGCCCGCCGAACTGTCCTTCCGGGCCGCGGCGGCGCTGCCCGTCGCCGGGGAGACCGCGCAGCGGGTGCTCGACGAACTGGGCCTGGCCAAGGGCGAGACGCTGCTGCTGCACGCGGCCGCGGGGGCGGTCGGCCAGGTGGCCGTCCAACTGGCGGTGGCCCTGGGCGCCACGGTGGTGGGCACGGCGTCGCCGGCCAACCACGACTTCCTGCGGGCGCTCGGTGCGATACCGGTGGCGTACGGCGAGGGGCTCGCCGACCGGGTCCGGGCCGCGGCCCCGCAGGGTGTGGACGCCGTCTTCGACGCGGCCGGCCATGACGTGCTGCCGCTCTCCATCGCCCTGCGCGGCGGGACGACGGACCGCATCGTCACCATCGCCGATCCGAACGCGGCCGAGCACGGCGTGCCGTTCTCGGCGGGCGGTACGCCGTCGGAGCAGGTGCGCGCGGGCCTGGCCCGGCACGCCCGGCTCGCCGTCGAGGGCCGGCTGTCCGTGCCGGTCGTCGAGACCTTCCCGCTCGCCGAGGCCGCCAAGGCCCAGGAGCTGAGCGAGGCGGGCCATGTACGGGGGAAGCTGGTCATCGAGGTCTGAGCCGTCCCCGTCCGTCGGTTCGGAATGACCAGGGGTGACCAGGGTGCCGTCACGGTCCGCGAGGCCGTGGCGGCCTTCCCGTTACCTGTGGGGTTTTCCGTTATTCCTGGCATTTCCCGTGGTCCCTGAGCTTTCCCGTTGCCCTCGCCCTTCCGACCCTCTACGTTGAGCGGCGCCTGAATCAGGCTCAACTCGCTGCTCCGGCGGCGACGTTCGGAAGGACTAACCCCCCATGCTCAGACGCTCCCCCTCCATACCCGGCACCGGTCGGCACCGTGGTGCCACCGGACAAGGCCCGCGCCGCCCGTCGCTGCGCACCTCCGTCTCCGGCGCGCTGGCCATCGCCGCGCTGGCCGCCACGACGGTCGCCGCGAGCACCGCACAGGGCGTCACCACCCCGGCCCCCTCCCCGCAGGCCCAACGCACCCAGCACGTCGAGTACTTCACCGGCCCGGGCGGCCACCCCCGGCACACCTCCGTGGCGGCACCGAAGCCGCTGTCCCGCTCGCAGAAGACGGCGATCGCCGCCGGCGACGGCGATGTCACGCCGATCGTCCAGAACGGCCCGGTCGGCAGCAAACTGGACGTCGTCTTCATCGGCGACGGCTACACCTCCGCCCAGCAGGAGGACTTCCACGCCGACGTCCGCGCCAAGTGGGCGAAGATCAGTGCCGTGGAGCCGTACGCGTCCTACGCCGGTCAGTTCAACGTCTGGGCGGTGGACGCCGTTTCTCACGACTCCGGCGTCTCCGGTGACCCGACCCAGGACGTGGTCCGGAACACCGCCCTCGGCTCCGCGTTCTTCTGCGACGGGACCGAGCGGCTGCTCTGCGTCGACACCGGAAAGGTCGAGGCGTACGCCGCCAAGGCCCCGGCCGCCGACCTGGTCGTCGTCCTCTCCAACTCCACCAAGTACGGCGGTGCGGGCTACAACGACATCTCCTCCCAGGTCGGCTACGACGGGATCGCCACCGCCTCCTCGGACAACGACCGGTCCGACCAGATAGCGGTGCACGAGACCGGCCATTCGCTCGGGAAGCTCGCCGACGAGTACGACTACGGCGAGTCCGGCACCTACTCCGGCCCCGAACCCCAGCAGGCCAACCTCACCACCCTCTCCGCCGACCAGATGGCCGCACAGCGCCAGAAGTGGTACCGCTGGCTGGGCCAGGAATCCCCGGACGGCGGTCCCGTGGGTGCCTACGAGGGCGGCGGCTACTACCAGTACGGGCTCAACCGCCCCACCGAGAACTCGATCATGCGGAGCCTGGGGCGGGAGTTCAATCTCCCCGGCCGGGAGGCGATGATCGCGGGCTTCTACCGGTTCGGGAGCGTGCTCAGCAGCCCGTTGGCCACCGACCGGGCACTCACCCGCGGCACCCGCATCCGTGTCACCGTGCCGGCGTCCGCGCAGCTCAAGTGGTACGTCGACGGCCGGGAGCGGAAGTCCGCGCGCGGCCGGACCACGGTCGTGCCCCGGGCCCTGGGCGTCCCGGCCGACGGCCGCCGGCACACCGTCACCGCCCGTGCCGCGGACCGCACCGGCGCGGTCCGCGACCCGGCCCTGCGCCGGGTGATGTCGGGCGTGCTGAGCTGGAAGATCGCGCCGTAACAGGCTTCGGGGTCAACCACCGTCCGCTGGGCGGTGGTTGACCCCTGGAGCTTTGGCCGTGAGGCCCCCCTCCCCTCCCCGACTGCTCAAGAACCTGGGAGGGGAGGGGTGGTGGTGGAGGTGCGGCAGGGCGGGAAATGCGCAGGTCAGCGGCGATTGTCAGTGGTCCCTGACACACTCGGCGGTATCCACATCGGGGACCGTCCGCGTCCGAGAGGGCACGACCGGGAGGCCGGGACCCGACACCGAGAGCCCGGCACCAGGAGCCCGACGATGGGAGCCAGACGATGACCGACCGATCCACCCCTGCGCACTACTCCCCCCAGCTGGACAGCGACACCCGCCGCCCGACGCCCGCGACGGGCAGTGAGCGGGAGACGTTGAGTGCGGTGCTGGATTGGCACCGCGCGACCTTCGCCCTGAAGTGCGCCGGCCTGTCGGCGGAGCAGCTCTCCCGGATGGCGGTGCCGCCGTCCGAGCTCTCCCTGCACGGCATGGTCCGGCATCTGGCCGGCGTCGAACGGTGGTGGTTCCGGATCCAGTTCGCCGGCGAGGACCTGCCCTTGCTGTATTACTCCGACGACGACCCCCACCAGGACTTCACCGCTCTCGACGGAGATCCCGACGAGGCCTTCGCCGTCTGGCGGGCGGAGTGCGAGCGGTCACGGCAGATCGTCACCGCCGCGGCATCACTGGAGGAGACCGGGATCCGGAAGAGAACGGGCGAACCGGTCTCGCTGCGCAGCATCCTTGTGGACATGATCGCCGAGTACGCCCGGCACAACGGCCATGCCGATCTGCTGCGCGAGCGCCTCGACGGCACCATCGGCCGCTGACCCACACCACGGAGAGCCCCCCTCCCGCATGTGACTCAGGTCACACAGTGGGGTGTCATACGGCGAAGTGCCCTTCTCCGTGTACGGAGTGACGGGCCCGCACCGGGCCCGGACCTACGGGGAAAGGACAACACGTGCGTAACAGGGGAGTTCTCACCACCGCGCTGGCGGCCGCCGCGCTCACGGTCGCCGGTCTGGGCGGCGCCGCCCAGGCCCACGCCACCACCGACGCCAAGACCGCCACGCCGTCCCACGTCACCGCGGCCGAGCCCGCCGCCTCCGTGCGGCACCAGGTCCGGCCGATGGACGGTCCGCCCGGAACGGTGTGGACCGGCAAGAAGTTCTGGACCCTCAGCGGCTGCCAGGCGGCCGGCACGGACCTGGTCGCCAGCGGCAAGTGGGCCGACCCCTTCTGCGACGGCTCGGGCCTCATGTGGGACCTGTGGGCCCGTCCGCTCTAAGCCGCTCAAGACGCCGGTAGGTCACCAGTGGGCCACCGGTAAGCCACCGGTGGCCCATCGCTAAGCCACCAGTAGGCCACCGGTAGTTACGAGCGCACCATCCGCACCTCAACGATCGTCCCCGCGCAGATCCGCGGCTGCGCGGGGACGTCGCCGTTCCGGCCGCGGCCGACGCCCCTCCCGCATCTCGTCACACCACCGCCTCACATGAGGTGCTCCACCGTGCGCACCACGCGTTCCAGCAACGTCTCGTCGTACGGCAGGAACGGCAGCGGGACGGCCCGTCGCCCCGTCGGCAGGCTGATCTCCACCGGATCGCCGTCGCGGCTGACCCGTCCGGTGGCCAGGTGGATGGCGTAACGGCCGTCCAACAGCAGCTGCCGGGCGCCGAGTTCGACCCGGCCGGACGCTATCTGCGCCGCCAGGATGCGGCGCAGCGCCTCCCGGCGCATTCGTGCGCCCTCGCCCAACGGCTGGGCGTAGAGGCGGTTCAGCTGTTGCCAGGCGCCTGGTTCGTGGGCGTGGGTCTCGCACCAGCCGAAGCTGCCGGCGCTGACGAGCAGGTCGACGGCGCGCAGGATCTCCGAGAGCCGTACGGCGTCGACCTCCGCCAGGGGCTGGGGACCTCCGTCGGCGCGAAAGAGCTTGACCTCCATGGCCTCCGCCCAGCCACTGGCACCGGGGTAGAGAGACCCGGCGATCACGAAGCAGGCCGTCAACTCGCCCACCGGCAGGACGAGTACGTCGTCCTCGATGTTCCACCCTTGGCGCACGGCCAGCCCCAGGACGGCCTCGATCCGGAGCAGGTGACCGTGGAACATGGTCGTGGAGTGGGCGGAGTCTCCGGTGGTGCCGCCCCCGGCGCCCTCGTCTCCGGTGCCCTCGGGACGGTAGTGCTCCCGGTACGCCTGGCGGAACGGCTGGCGCAGCCCCAGCTCCGCGATGCGGTCGCGCCAATGGTGCCGTTCGGCGGCGGTGGCGCGGGCCGGATGCCAGAGCCGGACCGCGGCGGATCCGGCCGGCTCCGGGGCGTCGTCGGCCGACCCTGCGGCGGGCAGGACGGCCCGCCACTCCCCGGGCGCGTACTCCACCTCCCAGATGAGGCGTTGCGCGGCGCCACGGACCACGGCACTCCGGTCGAGGGCATCGCGCCAGCGGTCGTACCGATTGACGGTGCCCTCCAGATAGCCGCCCTCCACTCCGCGGATCAGCGTGCGTATCTGGGCGCGTGCCTTCGCCAGGAGGTCACGGGCGGCCGCGACCTCGTCGGGATGGTCCCGCCGGGCGGCGGCCGGCACGGACTTCAGCGCCCGGCCGCCGGCGCTCTCCCAGGCCAGGGTGGCTTCCTCGCCGACCGTGAGCACGGCGGTGTACGGGCCGCAGGGGAGGCGTCGGGTACCGTCCGCATCGAGGCCCAAGTCGGGTAGCCGGAGGGCGAGTTCGGGGCGGCGGGCGAGGTTGCGCTCGGCGCGTCGCAGAATACGGTCGAGCTTCTTGGTGACGCCGGCGTGCCGGACGACGCGCCGGGCCTCGCGCAGTGCGGCGACGGATTCGGGGGTCGGGTGGGCCTCGACGGCCTGGGCGAGGCCGATGCAGGCGGCCTGCGACGGCAGGGTCTTGGCGGTGGTCGGCGCCACGGCGCTGTGCGGCAGCAGGGTCGCGAAGAGCTCCCCGGCCCATGGTTCGTCACGCCGCAGGGCCTGCCGGGCCGCCCGCCACAGGGTGTCGGCGTCGGCGGCGGTGAAGGCCTTGTCGGCGGCGTACGGGATCCGGCCGGCGTGCACGGCGGCGAGGTGGTCGGCCGCGGTGCTCAGCACCTGGCGGGCCAGCTCGGTGTGCAGTTCCTCGGCGGACGGCCCGAGCGCGGCGCCCGTCAGCAGCGGCCACTCGCCGGTCAGCGGTGGGTACCGCCGATCCTCGGCGATCAGGGCCCGTTCGCGGGGGCCCGTCGCGAGCAGCACCTCGACCTCCGCCGAGCGCAACGGGCTGTCGGCGTACAGCTCCTGCAGGCGCCCGGCCAGCTCGCGTTCGGCATCCGGGCCGGCCAGCGCGGCCACCGCCAGGGCGGCATCGGCCGTTTCGTCGACCTTGCGCCCGGCGACCTCCACCAGGACGGCCGCGGGCTTCCCCAGCGCCTCCGCGTCCCAGGCCTCGGTGCAGCGCAGCAGGCCGCCGGCCGCGAACCGCACATCGCGGGGCCGCGGGGACTCGGCCAGCGCCAGGAAGAGTTCGGTGAGCGCGCAGGCGGTGAACGAGGGCTGCACCTTCGCCCAGGTGACCTCGCGGGCGACCTGGCGGGCATGGTCGGGCGCGTCCTCGTCGGCGAGGGTGCGGTACGCGACCGGCAGCAGCATGCCCAGCTCCGCCGGGGTCAGCTGGGCACACGCGGCCCAGAGGCCGCCGGACCATGCCGCGTCCTGCGGCGGTCCGGCCATCGCGGCGCGCAACTGGGCCGCGTGCGGTGACAGTTCGTTCATGTCGACGACCGTAGCCGCAGGGTCTGACAACGCCCCCTGACCTGCACCGCAGCCCGTGAACCCGGCCGCACCGACCGCCTCCGCCCAGCCGGTTCGGCCGCATCGGATGCCTCTCCCGCGACCCGCCTCCGTCCAGCCGGTTCGGCCGCACCGGGCGCCTCTCCCGCTCCCCGGAAATCCGTTTGCCCGACGGCTTCAGGGCCGCCTACGCTCCCCGATCATCGACGTGTAGCTCAACA
Source organism: Streptomyces nigrescens (assembly GCA_024349765.1). GTDB lineage: Bacteria > Actinomycetota > Actinomycetes > Streptomycetales > Streptomycetaceae > Streptomyces > Streptomyces endophytica. The sequence continues at coordinate 3,304,385 of AP026073.1, read as the reverse complement.
GCAGAGCACCGGGCTCGGGACCCGGAGGGCGCGGGGGCGGCACCCGCCACGTCGGCTTATGAACGACGACACTGAGCAGCAGCTTCCCTTCACCAGCGGCCCGCCGTACGCCCAGGCGCAGTTGGCCAGGGCCTTCGGCACCGCGCTCACCCATGAGGACGCCGCCACCCGCCGACGCGCCGAGGAGCGGATCCGCCGCTGGCGGAGCGTGCTCGACGGAGTCGCCACCGGCCGCCTGGCCGTGGGGTCGCGGACCCCGGTGGCGGGCCTGCCGGCCTGGGTGACCCCGGAGGTCGTCCGCGGCGGTTTCGCGACCGGTGTGGCGAGCGCCGGCGGTCCGCTCCTCCCCCACGAGCGGGACGCGGCGCGCCGGGCGGGCGTTCCGGCCGACCGCCGGGCGCTCTTCGCGTACTCCCTGACCGAGGCCGGGCTGGCCGGACTGTGCCGACTGCTGGACGACGGGTGCTACGACATCGCGGTGCCCGAGGAGGCCGCGCTGCTCACCGTGGCCTGGCTGGTGCGCTCCGGGCAGGTGGCCGAGGCGCTGGAACTCGTCGACGTACTGGAGCCGTTCGCCGGGCGGTTGCGGTTCACGCCGCGGCCGGCGGCGGCGCCCGCGCCGGGTGCCTCCGCGGTGCACCGCCGGACGGTCGCCGAGGCCGGGCAGTCCCTGGCGCGCCGCCGGCCGCATGCGGCGGTCGAGGCGCAGCGTGAGGCGCTCACGGTCTGGCAGCCGTTCGCCGATGAGCTGCTGGCCCACTGGCTGGAGACCGCCGAGGGCGACCGGGTGCTGGTCCGCACCCCCGGCGAGGACTGGCTCGCGCGCGGCGCCGTGCTGCTGGACCGCTACCGGCAGCTGGCCGCGGCCCACACCCGCTGCGGTAAGCACCGCAAGCCCAAGGAGAACCTCGCCATCCTGCGGGCCTCTCTGGAGACCACCGTCGCCGGGCGTCCCCTCGATGCCCGCCGGCTCGGTCTGCTGCGGCATGCCGTGTCCTCCATGGTGCGGCGGCGCGGAGCCCCCGGTTCCGTTCCGCATACGGCGCTGCGGGCGCGGCAGGCGGCCGAGGCGGCGCTGCCGTCCCACCACGCGCTGGCGCAGCTGGTGCTCCGCCGGCTCGGCGGGCTGCCCCAGGAGGTGGGGGCGGCCGATGTCGCGCCGCTGGTCGTCGCGGTGACGGAGGAGGAGCACCGGGAAACCGGCCTGCCCGTGGGAGCCGCGGTTCCGGCGGCGATCCGGCAGCTGGTCGAGTCCACCCTGAGTGCCCCGGTCGGCACGCTCATCGAGCGCGGTGTGGTGCCGTCGGCGGAGGTACTGGCCGAGCTGGTGCCCCAGTTGGTGGCCGCGACGACCGCGCAGGCCTATCCGGACGCGGCGCTGCGCCGGCTGATGGCCGCGCACTACCGGGCGTTCGCGCGCCGCCGTTCGCTGCTGCTGCTCAATCTGGAGCGGCAGGTGCGGGTCGAGGAGCTGCCGTGGGTGCGGGCGGTGGCCGGACAGCGGGCGGCGGACGCCGCCCAGGAGGAAGCGCTCACCACGCTGCGGCACCTCGGCGAGCTGGCCGTCCAGGGTTTCCCGGGCACCCTCCTGCCCAACCCGCTGATCCGTGAGCTCGGGTCGCTGGCCCGCCAGGCGGACCTCGACGCCCCTCTGGTGGAGGAACTCGCCGCGGACATCTTCATGGGGACGTTCTCCCGCAAGTTCCTCACGGCGGCGCGGATCGCCGGTGAACTGCTGGGCGGCACGCTCTACGCGCGCTACTACGGCATCGACTACGCGGCGCTGCGCAATCTGGCGATCGTCGAGACGAGCACCGCACTGGTCAGCGGCTACCAGCCCCGGACGTCGCCGGGTTTCGCCCGGTTGTGCACCGAGCGGGCCGGGGTGTCCGGGCACGGCTCGGTGGCGGAGTGCGGTGCGGTGATCGAGCAGGCGCAGATCCTGACCACGCACAATCTGGCCACGCTGGTCGGCCGGGTCGGCATCGCCCCGGAGCCGGGCCCGGCCGATCTGGCGCGGCGCTGCTTCCGTACGGTGTGCCGGCTGACGGCCCGGGTGCAGCACCACCCGAGGCCGCTGGCGACGATCAAGGACGCGGCGTACGCCTGGCGGCACCTGGTGTTCCATCTGGCGCTGTGCGACCCGGGCGAGCAGGCCCGGGTGCTGGCCTGGCTGGACGAGGAGACGGCCCGCCATCCGTGGCATGTGGCCGCCCGGCTGGCGCCCGCCGTTGCGGGCCTGCGCCTGGTCGCCGACGGCGGCGGCTTCGGGCCCGACGGCACGGCGCGGGGCGGCCGGGCCCGCCGCTTCCTCGGCTGGAGCGCGCGGGGCCGCCACTGGTTGAGCGCCCCGCCCGCCGTGTGACGGTCGCCCCGGCCGGCGTGCTCAGCCGCGTGCTCCCTGCACCGCCGCGTCAGGCTCCGGCGCCCCCGCGCTCCGGTGCCGCAGCACCCACCGCAGCGGCGCGTACACCGCCACCGACACGGCGAAGGCCACGTAGTACGCGAGGTCGGCGCCGTGCAGGGCGGCCGCGACCGGGCCGGTGAAGAGGGAGGTGTTCATGAAGGGCACGGCGGCCGCGAACGCGGCGAGGAAGGCGACGCACGCCGGCCACCACGGCTGCGGTCGGGCGAACTCGGCCGCGACGTCGATCGGCGTCCCGCGCCGGGCCCTGGCCCGTACCCGCGCGTCCACGAGCACGATGCCCACGAAACCGGGAATCCAGTAGCCGACGAACAGCAGCAGGTTCTGGAAGCGGACGGTGGTGTTCGCGGCATGCAGCCACAGAACGAGCAGGAAGCCGAGGACGGCGGCGGCCGCGGCGGCGAGCGGCCTGGGCACCCGCAGGCCGGCCGCCTGGAGGGCCAGCGAGCCGCTGTAGTCGTTCATCGCGTTGCTGCACACGGCCGCGGCGGCGATGGCGAGCAGGCCGAAGGCGCCGAGGACCCCGCCGCCCAGCAGACCGTGCACCCCGGCGGCGGTCTGGTCGGTGAACAGCCCGGCTCCCCACAGTCCCAGCGTCTGCACCCAGACGAAGGAGAGCACCATGCCGAGCAGGGAGTACCAGAACATCCGCGGCCGCGAGGTGCTGCGCGGCAGATAGCGGCTGAAGTCGGAGGCGTACGGCGCCCACGAGAGGGCCAGGCTGAGCGCCACGGTACTGGTCAGCACGAAGGCGCCGGCCCGGTCGGCGCCGTGCGCGGTGCCCGGCACCGGCAGCGGCACGCCGGTCAGCAGCTTGGCGCCGATGACCAGGAAGGCCGCGCCCAGCACGAAGGTCATCACGGTCTGGAGCCGGTGCAGGACCTCGTACCCGAAGACCCCGACGACGCCTTGCAGGAGCAGCACCACCAGTGCGCCCGGCCAGAACGGCCAGCCGAGCAGCTGCGCCAGCGCCTCCCCGCCGAAGAGCCCGATGAGGGCGTCCCAGGCGACGGAGGTGAGCCACTGCAGGACGCCGGGCAGCACCACCCCGCCGCCGAACGCGAGCCGCGCCAGCGGCAACTGCCCGGTGCCGGTCCGGCTGCCCCACGTACACAGGTACGCGGCCGGCAGCGCGCCGGCCACCGTGCCGAGCACCATCGCGACCAGCGCCGTCCAGAAATCCAGCCCCAGCGAGACGCCCACCGTGCCGGTGAAGACCCCGGTCATGGTCAGGTTCGGCGCACACCACACGGTGAACAGCCGGGCCGGCGTCCCGTAGCGGTTGCTCTCGGGCACCGGCTCGATGCCGTGCCCCTCGACCGCCAGGTCCCCGGCCCGTCCGGGCATGCGCCCACGGAACACGGAATCTTCGATGGTCATACCTCTCCCGGCATCAACGGCAGCGCCCTACGGTAGGCGGGGCCGTCGGCGGTGCCGTCACCGGGATGCCCTCGCCGGGGACGGTCGTCAGCCCAGGGCCCGGTCGAGGTTGAAGGCGGCGCTGATCAGTGCCAGGTGGGTGAAGGCCTGGGGGAAGTTGCCGATCTGTTCGCCGGTGCGGCCGATCTCCTCGGCGTACAGGCCCAGGTGGTTGCCGTAGGTGAGCATCTTCTCGAAGGCGAGCCGGGCCTCGTCGAGGCGGCCGGCGCGGGAGAGCGCCTCGACGTACCAGAACGAGCAGATCGAGAAGGTGCCCTCCTCCCCGCGCAGGCCGTCCGGGCTGCTGCGCGGGTCGTAGCGGTAGACCAGCGAGTCGGACACCAGGTCCTCGCCCAGCACGTCGAGCGTGGAGAGCCACTTCGGGTCGGTGGGCGAGATGAATTTCGCCAGCGGCATCATCAGGACGGCGGCGTCCAGGACGGTGTCGCCCTCGTGCTGGACGAATGCCTTCCGCTCCGCGGACCAGCCCCGGTCCATGATCCGCCGGTAGATCGCGTCGCGGGTCCGTCCCCACCGGAGCATGTCCGCCGGCAGACCGCGGTGGGTGGCGAGCCGCATCGCCCGTTCGATGGCGACCCAGCACATCAGCTGTGAGTACAGGAAGTTCTGTGTCCTGCCGCGGGTCTCCCAGATCCCCTCGTCCGGCTGGTCCCAGTTCTCACAGACCCAGTTGACCAGGTGGCCGATGGCGTCCCAGTGCTCACTGGACAGCGGCTCGCCCCATTTGTCATAGAGGTAGAGCGAATCGATGAGTGCGCCGTAGATGTCCAGTTGAAGCTGCTTGACGGCGTTGTTGCCGATACGGACGGGGGCCGAGCCCAGATGCCCCTCCAGATGGGACAGCTCCTCCTCGGGAAGTTCGCTGCGGCCGTCGATGCCGTACATGATCTGCATCGGCCCGGTCGCGCAGCCCTCGGGACGGATGTTGCCGGACAGGAAGTGCACGAACGCCTTGGCCTCATCCGTGAAGCCCAGCCTGAGCAGCGCGTAGATACAGAAGGCGGCATCCCGCACCCAGGCGTAGCGGTAGTCCCAGTTCCGCTCGCCGCCGATCTGCTCGGGCAGGCTGGTCGTGGGCGCGGCCACGATGGCACCGGTCGGCGCGTACGTGAGGAGCTTGAGGGTGAGCGCGGAGCGGTGCACCATCTCCCGCCAGCGTCCCCGGTACCGGGAGCGCGACAGCCAGCTCCGCCAGTACCGCACCGTGGCACCGAACAGCTCCTCGGCCTCCATCGCCGGACAGGCCCGCGGCTCCAGCCCCCCGCCGATACGGTCGAGCGCGAACACCGCGGCCTCGCCCTCGTGCAGCTTGAACGAGGACCAGGCGTCCGGACCGTCGATCTCTACCGGCACGCTGGACGTCAGCGACAGCGACAGCCCCGGCGACTCGAAGACCGTGTGGCATCCCTGACTGCTCACGGTGTGCGCACGCCGGCCGTAGTCGAACCGGGGAGCCACCCGGGCGATGAACGGCAGCGTGCCGCGGACGCACAGCACCCGGCGGATCAGCCGGTGCCGGTCCGCCTCGCGCGAGTCGTCGACGATCGGCATGAAGTCCTGCACCTCGCCGACGCCGTTGTCCGCGAAGAAGCGCGTGATCAGGATGTTGGTGTCGGGGAAGTAGAACTGCTTGGTCCGCGCGGGCACGTCGGCCGCCAGCTCGAACGACCCGCCGCGCTCGGCGTCCAGGATCGACGCGAACACGCTCGGCGCGTCGAATCGGGTGCAGCAGTACCAGTCGATGGTGCCGTTCGTGCCGACGAGCGCGGCCGTCCGCATATCGCCGATCAGGCCGTGCTCGGCTATGGGGATGTAGCGCGGCGCGTCCGCCTTACTGGGACGCAGGCTCTCACCGGCGGCCATGTGACCTCCCCGGCACTGGGGGCAGGAGGGCTCGGTTCAGGGTACCTCCGGGCCGTGACGCACTGCGAGCGTTGACGGGCGGGGAATGTTGCAGAGGGCAACGGATGACGGGCCCAGGCGGCGGCCGGACGGGCACCGGGGCCGCGATCACGCCCCCGGTTTCACTCGGCCTGGTCGGCCTGCGCCGGGTGCGCCGCCGTCGCCAGCCGCGCCACGACGCTGTCCGCCAGCGCCTCCGCCTCCTCGCGCGCCATGCCCCGCTCGGTGGCGCGCTCGAGGATGTGCGTACGCACCAGTGCCAGCTCATCGCGCGCCAGCTCGACCAGTACGCGGTCCGGCCCGGCGGGAGCACGGCGCAGCAGCCTGCGCAGACCCGCCCGCCCCCGTGCCAGCGCGCTCTCCGTGGCCATATCGACCCCGCGCCGGGCCGCCTGGTCGAGGACGAGCCAGACCACCGGGGTGACCAGGGACACCACTTCCGCATAGCCGAAGCCCAGCGGCACTTCCCGCTGCCCCTGCCGGCTGAGGGTCCGCACGACCCGATCGTCGTCGAACTGCCGCAGGCTGTCGACGAGCGGCAGCTCGTGCGCCGCACGCTCCGCCACCACCTCGCGGACCACATCACGCACCTTGACCATCTTCAACCCCCGTACCTCTCAAGCCTGTTGAGACCATTTCAACACGCTGCGCGGCAGCAGCAAGCAGCAGATTCCGTCACTCCCCGGGCGGGCCCCGCGAAACGCAGGCCCGAACGCACCCGGCACACCGCCCGGACCAAGTTCATCCACACGCCCTCTCGCCACACCGGGCCTCCCCGTAGGACCATGGCTCGCCCGCTCGGACCCACGAAGCCCGTCATCCGCATGCCGTGCACCGCGGACCGATCCCCACCCACACCCTCGGCTCTCCACGCTCGGCCGGCATCTCTCGGGAGGACCCCGATCATGCACAGACCGATCGCCGTACGCGGCCGCCGCCCCTTCCTGCTCACCGCCCTCGTCCTCGGGCTCGCCGGACTGACGCTCACCGTCCCGCCGGCCCCCTTCACCCCCGTCGCGCACGCAACCAGCACTCCTCATCCAGCGCCGGCAAGACTGTCACCCGCGTCGACACCGGCATCCCCATCAGCCTCGGACGACGACGCGTACTGGACCCCGCAGCGCATGGCGGCCGCCGAGCCGGTCGCGGGCGACACGGGTGGCCGGGCGGGGAGGAACAGCCTCCGCGCGGCGCGCCCGTCGGCGGAGGCGGACCCGGTTCCGCCCAGCCACCCGTTCGACGGCCTGCCACAAGTCGGCACGTTCTTCTGGACGGACGGGACCAACACCGGCCGCTTCTGCGGGGGGACGGTCGTCCGCAGCCCGCTGCGCAACCTCGTCGTCACCGCCGCACACTGCCTGCGCGCGCCCGATCCGAAGCGCCACCTGTCGTTCGTGCCGCAGTACCACGACGGCCTGAAGCCCCACGGGATCTACCCCGTCGACCGGATCTACCTCGACCAGCGCTACTACGACCTCGGTACGGACGGGGGCGCGCGCTGGGACTACGCGGTCGTACGACTCGGGGCGCGCGCCGACGGGGCCGAGGTGGAGGACGTCACCGGCGGGTACGACCTCGTCCCCTATCCCGGGTACGACCACCGGAACGTGCGGCTCATCGGCTACCCGGGCAACAGTGACACCACCCACCCCAAGCCGTTGGACTGCACGTCGTCCACGCACCGCTACACCAGCACCGACCCGGCCGCTCCCGGCGACTTCCTGGAGATCGCCTGCGCCGGCTATATCGGCGGCACCTCCGGCGGGCCGTTCCTCGTACGGGACTTCACCGGTTACGCCCTGATCGGGGTCATCGGCGGCTACCACACCGGCGGCGACTTCCCCGACGTCTCCTACAGTTCGTACTTCACCCTCGACACGCTGGCGCTCTACCTGCACGCCGTGCGCGGCGACACTCCGGCCGCACCCCGCACTCCCTCCTCCTGACAAGGCCTCGGCAGCGCCCCCTGTTAATCTCGGCAATGTCGCAAGAAAACCGGCTTTCCGACGGAGAGCCGGTTTTCCGCACGGCAGATCTGCATTCCGGTCAGGCCGGCAATGGAAGGTGATGACCCGCGTTGGTGCCGTCGTTTCTCGCGTCCGCCCTGAATCGCCTCTTCCGGAACGAGTCATGGCGTCGGCTGCACGCACGGGCCGCATTCTGGGTGACCGTGGGCATGGGCGCGCTGCTGCTCACCGGCGCCGCTCTGACCGTCATCGCCGAATCAGGCGCGCCGCGGGCGAATATCACGTCGTACCCGAAAGCACTGTGGTGGTCGATCGAGACGGCGACCACGGTGGGGTACGGGGATTTCTATCCGGTGACGGTGTGGGGCCGGGTCATTGCGTCCCTTTTGATGCTGGGTGCCATTACGGCCTTCGGCGTCGTCACGGCGGCCCTCGCCACCTGGTTCGTCGGCCGTGCGGAACGGGACGCGATCCGGCTGGGCAAGGCGATCGGCAGCCATGCGCGGGAGGACGCGGAGGCACTGCGGGCGGAGTTGCGCACACTGCATGCGCGTTTCGACCACGTCGAGAACCTGATCAGGGGTCGCGGTCCGACCGCGCCTTCCTGACCGCTTCAGGAGCGTGGTCGACGGGGCTAAAGTGGTGACGTGATCGATTCCTCCGACGTCCGCCGTATCGCCCTGTCCCTCCCGGAAACGGTGGAGAAGGAAGCCTGGGAGATGCCCACGTTCCGGGTGGCGGGGAAGATGTTCGTCACCGTTCCCGACGACGAGACGTCATGTGCCGTGCGTTGCCCCATCCACGAACGGCAAGAGCTGATCGCCGCGGAACCGCGCAAATTCTGGGTGCCGCCGCATGAGGCAGGTTCTCACTGGGTGCGAGTCCGGCTGGCCGAACTGGAGGACTTGGAGGAACTCCGGGACATCCTCGTGGATTCCTGGAAGCAGGCCGCCCCGGCCAGGCTGTTGGACAGCTTCCGCCCGAGCAGGAACGCGTAATCGAGAACGAGTGGTCGAGTGACCGGCTCGCGACGGCTACCTAGCCATGGTGACGGCGACGCAGATCGCTCCAGTCCAGGGCCTGGTTCGCTTTGATTTGGGAATGCTCCGCCGCCTCACGGATTTCGGCGAGGACATCGCCGTGCTTCTCGACCAGCTCTTCGTAGATGGGCGTGGTGCTGGAGGACTGCGTGGCGGTGGTCATGTCGGTGGTTCCTTCGTTCCGTTTACTGACGCTGGTTCGGCTCGGTAGGTATTCGCCGCCCCGGGAAGAAGGGAGCACCGGTGGGGTCAGCCGGCCCCGGCGGGTCGACTGAAACCTTGGTGCGCAAAGGGAGGTTGTCCCCACTGATACACCGCTCCCCCGTGCGGCGCTGGCCATCGTGTCATGCGCCTGGCGAGCATGCAAAGATCATCCCAGAGCCTGAGACCGTTGATCACCGTTGATGGTCGAACGCACGGTTTGTGCGTACGGAGGGTACGCGCGGACGGCTCACCGGGCCGGGGCGGGGCACGGTGCGTGCCCGCCGGAGCACCCACGATCCCGCGCTCGCCGCCCGTGCCCGGGAACGCTGCGGCTGGTCGGGGGACGCTGCGGCTTGGCGCGCCCGGGGTGGGCGGGCGGCTGCCAATACTGAGCGCATGCCGGAAATCGCTGAGGCGCGGGTGCGGAGAGCGGGGGCCGAATGAGCGCGCGAGAGGTGGCCGTCACGGGGCTGGGGCTGGTGACGCCCGCGGGGGTGGGGGCCGCCGCCACCTGGCAGGGCTTGCTGAGGGGCGAATCCACCGCGGCGACCGAGCCGTCACTCGCCGGCCTCCCGGTCGACTTCTGCTGCCGGGTGCCCCACTTCGACGCTGCCGAGCAGCTCGGACGCCGGCTCTCCTGGCGTCTGGACCGGTGCGCGGCCATGGCCCTGGTGGCCGCCCGCGAGGCGGTGAAGGACGCCGGACTGGGCGCGGGCAACTGGGATCCCGTACGGGTGGGAGTCGTCCTCGGGGTGGGTACGGCGAGCATGGAGCGCTACGAGGCGGAGTTCACCAAGCTCACCGAGGGACGGGCCACGGACATCTCCCCGTTGGCCATTCCGCGCAGCGTGCCGAACATGGTGGCCGGCGAAGTGGGGATGGACCTCCAGGTGCGGGGACCGAACTTGACGGTCAGTACGGCCTGCGCGTCCGGGGCCACGGCCTTGGGGACGGCCCGCCAGCTGCTGCTCACGGATGCCTGCGATGTGGTGGTGGCGGGCGGCAGCGAATCGCTGTGCAGCCGGGTGCCGGCCGCCTGCTTCCACCAGATGGGCGCGCTGTCCCGGCGGGCGGACGATCCCGCGGGCGCGTCCCGCCCCTTCGACGCGGACCGTGACGGGTTCGTCCTGGCGGAGGGGGCCGGGGTGCTCGTACTGGAGCGGCTGGAGCACGCCCGGTCCCGCGGCGCCCGCCCCCGCGCCTACCTGTCCGGCTACGGGGCGTCGTGCGACGCGTACCACTTCACCGCGCCGCATCCGGAAGGGCGTGGGGCGGCCGAGGCGCTGTCGGCCGCGCTGGACGACGCGGGGATCGAGCCGGGCGACGTCCACCACGTCAATGCGCACGGCACGTCGACGGTCCTCAACGACCGGGCGGAGGCGCTGGCGCTGCGGCAGGTCTTCCGGCGGCCGCCGCCGGTGACCGCGGTGAAGGGGGCCCTGGGCCACTCGGCCGGTGGTGCCGGGGCGATCGAGGCGGCCTGCACGGTGCTGACGCTTGTGGAGCAGGTGATCCCGCCGACGGCGAATCTGCGGCGGCAGGATCCCGAGATCGAGCTCGATGTGGTAGCGAAGGTGCCACGGCCGTTGCCGATGGCGGCGGCGGTGAGCAATGCGTTCGGCTTCGGGGGCCAGAACGCCGTACTGGTCTTCCGCGCGGTGCCGTAGAGCCGTTCCGCCGTGGGGCCGGTGGGGGCGCACGGACGCGGCCGGAGGTCACGCGAATGCTCGTATTGCAACGGTGCGCCGGTGCGCCGGGGCTTCTGATCCCTGACACTTCGACATACTGCGAAGTATTCCGATAAATAGGAATAACGTCAGTGCCCCATGCCACAGTGCGGGCCCGCGGTGCGGACGCTACCGCGCCGCGGCCGGTGCGCGGTCGAAGGAGTGAGTCGTTGATCACGATCACCGGTGCCACCGGCTTTCTCGGCGCACAGCTCCTCGCCTCCCTGCTGCGCAGGGACGACCGTCCCGTCTGCGCCCTGGTCCGGGGTGATCCGGTCTCGGCCCGCGAACGACTGCTGAGGGCCGTACGCAGCACAGGCACCGGACCCGGGACGGAAGCCGGATCCCGGGCCGCGTGGAACGCCGACGAGTTCCACCGGCGGGTCACCCCCGTACGCATCGAGCTGTCCGCCCCGCGACTGGGACTGTCCGAGGCGGAACACGCGGCACTGGCTCGGCGCACCCAGGAACTGTGGCACTGCGCCGCCGACACCAGCCCGCTGGGCCAGGCGGCGGCCCTCCACCGCACCAACGTGGAGGGCACCCGCCGCGTCCTGGAACTGCTCAGCGCCGGCGGGCGTACCGCGCGGCTGTTCCACATCAGCACCGCGTTCGTCGCGGGCAGGCGCCGAACGGGCCTGGTGTACGAGGACACACTGGACGAGCAGTACGGATTTGCCACCCTGTACGAGGAGTCCAAGTTCCGCGCCGAGAGCCTGGTGCGCGCATGGGCGCGGGCCGAGGGCCGGCCGGCGGTGGTCTTCCGCCCGAGTCTGCTGGTGACCGACCGGCCGCCCCAGGCGGGTGAGCCGCGCCACTGGCTGGCGGTCCAGGCGGCCCGGATCAGCATGCTGGAGCGACAGGATCCGGCGTTCGTCCTGCGCGCCGCCGGTCTGGCCGGCGACGACATCACCTTCCCCTATACGGCGCACGTGCCGGGACGGCCGGATGCCCTGGTCAACCTGCTCCAGGTCGACTGGGCGGTGGCGGCCATGCTGCGCTGCGCCGCCGCCCGCACCGCGAGGACGACGGTCGAACCGGAGTCACCGGTGGAGACGTACCACGTGACACACCCTCACGACTGCTCGGTGCAGGAGCTGGTGCGGACCGCCTTGAGCGGGTGTGACTGGCTTGATGTCACGCTCGACCCGGAGGTGACGGCCGACGGCATGCGGCCGCTGGAGCGGTTCCTGATCCGCCTGGCCGCCGGGCTGACTCCGCACTGGTGGTCCCGCCGCCACTACGACCGCACCCGCCTGGAGGCCGCGACGGCCGGCCTGGCACCTCCACCGGAGCTGTCCGGGGAGTACGTCCGCGCGGGCATGAGCACGCCCTCGTCGTCGGGGTTCTCCGCCCCTTCCCCCTCTCCCTCCTCCTCTTCCCCCTCGGCACAGAAGGGAGCCGTGACGGCTCGTGTCTGATCCCCGCCCGACGCACACTCCCCCTGCTTCCTCCGCCACCTACACCGTCATCTGCACGGCCCTCCACGAGACCTTCGGCATCGACACGGCCGAGCTGCATCCTGACGCGACGTTCGAGGAACTCGACGTCGATTCCCTCGCCCTCCTGGAATTCGCCCTCGTCATGGGCGAACGCCTCGGCGTGACCGGGGAGACCGAGCTGCGTCCAGGCATGACGCTGGCCGAGGCGACAGCACTCGTCGACACATACTCCCCGGCCGCGCACCCCACGTCCGCCGTGACTGCCGCGTCCAGTACGTGACCGAGCGGTTACCGCCCTCCACTCTCCCCGCTCCGCCTCACCCGCGATCGAGGTCGGGGCTGAGGGCGCCGGGGTTGAGGCCGGAGTCGAGGGGGGAACCCGTCCCCTCGATGTGACCGGATTTGACTGACGGTCCGTCATAACAGGGGGTGGCGCCCCGGGGACCGGTCTCGGGTTGACGAGAGCCGCGCCCCGGTGCCCACCAGTTGGCCCGCCCCGCCAGCCGCATCACCGACGGGACGAGCACCCCTCGCACCACCGTGGCATCGACCACGACGGCCAGTGCCAGGCCGACCCCCAGCTCCTTGAGCAGCAGCACGTCCGAGGAGGCGAGTGCGCCCATCGCCACGGCCACGGCGAGCGCCGCCGCGGTGAACAGCCGTCCGGTCCGCGAGATGCCGTGGACGATCGCCGCCGTATTGTCGCCCGTCGCCCGGTAGTACTCCTGGATACGGGAGAGCAGAAACAACTCGTAGTCCACGGACAGGCCGAATGCCACGCTGAACAGGAGCAGCGGAATGGTCATGTCGATCGTGCCGGTGACGGTGAAGTCGCCGAGCAGCGACCGTAGATGACCGTCCTGAAAGACGAAGACGATGCCGCCGAGGGCAGCGGTGAGGCTCAGGGCCGCCACCGCGAGCACCTTCAGCGGAATCAGCACACTGCGGGTGAACAGGAACACCACGGTCATGGTCCCGGCGGCGATCAGCCCCAGCGCCAGCGGAAGCCGGTCCGCCAACGCCGCCCGTGCATCGACGACTTGAGCGGCCCAACCGGCGAGATGCAGCGCGCCACCGGGCGCCGGCAGCCGGCGGACCGCGTGCACGAGCGCGGCGGCACGCTCCGACTGAGGATCGGGCCGCAGCGGCAACGTCACCACCGTGCCCCGCACCACACGCCCGGTGGCTGCCGCGCCCAGCCCCGGAGCGTACGCTCCCCCGCCCGCCTCAGGGGTGTACGCTCCCCCGTCCCCCACTCGCCGCCCGCCCGCATACCGTCCCGTCGCGGGCACGGTCACCGTCGCCCGCCCCCGTACCCCGGCCAGCGCGGACAGCCTGCGCCCGTACGCATCCAGCGCCGCCCGGTCGGCCACCGGATCGACCCGTGGGAGGACCGCCACCAGGGTGCCCTCCGCGGACGTCCCCCACCCCCTGCGTACGAGGTCGGCGGTCGCATGCGAGGCGGCGCCGGCCGGCAGGATGCGTTCATCGGCGAGCCCGGGACGACCGTGCGCGAACGGCAGCACCAGCGCCGCCAGCACCACCATGCAGGCCGCTCCCCAGCACACCGGCCGCCGGGTGACCGCCCGCGCGACCGTGCGCCACAGCGGACTGTCCCCGCCGATCGTCGGCGCCGGCGCCCACCGGAACCGCCCCAGGGGATCCAGCGCCGTGACCCGGCTCCCCCAGCGGACCAGTACCGCCGGCAGCACGAACACGGCGGTGACAGCGGCGAGTACGACCACCACCATGCCCGCGTACGCCATCGAGTGCAGGAACGAGAAGGGGAACACCAACAGCGCCGCCAGGGCCGCGGTGACCGTACCGGCCGACACCGCGACCGTACGGCCGGCCGTCACCACACTGGCCCGCGCCGCGTCCTCCGCGCCACGCCCACGGGCCTGCTCCTCGCGGAACCGGGCGACGATGAACAGGGCGTAGTCCACCGCCAGTCCGAACCCGAGCGCACCGATGAGGTTGACCGCAAAAACGGAGACGTCCGTGACGGCGGTGAGCACCCACAGCACCGCGAGCGCCCCCACCGCCGACACCCCGCCGACCAGCACCGGCAGGAGGGCCGCCACCAGCGAACGGAACGCCAGGGCCAGGATCACGAAGGTCAGCGGTGCGGCGATCAGCTCGGCCCGCAGCAGGTCCGTACGCGCCTGCACGGTCGACTGCGCCAGGCTCCACGCCGGCCCGGTGGCCCGGATCGCGAACGGGCCGACCTCCCCGGTGTAGCGCGGCACGACCCGCTCGGCCGTACGCGCCGTGTCCGTCTCGCTCCCCTCCAGATCGACCAGCACGAGCGCGGCCCGCCCGTCCAACGACCGCAACCCCGCCGCACGACCGCGCTCAGGACCGCGAGCAAGATCACCACCGAGAGGACCACGAGGGCCGGGAGGACCGCCCCCGTCCGCCGCCGCCCAGTACGAGCGGACCCCGGCCACCCCTCCCTCAGCGGCCAGCCGCTCCGTCAGACGCCGTCCCGCGACGCGCACCGCCGGACCGTCCAGCGCATTCCGCGCCGATACCGGCCGTACCACCAGCACGAGTTCCGGACTGCCGGCACCGTAGCGAGCCGCCCAGGCCTCGGCCCGCGCCGAAGGCGTCCCCGACGCGGCCAGTCCGCCGACGGACAGCCGATCGGCCAGTCCCGAGGCCGCACACCCGAAGAGGACACTTAACACCCCCGCCACCACCAGCACCCGCCGCGGAAACCGCACCCCCCACTCCGCGACCCCCCACCGGCCCGTCGCGCCGCTTCCCTTGCCCATCGCGCCATGGTCCGGCCGACCTACGGACGGACAGAGCTGACGCGCCGTCACCGGACACACACATGGAACGGATGGCGCACCATGAAGGGCGGACCAGAACTACGTCCCGGCTCCCGTCCACGCCCCGCTACGATCACCCCGCTCCCCTTCACCCCACGGAGGTCACCACCATGGCCCAGGCCCGTTACGTGCGCTTCCAAGGCACGACGCGCAGCCCGCACGGCCACTTCCCCGGCGTCTTCGCCCTCGCCAACGGGCTCGCGCGGGACGGCAGGCTGAGCAAGGAGCAGTACCGCTTCTGGCGCGCCGGCAACGACTGGTACGACGCCCATTACCCCAATCCGTCGGACACCGACCCACTCGTCTACGACCGGCAGCGGAACCCGGGCGCGGTGGCCTGGTTCAAGATCACCGCAACCCACCTCATCGACCGGGTGGACGGCTACCTGCACCTACTCGCCGCACACGGCGTGCCGTGCGAACGGCTGGAGTCCACCGATCCGGGCCGCATCATCTACGAGGACGACGACCAGGTCGTGGTCGTACCCCGGCAGAAGGCAGGCGGCGACACGCCATCGGACCGGCGGGCGTCATCCGCTCATCTTTGATCTTGGTGAGGGGAATCTTGGTGAGGGATCTAGGCGAGGGGGATCATGGTGGGGGCCGATGGCCCCCGGGCGTTCCGGCTCGGTGCTCAGTGCGGGATGCCGTCGATGAGTTCGCGGGCGCCCTGGCGCAGCAGGGCCACGGCGACGGAGGTGCCGAGCGTTTCCGGGGTGAGCGGGCCGGCCCATTCGTGGGCGTTGAGGACGGTCTTGCCGTCCGGGGTGAAGACGCAGGCGCGCAGGGAGAGTTCGCCGCGCCGGTCGGTGGTGGCGTAACCGGCGATCGGGCTGTTGCAGTGCCCCTGCAGGACGTGCAGCAGCATGCGCTCGGCGGTGGTCTCCTGGAACGTCTGGGGGTGGCCCAGACCGCTGACCGCGTCGATGGTGTCGGTGTCGTCCTCGCGGCACTGGAGCGCCAGCACGCCCGCGCCGATCGGCGGGCACATCTCCTCGACGGAGAGGATCTGGGTGATCACGTCCGTACGGCCGATGCGCTCGAGACCCGAGACGGCCAGCAGCAGGGCATCCGCCTCGCCGGCCGCGAGCTTCTCCATGCGGCGGTTGGCGTTGCCGCGCATCGGCACGCACTGGAGGTGCGGGTGCGAGGCGGCGAGCTGGGCGATCCGCCGGACCGATGAGGTGCCGATCCGGGTGCCTGCGGGGAGCTCGTCGAGGGTGCGGCCGCCCGGGTCGATCAGCGCATCGCGGACGTCATCGCGCTCCAGGAACGCGGCGAAGGTCGTACCGGCCGGCAGCGGGCGGTCGCCCGGGATGTCCTTGACGCAGTGCACCGCGAGATCCGCCTCACCGGCCAGCAGGGCGGCGTCGACCTCCTTGGTGAACGCCCCCTTCCCCTCGACCTGGGAGAGCGCGCCCATCCAGCGGTCACCGGTGGTCTTGACCGGAACGACCTCGGTGGCGATGCCGGGGTGGAGGGCGGCGAGTTCGCTGCGCACCCGCTCCACCTGGGCCAGTGCCATCGGCGAGTCGCGGGAGACGATACGGATCAGTTCTGGGGCGGACATGAGCCCACGATAGACCGTCAGTTAGGGACGGCAGCCACCAGGAGGCCACCTGTGGGGTGTTTCCTCGGCGGCCGTTCCCGTCATCCGCGTGTTCGCGAGATACGGTCCCTTCATGTCCCGGTCAACACCCAGTTCCAGCGCCAGTTCCAGTTCGGGTTCCGATCCCGGTTCCGGTTCGAGTTCCGGTTCGAGTTCCGGTTCGAGTTCCGGTTCGAGTTCCGGTTCGAGTTCCGGTTCCAGCGCCGCTTCCGAGTCTCCTGCGTCCGCGTCCGTATCCCCGTCCCCGTCCTCCCCGTCCCCGTCCTCCCTCACCGTCACCGCGGACGACCTCGACCGGTGCGTGCAGCTCGCGGTGGCCGTACTGCGCGAGGCGCCCGCGGAGGTGTGGCAGCGGAAAGCCGGATCGCTGGAGTGGGACTGCTGGGAGACGGTCGAGCACCTCAGCGACGACCTCTTCGCTTACGCCGTCCAACTGGGGCCCAGAAAGCCGCCGTTGGGCGGTGAGGTGCCCTTCGTGTGGGAGAGCCGGCGGCCGGGCGGGCCCGCGAACGCCGTGCATGCCGACCGCGCGGCGGGGCCGGCGGGGCTGTTGCAGGTGCTGGAGGCGTGCGGTGCGCTGCTGGTCGCCATGGTGCGCACGACGTCTCCGGAGGTCCGGGCTCACCATGTGTTCGGGGCGTCGGACCCGGAGGGCTTCGCGGCGATGGGGGCGGTGGAGACCCTGGTCCACACCCACGATCTGGCCGAGGGGCTGGGGCTGACCTGGGAGCCGCCCGCCGACCTGTGCGCACGGGTGCTGGCCCGGCTGTTTCCTGACGCCCCGGGTGGTCTGAACGGTCCGGGTGAGCCGGGTGACCCGGGCGGTCCGGGTGATCCGGGCGGTCCGGGTCATCCGGGTGATTCGGGTGACGCGGAAGCCTCGTCGTCCCCCGGCCCCTGGGCCGTCCTGTTGTGGGCCACCGGACGCCGTGCCCTACCGGGGCACCCTCGTCGCACCAGTTGGCGCTGGGACAGCAGCGTTCGCCGATGAAGTCCAGGGTGAATGCGCCGACGGGGTGACGACGGGGCACGGCACGAGGCCCACCCTCAGTGCCGTGCCCACGGGTGCCGCAGCCGGATCCAGATGTCCCGGGCCCGCCGACCGGCCTCGGTGCGGCTCTTGGCCACGAGTGCCTGGGCCTGCTCCTCGGTCTCCACCATCGGTCCGGAGCCGCGCAGCGGTTTGCCCGCGGTCTCGTGCAGGAAGAAGGTGGCGATCAGCCCGATGAGGCCGGCCACCATCAGGTAGTACGCCGGGACCATGGCGCTGCCGGTCGCCTGCACCAGCGCGGACGCGAACAGCGGTGTCGTACCGCCGAAGAGCGAGACGGAGATGTTGAAGGAGATCGACAGTGCTCCGTAGCGCAGCCGGGTCGGGAAGAGGGCCGGCAGCGTCGAGGCCGACGTCCCCGCGAAGCACACCAGCAGCAGGCCCAGGATCAGGCATCCGAAGGCGGGCAGCAGGATGCCGCCGGCCCGGATGAGCAGCACCGCGGGCGCGGCGAGCAGGATCAGGGCGGCGCTGCCCTCCATGAAGACGGGCCGTCGGCCCCACTTGTCGGAGGTGCGGCCGACGGTGGTGATGGTGAGCACCACGACGATCATGGTGCCGAGCACCAGCAGCTGCGCGGTGAGGGGGTCCTCGCCGAGGGTCTCGGTCATGTACGTCGGCAGGTAGGAGGTCACCATGTAGTTGGTGACGTTGTAGAGCAGCACCAGGCCCATGCAGATCAGCACCGCCTGCCAGTGCCGGGTGAAGATCTCCTTCAGCCGTCCGTGGCCGGACTGGCGGGCCTCCTCGACCGGGTCCTCGCCCCCCGCGGCACGGGCCTCCTCCGCGTCGTGGTGTGCCTGTTCGGCCTCCCGCTGGAAGGCCGGCGTCTCCTCCAGCCGCAGCCGCATGTACAGGCCGATCAGGCCCAGCGGCCCGGCGACGAGGAACGGCAGCCGCCAGCCCCAGTTCACCAGACCGTCCGTACCGAGGACGCCGGTGAGCAGCGTGACCAGTCCGGAACCGAGCGAGTACCCGACGAAGGTGCCGAAGTCGAGCCAGCTGCCGAGGAAGCCGCGCCGGGTATCAGGGGCGTATTCGGCGATATAGGTGGTGGCTCCGGCGTATTCGCCACCGGTGGAGAAGCCCTGCACCAGACGGCAGATCAGCAGCAGAATCGGCGCGGCGAAGCCGATGGTGTGGTAACTGGGCAGAAAGCCGACCGCGAAGGTACTGATCGCCATCATGATCATGGTCGCGGCCAGTACGCGCTTACGGCCGATGCGATCGCCGAGCGGACCGAATACGAGGCCACCGAGCGGCCGGACGAGAAATGCCGCGGCAAATGTTGCGAACGTCGAGACGACCTGCGCCCCGGGCGAACTCGCCGGGAAGAACACCTTCCCCAGCGTGCCCGCCAGATAGGCGTAGACGCCGAAGTCGAACCATTCCATGGTGTTGCCCAGCGCGGCCGCCGAGACCGCCTTGCGGACCGCGGGCCGGTCCGTGACGGTGACGTCCTGGGCGCTCAGTGGCTGTTTGCGGCGGCGCAGCAGAATGCGCAGCATGCGGTCGGTCGCGGGCGTACCCCCGCGGGCCGGCTTCCGGCCCCGCCGCGGGGTCGGCGGTTGTTGACGTCCGGGGTTCATTTCATCCCGTCATCAGGGCGAGGTTTTCGGTATCACGAGCAGAGTGAGTCAGGCGTACTCACGTCCGCCGTTGTACTCAGCTCTGCTGTCTCCGGGCTGCTGTACTCGTGACGTCTCGCGTGTGCCCAGTGATCGCCGGACAAAACGGCCCACGACGGGAACAACTGCCTATCGCTTATCGAGAGTCATCACGCGGAACCCGGGGCCCGGAACCCGGAATACGGATCGCGGACACACCTCGCGAGTTCCTTCTCCATGCTGGGCGAATGCGGAGTGGTGAGAACTGAGCGCGTTCACTATTCCCTTGCCCCTTCCCGGTCGGGGAGGCATCCATGGTCCCGCGTGTCGCTCATCCGCGCTCGTCCGCGGGACGGATAAAGGACGGTGCCCGGACCGGCATGGGAGCCGGCCCGGGCACCGTCCGGTTGCAGCGGGACGAAAGGTGAGGACGGAGCAAGGACGAAGGAGGAACGAGGGCAGTTCAGGCACGCCTGTACGAGGAGAGGTGGGCGAAGACCACGACGTTGTCGACGTAGTCCCTGACCTTGCGGTCGTAGGCGCCCCCGCAGGTGATGATCCGCAGCGACGCGTCCGGCACATCGCCGTAGACCCGGTCGTTGGGGAAGTTCGCCTTGCTGAAGGTCTCCACGGAGTCGACCTTGAATGTGGCGATCATCCCGTCCTCACGGGTGATGTTGATCGTATTGCCGGGCTTGAGGGATTCGAGTTGCATGAACACCGCGGGTCCGGTCTTGGTGTCGACGTGACCGGCGATGATCGACGAACCGCGTTCTCCCGGCGAGGCCCCGTCCTTGAACCAGCCGACGAGGTTTTTGTCACCGGCGGGAGGAGCTTCGAGCTGGCCGGTCGGGCCGATGCCGAGCTGGGTGAAGGGCGCGTCGACCGCGATCTGCGGGATCGACAGCCGCTTCGGCGCGGAGCGGGGCAGAGCCAGTCCCGGAACGGCGGTCGGAGCGGATGAGGAGCCGTTCGCCCGGGGGTTCGCGGAGGCGGCCACGGCGTTGTGGGACTGCGACTTCGGATCCGCCGAGGTGTCGACGGAGTTGTAGACGAGGAGCGAGCCCAGCAGAAATGCTGCCGCGGACCACAACAGGCCGCGACCGACGGGGCGGGACGCGGGGGGCCGGGGCGGGTTCGTTTTCGGCTGGGGCGACTGCTGGGCGGTCATGTGCAGATGCCTTTCATGAACGGGCGGCGGCGGGTCGTGAGGAGGCGGTGGGAAACGCATGCGCCGCGGCCACCGTCCGCGAGGAACGGTGGCCGCGACGGCGCAGCGGCCTCCGTACGGGGCAGCCTTGTCAGGCCGTCGCAGAACCCGAGCCGGAACGGCGGCGCAGCATGTAGGCACCGGCGCCCAGACCACCGAGCATCAGCACGGAGCCGGCAGCCATGCTGCTGCCGGTCGCGAGGCCGCCACCACCGGTGTGGATGCCGCCGTGCGGCCGGCGGTGGTCGCCGTAGCCACCGTGGTCCCGGTCGCCGTAGCCACCGTGGTCCCGGTCGCCGTAGCCGCCGTGGTCCCGGTCGCCGTAGCCACCGTGGTCCCGGCCGCCACCGTCGCGTCCGCCACCGTCCCGGCCGCCGCCGTCACGTCCGTGGTCACGACCGCCGCCGTCCCGACCGTGGTCCCGGCCGCCGCCGTCACGTCCGTGGTCCCGGCCGCCGCCGTCCCGGCCGTGGCCGTCGCCGTAGCCGCTGCCCTGGTCCCAGTCGGCAAGCACGGCCTGGGCCAGTGCGCCGCCACCGGTGTGCACGCCACCGCTCGGCCGCCGGTGGTCGCAGTTGCGGCCCCAGCCGTAGCCACGACCGTGGTCCCGACCGTAGTCACGACCGTTGTCGCGACCGTTGTCCCGGCCGTTGTCCCGGCCATTGTCCCGGCCATTGTCGCGACCGTTGTCCCGGCCGTTGTCGCGACCGTTGTCGCGACCGTTGTCGCGGCCATTGTCGCGGCCATTGCCACGGCCGTTGTCGCGACCGTTGTCGCGGCCGTTGTCACGGTCGCGGCCGTTGTCACGTCCGTAGCCACGGCCGTAGTCGCAACGGTTGCCGCGGCCGTGGTCACGGTCGCGATCGCGGTCGCCGTTCCTGTCGTGATCGTTGTTGCTGGCAGACGACCCGCTGCCCGAGGCAATATCCTCCATGATCATTGCGTGTGCGGCGGGCGCGGAGACTGCGAGGGCCGCTGTGATAGCGGCCGAAGCGAACAGGGTGCGGGCAGTGCGCATGGGGAGATGTTCCTTTCGGCGCGACTGCGAAGGCTGACTCTTTGTCGGCACATCGGATCGCAGTAGCGACGTGATCACCGTCAGCCGGATTGCGACCGCGCACCACCGGAGAACGTTGCATTCGAGGTACCCGATGGGCTCTTCGGGTGGCCGAAAGCAGCGGATTCACCCGTTGGACGGCGCGCGTCGTCGGCGTGTCGCACAACGAGTGGGCTAGGGGGCCGGGAGGGCAAATTCCCCAGCGGGATGGTTCACGACTGAACGACCGCGACCGCACTTTCGATGGCGCTGCAACCGCTGCTGCGGCGGTCATCCACGGCCGGGCGGCAGAGAACCCGACCCAGAGCGGTCGGCCGGGCCGCCACCCAACGGGGTCCCGAACTCCCCCTCATCGAGCCACAGTTGAGCACTCGCTGACGGGGTGTCATTTCGATCCACGCAGTACCGCTGCACCACAAAGAGCAGAGCGCCCGACCCCCCATCGCCCTCCCGCCCATCCCCCGCCCGGAGTAATGCGTACGGCCAAGAGGCCGCCCGGGGAGGCGCCGGCTCGCCCCGCGTGTTCCAGCGCCGGCGGGCGAGGACCAACGGGCAGCCGCTCGCCGTATCAGCCGGCGTTCTCCCGAAGCGCCTCCTGGACGATGGCCTCCAGGCGGGCGTGGTGGGCACCGCGCCAGTAGACGCGGCCGCACGCGGTGCACTGCGCGAAGACGTCGTACGTACGCTGCGTGCCGTGCTGGAGTTGCTCGCGCACCGAGTCCTTGTCGGCGTCCGCCAGTTCGCCGTTGCAGGCGGTGCAGCGCGTCCACGGGGCCAGCTCGGGCGCGAAACGCCTCAGGACGTCGCGGAGTTGGTCGTCGGGCCGGTCGCTGTAGACGAACGCTCCCGCCCAGATCTCCCGTCGGCGCAGCAGCCCGCGGTCCCGGGAGAGCAGCACCCGCTGCTCCTTCGCCGAGAGCGCCGCCAGTGCGGCATCGCCCGGGTCCTCGTTCGTGTACGCGGCATCGACGCCCAGCAGCCGCAGCCGGCGGGCGAGGGTGCCGAGGTGGACGTCGAGCAGGAAGCGCAGCGGGGCACCGGGGACCCGTTGCGGGCGCTCGACGGCCCGCACCTCGATGCGCTCGCCCGCGCTCGGCACATGGGCGGGCGTCACCTCGGCCCCGTCCACCACCAGACCGCCGACCTCGGTGAGCGGGACGCCCAGCGACTCGACCACATGGCCGAGCGTCGACGTCCCGTCGATCACCACGGGGGCATCCGCGGCACTGTGCTCTGCTGCGACGAAAACGTGCAGCTCAGGGGCGAAACTGAAGTGGACTACCGGTGCGTTCACGTCGCACAGCATGTCATCGGACGGGACGCACCGACCAGCAAATTCCGCCCCGGCGGACGCCTCCGCGGAACGGTCCCGGCCGGTCCCGCGGGTCGGGCGGTTCTCGCTACATACGGACCGTAGTGGTTCACTCCCCCGCTTGTGCACGGTGGAGCAGGCCCCGCTCCCCCGTCGCCCCTAGCCTCACTGCCACCCCACCAACATCACGAGCACGACCAACGAGGGGCGGTACCGGTGAACTGGCTCATCCATGACTACCGCGAGAACGATCTCGCCGAAGTGGTCCACCTGATCGACTCCACGGCCGACCTCGGGCAGGAGTCCGTCTTCTCGCTCGCCGAGTGCATCAGCGCGCTGACCTCGCGGCAGCCCGCCGTGGTGGCCGTCCACCAGGGAGCGCCCATCGGCGCCGCCCTGGCCTGCGTGGCGGGTGAGCGGGGCTGGGTGATGCGGATCGCGATCTCGTCGGCGTGGCGCGGCCGGGGCCTGGCGAGCGCGCTGCTGGTGGAGCTGGAGCGGCGGCTGATCGCGGCCCGGGTGAGCCGCATCGCGTACGTCCTGCCGGAGGAGGACCTGCTCGGTGAGGGGTTGCTGAACGCCGGCTACACGCGCCAGCCCGCGGTGGCCTACTTCGAGAAGGTCGAGCCGCACCACGGTCCGGCGGCCAGCCTCCTGGAGGACCTCGGCGGGCGGTTCCTGCCCGCCGACCTGTGGGCCAAGGTGGCAGGGATGGAGGCCGAGAAGGACCTGATCGAACGGCGGGTCGTGCTGCCGCTGGCGGAGCCGGAGCGGGCCGCCCGGCACGGGGTCCGGCCGCCGCGGGCGATCGCCCTGTTCGGCCCGCCGGGAACCGGAAAGACCACCTTCGCCCGGGCCATCGCCGCCCGTCTCGGCTGGCCGTTCGTCGAGCTGCTGCCGTCCCGGCTGGCCGACGAGGGCAATCTCGCGGCGGCGCTGCGCAGTGCGTTCGCCCGGATCGCGGATCTGGAACGGGTGCTCGTCTTCATCGACGAGGTCGAGGAGATCGCTCCGGTACGCCATGAGCCGGCCCAGCCGGGCGGGCTGCACGGCGTGACCAACGAGCTGCTCAAGCTGATACCGGGCTTCCGGGAGCGGGACGAACGGCTGCTGGTGTGCGCGACCAACTCGATCCGCTCGCTCGACCCGGCGTTCCTGCGCCCGGGCCGCTTCGACTACCTGATCCCGATCGGCACGCCGGACACCGTGGCCCGCTCGGCGATCTGGTCCCGCTACACCGACGGGCGGGCCGATGTGGACGTCGCGGCGCTGGTGGCGGCCAGTGAGCTGTTCACCCCGGCCGACATCGAACACGCCGCGCGGGTGGCCGCGCAGGCGTCGTTCGAGCGGGACCTGGAGTCGGTCGGCGCGGGGGCGGGCGCGCACGGCCGGTTCGGGGCGAGCACCGAGGACTACCTCGCCGCCATCGCCCAGTGCCGGCCGACCGTCACCCCCGCGATGATCGACGAGTTCGGCGCGGACATCACGGCCCACGCACGCTGCTGACGGCCGGGCCGGGGCCGAGTGCCCCGGCCCGGTCCGTGGCGCCCGCGGCCCGCCCCGGACGCGTACGTCCACCTCCGCCGCTCTCAGCAGCTCAGATTGTCGCCAGGTGTGGTGCCCAGGATCTGCACGAAGCTCGTGTAGTTGTT
Source organism: Streptomyces nigrescens (assembly GCA_024349765.1). Lineage (GTDB taxonomy): Bacteria > Actinomycetota > Actinomycetes > Streptomycetales > Streptomycetaceae > Streptomyces > Streptomyces endophytica. The sequence goes on along the minus strand of AP026073.1, from coordinate 3,279,903 downwards.
GATCCGGCTCTGCACCTGACCGGGGTTGCCTCCATTGCATTCGATGGACCCGTTGATGCTGCGGATGGTCTCCCCGAAACCGGCGCCGCTCACCATCGCCTGATGCGGCGTCATGGTTCCCGGTCCCTGCTGGGTGTTCCAGTACCAGAGCGCGGTCTTCCAGGCGACGGCGGGATCCTGCTCCACCAGGTAGGGGTTGTGCAGCAGATCGATGCCCAACGCGTCGCCCGCGGCCTTGTAGTTGAAGTTCCAGCTGAGCTGGAGCGGCCCGCGGCCGTAGTAGGCGGCCTGCCCGGCCGGGCACCCGTACGGCTGGCTGGCGTCGCAGTAGTGGGGGTAGTTGCTGGTGTTCTGCTCCACCACGTAGACGAGTCCGCCGGTCTCGTGGCCGACGTTGGCGAGGAACGCCGCGGCCTCCTGCCGCCGTACGGTGTCGCTCCCGGTGTTCGCGAACTCCGGGTAGGCACTGAGCGCCGCGGTCAGTCCGCTGTACGTGTAGAACGGATTCCGGTTCGGGAACATCTGGTTGAACTGCGCCTCGCTGACCACGAATTCCTCGGCTCGCGCATCGGCCCGGGCCCCGGCCGGAGCGGTACAGGAGGGACAGCCCGCCGCGGCCGCCGCGTGCCCGGTCGGGACGACCAGGGCGACACCGACGACCAGGGTGGCGGCACTCAGTACCGCGGCCATACGTGTTCTCATTGCGAAACTCCTTCGCGCGGCCGACGGGCGCCGCGCGCCCCAGGAGGAGGACGGGGCGGGGCGGGACCGGACGGCCGCAGGGGTGGGGGGAGACAGGAATCGCGCGCACGCACACACAGAGACGAGCCGAGGTCTAGACCAACCGAAGCTCAACGGCAGGCTAGCCAGGCTCAGTTGGCCATGTCCAGACCAATGCGCGACTCTCCCGCTTCGTCGGAGAACACCTTTGAGAGCACCCCGGAGATCCCCCCTTCCCGGAGATCACCTCCCGGGATCGCTTCCCGGGCGGCCACCTCCCGACCGGCCACGTCCCGGACGGTCACCTCCCGGGCGATCACGTCGCCGACCCGCCCCTGTGCCACAGTGACCCCATGAACATGCGAACGATCGGACTGCTCGGCGGGATGAGCTGGGAGTCCACGGCGGAGTACTACCGGCTGCTCAACGAGCTCACCCGCGAGCGTCTGGGCGGCCTGCATTCGTCCAAGTGCGTGCTCTACTCCGTGGACTTCGCCGAGATCGAACGCCTGCAGGTCGAGGGTCGCTGGGACGAGGCCGCCGAGATACTCGCCGAGGCGGCCAAAGCGCTGGAGGCGGCCGGCGCGGACCTGCTGCTGATCTGCACCAACACCATGCACAAGGTCGCCGACCAGGTGGCCGCCGCGACCTCCGTCCCGCTCCTGCACCTCGACACCACGGCGGAGGCGGTCCGCGCCCAGGGACTACGCCGCATCGGACTGCTGGGCACCGCCTTCACCATGGAGCAGGACTTCTACCGCGGCCGCCTGGCCCGCCACGGGCTCGACGTCCTCGTCCCGGACGCCCCCGGACGCAGCACCGTCCACAAGGTGATCTACGACGAGCTGTGCCTCGGCATCGTCCGCGAGGAGTCCCGGGCGTCCTTCCAGGCAGTCATCAACGACCTGGTCACGGCCGGCGCCGAAGGCATCGTGCTGGGCTGCACCGAGATCGAGCTGCTCATCGGCCCCGAACACAGCCCGGTCCCCGTCTTCCCCACCACCCGCCTGCACGCCGAAGCAGCCGTGGACCGCGCGCTGCAACCGTAGACCGCGCGCACCCCGCCGAGCACCACGCACACGAGCGTGCGACCCGACGGCAGGTCAGACGGCCCCACCGGCAACGCGCACAACTCCCCTCTCAACTACCCTTTCTCCACGAATTCTTGGGTGGCCCCGAGGTTTGAAGTGGCGACAGGTACTCTGACGTGGTGTCGCGTACCGAGTTAGAACGACTGGCCAGAATCCGGATGCAGGTCACCGGGGAAACGCTCGAACGCGCCATGGCCGTACTCCAGGGACAGGCCGCCGAACCGGACCCGGAGGCCGACCACGCCCCGGAGTCGGACCGCACCCTTCCGGATGTCGAGCCCGAGGCCACCGAGCCGGGCTTCGAACCCACCCTCGTCCCTGCGCTGGACGACGAACCAGCCCTGAGCGGCGACGGTGACGCCGAGCCTGCCGACCCCTCGGACGAAGGCGAGCCCCCGCCCCAGCGGCGGCCCCACCTGCGCGGGCTCTGACCGATGACCGGCTCGCCGCCCCACCTGTGCGTCACTCGCCCTTTGCGTCACTCGCCTCAGCATCACTCACCGAAATCGCCGAATCGCACGTGGTCACTGCATCGCGCGTAGTCACTGCGGGCCGGGGGCCCTTTCTCGAGCACCGAGCGGCCGCGCGAGGAGCGGTGTACGGGGTGCCTGATGTCCGCCGCTGGCCAGCATGCGCACCTCACCCCGGTCACTGATCTCCGCGCGTACGATCCCCGATTCGTCCTCGTAGACCGGATACCCGCCCGCACCGGCCCGCTCGGTGCGACGGACGACCACCACGTCGTCCTCTACGGCGGGGGCTTGAAATACCAGCTCATAGCGTTCCGGGTAATCCATGGCGGCCTCCCGATACGGCTTGGCCCTTCCATCGTGACTCAGGCCCGCCGGGCGCGCCTCAGGAAAGCGCGCTAGGCACCTACGGAAAAACGCACGGGGCGATCACGGAGCGTGCGAGCCCCGCTCCCGTGCGCTGTCACGGGAGCGGGGCGGGTCCGAGAAGCGCCAGCAGCTCGGATAGTTACGGGCCCCACCGTACGGGCCACCACTGACAATCGCGGTCCGGAAGAGAGCATGATGTGCCGCGCGTACGACACCCGACAGCAACTGGCCACCCGAAAATCGCCGTGGCGCGGCACCGGGGCATCACCCGATCAGGGGAGTCCCCTGCGGTCAACCCAGGGCCCTGACAAAACTGACTGATGCAGATGACCGCGGGCGAATGCAGAGAGCCGCAGGCGAATGCAGATAGCCGCAGGCGAATGCAGATGAATGCAGACGAATGCGCCAACCGAACCGAGAAAGCCCACCACGCCCGGAATGAGGTAGCGGAAAGTGACGAGGAAACCCCACTTCTCGATCGCGACGATCGCCCTGGACTGCCCGGACGCCCACCAGCTGGCCGGCTTCTACGGAGGACTGCTGGGCTGGGACGTCACCGCCAGCGAACCGGATTGGGTGCTGCTCCGATGCCCGGACGGCGGCACCGGTCTCTCGTTCCAGTCCGAACCGGGCTACCGGCCACCGGTGTGGCCCGAACGCCCGGCGGAGCAACAGAAGATGCTGCATCTCGACATCCGGGTCGACGACCTCGACGAGGCCGAGCGGTACGCGGTCGCGCACGGCGCGGTCCGAGCCGAGCACCAGCCCCAGGACGATGTGCGGGTGCTGTACGACCCGGCGGGACACCCCTTCTGCCTCTTCCTCGACTGACCCACGCCCACCCCTCAACTCCCCCCGACTCCCCTCTCCCCACCTTCTCCCCGCCCTTCCTCGTCTTCCCCGTCTTCCCCTTCCGTCAGCTCGTCTGAGCTCACCGCCCCGGACGCGGAGCGTGTGGGAATGGACACATGCAGAGAGCGAATTCCGTGCACCGGACCATCGGTCCTGGCTGGTCAGGGAGTTGAGGGGGAGGCAGGGACGGGGGCCGGATCGCGCCATGTGAGCCACCGCGCCCCGCAGGCGGGGAGGCGTTGTCAGTGTCTGCCCCTAGCATTGCTCATATGTCCCCAACTCCTTCTGCCCATATGGGTGTGCCTGTCCCTGCCTCCGAGGCGAACGAATCGATTCGGCGGTTCGTGCGCGCGCGGCGCGGTCTGACCTGGACGGCGCAGGACATGGCGGAGTACGCGGCACTGCTGGAGGTCTGGACGCTGGCGGTACGGTCGGAGGACACGGACGTCGTGGTGGTCGAAGCGGCGTAAGAGCCCAGCACGCCCCGGACCATCAGGCAGGGAACCGGACGGGCTGGACACCGGACGGGCAGGACCCCAGGCAGGACACATGAGCACGCCACTCCCCGGCTTCGAGAGCTTCGGCACCCCCGCAGGAGGGCCGACAGCAGGAGAGCCCACAGCTGCGGGGAGCGAGCAGGCCTCCGGAGAGCAGGCCGGCAGCAGGACGACAGGCACCCGCCGGGAGATCGCCCCCGGCGCCGTACACGTCCCCGGCTGGCTGACCCTGGCGCAGCAGCAGACGCTGGTCGTCGCCTGCCGGGACTGGGCGCGCGGCCCCGTGCCGATCCGGCACACGAAGCTTCCGAACGGCGGCGTCATGTCCGTCCAGACCGTGTGCCTCGGCTGGCACTGGCAGCCGTACGCGTACACCCGTACCGCCGACGACGTGAACGGCGCCCGGGTCACCGAACTCCCCTCCTGGCTGGTCGAGTTGGGCCGCAAGGCCCTCGTCGCGGCATACCGGGACCAGGATCCCGCCGCAGCGGACACGTACCCGCCCCACACCTGCACCCCCGACACCTACACACCCGACACCGCACTGATCAACTTTTACGACGACCAGGCGAAGATGGGCATGCACCAGGACAAGGACGAGCGCTCGGACGCGCCCGTGGTGTCGCTCAGCATCGGCGACCGCTGCGTCTTCCGCTTCGGCAATACCGCGACGCGCACCAAGCCCTACACCGACATCGAGCTGGCCTCCGGCGACCTCTTCGTCTTCGGCGGACCGTCCCGCTTCGCGTACCACGGCGTGCCCAAGGTACGACCGGGCACCGGCGACCCCGCCACCGGCCTGGCCGGCGGCCGCCTCAACATCACCCTGCGCATGACGGGCCTCAAGGGCTAGAAGCCAGGGGAGGACGCAAGGGGCGGGGCTCAAGGGACGGGGCTCTCAAGGGGGCGCAAGGGTCAGGGCTCCGGGCGGATGACTCCCACGCCGGAAGCCCGCACACTGAACTCATGTGCCGCAGCATCAAGACGCTCCGCCCGCCCATCACCCCCGAGGTCACCGACGAGGACATCAGGGCCGCGGCCCTGCAGTACGTCCGCAAGATCTCCGGCTTCCGCGCCCCGGCCGCCCACAACCGCGAGGTGTTCGACCACGCGGTGGACGCGGTGGCGGCAGCGACCCAGGACCTGCTCAACGACCTACGGATCCGCGGCTCCGCCACCCGACAGCCCAGCCGGCCCTAGTCCCACCCGGCGCCGGAACACCACACGCACCCGCCCTGCTGGGCCACCCTCCCCTGCCTCACCCTCCTCCCCACTCGACCACCGCCTGCACCGGTAGGTGATCGCTCGGAAACTGACCGTGCGCGGAGTAGGTGTTGATCGTCGCGCGCCGGGTCCGGACGCCCGGCGAGGTGAGGATCCAGTCGATCCGGTCCCCGTCCGGCACCAGCGGCCGGTATCCGTGGAAGGTGCCGTACTGCGCGCTCCGCTCCTCGGCCGCGTCCCAGCTGTCGACGAGCGCCCCGCCGTGCAGCATCGCGTCGTACACGGGATTTCCGTGCGCCGCCACATTGAAGTCGCCGGTGACGATCCGGGGCGGTGCGGGGTCCAGTCCGTCCAGCCTTTCGGTGATCAACGCCGCGGACCGCTCCCGCGCATACTGATGCGCGTGATCCAGATGCGTATTGAGCGCGTAGAACTCGCTCCCCGTACGCAGATCCCGGAAACGCACCCAGGTGACCATCCGGATGACGGTGTTTCCCCAGGTCGCCGACCCGATCAGATAGGGAGTGTCGGACAGCCAGAAATGGTCGTACTCAAGCGGAGCGAGCCGTCCCACCCGGTAGAAAATCGCCGCGAATTCGTCCTTGCTGCCACCGCCCCGGCCGGTGCCCAGCCAGGCGTAGCGCGGCCCCAGGTCCTCCGCGATGTCGCGCAGCTGACCGTAGAGCCCCTCCTGGGTACCGAGCAGATGCGGGCCCTCCCGGCGAAGGAGGGCCCGCATCACGGGGCGGCGCTCGGCCCAGGAGTGCGGCCGGGTGTCGGAGGCGTAGCGCAGGTTGAACGTCATCACGCGCAGCGCCGGCCCGCGGTCGGCGGCGTACGCGGTCCCCGACCCGTACGCCGCCGTCGTCACCACCGGCCCGGCGACCGCCGCGGCCGCCACCGCCCGCACCACGGCCCGCCGTCGAAACCCCGACCCGGCCACATCCGTCATGTCAGTCATCCCCCACAGACTCGCGGAGACCGCGGTGGGCGGGAAGTGACCCGCGGGGGAACGCGCGCGGAATCAGCCTCAGCGGTCGCTGGCCGGCCCCCGCCAGTCCGCGTGCCGGATACGGGACAGCTCCCGCACCTCACCGACCGTCCCCCACTCGTCCCGGCCCAGCCGCGCCAACGGCTTCAGCCGGGAAATCTCGGGATGACCGTCCACCAGCACGTCCTGCGAAACGGCCGCATGCACGACCCGTCCGAAAACGATGACGGAGTCCCCGATCCCCATGGTGGAGTGCACCTCGCACTCCAGCGCCACCGGCGAGGCCGCCACCCGCAGCGGCTTGACCCGCAGACTCGGCTCGGACTCGATCCCGGCCGCCTCGAATTCACTCACACCGTGCGGGAAATCGGTCGCCGTGTCATTGATCTGCTCAAAAAGCCCCTCGGACGCAAAATTCACCACGAATTGACCGGTCGCCTCGATGTTGAGCAGGGTGTCCTTCCGCCCGACCGAACTGAATTGCACGACGGGCGGCGCAACGCTGGCAATGTTGAAGAAGGAATGCGGGGCGATGTTGTGCACCCCGTCCGCCGAGGTGGTCGACACCCAGGCGATCGGCCGCGGAACCACGGTGGCGGTCAGCAGCCGGTAGAAGTCGTTGCGGGACATGACAGCGGGATCAAAGTCAGTACGCATGCCGATCAGTATCCAGGTGGCGTCCGCGGACCGTACAGCGGATCCACGACACCACGCAGCCCCTGACCTCGGCAGACAGTGCCCGGCATCGAAGCCACCGAGCACCAGGAGCCGACACCGTGACAACAGCCCTCACCGACTGGGAGGACTTCGACGTCCGGGCGCTCGACGACCACCTGCCGCAGCGTGTCCCGCTCCGTCCGGTCGACGCTCAGGCGCCGGCGCAGCTTGGTGCCCACCCAGTGCGCCAGGTACGCCAAGTACGCCAGGTATGCCAAGGTCGGATCACCAGACGGGCCGTCCAGCCTGTTGGTCCGCGAGTTCGGCGTCGGGCTTACGTGTCTGACCGCTCAGGGAGCGTGCGGAAACGGCGTCAGCCGTGCCCGCCCGCGTCCGCGCCAACGCGGCCGCATCGCCCTGGAACGCCCAGGACATCTTCGGCTCCATCACGTATCGGAACACCCGCCGTACCGGCCGCGTGCACAGCAGCGTGATCAGCGTGACGGCCAGCAACGTCACCACGACCTCGCCGGCCGGCGTGCGCACCCAGGGGAGGGTGTCGTACCAACCGGACCAGCGTGCCATCTTGATCGCGAAACCGTGCAGCAGATAGCCGTACAGCGTGCCCGCGCCCAGCTTCGTGAACCACGTCTGCCGCGGTGGCACCAGGGCCAGGAAGCACACGGTGAGCACCAAGGCGCAGCCGAACAGCGCGAGTTCCATGACCGGGGAGACCCACGCCGGCATGCCCAGGTCCTGTACGGCGTTGTTCTGTCGGAACCATGCGGTGTTCATGCGCGGCGCCGCCCAGTACGCGAAGACGGCGGCGGCCAGTATCACCGGCGCTGCCGCGACGCGGATGGCGCGCTGCCGCAGCAGGTCGAAGTGGGCCGGCTTCAGGTGCAGTCCGAGGACGAAGAAGGGCAGGAACTGCAGTACCCGCCGCATGGCGAAGTCGTTGCCGACCTGAGGTGAGGCCGCCGCGAGCACGGCGATCACCAGCGCCAGTGGGACGGGCCAACGCACGAGCTTCCAGAGAGGGGTGGTCAACCGCCAGATGAAGAGAGCCGCCAGGAACCAGTCCAGGTAGTACGGGCTGGTGAGGCTGATCGGCTCGTTCGGGGTGTCGTGCACCCAGCGCTGGAAGTAGGCGTAGAGAACCTCGAACACCACGTACGGCACGGCGACACTGGTGATGAGCCGCTTGAGCTTGGCCGGGCTGAGGTCGAATCCGCGGGAGAAGTAGCCGGAGATGAGGACGAACGCCGGTATGTGGAAGGTGTAGACGGTCATGTACAGCGCCATCGCCACCCGGCCACCGTGGGTGAGCGGCTCCCACGTATGCCCCATGGCGACGAGGACGACCGCCAGGTACTTCGCGTTGTCGAAGAACGGATCTCTCCCGTCGGACTTGGGATCGATCCGTGGGGCGGGATCCTGCCGCGCCTCGGGCGCCGGGTCCACAGTGCGTTCGAGGGGTATGGCCGCGCGGAACATTTGAGGCACCCTAGCCGCACAGCTGTAATGGGCAAAACCGTCCACACGACTGAACCGTCGCCCGTCCGTCGGTTCGGCGCGACGACCGGCCAATTTGCGTGTGCCGCCTGCTTGATGTCGCATCATCTGCCTCAAGGGAGGCGTGTACGCGGCGAACCGGGCCAGCCGTTGTCGCGCTACGGCGGAAGAGCCGCTCCGGGCATCGGATGGCGCCCGAGCAACGGTGCCGCCGCGAGACCCAGCCCTCGCACGCGCCCGGCTCTCCCCCCTGGACAGCTACCTCGCCGGGCGGCAGGCCATCGCACAGCTCTCACCCACTGCGCCGACTCCCCCGGACTGGGGTGCCTGACCTGGCACAGCGGGTCACCCACCCTGAACGGGACACTCACGGCGCCTGGTTGGACCGGGGAGAGGGTGCTGCACGAACTGACGGAGCGGGAGGGATGTCAGGCACCGGCGCCGGAGCGGCTAGTTTGTATGCGGGACTGGTACGAAGGCCCGTGGTGGCAGAGGTACACGGGGGACGAGAGGTCGGGAAGAGTGTCGCTGCGCGAAGGTGATCCAGCCGAGATCGGTGGATATCCACTTGAGGCCCGGCTCGGCTCGGGTGGCATGGGCACCGTCTTTCTGGCCCGTACGAGTTCAGGGCGACCTGTCGCGATCAAGCTGATCCACCCGCAGTTCGCGGCGGACGACGAGTTCCGCACCCGCTTCCGACAGGAGGTGTCGGCGGCGAGGCGGGTGAGCGGCGCGTTCACCGCCGCCGTGGTCGACGCTGCCCCTGAGGCCGAGCAGCCGTGGATGGCGACGACGTATATCCAGGGGCACACGCTCTCCCGGCGCATCGCCACGAAGGGCCCGCTGAGCGGAGCGGAGCTGAGGAGGCTCGCCATCGGGCTGGCGGAGGCTCTGCGGGACATCCACCGGGTGGGGGTCGTCCACCGTGACCTGAAGCCCTCGAACGTCGTGCTCTCGTCCGAGGGCCCCCGCGTCATCGACTTCGGCATTTCGCGCGCCGTGGACCAGCAGACGCTGACGGTGACAGGGCGGGTCATCGGTACGCCGCCCTTCATGTCTCCGGAGCAGTTGCAGGCGCCGCGTGGTGTGGGACCGCGGTCCGATGTCTTCTCGCTGGGGACGCTGCTGGCGTACGCGGCGACGGGCCACGGGCCCTTCGACGCGGAGAGCCCCTACATAGTCGCGTATCAGGTGGTGCACGGGGTGCCGTCGCTGGAGGACGTGCCGGCGGCCTTGCGCGCGGTCGTCGAGTCGTGCCTGGCCAAGGAGCCCGATGGGCGCCCCTCGGCGGACGAACTCCTCCTGCTGCTACGGGACCTGCCGGCCGACCTCGGCCAGACCGACGCGAGCGGAGTTGGCGCGGGCCGCACCCGCGACACGATCACCCAGCATCATTTCGCGGCGCCGGCCACCCCGGCGCCGGCCACCCCGACAACCACCCCGGCGCCGACCGTCCCGACAACCACCCCGGCGCCGAGTGCCCCGTCAACCACCCCGACCGGTCCCGGTACGGGGAGCGCCGACACCTCCATCGGCCGCCGACCGCGTGGCCGATGGCGTCCCGTGCTCGCGGCTTCGGTCGCGGTCACGGTGGCAGCGATCGGTGGCGGAGTCGCGGCGCTGACGACGGGCGGCTTCGGGGGGAACAGCGGCGGCGACCAGGGCAACACCCTTGCGGCCCCGGTTGCCGCGCTTCCGGACGGCTTCAAGCCGTGGCACCGGACCGTGCCGGGCGGTCGCGAGGACATACCCGACGAGCTGCGTTGCGTCGCGCACGGCGACGCGCTGTTCTGCGGGGGCGGCGGTGTTGTCGCGACCCGTATCAGGGCCAAGGACGGCTCGCGGGTGTGGACGGCGAAGAGCCCCGGCGTCCCCACCAATGGCATGCACCTGGTGGGCGCCACCGACGACACGGTGGTCGGTTACCGCTTCGCCGCCCAGGACGCCCCTCAGGACCCTCGTAGCGAGGTGGTGGCCATCGACGCCAACGACGGCCGGGAGCTGTGGTCCGTGCCGTCCGGCGCCCAGTCGACGGCCGTCACGGGTCGGACTCGGGACGCCATTGTGGTCGGCTCCGACGTCGTGACGGTCGACGCTTCCAACTCCCGCTTCGAGGCCCGCAACGCGCACAGCGGTCAGGTCACATGGAGGTCGTCGTTCCCTGCGGGAAAGCAGTGCGCTCCCGTCCCGGTGGGCCCCCAGCTCGTCGCGATGTGCGCGACGGACGCGGAGGTGGATGCCGCGGCGGTGCGCCACCCCACCCTGTACCCGGTCGACCGCGCCTCGGGGACCCTGGGCAGGCCCATCGCGGTCAACGGCCCCGCCGTCCCGATGGGCGTCGCCAACGGCAGGCTCGTACTCCTGCACGTACGCCTGGGGGGAACGGAGCTGGACCGCTACAACGGGGTGGCACGGGTCGACCCGGTCTCGCAGAAGGTCACGTACTCCCGCCTGGCCAAGACGTACACGGGGACGCCCGGCATGGCGGGCAGCACCGTCTACGTGAGCGGGCAGACCGGTCTCGTCACGGCACTCGACCCCGCGACCGGCCGGGAGAAGTGGTCGCGGCAGACTGACGTGGAGGGCGCGTCGGGTCCTGTCGTGGGAGCCGACGCACTGTATTTCAGCTCGGCCACCGGACGGGTGGTCGCGCTGTCGCCGCACGACGGCAAACCCCTGTGGACAACAGATCCGCAGGCCGATGGGTTGACGGGCCAGGAGGGCGCAAGCCCGCGGGTGACTCTTGCGGGGCGTGCGGTGATCGTGGCCGCGGCCAAGAACACTCTCTTCGCCTTCGACGCGCAGAAGCCGCCGAAGTCGGGCTGACCCGGGTGGCGGGACGGCGGCTGCAACCTCGCCAGGGAGTACCGCGGGAACCTCCGCCGCTGGCACCACGTACCAAGATCCGGGCCAGGCGCGGACCAACTCGGCTTCGCAGCGGGCATTTCCACCCGTTGGCCGATACCGCTTTCCTCAGAACTTCGCAGGACTCCTGTCACTGGGGGCCGCGCTTGTGATCTGTACGGTCACCGTCGGCTGTTCGTGGTGGGCCTGGCCGTCTTCGGGCTCCCGAAGGGCAGGGCTGGACGCGTCGTCCGCTCACGGTGTGGCGGTCGCTTGCGTTCACCCCCTGTCTCACCGATCACACGTTCCCTTCCCCGCGGACGGAGAAAGCACCCGCGGCAGCCGCCAGAACTGCCGCCTCCGCGGCCCGTTTCGGGAGTTGCGGGTCCGGATCGGCACGCAGGAGCACCAGTTGGTGGTAGAGCGGCGCCGTGGCGGCGATCAGCAGGCTCCGCGCGTCCGTGTGCTGTGCGGGGAGTTCACCGCGCTCGATGGCGCGCTCGACGAGGATCTCGCACTGGGCGTACCGGTCCGTCCACAACTGCGTCTGGGCCCGCGCGGCCCGTTCGAAGTGGAACGAGGCAGCCATCAGGGCGACGGCGAACGACGGCTGTACGACCAAGGACTCCTGGATCTCCTGGTTGAGGGCCGTCAGATCGCCGCGCAGCGAGCCGGTGTCCGGCGGCTGCCAGTCGATCTCGCCGGCGGCGTCGATGACGTCGACGAGCAGGCCGCCGACATCGTGCCAACGCCGGTAGACCGTGGCGCGGTGTACTCCGGCCCGCGTCGCGACACCCTCCATCGAGAGTCCTTCGTGACCGCGTTCAGCGAGTTCGGCGCGCACCGCATCGAGAACCCGGGCGCGGATGCGGGCGGTGCGACCGCCCGGACGGCGGTCCGATGTCGTGTCCAGTGGGTCTGTCATCGGCAATCAGTATCCGGTTGATCAAGGCGGCAGGGCCGTGCCAGCATCTTAACGCGACAGTTGTCGCTCTCGGTCCACCAGAGAGGAACCGCCTCCGCGATGCCGCCCGTTCCCGCCGACCCCACCGCACTCCACCCGATGCCCGAGCACCCGCGCGTGGTTCTGCTCAAGCCGTTGGTGAAGTCGCCGCTGATCGAGGTCGGTGACTTCTCCTACTACGACGATCCGGACGACCCGACCGCGTTCGAGACGCGCAACGTCCTGTACCACTACGGCCCCGAGCGGCTCGTCATCGGCAAGTACTGCGCGCTGGGGACAGGCACCCGGTTCATCATGAACGGCGCCAACCACCGGATGGACGGCCCTTCCACCTTCCCGTTCCCCACCATGGGCGCCTCCTGGGCGGAGCACTTCGACCTGATCACCGACCTGCCCGGCCGGGGCGACACGGTCGTCGGCAACGACGTGTGGTTCGGCCACGGCGCCACGGTCATGCCCGGTGTACGCATCGGTCACGGCGCGATCATCGCCGCCGGCGCCGTGGTCACCGGCGACGTCCCCGACTACGGCATCGCCGGCGGCAACCCCGCCCGACTCATCCGCACCCGCTACGACGCCGCTGACATCACCCGGCTCCTCGCCGTGGCGTGGTGGGACTGGCCCGTGCAGCACATCACCCGGCATGTACGGACGATCATGTCGGGGACCGTCGCCGACCTGGAGGAGGCCGCCGCGCAGATCGACCAGCCCTGACACCGCGTCCTCGCCACACCACCCGCACCCGTCCCGCGCCGGGAACGAGTGATCGCCCATGTCCCGTCGCCGCGCCCATATCGCGATGGTCGGCGTCCCCATCGCCAGCCATGTCCTACCCAGCCTCGCGCTCATCCGTGAGCTGGTGGCCGGCGGGCACCGGGTCACCTACGCCAACGACCCGGCCGACCTGTACCTCTACGACATCGGCGCCCTGTGCCGCGCGCCCTCGCCGAAGCGCAGGGCCGTCCCCTCGTGCAGCTGTCCCCGACGTTCGTCGGCTGGGACGGCTACCAGGAGGAAGTCGCGGCGCATCTGCGGAAGCTGCCGGGCGCCGACGCGTACCGGGACACGTTCGCGCGGTGGCTCACCGACTGCGGTGCGACCACCACGGACGTGGACACGTTCTCCGGCCCACCCGCCCGGGCCCTCGCCCTGATCCCGCGAGCGATGCGGCCGCACGCCGATCGAGTCGACACCGACACGGTGACCTTCGTCGGCCCCTGCTTCGACACCCGAGCGGACACGGACGGCTGGACCCGCCCGGCGGCCGCGGACAACGTACTGCTGATCTCGCTCGGCTCGGCGTACACGCGCCAGCCCGCGTTCCACCGCCCGTGCATCGCGGCCTTCGGCAACCTGCCCGGCTGGCACGTTGTACTCCGGATCGGCAAGTACACCGACCCCGAGGAACTCGGCACCATCCCGCCCAACGTCGAAGTGCGCTCCTGGGTCCCGCAGCGGGCGATCCTGGAACAGGCCGACGCCTTCGTCACCCACGCCGGCATGGGCGGCTGCGGCGAAGTCCTCCTCGCTGGCGTTCCCATGATCGCCGTACCGCAGGGAGCCGAGCAGTTCATGAACGCCGACCGGCTTGTGGAACTCGGCGTCGCCCGCCGCGTGGACACCGCTGACGCCAGCGCCGAGACCCTTCGTGCGGCGCTGAACGACCTGGTCACGGACCCGGAACGGGTCGACCGGTCCCAGCAGTTGCAGGCCGCCGCCCGGACCGAGGGCGGCACCCTGGCCTCAATTCCTGATAATCACAGTGATTCCCGCGTTCCGCATGGCGTCAACGGCGGCTTGCGACTTGTTTTTGACGTCTTCCGTGGCGTGCGGCTGGTAGAGATGATGTGCATCGACGGTGATGGCGAATTTGTGGGTGGTACCGCCATCCTTCGGCTGGTAGCCCTTCCTGGCGAACTCGATGAGCCGTTCGGTGCAGCCTTCTCCGTGTGTCTTTCTGCAGGTTTGCATGGTGGTGGAGCACGGGCTCGTGGAAAGATCCAGTACCAGCGTGTGGTTCAGGGTGTCGTCGCTCCCGACCCGACCGAGGCTCAGGGCGGTGGTGCGCAGACCGTTTTCATGGTTGGCGATTGCTTCGTCAAGTATGTCGAGCAACTGGTCCTCGGCGTGGTCACCCGGCGAGTGTGGAGAGGTTTTGCTGGTGGTGGTTCCGATGGGTTGCCCATTCAGAGTCCCAGTGCATCGGGTGCTGAATCCGGGATGCTCATCGACGTCTTCCTCCGGCGCGTAGTAGGCGGCGGCCGCGCGCTGAATATGGACGTCCTCCCGCCCTTGACCGTGGCCGCACCCCGGCCCGTGCTGGTGGGGCCCGCCACTGACTGCCATCCGCTGGACGGTTTCGTCCGGGCCGTCTGCCGTCCTGCTCCGGGCGACGACGGAGGGAGCGGTCGCCTCACCCGCGCGGAAAGCGGCGCCGTCGTTCCCGGCAGTCTGTTCCGAGTCCTGCTTCGGGTCGGTGAAGGTGATGCCGGCGCCGTTGCTGTGGCCGGTCTCCGGTATGCCCAGGAGGTTGTTGTTGACGTGGCTGAGCTCGTGGCCGATGAGATTCTCGTCGTGCACGCTCGCTTCGGCGGACAGGAAGATGTGGTTGTCGACCGTCATGGCCTCGGCCCCCATCGCCGCGGTGGCGCGCTGAGCCACCGCGTCGCGATGCAGGCGGGTGGAGGAGATCCTCTTGTTCTGGTAGAACGACTCGGCCTTCGCCACCACCGGCGAGGGCAGCGACTCGCTGGAGGAGTTCATGGCGGCGGCCAGCAGCGCGCTCTGTCCCTCCGGGCTGGTGTCCGGCACGGCGTCGTGGAGGTGTGCGTCCTCCTCCGCAGCGCGCGCCACGGTGGCACCCACGGATCGCTGTACGGGGGATCCCTGCGTGTGAGAAGCGCATGCAGGACCGTGCTGGTGCCCGGTCTGCGCCCATGAATGCCCGGCCTGACGCAGCATCTGAACGACCGCCGCGTTGCCGGCAGAACCGTTCAAGTCGAGCATTCGTTGCACCGCCGTGCCTGGGGAGGGGGAAGCCGCGCGCGCCCGCGCGGCCGCACGCGCCTTCTCGTCCTTGCTGTTGTCGTCCCGGGCCAGGCCCATCTGCGTTCCTCCTGAATCGAGGGCGAACCAATCGGTTCACCCTTACGTGCAGGACCGAGGCGGCTCCAGGGACGCAGGGGCAGACTCGCCGGCCACACGGGCAGTCGTGCGCGGCGGCCCGGGCCGGTGTGCCGCGGCCTGCGGGCGGGCCGCCCGCCGGTAGGCGGGACAACGTGCGGGCGGCGGTCGCGTCCCCACAGGCGATCCGCCGTCATCTGCGACGACGCGGAATCCGCCTGGCGTCATGAACTGAGCTGAGCTGCCGCGAACTTCTTGCGCCACGCCAGCGAGACATACACCAGGGCGACCAGGACGGGCACCTCGATCAGCGGGCCGACGACACCGGAGAGGGCCTGGCCGGAGGTGACGCCGAAGGTGGCGATGGCGACGGCGATGGCCAGCTCGAAGTTGTTGCCCGCCGCGGTGAACGCCAGGGTCGCGGTGCGGTCGTAGGCCAGGCCGAGGCCCTTGCCGAGGGCGAAGGTGCCGCACCACATGAGCGCGAAGTAGGCCAGCAGCGGCAGCGCGATCCTCGCGACGTCCAGCGGCTGCGAGGTGATCGTCTTCCCCTGCAGCGCGAAGAGGATGACGATCGTGAACAGCAGTCCGTAGAGGGCGAACGGGCCGATCTTCGGAAGGAAGCCGGTCTCGTACTTCTCACGGCCCAGCTTCTTCTCGCCGAGGCGGCGGGTGAGGAAGCCGGCCAGGAGCGGGATGCCGAGGAAGATGACGACGTTGAGGGCGATCTTCCACAGGGAGATGTCGAGATGCTGTCCGTCGCCGAGGCCGAGCCAGCCGGGCAGCAGATCCAGGTAGAACCAGCCCAGCAGGCCGAATGCGATGACCTGGAAGACCGAGTTCAGGGCGACCAGTACCGCCGCGGCCTCGCGGTCGCCGCAGGCCAGGTCGTTCCAGATGATCACCATGGCGATGCAGCGAGCCAGACCGACGATGATCAACCCGGTGCGGTACTCGGGCAGGTCGGGCAGGAAGAGCCAGGCCAGCGCGAACATCACGGCCGGGCCCAGGATCCAGTTGATGACCAGCGAGGAGACCATCAACCTCTTGTCGCCGGTGACGGCGTCGAGCTTGTCGTAGCGGACCTTGGCCAACACCGGATACATCATGATCAGGAGGCCGACGGCGATCGGCAGGGAGATCCCGCCGATCTCCACCTTCGCGAGGGCGTCGTTCAGGCCGGGGATGACGCGGCCCAGACCCAGACCGAGCCCCATCGCGATCAGGATCCACACCGCCAGGAAGCGGTCGAGGGTGGAGAGCTTGGCAACGACGGAAGAGCCCTGGGCTTCTTCCGTCGTTGCGGGGGCTTCGGTGCGGGTCACGGACAGGACCTCTTCCGGTCAGCGGCGGTACGGGCTTGCTCGGCCAGCTCCGTGAACTGCCCGGCGAGGGCGGCGATGACGTCCGGGCGCAGCTTGTAGTAGGTGAACCGGCCGCACGGCTCGGTCTCCACCACACCCGCCTCGCGCAGCACCCGCAGGTGGTTGGAGAGGTTCGTCTGCTTGGCACCGGTCTCCTCGACCAGATGTGTCGTGCAGAGCGTCTCCCGGGCGAGCAGATGCACGATCTTCAGCCTGAGCGGGTCGGCCAGCACCCGAATCAGGTCAGTGTCGACTGACGTCATCATGGACTGATACTCTCACATCAGCTGACGCTGACACCAGCCCAGGCTGATTCGTGGAGCCCGCCGAAGGGGTTCTCATGACCGCATCCACTCCGCCCGTCCTGCCCGACGAACGGCTGGCCGCCGGGGCGGCCCGCCTGACCGTGCAGCATGCCGGCCGGTTCTCGGCCGAGACCGTGGAGCGTCCGCTCGTCGGCTCCGACGCCCGCCCGGCCACCACCGCCCACGTCCACTCCCACCTGGTGGTGCTGGCCGAGCGTCTGACAACCGAACGGCTCGATGCGCCGGCGCATGTGCAGGGGGCGCCGGGCAGTGGCCTGCCGCGGGTGCTGTTCGTCTGCAGCGGCCCGTCGCCGATCCCGACGGCGCCCCGATCGCCGTCGTGCGCCGTATCCGCGACGAAATCGACGCCCACCTCACCGACCTGCTCGACTCCCTGCCGAGCGACCGACCTCCCGCCCGCACCAGCACCCGCTCAGTGAAGGAAGAACCCATGCCCTCCGCACCGCTCGCCTCCGTGCTGTTCGTCTGCGTCCACAACGCCGGCCGCTCGCAGATGGCCGCCGGATTCCTCGGCCACCTCGCGGGCGACCGCATCGAGGTCCGCTCGGCCGGCTCCCTGCCCGCCGACCAGGTCAACCCCTCCGCGGTCGAGGCGATGAAGGAGGTCGGCATCGACATCGCCAACCAGCGGCCGAAGGTCCTGACCACCGAGGCCGTCCAGGCGTCCGACTACGTCATCACCATGGGCTGCGGCGACGCCTGCCCGATCTTCCCCGGCAAGAAGTACCTCGACTGGGCCCTGGAAGACCCCGCAGGGAAGGGCGTGGAGTCCGTCCGGCCCATCCGCGACCAGATCAAGACCCGCATCGAGGCGCTGATCACCGAGATCGACGCGAAGCCGGAGGCCTGAACGCCGCGCCCGACAGCGACGTACACGAGGTCATCGCCACCGGCTCCGCCGGACACACCGCCGCGCTCTACTCCGCCCGCGCCGGCCTCAACCCGCTCGTCTTCGAAGGCGCCGTCACCGCAGGCGGCGCCCTGATGACCACCACCGAGGTCGAAAACTTCCCCGGCTTCGCCGACGACAACCAGGGCCCCGACCTGATGGACGCCATACCCGCCCAGGCCGAACGCAGCGGCGCCGGGCTGTCGCCGACGACATCGTCTCCGTGGACCTGACCGCCCCTAACCCACCGGTACGTCCTTGCCGGTCAGCTGCGCCCGAATGCCGTTCTGTGTCACGGAGATGTCGCGCAGCCGAATGTCGCCCGGCAGGTTGTCCGGCAACTGCACGGAGAACTCCATCTGCTGCGCGACCTTCGGCTCCCGGAGCTTCCGTAGGCTCTGGATGAGCGAAGGGTCGATGCCGGTGGGCTTGAGCAGCGACGGATGGCCCACGAGCGTGTCCAGCACGCTGCCCTTCATCATCTGCTGCGGAAGGACGTTCTTCCCGGTCGCCTGTTGCAGCTCGCCCTTGTCCATCTTGTCGGCGACGGGTGCGGTCAGCTGCAAGCCACCGCCCTTGCCCGGTACGTAGGTGAGCAGGCCGGGCACCACCACGCGCGTGTCCTGCACGGTCATGCGCAGGCCGCGGTCCCCGGTGCGCTGCAACCGCGCACGCCCCCGGATCTGGGCCTGCTTGTCGCCCACCGGCAGGGCGCCGTCGGCCAGCACCGTGTTCTTCTCAGGGCCGGGCATCAAGTGGATCTGCGACGCGCCGACTTCGCGGTTCAGGTCCGTGAAGTCCAGGAGGACGTCACCGCGCACCCGGCTCAGCACCGCGCCCTTGACCGAGGACGGCAGGCTGCCGACGATCCGGATGTCGTCCACCGTCCCCTTCACCTGGGCGACGGAGAGCTTCCCGGCGTCGACATCGGGGACGTCGACCTCGACGTGGTCGATGGTGCCCGCGAGCACCTGCCCGATGAACGGGAAGCTGTCGATGTGCACCTCGGGCTCGGCGTGCAGCTTCAGCGCCTTCTGCACCTGCTGCGCCGCCACGTTCTCCGCGTAGAGCACGGCCCACCGGTCCCCGAGCGTAAGAAACGCAAGAACGATGGCCAGTGCGACGACCACCTTCGCGGTCCTCCGCACCATCCGACGTGACGTGCGCGCGGCCTGCGGGTGCTCCTTCTGGTCGCCGGTAACCGTGTTGCCGGTGCCTGCGTCGGCTGCGGTGGTGGCGCTGCCCGTGCCTGTACCGGAATCGGCGCCGGCGGTGTTGCCCTGGGCCGACGAGGCGTCCGGCTCTACACCGCCCTGGGCCGTCGGTTCGTCCGGGCACTGGTTGTCCGAGCCCGGGCCGTCCTGGGCAGCACGGCTCGCCGGTACCCGCGCCTTGGAGTCTGCGGAAGGTTCGTTGGAGAGCATCGCCACCATGCGACCACACCCCAGGCACTCGAACCAAGTTGTGCGTACCAAGACCCACAAGTGCGCCCAGATCGCAGGCGAAAGCTCGAAGCATGTGGTGCGACCACACCGACGATGCG
Source organism: Streptomyces nigrescens (assembly GCA_024349765.1). Lineage (GTDB taxonomy): Bacteria > Actinomycetota > Actinomycetes > Streptomycetales > Streptomycetaceae > Streptomyces > Streptomyces endophytica. Next base: position 3,260,464 of record AP026073.1, on the reverse strand, counting down.
CTGCCCGCAGCGGAAAGGCTCCAGCACACGGCGACCGCAATCGCCCGCACGCCCGGCACCGGCGGCCACCCGCCGACGAGCCCCACCACTGCGGACACCGCCCGGCTGTGGCCGCACGCCCCCGACGACCTCGCCGGATCACGCATCGTGTCACGTGAGCAATAGCCTTGACCTGCAAGGCCATTGAGCGCATCGCGTTTCCGACCCAAGCAGTGGCACCCTTTCCGCCCGGTGGTCATGATGCCTTCATGACACCCGGGCGCGGAGAGGCTCTGGAACTCCTCGGTCCAGCTCTCCCACTACTCTGCGCGCAGACAGACGCACCAAGCTGCGCTATTCGAGCAGTACCAGCGGGGCGTGGAGATGGCCGACCGGGTCGGTGCGCTGATGGTGCGCTCCCACCGGCAGCTCAACGCTGCCCAGTTCAAGGTTGTGCACATCCCGCTGGCGTACGTGGAGCATTGGGTGCTCGTGATCTACTGCGCCGCGTCCCTCGTAGGGCTCACGGCGCTCGCGATCTGACCCGGATGCCCACATGACGACATTCCGAGGATTCACCTCAAGGTCACGGACCCGAAAGGACCGCGTCATCGGCCGCGCCCTCGTCGTGATCGGCATCATCTGGCGCCTCGCCGTCGCCGCCTACGGCATCGGAGTCTTTCTCCAGCTCATCCTGGCCCACGGCCTGTCGTCCTGGTGGACGATCACCCTCCACACCACCGTGCTGCTGGTGTGCCTGCGACTGTCCGATGTCGGCCGCCGGATCTCGCGCCACGGACGCCGGTACCTCACACCGGTCATCCATTCCGTGGCGGACATGAGCGACGACCCGTTCGTGCTGTATCTGCGTCCGTTCGCCGCCGATGCGGAGGGAGCGTCCATGGCACAGCAACCCGAGGTCCCCTGGCCCCCCGTGGGCTTCATCACCTCAGGGCGCACCTTGGAGGAGCAACTCGGCAGGCTGTTAAGGGAGTTCGGTGTCCTGATCACGGTGGGTCAACCAGGTGAGCAACTCCCCCACGCGGGCGCACACCGCACCTATCTGCCACTGAACGACTGGCAGGACACCGTACGCGAGCTGATGCTGCGCGCACGGCTGGTCGTGCTCGTCGCGGGGCCGGGCCCCGGAACGATCTGGGAGTACACGGAGGCGATCCGTCTCCTTCCCCCTTGCCGCCTCCTCCTGGCCGTCTACCACGGCCCCGAGATCTACGAAGCGTTCCGGCAACTGTCGGCAACGGCATTCAGGCAACAACAGGGCGAGCTCTCCTCACAGCTGGGGACCTCTGGGTTGCCACCGGCACTGCCGGACTACCCGAAGCCCACGGAATCGGGCACGCGGGACTACGCACTCAAGGGAGTCGTTCACTTCGACTCGGAGTGGGGATCGCACTTCATACGCTTCGATCCGACCAAGGGAGGTGTGATGCGCAGCCGAGCAGCCACCAGCAGGGCGGTCCGCCAAGCGCTGCGTCCCGCGTTGAAGGCGATCCGACTCGACGGCGAAACGAGCTGATGCCGCATGAAGATGTCGAGGCCCTTCTCCGCCGGACTCACTCATCTGCTGGCGCCGCCAACTGTCCCCACCGGGACGGCCATTGGGGCCATGGCGCTCCTCAATCAAACCCCCGGAACAACGAAGGGCCGCGCCTTGGCGACGGCGATGCGAACCCCCGGCATCGCCATGGCAGCGCTCGGCAGCTAGGGGGAGAACGTGGCGGAGAACGTGCTCGTCATCGTGTACACCTGCTACGCCGGGCAGATCGCGGCCGCGCTGCAGACCCTCCACACCGAGATCGCGCGCGGGCGGCGGCACGATTGCCAGCTCGATGTCCAGGTCATCTGCGGCCACGACCAGCCGGTGCATGTCGGACGCGACCGCTCAGCGGCAGGTGATGAGGGGACCGGCCCAGTCGGCGTGGTCGGAGTTGTTGCCGTTGCCCCCGTCGGTGACCACAAGCCGCATCTCGCTGCCGCCGGTCAGGTCTGCGGTGAGGTGCTTCGCAGGCTGGTCGACCGTCATCAGCCCGCTGTCGGCGACCTTCGTGCCATCCCGGTAGATCTGGAAAACCACCGAGCCGTTCGCGCCCACCTCGTCGTCGATGCCCACGTCCACACCGAGGGCGGAGCAGGCGCCGCCGAGGTGGTAGGTGATCTCGCTGAAGGCGTGGGCCCCCAGCCCTTCGGTGTAGCTGGTTCCCTGGATGGTGAGGGGGCGTCCGTCGATGCTGCGGTTCAGCCGTACCGGCCCCCAGCCGTTCTGGCTGGCGGTCCACGGCCGGGAGACCAACGGGGTGATACGGGCGGGCGACGGCTTGTCGTCGGAGCCCGGGCGCCCGGAAGGCGACGGCTTCGCCGACGACGAGGGCCGGGAACGCGGATGCTTCGACGCCGTGGTGCGGGTGGGGGACGGGGAGCTCGACACCGAGCCGGAGGCGGTCGCCGAGCCGCTGGGCGAAGCCGTCGGCGGGTGGTCCGGAGTGGTCGCCGATGAATGACCGGACCGTTCGGGGCTGCCGGCCGAGGCGTCATGGCGGGCCGGTCCGAGCAGGGTGCCGACGGATATGGCACCGCCGGCCAGGACCGTCACGGCAACAGCGAGCACGGCGATGCGCGCCGGGGAGAGCCGGGACGCCTGGGCAACGCGCGGTTCGCCGGACGGCTTCACCCCCGGAGGGGGCACAGGGACGGCGGGCTCGCCGCCGGTGGCTGGCTCCCGTTCGCTGGGGAAGGGATCGGGCCCATCCCCTGACTGGTTGGCCAGCCAGGACTCGAAGTTGTCGCGCAGTTCGGTGTTCCGGGAATTGTGGTGCCAGGCGGCGGCGGTGTCGCGTACCGCCGCCAGCAGCCTGTCCCGCCATTCGGTGTCAGCCCCCTCCCCCGGTTCTTGGGAGTGCAGGACGCCGTCGATGGCTTCCTTCGCCAGATCCGCTGCGGCCTGGGAGCTTCTGGAGCAGGAACGGGCGTAGGCCAGTACGGCGGCGTAGTGCCGGCGGTGAAACTCGTCGAGGGCTTCCTCGCCTGTCTGCGCTGCGCCGTCCGGAGCCGGCGTGCCGTACGGATCAGCCGTCGCCCGGCTTCCGGTCCGGGCTGCGGCACGGATGCGACGGACCAGTTCGGTGTCGGAAGGTGTTGTCCCACCGACGGTGTCGAATTGCTTGTGCATGATTGGGCTACTGACCCTTCAACGTCCTGACAGTTAGTGAAAATACCGCAGGACGTGGACAGATGTGATGGCTGACCGTTGGTGAGACTCCCACTGGCCTTCAGTCAAACGGCTCGCCTTCCCGTGGGGAGGTCGCCAACGGCCAGCAATCCACCGCGATGGTGAACTCCTCAGTTGTACAACTCGACGCACGCGTCCTCCGGGGACTTGTTCTCCGCGTGACAACAGCCCTCACCGGGTTGCCGCGAACCGGTGAGCGCGGTCATTCCTCCGCGGTGAGCGCACGGTGAGTCCGCGGTGAGTGCTCCCGTAGAAAGTCTGAGGCATGACGAACCTCAAGGTACTGATCTCCGGCGCCTCCGTCGCCGGCCCCGCGCTCGCCTACTGGCTCCATCAGCATGGCTTCCAGACCACCGTCGTGGAGCGCGCCCCCGCGCTCCGCGACGGCGGCTACGCCGTCGACTTCCGCGGCGAGGCCCATCTGACGGTCCTGCGCCGCATGGGCATCCTGGCCGACCTCAAGCGCGTCCGGACGGGCACGGGCTCGATGTCCTACGTCAACAGCGCGGGCAAACCGCAGGCCAAGCTGCCCGCCGACATGTTCGCCGGGGACATCGAGATCCTCCGGGGTGACCTGGCCCGGATCCTGTACGACGCCACCAGGCAGCACACCGAGTACGTCTTCGGCGACTCCATCACCTCACTCACCGAGGACGCCCATGGCGTGACCGTGTCCTTCGAACACGGCGCGCCGCGCCGGTTCGACCTGGTGATCGGCGCGGACGGACTGCACTCCCACACCCGCCGCCTGGCGTTCGGTCCGGAGGAACAGTTCGTGAAGCACCTGGGCGTGCACTGCGCGATCTTCACCACCGCCAACCACCTCGGGCTCGACCACACCGGGCACGCCTACCGCACCGCGGGCAGGCTCGTCGCGCTCCACAGCGCCCGCCACAACGCCGAGGCCAGGGCCGTCTTCTACTTCGCCGCGCCGCAGCTGGATGTGGACCGCCGTGACGTGGCACGGCAACAGGCCGTCCTCGCCGAGGCCTTCACCGGGAACGGCTGGGAGACCGACCGGCTGCTGCGGGACATGCGGTACGCCCCCGACTTCTACTTCGACTCGGTCGGCCAGGTCCATATGGACACCTGGTCCCGCGGCCGGGTCGCCCTGATCGGCGACGCCGCCTACTGCCCGTCCTCCCTGTCGGGCATGGGGTCGGGCCTCGCTCTGGTCGGCGCGTACGTCCTGGCGGGCGAGCTGGCCGCCGCGCACGGCGACCATCGCGTCGCGTTCGCGCGGTACGAAGAGGAAATGCGCGAGTATGCGGTGGGCTGCCAGAAGATGGGTGACGGCGTCGCCAAGCTGATGGTCCCCGGAAACCGCGCCCTGGCCACGCTCCTCAACCGCTATTACAAGGTCATGCCGTACCTGCCGGGCAAGAACATGGCCTCCAAGATCGCCCGCAAGGCCGCGGAGAACATCACGCTCCGCGACTACCGTGAACGTGCCCCGCGGCAGGCGCACTGCGCGGAGAAGTCGTCCCCACGCCCTCGGGCCTAGTTGAGGGCCCACGGGCACCGGCACGCCGTGCCCACACGCTCCTATCGAGGCCGCCTACGCGGAGCTCTACGGACATAACCCCAGGGTGACGGCATATCCGGACTCCCGCATCGTCGACCATCTGGTTGCGCTTAGCGGACTCTCCCAGTCACACAGCAAGGAGCAGAGCAATAGAAAGCGGTAGAAAGGTGGTATGCGCGGACTTCCGGGCCAGTTGTGGCACAGGTTTCTCCACTCGTGCAGGAGCCTCCGTGTGCCCGGCCGACGCTCTCGCCGGGGACGCGCTCGTCGGACTCACCAAGAGCGCAATCAGCCCCCCGCACACAGGGTGCGCAGTCTCGCCGGCGAGGTGTTCATCCTCCAACTGGTGATTGTGGTGCTGCTCCTCGCCGCCGCCGTTGCGGCCCTTGTGGTGCAAGCTCAGCACGAGAGCACATCGGACGCCCGGCACCGGACGCTCGCCGCGGCCGAGGCGTTCGCAAGCGCTCCGGGGATGCTCACGGCACTGCACAGTTCCCATCCGTCCGCGGTGCTCGAGCCGCGTGCCAAGGCGGTCCAGAAGGCCGCCGACGTCGACGCCATCATCGTGTACGGGCTGGACGGGATCACCATTGCCCACAGCGATCCGACCCGGATCGGGCAACAGGTCGTCGGCCCCTACGCGGAGGCGGCCGCCGGCCGGGCGTTCACCAGGACCTTCGATAGCTCACTGGGGCGCTCCGTGATCTCGGTGGTCCCCGTCAAGGACACGGACGGCTCGGTCGTCGCCATCGTCGCGGCACCGGTCACGATCGAGAATGTGCAGCACGCGGTCAACCGGCAACTGCCCGTCGTCTTCGGGAGCGCGGCAGTGGCCCTCGGCCTCGCGGCGGGCGGGGCGGGACTGGTGAGCCGTCGGCTGCGGCGGCAGACGCACGGCCTGGACCCGTCCGAGATGACTCGGATGTATGAGCACCACGACGCTGTCCTGCACGCGGTGCGTGAAGGCGTTCTGATCACCGGTGCTGACGGGCGTCTGCTGTTGGCCAACGACGAAGCCCGCCGCCTGCTGGACCTGCCGGCGGACGCGGAGCGGCGCCCCGTGACGAGCCTGGGGCTGGATCCGGGCCTCGCCAGGCTCCTGGTGTCCGAGGATCCGGCCACCGACGAGGTGCATCTGGCGGCCGACCGGCTCCTGGCGGTCAACAAGCGACCCACCGCCCCGTACGGGCCGGCCGGCAGCGTGGTGACGCTGCGCGACACCACCGAACTACAGGCGCTGACCGGCAGGGCCGAGGCCGCCCGCGGTCGGCTGAATCTGCTGTACGAGGCCGCGGGGCGGATCGGGACCACGCTGGATGTGGTGCGCACCTGCGAGGAACTGGCGGAGGTGGCGGTCCCCCGGTTCGCCGACGTCGTCACGGTCGAGCTGCTGGAGCCGGTCCTGGGCGGCGAGGAGCCGACCGGGGGGAGCACCGAGATGCGCCGCACCGCGGCCGTAGGTCTGGGGAAGCATCACCTCTACTCCGTCGGCGAGCTGATCCGGTTCGTGCCCGCCAACCCCATCGCCACCGCCTTGGTCAGGGGGCGTCCGGTCGTCGAGGCGGACCTGAGCACCTCCGCAGGCTGGCGGGCCCAGGACCCCGAACGTGCCCAACGGATCCTGGACCAGGGCATCCGTGCCCTGGTCGCCGTGCCGCTCCGGGCCCGTGGGGTGGTGCTGGGCGTGGCGAGCTTCTGGCGTGCGCAGGTCTTGCCGCCGTTCGAGGACGACGATGTGTCCTTCGCCGAGGAGCTCACGGCCCGGGCGGCGGTCTGCATCGACAACGCGCGCCGGTTCACCCGGGAGCACGCCGTGGCGGTCACGCTCCAGCGCAGCCTGCTGCCGCGCAGCCTGCCCGAGCAGACCGCGGTGGAGGTCGCGTACCGCTACCTGCCCGCGCGGGAAGGGGTGGGCGGGGACTGGTTCGACGTCATCCCGCTGCCGGGGGCCCGGGTGGCGCTGATGGTCGGCGACGTGGTCGGGCACGGTCTGCATGCGGCGGCGACCATGGGACGGCTCCGCACCGCGGTGCACAACTTCTCCGCCCTCGACCTGCCGCCCGAGGAACTGCTGGCGTACGTGGACGAACTGGTGGCCCGGATCGACTCCGACGAGGCCACCGCCGAGGGGGACGGGCAGGGGATCACCGGGGCCACCTGCCTGTACGCCGTCTACGATCCCGTCTCCGGGCAGGTGGCCACCGCCACCGCCGGCCACCTGGGGCCGGCGGTGGTCCACCCGGACGGAACCGTGGCCTTCCCGCAACTGCCGGTCTCCCCGCCGTTGGGCCTGAGCGCAGGTCTGCCCTTCGAGAGCGCCGAGCTGACCCTGCCCGAGGGCTCCCAGCTGGTGCTCTACACCGACGGGCTGGTCGAGGACCGCGACCGCGACCTGGACGCCGGCCTGGCGGCCCTGCGCAGTGCCCTGGCCCGGCCCGGCCGGGTTCCGGAGGCCACCTGCGCCGCGGTGATCGAGGCCCTGCTGCCCGCCCGGCCCAGCGACGACATCGCGCTGCTGGTGGCCCGCACGCATCGGCTCGGCTCCGAACGGGTCGCCGAGTGGGACGTGCCCCAAGATCCGGCGGCGGTGGCGCCCGTCCGCGCCGCCTGCGTCCGCCGTCTGGCCGAATGGGGCCTCGCCGAGATCGGCTTCATCACCGAGCTGATCCTCAGCGAACTGATCACCAACGCGATTCGCTACGGCGCCGAGCCGATCCACGTTCGTCTCTTGCACGACCGTGCGCTGATCTGCGAGGTCTCCGACGGCAGCAGCACCTCCCCGCATCTACGCCGGGCCAAGACCACCGATGAGGGCGGTCGCGGGCTGTTCCTCGTCGCCCAGTACGCCCAGCGCTGGGGCACCCGCTACACGCCCACCGGCAAGATCATCTGGGCCGAATGCGCTCTCCACGGCGAAGGCACCCAGGCCGGGGAAGGCCTCGGCGAGATCCTTCTCGACCAATGGGACGACCTGGCGCCGTGAGGTGGGCACGGCGTCGCCGCACGACCGGCCACCACCGCCCCACCCGGGACCACGCCGGGCGCAGCTACGGCCACCGGCCAGGCAGCCGATCTACGCTGAGCCTCGTGACCCCGCCCACTCGGCCCCCACGTGCCCGAGCGACGGCCGCCGTCGCCGGCTGCTGCCTCGCCCTCTCGGCACTGGCTGTGAGCGCCTGCGGCGAGCCGTACAAAGCTCCGCCCAAGAGATCGTCGCTGGCCACCTCCGCCGAGGACGTGGGCGGTATGCAATCCCTCGTCTCCGCTGCCAAGAAGGAGGGCACCCTCAACACCATCGCGCTCCCCCGCGACTGGGCGAACTACGGCGCGCTGATCGACGGCTTCGAGCGGAAGTACGGGATCCGGGTCAGGGTCGAGAATCCGGGGGGTTCCAGCCAGGACGAGATCAACACGGTGCAGGCTCGCAAGGGCCAGGCCAATGCCCCCGACGTGCTCGACGTCGGCGACTCGTTCGCGCACGCCGGTGTCCAGCAGGGCCTGCTCGCTCCGTACCACGTGGCCGCGTACGACAGCATCCCGGAGAACCAGAAGGATCCGCTCGCCCGCTGGTACAACAACTACGGCGGCTATGTCTCCATCGGCTGCGCCGCCGAGCTCGTCGAGACCTGTCCCAAGACCTTCGCCGATCTGAAGAAGCCCCAGTACAAGGACAAGGTCACGCTCGACGGCGACCCCACCCGGTCGGGGTCCGCGTTCGCCGGGGTCTACGCGGCCGCCCTCGCCAACCACGGGTCGTTCGACGACATCCAGCCAGGCATCGATTTCTTCGCGGAGCTCAAGAAGGCCGGCAATTACAGCTCCGTCCGCACCACCGTGCCACCGGTCGACAAGGGCGGGTCTCCGATCATCATCAGCTGGGACTTCCTCAATCTCAGCCGCACCGAGCCGCTCCGTCGCAAGGGCGTGGACTGGCGGGTCTCCATCCCCTTCGACGGGAGTTTCGCCGAGTACTACGCGATGGCGATCAACAAGTACGCCCCGCATCCGGCGGCCGCGCGTCTGTGGCAGGAGTACCTCTTCAGCACCGAGGGCCAGAACCTGCGGCTCTACGGCTACGCCCGTCCGGTTCTGATGGCCGCCATGGCGGAGGACGGCACCCTCGACAAGGCCGCCGCCGCAAAGCTGCCGACAGTCGAGGGCACGCCGGTCTTCCCGACGGAGACGCAGATTCAGAAGGCGCGGGAGGCCATCGCCCGGGGCTGGGCCGATGCCGTCTCAGGCTGACCCGCCGGGGCGCAGGACGAGGTGTCAGGCGCCAGGCGGGACACCTTGGCGGCTTTGTTGACCGCCACGGTGGTCGTGGAGGACCGCATGCCGGCCCGGTGCCGAATCGTGCCTGGGTTCAGCCTTGCCGGGCTGTCAGCTGGGGGTCCGTCACCCCTTCGGGGCAGGCGAGCCGTTCGATGTCCCAGTCGGCGCGCCCGGCGCCGGCCCGGTACGCGCTGTCGTAGAAGGCGAGGACGGCGGCGCGGGGATCGCTCTCGGCCCGGGCGTCGTCGTAGCGCAGCACGGCCAGGTGGCTGCCGTCCCGCGCATGCCAGCGTGCCGTCGTGGGCACGAGTGGCTCCTCGGCCAGATGCGCGGGCTCCGGGGCGGTGTAGGAGTAGAACGCGGGCTCGGCGAAGGTGTCGTCCCCGAACCAGAAGCCGAAGCTGATCACCTCCCGGGAGTACGCCTCCCGGGTCACCGGGTCGACCTGCGGCGGCTGGTCGACGCGCCGCTCGGAGAACCGGGTATGGGCGATGTCGAAGGTGTGCCAGAAGTGGTGCACCGGGCTGGACTTCCCCGAGAAGTCCGCCGCGAACTCCTCCAGCACCGACGCCACCTGACTGAGGACCCGCCAGTAGCGGTTGACGTGCCGGGGATCATACGTCGCGTGCTCGGTGTCCTCGGCGAACGGCCGGCCGGCGTCGGGCAGGTCGAACGGCCTGGGGATATCGAGCCGCACCCGGACGTCCAGCGCGGCCAGCGCGGCCATGACCGCGTCGTGGAAGGACGCCACGGACTGGCCGATGAGCGGGAAGGAGATCTCCCGGCCGTCCAGAGTCGACACCACCAGCTGATGGCCGACGAAGTCAAAATCCATCGTGTAGATCGGATTGCCGTCGACCTGCCCCATCGGGCGGGTGGTGATGCCGCGCCCGGTGAGGTGGAACGGGACATTCCACCAGTGATTGCGGCGGGCGCTCGCGGCGAGGCGGACCTTCCCGACGACCTGCGCGAAGCGGTGGAGCGTTTCCTTGGTGTCACGCCACTCGGCGAGCGGGATCGGCGGGAACAGCTCCATCGTCAACACCTTCCGCTTCCCTGACGGCCGGACGGGGCCTGGAAGACCATGATGACCACGCCGGACAGGCACGGCATCTCGTCACACCCGGGAGGCGTATCAGCGCGCGTGCGCGGCACCGCCCCAGTTGGCCGAGCGGTGCGGGTTGAGCGGCCTGATGGCGTGTAGGCGTCCCGCTACATCGTCGCCGACTTCGAAGTCTGCGGTATGGAACTGGTAACTACCCGCCGGCAGCGGCACAGGCAGCGTCTCGGCTTGTTCCAGAGAATGACCCGGGACCGTTGCATCAAACATGATCAATTGGCCATGGATATCAAGCACGGGGCCTTGATGCCAGTCGTCGATACGATCGAACGAGCTGTGGGCCCCGTCGATCAGTGCCTCCGCGGATGGCGCATAGCTCCATTGGAGCAGGCATTGGAGATCTGGCAGGAACGTAGCGGGCAACGGCTCGTCCGCTACGACGATGCCTGGCACCTTCTGGGCAGCCGGGCCGAATTCCACTCGCCCGAGATAGTCTTCCACCAGACATGCTTCGTCGTAGTCTTCGCCCTCGATTCCCCGCCAAAGGGCGGCGTGAGTGGCGCTAACGATGACGAACGGGCCTCCGGTGGACTCGATCCATTTCGCCGGGTTACTTGCCGCTTCGACGGGAGTGTCCATACCTTCCATCACTTTCCCTTGCTCTCATACAAGGGCCTCATGATAGGCGCGAGCTGCCGTGCCCAGCCCGCTTGCTGTCGGCTGCACGGCAGGCACTGCGGGTAGAGGCGCTGCGGCGTCCCGTCGGGGACCCATGAACTGATGGGTTGGTGGTCGGGCACGAAGTTCCCGCCCTTCGAGAACGGGTCCTTGGAGCCGCACGTGTGGCAACCGAACTGCTCACCAAGGTCGTTGATCTGCCTGCGCTCCTCAGCGGTGAACTTCTGGGACTTGCTCTGCGCTGGAATGGATTCCTGAGCGTAGTCCCCGACGGTGCACACCTGCTCAGGGTCGCTGCGCTGGGCCTTCTTCTTCGGGCAGCTCTCAGGGGACAACCCCAGAGGGTCAGACCAGCTGTGGGGGTTGTGCGGGTAGGTGGCGGGGTTTGGTGCGGGCTCCAGTCCGAGTGGATCGGGCGTGAGGTAGCGCGCCGTATCGGGGTCGTAGTGGCGGTGGAAATTGTAGTGGAGGGCGGTTTCCTGGTCGTCATATTGGCCAGGAAACCGCAGCGGTGTGTGGGCGGTGGCATCGCGATTCCGTGCGGTAGTACCCCAGAGCGTTCTACGGGAGTACCAGGCAACGTGTCCGGTCTCATCGACGAGATCTGTGGGCGTACCGACGAGATCGGTGATGATGGCGAAGAAGCGGGAGTCGATTTCGGACTGGTCCCAGTCGATTCGTCGCTCGGTCTGCGTCAGGGGGCGATGGTCTTCGTGATCCCAGGTCAGAGTGATGCCGGTATGGAGAGTGGTCTGTTCCGCGAGGCGCGTGCCGTCCCAGGTGAAGATGGTTTCTTCCGCGACTGAACCGTCCGCTGACAGCCGGCGCTTGGCGGTCCTGCGTCCCAATGGGTCGTATGTGTAATTCCATACCGTCCCGTCAGGGGTGGTGCAGGCGATCAGGCGGTCTTCGGCATCCCACTGATAGCGCCAGGTATCCGGTTTCTTCGACAGCCGGGTTTTCTGGCGTTGGAGGGTGCGCCCGGCGTCGTCGTATGCGTACCGGATCCGGCCGGCGGTCAGAAGTCGGGTGCCGGAGTACGTGCGCTCGCCACGAGCGGCGGTGCGACCGGCATGGTCCGGCCACTCGGCAGTCGTCTGGTTGCCGGCCACGTCGTAGGCATATGACTCGGACCAGTTCTCGGCTGTCACCGCCACCGGTCGACCGACCGGGTCCAGATCGAAGTGACTTTGCGTTCCCCTCAGCTCATCGATGACGGCCGTGAGGTAGCTGTCGGAGCGGTAGCGGTAGGCGCGCGAGCGGACGGTCCGGGCTTGTGTGGCCAGCGTCTGGTGGGTGGGCCGACTGCGTTCGTCCCAGGCAGTGGTGAGCGTGACAACGTCGTGCGCGGTGCCGAAAGCGCGATGCACTTCGCGGCCCAGCTCATCGTGGGCGAACGTCATCCTGTGCCCATGCACGGACATCTCCGTGCGATTGCCGGCGAGGTCGTAGGCAAGGTGTGTGGCTACGCCTGTGGGGGTGACGCGGGAGATGCGACGGCCTTCCGCGTCATAGGAATAGGTCGTCGTGCGACCATCCACGGTTTCTGACAACACGCGGCCCATGACGTCACGTTCACAGGTCAGCGTGGAGGTCGGGGAGACGGCCCCGATGAAGTCACCGGCCCTGTTGTAGCGGTACTCGGTGACCTCGCCCGCGGCGCCCTTGCTCACCAACTGGCCCACAGCATTCCAGGCATAGGTGAGGGTCTGCCCCAGCGGATTGGTGCGGGACGTGGGTCGGCCGGCGGCGTCATATCGGTAGGTGAAGGTGCGATCGTCGAAATCCGTCTCGGATAGCAGACGTCCCGCAGCATCATAGGTGTAGTCCCAGGTGAGACCCTGTGGGTTCCGTACGCTGGTGATGTGAAGCTCGGTGTCGTAAGAGAACTCGTACCGGACGCCGTCGGGGCCTGTGCGCGCCGCCAATTGGTCGAAGTGAGTGTACTCGTAGCGCGTGAGGCCGCCGTTGGTGTCGGTGTGGGACACACAGTTGCCCTCACCGTCCCACGTCCACGACTCCTCGCGGCCATCTTGCAAGATGCGTCGGGTGGGGTTGCCTTCGACCGACCACTCCAGTCGCACGATCGCCCCAGTGGGATCAATCAGCTGTGTGACATGCCCGAATGCGTCCCGGACGACGGACGTGGTGTTCCCCAGCGGATCCCTGACGGCCGTCGGTAGTCCTGCGGCGCCGTTGACGAAGTGCCTTGTTGCCCCCGTCAGGTCCGTGACCGCCGCAACAGCCCCGGTCGCATCGTGGGTGAACGTCGAACGCGCGCCGTCCGGAGTGGTGACCGACGTGCGATTTCCGTTGCGGTCCCACTCCTGCTGCCACACCGCGCCATTGGCGCCCGTTATCTCAATGGGCAGGTGGAGCGCGTTGCAGGTGATCGTTTGCACGCTGCCATCGGGCAGTTGGATCGCCGCCAGGTTGTGGTCGTCATCCCATACGTACCTGGTGACGCTCCCGCACGCATCCGTGGAGGAGAGGAGCTGGTCCCAGCTGTCCCATTCTTTCCGGCTGGTGTTGCCCAGGGAGTCGGTCTCGGCCACGACCTGAAGTCGTTCGTTGATCCGGTAGTGGGTGGTGTGGCCAAGGGAGTTGGTGGCCGTGGTGATGCGGTGGCCGGTTTCGGGGTCGGCCTGGCGGTATGCGTAGCGGTAGCGCAGGTGGCCGTCGGCGCCGCCCTGAGACACGCAGCGGCCGCTCGTGTCGTAGGTGTACTCATAACGGCTGCCGTTGGTGTCGACCCACGCAGTCATCCGGTGGAGATCGTCGTACTCATACCGGCCGGGAACGCCGGAGGATTTGGTAACCGCTGTGAGGTTGCCCATGTCGTCGTGCTCATACGACACGACCAGGGCGTCATCCCCGTCTTCCGCGCCGCCGGCGAGGTACAGCGCTGTGACACGGCCCTGCTCGTCGCAGATGAACGTGAGGTGGTATCCACCGGAGTGCCTGATGGCAAGCGGAGCGCCGGTCTCGTCGTCGTAGTCGAAGGAGAGGTAATTGCCGTTGCGGTCCGTCAGCTCATCGAGCAGGGCCAGGCCGGGGGCGTGTGCGGCTTCGGAGAAGTATCGGGTGTGGCCGGTTCTGGGATTCTCAATGGCCCAATCACCCTGAGGTGTGCGGAACAACGGCCAGCGAGGTCCGTGGTCCGGCAGCCTCCGCTGACCAGGCTCAGGGAGATCGTAGGACAGCAGCATTCCGTCCTCGGTGACGAAGATGATCCCCTGCTCGTCGATCTCCAGGCGCTGGTCAACCGTGGAGGACCAGGACGGCCCTATGCGCCGACCAACGCGGTACGAGGACTCGAATTTCCGCACGAACCGGAGAGGCAAGATGCCGGGCAGGGAAATGTCGGTTTCCGCCAGGAAGACGTGTCCGTTGGCGACGTCCACCGGATCCCCGCAGTCCTCCTTGGCGTTCTCGGGTCGGGTGTTGTTGTTCTCGTGGTTCTCGCCCAGCTGGTCCCGTGTCTTGCTGTTCGTGCTCGGGTGCTTGGACTCGCCCCCCGCTGCGGTCGGATGAGGGCTTTTGGGGGTCTCCTGGTGTCCGCGGTTCTTGAGGAGATTGTCGAGTTCCGCGGCGTGCTTGGCGTCGTTTTCGGCGTGGTTGGTGGCGACCTGCTTCATCCGGTGACCCGTCCCGTGGTACAGGTCCTCGACCGCCTTGCCCGCGTCCTTGCCGAGGGTCTTGCCCAGCTTCTCCGCCGCGTGCTCCAGCGCCTTGACGATCGGATTGCTCATTCGAAGCTCGCCCCCGCAGCCTTCGTCTGGAATTCCGCGGCGTGCGACGCCACCATCCGCGCATGTTCGTGCAGCTTCTCCGCGCGCGCGTGCAGCGCCTCCGGGTGGATGGAGAAGCTCTCCCCCGCACGCCCCCCGGCCCCGCCGGCGGAGACGCCCAGGGCGGACTCGGCAGCCTGGAAGACCAGGCCACCGACCGCCTTGCTGACCGTCTCCACCAGGGGATTGACGGCCGCCTCGATCACCTGGCCGATGATGTACTGCTCCAACTGCTGCACCAGGTAATCCATCAGCTTCTCGGCCGCTTCCACGACCAGCGCCTCCGCCGCCTCCGCGATCCCGAGCGTGGCGACGGCGGCGGCCTGGTCCGCGATGAACGTGATGGCCAGCACCGTCAGTTCGGCGATCGCCTCCAGCTTCATCGCCACGATCGTGTCCGCCGCGATGTCCAGCGCATCGGCCACCACATGACAGGCGTTGACCAGCTCCGTCATGTGACCGTCGGACATCTGGCCCCACTTGGCCAGCAGCGCCTCGTACGACGCGCCCTGGTAGACGTCGCCCAGCTGTTTGACCGTGGACGTGGAGTCCTTGTGGGTGTCATCCACCTTCTGCGCGAAATCCCGCACGTGAGAGGCGAATTCGCGGACCTTGTCCTCGTCGATGTTCGGCCAGTTCACCCCGATGAACTGAAGGAACGACACCACCTGATCGGGCAGCTCGATCGCCATTCCGTCCCCCTAGTTGACAATCCCCACATAAGCTCACCAGAAGATCTCCAAGAGATCGCAACTGGAAGGTCAATGGATAACCCCGGCAGGGTCAACGCTGTCTCTATGCAGACAGATTGGCGAAAGTCAGTTGGGCGCCCTGGATTGGCAGATCCAGTCCGCTGCGCTGAGCGCGCTCCACCGCGCGCTGCGCGTGATCTGGGAACTGCAACAGGAACCGGCCGGCTTTCGCGAGCTGCGCCGACGTGCGGACGCGATGTCCTCCAGCGTGCTGACCGATCGGCTGCGGGAACTGACCGAGGCGGGAATCGTGGCCACCGACGCCGACGGCGTCTACCACCTCACCGAACTGGGCAACGCCCTTCGCCCCTCGCTCGAACCCCTGCGTGTCTGGGCGGAACGGTGGTCGACCGAACTGTCCGCCCGGCAGGGAGACGACGACAGCTGAGGTCGAACCCGCACCACCGTGCCGACATGCCGGGCGTTGCGGGCGGCACGTCCTCCCGTGTGCGCTGCGCCTCCCGCGGAGGCCTTGCCTCACCTGCCGACGAAGTCGCGAAGGAATCGGCTTCGGAGTCGGGAAGTCCACTGGTGTGCCGCAGGAGCCGACGCACGGCGATGCGGAGCCCGTCGGCCCCCTTTCCGCACGCGAGCCCCGATGGGCAGAGGCCCTGAGCAGCCGGATTCGCCTTCGGCCGTGGCCGCCGCTACGGAACTATCGTGGACGTCGGCCAGGCCAGGCAGTTGGCCTGTCGGCAGCTGCCTCACTCCGATCCGTAGTACGGCGCGGAACTCCTCCATCGCCGCGTTCACGCCGTCGCGCTCACCGGTGGCGAGTGGCTCGGCATGCGGTGACCGACGTCGATCGCACATGAGCGCAGCATCAGCGCTGCCGGCCGACGCCTGGCCCACGGCACCTATACCGTCGAGCCGCTGTCAGGCGGGGGCAGTCGCGTCTCGTTCAGCTACGCCTGGGCGCGCGCGCCTTTCGCCGAGCGCCTGTTGGCGCCCGCCGTCCGGGCCACGATGCGGCGGGCCAACCGCAGGGTCATGCGACGCCTGGCCGCCGAGTTGGCCCGTCACGTCTCCCCCACCAGCTCCTGACGGCTTCGTTCCCCGAGCGCCGGTCAGTCGCGCGCCACCGTCAGATCGAGGAAGTGGGTGGCGCAGGAGATGCATGGATCGTGGTTGCGGATCGTCCGCTCGCACAGGGCGGTCAGTTCGGCATCGGTGGGAGCAGGGCCTACGTCGAGGCGCGCCTGCACCGTGCGGCGCAGGTCCTGTTCGATGGCGGCCTGGTTCTGGGCGGTCGGCGGGACGAGGGCGGCCCCGGCGACGGTGCCGTCCGGGTCCAGGGTGTAGCGGTGGTAGAGGAGGCCGCGGGGGGCCTCCGTCGCGCCGTGGCCGGTGCCCGCCCGCGCGGGCACGTCGACGTACGGGCGTGGTGGGGGCTCGTAGGCATCGATGAGGCGCAGCGCCTCGCCGACCGCGTAGAGGACCTCGACGGCGCGGACGATGATGCTGCGGAACGGGTTGCGGCACACCGCGCCCTCGCGGGGGTCACCGAGCCCGGCCTCCCGGGCGGCCTGCAGCACTTCAGGGGGCAGCCAGCGGCCACTGATCGCGTAGCGGGCGAGCGTCCCGGTGAGGTGGCGGTTCCCGTCGAGCCGGGAGTGCAGGCCGGTGGAGTGCGGCACCTGGGTTTCCACGACGTGGTCGGGGAACGCGGGCAGCGGGAAGGTGCGGGTGGGCAGGGCGCGGTCGCTGTCCGGGGGCAGACCGGCGGTGCCGGGAGCGGCCATGGCGGTGGGGGCGCCGGAGTCGATGGGGTAGGTGCCGGGTTCGGCGAGGGCGAGCAGTTCGTTGTCGAGTCCGGCGTCCGGGAAGTCGAAGCCGGCCACCCAGCGCACGGTCGCTTCGGCGTCCTCCCGGGCCTGCTTGAGCCGCTCCGCCAGGGGCCGCAGCTCGGCTCCGGTCGGCACGCTGTGGAATCCGCCGAGGCGCACGTTGATGGGGTGGATGGCACGACCGCCGAGCAGTTCCATGAGGGCATTGCCGGTCCGCTTGAGCGCAAGACCCCGCTCGACGTGGGCGCGGTGGGTGCGGGCGAGGTCGATGACGCTGTCGGCGCCGAGGAAGTCGGGGGCGTGCAGCAGGTGGATGTGCAGGGTCTGACTCTCGATCCATTCGCCGCAGTAGAGCAGACGGCGCAGGGCGGCCAGCTGCCCGTCCACCACGATGCCGCAGGCGTTCTCGATCGCCCGGCAGGCGCTCATCTGGTAGGCGACGGGGCAGATGCCGCACACCCGGGAGGTGATGTCGGGCGGTTCGGTGTAGGAGCGCCCGCGCAGGAACGCCTCGAAGAATCGCGGAGGTTCGTAGATCTTCAGCCGCGCCTCGGCCACCTCGCCGTCCCGCAGCCGCAGATGCAGCGCGCCCTGGCCCTCGACCCGGGCGAGGGATTCCACCCGCAGCAGCTTCGATTCCTGGGGGCTCACTCGGTGAGCTCCTTCCGTGCGGCCGCCTCGAACTCCGGTGCCGCGGTGTTGAAGGTGCTCAGCACCCGTACCACGTCCAGGGTGTCCATGCCGTCCCTCCGCAAGAGCGGGATGAACGAGCCGAAGTTCGTGGAGTACGACGGGCCGAAGCAGCCGTAGCAGCCCCGGCCGTACGCGGGGCACAGTGCGCCGCAGCCGGCGTGGGTGACGGGGCCCAGGCAGGGCGTGCCGTGCGCGACGGTCACGCAGACGGTGCCGCGCCGCTTGCACTCGAAGCACACGCTGTGCGCCGGCACGTCGGGTGTCCGGTCGGCCAGGTAGGCGGTGATGACCTCGACGAGCTGACCGCGGTCGATGGGGCAGCCGCGGAGTTCGAGGTCGACGGGCACGTGGGCGCTGATGGGCGTGGAGGTGGCGAGGGTCTCGATGTAGTCGGGGTGGGCGTAGACCGCGGCCTGGAACTCGGCGACATCGGCGTAGTTGCGGAGTGCCTGGACGCCGCCCGCGGTGGCGCAGGCGCCGATGGTGACCAGGCGGCGGGAGGCGGCGCGGATCTGCAAAATCCGCTGGGCGTCCGCTGCGGTGGTGATCGAGCCTTCGACCAGCGACAGGTCGTACGGCCCCGGACCGGGCGCACTGGACGCCTCCAGGAAGTGCGTGATCTCCACCCGCCCGGTGATGCCGAGGAGTTCGTCCTCGCAGTCGAGCAGAGTGAGCTGGCAGCCGTCGCAGGAGGCGAACTTCCACACGGCGAGCCGCGGACGCCGTCCGGACGTAGGTGTCATGTCACAACTCCCGTACGGAAAGGAGGGGTTCGGCCTGAGCCCAGGTGACGACGGGCCCGTCCCGGCACAAGAGCAGCGGGCCGAGCTGGCAGTGGCCGCAGTGCCCGGTGCCGCAGTGCATGGTGCGTTCCAGGGACACCCGGATCCGCTCCGGAGCCAGTCCTCGGTGGGCGAGGTCGCGGGCGGTGGCCCGCATCATCACCTCGGGGCCGCAGAGGAAGGCCGTGGCGTTGTCGACGTCGAAGCCGGCCCGGTCGAGGAGGGTGGTCACCACGCCCACGTCCCCCTGCCAGGCGTCGTCGGGACGGTCGACGGTGACCTGGACCCGGGCACCGGCCGTCCGCCAGCCGTCGATGTCCCGTGCGCACACGAGGTCGGCCGGGGTACGGGCCCCGATGAGGACGTTCAGCCGGCCGTACCCCTGAGGCCGGGCAAGGGCGGTCCGGATCAGCGGTCGCAGTGGTGCCAGGCCGAGACCGCCGGCCACGATCACCAGGTCGTGCCCGGCGGCGGTGGGCAGGTCCCAGCCGGTGCCCAGCGGCCCGCGCACGCCGACCGTCTCGCCGGGCCGCAGGCGGTGCAGGGCGCCGGAGACCGCTCCGACCGCGCGGACGGTGTGGGTCAGCCGGCTCCCTCCGATGCCGCTCAGCGACAGCGGGATGTCGCCGACTCCGAAGGCGTACACCATCGCGAACTGCCCGGGGAGGAAGCGCGGCAGTGCGCTTGCCACGGGTTCCAGGACGATCTCGGCGGTGTCGGGCGTCTCCTCGGTGCGGCCGACCACCCGGTAGGGGAAGGGGGTCAGGGCCGGGCGGGCGGAGGTCACGGCGTTTCCCCGTAAGCCGTGGGAGCGTTGCGGACCGGCGGGCCGTACAGGTCCAGAAGGCGGGTGCGCGCGGCCCTCAGGCGCCGGCCGATGGCCACCGAGGCGACGCACCGGGTGACGGCCAGGCCGAAGGCCGGATCCGCGTCGATCGCGGCCCGGACCTGGTGCGCGTCGAACTCGTACGCCTGCACCTCGCCCCGTGTCTGCGCGCCCAGGTGCCACCTGTAGGGCTCGAACAGCCAGGACCAGCCCAGCAGTTCACCCTCGCCGAGAGTCTCGACGACGGTCGGGCCCCGGCCCGGTTCGTACGTGTCGAGGGCCACCAGGCCGGCTCGGACGATCCAGAAACGGTCGGCCGTGCCGCCCTCGTCGAAGATCCGGTCACCCGGAGGGAAGGTGACGTCATGGGCGAAGCCGAGCAGCCGGTCGCGGTGTTCGGGTGGCAGGGCACCGAGGATGCCGCGCGTGCCGTGCCCCTCCGCCGTCATGAGGGCACCTCGTCCGGTCCCGCGCCCGCCGCGCGCTCCGCGTTGAGGGCGTGTGCCTCTTCGGTGATATCGATGCCGACCGGGCACCAGACGATGCACCGGCCGCAGCCCACACAGCCGGAGCTGCCGAACTGGTCGTACCAGGTGCCGAGTTTGTGGGTGGCCCACTGCCGGTAGCGGCTGCGGCCGGACTCGCGCACGGGCCCGCCGGGCAGATGCGAGAACTCCAGGTCGAAGCAGGACTCCCAGCGTCGCCAGCGCTCGGCGTGATCCCCCGTCAGGTCGGTGACGTCCTCGGCAGTGGTGCAGAAGCAGGTCGGACAGGCCATGGTGCAATTGCCGCAGGTCAGGCAGCGCGAGGCGACGTCGTTCCAGCGGTCCGCGTGCAAGGTCTCGCGCATCAGCAGCTGCAGGTCCACGGGCGGCATGGTGCGGCCCATGCGGTCCGCAGCCGCTGCCACACTCCGCCGGGCCGTCGACTCGGTCTCCTCGTCCGCAGGCCGGCGCGGCAGCTCGGCCAGCACCGATGCGCCGTCGTCGCTGCCGGCCCGCACCCAGAACCGGTGGTCGCCGTCCTCCGCCACCTCGGTCAGGGCCAGGTCATAGCCGCCGTCCGCGGCGGGCCCCGTCCCCATGGACGTGCAGAAGCAGGTGGCTCCCGGTTCCGTGCATTCCGCGGCCACCAGGAAGGCGCGTTCCCGCCGCGCGCGGTAGCGGCTGTCGACGTGCGGGCCACCGGCCAGCACCCGGTCCTGCACGCCGATGGCCCGCAGGTCGCAGGGCCGCACGCCGAGGAATGCGTACGACGGGGGTGGCGGGGCGTCCTCCGTCACGACCAGCGCCCCGTCGGCCTGCCGGTCCACGGCCCACTGCCGCTCCCGCTGCGGATGCAGAAACGTCTTCCAGGACTGCGGCCCCGCGCTGTGCGCGAAGACCGCACCGTCCTCGCGCGGGCGCAGCCGGTAGTGCCCGGCCTCCAGCTCGACGCCCCAGCCGTACGGCAGGTCGTCTCCGCCGGCGATTTCGGCCAGCACGATCGCCCCCTCGCGCACGGTCGGTCCGATGACCGTCCGGCCCCGGGCGGCGAGGATGCGGATCAACGCGTCCAGACCGTCCGTGCCGATCACCGCGGTGGTTCCGTCGCCCGTCATCGCCTGCCTTCCGGCATGGATCATGCCCATGCCGCCATTGTGTGTGGCGCTCCTTCCCCCACGCGGGCCGACGGGCCCCGTGCTGCCCCATACGGCCCTCGCGGTCGCCCGGACGGGCCTGGGCCGGGCGACCGCGAGGGCCTCAGGGAGGCTGCCGAGCCGCGGTCGCGAGAGCATCACGCCATGGATGCTTCTGCCGTCGGCCCGCGAACCGCCGTCATCGGGGTCGGCAACGAGTACCGGCGCGACGACGGCGTCGGCTGGGCAGTCGTGGCCTGCCTCGCGCAGCGAGGGGCGCGGCGGCCACTCCCACCCGGCGTCAGGCTCACCTGTACCGACGGCGATCCGGCACGCCTGATCAGCGCGTGGGAAGACGTCCGGTTGGCCGTCCTCGTGGACGCTGCACACGCTCGCCCGGCCCGTCCCGGGCACGTGCACCGCCTCCGGTGCCCGGGTGAGCTGCCGTCCACGCCCCGGGGTGAAGCCGGCTCGCACGGCTTCCCCCTGGGCGACACCATCCGCCTCGCCCGGGCACTGGACCGGCTTCCGGAACAGCTGCTCGTCTACGCCGTCGAAGCCACCGACACCGGCCTCGGCACCGGGATGTCACCACAGGTCACGGCGGCCGTGGAGCCGCTCGCCCAGCGCATCGAGGAGGATCTCCTACGGCACTTCCGGGGCGGTCGGTGATTCGTGGTGCCGTGCATCGGGCCCGGCGTCGTACCCCGACCGCCGACCCGTCACCTGGTGGGGCCGTTCGGCCCTCACCTGCGCTCCCCAGGTGTGCCACGGTCGAGGTACAGGCGAAAGGGGTGCGTCGTGCCCCTGCAGACGATCCGCCGGTCGTGGCGGCACAATCCGCTCAGGCGCGGCACCGACGTGGCCGAGGCATGGATGTTCCTGGTCACCGCGGTGCTGCTGGTCGTTCTGCCGCTGGCCGCCGGCATCATGACGGCCGGTGCGGTGAACGCTGCGACCCGACCCGAGAGCCACGGCTGGAAGAGCGTGTCCGCCACGCTCACGGCAGATCCCCCCGCTCGCATCGGCCTGAACTCGGCGGACAGCGCGGGCGGCCGCGTCCTCGCCACCGTGCGGTGGACAGCCACGAACGGCACGGTACGAACGGGAGAGACGGCAGTGGCACAAGGTCTGCGCGCGGGCGATCGGACCACCGCCTGGCTCGACCGGCACGGCTCCCTCGTGCGCACCCCCGTGACGTCCGAAGACGCCGTCGTCCAGGGCATCGCGGTCGGTGTCGTCACCGCTTCGGGCACCGCGCTGCTGATCCTCGGCGTCAACCGAACCGGAAGCGTCCTGCTGAACCGCCGCCGCTACGCCCAGTGGGAGAAGGACTGGGCGGCCGCAGATTCCGCATGGCGGCCCCGGCAGACCTGAACGCGCACAGGTGCGGTGAGCCTGGACGAGCCTTCGACGCCTCGGATCGCGGCGGGCGGCCGTGGGCTACGCGAGATCCCGGTGCGGAGCCTCTTTCCGGTACGTGAGGCGATCGACGACCGCTGTGACACCGTCGACCTGCCGTGTCATCCGTACCGCGAGGGCTGCGGTACCGCTGTTCTCCAGGCGGCCGCTGAGTATCACCAGACCGTCATGGACCGCGACGTCCACGCTCTGCGGGCTCAGCCACAAGGAGCGCACCACGATCTCGTCGACCACTTCGTCGCGGATTTCCGCGTCGGTACGAACGAAGACCTGCAGCACATCGCGCCGGGTGACCATGCCGACCAGGCGGGCTTCCTCGTCCACCACGGGAAGCCGCTCCACGCCGCTCTCGCTCATGAGGCGGGCCGCCCGGACCACGGAGTCGTCGGCACGGACCGTACGCGCCGGAACGGACATCACCTCGCCAGCGGTGGGCATGCCGTCCGCGGCCGCTGCCCGCCGGTCGCCCTGCAGGTCGGTGGCCGAGACGACGCCGATCACCCTGTCGTCGGCGTCCACCACGGGCAGGCCGTCGATGCCGTATTCCGCCAGCCGCCGCGCCACATCCACGACGGGCGTCCCGCTGCGGGCGCTGACGACCTCGTCGGTCATGATGCTTCCGACCCGTCGGCGCTTCATCTCGCCCCGCTCTCGTCTCAGGTGTCCGGTCCTCACGGAAGCCGGCGCAGATAAGGGTCACGGGCGTGGCGCGGCAGCAGGCGGACCCGGGCGTCCACCACGGTGATGCCGTCCGGCCTGGCGATGACGGGGTTGCACTCCGCCTCGGCGAGCTCGGGCAGGTCGTCGGCCATCCGGGAGAGGCGTGCCAGCAGGTCCGCAAGGCCACCGACATCGGCCGGCGGACCGCCTCGGTAGCCGAACAGCAGAGGTGCGCAGCGTGGTGCGACGAGCAGTTCGCGGATGTCGGTGTCGGTGAGCGGGGCGAGTCGCGCGGCATGGTCGGCGAGCAGTTCGCTGGTGGTACCGCCGAGCCCGAAGACGACCAGGGCACCGAAGACTTCGTCCTGGATGACGCCGGCCAGCAGCTCGGTGCCGCGGGCGGCCATCGGCTGGACGAGGACTCCGGTCAGTGCCGCGCCCAGACGGGCGGTCAGGTCCCGGTAAGCGGCGCGCACCTCCTGCTCACCGTGCAGATCGAGAAGGACGGCACCCCGGTCGCTCTTGTGCACCAGTCCGGGCCCCTGAGCCTTCACCACCACGCCCCCGTCGGGTGCTGCGAGCCTCGCGGCGGCATCCACCGTTTCCTGCTCGGTGCGGGCGCACACCTGCGGCAGACGGGGAATCGCGTAGCAGTCGAAGAGCTGCTCGGTCTCCCGCGCATCCAGCCACCCGCCGCCCGGGGCCTTCCCGAGGGTCGCTTCCACCAGGGCGCGGGCCCGCGGGGAGTCGACGCCTGCCAACTCCGGGACGCCGCCCTCCGGCCTGGCCAGCCAGCGGGCGCGTTCGACGGCGTGGCAGAGCGCCCGAGCCGCGGATTGCGGTTCGCCGTAGGAGGGCACGGTCCGTCCGTCGTCCGTGCGGAGAAGCCGGACGCGATCCGTCTGGTCGAGCCTCACCACGACGAAGGGCAGATACGCAGGTTCCTGTGGCGTCGGGCCGGTCAGGGCGGTGACGAGGTCGGCGCCCACCGCCGAGGCCAGTGCGGTCGGTACCAGGGCGAGCAGGACAGCATCCACCGCCGCGGACCGCACGATCCGGTCCAGGCACTCGCGCACGGTCTGCACGCTCACCGCCGGTGTGAGGTCGACGGGGTTGGCTGCTCCCGCACCGCCGGGAAGCACGGCGAGCAGTTCGCCCACCAGGTCCGGTGGCAGTTCGGGAACCGTCAGTCCCGCGTCCGCACACGCGTCCGCGGCGAGCACTCCCGCGCCGCCGGCGTTGGAGACCACGGCGACCCGTCCGCCTGCGGGAAGCGGCTGGGAGTGCAGCAACGCCGCGGCGTCCAGCAACTCGCCGAGGGTCCGGGTGGCGGTGATGCCCGCCTGGGCGAACAGCGCCCGACGCGTCATGGTCGGAGTCGCCGCAGCGGCGGTGTGCGAGGCGGCGGCCCGGCGGCCGGCCTCCGAGCGTCCGGCGTCGACCGTCAGCAACGGCATCCGGCGGGCGACGCGGCGGGCCGTGCGGGAGAAGGCGCGGGGGTTGCCGAACGACTCCAGGTGCAGGAGCCCCAGCTCGGTCCGGCCGTCGCACTCCCACCACTGGAGCATGTCGTTGCTGCTCACGTCGCGCTTGTCGCCGAGCGAGACGAAGCTGGAGATGCCGATGCCCAGATGTGCGAGGCCGTCCAGGAGCGCGATGCCGACCCCGCCGGACTGCACGGCGACCCCGGCGGTGCCCGGCAGCGGTTCGGTGACCGCGAAGGTCGCATTCATACGGACCGGCTCTTCGGTATTGGCGATCCCCAGGCAGTTGGGGCCCACCAGCCGC
Organism: Streptomyces nigrescens; assembly: GCA_024349765.1. Taxonomy (GTDB): domain Bacteria; phylum Actinomycetota; class Actinomycetes; order Streptomycetales; family Streptomycetaceae; genus Streptomyces; species Streptomyces endophytica. Next base: position 3,235,584 of record AP026073.1, on the reverse strand, counting down.
ATCCCCCAGTGACGGCAGGCAGCCGTCAGGTCCGCCGTCTGCCTCGCGTCGAGGCCGGACGTCACCACCACCAGTGCTCCGACGCCCGCTCTGCCGCACTGGTCCGCGGCCTCGGGAACGGCGGCAGCGGGGATGGCGAGGACGGCGAGGTCGGGCGGCTGCGGAAGCTCCGCGACGGACGCGTACGCCGGGATCCGCAATACGGCGTGCGCATGCGGGTTGACTGCGTGAAGGCGCCCGGCGAAGTGTGCCTCCCGCAGATTGTGGAGTACCGCCCGCCCGACCGACCCCGGCCTCGTGCCGGCTCCGACGACGGCGAGGGACCGGGGGCGCAGCAGCGGCTGCAGGCTGGCGGTGTCGGCGGTACGGCCGCGGACGTCCAGCGCCGAGAGGTAACGCTCATCCGGCGCGAGCCGGATGACGCCGCGCACGGTGGTGCCGTCGTACTGCCGGGTGACACGTAGTCCGAGGTCCGCGAAGACTCTGTGGATGAGGTGGTTGTCGGCGAGTACGTCGGCGGTGAAGGCCTCGATCCCGTTCTCGCGGGCCACCTCGACGAGGTGTTCCAGCAGCAAGGTGCCTACGCCACGGTGGTGGAAGTCGTCGGCGACCGCCAGGGCGATTTCGGCTGCTGCGGGATCGTCGGTGGTCTCGTACTCGGCGACGCCGACCAGGCGGTCTCCTTGAAAGGCGAGCAGAGTGCGGTGCCCGGGGCGAGCCGCCTCGCAGACCCGGTCGGCGGCCTGCTCGCCGGCACGGCGGCTCACCGCGAAGAACCGGCTGCGCAGGTTGTCGGCGGACATCTCGTCGTAGAGCCGGAGTACCGATCCGCGGTCCTCCGGGCACGCCGGGCGCAGCCGTATCGTGCTCCCGTCGGTGAGCAGTGCGCAGACCTCACGGGTACGCGAGGGGGTGTGGGTCATGGTGCCGGCCTCCGGGGGATGCCTGCGGCGGGCGAAGGAGGCTCAGGAGCGCGGCCGCGCCGGCTCAGGCGGCGTCGGAGCCTGAGCGGGTCCGGTCAGCTCGGATGTCACGTCCACGACGCCCTCGACCGCCCGCGCCAGGCGGGCCGCCACGGGCATCAGTGCCCTGTCGGGGAGCGGGCCGCTGAGGGTGACCACCCCGTCGGTGACGTGGACCGCCACCTCGTCCGGCGTTTCGGGGAAGAGCCGCTCGACGATATCCGTGCGCACTTCCGCCGCCAGCTCCTCGTCGGAGCGCAGGAAGACCTTCAGCAGGTCGGAGCGGCTGACGATGCCCTGCAGCATCCCCGTGGCGTCGACCACGGGCAGCCGCTTGACGGACTTGCGGGCCATCGTCCGCGCCGCCTGGGCCACGGTGTCACCGGCATGCACCGTCAGGGCGGGCGCACTCATCAGTTCCCCGGCAGTCAGGGCACCGGCCTTGCGCACATCGTCCGACCGTCGCAGCCGCTCCGGCCGGTCCGGCGTACCCTCCCGAAACTCCTCCTTGGGCAGCAGATCGGCCTCGGAGACCACCCCGACCACCCTCCCCTCCCCCGCCAGGACGGGCAGCGCGCTGACCTTCCACTGCTGCATGGTCTCGACGATCTCCTTGAAGCCTGCTTCCTGCCCGATCGCCACCACGGTCTGGGTCATCACATCGCTGACGATGTAGGGAGTGTGCTCCATGACGCCTCCTCGGCAGGCCCGCCGTCACACAGCCGTGGCCACGTCTCCAGCCTGCAGACCCACCACCGCCCAGGGCAGGGGCCGTCCGGCCCTAAGGTTCACCGACCCATCGCCGGCGGCTCGGAGCGTGCGGACGGCGGGGCGGTCACGTCGAACGTCACATCCACGACGCCCTCGACCGCCCGCACCAGGCGGGCGATCACAGGTATGAGGGAGGAGTCCCGGATCCGGCCGCTGAGCGTGACGACGCCCTCGGCGACCGTGACCTGCAAATCCTTCGCCGGTGCCGTGAACAGCGCGCCGACGACGTCCCGACGGATCTCCTCCGCGAGGTCCTCGTCCGTGCGCAGAAAGACTTTCAGCAGGTCGGAGCGGCTGACGATGCCACGCAGAACGCCATGTCCATCCACCACCGGCAACCGTTTGACGGACTCGTGCGCCATGATCCGTGCGGCCTGTGAAAGCGTGGCGTCGGCGCGCACGGTGTGGGCCGGGCTGGTCATCAGTTCCCCGGCCGTGACCGCCTCCGCCCTGCGTACGTCGTCGACCCGCCGCAGCTGCTCCAGACGGTCGGGATCCGACTCCCGGAACCCCTCCTTGGGCAGCAGATCGGCCTCGGAGACCACCCCGACCACCCTCCCCTCCCCCGCCAGGACGGGCAGCGCGCTGACCTTCCAGCGCTCCATGGTCTCGACGATCTCCTTGAACCGTGCCGCACGGTCGACCGCGGCCACGGTCTCGGTCATCACGTCCCTGACGATGTGCGGGGTGTTCAGCATGGTGCCTCCTCAGGTCCCGCGGTCGTCGTGACACCTCCAGAGTGGGACGTGCGGGGCGCAGCCGGGGATGGGCCGCCCGGCCCCTTCCCCGGCGGGCCTGCCCGGGAATCCGGTGCGCGGGCGGTGCCGAGTAGCCAGGCGAGGTCCGGGCGCGCAGCATGAAGACACCGCTCACACCACCCGCCCACCTGGAGGTGAGCACCGTGAACATGCCATCCCGATACCGCCCCGGAAGCATGCTGGAGCGGGCCTTCCCAGCCATGAACTGGGGGACCACGATCGCCTCGGAGTTCGACGACCTCTACAGCAGGATGGGGCAGCTGCTGGAGACCGCCGGTACCCTCCCCGCATCGGGCTCCGAAGGGAACTGGGCACCGCTGGCCGATATCCATGAAACCGACGACGCCTACGTGGTCGAGGCCGAACTGCCCGGCGTGAAGCGTGAGGACATCGACGTGGAGATCGGCAATCGGGACCTGTCGATCACCGGCGAATACCGGCAGTGCGAGCGTGAGGGCGTGCTGCGCCGCACCACCCGGCGGACCGGCCGGTTCGAGTACCGGACGCTCCTTCCGGCCGACGTCAAAACCGATACGGTCACGGCGAGTCTGACCGACGGCGTGCTGACCGTCACCGTTCCCAAGGTGCAGGCCGCGAAGCCCCAGCACATAGAGATCACCACCTGAGCCCGTCGGCCTCAGGCGCGGCGCGGGCACCACTGTGGTGCCCGCCCCGGCGCGGAGGACCTTGTACGAGAGGCACGCCATGTTGGAGAGAGCCGAGGACGCACCCGCCGGCGTCGACGCAGTGAAGGCGACCGGAACCGTATCGAAGAACGACTACGTGACGGTGATCGAGCCGCTCATCGACAACGCACGCAGCGAAGGCCGGCGGATCCGGCTGCTGTGCGAGCTCGGACCCGAGTTCAAGTCGTTCACCCCGGCGGCCGGTTGGGAGGACCTCAAGGTCGGCCTGGGTTCCCTGCGGCTTTTCGAGGGCTGCGCGCTCGTCACCGATACGCGCTGGATCCGTGAGGCCACCCGCATGACGAGCTTTCTGATGCCCTGCCCGGTGCGCGTCTTCGGCACCCAGGAGCGTGCGGAGGCCCTGCACTGGCTGGCGTCGCTGCCCGAAGGCCCCGGTATTTCCCATCGCCTCCTGACCGAGTCCCAGGTACTCGTGGCCGAAGTGGAACACCCGCTGCGGGCAGCGGACTTCGATGCCCTGGCACTGACGGCGGACGGCTGGCTCAGGACACACGACGAGTTGGCCGGCGTCGTGATCCATGTGCGAGAGTTCCCCGGCTGGGAGAACATCGGCAGCATGATCCGTCACGTGCGGTTCGTCCGCGACCATCACCGCAAGGTCAGGAAGATCGCGCTCGCGGCCGACAGCAAGGTCGCCGCCCTGGTACCCCAGCTCGCGAATCACTTCGTCCGGGCCGAAGTGCGGCGGTTCGGGTACGACGACCTCGACGCCGCCGTCACCTGGGCCGCCGCCCCTCCGGATCAACAGGCAGCCGGGGCGGGCTGATCCAGCGGATTCGCCGGCTCCACGTGGCTGGTGGCCGGTGGCGCTCACGCGGGCTGCGGTACGACCGCCACCGGGCACTCCGCATGATGCAGGGCGGTGTGCGCCGTCCGCCCCAGTTGGAAGCCCACCGGACTCTGCCTGCGTTGCGCTCCGATCACCAGCAGGTCCGCGGCAGCGGAGCGGTGGGCCAGCACCTTGTGCGCCGCCCCCTCGACCGTGAAACGTCGTACCCGCACCGTCGGATGCCGACCGGTCTCCTCCGCAAGCCCCTCGTCCAGCACGGCCGAGGCCCGTTCCTCGTGATGGCGCCCGGGCGCTCCGGCCAGCAGCGGATGGTCGGCGGTCTCGTGTGCGGGGCAGCGCCATGTGCGGACGGCGTCGAGAGTGCCGCCACGGGCCTCCGCCTCCCGGAAGGCGAACCGGACGGCTTCCGACCCTTTGGCCGCATCGCCGATGCCGAGGAGGATGCGTCCATGTGTCCCTTCCCGGCCCGCTCTGTCTCCCCGTACGACGATCACCGGACACCGGGCCCGGGCCGACACGGCCAGCCCCACCGATCCGAGCAAGAGGCCGGTGACGGCGCCGCGCCCGCGCGAGCCCACGACCACGGCGAACGCGTCCTCACCCTCCCTCAGCAACACGGTTTCCGGATCGTCGCCCAGCACCTGCGTGGAGATGTCGAGGTCCGCGTGCCGCAGGCCGGCGCGTTCGGCCGCGGTACCGACGATGTTGTCAGCGAGTACCTCCTCGGCGGGGCGGGCGAGGCTCAGAGCGAGCGCCGTACCCTCGTAGCGCTCCCAACGGGAGGCGTACACCAGCCGCAGCGGCACGCCATGGAGCGCGGCCTCGTCCGCCGCCCAGTCAAGCGCACGGAAACCGGCGTCCGACCCGTCCACACCGACGACCAGAGAACCCTGCATCGTCACCACTGCCTCTCTCACCTCGAGCGAGCGGCGCTCAACAGCGTGGCAGCGGCCGCCCGTTCTCAGTGCTCCCCGCCTCGCACCACAACGACCGGGCAGGGCGCATGCTGGGAACAGTGCTGGCTGACCGAGCCCAGGAGCGCTCCGCTGAAGCCGCCACGTCCGCGGCTGCCCACGACCAGGAGGGAGGCATCCCCAGCCGCCTCCAGCAGCACTGCCGCGGGCGTTCCGTACGCCACGGTGGCCTTGACCCGAGACATGTCGCCCGCCTTGACGACCTCTCGGATCGCGCCGTCAAGTGCCTGGTCAGCCCACATCTTTATGTTCCCCGCGAGTTCCTGCGGCGCGTCGAGCCAACCGATCGAACCGTAAAGCGGCGGATACTCCCAGGCGATCACGGCGTTGACGTGGGAGTCGGTCAGGTCTGCCTGACGTACCGCCCACCGCAGCGCCTCTTTGGACGATTCCGATCCGTCGACCCCGACGACGATACGGCTGGTTCCCTTGCTCGTCTTGCTTGCCTTGCTTTCCTTGCTTTCCTGGGGTGCCTTGGGTGCCTCAGGTTGGCCGTTCATGGTTCACCTCCGCGATGCAACGTGCCGCCGGCTCCCGGATACCGCCGTCAGGCGGCTTCTCGCGGGACGATGACGAGAGGTCCGGGCGCCAGGTGCGACAGCGTGCGACTGGTCGAGCCGAGCACCATGCCCCGGAATCCGCCCACCCCACGTGATCCCACCACCAGACAGCGTGCGTCCACGGCCGCCTCGGCCAGCTGCACCGCCGGGCTGCCCATCACCACCTCCTGGTCCACCGTGACCTGCGGATACTTCTCCTGCCAACCGGCGAGCGCCTCGGAGATGTCGATGTACGACTCCTGGAGGTCCGCCGGCCAGTCGCCGTAGCGGGGACGCCGTACCTGCACCGCCCGTAGCTCCACGCCGCACACCGCGGCCTCCTCGAAGGCGAAGGCAACCGCCGAGACCGAGGCGACCGAACCGTCCACCCCCACCATGACCGGCCCGGACCGGGACGCTTCGTGTTTCGGCTCCAGCACGAGTGCGACCGGGCACGGAGGGTGCCCCACGAGGGACGGCCCGACCCCGCCGAAGGTGACGGCCTCCCCCGGCCCGTGCACCCGCTGAGCCCCGACCACCAGCACGGACGCTTCCTCGGCAACCTCACGCAGCACGGACGCCGGACGGCCGTCGAGCAGTCGGGTGGTGACCTGAAGCCCCGGCAGCCGCTGCTCCGTGGAATCCCGGAAGTCGTCCAGCAGCGACTGGCCGGTGGCGCGGAAATGCGAGGCCCACGCCTGTTCGGGCGAGTCGCGCCGTTCCTTGGGAGCGGCCCCGGCGGGCCACTCCTGAGCATGTACCAAGCACAGCGAAAGGCCCCGTCCGGCCGCGGCATCCGCCGCCCAGTCCACTGCTCTTCGCCCCGTCGACGACCGGGTGACCCCCACCACCACCGGGTTGTGCGCGTCGTAGCTGCTCATGCTCCCTCTCCTTCCGGAGGGCGGTACGGGGCACCTCGGGCCGGCTCCGGTACGGACCGCCGCGTGGTGGTGTCGTCATGTACGGCGGTGAGCCGGTCGATCACCTCGACCACACCGTCGACGCTCTCGCACATCCGCACCGCCATCGGGACCAGGCTCTTGCGTTCCAGGGCACCGCTGAGCGTCACCGTGCCGTCGTCGACCTCGACCGTGACGGCGGACGGCGGGAGACCCATCGTGCAGGTGAGCACTTCCTCCAGGATCTCCTCCTGGATGGCACGATCGCGCCGCAGGAAGAGCTGCACCAGGTCGCGGCGACTGATCACGCCGATGAGCCGGCCGGACTCGTCCACCACGGGCAGCCGCTTGACCTTCTTCTTCTCCATCGTCCTGGCCGCCCGTACGGCGGACCACTCGGGCCGGGCCACCACAGCCGGGCTCGTCATGAGTGCATCGGCCGTACTCGGGCCCGCCTTCGTGGTCCGTCGGCGCAGCAGGTCGGCCTCGGAGACCACCCCGATCGGCCGCTCGTCCTGGTCGACGACGGGCACAGCGGTGATGTCGTACTCATCCAGCAGGCGCGCGATCACCCTGAACGAGGTGCCGGGCTGGACGACGACGGCGTTGGGCGTCATCAGATCGGCGACGCTGCGATGCCTCATCTCTGGCCGGTCCCTTCGGAATGCGCCGTGGGGACGTGTGGGGGTTCGCCCACAGGGGCGCCGGTACTCACGAGCCTGCCTCGTCCCGATGCTCCTCAGGTAGGGCCGGGTGGCACCTGGCAGGGCCGGGTGGGCCCCTCCCCACCGTCAGTGGTGCGGCGGCACATTGGCCTCACAGGCAGCAATCGCCGCTCCCCTGATGGCCACGGCGTCATCAGGTCGGCGCCGGATGCCGTGCAGGCGTACCGGCATGGGAGGCAGATCATGGCCAGGACCGGAGAATGGGGGGTCCGTCTCTACCTCTTCGAGGAAGACGGGACGACGAAGGCACGCATGGTGCTCGATACCGGCACCACCTCGCTGACCGGGCACGGCACGGCCCAGTGCAGTCCGGAGGACCCGGATGTTCCGGAGATCGGCGACGAACTGGCCGCCAGCCGGGCGATGAGCGATCTGGCCGCACAGCTGAAGAGGATCGCGTACGGCGACCTGGAGGGGGTGCGGGCGCCGGCAGCACCGGCCCGGACGCGGCGAACCGAGCCGGCAGGTTGAGCGGCCGGTCAGCGGGCCGGCCCCGACATCGGCACCTGCCCGTCAGCACCTCCGCGCGTGGCGTCGACGAGTCCGGGAACGCCGCTGCCGTCCCGACCGGTCTCTCGGAGGACGAGGCCACCCGACGGTTGGCGGACACCGGTCCCAACGCCCTGCCGGCGGAGCCGCGCACCCCGGTGTGGCGGCGCGTGCTGCAGCAGTTGAAGGACCCGCTGATCGTGGTCCTCCTGGTTGCTGCCGCTCTGACGATTGCCACCGGAGACTTCCGCGACGCGGCCGTCATCCTGTTCGTGATCACCGTGAACACCGTGGTCGGCGTCGTGCAGGAGGTACGGGCCGAGCACGCCGTGGCCGCGTTGTCGGCGATGAGTGCGCCCGCCGCCCGGGTGGTACGGGACGGGACGGAGCGGTCCGTGGCGGCGGCCGAAGTGGTCCCGGGAGACCTGATCCTGCTGGCTGAGGGCGACATCGTTCCGGCGGACGGCGACGTACGGGACGCCACCTTGCTGCTGCTGGACGAGTCCTCGCTGACCGGCGAGTCCGTCCCGGTGGAGAAGGCTCCTGACGGGGAGACACCCCGTGGCACGGTCTCAGCGGGGACGGTCGTCGTCCGCGGCCACGGCCGCGCGGTGGTCACCGCCACCGGCGCCAGGAGTGCGCTCGGCCGCATCGCGTCGCTTCTGGGTACCGCCCCCGGCCGCACGCCGCTGCAGCGCCGGCTGGTGGGGTTCGGGCGCGTGCTGGCCGCCGTCACCGTGGCGTTGTGTGCCGTGGTGCTCGCCCTGGGACTGGTGCGCGGGCAACCGGTGGAACTGATGATCGTCGCTGCGATCAGCCTCGCCGTCGCCGCCGTACCGGAGTCGCTGCCCGCCGTCGTCACCCTCGCCCTCGCCCTGGGGGCACGGCGGATGGCGGAGCGGCACGCCATCGTTCGCCGACTGCCCGCCGTGGAGACCATGGGATCCATCACCGTGCTCGCCACCGACAAGACCGGCACGCTGACGGAGGGGCGGATGGCTGCCGAGGAGTTGTGGACACCGCACGGAGGAGCGTCGGTTACGGGCGACGGGTACGCACCGGACGGTCGCGTCATACGCGCCGGTCGGGCGGTCACCGCGCGTGACGCACCCGATCTCGCCGCGCTGCTGAGTGCCGCGATGCTCTGCAACGACGCCGCTCTGGAACCCCCCTCGGACCGCGGCACCGAGTGGCGGGCACTGGGCGATCCCACGGAGGCCGCCCTGGTCGCGGCGGGAGCCAGGCTCGGGCTTGACCGGGCGGCGCTGGACCGTGAGCTGCCACGAGTGGACGAGGTCCCCTTCGAGACGCGCCGCAAGCGCATGACGACGGTGCACCGCCGCCGGGACGGTGGACTGTGCGTCGTGTGCAAAGGTGCGCCCGAGTCCGTGCTGCGGCGCGAGGTCCTGGCCGACGGGCCGGGGCTGATCACGCGGGCGGCCGCGCGGGCGGAGGCATGGGCGCGCGGGGGCCACCGGGTGCTCGCCGTCGCCACCCGCGATCTCGAAGCACACTCCGCACGGCCGGCGAGATGGGAGGAGGGACTTTCACTGCTCGGATTGGTCGGCATCCTGGACCCGCCCCGGGCCGCCTCGGCGACCACCGTTGCCGCCTGCGAACGGGCCGGGATCGTCCCCGTACTCGTCACCGGGGACCACCCGCTCACCGCCCGTGCCCTGGCCGAGCGCCTCGGTATCGCTTCGGGAGGTGCAGCGGTCACCACCGGAGAGCAGATACGGCACGGGACGGCGGGTGAACTGACGAACGTGCGGGTCTTCGCCCGGACCACGCCCGAGCAGAAGCTCGACATCGTCCAGGCCTGGCGTGGGGCCGGGCACGTGGTGGCGATGACCGGGGACGGGGTCAACGACGGACCGGCCCTGCGGCGGGCCGACATCGGCGTGGCCATGGGGCAGCGGGGCACCGAAGTGGCGCGTCAGGCGGCCGATCTCGTGCTCGCCGACGACAATCCGGCCACGGTCGTCGCCGCGGTGGAGGAGGGCCGCCGCGTCTACGCCAATGTGCGCCGGTTCCTGCTCTATGCGCTGGCCGGAGGCACCGCGGAGATCCTCGTCATGCTCCTCGGCCCCTTCCTGGGGATGCCGCTCCCCCTGCTGCCCGCCCAGATCCTCTGGATCAACCTGCTCACCCACGGCCTGCCCGGCGTGGCCCTCGGCGCGGAACCCGTCGAACCGGAGGTGATGCGCCACCCACCGCGGCCGCCCGCCGAAAGCGTGCTGGGCGCCGGGCTGTGGCCGCGGATCCTGGCCATGGGGGCATTCGTCGCCACCGTCACCCTGGCGACCGGGCTCTGGGCGAGGGAAACCGGGCGTCCGTGGCAGTCCATGGTCTTTCTGGTCCTCGGCGCGACCCAGCTGGGCGTGGCCCTCGGCTCCCGTGCCCGCCCCGGCAGCCTGGCCAATCCCTTCCTGCTGGTGGCCGTAGGCGCAGCCCTCTGCCTGCAGGTGGCGGGTGTCTGGCTGCCGCCCCTGCAGGCCCTGCTGGGAACGGAGCCGCTGACCCTCGGCGACTTCGCGATCGCAGCCGGGCTCTCCGGCCTCGGCCATGTCGTCATGCGCCTGCAGCGGTGGCTGTGCCCCGAGCAACCACCGCGCGACACCGCAGGGCCCGGCATGAAGACTCGAATCAGGGACGGAGCAGGCCGAAGCAGCGGCACGGACCGTACGGGCGCACGCAGCACGCACGGCTGACGAGACCCGGCGCCGAGCCGAGCGGGCAGGCCGTGGAGAACGCGCGCCCCCTGACTCTCCGGCCGGGAGCGCGGCGGGCCACGGGTCATTGGAAGGCGGCGTGGATTTCCTGCTCGGTCGCGGCGTGGGAGACGACGAGGAGTTCGTCACCGGCCTGGAGCCGTATGTCAGGGGTGGGGACGGTGGGTTGACCGTCGCGGATGACGGTGGTGATGACCGTGCCGGCGGGGAGCACGATGTCGGCCAGGGCCCGGCCGGCCGCGCGGGACTGCGCGGTGATCGCGGTTTCGATGACGTTGACGCCCGCCTTGCTCAGGCGGAGCAGCGCGACCGTGTCGGTGGCGCCGGTGGCCTCTTCGATGAGCGAGATCAGCGGGGTGGCGGCGGGAACGGGGATGTCGACGCCCCAGCGGTGGTCGAACAGCCAGGTGTTCTCCGCGTCGTTGACCCGGGCCGCGACCCGCGGGACGTCGAACCGCCGCTTGGCGAGCAAGCTGATGACGAGGTTGTCCTCGTCGTTGCCGGTGGCGGCGATGAGGAGGTCGGTGGTCAGGGCGCCGGTGTGCTCCAGGAAGCCGGGCTCGCAGGCGTCGCCCGCGGCGAGACGCACGGCGAGGCGGCCTTCGAGTTCGGCGATCCGGTCCTCGTCGTGATCGACGAGGGTGACGTCGTTCCGAGCCGCGGCGAGCACCTGGGCGATCTGGGTACCGAGCCTGCCGGCGCCGACGATCAGGGCTTTCACGTCCCGAGCTCCTTGTCGAGAAAGCCGCGCAGGCGGCCGAGGGCGGTGGCTGCCACGGCGAAGGTGACCAGGTCGCCGGGCTCGGCGGGGGTGCTGTGCGCGGGCACGAGCGAACGGCCCGCGCGGGTGACCTCCACGACGCGGATCTCACCGTCGATGTCGAACTCGGTCAGCCGGCGCCCCGTGAGGTAGCCGGGCAGCTCGGAACGGACGAGCAGGGTCTCCCCGTTGCCGAAGGAGAGTTCCGGCGTGAGGTGGCGGTGCAGCAGCATCCGGTGGATCTGCTGCACCGTCCAGCGGACGCTCGCGACGGTGGGGATACCGAGTTCGCGGTAGATGTCGACTCGGTCGGGATCGTAGACCCGGGCGAGGACGATGGGGACCCGGTACGTCTCCTTGGCGGTCCGGGCGCTGACGATGTTGCTGCTGTCGGTGGCGGTGACGGCGACGAACGCGTCGGCGTGCTCGATTCCGGCGGCCTGAAGCACGGTACGGCTGAAGCCGTTTCCTTCGTGGAAGTGGCCGGTGAAGCCGACGGGCAGCAGCCCGCGTGCCTTGGTCAGAAGGTCGACGACCCGTACGTCGTGGCCCTCGATGGCGAGCTGTGCGGCGAGCCGGGACCCGACCCGTCCGCAGCCGACGATGATCACTCTCATCGTCCTGCTCCCTTCCTGGCCCCGGGGCGGTGGCTCCGCAGCCACCACTTGCGGGTTTCCTCAGCAGCCAGCAACAGCGCTCCGAAGCCCGCCAGGACCGCCCAGTCGGCCGCGGCGAGCGGGGCGGTGTGGAAGACGGCCTGCAGCGCGGGCAGATAGCTGATCGCCGCCATCAGGCCGAGGCCGAAGCACCCCGCGGCCAGCAGCCAGGGATTGGACAGCAGCCCGATCCGGAACACGCTCTGGCGCTCGGTACGCACGGCCAGCGCATTGAAGAACTGGCTGACCACGATCCCCGCCTGGACCATGGTGATCGCCTCCCGGTAGACGGCGTCGTCCTCGGTGAAGCGGGAGTACGGGATCCCGGCGGCGTGGATGTGCCAGAAGAAGACGACGCACACGCCGAGCGCCTGGATGCCGCCCAGGAACAGGATCCGGCCCATCACCCCGGCGGAGAACAGCCGCTCCCGGCGGGAGCGTGGCGGGCGGTCCATGACATCGGGCTCGGGCGGCTCGGCGCCCAGCGCCAGCGCGGGCAGCACGTCCGAGCCGAGGTCGATCGCCAGGATCTGCACGGCGGTGATCGGAACGAGCGGAAAGCCCACGAAGGTCGCGGCCAGGATGGGGACGAGTTCGGCGATGTTGTGACTGAAGAGGTAGATCAGGAACTTGCGGATGTTCTGGTAGACCGAACGGCCCAGTCGCACCGCGGTGGCGATGGAGGCGAACGAGTCGTCCAGCAGCACCATGACCGCCGCTTCCCTGGCGACGTCCGTCCCGGAGGCCCCCATCGCCACGCCGATGTCCGCGTGCTTGAGGGCGGGGGCGTCGTTGGCTCCGTCACCGGTCACCGCGACCACCTCGCCGCGCCGCTGGAAGGCGGTGACCACCCGCATCTTGTGCTCGGGACTGACCCGGCACAGCAGCAGCTCGGCCGGCCCGGCGAGCAGGCCGTCCAAGGCGTCGTCGTCCATGCTGTCGAGGGATGCGCCGGTCACCACGGTGGGAGCGGCCTGCCGCACGATGTCCACCCGGCGGGCCACGGCCTCGGCGGTCAGCGGATGGTCGCCGGTGACCATGACGATACGGATTCCGGCCTGCCGGCAGGCGTCGACCGCCGCACTGACCTCCGGCCGCGGTGGGTCGAGCATGCCGAGCAGACCGAGCAGGGTGAGCCCGGATTCCGCCTCGTCCTGTGTGACGTCCGAGCCGCTCACCGGCCGCCAGGCCGCCGCCAGCACACGCAGCCCCTGGGAAGCGAGTTCGTCGTTCGCCGCGACGACTTCGGCGCGCAGCTCGTCCGTCAGTGCCCGCCGCTCGCCCTTCCAGTCGATGCCGGTGCACCGGGCCAGCAGCTCTTGCGGGGCTCCTTTGACGTACGCGTGGTAGGTGCCGCTGTCCCGGGACCGGTGCACGGTGCTCATCATTTTGCGGACCGAGTCGAACGGGTTCTCCGCCACGCGCGGCGCCGCGTCCTCCTCGGCGGCCGGATCGATCCCGGCCTTCTCCGCCGCGACGAGCAGCGCCCCTTCGGTGGTGTCGCCGAGCACCCGCCAGCTCCGGTGCCCGGCCCGGGAACCGCTCTGGTCGGCGGCCAGGGGAGGCACCAGCCGGGCGTTGCTGCACAGTGCCGCGGCCCGGAGCAGCTCGCGCACGGCCAGGGGATCGGTGACCTCTCCGACCGGCGCGTACCCCACGCCCGAGACGGGATGCGATGCGCCGCCGGCCCATACCTGCGTGACGGTCATCTCGGCCTGCGTCAGCGTCCCGGTCTTGTCCGTGCACACGACCGTGGTGGACCCCAGTGCCTCCACCGCCAGAAGCTTCTTGACCAGCGCGTGCCTGCGGGCCATCCGCCGTACGCCGATCGCCAGCGACACGGACAGCGTCGCGGGCAGGCCCTCGGGCACCAGGGCGACCATCACTCCCAGTGCGAACACGAACGTTTCCACGAAGGGCTGACCGGTCGGCACGCGCACCGCGAACAGGGCCGCCCCGATGGCCAGGGCCACCCCGGCCACCCGGCGGGCCATCGAGGCCACCTGGAGCTGCAGCGGGGTCTTCTGCCCCGGCGCCGCCGACGCGAGCCGGAAGATCCGCCCGAACTCGGTGGCCGGACCGGTCGCGAACACCACGGCCTTCGCGGTCCCGGCGACGACGTCGGTGCCCATGAACACGCAGTTGCGGGCCTCCAGCAGCGGTCCGGCCGCCTCCGCGTCGCCGGTGCGGCCGACCGCATCGCTCTCCCCGGTCAGAGCGGCGTTGTTCACCGACACCTCGTGCGCCTCGACCAGGCGGCAGTCCGCCGACACGGCGTCCCCGGCCTCCAGGACCACGACATCGCCCGGCACCAGCTCGCGCGCGGGCACCTCCCGCCGCTCCCCGTCACGCAGCACCCGGCAGGTGTGCGGCACCATCGCCTGCAGGGACTGCGCGGTCCGCTCGGCGGAGTACTCCTGGGCGAAGCCGATGGACGCGTTGAGCACCACCACGGCGAGGATGGCCACGGCCAGCCGGAACGTGCCGGCGTCCGGGGGCTGCTGGAGCACGTAGGCGAGAAAGGTGATCGCGGACGCGACGAGCAGGACGATCGCGAACAGGTCGGTGAACTGCGCCGCCAGTTGCCGCCACACGCCCCGGCGCCCGGCGCGCGGCAGTTCGTTGGGGCCGTACCGGTCCCGCCGCGTCACCGCGTCCGCCGCGCCGAGACCCCGCGGCGAGGTGTCGAGCGCGGCGAAGACGTCCCCGGGTGCCACCGTCTGCAGAGGAGAGCCCGCCGCTTCGGCACCGGTCGGCGGCCCCGGGCCGTCACCGGGGGTCAGGAGCTGAGTCATGGGGTGCGTGGTCCGCGGTAACACGTGCCGCGGGGGCCTTGCACTCCGGCCAGGAGATGACCGGGAGCGCGAAGTACCAGGGGAACCATGGCTTCATCGTGGCGGCGGCCGTTGAGAGGCGCACCCGGTGGCGGACAGGCCGGCGGACCGTCCGGCCGGATCCGCTCGAACAGGTCCTGTCTGCGGCGTGCGGAGAGACGGCGGAGGAGTTCGAGGCGCGCACGAGCACCCACGCCGCGGTGAGGCGCCGCTGCCGGCGCCTCGGACAGCCGTTGTGCGGTCACCGAAGCCTCCCTCGGCCCTTGGCGGTGACTCAGTCGGTGTGGATGCGTCGTCCCGTGAGGCGCTCGGGTTCGATGAGCACCCACAGCGGTCGTTCACCGCCTGCCCAGGGCTTCGTATGGGCCCGCTCGGTCAGCCGGCGCACGGCCTCGGGTTCGGTGACGGCACGGGCCGGGCCGAGGACGAGCACGCTCCAGCCCCGACTCATGGCCTCGTCCACGTGGTCGACCTCGAAAGCCACCTTCTCCCCCACCGCCGCTGCCGGAGCCGTGCCCGGCGCGGTCCGATAGGCGATCGCCCCGTCGACGACCTCGTAATTCACCGGGACCACCGTCAGCCCGTCGGCCGTCATCACCGCGATGCGTCCCACCCCGTGCGTCGACAGCCGGCTCCGGCATTCCTCGGGATCGAGCTCCCGCAATTCGGGGTGGTACCCGGCCTCGCCGCCACCGGGCGGCAGATCGACCCCGGCACCGCGCAGCTGCCGCACGGTGGTGCCCAGCGCACCGGCCAGGCCGTTGAGTGTGCCGCTGGTCGGATTCGCCGGCCGTTCCTCCAGGTAGGCCAGGTAGGACGCCGAAATGCCACTGCGCTCGGCCACCTCCGCCCGGGTGAGCCTCTGCCGCCTGCGCTCATGGGCCACCCGACGCCCGACGTCACCGGGGTCGAACGGCCACAGGGCGGGCTTGTCCGACTCCGCCGGCGTCGGCCGGGGCCGCTCGGCCTCCGGCGGATGTGAGAGGTGCTGGACGTGCGCGTCCGGCCCCGGGAAGACGAGGGTCACCTCATTCGTGTCCGCCCAGCGCACCTCGTAGGGCGGAGTCCCGTCCTCGTGAGGAACCCTGACGATTTCGCCGTCCCGCCTGACGGCGCCCGTGGACGGGCTCTCCACCACGAGCTGGTCTCCGATGTGCGCTCGCATGTCCTCACCGCTCTCCGACGCTGCCGTGACATTCCTGCTTTCAACGTGGCACAGCGGCAGGCCGACGGCATGCGCCCACCCGGCCTCACGCCAGGGCCGAACGGACCTGATGCGGCTTCCCGCCGCCGAAAGGGCCGGTCGGCTCATCCGGCGCGGAAGGCAGCGGGTCAGGATGGAGAGGTGGCCAGGCGACCGCTCTCATGATCCGCCGGAGGGAGAAGGACATGCATCACCGAACGGTCGGGGAACTCATGACCAGGGGCGTCATCCAGGTACCGCCGCAGACACCGTTCAAGGAGATCGTCAGGACGCTGGCGGAGCACGACGTCACCGCGGTCCCGGTGGTGGATGCGGCAGGCCGCCCGATGGGCGTGGTCTCCGAGGCGGACCTGCTCCGCAAGTCGGCGGACCAGGCCGATCCCGCCGGCCGGACGCCGATCCCGCACCTCGAGGCCTGGGAACGGGCCAAGGCCGAAGGAGCACGGGCGGAAGAGCTGATGTCGGCTCCCGCGGTGTGCGCGCGTGAGGAATGGACCGTGGTCGAGGCAGCCCGCCTGATGGCGGTCCAGAACGTCAAGCGCCTTCCCGTGGTGGACGAGACCGACAAGCTGGTGGGCATCGTCAGCCGCGCCGACCTCCTGCGGATCTTCCTGCGCCCCGACAACGCGATCCGCGCCGAGATCACCCAGGATCTGCTGCACCGGACCCTGGGCCTCGCCCCTTCCGGGGTGACCGTCGAGGTACGCGAAGGGCAGGTCACCCTCACCGGAACCGTCCCGGCCAAGGGCCTCATCCCCGTCCTCACGCGGCTGTGCCACAGCGTGGACGGCGTCATCTCGGTCTCCGAGCACCTCGCGTACGAAACCGACGACACCCGCGGGGCCTCCGTCGGGACCTGAGCCGTCCCCCTCCGCACGCAGCGGGCCTCGTACCCGCGGGGCGACGGACGGTGCACCGCGCAGAAGGGAGTCGGTGATGAGTGACCCGGTGGTGGTGGGGTTCGACGGCTCGGAATCGAGCTTCGCCGCGGTGGAGGTCGCCGCGCACGAAGCACACCTGCGCGGCACCGCGCTGCGCGTGGTGCACGCGTTCGGCTGGCCGGCCCGGGACACGCCGCTCGGCCGCACCAGGCTCGGGCCGGCCGAGTCCGGTCTGCGCGACTTGGCCGAGCACATCGTCGCCGAGGCCGTGGCACACGCGCAGAACCTGGAACCAGCGGTGGACGTCACCCACACCGTCGTCATCGACGATCCGCTCTCGGCACTGGAAGTCCAGTCACACGCCGCCGAGTTGATCGTGGTCGGCAGCCGTGGGCTCGGCAGTTTCGCCGGTCTGCTCGTGGGATCGACGGCCGTCCACCTCGCGGCGCACGGCGCGTGCCCGGTCATGGTGGTCCGGGGCAGACCAGCGCCCGAGGGACCTGTGCTCCTGGCGGTCGACGGCTCACCCGAGGGTGCGGAAGCGGTGGGCTTCGCGTTCGCCGAGGCGTCGCTGCGAGAGGCGGGGTTGCTCGCCCTGCGCGTGTGGAACACCTGGACCGAACGCGCCTATGAGACCCCCGGCGATCTGCGGAGGATGGTGGTGAACCTCGACCGGCTTCACGACGAGGAGGAGCGGTTGCTCGCCGAATCGCTGTCCGGCCATCAGGTCAGGTACCCGGAGGTCACCGTGCGCAGGAGCCTGATGGAGTCCCGTATCCGGCCCGCCCTGATCGAAGCGAGCCGCAGCGCCCAGTTGCTGGTGGTGGGAGCACGTGGCCGGGGTGGCTTCGCGGGCCTCCTCCTGGGCTCCGTCAGCCAGGCCGTCCTCCATCACTCGCACTGCCCTGTCGCGGTGGTCCGCCGCCGGGAGTGACCGTGACCGTCCAGGAAGCCCATTCCCTTCGCGTATCGCCCCAGGCGGCATGCCCTGCGCGGCAGGCCGGCGAGCGCGCCCCACAGCCCGTTGGACCGGTCGGCCCGCGGCCAGGCCCCGCGGCCCCTCCCCGAAGCCGGGCACGCCGGGCAAGGGGCATCGGAGACCGCAGCTCTCGCTCCGGAGGTACGCCATGACCAGCCCTGTCCCCCGCCCCGTGGCCGTCGGCGTGGACGGATCACCGGCCGGCCTCGCCGCCGCCGACTGGGGTGCCCGGGAAGCACAGCTCCGGGACGCACCACTGCGGCTCGTCCACGCAGGGGAATGGCAGCCCTACTCCCATCCGCCACCAGAGGGCCCGGAGGCCGCCCGACGCTGGTCCGAGGGCGTACCGCAGGAGGTGACCACCTGGCTGCACCACCGCCATCCGGGCCTCGACATCACTGCGGAGCGGCTCACCGGCCCTCCCCCGGAGGTTCTGTGCGAAGCCGCCGAAGCGGCAGAACTCCTGGTGATCGGCACCGTCGGCATCGGCCCGGTCGCCGGGTTCCTGCTCGGCTCGGTCGCGCTGGCCACGGTGGCACACAGTGAGCGCCCCGTCGTCGTGGTACGGGCCCGGGCGGCGGACGACGGGCCGCACCGGGGACACCCTTCCGGGGCGGCCTCCCCACGGCCGGTGGTCCTCGGCCTCGACCTCGGTCGGCCCTGCGACGACGTCATCCGCTTCGCCTTCGACGCGGCGGCGCTGCGCGTCGCTCCTCTGATCGTGGTGCACGGCTGGAACCCTCCGATGTTCTACGCCGTCGGCGCCGACCCGAACGAGGACGCCGACATCGCGGCCGAAGAGCAGGCGGCCTTGCGCCGGACGCTGGGGCCCTGGCGCGAGAAGTACCCGACCGTGGACGTGGCGGAGCAGGCCGTCATCGGGCAGCCGGCCCGCCACCTCCTGGAAGCCGGGAGCCGGGCCGCCCTCGTCGTCGTCGGTCGGCACACGCCCTCGCCGAGGGCGCTCCCACCCCGCATCGGGCACATCGCTCATGCCCTCCTGCACCACTGCCCGGCTCCGGTCGCGGTCGTCCCCCACTGAAGACGATCTCAACCAGCGGCACGGCCCACCCCGAAGTCCGTGGCCCGTTCAGAAGTCGTAGCAGACGTAGGTGCCCTCGGACCCACGGGCGATCCGGTCCGAGCCCCAGCAGTGGAGCATCGGCCCCACGCGGTACAGGGCGGCGCCACCGGCCAGCAGGACGAGGACGGCAAGCACGGCGGTCACGGTCCGCATGGCCGTCATCCGCCGTACGAGCCACCAAGCCCCGGCGACCGCAAGCGTCCCCAGTCCCAGCATGACGGCCGATATCGGGGCGGTGTTGTTCTGGAGCCCGGGAAAGCGGTCCGGGTGCGCGGCCTGTTGGACGGCGGCGAAGGCGAAGAAGAACAGCAGCAGCCCCAGCAGCAACAGTCCGACAGAACCGGCCCCGCGGCCGACGGCCGCGCCCCGGCTCCGCGGGCTTCCGGGCGCCCCGGCGGCGTCCGCACGCACCAGCCGCCGGTCGAGGACCGCCCGCAGCCGGTCCACCTCCTCCGGGTCCGCCACGGCCCGCTTGGGCAGGACGACGAAACCGACGGCGGACTTGTCGGCGCTGAGCAGCACGAACAGCTCCGGCGTCTCGACATAGCGCGAGTAGAGGTGCCAGTCGTGGCTGCCCGAGCTGTGCGCGGTGGTGATCCGGACCCCGGTGTCGTCGACCGTCCCGCGGATGTCCCCCTGCCGTTCGGCGAGCCGATGGAGGCGGCGCGCCTGCAACCACGGCACCGCGGTCATGAAGGCGACGAAGACCACCACCCCCACATACAGCTCCCACCGTGTGCCATGGCGGCCGGAGCCAGCCGCCGACAGCAGGGCGCCGACGGTCGAGACCGCCACCGTCCAGACCAGCGCCCCGCGCTGAAAGCGTCCCACGCCGGTGCTTCTCGCGCGTGCCCGCAGCGCGGACGCCAATTCGCCGACGGTCGGCCGGTAGGCCAGCTCCACCGGTCTCTCGGCGACCGCATCTGTTTCCCGGCCCTCGGCCATGTCCCCTCCACGGTTCGGTGATCAACCGGATCGTAGAGGCATTTTCAGCCACTCCGGCGACCGGCGGTGGTCGGCGCCGTACGTCATCGAGACCAGGGCCGTGAGACAGGACTCCGGGGCCGCTGTGGCGTGATCGTTCATGGAGCCGTGCATGACGGAGGTGGTGGATCGGTCGGCGCCCCGACCGCTTCGGTGCCGCGGACGGCCTCCGGGCCCGTGGCCCCGCAGCCCAGAGGGAGGGAACATGGAAGTGAGGTCAGCTGCGGGCAATGGGCCCGCACCCGCGCGACGCGGGAAGTGAATTTCGATGTTCTGGCATGACCGCTACGGTGTGAGCGCTTGGGGCTGGCTGGCGATGTCGGTCAGCATGATCCTCTTCTTCGCGCTGCTCATTCTCATCGTTGTCCTCATCGTTCGCGCACTGAGTCGATCGGGCCCCCTCCACAACGGGCACCCGGCCCCTCGGGGCGGCCCCAGCCCCGAGCAGATCCTTGCGGAGCGGTACGCACGCGGAGAGATCGACGAGGAGGAGTACCACCGTCGCCTGGCCACCCTCCGCGGGCCCCCACGCTGGACCAGCGGGACAGGTACCGGCCAGCCGTGACGGCCAGTGGCCCGATGCCCACACCTCACGTGGCACGTGGTGATGTTGCGGGGAGCCGCACAGCGCCAGGGTGAATGCAGCCCCTGATGGCTCGTTGGCCGCATGCGTCCGGGCCTCCGTGGGCGGGCGGAGAGCCCGGTCGCCGCGAGGCCGGCTCGCTCAGGCGTGGCAGGTATCAGGCTCGGTGCCGGGCGCCCTTGGGGCGGCACCGCTTCGAGGACTTCGGCGGCCGTGCGCTCGATGGCCTCGAAGTGTCCGTCCAGGCTCATCCGCAGGCGTTCCCGGTGCTCGGTGGCGAGGCTGCGCAGAGCCGCCACCTTGTTCTCCAGGTCGTAGCGGATGTCGTGCAGGGTCTCCAGTTGCTCGCCTGGGCGATGACCTCGCCGGCGGTGCGGTCGGCGAGGGTGAGGACACGGTGGGCATGGGGCGGTGCGAAGAACTGTACGGTTTCAATTTTATGGTGACGCCGACTCAATACTCATAGCGAGGAGCAACCATCCATGGCGGTCTCGATGGGATTGCATGTCAGCCCGGAATTCCCCGCGGTGCTCGAGCGGATTGACGCACTCGGCGGGGCGCTTGAGGCGGACGCGGACGCGGCCGAGGAACTCGGCAGACTCACCGAGGACGTCGGGCGGGCGTTGCTGGGTGCCGGGGTCGTGAGGGCCGCACTGCCGCAGAGCCTCGGCGGCTACGAGTTCTCCCCATGCCAATTGATAGAGACGGTCGAGCGGGTCAGCTACCACGATTCCGCGGCCGGTTGGACGATGATGGCGCTGCAGTTGATGACCGGCACCACTGCGGCCTATCTCGATGCTGTTGCGATGGCCGACTTGTTCCCGGATGTCGCGGGTGGGGACCACGCGTTGTTGGCTGGGCACGGCACCCGGCCCGGGCGGGCCGTCCCGGTGGAGGGTGGCTATCTGGTGAGCGGCAGTTGGCAGTTCGCCTCCGGTATGGCGCACGCCACCCACATCCACAGCGCGATCCAGGTCGAGGGCACCGGGGAGCTGCGGGTGCTGGCGATGCCGAAGTCGCAGGTGGAACTCGTCGACAACTGGGATGTGCTCGGGCTGCGTGCGACGCACAGCATTGATTACCACTGCGCCGATGTGCATGTACCGGCGACGCACACGTATCTCGCCACCACGACCAACCCGGCCAACGGTGGCGCGATCTATCGCCTCGGATTGGTCAACATGTCCGCGATCGGACACACCGGTTGGGCGTTGGGTGTCGGGCGGCGCCTGCTCGACGAACTGAAGAGGGTCGCCGCGGCCAAATCCGGCACACATAACGCCGCCGTCGACACCGCGCAGTTCCACGCGGAGTACGCGACGGCCGAAGCCAAGCTTCGTTCGGCACGGGCGTGGGCGATGGAGGTATGGCGGGGGATCGAAGACATTCTGGAAGCAGGCGAGTTGACGAGTACGGAGCAGGACACGCTGCTCAGGCTGGCGCTCAACCACGCGACGTGGACCGTGCAGGAGGTGGGTCAGACGGTGCACCGATGGGCCGGGACGGCGGCGATCCGGCGCGGGCCGATCGACCGGTTTCTGCGTGACCTCGGCACGGGTACCCAGCACATCACGTCAAGCCCCACGGTCCTGCAGAACTGCGGGAAATGGCTCAGCGGCGCGCAACCCCAAGCGCACTGGGAATTTCTCGACTTGACGCCGTGACCCGTACGCCGGTCGAAGCGCAGGAGGGCGCGGATGCGGTCGCCGATCAGGTAGTCGATTGCGCGCGGCGGATGGTCGCCGCCTGATTCGGATAAGGCGGAGCGCCGACGGAGCTTACGGTTTCGAAGAAATCAGGTGCTCTGGAGGCGTACATGAGCAGCTGTACCAGGAGTTCGGTGCGCTGACCGGGCACCCGCCGCTGTCCCCCCTACGCTTTGACTTCGCGCTGGACCTGGCCACGTCCAAGGGCCGGGCGGTGCGGCTACTGGTCCGGTCCCTCGTCGAACAGCTGGACTCGGGAGACCCCCTCTTCCAGCGCTCGGACGTGCAGCGCAGCCAGCTGCGGGCCCTCATCACCGCCCTGCTCCTGGCCAGCCGCACTCGCACACGGCCGAGCTGCGGGACGGCCCTCCCCCCCGGCCACCCGGCCACCCGCGTGCGGTACGCGCAGCCCTCGCGTTCATCGAGGCGAACCTCACCGAGCACATCAGTCTCAGTGACATCGCTCAGGCCGCCCACTGCAGCCCTCGCACCATCAGTTCGGCGTTCCGCAACCGACTCGGTCTCTCGCCCCTGTCCCACGTCCGCACCCTGCGGCTCGACCGGATCCGTGCGGACATCCTCGCCTCCACCGACCCCATCGGCACGATCGCCTACCGGTGGGGCGTCTCCCACCTGGGCCGCTTCGCGAGCGCCTATCGCGAGCGCCTATCGCGAGCGCTTCGCCGAACTCCCCTCCGACACCGCAGCTCGAAGGTAACCCAGCTTCCTGTGGAGCGTGGGAAACCCGTGGGCGACGCCCGGCATGGTTAGAGCCGGCACCCCTGCCCATGGCGCGAAGAAACGGGATCGTAGCTCACGCGCACCGGCCGGCGGCCGGATTTGAGCATCGTCGATCAATCCGCTTCCTTGCCCAGTGCAACGGTTAGCGTGGCACCGCCCACCCTCGCCCGGACGGCGGCGCCCGTCGGCACTCCGTCGCGCGCAATCCAGGAGGCACGATGAAATCTCATGCGCGAAACCCCCGGCCCACCTCGAACCGCGGCCGCCTCATAGCCGCCGCAGTCGCCCTCACCACGGCCATCGCTGCCGTGTCGGTGTGGCTGTGGCAGCGGAACAGCTCTGCCGACGAGTCCGTCTCCGCCAATCTGCCGGCCGCGAGCGCGGCCCTGGCCGGCCCTGGTGGGGGCAACACCGGCACGGTCTCCGCGTTGGACAAGCTCTTCCTCACCAAGGTCCGGCAGGCCGGCCTGTGGGAGATGCCGGCGGGCCGGCTCGCCCAGACACACGCATCGAGCGAAGCCATCAAGCGCGCCGGTATGCATCTGCTCGAAGGGCACAGCAAGCTCGACGAGCTGGACCGCGAGGACTCCCAGGCGCTGAACGTACCCATCCCCGACCAGGCCACCGCCGAACAACAGGGCTGGGTGGACCAGCTGAAGAACGCCCGGGGCCAGGCGTTCGACCAGCTCTTCGTGGACCTGCTGCGTGCCTCCCACGGCAAGATCTTCATCACCATCGGCGAGGTGCGCGCCACGACCAAGAACTCGCTGATCCGGCGACTGGCCGCGCAAACCAACAACACCGTCCAGGACCACATGGACGTCCTGGAGGACACCGGACTCGTCAAAGACTCCACCCTCGACGACGTCGCCTCGACCATTCCCAAATGACCTTCCCACGGCACTCCACAGCGCCGGGGCGTTGCTGAGTGGTCACCAACGACTCGGCAGGGGCGCCGGGGGGCCGACTCGCACGACGTTGCTCCAGGCGCCCCCACTGGCGAGGGGGCCGCTCCTGGTCCGCACGATCCCGCTGTCACCGTTCGGCCTGCTGCTCCTTCCGCTGCTGCGGGCGGTCGCCAGGTGACGGCGCGCGGCTGACGGCACCGCCCCGGTGCCGGGACGTCTTCCCCGTCTCCGTCACCGGCCGGTCGTGCCGCAGGTCATCGAAGAGCCGGGCCGACCTCCTGACGTCCCACTTCAGTACGTTGCCCTTGGGCGTGGGGATACCGATACCGGACACGGGCACGTGGATCTGCTTGCCGTGTCCGCCCGTGACGCTCTGCACGGCGCGGAACATCCTGCTGAGATCGCGCAGGCTCATGCCCTTGTCGACGATGAGCGTGTCGAGCCCGGCCTGCACGGCCGGACCGATCTTCAGCGGGTCGAAGAGGGTGTCTGGCCGGGCGGCCTGGTGGGCGAGGGTCGACAGGAACTTCTGCTGGTTCCTCGACCGGCCCAGGTCGCCCTCCCTCTCCTGGTGCCGCTCGCGGACGAAGGCGAGTGCCTGCTTGCCGTTCAGGGTGTGACAGCCCTTGCGCAGATCGGCGCCCGACTTCTCGTCCTTGATGTCCCGGTCCAGGCACATCCGAACGCCGCCGATGGCGTCGACGATGTTCACGAAGCCGGCGAAGCCGATCTCCGCATAGTGGTCGACGCGCAGCCCGGTGTTCTTCTCGACGGTGTGCACGAGCAGTTCGGGGCCGCCGTAGGAGAAGGCGGCGTTCAGCTTGTCCCCCTCGGGCCGCTTGGTCTTGCCCGTCGACGTGTCGAGGCGGCCGGGCACGGTGATCCAGGAGTCGCGCGGCAGGCTGACCATGCTGGTTCCGTGGGCCCCGGTGTGCAGCAACATCATCGAGTCGGTGCGCCGCCCGCCGCCCCCGCCGGCGTGCAGGTCTTTCACGTCGTCCTCGGAGAGCCCATCGCGGCTGTCCGAGCCCACGATGAGGTAGTTGGTGCCCTCGCCGGGCGGCGGACGGTCCCCGTACGCGCCGAGGTCGACGTCACGTTGGAGCCGGGTCTCGGCCCAGCCGTACGTGCCGCCCGCCACGACGACCACGGCGGCCAGCAGGACGAGCACCGCCCGCCGCAGCCTCCTGCGCTTCTTCGGCTGCCGGGCGTGGGCGCGCCGGGGCCCGTAGCGCGAGCTGGGGCGTTCGGCGAACCGCTCACGCGCGGCGGCGCCTTCCGGGACCGCGGACGGGTCCTGGCCGGCATACAGCTCCGGATCGGTATGGAGCTCCGGCTCGACGTACGGTCCCGGTCCGTCCTCCGGCTCCGGGCGCCACAGCTCGCCCGTCACCCGCACCGGCCCCCGGCGCACGGGACGACTCCCGGCGTCGCCGTGCCGGCCCTGCTCCCCTGTGGGTGTGGTGCGCCCGGCCCGCTGGTCAAGCGGGTCTGTCATGGTCAACTCCCTTGGTCACGTCCCAGGTCCGACTCGCGCGGACGCTCGCCGGTTCCCCTCCGGTCCCCTCCGTCCCCTCACTGCGACGACAGGCTCCGCCGCGGGGGCAGCTCCTCGAGCGGATCTCCGGACGTCTCCGCGGACGGCGCCGCGAGCAGATACGGGTCGGCGGTTCCGGTGCGCTTCATGCTGTGCCACTTCAGGCGGGTGCCGAGCAGCGCCGTGATCACCGAGTGGATGACCACCAGGTACATCAACTGCCGGTAGACGAACTGCTGGAGCGGCAGCACCCACAGCACGCGCAGCCGTTCGCGGTCGAGCCGTAGCGCGTACGCGGCGGTGACCAACTGGACGGCGAGGAACCCGAACCAGACGAGGGCGGCCTCCACGGGGTCGCGGAACAGCGCCCCGAAGAGGGCGAACATGTCCACGACCGGTGCGCACAGCGGCAGCACGATCTGGAACAGCGTGACGTAGAGCAGCACGCGACGGCCGAAGCGTCCGGCGGGGCCGACCTCCGTCACCGCGTGCCGGTGCTTCCACATCGACTGGAGGGTGCCGTAGCACCAGCGGTAGCGCTGCCGCCACAACTGCCGTACGGTGCTGGGCACTTCGGTCCAGGCGACCGCGGACTCCTCGTAGACGACGCGCCAGCCGGCCCGCCAGAGCGCCATCGTGAGGTCGGTGTCCTCGGCCAGGGTCTGGTCGCTGACGCCGCCGACGCCCATCAGCGCGTCCCTGCGGAAGGCGCCGATCGCCCCCGGCACCGTCGGCATGCACTCCAGGACCTCGAACATCCGCCGGTCGAGGTTGAAGCCGAGGACGTACTCCAGGTGCTGCCATTTGCCCAGCAGACGGCGCCGGTTGCCGACCTTGGTGTTGCCGCTGACCGCACCGACCGCCGGGTGGGCGAGCGGCTGGATCAGCCGGGCCAGCGCCGCGGGTTCGAAGATGGTGTCCGCATCGACCATGACGACGATGTCGTACCGGGCGTGCGCCAGGCCGGTGTTGAGGGCGCTGGGCTTGCCGCCGTTCGGCTGCCGGATCACCGTCACCCGCGGGTCGTCGATGCGCTCGGCGATGTCCGCGGTGGCATCGGTCGAGCCGTCGTCGATCACGATGATCTGCAAGTGCGGGTGGGTGGAGGCGAGCAGCGAGTACACGGTGGAGGCGATGCCGGCCTCCTCGTTGTACGCGGGCACCAGGACCGTCACCGGGTCCCGCACTTCGCGCAGCCGCGGTGCGCCGGGCCGGTACCGGTGCAGCCTGCGCACGTGGAGCCGGGCGAACACCGCGAACAGGAGCATCCGCAGGACGCCGAGCACACCCGCGAGGGTCAGCGTCCACACCATCACGGTGAGGAAGGCGTGCCCGAGCCGCTGCGACAAGATCAGGCCCTCACCCTTGATCTCCTGGGTGACCGGGACCTCGTCGAGGAAGGAGAGCCGGCCGAGGCCGCCGCTGATGGTGGTGAACCGCTTCACGCTGCGGTCCCCCAGAAGATCCTCGGCCTCGTGGTAGCCCAGGTCGGTCTGGCTGTGCTGTGTCACCAGCCCCCGCCACGGCTTGCGGTCCTTGTGGTCCGAGGCGACCACCAGATACCCCTGTGCCGCCGCGCGCTTCGCGGCCGGCCACTCGGCGCCGCAGAGCGTGTCCGCGGCCGTGGTGTGCGGCAGCCGCAGCAGGGTGGTGTTGATGCCGGCCGCCCCCGCGAGAGCGCTCTGGGTGAGCGACAGCTCAAGCCGCGCGCGCAGCGGTGAGGCGACACCGAGGTCGCCGCCACTGTAGGTGTACGAGCCGATCTCGTGCCCCTCGCGCAGGATCCGCCGGATGAGCTTCGGGTGCTGGGCCGCGTCCTTCCCGTACACGAAGAAGGTCGCCCGCACGTGGTGCCTGTGCAGCAGGTCGAGCAGGCGCGGCGTCCACACCGGGTCGAACCCGCCGTCGAAGGTGAGCGCGACGGTCCCCGGCGGCATGGCCGCGGTGGCGACCCCCTTCGGGCCGAACCGCAGCAGCGGCTTCCCGTCGTCCGCCGCGTGCGGGATCGGCCGGGTGCACGGCGGCTTGGTGCGCGCGGCGTCGACCTGATGGGTCGTCCAGCCCTCGAAGAGGAGGGTGACGGCGACCACCAGGAGGACCAGCAGGAGGACGAGCCAGTGTCCGCGCGGCGGGCGTCGAACAGCGGCGGAGTGCCCGCTCACTGCTTCGGGCCTCCGGCCGACGGGGCGGATCTGCCGGCCGGCGGGCGGTGGTGGTCGTCGCGGTCCGCGTGGGCCCTCGCCAGCGGTCGGTGCGCCTCGGCTCGGGCCGGTACGCCGTGGTCGTGCTGCGACCCGCCGGTGTCCGGGCCGGCAGGCACCGGTGCGTTCATGCTCGGCGGGTGCGTGCCGACGGGCTGCCGGAGTCCGCTGATCAGCGTGCCGACGAACAGCAGATACCCGAGGCAGCCGCATCCCACGGCCAGGGCCACGCCCTGCACCGTCCACCTGCGCCAGCCCGACTGGCCGATGAAGACGGGGAGTTGGGAGGCTTCGGCCTCGGGACGCCGTGCCGCCGGGGTCACGCGAGGCGCCGCGCCGCGGGGCGGCATGCGCGGTGTCATGTCCTGCCCGGTGTGCTGCGCCGTGTACGGCTCCCTGCGGGCAGGGGGTACGGACGACAATCGCCCGTCGTGCGGTGTGCTGGCTATGTGGGGGATGCCCTGCACTGGTGCTCCTGATGTGTGGCCGCGCACGCGCGACTCTTTGTGTGTGGGGGTACGGACCCGGGGGCCCGCTGTACTGCCCGTGAGACGTCGGAGCCGCATCCCGGTGCCCGGCGCGTACGGGCGGTTCCCCTACGTGCGCATGCCCTGCGCCCTTCCCGGGTGGGGCCGGGAAAGCCACGTACGCATGTGCCTTCACAAGGGCCGGGAGGCCAGGGTGCAGCCCTCAGCCATCACGCAGCCCCCGACCCTACTCGGGCACCCGGGTGGCACGGCAACAGGCCATCTGGCCTTCGACGTCGTGATGAATGACACGTACGACGTCGACATCACGGTCACCCATGCCGACACCCGATCGGCCGCAGGGCGCCGCTGGCTGTGACGGTCGAGACGGTTGGCTATGCGTGATCCGAGCGTGGTGTGGTGGTGTCGTCCTGCGGGGTGGTGGTTTGGGTTCTGGTGTAGAGGACTTCGCGGCCTTGTTCTGCGGCGCGGATGAGTGCTTCGCTGACGAAGTCGAGGAAGCGGGCGGCGTTTTCGAGGCGGGTGGCGGCCGGGGTGCCCTGGCCGAGGATGGTGATGCCTTGTCGTGCGGTGTCGATGAACTCGTCGTTGGCGCGGGCGCTGCGGAGCATGGATTGGTACCACAGGTCGTCGTCGACGACGTAGCGTTCGCGGCGGCGTTGGTCGCGTTCTCGGCGGACGAGGGCCAGGCCTTCGAGGAAGGTGATGGCTTTGGAGATCGATGCCGGGCTGACGTTGAGGCGTTGGGCGAGTTCGGCGGCGGTCAGGCTGCCGGTGTCGGTGGTGTAGAGGCAACCCAGCACCCGGGCCATCATCTTGGGCAGGCCGGAGGTCATGAAGACGGTGGTGAGCCTCTCCTGGTAGTCGCGCACGGCTTCGGCGTCGCGTCCATGGGGTTGCGGTAGCGCCTGCGATCCCTGGTCTGGGGTCTGTTTGCGGCGCTGGGTGCGTTGTTGGGTGGCACGCTGGGCCAGGTCGGCGCGGTAGCCGCTGGGGCCGCCGTTGCGCATCACCTCACGCGTGATCGTGGAGGTCGGACGCTCCAGACGCCGGGCGATCTCGGCGTAGGGCAGGCCGTCGGCCAAACCCACCGCGATCTGCTGGCGTTCGGACTGGGTGAGCCTGCCTCCCGGCATCACAACCCCCTTCATGCCCACGGATACCCATGGCGCTGCTCGACGTTCCTGATCCTGTTCCTGCTCCCTGGCGCCTTCACCATAGCGTTCACCTTCAACGCATTGCAACGGCTGGCCCTTCGGTCGTTGCGTTAAACGAGAGAACGTTGCAATGATTATTGGCCCTTGACCTGCATGAATGCTGCATCGAAGCAAAGATCTCGTTGCCGTACACTGGAAAGCAACGTAGTGTTTCCAACGTTCGGAAACAGCGAGCCGCACGTCTCAAGGGAGAGCATGATGCAGAAGTTCACCACCCCCACCCCGATCGCCGCCGTCCTGGAAATCCCCGCCGGACGCGTGCAGTTGATCGCCGCGGACCGGACCGACACCACCGTGGAGGTCCTGCCGGCCAACGCCTCGAAAAGCCGCGATGTGAAGGCGGCGCAGCAGACCACCATCGCCTTCGACGACGGCGTCCTGCGGATCGAGAACGCGGCGAAGAACCAGTACCTCGGCCCCTCCGGATCCATCGAGGTAACGGTCAAGCTGCCCACCGGCTCCCGCATCCAGGCCAAGACAGCCGCCGCCGAACTCCGCACCCTGGGCCGCCTCGGCGACGTCACCTTCGACGGCGCATACCGCCAGATCAAGCTGGACGAGACCGCAAGCCTGCACCTCACCGCGGTCGACGGCGACGTCGAAGTCGGCCGACTGGGCGGAACCGCGAAGATCACCACCACACGAGGCGACATCCGCATCACCCAGGCCACGGGCGGCACGGTCGTGCTGGGCACCCAGTCCGGCGACATCACCGTCGGCGCCGCCGCCGGAGTCTCCGCCACCCTGGACGCCGGCACCAGCTACGGCCGCATCAGCAACGCCCTCAAGAACGACGGCACCGCCGACCTCGACATCCGCGCCACCACCTCCCACGGCGACATCACCGCCCACAGCCTCTGACCCACCCCCAACGAACACCCCTCGACAACCACCCACCCGCACATCCCACAAGGAGCACACAGTCATGTCCCCCAACCTCACCGGCCGGCACAGCGGTTTCTCCGACACAGGGCTGCGCAAGGTGCGCGACGTGCTGGCACGGCATGTGGAGTCCGGAAAGATTCCCGGGCTCGTCGCCCTGGTCAGCCGGGGCGACCAGACGCACGTCGAAGCGGTCGGGACGATGCGTCATGACGGCGGCGCGCCGATGCGCCGGGACACGATCTTCCGGATGGCCTCGACGTCCAAGCCGGTCTCGATCGCGGCGGCGATGGTCCTGCTGGACGAGTGCCGGCTGCGCCTTGACGACCCGGTGGAGCCGTGGTTGCCGGAACTCGCCGACCGACAGGTGCTGAAGCGGATCGACGGTCCGCTCGACGACACCGTGCCGGCGCGGCGGCCGATCACCGTACGGGACGTGCTCACCTCCACGTTCGGGCTCGGTATGGATATGACGGTGCTGGGCACTCCGATCATGGGCGCGGTCTTCGAGCAGGGGCTCACGCCCAATCTGCCGGAGCCGATGCCCGAGCCGGACGAGTGGATGCGTCGCCTGGGCACGCTTCCGCTGATGCATCAGCCCGGCGAGCGCTGGCAGTACCAGATCAGCAGCGATCTGGTCGGCGTGCTCGTCGCCAGGGTCACCGGCCAGTCCTTCGAGACGTTCCTGCGCGAGCGCATCTTCGAGCCGCTGGGGATGCAGGACACCGGTTTCCATGTGCCCGCCGACAAGATCGATCGGATGCCGACCCTCTACGCCCCCGACCCGCAGACCGGGGAGTTCACCGTCTGGGACGAGGCCGAGGGAGGGCGGTGGAGCTCGCCTCCGGCGTTCCAGGGCGGTGGCGGTGGGCTGGTCTCCACCGCTGACGACTACCACGCCTACTTCCGGATGCTGCTGAACGGCGGGATACACCGGGGCGAGCGGATCCTGTCCCGGGCCGCCGTCGAGCTGATGACCACCAACCGCCTCACGCCCGAGCAGAACGCCGCCCGGACCGCCCTGGCCCGCGACAACGTCCATGTGTCCTTCGGCCAAGGGCAGCACGGCGGCTGGGGCTTCGGGATGGCGGTGCGCACCTACCGCGGCGACTACGCACCCCTCGGCCAGTTCGGCTGGGACGGCGGAAGCGGCACCTCGACCTACGCCGATCCGGCCAACCAGCTCACCGGCATCCTGCTCACCCAGGTCGGGGCGTCCGTCCCGCATTCGGTGCGGCTCATGCACGACTTCTGGACCACGCTCTACCAGGCCATCGACGACTGACACCGCCCCCACACCCGGTGCGCCCTCGGCCCTCCGCGCTTGCGGGATGACGGACTCTCCCTCCGCTTGCGCCCGTCGGGGGCTCAGCCACGGGTGCGGGTCGGCGCCAGCGCTCGGTGGATGCCGACCGGTGCGCCGGGGAGGCGGAGGGCCGCGGCCAACGACACCGCCAGGGCACAGGCGATGACGGAGTACGCGGCCCGGTAGCCGCCGGTGGTGTCGGTGAGGAGGCCGGTGACATAGGGGCCCGCGAAGCTGGCGAGGCTGCTGGCCGCGTTGACGCCGGCGAGGGCCGTCGCCGCGCGGGGGCCGGACAGGATCGCGGTGCACCGGCTCCAGAAGGCAGGAACCGCGGTCAGAATCCCTGTCCCGGCCACGGTCAGCGCAGCCAGGGTGAGGACGGGTGCGGGTGAGAGTGCGGCCAGGGAAATGGCGGCTGCGGCGGCCGCGATGGGCGCGGCGATGAGGTACGTCCGGAGGCTCACCCGGTCGCCGTGACGGCTCCACGCGAGCATGGCAACGGCGGTGAAGACGGACGGCAGGGCTGCGAGCGCGGATGCGGCGGACGCCCCGGCGCCGGGGAAGAGGGAGGCGGTGACCTTGGGCAGGAAGAACTGCAGGGCGTACGCGGCGAAGCTCGGGCCC
Organism: Streptomyces nigrescens; assembly: GCA_024349765.1. Classification (GTDB taxonomy): domain Bacteria; phylum Actinomycetota; class Actinomycetes; order Streptomycetales; family Streptomycetaceae; genus Streptomyces; species Streptomyces endophytica. The sequence goes on along the minus strand of AP026073.1, from coordinate 3,203,663 downwards.
GCATTCACCACGGTGAAGTGCGCGGCGTGACCGAGCGTGGTCCGGTCCGTCGATGAGGGCGGGGCGCCCTGGGTCAACAGGGCTTCGAGTTCCTCGCGTTGGGGTGCCGTCAGCCAGGTCGCATCGCGTGGCGTGTCGGTCAGCAGGCGCAGTGCGGCGACGCCCAGGACGACGGCGGGGGCGCCCTCGATCAGGAACATCGACCGCCAGCCACTGAGACCGAAGAGGGAAAAGTGGTCGACGAGCAGACCCGAGACCGGCAGCCCGACCATGTTGGAGACCGGGATGGCCAGCAAGAACAGCGCCAGCGCGCGGGTGCGCTGGCGGCAGGGGAACCAGGCGGCCAGGTAGGCGACGACGCCGGGGAAGAATCCGGCCTCGGTCAGCCCCAGCACGAACCGGGTCAGATAGAGCCCCTGTGCGTCGGTGACGAACGCGGTGGCGGCCGAGCACACACCCCAGGCGGTGATCACACAGCACAGCCAGCGGCGGGCGCCGAACCGCTTCAACGCCACCGCCGCCGGGACCTGAAAGAGCACATAGCCGAGGAAGAAGATCCCGGCGGCGGTGCCGTAGGCGGTGGCGCTCAGCCCCAGATCGGCGTTCATCGTCAATGCGGCGACGCCGATGTTGGCGCGGTCCAGGAAGTTGACGACGTACAGCACGAACAGCAGCGGCAGCAGCCTGCGTGCCACCACGCGCACCACGCTCGTGGCGCCCTCCGTTGCCCTGTCAGCCCTGGTCTCCGTACCCGTCGCCATCGGCCGTCTCCGCTCCCCTGGTCTCGTCGTGCCTCGTTCAATGAACGCGCCGGAGGGAGATCGGTTGTGCGGTACGAGGGAGGGTGGCGCTCGGCAACCCGAACGGGGCAGCCGCGCACCGGGCTCTTCCACCGGCAGCAGACGCAGCTGCTCTGCGAAGCAGGCGGCCATGTCCCCGGTGCCCGTTCAGGCACGGAGGTCACGTCATCGATGGGGCGTGGAACCGGAAGGTGCCGGAGGGAAGGTCACGGTGAACTCGGTGTGGCCGGGGCGGCTCGTCAGGGATACCTGGCCGTGGTGGGCGGTGACGACGGCCTCCACGATGGCGAGCCCCAGTCCGGTGCCGCCGGCCGCACGCGAGCGGCTGTGGTCGACGCGGACGAAGCGGCCGAAGACCTCCGGCCGGATCTCCTCGGGCACACCGGGGCCGTCGTCCAGAACCGTCAGCCGGACGTCGTGGTCGTCGGCGGCGAGTCGCACCGTGACGGCGGTCCCCGGTGGGGTGTGCGTCCGGGCGTTGGCGAGCAGATTGGCGACGACCTGTTGCAGGCGGTGTTCGTCGCCCGTCATGTTCACGGCCGTCTCGGGGAGGTCGAGCAGCCACCGGTGACGGGGGCCGACCGCCCGGGCGTCGTCGACCGCGTCGAGCACGAGCCGTGTCAGATCCACCGGTTTGCGTTCCAGCGCACGGCCGGCGTCGAGGCGGGCGAGCAGCAGGAGGTCGTCCACCAGCCGGCTCATGCGTTCCGACTCGGCCTGGATCCGCTCCAGGGAACGCCGGATCTCGCCGGGTACCGGCCCCGTGTGCCGCAGGGCGAGTTCCGCATGGCCGCGGACATTTGCCACCGGAGTCCGCAGCTCATGGCTGGCGTCGGCGGCGAAGTGCCGGAGCCGGTTCTCGCTGGCGTGGCGACGCTCCAGTGCGTTGCCGACGTGGCCGAGCATGCGGTTGAGGGCGGTACCCACCTGCCCGACCTCGGTGCGCGGGTCGGCGACCGGGACCGGCGCCGGCATCGCCACCTCGCCGCTGGCCAGCGGCAGCTCGGCGACCCGTGCGGCCGTGGTGGTGACGCGCCGCAGGGGCCGCAGCGAGAGCCGTACCCACAGCGCGCCCAGGACTCCGGTGACCAGCAGCGCCCCGCCGAACACCGCGGCTTCCACCGCCTCCAGCCGGTGCACGGTCTCCTCGACCGGGTGCAGCGGCAGGCCCGTGATCAGTACGTCGCGGTCGTCGCCGGACACCGCGTTGACGCGGTACCGGCCCAGGCTTGCCAGTCGGATGCTGTGTCCGGAGCCGTCGGTGGGCAGGGCCGCCAACGTGCGGCGGTCCTCGGCGGACAGCGGCACCCTGGCGTCCGTCTGGTCCCGGACGACCGCTGCCTGGGTCGGCGTGCCGCGCAGCAACCGGGCGCCGAAGGTGCCGTCGGACTGGCCGCGGGTGTCCGGCCGGTTGTCGGCGTCCGGCCGGGCCTCGTGCTCCAGGCTCACCGCGAACCGGCCCGCGGAGGCGGAGAGTTGCTGGTCCAGGCGGCCTACCAGGAACCCTTCGAGCGCGACGACCGTGGTGATGCCGACTGCCAGGCAGGCCAGCGCCAGCAGGGCGACCAGACCGGCGGTGAGCTGGCTGCGCAGGGTGCGGGGGACGAGCCGCTTCACGAGGGCTCCGGCTTGAGGACGTAGCCGACGCCGCGGACCGTGTGGATCATCGGGCTCCGGCCGGCGTCGATCTTCTTGCGCAGATAGCTGATGTAGAGCTCGACGACGTGGGACCGGCCGCCGAAGTCGTAGGACCAGACGCGGTCCAGGATCTGCGCCTTGGACAGCACCCGACGGGGGTTGCGCATCAGGAAGCGGAGCAGCTCGAACTCGGTGCGGGACAGTTCGACGAGCTCGCCGGCGCGGAGGACCTCCCGCGCCTCCTCGTCCATCACGAGGTCGCCGACGACCAGCCGGTCGCCGTCCGGCTCGTGAGCCATCCCGGCCCGGCGCAGCAGACCGCGCAGCCGCGCCAGCACCTCCTCCAGGCTGAACGGCTTGGTCACGTAGTCGTCGCCGCCCGCGGTGATCCCGGCGATCCGGTCCTCGACGGCGTCACGCGCGGTGAGGAAGAGGACGCAGACCGTCTGCAGCTCCCGGCGCAGCAGGTGCAGCACCTGCAGGCCGTCGATGTCGGGCAGCATCCAGTCCAGGACGACGGCGTGCGGGCGGAAGCTCCGGGCCACGGCGAGCGCGGAGGCGCCGTCGGCCGCGCTGCGGACCTCCCAGCCCTCGCTGGTCAGGGCGCCGGAGAGCACTTCGGTGAGGTCCGGCTCGTCGTCGACCACGAGGACCCGTACCGGCGAGCCGTCGGCGCTGTGCAGCGGGGCGGGAGTGCGGTGAGTGTGCATGGTGACTCCAGCATCCCTCGCCCGGTGGCAGGCGGAGGTATGAGCCGGCTCTGAGTTTCCTGTGAATCGGCGGGCGGGAGGGCCGCTCAGAGAGTCCTCAGAGGTTGCGCTGCGACGCTGGCGCCGACCACGGAAGGAAAGCCTCATGAGCACCGTCTCCGCCACCCGCCGGACCACCACCGGCCGCACCCCGCCGCAGTGGCCGCCGTCGCCGGCGCCGCTGCTCGTGCACTTCGCGATCTGGGCAGGGGCGGCCGGCGTGCTGGCCCTGTGGTGGACCGGTACGGCGTCGGTCGTGGGCCCGGCGGGCTGGCTGACCGGCGCCGGCCGGATCACCGGGCTGCTGGCCGGCTACGCCTGCGCGGTGCTGGTCGCGCTGATGGCCCGCGTTCCCCTGCTCGACCACACCCTGGGCACCGACCGCCTGGCGCGCTGGCACGCGGCAGGCGGCCGCTACACCGTCTCACTGGTGCTCGCGCACATCCTGCTGATCATCTGGGGCTACACCCTCACCTCGCGGAGCGGTGTCCTGCACGAGACGACCACGCTCGTCCTCGACTACCCGGACATGCTCAAGGCCACCGCGGGCTTCCTGCTGCTGGCGGGCACCGGTGCCGTCTCCGCACGGGCCGCCCGCCGCCGGATGAGCTACGAGACCTGGCACTACCTCCATTTCGCCACCTACCTGGCGATCTTCCTCGCCTTCGGTCATCAACTCTCCAACGGCGCCGACTTCGTGGGGCGACGGCCCGCCCAGCTCGGCTGGTACGCCCTGTACGCGGCGGTGGCAGCACTGATCGTCTGGTACCGCTTCGCCGTTCCGGTACGGCGTGCCCTGCGCCACCGCCTGCGGGTCACCGAGGTCCGCCCGGAGGCGCCGGGCGTGGTCTCCGTGCACCTCACCGGCCATCGGCTGACGGAACTCGGCGCCCGGCCGGGCCAGTTCTTCCGCTGGCGCTTCCTGGCACCGGGCCTGTGGTGGACCGCCAACCCCTACTCCCTCTCCGCGCCGCCACTCCCCCACCACCTGCGCATCACGGTGAAGGAGGCCGGCGGCCACAGCGCGGCCCTGGCCCGGCTGCGGCCCGGCACCCGGGTGTGGGCCGAGGGCCCGTACGGTGCCTTCACCGAGGCACGGCGGCGGCGCTCCAAGGTGCTGCTGCTCGCGGGCGGCGTGGGCATCACCCCGCTGCGCGCGCTCTTCGAAACCCTCCCCGGCGAGGTCACGCTCGTCTACCGGGCGCGGCGCCCCGAGGACCTGGCGTTGCGCCCCGAGCTCGATGCGATCGCCGCGGCCCGCGGTGCGGCCGTCCACTACTTCGTCGACGAACCCGCCGCGTACTCCGCGCCGTTGACGGCACGCGCGCTCAGTCGCCTGGTACCGGACCTGGCCGCGCACGAGGTGTATCTGTGCGGCCCGCCCGGCATGACCACCGCGGCCCGCCGTGCGCTGCGCGGCGCCGGCATACCCCGACGCCACATCCACCACGAGTCGTTCGAGTTCTGAGGAGCCCCTGTGCGCCGAGCCGTTCTGACCGCAGCGTCGACCAGCGCACTGGTCGTCCTCCTGCTCTCCCTCAAACCGCACCAGCCCGCCGCGCTGACCGGCGACCCGGCCCAGGCGGGTGCCGCGTCGGCTCCGACGCCCTCCGGACGTCCGTCCCAGGGCAGCCATCCGGCCGACGGCACCTACACCGGCGCCCCGATCCGCACCCGCTACGGCACCGTGCAGGTCACGGCCACCGTCAAGGCCGGCCGGCTGACCGCCGTCAAGGTGCTGCACGCCCCGTCCGAGAACGGTCGCGACCGTGAGATCGCTGCCTACGCCCTGCCGCGCCTGACACAGGAGGCGCTGAGCGCGCACAGCGCCCACATCGACGCCGTGTCCGGCGCCAGCTACACCAGTGCGGGATACGTCCAGTCCCTGCAGAGCGCACTGGACCGGGCCGGTGTCTGAGTTCCGGCGCGGCCTGCGCCACGTCGAGGAGGCGATGGGCACGGTGTTCTCCTTCGACGTCCGCGACACGCGCACCCCCGCCATCGAGGCCGCCGTACACGACGCCGTCGCCTGGCTCCACCACGTCGACGAGGTCTTCTCGACGTACCGCTCCGACAGCGCCATCAGCCGGCTCGCCCGCGGCGAGATCGGACTCGACGACTGCCCCGCGGAGGTGCGCGAGGTCCTCGACCTCTGCGAGCGGGTGGGAACCGCCACCCGCGGTTGGTTCAGCGCCACCCCGGGCGGCACTCTCGACCCGTCCGGGCTGGTGAAGGGCTGGGCGGTCGAACGCGCCGGACAGCTCCTGCGGGCGGCCGGCGCCCACCACACCTGCGTGAACGGCGGTGGGGACCTTCAGCTCAGCGGGGAGGCGGCGCCCGGAATCCCGTGGCGCGTCGGGATCGCCCATCCGCTGCGCCCGGGGGAATTGTGCGCCGTCGTCACCGGCCGCGACCTGGCCGTCGCCACCTCCGGCAGCGCCGAGCGCGGCCCCCACATCCTGGACCCCCACACCCGCGCTCCCGCCGCCGGCCCCGCATCCGTCACCGTGGTCGGCCCCGGCCTGACCACAACCGACGCCTACGCCACCGCGGCGTTCGCCATGGGCGCGGGGGCGCAGGACTGGCTGGAGGGACTCGACGGATACGAGGGTCTCGCGATCACGGGTGACGGCGAGACCTGGCGCACACCGGGGTTCCCGGGGACCTCGTGCGCCGCATAGCCGTCGTTTCCGGAGGAATCCCCCTTTCGCCCTGCCACCCGCACCGTGTTCCTTGACGAAAAAGGGCCGCGGAACGTGGCTGGTGATAGGCCCTGGCCATGCCGCGATCCCCCTCATTCCCGGAGTGCGAACGACGCCCTCTCTTGCCACTTCGCGCCGTCATGCACCATGGCATGTGCTGGAACCCCTGCTCGGGCCGACGGATCGAACCGTTCGCGCCATGCGCGGACGGCCGGCTCCGCTTCCGGGATCCTGATGATGAGTCCCGTCCGGCCCGCCCTGAACCCCGTCGTGCTGTCGTCTGCCATGACACGGCATGCTGCCACCCCAGAGGGCGAAGACCACCAAGTGCCGCCAGAACCCCGTCAGAAGCTGAAGCTCATCAGCGCCGCCGACTTCAAGCGGGCCGTGGCGTCGAAGAAGCCCACCAGCGTCTCGTAGGCGCCCTTCAGATATTCGGGTTCGTCGTCGTCCTCGGGATCCCAGATGTTGGGGTACACCTCTTCCTCGGCCATCCGAGCCGGGTCGTAATGGCTGACCAACCGCTCCCACGGCAGCGCGCCCAGCCGCTTCGCCATGTCCTGAACACTCTCGACGCTCCAGCTGAACAGCGTGCCTTCGTCGTCTATCTGGTAACCGTCCATCAGGAACTCAAGGGGCTCATCGGCCTCGCCGAGCAGGAACTCCAGGCCGGCCCAGGCCTTGTCGAGGTAGGCGCCGGGGTTGTCCGGCCGGAGCTCGTCGACCTCCCAGAGGAACTCCCTCGCCCACTCGGCGTCCTTCTCGGCCCTGTCCAGTTCCTCCGGTGTCACGCACGTGAACGAGATGACCATGCCCATGAAGGCAGCCCCCATCATCGAGTTGAGATCGACCCATCGCTTCAACGAACGAGTGTTCCACGCTGCACTGACAGCGTGAGCGTAGGTACGGAAGCGGGGCGGGCAGCCGATGAAGCTCTGCCTCAGGTCACGCCAGGCGATGCCTGGCGGAAGGTGACCGCGGTGGCGCTGAGCGGAGACCGCCGTGCCGAGCCGTCACGCAAAAGGTCTCTTCCCGAGCGGGAAGAGACCTTTTGTTGGAGCGCCCGGCAGGCCTTGCACCTGCATTTCCCACCGGCTGGTGGACGTCTTTCCTTGGACCACAGACGCGTGACTCCCACCCGCAGGCCGGAGCTACGCGATGATCATACCGGATCCTCGGGCGGTTGGTTCACGCCGCCGGGGTCGACGGACCCGCCAACCCCGCTGACAGACACAGATCAGGTCAGTCCCACTGCTCGTCCGCAAGGGAGGTGACCGGCTGGGGCTTGCCGATGACGGCCAGGGCGATGAAGAAGTTGATCTGGCCGATGGCGATGGTGAGAGTGGCCAGTGCCTTCTCGTCGTAGTGCTTGGCGACCTCGGTGTACAGCTCGTCGGAGACGCGCTCCTGGCCGTGCGGCGCGGGCTGGAGGGTGGCCTCCACCAGGGCGAGGGCGGCACGTTCGGCGTCGGTGAAGTAGGGGGCGTCCTGCCAGGAGGAAACGGCGGTGATGCGCTCCTCGGACTCGCCGGCCTTGCGCAGGAAGCCGGTGTTCAGGATCGTCAGGTAGGTGTTGTTGACGATCTGCCCGGCGTGCCCCAGGTCGGGAAAAGGACGTGTCCGGCGTCCCGGTGCGGTGGGGCGCCGGACAGGGCGGTCCTTCCTCCGGTCAGCTCGTGTGGACCTTCAATGCCGTCCGGACGGCAGACTCCAACGCGCCTTCGATCCAGGCGGGCTTGATGGACGTGTGGTCCCCCGCAAAGTGCAACGGCCCCTCGGATGTGGGGACGTCAGGAAACAGTTCCGCGTGCTGACCAGGGAAGAGCACGGACGCCTCACCGTAGGCGTAGTGGTCCCGCATCCACGACTGTGTCTTGCACTTGTTGGTGAAGAAGACCTCGCACCGGCGGCCGAAGACGGCCTGCACTCCGGCGAGCGCGCGCAGATACCGTTCGTCGTCGGCGAAGGCATCCCACTTGAGGGCGTCGTCGGACCAGCTGTAGGAGGCGAGCATGATGCCGCCGTCGCTGCCCTCTACAGGGTGCGCGTGCTCGAAGTACATGAACCGGTTGGCGTTGTCGCTCACGTTGCCGCCGCCACGGATATGAGCGGCACCCGGCTCGCCGCCCATGACTGGCCGGAAGACGGCAAAGCATTTCCTGAGTTCGTCGGGGATCGTCACCCCCAGGTCCCGCACGGACTTGTGCGCGCCGAGGTACCGGCCGTCCTTGACCGCGCCGGCCTTGTACTTGTCGTAGAGATTGTCCGCGATGGAGTTCAGTGCCTCCTTCCACTGCGCCTCGGTGAACTCCCACCAGCGCTGGGAGAACTCCAGCAGCACCTTGGTCGCGGCGTCGTAGTGCAGTTCCGTGATGGCCCGGCGCTTGCCGTAGGTGAGCGGAGGGTCGAAGGTCACGTGCCGCAGTCCGGAGAACGGGACGGTGATGATCGCCTCGTCGCCCTCGAAGACCTCCGTGACACCGCCCTTGCCTGTCTGGCAGTCCTCGGAAACGGTGTGCACCCGGACCTTGCCTGCCTGGTGTTCGATCCGTACGGCGCGCCTGTCGAGGGTCACCTTCCCCTTCACAGGCTTGTACAGCGCGTCGGCGAGCAGCGCGGTGCCGCCCTTGATCTCCCAGAACTTGGTCTTGGGGTCGATCAGCGCGCTGGACAGGAAGCTGTGGGTGAAGGACAGGTGCAGCCGTGAGGTCAGGTTCTGGATGGTGCCGATGAGGTCGATGGTCCTGGTGTCGAGCTCGGCGACTTCGGTGAGGTACCGGTACATGGACCAGTGGCCGTACTTCTGGAGGATCTTGGCCCATCCCTTGACGAGGGCTGCCCCTTCTTTTCCTCGGATGAGCCGGAATGCGGGTTCGAGGGCCTGCGCGAGGATGGCGGATGCGGTCTTCGTGCGGTGGGGGCCCGTGACACCGAAGGTGTCGTTGATTTGTGCAGGGTTCTTCTCGTAGTCGGCCCGGCGCATGTGGATGCCATTGACGTGGATCCAGGCACGGTTGGCCTTCTTCGTGGGGTTCTCCACCTCCACGTCCACCAGGTAGAACTCCTGGAGCGGGAGGCCGAACTTCTTGAGCAGTGCCATGAGGAGGGGGTGACTGTCGGGCAGCCGCATGGCACCGGCTTCGGCGTACTGCTGGGGATCGGCGAAGGGCTGCTCCCCCTTTTCGTGGCCGCCCTTGCGGAACGTCTTGATGCGCCCGCCGACGCGATTGCCGTTGGCCTCGATCACGACGACGTCGTGGCCTGCCCGATGGAGCAGGTTGGCTGCCAGCAGGCCGGCCGGGCCGGCCCCGACGACCAGGACCCGCTTCGTTGCCTTCGCGCGGCTGGTGGGCAGGCCGTTTTCGACGGCCTTCAGGTAGGTCGGGACGAGCGATCTGTCGTGCTCGTCGTAGACGGCGATGGCGCGGGCGACTGTGGTGTACGCCCTGGGGTCGATGCCAGGCGGCACTGCGGCCGGCGCCGCGGAGGGTGCGATGGCGGGGCTCAGTGCGGTCGCGGGTGCGATGGAGGCGGCGGTCAATCCGGCAGCGAGCGCCGACGCGCCGGTCGCCGTCACCACGGCGCGCCGTGAGGGCTGCGTCTCGTGCGACCGAGACGCAGGACGCGTGGCAGGTAAGGCATCGGAGGCGTGTTGCTTCTCGCCCGATGCGTCGGGGTCGCTCGTGCTCGGAACGGTCACGTGGGGAGTGCTCATGTCGTGTGAATTCATCGCTCATCACACTTGGCATACGAGCGGTGCGGAGCCAGTGTCTTCACACGGACGGGAACGGTAAACCACTCTCTCGACTACATGACGCGTCACCCGGTCAACGACCGTAAGGCAGGCGGCTGTTCGCACCACCGACCTCAGCACGGCACCAGGCCGCCCAACACGACGGGACCGGCCGTCGATGCTCCGGCGACCAGCGCGCGGCGCAGTGGTGACGCAGCGGTCACCGGATTCCTGCGACTCGATGAAGCGCCCGCTGCTCCCGCGTTCGAGTGGTTGTGGCCAGCCCCGGACCGGGACCCGAGTCGTGGCGCGTGGACTGGCATAACGTGAGTCGCCCATCGCGGATTGTGCGATCGCGCGGATTGCGGGCCGGAGTGGTCGCAGCGTGAGGAAGGCGACATGGACAGTTCACTTCTCGCCGCGATCATCGGCCCTACGGTTGCCTTCCTGGTCGCCGCGGGTGGCGCGGTGCTGCGGGCCCGAAGCAACCTCCGTACCGCCGCGCGGCTGATCTACGCCGAACTCACCAGGAACAGCGCGGCGGTCATGTACTTCAGGCAGACCGGCCACTGGGCCGCACCAGCCCTCCCGCGGGCCGCCTGGGACGAATACGGTGCGACGATCGCCCGTCGGCTCAGCAGCGAGCCCTTCGAGGCGGTGCGCCGAGGGTACGAGGCGCTGGAGATCGTCCCTGTCCTGACGGATGACTCGTTCAACGACACGGACCGCGACCGCCTGCTCGGTGATGCGGTGGCTTGGCTGGTGCGGGCAATCTCCACGCTCGGCCACATCGCCCACATCTCCGACCCCCAGGTCCAGTCAACGATCCACCGGCTCACCAGTCCGTCCGCTGCGACACCCGAACGCCCTCTTCCACTGCCCGGCCCCGGCAGCGGCATCATCTCCCTCGCGATGCAGGAAGCCCTGGTGACCATGCAGTTCAGCGAGGCGGCCCAGCCGGCGCCCCCGCCACCTGCGCGGCCCGCGGAGCCGCCCGTCCCGGCATTGCCTCCCACCGCGCAGATCCCCGAGCCGACCGTTCCCGCCGCGGTCATCGGTGCGGAGGCACCGAACGCCGACTACGTCGTCTGCGATGCCCAGCACAAGGAACGCCTGCACCGGCCCGTCCTGGCCCGCTGGACCGGACAGCCGCCCACGAGCGACCCGGTCGTCAACGAGACGTACGAGGCGCTGGCAGCCGTGACGGCATTCGGCCGTCAGGTGCTGGAGCGCGATCCGCTCGTCAAGCGGCCCCTCACCGCCGTTGTCCATTACGGCCGCAACTTCAACAACGGCTGGTGGGACGGCGAGCAATTGGTGCTCGGGGACGGGGACGGGATGATCTTCCAGTCGTTCAGCCGGTGCACCGACCTCATCGCGGGTGAGGTGTGGCATGGAGTCGCGGAGATGCAGCGGTACTTCGGCTGGGAGGGCGAGAACGGCTCCCTGCGTGTGTCGCTGTGCGATGTCTTCGGCCAACTGGTCAAGCAGCACGCTCGTAACCAGACGGTTGAGGAGGCTGACTGGGTCGTCGGAGCAGGTCTCCTGGCCCCCGGCGTCAAGGGGATCGGACTGCGCTCGCTGAAGGCCCCCGGCACGGCCTACGACGACCAGTCCCTCGGCAAAGACCTCCAGCCCGCCCATATGGACGACTACGTCCACAACACGGAGGAAACGGGCGGCCCCCGCATCAATAGCGGCATCCCCAATTTCGCCTTCTACTCGGTCGCTCAACGCCTGGGCGGCAAGGCATGGGAGAACGCCGGGCGGATCTGGTGGGAGGCGCTCATCGGTGAGGGCATGCGCGAAGGACTCCTCTTCACCGACTGGGCACAGCGCACGGCCGACGCGGCCGGAATGCTGTACGGCCAGGACAGCGCCGAGCACCAAGCGGTGCTCGGCGCCTGGGACCGGGTCGGTGTGCGCGCGGCCGGCTGAAGCGCCCAGTCGCACCGTGGGGTCCTGCCGAACTCCCGCGCCTCCAGGTCGCAGCCACGACAGCGGCGTACACGCCGAGGCGCCGAGGCAGTGAGGCGGCGAGATGCCGGGTGCACGTCAGGCGCTGGCATGTGCTGTCAGCAGGGCGGCCGTGTCGTCAACGCATCCTTGAGAGCAGGTCGTTGACGGCCCCCATCACCGCGTCCGCCCGCTCCTCGTGCAGCCATCCATGCCCCGCGTCGTCGAGGACGCGCTGCTCGCCGCGCGGGGACTCGGCCGCCACTTCGGCGTGCAGGGCGCGCTTGTTCTCGTTGATCTCGCGCAGCAGCTCCGGCGGCCACAGATGGGCCTGGGTGGCGTCGTGCCCCATGGCCGTGAGCACTATCAGCGGCACGTCAGGGGTGCCCGGGGCGTCCCGAAACTCCGCGGAGACCTTGTCGTAGAGGTTCTGGTTCTCGCGCGAGGCAGCCCGCCATGTGGCGAGATGGCGCGCGACCAGGGGCTCACGTACCGGCTCCGGCCATGCGGCGAAGTGCTGGACCATCTGGGCGCGGGACTGCTCCAGCTGATCCGGCGTGGGCTCCGCCGACTCCTGGCTCCCCATCTGCTCCAGCATCTCGTCGAGCCTCTCCCGTACCTGGCGCGGGGCGCGGGTCGCCATGTCCTCGTGGAAGGGGTCGAGCAGGAGCAGGCCGGCCACGTCGTCGGGGAAGCGCCTGGCGTAGTGGCGCGCGTAGGCCCCGCCCAAGGAGTGGCCGATCAGCAAGTAGGGGCCGGGAACGTCGGCGGTCTGGAGTAGCTCGCGCAGTTCGTCGGTCACTTCGGCGGCGGTACGGGGCAGTTCGGCGGGGTGGCTCCAGCCGTTGCCCCCGCGGTCGTAGAGCACGCTCGTGGTCAGCTCGGCGACGCGGTGGTGGATGTTCAGATAGTCCAGGCTCATCAGCCCAACGCCCGCGAGGAACACCGCCGTTGGGCCGCCAGCGCCGGAGCGGTACACCATCAGGCGGCGACCGCCGCCGATGTCGTGCAGACGCCCCAGGGGAGGTGGCGTGTCAGTCATGGTCTGCTCCTCTGCCATGTCAGTGCCGAGCGCCGGCGCATGCCACTGAGCGGCTCACCAGCACCACATTCTCAAGTTTGAGAACAGTATCACTCGTGAGACCATAACCGCATGGACACGGTCGACCTCCTCCTGCACCCCGTGAGACTGCGCATCGTGCATGCCATGTCCGGCGGCCGGACACTGACCACCTCGCGGTTGTGCACGCTGTTGCCGGACGTATCGAAGGCCACCGTGTACCGGCATGTGGGCGTACTGGCGGACGGCGGCCTGCTGGAGATCGCGGGCGAACAGCGCGTACGCGGCACCATCGAACGCCGCTATCGACTTCGGCGGGAGCGCGCGGTGATCGACGCCGACACCGCCGCTTCGGTTCCGCCCGAGGACCACCGGCGGGTGTTCGCCGTGGCGATGGCGACTCTGCTGTCCGAGTTCAACGCTTACCTCGACCGCCCCGGCGCCGCACCCGCCGCCGACTTGGTGGGATACCGCCAGCACGCGATGTGGCTCAGCCCGGACGAACTCACCGAAATGATCGGCGAAATGCGCGAGGTCCTGCTGCGCCGGATCACCAACGAGCCCTCACCCCAACGCACCCGTTACCTGGTCAGCCCGATCCTGTTCCCCTCGGAGGAGTCACAGGCAGCCAGCGACGAGGAATAGGGGCTACAAAACACGCTTCAAGGTCGTCACGATGCGATCCGGCCGAGCAGACTGCTGAGGGCATTCATCGCGATACGTCCGACTTGACGGGCGATATATCGGAGGCGCCGAGCGCATCGATTGGTCGGCGCAGTTGCCACACCTTCGCGGGGGGCAGATTTCCCCACACGGTCCAACAGCCGATGGCGTACTGGTTGTGGTATTGGTTCAAGAGAAGTTTGACGTCGAGTTGACGGCGGGCCTCTGAGCGGGATGTCAGCAAGGTGCGGACCCAGCGACTACCGCAATAGGAGAAGTAGGTGAGAGTCCCACCTGGGCGGAGCAGCTCCAAGTAGCGACCCATGATCTCCTCAACCTGCCAGAGGGAGAAGTTGGAGAACGGCAGGCCAGAGACGATGACGTCATAGCGGCGGTCCGTGCTGAGCTGTTCGACAAATACGTTATGGACGCGTATTTGCTCCTGCTTGTCAGGAAAGTTCTGGTGGCCGTGCACCAGGCGACGCAAGTGCGCGGCGAAATGAGCGTTGGCTTCTACGATGTCCAGGCGGCTGCCCTGAGGCAGGCGGGGAAGCAGGGCTCGTGTGACCGAGCCGGTACCCGCACCGACTTCCAGGACGTTGGAAATGCGCGGCGCTCGTTCCAGCACCGGATCAGCGAGCAGGTTGGCCAGCGGCTTGCTGCTGGGGGCGATGGAACCGACCGTGCGATGGTTCCGTATCGATTCCGCCAAGAAGGTCCATCCTTCGTTGGCATGCTGGGTCCGGGCGCGGCTGTGGGGGGTGTTTTTGTTCATTAAGAAAAGAAATACCTGAGAGAATGTGAAGCGGTTGTGTTCGGCAAACCGCACTTCGAGCGCGGGGGAATCAGGCTATGACGACAGGGGGCATGGGGGGAAGGGGGATCGGCGAAACCTTCGTGTTTGCCTGGACATCAAGAGGGCGGGCGGGTCAAAGGGTATGCTCGCGCGAAAACTTCCCGCAGGCGGCGGATATGCAACGGTCGGCCGCGAACTCCCGTAACAGGCACCGTGGTTCAGAGGGAACGCCGCCAACGCCGGGCAGCCGAAGCCGATCCCGTCCCGGCGCAGCCGCGGCAGCGTGGCCGTAGACGACCTCGCTCAGATCCCCACAGGGCCCCAAAGCCGGACTGTCCTGAAGTGCCATGACTGGCCCCGCGGTCATTCTCTGGACGGACGGCCACCCACCCTGGGACCTAGACAGCTGCGTCACGGCAGCTGGTCGTTGGGCGGTGGGTCTGGGTGTGCCGGCTGGGCCGTCTGGCGCGCACGGCTGAGCCGCACGCCGAAGCAGGGCCGGCAGCCACGGGACGCCTTCTCATCGTGACAGGAACCTGCTGGTCGGCCCGCGCGTCGTGTCCGGTGTGACGACCAACGAAACGAGCCCGGCCGCCCGCCCCGATGACACGGGCAGCGGCAAGACCGGGTGCGGCAACAGCGGCAGCGACACCATCGTCGGAGACATCCAGAACCTCGCCGTGGCCTGGGAGAAGCTCCATTACGAGTATGAGGAGTACCACGACGGCTCCCACGACCGGCTGGTCCTGGATTGCGCGGCGAGGCTGGGCGCCGATCCCGGCGGGCCGCTGGCCTATGTCTGGATATTCGGGCTGGTGGTGGCCGTGCCGCATCTGTCCTGGGTGCCCGGCGATGGGGTCAAGGAGGCCGCGCTCCAGGCACTCAGGGTTGCGGAGCCGGCCCTGTCGGCTCAGGACTGCGTGCATGACTCCCATCCGTACGAGATGCACGATGCCGAAGAGGACGAGGAGTTGCCCGGCTGGTTGATCGACCTCGTCGACGACACGCAGGAGTGGTACGAGGACCGCCCGCGCGACGAGTGGCGCTGCCCGCGCAACGCCGCCGGGTTCGCGCGGATCGCCCTGGATCTCCTCGACCCCGGCTCGGTCTCGGACGTCCCGCCGCGGCTCCCGCCGGAGGCGAACGCGACCATCGACACGCTGTCCGCCCTCCTCGAGGGCTATCCGAAAACCGATGTCTACGACGAGATCGAGGAGCAGGCCCGGGCCCTGCGGTCCGCCGAGGACCCGGACGACCGGGCCGGGCGGATCATGGTGGTCAGGGCGGTGGGCTGGTACGCCACATCCGGCATGGTGCGCCACAAGGGCGTCCTCGACGAGCTGATCGAGGCGCTGGAGGAGGCCCTGAGCCACTCCCCCGCCGATCCCTGTGAGCACGCCTGGGACGCGCACCCCCTCCTGCCCAATTTCGCGCCGGAGGCCGCCAGGCTCGGCATCGAACTGAGCTACCCCGGTGGTCGCCTTCGCTACGAACGCCAGCGCACGGAGCAGGGAGACCACGGCGCACCACTGGAGATCATGCTGTGCCCCGCCTTCATCGCCGGGCTCGGGCAGGAGTCCCTGACGCAGCTGCGCACCAGCCGCGACCGTCTCTTCGGGCCGCGCGACGTCTCGCACGTGGACGCGGAATACCTGGACGCGGGCGGCAGGCTGCAGATCGAGAAGATCGCGCAGCGGGTCGAGTTCACCTCCCGGAACGAGCAGTACGCCGAGGATCTGGGCCTATGGGCGGCGCGGCGCTTCGAGCACGCCGACAGCGCGCGCGAGCGTGCCGTGCTGCTGCTCGCGGCGTACCAGACGATGCAGATCGCCTATCCGGCGCCGGCGCGATCCGTGGCCGAGGACGTGCTGCGTGTGCTGCGTACCGTCGCCGCCGCGCCGCGCCCGGCGGAGTGTGCCCACGACGACGCCCACCCGCAGCTGCGATACGCCGGCTTCCGGCACGCCATGGCGCACTTCTACGCCCCTGAGGACTTCCCCACGCCCGAGAAACCGGACCAGGCGCGCGGCGAGGCGGCATGGATCTGCCCGCGGTTCTTCGGTGAGGTCGCCGAGGAGGGGGTGCGGAATCTGGAAGTCCTGGTCACGGACTGAGTCGTTCGGCTGGACTCTCGTGCGGAGTGTGGCCAGGGCGATGATGGTGGCGGCCTGGTTTACCTCATTGTGCCGGCCTGGCGGCTCTTGGACGTGGTCAGTCGCCGTCTGGATAGTGCCAGTTGATGGCGGCTGTGGCAGCGGGGGCGAGTGCGTGGACCCGTTCGCGGAAGGCGGCTTCGAAGTGCGGACGCCAGGCATAGAACCGACTGATGCCGATCGGGTGGTCGGTCTCGCCGGAGATCCAGTGGCGTCCGTCCTCCACGCTCCGCCCGAGGCCGACCTCGTGCTCCTGCAGGCCTTCCGCACGGATCAGTTCGGCGAGTGCGCTCACGACGGACTTGGCCTGCGCCTCGTCGGCCAGTCCGTGCACCTCGAAGTCGAGCATGATGTTGACACCCATGGGCCAATGCTACGCAGCCAAGTTCACGCGGAATCAGGTCCCCAGCCGGCGGGATCCCTCAGATCACCGGTTCGTCCCCGCTCGGGCCAGTCAAGTGCCTCGTCCACCCCGCGTACGGGTTCTCCTGTCCGGTGCCTGGTTCTTTGTCTTCTGCCAAGGCGGCCAAGGCGACCATGCGGGCCTTGTATTCGGCCTGTGGGATCTGCCCGAGGGCCGCGAGGCGTTCAAGTTCAACGGCTTGGACTTCATGGGCGATCTTGCGGCTCTGTTCCACTTGTTCTCGGCTGTACTTGACAGCCTTGGCGCGCTCTCTGGCGCGCGTACGGTGCAAGCCCTCGGCGATCATCCGTGCGGTCTGTTCCCAGTAATCGTCGTGCGTGCCCGACCACATGTCGCCACCTCGTTCTCGCGTGATAGCACGGAATGTCCGCTTGAGGACATCCTGGAGCCGACATCCAGTCTGACGCCATACGTGGGAGCGTGAACGCCTG
Organism: Streptomyces nigrescens; assembly: GCA_024349765.1. GTDB lineage: Bacteria > Actinomycetota > Actinomycetes > Streptomycetales > Streptomycetaceae > Streptomyces > Streptomyces endophytica. Next base: position 3,186,558 of record AP026073.1, on the reverse strand, counting down.
GTACCGCAAGCTCCAGTCCAGGGCCCGACGGCGACCCCTTGCGCAACTTCCGGAAATGGAACGTACGTTGGCGGCGCCGACCAGCAGAGGCGCTCCAGGCCTGGGCGGGGTCCCCGCCACCGTAAAGCCCCGGTCGGGAGGGAACCGGGGCCTGGTCGGGTGGCTGTGGTCCGGGCACCGGGTTACGTGTGCCGACTGGTGCCGGCGGCCGTGAGGCGGGCCTCGAAGCCGTCGAGGAGGGACTGGAGGCCGAACGCGAAGGTGTCGTCGGGTGCTGCGGCGTACTCCGTGGCGGCCGTGGTGTTGAGGCGTTCGCGCAGGCGTGGGAATTGCCTGGCGGTCTCGGTGGCGCGGGTCATGGCGTCGGCCATCCGTTGCTCCGGGTCCGCGCCGCTCTTGCTCAGCCGGCGGTTCAGCGAGACCTGTGCGGCAGGGCCCAGCGTGCTGCCGAGCACGAAGGTGAAGACGGTGGCGGCCGCCCGGTCCGCGTCGGCGGCGGCGAAGCCCGCCTTCTCGTAGATGCCCAGGCTGAGGTCGTTGTGCCGGGCCTGGCCGGGCCCGTGCAGGAGGTGGCTGCCGAATGCCTGGCCGAGCCAGGGGTGCCGGGTGAGCATCGCGTGCATGCCGGTGGCGTGGGCGGTGGCGGCCGTGCGCCAGTCGGTGGCGTCGAGATCGGGCAGCTCGACCTCGTGCCAGATCGCGTCGCTGGCGAGTCGGACCAGCTCGTCCTTGGTCTTGATGTGCCAGTAGACGGCGGTGGCGGCCGAGCCGAGCCGTTTCGCCAGGCTCCGCATGTTGAGACCGTCCAGCCCCTCGTCGTCGAGCAGCTCGATGGCCTCACGGACGATCCGGTCTGCGGTCAGGGTGTCTCGCGGCATGTCCATCACCCTACTTGAACTTAGTTCACGCACCGCCTTGCACTTTGTTCAAGTGAGACCTACGCTCCTTCTCGTACTTAGTTCAAGTGCCCGGAGGGGGAGCCATGTTGCAGGACAAGCTGTCGGAGTTCGTCAAGACGCAGGCCACGGAGCTCGGCGTTCCCGGTGTCGCCGTCGGGGTGCTCCTGGACGGACAGGAGATCTACGCCTCGCACGGCGTCACGAGCCTCGCCAACCCGGTCCCGGTCGACGAGAAGACGCTGTTCCACCTGGCGTCGGTGTCCAAGACCTTCACGGCGACCGCGCTGATGCGCCTGGTCGCCGAGGGGAAGGTGGACCTGGACGCGCCGGTGCGGCGCTACGTGCCCGAGCTGAAGCTGGCCGACGAGCAGGCCGCCGCACAGATCACCGTCCTGAACCTGCTCAACCACACCGCGGGCCTGGACTGGAACCTGATCGACGACGGCGAGGGCGACCGCTCCCTGACCGGGCTCGTGGCGAAGCTGCCCGGACTGCCGCTGATCGCACCGCCCGGCGCCCGCGCCTCGTACAGCCAGGCCGGATACAACCTGGCCGGGCGGATCGTGGAGAAGGTCACCGGCCTGCCCTTCGAGCAGGCCATGGCCTCACTCGTCCTGGAGCCGGTGGGTCTTTCGGACACCGTGTACGGACTGGCGGAGGTGATGGTCCGCAAGTTCGCCGTGGGCTACAACCGGGACGACGACGGCGAACTGCGTGCCGCCCGGCCCTGGGGAGCGTTCAACGAGGGCGCGCGCCGGGACAACCCCGGCGGCGGCCTCGCCTCCTCGGTGAGCGATCTGCTGCGCTGGGCACGGTTCCAACTCGGCGACGGAGAAGGCGTGTTGCCTGCCGTGGAGCTGCAGCGGATGCGGGAGCAGACGGTCGCGCTGCGCAGCAGTACGCTCGGCGACGGCTTCGGAATCTGCTGGTTCCTGCACGACTGGGACGGTCTCCACGGCATCGGCCACGGCGGCTCGGGCAACGGCCAGTTCGCCGAGCTGCTCATCGTCCCCGAGCGGAACTTCGCGGTGGTCTCGCTGGCCAACGTCGGACCGGACGGCTACCCGTTCAACCAGTCCGTCGTGCGGTGGGTGCTGGAGCACTGCCTGGGCGTCGTCGAGAAGACGGTGGAGCCGCTCCCGTACGACGAAGGAAAGGCCCAACAGGTCGTCGGTCGCTACGAGATCGACGCCATGAACCTCGACATCGCCACCGACGGCACCCGCCTCACCCTGGCGGTCGGGATCAAGCCGGAGATCCGCGCGGCATCGGACGAGGAGATGCCCCCGGACTACCCGGCCGCGGCCATCGGCTTCCTTCCCGGCGACAACGGCGAAAACGACGACAGCGATGGCGACGGCGACGGCGACGGCGACGAGTACATCGTCACCGAAGGCGGTCTCGAGGGGCAGCGCGGCTACTTCTCCCGCGACGCCAACGGCGCCATCACAGGGATCGACCTCGCCGGCCGCCTCTTCAACCGGGTCACGGAAGCATCCTGATCCCACGCCGAGGGGGGCGGACCCGAGCGGTTCGCCCCCATCAGCCACTGGCTGGTGTGCCTCTGAGCTGCTGCGATGGTCCGTAACCAGGCCGATCTTGTCGACGCCCCCGCTACGAAGGCACGCTGGCCAGCCAGACGGCCACGCCACGGTGATGCGAGCAGGTACCCCGACGATGGGCGGAATAGCTGTAGGAACCGTCGTTGCACTGGGCCGTGGCACCGGCCGGCGCCTGTGGCGAGCCGGCCGAGGACGCAGAGGAACTGGATTCGTCGCCCGACGAGTAGGAACCACCTGTCAGTGAGCTGGAGCCGCTGTCGGAGGAGCCATCGGTCTGGTCGTCCCCGGTGCCGGCGACCGTGGCGGAACCATCGTCGCCGTAGTCGTCCCCCGTGCCGGCGACCGTGGAGGAATCGCCCGTGCCGGAAGTGGAGGAGTCTTCGCTGCCGGCAGACCCCGTCGGGTCGTCGCAGGTCTCGCCCTCGCTGGACTTGACGGTGTCGAACGTGAGCGTGTCATCGGCGCTCATCGTTTCGCCGGCCGCGGGTGTCTGAGCACAGACCGTCCAGTTGCGGTCCCAGACCTGCTGACGGCCCTGGCCCGTGGCATCGGTGGAGTCGAGGCGGTAGAGGCCGTCGTCCTGCGCTGCGTCCTGGGCTGCCTGGAGCCCCATGCCGACGAAGTCATCGACGGTGACGGTGTTCGGCTTGTCGTCGAAGGTGGACAGCGACGAGGAGGCGCTGGACGACGAGGTGTCGGGCGACGCAGCCGTGGGCGACGAAACCTTGGACGACGAGGCGTTGTCGTCGTTGATCAAGGCGCCACAGCCGCCGACCGCGAGCAGCGCAGCCAGCATGATGCCGCAGCCCACACGCACGTTCTTCTTGTCCTCCGCCGTCGGCTGAGGCCTCTGATTCCGGGCCATGTACAGGTCCCCCCTGTTCCTATGTGCTGCGCGCTCCCCTGCGCGCATGGCCCTGCCCTCGGTCGTGAACCGGTGCCCGCTTGCGGCGGGGAGCAGGTGCCATCGGAGCGATGACTTTAGCCTTGCGCGGCCGCGTAGGTGAGCGTTCAACGAAAATGAAGGCGCGGCGTGACCTGCCATGAGAAGACCGCCACCCACTCTCACTTACAGGCGTTGGCCCGCGGCTACGCTCGGCGCCATGAATCCCGTATCACCCGGTACGCAGGTGGACCTCCGCCACCACGGCCATGCGCATCTGGTCATCGTCCATCCCCCCTTCACCGCCCCGCTCCCACCCACAGTGCGGCCGGCCACGGTTGCCCACGATCCAGCGGCGGCCAAAGCCGCGGTGCTGTCCCTGTCCACCGTGTCAGCGATCCGCCGCCAGGACGCCCCGTCTCGGCTGGAGCACCCGGGGCATCCGGCCAGCCGGGAAGAACTGGACGAGGTACGCGCGGCCGTGTGGGGCTCCACGGTGAAGATCACCGATCCGGCTCTGGTCGAAGACGGGATCATGGCCAGTGCGCTGGAGGACGAGTTCCAGGCACAGAAGCAGAGGCATCCGCACTCCCGGATCATCGCGGTCTGTGAACGCGACTTCGGCGCCTCCTACAGCAAGATCCTCGTCGCTGTGCCCGGCGCTCCGGACCTGACCGTGGAGGGCTTCGAGGAGCTGGAGGTCACCGGCGACCCGCGCACCACCCTGACCACGGCAGGGATCGACCCCGGCCAACTGAGCGACGAATACGGAGACGGCGAGGAGGAGTTCTCCTTCCACAACGGGGACCTCCTCCACATGCTCACCGGTGGCGCGCTGTCCGTCTATGTGAATGAAGAGCGCCGCGAGTCGGCGTTCGTGGTCGACCGGAGCGAGGAGGGCGAGGACAGCATCTGCGAGGTCTGGTTTCCCTAGGCGGCTCCCCCGGTGCTACGGGTAGCGGGGCCTTCCCGGCTGGTACGCCCCCGGCCCCGCTTCCGTCAGCCGCGGCCGGCGGCCAGGTCCATCAGGCGGGCGAGGACCCGGTCGCCGGAGGCGGCGAGGCCGTCGTGTTCCCATTCGTTGGTGACCCAGGCACGTGCGGCGCCGATCTTGCGGGCGGTGTCCAGGGACAGACCCGCGTCCACGTACATGTCGTCGTGGTAGACGACCGCGGCGAGCGGGACGCGGTTGGCGGCGAGGCGGTCCGGGTCGTACAGGGGCGGCCAGTCGGTGCGCCCGGCGAGCAGGTCGGCGGCCTGTGCGAAGGGGCGCAGACCGCGGATGTCCTCGAACATCCAGCGGTAGATCATCTCGCCGGTGAGCAGCAGGGGGTCCGCGGCCTCGGTGAATTCGGGGAAGGCGGCGAGGGCACGGGAGGCCGCCCAGCCGGTGGGGCCGGCGCCCTGGCCGTACAGGGTTTCCTGGAGGACGGCGAAGAGCGGGTTGTCGGTGAAGCCGGTCAGGCCCATCACCTGGTACAGGAAGGTGTCGGTCGGTCCGCCGTCCTCGTCCAGCGCTTCGTCGAGCAGCCAGTGCAGGCGCTCGAACCCGTCGCCCATGCCGAGCAGCAGGCCGAGGGTGCGCAGCCGGCGGACGGTGAGCCGGTCCCCGTCGGGCAGGCGTACGTCCTGCGCGGTGAGCAGATCGGCCAGCCGGCGCAGACATCGGGCGTCGTCCGGATAGCGGGCGTAGAACTCGTGGACCCGGTCGCGCACGCGTGGATAGGTGCGGGCGTAGACGTCGTCGGCGGTGGCCGTGAGGCCCGGGAGGCCGCCGGCGACGTAGCAGGCCCGGAGTCCTTCCGGGGCCTGGGAGAGGTAGGTGAGGGTGAGGAAGCCGCCGTAGCTCTGGCCGAGCGTCTCCCAGCGCTCCCCACCGCACAGCGTGTGGCGGATCAGCTCGGCATCGGCGACGATCGAGTCGGCCCTGAAGTGGCCCAGATATGCGGCGAGTTGGGCCGGGTCCTCACAACGCGCGGCGGACCGGGCGGTGACCGGGGTGGAGCGGCCGGTGCCCCTCTGGTCGAGGAGGAGGACGCGGTGCGTGGTCAGTGCGTGGGCCAGCCAGCCGGGCGAGGTGCCCGACGGGCGGGGGGACTTGCCGCCCGGGCCGCCCTGCAGATAGAGCAGCCAGGGCAGTTCCTCGCCGGCGCGGGAGCGGTCGGTGATCTCGCGGGCGAAGATGCGTATCGTCTCGCCGCCGGGGGCGGCGTGGTCCAAGGGGACCGTGAAGGTGTGGTCGACGGTGGTGTGTGCGGGGTTCATGGTCCCTTCCCGGGCGCGTGGGTGAGGTGTGGTCGGACCGGCCTGGGACAGACAGTCTGTGGTCACCGCACGTCCGGGGGAACTCCCGCTCGGCCATCACGCCGTGTTGTGCACGGCCCGGCACCGGCCGGTCCGCCCCGGGCGGGGTCCGGTCGTCAGTGGGAACTCAGGCGGACATTGCGGCCGTGCCGGGCGGGGGTGCGTTCCTGCGCGCTCTCCGCCCACAGGGAGCGGACGTGGCTCAGGTGGCGGGCCATGCACTTCTCGGCGGCCTTGGCGTTGCCGGCCACCATCAGGTCGAGGAGTTCGATGTGCTCCTCGGCCGAGGGGAGCAGCTGGTCGCGTTCGTCCAGGGCGGTCAGGCCGTACAGGCGGGAGCGCTTGCGCAGGTCACCGACCGTCTCCACGAGCCGGTCGTTCCCGGCGAGCGCGAGGAGGGAGAGGTGGAACTGGCGGTCGGCGTCGAGGTAGCCGATGAGGTCGTGGTCGCGGGCGGCGCGCACGATCTCCTCGGCGACCGGGCGCAGCGCCTCCAGCTCCTCGCGGGACGCGCTGCGCGTGATGCGGCCGATCATGGGGACCTCGATGAGGGTGCGGATCTCGGTGTACTGGTCGAGGTCGCGCTCGTTGACCTCGGTGACCCGGAAGCCCTTGTTGCGGACGGGTTCGACCAGGCCTTCGCGGGCCAGGTCGAGCATCGCCTCGCGCACCGGCGTCGCGGAGATGCCGAAGTCCTCCGCGAGACCGGGTGCCGAGTAGACCTCGCCGGGGCGGAGTTCGCCCGAGATCAGGGCCGCCCGCAGGTGGTGGGCGACCTGGTCGCGCAGGCGCTCCCTGGTGGTGTTGAGATTGCGCTGCGTGAGGTGGCCCATGTCGTGGTGTTTCCCTTCGTGCCCTTGTCCCTCGTGGCCGAGCGGATCACCAGCGTACAATGTCACGTTGTTTTCGCAGGTGGCTACGGGTGTGCGGGGGCGAGGGTGTAGGTGCGGGTCGAGGTGTAGAAGTCCAGGGCGGCGCGGCCCTGTTCGCGCGGTCCGTGGCTGGATGCCTTGGTGCCCCCGAACGGCAGGTGGAAGTCGACACCGGTGGAAGGGGCGTTGACCCGGATCATGCCGGTGTCGAGCCGGTCGAGTCCGTGCAGGGCGGTGTCGAGGGATGCCGTGTGTACCGAGGTGACCAGGCCGTACGGAACGGAGTTGGTCATCCGCACCGCCCGGTCCAGGTCGTCGGCGGGGAGCAGTACGGCGATCGGGCCGAAGGTCTCCTCCCGCAGGAGCGGGTGGTCGGCGGGGACGTGCTCCAACAGGGCCGGCGCCGCGTACCAGCCGTCGCTCGGGACGGGCGCGGGGGTGCCCACGAGTGCGGGCAGTCCCCGGCGGGCCTCGACCACCCGGTTGCGGGCCCGTTCGTTGATGAGGGGGCCGCAGACGGTGGCGGGGTCGGTGGGGGCGCCCACCGGCAGGGCCCGCAGGTGTGCGGCCAGTGCCTCGCGCAGCGGCGCGAGGGCCGCCCCCACGGCGATCACGCGGCTGGTGGCGGTGCACTTCTGGCCGGCGTATCCGGCGACGGCGGCGGCGATGTGTGCGGCCGCGGTGTCCATGTCGGCGTCCGGCAGGACGATCGCCGCGTTCAGCCCGCCCATCTCGGCCTGTACGGGGACACCTCGGTCGGTGGCGGTCCGCGCGACGGCCCGGCCGACCGCGGTGGAGCCGGTGAAGGAGATGACGTCGGCGGACGAGACGACGGCGTCACCCTCGGTGGCACCGCCGGGCAGCACCGTGAACACCCCGGCGGGCAGCGCCTGTTGCACGATCTCGGCCAGGCGCAGCGCGCAGCCGGTGGCTTCGGGTGCGGGTTTCAGTACGACCACGTTGCCGGCGGCGAGCGCGGGGGCCGCCTTCCAGGTGGGGATGGCGAACGGGAAGTTCCAGGGGGTGATCAGGCCGGCGACGCCGTGCGGCCGGCGGCGGCTGAGCAGCAGTCCGGGGCCGGCGGCCGGCTCGTGGACCGCGCCGGTGGGGTCGTGCGGGGTCTGGGCGTAGTAGCGCCAGATCGCGGCGGTGCGGGCCACCTCGGCGCGGGCTTCGGTGACCGGTTTGCCCACCTCGCGTACGGCGAGCGCGGCCAGTTCGTCCGCGGCCGCCTCGACGGCGTCGGCGATCGCGCCGAGGGCGGCCGAGCGGGCGGCCGCGCCGTCGAGCAGCCAGCCGGGCTGTGCGGTGCGGGCGCGTTCGACGGCGTCGGCGGCGGCGAACGCGCCGGGTGCGGCGGTCTCCACGACCACGTCGGAGGGGTCGGCCGGGTTGCGGGAGACAACCGGGGCCAGGGCGGTGCTCACAGGAGGAAACCTCCGGGGAAGGGGTCGTCGGGGTCCAGGAAGTACTGGGCGGTGCCGGTGATCCAGGCCCGCCCGGTGATGCGGGGCACGACGGCGGGCAGGTGCCCGATCTCGGTCTCTTCGACGAGCCGCCCGGTGAACCGGGTGCCGATGAAGGACTCGTTGACGAAGTCGCGGTGCAGGGGCAGGGCGCCGCGGGCGTGCAGCTGGGCCATCCGCGCACTGGTGCCGGTGCCGCACGGCGAGCGGTCGAACCAGCCCGGGTGGATGGCCATGGCGTGCCGGGAGTGGTGGGCGTCCGCGCCCGGGGCGGCGAGGTAGACGTGTTTGACGCCCGCGATCTCCGGCCGGGTCGGGTGGACGGGCCGGTCGGGCGAGGCGTTGATCGCGTCCATGAGGGCGAGCCCCGCGGCGAGCAGATCGTCCTTGCGGGCGCGGTCGAACGGCAGCCCCAGGGCGTCGAGATCGACGAAGGCGTAGAAGTTGCCGCCGAAGGCGAGGTCGTACGTCACCGCGCCGTAGCCCGGTACGTCCGCCGTGAGGTCGAGGCCGACGCAGAAGGCGGGCACGTTGGTGAGCGTGACGGACTCGGCCCGTCCGTCCTCGACCTGGACGTCGACGCTGATCAGGCCGGCGGGGGTGTCGAGGCGGACGGTGGTCACGGGCTCGGTGACCTCGACCATGCCGGTCTCGACGAGGACGGTGGCCACCCCGATGGTGCCGTGTCCGCACATCGGCAGGAGGCCGGAGACCTCGATGAACAGCACGCCGTAGTCGGCGTCGGGCCGGGTCGGGGGCTGGAGGATGGCGCCGCTCATGGAGGCGTGGCCCCGCGGCTCGTACATGAGCAGGGTGCGCAGGTGGTCCAGGTGCTCGATGAAGTGCAGCCGGCGCTCGGCCATGGTGGTGCCGGGGATCACCCCGACGCCGCCGGTGATCACGCGGGTGGGCATGCCTTCGGTGTGTGAGTCGACGGCGTGGAAGACGTGGCGGGTGCGCATGGTCTCCTCCCGGTCAGCGGTGGCCGGCGGCGACGGTCTTCTCGGTGGCTGCCCGCACCTCGGCCTCGACAGTGCCGGACAGTGGCAGACGAGGCGGCCGGGTCGGGCCGCCGTGGCGGCCGACGATGTCCATGGAGAGCTTGATGGCCTGCACGAACTCGGTCTTGGAGTCCCAGCGCAGCAGGGCGTGCAGGGACCGGTACAGCGGCAGGGCGGTGTCCAGGTCCTGGGCCACGGCGGCACGGTAGAGCTCGGCGCAGGCGGCGGGGAAGGCGTTGGGGTATCCGGCGATCCAGCCCACAGCCCCGGCCAGCGCGAGCTCCAGGAGCACGTCGTCGGCGCCGATCAACAGGTCCAGTCCGGGGGCGAGTTCGGCCAGTTCGTACGCCCGGCGCACATCGCCGGTGAACTCCTTGACCGCGACGATGCTGCCCTCGCCGTGGAGGCGGGCGAGCAGCGCGGGGGTCAGGTCGACCTTGGTGTCGATGGGGTTGTTGTAGCCCACGATCGGCACGCCGGCCCGGGCGACCTCGGCGTAGTGGGCCCGTACGGCCGACTCGTCGGCGCGGTAGGCGTTGGGCGGCAGCAGCAGGACGCTGCCGCAGCCCTCTTCGGCGGCCTGCTCGGCCCACCGGCGGGCCTCGGCGCTGCCGTACGCGGACACGCCGGGCATCACGCGCGCACCGTCGCCGGCGGCCGCGACGGCGGTGCGCACCACGCGGGCACGTTCCTCGTCGGTCAGGGTCTGGTACTCGCCCAGCGAGCCGTTCGGCACCACGCCGTCGCAGCCGTTGTCGAGGAGCCAGCGGACGTGTGCGGCGTAGGCGTCATGGTCGACGGACCGGTCCGCACGCAGGGGCAGGGCGGTGGCGACCATGATGCCGCGCCAGGGGCGTTCGGCGCTCCAGGTCGTGGCGGTGGAGGCGGTGGTCATGAGGGAGCCCTTCTGTGGACGGGTGTCTGTGGACGGGTGTCTGTGACGGGTTCTGCGGGGTGTGGCATGGCGTGTGGTGGTGCGTGGTACCCAGGGGCGCGGGCGGTGGGGGCGGCGCGTCCGGTCAGCGGCCGGCGCCCTTCTCCGGATCGGCGCTTTCCTCCGGATCGCCGGCCCCGGATGCGGTCACCTCCGCGAGGGCACCGAGCACCTCCAGCCGGACGGGCACGGCCAGCGGGCGGCGCTCCGGAGACGGCGACGGCTCCGCTCCCGGCCCCTCCGCGGCCAGGCAGGCCACGGCGGTCCCGCACATCCGGCCCTGGCACCAGCCCATGCCGGCGCGGGTGAGGAGTTTGACGGTGCGGGCGTCCCGGGCGCCGTAGTCGGCGACCGCCTCGCGGATGTGGCCGGCGCTGACCTCCTCGCAGCGGCAGACGTCCGTGGTGTCGTCGAGCCACCGGGTCCATCCGGCGCCGGGTGCGTGTGCCGCGGCCATCACGGACGCGAAGGCGCGCATCCGGTCGCGCCGGCGGCCCAGGGCACGGGCCCGCCCGCTTTCGGTGAGCGCGGGCCGCCCGCCGAGCCGGGCCGCGATCGCGAGACCCGCCAACTCGCCTTCCACGCATGCGAGTTGCACGCCACCGATGCCGCCTGTCTCGCCCGCCGCCCAGATGCCGGGTACCGAGGTCTGCTGCTGTGCGTCGAGGTCGAGGGCGTGGCTGCCGTCCCGGGTGCGCCGGGTGGCGCAGCCCAGGCCGGTGGCGAGTTCGAGCTGCGGGACGAGACCGAAGCCGACCGCCAGGGCGTCGCAGGCGATCCGGCGGCCCGACCCCCGTACGGGCCGCCAGTCGCGGTCGAGCCGGGAGACCGTGACGGCCTCCACCCGGTCGGCCCCGTGCACCTGGGTCACCGCGCTGCGGGTGCGCAGCCGCACCCCGTGCCGCAGGAGCGCCGTGCCGTGCACCGCCGCCTCCGCCATCTTGTGCGGGTTGGCGGCGAGAACGCGGAGGTGGCGGGCGTAGCCGAGGTAGCCGGCCGCCTCGACCACCGCCGGGACGCGGGCCCCCGCCGTGACGAGCGAGGCGGCGACGGCCAGCAGCAGCGGACCACTGCCCGCCACCACGACCCTTCCCCCAGCTCTCGGCTGCGCTCGAGCAGGGGAGACCCCAATCCCAGCTCTCGGCTGCGCCCGCACAGAGGAGACCCCAATCCCAGCTCTCGGCTGCGCCCGCACAGAGGAGACCCCAATCCCAGGCACCACCAAGCCGGACTTGAGCATCGCCTGCGCTCCCCCGGCACCCACCACGCCCGGCAACGTCCAGCCGGGGAACGGCAGTTGCCGCTCGTACGCGCCGGTCGCGAGCAGCACCGCGCGGGCCCGGACCCGGGCCGGGCGCTCCCCATTGCCGTCCGCTCCGGTCACGGCGTGCACGTCCCACAGGTCCTTGGGCTCCGCGCGGACGACGGTCCAGACATGGTGTCCGGCGAGATGGGTCACGCCGCTGTCGGTCAGGCGACGGCGCAGGTCGGTGAAGGTGGACCAGTCGTGGTGCAGCGCCTCGGGGCGGGTGGCGCCGAGGGCCGGGGCGGGGTGCCGGTAGAACTGCCCGCCCAGCTGTGACGAGGTGTCCAACAGGGCGACGGACAGGCCGAGTTCGGCGGCGGTGACGGCACCGGCGAGGCCCGCGGCGCCGGCCCCGATCACCGCGAGGTCGTACTCCGGGTCATCGGACGGCGAGATCGTCATGGCCGTGTCCCTCCTGGGTCGTGACGGCGTCGCCGGGCCGCGCCGGGACCAGGCAGGCCCGGCGGTTGGGTTCTCCGTTGACGGTGGCGAGGCAGTCGAAGCAGTGCCCGATGCCGCAGAAGGCGCCGCGCGGCCGGCCGCCGACGCGGGTGGTGCGCCAGGCGAGGATGCCGGCGGCCCACAGCGCGGCGGCCAGGGACTGGCCGGGCAGCGCGGTGATCGGGCGGCCGTCGAAGGTGATCTCGAACGCGGCGTCGGGCGCCGCGCCGACGAGCTCGGCGGGGCTGCGGTCACGCGCCATGACACGGCTCCTTTCGCAGGGGGTCGGTGCGGGGGCGGCGAGGGGCCGGCGAAGCGGCCATCACGCCTCTCCCCCGCCGAACCGGTCGGGTCTGAACGGGGTGATGTCCAGCGGGAGTTCGCCGTCCGTCAGGGTCTCGGCGATGATCCGTCCGGTGGCTGGGGCGAGGCCGATGCCCGCTCCTTCGTGGCCGCAGGCGTGCAGCAACCCCGGTCGGCGCGGATCGGGCCCGATCGCGGGCAGGTGATCGGGCAGGTAGGGGCGGAAGCCCGCGTACGTCCGCACGGCCCGCACCGTGGCGAGGACCGGGAAGAGCAGGACCGCCTGCCCGGCCAGGCGGCTCAGTGCTTCCACCGACAGTGAGCGGTCGAAGCCGACCCGCTCCCGGCTCGCGCCGATCAGGACCGGGCCCGCCGGGGTGCCCTCGACAACGGCGGAGGTCTGCAGGGCCGCCGAGTCGCTGGCGACGTCGGCGACGTAGTCCGCGGCGTACACCTTGCGCCGCACCAGGCGCGGCAGCGGCTCGGTGACCAGCACGAAGCCGCGCCGGGGCCGCACCGGCAGCTGCACGCCGGCGAGCCGGGCCAGCTCGCCGCCCCATGTCCCCGCCGCGTTCACGACGTAGGGAGCGTGGAGGTCACCGGAAGGCGTCCGCACTCCGCGCACCTCGCCGTGGGCGCCGGTGAGGATCGCGGTGACCTCCTCGCCGAGCCGGAGGCTCACCCGGTCGCCGGCCGCGCGCAACAGGTGGGCGGCGGCGAGGGCGGGCTGCACCTGGGCGTCCTGCGGGTAGTGGACGCCACCCGCGAGGCCGGGGGCGAGGTGCGGCTCCAGTTCACGGAGCCGCCCGCCCGGCACCACTTCCGCCGTGACCCCGGCCTCCGTCTGCCGTGCGGCGAATTCCCGCAGCGCGGACAGGCCCTTCTCCTCGGAGGCGACGACGAGGCCGCCCTTGGCCTCGTACTCGATCCGTGACGGCAGCACCACGGCCAGTTCGCGCCACAACTGCGTGGAATAGAGGGCGAGTCGGAGCTCGGGGCCGGGTTCCTTGTCGGAGACCAGGAGGTTGCCTTCGCCGGCGCCGGTGGTGCCGCCGGCGACGGAGCCGCGGTCGAGCACGGTGACGTGCAGGCCCCGCCGGGCCGCATAGTAGGCACAGGCGGCGCCGACCACGCCCGCGCCGATGACGAGGAGATCCGGAGAGTTTCTCGTGGGCACGTCAGTAATATTTCACATTGCACCCACGTTGCCAAGGGATCTCCCCGCCTCCGCGCCAATTCCCTTGCCGCGGCCCGGAAAAGCCCCAGGTGACGGGTGAGCTCAGCCCGCCATCAGCTCACCCATCCAGGCCTCCACCGCCTCGGGCGTCCGCGGCAGGGCGCCCGACATCAGCCGCGCCCCGTCCGCCGTGATCACCAGGTCGTCCTCGATCCGTACGCCGATGCCGCGCAGGTCCGGCGGGAGCGTCTCGTCGTCCGGCTGGAGGTAGAGCCCCGGCTCGACCGTCAGCACCTGACCTTCCGCCAGCACCCCGTCCAGATAGGCGTCGGCCCGCGCCTGGGCGCAGTCGTGCACGTCGAGCCCGAGCATGTGCCCGCTGCTGCAGAGGGTGTAGCGGCGGTGGAAGTCCCCTTCCGGGTCCTTCAGGACGCCCCAGTCGGTGAGCCCCTCCGCGATCACCCGCATCGCCGCACGGTGGAAGTCGCGGAACCGTGCGCCCGGCCGCAGCGCGGCGATGCCCGCCTCCTGGGCCGCGAGCACCAGGTCGTACACCTGCCGCTGCACCGGGGAGAAGCGTCCGGAGAGCGGCAGGGTGCGGGTGATGTCGGCGGTGTAGAGGGTGTCGGTCTCCACGCCGGCGTCCAGGAGGAGCAACTGGCGGGCGTCCAGCGGGCCGTCGTTGCGTATCCAGTGCAGGACGCAGGCGTGGGCGCCGCCGGCCGCGATGGTCTCGTAGCCCGTGCCGTTGCCCTCGGCGCGGGCCCGCAGCCCGAAGACGCCCTCGATCCAGCGCTCGCCGCGCGGATGGGCGAGGGCGCGCGGCAGACTGCGGACGACGTCCTCGAACCCGGCGGTCGTGTGGTCGACGGCGAGCTGCAGCTGCGCGACTTCCCAGGCATCCTTGACGAGCCGCAACTCGCTGAGCACGGATGCCAGTTGGCCGTCCGTTGCGGCGTTGCGCCCCGGCGGCAGGGCGCCGAGGCCGTCGAGGTGGACGCAGCGGACGCCGGTCATGCGCTCGGCCTCGGCGAGGTCGGGGCGGCGACCCACCCAGAACTCGCCGTAGCGCCGGTCCCGGGCGAAGCCGCTGTCGGTGCGCGGCGAGCGGGGGCGGAGGTACAGGACCGCCTCGTGCCGGTGCGGTCCGTCCGGCTCCAGGACCAGGACGTGACCCGCCTGCTCCTCGCCGGTCAGGCCGGTGAGCCAGGCGTAGGCGCTGTGCGGCCGGAAGCGGTGGTCGCAGTCGTTGGAGCGGACGGTGAGGTCACCGGCGGGGACGATCAGCCGTTCGCCGGGGAAGCGGGCGGAGAGGCGCTGCCGGCGGGCCGGGGTGACGTCGGCGGCGGACAGCCGGATGGCGTCCGGCAGCGGCGTCGCCGCCCAGCCGCTCGCCAGGAACCGCTCCAACTCCGGCGTGACGGGCAGGTCATGACTGACGGTCCGCGGGGCGGTGGGAACAGCTTCCGTCATGGGTTCTCCTCCTCGATTGCGGTGCGGTTCACAGGGCGGTTCGCAGTGCGGTTCACAGGGCGGGTCACAGGGCAAACGCCCCGCCTCCGGCGGCAGTTCACTCGGGCACAGCTGGATAACGGGGCGGTCGACACCTTGTCAGTGCAATTTCACATTACTATGTTACGGGTCACATTCCAGCCTGACGGCTGTCCGACTGTTCACGGAGTGACCACTGATGAACAAGCGCACCCGTACCGCCGCCGCCTGCCTGGCGGCGGCCCTCGCCCTCGGCGCGACCGGCTGTGCCGGCGGCAAGGACTCCGCGGACGGCAGGGGCCGCGGCACCAACCCCGCCCTGGTCAACCAGGGCAAGGTCGTCGGCGGCACCCCGAAGCGGGGCGGCACCCTCACCGTCCTGTCCAACCAGGACTTCACCCACCTCGACCCGGCCCGCAACTGGGTCATGAACGACATGGACTTCGGGACCCGCCTGCTCTACCGCACCCTGGTGACCTACCGGGCGGCGCCCGGCCCCGCGGGCGGCACCCTCGTCCCCGACCTCGCCACCGACCTCGGCACCCCGTCCCACGGCGCCCGGACCTGGACCTTCCACCTCAAGAAGGGCGTCAGATACGAGGACGGCACACCCGTCACCGCGCGGGACATCAAGTACAACGTGGAGCGGTCCTTCTCGCCCGACCTGCCCGGCGGCGCCGACTACGCGGCCCGCTACCTCGCCGGCGCCGAGGGGTACAAGGGCCCCGCGGACGGCGAACACCTCGCCTCCGTGAAGACGCCGGACGACCACACCCTCGTCTTCGAACTGCGCAAGCCCTTCGCGGAGTTCCCCGACGTCACCGTGATGCCGACCTTCGCGCCCGTGCCCCAGGCCCGCGACGACGGACCGCGCTACGACAACCGGCCGTTCTCCTCGGGACCGTACAAGATCGAGTCGTACGGGCGGGACAAGCGCCTGGTCCTGGTCCGCAATCCGTACTGGGACCCGAAGACCGACCCGGTGCGCAAGGCCTACCCGGACCGGCTGGTCGTGGAGATGGGTCTGAAGGCCAACCAGATCGACGACCGGCTCATCGCCGGCCAGGGCCCGGACGCCTCCGCCGTCCCCTGGTCCGCGCTGCGGCCGGAGAGCGCGGCCAAGGTGCTGCCGCACGCCGACGTCAGGGCGCGCCTGCTGGCGGAGTCGACGAACTGCACGGACATGGTCCAGATGCACACCGGGCGGGCGCCCTTCACCGATGTACGGGTGCGGCGGGCGGTGCAGTACGCCCTCGACAGGGACTCGGTGCTGACCGCGTCCGGCGGCCCGGCCTTCAACGACCTGTCCACCGCCTACATGCCCGCCTCGCTCTTCGGCGGAAAGCAGCCCGACACCCTCAAGATCCCCACCACCGGAGACGTCGCGAAGGCCAAGCAGCTGCTGAAGGAGGCGGGCAAGCCGGACGGCTTCTCGACGGAGATCACCGTGTCCTCCGGCGACAAGGGACGGGCCGAAGCCATCCAGCAGTCCCTGGCCAAGGCCGGCATCAAGGTCGCCATCAACACCGTCGATCCGTCCGCGTTCTACGCCACCATCGGCGACACCAAGAACCGCACCGACCTGGTCTTCACCGGATGGTGCCCCGACTACCCCTCCGGCTCGACGTTCCTGCCGTTCGTCTTCGACGGCCGGTACATCAAGGAGAAGGGCAACTCCGGCAACCACTCGCTCTTCCGCGACCGGCCGACCATGCGGCGGATGGACGAGATCGCCGCGATGACCGACGCCCGGCGGGCCGACCAGGCCTGGCGGCAACTCGACGGCGAGATCCTCAAGAAGGCCCCCGCCGTCCCGGTCCTGGTGCGCCGCTGGCCCCTGGTGCTCGGCGGCAACATCGCGGGCGCCTACGGCCAGACCTCCTTCGGCGGCCAGCTGGACTACGCCTCCGTCGGCCTCAAAGACCCCGCCAAGAGCCGGGCTTGAGGAGGGGCCGGCCCATCATGTCCTCCCCCGCACCCGAGCCGCTCGCCCCGGAGGCGGCCCCCCTGTCCACCGCGTCCGGCCGCCCCGGGCAGCTGGTCCGCCGTGAACTGCGCCGCCGCGGCTCCGTGAAGATCTCCCTCGTCATCATCGGGCTGTTCCTGGTCATGGCGGCCGCGGCCCCGCTGCTGAGCGCGCTCGGCGGCTGGTCGCCCGATGCGTTCGACAAGTCCGCCGTCGACCCGTACCTCGGCGGTACGCCCCTCGGACCGCTCGGCGGGATCTCCGCCGACCACTGGCTGGGCGTCGAACCGGTCACCGGACGCGACCTGTTCGCCCGGGTCGTGCACGGCGCCCAGGTCTCGCTGCTCATCGCCCTCACGGCCACCGCGATCGTCGTCGTCACCGGGACCGCGGCCGGGATCGCGGCCGGCTACTTCGGCGGCCGTACCGACGCCCTGCTCTCCCGCCTGATGGACCTCACCATGTCCTTCCCCTCCCTCATCTTCATGATCGCGATGATGTCGGTCGCCAAGGACGTCAACCGGATCCTGCTGATGACGGCCGTCATCGGGCTCTTCGGCTGGCCCGGCGTCGCCCGCGTGGTGCGCGGCCAGACCCTCTCCCTCAAGCACCGCGAGTACGTCGACGCCGCCCGCGTCGGCGGCTCCGGCCCCTGGCGCATCCTCACCCGCGACGTCCTGCCGGGCGTCGCCGGGCCCGTCATCGCGTACACCACCCTCATCATCCCCGGGATGATCGCCACCGAGGCGGCCCTGAGCTACCTGGGCGTCGGGGTGCGGCCGCCCACCCCCTCATGGGGCCAGATGATCGCCGAGAGCGTCTCCTTCTACGACACGGACCCCATGTACTTCGTCATCCCGAGCGCCTGCCTGTTCCTGACCGTCCTCGCGTTCACGCTGCTCGGCGACGCCCTGCGCGACGTCCTCGACCCGAGGGGAAGCCGCGCATGATCCGCTACACGCTGCGGCGCCTGGTGGCCGTCGTCGGAGTGCTGATCGCCGTCGCCGCGGTCACCTTCACGATCTTCTACGTCCTGCCCTCCGACCCGGCCGCCGCGGCCTGCGGCAAGTCGTGCAGCACCGAGCGCCTGGAGGCGATCCGGGCGCACATGGGGCTCGACGAACCCGTGTGGCGGCAGTTCTGGGACTTCGTCTCCGGGATCTTCACCGGCCGCACGATGGGCAGCGGCCGGTACACCCTGCACTGCCACTTCCCCTGCCTGGGCTACTCGTACGAGAACAGCGAGGCCGTCTGGGACCTCCTCGTGGACCGGCTGCCGGTGTCCGCGTCGCTCGCCCTGGGTGCGGCCGTGCTGTGGCTGGTGCTCGGTTTGAGCGCCGGGGTGGTCGCGGCCCTCCGCAAGGACACGCTCGTCGACCGCGCCCTGATGGTCGGGGCGGTCGGCGCCGCCTCGCTGCCCGTCTACTTCACGTCGATGATGCTGATCTACGGCCTCATCCGGGTGGCCGGCCTGCTGCCCTATCCCCGTTACGTCTCCTTCGCCGACGACCCCGCGCACTGGGCGTCGAACCTGCTGCTCCCCTGGCTCGCGCTCGCCCTCCTCTACGCGGCCATGTACGCACGCCAGAGCCGCAGTTCGATGATCGAGACGATGGCGGAGCCGTACATCCGCACGGCCCGCGCCAAGGGCCTGCCGCGCCGCACCGTCGTCGTCAAGCACGGGCTGCGGGCGGGGATGACGCCCCTGCTCACCCTCTTCGGCATGGACCTCGGCGGGCTGCTCGCCGGCGCCGTGATCACCGAGTCGCTCTTCGGCCTCCCGGGCATCGGACGGCTCTTCTACGGCGCCCTGACCACCGGTGACCAGCCGGTGATCCTCGGCGTGACCCTGCTCGCCGCCACCTTCATCGTCGTCGCCAACCTGGCCGTCGACCTCCTCTACGCCGTCGTCGACCCCCGAGTGAGGCTGTGATGGCCACCGACACCGAACCCCTGCTGGCCGTACGGGACCTGGCGGTGACGTTCGCCACCAAGGACGGCCCCGTACGGGCCGTCGACTCCCTGTCCTTCGACGTCCACCGCGGCCGTACCCTCGGCATCGTCGGCGAGTCCGGCTCCGGCAAGTCGGTCACCTCGATGGCCGTGATGGGTCTGCACACCGCGGCCGAGGTCAGCGGTTCGATCGCCCTGGAGGGCCGGGAACTCGCCGGGCTCACCGAGCGCGAGCTGAGCCGGCTCCGCGGCCGCCGGATGGCGATGGTCTTCCAGGACCCGCTCTCCAGCCTCCACCCCTACTACACGGTCGGCGAGCAGATAGCCGAGCACCACCGGGTGCACGTCGGCTCGGGCCGCGCCGCCGCCCGGCGGCGGGCCGTGGAGATGCTCGCCGAGGTCGGGATCCCGGAGCCGGAGCGCCGGGCGGGCGAGTACCCGCACCAGTTCTCCGGCGGCATGCGGCAGCGGGTGATGATCGCCATGGCCCTGGTCTGCGAGCCCGACCTGCTCATCGCGGACGAGCCCACGACCGCCCTGGACGTCACCGTCCAGGCCCAGATCCTGGAGCTGCTCGCCCGGCTCCAGGAGGAACGCTCGCTCGCCGTCGTCCTGATCACCCACGACCTCGGGGTGGTCGCCCGCGTCGCCCACGAGGTCCTGGTCATGTACGGCGGCCGGGCGGCCGAACAGGCGCCGGTGGAGGCCCTGTTCGCCGCCCCCGCCCACCCCTACACGCGCGGCCTGCTCGATTCCCTGCCCCGGCTCGACGACGCCGACGACGCCCCGTTGCGCGCGATCCCCGGCAGCCCGCCCTCGCTGCTCACCCCCACACCGGGCTGCGCGTTCGCGCCCCGCTGCCCCCGGGCGGCGGCGGCCGACTGGGCCGATCGGGAGCGGTGCACCCGTCACCGGCCCCGGCTGGTCGCCTCCGGCGGGCACACGGTGGCCTGCCATCTGCCGCTCGGCCCGGCCACCGCACCCGGCGCCCCGGGACACCCGCGGTCCGAGGGCCCGGACCGGATCCGAAAGGTCACCCCATGACGACGCCCCGCACGTCCCCGCCCCCGGCCGCCGCCGACTCCCCGTCCCGGGGCACGGCCCCGCTGCTGTCCGTACGCGACGTGACCCGGACCTTCCCCGGCAAGCGGGGCCGCACGGCCCCCGTCCGGGCCGTCGACGGCGTCAGCTTCGACGTGGCGGCGGGCGAAACCCTCGGCCTGGTCGGGGAGTCGGGCTGCGGCAAGTCCACCACCGGCCGCATGATCGTGCGGCTGCTGGAGCCGACGAGCGGCTCGATCACCTTCGACGGCCGCGACATCAGCCACCTCGGCCAGCGGGAACTGCACCCGCTGCGCCGCCACCTGCAGATGGTCTTCCAGGACCCGCACGCCTCCCTCAACCCGCGCCAGACCGTGGCCAGGATCATCGCCGAACCCCTGCTGGCGCAGGGCGGTTCGGCGGTCGACGCCCGCCGCAGGGCCGCCGACCTGATGGAGCTGGTCGGGCTCATCCCCGAGCACCTCGACCGCTATCCGCACGAGTTCTCCGGCGGCCAGGCCCAACGCATCGGCATCGCCCGGGCGTTGGCCACCGGCCCGCGGCTGGTCATCGCCGACGAACCGGTCTCGGCGCTCGACGTCTCCGTACAGGCACAGATCGTCAACCTCATGGCGCGCCTCCAGCGGGAACTCGGGCTCGCCTACCTCTTCATCGCGCACGACCTGTCCGTGGTCAAACGGGTCTGCAACCGGGTCGCCGTGATGTACCTGGGCCGCATCGTCGAGATCGGCCCGAAGGAACGGGTCTACGCGGCTCCCGCACACCCCTACACCCGGGCGCTGCTGTCCGCCGTACCGCTGCCCGACCCCGTCGCCGAACGGGCCCGGGAGCGCCTCACCCTGCTCGGCGACCCTCCGAACCCCGCGGCGCCCCCGCCCGGCTGCACCTTCCACCCGCGCTGCCCCAAGGCACAGGACCGCTGCCGCACCGAGGCCCCGGTCCTGAGCGGGGCCGAGCGGTCGGGGGCCGGCCACCGGGTCGCCTGCCACTTCCCCGAGACGGTCTGACCGCCCTCGCACACGGCTGTGCCCCGGCGCCGAGGTGGGCGCCGGGGCACAGTCAACCTGCCTTTCTCCAGGGCGACTTATGACTTGATGATGCGCACGGTGTCCCCGTAGGCGCCGGCCTTCAGCACGTCGATCCGCACGCCCGCGGCCGCGTCGGTGAACGACTCACCGGCCCGGTAGGGTGCGTCGTCCAAGGGTCGGCAGCCCTGCGCCGGGGTGGCGTCGGGCCTGGCGTCCATGACCCGGACGGGTCCCTTGCCGGTCTCGACGGACGAGTCGACCTTGTAGACGAGCGCACCGGTCGCGCACAGGCCGGTGTCCGCGCGGGCCGCCCGCCGGGACTCGACCACGTACGCCGACGTCGGGCCGGTGCGGAGGACGGCCATCTTCGTTCCGCTGCCGTACTCGACGGCGGTGAGCCGGACGGTGTCGCTGCCCGCCGAGGCCCGGCAGACGACCTGACTGTCGGCGGTCCAGCCGAGCTTCCACGACTCCCAGGCGAAGTACTGCGGCCCGGCCCCGCTGATCAGACCCATGACGTCCCAGCCGCCCACGAAGCGGTGCACGTCGTCGCCCGGGTCGAAGGCGTACAGGTCGGGCAGCCCGAAGGTGTGCACGGTCTCGTGGCCGACCAGTTTGGGCCCCCAGTGCCACATGTCCTGGCCGAAGGTGACGGCCCACTTGATGCGCTTCCCGTCGGCGACGACGCCGGCCGTGCCCGGCTCGTACACGTAGGTGGGGGTGAAGGAGATGGCCGAGGCGTTCTTGGTCGGGACGATGTACACCATGTCGTACGCGGAGAAGTCCACGTCCGGGTCGGCGGCGGTGACGGCGTCCTTGATGTACGCCTCGTGCGCCTCGTGGCTGAGGCCGCGCGCGAAGCCGTAGTCGGTGGAGTTGCGGGGCATCCGTACCCAGTGCTGGTGCTGGGATATGGCGAGCCACGCCTTGCCGTACGACGCCTGCCACAGCCAGTCCGCGCCGGGCGTGATCTGGGCCGCGTCGTCGGCCGGGGACTCGGTGGCGGGGGCGTCCGGGAAGTCCACGAAGATCATGCCGACCTTGCGGGTCCCGGTGGGGCGCTGGAACACGGAGCGGTCGATGGCATGGCCTTCGTCCGTCCAGCCGGTGGTGCCCGGCAGCGCGCAGTCTCCGGCGCGCTCGGTCCGCTCGGGCACATGGGACGCCTCGGCGTGCGGGGCTCCGGTGAGGGGGAGGAGGAGCCCGGCGAGTGCTGCCGCGAGCAGCGGTGCGGGTCGGCGGCGGGCGGGGTGCAGCGCCTTCATCGTCTTGGCACCTTTCCATGGGGGGTGCGGTGTGAGATGTCACATGAGACTGAGGGCTGCCACACCCTGTCGGGAAGCTCCCACCGGTCCATAACATCCGCGCCATGGATCTGGAGATACGGCATCTACGGGTGGTGTGTGCGATCGCCGGGGCCGGCAGCCTCACCCGGGCCGCCGCGTCGCTCGGCATGACCCAGCCGGGCCTGAGCGCCCAGCTGCGGCGCATCGAAACCCTCCTGGGCGGCGCGCTGTTCGACCGCCGGCGGGAGGGCTCCGCGCCCACCCCGCTGGGCGATCTGGTGCTGGCCCACGCCCGTGCCATCCTGCCGGGCGTCGACCAGCTCCTCGCCGACACCGACCGGGCCGCGCGGCGCGCCGCGGCGCCCGCCCGCATCCGCGTCGGCTCGGTGGGCGCCCCGCTGCTCGGCCATCTCCTGCTGGCCGTACGGGAGTTGCTGCCGAGTGCGGAGGTGACCGCCCGCTGCCGGTACGCGCCCGCCCCGCTGCTGGACGACCTTGGCGCCGGCCGTCTGGAGGCCGCCGTCCTCGGCGACCACCCCGGTCAGGAGCCGCCGCCCCGCGACGGCGTGCTGCTGCACCCGCTCGTCACGGAGCCCGTCTTCGCGCTGCTGCCCGCCGGCCACCCCCTGGCGGACCAGGAGGAGGTGAGCCTTTCCGGGCTCGCCGCGGAGGACTGGGCCGCGCCCCGCCCGGACAGCGACCGCACCCGCGAGTACTGGGCGTCCGTCTTCGCCCTGACCGACCGTCATCCCCGGGTGCCCTACGAGGCCGAGGGGCGGCAACTGATCGAGATCGTCCGGGCCGGGCTGGCGGTGAGCCTCTGCCAGGCCACCTTCATCGAAGTACCGGGGGTGGTCGTGCGCCCACTGGCCGGCAACCCCCTGTGGTACCGCCATGTGCTGGCCTGGCACCGCGACGGCCCGCTCGCCCGGCACGGCGGGGCGATCCTGCGGCGGGTGCGCGAGGGCTATCTGAACGCCTGCGCCGACAGCCCGGCGTACGCGCGCTGGCGGCGACGCCATCCCGGCGCGGCGCGGCCCCTGGTCTGAACTAACCGGCGGAGAAAGGGATTTCCCCGGAACACACTCCGACAAAGGGCTTGTCAGTGCAATTTCACATTACTACGTTACACATCACATGACGTGCGCATGCCTCTCATGGTCGGCGCCTGTAAGGCAGCCGGGGCCCGGACACCGCAGCCCCGGCGCGCACGTTTCACCGCCCCCACACAGGAGACCTTCGTGTTCCCTTCGAGAACCCTTCGCAGATCCCTGCTCACGGCCGCGACAGCGGTGACGCTCTGTGTCACGGCGGCCGGAACCGGATACCCGGCCACCCCCTCCCCCGCCCCGCGCACCGCCGCCGCGGCCCTGGGCCCGGCCACCTTCGCCGGTGCGACGGCTCCCACGCCCACCCCGCACGACCGGGTCGACCGCCTGGCCAAGGCGCCCAAGCCCTCGTCCCTCCGGATACCGGGCCCCGGCGGGCTCGGCAACGACCGTGTCCCCGGCCCGCACACGCCCAAGGCGAAGGCAAAGGCGACGGCCCGCACACCGCACGCCACGGTCGGCAAGACCGCCGTCCCCTGCACCCTCGACGGCATCACGCACCTCTCCCCGGACCAGTTCACCGAGTTCCTCGCCGCCCCCGACGTCACCGCCGACGGCTGTCTGCGCACCCTGATCTGGACCTGGGACCAGCGCCTCGCGCCCGTCATGTCCAAGGACCACATCCAGGCCGTCGCGCACCGCATCGGCCAGGTCGCCGCCGGGCATGACGGCCGGAACGGCAGCCACCTGCTGGAGATGTTCACCTACCTGCACGCGGTCGCGTACCAGGGCTTCTCCCACCGGGAGATCGACCTCGCCGACCCGGCGACGCTGGACGCCATGCGCCGGGCCGTCGACGCCTTCGGCTCCGCCGCCCACACCTTCGACGTGACCCGCAGCAACGCCGAGACGCTCCGCGAAGCCCTCAACGCGGCCAGCGCGCAGGGCCTGCGCCAGTACCAACTCCCGCTGGTCAAACGGGTACTTGCCACCATGGGCCCGGACCACCCGGACACCGCCAAGGACTCCTCCTGGGGCGGCGCCGCGCTCGCCGCGCTCTCCGTGCACTACCTCGGCGTCTACCCGGGCAACAAGGACACCGCCTTCCACGCCGCGGTCGTGGCCGACCCGTCCTACCGCGCCGCCTTCAAGGCCTTCGCCGGCTACACCCACCTCAAGGACACGGCCAACGCCTGGGTGGTGCGCGACGCGGTCGGCGAGTACGGCCGTACCGGGCAGATCGACCGGCTGCGCAACGAGATCGTCACCGGCCTCGGCCCGCTCCTGGACACCACCGCCCGCAACTTCGGGGCATACAGCGCCCCTTGGGCCAAGGTGGCCACCTGGCTGATCGAATTCGACGCCTGCGCGCCGTACAAGGTCTGCCGCCAGGACATCGAGAAGCGCCTCTTCCCCCGGACCTACACCTACGGCAAGGCCGGTACGGACGGCATCACGGTCCGCACCGCCCTCGACCGCGACACCGTCGACCAGCTCTACTACGCCAGCAAGCAGGTCAAGACGCAGTTCCACCGGGTGGTCGGAACCGAGGAGCCGCTGGCCGGAGACACCAACTCCACGCTGCATATCGTGCTGTACGCCTCCCGCGCCGACTACGAGAACTTCCAGCCGCTGCTGACCGGCCTGGGCACCAGCAACGGCGGCATCTACATCGAGAACGGCGCGACCTTCTACACCTACCAGCGCCGCGTCCCGCAGGACTCCACCCTCACGCTGGAGGAGCTCTTCCGGCACGAGTACACGCACTACCTCAACGGCCGCTGGGCGGTACCCGGCGTGTTCGGCCAGGGCCCCTGGTACGAGGGCGACCGGACCACGGCGATGGACGAGGGCACCGCCGAGTTCTTCGACGGCAGCACCCGTGACGACGGCATCAAGGTCCGCAAGTCACTGGTGAAGGGCATCATCGCCGACACCGCCAACGGCGGCCCCCGCATGACCGTGGACCAGCTCCTGCACGCCACCTACGACGGTGACGGCTTCCGCTTCTACAACTACGCGGGGACCTTCTTCGAGTTCCTGTGGGCCGAACACCCCTCCCTGCTGAAGGAGATGTACCGGAACCTGCGGGCCGACGACCCGGCGGCCTTCGACGCCTGGCGCACCCGCCTCGGCAGGGACGCGGGACTCCAGCGGGAGTACGACACGTTCCTCGACAAGAACATCGCCCACGTCGACGACCTGTTCGTCCCCGACACCCAGCACGTCCCCCTCGCCTCGCTGACCGACAGCACACCCGACCAGATCCGCTCGTCCTTCACCAGGTCCACCGGCATCGCACCCGACGCATGCGGCGCCTCCGGCTCGACGGACCGTCCGCGGTTCACCTGCGACGGCCGCATCACGGCGAACCTCGCCGACGCCGGCAACGCCGATACGGTCTTCCAGGACATGTCCGAGACCGTCGACTTCTTTGTGCTTGACCGGGCCGCACAGGGCGACAACAACCTCCGCGACATGAACTGCTCCTTCGGCGAGGTCGAGGTCTGGTCCAACGGCCGCGCCGGCACGTCCCACTTCCACTGCGAAGGCCCCCTGCGCCGCTGACGGGACGGCCCCGAACGACTCCGCGGCAGCCTGCCCACGACCGGTGGCCGACAGCCGGCCCTGGGCAGGCTGCCGCACCCGAAGCAGCCGGCCGAACCAGTGCGCCCTGTCGACCACGGAGCCTCCTCGCATAGCGTGCGTCCATGACGCATGGGACTCCGCACGACGCCCCGGCCTCGGCGCGGTCACGCCGCCACATCTTCGGCGACGACGCGGGTGAAGGTGAGGACGAGTCTCTTTCTCGGACGGACCAGGCATCGTGTGTGCTCGTAGGTACCCGCCTCGGCGGTCGGGACAGGACCGCTGACGAGTGGACAGACAAAGGAACGACAGGAAGGTGACCAGCACCGTGCCCCAGCCGCCGGCCCCGAACATCCGCACCGCTGCCAAGGCCGTCATCCTCCACGAGGGCCGCGTCCTCCTGATGCGCGCCCGCTGGAGAGATCAGGAGTGCTACTTCCTGCCCGGAGGAGGCCAGCACCCCGGAGAGAGTTTCGATGACGCCGTGCGCCGCGAAGTGCACGAGGAAACCGGCCTTACCGTGGCGGTCGACCGACTGTTGTGGCTGCGCGAATACATCGGTGCCCATCACGGTGAGCCTGCGGACGGGTCCGAGAGCCACCGCATCGAAGCGATCTTCCTCTGCGTTCCCACCGGCGATCCCCATCGACTCGGCGGTCACTCACAGGACGACACGCAGACCGGCCTGGAATGGGTCCCCCTACGGAACCTCCCCTCCACCCCTCTGCTGCCGCAGGCCCTCCGGCAACCCATCGCCGACCTGTCCCACACGCCCCCGCCTCCCGACGCCTACCTCGGCGACGTGGCCTGACGGTCCACGCGCGACAGAGCGACCAGCCAGCCCGTTCTCCGCGCGTGGCTGGGACCAGCGCTCTCGTCACCTAGTCGAGGATGGCGTCGACCTCCACTTCGACGAGCCAGTCGGGATCGATGAAGCGTGAGACCTCCACGAAGGTGCATGCGGGGCGGACCGAGGCGAACCGCTCTCCGTGGGCCCGCGCGGCCTCCCTCCACCGCGTCACGTCAGTGAGCATGATGCGGGTCCGCACGACGTCCTCCAGCGATGCCCCCGCCGCCTCCAGCGCGACCTCCGCGATGTCCAGGCACCTGACGGTCTGGGCGTGGACATCGCCTTGCCCCACCGTTGTCCCGTCGTCCCCGATGGGCGCGGTGCCGGCGACCGCGACATGCGCCCCTTTGCGGACGGCCCGCGAAAACCCGATCTGCGGTTCGAGTGGCGACCCAGAACTGACTGCCTGCCGAATACGTTCCATCGCATCATGATCCCAGAGCGCCGTACGTCCGCGCCCGGGGCGATCTCGACGCGGATGCGGAGCCGGCTCCGGCAGCAGGAGACCCGATGGCGGGCCTTTCCGGCCCTGATCCATCGGACAGGCCCTAAGCGCGCGCCGCGTCGACCGTGAAGGCGGCGGTGCGGACCTTGCCCTCGTGCCGGAAGTCGAGGAAGAGACGGTAGGCGCCGGCGCTCGGTGCCATGGCGGTGAAGGAGACCTCGGGCCCGGGCTTCGTCTTGCCGTCGCCAGGTGCACCGTTGGGGTGGACGTGGAGGTAGGCGAGGTCGCCCGAGCGCAGCGCGACGAGGTGACCGTAGGCGCCGAGGTAGGGCTGGAGGTCGGTGACCGGTCGGCCGTTCTTGGTGACCTTCAGGGTCAGTTCGCTCTCTTTCCCCGCGCGCAGCCGGCCGTCGAGGGTGACGGTGTAGTCGTCGACCTTGGCGACCGTGGCCGGTGCGGGCAACGGGGCGGGGCGGTAGGTGCCCGTGGCCGCGAGATCCGCGCCGAGGGTGAGGTTCTTGGCTTCCTCGGCGTCCGGGGTGAAGTCGGCGAAGAGCCGATAGGCGCCGGCCGCGGGGAGCTCCGCCTTGATGCGCCAGGTGCCGTCGGCCGCGCGGGTGGGATGCAGGTGCTGGTAGGTGCCCAAGTCGCGGGTGGCGAGGATGAGATGGAGTTCCTTGCCGTGCTCGCGCCGGTAGGCCGTGACCTGTTGGCCGGCTTCGTTCCGGATGGCGAAGCGGAGTTCCGTCGCCCGGGCCGCGCGGACCTGCGGGGTCTTGAGGTCGAGCGTGTAGCCGTCCTGGGAGATCTGCAGCCCGCCGGGTGGCATGTCGTGGCCGCCCGCCGCGTGCTCCCCTGCCCCGCCCGCTGAACCACTGCCTCCGTGTCCGGCGTGTGCCGCGGCCTCCGGGGCCGCGGTGACGGGCGTGACGACGCTGCCGACGCCGTACGCGACGCCGAAGGACGCGGCGAGCGCGGCCGCGAATGCCGTGATTTTTACCGGGGTGTTCATCGGGTTCTCCTTGCGGGTGCGCGCGTCGGGAGACGCGTCGGTATGCGGTCGGTATGCGGGTCGGCCAGCACGGAGACTATACCCCTGGGGGGTATAAGCAAAGAAGGACGGGGAGGCTTGCCATTGATACGGGGAGGGGGTATAAGTGTGCACGGCGAGCAGATACCCCCTGGAGGTATGCAGGTCGGGGTGAGTTCACCGGCCGCGCCGCCTGACACACCCCTGTTGCCGGGCCCGCGCCCCGCGGGACCGGCGACCGTTTCCCCTGCGAGGAGCAGTGATGACGACTCTCACCGAATCCCACGAGGTCGAACTCGCCATCGGCGGCATGACCTGCGCCTCGTGCGCGGCCCGCATCGAGAAGAAGCTCAACCGCATGGACGGCGTCGAGGCCACCGTCAACTACGCGACGGAGAAGGCGAAGGTCAGCTACCGGGCCGAAGACGTCTCGGTCGGCGATCTGATCGCCACCGTCGAGGCGACCGGTTACACCGCGCAGGAGCCCGCCCCGGCCCGTACGGACAGCGCGCCGGCGGCCGGCGGCGCGGACGCCGAGCCCGATGGGCTCCGGCCGCTCCGTCAGCGGCTGGTCACCGCCGTGGTCCTCGCGCTGCCGGTGGTCGCGATGGCGATGGTTCCGGCGCTGCAGATCGAGTACTGGCAGTGGCTCTCGCTCACCCTCGCCGCGCCGGTGGTCACCTACGCCGCATGGCCCTTCCACCGCGCCGCCTGGACGAACGCCAAGCACGGCGCGGCCACCATGGACACCTTGATTTCGGTCGGCACGTCGGCGGCGTTCCTGTGGTCGCTGTGGGCGCTGTTCTTCGGTACTGCCGGCACGCCCGGCATGACGCACGCCTTCGAGCTGGCCATCGCCCGCGGCGACGGCGCGGGCAACCTCTACCTCGAAGCCGCCGCCGGCGTCACCGCCTTCCTGCTGGCCGGGCGCTACTTCGAGGCCCGTTCGAAGCGGAAGGCGGGTGCGGCGCTCAAGGCGCTCCTGGAGCTGGGAGCCAAGGAAGTCACCGTTCTCCGGGACGGGCGCGAAGTCACCCTGCCGACCGCCGCATTGCAGGTCGGTGACCGTTTCCTGGTCCGTCCCGGGGAGAAGATCGCCACGGACGGGACGGTGGTCGAGGGCTCGTCGGCCGTGGACGCGTCGATGCTCACCGGCGAGTCGGTCCCGGTCGAGGTCGCCGTCGGTGATGCGGTCACCGGTGCCACGCTGAACGCCGGCGGGCGGCTCGTGGTCGAGGCGACCCGGGTCGGCGCCGACACCCAACTGGCCCGTATGGCCAAGCTCGTTGAGGACGCGCAGAACGGCAAGGCCGCCGCCCAGCGGCTGGCGGACAAGATCTCCGCGGTCTTCGTACCGATCGTGATCGGGCTGGCGCTCGCCACCCTCGGCTTCTGGCTCGGCAACGGGGCCGGTCTGACGGCCGCGTTCACCGCCGCCGTCGCCGTCCTGATCATCGCCTGCCCGTGCGCCCTCGGTCTGGCCACTCCGACCGCCCTCATGGTCGGGACCGGGCGCGGTGCCCAGCTGGGCATCCTGATCAAGGGGCCGGAGGTGCTGGAGACCACCCGCACGGTCGACACCATCGTGCTGGACAAGACCGGCACGGTCACCACGGGACGGATGACCCTCATCGGCGTCCACACCAGTGAGGACGAGAGTGATGTCCTGCGCCTCGCCGGGGCGCTGGAGCACGCCTCCGAGCATCCGATCGCCCGGGCGGTGGCCGAAGGGGCCCAGCAGAAGGTCGGTGTCCTGCCCACGCCGGAGGACTTCGCCAACGTCGCCGGGCTCGGCGTCCAGGGCGTCGTCGAGGGGCATGCGGTCCTCGTCGGCCGCCGGAAGCTGCTCGCCGAGTGGGCGATCCACCTGCCGGCCGAGCTGGAGCGGGCCATGACCGAGGCGGAGGCGACGGGCCGTACGGCGATCGCGGTCGCCTGGGACGGCGCGGCGCGGGCCGTCCTGGAGGTGGCGGACGCCGTCAAGGAGACCAGCCCGGAGGCCATCCGCCGGCTGCGCGCCCTCGGCCTGACCCCGATTCTGCTCACCGGCGACAACCGGGCGGTGGCCGGGTCGGTCGCCGCGGAGGTCGGCATCGACGAGGTGATCGCCGAGGTGCTGCCCGAGGACAAGGTGACCGTGGTCAAGCGCCTCCAGGCGGAGGGTCGCAGCGTCGCCATGGTGGGTGACGGGGTCAACGACGCCGCCGCGCTCGCCCAGGCCGATCTGGGCCTGGCCATGGGGACGGGCACGGATGCCGCGATCGAGGCCGGTGACCTCACCCTCGTACGAGGAGACCTGCGCGCGGCCGCGGAGGCGATCCGGCTCTCCCGCAAGACGCTCGGCACGATCCGTACCAACCTCTTCTGGGCCTTCGCCTACAACGTGGCCGCCCTGCCGCTCGCGGCGGCCGGACTGCTCAACCCGATGATCGCGGGCGCGGCGATGGCCTTCTCATCGGTCTTCGTCGTGGGCAACTCGCTCCGGCTGCGCGCCTTCCGCGCCCGGTCCTGAACCACGGTCGGTGCGGGTGCCGCCGGCCACGACGGCCGGCGGCACCCGTCCGCTCGGGGGAACCGCTGCCGTACCGCCGCCGCGGTAGCAGGCAATACCGGGTGCCCCCCGGCATGGCGAAACGAGGAACCCAGCCCGAAGGGAGCCCGCCATGGCCTTCCTCAGAAGCCTGGGAGGCTCCTCGACCGGCGGTTTCAGAAGGCCGTGTGGGCGAACCAGCGGTCGAGTGCGGTGGCCTCGCCCGCGACGTCGAAGGCGGGGTCCTGGTACGAGCGCCGTCCGTAGAGCAGCAGCAGGAGGTCCGCCGCCTGTCCTCGTACCGCCGCCCGTGCCCCGGATGACGCGGCGTCGTATGTGCCGGCCTCGGCTCCTGGCCGTGGCAGCAGGCGGAAGCCGTCCGGATCCAGCCGCACCCGCCACTCCTCGCCGGTGGCGCCGGCAGCGTCCGCGCACCGGAAGGCGATGACCTCGCCGTCGCCCCGCAACTTCGTCACCGCAGGGGCGAAGAGGCCCGCGTAGGGCAGGTTGACGAGGAATTCGTCCACCCCGTCCGCGGCCAGCGCGGGGTCGATGGCCGACTCGTGGCCGACGGCACGCTCCGCGTCGACCCGGTGCACCAGCGTTTCGAACAGCATCCGGCGGGCCCAGAACCGCGCGTGCTGGTCCTCGCCCCAGGCCCACATGGCCGCCCGGGGGTCCGTGCTCCGCAGCACGGCGGCCACGGTGGGCACGCCCGCGGCCACCCAGTCGGCGTACTCCTCCGCGCGCTCCGGCAGCCCCAGCTCCACGTCACGGCTGCGCGGCGGCTCCTGCACCAGCTGGGTCAGCAGCGTGCCGAACCAGCGCTGCAGCGATCCCACGTGCCGGGCGAGGTCGGCCAGCGTCCAGTCGGGGCAGGAGGGCACCGGGGTCGCGGGGTCCGCACCCTGGACCACCTCGGCGAAGCGCAGGGTCTCCCGCTCGATCGCCTGCCGGTAGGTGTCGTAGGGCAGGGGGTGCCCCGTCCGGTTCGTCGTCTCCATCAGCTGCCGCCTTTCCGTCCACGGCCCGGGATGCCGTCGTGGTCAGTGTGGCGGCTGGAGTGCGCTCCAAGGCAAATCCCACCGCCGAGGCGCGCGCCCCCGGTCGGCACAGCCGGGCGGCCGGCCGGGAAGATCGGCGGTGCGGCGGAACGGGCGCTCGGTGCCCGCTTCAGCCCGTCCGTGCGCCCAGGGCGCGCAGCAGGAACGGGAGGAGCTCGCCGATCACCGCCTCACCGGACGACGGGCCGTCCGTGGTGGCCCGGTGCGCCGCATCGGGGGTGAGGAAGAGGCGGCTGACCATCGAGCCGACGACCAGGTCGGCGAGCACATGGGCGTTCTCCAGCGGCGGGATGTCGCCGCGGTCGACGGCGCGGCGCACGACGGTGGCGGCCCGGTCGCGGACCGGCTCGATGATCGCGGTGTCCAGCACCCGGGCCAGCGCCTCGTTGTGGGCGGACTCGCCGATCAGGACGTGCAGCAGGCGGCCGCCGGGCCCCTCCAGCGTCTCGGCCTTGTCCCGGAGCAGGGCGGCCAGGTCGCCTTCGAGGCTGCCGGTGTCCGGCTGCGGGCCGAGGTCGCTCGCCCAGCGCACGGCGGTGCCCACGACCAGGTCTTCCTTGGAACGCCAGCGACGGTAGAGGGTCGCGGTGGAGACCCCGGCCCGTTTGGCCACGGCGGCCGTGGTCAGTCCGCCGTAGCCGCTCTCCTGGAGGACCTGGACGGTGGCCTCCAACAGGGCCCGGTCTCGTTCGGCGTCCCGCGGGCGGCCCCGGGCGGGTCCCCGCCCGGCCGCCGCGGTCTGGTTGCTCTCGGTGCGTTCGCCCACACCGCGAGTCTACCGACCCGTCTTTACGAAACGAAAAGTTTTCGTTTCGTGTAGCCTCGGCGACATGACTTCCCACACCGCCACCCCTGACCTGAACGCGGCCGCCCTGGACGCGGCCGCCGTGGTCGACCGGCTCCGCACCACCTTCGCCAGCCACCGCACAGCCCCCACCGACTGGCGGCGCGGCCAGCTGACGGCCCTGCGCACCCTGCTCACCGACCACCGCGACGAGCTCCTCGCCGCGCTGGCCGCGGACCTGGGCAAGGGCCCCGAGGAGGCCTACCGCACCGAGATCGGCTTCACCCTCAACGAGATCGACCACACCCTCGACCGGCTCGACGGCTGGCTGGCACCCCGGCCCGCCGAACTGCCCGACCGGCTGCTCCCGGCGACCGCGCAGGTCGTCCGCGAACCGCTCGGCGTCGTCCTGGTGATCGCGCCCTGGAACTACCCGCTGCAGCTCGCGCTCGCCCCGCTCGTCGGCGCGCTCGCCGCGGGCAACTGCGCCGTCGTCAAGCCCAGTGAGCTCGCCCCGGCGACCTCGGCCGCGCTCGCCCGGCTGCTGCCGCGCCACCTGGACGCCGACGCGGTGGCCGTCGTCGAGGGCGCCGTCCCGGAGACCACCGCGCTGCTCGCCCAGCGCTTCGACCACATCTTCTACACCGGCAACGGCACCGTCGGCCGGATCGTGATGGCCGCCGCCGCCCGGCATCTGACCCCGGTCACGCTGGAGCTGGGCGGCAAGAGCCCCGTCGTCCTCGACCCCGGTACGGATCTGGCCGCGGCGGCCCGGCGGCTGGTCACCGGCAAGTTCCTCAACGCCGGCCAGACCTGCGTCGCCCCCGACTACGTACTGGCCATCGGCGACACCGCCCGGGACATCGAACCGCACCTCGCCGAGGCCGTACGCGAGACCTACGGCGCCGACCCGGCCACCGCGCCCGAGTACGGACGGATCGTCAACGAGCGCCACTTCGACCGGCTGACCGCCCTCCTCGACAGCGGCCGCACGGTCATCGGCGGCACCCACGACCGCGCCGGCCGCTACCTGGCCCCGACCGTCCTGGCCGACGTCTCCCCCGACTCCCCGGTGATGCGGGAGGAGATCTTCGGTCCGATCCTGCCGATCGTGCCGGTGCCCGACCTGGACGCGGCGATCGCCTTCATCAACGACCGGGACAAGCCGCTGGCGCTGTACGCGTTCACCGACTCCGACACCACCAAGCACCGGCTCCTGACCGAGACCTCCTCCGGCGCGCTCACCTTCGGGCTGCCGGTCGCCCATCTCATAGCGCCCGACCTGCCGTTCGGCGGCGTCGGCGAGAGCGGCACGGGGCGCTACCACGGCGAGTACTCGCTGGAGACGTTCAGCCACTCCAAGGCGGTTCTCGACAAGCCGCTGGGGTGAGCGGGGCAGCCGGCCGGCCCCTGCTCCCGGCTCGGGCCGGGCACAGGGGCCGGTTCCAGTGGGCGTCGGCCACCAGAGGAGAGCCGCTACGGCGTCACAGCACCCGGTCCGCCCGGGGCAGCCGGCGGACGGCGTAGGCAACGGCCCAGCACAGCGGCAGGGCCAGGACCGCGACCAGGGCGAACTTGACGACCGCCAGGGTGTGCAGCCAGCGGAAGGCGTACCCGAGGCCGACGAGCACGGCCGCATGGGTGAGGTAGACCGCGAAGGCATGGCGGGAGAGGAACGCGGCGACCGGGCCCTGCCGATGGAAGCGTTCCCGGAACAGGACGGTCAGCCCCAGCACGACGCCCACGGCGAACGTCGACTCCCACGCGGCCCCGGCCAGCGACTGCCAGCTGCCGCGCCCGTCGAGCACGCCGTTCCCGGCGGTGACGACGACGGGCAGGTACGCGAGCGTCGCGACGGTGGCGACGGCGAAGCCCACCCGCCCCGCGACCCGGGAGAGCGTCTGCGGCCAGCCGTGGCGGTGGGCCAGCACCCCGATGACGAAGAAACTCGCGTACTGCGGCAGGTAGCTGGGGGTGGGCAGGCCCAGGACCGGCAGGTAGCTGCCGTTCGGCACGACGAACCGCCAGAGGTACGTCGCGAGGGCCAGCCCGAGGGTGAAGGTGACGATGGCGAACGGCCGCAGCGGCCGCGGGGCCCGCTCGGGCGCCCGGACGCCCGCGCCTTCGGAGCCCGGGCCCGCGAGACCGCGCGCCCGCCGGTGCCGGACCAGCGCGTACACCAGCGAGAAGACCAGGAGCACCTCGACGAACCACATCGGCCCGGCGTCCCAACTCAAGCCGTAGTAGAGCCAGTAGGGAAGGTCCCTGCCCTGCTCGGCGAGTTGCGCCCGCAGCGCGGTGTAACCGCTGAAGTTCACCAGCGGGCGTATCAGCAGGATGAAGGCGAGGAGCGGAATGCCCAGCCGCTTGAGGCGGTCCCGGAGGAAGGGCCGGGTTCCCTTGCGGCCGTAGGAGGACGGCGTGAAGTAACCGGCGATCATGAAGAAGAACCCCATGAAGAACGCCTGGTTGAACATGACGAACGCGTCCAGGGCCAACCCGGAGCCGTCCTTGGCCGGCTCGGTGTAGTACCACGCGGGGATGTGGCCGTAGGTGACGGCGGTGTGGTGCAGCACCACCAGCGCCGTCAGCACGATGCGCAGGTTGTCGATGTAGAACAGCCGGGCGGCGGGCTTGGGCCGCCCGGTGGCCGGCTCGGGCCCGACCGTCACGGCCGGGCGGCCCGGATCATGCGTCATGAGAAATTCTCCCCGTTCAGTGCTGATTCAGTGCAGTTCGTTGCTGCGCGGTGCTGTTGGTGCCCCGTCCGGCGCCGGGTCCGCCCGGGTGGCGTGCTCGAAGAGGTCGGCGAGTTGGCGGGCGTGGGCGGCCAGGTCGTGCTCGGGATGGGCGCTCCAGTACGCGAACATGTGGTCGATCCCGGCCTGGAGGCTGACGGCCATGACGCGGACGTCGAAGTCGCGGAACTCGCCGTTGCGCTGCCCCTCCAGAAAGACCCCCTCCAGCGCGGCGTACAGCGGCTCACTCGAGGCGACGCCGTAGTGCAACGCCCCCTCCTCGGTGCGGTAGTTGCCGAAGATCTCGCCGAGCGCGGCGAGTTGGGACCGGTGGTCCTGCATGTACGCGGCCACCGACTCGACATAGACCCGCAGCCAGGCCGCTTTCCCGGCCTCCCGCTCCAGCCGGGCCGCGACGAACGCGCCGATCCCCTCGTAGATCTGCTCGACGAGCCGCTCGATCAACTCGCCTTTCCCGGCGAAGTGGTACGAGATCACGCCCTTGCTGATCCCCGCCCGCTCGGCGATCTGCGCCAGCGAGGCCTTCGCGAACCCCCGTGCCGCGATGGTCTCGACGGCGGCATCCATGATCTGGGCGCGACGCGCCTTCTCGATGAAGGAGCGTTCGGGCTCCCGCCCCTTCGGATCGCCGACGCCGGACGCCGGGACGGAGCCGTTCTGGCCGCCCGAATTAATTTCTGACCGCATGGCCAAAATACTAGACGGGCGACCAACCGGCGTCCAATCGAGGTGCGTTGAGCACGCCGGCGCGCGGGAGGGCTCCCGATCCCGCCGTCCCTTGTTCGGTGTGATGGCCAGTCAGCGGATCGCGGACGGGGCCTGGGCCGCGGGCATCAGGCGGTGTGGGTGGCCGGTGCCGTCGGCCGGGACGGCCCAGGCGTCGGTCTCGAAGTCGCCGGGCAGGGCGTAGGCGACGGTGTGGTCGTCCAGCCACACGGCCTGGTCGTCGGCGCTGCGGCGCTCGGCGAGCGGGTGCTCGCGCATGCTGCGCAGGTCCAGCACGTACAGTCGCCAGGGTGCGTCCGCCGGCAGGCCCGGCACCCGCTTCTTGAACGCCAGCCGGGTCCCGTCCGGGGAGAGCGACGGGCATTCGACGTTGCCGCGAAGGGTGGTCACGGTGCGCTGGGCGATGTCGCCGCGCACCAGGTAGGCCGTCCCGCGGGTGGCCAGGGTGGCGTAGAAGTGCCCGTCGTCGGCGAACGTCACTCCCCAGAAGTTGATGTCCGGGCTCCGGTACGGCTGCCCGTCTTTGATGACGCGGTAGGACTCCAGGTTGGGTTGGAACTTTCCGGTACGGGTGTCGAGGATCGAGGTGCGGGTGGAGAAGTTGAGCCCGGTGTACGACTCTCCACTGACGAACACGGTCCATGCCACCATCCGCCCGCTGGGCGAGACCCGGGTCCGGGTGGGGCTCCCGACCAGTGGGAGGTGCCTGCGGACCCGCAGCCGGGAGTCCAGCACGACGGCTTCGTAGTGGCCGGCCATCGCGCCGGGCACCGCACGCAGACAACTGCCGGTGCCGGCGGCGGTGTAGAAGCGCAGGCAGCGGAGGCCGGACGCGGTGCGTGGGCCGGCGGGGTCGGAGGCCGGTACGGACACCAGCTCGTCGCGGTGCGGACCCCACAGCGTGCTGCGGAAGACCAGCCGGGGCTGCCGCGCCGAGGCCGCTCCGGCCAGTGCCACCCGCCCCGCGGTCACCCGCGGGCCGGTGGTCTGCTGCTGGTCCTTGCGGTTCGCCTGGTCGGCGGCCCGCAGCACGGCGCCCACGGCGACACCGCCGAGGACGACCACGGCGACGAGCAGGACGACGATGCGGGTGCGGGGGTTCATCCGGCGGCCTCCGTCGTGGGCGCGGGGTCGGTCGTGGGCGGTTCGACGGTGGTGGAGGGTGCGGCCGGGCCGTCCTCCGTCGCCGCCGCCTCCGTGCCCGTACGCAGCGGCCGGAGCAGTGCGCACACGCCCGCGCTCGCCGCCAGCGCCACCGCGGCGGCGGACAGCGCGGTCCGGTCTCCCCACGCCGTCCAGGCGGCGCCGAAGAGTACGGAGCAGGCGAAGCGGGCCCCGGCCTGACCGGTCTGGACGAGGGCCAGGCCGCTGGAGCGCAGCTGCGGCGGTGTCACGCCGGCGGCCGCCGCCATCAGTACCCCGTCGGTCGCGGCGTAGAACGCGCCGTGCAGGACGAGCACCACGGCCACCACCGGCAACACGGGCGCGTGGACCGGCGCCAGCACCAGCCCGTACGCGAGCAGAAGGCCCAGGTGCCCGGCCAGGAAGGTCCGCCACCGGCCCCAGCAGTCGGCGGCCCTGCCGAGGGGGATGGCCAGCAGCAGGAAGGAGCCCGCGGTGGCGACCGGCAGCAGCGGGAACCACTCCTGGGCCAGGTCCAGGCGCCGCTGCAGCAGCAGGTAGAGGAAGGAGTCGGAGACCGTGGCCAGTCCCAGCAGCAGCGCGCACAGGGTGAGCCGTCGCAGCTCGGCCCGGCGCAGCAGGCCGGCCGCCGCGGCCAGGGAGACCCGCGCGGTGGGAGCCGGGGTCCCGGGCGACGGGGTGCGGCCCGGCACGAAGAGCAGCAGGACCAGCACACCGGTCACGGCGACGCAGAAGCTCACGGTGAACACGGCGTCGTAGCCCCCGGCCGCCACCCGCAGGACGGCGAAGGCGGTGACCGGCCCCAGCAGGGCTCCGGCGGTGTCCATGGCACGGTGCACACCGAACGAACGCCCCTGTGTCCGGGGCGAGGAGGCCAACGAGATCATCGCGTCGCGCGGTGCCGTGCGCAGCCCCTTGCCGGTGCGGTCGGCGGCGAGCACCAGGCTGATCAGCGGCACGCTGTGGGCGAGCAGCAGCAACGGTTTGCACAGCGCGGAGAGCCCGTACCCCACGGCGGCTGCGGCCTTGTGCCGCCCACCGCGGTCGGCGAGATGACCGCCGACCAGCCGGACCAGGGCGCTGACGCCGTTGTAGACCCCGTCCAGCAGGCCGAAGCCCAGCGGGGACAGGCCCAGTGTGGCGACCAGGTAGAGCGGGAGGACGGCGGTGACCATCTCGGAGGAGACGTCGGTGATGAGGCTGACCGTGCCGAGGACGAGCACGGTCCGGGGCACGGCCCGCAGCGCGGTCGCGGCCTTGGTGTGCGGCAGGGCCCTGCCCCGGCCGCCCGGGCGGGTACCCGGGTCGGCCGGAGCAGGGGTGGTACGGCTGTCTGCTACGTACACGGTGGTCAGTTCCAGATGCCGGTGATGTCGGAGGCGGAGGCGGCGTTGCCGGCGTGCGTGGTCAGGCCGGCCAGGTCTTCGACGGTCCGGAGGACGTTGTAGTGGTTGTACGTCGCGGTGGACGAGCTGCCCGGGGTGACGTGCGCTCCGTAGAGCACCGTGGCGATGTGGTTGTTGTGGGACCGGTCGTCCTCGTCGAAGGTGACGAGGAGCAGGCTGTTGTTGTTCTTGGCCCACTGGGCGTAGGCGTCGAGATTGTTCTTCAGCCAGTTGTCGCCGGTGGTGATCGAGCAGTCGTGCATGTCGTTGCACAGGTTCGGCACGACGTACGAGACCTTCGGCAGCGTGCTGTAGTTCGTCGGGAACTGGCTGAAGGTGTGGGCGGTGTTCAGCGGCACGTTGTTGAACGCGAACCACGGGTTGTGCTTCCGCGCGTACTTGGTGGCGCTGTTGGTGCACGTCGTGGAGCCCTCGGAGGGCAGGCCCTCGTTGTAGCTGCCCCAGGTCTTGCCGGCGGCTATCAGCTCGGAGCCGAGGTTGGCGGCGCCGGAGAACTGCGGGGTGTAGCAGCTGTCGTCGGTGACGCCCTGCGTGGCGCCGGAGAACAGGTCCATGTAGTTGGGCTGGCTGGGGTGGGTCAGCGCGAAGGAGTTGGTGAGGTTGGCACCACCGGCCTTGAGCGTGTTGTTCAGGTACGGAGCGCTCGAACTGCCGATGACCTGCTCGTAGGCGTGGTTCTCGAACACCACGACCACGACGTGGTCGGGCGTCGGCAGCGCCGCGGCCTGCGCGACGCCGGGGGCGCTGCCCCACAGCCCGAGCGAGGCGGCCACGAGGCCGGTGGCACCGAAGAGCGAGACGGACCGGCGCGGCCGTCGGATACGGGAGAACATGGACACAGCGGACCTCCGAGAAAGAACCGTGGACGGCGCGGGGAGTGGCGTTCTCTCGTTGAAGCGAGGCAACCGTAGGAGGCCCGTCATGAAGTTGTCAGAACTCCAAAAGTGAAGCGGAACCGAACAGTTGAAGGCCGGACTCCGCTACCGGCGCGTACCTTTCCCGGTGTTCACGGGGGTGCGGACGATGACGATGACGGCATTCCGGGAGAAGCGGAACGCGGGCCGGTGGGGTCAGGCGGCGAAGCCGCCGTCGATGGTGAGGCTGGTGCCGGTGATGAAGGCGGATTCCGGTCCGGCCAGGTAGGCGGTCAGTACGGCGATCTCCTCGGGGGTCGCGAAGCGGTTCAGGGCCGTCCAGCCGCGCATGGCGTCCGCCAGGGGGCCGTGCGCGGGGTTGGCGGCCGTGTCGGTGGGGCCGGGCTGGATGTTGGTGACGGTGATCCCGCGGGGGCCCAGTTCGCGGGCGAGTCCGCGGGTGAGGCCCGCGACGGCCGCCTTGGTCATGGCGTAGACGGAGCCCCCGGCGAAGGGCATCCGGTCCGCGTTGACGCTGCCGATCGTGATGATGCGCCCGCCGTCCGGAAGCCAGGCGTTCGGCGATGGAGGCGCCTATGCCGCGGGATCCCCCGGTCACCAAGGCGACTCTGCCCCTCAGGGGGTCGCCGGTGTTCTCGGGAAGGTGTGCCATGTGTTCTCTCAACCTCTCAGGCTCTCGAGCTCTCAAGCTCTCAACTGCGTTCGGAACGGGGGAGGAAGAGGGCGGTGACGGCGCCCAGTGCGCAGAGCGCCAGCGTCCACCAGAAGGTGGCGGCGTAGGCGACGGCGGCCGTGGGGGTGTGGGCGAGCTGCCGCTGGAGCACCACCGCGAGGAGGGCGGTACCGACGGAGCCGCCCAACTGGATGGCCGCGATCAGCACGCTGCTGGCGCGTCCGGCGCTCTGCGGGGCGACGCTGGTGAAGCCCGCGGAGAGCGCGGGGCCCGCCCCGAACAGCCGGAGATCGATCAGCGGCGCCTTGCGCGTACGGAGCGCGTGCACGACGTACCCGACGAACAGCAGGGTCCCGGCGAGCAGGGAGACGGGGACGAGGAGGTCCCGGGCCGGGGCACCGCCGCCGTCCCCGGTGCCGGTACCGGCCGCCTGGGAGAGGCCGAGCATGAGCGCGGCCAGTCCCGCGGGCAGCAGCGCGAGTCCGGTCACGTCCAGGCGGGCGGCGGAGCGGGAGGCCCGTGGGGGGTCTTGCGGAAGCAGCCGCTGGGCCAGCAGCGCGCAGAGCACGCCCACCGGAACGTTGAGCCAGAACAGCCACTGCCAGTCAAGTGCGTTGAGGAGGACGCCTCCCACCA
This sequence comes from Streptomyces nigrescens, assembly GCA_024349765.1. Classification (GTDB taxonomy): domain Bacteria; phylum Actinomycetota; class Actinomycetes; order Streptomycetales; family Streptomycetaceae; genus Streptomyces; species Streptomyces endophytica. The sequence continues at coordinate 3,146,065 of AP026073.1, read as the reverse complement.
CGGGCCCGAAGACCGGTGCCATGGTGATCGGGATCTGGACGAGGCTCATCACGCGGGTGACCCGGCGGGGGCCCGCAGCGCGCGCCAGCATGGTGAGCATGATCGGCTCGAACATCGCGGCGCCGACCCCCTGCACCACGCGTGCCGCGATCAGCACGTCGACGGTCCGGGCGAGCGCCGCCGCCCCACACCCGACCAGGTAGACGACGAGCGACACCTGCCACAGCCGCTTCTCACCGAAGCGGTCCATGGCCCAGCCGGCGGCCGGAATGGAGACCGCCAGGGCCAACAGGTAGGCGGTGCTCACCCACTGCACGGTCGACAGCGGTGCCGAGAACTCCTCGGCGAGCCTGCCGATGCCGACCGACACCAAGGTGGTGCTCAGCAGCGCGAGCACCGCGCCGAGGGCGAGCGTCGCACCGAGGGCGAGGAGCGGCTCCTGTTCGGCTTCGACGGATGACCGGGCCTCTGTGGCGGCCCCCCTTGTCTCGTCGCGCTGTCTCACGTGTGGTGACCTCTCCCGCAGGCGCTGGTGGTGACAGGCGTTGAGTCTGGTCACCGCGCCCGGGAGTGTCCGGCGGAATACGGACGTGGCACTGCCCGGCGGGAGAGCGTCGGCGGCCCGGTCACCGGTGGGGCCGGTTCCGGAACGGCGTCACGCACGGCTGCCGTGAGCCGGCGTCAGGGTGCGGTGCGGCCGATCGCATCGAGGATCCGGCGATCCTCCTCCGTCAGCCGCAGCGCGCCGGCCGCCACATTGTCGACGAGGTGATCCGGGTTTCCGGTCCCCGGGATGGCCAGCACATGGGCGCCTTGTCCCAGGGTCCAGGCCAGACGTACCTGTGCCGGTGAGGCACCGTGGGTGCGGGCGACGGCGCGGACCTCGTCGTGCTCGGCACGGACGACCCCCGCCTCGCGTCCGTCCCCGGCGATGGCGAAGAAGGGCACGAACGCGATGCCGCGTGCGGCGCATTCGTCCAGCATCCGTGCGCCGTCGGGTGCGTCGAGGCCGTACCGGTTCTGGACGCACACCACCGGTGCGATCGTCAGGGCCTCGGCCAGGTGCTCCGGGCGGGCGTTGGAGAGGCCGAGGTGACGGACGAGGCCGGCTTCGCGCAGCTCGGCGAGGGCACCGAAGTGCTCGCCGACGGAGGGCTGGCCCATGAGGCGCAGGTTGACCACGTCGAGGTGGTCGCGGCCGAGTTGGCGCAGGTTCTCCTCGACCTGGCCGCGCAGCTGGTCGGGCCGCGCGGGGGCGGTCCACTCGCCGCAAGCGCCCCTGGCCGGGCCGACCTTGGTGGTGATGACGAGGTCGTCCGGGTACGGCGCCAACGTCGAGTTGATCAGTTCGTTGGCGGAGCGCAGCCGGGAGAAGTAGAACGCCGCGGTGTCGATGTGGTTCACCCCGAGCTCGACCGCGCGACGCAGTACTTCGGCTGCCCGGGCGCGGTCGCTGGGGGTGCCGTCGTGGAAGGCGGCGCTGCCGGTCAGCCGCATGGCGCCCAGGCCGAGCCGGTTGACCTCACGATCACCGAGCAGCCAGGTGCCCGCGTCCGCCGCGGAGACCGTGTCCGATGTCATCATTCCCCTTCACTCCATCCAATCGGCCGTCGCCCCTGGGCAGTTGAGGCACGGCGGTCCTGGAGTATGCGCAGGTGGCGGGGGCCGCGGGAAGGCGCGGAGGGTCGGAGGAATGTCACAGCTCGGACGGGAACCGAGGGCAGGGCGCGCCGCGTTGTTCACAGTAGGAACCGGGCTTCCTCCCCCGGTCCGCGGAGGGTCGGCGCGCCGGGGACGTCAGTCCGTGGGCAGGGTGTCCGGCAGGCCGAGCGCCGCGGAGACATGGCGCCAGATGGACGTGAGTGCCGTGTCCAGGGTGACCGTCTGGAGGGCACCGTCCGCACCGGCCGTGCCGCCGCCGAGGAGGCCCTGCGCCGTGGCTGACACCGACCGCCGCACGACCGTCCTCTACCACGTCAACGGCAAGGAGGCGCCGGCCACTTCAGGTGCCACGCTGTCGCTGGTCAACCCGGCCACCGGCCTCCCGCACGGCACGGCCCCACGCTCCGGACCCGAGGACGTGGACGCGGCCTGCCGGGCCGCCGAGGATGCCTTCCAAAGCTGGTCGACGACGACTCCCGGGCACCGGCAGACCACACTGCTCCGCATCGCCGACGCCCTGGAGCGGGAGGCGGACGCGCTGGCGGACGCCGAGGTGACCGACACGGGCAAGCCGCGCGCCCTCTTCCTGGCGGACGAACTGCCCGCGATCGTGGACGTGTTGCGGTACTTCGCGGGAGCCGCCCGGAACCTCCCGGGCGCGACGGCCGCCGAGTACACCCCGGGCCGCACCTCCGTCCTGCGCCGCGAACCGGTCGGCGTCTGCGCCCAGATCACGCCGTGGAACCACCCCCTGATGATGGCCGTGTGGAAGATCGCGCCCGCGCTGGCCGCCGGCAACACCGTGGTGCTGAAACCGTCCGACGCCACCCCGTCCCCGCCGCACCCCTCGCCCGTCTGGCCGCCGAGCACCTCCCGCCCGGCGTACTCGACGTCGTCTGCGCGGGTCAGCGGCGGGTGAGTGCGGCGTTGGCCTTCATCAGCAAGGGGACGAGCGCGTAGACGGCGACGGGGACGACGATCGCGGTGAGTATCAGCGTCCGCAGCACCAGGGGCAGGTGGGCGGTGGCCGGGCCGAGCAGACCGAGGACGACCGTGATCGTGGGATAGACGGCGAGCCAGGTGATCAGCGCGCGGCGGTGGACGGACGGGACGGAGGCAGGCGTGCTCGCGGACGCGGGCCTGGAGACGGGCCTGGACGTGGACGTGGACGCGGACGTGGACATGCGTTTCTCCTGCTCAAGCGGGTTGCCAAGGTAATTTCCAACCGTTCAGTTGGAGTCTCGCACAGGCCCGCAACAAAGTCCAACCCTTTGGTTGGAGGTGGGTTAGGGTGGAGGCATGGCCTGGGACACAGCACGTACGAAACAGCTCCTGCTCGATGCGGCGGTGGAGGAGTTCGCCGAGTTCGGTCCCGAAGGCGCCCGGGTGGCTCGGGTGGCCACCCGGGCGGGTATCAACAAGGAGCGGATCTACCAGTACTTCGGCAGCAAGGAGAAGCTGTTCGTGGCGGTGCTGGAATCCGAACTGCAGAAGATCGCGGCTGCGGTACCCCTCACCGCCGAACAGGCGCGGGACCTCGGTGACTATGCGGGCCGGGTCTTCGACTACCACCGCGAACACCCGCATTTCGTGCGGCTGCTCGCCTGGGAAGGCCTGCAGTACCAGGACCGGGTGGTCGCCGAGTCCGAGCGCACCGGCCATTACGACGAGAAGATCGCCGCGGTCGCCCAGGCGCAGAAGTCGGGGGCCCTCAGCGACGAGGTCACCGCCGGCCAGTTGATGCACGCGGTGATCGCACTGACCGCCTCCTGGTTCACACTGCCGCAGCTGACCTGCATGCTCATGCCCGCCGTCGCCACGGCGGGACCGGAAGCCCAGCGCGAGAGTCTGGTCGCCCTGGTCCGCCGCCTGACGGCCTGACCGCCTGACCGCCTGACGGCCTGACCGCCTGACCGCCTGACCACCTGACCGGATGGTCGACCGGCCTCGACCGACCGACCGACCGGGCCCCTCGCGGTACCGGCGGCCGGGAGGACGCCCCCTCCCGTCCCCGGCTTCACACGGTCATGCGGGCCGGCGGGCGGTGGGCGGGGCCTCGATGATCAGGGCGATACCGTCGAGCAGCGGCTTGAGGCCGAACTCGAAGAACGTGTCGAGGTCGAGGTCGTAGCCGTCCTTCAGACTGTCCGTGATTCTGCCGAACACGGGGTACCGGGTTGCCGCGGCGATCGCCTCGAAGGCGGGAGTCTGGTGGTCCATCCACTGGTCCTCGGACAGCCCGGTGGCGGCCTCGGCCTGGGCTTCCCGCTCCAGATGCACGGCGATCCCGTGAAGGTAGCTGTAGAGCAGGATGTGCAGGTCGAGCATGGTTGCCGGGTCGAGCCCGTGGCCGTCGAGGGCGGCGAGCGCCCACTCCGCATGGACCATCAGGGCCGGCAACATCAAGGGGCGGGTGAGCGAGCCGACTTGCGCGAGCCAGGGATGCCTGCGGTAGATCCGCCACAGCGTGCGCGCGCCGAGCTCCAGCCGGGCCCGCCACCCCTCCGGCGGCTCGACCGGATAGCCCTCCTCGCCGAAGGCCGCATCGGCCATCAGCAGGACCAGGTCGTCCTTGCTGTTGACGTACCGGTACGGGGACATGGCGGCGACACCGAGCCTGGCGGCGACGCTGCGCATCGACACCGCCGCCAGCCCTTCGCCGTCGGCGATGTCCAGAGCGGCACGGACGATCCGCTCGCGGGTCAGTTCGCGATCGGAGGAGCCATGGGGCGGCGACGGAAACGGGGACGAAGACGAGGACGAGGACGGAGGTTGGCGCTTGGCCGGGGGCCGGCCCCCCTCCGACACCGCGCGTTCCTTGGCCGCCACCACGGTGCCGACCCGGGGCCGGGCCTCGACCAGCCCTGCCAGGCGGAGCGCGGTGAGGGCCTTCGTGGCCGTGGCGAGCGCGACTCCCCAGTCCCGGGCGATCTGACGCGTCGACGGGACGCGCTCGCCCGGGGCGAGTTCACCCTCATCGATGCGCCGCGCGATCTCGTCGGCGATGCGCCGGAACGGCGGATCGGACTTCACGGCCATGCCTGCGGCTCCTCCCCTTGGGTCCTTCACCCGACGCTGAACCTGTAAACCTGCACTAGCACAGACGTTACCGGCCCAGGCCTCCGAAACAGGCCTTCTATGCTGTCGCAGCAGGAGACTTCACCGTTCGGCAGGATCCCACATACGCCGTACAGTCAGGCGCGCCAACGTTGCGTGTACCCCTCCCTGAGCGGTCCACCGAGGACGTCGAGCACCTGCTCGGTGGCCACCGCCAAGGGGGTCGGGTCCGCGTGCTCGGCCACGGCCCGATGGCCGTCCAGCAGAGCCCTGCCTCGTACCGGGTCCGCGCTCAGCAGCCTGCGGGGCAGCCATTTACCGATGCCCGTCCAGTCACCGTGGTGAGCGATGAGGAGGTGCGCCGCCTCCCGCAGGGTGAAGTCGGCGAGGGAGAGCTGTTCGTACCGCCCGGTGGGCGAAGTGGCGGGCGAGGTGTCGGTCAGGTCGTCCAGGAAACAGGTGAGGACGTAGCGTCCTCGTTCCCACTCCGCCGGAGTGAGCGGCGGAGGGCCCGCGGCGAGCACGGCGCGGGCCTGTTCGCGGGTACGGGCCAGATGACCGTGGGGATCGGCCAGGGGAAGACCTTGGTCGTAGATGAAGAGGAGGGTGCCCCGGCGGAGGGCTCTGTCCCTCTCGAAGTGTTCCGGAGCGTCCGCGAGGGTGTGGACGAACAGTTCGGCCAGGCGGCCGCCGTGGCGTACCACCTCGCGGCGGCTGGTGTCCCCGTTCGGGAGGAGGACCGCCACATCCAGATCGCTTGTCGGGGTGGCCCGGCCTTGGGCGGCCGAGCCCCCGAGTACGGCACCCAGGGCATGCGGAAAGCGGTCCTTGATCAGGTCCAGGGCTTGGGTGGTGGGGGAGACTTGACCATCCATGGACGCTCATCGTGCCAGTCCCCGGGCAGGCGTTCCAGAGACCGCCGCGGCAGCCGCCGCTCCCCTCCCCGGGCTACCGGAGGGCCGAGCGCACCGATTCCGGTGAGCGGGCCACCACCGCTGTGCCGTCGTCGGCGGTGATGATCGGGCGTTGGATCAGCGCGGGATGGGCGGCCAGCGCCTCGATCCACCGGGCGCGGTCGGCGGGTTCACGCGACCATGCGGCGAGGTCCAGTTCGGCCGCGACGGGTTCGCCGAGGCGCGTGATGTCCCACGGTTCCAGGCCCAGGCGCTGCAGGACGGCGTCGAGTTCATCCGCGGTCGGCGGGTCTTCCAGGTAGTACCGCACCGTGTACTGCGCTGCTTCCGCGTCGAGCAGTGTCAGGGCGGACTGGCACTTGGAGCACGCGGGATTGATCCAGATTTCCATGCGTCGGTCTTTCGTCGGATCCGTGGCGAGGTGAGGAAGTGGGCCCTCGGAGGCCTGTCGAGTGCGGCCCGTCGAGTGTGGCCTATCGGGTGGGCAGGCCGCTCAGTGCGAGGAATTCGGCGCGTGAGCGGGCGTCGTTGCGCAGGGTCCCCAGGAGGGTGGAGGTGAGGGTGCTGGAGCCGGTGGCCTGGACGCCGCGGAGGGTCATGCAGGTGTGTTCGGCTTCGATGACGACGCCCACGCCCTTGGGCTCCAGCTGCGTCTGCAGCCAGTCGGCGACCTGTTTGGTGAGGCGTTCCTGGACCTGGGGGCGGCAGGCGAAGTGCTCGACCACCCGGGCCAGTTTGGACAGGCCCAGGATCCGCCGTCCGGGCAGGTAGCCGACGTGGGCGGTGCCGACGAACGGCAGCAGATGGTGCTCGCACACCGACCGCACCGGGATGCTGCGGGCCAGCACGAGTTCGTCGTAGCCCTCGTCGTTGGGGAAGGTCGTGAGGTCGAAGGGGCGGGGGCTGAACAGCTCCGCGTACGCGCGGGCCATGCGGCCGGGGGTCCCGCGCAGGCTCTCGTTCTCCGTGGAGATGCCGAGAGCCTGCAGGAACCGTCCCGCCGCGCGTTCGGCGGCGGCCAGGTCGATGCCGTCCGTTTCGTGGACGACGCGCAACGCGGCCGGGGCGGGTATCGGTATCTCCGGATCCTCGGGGGCGAGGTCCCTGGTGGCCTGGGGGCGGTGGGTCATCTCAGCTGCCACCGATGCCCAGAGCGGTGAGCAGGACCAGGACGACCGTGATGACGGCGAACAGTCCGTGGCCGGCGACCACCGGCACGGGGAAGTGCCGCTCGGCGGGCTCGGTCTGCGTGCCTGCGGTGGCCTCAGCGGCGGCGCGGGCCCGGTGGACGGGGATCCAGCGGGCCAGCATCACGAAGCCGAGCAGGGCCACGGGCACGAGCAGGCCGAAGGCGGTCCAGGCCAGCGCGTCCTTGTCGGTGATCAGGTAGACGATCCAGACGACCAGGCCGGCCGCGGCCAGCGCGAAGTGGCCGAAGACGACCGGGACGGGCAGCCGGCTGGTGCCGCCGGAGGCCCCTCCGCGGGCGAGCCAGGTACCGAGCATGTAGAAGCCGCCCAGAGCGGTGATCAGCCAGGCGATCAGTGCGGCGATGTCCATCGGGACTCCTCTTGCTCCTCTTGGTGAACGTGAACGGGTTGGCCACCGCGTCCGCGACGCCGCGCGGCCGCGGTGGGGAAAGGCGTCAGCCGGCGCTTCGGTCCGGATGGTGTAGGAGGGGGGCGAAGCCCTCGGCCTGGGTGGTCTCGTCGGCGACCCGCACCCCGTAGCGGTAGGCGAGCTTCCCGCCCAGGTATCCCGAGACGCCCAGGACCGCCAGGCTCACGGCGTTCAGCGTGACCATCCCGGCCCCGACGCTGCCCGCGGGCCCGTGGCCGGCATGCCGCCACAGAAAGTTCCCCGCGTAGGCGGCGGTGACCAGCAGGTTCAGCGTCATGTGCAGCAGACCGACGCGGAACGCCCGGGTCCCGGGCGGAATCGCGAACAGGTCCAGGAACCCCACCAGCGCGGCGACCAGCGCACCGATCACGCCCAGCGCGATCAGCCACATCGCGCCCCGGGCCAGGACGGCCGGATCGTGCACGAGGTGCGAAGCGACGTCGAAGACCAGGCTGCCCACCCACGCCCCGATGGGGACCGTGACCAGGATCGGATGGAACGGGTGCCCGTACGGACCGGCCAGTGCGGCACTCACCGGCCGCTTGGCACGGCCAGGCAATGGATCAGCCATGCCGACCACCTCCTTTTTCACCAACAAATCTTGGTCTTATTCCGGAGGGGCGTCAAGACGGGCAGGTGAGCTCCGCACAGGGCGACGATTTACTGGTTGGACCTACCGATATGCGCGTTATCGTGGAGGGGTGGACCCCGACGCAACACCGCAGAAGCGGCCGGACGACGCCGCGATCGAGTCCGTGAGCGTCCTCAACGAGGACTCCCGACGGCAGATGTTCACGTTCATCCGGCGCCAGGGCCGCCCCGTCACCCGGGACGAGGCGGCCGCCAGCGTGGGCATCTCCCGCAAGCTCGCCGCCTTCCACCTCGACAAGCTGGTGGACGCCGGTCTGCTGCGCGCCCGGTACGCCTCACCCGGCGGCATCCGGAAGGTCGGCCGGCAGCCGAAGGTCTACGAACCCACCGACAGCGAGATCCGCGTCAGCATCCCGGACCGCCGCCACGAGCTCCTGGCCGACCTCCTGCTGGAGGCCGTCCTGACCGAGGACGAGGGCGAAACCGCGACCCACGCCGCCGTACGCACGGCCGGCCGGCGCGGCCGCGAACTGGGCGAGGCCGAACGGGAGCAGACGCGTCCCGGCCGGCTCGGCGCGGAACGCGGACTCCATGTCTGCGAGCGGATGCTCGACCAGCACGGCTTCGAGCCGTTCCGCGAGACGTCCACCCAACTCCGGCTGCGCAACTGCCCGTTCCACCCGCTTGCGGCCAGGGCCCCCGACCTGGTGTGCGGCATGAACCACGCCTTCATCGCCGGCTATCTGCAGGGTCTGAAGGTCAGCGGCGTGGAGGCCGTCCTCGCACCCCGCCCGGGGGAATGCTGCGTCCAACTCGGCCCCGCCACGGACTGACGGTGGCAGGACCGCGCCGCAACAGCGCCGGCGCGGTCACTCGGCGATCCCTCTGGTGAGGAACACCACCGTCACGAAGGTCCGGTAGAGGCGGAGGGGGTCGTCGTCGGTGACGTGCACGGTGAGGTCGTCGTCGTTGTCCCGGACCACCCCGTTGATCCAGGTCGCCATCTCGGCGAGGTCCGTGTTGCGGAAGCGGAGGGTGAGCGTGGCGGGGACGGCAATCCGGGGTGGCGCGGCATCCCGTAGGCCCCGGACGGCCTCGCGGGCCTCTTCCCTGATCACCTCGCGTGCGTCCTCGGGGTGCAGACTGTCCGCGGCGAAGCGGGACACCGAGGTCTTGACCACCGCGGCCCGGATGCCCGGGCAGAACGGCCCGATCTCTTCGGCGGTGGTCCGGTCACCCGTGATCAGTACGACCGGGACCCCGTGCCCGAATGCGACCAACGCGTTGATGCCGCTCTCGCCCACCGGCGTGCCGTTCAGCCGAACCTCCGCGACGGCCCGGGGGTTGTAGGTGTGGGAGAGCGTCGAGGGGGACCCGGCCATCGAGCCGTGGTACGAGACGAAGAAGACTCCGTCGTACGAGGCGTCCAGGCCCTGCATCATGTACAGCGGCTTGTGGCGACCGGACAGGTACCGGGCGCGGCCGGCGAGTGCGTCCGGCCGGAGGTTCGCCATCGCCCCGTGCGAGTCGTTGACCAGGAACTCGGTCGCACCGGCCGCGGCCGCGCCCTCGATCGCCGCGTTCACCTCCTCCTGGAGCAGGCCGCAGAAGTACTCGTAGCGGGGGCCTCCCTGCCGGCATTGGTCCCAGTCGACGACTCCCGCGGTGCCTTCCATGTCGGACGAGAGAAAGATCTTCACAGTCGCCGCTCCTCGGTAGCGATGGGCACACCGGCGCCACTGTGGACCCCACGGCACGTGCGGGAAAGAGGCCCTTGCCTCTTACAGCACCTCTGCCGCCGAGTCCGCCAGGCGGCGGTGTGCCGTGCGGGTGGCCGGAAGGGTGGCGGCCGCCGCGGAGATCGTCACGGCGAGGGCGATGACCAGGGCCAGGGTTCCGGCGGGCGGGAGTTGGGCGATGCCCGTTCCCCAGCCGCTCGTTTCGCCCTGGAGGTCGATGAGCCACTGGGAGGCGAGCAGGCCGAGCGCGGTGCCGGTGAGCGCGGCGGCCAGGGTGATGAAGGCGGTGGCCGAGACGATGACGGCGGTGATCTGGCGGGGGGTGAGGCCGACGGCCCGCAGGGCGAGCAGGTCGCGGCTGCGGTCGCGTACGGCGGCGCCGACCGTGGTCGCCAGTTCCGCGAGTCCGATCAGGGTGAGGACCGCGATCAGTCCGGCGGCGACGCCGCGGACCGCGGAGAGCTGGTCGGCGGGGTTGGGGATCTGGCGTACTTCCAGGCGGCCCGCGGAGGCCTTGGTGAGGGCGTCGCGTACGGCGGCGGGGCCGGTGCCGTGGGGCAGGACCAGGTTGTAGAAGTCGGGGCGGGCCGCCGGGGTGCCGGGGCCGGCGTCGCGCAGGGTGTCGAGGGTGGTGGAGATGACCCGGCCGGCGTCTTCGGTTTCGATGCTGCGGCCCACGATGTGCAGGACGTGCGGGCGGCCGGCGACGGTCATCCGGACCCAGTCGCCGACGTGTGCGTCGAGGAGTTCCAGCAGGCCGGCGCCGGCGACCGCCTCGTCCGGGCCGTGGGCGGCGCGGCCCTCCGCGAGGGCGAAGGGGTAGGGGTGGGCGTCGGTGCCGAGGCCGCGCAGGGTGATCGTGCCGGTCTGGCCGGGGACCAGCGCCTGCACCTCGGCGCCGGGGTAGGACGTCAACCGGCCCTGTTCCGCGAGGAGTTGGTGTACTTGCCGGTCGCTCAGGGAGTCCGAGCGCACGGTGAGGGACGCGGCCAGGCCGACGCTTTCCGGGCGGGCGGTGAAGCGGTCCAGGGTGGTCCAGGCGCCCAGGGCGATGGTGATGAGCAGGAGGGGGACGGCGAGGCGCGCCACCGCCGCCCAGGAGCGCAGCGGGCGGTGGAAGGCGCCGCGCCAGCCGAGGACCAGGGCCGGGGGGATCTTGAGGCCGAGGGCGCGCCGGGTCAGACCGGATCCGCCGCCGGCGGTGGGTGCCGCGGCGCGGGCGACCGGGACGGGTGGCACCCGGCCGGCGCGCCATGCGGTCAGGCAGGTGGCCGCGCCGATGAAGGCCACCACGCCACCGCATACGGCGAGGGGCAGCCAGGTGTGTTCGGGGAGCTGCGCCCACAGGGCCGTCGCCTCGCCGATCCGGCCGGGCACGAGGGGGCCGAGCAGCTGGGTGACCAGGGCTCCGAGGGTGACGCCCAGCAGCGCGAAGCCGAGGTGCAGGGCGAGGAACATCCGGACGACCTGGCCCGGGGTGAAGCCGATGGCCTTGAGGACGGAGATGTCGCGGAGGTGGCCGCGGATCCTGGTGCTGATGGCGCCGCCCACGGCGAGGGCGGCGGCGAGCAGGGCACCGAGGCCGAAGAGCCCGAGCAGCCGGGCGAGGAGGCTGTTGTCGCCGGCGGCCTCGGCCTTGGCCTGGCGCCAGGTGGAGACATCGGTGATCTGGTCGGCGCCGAGCTGGGTGACCGCCCGCTGGACGACGTAGTCGGTGTCCTCGGGGTGGCTGAGCCGGAGGCCGATGGCGCGGCCGCGTTGGTCGGCGCCCGCGTCGGAGGCGGCGAGGGTCCGCGGGAGCACCCAGGCGACGCCGGGGGTCTCGCCGGCCCGGAAGGGCGCTTCGACGGTGTCGGCGATGCCCACCACGTGCAGGGGCGTCGGGAAGCCGCTCAACGCAAGGGAATCACCCGGTTTGGCCCAGATCGCCCGGGCTACCGAGCTGTCCAGCACGATGCCCCGGGTGGCCCCCGCATCGGTGTGCGGGTCGAGCCAGCGGCCCGCGACGGTCTGCGGGGCGGCGGTCGCCGGCCGCCCGCGGACGCCGCGCAGTTCCAGTGCCGCCCGGGCGCCGCCGGGCTGGAGGCTCGCGGTCGTCCGCACCGTGGGGTACGGGCCGGCGGCGGTCCGCACCTCGTCCAGTGCGGCGAGCGAACCGGCGCGGGCCCCGGCCTGGGTGTGGATCCAGACGTGGGCGCCGGAGGACTGGGTGAAGATCCGCTGCCAGGGGTCGGTGGCGTAGGAGAAGAGGGCGGTGGCCAGCAGCAGGGAGACGGTGATCCCGGCGGTGGCCAGCACGATGAGCACGGCCGCGGGGCGGTGCGCTCTCAGATGTGCCTGGGTCCAGCGTGCTGCCGCTCGCACGGGTCAGCCCTTGAGTTTCAGTACGTCGGACACGCCGGACGCCGGGCGGCCGGGCTCGCTGCCGAGGTGGGCGTCGTCGACGACCTGGCCGTCGAAGAAGCTGATCACCCGGTCCGCGGCGCTGGCGATCCGGGCGTCATGGGTGACCAGGAGGATGGTCTGGCCGCGCCGGTGGAAGCGGGCGAGCAGCCGCAGCACCTCCCGGGTGCCCTTGCTGTCCAGGCTGCCGGCGGGTTCGTCGGCGAGCAGCAGGCTGGGGGCGTTGACCAGGGCGCGGGCCAGCGCGACCCGCTGCTGTTCGCCGCCGGAGAGCTCGCCGGGTGTGCAGTTCTCCTTGCCGGTCAGGCCGAGCTCGTCGAGCAGCTCGGTGCGGGCGGTACGGGCCTGCCGGGGGGAGCGGCCGGCCAGCAGCGCGGGGAGCTCGACGTTGTCGGCGACGGAGAGGTTGGAGACCAGGTTGAAGAACTGGAAGACGATGCCGATGTGGTTGCGGCGCAGCTCCGCCCAGCGGGCCTCGCGGTAGCCGTCGACCTGGCGGCCGTCGAGCCACAGGGAGCCGCTGTCGGGCCGGTCGAGGCCGCCGAGGAGGTGCAGCAGGGTGGATTTGCCCGCGCCCGAGGGGCCGGTGACGGCGACGAATTCGCCGCGTTCGACGGTCAGGTCGACGCCCCGTACGGCGTGGACGGGGGCGGCGCCTTCCGGCCGGTGGGTCTTGACCAGGCCGGCTGCCCGCACTATCGGGCCGGACGGCTCGTCCCGGTTCATTCCAACTCCTCTTGACAGCGCTCCAGCCAGTCCAGATCCGCCTGGAGATGCAGCATCGCGCCCTCGATCAGCAGCTGCGCGATCGGGTTGCCCCGGTCCTCGACCGCCGCGAGTTTCGACAGGTCGCGCATGGTGTTGAGGTACTGGCGGCGCTGCTTGTTGATCAGGACGATCCGGTCCGCGGTCCCGGTCTGGGTGGCGACGGCGAGCTTCATGAAGAATTCGTCCCGCACCCGCGGTTCGGCGGTGGCCTCGTCGAACCAGACATCCACCGCTTCCCGCCCCGCGGCGGTGATCCGGTAGATGCGTTTGTTGGGCCGGTCCGACTGCTCGACGTCCTCGCCCTCGATCAGGCCCGCCTTCTCCAGCCTGCTCAGGGTGACGTAGATCTGTCCGACGTTCGGCTGAGGGTATGCCGCGCCGAGGAGGTTCTCAAGGGCCTGCTTGAGTTCGTAGCCGTGTGCGGGCCCGCTGACCAACAATGCCAGGAGTGGCAGCCGCACGCTCTTCCTCTCCCTCCCCGCCCTACATGCCGGTTATGTGAACTCATCCGGGTGTGAGCCGGTCGGTCGTCGTATCTCCCTGCGACATCTAGTATCCCGCATGGCTAACAGGTATACATGGGGCGGGCTGTCGGTCCAGTGTCCCGTCGACGCCTGGTTCAAGGAGGAGCCCATGCGGTGGAAGCGTGCCGCGACGAGGGCTCTGCTGGTCTTTTCGCTGCTGTTCGCGGGGAATACGGGCGCCCGGGCCGGTGAGCCGCTCGGCGATCCGGACGGCCGCGGCCCGATCACGCTCGTGACGGGTGGTGACCTCACGGGCTATCTGCGCGGCGTCCTCGACGGCTGGAACGTCCACCACCCGCGCGAGAAGGTGACGCTGGTCGAGCTGCCGGACGCGGCCGACGAGGTCCGGGCCCAGATGGTCACCGAGCTGCGCTCGCACAGCTCCCGCTTCGACGTGCTGAACATCGACGTGGCCTGGACATCGGAGTTCGCGGCCGCGGGCTGGATCAAACCGGTCGACGGCGCGCGGTTCCCGCTGGAGCGCTTCCTGCCTCCCGTGGTGGACACCGCCACCTTCCGGGGGCGGCTCTACGCGGTGCCGTACGTGACCAACGCGGGGCTGCTCTACTACCGCAAGGACGTGCTCGACCGGGAGGGTGCCCGGCCGCCGCGCACCTGGGCCGAGTTGGCGCGTCTGGCGAAAACGGTCGCGCCCAAGTACGGACTGGACGGCTATGCGGGCCAGTTCCTGCCGTACGAGGGGCTGACCGCCAACGTCGTCGAGGCGGTGCAGTCGGCGGGCGGTTCGGTGCTCGCCGGTGAGGGCACGCGGGTGACCGTGGACTCCCCCGCGGCCCGCCGGGGCCTGTCGTTCCTGCTCGACGGGGTGCGCGAGGGGTGGATCCCCCAGCGCGCGCTGGCGTACAAGGAGGAGGAGTCCCGCACGTCCTTCCAGGACGGCCATCTGTTGTTCCTGCGGAACTGGCCGTACGCGTACGCGTTGGCCGGCGGCCCGTCCTCGAAGGTGGCGGGGAAGTTCGGCGCGGTGCCGCTGCCGGGCCCCGACGGGCCGGGCGCCAGCGCGCTGGGCGGCTCCAATCTGGCCGTCAACGCGCATTCACGGCATCCGGAGACGGCCGCCGAGCTGATCTCCTATCTGACGTCCGAGCAGGTGCAGCGCCGGGTGCTCACCGAGGGCGCGTTGCCACCGGTGTGGGCGGACCTGTACGCGGATCCGCAGCTGGTACGGCGGTTCCCCTATCTGCCGACGCTCAAGCGGGCCGTGCTGACCGCCCGGCCGCGGCTCAAGAGCCCGCGCTACGACCAGGTGAGCCTGGCGGTGCAGGCCGTCGTGCACGACGCGCTGGTCCACCGGCTGAGCACGGACGCCACCGTCGCGCGTCTGGAGCGCGAACTGCGGGCCATCGTCAGCCGCGGCTGACCCTCGCCTGCCCCTCTCCCCCTCCCTGATCTAGTTACTTGTTAAGTAACGGACGTGCCTCGAAGTGCCTCCCAAGCCCGGACAAATCAGGGCATCTTCCAAGCAGATTGCGTCTTTTCGTTGACACCGAAAAGACATGGCTACTTAACATGCATGCATAACAGCGACCCCGGCAGGCCGCACGGCATGCTCATGCAAGAACGGGATCACGGCAGATGCTCATCGCCACCGCAGACAACGGCTCCCCGGCCGAAGACGCGCCCTCCCTCCCCCTCACCGACCCGGCCGCCCCCGCGGTCCGGCCGGCCACCGGGACCTCGTCCCCGGACACGGCTCAGCGCTGGTGGCGCGACGCGGTGATCTACCAGGTCTACGTCCGCAGCTTCCTCGACAGCACCGGTGACGGCATCGGCGATCTGGCCGGTGTCCGCACGGGGTTGCCGTACCTCAAGAAGCTCGGGGTGGACGGCATCTGGCTCAGCCCCTTCTACCCCTCCCCGCAGCACGACCACGGCTACGACGTCGCCGACTACCGCGACGTCGACCCGGTCTACGGCGACCTCGCCGAGTTCGACCTGCTGGTGGCCGACGCGCACCGGCTGGGCCTGAAGGTCCTGCTGGACATCGTCCCCAACCACTGCTCCAGCGAGCACCCGTGGTTCCGCGCGGCCCTGGAGGACGGGCCGGGCAGTGCAGCCCGCGCGCTGTTCCACTTCGCCGACGGGCGCGGGGCGAACGGTGAGCTGCCGCCCAACAACTGGCGGGCGATGTTCGGCGGCCCCGCCTGGTCCCGGGTCACCGAGGCGGACGGCACCGCCGGCCAGTGGTACCTCCACATGTTCACGCCCGAGCAGCCCGACCTGAACTGGCGCAACCCGGCGGTGCCCGCCGACTTCGACAAGGTGCTGCGCTTCTGGCTGGACCGCGGCGTCGACGGCTTCCGGATCGACGTGGCAGCGGGCCTGTTCAAGCACCCCGAACTCCCCGACTCCCCCGACCCGTCGGCCGACGAGCGGACCCGCGACTCGGTCAACCCGCTGGCCTGGAACCAGCCCGAGGTGCACCAGGTGTGGCGCGACTGGCGCGCGCTGTGCGAGGAGTACACCGCCCGCGACGGCCGCGACCGGCTACTGGTCGGCGAGGTCTCCGTACGCACCCCGAGCGAGCAGGCCGCGTACGTCCGGCCCGACGAGCTGCACCAGGCGTTCTTCTTCCACCTGCTGACCGCGCGCTGGGACGTCGACACCTTCCGCACGGTGATATCCGAGGCCCTGACCGACATCGCGGGCACCGGCTCCACGGTCACCTGGGTCCTCAACAACCACGACCAGGTGCGGACCGTCACCCGCTACGCGACCGAACCCAGCAGCGGGCCTGAGGGCACCTCCCGGACGGAGTCCGGGCGAGGACTGGGGCCCGCCCGGGCCCGGGCCGCCGCGCTGCTGATGCTGGCGCTGCCCGGCGCGGCGTACGTCTACCAGGGCGAGGAGCTGGGGCTGCCGGAGGTCGTCGACCTGCCGGACGAGGTCCTGACCGACCCGATATTCCACCGCACGGGCAGCCGGCAGCACATCCGCGACGGCTGCCGGGTACCGCTCCCCTGGTCCGGGCACGCCTCCCCGTTCGGCTTCACCTCGGGTACCGACGCGGCGCGGCCCTGGCTGCCGCAGCCGGAGTGGTTCGCCGCACACGCCACGGACCGGGCCCTGGCCGACACCCGGTCGTTCTGGCACCTGTACCGCGAGGGGCTGCAGCTGCGCCGCAGCCTCCCCCAGCTCGGCGAGGGAACGCTGCGCTGGCTCCCCTCCCCGCCCCAGGTGCTGGCCTTCGAACGCGGCGACGGCCTGGTCTGTGCCGTCAACTTCGGCACCGAACCGGTGCCCGCCCCCGCCCCCGGCGTCCCGCTGCTGGCCAGCGGCGACTGCCCGGCGGGGACGCTGCCGGGCTCCACCGCCGCCTGGTGGATGCACGCCCCCGGGTCCGCGTCCGTACCCGCCCCCCGATAGCCCCACACCCCTCCCCCTCGACGCACCGCCAGTCCTCCCGAAGGGAAAACCACCATGAGACGACCCTCCGTACGACACACCCGAGCCGCCCTCTCCGGCGCGGCCGTGCTCGGCCTGGCGCTGTCCGCCACCGCATGCGGCGGCGGCGCCTCCGCCGGCGGCGGCAAGCAGGCACTCAGCGGCCAGACGCTCACCGTGGCCGGTGTCTGGACCGGCGTGGAACAGCAGAACTTCAAGAAGGTGCTGGACGGTTTCTCCGAGAAGACCGGCGCCAAGGTGGTCTTCTCCTCCACCGGCGACAACGTCTCGACCGTCGTCGGCAGCCAGATCGAGGGCGGCAACGCGCCCGACGTGGTGATGGTCCCGCAGGTCGGCGTGCTCCAGCAGTTCGCCAAGAAGGGCTGGCTGGCGCCGCTCTCGGCGGAGATCGGTGCCGAGGCCAAGCAGAACTTCGCGCAGGTCTGGAAGGACTACGGCACGGTCGGCAAGACCTACTACGGCCTGTACTTCAAGGCCAGCCACAAGTCGACGGTCTGGTACAGCCCGGAGGCGTTCTCGCAGGCCGGGGTGAAGCCCGCGAAGACGTACCAGGAGATGCTGAAGTCCGGCCGCACCCTCTCCGACTCGGGTGTGCCGGCCTTCTCGGTCGCCGGTGAGGCCGGCTGGCCGCTCACCGACTGGTTCGAGAACATCTACCTCTCCCAGGCCGGACAGGAGAAGTACGACCAGCTGGCGGCCCACAAGATCCCGTGGACCGACGCCTCCGTGGTCAAGGCGCTGACCACGCTCGGCAAGCTCTTCGGCGACAAGAACCTGGTGGCCGGCGGCGGTTCGGGCGCGCTGCGCACCGACTTCCCCGAGTCCGTCCAGCAGGTCTTCGGCCCCGAGCAGAAGGCCGCCATGGTCTACGAGGGCGACTTCGTCAGCGCCCTGGTCACCGATGAGCTGCACAAGAAGGTCGGCCAGGACGCCAAGTTCTTCCCCTTCCCGTCGGTCGACGGGGGCAAGGCGCCGGTGGTCAGCGGCGGTGACGCCGCGGTGGTGCTCAAGGCCGGGAAGAACAAGAAGGCCGCGATGGAACTGGTCAAGTACCTGGGCACGCCCGAGGCGTCGGCGATCTGGGCCAAGGCGGGCGGCTACATCTCGCCCAACAAGAAGGTGCCGGCGTCCGCGTACCACGACGAGGTCACCCGCAATGCGGCCAAGTCGCTGACCGGCGCCGGGAATTCGGTGCGCTTCGACATGTCCGACCAGGCACCGGCGGCGTTCGGCGGCACCCAGGGCGCCGGCGAGTGGAAGCTGCTGCAGGACTTCCTGCGCGACCCGTCCGACCCCAAGGGCACGGCCCAGAAGCTCGAAGCGGCCGCGGCCAAGGCGTACGGAAAGTAAGGACCGAGGGCTCCAGCCATGCCTGCCACCACTTCTGCGGTGCCGCCCGCCACCACGCGCGGCGGCCCGCCCCTCCCCCCGGGCGGCACTCCCCGCCGGACGGCCGCCGCCCCCGCGCGGCGCGCCGTCCGGCGCCGCCGCCGGATCGCCGCGGTGTTCCTCTTCCCCGCGCTGTTGCTGCTGGGGGCGCTGGTCGCGTACCCCATCGTGTTCTCGGTCATCCGGAGCATGTACGACGCCTCGGGTGACACCTTCGTCGGGGTCGGCAACTACACCCAGATGTTCCAGGACCCGGCCACGCTCCGGGCCATCCGCAACAGCGCGATCTGGGTCGTCTTCGCCCCCGCGCTGCTGACCGGACTCGGTCTGGTGCTGGCCGTGCTGACCGAGAAGATCCGCTGGAAGACGGCGTTCAAGCTGCTGATGTTCATGCCGATGGCGATCTCCTTCCTCGCCGCCGGCATCATCTTCCGGCTCGCGTACGAGCAGGATCCGCAGCGCGGCGTGCTCAACGCGGTCACCGTCGGCATCCACAACAGCTTCCAGGGCGAGTCCACTTCCTTCCCGACGGCCAAGGCCCGGCTCGGCGACAAGCAGCTGACCAAGCGCCCGGACGGCGGTTACCGCACGGCCCGGCACACCGGCCCCGGCCATGTCGTCAACCTTGGCCTGGTCGGTGTGGCGCCGAAGGACATGCCGCACGAGGCCCGGTTGGCGGCCGGGGCCGCCAAGTCCCCGGCCGGCCACGGTGAACTGCGCGGTGTGGTCTACCTCGACTTCACGCCCGGCGGTGGCGGCAAGCCCGGCACCGTGGACCGCGGTGAACGCGGGCTGCCGAAGCTCACCGTCGAGGCCGTCGACTCCCGGGGGAAGGTGGCCGGCACGGCGACCACCGCGGCCGACGGGTCCTACCGGCTGACCGGGCTGGCTCGGGGGTCGTACACCCTGCAGCTGCCGGCGAAGGACTTCGCCCCGCCCTACGAGGGCATCGCCTGGCTCGGCCCGACCCTCATCACCCCCGCCATCATCGGCGCCTACATGTGGATCTGGACCGGCTTCGCCCTGGTCCTCATCGGCGCCGGACTCTCCTCGATGCCGCGGGACGTGCTGGAGGCCGCGCGGATGGACGGCGCGAACGAGTGGCAGGTCTTCCGCAGGATCACCGTGCCGCTGCTCGGCCCCGTCCTGGGCGTGGTGTTCGTGACGATGGTGATCAACGTGATGAAGGTCTTCGACCTCGTCTACATCATCGCGCCCGGGCCCGTACAGCAGGACGCCAACGTCCTGGCCCTGCAGATGTGGCTGGTCTCCTTCGGCGGCGGCAACAACCAGGGACTGGGCAGCGCCCTCGGCGTCCTGCTGCTGCTCCTGGTGGTGCCGGCCATGGCCCTCAACATCCGTCGCTTCCGCAGGAGCCAGTCATGACCAGCGTCCAGCAAACCGTCACGCCGCGCAGGCGGTCGGCCCGCCCGGCGAAGCGGATCAGCCGGGTCGTGATCCAGCTGTTCCTGCTCGTCATCGGCCTGGTCTGGCTCACCCCGGCCGCCGGCCTGTTCGTCTCCTCGCTGCGTACGGAGGAGGCGAACGCCAACAGCGGGTGGTGGACCGCGCTGACCGCGCCCGGCCGGCTGTCCCTCGACAACTACGCGGCGCTGCTGAAGGATTCGGGCATCGTCCAGGCCTTCTGGAACACCGTGCTGATCTCGGTGCCCACCACGATCGCCGTCGTGGTGATCGCCGCACTGGCCGGCTACGCCTTCGCCTGGATGGACTTCCCCGGCCGCGACTGGATCTTCCTGGTCGTGGTCGCGATGCTGGTGGTGCCGGTGCAGATCGGGCTGCTGCCGGTGGCCAAACTGTTCGGCGCGCTCGGCCTGTTCGGCTCCATCCCCGGCGTCATCCTGTTCCACACCGCGTACGGCCTGCCGTTCGCCATCTTCCTGCTGCGCAACTACTTCGCGGAGATCCCCAAGGAGATGCTGGAGGCCGCGCGGATGGACGGCGGCGGGGAGTGGCGGATCTTCTCCCAGTTGATCCTGCCGCTGGGCCGCCCGGCCATCGCGAGCCTGGCCATCTTCCAGTTCCTGTGGGTCTGGAACGACATGCTGGTCGCCCTGCTCTTCGCGGACAACGAGTCGCAGCCGCTGACGGTCGCCCTGCAGTCGCAGATGCGGCAGTTCGGCAGCAACATCGGCGTGCTGGCGCCCGGCGCCTTCCTGTCCCTGATCGTGCCGCTGATCGTGTTCTTCGCGTTCCAACGGCACTTCGTCCAGGGGATCATGGCCGGTTCGGTCAAGTAGTCCGGGGTGCCCCCGTGCACGGGCCCGCTGTCCACGACAGCGGGCCCTGGCGCGTTCCCGCACTCAGCAACGGCACGTCTCGGCGGACTTCAGCCATCCGGTGAGGTCGGCGCGGGCGCGGGCCACCCGGGAGCGGACCGTGCCGATCGGGCAGCCCACGGCCGCGGCGGCGTCGGCGTACGGCATGCCGACCAGCTGCGTGAGCACGAACGCTTCGCGGCGTTCGTGGTCCAGGGCGTCGAGCAGCTCGCTCAGGGCCAGTCCGTCGTCGAATCCCGGCAGTCCGCTGGGCTGCCGGTGTTCCGCGACCGCCTGCCAGTCGTCGACGTCGGCGATCCGCGGGCGGGCGGCGGCGGACCGGTAGCGGTCGATCACCACCCGGCGGGCGATGGCCAGCAGCCAGGTACGCGCGCTGGAGCGCGCCGCGAAGTGCGGCAGG
Source organism: Streptomyces nigrescens (assembly GCA_024349765.1). GTDB lineage: Bacteria > Actinomycetota > Actinomycetes > Streptomycetales > Streptomycetaceae > Streptomyces > Streptomyces endophytica. The sequence goes on along the minus strand of AP026073.1, from coordinate 3,125,272 downwards.
CCGGTCAGGGCGCGCAGAAAGGTCTCCTGGGCCAGGTCATCGGCACTGTGCGTGTCGCCGCTCAGATGGGCCACGAATCTCCAGACATCGCGGTGGGAGGCGCGTATGAAGCGCTCGACGGCGACCGGGTCACCGTCCCGCGCGGCCAGTGCGAGGCCGGTCAACTGCGCGTCGTCCGAGGCAGTCCGCTTGCCACGGGCCGGGCCAACAAGGGCAGGAATCATCGCCACATGTCCTTCGGAGCTGCGGGGCCGCACCAGGGCAGGGCACGTCCCCGTCGGTGAGCGGCGCTCCGGGGCACCCGGACGAGGCCGGTCACCACGGCTCGGTGCGGTGGTCGACGGGCGTACGTCCACGGGCGGCACGGAGGGCCGCGGGGCAAGGGCCGGCGTGTGGTCGGCGCGCTCTCCGAGGGAGCGCGAAGGGTGCGGAAGGCAACCGTGCGGACACGCCGGTACTTCGCCCGCCACCGATGCGCTGCGGGGAAGTCCCCAGGGCGGGCGGTCAGCAGCAGACGGGCGCCGCCGGCGGGCCCCTGCGGGAGAGGACGTGGTGCAGGAGGACCCCGCGCAGGCGCACGACATGACCGGTGCGGGCCATCGGGCGAGCGGGCGGTTCGAGGCCGGTGCGGTCCAGCGTCGTCAGGACCAGGAGCAGGGGCGCGAACAACACCGCGGCCGCGCTGCGGGCGAGCCGGAACGCGGCCGCCTCACCGCGCCACAGCCACACACCGCAGACCAGCGCCGCCAGCGCGTGCGCGAGGAACATGCCGGGGGTTCCGTGGAGGGAGTGCACCGGATGCAGTTGGCCCGTGTCGCCCACAACCGGCATGCCCACCATCCCCGGCATCCCGCCCCTCGGCGTCGGCACGGAGACCGGGCCGCCCGGGTGCGGCTGCGCCAGGTCGAAGGCGGAGTGCAGGCCGAGTTGGGCCAGGACGGTGGCACCGGTGATGACGAACCCGCCGCGTGCCCGCCCCGTCAGCCACCAGGCCACCGAGGCCGTGGCGCCGCATGCGCCCACGAGGGCCCACCACGGCAGGGACTGCGCGGACATCCACGCGTGCCCCAGGGCCGCGGTCGTCACGCACACCACCACGAAGATCGCGGCGCGTACGGCGCGTGAAACCGACCCGGCAGTCATGTCGGCCATCGTGCCAGCCGGTACGCCCGCTCGGCAGGGGGCACGGGGCGCGGGGCCCGGTTGTTGTCCGGATCTGCTAAAGCCGTGCCTGGAGGGTCAGTTGAGCGGCAGGGGCCGTAGGAGGAAGGCGGGGAGCAAGGAGGGTTTACGCCTCCGCCCGCCGGTGCTCCCCTGTCGCGCAGTGGGTCAGCAGTGCCGCGGTCGCGTCGTCGACCACGCGGTAGCGCACCACCCGGCCGTCCCTGGCGCCCTCGACCACTCCGGCGGCCCGGAGCAGGCGCAGTGCCTGGGAGACCGCGGTGTCCTTCATGCCGGTGGCGACCGCAAGATCGGAGACGGCGATGGGGCCGGCCTGGTGGAGGGCGAGCAGCAGGGCCAGGCGCCCGGGCTCGGCGAGCAGGGCGAAGCGGTCGGCCCAGGCCCGGACCTCGCCTGGCTCACCGATGGCGGCGATGGCGTCGCAGACGCGGTGGCCGTCGATGGTGCGGTGGTCGGCGCGCTCGGCCGGGACGAGATGCATGAGGACATCTTCGCAGGTCATCGAATGTGATCTTGGATACCTGCACAGTTGTGCAGGCTTGAAGGGATCGTGGGACGACCCGTAAGGTTGGCGCGCCGTGGCGCTCGGGAAGACCGGTGACGGACCTCGTGGTCCCAGTCCGGAGCGGCCCTCGCCACTGTGATCGGGGAGTTCTCGTCCCGTTTCGTGCACGTTGGTGTGTACGGAGCCACTGGCCGCAGCCTGCGGCCGGGAAGGCAGGGGCGGGCGCGAGCGTCAGCGAACCCGTAAGCCAGGAGACCGGCCACGGCACTTCACGAAGTGATCCACGAGGTGCTGGAGCGTGACCACCGGATGGCCCTGTCCACCGATACCCCGACCACCCCTGCCCCCGCCACGTTCCGCTGGCGCCGGCAGGACACCGTCCGCACCGCGGGCCTGATGGCCGTCATAGCCGCCCTGCACGTCGTCGCCTTCGGCGTGCTCTTCCTGCTCGTGGTCCCCCACCACTATTCCGTCGGCAGCCAGGTCTTCGGCGTCGGGCTCGGCATCACCGCATACACCCTGGGCATGCGGCACGCCTTCGACGCCGACCACATCGCCGCGATCGACAACACCACCCGCAAGCTGATGGCCGACGGTAAGCGTCCGGTGTCGGTGGGCTTCTGGTTCGCCCTCGGCCACTCCAGTGTCGTGGTCGTCATGGCTGCCCTGGTCGCCGGCGGTGCCCAGCTGGCCGGCGCCCTCCTCAACGACCAATCCCGCACCCACCAGATCCTGGGCACCGTCGGCACCACGGTCTCGGGCACCTTCCTCTACCTCATCGCCGCCCTCAACCTCATCGCGCTGACCGGGATCTGGCGGGTGTTCCGCGGTATGCGCGAAGGCCGCTTCGACGAGGCGGAGCTGGAGCAGCAGCTGGATTCGCGGGGCTTCATGAACCGCTTCCTGGGCCGGTTCACCCGCTCCATCTCCCGCCCCGGCCAGATGTTCCCGCTCGGCTTCCTCTTCGGGATCGGCTTCGACACCGCCACCGAGGTCACGCTGATGGTGATGGCGGGCAGCGGCGCCGCGGCCGGCCTGCCCTGGTACGCGATCCTGTGCCTGCCGCTGCTCTTCGCCGCCGGCATGAGCCTGTTCGACACCCTCGACGGCACGTTCATGAACTTCGCCTACCAGTGGGCGTTCTCCAACCCGGTGCGGAAGGTCTACTACAACCTCACCATCACCGGGCTGTCCATCGCCGTCGCGCTCTTCATCGGCACCATCGAGCTGGTGACCGTGCTCCACGACAAGCTCGGCCTCAGCGACCCGGTGACCGGCTGGATCTCCGGCCTCGACCTCGACAACGTCGGCTTCATCATCGTCGGCCTGTTCGTGGTGGTGTGGGCCGCGGCGCTGGCGTACTGGCGGCTGGCCGGCGTGGAGAAGCGCTGGGCGGCGCGCTCCGCCGGCAACGGCTGAGGCCTCGTTCCGCCGCCGCGCGTCCCGGGCGCGGCGGGAACCGGCGGGCCGGCCCGGACGACTGACTGGGCCGGGCCCCACGAGGGGCCGGAGCTTCCGGGAGGGCAGTGGTGCGGGCAGAGCACGGTGCAGAAACGGGATCGGAGGCCGCCGCCGGGCCCGGCGGCGAGCCGGGCCGGGCGCGAGGAGCGGGGCCCGCGGTGACGGCGCTGCTGACCGCCGCGATGGCCTGTTCGATGATGCAGCTGTTCCTCATCGGGGCGCTCGGGCCGCGGCTGGTCGGCGAGTTGGGCATCTCCCGGACGGTGCTGGGCCTGACCACGACGGCGGGCTTCGGCGCGGCGGCCCTGCTGTCACCGGTGGCCGGGCGGTTGGTGGACCGGGTGGGGCCACGGCGCTGCCTGGTGGCGCTGTTGCTGCTCGCCGCCGTCTCACTGGCCCTGATCGGGGCCGCACCGGGGCCGGCCGTGCTGCTGTCGGCGGTGACGCTCGGCGGACTGCCGCAGGCCCTGGCCAACCCGGCGACCAACAAGGTGATCCTGGCCGCCTTTCCGGCCGGGCGGCGCGGTGCGGTCACCGGGCTCAAGCAGTCCGGGGTGCAGCTCGGTGCCTTCGTGGCGGGGCTGCCGCTGTCGCTGGTGGCGGCGGGGACGGGCTGGCGGGGCGCGGTGTGGACGGCGGCCGGTACGGCGGCGCTGGCCGCGGTGTGGGCGGCCCGCGCACTGCCGCGCGACGCGGTCATCACGGCTCCGGGTGCGCGTCCGGCCCGGTCCGCCCACGGAGTGACGCGTCGGCTCGCGGTCTTCTCCCTGCTGCTCGGCTGCGGTATCGCCTCGGTCAACACCTACCTGGCGCTGTTCGGTTCGCAGCGCCTGGGGCTCTCGCCGACCGCGGCCGCCGCGTTGGTGGCCGTGCTGGGGGTGGCGGGCATCGGCGGGCGCGTCGGGTGGTCGCGGGTGGCGGGGCGGCCGGGCCGGGCCGAGGCGATGCCCGCCCTGCTGGCGGCCGGGGCGGTGGGCGCGGCGCTGCTGCTGGCCCTCGCGGTGGTGGTGCCTCCGCTGGTGTGGGTGGCCGCGATCGCCGTCGGCTCGTTCGCGGTGTCGGCCAATGCGGTGTCCATGGTCCTGGTCATGCAGCGGGCGGCCCCGGGGCGGGCCGGGCAGGACTCGGCACTCGTCTCCGCGGGCTTCTTCGCCGGGTTCGCGGTCGGCCCGCCGGTCTTCGGCGCCCTGGTCTCGGCGACCGGCTACCCGTCGGGGTGGCTCCTGGTGACGGTGGAGTTCGTGGCGGCGGCGCTCGTGGCCGTGCCCCTGAGGTCCCGTCGCGGGCAGGAGGCCGCATGAGAAGGGCCAACCACCCCACGCAGTGGGCGAGTTGGGCCGATCGCGCTCTCGCGTCCGTACTGGGCCGGGTCTCGGCGACGGCGAGCGAGGTCGGCCCGCGCTTCCCGGTGTACGCGGATCCGGACACCGGCGTGTGGCGGACCACCTCGCGGGGGTCGTGGACCGGGGGCTTCTGGGCCGGGCTGTTGTGGTTGCGCGCGCTGTCCTCGGGCGCACCGGAGCACCGGGCGGCGGCGGCCGACTGCACCCGGCGGCTGCGGCCCTGGCTCACGCAGGACACCGCCACCCGTGGCCTGGTGCTCTGGTACGGCACCGCGCCGGCCGCCGCGCCGGGCGGCGACGCGGCGGCGGCCCGGTTGCGGGATGAGGCGGCCCGCGCCTGCCTGGCGTCGTACGCGCCGGACCTGGGAGTGGTGCCGTGGGGCGACGCCTTCGGCGGGCCCCGGCTGCTGGCGCGGGCGGACGGGGTACCGGGGCTCGTACCGCTGCTGACGTACGCGACGGGCGGCGGTCGGACCGCCGCGTACGGGCATCTCACCCGGCACCTCGACCTGTGTCTGTCCGAGGATCCGCCGCGCCCGGCATGGCAGGCGCAGCCGCACGGCGGGTGGACGGGGTGCGCCGAGCCCGCGCCGGGTTGGAGCCGTACCGCGGCGTGGCTGTTGTTGGGAGTGGCCGACGGGCTGCACCGGTTCGGGGAGGACGACCGGCTGCGGGCGGCGGCGGGACGGCTGGCGGCTCTGCGTCTCACGTCCGGGGCACGGCTCGTGCCGCTCGCGGAGGGCGGGGACCCCGGCGGTCCGGTGGACACCTCGGCCGCCGCGATCGAGGCGGTGGCCGCCTTGAAGCTGGCCGTGCTCGCCCGGCGGGCCGGTGACCGGCGGGAGGGCGAGCGGCTGGCGGGCCAAGGACGCCGGATCCTGCGGGAGTTGACCACGGTGCACCTGTCCGCTACCGGCGCACTGCTCGACGGCTGCTACGACGCCGGCCGTGGCCTCGCCACCCGCCACGAGCTGATCTGGGGAGACTTCTTCCTCGCGTGGGGGCTGGCGGTACTCACCGGCCTGGTGGCGCCGTTCACGGCATGACGGCGGCGTGCGGCAGTGCGCCCAGGGGCCTCAGCCGCGCAGGACGCGGCGGGCGACCGCGGCCACATGGAGTTCGTCCGGTCCGTCCAGCAGCCGGGCCGCGCGTCCCGTACGGAACAGTGCCGGCAGCGCGGTGTCCGGGCCGAGCCCGGCCGCGCCGTGGACCTGGATCGCGGCGTCGGCGACCTGCTGCAGCATCCGGGCCGCCGCGACCTTGGCCAGCCCGGTCTCCACCCGGGCGTCCGCACCCGCCTCCAGGCGGGCCACCGCCTCGTACACCAGCGGCCTGGTCGTGCGGATGGCCAGCAGGGCGTCGAAGACCAACTGCTGGACGAGCTGGCGGTCGGCCAGCGGGCCGGCGGTGTGGCTCCGCGAGCGGGCCCGGTCACGCATCAGGCCGAAGGCCCGCTCGGCCTGTCCGAGCCAGCGCAGACAGCGCAGTACGCGGCCCAGCCGCAGCCGCTCCCCCGCGATCCGCAGCGCCTGGCCGGGCTCGCCCACCAGGTGGTCCGCGGGCACCGTGACGTCCTCCAGGGCGATCTCCCACTGGCCGCCCGCCCCGAGGACCGGCAGCTCCCGCACCACCCGGAATCCGGGTGCGGACGTGGGGACCAGCACCAGCGACAGGTTCTCGCCGGTCCGGGCCAGGACGGTCACCAGGTCGGCGTCGCCGGCGCCGGTGATGAACCACTTGCGGCCGTTCAGCGTCCATGTCCCGTCGGGCCCGGGGTCGGCGCGGGTGGTGGTCCGCGCCGGGTCGGTGCCCGGTGTGTCCGGCTCGGTCATGGCGTAGCAGGAGCGCAGTTCACCCGCCGCGAGGCGCCGGAGACAGCGTTCCCGGACCGGTTCGGTGGCGTGCCGGCCGAGCATCAGCACGTCCAGCAGCGCCGCCGAGCCGAGGGCGGCGGGGCCGTGGTCGCTGGCCCCCTCGGCCTCGGCCAGGTGCGCGTAGGCGGACAGCGGCAGGCCCTGCCCGCCGTACTCGACGGGCAGCGGCAGCGCCCACAGGCCGGCGTTCTTCGCCTCCTCCTGGAGGGTGCCCAGTACGGCCCGTGCGGCCGGCCCGCCCGCGTCGAGCACCGGCTCGCTCGGCATCACCCGCTCCCGCACGAACGCCGCCACCCGCTCGCGCAGTTCGGTGACGGCGGGCGGACAGCCCGGCTGCCCGAACGGGGCGTGGTCGAAGGACGGTTCCGCCCCCTGAGCGCTCTGCTCACGGCCCGACGAGTTCATGGGGTTCACGGCTTTCCTCCGCATTCACCGGGAACTCGGTGAACCGATAGTCCGACTTACTGGCCGTGGAGTTGGTCGGCCCCGATCGCCGTCCGGTTCCCGCAGGTGTTTGTCCACGTGAGACATGCGGCGCACCGCAGCCGCCGGAGAGGAATGGCGTGAACGCCGTGGGCCATCCCACTGTCATCGGGACGAACCGGCCACTGGAGGAGATCCGCATCGACGTCGCGGGCCCCGCCGCGCTCACCGGGCCGGCCCTCGCCCACCTGCGGGCGCTCGGCGCGACGGCCCCGGAGCCGCCGGACACGCGGACGGGCCCCGCCCGGTTCACCGCAACCGGCCCTGGAGCGGGGCGGGTCACCGCACACACCGCCTGGGCCGATGTCCTGCCGGACGTGGACGCCGCCGACGAGGCGACCGTCCAGGCGACCACCGGGATGATGCACGTCCACGGCAGACGCGAGGGCGCACCGCGCGGCCTCGCGGTCGACTACGCCGCCACCTGTGCGTCCGTCCTCACCGTGCAGGGTCTGCTCGCCGGGCTCCTGGGCCGGGCCCGGGGCGGCGGCACGGCCACGCACCTCGCCACCGGGGCCGACCGGGCCGCCCTGCTGACGCTCTCCCAGTACCTCGCGGCGGCCAACGCGCCGGAGGCGGAGGCCGTGCCGCCGGCTCCCGGCGGCCCGCCGTTCACCGCCGCCTGCGGCACCCGTTTCGAGCTGGAGGCGCTGGAGCCCGCCCCGTGGGCCCGTTTCTGGCGGGCACTCGGCGCCGCCGAAGCGGCGATCCGCGCCGGCTGGCCCGCCTTCCAGTTCCGTTACGCCACCGCCTGCGCACCGCTGCCCGAGGAACTGCACCGGACGGCGCACGCCGCCTCCTGGGCGCGCGTCCGGGAAGCCGCCGCCGCCTCGGGGGCCGAGGTGTGCGCCCTGCGCCCACTGGCCGAACGGGCGGCGGAGCCGCGCTCCGCCGCGCCGTGGACCCTGACGCCGCACGCCCGGTCACGGCCTCGGGGCACCTCCGGTCCCGTGGCCGCCGGCGCCCTCCCCCTCTCCGGCCTCACCGTCCTCGAAGCGGGCCGCCGCATCCAGGCGCCGCTCGCCGCCCATCTGCTCGGCCTGCTCGGCGCGGACGTCGTACGGATCGAGCCGCCGGGCGGGGACCCGCTGCGGGGGATGCCGCCCTGCGCATCGGGCATCTCGGCCCGCTGGCTCGCCCTCAACCGCGGCAAGCGGGCGGTGGAGATCGACATCAAGTCCCCCGCCGGACAGGCCGAGTTGCGGGAGCTGGCCGCCGGGGCGGATGTCTTCCTGCACAACTGGGCCCCGGGCAAGGCGGAGCACTTCCAGCTGGGCGCCGACCGCCTCGCGGCCGTCCACCCCGGGCTGGTGTACGCGTACACCAGCGGCTGGGCCGGCCGGCTGCCCGACGCGCCGATGGGCACCGACTTCATGGTGCAGGCCCGTACCGGCGTCGGCGAAGCGGCCCGGCCCGCGGACGAGCCGCCCGCCCCGTCCCTCATGACCTTGATCGACGTCCTGGGCGGACTGGTCGGCGCCGAGGCCGTGCTGGCCGGTCTGCTGCTGCGGGAACGCACCGGTCGCGGCGTACGGGTGGAGTCCTCGCTGCTCGGCGCCGCGGAGACGCTCACCGCACCGGCCCTGCACCGGGCCGCGACGGGTCAGGACCCGCGCCGCCCGGCCGGATTCCGCCGGCCGCTGCCGACCGCCGACGGATGGGTGGCACCGGCCGACGCCCCCGCGCGCCCGGCACCGGCCGGATCGGCGCGGCTGCGCGAGCTGACGACACAGCAGGCGGTGGCCGCCCTGCGCCAACAGGGCCGGTCCGCCACCGCCGTCACCACCGACCTCACCGCACTGCCGGAAGACCCGCGGCTGCGCGGGGCCTGCTCCCGCGACGCGCACGGTTCCCTCGTCGTTCCCTCGCCCTGGAGGTTCGCATGACGTCCCCGCTCCCCTCCCGGTTCCACGACCTGGTCCCGGCGGCACTCCGGCGCGCCTGGGCCGCCGCGGGCCACTGCCCCGACCTGGATCTGTACGCGCTGTTCCGGGCCCGGCGGATCGCCGACCCGCACGCCACCGCCGTGATCGACGCCCACGGCGGGATCAGCTACGCGGAACTGGACCGCCGGGCACGATGTCTGGCCGCCGGGCTCGCCAGGGCCGGCATCCGGCCCGGTGACGTGGTCGGCGTCCAACTCCCCAACACCGGAGCGGCGGTGGCGGCCGACCTGGCCGTGGCCGCGCTCGGCGCCGTCGTCCTGCCCTTCCCGGTCGGACGCGGCGGCCGGGAGGCGCTGTCCCTGCTGGGCCGCTCCCGGGCCCGCGCGGTCATCGCCGCCACCGTGTACCGCGGCGTCGAGCACGCACGGGAGCTGGCCGCACTGTCCCGGCGGTCCGACGAACTGGCCGATCTGCGGGTGGTGATCGCGGCCGGCCCCGGGCCGGCCCCCGAGGGCTGCGTGTCCCTCGACGACCTCGTCCGCACCGACGCGTCCGCGTTCACCGCCGCCCGCCCCGATCCCGATACCGCGGCCCGGATCCTGGTCTCCTCGGGCTCCGAGTCCGAGCCCAAGATGGTGGCGTACTCGCACAATGCGCTCGCCGGCGGCCGCGGCAACGCTCTGGCGCGGCTGCTCCGTGACACGGTGCCGCCCCGTTGTCTGTTCCTCGTCCCCCTCGCGTCGGCCTTCGGCAGCAGCGGCACCGCCGTCACCCTCGCCCGGCACGGCGGATCCCTGGTCCTGCTCGACCGCTTCACGCCCGACGCCGCCCTGGACGCGATCCTGGCCCACCGCCCCACCCATGTGCTGGGCGTGCCCACCATGGTGCGCATCATGCTCGACCGGCTGCCGGACCGGGCCGAGGTGCCGACCGGGCTGACCGCCCTGGTGCTCGGCGGCTCCGCGCTCGACGCGGCCACCCACGACGAAGCCCGCCGGGCCTTCGGCTGCGCGGTGGTCAACTTCTACGGTTCCGCCGACGGCGTCAACTGCCACGGTGGTACGGACTACCGCCCGGACCGCGCCGGGCCGGGGATCACGGTGGGCCGACCGGATCCCGGCGTCTGCGAGATCCGTATCGCCCCGCTGCCCGGAGCGCCTGCCGACCGGCGGGAAGCCCCCTCCGGCGAGCCGGGAGAGATCATCGCGCGCGGCCCGATGACCCCGCTGTGCTACGTCGGCGCTCCCGAGCTGAACCTGCGCTACCGCACGGAGGACGGCTGGGTCCGCACCGGCGACCTGGGCGCGCTGGACGCCGACGGCACCCTGCGCGTCATCGGCCGCCTCAAGGACATCGTCATCCGCGGCGGCGCGAACATCAGCCCCGCCGAGGTCGAGGGCGAGCTCTCCTCGCACCCCGACATCCGCGACGTGCTGTGCGTCGGCTTCCCCGATCCCCTGATGGGCGAGCGCCTCGCCGCCTGCGTCGTCCCCCGCCCCGACCGCAAGCCCGACCTGGCGAGCCTCTGTGCCCACCTGGACGCCCGGGGCCTGGAGCGCCGCAAACACCCGGAGCGGCTGCTGCTGGTGACCGACGATCTGCCGCTCACTCCGGCGGGCAAGCCGGACCGGGCGGCCCTACGGGCGAGGGCGGCCGCCGAATTCCCCACGGAGCAGGGCGAGTTCGGCGGATGAGGGGTCAGGGGGCCGCACCTGGCGGCCCCCTCCGTACGCGGACGAACCGCCCGGTCAGGCCCCCGAGAACGCCTTCTCCATCTGTCCCGCGGCCTTGCGGTAGACCGCCAGCAGGTCGAGGTCCTTCCCCGGGTAGTTGACGACGTTCAGCTGCTCGGCGCCGGAGCCCGGCAGTACGGTCCCGGTCGACATGTTCTCGTTGTCCAGCACGAAGGCGGGCTTCTTCGCCGACAGGGCGGACAGCTGGGCCGGTGTGACCGCCTCGGGGCCGTACGTGCCGACCACCTTGGCCCCCGCCAGTTCGGCCGCCCACGTGGTGAACTTCTGCGACGCCACGGCCGGCGCCTTACCGTGCGGCCAGGTGGCCTTCACCTGCTTGGCGAGGGAGGCCCACGCCGCCGAGAACGTGCTGTTCCACTTGGCGGCGGCCCGCTCCGTGCCGAACTCCTTGCCCAGCCTGGTCACTTCGGCCCTGGCCGCCGCCGGCGTGTTGTCCAGGTTGACCTGGACCAGCTTGCCGTGGGAGCCCGCCGCCTCCTTGATCTTCCCGGCCCAGGGCTCGAAGGAGGCGTACAGCACGTAATCCGCCCCCGCGACCGCCGTCAGATCGGACGGCTTGAGGTCGTAGTCGGGTGCATGACGGATCGACGCCGGAACGATGTACCTGACGTCGCGGGCCCCGGCGGCCTTGGCCAGCGCCGCCTCCCACGTGGAGGTGGCGACCACCACGGGGCCCGACGACGCGCCCGCCTCGCCGGACGACCTATCGGTACCGGACGCGCCGGAACCGTCACCGCAGCCGGTCAGCAGCGCCAGCCCCGCACTCAGTGCGGCGATTGCGGCGAGGGGGCGGAAGGGGACGCGGAGGTGCGCCATGACGAGGTTCTCCGTTCGGGTATCAGATGGGCGGCGAGGGCGACCGCCCCCGCGGCGAGGACGAGGACCGGCCCGGGCGGCAGGTCCCAGGCCAGGGAGAGGAGAAAGCCGACGACGTTCACGACCACACCGATGCCGATCGCCCAGAGCGTGATCGACACCAGCGAACGGCCGAGCCGGCGGGCGGCCAGCGCCGGCAGCAAGGTCAGGGCGTCCACCAGCAGCGCGCCCGTCAGACGCAGGGCGCCCGCCACCGCGACCGCCACCAGGACCAGCAGCACCACGGTCAGCCGCTGCACCGCCACGCCCGAGCACACCGCCAGCTCCCGGTCGTGCAGCAGCAGGGCCAGCTCCCGGCGGCGCCGGACGAACAGCCCCGGTACGGCGACCGCCAGCACCCCCAGCACCACCAGATCGGCCGGCCGCACCGCCAGGATGGACCCCCACAACAGCGCGAACGCCCCGTTGGCGTTCACCCCCGACAGCGCCAGCAGCAACAACGCGGCGGCGATCGCCAGGCTCATCAGCAGCCCCATCGCCCCCGACAGACCGTCCGCGGTACGGGCCAGCGGCGCCACCCCCGCGCCCGACAGCGCACACGCCACCAAGGCGCACAACACCGGGTCCAGTCCCACGAGTTGGCCCACCGCGATGCCCAGCAGCGCCACATGCATCATCGCGAAGCGCACCGGCATGATGTCCAGCCCGACGATCACCACCCCGACGACGGGCAGTCCGAGGGCGGCCAGCAGCAACCCCACCCCGGCCCGCTGTACCGGCACCAGCTGCAGCAGATCACCGATCTGCCCCCAGTCGCTCATGGCACCTCCCGCAGCCGCCCGGCAGCCATCTCCAGCGTCCGGTCGCACCGCGCCGCCATCGCCCGGTCATGGGTCACCACCAGCAACGTCACCGGCAGCGAGGTGAGCACCTCGGCGGCCTCCTCCTGCCCCGCGAAGTCCAGCGCGGCGGTCGGCTCGTCGGCCAGCAGCACCCCCGCCCCGGCCGCCACGCACCCCACCGCACGCGCGAGGTGCATCCGCTGCAACTGACCGCCCGACAGGCTGCTCACCGGCCGGTCGGCCAGCCCGCCCACGCCCAGTCGCCCGGCCGCCCGCTCCGCCTCCGCCAGGTCGCCGCTGCTCGCCAGCAACTCCCGCGCCAGCAAGGGGAAACGCCCGGCCGCCGGCCGCTGCGGAATCCACCCGCAGGCCCGCCTCCGCCAGGCCCACTCGGCGGCGTTGCGGCAGCCCCGGCCGCCGACCGCGATCTCCCCGTCGACCTGACGGTGCAGCCCGAGCACCGCCCGCAACAGCGTCGTCTTCCCCGACCCGTTGGTCCCGGTCAGCGCCACCCGCTCCCCGGCCCGCACCTCGAGGTCGACCCCGCTGACCGCCTCCAGCCCCCCGTGCCGGCACACCACACCCCGAAGCCGCACCCCGAGCCCACCCGCACCGCCCGTCTGCCGCCGCCCGGACGCCCCTGACCGTTTCTTGCTCCGTTCCACAGCCCAGTAGTCGGGGCACGGGCGCATCGAGTTCCCGCGGACGCGAAAACCTTCGGTTCAGCGCCCGGGCGGCGGGGACGAGCCGTCGGAACACCGCGGCCCGTCCCCTCCCCTGAAGCTCAGCGCAGCTCCTGGATGCGGATCAAATTGCCCGCGGGGTCGCGGAAGGCGCAGTCGCGGATGCCGTACGGCTGCTCGGTCGGCTCCTGGACGACCTCGGCGTCGCCGGCCTGCACCCGCTCGAAGGTGCCGTCGAGGTCCTTGGTGGCCAGCAGGATCCAGCCGTAGGTGCCCTTGGCCATCATCTCGACGATGGTGCGGCGCTCGTCGTCGGTGACGCCGGGGTCGGCGGCCGGCGGCGCCAGGAGGATCGACGTGTCGGGCTGGCCGGCGGGGCCGACCGTGATCCAGCGCATCTTTCCGTTCCCGACGTCGTTGCGGACCTCGAAGCCGAGGACGTCGCGGTAGAAGGCCAGGGAGGCGTCCGGGTCGTCGTGCGGGAGGAAGCTGGTGTGAATGGTGATGTCCATGCCTCTCACGCTAGAGGCGCTCGGTGACCTGCGCTTCTCGATTCCTGATCGGTCGGGTCACCTGCTTCGCCAGGCACGCCGGCAGCTCCGCCGGCGCCTGCGCCGCCTGGCGCCGGTAGACGCTGGGCGGGATCCCGACCAGCTCGGTGAAGCGCGTGCTGAAGGTGCCCAGTGACGAGCAGCCGACCTCGAAGCAGATCTCGGTGACGCTGAGGTCGCCACGGCGCAGCAGCGCCATCGCGCGCTCGATGCGCCGGGTCATCAGGTAGGAGTACGGCGACTCGCCGTAGGCCAGGCGGAACTGGCGACTGAGGTGCCCCGCCGACATGTTCACGCCACGGGCGAGCGCCTCGACGTTCAGTGGCTGCGCGTACTCCCGGTCGATCCGGTCGCGGACGCGGCGCAGCAGCGCGAGGTCGCGCAGGTTCTGCGCTGTGGTGGGTCTGCCGGTCACGAGCGTGATCGTGCCACGTCCCGCCGGCGTTGCCCAGCGCCACCGGCATCCGGCGGGGCCGGGGAGCGCCGGTCACTCCCGCCAGCCGCTCACTCCCGCCAGCCGCGCAGCGTGGCCCGGATCGTCGACCGGAAGGTGGTCTCGGCGGTGGCGGCGTCGAGGGCCCCGGCCAGTTCGAGGGTGACGAGCCCGTGCAGCGTTACCCAGACGGAGAGGGCGATGGCCGTCGGCTCGCCCGCGAGGACGGACTCCGCCAAGGCGCGGTCGATCGCCGCGAGGAGCGGCCGGACGGGGTCGCCGGTACCGACGGCGCCCGATGGATCAAAGGTCTGCACCCCGCCGAACAGCACCGTGTAGAGGTGGCCGTGCTCACGTCCCCAGCGCCGGTAGGCGACGGCCAGCGCGTAGAGGTCGGCGAGGGGGTCCTCGGAGGTCGGTACCGCGGACAGGCCCTGGAACAGGCCGGCGACCGCCCTCGCGCGCACCTCGCCGATCAGCCCGTCCTTGCCGTCGAACAGGGAGTACACCGCCGTCGTCGACGTCCCGGCGGCGGTGGCCAGCGCACGGACCGTCACCAGCTCCCGCGGACGGGTGGCGAACATCTCGGTCGCGCACGCCACGAGTCGTTCTTTGACGGTGTCGTCATTGGTTCTCGGCCTACCCATGGACAGCAGCCTACGCATCTTTGATAACGTCGTTTTGAAACAGCGTTCTGAAACTGTTCCGGCACATCGGTTCACGAAACGGGGTCGTCCGCCATGCCGCCATCCGCCATACGTCTCGTCCGCCGCACAGGCCGCCTCCTGCTGGCCCTGGCCGCCGTCGCGGGGCTGGTCGTCGTCTTTCTCGCGCTCCTCGTCCTCACGGACGGCGCCGGTTTCGGGCTCGCCGCATGGCTGACGACCCTGGGAGTCGCGACGGTCCTCGCGCTGTGGCGGGGCCGGCGCCGGGCCTGGCCGGCGCGGCTGGTGCCGTTCCTGCCGGTGGTGGTCGCGGCGGCACTGACGGCGACGGTCTGCGTCCCGACCGTGCCCACGGCGCGGCGGTACCCGTCCGCCCTGCCGTTCGTGACCACGCAGCACTGGAGGCTGGCCACGGGCAGCCGGGTCGCGGTCTACCACTATCCGCCCGCGAAGACCGCCACCCGGCGCCCCGTTCCGTTCGTGTACCTCAACGGCGGGCCGGTGCGCGGCATTTCGGTGCTCGACCACCGCTTCCTGGAGCTCCTGGCGCGCCAGGGCTACGACGTCTACACCTACGAGCAGGCCGGCGGCGGACGCAGCGACCTGCTGCCCATGGAGCAGTACACGATCTCCCGGTCGGTCCGCGACCTCGCCGCCTTCATCGACCGCCTGGGCGGCGGCCGGGCCGACGTCCTCGGGTTCTCCTCGGGCGGCGTCGTGCTCACCCGGGCCCTGGCCGACCGGCACGTCGCCGCCCGCGTGCACCGGGCGATCATCGCCGAACCCGGTCCGATGGACGGCCCGACCGCGCGGATCACCGGCCACCGGGGACAGAAATCCGCGCGCGGCCTGGCGCCGGCCATGACCGGACCGCGTTCGACACGGGTCCCCCGCTACGCCGTCGCCTTCGGCCTCATGCGGCTCGGGCTCCTCACCCCGGACACCGGGCTGATCGGACAGGCCGAGGGCGACAACGCGTTCACCGCCGCCGATCTCGGCGACGACACCGCGTCCGCCTACTGCGCGCGGGACGCGCACCGCATCCCCGCCGAGAACACGCCGGGAAACTTCTCGTTCAGCCCCGCCGCCAGTCTCCGCGTCGAGCGGACGGTCAAGGACTCGCCGTCCCTCGCCCCGCGGCTGAGGCGCTCCCGGACCCCCGCGATGCTGATGATCGCCGAGTGCTCCTCGCAGGTCCGCCAGTGGGAGACCGCCGTCCTCGCCAACGACCCCGCGATCCGGCGCACGCAGGTCATGCCCGGCGTCGGACACCACATGTGGAACGGCCTCGACGACAACAACGACCGGGCCCGCGCCGCCATCACCGCCTTCCTGCAGGACGAACCGGCTCCCCTCCCGAACCACCCGACCCGCGGCGAGATCCCCGCCTTCCTTCGCGAGCACCGGTGAGGGGCCCGCGGCACCCGCGGGGCGGGTTCGGTGTCAGGCGCCGGCCAGGAGGGCGGCCGCGGACTCGTAGCCGTCGGAGAAGTTCGCCCCGAAGGTGGTGGCGGTGACCCGAAGATGGAAGCCGGTCAGCGGCTCCTTCGGGGCGGTGCCCTGGGGCGCCCCTGTCCTGTCCGCTGTCGCCGCCGTGTCCGTTGACATGCGTTCCTCCCGGCATCTCCGGGTGAGGGGGATGGGGGGTCGGTGGGCGACAGCATCTATGAAACTAATCCTCCAAACAATAGGCTGAATGAAAGTTCTCATTCAGATTCCGCGCTCAGCCCGGCGACCGGCCGGGCGCAGGCCCGGGTTTCATCCGGTGGTATATGTGCAGGTGAGAGGTGAATCCGTGAGTGAACGCGGGACGGGATCGAGCACCTCACCGGCCGTGGGGCGGGCCCTGGACATCCTGCTGTACCTCGCCGGGCGGCCGGGCCTGGTGCAGACCGCGGCACTGGCCCGGGACCTCGGCATCCCGCGCTCGTCCGCGTACCACATCCTGTCGGTGCTGGCGGATCGCGGTTTCGTGACCTACGTCCCCGAGGAGCAGGCGTACGGCCTGGGACTCGCGTCCTTCGAGATCGGCTCCGCCTATCTGCGGCACGAGCCCCTGGAACGCCTCGCCCGCCCCATCCTGCGCGACCTCGCGAGCCAGCTCGGCCAGACCGTCCACCTGGGCATCCTCTACGGCGCGGAGACCGTCTACCTGCTCAAGGAGCGCCCCGCCACGGGCCGTTCCGGCGAGGCCGACGTGGCCCTCGTCACCGACATCGGAGTCCGGCTCCCGGCGCACCTGACGGCGAACGGCCGCGCCATCCTGGCCCACTCCCCCGAGGCGCAGATCCGGGCGCTCTTCCCGCGGCCCGGGAACCTCATCACCCGCACCGGCAAAGGCCCCCGCTCGCTCTCCGACCTGCTGAGCCTCCTCGCGCGGGACCGTGAACGCGGCTGGTCGGAGGAGGTCGAGCTGGTCTCGGAGGGGTTCCGCTCGCTGGGCGTGGCGGCCTTCGACCACCACGAGCGGCCGGTGGCGGCGCTCAGCAGCACCTGGCACCGGCACTACAGCCGGTACGACACCGACCAGGTGCGCGACGTCCTGCAACACGGAGCGGCCCGGCTGACGGCCGCGGTTTCCGGCCACGCCCCCTCGGGACGGCCGGGCGGGGGTGACGGGCGCGGAGGAATCGGTTCTCGGATCCGAGAAACCTGACGGGCATCGCTGGTTCCGGTCCGCCCCGTCGCCTGTCATGGGTCGCGGAACAGATCGGACCCCCGCCAGGAGGCAGCATGACCAGCGTTTCCCCCGGTGCCCGCGGCATCCGCGCACCCCGAAGCCCCGAACTCAGCTGTCTGGGCTGGCAGCAGGAGGGCGCCCTGCGGATGCTGATGAACAATCTCGACCCCGAGGTCGCCGAGCATCCGGAGGACCTGGTCGTCTACGGCGGCACCGGCAAGGCCGCCCGCGACTGGGCCGCGTACGACGCGATCGTCCGCACCCTCAGGACGCTGAAGAACGACGAGACGCTGCTGGTCCAGTCCGGCAAGCCGGTGGGCGTGATGCGCACCCACGAGTGGGCGCCGCGGGTGCTCCTGGCCAACTCCAACCTGGTGGGCGACTGGGCCAATTGGGAGGAGTTCCGCCGCCTGGAGCAGCTCGGCCTGACCATGTACGGCCAGATGACCGCCGGTTCGTGGATCTACATCGGCAGCCAGGGCATCCTCCAGGGCACCTACGAGACCTTCGGCGCGGTCGCCCGGAAGAAGTTCGAGGGGTCCCTTGCCGGCACCATCACCCTGACCGCCGGCCTCGGCGGCATGGGCGGCGCCCAGCCGCTCGCCGTGACCATGAACGACGGCGTGGCGATCTGCGTCGACTGCGACCCCACCCGCATCGAGCGCCGGATCGCCCACCGCTACCTCGATGTCGCCGCGGACGACCTGGACCACGCGCTGCGGCTCGCCGTCGAGGCCAGGGACGCCCGGAAGCCGCTGTCCATCGGCCTGGCCGGCAATGCCGCGGAGGTGTTCCCGAAGCTGCTGGAGATCGGCGCGCCCATCGACATCGTGACCGACCAGACCTCGGCGCACGACCCGCTGTCGTACCTCCCGGTCGGCGTGCGCGTGGACGAATGGCACGAGCTGGCCGCCAAGGACCCGGCCGCCTTCACCGAACGCTCCCGGGCGTCCATGGCCCGCCACGTCGAAGCCATGGTGGGCTTCCTCGACGCGGGCGCCGAGGTCTTCGACTACGGCAACTCGATCCGCGACGAGGCCCGCAAGGCGGGTTACGAGCGCGCCTTCGCCTTCCCCGGCTTCGTGCCGGCCCACATCCGCCCGCTGTTCGAAGAGGGCCTCGGCCCGTTCCGCTGGGCGGCGCTGTCCGGCGACCCCAAGGACATCGAGGCCACCGACAAGGCCATCCTGGAGCTGTTCCCGGAGAACGAGCACCTGCACCGCTGGATCAAGATGGCCGGCGAGCGCGTCGCCTTCGAGGGCCTGCCCGCCCGCATCTGCTGGCTGGGCTACGGCGAACGGCACCGCGCCGGTCTGCGGTTCAACGAGATGGTCGCCTCCGGCGAGCTGTCCGCGCCCCTCGCCATCGGCCGTGACCACCTCGACTCCGGCTCCGTCGCCTCCCCGTACCGCGAGACCGAGTCGATGCTCGACGGGTCCGACGCCATCGCCGACTGGCCGCTGCTCAACGCGCTGGTGAACACCGCCTCCGGCGCGTCCTGGGTCTCCCTCCACCACGGCGGCGGCGTGGGCATGGGCCGCTCGATCCACGCCGGCCAGGTCTGCATCGCCGACGGCACCGAGCTCGCCGCCCGGAAGCTCTCCCGCGTGCTCACCAACGACCCGGGCATGGGCGTCATCCGGCACGTGGACGCCGGCTACGAGCATGCCACCGCCGTTGCGCAGCAGCGCGGCGTGCGCATCCCGATGGCGGAGGACGACGCGAAGTGAGGACGGACCCCACCGTGGTGACCGCCGCGGACGTCGCCCCCGAACCCTGGACCGGCCGGGACGACGGACCCGGACCCGAGCACCTGCGCTGGCACCACGCGGTCGGCCTCGACCTCGCCGGTGCCGCGTCCTGCGACGCCGCGCTCGTCGGCTTCCGCAGCGATGAGGGGGTACGGCGGAACAAGGGCCGCCAGGGCGCGGCGAACGGACCCCGCGCGCTGCGCCGTGCGCTCGCGTCGATGGCCCTGCCGTCGCCGGTGCGGGTGCTGGACTCCGGTGACGTCGAGGTGGCCGACGGCGATCTCGAAGCCGGGCAGCACCGACTGGGCCGGGTCATCACCCCCCTCGTCGACCGGGGCCGCCCGGTGGTGGTGCTGGGCGGCGGCCACGAGGTGGCGTACGGCAGCTACCTGGGGCTCGCCGGCAGCCGCGCGGTGCGCGAGGGCGGCCGGCTCGGCGTGCTGAACCTCGACGCCCACTTCGACCTGCGCGAGGACGCACGTCCCAGCTCCGGCACGCCGTTCCTCCAGATGGCGCGCAGCGAAGAGCTGCGCGGGCAGCGGCTCAACTACTGGGTGCTGGGCGTGAGTCAGCCCAGCAACACCGAGCGGCTGTTCCGGACCGCGGACGAGCTCGGGGTGCGCTATCTGCCCGACACCGAATGCGGTCTGCTCGGCCTGTCGCGCGTGGACGCGTTCCTCGACACGTTCCTGGCCGGCTGTGATGTCGTCCACCTCAGCATCGATCTCGACGTGCTCCCCGCCGCGGTGGCCCCGGGCGTCAGCGCCCCCGCCGCCTACGGCGTGCCGATGGAGATCGTCGAGCGCGTCTGCACCCGGGTCGCGGCGAGCGGCAAGCTGGCCGTCTGCGACATCGCCGAGCTCAATCCGGACCTCGACGTCGACGACCGCACGGCCCGGGCCGGCGCCAGGCTGATCCACCGCATCGTGACGTCCGGCGGCGCACCGTCCCGCCCGGCCTGACCGGACCCGCGACGGTCGCCCTCCCCAGCAGGTCGCCGGGCCGCGTGCTCCCGACGCTCGCCGCCCGGCGACCACCCACCGCCCGCTCACGGGCCTTCGGGCCCCTCGCCCCGCGAACGCGCCGTGCACCAGTAGCGGGTGGCCCGCCTCAACGGCCTCCCATTGGAGACCTGTGCACCGGTTGTCCGGGCCGGTTCAGCCGGCCCGGACAGCTCAGAAGTCCGTCTCCGTGAGTTCGCTGGACAGCGCCCAGAGGCGGGCGGCGGCTTCGGGGTCGGTGGCCCAGGGTTTGACGCCGCCGACGAGCATGTCGTCGGTCGCGGCCGGGTCCGCGAGGTCGCAGTCCTGGCAGTAGGCGCCGCCGTACCCGTCGAGAAGTGGGGAGGTCGCGGCCCAGACCGCGGTGGCCGCGCCCTGTTGCGGTGTCTTGAATCCGTCGGCCGGCCGGCCGTCGGGGGTCACCCAGCCGTGCGCGCGCCACTCGTCGCGCGGAACGTGGCGTTGCAGCGGAGTGAGGATGCTGCCCGGGTGCACGGCGAAGGCATGCAGCCCGCTCGCGGCGCCGAGGCGGTCGAGGTGATGGGCGAACAGGGCGTTGGCCGTCTTGGACTGCGCGTAGGCGAGCCAGCGGTCGTAGCCGGTGCGGAAGTGGAGGTCATCCCACCGGATGTCGGACAGGAAGTGCCCCGAGGAGGCCACGGCCACCACCCGCGAGCCGGGGGCGAGGCTGGGGCGGAGGCGGTTGACGAGCGCGAAGTGCCCGAGGTGGTTGACGGCGAAGTGGGCTTCCCAGCCGGGCCCGATGCGGGTCTCCGGGCAGGCCATGATTCCCGCGTTGTTGATGACGATGTCGAGGGTGCGCCCGGTCCGGAGGAAGCGGTCGGAGAAGGTCCGGACGCTTTCCAGGTCGGCCAGATCGAGCGCCTGGACCTCGGCCTCGGGGACGTCCCGCAGGGCTTCCTCGGCGAGGGCCGCCCGCCGTGCGGGGACGACCACACGGGCTCCGGCGCGGGCCAGGGCGCGGGTCGCCTCCAGGCCGAGTCCCGAGTAACCGCCGGTGACCAGCGCAGTGGTGCCGGTCAGGTCGATGCCGGCGAGGACGTCGTCGGCCGTGCTGTGCGCGCCGAATCCCGTGCCGATCTTCTGCTGCTTCATGATCATGCGGACGACGCTAAAAGCTTGAGTGCACGCTAGGTCAAGGTACGGTTCGCCGAGGGAAGGCACAGCGGGGAGCAAGGGGTGGGCAGGATGGATGGGACCGCGAACGGCATGTCCATCGGCAGGGTCGCCGAATTGACCGGGATGAGCGTCCATGCGCTGCGGTTCTTCGAGCGCGAGGGGCTGTTCCTTCGGGAGATCCCTCGCTCCGCCGGGGGCCGGCGCGTCTATGCGCAGACGGATGTGGACTGGCTGGCGCTGTGCGACCGGCTGCGTGCCTCCGGCATGCCGATCGCCACGATCAGGAAGTTCGCCGACCTCGTCCGCTCCGGTCCGGGCAATGAACCCGACCGGCTGGCGCTGCTGCGCGCGCACGAGCGCGATGTGGAAGCGCGGATGGCGGACCTGCAGGCGTGTCTGGACGTCGTCCACGCCAAGGTCGTCACGTACGAGCAGCACGTGCGCAACGGAACTGCCGTGGGGGTGTGGGCGCCCTGAGGGCCGGCGGGGGGCTCACCCCCCGCCGGCCGGCGCTCAGTTGGTGCAGCTGTCGAGCATCGAGGAGAGGGCGGTCTTCTCCTTGTCGGTGGTGGTGAGCTTCCAGACGGACTTGATGTGGGTGTAGTCCTTGGCGTAGGTGCACCAGAAGGCGTGGTTGGTGGGCTTCCAGTCGGCCGGTCCGCTGTCGCTCTTGGAGCTGTTGGAGGACTCCGAGGCAATCAGGAGCTGGGGGTCCTTGAGGTCGTTGCCGAACGCCTTGCGCTGGTCGGCGCTCCAGGTGTCGGCGCCGGAGCGCCAGGCCTCGGCGAGCGGGACCATGTGGTCGATGGTGGCCTGGGCGACGTCGGTGACCGTCGTGTCGTCGTAGGCCGAGTACCAACTACCGCTCGACGGCTGACAGTTGCCGGACTCGTCGACGACGTTCTTGCCGTCGCGGGCGAGCACGTCCTGGCGGGTGGTGCAGCCGTCGGGCTGCTTGGCCCATATGTCGAATTTGTCGCGGGCGTAGCCGTCCATGGAGTGCGGGGGCGCGACGGTGAGGGCGGCGAGCTCGGCGCGGGCGGTGGCCGTCGAGGGCGGGGCGGGCGGTTCGGCCAGCGCGGGTGCGGCGGCCAGGCCGATGAGGGTGGCGGAGGCGGCGGACAGGCCGATAACGGCACGACGCATGGGGTCTCCAGAAGTGTGGGGGGTTGGAGAGACACTTCAGGGAACCGCACAAGGGGGACCGAACGCTACGCGCGTTGAATGAACATGACAAGCTCATTCCTTGTTCATTACCTCCTCATGGGAAACCCCCGCCCACCACACGCACTTGCCCGGCGATCCGTCGTCCGCGCGGGCGGCCAGGCGGGGGTGAGCAGGCGTCAGCGGGTGGAGCCGCTCCAGTAGGCGTCGTCCCACCGGATCGCGTCGGGGCTGAACTCGACCTCGGCCCGGCCGGCGGCAGCGGGCGGCAGCGAGAAGGCGTACTTGCCGACGGCCGTCCTGCCGGGCAGGAGGTATCCGGTGAGGACCTTCTGCCGGCCGCTTCCGTCGATCACCAGCTCCGCCGAGGCCCCGTCGGCGTCATTGACGTCGGGCAGCCCGGTCTTGATCGAGACCCGCTGCTTTCCGGTGTTGACCACCGTGATCGTGACCTGAACGGCCTTGTTGCCCTTGGCGTGACCGTAGGCGATGGCGTCCGGGGTGAACGGTGTCGGCTTGGCCACGGTGACCTTCAGTCCGTCGCCGAAGGTGTACGACTCGCCGAAGGACAGATGCCGGGCCGCCTCCTCGGCCGCCGCCTTCTCGTTGCCCTTCTTGATCTCCCTGACCTTCGCGCGGGCGTCGTCGACGGCGTGTTTGACCGTCAGGACCGTGACGACCCCGCTGCCGGCGGCGATCAGCAGGCCGACGATGCCCATGACGAGACCGCTGACGGCCATGGCCTTGTTGGTGGCCAGGCCCTTGCGCGCATGGCTCAGTCCTATGGAGCCGAAGACCAGGGCCAGCAGGGCCGGCAACCAGGAAATCCAGAACAGGATGATGAACAGGCCGAGGCCGATGCCGACCAGGCCGAGCACCAGAGCCGTGATGCCCATGCCGTTCCGCGGCTGCGCAGGCGGCACCGGGTACGGCAGGCGGGGGACCACACCCGCCGGGGACGACGAAGGCGGGGCCCACGGATCGTGGTCCAGCGGCGGTCTCCCCGAGGACGAGGAGCCGTCGGAAGAGGTGGGCGTGGTCATGCGGATCCCTTCGGGCAATGAGGCACTCGGACCTGCCCGAGTTTTTTCGATTTTATGACCTCGTACCGTCGATACCGGTCCCTCACCCCCGGGACGCGAGGACGCCCCGGCCTTCCACGGCACCCCAGGGACGGCACGGAAGCCGATAGGCGGGACATTTACCGCCAATTCGGCAAATCTCGATGTGATCTTCGTCGGAACCTGCGCCCGCAGGCGACATGACGGCGAGGAAATGCGCCCACGGCGCGTAGATTCTCGGCCACGGGGAGATCATCGGGGCCATTTACGGCTCCTCCCTTCGGTTTTGACGGAACGCAGGCTTCAGCAGGCGTTCCGGTATTTCCCGTTTTCCGGTCTTCTTGGGGGGCACCGTGCGGCACGGCCGCATATCCATCTGCGCCGGTCCGGCCGTCCTCGCACTCGCTCTCGGGCTGTGGGGCATCACGCGCGAGCACAGCATGTGGCGGGATGAGGCGGCGACCTGGCAGGCAGCACATCGGTCACTGGCCGAGATAGCGCACATGGTCGGCCAGGTCGACGTCGTCCACGGCCTGTACTACGCGGTGATGCACGGCGTGTTCGCCCTCTTCGGCGACAGCCTGATCACCCTGCGGCTGCCCTCGGTGCTCGCCGCCGCCACCGCCTGCGGACTGACCGCGCTGCTCGGCGCCCGACTCGCGACCGCCGTGGCGGGAACGGCCGCCGGGCTCGCCCTGGCGGTCGTGCCGGCGGTTCAGGAGCACGCCCAGGAGGGCCGGTCGTACGCCCTCGTGCTCGCCTTCGTCGTACTCGCAACGTGGCTGCTGGTAGCCGCACTTGAGCGGCCGGACGGTCGGCGGTGGGCCGGGTACGCGGCGGCCACGCTGGTCGCCGCGTGGCTCAACTGGTTCTCGCTGTTCGCGCTCGTCGCGCACGGCGTCACCATGGTGTGCGTCCGGCCCGACCGAACGCGCCTTGTCCGGTGGGTACTTGCCGCCTCGGCGGCCGTCGCCGCGGCCCTGCCGGTGATCCTGACCAGCCGGGCCCAGTCCTCGCAGGTCTCCTGGATCAAGCCGCTCGGCTGGTCGACGGTACTGGGTGTGCTGATCACCGTGGCGATCGCGGCCCTCTGCACGCGGCTGCCGCAGGCACGCGGGGTGGCGGGCACGCGCGAGGAAGCGCCGTATGCGCGCCTGAACCTCGCGGTGGTCGCGCTCCCGCTCTGTGCGGTGCCCCAGGTCGGACTGGCGTTGATCTCCGTCGTCAAACCCCTCTTCGTCACCCGCTATGTGCTGTTCGCGTACGTGGGGCTCGCGCTCCTGATCGGCGTCCTGCTCGCCACGATCGCCACACGGGTCGGACCGGGCGCCCGCGTACTGCTCCCGGTCGCCGTCACCCTGGCCCTCCTGGCGCTGCTCCCGATCGAGCTCCGCCTGCGTACCGAAGAGAGCCGCATCGACGACGTCCTCGGCGCGGCGGCCACGGTCGGCCAGGTTCGCGACACCGCCGACGGCGTCCTCTACATTCCCGCCGCGCGCCGCGACACCGCTCTCGTGTCGCCCCGGGAGTTCGCCGGCCTGCGCGATCTGGCCCTGGCCCAGGGGCCGGTGGCATCGGGCACGCTGAAGGGCATAGAGGCCGAGCCGCGCGACATAGAGCGCGCCATGCTGGGCGCGCGGCGCATAGTGCTCGTCACCGACCCCGGGCCGGAGCGGGCCGACACCGTCCGCGACCTCACCAAGCAGCGTGTGCTGAAGGAACGCTTCGTGCGCTGCTCGACCAGCGTCGTACGGGGCCGCCAGGTGAGCCTCTACGCACGCGGGAAGTGTCACCCAGCAGGTGGGCAGGACGCCCCGCGCACCGGCTCGGCACGCCGGGCTGCTCAGGGGTAGCCGCCGGCTCACCCCTCCCCCGTCATCCGCCGTGCCCTTCCGGCGGGGTACGGGGGCGGAGCTGTTGCATGAGGGCGTCGCCGAGCGCGGGTGCCGCCGGGCCCGGGTGGTCGACGCCGAGCTGGGCGGCCAGCTCCCCGAGGTGCAGACGGACGGCGGCTTCCAGCAGCTGGGCGTAGGTGTCGACGGCGGCGTGGATGCGGTACCTGGCGGTCAGGGCGAGGGCCGCGGCGAGCGGGGCGGCGGGCCACCACCACACGGTCAGCGCGGCGTACGGCACGGACCAACCCGCCAGGGTGACGGCCCGGGTGAGGGCCTGCTCGGCGGCGGTGATCTCAGCGCGGGTGGTGTCGGGCAGCACCAGCCACAGGTGCGGCCACAGCACGGCCAGATCGAGGTGGTGGTCGCGTTCCAGTCGTACGGAGACGGCGTGGATCCGGTCGCCGCTCCAGGTGGGCCGGGCGGGTTCCTCGGCGGCGAGGCGCCGCAGCGCTTCGAGCGCGGCCCGGCGCGGGGCCCGGTCGGCCCGGAGTCCGTCGCGGGCGAGGGCGCGGGCGTCGGCGTCCCGCTGCTGTCGGTAGCGGTGCGCCGCGGCGTGCCAGCGGGCCCGGCGGCCGGCGACGCGGGCTCGGGCCCACTGCCGCAGCGGGACCGGCCAGGTCTCCCAGTCGGGGGCCAGCGTGCCGCGCTGGACCAGTACGCCCAGGCCCTGGGCGACCAGTCCGGCCGCCGCGGCCGCGGCGAGGACCGCACCGAGCAGGACGACCTGACCGCCGACGGTGGTGGCGGCGGGGGTCTGGGCCCAGCGGGTGAGCCGGTCGGTGAGGCGGTGCGGGTCCAGGGCGTGGGCCTGGCCCAGGGTCGCGGCGACGGTGGCGGTGGCCAGGAAGAGGGCGCCGGGCAGGACCAGGAGGGTCAGCCAGCGCTCGGCGAGCTTCTGCCCCAGGGCGCTCAGGAAGCCGCCCACCGCTACAGCCGTTCCCTGCGCAGGGGCCGGTCGCTGATGCGGCAGCGCGGGGGCTCGCCGCGGTCGGGCCAGGCATGGCGCGCACAGAGCCCGGCCGGGCACAGCAGGACCCACTCGTCAGGCGCCGGCGAGGTGATGCCGAGCGGGGTCAGCCCGCGGGCGCGGCCGTTGACACCCGCGGCGTCGCCGGCGGCCAGCAGCGCCTCGTGGAGCACGTCGAGCGGTGGCCCGAGGTCTCCCCCTGCGCGCAGCGCCGCCAGTAGCCGCTCCAGGGGAGCCGCGCCGTCGGTGCCGTACGCCTCCAAGGTCGCCCGGATGCGGTCCAGTTGGTCGCAGACATAGGCGATGTCCTCGCGCGCGTCCGGTGCGTACGCCCCTTGGCCACCGTCACCGCCACTGCCGGCGCCGTCGCCACCGCTGCCTCCCCACATCCCTGCTGTGCCCCCTTCGCCGTCGGTTCGGCGGCCTCTCCCGGGCCGCCCGCCGTCGGCGCGGTGTTCCGCCTTGAGCTGTCCCGTCAACTGGCGTTCCATTGTGCCCAATTGGTGCGTGAGATCGGTGCGGACGGGGAGGCTCGGTGGGACAGCGTGACGAACTCCTGGCGGCGGTGCGGGCGCGCGTCGACCAGGTGGCCGCGACCGGGGACGCCTCCGTGGTGCTCGCGGCGGCGGCGCGTGCGGAAGCCCACCGGCTGGCCGCGATCATCGCCGGCGATCCCCTCGACGTGGAGGCCGCGCACGCCCTGGGCCGGCTGCACCACGCGCGTGCTCAGGCTCTTCCCGAAGCGCTGGCCGGACCGGACGTGGCGGACGCACTCCGCTTCTTCACGCCGTGCTTCATCGCGGGACGGGACGACGACCTGCCGCGCCCGCTGCTCACCGCGCTCGCCGAACGGGCCGTCCCGGCCGGGTTGGACGGGCTCGCGTACGCGTCGGAGACGGATGCCGGCCCGGCCTTCCTGACCTCGCTCGTCGCCCTGTGGCGGCGGATCGCGGAGCACACCCCCGCCGACGCCCCCGAGTGGCCCGGGGCGCTGGCGAACCTCGGAACTGCCTTACAGCGGCGGTTCGAACACCTCGGGGAGGCGGCGGACGCGGACGAGGCGGTGACCGCGATCGACGCGGCCGTCCGGGCCACCCCTGACGGTCATCCCTACTACCCCATGCTGCTCTCGGACCTGGCCGTCGCCCTGCAGAGGCGGTTCGGGTGCACGGGCGTGCCGCAGGATCAGGACGCCGCGGTGGAGACGGCGCGTGCGGCCGTCCGGGCCACCCCTGAGGACAGCCCGCACCGCGCGATGCATCTGCACAACCTCACGTCCGTACTCCGGGACCGTTTCGACCGGACGGACGCGGCGGCTGACCTGGACGATGCGGTGGAGTGCGGCCGAGCGGCGGTGCGGGCCGCGGCAGCCGGCCACCCCGGTCCGGCCAGCTACGCGAGCACCCTGGTGCAGGCCCTGCGGGCCCGGTTCGCGCGCACGGGAGACCTGGCGGATGCGGACGAGGCCGTCGAGTGGGCACGCGAGGCCGTCCGGAGTGCCGACAGTGATGACCCCGAGCGTGCCCGTTGCCTCCATGAGCTCGGTGTCGTGCTGCAGCAGCGCTTCGAGCGTTCCGGGGAGCGGGCGGCGCTGGACGAGGCCGTGGAGGTGGCCCGGGCCGCGGTGCGGGCCGCCCCGGCCGATCCGCTCCACCGCGCCGTTCACCTCAACAACCTCGGCATCCGGCTGCAACTGCGGTACGAACGGGCCGGTGCGATCGCCGACTTGGACGAAGCGGTCGAGGCGGGACGGGAGGCCGTCCGCAGCACTCCCCGCGCACACCTCGGTCGTGCCGACCATCTCTCCAACCTGGGCATCGCCCTGCGGATGCGGTTCGAACGCGGCCGTGTGCCCGCTGATCTCGACGAAGCCGTGGCGGCGGGGAGGGCGGCCGTCGAGGGCGCGACGGACGCTCACCCCCACAGCGCCACCCACCGGGGCAACTTCGGCGTCACTCTGCTCGTCCGCGTCGAGCACACCCGCGACGCCACGGGGGTCGGCGAAGCGGTGGACGCGGTCCGCGCCGGCGTCCGCGGCACGTCGGACGGCGATCCGGGCCGACCGACGTTCCTGTCCAATCTCGGCCTCGCGCTGTGGTTCCGTTTCTCCCGCAGCGGCGCACTCGCCGATCTGGACGAAGCGGTCGAGGCAGGACGGGCGGCGGTGCACGCCCTCCCCGCCGACCACCCCGAACGTGCCAGGTGCCTGCACACCCTCTGCCTCGTCCTGCGGACCCGGTTCGACTGGACGGGGCAGCTGGCGGACCTGGACGAGGCCGTACGGGCGGCACGCCTGGCGGTGCGGCTCACCCCCGACGACCGCATCGGCCACGCACGCCAGTTGGCCGGCCTGGGCATCGTGCTGCGGATGCGTGCCGAACGCACCGGCGCGCTCGGCGATCTGGAGGAAGCGGTCGAGGCGGGGCGGGCGGCGGCCCGCACCCTTCCCGACGCCCCTCCGGACCGGCCCGACCACCCCGACCACGCCGTCCACCACGCCGTCCACCACGCCTCCTCCGACCACCTCGCCCCCTCCCCGCACCCCGATCACGCCGCGCACCTGACCAGCCTCGCGCTGACCCTGCAGCAGTGCTTCGCGCGGACGGGCGACCTCGCGTACCTGGACGAGGCCGTGGAGACCGGGCGAGCGGCCGCGCGGGCCACTCCCGACGACCACCCGGACCATGCCCTGTACCTCAACAACCTCGGCATCGCCCTGCGAGAGCGTTACGAGCACAGCGGTGTGCCCGCGGATCTGGACGAAGCGGCGAGGCTGGGGCGCGAGGCGGTCCGGGCCACTCCGCACGACCATGGCCACCGCTCCGCATACCTGGCCAACCTGGGCAACGCCCTGGCCATGAGGTTCGATCGTTCCGGTGCGGCCCGGGACCGTGACGAAGCGCTGGACGCGTGGGAGCAGGCCGCCACCATGAAAGCGGGTGCGCCTTGGTTGCGCGTCCGCGCGGCCCGTAACGCGGCGGAACTGGTGGCGGCTTCGGCGCCGGTGCGGGCCGCCGCGTTCCTGGAGCGGGCGGTGCTGATGCTGCCCGAGGTGGCGCCACGCCGGCTGCGGCGGGGTGACCAGCAGCATGCTCTCGGCGCCCACGCCGAGGGTCTCGCCGCCGACGCGGCGGCCCTGGCCCTGGCCGATCCCGAGGGCGGCACACCGTCCGAACGCGCCACCCGCGCCCTGCGGCTCTCGGAGGCCGGGCGAGGCGTGCTCCTGGCCCAATCCCTCGATGTCCGCGGCGACTTGACCGAGCTCACCGAGCAGCATCCCCGGCTCGCCGGCCGTTTCTGCGCACTCCGCGAACTGCTCGACCAGGACACCGCCGTGATCCCCGCCGGGATCGGCGGAGTCCGGCCCGGAGGCATCGGAGCCGAGCGCCATCGGCTCGCCGGGGAGCTCGACGACGTGCTGCGCCGCATCCGGGCCTGCGCCGGATTCACGACCTTCGGCCTGCCGCCGGGCCTCGACGAGCTCTTGGCGGAAGCCGCTCATGGCCCGGTGGTGACCCTCAACGTCAGCCGCTACCGCAGTGACGCGATCCTGCTCACCCGTCACGGCGTCGGCTCCTGTCCGCTGCCGCGGCTCGACCGGGACTCCGTCCTCGACCGGGTCGGCGTCTTCTCCCGCGCGCTGGCCGAGGCGACCGCGCCGGACGGCGACCGGGTCGCCGCGCAGCAGACCCTGCGCCGCACACTGGAATGGCTGTGGGAGGCCGCGGTCGAGCCGGTCCTGTCCGCCCTCGCCGCCATGGGTGAAGCGGTCCCCACGGGCGAGGAGGTGCCAACGGGCGAGGGGACGCCCACGGGCCAGGACGGTCGGCCGCTGCCCCGCGTGTGGTGGACACCGGGTGGACCGCTGGGGCTGCTGCCCCTGCACGCCGCCGGGTTCCACACCGAGCCCGCACGGGGACCGGCCCCCCGTACCCTGATGGACCGCGTGATCTCCTCGTACACCCCCACCGTCCGCGCCCTGCGGCACGCCCGCAGGCGTCAGGCCCGGTCCGCGGACCGGTCCCGGTCGCTGATCGTCGCCATGCCGACCACCCCTGGGCAGAGCCCCCTGCGGTACGTCCCCGAGGAAGTGCGCCGGATCCGGCCGCTCCTCCCCCGGCCGGTCCCGCTCACCGAACCGCCCGTCGCCCACGACGACGTGTGCCCGCCACCCGCCGCCGAGACCCCGACCACGGCGAGCGTCCTCGCCCGTCTCCCCCAGTGCGGCGTGGCCCACTTCGCCTGCCACGGCGCGAGCGACCCCGCCGACCCGTCGCAGAGCCGGCTGCTGCTGCACGACCACGCCACGACACCGTTGACGGTCTCCGCCCTGGCCCGGGTCGACCTCGACCACGCACGCCTGGCCTACCTCTCCGCCTGCAGCTCGGCGGCGCCGGGCGGCCCTCGCCTCCTGGACGAGGCCATCCATCTCACCAGCGCCTTCCAGCTGGCCGGATTCCCCCATGTCATCGGAACGCTGTGGCCGATCAACGACCGCCTTGCCGCCGAGATCGCGGAGTCCTTCTACACCCATCTGACCACCGGCCCCCGGGGAAGACTCGCCCCCGACCGTGCCGCGGCCGCCCTCCACCACACCCTGCGCGCCGTACGCGACCGCTTCCCGGCCACCCCGTCCTTGTGGGCGAGCTATCTTCACGCCGGGGCGTAGAGCCTGTCCGAGCCACCGAACGAACAGCCGCACGAGCAGCCGCACGAGCAGCCGCACGAGGAGCGTATGAGCACCTTCCTGGAGACCGCGCGGATGGCGCTGCGCCCGTTCACCGCAGGGGACGTGGACCGGCTGGTCGAGCTGGACGGCGACCCCGAGGTGATGCGGTACCTCAACGGCGGGCGGCCGACGCCGCGCGAGACGATCCGCACCGAGCACCTGCCGCGCCTGCGGCACTCCTTCCCGGCGACCGGAACCGTCGGCTACTGGGCCGCCGAGGCCAAGGAGACCCGGGCGTTCCTCGGCTGGTTCGAGTTCCGTCCCGTCGAGGAGGACGGCCCGGCCGTGGTCGAGCTCGGCTACCGCCTGCGCCGGGCCGCCTGGGGCCACGGCTATGCCACCGAGGGCTCTCGGGCCTTGATCCGCAAGGGATTCACCGAACTCGGCGTGCAGCGGGTGACCGCGAACACCATGGCCGTCAACGCCGCCTCACGACGGGTGATGGAGAAGGCCGGCCTGCGCCACGTCCGCACCTACGTCGGTGACTGGCCCGACGCCATCCCCGGTTCCGAGCACGGCGAGGTCGAGTACGCCCTGACCAGGGCCGAATGGGAGCAGCGGACGGTGCGTCAGTAGTCCGCGACCAGCAGCCGGTAGCCGACGTCAAGGGCGTCGCGGGCGAGCAGGTCGGCGTGGCGTTCCTGCCACCGGCCGGTCGCCAGGTCATCGGCGAGCGCCGCCAGGCCGGGGGCGAGGGCGTCCTCTCCGGTCTGGGCGAGCAGGGAGATGCCGGCGCGCACCTGCGGGTCGAGGTAGGCGTGGGGGCGTCGCCAGTACGCGGCGCCGAACCCGTCGGTGCAGTCGTGCGGGACCGGAACGGGCTCCACGCGCGCGCCGCCGAGCAGGGCGACCAGGTCGTCGATCGGGATGGCGCGGGCGTCGTCGAAGGCGGCGGCCTGCGGGAGGTAGTCCCGGACGAGCCAGAACCGTTCGCGGAAGACCTGTTGGTCCCAGGTCAGGATGACGATGCGGCGGCGGGCGACCCGGCGCAGTTCGGCGATCCCGGCCGCCAGGTCGGTCCAGTGGTGGACGGTCAGCAGCGCCATGACGGCGTCCGCGGCGTCGTCGGGCAGCGGGAGGTGTTCGGCGACCGCACACACGGCGGGCGCGGAGCCGGGCGGGCGCTGGGCGAGCATGACCTGGCTGGGCTCGACCGCGAGGACGGTGTGCGGTGTCTCGTAGGAGCCGGTGCCCGCTCCCACGTTGATCACGTCCGCGGCGTCCCCGAGCGCGGCGCGGATCCGCGCGGCGATCCGCGGGTCGGGCTGCCGGGTCCGGCCGTACGTCGCCCCGAGCGTGTCGTAGAGAGCCATGCCACTCAGTATCCGGACGGGACGGCGGCCCGGGCCATGGGGGGTGCGGAGAGGTGCACCGTCAGCAGTGCGGCCCGGCCGGCGTCCTCGAACGCCGGCCGGGCCTGATGCGCAGTCAGCTGACCTGCCACGTAGGCACGTTGGTGTTACGGAGCCATCTCGTAAGCCCCGGCCAGCGCCTCCACCCGCTCCCAGACGCGTGCCGAGCGGCCGTCGTCGACGGCCGGGCGGCGGACCGCGCCCAGGGCCCAGGCCTGCTGTGCCTCGGTGGCGGAGTCCTTGCCGTGCAGCTCGACGGCGTGTGCGGAGAAGTCCCTGACCAGGACGGCGAAGAGTTCGTCCAGCACGTCCTCGTCGAGGGTGGTGAGCTCGGCCTGCTCCAGGATCAGCTGGCCGTGCACGACCAGGGCGAAGAGCTGGCCGATGGCGAGGAGGAGGTCCAGGTCGCGGCTCTGCTTCTCGTCGGGTGCGGCGGTGGTGACGAACTCGCAGAGGGCGTCGGCCTGTTCGCGGAAGCGGGCGACGTTGGGGAGGTGGGCGTGGGCGTCGTAGGCGGCGCGCCAGTCGTGGAAGCGGATGGCGCCCAGGCCGCGGGCCGGCCCCTGGCGGAAGAGGAACGCGTCGTCCGCCGCGTCGAGGCGGGTGGGCACGGGCGGGTACTCGGCCGGGGCGAGCAGGTGGTTGCCCATGAACTTGAGGATCAGCGCCAGGTTGACGTGGACGGTGCCCTCCAGCTTCGGCAGGCCGCGGATCTCGGTGGCGGCCTGGGCGAAGTAGGTGTCCTTCTCGAAGCCCTTGGCGGCGATCACGTCCCACATCAGGTCGATGACCTTCTCGCCCTCGGTGGTCACCTTCATCTTCGTCATGGGGTTGAAGAGCAGGTAGCGGCGGTCGTCGGGGCCGGCGGAACGGAAGTAGTCGACGGCGCGGTCGCTGAACAGCTTCATGCCGACGAGCCGGACGTAGGCGTCGGTCAGTTCGCGGCGCACGTGCGGGAAGGCGGTGACCGGGCGGCCGTAGAGGATGCGGTTCTGGGCGTGGGTGACGGCCTCGTACATCGCGTGCTCGCAGATGCCGATGGCGCCGGTGCAGAGGTTGAACTTGCCGACGTTGACGGTGTTGAGGGCGGCGTCGAAGGCGGCGCGGCCGGTGTGCAGGATGTCGTCGGGGCCGACCGGGTAGTTCTCCAGGCGGAATTCGCTGACGTACTTCGAGGAGTCGACGACATTCTTCACCAGGTGGTACGCCTCGTGGCGGCTGTCGGCGGCGAAGAAGACGTAGCCGTCGGGGCCCTCGATGTCGGTGCGGCGGCCGAAGACGGAGACCAGGCCGGCGGCGTTGCCGTTGCCGATGTAGTACTTGGAGCCGGTGGCGCGGAAGCCGCCGGCACCGTCGGGCTCCAGCAGCATGTCGGTGGAGTAGATGTCGGCGCCGTGCGCCTTCTCGGACAGGCCGAAGGCGAACACCTCGCCCTGGTCGAGGAGTTCGGCCGCGCGGGTGCGGGCGGCGGCGTTGTCGCTCTGCCAGACCGGGCCGAGTCCGAGGATGGTGACCTGCCAGGCGTACCAGTAGTCGAGCCCGTAGAAGCCGAAGATCTCGTTGAGCGCGGCGATCCGGGCGGTGTCCCAGCGCTTGTCCTGCTGCCCTTCGCCGGCGGCCGAGGCCGGGGTGAGGAAGGTCGCGAACAGCCCTTCCTTCGCGGAGAACGCGAGGAAGTCCGCGAGCCAGGCGCGGGAGCGGTAGTCCTCGATCAGCTTGCGCTTGCCGCGGGTCTCGAACCAGTCGACGGTGGCGCGCAGCAGCCTGCGGGTCTCGGGGTCGAAGTGCGCCGGGTCGTAGGTGCGCGGGTTGAACAGCAGCTGGTCGGCCATGGAGGGTTGCCTTCCGGGGGTCGGTGGTTGAGGGGTGTGGTTACGGGGCCGGGTCGGCGGACGGTGGTGCCGTGCCGAGCCGGCGGAGGGTGGCGAGGACGTCGTCGAGCCAGTCGAGCGTCATCCGCTCGTAGGCGATGCCGCCGCGCAGCACCACGTGCTGGAGCTGCTGTCCGGCGTCGGGTGCCGCGGGGGCGTCGGGCCCGGTGAAGTCGCGGCGCTCGCCCGCGAGGTAGTGCGCGAGCCGGTCGCTGTGCGCCCGGTGGTGCCGTTCGACCTCACGGATCAGCGCGGACGGATCGTCGAAGGCCGCGCCGCGGATCTTCACCGCGAGGTCGTGCCGGACGCTCTCGGGTTCGATCGGCTCATGGAGCCACTCGGAGAGGGCGGCCCGGCCGCGGGCGGCGACGGAGTACTCCTTCTTGTCCGGCCGGGCCTGCTGCGGCACCTCGCGGACGTCGATCCAGCCGTCGCTCTCCATGCGCTTGAGCACGCGGTAGATCTGCTGGTGGGTGGCGGTCCAGAAGTATCCGATGGACCGCTCGAAGCGCCGGGACAGCTCATAGCCGGAGCCCGGCCGCTCCAGCAGCGAGACGAGGATCGCGTGTTCGAGCGCCATGCCCCGATCCTTCTATGCAACTCGTTGCATAAACAAGAGGGCCCGGCCCGGTGAGACCCGGCTCACCCTGACGTCGCCTCGGGAGCCGCCGCCGGCCGCACCATGAGCGAGACGGTCGCCCCTGCGCCCTGGCATGATCGCCGGATGCTGCGCAGCGTGGAGATCACCGCCGAACTGACCAACCCCCCGCGGGACGAGGACTTTCACAACCTGCACTGGCAGAAGAAAGTGCAGCTGAGCCTGGATTGCTTCATCTGCGGGCGCACCAGGCGCACGACCACCTTCGAGGGCGGGCAGGAACACGCTCTCTGTTCGGGCGACGAGGAGTACCCGGGCCATCCCACTGCCGGTCGGATCGCGGCCTTCGACGTCACCACCGAGCGGCACCGGACGACGCTGCGGGCCGTCGTCGACTACTGGTGGGCGCCGTTCCACGACGCGAAGCGGGACCGGGCGTCGACCGCGCTGACGCGTGCGCCGTGGGTCCGCCTGCACCTCGGGTACCACTGCCCGCAGGCCGGACGGTCCGGAGCGTTCAGCACGCAGACCAACATGGTCAGGCCGGTACCGGACGCCTGCAGCCACTGCGCCCGTCCGCTGGCCACCAGCGAGCGGGCCCCCGCCCTCCGGCTCCTCACCTGAGGTGCTGCCCGGTCCAGATGATCTTTCCCTCGGGGGTGTAACGGGTGCCCCAGCGATCGGCGAGGTGGGCGACCAGGTACAGGCCGCGGCCGCCTTCGTCCGTGGTGGCGGCGTAGCGCAGGTGCGGTGCTGCTGCCGTCGGAGACCTCGCAGGTCAGCGTGCGGTCGAGGAGGAGGCGGACGGCGACCGGTGGGGTGCCGTACCGGATGGCGTTGGTGACGAGTTCGCTGAGGACGAGTTCGGTGGTGAAGGCGGTCTCTTCCAGGCCCCATTCGGCGAGTTTCGCGCTGACGGCGGTGCGGACCGGCGCGACGGCGAACGGCTCGTGGGGCACGTCCCAGTGGGCGACCTGGGCGGCCGGCAGTCGCCGGGTGCGGGCGACGAGCAGCACGATGTCGTCCTCCTGCTCGGCGGGGAGCAGGGTGCGGCAGGCGTCCTCGCAGATCTCATCGACGTTCCGGTCCGCGGCTCCGGCGAGGGCGCGGCGCAGCAGGGTCAGGCCGGTGTCGAGGGAGCGGTCGCGGCTGCGGATCAGGCCGTCGGTGTAGAGGACGATGCGGGTGCCTTCGGGGAGGTGGTGTTCGCTGCTCTCGAAGGGGAGTTGGGTCAGGCCGAGGGGTGGGCCCGCGGGAACGTCCGGGATCGTGACGGTGCCGTCGGGGAAGACCAGCGCCGGTGGTGGGTGGCCGGCCCGGGCCATGGTGCACTGCCCGGAGACCGAGTCGTAGATCGCGTACAGGACCGTGGCTCCGGTGACGGTGATCGCCTCGGTGTCGGTGGATTCGTCGCGGTCGATCCGGTCGACGAGTTCGTCGAGGTGGCTGAGCAGTTCGTCGGGCGGCATGTCGAGGCCGGCGAAGTTGTGGATCGCGGTGCGCAGCCGGCCCATGGTGGCGGCGGCGTGCAGCCCGTGGCCCACGACGTCGCCCACCACGAGGGCGACACGCTCCCCCGCCAGCGGGATGACGTCGAACCAGTCGCCGCCGACGCCGGCCCGGGCCGGCAGGTAGCGGTGGGCGACCTGGACGGCGTCCGGGCGCGGCAGATCGCTCGGGAGCAGGCTGCGCTGGAGGGCCACGGCCGTGGCGTGCTCGCGGGTGTAGCGGCGGGCGTTGTCGATGCAGAGGGCGGCCCGGGCCACCAGCTCCATCGCCGCCGAGCGGTCATCGCCCTCGAACGGGGCGCGCTCACCGGTGCGCCAGAAGTGCACCACGCCCAGTTCCGCGTCCCGGCTCGCAGGGAGGCGGTGATCAGGGACCGGAATCCGCTGCGGAGGAGGGTCCGGGCCGGCTCCGGTGCGCGTGACCGCCAGCCGCTCGCGACCTCCAGATCGGGCACCAGCAGGACGTGGGGATCGGTTCCGGAGCGGACGAAGGCAACGGTCTCCGCCGGCACCGCGGCGACCCCGGGCGTCCGGGCAACTGCCGCGCGCCGCATCTCCCCCGGCGCCTGCGCACCGGGCTCCTCGCCGCGCAGCACCCACTCCGGTACGTCGACCGTGACGGCGTCCGCGAAGCGCTCGACCGCCACCTGCGTCAGTTCCTCGGCGGTGTGCGTCACGTCCAGTGTGGTCCCGATGAGCAGGCTGGCGTCGTAGAGCAGTTGGAGGCGTTCCCGGGCGACCTCGGCGCGTCCGGTGACGGCCTTCAGCTCCGTGGTGTCCCGCAGGGTGACCACGCTGCCGCCGTGGGGGCCGGTCGGGCGGCAGCTGGCGGCGAGCAGCCGGTCGTGCACCCGGTGGACCTCGTCCGTCGCCTCCCGGCAGGAAGCCAGCAGGTCGGTGAAGTGGGCCTCCAGGCCCAGGTCGCGGACGTCGCGCTGTTCGGCGCCCCGGGGCAGTTCCAGCAGCCGCCGGGCCTCGTCGTTGGCCAACAGCAGCCGCCGGTCGGGGCCGACGATGAGCACGCCTTCCCGGACGGCGTGCAGTACCGCGTCGTGGTGCTCGTACATGCGCGTCACCTCGGCCGGCCCCAGGCCGTGGGTCTGCCGGCGCAGCCGCCGGCTCACCAGTGCCGCGCCGCCGACGGCCAGGGCGAGCGCCCCGGCCACCGCGCCCCGAGCAGCGGCAGCTCCCGGTTCACCGCTTCGGACACCGTGGTGATCTGCACGCCCGCGGTGACCACACCCACCACGGCACCGCGCGCGTCGGTCACCGGGACCACCGCGCGGATCGCGTCGCGGGGTGCGCCGGTGAACTTCTCCGTGAACGACTCCCCGTGCAGCGCCCGTGCCCAGTCACCCGAGGCCGGGTGGCCGATCAGCGACGGCACGGGGTCGGTGTAGCGGATGCCGGTGGGGCTGAGTACGGCGACGAAGTCGACCCCGGAGTCCCGCCGGATCGCTTGGGTGCGGGGCTGCAATACGGCGGTGGGATCGGGAGCGCGCAACGCCGCTGCCGTACCGGGCGCGTGGGCGAAGCCCACCGCCACCCCGAGGGACCGGGCGCCGGCGGTCTGCTCGCTCTCGCTGCGGGCCTGCAGCACCTGCACCGCGCCCGCGGCCGCGGCGAGCACGATCACGATGGCCGACATCAGGACGAAGACCTGGCCGGCGACGCTGGACCGGCCTCCCGTTCCGTGGCGTGGGTCCTCGGCTCGGCGGGCGAGCGCGGTGCGCACGCGGCGGAGCCAGATTTGACCGTTTTCCAGCCACGTATGGATACATGTAACACGGAGCTCCTTGCGCACCGCGCACCGTCGGCCCCGCCGACGCAGCCGGGAGCCACCCCGGCGTGACATTCACCATAGGGAATTCTCGGAATTCAAGGGCAACTGCCCGGTTTAACGGAATTTTCCCCTCCGGTTCTCCGGTCGCCAATGGCCGGGCAACGGCGGATCACTGGGCGGCATGGCCGCTCAGCCTTACGATCAGCGCCTGCCGCACCGCGCACCCCCATACCGCGACGGCTCGTCGTGATTTCCTCACTTCCTTTCTTGATCCAGAAGAAGGCTTCATGAAGCTTCGTCGTGCCTTGACGGCGGTCGCCGCGACCGCCGTGCTGCCGCTCGCCCTCGCCGCCTGTTCGTCCGGCGGTTCCGACCACCCGTCGTCCGGCGCGTCCGCAGGCCACAAGGGGTCCTCGAACGCTGCCGGCGGACCGAATGCCGGCCTGCTCAACGGCACCCGGCTGAAGGCCCTGCTGCTTCCGGTCGGCGCGCTGCCCAAGGGCTACAAGGCCGACCCGCAGGCCACCCGTGACTCGGGGACCGCCTTCGCGCCCGCCTCGTCGAAGGCGCCGCTCAACCTGGCCGGGGCCTGCCCGAAGCTGGAGGCCAGCGCCTGGATCCAGACCGCCGGTCTGGAAAGCGCCGCCTTCGCCCAGGGCGACTTCGCGAACGCCTCCCAGGAGGAGTTCAATCAGGAGGTCGACAGTTTCAGGGGCAAGGACGC
Source organism: Streptomyces nigrescens (assembly GCA_024349765.1). Classification (GTDB taxonomy): domain Bacteria; phylum Actinomycetota; class Actinomycetes; order Streptomycetales; family Streptomycetaceae; genus Streptomyces; species Streptomyces endophytica. The sequence goes on along the minus strand of AP026073.1, from coordinate 3,086,570 downwards.
GCAAACGGTCATGCTGCGCCTGGGCCAGGTCCTGCAGCACTGCGCGCATTTCACGGACAAGTCCAACGGCACCACCGCCGCGGTGACGATCAGGACCACCACCGTTCCGAAGATGGGCGACCAGACCCTCAAGGCCGTCCTCACCGCCCCCGAGTGGGAAGGTGGCACCACCCTGGTGGCGTCCCGGGTCGGCAACACCGTGATCACCACCTTCTACAACGTCCAGTCCGGCGACAAGGGTTCCGCCGGACTCGGCCTGACCAAGAAGATCGTGGCGCAGGCGCAGAAGGCGAAGTAGCCGGCCCGGCGGCCTAGCCGACCCGGTCGAGCAGGGCCCGGGCGTCCGCCCGGTGCCGTTGCACGGTATTCCGCTCGCCGTCCGCGTCCCCGTCCGCCGTCCCGTCCGCGTCGCCGTAGTCGTCCAGGACGGTACGGGCCCGGGCGCGGGCGGCGGAGTGGCGGCCGAGGTCGGCCTCCAGCCAACCGGCCCTCAGCCGGGCGGAGTTGTGCTCGCGCCGACCGGCCTCGCCGAGGGCGGCGTAGACCGCGATGGCCTTCTCCACATGGCCGAGGGCGTCTTCGTAGGCGCGCTGTACGGTGCCGCCGTCGGCCCCGCCGTCACCGTCGTCATCGTCGTCTTCCGGGTCGCCGGGCTCGGACGCGCGGGCACCAACCAGCAACTCGGCGGTCTGGCGGTGGGTGGCGGCGAGTTCCCACCGCAGCCGGGTGCGCCGCTCCTCGTCCGCCGACGCGGCGAGCGCCTCGGTGAGCAGCAGCTCGGCCGTGGCCAACAGGGCCCGGGCGACCGGCGGTCCGCTCTCCGCGTCGCGCAGGGCGAGCCACGCGCGGGCCCGCACGGCGCGGGCCACGCGGTCCGGCTGCCCGAGGGCGCGCCAGAGTTCCTCGGCACGGGCGTAGGCGGCGCCGGCCTGCTCGTGCAGCCCGGCGCGGTGGAGGGCGTCACCGGCGAGATGGGCGAGCGCGGCATGGTCGCGCTGCCCGTCCCAGCCCTTGGCGAGGTCGGCGGCGAGCAGGAACTGTTCGCTCGCCGCCCGCGCGTCGCCGGTCGCGTCGAGGCATTCGCCCAGCCACCGGCGGGCCCGCACGACCCGGCCTTCGGGGTGGTGCTTGACGAGGTCGGGCAGGGCGCTCTCCAGAACGGACGCCGCCTCACCGAACCGCCGGAGGCGGCGGAGGGCACCGCCGAGCACCAGCCGCGCCCAGGCACCGGGACCGGCACTGTCGGCGGCCTCGTCCGCCCAGTGCGTGGCGTCGAGCGCGTGGGCGGCCACCTCGGCGTCGTCGCCACCGAGAGCGACCAGGGCCTCGGCGAGGACGAGATGGAGGCGGGCGGCGCCGACCGGATTGAGCAGCTCGCCGCCGTGTTGGAGAGCGGCCCGGGCGGATGTCTCGGCGGTCCGCGGATCTCCCTCCTGGAAGGACAGCTCGGCCAGCTGGGCCTCGGCCTCCGCGGCGTACCAGGGCACGGCGGCCTCGTGGAACAGCTCCGCCGCCCGGCCGAACAGCTCGGCGGCCCCCGGTGCGTCGCCGCGCCCCTCGACCACACTGCCCAGCAGGCAGGTGGCGTCGGCGAGGCCGGACAGCATCCGCTCCTCGCCGCGGTGCCGCTCGGCGAAGGCGAGCACCGCGCGCACCTCGTCCTCCAGGGCCGCCGCGGCCGCTGCCGGGTCCGGCGCCGCGTGCAGCGTACCCAGGCGGGTGCGGGCGGCGGTGTTCAACGCCACCGTCAACTGCCGTGCGGTGGCCCGGCCTTCGGCGTGCAGCGCACGCAACGTGCCGCAGATCGCGTCGAGTTCGGCGAGGCCCTCCGGACGGCCGGCGACCGCGGCGCACGAAGCGGCGCGCACCCGGCAGAGGGCGGCCTCGCCGGGGTCGCCGGCGGTCTCGAACCGCTCGGCGGCCGTACGGAACAGCGGAATCGCCGTGTCCGGGTCGTCGAAGGCGTCCATGGCCACCTGGTCCGTCACCTCGGCGCGGGCGCGCGCGTCCAGTTCGGTGCCGGTGCGTTCCGCGGCGTCGGCGACCGCACTCCAGGCGGCGCGGGCGTCCGGGTGCTGCGCCCGAGTCAGGCGGCGGGCCTCGGCCAGCAGCGCGTCGACGTCGTCCGCGGCCTCGGCTGCCGCCTCCGCTTCGACCGGAACGGGCCCGGGAGCGGGATCCGGAGCGGCAGCCTCCGGGCGGGCGGTGGTGCGCGGGCCGAGCCGGGCGGCGCGGACACCGAGGGGAAGCCGGTCGGTGAGCGGGGTGCCGGCCATCCGCCGGGCCACCCCGCTGCTGACGGCATCGGTGCCGTTGCGTGCGTCGAAGCGCCCGGCCAGGTCGGTGGCCGCGGCCTCGGTACGCGCCAGGAGGCGGGCGACGGTGAGGGTGGTGCCGCCCGGTGCGGGCACGGGACGGCCGCCGTGGCCCAGTGCCACCAGCCTCCGCAGCAGCAGGGCCGTCGGGGCCAGCAGGTCCAGCCCGTCGAGCAGGTCCCCGTCGGCGTCGAGGTGTGCCGTGTGCTCCGCCAGGATCTCCAGGCCGCGGGCCTCGTTGCCGGTCAGTGCGCAGAATTCGATGTGCCGGCCGATGGTCGGCAGGAGGCTCTCGTTGCCGCGGGCCATGCGGTAGCCGCGCAGATGGTGGTGGCGGGCCTCGTCGTACCGCCCGAGACGCACCAGGGGCAGCAGGGATTCGGAGAGGACGCGGTGCGGTTCCTCCCGGCAGCTGAATTCGCCGCCCAGCACGGGTGCCCAGAGGTCCAGGGCACGTGCGTCGTCACCGTGGTCGGCGTACCAGGTGCCCTGCGCGTCGCGTTCGCAGGCGTGGCAGTTGCTCATCTCGTCGCGGTCGGCGGCGATCCACTCCTCCAGCAGCCGGCCGGCGAGGGCGTCGTCGCCCAGGTGCTCGGCGAGGCGGAACTCGGCGGCGCGGACCGCGCGCATCGAGTACCCGGCCGTGCGGTAGCGGTGTGCCATCTCGGTGAGCCAGCGGCGGATGGCGTCCAGGGGAATGCCGGGGTAGTCGATCATGCCGCTGCTGACCCACTTGAAGCGCCAGTGGAGCCGGTAGACGGCGTAGCTGTCGAAGTCCCCGGGATCCTCGTCCCACATGCGCAGCAGCCGGGAGAACGGCACGAACATCTTGTCGCTCTCCGCGCTGAACTGGTAGCCCTTGATCAGCCCGAAGAGCGCGTCGAGGAGCAGCTTCCGGTCACCGGTCCCCTCGGCACGGTCCACGAGTTCCTCGGCGCGGCCGTTGCGGGCCGGGCCGTTGGGGGCCTCTAGGTTGTCCGCCAGCCCCCGGCGGATCTCCGCGATCTCGCGGAGCCTGCGGACATCGGCGTTCATCGGGCCTCCTCCTGGCCGTCGGAGTGCGTGGCCCAGCGCAGCAGCTCCAGGAACGCGCGGTTGAGCAGCGCCGAATCGGCGGGCCGGAGCGGGCGTTGGGCCATCAGCAGGGCCTGGCCGTACAGCGCCTCGGCGGCGGTGCCGGCCAGTTCCCGGTCCTCGATCCGGGCGATGCTGCGGACCAGCGGGTTGTGGTGGTTGAGGACGAGCCGGGCGCGCGGTTGGCTGCCTCGCAGGCTGCCGAGGATGCCGGCCCACAAATCGTCCGCCTGCGCCTCCTCCTCGGCCCGGGCGCGTTCCTGGCGGGCCGAGCGGTCGTCGAGGTGGAGCGCCGGGACGGACACCGGGTGGAAGGTGCGCAGCACCACGTCCACACCGAGCGGGTCGAGCTTGCCGCGGGCGGCACCGAGGAATCCGGAGACCGCCAGTTCCTCGGCGGGTTCGACCGGGTCGAGGTGGGCGGCGACGGTGTCGGCGTCGAGCTCGGCGACGTTCGTGCCGGGCCGTACCTCCGGCAGCAGCTCGATGAGCTCGGTGTCGTACGTGTAGCCGCCGTTGACGACGCCGATGCCCTGGGCGGCGGCGATGGCGGCGACCTGCCGGAACTCCTCGACGGTCCGGGTGAAGTGCACCACCGGGTGCCGGCGGGCGAACTCCTCCAGGGGCAGCTGCCCGTCCGTGGTCTCGAACGGCAGCCACGGCAGCATGGTGGTCAGCACGTCCCGGTCGTGTCGGGCCAGGGACTTCACGCCCAGGTGGTGCACGGAGAGGAACTGTGCGAGCCGTTCGGGATCCCCGCCGGCGAGACCGGTGAACCACTCCTTGACGCGTGCGCCGAGCGCGTCGCGGACCGCCGCGAGGGTCTCGTCGGCGTACAGGCTCTCGCGGGAGGCGGTGGGGCGCAGGCTGTCGGTGTCGATGACGCAGCGGACGAAGAACGCCCAGTCGGGCAGCAGCTCGTCGGCCCGCTCGGTCAGCAGCATGCCCTTGAGGTGGACCCGGTGCCCGGCACGCTGCGCGGGGCTGACCGCGGAGGGCAGGACGTAGGCGACGCCGCGTACCCCTGCGACCGGCAGGTCGAGGTCGATGGCGTCGAGCGGTGTGAAGCCGAACTGCTGGTGACAGTGGCGGGCGAGGGCGACGCGCCGCGCGGCCGGGGAGGGGTGGCGGCGCTCCCAGACGGCCGGGCGGTCGGTGACCGGTTCGTCCCCGACCCGCACGTCATAGGGCAGCAGCGCGCCGAAGTCCTTTGCCAGTGCGGTGACCCGGGCCTCGGTGAGCCATTCGGCGGCGCCGGGCCGGGCGGTGAGGTGCACGGTGGTGCCGGGCTCCGGGTGCGCGTCCTCGGGCAGGGTGCGCACGGTGTACGAGCCGTCGTCCCGGGCCGTCCACTCCACGGGCGGCGCGGCGGCGTCCCGCGCCGACCGGCTGACGACGCGGATCTCCTCCGCGACGACGAAGCACGCCAGCAGCCCGATGCCGAACTGGCCGAGGAATCCGGCCCGGGCCGACTCCAGGCCGTCGCGCTTGGAGCTGCGCCCGATGGTGGCCAGCAGATCGTGCACATCGGCCTCGGTCAGGCCGACCCCGGAGTCCGCCACCCGCAGCACGCCTGGTTCGTCCGCGTGCAGGCGCACGCGGGCGGGCGCGTCGGGCTGTTCGGCGTGGCGGGCGGTGATGGCGTCCACGGCGTTCTGCAGCAGTTCGCGCAGATAGACCTTGGGGCTGGAGTACAGGTGGTGGGAGAGCAGATCCACCAGGCCGCGGAGATCGACCTGGAAGGTGTGCGGTATGTGATCGGCAGTCATTCATCCCTGCGCAGGCGGACGTGCGGTGCGTGGGCCCGGCGGCGCGGATAGGGCGGCAGTTGGCCGTCAGTGGTCAGATCCGGCCATCATAGGAGCCGCGGCACGGAGTCGACCATGGAATTCCTGCGCGGCGCTCAGCCGGCCGGCCCGGCCGCCCGGAGCGGGCAGCCGGTGCCGACGCGGGCGTCGAGGTCGGCGCGCAGAGCGGCGAGTTCGGCCATCCGGGCATCGATGAGGGCGATCTTCTCCGCGAACAGCTCGGACAGTGCCTCCGCGGAGTCCGGTGCGTCGCGCAGTTCCTCGCCGAGCCGGCCGATCTCCGCGAGGGAGAAGCCGAGCGTCTGCGCGGTGCGGACGTAGAGCAGCCAGGCCACGGTCTCGGGCGGGAAGTCGCGGTAGCCGTTGGGCAGCCGCCGGCCGGTGACGAGCCCGAGCTTCTCGTAGAAGCGGATGGTGTCCTTGGTCATGCCCGCCTGCGCGGCCAGTTCCCCGATGAGCATGACTCCCCGTCAGGTCGTGGGCTTGACCTTGGAGCCTACTCCACCCTTTAGCGTGCGGCGACGCCGTCGTGAGGCCGCGTTCTGAGACCTCGTCATGGGACCAGGTCATGAGAACAACAGGAGTCGCCGTGACACCCCTTGCCGCCCCGTCCCGCCCGTCCTATCTGCGCGTGGTGCGCGCGAGTGCCTGGTACGACCTCGTGGTCACGGCGGGGTTCGCGACCCCGTGGACGTACACGCTGGTGCACGGCGCGCTGTCGTCGTGGGGCGCCGCGCTCGGGCTGGGCGCCATGCCGGCCCGCGAACCGATGCAGACCCTGTTCGCGAACCTGATGGGTTCGGTCGTGGTCGTCTGGGCCCTGCTGCGCGTGGTCAGGCCGCTGCCGGTGCACGGACTCTACGACGCCGCCGCGCGCACGCTGTTCGCTTCCTGGCAGGCGTACGCGCTGGTCCACGGGGCCCCGCGGGTGCTGTGGCCGTTCTTCCTCGTCGAGGTGGCGTTCGGCGTGGTCCAGCTCGTGCCGTGGTGGCGCAACCGCCGTGCCCTGCCCGCACCGGAGCGGCGTCCTCGGTCCGCTCACCCCCGGGAGCTGTCCGGGCCCACCGACGGCAGGTAGCGCGGCGCTCGCCAGGCGTGCAGACGGTGCTCCACCGCGGCCCCGAGCGACAGCAGCTCGGCGTCCTGGTGACCGCCGGCCATCAGGAGCAGGCCGACCGGTAGCTCGTCGACGAATCCGGCGGGCACCGACAGGGACGGGTAGCCGGCCACGGCCGCGGGGGTGGAGGACGGGATCACGTCGTTGTCGCCCCGCGCACAATCGGTCGTCCAGGCGGGCGGGTTCGTCGGCGCGGCGATGGCGTCCAGGTGGTGGGCGGCCATCGTCTCGTCGAGGGAACGCCGGGACAGGTCCGTCAACTCGGCGCGCCGCGCCCGGTATCCGGGGTCGGTGGTGGGCGGCGCGGCGAGCGCCCGCTCGAACAGTTCCTGGCCGGCGAAGCAGCTGCGTTCCGCCGGGTGGTCGCGGTCGAACTCGATGAGCCGGGCGAGGTTCCGCGGCCCGTGGCGGGTGGCGAGATAGGCGTCGATGTCCCGGTGGAACTCGCTGAACAGCGCCGGGAATTCGAGCTCGGCGAGCCGGCCCTGGTACGGCGGCGTCACCTCGACGACCACGGCTCCCGCGGTGCGCAGCCTCTTCGCCGTACGGGTCATCAGGGCGTCGACCCGCGGCCCGAGCGAGGGCAACCGCCACAGACCGATCCGCTTACCGCGCAGACCGCCGGGTCCGCCGGAGCGGCCGGGCACGCCGCGGCGCACGCCGCCGTCGCCGCTGAGCGCCGCGAGGGTGAGCGCGACATCGGTCACGTTGCGCGCCATGGGCCCGGCGGTGTCCTGCTCGGCGGAGATCGGCACCACGCCGGCCTGGCTGACCAGCCCGAGGGTGGGCTTGTGGCCGACCACCCCGTTCATCCCGGCGGGGCAGACGATCGAGCCGTCCGTTTCGGTGCCGATCGCCACCTGCGACAACGACGCGGCGAGCGCGGCGGCCGAACCGGCGGACGACCCGCACGGGTTCCGGTCCAGGACGTACGGGTTGTGGGTCTGCCCGCCCACCGCCGACCACCCCGATGTCGGCTTCTGCGCGCGGAAGTTCGCCCACTCGGAGAGGTTGGTCTTGCCGAGGATCACCGCTCCCGCGGCCCGCAACCGGGTCACCAGGGCGGCATCGCGGTCCGGCGGGGTCCCGGCGAGCGCGAGCGAGCCGGCCGTCGTCGGCATGTCGTGGGTGTCCACGTTGTCCTTGAGCAGGACGGGGATGCCGTCGAGCGGGCCGCGCGCGGTGCCGTGCCGGTGCCTGGCATCACTGGCGGCCGCCTGGCGCAGGGCCGTCGGGTCGGTACGCAGCACCGCGTGGATCGTGGGGTCGACGGTCGCGATCCGCCGCAGATAGGCCCGGGTCAGCGCGGCCGAGGTCAGCGAACCGTCCGCCATGCGCGCCTGTAACTCCGGGATGGTCACGGTGTCGAGGTGATCGAGCCCTGGTGCGGCGGACGAACGCCCCGGGTCTGCCGTGGAGTTGGAGCCGTGCGCGGTGGTGGCGGCTTCGGCCCGTGGCTGCGGGGCCCCTGACAGGACGAGGGCTCCGGCACCCAGGGCGGCGAGCAGCGTGACGATGCTCCTGTTTCTCATGAGCGGTGGCTTTCCCATGAGGGGCAGCGGACTACATCCCGGCGATCCGCCGCAAGAGGGCGTCGGGGCGTGTGCGCCGTGCCGTGCGGACGTGGGGGCCGGACCTCTTTGGAGAGGTCCGGCCCCCACGGAACGCATCGGCGCAGTAAGGCAGTTACCGCAGTGCGGCGGTCAACGCACTACGGGCGCACGAGGAGGATCGAGTTGATCGGTGTCAGGTCCTTGTCGATGTAGTAGCCGGCCCAGAGGTAACCCTGGCAGTCCCCCGTCCCGTTGTAGCCGGTGCAGGTGCGGGCCGTCGCGCCGCCGGTCTGGTTGTTCAGGACGTAGTGCTGCCCCACCTGGTTGCTGAGGTTGTGGGGCCCGTAGCTGTAGAAGGCGAGGGACGGGCGGTCGCCGTTCCACCCGGCGTTCTGCGGGTAGACGCAGACCGCCCCGGACGGACAGCCGTGCAGGCTGCCCGCGGCCTGGGCGGCGTTGGCGCCGGTCGCACCGACCGTGGCCAGCGCACCGACGGCGAACACCAGCGCGGCGGCTTTGGTGATCTTTCGCATGGTTCTCCCCCTGATGGTCTGGTCCGCGTGACCGCTGCACAGGAACCCGGCGGCATGCGGCGCGAGGTGCCGTACGACGGTCGCGACAGGATTTTTCACCAGATGCCGCGGTCGCACCATCTATTCGATCTGGGGCGAAATCGCCGGCGGAAAGGGGGGACGTGTGGTACTCGCGACGGGCCGGTCAGAGCCGCCGCGGTGGGTGCGCGCCGCCCACCACGACCGCCCACTCCACGACAGCCCCTCCGGCTCAGTTGTGGCGGGTGGTGGCGTACACCTCGATGGCGTCGCGCTGGTACGCGGCCAGGCCCGGCGCGATCGCCTCGTATGCGGCACGCCACTGCTCGTTCTCCACACAGGCGCGTCCGATGGCCCGGTGCTCCTCGGGCGAGACCTCGCGGATCCCGGCCAGGGTCCGGTACTGGGCGTCGATGTGCGCCTGGACCGTGTCGGAGTCGACGGGCTCACCGGCGGCCATCAGCTCGGCCAGCCGGATCATCTGTGCGGTACGCGCCCGGTGCCCGGCCTCGACCTCGGCCTCGGTCATCGTCGACGTGTACCGCTCGACCTCCGCGGCCAGCTCCGGGAACTCCCGCAGGTTCGGTCCGTACTGGTCGGGCCGGACGCCCTCGAAGAGGTTCTCCGGCCGGTTGATGCCGGTCATGGGGGTACCGTCCGTTCTGGACCGCTCCAGTTCGGTGATCGTGCGGGCGACGGTGCCGGCCAGGGCGTCGAGCCGGTCGCGCTCGGCGAGCAGCCGGCGGTGATGACCGCGCAGCGCCTGGAGCTCGTCGACCTGCTCGGCCAGGATCCGGCCGATCTCGATCAGCCCCAGGCCGAGCGCCCGCAGCACGAGGATCTGCTGCAGCCGCAGCAACTGCCGCTCCTCGTAGTAGCGGTGGCCGTTCGTGCCGATCCGGGCCGGCGGCAGCAGGCCGATCTCGTCGTAGTGCCGCAGCGTCCGGGCCGTCACGCCCGACATCCGGGCCACCTCCGCGGTCGGCCAGGCCATCGTCGCCTCCCTCACGAGCGCTTCACCAGGACCGGCCTTTCCGGCCCTGGTCGGAACGGTAGAAGCTGCCGCTGCGGCAGCTTCAAGTCCGGCGGGTGAATGCCTTTTCTCAGGACTTCGGGGAGTACCCGGCACCTCGGGTGACGGTGGGCGGTACGCGGCCGATCCCGGCCCGACCGCCCCAGGAACCGGGGCATGGCGCCACGCCCCGGCCCCCGGTTGTGGTCGGGTGCCGACGGGGTCAGCCGAGGTGCTGGAGCGCCTGGCGCACCCCGAGGGCGTTCAGCCGGATCGTGAAGCGCGCCGTGTCGTCGAGGGTGAGCGCGCGGGCCTTCCCGGCGTCCGGCACGAGGGTCACGTCGGCGCAGAGGGCGACGGCGTGGACGAAGCCCTCGGTCTCCTCGTCCTGGAGCGCGAACAGCAGGTTGCAGGAGTAGCTGGTGCCGTCGGTGACCTCCCCGCCGAGGAACGCGTCGGCGAGCGCCGCCTCGGTCTTTTCCCAGAAGGCCGGGTTACCGAAGGACTGCCCCAGTCCCTGGCGGACGGTCTCCCTGAGGGAGAGCACCATGACGCCGACCGGGGCGGTCTCCTGGAGTCCCCAGCCGGGGATGATCTTGACCGTCGCGCTGTCGGGGAGCGTCCCCGCCGCGCGGCTGATCGCGCCGAGGTCGTGACCCTCGGTCGCCTGGCCGGCGATCGCGTGCTGGAAGGTGTCGGCGATGCGCTGTGTCTGCGCCAGGGCGTCGGGGCCCACTTCGAAGACCGTCCGGAAGGTGGTCTTCTCAGCGGTGGGCTGGTCGGCCATGACTGCTCCTCATCTGCGGGAATGAACACGTCGCGCCGACGGGCAAGTATGCCGACCGGGCCGCCCGGCGGCCCCGCCCCGTCCTTCCCCGCACCCGATCCGCCGGTCGCCCCAGGGGGCCGGTCGCCCCTCCACGCGACATGGGAGAGCCGTCCTTCGACACGCCCGGTTACGGTTTCGCATGCCTTTCTTCGCTATTGCCCTGACCTTCGGTGTGGTCGGCGGCGGTCTCACCTACGCAGTCGCCAAGGCCCACCTCGGCCGTCACCCCGGGCGGCCGGTTCTTCTGGGCTTGGTGTGGGTGTGGGCCGCCGGTGTCGTCAGCCTTACCTTCGGTACCCGGTCGGGCGGCGGCCAGGCCGTGAATATCGCCCTGCTCGATGTCGGCAATCCGGCCGACATCGTTGATTTCCTCTTGAACATGGCGCTGTTCCTCCCCGGCGGAGTCCTTTTCGCCGCGCTCGGCTGCCGGTGGTTCACGGCCGGCCTCTTCGGCTTCTCCGGATCCCTCGCCATAGAGACGACGCAGTACCTCGTCCATTCCGGGCGGACCTCGGACCTCAACGATCTGTTGTCCAACACTCTGGGTTGCCTCGTCGGCTTCGCCGTCGCGGCACTGGTCGGCACCGCCGTCGGCCGGTCCCCGGAACCGTCCACGACCGTGGAACCGTCAACGACCGCGGATCTCACCAGTGGCTGAACCCCATGGCCGGTACCAGACTTGAACTGAACGTGGGTCATCACCGCATGAGCAATCACCACGTGCGAATCACCCGTCAGCGATCCCTCTGCGAGTCCGATCATGGCCGATATCTGGATGCCCCAGGCTATGAGAGCGGACCTCGGTGACCATGCCCCGTGTGATCCCGGGTTCCCGCCGAAAGCCGTTGCGCACATCACCGCCGACCGTGAGGCCACGGCGGCGGCTCCGCAGGATCTCCTGCCGTTCGACAGTCTGCAGAATTTCTTCACGCACGCCGGGAAAGACAAAGCCCCTCATCTCCTGTGGAACCCGTTCACCGGGCAGTTCGCCCAGTTCTTCCCGGCCACGTCCCGGAGCAAGGCGCTGCGCGACCTGACCGGCGGCACCCGTACCAATCGTGCGGGCAAGGTCGTCATCCAGATCGAGGCGCTGTTCTTCCCGCACTGCCGGGTGAACGGTCAGGTCTTCACGGCGCTGGCCGAGACCCCTTGCAAAGGCTGGGCGGAACTCCATGCCTGGGTGCGGTCCTGGGGAGTGCCGGACACCTGGCCCATGGGGCCGCCGACCGATTTCACCGTGCATCACTCCGCGAGCATCTGGCAGTCCCGGGGCGGCTGGTACGCGCACGCACATGTGCCGGAGAACGACCACGTCGACCCCGGCTCGTGGCCGCTCTTCACGCGGCAGGCGGCGGCAACCGAGCCGTTCCCCGGCCCGGACTTCTTCCACACCGGCCAGAGATCTCCGGTCATCGCGGCCATGCACGGCCGGCTGATCGCCGAGGGCTGCGACCGGTATCCGCCCGGGGACCGGATCGACGTCTGGGAATCCGGAGACGTGATGTCCTACGCGGCGTGGCAGGAGAAAGCGGGCCTTTCCGGTGCCGATGCCGACGGAATTCCCGGTGAGACCAGCTGGGACCGGCTTCGCGTGCCCCACCCCGTCTGACGTGCGGCCGCTCAACTGACCTGAGTCCACAGCCCGTTGGGCCCGCGGCTGCCGTAGCCGCGGGCCCAACGGGTGAGGAGGACGGTCGGGGCCCGGTGTGGTCGGGGCCCCGGTGTCGTCGGGCCTAGTGGGCGGCTCCCGCCGCACCAGCCGACTTGTGGAGCACCATCGCGGACCCGCCGCCCCGGCGCTTCGGTTCGGCGACCGCCTGGGTCCGGCCGTCGCGGAGGAACTCCAGGGCGGCCACGGCACCGATCTCCGGTGACGGTGTGAACGTCTTCGGTGCCTCGACGAAGTGCTGGCCGAGCCGTTCCAGGGCCGCGCGCTCAGGGGACTTGAGGAACGCCGGTTCCGCCTCGGTGTCCGGGCGGTTGCGCTGCGAGATCCGCGGTGCGGCGACCGCTTCGGGCAGGGTCATCCCCAGGTCGATGCGGTTGACCAGGGTCTGCAGCACGGTCGTGATGATCGTGGCGCCTCCGGGCGAACCGACGGCGAAGCGCGGCTTGCCGTCCTTCAGGACGATCACCGGGGACATGCTGCTGCGCGGCCGCTTGCCGGGGCCGGGCAGGTTGGGGTCGGGCACGTCCTTGGCGAGCGGCGTGAAGTCGAAGTCGGTCAGCTCGTTGTTGAGCAGGAAGCCGCGGCCGGGCACGGTGATCGCGGAGCCGCCGGTCTGCTCGATGGTGAGGGTGTACGACACCACGTTGCCCCAGCGGTCGGACGCCACCAGGTGCGTGGTCGAGGGGCCTTCGTACGGCTCGTGGTTGCCGGACCCCTTGGTGCAGCCGTTGCCCGGATGCCGCGGGTCCGCGGGCGCGACCGGGCTGGTCAGGGTGCTGGTCGGCTTGATCAGGCAGGCCCGTTCCTTGGCGAACTTCTTCGCCATCAGCTCCTTGGTGGGCACGTCGGAGAAGGCCGGGTCGCCCACCCACCGGTTGCGGTCGGCGAACGCGATCCGGCTGGCTTCGAGGTAGTGGTGGAGCGCCTGGACCCGGTCGGCCGCGGAGAGGTGGAAGTTCCCCAGGATGTTGAGGGCCTCGCCGACGGTGGTGCCGCCGGACGACGAGGGCGCCATGGAGTAGACGTCGAGGCCGCGGTAGGTGGTGTGGGTCGGGTCGCGGCGCAGTGCGGTGTACTTCGCGAGGTCACCGGCCGCCATCAGGCCGGGGCGGATCTTCGCGTCGGCGCCCGGGGCCACCGGCGGGTGCTGGACGGTCCGGACGACATCGCGGCCGATGGCGCCCCGGTAGAGCGCGTCCATGCCCTCGCGGGAGAGTTGCCGGTACGTACGGGCGAGGTCCGGGTTGCGGAAGCGGGAACCGACGACCGGGAGTTTGCCGTGCGGCAGGAAGAGCTTCGCGGTGGAGGAGATCTTCCGGAAGCGCTCCTCGTTCATCTCCGTCTGGGCGCGGAATTCCTCGTTGACGACGAAGCCGTCCTCGGCGAGCCGCGTCGCGGGCCGCAGGGCCTTGGCCGGGGAGAGCGTTCCCCAGTCGCGCAGCGCCTTCCGCCAGGTCGCCGGCGTTCCCGGAACACCCACGGACAGACCGGAGTTGACGGCCTCGGGGAACGGGATCGGCTTGCCCGTCGAAGGATCGACGAACGCGTCGGACTTCATGCGGGCCGGCGCGGTCTCCCGGCCGTCGATGGTGCTGACCTTGCCGGTACGGGCGTTGTAGTACGTGAAGTAGCCACCGCCCCCGATGCCCGCCGAGTACGGCTCGACGACGCCCAGGGCCGCGGCGGTGGCGACCGCGGCGTCGACGGCGTTGCCGCCGTGCCGCAGCACTTCGATGCCGGCCCGGGAGGCGTAGGGGTTGACGCTGGAGACGGCGCCGCCACTGCCGGTGGCGACGGACTCCTTGGCAGGCGGCCTGAGTCCGGTTTCCGAACCGGCCAACGCGGCACGGGGCGCGGACCCGGTGCCCGGCTGGGCACCTGCGCTGAGGGAGAAGACGAGGGGAACGGCGACCGCGACAGCTGATGTGGCGGCGACCACGACACGACGACGGACAGGCAAGACGCCTCCGGGGATCTCTCGACGAGGGGTGAGATTGCCGAAACCCTGACAGCGGTTGATCAGCGCAGCAACGCCTGAGGGCAATAATTGCGCTTCTTCTGAGGTTCCCGCCCGGTAACCACACCAACTACGCCACGTGCATCAACGGCACCGACTGCACCGGCCACTACGGGACTACGCCACGGGAGGCAGGGAAGCGCCTCCGGCATTCCGGTCGAATCCCGCCCGAGAGCCGCAGCGGTACTCCTCGCCGCGTACCGGAAGTACCGGCTCCGCGCACCCCCGCCACCCCGCGCACCGGCACCGGGCCAGGGGTAGCATCGCGAGAGAGCAGGGAATTTCAGAAGCATCGTCGGATCGAGGAGTTCGAGGCGCTCACGGCTTCAACTTTCGCCCCGTCGAAGTGAGCTGAGCCAGTCCATGGAGCGGGACTGAGGGTGCTTCCGGGTGTTGTTGAAGCCCTATGTATCGGGTTTTCGACAAGGAGATCGTCATGAACAGCCCGGCACGGTCACACCCGGAACACGAAGACTTCCCCTGGACCATATCCGTCGCCGACCACCCACCGCGCACCGACAGTGCACAATACAAAGCCAGTCGCAAGCTGATGCGTGAGCTCGTCGACACGACGGATGACTGGACGTTCGCCCCCGGCCCGTACCAGGACCACCACGGCGGCGGAGTCTGGGTCAAGGACGGCGACGGCTGGATCTGCCTGTTCCTCCCGCTCGGCATCGAGTGGTCGGCGCAATTCTGCGCGGACCCCGCGAAGGTGGACCGCGTGCGCCAGTGCGCGGCCCGGGTGGTCAGCGCGTTCCCGGACACCCTGCCCGGTTACGCGAGCTTCGGCTACGACGACGGCGAGCGCCTCCTCGGCACCGCCATAAAGAATGCCGACCAGGTGTCCGAGTGGACGGACTCGATATTCAACGCCTCGGTGCCACTGCCCGCCGGTACCCATTCCGGGGTGCTCCCGAAAGCCGCCGGATACCACCATTACCCGAAGCCGATCGTGGACATCGACCACTTCCGCCATGACGACTTCGAGCTGTTCGTCACCGACGAGAAGGGCTTCTCGGTGGCGGTCGTACCGGTCTCGCCACGCGGCTCCGGAGACGGCCGGGTGCGCGTCCTCGCGGCCCACCCCAGCTCGGCCTACGCCGAGCGCCTGGTCACGCCGAGCCCGGCCGCCGCACCCCGGTCCGCCGCCGCGGACGCGGAGCCCGAAGCGCGGGCCGAGGACTGGAAGGGCGCCGTCCTTCCCGCCGACAGCCCCCTGGCGCGGCAGGCGTTCCGCCGGCAGGGCGGCTGACGGTCCCACGACCGGCACCCGTCCACCGTCCCACCCGCCCGCGCACGTCCACATGCCCCTCACCATGCGCCCCTCGCCATGGGCCCTCACAGGGAACCGATCATGACCATCAAAGGAATCGATGTCTCGTCATTCCAGTCGGAGCAGTACCGGACCGCCGGCTCCGACTTCGTGTTCATCAAAGTCACCGAAGGGACCAGCTTCACGAACAAGAAATGGGTCGCCCAGCGGAAGACCGCCCGCAACGCCGGACTGGTGACCGGGTTCTACCATTTCGGCCGCCCCGGCTCCGTCTCGGACCAGGTCGATTTCTTCCTCTCCAAAATCGATCTGGTGGCGGGGGACGTCCTCGTCCTCGACTGGGAGGATCCGGGCGTCTCGAGCGCCTGGAAGGACAGCTGGCTCAAGGAGGTCCGGCAGCGCGCCACCGGCCACAAGGTGATCCTCTACTGCAACCGGGATTTCTGGCTGCACCGTGACAAGTCCGCGTTCGCCGGGGACGGCCTGTGGATCGCCCAGTACAACGGCCGGCCCGGTAAGCCCGATATCCAGCACCCGTGGCTCTTCCACCAATTCACCGATCGCCCGATCGATACGAGCATGGGGAACTTCCAGGACAAAGCGGCGCTGAAGCAGTGGTCCTCGTCCGTCGTGCAGCTCAGCTGACGCGGCTGACGGTGAGCCGGAGACAGGATTCGGCGCCGAGAAGAGGACAGGCCGGCTCGGGCAGCGCGATGTCGGTGTGCAATTCTCCGTCCTCGGCGGTCAGGGAACACGGGTCACTTCTGATCGGATCGACGCGATCGACCTCACCCGCGACCTCCGAGTTCCACGCGGCCCAGGCCTGCAGTCCGGAATCCGGCGCCTGATCAGGATGGCCGACGTCCACGATGAGCGTGTCCTCCCAGTCGGCCACCTGCTCCAAATGGTCCTCCCAGAAGAACCGACCGCTCCTTTCGACGAGGTGGAACACCCGGAGCCCCAACGTGTAGCGCGAGCGGTTCGGTGACTGGTTCTCGCTGCGCGCGCGGGCGCGCTCCGGGTCGAGGAGGAATGCGGTGGCCAGCGGGACCGGGGCGACCTGACCGTCCGCATCGGCGTGCTGGACGGCTTCCTGGTTCAGTTGAATCGGGCAGTAATGCGCCGCGGTCTGTTCGTGCAGCAGCACCGGCAGCCCGCGGACCGACAGCCGCGCCTCCGCCTGCCAGACCGTCTCCGCAGCACCGGGGCGCCAGCGCAGGGCGAGATGGCACAGGTCGACCCGGACCTGGTACTTCCCGAAGAGGAAACGGCGCAGATTCTGGTACCCCTCCTCGGAGTTCACCAGTCCGTAGCGGCCCGAGTGGGAGCGGTGGACGTAGGCCCGGTGCGCCTGGTGCACATAGGCGTTGTCGATGTGCACCAGGCCGTCACTGCGCGGGCCGACGGCCTTCTCGACCAGTCCGTAATCGGCGGCGTTGGTACCGACGAGGCAGAACACCCGCTTCGCGTCGAAGGCGGAATCCGGGATGTGCTGCGGCTGCCAGCCGGCGGGGGGTTCCTCGCCGTCGGACGCCCCGGGCGTGAGATAGGTGTACATCCGGGCCGGGGCGAACATCTCCGATCCGGCCGGCCCGAACGTCTCCATCGCCCAGTCGACCAGTCCCCCGCCGACGTCGAAGGAAATACCGCCGTGCGGCGTGCCGTAGGTGAAGAACTTGTCCACCAGCTCGGCACCGGGAACGCGCGGTGTGCCCGAGCTCGGATCCGCGGTGTGGGACACCTTCTGGATCATGCAGCGGGCCACCAGGCCCCCCATCGAATGGGCCACCAGATGGACCTTGACCGCGCCGGTCTTCCGGCGGACGAGCTGCACGAAGTCGTACAGCCGCTCCGCCGCCCTTTCCAGGTCGAACGTCTCCGGGGCCGCCGCCACGGAGGTGCCGAAGGTGGAGGCGGCGTAGTCGTAGAACCGGAACACCCAGACGGACTCGGCCGGGATCGTACCGTCGTCCTGCGCTTCGAGATACGCATGCTGATCGCCGCGCACCAGGAGCTCGTAGTCCTCGTCGATCATCAGCCGCAGCAGCGGCCCCTCGAACTGGTAGAAGCACGGCGCACCGTCACCGTCCACGCGGATGTGGGTGGCGCCGCTGTTGAGCCCGTAGAACGGGTCGTCGACCTGCTTGTCCACCCCGCTGGGCGGACCGGCGTACCCACGCAGATAGATGAGGGGCGATCGCTCCGTCATGGGAGAGCACCTTCCCGGGGCAAACCTCTACCGAGGCGCACGCCCTGCGGAGGCACCTGTCCTCCCGCTGCGGCCGGCGCGCGGTGAACCGCTGACCAGGCCAGCTTCCGGGCCCACCACGGCGCGCGCCAGCCCGGCGGGGCCAGCCGGGTCGTCCAGGGCCCGGCGGCCGCGTACGAGGAGGGTGCGGGGCCGCGCTAGGAGCGGCGGCGCGGTTTGCCGCTCCGGCCGCTCTTGCCGCCCTGAGGGCCGCCGGAGCGGCGGCGCCGACCGGCGCCGGCCGACCTGCCGCCCGCCTTGCCGGCCGACGCACCGGCGGCGGGCTTACGCCGGGCGCCGCCCGCCTCGGCACGCTTGGTCTTCGGCGACTGTTCGGGGGCGGCAGCCGGGCGCCGGCCGCGGGAGCTGTTGACCGTGCGCCCGCGAACGATCCCGATGAAGTCCTCGACCATGTCGGTCGTGGCGTCCTGCGGCCACGACAGCGCGACCCGGGACTCGGGGGTGTCCGATACCGGCCGGTAGGTAAGGTCCTTGCGGTGGTGCAGGCGGGCGAGGGACTGCGGGACGACGAGGAGCCCCACCCCCGCCGCCACCAGCTCGATGGCGTCCGCCGTGGTGGCGGGCCGCTCGAACGCGGGCAGGCCCGGCGGACGCTCCCAGTCGAGGGTGTCGTCGAGGGGGTGCAGCACGATCTCGTCGGCGAGGTCCTCGGCGCTGATCTCGTCGACCGCCGCCACGAGGTGGTCCTTGGGGATCACGACCACCGTGGTCTCGGTGTAGAGCGGGATCGCGGCCAGGTCCGTGCGGTCGACCGGCAGACGCACGAAACCCGCGTCGGCCTCGCCGCTCCGCAGCACGTCGAAGGCGTCGGCGGCGGGCACCTGGACCAGGGTGAGGGGGATGTCGGGCAGCCGCTCGTTCCAGATCCGCACCCACTTCGTGGGGGTCACTCCCGGGACGTAGGCGAGCCGGAACGAAGGGGATGCTTCCGAGCCTGTCACGTCGCCAGCGTAACCGGTCGTGGTCGGCGGTAGTGCATACGCTCGATATCCTTGGCTGCATGACGTCGCACCAAACCACCCAGACGATGAAGCCCGCCACCGCGGCGAAGAAGCTGGGTGTGTACCTCGAGGCCACCCCCGCCGAGTTCCAGGAGGGCGTCGTCTCGCGCGCCGAGCTGAACGCCCTGCAGGCCGATCCGCCCGAGTGGCTGCGGGAGCTGCGCCGCAACGGCCCGCACCCCCGGCCGGTGGTCGCGGCGAAGCTGGGCGTCTCGATCTCGGGTCTCGCCCGTGGCGGCATCACCGAGGCGCTCACCACGGAGCAGATCGACGCGCTGAAGGAGGAGCGTCCCGAGTGGCTGGAGCGGGAGCGCGCCACCCAGGCCGAGGTCCGCAAGGAAGCGCAGCGGGTCAAGGAGAAGCGCCTCAAGGACGAGAAGAAGCAGGCCTGAGGCCTGCCCAGAGGGCCTGACCCGCCCTTCCGCGGGTCGCCCCGCCCACCTGTCCGCACCCGTTCCGCACGGCGCCCAGCAGGGCGTCCCCGGCGGTCCGGGTGCGGTTTTTCGTGCTCGCCCCGTGGAAGCTCGACTCCCCCAGGCGCGTCAGGCGACCCGCACCGTGACGATGCGGCCGGAGGCCTCGACGACGAACAGCTCGTGGCGCGGGTCGTGGGCGCCGAAGCCGAGGGGCACGCGGACGCTGGTGGGCATCCGCAGCCCGCTCACCAGGACGCAGGACCGGCCCGTGGCCGGGTCCACCCGGAGGAGTTCGCCGTCGCGGAAGGACGCCACGACCAGATCACCCCGGAACGCCGTGAGGTCGTCCAGCAGCTTGGCGTCCCAGGGGTGCGGGCTCAGCTCGGTGACCGTGGTGTGGCGGGCCGGGTCCTTCAGCGGGATGCGGACGATCGGCGACGCGGTGCTGGTGAGGACGCTCGCGTACAGCTGGTCGCCGACGATCTCCAGGCCGTTGGTGCCGAAGACGGAGGCGGCCCGCGACCACCGCTCGTCCTCGGTCCCGTCCGGACGGAACTTGCGGACCCCGGTGGCCAGTTCGCGGCTGACGTAGAGGTTGCCGGCGGCATCGATGGCCAGGCCGTTGATGCCGGACAGCCCGTCCACGACCTTCTCGGGACTGGGGTGGGCGGCGGCCGGGTCGAAGCGCAGGATGCCGCTGCCCAAACCCGCGGTCAGGGGATTCACGCCGTAGTTGACGTACATGAGGCCGTCCGGTCCGCGCCGGATCCCGCCGGGCCCGTTGACCGGGAGGGTGGCCTTGAGCGTGCCGTCGGGTGCGTAGCCCTCGACCCGGTGCCGGGTGACGTGGGAGACCCACAGGGTGCCGTGCCCGTCGAAGGCCAGGTTCTCCCGCCAGTCCAGGAGCGGTATGCCGCCCGGCCGGAAGACCTCGATGTGCGTCCGCGCACCGCACGGCTGCGCCGTCGTGGCCCCCGGTGCGTGCCGCCCGGACGCCGCCGCCGGCGGTTGCGCACCGCCGAGCAGCAGTCCGGACAACAGCGCCGTCACCGCAACCGCCGCGCTCCCCCGACGCCCCATCCCCGCTGCCTCCCGCTCGCCGCTCGCCCGCTCGTTGTTCGCCGCTTGCCGCTCGTCGCTGCCGCGCTTCGTGCGCCAAGTCTGCTTTCTGAACGAGGAGTTGGGGAGGGCGTTTCCGGCACATGGTGGTGTCCGGTAGTCACCGGTGCGGCGGGCCGGCCCTCGCCCCGGCGGCCCGCGGTCAGCCCAGGTCGTAGCGGAAGGTGTACGCGACGGAGGGGGCACCCGGCGTGGCGGTGTAGCTGCCGGTCCCGCTCAGCCCGGTCAGCTCTCCGGTGGCCGCGCCCGGTACGACCTCGAAGGTGCAGTGCACGGTCCCGTCGGGCTCGAACGAACCGCGCTCCTCGACCACGAAGGTGCCCTCGCGTCCGTCGAGCCGGCCGGCCAGCAGCTGCATGCCGGTGAAGGTGCCGGTCTTCTCCGTGACGTAGACGATGGTGTACTCGCAGTCGGTGTCGGCGGCCTCGATGCCGCCGGAGTAGGCGTTGGTGACGGAGGCGTGGGCGAGCTTCGGGCTCGTCTCGCGCCGGCCGACCGTCCGCTCCTCCCAGTTGGCGAAGGTGAAGTGGCCGGTGGTCTGCGTGGGCATGGTGGTCCTCTCGGTCGGCCGCCGGCACGGGCTCGTGCGGGCGGTGGATGACCAGCATCGGACCCGTACCTGACACCTTCTGTCAGGTACGGCGAAGGGCCACGGGACAATGTCCCCATGCGCGCCGACCGGCTCCTCTCCCTGCTGTTGCTGCTCCAGAATCGCGGGCGGATGACCGCTCCCGAACTCGCCGCGGAGCTGGAGGTGTCGGTCCGTACGGTCTACCGGGACATCGAGGCGCTGATCACGTCGGGCGTCCCGGTCTGCGTCGACCGCGGGCCCGCCGGCGGGTACCGCCTGATGGACGGGTACCGCACCCGGCTGACCGGGCTCACCGACGCCGAGGCGGGCGCGCTGTTCCTCGCCGGAATGCCGGGACCGGCGCGCGATCTGGGCCTCGGGGCGGTGCTGGCGACCGCTCAGCTCAAGTTGCAGGCCGCGCTGCCGGCGGAGGCGGCGGACAGCTCCCGGCGCATCCAGGACCGGTTCCACCTGGACGCACCGGCCTGGTTCCGGGACGCCGATCCGGTGCCGCATCTGGCCCCGGTCGCCCAGGCGGTGTGGGAACAGCGCACGCTCCGGGCGCACTACCGGCGTTGGGGCGGTGAGGTGCACCGGGAGCTGCACCCGCTCGGCATCGTCCTCAAGGGCGGGCTCTGGTACCTGGCGGCGCGGGCGGACGGGACGGTGCGGACGTACCGGGTGTCGCGGTTCCTGTCGGTGGATCTCACCGGCGAGGTCTTCGAGCGGCCGGCCGGGTTCGATCTGGCCGCCTATTGGGAGGAGTCCTCCCGGCGGCTGGCGGCCGCGCTCCACCAGGGCACGGCCCGGCTGCGGATCTCCCCCCGGGCGCAGCGGCTGCTGCCCATGCAGTTCGGCGCGCTCGGCAGCCGGGCCCTGGAGAGCGCCGGGCCGCCGGACGGGGACGGCTGGGTCGAGGTGGAGATGGCGGTCGAGGGGGAGGCCGTGGCGGTGAGCGATCTCCTCAGGCTGGGCGCGGAGGCGGAGGTGCTGGGCCCGCCCGCGCTGCGGGAGGCGATGGCCCGGGCCGTGGCCGCACTGGCGGAGCGCTACTCCACGGCGTCCGCTGGCGCCGTACCCAATTGTTATGCGGGACCAATGGGATGAGTGAGGCACCTGATGGCATAAGTGACGTGCGGCTCCTTGACGGGTTCCCGAGGTCGACAGGAAGCTGAGCCGCCCCCCACGGCAACGTTCCCCTTTCACCGATGGAATGCCCATGCGCCCGCTTGTTTTCGCAGGCTCGCTCACGGCCGCCGTGGCCGCGGCCCTGCTGACCGCCCCTTCCGCTTACGCCGCTCCCCCCGGCGACAACGGCACCGTGAAGATCCACGACGCCAAGACCGGCGTGGACCTCCGCAAGAACGAGCCGCACGTCTGCACCTTCTACCTCGACTCCTTCGGCTTCGACGGTGCCCAGCAGGTCGAGTGGCACATCGAGGCCTGGGCCCCGACCGCCCACAGCAAGGGGGAGACGGTCACGTCCGGCTCCCTGACGCTGGACGGCGAGGGCCACGGCCGGACGCAGGACCTGTCCCTGCCCGACGGCCACTACAAGCTGTTCTGGAACTTCGCCGGCGAGCACGGCAAGGCCAAGCACAAGGTGTTCTGGACCGACTGCAAGGACGCCGGCGGGCCCGGCGCCGGCAAGCCGTCGGCGTCCGCCTCCGCGGGCGGGCCGGCGGCGAAGCCGAGCGCCTCGCCGACCTCCTCCGCCCCCGCGGGCACCGCCCCGACGTCCTCGGCTTCCGCGTCCGCCGCGCCGTCGCCGTCGCGCTCCGCGCAGGGCGGCGACCTGGCCGAGACCGGTAACGGCGCGCCCGTCGGCCTGCTGTCGACCGCCGCGGCCCTGCTCGTGGCGGGCGGCGGCTACCTGGTGTTCCGCCGCCGCAAGGCGCAGCAGCACTGATCCCGCCGGTGCTCCGGTGCCCCTGGTCGTGCCCCCGCGCGGGGACGGCCAGGGGCCCGAGCGGCGTTGTCAGTGACGGCCGTCAGCTTGTGACCATGAACGAGATTCCCGGCGGCGACCGCCGCTTCCCGCCCGCGCTCGCCGAGGTGGCCGACGTCGAGTTCGACTCGGGGACCTGTCCGGCTTCCTGTGGGTGCCGGCCGACGGCGTCGGGCCGGTGGAGGCCGTGATGGACGACCGCGCGTCCCGCCCGGACGCCGCGTTGACCGCCCTCGCCGAGCGCCACGCCACGACCCGGCGCCGGCCGGCCCGGCAGATCACCGACGAGGCCGAGGCGGAGTTCCCGACCTTCTCCGCCGACCTCGGCGCACTCTGCCGCTGAGTCCGGGGCGGCGTACCCCGCAGGGGGCGGACCACGGGTACCGCCTCCGCTCCGCCACCGCGTCTTCTCAACCTCCTTGACCTGCAACCATGTTGGGTCACTCACGCGTCTCACACGGCGCTGCTGCTGCCTCTAGAATCCGCAGCAACGAGAAGGGTGGCTCATGACGATCACGGGGGACGTCACCGTCGTCGTGCACGACGAGGACGCCGATGCGCAGGAACTGGACGAACTGACGCGAGGGCTCCTGGAGGAGTTGCTGGCGCTGGATCTGCCCGATGTGGCGCGCGGGCAGGAGCCCGGGGCGGTGGGCGGCAAGAGCGGGGTGTTGTCGTCGCTCACGACACTGGTGGTCAGCGGAGGGTTCTCGGTCGCCGCGCTGCGGTCCCTGACGCTCGTGGTGCGGGAGTGGATCAAGCGCAGCGGGGCCCGCAAGGCCGTGCTGGTCAGCGGGGAGCGGCGGTTGGAGATCGAGGGGGTCTCGAAGAAGACGCAGGAGGCGGTGGTGGAGGCCTGGATCCAGGCCCTGGCCGCCGACGACGGGTCCGGCGCGGGCACCGCACCGACGTCGGAACCGCCGGCACCGGCGGCCCTGGAGGGGTCGGCGGGAGGCGCCTGATGGTCCGTCACCATGCTGTCGGCCGGGCGGCGGTGAGCGCGGGAGGTTCGGGTGGGTGAACGGCGTGCCCTGCTCATCGCCACCGAGCGCTATCTCGACGACACGCTCCCTCAGCTGCGTTCGCCGGTGCACGACGCCCGGAAGCTGGCCGCGCTCCTCGAGGACCCCGACGTCGGGCAGTTCGATTCCGTCCAGGTGCTGGTCGACGAGTCGAAGGCCGTCATCGAGGAGGCCGTCGAGCGGCTCTTCCAGGCCCGCGGGGTCGACCTCGCCCTGGTCTATCTCTCCTGCCACGGGCTGAAGGACGGCCGCGGCCGGCTGCACTTCGCGACCGTCAGGTCCAGCCGTGAGATGGTCCGGGCCAGCTCGGTCTCGGCGGAGTTCATCAAGGAGTCGATGGAGTACAGCCGGGCCAAACAGAAGATCGCCCTGCTGGACTGCTGCTTCTCCGGTGCGTTCGGTGCGTCCAAGGGCGGTGCGGACACCGAGGACATCCCCCGGCAGTTCGTCGACCGCGGCAGCTATGTGATCACCGCGGCCAACTCCGTCCAGGAGGCCCTGGAGGACGAGACCCCGGGGGCCGGCGCGGCCGAGTGGAGCTCGGTCTTCACCCGCGCGGTGATCGACGGCCTCACCACGGGCCGGGCGGACCTCGACGAGGACGGCTGGGTCACGGCGCAGGAGCTGTACCAGTACGTGGCCGAGGTGGTCGCCCGTACCCATGAGCAGAAGCCGACGTTCTTCGGCAGCGACATCCAGGGCGGCAACCGGCTGCGACTGTCGAAGGCGGCCGCGCACGCGCACCGGCCGTTCCCGAGCCTCACCGAGACCGAGGGCCCGTCTCCCCTGACCACGCTGGACCAGTTGCTGCCGCCGCTGACGGTGACCGAGGAGCGCGGGCTGTCGGCGGTGGACTGGCGGGACAGCGGCCGCCTGATCACCCCGGTCGGCCGGTCGCACCGCACGGAGGGCCGCCGGGTCCGCACCCACTGCGTGGACCTGTCCGGAGGTGCCGGACACGTCGCGGTGGCCGGTGGTCCGCGCAGCGGCAAGACGCTGCTGCTGCAGACCCTGGTGACGTCACTGGCCCTGACGCACACCCCGCACGAGGTCGAGTTCCACTGCCTCGACTTCGGCGGCGGCGGACTGCGCCGGCTGACGCATCTGCCGCACGTCCGCGGCATCGCCCACCGGCAGAACCCCGACGAGGTGCACCGCATGGTGGCGCACGCCGTCTGGCTCAACACCCTGCGGGAGAACCAGTTCGGGCAGCTGCCGTCGATCGACTCCATCGAGGCGTACCGCGGTGCGCGGGCCCGCGGCGAACTCTCCGACCAGCCGGTGGGCGATCTGTTCCTGCTGGTCGACGGCTGGCCGGAGTTCGCCGACAACTTCCAGGACCTCGCGGTGGCGCTGCGGGGCATCGGGGCGACGAGCCTGCGGCACGGTGTGCACCTCGCGGTGACCACACCGCACTGGTCGGCCCTGCCCAAGTCGCTGCTCGACGTGATGCTGACCCGCTTCGAGCTGGCGCTCAGCTCCCCCGACGATTCCCTCGTCCACCCGGAGCCGGCCGCGCGGCTGACCCCGGCGACCCCCGGGGTGGCCCTGTGCACCGACCGGGCCGAGAAGCGGTACGTGCACATCGCCCTGCCCCGGACGGACGGCCTCACCACCGTGGACGATCTGGCGACGGCGGCGGCCGCGCTCGGGCAGCAGGCCCGCGGCGGCTGGTCGCGGTCGCCGGCCGACGACATCGCGCCGCCCGTTTCGCGCACCCTGGACCAGCTCGATTTCACCCAGCTGATGGGGATCGGGGATCCCGGGACGTTCGACGCCGCCCAGGCGTGGCGGCCGCGCACCGCGCTGGAGCGGCTGCGGGTGCCGATCGGCGTCGGGCCGGACGGGCAGCCCGTCATGCTCGACCTCAAGGAAGCCTCGCTGGAGGGCATGGGCCCGCACGGGCTGTGCGTCGGCTCGACCGGCTCCGGCAAGTCCGAGCTGCTGCGCACCCTGGTGCTGGCGCTGGCGGTCACGCACTCCTCGGAGAACCTCAACTTCATCCTGGCGGACTTCAAGGGCGGCGCGACCTTCGCCGGCATGTCGCTGCTGCCGCACGTCGCGGCCGTGATCACCAATCTCGCCGATGACATGGCGCTGATCGACCGGATGCGGGATGCGATCACCGGCGAACTCCAACGCCGCCAGGAGTTGTTGCGGGACGCCGGCAACTACCCCAACGTCACCGCCTACGAGAACGCCCGGGCCGCCGGCGCGCCTCTGATGCCGCTGCCCTCCCTCGTCCTGGTGGTCGACGAGTTCAGCGAACTGCTCACCGCGAAGCCCGACTTCATCGAGATGTTCATCCAGATCGGCCGGATCGGCCGCTCCCTGGGCGTGCACATGCTGCTCGCCTCGCAGCGGCTGGAAGAGGGCAAGCTGCGCGGCCTGGACACCTATCTGTCGTACCGGATCGGGCTGCGGACGTTCTCCGCCGCGGAGTCACGGGCCGCGATCGGCGTTCCGGACGCCTACCACCTGCCGAGCGCGCCGGGGTCCGGCCTCCTCCGGCACGACGGCGACGCCATGGCACGTTTCAAGGCCGCGTACGTCTCCGGCGTCTACCGGGCTCCCGGTCGTGCGGCCGAGCATCCGGATGCGCTCGCCGACACCGTCCTGGACGTGCTGGTGCAGCGGATGGACGGTCGGGGGCCGGCGGCGCACCAGGTGTGGCTGCCGCCGCTGGACGAGTCGCCGACGGTCGACCAGCTGCTGCCGCCGCTCGCAGTGACGCCCGCACGGGGCCTGCACGCGGACGGGTTCGCCCCCAGCGCACTCGTGGTGCCCGCGGGGGTGGTGGACAAGCCGTACGAGCAACGGCGCGACGTGCGGTACCTGGACTTCTCCGGCGCGGCCGGCCACGGGCTGTTCGTCGGTGGCCCCCAGTCCGGCAAGTCGACCGCGCTGCGCTCGGTGATCGCCGCGTTCGCCCTCACCCACACTCCGCGTGAAGTGCAGTTCTACGGCGTCGACTTCGGGGGCGGCGGGTTGCTCGACGTCGAGGGCCTGCCGCATGTCGGTACGATCGCCTCCCGGCTGGACCCCGACAAGGTGCGGCGGACGATCTCCGAGGTCGCCGGCATCCTCGACCGCCGCGAGGAGTTCTTCCGCTCGCACTCCCTCGACTCCATGGTCACCTACCGCAAGCGCCGGGCCGCCGGGCACTTCCCCGACGAGGCGTACGGCGACGTGTTCCTGGTGATCGACGGCTGGTCGTCGTTCCGGTCCGACCACGACGAGCTGGAGTCCGCCGTCCTCGACATCGCCGGCCGCGGCCTCGGTCTGGGCGTCCACCTCCTCCTCGGCGCCAACCGGCACACCGAGGTCCGGCCCGCGCTGCGCGATCTGCTGCTCAACCGGGTGGAACTGCGCCTGGGCGACCCGCTGGAGTCGGAGGTCGACCGCCGGCAGGCCGAGAACGTGCCGATCGGGCGGCCCGGCCGTGGTCTGTCGCCCGACCGGGACCACTTCCTCGCCGCGCTGCCGCGGCTGGACGGCCGCCCCGACCCCGACACGCTCGGGGAGGCCCTGGCGGAGCTGGTGAACGCGGTGCGCACGCACTGGAACGGGCCGACCGCGCCGAAGGTCCGCATGCTGCCGGCCCTGCTCCCGGTCGATGCGCTGCCGCAGCCGGGCGACGGCCCCGCCACCGGCATCCCGTTCGCCCTCGACGAGACCACGCTCGCCCCGGTGCACCTCGACTTCGAGACCGATCCGCTGCTGGTCGTCTACGGCGAGAGCGAGTCCGGCAAGTCGTCGCTGCTGCGGCTGCTGGCCCGGCAGATCGCCGAGCGCCACCCGGCGGAGCGGGCCCTGCTGGTCGTCGCCGACTACCGCCGGTCCCTCCTGGGCGACATCCCGGACAGTCATATCTCCCACTACTGCGGTATGGCACCGCAGTTGAAGGAGGTGATCGCCGGCCTCGCCGGTTCGCTGAGCCGCCGGATGCCCGGGCCGGACGTCACCCCCGAGCAGTTGCGCAAGCGCAGCTGGTACGACCTGCCGGACGCCTACGTGTTCGTCGACGACTACGACCTGGTGGCGACGAGCAGCGGCAACCCGCTGCAGCCATTGCTGGAATACCTGCCGTTCGCGCGCGATCTGGGGCTGCGGCTGATCCTGGCGCGCAGTTCCTCGGGCGCCGGCCGGGCGTCGTTCGAGCCCGTGATGCAGCGCACCCTCGAACTGGGCGCGCAGGGGCTGCTGTTGGCCGGCGACCCGGGTGAGGGGCACCTGGTCGGCAACCACCGCGCGCGCCACCTCCCGCCGGGGCGGGCGCTGTTCGTCAACCGCAAGCGGGAGGCACGGCTGGTCCAGACGGCCTGGTCCCCGCCCGCCTGAGGAAGCCCGGGCCGCGAGGGGTCGCGGCCCGGGCACCTGTGGGGTCGGTCAGCTGTTGAGGCTGGTGTGGTTCCACCAGCCCTGGCGGCCCACGGTGAAGTCGACGTTCGTGCCGTTTCCGTTGAGCTTGCCCTGGTACTGCTGGCCCTTCTTCAGCGGGCTCTCGATGAGCTTGTCGTGCGCGTCCTTGATCGACTCGATGACGAAGGTCGGGACCTTCTTCAGGGTCGCCGGGTCGATGGCCGACGCGGGGCTGATGGTGACCGCCTCGTCCCAGTTCGGGCGGGCCGCGAGCTGGTGCGCGAGGTGGATCTCGTCGCCCTCACCGAACATCAGGTAGGTGAGGTACTCGGGGTAGGGGAGGTCGCCGAGCTTGCGGAAGTAGCGGACGTCCTCCTTCTTGCACTCCACCTCGGTCTCGGTCGTCGTCATCTGCTGGAAGTCACGCTTCCCGTCCTTGTCGACGACGACCCGCTCCAGGTGGACCCGGAAGACCTTGCCCTGCTGGAGCTCCGGGAGCTCGAAGTGGTGCGGACAGCGCAGGGAGTAGAAGACCCGCTCGCTCTCGTGCTGCGCCAGGTCCTTGAGGTACATGTCGCGCAGCTCACCGCTGTCCTTGATGGTGAAGGTGAAGACCGCCTGGTAGTTGTGGCCGGACTGCGGGTTGTACAGCGCCAGGTGGTAGAAGAACAGGTTCTTCTTGCCGAGGATCAGGAAGCGGTGGATGTGCTCGTGGCCGGCGTGGCCGGCTTCGGGGGTGGTGCTCATGGTGAGGTCCTGCCTTTCGTGTGGGGGGTGTTCGGGTGGGGGGCGTCCGGGTGGGAGTGGTGCTGCCGTCGGGCCCAGAAGGGGCGGTCGGGCCAGCGGGTTTCCCGGGCGTGCACGACGCGGTGGTCGTGCCGGTAGGCGGAACGGGCCGTGGCGACCTGCGCCGCGTACCCGGCCAGTGCCGTCCGGTCGCCGTGGAGCCGGGCGTCGACCGCCCGGCCCGCACTCAGCCCGGTGTAGAGGGCGGTGAGGATGCCCTGGGAGCTGAGCGGGTCGAAGGCGGCCGCCGCGTCACCGGCGGCCGTCCAGCCGTCGCCGTGCACCCGGTTCAGATGGGCGGTGTGCGCGGCGGCCCGGCGGGGTGGCGGAAGGTGGGTGAGCCCGTGCGGGCGGGCCCGGCCGGCGACGTGCCGGGTGGCCAGCAGCCGGTCCCGGAACCGCTCGGCGCCGTGCCCGCCCGCGACCGGCAGGTCGGGGTCGGTGAAATAGGCGACCAGCCGGTGCCGGGAGGGCAGCAGGGCCGTGTACCACCAGCCGTCCTGGTCGGACTCGACCAGGGAACGGCCGTCGGCGGTGTGCTGCGGGGCCGGGTCCAGGGTCAGGTGGAGGGCGGTCAGCCGGTCCCCGGTCCGCCGCCGGGCGCCGGCGCGGACGGCGATCGCCGCACCCCGCCCGGTGGCGTCCACCACCCAGCGGCAGCGGACCGTGCGTTCCTCGTCCCCGCGGGAGCGGTCGCGCAGGGCGAGCCGCCAGGTGCCGTCCGGTTGCCGGGCGGGGCGCCGTACGGCGGTGCGTTCGGCGAGGTCGGCGCCGGCCGCGCGGGCGGCGGCGCGCAGCCGCCGGTCGAACAGCGCGCGGTCGAGGTGCCAGCCGTGCCCGTACGGGTCGTGGAGGAAGTCCACGGCGTGCAGTTCGGCCGAGCCCCAGGCGGAGAGGTTGCCGTGGCAGGGCAGATGGCCGGTGCCCAGGACGGTTCGGTCGACGCCGAGGTCGGCGAGGAGCAGCCGCGCCACGGGGACCAGCGCCTCACCGGCCTTGGGCGGTCCGGTACCGGCGTCGGCCAGCAGGACCATGCGCCCGGCCCGTACGAGGGCCAGCGCGGCCGCGCAGCCTGCCGGACCGCCGCCCGCCACCACGACGTCGTAGGCGGGCGCGGGGCTCACGGGGAGCCGTGCAGGGGGTCGAGCTTCTCCAGGTATCCGGCGGCGATCGCCGTCTCGTCGTGGCCGGTGGCCTCCTTGACCTCCTGGACCGCCTGCTGCACCAGCATGGCGGAGACGGACCGGGCGTCGACCTCGCCGGTCCAGGCGTCGGCCGCGCCGGCCAGTTGGGGCACGCCCGCCTCGGGCACCTGGATGTTGATGAGGTTGGCGTGGTCGGGGGCCGGCGGGTATCCGGGCTCGGACTCCACCTGGATGTAGCGGGGGAACTTGCCGTCCGCCACGGTGTATTCGTGGGTCTCGACGATGCCGAACTTGTACCAGTCGTCGATCATCTGCCGCCGCTGCTTGTCGAAGTCGGTGCCCTGCAGGCCGCGCAGCCACACCGCCCGGTTCTCGAACGCCTTCTCCCGGGCGCTGTCGTCACCACCGGTCGGTTTGGTGTTGACGATGGTGAAGTCGGACTTCTTGAGCACGTGGTTGGGCATCTGGGCGGGCCAGAAGGTGGGCAGGTAGGGGCTGTAGCGGGGGCCGAGCCCGGACCGCACCTGGTAGCCGGAGCGGCAGCTCGCGGTGTCGCACTGCCAGGGGGCGGCCATCCAGCGGGTCAGGTCGCCGGGGCCCTGGGCGTACAGCGGCCCGTCCTTGCTCAGGACGTCCTGGAGGCTGAGCACGTCACCGTAGTCGCGTTCGGGGTTCTCCTGCGTGCGGTGCAGGATGCGGAACGGCTCGGAGTACATGGTCTTGTGGCGCACCGGCCAGGTGACCTCGCAGCCCGGGTGGAAGGCGTCGGCGGCGCAGTTCTCCAGCGCGCCCCGGTCCAGCAGGGCCGGCTGTTCGGTGACCGGCGCCTGGTCGACGTCCGGGTAGCCGGTGCGGGGCGGGCCGGAGGTGAAGTGTCCCTCGGCCCACAGGGCCAGCAGCCGGTCCTGCTCGGCGGAGAGCGTGATGTGCTGGCGGACGGAGGTGGGTTTGCCGCTGGACATGGCGTCGCCGTAGAGCCACGGCCAGGGCAGCGGCGAGGTGCCGTCCCGCTCGTAGTCGCGCATGTGGACGTAGACCTGGCGGCGGAGTTCGTCGCTGGACCTGCCGGGGTCGGCGAGCCGCTTGCGCAGGACCGGGTCGAGGAAGTCGTAGGGGCCCTGCCAGCCGAACTGGGTGGCGAAGCCGTGGTTGACCCACTGCAGTTCGCAGAAGCGGCGCAGGATGGGTTCGATGTGGTCCGGGTACGAGACCTCCTGCACGACGTCCAGCGTCTGCTCGGCGACGAACACGTCGTGCAGCACGTCGTAGAGGGTGCGGACGGTCTTCACGCCGGGGGCGTAGTGCGGCGGCGCGACCACGACCCAGCCGGGGGTGGCGGGCTTGGTGACACCGTTGAAGGTGACCTCGGCGGTGACCGGGCCGTCGGAGACGTCGTCGTACCAGGTGTCGTTGTTGGCGACACCGGAGATGGGCTTCTCCGGGGTGGCGTAGGACGCCGACTTGCCGACGCCGCCGACGACCACGAGGCGGCCGTCCGGCTGGGTGGACATGGACCCCAGGGAGACCGGCTTGTCCATGATCTTGCCGTCGAAGGTGGCGGTCTCCTGCGCGGAGGCGCGGATGTCCTTGCGGCCGGGGTCGATGACGAGTTTCTTCCGGTCCGCGCCCTTGACGTCGAAATTGCGACGGCGCCGCTGGGTGTCCGGCAGGGCGGTGGCTTCGGGAATGTCGAGCGGAATGTGGAACTGGTACCAGGCGGACTTCTTGTTGGCGAGGTGTACGGACCATTTGATTTCCGTGACGCCGTCCTGGCCCTGTTTGAGCTCCTTGACGACCTGCCCCTGTGCGTTGTAGCCGTAGAGACGGAATCGTGCGGCCTGGCGGATGACCTTGCCCGAGCCGTCCTTGTACGAGCCGGCCGGCAGCGCCGGCTGATCCGGGGATTCCGGGCCGATGTAGTACTGCTGGTCGCTGTTGCCCACCCGGGCTATGCCGATGGCAGGGTGAATCTTGATTTGTACGATCTTATTGTCCATGGAAGAGCCTTCGTTCGGGTGGGGCCACAAATGCCCACCGACGACTCAACCGTAGGAACACCTCGCCTCGGACCGCGCCCGCAAGGCGTCACAATGAGTGCACGCATTCACTCCTTCAGCCGCCGCAGGACAGGTGTCACCCGCCGTCAATTCACCGAATGTGACGGCGGGCGATACGTCCGCGGGGCTCCGCGCGGCAGACTCAGACGGGCGCCGGGAGGTCGCGGATCAGGTCCGCCGCCTTTTCGGCGATCATGATCGTGGGGGCGTTGGTGTTGCCCCGTACGACGGTGGGCATCACGGACGCGTCCACCACCCGCAGCCCCCGCACCCCGTGCACCCTGAGGCGCGGGTCGACGACGGGACCGATGGCGCAGCTGCCCGCCGGGTGGTACAGGGTGTGCAGTTCACGCCGGACGAAGTCCAGCAGTCCCTCGTCCGTCAGGGACGCCGGGTGGCGGAAGTCGGCCCGGCGGTGCTTGCGCAGGCTGGGCCGGTCGGTGATGTCCAGCAGCAGCCTGACCGCCCGGACCATCGTGGCCCGGTCCTCCTCGGTGGCCAGATAGCGGTGCAGGATGCGCGGCTGCGCGCTGGGGATCGCGGAGCGCAGCGAGACCTTGCCGCGGCTGGTGGGGGTGAGCAGGGCCGCGCCCACCATGAACGCGTGGTCGGTGACCGCGCCGAGGCCCTCCTCGTGGAACATCACCGGGGTGGCGTGCACCTGGATGTCGGGGGCTTCGAGGCCGTCGAGGGTGCGGTGGAAGCCGCCGACCTCGCCGACGTTGGAGGTGAGCGGGCCGGTGCCGTGGCTCTCCAACTGCCGTACGTTGTCCGGGCTTTCGGCGGTCAGCAGGGACGGGGTGTCGGTCAGGAAGGTGAGGCCGACGTGCGGGTGGTCCTGGAGGTTCTCCCCCACGGGGAGGTCGACGCGGGCGGTGATGCCGTGGGCCGCCAGTTCCCCGGCCGGTCCGATCCCGGACAGCATCAGCAGCTGCGGGGAGTTGTACGCGCCCGCGGCGAGCACCACTTCGCGTTCGGCCCGCCGCCGCAGCGGCTCCCCGCCGCGGTCCAGCTCGACGCCGGTGGCGCGGTCGCCGTCGAACAGCACGCGGGTGCACTGGGCTCCGGTGAGCACGTCGAGGTTCGGTCGGGTCAGGGCGGGCCGCAGATAGCCGACGGCGGTGCTGCAGCGCAGGCCGTCGCGCTGGGTGAGGTGGTAGTGGCCGACGCCGTCCTGTTCGGGGCCGTTGAAGTCGGCGGTGAGGGGGTGGCCGGCCTCCTGTGCCGCCGCCACGTAAGCGGCCATCAGGGGGTGCCGGGAGCGGCCCTCGCTGACCGTCAGCGGCCCGCCGGTGCCGTGCCAGGGCGAGGGCGGCCCCTGGAAGTCCTCGGCGCGCAGGAAGTACGGCAGGACGTCGTCCCAGCCCCACTGCTCGGCGCCGGCGGCGGCCCAGGCGTCGTAGTCGCGCCGGTTGCCCCGGATGTAGACCATGGCGTTCATCGACGAGGAACCGCCGAGCATCCGGCCCCGGGGGAGGACACGGCGGCGGCCGTCCAGCCCCGGTTCGCACTCGCTGAGGTAGCGCCAGTCGTACTTCGTCTGGAACAGCTTGGCCAGCGCGGCCGGTACGTGGATCTCCCGGGCGTCGTCCGGCGGCCCGGCCTCGACGAGCAGGACGCGGACGTCCTCGTCCTCGCTGAGCCGGGCTGCCAGTACGCACCCCGCCGACCCGGCGCCCACGATGATGTAGTCGTACACCGTCCCGTCCCCTCCCCAACGCGGTGGTGGAGCCCCCACCCAAGCCGCATCGGCCGGTCCCCCACACCGGGAAACCGGCCATTGTCGGACCGGCCGGACCGACCGGACCGACGGGGTGTCCCTTTCCGGTGGGGCGTCGGCTAGGCGTCGCTCATCCGTGGCATCTCGCCGGCCGTCGTGGTCGTGTCGATGACCGCGAAGGCCGCGCCCTGGGGGTCGGTCAGGGCGGCGAAGCGGCCGAAGGGGCTGTCCATCGGGCCGAAGTGCAGCCGGCCGCCGAGCTTCTTCGCCGCGGCGACGGCGTCGTCGCAGTTCGCGACGGTGAAATAGACCTGGATGTAGGAGGGGATCTCGGCCGGGAATTCGTCGCCCATTTTCATCCGGCCGAGTACCGGATTTCCGGAGTCGCCGAGGCTGAAGACCTTGAAGTCCATGCCCTGGGCCTCGGGATCGTCACCCGGCTCGATCTTCTTCGCGGAATACGGGAACACCGCCTGGAGGAAGGCATCGGCCTTCTCCGGGGCGCGCGTGAACACCTCGGCCCAGCAGTACGCGCCGGGTTCGGCCACCTTCTCGAATCCGTGGTGTTCGCCGGCCTGCCAGACGCCGAGGACGGCACCGCTGGGCTCCCTGGCGAGCGCCATCGAGCCGAACGAGCCGACCCGCATCGGCTCCATGAGGAGGGTGCCGCCGGCGCCCTTGATCTTCTCCGCGGTCTTCGCCACGTCGTGGGACGCGAAATACAGGCACCACGCGGAGGGCACGTCGTCGCCGCCGGGCATCGGCGGGACGACGGCGGCGACGGCCTTGCCGTCGGAATACGCCTGGGTGTAATTGCCGTACTCGGTGGCCGCCTCGCCGAAGGTCCAGCCGAGCACCTCGCCGTAGAAGCTCTTGGCGCCTTCGACGTCCTTGAACATGGCGTCCGCCCAGCAGGGGGCGCCTTCCGGGAAATCGCTCATGGTGTGCCTCACTCCTTCCCCCTTTCACGCTAGGCGCGCGGGGTGCGGTCCGCGCGCCGAACGGAGTGCGGCACCCGCCGGGGGGGTTACTCGAACCGGGCGGTGTCGCCCGCGCCACGGCGTACGATCTCGGGTTCGCCGCCGGAGAAGTCGATGACCGTGGTCGGTTCGGTGCCGCAGTCGCCGGAGTCGACGACGGCGTCCACCACGTGGTCGAGCCGTTCCTTGATCTCCCAGCCCTGCGTCATGGGCTCGTCCTCGTCGGGCAGCAGCAGGGTGCTGGAGAGCAGCGGTTCGCCGAGTTCGGCGAGCAGCGCCTGGGCGACGACGTGGTCGGGGATCCGGACCCCGACGGTCTTCTTCTTCGGGTGCTGCAGCTGCCGCGGGACCTCCCGCGTCGCGGGGAGGATGAAGGTGTAACTCCCGGGCGTCGCGGCCTTGATGGCGCGGAAGACGTCGTTGTCGACGTGCACGAACTGCCCCAGCTGCGCGAAGTTCTGGCACAGCAGGGTGAAGTGGTGGCGCTCGTCGAGATTCCGGATCGACCGGATCCGGCTCATGCCGTCCCGACTGCCCAGCTGGCATCCCAGCGCGTAGCAGGAGTCCGTCGGATACGCGACGAGGGCGCCGGAGCGGATGCTGTCGGCCACGGTGGTGAGGGTGCGCCGCTGGGGGTTTTCCGGGTGGACATCGAAGTACTTCGCCATCCGGTGAGTCTAGGTGATCGGGGGCGGACCGCCCGGGTGGCCGGGCGGCGCGGGGGCGGCCGTGCGCACCCTCTGCGCAGAGGGACTCGCCTCCACGGGTGGCCGGGCGGCGCGGGGGCGGCCGGGACGCGGCCGGCCGCCCCCGCGCCGTGCGGGTCAGACCGACGGGACCGGTTCCGCTTCGGCGATGAGCACGTCCAGCAGCGACAGCAGCGCACCGCGGACGTCCTCGCGGGAACGGGCGTCGAGCATGAGGAGGGGCGTGTCCGGGTCCTTGAGGTGCAGGGCCGCCCGGATCTGCTCGGCGGTGTACGGCTGCTCGCCGTCGAAGCAGTTGGCGCCGACGACGAACGGCAGTCCGCGGTTCTCGAAGAAGTCCACGGCCGGGAAGCTGCGGTCCAGCCGCCGCGTGTCGACCAGGACGATCGCCCCGAGCGCGCCTGCCAGCAGGTCGTCCCACATGAACCAGAAGCGCTCCTGGCCCGGTGTGCCGAAGAGGTAGAGGACCACGCCGGCGTCGCTGAGGGTGAGCCGGCCGAAGTCCATCGCGACGGTGGTCGCCGACTTGTGCTCGATGCCCTGGAGGTCGTCGACGCCGACGCCCGCGGCGGTCAGCCGCTCCTCGGTGCGCAGCGGCTCGATTTCGGAGATCGCTTCGACCAACGTCGTCTTGCCGACCCCGAATCCACCGGCGATGAGGATCTTGACGGGGGACTCTTCCAGGGCGTCTGTGTCATATCCGGGCAAGGTTGTCCCTGATTTTCATGAGCAGGTGGACATTGGACGTTTCGGCCGCTTCCAGCGGCGGCCGGTGATGGATCAGACCGCGGTCGGCGAGTTCGCTGAGGAGGACCGTCATGGGCGTGAGTCGCATGTGCATGCGCGCGGCGATCTCGGCGACGGCCCGGCCGTTGGGCGGCTGGCACATGGCGAGGATGGCCTGCCATTCGGTGGCCAGGCTGCCGTCGGCATCCGCCGCGACCGTCGCCGTGATCAGGGTGTCCATGGTCAGGACGGTGCGCGGTGCGGTGGTCCGCCCGTCGGTGAGGGCGTACAGCCGGGTGCGACGCCGCCGGGCCGGCTGCGGGCCGGCCGTCATGACGGCTTGGGGGCCGCGATGCGCTCCGGGGTGCCGAGCCACTCCCCGAGCGCCTGTGAGGCCCGTACGACCTCACCGCCCAGCTCGCCGAGGCGGGCCTTGCGCGAGGTGACGACGATCAGCGTGCTGCCCTCGCCGCAGCCGACGATACAGAGGTAGCGGTCGTCCATCTCGACCAGCTGCCGGATCACCCGGCCGCCGCCGACCTCCCGGGAGATGGCCTTCATCGTGGCCGCGATGCCGGAGGAGGCCGCGGCTATCCGTTCCGCTTGATCCCGTTCGAGCAGGTAGGCGCTGAGCCGGATCCCGTCGTTGGACAGCAGCACGGCGCCTTCGATGCCGGCGATCCGGCTCAGGTTGTTGTCCAGAATGCTGTAGATCATGTCGTTCGTCGTCATGGCTGGTCCTGTCGGAGCTCGATTTCCACTGTCTCGGTGCCCTGCTCGTAATCCGCCCAGGCGTCGGCCACCTCTTCGGGGGTCGCGGTGTCCCGGCCGGCCGGCTCCACGGTGCGGGGTTCGCGGAGTTGCCGGGCCATGTGCGTCTGGGGCACACGTTCCGGCAGCGGCGGCGGGGCGGCGCCGTCCCGGGCCGGCGGCCCGGCCGTCGCCCGGGCCTCGGCGGGGCGACGGCGCGGCAGCCCGGACCCGGCGGGGGCCGGTTCGGCGGGTTCGGCCGGTGTCACGGGGCTTGCGTGGAGGACGAGTTCGGGCCTGCGCTCTTCCTGCCGTGGCCGCGCGGGGGTGCGCGGCGCGGACCGTTCCGGCGCGGGGGTGGGCGGTGGGGTCGCGGCGGTGGCCGTCTCCTCGGTCGGGACCAGGTGCTCCTGGGGGACGATCACGATGGCGGCGGTCCCGCCGAACGCGGAGCGGCGCAGGGTGACCCGGGCCCGCAGCTGGTCGGCGAGGTGGCCGACCACGAAGAGGCCGAGCCGGTGGGCGTTCTCGGCGAGGACGGCGTACGGCGGGGCGGCGTGCAGCCGGGCGTTCATCTCCTCGTAGCGCTCGGCGGCAACGCGCGGGCCGCGGTCCTCGATCTCCACGGACAGGCCGTCCGTGACGAGTTCGGCCCGGATGGCGACCTTCGACGACGGCGGGGAGAACCGCGTCGCGTTGTCCAGCAGTTCCGCGAGGAGGTGGCTGATCGCGCTGATGGATTGGGGCTCCACGCTGATCTCGTCGAGCGCGACCCGGTCGATCCGGCGGAAGTCCTCGACCTCCGCGGCGGCCTCCCGGAGCAGGTCGGCGACGCGCATGGGCTCGGTGTGCGGGTCGGGGATCTCACCGCCGGCGAGGATCAGCAGGTTCTCGATCTGCCGCCGCATACCCACCGTCAGCTGGTCGGACTTCATCAGCTGGGCGAGCAGCGCCTCGTCGTGCCCGAAGGTGTCCTGGAGGTCCTCGGTCAGGCTCAGCTGACGGCTGACCAGGTTTCCGGTGCGGGCGGCGATGCCCGCGGCGAACATGCCGAAGCCGTGCCGCTCGTCGGCGAGCTGGCGGTAGCCCTCGACGGACACCGTCACGGCCCGGGCGAACGCGTCGCTGATGCGGCCGACTTCGTCGCGGTCCCGCCCGGGGCCCGGCAGTACGGCGGCGTCGACGTGCCGGCCGCGCTGCAGCCGGTCGACGATGTCCGGGAGGGTCTTCTCGGCGACGGTGACGGTGCGTTCGTGCAGCATGGCCATGCGGCGCAGCACCGTGCGGGTGGTGAAGACGACGACGGCCACGACGAGCAGCAGGCCGGCGGCGCTGCCCGCGACCATCCACCAGACCTCGGCCTCCAGCCCGTCGGCCGTGGCGTCGGCCCGCTCGATCACCGCCTGCACCCGCTCGGAGTTGAGGGCGGTCAGCTGCGGGACGAGCTTGCCGTAGGCGGCCGGCCAGTCAGCTGTGGCGCGGGGCAGTGCGACGCCGTTGGGGATGTCGTGGTGGTCGGCGAGGGCCTCGTCCTCGATGCGGGACATGGTCTTCCACGCGTCCGAGGCGGCGATCCGGGCATAGGCCTTCCGGCCGTCTTCCGGCAGATAGGGCACGATCGACGTGCCGTAGAGGAACCGGTGGGCGCCGATGGAGTTGGTGAGTTCGCCGAACCTGGCGCCGTTCAGCCTGTGGGCCGGGCCGGCGGACGCGAAGAGGGTGTCCTCGCGGGCGAGCACCTCGGAGGCCGCGAACAGGGCGACCACCGGCCGGCTTTCCTGCGTGAGCTCCGCGTCGTCCATGTTGCTGAACTCTTGGTAGACGCGGATCATCCGGCCGATCGTGTCGCTGTAGTAGCCGGTGATCCGGTCCGCGCTGCCGGACCGGGCATCCGTGCGCTCGCGGTAGGCGTCCAGCTCCCCGAGCTGTTTCTGCACCTCACGGATGTAGCGGTCGACCCGGTCGTCGTTCCGGGCGTCCGGGGTGCCGGCCGCCCGCTGGAACGCGGTGACGGTGCGGTCGGTGGCGGCGCGCCGGCGGTTCAGGACGGTCCGCGAAATGGGCGAGCCGGCCCATCGCGCCGCCGTCATGCTGCGCTCGGCCTGCATCTGGGCCATCAGGTCGTACAGCGGCCGGCCGATTCGCTCACCGTCCGCCACGTCGGCGCGCAGGTTCGCGGACTGCTGCAGCAGCCGGTCCGCGGAGACGAAGACTTGGGCGCCCATCGCGACGGTGGGCACCACCGCCAGCCAGATGAGGAGGGTGCGCAGCCGGACCACA
The DNA here is from genome assembly GCA_024349765.1 of Streptomyces nigrescens. Lineage (GTDB taxonomy): Bacteria > Actinomycetota > Actinomycetes > Streptomycetales > Streptomycetaceae > Streptomyces > Streptomyces endophytica. The sequence continues at coordinate 3,047,490 of AP026073.1, read as the reverse complement.
CCCCGCCGGCGGCTTCTTGCTTGCTTTCGCTGGCCTTCGGGCGGTGGGCCCTCAGGGTCTGTGGGAGTCATCGGTCCTCGGGGGCGGAGACAGGGAACAGAAGACCATCGGCGGTTCGGCCGCTCCGCGTGGGGGAAACGGAAGGCGCCGGTCCGCCATGGCGAGGCCGTGGGGGTTGCCGATCATAACCAGCCACGACGCGAAAACGAGAGGTTGCTTCGATGATCACTACGTGCTAGTAGCCACCTCAATACGGCACGAACAGGACGCGGAACAACGGGAATTCACGGCATGCCGCGGGCCCCTCGCGCGGACCGGCCGCTGCCCCGCCCGGCGCATCCGGGGGGACGGGGGCACGATGGAAGCCGGGGCAGTGGAAGGAGTGCCCGGGTGAGCGCAGCCGAAGACCCCGGGATCCCGCCGGCCGGCGACGGGCCCGAGGCCGGTCTGCCGGAGGGACGGTGGTCCCCGCCGAGCGGGCTGATGGACCTCCTCGGCGTGGCCGCCGTGCTCGTGGACGCGGAAGGCCGGATCGCACTGTGGAGCCCGCAGGCCGAGGACCTCTACGGCTACACCGCCGAGGAGGCACTCGGCCAATACGCTGCGCCACTGCTCGTCCACGAAGAGCACTGGGACCTGGTGCTGAAGAAGTTCGCCGAGGTCATGGAGACCGGCGGCAGCTGGGGCGGCACCTTCCCGGTCCGGCACAAGGACGGCAGCGCACGGATGGTGGAGCTGCGCAACATGCGGCTGCTGGACGACCGCGGCGACTTCTACGCCCTCGGGCTGGCCACCGACTCACCGACCCTGCGCGAGCTGGAACGGGACGTCGCGCTGTCCACCCGGCTGATCTCCCAGTCCCCCATCGGGCTGGCGATCCTCGACACCGATCTGCGGTACGTGGCCGTGAACCCCGCCCTGGAGCGGATGCACGGCATCCCGGCCAAGGAGCACCTGGGCCGGCAGTACCGCGAGATCATGACCGCCGCGAAGTTCGAGGTGCCCGAGGCCGCGATGCGGCAGGTCCTGCGGACCGGCACGCCCATGGTCGACCAGACCACCATCGTCGGCCACACCCCCGCCGACCCCGGCCGGCTGCACGCCTGGTCGATCTCGCTGTACCGGCTGGACGACCCCCAGGGCCGGGTACTGGGCGTGGCCGACCTCGTGGTCGACGTCACCGACCGTTACCAAGCCGCGATGGAGGCCACCGAGGCCCGGCGGCGGCTGGCCCTGATCGCCGACGGCACCGCCCGTATCGGCACCACCCTGGAGGTCCGGCAGACCGCCCGCGAGCTGGCCGAGGTCACCGTCCCCGAACTGGCCGACGTCGCCACCGTCGACGTGCTGGACTCCGTCCTGGACGAGCACCGCCACGACGCCGCCGACGGACCCGCGCTCTTCCGCGCCCTCGCGGTGAAGGCCGCCTACCCCACCGAGGCCGTCCAGGCCGCCGATCCCCCCGGCCAGACCGTCGCCTACGCCCCCGACCGCCTGGCCACCCAGTGCGTCCGCACCGGCCGCCCGATCCTGGTCCCCCGGACCGACGAACGGGACCTCGCACGCATCGCCCGCGACGCCCCCTCCGCCGCCCGGCTGGCCCGCGCCGGGGTGCACTCCTACCTGCTGGCCCCGCTCACCGCCCGGGGCCAGATCCTCGGCTTCCTGGGCATGTCCCGGGCCCGCACCCCGCAGTCGTTCGACGAGGACGACCTCGCGCTCGCCGGTGAGCTGGCCGCCCGCGCGGCGGTGTGCATCGACAACGCCCGCTCGCACCAGAGCGTGCGCAACGCCGCCGAGACCCTCCAGCGCAGCCTGCTCCCGGACCACCCGCCGCAGCTCCCCGGGCTGCAGATCGCCTCGCGCTACCGGCCCGCACAGGCCACGTACGAGATCGGCGGCGACTGGTACGACGTGCTGCCGCTCGGCGGCGACCGGACCGCGCTCGTCGTGGGCGACGTCATGGGCAGCGGCATCGACGCCGCCGCGACCATGGGCCGGCTGCGCACCGCCACCAGCGCCTTCGCCGACCTCGACCTGGACCCCGCGCAGGTCCTGACCCACCTCGACAAGATCACCTCGGCGCTGGAGCACTACATCGCCACCTGCGTCTACGCGATCTACGACCCGCACCGCGCCGCCTGCCACCTCGCCACCGCCGGCCATCTGCCGCCGGTCCTCGTCCGCCACGGCCGGCACCCCACCTTCCTCGACCTGCCCACCGGTACCCCGCTCGGGGTCGGCGGCGTCCCCTTCGAGACCACCTCGGTGCACCTCGACCCCGGCGACCAACTCGTCCTGTACACCGACGGGCTGGTCGAGACCCGCCACCACTCCCTCGACGAGCGCCTGGAGACCCTGCTGCACCTGCTGGACGCGCCGGACCGCTCCCTGGAGGACACCTGCGACCGCCTCCTCCGCGAACTACGCCGCCCGGAGGACCCGGACGACGTGGCGCTCCTCATCGCGCGGTGCCTTTGACCTCCCACGTACCCGTCTCTCCCGCCGCGGTTGTTGCGCGCTTTGCGGCCCCCCGTACGTACCCGTCTCTCCCGCCGCGGGTCGCTTCACCCTTGCTCCCCCACTGCCTGATGGGCGTGGCCGGGCCCTCCCCTCCCCGCCCACGAATGCCCAGGTCAGAGGGCTTATCCAGCCAACCTAGCTGCTAAATTGAGCTGTTGCCTTCCGGGTCGGTGCCGAGCATCGGACGTGGACGGCCGCAGCCAACGGATGCATGTGGGCGCATACTGTGGGCAATGACAAAGCCCACTGCACCGAAGCGTCATTTGCCTACCAGCCCCTTCAAGGCCCCGGTCACGGAGACTCCCAAGCACTTCGCCATGGGCGACCAGGTCACACACGACATGTACGGCCTCGGCCGGGTGATCGGCATTGAGGACGGAATCGCGGCCCTCGTGGATTTCGGCTCGGCGCAAATGCGGATCTTGAGCCCGTACGCCAAGATGACCAAGCTGTAGGACCGCTGTGCCCGGTCACGGCATGCCAGGCCCCTTCAGGGACCTGTTACGAAAGGGAGATCTCTCATCGATCTGACGTCGCTGTTCTCCGCCCCGGAAGGGCAAACCCGCTGTTCCACCGCAGCTTCGCCGCCTCCGACGATAGACCCCTTCCAAGCCCCGGACTTCGGGGACGACGAGACCTTCCTGCCCGAGGAGGTAACGGGGCCCACCTCGTAACACCTGGGGCAGCCTGCTGCGCTGTACAGCAGTGAAGTACAGCAACCGCTGGCGCCTTGCGCTGATCGCCAAGGCCCGCGCGGGAACCTCAATGACCGCAAATGGTCGGTCCATGGAGAGCTACGGCTCAGAAGTTCGCCGTGCACCACCACCGCGCGACCCCAGGTGCTCGCTCGCCGCAACAGTTACTGCTACGAGCACCGGACGAACGGTAGGGGCCCCAGATTGGGTACGGGCCCCTACCGTTCGATGTGCCACTGCTTCGCGGTCTGTAGCCCGACGGCATCCGCTCCAGGTCAGCACAGCAAGCACCGTCTCAGTTTCCGTCTCATTCAGCGCCGTTCGGAGCCGCTCGGACGGGACCGAAGCCGATGGCCGCTCCCACGGCCGACCGCTCACGACAGCACTGATGGGTGCGCGGCCGGCGCTGACAGGTCTCGCTCTTGGCCATCGACGAAGCCCGACCGTCGGTTAGGTCCCGGGTGGCCCCGGGCCGCCCCCAGACAGAGTCGGGGATGAAGCTGCTCTACAGAGTTGGACACCCCGGAAGCCGACCGCGCATCCAAGACCCTAGCCGGGGCCACTGACAACCCACCTTGCGAACGTGGCACCCCCGGCCTGTTCGCTGAGACCGGCGGAACCTGTGAAGCGCCGATCGACGGGGGTCACCGTCGACTGCTCCACCCCTGCCTGTGGTGATTCGCCCACACACCATGGGGCACAGCGCTAGCATCAGCGGCCACGGCGGCAGAGGGGGCGGCAGCGTGGGAATGAGGAACCCGATCGTCGAGCAGCCAGATGTCATGGGCGCGATCAGACCGGTGTATCTCGGGCTGCTCGCGGCACAGGAAATTGTGAAAGGAGATACTTCTCGCCTCTCCCTCGAAGAACTCGAGGACACAATCGATCGCCTGAACTCCGCGATCGCTAATCCAGACCAGTTCCCTCGCGTCAATCTAAGCGTGAATTCGGGTCGCGTGCAGGCCGCACTCGCCACTGGTAATGAACCAGGCCAATTCGGCATTCTTCCGATTCTTCTCGAACAGAAGCGCGCCGTTCTCGCGCGAATCCGAGAACTGCGCGGAAAAGAGCAAATCGAGAGTTTGCAAGACCTGATCGAGCAGGTTTCCGATCCCGACGTGAAAAAAGCTCTCAAACAGCAACTGCAGGAACTGGAGAGAGCAAGTGAAGAGCTCCGGAGCCAGGCGAGGGAACTAGCCCTGGCCCAGGCAGGCGCCAGCGAAGACCAGGAAAGAAGCCTCCGGCTGCTGAAGGTCGAGGTTATGGAGCGCAGGTGGGCCGTCTGGCAGAAGTTCCTCGCGCGAGAGTCGATCGCCACGCTAGTGGGCGCGATTCTCCTGATAGCGCTCACGGCTCTCATGGGAGTCGCGATGTTCCTCAAGGTGGCGCCGATGGAGGTACTGTCGAACAGCTTCCTGATGATCCTCGGCTACTTCTTCGGCCAAGCCACCGGGCAGAGAATGGGTACTGCTGCAGAGGCTCCGGCTGACCTCCCCGTCACTGTCAACCGTTCCTCCACCTCACCTTTGGCCGCTGGTGACGACGTCTGGTGATCGTCACCCCACCAACAAATTGGTGTGAGACCTGAGTGGGGCCGAACCTGGCCTGTCGGCTGCGCGCATATAGGCATTACGTGCACCCCCACTGGCCTAACTTCCCCCCCAACGGGAGGGGACGGGCCGGAGGGGCCGGTTGTGTGGACGTAAAGCGTCAGCAGTCCACACAACCGGCCCCGGAGGCCCGTCACCGCACCCAACAACAACCTGGCCCGCCGCAGGCGCAACGGCGAGAAACCACCACGGCGGGACAGCCGAAAACGTGGGCGGCGCCGCAAAGCGCGCAACGGCGAGCAACAACCGCGGCGGGAAAGCCAAGTACGTGGGATCAAGCCACCAGCGGCCGATCATGAGCCCCCACCGGCGCCGGCAGCACCGTCGCGCCGGTCAGATAGCGGTCCGTGGCGGCCGCCGCCGCGCGGCCCTCGGCGATGGCCCAGACCACGAGGGACTGCCCGCGACCCGCGTCGCCCGCGACGAACACCCCGTCGACCGCGTCCTCGGCGCCTCCGGCGCCCTCGGCGGCGAACGCGCCGTCCCGCGCGAAGTTGCCGCGGTCGTCAAGCGCGAGCCCGTACTGCGTCCGCAGACCGCTGTCCCGTTCCGGGCCGGAGAAGCCGAGGGCGAGCAGGACCAGCTCCGCCGGCAGCACCCGTTCGCTGCCCGGCAGCGGCTGCCGGGCCCGCGGTTCGACCTCGGTCAGGTGCAGCGCGCACACCCGGCCAGCCGGATCCCCCTCGAAGGCCAGGGTGGCGGAGGAGAACAGCCGCGGATCGGTGCCCTCCCGGCCCCGGGCCTCCTCATGAGCGTGCGAGATCCGGTAGACCTTCGGGTACGTCGGCCAGGGCTGGGTCTCGGTCCGTTCGCGGCCCGGCTCCGGGTTGATGTCCAGCTGCACCACGGAGGACGCGCCTTGGCGCAGTGCGGTGCCCAGGCAGTCCGAACCGGTGTCCCCGCCGCCGACGATCACCACGTGCCGGTCCTCGGCGGTGACCGGCGGCGTGGCGTAGTCGCCCTCCGCCACGCGGTTGGCGAAGGTCAGGTAGTCCATGGCCTGGTGGATGCCGGCCAATTCGCGTCCGGGCACCGGGAGTTCGCGCCGTTCGCCGGCACCGACGGCGATGATCACCGCGTCGTGCCGCCTCCTGAGCTCACGGGCGTCCAGTTCGCCCCCGACGTCGGCTCCGGTGCGGAACTTGGTGCCCTCCGCCTGCATTTGCTCGATCCGGCGGTCGATGTGGTGCTTCTCCATCTTGAACGAGGGGATGCCGTACCGCAGCAGTCCGCCGAGGCGGTCGGCGCGTTCGTAGACGACGACGGTGTGGCCGGTGCGGGTGAGCTGCTGCGCCGCGGCCAGCCCGGCCGGGCCGGAGCCGATGACGGCGACGGTCTTCCCGCTGAGCCGGTGCGGCGGGTGCGGGGGTGCGTAACCGCGCTCCCAGATCTCGTCGGCGATGGCCTGCTCGACGTTCTTGATCGTCACCGGATCGGCGTTGAGGGCCAGTACGCAGGCTTCCTCGCACGGTGCCGGGCACAGCCGGCCGGTGAACTCGGGGAAGTTGTTCGTGGCGTGCAGCCGCTCGGCGGCGGCCCGCCAGTCGCCGCGCGAGGCGTACGCGTTCCACTCGGGAATGAGGTTTCCCAACGGGCAGCCGTTGTGGCAGAACGGTATGCCGCAGTCCATGCAGCGTCCCGCCTGCTCGGACACGAGCGGGAGCAGCGCCTGGCCCGCGTAGACCTCGTGCCAGTCGTTCAGCCGCTCCTCGACGGGGCGCGGCGGAACGGGCCGCCGCGGCGTCCTGAGGAATCCGTAAGGGTCGGTCATGCGCCGCCTCCATCGCACTTGCGGCGTTCCGGCCAGCCTACGCCTGACGGGTTGCGCTTTCATCGGGCGTCGGACGGCGGTCCCCGGCAGGCCCCATGCTGCCGTCGCCTTCCCGTACGGGTATGCCCTCCGCTTCCCGATCACACGGCACCCGTGGCGCGTAAAGCCGCAGGCCAAAGGGGGGCACCCGCGGGGGCGACCGCCGGAGGAACCCCCTCGCCACATAGGTGCCCTAAACAACCGACCGCCCCGCGGAAACTCTCCGCGCCCGGCGCAAGGCCCACCGGCCCTTCCCCTCCCGTGAGCGGAAGAGGAAGGGCCGGTGGGAGCGCACATCATGCCTACCTGCGCGCAGTCAACAGACCAGGCCCGCCCCCACGAGAAACTCCCCCCACGGGAGGGGCTGGACCGGAGGACGAAGTCTGGAGGGCCGGCACCGCACCCGAAAACACCACGCCCGCCGCATGGGGGTACCTCCCACGCCCTTCAGGCAGTGGGGGAGCAACGGCGAGACGACCCGCGGCGGGACAGACAGGTACGTACGGGGCGCCGCAAAGCGCAACGGCGAGACAGCCCCGCGGCGGGAAAGACAGGTACGTGGGCCACTCAACGCAGGGGCAGTGCCAGCTCAGCCGGGTCCGCCGTGGTGGAGCCGAAGGTCACGCCGCTCCCCCGCGGCGTTCGGCCGCCGTACATCGGGTCCTTGGTGTCCAGGACCAGCGCCAGCCGGTGCCCGGCGGGCAGGTCGTAGGCGGTGGTGAAGAGGGAGACGTCGAGCGGGAAGGCGCGGCCCGGCTGCTTGCCGGACCAGCTCTGCGGGGCGTGCGAGATCAGCTTGCCCACGCCCAGCGCGTTGACGTCGTAGAGATAGCCGAAGACCGTGCCCTCCGACGCGGCGGCGGTGACCTGTGTGTGCACCCGTGCGGCGCCGCGGAGATGCTGCGCCGCGGCGTAGGGCGCCGACTGCCAGACGGCGGCGGACCTGCGGGGCAGCAGGGGGACGAGGACGGTCGGGGGCAGGGCGGCTACCTGGTCGAGCGCCCCGGCGAGGAGGGCGATGCCGCCGTCCGCACCCGAATCCGTGCCGCCGACGACGGACTTGTGCCAGCCGGTTCCGGCCGCCGTGCCGCCGAGCGCACCGGTCTCCAGCGGGCCCGGGCCGCCCAGGCGGAGGTGGGCGGTACGGGAACTGATGGCGCGCCAGTCCGGGTAGCTCTCGTGGTGGCCGTTCGGCCGGACCTCCAGGTCCACCGACTGCCGCGGACCGCGGTCGCCGCCGGTGCCCTTGAGGTGCTGGTCGAGCCAGCGGCGGGCGCTCTTCCAGGTCGGGTTGTCCAGGCCCAGCAGGCTCGTCAGCTCCTGGGTGGCGTGGTCGCCGGGGCGGAGTTCGAGCCGCTTGGGGCCGGTCAGCCGCTGGTAGAAGGCGGTGAGCTGGCTGGGGTTGAAGAAGCTGTCGCCCCAGGCGTGGGCGAGGAAGACGGCCGTGCCGTGGGCGTTGATCCGGTTCACGTAGGTGGCCGGGGACCTGGTGTCCGCCCAGCGGACCACCTTGGGCATGTCCCGCCCGTCGAAGAGCGCGGCCAGCATCCGCGCGTACTCGGGGCTGCGGCGGCCGGTGGGCGCCTGGATGGCGGCGAGGAGCGCGGCGGCCTGGAGGTGCCGAGTGCCGCCGCTGTACAGGGAGTTGGTGAGGTCTCCCCAGCCGCTCATGGCGGCGACCGCCTTGATCCGGGGGTCGAACGCGGCGCCCATCAGGGTGAGGCCGCCGCCGAGGGAGAGCCCCACCATGCCGATGCGCTGCCGGTCGGCCGGGGTGTGGGCGAGGGCCCAGTCGATGACCGAGGACACGTCGGAGACGTCCTTGGGCCCCGCGACGTCGACCTCACCGCCGGAGCGCCAGAAGCCGCGCACGGTGTAGGTGACGGCGAGGTAGCCGGCGGCGGCCAGCTGCTTGCCCTGGGCGACGTACTCCAGGTCGTTCTGACCCCAGCTGGCCGGCTGGACGACGAGTGGGTAGTGGCCCTTCCGGTCGGCGCCGGGGGTGCCGGGGGCGGGGGTGAAGACATCGGCCTTGAGGACGGTGCCGTCCTTCATGGGGATGTCGGCGAGCCGGAACGAGGGAGGGGCGAGCCGCGCGGTGGCGGCGGGTCGGTGGGCGGGGGCCGGCGCCGCCGACGCGGGACAGGTGGCGAGGCCGCCACCGAGGCCAAGTGCCGTGACCAGTAAGGCAGTTGTCGCTCTGCGCCGGCGGCCGTGGGGCCTGCGGGAGGTACGGCGGGATCGCGCCATCGATGCTCCATCGGAAATCTGACCGCCGTGCCACGGTGACACCCATCCGGTTGCGGTGCTGGTGAGCGTACGGGCGCATGATCGACCCCGGGAGGCGATGATCAGCCAAACTTACTCACTGGTAACCGGGCGGCGATCGACCGGGGTGAGCGGGGTGCGGATGGTCACTTCCCTGCGGCGGGCCCCGGACCAGGGAGCCGGGACCGCCTCGATGTCACGGGCCAGGCGGTAGGCGAGCGCTTCGTAATTGACCCGCCAGCCACGGAAGTGCGGCCATGCCTCCTCGGGCGTGCGCTCCATGGGATAGCCCTGGGCCGCCATCCGCTCGACACCCCGCAGGAAGTCCTCGTAGCTCAGCTGCAATGCGTCGTCCGGGTGCGGGTCCCGGTCGTAGGCGATGCCCTCGATGGTGGCGATCTCGCGCAGGCAGACGAAGCCGGCGCGCAGCGCCATCCGCACCTCGGCCTGCGGCTGGGAGGGGTTGAAGGACAGTCGCAGGGCCGCGGCGTCCATCACGGACAGCAGGGCGATCAACCAGTTACGGGTCGCCTTCGGGGAACGGAAGTGGATCAGGATCGGGTACGTCGTGTGGCTCTCGCTCACATCCGCGCTCCACCGCTCCCAGGTGCGGAACAGCTCGGTGAGGATCTCCAGCAGCTCCACCTGTGCGTAGCGGGCCAGGATCTCCGGTCCCCACGGCGGGCTGCCGGCGCGCGCCTGCAGCAGCGTCACCTCGGTCTCCCGGCGCTGGTAGGCGCCGTAGAGGGCGGGCAGATAGCCGACCTGGAGCCCGATCACGATCGGGCCCGTGACGGCGGCGCAGAAGTCGATGGCGTTCAGCGTCGCGCGGTCACCGCTGGCGAAGCCGAGCGTGAAGAGCGAGGAACCGGACTCGGTCAGCGCCTCCTTGACTCCCAGCCGGCTCACTGCCGCCTCCAGCAGGGCGTACCCGACCAGGAAGCAGCCCAGCCAGGCGATCAGGGTGACGACGATGGCGAGCGGCGCCATCGGGGCGAGCACCCGGTCCTTGGCCTCCGCGCTCGGCAGCCGGTCGGCCAGCAGACGGAACGGCCGGTGGACCAGCCGCTGGACGATCCGGCCGAGGCCGGACGGCGTCGGCCGGGGGATCACCAGCGAGTGCAGCACCGAGGAGAACACCCCGAGCACGATGACCGCACCGGCGATCCCCAGCAGTAGACGCACCGTCCGCTCCTTCCCGGCCCCCGGCCGCTTCGACGAAGGAAGCGTACGTGCGGGGTCCGGGCGGCGGCGTCAACCCGTGGGTTGAGTCGGACGGGAGGGCGAGGTCACCGGGACGTGCGCCGCCCAGTCCACGATCTGCACCGCGGCGCCGGCGGCCTCCTGCCCCTGGCAGCGCGCGTGGTGCCGGCGGGCGATGCCGTCCAGGTCCAGGTGGGAGCCGATGGCGGGCAGGGCGGCCAGCCTCCGCGCGTACGCCCACAGCCGCCGGTACCCGGCGATCCGGTGCACCGCCGTGGCGTCCAGATGCCAGCGATGGACGGTGTCGAGCTGCACCAGTGAGACCCACACGTGGACGTCGGCGAGGGTGAGTGCGCCGCCGAGGACGTGGTCCCGGCCGGCCAGTCGCCGCTCCAGCGCGTCCAGCGCCCGGAACAGGTTCTCCAGTGCGTCCTGGTGGCCGGAACTGCCGATGCCGAGCCGGCCGGCGCGCTGTGCGGCCTCGTGGAGGTCGAGCTCGCAGAGCCGGGCGATCTCCTCGATGTCGTCCCGGGCGGGGGCCGGGTACAGCTCGGGTCCGTCGCCGCGGAACTGCGCGGCCAGGTCCCGCAGGATGTCCGGCGCGTGCGCACTGACGATCCGGCCGGTCCAGCCGTCGCTGAGGACCGGGGCGGCGGCCGGGCCGGGGTGCTGGTGGGAACTGGCCTCGTACAGCGGGCGCAGGGCGGTGTATTCGCCCTGCGGTCCGTCGGGGACGGCCGGCAGCAGCGTCACGGGGAGGGTCTCGCCGAGGCCGAGCAGGCCGTGTGTCAGGGCGATTCTCAGGGACTGCGGACAGGACGGCGTCAGATGCAGGCGATAGCGGTGCGGCACGGCGTAGTGGCCGCTGCGGGCGTCACCGCCGATCCTGCCGCGGAGGGAGGGGACGACGGTCTGGGACGGGGCGGACATACGACTCCCTGGGATCCGGGTGCTCTGAAGGGGCGCGGAAGTGGCCCACGACTTAGGGCGATACGGCGGCGGCACGAACGACGGCAACACAGCGCGGCCGGGCCGCTGCCTGCCGGCTCACCCCACCGCTGCCCGCCGGACTGCCGGCTTCAGCGGAGGGAACTCGCCGCGCTGCAGACGCGCAGCAGATCGATGTGGCGACGCGACGTCAGAAGGGGGAGCGGCGTCAGAAGGGGGAGCGGCTGGATCGCGCCGTTCGCGCGAGCGATGCCCAGCCCTGCATACCCCATGATTTCCCACCTGTTCGCCAGGGTTCCCGCCCCTGAGTGTCGAGGTGCGGCCGGAGCCGCGTCAAGAGCCTGTCCACGGACGCGGTGGAGCATGCGGCGCGGCGGGAAGACACCCGCGGAGAAAACCTGGCGTGCCTACGTCAGGGTGAAGCCCGTCCGCAGGCCGGCCTGCGAGCTGTTGCCCGCGTAGAGGTCGAACTCGCCTGGTTCGACGCGGAATTCGCCGTGCGGGTCGTTGGTGTGGAAGCCCAGTTCCTGTCGTCCCAGGGTGAAGCGGACCGTCCGCCGCTCCCCCGGCTTCAGGTGGACGCGGGAGAAGCCGACCAGTCTGCGGACCGGCTGGACGACGCTGGCGACCTTGTCGCGGAGGTAGAGCTGGACGACCTCGTCGCCGGCGCGGGTGCCGGTGTTCTCGACCTGTACGGCGGCCCGGACCGTCGTCCCGCCGTCGGCGACGCTCCTCGCCGGCAGGACCTCGGCCGACAGCTCCAGGCCGGAGAAGGCGAATGTGGTGTAGCTGAGGCCGTGGCCGAAGGGGTACAGCGGGGTGTGCGGGATGTCGAGGTACTTCGAGGTGTAGGTGTTGTCCGGGTCGAAGGGGCGGCCGGTGTTCTCGTGCGCGTAGTACAGCGGCAGTTGGCCGGCCGAGCGGGGGAAGGTCGCCGGTAGCTTGCCGCCGGGGTTGACCTTGCCGAAGAGGACGTCGGCGATGGCGTGACCGCCCTCGATGCCGGGGTGCCAGGCCTGGAGGAGGGCGTCGGCGCGGTCGGCGACGCCGGTGAGGACGAGCGGGCGGCCGGAGAGGACCACGACGACCAGGGGCGTGCCGGTGGCCGCCAGCTGCGCCACGAGCTGCGCCTGGACGCCGGGCAGGGTGAGGTCGCTGCGGGCGGCCGCCTCGCCGCTCTGTGCGGCCTTCTCGCCGACCACGGCGATCACGGCGTCGGCGGCCCGGGCCGCGGCCACCGCCTCGTCGAAGGAACCGGTGTCGTCGCCCTCCACGGCGCAGCCGCGGGCGAAGCGCACGGTGGCTGCGGGGGCGGCCCGCTTGACGCCGTCCAGGACGGACACCGCGGGGAACAGGGCGGCGCCGATGCTCGCCCAGGTGCCGTGCAGTTCCTTGGTGTCGTCGCCGAGCGGGCCGATGACCGCGATCGAGCCGGTGCGGGTGGCGAGCGGCAGGGTGTGCTTCTCGTTGCGCAGCAGGACCATGGAGCGGGCGGCCGCGGTCCGGGCCGCCGTCCGGGCCGCGGCGCTCGGTGCGGTGATCTCCGCGGCCTCGTCGACGTAGGGGTGGTCGAAGAGACCGGCGCGGAACTTGACGCGCAGCACCCGGGCGACCGCGTCGTCCAGCCGCGCGCGGCTGATCTTTCCCTCCGCGAGCAGCTTCGTGCCGTGTTGGGCGTATGTCGTGGAGACCATCTCCATGTCGACGCCGGCGCCCAGGGCGAGCCGGGCGGCGTCGGCGCCGTCGGCGGCGATGCCGTGCGCGATGAGTTCCTGGACGCCGGTGTAGTCGCCGACGACGAAGCCGTCGAAGCCGAACTCCTCGTGCAGGATGTCGGTCAGGGTGTGCCGGTTGGCGTGCGCGGGGACGCCGGCCACGGTGGTGAAGGACGCCATGACGGTGGCGACGCCGGCGTCCACGGCGGCCTTGAAGGGCGGCAGGCAGACGTCGCGCAGCCGCCGCTCGGAGAGGTCGGCGGTGTTGTAGTCGCGGCCGCCCTCCGGGAAGCCGTAGCCGACGAAGTGCTTGGCGCAGGCGGCGAGCCGGTCCACGGCGGCGTAGTCCGCGCCCTGGTAGCCGCGCACCTTGGCGGCGGTCAGCTTCGCGGTCAGGTACGGGTCCTCGCCACTGCCCTCGGCCACCCGCCCCCAGCGCGGCTCCCGGCTGACGTCCGCCATGGGCGCGAACGTCCAGTGGATGCCCTGCGAGGCGGCCTCGCGGGCGCTGGTCTCGGCGTCGGCGGTGACCACGTCGGGGTCGAAGCTGCTGCCCTGGGCCAGGGGGATCGGGAAGGTGGTGAGGTAGCCGTGGATGACGTCCTGGCCGAAGATCAGCGGGATGCCCAGCCGCGACTTCTCCACGGCCGCGCGCTGGAGGCCGTTGCACCGCTTGGCGCCGGTGAGGTTGAGCACCGACCCCAGCAGCCCCTTCGCGGCGAGTTCGGCGCACTCCTTGTTCTGGCCGTCGCCCGGCCCGGTGTCGGCGTGCCAGGTCAGCTGCTGGAGCTGCCCGAACTTCTCCTCGACGGTCATCTTCGCCAGCAGCGCCCGGACCCGGCGTTCGGTCTTCGGGTCGCGGGGCGGCCGCGCCGCGGTGCGGGGTGCCGCGGCGGCGGTGGACGCCGGGAGCGTCCTGCCGGCGCCCGCCCCCACGAGGACCGCGGCCCCGGCGGACGCCTTGAAGATGTGACGACGGCTGAGCGATCCGAACCCGGACACCGGCGACTCCTCACTGCGTGGGCACGCCGCCGACATGTGCCGGCGTGGCGCTTCAAGTCACTGACGGCATATCAACTCGCTGATGTCGTACGGCAGTTAAGCGAGACCCCGACACGGGGTCAATGGATTGAACATGAAACGAGCGCGGTGCGCGGCCACTGATTCATGAGATGTACGGTCACGGGGCGGGCAACAGGGTGCTCAGCGGCCGGGCGGCGGCCTGAGCGGCGGGCCGGGAGACGTACAGGGCCGTGTGGAAGTAGCCGAGGGACTCCTTTCCTGACGGGTCGTCACCGGCCGCGGTCACCGCGGCGAAGGCGTACTTCTGCTCGTCGGCGTCGGTGAACCGGCGTTGCGGATAGGTCCGGGTCTGGTCCTTCTCGGTGGTCAGGCCGAGCCGGGCCAGGCCGTCGGCGATCGGCCGGTAGGAGCCGGTGCGCAGGACGAAGGCCGCCACCCACGGCAGGTCCCGGCCGCCCTCCCGCGCCGCGTCCTCCGCCAGCAGCGAGCGGAAGGTACGGGCGGACAGGAAGCTCGCGCCGCCGGTCACCGTGATCAGCCGCAGGCCGCGGAGGGCCTGGCGCAGCGCGGGGCCGGGCGCGGCGGTTTCGAGGTTCTCGGCGAACGCCGCGTCCAGCAGACCGGCCGCGCGGGCGTACCCGAGGGCCGGTGCGGCGATGTCGATGCCGACGACGGGCACCGCGTCGGGGCGGCGGCGCGCGGCGTAGAACCGCCGGTCCCGCGCGATCAGCTCGGCGGTGCTCAGGCCGGCGGCCTCCGCCGAGGTGTAGTGGGCCGCGAGCTCCGCCAGGGTCACGTCGTGGTTGAGCAGGGCGGCGTTGATGCCGTACGAGCAGCAGAGGTCCAGGACGGTGCCGGGCCGCTCGCCGGTGGCGCGGTCCGCCGGGGCGGCGGCGACGGCCGCGCGCAGGAGACGGCGGAAGACGCCCTGGGCGTGCTGCGGCGTCTGGTAGTCCAGCGCGCCCAGCACACGGAAGTACGCGCGCGGGTCCGGCTGGTCGTAGAGGTCGTCGAAACGGGTCATCCGTGCGGGCGAACCGGAACCGCCGTCGTGCTGGGCAGGGGCCATCGGGACTGTCTCCTCGCGCCGGGAATCAGGGGCGTCGGCGGCGCCGGCCGCGTACCCGGTGGGCGGTCGGCGGTGCCGGTGAGCACAACGATCACGGGAGAGCACGGTTGCCGCCCAGGTCGTCGTGGACGGCGTCGACGTCGGTGCCGAGGACGTCATACGGTCGCGGCCGATCGGTCGGCGTGGCGCGGGTCCCCGTGCCGGGCATCCCGGCCACTGGTCGAGGCGGTTTCGCCTTCCTCAACTCCCTCCGGCATGGCAGTGTTTGACCGGTGCTATGGCAGGGGGACCAGGGGGCACGGCATGACCGGTATCGGAATCAGGCCGCTCGGCGACGACCCACAGCGGCTCGGCGACTACCGGCTGCTGGGGCGGCTCGGTGCGGGCGGCATGGGGCGGATCTATCTGGGGCGGTCCACGGCCGACGGATCACTCGTCGCCGTCAAGACGCTGCTCGCCGAGGGCGCGGTCAACGACACCGACCGACGGCGCTTCGCCCGCGAGGTGGCGCTGGCCCGGCGGATCGAGAGCCCCCACACGGCGCGGGTGCTCGACGCCGACCCGGACGCCGAGCAGCCGTGGATGGCGATCGAGTACATACCGGCGCCGTCGCTGGCCGAACTCGTCCGCCACGCGGGACGGCTGCCCGGTACGGCCGTGCGCTGGATCGCCGCGGGCACGGCCCAGGCCCTGGTCACCCTGCACGACGAGGGCATCGTGCACCGGGACGTCAAACCGCAGAACATCCTGCTGCCGCTGTCCGGCCCGCGCCTCATCGACTTCGGCATCTCGCACGCCTACGACCTCACCCGCACCTCGCTGACGCTGGGCACCATCGCCTTCACCTCGCCCGAGCAGGCGCGCGCCGAGCCCTCCACCGCGGCCTCCGACGTCTACTCGCTCGGCGCGACCCTGTTCCATCTCGCCGTCGGCCGCCCGCCGTACCCGGAGACCGGCGACATGATCCGGCTGCTGGCCGTCGTCCAGCGCGGCGACCTCGATCTCACCGGGCTGCCCAAGGAACTGGGCTCGCTGATCCGCCCGTGTCTGGCCATCGATCCGGGCGAGCGGCCGCGGCCCGCCGACGTCCTGCGGGAGTTCCAGGAAGGGCTGGAGCGGGTACCGACCTCGCGCCGCGCCGAACGCTGGCTGCCGCCGCGGTGGACCGCGCTGATCCAGGAGTACGAGGCACAGGGGCGGGCACTGCGCGCGGCGGGCGGTGCCGAGGACCGCACCCTCGACGCGCGCACGCGCGCGGTGCCGCCGCCGGGGCCCACCCGGGTCTACACCGAACAGCGGGAGCGCGAGCGCGCCGCCGCGCCGAAGCCGAAGCCCAAGCCGACGCCGAAGCCGAAGCCCCAGCCGAAACCGGCACCGCAGAAGCCCGAACCGACGCCCCAGCCCAGGCCCAGGCCCGTACAGGCGAAGCCCGAGCCCAAGCCGAAACCCGCCTCGACGCCCTCGCCGAAGCCCGCGGCGAAGACGACGCCGAAGCCGGCGACCACCTCCGGCGGCAACTCTTCCGGCAGCAGTTCCTCGTCCGGCGGGTGCGGCTGGCTGGTGCTCGCCCTCATCGCGTTCACGGTGTTCATCTGGCAGCCCTGGAAGGCCGCCGACACCGCAGGGTCGTCGTCCGGTTCGTCGTCCGGTTCGTCCAGCAGCGCCTCGGGGAGCTCGTCGAGCGGGACGTACACCAGCGGCGGGAGCGGGCTCAGCTCCGGGCTGACGAGCGGGACGTCGAGCGGCACATCGAGCAGTTCCTCGGGGAGCTCGTCGGGGAGCTCGTCGAGCGGGACGTCCGGCGGGACGTCCACGAGCGGCGGGAGCGGGGGCGTGCCCACACCCATCGCCTCGACCCGCACGCCCAGCCCGGTCGACCAGGCCTTCGCGGCCGTGCGGGCCGGTGACTGCCTGGACGCCTATCAGGACGGCTACGGGAGCTGGAGCCGGACGGCGCCGCTGCGGGTCAACTGCGGTGCGGCCAACGCGTATCTGCGGGTGGCCCGCGTCGCCGGCTCGGGAGCCTGCCCGTCCGGCGGCGGGCGCGGCGGCTGGTGGCACTCCGCCGAGGACTACTCCACCGTCAACCTGTGTGTGGAGCGGCAGTTCCGCAACGGCCAGTGCTTCCTCGCCAAGGCCAGCGGCAACCGGCCCGGCGGCGCGAACCTCCTCACCCTGTGGAACTGCAACGCCGACAAGGTGCCCGCGGCGTTCAACTACATCATGCAGATCACCGCCGTCCTGTCGGCCTCGGCGGGCACCGGCGCCTGCCCGCCCGATCCCGGCCACTACCGCTACTCCTGGAACGTCTACGACGGCCGGACGATGATCTGCGCCAAGGTCGCCTGACCCGCCGCCACCCGGCTCCGTCGCCGCCCTCTTCCGGCGGCTCCTGCGGACGGCTTACGACCGCCGCGCCACGGGTGACCGCCGAGGGATGTAGCTCCCGCCGGCGCCGGCTCGTCCCGCAGGAGGGTTTGCCCGGGCGTTCGCGGGACGTGCGCATGAGTGCCGCTTCTTCGCCGGGGGCGCGGGCATCCGTACGTCCCGTAGACACCCGCCGGCAGGAAGGGAGCGCGAGGGCGATGGCCAGGGTTTCGGAGGAGACCGACAGCAGGGGGAGCGGGGCCGCGGGGGCGCGCCCGGCGGGGTCCGGGTGGGGCGCGTGGGGACGGGCCCTGCTGGGCGGGGCGGTGATGGCGGTCGCGCTGGGGGCGGGCAATGCGCTGGGTGAGCTGCTGGGCCAGGTGCTCGAAGTGGACGGCTGGGTGCGGCAGTTGCTGCCCGCCGTACTGGTGAGTGTGCTGGCCGTGGGCGGCGTACGGGCTTTGCGGTCGGCCGGGCGGTGGGCCGGGTGCGGCCGGCTGGGGGCGGGGCCGCCGGCCGCGGCGGTACGGGCCTTCCTGGGCGGGCTGGCCGTCACGGTGTCGTGTGCCGGCCTGGTGCTCGGGGCGGGCACGGCGGCCGGGTGGGTGCGGTGGTCCGGGCTCGACGCGGCGGCGCTCGGGGCGTTCCTCACGGGCAATGCGCTGGTGGCGCTGCTGCTGGAGGCCCTGCCGGAGGAGACGACGCTGCGCGGGCATGCCTGGACGGCGCTGCGTGACCGGTTCGGCGGGGTGGTGTCGGCGCTGGGGACGACGGTGGTCTTCCTGCTGGTGCCGGCGGCGTCCACGGTGGTGCAGGCCGGTACGGCCCGTGTGGTGGGCGGGAACCCGCCGCCGGTGGGCCCGACTCCGGCCGGCCAGGACCCGTGGGCGTATCTGGTGCTGCTCACGGTGTTCGGGCTGACCCTGGTGGCGGCCCGGAACGTGCCGGGCCGCGCGCCGCTGTGGGCGGGGATCGGTACGCATCTGGCGTTCCTGAGCGTCAACCGGGTCGTGTTCGAGGGGCGCGAGCGCGCGGCGGGCTGGTCGGCGAGCGTCGCCCCGGCGCATGCCGCGGTCCTGGAGCTGGGTTATCTGGTGCTCACCGCGGCGGTCTTCGTGGGGGCGCGGTGGCTGTCGGGCCGTGGCCGGGGGCGGGCCGCGCGGCGCACGGTCGCCCGCGCCAGGATCCCCACCAGTACGGCGAGGTCGGCCGCGCCGTCGGGGTCGTCGGCGTAGCGGGTGGTCTGGAGGGGGCCCACTTCGTCCAGGACGACGCCGTCGCGGGCCAGGACGAAGGTGAGGGCGAGCAGGGCGGCCCGGCCGTTGCCGTCGGGGAAGGGGTGGTGGAAGGCCACGTCGAGGTAGGTCCGGGCGGCGCGGGCGGGCAGCGGCAGGCCCGGCTCGTCGCTGTCGCGCAGGCAGCGGGCGAGGTCCGCGCGGGTGTGCGGGGTCAGCGGATAGCGTTCGCGGCCGTTCTTCGCGTGCGCGTCGCCGGTCCGGAACGGTGCGTCGGCGGTGCCGAGGACCAGGCGCTGCCAGCCGGCCAGCAGGCCGAAGGTGAACGGGGCGCGGCTCGCCGCGTCCGCGCGGGCCAGCGTGTAGGCGGACCGCAGCCGCTCGGCGCGGACCGGGTCGCGGCGGCGGACCGGACCCTCGCACCAGGCGGTGAAGCCGTCCGTGGCCGGGACGACCGGGCCGGTGCCCTCGTAGGCGCCGGTGTGCGCCCAGTCCACCCGCGCCCTGGTCCGGCGCCAGGCGGCCGTCGCATCGCCGGCGGTGGCGGCCGGCTCCGCGTCAGTGGCGGGTGTGCCGGCGGTCATGGAACTCCTCCAGGTGGGCGTGTTCCCGGTGGTCGCGGTAGGGCTGACGGCCGGTCAGGCCGACGGCCAGGTCCTCGCCGACCGAGTCGATGAGCATCGGGCCGGGCGCGGCCCAGCTCCGGAACCGCCCGCCGATGGCGGCCTCCACCGCCGCGTCGGCCGCCGCCCGGTCCATGCCGGTCGAGGTCAGGAACCACTCCAGCGCCAGCCGGCACTGGCCGTACCAGCCGCTCTCCGCGCCGGTGCGGTCGAGCACGAGGGTGACCAGGCGGACCGCCGCCCGCTCCAGGTGCCAGCTGCGCTCCTCCGGGGCCGCCTTCGCGGGTGGCGCCAACTCGCCGAAGCGGACGGCGAGTTCCTCCAGCCAGTCCCGCCATTCCAGGAGGGCGGCGACGGCCCGGCGGGCGGTCTCGTCGGGCGTGCTCACCGAGGCGGGACCGCAGCACCAGCTGCCGACCACTCCCCCGGCCTCGCCGACGGTCCAGTTCCAGTGCCGGGCCCACGGACCGTAGCGCTCCAGGAAGATCCGGTCGATGTGGCGCTCGCACCAGCGCTCCCCCTGCCACCAGCCGGACATGCCGGACAGCACGGGCGGGACGTACTCCTTGATCAGGGCGGTGACGGTGGCCTCTTCCGCCGCGTCGAAGGGGAACGGATGGCGCTGCGGGTCGAGTTCGTCCCAGGTCAGCGGGCGCGGTGGAGAGGACGGCGCGGGCGGCTCGGCGGACGTGGCGGGCTCCCAGGGCGGAGATAGGGACAGTTGACCGATTATGCCCGGTCGTCCCGCCGGCCCGCCGCCGCTTTTCCGTCCGGTCCGAGGGTGCGGGCGCGGAGCAGCACCATGCCGGTGTCGCCGTAGTCGGGGCGGGTCGGGTCGGGGCCCACATGGGTGAGGACCAGATCGTCGGTGTACGGGCCGAAGACCTCGCGGAGGACGGTGGCGTCGACCGGGCAGCCGGGCCATGCGGGGGCGGTGCCGATGCGGTAGGTCGGCATGTTCTCCATGAAGGAGGCGACGAGGAGGCCGCCCGGGCGCACCGTGGCGATGTAGATGCGGCAGAGCTGCGCGAATTCCTCGAAGTCCTCGGTGATGCTCTCGGCCACGAAGTTCATCGACGCCAGCTCGTAGGTGCCGGCCGGCAGGGTCCGGACGTCGTCGTGCAGCACGTGGACGCGGGCCAGGGCCTGGGTGGCGGTCGGGGGCAGTGCGGGGTCCAGCTCGCGGCAGAAGGCGTAGAACGCCTGCCAGCTCTCGTCGGGGCCGTGGCTGAGCTGGCCGGTCAGGTAGGCGACGTTGGCCGCGCTCCGCTCGACCGCGTCCACCCGCCGGCTGGCGGCGCCGGCCAGCATCAGCGGGTAGAGGTTGGGGCCCGCGCCGAATTCCAGCGACCGGGCGATGCTGCCGGGCGCGAACCGGCGGTAGAAGGCGGAGTGGTGCCGGATGACGGCGGCGTCGCAGGGGTGGATCTCGCGGTAGTTCTCCGCGAGGTAGTCCAGAACCGGCCAGTGGTCCCAGTCGGCGTCGTCGTTGCGGACCGGACCCGGCGGGCGCTCGGCGGGCTCTTTCATGTGCCCTCTTTCGCGGTGCGGGGCGCACTGCCCCGGTCCACCGAGCGTACGCCCGGCACGTAGAGGAAGACCAAGGTGACGACGGCCCCGAGGACGCCGGCGCCGATGAGGGTCGCCCGGACGCCGGCGGCGGCCGCGACCGGCGCGGCCAGGGCGTAGGACAGCGGCAGCAGGGAGATCGACACGAACCATTCGACGCTGGAGACCCGGCCGAGCAGGGCACCCGGTACGAGCCGCTGCTTCGCGGTGGCCCAGGCGACCAGGCCGGCGGTCTCGAAGCCGTTGACGGCGGCGCAGGCGATCGCCAGCTGCCAGGAGTGGGTGGCCAGGCCGTACCCGGCGACGGCGAGCGTGGCCAGCGTCCAGGAGACGTACACGAAGGTGATGAACCTGCTCGGCACCCCGGTCTGGCCGACGGCCAGGGCGACCAGCACGGACGCCAGCCCGCCGGAGGTGAGCACCACGCCCAGGTCCGCGGCGGAACCGTGCAGTCCGTTCTTGATCAGGTAGGGCAGCAGCACCTCGGCCGGGCCGAGGAAGAGCAGGTAGGCGAAGGTGGCGGAGACGAAGGTGGCCCAGAGCCAGCTGTTGGCGCGGACGTACGCCAGACCGCTGAGCAGGTCGGCCCAGAGCGATCCCCGGTCGCCGGCCGGTGGCGGCTTGGGGCGGATGCACAGCAGGCAGCCGACGGACACGGCGAAGGTGAGCGCGTCGAACGCGAACGCCCCGCCGGTGCCGATGGCGGCGACCAGGATGCCGCCCAGCGCGGTGCCGCCGATCTGGACGGCGGCCGGGCGGACGAACTGGTCGAGGGCGTTGGCCTGGACGAGTTCGGACTTCAGGACGAGGGTCGGCACGACGGCGTCGTAGGCCGGGGGGAAGAATCCGGCGGCGCCGCCGTACACCATGACCACGACGATCAGCTGCCACAGCTCCAGGGCGTCGCCGAGGGCCAGGGCGGCCAGCGTGAGCAGGCAGAAGAAGCGGACGAGGTCGCTGATCAGCATGGTGCGCCGGCGGTCGAAGCGGTCGCTGACCACTCCGCCGAGCAGCACCAGGGCGACCTGCGGCACGGCCCGTGCGACGCCGACCGCGGACATCGCGCCGGGTGAGCCGGACAGCGTGTAGACCTGCCAGGCCAGGGCGACGAGCAGCACCCCGTCGCCCACCAGCGAGATGCTCATCCCGATCCACAGGACCCGGAAGTCGCGGTGGGCGAGCGGGGTGAGCAGCCGTACCCGGCGGGCCCGGCCCGCATCCTCCATGACGCGCATTCAGGTCCTCTGCCGGAGTTCGAACCGCTCGGCCAGGGCGGAGATCGTCTCGTTGAGCCGGCCGATGTCCTCGTCGGTGTTCGCGGCGGTGACCTGGATGCGGATGCCCACCCGGTCGCGCGGGACGAGGGGGTACGCCGCCAGCGTCACGTAGATGCCGCGGTCCCACATGAACAGGCCGACGTCGTCCAGGTCGGAGTCGTGGGCGAGCGGGAGCTCGATGATGGGCAGTCCGCTTTCGTTGGGGGTCTCGATGCCCAGCAGGTAGAGGTGGTCCAGGACCCGGGCGGTCTTGCGGTGCAGGGCGGCCCGGACGGTGTCCCCGCGCCGGTCGTTGACGTCGAGACCGGCGAGCGCGGTGGCCAGCGACGCCGTGGGGGACGGCCCGGAGTACAGGTACGGCGCGGCGGCGACCTTGAGGTGGTTCTTCATCCACGTCGGCAGGGCCAGGAACGCCAGCAGCGAGGAGTACGCCTTGGAGAAGCCGCCGACCAGGACGATGCCGTCGTAGGTCTCGCCGAGGTGCCGCACGATGCAGTTGCCGCGGCTGCCGTACGGGGAGGTCTCGTCGGTGCCGCGCTCGCCGATGACGCCGAATCCGTGCGCGTCGTCGATGTAGAGCAGGGCGTCCCGTTGCCGGCAGATGCCCGCGAGGAGGGGCAGGTCGGGGAGGTTCCCGGTCATGCTGTCGACGCCGTCCAGGCACACCAGGCGGGAGGCTCCGGGCGGCGCCGACCGCAGCAGGACCTCCAGTTCGTCCGGCCGGTCGGCGTGGAAGCGCTGCACGGTGGCGCCCTGCCCCCGGGCCACCAGGCATCCGTCGTAGACCGTGCGGTGGGCCCGGGCCTCGACGAAGATGTTTCCCTCGCCGCCGAGTACCGGTATCACGGACGCGTGGATGAGGGTGATGGTCGGGAGCAGCAGGCTGTCCTGGGCGTGGAGCAGTGCGGTGAGCCGGTCCTCGATGTCGGGGTAGAGCCGGGGGTTGCCGATCAGCCGTGACCAGCTGGGGTGGGTGCCCCAGCGCCGTACCTGCGGTTCGATGGCGGCCATGATCTCGGGGTCGAGGTCGAAGCCCAGGTAGTTGCAGGAGGCGAAGTCGATGAGCCAGTGGTCGCCGCTGCGCAGGTGCCGGCCGTCCACCTCGTCGATGACCGCGTCGCACATGGGGTTGGTCTGCCGCAGGCGTTCGAGCTCGCCCCACCGCGGATCGCGCCGTGCTCCGCCGGTTGTCCTCAGTGCCTTGTGCACGTGATCCTCCTCCGCCCCGGACCGGCGGGTACCGGTGCGCTGTGGGTCTGAGGGTGCGGTGGTCCGGCGGGATACCGGGCTGGTCGCCGCGCTGCCGGCCAGGGCCGGGGCCCGGCGCTCGGCCGTGCTCCGCAGCAGCTGTTCCGCCTGGTCCACCGTCATCGGGCGGGCGTACAGATAGCCCTGTCCGAACCGGCACCCCATGGCCAGGAGCCGGTCCCGTTGCACGTCCTCTTCGATGCCTTCGGCGATGACCTGCAGACCGAGGGTGTCGGCGATGCGCACAATACCCTCGACCAGGGCGACTTGCTGGGTGTCGACACCTATGTCGTCGATGAATGATTTGTCGACCTTCAGCAGGTCGATGGGGAATTCCCGGAGATAGCTGAGCGACGAGAAGCCGGTGCCGAAGTCGTCGATCGCCATGCGCACGCCGAGGTCCTTGAGCGCCCTCATCACCGCGCGGATCTGCTCGTCGGTATGCATCAGGACGGTCTCGGTCAGCTCCAGCACGAGGGAGCCGTGGGCCACGCCGGTGGCGCCGAGGACGGCACGGACCTCGTCGAGGAAGCCGGGGTCGCGGAACTGCCGGGCGGAGACGTTCACATTGATGTGCAGCGGGTCCGGCCGGGGCACCTCCCGCTGCCAGCGGGCGAGGTTGGCGGTGGCCTGCTGGAGCACCCAGGCGCCGAGCGGCATGATGTGCCCGGTCTCCTCGGCGAGCGCGATGAACTGATGGGGCGTCACCGAGCCGCGGCGGGCGTGCGGCCAGCGGGCCAGCGCCTCGAAGCCGGCGAGCGCGCCGGTCGCGATCTCCACGATGGGCTGGTAGCGGACGTCGAACGCCTCGGCGTCCAGTGCGCCCTCCAGCCGGGCCCGGAGTTCGTGCCGTTCGAGCATGCCGGTGTGCAGCCCCGCCTGGTAGCGGCGCCACTGCCGCTTGCCGGCCGTCTTCGCGGCGTACAGGGCCAGGTCGGCGTGGCCGAGCAGTTCCTCGGCGTCGGCGCTGTCCCGGGCGGTGGCGATGCCCACGCTGGCGGAGGTGCTGACCATCTGCTCGGAGAGCCGGAAGGGCTGGTTGAGGTTCTGTACGACCTGTTCGCCGAGTGCCTCGGCGTCGGCGGGCTCGCGCACGCCTTCCATGAGGACCCCGAACTCGTCGCCGCCCAGGCGCGCGGCGGTGTCGCTGGCCCGCATCGTGCCGGTCAGCCGTCGTGCCACCGCGATCAGCAGTTCGTCGCCGATGGAGTGGCCGCTGGTGTCGTTGACGACCTTGAAGTCGTCGAGGTCGATGAAGAGGACGCAGGGGACGGTGCCGTCGCGGCGGCCGCGCAGCAGGGCGTGCTCGATCCGCTCCAGGAGGAGCAGCCGGTTGGGCAGGCCGGTGAGCGCGTCGTGGAAGGCGCGGTGGGTGAGTTCGCGTTCGAGTTTGCGCTGCTCGGTCACGTCCCGGAGGGTCAGGACCAGGCCGTGGACGGTCTGGTCGTGCCGCAGGTTGCTGCACCGGGCCTCGACGTCGATGCGGGCGCCGTCGCGGTGCAGGACCTGCCAGTCGTCGCGGCTGTCCTGGCAGTCGCCGTCGCGCATCCGGCCCAGGGCGCGCAGGGCGCGTTCGCCGTCCGGTTCGCTCATCAGCTCGGCGAGGCGCACTCCGTTGAGCGGGGTGCGGCCGAACATGCCCTCCGCGGAGGGGCTGGCGTAGCGGATGGTGTTGTCGTCGTCGAGAATGAGGATGACGTCCGAGGTGTTGTGCACCAGGGTGCGGAAGTACGCCTCGCTGTTGCGCCGGTTGATCTCCTGACCGAGCGCGACGCGTTCCATCGCCAGGGCCGCCTGCGCGGCGAGGGTCTCGAAGGAGCCCCACCGCTCGGCCAGGCTCTTCTCGGTGCCGGCGACGATCAGGGCGCCGATCAGGGAGTTGCCGGCGGGACCGTTGCTGACGGCCAGTGGGCACAGCAGCGCGCTGGGCAGCGGGGCGAGTTCCGCGACGGCCTGGTCGCCGAGGTCGGTGACGCACACGATCTGCGTCTCGCGGGCGAGGAACCGGGGGCGCCAGGCGTCGGCCGGCTCGTCCTGCCAGTCGACGGTCCAGGTGTGCGGCTGGGCGGTGGTGGGCACGGAGTGCAGCCGGGTCTCGCCGGGGGCGAGGGTCAGCAGGGCGACCTCGTGGCTCACTCCGGAGCCGAAGAGCGGTCCGGCCGCTCGGCGGATCGAGTGGGCGATCTCCTCGACGCCGGACGTGGACACCAGCGCGGCGGCCGCCACCCGCAGGCCGCGTTCGCGGGTCACGGCCCTCAGGTGCACCACGACCAGTCCCGACAGCCGGGCGAACACGAGCAGGAAGAGCACGGCCGAGAACACCGCGATCACGGGCACCTGCTGCAGCTGGCCGCGGACGGCCTCCTGGATGAGCAGCACGGGCGCGATGAGCGAGGCCAGCGCGAGCACGGCGAGCCGCCGGGGGTGGATGCCGGCCTGCCGGACGGGGGTGCGCTCGGTCAGTTCCACCATGGACGGGTGCAGTGCGGCCAGGCCCCAGGCGGTGAAGAAGACCACCCAGCCCAGGTCCATCGGCGTGCCGACCTGCCAGGCCCCTTTGAGCTGGAGGAGCCCGTAGAGCACATCGGAGAAGAGAATGCCGAAGGTGCCGAGGGTGAGGAACTGGACGGCGCGGGTCCGTACCGAGCCCGGGGTCAGCAGCCGGGCGAGCATCGCCAGCATCAGCACGTCGCCGAGCGGATAGGCGATGGAGATGGAGCGCTGCACCCACGTCATGTCGGCGGCCGTGGTGTACGGGTTGATCAGGTAGTCCCAGGAGAGCAGGGCCAGGCCGGACGTGAGGATCATCGCGTCCAGCAGGCTCGCCACGTCGCGGCCGGTCCGGCGGTAGCGGATGAAGCCCAGCAGTCCGGCGGCGAACAGTGGGTAGGTCGCCAGGTAGAAGACGTCGGCGAGGGAGGGGAACGGGTTCTCCTGGTGCAGGAAGCTGTTGAGCACGTTGTACGTGGTGTCGCCGGCCATGAAGGCCAGGTTCGCGGCGGCGAGCAGCAGCCAGGGCCAGGCGTGGGCCGGCCGGTGCATGCGGATGCCGGCGATGATGGCCCATACGTTGCCGAGGACGATGGCGGCCCAGGTGTACGTGTGGGCGGCGGGCACCGTCAGATAGACCACCGTGGGCGGGATCACGAGGATGACGTACGCGGCCATCAGGCGGTGTATGCGGCTCAAAGCGAACCGCCTCCTCCCGTGACCGGACGGACGCCAACCGCCCTGCGACGTCAACCTGGACGCTTTTTGATACTATGTCCGCTTTTCTGTATATGCATGACGGCACGGGTCATTGGCATATGCCAAAGACATAAACAGAGAGACACGGGTCGTCAGCCGACGGTCAGGCTCCAGCGCCCTCGAACAGCCGCCGCGGATTGCCGACGAGCATGGTGGTGATCTGCTCCTCCGTCACCCCGCGGGCCCGGACGTACGGCAGGACCTCCTCGCCGAGGTGCAGGTAGGGCCACTGCTCCGAGGCTCTCCGCGTATCCGCGGCGGCACATCTCGATCAGGGTGCGGTCGGCGCTCCTCTCGGCGATGCGCCGTACCCGGGGGATGTAGCGGCCGAGACCGACCACGGTCGGGTCGACGAGGGTGCGGACGCCCTGGGCGGCCAGCGCGCGCAGCTTGTCGACCGCGTCGGCCACCCGCCCCTCCTCGCTCCCCCACTCCTTGGGGTAGTTGGCATGTACGTCGGCGGTGAGGGTGAAGAGGTGCTCATGGACGTACGTGCGTCCCAGCTCCGCGCTGTCGACCGGGCCGAGCGCGGCGTTCACCCGCGTCATCGGGCGCGCAGCTCCTTCTTGAGGATCTTGCCGGTGGGCCCCTTGGGCAGCGCGTCGACGATCCGGATCTCCCGGGGGTATTTGTACGCGGCAAGCTGTTGCCGGCAGTGGGCGGTGAGTTCCTCGGGGGTGGTGTGCGCACCGCGGCACAGCGCGACGACGGCGACGACCTCCTCGCCGAGCCGGTCGTCGGCACGGCCGATGACCGCGGCCTCGGCGACGGCCGGGTGGGCGTACAGGACCTCCTCGACCTCGCGCGGGTACACGTTGTAGCCGCCGCGGATGATCAGGTCCTTCTTGCGGTCGACGACGAAGAAGTAGCCGTCGTCGTCCCGGTAGCCGAGGTCCCCGGTGTGCAGCCAGCCGCCGCGCAGCGCCTCGGCGGTCTCCTCGGGGCGGCGGAAGTAGCCCTTCATGACGTTGTGGCCGCGGATCAGGATCTCGCCCACGTGGTCGGGGCCGGGAGGCAGCGCGGCGCCGGTGTCGTCGGCGATCCGCACCTCCACGCCCCAGATGGGCTTGCCGATGGAGAGCACCTTGCGCTGCTCGGGGCTGATGTTGAAGGTGGCGGTACTGGCCGTCTCGGACAGGCCGTAGCCCTCCAGGACCGCCACGCCGGGGAACTTCTCCTCGAAGGCCCGGATGGTCTCGCCCGGAATCGCCGCGCCGCCGGAGACCCCGACGCGCAGCGCGCTCAGATCCCGGTGCGCGGTGTCGGCCTGGAGGAGGGCCGCGTACATGGTGGGGACGCCGGCGAAGATCGTGCAGCGGTGCCGTTCGAGCGCGTCGAGGACCGCACCGGTCTCGAACCGCGGGACCAGGGCCAGCGTGCCGCCGTGCCGCACGGCCAGGTTGAGGACGCTGGAGAGGCCGAAGACGTGGAAGAGCGGCAGCACCGCGAGGCCGATGTCGTCGGGGCGGTAGCCGAACACCTCGCCGGTGACGGTGCAGTTCATGTAGAGCTGGAAGTGGGTGAGTTCGGCGCCCTTGGGGCGGCCGGTGGTGCCGCTGGTGTAGAGCAGGACGGCGGTGTCGTCGGCGCCGGCCGGCTCGATCTCGCCGGTGTCGTCGGCGGTGGTGAGCTCGTCGTAGGGCCGGGTGCCGGCGATCCGCCGCGTGCTGCCGGGCCGCGGGACGACGTACGCCGGTACGCCGCCGGCGAGTTCGGCGCCCTTGACCGCACCGTCGGCGAACTCCTCGTGGGTGAGGAGCAGCCGGGCCCCCGAGTCGGTGAGGTGGTAGGCGATCTCGGGGGCCGTGAGCAGGGGGTTGAGCGGGACCATGACCAGACCGGCCTTGAGGATGCCGAAGTAGGCGAACAGGAACTCCGGCACGTTGGGCAGGTGGACGGCGACCGCATCACCGCGTTCCAGGCCCAGCGCGCGCAGGACCGCGGCGATCCGGCCGGAGGTCTCGTCGGCCCCGGCGTAGCTGACGGTCCGGGCCCCGAGGTGGCACAGGGGTTTGTCCGGGTGGTTCCGGCGGGATTCACGAAGAGCGGTGGCGAGGTTGAAGCTCATCCGGGCTCCTGGCGGGGTGCGGCTCGACTCCACGTGGTGTGCGTCGATGCGTGCCGAGCATAGGCAGCGGCTGAGCGATGCTCAACAGGGCGAATCCGGTGGATTTCGAAGGGGGTTGAGGGTCGCTCCGGAGCCGGGCCCGGGTCACTTCTTCCCCTTGTGCGCGGAGCCGGACCGGGGTCCGTAGGCGGTCAGGAAGCGGTCGCGGAAGGTGTCCATCCGCCAGACCGGCGTCTTGGGTCCGGGCCGGAGGCCGGGCTGCCAGCCCCAGTCGGAGATCCGGCGCAGCACGGCCGGGTCAT
Source organism: Streptomyces nigrescens (assembly GCA_024349765.1). Lineage (GTDB taxonomy): Bacteria > Actinomycetota > Actinomycetes > Streptomycetales > Streptomycetaceae > Streptomyces > Streptomyces endophytica. The sequence goes on along the minus strand of AP026073.1, from coordinate 3,018,688 downwards.
GGGCGACGATCGCCACCGGTACGTCCCGGCCGGCGTGCTCACCGGTGACGGTGGGGACCGGCTGGTGGTCGCCGAGGAAGACCAGCACAGTGTTCTTCCGGCCGTACTTCTCGACGTACGAGAGCAGGCTGTGCAGCGAGTACTGGATGGCCCGGCCGTACTCGGTGCGGACCCGGGCGGCGTCCTGCCACACGTCCTTGGGGTCCTTGCCGGCCGCCTCGACGGCACGGTAGACCGAGCCGTCGCCGACCCGGCCCCAGCCGAGCATCTTGGGCAGCGGGGCCCACGGGTTGTGGCTGGAGGTCAGGATGATCTCCGACATCAGCGGCTTGCCGCCCCGCTTGCCGTGCTGCAGCCGCTCGAACGCGGACAGGCTGTACTGGTCCGGCATCCGCGACCAGCTGAACTTCGGGCCGTGGTAGCCGAGCGTGCGGGAGTCGTAGACGGTGTCGAGGCCGTAGAAGCGGGCCTCCGGCCAGGACCGGCTGACGCCCGGCATGATGCCGACCGTCCGCCAGGCGCCGGTCCGCCGGAAGGCGCGGGTCAGGCTCATCCGGTCGCTGGAGGTGACGGTGCGGTAGCGCTGCTGGTTGTTGATCCACAGGCCGGACAGGAAGGTGGAGTGCGCCAGCCAGCTGCCGCCGCCCGCCGTCGAGGAGGTGAGCCAGCCGCTCCGGGCGGTGAAGCCGGCCCGCCGCAACTGCTCGGTCCCGTCCGCGAGCACCTTGTCGACGCCGGGGCCTATCCCCGGGTCGTCTATCGCGCTGCGGCCGTAGCTCTCGATGAAGGTGAAGATGACGTCCTTGCCGCGCAGGCCGTTCAGCAGTTGGTCGGGCGGCGTGCTGCCGAAGGGGTCGGTGGCCGCTTCCGCGGCGAAGACCCGCTCGTCCGCGAGGCTCGTCCGCACCTGCTGGGCGCGGTCGTCGAGGTGTTCGGCGGTGGTGCGGGAGGCGAGCGGCGCCCCGGCGAGCTGGAGGCCGAGCGCGGCGCTGACGAGCCAGGCGGTACCGAGGACGAGGGTGCCGCGGGTGGCCAGGGAGCTGTGCCGGGCCAGGACGTGGCTGAGCCGGAGCACGGCCAGCGCCATCAGCACGGGCAGGGCGAGCGCGACGAGCACGGCCCCGACGACCGCGGCGATCGCACCGGTCCGGCCCGCCGAGTCGTCGAGGAACGACGCGGCGTCGCCGAACAGCCCCCAGTCCAGCACCGGGTCGAACGGCCTGACCAGCACCGCGCGGAAGCCCATGTTGAGGAGGTCGAGCAGGGTCATCAGGCCCAGGCCCGCCCCGGCGAGCACCGCGACGACCCGCCGCGGCCGCGGCGGCAGCAGGAGCAGCAGCGCGGCACCGGCGATGCCCTCCACCGGTATCCGGACGAACGCGCCGGGCGTCAGGCGGAGCAGGTCGTCGGGCAGGACGAGCGCGCCGAACACGAGCACGGCGGCGAGGGCGGACGTGACGGCCCGCCGCCGGCGCCGGTTCGTCCCCTTGGCCAGGAGCTGACGCAGCTGCGTGATGAACGGCACCCGAAGGTCCTTCCGTACGAGGCGGACTGAAGTGGCGACGGATCCGGCCGCTCGGGGGCCGGGCCGTCGTTGTCCGTCTGTACGGCCCGGCGGCGCGGTCCGTTCACCCGGCCGTACAGGTGATTCCTGGAGAAGTGTGGGCGGCCGGGGGTGGTGCACGGGCAGGGAGAGTAGACACCCCGCGCCGCCTCGCCCGGCCCTTCGGCCCCGCCCGTGGCGCCAGTAGCCCTTGAGGTGTGCGCACGGCAAAGACCCGCTGCTGGCCCGCTATCCAGCGAGAGGTTTTGTGTTGAAGCATCCGCGCGTACCCACGCCTGGTTCCGTCCTCGCCGGCGTCGGTGTGGTGACCCTGGCCATCGCTCCGCTGCTCGCCCTGCAGAGCGCCCAGGCGCACACCGCCCGGGCCCCCGGCCCCCCGTCGGCCATCGCCGCCGCCGAGCGTGCGGTGGTCATCGGCTCCTCGCTCGGTGCGGCCGGGGCGGGTTCCTACTACGACCCCGACAACCACAAGCTGGTGGTGAACGTGACCACCGAGGAGGCGGCCGGCAAGGCCCGGGAGGCCGGTGCCGAGGCGAGGATCGTCAAGCACTCCCTGGCGTCGCTGGACGCGGCCCGGGCGACCCTCAAGGAGCACGCCTCGATCCCCGGGACGTCCTGGGCCATGGACCCGAAGATCAACAAGGTGGTCGTCACCGCCGACCGCACCGTCCGGGGGGACGATCTGGAGCGGCTCAAGGCGGTCGCCGGCTCACTCGGGGACCGGGTGGTCGTCCAGCTGTCGCCGGACACCCTGGAGCCATTGATCGCCGGCGGGGACGCCATCTGGGGCACCGAAGCACGCTGTTCACTCGGCTTCAACGTCACCAAGGGCGGGCAGCCGTACTTCCTGACGGCCGGCCACTGCACGCACGCGGTGCCGAGCTGGTCCGTCGCCCAGGAGGGCCCCCCGATCGCGATGTCGGAGGCGGGGAGCTTCCCCGGTGACGATTTCGGGATCGCGCGGTACACCGCAGCGGACATGGCGCACCCGAGCGAGGTGGACCTCTTCGGCGGAGCGCAGCACATCGTCCGGGCCGCCGACCCGATCGTGGGCCAGAAGGTGCGGCGCAGCGGCAGCACGAGCCATGTGCACGACGGGGAAGTCACCGCGCTCAATGTGACGGCCAACTACCAGGAGGGGGTCGTCGAGGGACTGATCCAGACCTCGGTCTGCGCGGAAGCCGGCGACAGCGGCGGTCCGCTCTTCGAGGGGGACAGCGCGCTCGGCCTGACCTCCGGCGGCCGCGGCACCTGCGCCGCGGGTGGGGTGAGCCTCTACCAGCCGGTGACCGAGGCCCTGCAGAAGACCGGGGCGCGGATCGGCTGACGCGGCGTCGTCCCGGCGGCCGGGCGGCCGCCGGGACGAAGGTGCCGGGCCGGATCTCCGGGTGGCGGTTCAGATCCTCGCCGGCGGGCGGTTCCGGTGCCGGTGGGCGGCGGTGGCTTCCGCGAAGGCCCGGGCGAAGGCGTCACCGTTCACGGCGGCGGTCACCACGCCCTGGTCGCTCACCGGTTCCGCACCACCGGAGACGGTGCGCACCTGGTCGGGGAGCAGCTTCTTCAGCACCTCGATGCCGGAGCCGAGGGCGCCGATGGGCTTGCCGTGCCGGTAGGCGTCGAGCACGAAGCGGCGGGCGGCGGCGTCGGCCGCGGTGTCGCCGGCCCCGAGGCCGCCGTCGGGGAGCACCACGGCGTCGTAGAGCACGGAGGCCACGGTGGGCAGCGCCCGGTCCGCCGAGAGGCTGCCGGAGGCGCCGGAGACCTCACCGTCCTGGGGCGCCAGGGCCTCGACGAAGGCGCCCTCCTCCCCCAACGTCTGCTTCAGACCGCTGACTTGCTGTGCGTCCACGCCGTCCTTGACCAGGACCGCGATCTGCCGGCTGCGGATGGAGCCGTCGCCCTTGAGGTTCTCGAAGCTCAGCGCGGGGGACGGGGTGGGGCGCGGGGTGCCGGTGGACTCCGGGGCGGGGACGCCGATGCCCTCGGCGACCTTGACGGCCAGGGAGTGGTCGATGTGCGCCAGCTCGCCGATCGTGCGCTCGCGGACCTGCTTGGCGTTGACCTTGCCCAGTTCGAAGCGGAACGCGTCGATGATGTGCTGCTGTTCCCAGTCGGCCATGCTGTGCCAGAACAGCGCCGCCTGGGTGTAGTGGTCGGTGAAACTCGGGCTCCGCTTACGGATCTTCTGGCCGTCGACCCGCTCCGTCAGGTGCCGGAAGGCGGATTCGTCGGCGCCGGCGAGGGCCGGGCAGCCGCCGCCGAGGGAGTTCGGCGAGTAGCTGGTGCCCTGGTGGATCCGGCTCTGGTGGTAGCCGTCGCGCTGGTTGTTGCGTACCGCGGCGAGGGGCCGGTTGACCGGCAGCTGGGGGAAGTTGGGCCCGCCCAGCCGGATCAGCTGGGTGTCGAGGTACGAGAAGTTCCGGGCCTGGAGCAGCGGGTCGTTGGTGAAGTCGATGCCGGGCACGACGTTCGCGGTGTGGAAGGCGACCTGCTCGGTCTCCGCGAAGAAGTTGTCCGGGTTGCGGTTGAGCACCATCCGGCCGATGGGCCGCACCGGCACCAGCTCTTCCGGGATGATTTTGGTGGCGTCGAGGAGGTCGAAGTCGAAGGAGTGCTCGTCCTCCTCCGGTACGAGCTGGACGCCGAGTTCGTATTCCGGGTATTCCCCGGCCTCGATCATGTCCCAGAGGTCGCGGCGGTTGTAGTCCGGGTCGCGGCCCATCGTTTCCTGCGCCTCGTCCCACACGAGCGAGTGCACCCCGAGCTTGGGCTTCCAGTGGAACTTCACGAACGTGCCCTTGCCGGCCGCGGTCACGAAACGGAAGGTGTGCACGCCGAAGCCCTGCATCATCCGGTAACTGCGCGGAATGGCCCGGTCCGACATCAGCCACATCATCATGTGGAGGGTTTCGGGCTGGAGCGAGACGAAGTCCCAGAGGGTGTCGTGCGCGGAGGCCCCGGTGGGAATCTCGTTGTGCGGCTCCATCTTCACCGCGTGCACGAAATCCGGGAATTTGATGCCGTCCTGGATGAAGAAGACCGGCATGTTGTTGCCGACCAGGTCGTAATTGCCTTCCGAGGTGTAGAACTTGGTGGCGAAACCGCGGACGTCCCGCACGGTGTCCGCCGAACCGCGCGGGCCCTGGACCGTGGAGAACCGCACGAACACCGGTGTCTGCACGCCCGGGTCCTGCAGGAAGGCGGCCCGGGTGAACTCCGCGCAGGACTCGTACGGCTGGAAGTAGCCGTAGGCGCCGGCGCCGCGGGCGTGCACCACCCGCTCCGGGATCCGCTCGTGGTCGAAGCGGGTGAGTTTCTCCCGGAAGTGGAAGTCCTCCATCAGCGTCGGGCCGCGTTCCCCGGCCTGCAGCGAATCGTCGGTGTGGTCGACGGTCACGCCCTGGTCGGTGGTCAGCGGGCCGGCGGCAGGATCGTCCGCGAAATGCGCGCGGCGCTGCTCCTGTTTCTCGTCCGCCACCTCAGGCTGCCCTTCCGGCCTGGGCGAATTCGGTGACGAAGGTGGTACAGAAGGCCTTCAGGTCGGCCGGCTTCCGGCTGGTGATCAGCGTGTTGGGGCCGGCCGTACAGACCTTGACCTTTTCGTCCACCCAGGTGCCGCCGGCATTGCGGATGTCGGTCTGCAGACTGGGCCAGGACGTGAGCGTGCGCCCCCGCACGACATCGGCCTCGACCAGCGTCCAGGGTGCGTGGCAGATGGCCGCCACCGGCCGGCCCCGGTCGAAGAAGCTCTTCACGAAGGCGACCGCGTTCTTGTCCATCCGCAGCACATCGGGATTGGCGACGCCACCGGGCAGGATCAGGCCGCCGTAATCCGCAACGTCGGCCGCGTCCACCGTCCGGTCCACCGGAAAGGTGTCGGCCTTGTCCAGGTGGTTGTACGCCTGGATCCGGCCGGACTTGGTGGACACCAGATGCGGAATGTCACCCGAATCGATGACCGCCTGCCAGGGGCCGGTCAGTTCGACCTGCTCCACACCCTCGGGCGCTACCAGGAAAGCAATCTGCATGAGCCGTGGTTCCTTTCTGCTGCGGTGCTGAGGCCGCTGCCGTACGTGCAGTCGCGCTGGTCGTCGGCGCAAGGCGCGGGGCGGCGGACGCCGGGGTCGCGCGCAGGACGAATTCCCGGTGCGCCGGGCCGCTCATGCCGGATCCGCGGCGATTAAGCCGGATGCGTCCCGCGGTAACCGAACGGCTCGCGGCCACCGCACGGCCACTGTGCCCGGTCCCTGAGCCGGGTGCCCTGGGCGCGGCCGGTGAAACGGGGCGGCGCGGGCCAGCGGCCGCCGCCCGGCGCACATGCGCACCGCAACGCCTCCGGGTAGCGTCGGAGGGGCGACGCGCACGGGCCGCCCCGCGAGGTGGCCGGGTCCCGCCGCGTCCGCACGCACGCCACAGGAAGGGCTCTGCGACGCCGCGGCGAAAGGCGCCGGGAGCCCGCGTCATCACGGGCAACGGGCTCGACGAAAGGGCTCCTCATGCGGGTGTTGCCGGCCGCTCCCTCGATCGAGGGGCTCACCGCCGTGGTCACCGGCGGCTCGCGCGGACTGGGTCTGCTCATGGCCCGTCAGCTGCTGCGCCGGGACTGCGACGTCGTGCTGCTGGCACGGGACGCGGCCGAGCTGGACCGGGCGGTCGCCAAGCTCGGCCGGCCGGGCGGCGGCGCGGTGCGCGGCGTGGTGTGCGACGTGCGCGACGGGCCCGCGGTCCAGCAGCGGTTGGCGGAGATCGCGCGGGACAACGGCCGGCTGGACATCGTCATCGCCAATGCCGGCATCATCCAGGTCGGCCCGGCCGAAGCCCTCGGCGTGGAAGGGTTCCGGGACGCCCTGGACTCCATCTTCCACGGCGCCCTCAACACCGCGTTCGCCGCCCTGCCGCACCTGCGGCGCAGTCCGGCGGGCGGCCGGCTGGCGCTCGTCGGGTCGGTGGGCGGCCTGCTGGCGGTGCCGCACCTGCTGCCGTACTCGTGCGCCAAGTCGGCGGTCGCCGCGCTGGCCGAGGGGCTGCACGCGGAGGAGGCCGCGTACGGGGTCACCGTCACCGGGGTGCATCCCGGGCTGATGCGGACCGGCTCGCATCTGCACGCGCGGTTCGGCGGCGACCGGCGCCGGGAGTACGCCTGGTTCCAGGCGCTGGCCGGCGCGCCCGTCCTGTCGATGAACGCCGAGCGGGCGGCGGAGCGCATCGTCTCCGCGGTGCAGCGGCGGCGGCCCCGGATCGTGCTCACCCCGGTGGCCAAACTGGGTGTGGTGGCGCACGGCGTGGCACCGGTGCTCACCACCCGGCTGGTGTCGGCGGTGGGCCGGGTGCTGCCCCGCGACGGCGGCCCCGGTACGGCGGAGGGCTACCGGGTCGAGGCGGAGGAGCAGCCGCCCGCCCGCCGGTTCCGCCGGGTGCTGGGTGTGCTCAACGAGCGAGCGGCCGGCCGCTTCAACCAGCGGGGCTGAAGGCCCACCCCGCAGTGGGGAGCCCCCGCTAGGTGTGCGGCTCGCCGTGGCCCTTGCCCTCGTGCGGCTTGAGCTTCTCCATGGCCTGCCTGGCCTTGCGCCGGGCCATCTCGGTGAGCTTCATGGGCCGGCTCCGGCCGGTCGACGACGGGGCCTCGCCGGGCTCGGGGGGCGGTTTCAGGGGGCCGGCCGCGGGCGGCGGGTTGCTCGGCTTGTCCTGGGGTTCCTCGGGGCTTCCGGCATGGTCCATCTCGGGCTCCCTTTCCTCTGCTCCCCCGAGCCGTAGGGGTGCCCCCGAGCAGGCCGCGCCCCTCCTCCTACTTCACCGCGAAGGCCCCCCGCCCGCGACTCGGGGCGGCCGCCCCGGGCCCGGGGCGGCCGCCCCGGGTCAGCGCGGCGGCAGGTGCCGGGCGAAGAACGTGCGGACCAGGCCGCGCACGGCGGGGATCGACCGCGCCGGATCCAGCGCGCCGACCAGCGCGTTCCGGTCCCGGGCGGTCATCAGGCCGGCGGTCTGCAACTGCGGTGCGAAGGCGGCGTAGTCGGTGAACACGGCGTGCGTGGTGTGCCGGATCTGCCGCCGGAGGGCGTGGCCGTGCGAGCGGGCGAGGAGGGCGGACCAGGACCGGTCCAGCTGCTGCCGGCCGGGGAACCCGTCGGTGCCCACGAGGAGCAGCGGCCGGTCCACGCCGTCGCAGGCCACCGGGAACAGCGGTCCGGCCCGTCCGGGCCGCCGGGAGGGGTGGTCCAGATAGCCCTCCAGGTTGACCGCGGCGCGCAGGCAGCGGTCGTCGTGGAGGGCCTCGGCGGCGGTGGTGCCGCCGGCCGAGTGGCCGTAGATGCCCACCCGCCGGAGGTCCAGCGCGCGGCCGAGGCCGTCGGGCAGCGGGCGGCCGGCCGCGTCGGGGTTCCGGCCGGCGGCCAGCTCCGCCAGCTGCGCGAGGACGAACCGGGTGTCGGCCAGCCTGGTGTCGATCATGGTGCGGAAGAGGTCCGGGTCCGTACGGGGATCGCCCCGCAGCACGGTGGTGCGGATCGGGCTCGGGCGTTGCGGCGTGGTGACCGGGAACTCGACCTCGCTGGCGTCGCCGGGGTGGTCGATGCTCACCACCACCCAGCCGTGGCTCGCCAGTTCTTCGGCGAGCCCGGTACCCAGCGTGCGCGGGTCGCCGCCACCGGGGGTGTGGAGCAGCACCGGACGGCGCACGGGCTGCGCGGGCGCTCCGGTGTACGCATGGGTCCGGGTGGCCGCCCAGTCGACCCCGGACAACGGCAGGCCGGGGTGGAAGTGCGGGTCGAGGCCCGCGAAGACCTTCGCCGCGCCGGGGGTCATCTGCGGCGCGACGGGGTGGCCGTGCCCGGTCCGGGCCGGATAGCGGACCGTGATCATGAGTTCCCTGCGGGTGAGCCGGTGGTCCCACGGGTCGTGCCGGGAGGCGTCGACCAGATAGAGGGTGGTGACCCCGAGCGGGTGCGGGCCGGTCGGCGCCGGCAGCCGCGGTACGAAGGCCGGGCCGCGGTCCGGGTGCCGTCCCGCGGGCCGGGCCCGGGCGGTGCCGCAGCCGGTGAACAGCAGGGCGGCGCCCAGCGCGGCCGACACGGCGACCGTCCGCCGGCCCGGCCCTTGCGGCCGGCCGTCCCCGCCCCCTGCCCCGTTGCGTACGCTCACGATGAACTCCCCTTCCGGGCGCCTGCGCCGCGGCCTCGTGCCGTGGCGCGCCCTCGCATGCTGGCGTGCGGCGGGGAGCACCGGCCATGGTTGAGGGCCTGGCCGAAAGGATGGCGTCACGAGGGGGATGGTGTGATCCGGATTCGTTTCACGGCCGCCGATGTCGCCCGGGTCCGCTTCGCCTCCCGGGCGGCGCCGCTGCTGGAGCTCAACACGGCGCTGATGATGATGTGCCGCCGCGACGACGGGGTGCTGTTCGGCCGGTGGCGGCAGCGGGTCCTGCGGTCGCTGCCGGCCGCCGTGGAGCCCTTGGCGGACGTGGTCCCGGCGGGCCGGGCGCCGGTGTTCCTCGACGTCTTCGACGACTCCCTCCAGGAGGGCCTGGTGACCGTCCGGTCGGCCCGCCCCGAGGTGGTGCGCGCCGAGATGGAGCGGGTGTACGCCACGGTGCCCGGGCCGCCCCCGCCGTGGATCCGCGGGCTGCACCAGGGGGACGCGGAGGCCTGGCGGGTGGTCGGCCGGGCGCAGCACGCGGCCTTCGAGACGCTGCTGCGGCCCGTCTGGTCCCTGGTGCAGGACCTGCACCAGGCGGAGTTCACCCGGCATGCGCTGACCGTGGCCGAACACGGGGTGGGCGCGGCGCTCGACGGGCTCGTCCCCGGGGCCCGGCTGTCCGGGGACGTCTGGGAATGCCCGGCGCCCTTCACGCGGGACGTCGCGCTGAACGGGCGCGGGATGGTGCTGCTGCCCACCTTCCACTGGACCGGCCCGCCGCTGCTGGCCGATCTGCCCGGGCGTCCGCTGTACGTGACCTATCCGGCGGGCCCGGGGGTGCCGCTGGTGCCGCCCGGGGCGGACGACGGGACGGAGGCGCTGGCCGGGGTGCTGGGCCGGACCCGGGCCGCGATGCTGCGGGTGCTGGCCCGCGAGCACACCACCGGTGACCTCGCCCGGCGGCTGGGCATCAGCAACGCCACCGCCTCGGCCCACGCCGCCGCGCTGCGCGGGGCCGGGCTGATCACCACGGTGCGCGCGGGCCGGGCGGTGCTGCACCGGCGCACCGCGCTGGGCGGTCTGCTGGTGCGGCGGCGGGAGCAGTCGCACCGCGGGGGTTTCTCGGTCCAGGGGGCCGAGGGGCAGGGGGACGGCACGACCGGCCCCCGGCCGCCGGCTGGTTGACGGTCCGTCAGGCGATCTCCGTGTCGGCGGCACGGTGCGCGAGCAGCCCGCGGTAGACGGTCTCGGTGGCCGCCGCGACGGTGTCCCAGCCGTAACGGGCGAGGACCCGGCGGCGGCCCGCGGCGCCGCAGGCGGCCCGGTGTTCGGGGTCGGCGAGGAGTTCGCCGACGGCGCGGGCGAGTGCGCCCGGGTCGCCGGGCGGGACCAGCCGTCCCGAGACGGTGTCGACGACGGTGTCCCGCTGGCCGCCGACCGCGGTGGCGACCACCGGGGTGCCGCAGGCCATGGCCTCCAGGGGCACGATCCCGAACGGTTCGTAGTCCGCCGGGCACAGCACCACGTCGGCGGCGCGCAGCAGCGGCGGGACGTCCTCGCACGGCACTCCGCCGGTGAAGCGGATCCGGTCCGCCACCCCGGCCGCCCGGGCGAGCGCGCGCAGCCGCCGGACCTCGGGGTCCCGGTCCAGCTCGGCGGCGGGCGGCCCGCCGGCGATGACGAGGTGGGCGTCGGGCAGCCGGGACAGCGCGGAGACGGACAGCGCGACTCCCTTACGGGGCACCAGTCTGCCGAGTTGCAGCAGCAGATGGCGTACCGGGCCGCGGTCGGCGACCAGCCCGTGCGGGGTGAACACGGCGGCGTCCACCCCGCACGGCACCACGCTGACCTTGCGGGACGGGATGCCCATCCGGGTCAGTTCGGTGACCTCGTCGCGGCAGGTGGCGATCACCTGGTCGCAGCCGTCGCCGACCTCGGTCTCGGCGGGGACGCGGCCGGCCGGGCTGGTGTCCTCGTCCTTCCGGTGACGCCGCTTGACGGTGCCCAGCGCGTGGTACGTGTGGGCCAGCGGCAGGTCCAGCTTCCGGGTGGCCTTCAGGGCGGCGAGCCCGGACATCCAGTAGTGCGAGTGCACGACGTCCGGCGGCCCCGGTGCCCAGTCCTCGGCCAGCAGCCGGCCGAACTCCGGCATGAACGGCAGGAGTTGGTCCTTGGGCACATAACACGGCGGGCCCGCGGCGAGGTGCCGGACGGTCACCCCCGGCCGCAGCACGACCTGGTCGGGCGGGTCGGGCGCGTCCCTGCGGGTGTACACGGTGACCCGGTGGCCGCGGTCGGCGAGCGCGCCGGCCAGCCGCGTCACGTGGACGTTCTGGCCGCCGGCGTCCACACCCCCGAGGACCGCGAGCGGACTGGCGTGCTCGGAGACCAGCGCGATGGACAGGTGGGGGGCGGTGCCGCGGGTGGTCATGCGAGTACCTCCGTGATGAGGCCTTCCCAGTCGTGGAGAAAGCGCTTGAGCCCGTACCGGCCGAGCGCGGCCTGCCGGGCCCGGGCGCCGTCCTCGGCGGCGGCTTCCGGTTCGGCCAGGTAGCCGCGGACGGCGCGGGCGAGGATCTCGGGCCGGTTGGAGAGCGTGCCGGCGCCGGCGGGTACCGCCTCGACGGCCTCGGTCCTCGCCAGCGACACCACCGGCATCCCCAGGTGCATGGCCTCCAGCAGGGCCAGGCCGAGCGAGGTCCAGCGCACGGGGTGCAGGTACACCCGCCGCTCGGCCATCGCGGTGTGCAGCTCGGCCTGCGGGAGGTCGACCGTGCGGCAGGTGTCCGGGGCGAGGCCGAGATGGCCGGCGAGTCCCTCGGTGCGCACGCCGAAGACGTCCAGCGGGGCCGCCGCGGCCAGTGCCGGCAGCAGGTCGGTGCCGACGGTACGGCCGCGGCGGACCGGCTCGTTGACGACGACGGCGGCGCGCGGGAGCCGGCCGGTGTAGCGGTGGCCGGGGTCGACGATGCCGTGCTCGATCACGGCGGTGCGGGTCCGGCCGCTGTCCCAGAACAGCCGGTTGAAGTGGGTGACGTGCACCAGCAGCAGGTCGTCGCGGTCGGCGTACGGGTGCCGGGTGCGCGGTACGTCGCCGTCGGGGGCGTTGTGCTCCACGTAGACGGCGGGCAGGTCGCGGCCCGGGCGGCGGCCGCCGAGCCAGGACTCGGCGAGTTCCGCCTCGTGCGGCCGCTGCAGGACGACCAGGTCGACGGGGGTCTCCCGGAGCTGTGCGGGCGTCTTCTCCCGCACCGAACCGGGCCAGGGGAAGGTACGGGCCCGGCCCCGCCCGTCGGGTCCGCGGTCGGGGGTGACCGGCACCAGGTAGGTGTGCGGGCCCTGGACGAACGCGGTGGTCCAGGAGCCGTGCACGTGCCACAGCAGGATGTTCATGCCGGCGCCCCTCGCTCGTCGTCGGTCGGTGTCCGTGGCGCGCTGGCCCCCTGGGCCCGGCCACGGGTGAGCGGGCCGCGAGCCGCCCCGGACTCCGGTGCGGACGCGGCGGGGTACGGTCCGTCGGCGCGGGGCCGGGGACCGCCGGTCCGTGCCGGGGCGTCCACGGTCACACCCGTTCCGGGGCCGGGCGGGGCCGGACGTCGGGCGCGGGACGGGCGCCGCCCCAGGGGTCCACCGGAGCGGTGGCGTGGTGGCGGAGCAGGCCGCACAGCCAGTGGGCGGTGGCGGCGGGCGGGATCAGGACGCTGGTCAGCGCCACGGTCCGGGTCTCCTCCCGGGTACGCGGCCCCGGCGCGATCCTGGCCCAGGCGAACTCGGCGGTCCCGGCGAGCCACAGGGCGGCCAGCACCGAGGCGGCGCGCCGTTCGCCGGCCGCGCCGCACAGCAGCGCGCCGGCGGCCGCCGCGGTCACCGCGAGGTGTCCGGGGAACCGGCCGCGCGGGGTCCGGGCGCGGTGCCACCAGCCCCGGCCGTGCCGACGGGACATCAGGACGTCGTCGGCGTGGCCGGCCTGGAGGCGTACCGAGACCCAGCGGTCGGCGGGGCGGACCGGGTGGGTGGTGCTGCGGCGGCCCTCGGCCAGCGTCCAGCCGGTGGTCAGCACCCGCAGGGCCAGGTCGGCGTCCTCCCGGGAGGCGCTCCGGAAGCGTTCGTCGAAGCCCCCGACGCAATCCAGGGCGGCCCGGCGGTAGGCCATGTCGGCGGTGCTCCAGCGGGAGGTGGCCAGTGCCGCGGTGTGGCGTTCCCAGTCGGTGGGTTCGCGTCCGGCGGGCAGCGGCACGTCGATCCGGGCCGAGACGCCGGCGGTGCGCGGGGTGGCGGCGGCGAGGTCGGCGGCCAGTTCCCTCGCCCAGGCGGGTCCGGGGAGCACGTCGTCGTCGAGGAAGACGATCCAGGGGGTGCCGCCGCCCGCCCGCCAGCCGGTGTTGCGGGCGGCGGCCGGGCCCCGGGCGTGGCCGGGCACGGTCACGGTGCGCTCGCGCAGCGCCCCGGGGATGTCGGCGGGCAGCGGTGTGCCGTCGCCCAAGGGACGGTCGTCGACGAGGATCACGCGGCGCGGCAGGGGGCCGTCGGCGGCGGCGAGCGCGGCCAGGCAGGCGGTCAGGCCGGGCCGGCCGAGCGTGGGGATCACGACGGTGTAGTCGGTGGACCGGTCGGCCGGGGCGGTCATCGGGCCGCCTCCGCTGCGTGCGGGGCGCGCGGCCCGGCGGCGGAGAAGTTCCGGCGGCGGGCCGCGGACCGGGCGAGGAAGCCGGGTGCCTCGCGGGCGTGGCTCAGGATTCCGAGGATGCGCATCACGATTCGCGGGCCTTCCTTCGTCCGGGGGCGGCGGTTCGGTGTTCGGTGCTCCGGCGGGGTCAGGACGCCTGCCGCTCCCGGAACCACGCGATGGTGCGGGCCAGGCCGTCCCGTGGCGGAACCCGCGGCTCCCACTGGAGTTTGCCGCGGGCCAGGGTGATGTCCGGGCAGCCCACCGCCGGGTCGTCGGTCGGCCGGTCGATGAACCGGACGGAGGACCGCGAATCGGTCAACTGGATGATGAGCCGGGCGAGTTCGAGCACGCTGATCTCGGCCGGGCCGCCCAGGTTCACCGGGCCGCACAGGTCGGAGGCGGCGGCCGCGAGGATGCCGCGCACCATGTCGTCGACGTAGCACAGCGAGCGGGTCTGGCAGCCGTCGCCGGTGACGGTGAGCGGATCGCCGGCCAGTGCCTGGCGGATGAAGGTGGGCACCGCGCGTCCGTCGTGGCCGCGCATGCGGGGGCCGTAGGTGGTGAAGAGCCGGACGATGCCGGTGTCGGTGCCGTGCGCCCCGGCCTCGGCGGTGGTGAGCGCCTCGCCGAAGCGCTTGGCCTCGTCGTGGACGCTGCGCGGGCCGACGGGGTTGACGTGCCCCCAGTAGTCCTCGCTCTGCGGGTGCTGCTGCGGATCGCCGTAGACCTCGGAGGTGGACGCGAGCACGAAGCGGGCGCCGCTCGACCGGGCCAGGGCGAGCATGTTACGGGTGCCCAGGCTGCCGGTCTCCAGGGTGTGCAGCGGGAGTTTGAGGTAATCGGCGGGCGACGCCGGAGAGGCGAAGTGCAGCACCAGATCGGGCTCCGCGTCGAGCCGCAGCGGCTCGGTGACGTTCGCCTCGACGACCGTGAACGCGGGGTGGTCACGCACGGCCGATATGTTCTCCGGCCGTCCGGTGCTGAAATCGTCGACGCAGATGACGGCGGTTCCCCGCGCCACCAATTCCGTGCAGAGATGCGACCCGACGAAACCCGCGCCACCGGTCACCACCGCGCACTGCCAATTCCGCGAAAGCGCCGTGCCCATGGGACTCCTAAGCATCGGTTCCGACGTGGTGGGACTCCTCGATCAGCGTCCTGGGAGCGGTCGGCGGCGGCGAGCCGGGCTCCGCCGGTCGAGTGAATCCCCGGCCGCGTCGACGACCAGGTCACCGCCCCCCGTCGGCCTGACGCACCGTCAGTCCCGGTCCGGCCGGCCGTGCCGGTGCTTGCCGCCCGGGAGCATCTCCTGGACCTTCGCCTTGAGGCCCTGCTTGACGACCGCGACGCGGTCGCTGTCGCCCTTGATCAGGGCCGTGGCCGCGGCCTCGATCTGGTCCAGGCCGGCGTGCGGCGGGATCGGCGGGACGGCCGGGTCGGTGCGGAAGTCGATGACGAACGGCCGGTCGGCGGCGAGCGCCGTGCGCCAGGCGTCCACCACCTCGCCGGGCTTCTCCACCCGGACGCCGTCCAGTCCGATGGAGCGGGCGAAGTCGGCGTACCGCACGTCCGGGAGCGCCTGCGAGGGCAGGAACTGCGGGGCGCCGGACATGGCGCGCATCTCCCAGGTCACCTGGTTGAGGTCCTGGTTGTTGAGCACGGCGACGATCAGTCGCGGGTCCTGCCACTCGGACCAGTACTTGCCGGCGGTGATCAGCTCGGCCATGCCGTTCATCTGCATCGCGCCGTCCCCGACGAGGGCGATCGCCGGCCGGTCGGGATGGGCGAACTTGGCACCGATGACGTACGGCACGCCGGGGCCCATGGTCGCCAGCGTCCCGGAGAGCGAACCCCGCATCGTGCCGCGGATCCGCAGGTGGCGGGCGTACCAGTTGGCGGACGAGCCGGAGTCCGCGGCGAGGATGACGTCGTCGGGCAGCAGCGCGTCGAGGGCGTGGATCACGTACTCGGGGTTGACCGGGTCGGCCTCGACGGCGGCCCGCCGCTCCATCACCTCCCACCAACGGGCGGTGTCCTTCTCGATCTTCTTCCGCCAGTTGCCGTGCTTCTTGGGCTCTAGCTGCGGCAGCAGTCGCTGCAGGGTCGCCTTGGCGTCCCCGACGAGATTGACCTCGAAGGGGTAGCGCATCCCGACCATGTGCGGGTCGATGTCGATCTGCACCGCCCGGGCCTGGTCCAGCTCCGGCATGAACTGGGTGTAGGGGAAGCTGGATCCCACCACGAGCAGGGTGTCGCAGTACCGCATCATCTCGTACGAGGGGCGGGTGCCCAGCAGTCCGATGGCGCCGGTCACGTACGGCAGGTCGTCGGGCAGCGCGTCCTTGCCGAGCAGCGCCTTGGCCACCCCGGCACCGAGGACGTCGGCGAGCTGCTCCACCTCGGCGCGGGCCCCGCGGGCGCCCTGCCCGATCAGGACGGCGACCTTCTCCCCGGCGTTGAGGACCTCCGCGGCGCGGGCGAGGTCGTCCTCGGTCGGCACCGGCGCGTAGGAGGCGAGGCCGAGGCTGGAGGGGACCATCTTGAAGTCGTGGGTGGGCGGCGAGTAGTCCAGTTCCTGCACGTCGGCGGGGACGATCACGGCGGTCACGGTCCGCCGGCCGTAGGCGGTGCGGATCGCCCGGTCGATGGCGTTGGGCAGCTGCTCGGGGACGGTCACCATCTCCAGGAAGTCGGAGGCGACGTCCTTGTAGAGGCTCAGCAGATCGACTTCCTGCTGGTAGGAGCCGCCCATGGCGCTGCGGTTGGTCTGCCCGACGATCGCCACCACGGGCACGTGGTCGAGCTTGGCGTCGTAGAGGCCGTTGAGCAGGTGGATGGCGCCGGGCCCGGAGGTGGCCGCGCAGACGCCGACCCGGCCGGAGAACTTGGCGTAGCCGACGGCCTGGAAGGCGGCCATCTCCTCGTGCCGCGCCTGGATGAACCGCGGTGTGTTGTCGGCGCGTTCCCAGGCGGCGAGCAGCCCGTTGATGCCGTCGCCGGCGTAGGCGAAGACGTGCTCGACGCCCCAGTCGCGCAGGCGGGCAAGGATGTGGTCGGAGACCTTGGTCGACACGGGCGTTCCTCTCTTCTCGTCGGTTGAGTGCGGCGGTCACCCCGGCGGGGACGTGCGGCCGGTCGGCGATCCGGGTACGGCAGCTGAAGCCTTCGGCGAGCACCGGACGTCCGCGTCCAGCCCGGCCCGGCGCACACACCGTCTGCCGTTTCCGCGCTGCGAAAGGCCCGGACGCCCCTGCGGACGGCCGGGCCGTACGGGCCCGGGGGGATCCGGCGGATCAGTCCGGGCCGCCGCCGCGGCCGGTGAGCAGGTCCCGGGCGCGGTCCACCAGCCCCAGCCCCGGGCCCAGCCATGTGTGCGCCGGCGGGGAGTCGGGGACGCCGGGGTGCGGCCGGGTGGGCGCGCGCTTCTTGGCCGTCCGGACCTTCTCCCCGAGCGCTTCGAGTTCCCCGGGAAGGCACGCCTCACGCAATCGGGCGAACAGTTCGCTCTCTTCTTCCCGGATGTGCGCCCGGACCTCCGTCCGGAGTTTCACGAACAGTTCGTTGAACGCGCGGTCTTCCGCATCGATCCGTTCCAGGTCCTTCAGCAGCCTTTCCACGCGCCGGTGGTCGGCGATTTCCTTGTCGGCCAGTGCGGCGCCGTTCGGCAGCTTCTCGCGGACCGCGGGGTAGAGGTACTGCTCCTCGGCGACGGAATGCCGGACGAGTTCGATCGTCAGCCGGTCCAGCAGTCTTTTGCGTTCCGCGGCCGCGGGGACCGCCGCCTCGATCCGCTCGAACAGCGCGGTCATCTCCTGATGGTCCGCGGCCAGCTCCGTGATGACATCTCCGCCGTGCCCCATGGTCGTACCTCTCGCCCATGTACCCGCGTCCGCCCTTCGGCCACCAGAACGGGTTCCCCCGCGCCGCGTCGGCTAACGCCGCGACCGGCCGGAATTGCACCGGATGCCGCATCCGGTTCCCTGCCGGAGGCAGCCGCCGGAATGCGGCGGAGGAATTCCTCAGGCGTCGCCGTCCGAACCGGGCGGCCCGGGCCGGGCGCGGGCGATGAGCAGGGCGACGTCATCCGCGTCGTCCGGGTCGCGCAGCGCCTCGAGCAGCCGGTCGCAGGTGTACTCCAGGGACGGGTCCGGGCGGTCCAGGAGACTCAGCAGGCGGTCCAGGCGCTCGTCGATGGTGTCCCGGCGGGTCTCGACCAGTCCGTCGGTGTACAGCACCAGGCGGTCGCCGGGGCGCAGCGCGAAGGTGGTCTCCTCGAAGGGGACGCCGCCGACGCCGAGCGGGACGCCGGTGGGCAGGTCGAGCAGTTCGGGCGGCCGGCCGGAGTGGATCAGCACCGGCGGCAGGTGCCCGGCGGCGGCGATCCGGCAGACCGCCTGCTGCGGATCGTGCACGGCGTAGACGCAGGTGGCGTACTGCTCCAGGTCGGCCGTGATCCGGTCGACGTGCCGCAGCACCTCGGCCGGCGGCATGTCCAGGTCGGCCAGGGTGCCGGTGGCGGTCCGCAGCCGTCCCATCGTGGTGGCGGCGTTGATGCCGCTGCCCATCACGTCGCCGACCACCAGCGCCGTCTGGTCCCCGGCGAGCGGGATCACGTCGAACCAGTCGCCGCCGACCTCGTTCGTGGTGCCGGCCGGCCGGTAGCGGGTGGCGATCTCCAGCCGGGCGCGCTGCGGCGGGCGGTCCGGGAGCAGGCTGCGCTGGAGGGTGACGGCGGTGTTCCGCAGGCTCTGGTAGAGCCGGGCGTTGTCCATGCTCACGGCGGCCCGGTCGGCCAGTTCGGCGGCCAGGGTCAGGTCGTCCTCGTCGAACGGGACGGGGTTGCGGCTGCGGGTGAGGCCCAGCGCGCCGAGCACCTCGCCGCGGGCGATCAGCGGGGTCGCGAGGTAGCTGTGGATGCCGGCCCGGGCGAGGATCGCGGCGGCCTCCGGGTCGCGGGCGATCCGTGCCAGGGACTGCTCGTCGACATGGCGCACGAGGATGGGCCGGGCGGTCCGTACGCACTGGGTGACCAGCCGGTCGGCGCCGTAGCTGGCGATGTGGCCGGGCGGATCGGCGGCGCGGGCCGCCTCGGTGGGGTAGGCGGTGTGCACCGCGAGCGCCCGGAAGACCTCCGGGTGGGCGCCGGAGGTGGTGGGGCGGCGGTCGTCCAGGAAGGAGTCCAGGATGTCCACGGTGGCCACGTCGGCGAGCTCGGGCACGGTGACCTCGGCCAGCTCGTGGGCGGTCCGTTCGACCTCCAGCGTGGTGCCGATCCGCGCCGAACCGTCCGCGATCATGGCCAGCCGGCGGCGGGCGCGCGCCGCCTCCCCGGCCGCGCGGTGCCGGTCGGTGACGTCCACGACCACCCCGGCCACGCCGAGCACCCGGCCGCCGGGGTCCTCCAGCCGGTAGAAGGAGACCGACCAGGCGTGCTCGTTCTCGGGGTCGGCGAGGGTGCGCCCCACGACGTGCTGGTCGACCAGCGGCCGCCCGGTCTCCAGCACCCGCCGCAGGGCGGCCTCCAGGGCCTCGGTGCGGATGAACGGCAGCACCTCGTGGACCGACCGGCCGAGGTGTTCCCGGGCGGAGATCCCGTCGATCCGCTCCAGCGCGGGATTGACGGCCAGGTACCGCAGGTCGGTGTCGAGGACGCCGAGTCCGATCGGGGACTGCGAGACCAGCCGGGTGGACAGCGCCACATCGCGTTCCACCTTGCTCAGGGTGGCCTCGTCGGTGGCGATGCCCAGGGCGTAGTAGTCCCCCCGGTCGTCCAGCAGCCGGACGTTGCGGAACTCCACCAGCCGGGTGCTGCCGTCCTTGTGCCGGATCGGGAAGGCCCCGGCCCAGCTCTGGCCGGTCGCCATGACCTCGGTGAAGAGGCTGATCACCAGGTCCAGATGGCGCTCGTGGACCAGCAGCCGCCCGGCGAACTCTCCCAGCGCCTCCTCCGCGGAATAGCCGAAGAGCGTCTCGGCCTGCGGGCTCCACAGCACGATCCGGCCGTCGGCGTCCAGGACCACCGCGGCGACGCCGAGCAGGTCCAGCAGTCCGCTGCGTTGCGGCACCTTGCCGACGGGCCAGTCGCCCGCCGCGCCGACGGGGTCGGCTGTGGACATCCGGCCCTCCCTCCGCCTGCGGATGCACCGCCCTTCCCATGGTCCCCCGGACCGCGCGCGGACGCGCAGCCGCACCGACGGGCGGCGGCGGGCATCGGGCCGCGGTCCGCGGCCACACTCGGTCACGGCGGCGGCCCGGTGCGCACTGCCGGCAGTGGTCCGTTCGGGCGTTTGCACGATCGGGGGGCCGGGCCGAGACTGGGCGGAACGGCCGGCTCCGTCGAGCGGTGCGCGCCTGCGGCCTGCGCGGGAGGGGCCGCCCGGGCGCCCGGGACCGGCGTGATCCGGGAGCGCCCGGAAGACCGGCGTGATGACCTGTCAGGCGAATCGGTCGTCCCGGAACCAGCCGGTTCCTGGCGACCGGTGGCGGCGAAGGAGGACAGGGTGCGGGCACTGACGTGGCACGGCAAGCGGGACGTGCGGATCGACACGGTCCCCGATCCGAAGATCACCGAACCGACGGACGTCCTGGTCAAGATCACCTCCACCGGCATCTGCGGCTCCGACCTCCACCTCTACGAGGTGCTGGGGCCCTATCTGGAGCCCGGCGACATCCTCGGCCACGAGCCGATGGGCCTGGTCGAGGAGGTGGGGCCGGAGGTGACCGCGCTCGCCCCCGGCGACCGGGTGGTGGTGCCCTTCAACGTCTCCTGCGGCTCCTGCTGGATGTGCGACCGGGGGCTGCACTCGCAGTGCGAGACCACCCAGGTCAGGGAACACGGCATGGGCGCTTCGCTGTTCGGCTACACCAAGCTCTACGGCCAGGTGCCGGGCGGTCAGGCGGAGTTCCTGCGGGTGCCCTTCGGCAACACCCTGCCCGTCAAGGTCCCGCACGGCCCGCCGGACGAACGGTTCGTCTACCTCTCCGACGTCCTGCCCACCGCCTGGCAGGCGGTCGCCTACGCGGACCCGCCGCCGGACGCCCACGTCGTGGTCCTCGGGCTGGGCCCGATCGGCGACATGGCCGCCCGGATCGCCCTGCACCGCGGGGCCCGGCAGGTGATCGGGGTGGACCTGGTGCCCGAGCGGCTGGCCCGCGCCCGGGCCCGCGGCGTGCACACCCTGAACGTCGACGAGCTCGGCGGCGACCTGGGTGACGAGGTCCGCCGGCTCACCGACGGCCGCGGCGCGGACGTGGTCATCGAGGCCGTCGGTATGGAGGCCCACGGGGCACCCGTGGCGAAGGCCGCGCAGCAGTTCGTCGGGCTGCTCCCGGACCGGCTCGCGGAGAAGCTGATGGCGCGCGCCGGGGTGGACCGGATGGCGGCCTTCCACGCCGCCGTGGACGTGGTCCGCCGGGGCGGCACGATCTCCGTGGTCGGCGTCTACGGCGGCGCGATGGACCCGCTGCCGCTGCTCACCTTGTTCGACAAGCAGGTGCAGCTGCGCATGGGGCAGGCCAACGTGCGGCGCTGGGTGGACGACATCCTGCCGCTGCTCGACGACGAGGACGCGCTCGGCGTCGAGGGCTTCGCCACCCACCAGCTGCCGCTGGAGGACGGACCGCAGGCCTACAAGACCTTCCAGGCCAAGGAAGACGGCATGATCAAGACGCTGCTGCAGCCCTGACCGGCCGGCCGCCGGCGCCCCGCACCGGCAGTCCCCGCACGCACTCGGCCGAGCCGTAGAAGGATGCGGACGCAAAGTCCTGGCAGAGTGGACGGTGGCACCCGTTCCAGGAGGAGCATCGCCATGCCGGTCACACCGTCCGCCGTCGCCGTACGCGGCACCCCGTGCTGGGTGAGCCTGACCACCCACGATCTCCGGCGTGCCCAGGACTTCTACGCACAGGTCCTGGGCTGGACCTTCCGGCCGGGCGGGCTGGGCGAGGAGTTCACCGTGGCGCTGACCGACGGCCGGCCGATCGCGGGGGTCGGCGCACTGGCCGCGGACTGGCAGGTGTCGGTGGCCTGGACCCCGTACTTCGCGGTCGCGAGTGCGAACGACGCCGCGGGACGGATCCGTGAACGCGGCGCCACCATCGCGGTGGGCCCGCTGCGGCTCGGCGCCGGCCGGGTGGCGCTCGCCGCGGACCGGGACGGCGCCGTCTTCGGCGTGTGGGAGGGCCACACCCCGGCCTGGGCCATCGGCCGCGGCAGCGCCCCGGTCTCCCTGGAGCTGCGGACCCGCGACGCCTTCGACGCCACGATCTTCTACGCCGAGGTGCTCGACTGGGCCTCGGAGGAGCCCGGCGGGGTCGAGGTCGCGTACGAGCGCGGCGAGGTGCTGGTGCGGGACGGCGACCAGGTGGTGGCCACGGTGCGCGGCGGCGTCATGGAGGCCGCCCCCGACCCCCACATCCGGCCCCGCTGGCACGTCCAGTTCCCCGTCGAGGACGTCGAGAAGGTCGCCGCGGCCGCCCTCGCGGCGGGCGGCCAGGCCACCCATCTGACCCCGCCCGCCGACCCCGGGGTCGGCCAGGTGCTGATCCGCGACCCCGACGGCGGCCTTTTCACGGTCACCACCGGCTGACGCCTCCTTGGATTTCCCGCTCGCGCATACGTCCGGCTTTCGCGGGCACCCGCCTTTTCATCGCCACAGAACGGCCAACCGTCGTTCGACGGAATCACCTTCGGCAGATGACCTCTAGACGCACGACAGGCGGGATCATGGCGACCGAGGAAAGCACCGTGGAAAAGGTGGAAGCGGACGTGGCACGTGAGGAAAGCCTCGCGCCGAACGGAACGGAAACGGCGAGCGGCGGACCGGACCGGATCGCCGCTCCCGCGGCAATGCGCCTCGCCGCCGGGCAACTTGCCGAGATGCTCAACTGCGCACCCGGCTCGGTGTCCGCGCTGAAGGCCGCCGGTGACGGCTGGCTGGCGGACGTGGAAGTGCTGGAACTCGAAAGGGTTCCGGACACCGCGAGCGTGATGGCGTCCTACCGCGTCCGCCTCGACGAGCAGGGCCATCTCATGGAATACGCGCGCATGCGCCGCTACGGGCGGGGTCAGATCGACCGCTAGGACGGCTGCGGCGCACCCGCAATTCCCCACACGGCCATGGCCCGCTCCAGTCAACTGGAAGGGACACACAAGACCGTGACTGCCATTCAGCAACAGACGCAGGCGACACCGGCCGGCGGCAGCGGCTCGGGCACTCTCTACGACGTCCTGGAGCTCATTCTCGACCGCGGGCTGGTCATCGATGCCTTCATCCGGGTCTCCCTCGTCGGCATCGAAATACTCAAGATCGACGTACGTGTCGTGGTCGCGAGCGTGGACACCTATCTGCGCTTCGCGGAGGCGTGCAACCGGCTGGATCTCGAATCGGGCCGCAAGGCGCCGGAACAGCTCACCGATCTCGTCGGCGCGGCGACCGAGAGCGGCGCCAAGGGAAAGTCGAAGGGCGCCCTCTCAGGAGCCGTGGAAGCGATCGGCGAATCCCTCCGCAAGGGCCATGACGAATCCGAGGAAACCGAGAAGCGCCCGGCGCGCAAGACGTCGTCGACCGCCGGCCGCCGAACCGCCCGCCGGGAGGAATGACCCATGACGACGTACGTCTACGCCATCACCGACGCCGGGCATCCGCTGCGGCTGTCCGGTGTCGCCGGGGTGGGCGACCCCGCGGCGCCGCTGCGCACCGTGCGGGCCAAGGACCTGTGCGCGGTGGTCAGCGACGCCCCGGCGGAGCTGCGCGCCAAGCGCCGGGACGTGGCCGCCCACCAGGACGTCCAGGAACGCCTGCTGGCCGACGGCAGCTGTCTGCCGATGCGCTTCGGGCTGGTCGGTCCGGACGACGAGCAGGTCGCCGCCGTACTGGAGGAGCAGCACGACACCTACACCCAGCGGCTCGGGGAGCTGGCCGGGTGCCGGGAGTACCACCTGAAGGTGACGCGCGACGAGGAGGACCTGCTGCGGGAGATCGTGCGGGACTGCGCCGAGGTGCGCCGGCTCAACGACCATACCCGGCGGAACTCCGGGGCGTACGAGGACAAACTGGCGCTCGGCGAGCTGATCTCGCAGGAGGTCCGGGCCCGCCAGGACGGCGCCCGCGCGGACATCCTGGCCCGGCTCGCGCCGGCCGCGGTGCGTATCGAGGACGGGGAACCCACCAAGCGCCACTTCCTCACCACCTCGTTCCTCGTCGCGCAGGACCAGGCCGCCACCTTCTCCCAGGCGGTCCACACCGAGGCGGAACGGCGCGGCGACCACTACACCTTCCGGCTCTACGGCCCGCTGCCGCCGTACAGCTTCGTCTGACCGCGTGCCCGGGCCGGGCCCTTGGCGCCGGGACCGGGAAACCGACCGAGCGGGAGATCCGGATGGGGCTGCTCACCCACCTGCTGACCCTGCCGATCGCCCCGCTCCGGGGCACGGTCTGGGTCCTCGACCAGGTACTGCTCACCGCGGAGGACGAGTTCTACGACCCGGAGCCGGTGCGTGACCAACTCGCCGAATTGGAACGGGAGTTGGTGGACGGCCGGATCGGGCCCGAGGAGTTCGACGCCCGCGAGGACGAACTGCTGGACCGGCTGGAGTGGCTCCAGGCCCGCCGGCGTCAACCACGAGGAGGATGACCGTACATGTCCGACCCGCTGACCGGACCGGGGGGAGCCGCCTCGCCCATGAGGACCTCCCCCGCGCCGTCCCCGTACGGCCGGCCGGGGGCCGGGCCCGGCTCCTCCGCCAATCTCGCCGACATCCTGGAACGCGTCCTCGACAAGGGCGTGGTCATCGCCGGCGACATCCAGATCAATCTGCTCGACATCGAGCTGCTGACCATCAAGCTCCGGTTGCTGGTCGCCTCCGTCGACAAGGCCAAGGAGATGGGCATCGACTGGTGGGAGCACGATCCCTCGCTCTCCTCCCGGGCCCGCACGCCCGCGACCCGACCGGTCCCCGCCGGCGAGGACCAGCCGGCGGTCGAAGGAGAAGCCGGACGAGAAGCCGGGTGGGAGCAGCACCGGCGAGAGGAGGAGAACCGGTGAACGGCCCGTGGCACAGCTATGTCTACGCGGTCGGGCGGGACGGCGGCGATCTCGACGCGGCGGCCGCCGCGCTGACCGGGTTCGGCGGTGCGCCCCTGCGGACCGTCGCCGGGGACGGCCTCACCGCCCTGGTGTCCTCCGTCCCGGCCGACGACTTCGGCACGGACGGACTCACCGAGCGGATGGCGGACCTGGCGGAGCTGGAGGCGCTGGCCCGCGTCCACCACGAGGTCGTCGAGGCGGCCCACGCCCGTACGACGGTGTTGCCGATGCGGCTGGCGACGGTGTACCTCGACGACGCCCGGGTGCGCGCGGTGTTGTCCGAACGCGCCGCGGAATTCAGCGAGTTGCTGTCCTGGCTCGACGGCCACGCCGAGCTCGGGGTGAAGGTCTACGCGGACCCGGTGCGCGCCCGGGCCGAAGCCGCCCCCGCCGCGCCGACGGCCGGCTCGGGCCGCGCCTACCTCCGCCAACGCCGGGACCAGCGGCGTCTGCGGGATGACGCGTACCGGGCGGCGGGGGCCGTGGCCGGCGCCGTACGGGACACGGTGGCCCCGCTGACCCGGGGCGTGGTCGCCCACCGGCCCCAGCAGGGCGAACTGGCCTCCGGCCCCGGCGAGAACGTCGCCAACGAGGCGTATCTCGTCCCCCGCACCCGGGTCCGGGAATTCCACCAGGCGCTGGCCGGTCTGACCGGGAGCGACGCCGGCGTACGGGTCGAGATCACCGGCCCGTGGGCGCCGTACTCCTTCGCGACCCGGCCGGCGGAAAGCGGCGCGGCATGACGGGCGACGACACAGGACGGGCGGCGGCACATGACGGGCCGTGACGTCGCGGAGCCGGCCGGCGGCCCGTCCGGGCTCGGCGAACCCGCCGGGGTGACAGGTCCGCAGATCGCCCTGATCGATCTCCTCGACCGGCTCCTCAACGGCGGCGCGGTCCTCACCGGAGACCTGGTGCTGTCCATCGCCGACGTGGACCTGGTCCGGATCAGCCTCCGCGCCGTCATCCATTCGATCGTGCAGCAGGACGCACCCCCTTGTCAGGACGCACCCCCTTGTCAGGAGGCATCCCTTTGTCAGGAGGCATCTCTTTATGAGGCAGGACTCCACCGGGCCGACGGCGCCCGGGACCCTCGCCCAGCGGCTGGAGAGCGACCCGGAGACGGTCGAACGCGATCTGATCAAGCTCGTGCTGACGATCGTCGAGCTGCTGCGGCAACTCATGGAGCGCACCGCGCTGCACCGGGCGGACCAGGGTGATCTGACGGAGGATCAGGAGGAGCGGGTCGGTATGACGCTGATGATCCTCCACGACCGGATGTCGGAACTGTGTGAGCGCTACGGCTTCACGATGGACGACCTCAACCTCGACCTCGGCCCCCTCGGTTCCCTGCTCCCGCAGAACTCGCCCTGAGCCGCCCTGAGTCGCCCGGATCCGCTTTCCCCGGATCCGTTTTCCCCAGATCCCCTTTCCTCGGATCCGTTACTCCGGCTGCTCCCACCGACGTACTCACGAACTCTTCGTTCACCACAGGAGGAACCCCATGGCACCCCTGCTACTCGTCCTGCTGCTCGTCCTGCTGTTGTTCGGCGCCGGCTTCGCGCTCAAGGCGCTGTGGATCGCCGCCGTCGTCGTGCTGGCCTTCTGGCTGCTCGGCTTCCTGATGCGGTCGACTGGCGCCGGCGGCGGCCGCGCCCGCTGGTACCGCTGGTAGCCGCCCGAGCGCGGCCGTCCGGGCCAGGTCGTCCGCCCGCCCGCCGGCCCCGATCACACCGGTGGCCGTGACGTCGCCGCGGGCCGCCATCTCCCCGGCGGGCCACGGCAACCGCAGCCGCAGCTCCCGCAGCACCGCGGCGTCGATCATGTCGGTCTCCGCCCAGCTCAGATAGGCGACACCGACCTCGACGCCGCGGTGCGCCACTTCCGCCCGGACCGTGTGGGCGAACGCCTCGACCCCTGACTTGGAGGCGCAGTACGCCGACATCATGGGCGCCGCGGTGATGCTCGCCAGGGAGCCCATCTGCAGGAAGTAGCCGCGGGTGGCAAGCAGTCCGGGCAGGACGGCGCGCAGGGTGAGCGAACTGCCCAGGAGATTGACCTCGATGACCCGGCGCCAGACGTCGGGGTCGGACTCCAGGAAGGGGCCGCCGGCCGCCACACCGGCGTTGGCTACCACTACGGAGGGCGGCCCGAGGCTGCGCCGGGCCCCGTCGGCGACGGCGGCCAGCGCGGCCTCGTCGGTGACATCACGACCACGATGCGCCCCGCGAGCGACTGCCGCCGACCGGTCATCTCACGTCACCCACTCCCTCATCGCACTCACTCACTCAGCACACTCCTCAGCACACTCCACGAAAGGGCAGGAACGCCCACGGCAGGAACGTCAGGGCATCAGGGCATACGGGCATGGGGGCATCAGGGCAGGGGTGTCCCGCCGGTGGCATTGACGATCTCGGCGGTGACGTAACTCGCCTGCGGGGAGGCGAGGAAGACATAAGCGGGGGCCATTTCCGCGGGCTGTGCCGGGCGGCCCAGCGGGGCCTGTTTGCCGAATGTCGTGGTGTCCGGGAGTGTCGCCGGAATCAGCGGGGTCCAGACCGGCCCGGGAGCGACCGCATTGACCCGGATGCCGTCGGGCGCGAGCATCTGGGCCAGTCCTTGGGTGAACGTGACGATGGCCCCCTTCGTCATCGCGTAGTCCAGCAGATGCGGACTGGGCCGATAGGCCTGCACCGACGCGGAATTGATGATGACCCCACCCTGGGGAATGTGCGGCAGCGCCATCTTGCACAGCCAGAACATGGCGTACAGATTGGTCCGCACCACCCGGTCGAACTGCTCCGTGGTGATGGCCCGGATCCCGTCCGGCTGCGACATCTGATAGGCCGCGTTGTTCACCAGGATGTCGATCCGGCCGAACTCCCGCACCGCGCGTTGGACGAGCAGCTGGCACTGCTCCTCCTCCCGGACGTCGCAGGCCAGCGGCACGGCCGTACGACCCGCGTCCGTGACGAGCCGGGCGGTCTCCTCGGCCTCCTTCTCCTCCTCGGGGAGAAAGGTGAACATCACGTCCGCACCCTCACGGGCGAAGGCCAGCGCGACGGCCCGGCCGATACCGGAATCCCCGCCCGTCAGCAGCGCCTTGTGTCCTTCGAGTAGCCCACTTCCCCGATACGATTCCTCGCCGTGGTCGGGCGGCGGGTCCATCGGTCCGGTCCACCCGGGAGGCTCCTGGTCCTGCGCCGGGAATTCCGGCCGCGGATATCGGGTGACCGGATTCTCGACGTTCGCGGGGCCCTCGGGACGTTCTCGGCTCTCCGTTCCTTCCTTTCCGTCTGCCATTTCGCGACCTCCTGGTGCGCGCACGGCGAGCGGGCCGCCTACAGCCGGTCAATTGCCGCGTACCGCCGATCATCTGCCGCGTACCACTGGTCATTTCGCGCAGTGTGCGGCACCGGACCTGATTCGGCCCCCGGACACCGCATACGGGCACCACTGACCCGGGCCGGCAGCGCTGATCCAGGCCGGCACCACTGCCCCGAGCCGGCACCACCGATCCAGGCCCACTTCCCGGCTCCCGGCGTCCCCACGTCCGGCTTCCCGGCTCCCGGCGTCCCCACGTCCGGCTTCCCGACTTCCCGGCTCGCGCTTCCGGACTTTCGCCCTCGCGACTTCCCGGTTTCCCGGCTTTCCAGTGTCAGGGATTCTGCGGGTCGACGCCCGTGTGCGCGTCGGCGTCCCGGCCACCGCTGGGCCGGCCCGCGGGGCCCTTGGGCTCCTTGCGGTGCATCCCCTTCTCGCTGGTCCGGGCGGCCCGGCGCTCACCCGGCTCGGACTCGCTCTTGACCTCGCTCGCCGGGGAGACCTTCTCCTGCCCGGTGTCCTTGGTCTCCTTGCTGCGGTCCCGCTTCGGCGCGTAGCGCTCGGGGTGGAACGAGCGGTGCGCACTCTCGTTGGCGTGCTGCTCGGACTGGTCGACATCCGGCGACCAACCGTGCTGCTCGGTGCCTTTGTGCATGCTGTGGCCCTCGCCCATCTTCGGGTGCGAGGACTTCCGGTGCTTGGCCACTTCCACTCCTCGGATCAGGCGTCCCGGCGAGCCGCGCTCGCCCGCCCCCTGTCTCCAGGCTGAGCGCCATCCGGGCCGTCCGCACCTCAGCCCGCATCCGGGGCCGGTCCGCTCCCCCAGTGGTCGCCTCACCCGATTGCCGCAACGCTGGAACCGAAGCCGCGGGAGCCCTGGCTGGCCGCGGCGCCGTGCAAGGCCGTACCAGACCCGTACAACGCCGTGAAAGGAGGTGCGGAAATGACCCCCGACACCACCGCGCTCGTCCGGCCCCGTCCCCTGATGACCCTGCCCGGTGTGTACGCGCCACAGGACGACACCCGGCTCCTTCTGCACGCCCTGTACCGGGAAGGGATCGGCCCTGGTACCGAACTGCTGGACCTGGGTACGGGGAGCGGTGCCCTCGCCCTGGGTGCCGCCCGCCGCGGGGCCCACGTCACGGCCGTGGACATCGCCTGGCGGGCGGTGCTGACCACCTGGCTCAACGCCCGGCTCGCCGGCCTGCCCCTCACGGTCCGCCGCGGCGATCTGGCCACCGCCGCCCGCGGCCGCACCTTCGACCTGCTCGTGAGCAATCCGCCGTACGTACCCGCGCCCGGCCGCCGCCCACCCCGGGGAGCGGCGCGGGCCTGGGACGCCGGACGCGACGGGCGGCTGCTCATCGACCGGATCTGCGACCTCGCACCGGCGGCGCTGCGCCCCGGCGGGGTGCTGCTGATGGTCCACTCCGGGCTGTGCGGCACCGGGGACACCCTGTCGCGGCTGTCCCGGTCCGGACTGCGGGCCGAGGTCGGTGACCGTGCGCACATCCCGTTCGGCCCGGTCCTGCGCTCCCGTATTGCGTGGTTGCACCGCAACGGGCTGCTCGACGTGCCGGGGGACAGCTCGCCGCACACAGAGGACCGGCCGCACACAGAGGACTCGCCGTACACAGAGGACTCGCCGTACACAGAAGAATTGGTGATCATCCGTGCCGAACGTCCCATCCACGCCACCCACGCCATCCACGCCATCCACGCCGAACGTCCCTGAGCGCCCGCGACGCCGTGTCACCCTCACCCGGGACGGCCCGATGCTGGTGGAAGGCCCGGTGGAGGTGGTCTGCGACGACGGTTCGGTCGCCGTCTCCGACCGCTTCGTCGTCGCCCTCTGCACCTGCCGGCGCAGCCACTGCTACCCCTGGTGCGACACCAGCCACCGCCGCCGCGCCCGCCCCACGCCCGCCCCGGAAGAGGACGCGCCATGAGGTCGGCAGCCCGCCCCACCACGCCATCCGGCACATCACCGTCCGGCGCATCACCCTCCGGCACATCACCCTCCAGCACCTCGTCCGCCACCATGCCGCCCCGCCCGGGCGACCGGCCACGGCTGCCCCGCCCCCAGGGGAAGCTCTCGACCGCAGTCCTCTCCGCACTCTCCTCCCCTTCCACACCCACCCCCCTCTCGCCGTTCCCCCACTCACCGCTCCCCTCCCTCCGGACCCCCGGACCCGACCCGCTGCTCGCCCCCACGGGGGCGGAAATCCAGCAGGCCGACCCCTACGGAGCCGACCTCCAGCTCGCCCTGTACGTGCTCTACGAGCTCCACTACCAGGGCTTCGACGGCGTGGACGACGACCGCGAATGGGATCCCGCGCTGCTGGCGGTGCGGCGCGCGCTGGAAGAGGTGTTCCTCCGGGCGCTGCGGGCGGACGTCCCGTCCGTCGGCGCGGCGGAGGCGCTGGACGGACTGCTGGTCGAACCGGTCGCCGACGACGGCACCAGCGTGAGCCACCATCTGCTGCGCGCGGGCCGGCTGTGGCAACTGCGGGAGTACGCCGCCCTGCGCTCGCTGTACCACCTCAAGGAGGCCGACCCGCACGCCTGGGTCATCCCCCGGTTGCGCGGCCGCGCGAAGGCCGGGATGGTCGCCGTCGAATTCGACGAGTTCGGCGCCGGACGCGCCGAGGACATCCACGCCCAGCTGTTCGCCGACCTCATGGCGGACCTCGGCCTGGAGACCGCCTACGGGCACTACCTCGACCTGGCGCCCGCCGAGGCGCTGGCCACGGTCACCCTGATGTCCCTGTTCGGTCTGCACCGTTCGCTGCGCGGGGCGCTGGTCGGTCACTTCGCCACCGTCGAGGTGACCTCCTCACCCGCCGCGCGGCGCCTCGCGGACGCCATGCGCCGTACCGGTGCCGGCCCGGCGGCGGAGCGGTTCTACGACGAACACGTCGAGGCCGACGCGGTGCACGAGCAGGTGGTGCGCCGCGAGGTCGTCGACGGCCTGCTGACCGACGAACCGGGCCTCGAACCCGATGTGGCCTTCGGCATCGCCGCCACGGTCCACTTGGAGGACCGACTCGCCGCCCACCTCCTCGACGCCTGGCGCCACGACCGCACCGCACTACGCACCCCACTCGCCGTCACCGGTGAACGCTAGTCAGAACCCTTCAAGAATCAGCCCCTTCAAGGACCCGTTCCTTCAAGAACCCGACCTTCAGAGCCGCTCCTTCAAGAGCCCGAAGCCGGCCGTCAGGAGGTGTCCGCACATGGACGAGACCGCCGTCGCCACCCCGTTGGCCACCGCCCGCACCTCCCTGGCAACGGCCGGGGCCCCTCTCCTGCCCGCAGCCGTCACGAGGTCCCTGCTCGACGCCGACGGAGCAGCCTGCGCACACTTCGCCACGCACTGAGAAGAGCTCTCCCCGGACCGTTACCACGACGGCGTCGACCGGTACTTCCCGCCCCTCACCAACGCCTTCACAGCCGACCCCGTCCTGCGCGCCGTACTGGCACTCCTGGGACCGCACACCCTGCACGGCGTATCCCGATCCGCCCGCTGGCCCCAGCGCGCACCGCCCACCGCGACGTACTGATGACCACGCTCATCACGACCTATCCCGGCTCATTCCGGCTCATTCCGACTCATTCCGCAGATCCGCTCGGCGACCCGCAACGAACGCGACGGAGCCGGGGCCCCTTAACACCCCGGCCCTTCGATTCGATTGCCTCCCGCTCCGATTGCCTCCCCTCACTCCTGGCTCCAGGTCCACCCTCTTCGCTCGGGGGTGCCACGGCCGCGCTCACTCACACCTCGGCAAGCAGTCCCTTCCGCAACTTGGTGCAGGCTCGATTCAGCAGCCGGGATATGTGCATCTGGGAGAGGTTGAGCTCCTTGCCGATCTCGGCCTGGGTCATCTCCGCCCCGAACCGGAGCCGGAGCAGTGTGCGTTCCCGCTCGTCGAGCTGTGCGAGATGCGGCTTGAGTGCCTGGATGTTCTCGGCGAGGTCGAGCGCGGGGTCGGTGCTTCCCATGAGGTCCGCGACGAGCCCGGTCTGCTGCTTTCCCGCGGTCTGGATCGGCCGGTCGATGGAGTCGGTGTCATAGCCGTTGCAGGCGATGAGCCCCTCCCGCACCTCGTCCTCCGGCAGCTTCAGATGAGCGGCGAGCTCTGCCGCCGAAGGATCGTGGTTGTTGGCGGCCTCCAGGTCTTCGAAGGCGCGCGCGAGGTCGATGCGGAGTTCCTGCAGCCGGCGCGGCACATGGACGGCCCAGGTGGCGTCACGGAAGAAACGCCTGATCTCCCCACGGATGTACGGCACGGCCAGCGTGGTGAACTCCACGTCCCGGTAAACGTCGTAGCGGTCTATCGCCTTGATGAGACCTATGGTGCCCACCTGCAGAACGTCCTCGGTGCTCTCCCCCCGGCTGCGGAAGCGCCGGGCGACGTAGCGCACCAGGGACAGATTCATCTCGATCAGTGTGTTGCGCACGTACTGGTACTCGGGGGTGCCCTCTTCAAGGACGGCGAGTCGCTCGAAGAACGCCCTCGACAATTCCCTGGCTTCACTCGGCGCAAGGCGCTGCGGCTCATCGATCGGCGGCAGCGGCACCGACGGGGCCGGGACAGCGTTCCCCTTGGACGTAGTGGTGGCCCGGGTAGACGTAGTGGTGGCCCGGCTCGCTACCGCAGTCCCTGCTGTCATGGTGCCGGTGCTGGTCATGCTCGGGCTCCTAGCTGTTGACTCGGCCCCCGTCTGCAGTCCCCCCTCGAGCCGCCCCTACCCGACGACTCCCGAGACATGTCCCGAAATCTGTCACCGCCTCGTTGTCGTCAGACTGTTGACGCCCCGCCCGAACGTTGCGGGCGCGGCGGAAGGTACGGATGGTGCGGCGTGCCGAACCGACAACAGCAGTCAACGCGAGGTAGAACAACGCTGTGGTTGAGGCGATTGAGCCGGAGGAAGCGGAACCGCTTCCTCGGCTGTGCGGACTGTGCGGCGCGAGCGTGGTGGACGGGACCGGGGTCCATGCCATCGTTCCGGATTCCTCGGCGATCCATGTCCACGATCCCGCGCTGGACGGAAACCGGTCACTGACGGCCTGTTCCACGGCGCACCTCGGCGAACTGCAGCAGCATTACCACGCACGTCCTTTTGTGAATGCCGAACTGTGGGCCGGGAAAATCGCCCGAGCGCTGCGCCGCCACCCGGAGGGCCTTTCCCGGGAGCGGCTGGTCGCGGAGACCGGACTCAACCTGCTGCAAATCGACGCCGCGGCAAACTGGAGCAACCACCGCTCCCGCCACCACCACAGGACAACCCCCAACGACACCCCCGAGGCGCCGTAGCCCCCAGGCCCGCCTGGCCCGGCCCTGCACACCAACTTGACGGCCCGTCAACCACTCCCCGGCACGTCTCCTGCCCTGGCCTGCCACGCCCTGCCCTGCCTTGCCCGCTACGCCATTCCTCGCCGTGCATCCTCGCAATGCAGCCACGGCAGTCTCGCCTTCGCCCTGAGGAACGTCAGTCAGTCCTCACCTTCACCTTCCCGATGCTGAAAAGTGAAGCCGAAGACCCCACCGCTCAGAACCCCCAGGCCGACCAGGAACACCCATAGCCCGTACACCACGCCCAGAGCGGCAACCGCATAGCCGACCGCGATCACCACGGGATACTTACGACGCCATACCGCGGCAGCGCTGAACGAATACGGCCCCCTTTTCACGGCCCCTCCACCCAGCCGCGCGCCGGGCAGCACTCACCGGGTCCCCCCATTCCCGGCCCGACCCCTGACCCGCCCGCGAACACCGACATCACCAGACTCATCGCCACCACGGGATAGTAAAAACGGAATGCGGCGCATCACGGCCGACCCGCGGCCGCCATAGGGAATTTGCAGCCAGCGGTCGGCAGCCCCTCGCGTTGCCTTCCCGATAGCCAGCCACCAACGGCCGGCCGACCCCAGAATCACCCACCCGCTCACCACGTGATCACACCGCCGCCCCTCGCGCCGCCCCCCCTCCTGAGGGCTTCGCAATCCGCCGACGGCAGAAGTTGCCCGTGTGTCAGACCGGGATCACAGTTAAGAGGGAAACATATGCGAGATCGGAGCACATCGTGATCGTTCTCGGAATTATCCTGCTGGTCGTTGGGTTCCTGACCGGCATCGGCATCCTGTGGACCATCGGAATCATCCTCGCCGTCATCGGGGCGATCCTCTGGGTCCTCGGGGCAATGGGTCACGCAGTAGCCGGCCGACGGCACTACTGGTAGCGCCGCACGCCCGCAAACGGAATGCGGCCCGCGGGCCAAGGATCCGCAATTCCTCCGCCACCACACGGTGGCGGAGGAATTGCGGGATGCGCGGAGCACCCATCGCGGCACCCGGAGCGCTGATCACAAGCGCACGAGACGCAAACAAGACCGCGTCCCTCTTCCCCCTTCCCCTCCTCTTTGCTTCCCCCACCCCTCCCCCCTCCCCGCCGCTTCCCCCACCCCGACTACCCCGACGGCCCCGACCACCCATCACCCGCCACCCTCACCCACACCGCCCTACCGCCACTCCATCCCCACCGGTGAAATCGGCCTTTTTGGGGCAAACTCCCGGTATGAGCACTCACCACCCTGATCCGGATCCTCGCGAATCCCCGGGCCTCGGTCCCGGAGGCGGCGTGCCGCCGGGCGAAACCCCGCCGGGCGAGGACAGCACGGGCTCGGAGACCGGCCCCCGCGACCTTCCCACCCGCGGATGGGCCAAGGGCCCGGCCATCATCCTCGGCATCGTCGTCGTCCTCTGCGCGGCGTTCTTCATCGCCTACGCGGTGATCATGGCGCGCTGACCCGAGCCACCGCGCCCCCACTCAGACACCTCTGGCCGCGGCGCACCACCTGGCGGCGAGGCCCCTGGGCGCACATCCCGCACACCCCGCACGTACCGCACATCCCACACGTCCCGCACATCCCCACGTCGAGGCGGCGGCAGCAGTCCGCACTCGGTGGCAGGTAGCAGTCGGCCGCGCCCAGTAGCGCGGCCAGCTCCGCGCCGCGCCGGAAACCCGCCACGGGCCCACCACAGCAGCGGCGGTGCCCCGACACCCCAACCCTCCACGCCCCCGACACCCGCGGCGCACCACCTCTCCACCTCCCCCACTCCGGCCCCACCCCGCACTCTCCTCCCCCTCTCCGACCCCTCCCCTACCCCCTCCTCCCCTCCCCCGCCCCGCTCCCCTCCCCCTCTCCACCACGGCCATCAATCCCGGCATCCGACGCAATTACCCGGACTTGGCGTTATCCGCCGGACGGCTCGGGAACCCGTTGCTCTGGGTGCACCCGGCAACGGGCCGGCAGCGCCCGGGCCACCGGAGGGACAGGACAGATCATGGAGCACGGCGAGGACGTCATCGCGGAGCTGACCGCGGACCACCGGGAGGTCGACGACCTCTTCGAGCAGTTCGACAACGCGGCGCCCGGCAGCAGCGCCCGCAAACGACTCCTGGACGCCCTGACCATCGAGCTGGTGCGCCACTCGGTCGCGGAAGAGGAGCACCTCTACCCGGCCGTACGCGACCACCTGGAGAACGGCGGGATGCTGGCGGACAAGGAGATCGCCGACCACCTCCGCGTCGAGCAGCTGCTGAAGGACCTCGAAGGACGCGAGGCCGACGACACCGATTTCGACCGCCTCGTACGCGAACTGCGCATCGAGGTCACCGCGCACGTGGAGGACGAGGAGAACCAGCTCTTCCCCCAGCTGCGCGACGGCGTCCATCCCTACGTCCTGGAAAGCCTCGGCCGGAAGGTCCGCGAGGCGAAGAAGACCGCCCCCACCCGCGCCCACCCCATGGCCCCGAGCACGCCACCGGCCAACAAGCTGCTTTCGCCCGGCCTGGGGCTGGTCGACCGGGTGCGCGACTACGTCACCGGTCGAGGCCGGTAGCCGGCACGGAAATGCACCTCCTCACATCAAGGTCCCTCCTCCAGGAAGGACAAACAGTCATGCCTGTGGCACGCGACATCATGTCGCCGGCCGCGGAATGCATCGGCGGCGACGACAACATTCTCGAAGCGGCGCGCAAGCTGACCTCCCTCGGCGTCGGAGCGCTGCCGATCTGCGGCACGGACGACAGGCTCAAGGGCGTCCTCACCGATCGGGACGTCGTCGTCAAGGTGCTGGGCAAGAGCTTGGACCCGTAGCAGACCAAGGCTGACGAACTTGCCCAGGGCGAAGCGATCACCATCGGTGCCGACGAGGGAGCCCACGAGATCTTCGCGACGATGGCCCGTCACAAGGTCCGCCGCCTGCCGGCCATCGACGGTCATCGCCTCGTCGGCGTGGTGGCCCTGGCCGATGTGGCCCGCGCCCTCCCCGACCCCCAGGTCGGCGAGCTCCTCGACGCGCTCTCCTCCGGCTGACCCGACCACTCCGACACGCACCGGCCCGACACCTCTTCTCCCACGCCGCACTCGCCATCGCCCGGCCGATGCCTCGCGCGGTGCCAGGGTCCGCGGGTGGGCAGCACGCGAGCTCGCCACCAGCGGTTCTCGCCGCAGGAGACGCACCCGCCCGATCGGCCGTTCCGCCTCGCGCGCTGCCGCCGAACGGAGTGAACTGAAGGAGTGGCCGTCGACCGCCCCGACACGAGGCCGGCAGACGAACGACACATCGACCGGTCAAGGAGCCGTCATGCCCGCAGGTTCGAGCAAGAAGCGTGAGCGTCAGTACGAGCACATCAAGGAGAGTGCCGAGCAGCGAGGCGAGTCGACGAAGCGCGCGAAGGAGATTGCCGCGCGGACCGTGAACAAGGAACGCGCCCGGTCCGGCGAGTCGGAGACCGCCAGCAAGGTTTCCCTCCGGGACAAGAAGTCCGCGCCGCAGCGCGGCGGCGAGCGCTCCCACCGCGGCGCCCAGGGCCCCACCAAGGACCAGCTCTACGAGGAAGCCAAGAAGCGCAATATCGACGGCCGCTCCTCGATGAACAAGGACGAGCTCCGCAAGGCCCTCGGCCGCTGACCGGCGTCACGGCTGCCCGCCTGCACTGCGCCCGCGGCCCCATGGTCAGGTAACTGCGCCCGCATTCAAGGGTGTTGCCCATGTCCCTCTCCCTCTCATCAATTGATTGCATCCGCCGTAAAGCCTGCATCGAAAAAGCCCGCGTGCGCAAGCAATCTGCCGCGATCGAGGCAGGAAACACCCGTTCGAGTGACAGCGGAGTGAGTGACCGACGGCCAAGCAGACTGTTCAGGGTCCCGGAATGAGGAGGCGCAATGAGTACGGAAGCGGGCATGGACCTCACGGTGGCCATCGAGCCGGCCGGGGGCACGGGACAGCATGCCGGACCCCACCAGACCTTCTCGAACCCGCTGAAGGCGCGACTCGTCGACCGCAGGAGCGGCCTCCCGGTGGCCGACGCGACAGTGACGTTCGCCTGGTTGGCCACGACCCAGCAGGTCCTCTTCGAAGGCGGAGCACCCACTGTCACGGTGGACACCGACTCCCAGGGGTACGCACAGACCCCGCCGTTGGTGGCGGGTGATGCGACGGGCACCGCGTCCTTCACCGTGACCGCGGAGGGGGCCGCTCCGAAGCACTTCGAGGTGACGGTCGACCACTGACCGGCCTCCCGGCCCACCCGTCCAGGCCCCCTGCAGCACTGCGGAATAATGCGGGCATGCGGATTTCAGCCAGAGCGGATTACGCGGTGCGCGCCGCGCTGCAACTCGCTCACGCCCGGGACGCAGGACCGCTCAAGGCGGAGGCCATCGCGGACGCCCAGGACATTCCGCACAAGTTCCTTGAAGGCATTCTGAACGACATGCGCCGCGGCGGACTCGTCCTCAGCCAGCGCGGCGGGAACGGCGGCTACCGCCTGGCCAAGGCACCGGAGTCCATCAGCATCGCCGACGTCATCCGCGTCGTCGACGGTCCCCTGGTCTCCGTACGCGGCGTCCGTCCGCCGGAGTTGTCCTACACCGGCCCGGCAGAGTCCCTGCTGCCACTCTGGGTCGCTCTCCGCGCCAACGTCCGGCAGATCCTCGACGGCGTTTCGCTCGCCGATGTCGCCTCGGCGGAACTGCCCACCCGGGTATCCGCACTGGCCGAAGACCCCGCCTCCTGGACCAACCCCTGAGGCCGTAGCCCTCGGCGCCACTGCACGCCGGGAACGGGTCGTAGGGGAGCTTCGACTCCGTCCGGATAGCAAGATTCGGCTGTCCACGCCTCGAACGGCCCTTGCCGCCAAGGGAGTACGGGCGCATTATTCCCTACTAATCCAGTGGGAAAACTAGGGAAACCGACCCGCAGACCACCCGACAGGACGGTGACCGGCGCCATGCCGAAGAAGGCCACAGCATGCACCGCCGCCCCACAGGTCAACGCCACCACGGGCGATGCCATCTGGCCTCGCGTCACCCGTGAGGTCGCGGAGGATCTCGCCGTCGACGCGATCGCCCGCGACCGCGCCGGCAAGCCTCCGTTCGACGAGCTCTCCCGGCTGCGCGAAGCCGGCCTGCCGACCCTGCTCATGCCGCCGGGGCCGTCCCACTGGGGTACCGACTGGCGTACGGCGTGTGCGGTCATCCGGGAGATCGCGGCGGCCGACAGCTCCATCGGCGAGCTCCTCGGACGGCACTACGCCCTCTCATGGAGCGCCCGTTTCTTCGGCTCCCCCGAGCAGGCCGACCGGATCGAGCGCCAAGCGGGAACCGGGCACTGGCTCTGGGGCGGGAGCATCGATCTGCCGGGGACGGAACCGGAGCAGGAGACGGAGACCGGACCCGAACTCACCCTCACGCCAACCGGGAGCGGATACCTTCTCCACGGTCGCCAGGTCTTCCCGGCAGGCGTCACGGTGGCCGACCAACTGGTGGTGGGCGCGGTCTGCACGGGCACCGGGGAGACACTGATCGCACGGGTGGACCCGGCCGATCCCCGCGTCTCGGCGGTCCCGGCGCACGACCGCCTCGGCCAGCGGCTCACCGGAGCCGGCAGTGTCGATTTCGACGGCGTACCGGTGCAGCCGGACCAGATCCTCGGAACCGTGCCGCACGACGAACACGACGTCTCCCCGTTCGCCACGCTCGCCCCGCTGGCGCTCCGGCTCGCCCTGGTCCACGTCTGTCTGGGCATCGCCGAAGGAACGCTGGCCGAGGCCCGGGACTTCAGCCGTACCGCGCCGCGCAACTGGCCGCCCTCCGACCCGGACGGCGGCGCCTTCGAGCGGCGCCCCGGTAGCGACCCGTATCTCCTGCTCGCCTACGGGGAGCTGGTGGCTGCCGCGCACACTGCCGCGGCGGTCGTCGAGCCCGCCACCGAAGCGCTGGCGAGGGGGCTCCTCACGGGGCGGGAGCTCGATGTCGACCAGCGCGCGGACATCGCCGTGCTCGTCGCCGCGGCCGAGGCGGTCACGAGCAAGTCCACGCTGGAGATCACCACCCGCATCCTGGAACTCACCGACGGCGCCGACTCGCCCGCGGACGGCCCGGGATTCGACCGCTTCTGGCGCAATGCCCGTGTGCTGACCGCCCAGGGCTCGCCCACCCACAGGCTGCGCGACATCGGCGACCACTATCTGAACGGGACACATCCGCCGCTGACATTGCACATTTGAAGCCCGCGCGCCTCTGCACGGCCGGCGTCACAGCGGTCGGAGGGTGAACGTGTGGCCGCCCTCCTCCGTGGTGGTGCAGGGGCGGAAGCCCGTACTGATGCGGTCGAGCAGCCGTTGCAGCCAGTGGCAGTCGCGGGCGGACGGGCGCCGTAGGCGCATCCTGTGGGCCTGGAGGGGGACGATGCGCACGTCGTGGAGAGTGCCGGTCGGCTGCTCCAGCGAGACGAGGAGGAGCAGGCGCAGGTCGTCCCGGTACTGCTCGTAGCCGGTGATCCCCTCGTAGTCGTCGATGAAGTCGCCGCACCCGTGGATCACCAGCTTTCCGTGGTAGGCCTCCAGGCTGCGCGGATGGTGCGAGGAGTGTCCGTGCACGACGTCGATGCCGCCGTCGAGGAGCAGCCGCGCGAAGGCGGCCTCGCTGCGGGAGACGCCGTAGCCCCAGTTGGGGCCCCAGTGGACCGAGGCGATGGCGATGTCGCCGGGCCGCTTGAGCTGCCGCACCCGTGCGGCCAGGCCGGTTGCCGCGGTCTCCGACGGTTCGGACAGGAACGCCACTCCGCTCCGGTCCTCAGTCGCGGCCCAGGAAAAGGGGATGCCGCTGGTCGGCAGGCCGAACGAGAAGACCAGGAGGCGATGGTCGTCGTCGAGGGGGACGATCGCCGGACGCCGCGCCGCGTCGGCGTCCGCTCCAGCGCCCGCCGTGCGCAGCCCGGCGCCGGCCAGGACGTCGAGCGTCTCCGCCAGGCCGTTGCGGCCGAAGTCCAGGACGTGATTGTTGGCCAGAACGCAGACATCGGGGCGTGCGAGGGTCAAGCACGGGAGATTGTCGGGGTTCATCCGGTAGTGGACTTCCTTGCCGGACGCGAAGACGTCGCTGCGCGTGACGCTGGTTTCCAGATTGATCACCCGGGCCGCGGGGGCGGCCTCGTCGAGGACGGGTAGCGCCTCTCCCCACGGCCAGTCGAAGCCGACCGGACGGGCGATCGGGCCGTTCGCCGCCTCAGCGAGTTCGACGTAGGCGCGGGCGTCGTGGAGGTAGCTTTCGCGCAGCGCGGGATCGCCCGGGTGCGGAAGGATCTGGTTGACGCCGCGACCGAGCATCACATCCCCGCACAGGAACACCGTGACCAGGCCACCGTCCACCCTTCCAGGCTAGGACCGGGACGGCGCCGGGGCGGAGCGGCGGTCGCCTCGGCCGGGATCGGGTCGGCCGGGCCTCGGCGGCCGGGCGTCAACATGACGCCGCCGGACGCACACCTTCCGGGCATTCACAGCCTCACGGCGATCACGGATAGTAATCAAGCGAAGGGTCACGGCTACGCAGAGT
This sequence comes from Streptomyces nigrescens, assembly GCA_024349765.1. GTDB lineage: Bacteria > Actinomycetota > Actinomycetes > Streptomycetales > Streptomycetaceae > Streptomyces > Streptomyces endophytica. The sequence goes on along the minus strand of AP026073.1, from coordinate 2,978,009 downwards.
TTCCTGCGCGATGTCGCGTCGGTGCTCGCAGCCGTCAGACCCCGTATCGATCCATCGTCGTAGGGAGGCCACCATGGCCACGTATCAGATCAGCGCCGGCACCGAGAGCGGTACCGAAGTAGTTCCCGGGGACGCACGCTACGAGGCCTTGAGAAGGGGATTCAACCAGCGCTTCATCGCGACACCTGACTATGTGTCCGTGATCGGCTCGACCGGCGAGGCCGTCGCCGCGCTCAACAAGTACCTGGCGGATCACCGCTCGGACGAGAGCCTCAGCCGCCGCATCACGGTCCGTTCGGGAGGCCACTGCTACGAGAACTTCGTCTGCGGGGAGGACGTGGGCGTCATCCTCGACCTCGGGCAGATGGACCGGGCCTATCTGGACCAGGAGATGGGCGCGTACTGCGTCGAATCCGGCGCCACCAACTGGCATGTCGCCACGCACCTCTACGCACCGTTCGGCGTGGCGCTGCCCGGTGGGTCGTGCTACTCCGTCGGCGCCGGGGGCCATGTGTCGGGAGGCGGGTACGGACTGCTGTCCCGGCAGCACGGGCTGACGGTGGACTATCTCTACGCGGTCGAGGTCGTCGTGGTCCGCGACGGTCAGCACGCCGAGGTGGTGGTCGCGCGCCGCGACTCCCCCGAGCGTGAGCTGCGGGATCTGTGGTGGGCCCACACCGGCGGGGGCGGCGGCAACTTCGGTGTGGTCACGCGGTACTGGTTCAAGGGACTGCCCAAGCCCCCGTCACAGGTTCTTCTGCATGCCATCGCCTGGCCGTGGGACAAGCTCAAGGGCCAGCCGGAGCGCTTCAAGTCCCTGGTGCGCAACTACGGGCTGTTCTTCGAGTACGAGAACACCCCGCGGCTCCCGGAATCGCTCCGCGCCGACTACACCGACATGTTCACCCTGCTGAAGTTGAACCACCGCGCCAACGGCAAGATCGGCCTGATCACCCAACTCGACGCCACCCGCCCCGACAGCGTGCAGCGGCTCAACGCCTTCCTGGACTGGATCACCCAGGACCTCGGCGTCGACCCGACGCCGCTGGACCGGCGGATGGGCGAACACGCGCCCATGGGCGGACTGCACGTGCCGACCCGGCTGCCCTGGCTGACGGCCACCCAGACGCTCAACGGCTCCGGTGACAACCAGTGCGGCAAATACAAGTCGGCGTACATGACGCGGGGATTCACCGAGAAGCAGCTCGACGCCCTCTTCAGCCACCTGACCCGCGCGGACTACGACAATCCGCAGGCACTGCTCCAGGTCGACTCCTACGGCGGTGCCATCAACCTCCCCGACAGCGCCGACACGGCGGTCTACCAGCGCAGTTCGGTGCTGAAGCTGCAGTACCAGACGTACTGGAGCTGGAAGCGGGACGTCAACAAGGACGGTGTCGCCGACCAGCACGATGCCGATGTCGACCCCTCGATCGCGGCACCGCATCTCCGTTGGATCCGCGAGTTCTACCGCGATGTCTACGCGGACACCGGCGGTGTTCCGGTGCTGGCGCCGGACAGCGCCGCGGTGGAGGACCGGCCGGCACCGGTGACCGACGGCTGCTACATCAACTACCCGGACACCGATCTCGACGATCCCGAGTGGAACACCTCCGGCGAACCCTCACACCGTCTGTACTACGGCGACAACTACACACGTCTGCAGGAGGTCAAGGAGTACTGGGACCCACGCAACGTCTTCCGCCATGCCCAGTCCATCCAGCCGTTCACACGCTGAGGGTCAGCCGACATGGACACGGGGGCGATGGGAACGGTCGGGTTCGGCCTCGCGGAGGACCTCGCGGGTGACGGGGGCGACTTCGCCCTGGCCGAAGAGGAAGAAACGGAGGAACTGGGCGAAGGGATTGCCTTCGGTCCACTCGAAGTAGATGTGCGGGCGCTTGCCCGTCTCGTCGCGGACGTGCAGCAGCAGCGCGGCCAGTGCGTTGGAGATGGTGGAGCTTTCGAGGACGAGCACGCGATAGCGGTTATGGAGGACCTCGCCGTGTACCCGCAGCTCGCTCTCGAACTCGGACGGGTCGAGGACGGTGACCTCGACGAAGATGAAGTCGTCGTCGGCCGGGAGGTCGTTGTCGGTGCGGATCTGCTGGAGCTTGTCGCGGTACTCGGCAAGATCGCGCTGGTCGGGCTCGTTCGCGATGAACCGGATCTCGCGGTGGGCGACGTCGCGGATGAACCGTTCGGACATGTCGTCGAGCGCGACGCTGGTCACCCGCAGCTCAAAGGCCCGGGCGAGCCGGGAGAGGAGCGACAGCAGGATGATCCCGGCGATGAAACAGGCGCCGATCTTCACCCCGTCCGGCCGCTCGATCACATTCGCCACGGTCGTGTAGAGGAACACCGCCGCGATCACGGCGAAGCCGATGGTCCAGCCGCGCTCCCCGCTCCGCCGGGCGGCGATGGTCACCGCGATCGCGGCGGAGCTGATGAGCACCAGCACGCCCGTGGCGTACGCGCCGCCCTGGGCGTCCACGTTTGCATCGAAGATCCAGGTCACCAGGAAGGCGACGGCGATGAAGACCAGCACCATCGGGCGCACGGCCCGTGCCCAGTGGGGCGCCATGCCGTAGCGCGGCAGGTATTGGGGCATGAGGTTCAGCAGGCCTGCCAGGGCCGAGGCGCCGGCGAACCAGAGGATGGCGATGGTGGAGATGTCATAGACGGAGCCGAAGGCGGAGCCCAGGTACTCATGGGCAAGGTAGGCCAGGGCGCGCCCGTTGGCCGAGCCGCCGGGCTTGAAGGCCGACTCGGGGATCAGCAAGGTCGTGACGAAGCTGGTGATGATCAGGAAGACGCTCATGATCACGGCGGCGGTGGTGAGCAGTTTCCTGGCACCGCGGATCCGCCCGGTGGGGCGCTCCTCGGTGTCGCCGGCATCACCCTCGATATGCGGCATCACCGCCACGCCGGTCTCGAAACCAGACAGGCCCAGGGCCAGCTTCGGGAAGACCAGCAGGGCCACGCCAACCATCGCCAGGCCGTTGCCGTGCTCGGTGGTCAGCGCCTGGGTCCAGTCGGTCACGACGTGCGGCGCGGTGAGGACGTGCCCCAGACCGACCACCACGACCACCGCGTTGAGCCCGAGGTAGATCCCGACCAGGACGACCGCCACGCCGATCGCCTCCAGGAAGCCCTTGAGGAAGACCGCGCCGAGGAGCGCCACCAGGATCAGGGTGATGAGCATCTGCTGGCCGTGCAGAGCGCTGGTGAGGTGCGGGTTCTCGACCAGGTGGGTGGCGGCGTCGGCCGCGGAGAGGGTGATGGTGATCAGGAAGTCGGTGGCGGCGAAGCCGAGCAGGGCGAGGACGAACAGCTTGCCCTTCCAGAAGGAGAGCAGCCGCTCCAGCATCGCGATCGATCCCTGGCCGTGCGGGCTTTCCTTCGCCACCCGGCGGTACACCGGCAGTGCCCCGGCAAGCGTCACCAGGACCAGGACGAGCGTGGCCACGGGCGACAGCAGTCCGGCCGCGAGGGCGGCGATGCCCGGCTGGTAGCCGAGAGTGGAGAAGTAGTCGACGCCCGTCAGGCACATCACCCGCCACCACCGCTGGCCCTGGTGGGCACTCTGCGGGCCGGCGTGCGGACCGGGATGGCGCTTGGCCATGTCGGTCAGCCCCTCCAGAAGCCATGCCCGCAGGCGGTGCCGCGGTCCGGACGGGGTGGAAGAGCCCGCGGGGGCGGAGGGGGGCATCGTGCGCTCCTGTCGTGCCGCGAAAGCGTCCAGCCATCGGCGAGACGGCCAGGTCAGCGTACGGAAACAGGTGGCCCGCAGCGTGGCGGCGCCCGGCGTGCCGCCGGGGGATTCCGGCAGGTGGGCCCACCGGGCGACGCCGGGCAGCGGAGCCGGGTGACCACTCGGAGCCATTGGGCATATGCCCGGTATGTCACAGTTAAGGGAGGACGCGACGGCGCGGTCGGCGAACACACGAGAGGGCAGCCTGCCATGTCCACGGATCGCCTCGGATCGGTCACCGAACGGATCAGGCCCTTGCACAGGCGGAATACGGAGTACGAGGATCTCTTCGACCAGGCTCCGGTGATCTTCGCTGCGCTGAGCGGCCCGCGGCACCGGCTCGAGGCGGCGAATCCGGCATTCCTGGAGGTGGTCGGCGGCGGCCGGGGGCAGATCGGGGTACCGATCGGTGAGCTGCTGCCGGAGCTCGGCCCGCAGGGCGTACTGAACCGGCTCGATGAGGTGTACCGGACCGGCACCGCCTACCGGGCCCGGGGGGCCCGGCTGGTGCTCGGCGCGCCGGGAGCGGAGCGGGAGGGATATTTCGACTTCACCTACGAGCCCCGGCGGGACGCGGACGGCGTGGTCGACGGGGTGGCCGTGATCGCGGTGGACACCACCGCGTATCACCACACCCAGGTCCTCGCCACCGAGCAGCGGGTGCTGCTGGAGCAGATCGCGCGCGATGCACCGCTCAGCGAGATCCTGACCGGGATGGCCCGGGCGATCGAGGAGTTCTCCCCGGACCTGATCGTCTCGGTGCTGCTCGCCGATCCCGACGGGGCGCATCTGCGGCACGGGACCGGGCCCAGCCTGCCCGCCTTCTACAACGAGGCGATCGACGGGGTCGCCATCGGCCCGGACGTGGGCTCCTGCGGCACCGCCGCGTATCTGCGCGCCCCGGTGATCGTCACGGACATCGCCACGGACCCCCGATGGGAGGGCTATCAGGAGCTGGCGCGGCGGGCCGGGGTGGCGGCCTGCTGGTCCACCCCGATCATGGGCTCGGACGGTGAGCTGCTGGGCACCTTCGCGATGTACCACCGGACCCCGAAGGCCCCGGACGACAAGGACGTGGCGCTGAGCGGGGCCTTCGCCCGGATCGCGGCCCTGGCGATCGAGCGCCGCCGTGCGCTGGAGGCCGGCCAGGCCGCCCAGGAGAGGGAGAAGGAGGCCCGGGAGGACCTGGCGTTCGTGCTGGATGCCAGCACCGCCATCACCCGTGAGCCGCACTACTTCGACTGCCTGCAGTGCCTGGCCCGTTTGACCGTGCCCTCGCTGGCGCCGCTGTGCACCGTGCACGTCGTCGAGGACGGCCACACCCACCGGATCGCGGTGGCCGCGGACGGCCTGGCCGGCGAGAGCCTGCTGTCCGCCCCCGGGCTGAGCGACGAGATCGACGGCGCGGTCGCCCGGGTGCTGGCCTCCGGCGCCACCGAAACGGGCCGTATCCGTGCCACCGGTCCCGAGAGCCGCGCCACCGGCCCCGACGGCAGTCACGGCCACGACGACCGTTCCGGTCCCGACGGCCGCAGCGACAGCAGCGACAGCAGCGACAGCAGCGACAGCAGCGACAGCAGCGACAGCAGCGACAGCAGCAGCCTTGACGGTGCCGACAACCGCCGCAACCCCGACGGCACTGCCGGCCGCGCTCACCCCGACGGCAGCTCCCGGCCCGACGGCAGCTCCCACTCCCACGAGAGCACCGGCGCCGGCACACCTCCCGGCCGGTCCATCGTCACCGGCTATGTGTGTGTGCCGTTGGCGACCCGTGGCCGTACGTTCGGGGTGCTGACCCTGCTGGCCACGGACCGGGAGCTGGACGGGCATGTGATCGCGCTGGCCGAGGAGCTGGCGCGGCGGGCCGCGTCGAGTGCGGACAACGCCCACCAGTTCACCGACCGGGTCCGGCTCGCCCGTGAACTGCAGGCCGGTCTGCTTCCGCCCGAACTGCCGACCGTGCCGGGCGCCGAGCTGACGGCGTCGTACCACCCCGCGGGCGAAGGGCTCGATGTCGGCGGTGACTTCTACGACGTCTTCCCGCTGCCCGACGACCGCTGGGGGCTGATGATCGGCGATGTCTGCGGGCGCGGTGCGACGGCGGCCACCACGACCGGCATGGTCCGCCACACGGCGCGTGCCGCCGCGCGCCTTCTGCACGACCCGGCGGCCGTCGTCGCGGCCATCAACGATGCGCTCATCGAAGGCACCAGCGAGGACACCTTCGTGTCGCTGATATACGGCGAACTGCGGCGCGAGGACGGGCGGATCGTCCTGGACATCATGCGTGCCGGTCATGTGCCGCCCCTCATACGCCGGGCCGACGGCACGGTGGAGCAACTCGCGCAGCCGGGGCAGTTGCTGGGTATCGCGCCCGATGTCGGCGGGTCTCCGTGCCAAGTGGCACTGTCCCCGGGCGACAGCCTGGTGCTGGTCACCGACGGCATCACCGAGGCCCGTGACGCCGGCGGCGAGTTCTTCGAGGACCAGCGCCTGGCCGATGCGCTGGTCGCGGTACGCGGTCCGGCTCCCTCTGCCGCCGCGCTGCTGGAGTCCGTCACCGCGGCGGTCACGGCCTTCGCCGGCGATTCCACCGACGACGACCAGGCCGCGTTGGTGCTCACCGCCACCTGACCGCGCCGACGCCCCTATCGTTGCCTCATGGAGCCCAAGCCGCCCGACGTCTCCGCCGACGCGAACCCGCTGCGTGCGCTCTCCCTCGACACGCTGCGGCAGCGGACGAGCATGAAGTGGCGTACGTATCCGGCCGATGTGCTGCCGTTGTGGGTGGCCGAGATGGACGTACCGCTGGCCGCACCGGTGGCCCGGACGATCGCGGACGCGGTTGCGCTGGGCGACACCGGCTATCCGGCCGGGACGGCGTACGCCCGGGCGCTGGCCGATTTCGCCCGTGAGCGGTGGGGCTGGCACGGCCTCGCCGTGGAGCGCACCGCGATCGTGCCCGATGTGATGCTGGGCATCGTCGAGGTGCTCAAGCTGGTCACCCGGCCGGGCGACCCGGTGGTCGTCAACTGCCCGGTGTATCCGCCGTTCTACCAGTTCCTCACGCATATGGACCGGCGGGTCGTGGAGGCCCCGCTGGGTGCCGGTCTGCGGATCGACTTCGATGTGCTCGAAGCGGCGTTCCGGGATGCCGCTGCAGGCGGTGGCCGGGGCGCGTACCTGCTGTGCAGCCCGCACAATCCGACCGGCACGGTGCACAGCGCGGAGGAGCTGGCGGCGGTGGCGGCGCTGGCTGCGGAGTACGGCGTGCGGGTCGTGGCGGATGAGATCCACGCACCGGTGGTGGCGCTGGACGCCACCTTCGTCCCGTACCTGAGCGTGCCGGGCGCGGAGCGCGGCTTCTCGCTGATGTCGGCGTCCAAGGCGTGGAACCTCGCGGGACTGAAGGCTGCGCTGGCCGTCGCCGGTCCGGAGGCCGGCGGGGATCTGGCGCGAATGCCGGAGGAGGTGAGCCACGGGCCGAGCCACGTCGGCGTCCTCGCGCACTCGGCCGCGTTGCGGGACGGCGGCGACTGGCTCGACGCGGTGCGCGCCGGGCTCGACGAGAACCGCCGACTGCTCGCCCGGTTGCTGGCCGAGCGGCTGCCCGCGGTCCGCTACCGCCCGGCCTCGGGCACCTTCCTCGCCTGGCTCGACTGCCGTCCGCTCGGCCTCGGCGACAATCCGGCCGCGTTCTTCCTGGAGCGCGGCAGAGTCGCCCTCAGCCCCGGCCCGGACTTCGGCACGGGCGGCGCCGGCCATGTGCGGCTCAATCTGGCGACCTCCCCCGAGGTACTCACGGAGGCGGTGGGGCGGATGGCCGAAGCGCTGGACTGAAACGGGCGCGGGTGAGAGGCGGCTTGGGCGGCGGGCCGCACCGACGATGAGCCGTCGGAGGCGAGACCGCACGGACGGCGCCCCCTCCGTGACAGGGCGAGACGCACGACGAGCCGTTGACGCGAGGTGGCACAGACGGGGAGCCATCGGCACGCGGCACACAGACGGCAGGCCGCCGGCGGCGATGTGGCAGGGCGATCGGCACGGCAATCGGCACACCGCGAGCGCCAGCGAGCTGGACCGAGTTGGGCGCTGGCCGGGAGACGGCAGGCCGTGGCGCGAGGGCATGGGCGGCGGGCCATCGGCGTGAGGCCACAGACGGCCGGTCGTCAGCGTGAGGCAACGCAGACGGCGAGCCATCGGCCGCGTGGCCATGCGGAGTCCGCACCGTCCGCAACGAATCGGCACGAACGCCACGCCGCCGGCGGCCGACCGGCACGGACCCCGCACCGTCCGCGGCCCAGCAGCACAGACACCAACACCGACACCGACACCGACACCGGGCCATCCACCCATCCGACCATCCGCCCAACCACGACCGAGCGGCACCAACCCCAGATCCCGCACGAGTCACAACGCCGGCAGCAGGCGGACAGCACTCCCGCAGTCCGCAACCTGCCCCGGGCGGGCCCTGAGTGGGTCCCGCGCGGGGCGCGGGCGCGCGTGGCCGGTCGGTCACGGTGGTTCAACTGCCCCTGCAGCCGCGTCCCGCGGTCGTTTTGGTGTGCGGCGGGTTTCTCCATACGATCCAGCGATGATCACAAGAAAACGGCTGGCGGCCGGGGTGTGCGGGCTGTTGGCCGCGATGGCCGTCGCCCTCCTTCCCACACCCGCCAGCGCCGGGGAACCGGATGCGAAGACCGCTCCCAAGGTGGAGCTGACCCTCGACGTCAGCGGCTCGATGCGGGCCCGCGACATCGACGGTCAGAGCCGGATGTCCGCCGCGAAGCAGGCGTTCAACGAGGTGCTGGACGCGGTGCCGGACGGTGTCCAGCTCGGCATACGGACGCTCGGCGCCGACTACCGCGGCGAGGACCGGAAGACCGGCTGCAAGGACACCCGTCAGCTCTACCCCGTGGGGCCACTCGACCGTACCGAGGCGAAGACCGCGGTGGCGACGCTCACGCCCACCGGCTGGACGCCCATCGGCCCCGCCCTGCAGGGCGCGGCGCACGACCTCAAGGGCGGGGACGGTTCCCGGCGGATCGTGCTGATCACCGACGGCGAGGACACCTGCGCCCCGCTCGACCCGTGCCAGGTGGCCCGGGACATCGCCGCGCAGGGCATCCACCTCACCGTCGACACGCTCGGTCTGCTGCCGGACGCCAAGACCCGTAAGCAGCTGAGCTGTATCGCCGAGGCGACCGGCGGGACGTACACCTCGGTGCAGCACACCAAGCAACTCCGCGACCGCGTACACCAGTTGGTGGAGCGGACGGCTGATCCGGTCGTGACACCGGTGGCGACGCAGGGGGCGCAGAGCTGCGCCGACGCGCCGAAGTTGAAGCCGGGGCTCTACAGCGACCGGGAGAAGTTCGCCGAGCACCGCTGGTACCGGGTCGACGTCCGGCCCGGTCAGGAGCTGCGGGCCTCGGTGAGCGTCGCCGCGGACCGTGCCGTCAACAACGATTACGGCGTGCTGTTGCGGGCCTCGACGGAGCACGGGCGGGAGCTGGTGCGCGGCGCGGAGGCGGGTGACGGGCGGACGGATGTGATCTCGTCCGGTCTGCGTTATCCCGAGCCGCCGGCCGATGCCCCGGACGGGGCGGACGAGCCGCCGTTGAAGACGGTCTGTCTCCAGGTCAGCAACTCCTTCTCGGCGCCGCCCTCGGTCAAAACCGAGCCCGGTATGCCGGTCGAGCTGGCGGTCGACGTGGTGGACGGTCCGAGCGACGCCTCCGACGCGGCGTTCCTCGGGCTCGGCCACGGCTGGTGGCTGCTGATCACGCTGGCCCTCACCGGGCTGGTGGCCGGTCTGGTCTGGGGTTGGATCTCCCGTTGGCGCGTCTCCGTCTGGAGGACCAACTGATGCGCACCGTACGCAGGATGCTGATGACCGCCGCGCTGGCCGGGGCGGGTCTCCTCGGTGTGGCGGGGCCCGCGGTCGCCGACACCGCGACGCCGAGTCCGAGTGCGAGCACGGAGGCGGCGCCGACCGAGGCCGGTACCTCGTTCCGTACGGCGACCGCCATCAAGTCGGGTCAGCCCGCGACGGCCGATGCGTCCACCGGTGACTACCTGTACTGGGTGCTGCCGGTCGACGCGGGACAGCGCGCCACGGTCAAGGCGACGGTGACGCTGCCGACCGCCGCCCGGCACGGTGCGGCCACCTGGCAGCTGGACGTCTACGACGGGCTGCGCCGGCGGCAGCCGTGCAAATACGGCGCTCCGACCAAGGCCGCGGCCCAGGACGCCGGTTCCGTCGAGCTGACCTGCACGCTGCGCACGGTGCGCGCCTGGGCGGAGCCGTGGGCCAACGATCCACTGCCCGGCAGCTATTACGTCCGCCTGACGGTCGTCGATCTTCCGCAAGAGGACCTGGGGCTGCCGGTCCATGCGAAGGTCGAGGCGGGCACGGCCGACCAGGGCGGCTCCCAGGCGGTGGACGGCACGCTCGCCGCTCCCCTGATGCCGGGTGCCGGTACGGCCACGCCGCAGTCCGACGGGGCGACGCCGTCGCCGCGGCCGGCGGCCATGGCGGAGCCGGACGGTGGCTGGTCCTCCGGCTGGTGGTCGGACCGCTGGCTGTGGACCGCGGCCGGCGGACTGCTCGCGGCGCTCGGGGGCATCGCCGGCTATTCCGTCACCCGCGGCTCCGGCCGCCCGTCACGGGTGCCGCCGGGCGCCTGAGTCAGGCCGCACGGCGGGGCGGCCACGGCACGGTGCCGTGGCCGCCCCGTTCGTCACCGAGCCCCGTCGGCCGGCCTCGTTGGTCAACCTCGTCGGTCAGCCGCGGCGGTCAGCCACGGCGGTCGGCCCGCGTCGTTCGGGCCAGCCAAGTCCTCCCTGTGACGCGAGACTTCGCCGGCCGTCACACCCGCCGCCACCACATCCTCCGCAGTCCCATCAGCCGCAGTCGCAGCAGCTGCAGCAGTCACAGCAGTCGCATCCGCTGCAGGGGTCACAGCCGTCGCAGCAATCGCAGTCCTGGCAGCATCCCTCGCGCTTCTTGCGCGACCAGGCGCCCTCGTACTCCTCCGCGCAGCACACCTTGCAGGTGCAGCACAGCCCGATGGCCACCGCACAGCCCGCGAAGAAACCCCGGGGCTTCTTCGGCTGGTGCGGGAAGTGCGGAAAGCCGCCGCCGTCCCCGCCGTTGCCGCCGCCACCGTGCCCGCCACCGTAGCCACCGCCGTGACCACCGGGCGGCACCGATCCCCCCGCGTAGGGGTTCTGCGGGGCGTTCAGGTACGGCCCTTGGGCGTACGGCCCGCCGGCCGGCGCCTGCCCGTACTGCGGAGGCTGACCGTACTGGGGAGGCTGGCCGTACGGACCCTGCTGGCCGCCCCCGCCCTGGTACGGGTGGGAAGCATGTCCCTCGTGGGAGGCATGCCCCTGGTGGGAACACGCCGAGGTGCCGAAGGCGCGGTCCACCGACCGCCGCAGCTCGTGCACCAGCAACACGTGCACCAGGGCGGAGTCGGTGAACTCCACGTCGCGCAGGGCGAGGCGGATGCCGTGCAGCGCGTCGTCGCAGAGCCGGCGGGCGTCGGCGGTGCTCGCGCCGGTCGCGGTGAGCGGGTTCCAGGCGCCCTCGGCGGCGTCCGCGGCCCGGTCCTCCACGGCGTCGAGGAGGTGGGCCAACCGCCCGAAGAGCCGGCCGGCCTCGGCCAGTGGCGCGGCGTTCCCGGGGCGGCCGGCGAGTACGGCGGTGTGGGCGAAGGCAGCGGCGGTCGCGGTCTCGGTCGGTTCGGTGATGACCGTCAACGGCGTTCCGGGTCCGGCCAGTTGCTCGATGGCGGGCTGACGGTCGACCGCGTCGACGAGTACGGCGGTGTCGAAGCCGAGGGTGGCGCCGGTGCGGGCTCCGGCCCGGTCCCAGCCGGCGGCGACCCGGCGCGCGGCGGCGGCCACCGGGCGGCGGCGCAGCAGTCCGTTCCGGTCGGCGACGTGGTCGCGTATCTTCGCCGAGGCGAGCACGAGGGACACCGACGCGGCGAGCCGTGCGCCCTCGCCCTGCGCCACGGAGGCGGTGCGCATGCCACGGAGCGGGCAGGGTCCCGCGGTGCGTCGGCCAGCCTCCGTGCGTCCGGTCTGGGCGTCCGTCAGGACGGAGACGATCAGCCCGTCGTAGTTGGTGACGACCCGGGCGAACTGTCCGTGGTCGCCGCGCAGCGCGAGGCACAGACCGCAGAGGTGGGCCATCCATTCGGCCTTGAGCCCTTGGGTCAGGCGATGGCTGCAGGGCCTGACGATTCCGAACATGTGCGATCCCCCGTGAGACGTCGAACGTGCCGCCGCGGTGTGCGGTGGCAACGGCTGAAGATCGTACCGATCCGGCCGCTGACCTGGGATACCCCCCGGGGGAGGGCCGCGTCGGTCAGGTGGTGTGCCGGGCGGGTACGGCGTCGAGCCGGGCCGCCCGGTGCGCGAGGTCGTCGGCGGCGAGGGGGTGGGCCAGGTCCGGTGCGAGGTCGGCGCCGTACCCGGCCGCCGGCGGCCGGACCGTCGGCGATCCGCTCGCCCAGGCCGCCCGCGCCGATGATCAATACGGTGGCCGTCAGGCGATCGTAGGCCCGTCGCCGTCACCCGGGACGGGGTGCTCGCTCACCAACGGGCCGTTCAGGGCGGACCGGGCCAGGTGTTCACCGCTTGTCCTTGGCGGGGACCAGCACCATCCAGTCGTCCTTGCCCGCTTCCTCGTGCAGGTAGCCGATCATGGTGGGGTGCGGCCCCGGATAGGCCGGGCCCTCGTTGCGCACCCCGGAGGCACTGCCGGTGCCCGTGCGCCCGAGGAGAACCGCCAGGGCCAGGAAGGGCAGTACGGCGGCCGAGAGCGCTATCCCCGTACCCCTGCTCATGGTCTTCGGTCTCACAACGTCCCCCGTGTCCGCGTGGTGTGCCTCTTGGTCATCTTCCTCCACGCCTCGTTGCGGTACGTCCCCGGGGTCCCGGTCGGGCCCGAGGCCGAGGATGAAACCTGACGCTTCGTCAGAGCCTGACAGGGTCCTGCCGGGCCGGGGGTTCCGGGTGGCGGCGGATCCGGGCGGCGAGGACGGCGACGTCGTCCTCGGCGTGCAGGCCGTCGAGGTGGTCGAGGACTTCGTCGAGGACCTGCTCGACGTCGGTTCCGGCGGGGAGGCGGAGGCGGGAGAGCCGGGAGAGCGAGGTGTCGATGTCCTCGCCACGGCGTTCGACCAGGCCGTCGGTGAACATCAGCAGGGTGTCGTCGGGGGTGAGGCCGCGGGTGATCTGTTCGTAGCCGCCGGCACCGGTGCCCAGGGGCGGGCCGACGGGGACCCGTAGGAGGTCGGCGGTGCCGTCGCCGCCGAAGACCACCGGGGAGAGGTGGCCGGCGCTGGCGAAGCCGGCGATACCGCGGGCCGGGTCCACCCGGGCGAGCAGGCAGGTTGCCGGGCGGCGGGACTCGTCCTCGGCCACCGCGGTGTCGAGCTGGCGCAGGACGCGGTGGGGCGGCAGGTCGGTCGAGGCGACGTAGCGGAGGCTGGAGCGGTAGGCGTTCATGTCGACCGCGGCGTCGAGCCCGTGGCCCATGACATCGCCCATGACGAGCAGGGTGCGCCCGTAGTGCAGCCGGACGGTTTCGAACCAGTCGCCGCCGACCAGCGCGCTGCTGCCGGAGGGGAGGTAGCGGGTGGCGAGTTCGAGGTTGGGGTGCGGGCGGCCCGGTTCGGCCAGCAGCGCCCGTTGGAGGTCCATCGCGGTGCGCTGCACCGAGGAGTGCCGGCGGGCGTGGGCGAGATGGGCGGCCGCCAGGCGGGCCGCGTGCAGCACGGTGGCGGTCTCGTCCTCGCTGAAGCTGCCGCCGGCGCGGAGGACGAGCAGGACGCCGTGGCGGCGGCCGTGGGTGGACAGCGGCACCGCGAGGGCCTGGGCGGACATCCCGCCGGAGAGGACGGCCCGGGCGGTGACGGGGCGGTCCTCGGCCAGGGCGGGCAGGAGGGGGGAGCCGGCGTCGGGGCCTTCCGGGCCGTCGCCGCTCTCCGGGACGTCGCCGGGGAAGCGGGCTTCGAGCACCTTGACCAGGCCGGCCGAGGCCACCCGGCGGAGCGCCGGGGCCTCGGCGGGGCGGCGGGCCGCGGTGGCGTCCTCGGGGAGGAGTTCCACCGCGGCGGCGTCGCCGATGTGCTGGCACAGGAAACGGGACAGCTCGGTGCAGGTCGTCTGGGCGTCGAGGGTGGTGCCGATGCGCTCGACGGCCTCGTCCATGGTGCGCAGCCGGGCCCGTAGGCGGGCGTCCTCGGCGTCCCGGCCCGCGTCGTTGGAGCCGTCCCGGTTCATTACGGCCTCCTCCAGGGCGCTGCGCCCGCTATGGACGGGGTTGCTGGTGTTGCACCCATATCACCAGCGGGACCGGATCCCGGTCCGGCGCGGCGGCCGCGGCGGGGTCAGTTGAGGACGCCCATGCCCAGCAGGCCGAAGAGGAGGGCGCCGATGAGGATGCGGTAGACCACGAAGGAGTTGAAGGAGTGCTTGGCGACGAACTTCAGCAGCCAGGCGATCGAGGCGTAGGCGACGGCGAAGGAGACGACGGTGCCGACGGCGAGCGGGGCGATCGCGGCGCCGGAGCCGATGGCGTCCTTGAGCTCGTAGATCCCCGCGCCGGTGAGGGCCGGGATGCCGAGGAAGAAGGACAGCCGGGTGGCGGCGACCCGCTCCAGGTCGAGGATGAGCGCGGTGGACATGGTCGCGCCGGAGCGGGAGAAGCCGGGGAAGAGCAGCGCGAGGATCTGCGAGCAGCCGACCCACATGGCGTCCTTGAGGGAGGTGTCGTCCTCACCGCGCTTGTGGCGGCCCATCTGGTCGGCGGCCCACATGACACCGCTGCCGATGATGAGCGAGCCGGCCACCACCCACAGCGAGGCGAGCGGCCCCTCGATCAGGGGCTTGGCGGCCAGGCCGACGACGACGATCGGAAGGGTGGCGAAGATCACCCACCAGGCGAACTTGTAGTCGTGGTGGTAGCGCTCCTCCTTGTTGGTCAGCCCGCGGAACCACGCGCCCACGATGCGCACGATGTCCTTGAAGAAGTAGACGAGCGCGGCGGCGATCGCGCCGACCTGGATGACCGCGGAGAAGCCGACGACGGCCTTGTCGTCGACGGGGATGCCCATCAGCCCCTCGGTGATCTTGAGGTGGCCGGTGGAGGAGACGGGGAGGAATTCCGTCACCCCCTCCACGGCTCCGAGGATGACGGCTTGGCCGATGCTGATCGCGCTCATGGGATCCATTTCTCGGGACGGGTGGACGGTGGGCGCAGGCACGCCTCGGCGCGTGGGGCGGGTCTGTGGATCGCCCGGGCCGACCCGGACGACACGCCTTGGCGCGATGAGTGACTTTACTGGGGTTTCGCCGTCGGGCCGACGGGAAGGCCCCCGCGGGCCGGCTGAGCGGACCGGGATGCGCGGCGCACGCCCGGGCCCCTACAGTGCGCGATGGTCTACAACACTGTAGACGACCGAGGGGAGGAACGATTCCATGACCGCGGCCCCGCTCCGCCGCCGCTCCACCACCGCCTCCGCGCGCGCCCCCGCCCCGGCCCCGGAGGATGTCGCGGGGCCCACCGGCGGCACCCGGCGCGACGCCTACTTCGACAATGCCAAATACCTGGCCATCGTATGGGTGGCGATCGGCCACGCCTGGGAGCCGTTCTACGCCACGAGCCGGACCTCGGCCGCGCTCTACCTCGTCGTGTACGCCTTCCACATGCCGGCGTTCATCGTCATCTCCGGTTATTTTTCCCGGAGTTTCACTTTCCGCCCCGACCAGCTGCAGCGACTGGTCACCGGCATCGCCGTCCCTTATATCCTCTTCCGGACGGCCTACGCCCTGTTCCGGTACGCGGCCGGCGATCAGCCGGACCTCTCGGTCGGCCTGCTGGATCCGTGGTTCCTCACCTGGTTCCTGCCGGCGCTGTTCATCTGGCGGCTCACCGCCCCGCTGTGGCCGATCATCCGCCTGCCGGTGCCGCTCGCCCTGACGATCGCCGCACTCGCCTCGGCCTCCCCGGAGATCGGCAGCGATCTCGATCTCCAACGGGTACTGCAGTTCCTGCCGTTCTTCGTGCTGGGCCTGCGCCTGTCCCCCGAGCACTTCCGCCTGCTGCGCCGCCGGGCGGTGCGGATCGCGGCCGTGCCCGTGGTGCTGGGTGCGACCGCGTTCGCCTACTGGGCCGTGCCGCGGATGAACGACGCGTGGTTCTACCACACCGACAGCGCCAGGACACTGGGAGCGCCGTGGTGGGGCGGCGGGCTGATGCAGCTGGCCATGTTCGGCTGCTCACTGGTGCTGACCGCCTGCTTCCTCGCCTGGGTGCCGGGCCGCCGGATGTGGTGCACCGCCCTGGGCGCCGGCACCCTCTACGGCTATCTGCTGCACGGCTTCCTGGCCAAGGGCTCGCGCTGGTGGCACTGGTACGACGCGGCCTGGATCGGTACGCCGTGGGGCCACGTCGTGGTGACGCTGATCGCCGCCGTGGTGGTGACGCTGCTGTGCACCCCGCCGGTACGGAAGGTCTTCCGGTTCGCGGTGGAGCCGCGGATGCACTGGGCCTTCCGCCGGGCGCCCCGCGGCCGCGGTTGTCCCGACGGGGAGCAGCAGTACTGTTGGCGTGGCTCATACGTGCCGTAGCAGGCCCGACTTTGGCCGACCGGCTGCTTGGCGGTCGGGACCGTATGCGCCATGAGCGGGCCTGCGCCGTCCGGCCCGGGCCGAACCGACCCAGCAGAGGCGCCGATCATGGACACAGCCGCGGCGGCAACACCGCCCCGTACCGGCATCAGCCTGCGCCAGCTGCTGATGTCGCTGGGCGAGCCGCTGGTCGAGCTGCAGGCGGCGCCCGCCGGGCTGGACGTCGAGATCCGCAGCGTCGCCCTGCTCGACCCCGAGGATCCGCCGATGGCCCGCCCCGGCGAGCTGATCCTCGCCATAGGCGCCCGCGGCCGCGCCGCGTTCCCGGCGCTGCGGGCCGGCGGGCGCGACGGGGCGGCCGCGGTCGCGGTCAAGCTCGACGCCCCCGGCCAGGCCGCGGCGCTCAGTGAGACCGCCGTCGAGGCCGGGATCGCGCTGCTGTCCGTCCGCAGTGAGGCGCGCTGGGAGCAGGTGGACGCGCTGGCCCGGGCGGCCCTGGAGGACTCACCGCCGGGGCTGCCCGGCGCGGGCGACGAGGAGGGCGATCTGTTCTCGCTCGCCCAGACCACCGCCGTCCTCACCGGCGGCATCGTCAGCATCGAGGACACCGCGAACCGGGTGCTGGCGTACTCCCGCTCCACCGACTCCGACGAGGTGGACGATCTGCGGCGGCTGTCCATCCTGGGCTGGCACGGCCCCGAGGCGTATCTGGCCCGGCTCCGGAAATGGGGGGTCTTCCAGCGGCTGCGCGCCTCCGACGAGGTGATCCGCATCGAAAGCCATCCGGAGCTGGGCATCCGCGCCCGGCTCGCGGTGGCGATCCGGTCCGGGGAGCGGCAGCTGGGCACCATCTGGGTGCAGGAGGGCTCGACGCCGCTGACCGACCACTGCGACCAGGCCCTGCTGGGCGCGGCCCGGGTCGCCGCGCAGCATCTCGTGCGCCGCCGCCGGGAGCTCTCGGCGGACCTCACACTGACCCGGACGCTGGCGGCCGGGCTGCTGGAGGGCACCACCGGGCCGCAGCCGCTCGCCTCCCACATGGGCCTCGACGCCGCCCGCCCGGCGGCCGTCCTGGGCTTCTCGTACGGGACCGAGGCCCCGCCGCCGGAGCTGGCCCGGGCCGAGGTCGGCAACCTGGTCTCGGTGCACACCGCCGCCCGGCACCGCAGCGCCCTGGTCACCCAGGCCGACTCCCGGATCTACGTGCTGCTGCCGCAGCTGCCGCGCAGCATCGACCTCGGCACCCTGCGCCTCTGGGGGCAGGAGATCACCGACGCCGTCCGCCGCCACCTGGGGCTGTCGCTGCGCGGCTCGGTGGGCTGCATCGTGCCGGCGCTCGGCGAGGTCCCCGAGTCCCGGCGGGAGGCGGACCGGATCCTGGACGCCATGGTGAGCGTGGGCGTCGCCACCACGGTCGCGGCACTGCCGGACATCCAGGCGGAGGTGCTGGTCAGCGAGGTGCTCACGCTGCTCTCCGCCCATCCGGAGATGCGCGACCCGCGGCTGACCGCGCTGGTCGCGCACGACAGCCGGAACCAGGGGCAGCTGGCCGAGACCGTGCTCGCCTATCTGAACGCCTTCGGCGACGTCCGGGCCGCCGCCACCCAGCTGCACGTGCACCCCAACACCCTCCGCTACCGGATCCGCCGGGCCGAGGAGCTGACCGGCCTCGACCTCGGCCGCCCCGACCAGCGCCTGCTGGCCATGCTGCAACTGCGGCTGCCGCCGGCCCCCTGAGCCGTCACCGACTGCAGCGGCTGTTGGTTCATATTTCTCCTAGACTGGGCGCGATGCTCCCCTTGAGCCGACGGACTGGCGATCATGAGCTCCGACAAGGCACGGCCGGGCGGTTCCGACCGGGCGGGTGACCTCGCGAAGGCCGCCACGGCCGAACTGGACGCACAGGGGCTGATCGTCTCCTGGACCCTCGCCGCCCAGCGGCTGCTCGGTTACCGGGCCGAGGAGGTCCTCCGCCACCCCGCGGCGGAACTGCTGGCCCTCCCCGGCGACAGGGAGCGGGCGGCCGCGGTCGCCGCGTGGTGCCGGACCGGCGACGGCTGGGGCGGTTCGGTGGCCGCGCGCCACCGCGACGGCCGCGATCTGCAGCTGGCCGTCCAGGTCACCCCGGTGCTCGACGGCGCCGGCGGCGAGCGGTGGTCGGTGTTCGCCCTGGAGGAGTGGCGGATGCCGGGCGGCGGGGTCAACCAGCTGATGCTCGAACCGTTCCTGGCACACGCCCCGGTCGGCATGGCCGTGCTGGACACCGAGCTGCGCTACGTGTGGGTCAACGACGTGCTGGAACGGCTGATACCCCTGGAACGCCGGCTGGGGCGGACGGTGGACCAGGTCCTGCCGCCGCTGGAGGCCGAGGCGTTCCACGAGCGGATGCTGCGGGTCCTGCGCACCGGCATCCCGGTGATGGACTACGAATTCCGCAGCCCCACCTACGCCGACCCCAACCAGGAGCGCGCCTACTCGGCGTCCTTCTTCGGGCTGGCGGATCCGCAGGGGCGGCGGATCGGCATCTGGTACATGGTCATCGACGTCACCGAGCGCTGGCGGGCGCAGGAGCGGCTGGCCCTGCTGAACGACGCCAGCGTCCGGATCGGCAGCACCCTGGACGTCACCCGCACCGGGCAGGAGCTGGCCGACGTCGCGGTGCCGGCGCTCGCCGACTTCGTCGCCGTCGATCTGCTGGACTCGGTCCTCCGGGGCGAGGAGCCGGTGCCCGGTCCGGTCGACAGCAGTCTGCTGATGCGGCGCTGCGGCCAGCAGTCGGTCAACGAGGGCTGCCCGGAAGCGGGGTTGGCGGTCGGCGAGGCCGTCCGGCGCTCCCCGGCATCGCCCATCACCCGCTGCCTGCTGGCCGGCGAGTCCCTGGTGGAGGCGGCCCTGGACCAGACGTCCAGCGCCTGGGTCACCGAGGACCCGGCCCGCGGCGCGGTGATCCGGGCGTACGGGTTCCGGTCGGTGATGGTGGCGCCGGTGCAGGCCCGCGGGGTGACGCTGGGCGCGGCGACGTTCTTCCGCTCGCGCCGGCTGGGGCCGTTCACCGCGGACGACGTGCGGCTGGCCGAGGAGCTGGTGGCGCGGGCCGCGGTGTGCGTCGACAACGCGCGCCGCTACACACGGGAGCGGACCGCGGCGCGGGTGATGCAGCAGAACCTGCTGCCGCACGAGCTGACCGGCGGCTCCGCCCTGGAGGTCGCGTCCTGGTACTTCCCGGCGGACGCGCCGAGCGGGGTGGGCGGCGACTGGTTCGACGTGATCCCGCTGTCCGGTGCCCGGGTGGCGCTGGTCGTCGGGGACGTGGTCGGCCACGGCATCAACGCCGCGGCCACCATGGGCCGGTTGCGGACGGCGGTGCGCACCCTGGCCAACCTCGATCTGCCGCCCGATGAGCTGCTGGCAAGGCTGGACGACCTGGTCATCGGCCTGGTGAAGACCTACGGCGCCGAGCCGGCGGAGACCGGGAACGCCACGGTGGCGGCCACGTTCATGGGCGCGACCTGTCTGTACGCGATCTACGACCCGGTCAGCCGGCGGTGCTGCATGGCGCGGGCCGGGCACCTCCCGCCCGCGGTGGCCGGGCCGGACGGCACGGTCGAGCTGGTGGACCTGCCCGCCGGTCCCCCGCTGGGGCTGGGCTCGCTGCCGTTCGAGGCGGTCGAGCGGGAGCTGCCCGAGGGCAGTCTGCTCGCGCTCTACACCAACGGGCTGATCGAGACCTGCGATCCGGACATCGGGGTCGGGCTGGCCCGGCTGAGCGGCGCGCTGACGATGCCCGGGGCGGCGTTGAAGGACATCGGCGGGCGGGCGGTCAAGGCGCTGCTGACCGGACCGCCGTCGGACGACGCGGCGCTGCTGCTCGCCCGTACCCGCGCGCTCGGTGCGCACCAGGTGGCGTCCTGGGACCTGCCCGCCGACCCGGCCGTGGTCGGCAACGCCCGGGCGCTGGCCGGCCGGCAGCTGGCCGAATGGGGCATGGAGGAGCTGCAGTTCACGACGGAGCTGGTCGTCAGCGAGCTGGTCACCAACGCGATCCGGCACGGCACCGGCCCGATCACCCTGCGGCTGATCCGGCAGGCCGGGCTGATCTGCGAGGTCTTCGACGGCGGCAGCACCGCGCCGCATCTGCGCCATGCCCGGACGACCGACGAGGGCGGCCGCGGGCTGTTCATCGTCGCCCAGCTGACCCGGCGCTGGGGCACCCGCTACACCCCCACCGGCAAGATCATCTGGACCGAGCAGGACCTGCCGTCCGAGACGGCGTAGGAGTTCCGGGACGGCGCCGGCGCCGTTGGGCACGACGTGGGCGGGGACCCGCCAGGAGGCGGTGTCGTCGAGGTAGTCGTGATCGAGGACGCCCAGCGCGGCGTGCGGGCGGATCCGGAGCCCGGCGGGGCCCTGCGGGGTGGACATCCGCCACCACGTGCCGCGGTGTGCATATAGACACCACGTTGCTATTCTGACAATGCGTTGTCAAGTGTCGTGGTCACGTGTGTGCCACGTGCCGAAAAGGCGTCCCGTGAAGGGGGCCCGGGAGGAGGACCGGGTGTCGGACGAGATGGCCCTGCTGGTGGCCGATGTCTTCGAGGCCGCCGGGGCCCTGCGCCGCCTCGGCGAGCGCACCGCGCAGGCGGAGGGGCTCACCCAGGCCCGGTGGCAGGTGCTGAGCGTGGCGTCGGACGCGCCGATGACGGTGCCGCGGGCGGCCCGGCGGCTCGGGGTCAGCCGGCAGAACGTGCAGCGGGTGGCCAACGACCTCGCGGACCTGGGCCACCTCACCTTCGAGCCCAACCCGGATCACCGTGGTTCCCCGCTGCTGGTGCCCACCTCCGAGGGGCGGCGGGCGCTGTCCCGCGTCACGGAGCGCGCCACCGCCGTCCACCGCGCCCTGGCCCCCGCTCTGCCGGCGTCCGCGGTCGCCGAGACCCGGGCGTTCCTGCGCCGCCTGCTCGCCGAGCTGGACCGCCAGGAGGGTGCCGAGGGCGGGCGCGTCCCGCACCGGGGGGAGTCCTCGTAGGCGGCCGGCTACGGATTTCGCATTGGCCGGTCGCACAGCCATCGGGGGTGACTTTGTCGTCCCTCACAAATACGCCGCCGCGCATCGCCACATACGCTGACGCAAATCCATTCGGACGTGATGCCGCTCACCTCTCACGAGGAGGCCGGGCACGCTGCGGCGGCGCGATCAGCGCTCCCCACCCGCGCGAGCATCCGGAATCCGCGGCCCCGTGCCGCCGCTTTCGACATTCGACAGGGCCATGATCGCCACCTGCCAGCACCCGGCCCTGTCGTGCGTCCAGACCGAGGCGATCCCAGCAGTCACCCCGTGCATGACCCCTCCAACCCCTCAACGGATGTCGCAATGACCACACCTCCCCAGAGCCACCTGGCCGCTCCGCCCGCTCCCCCGGAAGACGGGTCGGCGTCGCAGCAGTCAGGGCTGCGCTCCGGCCTCAAGAACCGCCATCTGTCCATGATCGCCGTGGGCGGGGTCATCGGCGCGGGCCTGTTCGTCGGCTCCGGCTCGGGCATCGCCGCGGCCGGCCCCGGCATCCTGCTCTCCTACGCCCTGGTCGGCGCGCTCGTCGTGTTCGTCATGCGGATGCTCGGCGAGATGGCGGCGGCCAACCCGACCTCCGGTTCCTTCTCCGCGTACGCGGACCGGGCGCTCGGCCGCTGGGCGGGCTTCTCGATCGGCTGGCTGTACTGGTTCTTCTGGGTCGTGGTGCTCGCCGTCGAGGCGACCGCCGGGGCCGCCATCCTCACGAGCTGGGTCCCGGCCGTCCCGCAGTGGGCCTGGGCCCTGATCGTGATGGTCGTACTGACCGCCACCAACCTCGCCTCGGTCGCCTCCTTCGGCGAGTTCGAGTTCTGGTTCGCGGGCATCAAGGTCGTCGCCATCGCGGCCTTCATCGTCCTGGGCGGCCTGGCGATCTTCGGAGTGCTGCCCGGCACCGGCCACGCGGCGACCGGCTTCGGGAACCTCACCTCGCACGGCGGGTTCCTGCCCCACGGGCCCAGCGCGATCCTCACCGGTGTCCTGATGGTCGTCTTCTCCTTCATGGGCTCCGAGATCGTCACCCTCGCCGCCGGTGAGTCCGAGGACCCCGAGCGCGCGGTCACGAAGGCCACCAAGAGCGTGATCTGGCGAGTGGGCATCTTCTACCTCGGCTCGATCCTGGTCGTCGTCTCCCTGCTGCCGTGGAACGACCCCTCGATCACCAAGAAGGGCTCCTACGTCGCGGCCCTCGACTCCATCGGCATCCCGCACGCCGGCCAGATCATGAACGTCATCGTGCTGACCGCCGTGCTCTCCTGCCTGAACTCCGGCCTGTACACCGCCTCCCGGATGGCGTTCTCGCTCGGCCAGCGCGGTGACGCGCCGAAGAGCTTCGCCCGGACCAGCGTGCGCGGCGTCCCGCAGGCCGCGATCCTGGCCTCGGTCATCTTCGGCTTCATCGCGGTCGGCTTCAACTACCTGTGGCCCGACACCGTCTTCCAGTTCCTGCTGAACTCCTCGGGCGCGGTCGCGCTCTTCGTGTGGCTGGTGATCTGCTTCTCGCAGCTGCGGATGCGCGGGATCATCCTGCGCGAGAACCCGGCGAAGCTGGTCGTGCGGATGTGGCTGTTCCCGTACCTGACCTGGGCCACGATCGCGATGATCACGTTCGTGCTGGCCTACATGCTGACCGACGACAGCGAGGGCGGCGGCCGCATCCAGGTGCTGCTGTCGGTGCTGCTGGCGGTCGTGGTCGTCGGGATCTCCCTGGTCCGCGACCGGATCGGCGGCAAGTCCGACAAGACGGCGGGGCTCCCCACCCGCTAGCAGAAACGGACCGTACGGGGCGGTGGTGTGCACGGCACGCCACCGCCCCGTACGATCCCTGGACCGCCGCCCCCCGCCGCCCACGACTCCCGCTCGGAAGGCCAGCCCACGACGATGCCCGTCTTCAGACGCCGCAAGGACAACGTTCCCCGGATGGCCCCGGAGCTCGACGACGTCACCCTGGGCCGGGTCCGGAAGCGCGTCGAGACCGCCTGGTCCCGCGGTTCACTGGACACCGCCGTGATGGCCACCATGGCGCAGCTGCTCGACGAGACGGGCGACGACTGGGACCGCAAGGCGCACCGGCTCGCCGTACTGGCCGCGTCGGCCGGCCGGGGACTGCCCGGCATCTGGCGGCGGCACAGCCCGCACGACCCGGACGCCCTGCTGCTGCACGCCTGGTCCGATCTCCTCCGGGCCCGCGAGCCGGGTTCCGCCGTCGACCTGGCCGAGACCCGGGAGACCTGCCGGATCGCGGCCGATCTGGTGCCGGCCGATCCCACGCCGTGGACCCTGCAGCTGGCCGTGCTGCGGCTGGAGCGCCGCCCCTCCCAGGAACTGTCGGCGATCTGGCGCGAGATCAAGGCCCGCGATCCCTGGAACCGCGAGGCGCACCTCCAGGCCCTGGGCTACCTCTCGCCCGACGAGTGCGGCTCCAGCGCCCTGGTGCTGGACCTGCTCGACGGTGTGCGCAACAGCATGCCGCCGGACGCCCCCGCCGCCGGCCTGGAGCTGACCGCGCTGGTCCGCGCCCATCAGCGGGCGGTGGCCACCGGCGGGCTGTCCGCCCTGGGCGCGGGCGAGATCTGGCGCCGCCCGGACGCCGCCCGGGCCCTCGACCAGGCGGCACGGTACTGGCCGGCCCCCGGCTACCTGCACCACGCCCAGGCGATGGTGGATCTGAACGTCCTGGCGTACGCGCTGATCAAGTCCGCCCGGATGACCGAGGCGGCGATCGCCCTGCGAGCCACCAAGGGCGTCACCACGCCCTGGCCGTGGAACCTCGACGGTGAGCCCATGGAGCGGTTCACGCACCATTTCGAGCGGGCGATAGCGGACAGCTGAAGCCCGGACCGGGGCGAGCGGGGCGCCGCGCGGGCGCACGTCGTCAGCGGTCCGTGGCCCGTACGCGATGCGCCCGGTGTGTTCCCTGACCGCGGCGGCTTGTCCGTTTCCGGAGCATACGTACGGCCCGTAGCCGGAACGGGTGGAATTGCGGTCTCTTTCCGGTCTCTCCGGAGTGCCCCGATGTCGTACCGGGGATTGCTTCCTGGAAGAGCGTGGGGAGATCCGTATGCGGGACACCGTCAGCACCGGCCGCTCCGCGGCGACACAGGGCCGACGCGTGCTGCTCCTGCTCGCTCTGCTGGCCCTGCTGCACGCGGCGTTCGCCCCGGGCTCCCCGGAGGCGCCGGCCGGTGCCAGGGCCTGTGCCCCCCGCGCCACGGCCCCCGTCGCGTCCGCACCGGCCGTGCGGCCGTGCGCCGTGGGAGCGCCGGTGCTGGCGTCCGGCGACGGCGACCCCAGGCATCCGGGCAGCGGCGTCCGCCACCGGTGCGAGGGGTCGGTCTGCCATCTGCGCCACCACGTCCCGACCGGGGCGGCCGGCAAGGCGCTCGGGGCGTCACCGGTGGCCGCCGCCCGCACCGCGGGCGGCGTCCCAGCGTCCGGTGCCGTCCACACCTCCTCCGCCGCCGCTCCCGCGGGGCGCGTGACCGTTCTGCGCTGCTGACCGGGCCCGGCCGCATCCGCCCGCCCCGGCCCGTTCGACGGGCCACCGGGGTGCGGCGTGCGCGGCCTGCCGCCATCCGCTCACAGGACCGGCACCGCAGGAGAACCGGTATGCCCCGCGACATCTTCGGGGCCCTCGGCGCGCTCGTCCGCGCCGAGGCCTCGCGCACCGTCCCCAAGCCGAAGACCACTCCCCCGGCCACCTCGCGGCCGCCCGGCCGGCCGGTCCCGCCGCCGGGCGCCCCGGACGCGGCGGACACCGCGGACGCCCCCGTCGCCCGCGGGCGCCGCCGTCCGCTGACCGCGCTGCTGCGCACCCTCCGCCTTCGCCGGAAGGGCCGGCCCGGCTCCGCCAACGGGCGGAGCGGCTCGGCCTCCTGACGAGGCGGGGCGGGCGACCAGGCGGGAGCCGCCGGGGCCCGGCAGCCCGGACCGGCGGCGTGCGCGCGGGCCCCGTTTGTCCGCCTCCCTGCCCGGCGCGATGCTGGACGCATGGCCGCACACACGGCCGGAGCCCCGGCACCGGTCTCCGGCCCGGATCTGGCGTCCGCCTGGGCCGTCGGGCGGCCCGGTCCGGTGGCCTCGGGGCCGCTGGTGGCGGTGCGGCGCCCCGTTCCCGCGCCGGGTCCCGGCGATCTGCTGCTGCGGGTCGAGGCGTGCGGGGTCTGCCGTACGGATCTCCATCTGGCCGAAGGGGACCTGCCGCCGCGCCGCCCGTCGACCGTCCCGGGGCACGAGATCGTCGGCCGGGTCGTGGCCACGGGGGCGGCGGTCGGCCGGTTCCGCGTCGGTGACCGGGCCGGCGGGGCCTGGCTGCGCGGCACCTGCGGCGGCTGCCGTTACTGCCGGGCGGGCCGCGAGAACCTCTGCCCGGCCTCCCGGTACACCGGCTGGGACGCCGACGGCGGGTTCGCCGAGGCCGCCGTGGTCCCCGCGGACTACGCCTATCCGCTGCCGGAGGACCAGAGCGCCGTGCAGCTGGCGCCGCTGCTGTGCGCCGGGATCATCGGCTACCGGGCGCTGCGCCGCAGCGCGCTGCCGCCGGGCGGCCGGCTCGGCATCTACGGGTTCGGGGCCTCGGCGCATCTGGCCGCGCAGGTCGCGCTGGCCGAGGGGGCCCGGGTCCATGTGCTGACCCGTTCGGCGGCCGCCCGCCAACTCGCCCTCGACCTGGGGGCGACCTCGGCCCGCGACGCGTACGACCGGCCGCCCGAGCCGCTGGACGCGGCGGTCCTCTTCGCGCCGGTGGGCGACCTGGTGCCGGTGGCGCTGGAGGCGCTGGACCGGTCGGGCACGCTCGCCATCGCCGGGATCCACCTCACCGACATCCCGGTGCTCAACTATCAGCGCCACCTCTTCCACGAGCGCGATCTGCGCAGCGTGGCCTCCAACACCCGCCAGGACGGCGAGGAGTTCCTGCGGACCGCGGCGCGGATCGGCATCCAGGTCACCGTCAGTCCGTATGCGCTCGCCCGGGCCCCGCAGGCGCTGACCGATCTGGCCGCGGGCCGGGTGCGGGGCGCGGCGGTGCTGGTGCCCACCTGACCGGGCGCCCGCCGGCCTGGGGCCGCGCGGACGCCGACTGGCTCCCGCCTCGCCGGATGCCGCACCATGGAGGCAAAGCGGTAAATTACCGCATATCCGATGAAATGGCGGCGGGGTGGAGCCCTGGCCCCGAGGGCGGATTCGGCAACCGTGGCGTACGACAACGGCTTCCCTCCGCGTACGGAGGCGGTGCAGGCAGTGACCACGCGGGTCCTCGGGTCGTCCGGGGCCGAGCTGACCGCCGTCTATGTCCCGGCCGAAGGGGACGGCGAACTCCATCTGGCCGAGATGGTGGGTGGCTCCGGTGTCCGCATCGGACTGCCCGCCAGCTACGACGCGTCCGGCAACTCCCCGGTCGCCGCGGCCTTCCGCACCGGCCGGCCGCAGTGGGTGGGCGCCGCCGACCTCGCCGGGCACGGAGAGGTCTCGCTCGGGGTGCTGCCGCTGGGCGACGACACCAGGCGGCTGGGCTGCCTCGTCGTCGTCGACCAGGCGACGCACGCCTTCGACGAGGACCGCCGGCACCTCCTGGAGCTGCACGCCGACCAGGTGGCCGCGGGCCTGGAGGCGGTGGCGGCCCGGGTCATGGCGCGCACCGAGCGGCAGTCGCTGCTCGGCCCGGGGCTGGACACCCTGCGCGGCGGCGCGTTCACGCTGGTGCTGCGCACCGGCCGGATCGACGCGGACGCCCTGGTGCTGTCGCTGTTCGGGATCGCGCCGCCGGAGTTCGACCGGCGGGTCGAGACGCTGCTGGAGCGGACCGCGCCGGACGACGTTCCGGCGCTGATGTCGATCGTGGAACCGGGCGGACTGCCCGTCTCCGGGCAGCAGCTGTCCTTCCGGATCCGCCGGCCCAACGGCGAGCTGCGCTGGCTGAGTCTGCGCTGCCGGGTGCGCTACGACGCCGACGGGACGCCGGAGCGGATGCTGGGAGTGGTCGCCGACGCCTCGTACCTGCGCCCCAGCGCCGACGAGGTGTCCGTCGTCCAGCGGCTGTCGACCGCGCTGGCCGGTGCGACCACGATCCGGGAGGTCAGCCGGGCCGTGGTCGACGTGCTGCGGCCGCCGCTGGCCGCCAGCCGGATGGGGGTCGCCGAGCTGGAGGCCGACCGGCTCGTGGTCACCGTCCTCGATCCCCCCGAACCGGAATCCTGGCCCGAGAGCTGGCAGCGCGAATGGCGCACCGAATGGCCCGACGCCTCGTGCCACGCCCTGCCCACGCTGGAGGGCGTCCTGCGGGGCGGCCATGTGGCGCTGTGGCCCCCGGGGGCGGAGCTGGAGCCGGGGCTCGCGGACATCGGGCCGGGCGGGCTGGCGATCCTGCCGCTGCCGGCCGACGGCCGGGTGGTCGGCGTGTGCCTGCTCGGCTGGGACACCGAGCACCGGTTCGGGCCGGAGGAGCGGTCGCTGCTGACCGCGACCGCGGGGCTGGTCGGCCAGGCCCTGGTCCGCGCGCACGCGCTGGACGCCGGCCATGAGCTCGCCACCATGCTCCAGCGCAGCCTGCTGCCCCGTACGCTGCCGTCGCTGGCCGGCGGGGACACCGCGGTCCGCTATCTGCCGGCCACGATGGGCCTGGAGGTGGGCGGTGACTGGTACGACGTCATCCCGCTCTCCGACGGGCACGTGGCGCTGGTGATCGGGGACGTCGAGGGGCACAGTGCGGGCGCCGCGACGATCATGGGCCAGATGCGCACCGCGATCCGGGCGTACGCGGTGGAGGGCCATCCGCCCGACGTGGTGATCGCGCACGCCAACCGGCTGCTGCTCGGCATGGAGACCGATCTCTTCGCCACCTGCTCCTACGTGGACCTCGACATGGAGGAGGGCATCGCCTGGTTCGTGCGGGCCGGGCATCTGCCGCCGGTGCTGCGGCACCCGGACGGCCGGACCGAGGAGCTGAGCATCGAGGGCGGGCCGCCGCTGGGGGTCTCCGCGGAGGGCGAGTTCCCGCTGACCGAGGTCGGGCTGGCACCCGGCACGCTGCTGGTGCTGCTCACCGACGGCCTGGCCGAGTCGGCCAGCCTCCCCCTGGAGGACGGGATGCGCCGGGTGTGCGAGGTGCTCGCCGCGGCCGATCCGGCCGACACCGGGCGGGTCGCCGACGAACTGCTGGGCAGCGCCAAACGGCGGGACGACGACGTGGCGGTGCTGGTCCTGCGCTACGACGGCATGCGGGTCCGCCCGACCCGGGCGCACTGGGCGGTGTGGCGGCTGCCCGACGCGGTGATGCACGCCCGCCGGTTCACCGGCCGCACGCTGCGCACGTGGGGCGTGACCGAGGAGATGGACGTGGCGCTGCTGGTGGTGTCCGAGCTGGTCACCAACGCCATCGCGCACACCCAGGGCGAGGTGCGGCTGGATCTGACGCTGGCCGCCGACCGACTGCGGATCGCGGTCAACGACGCCTCGCCGCGGGCCCCGGTCAAGCCGGCGAGCGTGGACTGGGAGGCGACCGGCGGCCGCGGGCTGCTGCTCGTCGAGGCGATGTCGGCCTCGTGGGGCTCGGTGCCGCTGAGCGGCGGCAAGCAGGTGTGGAGCGAGATCAGCCTGCAGCCGGACGAGCGGATCGAGGCCGCCGGGATCGCGGAAGGAGGTCCGGGGCGGTGACCGGGCGTCTGCGCAGAGCCGTCGTCGCGCTGGCCGCGCTGGGACTGCTGGCCGGCCCGGCGGCCTGCGGCGAGGCCGGCGGCGGACACCGGACGGCCTCCTCCCCCGGCGCCCTGCGGATCGGGGTCCTCCTGCCGGACAGCACCTCGCGCTTCTACCACTTCGACAAGCCGCTGATCGAGCAGCGGATCCACCGGTTGTGCCCCGGGTGCTCGGTGGAGACCGTCAGCGCCCAGCACGACGTCGCCACCCAGCAGCAGCAGATGGACGCGATGATCACCAAGCGGGTCGACGTGCTGATCCTCGACGCCACCGACTCCCGGTCGCTGCGCTCCTCCGTCGAGGACGCCCACCGGGCCGGCATCCCGGTCGTCGCCTACGACCGGCTGGCGGAGGGCCCGATCTCGGCGTACGTCTCGTTCGACGGGGCGAAGGTCGGCCGGCTGCAGGGCGAGGCGCTGCTGCGGGCGCTCGGCCCCGCGGCGCACCGCGCGCAGATCGTGATGATGAACGGCGCGGCGACCGACCCCAACTCCGCGTGGTTCAAGCGCGGTGCGCTGTCCGTCCTCGCGGGCAAGGTGCGGATCGGGAAGTCGTACGACACGGCCGGCTGGCGTCCGGAGGCCGCCAACGGCAACATGACCGCCGCGATCGCGGCGCTCGGCGCCGACCACATCGACGGGGTCTACTCCGCCAACGACAGCCTGGCCGGCGGCATCATCTCCGCGCTGAAGGCCGCCAAGATCTCCCCGCTGCCGCCGATCACCGGTCAGGACGCCGAACTCCCCGCCATTCAGCGCATCCTCCAGGGCGAACAGATCATGACCGTCCTCAAGCCCTTCAAGCCCGAGGCCGACGCCGCGGCCGCGATGGCGGTGACCCTGGGGCGCGGTGAGCGGCTCGGCCGCCTGGCTCCCCACCGGATCAACAGCCCGACCCTGCGCGACATCCCGGCCGTGCTGCTCACGCCCGTCGAGGTGACGGCGGCGAACATCAAGGACACGGTGGTCAAGGACGGTATGTACACCATCGACCAGATCTGCACCCCCAAATACGCCTCCGCCTGCCGGAAGGCGGGGCTCACCAGCTAAGGCAGGTACCCATGTCAGCACCTCCGCTGCTGGCGCTGCGCGGCATCTTCAAGCGGTACGGCGCCGTGCAGGCCCTCGCTGACGTCGACCTGGAGGTCCGCGCCGGTCAGGTCGTGGCGCTCGTCGGGGACAACGGGGCCGGCAAGTCCACCCTGATCAAGGTGATCGCCGGGGTCGATCCGGCGGACGAGGGCACCGTCGAGTGGCAGGGCCGGCCGGTGCACATCACCCGGCCGCACGAGGCCCAGGACCTGGGCATCGCCACCGTCTACCAGGACCTCGCGCTGTGCGACAACCTCGATGTGGTCGGCAACCTCTTCCTCGGCCGGGAGATCCACCGGGCCGGGCTGCTGGACGAGGTGGAGATGGAGCGGGTCACGCTCGGCCTGCTCGACACCCTCGCCATCCGGCTGCCCAGCGTGCGGCTGCCGGTGGCCTCGCTGTCCGGCGGCCAGCGGCAGACCGTCGCCATCTCCCGCTCGATGCTGGGCGAGCCGCGGCTGGTGCTGCTGGACGAGCCGACCGCGTCGCTGGGCATCGAGCAGACCGCCCAGGTCCTCGACCTCGTCGAGCAGTTGCGGGAACGCGGCCTCGGAGTGCTCCTGATCAGCCACAACATGGGCGACGTCAAGGCGGTCGCGGACTGGATCGCGGTGCTTCGGCTGGGCCGCAACAACGGCTTCTTCGACGTGACCACCACGTCCCACGAGCAGATCATCTCCTCCATCACCGGGGCCACCGACAACGCGGTCTCCCGCCGCGCGTCCCACTGGGAGACGGAGCGATGACCCGGCAGCGGGAGGGCGAGCAGGCGGCGCGCCGCACCCGGCCGGCGCCGGGGCGGGCCGACCGGAACCCGCTCGCGGCCCTCAAGCGCCGGTTCCACAGCGGGGAGCTCGGCTCGGTCCCGGTCGTGCTCGGGCTGCTCGTGGTGTGGATCATCTTCGAGAGCCTCAACGAGAACTTCCTCTCGCCGCGCAACCTGTCCAACCTGAGCGTGGACATCGTCGGCATCGGCCTGATCTCGACCGGGGTGGTGTTCGTGCTGCTGCTCGGCGAGATCGATCTGTCGGTCGGCTCGGTGAGCGGGCTGGCCGCGGCCGGGTTCGCGGTGCTCAACGTCAACCAGGGCGTCCCGGAGGGGCTCGCGCTGGTCCTGGCCGTGCTCGCCGGGACCGTGATCGGGGCCGTGCAGGGGTTCTTCTTCGCGAAGGTCGGGGTGCCCGCCTTCGTGGTCACCCTGGCCGGACTGCTGGGCTGGAACGGGCTGATGCTCTACATCCTGGGCTCCGCCGGCACCATCAACCTCGACGACCAGGGCCTGCTGGCCAAGCTGACCGGCTATTACTTCACCCCGGTGGCGGCCGCGTACGGCCTGGCGGCGCTCGGGACGGCCGGCTACTTCCTCGCCTCCTACCAGGACGTGCGGCGCCGCCGGGCCGCCGGGGTGCCGGCCAGGCCGCTCGGCGAGATCGTGCTGCGCACCGCGGTGCTGGCGGTCGTCTCGCTGGCCGCGGCGTTCGTGCTCAACCAGTTCCAGGGCCTGCCGCTGGCCCTGCTGATCTTCCTGGTGTTCCTGGTCGGTCTCGACCAGGTGCTGCGCCGGACGCCGTACGGGCGCATGATCTTCGCGCTCGGCGGCAGCGTGGAGGCCGCCCGCCGCACCGGCATCAACGTGGACCTGGTGCGGATCTCGGTGTTCATGGTCTCGGGGACGATGGCCGCGATCGGCGGGCTGTTCCTGGCCTCCCGGGTCACCTCGGCCACCCAGACCGCGGGGTCCGGCAATCTGCTGATGGACGCGATCGCCGCCGCGGTCATCGGCGGCACCAGCCTGTTCGGCGGCCGCGGCCGGACCTGGTCCGCGCTGCTCGGTGTCCTGGTCATCCAGTCGATCGCGTCCGGCGTGGCCCTGATGGGCATCCAGACCGCCGTCCAGTTCATGATCACCGGCGGGGTGCTGCTGGTCGCCGTCGTCATCGACTCGCTCTCCCGGCGGGCCCGGCGGGCGCACGGCAGGGTGTGAGGCGCCCGCCCCGGCCCGGCCGCGCGGGCCCTCTTCCGTTCTGCCGGTGCCGGACCGGACCGCGCCGCGCACCCTGGAGGTGTGGCGACGCACACCGGTCCTGGCCCGGCCCCGAAGGAGAGGAGCGAGGCGATGCAGGAAACCATCACCGCAGGCGTGGACGGTACGCCGGAGTCGTCGGCCGCCGTTCTGTGGGCGGCCCAGGAGGCAGAGCTGCGCAGGGCCCGGCTGCGGCTGCTGCACGCCTGGGTGCTGCTCGCCCCGGAGTCCGCCGGGCCGCCCGGCGGGGAGAGCGACCAGAACTACTGGCCCCACCGGATGATGGACGAGGTGGCCGGTACCGTCCGGGCCCGCTACCCGGACCTCCCGCTGGAGCGGGAACTGGTGCCCAAGGACCCGCTGGAGGCTTTGACGGACGCCGCCGGCCGCTCGGACCTGCTGGTCCTGGGCACCCGCGACCTGGGCCCGGTGTCGCGATACGTACTGGGCGAGGTCGGCCTCCAGCTCATCGCCCGCACCACCACCCCCCTGGTCCTGGTCCGCACCCGGCAAGGCGCGGCGGTGGCCGGCCACGGCGGTGACGTGGTCGTCGGGGTCGGCCTGCACGAACCGCACGAGCCCCAGCTCACCTTCGCCTTCGACTGCGCCCTGCGGCACGGCGTCACGCTGCGCGTCGTGCACGGCCGGCACCTGCCGTCGTTCGCGTACAACCGGGGCGGCGGGGTGGAGCCGTACGCGGCCGAGGAGGCGGCCGCGGTGGCTCGTCAGGACCTGGCCCGGGCGCTCGGTCCCTGGCGGGAGAAGTACCCGGACGTGGCGGTGGACGCGCGGGTGGAGCTGGAGAGCGCGGCGCCGGCGCTGCTGCGCGACACCGCGGACGCCGGGCTGCTGGTCGTCGGGCGCCGCCACCGCCATCTGCGGCCCGGGCCGCGGATCGGCCACGTCGTGCAGGCGGTCGTCCACCACGCCGCGTGCCCGGTGGCGGTGGTGCCGCACGAGGGGAAGGGCGGATGATGACGACAGGGGCACCGAAGCGGAGGTGAACCATGGCGATCAGCGTCGAATGGCCGGTCCGGCTGCGGCTCGTCGAGGAGGGCGGCACGACCACGGCCCGGGTGGAACTCCGTACCCGTGCCGCGACCTTCACCGGGCACGGCACCGCGCGGCGCAGCCCGGAGGACCGGGACGTGCCGGAGATCGGGGAGGAGATCGCGGCCGGGCGGGCGCTGCGGGACCTGGCCGGGCAGCTGCTGCGGACGGCCGACGACGACCTGGAGGACGCCGGTGCCGCGCCGCCGCGGCACGAGACCCGCACCGCCTACGGCTGGACCGACGCACTGGCCTGAGCCGCGGTGGCGGACCGTGCCCGGTCGTGGAAGGAGCCGGCCATGTCGGATGCCACGCTCACCGACCTCTACGAGGTGACCATGGCCCTGTCGTACGTCCGCGAGGGCATGGTGCGGCCGGCGACCTTCAGCTGCTTCGTCCGGGACCTGCCGCCGGACCGGGGCTTCCTGGTCGCGGCGGGCGTGGAGACCGTCCTGACGCACCTGGAGGGGTTCCGGGTCGGGCAGGACGACGTCGAGGTGTTCGCCGAGACGCTGCAACGGCCGGCAAAGGACCTGGCCCCGCTGCTCGGCATGCGCTTCACGGGCGAGGTGCGGGCGGTGCCGGAGGGGCGTGTGGTGCTGGCCGGCGAACCGCTGCTGGAGATCACCGCACCGCTCCCCCAGGCCCAGCTGCTGGAGTCGTACGTCCTCAACCAGCTCAGCCATCAGACCGCCCTCGCGTCGAAGTGCGCCCGCTGTGTGCTGGCCGCGCACGGGCGCCCGGTGGTGGACTTCTCGCTGCGGCGCACCCACGGCACCGCGGTGGCCCACACGGTGGCCCGGCTGGGCGCGATGGCCGGTTTCGCCGGCACCAGCAACGTCGCCGCGGCGCACGCCGAGGACCTGCCCGCCGTCGGCACGATGGCGCACTCGTACGTGGAGGCCTTCGAGGACGAGGAGGCGGCGTTCACCGCGTTCGCGCGCTGCCATCCCGGGCCGGTGACCTTCCTGGTGGACACCTACGACACGGCGTCCGGGGTCGCCGCGGCGGCCCGGGTGCTGACCGCCCTGGGCCGCGGGGACGGCTCCGCGATCCGGCTGGACAGCGGGGACCTGGCCCGGCTCTCCCGGCAGGCCCGCGCGATGCTCGACAACGCGGGCCTGCCGCAGGTCCGCATCGTCGCCAGCGGCGGCCTCGACGAGTTCGCGGTGCACGACCTGGTGACCGCGGGGGCGCCGATCGACGTCTTCGCGGTGGGCACCCGGGTGGGGGTGAGCGCCGACGCGCCCTACCTGGACTCGGCGTACAAGCTCGTGGCGTACGACGGCCGGCCGGTGATGAAGCTGTCGGCGGCGAAGGTGAGCGCGCCGGGCCGCAAGCAGGTGTTCCGCCGGCCCGGCTTCCTGGACGTGATCGGGCTGGCCGACGAGGCGCCGCCCGCGGACAGCGTGCCGCTGCTGGCGACGCTGATGCGGGCGGGCGAGTGCTACGCGCCGCGGGACCGGCTGGCGGACGCCCGGCAGCGGCTGACGACGGACCTGGCCGGGCTGCCCGGGCCGGCCCGGCGGATCCGGTCGCCGCAGCCGGTGCGGGCGGTGGTGTCGCACCGGCTGGCCGTGCTGACCGACCGGGTCCGGCGGCGGACCGAGCGCGAGATGCTGGCGCCGTTCGGGGCGGGCGCCTGACGGCCCCGAGGAGACGCGGACCGAGGAGCGGCGGTCCGGGAGACCGCCCGGATGCGCGCCGTCAGGCCCGTTCCGGGACGACCACGACGGGGCAGTCGGCGTGGCACAGCGCGCTGTGGGCGACCCGGCCGAGCGGCAGCCCGAAGTGCCCGTGGCGGTGCCCCGCGCCGACGACCAGGAGGTCGGCCGCGGCGGCGCGGTGCACCAGCACCTTGTGCGCCGGCCCCTCGACGGTGGTGCGGCGCACCGTGACCGCCGGGTGCTCGGCGGCCGTCTCCGCCAGCGCCGCGTCGAGCTGCTCGGCGGCCTGCTTGTCGTGGTAGCTCTGCGCCTGGGCGGCGAGCAGCGGCGGGTCGTCGCTGCGTTCGTGGGCGGGACAGCGCCAGGCGCGGACGGCCTTGAGGAGACAGCCGCGGGCCTCGGCCTCCCGGAAGGCGAACCGCACCGCCTCCGCGCTCTTCGCCGGTTCGCCGACGCCGAGCAGGATGCTCCGGTGGCTGCCGACCAGCCCGGCCCGGTCGCCGCGCACCACGGCCACCGGGCACCGGGCCCGGGCCGCGACCGCCACCCCGACGGAGCCCAGCAGCCGGCCGAGGACCTCGCCGCGGCCGCGGGAGCCCAGGACCAGCGCGTAGGCGTAGTGGGCCTCGCGCAGCAGCGCGTCGACCGCCTCCTCGGGCAGCACCTCGGCGGAGACCTCGACGTCCGCGCGGCGGCAGCGGGCGCGCTCCACGGCGGCTCCGGCGACGGCCTCGGCGAGCACCTGTTCACCGGGCGGTTCCGCGGCGTCCGGGCCGGACTCCGGGGGCTCGTAGTGCTCCCAGGTGGAGGCGTGCACGATCCGCAGCGGCAGGCCGTGCAGGGCCGCCTCGTCCACCGCCCAGTCCAGGGCCCGCAGGGCCGGGTCCGAACCGTCGACACCCACGACCAAGGGCCGTTCCATGGCCGCCACCGCCCTTCTCACGGTCGTCCGGCTCCCGCCCGCGCCCTCCCATCGTCACCCCGCGTACGGGCGCCCGCCACGTCCAAACGCGCCCGCGGCTGCCGGGCGTGGTGCCATGGAAAGGACACCGACGCCGGACCCGACAGAACCGGCGACGGACAGCGACGAACGGATGTCACGATGACCGGTGCGCCGTTGCTCGCCACGGCCCTGCGCTCACTGCGGGCCGTGGTCCTCGACACCGACGGAGTGATCATCGACTCCGCCCGGCTGCACGCCGCGGCCTGGAAGGAAGCCTTCGACCCGTTCCTGGAGGCCACCGGCGGCCAGCGCCCGTTCGACCTCGTGGAGGACTACCTGCGGTACGTCGACGGCCGCTCCCGGCTGGACGGGGCGGCCACCTTCCTGGCGTCCCGGGGCCTGGATCTGCCGCCCGGCAACATGGACGACGCCCCCGGCACCGGCTCGGTCGGGGCCCTGGCCGCCCGCAAGGAGCAGCTCTTCACCGCCGGCCTGCGGACCCACACCATCGAGGCCTGGCCCGGCAGCGTGCGCCTGCTGGACGCGCTGCGGCGGGCCCGGGTCCCGTGCGCCGCGGTCTCGGCGTCCCGGCACGCGACCGAGCTGCTGGCCGCGGCCGGCGTGCTGGCGCTGTTCCAGACCGTGGTGGACGGCAACGAGGTGCGCCGGCTGAACCTGCCCGGCAAACCGGACCCGGCGCTGTTCGTCGAGGCGGCCCGGCGGCTGGACGTGCCGCCCCGGGACACCGCCGTGGTGGAGGACGCGCTGGCCGGTGTCGAGGCGGGCCGGCGGGGCGGGTTCGGGCTGGTGGTGGGCGTGGACCGGACCGGCGGCCGGATCAGCGCGGCGGCCCTGCGCCGGCACGGCGCCGATCTGGTCGTGGCCGACCCCGGCGAGCTGCTGGTGGCCGGGGAGGACTGATGGCGCGCCTCTGGAGCTGGTCGTACGAGGGCTATGACCCGGCGGGCGAGCGGCTGCGGGAGACGCTGTGCGCGCTGGGCAACGGCTACTTCGTCACCCGTGGCGCGGCGTGCGAGGTGCTGGGCGACCCCGTGCACTATCCGGGGACGTACGTGGCCGGCTGCTACGACCGGCTCACCTCCACCGTGGCGGGCCGGTCCGTGGACAACGAGGACATGGTCAACATGCCCAACTGGCTTCCGCTGCGCTACCGGATCTGCCCCGCCGACGCCGCTCCCGGCCCGTGGCTCTCGCCCGACCACCCGCATCTCACCGCGCACCGGCAGGCTCTGGACCTGCGCGGCGGCACCCTGACCCGCTCCTCGGCGTACATCGACGAGGCGGGGCGGCGGCTGGGCGTGGAGGAGCGCCGCCTGGTGCACATGGGCGAGCCGCACCTGGCCGCGCAGCGCCTGACGTTCACGGCCGACGGGTGGGCCGGCGCGGTCGAGGTGGAGGCGGCGATCGACGGCGGGGTCCGCAATGCCGGGGTGGCGCGCTACCAGGGGCTGGCCGACCAGCATCTGCGCGGCTGGGAGGCGGGCTCCGAGCGGCCCGACACCATGTGGCTGACCTCGCGCACCATCGACTCGGACATCCTGGTGGCGCTGGCGGCGCGGCTGCGGGCCACACCGGCCCGGGGCGTGGCGCACCAGACCCGGCTGACGGTGCTGCGGACCTTTCAGACCATGGTGCTGCCGATCGGCCCCGGCAGCACCGCGGTCGTCGACAAGACCGTGGCGCTGTACACCTCCCGCGACCCGGCGATCGAGAGTCCCCGGCGCGCGGCGGTCGACTGCGTGGTCCAGGCGCCGCACTTCCGGCAGTTGCTGGCGTCGCACCGCCGCGCCTGGGCGGACCTGTGGCGGCAGGCGAAGCTGGAGGTGCCCGGGGAGGCCGGCCAGATCCTGCGGCTGCACCTCTTCCACGTGCTGCAGACCCTGTCGCCGCACACCGCCGAACTCGACGTCGGGGTGCCGGCCCGCGGACTGCACGGCGAGTCCTACCGGGGGCACGTCTTCTGGGACGAGCTGTTCGTGCTGCCGTTCCTGAACCTGCATCTGCCGCAGGTCTCCCGGGCGTTGCTGGAGTACCGCTACCGGCGGCTGCCGGCCGCCGTCCACGCGGCACGGGAGGCCGGCCGGACCGGTGCGATGTACCCGTGGCAGAGCGCCGGGGACGGCCGGGAGGAGACCCAGCAGCTCCACCTCAACCCGCGCTCGGGCCGCTGGCTGCCCGACTACTCGCGGCTGCAGCACCACGTCGGCTCGGCCATCGCGTACAACATCTGGCAGTACGGACAGGCCAGTGGTGACAGCGACTTCGTGCAGACCAAGGGCGCGGAGATGCTGCTGCAGATCGCCCGCTTCTGGGCCTCGGCCACGGCCTGGGACACCGGGCTGGGCCGGTACCGGATCCGCGGGGTGGTCGGTCCCGACGAGTACCACGACGGCTATCCGGGGGCGGCGCAGCCGGGCGTGGACGACAACGCCTACACCAATGTGACCGCGGCCTGGGTGCTGATGCGGGCCCTGGAGCTGTGCGACACACTGCCCGAGGCGCACCGCCGGCAGCTCTTCGAACGGATGCAGCTCACCCCGGACGAGCCGGAGCGCTGGGAGGACATCGCGCACCGGCTGCACGTACCGCACCACCGCGGCGTCATCAGCCAGTTCGCCGGGTACGGGGACCTCGCCGAACTGGACTGGGAGGGCTACCGGCGGCGGTACGGCGACATCCGGCGGCTGGACCGGATCCTGGAGGCGGAGGGCGACACCGTCAACCGCTACCAGGCGTCCAAGCAGGCCGACGTGCTGATGCTCGGCTACCTCTTCTCGCCGTCCGAACTCGCCGCCGTGTTCGCCGGGTTGGGGTATCCGCTCGACGAGGACACCTGGCACGCCACGGTGGACTACTACCTGAGCCGCACCAGCCACGGCTCGACGCTCAGCGCGCTGGCCCACGCCTGGGTGCTGGCCCGGGTCCAGCGGCCCGACGCCTGGGCGTACTGCGAGGAGGCGCTGGCCGGGGACGTGGCCGACGTCCAGGGCGGTACGACCGCGGAGGGCATCCACCTGGGCGCGATGGCCGGCAGCCTGGACCTGGTACAGCGCGGCCTGACCGGGCTGGAGACCCGGGAGGAGGCCCTCTGGCTGGACCCGGCCCCGCTCCCGCAGCTGTCGAAGTTCGCGGTGCGGATCCGCTACCGCTGGCACTGGGACGTCGATCTGCGGATCCGCGCCGAGCAAGTGGGCATCGCCGTACCGGAGTCGGACCTGCCGCCGGTCCGGGTCCGGCTGCGCGACCGGTCCTTCGTCATCGCGCCCGGCACGGCCCGCCGCCTCGACCTGCCCGACCCCTGACGCGCCGGGCGCCCTCGCTAAGGGGCGCGGTCCGGCGCGCCCGGCAGCAGCGCGTCGAGCGCGGCGCGGTCGGTCTTGCCGTTGGCGTTGAGCGGCAGGGCGTGGAGGGCGGTGAGGGTGGCCGGGACCATGTAGCCGGGGAGCCGGTCGCGCAGGGCCGCGCGGAGGCCGTCGGCGGTGGTGCCCGGGGTGCCGGTGTACGCGGCGGTGAGTTCCACGCCGCCGGGGGTGCTCCGGGGCAGCACGGCGGCGTCCCGGACGCCCGGCAGGGCGCGCAACGCGGCCTCGACCTCGCCGAGTTCGACGCGGTAGCCGTGCACCTGGACCTGCTGGTCGCCGCGGCCGAGATGGACCAGCGGCCGGCTGCCGTCGCCGGCGGCCGGGGCGGCGGACGCGTCCAGCGCGGTGACGCGGTCGCCGGTGCGGTACCAGTGGTCGTCGGTCAGCGGTGTGGCCGGGTCGTACGGGGAGCCGTCGGGTGCCAGGAAGCGGCCGGTGTTGTCGGCCGGGTCGAGGTAGCCGGGGAAGCGCTGTGCGCCGCGGACGCACAACTCGCCGTCGTGGTCGAGGAGTTGGAGTCCCGGGTAGGGGGCTCCGATGGGGACGGTGCCGTTGGCCGGGGTCGGCCAGTGGGCGGGGTCGGGGGGCAGGCGGTAGGCGGTGCAGGTCACGGTCAGCTCGGTGGGGCCGTAGGCGTTCTCCAGCCGGCTGTGCGGGGCGGCGCGGTGCCAGGCCGCGGCCTGCTGGAGGGTCAGCGGCTCACCGCAGAACATGCTGTGGCGCAGCGTCGGCATGCTGTCCGGCTTCAGCGCGCGGAACCGCCGGGCGAGGGAGATCACCGACGGTACGGAGTTCCAGTGGGTCAGGGCGTGCCGGTTGACGAAGCGCACCGGGGCGAGCAGGTCGTCGCGGGACGGGACGACGAGGGTGGCGCCGCTCCCCCAGGTGGTGAACATGTCGTGCACGGACGGGTCGAAGGTGAGGTCGAAGGTCTGTGCGCAGCGGGCGCCGGGGCCGGCGGCGGCGCGCGGGACGGCGTGCGTGAGGTAGGCGCAGACGTTGCGGTGCTGGATGGGGACGCCCTTGGGGACGCCGGTGGAGCCGGAGGTGAAGAGGAGGTAGGCGAGGTCCTCAGGGAGGGCGGCGGGCAGGGCGGGGAGCGGTGCGGCGGGGAGGTGCGGCAGTTCGGGGTCGGTGCGGGTGACCAGGGGCACGCCGGGCGGGGTGGGCGAGGCGGCGGTCCCGTCGGAGAGTACGGCGTCGAGCCGGGCGGCGCGGACGATCCGGGCGTTGCGCTCGGCCGGGAAGGCGGGGCCGAGCGGGACGACCGTGGCGCCGAGGCGCAGGACGGCGAGGTATCCGGCGTAGGCGACGGCGGTGCGGCCGGCCAGCAGGCCCACCCGGCGGGGCGGGGTTCCGTCCAGGCGGTCGAGCAGCGCGACCGCGAGGGCGTCGGCGCGGGCGGCGAGCCGGGCGTAGGTCAGCGTGCTGCCGCCGGTCTCCAGCGCGGGCCGGTCCGGGTGGGCGGCGGCCGTGGCCGCGAACCAGTCGTACAGGGTGTGCCGTGCGGCGGGGATGCTCACCGTTCGCCTTTCCAAGGGATGGGGTGGTGCGCGGCAGGGGTGCCGGGCGTACCAGCGGGCCCGCCCCGCGTGCCTGCGGTCATGGCGAATGCGCAGCTCAGCGGGGTGCTGGAGTGGTCGCGCAGGCTCAGCCAGCGGTAGCCCTGCCAGCGGCCCGAGCGGGCGCCGGGCGGGACGTCGATGGTCCAGGGCCGCCCGGCGAGGCCCAGTCCACCGGCCTTGACGCAGGCTTCCTGGGCGGTCCACACCCAGGCGACCTCCTCGGCGGCCGCGGCCGGGGGCAGTGCGGTGAGCCGCCCGGCGTGCGCTCCGAGCAGCCGCCGGGCGAAGGAGGCGCTGACGGCGGGGTCCGGGCACTGGACGTCCACGCCGACGGCGCGCCCCGGCGCCACCCCGGCGGCGAGCGCGCCCGGGCTGTGGGACACGCTGATGCCGAGGTCCGGGTGCCCGCGCAGATGCGGCTTGCCCCGCCGGTCGGGGACGATCTCCGCCCCGGCCGGGCCGGGCCGTACGGCGGCCAGCAGCTGCCGCAACAGCCCGCGGCCGGCGAGGAATTCGCGGGCCCGCCATTCGGGCAGGGCGGCCGCCCGGCGCCGGTCGTCCCGGTGGGTGCTGGGGGCGGTGCGGTCCGCGGTCGTGGTGGCCACCCAGACCCCGCGGGCCACCTCGATCGGTGCCGTCACGGCAGGGTGCCCGGCCGTTCGAGGGCGGCCAGCACGTCCTCGGCGGCGTCCGCGAGGGTGCCGAGGACCACCTCGTCGGCGCCGCCGCCGATGCCGAACAGCGCGGCCTGGGCGCGGAGTTCCTGGATCCCTCCGGTGGTGAAGCCGGCCGCGCCCCACAGCTGGGCGCAGTCGGCGAGGACGTGGTGGACGGTGGCGCCGGCGGCCGCCTTGAGGGTGGCGGCCGCCGTGGCGTCGTGCCGCAGCGCCACCTGGTCGGCCAACTCGACGGTGAGGGCGTGGAGTGCGCGTACGCGGAGCAGGCCGGCCGCGAACCGCTGCCGGACCGCGTCACGGTCCCACAGGGCGCCGTCCCCGTGCGGGCGCCCGGCGAGGCGGCGGTGGGTGTCGGCCAGCACCCGGCGGCACAGCGCCACGCCCCACTGGGCGCCGGCCAGCCGTTCGGTGCCGATGTGGCGGGCGAAGAGCGGCAGTCCGAGGCCGACGCGGCCGAGCACGTGGTCCCGGCCGAGCCGTACCCCGTCGAAGGTGACGTGGCCGGCGCCGGAGGCGGCGAACAGGGCGGAGTCGGCGGGACGCACGGTGACGCCCGGTGCGTCGGCCGGCACCAGGACCCAGGTGAAGTGGGTGAAGTGCCGTCCGGGGCGGTGCCGGGCGAGGACGAGGAAGTGGGCGGCGGTGGTGGTGTTGGCGATCCAGTTCTTCTCGCCGGTCACGTCGAGGGCGTCGTCCTCGATCCGCAGTTCCGTGCGGAGGGCGGTGAGGTCGGTGCCGGCGGTGACGTCGGTGGCGGCGAGGGCGAGGGTGGCCCGCCCGGCGAGCGCACCGTCCAGGGCCTGC
This sequence comes from Streptomyces nigrescens, assembly GCA_024349765.1. Lineage (GTDB taxonomy): Bacteria > Actinomycetota > Actinomycetes > Streptomycetales > Streptomycetaceae > Streptomyces > Streptomyces endophytica. Next base: position 2,935,638 of record AP026073.1, on the reverse strand, counting down.
CGGGCCACCGGCGCCCGGCCGGTGGTGAGCAGGGGCAGCGCGGTGGCCAGCTGGACACTGACCGACAGGGTGGCGGCGACGGAGAAGCGGGCGTCGACGGCGGTGAGCAGATCGGCGAGGCCGGCCGGGTCGATGCCGGTGCCGGGCCGCCGGTCGCGGTAGGCGCCGGCGGTCAGACCGGCGCCGCCGAGTGCGGCCCAGACCTGTGCGCCGGGTGCGGTGCGGGGCAGTGCGTCGAGCGGGGCGTAGCGGGCGTCAGGCAAAGCTCACCCCCTGGTCGCGCAGCGCCAGCCGGCCGTCGGCGAGGTGCAGCCGGTCGTTGCTGTAGTTGAGCGGCGCGGACCGCAGGTCGCGCAGGGCCTGTTCGAGCCGGGTGGGTGAGTCCTTGAGGTAGCCGTGGCGCAGTCCGAGCGCGGCGATCAGGTCGTCGACGGCCGCCAGGCACTCCTCGGAGGCGGTGATCTTCAGCGCGTTGAGCTGGAGCTGGCGGGCCGGTGCGGACAGGTCGGCGCCGGACTCCACGGTGCGCAGGGCCTGTTGCAGCAGGGCGTGCACGGTGTCGAGGCGCTGCCGGGACCGGGCGATCCGGGTGAGGAGGAGCTCGGAGGTGAGGTCGAAGCGGGCCCGGCCGGCGGGGCTGCGCAGCAGGCGCAGCACGCGGGAGAGCGCCCCCGCGGCGGTGCCGAGCCAGACCGCCGACCAGCCGAGGTGGGCCAGCGGCCCGAAGACCGTGGCCGCGATCCGGTGGAACTCCCCCACTTCGCCGACGACTTGGTGGCCGGGGACGCGTCCGGTCAGGGTGAGCGCGGCGCTGTGGCCGGCGCGCATGCCCATGGGCTGCCAGTCGCCGGAGGCGGTGAGGTCGAGCTGGTCGCGGTGGGCGTAGACCAGCGTCACCTCGTGGGCGGTGGCGTCGGCCCCGGGGCTGCGCATGGTGATCAGGAAGCCGTCGGCGTGGGTGCCGCCGGTGACGATGGGCGCGAACCGCTCCACCGCCAACTCGCCGCCCTCGTCGGCAAGTTGCGCCTGTGCGCTGAGCAGGTGGCCGCCCTTGCCGGCCTCCGTGGTGACGGAGGCGAGGTAGCACTCCCCCGCCGCGATCCGCGGCAGCACCTCCTTGCGCAGCCGCTCGCTCCCGTAGTGGACCAGGGCCGCCGCCTGCTGGCAGTGCATCGCGAAGATCATGCCGACGGACATGTCGCTGCGCCCGAGGGTCTGGGCGGCGGCCACCAGGTCCCGTGCGGTGCCGCCGAGTCCGCCGTGTGCGACGGGGACCAGCAGGCCGAGCAGGGCGGTGCGGCGCAGCGCGTCCAGCGCGGCCACCGGGAATTCCGCGGCGCGGTCGGTGTGCGCCAGGTGTTCCTCGGTGGCCTCGGTGACGGCGGCGAGCCGGTCGGTCAGGTCGAGCGGGGGCCGGGGGGCGGGCTCGGTGGTCATGCGGTCTCCCGGCCGGCCGTGCCGTCGCCGGCGCCCGCCGGCAGCTGTGCGGCGATCACGTTCCAGAGGCTGCCGGCGGTGGCGAAGGTGGTGTCGTTGAGCTCCTCGTCCGGCAGCGAGATGCCGAAGGTGTCCTCGACGGCGAACAGCAGCTCGATGGCCTGCATGGAGTCGACGCCGAGTTTGCGCAGGTCGGTGTCGGGGGTGAGGGTGATCTCGCCGGGGCCGGCGGGCTTGAGGAAGGGCCGCAGCAGGGCGGTGAAGCGGGCGTCCATGGGGTCTCTTTCGTGGTGCGGTCAGCGGGCGATGCGGCACAGGTCGTCGACCCGGCGGAGGTTTTCGGGTACGAGAGCGTCGGCGTCGAGTTCCCGGCCCAGTGCGGTCTCCAGCCGCTCGATGATCTCGATCAGCCGGAAGGAGCTGAAGGAGGGGAAGGAGTCGAAGGGGGCGCCGTCGAGGAGGCCGGCCACCTCCACGCCGAGCACCTCCGCGGCCACGGCGGCCACCCGGTCGCGGAGCGCGTCGTCGGCGGGTGGGGCGGCCGCGGGGGCCGGGTTGCCGGGCGGGGTGCCGAAGACGGCGATGTCGGCGGTGAGCACCTGCCGCAGCCGGTCCACGACGCCCGGGGGCTCGGCGCGGCCGCGGGACAGCCGGCGGTGGGCGAGGTAGGTCTGCTCGACGACCTTGTCCCAGGCCCGCAGGTGCCCGGCCTCGGCCGCCCGCCGCTCCTCGTCGGCGTGGTCGGTGAAGAGCGCGCGGTAGGTGGCGTGCAGGGTGCGGGAGCGAGCCAGCAGCCAGGTCTCGACGGTCAGTTGACCGATCGCCCGGACGCGGTCCGGACAGACGTCGTACGCGTCGAGGTAGGCGGCGACCGCGCTCTCGTCGACGGACACCAGCGGGGGCGGTCCGGCGGCCGGGCGGGCGGTGTCCGGTGCCACCTCGACGACCTCGGCGGACTCGATGCCGGCCAGCGCGTCCTCGGTGAGCACCCAGGTGCCGGGGGCGGCGGTGCCCCAGGAGGTCTCGCTGCGGTAGGCGTCGGTGACGTGCCAGCCGCCGGGCCCGGCGGCGAGCAGGAAGCTGTGTTCCATGTGTGCCTGCCCGTGGTACGGCAGCCAGGGCAGGTGGAAGGAGTCGGCGACGACGTAGCGGGCGGCGCCGGCCCGGCGGATCGCCGCGAACATGCCGGTGCGGCTCATCCGCTCCCGCCGCACGACGCGGAGCCCCAGGAGGCCCGGCGCCAGCCGGAGTTGCTCGGTGAGCGGCGGATCGACGGTGGGCAGTCCGCCGGGGCCCTCCCAGGAGCGAAAGCCCAGGGGGGCGCCGAGCCGGAGGTGTGCTCCGGGCCCGTGGTGGTGGTCCGCGAGGACCGCCAGGTTGACCTGGACGCAGTCGAGCAGACCGCTGTGGACGGAACCGAACGCGAACTGCTCCGGTTCCCCTGTGACGGCCATGGCCGGTGTCCTTCCGTGCGGGGTGGTGGGGCTCATGCCGCCCCCGTCAGCCGGGCGAAGCCCTCGGCGATCCGGGTGAGTTCGGTGGCGATGTGCGGCAGGCGGGTGGGGTCGGCGGCGTGCAGCGCCTCGTGCTGCTGCCGTTCGTCGCCGTAGAGCAGGCTGGTGGCGGCCTTGAAGCGCAGCGCCTGCGGGGCGTCGCCGAGGAGGTGTCCGGCGAGCACGACGATGCCCGCGTCGTCGAGGAGGCGGGCGGCGAGCGAGGCGGAGTCGGTGACGCCGCGGGCCGCCAGCCGGTCGCGGAGCGGCGCGAAGTCCGGGTAGACGTAGAAGCCGCCGGTGGGCGGGCGGCACACGGCGCCCGCCTCGACCGCGGTCCGGTGCACGGCCCGGGCCACCGCGCCGTGCAGCCGGGCGCTCGCCCGCATCCGCGCGGTGATCTCCGGCGGTTCGGCGTACGCGTACTCGGCGACCTGCTGCATCGGCCCGGCCAGGGTGGACCAGATCTCGCTGGCCGCGGCGAGGGTGGCGTCCCGGAGCAGGGCGCCGGTGTCGCCGGAGGGGAAGCGGGCCACGCCGATCCGCCAGCCGCCGAGGCCGAGGGTCTTGGACAGTCCGCTGGTGACGACGGTGCGTTCCGGGGCGACTTCGGCGGGGCTGAGGTAGGGGGTGGCGGCGGGGTCGTGGACGAGGTCGCGGTAGATCTCGTCGGAGACGATCAGCAGGTCCTCGGCGCGGGCCAGCGCGCACAGGTCGCGGATCAGCGCGGGCGGGGCCACGGTTCCGGTGGGGTTGTCGGGGAGGGTGAGGACCAGCAGCCGGGGGTCGGCGCCGGCCGCCCGGGCCCGGTGCAGGGTCTCGCGCAGCGCGTCGGGCGCCGGGACGCCGCCGCACTCGGCGGGGACCGGCACGCCGAAGACCTTCTTGCCGGCGTACCGGGCCTGCGGGGCGTAGCTGTTCCAGGCGGGCCGGGGCAGCAACAGGTCGCCGGGGACGACGAGTTGGAGGGCCATCAGCAGCGGTTTGCTGCCGGGGGCGACCATCACCCGGTCGGGTTCGGTGGGCAGCCGGCGGCGGGTGAAGTAGCCGGCCACCGCGCGGCGCACGCTCTCCGCGCCGGCCACCGGCCCGTACGCCGAGCGGCTCGCGCCGGCCGCCAGCTGGGCGGCGAGCTGGGGCAGGACCGGCAGCCGGGCCTCGCCGAACGCCAGGTGGACCAGCGAGGCCCCTTCGGCGCGGCGCCGGTCGACGAGCTGGTTGAGCGCCAGGTTCGGGGAGGGCGGGGCGACGGTGACGGCGGTCATGCGGGGTTCCTCTCCGCGCGGCCGGTGCGGCGGGCCGCGCCGGGGCCGGCCGGGCCGGGTGCGGTCGGTGCGCCGCCGCGCAGGGCCGCGGCGAGGTCGGCCGGGGTGGCGGGGTCGGGTACGAGGTCGTCGAGCCAGGCGGCGTCGGCGGAGTAGCGGGCCCGGAACGGCCGGCCGACCAGGTCGGGGTTGCGGGCCTGGAGCATCCGCAGCCGGAAGTACGCCCCGTCGGGGGTCTCCTCGACGCCGTCCACGACGACCTTGCCGGGGGTGGCGGACATCACCGGGCCGCGCACCGTGCGGGCCAGGCCCGGCAGGGTGCGGTAGGCGTCGGTGAAGATCTCGACCGCCCTGGCCAGCGGCACCTTGAAGTAGTCGTAAGGGCCGGTGTCGCGCTCGACGAACAGGTAGTAGGGCACCGCGCCGGCCGCGAGTTCGGCCCGCCACAGCTCGCTCCAGACCCGGGCGTCGTCGTTGACGTGGGCGATCAGCGGCGCCTGGCAGTAGACCACCGCGCCGGTCGCACGGATGCGGGCCAGCGCCTGCCGGGCGAGGCCGGTCGCCAGTTCCCGCGGGTGGCTGAAGTGCGCCATCACCGCGAGCTGCCGCCCGGAGGCGATCACCCGCTCGAACAGCCGCAGCACGTCGTCGGCGTCCGGGTCGGTGACGAAGCGCTGCGGCCAGTAGGCGACGGACTTGGTGCCGATCCGGATCGTACGGACCGTCTCGACGCCCAGCAGCGGCTCCAGGTGGCCGCGCAGCCGCTCGGTGGACATCACCATCGGGTCGCCGCCGGTGACCAGCACGTCGTGGACCTCGGAGTGGTCGGCGAGGTAGCGGATCAGCCCGCCGGGGTCGGGGGCGGCGAATTTGAGGTCGGCGTCGCCGATGAACTGGGCCCAGCGGAAGCAGTAGGTGCAGTAGGCGTGGCAGGTCTGGCCCTGGCCGGGGAAGTAGAGCACCGTCTCGCGGTATTTGTGCTGCAGGCCGGGGAGCCGGCCGCCGTCCTGGGTGGGCACGTTGAGCTGCTGCTGGCCGGACGGGTGGGGGTTGAGGCGGCGGCGGATCTCCTGGACGGCCCCGCGCAGCAGCGGCTTGTCGGCGGGGTCGGCGGAGAGTTTGGCCAGCTGGTTCTCGTCGGCCGGGGCGAGCATGCCGCGCTGCGGGAAGGTGAGTTGGAACATCGGGTCCTCGGGGACCCGGTCCCAGTCGATGAGTTCGCCGAGCACGTACTCGTTGACGCGGAACGGCAGCACCAGCGACACCCGGCGCACGGTCTCGCGGAGGTCGTCGGGCAGGCCGTGGCGGCGGGCGATCTCGTCGAGGTGGCGGGGGCCGAACGCCCGGAAGCGGGCGGTCTCCGGCAGGCCGGCCGGCATCAGCGCTCACCCCCGGTCCGGTGCGGTTTGCGGTAGAGGTCGTCGCCGAGGACCAGGAAGTCCAGGTCCATGGCGCGGAAGGCGCGCAGCGCGTCGGCGGCGGTGTTGACGATGGGCTCGCCCTTGTCGTTGAAGGAGGTGTTGAGCAGGACCGGGGGCGCGCCGTGCCGTTCCAGGGCGTCCAGGGCGGCGCCGACCGCGGGAGCCTCGTCGCCGTGCAGGACCTGCGGCCGGGTGGTGCCGTCGACGTGGACGACGCCGGGGGCGACCTGCCGGCCGAGCTCGGTGGCCTTGGCGGCGCCGAGCATGTAGAGGCTCAAGTACTCCTGCTGCGCCCAGAGTCGGGCGCCGTAGCCGGGCCGGGTGACGCCGGCGAAGGGGCGCCACTGCTCGCGGTTCTTGATGGTGTTGACCCGGGTGTTGACGTCCGCGGTGTCCGGCACGGCGATGATCGAGCGCCGGCACAGCGCCCGCGGCCCCACCTCGGCCCGCCCCTGGGCGACCGCCCCCACCTGCCCGTCCAGCAGCAACCCGGTCAGCTCGTCGATGTCCAGATCCGCCCGCACCAGCCCCGAGAGGTCCAGCCCCTCGGCCACGGCCCCACGCCGGCCCCGCCCCGGCACACCGGCGCCCGTAACACCGGTCCCCGGAGCACCCGCTCCCGGCACCCCGGCCCCCGGAATACCCGCCCCCTCCCCGCCGTTGAGGCGATCAGGGGCCCACACATCCACCCCCAGATAGGGACTCAGCGCCCCCGCCCTCCTCCTGGGCGGCCGCACCGTCCAGGCCGCCCCGAGGGCGACCCCCGCGTCGTGCGGTACGGGCGGTACGTACAGCGGGCCGGGCAGCGTGCCGTTGCTGCTGCAGTTGAGGGCGACGCCGCCGCTGAGGCACAGCTCCTCGACGCCGGCCGCCCTGCGGGTCAGCGCGGCGAGATGGGTCACGGTCTGCTCGATGAGCCGCTGGGCGGTGTACGCGACGAGGACGGCGTTCGGGTCGTCGGGGAGCCGCTCCTCGGGGACGCACGGCCCGTCCGCCCCGGCGATCTTGGTGTAGCGCTCCCGCCAGCGGCCGACGGTGTCGTCGTACTGCGCCTTGATCTCGTCGGCGGTGGCCTTCCCCCGGCTCTCCGCCAGCGGTTCGACGGCCAGGCCGAAGTCGTCGGCCGTGAGGTCCACCAGCGGCTCGACGTCCAGCCCGGCGGCGCGCCCGTAGGCGGCCAGGCCCATGGTCTTGCCGGCGTTGAGGAAGGAGAAGCCGAGCCAGGTGGAGGCGGCGTCGTAGGCGTAGCCGAGCGAGGCGGTGCGCTGCCAGCTGCGTTCCAGGCGGGGTTCGGCGCCGTCCTCGTACGTCCAGATCGTGGAGGACTCGTTCTCGCCGTGGCCGTCGACGACCAGCACCCCGGCCTTCGGGAAGGGTGAGGCGTAGAAGGAGGAGGCGGCGTGCGCCTGGTGGTGGGGGACGCGGACGACCTCGGGCGTGCGGCCCGTGAAGTCCAGTCCGACGGCGTAGGCGAGGAATTCGGCGTCGTTCGCGAAGCGCCGCGGGTAGAGCTGTTCGCTGTCCCAGCCGAGGGCGACCACGTCGATGTCGGCGGCGGTGATGCCGGCCTGGGCCAGGCAGAAGCGGGCGGCGCCGAACGGCTTGCGGTAGAGGGAGTGGCGGTGGCGGTTGACGCGCTCCTCTTCGGTGAAGGCGATGATGTCGCCGTCCCCGTTGACGAGGCAGGCGGCGCTGTCGTGCCAGCCGGTGGGCGGTGCGTTGACACCGAGGATCCAGGTCATGGGCGGTTGTCCTTGGTCGGGGTGGACGGTCGGAGCAGCGGGGTCAGGGAGTGGCGTACGGCGTGCCGGGCACCGGTCAGCGCGGTGGCGCACTCCTCGGGGGTGTCGCCGACGGCGATGAGGGCGGCGAGGCGCGGCACGATGCCGCGGGGCGGCAGCCGCAGCGTGGTGCCGGGCGCGGCGAGCGGCACGGCCCGGACGATGCCGGGGACGGTCGCGGCGGTGGTGAGGTCGAGGGAGCGGACGGTGCCGTCGTGCTCGGGGTAGACGAAGCTCACCTCGGCGCAGCGGTCGTGGTGCGGGGTGAGTTCCGGGGTCCGGCCGAGGGCGAGATCGGCGGCGGCCGCGACCGGGTCGACGCCGGTGGCGAGGGTGCCGAGGAGCGGGATGAAGTCGCCGCCGAGCCGGCCGTTGACCTCGACGACGCGGGGTCCGGTGGGGGTGAGGCGGAGTTCGGTGTGGGTGAGGCCGGTGCGGATGCCGAGGGCGGTGTGCGCGTCGGTGACGACGGAGCGCACCTCGTCGGCCCACGGCTCGTGCCGCCAGGGCGCGACGAGGTGCCCGGTCTCCTCGAAGTACGGGGCGAAGCCGAGGCGTTTGCGGGCCACGTTGACGATCCGGACGGTGCCGTCGGCGACCGCGCAGTCCACGCTGATCTCGGGTCCGGTCAGGTATTCCTCGACGATCGCGCCGGCGGTCGCGGGGATGCCGGGGAAGGCGGCGGTGCGGGCCTGGTCGAAGGCGTGCCGGACCTGTTCGGGGTCGCCGGCGAGGGTGACGCCGATGCTGCCGGCCAGGGCCCGGGGTTTGACGACGACCGGCCGGCCGAGTTCCTCGGAGGCGGCGACCGCCTCGTCGGGGGTGTGGACCTCGTGGAAGCGTGCGGAGGGCACTCCGGCTGCGGCGAGCAGCCGGCGGGTGGCGAGCTTGTCGCGGCAGCGGCGGGCGGCCTCGGGGCTCATGTGCGGCAGGCCCAGCCGGCGGGCGGCCTCGGCGGTGCTCTCCAGCAGGGTCTCGTCCCAGGTGAGGACGGCCCCGGGGCCGGGGTGGCCGGCGAGCAGGTCGGCGATCGCGCGGGTGGTCGCGGTGGCGTCGGAGGTGTCCGCGGTACGGAACCGGTCGGCGAGGTACCGGCGTTGCCAGTCCGGCTCGGTGGACTGGACGAGGGCGGTGGTCACCCGGCCGGCGACGGTGTCCAGGGCGTAGGCGCGGTAGGGCGGGTTGCCGCAGCCGACGAGGACGAGCCGGGCGGGTGCCGCGGGGTCGACGGGGGTGCAGTCGAGCCGGGCGGTGCGCAGGGTGCGGTGGAGGGCGGCGGTCACTTCCGCGCTGCTGCGGCCGCGGAAGCGGAACCGTGCCCCGGCGTGTTCGTATCCACCGCCCCGCATCAACGTGCCCCGTTCCGGGAGGACTTGGGCGTACGGTCCGTCGTCGGCAGGATATCCGGTGATATCGCGTACCCGGCAGGGTGCGGGGACGGAGGGCGGGACCAGCAGCCAGCCGGCCACCTCGTCCGGTGCGGGGTGCGCGCCGGCGGTCGGGTCGGGGGTGCCGGCCTGGTGGGCGAAGGCCGCGGCCATCAGGTCGATGCCGTGCACCTCGCGCCAGACGAAGGGGACTTCGGCTCCGCCGGGGCGGGCGCCGATCTCCAGGACGGTCAGGTCGCCGCGCTCGCTCTCGAAGAGTTCGAGGTGGAAGACGGACGGGCCGGTGAACAGGGCCTCGGTGGCGGCGGCGGTGAGCCCTCCGATGCGGGCGAGGAGCGCGGGGTCGTCGATCTCCACCGAGCCGAGTGCCGCGCCGGTGGTGAACTCCAGGCAGGTGTGGAGGTAGCGGGAGGCCCGCCAGGGACCGAGGCGGTCGCCGGTGTGCACGCCGTCGACGTGCAGGACCTGGTCGGGCCGCCACTGCTGGACGAGCATGCCGGTCTCCGGCGGGAAGGCGTGGCGCCCGAGGTCGTCCGGGGAGTCGAGACGGGTGATGCCGGCGCTGGCGGTGCCGCGCCGCGGTTTGAGCAGGACCGGCCAGCCGTGCCGGGCGGCGAAGGCGGCCACCGCGTCGGGTCCGGTGGCCGCGGCGGTGGGCGGTACGGGGAGGCCGGCGGCTTCGAGCCGCTGGGCCATCAGCAGTTTGTCGCGCAGCGGCAGCAGGTCCTCGGCGCGCTGTCCGGGCAGGCCGAAGGCGTCGCGGAGGTCGGCGGCGAGGTCGAGGTCGGTCTCCTGGAGGGCGACGATCCGGGTGGGCGGGCCGAGCCGCTCGACCAGGGTGTCGAGGGCGGCGCGGACCTCCTTGACGTTCTCGGTGCTGTCCACGAGCCGTACCGCGGCAGCCTGTTCGACGGGGAGGTGGCGGGCGGCCCGTTCGGTGGTGAGGTAGCTGACGCGGTGGACGGAGTGGTCGAAGTAGGCGGCGTAGTCGGCGTAGCGATCGGTCCAGCGGTGCAGGACCAGGACGTGTTCGGGCACGGGCGGCCTCCTGGGGGCAGGAACGAGCACGGCGGGGGTGGGGCGGGCGACGGGGGCCGGCCGGGGGTGCGGCCGCGCGGCATCGGCGGCGCGCGGTGTGGTCCGGCGGGGGGGGCACGGGGCCGGCCGGTGCGGCGGGCGGGATCCGCCGGGCCGCGGCGCGTGGCCGTGGCCGGTGCCGGTGTGGGTGGGCGGTTCCGCCTCAGGGCCGCCCGGCGGCGGTGAGCAGGCCGTCGTGCAGGTCCCGGAGCAGCTCGGCGCACTGTTCGCGGCCGAGGTCCTTCGCGGTGAGCCGGATCGAGAGCCCGGCGTCGGTCTCCAGGGCGCGGGCGTAACATCGCGGCCCGATGGTGGTGAAGGGTTCCTCCCAGGTGAGGGTGGGTGGGCGGCCGTCCCTCGGGCCCTGTTGCGGTGGGGCGTCCAGTGGCGAACCGCCGGGTACGGCCACGTAGTTGAAGGCGCAGGCCGGTTCGGCGGCACCGGGCGTCCGGGCGCGCAGGGCGGCGACCGCGGTGACGTCGTGCATGCCGTGCCGGAAGGCGGTCAGGCCGCTCCAGTGCACCGCGTCCGCGAGGGTGACCAGGTCGTCGGTGCGGGCCTGTTCGACGAGGGCGGGGACCCACTGGTTCATCGAGGTGACCACGGTCTTCCAGCGGCCGGCGAAGCGGTTGGCGCTCATCAGTTGGACGAGCAGGGTGTCGGTGCCGCATCGGCGGGCGACGCTGCGGACGTAGGCGGCGAGGACGACGCTGGAGACGGAGACCCGGGCGCGTTCGGCGAGGGTGTGGGCGGCCGGGCGGGCGGCCGCGGAGTGCAGGGTGGCCTGGACGGTGCCGCCCGCCGCGCCGGTGTGGGGCAGGGCGGCCGGCGGTGCGTGGGAGAGCAGCTGGGTCCAGTGGTCGAGCGCGGCGGCCTGCCGGCGGAGTCCGGCGGGGCCGTACTGTTCGGCGGCGAGGTCGGCGGGGCCGGGCGGGGTGGGGCCGAGGCCGTCGGGGTCGGTGAGCGCCTGCCGGAATTCCCGGTGCAGGAGTTCCTGGGCCCAGGCGTCGGCGGTGATGTGGTGTTTGACGAACAGCAGGTGGGTGAGGGTGCCGTCGCGGGTCAGCAGTCGGGCCCGCCAGCCGTGCTGCCGGCCGAGGTCGAAGGGCTGGTGGGCGAGTTCGGCGGCGCGGCGGTCGGGCGCGGTGCCGTCGTCGGGTACGGCCGGCAGGGTGTCGTCGGTGTCGCGGTCGGGCGTCAACTGCCGTGGCGCGTCGGCGTCCTGGAGGTCGTAGCGGGTGCGCAGCGAGGGGTGCCGGGCGGCGACGGCGCCGAGCGCGGTGCGGACCCGTGCGGCGTCGGTGCCGCGCGGCAGCGGCCAGGCGGCGGCGTTGTTGGGCTCGTGCCGCCGGTGGGCCGGCAGGTCGCGGATGTCATGCCACACCGAGAGCTGGCCCAGCGAGAGCGGTCCGGCCTCGGTCATACGTTCCCCCATTGCTGCACTTCCATCATGCGAAATTTGAATTCCGTGCACGACCGACGCTGCCACAAGCTGTTGAAGTCTGTCCAGGTCGACCGGGCGACCATCAAACGTGACCCACCTCACACGCCAACCCCGTCGCGCACATGAGAACCTGATCACCACTCTTCGAAATTCAACTTCCGCTATACGGAAGCATGGAGGGCGCTTCGACCGCCGGCCGGGCGCTTCCCGGGGCGCCGCCGCGCACGCCCGTCAGCAGCCGACGGATCGTCATATCCGCCCCGGCTGCCCCGGATTCACCGTTCCCGTACACCACGAGGGGTCTTTCGCACCGTGAGCACCGTGAGTCAGCCGCCGTCCGCCCCCGCCGGTCCGGCCGGGGAGTTCCTCCACGACTTCCTGCTCGCCGCCGCCCGGCACACCCCCGACGCCCCCGCCGTGATCGAGTCCCCCCGGCCCGGTGCGACCACCGTGACCACCTACGCCGAACTCGGCGCCCTGGTGGACGCGTACGCGGACGGCCTCGGCGCGCTGGGCATCGAGACCGGCTCACGGGTCGTCCTGGAGTCCGACACCACCGCACCGGCCGTCGCCGCGCTCCTCGCCTGCTCCCGGGCCGGCCTCACCTTCGTCCCGGTGAGCCCCGAAACCCCGCGGCAGCGACTGGAGTCGATCCTCGCCACCGCCCGGCCCGCGCTCCACCTCCAGGCCGCGGACGGCACCCGGACCGGCCTCCCGCCGACGACCGGCACCGCCCGGTTCGGCCCGGACGGACTGACCGTCGACCGCGCCCCCGGACCCCACCGGCCCCGCCGCCGGGTGCCCTGCGTCACCGACCCCGCGTACATCATCTTCACCTCCGGTACCACGGGCCGGCCCAAGGGCGTGGTGATGAGCCACCGGGCGGTGACCGCCTTCTACCGGGGCATGCTGGCGCACCGGATCGCCGCGCCCGAGGACCGCGTCGCCAGCACCTCACCGCTGCAGTTCGACTTCTCGCTGCTCAACATCGGCCTGGCGCTGGGCAGCGGCGCCGCCGTCGTCCCGGTCCCGCCGCAACTGGTGCGCTGGCCCCGCCATCTGCTGCGGGTGCTGCGGGAGACCGGTGCCACCCAGGTCAACGGCGTCCCGTCGATCTGGCGGCAGCCGCTGCGGTACGAGCCGGAGCGGCTGGCCGCCCTCGACCGGCTGCGTTCGGTGCTGTTCTGCGGCGAGGAGTTCCCGCTGCCCGAACTGCGGCGGCTCCAGGAACTGCTGCCCGCGGCCCGCATCATCAACTGCTACGGCGCCACCGAGTCGATGGCCGCCTCCTTCGAGGACGTCCCGCGCCCCCTGCCGGACGACGTGGAGCGGTTGTCCATCGGCGTCGCCCACCCCGGTGCGGAGATGCTGCTCGTCGACGCGTCGGGGACGGTCGTCGACCGGCCCGGCGTGCCCGGCGAGATCCATCTGCGCAGCCCCGCGCTGTTCTCCGGGTACTGGGACGACCCGGAGGCCACCCGCGCCGCGCTGGTCCCCGACCCGCTGTGTCCGCAGTCCGGCCAGGTGGTGCTGCGCACCGGCGACCTGGCCGTCCGGGGCGAGGACGGCGCGTTCTTCTTCCGCGGCCGGACCGACTCCCAGGTGCAGATCAACGGCAACCGCGTCGAACTCGCCGAGGTGGAGCGGCGGTTGACGGAGTTCCCCGGCGCCGCCGCCGCGACCGCGCTGGCCCTTCCCCTCCCCGACGGCGGCGGCCTCGAACTCGCCGCCTTCGTGGTCCCCGGTGCCGGCCGGACCCCGCCGGACGCCGGCGCGCTACGGGAGTTCTGCGCCGCGGCCCTGCCGCCGTACATGGTCCCGCAGCAGATCCAGCTGCTGGACGCGCTGCCCGTCACGGCGAACGGCAAGGTCGACCGCGCGGCCCTGGCCGACGCCGCCGCCCGGGCCGTGGCACCGGCCGTGCCCGGCGGCGGCCCGCAGTGACCGACCACCCGCAGGAGAGAGCCGTGCGCAGCACCGACGCCCCCGCACCGCCGCCCGGTGCGCCCGCACCCGGCCGGCTGCGCCGTTACGTCCGGGTGCGGGCGGGCGGACTGCCCCGCGCGTTCTGGGTGCTGTGGGGCGGTTCGCTGGTCAACCGCCTGGGCTCGATGGTCAATCCCTTCCTCGCCCTCTATCTGACCGGTGCCCGCGGCGTCTCGCTGGCCGACACCGGCCTGGTCCTCGCCGTCGTCGGCGTCGGCTCGGTCGTCTCCCAGCCGCTGGGCGGCTTCCTCGCCGACCGGTTCGACCGCCGGGTGGCGCTGACCGGCGGGATGCTGGCGAACGGCGCGACCCTGCTCGTCCTCGGCCACGCCCACGGCCTGACCGTGCTGATCCTCGCCTGCTTCACGCTCGGCGTCACCATCGACCTCTTCCGCCCCGCCGCCCAGGCCCTGGTCGCCGACGCGGTGCCCGCCGCCGACCGCACCCGCGCCTTCGGGCTGCTGCTCTGGGCGATCAACCTCGGCTTCTCGGTCGCCATGGTGCTCGGCGGCCGGCTCGCCTCGCACGGCTACCAGTTGATCTTCTGGATCGACGCGGGCGCCTGTACGTTCTTCGGGGTGCTGGTGTGGCTGGCCGTCCCGGAGACCCGCCCGGCCGTCCGGGACCGCACCGCCGGCAGCTACCGCACCGTCCTCGCCGACCGCCCCATGCTCGCCTTCGCCGGGATCATCGTGGTCTACGCGGTCGTCTTCCAGCAGGCGTTCGCCACCCTGCCGCTGGCGATGCGCGGCACCGGCCTGTCCAGCGGCGCGTACGGCCTGGTGATGGGCGTCAACGGCATCGTCGTGATCGCCCTGCAGCCGCTGATCGGCCACCGGCTGGCCGACCACGACAAGAGCCGGGTGCTGGCCACCGGGTTCGCCCTGGCGGCCGGTGGCAACGCGGTGGCCGCCACCGCCTTTGCCACCGTCGGGTACGCGCTGGCGGTCACGGTCTCCACGGTCGGCGAGATCCTGGTCTTCGCAGTCACCGCGGCGGTCGTCGCCGACCTGGCGCCGGCCCCGCTGCGCGGCCGCTACAACGGCCTGATCGGGATGGCCTGGGGCACCGGCTTCCTGATCGCCCCCGTCGCCGGCACCCGTCTGCTCACCCTCGGCTCCCCCGTCCTCTGGCTGACCTGCGCCGCGCTGTGCCTGCTCGCCGCGGCCGGCCAGCTGGCCCTGGCACCGGCGCTGCGCCGCCGCGCCACCGGCTGACCGGCGAACCGCCGCACCGCGCACCGCGCACCGCGCACCGGAAGGAACCGCACCGTGAAGAAAGTCCTGCTGATCGAGCCCGACGTCGCCGCGGGCGAGGACCTGCTGACCGCGGCCGCCGGGCTGGGCCTCGCGGCCTACGCCGCCACCCATGAGGACGTGTACGCGCGCTACCGCCCCGATCTGAAGGCGCGGATCACCGCGCCGGTCTTCACCGACTTCGCCGACCCCGCGGCCGCCCGCGCCGAACTGGCCGCGTTCTGCCGCGCCCACGACGTGGCCGCCGTCGTTCCCTGCTGGGAGTTCCTCACCCCGCTCGCCACCCGGCTCGCCGCGGACCTGGGGCTGCCCGGCCACCGGCCCGAACTCGCCGACGCCGGCCGCAACAAGCGGATGATGGCCGAGGCGTTCGCGGCCCGCGGCGTACCGGCCCCGCGCACGGTCGCGGCGCCGGACGCCGCCGCCCTGGCCCGCCGGATCGCGGACGCCGGGCTGGACTTCCCGCTCGTCGTCAAACCGGCCGAGAACGCCGCCTCGATCGGGGTGTCCGTCGTCCGCTCGGCCGCCGAACTCCCCGCCGCCGCCCGCCTGGCCCGCTCCGAGACGCACAAGCCCTCGCACGGCATCGCCCTGGACCGCACGCTGCTGGCGCAGGAGTACGTGCCCGGCGAGGAGTTCAGCGTCGAGACGGTCCTGGCCGGCGGCGAGCTCCACCACCTCGCGGTCACCGAGAAGTTCACCACCGACGGGGCCCACCGCGCCGAACTGGGCCACACGGTGCCGGCCGAACTCCCCCGCGACATACGGGCGGCCGTGCTCGCGGCGGCCACCGCGGCGTGCACGGCCCTGGGCCTGCGCCACGGTGTCGCGCACACCGAGGTGAAGGTCGACCCCCGGGGCCGCCCGTACGTCCTCGAGGTCGGTGCCCGGCCCCCGGGCGACCACATCATGAGGCTGGTCAAGGAGGCGCTCGGCATCGACATGGCCCGCGCCTGCCTCCAGGCCGCGCTGGGCGAACGCCCCGACGTGACACCGCGCCGGGCGGCGGCCGCCGCGATCCGTTTCCTCACCGCTCCGGAAGCCGGCACGCTGCGCTGGGTCAGTGCCCTCCCCCGCGGCGAGCACATCGTCGCCACCGGCCTGTCGAAGCTGCCCGGCGACGACGTCGGCGGTCCGCACGACAACCTCAGCCGGATCGGCCGGATCATGCTCCGGGCCGGCACCACGACCGAGGTCAACAAGGCGGCGGCCGCGGCCCTGGAGTCCGTCACGGTGGAGCTGACGACCCGCTGGTGACCCACCTCGACGATCTACTGAATCCGTCGCGACAAAAGACCTGGACAACGAATTCCGCCGCCATGTAGACAGTCGACCATGGAATCAGGACACAAGGCCCCCATGACAGCCCGGCCCGGCCGCAGCCTGTCGCAGACCGACCGCACCCGCCACCGCCGGCTGCGCGAGCAGGGCCCGACCGACCGCGCGGCGCTCGACGCCGTCCTGGCCGAGGGCTTCCTGTGCCATCTCGGCGTCATGGTGGACGGCACCCCGCTGGTCGTCCCCACGGTCTACGGCGCGGACGGCAGCACGCTCTACGTCCACGGCTCGGTCGCCAGCCGCAGCCTGATCGCCTCCCCCGGGACCGACGTCTGCGTCACCGTCACCCATGTCGACGGCCTGGTGCTGGCCCGTTCCGTCTTCGAGCACGGCGTCAACTACCGCAGCGCGATGGTGTTCGGCACCCCGCGCCCGGTCACCGACCCCGAGGAGAAGCTCGCCGGGCTGCGCTGCCTGACCGAGCAGGCCGCGCCGGGCCAGTGGGACTACGCCCGCCGCCCGAACCGCAAGGAGCTCGCCGCGACCACGCTGCTGGCGCTCTCCCTCGACGAGGCGTCGGTGAAGGTCCGTACCGGGCCGCCGGACGACGGCGACGGGCCCGACGCCGCGCTCGGCCTGTGGGCGGGGGTGCTGCCGCTGCACACCACCTGGGGCCCGCCGCAGGCCGACCCGCTGCTGCCCGCCGGCATCGCCCCGCCCGCCCACCTCACCGCACGGGCCGCGGGAGCGACGCGGCACGGGTGAGGAGTCCCTTAGCGTTGAGGGGTGGACGAGACGGGACCGGGCGGGCCGCCGCCGGACACCGACGAGGTGGACTTCCCCGCCCATCAGGCGGCGCGCTGCGGTGGACTCGCCGAACTGGACGGCGAGATCGCCCGCTGCCGGGCCTGCCCCCGGCTGGTGGCCTGGCGCGAGCAGGTCGCCGCGCACCCCCGTGCGGCGTTCCGGGACTGGGAGTACTGGGGGCGGCCCGTCCCCGGCTTCGGCCCGTCGGACGCCGCGCTGGCGGTCGTCGGCCTGGCGCCGGCCGCGCACGGCGGCAACCGCACCGGCCGGATGTTCACCGGGGACGCCTCGGGGGACTTCCTGTTCGCCGCGCTCCATGCGGTGGGCCTCGCCTCCCGGCCCACCGCCACACACCGGGACGACGGCCTGGAGCTGTACGGGGTGCGGGTCACCGCGCCGGTGCACTGCGCCCCGCCGGAGAACAAGCCGACCCCCGCCGAGCGGGCGACCTGCCGGCCCTGGCTGGCCGCCGAACTGGAGCTGCTCTCCCCGGGGTTGCGGGCGGTCGTGGCGCTCGGGGCCTTCGGCTGGCAGGCGCTGCTGCCCGTCCTCGGCGAGGCGGGCTGGCCGGTCCCCCGCCCGCGCCCGGCGTTCGGCCACGGCGCCGAGCTGGCCCTGCCCGCCACCGGCCGGCGCCCCGCACTCCAGGTCCTGGGGAGCTACCACCCCAGCCAGCGCAACACCTTCACCGGCAAGCTCACCTTCGACATGCTCGTCGCACTGCTCACCCGCGCCGCCGAACTGGCCGGACTGCCCCGTACGGCGCCCCGGCGGCCATGACCCCCGCCCAACTGCGCGCGGACGCAGGGGAGATGGTGTCCCCTACGTCCGCGCCCTGCGGGGTGGCCCCGGGGTGATGCCGTGCCGCGGCTACTGCGCGACCGGGCGGCGGCCACCGCGGCCACGGCCCCGGCGCGGCGGGCGGCCCGCGCGGGACCGGGTGCGCGCGGCCGACGGCTTCGCGGCCGTGGGCTGCGCCGGAACCTCGATGGTGACCGCGACGCCGGACGGCTCGCGCGCGCCCGTGATGCGGACCAGTTCCTCGTCGCTGGACTTGAGGCGGGTGGTCGCCGGAGTGATCCCGGCGTCCCGCATCAGCCGGGTCATGTCGCGCTTCTGGTCCGGCAGCACCAGCGTGACCACCCGGCCGGACTCGCCGGCCCGGGCGGTGCGGCCGCCGCGGTGCAGATAGTCCTTGTGGTCGGCCGGCGGATCGACGTTGACGACCAGGTCGAGCGCGTCGACGTGGATGCCGCGGGCCGCGACGTTGGTCGCCACCAGCGCGGTGACCTGGCCGTTCTTGAACTGGTCCAGGGTGCGGTTGCGCTGCGGCTGGGTGCGGCCGCCGTGCAGCGCCGCCGCGTGCACCCCGTTCGACAGCAGCCGCTTGGCGAAGCGGTCCGCGGCGCGCTTGGTGTCCACGAAGAGGATCACCCGGCCGTCGCGGGCCGCGATCCGCAGCGCGACGGCCTTCTTGTCGGTCTCGTCCGCGAGGTGCAGCACATGGTGTTCCATCGTGGCGACGGCGCCGGCCGACGGGTCGACGGAGTGCACCACCGGGTCGGTCAGGAACTGCCGGACCAGCCGGTCCACGTTCCGGTCGAGGGTGGCCGAGAACAGCATCCGCTGCCCGCCCGGCTCGACCTGCGCGAGGAGCGCCGTGACCTGCGGCAGGAAGCCCATGTCGGCCATCTGGTCGGCCTCGTCGAGGACGGTCAGGCGCACCTGTCCGAGCGCGCAGTCGCCGCGCTCGATGAGGTCCTTCAGACGCCCGGGAGTGGCGACCAGCACCTCGGCGCCGCGGCGCAGCGCGGCGGCCTGCTTGGTGATCGACATGCCGCCCACCACGGTGGCGATGCGCAGCTGTACGGCGGTGGCGTACGGCTGCAGCGCGTCGGTGACCTGCTGGGCGAGTTCGCGGGTGGGCACCAGGACCAGGGCGAGCGGTGCGCGCGGGGTGGCCCGCAGCCCGGCGGTGCGGGCCAGCAGCGCCAGCCCGAAGGCGAGCGTCTTGCCGGAGCCGGTGCGGCCGCGGCCGAGGACGTCGCGTCCGGCGAGCGAGTTGGGCAGGGTCGCGGCCTGGATGGGGAACGGCTCGGTCACGCCCTGTGCGGTGAGCGTCTTCTGCAGGGCCGCCGGCAGGTCGAGCTCCGCGAAGGACGCGACGGCGGGCAGCGCGGGGACCACCGGCTCCGGCACGGTGAATTCCTGCGGCGGGGCGGCCTTGCGGGCCGGGGCCTTCCGGCCCGCCGCCTTCCCCGCGGACGTGCCGGCGGCCTGGCCGGGGGAGTTCCTGCGCCGGGGGTTTCCGGATCCGGCGGGCCGGGGTGTACCGGTGCGCTGCGGGCGTGCGGAGCGAGCCAATGGGGTTCCTTTCCAGGGCCTGGGACAGTACGGGGCCGGGGCCCGACGAGCCCCCATCCGGAAAGGCGTGAACCGGCCGGAAAACAGCAAGTGCGCCTGCGGACCATTCCCGTCAGGCGCACATCATGATCATGGGTACCGAACTGCAACCCTGGCACCCTAGCACGCCGGCCGCTCGGGGCCGTTCGCCGATCCGCGCCTACGGGCGGCCGCGGTCCCGTTCCGCCAGGTCGGCCAGCATGGCGTCGGCGAGGTCGCGCTCGGCGGCGTAGAACCGCTCGGACCACTTCAGCACCAGCGCCGGGCCGGACCGGGCCGCCTCGTCGCGGGCGGCCGCCGCGTCGGCCTCGGCGCGCTGCCGCATCGTCTCGGCGAACTCCCGGTGCCGGCCCAGGACTTCCCGCATCCGGTCGTCCTCCAGCAGATGGCCGAGCCACAGCCGGAGCATCACCCCGTGCTTGAGGACCGGGGGTTCCACCGGCGCCTCGCGGGCCCACCGGCGGACCGCCGCCATCCCCTCGTCGGTGATCACGTAGACCCGCTTGTCGCGGTGGCCGGTCTCCTGGGCGACCGTCCGCGAACTGACGTAACCGGCCTTCTCCAGGCGCTTGAGCTCGCCGTAGATCTGGCTGAAGGACGGACTCCAGTAGAAGAAGCGCAGCGACCGGTCCGACCACTTCTTCAGGTCGTAGCCGGACAGCTCCTCGCCGAAGGAGAGCAGTCCGAGCACCGCCCAGCCGGTGGCCGGCAGGTCCGGCCGCGCCACGTCGCCGGCGTCCGCCCCGTCCGGCTTCTTGTCCGTCACGTTCCGCAGTCTACGGTCCGGCGCCGCCACGACCGGGTCCGGAAGGCGCCAACTCCCTTGCTCCCAAGCCCCCGGCCGCGGCGCGCGGTGCGGACCGCGGCCGGTCGGCCAATAGTGGAGAGGTGAGCATCCAGGGCCTGCGCGGGCACCGCTCGGTGGTCGGCAACGCGGTCCGTGTGACCACCGCGTCCTGCGTCGGCTTCTACCTCGGCCGCTACGGGCTCGGCCTGACCGTGATGGCGGTGTACGCGGCCTTCACCGCGGTGTCGCTGGGCGCGCTCGCCCGCATCCCCGGGTCCGGGCGGCAGCGCGCCGCGACCGTGCTCACCGCGGTCCCGGCCGGTCTGCTGCTGCTCACCCTGGGCACGCTGCTGGCCGTACGGACCTGGGCCGCGGTCCTCGGCATGCTCGTCGTCGGCTTCGTGATCGCGTACGCGGCGACCACCGGGCCGCGGATCGCCGGCGCGGCCCCCGGGATGCAGCTGCTCTACATCCTGCCGTGCTTCCCGCCGTACGCTCCCGAGATGCTGGGCCAGCGGCTGGCCGGTTTCCTGCTGGGCGCGGCCCTGCTCGCGGCCGCCCAGCGGTTCCTGCTGCCCGAACCGGACACCCCGCCGTTCCGCCGACTGCTGGCCGGGGCCGCCGACGCGGCCGCGGACCTCGCGGAGCTGCACGGCGCGCCGGCTCCCGGGCCGCTGCTCGCCCGGGCCCAGGCGAGCGCCGACGCGCTGCGGCCGGCCCGCGTCCCGCCGGCCGACGTGCCGGCCTCCCCCACCGTCGCCCACAAGGCCATGGGCCACGCCGCCGAGGCGGCCCGCACCCTGCTGGCCCGGCTCGACGCCCTGCACACCGCCGAGGACGCGCACCGCGCCTACCGGCCCGAGACGGTCGCCCTGCTGACCGGCATCGGCGAGGCCGCCCGCGGATCCGCGCGGGCGCTCCGCGACGGCCGCCGACTGCGGCCCGGGCAGGGGCCGCAGACCGCGGAACTGGAGCGCGAGCTGGGGCCCGTACGCACCCACCAGGCGCTGGACACGCTGGAGCGGCTGGACGCCGACGAGCGGCTGGTCTATCTGCGCCGCCGGTCGCTGGTGGTGCAGGCCGCCGACGCCACCGTCGTGCTGGTGCTGGCCACCCGGCTGCTGTTCGGCGACCGCAGCGTCGACCGGGACACCGCCGGGCACGCCTTCGGCTACGCCCGGGCGCGCGCCCCCCAGCTGTGGTGGCTCCGGCTGACCAGCCACCTCACCCCGCGCTCGGTGATCTTCCAGAACGCCTGCCGGTTCGCGCTCGGGCTGGCCGCGGCCCGGGCGGTCGCCGGGGTGCTCGACCTCCAGCACGGCTTCTGGGTGCTGCTGGCGACCCTGACGCTCACCCGGACGACGAGCCTGGAGACCCGCTCCGCGATCCGGCAGGCGCTGCTGGGCACGCTGGCCGGCGCCGTGCTGGCCGGCGGGCTGCTGGCCCTGGTGGACGACCGGGCGGCGGTGTACGCGGTCCTGCTGCCGGCGGTGATGCTGCTGGCGTTCACCCTGGGGCCGCTGCGCGGGCTCGCCTGGGCGCAGGGCGGCTTCACCCTGGTCGTCGCCACGCTGTTCGCGCAGGTCTCCCGGGTCACCTGGCACCTCGCACCGGTCCGGCTGACCGACGTGCTGGCGGGCAGCGCCATCGGGCTGGTCTGTGGTCTGGTGGCCTGGCCGCGGGGCGCGGGGAGAGAGGTGCGGCGCAGCATGGCGGCGCTGTGCGCGGCGGTCGCGGAGTCCGTCGGGCGCACCGCCGCCCGCGTCGTGGACCGTACCGGGGCCGGCGCGACCGGCAGCGGCGCGGCGGCGGGCGGGCCGGGCACCGCGGCGCTCGACACCGAGGCGGAGCTCGGGGCGATCAACCGGGCGCTGGCGCTGGCGCGGGAGAGCCTGGCCCAGTACCAGAGCGAGCCGCGGGAGCGCACCGCCCGGCAGCCGGACTGGCCCGTGGTACTGGTCGCCGCGGCGGACGCCCGGCGCGGCGAACGGCTGCTGCCCGGCCGCCCGGGCCGGCTCACCCACCGGGAGACCGGGGACTGGCTGCGGCGGGCGGCGGACGACACCGCGGCCGGCTACCGGGCGCTCGCCCGGCGGCTGGGCGCCGACCACACCGCGCCGCCGGACCGCAGCCCGCCGCTGGACGTCCGCGGGCTGCTGGCGGTCGTCCAGCGGATCCCGCGGGACAGCCCGGACCGGGAGACCCGGGCACTGGCCGCGGCGCTGCTGCTGGACTCGGTCATCTGGCTGGACGCGCTCACCACCGATCTGACCCGCATCCAGGAGGAGGTCTGACGCCGATCCGGGGAGGGAGACCCGTTCAGCCGCGGGACCGATGCCGGGCCGCCGGGGACCAAGGTCCCGGCTCGCGGGCGGCGGCCGGGGGCAGGCCGTCAGTGGTGCCGGTTCCGGAAGCGGCCGAGAGGCCCGACCGGTCCGGAAACCCGAAGAGCCCGAGTGCCCCGAAAGCCCCGAAAGCCCCGCAAGCCCCGCAAGCCCCGCAAGCCCCGAGGAAAGGCTGCCGTCCGCATGCCGACCGCATCGCCCGCCGTGGAGCGGCCCGATACCGAAGCGCCCGTACGCCCCCTGGCCCTGCGGCTGGCGAACGACCCGCTGGCGCCCGCGCTGGCCCGGTGCGCCCTGTCCACCGTGGTGGCGCCCGACGGCGGCCCGCCCGATGACCCCGATGGCATCGGGTCGCTGTGCCTGAGCGAGGTCGTCACCAACGCGCTGCGGCACACCGACAGCGCCGAGCTGCGGCTGATGATCATCGGGGACGCCGGGGGCTTCCTCTTCGCCGCGGTCGGGGACTCGTCGGCGGGCGTGCCGATGACCCGGGTGCCGTCCGGCGATCCGCTGCCCGAGCACGGCCGTGGGACGGAGGTGCTGGGCGCGCTCGCGGACGCCTGGGGCTACGACCGGACGCGCTGGGGGAAGTGGGTGTGGTTCCGGCTCCCGTCGGCCGGCGGGGTCCGCCGCGGCCCCGGCCTACTCCAGCAATCCGGCCACCACGCGCAGGTCCGCGATCAGGCCGGCGTAGGCCTCGGCGCGGTCGTCGGAGCGCAGGACGGAGGAGGGGTGGACGGTGGCCACCATCAGCCCCCGCTCGCTCTCGATCGGTGCGCCGCGCTCCTTCGTCACCCGGAACGAGGAGCCGAGGAGGGTCTTGGCCGCCGTGGCGCTGAGCAGCACGATCACCTCCGGGTCGAGTCGGTCCAGTTCGGCGTGGAGCCAGGGCCGGCAGGCGGTCAGCTCCCGCAGGCTCGGGGCCTTGTGGATGCGGCGTTTGCCGCGGCCGGCGACGGTGAACTTGAAGTGCTTGACGGCGTTGGTGAAGTACGCCTGCCGCTCGTCGAGCCCCACGTCGTTCATGGCCTTGCGCAGCAGCCGTCCGGCCGGGCCGACGAACGGCTCGCCCTGCCGGTCCTCCTGGTCACCGGGCTGTTCCCCGACGAACACCGTCCGTGCCGAGGCGCTGCCCGCGCCGAAGACCGTCCGGGTGGCGTCGCGGAAGAGCGGGCAGCCCCGGCAGTCGGCCGCGGCCCGGCGCAGCGCCGTCAGGCCGCCGCGGGCGGGCAGGTAGGGGGTGGCGTCGTAGCCCTGCCCCGTCTCCGAACGCTCCGCCATCGGCGGCACCGCCTTCCCGTCGTGCGGCCGCCGCGCCGACCGCGGCCCACCGCAACGGGTTCCCGGACCGGCCCGCGGTTAACGGCCGGACGGCGGTTGTGCACCGGATGCGCGGTGGCCGGCGGGTGCCCGCCCGGGTGCGGATGGCCCTGCCGGACCCGATCCTGAAGCAGTGGAGTGGCGCGTGACGTGTGACCTCCCGCCGCTCGGGCACCCGCGGGAGCAGGAGCCCGAGGGCGACCGCAGCGGGCCCGGCCCCCGGAGCCGGGCCCAGGAACGAACCCGACCAAGGCAGCGTGTCGCGGTACGGCCGTGACAGCGGAACGGACACACATGAGCAATGGATTCATGGGTCCGGAGGGTTACGGCCCGGACCCGTTCGGTGAATTCCTCGCGCGCTTCTTCGGCAGCGCCGCGAAGTCGGCGGGCGGGGAGGCGGGGCAGCCGCTGCCCCGGCAGGCGGACATCGCGCGCCTGATGAGCGGGCCCGCCCGGGACCTGGTGACCTCCGCCGCCTCGTACGCCGCCGAGCACGGCAGCACCGAGCTCGGGACCGAGCACCTGCTGCGGGCGGCGCTGTCGACGGAACCGACCCGGAGCCTGCTGCGGCAGTCGGGGGCGGACCCGGACGCGCTGGCGGCCGAGATCGACCGGAGCGCCGGCAGCGGGCCGCGGCAGTCCAGCGTGGCGGTGACCCCGGCGGTGAAGCGGGCGCTGCTGGGCGCGCACGACCTGGCGCGGGACCACGGCGCGTCGTACATCGGCCCGGAGCACGTGCTGGACGCGCTGGCCGCCAATCCCGACTCGGCGGCCGGCCGGATCCTCAACCTCGCCCACTTCGACCCCAACGCCGCGCCCCAGAGCGGTCACGGCCCCTCCTCGCACCACTCCGGGGGCGAGCACGGCGCCGCGCCCAAGCACGACACCCCGACCCTCGACAAGTACAGCCGCGATCTGACCGACGTCGCCCGGGCCGGCCGGATCGATCCGGTGATCGGCCGCGAGGAGCAGATCGAGCAGACCATCGAGGTGCTCTGCCGCCGGGGGAAGAACAACCCGGTGCTGGTGGGCGACGCGGGCGTGGGGAAGACCGCGATCGTCGAGGGCCTGGCCCAGCGGCTGGCCGACGGCGACGTGCCGGACATCCTGGCGGGCCGCCGGGTGGTCGCCCTGGACCTGACCTCCGTGGTGGCCGGTACCCGCTACCGCGGTGACTTCGAGGAGCGGATGAACGGGATCATGGAGGAGGTCCGGGCCCACCCCGACTCGCTGATCATCTTCATCGACGAGCTGCACACGGTCGTCGGGGCCGGCGGCGGCAGCGGCGACGGCGGGTCGCTGGAGGCGAGCAACATGCTCAAGCCCGCCCTGGCCCGCGGGGAGATGCACGTCATCGGCGCCACGACTCTGGAGGAGTACCGGCGGCACATCGAGAAGGACGCCGCGCTGGCCCGCCGCTTCCAGCCGATCCTGGTGCCCGAGCCGACCATCGCGGACACCGTGGCGATCCTGCGCGGGCTGCAGGACCGCTACGAGGCGCACCACCAGGTGCGGTACACCCCCGAGGCGCTGCGCGCCGCCGTCGAGCTCTCCGACCGCTACATCGCCCACCGCTTCCTGCCCGACAAGGCCATCGACCTGCTCGACCAGGCCGGTGCGCGGGTGCGGCTGCGCTCGGGCACCAAGACCACCGACGTGCGGGCGCTGGAGCGCGAGGTGGAGCAGCTGGCGGTGGACAAGGACCAGGCGGTGGCGTCGGAGCAGTACGAGCGGGCGACCGAACTGCGGGACCGGATCGCGGAGCTGACCGCGCGGATCGAGGCCGCCCAGGGGTCGGTGCCGAGCGGGGACGGCCGGATCGTGTCGGTCACCGGCGAGGACATCGCCGAGATCGTGTCGCGGCAGACCGGTGTGCCGGTGAGCAGCCTGACCCAGGAGGAGAAGGAGCGGCTGCTGGGCCTGGAGGACCGGCTGCACACCCGGGTGATCGGGCAGGACGACGCCGTCACGGCGGTCTCCGAGGCGATCCTGCGGTCGCGGGCCGGGCTCTCCGACCCGAACCGCCCGATCGGCAGTTTCCTCTTCCTGGGCCCCACCGGCGTGGGCAAGACGGAGCTGGCCCGGGCGCTGGCCGAGGCGCTGTTCGGCAGCGAGGAGCGCATGGTGCGGCTGGACATGAGCGAGTATCAGGAGCGGCACACGGTCAGCCGGCTGGTGGGTGCGCCGCCCGGATACGTCGGCCACGAGGACGCCGGCCAGCTGACCGAGGCGGTGCGGCTGCACCCGTACTCGCTGCTGCTGCTCGACGAGGTGGAGAAGGCCCACCCGGACGTCTTCAACATGCTGCTGCAGGTGCTCGACGACGGGCATCTGACGGACTCCCAGGGCCGCACCGTCGACTTCAAGAACACCGTCATCGTGATGACCAGCAACCTGGGCTCGGAGGCGCTCAGCGGCGGGCGCGGGGTGCTGGGCTTCGGCCCGGACGTCTCGGGGCCGGAGGCCGGTGACGGGGCCCGGGAGCGGGCGCTGGCCAGTCTGCGCGAGCACTTCCGCCCGGAGTTCCTCAACCGGCTCGACGAGATCATCGTCTTCCGCCGGCTCACCGACGAGCAGCTGCGGCAGATCACCGGCCTGCTGCTGGAGGGCACCCGGCGCCGGCTGCACGCCCAGGACATCTCCGTGGAGTTCCGCCCGGAGGCCGTGGACTGGCTCACCCACCGCGGCCACCAGCCCGAGTACGGGGCCCGGCCGCTGCGGCGCGTCATCCAGCGCGAGGTCGACAACGCGCTGTCGCGGCTGCTGCTGGACGGTGCGCTGTCCGCCGGCGACGAGGTGTGTGTGGAGGTGGCGGACAAGGAGCTGGCGTTCCGCGTCAACCAGCCCGAGAGGACATAGCGAACCGGGGCAGAAGCGGCGGACGAGCCTTCGGGAACGCGCGGACGGACAAGGGAGGACCGGTGGGAGCGCTGGGGCCGCGTCAGACGTCGTCGGGCCGCGACGAGTCTCCGGAGGAACGTGCCGACCGGCGGTGGATCGAGCTGCTCCAGGAGGTGCGGGTCATCCAGACCGGGGTGCAGATCCTCTTCGGCTTCCTGCTCACCGTCGTCTTCACCCCGCGGTTCCCGACGCTCAGCCACACCGACCAGGTCATCTACGTGGTGACGGTGCTGCTGGGCGCGGCCACCACGGGCGCGCTGATCGGCACGGTGACGTTCCACCGGCTGGTCACCGGTCACCGCCTGAAGCCGGAGACGGTGGTGTGGGCGTCGCGGCTGGCGCTGATCGGGACGGTGCTGCTGCTGGCGACGGTCGCCTCCGCGCTGCTGCTCATCCTGCGGATCGCGATGTACGACGCGTTCGTGCCCTGGATCGTGGTGGGGCTGCTCGCCTGGTTCGTGCTCTGCTGGTTCGCGCTGCCAGCGTGGGTCCTGCACCGGTACTCGTCGAAGGACTGAGCCGGGCCCCCGGGCGCCCGGCCGGGCCTTACAGGGGCATGATGGTCACAGCGGGGGGAACCCGCCGAGACGGAGGTCGAACGCCATGGTTGCGTTGCTTCTGGTCCTGCTCATCGCCCTGATCCTCTTCGGGGCGGGGTTCGCGCTGAAGGCGCTGTGGTTCGTCGCCCTGGTGGTGCTGGCGATCTGGCTGGTCGGGTTCTTCGCCCGCTCGTCCGGACCGGGTGGCGGGCGCGGCCGCTGGTACCGCTGGTAGCACCGGCCCGACCGGCCGCCACAGGGCAGGCATCGGGGAGGTTTTCCGTGACGCAGAACATCTGGAACTACCAGGACAGCGTGGGATACGTGTCCGGGACCGATCTCACCGGTTTCGCCGTCGAGGCGATCGACGGCACCGTCGGGACGGTCGACGAGCACTCCGACGAGGCCGGGACCGGCTATCTGGTCGTGGACACCGGAGTGTGGATCTTCGGCCGGGAGATCCTGCTGCCGGCCGGGCTCATCTCCTCGGTCGACCTGGACCGCAGCACGATCTACCTCGCGTGCACGAAGAAGGACATCGAGGACGCCCCGGAATTCGAGCGGGAGAAGCACATCGGGGACGACGACTACCACCAGCAGCTCGCCGGCCACTACGGCGCCCCGCACACCTGACCCGGCCGACCGGCGGACGCCGACGGGCGCGGGCCGGGACCCCGATCGGGGTCCCGGCCCGCGCCCGTGGCCGGCTTCTGCGGCCGGTTACGCTCCGGCCGGTGCCGGACCCACCCGGCGGGGACGGCTGAGCAGCGCCGCCCCGGCCAGGCCCGCGCTGACGATCGCCAGGGCCACCGCCAGCAGTTCGGGCCACATCCCGGTCTCGCCGAGACCGCCGCCCAGGGGGGTCAGCACGCCCGCCCGGGACAGCGCGTGCAGCGCGATGATGACCATGGCCGCGGCGGCACTGACCGTCCAGACGAGGGCGGTGTCCCGCATCGCCAGCCAGCCGGCCAGCAGCAGGTAGACCACGGCGATGGCCATCGACAGCCCGGCGGCCGCCTGGGCGCCCTGCATGTGCGCGGAGTGCACCGGCAGGTGGCTCAGCCCGCACAGCGCCAGCGCGGCCGCGGCCGGCCAGCGCAGCACGGACCGCAGCACACCGGGGAACGCGTAGCCCGGCTGCCGGGGCTCGTCGTGCCCGGCGTGCTGCTGGGCCCACGCCGGCTGCCCGCCCTGCTGCTGGTTGGTGGCGGGGCGGGACCAGGGGGTGCGCTGCGGCGGCTGCTGGTGCGCCGCGGTGTCGTGCCGGCCGCCGGCTCCGACCGGGTGGCCGACGGGGCCCAGCGGACGGACGTCCGGGTCGAGGAACGGCATGGCCGCGGTGGGCTCGGGCTCCCCCGGACCGCCGCCGGGACCACCGGTACCACCGGGGCCCCCGTGGCCGGGGTCCGGCGGGAAGTGCGGGGGCATGTCGTACGGGTCGGCGCCGCCCGCCTTCGTCCGGTCGAACAGCTCGATGAGCTGCGCTACCTCCTCGACGGACCGGCCGACGGCCGCCGCGCGCAGCGCGTCGTGGCCGGCCTCCGCGGTGTCCGGGTCGGCCCGGAGCAGATCGAAGAGCTCCGCGACCTCGCTCACCGGACGGGAAACGACCGCCAGCCGGAGGGCTTCGTCGCCGGGGTTGGGAACGTCGCCGCTCCGGCGGAGCAGTTCCACGAGGGCGGCGACTTCCTCCAAGGGCCGATGGGTGACTGCCTCCCACAGAATCGTGCGGGCCGAGTTCTTCTCAGGGGTGAGGGGCGGAATGTGCTCGCCGTGTTCTGTCGATGACA
Source organism: Streptomyces nigrescens (assembly GCA_024349765.1). Classification (GTDB taxonomy): domain Bacteria; phylum Actinomycetota; class Actinomycetes; order Streptomycetales; family Streptomycetaceae; genus Streptomyces; species Streptomyces endophytica. Next base: position 2,906,920 of record AP026073.1, on the reverse strand, counting down.
GTTCGGCGTCGCCCCCATAAATAGCTGGTTCGGATGTCATGGAGGACTCCACTGAACGATGGGAGCGTCAAACACCAGGAGCGCTGACACTCGGCGGACGTTGAGCTGCTGTGCTTCAGCCAACGTCCCTCTTCGGCGCGGTCGCCATTCAGGAAGGCCATCCGGTGGAGACACGCCGGGAAGCCCGGGCGTGCCGCATCCGCGGGCGGGGCCACGAAGGGGCGTCGTGGCGGCCGGCCTTTCCTTCCGCCGGGGCGGCGGGATTTTCGAGGTGCCGTGCGCCGCCGGGCCTGATTCGCTGGTATCGGGCAGCTTCCCTACACAGTGCGAGGACAGACCATGGACGCAAGCGGAGAATCCCGTGCACGCATTCAGCAGATGCGGGACAAGGCGAGGGAATTGCAGGAGACCGCGGAGCGCACCAGTGATCCGGAGGAGCAGAAGCGACTCCAGGAGAAGGCCCGCCGGCTGCAGTCGCAGAGCGAGCAGGAAAGCATGATGCGGGGCGGTGACATCTACCCCGCGGAGTGAGCGGGACGACAACGACAGGACGGGACGCGGCCGGCGGGCCGCGTCCCGTCCGCGTTCCCCGGCAGGGCCGCCGGGTGCCGTCACACGGTGAACGGCTGCTGGTCCAGGAATGCCGGCCCGGGATTTCCGGTCGTGTAGAGGTGGGGGCTCTGGGTGGGGGGCATACCGCGCTGGATGTCGCGGTGGAAGGTGCGGTAGCCGCCGCGGAAGGTTCCGCCGTTCCACACGTCCAGAAGGGTCCCGGTGAATTTCCCGTTGGTGTCGCCGTCGGAGGCCAGCTGATTGTCCTGACAGGCGGCGAGAAGCAGGGCGTCGGCGGACGGTTCCCGGCTCTTGCGGGCGCCGAGTTCCTGCTGGATTTCCTGGAAGAATTCCCGGTCGCGCCGGTAGATCTCGTACTGCCGGTCGGGCGGCATCAGCCGGGCGGCGGCACTGCCGTCGCCCTGGTCCGGCATTTCGACGGCGGTGCCGCTGTGGCAGCAGTCGAGGACGACGAGGAGGCGGACGCCGCGGGCGAACCGGCCGAATTCCCGGTGCAGCTCGTCGTCGAGGAATTCCCGGTCGTACAGCACCAGCGTCTCGTCGAGCCGGTCCGCCTCGTCGTCGCCGCCGGTGGTGTTGGGGACCTGGCCGCCGTGCCCGGAGTAGGTGAACAGCAGGATGTCGCCGGCCTTGAGGGTCTTGGCGGCCGTCCGCAGTGCGGCGGTGACCTGCTCGACGGTGCCGTCGGGGGTGAGCAGGGTCGTCGGGGCGAAGCCGGCGCCGCGGGCCAGCGCGGCCATGTCGTGGGCGTCGTTCTCGCAGGCGACGAGCCGGCCGTCCCAGCCGCCGTACCGGGCGGGATCGACCTGGTTGAGTCCGACGTGGAGGGAGAGGCCGGTGGGCATCGCGGGCTCCTTGGCAGCGGCGGGGGTCGGGGCAACGCCTGGATGCGTTCCGTGGCGGGCGGGCCGGTGAACTCGCCGGCCCGCCCAACCGCCTGAACGGGCCCCTCCGCGCACGCCGGCGGCCCGGCGCACGACGGTGCGGGCGGCTGTTGGAGTGGCTTCGCCGGGGACGCCGCTCGGCGGCCCGTACCACCGGGAAGCGGTGGTCATATGACCACATCCGATGCGTCCCGGGCCGGCCGCGCCACGACCGGCCCGGCACCCGGGGACGCCCTGGCGGACCGCGCGGGCTACGACGAGCACTTCCTCGGCGTGCCCGTGCCGCTGCCGGTGCCGGCCCTCCCCGGAACGGAGACCGTGGTCCTGCATTACACCCACTTCACGGTCCTGCTGCGCCCGGACCGGCGGCTGGCGGCGGCCACCGGCGTCTGCGTCGACGGCCGGCTGCTGCTGGAGCACGTCCCGCGGGAGGGCGGCTGGCGGTTCGACCCCCGGCTGCCCGAGGACCTGCAGGCCGGCGACCCGGTCTACCGGGACAACTCCCTGGACAAGGGCCATCTGGTGCGCCGGCTCGACCCGGTGTGGGGCGAGGCCGCGGAGGCCGCCCGGGCCAACGCGGACACCTTCCACTACACCAACGCCGCCCCGCAGGCCGATGTGTTCAACCAGGGCAAGAAGCTCTGGGCGGGGCTGGAGGACCACCTGCTCGACCACGCCGCCACCCAGGACCGCAAACTGGCCGTGCTGACCGGTCCGGTGCTGCACGACTCCGACCCGCCCTACCGGGGCATCCAGGTGCCGCTGCGCTTCTGGAAGGTGGCCGCGTTCCTCCGGGACGGCGCGCTGGCGGCCACCGCGTACGTCCTGGACCAGAGCCCGGACCTGACCCGGGACGCCGACCGGGCGCTGGCCGGCGCGGTGCCGGGCGCACCGCCGCCGCTGGGCGCCTACCGCACGTTCCAGGTGCCGGTGTCGGACATCGCCGAGCTGACCTCACTGGACCTGGGCCCGCTGCCGGCCGTCGATCTGATGCCGGTGGTGCGCGCCCCGGAGGAGCGCTGGAAACGACTCGCGTCGCACGACGACATCGTGCTGCGGCGCGACTGAACGGGGAGGGGACACACCATGCGACCGAGCGTCGTCTACGTCCACGGCAACGGCAACAAGCCCCGCGCGGACCTGCTCAAGTCCCAGTGGGACACCGCCCTGTTCGGCCGGGACATGGGCGCGGCGTCGCGGATGGCCTACTGGGCGCCGGTGCGCTACCCCGCGCCGCTGCCCGACCACCGGCCGGACCCGCTGGACGGCGGCCCGCAGCCGGCCGAGGAGCCCCCGGCCGGCGCGGCGGAGCGGGCCGCGGCCGCCGCCCCGCCCCCCGAGGAGTTCGTCGCGCGGACCCTCGACGAGGCCCGGCGGGAGGCCGGCGACACCGGACCGGAGGGGCGGGCGCGCCCCGACGAGGACGCCCTGGCCGACTGGCTGCGGGACATGACCTACCTCGCGGACACCCTCGCGCACACCGAGAGCGCCCCGGAGCCCGGGCCGGCCGACGAACTGCCGCTGGAGGCCGTGCCGCTGCCCCGGCCCGGCCGCGTCGCGCTGTTCCGGGAGCTGGTGAAGCACGCGTTCAAGGACGTCCACGCCTACTTCTTCGGCGGGGCGGGGCCGGCGATGCGGGCGGTGGTGCAGGAGGCGCTGGACGGCCCGGACGGCGGCCCGCTGGTCGTGGTCGGGCACAGCCTGGGCACGATCATCGCCTACGAGGCGCTGCGGGAGCGGGCGCGTGAGGTCGCGCTGCTGGTCACCGTCGGCTCGCCGCTGGCGATCACCGAGATCCAGGACAGCCTGGCCCGCCCACCGGCCGTACCGGACGGCGTCACGGCCTGGCGGAACGCCTCCGACCTGCGGGACCTGGTGGCGCTGGACCACACCCTGCGGCCCGAGTACGCGCCCCAGGACCGGGTCACCGACGTGCTGGTCACCAACGACAGCCGCAACCACCACGGCATCGGCGAGTACCTGTCGCAGCATCCGGTGCGCGAGCCGGTGCTGCGGATCTTCGGCGACGGCCCGGGGTAGGCCGGGCATGCCGCTGACCGAAACCGAGTGGGACCTGGTCACCGCCTGGGTGCAGAACCATCTGCTCGACACCACCGAGCCGCACGACCGGCTCGCCGAGTACGGCTTCCCCGAAGACTTCGTCGCCACGCTGCCGCTGACCCACATCAGCTCGGACAACGCCCGGACCCTCGTCCACCGCTCGCGCACGGACATCCGGCGGCAGCTGCGGCTGGTGGAGGCGCTCACCGCCGTCGACGAACTGGCCGTGCTGCCCGACATCGCCAAGGTGCGGGAGTTCCGGGAGCGGCTGCGGGAGGACTACCGCGCCCACGCCGCCCAGGACACCTTCCGCACCTGCGTGCTGAAGAACGGCACCGAGGCCTTCATCGACCGGCAGGGCCTGCGGGAGACGCTGCGCCGGTTCATCGCCGACCCCGACAAGTGCATCCTGCTGGTCGACGGCGAGCCGGACAGCGGCCGCTCCTACACCTACACCTTCCTGCGCCACATCGGTCAGCACAGCGGCTTCCGTCCCGTCCGGGTCACCCTGTCGCGGACCTCCACCGCGGCGAAGGTCGTCCGGCGGCTGGCCGACTTCGTCGCCGAACCGGGCACCGGCCCCGCCCCGCTCAACCCCACCGACCTCAACGACCCGCTGCCGTCCGTCGACGAGGCCGCGCACTGGGTCGCCGGCCGGGCCACCGCCGCCGAGGAGCGGCTGTGGCTGGTGCTCGACGAGTGCGACCGGCTCGACCCCAGCTCCGACGTGTGGGACTTCATCGGGCAGCTCGCCATGGCCGTCTACGAACACTCCGCGGTCCACGGCGACCAGGCGCCGCGGCTGGTGCTGCTCGGCTACGGGCGCGCGATGCGCCAGCTCCCGTACGACCTGCGCGGCAGCCTGTGCTGGGACACCGCGCGGGTCGTCGAATCAGGCGATCTGCGGTCCTTCTTCGACCAGGTCTTCCACGAATCGCCGCCGGAGGTGCTGGCGGCCGGCGGCCCGCAGCAGTCCGCCATCGACGAACTCGTCGAGGTCGCCGTGGAAGAGGTGCTCTACGCCGCGGAATCCGGCGGCGGGGGCGACGAGAGCTATATGCGCAGGGTCAGCACGGCGGTGGAGGGAGCGGTCCGTGTCTACCGGTCCCTCTGACCGCCCCGCCCGCCCGGGCCTGCGGGAGGTGTTCGCCGCCCGGCTGCGCGAGGCGCTGCACACCGGCCAGGAGCGGCCCGGCGGCGTCTCCCCCGCCCGCCGCGCCTACCGGGAGGCGGCCTGCCTGCTGGCCCGTTTCGACCCCCGGGAGCTGCGGCTGCCCGACGAGAAGCACGCCACCGGCCGGGCGGTCCTGGAACTCGTCGACGACTGCACGACCCTGGGCATGCAGGACCAGGCCGGGTGGGCCCTCAAGGCCGAGGTCCGGGAGGAGGCGCTGCGCGGGCTGGCCGGGCCCGAGGCCGCCCGGCACCTGCTCGCCGCCAACATCAACCAGCTGCCCGCCGAGCCCGGGCCGGAACGGTTCGCGCTGGCCCAGCTGTTCGGCACGCCGCTGGCGATCGACCGGCTGACCGCCGGCGAACTGGCCGACGCGCTGCAGGCGGTGCTGTGGCTGTCCCGGGTGCCGGGCGTGACCGGCCTGCCGGACACCGGCCGGCTGCAGCGCGCCCTGGAGCGGGCCCGGCTGCTGGAGCCGCTGGAACGCCTGGTCCGCCGCGCGTTCCAGGGCCGGGCCCGGGAACTCGCCGAGCTGCGCGGCTACCTCGACCTGCCCGGCGCCGCCGCACCGCCCGGGCCGCCGCAGCCCGTTCCCGGCGGCCGCCCGTTGCCGGTCCCCCCGATGGTCATCCACGGCCCCGGCGGCATGGGCAAGAGCACCCTGCTGGCCAAGTTCCTGCTCGACAACGTCCAGGACCCGGCCGGCGGCATCCCGTTCGCCTACATCGACTTCGAGCGGCCCACCCTCTCCCTCCACGAGCCGGTCACGCTGATCGCCGAGGCCGCCCGGCAGCTCGGCGTCCAGTACCCCGCCCACCGCGCCGAGCTGGACGCGCTGGCGGAGGAGTGCCAGCAGGCCGCCCGCAGCCAGCGCGAGGGGCAGGAGCGGGTGACCCAGCTGCAGGAACTCGCCACCACCCGGGCGGTCCTCGGGCGCAGTTCCTCGCAGCAGTTCCAGTCGGCGGCCACCGGCCGGGAGACCAAGCTGGTCCGGCGGGTCGGCGCGGTCCTGGCGCGGGCGGTCGCGGAACGGAAGACCTCTCCCGACGAGCCGGACCCGCCGTTCGTGATGGCCGTGGACACCTTCGAGGAGGCGCAGTACCGCGGCTCGCCGGCGCTGGGCCGGATCGTGGCGATCCACCTGTCGTTCCAGAGCGCCTATCCGCGGATGCGGCTCGTGGTCTCCGGACGGGCGCCGGTCGACCACCCGGCGAAGCGGATGAAGCCGTTCGACATCGAACTCGGCGAACTCGACCCGGAGGCGGCGGTGGGCCTGCTGGCCTCCTGCGGCGTGGACGATCCCGAGGTGGCCCGGCAGCTGGCCGACCGGGTCGGCGGCCATCCGCTCAGCCTGAAGCTGGCGGCCCGGGCCGCGACCCTCGCGTGCCAGGAGGGCGAACCGACCGAGGAACTGATCCGCAGTCTGCCCGAACGGCGGCGGGAGGTCTTCCGCCGGGTCGACCAGCTGCTGGTGCAGGGCATCCTCTACGAACGGATCCTCAGCCACATCGCCGACGAGGACATCCGCCGGCTCGCCCACCCGGGCCTGGTGCTGCGGGTCATCACCCCGGAGATCATCAAGGACGTGCTCGCCGGGCCGTGCGGCATCGACGTGCCGGACCAGGGCCGGGCCCGGGAGCTGTTCGGCGAGCTGAGCCGGCTCGACATGGTCGAGCCGGCCCGTCCCGACGCGGTGCGCTACCGCGCCGACGTCCGGGCCATCATGCTGCGGCTGCCCGGCGGCGACCGCACCGCGGTGATGCGGGAGGTCGAGCGGCGCGCGGTGGCGCACTACGCGGGCCGCGACGGGCTGGAGGCGCGCGCCGAGGAGATCTACCACCGGCTGCGGCTGGACGAGAACCCGCGCTCGGTGGAGGAACGCTGGCTGCCGGGCGTCGAACGGTTCCTCGCCGGGGCCCAGCAGGAGATGTCGCCGCGGGCCGCGGGGCTGCTGACCGCCCGGCTCGGCGGCGGTGCGCCCGACCACGTGGCGGCCGGCGCGGACCAGGAGGACTGGGAGCGGATCGCCGCCCAGGAGGTCGAGGACCTGCTGGCGCAGGGGTTCGCGCCGGCCGCCCTGGAGCGGATCGGCCGGCGCCGCCCCTGGACGCCGTGCAGTCCGCTGCACGCGCTGTACGCCGAGACACTCAGCCGCGTCGGGCGGCGGGACGAGGCCCGGCGGGCGGTCGCGGACGCCCTGGGCCCGGCCGAGCGCGCGGGGTGCGGGGAGCGCCGGCTGGAGCTGCTGCTGCTCTCCGCGCGGCTCGCGCAGGAGGACGGCGATCCGGTGCACGCCGACCGCGCGCTACGGGCCGCGGAGGACGTCGCGGTGGGCCTCGGGCAGGACCTGGAGGCGATGGGCGCGCTGCTGGCCCGGGCCCGGCTGACCGGCGACGAGGGGCACGCGGAACCGGCCACCGGCCGGCAACTCGCCGAGCGGCTCCGGAAGTTGCCCGACGACGTGCTGTCCGAGCGGCCCGTGCTGGTCCGCGCGGTCGCCTCGCAGATCTACGCCCAGGCCCCCGGCGCGCTGGAACACGCGGTGGAGGTGGTGGGGCTGCCGTCCGACGACGAGACGCTGGACGCGCTGGGCGCGGCGATGCGCCGGGCGACCCGCCGGCAGCCGGCGCTGCTGGGCAAGGTGATGGAGATCCTGGACGAGGCCGCCGGGCCGTCCCGCCCGCAGCCCGGGGCCGCGCCGACCAGCATCGCCGGGATCCTGCGACTGGCCCGGGACCGCGGCACCCTCGACACGCTCGCCCGGCGCCTGCTCGCCGTGCCGGACCGGAGCGGGGAGATCGTCGCCGGGGTGGCCGCGGCGATGGGCGCGGGCAGCGGCGGGCAGGGCGCCGGCGACGTGCACGTCCGCCCCGCCCCGGCCGCCGAGGAACGACACGCGCGCGAAAGGCGTGAGGACCGGTGAACGGCTATCTCTCGCCGGACGAGATCCGGGCGGTGCTCGACGCCGCGGTGGAGACCGGGCTCGCCGACCCGTCGGTGCGGCCGCTGCTGATGGACGGGATCATGCCCCGCTACCGGGGCACGCTGCCGCTGCACCCCGCGCCGGGCCGCCAGGTGCACTCCGACCTCAGCCAGATGAACCGGGTGGAGCGGCTGGTCGACGGCTCGGTGCCGCTGGAGATCTGGCTGCGCAACGCCGTCGCCGAGACCACCGAGGCCGGTCCGCTCACCGTCTTCCAGCGGGCCCTGGACGACGTGGCGCGGCAGGCGGGCGGTGAGCCGGACGTCCTGGCCACGATGCCCGCGCCCGGGGAGATCAAGGAGGAGATCGTCCACCGGGACGACACCGTGCCGATCGGGTTCCTGCGCGGCGGGGAGCTCGCCGGCGGGGCGGTGGCCCGCCTCAAGGTGCCGCCGTACCAAGGGGGTTCGCCGCTGCAGCCGAACGGCTTCCCGCACTCCGGCACCGGCTGGCTGATCGCCCCCGACCTGCTCATCACCAATCACCACGTGGTCAACGCCCGCGCCGGGACCGGCGCGGGACGGCCGGTGGCCGACCCGGAGGACCTGCACCTGCAGGCGCGGCACACCCGCGCCCGGTTCGACTACGACACCGACGACGTCGAGACCGAGGAGGCCGCGGTCGGCGAACTCGTCGCGGCGGACGCGGCGTTGGACTACGCGCTGCTGCGGCTGGCCGAGGCGCCGGACCGGCCGGTGCTGCGGCTGGCGGAGCGGCCGCTGACGGTCGGCCGGGGCGACTACGTGGCGGTCAACATCATCCAGCACCCCGGCGGCCTGCCCAAGCGGGTCGCGCTGCGCAACAACCTCGTCTACGAGGCGGACGAGAACGACGTGCGCTACTTCACCGACACCCGCGGCGGGTCCTCGGGCTCGCCGGTCCTCACGGACGACTGGAAGGTGGTGGCGCTCCACCGGGGCACCCGGCGCGTGGAGGACGTGCTGTTCCAGGGCCGGACCACGGCGTTCGTCAACGTCGGCACCCAGATGCGCAGCGTGCTGCGCCATCTGGAGACCACCAGTCCCGGCGTCCACGCCGAGATCCAGGCGGCACAAGCGGCGCCGTAGCGCGAGGCGACGGCGCGTTGGAGGAGGGCGAGATGCACAGGCGGAACAGATCACCGGTGGCGGCCGGCCCGGAGCAGGTCTTCTCGGATCTGCGCGAGGTCGCCGCGCGGGTGCGGGACGGGCTGTCGTCCGAGATCCCGGAGTCCCTGGAGGAGCTGCCGGCGGAGCAGCAACCGGCGGGCCAGATCGGGCAGTTCGCGCAGGCGGAGCGGGCCCGGGTGCTGACCGCGGGCGCGATCGGCCTGGAGAAGCTCGCCGAGGGGCGCACGGACGAGATCAGCGACGACGAGTCCTTCGGCATGGAGGCGATCGTCCTGCTGGAGGGCCGGCCGGCGATCCTCGTCCAGAACCACGACTTCGCGGCCCAGCAGGGCGACTGGGCGGTGCTCGACGGGCACCGGGCGGCGATCCGGGACTCCCTCGCGCGGATCGGCCGGGTCGAACTGTCCGGCCACATCAGCCTGGACTGGCTGGGCACGGCGTTCCTGGTCGGCCCCGACACCGTTCTGACGAACCGTCATGTGGCGCTGGAGTTCGCCCGCGGCGACGGCCGCGGCTGGACCTTCCAGCAGGGCATCAGCGCCCACGTCGACACCGGCGAGGAGTACGTCGACCCGGTACTCGCCGGCGGCGGCACGGCCCCCGCCGCCGCCGGCCCCTCGTTCGACGTCGTCGAGGTGGTGGGCATCCACGAGGACGTCGACCTGGCCCTGCTGCGGGTCGCCCCGCCGGCCGGCGGCGACGCGCTGCCCCCTCCCCTGGCGGTGGCCGCGGACGCCCCGGCCGACCTGCCCGGCCGCCCGGTGTACTGCGTGGGCTACCCGGCGTACGACGGCCGGCGCAACGAACCCGAGTCGATGCGCCGCATCTTCATGGACATCTACAACGTCAAACGGCTGCAGCCCGGCACCACCACGGAGCTGGTACCGGACCGGAACGTCATCAAGCACGACTGCTCGACGCTGGGCGGCAACAGCGGCTCCCCCGTCATCGACCTCGCCGACCACCGGGTGCTCGGCCTGCACTTCGGCGGCCGCTACGGCCTCGGCAACTACGCCGTGCCGCTGTGGCAGCTGGTCGAGGATCCGCTGCTGGCCCGGGCGGACCTCAACTTCGTCTGAGTCCGGCCCGGGCCACGCCCCGCCCGCTCTACTTGACGAACTCGGTGGTGTAGGTCTTCTTCAGGTCCACCGACGCGTTCTTGAGGTTGGGGTTGAAGGACTTCAGCACCCGCTCCACGGTCGCCGGGCCGTCGGCCGGCATCACACCGTCCTTGGTGAACATCGGCAGGGTGTCCTTGATCGCCTGCACATAGAGCTCCTTGCCGCCCTGCGCGTAGTCGGACGGCATCTTGTCGGCGATCTGCTCGGGCGTGTGCGTGGACATCCACTTCAGGGTCCGCACGAAGGCCTTGGCGAGCTTGCGCACGGTGTCCTTGTGGCTGTTCACCCAGTCGGTGTTCATGTAGAGGCTGGACGACGGGTACGGGCCGCCGAGCGCCTCCTTCGACCCCTCGGGCGTACGCATGTCGATGAGCACCTTGCCCAGGTTCTTGTCGACGACCTGCGCGACGGTCGGGTCGGTGGTCATCCCGCCGTCGATCGAACCCTGCTTCATCGCGGACAGGAAGGTCTGCCCGGCGCCGACCGCCACCGGCGTGAACTCGTTCGTCTGCACCCCGTTCTTCACCGCGAGGTACTTGGTCAGGAAGTCGGTGGACGAGCCGAGGCCGGTGACGCCGAGCTTCTTGCCCTTGAAGTCCTTGGGCGAGGTGAGGCCGGCCGCCGCCTTGTTGGACACCACCTCGACCTCGCCGGGGGCGTGCGCGAACTGCACCACCGACTCCACCTGCTTGCCCTTCACCTGCAGGTCGAGGGTGTGGTCGTAGAAGCCGACGACACCCTGGACGTCACCCGAGAGGAGCGAGGTGGTGGCCTGCACACCGGCCGGTTCGGTCAGCAGCGTGACGTGCACGCCCTCGTCCTCGAAGTAGCCCAGCTGCTGGGTGAGTCTGGCGGGCAGGTAGATGACCTTGTCCAGACCGCCCACCATGATCTTGATCTTGCCGTTGTCACCGCCGGCCGCGGCGTCCTGGGATCCGGTGCCACCACAGGCGGTGAGGGTGGTGAGGGCGAGCAGGGCGGAGGCCGCCGCTGCGGTGAACTTGACGGACGTACGCATGATCAAATCCTCGGCTTCATAAGGGAGTTGACGGAAAGAACAGCGTTGACGGAAGGAACGGCACGGCGGGTCAGCGGCCGTCCGCGGCGTCGGACGGCTTCCAGCGGAACAGCCGCTTCTCCAGGAACGCCAGCAGCCCCTCGGCGAGCAGGGCGACCACGGCGAGGATCACCATGGCGGCGTACACCCCGGCCGCGTTGAACGTGCCCTGGGACGCCGACACCAGCAGGCCGAGGCCCTTGGTCGCGCCGATGTACTCGCCGACGATCGCGCCGATCAGCGCGAATCCGAAGCTGACGTGCAGGCTCGTGAAGATCCACGAGGTGGCCGACGGGATCACCACCTGCAGGGTCACCTGGCGGTTGCTCGCCCCCAGGATCCGGGAGTTGGCCACCAGATTGCGGTCCACCTCCCGGGCGCCCTGGAACGCGTTGAAGAACACCGGGAAGAACACCAGGACCACGGCGGACGCCACCTTGGACGCCGGACCCAGACCGAACCAGATCAGGAAGATCGGGGCCAGCACGATCCGCGGCAGCGCGTTGAGCACCTTGATGTACGGGCCGAGCACATCGGCCAGGAAACGCACCCGGCCCAGCGCGATGCCCAGCACCACCCCGGCGAGGACACCGATGACCCAGCCGAGCAGCGCCTCGTAGAGCGTGTACCAGATCTGCTCCCACAAAGGGCCCTGCGGGGTGCCGTACAGCGCCCACTGGCTCATCTGGTCCCAGATCTTCGACGGCATCGAGAAGTTGAACGGATCGATGACCGCCGCCCGGGCCAGGCCCTCCCACAGCCCGAGCAGACCCACCAGCAGCAGCACCCGGGCGCCGTACACCAGCAGCCGACGCCGGCGCGCGGCCCGCGCCCGCTCCCGCGAACGGTCCGCGCGGGCACCGGACTTGACCACCGCGACGGGCGCGGAGACGGTCTCAGGCGGCATGGGCGGCACCCCTCTCGCGGGTGATGCGGACCTCTTCACCGAGCGAGGACCAGATCTCCCGGTAGATCTCGAGGAACCGCGGCTCCAGCCGCACCGACTCGACCCGCCGGGGCCGCGGCAGATCGATCTCGAAGACCTCCTTGACGGTCGCCGGCCCCGCCGTCATCACCACCACCTTGTCGGCGAGCGCGATCGACTCCTCCAGGTCGTGCGTGACGAACACGACCGAGGCGCCGGTGCCGGACCACAGCTCCAGCAGCTCGTCCGACATCAGCGCCCGGGTCTGCACGTCGAGCGCCGAGAACGGCTCGTCCATCAGCAGGATCCCGGGATCGTTGACGAACGTCGCGGCCAGCGCGACCCGCTTGCGCTGGCCACCGGAGAGCTGATGCGGATAGCGGTCCTCGAAGGACGCCAGCCCGACCCGGGCCAGCCATTCCCGCGCCCGCTCCCGGGCCTCCGCCTTCGGCACACCGCGGAAGCGCGGCCCGGCCATCACGTTCGACAGCACGGTGCGCCACGGGAAGACCGCGTCCTGCTGGAACACGAAACCGACCGTGTCGCCGATGCCGCGGACCGGCTCCCCGGCCACCAGCACCTCGCCCCGGGTGGGCTCCTCCAGCCCGCTGATCAGGGTGAGCGTGGTGGACTTCCCGCACCCCGTGGGGCCGACCACGGCGACGAACTCACCGCGTCCGACGACCAGATCCAGATCCCGTACCGCGGTGTGCAATCCGCCCGACGGTGTCCGGAACGTCTTGCTGGTGCCCCGTAGTTCGATGGCGGGGCTCAGGTGGCTGTTCATGGCCCGGGACGCTAGGTGTGATCCGGCGCACCGACACGCTTGTGGCCACAACCCGCCTTTCTGCGCGCAAACCCTGTTGTGCTCGTTTTGCTCACGCTAGAACAACTACAACATCACCAGGGGGTGCGCGGATGCTCACGCACGGCATACCGTGCGAGCATCACGCCGTAAAGAGAATGTGTCGGTTCCGCGCGGACGCGGAAGGGGCCCAGGACGAGGAGAGCATGCGGATCCACTGGCCCCGGCGCGTCTTCGCCCAGGTGCTGACCGCCCAACTCACCCTCACCACCGGCGTGATGGTGCTCGCCACCAGCCTGTTCCTCGCCCCGCTCAGCTCCGAACTCGACGACCAGGCGATGCGCCGGGCACAGTCCATCGCCCAGACCACCGCCACCGACCCCGCCCTCCCCCGCGAACTGACCACCACCCCGCCCGACCGGCACGGTCCGGTGCAGACCGCCGCGGAACGGATCCGCCGGGCGACCGGCGCCCTGTACGTCGTCGTCATGGACACCCACGGAGTGCGCTGGTCGCACACCAACCCCGCCGAAATAGGCCGGCACGTCTCCACCGACCCCAGCCGCACCCTCGCCGGACGCGAGGTCCGCCAGATCGACACCGGCACCCTCGGACGGTCGGCCCGCGCCAAGGTCCCGCTGCGCGACCGCCACGGCCGCATCGTCGGCGCCGTCTCCGTCGGCATCGCCTACGACAGCGTCCACAGCCGCCTGATCGACACCCTCCCCGACGTACTGCGCTACGCGGCCGCCGCGCTCGCCGTCGGCGTCCTGGCCACGGTCGCCCTCGCCCACGGGCTCCGCCGCCGCACCCACGGGGTCGCGTTCACCGACATCTCCGCACTGCTCGCCGAACGCGAGGCGATGCTGCACGGCATCCGCGAGGGCGTGGTCGCCTTCGACCGGCGCGGCCGGATCCGGCTGGTCAACGACGAGGCCGGACGGCTCCTCGGACTCGACGCCGGGGCCGCCGGACGGGCCCTGGAAGAGGTGCTGCCGCCGGGCCGGACCACGGAAGTGCTGGCCGGACGGGTGGCGGGCACGGACCTGCTGGCCGTCTGCGGCGGCCGGGTCCTGCTCGCCAACCGCGTACCCACCCGGGACGGCGGAGCCGTGGTCACCCTCCGCGACCGCACCGAACTCGAACTGCTCGGCCGCGAACTCGACGGCACCCAGGGCCTGTTGGACGCCCTCCGCGCCCAGGACCACGAACACGCCAACCAGCTGCACACGGTACGCGGACTGCTCGAACTCGGCCGGTACGACAAGGCCGTCGAATTCGTCACCGAAGTGGCCAGCGCCCACCGCGCCTCCGCGGAACAGATCGCCGAGCGGGTGCACGACCCGCTGCTGTCCGCACTGCTCGTCGGCAAGGCCGCCATCGCCGCCGAACGCGGGGTGTCACTGCGGATCTCCGACGCCACACTGCTGCCGGACGCCGTGGTCGACCCGCGCGACCTGGTGACCGTCCTCGGCAACCTGATCGACAACGCGCTCGACGCCACCGCCGAACGCCACCGCCAAGAACCCTTCGTCGAGGTCGAGTTGCGGGCCGAACACCGCACCGTCGTCCTGCGGGTCTCCGACACCGGACCCGGAGTCCCGCCCGCCCTGCGCGAGCAGATCTTCGCCGAGGGCTGGTCCACCAAGACACCCCGCCCGCCGGCCACCGGACGGCAGTCCACGGCCCCGGTGACCTTCCACCGCGGCCGCGGCATCGGCCTGGCACTGGTGCGCCGGCTCGCCGAGCGCTACGGCGGAATGGCCCGGGTCACCGCCCGCGCCGGCGGCGGCGCGGTCTTCACCGTCGTCCTGCCCGAAGCCCTCCAGGAAGAACGCACCACCACGTCGATCGGAGAATCACGATGACCGTCGGAGCATCACGATGACCCAGGGAGCGTCACGATGACCCAGGGAGCGTCACGATGACCCTCGGAGCGTCACGATGACCGGAGGACCCCGATGATCGACGTCCTCGTCGTGGACGACGACTTCCACGTCGCCGAGATCAACGCCGCCTACGTCTCCCAGGTGCCCGGCTTCCGCGTCACCGGCTGCGCCCACACCGCCGCCCAGACACTCGCCGCCCTGGAACGCACCCCCGCCGACCTGGTACTGCTCGACCACTACCTGCCGGACGAGAACGGACTGTCGCTGCTCCGAAGGCTGCGGCAACTCGGCCACCGCACCGACGTGATCATGGTGACCGCGGCCCGCGACGTGACGACCATCCAGGACGCCATGCGCTCCGGGGCGCTGCAGTACCTCGTCAAACCGTTCGGCTTCTCCGGACTGCGTGCCAAGCTCGACGGCTACGTCGCGCTGCGCCGCACCGTCGAGGGGGTGAGCGGGCGCGGCGAGGCCGGCCAGGAACAGGTCGACCGGATATTCGGTGCCTTCCGCACCGCCGAATCGCCGCACACCGAACTCCCCAAGGGCCACTCCGCGGCCACCGTCGGGCTGATCCGCCGGGTCCTGGACGCGGCCCGGGTACCCCTGTCCGCCCACGAGGTCGCCACCCGCGCCGGCGTCAGCCGCTCCACCGCCCAGCGCTACCTCAAACACCTGGAACGCAGCGGCCACATCATCCTGACCCTCAAATACGGCGACACCGGCCGCCCGGAACACCGCTACCGCTGGGCGGCGGCGGGCTGACCCGGTGGCGCGCGCCTTGGGTATGCCTCCTTGAGGTATGCCTCATTCGGGCAGTTCCCCTCGGGGCACTTCCGGCCTCGGGGCACTTCTCCCTCGGGCACTCCTCCCCGGTGTTTCTTCCTCGGGGGTCTCTTCAGTGGGCTTGGGCATTTCTTCCGTCCGGGCCCAGGGGGTGGGGCGCGCCCCCTAGCCTCCTGATCATGGAGATCTCGACGACCGGCATTTCGACGACCGGCGGGAAGGACACGACCGGCAGGGAGGACACAACCAGCAGGGAGGACACGACCCCGGCCCTGCTCGACGCCGCGGCCCTGACCGCCGACCAGGAGCTTGCGGCCCGCTTCCCCGCCGAGGCCCACCGAGTACTGGCCGACCTGGTACGCGCCGGCGCTCCGCTCGGCTGGGACGAGCCGCCGGCGCCGGACGAGGTGGCCGACCTCATCGGGCGGGTCCTGCGAGCCGCACGGCGCGGCGACGGGGCACTGCGCGCCGCCTACCTCGACCGCCGCCTGATCGGGCTGGGGTACTGGCTGCGCTACGCCCAGGCGACCAACCGCCAGCACGCGGACCTGGTGAAGATCGCGGTGGCCGCCGAGGCGCACGGCCGCGGCATCGGCAGGTCGCTGACCAGCACATTGGTCGCCGACGCCCGCGACGCGAAGATCGAGGTCCTCACCCTCGACGCCCGCGCCGACAACACCCGCGCACTCCGCCTCTACCGCTCCCTCGGCTTTCGCGAATACGGCCGCCTGCCCGCCTTCATCGCCATGGGCGGCCGCCGCTACGACAAGGTCTTCTACATGCTGGACCTCCGCACGGACCACCCCACCACCCACCCTCCGCATCCCCCCGCGCCTTGACATCCTCCTCCCCCAGGTCTCAGGATCCATCCGTGACCCCAAACCTGTCAGACAGCCAGACAGCCTCCGGTCCCGGCGGCAGTCCCGGCGGCGTGCCCGGCGACATGCCCAGCGGCGGTCCCGGCGGCGTGCCCGGCGACATGCCCCGCCGCGTGAGCGCGATGGAAGCGGTCCTGCACCACTTGCGCGGTGCCATCGAACGGGGCGAATACGCGGTCGGCGACAAGCTCCCCTCGGAGGCGGAGCTCTGCCGCCGCCTGGAGGTGAGCAGACCCGTACTCCGCGAGGCCCTGCGCGCCCTGCAGACCATGGGGCTCACCGTCTCGCGCACCGGCAAGGGCACCTTCGTCGTCTCCGACGGCGCGGTGGCCGACCCCACGTTCGGCGACTACGCGGCGAGCGACCTGCTGGAGGTCCGCCGCCATGTGGAGATCCCGGTCGCCGGGTACGCGGCGCAGCGCCGTACCCCGGAGGACCTCGACCACCTCACCCACCTGCTGGACCGGATGGAGCGGGAGACCGACACCACCGCCTGGGTGGCCATGGACACCCTCTTCCACCTGGCGGTCGCCCAGGCCGCCCGCAACCCGGTCTTCCGCCGCGTCATCGAGGAGATCCGCGACGCACTGGCCCGCCAGTCGGCGTTCCTCAACGAGCTCGGCGGCCGCCGCGAGCAGTCCAACCGCGAACACCGCGCCATCGTCGAGGCCCTCATCGACAACTCCGCCCCCGACGCCGAACAAGCCATGGCCCACCACCTCACCCGCGTGGAAACCACCCTCACCCAAATCGTCACCGCCACCCCCGGCCCCTCCCCCACCCCCGACGCGGCCCCCACCCCGAAACCCGAGCCCCAGCCATGACCCACCACCCCCTCCCCGACCCGACACCCACCGGCGGACCCTCACCCTCCGCCGAACCGTCGCCCTCCCACGCCCCGTCGCCCTCCCACGCCCCGTCGCCCTCCCGCACCCCGTCGCCGTCCCGCGCCCCGTCGCCGTCCCGCGCCCCGTCGCCCTCCGGCGAACGGTCCCCCTCCGGCGAACGGTCACCCTTCGGTGAAATGGCGCCGACGGGACGGGCCGACGTGCCGACGGGACGGGCCGACGTGGTGTCGAACCCGCCCGAGATCCGCGAGCCCGCCCACGCCCCGATCGCCCACGTGGTGCGCGGAGGCATCATCGAGGGCGTCCACCACGGCTCGGTCGTGGTGCTGGCGGCCGACGGAAGCGTGCAGTTCCAGGCCGGCGACATCGAGGCCGCCTTCTACCCGCGCTCGGCCCTCAAGCCGCTCCAGGCCGTCGGCCTGCTCCGCGCGGGCCTGCCGCCGCTGGACGACGAGGCGCTGGCCCTCGCCGCCGCCAGCCACTCCGGCGACGAACGCCACCTGGCCACCGCCCGCCGCATGCTCGCCACCGCCGGCCTGACCGAGGACGCCCTGCGCAACGTCCCCGACCTGCCCTACGGCCCCGCCGAACGCGACGAGTGGATCCGCCGCGGCCTGGCCCCCACCCGCCTCACCCAGAACTGCTCCGGCAAGCACTCCGCGATGCTGCTGACGACCCTGGCCCGCGGCTGGCAGCCGGACGCCTACCTCGACCCGGGCCACCCGCTGCAGCGCGAGATCGCCGCGACGGTCGAGGACCTCACCGGCCAGCGCATCGCCCGCGTCACCGTCGACGGCTGCGGCGCCCCGCTCTTCGCCGTCTCCCTGCACGGCCTGACCCGAGCCGCCGCCCGGCTCGCGACGGCAGCCCCCGACACCGACGAGGGCCGGGTCGCGCAGGCCATGCGTACCCACCCCGAGATGGTCTCCGGCGCCGACCGGGACACCGCCCGGCTGGTGGGCGCGGTCCCCGGGCTGCTCGCCAAGGACGGCTTCGAGGGCGTTCAGATCGCGGCACTGCCGGACGGGCGGGCGGTCGGCGTGAAGGTCGCCGACGGCGCCGACCGGGCCCGTATGCCCGTCACGGCGGCGGCCCTGGCGCACTGCGGTGTTGACCCGGACGTCCTCGCCGACTTCGCCACCACACCGGTCATCGGGGGCGGCGCACCGGTGGGGGCGCTGCGGGCGGCGGGGGCACTCGCACAGGGGCTCGCTGCGGATCTCCGGGCGGGTCTCCTACGAGAGCTTTCCTCCTGAACACCTTCTGACGCCTCCCCCGACGCCTCCCGTCCCGACGCCCCCCGACGCCTCCTGACGCCTCCTCATACCCCGGCAACGATTACGGAGCGTGATTCGTTCCCGATATTGTCACTCTCTGTGATGAATATGTCGAGGGTCCCCTCCCCTCCGCTCCACTCCTCCACTCCGCTCCTCCGAAGGAAGATTTTTCGTGACTGCTGTTACTGACCACCGTTGGGAACACGATCTGTTGGGGGATCGGGAGATACCCGTTGAGGCCTACTGGGGCGTGCATACGTTGCGGGCGGTGGAGAACTTCCCGATCAGTGGGGCGGCGATCTCTGCGTATCCGCATTTGATCAACGCGCTGGCTGCCGTCAAGGAGGCGGCGGCGCGGGCCAACCAGGATCTGGGGCTGCTCGATCGGGAACGGGCGGAGGCGATTGTCGGTGCCTGCCGGGAGATTCGGGTGCAGGGGCGGCTGCACGAGCAGTTCGTGGTTGATGTGATTCAGGGGGGTGCCGGGACCTCGACGAACATGAACGCCAATGAGGTGATCGCCAATCGGGCGTTGGAGATCCTCGGGCATGCGAAGGGCGACTACGACCGGCTGCACCCGAACGAGCACGTCAATCTTGGGCAGTCGACGAACGACGTGTACCCGACCGCGATCAAGGTCGCCACGATCATGGCGGTGCGGGAACTGGTCGGTGCGATGGGTGTGTTGCGGGAGAGCTTTGCCGCCAAGGCGGAGGAGTTCCGCGATGTGCTGAAGATGGGGCGGACGCAGCTTCAGGACGCGGTGCCGATGACGCTGGGGCAGGAGTTCTCCGCGTACGCGGTGATGCTGGAGGAGGACCAGAGCCGGCTGGCGGAGGCCGTGCTGCTCATCCACGAGATCAATCTCGGTGCGACGGCCATCGGTACCGGCCTCAACGCCCCCCGGGGGTACGCGGAGGCGGCGCGCGGGCATCTGGCCGCCATCACCGGGCTGCCGCTGGTGACCGCGGCCAACCTTGTCGAGGCGACGCAGGACTGCGGGGCGTTCGTCCATCTCTCCGGTGTGCTGAAGCGGATCGCCGTCAAGCTCTCCAAGAGCTGCAACGACCTGCGGCTGCTGTCGTCCGGGCCGCGGGCGGGCCTGGCGGAGATCAACCTGCCGCCGGTACAGGCCGGTTCGAGCATCATGCCGGGCAAGGTCAACCCGGTGATCCCGGAGGTCGTCAACCAGGTCGCCTTCGAGGTGATCGGGAACGACGTCACCATCACGATGGCCGCCGAGGCGGGGCAGCTCCAGCTCAACGCCTTCGAGCCGATCATCCTGCACTCGCTCTCCGAGAGCATCACCCACCTCGGGGCCGCCTGCCGGACGCTCGCCGAGCGCTGCGTGGACGGGATCACCGCGAACACCGAGACACTCCGGGCGAGCGTGGAGAATTCGATCGGGCTGGTCACCGCGCTCAACCCGCACATCGGCTATACGGCGGCGACCGCGATCGCCCAGGAAGCCCTCGCCACCGGGCGCGGTGTGGCCGAACTCGTCCTGGAGCAGGGGCTGTTGCCCGCCGAACGGCTTGCCGCCCTGCTGCGGCCGGAGGAAGTGGCGGGCACGGGGCGACTCTGAGGCGACGAATCCGAGACGACGACACCGAGAACGATGTCGCCGAGAACGATGTCGCCGAGTCGACGACGCTGAGTTTCGACGACGCCGAGTCGACGACGCTGACACGAGGCCCCCGTGGACGGCGACCCGTCCGACCCGGCCCGGCCCCGGCCGGGCCCCGACCCGCCCCGACCCGGCCCGACTGTCCTCCGCGGTGAGCCCGTACGGCCGTCCGCCGGCCGGCGGCGTCGGGTCCTCCCCTCCGCCCGCACACCGGCCCCCGGGCCCGGAACCCCGGCCGGTACGCGGAATAACCCCGTCCCGGAACCGCGCTCCCCGGGTGAGTGGATCAGAATCGTGTACAGGGGTCTTGCGGGGCCCGGACACGAGACGCTTCGGAGAGAGGGATCGCATGCGTATCGCGCTGTGCCAGATGACGGCATCGACCGAGCCGAAGGAGAATCTCGCGGCGGTGCAGGAGCACGTGCGGCGGGCGGCGCGGGAGGGGGCCGGGCTGGCGGTGTTGCCCGAGGCGTCCATGGTGCGGTTCGGGGTGCCGCTGGGGCCGGTGGCGGAGCCGCTGGACGGGCCGTGGGCCGAGGGGGTGCGTGCGGTGGCCCGGGAGACGGGGGTGACGGTGGTGGTGGGCATGTTCACCCCGGCGCCTGAGGGGCGGGTCGCCAATACGCTGCTGGCGACCGGGCCGGGTGTCGAGGAGTCGTACGACAAGATCCATCTGTATGACGCGTTCGGGTTCCGGGAGTCCGACACGGTGGCCGCGGGCAGCCGGGTGGTGACCATCGACGTGGAGGGTGTCCGGGTGGGCCTGGCGACCTGCTACGACCTGCGGTTCCCGGAACTGTTCCGGGCGCATGCGGATGCCGGGGCGACGGTGTCGGTGCTGCCCGCTTCCTGGGGCGCGGGCCCCGGCAAATCGGCGCAGTGGGATCTGCTGGTGCGGGCCCGCGCGCTGGATGCGACGGTGTGGCTGGCGGCCGTCGATCAGGCGGCGCCGGCCCCGCAGGCCGACCCGGAGGCGCCGACGAAGGCGCCGACCGGTGTGGGGCGCAGTGCGCTGGTCGGCCCGGACGGCACGGTGCGGGCCCAACTGGGCGGTGCGCCCGATGTGTTGGTGGCCGAGGTGGATGCGGAGGAGACGGCGCGGGTGCGGCGGGCGGTCGCGGTGCTGGACAACCGCCGGCTGTAACAACTGCCGGCGGTAGCGGGAACGTGCGGGTGTGGCGGTCGCCTCCCGCCCCGGCCGGGGGCAGGGGACGGCCGCCACGCCAGGTATTCAGCCGATCGTGGCTGTCGGCTCGTCGCGCAGGCCCAGTCGCAGGTGTTCGACGTGATAGAGGGCCTGGTCGAGGAGTTCGGCCACGTGGTGGTCGTAGAGGGCGTAGACGATCGAGCGGCCGTTGCGTTCGCCGGTGACCAGGCCGAGGTTGCGGAGCAGGCGGAGCTGGTGTGAGCAGGCGGACTGTTCCATGCCGACGGCGGTGGCGAGGTCGCCGACGGCGCAGGGGCCTTCCTGGAGGCGGGCGAGGATGCGTAGCCGGGAGGGGGTGGAGAGGGCCTGGAGGGTGGCGGCGACGTCGGCGGCGCCGACGGCGTCGAGTCGTTCGCGGGTGGTCGTGGTGCTTTTGTCGTCCGTTCCGTGGCCCATGCGGTCATCCTAGCGATGGGGCATGCGACCTCTTCACTCGTTTTCCTCCGACTCCTGACGAGCCGTCAGGGGCGTGCGGAGTCGTCCTCCCGCACCATGTCCGCGCACTTCTCCCCGATCATCATGGTGGTGATGCACGGGTTGACGGTGACGAGTTCCGGCATGACCGAGCCGTCCGCGACGCGGAGGCCCGTGATGCCCTTGACCCGCAGCCGGGCGTCGAGGGGTGCCATGGCGTCGTCGTCGGCGCCCATCTTCACCGTGCAGGAGGGGTGGTAGACGGTGTTGTGGGTGGTGCGGATGTAGTCGAGGAGTTCGTCGTCGGTGTGGACGTCGGGGCCGGGGGCGAGTTCGGCGCCGGTCCAGCCGGCGAGTGCGGGGCGGGCGGCGATCTCGCGGGCCAGGCGCAGGCCGTGGGTCATGACGCGGATGTCGTGGGGGTCGGTGAAGTAGCGCGGGTCGACCTTGGGCTTGTCGCGGAAGTCGCGGGTGCGGAGCCGGACGGTGCCGCGGGAGCGGGCGCGGGTGACGTTCGGGGTGAGGCAGAAGGCGTTCTCGGAGGTGGGGTAGCCGTGCCGGGCGGTGTTCAGGTCGAAGGGCACCGAGCCGTAGTGGAACATCAGATCCGGGCGGTCCAGGCCGGGTTCGGTGTCGGCGAAGATGCCGATCTCCCACCACTGGTTGGAGGTGGTGACCATGGGCTGCTTCGCCTGCCACATGATGACGCCCTCGGGGTGGTCCTGGAGGTTCTCGCCGACGCCGGGTGAGTGGACGCGGACGTCGATGCCGAGGTCGCGGAGGTGGTCGGCGGGGCCGATGCCGGAGAGCATCAGCAGTTTGGGGGTGTCGACGGAGCCGCAGGAGACGATGGTTTCGCGGCGGGCGCGGACGGTGCGGGTGTGGATCAGGTCGGGGTCGAGGTAGGCGACGCCGGTGCAGCGCCGGTCGTCGTCGATGAGCAGGTGTTTGGCGCGGATGCCGGTGCGTACGGTGAGGTTGGGGCGGTTGCCCATGACGGGGTGCAGGTAGGCGACCGAGGAGGACTGGCGGATGTTGTGCTCGTCGGAGTTGATCTGGAACCAGTGGGCGCCGCGGATGACGGTGCGGCCGGTGTTGAAGGGTGTGGTGGGGATGCCGCTCTGGGTGCAGGCTTCGAGGAGGGCGGTGCCGCAGGGGTCGGCGGGTTTGATGGTGCGCAGGGTGACGGGGCCGGTGCGGCCGTGGTGGTCGCCGGGCGCGTCGTTGTTCTCCAGGCGCCGGTAGAGCGGGAAGGTGTCGCGGGCGCCCCAGCCGGTGGCGCCGTTCGCCTCCCAGCCGTCGAGGTCTTCGGCGGGGGCCCAGAAGGCGATGCAGGAGTTGTGTGAGGAGCAGCCGCCGAGGACCTTGGCGCGGGCGTGCCGCAGGTGGCTGTTGCCGTTCTCCTGGGGTTCGACCGGGTAGTCCCAGTCGTAGCCGGATTCCAGCAGTGCCATCCAGCGTTCCAGGCGCAGGATGTTGTCGTCGCCGACGTCGCTGGGGCCGGCTTCCAGGACGCAGACGGTGACGGTGGGGTCTTCGCTGAGGCGGGCGGCGACGACGTTTCCCGCGGTGCCGCCGCCGACGACGACGTAGTCGAACTCCGCGTGTTCCATGGGGTGTTGTCCTCCGGGGGCTGGTCGGTCAGTCGGTGGCGGCGAGGGTGACGGGGGCGTCGGTGGTGCCGGTCGTGGTGGGTTCGGTGGTGGCGGCGTGTTCGGCGAGGACGCCGGTGCGGTGCCGTTGGACGCACCAGTAGTAGGCGAAGCCGCCGACGGCGACGGCGCCGACGAAGAGCACGGCTCCGTAGCGCAGGTACCAGTGGTGCGGCGGGGTGGCGTTGTAGACGGCGTCGCGGGGCCAGGCGAGGTTGACGATCATGCCGGCGCCCCAGAGGACGGCGAGGACGTTGACCGGCAGGCCCCAGCGGCCCAGGGTGAACCGTCCGCCGCCGGCCGGTGTCCAGCGGCCGCGGAGCCTGGCGATCAGCATCGGGGCGGTGACCAGCAGATAGGCCAGGTAGATCATGATGATGCCGATGCTGGTGACGACGGAGAAGATCTGCGGCTGGCGGATGTTGAGGAGCAGGACGCCGAGGGAGAGGACCCCGACGATGACCGCGGGCAGGACCGGTGTCCGGAAGCGCGGGCTGACCTTGGCCATGAGGGAGGCGGCGGGGAGGTTGTTGTCGCGGGACATGGCGAACGCCAGCCGGATGGCGGCGGTGTGCACGGCGAGGGCGCAGACGGTGACCGCGATGAGGACGCACCAGAGCATGGCCTTGCCGCCGGTGTCGCCGAGGACGTCGAGGACGACGTACTGGAGGCCGTCGGTGGACAGTCCCTGCCCGTTCAGGCTGCTGACGCTCATCATGGCGAGCAGCAGGATGAGCCCGCCGAGGACGAACGAGGCGATCAGGGCGCGGAGGATGGCGCGGGGTGCGTTGCGGGACGGGTCGAGTGATTCCTCGCCGAGTGAGGCGGCGGTGTCGAAGCCGTACATGACGTAGGCGGAGGCCAGGGAGGCGGTGAGGAAGGCGCCGAGGTAGCCGAGGTGCTGGCCGTCGCCGGCGTGGTGGGTCTGGAGGACGACGCCGGGGCCGCGTACGACGTGGACGGCGAAGAGCACGATCAGTACGACGGTGGCGATGAGTTCGATGAAGACGCCGGCGGTGTTGATGCGGGCCATCAGTTTGACGCCGAAGGCGTTGACGAGGGTGGTGAAGAGGATCAGTACGGCGGCGAGGAGGACGCCGTTGGTGGCGGTGTCGTAGGTGCCGGTGCCGTCGCCGATGAATTGGAAGGCGGCGGAGATCTTCGGCAGGGTGAGCTGGTAGGCGAGTGCGACGGCGGCGAGCGAGACGATGGAGGCGACGAGCATCATCCAGCCGGCCAGCCAGCCGATGTGCGGATTGCCGAGTTTCTTCGCCCAGTTGTAGACGGAGCCGGCGACGGGGTGGCGGGCGGCGAGTTCGGCGAAGGACAGGGCGATCATCAGCTGGCCGGCGAAGACGAGGGGCCAGGACCACCAGTAGGCGGGGCCGCCGATGCCGTAGCCGAAGTAGAAGAGCTGGAAGGTGCCGGTGAGGATGGAGATGTAGCTGATGCCGGCGGCGAAGGTGTGGAAGTTGCCGAGGGTGCGTTGGAGTTCGGGGCGGTAGCCGAATTCGGTGAGTCCGGTGTCGTCCGGTTCGGGGCCGGCGGCGGGTGGTGCCGTTCCTGTCTGTGCCGTTCCTGTCTGTGCCGTTCCTGACTGTGCTGCGGTTCTTGCCGATGGTGCGTCGGGTGAGCTCAAGGGCCTTCCTCCTCGGTCGAACCGGTCGAGCCGGTGGGGCTCGACCGGCCTCGGTCGGACTCGATCGGGCTCAGTCGAACCAGTGCACCGGTGCGGGTGCCGTGTTGCGCCAGATGTGTTTGATCTCCCGGTACTCCTCCAGGCCGCTGGGGCCGAGCTCCC
Organism: Streptomyces nigrescens; assembly: GCA_024349765.1. Classification (GTDB taxonomy): domain Bacteria; phylum Actinomycetota; class Actinomycetes; order Streptomycetales; family Streptomycetaceae; genus Streptomyces; species Streptomyces endophytica. Next base: position 2,881,849 of record AP026073.1, on the reverse strand, counting down.
GGCCGGTGCCGGACTGTTTGAAGCCGCCCCACTCCGCCTGCGGGAGGTAGGGGTGGTAGTCGTTGATCCATACGGTGCCGAGGCGCAGTGCGGCGGCGACGCGGTCGGCGCGGGCCTGGTCGGTGGTCCAGACGGCGCCGGCGAGTCCGTAGACGGTGTCGTTGGCGAGCCGTACCGCTTCGTCCTCGGCGGTGAAGCGCTCGACGGTCAGCACGGGCCCGAAGGACTCCTCGCGCACCACGGTCATGCCGGCCCGGCACTCGTCCAGCACCGTGGGCAGGTAGTAGTGGCCGTCGGCGAGTTGGGGGTCGTCGGGGCGGGTGCCGCCGCAGCGGAGCACCGCGCCCTCGGCGATGCCGGTGGCGACGTACGCCTCGACCTTGGCGCGGTGGGCGGCCGAGATCAGCGGTCCGGTGCGGGCGTGTGCGTCGAAGGGGCCGCCGAGCCGGATCAGCCGGGCGCGGCGCACGATCTCGTCGACGAAGCGGTCGTGCAGGGCGTCCTCGACGAGCAGCCGGGCGCCGGCCGAGCAGACCTGTCCGGAGTGCAGGAAGACGGCGGTGAGGGCGTGGTCGACGGCGGTGTCGAAGTCGGCGTCGGCGAAGACGATGTTGGGGTTCTTGCCGCCGAGTTCGAGGGCGACGCGTTTGACGGTGCCGGCCGCCGCGGCCATGATCCGCCGGCCGGTGAGCAGCCCGCCGGTGAAGGAGACCATGTCGACGTCGGGGTGGTCGGTGAGCGGGGCGCCGGTTTCCGGTCCGGTGCCCAGGACGAGGTTGGCGACGCCGTCCGGCAGTCCGGCCTCCTGGAGGAGCCGCATCAGGTGCAGGGCGGTGTGCGGGGTGAGTTCGCTGGGCTTCAGGACGAAGGTGTTGCCTGCGGCCAGGGCCGGGGCGACCTTCCAACTCGTCTGCAGCAGCGGGTAGTTCCAGGGGGTGATCAGGGCGCAGACGCCGACCGGTTCGTGCACGATGCGGCTGTCGACGTGGGGTACGCCGGGGTCGGGCAGCCGGCCGTCCTCGGTGCCGGCCAGTCGCCCGAAGTAGCGGAAGCAGGCGGCGACGTCGTCGATGTCGGTTTCGCTCTCGGCCAGGCGTTTGCCGGTGTCGAGGGATTCGGCGCGGGCGAGGGCCGCCCGGTCGCGGAGGAGGAGGGCGGCGACGCGGAGCAGCAGGTCGCCGCGGGTGGCGGCCGGGGTGGTGGGCCAGGGGCCGTGGTCGAAGGCGTGGCGGGCGGCGGCGATCGCGTCGGCGGTGTCCTTGCCGCCGCCCTCGTCGACGACGGCGACGAGGCTGCCGTCGGCGGGGCAGCGGATCTCGCGGGTCCGCTCGTCGCGGGGTGTGGTCCAGCTGCCGCCGATGAACAGGTCAGGCACCGTCGGCTCCCAACTGCTGCAGGAGCCAGCTGTGGAAGATCCCGATGTGGTGTTCGGTGGGGACGAGGACGCCGCCGGAGCGGTAGGCGCGGGAGGACATGGCGGGCTGGGTGCGTTCGCACGCGGCGAAGTCCTGGGCGTTGACGCGGTGGAACAGTTCGACGGACTTGGACACGTCGGCCCCGGAGGCGATGACGTCGGGTGCGTAGAGCCAGTCGCATTCGACGACGGTGCGGTCCTCGGCGAGCGGGAACATGCGGTGCAGGATGACGTGGTCGGGCACGAGGTTCACGAAGACGGTGGGCTTGACGGTGAGGGCGTAGTAGCGGCGGTCCTGGTCGTCGGAGATCTCGGGGAGTCTGCCGAATCCCTCGCTGCCGTCGACGGTGAAGCCCTTCACGCCGTCGCCGAACTCGGCGCCGTGGCCGACGTAGTACTGGGCGGCGTAGCCGTCGGCGAACTCCGGTAGGACGTCGGTGAGTTCGGGGTGGATGGTGGCGCAGTGGTAGCACTCCATGAAGTTCTCGACGATGAGCTTCCAGTTGGCGCGTACGTCGTAGGTGAGGCGCTTGCCGAGGGCGAGCCGTTCGGTGCCGTAGTGGTCGATGGCGGCCACCTCGCCGAGCCGTTCGACGGCCGCGCCGATCACGGTGTCCTCGAAGGACGGGGGTTCGTCGGCCAGGCACACCCAGGCGTAGCCGAGCCATTCGCGCAGCGCGACGGTGACGAGGCCGTAGGTGGCGCGGTCGACGTCGGGCATCTTGGTGAGGTTGGGGGCGGCGATCAGTTTGCCGTCGAGGTCGTAGGTCCAGGCGTGGTAGGGGCATTGGAGGGTGCGGCGGACCTGGCCCTGGGTTTCGGTGCAGAGGCGGGCGCCGCGGTGCCGGCAGACGTTGAGGAAGGCGCGTAGCCCGCCGGTGCGGGAGCGGGTGATCAGGACGTTCTCGCGGCCGACCTGGACGGTGCGGAAGGCGCCGGGCTTGTCGAGGTCGGCGGAGCGGACGGCGCAGAACCACGTGCGCTCGAAGATCCGCTCCTGTTCGGTGCGGAAGAGCGCGGGGTCGGTGTAGTAGTGGCCGGGGAGCGTGGCGATGAGGCTCGGGGGCAGGGGGAGCGTCGTCACGGGCGGACTCCTCAGACGGCGGGCGCGGCGGCGAGCCGGCGCGGGTCGAACAGCTCGATGGGGTGCGCGGTGGTGCCGGTCAGCGCCAGGTCGGCGAGGATCTCCCCGACGACCGGCACGAACTTGAAGCCGTGTCCGGAGAACCCGCAGGCCACGGTCACGTTGTCGGGGTGGGCGGGGTGCCGGGCGATGACGAAGTGCTCGTCGGGGGTGTTGGAGTACATGCAGGTGGCGGCCTTGAGGAAGCGGCCGGGCAGGGCGGGGATGTGCCGGGACATCCGGTCCGCCATGGCGGCGACTTCGTGGTCGTGGACGGTCCGGTCGATGGTTTCCGGGGTGCAGGCGGTGCCCTTGCGGAAGAAGGCGACCTTGGCGCCCAGGGCGGGGCCGTCGATGGCGGGGAAGCCGTAGACCTGGGAGCCGGTGGCGTCCTCCCAGATGTAGATGGGGTGGTGTGCGGGGTCGAAGCGGGCGGTGCCGCCGTGCGGCTGGAACCAGTACATGATCTGCCGTTCGATGGTGAACGGGACGCCGAGGTCGTCGAGCAGCCGGGGCGCCCAGGCGCCGGGACAGATCACCAACTGGCTCGCGGTGTAGGTGTTTTCGGGGGTGTGGACGCGGACGCCGTCGCGGTACGGCTCCCAGCGGGTGACCGGTTCCTCGTAGTGCAGGTCGGCGCCCCGGCGGGTGGCCAGCTGGAGGTGGGCGGCGACGGTGTTCTCGGGCCGGACCAGGCCGGCCCGCGCCTCGTAGAGGGCGACCTCGTCGTCCTTCGGGCTGAGGGTGGGGAAGCGGCGGCGGATCTCGGCCGCGTCGAGGAGGTCGTGGGGCAGGTTCCAGCGCTCGGCGGAGAGCAGGGAGCCGGCGACGGTGCGGGAGTCGGGGCGGCCGACCATCACGCCGCCGCACAGGGTGGCGATCTCCCGGCCGGTCGCCTGCTCCAGTTCCTCGTACAGTTCGTAGGCGCGCAGCAGCAGGGGGACGTAGGCGGGGTCCTCGAAGTAGGACTGGCGGGTGATCCGGGAACCGCCGTGGCTGGAGCCGTGGCTGTGTACCGGGCCGAACTTCTCCAGGCCGAGGACCCGGGCGCCGCGTGCGGACAGGTGGTGGGCGGCGGCGCTGCCCATGCCGCCGAGGCCGAGGACGATGACGTCGTAAGACGGTGACACGAGCGTCTCCTAGCGACGGATGCGGGTCATCTTCGGGTCGAACAGCGGCTCGTCGGCGACGGTGGCGGGGACCTTCTCGCCGAAGTACTCGATGTGCACGCCGGTGCCGGTGGCGAGGTGGGCCGGCAGCCAGGCGTAGGCGACGCAGCGGCCGAGGGTGTAGCCGTAGGCGGCGCTGGTGACGTAGCCGGCGGGCGCCCCGTCGACGAGGACGGGCTCCTTGCCGAGGACGACGGCGGCCGGGTCGTCGAGGAGCAGTGCGGTCAATTTCCTTGTGGGTGGCGGGAGTTGTTCGAGGGCGGGGCGGCCGAGGAAGTCGCCGCGGTCCATGCGGACGGCGAAGCCGAGTCCGGCCTCGTACGGGGTGTGCTCCTCGGTCATGTCGTGGCCCCAGGAGCGGTAGCCCTTCTCCAGGCGCAGGCTGTTGAACGCCGACCGGCCGGCCGCGATCACGCCGTGCTGCTGCCCGGCCTCCCACAGGGTGTCCCAGAGGCGGAGGCCCAGGTCGGCGGTGGTGTAGAGCTCCCAGCCGAGCTCTCCGACGTAGCTGAGGCGCATGGCGGTGACCGGGACGTGGCCGAGGTAGGTGTCCTTGGCGCGGAAGTAGCCGAACGCCTCGTGGGAGAAGTCGTCGCGGGTCAGCGGCTGGACCAGGTCGCGGGCGAGCGGGCCCCACACGCCGATGCAGCAGGTGCCGGCGGTGATGTCGCGGAGGTGCACGTCACAGGGCGCGTGGCGCTGCAACCATGCCAGGTCGGCGGGTGAGTTGGCGCCGACCTGGAAGCGGTCGGGGGCGAGCCGGGCCACGGTGAGGTCGGAGCGGATGCCGCCCTTCTCGTCGAGGAGCAGGGTGTACGTCACCGCGCCCGGCTTCTTCGCGAGGTTGTTGGTGGTCATGCGCTGGAGGAAGGCGAGGGCGCCGGGGCCGGTGACCTCCAGGCGGCGCAGCGGGGTCATGTCGTACAGGGCGACCCGCTCGCGGGTGGCCTTCGCCTCGGCGGCGGCGAGGGGGGACCAGTAGCGGGCCGACCAGGGGTCGCGCCGCGGGGTGTCGGTGACGAGGTGGGCGTTGGCTTCGTACCAGTGCGGGCGTTCCCAGCCGCCGCCCTCCAGGAAGTACGCGCCGAGTTCCTGCTGGCGGGTGTGGAAGGGGCTGACGCGCAGCGGGCGCGGCTGCTGCATCGGCTGGAGGGGGTGGATGACGTCGTAGACCTCGATGAACTGCTGGGCGCCGCGGTCGTGGACGTAGGCGGGGGAACGCTGGGCGTCCTCGAAGCGGTGCAGGTCGCATTCGTGCAGGTCGGTCCGGGCGTGGCCGTCGACCATCCATTCGGCGACCGCCTTGGCGACGCCCGCGGAGTGGGTGACCCACACCGCCTCCGCGAGCCAGAAGCCGCTGAGCGCGCCGGACTCGCCGAGTACCGGCATGCCGTCGGGGGTGAAGGAGAAGACGCCGTTGAAGCCCTCGTCGATGTCGGTGTCGCGCAGGGCGGGCATCAGCCGGCGGCTGTCCTCCCAGCTGGGGGCCCAGTCCGTTTCGGTGAACGGGAGCGAGGACGGCATGTCCCTGTTGCGGGCGCGCGCCTGGTCGTAGGCGAGGACGGTGAACGGGTCGACGGGCAGTGGTTGGTGGGCGTAGCTGCCGATGCCGATGCGGTCGGTGTGCTCGCGGAAGTACAGGTCGCGGTCCTGGAAGCGGAGGATGGGCTTCGAGGCTTCGGTGCGGGGGTCGTTGGCACCGGCGAGTTCCGGTAGCGGCTTGGTCTTCGCGTACTGGTGGGCGAGGGGGAGGAGGGGGACGTCGACGCCGGCCATGCGGCCGATCACCGGTCCCCAGAAGCCGGCCGCGGACACGACGTGGGTGGCGGGGAAGGTGCCGCGGTCGGTGACCACGCCGGTGACGCGGCCGTCGTCCTGCTCGATGCCGGTGACGGTGTGGCGGTCGAGGAAGCGGGCGCCGCGCTCCTGTGCGCGGTCCATCTGGGCGCGGGCGGCGAGCACGGCGCGGGCCAGGCCGTCGTCGGGCGTGTGGAAGCCGCCGAGGATCATCGATTCGTCGACAAGGGGCCAGAGTTCCTTGCAGCGCTGCGGGGAGACCAGTTCTCCGCGGACGCCCCAGGAGGCGGCCCAGCCGGCCTTGCGGTGCAGGTCGGCCCAGCGTTCGGGGGTGGTCGCCAGTTCCAGGCCGCCGACCGGGTTGAAGCAGGACAGGCCGTCCACCTCGAGGGCGGAGAACTTCTCCACCGTGTAGCGGGCGAAGGCGGTCAGGGTCTTGGAGGGGCTGGTCTGGAAGACCAGGCCGGGGGCGTGGGAGGTGGAGCCGCCGGGGGCGGGCAGCGGGCCCTGGTCGAGGACGGTGACGTCGGTCCAGCCGCGGGCGGTGAGTTCGTCGGCGAGGGAGCAGCCGACGATGCCGGCGCCGATGATGACGACGCGGGCGTCGGTGGTGGGCTGTGCCGGGGTCACAGGACCACCACCGATCGCAGGACCTCGCCGCGGTGCATCTTCTCGAAGGCGGACTCGACCTCGTCGAGGGTGATCCGCTCGGTGACGAAGGCGTCGAGGTCGAGGCGTCCGCTGAGGTGGCGGTCGATGAGGACGGGGAAGTCGCGGCTGGGCAGGCAGTCGCCGTACCAGGAGGACTTCAGGGCGCCGCCGCGGCCGAAGAGGTCGATGAGCGGCAGCTCGATGGTCATGTCCGGTGCGGGGACGCCGACTTGGACCAGGGTTCCGGCCAGGTCCCGCATGTAGAAGGCCTGTCGGTAGGTTTCGGGGCGGCCGACGGCGTCGATGACGACGTCCGCGCCGTGTCCGCCGGTGAGTTCCCGTACCGCCTCGACGGGGTCGGTGCGGCGGGAGTTGACGGTGTGGGTGGCGCCGAAGCGGGTGGCGCCGTCGAGTTTGCGTTCGTCGATGTCGACGGCGATGACCCGGCGGGCCCCGGCGATCGAGGCGCCGGCGACGGCGGCGTTGCCGACGCCGCCGCAGCCGATGACGGCGACGGTGTCGCCGCTGCCCACCTGCCCGGTGTGGACGGCGGCGCCGTAGCCGGCCATCACGCCGCAGCCGATGAGTCCGGCCGCTTCGGGCCGGGCGGCGGGGTCGACCTTGACCGCCTGTCCGGCGGCGACCAGGGTCTTCTCGGCGAAGGCGCCGATGCCGAGCGCGGGACTGAGCGGTGTCCCGTCCGTCAGGGTCATGGGCTGGGTGGCGTTGCGGGAGTCGAAGCAGTACCAGGGGCGGCCGCGGCGGCAGGACCGGCAGCTGCCGCAGGGGGCGCGCCAGGCGAGTACGACGTAGTCGCCGGGGGCAAGATCGGTGACGCCGGGACCGACGGCTTCGACGATTCCGGCGGCCTCGTGGCCCAGCAGGAAGGGGAATTCGTCGTTGATCGCGCCGTCCCGGTAGTGCAGATCGGTGTGGCAGACTCCGCAGGCCTGTACGGCGACGAGCGCCTCGCCCGGGCCGGGATCCGGCACCAGGATCGTCCGGAGCTCGACGGGTGCGCCTTGTTTCGCCGCGACGACGGCATGGACTTCGTGTGGCATGCCCTACCCCTCAGTGTTGCGCAGTGCACGACTGGTTGCGCGATGAGAGACATAGTGGGAACGCCGTCTCGGCACCGTCAAGGGGTACGGGCCAGCTGTTCGTAAAAGGCTCGTTACGCGTCCGGACACGGCGGCGGGGCCGGAGCTGTGCGCCCCGGCCCCGCCGCCGTCACCCGCCCGTCAGCGGCTCAACAGGCGTATCCCATACGGCGGGAGAGCTCCTCGGCCGCGGAGACGGTGCCCTTGACGACCTCGGGCAGCCGGTCCTCGTCCAGCCGGTACGCGGGCACGGACACGCTGATGGCCCCGATCACCGAGCCGTCGTGCGCCCGCACCGGTGCCGCGACCGCGCGCAGCCCCAGCTCCAGTTCCTCGACCGCCATCGCGAAGCCGCGCTCGACGACCTCCGCCAGTTCGCGGCGCAGTTCCTCGGCCGAGGTGACCGTGCGCTCGGTGAGCCGCGGCAGTTTCCGGCCGAGGACGGCGTCCTGGACCGGCGCCGGCTGGTACGCCAGCAGCGCCTTGCCGCTGGAGGTGGCGTGCAGCGGGGTGCGCCGGCCGAGCCAGTTCTGCGCGGTGACCGAGGCCGGGCCGCGGGCCTGCATGATGTTCACCGCGGCGTCGCTCTCCAGCACGGCGATGTTGACGGTCTCCCCGAGCTCGTCGGCCAGTTGCCGGCAGACCGCGGCACCCTCCTGGGAGATGTCCAGCCGGACGGCGGCCGCGCCGGCCAGCCGCAGCACGCCGGCCGCGAGGAAGTACTTGCCGCGCTCCTGCTCCTGGCCGACCAGACCGCGGCTCTCCAGCACGCCGAGCAGCCGGAACGCGGTCGATTTGTGCACGCCCAGTTCGTCGGCGACCTCGGTCACCCCGGCCTCGCCGTGCCGGGCGAGGATCTCCAGCACGGTCACCGCGCGGTCCACCGACTGCACGGCGCTCGCCGGTCCCTTCGACGGCCTGCCGTCCGTCCGCCCCTCCACGATGTCCGTCATGTGTTGGTTCTCACCACCTGGCCGCCTGGTAGCGGGTCCGAAATTGAACGGTCGGCAATTCCGGGGAGCGCTTGACGCACCCGTCCCCGGTCTGGATTCTGTTGCGCATAGCGCTCCATCGTGCGCAACGCGAAACTCGATGATACCGAAGAGTAACAGGGGGGTCCCGTGATTCCTGTCTGCCACCTTGCCGACCTGCCCGCAGGCGAGTCCGTACGCATCGACACCGCACCTCCGATCGCCGTCTTCAACGCCGACGGGCAGCTGTACGCCATCGACGACACCTGCACCCACCAGGACGCCTCGCTCGCGGACGGCTGGCTGGAGGGGTGTCTGGTCGAATGCCCGCTGCACGCCGCTTCATTCGATCTCCGCACCGGTGCGCCCACCTGTCTGCCCGCCCGCCGGGCCGTGCGGACCCATCCGGTGACCGTCGAGGACGGCATGATCTACGTGCACCACGTCGCCGAGGAGGGCACCGCCGCATGAAGTCGGTCGCTGTCATCGGGGCCTCGCTGGCGGGTCTGTACGCCGCCCGGGCCCTGCGCGCCGAGGGGTTCGACGGCCGGCTGGTCATCGTCGGGGACGAGCACCACCGCCCCTACGACCGGCCGCCGCTGTCCAAGGACTTCCTCACCGGCACCACCGGCCAGGACCAACTCGCCCTGGCCGACGCCGAGGAGACCGCCGAACTCGACGCCGAGTGGCTGCTCGGCACCCGGGCCACCGGCCTGGACACCGCCGCCGGCGCGGTACTGCTGGACCACGGCCGGCCGCTGACCGCCGACGGCGTGGTCCTCGCCACCGGCGCCACCCCGCGCCGCCTCCCCGGCCCGGCACCCGCCGGCACCCACACCCTGCGCACCCTGGACGACGCCCGCGCCCTGCGCGCCGACCTGACCCGGGGCCCGGTCCGCGTCGTCGTCATCGGCGCCGGATTCATCGGTGCCGAGGTCGCCTCATCCTGTGCCGCCCTCGGCCATGACGTCACCGTGGTCGAGGCCGCCCCGCTCCCGCTCCTGCCGCAACTCGGCGACGAGATGGCCCGGATCTGCACCGCGCTGCACGCGGACCACGGCGTCACCCTGCTGACCGGCACCGGCGTGGCCGCCCTGCACGGCGCCGGCGCCGACCCCCGTGTCACCTCGGTCGAGCTGTCCGACGGCCGCCGCCTGCCCGCCGACGTGGTCGTCGTCGGCATCGGCGTCCGGCCGCACACCGACTGGCTCGCCTCCTCCGCGCTGCCCCTCGACGACGGCGTGGTCTGCGACGCCGGCTGCGTCACCGCGCTGCCCAACGTCGTCGCGGTCGGCGACGTCGCCAGGGTGGCCGGCGTCCGGGCCGAGCACTGGACCAGCGCGACCGAACAGGCCACGGTCGCCGCCCGCAATCTCCTCGCCGGCCGCACGGTCGCCACCCACCGGGCACTCCCCTACTTCTGGTCCGACCAGTACGGCGTCCGCATCCAGTTCGCCGGCCGCCGCGGGCCCGACGACACCCCGCGGATCCTCGAAGGCTCCCCCGACGACCGCAGCTTCCTGGCCTGTTACGAACGCGAGGGCCGGACCACCGCGGTGCTCGCCCTCAACCGCCCCCGCCCGTTCATGCGGCACCGCCGCGACCTCGCCCGCGCCACCCAGCCGGCCACCACCTGACCTCCGCCCGGGCCCCCGGGGTCAGGAGGCCGGGGTGTCGCGGGGGTCGATGCGGTACGAGAAGGCGGCGCCGCCCGTGTCGAAGGCCGTGGCGCCGCCGTCGACGGTGAGGACGGCGCCGTTGACGAAGGACGCCGCCGGGGAGAGGAGCCAGACGATCGCCTCGGCGACCTCCTCCGGCTCGCCGGGGCGGCCGGCCGGGAGGAGCCGGGTGGCCTCCTCGTACGCGGCGTCGATCCCGTCCGGGAGGCCGGCCTCCTCGGCGAAGCGGGCCATCCGGCGGTCGGCCATCTCCGTACGGACCCAGCTGGGGCAGACGATGTTGGCACGCAGGCCGTCCCGGCCGTAGTCGACGGCGAGCGAGCGGCAGAGCTGGAGCAGTGCCGCTTTCGACGTCGCATAGGCGGCGTTGGCGGTGCCGTTGCGCAGCGCGGAAACGGAGGCGACCGCGACGACCGCGCCACGGGAGGCCAACAGGTGTGGCAGGGCGGCGCGTTGGAGGAGGAAGGCGCCGGTGAGGTTGGTGGACATGACGGTGTGCCAGTCCTCCAGCGAGATGTCCCCCACCGAACCGCTGCGTTCCACACCGGCGTTGACGACCAGTCCGTCGATCCGGCCGTAGGCGGACACCGTGGTGTCGACGAGGTCCTGTACGGACTCGGGGTCGGCGGTGTCGGAGGGGTGGGCCAGCGCGCCGGTCTCCTCGGCGAGGCGGCGCAGCGGTTCCGGGCGGCGGCCGGAGATCACCACGTCGTGCCCGGCCGCCCGCAACAGCCGCGCCGTGGCGGCGCCGATGCCGGTGCCGCCGCCCGTCACGACCACCACTCGCCGTTCCGTCATGCCGTTCCCGCCTCCCCGATGATCAACTGCCCTCTCGTGATCATACGTTCGGCGGGGGTGCCGGGACCGCACGCTTTCGGCCCTTTGCGCACGGGCCGCCCTCGGGGCCTTCCCGGGTCAGGCCCCCTTCAGCTGGCGGGCGGCGGCGTCGACGGTTTGGGTGAGGAGGGTGGCGATGGTCATGGGGCCGACGCCGCCGGGGACCGGGGTGATCAGGGAGGCGCGGGTGGCGGCGGAGTCGAAGTCGACGTCGCCGATGTTGCCGGGGTTGTAGCCCGCGTCGATGACGACCGCGCCGGGCTTGATGTGGTCGGCGGTGAGGAGGCGGGGCCGGCCGACCGCGGCGATCAGGATGTCGGCCTGGCGGGTGTGGGCGGCGAGGTCGGTGGTGCGGGAGTGGCAGTACGTCACGGTGGCGTTGCGGCCGAGCAGCAGCATCCCGACCGGCTTGCCGAGGATCGCGCTGCGGCCGACCACGACGGCGTGCTTGCCGGCCGGCTCGACGCCGTAGTGGTCGAGCAGCCGGAGGATGCCGCCGGGGGTGCAGGAGGCGAAGCCCTCGGCGCCGAAGCTCATGGTGGCGAAGGAGTGGTAGGTGACGCCGTCGACGTCCTTCTCCGGGGCGATGGCCTCGAAGGCGGCGCGCTCGTCGATGTGCGGCCCGACCGGGTGCTGGAGGAGGATGCCGTGCACCTCGGGGTCCTGGGAGAGCGCGGTGAGGGTGTCGACCAGTTCGCCGGTCGTGGTGGCGGCGGGCAGGGCCACGTGCCGGGAGCGGATGCCGGCCTTCCCGCAGCGGTTGCGCTTCATCCGGACGTACGTCTCCGAGGCGGGGTCCTCCCCCACCAGGACGGTCGCGAGGCACGGGGCCTGGCCGGTCCGCTCGGTGAGGGCGGCGGCGCGCTCGGCGGCCTGCTCGACGATCTGGCGGGCCAGCGCGGTGCCGTCCATGAGGCGGGCGGTCGGGGACATCGGGTACTCCTGAGCGTCGTCGTCGATCGCCCAGGCGCGCGGCAGTGGCCCTGTCGGCCGGGCCGCTCCCCGGTGGTACTCCACCCAAGCGCCAGTCACGGCCCGCCGTCCACTCTAGACGACGGCTCACCCGTGGGGGTGAGGAGCCGCGGGTGGGACGGGCGGTCCGGTCAGGGGGCTCCGTGGCCGGGTGCGGACAGGGGTGGGGTGGTGGGGGTGGTGGCCTCCCACTGGCTGAGGATGCCGTCCCAGTCGTGCTGGGCGGCGGTGATGGCGTTGGCGTCCCAGGTGGGGGCGGCGGGCGGCGGGGACTCGTACCCCGGGTACTCCTGGTGGTCCTGGTAGCCGGGGTGGTGCTCGTGCCCGTGGTGGGCGTGCTGGCCGTTCTGGGTGGGGTGGAGGGTCTGAACGGTCTGGGTGGTCTGGGTGTCGTGAGGGTGCTGGTGGGCCTGGTGGCCGTGGTGGTTCTGGTGGGTGGGGTACTGGTGATAGCCGGTGGACGGGGACGAGGCACCGTACTGGGGATGCTGCGGGTGCTGGGGGTGACTCGTCGCGTAGGACTGGTACTGCTGGTACGGCTGCTGTTTCCAGGTGTCGTGCTCGTACTGCTCCCAGGCGGGCCGGTCGGCGCGTTCGCGCCAGGCCGTCGGGCCGGTGTCGGCCGACGGGGAGGGCTGGAGGGTGGCCATTCTTCGGTGCCGGCCGGTGCGGTCGGGCGGCGTGGCCGGGGCGGGGCGGGTCTCCGTGGAGAGCTGCTGGGCGCGGGCCACCAAGAGGCGTACGTCCAGGCCGAGTTCGGTGGCGAGTGCGGTGAGGTCGACCCCGGTGTGCCAGCTGGTCATCAGGACCGCGTCGAGGGCCGGCGCCCAGACCGGGTCGTGGGTGACCGGGGAGGCGCCGGACGGTGCGGCGGGGGTGCCGGGCGTGGTCCCGGCCGGGGCGGGCCGGTCCGCCGTGGGCCGGTCCGCGGCGGGCTGTGCCGGTGCGGGGCGGGCGGCGGCCGGCGCGGCGGGCGGCTGGGCGGGGGCCGGCTCGCGTACCGTGGTCTGTTCCCGCGCCGGGGACTGTTCGTGCGCGGGGGGCTGTTCGGCGAGCAGGCTCTTGGCGACCGCGCGGGCGTCGTCCTTGCCCACCGTGCGGCGGGCCAGCCGCACTTCGCGCTCGTCCAGGCCGAGCAGGTCCGCCACCACCGCGTCGCTGCCGACGGTCACGGCGAAGGCGGCCAGGGTCCGGGACCGGCGGGCCTCGGCCTCGTCGAGGAGTCCCTGCGTCCGGCGGACCTCGTCATCGCTGCTGCAAAACGCCTGTGCGAGTACCGCGTGGCGCTCCCACAACTCCCTCGGTTCCATGACAGCGACAACGTTTTTTCGTCCGGATTGGACCGCTTCCCGGCAATAGATCACTGCATGAGGTGATATTCGAGGGAGTTAACCCCCTGCCTCCGGGACTCATGTGCGGGCAGCCGCAAAAATACGCAGTGACCCCAGGCCGGAAGAATCGTTTCTACGGCCATGAGCGCCCCTACCTCCGGCACCGTCGCAGGTCACGGTCACACGTTCCTCCCCCGTCCCGCGTCCACGCCACGCTGGATCACCGCGGAGATCACCCGGCAGACCCCGGTCTACGCGGCGCTGGTGCGCCTCTGGACGGAGCGCGCGGCCACGGTACCCGGAGTCGCCGATCCGGAGTGGCAGCGGCTGGTCTCCTACCGGGCGCTGATGGAGGAGACCGAGACCGCGCTCACCGCGCTGCGGCCGCACCGTGCGCCCGACGTACTGCCGTCGAGGCGGCAGGTGCCGGCGGCCCGGCCCGCGCACCAGGACGCCTGAGCCGCGGCCGGCGCGGCGCCGCACCCGCGGACCGCGGAAGCGGTCCGCCGTGTTGACGCCGGATTCCGCCCGGCCGCAGGGCCGCACCGCCGGGTGTCCCCGCGGTGCCGCGCGGGGCGGCCCCACGGCCCTCCGTCGGGTCCGGGCCCGGGCCGGGCAGAAGCATGATCAGGAATCCGCCACGAACCGATGAGGGCACAGATGTCGAGACCACCGCTTCCCGAATCCGCCACCGCCATGCTGGCCAAGCCCAACCCCTCGGTGATCACCACCCTGCGGTCCGACGGCCAGCCGGTGTCCACCGCGACCTGGTACCTCTGGGACGACGGCCGGGTGCTGGTCAACATGGACGAGGGCCGCAAACGGCTCCAGCACCTGCGCCACGATCCGCGGGTGACGCTGACCGTGCTCGACGAGGGCAACTGGTACACCCATCTGACCCTGATCGGCCGGGTGGCCGAGCTCCGGGACGACGAGCGGCTGACCGACATCGACCGGCTGGCGCAGCGCTATCTGGGCAAGCCGTATCCGCAGCGGGACCGGCGCCGGGTCAGTGCCTGGATCGAGGTCGAGCGCTGGCACGGCTGGGGGACGCTGAAGGACAGCGACCAGGCCGGTTGAGGGCGCGGCCGGGCGGCCGGCCCGGTGGGTCCGGCCGTCAGCCGATGCGCTGCTGGAGCTGGGCGGCAACAGTGGCGACGTCGTCGCCGATCGCCAGGACGCCGTTGACGTCCGGTGCCGACGCGCCGTTGACGCCGGCGAAGAAGACGTCGAACCGGCCCTTGCCGCGCTCCAGGTAGCCGGCGACGGTCTCGACGCCCACGGCGATGCGGTGGTTGAGGTCGTCGGCGCCGGCCACGGTCCCGGTCTTGGCGAAGACCTTGCCGCGGGCGGGGCAGTGCCGGCAGCTGTCCGCGAGGGTGCCGTCGACACCCAGGACGGGCAGCGCCTCGCGGAAGCGCCGTGCCTCGGGGGTGCGCTGCCAGTACGCCAGGATCTGGGCGAGGGCGCGCGGCGTGGTGCGGTCGGCCGGATCGCCGCCCCGGCCGTCGGCGAGCTGGACGGCCCGGCGGTCGACCCCGGCCCGGTCGAGGAACTTGGCGAGCACGGGGAACCCGTCCTGGCAGTCGGTGCTCCCCTGGTGGGTGGCCATCAGGCAGAGCGCGAGGTTCGCGCCGAGGTTGTGGCTGACCTTGAGGATGAGTTCGGCGTACTCGGCGTAGGGCGGGGAGGTGTAGCGGGCCACCGTGGTGGCGCCCCGGTAGGAGCGGGGCAGCCGGGCGGCCGGGTTGGGGCCGACGGACGGTGCGGTGACCTGGACGCCGGCCCGGGCCAGCGCCTCGATCAGGGCGGTGCGGCCGAAGACGTTGGGGTCCTTGACGGGGGCGATGCGCAGGACTGGGGCGGAGCCGGCGGCGATGGTGCCGGTGAGGCGGATGCGGGTGCCGTCGGGGGAGGTCGTGACGGTGATGTCGGCGGGTGTGCCGGCCGCGACGGTGCGGACGGCGGAGGTGACCCGGTAGGGCGCGACCTTGGGGCGCACCTCCAGGCCGGCGGGGGCGCCCGGGCCGCTGCCGGGGGTGGTCAGCAGGTCGATGACGTTGTCGTTGACGATGAGCGGGGTGGGCACGGGGTCGAGTGCGGGGTCGGGGCGGAACAGCCGCGGGTCGACGACCACGTCGCCGACGACCCGGCGGATGCCCGCCGCCCTTACCTGGCGGGCGAGTTGGTCGAGGCCGGCCAGCGGGTTCTGCGGGGTGAGGGTGGCGCCGGGGATGACGTTGGCGTAGGTGTGGTCGACGGTGGTGTAGGCGACGGTGCCGTTCTTGCGGGTCCGGCCGCCGAGGGTCAGATCGCCCTGGGCGACCAGGTCGAGGTCGCCCCTGAGGGTGCCGTTGCGACGCCGTCCGACGGCGTACACCGGGGTGACGAAGCGGTGGCCGCTGCCCAGGGTGTGCCAGGCGCCGCTGACGCTGAAGAGCTTCGCGGTGGATCCGGGCAGGAAGAACTGGTCGGCGTAGCGGGACCGGATCACTTTGCCGGTGCGCGGGTCCTGCTGGAACAGGCCCCACTGGGCGTGCCGGTAGGCGGGTTTGCGCAGGACGGCGGCGGTGCGCGGGTCGAGGCCGGCCCGGTCGGCGGGCGCGCCGGTGGCGGCGCCGGTGGGCGTGCCCGTGGGCGTCGGTGGCGTCTCCCGGACGAGACCGGTGAGGACGATGCCCGCGGACAGCAGGAGGGCCGTGGCCACGAGGGTGCGCCGGCGGTTCCTGCTGCGGATGGCGGATGGTGACATGCAGACTCCGGGGAAAGGGGCGCGGGCCGCCGCCGGTTGAGCATGCAGGAGGCCCGGGAGGTGTTTTCCCGGGCCTCCTGCGCGTGACTGCCTGACGGGGATCAGAGGAGCCCGAGCAGGCCGAGGCCCAGCAGGCCGCCGCGGCCGTAGCCGTCGCGGCCGTAACCGTCGCGGCCGTAGCCCCGGTCGAATCCGTCGTACCCGTCGTTGCGGCCGTAGCCGTAGCCGTCGCGGCGGCCGTCGCGGCCGAAGCCGTCGTAGCCGTCGTGGCCGCCGTGCCCGAAGCGGCCCTTGCCCTTGTGGCCGCCCTTGTGGCCGCCCTTGTGACCGGCCTTGTGACCGCCGTGGTGTCGGTTGTGATGCCGGTTGCCGTGGTGGCCCTCGTCGCAGCGCTGCGAGGAGCACAGGGGGCTCTGGGCGCTGCTGGGGGGTGCGGTCGCGGCGGTGGCGGCGCCGGCCGTCGGCACCACGAGGGCAGCCGCGGTCAGGCCGGCCACTGCGAGGCCGCGAGGGATCGAACGGAGCATGTTTCCACCTTCACTCGACTCTGCAGAAAATGAATATTCTCCGCATATGCGACGATAAGGAGGGTTTTACCCCTTGACCTGCGACGCGCCGAGGAATCACCGGAACGCAGTATGAAATTGGGCAAACCGCACGAAAGCCTCCACGCGAATTCCGGGCGCGCACCGGAGGGCCGCCTCGCACCTTCTCCCGCGCGCCCTCCCCTGTCAGTCCGTCACGCCGTCCGCCGGGAGGTCCTCCAACAGGTGCCGCAGCGCTCCGACGGCGAGCCTGCAGACCGTGTCGGGGTCGGCGCTCGCCAGCGGCTCCTTGCCGACCACCACCCGCATCAGACCGATGCCCAGCAGCCAGGACAGCGCCAGGTCACCGCGCAGTCCGCCGTCGTCGGACGCCGAGAGGGTGGCGAGCACCTCGGCGTACTCCTCCCCCAGTCCGCGCAGCGCGTCCGCGATCTCGTCGCTGCCGCCGATGGAGCGCAGGCACACCTCAAGGGAGCGGTCGGCGCCCGGGCCGCCGCCGGCGAGCATGCCGCGCAGCGCGACCTCGAACAGCCGGTCGGCGGGGGTGGTCCGCAGCTGTTCCTGTCCGCCGCGCGCCATCACCTCGCCGAACAGCGCCTTCTTGGTGCCGAAGTAACGGAACAG
This sequence comes from Streptomyces nigrescens, assembly GCA_024349765.1. GTDB lineage: Bacteria > Actinomycetota > Actinomycetes > Streptomycetales > Streptomycetaceae > Streptomyces > Streptomyces endophytica. The sequence goes on along the minus strand of AP026073.1, from coordinate 2,864,884 downwards.
CAGGGCCTGGTTGGCGCCCGCGCGGGCCGCGATGTCCCGTACCGTCGCCCGCTCGTACCCCCGCTCCGCGAACAGCTCCGCCGCGGCGTCCAGCAGCCGCCGCCGGGTGCCCTGGGCGTCCCTGCGGCAGGTGCCGTCCATGCCGCGCTGGGAGGTCTCCCCCATCGTCGCGTCACGCTCCTCTCCGTCGGCCCGTCACGATGACGGCGCCGATGCGTCGTTGACCGCCCCCGGGGAGCGGCATACCGTTATGTAAGCAGGTGCTTACACAAGGGAGGTCACCTTGACCACAGCCGACACAGCACCCCTCTCCTACCCCTTCAATGTCGCCGAGAGCCTCGACCTCTCGGACGCGTACGAGCAGGTCCGCAACAGCCCGGGACTGCTGAAGGTACAGCTGACCTACGGCGAGCCGGCCTGGCTCGTCACCCGTTACGCGGAGGCCCGGTTCGTCCTCGGCGACCAGCGCTTCAGCCGTGCGGAGAGCGCCAACCACGACGAGCCCCGGCAGTCCGAGGGCCGCCGGGACAGCGGCATCCTGGGCATGGACCCGCCGGACCACACCCGGCTGCGCACCCTGGTCGCGAAGGCCTTCACGGTCCGTCAGGTCGAGAAACTCCGGCCGCAGGTACGGCAGTTGACCCACGAGCTGCTCGACGAGCTGGAGGCCGCCGGGCCGCCGGCCGACCTCGTGGACCGCTATGCGCTGCCCATCCCCGTCGCGGTGATCTGTCGGCTGCTCGGCGTACCGGAACAGGACCGTCCGAAGTTCCGGGCGTGGAGCGATGCCGCGCTGTCGACCAGCTCGCTGACGGCCGAGGAGTTCGATGCCAACCGGGACGAACTCCGCGCCTACATGGGGCAGTTGATCGAGGAGCACCGGCGCGCCCCGCGGGACGATCTGATGACCGCGCTGATCGACGCCCGGGACACCGGCGACCGGCTCTCGGAGCTGGAGCTCGTCGACCTGTGCGTCGGGATCCTGGTCGCCGGGCACGAGACCACCGCCACCCAGATCCCCAACTTCGTGCTGGCACTGCTGGACCACCCGGACCAACTGTCCCTGCTGCGCGAGCGGCCCGAGCTGATCGGCGGCGCCGTCGAGGAATTACTCCGGTTCGTCCCGCTCGGCAGCGGCGCCGGCCAGGCCCGCTACGCCACGGAGGACATCGATGTCGGCGGCACGCTGGTGCGGGCCGGCACGCCCGTCCTGGTCGCGGTCGGCGCCGCCAACCGCGACGCGCTGCGCTTCGACGCGCCGGGCACGCTGAACATCACCCGGACCGGCAACCAGCACCTCGGCTTCGGTCACGGCGTCCACCACTGCCTGGGTGCCCCGCTGGCCCGGCTGGAACTCCAGGAAGCGATCGGCGCCCTGATCACCCGCTTCCCGAAGCTCCAGGTGGCCGGCGACATCGAGTGGAAGACCCAGATGCTGGTGCGCGGCCCCCGGGTCCTGCCGGTGGGGTGGTGAGTGCCCCGATGACGTGGGAGATCGAGATCGATCCGCAGCTGTGCATGGCGTCGGGCTCGTGCGCCGCCATCGCACCGGACCTCTTCGTCCTCGACGGCGCGCACGCCCGGCCGCCGCACGACCGGATCGAGGAGGACGAACGCGCCCTGGACGCGGCCGACGTCTGCCCCGCCATGGCGATCACCGTACGGGCCGCCGGGAAGGTCCTCGGACCGCGCCCGTGAGGCGTCGCCCGCCGGACGGCACCGGTGGGGCACGGCCGGCGGCCGCGCCCCACCGGGACGTTCGCGCGATGCCTCATGCGGCCGGTGTGCGCGCCGGCTCGAACCGGGCTATCTGCCCGGTCTCCAGGGCGACGTAGAGCGCACCGTCGGGGCCGAACGCCAGGCCGTGCGGCTCCGCTTCACGGTCGGGCAGGTCGTACTCCCGGATGTGGCCGTCCGGTGTGAGGTGACCGATGCGGCCCGCGGCCCATTCGGTGAACCAGCAGCCGCCCGCGGGGCCGGCGGTGATGGCATGGGGCCGGGCCGCGCGGTCCGGGAGGGGGAACTCGTCGATCCGGCCGTCCGTCGTGATGCGGCCGATCTGCCCCGCACCGATCTCGACGAACCAGAGGGCGCCGTCCGTACCGCAGGTGATGCCGACCGGTCCGGCGGCGTCGGTCGGCAGCGGGTGGAGGGTGATCGCACCGTCGAGGCCGATCCGGCCGATCGCGTTGGCCTGGTTGAGCGTGAACCACAGCGCGTCGTCCGGCCCGGCGGCGAGGGCCGACGGGAACGCCCCGGTCACCGGCAGCGGGAACTCGGTCACCCGGCCGTCGTCCGGGGTGAGGCGGCCTATGCGGTCGCTGTGCATCTGTGTGAACCACAGCGCGCCGTCGGCGGCGGCCGCGATGCCGAACGGGCCGCTGTCCGGGGTCGGCACGGCGAACGACGTGGCCTCTCCGGTGACCGTGATCCGCCCGATCCGGTGGTCCCGGGCACGGGTGAACCACAGGGCGCCGTCGGGTCCGGGCGTGATGAGCGACGGCCCGCAGGTCGGCACGTCGAGGGCGTACCGGTCGAGCCGACCGTCGGGCGTCAGCCGCCCGATCCCGCCCGCGTGGACCAACGTGAACCACAGCGCGCCGTCGGGGCCGGCGGCGATCGCGTACGGACCGGCGGCGGCGTCGGAGACGGATATCCGGGTGAGGGAGGTGGAGGGGATGTCGGGGCCGGAGGTGGGACGTTGGGGCACAGGTCTCCTGTTATCGATTACGACTTACTGCTACTCCAGTTGCGTTAGCAGTAGAGTGCCATGAAGTGGCCGGACCGGCAAGGCATTTCGCGAAGAGGGCTCGGTAAGGATTCTGACGGGCCGTCACAACGGTGACCCGGGCGTTCCGGCGTCGGAGGCGGGGTGCGACGATGGGCCCGTCATGGTTGCGGGGCAGGTACTCAGGGGGCTTCGGGCCGCGGTGTTCGCCGTGGTCTGTGTGCTGCTCGCCGCGCTGGGTCACTCGGTGATGTCCGGTGCGGCGGTGCCCGTGTGGATGCTGCTCGCGGCCGGCGCGGCCACCACAGCCGGCGCCTGGTGCGTCGCGGGCCGGGAACGCGGGCCGCTGCTCGTCGGCCTGCTGACCGTCGGCACCCAGACCGCCCTGCACAGCGCCTTCTCCCTCGGCCAGGCGATGGCCCGTTCCGGTGGGGGGCAGGTGCCGCTGGTCCGGCAATGGACGGACAACTTGCTGTGCGGCCCCGAGGAACTGCCGGCCTCCGGGGGCGATGCCGCGGAGATGATGCGGCTGATGCACCGCCAGATGGCCGCGATGCCAGGGATGTCCGACGGAACCCCCGACATGGCCGGGATGCCGGGCATGGCGGGGATGGCGCATCCGGGCGGTGCGGCGCACGGCAGTGCGGCCGGCATGGTCGCGGCCCACCTCCTCGTCGCGCTGCTCAGCGCCTGGTGGTTGTGGGGCGGTGAGCGGGCCGCCTTCCGCCTCGTCCGCAGCGTGTCGGCCCGGCTGTTCGCGCCGCTGGCGCTGGTGCTGCGGATCGTCCTGCCCGACGTGCCGCCCGCCGTGCGCGCCGCGCGTCAGGAGCCGCGCCGGGCGGTGCGCAAGCTTCTGCTGGCCCACGCGAGGTCGCTGCGGGGTCCGCCGCACGATCCGGCTGTCCGCTGACAGCACGGTCGAATTCCCGAGCCGGGGACGGGCGCCGGGCGCGCCTGATGTCCCCGCTCCGACTTCACCGGTCACCGCCGTGTGCGGGGACCGGGTCATGCGAAGGACTCCAGATGATGAATCGTGTCCGGATGCCGGTGGCGACGCCGCGCGTGTCCGTGACCGGCGTGCGGGGCGCCCAGGCGGCCTCAGCCCGCGGCGGTACCTCCGGTCTGCCCCTCCTCGTAGACGCAGACGACTCCACTCGGCCACTCGGGGCGCGAGCGCAATCCGGCGAGCAGCGCCTCCAGGGTCGCCGGGTCGCCCCCGGCTTCCGGGGCCTCCGCGGCCTCCGCGCCCGCGTGCGCGACCCGCGCCGACAGGGCCCGGGCCTGTGCCTCCCAGCGCCGGCACTCGGCGCAGCCGGCGAGATGGTCGTCGAGCAGACCTGGCGTCAGGCCGGATGGCAGCTCCTCCCCGTCGAGGCGGGCGGAGAGGGCCGTACGGAGGGGCGCGCAGTGCATACCGCCATCCTCTCCGAAGCGCGGACCGGTGGCGAGGGGCGGTCGCGGAATGCGGGATGACGAGGCGGTGACCGGCTGGGCGCTGGCCGCCCGGACCGGTGACGAGCGGGCCGTCGAGCAGTTCGTCCGGGCCACCCAGCTCGACGTGCGGCGCTATGTGACGCATCTCAGCGGCGATCCGCAGGCCACCGACGACCTGGTGCAGGACACCTATGTGCGGGCGCTGCGCAGTCTGCCGCGGTTCGAGGGCCGGTCGTCGGCCCGGACCTGGCTGCTGACCATCGCCCGGCGGGTGGTGGCGGACCGGTTCCGGTCGCATGCGGTGCGGCCGCGGCTGGCCGCGACCGACGACTGGCAGGCGGCGGCGGAGCGGGTGCAGCCGCGCGGGCTGCCCGGCTTCGACGAGGGCATCGCGCTGACCGGGCTGCTGGCGGCGCTGGCGCCGGAGCGGCGGGAGGCGTTCCTGCTCACCCAGGTACTGGGGCTGCCGTACGCGGCGGCCGCCGGGGTGATGGGCTGCCCGGTCGGGACCGTACGGTCCCGGGTGGCGCGGGCCCGGGAGACGCTGGTGGCGCTGCTGGCGGAGGCGGAGCGGCCGGAGCCGGCCGACCGGCCGTGTGTGCTCGCGGGCGCGGTGGCCTGACGGCCGGACCGCGCCCGCCGGGGCGAGGAGCTCAGGGACGGGCGGAGCCGGTCCCTGAGCCCCCGCCGCCGTTCGTGCCGAGTTCCCCGGGGCGTACGGCGGTGGCCCGTACGGTCCGTGAGGGGCTGTCGCGGAAGTGCAGGGTGAGGGTGAGCCGGTCGCCGGGCGCGAGCCGCGGCGGCGGGCTGATCATGATGTCCAGGGTGGTCGGCGTCATCCGCAGGGTTTCGCCGGCCGGGACTGCGGCGGTGGGGACCATGGCCATGCTGCGGGCGTTGTGGCCGATGTCGACGGAACGGCCGAGCATCGCCCGGTGTCCGCCGGGGCCGGTGACGCCGGTGAGGACATCGTCCGCGCCACCGGTGTTGCGGACGGTGAAGAACGCGGCGGTGGCCTCGGGGCCGGACGGGACCAGCACCCGGCCGTCGGTGACCTCCATCCGGGCCGGGGTGCCGGCCCGGCCGGCCGCCGTCCAGGCGGTGAGGGCGCCGAGGGTCGCCAGGCAGGTGAGCAGGGGTACGGCGACGGTGGCCGCGGGCAGCCGTGTCATGCGGTCTCCCGGTGTGCGGTGGTGGTGCGGCGGCCGGTGCCGCCGCGGCCCGGCCGGGCCGGTCCGCCGCCGGGCTGCCAGGCGCGCAGCCGGAGGCTGTTGCCGACAACGAGCAGGGAGCTGGCGGACATCGCGGCGGCGGCGAGCATCGGGTTGAGCAGGCCGACGGCGGCGAGCGGCACGGTGACCAGGTTGTAGCCGAAGGCCCAGACGAGGTTGGCCCGGATGGTGCCCAGGGTGCGCCGGGCCAGGCGTACCGCGTCGGCGACGGCCTGGAGGTCCTCGCGGACGAGGGTGACGTCCGCGGCGCCGATCGCGGCGTCGGTGCCGCTGCCCATGGCGATGCCGAGGTCGGCCAGTGCCAGGGCGGCCGCGTCGTTGACGCCGTCGCCGACCACCGCGACCCGGGCGCCCTGCTGCTGGAGGGTGGTGACCAGGGCGGCCTTGTCCTCGGGCGTCACGTCGGCGTGCAGTTCGGTGATGGCGAGGTGGCCGGCGACCGCGCGGGCGGTGGCGGCGCGGTCGCCGGTGGCCAGGACCGGGCGCAGGCCCAGCCGGCGCAGGTGGTCGACGGCGCGGTAGCTGTCGGGGCGCAGCGCGTCGCCGACCGCGAGGACGGCCTCGGGGGTGCCGTCGACGGTGACCAGGACGGCGGTGTGACCGGCGGTTCCGGCGTCGCGCACCGCGTCCCCGAGGGGGGCCGGCAGTCCGGCGGGGTCTCCGGGCCGGGCGACCTCGACGCGGTGCCCGTCCGTGGTGCCCCGGACGCCGTGGCCGGGCAGGGCGGTGAAGTCGCTGACGGGCGGCAGGGGTTGGCCGGGGTCGCGGTCGCGGGCGCAGGTGGTGACGGCGCGGGCCAGCGGGTGTTCCGAGCCCTGTTCGACGCCGGCCGCCAGGCGCAGCGCGGGGTCCGGGCCGAGGCCGTCGGTGCGGGCGGTGACGGCAATGACGGTCATCCGGCCGGTGGTGAGGGTGCCGGTCTTGTCGAGGACGACGGTGTCGATCCGGCGCAGCCGTTCCAGCGCCTGCGGGCCGCGGACCAGGATGCCGAGCTGGGCGCCGCGGCCGGTGGCGGCGAGCAGGGCGGTCGGGGTGGCCAGGCCGAGGGCGCACGGGCAGGCCACGACGAGGACGGCGACCGCGGCGGTGACCGCGGCCTGCGGGTCGGCGCCGGCGCCGAGCCAGAAGCCGAGGACGGTGACCGAGACGGTCAGCACCGCGGGGACGAAGACCGCGGCCACCGCGTCGGCCAGCCGCTGGATCCGGGTCTTGCCGGTCTGGGCGTCCTCGACGAGCCGGGTGATCCGGGCCAGTTGGGTGTCGGCGCCGACCGCGTCGGCCCGTACCTCCAGCAGCCCGCCGGAGTTGAGCGCGCCGCCGACCGCCGCCGAGCCCGGGCCGACCTCGACCGGGCGGCTCTCGCCGGTGATCAGGGACAGGTCCAGGGCGGAGCCGCCGGTGACGACGGTGCCGTCGGTGGCGACCCGTTCCCCGGGCCGGACCAGGAAGTGGTCGCCGGCCCGCAGCCGCTCCACCGGGATGCGCCGCTCCTCCCCCGCCACCCGTACGGCGACGTCCTTGGCGGCGAGTTCGGCCAGCGCCCGCAGGGCGGCGCCGGTGCCGCGCCGGGCCCTGGCCTCCATGTGCCGCCCGGCCAGCACGAACAGCGGTACGCCGACGGCGGCTTCGAGGTAGAGGTGCGCACTGCCGTCACCCGCGGTGGGCAGCAGGCTGAAGGGCATCGTCATGGCGGGCGCGCCCGCCCCGCCGAGGAACAGCGCCCACGCCGACCAGCCGAAGGACGCGGTCACGCCGAGTGAGACCAGGGTGTCCATGGTCGCGGCGCCGTGCCGCAGTCCGCGCAGCGCACGGGCGTGGAAGGGGGCCGCGCCCCACACGGCGACCGGGGCGGCGAGCACGAAGCACAGCCACTGCCAGTGGCGGAACTGCCAGCCGGGCACCATCGACAGGACCAGGACGGGCAGCGAGAGCAGGGCGGTGACCAGCAGCCGGTGGCGGGCGCCGCGGGTGTCGTCGTCCGGCGTCGTCAACTGCCGCTCGTCGTCCGGGTGTTGCGGCCCCTCCGGTTCCGGGAGCTGCGCGGTGAAGCCGGCCGCCTCGACGGTGGTGACGAGGTCGTCGACGGACACCGCGTCCGGGTGCCGCACGGTGGCCCGGCCGGTCGCCAGGTTGACCGAGGCCGCGACACCGTCCAGCCGGCCGAGTTTCCGCTCGACCCGGCCCACGCAGGCGGCGCAGGTCATCCCGCCGATGGTGAGGGTGGTCGTACGGGCGGTCATCGCGGTGCTCCCGCGACGAGCGGGCGGGGCGCGGGGGCGCCCATGCCGTGCATCCCGCCCATGTCCCCGTCGTCGGCGGGCGCGTGGTCGCCGCCGCGGGTGCCGCCCGCCGGGTGCAGGCCCGGGGCGACCGGGCCGGCGAGCGTACCGGCCGCGTAGGACAGCGCGAAGAGGACGGCCAGCAGGGCGATGAATCCGAGCACCGGCCGGGCGGGCAGCAGGCGGGCGGCGAGCGTGCGGTACGGGGGCCGACTGCGGTCGGCCGGAGAACGGGACATCGCGTCATCGTGGCAGGTGGACGCGGGGTGGAGCGGCCGATCGGGGGGCCTTTGGCACGTGAGGTTCATCCTGTCCCGGCACCGGAACCCGGTGGCGTCGCCGGACGACTAACTGGGTTTGCGCGCGCCCCCGTTCGCCCTCCGCCGCTCCCGCTTCCGCCGGATTCGTCGGCGTACGCCGGGAACTCGACGCGCTTCGCGACCGACCTCTCCCACGCCGTGCCGTTCGCGCACGGCGGTCACCGGTCAGTGCCGTGGAGGAACACCCATGTCCAGATTGCCCGAGCCCGTCGAGCTCTACGGGGCGGACTACACCCGAGATCCGTATCCGCTGTACGCGGAGCTGCGGGCGCGCGGCCCGGTGCACCGGGTGCGGTTCCCCAGCGGGGTGTGCGCCTGGCTCGTCACCGGGTACGAGGCCGCCCATCAGGCGCTGACCGACCCGCGGTTGGGCAAGCACCACTCCCGGGGCAACGCGGCCTGGCGGGCCCGCGCCTCGATCATGCCCGAGCCGCAGCACTCCCAACTCCAGGTGCATCTGCTGCACCAGGATCCGCCCCGGCACACCGCGCTGCGCCGGCTCCTCACCGACACCTTCGCCCCGTCGCGCGTCGAGGCGCTCCGGCCCCGCTTCCAGGAGCGGGCCGAGGCGCTGCTCGACGGGCTGCCGGCGAGCGGCCGCACGGACCTCGTGGAGACCTTCGCGGCCCGCTTCCCCTTCCAGGTCCTCGCCGAAGTGATCGGTCTGCCGGCGGAGTTCGCGGAGCGCTTCGACCGGGACTGGGGCAAGGTGGTCCAGCCGGTGGGGCCCACCGACCCGGGCCGGCCGGCGTACGAGGCACGGCTGCGCGGGCTGCAGGGATACATCGCCGGTCTGGTCGCGCACAAGCGCCGGGAGCGGGGCGCGGATCTGCTGTCCCGGCTGGTGGCCGCGTGCGACGACGGCCGGATCGAGCCGGCGGAGCTGGATTCGATGATCTTCCAGCTGCTGGTGGCCGGGCAGGAACCGGTCACGAACCAGATCACCACGGCCCTGGTCGCCCTGCTGCGCCACCCGCGGCAGCTCGCCGAGCTGGCCGCCCGTCCGGAGCTGCTGCCGCGCGCGGTGGAGGAACTGCTGCGATACGACAGCGCCTTCGAGCTGACGACCTGGCGGTTCTTCGCCGAGGACGCCGATCTGCACGGGACCCGGGTCCCGGCCGGCGACTCCGTCATCGTGTCGCTGTGCGCGGCGAACCGGGACCCGCGCCGGTTCACCGACGCCGACCGCCTCGACCTCGACCGCTCCCCCAACCCGCATCTGGCCTTCGGCCACGGCATCCATTTCTGCCCCGGTGCCACGCTCGCCCGGATCGAACTCCAGATCGCCCTGGAGACGCTGCTCCGACGGCTCCCCGGTCTCCGGCTCGCCGCACCGGACGACCAACTCACCTGGATTCCGGCCGTGTTGGCGCGGGGCGTCGACCGGCTGCCGGTGGCGTACGGAGCCGGCGGGGACGCCGACGGGAGCGCCGTCGGTACGGCCTCCGGGAGCGGCTGCCCCTTCACCGCGGGGCGGTTCGCGGACGGGGCGGCCGCCGCGTGCTGACCCGCCCCGACCGAGTGCTGCCCACCCGTCCCGCCGCCGTCCCGCCGCCCGCCGACCCCGGCGCGGTGTGCGCGGCGGTGCTCGCCGTCCTCCTGCCGTACCGGCGGACGCTGGACACCGCGGGCGGGGACGGGCCGGAGGCGTTCCCCGAGCAGCACCGGCAGCTCATGGGTCCGGTGGCGGCCGGCGAGCCGATCGTGTTCACACTCCCGGGCTTCCCCTGCAAGTCACCGAACCCGGCCAAGGTGCTCGGCCCGCTGCCCGACGAGGGCGAGCGGCTGGCCCTGCGCTTCCTGGACGCGCTCTGCGCCCGGATCGAGGCCGTCCATCCGCCCGGCGCCCGGGTGGTCATCTGCTCGGACGGGCACGTCTTCAGCGACCTCATCCACGTGCCCGACGCCGCCGTCGACGCCTACGGTGACGCGCTGCGCGCCCTGATCCGCACCGAGGGGCTGACCCGGCTGGACGTCTTCGACCTGCGGGCGGTGTACGGGCCCGGGCTGTCGTACGACGCCCGGCGGGCGCTGGTCGACGAACGGTACGCCCCCACGCTGGAGGCGCTGCGCGCCCGGACCCGCGGCCACGAGCCGACCCGCCGGCTGTACCAGGGCATCACCCGGTTCCTCTTCGAGGACACCGCCGCGTTCGCCGGCACCCGTTCGGCGCTGCAGCGCGACTGCCGGCGGCGCGCGTACGGGGTGATGCGGCGCAGCCACGCCTGGGGCGAGCTGGTCGCCCGGCATCACCCGGACGCGGTCCGGCTCTCGATCCATCCGCAGCCGCGCGGCTCGGCGAAGTTCGGGATCCGGCTGCTGGCGGCGCCGGACGTCTGGCTGACGCCCTGGCACTCGTGCGTGCTGGAACTCCCGGACGGCAGGCGGGAGTTGCGGCACCGCGCGGAGGCCGAGCGGCTCGGCCGGGTGGTGCTGCGGGACGGCCGGCCGAGCCACTTCGTGGCGGCGGGGTGAGGGGAGGGGGAGGGTGGTCGGTGTGGCCTCCCTCCCCCGTCGGTCGCCCCTGCCCCGTCAGCCGCACCGTGCGGGCAGCGGCGCCCGGTGGTCGTAGGCGATCAACAGGTCGCCGGTGAGGGGGTGTTCGGTCACCGCGGCACGTACGCCGAAGACCTCGGCCAGCAGGTCCGGGGTGAGCACCTCGCGCGGGGTGCCGGAGGCCACCACCCGTCCGCCGTGCAGCACGTGCAGCCGGTCGCAGAGCGAGGCGGCGGCGTTGAGGTCGTGCAGGGAGATCAGCGTGGTGCGGCGGCGGTCGCGCAGCAGGGTGAGCAGTTCGACCTGGTGGCGGATGTCGAGGTGGTTGGTGGGTTCGTCCAGCACCAGCACCTCGGGGTCCTGGGCGAACGCCCGTGCCAGCAGGGCGCGTTGGCGTTCGCCGCCGGAGAGGGCGGAGAACCGACGGGCCTGGTGTCCGGCGAGTCCGACGGCGGCCAGCGCCTGCGCCACCCGTTCGCGGTCCTCGCGGTCGTCCCCGGCGAAGGCCCGTTTGTAGGGCGTCCGCCCCATCATCACGACCTCGCGCACGGTCAGTTCGAAGTCGCTGCCGCGTTCCTGGGGCAGCGCGGCGACCTGCCGTGCCGTCCGCCCGGGCGTGAGCGTGCGCAGATCGGTGCCGGCCAGCAGGACGCGTCCGGCGGTGGGCCGCAGATGGCGGTAGACGGTCCGCAGGACGGTGGACTTGCCGCTGCCGTTGGGGCCGACGAGTCCGGCGATCTCGCCGGAGGCGGCCATCAGGTGCACCCCGGCGACGACGTCCCGGCCCGCGTAGCCGACGTGCAGATCCTCGATCGCGACGTTCACCGGTCGGCCGCCGTCCGCCGGTCCAGCACGAACAGCAGGGCGGGCGCGCCGATCAGCGCGGTGACCACCCCGACCGGCAGTTCCTGGGCGTCCATGGCCGTCCGGCACACCAGGTCCACCACGACCAGCAGCAGCGCCCCGGTCAGCGCGGACAGCGGCAGCAGCCGGCGGTGGTCGCCGCCGATGACCAGCCGGCACAGGTGCGGCACCATCAGGCCGACGAAGGCGACGGCGCCGGAGACCGCGACCAGGACGCCGGTCAACAGGCTGGTGACCACGAACAGTTCGCGGCGCAGCCGGGTCACCGGGACGCCCACGCCGGCGGCGGTCTCGTCGCCCATGAGCAGGGCGTTCATGGCGCGGGCCCGGGCCTGGAGGGCCAGCAGCCCGGCCGTGACGGCGAGCAGCGGCAGCCCCAGCAGGCTCCAGGTGGCCCCGCTCAGGCTGCCCATCAGCCAGAACAGCACGCTGCGGGTCTGCTGTTCGTCGCCGGCCTGCAGGACCAGGTAGCTGGTGAACCCGGAGAGGAACTGGCCGACGCCGACGCCGGCCAGCACCAGCCGCAGCGGCGAGAATCCGCCACCGCGCCGGGCCAGGCTCCACACCAGAGCGAACGCGGCCAGCGCGCCGGCGAAGGCGGCCGCGGACAGCCCGAGCCCGAGCAGTCCGCCGGTGCTCGCGCCCAGCACGATCGCGGCGACCGCGCCGAGCGAGGCGCCGTTGGAGATGCCCAGCAGGTACGGGTCGGCCAGCGGGTTGCGGACCAGTGCCTGGGTCGCGGTTCCGACGAGCCCGAGGCCGGCGCCCACCAGTGCGGCCAACAGGGCGCGGGGCACCCGGAGTTGCCAGACGATGAGGTCGTCGGTGCCCGGCCGGGGCGGCGCGCCGCCCAGCCGTCGCAGCACCACCGACCAGACCTCCGCGGGCGGGATGGCGGTGGCGCCGACGGAGACCGCGGCGGTCAGGGCCGCCAGCAGGGCGGCGCCCAGGACGAGCGCGAGCAGTCCGGCGCGCGGGGTCCGCCGCCCGGTCCGGTCGTCCGCTTCCGCCCGGCCGGGGGCCTCGGCGAGGACGGGTGTCACCGCCGGGCCTCCTTGAACCGTGCCGGGTAGAGCGTGTGCGCGATCTCCTCGACCGTGTCGGCGGTGCCGACCCCGGGGATCGTCGTGCGCTCCGAACCGATCCGCAGGAAGTGCCCCTTCTTGACCGCGGTCAGTCCCTTGGTGGCGGGGAAGCTCTTCAGGAAGGCGGCCGCCTCGTCGAAGGCGCGGGCGTTGGCCGCGGCGTCACCCCGGTTGCGCACCCCGAGCTGGATCCAGTCCGGGTCCTTGGCGACCACGTCCTCCCAGGAGACGGGCCGGAAGTCGCCGTCGCAGCCGGCGAAGACGTTGCGGGCGCCGGCCTGGGTGAGGACGGCGTTCGCGACCTGCTTGCGGCAGACCGCGAGGGGCTGCTTGGTGCCGGCGTCGTAGTCGAAGAAGAAGTACGTCGGCCGCTGCCGCTCGGGGACGGTGCCGACGGCCCGCTGCACGGCGGCGACCTTGGCCCGCATGCCCGCGATGAGCTGCTTCGCCCGGTCGGCCGTACCGGTGACCGCGCCGAGCCGGCGGATGTCGTCCTCCACCCCGGACAGGTCCCGCTGCGGCTGCTTCGCCATGGGCGCGCAGGCGGTGGAGGCGAGGTAGAGGTGCTTGATGCCGGCCGCCGCGAACTCGTCGTCGGTGGGTGCGTCCCCGGCACCGCCCATGTGGCCCATCGAGGCGAAGGTGTCGATGTAGAGGTCGGCTCCCGAGCCGAGCAGTTTCTCCTTGGCGATGAGGTGCTTGCCGAGGACGGGCACCTTGCGGGCGCGGGCGTCGAGGGCGGCGGGCAGGGCGCCCTTGCCCGGGGGGAAGCCGGTGCCGATGACGCGGTCGCCGGCGCCCAGCCGGAGCAGCATCTCCAGGGCGGAGGCGTTGCTGGTGACGATTCTGCGCGGCGGGGCGGTGAAGGTGGTCTTCGTGCCCTTGCAGTCGGCGATCCGCACCGGGAATCCGGCGCCGCCGCGGCCGGCGTCGTCCCGGCCGGTGTCCGCTCCCCCGCCGGCGCACGCGGTGGCGGTCAGTGCCACGACCACGGCCAGACCGCACAACTTCCCAGGACGCATGGTGCTTCTCCCCTACGCTTCCGCGGCCGGTCCGCCCGGCCGGGGGGCCGTGGACACGGCCCGGCACAGGTAGTCGGCCGGTTCCCGGGTGCGGTTCCGGGGCGGTGGGGTGCTTTTCGCGCGGCCCGGCCGTTCAGTCGTCGAAGCCGCTGCCCTGGGGGCCGTAGAGGTCGAGCAGCCGGGTGCGGGTGCCGTGCAGCCGGTGGGAGACGGTCTCGGCGACGTAGCGGTACACCGCGCGGCCGAGGACCGGGTCGCGTTCGCACAGCTCGCGGACCGCCGGGGCGTCGAACTCGACCGCCTCGACCGGGCCGACGGTCTGCGCGCCCAGGTGCCACAGGTAGGGCGGGAACAGCCAGGACCAGCCGAGCAGTTCGTCCCGGCCGAGGGTTTCCACGACGGCGGACCGGCGGCCGGGGACGTGCTGGTCGAGGGCGACCTGGCCGCTGCGGATGATCCAGAACCGGTCCGCCCGCCGGCCCTCCTCGAAGAGCCGGGTGGCGCGGGGCAGCGTCACCTCGCGGGCGAGCTCGGTCAGCAGTCGCCGCTGCTCGGGGGGCATCGCGTCGATCAGGTTGCGCGCCGTGGCCATCTCATCCTCCGTCCGCCGCTTGGCACGATATGCGGTGGACGGCGGGGATGCCGGGAACGGCTCGTCCGGCGGTGCGGCCGTTCCCGGGCGGGTCGTGCGCTCAGGTCAGCTGACGGCGCACCAGGTCGTGCAGCCGGCCGCCGGTGTCGGCGAGGAGCGTGGCCGGGGCGCCCTGCTCGACGATCCGGCCGTCCTCCATGACGATCACCCGGTCGGCGTCCATGACGGTGGAGAGCCGGTGGGCGATCACCAGCCGGCTGGCGCTGAGCTTGCGGGTGCTGTCGATGACGATGCGCTGGGTCTCGTTGTCCAGGGCGCTGGTGGCCTCGTCGAAGAAGAGGATCCGCGGCCGCCGGACCAGGGCCTGGGCGATCATCAGGCGCTGCCGCTGCCCGCCGGAGATCGCGCCGCCGCCGGAGATCATGGTGTGCAGGCCCATCGGCATCCGCTTGATGTCCTCGGCCAGGCCCGCCATCTCGGCGGCCGCCCAGGCCTCCTCCTGGGTGAAGGACTCGGCACCGCAGATGCAGTCCAGGATGGAGCCGGTGAGCGGCTGGGCGTTCTGCAGGACGACCCCGCACTGGCGGCGGACCGCGGCCTGGTCCAGGGCGCCGAGGTCCTGGCCGTCGTAGAGGACGCTGCCGGAGGTGGGCTTGTCGAAGCCGATCAGCAGTCGCAGCAGGGTGGACTTGCCGCAGCCGCTGGGGCCGACGACGGCGACGAATTCGCCGGGGCGGACCTGGAGGGAGATGTCGTCGAGGACCAGCGGGCCGTCGTCGGTGTAGCGGAAGGAGAGCTTCTTGGCCTCGATGGCGCCGGTGAGGGTGCCGGGCTGGGCGCTGGCGCCGCGTACCTCCGGTGCCTCGTCCAGCACCGGCCTGATCTGTTCGAACATCGGCAGGGCGGCGGCGGCCGAGACGAAGGCGCCGGTGATCTGGGTGACCGAGGTCAGCAGCATGGTGACCGAGGTGTTGAAGGTGAGGAACGAGCCGGCCGACATGGTGCCGCGGGCCGGGCCGGCCAGCAGCATGAAGAGGGTCAGCGAGCACAGCGGCAGGTAGACGGCGTTGAGGACGGTGGTGAGGTTCTTGATCCGGCCGGCCTTCTGCTGGAGCTCCCGGGACCGGGCGAACTCCCGGGCCCAGGCCGCGTAGGCGAAGCTCTCGGCCGCGGCGACCCGCAGCTTGGGCAGTCCGCGCAGGGTCTGGAACGCCTGGTTGTTGAGCTTGTTGGACAGCTTGATCAGCCGCCGCTGCCAGCGCAGCTCCCACAGGCCCATGATGAGGAAGACCGCCCCGATGACGACCAGCATGCCGAGCGCGGCGAGCGCCAGCGGCACGCTGTAGACAAGGAGCAGGACGAGGTTCATCGCGCCGACGGTCGTGGACTGCACGGCCACCGGGCCGATGCCGGACAGCACCCGCCGGATGGCGCTGATGCCCATCGCGGCGCTGGCCAGTTCGCCGGTGGAGCGTTCGGTGAAGAACTTGGTCGGCAGCCGCAGCAGCCGGTCCCAGACGGCCGGTTGCAGGGCGCTCTCTATTCGGCCCTCCATGCGGAGCACGGTGAGGCTCTGCAGCAGCATGAAGGCGGCGGCGACCACGCTGCTGACGATGACGGCCAGTGCGACCTGCACGATCAGGCTCTTGTCGGCGGCCGGGACGTACACCCCGAGGACCTTGCCGGTCGCGATCGGGACGAGCGCGCCGAGGGCGACCGTCACCAGTCCGCTCAGGGCGAGGTTGCGGACGTCGGTGCGGGTGCCGCGCAGGCTGAAGCGCATCAGCCGCCACATGTTCATCGGCCGCTCGGGCAGCGGGCGGTAGAACATGACGGCGCGGGCCTCGAACTCGTCGGCGTTGTCCTTGCCGATCCGCATCCGCAGGCCGGAGGCGGGGTTGACCGCCTCGTAGCGGCCGCGGCGCCACAGCAGTGCGACGGGGGCGCCGGACTTGGCGCGGTGGCCGACCAGGGGGCCGGTGTCGGTCCGCCACCAGGTGCCGGTGAGCCGGACCGCGCGGGTGCGGATCCGGGAGCTGACCGCGATCCGTTCGACGGGGGTGATGCGGTCGTTGACGGCGCCGCCCCTGGGGGGCTCGGTGAGGGTGATCCCGGCGGCCTCGGCGACCGTGCGGCAGACCGCGAAGGTGGTGTCGTCGCCCCGGTCCGTCCCGGCGCCGCCCCGCCCGGCGCGGTCCTGCCGGCCGATGGAGGCCAGCAGCGCCTGGTCGGCGCGCTCGCGGACGGCCTCACCGGCCTTGATGCCGGCCGCCGTACGGTCCTCGTGGGCGCGCTCCAGCTGCTCGATCCAGCGGTCGACGGCGGACAGCAGCCGGTACTGCTGGTTGACCATCCGCTGCCACAGTTCGGGGTCGACGAGCAGGTCGGCGGCCGCCTCCGCGCTGTAGGAGGCGCCGTACTGGACGCTGCCGGGCGGGACCGGCATCCAGAGGACGTCGTCGTCGGCCACCGCCTCGTCGCCGGGCCGGCCGTCCAGCGGGGCCTCGAAGAGCACGCCGAGGCTGCGGGCGGTGCCCAGCGCGAAGGCGTGCTCCAGCGGGCCGTACGCCGCGGGGTGGCCGTAGCCGCCGGGCGCGGCGTACAGGGGCTGCGGACCGGTGTCGGTCTGCTCGCCGTACCCGCCGTAGTCCCAACGGGGCAGCTCGCGCAGCGGGATCCGGCGCACCGCGCAGTCCTGCGAGGGGCGGCCGAGCAGGGTGTGCTGGGGGCCGTCGACCGGGCCGAGGAGCAGGGCGCCGGGTTCGAGCCGGCCCAGGAAGTGCCAGTGGCCCTCCGCCGCGGCGTCGACCGCGAACAGGTCGAGCGCGCCGGCGGTGACCAGCCACAGCACGTGCGGCCCTTCGAGGGGGACGCTGCGCAGTCCGGCGCAGTCGACCGGCGCGCCGAGGCCGCCCAGGGCCTGCGTCACCGCGTCGGTCTCGCCGGATCCCGCGTGCGGGATGGGGGGCAGGGCTGACACCTCAGTGCTCCTTGACCAGCTCGGCGTACGCGCCTCCGGCGGCGACCAGGTCCTCGTGCCGGCCGCGTTCGACGACCACGCCGTGGTCGAGGACGACGATCTCGTCGCTGTCGCGGACGGTGCTGAGCCGGTGGGCGATGACGACGCAGGCGCAGCCGCGCCGCCGCAGGTTGTCCATGATGATCTGTTCGGTCTGCGCGTCGAGGGCGCTGGTGACCTCGTCGAGGACGAGGATGCTGGGGCGCCGGACCAGGGCGCGGGCGATCTCCAGGCGCTGCCGCTGGCCGCCGGAGAAGTTGCGGCCGTCCTGGTCGACCCGGCTGTGGATGCCGTCGGGGCGGCGGGCGATGACGTCGTCGTAGAGGGCGGCGTCCTTGAGGGCGGTGATGACCGCCTCGTCGGGGATGGAGGGGTCCCACAGGGCCACGTTGTCCCGGACCGTTCCCTCGAAGAGGAAGACGTCCTGGTCGACGAAGGAGACGGAGGCGGCGAGCGCGCTGCGGGAGAGGTCCTCCAGGCGCTGTCCGTCGATGCGGATGGTGCCTTCCCAGGGGCTGTAGAGGCCGGATATCAGCCGGGAGACGGTGGACTTGCCGCTGCCGGAGCCGCCGACCAGGGCGACCTGGCGGCCCGGGCCGACGGCCAGTGAGAAGCCGGTGAGCAGCGGTTTGTCCAGCGGGCTGTAGCCGAAGGTGATGTTCTCCAGCGTCACGTGGCCCTTGAGCCGGCGGGTGTCGCCGTCCGAGCCCGGCCGGGTGTAGAGGCTGTCGGCGGGGAAGGACTCGACGTCCTTGAGGCGGGCCACGTCGGCGGCGAAGTCCTGGATGCGGCCGGCGACGCCGTTGAGCCGGGTGATGGGCGCGGTGAAGCGGGTGACCAGCGCCTGGAAGGCGACCAGCAGACCGATGGAGATGTGGCCCTCGACGGCCCGCAGTCCGCCGATCCAGAGGATCAGGGCGCTGTTGAGGGTGGCGAGGGTGGGCGCGACGACGGCCAGCCAGGCGCTGGGGACGCCGAGCCGCTGCTGTTCCTCCAGGGTGGCGGCGTGCTGGCCGGCCCAGCGGCGGAAGTAGCCGTTCTCCCCGCCGGTGGCCTTCATGGTCTCGATGAGCTGCAGGCCGGTGTAGGCGGTGTTGGTGAGCCGTGCGGTGTCGGCGCGGAGTTTGGCGGTGTGGGTGGCGCGCAGCCGGATCACGATCCGCATGGCGACGACGTTGAGCAGGGCGATGCCGACGCCGATGACGGTGAGCTGGGGGTCGTAGGTCCACAGCAGCACGGCGTAGAGGACGACGACGATGCCGTCCACGCCGGCGGCGGCGAGGTCCCGGGCGAGGGTTTCGGCGACCGCGTCGTTGGACTGCAGGCGCTGGACCAGGTCGGCCGGGCTGCGCTGGGAGAAGAAGGTGACCGGGAGCCGGAGCAGATGGCGCAGGAAGCGGGCGCTGGTGAGGGTGGAGGAGATGATCCGGCCGCGCAGCAGGTTGGCCTGTTGCAGCCCGGTGAGGACGGCGGTGAGCGCGACCATCGCGGCCATCGACGCGAAGAGCGGCCCCAGCAGCGAGGTCTGCTTGCCGATCAGGAACATGTCGATGTACGTCCGGCTGAGCGCGGGCACCGCGGCGCCGACCGCGACCAGCAGCAGGCTGGCGAGGAGCGCGGCGAGCAGGGTGCCGGTGGTGCCGCGCATCCGGGCGGGCACCGCGCCGAGGACGCCGGGCTTGCGGCCGCCCTTGCGGAAGGACTCGGACGGTTCGAAGACCAGGGCGACGCCGGTGAAGCTGGTGTCGAAGTCCTCCGTGGGCACGAAGCGGCGGCCCTTGTCGGGGTCGTTGATGTGCACGCCGCGGCGGCCCATCCGGCGGCCCATGCCGTCGTAGACGACGTAGTGGTTGAACTCCCAGAAGAGGATGGCCGGGGCCTGGACCTCGGCGAGCGCGGCGGTCTCCATCTGCATGCCCTTGGCCTGCAGGCCGTAACTGCGGGCGGCCTTGAGCAGGTTGCTGGCGCGGGAGCCGTCGCGGGAGACGCCGCAGGCGATCCGCAGCTCCTCCAGGGGGACGTGCCGTCCGTAGTGGGCGAGCACCATCGCCAGGGAGGCGGCGCCGCATTCCACCGCCTCCATCTGGAGGACGGTGGGGGTGCGGACCGCCTTGACCTTCTTGGGTGCCGGGGGCGGGGTGGCGCGCCGGCGCCGGGCACCGGACGCCGCTTCGGGGCGGTGCCGGCCGCGGCCGGCCGGCGGCAGCCGGTCCTGCGGGGGTGCGGAGTCCTGCGATGCGGTCACGGCAGCAGCCAATCGATCGGGTGCTGCGCGGCGAGGTGGACGGCGCCGCTGGCCAGCGTCATGGAGTCGACGGTGTAGGGCGGGCCGTCGGAGGTGGACCAGGCGTAGCCGGACCTGTTCCGGGGGGCGCGGTCGAGCTGTACCAGGACGGCGACCGGCGGGCCGGCTTTGGAGAACTGCTCGCCGAGCTGGCTGCTGCCCAGGTAGGCGCCGATCCGCTGGCGGGTCTGGGCGGTCCGGCCGACGGCCTTGACCCGGCCGCGCAGCACGCCGTACTGCTGGTTCGGCACGGACTGGACGGTGAGGTCGACGGAGGCGCCGACGGGGACCGAGGCGCCGTTCTCGGCCGGTACGTACAGCGTCGCCGTCAGGGGGTCGCCGGTGTGTGCCACGCGTTCGACGGAGGCCACGTCCGCGCCGGTGGTGACGACCGAGCCGATGGTGGCGACCATCGTGGTCAGCCGGCCGGCGGCGATCGTGCGGACGACGGCGGTGCCCCGGGGGGTGCGGACCTTGAGGACCGGGGCGCCCGCGGACACCCGCTGGCCTTCTTGGGCGAGGACGGCGGTGACCTGTCCCGCGACGGGGCTCTGCAGGACGTAGCTGCCCTGGCCGTGGGTGAGGATCCCGGGTGCGGTGAGGGTGGAGGAGACGGTCCCGGTCACCGCCCATACGGCGGCGGCGAGCAGGCAGAGGACCGTGACGATCAGGACGAGCAGTCCCTGCGGCCGGGCGAAGCGCACCGGCAGATCGATTTCCTCGGGCGATTGCAGCTTGGAAAGGGCCTGTTGGCGGAACTGCACGACACTCTTCCCTCAACTGCAAAGGACTGTCAGGACTCCAGGACCCGGCGCCCGTTCCGGCCGCCGCGGTGGGGCCGAGCGTACGGTGTCGGGTCCGGGGCTCGGCAGCCGGGTGCCCCGGAACCCGGCGAAGGCCTGGCGGTTCCGGGGCATCCGGCCGGCATGTCGGCAAGGAGGGGACGCCGACCTGCCGTTGGTCTTTAGAGACCGGCGACGAGGCCCGTGACCTGGCCGGTGTTGACGCCGGTCAGGCCCTCGACGGTGCCGGTGACGGTGCCGAGGGTGCCGCCGACGTTGAGACCCGTGGCGCCGTCGAGGGTGGAGGTGGCGGTGCCGGCCAGGTTGCCGACGAGGCCACCGGCCACGTTGTCCAGCTCGCTGTCGGCGATTTCCTGGGTCTGAATCTCGCGCATGATGATTCCTTTCGGATGCATATCTCAAATAGCTGCGACCGAGCCGTCCGCAGGGCGGTCCGGCCGCGGCAGCGGTCGCCCGGGCCCTCGAAATCGAGAACCTCTGCACGACTTCCGCAGTGCGAAGGATCAAAGCATGCAGGTGGGTTGTGCTGCTAATCGGACTACGGCCGATCCGGACCGCTTCGAACCTCTCAATTACCTGACGTGGACGCACGTCCATGAATTGGTGGCAGCTTCTTCACAACCTCTGCGGTTTGCGTTCGCTCGTGTTGTCGAAGACCCGTCAGGCGAACGGGACATTCCCGCATCAAACCGCTTACGTGCAGGTCAGCGCCGTGACGGACAGCGGGAGGGGGTGTGCCGGCTGCGCAATCGGTGTGCAGATTCCTTGAAGACACGCGGTTTTTACAGCACCGATCGACGGGCGCCCGCAGAACTCCGCCGAGCCCCCGGGGAACCCTCCGCCGAATGTTGCGCAAGCTTTAACGGCGCCCGATTTACCCGGAGTTACGGGGGGTGGTATCGAGCCCATGGAACGCCTTGCACGGATTCTTCGGCACTATCCGTACGGCATTCCCATGGAATCGGATCGACCGCCCCGAGAACGGACATAACCCCATAACGGCACACCGTCCGACTCGGCGGGAATGGGCGATTTCCCGCCGGTACCGCCCGCGGGCGTCGGCCCGGCCGACGGGCCCGGTGGCAGCCGGTGTCCGGTTGCGGCACGGTGAGAGGGACCCGCGGGGACCGGCGCACCCGGAAGGAGCCGTACGTGGAGCCTGTCGACGCGCTGGAGCGGATCGCGTTCCTGCTGGAGCGGCAGGGCGCGGCGACCTACCGCGTACAGGCGTTCCGCGGGGCCGCGGCCGCGCTCGGCGCGCTGTCGGACGACGCGCTGCGCGAGCGGGCGCGGCAGGGCACGCTGGTCCGCCTCAAGGGGCTGGGTCCCAAGACCACCCGGGTGGTCGAAGAGGCGCTGGCGGGCGTGCGGCCCACCTATCTGGCACGGCTGGAGGACGAGGCCGGCGCCCCACTGGTCGAGGGGGAGCAGGGGCAGCGGCTGCGGCGGGCCCTGCGCGGCGACTGCCATCTGCACTCCGACTGGTCGGACGGCGGCAGCCCGGTCGACGTGATGGCCCGGGCCGCCCGCGACCTGGGGCACGAGTGGTGCGTGCTGACCGACCACTCCCCCCGGCTCACCGTCGCCCGCGGGCTGTCCGCGGAACGGCTGCGGGAACAGCTGGAGCTGGTGGCGGAGGTGAACGAGCGGCTGGCGCCGTTCCGCCTGCTGACCGGGATCGAGTGCGACATCCTCGACGACGGCTCCCTCGACCAGGAACCGGAGCTGCTGGAGCGGCTCGACGTGGTGGTGGCCTCGGTGCACTCCAAGCTCCGGATGGACAGGGCGCCGATGACCCGGCGGATGGTGGCCGCGGTGCGCAATCCCCTGGTGGACGTCCTCGGGCACTGCACCGGGCGGCTGGTGACCGGCCGGGGCCGCCCGGAGTCGGAGTTCGACGCCGACGAGGTGTTCGCGGCCTGCGCGGAGCACCGCACCGCGGTGGAGATCAACTGCCGCCCCGAGCGCCTCGATCCCCCGCGCCGGCTGCTGCGCCGGGCGCTGGCGGCCGGGACGCTGTTCTCCATCGACACCGACGCGCACGCCCCGGGCCAGCTGGACTGGCAGATCTACGGCTGCGCCCGCGCCGAGGAGTGCGGCGTACCTGCGGAGCGGGTCATCAACACCTGGACGGAGCGCCAGTTGGCCACCTGGACGGCCACCGGCCGCACCCCGCGCTGAACGGACGCCCGGTCAGGCCGCCGACGGCGCCGGGGCGGTGCGGCCGGGCGCGGCGGGTGCCGGGGTGAGCCGCAGCGTCACCACGTAGCCGACCACGACGGCGACGATCACCAGCGGCATCACCGTGAGTCCGCTGCGGCCCATCAGCAGCGTCGCCATCAGCACCGACGTCATCGGGAGCCGGAGCATGGCCACCGCCAGCGCTCCGACGCCCATCGCGAACGCCGGGGTGAGCGACAGCCCGGGCAGATGCGACAGCACCACCCCGCCGGCCGCGCCGAGGAACAGCGCCGGGAAGATCGGCCCGCCCCGGAAGGCGCTCAGCGACACGCAGTACGCCAGGCCCTTGCCCAGGAGGAGCAGCAGCAGCGCCGCCATGGAATATCCGGCGCTGTCGTGGAACAGCGTCCCCAGCGCCGACTGCCCCGAGAAGAGCAGCTCTTGGGCGGGCTTGCCGGTGGCCGCGGAGAAGCCCACCGCCAGCGCGCCCACCACCAGACCCATCAGCACCGTGGCCGGCACCCGGTGGCGGATCACCCGCGCCTTGAGCCACCGCGCCAGCCGCCGGACCCCGGTGCCGGCGCACGCGGCGGCCACCCCGATGACCAGGGCCCAGCCGAACTCCGGGACGGTGGGCCCGGCGGCCCGGGGGACGTCGTGCAGCGCGAGGGAGTACGTGCCGAGCCCGGTCCAGTCGCCCAGCCCGGTGAAGACCAGCGCCCCGATGCCCGACGCGAGCAGGCCCGGCACCAGCACCACTCCGAGCATCGGGCCGGCCAGGCCGGAGACCTCCATCAGCAGGAACGCGCCCAGCAGCGGGGACCCGAGCAGTGCGCTGATCGCGGCGAAGCTGCCGGCCGATCCCACCATGGCGACCGCCCGGGCGTCCTTGCCCCACCCGGTCAGCCGGGCCGCGCCCGCGGCCAGCCCGCCGCCCAGGGCGATCAGCGGCGCCTCCGGACCGAGCACCGCGCCGAAGGCGAGCGAGGCCAGGGACGCGAGCGCGACGCCGGGCAGTGCGGACAGCCCGGGCGGGCCGCCGAGCGCCAGCCCGTCGGCCGGTTCGTGGCCGCCGTTCCCGGGCAGGTGGCGGATGGCGAGCCCGGTCAGCAGCCCGCCGAGGGCGAGCACCGGCAGCGGCCACCACAGCGGCGTGCCGGCGAAGCCCAGCGCCCGCGGCAGGTCGTCGTAGAGCAGCGGTTCCAGGGCGTGCACGACGGTGAGGAAGCCGAACGCGATCGCACAGACCGGGAACCCGATCACCGCCGCGGTGAGCAGCAGCTTCGGGTAGTCGCGGGTGCGCACCGGCGCGTAGGGGTCGGGGGGCGCGGCGGCGGGCGGTGTGCCGTCCGGGCCGGTGGGGCCGCCAGGGCCGGTGGGACCGCTCTGGCCGGTGGGGCCGACCGACATCGCCTCGCCTCCTCGCCGCAACCGGGACGAGCCTGCCACGGGCGGGGCGGGCGGCCCGGAAGGACGCCGTCCGTATCAGCCCGAAGCACCCGAACGCCGGTCAGCCCTGCGCGGCCGCCGCCTCCCGGAGCGCGGTCAGGACCGGGCGGAACAGCGGGTGGTCCTCGGCCCCGCGGCGTACCGCGGCGAAGACCCGGCGGGTGGGCGCGACGTCGTCGAGGGGGCGGACGACGACTCCGGTCAGGTCCATGTCGCGCAGCGCCGAGCGGGGCACCAGCGCCACCCCGGCCGCGGCCGAGGCGAGCGCGACCACCGCCCGGAAGTCGTCGGAGGAGTGTTCCAGCCGGGGCTCGAAGCCGGCGTACTCGCAGGCCAGGACCACCACGTCGTGGCAGGGGTTGCCGGGGTAGGGGCCGATCCAGGGGTCGCCGGCGAGGTCGGCGACGGCGACCCGGTCGGCCTCGGCGAGGCGGTGGCCGGGCGGGAGGACCGCGTCGAAGGGTTCGGCGTAGAGCGGGACCCGGGTCAGCCGGGGATCGTCCGCGCGGGGCGCGCCCCGGTATTCGACGGCCACCGCGACGTCGACCTGCCGGTCGAGGACCATCCGCAGGCTGGCGTCGCCCTCGGCGTCCTGGACGCGGACCCGTATGCCGGGCGCGCAGCCGGCCAGCGCGGTCAGCGCGGGCGCGACGACCAGGCCGATGCCGGTGGCGAAGGACGCGACGGTGACCGTGCCGGCCTCGCCCGAGCCGTACGCGGCGAGCTCGGACTCGGCGCGTTCCAGCTGGGCGAGGACGGCGTTGGCGTGGCCGAGCAGGATGTCGCCCGCGGGCGTCAGCCGGACACCGCGGGCGCTGCGCTCCACCAGGCGGTGGCCGGTCTCCTGTTCCAGGGCGGCCAGTTGCTGGGACACCGCCGAGGGCGTGAGGTAGAGCGCGGCGGCCGCGGCGGTGACCGTGCGGTGGTCGGCCACCGCACGGAGGATGTGCAGCCGGCGTGCTTCGATCATGTCCCCAGTGTCCCAGGACGCGGACGGACCGGGCGGGTCACTCCCCCGTGGCGGCCCCCGCCTCGGCGTTCATCGCGGCTCGCGCCTAGGCATTCATCGCGGCTCGCGCCGCTACGAATGCGTCCACCGCACGGTGCACGTCCTCGGTGGAGTGCGCGGCGGACAGCTGGACGCGGATGCGGGCCTGGCCCTGCGGCACGACCGGGTACGAGAAGCCGATCACGTACACCCCGCGCTCCAGCAGCAGCTCCGCCAGCCGGGCCGCCCGGGACGCGTCGCCGATCATGACGGGGGCGATGGCGTGGTCGCCGGGGAGGACGTCGAAGCCCTCCTCGGTCATCCGGGAGCGGAACAGCGCGGTGTTGGCGTGCAGCCGCTCGCGCAGGTCACCGGCGGACTCCAGCAGGTCGAGGACCTTGAGCGAGGCCGCGGCGATCACCGGGGCGAGCGAGTTGGAGAAGAGGTACGGCCGCGAGCGCTGGCGCAGCAGGGCGACGATCTCGGCGCGGGCCGCGACGTAGCCGCCGGAGGCGCCGCCGAGCGCCTTGCCGAGGGTGCCGGTGATGATGTCGACGCGGTCCATGACCCCGTGGAGCTCGGGGGTGCCGCGGCCGCCGGCGCCGACGAAGCCGACCGCGTGCGAGTCGTCGACCATCACCATCGCGTCGTAGGCGTCGGCCAGGTCGCAGATCTCGCGCAGCGGCGCCACGTAGCCGTCCATGGAGAAGACGCCGTCGGTGACGATCAGCTTGCGGCCCGCGCCGCCCTCGGTGGCCTCCTTCAACTGCCGTTCCAGATCGGCCAGATCGCGGTTGGCGTAGCGGAAGCGGCGGGCCTTGCACAGCCGGATGCCGTCGATGATGGAGGCGTGGTTGAGGGCGTCGGAGATGACCGCGTCCTCCGGGCCGAGCAGGGTCTCGAAGACGCCGCCGTTGGCGTCGAAGCAGGAGGAGTACAGGATGGTGTCCTCCTGGCCGAGGAAGGCCGACAGCCGCGCCTCCAGCTCCTTGTGCACCTCCTGCGTGCCGCAGATGAAGCGCACGGACGCCATGCCGTAGCCCCAGCGGTCCAGCGCCTGGTGGGCGGCCGCGACGACCTCGGGGTGGTCGGCGAGACCGAGGTAGTTGTTGGCGCAGAAGTTGAGCACCTCACCGGGGTTGCCCCCGGCGGTGACGTCGACGGTCGCCGACTGGGGCGTGCCGATGACCCGCTCGGGCTTGTGCAGGCCGGCGGCGACGATCTCGTCGAGGGTGCCGCGCAGTTCGTCGCGTACGGAGTGGAACATCAGGGGTTCTCCAGGAGAGTGGGGGTGGTGACGGGCGGGACGGACGCGGTCAGGCCGTGATCAGGCACTCCAGTCCAGGATGATCTTGCCGCTGCGGCCGCTCGCGGCGTCGTCGAAGGCGGCCTCGAAGTCGGTGTACGCGTACCGGCCGGTGATCACGGGAGCGAGGTCCAGTCCGCCTTCGAGCAGGACCGACATCGCGTACCAGGTCTCGAACATCTCCCGGCCGTAGATGCCCTTGATCGTGATCATGGAGGTGACGATCCGGGACCAGTCGACGGGGAAGTCCTGGGCGGGCAGGCCGAGCATGGCGATCCGGCCGCCGTGCGTCATGTTGGCGATCATGTCGCGCACCGCCTCGGGCCGCCCGGACATCTCCAGCCCGATGTCGAAGCCCTCGCGCAGCCCGAGCGCGCGCTGCCCGTCGGCGATGTCCGCCTCGGCGACGTTGAGCGCCAGGCTGACGCCGATCTTGCGGGCGAGGGCCAGGCGTTCCTCGCTGACGTCGGTGATCATGACGTTGCGGGCGCCCGCGTGCCGGGCCACCGCCGCCGCCATCAGGCCGATCGGCCCGGCGCCGGTGATCAGGACGTCCTCGCCGACCAGCGGGAACGACAGCGCGGTGTGCACGGCGTTGCCGAACGGGTCGAAGACCGCGGCGATGTCGAGGTCCACGGGGACGCGGTGCACCCACACGTTCGTCGCGGGCAGTGCCACGTACTCGGCGAAGGCGCCGTCCCGGCCGACGCCGAGCCCGACCGTGGCGCGGCACAGGTGGCGGCGCCCGGCGAGGCAGTTGCGGCACTTGCCGCAGACCAGGTGGCCCTCGCCGCTGACCAGGTCACCGGTCGCGACATCGGCCACGTCGCGGCCGGTGGCGACCACCTCGCCGACGAATTCGTGGCCGATCGTCAGCGGGGTGGCGAGCGCCTGCTGCGCCCAGCCGTCCCAGGCACGGATGTGCAGGTCGGTGCCGCAGATGCCGGTGCGGAGCACCTTGATCAGTACGTCGCCCGGGCCGATGGCCGGTTCCGGCACCTCCGTGAG
Organism: Streptomyces nigrescens; assembly: GCA_024349765.1. Classification (GTDB taxonomy): domain Bacteria; phylum Actinomycetota; class Actinomycetes; order Streptomycetales; family Streptomycetaceae; genus Streptomyces; species Streptomyces endophytica. The sequence goes on along the minus strand of AP026073.1, from coordinate 2,837,794 downwards.
CCAGAGCCCCGGCTCCGCCTTCTGCTTGACCAGTGCCTTCACCGCGACGGCTCCCGTACGTAAGAGTGCATGACGTGTCGGGGGCAGTCATGTTCCGGCCACCCGATCTCCGCCGGAAAATCTTCCGTACGACGGGCGCCCGGTCCATCGAGGTTTTCTTAAGCGCGGTGACAGCTGATCTTCACGCCCCGCCGCGGCGGCCGCGGCGGGGCGGGCGGGCCGCGGCCCGGGTCAGGAGAAGATCGCGTGCACCTGGTCGACCGCCTCGGGCCCGTACCCGACCGTGCCGACCGGGACCGCGCCGTCGATCGCGTCGATGATCCGGCCGCCCCAGACCGGCCCGAAACCGCCGCACAGCTCGATCAGTTGGACCCCGTCGGCCACCAGTTTGCGGGCCGCCTCGATGCCCTCCTCGGGCTTGGTCACCCCGATGAACACGCTGCGGCACGCGCCGGTGTCCACGACGTTGACCTCGCCGCCGGCGGCGCTGCCGGCCGCCGTGTAGATGAACCCCCAGTGGGTGAGTGCCATGCCGTGGACCTCCCGTGGTCGTGGCGGTCACCCGGTCGTGGTGATCGCCGAGGGCACCAGCCAAGCAGAGCCGGGGCGGCCAGGGCACGGATTCGGTCACGCCGGGCCGACCGCGCGCGAGCCGGGCGCGGGAGTGTAGGGCGTCGGGGCGGCGGCCGGCGGAATTCATCACAGGTTGAGCGGGCCTGAGCCCGGGGCGCGGCGGACTCCGTAGGACTGGATGCAACCACACACGGGGCGCGCCGCGCCGCACCACGGCGCTCCGTGTGCTCCGTTCCTGTGCGGCCCTGGAGGTCAGTGAAGTGAGCCACCGACATGTGAACAAGCGGACCGGCGTCGTCATCGGCGCCGCCGCGGCCGCCGTCATGGGCGCGGCGATCCTGCTCCCCAACGCCAACGCGAGCACGGACCGCCCGCCGGCCCCGCGCACCTTCAGCGCCTCCGCGGCGACACAGCTGGCGACGGCCCTGAAGTCGGACCTCGGCGGCGACAACGCCGGCTGGTACCTGGACGGCGCCAACGGCCACCTGGTGATGAACGTGCTGTCGAAGGACGCCGCCGAGCGGGTGCAGTCCAAGGGCGCGGTCGCCAGGGTCGTGCACAACAGCATGACCGCGCTGAAGGCGGGGACGAAGACGCTGCGCGAGACCGCCGCGGTCCCGGGCACCGCGTGGTCGATCGACCCGCGGACCAACAAGATCGTGGTGGTCGCCGACAAGACGGTCACCGGCGCGAAGATGGCCACGCTCACCAAGGCCACCCGCGGCATGGGCGCGGGCATGGTCACCGTCAAGCGGTCGCAGGGCGAGTTCCGGCGGTTCGACGGCGGAGGGATGAGCGAGGACCCGGGGACCCCGCCGGCCGGCGGCGACGGCCAGAACGGGGGCCAGGGAGCCAACGGGGGCCAAGGGGCCAACGGGGGCCAAGGGGCCAACAGGGGCCAAGGGGCCAACGGGGGCCAGGGAGCCAACGGCGGGCAGGGGGCCAACGGCGGGCAGGGCGGCGGTCAGGCCAACGGCGGGCAGGGCGGCGGCGGTTCGGCCGCGGGGCCGATCGGGGGCAGTGCCATCTTCGGCGGCAACGCCCGCTGTTCCCTGGGGTTCAACGTCACGGTGAAGGGCGCCCCCGCGTTCCTGACGGCGGGCCACTGCGGCAACGACTCCCCCACCTGGTCCGCCGACCAGGGCGGCAGCCAGCCGCTCGGCAGCGTGCAGGACTCGCAGTTCCCCAAGACCGACTTCGCGATCGTCACCTACGACGACAAGAGCGCGCAGCCGCAGAGCGCGGTGGACCTGGGCAACGGCTCCACCCAGCAGATCACCAAGGCCGCGGAGGCCGCCGTCGGCATGAAGGTGCAGCGCTCGGGATCCACCACCGGGGTGCACGACGGCACCGTCACCGGGCTGGACGCCACAGTCAACTACGGCAACGGCGACATCGTCAACGGCCTCATACAGACGGACGTCTGCGCCGAGCCGGGCGACAGCGGCGGCTCGATGTTCGCCGGTGACTCCGCCGTCGGACTGACCTCGGGCGGCAGCGGCGACTGCACCCAGGGCGGCGAGACGTTCTTCCAGCCGGTCACCGACGCGCTCAAGGCCACCGGCGCGGAGATCGGCGCCGGCGGGGGCGCCGGCAGCGGTGGCGCCGCCGCGGGCGGCGACCAGAGCGCCGGCGGCGACCAAAGCGGCGGGAGCGACCAAAGCGGCGGGAGCGACCAGGGCGCCGGTGGTGACCAGAGCGCCGGCGGCGATCAGGGTGCCGGGGGCGACCAGAGCGCCAGTGGTGACCAGAGCGCCGGTGGCGACCAGAGCGCGGGTGCCGACCAGGGTGCCGGCAGTGACCCGAGTGCCGGAGGTGATTCGCTGAACTGATGACGATCACGACGTCCGACGACGACGTCTGACCAGGACATCTGATAACGACGGCGCAGATGACGCCCCGCCCGCCCCCCAATCCCCTGGGCGGGCGGGGACGTTGGTGGCCACGGGGTCCTGGAGTACCGGCGGAACCATAGCGACCGCCTGGGACGCGGTGTCAGAATACCGGCCCTACTCCGACCCGTCCTCAGGGGCACCATGGCGTCGAACGAACTCGATTCCCAGATCCCCGTCTTCCGCGGAGCAGGCCATCTGCTCCGTCTGATCGCCGACCTGACCCGCCGGCCACGCCGGCGGGAGTGTCCGGAACCGGTGCGGCACCGCGGCGTGGCGCAGGGCCGGGAGGGCCTGCCGGTGCTCTGTCTGGTGGCCGGCCCGGACCACACCCCGCTCGCCAAGGGCATCGGCTACTTCCTCAGCCACGCCGATCCGCGCCGGGTGCCGCACGTGCTGTACGACCTCGCGGCCGACGCGCCGCGGTCCGAGCCGGAGTCCGTCGAGGCGGTGCGGCGGACCCTGGAACGCCTCGCCCAGGGCTTCGCGCGGAGCGTCAACGGCAGTGACGGCAGGGTCCGTTTCCGCCGGTTCGGTCTGGTCAACTGGCTGACCCAGGTGGGCACCGGCAACCGCCCGGACGACCTGGGTGACATGGAAGGCACCGACCACACCCTGTTACAGGGGCTGCGGGAGCGGGAGTTCCGGCGGCGGCGGATGTTCGGGCTGCTGCGCTCCCCGGAGACCGAGCTGGCGGTGGACGGCACAGTGCCGTGGTGGGTGTGGCTGTTCGCGGTCCACGTCTTCCCGCTCGCCTGGTTCCGGGTCCGCCGCGGCCTGGGCCGGGAGTACCGCTGGCTGCTCAACCAGCCCTACCTCGCCCCGCGCGACCCGGGCACCTTCATCGGCTTCGCCGAGCGGCTGACCGCACCGCACAACCAGGTCGAGGACCCGGAGCAGTTGCGGAAGCTGATGGTCAACGCGTTCCTGGAGGATCTGCGGGTCGCCTTCCGCCGCCGTCCGTGGCGGCCCCGCACGGCCCGGCGCACCGCGTACTGCGTGGCGCTGCTCGACGGGGTCGGCCCGGACAACTGCGGTCATCCGCTGCTCCAGGCCGTCATCGACGTCCGCAACGAGACCGGCGCCTTCGACCCGCTGCTGATCATCGCCTGCGGTGCCCAGCCGCCGGCCGAGGGCAGCCGGGCCCGGGCGGACTGGGGCCGCAGCGAGCTGTGGGAACTGACCGACCGGCTCTACGGCGGCTGGCGGGACACCTTTCTGCACCAGGGCCGGGCCCGCAACCGCGCCCCCTGGTACCTGCCGGTCAGCGTGCCGCGGCTGATGCCGCCGTCCGAGGAGAGCTACGAGCTGACCCGGCGGCTGGAGGTGGCGCAGGACGCCCGGCTGCGGATCCCCGAACCGCCCCTGTGGGCGCGCCGGGTGGTGTCCGTCGTGGCGGTCTGCGCGGTCGTCGTCGGCCTGCTGGGCGCGGGCGGCCTGGTGCTGGGCGCGGAGAGCCGGTACCGGCAGGCGCACTGCGGGCTCAGCCGGTTCAACGCCGACGCGGACACCCTGCGCACCGCGGAGACCGGTGAGTGCATCGGGGTGGCCCGCCATGGTTTCACCTTCCACTCCCCCGATCCGTCGCTGGACCGGACCCTGCAGAAGATCTACGCCCAGAACGCGGTCGCCGAGCAGGAGCACCGGGCGGCGCCGGAGCGGCCGTTCGTCACGCTGGTGCACCTGTCCGCGCTGCTCAGCGTCTCGGGCAAGCTCTCCGGTCAACTCGCTTACGGGCGCGAGGCGTTGCAGGGGGCGGCGAGCGCGCAGTCCCGGCAGCTGCGCAGCAGCGGGGCCACCGAGCCGATCCTGCGGATCTTCCCCGCGAACGCCGGGTCGGGGATGCGGTTCGGCCCGCGGGTGGTGGAGATCCTGGACCGGCTCAAGGAGCAGGACCCGTCCCTGGTGGGGGTGACCGGGCTGGACCAGAGCCGGGAGGCGACCAACCGGACGATACGGCAGCTGACCGCGGTGGGGCTGCCGATGGTGGCGACGACGCTGTCCGCGGACTCGCTGGTGCGCCAGTCGCCGATGTACTTCCAGGTGTCACCGCAGAACAGCCGGGAGGCGGAGGTCGCCGCGGCCTACGCCGACCACGTCGTACGGACCGGTGCGGGCAAGCCGGCCCGGCGGGTGCGGATCATCGCATCCGCCGATCCCAGCGACACCTACAGCCGCACGCTCAGCGACGACGTCGAACGGCGCTTCCGGGCGCGGGAGTTCGCGGTGGAGCGGACGTCGTTCACGCCGCCCCCGCCGCCGGGCCAGGAGCCCGCCTCGGATGCCCCGGGCCCCGGCACGGTGGGGCAGCGGAGCTGTTCGTACCCGGGGGTGGTGTTCTTCGCGGGGCGCTCGGAGGACTTCGAGTCGCTGCTCGGCGGGATCAACGAGTCCTGCAACTCCGCGCCGCCGGTGCTGATCGGCGGTGACGACGTGGCCCGGCTGGCGGCGGACGCGGACCGCCGGGGGCACTATCCGGGGATCCCGTACGACTTCCTGGACTTCACGCTCGGTTCGGCGCACTGCGACGGCACCAGCGAGCTGTACGCGGAGCTGAGCCGGCTGTTCCCCGAGGAGTGCGCGAAGGTTCCCAACTCCTCGCTCGACGGGCATGCGGCGCTCGGGTTCGACGCCGTGAAGCTGTACGTCAACGCGGTCAAGCAGCTGCGGGAGGAGGCCGCGCAGATGCCGCTGACGCCGCCCGCGGTGTGGCACGCGATCAGCGGGGTGCACGGGGACGGGGCGCTCGACGGGGCGAGCGGGATCATCAGCTTCGGCGGTGAGGTGGACCGCCAGGTCCCGCTGGACAAGCTGCTGTCGGTGCAGCGCATCGACAGGACGGGGCGGCCGGCCCAGGCCGGGTTCTGCGGGCGGGTCGGCGGGCGGAAGCAGGCGGCGTGGTGTCCCGCGCTGGAACCGGAGGAGGGCTGACGCACCGGCCGGCCGGGGGGCGCGGTCCGGCGGGGGTCAGGGGGGTTCGGGCGAGGTGACGGTGAACAGGCCGCCGTCGGGGTCGCGGACGACGGCCTGGCTGCCGTTGCCGTCGGCGGTCGCGGTCACCGGGGTGACGGTCCCGCCGGCGGCGACCGCGGCGGCGGTCACCTTCTCGATGTCGTCGACCGGGAAGTGCACGTGCCAGCGCGGCCGCACCCGCGGGTCCGGGGCGGCCTCCACCCCGCCGCCGCGCAGGGTGGCGACGATGTGGGTGCCGTCGTGCACGATGACCTGGTCGTGTTCGTAGGTGACCTCGCAGCCGCCGGGCCGGCCGGAGGCCCATTCGAAGACCTCGGCGTAGAAGATGGCGGCCTCGAAGGCGTCGCGGGTGCGCAGTTCCAGGCAGGCGGGGGCGCGGCCGTGCCCGACCGACCAGGCGAGCGTCTGGCCCTCCCAGAAGCCGAAGGTGGCGCCGTCGCGGTCGGCGGCCAGCGCGGCGCGTCCGGGGCCGAGCTTGAGCGGGCCGACCGCGACGGTCGCGCCGCGCTCGCGGATCCGGTCGGCGGTCACGTCGGCGTCCTCCACCGCGAAGTACGACGTCCAGGCCACCGCGACCTGGAAGCTCTGGGCGAGTGCGCCCAGGCCGGCGACCGGCTGCCCGTCGGCCATCGCGACCGAGAACTCCTGGCCGAGGCTGGCCGGGCGGAACCGCCAGCCCAGCACGGCGGCGTAGAACTCCTGCGCCGATTCGAGATCGCGGGCCATCAGGCTCACCCAGCACGGAGCCCCGCGCACGGGGGTCGTGGGGCCATGGGCCGACATGACATCTGCCTCCTGTCGCTTCGCACCCCCGCCGCACCCCCTCCCACTGTGCCAGCGACGCAGCGGGCCCGCACCGGGGCGCCGGGCGCGGGGCAGCGCAGTTGTGCCGGTCTTGATCAGGCTCGATGCTGTAGGTACTGAACCGGGCTGGGTTGATGCCATGAACGCATGGAACGCGGCGGAGAGCGCCGACTTCCGTGGTCCCCTCGACGTCACCAGGGCGGCCACAGCGGTGCTCGACGCCCGGGACCTGGTCATCGGGTGGAGTCCGGCGGCCCAGCGGCTGCTCGGCTACCGGCCCGAGGAGGTCATCGGGCGCCCCTGCGAGGCGTTCTTCCCGGCCGCCGAGGCGGCCGGTGACGCGTGGTCCGGGCAGTCGGCGAAGACCCCGCTGAGCAGCGGCCGGCTGGGGACGGCACGGCACCGGGACGGCCGGCTGCTGCCGGTGGCGGTCACCACCTGCCCGCTGGAGCCCGCGCCCGGCGGTTCCGCGCCGGACGCGCCGGCCCGCATCCTGGTGGTGGCCGGGCTGGCCGCGCAGCAGGAGTGGGAGTCCCGGCAGGCGATGCTGCACGGACTGGCCACCCAGTCCCCGGTGGGGCTGGGCATCTATGACACCGATCTGCGGGTGACCTGGGGGAACGCCGCGTTCGTGAAGGAGATCGGGCTGCCGCTGCGGGAGTTCCTCGGCACCCGGGCCGAGGCGCTGTACCCGGACGGGGAGTTCGTGACGGAGGGGTACCCGCGCACGCTCGACGCGGTGATGGAGCAGGTCCTGGAGACCGGTGAGCCGGTCCTCGACCTGCACTTCCTCGGCCAGCAGCCGTCCGAGCCGGGCCCGGACCACGTCTGGTCGTGCTCCTACTACCGGCTGCACGACGCCCAGGGGCAGGTCCTCGGGGTGTGCGAGGACGCCTTCGACATCACCGACCGCTACCAGGCGCAGCGCCGGCTCAACCTGCTGGTGGCGGCCGGCACCCGGATCGGGACGACGCTCGACATGACGGCCACCGCCCGGGAGATCACCGAGGTCGCGGTGCCGGACTTCGCGCGGACGGTCACCGTGGACCTGGTGCACCCGGTGCTGGAGGGCGAGGAGCCGGCGCCGGGGGACGGGACGGTGCCGCCGCTGGTCCGGGTCGCCACCCGCAGCGTCGACGACCCGCCGGACGCCGTGCCGCACGGCCCGTACCGCATCGAGTATCCGCCGGGGTCGCTGCCGTACCGCAGTCTGTCCTCCGGGGGGATGGTGCGCGCGGAGAACTCGATGGTCGTGCCGCTGCGGGCGGGCGGCGCCCCGATGGGGCTGGTCACCTTCACACGGGGCACCCACCCGTCGGTGTTCGACAAGGGCGAGGTCGAGCTCGCCGACGAGCTGGTCACCCGGACGGCGGTGTGCCTGGACAACGCCCGCCGCTTCACCCGGGAGCACACCGCCGCGCTGGCCCTGCAGCGCAACCTGCTGCCGCAGCACGTGCCGGAGCAGTCCGCGGTCGACGTGGCGTACCGCTATCTGCCCAGCGACGACCGGGCCGGGGTGGGCGGCGACTGGTTCGATGTGATCGGGCTGTCCGGGACCCGGGTCGGGCTGGTGGTGGGGGACGTGGTGGGGCACGGCCTGGAGGCGGCGGCGACGATGGGGCGGCTGCGGACGACGGTGCGTGCGCTGGCCCAGCTGGACCTGTCGCCCGACGAGCTGCTGAGCCGGCTGGACGACCTGGTGGGGCAGCCCGCGGAGGAGGGGGCCGGCCAGGTCGGCACGCACACCGGCCCGGACGACGTGGCCACCGGCGTGACCTGCCTCTACGCGGTCTACGACCCGGTGTCGCGGCGCTGCACCATGGCCCGGGCCGGGCATCTGCCGCCGGCCGTGGTCGACCCGTCGGGCACGATGTTCTTCCCCGATCTGCCGGCCGGTCCGCCGCTGGGCCTGGGCGGGCTGCCGTTCGAGTCGCTGGATCTCGAACTGCCGCCGGGCAGTCTGGTCGCGCTGTTCACGGACGGGCTGGTGGAGTCGCCGCACCGGGACGTCGACGAGGGGCTCGCGGTCCTGGCCCGGGTGCTGGGCGAGCACCACCGGCCGCTGGAGGAGCTGTGCGACCGGGCGATGGCCGAACTGCTGCCGGACGGACCGGCCGCCGACGACTCGGCGCTGCTGCTGGTGCGCACCCGGGAGCTGGACGCGAGGCAGGTGGCGGCCTGGGAGCTGCCGGCGGATCCGGCCGCGGTGGGCGCGGCCCGGGAGCTGGCGACCGCGCAGCTGCGGGAGTGGGGCCTGGAGGAGCTGTCGTACGCGACCGAGCTGGCGGTCAGCGAGCTGGTCACCAACGCGGTGCGGCACGCCTCGGGGCCGCTGCACCTGCGGCTGCTGCGCGATCTGACGCTGCTGACCGAGGTGTCCGACACCGGGCACACCTCGCCGCACCTGCGCCACGCGGCCAATGAGGACGAGGGCGGGCGGGGGCTGTTCATCGTCGCGCAGCTGGTGCAGCGCTGGGGCACCCGGTACACGCCGTACGGCAAGACCATCTGGACCGAGCAGGCCTTCCCGCCGCGGTATCCGGGGGCGCCGCGGCCGATGGACTGACCGGGTGCGGGGGCCGCGGCCCGGCGTACGTCGTGCGGGTGTTCGGTGACCGCCCCATCATGGAACCAAGCGAGGTCCCGGCGACCCGGCGGGCGCGGACGAAGGAGGACCTGTGACGACCAACGGCAAGGAGCAGCCGGCCGAGCACCGGCCGGCCGAGCTGTACACCGGCAGCGAGCGGCCCTACGACCCGGAGGATCTGGTGCGGGCGTCCGGGCGTGAGCCCACCCCGTCGAGCCTGGCATGGGCCAGGCGGCTCATCGAGGAGGAGGGGCCGGGCGCCATCGAGCGGTATCTGCCGTGACGGCCGCACGCTCCGGGGGACGCTCCTGAGGGCCTGCTTCCGGATCTCCCCGACGACCCCGCGCCGGCGGCCGCGGCGCGGGATGCGGAGGCGCTAGGGATGGACATCGAGGTCCTGGCGGCCGGTGCGCTCGGCGGTGTCCGGGCCGAGCGCTGGGCGCGGGCGCTGTCCGCGCCCGGCGGTGCGGCCCATCCGGTGCTGTCCCCGGATTTCGCGCGGGCGGTCGGCGGGGTCCGTCCGGCCGCCCGGGTCGCGGTGCTGGAGAGCGACGGGCGGTGCGGCTGGCTGGGCTTCGAGGAGCGCGGGCACGGCGTCGGCGAGGTCATCGGCAAGGGCTTCACGGACGTGGGCGGGCTGCTCTGCGAGCCGGGGCTGCCGCGGCCCGACTACCGTGCCGTGCTGGCCGCCTGCGGGCTGGCGGTGTGGCGCTTCGTGCAGGCCGAGCCGGCCGGTCCGCCGCTCGGCGGGGCGGGTACCGCGGTGCCGCCCGGGGTCCGGCTGCTGGGCCGGGTGCCGAGTCCGCTGGCGGATCTGAGCGAGGGCTACGAGGCCCATCGCACGGCCGTCCGGCGGCGCTCGCCCGCCTCGGCGAAGACCCTGCGCAAGCACGAGAACCGGCTGGCCCGCGGCGCGGTGCCGGTGCGGTACGTCTTCGACGCGCGCGATCCGCAGCTGCTGGGGACGATGCTGCGCTGGAAGTCGGCGCAGTACCGGGCGAGCGGCTGGTCCGATCCGCTGGCCGCGGAGCGCGGTACGGAGCTGGCGCACGCCTTGGCGGGGCTGCGCACGCCGACGTGCACCGGCGCGCTGTCCGTGCTGTACCTCGGTGACGAGCCGGCGGCGATGCAGCTCACGCTGCGTTCGGCGACCGTGCTGACCTGTTGCGTCACCGCCTTCGACCACCGGTACGCGGCGCATTCGCCCGGTACGGTGCTGCTCGGCCGGGTGATCGCGACCGCGGCGGAGCTGGGGGTGACCACCGTCGACCTGGGCACCGGCGACTCGGAGTACAAGCAGGCGTTCACCACCGAGCAACGCACCCTGCCGCAGGGCCTGTTGTGGCGGCCGACGCTGGTGGCGGGCGGTGCCCTGCTGCACGACGCGGCCGAGCGCACGGCGCGGGACTTCATCACCGCCCGGCCGTGGCTGCGGTCCCGGGTGCGGGGCGCGCTGCGGCGCTACGGAGCGCTGCGCGGCTGAACGGGCAGGCGGGTGAAGGGAGTTGGCCGGGTGCGGGCCGCGTCATGCGGCGACGGCGGCGTCCTCGGACAGCAGGAACGCCGTGTTCACCAGCGCGACATGGGTGAACGCCTGCGGCGTGTTGCCCAGTTGGCGGCGTGTCTCGGGGTCCCATTCCTCGGAGAGCAGCCCGACGTCGTTGGCCGCCGACAGCACCCGGGCGAAGAGTTCCCGGGCGGCGTCGTGCCGGCCGGTCGCGGCCAGCGCGTCGGCGAGCCACAACGAGCAGGCGAGGAAGGCGCCTTCGGTGCCGGGCAGTCCGTCGACCGCGGCCCGTCCGGCGTAGCGGCGGTGGAAGCCGGCGTGGTCGAGTCCGTCGCGCACCGCGTCGACGGTGCGCACGACCCGGGGGTCCTCGGGCGGCAGGAAGCCGGTCTTGACGATGAACAGGGTGGCCGCGTCCAGTTCCCGGCTGCCGTAGTGCTGGACGAACACCCCGCGTTCCCGGTCGTAACCGTGCGCGCAGACGTCGGCGTGCACCGCGTCGCGCATCGCCCGCCAGCGGTCGACCGGGGCCGCGAGGCCGGTCAGGTGCGCCATCCGGACCGCCCGGTCCGCGGCGACCCAGGACATGACCTTGGAGTGCACCCAGTGCCGGCGGCCGCCGCGGCCCTCCCACAGGCCCTCGTCCGGGTCCCGCCAGTGCGCCTCGATGAAGGACATCAAGGTCCGCAGCAGGCCCCAGACATGGCGTTCCATCGGGATGCCGGCCCGCAGCGCGAGGTAGAGGGTGTCGACGACCTCGCCGTAGATGTCGAGCTGGAGCTGGTCGACTGCGGCGTTGCCGAAGCGGACCGGGGCGGAGTGCTCGTAGCCGGGCAGCCAGTCGGCGGCGGTCTCGGGCAGCCGCCGTTCACCGGCGACGCCGTAGACGCTCTGCAGGTCCCGCGGGTCGCCGGCGATGGCCCGTACCAGCCACTGCCGCCAGGCGGCCGCCTCCTCGCGGAAGCCGCCGCGCAGCAGGGCGGACAGCGTCATGCTGGAGTCGCGCAGCCAGCAGAAGCGGTAGTCCCAGTTGCGTACGCCGCCGAGGTGTTCGGGCAGCGAGGCGGTGGGGGCGGCGACGATCCCGCCGGTCGGCCGGTAGGCGAGCGCCTTGAGGGTGATCAGGGAGCGCCGGACGGCCTCGCGCCATTCGCCGTCGTAGCGGCAGCCGGCCGTCCAGCGCCGCCAGGCGTCGGTGGTCTCCCGCAGGGCGCGGTCCGGATCGATCCGGTGGGCGTTGGGCAGGTGGGAGGGCTGCCAGGTCAGGACGAACGGCACCGTCTCGCCGGCCCGTACGGTGAACTCCGAGCGGGTGCTGGTGTCGTGGCCGTAGGTGTGCACACCGGGGGCGAGCCGCAGCCAGGCGGAGTCCGGTCCGGCGACCGCGATGCGGTGGTGCTCGGTGCGCCGCACCCAGGGCGCGATCCGGCCGTAGTTGAAGCGGAGCCGCAGGTCGCCGCGCATCTCGACACTGCCGCGCAGGCCCTCGACGAGGCGGACCAGGCGCGGTGACTGGTCGCGCTGCGGCATGAAGTCGACGACCCGGACCGCGCCGTCGGGGGTCTCCCAGGTGCTCTCCAGGATCAGGGTGTCGCCGCGGTAGGCCCGGCGGTCGCACGGCCCGCCGGAGACCGGGGCGAGCCGCCAGTGGCCCTGCCGTTCGTCACCGAGGAGGGCCGCGAAACAGCTGGGCGAGTCGAAGCGGGGCAGGCACAGCCAGTCGATCGAGCCGTCCCGCCCGACCAGGGCGGCGGTCTGCAGGTCGCCCAGCAGGGCGTAGTCCTCGATGCGTCCGGGCATGGCGTCCCTTCGTGATGTCCATTCTGCGCGCGACGGCGGCGGGGCGCGCGGGCCGCCCGTTCGGCGCACGGCGCACGGCGCCCGACTGGCCCGCTTGCGGCGGATATGGGATCGTAGGAGGCTTTTTTTGCAGCGTGGGATCCCTCGTCTGGGGAGGAGGGACGCTCGATGACGCGGCGGCGGTGGGTGCCCGAGGGCACCGACCAGGACGTTCCGAACGTCGCCCGGGTCTACGACTGCTACCTGGGCGGTTCGCACAACTTCGCGGCGGACCGGGAGCTGGCCCGGGAGGCCGTCGAGATGTGGCCGGACCTGCCGCTGATCATGCGCGCGAACCGGGCCTTCCTGCGGCGGGCCGTGCAGTTCCTCGCCGGGGAGGGGATCACCCGCTTCCTGGACATCGGCTCCGGTCTCCCCACGTTCGGCCCGGTCCACGAGGTGGCGCGGGTGGTGCAGCCCGAGGCGCGGGTGGTGTACGTGGACATCGACCCGGTGGCCGTGCAGCACAGCAGACTGCTGGTGGCCGATGACCCGCTGTGTGCGGTGGTCGAGGCCGACATGCGGGATCCGGCGGGGCTGCTGGCGCGGCCCGCGGTGGCGGAACTGCTGCGTCCGCGCGAGCCGGTGGCGGCGCTGCTGCTGGCCGTACTCCACTTCGTGACGGACGAGGAGGACCCGGCGCGGATCGTCCGGGAGCTGTCCGCCGCGCTGCCGGCGGGCAGTGCGCTGGCGCTGTCGCACGGGTCGCGGGAGGGCCGGCCCGATGTGGTGGAGAAGCACGAGGACCTGTACGCACGGGCGTCGGCGCCGTTGACCATGCGTACCCGGGAGGAGATCGTGGCGCTGTTCGAGGGGTTCCGGCTGCTGGAGCCGGGGGTGGTCTACCTCCCCGAGTGGCGTCCGCAGGATCCCGCGGCGGTGGGACCGCATCCGGAGCTGTTCAGCGGCCTGGCGGGAGTGGGGCTGAAGCCGTGAGCGTCCCGGCCGGGGGGCGCGTGGACGCCGCCGCGGTCCGTTTCCGTGACTCCTGGTCCCGGCTGTTGCGGCAGGGCCACGGGGCCGCGGTGAGCCCGGGTGTCCTGGGCCCGCTGGTGTACCGCACGGCCGAGCTGCTCAGCCGGGCCCACGGGGAGGATCCGTTCGATCCGGGGCCTGCCGAGCGGGCCGGGGCGCTGCTGGTCGACGCCCAGTTCACCGACCCCGTGGTGCTCGCCCACGCCGTCGAGCTGCTCCAGCAGTGGCCGGCGCCGGACGACCGGGGGCCCGCGCTGACCGGGGCGTTCGCCGCGGGCTGGTCGGCCGCGCTGCGCGACCGGACGCTGCGTGAGCAGGAGGCGATCCGGCGCGCGGTGGACCTGGCGCGGCGGGAGGCGGAGCGGGCGCTGTACGCGTCGGAGGCCCGGTTCCGGGCGATGTTCGAGCGCGCCGCGATCGGCATCGGCTTCGCGGACCTGGAGGGCAACCTCCTGGTGGTGAACAGCACGCTGCAGGACATGTTCGCGGCCACCGCCGAGGACATGCGCGGGCTCAACGTCGAGTCGCTGGTCCACCCCGAGGACTCGTCCGGTGTCTGGGAGACGTACCACGAGCTGGTCCAGGGCGAGCGGGAGAACTTCCAGTGCGACAAGCCGTACTACCGGCGGGACGGCGAGGTGATCTGGACGCACCTGACGGTCTCGCTGATCCGCGACGAACAGGACACGCCCCGTTACCAGGTGGCGATGCTGGAGGACATCACCGACCAGCACCGGCTGCAGGAACGGCTGCGCCATCAGGCCACGCACGATCCGCTGACCGGGCTGCCGAACCGGACGGCGTTCTTCGAGCGGCTGGAAGCGCTGTTCGACGATCCGGGGCCGGGGGCGCGGTTCGGGCTGTGCTCGCTGGACCTGGACGGCTTCAAGAACATCAACAACAGCCTGGGCCACGAGGCGGGTGACCAGCTGCTGGGGGCGGTCGCGGACCGGCTGCACTCCGGGGTGGCGCCGCTGGGCCACCTGGTGGCACGGCTGGGCGGGGACGAGTTCGCCGTGCTGATGGAGCGGAGCAGGGGGCCGCAGGAGGGCATCGCGGTGGCCCAGCGGGTGCTGGGGACGCTGGCGCCGCCCTTCCTGATCGGCGATCAGCAGCTGGTGGTCAGGGCCAGCATGGGGGTGGTGGAGCAGCCGGTCTCCGCGACGACGGCGAGCGCCGCGATGCGCAGTGTGGACCTGACGCTGTACCGGGCGAAGAAGGAGGGCCGCGGCCGCTGGACGCTGTTCGATCCGCAGCGCAACGCGGTGGCGGTGAGTCAGTACGCGATGTCGGTGCGGATACCGATGGCGCTGGACCGCGGGGAGTTCTTCCTCGACTACCAGCCGCTGTGCGCGCTGGACGACGGGGCGATGGTGGCGGTGGAGGCGCTGGTGCGCTGGCGCCATCCGGAGCTGGGGGTGCTGGGACCGGACGAGTTCATCATGACGGCCGAGGACAGCGGGCTGATCATCCCGCTGGGCCGCTGGGTGCTGCTGCACGCCTGCGAGCAGGCGGCGCGCTGGGCGGACCGGTTCGGTGACGCGGCGCCGCGGATGAACGTCAATCTGGCGGTGCGGCAGGCCCGTAACGCCGGGCTGATCGCGGACATCGACCGGATCCTGCGGTCGAGCGATCTCGATCCGGGCCGGCTGCAGCTGGAGATCACCGAGAGCGCGATGCTCGGCCCGCGGGACCCGGCGCTGCAGGCGCTGCACGAGCTGGTCGGCATGGGGGTGTCGCTGACGGTGGACGACTTCGGCACCGGCTGGTCGAACCTGGCGTACCTGCGGGACCTGCCGGTCTCCGGACTGAAGATCGACGGATCGTTCGTGTCCGAACTGCATGCGTCCGGGGAGGATCCGGTGGGCTGGCGGATCATCGGCGGCATGGTGTCGCTGGCGCATTCGCTGGGTCTGTCGGTGACGGCGGAGGGGGTGGAGACCGCCGCGGACGCACAGCGGTTGCGGGCGATCGGCTGTGACTGCGCGCAGGGCTGGTACTACGGCCGTCCGGTGCGGCCCGGGGAGATCACCCGGCGGATCGTCGAGGCCGCGGGCGGCACCCGCGCCGACGGGGAGGGCTGAACGGCCCTCAACCCCCGGAAGATAATTTCTCCGACATTTTGGACATTTCCTCTTGACTCGGTACCGAGAACCTGTTCATGATGGGGCCCTGGCACCCCGTAGGTAGTGCGGGCACCGCCCCACAGCCCCAACGGACAGCACATTTGCCAGTCGTGGTGGTCGACGCTTCCAGCGTCCGAGAACGACCCGGCGTCTCCTCGCCCGGGGTACAGCGACCGAGTTCCTCCGCGAACTCCTCCTGCCTCGCGTCCCCGCAGCTCGTTCTCCTTACGGTTCGCGGGTGTACCGCGCCTTCTCGAACAGGCCCCGGCGGCCGCGCCGCCGATGTACGCCCCTCACCTTCCGGTACGCCCTGCGGCTTTCCGGCCCGGGCGTCCGTTGCCGCTTCGTGAGGCACGCTCATGAGTACCACTCTGCCCTCGGGCATGATCCAGCGCACCGTCGACGGCGGGCGGCCGCTGCGCCGCTCCAGCGACCGCATCACCAGTCCGCTCCCGATGCGGCGGGAAAGCGACCTCCCACCGACCTCACACACCGTCAGTTTGGTGATCCCGGCGCACAACGAGGCCCGCAACGTCCCCTGGGTGTTCAACCAGATCCCGCCCTCGATCGACGAGGTGATCCTGGTCGACGGCGCGTCCGACGACGCGACCGTGCGGATGGCCGCGCACTGCCTGCCGTCCGTGCGCGTGGTCCAGCAGACCGGTCACGGCAAGGGCGACGCACTGCGCACCGGCTTCCTGGCCGCGACCTGCGAATACATCGTCATGATGGACGCCGACGGCAGCATGTGGCCCGGTGAGATCCCGCACTACGTGCACTTCCTCGACAACGGCTTCGACTTCGTCAAGGGCTCCCGCTTCATCGCCGGCGGCGGCTCGCTCGACCTGACGCCGGTGCGCTCGCTGGGCAACCGCGCGCTGCTCACCGTCGTCAACCGGGTCTACCACGCCACCCTGACCGATCTCTGCTACGGCTTCTGCGCCTTCCGCCGCACCTTCCTCGACGACCTGCACCCGCAGGCGCCCGGGTTCGAGATCGAGGCGGAACTGATCGCCCACGCACTGCGACTGGGACTTCGCGTCGCCGAAGTGCCCAGCCTGGAACTTCCCCGCCGCAGCGGGCGCTCGCATCTCCACGCGGTCTCCGACGGCCGCCGGGTGCTGCGGACGCTGCTCGCCGAACGGCCTGGTGGCCGGCGCACGGCGCCCCTGGGAGTGGGGAATCGATGAACGGCCTCGGCCCGCGCACCGCAGCGGCCTGCCCCGGACTCGCCGCCCGCGATTCGCTCTACACCCCCGCCCATGTCGTCGAGCTGGACCTGGCGGCGCCCGGTGAGCTGCGCTCACCCGGCGGCGCACCGGCCGCCGCCCCGGGTGGACGCGTGTTGGCGTTGGTGCGGCTGCACGGACACCCGCTCGGAATGGTCAGCGCCCACGGTGTGCTCGGGGACACCACCGGCCTGTACCACGCGCTGGCCGAAGCCGCGCATCGCCAACTGACCGCACCGGCCGCCCCGGAGGCACTCCGGCCCGGTCCCGGCCGTCCGGCCCGGGCCCCGGGAGCGGCCGCACCGCCCGCGGTCACCGTCATCGTCGCCACCCACAACCGTCCCGGGATGCTGCGCCAGTGCCTGGACTCGCTGCTGCGCAGCCGGCACCCCTCGTACGAGATCGTGGTGGTCGACAACGCGCCGCGCGACGACGCCGCCGAGCGGCTGGTGCGCGACCGTTATCCGTCCCGGGTCAGGTATGTGAGGGAATCCATGGCGGGCCTGGCCCGGGCGCACAACCGCGGACTGCTCGCCGCCCGCGGCCGGATCTGTGCCTTCACCGACGACGACACACTGGCCGACCCCGGGTGGCTGGACGCCCTGGAACGCGCCTTCGACGACGGCGGCGCACCGGGCGGCGGGGCACGGGTCGGCTGCGTCACCGGGCTGATCGTGCCCGCCGAACTGGCGACCGCGGCGCAGTCCGCGCTGGAGTTCCACGGCGGCTTCGGCAAGGGGTTCGCCCCGCGCAGCTGGTCGCTGGCCGACCCGCCCGCCGATCCGCTCTTCCCGTTCACCGCCGGGCAGTTCGGCTCCGGGGCCAACATGGCCTTCCGCACCGACGTGCTCCGGGAGCTGGGCGGCTTCGACCCGTCGACCGGCACCGGCA
This sequence comes from Streptomyces nigrescens, assembly GCA_024349765.1. GTDB lineage: Bacteria > Actinomycetota > Actinomycetes > Streptomycetales > Streptomycetaceae > Streptomyces > Streptomyces endophytica. Next base: position 2,820,398 of record AP026073.1, on the reverse strand, counting down.
CCCCGGCGCACGGCGGCGACGACCTGCTGGCCTTCTTCCTCGTCCTGGCCACCGGGCACCGCATCGTCTATCAGCCCGACGCCGTCATCTGGCACCGCCACCGCCGGGCGGCGGACGCCCTGCCGGCCCAGGCGTTCGGCTACGGCGCCGGGTTCGGCGCCTTCCTGGCCGCCGCGCTGCGGCACCGTCCCGGGGCGCTGCCCGCCCTGCTGCGCCGGCTGCCGGGCGGCATCCGGCACGCCGTCGGCCGGGCCCACGACCGCTCGGCGCCGGCCGGTGTCTGGCCGGCCCGGCTGTCCCTGCTGGAGCTGCGCGGCCTGCTCTACGGCCCGGTCGGCTATCTGCGCAGCGTCCACGCCACCCACCAAGCCGCCCACCGCGCCGCCACCGCCGGAACGGGACCGTCATGACCCCGCACACCGCTCCCCCGGGCGTCGCGGACCTGCCCGCCGCGCCCTATCTGGTCGTGCTGCGGCGGCGCTTCGGCTCCGCGCTCCACTACGAGCCGCTTCTGCGCAACGGCCACGTCCTGGTGGCCAGTTCGCTGATGACGGCCGCGGTCGGCGCGTTCTACTGGGTGCTCGCCACGTCCTGGTACCGCCCGGAGACCGTCGGCCGCTCGTACGCCGTGATCTCCGCGGTGACCCTGCTCGCCGGCTTCGGGCAGCTCAACCTCTCGGACGTGCTGGTGCGGTTCGTCCCCTCGGCCGGCCGGCACACCCGGCGGCTGCTGCTGCGCAGTTACGCCGCGGCCGGACTGTGCGCCGGACTGCTGGCCGGCGCCTTCCTCGCCCTGGTGCCGCTGATCGCCCCCGGACTGGGCTTCCTGCGCGGCCCGTTGGTCGGCCCGTTCTTCGTGGCGGGGACGATGGGCTATGCGCTGTTCATCGTGCAGGACGGGGCGCTGACCGGTGTCCGCCGGGCAAACTGGGTGCTCGGCGAGAACGCGGTGTTCGCGGTGGTCAAGGTCCTGGTGCTGACGCTGGCCGCGGGCTGGGCGATCAGCTCCGGCATCCTGCTGTCGTGGGCCGGGGCGCTGGCCGTCTCGCTCCTCGTCGCCAACTACGTCCTGCTGCGGCGCGCGGTGCCGGCCCACGAACGGGCGCACACCGACGGGCGGATGCCGCCCCGGCTGCTCGGCTACGCCGCCACCGACTACGGCGGCGCCCTCTTCCGGCTGTCCGCCTACAACATCGTGCCGCTGATCGTGCTCGACACCCTGGGCGGCGCCCGGAACGCCTACTTCTCCCTGTCGTGGGTGATCGCGTACACCCTCTACCTGGCGACCTACAACATGGGCAGTTCGCTGCTGGTCGAGGCCGCGCACGATCCCGCCCGGATCAGCGAGCTCGGCCGCCGGGTGCTGCGGCACACCGGTCCGCCGCTGACCGCCGGGGTGGTCGTCCTGGTCGTCGTCGCCCCCTGGCTGCTGTCGGTCTTCGGTGCCGAGTACGCCGACCAGGCCACCGGCGTACTGCGGTTGCTGGCCCTGTCCGCCCTGCCCAACCTGCTGCTCAACGTGGCCATCGACGTGGCGCGCGCCCGCCGCCGGCTGGCCTGGGCCGTCGCCCTCCAGGCGGCGCTGTGCGCCCTGGTGCTGGGCCTGACCGTCCGGCTGATCCATCCCTTCGGCATCACCGGTGTGGGCGCCGCCTGGCTGCTGGCCGAATGCACACTCGCCCTGCCCCTGCTGATCACGCTGCCGCGCTGGCTGCCGTCCCCCGCGAGGAGCCCTCGATGAACGCGCTCGGATTCCGCCTCTTGGGCGGTCTGCTGCAGGCGGTCCGCTTCGTGCTCGGCATGCTGTGCGGTGGCGCGTCGACGACCGTGGGGGCGCGGCCGGCTCCGACCGCCGCGGCCCGCACCGAGCCGAGCCTGACCGTCGTCATCTGCGCGTACACCCTCGACCGCTGGGAGCAACTGCTGGACGCCGTCCGCTCGGTGCAGCTCCAGCACTACCCGGCCGACGAGATCCTGCTGGTCGTCGACCACTGTCCCGAGCTGGCCCGGCGGGCCGAGCCTGCGCTGCCCGGCGTACGGGTGCTGCCCAACGCCGAGGCACAGGGACTCTCCGGTGGCCGCAACACCGGGGTCGGGGCCGCGCACGGCGACATCGTGGCCTTCCTCGACGACGACGCGGCGGCCGACCCGGACTGGACCGCCCGGCTGCTCACCGCCTATCACGACCCGCGGGTGCTCGGCGTCGGCGGGCTGGTCCGCCCCCTGTGGGAGACCGGCCGGCCCGTCTGGTTCCCCCGCGAGTTCGACTGGGTGGTCGGCTGCTCCTACCAGGGACTGCCCGAACACCGCGCGCCGGTACGGAACTTCATCGGCGCCAACATGTCCTTCCGGCGCGCCGAGGTGCTGGCCGCCGGCGGCTTCCGCACCGACCTGGGCCGGATCGGCACCCGCCCGCTGGGCTGCGAGGAGACCGAGCTGTGCCTGCGGGTCGCGGCCCGCAACCCCGACGGGAAGCTGCTGTACGAGCCGGCCGCCGCCGTCCGCCACCACGTACCCGCCGCCCGCACCACCCGGACGTACTTCCGGGCCCGTTGCTACGCGGAGGGGCTGTCGAAGGCGGCCGTCGCCCGGCACGCCGGTGCCGGCCCGGCGCTGGCCAGCGAACGCACGTATCTGCGCCACACCCTCCCGGCCGCGGTGGCCGACGGGCTGCGGCCGGGCGGCGAGGCACCGTCGCGCACGGTGCCGGCGCTGGTGAGCGGGGTGGCCGCCACGGTCCTCGGCTACGCCGTCGGCCGGCTGCACCGCCCCGTCGAACGCACCCGCGCCCAGGCCGCCCTGCGTGCCCTGGCCGTGCTCGCGCTGCCCGCCGCGCTGCTGCTGTGGGTGTTCTCGCTGCGCGGGGTGGACCTCGACGCGATGCGCGACCTGGGCCTGGTGCAGGTCCTGCCGGTCACCTACTGGGCCGGGCTGGTGCTGCTCGGCCTCGGGTTCTGCGCCGCGCTCTCCGACCGGCGCACCCGTGGCCTGCACCACGCCGGTTACGTGCTGGCGCTGATCACCTTCCTGCACGCCACCCCGCTCGCGCTCTACCCCGAACTGCGCTATTCCTGGGCCTGGAAGCACGTCGCGGTCACCGACGTCCTGCTGGACACCGGCACCCTGCCCACGGCGGCCGGCCCGCTGGCCGTCTACGCCCGCTGGCCCGGCTTCTTCTGGCTCAACGACCTGTTCGTCACCCACATCGGCCTCAAGTCGCCCGGCTCCTACGCCAGTTGGTTCCCGCTGCTGATCAACGCGGCGCTGGTGATCCCGCTGCTGGCGCTGTACCGCTCCTTCACCCGCAGCCGGCGGCTGGTCTGGGGCGGCGCCTTCCTCTTCTTCAGCTGCTCGTGGGTGGGCCAGGACTACTTCTCACCGCAGGCGTTCGCCTTCCTGCTGTACGTCTGCGTCATCGCGGCCGTCGTCCACCGCCTCCCGCGACCGGGCCGGTCACGACCGGGCCTGCCACCGCTCGGCTGGGCGGTGCTGGTGCTGCTCGCGATCGTCACCATCGTCGTGTCCCATCCGCTCACCCCGGTGATGCTGATCGGCTCGCTGCTCCTGCTGTCCCTGCCCCGCCGCAACCGCCGGGTGGCGCTGCCGGTGCTGCTGGTCGCGCTGGCGCTGACGCTGGCCTGGGACCTGACCGCGGCCCGGCCGTACCTGGAGGAGAACCTCCACAACCTGATCGCCGGCCTCACCACGCCGGAGTCGAACGCCGGGTCCGGGCTGCTCGGCCTCTCCGGCGCCACCAGCGGACAGGTGATGGTCGCCTGGGCCGACCGGATCCTGTCCGCGGTGGTCTTCCTCTTCGCCGGGCTGGCGGTGCTGGCGCGGCCCTCGCTGCGGCGCACCGCGCTGCCGTGGCTCGCGGTGGCACCGCTGCCCTGGGCCGTGGCCAACAGCTACGGCGGCGAGATGATCTTCCGGGTGTACCTGTTCGCGCTGCCCGCGACCGCGTTCGGCGCCGCGGCGCTGCTGCTGCCCCCGCTGCTGACATCGTCCCGCGGCCGCGGTCTGCGCCGCGCGCTGCGGCGGGTGCGGGCCGCGGCGGTACCGGTGGTGCTCGTGGCGCTGTTCGGCGCGCTCTCCCTGGCGTACTTCGGCAAGGAGAACGTCAACTACTTCACCGCCTCGGAGACCTCGGCCGCCAAGTGGCTCGCCACGCACGCCCCGGAGGGCTCGCTGATCGTCGGCGCCTCGGACAACTTCCCGTACGCCTACCACGATTACGAGTACCACGACCGGATCTGGCTGTCCGAGGCGGCGCCCGGCGACCAGTGGCAGGTGCGCCGCGACCCCGCGGCCGAGCTGCACGTGCTGACCGGATCGGGGCCGCCGCGCCCGGTCTACCTGATCCTCAACCGGGCCCAGGAGGCCCAGGTCACCGCCACCGGAGCGCTGCCGCCGGGCACCCTGGCCCATCTGCGGAGCGCACTGGCCCACCGCTCCGACTACCCCGTCATCCACCGTACCGCCGACGCGGTCGTCTACCGCATCCTGCCGGAGCGCACCCCAGGAGGCTCCTGAGAGCACTTCCGGTTCCGCACGGGGGTCCCGAAAGGACACCGGACATGAGCGCCGTGCCCGTCTTCCTCTACCACTCGGTGACCAGCGACCCACCTCCCTGGATCGCGCCGTACACGGTCACCCCCCGGGCCTTCACCGAGCAACTCGACCGCATCGCGGACGCCGGGCTCACCATCATCCCGCTGCGCCGGCTGGTCGCCGCGATCCGCGGCGGGCCCGCGCTGCCCGCCCGCTGCGCGGTACTGACCTTCGACGACGGCTTCGCGGACTTCTACTGGTCGGTGGCACCGCTGCTCACCGAACGCGCCCTGCCCGCGACGGTGTTCATCACCACCGGTGCCGTGCATCCGCCCGGCGGCGCCCCGGAGGGCAGTCTGCTGCCGCCCGCCGCCATGCTGAGCTGGCGCCAGATCGCCACCCTGGACGCGCTCGGCATCGAGATCGGCGGCCACACCGTCACCCACCCCCAGCTGGACGCCCTGCCCGCGCAGCGCGTCTGGCACGAGGTCGTCGACTGCAAACGGCGGCTGGAGGACGCGCTCAACCACGCCGTTTACGCCTTCGCCTATCCGCACGGCTACTCCAGCAACGCGGTCCGCCGCACGGTACGGGAGGCGGGCTGGACCTCGGCCTGCGCGGTGCGCAACGCCCTGGCGACGGCCGACCGCGACCCGATGCGCATTCCCCGCCTGATGGTGCGGGCGGACACCCGGCCGGAGCTGTTCACCCAGTGGGTCCGCGGCGGCGGCGCGCCGGTGAATCCCGCCGGGGAGTCCTTCCGCACGACGGGCTGGCGCCTGTACCGCCGCACCCGCGCCCTGCTCGGCCGCCCGGTCGGCGGGCCGTCGGAATCCGGCACCCTGTCACGGGAGTCGGGGTGACGCACTCGACGAGGTGACGCACCCCACATAGTCCAAAATGGATGATTGCCTCCCCGCGGAGCGCGGTCAGCGGTTGGCTGGAGCCGACATCGCCGCCCGGCCGTCCAGGCCCCGCAACGGGAAGTGATCCTCTTGTCACGTCACTTACGCGCGTTACGCGCCCTTGGCCTCGCCCTCCTGCTGGCCACCCTGTCCCTGGTCACCGCCCCGTCCGCGAGCGCGGACACCCGCACCGCCATCGGGGGCGGCACCGGGATCATCTTCCGGCTGCAGCCGAACCCCCAGGAGCCCACCGGCTTCTACGTCTGCACCCTCACCGCGGTCGGCCGGGACGCGGCCGGCAACCTGGTGGCCCTGACCAACGCCCACTGCTTCATCGACGAGGCGGGCAACAAACTGGTCGGCGAGAAGGTCTACCGGGACCGCTCGCCCGCCGGGACGGCCTTCTCCCCCGCCCCGCTCGCCGACAGCCGCCCGGACCTGGACACCGGCGTCATCGGCACGGTGACCTACGTCAGCACGCCCAACAACCTGCTCAACTCCGGCCCCAAGGGCCTGGACTACGCGGTGATCAAGCTGGACGAGAGCCGGGTCGCGCCGACCGGCACGGTCGGCGGCGTCACCATCACCTCCCTCGGCGCCCCGCCCGCCAACGGCACCCGGATGTGCAAGGAAGGCCACCGCACCGGCCTGACCTGCGGCATCAAGCTGGGCACCCACGACCTCTGGTTCACCCACCTCATCTGGACCGACGGCGGTGACTCCGGCTCCCCCGTCGTCGACGGCCAGACGCTGGTCGGCAACGCCTGGGGCGCCCAGCACAGTTCACCGATCCTGAGCATCCTCGACGAGATGAACGCCCACGGCGGCGTCGGCGCCGGCTTCCACCTCGCCACCTGAGCCCGCGCGGAGCGCACGGGCCCGCCCAGGGGGTGCCTCCGGGCCGGGCCCGTGCCGTTCGCCCGGCTCAGTGCTGCCAGACCCGCACCCAGTCCACCGACATCCGGGCCGTGTGCACGTCCGGCGGCGGGAGCTCGGGGTAACCGACCGCGAGGGTGAACAGCAGCTCCATCGGCACGTGCGGGATCTTCGCGGGATCGGTCACCCGGAACCTGGGCTCACCGTCGATGTACCAGGTGAGCGCGTCGCGTTCCCAGTTCAGCGCGAACACGTGGTGACCGGCCGGGAAGTCCACCGGCCCGAAACTCCCCGCGGTCGACCGCTCCCCGCCGTCCGGCCCCCGCCAGTGCACCGTCATATCGATCCACCGGGGCATCTCCAGCACCTCCGCGATGTCGATCTCCGGCGGCGTGAACCGCGAGGCCGGCATCAGCCAGAAGGCCGGCAGCATCCCGCCCTGCCCCGGGATGCGCACCGACGCCTCGAAGTAGCCGTAGGTGAAGACGGCGCGCGGGCGGGCGTTCCAGGAGCTGCGGCCGGTGGAGACCATGCCGGAGGTCCAGGGGTAGTCGCGACCGTCCGTCCCCCGGGTCGCCCGCCGCCGGGCGGTCAGGGTGAGCCGGCCGCCGCCGACCGAGACCTGCCCGGGCCGGTACCACTCCAGCTCGTCGTTGCCGCGGTTGGTGCACCCGCCCTGGTTCCAGTCGTAACACGTCGTCCACCTGGCCGGGTTGAGCCGGTCGCCGTGGAAGTCGTCGGCGAAGACCGTGTGCCAGGGCCCGGGGACCGGTGGGGTCGGCGGCGGGACGCGCGATCCGCCGTCATGGGCGCAGCCCGCGGTGACGGCGACCGCCAGAAAAAGGCTTGCGGCGGCCCGCACCACTCGGGAAGATCCCATCGGCCGCCTCCCCGGCGCGCTACGGAGCACTCCCGAAGATCGTCCCCCAGACCGGGACGGTCCGCTACTTTCCCGCTCCGCCGCCCCGAGGCCCCTGGCCGTCTCCCAGCCCGCACACCTCCCGAAGGACCGGCATGACCACCGAACGCATCTCCCCGCCCGTACGTGCCGGCGAACGCGAGACCCTGCGCGGCTTCCTCGACTTCCACCGCGCGACCCTCGCCATGAAGGCCGAGGGCCTGTCCGACGAGGACCTGCGCCGCCGCTCGATGCCGCCCTCCACGCTCACGCTGCTCGGCCTGGTACGCCATATGGCCGAGGTGGAGCGCACGTGGTTCCGCCGGGTGATCAACGGTGAGGACATCCCGCTCGTCTGGTCCGCCGAGGGCGACTACCAGGCGGCCTACGACCCGGACGGCTCCACCGGTGCCGAGGCGTTCGCCGCCTGGCAGGAGGAGGTGGCGCACGCCCGCCGCATCGAGCAGCAGGCGCCGTCCCTCGACGTCACCGGCTACCAGCCCCGCTGGGGCGAACATGTCTCGCTCCGCCTGGTCATGCACCACCTCATCCACGAATACGCCCGCCACAACGGCCACGCGGACTTCCTCCGCGAGGGCATCGACGGCACGGTGGGCGCCTGAACCGTCCGGGCGCCCCCTGGGCGGGGCGCCCGGTGGACGGTCAGCCCAGTTCCAGGCTCGTTACGCCGTACGTGCGGTGCTGGTCCGTCGGAGGGACCGGGCCGGTGTACATGCGGACGGTGTGGGACCGGGGGGTCAGGCCGCGGTCGGTGGCCAGGGCATGGGCGCCGGTCCGGGGGCCGGGGATGTCGAGGGCGACCTCGTCTGCGGGGGCGAGGGTGGCCGTCAGGGCGTCGAAGAGCGCCTCGGCGACCCGGTCGGTGTCGGCGAAGAGCGGGCCGATGCGGTGACCGGTGCGGGCCGGGCGCAGCACGCCGTAGCCCGCGATCTCACCGTCGCGCAGGTACGCCCGGGCGGTGTGACCGGGGGCGGTCAGCCAGCGGGTGACGAAGCCGCGCCGGTCGGCGGGGAAGCAGCGCCGGTCGTAGGCGGCGAGCGCGTCGAGGTGGGAGCCGGTGACGGGGACGACCTCGGGCGTCGGGGTGCCGTTGCGGACGGGCCGCCCGCCGTAGCGGATGGTCTCGTGGGCGGGGGTGAATCCGGCGCGCCGGTAGGTGGCCTGCTGGGCCGGGACGGCATCGAGGCCGACGGTCCGGGTGCCGGCGTGCGGGACGGCGGCGCGCCAGGTGGCCAGGCCCAGTCCCTGTCCGCGCAGGTCGGGGTGGACAAGGTAGTAGCCGAGGAAGGCGTACGACGCCGAGTAGTTGACGACGGAGACCGCGGAGACCGGCCGGCTGCCGCGGCGGCCCAGGAAGAAGCCGTCCGGGTCGGTGGGGTGGAAGCAGGCGGTGTCGTCGCGGCCGGGGTTCCACTCCTCGTCGGCGGCCCACTGCACCACCTGCTGCCAGTCGCCCGGCGTGGCGGTGGTGACGGTGAGTTCATCGGTGGCAGGCATGACGGGTGATCGGGTCCCTTCAGGTGGGGCAGCGGGGTGGGGGCTGCGGAGGCCGCGGGCCTCGGGGCCCAGGTGTGCTGTGCGGACAGGTCCTAGATGAGGTCCATCGCGGCGACCTCGTCCGGGCGGCCGTAACTGACCGGGCCCTGGAAGCGCCGGCGGGCGGTGGCGAACCACCAGACGGTGGCGATGACGAGCACCACGGCCAGGGCGAGGGGCGCGTAGTTGAAGGAGGCGGGGGTGATCGGGGACGCCTGCGGCAGCATGAACAGCACGTTGCTGATCAGGATCCAGATCACCGCGATCGCCGCGACCGGCTTGCCGTAGCGGCCCAGGTTCCACGGCCCGGCCTGGAAGTCGTCGAGCCGCAGCCGCAGGAAGATCGGCACGGCGTAGGCGAGGAACAGCCCGACGACGTTGACGCTCACCACCGCGGTGAAGGCGGTGTGCGACCACCAGCCGGGCACCACCAGCACCAGCGGGCAGGCCGCCGCGAGCCAGACCGCCTTGACGGGCGTACGGGTGCGCGCCGAGACCGAGTGCCACCAGCGGGAGCCGGGCATCGCCCCGTCCCGCGAGAACGCGAAGATCTGCCGGGTATTGCTGGTCATGTTGGCGAGCCCGCAGAACAGCATCGCGCCGATGACGATCAACAGCAGGAACTTGGCGGTGCTTTGGCCGAGCGCGTCGACGAGAATCTGCACCGGCGGCGCCTCGGCGCCCGCCGCGTGCCCGTAGTCGCGAATCGCATAGACCAGGGCGAGCATGAGGATCAGCCCGGTGATCGCGGAGTAGGTGATGGCCCGCATGATGCCGCGGGGCGCGTTGACCGTCGCCTTCACGGTTTCTTCGGACATGTGGAAACTGCCGTCGAAACCGGTGAAGGTCCAGCTGGTGACGAGCAGTCCCAGCATTCCGCCGTACATCGCGTTGGTGAAGCCGGTGTTGTTGACGAAGTGGGCGGCGAACGCGGGCGATTGGTGATGGTCCGGAACAAAGGTGAGCGCGCCGACGATGACCACCATGCCGATCAGCAGCCACCAGACGGAAATCCGGTTCACCAGTGCCACCAGCCGGACGGTATACGTGTTCGCCAGCGCCTGGACGAGCAGGATGGCGGCGGTGATGAGCACCGTCTGCTGCGGCGTCGGCGTGTAGGACGGCCACTGCATCGCGAGGAACGCCTGGATGAAGGTGGCGGCCGCGAAGTTGGTGGCGGCGGTGCCGCCGACCTGGCCCACGAAGTTCAGCCAGCCGGTGTACCAGGACCAGGCGCCCTGGTGCCGCTTGGCCAGCTTGCCGGCCGAGAAGTAGAGCGCGCCGCTGGTCGGGTAGGCGGAGGCGATCTCGCCCATCGCGGCGCCGACGAACAGCACCATGACCGACACCCCGATCCAGCCGAAGACGAGGATCCGCGGCCCGCCCGCGGTCATGCCGAATCCGAAGGACGAAAAGATCCCGGAGATGATGTTGATGATGGTGAACGAGATGGCGAAATTGTCGAACGCGCGGAATCTCCGGGTGAGTTTCCGCGGATAGCCCATGGCATGCAGTGTCGCGTCATCGTCGAGGGTGGCCGGGTCGGCCGCGTGGGGGGATTTCGAGCGGGTTATTGATGTGCGCTCGGACACAACCGCAACCTTTCTGGGGGGAATTTTCTGCATCACGTCTCGTGCGGTACCGGGAGACCGCAGGAACGTCTGGCTTTCGACAATTGCTCCGCCGGATCGCCGAATGCGCTCCAGGGCATGCGGGAGGCGTACGGCCCCATCGCCGTGAGGACTTCGCGCGCCTCGAATTCGTGTTTCGCCATGTACAACGCGTGCGCCAGATAGGCCAGGTCGAGTACCGGCGTGAACCGGTATCCGGACACCTGCGGCAGCCAGTTGCGGTAGATGCTCAGCGCCGCGCTGGTCCACTGGGGCTGTTCCCAGGTGCGGTCGGCGAGCGGCATCCCGGGGACGTAGTCCTCGACCAGGGCCACCAGCGGCAGCAGCCGCAGCGCCGAGGTGACCGGCGCCCGCTGGCTGAGGAAGGCGGCCACGTCCCAGCTCGCGCTGGAGGCACCGCCGTAGCGGGGGAAGAAGAACGACAGGAAGCGGTGGTGGGCCTCGCGGTGCCAGGGGTCGAGCCGGAGGATGTGGGCGAAGAGGTACCAGGGGCCGGGCGGCGCGGTCAGCAGCCCCTGCGGCGCGGGGTCCAGGGGGCGGTCGAGACGGGTCAGCGCCAGCTGGGCGACCCAGGGGGTGGGGTCCTCGGGCAGCAGTTTCGCGGCCCGGTCGCACGCCGTCCGGGCGATCCGCGCCAGCGCGCCCTGCCGCCGGTCGCCGGCGCCGGCGTCGGCCATGCGCAGCGCCCGGACCATGGCCACCCGGGCCCAGAGCAGGGCGGCCTCCGGGCCGGGCTCCTCGGCCAGCCAGCGTTCGGCGAGGTCCGAGTCGGCGGCGACGGAGGCCAGGACGAGCGAGCGGTGGGCGCGGACCTCGAAATCGTCGCGGGTCTCCTTGAGGACGTCGTGTGCGCTCAGGTACCGCCCGGCGGTGACGTCCATGCAGGCCCGGGCCAGCGCCCGGTCGTCGGCCGCCGGACTCCACACGTACTGCCCCTCGAATGAGCCGGCCGCCATGGTCCCCTCCCGGTCACGAAGGCGTCATCCGCCACACCGCATTCCAGCCGCGCCGAATTCAGCTGGCCCTGCCACCGGTCGAGCAGCAGCGGGCCACACCCTACTCATCATCAACTCACCAGGAAAACAGTCGTCTGGAATATCTGGTTCCGCACCCTTTTGCTCTGACCGACGAGAAAGAGATTGAAGAGGAAACCACTTTCCGGCCAACTTCCCGTGGACCCCTTCCCCTTGAGCCCCGTTCGACCCCAGTGCATTTAATTGGCATATTCAGGCGTTCACCAACCCTCCACAAGCGGAGGCCATCGACGCCCTACCCCTCCGTTTCGCGCACGACTCCCCGTCCGGCACCCGCGACGGCCGCCGATCCGTCGAACCGGCCCCCTTATGCGCCGACGGCCCGTACCTCTCGGCCAGTTCACCCGCGATTTCCGGCCATGCCGGACGGAGACCGGTTCCCGGACCGAGAAGTCACCGCGAGCCCGACACGCGTGCCGCTCCGGGCCTCTTCACGGCGCACTTCCAGGCGCAAACGACTCCCACGCTGATGACGACCCCGCAGGTTCCGGCAATTTTTTGCACCTTCGTTGAACGAAACGGCACTCCGCGCCGGTCACCACCCACCTGTCACCCCAAGGGAGTTGGCGCACCGCAAGCACGGATTCGACCCAAGAGCAACCGAAATTAGCGGAAGCTACTTTCCGGAAGCGCGCGATCACATGTAGCGTTCGTCCGACCGGAGGCCGTGGCCACGCACCACGTCATGGCCGAGTACGGGCATGGGCGCGAACGTTCTTGTGCACGGACGGAGCGATTGCCCCCGTTGGGCGCAGCCGCCTCCCACGTGCCTGTTCGCGACCACGCCCCGCCACCGGATTAACGTCGCGATGGCTGCACAGCACCTCAGCACCCTTCGAACGTCGAGCACCGCCATGTCTGTCCGTACACGCCTGCTTTGCAAGAGGAATGGGCCCAGATCATGTTTATGAACTCCTCGACGACCCCGCTTGCTTTGCGACCGGATGCCGACTTCGGCCGCCCGGTCATGGCCGGGCCCGGCGAAGGGCCACCCCTGGCGGTCGACCGGCTCCCGGACGGGACCTGGCAACTGACCCTGCACGCCCTGGAGCCCGTCTCCGTGTACCGGCTGCCCTCGGACGAGGTGCACATCATCCTGGCCCCGCCGGGTGAGAACCCGCCCCGTCCCGAGGAACCGGCGGCCGGGCCGGCCCCCCGCCCGGAGCCGATCCAGATCGACAACGCGGCCCGCACGGTCTTCATCAAGGGCCGCCAACTCGGCCTGCCCAAGCTCGAATTCGACCTGCTCGCACACCTCGTCCGGCATCCCCAGCGGGCCTTCACCCGGGAGCAGCTGATGGCCGCGGTCTGGCCGAGCTGCCAGTCGAGCACCCGCACCGTCGACGTGCACATCGCCCGGCTCCGCCGCCGTCTGGGACCGGGCCTGCGCGATTCGATCCGCACGGTCTTCGGTATCGGGTACAAGTACCACCCCGCGCCCTGACGACGGCCGGCACCCCGGCGCCGGGCCTCAACCCCCCGCGAAGGCGGCCGGGTTGAGATGTGCCGGGGTGCCGTCCGAGGGTTCCTTGCGGACGAACGCCCGGCGCAGGGCGTGGTACGGCTGGTCCGGGTCGAAGAAGATCCGGTGCATACGGGCGAGTTCGTGCTCCCGGTAGGCGGCGAGCGGCCGCTCCGCCTCGTCCCGCTCCCGGGCGTCCTTCTTGGCGGCGATCCGCGACTGGACCGCCGGCGAGGCCGCCAGCCGTCGCGCCAGTTCGGTGGTCCGGACCGTGAAGTCCCGCGCGGCGCAGTCCACGGTCCGGTCCACCAGTCCGAGCCGCTGCCCGGTCGCGGCGGTGACCGGCAGGGCGCGGGTGGTGAGCCGTTCGGCCGCCTCCCGCCCGGCCCGGCGGGGCAGGGTGTAGGTCCAGTACTCCGAGCCGTAGAGCCCCATCAGCCGGTAGTGCGGGTTGAGCACCGCGGCCGAGCGGCACCACGCCTCGTCGGCGGCGAGCGCCAGCATCACCCCGCCGGCCGCGGCATTGCCGCCGAGCGCGGCGACCACCAGCCGGTCGGTGGTGGTCAGCACGGCCTCCACGAGGTCGTCCATGGCGTTGAGGTTGGCCCAGGACTCCTCGGCGGGGTCGGCCGCCGCCTCGATCACGTTGAGGTGGATGCCGTTGGAGAAGAAGTCCCGGCGGCCGCCGAGGACCAGCACGGACGTGGGCCGGGTGCAGGCGTGGCGGTAGGCGGCGAGCAGCCGCCGGCAGTGGTCGGTGCTCATCGCCCCGCCCGGGAAGGAGAACTCCAGGAATCCCGCCGGGCCTTCCTCGCGGTAGCGGATGTCGCTCCAGGTCCGGGGCGCCTCGCCCCGGTCGAGCGGTGCCGGGATCTCGGGGAGCGGCGGCAGGCGGTCGCCCAGTGCGAGGGTGGCGGGGAGCTTGACGGTGCCGGGCTCCCCCGGCCGGCGCGGCGCCCGGAGTTCGGGGATCCACACCGCGCCGTCGGCCGTCGCCCGGCAGATCGCGCCGCACCGGGTGGCGAGAAGTTCACCCGGCCGCCCACGCAGGGTGTCCTCGGGATGTCCGCCGTGCAACATCCAGGTTTCGCCGAGGAGTTCGTCCCGTACGCCGGGCCGGGAGTCGGCGGCGCGGAGCGTGCGTACGACGGTGGCGGTGGGGTCCGAGCGCCAGTCGATCCGGCGCAGGTCCTGGCGGAACGGTGGCCGGGGCCGGCCGGGGCGGGCACCGGCGGGCAGGGTGGCCTGGGGCTGCGGGCGGTGGGTGCCGGAGGCGAAGCGCTCGACGGCGGTGAGCACCGCCTCGACGGCCGCGTCGGCGATCTCGTTGCGGTACAGGTCGCTCTTGCCCACCGCGGGGACCGGGCAGCTCGCCGAGGCCCAGATGTCGCCGGCGTCCATCTCGGCGTTGGCCTGCAGGACGGTCACGCCCCAGGCGTCCGCGCCCAGGTGCACCGCCCAGTCCACGGAGGACGGACCGCGGTCGCCGACCGGGCCGGGGTGCACGATCAGACAGGTGTGGGCGGACCACACCTCCCGGGGAACGGCCGTGGTGAGCATGGGCGCCACGATCAGGTCGGGGGCGTGGCGGCGTACGACGTCGAGCAGCGGGGTCCGCGGAGTCACCAGTTCCACGCCCACCCGGTGGCCGCGGTCGCCGAGTTCGGCGTGGACGCGCTGGGTCAGGCTGTTGAAGGCGCCGGCGATGAGCAGAATGTGCACAGCTTCACTCCCCTGGTGCGGCAACCGGTGCGGTGGGCCGGGGTGGCCGGTGGTGAGCGTTCCCCGGGCACGGCCGCACGCCGCGCGCCCGCCCGGCAGGTCCCCCGATCGGCGACGGCCGTATGGCGCAACCCGTCCGCCGAACCCCCGCCCGGGCGAGACGTGACTGACTGCCCGTCAGGTAGTTCCGGGCCCCGATCACCTCGGCGGTATCCCGCCAAAGTTGGCGCGCCGGGGCCGCCTCACACCGCCCCGGCATTGCCTTTCATTGACATTTGCTTGGCCAGGCTTTTACTTTCGGTGTGCGGCATCTACGCAGGTCAGCACCGATGCCGGACCGTCTTCCGACTCTCACGGAGGTTCCCATGGAGCAGCTCATCAAGAAGATGGCCCAGGACGACGTGTGGCGCAGCTGGCTGGCCGCCAACTCCGCCGCACAGGCGGCGAAGGAGGGCTGCATCAGCGCCGCACCCAAGGCCGGCTGCATCAGCGCCGCGCCGAAGGCCGGCTGTATCTCCTGATCGTCCACCGGCACTCCCCGGCGCCCGGGAGCAAGGGACGGCGGTGGCACTTCCCCCCCCCGCCGGCCCGCTCCCGGGCGCCGCGCCCCGTCCCCGCGGGCACTCCCCGTTCCTCCCCGAGCCATGACGAGGGTTCCATGGATGGTCAGCCGACCGCCGAGGTCATCGAGCAGATCCGCGACATACCGCTCTACCGCGCATCGCTGGCGAAGGGCTATTTCCCGGTCCTCGACAAACCGGACATCGCCCGCGGCTTCCCCGAGAACTGGATGACCCCCCGGCTGGCCGCGGCCCTTGAGGCCGGTGAGGCGGAATACGTGCTCTCCACCGGCACCAACCACGCCCGGATGCAGCTGATCCGGCCCCCGTACTTCCTGCTGCACTCCTACTACCGGCTGTGGAGCGAGCATCCGGACATCGCCGGGACCTGGGAGTCGGGCTGCCGGCGGGTCTCGCTCACCACCGTGCTGGCGACCGAGCACGTGGCCCGGGTCGGCGCGGCCCGGCGCGGCGTCCCGCCGGCGCCGGTGCCCTCCTTCGAGGACCGGTGGCTGGACGACCGCACCTGCTACCTCAACCTGCGGCTCGACCCCGCGCGGTGGGAGCGCGACGAGGTCCTGCGGATGCTCCGGGAGATCGAGGCGGCCCGGCAGTCGCACCCGCGGGGCGAATACCACCTCGACTGCTCCGGGTACCACCTGGCGCATCTGCTGCGGAAGGTCGGGGAGTGGGGGCTGTGGGACGACTTCCCGCCGCCCGCCAGCATCATCCACGCCTACGAGTACACCCCGGTCAACGTCCGGCGCTTCCTGGCACAGCACTTCGACTGCCCGGTCATCGACCTCTTCGGCAGCACCGAGCTCGGCTACCTCTACTTCAGCGACCGGCGCGGCGGATACCGGCCGTACCTCGACGGGATGAGCGTGGAGCTGCATCCGGTCGCCCCGGAGAGCACGATCCACGAACTCGTCGTCTCCAGCGTGCGCAATCCCTTCATGCCGCTGATCCGCTACCGCTCGGGCGACTGCGTGCGCACCCTGGACGGCACGCCGGACCCGGACCGGATCACCCAATTCTGCGGCCGCCGGAAGGAGTTGCTGCCGACGCGGAACGGGCCGGTCGCCCAGGGCGACCTCGACCGGTGCATCGGTGAGCTGTCGCCGGACGTGTTCGTCTACCAGCTGCAGCTGACCGGTCCCGCCGAGGCCCTGCTGGCGTACACCACCTTCCACGGCATCCCCGTCGGGGCCGCCGAGTGCGCCGCGCTGGAGGACGCCGTCGGCGCGCTCACCGGGCGGCGCTGCCGGCTGGTGCACCACGCCCACGTCCCCATCGGGAAGTCCGGGAAGTACGCCTGGCTCGTCGACGCCGACTGATCCGCGCACCCCCCTCCCACCTGCCCGTCCGCACCCGCACAGGAGACCCATGACCAGCCGCCCGCCGCTGTCCGCCGACGCCCTCCGGGAGTTGCTCGGGGAGGCGCTGCACACCGAGGTCCTCGACCATTTCGCCGCCCGCAGCGAGGCGCCGCGGGAGTTCGTGGCGCGGCAGGTCACGGAATGCCTGCGCTACCTCTTCCTCGTCTCGCGGTACCGCGACCGGCTCGGCGGCCTGTTCCTCCCGGTCGAGCAGGACATCGACGAGATCTGGCACTACCTCATCCTGCAGACCCGGGAGTACCGCGCGCTGTGCGAACAGCGGCTGCCCGGGCGGTACTTCATCGAGCACCGCAGCATCGCCTACGAGGACTACCAGCAGGAGCCGGGCCGCGAGCAGGTCCTCGAAGAGGCGCTGCGCTGGATCCCGTTGTACTGCGCGGAGTTCGGGCCGTTCGACGAGGGGGCGCTGCCGCACTGGACGATCGTGCGCTTCCTCCACGAGCAGCTGGGCATGCCGCTCGCGGACATCGCGGCGCTGAAGTCGCCGGCACCGGTATAGGGGACCGCAGATCATGCGCGAAAGGCCGGAACAACGGCGCGTCCTGGCCGTCCTGGTGGTGGCCCAGGTCCTCAGCGGGGCCGGGCTCGCCGCGGGCATCACCGTCGGGGCGCTCCTCGCCGAGGAGATGTTCGGCTCGACCGGGCTGGCGGGCGTGCCCAGTGCGCTGTTCACCGCCGGGGCCGCGGGCGGCGCGGCCGTGATCGGCCGGCTGTGCCGCCGCTGGGGCCGGCGCCCCGGCCTCGCCCTCGGCTACGGCGCCGGGGCGCTGGGCAGTCTCGGGGTGGTCGCGGCGGCCGCCGCCGGGAGCGCCGTGCTGCTGTGCGCGTCCCTGCTGGTCTACGGGGCCGGTACCGCGACCAATCTGATGGCGCGTTACGCGGGCGCCGATCTGGCCTCCCCCGAGCGGCGCGGGCGCGCGGTGAGCACGGTGCTGTTCGCCACCACGCTCGGCGCGGTGGCCGGCCCCAACCTGGTGACGTGGACCGGTGACCTCGCGCGTTCCTGGGGCATTCCCCGGCTGGCCGGGCCGTTCCTGCTGGCCTGCGTGGCGTTCGCCGCGGCGGCGCTGGTGCTGGCCGTGCTGCTGCGGCCCGACCCGCTCCGGCTGGCCGCGCGCCTGGCCGCCGGGCCGGAACTGGCGGACGCCCCACCGGCGGACGTCCCGGCGAGCGGCCCTCCGTGGGGCGACGCCCGGCGGCGCGGCCTGGTGGCCGGCACCGCGGTCATGGTCCTCACCCAGCTCGTGATGATCGCGGTGATGACGATGACGCCGGTCCACATGCTGGCCCACGGGTCGGACCCGCAGGCCGCCGGGCTGGTCATCGCGCTGCACGTGGCGGCCATGTTCCTGCCCTCGCCGCTCACCGGACTGCTCGTCGACCGGTACGGCCGGCGGTGGATCGCCGCCGCGTCGGGCCCGCTGCTGCTGGCCGCCGGGGTGCTCGCCGCGACGGCGCCGCCGCACGCGGTCCCGCAACTCGCCACGGCGCTGGTGCTGCTCGGCCTGGGCTGGAACGCCGGGCTGGTCAGCGGCACGGCCCTGGTCACCGACGCCCTGCCGCCCGAGCGGCGGGCCGCGGTCCAGGGCCTGGTGGACGTCGGCATCGCGGGCGCCGGTGCGGCCGGCGGGCTGTCATCGGGGCTGGTCGTGGCGGTGGGCGGTTACCCGGTCCTGGCGCTGGCCGGCGGGGTTCTGGCGCTGGCGGTCGTGCCCGCCGTGGGCTGGTCGGCCCGGGTGCCGCGCACGGTCCGCGGGGTGCCGGCGGCCGCAGGTACGGAGGCGGAGCGGTCGTGAACTCCCGTACGCACGGCGGGTGGTGCGCAAGTGCACCAGGAGAAATCTCGAAACATGGCGTCATTTCGCGTTTTCCTGCCGGAAACCTGGATGCTGCACTGTGAGGGAAGGCTGTAGGCGCATGGACCTGCGACGGGGGACGAGGATGCGGAAGGACCGCGGCACACCCGGCATACCGGTGCGCGGCCTGCTCCGCGTCCCGCTGATCGCCGTCGCCGTGGTCCTGGCGTTCCTGCTGGGTGCGGTGGCCGCCGGCGCCGATGCGACCGCCACGTTCGCCGCCCCCGCCGCCACGCCCGCGGGCGCCCCGCCCGCCGTCAAGCCCGGTTCCGACTCCAACGAGGAGAAGACCAAACGGGACGCCGAGCGCGGCGCCCCCCGGGGGACCGCGCGCACCTCCGTCGGCGTGCCGCGGCACGCCGGCCGCCCGCTGCCGCCGTCCGGCCCCGACGGGCCGACGCCGCCTTCCACCGGTGGGTCCGGCGTCCCGGCCGCGGGCACTTCCACCCGGGCCGCTTCGAGACCGGCCTCGTTCCCCGTCCTGCACTGCGTCTTCCGCTGCTGAGCGCGGCCGTGGTGGCTCGCTCCACCAGCCGCATCCCGCACCTTCCCGCCACCACCCCCACAGTGGCACCACTCATCAGCAGGAGACCTCCTCGTGGAGACCTTCATCCAGCATGCCCGGGGCCTGACGGCCCGTATCGCCGAGCGGCGCGAGGAGCAGGAGACCTACGGCCGGCTCGCGGCCGGCCAGTCCCCCCTCGCCCTCTTCATCACCTGCTCCGACTCCCGGGTCGTCCCGTCCCTGATCACCGGGGCGCGCCCGGGCGAACTGTTCGAACTGCGCACCGCCGGCAACGCCGTGCCCGTCTACCGCGAGGACATGGCGGCCTGCGCGGAGGCCGCGACCATCGAGTACGCGATGCGGGTGCTGCGGGTCGCCGACATCGTGGTGTGCGGTCATTCGCACTGCGGCGCGGTCGGCGCCAAGGCCCGCGGCGAGGACCTGACCGGCGCGCCGGCCGTGCGCGACTGGCTGGCCCAGGCGCTCTCCGACGAACTGCCCGAGGACCCCGAGCCGACGGTCTCCGCCGCGGTCCAGCAGCACGTGCGCCAGCAGCTCGCCCGGCTGCGCGAGTACCCCTGCGTGCGGGAGCGGCTGACGGCCGGCGAGGTGAACCTGCACGGCTGGTTCTACGAAGTGCACACCGGCCTGGTCGCGGCCCACCACCCGGCCACCGACCTGTTCCTTCCGCTGTGAGCGCGGGGGTGACGACGATGAAGCGACTGCTCTCCTCCCGCGCGGTACCCTCCCGCGCGGCGTCTTTCCGGGCCGACTTCACCGCCTCCCTGGTGGTCTTCCTGGTGGCCGTCCCGCTGTGCGTCGGGGTGGCCGTGGCGTCCGGCGTACCGGCCGAACTGGGCCTGGTCACCGGTGTCGTCGGCGGTCTGCTCACCGGGCTCCTGCCCGGCAGCAGCCTGCAGGTCAGCGGCCCGGCCGCGGGCCTGACGGTGCTGGTCTTCGAGGCCGTCAAGGAGTACGGCCTCGGGGCGCTGGGCGCCCTGGTGCTGGCGGCCGGGGTGCTCCAACTGGCCATGGGCGCACTGAAGTTGGGGCGCTGGTTCCGGGCGATCTCGGTCGCCGTCGTGCACGGCATGCTGGCGGGCATCGGCCTGGTGCTGATCGCCGGCCAGCTCTACGCCCTCACGGACGCCAAGGCACCCGGCAGCGGACTGGCCAACATCGGCGGTGTGCCGGCGCTGGCCGCCGCCACCGTCGGCTCGGGCACCGCGCTGTCCGCGCTCGCGGTCGGCGCCGGGACCATCGGCGTGCTGGTCCTGTGGCCGCGCTGGCGGCGCGGCGCCCGGGTGCTCCCGGCGCCGCTGGTCGCGGTGGCGCTCGCCACCACCACGGTCTGGGCGCTGGACCTGCCGGTCGCCCGGGTCCGGGTCAGCGGGCTGCTGGACGCGATCCAGCCACCGGGCATGTCGGACCTGAGCCGGCTCACCGAGGTCGGGGTGCTGGGCACGGTCCTCGCCTTCGCGCTGATCGCCTCCGCCGAATCGCTGTTCAGCGCGGCGGCGGTGGACCGGCTGCACGACGGGCCGAAGACCGACTACGACAAGGAGCTGTTGGCCCAGGGCGCCGGCAACACCCTCTGCGGACTGCTCGGCGCGCTGCCGATGACCGCGGTGATCGTACGCAGTGCCGCCAACGTCCAGGCCGGCGCGCGGACCAAGGCGTCGCGGGTGCTGCACGGCGTCTGGCTGCTGGTGTTCGCCGCGGCGTTCCCGGCCGCGCTGGGCATCGTCCCGGTGGCGGCGCTGGCGGGCGTACTGATCCACGCCGGCTGGAAGTTGCTGCCGCTGAAGTCGTGGCGGCCGCTGTGGCGGGAGCACCGCGGGGAGGCCGTGGTGCTGCTGGTCACCGCGCTGGCCATCGTCACGGTCAACATGTTCGAGGGGGTGCTGATCGGTCTGCTGCTGGCGGTCGCGAAAACGGCCTGGGAGACCTCGCACGTCCACCTGGACATCCACACCCCGGACGACGCCGGGCAGCCGGTGGTGGTGCGGGCGGTCGGCAACGCCACGTTCCTGCGGCTGCCCAAGATCCTGGACCAGCTCGACGCGCTCCCCGCCCACCGGGACGTCGAACTGGACCTCGGCGGACTGCGCCATCTCGACCACGCCTGTGAGGCGGCGCTGACCAACTGGGCCGAGCAGCACCGCCGGAGCCGCCGTGCGGTGGAGCTGGTGTCCTGACGCCCTGCTGTCCTTGGGGGCCCGGCTTCGCGCACCGGACGGTGTGCGGGCCGGGCCCCGTCGTCATGTCCGGCGCGGTCCGCCGGGACACGACGGGGCGGCCGGGATGATTGCGTCCGCCGCGGTTGTTGAGCGAAGGTCAGGGCGGCCGCGGGCCGAGGTGCACCGCGGCCGGTGTCATCACCATCGTGCAGAGAGAGGACGGGCGGATGCCTCTTCAGGGTGAGTACGAACCGAGCCCGACGCCGTGGGTGCGGGAGCAGGTCGAGGAGTACGAGAGCTCCGGCGGGACGCGGGGCACGACGATCCGTGGGCTGCCGGTCGTGGTCCTGACCACCCGCGGCGCCCGGAGCGGCAGGATCCGCAAGTCCCCAGTGATGCGGGTGGAACACGAGGGGACGTACGCCGTGGTGGCGTCCCTGGGCGGCGCGTCCAAGAACCCCCTCTGGTACCACAACCTGGTCGCCGACCCCCGGGTGGAGCTCCAGGACGGCCCGGTCCGCCGGGATATGACGGCCCGTCAGGTCAGCGGCGAGGAGAAGGCCGTGTGGTGGGGGCGGGCGGTCGAGGCGTTCCCCGATTACGACGCCTACCAGAAGAAGACGACCCGCGAGATCCCGGTGTTCGTCCTGGAGCCGGCGGCCACGGCGCACGGCTGAGGCGGCGGGGCCCCGACGTCCGCTAGAGCGTCACGAGCGAGACCTCGGTGGCCTTGATGCCGGTCCATACCGGCACCCCGTCGGCCAGGCCGAGTTCGAGGGCGGCGGACGGGGTGATCTCGGCGACGAGGTCGGGGGTGTGCGGCGAGGTGATGAGGATCCGCAGCCGGCTGCCCGCCGAGGTGATCTCCCGTACGGTGCCGGGCCAGACGTTGCGCGGGCTGCCGGCCGGCTTGTCGAGGTGGACGGAGACCGCCTCGGGGGCGATCACGGCCAGCGCCCGGGCGCCCTCGGGCAGGCGGTCGGCGACGACGAGGTGCCCGCCGCCGGCGAGCGCGAGGCCATCGCCGGTGGCGGTGCCGGGCCAGGCGTTGCGGCCCAGCATCCGGGCGACCCAGGGCGAGCGGGGATGCCGGGTGACCTCGGCGGGCGGGGCGTCCTGGAGGGCGCGGCCGTCGTCGAGGACGAGCACCCGGTGGGCGAGCGAGACCGCCTCGACGGGGTCGTGGGTGACGATCAGGCAGACCCCGTCGAAGCCCGCGAGATGGCCGCGCAGCGCGTGCCGGACGTGGGCCCGGGTGGTCTGGTCGAGGGCGGCCAGCGGTTCGTCGAGCAGCAGCAGACGGGGGCGGGCGGCCAGGGCCCTGGCCAGCGCGACGCGTTGGGCCTGGCCGCCGGAGAGCTGGGCGGGGCGGCGGTGGGCGAGGTGGCCGACGCCGAGCCGGTCGAGCCACTCCTGGGCGGCGCGGCGGGCCTCGGCGCGCGGGACGCGCTGCGCGCGCAGTCCGTAGGCGGTGTTGCCCAGGGCGTTGAGGTGCGGGAAGAGCGCGCCGTCCTGGGGGACCCAGGCGACGCCGCGGCGGTGCGGGGGCAGGGCGGTGACATCGGCGTCACCGAGGCGCAGGGTGGCGTGGGCGCGCGGGGTGAGGCCGAGCAGGGCGCGCAGCAGGGTGGTCTTGCCGGCGCCGTTGGGGCCGACGACCGCGATGGTGGTGCCGGGCCCGGCGTCCAGGGTCAGTGCGGTGAAGCCGGTGACCTCGGCGTGCAGCGGCCAGCGTTCCGGGTGCGGTTCCGCGGCGGTCTCCTGACGCTCCGTCACCGCGCGCGGGCCGCCGCTGTCCGTTCCGGCCGGCTCGGTCTCGTCGGCGGCCGGCGCGGGGCGCGGTGTCCGGCCGGCCGGCATCGCGCCGGTCCAGCGGCCGCGCAGGCAGATCAGCACGGCCATGGCGATGACGAGCAGCAGCAGGGAGACCGAGGTGGCGGCTTCCGGGGAGTCCTGGAGCAGCAGGTAGACCTGGAGCGGGAGGGTCTGGGTGGTGCCGGGCAGATTCCCGGCGAAGGTGATCGTGGCACCGAATTCGCCGAGCGCGCGGGCCCAGGTGAGCGCCGCGCCGGCGGCCAGGCCGGGGGCGACCATGGGCAGGGTGACGGTGGCGAAGACCCGGACCGGGGACGCGCCGAGCGAGGCCGCGGTCTCCTCGTAACTGGGGCGCAGGCCGGCGAGCGTGCCCTCCAGGCTGATGATGAGGAACGGCATGGCGACGAAGGTGGCGGCGACCACCGCGCCCGAGGTGTGGAACGGCAGCACGATGCCGAAGGTGTCCTCCAGCCAGGGGCCGAGCAGTCCGCGGCGGCCGAAGCCGAGCAGCAGGGCGACACCGCCGACGGTCGGCGGCAGCACCATCGGCAGCAGCACCAGCGAGCGGACCACCGCCTTGCCGGGGAAGCTGACCCGGGCCAGCAGCCAGGCCAGCGGCACGCCGAGCAGCAGCGACAGGCCCAGGGCCCAGAAGGAGACCAGCAGGGACAGGCCGAGCGCCTCGGTGACACCGGGACTGGTCAGATGGGTGCCGAGGTCGCTCCAGGTGGTCCGGGCGAGGATGCCGAGCAGCGGCATCAGCAGGAACGCGATGGCGACCAGCGCGGGCACGGCGAGCGCGGCGGGGGTACGGGCGCCGGGCGTGCGGCGCCGGGCGGCCGCGGGCCGGGCGGGGGTGCGGGAGCGTCTCATCGTCGGTCCTGGGGTCGGGGCGGGGGCGGGCCGGCCGGGGGGGGCCGGCCCCGGTGGCGCGCACGGGGCTGTCCGCTCCCCCGAGCCGGGCAGTCCCGTGCGCGCGGAGCCCCGTTACGGCTTCTGGAAACCCGCGTCCTGCAGGATCTTCTGTGCCTCGGGGGTGCTCAGCCACTTCACGAAGGCGGCCGCGGCGGCGGCGTGCTTCGAGGTCTTCAGGGGCGCGGCCGGGTAGGCGGCGACGGCGTTCTGCTTGTCGGGGATGTCGACGGCGTCGACCTTCTTCGGCGCGGAGGCGGCGTCCGTCCTGTAGACCAGGCCGGCGTCCGCCTCGCCCAGTTCGACCTTGCTGAGGACGGCGCGGACGTTGGGCTCCTGCGAGACCGGCGTGACCTTGAGCTTCTGGGCGTCCAGGACCTTCTTGCCGTAGCGGCCGACCGGCACCTCCGGGGCGGCGAGCACGACCTTCAGCTTGCTGTCGGTGAGGTCCTTGAGGGTGTGGACCTTCTTCGGGTTGCCCTCGCCGGTGACGATGACCAGGCGGTTGTGGGCGATGACGGTCGGGGTGCCGGTGTCCGCCTTCAGCCCGTCCATGGTCCTGGTGTCGGCGGTGACCAGCGCGTCGGCGGGGGCGCCCTGCTTGACCTGGGCGGCGAGTTCCTGGGAGCCGGCGAACGAGAAGTTCACCTTCGTGCCCTGGTGTTCCTTCTCGTACACCGCGGCGGCCTTCTTGAAGACGTCGGTGAGCGAGGAGGCGGCGAGGACGGTCAGCTGCGTGTTCGCGGTGCTGCCGCCGGACTTCCCGGCGCCCTTGTCGGTCTTGCCGTCGTCCTTGCCGCAGGCGGCGAGCGGGACGAGGAGGGCGGCGGTCACGACCGCGGCGGCGGCGCGTCGTCCGGTGCGGAACTGGGGCATGGGCGGGACTCCTTGTGACGCGGGACGAGGGATCGTCCGAGCGGATGGGAAAGCCGCGCCGTGGACGGGCGACGCCGCTGGGATGAGAGCCGGCCGGTGGGGACGGGGCGCGGTCCGGCTGTGGTGCTGCCGCGGTGGGCGGTGGGGAGCCGGCCCGGTGGTGCGGGCGGACGCCGCCGCGGGGGTTCGGGGAGCGGTCGGTGGCCTCAGGAGCGGTCGATGTGCACGCTGGTGGATTTCACGCGGGCGGTGGCCTGCATGCCGACCTCCAGTCCCAGTTCCTCCACCGCTTCCCGGGTCAGCAGGGAGACCAGCCGGTGCGGACCGGCCTGGATCTCGACCTGGGCGGCGACATCGCCGAGTTTCACGGCGGTGACGATGCCCGGGAAGGCGTTGCGGGCGGAGGTGTACGAGGCGTCGTCCTCACCGGTGCCGGTCTGCGCCACCTCGATGGAGAAGGCGGCCAGATCACGGCCGTCGATGAGGCGGCGGCCGCTGTCGTCGCGATGGGTCGCGACCTTGCCGGCGTCCGCCCACCGGCGGGCGGTGTCCGGGCTGACGCCCAGCAGCCGCGCCGCCTGGCCGATTGTGTAGGACTGCATGTGCGACAACATAAGCAGCTCAGCCTGGCAGGTGCAATCCACAGGAAGGATCTCCGTAGCAAATGCCAGCCGCCTTGGAGGAAGGGACGAACTTCCTCGCGATGCGCGGCCGGACGGCACCGCGCAGGGTGTGGGCATGAGCCTGAGCATCCGCAATCAGTTGTCCGGGACGGTGCGCTCCGTCGCCCCCGGCGAGGTCATGGCCCTGGTCAGGGTCCGGCTGGACGGCGGGCAGGAGATCACCGCCGCGGTCACCCGCGAGGCGGTCGGGCAGCTGGGCCTCGCGGCGGGCACGGCGGTGCGGGCGCTGATCAAGTCCACCGAGGTCGCCCTGGCCACCGGCGGGGTCGAGGGGCTGAGCATCCGCAACCGGCTGCCCGGCACGGTCACCGACGTCTCGGCCGGCGGCGCGATGGCCGGGGTGAAGGTCGCCGTCGCGGGCGGCGAGCTGACCGCGGCGATCACCAGGGACGCGGCCGAGGACCTGGGACTGGCGGCCGGTTCCGAGGTGACCGCGCTGATCAAGTCCACCGAGATCGCGCTCGCCGCGGCCTGACCACCCCGGCCCGGGCGTCACTTCGGCTGCCCGGGCGGGGCGCAGGTGCCCACCCAGATGCCGGTGATCGCGCTGATGTAGCGGGCCCCGCAGCGGTCGGAGGGGACCACGAGCTGGCTGCCCGCGGTGTCGAGGGGACGGCCGTCCATCGCCGTGGCCAGCAGGACCGGGGCGTCGCCGAAGTCGGCGTCGATCTCCGCCCAGGAGAGCACCGCGTGGTGCCCGTCGCCGCCGCTGACGGCGAGCAGGTAGCGGGAGCGGTCCTTGCGCCGGGACGCGTCGAAGGCCGGGCCCGCGGCGTCGAGGACATCCCGCAGCAGGACGCCCTCGAAGGTGTGCCGCTGCGGCCCGTTGGTGGCGCAGTCGAAGACCACCTCGGCCCGGTGCCGCGGCCACCGCTCGCGCAGCTGGGCGACGGTCAGCGCGAGCGGGCGGCGGAGCTGGCCGCGGATCTCCAGCGGCCGGGGGGCGGGCGCGCCGGTGTCCGCGGGCGTCGGGCGTACGGCGGTGGTGGTGCGGGACGGCGGGCCGGGTCGGCGCATTCGAGTCCCCCTTGAGGCGATCCGCGCGGTGACTGCCCTCTGTGATGCCCGGGCCGTGCACCGTTGAATCACGGATACCACCCTTCTGACCCTCTTACCCTCGCTGATGTGAGGGAGATGGCGCCCGAAGAGCGGTATCTCCGACCGGCAGGGCGCCGTCCCCGCGCCCGACCGGGGCCGGCCGCGGGCAACGGGGAAAACCACCATCGCCGCGGGCCGGAACTGGATGATCAACCAAGAGGGCTTTGGGCTGGATGAGCTTGCATTTACGATGCGAGTACCCACATTCACCTCGTGAATGTGAGATGCCGGATCCGCCGCCGGCAGCCTATCGAGGAGCCAGCACATGCACGTCCACGATCTCCTGCGGGTCGACTCGCTCGACCTGACCCTGCTGTGGGGCGAGGGCCCCCTGCTCGACCGGGAAGTCCGCGGGGTCACCGCCACCGACCTGGAGGACCCGGCGCGGTTCCTGCAGCCGGGCGAGCTGGTGCTGAGCGGACTGGTGTGGTGGACGCCCGGTGACGACCGCGCGAAGGTCGACCGGTTCGTCTCCGCGCTGGCCGCCGCCGGGGCCACCGCGCTGCTGGCGGGCGAGGAGACCCACGGCAAGGTCCCCGACGTGCTCGTCGACTCCTGCCGTGACCACGGGATCGTGCTGGTCGCGGTCCCCGCGCACACCACCTTCCGGGCCATCACGGAGGCCGTTTACCTGCGGCAGTGGGGAGAGCTGAGCCGGCGCCCCACGGACCACTACGCGCTGCCGGAGAACGTCCGCGACGAACTGGCCGCGCTGCTGGCCGCGGACGCCGCCCCGGACGTGCTGCTGGACCGCGCCTTCGCCCACCTGGGCGGGCCGCCCTGCTACCTGCTGTCCGCGACCGGCCGGGTGATCGCCCGGACCCCGGCCGCGCCGCCGCTGACGGCGCGGCAGGCCGTCAAGGCCCTCGAAGCGGCCGGGACGGGCCCGACGGTGCGGATCGACGGGGACGCCGGCCCGTACGACACCTGGTATCTGCACGTGGGCGGCCGGGCGGACGCGCCGCCGCGGGCGGTGCACGAGATCGCCGAGGTCGTGGGCGGGTACCGCCGGCAGGCCGCGCCCCGGCAGGCGGCCGCGCGGCGGGCCGCGGACGGGCTGGTCGCCCTGCTCGCGTCGGCCGATGCGGGAGCGGCGGACGGCGCGGCGCTGGAGGCGGCGCTGCAGGCGTGCGGTCTCCCGGCCGCCGGTCCGTACCGGGTGGTGCTCGCCGCGCTGGGTGGTGCGGAGAGCGGTCACGTGGTGAGCGCGCTGGCCGAGGCGCTGCGGCACTCCCCCGGCGAACGGTTCGCGGCCGGGCGGCTGCCGGGCGGCGAGGCGGTCGCCGTGGTCCACGCGGTCGCCTCGGACGCCGAGGACTCCACCCCGCTCGCCGAGGTCTGGCCGGCGCTCACCGCCTGCCGCCCGCAGGCGCCGCTGCACGCCGGGGTCAGCGCTCCCGTAACGGCCCCCGGCGACCTCAACTCCGCCTTCCAGCAGGCCCGTTACGCCCTGGCGTCGGCCCGTGCCGCGGTGCCGGACGGGGCCCGGGTGACCGGTGTCGAGGGGCTCGGCACGCTGGCCGAGCTGCTGGCCGGGGTTCCCACGGAGGTCCGTGCGGCCTTCAGCAGCCAGGTGCTGGGGCCGCTGGCGCGGGCCGGCTCGACGTCCCACCGGATGCTGCTGGAGACGCTGGAGGTCTTCCTCGCCCAGCACGGCTCATGGGCGCGGACCGCCGAGGCGCTGCACCTCCACGTGAACACGGTGCACTACCGCATCCAGCGCATCGAGACCCTCACCGGCCGGGACCTGTCCCGGCTGGACCACAAACTCGACCTGCACGCGGCCCTGCTGTGCCGCTGAGGGAGCCGTCCCGGCCACGCCGCTGAGGGGACGCGCCGCCCCTCCCCCGTTCACTCCCGCCCGCCCGGCCGGTCGACATGCACATGGGTCGACTTCACCCGGGCGGTGGCGGTCACCCCGACCTCGATCCCCAGCTCCTCGACCGCCTCCCGGCTGACCACCGACACCAGCCGGTGCGGCCCGGACTGGATCTCGACCTGGGCGATCACGTCGTCCATCGTCACCTTGGTGACGATCCCCGCGAAGGAGTTCCGCACGGACGTGAGCACCTCGCCGGGCACCGGATGGAGCCCGGCGGCGCGCTCCTTGGCGAACGCGGCCAGGCTGACCCCGTCGATGACGCGGTTCCCCCCGCCGTCCCGCCGCATCCCCAGCTGACCGCCGTCGGCCCACCGCCGGACGGTCTCCGAACTCACACCCAGCAGCTCCGCTGCCTGACCAATGCTGTACGTCGGCACGGTCGCACTCTAGGCGGTGTCTCCCCCCGGCCCGGCCCCCGCCCCGACCGCGTCTGCCGGCCATCCCTCCCGGGGTCCGATGCCATCCGAACGGAGCAGCGAAATCCGCCATCGGTGCGAGCGGACCACCCCTTGCGCGCCCGGGGCGCGGCGCCGCCGGAACTCGATGCGGGACCACCCAACTCGGCGCACCGGTCACCACGTTGGGGTGCGGAACGCGCTCTGAGTCGACGTCAAGGATGCGGAGTTCGTGGTGTCTATTGGGCTTTCTCCCGTTGCGTCCCAAAAACCCCGATGTGAATCTGGTATCCCATTCGTCAAAGGAGTTGATCGCATGGTTACGGATCGCACAGCGCCGGTCGAGACGGCCACCCTGGCCGCCGAGGTCGAGGGACTGCTTGAACCCGCCGAGGCCGACGGCGTCTTCCGCGACACCCGCGAGTGTGGAGGTGCGCTGCTGCTGGCCGCGCTGCTCCTGATCTCGCCGCCCACCCCCCGGCCCAAGACTGACGTCCGCTGAGGGGAAAGCGTTGGCTGAACAGACGCAAGGAGCAGTCCCGCTCAGCGCTGTGATCGCCGATGCCGCAACCGGGGTCGCCCTCGCCCTGCGGGGTGAGGGCGACCCTTATGCGTTGTCCGGCATGCTGCGGCACGAGGATGCGCTGACCCCGGCCGCGGTACGGGTGCTCGGCGCCGATGCGCTGGCGCCGTACGCCGTGGAACACCGGGCGGCACCGGCCGGCGCGGACGACGAAGCGGTGGTGCGGCAGGCGCTGATGGCCTACCCACCGGGTGACGGCGCCTCCGAGGTGTCGCTGTGGAGTTACCGCGGCCTGGTCGAGGCCGCGCACGCGTTCCTGCCCGGGGGCGGCCGGCCGTGGCCGCCGGCGCCGGAGGCCGGCACCGCGTGGGTCGGCGACTCCCCCTGGCCGAAGCTGTCGCACCGGGTGTCCCAGCTGGCCGCGCTGGCCCTGCCGGGGCTGGCGTCCGGTCTCGCCGAGCGGCTCGCCGCCCGTACCGACGACCTGTCCCGCGGATTCGTCCGGGCGGTCCGCCGCCGGGACTGGCCGCAGGCGGCCGGGGTGGGCCGTTGGCTGGCCCGGCTGCCGGACGTGCCGCAGACCCTGGGGCTGGACAGCGGGCTGGCGTTCGTGGCGCAGATGGGCGGCGCCGATCCGCGGGTCGCGCTGCACGTCGCGGCCGCCCGGCGGTTCTACGGGCGGGGCGGATGACCGGCGGGCACGGCGACCCGGGGCTGCTGGACCACATGGTCCGGGCGAGCCTCGGGTGGCTGGACGGGGCGCGCGGGTTCTTCCGCCTGCCGCCCGACGTGACGACCGACGCCGACCCCAATCTGACCCTCAAACCGCTCGGCGAGCTGGCCGAACTCACCCAGCTGATCGGGGCGGTGCACCCACGGGCGGAGATCCGCCGGACGGCCCGCGGGCTGTTCGCGTTCGCCTGGAACGAGACCCGGGACGGTGAGCTCTTCGCCGAGCTGATCCGCGGCGAGCCGTTCGCCACCTACCCGGTGGAGCTGTACGGGGTGTTCGCGCGGGCCGGGCTGCGCCATGCCGAGGCCGACGAACTGGTGCGGACCACCACACGGCTGCGCGGCTGGCGGGTGGCGCGCGAGGACCACACCCGTACGCTCGGGGTGCTGAACGCCGAGCGGCGGATCGGGCTGCGGCCGCACGCCGACTTCGCCCCGGTGCTGGCGCTGACCGGGCTCGGCCGGCTGCCGGAGCCCTGGGCGCTGGACCGCAAGGCGGCCTACGGCATCACCCACGACGTGTTCCACCTGACCGACTGGGGGCGCGATCGGCAGCGGCTGTCCCCCGAACTCGCCGGCTACCTTCGGCTGTGGCTGCCCTCCTGGCTGGAGAACTGGCTGGAGGAGCGGCTGTGGGACCTGGTCGGCGAGCTGCTGGCGGTGACCGCGTGCCTGCCCCGGGCCCCGTACGATCCGGTCGCCTGGCAGCGGCTGGCCGGGGCGCAGGCGGCCGACGGCAGCGTGCCGGAGATGGGCGCGGCGCCCGGCTCCGGCGCCCCGGGCGAGATGTTCACCGCCTGCTACCACTCCACCCTGGTGACCGCGTTCGCCGCCACCCTGGCCCGGATCGCCGCCGACGAGGCCGAGGCCGGCCCGCGGGGCGGGGACCCGGCGCTGGTGGGCGGCCGGACGCCCGGCGAAAGCGAGAGTGCCCCGTGACCGTGACGGCCGCGTCCCCCGCCCTGCTGCACGGTGTCGGCGACCGGGCCCTGTCCTGGCTCGACGACCACCGCGAGCATTTCCGGCTGACCCCCGAGGACTTCCGCTCGAACGGCGCGGTGGTCGAGCGGCTCAAGCCCATCGGGGAGCTGGCGCTCAACATGCACGTGCTGTTCCGGGAGGGTGTGGCCGGTTCCCGGCAGAAGGCCCGGGCCGGGCAGTTGCTGGACTTCGCCTGGCGCGAGCTGCTGGACGGCGGCAACGTGCTGGCCCGGCTGCAGCACGACGAGCCGCTCTCCCCCGTACCGCTGGAGGTCTACGCGACCTTCCACGAGCTGGGGCACCGGCACCCGGGGCTGGAGGCGGCGGTGGAGGTGTGCCGGCGCACCGCCACCTGGAACGCGCTGGAGATGATGCCCAACCGGCGCCTCGGGGTGCTGAACGCCGAGCGCAAGCTGGGTCTCGCCCCCAGCAGCGACTTCGGGGAGGCGGTGGCACGCACCTGGCTGGGGCAGCTGGCCGAGCCGTGGACGGTGCAGCTGCACATCGCCTACGACCTCACCCACACCGTCTTCCACCTCACCAACTGGGGCGAGGCGCCCGAGCGGATCCCGGAGGACATCGCGGACTACCTCACGCGGTACCTGCCGGCCTGGACGGAGGACTGGGCGGACCTCGAACACTGGGACCTGCTGGGCGAGTTGCTGGTCGTCGACGCGTGTCTGCCGCGGCCCACGCTGGACGCGGAGCTGTGGGAGCGGTACGCCGCCGCGCAGTCCGACAGCGGGGCGATGCCGATCCAGCGCGGGATGCCGCAGGGCGATCCGGCGCGGGTCTTCGACCTGGTGCACCACCCCACCCTGGTCGCCGCGTTCGCCTCGGCGATGGCCACCTCACGGGCCATGTCCGCGGTCTGATGGGCAGACTCTGATGGGCACTCTCTGATGGGCGCGACGCGCGGCGCCGCGCCGGGTGACCGCCTCGCCGACGCGGTCACCCGGATCGACGCGCCGGACGTGGTGCTGGCGATGACCCGGCGGGGCGTGCGGACCGTGGTCACCGGCGGCACCGCGCTGGCCCCGCCCACCCCGCGGCAGGCCCTGCGCTACGAACTCGGCTCGCTGTCCAAGACGTTCACCGTGCTGCTGCTGGCCGATCTGGCCCGCTCCGGCGTGCTGTCGCTGGACGATCCGCTGGTCGACCATCTGCCCCGCCTGCCGCTGCGGTACCCGTGTGCGCGCCGGATCACCTTGCGGCATCTGGCCACCCACACCTCGGGGCTGCCGCGGATCCCCGCGGACCTGATCGTCGGAGCGCTGGTGCATCCGTACGCCAACGGCTACGCCCGCTACGACACCGAGCGGCTGCTGCGGACCTTCGCCCGCACCCGGCCCCGGAACCGGCCGGGCACCCGCTGGCGGTACTCGAACTTCGGGCTGGCGCTGCTCGGTCCGGCGATGTCCCGGGCCGCGGGCGAGGACTATCCGGCGCTGCTCGGCGGCCGGGTGCTGGGCCCGCTGGGGCTGTCCGGGACGACGCTGGCGCCCGGCGCCACCGGCACCGACGCGGTCGGGCACCGGACGAACGGGGTGACGCCGGTGGCCAGCGCCGACATGGGCGCGTTCATGGCCGCCGGATCGGTCCGGGCCACCCCCGGCGATCTGCTCAGGTATCTGGAGGCGCACCTCTCGCCGGAGGACACCCCGCTGGCCGGGCCGCTGCGCGACGTCCAGGTCCCGCTGCTGCGGCGCGGCTGGCGGCGCCGCAACACCCACACCCTGACGTGGTACCAGCACCCGGCGCCGCGCGGTCCGCTGCTGTTCCACGTCGGGGCGACCTTCGGGCAGCAGGCGTTCCTCGGGTTCCATCCGGCCACGCACACCGGGCTGGTGGCGCTGGCCACCCGGCGCGGCCGCACCTGCCGGATGATCACCACCGCCTACGAGACGCTGTACGCGCTGGCCGGTGAGCCGCCCGCGTGACCGCCCGCGGGCCCGGCGGTCACAGCTCGCCGGCCAGGATCCGGGGCAGGGAGGTGCCCGGGCGTTCCTCGCTGGCCTGCCGGAAGACCTCCGTGTAGGCCCGGTCGCCGATCGCCGCGCGGGCCCGCTGCTCGCACTCCTCGCGGACCGCGCGCAGTTCCGGGGTGCCGCGCTGGGGGTGCCCGACGGTGCGCCAGAGGGCCTGGCCGCTGCCGTAGACCCGGGCGGCCGCGGCGCCGGCGCCCTGTGCGGCCAGCGCGGCGGCGAGCAGGTCCAGGCCGAGGGCGATGCCGAACTTGTCGCCGATGCCCTGCTTGGCGGCGAGCATCGCCCGGGCGTGGCCGGCCGATTCCGCCGGCCGGCCCTGGAACAGCGAGATCAGGGCGAGCTGGTAGTCGGTGTAGGAGCGGGTCCAGTACTCGCCGCGTTCGACGCAGCCGCGGCGCAGTGCGGTGGCCTCGGCGCGGGCCTCGGCGAGCTTGCCGATGCCGGTGAGCGCGAAGATCCGTACCAGGTGGCAGCGCAGCCGCCCCGGCGAGTCGAAGGGGGCGTCCGGCGGTGGGCCGAGGACCTGTTCGGTGACGGCGTGGGCGGACATCGGGCGGCCGGCCATCAGGTGGGTGAGGCCGATGAGGTAGCCGGCCGCCAGCACCGCCTCGGCGTCGCCGGACGTCCGCGCGGCCCGCGCGCACTCCCGCCCGAGGGCGTCGGCCTGCGGCAGATCGCCCTGGAGCAGGACGGCGACGCCGAGCGCCCACAGGGCCCGGGTGCGGGCCCGGCTGGGCCCGTCGTCGGCGGCGAGGGCGCGGGAGAGGTAGTCGCGGGCCTCGTGCAGATGGCCGCAGCAGCTCCAGAAGAAGCCGACCGCGGCGCTGAGTTCCTGGGCCCGCTCGGGGGCGGTGACCAGCAGATGGTCCAGTGCGGTGCACAGGTCGACGTGCGCGTCGGCGGTCCTGCGGTACCAGCCGACCTGCCCGGGACCCAGCCAGCCCTGTTCGGCGCGGCGGCCGTGGCCGACGAAGTGCGCGGCGTGCCGGTCGGCGAGGGCGGGTGCCTCACCGAGCTCGCCGAGCCACATCCGGCCGTACTCGCGCAGGGTGTCGAGCATGCGGAAGCGGCCGCCCTCGCGGGCGAGCACGGACTTGGCGGCCAGTCCGGTCAGGGCGGTGCGCACCTCCGCCTCGGTGAGCGGACCGCCGGTGCACACCGCGCCGGCCGACTCCGTGTCGAAGGTGCCGCGGAAGACGGAGAGCCGGGCCCACAGCAGCCGCTCCAGGGGGGTGCAGAGTTCGTGGCTCCAGCCGATGGTGCAGCGCAGGGTGCGGTGGCGGGGCGGCGGCGGCAGCGCTGCGCCGGTGTCGAGGGTGTCGAAGCGGGTGGCCAGCCGCTCCGCGATCCGCTCGACGGAGCTGGTGGCCATCTGCGCGCCGGCCAGCTCCAGGGCGAGCGGAATGCCCTCCAGGCGCCGGCAGATACCGTCGGCGGTGGCCGCGTGGGCGGGGTCGGTGAGGACGAGGCCGGGCGCGGCGGTGCCGGCCCGGTCGGTGAGCAGGGTCAGGGCGTCGTTGTCGCCGGTGCAGGGCAGCGGGCCGATCTCGGTGACGCGTTCGCCGTCGAGGCCGAGCGGCTGCCGGCTGGTGACCAGCACGGTCACGCCGGGCGCGGCCGTCAGCAGGTCGCCGAGCAGGTCCCGGCAGGCGGCCACGAGGTGTTCGCAGGAGTCCAGCACCAGCAGCAGCCGTTTGTCGGTGAGCCAGGAGCACAGCGCGGCGGCCGGGGTGCGCGCGGTGTGGTCGGCGAGCCCGACGGCGTCGCAGACCGTGGCCAGCAGCCGCCCCTCGCCCTGTAACGGCCACAGATCGGCCCAGCCGACCCCGTCGGGGAACCGCGGTGCCGCCGCCCGGGCCGCCCTGACGGCGATCCGGGTCTTGCCCACCCCACCGGGCCCGGTCAGGGTGACCAGCCGGTGTGCCGCCAACTCCTGGTCGATCCGCTCCAGTTCGCTCCGCCGTCCGACGAAGCTGGTCGACTCCTCGGGAATGCTGCTCGCCACGGGGCCAGTGTGCCCCAGCTTCGGCCCGGGTGGCGCGGGGTGGCGTGGTGGTCCGGGGGGCGCGAGGTTGACGCCGGACGGAAGGCTCGCCAGGGGTCAGGGCGTGACCACCGGGAACGCCGGGTCCGGGGTGGTGGCGAGGGCGAGGAGGTTGCGGAGGGGGCCGGGTTCGACGCGCGGGGCGGCTTCGGTGGGGGCGTGGGGGGTGAGGAGGTCGAGGAGCTGGGTCTTGGTGAGGGTGAGCGTGAGGTCGGGGATGCCGTCGGCGGAGGGGGCCGGGGCGCCGGGGGAGGCGCGGTGGGTGAGGGCGCCGTTGGAGAGGGTCAGCCGCCAGGTGCGGTCCTCGTCGGGGAGGTAGAGGTCGAGGGTGAGCGCGGTGTACCAGGCGCGCGGGCCGTCGATGCGCAGGGCCAGCGAGTCCAGGAGCTGGTCGACGGTGAGCGCCCGGGTGAGGTCGGGGGCGGCGGTGGCGTCCCCGATGTCGTCCCGGGCGGCCGGGGCGCCGCGCAGTTCGCCCGCACCGGTGAGGTAGACGTTGCGCCAGACGGCGTTCTCCGCGCCGTGGCCCAGGCGTTCGTAGACCTGGGCGAGCGCGCGGCGGGCCCGCACGTTGTCCGGGTCGGCGAAGACGGCGTGGTTGAGGAGGGTCGCGGCGAACCGCAGGTCGCCGTCGGCCGCGTACTGCTTGCCGGCGTTCACGGTGGCCTCGACGCCGCCGAGGGCGTGGACGTAGCGCCGGGCCTGTTCGGCCGGCGGGTGCTCCCACAGATGGGCCGGGTTGCCGTCGAACCAGCCCAGGTAGCGCTGGGTGACCGACTTGACGTGGTCGCTGACCGAGCCGTAGTAGCCGTGGTGGGACCACACCCGCGCGAGGGCCGGCGGCAGCCGCAGCTGTTCGGCGATCTCGGGGCCGGTGTACCCGGCGTTGAGCAGCCGCACGGTCTGGTCGTGCAGGTAGGCGTACAGGTCGCGCTGGCCGGCGAGGAGGGCCCGGATGCGGTCCTTGCCCCAGGTCGGCCAGTGGTGCGAGGCGAAGGCGACCTCGGTCCCGTCGCCGAAGAGGGCGAGCGCCTCGTCGAGGTGGCGGGCCCAGGCCCGGCTGTCGCGGACCGCCCCGCCGTACAGCGGCAGGACGGTGTGCAGGGTGTGGGTGGCGTTCTCGGCCAGGCAGAGCGCCCGGTGCGCGGGGAAGCCGAAGTTCATCGCGGCGGGTGCCTCGGCGTCCGGGGTGAGCTGGAAGACGAGGTGGACGCCGTCGAGGATCTCCTCCTGGCCGGTGCGGGTGATGTCCACGGTCGGCGGGATGAGGGTGCGGGTGCCGGTGGACCGGGTGGTGCCCAGCCCGCAGCCGATCTGGCCGTCCGGTCCCTTCGGCAGCGCGGTGCCGTACGTGAAGGCCGCGCGCCGGGAACTCGCGGGCCCGGCGTCGAGGTGCTCGCCGACCGCGTGGGCGAGGAAGCCGGCCGGGGCGAGGACCGGTACGGGGTCGTGCCCGGCGGGGACGACCCCGCCGGCGCCGCCGAAGTGACCGGCGTGCGAGTGGGTGTAGATCAGCCCGGTGACCGGCCGGTCGCCGCGGTACTTGCGGTAGAGCTCCAGGGCCGCGGCGGCGGTCTCGGCGGAGAGCAGCGGGTCGACGACGATGACGCCGTGGTCGCCCTCGACCAGCGTCATGTGGGCCAGGTCCAGGCCGCGGGCCTGGTAGATGCCGTCGGTGACCTCGTAGAGGCCCTGGCGGCTGACCAGCCTGCCCTGCCGCCAGAGGCCCTCGTGGGCGGTGTCGGGGCAGTTCTGGGCCAGGAATCCGTAGGCCGCGGCGTCCCAGACCGGCCGGCCGTCGTCCGTGGTGATCCGCGGCGGGTCGAGCTCGGCGATGAAGCCGCGGTCGGCGTCGGCGAAGTCTTCGTGGTCATCGACGGGTGCAGCGGTCACGGGGCGCTCCCTCTCCGGGGCGGCGGCGGGCCCAAGGCCCCTGCCCCACACGTTCGATTTAACCGGTTTTGTCCGGGTGGCGCATGCCTGCCCCCGCGGCGGCCGGGGAGCGCCGGCGCGGCCAACGGCGTTACGGGCAGGGCCGGGCAGGGCACAACAACGCAGGTGGGGTCCTCTCCGGGCGCGGCAATCCGGCCGGCCGGGGCGGGTCCCGGCTCGATCTTCCGGGAGGGGAGGGACGCCCTCTGTCCCCGTACGACGACCGCGCCTTCGGCGAGCTCGCCGAATCGTTCCGGCACCCTGCCGTTCCGTACGCCCGTCCCCGCACCCCGCCCGCCGGCCGCCGCGCCCCGCCCCGTCCCGGGTTCCGGGGCACGGCCTGGCTGCTGCCCGCCGCCGCGGCCGGCAGCCTGGCCGCCGGGATCCTGCTGGCGCACGCCCTCCTCCTGGCGGGCGGGCTGGTCCTGGCGGGCCTGTCCGGGCACCTCTCGGCGGGCGGGCGCGGGCGGCGCCGGTAGGGGTCCCTCCGGACCCGGGGACGGCAGACGGCCGCCGGCCGGCCTGCCCGGGGACGGGGAGGCCGGCCGGCGGTCACTCATTGCGACCCGTGGGCAGCGCGTCAGGTGGCGCGCCGCTTCGATGCCGCCATGACGCACAGGGCGCCCAGCAGGAACGTCAGAGCACCGATGACGATGTTGTTCCAGATGACGCCCATGTCCGCGCCACGGCCGACGATCCAGGGCGCGATGATCATCCACACGCCGATCGCGCACATCGCGCCGCTCAGGCCGTACATCCGCGCCGGGGTGACGGTGAAGCCGACCGCCAGCAGGGCGATCGCGATCCCGACGATGAGGTTGTGCGTCGCGAGGCTGGGCTGCGCCAGCGAGTAGTGGACGATCCACGGTGAGGCAGCGCAGTACAGGCCGACGAGGAAGACCGGACCGTCGACAAGTACCACGTCACGCCCGCCGAGCACCCGCTCGTATCGGGCCTGCATCTCTGAAGCATCGGGGTGACCTGCGAGATCTCCCCTGGGGTGTGAGACGTCGGCCATGCGACTCGCCTCCTTCGCTCGCAAGCCTGGCCGTTATCGCGTGGCATCGGGCCACGGTTTCATTCTGCGCTTATGTCGCCTTTATGTGTAGATGAAGCGGTGGGTGAATTTTGAAGGGGTACGGTCAGCTTCTCGTGCGGGACCGGCCGGCTTCCCGCAGGTCAGCTTCCCGCCCCGCGCTCCAGCGCCCGGCCCAGACCCAGATTCCAGCGGCCGCCCCGCCCGCTCAGCTCCGTCACGGTCAGCGGCGCCACGTCCAGCCGCCAGAACGCGTCCGCGGGCACCCGCAGCGCACACACCGCGGCGGCCCGCACCACGTCCGGTTCCACGACCGCCAGCACCCGCCCGGCGTCCGGTGCCATCCGGGTCAGCCAGGTCGCGACCCGGTCGCAGAGCTGCCGCAGCGACTCCCCGCCGTGCCCGGCGAAGTCCGGATCGGACAGCCAGGCGGAGACCGCGAGCGGTTCCGCTTCGGCCACCTCCGCCAGGGTCCGCCCCCGCCACTCCCCCATCGCACAGCCCGTCAGCTCCGGCACCGGCCCGGCCGGCAGCCCGAGCTCCTCCGCGGTGCGCCGGCAGCGTACGGAGGGCGAGGCGAAGACCCGGTCGGCGGCCGGCAAAGTCCCGGCGGCGGCCCGGGCCCGCCGCAGTCCGGCCGCGTGCGGCGGGGAGTCGTCGTCGAAGCGCACCTCACGCTGGGCGTCGCCCGCGGCCGGTGAGACCAGCATCACCCGAGTTGTCATGCCCTCTTCTCTCTTTCGTTCCCGAGACGCCAACCCACCGCCCCGACACGGGAGTTGGCCGGTCGATGCGCCCCGGTCCGCACCCGTCCGCCCCCCGTACGGTCTTGGCCAGGTGGCCGGATCGCGGTACGTTCACCGGTGCTTGACGACGGCATGACGGAAGCCGGTGGGATCCCGGCGCGGTCGCGCCACTGTATGTCCGGTTCTTTATCGGCCCGCCAGGGGCCGGTACCGGACGAGCCAGACCCGCATGTCGTTACGCACTCCCATTTACCGGGGACGCGAGTTCCCCCCAACAGGAGGTCATGCCATGGCTTCGTCCATCGCACCGCCGGCCGCCGGCACCACCACCCCCGCCCCGCTCCCCCTGAAGGCGATCGCCCCCTGGGCGCTGTTCGCCGGTGTGCTGATGCTGGTCCTGCTGTACTTCGTCGGCGCGGAGCAGGGCGCCACCTCGCTGCTGTCCGGTTCGGACGTCCACGAATGGCTGCACGACGGGCGCCACCTCCTCGGTTTCCCCTGCCACTGACCGGGCGGCCGCAGCCATGAACTCCCTCACCGTCAGAACCCTGCTCGTGCGCGGCATGATCGCCGGCCTCGCCGCCGGCGGGTTCGCGCTCCTCGTCGCCTACGTGCTGGGCGAACCGCGGATCGACGCCGCCATCGCCTTCGAGGAGGCGCACAGCCACGAACACGAGATGGAAGTGGTCAGCCGTGGACTGCAGTCCACGGCCGGCCTCGCCACCGGCGTCCTGATCTACGGCGTGGCACTGGGCGGGATCGCCGCCCTGGCCTTCTGCTTCGCCCTGGGGCGGATCGGCCGGTTCGGGGCGCGCGCCACGGCCCTGCTGCTCTCCGGGGCAGCGCTGGTGGCCGGTTACGTCGTGCCGTTCCTGAAGTACCCGGCGAACCCGCCGTCGGTCGGCGACCCCGACACCATCGGCAAGCGCACCGCCCTGTATTTCCTGATGATGCTGCTCGGCGTCCTGCTGGCCGTCGCCGCCACGACCCTGGGCCGGCGGCTGGCTCCGAAGCTGGGCAACTGGTACGCGACGGTGGCCGCCGTCGCCGCCTTCGCGGTCGCCGTCGGGCTCGCCTATGCGTTCCTGCCGGCCGTCGACGAGGTGCCCGACGGCTTCTCCGCCACGCTGCTGTGGCAGTTCCGGCTGTCGGCGCTCGCCGTCCAGCTGGTGCTGTGGTCCGCCTTCGGGCTGGTCTTCGGGCATCTGGCGGAGCGCGTCGTCGCGCCGCGGCCGGCCACCGAGCCGGCCGGGGCGGTGTCCGTCGCCTCCTGATCCGGATCGCCTCCTGATCCGGAGCATCCACCGCACCACCGGTCCGGGGCCCGCGAGCACTCCTCGCGGACCCCGGACCCGGTGCGTCCGGGCCGTTCCCGGATACCTGACGGTGCGTCAGAACTGGCCCGGGATCCCGTCGAGGTGCGGCAGGTCGTGGTCGAGGCGCTCGCGCTTGGTGCGGAGATAGCGGATGTTCTCCGCCTGCGGCTCGGCCAGCAGCGGGACGCGTTCGGTGACGGTGATGCCGTGCCGCAGCAACGCGGCGCGCTTGCGCGGGTTGTTGGACAGCAGCCGTACCGCGCGGACGCCGAGGTCGTCGAGGATCTGCGCGGCGGCGCGGTACTCCCGGGCGTCGACCGGGAGGCCGAGCGCGATGTTCGCCTCGACGGTGTCCAGCCCCTCCTCCTGGAGCTGCATCGCGCGGAGCTTGGCCAACAGGCCGATGCCCCGGCCCTCGTGGCCCTGGAGGTAGACCAGCACCCCGCGCCCGGCAGCCGCTATCGCGCGCAGCGCCGCGGACAGCTGATCACCGCATTCGCAGTGCCGGGACGCGAAGGCGTCCCCGGTCAGGCACTCCGAATGCACCCGGGTCAGCACCGGTTCGCCGGTGACCTCGCCGTACACCAGCGCCACATGCTCGGTTCCGCTGGGCCGGTCGAGATAGCCGACCGCCCGGAACTCCCCGTAGGCGGTCGGCAGCCGGACCGACACCACCCGCGCCACACCGGGCAGCGGGCGGGCCGTGTCGGGCGCGACGGCGAGGTCATGACCGGGGCGGGGGCCGCACAGGGCGTCGGGGTCCGTCATGGCGCGATGGTACCCACGGGGGTCGGAACCCGACAGCGATCACTCAGATACATGACAAGTATGCTGCGGCACCCGCGTCCCGACCGGCTCCCGGCGAGCCGACCGACGAAAGGCGGACCGATCCCGATGACCGCTCCCCCGCAACCGCCGACGCCCACCGGGCTGTTGCCGGCCGACACCACCGAGGACGTCCGGCAGCGGCGGCCGCGGCTGGCGGTGCTGCCGATCGGCAGCTTCGAACAGCACGGCCCGTTCCTGCCGTTGACCACGGACACGGTCATCGCCTGCACCGTCGCCCGGGAAGTGGCCGCGGCCCACGAGGTCCTGCTGCTGCCGCCGCTGACCGTCTCCTGTTCCCAGGAGCACGCCGCCTGGCCGGGCACGGTCAGCATCTCGGCGCGGACGCTGCACGCGGTCGTCACGGACCTCGCCGATTCGCTGCTCCGGTCCGGGATCGGGGCGCTGGTCCTGGTCAACGGCCACGGCGGCAACTACGTGCTGCGCAACGTGGTGCAGGAATCCGCCGGGCGCGGCATGCGGATGGCGCTGTTCCCCGGCACCGCCGACTGGGACGCGGCCCGCGACCGGGCCGGGATACGCACCTCCGCGCACAGCGACATGCACGCGGGCGAGCTGGAGACCTCGATCCTGCTGCACGCCCATCCGGAACTGGTCAAGGACGGCTACGCCGGAGCGGATTGCCCGGCCGACGACCGCCGGCACCTGCTGACGCTGGGGCTGTCGGCGTACACCACGTCCGGTGTCGTCGGCCGCCCCTCGCTCGCCTCCGCCGACAAGGGCCGGGAGCTGCTGGCCGGGCTGACCGAGGCGTTCGCCGAGTACGTCGCGCTGCTGGGTACGGGGGCGGACGCCGATGACTGAGGTGCTGGGGACCGCGGAGGCGTGGCAGCGGCTGCGGCGGATCCGTACGGAGGAGCAGGCCCGGGCCGCCGGGCTGGTGCGGGACGGCGACGGCCGGCCGCGCTGGGCGGAGCCCGCCTCGGCCGGCGCCGCCGAGCTCGCCGAGCGCTATCTGCCGCTCTGCCTGGCCGGGCCGCGGGTGGCGTTCGGGCAGTTGGGGCAGAGCCTGGACGGCTTCGTGGCGACCCGCACCGGCGACGCCGACTACGTCACCGGGACGGCCGACCGCCGCCATCTGCACCGGCTGCGGGCGCTCGCCGACGCCGTACTGGTCGGGGCGGGCACGGCCGTGGCGGACGACCCCCGGCTGACCGTACGGGCCTGTCCCGGCGACAACCCGGTGCGGGTGGTGCTCGATCCGCGCGGCCGGGTGCCGCACGGCAGCGGGGTGTTCACGGACCGGGCCGCGCCGACGCTGTGGCTGGTGGGGCCGGAGGCCGCGCTGGAGCCGGACGTCCCGGGCGACGGGGTCGAGGTGCTCCGGCTGCCCGACGCGGCGGCGTTCGCCCCGTCACGGCTGCTCGCGGCCCTGGCGCGCCGCGGCCTGGGCCGGGTGCTGATCGAGGGCGGCGGGGTGACCGTGTCGCGGTTCGTGCGGGCCGGTGCGCTGGACCGGCTGTACCTCACCGTCGCGCCGGTACTGATCGGGGACGGCGTGCCCGGACTGCGGTTCCCCGGGACGACGGTGATGCGCGAGGCGCTCCGGCCGCCGCTGCGGCGCAGCCTGCTCGGGGAGGACACCCTCTTCGAGATGGAGCTGCGGTCGGCCGGCGCGGAGGGCGGCACCCCACCGGACGCACAGGACCACGACGCCGGGCAGGCTCGCGGCGAA
Organism: Streptomyces nigrescens; assembly: GCA_024349765.1. Lineage (GTDB taxonomy): Bacteria > Actinomycetota > Actinomycetes > Streptomycetales > Streptomycetaceae > Streptomyces > Streptomyces endophytica. The sequence goes on along the minus strand of AP026073.1, from coordinate 2,777,781 downwards.
GGCGAGGACGCCGTAGACGACGGCGGTGGCCAGGCCCTGCGCGGCGCCCAGCCCGGCCGCGCCGAAGGCCCAGGCGGCGACGCCCTCGCGGGGGCCCCAGCCGCCGACGTTCAGCGGCAGCGCCATCGCCAGCAGGGCGAGGACCACGAGCGGCACCAGCTCGGCGGTCGGCGCGGTGACGCCGGCGACCCGGGCGGCCAGGACGAACGTGGCGAGGTAGCCCGCGAGGACCACCGCGGAGGAGAGCGCGACACCGGACCGGACACCGGGGGCGCCGAGGCCCTGGCGCGCCTCGGTCAGGAAGGTGCCGAGCGCACGCCGGACGCGTGAGGTGCCGGGGCGGCGCCGCAGCCACCGGGCGAGGACGAGCGCCGCGGCGCCCACCGCGACGGCGACCGCGGCGGCGCCCGGCGAGGCCAGGACGCGAACGACCGGTGCCAGGACCGGCGACGGCCGGGCGAGCAGCACCACGGCCCCGGCGAGCACCAGCACCAGCTGGCCGGCGGTGCGTTCCAGGACCACCGCCCGCACCCCGCGGCCCAGGTCGCCGGAGGCCCGGCCGTGCCCCACCGCGCGGTGGACGTCGCCCAGGACGCCGCCGGGCAGCGCCGCGTTGAGGAACAGCGCCCGGTAGTAGTCGGCGACCGCCCGGCCCAGCGGCAGCCGCAGGCCCAGCCCGCGGGCCACCAGACACCAGCGCCAGGCGCTGCCGACCGTGGTCAGCAGGCCGAGGGCGAGGGCCGCGAGCAGCGCTCCGGCGTCGATCCGGCGCAGCCCGCCCAGGAAGGCGCCGGAACCGAGGTGCCACACCAGGGCCGCCAGGATGCCCGCGCCCGCGAGCAGCCGCAGCAGCGCCCAGCAGCGCCGGTTCACCCCCCGTCCCCGGACGGCGGACCGGGCAGTGCCAGCAGGTCGGTGTGGTGCACGGTCACGCCCAGTTCGCCCGCCGCGCACTCCTCCAGCCGGCGCCCCAGATAGGCCGTCGACTCCGGTGCCAGCGCGGGCCGCTGGGCGTGTGCGGCGCCGACCCAGCCGCGCAGCCATTCGGCGGTCAGCGCGGACTCCGCGCAGCCGAGCCGCCAGGGGCTGGACCGCAACCGCACCGTCCAGCCGTGCCGTTCGAACGCCGTGACCGCCGCGGCGACCGCGTCCGGACCGAGCAGCCCGCGGCCCCCTTCGGTACGGCGCTGGTGGTCGTTGAAGGCGCCGGCCAGCACCCCGTCGAGCGGATCGGGCGGGGTCAGCTCCACCCGCCCGGAGACCGAGAGCGCCAGCAGGACCGGGCAGCCGGCGCCGGCACAGGCCGCGGCGAGCGCCTCGATCTCGTCGAGGGTGAGCAGGTCGAGCAGGGCGGAGCCGGTGACCAGGGAGGTTCCGGCGAGGTCGGCGGCGGTGAGGGCGGTCAGGTCGCCGCGCTCGGTGGTGGCCGTGACGGGCGTGCCGTCGGCGGCCGTTGCGGGCATCCGGGAGCCGGCCTCGGCGAGCAGCACGGGGTCGTGGTCGTGCAGGATCCAGCGCTGCGGGCCGGGCAGCCGGACGGCGAGCCAGCGCGCCATGGAGCCGGTGCCGCAGCCCAGGTCGCGGATGGTCAGACCGGGCGGGCCGGGCCGTCCGGCCAGCGCTCTGCGCAGCGGGCGGAGGAGTTCGGGGGCCCGGGCCGCGGCGTCGGCGCGTTCGCGCAACTCCAGCCAGCGGGGGGCGAATCGGGGGCTGCCGACGGCGGTCATCGGCTGCTCCGGGGCTCGTGCCGAAGCCGTTCCAGCGCTTCGGCCAGGCTGTGCGACGTCATCTCCCACCCCTCCAGCATGGCACGCCGTCCGCGCGCCGCCTCCCTCAGCCGGTGCCGCAGCGCACGGTCCGCCAGCCAGTCGCGCAGTGCGGCGGAGAGCGCCGCGGGCTCCCCGGAGGGGACGAGGAGGCCGGGCGGGGTGCCGTCGGGGGCCCGCCCGAGGGCCTCCGGTACGCCGTCGACGGCCGTGGCCAGAACGGGGATTCCGCGCGCCAGCGCCTCGGTGATCACCATGCCGTACGTCTCGGCGTACGAGGCGAGGACCAGCAGGTCGGCGGCGGCGTAGTGCGCGGCCAGCTCGGCACCGGTCCGTGGTCCGGCGAAGTGGACCCGGTCGCCGATTCCCAACCCTGCGACCTGCTCGTGCAGTTGAGAGGCGTAGCCGGGGTCGCCGCCGGGGCCGCCGACGACGGTGAGGTGCCAGGGCGGATCGGTGACCGTCGCCAGGGCGTCGAGCAGCCGGCGCTGCCCCTTGCGCGGGGTGAGCGCGGCGACGCAGAGCAGCGCGGTGCCGGCGTCGGTGCCGGGCGCGAGCGGTGCGGGGTCGGTCCCGGGCCGGGCGAGGTGCACGCGGGCGGGCGGCAGGTGGTGGTGGGCGGTGATCCGGCCGGCGGCCCAGGCGCTGGTGGCCACGACGGCGCCGGCGGCGTGCAGGGCGCGGCGTTCGCGGGCGTCCAGGTCGGCCGCGTCGCGGGGTTCGAGCCCGGTCTCGTCGGCGAGCGGCAGGTGGACGAGGACGGCGAGCCGCAGCCGGGCGGCCTCGGGCTCCAGGACCTCGGGGACGCCGCAGCCGACCAGCCCGTCGAGGAGGACCACCGCGCCGTCGGGCAGGGCCGCCAGCACCCGGGCCAGTTCGGCGCGGTCGGCGGCGGCCGGCCGCGGCCAGGTGCCGGGCAGGGCGTACGGGCGCACCCGCCACCCCGCCGCCGGGAGACCCTGGCACACCCGCCGGTCGTAGGTGTTGCCACCGCTGGGCGCCGCCGGGTCGTCGACGGCGCCGGGCAGGACGACGTGCACCGTCCGCTCCCCCGCCGGGGCGGCGCCGGGGGTCACAGCGCGCGCTCGTAGCTGGCCCAGGCGATGTGCGATTCGTGCAGGGTGACCGATATGCCGGTCAGTTCGCGGGCGCCCTCGCCGAGGTTGCCGGCCTGCACGCGGTCGGCGAGCCGGTCGGCGATGACCTTGGCCAGCGCCTCCGTCGAGGTGTTGGTGCCGGCGAAGGCGGGCTCGTCGTCGAGATTGCGGTAGTTCAGCTCGCCGACCACGCCGGCGAGTTCCTGGGTGGCCAGGCCGATGTCGACGACGATGTTGTCGGCGTCGAGCTCGGGCCGGCGGAAGGTGGCGTCCACGATGAACGTCGCGCCGTGGAGCCGCTGCGCGGGGCCGAACACGGCACCGCGGAAGCTGTGCGCGACCATCAGGTGATCGCGGACGGTGATGCTGAACAAGGCCGTTCCTCCGGTGTGATGTCGGTCTCAGTGACGGTGTCGTGGGGGGGGCGGATCCGGGGCCGGGGCGCGGCGCCTACCGGCCGTCCGGCGGTGCGTACCGGATGCGGTGGCAGAGCGCCGGGAGGTCGCCGGAGGCGAGCCGGGGCAGCACCTGCGGCAGCTCCTCGAAGGCGGACTCCCCGGTGATCAGCGCGTCGAAGGCGGGATCGGCGAGGAGTTCGAGGGCCAGCGCCATCCGGTCCGCGTAGCCGCGGCGGGCCCGCCGGGCCGGGGAGACGGTGCCGACCTGGCTGCTGCGCACGACCAGCCGGCGGGAGTGGAACGCCTCGCCCAGCGGCAGGCTGACCCGCCGGTCGCCGTACCAGCTCAGCTCCAGGACGGTGCCCTCCGGCGCGAGCAGTTCGAGGGCGCGGGCCAGGCCCTCCTCGGTGGCGCTGGCGTGCACGACGAGGTCGCAGTCGCCCCGGGCGTCGGCGGGCAGCGCGAAGTCCACGCCGAGCGCCTCGGCGGTGGCGGCGCGGCCGGGATCGGCGTCGACCAACTGCACCCGCACCGCCGGGTAACGGGCGAGGAGGGCGGCCACGCTGCACCCGACCATGCCGCCGCCGATCACCGCGATCCGGTCGCCGATCAGCGGCCCGGCGTCCCAGAGGGCGTTGACCGCGGTCTCGACGGTGCCGGCGAGCACGGCGCGGGCGGCGGGCACGGTGTCCGGTACGGGGGTGACGGCGTGGGCCGGGACGACGTAGTGCGTCTGGTGCGGGTACAGGCAGAAGACCGTGCGGCCGCGCAGCGCGGGCGGTCCCTCCTCGACGACACCGACGTTGAGGTAGCCGTATTTGACCGGCGCGGGGAAGTCGCCCTCCTGGTGGGGCGCCCGCATCGCCGTGTGCTGGCTCTCCGGCACCCCGCCGCGGAAGACCAGGGTCTCGGTGCCGCGGCTCACCCCGGACCAGAGCGTGCGCACCAGCACCTCGTCGGGACCGGGCCGGGACAGCTCCGCCGGCCGGATCCCGCCCTGTCCTGGGGCGTTTGTCCAAAAGGCACAAGCGGCGCGCGACAACGGGATCCTCCTGGACGCTACGGCGAGGAGTCCTCGATGCTGGGGATCAAGGACGCCGTCACCCTACGCGGCGCCCCCCGACTCCGCCACAGGTCAAGGGAGGCATGGTGGCCGTACAAGGGCACTACGACACAAGAGCCTTGGGGCCGGACACCACGGCGGGCATGGGCGTGCAGCTGCTGGTGCTGGAGGTGCTGTGCCGGGTGGTCGGGCTGGGCACCGCGGGGTGGCTGACGGGTTCCGCGTTCGCGGTGGTGACCTGGGCGGTGCTGACGCTGGCGCTGCGCCGCTCGTGGACCGGTCCGTTCGGGCCGGCGAACCGCGTCACGCTGGCCCGGGCGATCCTGGTGGGCGGGGTGACCGCGCTGGTCGCGGACTCCTTCGACCGGCGGGCCCCGGTCGCGGTGCTGACCGCGCTGGCCACGGTGGCGCTGATCCTGGACGCCGTGGACGGCCAGGTGGCCCGGCGCACCGACACGGCGACGCGGCTGGGGGCGCGCTTCGACATGGAGGTCGACGCGTTCCTGATCCTCGTGCTGTGCGTGTACGTCGCGATGCCGCTGGGCGTCTGGGTCCTGGCCATCGGTCTGATGCGGTACGCGTTCGTCGCGGCGTCCTGGGCGTGGCCGTGGTTGCGCGGTGAGCTGCCGCCGAGCATGGCCCGGAAGACGGTGGCGGCGCTGCAGGGCATCGTGCTGGTGGTGGCCGGCGCCGGGATCGTGCCGCGGGAGGTGGCCGGCGCTGCGGTGGCCGGCGCGCTGGCGCTGCTGGTGTGGTCGTTCGGACGGGACGTCAGGTGGCTGTGGCGGGCCCGGCCGGGGAGCCGGGGAGAGGCCCCTACGTGCCCGCGTGCCGTCCCAGATAGACGACCAGCGCGAGAAAGAGCAGCAGCAGGTTCGTGACGAGGACGGAGAGCAGGACCCGGCGCAACAGGCCGGTGCGCGGCGCCCGGTGGGTGACCAGTACGGCGCCGGGCAGCCGGGCCAGCTGGAGACCCGGGCGGAGCGCGGTGGTGCGCGGGTGCCGGACGCCGCAGCGCGGGGAGGCGTGGTGACGGGCGGTCGGCTGGGGGCAGCCTCGGCCGTGTCCGTGGGGGCGGCGCAACGGCCCCCGGGCCGGCGGGCGCCCGCGGCAGGGCCGGCCGGCACCCGGGCCGGAGGGCGCCGGTATGCAGGTGCGGGAGCGGACCGCCCGCCAGGGCGGCGGTCCCTTACGCCGTGCTGCGCCGGACATCCGCGCTCACCCGGTCCCGGTGGGGAGTGACCGGGCGCCGCTCACGTCCGCGCCCCTGCCCGGCCCGCACCGCGGGTCTGGTGTGCCCGTACCGACTCGGCGAAACCGCCCACGCATGGTCCTCCGCGTTCAGGCCGTACGGCCGTCGCGTCATCTGTTGAATTGCGGATTTCTGCAACTGTAGACGACGGGGGTGCCCGACCTGAATGGGTGGGCCGGACAAACCGGGTGCACTCCCGGCGCGCGATCCCGGTGGACAGGCGCCGGACCTCCGCGGACACTGACGCGCATGAGCTCACTGATACGGCACGTCACCGTCGACTGCACCGATGCCCACCGGCTGGCGACCTTCTGGGCCGAGGTGCTGGGCGGTTCGCTGGCCGAGGACGACTTCCCGGGGGATCCCGAGGCCACGGTCAGCACCGCGGCCGGTGCGCTGCTGTTCGTCGCGGTGCCCGAGGCCAAAGCCGGGAAGAACCGGCTGCATCTGGATCTGCAGCCGCAGGACCGCGGCCGCGACGAGGAGGTCGAGCGGCTGCTGGCGCTCGGCGCGACCCTGGTCGCCGACCACCGCCGGCCCGACGGGACGGGGTGGGCGACGATGGCCGACATCGAGGGCAACGAGTTCTGCGTGGAGCGCAGCGCGGCGGAACGCGCGGGCTGAGGCGGGCGGTCAACTCCCTTGCGTACGGGCTGCGTCGAGGCGGCCAGGGGTGGTCCTGCGGCTGGTGTACGGGCCTACTCGGCCGGTCGGCGGAGGTAGGTCCGCAGGTGGCGGGCCGTCAGGGTGTCGCCGGTGGTGACGAGGTCGGCGGGGGTGCCTTCGAAGACGATGCGGCCGCCGTCGTGGCCGGCGCCGGGACCGAGGTCGACGATCCAGTCGGCGTGGGCCATGACGGCCTGGTGGTGTTCGATGACGATGACGGTGTTGCCGTCGTCGACGAGCCGGTCGAGCAGGCCCAGCAGCTTGTCCACGTCGGCCGGATGCAGTCCGCTGGTGGGTTCGTCGAGGACGTAGAGGGCGCCCTTCTCGGCCATGTGGAGGGCGAGTTTGAGCCGCTGCCGCTCACCCCCGGAGAGCGTGGTGAGCGGCTGGCCGAGGCCGAGGTAGGCCAGGCCCACGTCGGCAAGCCGGTCGAGGACGGTGCGGGCCTGGCCGGAGGGGAAGAACTCCCGGGCCTCGGCGACCGACATCGCGAGCACCTCGCTGATGTTCTTGCCGCGCAGGGTGTAGGTGAGCACCTCGGGCGTGAACCGCCGGCCCTCGCACTCCTCGCAGACGGCGGCCACACCGGCCATCATCGCCAGGTCGGTGTAGACCAGTCCGATGCCCTTGCAGGTGGGGCAGGCGCCTTCGGAGTTGGCACTGAACAGTCCCGGGCCGACGCCGTTGGCCCGGGCGAAGGCGGTGCGCACCGGGCCGAGCAGGCCGGTGTAGGTGGCCGGGTTGGAGCGCCGGGAGCCGCGGATCGGGGACTGGTCGGCGGTGATGACGCCGTCCCGGCCGCTCAGTGAGCCGTGGACGAGGGAGCTCTTGCCCGAGCCGGCCACGCCGGTGACGACGGTGAGCACGCCGAGCGGCAGGTCGACGCTGACGTCCTTGAGGTTGTGGGTGGTCGCGCCGGTGACGGCGAGCAGGCCGGTGGGCCGCCGGACCTGCTCGCGCAGCCCGGCGCGGTGGTCGAGATGGCGGCCGGTGAGGGTGCCGGAGGCCCGCAGGCCGGGGACGTCGCCGGTGTAGCAGAGGCGTCCGCCGGCCGGTCCGGCGCCGGGGCCGAGGTCGACGACGTGGTCGGCGACGGCGATGGTCTCGGGTTTGTGCTCGACGACGAGGACGGTGTTGCCCTTGTCACGCAGCCGCAGCAGCAGGTCGTTCATCCGCTGGATGTCGTGCGGGTGCAGGCCGACGGTGGGCTCGTCGAAGACGTAGGTGACGTCGGTCAGGCTGGAGCCGAGGTGCCGGACCATCTTCACCCGCTGGGCCTCGCCGCCGGAGAGGGTGCCGGATTCCCGGTCCAGGCTCAGATAGCCGAGGCCGATCTCGACGAGGGATTCCAGGGTGTCGCGGAGGGTGGCGACCAGCGGGGCCACCGACGGGTCGTCGATGCCGCGGACGAAGTCCACCAGATCGCTGATCTGGAGGGCGGAGCATTCGGCGATGTTGCGGCCGGCGATGCGGGAGGCGAGGGCCGCGGGATTGAGGCGGGCGCCGCCGCAGGCCCCGCAGGCGGCGAAGGTCACCGCGCGGTCGACGAAGGCCCGGATGTGCGGTTGCAGGGATTCCCGGTCCTTGGCGAGATAGGTCCGCCGGACCCGGGTCAGCAGTCCTTCATAGGTGATGTTCGAGGTGCCGCGCTTGATTTTGGTGGCGGGTTTGTGCAGGAAGTCGTCCCACTGCGCGGGGGTGAAATCCGCGAGTTTCACGTCGGGGTCGAAGAATCCGGAGTGCGCGAGGGTCTGCCAGTACCACGAGCCGACGGTGAATCCGGGGGCGCTGATCGCGCCCTCGTTGAGCGAGCGCGAGGTGTCCACGAGCTGGTCGAGGTCGATGGTGGAGACCCGGCCGAGCCCCTCGCACTCGGGGCACATGCCCTCGGCGCTGTTGAAGCTGAACGCGGTGGAGGTGCCGGCGTGCGGGGTGCCCAGGCGGCTGTAGATGATCCGCAGCATGGTGTGGGCGTCGGTGGCGGTGCCGACGGTGGAGCGCGCGTTGGCGCCCATGCGTTCCTGGTCGACGACGATGGCCGCGCTCAGATTGCGCAGGGCGTCCACGTCGGGCCGGCTGCGGGCCGGCATGAAGGACTGCACGAAGGCCGTGTAGGTCTCGTTGATCAGCCGCTGGGACTCGGCCGCGACGGTGCCGAAGACCAGGGAGGACTTCCCGGATCCGGAGACGCCGGTGAAGACCGTGAGACGGCGCTTGGGTATGTCCAGGGAAATGTCGGCGAGATTGTTCTCCCGGGCACCGCGCACCTCGATCACATCGTGACCATCCGCCGCGTACGCGGTCTCCCTATCCGGCTTTCCTGCCTGCTCGGCCCCCATGTCAGCCGCCACCCCTCCTGATATCCTTACACCGTAAAGAGTTCGCCGGGCGACGTTACTTTATGGCGTAAGGAGACGGCAAGTGGTGGTATTCGCCGGCCAGGGCGACCCCCGTCGGTCGATGGCTCTGCTGTGGCGCGACGAGCGCCCCGGCGGGGCGCGTACGCGGCAGTGGCCGGGCCCCAAACCGGCCCTGAGCGTCGAGGTGATCGTCCGGGCCGGGATCGCGGTCGCCGACGCGGAGGGCATGGCGGCCCTGTCCATGCGCGCGGTCGGCGAGCGACTGGGGCGTACCGCCATGGCGCTGTACACCTACGTCCCGGGCAAGAGCGAACTGGTGGACCTGATGTACGACCAGGTGCTGGCCGAACTGCCGCACGACTACGACCCGGCGGCGGGCTGGCGGGCCGCGGTGACCTCCTGGGCCGAGGACACCTGGGAGTTCTACCTGCGCCACCCCTGGGTGCTCCAGGTCTCCCAGGCCCGCCCGGTGCTCGGCCCGCACGAGTACCGCGCCCTGGAGACGCTGCTCCGGCTGCTGTACGCCACCGGTCTTGACTCCGCGGAGCTGCGGCGGGTGGTCGGGACGCTGGTGCACGTCGTGCGCGGGGCCGCGCGGACCGTCGCCGAGTCCCGGGTGGCCGCGGCCTCGACCGGGGTGTCCGACGAGGACTGGTGGCTGGCGCGGTCCGGGATGCTGGAGGAGGTGGTGCCCGACTTCGCCGAGCGCTTCCCGCTGCTGGTCCGGCTGGAGACCGAGGGCGCGGCCCCGGTCACCGACGACTCGGTGCCGTATCTGGAACGCCAGGCGCGGGCCACCTTCGAGGGCGGGCTCGCGGTCGTCCTGGACGGGGTCGAGGCGGCGATCCGGCGCGCCCGCTGAGCCGGGACCGGACGCACCCGCCGCGCCGCCGAGGGCCGTTGGGGTGATGAAGGGGGCGTCATGCCCCTTGCCGGTGTCGTCGGCCGGGCCCCGCGCGTTGGTCTGCCATGACCGTCTTCCGCGTCCGACCGTGGTTCCTGCCGGCCAGCCTCACGGCGTTCCTGAGCGAGGTGTGGCCGGACGGGCCGGCTGACCCACCGTCGGATGCCGGGCCCGGGGACCGTGCGGACGCGGCATCCGATACCCGGTCAGGTGAGTGCCGGCCGGGCGATCCGCCGACCGGCACAGGGAGCCGCGGCGAGCATCCGGAGAACCCCGCTGACCGGCCCTGATGCGCGGCCGGACGGGCGGCCGGCCAGCGGACTTGACGGCGTGTCGGACGCCCGCGGGCGCGCCCTCGGCCGTCATCGGATCACCACAAATGGCGAGCGGGTCTGATCGCCCATAGCTTCGCCTCATGGCCCTACAACAGATGACACTCCTGGGCTGCGTCGCCGCGGTGATGGCCGGCGGACTGGGCGCGGCACCCCCCTCCGATGCCCCGGGACGGCATGTCGTCCGCCCGGGCGAGTCGATCCAGCAGGCGGTGGACGCGGCCCGGCCGGGTGACACCGTCGTCCTCCGGCCCGGGGTCTACCGCGAGAGCGTGCTGATCACCACGCCGCGGCTGCACCTCGTCGGGGCCGGCAAGAAGACGGTGATCCGCCCGTCGGCGAAGCGGGCGGCGAACCGCTGCGGCGAGGAAGGCAACGGCATCTGCGTGCTCGGCTCGCGGCACCGGCTGCTCCGGGGCGTCAGCATCCGCGCGTTGACCGTCACCGGCTTCAAGCAGAACGGCATCTGGGCCTCCGGCACCGACCGGCTGTCCGTGCACGGGGTGACGTCCCGGAAGAACGGGGTCTGGGGCATCGCGCAGGAGAAGTCCATCCGCGGCGTGATCCGCGACAACTTCGTCACCGGCAACGGCGATTCCGGCATCTTCCTGGCGAACACCGTCAAGGAGGAGGGCGGCGCGACCGACACCCGGGGCGCGTCGATCACCGAGAACCGGATGTCCCACAACCGGATCGGTGTCACCATCCGCCGGGTCAGGAACCTGACGGTCGGCCACAACACCGTCGTCGGGAACTGCGCCGGGGTCTTCATCGTCGGCGACGAGTCCCGCCCCCGGGCGGGCGCACTGACCGTACGGGACAACGACGTCTCCCGGAACAACAAGCACTGCGCCGCCACCAAGCGGCTGCCGTTCCTCCAGGGCTCGGGCATCGTGCTCACCGGCACCGAGCGGGCGCTGGTGCGGCACAACCTGGTCCGCGACAACCGGGGCAAGTCGCCGCTCTCCGGCGGCGTCGTCCTCTTCCACAGCTTCGTGGGCGCGCTCAACGAGCACAACACCGTCGTCGACAACATCGTGCTGCGCAACAAGCCGGTCGACCTGGCCAACCGGGACCCCAAGGGCCGGGGGAACAGGTTCGTCCGCAACGTCTGCCGGACCTCGAAGCCGGCCGGGCTGTGCTGACGGCCCACCGGGCGCACCCGGTACCACGGGTGCACTCACCTACCACGGGAGAATAGAGGCGGAATGACCACCGTAAGTCCCACGCCCCAGTCGGCCATGCGGCTGCGGGAGCTCGTCTTCGGAGCCGCGTGCGCGGCGGCGGTACGGGCGGCGGCGCGGCTCGGCGTCGCCGACGCGCTCGGCGACCGGCCGGCCTCCGCCGAGGAGCTGGCAGCCGAGGTGAAGGCCGAACCGCGGCCGCTGGAACGGCTGTTGCGCGCGCTGTCCTGCTACGGGATCTTCGCCGAGACCGACGACGGGAAGTACGTCCACACCGACATGTCGCGGATGCTGCGCGAGGACACCCCGAACAGCCTGCGCTACATCTCCCTGTGGTGCACCGAGCCGTGGACCTGGGAGGCGTGGCCGCGGCTGGACGAGGCGGTGCGCTCCGGGCGCGACGTCTTCGACGACCTGTACGGCAAGAGCTTCTTCGAGTACCTGCACCAGGACGCCGCCGAGTCCGCCCAGGTCTTCGACCGGGCCATGACCACCTCCAGCAAGCAGTCGGCCGAGGACGTCGCCCGGCTGCTGGACCTGTCGAAGGCGCAGTCGGTGGCGGACATCGGCGGCGGGCAGGGCCACGTCCTCGCCAGCCTGCTGGAGAAGCACCCCTCGCTGGAGGGCACCCTGCTCGACCTGCCCACGGTCGTGGCGCAACCGGACCCCCGGCTGCGCGCGGGCGGCCCGCTCGCCCCGCGGGTGACGGTGGTGCCCGGCGACTGCCGGGAGGACATCCCGGTCCGGGCCGACGTCTACATCATCAAGAACATCCTGGAGTGGGACGACGACTCCACCCGCCGGACGCTGCACAACGTCAAGGCGGCGGCCCGGCCCGGCGCCCGGGTCGTGGTCATCGAGAACCTCGTCGACGACAGCCCGTCGATGAAGTTCACCACCGCCATGGACCTGCTGCTCCTGCTGAACGTGGGCGGCGCCAAGCACACCAAGGACAGCATGATCCGCCGGATCTCGGACGCCGGGCTGGAGGTGCACGACGTCCTCGTCGTCAACCCGTACCTGCACGCCTTCGAGTGCACCGTCCCGGCCTGAGGACGCGGCCGCCGCAGAGGAACCCGTCCGCGCACGGCCGGCCGCCCGGCGGGGAGAGCTCTCCCCGCCGGGCGGCCGTGCCGGTTCCCGGGTGGCGGCCGGAGCCCGAGGGATCGCCTCGGCCCGGCCTGCGCGTCAGCGGCTGCCGTCGCGCTCCCAGCGGTAGAACTGCTGGGCCATCGCGTCCTTCGGGCTCCGCCAGGTCTCGGGGTCGTAGGCGCTGACGAAGGCGGACAGCTTGTCGCTCACCGCGCGGAACTCGGGGTGCTCGGTGACCTTGGCGATCTCCGGGCCGGGCGGCCGGTCCGATTCGATGAGGTGCAGGTACACGTCACCGAACTGGAACAGGGTCCGCCGCGAGACACCGACCAGGTGCGGGAGCTCCGTACGGTCGGACTCGCGGAAGACGTCCGCGATGTCCGGGGCCGAACCGGGTTTCATGCGGGCGACGATCAGAGCGTGATGCATCGGGAAGATCCCTTCGTTGCCGCCGGAGGGCGGTCCGGACGCGGCCCGGCGGGCCGTCAGCTGACCGTGGCGGACCGCAGCTCACGGTCCCGCTGCTCGATCTTGTCCCGGATGAGCTCCATCTGGATCCGGGAGTTGCGGTTGATGAGCTCGGTCATGCCCTTGTCGTCGACCGGGGCGTCCGGCTTCATCGCGAAGTCCTGGGTCCAGTGCATCGAGGTGCCGCCCGGGATCTCGGAGTACTGCCAGTGGATGTCCATGTGCGCGAACGGGCCGGTCTCGACCCGGCGGGCGCGGACGGTGCGGTGGGCGCGGTCGACGACCCGCTCGGAGACCCAGCTCCAGACGGTGCCGTTGTCGTCCGGGTGCATGGTCAGCCGGAAGGTGGTCTTGTCGCCCTCGCGGGACAGCACCTCGACCGCGGCGTACTCGCTGAACAGCTGCGGCCAGTTCTCGATGTCGTTGGTGATGTCCCAGACGAGGTCGAGGGGCGCGGCGATGGTGATGTCGTTCTCGGTGTGGCCGGGCATGTCAGGCTCCTGTCGTAGGCACTTTGTCGGCTTCCATGGGGGCTTTGCTGGGGGTGTTGACGAGGGCGAGGAAGTCGCGCGGCGTCCTGCAGCGCTCCGCGTCGGTCGGCATCGGCCGGCCGCGCCGGTTCTCCAGCTCGCCCACGATGCCCAGCAGGCCCAGCGAGTCCAGGCCGAACTCGGCGAAGGTCGAGTCGGCCCGGTTCGCCAGGTCCTTCGGGTCGACGGTCAGGCCGGCGGCGGACTTCATCAGCGCTGCCAGCTCGTCGAGGGTCAGTTGAGCGGTCATTGCGGTTCTCCTTCTCATGAGGGGGACGGCGGGCCCTGCCGCAGCACCATTGCCGCGTTCGAGCCCATCAGTCCCCGGCTCAGCACCAGCGCCGTCCGCAGTTCGGCGGGGCGGGCCCGGCCGGTCACGACGTCAAGGTCGTGGCACACGTCGACGACGTTGGGGGTGGGCGGCACCACACCGTGTTCCATGGCGAGCACCGCGGCCGCGATGTCCAGGACGGGGGCACCGCAGTACGCCCGCCCGGTGCCGGTCTTGGGCGCGGTCACCGGGACCCGGGTGGCCTGCCGGCCCAGGGTGTCCGCGAGGGCCAGCGCCTCGGCCCGGTCGGCCGAGGGGACGCCCAGCGCGTCCGCGAACACCACGTCGATCTCGTCCGGGGCGCACCGCGCGTCCTCCAGCGCGCCGCGGATGGCGTGGGCGAGTCCGGCCCGGGACTCCTCCCACCGGGAGGCGCCGGTGAAGGTCGCGGCGTGTCCGGACAGTTCGGCCCGGACGGGTGCGCCGCGGCCCTCGGCCGCCGTCGCCTCCTCGACGACCAGCATCGCGCCGCCTTCGGCGGGCACGAATCCGCAGGCGCCGTCGGTGAACGGGCGGTAGGCGCGGACCGGGTCGTCGAGCGTGCTCAGATCGTCGTAGCCGAGCTGGCAGACGACCGAGTAGGGGGCCAGCGGTGCCTCGGCGGCGCCCACGACGACCGCGTCGGTGCCGCGCCGCACGGTGCGGCAGGCGTGCGCCAGGGCGTCCAGGCCGCCCGCCTCGTCGCTGGCCACGACTCCGCAGGGGCCCTTGAAGCCGCCGCGGATGGAGATCTGTCCGGTGCTGGCGGCGTAGAACCAGGCGATCGACTGGTAGGGGCCGACGTACTTGGAGCCCTGGCCCCAGAGCCGTTGCAGCTCGCGCTGGCCGAACTCGCCGCCGCCGGAGCCGGCGGCCGTGACGACGCCGACCGCGAACGGCGAGTCGGCGTAGTCGGCGCGGCCGAGGCGGGCGTCGTCCAGCGCGAGGTTGGCCGCTGCCATGGCGAAATGGGTGAACCGGTCGGTCTGGACGAGGTAGCGCTCCTCGATCAGGTCCGCCGGGTCGAAGCCGCGCACCTCACCGGCGACCTTGAGCGGCAGGTGCTCGCAGCCCTCCCGGGTCACCCGGTCGAGGACGCTGATGCCTTCCTTGGTCGCCTTCCAGAAGGCATCGGTGCTCACCCCGTTGGGGGCGATCACCCCCATGCCCGTGACGACGGAGCGTCGTTCCTTCGGGGAGCTCATGTTGCCCTCCCACCCTGTCGGGTCAGTACCACCGCTGACTGGAATCCGCCGAAGCCGCTGCCGACCGAGAGCACCGAACGCAGCGGCAGTTCCCGCGCCGTTCTGGGCACGTAGTCGAGGTCGCACTCCGGGTCCGGGGTCTCGTAGTTGGCCGTCGGCGGCACGACCTGGTGGGTCAGTGCCAGCACGCAGGCGACGATCTCGATGGCGCCGATCGCGCCCAGCGAGTGGCCCACCATGGATTTGATGGAGCTCATCGGCACCTTGTGGGCGTGTGCGCCCAGCGACCGTTTGACCGCGGCGGTCTCGTGCCGGTCGTTCTGCTGGGTGCCCGAGCCGTGCGCGTTGACGTAGTCGACCTGGGTGGCGTCGAGCCTGGCGTGGTCGAGCGCGCGGTTGATCGCCTCGGCCATCTCCAGGCCCTCCTGGGTCAGCCCGGTCATGTGGTACGCGTTGCCGAAGGTGGCGTAGCCGCGGATCTCGCAGTGCACGGTCGCACCGCGGGCCCGGGCGTGCTCCAGCTCCTCCAGGACGAGCACGGCGCCGCCCTCGCCCATGACGAATCCGTCGCGGTGGGCGTCGAACGGCCGGGAGGCGTGGGCGGGGTCGTCGTTGTTGGCGGAGGTCGCCTTGATCGCGTCGAAGCAGGCCACGGTGATCGGGGAGATCGGCGAGTCCGACGCGCCGGCGATGCAGACGTCGACCTTGCCCTCCTCGATGGACTGGAAGGCGTAGCCGATGGCGTCGAGGCCGGAGGTGCAGCCCGTGGAGACGGTCTGCACCGGGCCGTGCGCGCCGACCTGTTCGGCCACCGCGGAGGCCAGCGAACTGGGCGAGAAGGCCCGCTCCAGATAGCGGCCGGCCGGCCGGTGGTCGACGTCCCAGCGCTTGCCGCGGTCGCTCACGGCGACGTAGTCGTGTTCGAGGCGGGTGGTGCCGCCGACCGCGGTGCCCAGGGAGACCCCGATGCGCCAGGGGTCCTCCCGCTCGGGGTCGAGGCCGGCGTCGCGCAGCGCCTCGTCCGCGGCGACCATGGCGAACTGGACGTACCGGTCCGAGCGGGCGACCTGTTCCGCGCTCAGGCCGTGCGCCGCGGGGTCGAAGTCGCATTCGGCGGCGATGCGCGAGCGGAATCCCTCCGGGTCGAAGAGGGTGATGCCACGGGTCGCCGTACGGCCGGCGGACAGCAGGTCCCAGAAGGCGGGCACTCCCACCCCGCCGGGCGCGACGATCCCGACTCCGGTGACCGCCACGCGGCGACTCATGACACCGGCTCCGTGTGTTCGGGCGGGGCGGCGGGGCTGCTCTCCTCGGTGCCCTCGGTGTCGACGTGCCCCAGCTCGGGGCGGGGCGCCAGCGGGCCGAGGTGGAAGACCATCCGGGCCTCGACGTCCCCGACGTTGCGGAACCGGTGCCGCATGTAGGGCGGGATGAGCAGGCCCTGGTCCGGGCGCAGCGGGTGGGGCTCCCCGTCGAGGTCCACTTCGAGCGCGCCCTGGACGACGTACACGAACTCCTCGGAGTACGGGTGGTAGTGCTCGCCGATGCGCTCGCCGGGCTGTACGAGGGCCATGCCCATGAAGCCGCTCGTGGCGCCCACCGCGCTGGGTGTCAGCATGGCGCGCAGATCACCTCCGCGCCGGCGGTTGGGCTGGGTCTCGCTGAGGTCCACGATGCGTGGGCGGTGCGTGGTCATGGCTGATTCCTCCAGGGGCGTGAAGCCGGCGATGGGTTGGGATGGGACCTGCTCCGGGCGGACGGTTTCAGGCGCCCGGGGACCGGCGGTCGGTGATCAGGGCCATGTCGCAGCGCGCGAGGAAGCGCGCGAGCTCGCGGTCGTTGGACAGACCGCCGGCCACTTCGGTGTCGAGCAGACGCCGCAGCACCGCCGTCTTGCGCTCACCGCGGATGCCGAGCGAGAGCAACGGGTCCTGGTCGAGCGGGATCCGCATGTCGACGAGCCGGACGACGACGTCGTCGCGCTGGAAGATGGTGCTGCCGGCGACGGGGCAGTCCGGGTCGTCGGCGGCCAGCTCGTCCTGGCGGGCCAGCATCCTGGCCAGCGCCATGCCGCAGCCTCCCTTGGCGGGGTAGAACAGCGCGTGGCGCCGTACGTCCTCGGGCCGGGCGCTGCCGGAGGCGACGTGGTGCACGGCGGGCAGGGCGGCGCGGGTGAAGAACACCCGGGCGGAGTTCGCGTCGCTGAGGTCGCGGTCCTGCTCCAGGTAGGGGTTGATGGCCTCCTCGACGGCCCGGACCTCGGGCTGCTGGGAGACGTGGCGGAGCGCCGCGACCAGGTCGCCCTGCACCTCCACCGCGCGGACGACGCGGTTGCCGTGCATGAACAGGGAGGTGCGGCGCAGCCGGGTGGTGTCGTCGACCCGGGCCTCCGGCGAGTCGTAGCCGGCCAGGATCTCGGCGACCTGCTCCTCGCTGCCGGGCTTCACGGTGAAGGTCAGCGCGTGCCGCACCACACCGTCGCCGACGCGGGGGTTGGCCTGGAGCCGGCCCTTGGGGGGCTCGGGGGCCCGGGCGGCGATGTTCGAGGTCTCGCGCAGGACGCTGAAGCGCAGCGAGCGGGTGTCGCGGACGCAGGCGTGCAGCGGCTGGACCATCTTGACGTGTTCCTCGCTGTTGACCCAGGCGAGGAAGGGGGGCGCGCTCTCCCATTCGCTGGTGATCAGCCACTGCGAGGGGTTCTCGATGGACTGGCACAGCTGGTCGGTGAGGTGCCCGGGGACGGACGCGACCTGGTTGCGCAGGTGCTCGTAGGCTTCGAGGAACTGCTGCTGGGCTCCGTCGTGGAGGTCCAGGAGCAGTACGACCCTGAGCCGGGAGCCGTCGAAGGCTGACTGGGATATTCGTTCCGACAGCGTTGTCATCGTCTACGCATCTCCTTCGGTGCCCGTTGGCCCCTGTGGTGCGTCGTCAGTTCCGGTGCGATCCGGGTGACTGAGCCGGATGGTGGGGCCGTCCGCCCCGGTGTCCGGGGGGCGTCCCGGATTCGATCGTGGCCGGGACGTACGGGCGGCGCGAGATCTGTGAGCCATGCAGGTGAACCGTGATCGAACAGGTCCGCGGCCGGGCATTCGTGCTCCATCTGCCCTCAATGCGCCTTGGAGCTGGAGCACGCCATGAATCCCACTCCCCGAGAACGGGTCCCGGTACTGGTCGTGGGCGGGTCCCTGGTGGGCCTGTCCGCCTCGCTGTTCCTGGGACGGCTGGGTGTACGGCACCTGTTGGTCGAGAAGCACGCGGACACCTCCCATCACCCGCGCGGGCGCGGCAACAACGTCCGCACGATGGAGCTGTTCCGGGTGGCCGGGGCCGAGCGGCCGATCCGGGAGGCGGCCTCGACCCTGGCCGGCAACCACGGGATCCTGCAGGCCCGTTCACTGACCGGCGACGAACAGGAGTGGCTGTTCAAGGAGATCGACCCGGGCGGCGGGCTGGCCCGGATCAGCCCGGCCGGCTGGTGTCTGTGCAGCCAGAACGACCTCGAACCGGTCCTGGTGCGCTCTGCCCGCGAGCTCGGCGGCGATCTGCGCTTCTCCACCGAGCTGGTCTCCTTCGAACAGGACGCGGACGGGGTGACCGCGGAGCTGAGGAGCCGGGAGACCGGCGAGCGGCGCACCGTGCGCGCGGACTACCTCATCGCCGCCGACGGACCCCGCAGCCCGGTCCGCGAGCGGCTGGGCATCGGGCAGGCCGGCCCGGGCGACCTGTTCCACAACGTGAGCATCACCTTCCGCGCCCCGGAGCTGGCGGAGGTGGTGGGCGACCGCCGCTTCATCGCCTGCTACCTGACGAACCCGGAGGCCGACGGCGCCCTGCTGCCGGTGGACAACGAGCGGGACTGGGTCTTCCACGCGCCCTGGCACCCCGATCGGGGCGAGACCCTGGAGGACTTCACCGACGAGCGGTGCATCGACCACATCCGGCGGGCGACCGGCGCGCTGGACATGGCGGTGGAGATCACCGGCAAGGCCCCGTGGCACGCCGCCGAGCGGGTCGCCGAGCGGTACGGCGCGGGCCGGGTCTTCCTCGCCGGCGACTCGGCCCACGAGATGTCGCCCACCGGCGCGTTCGGGTCGAACACCGGCATCCAGGACGCCCACAACCTGGCCTGGAAGATCGCCGCCGTCCTGGACGGTGCGGCGGGCCCGGAGCTGCTGTCGACGTACGAGGCGGAGCGGCTGCCGGTGGCCCGGGAGACCAGCGCCCGCGCCTCGGCCCGCTCCGCGGAGCACAGCCACCCCGGGTACGCGCCGGCGCCCGGGGCCGGCGGCGGCCGGCAGCGCGGGGTGCTCACCGTCGCGCTCGGCTACTGCTACCCGCGCGGCGCGGTCGTCGGCGCCGATCCCGAACTGCCGGTGGTTCCGGACGAGTTGCGGATGACCGGCGAGCCGGGCACCCGCGCCCCGCACATGTGGCTGACCGGCCCCGAGGGGCGCCGCTCCACCCTCGACCTCTACGAGACGTCGTTCACCCTGCTGTCCGGCTCCGACGGCGACATGTGGCGCACCGCGGCCAAGGGCGCCGTCCAGCGCTTCGGGGTGCGGCTGAACTGCTACCTGATCGGCACCGAACCGGACGACGACCTGGCCCCGGAGGAGGGCGCCGACTGGGCCGAGAAGCACGGCACGACGCCCGAGGGCGCGGTCCTGGTGCGGCCGGACGGCTATGTGGCGTGGCGGGCGGAGGGCCGGGTGGCCGATCCCGAGGCGGCGCTCGCGGAGGTCCTCGAGGCGCTGCTGTGCCGGACGTGATCCGGGCAGAACCACCGAGGACGCCCCTGGCGGCGCGGCCGGTGGTGCGGAGCTGAGCGAAGGGGCCGGCGGGGCGTCCGCCGGCCCCTTCGCTCCGGGAACGTATCTTCTGCCCGTCACCACCGCAGGGGCATCTGCGGGCCGCCCCGGCCGCGTCCCGCAACCCGGGCGCCGATTTCCGGTTGAGTCCGGGCATGGATGTCAAGAAGCCCGCCTCACACCCTTTTCAGCGGATCTCGCTGTCGCACCGGCCCCCGTCGCTGCCGCCGCCGCCCGCCCCTCAGGCCCGCCGGCCGCCCGAGGAGGAGACGCCGATCTTCGACCAGTTGCTCAAGGAGTGGCGGGCCGGCACCCTGCGCCCGACGGTTTCGTGGCCCACCGACGATCCGGGGAAGATCAGGGCGGGCGGCGCCGTTGGGAACGACGAGGGCCGTCCCCGTCCGCGTACCCGTGAAGAGGAGCATGACCGTGAGCCTGTACGACATCCCGCTGCGCACCCTGACCGGTGAGCCCGCCTCGCTCGCCGACCACCGCGGCAAGGCGCTGCTGGTGGTCAACGTCGCGTCCAAGTGCGGGCTGACCCCGCAGTACGAAGGTCTGGAGCGGCTGCAGCAGCGCTATGCGGACCGGGGCTTTTCCGTGCTGGGCTTCCCCAGCAACCAGTTCGCGGGCCAGGAGCCCGGCACCGCCGAGGAGATCGCCACGTTCTGCTCGGCGACGTACGGCGTCAGCTTCCCGCTGTTCGAGAAGGGCGACGTCAACGGCGCCGGCCGGCAGCCGCTGTACGCCGAGCTGACGGCCGCCGCGGACGCCGAAGGGACCGCCGGCGACGTCCAGTGGAACTTCGAGAAGTTCCTGATCGACGCCGAGGGCCGGGTCGCGGGCCGCTTCCGGCCGCGTACCGAGCCGGAGGCTCCCGAGCTGGTCGCCGCGATCGAGGCGACCCTGCCGGCCTGAGCCGGAGCGGGCCTCACGCCACGGCGATGTCCGCGCCCTCGGCCGCCCCGGCATCGTCGCCGGCGGGGCCGGGGGCGTCGTCCGGCACGAGCTCGAAGTGACCGGTCAGTCCGGTCATCCGGAGCAGTCGTCCGACGCTGCCGCCGTCGGTGACCCCGGCCAGCCGCAGCCGGCCGCCCCGCTGCCCGGTCCGGCAGCGGGCGCGGCTGAGCAGTGAGAGTCCGGCGCAGTCGATGAAGGCCACCGCGCGCAGGTCGAGCACGAGATCGGCGCCCTGCGCGCCGGTGAACTCGTCCAGCCGGGCGGAGAGCACCGACACGGCGAGGATGTCGAGCTCGCCGTGGAGCTCGAGGACGGTCGCGCCGTCCGCGGCGCGACCGGGTCCCACGATTCTCGGGTAGTACTGACGTTCGTCCATCGGCCCGGCCCACTTTCGTGCCGCGGCGCCGGAAACGGCCATGCGCCGCGGCGGAGTCGTACAAGAGAGGTGGGGGGCGCCCGGCGCGATCCGGGCGGGGTCGGCCCGTTTCCGGGGCGTCGTTGCGCTTGAGTTGCCTACGGCTTACCCGCCGTCCCGCCACCTCAACTCTCCGGCGTACGCCGCCTCGCGAGGTTGTCTCAAAGTCGCCCCTCGGCGCACGGCGGACGGTATCCGCACCCCGCACTCCCTCACCTGCCGACGGCCCCGTCGGCCTGTTCCCGCAGGATGTCGGCGTGCCCGGCGTGCCGCGCGGTCTCCTCGATCATGTGCACCAGCACCCAGCGCAGCGACCGGATCGCCCCGGCCTGCCCCGCCGGCCGGACGCAGCTGCGGCCCAGGTCGTCGCAGCGCCCGACGATCTCGTTGGACCGCCGGACGGCCGCGCGATATCCGGCCAGCACGTCCTTGGCGCTCTCCGCCTCGCCGACCGTCATGCCGAGGTCCGGCGGCGCGTCCCCGGCGCCCTCGAAGGCCCAGACGAACCAGTACCGCTCCGCGGCGGTCAGATGCCTGACCAGCCCGAGCAGGCTGGTCCCGGAGGCGACCCCGGGAGCGCGCGCCGCCCGCTCCGCGAGGCCCTCCGCCTTGGCGGCCACGGCCTCGCGGACGTAGTCCAGGAACGCGAGCAGGGTGGCCTTCTCGTCGGCGTCGGTGCCCGGCGGGCCGGTGTCGGGGCGCGGCTGAGTCGTCGTCACCGGGGCACCTTGGCCACGTCCCGGGCCGGGCCGCCGGGCAATTTCCGCGCACCGGCTCCCCCGCTGGGCCCGGAGGGTGATCCTTCGGGAATCGCTTGACCTCAATATTGGTTGAGGTCCTAGGTTCCTTTCATGTCGCCGGTCACGCACGGCGATCCCGTGACGACCCGGCACACAGGAGGCCACCATGGACATGGAAGTCACCGCCTGGCACTCGCTGCACAGCACGATGGCCGCGCAGCAGGGCCGACACCGCTTCTCCCGCGGCACACTGCGCCGCATCGCGGCGTTCGCCCGGCCGCACCGCCGGCATCTGATCTGGTTCCTGGTGCTGAGCACGGTGACCGCGATGCTCGCGGTGGCCACCCCGCTGCTCGCCGGCCGGGTGGTGGACGCGATCGTCGGCGGTGACTCGTCCGCCCTCGTGGTCGGGCTGTCCGGGCTGATCGCCCTGATCGCGGTCGCCGAGGCGGCCCTGGGGCTGGTGACCCGCTGGCTGTCGGCGAGCATCGGCGAGGGACTCATCCTGGACCTGCGGACCACCGTCTACGACCACGTCCAGCGGATGCCGATCGCCTTCTTCACCCGCACCCGCACCGGCGCCCTGGTCAGCCGGCTCAACAACGACGTGATCGGCGCCCAGCGGGCGTTCAGCGACACGCTCTCCGGAGTGGTCAGCAACATCGTCACGCTGATGCTGACACTCGGCGTGATGCTCACCCTCTCCTGGCAGATCACCCTGATCGCCCTGGTGCTGCTGCCGGTGTTCGTGCTGCCCGCCCGCCGGGTCGGCCGCCGGCTGGCGGCGCTGCGCCGGGAGGGCGCCGACCACAACGCGGCGATGGGCACGCAGATGACCGAACGGTTCTCCGCACCGGGCGCCACCCTCGTCAAGCTGATGGGCCGCCCGGCCCGCGAGTCCGCCGAGTTCGCCGTCCGCGCCCGCCGGGTCCGGGACATCGGCGTCCGCTCGGCCATGGTCCAGACGTACTTCGTCACCGCCCTGACCCTGGTCTCCGCCCTGGCGCTGGCCGTCGTCTACGGCCTGGGCGGCTTCCTGGCCCTGCGCGGGCAGCTGGAGGCCGGCGCCATCGTCTCGCTCGCGCTGCTGCTCACCCGCCTCTACGCCCCGCTGACCGCGCTGTCCGGCGCCCACATCGAGGTGATGAGCGCCCTGGTCAGCTTCGAGCGGGTCTTCGAGGTGCTCGACCTGACGCCGCTGATCGCCGAGAAGCCGGACGCCCGCGAGGTCCCCGACGGCCCGGTGTCGGTGGAGTTCGACTCCGTACGCTTCGGCTACCCGTCCGCCGACAAGGTCTCGCTGGCCTCCCTGGAGGAGGTCGCCACCCTCGACACCCGCGGCGGCGAAGAGGTGCTGCACGGCATCTCCTTCCGCGCCGAACCCGGCCAGATGGTCGCCCTGGTCGGCTCCTCGGGCGCCGGCAAGTCGACCGTCGCCCAGCTGCTGCCCCGGCTGTACGACGCGGACTCGGGCGCGGTCCGGCTCTCCGGCGTGGACGTCCGCGACCTGACCGCCGCCTCGCTGCGCGGGGCCCTCGGCATGGTCACCCAGGACGGCCACCTCTTCCATGACTCGATCCGCGAGAACCTGCTGCTCGCCAAGCCGGAAGCGACCGAGGACGAGCTGTGGGACGCGCTGCGCCGGGCCCGCCTGGAGGAGCTGATCGCCGGCCTCCCCGACCGCCTGGACACCGTCGTCGGCGAGCGCGGCTACCGGCTCTCCGGCGGCGAACGGCAGCGGCTGACCATCGCCCGGCTGCTGCTCGCCCACCCCCGGGTGGTGATCCTCGACGAGGCCACCGCCCACCTGGACAACACCTCCGAGGCGGCCGTCCAGGAGGCGCTCGGCGAGGCCCTGGAGGGACGCACCGCGCTGGTCATCGCCCACCGGCTGTCGACCGTGCGCGCCGCCGACCTGATCCTGGTCGTCGAGGGCGGACGGATCGTCGAGCGCGGCACCCACGAGACGCTGCTGGCGGCCGACGGGCGGTACGCGGAGCTGTACAGGACCCAGTTCACGGAGGCGGCGGCCACGTCACCCGGCGCCTCACCCGCGGGCCCGGACACCGAGTCCGCAGCGGGCCCGGAAACCGAGGCCGCACCGGCCGGCCCCGGCGACGACCTCCTGGTGGACCCGGCGCTGGTGAACTGACCGCGGCATGCGGAAGGCCCCCACCTCTTGGCGGGGGCCTTCCGCATGGCGAAAACTGAGGAGATGACGCAGCGCGCGGAACACTCCATCGTCATGGACCGGCTCGCCCTGGACGATCTGGTCACCGGCTACGCGCTCGCCGTGGACGACGGCGACTGGCCCGGCTACCTGGCTCTTTTCACCCCGGACGCACGGGTCGACTACCGCTCGGCGGGCGGCATCGAGGGCAGCGCCGAGGACGTCGCCGCCTGGCTGGCCGAGACGCTCCGGCACTTCGTGATCCGCCAGCACCTGATCGTCAACCGCCGGATCACGCTGACCTCGCAGGACGGCGCACCGGGCGACGCGGCCGACATCCGGGCCGACTACCTCAATCCCATGCGGCTGGCCGGCCCGGCGACCGACGCCGACGGCGGGCCCACCGCCCCCAACTACACCTGCGCCGGCCGCTACGACTTCACCGCCCGCCGCACCCCGGACGGCTGGCGGCTGACCTCGGTCGTCGTACGGGAGAAATGGCGGGAGGTGCGGCAGCCGAGCGGCTGACCCCGGGCGGTCCGCGGCCGGGTGCGCCTCGGCCGTCCCGGCGAGCGTCCGGCTCCCCCGGGCGAGGCCCCCTTTCCTTGATCGCACCGCCCGCGCACACTGGGCGTCCGGCCGGTCCCGCGCGCCCGGCCGGACGGACGGACCGGCACCCGGCAGACCGTGGAGACCGTATGGACAGACCGCTCGGCCCCCGGACGCGGTGGCTCGGCTCCGCCTGGGGCCGGGGAGCGACCGCCGCGCTCGCCGGGGCGCTGCCGGCGCTCACCTTCCCCGCCCCGTCGTGGTGGTGGCTGGCGTACGTCGCGCTGGTGCCGTGGCTGCTGCTGGTGCGGACCGCGCCGACGCCCCGGCGGGCGGCGCTGGACGGCTGGCTGGGCGGGGCCGGTTTCATACTGGCGGTGCACCACTGGCTGCTGCCGAGCCTGCATGTCTTCATCCTCGTCCTCGCCCTGCTGCTCGGTGCGCTCTGGGCGCCCTGGGGGCTGCTGGTACGGGCCCTGCTGGGCGGTGTGCCCGGCGCCGGGCGGAGGTCGGCCGCGCTGGTGCTGGTGCCCTCGGGCTGGCTGATGGTGGAACTCGTCCGCTCCTGGGAGTACTTGGGTGGCCCCTGGGGCCTACTGGGCGCCAGCCAGTGGCAGGTCGCGCCCGCACTGCGGCTGGCGTCGATCGGCGGGGTCTGGCTGCTGAGCTTCCTGATCGTGGCGGTGAACACCGCCCTGGCCGAGCTGATCGCCCGCGGCTGCGCCTGGCGGCCCGCGGTCGCCGGTCTGCTGGTGTGCGCGCTGGCGGGCGGCGCCGCGTGGTTCGTGGCGCCGGCCCCCCGCCCGGCCGGCACGGTGCGGATCGCGGTCGTCCAGCCCGGCCCGGACGGCACCCCGAGCCAGCGGCTGGCCCGCAGCGCGGCGCTCACCCGGTCGCTGGCCGGCCGCGGGGTGCGCCTGGTCGTCTGGGGCGAGAGCAGCCTGTACCAGGACCCGGCGGACCGCCCGGCACTCGCCGCCCGGCTCGCCGCACTGTCCCGGGAGACCGGCGCCGACCTGCTGGTCAACGCCGACTCCAGGCGCGCCGGTCGGCCGGGCATCTACAAGAGCGCGGTACTGATCGGCCCGCACGGCCCGACCGGCGACCGCTACGCCAAGAGACGGCTGGTCCCGTTCGGCGAGTACATACCGTTCCGGTCCGTGCTGGGCTGGGCGACGAAGGTGGGCAAGGCGGCCCGCACCGACCGGATACGCGGCACCCGCCAGGTGGTGATGCCCGTCGCCACGGCCGGTGGCCTGCGGATCGGGCCGCTGGTCTGCTTCGAGACCGCCTTCCCCGACCTGAGCCGCGCGCTGGTGCGCGGCGGTGCGCAGGTGATCGTCGCCCAGTCCTCGACGTCCACGTTCCAGCACAGCTGGGCTCCGCTGCAGCACGCCTCCCTGGGCGCCCTGCGGGCCGCTGAGACCTGGCGGCCGATGGTGCACGCCACCCTCACCGGCGTCAGCGCGGTGTACGGCCCCCAAGGCGAGCGGATCGGCACCACGCTCGGCACCGACCGCAGCGCGGCGGCCGTCTACGACCTTCCGCTGGCCACCGGCACCAGCCCGTACACCCGGTTCGGCGACTGGGTGGTGTACGGGGCGGTGGGCGCGCTGGTGGTCGCGGGTGCGTACAGCGGCGGGCGGAGGATCAGAGGGCGCAAGGCCCGATCCGGTCGTCCCGACGGCGGGACCGCTCCCTCCGCTCGACTCAGCGGGCGTGCTGCTCGATCGCGTCGGTGATCACGCGCTCGCACAGTTCGTGGGTGCGCAGCGCGTCCCGGGCGGACGGCTGCCGGCCGGCCCGTACGTCGTCCAGGAACGCCAGGACGATCTGCTCGATACCGCGCTGGCGGGCGACCGGCACCCAGTCGCCGCGCCGCCGGATCGTCGGCTGCCCCTTGTGGTCGATGACCTCGGCGAGGTTCACGACCTGCCGCCGGGTGTCCTGCCCGGAGACGTCGAGGACCTCCTCCGCGGAGCCGCTGAGGCGGTTCATGGTGCCGATGGCGGTGAACCCGTCGCCGGACAGCTGGAGCACCACGTGGTGCATCAGACCGTCCCGGATCCTGGCCCGGACGTCGATGTGGTCCGGCTCGCCCGGCAGCAGGAACCGCAGGGTGTCGACGACGTGGATGAAGTCGTCCAGCACCAGCGTGCGCGGGTCCTCGGGCAGCCCGACCCGGTTCTTGTGCATCAGGATCAGGTCGCGGGCGTGCTCGCGGCACTGCGCGTAGGCCGGCGCGAACCGGCGGTTGAAGCCGACGGTCAGGCCCACGCCCCGGTCCTCGGCCAGCGCCACGATCCGCCGGGACTCGGCGAGTTCGTAGGAGAGCGGCTTGTCCACGTAGGTCGGCACACCGGCCTCGATGAGCCGGGTGACGAGCTCCGGGTGGGCGGCGGTCGCCGCGTGCACGAACGCCGCGTCCAGGCCGACGGCGAGCAGCGAGTCCAGGTCCGCGTGGAGCTGGTCGCCGGTCAGCCGGTGGGCGGCGCCGACCCGTTGGAGGGTGGCCGCGGTCCGGGTGTGCAGATGGAGTTCGGTCCCCGGCAGGCTGCCCAGTACGGGCAGGTACGCCTTCTGCGCTATGTCGCCGAGTCCGATGCAGCCGATCTTCACTCTTGCTCCTCGCGTCGTGCCGCGGTCCTGGTGCCCCGCGCCCCGGCAGCATACGTGCCGGCCGGCGGCCGCCAGTCGGCGATCTCGTCGAGGGCGCGCAGCGCGAGATCGGGCGCCAGGCGGGCGGTGGCCGCCATCAGCCCGGCGCGCAGGGCACACGCGGGCCGGGACCGCCAGGTGGTGAGCCGGCCGATCCGCTCGGCGCGGCGCACCACCTCCATGGTGCGCGGCAGCCGCTGCCGGGTGTACGCGGCCAGCGCGGCACCCAGATCGGCGTCCGGCGCGGCCTCGTGCGCCAGCACGACGGCGTCCTCGACGGCCTGGCAGCCGCCCTGCCCCAGGTTGGGCGTCATCGGGTGGACGGCGTCTCCGAGCAGGGCGACCCGGCCGTGGTGGAAGGCGGGTGGCGGGGCGGCCGCGGTGTACACGTCGTTGCGCAGCACCTCGGCCGGGCCGACGGCGTCGAGCAGCGCCGGAACGGGGTGGTGCCAGGCCCCGAAGCGCCGCAGGAGTTCGGCCCGCTCGTCGTCGACGGCCCGGCCCCCGGCGGGCACGGCCGCGGTGGCGTACGCGTAGATCCGCCCACCGGCCAGCGGCACGGTGCCCCACACGCCGCCGGGCCCCCAGGTCTCGTGCGCCACCCCGCGCACCCCGTCGGGCGCCGGGACGACGAACCGCCAGGCGGTGAATCCGGCGTAGCGGGGCGCGGGGTGGCCGGGGAAGACGGCGCGGCGGACGGCGGAGTGGATGCCGTCGGCGGCGACGACCAGGTCGGCGGAGAGTTCGAGGTCGGTGGCGGTGCGGGTGTGGGTGGCGGTGGCGGTGTCCCCGTCGTTGCTGGTGCGGTCGGCCCTGGCGTTGTCCCCGTCGTCGGCGGCGGCCGCGTCGGGCACGGCGATGCGGACCCGCGCCGGGCGGCCGCCCGGGCCGGGGTCACCCGGGTCGACGAGGGTGGCCGTGGCGTGGGTCCGGACCGCCCCCTCGGGGAGCCGGGCAGCCAGCAGGGCGACCAGTTCGGCGCGGTGGGCGACCACCACCGGCCCGCCGAAGCGCCGGACGGCCGCGGCGTTGTCCGTACGGGCCAGCCGACGGCCGCCGGGCAGCCGGAGCTCCCCCGCCCCCTGCCAGTCGGCCGTCGCACGCACCGCGTCGCCCACCTCGATCGTGTCCAGCGCGCGCTGGGCGTTCGGCGCCAGCGCGATGCCCGCCCCGACCGGCGCCAGCGCGGCGGCCCGCTCGACGACGGTGACCGACCACCCCCGGCGGTCCAGGGCCACCGCGGCGGTGAGCCCACCGATCCCCCCACCGATCACCAGCGCGGTGCGCCGCTGCTCCATGTCGTCTCCGAGTCCGTCCGAGGTCCTGGCAGCGGCAACTACAGCCGTAGTTGCCATGCGCCAGGAGACTACACCTGTAGTCGGACGCGGTCACCACAATCACTACATCCGTAGTAACCCCGCTAGGCTCCTCCCATGACCGCCCGTGACGCCCGCCCCCCGACTACGACCGCCACCAGCACCCCGCCTCCCACCCCCGCCTCCGGCCGCGCTCAGCTGATCGCGGATGCGGCAATTCGCCTGCTCGCCGAGCGCGGGATGCGGGGGCTCACCCATCGGGCCGTCGACGAGGCGGCCGGTCTGCCGTTGGGCTCCACCTCGAACCTCGCGCGGACCCGGGAGGCCCTGCTGGAGGCGGCGGTACGGCGGCTGGCCGAACGGGAGGCCGCGGTACTCACGCCGGCGGAAACGCCGGCCGTCCCCGCACACACCACCGGCGACGCGGCGGCGGCCGCCGTCTCGGGGCCTCCGCCGGTGGACACCGGTCCGGCAGGAGAAACCGGTCCGGCAGGAGAAATTGGTCCGGAGACTGACACCGGCCCGGAGGCGGAAACGAGTCCGGAGGCGGTCGCCGGTCCGGAGGCCGTCGCCGGTCCGGAGGCCGTCGCGAACGCCCTCGCGCTCGCGCTGCACCGGTACCTCTCACGGCACCGGCAGCTGCTCCTCGCCCGCTACGAACTCGCTCTGGAGGCCACCCGCAGGCCCGCACTGCGGGAGATCTACGACCGGGCGGGTCGGGCCTTCCGCGAGCCGATGGTCGCGATGCTGGCGGCGGCCGGCTCCGCCACGCCCGAACGGCATGCGCTCACGATGGTGGCCTGGTGCGACGGCGTGCTCTTCTCCTGCACCGCCGGGCAGTTCCACACCACCACCCCCACCCGCGCCGAGCTGCGCACCTCCTGCGCGGAACTCCTGACCGGCATGCTGCGCGGCCAGGACGCAGGACGCTAGGGGGTACGGCCGGCCGCCCCGCCGAGCTGGAGCTCCAGACGATGGATCGCGTCCCGCAGCCCCTGGCGGTATTCGCCGTCGGCGAGCGCATTGACCGACGCCCGGGCCCGCAGCAGCTGGGCCCGGGCGTCGGCCGGCCGGTCGAGCGCCGCATAGTCGGCGGCGATGTTGAGATGCAACGAGGGGAAGAACGCCCGCAGCGCGACGAGGGGGTGGTGCCGGGGGCCCGGGCTCCCCTCCGGCGCGGCGGCCACACCGGACTCACCTGCCGCGGGCCCGGTGCCCGGACGCCGCTCGGTGACGAATCCCTCGGCCGCTTCCAGGGCTCGGAGGTCCCAGTCCAGTTCGTCCTGCGGGTCGTCCTGGGTGTCGGCCATGTAGTGCGCGAGGGCGCAGCGGTGAAAGGCGTCGCCCCGCGGCCCGATCTCGTGCCACAGCGCGGAGAGGCGATTACGTGCCTCTTCGCGGTCGCCGGCCCGATGCAGCATGATTGCCTGGCCGATCCGGGTCAGTACCCCGTCGTCGGAGACCGCCTCCCGCCGCTCCTCCACCACCGCGCACTCCCCGTATCCGCTCACCACCGCTGACGTTTCCTCGACGCTAACCGCCACCGGGGAGCTTCGCTCGGTGTGCGCGACGCACCGGGTGGCAGCCGGACGAGCACGGGCTACGGCCGGCCGGGTGGCAGCCCGGCGAGGGGCCCACCGTCCCCGCCAGGCGGAAGCCGTACGAGAACGGGCCGCGGTCCCGACCGGGTGGCAGCTGCACGAGGGCCGGCTACGGTCCCGGCCGGCTGCTCAGCCCAGGTCCGGGATGCGCCAGTCGATCGGGGCGTGGCCCTGCGCGGCGATCGCGGCGTTGATCTGGGTGAACGGGCGGGAGCCGAAGAACTTCTTCGCCGACAGCGGGGAGGGGTGCGCGCCCTGCACCACGACATGCCGGTCCTCGTCGATCAGCGGCAGCTTCTTCTTGGCGTAATTCCCCCACAGCACGAAGACCGCCGGATCGGGCCGGGCCGCCACCGCGCGGATCACCGCGTCGGTGACCTTCTCCCATCCCTTGCCCTTGTGGGAATTGGCCTCCGCCTCGCGGACCGTCAGGACGGCGTTCAGCAGCAGGACGCCCTGCTGGGCCCACGGCATCAGATAGCCGTTGTCCGGAATGGGGTGGCCCAGCTCCTCCTTCATCTCCTTGTAGATGTTCCGCAGCGACGGCGGCGTCTTGACCCCGGGCTGCACGGAGAAGCACAGGCCGTGGCCCTGACCCGCGCCGTGATACGGGTCCTGGCCGAGAATGAGCACCTTCACCTGGTCGTAGGGCGTCGCCTCCAGCGCCGCGAAAACCTGCTCGCGGGGCGGATAGACCGGGCCCTGGGCCCGCTCCTGCTCGACGAAGTCGGTGAGCTCCTTGAAATAGGGCTTCGCCAACTCCTCGCCGAGTACCCCACGCCAGGACTCGGGCAGCATGTCGGTCACCACGTCAACAACCTCCGGTGTGTGTTGCGTTCTCACTCACAGAACCTACCGGCGACCACTGACAACACCGCCCACGGGCCGATCCTTCCCGGGGGCTGGGGGCGGACCATGCCGGTGCGGCAGGCCGCTGCGGCGTGGGGGGCGGGCCAACGATACGGGCACCGGCCTCCCCCACCGAGCCCCAGCCTCCGCCGCCACCGCCCCCCGGCCTCCCCCACCAGGCCCCGGCGGCTTTGCCTGCCCCGCCGCGGCTTCCCCCGCCCCCTCCCCCTCTCCCCCTTCGGGGGAGGGGGCGGGGGGTGGGTTCGGGGGTGGGGGGATGGGGCCACCTCAGCAACGCCCACCAGAGCCCCGCCCCCACCCCTCACGCCGTATCCAGCCGAGCCCTCTGCACCGGGTCCAGCCGGAGGTCCAGGGCCGCCAGGCACTCGTCCAGCTGGGCCGGCGAGGTCACGCCCAGTACGGGCACGACCGGTTGGGGGCCGCCCATGAGCCAGGCCAGGACCACCTGGTTCACCGTGGCGCCGCACTCCGCCGCGACCTCCGCCAGTACGCGCAGCCGCGCCACCGACCCGGGGTGGTCGTAACGCTCCGGCGGCGGGCGGTCCGGGCGGGCGTAGGCGCCGCCCATCAGCGTCCCGCGGGCGAGCAGCGTCAGGCCGGGGTGCGCCGCCACGTAGTCGAGCAGTTCCTCGTCGGTCTCCACCTGGTGGTCCGGCGGCAGCCCCCGGCGCGGCCGCAGATACGTGTACCGCTGTTGGACGGCCCGGAAGCCGGGCAGTCCCCGCCCGGCGGCGAGGAGCCGGGCCTCGGCGAGCCGCCACGTCCGGTGGTTGGCGGCCCCGAGGACCTCCACCGTGCCGTCCCGCACCAGACCGGCCAGCGCCGCCACGGTTTCCTCCAGGGGAACGCCGCGGTCCTCGGTGTGGGCGAACGAGTGGGCGTAATACAGGTCCACCCGGTCGATGCCCAGGCGGCGCAGGCTGGCCTCGATGGCCGCCCGTACGGCTGCGGCGCCCAGACCCCCCGTATCGGCGGGCCACTGCCCTCCGCGACGTGGGTCGGGCCGGGCGCCGGCCGTAGAGGCCACGACCGTACGGCCGGCGGCACGGCGGCTGCGCAGCCAGCGGCCGAGCAGCAGCTCGCTCTCGTCGCCGGTGGCACCCGGCACCCGGCAGCCGCAGTGGTTCGCGGTGTCGACGAACGTACCGCCGGCCTCCGCGAACCGGTCGAGGATCGCGAACGCGGTCGCCTCGTCGACGGTGCTGCCGAACCGCCACGTGCCCAGGCAGACGGCGCTGATCCGGGGCCCGTGGCCGCCCCCGAGCGTGCGGTGGTGCATGGCATGTCTCCCGACGGTCCGCTCACGCGAGTGGTGCCGGCCCCTCGGGGACCGGCACCACGGACTCTGCCTCTTGGAGCGCACACCAACGCAAGCCGGCCGACGGGCTCAGCGACGCGGGCTCGGCCGGGGCCTACCGCCCCGGGCCGGCGCTCACGCCCCCGCGTTGAGGAACAGACCGCCGTCCACGACCAGTGTCTGGCCGGTGATCCAGCCCGAGGCGTCGGACAGCAGGAAGGCCGCCGCCCCGCCGATGTCCTCCGGGACGCCGAGCCGCGCCATCGGGTAGGCGGCCGCCGCCTCCTCCTCGCGGTCCTCGTAGAGCGCGGCCGCGAACTTGGTCTTGATCACGGCGGGCGCGATGGAGTTGACCCGCACCAACGGCGCGAACTCGTGCGCCAGTTGCTGCGTCAGGTTGATCATCGCGGCCTTGCTGATGCCGTACGCGCCGATGAACGGCGAGGCGCTGAGCCCGGCGATCGACGCGATGTTGACGATGGCGCCGCCGTTCTCCTTCTGCCACGCGTGCCAGGTGCGCTGCGCGAGGCCGAGCGCCGAGACGACGTTGGTCTCGAACACCTTGCGGGCGACGCCGAGGTCGAGGTCGGCGATGGGCCCGAACACCGGGTTCGTCCCGGCGTTGTTGACCAGGTAGTCGACCCGGCCGAAGGCCTCCATCGCGCGCTCGACGGCGACGGCCTGGTGGGCCTCGTCATGCGCCTTGCCCGCGACGCCGATCACCCGTTCCGCGCCCAGCTTCTCGACGGCCTCCTTGAGGGCGTCCTCGTTGCGTCCGGTGATGACGACCCGGTCACCGCGGGCGACCAGCGCCTCCGCGATGCCGTAGCCGATCCCGCGGCTGGCGCCGGTCACCAGCGCCACCTTGCCGGAGGGCTCCGGGAGCCCGCTTGCCTGCTCGGTCATGTCCTGTACTCCTGTGGTCGGTGGGCGGTCAGTTGAGCGGGCCGCCGGCGACGTACAGGACCTGGCCGGAAACGAACCCCGCCGCTTCGCCGGTGAAGAAGGCGATCGCGTTGGCGATGTCGTCGGGCCGGCCGACGCGCTGGACCGGGATCTGGGTGGCGGCCGCGGCCTGGAAGTCCTCGAAGCCCATGCCCACGCGCTCGGCGGTGGCGGCGGTCATGTCGGTGACGATGAAGCCGGGGGCGACGGCGTTGGCGGTCACGCCGAACTTGCCGAGCTCGATGGCGAGGGTCTTGGTGAAGCCCTGCAGACCGGCCTTGGCGGCCGAGTAGTTGACCTGGCCGCGGTTGCCCAGCGCCGAACTGGAGGAGAGGTTCACGATCCGGCCGAACTTGGCGTCCACCATGTGTTTCTGGCAGGCGCGGGACATCAGGAACGCGCCCCGCAGGTGCACGTTCATGACCGTGTCCCAGTCGGTGTCGCTCATCTTGAACAGCAGGTTGTCGCGCAGCACACCGGCGTTGTTGACGAGGATGGTCGGCGCGCCGAGCTCGGAGGCGACCCGGGTCACCGCCGCCTCGACCTGCTCGGAGTCCGAGACGTCACAGCCGATCGCGACGGCCTTGCCGCCGGCCGCGGTGATCTTCTCGACGGTGTCCTTACAGGCCGCCTCGTCGAGGTCGATGACGGCGACGGCGCGGCCCTCGGCCGCCAGGCGTACGGCGGTGGCCGCGCCGATACCGCGGGCCGCGCCCGTCACGATGGCGACGCGCTGCTCGGTGGTGGACATGCGGGTTCTCCTCACCTCGAAACCTCGACAAGCGGTCCGCCGCACCGATATCCCGTGGGTGAGCAACCGCTTAGTAGCCTGAGCAGGGCTGACGCTAGAAGCCCGGCCACCCGCTGTCAACGCCCCACCACCGCGCCGTTGCCGAGCTCACCTGCACCGCCCCGGTGGAGGCGCGGAAACCGGACGGACGGAGCAAAGGGGCGCCCGACCCGGGAGACGGGCCGGGCGCCCCCTGTGGACGCATCCGGGTATCGGCGGAATGCCGTTGTCCGCGGACTCCGGGTGAGCGGCCGGGTGGATGCGGAATCCGGCTCAGCGGACCAGCAGGTCCAGCAGCCGCTCCGCCTCGGTCGCGGGGTCGGCGGTCAGCCCGGTGTGCACCGGGCCGGGCTGGACGATGGTGCTGCGCGGGGCGATCAGCCAGCGGAACCGGCGCCCCGCGTCGTCCGCCGCGGCCTGTCCGGCCCGTTCGCCGCCCGCGCAGATCCCTTCCACCGCGCCGAGCGCGGCGCGCACCCCCTCGACGTCGACCGTCGGATCCAGCGCCAGCAGCCGGGCCTCGTCCAGATGGATGCGGGCCTCGACGAAGCGCCGGGCGCGGCAGTACACCACCACACCGGCATTGATCATCTCGCCGCGCTCCACCCGGGGCACGACCTTCAGCAGGGCGTACTCGAAAACATCGCGTCCGTTGTGCAGACCGGTCACTTCACTGCCCTCCGAGGCAACTTCCCCGCCAGCCATGCCGGCGCCTGCGAGGGCTTGTCCTTGGTGGGCTCCCCGACGGTGATCTGATCGCTGATCGTACGGGCGCGCGCCAGCAGCGTCTTCACGTACGCCTGGCGCAGCACGTCCGGCGAGTCGAATCCGGGCTCGTCGACGAGCCATTCGTCCGGCACGTCGGCGGTGATCTCGGTCAGCAGTTCCTCGGTGATCCGCGGCGCGAATTCCTCGGCCGCCGCCGCGAGGTCCGGACCGAACGTGGCGAGCACATGGTCGGAGGCGTTGTACGGCCGGCTCGCGGCCTTTTCGGCGGTCGGCCAGTTGTGGTGCCAGATCATCGCGGCGCCGTGGTCGATCAGCCAGAGTTCGCCGTGCCAGACCAGCAGATTGGGATTGCGCCAGGACCGGTCGACATTGTTGATCAGCGCGTCGAACCAGACCACCCGGCCCGCCTCCCGCGCGCTCACCTCGAACGCGAGCGGATCGAATCCCAGCGATCCGGGGAGGTAGTCCATGCCGAGATTGAGCCCGCCGCTGGCCTTCAGCAGCTCCTGGACCTCCTGGTCGGGCTCGCTGAGGCCGATGACGGGGTCGAGCTGCATCCGGACCAGCTCCGGCACCCGCAGCCCGAGCCGGCGGCCCAACTGCCCGCAGATCACCTCGGCGACGAGGGTTTTGCGGCCTTGCCCGGCACCGGTGAACTTCATGATATAAGTTCCGAGATCGTCGGCCTCGACGATTCCCGGGAGCGATCCGCCCTCACGCAAGGGCGTGACATAGCGGGTCGCCATGACTTCGGTCAACATCCCCACAGGCTACGGCAGCGTTCTGCCACCCGTTATTCCTTTTCCACCCGGTCCGGTACCGGTGCTCCGTGCTGCGCGGATTCCGGCGGAAAGACCCGGAGAAAGCTCCCCGTGGAATGTCACGGCGGAATGCCCGTGGAACGCCTTGGGGAACGCCGGCCGGAAGGCCGTGTGGAACGCCCCCACGGCATCCCCGGGATGACAGTGCAGCACACACACTGGAGGACAGCATCGTGAACGACCGTCCCCTGGACGACCGCACCTTGGACCACCGCACCGCCGGCCCCGCGCCCCGCACCGACCCCGCCCCTCCCGTCAACTCCGCCGCGTTTCCACGCCAGTTCGCCCGCACCCGCCGCTTCTCCCTCGGGGTGCCCCGGCATGTCACCGTCTCCCCGGACGGCCGCCGGGTGCTCTTCGTCCGCACGGGTTCGGGCACCGACCCCGTGGGCCGGCTGTGGCAGTACGAGAACGGTGCGGAACGGGTGCTGGCCGATCCGGCGCTCCTCGTGGGGGACGCGGCCGAGTCGCTCCCCGAGGAGGAGCGGCTGCGCCGGGAGCGCGCCCGGGAGAGGTCGGCCGGGGTGGTCTCCTACGCGGCCGACGGCGACGCGCGGCTGGTGGCGTTCGCGCTGTCCGGTGCGCTGTGGGCGGTGCGAACCGACGGGGGCGAGCCGTTCCCCGTCCCGGCGGCCGGTCCGGTGGTCGATCCCCGCCCCTCGCCCGACGGACGGTCCATCGCCTATGTGAGCGGCCGCTCCCTCCACGTCGTCACGCTGTCCGGGGACGACCGGCAGCTGGCCCGCGCGGAGGGCCCCGACGTCTCCTACGGGCTCGCCGAATACGTGGCGGCCGAATCCATGGGCCGGCTGCGCGGCTACTGGTGGGCCCCGGACAGCCGCCGCCTCCTGGTGGCGCGGGTCGACACCGGCCGGGTGGCCCGGCGCTACCTCGCCGACCCCGCGGATCCGGCCAGGCCGCCGCGGACGATCCGGTACCCGTCCGCCGGTACCGCCAACGCGGACGTCACGGTGCAGCTCGTCGCGCTGGACGGCAGGCGCGTGGAGGTCACCTGGGACCGCACGGCGTACGAGTACCTCACCGAGGCCGGCTGGGACGCGCACGGCCCCTTCCTGGCCGTGCAGAGCCGTGATCAGCGCACGGTCCGGCTGCTCGCGGTCGATCCGTCGACCGGGGCCACCGAGGTGCGGCACGAGCGGACCGATCCGGCCTGGGTGGAGCTGATACCGGGCACTCCGGCCCGTACCGCCTCGGGCGCGCTGGTGCTCCCCGAGGACGACGGCGGCACCCGCCATCTGACCGTCGGGGGCCGGCGGGTCACCCCGGAAGGGCTCCAACTGCGCGCCGTAGTGGGAGTGGAGGGGGAACGGGTGCTCTTCACGGCGAGCGAGGACCCGCTGGAGACCCATGTGTGGTGCCATGAGCCCGGCCGCGGCAACCGGCGGCTGAGCCGGGGGCCGGGCCGGTTCACGGGCACGGGGCGGGGCGGCACCGTGGTGGTCGAGGGGGAGACCCCGCACGGCGACGAGGTGAGCGTGGTGCGCGACGGCGAACCCGTGGCGGGCATCACCTCGCTCGCCGAGACCCCGGCGGTCACCCCGCGGCCGGTCTTTCTCACCTTGGGAGAGCGGGAGTTGCGCGCCGCCCTCTACCTGCCGTCGTGGCACCGGGAGGGCGCGGGCCGGCTGCCGGTGCTGCTCGATCCGTACGGCGGGCCGGGGATCCAGGTGGTGGGGCGGGGCCGCGGGTGGTTCACCTGTGTGTCGCAGTGGTTCGCCGAGCAGGGCTTCGCCGTATTGGCGGCCGACGGGCGGGGCACGCCGGGCCGGGGGCCGGCCTGGGAGAAGGCGGTGCACGGCGACCAGCTCGGGCCGGCGCTGGAGGACCAGGTGGACGCGGTACGGGCGGCCGCCGCGCGGTACCCGGACCTGGACCTGTCGCGGGTGGCGATCCGCGGCTGGTCGTTCGGCGGGTTCCTGGCGGCCGCCGCGGTGCTGCACCGCCCCGATGTGTTCCACGCGGCGGTGGCCGGCGCCCCGCCCACCGACCAGCGGCTGTACGACACCCACTGGAAGGAGCGGTTCCTGGGCCACCTGGAGGAGCATCCGGACGCCTATGTGCGCTCCTCCCTGGCCGGGCACGGCCATCTGCTGACCCGTCCGCTGCTGCTCGTCCACGGGCTCGCGGACGACAACGTGGCGGCCGCGCACACCCTGCGCTTCTCGGCGGAGCTGCTCGCGGCGGGCCGTCCGCACAGTGTGCTGCCGCTGCCGGGGGCCACCCATCTGCCGACCGACGACGCGGTCAACGAGCAGTTGCTGATCTTCCAGCGGGACTTCCTGCGGGATGCGCTGTCGGCCGTCGGAGTGTGACCCGCGGACAAGAACGTGCCCGGGTTTGAACGCGGCCGCCGAGGTCTCCGTATGGAGCTTGTGCAACGTCCATGGACCAGATCGCGCACCGAAGGCACCACCAGGAACCGGAGGCAGACCATGGCACGACAGGCAGCAACGGGGCGGACGGAGACCGCGGCGACGGGGACGGAGGAGACGGTTCCGGCACGGCCGTGCTGCGGAATGGCCCGGCGGACCGTCGTGGCGGCGGCCGGCGCGGCCGGCCTGACGGCGGCGCTCGCGGCCTGCGGCAACGACATGGCCGACTCGGGCAGCGGCGACAAGGCGGCGGCCGGCAACGGCGCCGCGGGAGCGGGCGGTTCCGAGGCAGGCAGTGGCGCCGGCGCGGCCGGCAAGGAGCTCGCCAAGGCGGCGGAGATCCCACAGGGCGGCGGCAAGATCTTCAAGGCGGAGAAGGTCGTGGTCACCCAGCCGCAGAACGGCGAGATCAAGGCATTCTCCGCGGTCTGCCCGCATGCCGGCTGCGTCGTCAACGAGGTCTCCGGCGGCACCATCAACTGCCCTTGTCACGGCAGCAAGTTCGACATCACCGATGGCAGCGTGAAGCACGGCCCCGCCACCAAGGGGCTGCCGCCGGCCAAGGTGAGCGTCAAGGGAGGCGCAGTCACCCTCGGCTGACAGCGTCGCCCTCCAGCCGTCCGCCGGGGTCCGGAGCCCCGGCGGACGGCCTGCCCTCCTACCCGCCGCTCCCCCTGGCGCCCCTCACACCTCGCCGTGCCGCAACAACGCGCGCAATACGGCTTCCGCGTGCGTCCAGAGCAGCAGCCCGCCGGCGTGCCGGACGATGTGGCGGTGGGCCAGGGGCAGCTCGCGGACGAGGGGCTCGCTCAGGTGGTGCGAGTGGAACATGCTGGCGTCGTCCTCGCCGTACCAGAGGTCGACCGGGACGGTGATGTCGGTGAGCGTGAACGGCCAGCGGCCCATGGTCAGTACGGTGTCGCGGGCGAAGCCGCCGGGGCCCTGGGCGAAGCCCCTCTCGATCGCCTGGCGGAAGGCGTGGGCGAAGGCCCGGTGGCGGAAGACCGCGCGGTCGGCAGGGGCGCAGCCGGCCGTCACCATGTCCCACATCGAAGCGGCGTCCGCGGAGGCGGCGACCGTCGCTTCGGCGTCTTCGGGGTCGCGGGCCACGGCCGCCACCATGGCCCGTACGTCCGGCGAGAGGGCGTCGGCCAGTTCGGGGGCGGACGGTTCGGCGCTGCCGGAGACGGCCGATACCGCGGTGGCCAGGCCGTGGGCCGCGCAGGCCAGCGCGAAGGGGACGCCCTGGGAGTAGCCGACCAGGTGGGGGCGGCGGATACCGCGGGCGGCGAGGAGGGCGGCCACATCGTCGGCCCAGTCGGTCAGGGTCCGGCCGGGCGCGGGGTCGGAGGCGCCGAGGCCGGGGCGGTCCACGGAGAGCAGGCGGACGCCCAGGTCGTCGAGCAGATGCGTGCCGAAGCCGAGGGTCCGACCGGTGGCGCCCCCGGGGCACAGCAGCACCGGCCGGCCCTCCGGCGGCCCCCATTCCGCCCAGGCCAGCCGGCGGCCGTCGGGCAGTGCGGTGCGGCCGAGCCGGGCGGGGGCGTCGATGCCCAACGGGGGCCCGTCGTCTGTGGCGGAGGTCATGCGAGGGCCACGAGGTCGGCGTACTCGTCGCCCCACAGGTCCTCGACGCCGTCCGGGAGGAGGATGATCCGCTCCGGTTGGAGGGCGTCGACGGCGCCCTCGTCGTGCGTCACCAGGACGACCGCGCCGGTGTAGGTGCGCAGGGCACCGAGGATCTCCTCGCGGCTGGCCGGGTCGAGGTTGTTGGTGGGCTCGTCGAGCAGCAGGACGTTGGCGGAGGAGACGACCAGGGTGGCCAGGGCGAGCCGGGTCTTCTCGCCGCCGGACAGCACTCGGGCGGGTTTGTCCACGTCATCGCCCGAGAAGAGGAAGGAGCCGAGCACCTTGCGGATCTCGGCCAGGTCCATGCCGGGCGCGGCGGTGCGCATGTTCTCCAGTACGGTGCGGTCGCCGTCGAGGGTCTCGTGTTCCTGTGCGTAGTAGCCGCACTTGAGGCCGTGCCCGGGGATCACCTTGCCGGTGTCGGGGGTGTCGACGCCGGCGAGGAGGCGCAGCAGGGTGGTCTTGCCGGCGCCGTTGAGGCCCAGGATGACGACCCGGGAGCCCTTGTCGATGGCGAGGTTGACGTCGGTGAAGATCTCCAGGGAGCCGTACGCCTTGGACAGGCCCTCGGCGGTGAGCGGGGTCCGGCCGCACGGTGCGGGCTCGGGGAAGCGGAGTTTGGCCACCTTGTCGGCGTGCCGCTCGGGCTCCAGGTCCTGCAGGAGCTTCTCGGCGCGGCGGGCCATGTTCTGGGCGGCGACCGCCTTGGTGCCGGCGCGCAGCCGGTTCGCCTGGTAGCTGAGGGCCGAGGCCTTCTTCTCGGCGTTGGCGCGTTCGCGCTTGCGACGGCGTTCGTCGGCGGCCCGCTGGGCCTGGTACTGCTTCCACCCCATGTTGTAGACGTCGATGGCGGTGCGGTTGGCGTCCAGGTGGAAGACCTTGTTGACGACGGTCTCGACGAGGTCGATGTCGTGCGAGATGACGACGAACCCGCCCTGGTAGGTCTTGAGGAAGTCGCGCAGCCAGATGATGGAGTCCGCGTCGAGGTGGTTGGTGGGCTCGTCCAGCAGCAGGATGTCGGCGTCGGAGAAGAGGATGCGGGCGAGTTCGACGCGGCGGCGCTGGCCACCGGAGAGGGTGTGCAGGGGCTGTTCCAGGACACGATCGGGCAGGCCCAGGCTGGCGGCGATGGTGGCGGCCTCCGCCTCGGTCGCGTATCCGCCCTTGGCCAGGAACTCGGTCTCCAGCCGCTCGTACCTCTTCAGCGCCTTCTCCCGGGTCGCGCCACGGCCGGTGGCGATCCGCTCCTGGCACTCGCGGATCGACCGGAGCACGGTGTCCAGGCCGCGGGCGGAGAGCACCCGGTCGAGCGCCAGCACGTCCAGGTCGCCGGTGCGCGGGTCCTGCGGCAGGTAGCCGATGTCGCCGGTGCGGGTGACGGTGCCGTCGGCGGGCAGGCCCTCCCCCGCGAGGACCTTGGTGAGGGTGGTCTTGCCGGCGCCGTTGCGGCCGACCAGGCCGATGCGGTCGCCGCGGGCAACGCGGAAGGACGCCGACTCGATGAGGACGCGAGCGCCGGCGCGCAGTTCGAGACCGGTGGCGGTGATCATGAGAAGTGGGGCTCCAGGGCCGTAGTTCGGGTGGTGCGAGGAGTGGGCGCGCGGCGGCCGGTGCGTGTCGTCGCTCCGGCCGCCTCGGCCCGTCGGGGCGGGGGGTCAGGTGAACGCGGGCGTCACTTGACCGCGGTGACGATGGGCAGTACGCCCTGCGGGCTGTAGCGGATGTCAGCGACGCTCAGGCCGGCGGCCGCCAGCTGGCCGCGTACCTCCTCCTCGCTGGAGAAGTTCAGGTAGGTGGCCTGGATGATGTCGCCCATGATGGACAGTTCGCGGCGTAGATCGGCCTCGGCGATCTGGTACTTCTGCCAGGCCGCGGCCTGCTCCGGGGCCTCCCACGGGGGCGGGGGCGGCGGGGTGAGGAAGCTCAGCAGCAGCCGGCCGCCGGGGCGGAGGGCCTGGTGGAAGCTGCGGTAGAGGTCGGTGAGCCGCTGCGGGTCCGACTCGTACATGTTCAGACCGTTGCTGACGATGAGGTCGAACTCGCCCTCCACCCCGAGGTTCCAGGCGTCGCGCACCTGGAACGCGGTGTGCTCGGCGAGGCCGCGCTCGGCGGCGTTCTTGCGGGCGTAGCCGATGGATTCCTCGTCGAGGTCGATCCCGACGAGGCGGAAGCCGGTGACGCCTTCGTAGTCCTGCTGGAGGAGGTCGTCCATGACGCCGCAGGGGACGGAGGCGAGGGTGGCGCCATCGGTGATGCGGGCGGCGATCTCCTCCTTGAAGCGGTGGTAGCGCTCGCGGGCCTGGCACAGCAGGGAGTTGTTGAGCAGCCAGTGCTCCAGCGGCGTGGTCGGGCCGGTGGGCTCGTTGCGGAAGATGTAGGAGGTCCAGTAGCCGTTGAGGCCGCGGTTGTGCAGCAGGAAGCGGCCGAGCTCGAACTCCTGGAGCTGTGCGAGGAGTTCGAGAGTCTCGTCCAGCGGCAGTACGAGTCTGTCGGCCTGCCGGAGGCGTTGCTCGATTTCCGCGGCGATTTCCTTGGTGCGCCGGTCGTCGTCGACCTTGGTGGTGGTGTGGTGCGAAATCGTGGAATTCATGGTGTTCCTCGTGAGTCCCGGTCGGTCCCGGTACGGGTGAAGGGGTGGGCGGTGCGGGTCAGACGGTCCAGCCGATCCGGGTGAAGCCGGCGCGGACGGAGGGGTGGTCGAGCATTCCCGCGTTGCGGAATGCGCGGAGGACGTTCTTGACGATCGGCACGTCCGGGGTGATCTCGAATCCGGCGTAGAGCGCTTCCACGGATGTGCGGGCCTGCTCGCGGTCCTCGATGAAGGAGCCGAGCAATTCGATGTTGAAGAGCTTCTCCGATTCGACGGAGAGGTACAGCAGGGTGAAGTCGGCGAGGTGGATGCCGATGGCCTGCCGGTAGTCCTCGGGGACCTCGGCCCACAGGTAGGTCATCAGGTCGTAGAAGAACGCGTAGTGCCGGGACTCGTCGTTCATGTGGTCGTTGACGTAGTACTTGATCGACGGGTGGACGCCGGGGCTGTTGAAGAACTCCACGAGTTCGCGGACGAGCGTGGTCTCGAAACAGCAGTTGGCGAGGATCTCGAAGACGTCGTGGTACTTCGGGTCGAGGTGTTTCTTGGTCTCGATGACCGCGCGCCGAGAGTCGGATATGGGGTAGTCGAGCGGCTTGAGGTCCGGGTGCTGCTCCTCCAGCTGCAGGATCATGTCCTGGGCGATGTAAACGTGGTAGTACTCGTCGATGATCACCGAGTAGGTGTTGAGCTTGGTCTCCTCGGAGAACTCCACCGGAAGGTCCGCGTAGAGGATTTTCGAGCAGGCCGCGACGATTTCCTTGATTTCCAGGTTCACGATGTCGTGCAGGTACTTGTAGAAGGACTGCACGAGGATGTCGTTCTTCGCCTTCCCGCCGAGCGAGGCGACCTCGTCGGCCAGCAGCAGCGGCTGCTTGTCCTCGGGGAAGAAGTAGCCCTCCTCCTCGAAGTCGATGGTCTTGCGGGGGCGGGTACGCACGGAGGAGCGGGACTCCCAGCGGACGGTGTACTCACCGGTCAGGCTGGACAGTGTCCGTCCGGTTTCGGGGGTTTCCTGGCCGTTTGCGTTCATGACGGGCCTCTTTCCGGGCGCGGGGTATCGCGGTGCGGGCCCCGCGCCCCTGGTGCGGGTGCATCCGCACGGCGGCTGCCGGTGGGCGCCGCCGTGCGGACGAAGGGAGGGGAGAAGGAAAGGTGGGAAGCCGAACTTCCCGTCGGTGGACGGCGGTTGTCAGCCGGCCTCGGGCACCGGCTCGGCTTCCACCTGGTCCGCCGCGCTCTGCTTCGGCTTGACGAAGGCCAGGGGCGCGGCGACGACCACGGCGACGGCCATGACTCCGGCGGTCACGATCGAGTCACCGGTGAACAGGCTGCTGGCGACGCCGGTGAGCAGCGTCACCAGCAGCGCCCGACCGCTCATGTTCAGCGAGGACGCGGCGCCCTGGAGCTCCGGGAAGACCG
The DNA here is from genome assembly GCA_024349765.1 of Streptomyces nigrescens. GTDB lineage: Bacteria > Actinomycetota > Actinomycetes > Streptomycetales > Streptomycetaceae > Streptomyces > Streptomyces endophytica. The sequence goes on along the minus strand of AP026073.1, from coordinate 2,734,451 downwards.
CCAGGGAGCGCCCGAAGATGACCGGGTAGACCGCGGCGAAGCCGACGCAGAAGACGGCGATGGGGCCGGTGGTCGCCCAGGCACCCTCGCCGAACACCAGGAACAGGGCGATGCCGAGGACGGTGGTGGCGATGCTGTAGACCACCGTGCGTTCCGGGCCGCCCAGCACCCCGATGAGCTTCGAGGCGAACAGGCTGGTCACGGCGAACGAGGCCACGATGATCAGCAGATGGCCGGCGAAGCCGATCGTGGACAGCCCGTAGGTGTCGGTGTAGAGGAACGAGCTGGACGCGATGAACACCATGTAGGCGGCGAACAGCAGGCTGGGGACGACCGAGGCCGCGAGGAACTCCTTGCTGGACAGCAGCTTGCGGTAGTCCGCGGCGACCTGACGGACGGTCACCTTTGCCCGCTCGCCCTTGGTCTCGGGCAGGAAGCACGCCATCAGCAGCAGCGAGACCAGCGTGATGCCGCAGACGGTGGCGTAGTTGCCGCGCCAGCCGATCGTGCGGTTGATGAGTCCGCCGAGCGCGGGTGCCGCCGTCATGAACGTGGACATCGCGGCGTTGGTGAGCCCGAACATCTTGAACAGCTCGGTGCCTTGGTAGACGTCGCCGATGATGACGAAGACCAGGACCACGGAGGTGCTGGCGCCGACGCCCTGGACGAGCCGGGAACCGAGCAGGAACTCGATGTTGGGCGCGATCGCGCAGCCCAGCGCGCCGGCCAGCATGATCGTGTTGCCGATCAGCATGACCTTGCGCCGGCCGAACCGGTCGGAGAGCGGGCCGTAGGCCAGGGCGCCGAGGCAGTAGCCGAAGAAGTTGTAGGTGATCGTCAGCTGTACCGAGGACTCGGACGCCGTGAGGCTCTTGGCGATGTCCGGGAAGCTGGGCACGGACATGTCGAGTTCCATGATCGTGCCGACGAGCGTCACGACCAAAAGGGCAGGCAGATATCTGTGTTGTTTCATGGCCTCATGAAGGACGGACCTGATGGGAAGAAGGGAATGCGGGCACGCTGAGCAGAGCCGTGCCGGGATCGGCAGGCTCTGCGGTGCGGCTATGGTCTTCGGACCAAGGGCCACCAGGTGGCGTGGGCATTGAGAGGCCGTCGGCTCGCCCGTTCACCACCTGCGGCACGTAATGCCGGCTGCAACGTGTCCCCTTCTGCGTCAAGGCTGTCGTCACGCCCATCGTATGGGCGTGGTCGGACGGAGCAACTCATTTATGACCTGCGTCGATGCGGGCCAGCAGCTCCTTGGCGAACAGCTCGGGGGACTCCAGATGGGGCATGTGCGAGGCGCCCGCGATGACCGCGGTGTCGGCGCCCGGTATCGCCCGGGCGTACGCCTGACCGGCCCGCGGCGGTACGAAGTCGTGCTCGCCGCAGAGGATGAGGGTGTCGGCCGACAGGCCGCCCAGCCGGTCGGTGCAGGTGTACGACCGCAGATTGCCGGTCACCTGGAACTCGGTCCGGCCCCACATGGTGTCGCGTACCGCGGCGGCGGTGTCCATGGTGGCGTCCAGCAGGGTGTCCGGCCATTCGGTGCGGCACATGTGCCGCTCGGCGAAGACCATTGCGGCGTCGACGTACTCCGGTGTGTCGTACCGGCCCGTGCGCAGGGCGTCGGTGAGGCCCTGGGCGGTGTCCGGGGGCAGCCGGAACAGCAGCTGCCGCATGTCGTCCTCGTACTTGCGGACGCTGAGCACCGGGGAGACCAGCACCAGCCACTCGGGGCGGTGCGGGCCGCCCCGCAAGGCGTACTCGGCGGCGATCATCGTGCCGAAGGAGTGCCCGAGCAGATGGAATCGCGGCAGGTCCAACTCGGCCAGGAGGGCGGCAAGTTCCCCGACGAAGCGGTCCAGCCGCCACAGCGACGGGTCGGCCGGCCGCTCGGAGCGGCCGCAGCCCAGCTGGTCGTAGACGACCACCGGGTGACCCGGCAGCAGGTCGGCCAGCGGGCGCAGATAGTCGTGCGGTGTGCCGGGGCCGCCGTGGACGGTCACGACCGGCGTGCCGGGTGCGCCGGGGTTGAGGATCTCGTACCGGATCCGGCCGCCGGGGACGGCGCACAGTGCCCCGTTCGTCTGCTCACTCACCGTCTTCTCCCTGGGTCGTTGCGAGGTGGGCGCCGACCGTCGCGATGTGCGGCAGCCCGTTCATGCTGAGGTGGTTTCCGGGCACCGGCACCTCGGTCCAGCCGCCGGCGGCCAGCCGGCGCCAGTGCCGGGCCTGGTCCGCGGGGAACTCCGGGATCTCCTCCTGGTGCGCGAAGTACACGAGGTCGCCGGCGTAGGGACGCGGGACGTATCCGTGCATGGCGCGGCCGTGCCGCTGCCAGGTGCGCAGGTAGCGGGGCAGGAACTCGGCCGAGAGCATCTCCTCGAATTCGGTGCCGCGGGACTTGTCGGCGAGGTAGGCGATCTTCTCGTCGAGGGTGGGCAGCGCTTCGAGCTCGGCCATCGGGAAGTCCAGCCGGGCCAGGCCGTAGCGGAACAGGTAGTCCAGGATGTCCTCACCGGACATCTCGGCGGGCAGGTTGCCGTGGGCGGGGCTGTCGATCAGCACCACCTCGGGGCGGTACCCGTCGCGCGCGTCGAGCAGCTGGGCCATTTCGTAGGCGACGATGCCGCCGAACGAGGAGCCGCCGAGCCGGAACGGGGCCTGGAGGCCGAATTCCGTGAGCTGCTCCAGATAGTGCGCGGCCATCTCCTCGATGGTGCCGAGCTCCGCGGTGCCGTCCAGCATGGGCGAGCGGAGTGCGTACACCGGCTGGTCGTCCGGTAGGCAGCCGGCCAGCTCGCGGTAGAAGTACACATCGCCGCCGATCGGGTGGACCAGGACCAGGGGCGGCCGGGACTGCGGTTCGCCCTTCTTGACGACGACGACCGACGGCGCGGCCGCGGGGGCGAACCGGTTCGCCAGGTGTGCGGCCAGGTGCTCCGCGACGGCCTGGGGGGTGTGCTGTTCGAGGGCCATGAACTCCAGGCGGACGCCGGTCCGTTGCCGGATGCGGGCGACGAGCTGTACGGCGGCCAGCGAGTCCCCGCCGCGGGCGAAGAAGTCGTCGTCGGGCCGGACGTCCCGGACGCCGAGGACGGCGCGCCAGGCTTCCGCGACAACGGTGCTCACCTCGTCCTCCGCGACCGCCGCGGCCGGTTCTCCGGCCGTCGGCCGCGCCTCGGCCGGGGTGGCCCTCGACGGGGTGACCGCCGCGGTACCGGAGCGGTCGATCCAGTGCTCGTGCCGCTGGAAGGCGTAGCCGGGCAGCCGCACCCGGTCGCGGGCGGTCAGGCCGTGGAAGGCGGCCGCGTCGACGTCGACGCCCGCGGCCCAGGCCGTGCCCAGGGCCGTCAGCACGGTGGCCGGTTCCTCGTCGGCCCGGGCGGCCCGCGGCATGGCAGGGACCACCAGGTGGTCGGTGCGCGCTTCGTGGCCGCGCGCCGACCGGGTGAGGATCCCGCCGGGGCCCAGCTCCAGCAGGACGGCGCCCCGGGTGCGCACGTCCCCGTACAGCGTGGCCAGCCCGCGGTGGAACTCCACCGTGCCACGCAGCTGCGCCGTCCAGTACTCGGGGCGGGTCACCTGGGCGGGGTCGGCCCAGTCACCGGTCAGGTTGGACAGGAACGGGACGGTGGGCGCGCGGAGTTCGGTACGTGCCAGCACGGCGGCGAACTCGTCCAGTACGGGGTCGAGCAGCCGGGAGTGGAAGGCGTGCGAGACCGCGACCCGGCGCCCGGTGATCCCGTCGGCGGCGAGCTCCGCGGTCAGCGCCTCGATGCCCTCGGGCGGGCCGGAGACCACACAGCTCATGGCGTCGTTGACCGTGGCGAGGTCGAGGCCGTGCCGGTGCGCCACGGGCCGGATCCGTTCGGCGGGCAGCGGGACCGCGAGCATCGCCCCGGCGCCGGTGCCGGCGAGCAGCCGGCCGCGTTCCAGGATCAGGGTCAGCGCGTCCTCCAGCGAGAACACGCCCGCCAGGCAGGCCGCGACGTACTCGCCCAGGCTGTGCCCGATCATCGCGGCCGGCCGGACGCCGAGGCCGATGAACCAGCGGGCCAGCGCGTATTCCACGATGAACAGCGCGGGATGGGTGTAGCGGGTGTCCCCCACGCGCGCGGTGCGGCCCAGCAGATCGGCCTCGTCGACGCCTTCGGGGAGGAGTGGCCGGAGGATCTCCAGACAGCGGTCCACCTCGGCCCGGAAGGCCGGTTCGCTGTCGTAGAGCGCCCGTCCCATCTCCTGGTACTGGGCTCCCTGGCCCGGGAAGAGGAACACCGTCGGGCGTCCTTCCTGCCAGGTGATCGGCTCGCGCTCCTCGGCGGCGAGCTTGTCGGCCAGGTCGGTCCGGCTGTCGCCGACGACGACGCGGTGGTGCCGGAAGCGGTGCCGTGCGGTGTGCAGGGTGTACGCAAGCCGGTCGAGCGGGACGTCCGGGTGGGTGGTCAGATGCTCCGCCAGGTCCCGCGACCGCTGTGCCAGCGCCTCCGGTGAGTGCGCCGACAGCATCAGCAGCTGCTGCGAGCGGGCCGGCGTCCTGGTGGACGCCGCAGCGGCCGGTGCCTCTTCCAGGACGACATGGGCGTTGGTGCCGCCGATCCCGAAGGAGCTGACGCCGGCCCGCAGCACCGGGTGCTCGCTGGTCCAGGGCGTACTGGCGGTGTTGACGTAGAAGGGGCCCTTCTCCAGCTCCAGGCGGGGGTTGGGGGTGGTGTGGTGCAGCGTCGGGGCCAGGGTGCGGTGCTCCAGGCACAGCACGGCCTTGATCAGTCCGGCGATGCCGGACGCGACGTCGAGGTGGCCGATGTTGGTCTTCACCGAGCCCAGCGCGATCCGCTGTGCGGGCACGTCGGCCTCGGCGAACGCCTCGTGCAGGGCGGCGACCTCGATGGGGTCCCCGAGGGCGGTGCCGGTGCCGTGTGCCTCGATGTAGCTGATGGTCGCCGGGTCGATGCCGGCCTTCCGGTGGGCGGTGCGGATCACCGCGGCCTGCCGCTGCCGGCTGGGCGCGGTGTAACCGACTTTCTGCCGGCCGTCGTTGTTGAGGGCGGTGGCCTTGATGACGGCGCGGATCGGGTCGTTGTCGGCCAGCGCCCGGTCGAGCCGCTTCAGGACGACGATGCCGACGCCCTGTCCCTCGACGGTGCCCTGGGCGGCCTCGTCGAAGGCACGGCAGGCGCCGTCGGGGGAGAACACCATGCCGTCCTGGTGGACGTAACCCTCGGTGCCCAGCTTGCCGATCGAGACGCCGCCGGCCATGGCGATGTCGCAGTCCCCGGCCAGGAGTGCCGTGCACGCCTGGTGCACGGCGACCAGGGATGTCGAGCAGGCGGTCTGCACGGTCACCGCGGGCCCGGTCAGGTCGAGCTTGTAGGCGACCTTGGTGCACAGGAAGTTCGCCTGGTTGTTGATCATCGCCTGGTAGCGGGTCGCCAGATCGGCGTCCTCCAGGCCCGGCAGGACATGGTCCAGGGCGTAGTCGTTCTGGCCCGCGCCCGCGTACAGCCCGATGTCGCCCTCGTAGGTGTACGGGTCGCAGTGCGCGTCCTCCAGGGCGTGCCAGGCGCACTCCAGGAACACCCGGTGCTGGGGGTCCATGGTCTCGGCCTCGCGGCGGGAGTAGCCGAAGAACTCCGCGTCGAAGGAGGCGATGTCCCGCAGCCGGCTCTGCGCCCGGACGTATCCGGGCTGGTCGAGCTCGGCCTCCGGGACGCCGGCGGCCAGCAGCTCTTCCCGGCTGTGGTGGACGACCGATTCATGACCGGCCGTCAGGTTGCGCCAGTACTCCTCCAGGGTGTCGGCGTCCGGGAACCGGCCGGCCATGCCGATGACGGCGATGTCCGCCCCGCCGGGCTCCGCGGTGCCGCGCGCGGCCGGTGCGCGGTCCGGCCGGGCCTCGCCGTCGCGCGGGCCGTCGAGGTGCGCGGCGAGTGCGGCGACGGTCGGGTGGTCGAACAGGTCGGTGAGGCTCAGCGTCCTCCGGATGTCCTCCGGCAGCCGGGCGTGCAGCTTGGTGAGCAGGATGGAGTTGCCGCCGGCCTCGAAGAACCGCTCGTGGACGCCGATCTCGTCCACGCCGAGTACCTCGCACCAGAGCCGGGCGAGCATCTGCTCGGTCTCCCCCTCCGGGGCCACCGGCCGGCCGGTGCTCCGACGGGCGGGCCGCGGCAGCGCCTTGACGTCCAGCTTGCCACTGAAGGACAGCGGCAGGGCGGTCAGGTGCATCAGCGCGGCGGGCCGCATGTGCTCCGGCAGCAGCCCGGCCAGGTGGGCCCGGAGCGCCGGCTCGTCGAGGGGGGTGTCCGCGACGTAGTAGCCGATCAGGCTCCGGGCGCCGGCCGAGGTGTCCGGGCCGCCGTCCAGGGTCCCGACGATCGCCGCGCTCTGCCGCACCCCGGGGAAGGCGGCGAGCGCGCTCTCCACCTCTCCCAGCTCGATGCGGTGGCCGCGCAGTTTGACCTGGGTGTCGACGCGGCCGACGAATTCCAGCTCGCCGTCGTCCAGCCAGCGGGCCAGGTCGCCGGTGCGGTACAGCCGGCCGTGGAGCGGGCTTTCGAGGAACCGCGCCGCGGTCAGGTCGGGGTCGTGGAAGTAGCCGCGGGCGAGCCCGTCGCCGCTCAGGTACAGCTCACCCGTCGCGCCTACCGGCAGCGGCCGCAGCCGGGCGTCCAGGACGTGGGCCCGCTCGTTCGGCAGGGCGCGGCCGAGGGTCACCTCCGGGCGGTCCTCGGCCGCGGCGAGGTACTCGCGGGAGGTGGACCAGATGGTGGTCTCGGTCGGGCCGTAGACGTTCACCACGCGGGGGCAGCGCGCCAACGCGGCGTGCAGCAGGTGCCGTTCGAGCTTCTCGCCGCCGACGAGCAGCCGGGTCCGGCCGGTACCGTGCAGCGCGTCCAGCTTCATCTCCAGCAGGCTGGGCGTCAGCTGCACGAAGTCGTACGCCGAACAGTCCAGTTCCGTGAAGAGGTGGTCGCCGACGGCGATGCTGCCGCCGCCGAGCAACGTCAGCCCGTATTCGAGGCCGAAGATGTCGAAGACGTAGTTGGTCATGCTGAAGGTGTGCAGCGGGCCGGCGCCGGGGAAGTGCCGGTCCCGCATGGCCGCCGTCGTCGCGGTGTACGCGCGGTGTTCGACCATCACGCCCTTGGGCTGTCCGGTGGTGCCGGAGGTGAAGAGCACATACGCCAGGGCGTCCGCGGCCACCGGCAGGTCCAGGTTGCCGGCGCTTTCCGCGGCGCAGTCGGCGAGGGTCTGCGGGTCGTCCAGGGCGAGCACCGTGAGCTGGGGCCAGCGCGCCCTGACCCGCTCCCGGTGCCGGGAGTGGGTGAGCAGCAGCCTGGCGCCGCAGCTCTCGACGATGCGGGTGGTGCGCTCGTCCGGGTAGCCGGGGTCCAGCGGTACGTAGGCCGCGCCCGCCTTGAGCGTCGCGAGCAGGCCGACGAGGGTGTCGGCACCGCGGTCGAGGAGGAGCAGAACGGGCTCCTCCGGCGCGGTCACCACGTGTCGGCGGGCCACCCGGGCCAGCCGGTTGGCGGCCGCGTTGAGCTCTGCGTAGCTGAGCGTGCGGCCGTCGTGGTGCACGGCCGGGGCCTCGGGCGTACGGGCGGCCTGGGCCTCGAAGGCGCGGTGGATGACGGGCTCGGCGGGTTCCGCGGTGCCGGTGTCGTTCCACTGCCGCTGGCGTTCCAGGTCGGCGTCGTCGGCCGGGGCGAGGTCCGCCGGGGAGCTGTCGGGGGCGTCCGCGAAGCGCTGCAGCACCGACTCGACGCCGGCCAGCAGCCGTTCGGCGGTTCCGGGCGCGAAGAGTTCACCGGCGTGGTCGAGGGTGAGCAGGACCTCGTCGCCCTGTTCGGTCACCGAGACGACCAGCGGGTAGTCGCGCTTCTGGTGCCGGGAGACGAACCGGGGGCGCAGCAGCCGCTCGTGCTCGGCGTCGGTGACCTCCGGGTAGTTCTCGTAGATGAAGAGGCTGTCGAAGAGCCGGCGGCCGCCCGACTGGAGGGCCGCGAGATCCACGACGGGCCGCCGGCCGATCTCGTGGATGTCCTCCTGAAGCCGCTGGACCTCCTCGATCAGGCTGTCGGCGCCGGTGTCGTGGCGGGCGATCAGCGGCACGGTGGAGAGGTAGAGGCCGACCGAGGTGTCGATGCCCTCGACCGGGAGGTCCCGGCCGGCGAGGACGGTGCCGACGACGGTGGTGTCGCAGTGGCCGTAGACGCTCAGCACCTTGTGCCAGGCGTACTGCAGCACGGCGTTGGTGGTGACCCCGTGCTGCTGGGCCACGGACCGCAGCGCCGCGAGCAGTTCCGGACGCAGCGGCAGGGTCCGCTGCTCCTGGCTGCGCAGGTGCTTGTACGTGCCGAGGTCGACGTGCCGGGAGCTGCCGTTCAGCAGTCCGCCGAGGTCACAGCCGTTCTCCACGCCGGCCACGTAGCGCCGCCAGAACGCCTGGTGGTCGTCGGCGTGCCGGTGCAGATGGCGCTGGATCTCGGCGTAGTTCTCCGCCGGGAGTACGGCCGGCTCACCGGCGCGCAGCGCGAGGTAGCAGGTGTGCAGCGCCTGCAGCAGCAGCGGGCTGCTCCAGCCGTCGAGGATGGCGTGGTGGGTGTTGAGGACACAGGTGAAGTGGTCGGCGGCCCGCTTGACGAGGTGGACCCGGAACAGTCCGCCGGCGCCCAGGTCGTAGGGGATGCCGCGGTCGCGCGCCAGCAGTGCGGCGAAGGCCCCGTCGGGGTCGTCGTGGTCACTGAGGTCGACGTACTCCCAGGTCAGCCGGGATTCCCGGTCGACGACCTGGACCATCTCATGGCGCCAGTCGAAGCGCAGCCGCAGCGCGCTGAACGCCTGCTGGGTCCGGGCCCAGGCCGCGCGGTAGAGGACCGGGTCGATCTCCGCCGCATAGTCCCAGACCGCCTGCACGCGATAGGCGTCGTCGACATCGCCCTGGGTGAGGGCGTGGTGGATGAAGCCCTGCTGGAGGCCGGTGGCGGCGAAGACGCCGTCGAGCTCGCCGTGCTCCTGCAGCCGGTCCAGGTGCTCCTGCGGCAGCAGTCCGCCGATGTCACTGGGCGTCAGGTACGTGCGCGGGCTGCGCGCCGTCGCCTCGACGAGGTCGTCCAGCCGTCGGGCGAACGCCCGGGCCAGCCGCTCGGTGTCCTCCTGCGGCAGCCGGGAGTGGAGGGTGAACCGCAGCTGTCCGTCGCTGACCATGGCGACCGCGCTGATCGTGTACGACAGTCGGTTGTCCGGGTCCGACCAGTCACCGGACGGTTCGCCGGTGGGCTCCCAGAGGCTGTCGCCGGCCGTGTCGAGCCGGCCGAGGTAGTTGAAGCAGGCCCGCGGCAGTGCCCGGTCGTAGCCGAGCAGCGGACCGTAGCCGAGGCCCTTGCCGGGCACCGCCCGGAGGGTCTCCTTGACCGAGGTCAGGGCGGCGGCCGGTTCGTCGGACGCGGTCAGCCGCACCGGGTAGAGGGTGGTGAACCAGCCGAGGGTGCGGCTGATGTCCGTTGCCTCGTCCGGTTCCTCGCGGCCGTGCCCCTCGACCATCAGGTGGCTGACGGTCCGGCCGGTCAGGTCGGACAGTGCCTGGGCGAAGGCGGCGAGCAGGAACTCGTCCACGCGGGTGCGGTAGGTGCCCTGGCAGCCGTCGAGCAGCAGCGCGGTGCGCTCCTCGTCGAGGGTGAGCTCGGTTTCGACCGGGACGCCGGTGTCCTGCCGGAGGACGGGCTGCTCGCCGAGGTCGGCGAGTACTTCCTGCCAGTAGGTCCGCTCGTCGGCGTTCCGCTCGGCGTGTGCGGTCACGGCCGCGGTCCATTGGCGGTAGCTGGTGCCCTTGGCGCCGAGTTCCCCGCCCTCGTACAGGGTGTGGAGGTCCTCGGCGAGGATCCGCCAGCTGACGGTGTCGACGAGCAGGTGGTGCAGGGCGAGGAAGACCCGGCTGCTGCCGTCGGCGTAGCCGTGCAGACAGCCGAAGGCGTACGCCGGTCCGGCCGTCAGGTCGAAGCCGGCCTGCCAGTCGGTCAGCGTGCGGTGCAGCGCCGCGTCGAATTCCGGTGTGCCCTCGCCGCCCGGCAGGTCGCGCACGTCGAGCACGCGCAGGGCGGGGACCGGGGCGGTGGTGTCGTAGTGCTGCCGCGGCCCCTGGGTGCCGGTCGTGTCGTGGCGCAGCCGGAAGGCGTCGTGGTGGTCGACCAGTGCGCGCAGACAGGCCTCCAGACGCGGCAGTTCCAGTTCCGGGGTGCGGATCAGGAAGGACTGGTTCCAGTGCGCCGGCCGGGCGAGGTCCTGGGTGAAGAACCACGACTGGACGGGCAGCAGCGGCACCTCGCCGTCGAGGGTGCCCTGCTCGGCCCGGACGGCCGGTCCGGCGGGCGTACCGGCGGCGGCCACCACCCGGTCGTGGAACCGTTCCACCGTGCGGTGGGTGAACAGGTCGCGCACCTGGGCCTGGATGCCGAACTGCTTGCGCAGGCGGCTGACCAGGCGGATGGCGATGATGCTGTCCATGCCGAGCCGCATCAGGTCGTCGGTGATGCCGAGCCGCTCGGCGGGGATGCCCAGCACTTCGGCCCAGGCGTCCCGCAGTTCCCGTTCGCGGTCGGTGCGCGGCGGTACGTGGTCGGCCGCGGCCGCCGCCTCGGGTGCGGGCAGTGCGCCGCGGTCCAGCTTGCCGTTGGGGCTCAGCGGCAGCTCGGACAGGTGCAGCAGGACGTCCGGGACCATGTACTCCGGCAGGCTCGCGGAGAGCTGTGCGCGCAGCTGGGCGGGGTCGAGGGCGGTGTCGGCGACGTAGTAGCCGACGAGGGTCTGGCGGGGGCGGCCGGCGCCGGTGTCGTCCTCCTTGACCAGGACGACGCTCTGCGAGATCCGCGGGTCCTGGGTGAGCACGCTCTCGATCTCGCCGAGTTCCACCCGGTAGCCGTTGAGCTTGACCTGGAAGTCGTTGCGGCCGATGAATTCCATGTGGCCCGCGCGGGACCATCGGCCGAGGTCGCCGGTGCGGTAGAGCCGGCCGAGGGTGGGGTGTTCGATGTACCGCCGGTCGGTGAGTTCCGCGTCCTGCCAGTACCCGAGGGCGACGCCGGCGCCGCCGATGTGGATCTCGCCGATGACGCCGACCGGACAGTGTTCGCCCTGGTCGTTGAGGACGTACATCCGCTGGTTGGGCATGGCCACGCCGTAGGGGATGCTGCTCCAGGACGGGTCGACCTCGTCGATCTCGTACCAGACGGACCAGATGCTGCCCTCGGTGGCGCCGCCCAGGCTCATCACGACCGCTTCGGGGGCCAGCGCGCGGATGCGGTCCGGCAGGCCGGTGGGGATCCAGTCACCGCTGAGCAGGAAGGCGCGCAGGGAGTCCAGCCGTCCGCCCTCGTCGACGAGGAGTCCGGCGAGCTGCGGCACGCTGTTCCAGACCGAGACCCGGTGCCGGGCCACCAACTCGGCCCAGTGGGCGGGATTCTTGGTCTCCTGCTGGGTGGGGAAGACGATGGTGCCGCCGGCGGCGAGGGTGCCGAACAGATCCCAGACCGACAGGTCGAAGCTGAGCTCGGACAGCGCCAGCACCCGGTCCTCGGCGGTGATGCCGAAGCGTTCGTTCACCGCCAGGACTGTGTTGACGGCTCCGCGGTGGCTGATCGTCACGCCCTTGGGGCGGCCGGTGGATCCGGAGGTGAAGATGACGTAGGCGACGTCGTCGGGGTGCACCTCCGGCAGGGTGCCCGCCGGGTCCTGGCCCTGGTCGAGCAGGTCCTCGATGACCAGCAGGCGGGCGTCCAGGGCGCGCACGTCGGCCCGTTCGTACTGCGCGCGAGAGACCAGGAGCGTGTGGGCCCCGGCCTGGTCGAGGATCTCCGCGACCCGGCCGGCCGGCCAGTCGACGTGCAGCGGCAGATAGCCCAGACCGGCCTTCATGACCGCGGTGGTGGCCAGCACCTGGCCGTAGCCCTTCTCCGCGAGCACGCCGACCAGCCGCTCCCCGGCGGGCCCGGTCAGCTCGCCGCGCAGCCGCAGGGCGAGGGTGCGGGTCTGCTCGGTCAGCTCGCCGTACGTGTGGGTGCGGCCGGTGCCGGCGTCGATGACGGCGGGTGCCTCCGGCCGGCCCTCGGTGCGGTACCGGTCCTCGTAGAGGCCGAACAGGGTGTGCTCGTCCGGTGCGGCCTCGGCTCCGTTGGCGGCGGCGATGAGGGCCCGGTCGGCGTCCGGAAGATAGGCGTCGCGGGGCAGTCCGGCCGCCCAGTCGCCGTCCGCCAGGCGCTCGATGAGCAGGCAGTAGAGGGCGTTGAGGTGGTCGATGGTGGCCTCGTCGAAGAGCTGCTCGACGTAGAGCCATTTGCTCATGAAGCCGCCCGCGACCTCGATGGCCTGGAGGTCGATCCACGCCTGTGAGGTCTGCGCGCTCCAGTGCCGGCCCTCGACCAGCTCGCTGTCGTCCAGGTACGCGCCGCGTTCGAAGTCACGGGCCTCGTTGCCGACGACACCGGTGAAGACGATCGGGGAGACGGCCTTGGTGGTGTCGAGACCGTGCAGCTTGCTCAGGTCGCGCTGGACCTCCACACCCGAGTAGAGCGCATGGCTGATGTCCTCCCACAGCACGTCGTGGGTGCGCCGGGTCAGTTCCTCGATGTCGGCGCCCCGGTCCGCGTAGTGGAAGAGCACGGTGGAGGTGAAGTTGCCGAGCAGGGACTCGGTGCCGTCCAGGACGGGGTAGCGGTTGAACAGGGTGAGGGTGAGCGGGAATTCCGCGGCACCGGAGAAGTACGAGATCACGCTGCCGAAGAGGCTGAGCAGCGCGGAGGACGTGGACACCCCGTGCCGGCGCGCCTGCTCCTTGAACCGCTCCCACACCTCGGGCGCGACATGGCGGGTGTGCTCGCCGAAGCGCGGGTGATCGACGGTGTCGGGCGACTGGGCGAACGGCAGCGTGCAGCGCAGCGGGAGGTCGGGCAGCTTGCGCTGCCAGTAGGCGCGGTCCGCCTCGTACCAGGCCGAGTTCTTCAGCAGGCCGGTGTAGTCCTGGTAGTCCTTGAAGCTCGCGCGGGGCAGCTCCGGGCGCGCTTCGGTGCCGCGGTAGAGGTCGTCGAGGCGGCGCAGCACCGCGAGCCTGCTCTGCACGTCGAGGATGATCAGGTCCCAGCTGATGTGCAGCACGCTGCGGTCGCGGAAGCGGCTCACCTCGAAGGCGAACAGCGGGAACCGCTCCGGGTCGTACAGCTGGTGGGAGAGCCGTTCCCGGACCTCGCTCAGCAGCGCCGGGTCGTAGTCGTGTGCGGTGAAGTCGTGGACCGGGACGCGGAAGCGCGGGACGTCGGCGGCGGCGAGGACGCGCTGCTGGAGCCGTTCGTAGCTGAAGACGGTGCGCAGCACGTCGCATTCGGCGACAAGCCGGTTCACCGACTCCTCGAGGCGGGCGGGGTCCAGCTCGCGGTACAGGTGCTCGGTGTAGACGTGGTTGGCGACGTTGCCGATCTCGTAGTTGCCGAGCCGGCCGACGAGATAGGCCTTCTGGATCTCGGTCATGTCGAACCAGCCGGCCGGGTCGGCGCCCACGCCCGGCGGCAGCGCGGTCAGCTCGGCCTCGCCGGTGACCTCGCGGAAGTCGCTGGGGGTGTAGCGCACCGCGGTCCGTGTCGTGCAGTGGCCGATGATCTCCACGAGGGCCGCTTCGAGGGAACGGGCCAGCGTCCGGGTGGCCTCGGCGTCCAGCCGGCTGTCGACGCGGAGGTGCAGCCGGCCCTCGGTGACGTAGGCGAAGACCGAGACGAGGGCGCCGGAGGCGTTGTCCGCCGGCACGGTCTCGCCGGCGTCCTCCATCACCAGTCGCCAGTCGTCGTCACCGGACCGCTCACCGTCCAGCTGGCCGAGGTAGTTGAACCAGATGCGGGGCAGCGGCCGGTCCCGGTAGCCGACCAGCGGGCCGAAGCCGAGGCCCCGGTCGGGCACCGCGCGCAGGCTCTCCTTCACGGCGCGAAGGCTCGCGCCGAGGTCGTCCGCCAGGGGCAGCCGGACCGGGTAGAGGGTGGTGAACCAGCCCATGGTGCCGCTGACGTCGAGCGCGGCGCCGAGGTCCTCACGGCCGTGCCCTTCGAGCAGGACGTGGTGGGTGCGGCCGCCGTCGAGGGTTTCGAGGGCCCGGCCGAGCGCGGTCAGCAGCAGGTCGTCGATGCGGGTGTGGTAGGCCTGGTGCGCCGCGCCCAGCAGGTCGCGGGTGTGCTGCTCGTCGAGGGTGAACTCCTCGGCGCGGGCGGGGCCGTCGGGCGCCCGCTCGGACTCGTCCGGCCGGAAGTCGGCCAGCAACTCGTCCCAGTAGGTCCGCTGTTCCGGCCGTGCCTCGGCGTGCTCGGCCACCGCCCGGCTCCACTGGCGGAAGCTGGTGCCCTTGGGCCCGAGCTCGCGGCCGTCGTGGAGCGCGCGCAGGTCGTCGGCGAGGATCCGCCAGCTGACGGTGTCCGTGATCAGGTGGTGCAGGGCGAAGAACACCCGGCTGCTGCCGTCGGCGTAGCCGTGCAGATGGCCCAGCGCGCAGACCGGCCCCTGCGTCAGATCGAAGCCGCGCTGCCAGTCGGTGAGCGTGCGGTGCAGCGCGTCGGTGAACTCGGGGCTGCCCTCGGTGCCCGGCAGGGTGCGCACGTCGAGCGCGTGGACGCCGGGGAAGGGAGCCTCCGGGTCGTAGTGCTGGACGGGGATCGGGCCGGCGGTGTCCCGGTAGCGCAGCCGGAAGGCGTCGTGGCGTTCGACGAGGGCGCGTAGCGCCGCGGTCAGCCGCTCGTGGTCCAGCGCGGGCGTACGGAGGAGGAAGGACTGGTTCCAGTGCTCGGGGCGGGCGAAGTCCTGTGCGAAGAACCAGGATTGGATGGGCAGCGGCGCCAGCTCTCCGTCGAGGGTGCCCTGCTCGGTCCGGGTCTCGGTGTGCGGGCCTGTCACGGCCTGCTGTTGCTGCGCCACGAAGTCCGCGAACGCCTCGACGGTGGGCAGCGAGAACAGGTCCCGGACGCCGATCGCGACCCCGAGCCGCTGACGCATCCGGCTGGCGAGCCGGATGGCGACGATGCTGTCCATGCCCAGCCGGGTCACGTCGTCGCGGATGCCCAGTTCGTCGGCGCCGAGGCCGAGGCACTCCGCCCACAGCGCGCACAGCTGCTCCTGCAGCTCGGTGGCCGGGGCGACGCGCTCGGAGGCGCCGGTGTCGGTAACCCCGGGATCCGGGAGCGCCTTGCGGTCGAGCTTGCCGTTGACGGTGACCGGCACGGCGGTCAGGTGCACCAGCGCGCCGGGGACCATGTAGGACGGCAGGGTGGCGTGCAGCGACCGGAGCAGCGCGGCCTCGTCGAGCGGCCGGTCGGCGAGGTAGTAGCCGACCAACTGCTTGTGTTCGGGGCGCTGCGGATCGGGCTGGCGGACCACGGCGATGCCCTGCCGGACACCGGGGTGGCGGGCCAACGCGGCCTCGATCTCACCGAGTTCGATGCGGTAGCCGCGGATCTTGACCTGGAAGTCGTTGCGGCCGAGGAATTCGACGGTGCCGTCGGGCAGCCGTCGTACGAGGTCGCCGGTGCGGTAGAGCCGGCCGGCGCCGAAGGGGTTGTCGACGAAGCGCTCGGCGGTCAGCTCCGGGCGGTTCAGATAGCCGCGGGCGAGGCCGGCGCCGCCGAGGTACAGCTCGCCGATCGCCTGCGCGGGCAGCGGCCTGCGGGCCGGGTTCAGCACGTACACCTGGGTGTTGTCGATGGGCGTGCCGATCGGCACGGTGTCGGCCACCGGGCCGGTGCAGGGGTGGTGGAGGACGTCGATGGACGCCTCGGTCGGGCCGTAGAGGTTGTGCAGGGCCGCGCCGGGCAGCAGCCGGTGTGCGGCGCGCACCTGCTCGGGCTTGAGCTCCTCGCCGCTGCAGAAGACGTAGCGCAGGCCGGCGAGTCCGTCCGGCGCGGGTCCCGCGGAGGTCTCCGGGGCCTCCAGGGCCTCCACGGCCTCCAGGAAGACGCCGAACATCGACGGCACGAAGTGCACCACGCTGATCCGCTCGCGCTCGACGAGGCCCATCAGGGCGTACGGGTCCTTGTGGTCGCCGGGGTCGGCGAAGACCACGGCCGCGCCGAACCAGTTGGCCCACAGCAGTTCCCACACCGACACGTCGAAGACGTACGGCGTCTTCTGGAGCACCCGGTCGTCGGGACCGAGCGGGAAGGCCCGGTTCATCCACTGGATGCGGTTGACCAGCCCGCCGTGCTCGCACAGCACGCCCTTGGGGCGGCCGGTGGTGCCGGAGGTGTAGATGACGTACGCGAGGTCTGCGCCGGTGAGCGGCAGTGCGAGGGCGTCGGCGGTCTGCCGGGCCAGCTGGTCCGCGGTGGCGGTTCCGTCGACGGATGCCACGGGTACCGGCAGCCCTGCCCCGGTGCACCGGGAGAGGTGCCGCTCGTCGGTGAGCAGCAGCGGGCTGCCGGTGTCGGAGAGCAGGAAGCGGAGCCGCTCGTCGGGGGCGTCGGGGTCGACGGGCACATAGGCGCAGCCGGCCTTCATGACGGCCAGGATTGAGATCAGCATGTGCTCGCTGCGGTCCAGGAGCAGACACACCAGGGTGCCGGGCGAGACCTGGTGCTCCGCCACCAGCCAGCGGGCCAGGCGGTTGGCCCGTTCGTCGAGCTCCCGGTAGCTCAGCCGCCGGTCGCGATGGATGACGGCGACGGCGTCGGGGGTGCGCCGCACCTGCCGCTCGAACATCTCGACCGCGGTGCGTACCGGCCCGTGGTCCAGCTCGGTGGCGTTCCACCCGTCGAGCTGCCGCAGCCCGTCGGGGCCCACCAGGTCCAGGCCGTCGGTCGGGGCGTCGGCCCCCGCTTCGGCGACCGACCGCAGCACCCTGAGGTAGGTGTCGAAGAGGCCCTCGACATAGGCGCGTTCGTAGCGTGCCTCGGCGTAGGTGACGGTGAAGGTCACCCGGTCGCCGTCCTCCTTGGCGATGACCGAGATGCCGAACTTCTCCGCGAGGTCGCGGTAGGGCAGCACGCGGTGGCCGGGTGCGGCACCGGACCGGGTGGGCCGGGTGAAGTTGTGCATCGTGAAGAGGACCTGCAGCGCATCGGCCAGGTCGGCGGCACCGCCCGGCAGCGCGTCGGTCAGCATGTTCAGGTTGAGCTGGTGGTGCTGGTTGAGCTCGATGACGTCGTCGTTGACCCGGCGGGCGTTGTCCAGGAAGCGGTCCTCGCCGCGGAACTCCGGGATCAGCGGCAGCGTGTTGATGAACGGGCCGATCGCCGACTGGAAGGCGGGCGGCCGGTTGGCGACCGTGATGCCGACGGCGAAGTCCCGCTGCCCGCCGGCGAAGCTGCCCAGTGTGTGGTACAGGCCGGTGAACAGCAGGGAGTACAGGCTCAGCCGATGCTGCCCGGCGAGCTCCTTCAGTGCCCGGCAGGTCTCGGGCGGCAGCTCGTGGACCAGGGTCTCGGCCCGGTTGTCGGCCCCGCGGGCGGGGCGCCGCTTGAGCCGCAGCTTCTCGGCGGCCGCCAGCCGGCCGGCGAGCCGCTCGCGCAGTGCGGTGTAGGCGGGCCGGGCGAGCTCGATCTGCTGCTGGGCGGTGAGGTCGAAGTAGTTCGGCTCGCGGGCGGCGGCGAATGCGCCGTTCTCCGCCTCGTGCAGCGCCGCGAGCCGGTCGGCGAGCAGCTCCATCGAGTAGGCGTCGGACAGCATGTGATGATGCGTCAGCCCGACGACGACGTCCGGGCGGTCGGTGAGTTCGATGATCTCGGGCCGGATCAGCCGTCCGTCGGCCAGCGGTAAGGCGGTATGGGCCCGCTCCTCCCGCAGCGCGTCCAGCTCCCCCGCGGCGAGCCGGGTCCGGGCGATGTCGTACGAGTCCGCCGGCAGCAGCTCGTACGAAAGATCCTCGTGGACGCGCATCCGCAGCACCGGCTCCGTGGCGAGCAGCGCCCGCACCGCGCGTTCGGCCGCGTCCGCGTCGATGCCGGTGAGCTCGACGAACAGCGGGATGGTGTAGGTGTACCCGAGCTCGTCGATGCGGCTCTGCAGGTACATGCCCTTCTGGATGGAGTGCAGCGACCTGTCGTGGGCGTCGTCCGGCAGCCTGTAGTGCGTGGCCTGCCGGGCCCGTTCCTCGGAGTCGATGCCGTTCAGCGCGAGCAGGGGCAGCAGCCGCTGCTTGCCCTCCTTGACCCGGTCCTTGAGCTCCTGCGGGAAGCCGGTGTCCTGCGGGAAGGAGAAGCCGAGCCGGTCCTCGCCCTTGTTCCAGACGAGAACGCGAGCGGCCCGGAGGTCGTTCAGCAGTTCCAGCTCGGGGTTCACAGCTCTCCTTCTTCGCGGTCGGCGACCACCTCGGCGGCGCCGACGTGCTCCGCAAGCTTGATGATCGTGTCGTTCTGGTAGAGGTCCCGGAGTCTCAGCTCGATCCCCAGGTCCCGCTGGAGCAGGCGCACCAGCTTCATGGCGGCGAGCGAGTTGCCCCCGACCGAGAAGAAGCTGTCGTTGGCGCTGAGGGCGGCGGCGGGGCGGCCGAGGATCTCCGCCCAGACCGCGGCCAGGGCGCGCTCCCGGTCGGTCGACGGCTCGACGTGGACGCCGGCGAACTCGACGGGCGGGAGCCGGTCGGCGGCCAGCTTTCCGTTGGCGCTGAGCGGCAGTGCGTCCAGTACGGCGTAACCGCCGGGCAGCATGTAGTCCGGGAGGGCTCGGGCGAGTTCCTCGGTGACCGCCGCGGTCAGCGTCAGCGGCTCGGCGGGGCTGTCCGGCGCGGTGAACGCCGCCTCGTCGACCGCGCCCACGGCCATGGTGTAGACGCCGCCGTCGGTGATCCGCAGGCCCAGCGGGCAGGTTCCCAGCCCGTCGGCCCGCAGCCGTTCGCTCAGGCGCTGGAAGAGGAACCCGGCCGACAGACCGGTGGCGAGGTCACCGTCGGTCGGGCCGCTCTCCAGCGCGAGCAGGCACCGGGCGCGGCGCAGGATGGCGTAGACGTCGCTGACCCGGTCGAAGACGGGCAGCAGGTCCGGGTCATAGCGACGCCCACCGCCGGCCTCGGCGTATCCGGCCCCGTCCATCTCCCGTACGAAGCAGGAGAGTTGGAGCGGCATCGGCCGGAAGCCGCCGCCGGACCCGCTGTCGTGGTCGCCGTCGGTGCCGGTGCCGTCGCCGCTCAGGACGATGCGGCAGAGCAGGCTGTGCTCGTCATCCAGTCGGCGCCCCTCCGGCACCACCCGGTACGGGATGCCGCGCGCGTCCAGGGCCTCGGTGAGCAGGGCGAGCATATGCCCGGCCTCCAGCCGGGCCAGCCGGTCCGACCGGTCGCCGTACAGCGGGGTGATCGCCGGCCGGTGGAGGACCAGTTGGAGCTCGTCCGCCCCTTCCCCGGACCGCACCTTGAGGTCGTCGAGGCGGTGTGCGCACAGCTCGCCGGTCAGGGGGTGGTGGTAGAGGTGCTCGCCCTCCCCCGCCCATTGCAGGAAGGTGCGCACCGCGTAGCTGCTGCCCGCGGACGGGTAGCGGTACTTCGGCAGCGCCCGGTCCGGCAGTTCGACCGCGGTCAGCACACTCAGCAGTTCCGCCCAGTCGCCCGGGCCGAGCCGGGCCCGGCCGCGCGTCGGGCGGGCCGTGGCGGACGCCAGGACCTCGGCGTAACGGTTCTGCGGCAGTGCGGGGTCGACCGCCGCATCGAGGAAGTGCCGGTAGCTCTTCGCCCGGACGTACGCCGCCGGGTCGGGCCGGCCGGCCGCGGGGACCCGGGGCTCGGCGGTCGCCAGCACGCCGGGCGCACCCAGCAGGAACGCCTCCTTGTCCAGGTCCGGGTCGCCGTCCCCGGTCAGCGGCCGGTGGTCGCCGGCCGGGACCAGGTAGCCGACCAGCCGGTCGTGCTCCTCGCCGGACTGGATGCGGGCGACCGCCCGGTCGACGCCCGGCAGCCGGGTCATCTTGGCGGCGATCTCCTCCAGCTCCACGCGGTAGCCGTTGAGCTTGACCTGGAAGTCGTTGCGGCCGATGAACGCGATGTGGCCGGCGTCCGACCAGCGTCCGAGGTCGCCGGTCCGGTAGAGGCGGCCCAGCCGGGGATGCTCGACATAGCGCTCGGCGGTCCGCTCCTCGTCGCGCCAGTAGCCCAGCGCCACGCCCGCACCACCGATGTGGATCTCGCCGATCACCCCGACCGGGCAGTGCTCGCCCTCGGCGTCCAGCACGTACATCCGCTGGTTCGGCATCGCCACGCCGTACGGAATGCTGCTCCAGCCCGGGTCGACCTGTCCGATCTCGTACCAGATCGACCAGATGCTGCCCTCGGTCGCGCCGCCGAGGCTCATCACCACCGCGTCCGGCGCCACGGCCCGGATCCGGTCCGGCAGACCGGTGGGGATCCAGTCTCCGCTGAGCAGGAAGGCCCGCAGGGAGTCGAGGCGTCCGCCCTGGTCGACGAGGAGTCCGGCGAGCTGCGGCACGCTGTTCCAGACCGAGACCCCGTGCTGCTCGACCAGTTCGACCCAGTGCGCCGGGTTCTTGGTCTCGGCCTGCGCCGGGAAGACGACGGTCCCGCCGGCGGCCAGGGTGCCGAACAGGTCCCACACCGACAGGTCGAAGCTGAGCTCCGAGAGGGCCAGCACCCGGTCCGACGCCGACACGCCGAACCGCTCGTTCACCGCGAGCAGCGTGTTGACGGCGCCGCGGTGGCTGATCGTCACGCCCTTGGGGCGGCCGGTCGACCCCGAGGTGAAGATCACGTACGCCACGTCGTCCGCGGCCACCGCGGGCAGCGCCGGCTCGGCGACCGGCTCCCGCTCCAGCAGGTCTTCGATCACCAGCAGACGGCACACCGATTCCAGGGCGCGCACGTCCGCGCGCTCCCACTGCCCGCGCGAGACCAGCAGCGTCCGGGTACCGGCCGATTCGAGGACCTCACCGATCCGGGCGCCGGGCCACTCCACGTTCATCGGCACGTACGCCGAGCCCGCCTTCATCACCGCGAGCGTGGTGACGACCTGGAGGTAGCCCTTCTCGGCGAGGACGCCGAGGGTCTCGGGCCGGCCGGGCAGTGTGCCGGGGGCCGGCAGCGCTCCGGCGAGCCGGGTGGAGTCGTCGTGCAGCCGGTCGTAGGTGTACGTCCGTCCGGTGGCCGCGTCGACGACGGCCGTGCTCTGCCGGCGCCCGGCCTCGTCCAGCCGGCTTTCGTAGAGGCTGAACAGGGTGTGCTCGCTGGTCGGTTGGTGTGCGGCGTTGGCCGCTTCGATCAGCGCCAGGTCCTCGGCCGGCACCGGCAGCGACGGGAAGCGGCCGGTCTCCCAGTCCAGGGCGGCGAGTTGTTCGATGAGCCGGCAGTAGCCGTCGTGCATGGCGTCGATGACCGCGGGGTCGAAGAGCTGCTCGACGTAGTCCCACTCGGCGACGAAGCCCTCGTCGGTCTCGTACGCCTTGTTGTCGAGCCACACCTGCGGGGTCTGCGAGATCGCGTGGTCGATGCCCAGGTAGCCGTCGTCCAGGGGCAGTTCGAACATGCTCGCGTTGCCCTTGGCGCCCAGGGTGCTGGTCAGCACGACCGGCGCGACGATCTTGCTGACGGGTATGGAATGGCGGGTCTTCAGCAGCCGCTGGAAGTCGACGCCGTCGAAGAGGTTGTGGTCGACGTCCTGGAGCAGTTCGCCGTGCGTCCGGCGGAGCTTGTCGGCGATGCCCAGCTCGCGGTCGATCCGGTAGTCGAAGAGTTCGAGGACGGTGAAGTCGCCGATGACGCCGTTGATGTCGGGGTGCAGCGGCAGCCGGTTGAAGAGCGTGAGGTTCATGCACAGCCGGTCCTGGCCGCTCCACTGCCCGAGGACCCGGCTGAAGAGCTCCACGACGAGGGCGGTCGGGCTGATGCCGTGCCGGACGCATTGCGCCGACAGCGCGTCCCACACCTCGGCGGGGATCACCTTGCTCTTCCGCCGGAAGACCGGGGCGGCGACGTCCGAGGGGCGAGCCCGCAGCGGCAGCCTGAGGTCGAGGTGGTAGTCGTCCGCCTTGGCCTCCCAGTACTCCTGGGACGCGCGCATCAGCGGACTGTCGCGGACCCGCTCGTACTGCAGCACGTAGTCCCGGTAGCTGATGCCGAGGTCGGGCAGACAGCGCTGCGGGTCGGCGTAGAGCTGGGCCCACTCGTCGAAGAGGATGTCGAAACTGCCCATGTCGATGATGAGCGCGTCGAAGCTGATGTGCAGGCGGTAGATGCCGTCGAGGCGGCTGAGGACGACGTCGAAGAGCGGGTACTCCTCGGGGTCGTAGAGCTTGTGCGAGTAGGTGCCGCGCAGCCGCTCCAGGGCGTCCTGGTCCGGCAGTTCGTGGTAGGCGATGCGGTAGCGGGGGACCTCGTCCTCGGCGAGGAAGCGCTGCTGTCCGTCGGTGATCACCGTGCGCAGCGCGTGGTGGCGCCGGATGAGACCGTTGTACGCCTCCTCCAGCCGCGCGTGGTCGACGTGCCGGTATTGGAACTCGCTGTAGACGTGCGTCGAGACGCTGCTCAGCTCGAAGCTGTTGAACCGGCCGAGGTAGTAGGTCTGCTGGACGTTGGTGAGCGGGAACGGCTCGTGGAGCTCGGCGGTGTCGGTGCCGTCGAGCACGAAGTCGCGGTAGGCGAAGTCCCCGAGGCTGCCGGCGACCAGCGGCGCCAGGCTGCGGATCGTCTTCTCGCGGAACAGGTCCCGGATGCGGATGTCACAGCCCAGCACACTGTTGATCTTGTTGACGAGCTTGATGCCGAGGATGCTGTTGCCACCGAAGCCGAAGAAGTCGTCGGTGACCCCGACGGCCCGGCCGCCCTTGGCCGTGACGCCGAGGACCTCGTCCCAGATCTCGCACAGCCGGGTCTCCAGTTCACCGGACGGCGCCAGGTAGCCGCCGGTGAGGTACGCGGACGGGTCCGGCAGCCGGCTGCGGTCGATCTTGCCGTTGACGTTCAGCGGCATGCTCTCCAGGTGGATGAGCACGGCCGGCACCATGTAGTCGGGAACACGGTCCGCCAGATGCTGCTGGAGCTCCTCCTGCGCCACCGGTTCCGCGGCGACGTAGTGGCCGACCAGGAAGCGCCCCTCGTCGCCCTGGGCCGCGGCCGGTTCGTGGACGGTGACCAGGCTCTGCTCGACGGCGGGGTGGGCCTGGAGCGCGCTCTCGATCTCCCCGAGTTCGATCCGGTGGCCGCGCAGCTTGATCTGGAAGTCGTTGCGGCCGATGAACTGGAGGTCGCCGCTCGGCAGCGCGCGGACCAGGTCGCCGGTGCGGTAGATGCGCTCCTCGGGTACGGACGGGCCGTCGCCGGACGTTGCCGGCGGCGGGGTGAGGAACCGGCTCGCGGTCAGTTCCGGCGCACCGAGGTAGCCGCGCGCCAGCCCGCTGCCACCGATGTACAGCTCACCGGCCACGCCCGGCGGAAGCGGCTGCAGTTCCTCGTCGAGGACGTAAGCGCGGGTGTTGGCGACCGGCCGGCCGATCAGCGGCTCGGGGGCGTCGGGCGTCAGCAGGTGGCGGGTGGACCAGACGGTGGTCTCGGTGGGCCCGTAGACGTTCCAGCAGACGTCGACGGAGGCCGCCAGCACGGCGGCGAGCTGTGGCGAGAGCGCCTCGCCGCCGCACAGCGCACGTACGGGCAGCCGCTTGCCGTCGAGGCTCTGGGTGATCAGGTGCCACAGTGACGGGGTCGCCTGGACGATCGCCACGCCCTGTTCGATCAGGTCGATCAGCTTGCCGACGTCGAGCAGGTCGGCGCGGCCGGCCAGGACCACCGTGCCGCCGTGCAGCAGCGGCATGAAGATCTCCAGGGTGGAGATGTCGAAGGCGATGGTGGTCACCGCCAGCATCCGCTCCCCCGGCCGGAAGTCGATGCACCGGCCGATGTCGTCCGCGATGTTCAGATAGCTCTTGTGCTCGACGGCGACGCCCTTGGGCCGGCCGGTCGTGCCCGACGTGTAGATGACATAGGCGAGGTCGTCGGCGGAGACCGGGGTGTCGAGGTCCTCACCCGAGAGGGACGGGTCCGCGTCCGCCGCCCATACGGCGAGAAGATCATCGGCGTCCATGGCGACCACGGAGGCGCCCGCACTGCTCCCCGCCAGCCGCTCGGCATGCGCCCGGTCGCTGACGACCAGCGCGGGCGAGCTGTCGGCCAGGATGCCGGCGGTGCGCCGCAGCGGGGAATTCAGGTCCAACGGCACATAGGCACAGCCCAGTTTCAGCGCCGCGACGGCCGCGATGAGCAGGTTCTCCGTACGGTCCAGGTACAACGCGATCAGATCGCCGGGCGCCACCCGGTACCGGGCGTGCAGCAGCCGGGCGAACCGGTTGGCCGCCGCGTTGAACTCCCGATAGCTGAGGGTGGTCTCGCCGCAGACGACCGCGGCCGCATCCGGGTGGCGGGCGGCCTGCTCCTCGATCAGCCGGTGGATGGGCCGGTCGTCGCGGTAGGGGGCGTCGGTGCGCACCCGTTCCTCGTCGAGCCGCGCACGCAGCTCGACGGGCAGCGCCAGCAACGCCCCGAAGGGGAGGTCCCCTTCGGCGAACCGGTCCACCACCTCGAAGAACCCGTCCAGGTGCTCCGGCAGCACGGCGAGGAACGGCAGCCCGGCCGGAGCCACGACCTCCAGCACCCAGCCGTCCTGGTCGGCCCGCAGGCTCAGCAGCGCGGGAAGACGCTCACCGTCCTCGTCGCCCCCTCGCGAAACGTCCCAGCACACCTCGACCCGCGGATTCCAGCTGTCACCGAAAACCGCGTCGACATCGTAGAAGGGATTGGCGCAGACCGCCGGGCGGGCCGCGGAGACACGCTCGTCGAGAGCATCGACCCGCAGCGCACGCTCCACCTCGGGATAGTTGCGTATGCACCCCTGCGGAGTGCGCAGCTCATATCCGTAGAGCCCGGCCTTACGGGAATTCAGCAGCATCTGCAGAGCGAGGGCGAGCCATTCCAGACGGGTCGCGTCGAAGGCCGCGCGATGCCGCTCCGGAATCTCGTACCGCAGGGTCGTCATGGGCGGGCGACCTTCGCCCGTTTCGGCACCCAGGAGCTCCGCGAGGTCACAGCGCTCCGGATGCCGTTCCGCCGCCCGCGCCGCGGCGGCGAGTTCCTCCGCCGTGGCTGCCATCTCCAGGTAGGCGGCCAGGTCATGGGGGCGTTCCTGGTCCCGCGGAACGAACTCCAGCTGCTCCGCGCCTTCCCGGGAGAGGCGGATCAGCGCGTCGACGCAGACGTCCAGCAGCGCGCCGCGCAGGGCGCTCAGCGAGGGGGCGCCCAGGACGGCGGTGCTCCGCACCAGCGCCTCCTGCCGCGGAGTCCGCAGATAACAGTCGACGGCCGGCGCCTTCCCCAAGGCCTGGATTTCCGGTACCAGAACCGGCGCCTCGACTCCCCGCAATGCACCGGAGAAACCCACCACGCAGTCGATCCGCCGACCGGCCAAACCGTCTTCGTCAACCACGCTCGCATTGTGCGTGAAGTGCTTGCGCCACTCCTCCGACCCGACCGGATCGCCTGCCCGGAGATAGACGAAGTGCCCGGCATCCGCCAAGTACTCGGCGATCTCGGGCCCGAGCGCACCTAACTCCGGCCCGACCAGCACATGGAGAATCTTCATTTGCGGATCTCCCCCGCTCCCATGACAAATGCAGCGCACGGGGAAGGGTCCGCAAAGAGCCCCCGTACACTTCTATCCGTATCGAGAAAGGAAACGTAGAAACGTAGAAACGTAGAAACGTAGAAAAGTTACATGCTCAATCGGCCCAGATGAGCTCGCGCATGGCACTCAATACCACACGGAGCGGCCGACCAGACCTTCATCCCACCCGCTTCAAAGGCGCCAAGGCAGGTCCTCCCCCGCTTTCATGTCCGCATTTAGGCAATCACCAGGCACTACGCGGTGTCAAGCGCTGCCTAAAGGTTAGAGAAAGGCCCTTCCTCGATATAAGGAGTTTTTATTGACAGCAATAGGGAGGCTTATCGTCGGACCCCGGGCGCCCCGGCCCGCCGACGGCCCGGCCCCTGCCCTCGGGAGCCCTCAACGCCCGCCCCGCGCCCGGCTGACGTGCACCTTTCCCCGTACACCCAGGCCGGCCACGCGCCCAGCAGGCCAGCATCACCTACGCACCGGGAGAGGCGGGACGAGGGGGAGACCTGCCGGACGAGAGGAACACCTGGGACGCACGGGAGCTCCACCACCCCCTCCCTCCCCCTTCCTCGTTCCGGCCCGCTGACCGAGATCGGACACCCCGCATTTCTGGTCTATGCGGTCGGTTTTCCGTCCGGCCTATCGGGCATCCACACTGCCTATTGGGCAAGGGACTTCGGGCATTACTCAAAGGGCAGGCCGGACCGGAAAGGCCGGGAACGCTGCCCCGCCCGCGAAGGGTCGGCACGAAACCCCGGGGACGGGCAGCAGCCGGTAAGTGCCCGCCTCTGCGGTGACAAGGCCGGCGGTCGGCGGCGGGAAGTGGCTGCCGAGGAGCGGGCATTCGGTTCCGGCGAGCGAGGCGATCAGTTCGCGGCGGCCGCGAACGGTCTGCACGGGGGCCGATGTCGAGAATCTGGTGGCAGCGTGAAGCACGGCCCCGCCACCAAGGGGCTGCCGCCGGCCGAGGTGAGCGTCAGGGGCGGTACGGTCGCGCTCGCCTGAGGCGCGTCAACGGCCCGCCGAAGGGCGCGCCGCCGCTTGTCTGACGTGCGCCGGCCGGCCCGGCCGCCGGCCCGGCCCGTCAGCGGGCGCGGCACGTCAGCGGGCGCGGCGCGGTCTCCGCCAGCTGGCGAGCACGCCCTCCGTAGTGGTGACGGTGGCGACCAGGGCGAGCGTGTTGCGGATCATCGCCGGGGTGTAGTCGGCGGGCACCCCGGCGATGGCGTCCGCGGGCACCACCGCCGTGTAGCCGAGGTTGACCGCGTCGAACACCGCATTGGGGATCGCCACGTTCGCCGACACCCCGGTGACGACGAGCGTCCGGCAGCCGAGGTTGCGCAGCAGCGCGTCCACCTCGGTGCCGGCGACCGGCGACAGACCGTGCAGCCTGCGCACCACCAGGTCCCCCTCGCCGACCGGTACGGGATCGGCGATGCGCACCGCGGTGGACCCGGCGAGCTGCTGGACGGGCAGCTTCTCCGCGGCCCTGAACAGGCGCGCGTTACGGCTGGCGCCGCGCCCGTCGGGGCGGCGCTCGGCCACCGCATGCATCACCTGGACGCCCGCCTCGTGTGCGGCCGCCACCAGACGGGCGATGTTCGCCAGCGCCCCTGAGGTGCGGGCCACATCGGCGAGTTCGGGCAGTGCGCTCTCCGGGCCGACCACGCCCCGCTGGCACTCGACGGTGAGCAGCACCGTCGAGGCCGGGTCGAGTTGCTCGCCGAGCCGTACGGCATCCGAGGGCATGGCAGGTCCTTCCGGTTCCGGTGGCCCGTTGCTGGTGGTCTGTTGCTGGTGGTCCGTTACTGGTGGTCAATTACTGGTGGTCCGTTGATGGCGGCGTCCTCCCCTGGCGGGAGGTCTCTCCTGCCGGGGCTCTTCGAGGCGGGTGAGGGTAGCGGGCATTGCATCCCCCAGGAAGAGCGTCGATGATTCCTGACGCCCAGTCAGGTAGTCCCGGGCGGGCGGTTCCCGTCAGGGCGGTCGCAGCGGAGGCGATGGCGGATGACCGACACACAGCGGCGCGGGCGCCGGATCATGATGACGCCGGGCGAACGCGACGCGTTCCTCGCGGAGCAGCGCACCTGCCGGGTCGCGACGGTCGGCGGGGACGGGGCGCCGCACGTCGGGGCGCTGTGGTTCATCTGGGACGGTGCCGCGCTGTGGCTCTACTCGATCACCCGCAGCAAGCGGTGGGCCCAGATCCGCGAGGACCCGCGGATCGCGGTGGTGGTCGACGACGGCCACGAGTACGGCGAGCTGCGCGGCGTGGAACTGTCGGGCCGCGCGGCGTGCGTCGGTGAGGTACCGCGGACCGGTGAGGCATGTCCCGAACTGGACGCCCCGGAGCGGCTGTTCGCGCGGAAGTACTTCGGGATGACCGCGATGCCGCACGACGGCCGGCACGCCTGGCTGCGGCTGACGCCGGACTCCGTCGTGTCGTGGGACTTCCGCAAGATCCCGGGCTGAGCGCCGGGCGCGGCGCGGCAGCGAGGCCGGAGTCACCCGCGGTGATCGCCGAATCTCATCGCGTTGTCAGTGGCGTCTGCGAGAGTGGTCTGCGTCAGCCCGTTCCGCGCCCGCGCAGGGTGCGGAGGCGGGGCGGCCCGGCCGGGCGCGGCCGGGTGCCGACGAGACGAAGGAGATCCGGTGAACGTGCTCTTCCCCGCACTGCGCGAGGGTTCGCCCGCCCCCGCGCTGCGCTTCGGCGACCGCGCGCTGAGCCATCGACAGCTGGCGTCGGTGGCGGGCGCGCTGGCCGAGCGGATCGCCGGTGAGACCCGCATCGCGCTCTGGGCGACGCCGACGCTCGAGACCTCGGTGGGGGTGGTGGCCGCGCTGCTCGCCGGTGTGGCGGCCGTACCGGTGAATCCGAAGATCGGTGAGAGCGAGCTGGCGCACATCGTCGGCGACAGCGCCCCCTCGCTGGTGCTGGCCGGGGCGGACGACGAGCTGCCGGGCCCGCTCGCCGCCCTGCCCCGTATCGACGTCGACGCCACCGAGCCACCAGAGGAGCCCGGGCCCGCGCTGCCGATGGAACCGGCCGACGAGACTCCGGCGCTGATCGTCTACACCTCCGGGACGACCGGCCCGCCCAAGGGCGTGGTCCTCCCCCGCCGCGCCATCGCCCACACCCTCGACGCCCTCCAGGACGCCTGGCAGTGGACCGCCGACGACGTCCTGGTGCACGCCCTGCCGCTGTTCCACGTGCACGGCCTGATCCTCGGCGTCCTCGGACCGCTGCGCCGCGGCGGCAGCGTCCACCACCTGGGGCGCTTCGATACGGACGCGGTCACCCGGGAGCTGTCCGGTGAGGGCACGATGCTCTTCGGCGTCCCGACGATGTACCACCGACTGGCCGTGGAGGCGGGCCGCGATCCGGCCCTGGCGAAGGCGCTGTCGCGGGCCCGGCTGCTGGTCTCCGGTTCGGCGGCGCTGCCGCTGACGGATCACGAGCGGATCGCGGCGGCCTCCGGGCGCCGGGTGATCGAGCGGTACGGCATGACCGAAACCCTGATGAACACCAGCGTGCGCGCGGACGGCCCGGAGGCCACCGGCACGGTCGGGGTGCCGCTGCCGGGGGTGTACGTCCGGCTCGTCGACGACGCCGGCCAGGCCATCGAGGGCGGGGACGGCGAGACGGTCGGGGAGATCCAGGTCCGCGGCCCGAACCTCTTCGTCGAGTACCTCAACCGCCCCGACGCCACCGCGGCCGCCTTCGACGGCGGCTGGTTCCGTACCGGCGACATGGCGGTCCGGGACGCCGCCGGCAACTACCGCATCGTCGGCCGCCGGGCCACCGATCTGATCAAGAGCGGCGGTTTCAAAATCGGCGCGGGCGAGATCGAGAACGCGCTGCTGGCCCACCCCGGGGTCGCCGAGGCGGCCGTCACCGGCGTTCCGGACGAGGACCTCGGTGAGCGGATCGTCGCCTGGGTCGTGGCCGAGCGCGGCCCGGACGCCGGCCCGCCGCCGTCCGCCGAGGAGCTCGCCGACCATGTCGCGCGCCAGCTCGCCCCGCACAAACGGCCGCGCACCGTGCACTTCCTGGACGCGCTGCCGCGCAACGACATGGGCAAGATCCTGAAGCGAGAGCTCCATGCGTGAGGGCGGGGGCGGTGCCGGCGGGGGCGGCACGGCCGGTGCGGGCGCGGGCGCCGCAGGAGCGGGTACGGGCGGCGGCGCGGCGAAGCCGTGTGCGCGCCTGACGGCTCGTCAGGCGCTGGCGGCGGTCGCGGATTCGTACACCGAGTTGCCGGCGCCGACGGCCACGGCGTCACCGGGCCCGGACGGGCCGCTCGGCTGGCCCGGTTATGACGCCGCCCGGACCCGCGCACGTACGGCGACCGGCGAGGACGAATCGGTGGTCACGGCCGTGGCCGACCTCGGTGGGGCCGAAGCGGTCGTGCTCTCCTTCGAGTTCCGCTATCTCGGCGGTTCACTGGGCGAGCGCACCGGCGACCGTCTGGAGGCGGCCTACGCCGCGGCCCGGGAGCGGCGACTGCCGGTCGTCTCGCTGATCGCGACCGGCGGGAGCCGGATGCAGGAGGGCATGCGCGCGCTGAGCCAACTGCAGCGGGTGGCCCGGCAGTCGGCGCTGAACCGCGCCGCCGGGCTGGCGCAGCTCGCCGTGGTCCGCGATCCGACCACCGGCGGCGGCTGGGCCACGCTCGGGGCGGGCGCCGATGTGATCCTCGCGCTGCCCGGGGCGCAGATCGGTTTCGCCGGCTCGCGGGTGCGCCCCCGGGACGCCGACCCCTATGCGTACTCCGCCGAGGGGCAGTTCGCCGCCGGCCAGGTCGACGCGGTCGTCCCGCCCGACCGGTTGCGGGGCACCCTCCGGCGGTGGCTGCGGCTGCTCGCTCCCACCGGCTGCCCGGCCGGCGCCGATGCCACGCCCGCACGCCCGCCGGCCGCGCTCGGCGCCCCGGGGCTGCCGGAGACCGGCTGGGATGCGGTGGTGCGGGCCCGGGCGGCCGGGCGGCCGCGCGCCGAGGCGTATCTGCGGGCGTATTTCGACGACCGGGAGGAGATCAGCGGCGACCGCTGCGGCGGCACCGACCCCGGAATACGCTGCGGATTCGGCCGGCGCGAGGGCCGAACGGTCGCCTTCGTGGCCCAGTGCGGCACGGCCACCCGCCCGGCCGGCTTCCGCACCGCGGCCCGGCTGGTCCGGCTCGCCGACCGGCTCGGCATACCCGTGCTCACGCTGGTGGACACCCCTGGCGCCGCGAACGACGCGGCCGCCGAGCGGGCCGGTGCCGGAGCGGCGATCGCCGACGCCTTCGCGGCGCTGGCCACCGCCGGGGTACCGGTGACGTCCCTGCTGATCGGCGAGGGCGGTTCGGGCGGCGCACTGGCCCTCGCCGCCCCGGGCCGGCTCTGGGCCACACCGGACAGCTACTTCTCGGTGATCGCCCCGGAACTGGCCGCCGCCATCCTCAAACGCGACGAAGAGCAGGTGCACGACACCGCCGAACAACTCCACATCCGCCCCCAGGACTTGCTGGACCTGGGCGTCATCCGCGGCATCGTGCCGACGACCGGAAACGGGGCGACGGACCGGGGCGACTGAGGCCGCCGACGGACCCGTTCAGTCGGCCTCGACCTCCTCCGCGGCCGTCCGCAGCGCGTCCACCGCGGCCCGGATCGAGGGCCTGCGGTCCGCGTCCGCGCGCCAGATGGCGTACACATGGCGGCGCATCGTGTGGCGTACGGGCACCACGCTCACCCCCTCGGGCACCGGGCCGCGGCCCAGGCGGGGTGCCACCGCGACGCCGAGCCCGGCCGCGATCAGGGCGAGCTGGGTGCCGTGCTCCTCCGCCATATGGGCGATGCGCGGTTCGATGCCCTTGCTGCGCAGCGTGAACATCAGCCATTCGTTGCAGAACTCCCCCTGCGGCCAGGAGATCCACTCGTCCTCCGCGAACTCCTCCAGCTCCACGGAGCTCCGCCGGGCCAGCGGATGCGTGGCCGGCATCGCCACATCGGCCGGGTCGTCCAGCAGCGGCGATTTCGCCAGCCCGTCGGGGAGGGACAGGGGGCGGTTGTACCAGTCCAGGACGACGGCCAGATCGATGTCGCCGCGCACCACCCCGCGCACCGACTCGTCCGGTTCCATCTCGGTCAGATGGGCGCGCAGCTGAGGATGCGCGGCGCGCATCCCGACGAGCGCGGCAGGGAAGAGCCCGCGCGCCGCGGTGGGGAAGGCGCCCATCCGCAGCTCGCCGACCGCCTGGCCGCGGTGCGCCTCCAGCTCGGCCTGGGCGAGTTCGACCTGGGAGAGGATGCGCACCGCGTGGTCGGCGAGCAGCCGCCCGGCGTCGGTCAGCCGCACCCCGCGCCCGTTCTTCGCCAGCAGCTGCTGCCCGGTTTCCCGTTCCAGCTTGGCGATCTGCTGGGAGACGGCCGAGGTGGTCACATGCAGCCCGTCGGCGGCCGCGCTGACCGATCCGTGGCGGGCGACCGCACTCAGCGTCCGTAGGCGATCAAGGTTCAACATATAAGCAATGCTACGCGATACCTGCCACGAAAACTCGCTTGTGCTACTAAATTGCATCCGCCATCTTGGGTGCCATGACCAGCGCCACCAGCACTCCCGTCGCCTCCGGCAGCCCCGCCGCCACGGCCACGGCCACCACCACCCCCACGCCCCAGCGGCCCGCCGCCACGACCCGGCCGCGCGCCCGCGGCTGGCAGGTCCGGTTCGCGGTCCTCGCCCTCATCTGGGGCTTCAGCTTCCTCTTCATCAAGGTGGGCACGCAGGGCTTCGCGCCCCTGCAGGTCACGCTCGGCCGGGTGACGTTCGGCGCGCTGGTGCTGCTGACCATCCTCGTGATCAAGCGCGAGCGACTGCCCCGCTCCGCCCGCACCTGGGGGCATCTCGCCGTCGCCGCGTTCTTCCTCAACGCGCTGCCGTTCTCCCTCTTCGCCTACTCCGAGCTGACCATCCCCTCCACCCTCGCCGGCATCTGCAACGCCACCTCGCCGCTGTGGGGCATGGCGCTGTCGGTCGTGGCGCTCTCCGAGGACCGCCCGACCCGGCGGCGGGTCGCCGGTCTCGGCATCGGCTTCCTGGGCGTGCTGACCGTGCTCGGCGCCTGGCAGGGCTTCACCGGTACGGATCTGACCGGCACCGCGATGGCGCTCGGTGCCTCGCTCAGCTACCCCATCGGCTGGATCTACGTCCGCCGCACCCTGGCCGGCTCCGCGCACTCCCACCTGTCGATGTCCAGCACCCAGCTGCTGCTGGCCACCGCCCAACTCGCCGTCGTCACACCGCTGTTCACCACCGCCCCGGCCGGCTACCCGATCCTCCCGCTGCTCTCGGTCTTCGCACTCGGCGCGCTGGGCACCGGCTTCGCCTTCCTCCTCCAGTACGGCCTGGTCGCCGAGATCGGCCCCACCACGGCGCAGATGGTCACCTACTTCGTCCCCGTGATCGCCACCGCCGCCGGCGTCGCCCTCCTGAACGAGCGGCTCAGCTGGAACACCCCGGTCGGCGCACTGATCGTGCTGGCCGGCGCGGCCCTCACCCAGAGCAGGCCGCGCGCTTCGACGGCCCGGCGCTCCACCGACACCGACTGAAACCCGGCCGGCCCGTTGTCCCTCTCCGGAGCGTCAACGGGCCTACGTTCGGCGGCAGTTCGCGCCCCGTGCCAAGCTGACGGGTGAGGGGCACGCCCTGGACGGGAGCGCGAAGGGGGCGTCGTGGACGGGACGAGCGGTACGTCCGGCCTGGCCGGCCCGCTCAGCGAGCTGAAGAACCGGGCCGGTGTCAGCTACGCGGCGCCGGCCCGGTCGACGTACCCGACGCGGTCGAGCCTGCACCGCTACTGCACGGGCGGAAGCGTGCCGCGCGACTACGCGGTGATCGCCGCCATCGCCCACCACTGCGGCGCCACCCCGCACCAGCTCAACGAGCTGCTACGACTGTGGACGGCGGCGACCACGGCTGATCCACGGGAGGACGTGGAGGCGGACCCGGATGTGACCCACAGGCCGGTGGGCCACCAGGACACGGGGCCGGAGGACCGCCTGACTACCGGGCCGCGACGCCGCCTGATCTCCGTGCCGCGGGGCCGTCCGACCGCCGGGCCGGAACAGGAGCCTCCGGCCGTACGGGGCCGGCGGGCGCCCGAGGGGGCAGCCGCGCCGCCCCGTCGACCGGTTCGCCGTCGCACCGCCTCCGTGGTGCTGTGTCTGGTGATGCTGCTGGTGTTCCTCAGCTCGGCGGAGCCGTGCGATCGTTCAGCCCGGCCGAGCAGCACCGGCCGCCGGCGTCGGCGGGCGCGGCGGCGTCCGTCGGCGGCCCCGATGACCGCTGGACCTGGGCCCCGTCCCCCGTGCCGCGGACGGCCTTCGGGGTCGGCATGAACAGCAACACCGGCACCATGCCGTCCTTCCGCATCGGCGCGGTGCGCTTCTGGAACAGCGGTACCCGCTGGACGGACCTGGAGCCCCGGCGCGGCACGTACGACTGGACGGCCCTCGACCGCCTGGTCGCCGCGGCCCAACGCGCCCACATGGACAGCCTCTTCACCTTCGGCGGCACCCAGCCCTGGGCGGCGCCCGACGGGCCGAAGTCCCTCTACCCCGACGGCGCCCGCTCCGCACCGCCGGACCGGCCGGCGGACTGGGACGCCTTCGTGGCCGCGCTCGTCGCGCGCCACCGGGGCCGGATCAACGCCTATGAGCTCTGGGACACCGTCAACGACCGGCACTTCTACTCCGGCAGCGCGCGCACCATGGCCGACGTGGTGCGGCGGGCCGCCCGGCTCATCACCCGTACGGACCCGGCCGCCACCCTCGTGTGCCCCTCCATGGGCCATCTCCGCACCGCGGCCGGGCTGCGCTTCCTGCGCGACTTCGCGGCGGCCGGCGGATATTCGCGGCGGCCGGCGGTTATCGGCCGTGTGACGTGGCCGGTCTCAAGACCCTTCAACGGCCCGCGGAACGGCCGCCGGAGGAGGTGACCTCCTGACCCGAGTAGCCCGAGGCGACGGGCATCCCATCCCGCACGGCCACCGGCGGACCGCCCTGCTCACGGCTGTCGGCGGAGGGTTGCTGGCCATGGGAACACTGGTCGGCGGTGCGCTACCGGCCTCGGCCGGCACCGTCACGCCCAGGGGCGGCTGCACGGCCGGGCTGTGCAGCGAGACCACCAACGAGACGAGCCACCCGGTGACCGTCGCCAAGGACTGGTGCGCCTCGGCACACGGCCCGTGCCACGGCACCCCGCGCCGGACGCTGCGCAAGAACCAGACCACACCGCACGGCCAGGACTGGGACGTCTTCTACGTCAACGCCCACTGCACCTACCGCGGGCAGCGCCACTCATGGGGCATCAGCTTCACCGAGCGCGGCGGCAGCCACGGCAAGTGGGTACAGGTCCACAACGATCAGCACTACTACATCAAGCAGGTCACCTGCTGATGCTGGCGGCGGGCCTGACCCGCATCACAGTCGGCCGCCCGGGCAAAAAGCCGGGCGGTCCTGCCAAGTCCCGTGCGCTACCGCCGAGTTGCAGGCCAGCGGGCTCCGCCGAGCGGCTCCTCTCCCCGGATCACCTTCCCTATTCGTATCGTCGCAGCTCACCCGCCCCTGTGGCCGCGGCGACGGCGTCGGCGACCGGTTCGATGTCGTCGTGGGAGAGCCGGGAGACGGTGATGCGGATTCCCGGTGGGGAGTCCAGCCGGAAGCGTGCACCGGGGGCGACCGCCCAGCCGGAATGCAGCAGCCGGGCCACCGCACCGGTCTCGTCCGGAACCGGCACCCAGACATTCATCCCGCTGCGCCCCCGCGCCGGCACCCCGCGCTCGGCCAGCGCCCGTATCAGCGGCTCCCGGCGCCGGCCGTACGCGCCGGCCACGGCCGTCGGATCGACCGCGGACGTCTGCCACAACTGCACGACCGCGTCCTGGAGCAGATGGCTGACCCAGCCGGGGCCCAGCCGCTGCCGTCCGCGCACCCGGTCGACGGTCACCGCGTCGCCGGTGAGCACCGCCAGGCGCAGATCGGGGCCGTAGGCCTTGGCCGTCGAGCGGACCAGCGCCCAGTGGTCGGTGACACCGGAGAGCGGATGGAGCGGGAGATCGACGATGCCGTGGCCGTGGTCGTCCTCGATGAGGAGGACGCCGGGGTGGTCGGCGAGGAGCGCGCGGAGCTCGGCGGCGCGGGCGGCCGTCACCGCGGCGCCGGTGGGGTTCTGCGCCCGGTCCGTGATGACCACCGCGCGGGCACCGTCCTCCAGCGCCCGCGCCAGCCGGGCGGGCAGCGGCCCTTCGTCGTCCACGCCGACCGGCGCGGGACGCAGTCCGAGCGCCGGGACGAGATCCAGCAGACTCCCCCACCCGGGATCTTCCACGGCCACACTGTCACCGGGCCGCAGATGAGCGGCGAGCACCCGCTCGATGGCGTCGAGTGACCCACTGGTGACGGCGATCGGGCCCTCCGCCACGCCGTCGTCGGCGAAGGCCGAGCGGGCCAGCGCGGCCAGCTCCTCATCGACGGCCGGGGTGCCGTAGAGCACCGGTCGCCGGGAACTGCGCGCCGCGGCCGCGGCCAGGGCCCGTTCGAGCGGGGGCAGCAAGGACGGGTCGGGGTTGCCGTCGGAGGCGTCGCGGACCCCCGGAGGCACCTCCACCCGCAGCGCCTCGCGGGGCGTACTCGCGGGGCGCGGACGCACCCGGCTGCCCCGGCGGCCCGCGGTTTCGATCACCCCCCGGTCACGGAGCGTGCGGTATGCGGCCGCGACCGTATTCGGATTGACCTCCAGATAGACGGCCAACTCCCGCAGCGGGGGCAGGACTTCGCCTGGTTGGAGCTCGCCCGCACCGATGGCTCGCTCGACGCTGGCGGCAATGTCCGATGCGCGCCGCCCTTCGATCCGATACTCTCCTAGCACAAACTTGATTATGCACTAGTGCAATGGAGTTGGCAATGGCCTCTGCCGAGTCGTACGCACCGAGCGACCTCACGACCCCGACCCGCGCCCGCGAGCGCGCCGCCTATGACCACGAGACGGTGCACGCCATCCTCGACGAGGGCTATGTCTGCCACCTGGGCTTCGTCCGCGACGGTTCCCCGGTCGTCCTGCCGACGCTCTACGGCCGGGTCGGCGACCGCCTCTACCTGCACGGTTCGACCGGCTCCCGGCCGCTGCGGATGGCCGGCGGGACCACGGACCCGGGGCTTGAGGTCTGCGTCACCGTCACCCATGTCGACGGCCTGGTGCTGGCCAGGTCCGCCTTCCACCACTCCATCAACTACCGCTCGGTGGTGGTGCACGGCACCGCGTACCAGGTGACCGACGCGGAGGAGAAGACGACCGCGCTGGACGCGCTGGTCGACCACGTCCTGCCCGGGCGGGCCGCGGACTCCCGTCCCGGTAACGCCAAGGAGCTGGCCGCCACCGCCGTGATCCGCCTGGACCTGCGCGACGTCTCCGCCAAGGTCCGTACCGGCGGCCCCAACGACGAGCCGGAGGACATCGCGCTGCCGTATTGGAGCGGTGTCCTTCCCGTGGCTCCGGTGTACGGCGCCCCCATACCGTCCGACGACCTCGCGCCCGGCATCCCGGAGCCGGCATACCTCACCGCCCGTTGAGGAGCACCCGTGCTGATACACCCCTGGGACGCCCCCACCGACGACGCCGAGTGGCAACGCTGGCTCGCCGCACACGACTTCGGCCAGCTGGCCGCCAACGGACGGCCCGGTGAACCACCGCTGGTACAGCCCCTGCACTTCGCCTACGACCCGGACCGCGGCGAGGCGGTGACACATCTGGCCCGCCCGAATCCCCTCTGGGAGGCGCTGGCGGACCGTCCGCAGGTGCTGCTGAGCGTGGTGGACGACTACACCTTCATCCCCGGCCCCTGGCAGGCCGAGGAGGGCAAGCCGCCCGAGCACGGCGTCCCGACGAGCTTCTACGCCGCGGTCCAGCTGAGCTGCACGGCGCATGTCGTGGACGATCCGGAGGAGAAGGCGGCACTGCTGCAACGGCAGATGGGCCACTTCCAGCCCGAGGGCGGCTCGGCCCCGGTCACCGCCGGTGAGGCACCGTACGGGCGGTTGCTCTCCGGCATCCGCGGCCTGCGCCTCGAAGTGCACGACATCCGCGCCAAGTTCAAATACGGAGGCAAGCGGAGCGAGACGGTCCAGCACCGCATCTCGGGCCGCCTCGCCGAGCGGAACGGCCCCGGCGACGCGGCCGCCCGCGCCCACCAACAGCGCCGCCTGACGGCGGCGGCCGGTGCGGTCCCGAGGACGCCCGCCACCTGAACCGGACGTCCTGCAGACCCGGGAGGGGCCCGGCCGATGCCACCGGCCGGGCCCCTCCTCGACTCCTCGACGCACCCAAGGCGCCGTCGTATCAGCCCGGCAACGTGCTGCGCGGGGCGCTCAGCAGGACCAAGCCACCGAAGGTGCGCCAGAAGGCAGCAGCGATCGGGCCCAGGCCGCTGCCCCGGTGGAGGAAGAGGCCGCGGAGGCCGCCGCCCGCCCTACGTGGCGGGAGCGGACAAGACGGCCGCATCCATGATCGACACGCTAGGCGGCGGGCGATCCCGGCGGCACGCCGTCCCCGGCACCCGTAGGCGCTCCGGCCGCGGCCGCCGCCGCATCACCGCCGGACGGGTACGCATCGCCGCGGGCACCCGTACCCGTGGCCTGAACCGAGCCCGTTGTCTCCCCCGGGCCCGCGCCCGCCACGACCAACGACTCGGTCGTCTGCGGTTTGGCCAACTGCGCGATGAAGGCACCGATCAGGACGACCACCCCGCCCAGGATCTGCGGAGCGGAGAGGTGTTCGCCGAGCAGCACCCAGGCCAGTACGGTCGCGATGACCGCCTCCAGGCAGGCGACGACCCCGGCCACCTGGGGCGAGAGCCGGCGGATCGACACCACTCCGGTCAGATAGGCCGCCACCGTCGCGACAAGCACGATCCAGGCGAGCAGCAGGGCGGCGGGCACCTCGGTGCCGTTCATGTCCGCAGCGCCGCCGAGGACCGTCCAGTCGAGCTCCCAGGGGCGCGCGATCGCGG
Organism: Streptomyces nigrescens; assembly: GCA_024349765.1. Lineage (GTDB taxonomy): Bacteria > Actinomycetota > Actinomycetes > Streptomycetales > Streptomycetaceae > Streptomyces > Streptomyces endophytica. Next base: position 2,695,789 of record AP026073.1, on the reverse strand, counting down.
TGAGGACGACGGCGCCGATCAGCAGGCCGTACGCGATCACCCCGAGCGGGTCCGCCCTGTCCTCGCCGTCGCTCCCGTGGTCGGAGAGTACGAAGTAGCCCACCTGGCAGCAGGCCGCCCCCAGCGCCAGCGCCAGGCCGAGCACGTCGAAGCTCAGCCCGGACCAGATCTCGACGACACAGGCGAGACCGCCGACGGCGAGCACCACACCGAGCGCCGCGGCACGGGTGACCGGCCGCTTCTGCACGAAACGGACCCAGCCGAGGACGAGCGCCGGCGCCAGGTATTCGATCAGCAGGGCCACGCCCACGGGAATGCGGGAGAGCGCGGCGAAGTAACACGCCTGCACACCGGCGACGGCGAGCAGCCCGTAGCCCGCGAGCAGGGCGGGCTGGCGGCGCGGCAGATCGCGGTGGCGCCAGGCCACCGGCAACATGACCAGCGCGGCGCCGGCGACCCGGAGCCAGGTGACGTGCAGCGGTTCGAGACCCGCCGTGATCAGGGGTTTGGCGGCCACGCCCGAGCCGCCGAAGGCGAGCGCCGACAGCAGGGCGATGCCGACGCCGGCACCACGGCCCCGCGGCGCGCCGCCCCGGCTCCCGTCGAGCGCGGACGGTCGCTGGTCCAGCCAGGACCCTGGAGTTCCCTGGCCCGGGCCGGCCGCTCGACCTGCCGGGCTCCCTGATGACGCGTGCATCGGGTCATCATGACAGCCGCCGTCAGCAGCGCAACCCCCGAGACCCCTGTCAGTCCTGGCCGGGGCGCTCCCCGTCCAGACGGGCGGCGAGCCGGGCGGTGTCGACGGAGGCCCGGCGCAGTACCTCGACGGCCCGCGATTCGGGATCGTCGACGAGAGCGGCGAGCAGATCGAGGCAGCCGGCGCGGGTGTCGTAGCGGGCATGCGCACGGTCGAGGGCGCCGTCCATGGCCGCGGCCGCGGCCGGTGACCATCCGGGGACACCGCCTTCGGTGACCACCGGAACGGCACCGGAGTCCTCTACCGTGCCGTGCCACTGGAGTCCGTAGCCGATGCTGCGCTGGACGAGATAGCCGAGCAGTCGGGCCACCTGCGGCCCGCCATCGAAGGCCGCGCGTACGGCGGGGTCCGACTCCAGGAGACCGTGCAGCAGATGCGCGGTGTCCACCTGCCGGTCACCGTCCCGGGTGGCCCGCCTGCGGGCCGCGGAGACCACCGACGCGAGCTCGACGGTGAGTCTGCTGCCGAGGTCCTCGTGGACGGAGTCGTCGGCTCCGCTATACGCAGTACGGTTTTGCACAACCCCACCCCACCAGCCCCTGAACGCCCGGGCATCCCCGCCGGGAAGCATTTGCGCATCCCACGCTGGTTGGGGATGCCACCCCGCGGTCTCCTCCTCAGGGAGGAGATACGACGGAGAGAATACGCAGATTCCGTGGAGGCCAGACATCCGGGACCGGCACGTTCTGCCTCCCACGAGCCCCCCGCGACGACAACAGGGACTCCCCCTCCCGTCAAACCGACCAGCCAGCTGACGGCCCATCAGAAATAGGCGCCGCCGGTATTGAACCTTCCTCCCCACCCGGCTACGTTCCGCGGCACCAGCCTGGACCGTCACCGGAGGGGTGATCGCATGGCCGAAGTCACCGCACAGGCCCGCATCGAGGCACCGGCCGAGAGGGTCTGGGACCGGCTCACCGACTTCGATGCGTACGGGCAGTGGAACGCCACCCACACCTCCTTCCCGAAGGGCGGCCCGGAAACGCTGACAGTGGGCGCGGCCTACGAGGAGAACATGAAGCTGATGGGCTTCCCCGCCGAGGTCACCTGGACCGTACGGGAACTGGAGCCGGGCCGGTTGCTCGACATCACAGGCAAGGGCCCCATGGGCGTCAACCTCGGGATGCGTTACTCCCTCACACCGGACGGCGAGGCGACCACCGTCCAGGTCGACGGGACCTTCACGGGCGCCGCGGTCTCCCTGATGGCAGGCAAACTCAAGGACTCGGCGGGCGCCGCACTGAACGAGTCACTGCGCAAGCTCGCCAGCCTGCTCGCCTGAGCCCCCGGGCGCCCGGCGCCCGCTCCGACGTCAACCCACTCAACGAGAACCCTGGCGTCGCCCCCGCCCCCCTTCCACAGGGAGCCATCTGGCATCAGTCCTCTTCGGCGAGGATCAGATACAGCTCCTTACGGGCCTTGTTGACCACCGCCATGGCCTTCTCCCGCTGCTCGGGACTGCCGGTTGCCCACACCTGCCGGAACGCCTCGACCAGACCGCCGCCCGCCTTGCGTATCTCATTCATCGCCTCCCAGTCGACACCGCGGCCGGCGTCCTCCCAGGGGGCGTCCGAGCCGCTGTCGGCTTCGGCGCGTCCGGCCTCGGTCAGCGAGAACAGCTTCTTGCCGCCCTCACTGGCACTGGCGATCAGCCCCTCGTCCTCGAGGAGTTGCAGGGTCGGGTAGACCGAGCCGGGGCTGGGCTTCCACGCCCCGCCACTGCGCTCGGCGATCTCCTGGATCATTTCGTAGCCGTGCATCGGGCGGTCCTTGAGCAGCGCCAGTATCGACGCGCGCACATCTCCGCGCCGAGCGCGGCCGCGCGGGCCGCCACGGCCCCGGCCGCCACCGAAGGGCGGGCCTCCGAACGGCGGACCGAAGGGACCGAAGGCGGAGCGCCGCCGCTCCCAGCCACCCCCGAAGTCGCCCCGACCGCCGTGGCGCCCAGGTCCGTAGCGCTCGTGCCGGTACTCGTGTCCGTGATCGTTTCCTTGGGAACGCATGGTGACGTCCTCCATTCCTATCGTTGATCGGTCGCGATGCTTCAACGATATATCGGGACTGTTCGCCGAAGCAAGACCCGAGCTACATCCGATTCAACGAGAGCAGGGCGCAGCGACGAGAGCACGGCGCAGCCCGGCAACACCCGCGCATCCGTCGCATCCGCGCCGCCGATGCCCCCCGCCGGCGCGACCGCACAAGGCGCGCATCCGGCCCGTGTGCACCAGTACGCCCGGTTCGCCGGCCTCCCATCCCGGTCCAATTTCCCGGGATTGGCCTTGGCCCGCGCCTCTGTGGCCCCTCTACGCTCACGCTCATGAGGATTCGTATCGTCGACGCCTTCAGTGAGCGTCCATTCGCCGGTAACCCCGCGGGAGTCGTGCTCTTCGACTCCGACGCCTTTCCCGAAACGGCCTGGCTGCAGCGGGTCGCCATGGAGGTCAACCTCTCCGAAACCGCCTTCGCGCACCCGCTGCCGGAGGGCGGCGACGCCGACTGGGCGCTGCGCTGGCTCACCCCGGCCACCGAGGTGAACATGTGCGGGCACGCCACTTTGGCCACCGCGCACGTTCTGCACAGCACGGGGACGGCCACCGGTACGGTCCGCTTCCGTACCCGCAGCGGGGTGCTGACCACGACGGCCGGCGACGACGGCGCGATCACCATGGACTTCCCGACCGCGCCGCTCAGCCCGGTCGAGGTGCCGCCCGTGGTCGCGGCCGCGCTGGGTGTCGACATCCTCTCGGCCCACGACACGGGCCCGAACGTCGGGGATCTGCTGGTCGAGCTGGCCGACGAGAAGTCCGTACGGGCCTTGGCGCCGGACCTCAAGGCGCTGGCCGGGCACGGCGGGCGAGGGGTGATCGCCACCGCGCGCGCCGAAGACCCCTCCGGCGGCTACGACTTCCTCTCGCGCTGCTTCTTCCCTGCGGTCGGCATCGACGAGGACCCGGTAACGGGCAGCGCGCACACCGCGCTCGCCCCGTTCTGGTCGGCACGGCTGGGCCGCAACTCACTGGTCGGCCTGCAGGGCGCGGCCCGTACCGGATACGTACGGACCGAACTGCGCGGCGACCGTACGCTGCTGACCGGTTCCGCGGTCACGGTGATCGACGGCGAACTGCTGAGCAGGGCCTGAGCGGCCGTCTTGCGCTGAGGGCCGAGATCGGGCGGCAGGGCCGCGATGTCAGAGGCCGGTCCGGCCCGTCCGTCGGGCAGCGGTTCAGGCACGCTCCGGGGAGGGCCCGTGCGGCCGGCCGCGCCGGGCGCCCGTTGTCAAGCTTCCGCCCGCGTGCGCGCGAAACCTCACGACTCCCCCCACCCCCGAACCCACCCCCCGCCCCCTCCCCCGAAGGGGGAGAGGGGGAGGGGGCGGGGGAAGCATCGGCGGGCCTCAAGCAAGCGGCAGCAGGCAGCAGGCAGCAGGCAGCAGGCAGCAGGCAGCAGGCAGCAGGCAGCAGGCAGCAGGCAGCAAAGCCTCCCCACCCCCACACCGCAGTCCCCCCTCCCCCCTCACCCCTCACCCCTCACCCCTCACCCCTCACCCCGTAGGCAACCACCCCACCCGCCCCGCCAATACCGCGTAGCCCACGAACGCGACGGTGTCGATGAGGGCATGGGCGGCCACGAGGGGGCCGACGCGGCGCCAGCGGCGGTAGAGGAGGACGAAGATGGCGCCCATCACCATGTTGCCGAGGAAACCGCCGATGCCCTGGTACAGGTGGTACGAGCCGCGCAGCAGCGAGCTGGCCACCAGAGCGGCCATCGGGGTCCAGCCCAACTGGCCCAGTCTGCGCAGCAGATAGCCGACGACGATGACCTCCTCCAGTACGGCGTTCTGCACCGCGGAGGCGATCAGTACCGGGATCTTCCACCACACATCGGGCAGCGCCTCGGGGACCACCGTCAGGTTGACGCCCGCCGCCCGCGCGCCCAGGTAGAGCAGCAGGCCGCTGCCGCCGATGGCGGCCGCCAGGCCCGTTCCCCGGCCGAGGTCGAAGCCGGGCCGCTGCCGGTCGAAACCGATCGCGCGGAGTCCGCCTGCCCGTTCGCGCATCAGGAGATGCGCGACCAGAGCCACGGGCACCAGGGCGGTGGCGATCCCGAACAGCTGCCAGGCGAGATCCAGCCACGGCCGGCCGGGCGCATGGGAGGCGTTGAGGGTCGCCGCCTGGTGTTTGAGGCCACCGGGTTTGGTCAGCGACCCGATGAAGCTGATCAGTGACGACACCGCGCTGGCGCCCACGGACAGGGCCAGCACGATCAGCGTCTCACTGCGCAGGACGCTGCGGGCCGGCTGCTGGGACGCGTCCGGTCCCGCGCCGGCGCCGGAGCCCTCCCCCGGAACGTCCGCACCAGCCCCGGGACTTGTATCCGAGTCCACGCTTCCTCCACTTCTGCATTACCGCCTCTTCGCCACCACCGCCCCGCTAGGGTCTCGACAGCAGGTACGAAGATCGCGCGCGACAGGCCGGGGACGGGCGCCATCCACGTGGCGCATTTCCTCCTCCCCCATCGATTCACGATCGAGCTCCGAGAAGGAGAGGCGCTACCGCAATGGGACGACACAGCTTGCCCGACCGCCCCACCGCGCGGTCCACCGGGGCTCGCCCCGGCCCCCGGCGCCGCACCGTCGTCCTGTCCACCGCCCTCGTACTCGCGGTCGCCGCCGGTTCCGTGGTGGCGCTGCGCAGCGGCCTGCTGCCCTTCGGCACGCGATGTGACGGCCCGTCGGTGCGGCTCGATGTGGCCGCCTCGCCCGACATTGCACCGGCCGTCGAAGCGGTGGCGGATACGGCCCGCGAGAAGGCGACGCGTACCGACGGCAGATGTCTCGACGTCCGGGTCGTCGCGCGGCCCTCCCACGAGCTCGCCGACTCCCTCGGACAGCGGCCCGCCGACCCGGAGTTCCAGGTCTGGATACCGGATTCGAGCCTGTGGGTCGACCGGGTCGAAGGGGAGAGCGGCACCCCGCTGACGGCCGCCGGCAACGTCGCCTCGTCACCTCTGGCGCTGGGCGCCGTCCCCAAGGCGGCGAAGTCCCTGGGCTGGCCGAACAAGCGCTACACCTGGGCCGGTCTCACCGAGAGCGCGACCTCCGGTGGTGATCTGCGCCTGGGTGTCGCCGATCCCACCCGCAGCGCCACCGGGCTGCTCGCCCTGGCCCGTATCAGCGCCGCCAATACGGAGGACGCCGAGGACGGGGACGAGGCGGACACCCGTACCGCGGCCACCGCCAAGCTCCTCTACCAGCGGGTCGCGGACGGCGACGGTCAGGTCATGGCCACGTTGCCGCGCGACGACTCCGGTGCCGAGCAGGGCAATCCGCGCCGTAACCAGGCGCTGCCGCTGTCCGAACAGGCCGCGTTCGCCCACAACGAGGGCCCGGACGGCGGCCCGGACCTCGATCTCTTCTACCCGGAGGACGGCACGGCCCGGCTCGACTACCCGTACGCCCTGGTGGACCAGGACGAGATGAGCCCCGAGCAGTCGCGGGCCGCCAGCCGCTTCATGACGCTGCTGGGCGAGCCCGGCGGGCAGCGTGCGCTGCGCGAGCGCGGCTTCCGGGCCGGGGACGGCACGGCGGACGCCGAGGTGGTGGCGGCCGCCGGCGGGCGCGATCCGCAGCCGTACTCCGCCGCACCGGCCGACGCTCCGACGGCCAAGCAGCTCCAGGCCCTGCTGGGCATGTGGACGATCACCGTGCAGAGTGCCCGGATCTCCACCGTGGTGGACGCCTCGGCGTCGATGGGCAACCTGGTGCCGGGGCGGGGCGGCCAGACCCGGATGGACCTCGCCCGGAACTCGCTCCTCCAGGCGCTGGCCACGTTCACGCCCGAGGACGAGATCGGGCTGTGGAAGTTCGCCACCCACCTGGACGGCGAGAAGGACTACCAGGAGCTCTCCCCGACCGGTCGTCTCGGCGACCGGGAGGGCGACGGTGGCACCCACCGTGACGCGCTCGCCGCCGCGTTCGGCTCGCTGGCCCCGGTACCCCACGGCGCCACCGGTTTGTACGACACCGTCCTCGCCGCCTACGAGGAGGCCCGCCGGACGTACACGAGCGGGAAGTTCAACGCGGTGGTGCTCGTCACCGACGGCGCCAATGACGACGCGAGCAGTATCGGGCTCGACGCCTTGGTCACCAAGCTGGGGAAGCTGTCGGATCCGGGGCGTCCGGTGCCGCTGATCGCCGTCGCGATCGGTCCGGAGGCCGACGCGTCGGCGTTGGACCGGATCGTGGCACCCACCGGCGGTTCGGCCCACCGGGTGGACGATCCGTCGCAGATCCACCAGGTGATCCTCAAGGCCATCATGGCGGCGGGCAGCAAGGCGCCGCGCTGAGCCCGCGCGGCCGCGGCCGCCCCCGGCCTCGCCCCCCCGGTGGCGGCTACGCCCCCTCGGTCGCCGCCTGGCGAGGACCCGGCACCGCGGTGCGGGCGCCGAGCGGCCAGGCGACCGCCCAGGTGTGCACCGGCTGCCCGGTGTGCATCAGTTCGCGGTACCGCCGGGTCATGGCGGCGAGTGCGGCGTCCCGGTCCAGGCCCTGCCGGCGGGCGTGGTGGTACGCCGCGGCCTGCCAGGAGGCGCCGTTGACCCGCCGTCGGCAGCGCTCCTCGATGATGCCCAGATAGTGGTCGCGGTCGGCCGCCTCCACGCCCCAGGCGTCCAGTCCGCGCGCGGCCAGCGGCAGCAGTTCCTGGCGTACCAGCCGTACGGCCGGGATGTCGGCGAGGGCGGCGGTCCGGCCGGGGCGGGGCCATTGCAGGGTGGCGTCGATGCCGTACCGGCAGGCGGTGTCGAAGTTGCCGGCCGCGGCGGCGAACGGGAGGCGGGTCCAGATGGGGCGCGGTTCCTCGGCCAGGGCGCGCACCAGGCCGTAGTAGAACGCGGTGTTGGCGATGGTGTCGGCGACGGTGGGGCCGGCCGGCAGTACCCGGTTCTCGACCCTGAGGTGGGCGACGCCGTCGGCGACCGCGTAGACGGGGCGGTTCCAGCGGTAGATCGTGCCGTTGTGCAGCACGAGTTCGGCCAGGTCGGGCACGCCGCCCTCGGCCAGGACCCGCAGCGGCTCCTGCGGTCCGCACACCGGGAGCAGGGGCGGGAAGTAGCGCAGGTTCTCCTCGAAGAGGTCGTATGCGGATTCGATCCAGCGATCGCCGAACCATGTGCGCGGGCGTACGCCCTGCGCCTGTAGTTCCGGTGCGCGGGTGTCGGTGGCCTGCTGGAAGACCGGCGGCCGCGACTCCCGCCACAGTTCCCGGCCGAAGAGGAACGGCGAGTTGGCGCCGACCGCGATCTGCGCGGCGGCAACGGCCTGGGCCGCGTTCCATACGGCGGCGAAGCGGCCCGGTGTCACCTGGAGGTGCAGCTGGACGGAGGTGCAGGCGGCCTCCGGCGCGATCGAGGGGGAACGCGCCACCAGATGCTCGACGCCCTGGATGTCCAGGACGAAGTCCTCGCCGCGGGCCGCCCGCATCTGGTCGTTGAGCAGGACGTAGCGGTCGTTCTCGGAGAGGCTGGCGACGGTCAGGTCGGCAGCGTCCAGGGTCGGCAGAATGCCGATCATCACGATTCCGGCGGCGACTTCGCGGGCCTTTCTTTCGGCGTAACTCAGGCCCGTGCGGAGTTCCTCGGCGAGCTGGTCCAGCACGCGGCCGGAGAGCCGGTGCGGGAGGATATTGACTTCCAGATTGCACTGGGCGAGTTCGGTCTGGAAATCCTGGCTGGCGATCCGTTCGAGAACCTGGGAGTTCAGCATGCGGGGGCGCCCGTCGGCGCCGGCGAGATTGAGCTCGATCTCCAGGCCCATGAGATTCCGGGGCCGGTCGAACCGCTTCTCCACGAGGAGCCTGTGCAATCCCTCGAGACAGTCGTGTAGCTTTCTTCGATAACGCTCCCGGTCCGCCAGGTCGATCCCGTCCGCGGCGACCTTCTCCCCCATCGAAAGGGTCCCTCCTCCAGTGAACGGCCCGCGGCCACGGGCCGCTTGGGGGCGAACCCGGGCACGCCGGGGCTCGCGCTACGGTCGATGATGCCCCGGCAATCTGATCGATAACGCCTCCGGGGCGGCCGGGTGCCGATAGGCTCGAAGTGGTACGGCGCCCGGCATCTTCCACCGGCATATCTCAGCGGCGATCGCCGTCCGCATTTCGCTCGTGAGATTCACCGACGAGATCCGGCCTACCGCACCGGCGAGGCAATACGAGGTGGCGCGACAAAGGCTCCGTACAAATTGGAGTAAATCACCTCGCGGACCGGTCCGGATTCGGCCTTGTCGGAAATCCGCAAGGCCGGTAGCCGAAACACTTTCAGAGCATACGTCGTATAAACTCCGCTTACGAGGCAGAGACTTGGCGCCCCGTGTCGCGGTGTTCCCACCCGTGGCGTGGTTCGACGACAGGCCCTGATTCCCCACGCCGGGCCGCAGCCCCGGCCGGCCACGCTCTGACCCCGCACGCAAACAGCGCCGTTTGCACCTGCCACGCTCCACCGTGTCTCCGAAGTGAGAGGCGACCCACCATGCCGCTGCACGTTGCCCCTGCCCCCGCGCCCGCCCTGCGCAGCATCCTGACCGCCCTCGGCTCGCCGACCGCCGTCCGCGAGGCCCCGGTCCCCGCCCTGCGCGCCCATCAGGGCCCGCTCAGCCCCGACCACCCGCTGCCCCTGCACGTCTGGGACGACGTCAGCCGGGCCGACGGCACGCCGCACACCCGGCTGGCCGGCTGGCAGTTCCTGGTCCGCGGCGGCGAGCGGGCCGTGGCGACCGCCGAGGCGGTGCTCACCGCGGACGGCTGGACGTTCGGGCGGTTCTGCGGCGGCCCCTACGTCGCCTCGACCGAACGGGCGCTGGCACAGTCCGAGGCGCTCACCGCGCCCTACCAGCCCCGGCTGCTGTCCGTACCGGAGCTGTACATGCTCACCCTCTGGCTGCATCACGACCTCTCCTCCGACGGGGCCGCGGGGCTGCCGGCAGCCGATGACCTGCTGGTGCCGCTGGCGCCCGCCCCGCCCGGCATCGCCGCCCACCGCACGCACCACGTCGCGGACCTGCTCCCCCGGCTCACCCTGCGTCTGGCCTCCGCGCCCCTGGAACTGCGCGAACCGGCCTGAGCCGCAAGCCGGCGGCGTCCTTCCGGGTACCCGCGCACCGGCGCACCACGCCCCTCACGACCGTGCCCCGTGGCCCTTTCCGGTCACGGGGCGCGCTGGCGTGCTCACCCGCGCGGGCTAGCCCGCGGATACCACTGCCAACCTCCTTGGAGCGGAGAGCACTTGGGAGCAACCGCCCGCACGGGTGACGCGTCGATATCGAGTGAGTACCGCTGCTGCGAAATCCCTGCGGAATCCCCTCCGTAGGGCAACACTGGGACCGACCGAAGAAACGGGGGAGCGGCCATGGCCATCTCATCGAGCTCATCGAGCCGCACGACGACGTTCACCACACCGCAGCGAAAGACAACTTCCATGTGTCAGCACCAACCACCTTGCCCCTCAGCGGATTCCACCGACCGGGAGGCCGCACACCTTGTGGCACACCACCCGGAGCAGGGCTGGAGCCTGCTCTGCAACGGCGTCCTGCTCTTCGAGGACACCGGTGAGCTGCTGCCTGACGGGCAGGTCATCGCCCCGCACCGGGCCCGGGTCACCGCGGCGGCCTGACCCCGCGCACCCGGTAGAACCACCAGGGCCCCCGGCAGAACGCCTGCCGAGGGCCCTTGCTGTTGCCGTGGAACGGCTCAGCCGTCGTACGCGTCCAGCGGCGGGCAGGAGCAGACGAGGTTGCGGTCACCGAAGGCGCCGTCGATGCGGCGAACCGGCGGCCAGTACTTCTCGGCCGCCACGACACCGGCCGGGAAGACGGCCTCCTCGCGGGAGTACGGGTGGGTCCACTCGCCGCCGAGCGCGCCCGCGGTGTGCGGGGCGTTGCGCAGCGGGTTGTCGTCCTTGTCCCACTCCCCCGTGCCGACCTTCTCGATCTCCGCGCGGATGGCGATCATCGCGTCGCAGAAGCGGTCCAGCTCGGCGAGGTCCTCGCTCTCGGTCGGCTCGATCATGAGCGTGCCGGCCACCGGGAAGGACATCGTCGGCGCGTGGAAGCCGTAGTCGATCAGCCGCTTGGCGACGTCGTCGATGCTCACGCCGGTCGCCTTGGTCAGCGGCCGGACGTCGATGATGCACTCGTGCGCCACCAGGCCGCCGGGGCCGGTGTAGAGCACGGGGTAGTGCGGCTCCAGGCGCTTGGCGATGTAGTTGGCGCTGAGGACCGCGACCTGGGTGGCGCGCTTGAGGCCCTCGCCGCCCATCAGGCGGACGTACGCCCAGGAGATCGGCAGGATGCCCGCGGAGCCCCAGGGGGCCGCCGAGATCGGTCCGACGCCGGTCTCCGGGCCCGCGGTGGGCTGCAGCGGGTGGTTGGGGAGGTACGGCGCCAGGTGGGCGCGGACGGCGACCGGGCCGACACCGGGGCCACCGCCGCCGTGCGGGATGCAGAAGGTCTTGTGCAGGTTGAGGTGCGAGACGTCGCCGCCGAACTTGCCCGGCTCGGCGAGGCCGACCAGCGCGTTCAGGTTGGCACCGTCGACGTAGACCTGGCCGCCGGCGTCGTGCACCGCGGCGCAGATCTGGGTGATGTGCTCCTCGAACACGCCGTGGGTGGAGGGGTAGGTCACCATCAGGACCGCGAGCTCGTCACGGTGCTTCTCGATCTTGGCGTGCAGGTCGTCGGCGTCGACCTCGCCGTCCTCGCCGGTCTTGACGACGACGACCTTCATGCCGGCCATCACGGCGCTGGCGGCGTTGGTGCCGTGCGCCGAGGACGGGATCAGGCAGACCGTGCGCTGCTCGTCCCCGTTGGCGCGGTGGTAGGCGCGGACCGCCAGCAGGCCGGCCAGCTCGCCCTGGGAGCCGGCGTTGGGCTGGATGGAGACCTTGTCGTAGCCGGTGACGGTGGCGAGGCGCTCCTCCAGTTCCTGGATGAGCGTGAGGTAGCCCTGCGCCTGGTCGGCCGGGGCGAAGGGGTGCAGCTGGCCGAACGCGGGCCAGGTGACCGGCTCCATCTCGGTGGTGGCGTTCAGCTTCATCGTGCAGGAACCGAGCGGGATCATGCCGCGGTCCAGCGCGTAGTCCTTGTCGGCGAGGGTGCGCAGGTAGCGCAGCATCGCGGTCTCGGAGCGGTGCTCGTGGAAGACCGGGTGGGTGAGGTAGTCGTCGGTGCGCAGCAGCGACTGCGGAAGCGTTTCGTCGGTGGTCGCGTCGAGCTTCTCGATGTCGGCCTGCACGCCGAAGGCGGCCCAGACCCCGGTCAGCTGGGCGCGGCCGGTGGTCTCGTCGCAGGCGATGCCGACCAGGTCCGCGTCGACCTGGCGGAGGTTGATGCCGGCCTCGCGGGCGGCGGCGACGACCTCGGCGGCCCGGCCGGGCACCCGCGCGGTCAGCGTGTCGAAGTACGCGCCGTGGACCAGCTCCACGCCGCCGGCCCGCAGGCCCTCGGCGAGGATGCCCGCGTAGCGGTGGGTGCGGCGGGCGATGGTCCGCAGGCCCTCGGGGCCGTGGTAGACGGCGTACATGCCGGCCATGACGGCCAGCAGCACCTGCGCGGTGCAGATGTTGCTGGTGGCCTTCTCACGGCGGATGTGCTGCTCACGGGTCTGCAGCGCGAGCCGGTAGGCCTTCTGGCCGTCGGCGTCCACGGAGACGCCCACGAGGCGGCCGGGGAGGCTGCGCGCGTACTGCTCGCGCACCGCCATGAAGCCGGCGTGCGGCCCGCCGAAGCCCATCGGGACGCCGAAGCGCTGGGTGGTGCCGACCGCGATGTCCGCGCCGAGCTCGCCGGGCGAGGTCAGCAGGGTCAGCGCGAGCAGGTCGGCGGCGACGGTGACGACCGCGCCGAGCTCATGGGCGCGCTCGATCAGGGCGCGCGGGTCCCGGACGGCACCGGAGGCGCCCGGGTACTGCAGCAGGACGCCGAAGACGCCGCGCTCGGCGATCTCGGCGGGGATGCCCTCGGAGAGGTCGGCGACGACGACCTCGACGCCGGTCGGCTCGGCGCGGGTCTCGATCACGGCGATGGTCTGCGGCAGGCAGTCGGCGTCGACGAGGAAGACGCCCTGCTTGACCTTGCCGACGCGGCGGGAGAGCGCCATCGCCTCGGCCGCCGCGGTGCCCTCGTCCAGGAGGGAGGCGCCGGAGGTGGGCAGTCCGGTCAGCTCGGCGACCATCGTCTGGAAGTTCAGCAGCGCCTCCAGGCGGCCCTGCGAGATCTCCGGCTGGTAGGGGGTGTACGCCGTGTACCAGGCCGGGTTCTCCATGACGTTGCGGAGGATCACCGGCGGCGTGAACGTCCCGTAGTAGCCCAGGCCGATCATGGAGGCCAGCACCTGGTTGCGGTCCGCGAGGCCGCGCAGCTCCTGGAGGACCTCGGCCTCGGTACGGGCCTGCGGCAGGCCGAGCGCCTCCGCGCTCCTGATCACATCGGGTACGGCGGTGGCGGTGAGCTCGTCCAGCGACCCGAAACCGATGTGCGCCAGCATCTTGGCCTGCGCCTCGTGGTCGGGGCCGACGTGCCGGGCTTCGAAGGGGGTGCCGCGCTCCAGCTCGGTCAGGGAGATGCGGTTGGTGGTCATCTGCGGGGGCCTCCTGGTCGGTACGACCTACGAGGGGCACCACGGCGCGGGTGCCCGGACGGCCTCCCCCTCTGTCATCTCAACCTGAGAGCTTCACCGGCCCGCGCATGGCGGCCCGGCTTTCACCGTCGGTGAGGAGGGGTCCCGGAGCTGTGCCTTCCGCGGCCCGCCCTGCTTTCCAGAGTGACCTCGTCCGTGCGGTACGTGTGCCTGAGAGATTCCGGGGAGGATTTGCTCCTTCGGCGCCCTGGTCGCGTACGACAAAGGACTCTCCCGCACGGGTTCTGCGGCCATTCGCCAGCCTACCAGCGCGCCACTCGAAGGATCCTTCGAGTGGCCGGGGCATGAAATGTGCCGTTTGGTAGTTGTCACAGGGCAGTTGCGACCAATTGGAGGGGCCGTGCAAACCGATATCGATCCCCGGAGCCTGATCGGCCGCAAAGCGTTCGACCGTAACGGCGCGAAGATAGGCACCATCGACGAGGTCTATCTGGACGACGCGACGGGGGAACCGGAGTGGGCAGCCGTACGCACCGGGCTCTTCAGCCGGGACGCGTTCGTCCCCCTGGAGCCCAGCAAAATGGTCGGCGAGAGCCTGCACATCCCTTACGACCGCAAGCTGATCAAGGACGCCCCGGACTTCGGTGTGGGCCGCCATCTCTCCCCTGAGCAGGAACTCCAGCTCTACCACCACTACCGCTTGGATATCTCCTCCCCCGACTCCGACGCCGCGTCCCCCGGCAATTCGGGCACCTCCGACACCGACTTCGGCAAGATCGCCGGATCGGAGGACTGATCCGCCGCGGGCCCCCCGCCCACCAGCGGCAGGGGCTCCCCCGGCCGCAGCGCCGGATCCTCGACGGCAAAGGTCCGCACCCTCCCCGGTGCGGACCACGGCGTCTCGAAGCGGACGGTCACTCTCCCCAGCCCGCTGCCCTGTACCCACCCGGCGCCGTACTCGTCGTGGACCACGTCCACGCCCGGATGCCAGCGGCGCGGCCGCTCCTCCTCGGGCGCCTCCTCGGCCGGCTCCGCCCCGGCCCGCTCCTCCGCGGCCCGCGCCAGCTCCTCGGCCTCCCGCTCCGTCGTGAGCTGGGCGAACAGGTCTTCCTGAGTGAAGTCGGCCAGCCCGCTGACCCCCACGCCCAGCAGCCGGACGCCGCCGGTGGTGTCCACCAGCTCCAGCAGCCGCACCGCGGCCTCCCGGATGACCGCGGGGTCGTCGGTCGGCCCGCGGAGCGTCTCGGAGCGGGTCAGCGTCGAGAAGTCGTAGTTGCGCACCTTGATCACCACCGTGCGCCCGGAGCGCCCGGCCGCCCGCAGCCGCTGGACGCAGCGGTCGGCCAGCCGCAGCACCTCCATCCGCACCCGCGTCCGGTCGGTCAGGTCGACCTCGAAGGTGTCCTCGACGGAGATGGACTTGGCGTCGCGCTCGGCCACCACGGGACGGTCGTCCTGCCCCAGGGCCATCGCGTACAGCCCGGCGCCGTGCGCCTTCCCCAGGAGTCGTACCAGCTCCGCCTCGCCGGCCTCCGCGGTCTCGGCGATCGTGTGGATCCCGGCCCGGCGCAGCGTCTCCGCCGTCGCGGGCCCCACCCCGGGCAGCGTCCGGACCGACATCGGGCCCAGCAGCTCCCGCTCGGTGCCGGGCGTAATGACCACCAGACCGTCCGGCTTGGCCTGCTCGGACGCGATCTTCGCCAGCATCTTGGCGCCGGCCAGCCCCACCGAGCCGGTCAGGCCGGTCGCCGCCCGGATGTCGCGCCGCAACTGCTCCCCCACGGCCCGTACCGCGGCCGTCTCCGGGGCCACCCCGCCCGCCTCCAGGTCCACGAACGCCTCGTCCAGACTCAGCGGCTCCACCAGCGGCGACAGGGCGTGCAGCAGCCCCATGACCGTTTCACTCACCTGGCGGTACAGGGTGAAACGCGGACTGAGATACGCGGCGTTGGGGCACAGTCGGCGCGCCTGGGCCGTCGGCATCGCCGAGCGCACCCCGAAGACCCGGGCCTCGTACGACGCCGTGGCGACCACACCGCGCGGCCCGATCCCGCCGACCACCACCGGTTTCCCGCGCAGGCTCGGCTTCGCCGCCTGCTCAGCAGAGGCGTAGAACGCATCCATGTCCAGATGCAGGATCGTCGGCGCGGGTCTCACATGTCCGATGCTGCCGCATGGCACTGACAATCGACCCGTCGCCGGGCCGGGGCCCGGGGGCGCGGCTCAGCCGGCCCGGTTGCGCCGCCGCGCCAGCTCGTCGTGCGGGTTCTTCCCGACCAGCGTCTCGCCGGTGTCGACGCGCTCCCCGTGCAGCTGCGAGAGGGCGCCCTCCACGTCCCGCCACACCACGCCGACGGCGATCCCGAAGACCCCCTGGCCGCCCTGGAGCAGGTCGACGACCTGGTCGGGTGAGGTGCACTCGTAGACCGTCGCGCCGTCGCTCATCAGCGTCATCCGGGTCAGATCCGCCAGCCCCCGCGCGCGCAGGTGCTGGACGGCGGTGCGGATGTTCTGCAACGAGACCCCGGTGTCCAGCAGCCGCTTGACGATCTTCAGGACGACGACGTCCCGGAAGCTGTAGAGCCGCTGGGTGCCGGAGCCGTACGCCGGCCGGATGCTCGGCTCCACCAGGCCGGTGCGTGCCCAGTAGTCGAGCTGCCGGTAGGTGATGCCCGCTGCCGCGCATGCGGTCGGGCCGCGATAGCCGATGTCCTGCGCCTCGCAGTCCCCCGACACCGCCGCGGCCGGTGCCGGGGCGCGGTTCGCCGTTGCCCCCGCGTGGAGCGGCAACGCCCCTTCCGCCGCCATACCGTCGCCGGTGATTGCCACGCCGCCCTCCGTCCTCCACGTCCCGGACGGGACCTGCCATATCGACGGTATGCAGTCACTCGGGGTGCGTCAACGATCGCCGCGCTCGCCACGCCGAGTGATAATCACCCTACGAGTGGTTTCTCGTGACCTCGCGTGGGGAATGGCTAAATAGTTTGGCCGGAATCAGACCCTTCGCCCGTCCGGCCGCACCGGCTACTGGCTGTTGGTCCCGAAGTCCTCGGGTGAGATCTGGTCGAGGAACTCGCGGAACTTCTCCACCTCGTCCTCCTGCTCGTCCGGGATCGCGATCCCCGCGTCGTCCAGCACACCATCGGTGCCGAAGATCGGCGTTCCGGTGCGCAGGGCCAGCGCTATCGCGTCGGACGGACGGGCACTGACCTCCACCCCGCTGGCGAAGACCAGTTCCGCATAGAAGACCCCCTCGCGCAGGTCGGTGATGCGGACCTGCGTCAGCTCCTGCCCCACCGCCTCCAGCACGTCCTTGAAAAGGTCGTGCGTCAGCGGCCTGGCGGGGACCATGCCCTGCTGGGCGAAGGCGATGGCGGTGGCCTCACCCGGCCCGATCCAAATGGGCAGGTAACGGTCGCCCCCCACCTCCCGCAGGAGCACGATCGGTTGGCTGGAAGGCATTTCCACCCGGACACCCACGACGTCGAGCTCGTTCACACAGCAACCCTAGGACGTGCCCGGCAGGTTTGGGTAGTCGGGCACTCTTTTGCTCACTACGGCCGGCCCCGCAGCGCGCTCTGGACCAGCGCCGCGTGCAGCCGTACGGAGAGCGTGGCGAGCTCCCTGGCGGTGGCCTCGGCATGGGCCCTGGTCTGCGGATTACGGTGCCGTCGAAGGGGTGCAACGACCTGCTCGACCAGGCCCGCCTCGCGCTCCGCGGCCGCCTTGACGACCCGCAGATGCCGTGGTTCGAGGCCGAAACCGCCCAGGTCGGCGACAAGTTTGGCGACCGTGACGGCCTCGATGTCGTATCCGCCGTCCGCATGAGGGACGATGAGTCCGTACGACTCCCAGTCGGCGAGCGCCGCCTCGTCCACCTCGGCGGCGGCCAGCAGCTCGGCCCGGCCGATCCGGGCAGCCGTGGGGGTGTCCTCGCCCGCTTCCGGGACGCCCTCGATCAGATCGCGGGCAGGTGCGGCGGGCGCCGGCAGCGCGACCTGCTCACCGCGCTCGATGGCGTCCAGATGCTCGCGGATGACCTTCAGCGGCAGATAGTGGTCGCGCTGCATCCGCAGGACGTTCGCCAGCCGCTCCACGTCGGCCGGGGTGAATTTCCGGTACCCGGAAGGCGTGCGCTTCGGCTCGACCAGCCCCTCGGCCTCCAGGAAGCGGATCTTGGAGATGGTGACCTCGGGGAATTCCTCGCGCAGCTGGTTGAGCACCGTGCCGATGCTCACCGGCCTGCCGTCCGAGGAGGCGGTGCCGGAATCTCCGGCACCGCCTTTCGGTGTATGGCGCATGTGCCTTCCCTGGCCGGTCAGATACCGGCGCCTCGCTGGCTCGCGTAGAAGACCAGGCGGTACTTGCCGATCTGGACCTCGTCGCCGTTGGTGAGGGCGACGGAGTCGATGCGCTCACGGTTGACGTAGGTGCCGTTCAGGCTGCCGACGTCGGAGACCGTGAAGAGGCCGTCCGGGCCGCGACGGAATTCCACATGGCGACGCGAGACCGTCACGTCGTCGAGGAAGATGTCGCTCTGCGGATGCCGGCCCGCCGTCGTCAGCTCGCTGTCCAGCAGGAAACGGCTGCCGGAGTTCGGACCGCGGCGGACGATGAGCAGCGCCGAACCCAACGGAAGGGCGTCGACGGCCGCCTGGGCCTCCGGGGACAGCGCGGGCGAGAGGTTCTGGCCCGTCGTCTCCGAGTCGTAGGCCTCGAGCCCCGAGATGGAGATCGTCGACGTCGTCTCGGACGCCCGCTCGGGCTGCGCGCCCGCACGCAGCGGCGCGCCGCAGTTGGAGCAGAACCGGCTCGCCTCGGCGTTCCGGTGCCCACACCTCGTACAAACCGGCAAGGCCGGACCTCCGCCCGTGGGTGCGGCTGATGGTTCCTGGGAACCTATGCGGGCGGCACCGGAGGGGTCAACAGAACCCGCGCCGTGCCCCCCGGACGGACCGCCGACCTCGTCACGGAAGAGCGGACGGTTCTCGGCCGCGCCGCTCTCGTCGGCCCGGCCCGCGGCGCGATGCCGCGCGGAGCCGCTGCCGCCCTCCTGGCGCGCGCTCTTGCCGAACAGCTTTCCAAACAACTTCACGGGCGATTCCCCTTGAACGAAACAGACCCGCCCGTGGGGCAGGACGAACCCTCGATGCACACACCGGCCCATCCGGACATCCAGTGAACGTCCGTGGCCTCCAGACAGTTTCCACCACACACCACACGCACGGTGCGTCGACCCCCCGCTACCTCATGCCCTCCTGGGGCACTCGACATACCTGTACGCCTCACTGCGATGACGACCGAGCGTAGTCAGGCCGCTTCGCCGCTCGCAAGGCGTCCACAATGATCTTCTTTTCTCGGGTCACAGACACCTTGGCCTGCTCCTTTTCCAGTGTCTGGACCACTCCGCCGGGGATGTTCAGCGCCGGTTCCAGATCCTCCGGCTTGCCGATGACCTTGAAGCGGTACGGCTGCGTGACGCGCCTGCCGTCGATCTCCACCCCGCCCCGGACGTCCGAGAGGGAGGTGTTCGCGACGACCCGGACGTCATTGACCTGGATCGCCTCGGCGCCGGCCGCCCGCAGCTCCTGGATGGTGTCCAGCAGCTTGTCCGCCTCCACGGAGTGCGTCGGGTCGTCGATGGTCAGGTTGATGCCGGGCCCTTGCGCCGCGACGGTCCCGGCCAGCACGCCCAGCTGCTGTTCCTTCTCCACGGTCTGCTTACGGGCCTCCTCGGCCTGGTCCGAGCTGTTCGCCAACTCGGTCTTCTGCCCTTCCAGGCGCCGCTGTTCGTCCGTCAACCGCTGGGAGCGGTTGTCCAGCTCGTCCAGGATGCGCACCAGGTCCTCCTGACGCGCACCTCGCAGCGCACTGCTGTCACTCGTGGAACGTACCTGAATCGCCAGGCCGAGGCCGAGAATGAACAGCAGCAGGGCGACGATCAGTTGAGCCCGGGTCAACCGCGGCGGCCACAGGCTCGCCACCAGCCGCTCACGACCGGTCTTCGGGCGTTCCGCGTCCCCGTCGCCGGTGTCCGCCGCCGGGGCCGAGGAGTCTGCCCCGTTGTCCGGCTTCTGTCCAGTCGTGTCCGGTTCCTGGCTTTCCGCGTCGTCCGCGGACTTCGCCGGTTCCGGGGTGCTCCGGCTCTCCGGCGGCATCGGCTGCCGGCCGGCCGAGCCGTGTTCCTGCTCCCGCTCCGGCTCCGGCTTCTGCTCCGGTCGTTCGGGCCGCTGCTCCGGCTTCTGCTCCGGCTCAGGGGTCTCGTCCGTTGCCATCCGCCTCACGCCCGGAAGACGTGCCGGCGGATCGCCGCGGCGTTGGAGAAGATGCGGATGCCGAGCACGACCACGACACCGGTGGAGAGTTGGGCACCGACGCCCAGCTTGTCACCGAGGAAGACGATCAGCGCCGCGACGACCACGTTCGACAGGAAGGAGACCACGAAGACCTTGTCGTCGAAGATCCCGTCCAGCATGGCCCGCAGACCTCCGAACACGGCGTCCAGCGCGGCGACGACAGCGATCGGCAAGTAAGGCTCGACCACCGTCGGCACCACGGGCCGAACCACCAGCCCGACCACGACTCCCACGATGAGGCCCAGTACGGCGATCACGATGTGCCCTTCCCTGTGTCGGCGCCGTCCGGCTTGGCGGCACCGGCCTGCGGCTTTGCGGTACGTACGATCAAGCTGGGCGCGGGCGGCAGCGTCAGCTCGCTCTCGGCGGAAATCCTGGCGCGGACGCCGTAGTTCTCCTGCAGAATGTGCAGGTACTGACCGTCGGCGCTGTCCTGGAACGCGGTGCTCAGCCGCTGCCCGTCCCCCACCGCCAGCACCGTATAAGGCGGCACCAGCGGCTTGTTGTCGACCAGTATGGCGTCTCCTGCGGCTCTGATCGCCGAGAGTGACGTAAGCCGCTGTCCATTGACGGAGATGGCCTCCGCGCCCGAGGCCCACAGGCCGTTGACGACGCGCTGCATGTCCCGGTCCCGCACCCGCCCGGTGTCCGAGAAGTCGCTGCTCTCCCGCGGTCCGCCGCCGCTGGACTCGGCTCCCTTGGCGTCGTCCACGACGAGCTTCACGCCGGGCCCGGTGGCCTGCGTCGAACCGGCCAGCAGGGCGAGCAGTTCGGCCTTGCCCCCACCGTGCTGCTTCAGCGCCTCGCGCTGCATCCTGCTGACGTCGTCCCGCAGCGCGTCGACGCGCTTCTGCTGCCGGTCCGCCTCGCCGGTGCCCTTCTGGATGCGGTTGATCAGCTCCGTACGCTCCTTGGCGAGCGTCGGTGCGGATATCCGGGCCTGGGCCGCCCCGACGGTCACCACGAGCGCGGCCAGCACCAGACCGGCCGCGAGGCCCAACTTCGCCCGCAGGGTGCGCGGCAGACCGCGCACGCCGGCCTCGGACTTGCGCGCGGCCGCCTCGGCGTACCCGTCGTCGAGGCTGTGATCCATCACGTTGGTCAGCAGCGACATGGACGCGTCGGGGCGCGCGGCCGGTCTGTTCGGTGTGCTCCGATCGGGGCGCTGCTGCGACATGCCGCACATCGTCGCACGTCGGCTCCGCAGTCTCCCAATGGCCCCACCGGCGTGCCGATGCCCGGCCCGCCGGTGGGGTCCGGATCAGCGTCCGGCGCTGTCCACCACGGCCGACCACTCGTCCAGCAGCTGCTGGGCGGAGGCGTCGTCCGGTCCTTCCGCCCACAGGTGCGTGACCGCCTCGGCCGGGTCGGGCAGGACCAGGATCCAGCGGCCGTCGGACTCCACGACCCGGACGCCGTCGGTGGTGTCCACGTCGCGGTCGCCGGCCGCCTCGACGACGTGCCGCATGACCAGGCCCTTGACCGCCCAGGGGGTGGCCAGGTCGCGGCGCAGGACGTGGGCCCGCGGGATCCGCGCGTCGATCTGGCTGACCGTGAGCTGGGTGCGGGCCACCAGGCCGATCAGCCGGACGAAGGCGGCGGCGCCGTCGAAGACGCTGCTGAACTCCGGGATGATGAAGCCGCCCATGCCGTCGCCGCCGAAGACCGTGCCGTCCTCCCGGCCCACCCGGGTCAGGTCGTCGGGCGAGGTCGTCGTCCACTCCACCTGCGTGCCGTGGTAGGCGGCCACCTGCTCGGCGATCCGGGTGGTGGTCACCGGCAGCGCGACCCGGCCGGTGCGCCGCTCGGCGGCGATCAGGTCCAGCATGACCAGCAGCGCGCGGTCGTCCTCGATGATCCGGCCGCGTTCGTCCACGAGGGACAGCCGCTCACCGACCGGGTCGAAGCGCACGCCGAAGGCGGCCCGCGCCGAGGCCACGATCTCGCCGAGCCGGACGAGCCCGGAGCGCCGGGCGTCGGCGGTCTCGGTGGGCCGGGACTCGTCGAGACCGGGGTTGATGGTCAGGGAATCGACTCCGAGCCGGCCCAGGAGGCTGGGCAGGACCAGACCCGCACTGCCGTTGGAGGCGTCCACGACGACCTTCAGCCCCGACTCGGCGATGCCGGTGGTGTCCAGGGACCGCAGCAGCGAGCCGGTGTACGAGTCGAAGACGCTGGCCGGGAACGCCAGGTCACCGATCTCGCCCGGGAAGGCGCGGCGGTACTCCTGCCGGGCGAAGACCCGGTCCAGCTTGCGCTGCCCGGCCTGCGAGAGGTCGGCACCCCGCTCGTCGAAGAACATGATGTCGACGGAGTCGGGCACACCGGGCGTCGTACGGATCATGATGCCGCCGGCGCTGCCGCGGGCGGTCTGCTGGCGGGCGACCGGCAGCGGGACGTTCTCCAGGTCGCGTACGTCGATGGCGCTGGCCTGCAGTGCCGAGATCACCGCCCGTTTGAGGGCACGGGCACCACGGGAGTGGTCCCGGGCGGTGGTGACCGTGGACCCCTTCTTCAGGGTGGTGGCGTACGCGCCGGCGAGCCGCACGGCGAGTTCCGGTGTGATCTCCACATTGAGGATCCCGGTCACGCCGCGCGCGCCGAACAGATGCGCCTGGCCGCGGGATTCCCAGATCACCGAGGTGTTGACGAAGGCACCGGCCTCGATGGTCTTGAAGGGATAGACCCGCACATTGCCCTGGACGATCGATTCCTCGCCGATGAGGCATTCATCGCCGATGACCGCGCCGTCCTCGATCCGGGCGGCCCGCATGACATCGGTGTTCTTGCCGATGACGCAGCCGCGCAGATTGCTCTGCTGCCCGAGATAGACGTTGTCGTGCACCACGGCCCGGTGCAGGAACGCCCCGCTCTTGACGACGACGTTGGAGCCGACGACGGTGTGCTCGCGAATCTCCACCCCGGCCTCGACCTTGGCGTAGTCGCCGATGTACAGCGGACCGCGCAGCACGGCATCGGGGTGCACCTCGGCGCCCTCGGCCACCCATACGCCCGGCGAGATCTCGAAGCCGTCGATTTCCACATCGACCTTGCCCTCGAGCACATCGGCCTGGGCCTTGACGTAGCTCTCGTGGGTGCCGACGTCCTCCCAGTAACCCTCGGCGATATAGCCGTAGATCGGCTTGCCTTCCTTCATCAGCTTCGGGAAGACGTCACCGGACCAGTCGACGGACACGTCCGGCTCGAAGTAGTCGAAGACCTCGGGCTCCATGACGTAAATGCCGGTGTTGACGGTGTCCGAGAAGACCTGGCCCCAGGTCGGCTTTTCCAGGAACCGCTCGACCCGGCCGCCTTCGTCGACGATGGTGATACCGAACTCGAGGGGGTTGGGGACCCGGGTGAGGCAGACCGTGACGAGGGCGCCCTTTTCCTTGTGGAACCGGATCAGATCGGTGAGATCGAAGTCGGTGAGGGCATCACCGGAGATGACGAGGAAGGCGTCGTCCTTGAGGGCCTCCTCGGCGTTCTTCACACTGCCGGCGGTGCCGAGCGGCTTTTCCTCATTGGCATAGGTGAGCTCCATTCCCAGCTCTTCGCCGTCACCGAAATAATTCTTGACGAGCGAGGCAAGGAATTGCACGGTGACCACGGTCTCGTTGAGACCGTGCCGTTTCAGCAGCCGCAGGACGTGCTCCATGATCGGCCTATTGGCGACCGGAAGCAGCGGCTTGGGCATGCTGGACGTCATGGGGCGAAGGCGTGTTCCTTCGCCGCCGGCCATCACAACGGCCTTCATGTCGGAAGCGTCCTCCTCTGAGAGACGACGGTCTTGCCGACTTCACTTGCCCAGAGCCCGCTGTTCCTGTTCTTACCTACGGGCGCCGGGCCCTGGCACTATCTGCCGGTTCGAAGAGCTCAGTCGGCGGTGGCGTCCGCCCTGATGAGCCGACGGACCTGGACCACGTAGAGGATCCCTGCCCACCAGTAGAGCGCCGTACCCCATCCTGCGAACGCCCATCCGAAAACAGCAGCGAGTGAGTGAAGCCAGCCATCTCCGTCGCTCAGCAAGAGCAACGGGAAGGCATACATCAAGTTGAACGTAGCTGCTTTGCCCAGGAAGTTCACCTGGGGAGGTCCGTATCCGTGACGCCCGAGGATTCCCACCGCGATGAGGAGCATCAGTTCCCGCGCCAGCAGGGCGGCGGTGAGCCAGATCGGCAGGATGTCGCGCCACGTCAGACCGACGAGCGTGGACAGGATGTACAGGCGGTCGGCCGCCGGGTCGAGGATCCGGCCCAGCTTGCTGATCTGATTCCAGCGCCGGGCCAGCTTGCCGTCCAGATAGTCGCTGACGCCGCTCAGGGCGAGGACCAGCAGCGCCCAGCCGTTGGCGGCCTTCGGGCCCCCGAATTCAGGCCACAGGATCAGCCACAGGAACAGGGGCACGCCGACGAGGCGAGCCATGCTCAGGATATTCGGGATGGTGAGGACGCGATCGGTCTGGACCCGCGTCTCCTGGACCTCCACCGCGGGGGCCTCCTGTGGGAAATGTGCCAACGATGCCCCTTGACCTTACCTGTCCCGCCGACCGGGCCGCGCCGCGGGTCCCAAGATCACCGAGAACGCAGAAAAGCCCCGCCGGAACCAATGCTTCCCACGGGGCTTTCCCACAAAGATTGTTCGGCGGCGTCCTACTCTCCCACAGGGTCCCCCCTGCAGTACCATCGGCGCTGAAAGGCTTAGCTTCCGGGTTCGGAATGTAACCGGGCGTTTCCCTAACGCTATGACCACCGAAACACTATGAAGTTAACCAACCGGAATCATGACTCAACGGTCGTTACTTCAGAACCTACACAGTGGACGCGAGCAACTGAGGACAAGCCCTCGGCCTATTAGTACCAGTCAACTCCACACCTTACGGCGCTTCCATATCTGGCCTATCAACCCAGTCGTCTACTGGGAGCCTTACCCCATCAAGTGGGAGGGAGCCCTCATCTCGAAGCAGGCTTCCCGCTTAGATGCTTTCAGCGGTTATCCTTTCCGAACGTAGCCAACCAGCCATGCCCTTGGCAGAACAACTGGCACACCAGAGGTTCGTCCGTCCCGGTCCTCTCGTACTAGGGACAGCCCTTCTCAAGACTCCTACGCGCACAGCGGATAGGGACCGAACTGTCTCACGACGTTCTAAACCCAGCTCGCGTACCGCTTTAATGGGCGAACAGCCCAACCCTTGGGACCGACTCCAGCCCCAGGATGCGACGAGCCGACATCGAGGTGCCAAACCATCCCGTCGATATGGACTCTTGGGGAAGATCAGCCTGTTATCCCCGGGGTACCTTTTATCCGTTGAGCGACGGCGCTTCCACAAGCCACCGCCGGATCACTAGTCCCTACTTTCGTACCTGCTCGACCCGTCAGTCTCACAGTCAAGCTCCCTTGTGCACTTACACTCAACACCTGATTGCCAACCAGGCTGAGGGAACCTTTGGGCGCCTCCGTTACCCTTTAGGAGGCAACCGCCCCAGTTAAACTACCCACCAGACACTGTCCCTGATCCGGATCACGGACCCAGGTTAGACATCCAGCACGACCAGAGTGGTATTTCAACAATGACTCCACACCAACTGGCGTTGATGCTTCACAGTCTCCCACCTATCCTACACAAGCCGAACCGAACACCAATATCAAGCTATAGTAAAGGTCCCGGGGTCTTTCCGTCCTGCTGCGCGAAACGAGCATCTTTACTCGTAATGCAATTTCACCGGGCCTATGGTTGAGACAGTCGAGAAGTCGTTACGCCATTCGTGCAGGTCGGAACTTACCCGACAAGGAATTTCGCTACCTTAGGATGGTTATAGTTACCACCGCCGTTTACTGGCGCTTAAGTTCTCAGCTTCGCCATGACGAATCATGACTAACCGGTCCCCTTAACGTTCCAGCACCGGGCAGGCGTCAGTCCGTATACATCGCCTTACGGCTTCGCACGGACCTGTGTTTTTAGTAAACAGTCGCTTCTCGCTGGTCTCTGCGGCCACCACCAGCTCAGGAAGAAAATTCCATCACCAGCAATGGCCCCCCTTCTCCCGAAGTTACGGGGGCATTTTGCCGAGTTCCTTAACCATAGTTCACCCGAACGCCTCGGTATTCTCTACCTGACCACCTGAGTCGGTTTAGGGTACGGGCCGCCATGAAACTCGCTAGAGGCTTTTCTCGACAGCATAGGATCATCCACTTCACCACAATCGGCTCGGCATCAGGTCTCAGGCTTCATGCTGTCCGGATTTGCCTAGACAGCGCCCTACACCCTTACCCCGGGACAACCACCGCCCGGGCTGGACTACCTTCCTGCGTCACCCCATCACTCACCTACTACAAGTCTGGTTCGTCGGCTCCACCACTCCCCTACGCTCCGAAGAGCTCAGGGCGGCTTCACGGACTTAGCATCGCCTGATTCAATGTTTGGCGCTTCAAAGCGGGTACCGGAATATCAACCGGTTGTCCATCGACTACGCCTGTCGGCCTCGCCTTAGGTCCCGACTTACCCTGGGCAGATCAGCTTGACCCAGGAACCCTTAGTCAATCGGCGCACACGTTTCCCACGTGTGTATCGCTACTCATGCCTGCATTCTCACTCGTGAACCGTCCACAACTCGTTTCCACGGCTGCTTCACCCGGCACACGACGCTCCCCTACCCATCAC
Source organism: Streptomyces nigrescens (assembly GCA_024349765.1). Classification (GTDB taxonomy): domain Bacteria; phylum Actinomycetota; class Actinomycetes; order Streptomycetales; family Streptomycetaceae; genus Streptomyces; species Streptomyces endophytica. The sequence continues at coordinate 2,669,389 of AP026073.1, read as the reverse complement.
GATCCCCGTTGGGGGTAATATCGCAATGACATGACTTCGGCGGTGTGCTTGAGCCCCGCTACATTGTCGGCGCGGAATCACTTGACCAGTGAGCTATTACGCACTCTTTCAAGGGTGGCTGCTTCTAAGCCAACCTCCTGGTTGTCTCTGCGACTCCACATCCTTTCCCACTTAGCACACGCTTAGGGGCCTTAGTCGATGCTCTGGGCTGTTTCCCTCTCGACCATGGAGCTTATCCCCCACAGTCTCACTGCCGCGCTCTCACTTACCGGCATTCGGAGTTTGGCTAAGGTCAGTAACCCGGTAGGGCCCATCGCCTATCCAGTGCTCTACCTCCGGCAAGAAACACACGACGCTGCACCTAAATGCATTTCGGGGAGAACCAGCTATCACGGAGTTTGATTGGCCTTTCACCCCTAACCACAGGTCATCCCCCAGGTTTTCAACCCTGGTGGGTTCGGTCCTCCACGAAGTCTTACCTCCGCTTCAACCTGCCCATGGCTAGATCACTCCGCTTCGGGTCTTGGGCACGCTACTCAACGCCCTATTCGGACTCGCTTTCGCTACGGCTTCCCCACACGGGTTAACCTCGCAACATACCGCAAACTCGCAGGCTCATTCTTCAAAAGGCACGCAGTCACGACGTTGAATCCGAAGACTCAACGCGACGCTCCCACGGCTTGTAGGCACACGGTTTCAGGTACTATTTCACTCCGCTCCCGCGGTACTTTTCACCATTCCCTCACGGTACTATCCGCTATCGGTCACCAGGGAATATTTAGGCTTAACGGGTGGTCCCGCCAGATTCACACGGGATTTCTCGGGCCCCGTGCTACTTGGGTGTCTCTTAAACGAGCCGCTGACGTTTCAGCTACGGGGGTCTTACCCTCTACGCCGGACCTTTCGCATGTCCTTCGCCTACATCAACGGTTTCTGACTCGTCCCACAGCCGGCAGACTGTAGAAAAGAGATCCCACAACCCCAACCACGCAACCCCTGCCGGGTATCACACGTGACTGGTTTGGCCTCATCCAGTTTCGCTCGCCACTACTCCCGGAATCACGGTTGTTTTCTCTTCCTGCGGGTACTGAGATGTTTCACTTCCCCGCGTTCCCTCCACACTGCCTATGTGTTCAGCAGCGGGTGACAGCCCATGACGACTGCCGGGTTTCCCCATTCGGACACCCCCGGATCAAAGCTCGGTTGACAGCTCCCCGGGGCCTATCGCGGCCTCCCACGTCCTTCATCGGTTCCTGGTGCCAAGGCATCCACCGTGCGCCCTTAAAAACTTGGCCACAGATGCTCGCGTCCACTGTGCAGTTCTCAAGCAACGACCAGCCACCCACCACCCCAACCCGAAGGCTGAGTTCACTGGGGCCGGCATCGCGAAGGTCCAGACTCACAGTCCGTACCCTCAGATACCCAACAGCGTGCCCGACCCGACCAGTTGAAGACTCACGTTCCACGCCGAAGCAGTACTAATGATCCCAACCGACCGTGCCGAGTAGTCAACGTTCCACCCATGAGCTAACCACCGCAGGACACTCGCCTGCGTTATGGCTCTGGACAACCTTGCGGCTGCCTAGATGCTCCTTAGAAAGGAGGTGATCCAGCCGCACCTTCCGGTACGGCTACCTTGTTACGACTTCGTCCCAATCGCCAGTCCCACCTTCGACGATTCCCTCCCACAAGGGGTTGGGCCACCGGCTTCGGGTGTTACCGACTTTCGTGACGTGACGGGCGGTGTGTACAAGGCCCGGGAACGTATTCACCGCAGCAATGCTGATCTGCGATTACTAGCAACTCCGACTTCATGGGGTCGAGTTGCAGACCCCAATCCGAACTGAGACCGGCTTTTTGAGATTCGCTCCACCTCGCGGTATCGCAGCTCATTGTACCGGCCATTGTAGCACGTGTGCAGCCCAAGACATAAGGGGCATGATGACTTGACGTCGTCCCCACCTTCCTCCGAGTTGACCCCGGCAGTCTCCTGTGAGTCCCCATCACCCCGAAGGGCATGCTGGCAACACAGAACAAGGGTTGCGCTCGTTGCGGGACTTAACCCAACATCTCACGACACGAGCTGACGACAGCCATGCACCACCTGTACACCGACCACAAGGGGGACCCTGTCTCCAGGGTTTTCCGGTGTATGTCAAGCCTTGGTAAGGTTCTTCGCGTTGCGTCGAATTAAGCCACATGCTCCGCTGCTTGTGCGGGCCCCCGTCAATTCCTTTGAGTTTTAGCCTTGCGGCCGTACTCCCCAGGCGGGGAACTTAATGCGTTAGCTGCGGCACGGACGACGTGGAATGTCGCCCACACCTAGTTCCCAACGTTTACGGCGTGGACTACCAGGGTATCTAATCCTGTTCGCTCCCCACGCTTTCGCTCCTCAGCGTCAGTATCGGCCCAGAGATCCGCCTTCGCCACCGGTGTTCCTCCTGATATCTGCGCATTTCACCGCTACACCAGGAATTCCGATCTCCCCTACCGAACTCTAGCCTGCCCGTATCGAATGCAGACCCGGGGTTAAGCCCCGGGCTTTCACATCCGACGCGACAAGCCGCCTACGAGCTCTTTACGCCCAATAATTCCGGACAACGCTTGCGCCCTACGTATTACCGCGGCTGCTGGCACGTAGTTAGCCGGCGCTTCTTCTGCAGGTACCGTCACTTTCGCTTCTTCCCTGCTGAAAGAGGTTTACAACCCGAAGGCCGTCATCCCTCACGCGGCGTCGCTGCATCAGGCTTTCGCCCATTGTGCAATATTCCCCACTGCTGCCTCCCGTAGGAGTCTGGGCCGTGTCTCAGTCCCAGTGTGGCCGGTCGCCCTCTCAGGCCGGCTACCCGTCGTCGCCTTGGTAGGCCATCACCCCACCAACAAGCTGATAGGCCGCGGGCTCATCCTTCACCGCCGGAGCTTTCCACACGGAGGTCATGCGACCCCGTGTCGTATCCGGTATTAGACCCCGTTTCCAGGGCTTGTCCCAGAGTGAAGGGCAGATTGCCCACGTGTTACTCACCCGTTCGCCACTAATCCCCTCCCGAAGGAGGTTCATCGTTCGACTTGCATGTGTTAAGCACGCCGCCAGCGTTCGTCCTGAGCCAGGATCAAACTCTCCGTGAATGCTTCCGGGTACTCCCGGTGACACTCGCGTTGAGCGGAACCAGAGGGAGGAATAATCCCTCGGTTCACAGCGTCCTCGCTGTGTTTTCTTCAAAGGAACCTCGTCACCAGACCATCCGGTCCGGTAGACGGGGTATCAACATATCTGGCGTTGACTTTTGGCACGCTGTTGAGTTCTCAAGGAACGGACGCTTCCTTTGTGCCTGTTTCACCAGGCTCTCCGGGCGCTTCCCTTCGGCGTTTCACACTCTATCAGGCCTTTTCGGGCTTTCGAACCGCCGCTTTTCTGCAGGCATGCAGAAGCGCGCAATTCTTGAGTCGCGATCAAGACGCTGAGGAGTGCCGCCCACATCAACCGGGCCGCAGTTGACTGCGGCTGGCTGTCCGGGGCAGGTCTCAGACAGTACAGCTCTGCTGTGGGCGAGGCAAATCGATTCAGCGGGACTCGCGGGGTGCAACCGGTGTCTCTCATGCGGAACCGTCGATTCTTATGACTTACGCTCTGAACGGTGCGCCGTCCAGGACAGGTAGTGACGGCGGCCTGATGAATCTCCACCCCTGGGAGGCTTCCCATGACCACCGTGACGTCCCCGCTCGCAGGACGCGCCATCGGACTCGCGGCCGTGCCCGACCCGGTGTTCTCCGGAGCGATGGTGGGCCCCGGTACCGCCATCGACCCCGTCCGTGAGCCGTCCGCCGCCGTCTCCCCCGTGGACGGTGTCGTCGTCTCTCTGCACCCGCACGCCTTCGTCGTCGTGGACCCCGAGGGCCACGGCGTGCTCACGCACCTCGGTATCGACACCGTTCAGCTCAACGGCGAGGGCTTCGAGCTGCTCGTGAACAAGGGCGACAACGTGACCCGCGGTCAGGAGATCGTGCGCTGGGACCCCGCCGCGGTTGAGGAGGCCGGCAAGTCCCCGGTGTGCCCGGTCGTCGCGCTGGAGGCCACCGCCGACGCGCTCGGTGACGTGCGCGAGGACGGCGATGTGAAGGCCGGCGACCAGCTCTTCTCCTGGCAGTAGGCCAGGTGCCGTCGCGGACGGCAGGTACGACATTCATCGCGGCGGCCGGGCCGTCGCATCACAACCGGAGACGGGTGCAATGGAGACAACGCTGCGGGGCGTCGGGGTGAGCCACGGTGTGGCCATAGGCGAGGTGCGGCACATGGGCACGGCGGTGCTGGAGCCGCCGGCCAAGCAGATCCCGGCGGAGGAGGCGGAGCGCGAACAGGGGCGCGCCCGCCAGGCCGTCGAGGCCGTGGCCGCCGACCTGATAGCGCGCGGGAACCTGGCCGGTGGTGAGGCGCAGGCGGTGCTGGAGGCCCAGGCGCTGATGGCGCAGGACCCGGAGCTGATGGCGGACGTCGAGCGGCGGGTCGCCGTGGGCAGCACCGCCGAGCGTGCGGTCTACGACGCGTTCGCGGCCTACCGGGCGCTGCTCGCCGGTGCCGGTGAGTACCTCGCGGGCCGGGTGGCCGACCTCGATGACGTGCGGAACCGTATCGTCGCGCGGCTGCTGGGCGTGCCGATGCCGGGTGTGCCGGACAGTGACGAGCCGTACGTGCTGATCGCTCGCGATCTGGCGCCGGCCGACACGGCGCTGCTGGACCCGTCGCTGGTGCTCGGTTTCGTGACCGAGGAGGGCGGGCCGACCAGTCACAGCGCGATCCTCGCGCGGGCGCTGGGGGTGCCGGCCGTCGTCGCGCTGCCGGGCGCCGGTGAGCTGGTCGAGGGCACGGTGATCGCCGTCGACGGCAGCACCGGTGAGATCTTCGTGGAGCCGAGCCCGGAGAAGCGGGCGGAGCTGGAGCGGGCCGCGGCGGAGCGGAAGGCGGCGCTGGCCGCGTCGTCCGGTCCGGGGGCCACCTCCGACGGGCACAAGGTGCCGCTGCTGGCGAACGTCGGCGGTCCGGGTGATGTGGACGCCGCGGTCGAGGCCGGTGCAGAGGGCGTCGGGCTCTTCCGCACGGAGTTCCTGTTCCTGGACGACAGCAAGCAGGCGCCGTCCGAGGAGAAGCAGGTCGAGGCGTACCGGAAGGTGCTGGAGGCCTTCCCGGAGGGGCGCGTGGTCGTGCGCGTGCTGGACGCCGGTGCCGACAAGCCGCTGGACTTCCTGACGCCGGCCGACGAGCCGAACCCGGCGCTGGGCGTGCGGGGTCTGCGCACCCTGCTCGACCACCCCGAGGTACTGCGGACGCAGCTCTCGGCGCTGGCGAAGGCCGCCGAGGGGCTGCCGGTCTACCTCGAGGTCATGGCTCCGATGGTGGCGGACCGGATCGACGCCAAGGCGTTCGCGGACGCCTGCCGTGAGGCGGGGCTGCGGGCGAAGTTCGGGGCGATGGTGGAGATTCCGTCGGCGGCTCTGCGGGCGCGGTCGATCCTGCAGGAGGTGGAGTTCCTTTCGCTGGGGACCAATGACCTGGCGCAGTACACCTTCGCGGCGGACCGTCAGGTGGGCGCGGTGTCGCGGCTGCAGGATCCGTGGCAGCCGGCGCTGCTGGATCTCGTGGCGCTGTCGGCCGAGGCCGCCAAGGCCGAGGGCAAGAGCTGCGGTGTCTGTGGTGAGGCGGCCTCGGACCCGCTGCTGGCGTGTGTGCTGACGGGTCTTGGTGTCACCAGCCTTTCGATGGGTGCGGCGTCCCTTCCCTATGTGCGGGCGACGCTGGCCAAGCACACGCTGGCGCAGTGCGAGCGTGCGGCGGCCGCGGCGCGCGCGGCGGACACCGCCGAGGACGCGCGGGCGGCCGCGCAGGCGGTGCTCTCCGGGGAGTGAGGCCGGGCGGCGCGTGGCGCCGCACGGGCCTGACGGCCGTCCCGCCCTCGTGGCGGGGCGGCCGTTCGTGTTGTCGGGGCCGGTGTGTTGTGGTGCCCGGTGGCCGGTCAGGGGTGGCAGGGGTGGTCGGGCGGGGGTGTCACGGGCAGGCCGGGGGCGTAGCTGACGCCTGGTTCGGGTGGCACGGGCTCGCCGCTGTCGGCGTCGGTGCAGTAGGCGGTGAAGACCTCGCCGGCGCTGAGGGCGTGCGGCCAGGCGTCGCGCAGGGACCAGCCGCGGACCGTGTCGCGGGGTGGGGGTGCGCCCCGGGATGCGGCGGTGGCCGGGTCGTGGGCGGTCTCGCCGGGGTCGGGTGTGGTGCGGGAGACGATGCCGCCGGGGGTGCGCAGGGCGAGGCCGGCGGCGAGGACCGTGCAGAAGATCAGGGCCTGGTGTTCGTCCAGTCGGGGGCGGGCGCCGGGGCCGCGGCCGGCGTGCAGGACGGCGAGCAGGGGCGGATCGCCGGCGGCGATGGAGCAGACGAGGTGGTGGGTGCCGTCGCCGAGGGCGTCGAGGAGGCCCTGGACGGCCTGGCCGGCGCGGGTGAAGGCGGCGTGCGCGAGGTCGGCGCCGCAGGTCTCGCAGCGGCCGGCACGGGTGAGCAGGGCGGTGGCGCGGTCCCAGGTCGCCTGGCGGTCTGCCTCGGCGACCAGTAACGGGAGGAGCTGGGTCAGCGGTTCGCCGTCGTAGGTGACGGTGGCGCCGGTGCGGGCCACTTCGGCGGTGTAGCGGCTGCGGCTGTCGGGCCGGTCGGGGTCCAGGGAGCGGTCGGCGCAGTACTGCGCGTAGGCGGCCGGGTCGAAGAGGCCGACGGTGGTGAGGACGCCCTGGCCGGCGAGGGTGCGCAGCAGGATCTCCATCTGGCGGAGGTAGCCGGCGTGGTCGTCGAACGGGAAGCTGGCGTACCGGCGCATGGCGGTGAAGTCGCGCTCGTCGGCGAGGACGGCGGCGGCGCTCGGGATTTCCCGCCGCAGGCTGCGGCGGGCGGCGGCCGGGTCGGTGGGCCGGGATGTGGTGGTCATGGTTCCCCCTCGGTGTCTCGGTGTGCGCGGTGGACGCCGGGCCGGGCGGTGCACGGCCCGGCGTTCACTCGTCACCGAGAGTAATCGGGGGGTCTGACAACGGCGGTCCGGCGCCGGGCCCGGGGCCGGGTCGGCGGTTCGCGGTCCGGCGCTGACCGGTGGTTCTACTGGGCGCGGTCGCGGGCCACCTGCTCGTAGAAGTGGAGGAGTTCGAGGTTGTCGACCGAGCCGGGGTTGACGGCCTTGTCGAGCGGGGTGCCCTGGAGGAGGCGTTTGACGGGGACTTCGATGCGCTTGCCGGTGAGGGTGTGCGGGACGCCGGGGGCCTCGATGATGTCGTCGGGGACGTGGCGCGGGGAGAGCTGTTCGCGGATGGTGCGCTTGATGCGGTCGCGGAGCGCGTCGTCGAGGGTGCTGCCCGGTGCGAGGTGGACGAAGAGCGGCATCCAGTAGCCGCCGTCGGGGAGCTCCAGGCCGATGACGAGGGACTCGCGGATCTCGGGGAGGCGTTCGACGGCTTCGTAGATGTCGGCGGAGCCCATCCGCACGCCCTGGCGGTTGAGGGTGGAGTCGGAGCGTCCGTGGATGATGACGCTGCCGCGGGAGGTGACGGTGATCCAGTCGCCGTGCCGCCAGACGCCGGGGTACATCTCGAAGTAGCTGTCGTGGTAGCGGGTGCCGTCGGGGTCGTTCCAGAAGCGGGTGGGCATGGACGGCATGGGGTTGGTGACGACGAGTTCGCCGACCTCGTCGATGACGGGCTTGCCCTGGGGGTCCCAGGCCTGCAGGTCGGTGCCGAGGCAGGGGGCCTGGAGTTCGCCGATGTGGACCGGGAGGGTGGGGACGGCGCCGGCGAAGCAGCTGCAGACGTCGGTGCCGCCGCTGACGGAGGCGGTCCACAGGTCGGCGCCGCTCTCCGCGAAGGAGTCGTGCAGCCAGCGGAAGCCGTCCGGGGGAAGCGGGGAGCCGGTGGTGGCGACGCAGGTGACGGCGGAGAGGTCGAGGTCGCGGGCGGGGTGGATGCCGGCCTTGCGGCAGGCCATGACGTACGCGGCGGAGGTGCCGAAGACGGTGGCGCGGGTGGCCTCGGCGACCCGCCACTGGGCGGCGATGTCGGGGTGGCCGGGGCTGCCGTCGTAGAGGACGATCGTGGAGCCCACCAGGAGGCCGGCGACGAGGAAGTTCCACATCATCCAGCCGGTGGAGGTGTACCAGAAGAACCGGTCGTCGGGGCCGAGGTCGCAGTGCAGGCCGGTCTGCTTGAGGTGTTCGAGGAGGATGCCGCCCTGGGACTGGACGATGGCCTTGGGGAGCCCGGTGGTGCCGGAGGAGTAGAGCACCCAGAGGGGGTGGTCGAAGGGGACCTGTTCGTAGACCGGTTCGGTGTCGTTTCCGGTCAGGTCCGACCAGTTGAGGGCGCCTTCGGGGGCGAGGGTGCCGAGCAGGGGGATGTGGACGACGGCGCGCAGGGTGGGGAGTTCGGCGCGGAGTTCGGTGACGGTGTCGCGGCGGTCGTGTTCCTTGCCGCCGTAGCGGTAGCCGTCGACGGTGAACAGGACGACCGGTTCGATCTGTTGGAAGCGGTCCAGGACGCTGCGGGCGCCGAAGTCGGGGGCGCAGGAAGTCCAGACGCCGCCGACCGCCGCGGTGGCGAGCAGGGCGACGACGGCCTCGGGGACGTTGGGGAGGTAGCCGCTGACGCGGTCGCCGGGGCGGACGCCGAGGCGGCGGAGTTCGGCGGCCAGCGAGCCGACCTGGGCGCGCAGCCGGCGCCAGGTGACGGGGGTCGGTTCGTGGGTCTCGTCGACGTACAGCAGCGCGGGCTCGTCGGCGCGGGCCGGGTCCTCGGCGGCGCGCAGGGCGTGTGCGGCGTAGTTGAGGGTGGCGCCGGGGAACCAGCGGGCGCCGGGCATCGCACGGTCGGCGAGCACGGTCTCGTAGGGGGTGGCGAAGCGGACGTCGAACCAGGCGGCGACGGCGCGCCAGAAGGCGGGGAGGTCGTCGACGGACCAGCGGTGCAGGTCGGCGTAGCTCGCGGCGGGGTCGCCCGGGGTGGGGGCGGGGGCGCCGTGGTGGGCGGCGGCCCAGGTGTGGAAGCGGGTGACCTGTGCGCCGGCGATCCGGTCCGGGCCGGGCTGCCAGAGGGGTTCCGGCCGGTGGGCGGAGTGCGGTGCGGTGGTCATGAGGCGGCTCCCGGGGGTACGCGGCGTATGCGCCGGGCGCGCACCTTGGTGGGGGTCTCCCGGCCTGACGTGTGCGCGTGACACGGCTTGTCTGGACGATGCCATGTGATCGTCTTGTGCACCAGGGTCGACCGCCCATATTCGGGGGGTGGGGGATGTGGTGTGCACACGTGGGGGGCGGCGCGGGCGTATTCCGGCCACGGGCCGTCCCACCCCGGGCCTCGGCGTGGCCGAGCGTGACCCCGTGCAGGTGAACGGCAGTTGAACGATGCCCGCCCGCCCGGGCGTCAATGGCAGGCTGACCGGCATGGACGGGCGTGATCTGGTGCGATCGGTACGGGTGGTCAGGGCGGTCGGGCCGGCGCAGGGGCTCCGCTCCGTGCGCGCGGCGTGGCGGGCGCGGCGGGCGGATGCGGTGGCGCTGCCGGCGCGGGCGCCGGAGCGGGCGCGGGTGCCGGGGGCGGCCACGGGGGCGGAGCCGCAGCCGGGCGGCGGGGTGATCCATTTCGCGCGGTCGTCGCTGCGGGTGCGGGTGGCGATTGGTGGTGCGGTGTTCTGCGGCTGGGACGGTGCCGGGCCGGAGCCGTCGTACGCGCTGGCCGGGGCGTGTCCCGAGGTGGACGCGCGGGCGGTGCTGGAGCCCGATACGGAGGGCGGCTGGCGGGTGGTGTCCGAGCGGGTGCTGGTGGCGGTGTCCCGGCACGGCGCGGTGGAGGTGCGCACGCCGGGCGGGGCGGTGCTGCGGCGGGAGCTGCCGCCGCGCTGGTGGGACCGTACGGCGGGGCCGGACGGGGCGGGTGAGCGGGCCGGGCGGCCGGAGGGCGGCGACGGGTCGCGGTGGGTGCAGCGGTCGGAGGTGGCGGCCGATGCGCGGTTCTTCGGGCTGGGCGGCCGGGCGCACGGGCCGCGGCTGCGGGACGGCGCCTACCGGTTGTGGAACACCGATCCGGGCGGCGCGTTCGTGCCGGGGGACGATCCGCTGTCGCTGACGATGCCGGTGCAGTTGGTGGTGGCGGACGCCGGAACACATCTGGTTTTTCACGACAATTCATGGGACGGCCGGGTGCACTTGCGCGAGGGGGCGGAGGGCGCCGGTTCCGGGCACGACCGGCCGGGCACGTGTGAGGTGCGGATGGACGGCGGGCCGCTGCGCTACTGGGTGCTGGCCGGGACCCCGGCCCGGGTGCTGCAGATGTGGACGGCGCTGACCGGTGCGCCCGCGCTGCCGCCCCGGTGGGCGCTGGGGTACCAGCACGCCCGTTGGGGGTTCGGCGGCCAGGACGAGGTGCGCCGGATCGTGGCCGGCTACAAGGAGCGGGAGCTTCCGCTGTCGGCCGTCCATCTGGACATCGACCACTTCGACCGGCACCGGGTGTTCACCGTGGACCGTGCGCGCTATCCGGATCTGCCGGGCCTGGCGCGGGAGTTGCGGGCCGACGGGGTGCGGCTGGTGTCGATCGTGGATCCGGCGGTGAAGGCGGAGCCGGGGGACGCGGTCTACGAGGGCGGGGCGGCGGCCGACGCCTTCGTACGGGACGCGCGGGGGCGGGAGGTGCGCGGGGTGGTGTGGCCGGGCGAGTCGGTGTACCCGGACTTCACCGATGCGCGGGTGCGCAAGTGGTGGGGCGCGCTGTACGCCGAGCGGCTGGCGCAGGGGTTCTCGGGCTTCTGGCACGACATGAACGAGCCGGTGTCGTTCGCCCCGTTCGGGGAGCAGACGCTGCCGCGTTCGTCCCGGCACGCGCTGGAGGGGCGGGGCGGGGACCACCGGGAGGCGCACAACGTCTACGGGCTGGCGATGGCCCGGGCGGGGTTCGAGGGGCTGTGTGAACTGCGGCCCGAGGAGCGGCCGTTCCTGTTCTCGCGGGCCGGCTGGGCGGGGCTCCAGAGGTACGGGGGCACCTGGTCGGGGGATGTGGCGACGGGTTGGGAGGGGCTCGGGGCCTCGCTGTCGCTGGTCCTGGGGCTCGGGCTGTGCGGGGTGCCGTACAGCGGCCCGGACGTCGGCGGGTTCTCCGGGTCACCGTCGCCGGAGCTGTATGTGCGGTGGTTCCAACTGGGCGCGTATCTGCCGCTGTTCCGGACGCATTCGGCGGTATGGGCGGGCCGCCGGGAGCCGTGGGAGTTCGGCATAGCCGCGCTCGGGCACGCCCGGGCGGCGCTGCGGGAGCGGCAGCGGCTGCTGCCGTACTTCGTGACGCTGGGCCAGTTGGCGCGGCTGGCGGGGGCGCCGTATGTGCGGCCGGTGTGGTGGAGTTCGCCGCGCGACCGGGCGCTGCGGGACTGCGGGGACGCCTTTCTGCTGGGGGATGCGCTGCTGGTGGCGCCGGTGCTGCAGGCGGGGGTGACCCGGCGGGCGGTGCGGCTGCCGCGCGGGCGGTGGTACGACACCGCGACCGGGCGGGCGTACGAGGGTCCCGGGCAGGTGTGGGTGGACGCGCCGCTGTCGCGGATCCCGGTGCTGGCGCGGGCCGGGGCGGTGCTTCCGGTGGCGGACCGGGACGGCAGGACACAGCTGGAGGTGTGGGCCCCGGTGGCCGGCCGGGAGGGCGGCGGGCTGGTGGTTCCGGACGCCGGGGACGGCTGGCAGCGGCCGACGGTGGAGCGCTTCGTGACGCGGCGGGAGGCGGACGGCCGGGTGGTCGTGGAGCGGCGGGACGGTGGCGCGGTGGGGTATCGCGTACGGGTGCGGGGGCTGGCGGAGGAGGTGCCGGCGGGGGCGGACGGGTGACGGGAGGTCAATTCCCGTGCCGGGGCTGCGGACCGGTGGGCGGGGTCTTCCGCGGAGCCGCCGCTCCTGATAGACGGGGGCCATGCCGAGACCGATACTCGCTGCCGCGCTGCGCGGCGCCGCCACCGTCGCCGCTGCCGCCGCCCTGCTGGCCGTCACCGCGCTCTCCCCCGCCGCGGCGGCCCCGGCCGCCCGGCCCGCTCCGCCGTCGACGCCGGCCCACGCCCCCAAGGCGCCCGAGGAGTTCGTCGCCCTGCGGGACGTCGATCCGACCGTCCTCCAGGAGATGCGCTACATCACCCCGCACAACTTCATGGGCGTCCCGGTGACTGGCTACCGGGCACCGATATGCCTGCTGACCAGGGACGCGGCGCGGGCGCTGCACCGGGCGCAGCGCTCGTTCCTGCGCCGCGGCTACTCCCTCAAGGTGTACGACTGCTACCGGCCGCAGCGCGCCGTCAACCACTTCGTGGCGTGGGCCAAGGACCTCGGCGACCAGCGGATGAAGGGCGAGTTCTATCCGCGGGTCGACAAGTCGACGTTGTTCCGGGACGGCTACATCGCCGAGAAGTCCGGGCACAGCCGGGGCAGTACGGTCGATCTGACGCTGGTGCGGCTGCCCGCGCCGCCGACCCGGCCGTATGTGCCGGGTGAGCCGCTGACGCCCTGTTACGGGCCGCGGGCGGCCCGCTTCCCGGACAACTCGCTGGACATGGGCACCGGGTTCGACTGCTTCGACACCCTGGCGCACACCCTCGACCCGCGGATCACGGGCGTGCAGCGGGCGAACCGGCTGCTGCTCAAGGACGGCCTGGAGCGGGCGGGGTTCGTCAACTACGCGGCCGAGTGGTGGCACTACACCTTCACCCCGGAGACGTTCCCGGACACCTATTTCGACTTCCCGGTGTCCCGCCGGTCGCTGACCGGGCACCGGCCGCGCGGCTGAGGTAACGGGCGTGCCCGGGCGGGGCGTTCAGGAACCGTCCGGCGGGCGTTCAGGATGCGTCCCGGCCCGGGCGCAGCAGGGCCGGGTGCAGCAGGGCGGCGCCGCCCGCGCGGTAGAGGCGGGCCCGCGGCCCGCCGCGGGCTCCCCCGCGGGCCGCGGTGGAGCCGGTGGGCTCGACGAATCCGGGGACGGAGAGCACCTTGCGGTGGAAGTTGCCGGCGTGCAGCGGGCTGCCCCAGACGGACTCGTAGACGCCGCGGAGTTCGGCGATGGTGAATTCCTCGCCGAGGAAGGCGGTGGCCAGCGGGGTGTACTCGATCTTGGCGCGGGCCCGGTCCAGGCCGTCGGCGACGATCCGGGCGTGGTCGAAGGCGAGCGGCAGCGGGGCCGGTGCCTCCGGGCCCGGCGCGGCGGCGGGGGTCCGGGGCACGGAATCACCCCCGTCGATCCCGTGCCCCGGACCCTGTTCTGAGGGACGCGGGCGGGCCGCGTCCGGTTCGCCGGCGGTCCGTGCCGTACGGTCCCGGTCCTCGGCCGCGCTTCCCGGGGCCGCCGCCCGGTCCGTACGGCCGTCCCGGCGCGCGCCGAGGTCGAGCCGGGAGACCGGGATCCAGGCTGCGGCGGTCGCGTCGCCGCCGCCCCGGGCCTCGGGGAGGTCGGGGGCGAAGGCGAGGTAGGCGACGGTGACGACCGGCATCCTCGGGTCGCGTGCCGGCTCGCCGTAGGAGCCGAGCTGTTCGAGGTGGACGCGTTCCAGGTGGGCGGCGTCCAGGCCGGTTTCCTCGGCGAGTTCGCGGGCCGCTGCCGCGTCGAGGGACTCCCGTCCGGCGCGGACGAAGCCGCCGGGCAGGGCCCAGGCGCCGCGGAACGGCCGGCCGCCGCGTTCGACGAGCAGGACGTGCAGCGCGCCGCCGCGCAGGGTGAGCGCGACGATGTCGACGGTCACGGCGATGGCGGGGAAGTCCCGGGGGTCGTAGGCGGCCAGGAAGGCGCTGTCGTCGCCCCCGGCGCCAACTTCCTTGGCGTGCCGGTCCTTTCCGGCCATGACTGCCCCCCTCCCCCGCTGGTTATTCTCACCCTGAGTCTTTCTCGGAACGAGAACAACATAGCAACCGGCCGCGGGACCGGTCCAGCCGGTTCCCGGCGCATCGCACGTACCGGGCCCGGTCGAACGCCGTGTGTGCATCGCGGGGGCCGCCGTCCGTACGCTCCGGAAGGATGCGTGAACAGTGCGTTAATCAGACATCCCGATGGGTCGCGGAGGGGCATGCTGCTGCCCGTGCCTGCGTGGACGGACCAGCTTCGCTTCGCCTTCCAGCCCGTGGTGAACCTCTCGACCGGTTCGGTCGCGGCGCTGGAGATACTCGCCCGCCCCGAGCCGGGTGCGGCCGACGTCCTGACGTCCGCGCGGCGCTGTCCGGACCTGGACGCCGAACTGGCCGCGCTCGCGGTGCGGGCGGCGTCGCACCAGGAGACCCTGCTGCCGCTGCACGTCAACGTCTTCGCCGGCACGGTCGCCGAGCTGCCCCGGCTGACGTCGCTGACCAAGGCCGTGCACGAGGTGGGCCGGCGGCCCTGGGAGGTCACCCTCGACATCGGCGGGCCGTTCCTCCACGTACCGGGCGCGGCGCTGCTGGAGTCGGTGGCGGTGCTGCGCGACGAGGGCTTCCGGATCTGTGCGGACGGGGTCGGGGACGGCGATCTGCCGCTGCGGCTGCTCGGCGCGCTCGCCCCGGACCTGGTCAAGCTCGACGCCTCGCTGTGCGCGGGGCTCGACGCCGACCGGGGGCGGCAGGCGGTGGTGGCCGCGATGCGGGAGCTGTGCGAGCGGACCGGCGGGCTGCTGGCCATCGAGGGGGTGGAGACCGAGCGGCAGTACGCGGCGGTCCGGGACGCCGGGGTGCAGCTGGCGCAGGGCCATCTGTTCGCCCCGCCGGCGCGGCGGCCGGCCACCGACGTGTATCTGCCGCCGCCGGTGTCCCCGGTGGTGAGCGGGCCGGCCGCGGCGACGTACCGCCCGCCGTCCGGGCCGCCGGTGGCGCAGTTCCTGCAGCCGGCCGCGCTGTTGCCGATGACGGCGTCGGCGGGCGCGGTGCGCAGCCATCTCACCGGTTTCCCCGAGGTGTCGGGGGTGCTGCTGGTGGACACCGACGGGGTGCCGGTCCGGGCGATCGACCGGGACCGGTTCCTGCTGTCGCTGTCCGGGCGGTACGGGCACGCGCTGTACGCGGACCGGCCGGCGCTGCGGCTGGCGGACCGGCCGCGGACGGTCGGTGCGGACGCCACCGCCTGGCAGGTGCTCGACGTGATCGCGGAGGGCGACCGGGACCGTACCGGGGACGACGTGGCGGTGGTGGACGAGCGGGGCCGGTGCATGGGCGTGGTGCACCTCGCGGACATCCTGCGGGCGTTGGCGGAGAGCCGGGTGGAGGAGGCGGCCCGGCTCAATCCGCTGACCCGGCTGCCCGGTTCGGACGAGGTCAACGCGGAGGTGGACCGGCGGATCGCCGAGGGGCGGGCGTTCGCCCTGAGCTGGCTGGATGTGGACGGATTCAAGCAGGTCAACGACGGTGCCGGGTTCGCGGCGGGCGATGAGCTGATCCGGTCGGTGGGGCGGACGCTGGCGGGGGTCGCGGCGGCCGAGCCGTCCTGCCGGGTGGGCCACATCGGGGGTGACGACTTCCTGGTGCTGGCCGAGCCGGACGGGCTGGCGCCGTTCGCGGCCGCGCTGCTGGACGTGGTCTGGGAGGCCGGCGGACGGCCGGTGACGCTGTCGCTGGCGACGGTGGTGTGCCCGCCCGGCAGCGTCGGCGGGCACCACGAGGCCGCGGCGGCGCTCGCCCCGCTCAAGAAGGAGGCCAAGGCGCTGCCGGGGGCGAGCTGGGTGGTGGGCCGACCGGGTTCGGCGTGTACGGAGGTGCGCCGGGGGGTGGCCCGGGTGCCGGATCCGGCCGGGCCGGAGGGGCTGCGGGCGCGGGGCTGACGGCGGTCGGGCGGCGCGGGGAAGGCCGTTGCCCGGGGTCAACATCCGCTGCTGTGGGCGACCTTGACGCCCCCTCAGCCCGGGTGAACACTTCCCCGTGCCAAGTCGGCACCGCCGCACTCAGGCACCCCGGCCGGGTGGCAGCGGCTGCCCGCTGCCCGCCGGTGGCAACGCACCCTGCACGGAGGACCGGGGGACGTCCCCGGGCCAGGGACAAGGAGCCGCCATGTATTCCAATGGGGACATCGTCGTCGGTGAAGTGATCGGTACCGCGATCCTGATTCTCTTCGGTGCGGGGGTGTGCGCCGCGGTCACGCTGCACCACTCCAAGGCGCGGGCGGCCGGCTGGGTCGTGATCGCCTTCGGCTGGGGCATGGGCGTCCTGGCCGGGGCGTACACCGCGGCGCCGCTGTCCGGCGGGCACCTCAACCCGGCGGTGACGCTCGGCTCGGCGGTCGCGGGCGGGACGCCGTGGTCGAAGGTGCCGGTGTACGTGCTGGCGCAGATGGTGGGCGCGGCGATCGGGGCGGTGCTGGCCTGGGCGCTGTACTACGCCCAGTTCGCCGCGAACGCCGACCGGGACAAGGCGCAGCCGACGCTGGGGGTCTTCTCCACCGCCCCGGAGATCCGCAAGCCGGCGGCCAACCTCGTCACCGAGGTCATCGCCACCGTCGGCCTGGTGCTGCCGCTGCTGTTCTTCGGCGAGAACAAGGGCATCGGGATCGGGCAGGTGCCCGGCGAGCGGGCCGGGGTCTACGGCTCGGGCATCAATGTGCTGCTGGTCGCGCTGCTCGTGGTCGGGATCGGGCTGTCGCTGGGCGGGCCGACCGGTTACGCGATCAACCCGGCGCGGGACCTCGGTCCGCGCGTGGTGCACGCCCTGCTGCCGATCCCCAACAAGGGGTCGTCGGACTGGGGTTACGCCTGGATACCGGTGGCCGGGCCGCTGATCGGCGCGGTGCTCTCCGGACTGGTCTACCGGGCGGCATTCTGACCGGTGCGGCCGCACGAAGGCGGGCGCACCACGGGTGCGACCCGGGTACCCACTCGGAGCCAGGAGGCCTGACGGCATGAACCAGCACACCGAGAAGTACGTCGCCGCGATCGATCAGGGCACCACGTCGAGCCGCTGCATCATCTTCGACCACGACGGGTCGATCGTCGCCGTGGACCAGCGCGAGCACCGGCAGATCTTCCCCCGGCCCGGCTGGGTGGAGCACGACGCGACGGAGATCTGGACGAAGGTGCAGGCCGTGGTGGCGGGTGCGCTCACCAAGGCGGGGCTGCGCGCCGACCAGCTCAGTGCGCTGGGCATCACCAACCAGCGGGAGACCACGGTGCTGTGGGACCGGGCCACCGGCCGGCCGGTGCACCACGCGATCGTCTGGCAGGACACCCGGACCTCGCAGCTGTGCGCGGAACTGGGCGGCGCGGACGGCCAGGACCGCTTCCGCGAGGCCACCGGTCTGCCGCTGGCGAGCTACTTCTCCGGGCCGAAGGCGGCCTGGCTGCTGGACGAGGTGCCGGGGCTGCGGGCGCGTGCCGAGCGCGGCGAGATCGCGTTCGGCACCATCGACTCCTGGCTGATCTGGAACCTGACCGGCGGCATCGACGGCGGGGTGCACGTCACGGACGTGACCAACGCGGGCCGCACGATGCTGATGAACCTGGCGACCCTGCAGTGGGATCCGGCGATCCTGTCGGCGATGAACGTGCCCGCCGCGATGCTGCCGGAGATCCGGTCCTCGGCGGAGGTGTACGGCTCCGCGGTGGGCCAGCTCCAGGGGGTGCCGGTGGCGTCCGCGCTGGGCGACCAGCAGGCGGCGGTCTTCGGGCAGACCTGCTACGGCGTCGGCGAGGCCAAGAACACCTACGGCACCGGCTCGTTCCTGCTGCTCAACACGGGCAACCGCCCGGTGGCGTCCAAGAGCGGGCTGCTGACGACCATGGGCTACCAGCTGGGCGGTGAGGACCCGGTCTACTGCCTGGAGGGGTCCATCGCCATCACGGGCGCGCTGGTGCAGTGGTTCCGCGACCAGCTCGGCATCATCTCCTCGGCCGAGGAGATCGAGTCGCTGGCGGCGAGCGTCCCGGACAACGGCGGGGCGTACATCGTGCCGGCGTTCTCCGGTCTCTTCGCGCCGTATTGGCGCTCCGACGCCCGCGGGGTGATCACGGGTCTGACCGGTTTCGTCACCAAGGCGCATCTGGCCCGCGCCGTCCTGGAGGCGACCAGCTGGCAGACCCGGGAGGTGGTGGACGCGATGTTCCAGGACTCCGGGGTGCGGATCACCCAGCTGAAGGTGGACGGCGGGATGACCGCCAACAAGCTGCTGATGCAGCATCAGGCGGATGTGCTGGGCGTGCCGGTGATCCGGCCGGTGATCCCGGAGACCACCTGTCTGGGCGCGGCCTACGCGGCGGGCCTGGCCACCGGTGTCTGGCAGGACCTGGACGAGCTGCGGAGCCACTGGAAGCGCGACACCGAGTGGGTGCCGCGGATGGACGGTGCGGTCCGGGACCGCGAGTACGCCAACTGGCGGCGGGCGGTGGAGCGGAGCTTCGGCTGGCTGACCGAGGACGGCTCGGCGGCGTCGTAGCGGCGGGCGGCGGACGTACGGCCCGGGCCCCGGACGGCGGGGTGCGGGCCGTACCCGTGCCTGGCTCCCCGGTCAGGGCAGTGCGGGCTCCGGGCGCCGGCCGCGGGTCCGCATCGCGTGCTCGACGACGGCGATCAGCACGTCCCGGGCCGAGTCCCGCTCCCGGGCGTCGCAGAGCATCACCGGCACGTCCGGGTCGAGGTCCAGGGCGTCGCGGACCGCCTCGGGCGGGTAGCGGTCGGCGCCGTCGAAGCAGTTGACGGCGACGGTGAAGGGCAGTCCGCGGCGCTCGAAGTAGTCGATCGCGGCGAAGCTGTCGGCGAGCCGGCGGGTGTCGGCGAGGACGACCGCGCCCAGCGCACCGCGGGCGAGTTCGTCCCAGAGGAACCAGAAGCGGTCCTGTCCGGGGGTGCCGAAGAGGTAGAGCACCAGCTGGTCGTTGACGGTGATCCGCCCGAAGTCCATGGCGACGGTGGTGGTGCTCTTGGCCTCCACCCCGTGGAGGTCGTCGACCGGGCGGCCGGCCTCGGTCAGCCGCTCCTCGGTGCGCAGCGGTTTGATCTCGCTGACGGCGCCGACCAGTGTGGTCTTGCCGACCCCGAAGCCGCCCGCCACCAGGATCTTGAGCGTCACCGGATCGGCGGCGGCGGTCTGCTGACGACGGTCGGAACGCCCGAAGACCATGGGTACCTTCTCCTGAATTGCCGGGTGTGCGGGCGG
Organism: Streptomyces nigrescens; assembly: GCA_024349765.1. GTDB lineage: Bacteria > Actinomycetota > Actinomycetes > Streptomycetales > Streptomycetaceae > Streptomyces > Streptomyces endophytica. The sequence goes on along the minus strand of AP026073.1, from coordinate 2,650,267 downwards.
TGCTCACGTCTGTGCCCCCGGGCGTGGTGGGGAGCGGGCAGCAGGCGCACAGGCACCGTACAACGTGCTCGGCGCGGCGCCCACTTGAGATCCGTCACGCTTGGGACACGGCCGCCGGCGCGGCCGTTCAGCGCGGGGCGAGGGTCTGCGGCCGGTCGAGGAGGCCCAGCAGGCTCACATGGCCGGCCTCGATGAAGGCGCAGAGCTCCTCCTCGGTGCCGTGCTCCGCCATCTGCCAGGTGATGGCGGCCTCTTCGGCGAACGCCATCCAGGCGCGGGTGGCGACCTCCAGCCGCGGGGCCTGGGGCAGGCCGAGCCGCCGCTGCCCGTCGCGGACCCGGCGGGCGATGGTGGCGCGGGTCCCGTCGACGAGGTCGGCGACCGCGGGATGGCTGCCCGCCGCGCCGCGGACCAGGGCGAGGTAGACCTGCCGGTGCTCCAGGACGTAGGACACGAAGCCGGCGATGAAGGCGCGCATCCAGGCGACCGGCTCCAGGCCGGCGTCCGGTTCGGTGGCGGCGGTGAAGCGGTCGCACTCGGCGCGGACCACGGCGCGGTAGAAGTCGCGCTTGGAGTCGAAGTAGTGGAAGAGCAGCCCGCGGGAGATGCCGGCGCGCCGGGCGACCTCGTCGGTGGACAGTTCGTCCAGGGCCCGGTCGGCGAGCATCTCCAGCCCGATGCCGACCAGTTGCTCCCGGCGCTGGTCGGGGGTGAGTCGGGTGCCTCGCTTGCCGGACATGCCCGCAGTGTACGGCGGTGCCGGGCCGGGTCCGCGTGGCCGCGGCGGCCCGGCCCGCCGTCAGGCGTGCCGGGCGAGGTGGTCGAGGATCGCGGGTGTGACGAGCCCGGGGACCTCTTCGGGGAGCCAGTGGCTGGCGCCCTGAAGGGCCTCGAAGCGGTAGGGGCCGTCCACCCACTCCCCCGTCGACTCGGCCGCGCCCCGGCCCAGGGCGACGTCCTCGCTGCCCCACAGGAAGAGGGTGGGCACGGCGATCCGGCCGGCCGGCACCGAGATGACGGTCTCCGGGGCGCGGTACCAGTTGAGGGTGGCGGTGAGCGCGCCCGGTGCGGAGAGCCGGCGGACGTTGCCGTCGACGAGCGCCTCGGGGACCTTGCCGCCGTAGACGGCGCGCAGCCGGGCCGCGTCGTCGGCGAGCAGGGCGGCCTCGGCGGCGCCGTCGTCGCGGCGGAAGAAGCGGACGTAGTCGAGCCGGTGATGCTGTGTCGGGTCCTCGGCGGCGGCCCGGTTGAGGGCCTCCGGGTGCGGGGTGGCCAGCACGCTGAGGGACTTCAGCCGCTCGGGGTGGGCGCCGGCCAGCGCCCAGGCGACCATGCCGCCCCAGTCGTGGGAGACCAGGTGGAAGCGGCCGGCGCCCTGGGAGTCGGCGAACGCGAGGGCGTCGGCGACGAGTTCGGGGACGGCGTAGTCGGCGATCCGGGGCGGGCGGGCGCCGGGGGCGTAGCCGCGCTGGTCGACGGCGACGGCCCGGTAGCCGGCCGCGCCGAGAGCGGGCAGCACCTCGCTCCAGGAGTCGGCGAACTCCGGCCAGCCGTGCAGCAGCAGGACGAGGTCCCCGTCGGCGGGCCCGCAGGCCAGGGCGTCATGGGTGTGCGGCCCGACCTGGATCTCCAGGCGCTCGAAGGGGGCCGGGGCCGGGGTGGCGTCGGTGGCCATGGCGGTGCCTCTCGTCCGGTGGCGGCCGGCTGCGGTGACGGCTGAGCACGGCCGCGATGGCAACGGAACAACTGATCACCGAGCCTAACCCGCTGTTGACCATTGCTCAACAAGGCTCGGCGGTGCCCGGCGGGCCGGGCGTAGGGTGAGAACAGACGCGAGCCGCGTCCGGAGCGGAGTGCGCGATGAACCGACGCCGCGGCACCGGGCCGTCGCCCGAGGAACTGCTGGGCCTCCTCGGCCGGCTCACCGGCCAGGTCATGGAACGGATCAAGCTGCAGCAGGCACGGGTGGCACTGGCCGTGGAGCTGCAACGGCACATGCTCCCGCCGGAGCTCCCGGGCCTGCGGGGGCTGACCACCGCGGCCCGCTACGTGCCGGCGCAGACCGGGCTGGACATCGGCGGGGACTGGTACGACGCGTTCGCCCTGCCGGACGGCTCGCTCGGCTTCGTCATCGGCGACGTCCAGGGCCACGACGTGGAGGCCGCCGCCTTCATGGGCCAGGTCCGCACCGGCCTGCGCGCGGTCGCGGGCGCCACCACCGACCCCGGCGACGTCCTGGAGCGGGCCAACAACCTGTTGCTGTCGATGAGCTCCGACCTCCTGGCGACCTGCGCCTTCCTGCGGTTCGAGCCGACGTGCGGCGAGCTCGCCGGCGCCCGGGCCGGGCATCTGCCCGCGATCTGGGGCACCGCCGCCGGTGCGGAGGTGCTCACCGACCCGGGCGGGCTGCCGCTGGGGGTCTTCCCCGACGAGCGCTACCCGGTCACCCGCCGCCGGCTGGACCGGCCCGGGGCGTTCGTCCTGCTCACCGACGGGGTGGTGGAGGGCCCGAGGTTTCCGATCGAGCAGGGGCTGGCCCGGGTGACCGGCATCGTCGGAGCGGCGTACGGGGCCGCGGCCGACGACCTCGCCGCCCAGGTGGTCGCGGTCGCCGATCTGACCGGCCACACCGACGACGCCGCCGTACTGGTGCTCCGTCACGACGGCGGCCCCTACGGGTAAGCGGGCGCGGTGGACGGGCGGACGCCGAGCGGACCCGGCAGCGTGGCCGGGCGGATGCTCGCGGCCGGGGCGGGGCACCGGGCGCTCGCCGTGCAGATCCTGGCCACCGCGGGGGTCTACTACGGCGGTGCCCGGCTCGGTCTGCTGCAGGAACTGGTCCGCGGGCAGGTCACCCCGCTGTGGCCGCCGACCGGGATCGCCCTGACCGCGCTGCTGCTGTTCGGGCCGCGGGTGTGGCCGGGCATCGCCCTGGGCGCGTTCCTGGTCAATGTGTCGCTGGGGCCGTCGTTCCTCGTCGTGTGCGCCATCGTGGCGGGCAACACGCTCGGTCCGCTGCTCGCCCATCGGCTGCTGCGCCGGGTGGATTTCCACACCCGGATGGACCGGCTGCGCGACGCGGTGTCGCTGGTGGGCCTCGGCGCGCTGACCGGGATGCTGGTGAGCGCCACCGTCGGCAGCGGGGTCCTGGTCCTCTCCGGGGCGCTGACCGGCGCGAACTTCTGGCCCACCTGGGCGGTGTGGTGGACCGGCGACGCGATGGGGGTGCTGGTGGTCACGCCGGTGCTGCTGCTGTTGAGCACGCTCCGGTGGCCGCCCCGGGGCCGCTTCCGCCCCTACCGGTGGGCGGAGGGGGTGCTGCTCGGGGTCTGCACCTTCGCCGTCACCGAGTTCGCCGTGAGCAGCTCGATGAACCTGCTCTTCCTCGTCTCGCCGTGCCTGATCTGGGCCGCGTTCCGCTTCGAGCGGGCCGGTGCGGCGCCGTGCGCGCTGCTGGTCTCGACGGTGGCGATCGTGGCGGCCGCCGAGGGCTCGGGGCCGTTCGCGCACCACGACCTGTTCACGAACATGGTCACCCTGCAGGCGTTCAACGGGATCACCGCGCTGACCGCGCTGCTGCTCGCCGCGGTCGTCACCGAGCGGAGCACCACCCACCGGCAGATCCAGCAGGTGGTCGCCCAGCTGACCGAGGCGCTCGCCCGGCTGGAGCCGGGCCGGGCCGGTGAGCAGTGGCCGCCGCCGCGCCACACGGAGCAGGGCGACGGCGACGGCTGACGTCCCGGCCGGTCACAGCGCCCGCAGACCGTCGATCACCTCGCGCAGCACCTGCTCGTCCGGCAGTTCGGCCGGCGGCACCGGCCGGCTGACCCGGACCAGGGCGGCGTCGAGCAGATCGCCGATCAGCACCCGGACGACACCGACCGGCAGGTCGAGCTCGGCCGCGAGTTCGGCGACCGACAGCGGCGCGTCGCGGCACCACTCGACGATCTCGACGTGCTCCGGCGACAGCGTCTGGTCCTCGACCGTCTCCGCCGCGCGGCTCTCGGCGATCACCTGCGCGATCAGGTCGAGGCGCCCCTCCGCGGCGGTCCGGGTGCGCCCGCGGGTCATGGCGTACGGCCGGACGACGGGACCCGCTTCGTCGTCGAACCAGCGGGCCGCCTCCCGGTCGCGCGCCGCCCGGCCGTCCTGATCGCTCATGGTGTCACCGTCGTCTGGCTCAGCTGGCCGGACCGGACCGGGGCAGCGTGCCCAGGTGCGTACCCACGCGCTTGACCAGCAGGGTCATCTCGTAGGCGATCAGCCCGACGTCGGAGTCCGCGTCGGCCAGGACGGCCAGACAGCTGCCGTCGCCGGCCGCGCTGACGAACAGGAACGCCTCGTCCAGTTCGACCATGGTCTGCCGGACGTGTCCCGCGCCGAAGTGCCGGCCGACGCCCTTGGCGAGGCTGTGGAAGCCGGAGGCGACCGCGGCCAGGTGCTCGCCGTCCTCCCGCGTGAGGTCCTTCGAGGCCCCGGTGGCGAGCCCGTCGCTGGAGAGGACGAGTGCCTTGCGGATCGCGCCGACCCGCTCGACCAGGTCGTCCAGGAGCCAGTTCAGCTCGCCGGATCCCTTCGCCGAGCCCGGTGTGGTGAACGCTGCTGCCTGCGGTTCGGTCATGGACCGTCCCCTCCCGATGTGGTTCCTGGTGGTGCTGTGGTGCCCGGGCCGGTGCCGTCCTGCGGGGCGCCGTCCTGGGCATCCGGATCTGTGGTGTCCGCGGCGGCCGGTGTCCCGCCGGGGTCGTGCGCGTCGTGGGGTGTGCCCTCCGCGCGGGCCTCGTCCTCCTCGCTGTTGTGGCGGCGGCCGCGCTGCCAGCCGCGCTGGAGCGAGGCCATCCGGGCGCGTACCGCCTCGGCGTCGCGGTCGTCGTCCGCGGCCGGCGTGGCCGGCCGCTCCGGTCCGGGCCGGCCGCCCCCGTCGGCCTTGAGCTGCGGGGCGAGGCTGGCCTGCCGCACCCGGCGGGGCAGCCCGGTGGACGTGGTGGCCGGGGGTGCCTCGCCGGGCGGCGCGGCGTCGTCGGGGCCGTGGGCGGATTCCTCGGCGGAGCCCCGGGCGGCGGGCCCCTCGTCCCGGCCCCGGTCGCGGTGCCGCTCCCGGTCCCGGTCCTCGTCCCGGTCGCGGTGCCGCTCCCGGTCCCGGTCCTCGTCCCGGTCGCGCTCGCGCTCCCGGTCCCGGTCGTCGACCGTTCTGCCGTGGTCGGAGACCAGCACCGGCGGGCGGGGGCGGCGCGGCAGCGGGGCGAGCCCGCCGCCGGGCGCCTGGTCGCGGGTCTGCTGGTGCTGCTCGCCGTCGGGGACCGGCGGTACGGGGGCGATCCCGGCGCGCGGTCCGCGCTCCCGGCCCCGGCGCGGGCCGCCGAAGAGGGCGTCCTCGTCGTCGAGCGGGCCGAGCTCCTCCGGTCGCAGCGGCGGTTCCAGTTCGACCGGCCCGTCGACGAGGCCCCGCCGGCCCCTCGGGGGGAGCGGCACCGGCACCTGTGAGAGGGCGGCCAACTTCCCCGCGGCGTGGTCGAGTTCGTCGTCCACCGGGACGCCGGCGAGCGGTCCGCCGCCCTCCCGGCCGCCGCCCGCGTCCCCGGTCTCCGTGAGGATCGCGCCGGGGAGGAAGACCACGGCCGTGGTGCCGCCGTACGGCGAGGGCTGCAGGGTGACCCGGACGTCCTGGCGCTGGGCGAGCCGGCTGACCACGAACAGGCCGAGCCGGTCGGTGTCGGACAGCTCGAACTCGGGGGTCTCGGCGAGCCGGAGGTTGGCCTCCAGCAGCTGGTCGGGGGGCATGCCCAGACCGCGGTCGTGGATCTCCAGGGTGTAGCCGTTGGCGACCCGCTCGCCGAGCACCTGGACGGCGGTGTGCGGCGGTGAGAAGACGGTGGCGTTCTCCAGGAGTTCGGCTATCAGGTGGGTGAGGTCGGAGACGGCCGGGCCGTCCACCGCGAGCCGGGGCAGCCGGCGCACCTCGACGCGCTCGTAGTCCTCCACCTCGGCGACCGCCGCGCGCACCACGTCCATCAGCTGGATCGGTTTGCGCCACTGCCGGGAGGGTGCCGCACCGGAGAGGATCACCAGGCCCTCGGCGTGCCGCCGCATACGGGTGGTGAGGTGGTCGAGCCGGAAGAGGTCGGCGAGCTCGTCGGTGTCCTCGGTGCGCCGCTCCATGGCGTCCAGCAGCGTCAGCTGGCGGTGCAGCAGCACCTGGCTGCGGCGGGCGAGGTTGACGAACACCTCGGAGACCCCGCGGCGCATCTCGGCCTGTTTGACGGCGGCCTCGATGGCGGCCCGCTGCAGGGTGTTGAGCGCCTGCCCGACCTGACCGGTCTCGTCCGGGCCGAATTCGAGCCGGGGTGCCTCGGTCTCCACGTCGACCTGTTCCCCGGCGGCCAGCCGGCGCATCACGCTCGGCAGCCGCACGCCGGACACCTCGTGGGCGGTCTTGCGCAGCCGGGTCAGGTCCCGGACGTGCCGGCGGCCGATGCGGAAGGAGACGATGACCGAGACCAGCAGGGCGACGAAGCCGAGGACGCCGGCGGCGACCGCCTTGACCACGATGCTGGTGGCGGCCGGCGCGACCCGCTCCTGGTAGCGGTCGCCGGCCTCCTTGCCCATCCTGGCGAGGTCGCCGAGCACCTTCCGGGCGGTGGTGTTCCAGCGTTCGGCGTTGACCGCGTCCGGCCCGGCCCGGTCGCCGGCGGTGATCACCCGGTCCTCGTAGGAGGTGAGTTCACGGGCGGTGGCGGAGCGCCAGTAGTCCTCGTAGAGGCCGCGGTCCCGGGAGGGCAGCAGGGGCAGGTTGGTGCCGTAGAGGACCCGGCGCTCGGCGACCCGGTCGGACAGCTCGCGCACATCGCGCCGGCTCATGCTGCCGGAGGCGAGCACCGCGGACATCAGGGCGTCCTCGCGGGCCAGGGCCTCGCGGGCGCGGGTGACGTTGACCAGGGCCCGGCCCTGCTTGTCCATCTCGACGTTGTCCAGGGCGTGCACCGCGGCGAGGAAGTCGTAACCGGGATCGACCAGGGCGTCGTAGGACTCCATGGCCTCGTCGCGGGTGACGGTGTTGTCCTCGACCTGGGTGCGCAGCGAGCGGAGCGAGGACAGGCCCTTGAGGAGGGTGGTCATCCGGTCGCCGACGCCGGCGTTCAGGTCCTCGCGGACATCGCGGCCGGCGGCGTCGTGGCGGAGCCGGGCGACCAGGACGTCGGTGACCCGGGTCCGGGTGTGGAGTTCACTCAGCGCGTCGGCGCCGCGGCGGTCGGCGAGGTAGAGCAGGCTCTGCCGGCGCTCGCGCTGCAGGGCCTGGATGACGTCCTCGACGGGATAGCCCAGGTTCTTCACGACGTTGCCGACGTCCAGCAGCTGGTTGGCCGAGCGGCCGGTGACATAGGTGGTGACCGCCCACATCGTCGTCAGGGACACCAGCGGTACGAGCAGCAACGCCACGATCTTCCGGCGGACCGACTTCCCGCGAAAGCGCATGGCCTCCCCTACGTCAACCCCGGCGCACGGGGGTGGTGTTCCGTCAACAAACGGCGCGAGCCTACTACTGTCGGGGGACCAACCCGAAGGGCTCTCCAGGCCCCGTGGCGCGGCCCACGGCAGGGTCGTCCCGAGTTGTCCGCCGATTCCCGGACAACCCGCCCGTATTTGTGAGCCGGGAGCGCGTACCGGCACCGGAGGGCACGGTGGGGCGGTTGGCCGGTTTTGCTCTACCCCGGGGAACCCCGCGGTGCTTCCGTGCGTGCACCATGGGGGTGGACGGGTCCGGCAGCGGGGAATCTTCCGGTGGAACCCGGGCACTCGGCAAGGAGCGGACGCGCGGGGTGAATGCGGGGAGTGTGACACGGTCATGGACACCGGCAGGGAGCCGTTGTGGCAGGAGGAGCCGGCGGCCCGGCCCCGGATGGCGGAGCCGGTGCGGACCGCCGCGGTGCGCGCCGTCATCATCGTGGCGGTCACCCTGATCCAGGCCATGGTGGCGTTCCTGTGCACGCTGTCGGGGTCCTGGCTGGCGTTCCCCGCGGTCCTCGGCACGGTCGCCGGCACGGTGGTCGCCACCTGGGCGGTGCTGGACGTCTGGGTGACCCGTCAGGTCTGGGTGCAGCGCCACGGCGTGCGGTCGCAGCCGAGCAGTACGGCCCGGGAACTGCGGCGCGAGCGGCGGCAGGCGCGCCGCCGGCAGCGGCGGGAGCGGCCGGCGCCGGCGGACCGGGCGGCCGCCTGAGCGAGCGCCGCGGCCCGGCCGGCCCGCGAGGCCGTTATGCCACCGCCTCTTCCCTGACGGCCGGCCGGACGTGGATCATCCCGTCGATGACGCCGACCTCGTGGGTGCGTACCGGGTGGCGGGCCGGCAGGCAGGTCGGGGCGCCGGTGCGCAGGTCGAACAGCGCGGCGTGCAGCGGGCATTCGACGAAGCAGCCCTCGGCCCAGCCCTCGGAGAGCGACGCGTCCTGGTGGCTGCAGGTGTCGTCGACGGCGTAGAAGCCTTCCTCGGTGTGGAAGACCGCGATGGCCGGCGTGGTCTCGTCGATCTCGATCCGTACGGATTCGCCCTCGGGCAGGTCCTCGGTGCGGCAGACGGGAATCATCTGGCCCCCCTCGCGCTGATCGGTATCATGTGTTCTGAATAACGCATCGCAGAGCGCGATGCGCAACAGAATCCAAGGCGTGGAGCGGGCCGTCAAGGGCTTCTCGGAAGATGCCCTCGCACGACCCCTCGGGGGCCACCGGGTGGTGAACGAAGACCCATGTCGAATACGAGCGGGACCTCGGACGAACGATCCGAGGAGCGGCGCGGCGGGGCGGGTTCCGTCCAGTCCGTGGAACGTGCGGTGAGCGTGCTGGAGATCCTCGCCAAGCTCGGCGAGGCCGGGGTGACCGAGATCGCCGAGGAGCTGGGCGTCCACAAGTCGACCGCCTTCCGGATCCTCGGGGTGCTGGAGGGCCGCGGGCTGGTGGAGCAGGAGAAGGAACGCGGCAAGTACTACCTCGGGTCCGGGGTGCTGCGGCTGGCCGGCGCCGCCGCGATCCGGCTGGACATCTCGCAGGAGGGCCAGCCGGTGTGCCGGGCACTGGCCGACGACACCGGGGAGACCGCCAACATCGCGGTGCTGGACGGCGATGCCGCGGTCAACATCATGCAGGCCAGGGGCGCGGCAGCGGTCACCGCGTACAACTGGCTGGGCCGCCGCACCCCGTTGCACGCCACCGCGAGCGGCAAGGTGCTGCTGGCACATCTGCCGAGCGAGCGCCGGGAGAGCCTGGTGACCCGGAAGCTGCCGCGCTTCACCGAGCACACGCTCACCACCGCGGCCGCCCTGCGCGCACAGCTGACGGCCGCGCGGGAGGACGGCTTCGCCTGCACCGGCGAGGAGTTGGAGATCGGGCTGAACGCGGTGGCGGCGCCGGTGCGGGCGCACGACGGCGCGGTGATCGGCGCGATCGGCGTCTCCGGCCCGGCGTACCGGATGGCGCGCGGGCTGCTGCCGGAGCTGGCCGAGCGGTCCGTGAAGGCGGCCGTCGAACTCTCCCGGCGCATGGGCTACCCGGGGTGAACCGGGCCCTCGACGGCCTCAGAGCGGCGGTCGGTGGGATACGGCGCGGGGAGGTACCGCGGCCGGTGGCGGTGCCGTGACCGTGGCGCACCGACCGCAGCCCCCGCCGGTCACCCGGCGTCCGCGCCCTCCTCGGCGGCCGGCTCCTCCGGGCGGCGGTACATCCGCGTCGCCGTGATCTGGCCGTGCACCACCTCGCCCGACGGGTCGGGCTGCGGCAGGCCCGGCCGCAGATGCTCCTCGACGCTGATGTACTTCAGCCCCGCCCGCAGGTCCGCGTCGTTGCGCAACCGGATGACCAGCGGGAACTCGGCGAGCGCGGTGGTGTCGAACAGACCGGTGGTGTACAGCAGCTGGACGCCCAGCGCATCGGCGACCGCCCGCTGCAGCTCCAGCAGATAGGTGGCGTTGGCGCGACCGATGGGGTTGTCCAGGAACAGCGTGCCGGCGTGCCGCTGCTTGTCCCGTCCCCGGTCGTTGCTGCGCAGCGCCGCCATCGTGCAGTACAGGGCGATCGCGGCGGTCAGCAGCTGGCCGCCGGAGAAGACGTCGCCCATCTGCCCGACCGGCACCCGCTCGGCGCGCAGCACCGCGTCCGGCTTGAGGATCTCCACCGCGACCCCGCGCGGCTGCAGCGCGGCGCTCACCCCGCGCAGCAGCAGGGACATCCCGTCCCGGCGCAGATCGCTGTTCTTCTTCACGGCCGCGCGGGTCGCCTCGTCGATGACCTCGCCCAGCCGCTCGGTGAGGGTGGCCTGGTCGGGGTCCTCGAAGCGGATCCGCAGGAACTCCTGGCCGGACCACTCCCCCAGCCCCTCCGGGAGCCGGGACAGCCGCTGGGCCGAACGGAGCGTGGTGAGCGAGGACTCGACCAGCCCGCGCAGCCGGTCGACGATGGAGTCGCGGTTGCGCTCCAGCTGGGCCAGCTCGTCGGTGAGCACCCGCAGCCGGGGCGCGAACGCCTCGGCCCATTTGGCGGCGTGGTCCGGCAGGGCCGCGGCGGGCAGTTCGCGGATCTGCTGCCGGGCCGGGGTGCGGACCTGTTCGTAGCGGGTGGAGTTGGCGTGCCGGACGAGGATGTCGGCGGCCTCGCGGACCGCGGACTCCGCGGCGGACAGATCGGCGGCGCAGCCGCGCAGCGAGCGGCGGGACTCGGCGGCGGCCTGCCGGGCGGCGTCGAGGGAGCCGGCGTACGGCTCGATCGGCGCCGGTGCCCCCTCCTCGGTGTCCTGGTGGTCCCGCAGCAGATCGCGCAGCAGGGCGGCGGTCTCGTCGAAGCCGCCGGCCGCGTCCTCGGCGGCGCGGTGGGACCGCAGCAGGTCCTCGTGCTCGGTCCGGGCGGTGGCCAGCGCGTCGGTGGCGGTGGCCAGTTCGCCGGACGCGGTGCGCAGCAGCTCCTTGGCGCGGTCGGCGTCGGCGGGCACCAGCTCGTCGGGGAGTTCGGTGTGCGCCTCGCCGTCCGTCGGCGCGAGCCGCTCGGCCTCACCGCGGAGCCGGCCGAGCTGCTCACTGGCGGCCGAGGCACGGCTCTCCAGCATCTGCACCAACGATTCGGCGCGGGCCGCGGCGGCCTGCCGGGACGGGCCGTCGGCGGCGTCCGGGCTCTCCAGGAGCGCCTCGGCGCGGGTACGGACCTTGTTGGTGAGGCGGTTCAGCTCGGCCAGCGCGGCGGATTCGTCGCCCTCGGCGCGGGCCTGCTCGGCGCGCAGGTCCGCGCCGACACCGACCTTCTCGTAGAGCTGGGAGGCGGCGCGGTAGGCCTCGCGCAGCGCGGGCAGCGAGGTGCTCGGGGCCTCGGGCGCCTCGCCCAGGTCGTCCGGGACGCCGGCGATCTCGGCGCGCTCGGCGCGCAGCGCACGGGCCGTCCGGCGGGCGTCGTCGGCGGCCCGCTGGGCGGCCCGGCGGTCCTCGTCGGCGGCCCGGGCGCGGTCCACGCACTCCTCGGCGCGGGCCTCGAACTCCGCGGCCTCGTCGGCGAGTTCGCGCAGCCGGGACTGCCAGGAGGCGCGCTCGCGCAGCCGGTGGGCGAGCCCGGCCAGCAGATCGGCGGCGCGGCGGGCGCGCTGCGCGGCGTCCTGCCGCTCGTCCCGCACCCGGGTGGCCTCGGCGGCCGTCTCGTCGGCCTCGGCCCGGGCCGTACGGGCCTCGGCCAGCTCGGCGGCGGCCGCCTCGGCGGCCGCGCGGGTCTGCTCCGCGGCGTCGGCGAGCTCGGCGAGCCGGCCGGCCGGGCAGCCGGTGCGCCAGGAGCCGAGCCGGGCGGCGAGCGCGCGGTCGCCGGCGAGCCGGGCGGCCAGCGCCCGGATCTCCTCGTCGCGCTCTATGGCGCGGGCCCGCAGCGCCTGCCGCTCCTCGTCGGCTGCGGACTCGTCGTGCATCGCCGGGTTCGGTGTGACGAGGAAGACGCTGTGGACGGCCGGGTCCCGCTCGTCGTCGGCGGGGGTGGGGGCGAGCAGCGCGGCGGCGGTGCCGACCGCGACGGCGGAGCGGGGCAGCAGCGCGGCCTGGCCGAGCACCTCGCGGGCCCGGGCGTGCGAATCCGGGTCCGTGATGATCACGCCGTCGACGAGCTCGGGGCGGGCGGCCAGCACCCGGGCGTGGTCGGCCGGGTCGACGGCCTGGGCGAGGTAGCGCCAGCCGGGCAGCGCGGGCACGCCGTGTTCGCCGAGGTACTCGACGGTGGCCAGCACGTCCGGTCCGGGCGGCAGCAGGCCCCCGTCACCGAGGGCGCCGAGGATGCGGGCGTCGTCGGCGGCGGCGGTCCGCAGCTCGAACAGCTGCCGCTCGGCGGCGGCGACGCCGCCCTCCAGCAGTTCCTGCAGCGCGTCGGCGTTGCGGTCCAGCTCCTCGGCGGTCAGCGGGCCGGTGCCGGCCGGGCGGCGCGGGGTGCCCGGCTCGGCGGCGCCACCGGCCGTACGGGGCCCGGGCACGCCGGCGGTGCGGCCCTCGGCCGACGGGAGTCCGAGCAGGTCGGCCAGCCGCGGTTCGGCGCCGATCGACTCGGCGGCCCGGCGCTCGGCGTCGAAGGCGCGCTCGGCGGCCTCGGCGGCGTCCTCGGCGCGGGCCGCGGCGAGTTCGGCGGCGGAGTGCCGGGCGGTCGCCTCGCGGGCCCGGTCGGTGGCCTGGCCGGCCGCCTCCCGGGCCACGTCCCAGGACTCGACGGCGGCCTTCTCGGCGTCCGAGGCGGCGAGCGCGGCGCGGGCCGGGTCGGCGTCCGGGGCCGCGTCGTCCAGCCAGCCGGCCCGGACGGCCTCCGCGGTCTCCTCGGCGACCTCGGCGAGCCGTTGCCGGAGGTGGTCGGCCTCGCTGCGGGCACGCTGGGCGTGGGTGGCGGCGGCGGTCGCGTCGCGGTGCGCGGACTCGCCGGCCTCCTGAAGGGCGGCGGAGCGCTCCTCCTCCTCGTTGGCGACCCGCTCGCCGGCCTCGGCCGCGGCGTGCAGGGCGCGCACGAGGTCGGCGGCGGCGGTGGCGCGGGCGGCGAGCGCGGGCGCGGCGTCCCGCTCGGCCTCGCGGATGGCGGCGGCGACCCGGGCGGAGCGGTCGGCGGCGGCGCGGTGCCGCAGCGCGGTCTCGGCGGCCTGCCAGGCGCTGTGCAGCGTACGGGCGTCGTTGAGCTCGCGGCGCTGGGCGGCGGCGCCCTTCTCGGCGGCGGCCAGCGCCAGCGAGGCGTGCCGGTAGGCGAGTTCGGCGGAGACCAGGGCGCGGCGCTCGCGGACCCGCTCGGCGTCGGTGACGCGGTGCGCCGCGGTGGCGACCTGCTCGGCCAGCTCGGCGGCGCGGCCGCGCTCCTCGGTGCCGCGGGCGTGCAGCCGCTGCGCCAGGGCACGGGTGCGGCGCTCGGCGCCGGCGTGTACCTCGCGGGCGCGTTCGCGCTGTTCGGCGGCGCCGGCGATGCGGGAGAGGAGGTCGAGGGAGCCGGCGGTGAAGTCGCGTTCGGCGGTGAGCTCGGCACGCCGGCCGAGCTTGTGGGCGAAGCCGTGCACGAGGTCGGCGAGGCCGTCGGTGTCCCGGGTGTCGGTGACCGCGCGCAGCAGCAGGTCGGTGAAGTCGGAGTCGTTCTTCACCGCGAAGAGGCCGGCCGCCTCGCCCTCGTCGGCGTTCATCTCGCGCTGGTAGCGGAAGAGTTCCGGGTCCAGGCCCAGCTCGCCGAGGTGTTCGTTCCAGCGCTCGTGGACCTCCTCCCAGACCACGTCCAGATTGGGGTAGTTCTTCCCGGCCTCGGTGAGGACGTCGCGGAAGCCCTTCATCGTGCGGCGGCGGCCCTGGGCGCCGGAGCTGCCCTCGGCGCCCTCCTGGCGGGGCCGGACGACGGTGGCCTCGGCGACCGGCAGCGAGTCCAGGCTCATGCCGGGGCCGGGCCGGAAGCTGTACCACGCCTCGGCGAACTTGCGGGGGTCGTTGGAGACCTGCCGGCCGCGCCATTCGCTGACCTTGCCGACGACGACGGACTCGCCGGTGAGGACGTGCTGCCACTCCAGGGCGACGTGGCCGCAGTCGTCGGCGAGCAGGAACTTGCGCAGCACGCCGGAGCTGGCGCCGCCGAGGGTGTTGCGGTGACCGGGCAGCATCACCGAGAAGATCAGCTTGAGCAGGACGGACTTGCCGCCGCCGTTCTCCAGGAAGAGCACGCCCGCGGGGGCCGGCCGGCGCGGCGGGCCGACCGGCTCGTCCTCGAAGAAGTCCGCCTGGGCCGGGGCCGGTCGGGGCACGGGCGCGCCGACTCCGCGCAGGTCCAGCACGGTGTCGGCGTAGCGCGCACCGGCGGGCCCGATGGAGTAGAGACGGACCCGGGACAGCTCGTACATGGCGGACTTTCGTTGTCGTGGCGGGAGGCGGCGGGGGCGGGCGGGGCGGTCGGTCAGCCGGAGTGGAACGGCAGGCCGGCGTCCGCGACCAGGTCGAGGGCGTCGGTGTCCTCGCCGGGCAGCAGCGAGGCGCTGCCGTCGGCGACCGGGACGATGCCCAGGTCCAGGAGCTCGGCCATGGCGGCGCTGCCGGCCATGTCGCGGACCTGGAGCTGATAGCGGGCGGTGGTGCGGTAGGCGCCGCCGGCGTCGTCGCCGGTGCGCTGCAGGAAGCCGGAGTCGACGAGGAAGGTGACGGCCTTGGCGATGATGCCGGTGGTCGAACCGGCCAGCCGCCGGGCGTCCTTGGTGGCGCCGGTGGCGCTGCGCCGCGCGTAGATCCGCCAGGCGGATTCCAGGCCGGGGGCGTCGGTGGCCGGGTCGGTGTTCTCCCCCTGCTGCTCGGCGCGCTCCTCCAGGCGGCGGCAGGCCTGCCGGACGAAGGCGTCGACGCCGTTGACGGTGATCCGGCCGATGTAGCCGTCGTCGGCGAGGTCCTCGGGGCGCGGGAAGGCGAGCGCGGCGACCGCGAGGTGGGCCAGGCCGTGCAGGAAGCGGTCGGCGGAGTCGGCGGAGGCGCGGCGGGCGTAGTCGCCCATGCGGACCGCGAAGACGGAGTCCTCGGCGGCGGTGACGGCCATGCCGGCGCGGGTGGAGACCTCCAGGACGACCAGGCCGAGGCCGGTGGCGACGGCGTCGGCGAGCCGGGCGAAGGCGGGGTCGTCGCGGTAGCGGCGCAGGAGTTCGCCGTAGTCGGCGTCGCGGGCGGGCAGCAGCTTGGGCTGGAGTCCGAAGGAGACCAGCCGCGCGGCGTCCGCGGCGTCGGCCGGGGTGACGGGGGCGTGGCCGGTGGTCTGCCCGGCCGGTGCGCCGTCGGCGGCGGGCGCGCCCCGGTCCGGGTCGCCGGGCGGGGACGCCAGGTCCGGCTGCGGCGTCTCGTCGGCGTCGTACGGGGTCACGGGACAAGCTCCTTGCGGGGGACGGTCGGGGGCGGTGCGGGCGGGGTCGCGGGCGTCATCAGGCGACCTCCGAGCGGTCGGCGGCCATGCCCGCGGCGTCCAGCAGGGCCGTGCCGACGATGAGGTCGGCGCCGCCGAACTCGGGGTCGGCCAGCTCGGTGCCGTCGTCGACGGCGAACAGCAGCTGCTGTTCGCCCTGGCGGTAGGCGGTGCCGACCGGGGGGCTGGCGGCGTGCACCGCCAGCAGGGCGACGAGGTAGGGGAGTTCGGGGTCGCCGCGGCGGGCCTCGGCGAGCAGGCCGGAGAGCCGGCGGGGCGCGTCCGGCGGCAGGTCGAGCAGGGCCATCGCGGCGTCGAGCTGGGCCTCGCTGAAGCGGCTGTCGTCGGGCGTGGCCACCAGGTCGGGCTCGGGCATCTCGGCGCCGAGGTGCTCGCGTTCGACGGGCGGGGTGAGCAGCACCTCGACGAGGTCGCCGACGCGGACGGCGGCGGGGGTGCGCAGGCCGGTGCCGTGCGCGAAGAAGGCGTCGGTGACGCGGGTGGCCTGCTCGACGGGGAGCGGCAGGACGGGGGCGACGAGCTGGCCGTACAGGTCGAGGCCGGCCCGGGCGACGGGGGTGGCGAACGCCTGCCGGTCCTGTTCGGCGCGGAAGAGCGGGCCGGCCTCCAGCAGCCGCGACTGGAGCTGGGTGTGGCGGCGGATGCAGTCCTTGACGATGTCGACCAGCTCGGCGGCGCGCCGCTTGTGCTCGGGCTCCTCGGTCTCGTCGCGGGCCTTGCGGATGTTGGTGAGGATGGCGTTCTCGTGGCGGTAGCGGTCCGCGACGTGGTCGAGCGCCTCGTTGATCATGTCGGGGACGGTTTCCAGCCAGTCGACCGCGCGGACGTTGCGCCGGGTGGCGTCCAGGGTCCGGCGGAGGGTCTCGGCGTACTGGACGGTGCGGTAGCGGGCCTGTTCGGCGGCGAGCTGGGCGTCGGCCAGCCGGCCGCGGCTGATCAGCACCTCCAGCTTGACCTCGGCGGCGATCTGGGCGCTGGTGACATCGGTGTCGAGCGCGCCGACCAGGACGTTGACCGCTTCGTCGGTGGCGCGGAGGTAGACGGTGCCGCCGGCGCCGGGGACCTCTTCGATGAGCTTGAAGTCGTAGTCACGGCGGATGTACTCACCGTCGGTGGTGAAGGTGCCGTAGACGGCGCGGAAACCGCGGTCGACGCTGCCGACGTTGATGAGGTTCTCCAGCACCCAGCGGGCCACCCGCTCGTGTTCGGCGGTGGGGCGGCCGGGGGTCTGGGCGGCGACCCGGGGGAGCACCTTGGCCACTATTTCCTCGTGGTCGGCGCCGGTGTCGAAGTCCATGTTGAGCGTGACCAGGTCGATGACGGCGAGCGCCACCTCCGCCATGGCGTAGACGCCGTACTCGCCCGCGAGGTTGGCCTTGCGCGCGTCGAGGTCGTGCAGCGGCGCGGTGCAGGCCAGGGCACGCAGCCGGCGGGCCAGGCCTTCGTCGGCGGCCGGGCCCGGCGCGGGGCGGTTCACCCCGTTGAGCTGGGGCGCAGCGGGCCCCTGGGCGGGAAAAGTCACGTCGCACAGAGTAGGCGCTCGCACTGACAACGGACGAAACGGCGCGGATCCGCTCATGGGTGGAACGGCTGCCGGATCCCTTGACGGACCGCGGGCGGGCGGTGCTTCGGCCGGTCGGCCAGTTTACGGCGTGGCCGGCCGCGGCCGGGCGTCAGGTCCCTTTGCCGGTCACGTCCCGAAAGGTCCGTCGCCGGCCGGCGGTCCGTCCAGGGCGAGGACGGCGAAGGTGGCGAGCCAGTGGTCGGCGGTGAAGTCTCCGGTGACGGTGTGCGGGAGGCCGGCGACCAGGTGGTCGCGGGCCGCGGCGGTGAGGACCGGGCGGCGCGGATCACCGTCGGGCAGCGCGGCGGCGATCCGGCGCAGTGCGGCCGCCCGGCTCAGCGAGAGGCCGATGAGGTGGCCGATCTGGGGGTCGGCGGGGTCGGAGACGGTGGGCGGGCCGAGCAGCGCGGCCGGGGCGCGCCGGTCGAGGCCGGGCAGGAAGCGGCCCAGCCAGGCGGCGAATTCCGGGCCCGGCAGGACCCGGGCCATCGCCTCGGCCTCGCTGAGCGCCGGGGAGAGGAAGTCCTGTCCGGAGGGCTCCCAGTGGGCGGGCGCGGTGTGGTCGTCGGTGAACCAGCGGCGGAGCGTACGGGCGACCGGCCCGGCCAGCGCGGGGCGGCCGGCCGCGGCGGCGCTGTCCAGGACCAGGCCGAGCGCGAAGGCGCTGTTGGTGTGGGTGCCGTGGCGGACGGGGTAGGTGGCGCGCGGCAGCCAGGCGCGCAGCAGGGCGTCGACGGTTTCGGCCGCGGGCGCCAGTGCGGCGGCCCAGCGTTCTCCCTCGGCGCCGCCGAGCGCCCGGCATTCGGCGGTGAGGGCCAGCAGCCAGGCCCAGCCGTAGGGCCGCTCGAAGGACGGGTGGGCGCGCAGATAGGCGGCTTCCGCGGCGAGGTGGGCGGGGGTGAGGTGGGCGTCGAGGACGTCGGTCACCGCCGCGCGGGGGACGCGCCGGGGGCAGCGGCGCAGCAGCCGGACCAGCAGCCAGTGCATGTGGACCGCGGAGTGCCAGTCGTACGAGCCGTGGAAGGCGGGGTGGTGGGTGCGGGGCGGCACCAGGTCCTCGGGGCCGGTGAGCAGGTGCATCGGGGCGTTCGGGTAGGCGCGGGTCACGTTGGCCCGGGCCAGGTCGGCGAACCGCTCGGCGTGGGCGGCGAGTTCGGTGGCGTGGGTGCCGGTGGCGGTGCTCAATGGGTGGCTCCGCCGGCGATGCGGAGGTCGGTGCGGGTGCGGGCCGCGGTGGCGGTGATCTCCCGCAGCGCCCGGGCGACCGCGTCGACCGGGAGGGACGGCTGGGCGCGGTCGGTGACCTGCTCGGGGGCGTAGGGGACGTGCACGAATCCGCCGCGCACGCCGGTGAGTTCGGTGGCGATGAGGTGGGCGAGGCCGTAGAAGACGTGGTTGCAGACGAAGGTGCCGGCCGTGTTGGAGACCGAGGCGGGCAGGCCGGCGGCGCGTACCGCCTCCACGCAGGCCTTGATGGGCAGGGTGGAGAAGTAGGCGGCGGGGCCGCCGGGCACCACCGGTTCGTCGACGGGTTCGGCGCCGGTGGCGTCGGGGATGCGGGCGTCGTCGACGTTGAGGGCGACGCGTTCGACGGTGATGTCGGGGCGGCCGCCGGCCTGGCCGACGCAGAGGACTATCTCGGGGCGGGTCTCGTCGATCGCGGCGCGCAGCACGGCCACCGACGCCCCGTAGACGCAGGGCAGTTCGACGGCGGAGGCCTCGATTCCGGGCGGCGGTTCGGCCGCGGCGGCGCGTACCGCCTGCCAGGAGGGGTTGACGGTCTCCCCGTCGAAGGGGGCGAATCCGGTCAGCAGTACCCGGGTCATACGGTCGTCCTCGGTGCGGATGGTCGGAGAGGGACGGCGCGGGCACGGCGGTGGGGGCGCCGTGCCGCGGCGGGGGCGGGCCGGTTCAGAAGGCGAACAGGGCCATGATCACGATGTTACAGCCGAGCAGGACGCCGGCGGTGGGCAGTTGGGCCTTGATGGGCCCGTACTGGTCCTTCAGTTCCAGCAGGGCGGCCGGGACGATGTTGAAGTTGGCGGCCATGGGCGTCACGAGCGTGCCGCAGAAGCCGGCGAGCATGCCGATGGCCAGGACGGCGGCGGGGTTGCCGTGGAAGTGCCCGATGAGCACGGGCCAGCCGACGGCCGCGGTCATCACGGGGAAGGCGGCGAAGGCGTTGCCCATGACGATGGTGAAGGCGAACATGCCCACGCAGTACAGGGCGATGGCGAGGTACAGGGAGTCCTTGGGCAGGACGGAGGTGGTGAGTTCGCCGACCCGGTCGCCGACGCCGGAGACCTGGAAGATCGCGCCGAGTGTGGCCAGCATCTGCGGCAGCAGCATCGCCCAGCCCATCGCCTCCAGCATGGAGCGGCCGGCCTGGACGGGCACCGTGATCCGCTTCTCGCGCAGCATCACCATGCCGACGACGAGGGCGGCGACGGCGCCGATGCCCAGGCCCAGGATGGTTTCGCTGCCCTCCTGGAGGACCGGTTCGCCGCCTATGGAGAGGTGCTTGACGCCGATGGCGCAGGCCATGGCGACGGCCGGGATGGTGAGCGCGGGGACGAAGAGCTTGTTGCCGAGCCGGGCCGCGCTGGCCGTGCGCTCCTCGGGGGTGGTGGTGCGCGGGGTGCCGCGTCCGGTGAAGCCGAAGCCGGCCAGGCAGGCCATCACGAGGACGGCGACGCCGAGCGGCTCGGCGGGCGCCTGCTTGGTGACGACCCAGCTGCTGTAGACGAAGCCGGCGCCGATCAGGCCCCAGAAGGCGCCGGTGCCGTACCGCTTGGGGTTGCTGCGGTCGGTGAGCATCTGGGCGGCCATCACCAGGAAGCTGAGGCCGACCAGCCAGTAGAACCACTCCGCCTTGATCACTGGGCTGCCTCCACTGCGGTGCCGGACGGGACGGGGGCGGTGCCGAGTTCGCGCTCCAACTGGCGGTCCAGGCGCAGCAGTCGCCAGCCGTGGACCAGGAAGGCGCACACCGCGGTGGGGATGGCCCACAGCGCGAGCTGCAGCGGTTCGAGGTGGGTGCCGTAGGTGGTGTTGACGAAGCCGGTGATCAGCAGGATCGAGCCGACCGCGAGGAAGACGTCCTCGCCGAAGAACAGGCCGACGTTGTCCGCGCTGGCGGAGAACGACCGGACCTTCTCCCGGGTCCGTTCGGGCAGCCCGCCGTACTTGCGCTCGGCGGCGCCCTCGGCCATCGGGACGGCGAGCGGGCGGACGGTCTGGGCGTGTCCGAAGACGTTGGTCAGTCCGACGGCGGCGCCGATCTGCCGCAGGCCCAGGTAGAGCGCGAGGAACCGGCCGGTGGTGAGCCGGCCGAAGCGGGCGATGAGGGTGCGGGCGCGTTCCTGGAGGCCGTAGCGCTCCAGGAGGCCGATGACCGGGAGGGTGATCGCGAAGATGGTCACCGCCCGGCTGCCGGCGAAGCCCTCGCCGAAGGCGGCGAGGACCTTGCCGGGGGACAGTCCGCCCAGGAGGCCGGTGGCGATGCCGGCCACCGCGACGACCAGGAGCGGATTGCGTTTCGTGGCGAAGCCGATCACGACCACGAGCACGCCGAGGAGCACGATCATGGATCCGCCTTCCGCGTACGGGACCACGAGGGGTCCGGGAGAGGGGTGAAGAGATTGCAGCGGAGGCTAGGCGATTGTTCAACGATCCGACAAGGGGTCTGCGCGGGCGAACCTCGGATCGCGGGTCAGTCCCGGGCGATGTGCTGGGCGTACGCGCCCGACAACTGGCTGCGCGAGTCCTCCAGGTAGGACAGCAGCAGCCGTTCGGCCTCGGCCGCGTCGCCGGCCTGCAGGGCTTCCACGATCTGCCGGTTCCGGGTCAGATAGGGCGCGTGGAACCGCCGGGGATCGGCCATGACGTGGAAGACCAGCCGCAGTTCGGCCAGCACGCCGCGCATCAGCTCGTCGGTGCGCGGGCTGCCGGCCAGCGCCACGATGCCCTGGTGGAAGCGGATGTTGGCGGTCGACAGGTCCTGCCACGCGCGGTCGTGGGAGGCGGCCTCACCGGCCCGCACGGCCGCCTCGATCGCGGCGACGGCCGCGGTCGTCCGTTCGTCGTGGGGCCCCTCCCCCAGGCTGCGTACCGCCGCGCACTCGACGAGCGTGCGCACCCGGTAGATGTCGTCCAGGTCCTCGACCGTCACCACCCGCACGAACACCCCCCGGTTGAGCTCGTGCACCAGCAGCCGCTCGTGCGTCAGCAGCCGGAAGGCCTCGCGCAGGGTGTTGCGGGAGACGCCCAGCGCGCCGCCGATGCTCTCCTCCGACAGCCGGGCGCCGGGCGGGAAGTACCCCTCGGTGATCCGGTCGCGCAGGATGTCGGCGACCCGCTCCGCCGTACTGGCGCGGCCCAGCAGGGCCCGGTCCCGTTCCAGCCCCGCGACCTCGGCGAGCCGCCGCTGATCGTTCTTCGCCACTCCGCCGGCCATCTGGCTCCCCGCTCTCGTGCCGTGCCCGGTGGCCGTCCGGGCCGTCCGGGCGTCGTGTGGACGGAAGTCAATCCCAGATCCGGGGACAAGACAACGGAACCTCTTCCGGAGCCCGCACACCTCTTGTCGGATCGTTCAACGATCCTCTACGTTGTCCCCCGATGCCGGTCGGCTCGAGTGCCCTCGGGGGAGAGTCACTACGGATACGGGCCGACCGGTTCGCCCCTGCCGTCCCTCCCCCGCCCGCAACCGGGCCGCCCCCGGCCCGCCCGGCCGGCACCGAGCACCCTGGAACGGAGCGACATGAGCGACGCGGCGGACACCCCCGGCGACGCCCCCGTCATCGACCTCAACGCCGACCTCGGCGAGGGCTTCGGCCGCTGGCAGCTCACCGACGACGAGGCCCTGCTCTCCGTGGTGACCAGCGCCAACGTCGCCTGCGGCTTCCACGCCGGCGACCCGGCCACGATGCGCCGGGTCTGCGCGCTGGCCGCCGAGCGCGGGGTGGTCATCGGCGCCCAGGTCTCCTACCGCGACCTGGCCGGCTTCGGCCGCCGCGCGATGGACGTCCCGCCGGACGAACTCGCCGACGAGATCGCCTACCAGATCGGCGCCCTGGAGGTCTTCGCGCGGGCGGCCGGCGCCCGGGTCGGCTACGTCAAGCCGCACGGCGCGCTCTACAACCGCTGCGTCCACGACGCGGAGCAGGCCGGTGCGGTGATCGCCGGAATCCGGACCGCGGGCGGCGGGCTGCCGGTCCTCGGACTGCCCGGCTCCCGGCTGCACGAGGCCGCCCGGCAGGCCGGACTGCCGGTGGTCGGCGAGGCGTTCGCGGACCGCGCCTACACCGCCGCCGGCACCCTCGTCCCGCGCCGCGAGCCGGGCGCGGTCGTCCACGACCCCGACGAGGTCGTCAAGCGCGCCCTGGGCATGGCCCGGGACCGCGCGGTCACCGCGATCGACGGCCACCGGGTGGAGATCACCGCCCGCTCGCTGTGCCTGCACGGCGACACCCCGGGTGCCGCCGGCCTGGCCCGGCGCGTCCGGTCCGAGCTGGCCGCGGCCGGGGTGCGCGTCCGGAGCTTCGTATGAGGCCGCTGCCGGTCGGCGAACACGGCCTGCTGATCGAGCTGGACAGCGCCGAGGAGGTCGGCGCGCTCCACGCAGAGCTGCTGCGCCGGGCCGCCGACGGCACCCTGCCACCGGTCGGAGAGATCGTGCCGGCCGCCCGCACGGTCTTCCTCGACGGCCTGGCCGACCCCCGCGGACTGATCGCCGAACTCGCCACCTGGGACGTCCCGCCGCGCCCCGCCGACGACCGCCCGGCCGTCGAGATCCCGGTCCGCTACGACGGCCCCGACCTCGCCGACGTCGCCGCCCTGTGGGACACCACCCCCGACGAGGTCGTCCGCCGGCACTCCGGCACGACCTTCCACGTCGCCTTCTGCGGCTTCGCGCCCGGCTTCGGCTATCTGACCGGGCTGCCCGAGCCGCTGCACGTGCCGCGCCGGGACACCCCCCGGACCAAGGTCCCGGTCGGCTCGGTCGCCCTGGCCGGCCCGTACACCGGGGTCTATCCGCGCTCCTCCCCCGGCGGCTGGCAGCTGATCGGCACCACCGACGCCGTGCTGTGGGACGCGCGCCGGGAACCGGCCGCGCTGCTCACCCCCGGCACCCGCGTCCGCTTCGTCCCGCTGGAGACCGCCCGATGACCGACCGTGCCCTCGCGGTGGTCCGGGCCGGTGCGCTCACCACCGTGCAGGACCTCGGCCGCCCCGGTCACGCCCACCTCGGGGTGCCGCGGGCCGGCGCCCTGGACGCGCCCGCGCACCGCCTCGCCAACCGCCTGGTCGGCAACCCCGAGACGGCCGCCACCCTGGAGACGACGCTGACCGGCTGTGCCGTACGGGTGCGGACGGCCACCACGGTCGCGGTCACCGGCGCGCCCTGCCCGGTGACCGTCGACGGCCGTCCCGCCCCCTGGGGCGCCCCGGTGCGCGTCCCGGCGGGCGCCGTCCTGGACGCCGGACCGGCCGTGCACGGGCTGCGCTCCCACCTCGCCTTCGCGGGCGGGATCGACACCGAGGAGGTGCTCGGCAGCCGCGCCGCCGACCTGCTCTCCGGCCTCGGCCCCGATCCGCTCACCGGCGGCGCGGTGCTCCCGCTGGGCGCCCCGTACGGCCCGCCCACCGCCGCGGACGCCGTCCCGCACCCGGGCCCGGTGAGCGAACTGGTCCTGCCGTTCCTGCCCGGCCCGCGCGACGCCTGGTTCACCCGGGCCGGGCTGCGCACCCTGACCACCGGGCGCTTCACGGTCTCGGCGGCCAGCAACCGCATCGGGCTGCGCACCGAGGGCCCGCCGCTGGAACGCGCCCGGACCGGTGAACTCCCCAGCGAGGGCATGCCGTTGGGCGCCCTGCAGGTCCCGCCGAACGGCCTGCCGGTGCTCTTCCTGCACGACCACCCCACGACCGGCGGATACCCCGTCATCGGCGTGGTGCCCGAGCGTTTCCTGGCCCCGGCGGCGCAGGCGGTGCCGGGCACCCCGGTCCGGTTCGTGCGCCTCGGCCGGCGGCCGGCCCGGGCGGCGCACTCCGGGTGACGCCGGCGCACACCGCCACCCGAAGTGGGCACGGTGCGCCGGCCGTTCGCGCCCGGTGCCCCGCCTCCGCCCGCGTTGCCGGGGACACCGCTGGGCACGTTCCGTAGCGGATCAACCGCACCGAGTGACCGACTCGGGCTTCCGCACGGAAGGAACCGTCACCACCATGCGTCTCGTCCCGCGCCTCGCCGCCGCGCTCAGCGGTCTCGCCCTCGCCCTCGGCGGCGTCGTGGCCGTCGCCCCGGCCGCCCACGCGACCCCGCAGGCCTGCTTCTACACCGTCCTGGAACAGCACCCCGGCGCGAACCCCGAGGTCGTGGAGCGGGCCTGTCACCTCGGGGCCGAGGGCGGCCCCGAGGCCGCGCGGGCCTGCTACTTCGAGCTGCGGCGCGACTACGTCCCCGCGGTGGTCGCCTTCGAGGCGTGCCGCCGCGCGGCGGAGGAGGAGTAGCGGCCGGCCGAACCGGCGCACGTGCCGGCCGTGGGCACCCCGGTGTCCACGGCCGGCACGTGTCACGGCTCCCCGTAGCCCCCGCCACCGGGCGTCCGCAGCACCAGTACGTCGTCCACCCCGGCGTCCGCCGCGTCGCAGCCCCGGAGCTCCTCGCAGCTGCCGTCGGCACGTTCGATGAGGTTGGCGCCCAGCGCGCCCGGGGCGCCGCCCGCCATGCCGTACGGCGGGACGCGGCGGTGGTGGGTGAGCAGGGCGAGGGTGACCGGTTCCAGGAAGCGCAGCCGGCGCTCGACACCGCAGCCGCCGTGCCAGCGTCCGCGGCCGCCGCTGCCGTCGCGGATCGCGAAGGCGTCGACCCGGACCGGGTAGCGCCACTCCAGGACCTCGGGGTCGGTCAGCCGGGAGTTGGTCATGTGGGTCTGCACGGCGTCCGCGCCGTGGAAGCCGTCGCCGGCGCCCGAACCGCTGGCCACGGTCTCGTAGTACTGCACCCGGTCGTTGCCGAAGGTGAGGTTGTTCATCGTGCCGGAGCCCTCGGCCTGGATGCCCAGCGCGGCGTAGAGCGCGCCGGTGACCGCCTGGGAGGTCTCCACGTTGCCCGCGACGGTGGCCGCCGGGAAGACGGGGGCCAGCATCGAGCCCTCGGGGATGCGGACCTCGACGGGCTTGAGGCAGCCGCTGTTGAGCGGGATGTCCTCGGCGACCAGGGTGCGGAAGACGTACAGCACCGCGGCCATCACCACCGAGGTGGGCGCGTTGGCGTTGCCGGGCTGCTGGGGCGAGGTGCCGGCGAAGTCCAGCACGGCGCTGCGGGCGTCCCGGTCGACGGTCAGCGCGACCCGGATCTCCGCGCCGCTGTCGGTCTCGTAGCGGTAGCTGCCGTCCGACAGCCGGGCGATGATCCGGCGGACCGATTCCTCGGCGTTGTCCTGGACGTGACCCATGTAGGCCCGTACGACGTCCAGGCCGAACTGGTCGGTCATCCTGCGGAGTTCCTGGATGCCCTTCTCGTTCGCGGCGATCTGGGCGCGCAGATCGGCGAGGTTGGCGTCCGGCGAACGGGACGGGTACGGGCCGGAGGTGAGCAGCTCACGGGTCTCGCGCTCGCGCAGCGTCCCGTCCCGCACCAGCAGCCAGTTGTCGAAGAGGATGCCCTCCTCCTGGATGGTGGTGCTGAACGCCGGCATCGAACCGGGGGTGATGCCGCCGATCTCGGCGTGGTGGCCGCGGGAGGCCACCAGGAACAGCAGGTCGTCGCCGTCGGCGTCGAAGACGGGCGTGACGACCGTGACGTCCGGCAGGTGGGTGCCGCCGTGGTACGGGTCGTTGATCGCGTAGACGTCGCCCGGTCGCAGATCGCCCCGGCGCCGCCGGAGCACCTCCTTGATGGACTCCCCCATCGAGCCCAGATGCACGGGGATGTGCGGGGCGTTGGCGATCAGATTGCCCTCGGCGTCGAACAGCGCGCAGGAGAAGTCCAGCCGCTCCTTGATGTTGACGGAGTGCGCGGTGTTCTCCAGCCGGACGCCCATCTGCTCGGCGATGGCCATGAAGAGGCTGTTGAAGACCTCCAGCATCACCGGGTCGGCCTCGGTGCCGACCGCGACCCGGTCGCCGCGCGGGCGGGTACGGGTCAGCAGCAGGTGCCCGCGGTCGCCCATCTCCGCCTGCCAGTCGGGGTCGACGACGGTGGTGGCGTCGGCCTCGGCGACGATCGCCGGGCCGGTGAGGACGTCACCGGGCCGCAGTTCGGTCCGCCGGTACAGGCCGGTGTCCCGCCAGCGTCCGCCGGCGTACATCCGCACCGTCGCCGCGGGCGCCAACTCCCCTTCCCGGCCGCCGGTTCGTGCCTCGTAGCCGCGGGCGCCGCCGGACTCCCCGCGCGCCTCGACCGACACCGCCTCGGCGACCAGCGGCTTGTCCATGGTGAAGGCGTACCGCTCGCGGTGCGCCCGGACGAACTCCTCGGCCATCGCCGCGGCGTCGCCGAGCGGGACGCCGAGGGGGGAGTCGGTCCCGGCGTAGCGGACCAGCACCCGGGCACGGGTGGTGATCGACGCGTCCGGCACCCCGTCGTCGAGGAGTTCTCGGCGGGTCTGGTCGGCGAGCGCGGCGCACACCTCGTGGACGTGGTCGAGCGCGGCGGGGTCGGAGAACTCCGCCTCGACGGCCTGTTCGCGCATCGCGGTGGCGTCCGCGACCCCGATGCCGTACGCCGAGAGCACGCCGGCCAGCGGCGGGACGAGGACCGTGTTGATGCCCAGGGCGTCGGCGACCGCGCAGGCGTGCTGGCCGCCGGCGCCGCCGAAACTGGTGAGGGCGTAGCGGGTGACGTCGTGGCCGCGCTGGACGGAGATCTTCTTGACCGCGTTGGCCATGTTGAGCACGGCGATGTCCAGGAACCCGGCGGCGACCTCCTCGGGGCCGCGGTCGTCCCCGGTCTCGGCGGCGGCCCGGGCGGCCAGTTCCGTGAAGCGCTCCCGGACCGCCTCGTCGTCCAGCGGCCGGTCGCCGTCGGGGCCGAACACCGCGGGGAAGTGGGCCGGCTGGATGCGGCCGAGCATCACATTGGCGTCGGTGACGGTCAGCGGGCCGCCGCGCCGGTAGCAGGCCGGTCCCGGGTCGGCGCCGGCCGAGTCGGGGCCGACCCGGTAGCGGCGCCCGTCGAAGTGCAGCACCGAGCCGCCGCCGGCCGCGACGGTGTGGATGTTCATCATCGGGGCGCGCATCCGGACGCCGGCGACCTCGTTGCCGAAGACCCGCTCGAACTCACCGGCGTAGTGCGACACGTCGGTGGAGGTGCCGCCCATGTCGAAGCCGATCACCCGGTCGTGGCCGTCACCGGCCTCGGCGGCCGTACGGACCATGCCGACCACGCCGCCCGCGGGGCCGGAGAGCACCGCGTCCTTCCCGCGGAAGTGCGCGGCCTGGCGCAGCCCGCCGTTGGACTGCATGAACATCAGCCGGATGCCCGGGAGCTGGGCGGCGATCTCGTCGACGTAACGGGCCAGGATCGGCGAGAGGTAGGCGTCGACGACGGTGGTGTCGCCGCGCGGCACCAGCTTCATCAGCGGGCTGACCTCGTGCGAGCAGCTGACCTGGGGGAAGCCGGCCTCCCGGGCCAGCTCGGCGACGGCCTGCTCGTGGTCGGGGTGGCGGTAGCCGTGCATGAGGACGACGGCGGCGCTGCTCAGCCCGTCGGCGCGGGCCTCCCGCAGCGCCTCGCGGACCCGGCCGGCCTCCAGCGGCCGGACCACGTCGCCGTGCGCCCCGATCCGCTCCGGCACCTCGATCACCCGGTCGTAGAGCGCCTCGGGCAGAACGATCCGGCGGTCGAAGATCCGCGGGCGGTTCTGGTAGGCGATCCGCAGCGCGTCGCGGAAGCCCTCGGTGATGAGCAGCACGGTCGGTTCGCCCTTGCGCTCCAGGAGGGCGTTGGTGGCGACGGTGGTGCCCATCTTGACGACGGAGACCCGGTCGGCGGGCACCGGTTCGTCCGGGCCCAGGCCGAGCATCATCCGGATGCCGGCCACCGCGGCGTCCCGGTAGCGCTCGGGGTGGTGCGAGAGCAGTTTCCCGGTGACCAGCCGCCCGTCCGGGCGTCTGCCGACGACGTCCGTGAAGGTGCCACCCCGGTCGATCCAGAACTCCCAGCGTCCGGTCGTCATCCCGTCATTGTCGCAGCGCCGTGCGCGGTCGCGGCGGCTTTCGGCCCGGGGAGGGCGGCGAGCGCGGCCCGCGTGGTCCGGTCGGCCGCGGCGTCCAGGAGGCGCCCGGTGCCCGCGAGGGAGTGCCGGTACTCCCGGGCCGCGAGGGCGAGCAGACCGGGCAGCAGGTCGGTGCAGCGGGCGACGACCCAGCGGGTGCCCTTGGTGGCCATCCACAGGGCGGAGCCGGTACGGGTCGGCGCCCGGCCGTCGAGGGTGAGCGCGGGCGGCGGGCCCACGGGCAGGCCGGCGGCGGCGAGCTGCGCGTGGAAGCCGCGGGCCAGCAACCGGTGGCCGCGTTCGCTGGGGTGCAGCCGGTCCACGCTCCAGGAGGCGCGGTCGGTCACCCAGGGGTGCTCGGCCAGATGCAGGTGCACGCCCCCGTGGCGGACGGCGAGCGCGTGGACGACGGCGTTGACCGCCCGCATCCGCCGGGCCAGTGGCCGGGCCAGCGGCGCGGGCAGGCCCAGCATCCGGCCCGGATCGGGCAGACAGGCCGTCAGGACCACGGTCCCGTCGCCGCTCAGCGCGCCGTACGCCCGGTCCAGTGCGGCCGCGACCCGCTCGATGGCGAAGGCGGCGCGCAGGGTGTCGTTGGCGCCGACGACCAGCGACGCGAACCGCGGCCGGTGCGCCCGCGCGGCGGGCAGCTGCCGTTCGGCCACGTCCGCCGCCAGCGCCCCGCTGACCGCCAGGTTCACCAGCTCCACGCTCTCCGGCCGCTCCCCCAGCGCCGCGGCGAGCAGCACCGCCCAGCCGCGCCAGCCCCCGCCCGGCAGGGGATCGCCCAGCCCCTCGGTCAGCGAATCGCCGAGCGCGACGAAGCGGACGGGTTCCCCGCCCAGGGCCGCTCGCGGCTGTGCCGGGGACGGCCTCCCGGTGGGCGGCTGCCCGGGCATCGGCCCCGTGGTGGACCGCACCGTCACCACCCGCCCCGGGGGCCCGCCGGATGCGGCGCGGCCGGTACGGCGGTGGCGGGCCGGGCCAGCGGCACGTCGGCGTCGTGCGCCGCCAGGAAGGCGTACACGGCCGGCTGCCAGCCGTAGCCCTCGGCCTGCCGGCGGGCCGCGGCGCGCCGGGCCGCCTCGGGCCGGGCCAGTACCCGCTGGACGGCGTCGGCGAAGGACGGCCCGTCGTCAAGCGCGGTGTCGCCCCCGCCGCCGACGAGCCCGGCCAGCGCCGAGGCCGCGCTGGCGACCACCGGGGTGCCGCAGGCCAGCGCCTCCAGAGCGGCCAGCCCGAACGTCTCGGCGGGCCCGGGCGCCAGCGCGAGATCGGCACTGGCCTGCAGGGCGGCCAGCCGGTCGCGGTCGGCGAGGTGGCCCAGGAACGCCGCGGGCAGCCGTTCGGCCCGCGCGCGGGCGGCCAGCCGGGCCCGCAGCGGCCCGTCACCGACCACCACCAGCGCCGCGTCGATGCCGCGCCGGCGCAGCTCGGCGAGCGCGTCCAGGGCCCGCCCGGGCCGCTTCTCCTGGGAGAGCCGGGAGCACATCAGCAGCAGCACCCCGGCCCGGCCCGCGCATCGGCGGCGCAGCTCGGCGCTGCCGCAGTCCGGGTGCCAGGCGGCCAGATCGACCCCGAGCGGGGCGCGTACGACGTTGCGCGCGCCGGCCCGGGTGAACTCCGCGGCCGCCCACTCGGTGGTGCACACCACCCGGCTGTAGGCGTACGCGGTACGGCGGTTGAGCCGGTCCGCGGCGGCCCGGGCGAGCGGCCGCGGCACGCCCCAGGTGTGCAGCACCCCGTCCACGCTCTCGTGCGAGACCATCACCGCGGGGACCCGGGCCCGGCGGGCCCACTCGCCCGTCCAGCGCAGCGTCGTACGGTCCGAGACCTCCAGCCGGTCGGGGGCCAGCGCCGCCAGCAGCCGCTGCACCCGGCGGCGGTCGGTCAGCATCCGGTAGCCGCCGCTGCCGGGCAGCGCGGTCCCGGGCAGGGTGAACACCCGCCCCTGCGCGGTGAGTTCCTCGTGCGCCCGGTCGTCGCCGGGCGGCCCGGGCACGATGAGCACCGGTTCGTGCCCGGCGGCCCGGTAGCCGGCGCCGAGCGCGGCGAGCGCGGTGCGCAGCCCGCCGGAGGCCGGGGTGACGAAGTTGGCGATCCGTACGATCCGCAGGCCCGTCGTGCGGGCCGGCCGCCGGTTCACACCGCCACCGCCGTCCGGTCGGCGAGCACGTCCTCGTAGTGGCCCAGAAGCTGGTCGCCGACCGCTTCCCAGGTGCGGTCCGCGACGGCCCGGCGGGCCGCGGCGCCGTACCGCACGCGCAGTTCGGCACTGCCCGCCAGCAAGCGCACCGCGTCCCGGAACGCGCCGCCGTCGCCGGGGGTGACCAGGAGCCCGGTACGGCCGTGGTCGACCAGATCGACCGGTCCGCCGGCCCGCGGCGCGACGACGGGCACGCCCGAGGCCATCGCCTCCTGCACGGTCTGGCAGAAGGTCTCGTAGGGCCCGGTGTGCACGAAGACGTCCAGGGAGGCGTAGAGCCGGGCGAGTTCGTCACCGGTGCGGCGGCCGAGGAAGCGGACCTCCGGGAGGGCGGCGCGCAGTCCGGCGGCGCTGGGGCCCTCGCCGATGACGACGGTGCGGACGCCCGGCAGCCGGGAGGTCTCGGCCAGCAGCCGGACGTCCTTCTCCGGCGCGAGCCGCCCCACGTACCCCACCAGCAGCTCCCGTCCGGCGGTGAGCGAGCTGCGCAGCACCGCGTCGCGGCGCCCGGGGTGGAAGCGGGTGGAGTCCACGCCGCGCGGCCAGAGGTGGACGCGGGGCACGCCGTGCTCGGTCAGGTCGAGCAGCGCGGCGCTGGAGGGCGCGAGGGTGCGGTCGGCGGCCCCGTGCACGGCGCGCAGCCGCCGCCAGGCGGTGGCGGTGCCGCCGCCGAGGTAGGTGCGGGCGTAGCGGCCCAGGTCCGTCTGGTAGACGGCGATCGCGGGCACCCGCAGACGG
This sequence comes from Streptomyces nigrescens, assembly GCA_024349765.1. Lineage (GTDB taxonomy): Bacteria > Actinomycetota > Actinomycetes > Streptomycetales > Streptomycetaceae > Streptomyces > Streptomyces endophytica. The sequence goes on along the minus strand of AP026073.1, from coordinate 2,619,132 downwards.
GCCGCGGCGGCCATGCCGCGGGCGCCGAGGACGAAGGGGCTGGCGAGGTGCACCAGATCGGGCCGGTGACCGGCCAGCGCCGCGGACAGCCTTCGTCCGGGGAGCGCGATCCGCACCTGCGGGTAACCGGGCAGCGGCATCGACGGCACCCGTACGACGGGGCAGGGGCTGTCGTGCGTACCGGTTCCGGGCGCGGCGCCACCGAGCGGCGCGACGACGAGCGGGTCGTGCCCGCGGCGGACGAGGTGGCGGGCGGTTTCCAGGGCGCAGTGGGCGACGCCGTTGACATCGGGCGGGAAGGATTCGGTGACGATGACGACACGCATACGGCTGTTGTCGACGCACCGTGCGTGGAGCGAGCCACGTGGATCTTTCGGGGCGGCGAACATTCCGCTGCGCTTTGCGGTGCCGCCCACGTACCTGGCTTTCCCGCCGCGGGGCTCGCTCGCCGTTGTGCGCTTTGCGGCGCCCCGCACGTACCTGTCTGCGGCGCCGCGGGTGTTGTTCGCCGTTGCGCCTGCGGCGGGCTGGGTTGTTTGTGGGTGCGGTGACGGGCCTCCGGGGCCGGTTGTGTGGACTGCTGACGCTTTACGTCCACACAACCGGCCCCTCCGGCCCGTCCCCTCCCGTGAGAGGGAAAGTTAAAGCCGGTGGGGGTGCACGTAATGCCCACACGCGTGCGGTCAACAGACAACGCACGCCCCCACCGGCCTCTTACCTCCCACTCACGGGAGGGGCTGGACCGGAGGACGAAGTCTGGAGGGCCGGCACCGCACCCGACAACACCACGCCCGCCGCCAGGCGCAACGGCGAACAAGCCCCGCGGCGGGACAGACGGTTACGTGCGGGGCGCCGCAAAGCGCGCAACGGCGAGACGCCCCGCGACGCCGCAGACAGGTACGTACGGGGCGCCGCAAAGCGCAACGGCGAGACGACCCGCGGCGGGACAGACGGGTACGTGGGCGTCAAACCGCAGACGCATCGGGGCCGAATCTGCTGCGGACGGCCGTCTGGACCTCGGCCTCCTCGGCGGGGTCGGCGGCGAGTCGGCGGAGTTGTTCGACGACCCGGTCGTCGCCGGTGGCGGCATGCCGGGCGGCCAGTTCGCGGGTGGTCTCCTCGCAGTCCCAGAGGCACTCGACGGCGAAACCCGCCGCGAAGCCGGGGTCGGTGACGGCGAGCGCGGCGGCGGCCCGGCCGCGCAGGTGGGAGGAGGACGTCTCGCGGTAGATGTGCCGCAGTACGGGCGCGGCGCAGGCGACGCCGAGGCGGCCGGTGCCGTCGACCAGCTCCCACAGGCCGGCGGCGTCCGGGCCCTCCTCGCGGACGGTCCGGCGCAGCGCGGCCAGCACCAGTTCGGCGTCGCGCTGCGTACCGCGGCGGGCGAGCACGGCGGCGGCCGAAGCGCCCAGCCGGTCGGTACGCGGCGCCCAGCCGCGGGCCCGCTCGACGGCGGCCACGCTCCGCATGCGCGCGAAGGCGGCGAGTCCGGCGGAGACCAGCGGCTCGGAGGAGAACGGGCAGGTGACCGCGGTCTCGATCAGGTCGAGGACGTCCGGGTCGCCGCGCTCGGCGAGGTGGTGCAGCACCGCGGCGCGCGCCGCGTCCGGGCCGCTGCGCGCCGCCCGGAGCAGCTCGGGGCGGTCGTCCGGGCCGACGACGGCGGCCAGGCAGCGGGCGGCGGCGAGGGAACGGTGCTCCTCGGACTCCAGCTCCAAGCCCTGCTCGGCCCACCGGAGGACCTCCGCGACGCTCCAGCCGGGGCGCGGTCCGCGCGGCCGCAGCTGACGCTGCCAGCGGTCGAAGGAGCCCTGTTCGCCGGCGGCGGCCAGCCGCGGGCCGTACCCGGGGTCCTCGGCCCACAGCCGCCAGGGCCGGGGCTCGAAGGCGTCCCGGACCGCGGTGGCCAGGTCGGCCCGGCCCTGCTCGGTCTCCGGGAAGCGGGCGAGGACGGCGGGGGCGAGCGACATCAGCCCGGCGTCGTCGTCACGCAGCGCGAGCTCGTCCAGCGCCCAGCGCCAGTTGCTGCCGACCGCGGCGTAGCTGCGCAGCAGCAGCCGCGCGGCGTCCCTGCCGTACGCGGCGAGGTGGCCGAGGACCGCGAGGGCCAGGCCGGTGCGCTCCTCGCCGGTGTCGGTGCGGTCGTCGGGGTGGAAGAGGTGGCGTTCGATCTCCTCGAGCCCGCCGTCGAGCTGCATGTAGAGGCGCGCGTAGTACAGCGAGCGGTTCTCCACCTGCCAGTCGCGCCGAGGGTCGCGCAGCACGCTGTCGTTGAGCGCGGCGAGCGCCTCGGCCCGCGGCGCCGCGAGGGCGTGCAGGGTCCCGTCGCCGCGGCCTCGCTGCAGGAGGCCGAGCAGGGTGCCACTGGGCGCTATGTCTGGATCGAACATGAGGTCAGCATCCGGTGCGGGGGACGGGCTGGCAACGGGATTTCCGCTGACCGGCATTCTTGCCGGTGACCACGGGCCGTATGCCTCGTTCCCACCATGGATCGGCAGCAACGCCTGCAGTACGGCGGCCGAAGCCTAGCCTGGAACCTGTGATTCCGCCGATTCCCCCGGCTTGCCAAGGGAGGCCGGGGGCATATGTCAGCTGCACCACCGTATCGGGTAGTGCCAAATCCCTTACGCACGGTCGCCGCCTGTGCAACAGTCGTTACCGGCCCTTCAGCCCGGCGCCGCCTGATCACGGAGTACGTCATGCCGTCCCCCCTCTTCGCGGACCACCCAGCCGACCGGCCCTCCGAGCGCGACACGGTCGAGGCCCTGATCACGCAGGCGCGCCGCCTGCGCGGCGGCCTCGACGCGGTGCGCCGGGAGTCCACGGTGGACACCGGCCTCACCCCCGACCCGCAGCTGCGCTGGCAGCGGGCGCTGTGCGATCTCGCCGTGCACCACCTCGACGATCTCGGGGGCCATCTCGACCAGCTGAGAGAGGGCCTGCCTACCGAGAGTGACGACGCCCCGGAGTTGGCGGCCGAGGTACCGGAGGTACCGGCCGAGTCCGGGCCCCCTGCGCGCGGTGCGCTGCTGCGCCGGGTGGGCAGCGCCGAGTGGAATCTGCTCACGGACGAGGCCAGCTGGTCCGACGAGCTGTTCGCGATCTTCGGCCGGTCCCCCGCCGAGGGCCCGCTGACCCTCGACGAACTGCCGTCCCTGGTGCACGCCGAGGACCAGGAGGGGCTGGCCACGATGGTCACCGACTGCCTGGTGGACGGCCGGCCGATCGACGGCGAGTTCCGCGTCGTGCGCCCGGACGCGAGCCTGCGCACGGTGCACATGGTGGGCGAGCCGGTGCTGGACACCGACGGCAGTACGGCCTGCATGTGGGCCGTACTGCGGGACGTCAGCGAGCTGCGCCGCAACCAGCAGGCGGTGCGCGAGACCCGTGAATCGCTGCACCGCGAGCGGCAGATCGCGCAGACCGAGCACCGGCTCGCGGTCGAGCTGCAGGAGGCCGTACTGCCGCCGTGGCGGGGCTCCCTGCGGTTCCCGCGGGACGGCCGGGTCACCCTCGACCTCGCGGGGCGTTATCTGCCGTCCGGCACCCACACGCTGATCGGCGGGGACTGGTACGACGCGATGCAACTCCCGGACGGCCGGACGCTGTTGAGCGTCGGCGACCTCACCGGGCACGGCGTCGCGGCCACGTCGGGGATGGCGATGGTGCTCGGCGCGCTGCGCGGTATGGCGGTCGCCGGCCACCGGCCGGAGCAGTTGATGGGGCTGCTCAACCAACTGCTGGACACCGCCGCCCAGCCGGCGCTCGGCAGTGCGATGTGCGGCACGTTCGATCCGGCGACCCGGACGCTGGAGTGGGCCCAGGCCGGGCACCCCGCACCGCTGCTCTTCCGCGGCGGCACGGGGCGCGCGCTGGACCCGCCCGAGGGCGTTCTGCTGGGGGCGACGTCGGGGGCGACGTACACCCAGCGCACCGAGCAACTGGAGCCCGGTGACCTGCTCGTGCTGCACACCGACGGGCTGGCGCCCTGCCGGGCGTACGGCACCGGCGCAGGACTGGAGAGTGCCGAGCGGCTCCTGGCACTGGCACCGCGGTTCGCCGCGGCCCGCAGTGCGCAGGACAGCGTCCGCATCGTCGTCGAGGAGTTCGGCAGCGCCGAGCGCGAGGACGACGCGTGTGTGCTGATCGCCAGGGTCGGCGACTGACACACACCGCGGTAGCCGAGGGCGGACCGGCGTCAGGTGAGCCGGCCGCCCCGCACGCATGAGGCGGGAAGCCGTCGGTGGACGGACCCATGAGGCATGAGGTCGTCGGACGCATGGGCCAGGGGGCCGTCGGACCCGACCCGCAAGGGGCCCTGGGTCGACGGAGCGGGGTCAGCGGCGGTCGGGGGACGTCAGACCGAGAGGTTCGGCCCCAGGCCCGTGCCGATGCCCGGGCCCAGCCGTGATTCCTTGGACTTGGGCCTGGGCTTGGGCAGGACATGCTGGATCTCCTCGCGCAGGTCCTGGATCTTGGCGTAGTTCGCGTACTGGCCCGTGAGCCGGAACATTTCGCGGAGCCGGTCCCAGGTGCGGTGGGAGGAGTTCTCACCGATGGACACCAGGGCCAACCTGGCGTAACGGTCGGCCTGTTCGGGGTCGTCGCCGATGAAGCAGGCCGAGGCCATGGAGATGTAGTCGAAGATCTGCGACCGCTGGCGGCCGCCCTCCCGGAGCGCCAGTGCCTGCTTGGCGTGGTGCTGGGCGATCTTGGCCGCCGCGGGGTCGTGATCGGCGAGGGTGCGGAACGCCAGGGCCTGCATGCCGTGCAGGTCCGCCTCGTCGAACATCTGCATCCAGCACGGGGGCGGGACATCGCCCTTGTCCGAGACGAACAGCTCCTCGGCCTCGCCCAGGGTGCGGCGCATCGCCTGGCCCTGGCCCTTGGACGCCTGCGCCCAGGCCTCGATGGTGTGCAGCATGGCGCGGGTGCGGGGCAGGGTCTCCTCGCCGGAACCGGACTTGGCGAGTTTCATCAGGTCCAGCGCGTCGTCCGGGCGGCCCAGGTGGACCATCTGACGGGCGGCGCGGGAGAGGGCCTCACCGGCGCGCGGGCGGTCGCCGCCCTCGCGGGCCGCATGGGCGGCGATGATGAAGTACTTCTGGGCGGTGGGCTCCAGGCCGACGTCGTGCGACATCCAGCCGGCCAGCACGGCGAGGTTGGCGGCCACGCCCCACAACCGGCGCTGGAGGTGGTCGGGGTGGCGGTAGGCGAGCATGCCGCCCACCTCGTTGAGCTGGCCCACCACCGCCTTGCGCTGCAGGCCGCCGCCGCGGGCCGCGTCCCAGGCGCGGAAGACCTCCACCGAGCGCTCCAGCGCGTCGATTTCCTGCGACCCCACAGGGGCCGCCTCATAGCGGTCGAGGCCGATCTGGTCGAAGTCGTCGAAGGAGTCGGAAGCGAACGGGTCGTCGTGGCGGGAGGCGCCGGTGGGGGCCGGATCGGTGTGCAGCCAGTCGTGCATGGCGCCGGTGAGTGCGGAGCCCGCGGCGAGCGCCGCGCCCGCACCCACCAAGCCGCGTCGGTTGAGCATGAGGTCCATTCCCGTGAATTCCGTGAGGACCGCAGCGGTCCGTTCGGGAGCCCACGGCAGACCGTCCATGGCCTGCCGCTTCCCCGAGCGACCGGTTCTGGCGAACCCGAGGTCCTCGATGGTTACGACACGGCCGAGGCGCTCGGTGAACAGCGAAGCCAGGACCTTGGGCACGGGATCCCGGGGGGTCTCCCCCATGTCGATCCAGCGCCGCACTCGCGAGGTGTCGGTCGCCAGCTGCGGATGGCCCATGGCCGCCGCCTGCCGGTTGACGAGCCTCGCCAGCTCTCCCTTGGACCAGCCGGCCAGGCCGAAAAGGTCCGCGAGACGGGTGTTCGGCTGCCTGTCCACGTCAAGCCCCCAGGTTCCTCGACTGAGTTGACAGTAACGGCCGGTGACGTGCGCTGCGACCATTCGCCAGGGTTCGCCAGGGCACGCCAGATGGTCTGCCACCCGCAGCCGAGTGTTCTGTAGACATGCCGCCCCCGGCCCGGTGGCGGGACCGCATTCCCCAGGGTGCGCGCCCTTCACAGGGACCCTGGATCGGCCTCCTGCACGGGGCCCGTTCACGGGTTCCCTCCACCGGGCCGGGGAGCGCACGCAACTCGTCGGCGCACGAAGGGATCTGTCTCACCCATGTATGCAGCATCGTCCGCCGTGACCGCCCCCGCCCGGCCGCACCGCCCGCACCCGACGGGGAGCGGGCCGTATCTCGCCCCCGCTCCTTCCGCGGGGGCGGTCCCCGGTGTGTCCGGCGGCCGGACCCGGCGGGCACAGGGGACGGGCACCCAACCGCTCAGCGGGAGACTCGACTTGTCCGGGCCCCAGGGCGCACAGCTGCGCGCCGCGGTCGCCTCGGTGCACCGCATCTGTCCGGAGTTCAACCCGGTGCAGGTGCTGCGCCGGAGCGGCAAATCCGTCCTCCTCGTCGGCACGACCGGCCGGATGACCGCGGTGGCCAAGTGTTTACTGGACCAGTCCCCCGCGTGGGCGGAAAGGTTCCGGCAGGAAATAAGCGCATACCGCGCATTCGTCCGGCATCGCCCGCCGGTACGGGTGCCGCGGCTGGTGGCGGCGGATCCCGACAACTGCACGCTGATCATCGAGCGGATGCCCGGCCGGGTCGCGGCCATGACGCGCCACCCCGCCGAGGCGCCGCCCCGGGCCGACATCCGCGCCGCGATCGGCGCGGTCTGCCAGATCAACCGCTGGCGTCCGCCGGCCGGGCTGTTCGACGCCCCGCTGGACTACGCCGGCCGGATCGGCCGCTACCACGACCTGGGGCTGCTCACCGACCGCGACCTGGGTGACCTGCAGAAGCTGATGCACGGTCTGTCGCACGTCCAGGGCCAGTTCAACCACGGCGACGCGCTGCTGAACAACGTCCTGCTGTCGCCGGCCGGCCCGGCGCTGCTGGACTGGGACAGCGCCGGCTGGTACCTCCCGGGCTACGACCTGGCGACCCTGTGGTCGGTGCTCGGCGACGCCCCGGTGGCGCGCCGTCAGATCAGCCAGCTCGCCCAGAACGCCGGCCCCGCCTCGCGGGACTCCTTCCTGGTGAACCTGATGCTGATCCTCACCCGGGAGATCCGGCGCTACGAAACCGCGGTCCAGCGGACCATGCGCGAACCCACGCCGGCGGTGACTCCGGGTCCGGGACAACCCGGCGTCCCCTCGGCGGGCGAGGAGCAGCGGCTGCTCCTGCGCCGGCTGCACGACGACTGCCAGATGGCCCGTCGTGCGGTACGGGCGGCGGTCGGCACCCGCTGACCGCCCAGGGGGAGTGCCTCGTCTGCGGGCACTTCCCCGAGGGGGATTGTGAGCGGCGCACCCGGTTTGCGGGAGGCGCCGCTCACCCATGTGCGCCGCGCGGTCATTGGTCCATTCCACTGACGCCCCGCAGGCCGGGCGGCGGTCCGGGAAGGCTCCTCTGGAGATGCTCTGACATGCGAAATCCCGAACCGACGCGGTATGTGACGGGCCGTCGGCCCAGCTATGGCTCTCCGGCCCCGCGGGGCTCTACTCTCGGGTCCACCCCGTACGGCCGTTGGTGCACTGCACCATCCGTCACACCGCCCGGCTCGGGCCGGCTCGAGGAGGCTGCTTTGCGAGGATCCGCCCCGGAAGACAAGAGAACCCATCGCCCCGCCCTGCGCAGGTCCACCACCGCGGTGGCGGCGGCGGTGCTGCTGCTGCCGCTCTCCGGAGCACCGTCCGCGAGCGCCGGGCAGCCCCGGACGGACGCCCTGCAGCGGGCCTTCACCAAGGCCGCGGCCCGCTTCCACGTGCCGCGCAGCGTGCTGCTCGGCGTCTCGTACCTGGAGTCGCGGTGGGACGGCCACGGCGGCGCGCCGAGTGTCTCCGGGGGCTACGGCCCGATGCATCTGACCGACGCCCGAACGGCGCTGGCGCGGGCGCCGGAGTTCAGCGAGGGCAAGGAGGATGCCCGGGGCGACGCCTCGCGGGCCCGCAAGCGGGTCCCGGAGGGCGCGGCGCAGCAGGCCGCGCTGCCCGCCGAACTCCCGGCGCGGCTGCGTACGTTGCCGGCCGCGGCCCGGTTGACCGGGCTGCCGGCCGAGCGGTTGCGTACGGACCCGGCGGCGAACGTGCTGGGCGGGGCGGCGCTGCTCGCCGCGGAGCAGCGCGGGCTCGGGCTGTCCGCCGGGGGCGATCCGGCCCGCTGGTACGCGGCGGTGGCGCGTTACGGCGGTCAGGACGATGCGCGCGCCGGCAAGGCCTTCGCGGACGAGGTGTTCTCGGTGATCCGCCGGGGCGAGGCGCGGACGACCGACGCCGGGCAGCGGGTCAGGCTGTCCGCGGCCCCCGAGCTGGTCCCCGACGCGGGGCAGCAGAAACGTCTCGGCGGCGCTGCCACCAGGGCCTCCGCGCCCGGTGGCGACCGCGGGTTGGAGTGCCCGGGGGACGTGGCCTGCGAGTCGGTGCCGGCGCCGTACGAGGAGTTCGGCGACCACGACTACGGCAACCACGACAAGGCGGACCGGCCGCGGGACCAGAAGGTCGACACCATCGTCATCCATGACACCGAGGGGTCGTGGGACGTCACGCTGAAGCTGATCAAGGACCCCACGTACGTGTCCTGGAACTACACCGTGCGTTCCTCGGACGGGCTGATCGCCCAGCACGTACCGGGCAGGGACGTCGCCTGGCACGCCGGCAACTGGTACGTGAACTCGCACTCCATCGGCGTCGAGCACGAGGGCTTCCTGGCCTCCCCGGACGCCTGGTACACGGAGGCGATGTACCGGTCCTCGGCCCGGCTGGTGAAGTATCTGAGCCGCAAGTACGACGTGCCGCTGGACCGGCAGCACATCCTGGGCCACGACAACGTGCCCGGCACGACGACGGCCACGATCCCGGGGATGCATACCGACCCCGGGCCGTACTGGGACTGGGCGCACTACTTCGAGCTGCTGGGCAAGCCGTTCCATGCCACGGCGGGCAAGCACGGCGGGCTGGTCACCATCCTCCCGGACTACGACCGCAACCGGCCGCGCTACTCCGGCTGCGAGAAGCCGGGGGACCCCTGCGCGCCGCACGGTTCCGCGGCGGTGCGGCTGCACACCGCGCCGAGCAAGAGCGCTCCGCTGGTCAAGGACGTCGGGCTGCACCAGGACGGCAGCGACTCGACGGACGGGGTGAACGACACCGGCGCCCGGGCCACGACGGGGCAGCGGTTCGCGCTGGCGGGGCGGGACGGTGACTGGACCGCGATCTGGTACCTCGGGCAGGTCGCGTGGTTCCGCAATCCGCACGGTGCGCCCACGGCGGTGAACGCCAAGGGGCTGGTCGCCACGCCGAAGTCCGGCCGGGAGGAGATCCCGGTGTACGGGCGGGCGTACCCGGAGAAGGCCGCCTATCCGGCGGGGGTGCCGTACCAGTCGGTCTCCCCGCTGCCGTACACGATCGCGGCGGGGCAGCGGTACGCGGTCGGCGGCCGGGTGACCGGCGAGTACTTCTACGCGCCGACGTTCGACGTCTCGAAGCACACGATCGTGCGGGGCGAGGACGTCTACTACGAGATCCAGCTGGGGCACCGGGTGGGCTATGTGCGGGCGGCCGACGTGGACGTGCGGCGGTCGCATTCCTAGCCGGGTGACCGGGTGGAACGCCGCGCCCGGCGGACGGGGTTCCGTCCGCCGGGCGCGGTCCGTTCGTGCGCGAGCGGGGTGTCAGCCCTGCTGGAAGAGTTCCGCCGGCAGCGGCTTGAGCAGCGCGTAGAGGTCGTCGGTGATCGGCCGGTCCCAGCTGGCGATGGTGACCAGGACGCCGTCGCTGCGGTCGAACTGGGCGCAGGAGATGCGGCTCTCGGAGCACTTGATGCGCTTGACGATCAGCAGGTTGTCGTCGTGCATCACGGGGGTGTCCTCGCTCTCGACGACCGTGACCGGTTCGTCGTTGCCGAGCGCGGCGAGCAGCTGGGCGACCTCGAAGGGCACCTGGTCGCCCTCCAGCTCGCGGGCCGGGGAGCCCTCCGGGAGGTTGCCGATGATCATCGCGGGGCCGCGGCCGCCGAACAGGTCGTAGCGGAGGAAGACGCCCTGGCAGCTCCCGTCGGGTGCGGGCAGCAGCCCGGCGCCCAGATTGCCCGGCCAGTCCCCCGGGTCCATGGCGAGAACGTCGAAGTCGGGACCGGCGGGCGTGGCTGCGCTGCGGCGGCGGAGGAAGGACATGCCGCCATCGTACGTGGCCCGGCCGGGCCCGCCGCGCCGGACGTCGGGGTGGTGGGCGGCTCGCGGACGGCCGGGGCGGGCGGCGTGCGGGGCGGGCGGGGGTCAGCCCCGTCCGGCCAGTTCACCGAGGCGGCGCAGTGCCTCGTCGGCCGCCTCGTGGGGCACGAAGAGGTGATCGTGGTGGAAGCCGGCGACGACGTTGCAGCTGAGGCCGGCGTCGGCGAGCGCGGTGGCGACGGCGGCGGTGAGCCCGACCGCGTCCAGTGCGGAGTGCACCCGCAGGGTGATCCAGCCGGCGACGTAGTCGTACGGCAGGCCGGCGCGGTCGGCTTCCTCCTGGCGCAGGACGAGGGTCAGTCCCTCGGGTTCGGCGACGGTGACGACGGGGGCGAGTCCGGCGGGGATCGCGCCGCGCACGGTCGTGAAGACGTACCGGCCCTCGTTCAGCTCGGGGCGCATCCCGCGCAGCAGGGTCACAAGATCGCGTTCACGGGTCATGCCGCCCACCTTACGAGGGGTCGCGCCGTCCTTCCTTGTGCCGCTCGTGGTGGCGGGCGACCCGGGCGCGGTTGCCGCAGGAGGGGCTGCACCATTCCTGGCGGGCGTGGTCCTTGACGAAGTAGCGGACGCAGCGCGGGGCGGGGCAGGCGCGCAGCCGGTCGCGGTCGGGGCCGGCGAGGAAGGTGAGGGCGGCGCGGGCCAGTGCGGCCGCGATCCGGTCGGCGGCGGGCGGGGTGCCGTGCGGGTGCTGCCGCAGTGCGGGCGGGGCGCCGGGCTCCCAGCTGAGCTGCGGGGAGGTGGGGACGAGGGCGGCGGCGGTGTTGAGCCGGTGCAGCGCGGTGTCCTCGGGGAGGAGCCGGTGGGCGTCGGCGGAGCTGGGTGGTCCGGGGCGGACGGCGCGGGCGAAGAGCGCGCGGACCGCGGCGCGCAGTTCGCGTACGGCGGTGTGCAGTGCCGGGTCGTCGGTGACGGGGTCGGCGGCGCAGTCGAGCAGGGCGGCCCGCTCGGCGATCCAGGTGGTGAGTCCGTCCGGGTCGGCCAGGTCGTCGGTGACCCCGCCGTGGCCGTCGTGGCGGATGGTGACGGCGAGATCCAGTGCGAGCCGTGTTGCGGTCATGAAGCTAATGGTAACGTCACCAACAACCATTAGGTCCGGAGGGGGAAGCCCGGGGGGAAGGATGCCCGCTGTCCGTCAACTGCGGCGCGGAGTACCGGTGTTGGGCACCCGGTCGGCCTGTCCGCCGGACCGGCGAGCACTGGACGAAGGAGCTGCTGTGGCAGTGACGAAGGAACCCACCCTGTCGGCCGAGGCCGTCCGGGAGGCGATCGAGGCGGGCCAGGAGCGGTTGCGGGCGCTGTTGCCCGGGCTGACGGAGACCGCGGTGCGTGAGCCGAGCGCGCTGCCCGGCTGGTCCCGCGCCCATGTCCTCGCGCACATCGAGGGCATCGCCCGGGCCACCGCCCGGCAGGCCCGGTACGCGCTGCGCGGTGAGCTGGTCGAGCTGTACGACGGCGGGCGCCCCGAGCGGGCGGCCGGGATCGAGGCCGGTGCGGTGCGGGACGCCGCGGCGCTCCGGGACGCGGTGGGTGCCGCGCTGGACGAGTCCACGTCGGCCTGGGCGGCGGTCGGCCCGGCCGACTGGTCGCGCCCGGTGCGCTACCGGGACGGCGATCTGCGCACGGTGCTGTGGGCCTGGTGGCGGGAGCTGGAGATCCACACCGCGGACGCCCGGCTCGGCCCCGGCCCGCAGGACTGGTCGCACGGGTTCTGCCACCACCTGCTGAGCCACCTGGCGCCGCGCGCCCCGAAGGACGTGCACCTGGTGCTGACGGCCACGGACGAGGCGTTCCGCCGGGAGTACGGTGCCGCCGCCGCGCCGGAGGTGACCGTCCGCGGCCACCTCACCGACCTGGCTGCCTGGCTGGCCGGGCGCGACCCGCACCGGCCGCTGGACTGCCGCCGGTCGGATCGCCCCGCCGCGCTGCCGGAGCTGCTCGACTGGCCGTAGGGGGGGGACGCCCCGCCGCCCCTCCGGCGTGCGGGACGCGCCGCACCCGCCCCCGCCTTCGTCCTCGTGTTCTCGTTCTCGCCCTCGTTCTCGTCCTCCTGAAGGGACTCCGCATGCTCGCCTCGCCCCGCACGCTCAACTTCTGGCAGGCCGGGCTGAGTTCGGTGCCGCCCGAGGTGTGGCGGCGGGACGACTGGGAGGTGCTGATCCTCGCCGACAACGCACTGACCTCGGTTCCGGCCGCGCTGGGCGGGCTGCGGGCGCTGCACACCCTCGACCTCGGCCACAACGCGCTGGCCGAGGTCCCCGAGGAGATCGGCGGGCTGACCGGGCTGACCCGCTACCTCTATCTGCACGACAACCGCCTCACCGCCCTGCCGGACGCCCTCGGCCGGCTGGACCGGCTGGGCTATCTCAACGTCGGCGAGAACCCGCTCGGCCGGCTGCCGGACACGCTGGGCGGGATGGCCGCACTGGTCGAACTCCGGGCCCAGAGGGCCGGGTTGACCGAGCTCCCGCCGTCGCTGGGGCGGCTCGGGCGGCTGCGTGAGCTGTGGCTGGGCGGCAATGCGCTCACCGGGCTGCCGGCGGGCGTCGACGCGCTGCACGAACTGCGGGTGCTGGAGCTGCGCGACAACGCCCTGCCCGGTGTGCCGGGGGCGCTGCGCGCGCTCCCCCGGCTGGCCCGGGTCGATCTGCGCGGCAACCGGATCGCGGAGCTGCCGCGGTGGATCACCCGGCTCCCGTCGCTGGAAAAGCTGGATCTGCGCTGGAACGCCGTGGACGACCGTGCGGAGCCGGTCCGGGCGCTGCGCGCGAACGGGTGCGTGGTGCTCACCTGACGGCGGCCGCCCCGCCCCGGGGGCTAGGTGAGGTCGAACTCCCCGTCGCGGGCGTCGAGGACGAAGGCGCGCCACTCGGCGGGGCTGAAGATCAGCGCCGGGATCTCCGGGCTGCGGCGGTTGCGCATCGCGATGTAGCCCTCGACGAAGGCGATCTGGACGTCGCCCACGCCCTGGCTGCTGGACTGCCACTCGGCCTGGGTCAGGTCGAGGTCGGGCCTGGGCCCGCCCACGAGCCGCTGCTCGGTGATGCTGTCGGCCACGTCGCCGCTCCTCCCGGTCCGGTCGTCCGCGGTCAGCCTAACCACTGTGCCCGGGGACGGACAGAGGACGTGGCGGGGCGGGTCGGTGGTGCCGTCAGGTGGCCGGCGGTTCGGCGCCGACCAGCCACATGGAGAAGAACTGCGAGCCGCCGCCGTAGGCGTGCCCGAGGGCCCGGCGGGCGCCGTCGACCTGGTGCTCGCCCGCCCGGCCGCGCACCTGCAGGGCCGCCTCGGCGAAGCGGATCATGCCGGAGGCGCCGATCGGATTGGTGGACAGGACCCCGCCGGAGGGGTTGACCGGGAGGTCACCGTCGAGCTCGGTGACGCCGGACTCGGTGAGCTTCCAGCCCTCGCCCTCGTCGGCGAAGCCGAGGTTCTCCAGCCACATGGGTTCGTACCAGCTGAAGGGGACGTACATCTCCACCGCGTCGATCTGCCGGCGCGGGTCGGTGATGCCGGCCTGGTGGTAGACGTCGGCGGCGCAGTCCTTGCCGGCCTGCGGGGAGACGAAGTCCTTGCCGGCGAAGAGGGTGGGCTCGCTGCGCATCGCGCCGCCGTGCATCCAGGCCGGCGGGTGCGGGGCGCGCGCGGCACCGGTCCGGTCGGTGAGGATCATCGCGCAGGCGCCGTCGGAGGACGGGCAGGTCTCGGAGTAGCGGATCGGGTCCCAGAGCATGGGCGAGGCCTGGACCTTCTCCAGGGTGATGTCGTGCTCGTGGAGGTGGGCGTAGGGGTTCTTGAGGGCGTTGCGGCGGTCCTTGTAGGCGACGAGCGAGCCGACGGTGTCCGGGGCGCCGGTGCGGCGCATGTACGCGCGGACGTGCGGGGCGAAGAAGCCGCCGGCGCCGGCGAGGAGCGGCTGCTGGAAGGGGACGGGGAGCGACAGGCCCCACATCGCGTTGGATTCCGACTGCTTCTCGAAGGCCAGGGTCAGCACGGTGCCGTGGACGCGGGCCGCGACCAGGTTGGCGGCGACGAGCGCGGTGGAGCCGCCGACCGAGCCGGCGGTGTGCACCCGCAGCATCGGCTTGCCGACGGCGCCGAGCGCGTCGGCGAGGTAGAGCTCGGGCATCATGACGCCCTCGAAGAAGTCGGGCGCCTTGCCGATGACGACCGCGTCGATGTCGGCCCAGGTCAGCTCGGCGTCGTCGAGCGCCCGCCCGGCCGCCTCCCGGACGAGCCCGGCAATCGACACGTCCCGCCGCGCCGCCACGTGCTTGGTCTGGCCGACTCCTACGACGGCCACGGGTTCCTTGCTCATCGCGGATCCCCTTCGAGTACGGCGACCAGGTTCTGTTGCAGACAGGGGCCGGAGGTGGCGTGGGCGAGCGCCCGGTCCGACTCACCGCGGTGGATCGCGGCGGCGGCCTCGCCGAGGCGGATCAGCCCCGCGGCCATGATCGGGTTGGCGGCGAGGGCGCCACCGGACGGGTTCACCCGTACCTCGTCACCGAGCCGCAGGGCCTTGCGCAGCACGACCTCCTGCGAGGTGAAGGGCGCGTGCAACTCGGCGCAGTCCACGGGGCGTGCGAAGGCGCCGGCCTTCTCGGCGGCCAGGCGGGTGGAGGGCGAGTCGGTCAGGTCGCGGACGCCCAGGCTGTGCGCCTCGATGCGGTGGTCGATGCCGCGGATCCAGGCGGGCCGCTCGCACAGCTGACGGGCCCGCTCCCCCGCCGCGAGGATCACCGCGGCGGCCCCGTCGCCGATGGGCGGGCAGTCGCCGGTGCGCAGGGGACGTACGAGGTAGTCGCCGTGCGGCACCGAACCCCTCAGCTGCGCACGGGAGTTGGCGCCGGCGTCCGCGCGGCTGCGGGCGGCGACGGCCGCGAGCGCGGGCTCGTCCGTCTCGCCCGCGTCGATGAGCGCCTGCGCCTGGAGCGCGGCGAGCGCGACCGAGTCCGGCCACAGGGGCGCGACGTAGTACGGGTCGAGCTGGCGGGTCAGGACGTCGCGTACGGAGCCGGGTGAGGACTTGCCGTACGCGTAGACGAGGGCGGTGTCGGCGTCGCCGGTCAGCAGCTTCGTCCAGGCCTCGTACAGGGCCCAGGCGCCGTCCATCTCGACGTGCGACTCGGAGATCGGCGGCCAGGCGCCCACCCCGTCGAGGGCCATGGTGAAGGAGAAGGCGCGACCGGCGAGGTAGTCGGAGGAGCCGGAGCAGGTGAAGCCGATGTCGCTGGTCCTCAGGCCGGTCCGGTCGAGGACCTCGTGCAGCACCGGGAGGAGCATCTCCACCTCGGAGAGCTCGTCGCTGGTGCGCCGGTGGTCGGTCTGGGCGAAGGCGACGACCGCGATCTCACGGGTCACAGCAGCTCCTTGTAGGTGTCGTACTCCGCGTCGGGTTCGCCGGTCGGCCGGTAGTGGTCGGGGTAGCGGCCCCCTTCGGTCCACACCGGCTCGACGCGCAGGCCCATCCGCACCTGGTCGTAGGGGATGCCGCCGATCCGGCCGTGCAGCGCGAGGCCGGCGCCGTCGAGGGCGATGTGGGCGTAGACGTAGGGGACCTCGATGTCGAGGTTCTTCGCCTTGATGTTGACGATGCAATAGGTGGTGACGGTGCCGCGCGGGCCCACCTCGACCTGTTCGGAGGTGGCGACGCCGCAGGTGGGGCAGGCGCCCCTGGGCGGGACGTAGACCTTGCGGCAGGAGGGGCAGCGTTCGCCCACGGTCCGCCGCCCGGAGAGGGCGTTGATGTAGCCGGACTGGGCGCGGCCGGGTGAGTAGACGTAGTCGAGGCGGGCGGGGGCGACGATGCCGGTGACCGGGTCCTCGAACGCCCCGGTGTGCCCCGTGGGTGCGGCCGGGTCGCCGTCGTACGGCTCGAAGCAGGCGAGGTCGGTGATGGCGCCGGTGCGTTCCTCGGCCCAGCGGACGCGGACCCGCATGCCGGTGTGCACCGTCTCGGGTCCGGGGGCGTCGAGGGCGTGCAGCAGGGCGGTGTCGGCGCCGTCGAGGCGGACCAGGACCCAGGCGAACGGGGTGCCGAGGGGCTGGCCGCGGCGGGGCTCGGGGTTCCAGGCCCAGGTGGTGACGGTGCCGGTGGGGGCCACTTCGACAAGGCCGCCGAGGTCGCGGAGCTCCTCGGCGGTGACCGGGTCGTACTCGACGGGCGGGACCAGGGTGCGGCCGTCGCCGGTCCGCACGCCGAGGACGACGCGTTCGCGCAGGCCGGTGAGGAAGGCGCTCTGGACAGGGCCGAGGGAGCGGGTGAAGGGGAATTCGACGACGAGCGGGGCTTTGAGGACTGCGGGCATCGGTGGCTCCTCGGGTCAGGCGCGCTTGTACACGGGCGGTCGCTTCTCCGCGAAGGCGCGGGCACCCTCCTTGGCGTCGGCGGTGTCGAAGACCGGCCAACCGCGGGCGAGTTCGGCGGCGAGGCCGTCGGTCTCGGTCATCTCCGCGGTCTCGTACACCGACGCCTTCACGGCCTCGACGGCGAGCGGGCCGCAGGCGTTGATCCGCTCGGCGATCTCCAGGGCCTCGGCGAGCGCGGTGCCGTCGGGGACGACGTGGCCGATCAGGCCGATGTCGGCGGCCTCGCGGGCGGTGTAGGGGCGGCCGGTGAGCAGCATCTCCAGGGCGTGGGTGCGCGGGATCTGGCGCTGCAGGCGGACCGTCGAGCCGCCGATGGGGAACAGGCCGCGCCTGACCTCGAAGAGCCCGAAGGTGGCGGACTCCCCGGCGACCCGGATGTCGGTGCCCTGGAGGATCTCCGTGCCGCCCGCCACGCACGCCCCCTCGACGGCGGCGATCACCGGCTTGCGCGGGCGGTGGTGCCGCAGCATCGCCTTCCAGTGCAGGTCGGGGTCGGCGGTGAGCCGGTCGCGGTACTGCTGGCCCGTCATGCCCTTCCCGGCCAGGGCCTTGAGGTCCATCCCGGCGCAGAACGCGCCCCCGGCGCCGGTGAGCACGATCGAGCGGATCGCGTCGTCCTCGTCGGCCGCCAGCCAGCCGTCGTACAGGCCGACGAGCATGGGGAGCGAGAGTGCGTTCTTGGCGTCGGGCCTGTTGAGCGTGAGCACCAGTGTGGCGCCTTCGCGCTGCACGGTGAGGTGTTCCGTCCCACCCATTGCGGTCTCCCGTCTGCAGGAACGAGAACAGGTTGCAGTAGCCGCACGGTGAGTTCAAGGCTTTTCTGACAGGTAGTCAGATTACTTGCGCCGGGCCCCTTCCCTGCTCCCGCCCGCGGCGCTCTAATGACCGCCGGGGTCCGGACCCGCGGGCTCCCCTGCGCCGACGCCGCCCGGTCTGGAGGAGACGTGGAGTACAACCTTGCCGACCTCTTCGAGTCGATCGTGGACACCGTTCCCGACCGCGAGGCCCTGGTGTACCTCGACCACCCGGGGACCGGCGCGGAGCGGCGGCTGACCTACGCGGAGCTGGACCGCGCCGCCAACCGGCTGGCCCACCACCTCGCCGGCCGGGGCATCGGCCCCGGGGACCACGTCGGGCTGCACCTCTACAACGGCGTCCCCTACCTCCAGGCGGTGTACGCCTGCCTGAAGATCCGGGCCGTGCCGGTGAACGTCAACTACCGCTATGTCGAAGAGGAGTTGGTGTACCTCTACCGGGACGCGGACCTGGTGGGGCTGGTCTTCGACGCGGAGTTCACCGAGCGGGTGGCCGCCGCCCTGCCGCGGGCGCCGCGCCTGCGGCACCTGGTGCGGGTCGGCACCCCGCCGGAGGGCGCCCCCGAACCGGCCCTCGCGCCGGTCGCGCTCGCGGACGCCGAGGCGTCCGGCTCACCGGCGCGCGGCTTCGGGCCGCGCTCCGCCGACGACCAGGTCGTCATCTACACCGGCGGCACCACCGGTATGCCCAAGGGCGTGATGTGGCGGCACGAGGACCTCTTCTTCTCCGGCATGGGCGGCGGGGCCCCGACCGGCGATCCGGTCGCCCGGCCGCAGGAGCTGGCCGAACGGGTCGCGGCCGGCGGCGAGGGGATCGTCTTCTTCCCCACTCCCCCGCTGATGCACGGCACCTCGACCCTGACCGCGTTCATCGCCTTCCACTTCGGCCAGAAGGTCGTCCTGCACCGCAAGTACGTGCCCGAGGAGGTGCTGCGGACCGTCGAACGGGAGCGGGTCACCAGCGTCTCGCTGGTGGGCGACGCGATGCTGCGCCCGCTCGTCGACGCGCTCGCCGGGCCGCTCAAGGGCACCGACTGCTCCTCGCTGTTCAGCGTCAGCAGCTCCGGCGCGATCCTCTCCGAGACGGTACGCGCCCAGTTCACCGCGCTGGTGCCGAACGTGATGCTGCTCAACAACTTCGGCTCCTCGGAGTCCGGCTTCAACGGCACCGCGACCGACGACTCGGGCCCCGCCAAGGGGTTCCGGCTGCGGGTCAACTCCCGTACGGCCGTGGTCGATCCGGCGACGCACGAGCCGGTGCCGGCCGGCGAGGTGGGCCGGCTCGCGCAGTGCGGCCACGTACCGCTGGGCTACTACAACGACCCGGCGAAGACCGCCGAGACCTTCTTCGAGGCGCGGGGCGACCGGTGGGTGCTGCTGGGCGACATGGCCACCGTCGACGAGGAGGGCATCGTCACCGTCCTCGGCCGGGGCTCGCAGTGCATCAACTCCGGGGGCGAGAAGGTCTATCCGGAGGAGGTCGAGCAGGCCCTGAAGGCCCATCCGGACGTCTACGACGCGCTGGTGGCGGGCGTCCCGGACGACCGGTGGGGCAACCGGGTCGCGGCGGTGGTGCAACTCCGCGACGGCAGCGGCCCGTTGGACCTGGCCGCTCTCCAGGACCACTGCCGGACCCGGCTGGCCGGCTACAAGGTCCCGCGCGCGGTGGTCTTCACCGACCGCATCCAGCGCTCCCCGAGCGGCAAGGCCGACTACCGCTGGGCGAAGGCGGTGGCGGCCGGCGAACGGGCGGTATGACGGCCGCGGGGCGCCCGCCCGGGCCGCCCCGGTCGCCGGCGGGTGGGCCGCCGTTCAGCCGGCCGCCCCGCACACCGACGCCAGCGAGCGGGCCAGGGCCACGGTGTGCAGCGGGTCCAGGTGGCGTGCGTGGCGCACCCGGGCGCCGGCCACGGTCAGCAGCGGGCGGCAGGACGGTGCGGAGCGGGCCGGCGCGGAGGCGGCGATGGCACGCACCAGTTCCGTGTTGATGCGGTTGATCTCCTTGCGGACCTCGTCGAGGTCGGGGCGCTCGGCCGGGGCCTCGGCGGGATCGGCCTCCCAGCGGCGGTGCAGTCCGCGCTGCACGATCTTGTTGGCCTCGATCTGGTCCCGGAAGATCCGCACCGTCGCGGCCGGGTCGGCGCCGAGCTGCCGGGCCTGCTCCGCCACCGCGTCCAGCACCTGCTGCTCGCGGGCCGGATCGTCGATCGGGCTGCCGGTGCCCCACTTCGCCGCGGCCACCAGGTCGCCGGTGGCCAGCCGCTCCGCGGACAGCGCGGCGAGCGGGCGGAGCCGGTCGTACGGGGAATGCGCCCGGGCGGCGGCCGGGGCCGCGGGTGCGGGGGCGGCGGGTGCCGCGACGGCGCCGCCGGCCCCGGTGAACAGCAGGGTCGCGGCGGCGCCGGCGATCAGCGCACGGCTCATCGAGCGGGTCAGCTGCACGGTCGGCCTTTCTCGAACCTCGGGCCGGCCGGCGGGAGTTCCCGCGGCGGGCCGTACGCGGGGAGGCGTACGGCCGCGAGCCTAAGGGACGGGCGCGCCCGCCGTCCCGGGTCCGCGCGGCCGGCTACCGCGGGGCCGGCAGGAACGAGGTGACCGCGGCGAGGAACTCGCCCGGGCGCTCCTCGTGGACGAGGTGGCCGGCGCCCTCGACGGTCACCAGGCAGGCGTCGGGGATCACGTCGGCCATCTCGGCGAGGTGTTCCTGCGGGATGTGGCTGGTGGGGCCGCCGGCGATGACGAGGGTGGGGGCGGTGATCCGCGGCAGGCACTCCCACCACCGCGGGTCGGGGGCGTTGCGTTCGGCCACCACCGCGGTCTTGGCGCGCCAGTCGAACGCCTGCGGGCCGGCCGGCTGCTCCGGTGCCTCCTGCGGTGGGGCGGCGGGGAGCGGCGGGGCGGCCTCCTCCAGGACCAGCCGGTCCACCAACTCGGGCCGGTCGGCGGCCACCAGCAGGGCGGTCAGGGCGCCGGCCGAGTGGCCGATGAGGGTCACCCGCTTCAGCCCGAGCGCCTGGAGGAAGCCGATCACGTCGTCCCGCCAGCGGGCGAAGCCGTACTCCCCCGGCCAGTCGCTGCTCCCGTGGCCGCGCTGGTCGAGGGCGAAGACCCGGTGGGTGCCGGCGAGCCGGCCGACCACGCCGCGCCAGTCCTCGCCGTCCTCGCCGAGACAGTGCAGCAGCACGACCGGGGGCGCGTCCTCCTCTCCCCACACCCGGTATGCCAGCCGAACGTCACCTACCTGCACTTTCCGGACGTCACTCATGCGCTGGACGCTACCCGGGGGCCTGCTGCGCCACGCCCCTTGACGTGTTCGCCGCGCGCTGATTACTTGGATCAGCACGCAGCTACCGAATGATCGGTAGGGAGACGAGGCGGTGACACTCCATGCCGGAAGCGGCCACGGGCGGGGCGACGGACAGCACGGCGTTCGACGACGCGGAACGGCTCTCGCCGGACGCCCTGCGGGACCTCCAGCTGACCCGGCTGCGCGCCTCGTTGCGCCACGCCTATGACCACGTGCCCTTCTACCGCGCGGCGTTCGACCGGGCCGGGGTGCGCCCCGAGGACTGCCGGACCCTCGGTGACCTGGCCCGCTTCCCGTTCACGGTCAAGGATGATCTGCGCGCGCAGTACCCCTTCGGGATGTTCGCGGTCCCCAAGGAGGAGGTGCGGCGCCTCCACGCCTCCAGCGGCACCACCGGCCGCCCGACCGTGGTCGGCTACACCGAACGCGACCTCGCCCACTGGGCGGACGTGGTCGCCCGCTCGATCCGCGCGGCCGGCGGCCGGCCCGGCCACACGATCCACATCGCCTACGGCTACGGGCTGTTCACCGGCGGGCTGGGCGCGCACTACGGCGCGGAGCGGCTCGGCTGCACGGTCGTCCCGGCGTCCGGCGGGATGACCGGCCGGCAGGTGCAGATCATCCAGGACTTCCGGCCCGAGATCATCATGGTCACGCCGTCGTACATGCTCACCCTGCTGGACGAGTTCGAGCGGCAGGGCATCGATCCGCGGTCGACCTCGCTGAAGGTCGGCATCTTCGGTGCCGAGCCCTGGACGGAGCAGATGCGCCGGGAGATCGAGGAGCGGTTCGCGATCGACGCGGTGGACATCTACGGGCTGTCGGAGGTGATGGGCCCGGGGGTCGCCCAGGAGTGCGTGGAGACCAAGGACGGGCTGCACATCTGGGAGGACCACTTCTATCCGGAGGTGGTCGACCCGGTCACCGGTGAGGTGCTGCCGGACGGTGAGCACGGCGAGCTGGTCTTCACCTCGCTCACCAAGGAGGCGATGCCGGTCGTCCGCTACCGCACCCGCGATCTGACCCGGCTGCTGCCGGGCACCGCCCGGCCGGCCTTCCGCCGGATGGAGAAGATCACCGGGCGCTGCGACGACATGATCATTCTGCGGGGGGTCAATCTCTTCCCGGCGCAGATCGAGGAGATCGTGCTGCGCACGCCCGGTGTCGCCCCGCACTTCCAGCTGAGGCTCACCCGCGAGGGCCGGATGGACCATCTGACCGTACGCGCCGAGGCCCGCCCCGGTGCCACCCCCGAGGCGCGCACGGCGGCCGTGGGGCTGATCGCACGCGGGGTCAAGGAGGGGATCGGGGTCTCGGTCGCCGTGGAGATCGTCGATCCGGAGACGCTGGAGCGCTCGGTCGGCAAGATCAAGCGGATCGTGGACGCCCGGCCGCGGGACACCGCCTGACCGCTCAGGTCATCTCCGGGTCCCCCTTGATCAGGGCGAACGGCGCGCCGGCCGGGTCCGTCACCATCGCCAGCCGGCCGACGCCGGGGGCGTTGGTCGGCGGGATGAGGACCGTGGCGCCGTGGTCGAGGGCGGCGGCGAAGGTCGCGTCGCAGTCGGTCACGCCGAAGTACGGGTGCCACTCCGAGGTCGAGCCGGCTGCCAGATTCTCCTCCGCCAGCTGCAGCACGCCGCCCTGGCCGGTGTCCTCGCCCTCGCCGCCGCCCGGCGAGGAGACGATCGAGTAGAACCGGTCGCCGCCCATCGGCAGGTCCTGGAAGCTCCAGGAGAACACCGAGCGGTAGAAGCCCTTCGCCATGGCCACGTCGGTGGTGTACAGCTCCGTCCAACACAGGGCGTTGGGCTCCATGACCACCTCCAGGCCCGGGACGTCACCAGGCTGCCAGACAGCGAAATCGGCGCCGGTCGGATCGGTGTAGGCGGCCAGCCGGCCGGCCGTGAAGACGTCCATCGGCGCGACCCGCACCGCGCCGCCGGCCTGCTCCACCGCCTTGGTCGTGGCGTCGGCGTCGCTGGTGTGGAAGTACGCCGTCCAGGCCGGGCTCGCGCCCTCCTCGGTGAGCGGGCCGACGGCGCCCACGGTCTTCCCGTCGAGCTGGAAGAAGCCGTAGCCGCCGGACTCCGGGCCGGCGGACTGCACGCGCCAGCCGAAGACGGCGGAGTAGAAGGCGACGGCGGCGTCGACATCGGGCGTCCCCAGGTCGAGCCAGTTGGGGGTGCCGGGGACGTAACGGGTGGTCAGCATGGTGTCCTCCGTCGTGCGGAACGAGACGTGCCGTGCGGAACGGGACGTGCAGGGCCGTCGGCCGGCTGTTCTCCGGCCACGATTTCAGGATGGCAGGGGGCACTGACAGTCGCCCTCCGCACGCGTCGCGCGCGCCGCGCGCCGCCCGGCGCGTCCCGCCCGCCCGGCTCAGGACGCCGCGAACCGTTCCCGGAGCTCCCGCTTGAGGACCTTGCCGCTGGCGTTGCGCGGCAAGGCGTCCACGAACACCACCCGTTTGGGGGCCTTGAACGGCGCGAGCCGGGCCCGGGCCGCCTCGATCAGCTCCTGTTCCCCGACCACGTCTCCGTCCGGACGCCGTACGACCACGGCGGTCACCGCCTCGATCCAGCGCTCGTCGGGCAGCCCGATGACCGCGACCTCGGCCACCTGGGGGTGGGCGTAGAGCGCGTCCTCCACCTGGCGCGAGGCGACCAGCACGCCACCGGAGTTGATGACGTCCTTGACCCGGTCCACGACGGTGAAATAGCCCTCCGCGTCCCGGACGGCCAGGTCCCCGGAGTGGAACCAGCCGTCGCGGAACGCCTCGGCGGTCTCCTCGGGCTTGTCCCAGTAGCCGGTGCACAGCTGCGGGGAGCGGTAGACGACCTCGCCGGGAGTGCCGTCGGGCACCTCCCGGCCCGACTCGTCGACCACCCGCGCCTCGACGAACAGCACCGGACGCCCGCAGGAGTCCATCCGGCCCTCGTGCTCGTCCGGTCCCAGCACGGTGGCCAGCGGGCCGATCTCGCTCTGCCCGAAGCAGTTGTAGAAGGCCAGCCCGGGCAGCCGGGCGCGGAGCCGTTCGAGGACCGGCACCGGCATGATCGAGGCGCCGTAGTACGCCTTGCGCAGCGCGCTCAGGTCACGGTCGGCGAACCCGGGGTGCTGCGACAGGCCGATCCACACCGTGGGCGGTGCGAACAGGCTGTCCGCCCGGCCCGCCGCGACCAGGTCGAGGATCCGCCCGGGGTCGGGCGCGTCGAGGATCGTGTTCTCCGCGCCGACCGCCAGGTAGGGCAGCAGGAAGACGTGCATCTGCGCGGAGTGGTAGAGCGGCAGGGAGTGGACCGGGCGGTCGCTCTCCTTCAGGTCCAGGGCGGTGATCGCGCTGACGTACTCGTGCACCAGGGCGCGGTGGGTCATCATCGCGCCCTTGGGCAGTGCGGTGGTGCCGGAGGTGTAGAGGAGCTGGACCAGGCCGCCGGCGTCCGGGTCCGCGGGGTCCGGGTCCGCGGGGTCCGGGTCCGCGGGCGCGGTGCGCAGCCGGGCCAGCAGCGCGTCGTCGGTGCCGCGCAGCGGCAGGACCCGCGCGGAGTCCGGCAGCCGCCCGGCGAGCTGCGGATCGGCGAGGACGAGGGAGCTGCCGGACTGCTCGACGAGGTAGCGCAGTTCGTCGCCGGTGAGATGGTGGTTCATGGGTACGTGGACGAGTCCGGCGCGGGCGCAGCCGAGGAAGCCGATGAGGTAGGCGTCGGAGTTGTGGCCGTAGGACCCGACCCGGTCGCCGGGGCGCAGTCCCGTCCCGCGGAGCACCGCGGCCGCGGCCGACACGGCCTCGTCGAGCTCCCGGTAGGTCCAGGTCCGGTCGCCGTACCGGACCGCGGTGCGGTGCGGCACCCGCCGGGCGCTCCGCCGCAGGATCCCGTCCACCGTGCTGCTGCGCACATCAGTCATGGCGGGATCCTGCGGGCGGCCCGGTGCGAGGTCAAGTACCGCTACACGGCGCGCTCCCGGCCCTCCCAGTAGGGGTCGCGGAGCCTGCGCTTGTAGAGCTTGCCGTTGGGGTCGCGGGGCATGACGGCGATGAAGTCGACCGACTTGGGCCGTTTGTAGCCGGCGAGTTGGCGCTCGCAGTGCGCCAGGATGTCGGCGGCGAGAGCGGGCCCGGGCTCATGGCCCTCGGCGGGTTCGACGACGGCCTTGACCTCCTCGCCCCAGTCGTCGTGCGGGATGCCGAAGGCCGCGGCGTCGGCGACGGCGGAGTGGCCGAGCAGGGCGGATTCGATCTCGGCGGGATAGATGTTCACCCCGCCCGAGATGATCATGTCGATCTTGCGGTCGCGGAGGAAGAGGTAGCCGTCCTCGTCGAGGTGGCCGAGGTCGCCGACGGTGAAGAAGTCCCCGATCCGGTTCTTCCGGGTCTTGCCCTCGTCCTTGTGGTAGCGGAAGCCGCCGGTGGTCATCTTCATGTAGACGGTGCCGAGTTCGCCGGGCGGCAGGCGGTTGCCGTCGTCGTCGAAGACGGCCAGTTCGCTGATCGGCCAGGCCCGGCCGACCGTTCCGGGTTTCTTCAGCCAGTCCTCGGCGGTCGCGAAGGCGCCGCCGCCCTCGCTCGCCGCGTAGTACTCCTCGACGCAGCCGCCCCACCAGTCGATCATGGCGCGTTTGACGTGGTCGGGGCAGGGTGCGGCGCCGTGGATGGCGTGTCGCAGCGCGCTCACGTCGTAGGCCGCCCGGGTCGCCTCGGGGAGCGCGAGCAGGCGGTGGAACTGGGTGGGCACCATGTGGGTGTGGGTGCAGCGGTGCCGGTCGATCAGGGCCAGCATGCCCTCGGGGGTCCATTTGTCCATCAGGACGACGCGGTGGCCCAGGTGCAGTGAGGCACCGGCGAACTGCAGGACGGCCGTGTGGTAGAGCGGCGAGCAGACCAGGTGGACGTTGCCGTCGAACGGCTTGATGCCGAAGATGCCGAGGAATCCGCCGAGATGGGCCTGCTCGGGCGGGGTGCCGGGCAGCGGGCGGCGGATGCCGCGCGGCCGTCCGGTGGTGCCGGAGGTGTAGTTCATCACCCAGCCCAGCGTCCGGCCGTCGGGCGCGGACTCCGGCTGTCCGTCGAGGAGTTCGCGGTACGGCCGGAAACCGTCCGCCGTGCCGACCAGATAGCGCCGGGCGGCCGGCAGTTCCGCCTCGTCCGCCGCCTGCCGGGCCGCGTCGGCGAACCGCTCGTGCGCGATCAGCACCTTCGCCCCGGAGTCGGCGACGATCCAGGCGATCTCCGGGCCGACCAGGTGGTGGTTGACCGGGACGAGGTAGAAACCGGCCTGGGACGCGGCGAGGTAGGCGGTGAAGAACTCCACGCCGTTGGGGAGGACCACGGCGAAGGCGTCGCCGCGCTCCAGGCCGGCCGCGCGCAGCCCGTGGACCAGCCGGTTGCTCGCGGCGTGCAGCCGGCCCGCGGTCCACTCCTCGCCGTCCGGAGCGATCAGCGCCGTGCGGTCCGGGTCGGCGGCGGCCTGGGCCCAGAAGCCGTTGGGCGGTGGGGAGTTGGTCATTCCGCTGTCCTCCTCGGGTTCATGCGCGTCCGGCGATGCGGTTGATGCGGTCGATGGCCCGCTCGAAGCCGCGGGTGAGGTCGTCGAAGACGGCCTGGACGCTGCGTTCGCTGTTCATCCGGCCGACGATCTGGCCGACCGGGGTGCCCAGCAGCGGCTCGACCTCGTGCCGCTGGATGCGCGAGTTCGCCTCGGCGACCAGCAGCCCCTGCAGCGGCATCGGCAGCGGGCCGGGCCCGGCCGGATCGTCCCAGGCGTCGGTCCACTCGGTGCGCAGCTGCCGGGCGGGTTTGCCGGTCAGGGCGCGGGAGCGGACGGTGTCGCCGGGGCCGGCGGCGAGCAGTTTGGCGGTCAGCCGCCGGGAGTGGAGTTCGGCCTCGCGGGTGGTCAGCCAGATCGAGCCGAGCCAGACGCCCTGGGCGCCCAGGGCGAGTCCGGCGGCGATCTGCTCGCCGGTGCCGATGCCGCCGGCCGCGAGCACCGGCAGCGGGTCGACCGCGGCCACCACCTCGGGGGTGAGGACCATGGTGGCGATCTCGCCGGTGTGTCCGCCGGCCTCGTAGCCCTGGGCGACGACGATGTCGATGCCGGCGGCCCGGTGGTGCCGGGCGTGCCGGGGGCTGCCGGCCAGCGCGGCGACCAGGATGCCGTGGTCGTGGGCGCGTTGGACGATGTCCGGGGGCGGTGAGCCGAGGGCGTTGGCGAGCAGCTTGATCGGGTAGTCGAAGGCCACGTCGAGCTGGGTGCGGGCGACCTGTTCCATCCAGCCGGTGATCCGCCAGCCGGACGCCTCGCCCTCGGCGAGCGGCGGTACGCCGTGTTTGTCGAGGAGTCCGTCGACGAACCGGCGGTGCCCGTCCGGGATCATCGCCTCGACATCGGCCTCGCTGACACCCGCCACCTTCTTGGCGGGCATCACCACGTCGAGCCCGTACGGCAGCCCGTCGGTGTGCTCCTGCATCCAGTCGAGGTCGCGGGCGAGGGCGTCCGGCGCGGTGTAGCGGACCGCGCCGAGCACCCCGAACCCGCCGGCCCGGGTGATCGCCGCGGCGACCGCGGGGAAGGGGGTGAACCCGAAGACGGCGTGCTCCGCGCCCAGCCTGTTGCTCAGCTCCGTCTGCATGCGCGCAGGATGCCGCAGGGCGCCGGGCGAGGGAAGAGATTTTCTGATGCTGCGTCAGAAAATTGCCGGGGGACCGGCCCGGCCCGGGATCGCCGGGCCTCCTCGGGCCGTCACACCACGCCCTCCTCCAGCACCGCCATCGCCGCGTTGTGGCCGGGGATGCCGCTCACGCCGCCGCCGCGTACCGCGCCCGCACCGCACAGGAGGACGGCGTCGTGGCCGGTGGCCACCCCCCAGCGCGCCGCCGCGCCGGCCGGAGCCTCCGCCTCCGGGTCCGCGTACGGGAACGCCAGCTCGCGGTGGAAGATGTTGCCGCCCGGCAGGCCGAGTTCACGGTCCAGGTCGAGCGGGGACTTGGCCTCGACGCAGGGGCGGCCGTCGGCGTCCCGGGCGAGGCAGTCGGCGAGGGGTTCGGCGAGGTGGGTCTCCAGTTCGGCGAGGGTGGCCGCCAGGAGGCGGTCGCGGGTGGCGGCGTTGTCGGCGGTGTCGTCGGCGAACAGCCGCGCGGGGGTGTGCAGGCCGAAGAGGGTGAGCGTCTGGTAGCCGCGGCGGACCAGGTCGGCGCCGAGGATGGACGGGTCGGTCAGCGAGTGGCAGTAGATCTCGGAGGGCGGGGCGGCGGGCAGGCTGCCGGCGGCGGCCTGTTGGTAGGCCCGTTCCAGCTGGTCGTAGCCCTCGGCGATGTGGAAGGTGCCGGAGAACGCCTCGCGCGGGTCCACACCGGTGTCGCGGAGCCGGGGGAGCCGGGTGAGCAGCATGTTCACCTTCAGCTGGGCACCCTCGGCGGGCGGCGGCGGGGCCTCGCCGAGGAGGCGGGCGAGTTCCCGGGGCGAGGCGCCCACCAGGACCCGGCGGGCGCCGATGGTGCCCCGCTCGCAGGTGACCTCGGCGGTGCGGCCGTCGGTGGCGAGGGCGGTCACCGCGCAGTCGGTGACGATCTCCGCACCGGCCCGGCGGGCGGCGTCGGCCAGGGCGTCGGTGAGGGCGCCCATGCCACCGAGGGGGACGTCCCAGTCGCCGGTGCCGCCGCCGATGACGTGGTAGAGGAAGCAGCGGTTCTGGCGCAGGGACGGGTCGTGGGCGGTGGCGAAGGTGCCGATGAGGGCGTCGGTGAGGACCACCCCGCGCACCAGGTCGTCGGTGAAGGTCTCCTCGACCAGTTCGCCCAGGGGCCGCTCGAAGACGGCGTGCCAGGTGGCGTCGTCGTCGACCCGGGCGCGCAGCGCGGCGCGGGTGGGCAACGGTTCGGTGAGGGTGGGGAAGACCCGCTCGGCGAGCCGGCGGGTGGTGCCGTAGAAGCGCTCCCAGGCGGCGAACTCCCGGTCGGAACCGGTGAGTTCGGCGAAGGAGCGGCGGGTGCGGGCCTCGCCGCCGCCGACCAGGAGGCCGGTGGGGCGGCCGTGGCGTACCACGGGGGTGTAGGAGGAGACGGTGCGTTTGCGGACCGCGAAGCGCAGCCCGAGGTCCCGCACGATCTTCGGCGGCAGCAGGCTGACGAGGTAGGAGTAGCGGGACAGCCGGGCGTCGACACCGGTGAAGGTCCGGCTCGACACGGCGGCACCACCGATGTGGTCCAGCCGCTCCAGCACCAGCACGCCGAGTCCGGCGCGTGCGAGATAGGCGGCGGCCACCAGTCCGTTGTGCCCGCCACCGACGATGACCGCGTCATACGAAGTCCGTTCCGGCATGCCCCTTGGTAGCACGCGGTGATCGCGGAGGCCAGGTGCACGCGGCTGAAACCTCCACTCCTGGCGGTGCGGCTTCTTGACCGGGTCCGGGGCTGCTCCTAGCGTCCGGCCGTGCTCCACCTCGGCACCGCCCCGGCTGTCCCCCCGTCAGGCCGTCCCGCACACCCGTGAGGTGACCCGTGTCCCGTCCTTCGGTACCCCGCATCGGCCGCACCGTCGCCGGACTCACCGCCGTGGCCGCCTGCTCGGCCGGGCTGCTGGCCGCCCCGGCGCCCGCCTCCGCCACCCCCGACCCGGGCCGCGCGTCCGGCGCGGCGCCCGCCACCGGCCCGTACCCGAACCTGGCCCCCACGCCCCCGATGGGCTGGAACAACTGGTCGTACTACACCTGCCACGTCGACGAGAAAGTGGTGCTCGACAACGCCCGGGCACTGGTCCGTTCGGGGCTGGCGCAGAAGGGCTACCGGACCGTCACGGTCGACGACTGCTGGATGGCCAAGCAGCGCGGCCCCAAGGGCGAGCTGCTGCCGGACCCGGTGAAGTTCCCGCACGGCATGGCCTACGTGGGGCGGCAACTGCACGCCATGGGGCTGAGGTTCGGCATCTACGAGGACGTCGGCACGCTCACCTGTGAGAAGTACCCGGGCAGTCTCGGCCACTTCTCCGAGGACGCGAAGCTGTTCGCGAGCTGGCAGGTGGACTACGTCAAGGCGGACGGCTGCAACGTGCCCACCACACCGGGACACAGCAAGGAGGAGACCTACCGGGACCTGTACGGCCAGATGAGCCGCGCGCTGCGGGCCAGCGGCCGGCCCATCACCTTCTCCGTGTCCGCGCCGGCCTACTTCCAGTTCGACGGCGAAGGCGTCTGGCACCGGGTCATCGGCTGGTCGTCCGAGCTGGGGAACCTCTGGCGGGGCGGCCGGGACGTGGCGCTGCAGCAGAGCACCCCGGCCGCCAAGTGGTCCTCCATCGTCTACAACTTCCACTACAACGCGAACCTCGCCGATCTGCAGCGCCCAGGCCGTTGGAACGACCCGGACTTCCTGCTGGCCGGGGACTCCGGGCTCAGCCGGGACGAGATGCAGAGCCAGATGTCGCTGTGGGCGATGATGGCGGCGCCGCTGATCTCCAGCACGGACCTCGGCAAGCTCTCCCCGGAGGCCCTCGCGGTGCTGGGGAACGCGCACGTCATCGCGGTCGACCAGGATCCGCTGGGGATCCAGGGGCGCATCGTCGCACAGGACGACCACTCGGCCGTCCTGGCCAAGCCGCTGAGGGACGGCGACCGGGCGGTGGCCCTGTTCAACTCCGGTGACGCGCCGCGCACGCTGTCGGTCACCGCCGGCGCGGCCGGGCTGCCGGAGGCGTCCTCGTACCGGCTGCACGATCTGGTGACCGGTCACCGCAAGCACAGCGACGGGGACATCGTGGCGCGCGACGTGCCGGCGCACGGCACGGTGCTGTACCGGGTGACGCCGGCCGACTGAGCGGCCCTAGCGGCGGTGCGTCGCGCGCTCGCGGCGCAGGGCGGCGATCCGGCGGTGCAGGGCGGCCGCCTCGTCCTGGCGGCCGAGTTGTTCCAGGCACTGGGCGAGGTCGCTCTGGCTGGCCAGGGTGTCGGGGTGGGCGGCGCCCAGGGCCCGGGTGCGGGCGTCGGCGACCCGGCGGTAGCGTTCCAGCGCGTCGTCCCAGCGGCCCAGCCAGCCGAGGGCCACGGCGGTCTCCCGGAGGCTGACCAGCGTGTCGGGGTGGTCCGGGCCGAGCACCCGCTCGCGGGCCGCGGCCACCTCCTTCGCCTCGGCGAGCGCCTCCGGCCAGCGGCCCAGCCGTCCGAGGTTGACGCCGAGGCCGTGCCGGGCGCGCAGGGTGTCCGGGTCGTCGTCGCCCTGGGTGCGGGTGCGGGCGGCGACCAGGTCGTGGTAGAGCGTCAGCGCCTCGGCGCTGCGGCCGAGCCGGCCGAGGCCGATGCCGACCTCGGAACGGGCGTCGAGGGTGTCGGGATGGTCGGGGCCGAGCTCGACCGTACGGGCCGTCGCGACCTCCTGGTGGGTGCGCAGCGCCTCGGCCCACTTGCCCAGCCGGCCCAGGACGTAGCCGAGTTCGTAGCGGGTGGTGAGGGTGTCGGGGTGGTGGGCACCGAGGACCCGGGCGCGGGCGGCGGCCACGTCCCGGGTCATGGCCCGGCAGTCCTCCAGCCGGCCCAGCCGGCCGAGGTTGCGTGCGAGGTGGTGGCGGCAGTCGAGAGTGTCGGGGTGGTCGGGCCCCAGGGTGCGTTCCTGGGCGGCCAGCACCTCGGCGTAGATCTGGTGGGCCTCGAAGTACCGGCCGTCGTCGCCGAGGGTCCGGCCGGACGCCAGCCGGGCGGCGAGGGCGGTGCGGCGGTCGTCCGGTGGTGCGGGGCTGGCGATCCCGGCGGCCACGGCGGCGTCGCCGGTCCGGGGGTCGCCGCCGGTCCAGGCGTCGG
The DNA here is from genome assembly GCA_024349765.1 of Streptomyces nigrescens. Taxonomy (GTDB): domain Bacteria; phylum Actinomycetota; class Actinomycetes; order Streptomycetales; family Streptomycetaceae; genus Streptomyces; species Streptomyces endophytica. The sequence goes on along the minus strand of AP026073.1, from coordinate 2,587,569 downwards.
TGAGGACCGTGAGGGCGCGGTCCGGTACGGAGCGCGGCGCGCGGCGCGCGGAGACGGCCGGTGGGCCCGGGGTGATGCCCTCCGTCCACGCCGGCGGGGCGAGGACGGTGGCGCCGTGTTCCTGGCGGGCGTCGGCGAGGCGTTTGGCCAGGTCGTCGGCGTCGCGGGGCCGCTCGTCGGGGTCCTTGGCGAGCAGCTGGAGCACGATCCGCTGGTAGGCCTCGGGCAGGTCGGGGCGGAGGGAGCGCGGCGGGGTGGGGGCGGTGTCACGGTGTCCGACGAGCACCGCCCAGGCGTCGCCGAGGTCGAACGGCGGGACGCCGGTGGCGAGTTCGTACAGCACGCAGCCGAGGGAGTACAGATCGCTGCGGTGGTCGACGGGGTGCGCGCCGATCTGCTCGGGCGACATGTAGTGCGGGCTGCCCATCGCGACGCCGGTGCCGGTGAGCCGGGCGGTGAAGCCGATGTCGTGGCCCAGCCGGGCGATGCCGAAGTCGCAGATCTTGACCGTGCCGTCGGCGGTGCGGACGATGTTCGCCGGTTTCAGGTCGCGGTGCACCACGGCTTGGCCGTGGGTGTAGGCGAGCGCGGCGGTGACCTGTTCGGCGATGTCGATGACGTCCGGGACGGGCAGCGGCTGGCGCCGGTTGTCGTCGAGCAGCTGGCTGAGGTTGCGGCCGGTGAGCAGCTCCATGACGAGGAAGAGGGTGCCCTCGTCCTCGCCGAAGTCGTGGACGACGGTGATGCCGCGGTGCTGGAGCGCGGCCGCGACCCGGGCCTCGCGGCGGAACCGCTCGCGCAGGACGTCCAGGAACGAGGGCTCGTGCCGGGGCCCCAGCGGTTTGAGGCACTTGACGGCGATCTGCCGGCCCAGTGACTCGTCGCGGGCCCGCCAGACCTCGCCCATGCCGCCGCGCCCGATGGTGTCGAGCAGCCGGTACCGCCCCTGGATCAGCCGGTTCTCCGCCATCGTCTGTCGCCGCCCCCGTCCCCGCCCACGCGATCAGCCGCGCCGCTCCCCCTGCCCGTCCATTATTGCGGCGGCACGGCGGAGCTTGTAGGCCGACGGACGGGTGTCGGGCCCGAGTCGTTCGACGGCACGCAGGATGTGCCGGGGCGGCAGCTGCCAGCGGACGGTGGGCGGAATGGCGCGAAGCAGGCGGCCGGTGGCGCGCAGACGGCGGGTGACGGCGGCGGGCGGCGGCGCCGGGCGCCCGTAGAGCCGGTGGGCGTACGCCGGGAGGGCGCCGTAGGCGAGCCGGGCGATCCACGGCCAGAGCACCGCGCGGGCCGGGACGAACACGGCGGGCGTCGGCGGCCGGCGGAGGAACGCGTCGACCTCCCGGGCCTCCGGGGTCAGCGCGAGGTGGGGCCGGACCCGTGCGAAGTACGCGGCGAACGCCGCGCGGTCGCCGGGGACCCGCGCCGGATCCAGCCCGACGAGCCGCCCGCTCTCGCGCTGTTCGCGCAGGTAGGCGTCGGCCTGGGCGTCGGTGAGCGGACAGCCGGAGCGGCGCAGCACCTGGAGGTAGGAGTCGACCTCGGCGCAGTGCACCCACAGCAGCAGCTCCGGCTCGTCGATGCGGTACCGCTCGCCGCTGGCCGGGTCGGTGGCGGTCAGCCTCCGGTGCAGCCCGCGGACCGCGGCGCCGGCCCGTTCGGCGGCGTCGGTGGTGCCGTACGTCGTCGTGCCGACGAAGTCCGCGGTGCGCATGAGCCGGCCCCAGGCGTCGCGCCGGAAGTCCGAGTTCGCAAGGACGCCGCGCACCGCGCGCGGGCAGAGCGCCTGCAGGTAGAGCGCGCGGATCCCGGCGATCCACATCAGCGGGTCACCGTGCAGCTGCCAGGTCACCGACGAGGGTCCGAAGAGTCCGGGGTCACCTGCGGGAGGGGTGTCCACGGCGTCAGGCTAACGCCGCACCCGCGGCATCCCCAGGCCGATCCAGGCGATGATCTCGCGCTGGATCTCGTTGTTGCCGCCGCCGAAGGTGAAGATCACCGCGGAGCGGTAGCCGCGTTCCAGTTCGCCGTGGAGGACGGCGCCCGCCGAGCCCTCCTTGAGGGCGCCCGCGGCGGCGACGACCTCCATGAGCCAGGCGTAGGCGTCCCGCCGCGCCTCGGAGCCGTACACCTTGACCGCGGAGGCGTCCTGCGGGGTCAGCGTGCCTTCCTGGAGGGCGTTCACCATGCGCCAGTTGAGGAGCTTCATCGCGTCCAGCTTGGTGTGCGTCTGCGCGAGGCGGCGGCGGACCCAGGGCAGGTCCACGACGCGGCGGCCGTCGGCGAGCTTGCTCTCCGTCGCCCAGCGCTGCACGTCGTGCAGGGCGCGGATGGCCATGGTGCCGTGGGCGGCGAGCGTGACGCGTTCGTGGTTGAGCTGGTTGGTGATCAGCCGCCAGCCCTTGTTCTCCTCGCCGACACGGCGCGAGACCGGGACGCGGATGTCCTCGTAGTAGCTCGCCGTGGTGTCGTGCGAGGCGAGCGTGTTGATCAGGGTGCAGGAGTAGCCGGGGTCGGAGGTCGGCACGAGGAGCATGGTGATGCCCTTGTGCGGTGGCGCGTCGGGGTCGGTACGGACGGCCAGCCAGACCCAGTCGGCGGTGTCGCCGTTGGTGGTCCAGATCTTCTGGCCGTTGACGACGTACTGGTCGCCGTCCCGTACGGCCCGCGTCTTCAGCGCGGCCAGGTCCGTGCCCGCCTCCGGCTCGCTGTAGCCGATGGCGAAGTCGAGCTCGCCGGAGAGGATGCGCGGCAGGAAGTACGCCTTCTGTTCCTCCGTGCCGAACCGCATGAGCGTCGGGCCGACGGTGTTCAGCGCCATCAGCGGCAGCGGGACGCCGGCCTGGGCGGCCTCGTCGAAGAAGAGGAACTGTTCCATCGGGGTCATCCCGCGCCCGCCGTACTCCTTCGGCCAGCCCACGCCGAGCCAGCCGTCCGCGCCGAGCCGGCGGACGGTCTCGCGGTAGAACCGCTTCTGCGCGGCCGGATCGGCGTACCGGGCGTAGGCGTGGTCCGGCACCAGTTCGGCGAAGTAGGTGCGCAGCTCGGCGCGCAACTGCTGCTGCTCGGGGGTGTATTCGAGGTGCACGGCCCCTCCAGATCGTCCGGTCGTCCGGGTCGTCCGGCCGGCGGCCACGTGTTTCTGACGGGTCGTCGGTTCACGGATCGGGGGGCAGAGTAGAACTTGTTCCAGTAATACGGAAGAGCGCGGCCCCGCCGGACGGGCGCACGAAGGCCCGGTGCGGCACCTTCGGGTACCGGACCGGGCCTGGGTGCCGGGCGCCATCAGCCCACGGCGTGCTTGGCCGCGTTGTTGTGGGGCGCCATCCGGCTGCGCTGCACTTCCTTGCAGTACTTGACGTTGCCGGTGTTGGTCACGTACTTCGCCGCGACCCAGGTCCCGCGCCCCTCGCCGGTCAGGTACCAGACGCTGTTGCCGCCGACCGGCTGGGTGCGCACCTTGCACACCAGGGTGACCTGGGCGCGGTGCCGGAGGAAGCCCTTCACCGAGGCATCGGTGCTGGGGTACTGACGCTCACTCAGCCCCATCTTGGTGGTGACGACACCGTACGGTTTGGCGGTCGGGGCGGGCGCCGCCTGGGCCGGGGTCATGGCGGACAGCGTCGCTCCGAGGGCGACAGCCGTGGTCAGTGCGCCCGCGCCGGCGGCGAGCTTTCTGCCGCGGACCGCGAGGAATTCGGTCGTGGACATGAGGGTCTCCTGTTCTTGACGCGCGATGCCACCCATTGGTGCGAAGTGGACATTACGCGCAAATCACCCCAGAAATGTGGTGAAACGACGAACAGGCCGCCGATCGTGTGACGGTCAGCCTTCGGTGCCCACGCGGTGGATACCGAAGGAGGCCCCCTGCGGGTCCCGGACCACCGCGATCCGCGGGCCCTCGGGGACGTCCGTGGGAGGCACCAGCAGCATGCCGCCGGACTCCGCGGCCCGGGCCGCGGTGTCGTCCACGTCGGCGACGGCGAAGTACGGCAGCCAGTGCGCCCGGACGTCGTCCGGGTAGAACTCGTCCAGCGCGCTCAGCCCGCCGAAGTCGGCGCCGCCGATCCCCCACTGCGGATAGTCCTCGTGGGTGCCCACGGTCCAGCCGAAGACCCGGGTGTAGAAGTGCTTGGCGGCCTCCTCGTCGCGGGTGGCGAGCTCGACCCAGCCCAGCGAACCGGGTGCGTTGAGCAGCGCCGCGCCGGGGAAGTCCCGGGCCTGCCATACCGAGAACACCGCGCCCTCCGGGTCCGCCAGCACCGCGAAGCGGCCCTGTTGGAAGACGTCCATCGGCGCCATCACCTGCCGCCCGCCGGCCTCGGTGACCGCCGCGGCCAGCGCATCGGCGCCCCGGGTCGCGAACGAGACGGTCCAGGCGGTCGGCTGGCCGGGGGCGTACAGCGGCGTCACCGCGGCGACCGGCGCGGCGCCCAGGTGGAAGACGGTGTAACCGCCGGCCTCCGGGCGCGGGTCGGTCTCCGCGCGCCAGCCGAAGACCTCGCGGTAGTACACCGCGGCGGCGTCGACGTCCGAGGTGCCCAGCTCCACCCAGCAGGGCGCGCCGGGGGTGGGCTCGGTGATCTTCACGGTGGGTTCCGTCTCCGTGCGGTGCCGTCGCTGTCCGTACGCTGCCGATCGTCCGACGGGCGCGCGGGGGCCGCAACCGGAGCTCGGCGCACCGGGTGTCGGGCCGCTACCCGTTCCGGGTCGTCCGCCGCAGGTGGCGCAGCGTGCCCTCCGGGGCGTCCGGGGCGAGGGCGTTGGCCAGGCCGCGGGCGGCCCCCTCGGCGGCGTCGGCGGAACGGGGCAGCAGCACGGCCTCGTAGGCGCGCAGCGCCGCGTCCCGGTCGGCGTGTTCGACGAGGGCCAGGGCGAGTTCGCTGCCGTCGAGCATGGCGAGGTTGGCGCCCATGCCGGAGAACGGCGTCATCAGGTGGGCCGCGTCGCCGAGCAGCGTCACGCCGGGGGTGTGCGCCCAGGTGTGCGGCACCGGCAGGGCGAACAGCGGCCGGTTGACGAATCCGCCGTCGTTGTCCGTCAGCAGCGCCAGCAGCCGGTCGTCCCAGCCGGCGAACCGGCCGAGCAGCGCGGCCCGTACCGCCTCGGTGTCCGTCATCGTCAGCCCGGCCTCCAGGGCCCAGTCCTCCGAGCCGCGGAAGGCGGCGTAGCCGCGGAGGTGGGCGTGGCTGTTGCGCTGGACGATCAGCGCCCGGTCGGCGGCGGACGCCATCATGCTGCCGCCGCCCACCAGCCGGGCGAGCGCGGGGTGGCGGGCGTCGGCGTCGTCGAGGGAGAACTCGACGAAGGTGACGCCGGAGTAGTGCGGGGTGGCGTCGGAGAGCAGCGGGCGGACCCGCGACCAGGCGCCGTCGGCGCCGATGACCAGGTCGAACTCCTCGGTGTGGCCGTCGTCGAATTCCGCCTTGTGCCGGCCGTCGCCCAACGGGTGCAGGGCGCGCAGGTAGTGGCCCCAGCGGACGGTGCCGGGCGTGAGGGAGTCCAGCAGCAGCCGGCGCAACTGCCCTCGGTCGATCTCGGGGCGCTCGGTCGCGTCCGCGGCCGGGGCGTGCCGGAAGAGCAGGGTGGCGTCGCGGCCGTAGAGCCGCATCTCCTGCCCTTCGGGGCGGGCCAGGGCGGCGAACTCCTCGTACAGACCGGCCGCGCGCAGCGCCGCCTGGCCGGTGGCGGGGTGCAGGTCCAGGGTGCCGCCCTGCGGGCGGGCCCCGGCGGAGGCGTCCCGGTCGAGGACGGTGACCGGCAGGCCGTGCCGCTGGAGCACCCGGGCGCAGGTCAGCCCGCCGGGGCCGGCTCCGATGATCGCGATGCGGGGAGGGGTGGTGGGAAGCATGGAACCCAGAAAAGCACATCCGATTCGAAAGTACAACGACTTCACTTTTCGTGTTGCTGCACCTTCGATGCGGATCTCCCGGACGCAGCCTCACGCGGCCCCGGGTGCGGGTGTGTGGTCGCCGTAACGACGGATGATCGCCACGTGTGACACGTGGTTAACGGGCCCTCCGTAGGGTCGGTGCCCAGCTTCCGACCACGAAGGGGACCGTCCGTGACCGCAGCGGAAACACCGGCAGAGCGCCTCACGCAGGTGCGCACGGCGTGCCAGTACTGCGGTGTCGGCTGCGGGATCGTGCTGGAGGTCGCGACGGACGGGGACGGCCGGCGGACCGTGCGCCGGGCGAGTGGGGACAAGGCCCATCCGGCGAACCACGGCCGGCTCTGCACCAAGGGCGCGACCAGCGCCGAACTGCTCACCGCGCCCGGCCGGCTGACCGGCGCCCTGGTCCGCGGCGACCGGGGCGACGAGGCGGTGCCCACCGCCATGGACACCGCGATCAAGCAGACCGCCGCCCGGCTGCGCGAGATCGTCGACGCGCACGGCCCGGACGCCCTCGCGCTCTACGTCTCGGGGCAGATGACGCTGGAGGCGCAGTACCTGGCGAACAAGCTCGCCAAGGGGTTCATCCGCACCACCCACATCGAGTCCAACTCCCGGCTGTGCATGGCCAGTGCGGGCAGCGGCTACAAGCTGTCGCTGGGCGCGGACGGCCCGCCCGGATCCTACGAGGACCTCGACCGCGCCGACGTCTTCCTCGTCATCGGCTCCAACATGGCCGACTGCCATCCGGTCCTCTTCCTGCGGCTGCTGGAACGGGTCAAGGCCGGCGCCAAGCTGATCGTGGTCGATCCCCGGCGCACCGCCACCGCGGCCAAGGCCGACCTCTTCCTGCAGATCGCGCCCGGCACGGACCTGGCGCTGCTGAACGGGCTGCTGCACCTGCTGGTGGAGAACGGTGACCTCGACGAGGAGTTCATCGAGGGGCACACCGAGGGGTGGGAGGCGATGCCCGCCTTCCTCCAGGACTACCCGCCCGCGAAGGTCGCCGAGATCACCGGGATCCCGGAGGCGGAGCTGCGCCGGGCCGCCGAGTGGATCGGCGCGGCGGGCGAGTGGACCAGCTGCTGGACGATGGGGCTGAACCAGAGCACCCACGGCACCTGGAACACCAACGCGCTGATCAACCTGCACCTGGCCACCGGCGCGATCTGCCGCCCGGGCAGCGGCCCGTTCTCGCTGACCGGCCAGCCCAACGCGATGGGCGGCCGGGAGATGGGCTACATGGGCCCGGGGCTGCCCGGTCAGCGGTCGGCGCTGGTCGCCGAGGACCGCGCGTTCACCGAGGAGCTGTGGGGGCTGGCACCGGGGACGCTGCGGGCGGACGACGGCGGCCAGGGCACCGTCGAGATGTTCCGGCGGATGACGGACGGGGACATCAGGGCCTGCTGGATCATCTGCACCAACCCGGTCGCCTCGGTCGCCAACCGCCGCACCGTCATCGAGGGCCTGGAGGCCGCGGAGTTCGTCGTGGCGCAGGACGCCTTCGCGGAGACCGAGACCACCGCGTACGCCGATGTGGTGCTGCCGGCCGCCATGTGGTCCGAGTCCGAGGGCGTGATGGTCAATTCGGAGCGCAATCTGACGCTGGTGGGCCGGGCCGCCGACCCGCCCGGCGACGCCTGGCCGGACTGGCGGATCATCGCGCGGATCGCCTGCGAGATGGGCTATGCGGATGCCTTCTCCTACGACAGCGCGGAGGAGATATTCGAGGAGCTCAAGCGGGCGGGCAACCCGCGGACCGGGTACGACCTGAGCGGGGTGAGCTATCCGCGGCTGCGCGAGACGCCCGTGCAGTGGCCGAGCGCGGCCGCCGACGGGCCGGACCGCAACCCGGTGCGCTATCTGAACGACGGGGCCGGCCGGGAGCCGGTCGTACGGCCGGACGGCAGCCGCCCCCGGCTGGTCTTCCCCACGGCCAGCGGGCGGGCCGCGTTCTTCGCCCGTCCGCATCTGCCGGCCGCCGAGCTGCCCGACGACGACTTCCCGTACCTGCTCAACACCGGCCGGCTGCCGCACCAGTGGCACACCCTGACCAAGACCGGCAAGGTCGCCAAGCTGGGCAAGCTGAACCCGGGGCCGTTCGTGGAGCTCCATCCGCAGGACGCCGAGCGGCTCGGCGTCGAGGAGGGCGATGCGCTGGAGGTCGCCTCGCGGCGCGGGCGGGCGGTGCTGCCGGCCGTGGTGACCGACCGGGTGCGGCCGGGGAACTGCTTCGCCCCGTTCCACTGGAACGACCTGTTCGGCGAGTACCTCAGCGTCAACGCCGTGACCCATGACGCGGTCGACCCGGTCTCCTTCCAGCCCGAGTTCAAGGCGTGTGCGGTCGCGCTGACCAGGGTGCCGGGAGGCGCCGGCCGCCCGGAGAGCGCGGCGCTCCCGGGCGCGGCGGAGCGGCCGGACGCGGAGACGGGCGGCCCGGCGGACCGGACGGGGGACGGTCCGGCGGGCGGTCCGGGAGGGGGCGGGGCGTCGGGCGCGGTGGCGGTCCTGACCGACCTCTTCCGGCTGACCGACCCCGCCCCGCCGGCCCTGGCCGAGCACGAGCGACGCTATCTGTCCGGCTTCCTCACCGGGCTGGCGTCCCGCCCGTCCGGCGGTACGCCGGTGCTGCCCGCCCAGGCGCCGTTCGGCGCGGACACCGCGCTGTGGGTGAACGGCGTGCTGGCCGGGATGTTCTCGCGGGCGGAGGACGAGCGGACCGGGACGGCGGCGCAGGGCGACCCGGCCGACGCGACTGACGGATCGTCAAGTTCCGTTGCCCGTACGGTGATCGTGCTGTGGGCCTCGCAGACCGGCAACGCGGAGGAGGTCGCCGCGGACGCCGCCCGCCGGCTCAAGGGCAGCGGACGGGAGGCGACGCTGGTGAGCATGGCCGACAGCACCCCGGCCACCCTGCCGCGCACCGCGGACCTGCTCATCGTGACCAGCACCTTCGGCGACGGCGAGGCCCCCGACAACGGCTCCGGCTTCTGGGACACGCTCAACGCGCCGGACACCCCGCGACTGGAGGGCCTGCGCTACTCGGTCCTGGCGCTGGGCGACTCCTCGTACGACGACTTCTGCGGTCACGGGCGGCGGCTGGACGCCCGGCTGGCGGAGCTGGGTGCGGTCCGGCTGGCGCCGCGCACGGACTGCGAGCCGGACTACGCGCAGCCGGCCGGGCAGTGGCTCGACCAGGTGCTGCGGGCGCTGGAGGAGGGCGGAACGGCGGAGCCGGTGGCCGACGGGCACACCGCGGCGCCGCCGGCCGCAGCCACCCCCTCCGCCCCCGCCAAGGACCCGACCGTCACCGCCCGGCTCGTCGGCAACGATCTGCTCAGCCGGGACGGCGCCACCAAGGAGGTGCGCCGGTTCACCTTCGACACCCGGGACGCCGACGGGGTGCCGCTGGCGTACGAGGCCGGTGACGCGCTCGGGGTGCAGCCGCTGAACTGCCCGGAGCTGGTCACCGAGTGGCTGGATCTGACCGGTCTGGACCCGGCGGCTCCGGTCGACCTCGACGGGGCGGGCACGGTGCCGTTCGGCGAGGCGCTGCACCGCTGCCTCGACATCACCCGGATCACCCCCGCGCTGCTCCGGCTGGCCGCCGAACAGACCGGGGACCGGACGCTCAGGAAACTGCTGCGGCCCGGCAACAAGGGCGAGCTGGACCGGTGGGCCTGGAGCCGGCAGGCCGTCGACGTGGTGGCCGAGCACCGGGTGCGGGCGGACGCGCAGGAGTGGGCCGCGCTCCTCCCCCGCCTGCGGCCGCGGCTGTACTCCATATCGTCGAGCCCGCTGACCGATCCCGCGCTCCTCCGGCTGACGGTCTCCGTGGTGCGCTACGAGAACCGGCAGGGCCGCCCGCGCAAGGGCGTGGCCTCCGCGTTCCTGGCGGATGCCGAGCCCGGCAGCCCGGTGGAGATCTTCGTGCGGCGCAGCGCGCACTTCCGGCCACCGGCCGACCCGGCCACGCCGATGGTGATGGTCGGGCCCGGCACCGGCGTCGCGCCCTTCCTCGGCTTCCTCGACGAGCGGCGGGCCCGTGGCCACCGCGCCCCCAACTGGCTGTTCTTCGGCGAGCAGCGCCGCGCCACGGACTTCTACTACGAGGAGGAGCTCGGCCGGCTGCACCACGACGGGCTGCTCACCCGGCTGGACACCGCCTTCTCCCGCGATCAGCGCGCCAAGGTCTACGTCCAGGACCGGATGCGCGAACACGGCGCCCAGCTGTGGTCCTGGCTGCAGGACGGTGCGCACTTCTACGTGTGCGGCGACGCCTCGCGGATGGCCAAGGACGTCGACCGCGCGCTCCGCGAGATCGCGGTGGCCCACGGCGGCCTGACCGAGGAGGCCGCCACCGGGTACGTCAAACAGCTCGCGGCCGAGAAGCGGTACGTGCGGGACGTGTACTGACGGCCGGGCCGCCCCACCCGGAAGGCCGAGCCCCGCACGGCCCCGCGTTCCCCCTCCCCCTCCCTCCCCCTTTCCCCTTTCTCCCTTTTCCCTGCGGACGAGGTTTCCGCCCCGAACGGGCCGAGTACCCGCATGGGACGCAGGATGGAGAGGAAGGAGAGCGCCATGACCGTTTTGAGCACTGAGCCCGAGCCGAAGGGTCCGGGGCCCGTACCGAGCGAACCGGAGCCGCTGCCGCGCGACCCGGTGCCGGCCGAGCCGGCACCCGAGCCGGAGGAGCCGGGCACCGCGCCCGCCGAGCCGCCCGGGGCGGAGCCGGGAGAGCATCCCGCGCCCGAGCCGCCCGACTGAGGCGGCCACCTTGGTCCCGCCCCGGTTGCCGGCCCCGTTTCGCCACAGCAAGGTGTGTTGAATGGTGCACATCGGATACACGATGATGACCGAACAGGCGGGCCCGCGGGCCCTGGTCGGTCATGTCGTCGGCGCCGAACGCGCCGGCTTCGACTTCTCGGTGACCTCCGACCACTACTTCCCGTGGCTGGACTCGCAGGGCCACGCCCCGTACGCCTGGAGCGTGCTGGGCGCCGCGGCGCAGGCCACCAGCCGCATCCCGCTGATGACCTACGTGACCTGTCCGACGACCCGCTACCACCCCGCGGTCGTCGCCCAGAAGGCCGCGACCATGCAGCTGCTCTCCGGCGGCCGGTTCCGGCTGGGGCTGGGCTCCGGCGAGAACCTCAACGAGCACGTGGTGGGCGCCGGCTGGCCGGCCTCACCCGTACGGCTGGACAAGCTGGCCGAGGCGATCGAGATCATCCGCAGGCTCTTCGGCGGCGGTGAGGTCACCCACCACGGCACCCACTTCGACGTGGTGCACGCCCGGCTGTGGGACCTGCCCGACGAGCCGCCGCCGATCGGGGTGGCCGTCTCGGGCGAACGCTCCTGTGAGATCGCCGGCCGGCTGGGCGACCTGGTCATCGCCACCGAGCCCGAGGCCGAGCTGCTGACGTCCTTCGACCGGCACGGCGGCACCGGCAAACCCCGGGTCGGCCAGCTGCCGGTCTGCTACGACCCCGACCGCGACGCGGCCGTCGCCCGGGCGCACGACCAGTTCCGCTGGATGCTGGGCGGCTGGCAGGTCAACTCCGAACTGCCGGGGCCGAAGGGCTTCGCCGGGGCCACCCGGTACGTCACGCCCGAGGACGTCGCGGAGGCCATTCCGTGCGGCGACGACGTGGGCCGGTTCGTCGAGGCGGTGCGCCCGTACGTGGACGCGGGTTTCACCGAGGTCGCGCTGGTGCAGATCGGCGGCGGCCACCAGGAGCCGTTCCTGGACTGGGCGGAGACCAAGCTGCTGCCCGCGCTGCGGAACCTGTGAGCCCCACCGTCCGTCGCACACCACCATCGTGAGGAGCTGAGAATGTCCGACGCGCACGCCCCGGCAGCGCCCGGAACGGGGGAGTCGGCGGCACCGGGGCCGCTGGACGCCGCGGAGCTGCGCGCGCTGGACGCGCACTGGCGGGCCGCCAACTACCTGTCCGTCGGGCAGATCTACCTGATGGCGAACCCGCTGCTGGAAGCGCCGCTGCGCCCCGAGCACATCAAGCCCCGGCTGCTGGGCCACTGGGGCACCTCCCCCGGATTGAACCTGGTGCACACCCATCTGAACCGGGTCATCAAGGCCCGCGACCTGGACGCGCTGTGCGTCTGGGGGCCGGGCCACGGCGGTCCCGCCGTGGTGGCCAACTCCTGGCTGGACGGCACCTATGCGGAGACCTATCCCGACGTCACCCGGGACGGCGAGGGCATGTCCCGGCTGTTCCGCCAGTTCTCGTTCCCCGGCGGGATCCCCAGCCATGTCGCCCCGGAGACGCCGGGGTCGATCCACGAGGGCGGTGAGCTGGGCTACTCCCTCACCCATGCCTACGGCGCGGCCTTCGACAACCCCGGCCTGCTGGTCGCCTGCGTCGTCGGCGACGGCGAGGCGGAGACCGGCCCGCTCGCCGCGTCCTGGCACGCCACCAAGTTCCTCGACCCGGTGCACGACGGTGCCGTCCTGCCGATCCTGCACCTCAACGGCTACAAGATCGCCAACCCCGCGGTGCTGGCCCGGCTCCCCGAGGAGGAGCTGGACGCGCTGCTGCGCGGCTACGGACACGAGCCGGTGCACGTCACCGGTGACGACCCGACGGCGGTGCACCAGGCGCTGGCCGCCGCCCTGGACCGCTGCCTGGACCGGATCTCCGACATCCAGCGCCGGGCCCGCCACGACGGCCTCACCGACCGCCCGCGCTGGCCGATGATCGTGCTGCGCACGCCCAAGGGCTGGACCGGCCCGCACGAGGTCGACGGGAAGCCGGTCGAGAACACCTGGCGCTCCCACCAGGTCCCGCTGGCCGGCGTCCGCGACAACCCCGGCCACCTGCGGCAGCTGGAGGACTGGCTGCGCTCGTACCGGCCCCAGGAGCTCTTCGACCCGCAGGGCCGGCCCACCGCGGAGGTGCTGGCCTGCGTCCCCGAAGGGCCGCGCCGGCTGGGCGCCACACCGCACGCCAACGGCGGACTGCTGCTGCGGGACCTGCCGGTGCCGCCGCTGGAGCGGTACGCCGTCGAGGTCGACAAGCGCGGCACCGCGCTGCACGAGCCGACCCGGATCCTGGGCGGTCTGCTGTCCGGCATCATGGCGGCCACCGCCGAGCGCCGGGACTTCCGGGTGGTGGGCCCGGACGAGACCGCCTCCAACCGGCTGGAGGCGCTCTACGAGGTCACCGGCAAGGCCTGGCAGGCCGAGACGCTGGACACCGACGAGCACCTCGCCCGCGACGGCCGGGTCATGGAGGTGCTCTCCGAGCACCTGTGCCAGGGCTGGCTGGAGGGCTATCTGCTCACCGGGCGGCACGGCCTGTTCTCCAGCTACGAGGCGTTCGCGCACATCGTCGACTCGATGGTCAACCAGCACATCAAGTGGCTGCGGACGTCCCGCCGGCTGCCCTGGCGGCGCCCGATCGCCTCGCTGAACTACCTGCTCACCTCGCACGTCTGGCGCCAGGACCACAACGGCTTCTCGCACCAGGACCCCGGATTCGTCGACCACATCCTCAACAAGAGCCCCGAGGTGGTCCGGGTCTACCTGCCGCCGGACGCCAACACCCTGCTGTCGGTGGCCGACCACGCGCTGCGCAGCCGGGACTACGTCAACGTGATCGTGGCCGGCAAGCAGCCCAGCTTCGACTGGCTCTCCCTCGACGAGGCCAACGCGCACTGCGCCCGCGGCGCCGGCGCCTGGGAGTGGGCCGGCACCGAGGACGGCAGCCGCGAGCCGGACGTGGTGCTGGCCTGCGCGGGCGACGTCCCCACCCTGGAGACGCTGGCCGCCGCCGACCTGCTGCGCCGTCATCTGCCCGAGCTGGCCGTGCGGGTGGTCAACGTCGTCGACATGGCCCGGCTGCTGCCGGCGGGGGCCCATCCGCACGGCATGGCGGACGCCGAGTACGACGCGCTGTTCACCCGCGACAGGCCGGTGATCTTCGCGTACCACGGCTACCCGTGGCTGATCCACCGGCTCGGCTACCGCCGGGCCGGCCATCCCCACCTGCACGTCCGCGGCTACAAGGAGGAGGGCACCACCACCACGCCCTTCGACATGGTCGTCCGCAACGACCTCGACCGCTACCGGCTGGTGATGGACGTCGTCGACCGGGTGCCCGGCCTCGGCGTCCGCGCGGTCGCGCTGCGCCAGGCGATGGCGGACGTCCGCACCCGCCACCACGCCTGGATCCGGGAGCACGGCACGGATCTGCCCGAGGTCGCCGACTGGACCTGGTCCGGCTGACCCGCCGCCCGCTCGCGCCGCGCGCCCCGACGGAGTAGTGCGCGGCGCGGTGACGGGGCGGCCACGTCGTCGCATGTGAGCCTGAGGCCCGGGTACCCGGTCGGCAGGGAGGTGGGTGGCGGATGGTGCGAGCGCTGACGGCCGGGGGTGAACTCCTCGGCTGGTGGGCCGCGTTGACCCTGCTGTGGATCGTGCTGATCGGTCCCGTCGACACCCTGGAGTGGGTGGTCGGTGCGGGCGCCGGACTGCTCGCCGCCGCGGCGGCCCGCGGGGCCCGGCGTGCGGTCGGCGACCGGTGAACGGGTGGACCGCCGCGGGCACCGCGCTGCTGCTGTGCGGCTTCGCGCCGGCCGCCTGCGGCGTGGCCACCGGGCGGGCGAGCCGGCGGGTGCCCGCGCAGAACGTCGCGACCACGCTCCTCAGCCTGGTCTTCCTGCTGCTGGCGCAGGGCTTCGCCCGTCCGGCCTATGTCGACACCGCGCTGGTGCTCTCGGTGCTGGGCCCGGCCGGGACGCTGCTCTTCGTGCGGCTGCTCGCCGACCAGTTGGCGGACCATCCGCCCGGGGAGCGCCGGCTGCGGGCACTGACGGTGGGGAACTACGTCGCGGTGGCCGCGGTGGTGCTGCCGCTCAGCGCCGCCGCCGGGCCCGGCCGGGCGATGGTGAAGCTCCTGATCATCGGGGTGCTGCTGGCGCTGGGGTCCTGGGTGGCGACCCGGGCCGTGCACGCCGCGGCGGCCATGGGGCACGGGCGCGGCGCCCCCGCGGAGGGGATGTCCGGTGACCGGTGAACTGCCGGTGCTGCTGGGCCTGCTGCTGGTGGCCGCCGCGGGGACCGGGGCCGTCCTGGTGCGCGATCCCGTCCGCCAGTCGTTCGTGCTGTCCCTGCTCGGGCTGTCGCTGGCCGCCCTCTTCCTGCTGCTGCAGGCGCCCGACGTGGCGCTCTCCCAGCTCGCGGTCGGCTCGGCGCTGACGCCGCTGATGGTGCTGCTGTCCGTGCGCAAGGTGCGCCGCAAGGCCCGCAGCGAGCGCCGGGAGGAGCGGGAATGACCATGCGGCTGCGGATGTGGGTGCTGGCCCTGGGCGGGCTGGGCGTGGCGGTGCTGTACGTCCTGGCCTGCCTCGACCTGCCGTCGTTCGGCGGCCACCGGCACCCCTACGGCGACCGGGCGGTGCGCGCCGCGCTCGCCCGGCACACCGCCAACACCATCTCCTCGGTCAACTTCGACCAGCGGGCCCTGGACACCCTCGGCGAGGAGTCCATCCTCTTCGGTTCGGTCCTGGGCACCGTCGTCCTGCTGCGGCAGACCCGGGACGAGGACCGGCAGCAGCCGGAGCCGGCCCGGGTCGCGCCGTCGGTGCGCCGCTACGCGCTGTTCGCCCTGCCGGTCACCCTGCTGATCGGGCTGTACATCGTCGCGCACGGCCAGCTCAGCCCCGGCGGCGGTTTCCAGGGCGGGGTGGTGGTGGCGACCTCGCTGCACCTGCTGTACATCGCGGTGGACTACCGGGCGCTGGAACGGATCCGGCCGCTCGGGCTGTACGAGGTGGCGGACGCCGCGGGCGAGGCGGCGTACGTCCTGGTGGGCGCGGCGGCGCTGCCGGCGGGCTGGGCGTTCCTGGGCAACTTCCTGCCCTACGGCACCTTCAACACCCTCGCCTCGGGCGGCACCGTCCCGCTGCTCAACGCCGCCATCGGCGTGGAGGTCGCCGCCGGGGTGGTGGTGCTGCTGGCCCGGTTCCTGGACCAGGCGGTGGAGATCGTGAGTACGGACGAGGAGGCGGAGGGCCGGGCATGAGCGCAGCGCCGTACGTGGTCGCGGGCTGGCTGTTCCTGATGGGGTGTTACGGGCTGGCGACCAGCCGCAATCTCATCCACGCGGTGGGCTGCCTGGCGGTCTGCCAGTCGTCGACCTACGTCCTGCTGCTGGCCGTCGGCTACCGCTCCGGCGGCACCGCGCCGGTGTTCTCCGACATCGCCCCGGGCTCGCGCCCGGTCGTCGATCCGATCGTCCAGGCGCTCACGCTGACCGACATCGTCATCGGCGCGACCGTGACCGCGCTGCTGCTCTCCCTGGTCATCCAGGTCGCCAAACGCCACCGCACGGTGGACCCGGACGAGCTGTCGGAGCTGCGGGGGTGAGCGTCGCACAGACCCTGCCGCTGATCGTGATCACCCCGATGTTCGGTGCGGCGCTGCTGGTGGGGGCGGGCCGGCGGCTGCCCCGGTTCGCCGCCGAGACGCTGGGCTGCCTGTTCGCCGCCGGTGCCGCGGTGCTCGCCCTGCTCGCGCTGGCGGCCACCGGGTCGTCGGCCGGGCAGCCCGCCGAGTGGGTGGGCGGCTGGCGGCCGCACAACGGGGTGAGCGTGGGCATCGTGCTGGTCGGCGACCGGACCGGCCTGGGGCTCGCCACCCTGGTCTCCCTGCTGGTGCTGGCGGCGCTCGCGTACGCCTGGCGGTACTTCGCCGAGCCGCCGCGCCGGCACGCCGGTTCGTTCCCCGCGCTGGTGCTGCTCTTCCAGGCGGGCATGTGCGGATTCACGCTCACCGGCGACCTCTTCAACGCCTTCGTGTTCTTCGAGCTGATGGGCGTGGTCGCGTACGCGCTGACCGGCTACCGGGTGGAGGAGGCGCGGGCCGTCCAGGGCGCCCTGGTCTTCGGCGTCGTCAACTCCCTCGGCGGCTACACCACGTTGCTGGGCATCGGCCTGCTCTACGCGCACACGGGCGAGCTGGGCTTCGCACAGATCGGCAACGCGCTCGCCGGATCGCCCGGCACCCCGGACGCGCTGCTGATCGCCGGCTTCACCCTGGTCGTGACCGGGCTGCTGGTCAAGGCGGCGGCGGTGCCGTTCCACTTCTGGCTGGCCGACGCCCATGCGGTGGCCCCGACACCGGTGTGCATGCTGATGTCGGGCGTGATGGTCGAGCTGGGGCTGTACGGCGCGGCCCGGGTGTACTGGACGGTGTTCGCCGGTCCAGGCGGGATGCCGGCTGCCGACGCCCACCGGGCGCTGCTGGCCCTGGGGGTGCTGACCGCCGTCCTGGGCACGCTGATGTGCTGGCAGCAGCGCCACCTCAAGCGGCTGCTCGCGTACTCCACGGTGGCGCACGCCGGGCTGTTCCTGATGGGTCTCGCGGTGCTCAGCCCGGCGGGGGTCGGCGGGGTCGCGGTGTACGTCCTGGGGCATGCCGGGGTGAAGGCGGCGCTGTTCGCGTGCGTGGGCATCCTGCTGGACCGGTTCGCCAGCGTCGACGAGCACCAGTTGCACGGCCGGGGGCGCGAACTGCCGTGGGTGGGCGCGCTGTTCGGGGCCGGCGGGCTGGCGCTGGCCGGGCTGCCGCCGTTCGGCACCGCGCTGGGCAAGGCGGTCACCGAGGAGGCCGTGGGCGGCTGGGCGACCGCGCTGTTCGTGCTGGTGTCGGCGGTCACCGGCGGCGCGGTGCTGCGGGCCGGGGCCCGGGTGTTCCTCGGGCTGGGCACCCGGCCGGCCGACGCCGGTCGGCACCCGGCCGACGAGACGGCCGGTGAGGAGGAGCCGGAGACCCGGGGCGGTCCGCTCTCCCGGATCCCGGACACCATGCTCACCGTGCCGGCGGTACTGCTCGCCGCGGCCCTGGCGGTGGGGCTGGTCCCCGGGCTGCGGACCGGCATCGGACAGGCCGCGGACGCCTTCACCGACCACGCCGGCTATCTCGCGGCGGTGCTGCACGGCCGGGCGGCGGAGCCGGTGCCCACTCCCCCGCCGCACTGGACCGCCTCCGGGGTGCTGTGGGGCCTGGTGGCCACCGCACTGGCCGCGGGGCTCGCGCTGTGGACCGTACGGCGGCCGGTGCGCGACGATGTGGCCCGCTGGACCGTTCCGCTGCGCCGTATGCACTCCGGTCACGTCGGCGACTACATCGCCTGGTTCCTGGCGGGCGTGACCCTGCTGGGAGCCCTGATCGCCTGACGGCCGGCGGCGGTTGCCGGTCGCCGGGGGCTCCCGGCCTCCTCAGCCGTCCGCCGCCGCGCGCACGTCGTCCACCACGGACTTGTCCAGCGCGGCCCGCACCGGCGCCGAGGCGAACGCCGCCAGTTCGTCCCTCCCCACCAGCCGCGCCAGCTCGCGGCCGTCCCCCGGGAGGCCCAGCCGCCCGGCCCCCTGGACGGCCTTGCCGTCCACGCAGGGGGCGAGTTCGGGCCAGACGCCCTGCACCTCGCGCAGGAAGATGTCGCAGCCCGCGGGCCCGAGGCCGGGCACCTTGCGCAGCGCGGTACGCAGCGCGCCCGCGTCGCCGTCCGCCGCGTCCCGCATCCGCCGCAGATCCCCGCCGTACTCGTCCAGCAGCAGCTGGGCGGCGTCCCCGAGCTGGGTGGCGGTCCGCTCGTCGTAGCGCCGGTAGCCGCCCTCCCCCAGCGCGTCGACCCGCTGCTGCCAGGTGGCGTCCGCCATCCGCCGCGGCGTGCGCAGACCCGCTTCGAACAGCGCAACGGCGGACGCCACCGCCACGGAGGCGCGGATCCGGGCGCTGAGCAGATGGGCCAGCACCAGTACCTGGTAGAGCGGCTGCGGGGTGTTGCGCAGCCGGATGCCGCTCTCCTCGGCGTAGGTGGTGCCGTGCCGCTCCAGCAGCGTGCGGGCAACGGCCCGGTCGGATGGTCCGCCCATGGCCGGCTCCTCGGTCGTCGGGTCGCGGGGCTCCGCCCCTTCCAGGCTGCCCCCTCCGCCCTACCGGAACCAACCGGTCGGCCCGGGTGCGCGCCGGGCCGCGGGCGGTTACGCTTCGCGTCGGCCGGCCGACCGACCACCGGAGGCACGCGGTGTCGAACGGGACTCAGGACGAGACGCAGGACCAGACGCACGACGGGTCGCAGGACGGGGCGGACGCCAGGACCGCGGTCACCGTGTTCGTGGCGCTCGGCGCGAACCTGGTGATCGCCGTGGCCAAGGTGGTCGGCGGGCTGATCGCCGGCTCGCCCGCGCTGCTCTCCGAGGCGGCGCACTCGGTCGCCGACAGCCTCAACGAGCTCTTCCTGCTCGCCTCCCTCAAGCGCAGCACCCGCGCGCCGGACTCCCGGCACCCGTTCGGCTACGGCAAGGAGCGGTACTTCTGGTCCCTGCTCGCCGCGGTGGGGATCTTCGTCATGGGCGGCTGCTTCTCGTTCTTCCAGGGCGTCGAGGCGCTGCGCTCGGGCGGTTCGGAGAGCCGTACGGGCTACACGGTCGGGCTGGTCGTCCTGCTGGTCGCGCTGCTCGCCGAGGGCTCGTCGCTGCTGCGCGCGCTGGCGCAGGTCCGCGGCCAGGCGCGGCAGAGCTGCCGGACCATGCTGGGCGCCATCCGTGCGGGCGACGACCCGGCGTTGCGGACGGTGCTGGCCGAGGACGCCACCGCCTGCTTCGGCGTGGTGGTCGCGATGGCCGGGGTGGGGCTGCACCTGCTCACCGGCGAGGTGGCGTGGGAGGGCTGGGCGTCGCTGGTCATCGGGGCGCTGCTGATGTACGTCGCCTACCAGCTCGCCAAGGAGTCCCGCGGCCGGATCATCGGTGAGGCCGCCGACCCGGCGCTGCGCCAGGCGATCGCGCGGTTCCTGGACCGGCAGCCGGAGATCGACGCGGTGACGACGCTGCTGACCATGCGGCTGGGCACCCGGTCGACGCTGATCGCGGCCCGGATCGACCTCGTCGGCGGGCTGGACAGCGAGGAGGTCGAGGAGGTGCTGGTCCGGGTGAAGACGGAGATCCGGCGGCGCTGGCCGGTCGCCGACCAGATCTTCCTGGACGTCACGGAGGCCTCGGCCGGGGACCGGGAACGGGCCCGCCGGGAGCGCGAGTTGCTCGACGAGGCGGTGCTCGCCGACCGCGAACGGCACGGGCCGCGACGAAACGTCGAGGGACGGCCCGGCGAACCGAACGCTCCGGGCAGCGGGCCGCCGGCCAACTGACCGGGCCGGCGGCCCCTCAGCGCAGGGCGTCGAGCCGCTTGCGGGCCGCGCGCAGCGACCGCCCGCGGGCCGGCACCGCCGACCACGGCCGGGCCCGGGCCTGCTCCACGACCCCCGCCACGTCCTTCAACGACCAGCTGCGTGCGGTCAGTTCGGGGTCGTCGAGCTGCTCGTGGCGGATCGGCACGGCGACCGGGGCGCCGGGCTTGGCCCGTAGCGACCAGGGGGCGACGGCCGTCTGCGCGTAGGCGTTGCGCTGGACGTCCAGGTAGAGCCGGTCGCCGCGGGCCTTCTTGCGCACGGCCGTGGTGAGCCGGTCCGGATGGCGCCCGGCCAGCACCTCCGCCACGTCCTGGGCGAAGCCGCGCACGGTGTCGAAGTCGCCGCGGCCGTCCAGCGGGACGATGACGTGCAGCCCGCGCGAACCGGTGGTCATCAGCATGGTCGGCAGCCCGAGTTCGTCCAGCAGCCCGACGAGTTGCCGCGCGGCCTCCCGTACGGGCTCGAAGCCGGAGCCCGGCGGGTCGAGGTCGAACACCAGCCGGTCCGGGTGGTCGGGCCGGCCGGCCCGGGACAGCCAGCGGTGCAGCGTGAGACAGGCCTGGTCGGCGAGGTAGAGCAGGGTGGCCTTGTCGTCGCAGACGGGGTGGGTGACGGTGCCGCCCTCCTTGGCGACCTCCTCGCGGCGGATCCAGTCGGGGTAGTGGTCCGGGGTCTCCTTCTGCATGAAGTGCGGCCCGTCCAGCCCTTCCGGGAGCCGTTCCAGCATCAGTGGGCGGTCCCGCAGGTGCGGGACCATGGCCGCGGCCACCCGGCGGTAGTAGTCGACGACATCGGCCTTGGTCAGCCCGTCGTCCGGGAACAGCACCTTGTCCGGGCGGTGCACCTCCACGGTCCGGCCGCCCGCCCGCACGGTCTTCGTACCGCCCTTGCGGGCCCTGCCGGCGGCCTTCCCGGTGGCGCCGCCCCGGCCGGTCTGCTTCCCGCCGGTGTCCGTGTCCCTGTCGGTGGCCTCCATGCGGGCGGGGGTACCCGCTGCGGGCCGCCGTACGCTCCGGCGTCCGGGTGGTGGCCGCCCGCCACGCCGCATGCCGGGCACGAAAGCGGCAACAAGGGTGGTGTGCCCAAGGGGCCTCACGGGGCGTCAACCGCCCGCGGGGCCGAAGCGAAGGAGGTCTCGTGCCGGGTCTCGTACCGGACGCACCATGCCGCCAGTGGGGGCGCGCAGCGCGCGACCCCGTACCACCGACGCCGGGACCGGGGCCCGGACCACCCGGACCCACGCCAGGTCCGCGCCCCGGCCCGGTCCCCGCCCCCGGCCCGGATCCGGTTCCACCCCCGGTACCGGCCCCCGAGCCGGATCCGATCCCGCCGCATCCGGCACCGCCCACGCCCGGGCCGGAGCCGGGCCCGGCGCCCGATCCGCTGCCCGCGCCGGGCACCGCGGGAGCGGCCACGGCGCCGCGCCCCGGGGCCGGCCGGCGCTGATCCCCCCTCAATGCGGGCTCCTCACCCCTGGCATGCGGCCGGCCGATCCCTGTGGAAACGTGGAAACAGGTCATGACCACATGACCCCCGCCGGGATCGTGCCGGCGGCCGGCCGGGTCTCTCATGTGAGGAGTGAGCCATGGCCAGGCAGAAACCCACCATTGTCGGGGGATGGACGGCCTTCGCGGGCGTCCTGATGATCTTCGGTGGCGCGATGACCCTCCTGGAGGGCATCTCCGCCATCGCGAAGGACACCGTCATTCTGACGACGCGGAACTACGTGTTCTCGTTCAGCCTCGCGGGCTGGGGATGGATCCACCTCATCCTGGGCATCGTGATCCTGGCCGCGGGCGTCGCCCTGATCGCCAGCGGGGCGACGTGGGCACGCGTCCTCGGTGTCGTCCTCGCCGGTCTCGGCGCGCTCGCGAACTTCCTGTGGATCCCGTACTACCCGTTCTGGGCCCTGACGCTGGTCGCCATCGACATCTTCATCATCTGGGCGCTCTGTGCGGGTGACCATAACCACCGACACTCCGTGACATGACCTGACCCGACCCAGGGGCCGCCGGGATCCGGCGGCCCCCGCGGCCGCCGCCCGACCCGATCGGGCCATGCCCGGTATGACCCGGGATGTACGGTTCGCCCGGCCCACTTAGCATGGAGCCGAACGCACCGATGAAGGCGGCCCCCATGCGTCCCACGGCGAAGTTCGCCATCAGCTTCGGCCTGGTCACGATCCCGGTCGCCGCGTACAACGCCACGGAGAGTTCCGCGTCGGTCAGCTTCGTCCGCATCCACACCAAGGACGGCGGGCGGGTGCGCAACCAGCCGGTGTGCTCCCTGGAGGGCGCCGAGGTCTCCCCCGACGAGATCGGCCGCGGCTACCGGCCCGGCGACGGCGACACGGTCGTCCCGCTCAGCGACGAGGACCTGGAGGCCCTCCCGCTGCCGACCGCCAGGACGCTGACCATCCTCGCCTTCGTCGCCGGCGGTGACATCGACCCGCTCCAGCTGGGCAAGGGCTACTACCTGGGCATCGACGGCCCGGCCGCGGCCAAGCCGTACGTCCTGCTGCGCGACGCGATGGAACGGCACCAGCGGGTCGGCCTGGGGAAGATCGCCCTGCACGGCCGGGAGACGCTGGCGATGATCCGGCCGATGGGCGACGTCCTCGTGATGCAGCAACTCCTCTGGCCGCACCAGATCCGCCCGTTGCAGGGGGTGCTGCCCGAGCGCGAGGCGCCGGTGCACGCCAATGAGGTGGCGGCCGCCGAGGCGCTGATGGACTCCTTCGGGGGACTGTCCGAGGAGGACGTGCACGACCACTACCGGGAGGCGCTCGAAGAGCTGGTGGCGGCGAAGCTGGCCGACCGCGAGCCGGAGTTCGAGACCGGCGAGGAGCCCCCGGCCGGCCGGGTGATGGACCTGATGGCGGCGCTGCAGGACAGCGTCCGGGCGGCGAAGCGGTCGCGCGGCGAGGAGGAGGAGACCGGCCCGGCCACGGCCGCGAAGAAGACCGCGGGGCGGAAGAGCGCCGAGAAGAAGACGCCCGCCAAGACGGCGGGCGCGAAGAAGACCGCCGGCACGACGGCAGGCACGAAGAAGGCCGCCGCGAAGAAGCCGGCCGCGGCGAAGAAGACCGCGGGCCGCGGCGGCCGGCGCGCCGGCTGAGCGCCCGGCCGGCCCCCGGCCCCTCCCCGGCCCACCCGCGCCGGACGTCGACCGCGGCACGGACATAAGGCCCCCGCCGCCGGGTAACCGCATTCTCAACAGACCTGACCGTCACACCAGTTATGGAGGAAAACACCATGGGTATCGGCGGGTGCATCGGTCTGCTGGCCGTGGGGGCGATCCTCACGTTCGCCACCGACTGGCACATGGCCGGGATCAATCTCGACCTCGTCGGCATCATCATGATGATCGTCGGCATCATCGGACTCGCGACGTACGTGAGCATCCTCAAGCGGCGGCGCACCCAGCCGCCCTCCCCCGGCGCTCCCGTGGTCGACGTCGAGGACAACCGTTACTACCGGAGGTAGTCCACCGGGCTGCCGTCCACCGGACCGCTCAGCCGCAGCTGGTGTCCGGCTTGGGCAGCACGCCGTCCATCAGGAAGCGGTCGACGTGGTCCTGGACGCAGGTGTCACCGGTGGCGTAGGCGGCGTGCCCCTCCCCGCGGAAGGTCAGCACGACGCTGGAATTGCCCAGCGCCCGGGCCATGTTGACGGCGCCCTGGTACGGGGTCGCCGGATCGTTGGTGGTGGCGACGAGCAGCATCGGCGGCGCGTCCGGCGCCGCGACGTCGCGGGAGGAGTCGTCGCCCGCGGCCGGCCAGGCGTAGCAGTCCAGCAGGGTCGGGGCGATGTCCGGCCCGAACAGCGGTGAGGCCCGGGTGAGTTCGCGCTCCGCCCGGGGGTAGTCGGCGGCGCCGTAGCGCTCGGAGGTGTCCCGGCAGGAGATCGCGCGCAGGGCCAGCTGGTCCTGCGGCGGCAGTTCGTCGTCCTGCCCGGTCCGCCGCGGCGGGATTCCGGCCCGCGGCGGTACGGCAACGGCCGTGCCGCCGCGGGCCTTCTCGCTGTGGGGAGCCCTGCCGCTCTCGGGTGCCCGGCTGCCGCCGCTGTCGCTGAGCCGGAGGATGCCCGCGCCGTCGCCGCGCCGCAGCTGCGCCAGGGCCTGCCGCAGGGCCGGCCAGTCGCTGCGGCTGTAGAGGGCCTCGCGCAGCGCGTAGACATAGGTGGTCTCGTCCACCGTACGCCCCCGCACCGTCAGCGGCGTATCGGTCAACTGCTGGTACCAGCGGAGCAGTTGGTCCTGCGCCCGGCCGTCGTCCGTACCGAGCGGGCAGTCCGGGGCACGGACGCAGTCGGCGGTGAAGTCGTCCAGTGCCCGCTGGAAGCCGCGGGCCTGGGCGAGCGCGGTCTGCCAGGTGTTCTTGGTGGGGTCCTCGACGCCGTCCAGCACCATCCGGCCGACCTTGTCCGGGAATTCATGGGCGTAGACCGCGCCGAGCTTGGTGCCGTAGGAGAACCCCAGGTAGTTGAGCTTGTCGTCGTGGACCGCGGCACGCAGCACGTCCATGTCCCGGGCGACCTCCGTGGTGCCGACCCAGGGCAGCAGCCCGCCGGAGTACCGCCCGCACGCCTCGTTGATGCGCTTCTCCTTCGCCGCGAGGGTGTCGTCGGCGGCGTTGCCGGGCGGCGGGGCGAGCCGGCTGCCGCAGGAGACGGGTTCGGTGCGGCCGGTGCCGCGCGGATCGAAGCTGACCAGGTCGTAGCGCTGGTTCGGGCGCGCGAAGGCGCTGCCGCTGCCGATCAGGTAGTCGACGCCGGAAGCACCCGGGCCGCCGGGGTTGAGAACGAGGGAGCCGAGCCGTTTGCCGGGCCCGGTGGCCGGCAGCCGGACCAGCTGGACCCGCAGCGCGGTCCGGTCGGGATGGCCGTAGTCCCGCGGTACGGTCAGCCGCGCGCACTCCAGCCGGTCGGCGAAGCCCGGCGGCGCGGTGTCGCCCTGGCTGCGGGCGCTCTGCTGGACGTCCGGGCCGCACCGCGCCCAGGAGAGCCGCTGCTGGTAGAAGCGTGCCAGCCCGGGGGCGGGGGACGGGTCACCGACGGCCGCCGGCGCGGGAGTTCCCGCCAGGGCGGCGGGCGTGCCGGCCGGCACGCCGAGCAGGGCCACCACCGCCGCCACGGCCGGCAGCCGGGCCGCGGCCGCCCACCGGCGGGCACGCCGCGCTCCCCCGACTCCCACACGGTCTGCTCCCGCACGAGGCGGGGCACGGCGTGATCCCGGCATATTTCGAGCCTAGGACCGTCGTCTTCCGTCCGCATACGTGCCGGTCGGCGGCCGGACGGACACCCTGCGGTCCTTTGACCGCTTTTTGACCGTATCGACGCCACTTTGACCGCCTCGCGTGTTTTTCTTCCGGGCCACCGGTAACCCGTAGAACGGGCCGCCCCTCACGGCGGGCGAACCCGCTCCCTCGGCATGCCCGCGGGCGCAGCCGCGCCCCGCATCCGCGATGGGCGCCCGAGATGCGCAGGTCACCACAGGGATCACTCTGGAGATATGGCGCCAATCGGTCGGCTGCCCAGGAAAAGGTGACACGTCCATGAACCAAGGAACGAAGATCATGCTCGCCGCCGCGGTGGCCGGCGGCTATGTGCTGGGCCGTACCAAGAAGGGCCGGCTCGCCCTCACGGCGGCGTCCTATCTCGCCGGGCGCCAATCCGGTCTCGACCCCCGTCAGCTGGTGTCCGACAGCGTCCGCAAGCTCGGGGAGATACCCCAGGTCGCGGAGCTGGGCGACCAGCTGCGCGGTGAGGTGATGGACGCCGGCCGCAAGGCCCTGGCGACCGCCGCCAACCGGCAACTGGTCTCGCTCGCCGATACGCTCCGCGACCGGACCAGCCGCCTCGAACTCGGCCCGCAGGGGGACGAGGAAGAGGAAGAAGAGGAAGAAGAAGAGGAGTACGAGGAAGAGCCGCCGGAAGACGAGGAAGAGGAAGAGGAAGAAGAAGGGGAGTACGAGGAGGAGGAAGAGCCGGAGGAGGAAGAAGAAGAGCCGGAGGAGGAAGAGGCCGAGGAGCGGCCCCGCCGCGGCGGCGGGGGCCGAGCGGCACGGGCCCCGGCGAAGAAAGCCACCGCCAAGAAGGCCCCGGCAAAGAAAGCCGCCAAGAAAGCCCCGGCAAAGAAGGCCACCGCCAAGAAGGCCCCGGCGGGAAAGAAGGCCGCCAAGAAGGCCAAGAAGGCTCCGGCGAAGAAGACCGCCGCCAAGAAGACCACGTCGCGTGGCAGAGGCGGGAGGTGACCGGTCATGGCGAAGTCGGAACAGGCCCCGGACTCGGGGATGGACCAACTGCGTGACGAGTTCGGCAACCTCATGACGGCGTTGGTGGGAAACCTCGCCGAACGGGCCGGCGACAAACTGGCGGACGTGACGGACCAGCTCACCGATGTCGCCGAGCACGGCGGGTCCCTGGGCAAGATCGGCGCGGGCCTACTGAGCGGTGATTCCCCCCTCAAGGCGGTGCTGTCCGGAACGGCGGGGAGCATCAAGGACAAGGTGATCGGAAAGGCCAAGGAGGCCTTCGGAGGCGGAAAGAAGCGCTCCTCGGGCGACAAGAAGGTCACCAACATCATCGAGGTCCTCGACGTCGGTGTGCCGGTGCGTGCCGCCTATGACCACTGGACGCAGTACGACAAATTCAGCCGCTTCACCAAAGGCGTGCGGAATGTGTCGCCGCACGACGAGACGACCAGCGACTGGAAGGCCAAGGTCGGGCCGTCGACCCGGGGCTGGAAGGCGACCGTCCAGGAACAGATACCGGACGACCGGATCGTCTGGACGTCGGAGGGGGCCAAGGGCTCGACGCGGGGCGCGGTCAGTTTCCACGAGCTGGCGCCCAATCTGACCCGCATCGTGCTGGTCGTCGAGTATTACGCCTCGGGATTTTTCGAGAAGACCGGAAACATCTGGCGGGCGCAGGGACGACGGCTGCGGCTGGACTTCAAGCACTTCCAGCGCTACGTGACCCTCACCA
This sequence comes from Streptomyces nigrescens, assembly GCA_024349765.1. GTDB lineage: Bacteria > Actinomycetota > Actinomycetes > Streptomycetales > Streptomycetaceae > Streptomyces > Streptomyces endophytica. The sequence goes on along the minus strand of AP026073.1, from coordinate 2,560,474 downwards.
CCGAGGAACCCGAGGGCTGGCGCGGCGAGATCCGCGACGGCGAGGTCGTACGCACCCATGAGGAGGCCGTCGAGGAAGAGGAGAGCGAAGCGGCCGAGGAAGGCGAAGAAGAGGAAGGCGAGGAAGAGGGCGAAGAAGGAGAAGAGGAGGAAGAGGGCGAAGAGGAGGAGGAAGGCGAAGAGTCCGCGGACGAGGAAGAGGAAGCGGACGAGGAGGACGAGGAAGAGACCGAAGAGGAGTGAGGCTGATGCGGCTCTCCGCGCGGTACACGAAATTCGCCGTCCTCGCCCCGGGTACGGGCGTCCTGCAGACCGCCACCGGTTCCGGTGGCGACACCGGCACGCTGAATGGCGCCGCGGCCCGCACCGAGGCCACGTTCCTGCGCTCCCTCGACGAGCTGGGCCGCCTGGAGCAGTTGGACCGGGTGATCGGCCCGCTCCAGCGGGCGGTCCGCGGGCTGCCGCTGGGGCGCTGGCGCGATGTGCTGCACGGGCTGCCGATCGGCCATCCGCTGCACCCGGCGCTGGTACAGCTCCCGCTGGGCTCGTGGATGTCCGCCGCGGTGCTGGACCTGGTGCCCGGCACCCGGCGCGGCGCCCGGGTGCTGGTGGGCGTGGGCGTGCTGTCCGCCGTACCGGCCGCGCTGGCCGGCTGGGTGGACTGGGCCGAGCAGCACGAGGACCAGATGCGCACCGGGCTGGTGCACGCCGGGTCGATCGCCGCGGCCATCGGCCTGTACGCGAACTCCTGGGTGCAGCGCGGCCGCGGCCGTACGGCGCTGGGCAAGGCGCTCGGGCTCGCGGGACTGTGCGCGGCCGGTACCGGCGGGCTGCTGGGCGGCCACCTCGCCTACCGGCAGGCCGCGGGCCCCAACAAGGCCCAGCCGGTGCCGCACCTGGTGGCGGCGGGCTGGCACACCGTGGGCCGGGTGACGGACTTCCCGGTCGGCGAGGCGGTGCGCCGCGAGCTGGGCGAGGTGCCCCTCGTGGTGGTGCGGCAGCCGGGCGGCCACATCCATGTCCTGGCCGACCGGTGCAGCCACATGGCGGGACCGCTGTCGGAGGGGAAGGTCGCGGACGGCTGTGTGCAGTGCCCCTGGCACGGCAGCGTCTTCCGGCTGGCGGACGGCGCCAACGTACGGGGGCCGGCCACCGCGCCGCAGCCCGCGTTCCAGGTGAGCGTGGAGTCCGACGGCACCGTCCGGGTACGACTGCCCGACGCCGGCTGACCCCCGGCCGAGGCCGGGATCTTGTGCCACCGGCCCACACCGGTCCCCGCCGCCCGCACGGAGACACGGGCGGCGGGGACCGGTGTGGGCCGGTGGCCGGGCGGCGGGCTCAATGCTTCAGGGTGTGCCGGCCCTTCTCCACGGCCTGCTTGACCTTCCCCATGGCCTTCTCGGCCCTGCCCCTGTGTTCGAGCTCCGTGTCACCGCGGGCCCTGCCGGTCGCTTCCTTGGTCCTGCCGATCGCTTCCCTGGCCTTTCCGGCGGCGGTGCCGCCGAGCTCCCGGGTCTTCTTCTTGATGTCCATCTCGCGCTCCTGTCGTGGTCCTTGTCGTGCTCCTGTCGTGGTCCTTGTCGTGCTCCTGTGGTCCTTGTCGTGCTCCTTGGGGTGCGGCCCGGTCCGGGCCGCCGGTTCGGGACGGCGCCGGTCAGGACGGTGGCAGCAGGGTCCCGAGGGGTCCGAGGTCCAGATTGAGGTCTTCCAGTGACAGGTCGTACCGGGCGCAGAGGTCCACCATCCGGCTGTGCAGGATCATCAGCGTCTCGCCCAGCCGCTCCTCCTGCTCCTCGGAGAGGTCCCCGGCGTCGACCCGGTGCAGGGCCTGGCGCTCCATGAGTTGCCGCAGCAGCTCGACGAGGGTGAGGACGAGCTTCATGAGGTCGCGTTCCACCGTGTCGGGATCGGTGGCGATCCGGTGTGCGGGCCGGGGCGACGGACCGCCCGGCGTGCGCAGGAGGTCGTCCTCCGGTGCCGCGGGCAGCAGGCGGAAGGCGCGCGCCGCCGCGTCGGCGACCTCGTCGAAGCGGGCGCCGGCCGGCCACCGGGCGTCCTCCGTCATGGTCCGCCCTCCGGGAGCGTCAGGTCCTCCCGGTACGTCAACTCGTCGCGCTGCGCCAGTTCCTCGCGCGAGGGCCACGGGGAGGGGTTCGCGGCGCTGATGGAGACGACCAGCGCACGCAGCGTGATGCGGACGAGGTCGATGTCGGCGATGGAGAGCACCACGTCGCCGGTGAGCACCACACCGCCGCTGAGCAGCCGGTCCAGCAGGTCGATCAGCGCGATCTGCTGGTTCGGCAGCGGCTCGTCCGCCCTGGCCGGCGGCCCGCCCACGGGCCTCACGGCGCGGCTCTCCGCACGGGATCGGCCTCGGCGGGGACGGCGAAGGAGTAGGGCGCCCAGGGCCCGGTGACCTCCACGCGGACGCCGGGGAAGCCCTCGCCGGCCCGGAGGACGTCGGCGCGGAAGTCATCGGCGTCCTGCTGCGGCACGAGATAGGCGTCGTTGACGACGTTCTCCCCCGGGCCCTGGGCCAGTTCGCCCTGTTGCGCCCGGTGCCTGACCTGGTCGACGGCGTAGGTGCGGGCGGTGTCCTCGACCCGCCGGGCCGCCTCCTCGGCGTGCCGGTAGGCGTCCTGGCGGGCGTGGCGCTGTGCCCTGCGCCGGCTGAGGTAGGCCCGCCCGGGACTCACGTCCTCGGCGGGCGGCTCCTCGGGGGTCTCGGCGGCCGCGGCGTCGACGTAGATCTTGACCCCCCACTCGGTCTGTGCGGCCAGCTCGGTGAGCCGGTCGGCGAACGCCCGCCGGCGGTCCGCCAGCATCAGCCGGACGCTCTCGTCGTCGACGTAGACGGTGGCCAGGCGCAGCGGCAGCACGGTGCTGCGGGCGGCCAGCGCCTCGATCACCCGGTGGTGGGCGCGGGCGACCGCCTCCAGCCAGTCCAGGTCCTCCAGGTGGGCGCGGAGTGCCCGCTCGTCGAAGTCCGCCGCGGGCACCGCGCTGACGGCGACGACCACATCGGCGTCGTCGCCGGTGCGTACCAGGCGGACCGGTGCGTCGGCCACGCCCGGGAGCCCGGACAGCTCCGCTTCCAGCGATCCGTCGGCGTCCCGCGCGACCGCGTAGGCATAGCTGATGAGCTCGGTCATGGCTCGTCCCGCTTCTTGCCCCGGGAGCGCGGTTCGGCCCGCTTGCGTGCGGTGCCGGAGGCGCGGGCCCGGCCCGACGTGCCCGGGTTGCCGCTCACGCTGCGCCGGCTGCGGGCGGCCGGGCGGTCCTTCTGCTCGGCCGCCTTGCCGGGCCCGGCCGCCTCGGCCGCCTTGTCGGGCTGGGCCACCTCGGACGGTTCGGCCGCCTCGGCCGCCTGGGCCACCTCGGCCGGTTCGGCCGGTTCGGCCGGTTCGGCCGCCTTGGCCGGTTCGGCCGCCTTGGCCCGCTTGGCCTGCCCGGCCTGCTTGGTCACCGCGGCCTGCTCGTTCGCCTCGACCTTCTCGGCTTCCTCTGCCGCATCGATCTTTCCGGGCTCCACCGCCGAGTCGCCCGGCGGCAGCTCGTCGACCCCGGGCCGGCCGCGCGCCGCGGCGAGTTCGGCCCGCAGCCGCCGGTTCTCCTCGGCGAGCGAGCGGTAGCCGTCGGAGGCCCGGGAGGACAGTGTGGGGTCGTGCTCCCACCAGTCGATGCCCATCTCCTTCGCCTTGTCGACCGACGCGATCAGCAGACGGAGCTTGATGGTGAGGAGTTCGATGTCGAGGAGGTTGATCTGGATGTCACCGGCGATGACGAGGCCCTTGTCCAGGACCCGTTCCAGGATGTCGGCGAGGTTCGCGGACGTGCCGCCCTGGCCGGGCGGGGCGGCCCTGGAGGGTTGGTCACCCAGCCTCCTGGCGACGGGTTCGCTCACGGCCCTGCACCTCGCTTCCCCGGGGCCCGGGCGTTGCTCCGGCCCCGGTCAGCCACCGGTACCCCGAAGGTGGTCCCGGATCTCTTCCAGTCGGTCCAGCAGTTCGTCCTCCCGCCGGTCGAAGGTCTCCTCGTCGATCTCACCGGCCAGCAACTGCCGTTCCAGCGCGGCGAGTTCCTGCTCCACGGGGGCGGGGTCGTAGTACTCGTTCTCGGCGGCCTCGACCACCCGCTGCAGGACCCAGAGGACACCGCGCACCGGGGCGACCGGGAGGGCGGCGATCTCTCCCAGCAGATTCATGGGAACTCCTTGGACGAGGCCGCGGAACCGGACGCCGGAAAGAGCGGACGACCGGCCGGGCCGGACGGATCAGACGAAGCTGTAGACGGGGAGCGGACCGCGCAGCCGCAGGTCGAAGTCCTCGCCCAGTTCGTCGGCGATCTTCTGCACCGCGGCGCGCAGCCGGGCCTCCTGGTCCCGGTCGACGAGGAAGGACACGCTCAGGAAGTCGTCCCCGGCCGCCTTGTAGCCGGTCTCCTCGCGGGCGATCCCGCCCAGCGCCTCGGCGACCGCGGCGTTCAGCCGGTCCTTGCGCGTCTCGACCTCCTTCGCGACCAGTTCGCCGAGTGCGAGCGGCAGGTCCGGGCCGCCCCGGCCGCTTCTGACCTCCTCGTTCATCCGGCGCGCCTGGTCCGATTCGGTGAGGATCTCGCGCAGCATCGCCTCCTCGCTCTGGGCGGCCTTGAGGTGGTACTCGACGCAGCCCTCCAGGGTCTGCAGCCGCTCGGCGAATTCCTCCGCGCGTTCCTCCAGCACGGTCCGTACCGCGTCCTCGTCGTCGGCCGTGAAGCCGAACTGCAGCGGCAGGGCCGTGCCGTCGGCCATCAGCCGTTCCTGCACGGCCTGATGGGCGGCGAGGTCGCGGCGCTTGGGCCGCAGCCCTTCGGGAGCGTCACTGACCACCGCGGACAGCTTCTCGCCGACCACCGTGCGCAATTCTGACGGTGGGTCACCCACTCCGTGCAGACCGTCCAGGTTCTGCGGATGACTGCGGGAGACGATCGAGTAGACGTAGACGGGCATGGCTCAGTCCTTTCGGTGCCTCACCGGTCGCTCGCGTTTGCTCGCGGGCTCCTTGTGCCGTTCCTCGGTCTCCTGGGTGCTTGCCTTGAGGGCGTCCGCCACGGACTCCGCGACGCCGCTCAGGGCTCCCTTGGTCTTGCCGCGCGCGCCGCCCTCGGTGACCTCGCCGACGACGTCCGTCAGCTTGGAGGGGGCCTTGCGCCCGGACTCCAGGTCGAGGCGGTTGCAGGCTTCGGCGAAGCGCAGGTAGGTGTCCACGCTGGCGACGACGATGCGGGCGTCGACCTTGAGGATCTCCAGGCCCACCAGCGAGACGCGTACGAACACGTCGATGACCAGACCACGGTCCAGGAGCAGTTCCACGACGTCGTAGAGGTTGCCGGTGGCCTGTCCGCCACCCGTCGCTACGGCCCCTCCTCCTTGCGGCACTACACTCACGGTGCCTTCCTTTCACCGGCGCACTCCAGAGCGCACTGGAGCGGCCGTGTTTGTTCACTTGGCGAACGGTGATGTCGGCGCCACCCGGCCTAGCCCTGGCCGACCTGCCCTTTGGTGTAGCGGCGGGTGCGCTCGTAGGACATCAGCTCGCCCTCTTCGTCGAGCGTCACGCGGTAGCTCGCCATCACGCTGCTCGTTGTGGGGACGCGTTCGAGTTCCAGGACTTCCACGTCGGCCATCCAGCCGTCCTCGGTCGGTTGGACCGCGGAGACGGATTCGGGGGCCCGGCCCAGGAGCTCCTGGAGCTGCTCGGCCGCGTAGCGCATGGCCCGCGGCGCGGAAACGCGGCGGGCGGCGCGCTCCGTACCCCGGTCGCTCGTCCGGTCGCCGGCATCGGCGTCTCTGCTCTTCCCGGCCGTCTTCTTTCGGGTCGGGCGCCGGTCCGGAGTTTCCTCGTCCTCTTCGTCTGCGGCCATGTTTCCTCTCCGAATGCGGAGGCGACATGCTGCCCGCGCCAGGTTCAAGAGGCGCCATTACATGATATACGGCGATTTGCACCCTCTCTCGGGAGAGCTCTCGGGGCAGGCTCTCCGCGGCTCCCCGGCCCCGTCGACCACCCAGCGGCCGCTCGCATGCCGCGGCCCGGCCGTCGGCGTAACGTCGGCACTGTTCCGGACCGACGGCGGGCCGGAGTGGGTCGTACATGCCACGACGACAGCGGTGTGAAGGTGCGAGATGAGCGGCGGGACCGGGACCGACCCGCTGGACCGGGCACTGCTCCGGGTGATGCTGGCCGCCGGGGCGTCCGCGGGCGGTGTGTACGTGCTCGCGGACGACGAGCCGGTGCTGCAGCTGACCGTCATGAGCGGGGTGCCCGCGCCGTTCCTGGAGCCGTGGAGCCGGGTGGCGCTGGCCGCCCCCATCCCGGTCGCGGTCGCCGTCCGCCGCCGGCACCTGGTGTGGGCGGGCAGCCATCAGCAGCTGGTCCGTGACTTCCCCCGTACCGCGGTGGCCGTGCCGTACGACTTCGCGCTGGCCGCGGCGCCGATCGGCGACCGGGACGCGGACGGGGCACGGGGCGCGCTGCTGCTGCTGTGGCCGGCCGGGCATCCGCCGCACCTGTCGGAGGACGAGCGGGAGCGCGTCGAGCACGGCTGCCGGCAGCTCGCGGCGGTGCTGGCGCGGCACCCCCGAGGGTCCGACGGGCACCCGCCGCGGCCGGTCGAGCCGCGGGTGCTGACCCCGCCGCCGGCCCGGACCGTCGGCCCCGAGGAGGCGCGGGCGGCGGTCGATTTCGCCGAACGCCTGCCCGGCGGCGCGTGCGCGCTCGACCTGGACGGCTCCATCACCCTGGTCACGACCGGCGCGGCGGAACTGCTGGGCGCGGAGCCGGACCGGCTCATCGGGGCGCGTCCCTGGGAGGCGCTGCCCTGGCTGCGCGACCCGGTGTTCGAGGACCGCTACCGCGCCGCGGTGATCAGCCGTCAGCCGATGTCCTTCGTCGCCCTCCGTCCGCCCGACCGGTGGCTCACCTTCCAGCTGTTCCCGGACGGCCGCGGCCTGAGCGTGTGGATCGCGCCCTCGGAGGTCCCGGCCGGCAAGGAGTACGGCCCGCTGCCGGTGCCCGCCCCGGGAGAGGCGGTGCCGCCCCGGGCCGGGCAGATCTACCACGTGCTGCACCTGGCGGCCGCGCTCACCGAGGCGGTGGGCGTCCAGGACGTCGTCGACCTCGTCGCCGACCAGATCGTGCCGGCCTTCGGCGCCCAGGGCATGCTCATGTACGCGACGGAAGGCGGCCGGCTGCGGACCATCGGCCACCGTGGTTACCCCGCCGAGGCCGTCGCCGCCTTCGAGGGTCTCGCGCTGGGCGCCGCGAAGAGCCCGGCCGTGCACGCCCTGTCCACCGGGGAGCCCAGCTTCTACACCACCCCCGAGCAGATGGAAGTCGAGTACCCGGGGCTGCCGCAGCTGACCGGCAAGGCGGCCCGGGCCGTGCTGCCGCTGATCGTCTCCGGCCGCCCGGTCGGCTGCTGCATCCTCTCGTACACCCGCCCCCGCACCTTCAGCATGGAGGAGCGCCAGGTCCTCACCTCGCTGGCCGGGCTGATCGCCCAGGCGCTGGACCGGGCCCGGTTGTACGACGCCAAACAGCAGCTGGCCCACGACCTGCAGGCCGGGCTGCTGCCGCACGGTCTGCCGCCGGTGCCCGGCCTCGCGGTCGCCGCCCGCTATCTGCCGTCGACCCGCGGCATGGACATCGGCGGCGACTTCTACGACCTGATCCGTCTCGACGAGGACAGCGTGGCCGCGGTCATCGGTGACGTGCAGGGCCACAACGCTGCGGCGGCCGCCCTGATGGGGCAGGCCCGTACCGCCGTGCACGCCCACGCGACGGCGGGCGCCTCCCCGGCCGAGGTACTGGCCCGGACGAACCGGCTGCTGACCGACCTGGACCCCGACCTGTTCACCAGCTGCCTGTACGTCCACATCAACCTGCGCTCCGGCCGGGCCTGTCTGGCCAGTGCCGGCCACCCGCCGCCGCTGCTCCGTCATCCCGACCGGCACACCGAGGTGCTGGACGTGCCGCACGGGCTGCTGCTGGGCATCGACCCCGACGCCCGGTACGAGGCCACCGAGATCGAGCTGCCGCCGGACTCCGTGCTGGCGCTCTACACCGACGGGCTGGTGGAGCAGCCGGGCGTCGACCTGGACCGTGCGGTCGCCGAGCTGGCCGGCCGGCTGAGCGCGGCACCGCCCCGGCAGCCCGACGCCCTCGCGGACGTCCTGCTGGAGAACCGGTACTCCGGCGCGGACCGGCAGGACGACGTGGCGCTCATGCTGCTGGCCCCGGACTCGATCGGACCGGACGGGCCCGCTTGACCGCTCCGCCGCGGGGTAGCCGCCCTTCCCCCGGGACCGCCCGGCCCCGGCATGCCCGACCCGAACAGGAGTGACCCGATGTCCGGTGTCTCACCGATCCGCCCGGTCCTGGCCGGAGTTGACGAAGGAAGCGACCAACGGACGGTGGTCCGGCACGCCGCGCGGCAGGCCGGGCTGCACCACACCCCGCTGCATCTGCTGCACGTCACCGGCCACCCGGACGACCCCACCGGTACCACCGCGGACGAGGACGGGCACGGGCCGCCGACACCGGACGCACCCGTCACCGAACGGCTCGCCGAGCTCGCCCGCTCGGAGTTCCCCGGCATCACGGTGACCACGGAGACGGTCCCCGGCCGGCCCGCGCCGGTCCTGCTGGAGCGCTCCGCCGAGGCCGCCTTCCTCGTGCTCGGCCACCGCGGCAGCGGCGGCTTCCCGCGGCTGTCGCTGGGGTCGGTCAGCCAGCAGGTGGCCACCCACGCCGACTGCCCGGTCATCGTCGTACGGCCCGGGGAGACCCCCGCGGACCCGGACAACCGGGTGGTGGTCGGGGTGGACCTCGGCGACATCGGGGCGCAGGCCCTGGACGTGGCGTACGAGGAGGCGGCGGCGCGCGGGGCGAGCCTGCAGCTGCTGCACGCCACCTTCCATCCCGGCGAGGTGCCGACCGGCCCCAGTCTGGTCGCGCCGGACTACGAGGCGCTCGACGCGGCCGCGCTGGAGATCCTCCGCACTGAGGCCGCCAAGCGCCTCGACCGCTTCCCCGACGTCACGGTGCACGCCCGCGTCGAACGCGTCCGCCCGGCGGCGATGCTGACCGAGGCGTCCCGTGACGCGGCCCTGCTGGTCGTCGGCACCCACGGCCGCGGGGGTCTGCGCCGGCTGATGCTCGGTTCGGTGAGCGGCGAGGTGCTGCACCGGGCGGCCGCGCCCGTCCTGGTCGTGCCGGGACGGGACGGCGACCACCGGGCGGCATAGGGCGGCGCACCGCACGGGGCGTACCGCGTCGTCCACCACGTCGTGACGGACGGCGTCCGGCGGGCCGGGCACGGGCGGGTGTCACGGCCAGGTGCCGGCGTGGAGCGGGGCGCCCCGGCCCAGGGCGCGCCGGCTGCGGGCGAGCAGGCTGCCCGGTGCGCGGCGCAGGGCCGCCCGGGCCGCGTTTGCCCCCGGTGCGCCGTGCACCCCGCCGCCCGGATGCGCGCCGGCCGAGGCCAGGTAGAGCCCCTCGACGGGGGTTTCCGGACGTCCCAGGCCCGGCAGCGGCCGGAAGAACAGCTGCTGGTGGACGGCGGTGGTGCCGCCGTTGACCGCGCCGCCGTGCAGGTTGGCGTCCATGGCCTCCAGGGTGGGCGGGGCGAGGATGCGCCGGGCCTTGATCCGTCCCCGGAAACCGGGGGCGAACCGCTCGACCTGCGCCTCCACCCGGTCCGCCATCGTCTCCTGCTCCCCGGGGTCCCAGGCGCCGGTGATCGTTCCCCGCTCCGCCGCGTCCCCGCGGACCCGGTGCGGTACGTGGGTGTAGGCCCAGGCCGACTCGGTGCCCGGCGGCGAGCGGGTGGGGTCCGCGGTGGTCATCTGCCCGAACAGCGCGAACGGCCGGTCCGGGACCTGCCCCATGGCGATCTGGGCGGCGAACCGGGTGAGTTCGTCCATCCCGTCGGCGAGGTGCACGGTGCCCGCGGTGGCGGCGGCCTCGGCCGCCCACGGCACCGGACCGCCCAGCGCCCAGTCCACCTTGAACGTGGCGAAGTCCCACTGGAAGCGCCGCAGATCCGCCAGCAGACGGCCGGGCAGCTCACGCGGGTCGATCAGCCGGCCGTAGAGCGCCGGGACGGACACGTCGGCCAGCACCGCCCGGCGCGCCGGCACGGTCTCGCCGATCGCGGTGCGCACCGCCACCGCGCGCCCGGCCCGGACCACGATCCCGACCACCCGCTCCCCGCAGCGCAGCACCCCGCCGCGCCGCTGCAGCCGCCGGACCAGCGCCCAGGTCAGCTGCTGCGCCCCGCCGGCCGGCACCGGGAAGCCGTAGGCCTGCGCCAGCATCGACATCAGCCAGCCGAACCCACCACTGCCCGCCGTCTCCGGGCCGAGGTCGGCGTGCAGCGCGTTGCCCGCCAGCAGCAGCCGCCCGGCCTCGCCGTGGAACTCCTCGTCGCCCAGGCGCCGTACGGGCAGCAGCAGCTGCCGGGCCAGCCGCAGTCCGCCCGCCGCGCGGAGCCGGGCGGCCAGCCGGGCCGTCGCCCGGACCGGGGGGAACGGGGTGAACAGGGCCCGGAGCAGGTCCGGGCCGATCCGGTCCCAGATGCCGCACAGCCCCTGCCAAGCGACCCCGTCACCGGCGCCGAACGTCTCCAGTGCGGCCGCCGTGTCCCCGGGCGAGCGGTCCAGCACCGCGCAGCGGCCGTCCGTCAGCGGGTGGGCCAGCACCCGGGGCGCGTGGCTCCACACCAGCCCCTGCTCGAACAGGTCCAGGCGTGCGAGGACCGGGGAGGCGGCGGCCAGCGGGTAGAACGAGCTGCACAGGTCGCTGACGTAATCGGCGTGCACGCCGCGGTCACTGCGGACCGCGCCGCCCGGCTCCTCCTGCTCCTCCAGCACCTCGACCGTCCACCCGGCGTCGGCCAGCAGGTTCGCCGCGACCAGCCCGTTGGGCCCGGCACCGATCACCACTGCGTCCGGCATCGCCGTCTCCCGTCAGGAAACCGTCCCTCCGCGTCAGGAAACCGCCCCCTCCGCGTCAGGAAGCACCGGCGCGGCTCACCCGCCGTGCTCCACCAGCTGCTTGAACTGCTGCAGATCGCTGCGCAGGCCCCGCTCGATGACGGCGGCCTGGGCGAAGCCCTTGGGCCCGCCGAAGGTCTCGGTGATGGTCCCCGGCTCGTACTCGAACCGGGCCTGCAGACGGGTGTGGCCGTCGTCGAGGGACTGCAGCGAGAAGGCGCCTCCCAGGGTGGGTCCGCTCGTGGTCCGCCACGTCATCACGTTCTCCCCGCCCCGGTCGGTGATCCGCACCTCGAACTCCCGGGTGTGGCCGCCCGCCTCGACGTCCAGGCGGGTCCGCTCCCCCTCCGACCGCGCCGCGCGCACCCCTTCCAGGAACTGCGGATAGGTCTCCGCGCGATGCAGGCATTCCCATGCCGTATCAAGGGGAACGCTGATGTCTATGTGTTCTTCGAGAGTGCTCATCAGGCACCTCACAGCTCGGCTCATGGCACGCGATTACGCTTCCAGAGTGCCCCGCCCGGACCGGGGCGGCGACCCGGCCGAGGGGCGCCGCGCGCAGTGGATTTCCTACGTCCGCGGCGCGGCGAAGGTCTGTTCGCGGACGAAATCGCAGGAGCGGCGCAGCAGGCGGGAGATGTGCATCTGGGAGAGGCCGACCCGGTCGCCTATTTCCTTCTGCGTGAGGCCCATGAAGTAGCGCAGGTAGAGGATGCGCCGCTCACGCTCCGGGAGCATGCGCAGCCCCGCGGTGGCCGCCGCACGGTCGTCGACCAGGGCCAGGGCCGGGTCCTCCTGCCCGACGAGTTCGCCGAGCGTGTCGGAGCCGTCGCCGCCCAGCGGCCGTTCCAGGGACAGCGCGGTGAAGGTGTTCTCGGCGTCGAGGCCGAGCAGGACCTCCTCCTGGGTCAGGCCGGTGTGGGCGGCCAGGTCGCGCACGGTGACCTCCTGCTGACCGGCGCGGGCGGCCAGCTCCTCGCGGGCGTGGAAGACCTTGGTCCGCAGGTCCTTGACGCTGCGTGGGACGTGCACCGCCCACATCGCGTCGCGGAAGTGCCGCTTGAGCTCGCCGACGATGGTGGGCACCGCGAACGCGCCGAACGGGGTGTCCGCCCGCGGGTCGAACGCGTCGATCGCCTTGAGCAGGCCGAGCGCGGCCACCTGCCGCAGGTCCTCGTCGCTCTCCCCGCGGCCGGTGTAGCGGCGGGCCAGCCGGTGGGCCATCGGCAGCCAGGCCCGCAGGATCTCCTCGCGCAGCCTCTCCCTGCGGTCACCGTCGGCCAGTGCGGCCAGTTCCTCGAAGGCCGGCCCGGTGTCCGGGTCCAGGTGCGCGTACCGGCCGGAACCGGCACCGCTGGTCATCGCGCCTCACGCCTCCCGATCAGCCACTTCTCCCTGCCCGCGGGCTGCCCGCCCGCCGCTCGTCCAGCTCATCGATTCCACTGTGCGGCCAGGGGCGGATGCGCGCGAGACGACCGGGGGCCACTGCGTCGCGCCGCCCGTGCCGGGCCCGGGTGGGAGAATGACAGGGAGGGCGAGCCGCACCCCGGTCCGCAGGCGGTGGGTGAGGGAGCCGCCGCGGTGCCCCGGTGAGGAACGGCTCGGCTCAGCGGCCCCCGTGCCGGGGATTCCCCGGCACGGGGTCGGCCGCTCGGCACGCAGCGCCCGACTCCCCCGGCCCGACCGCGCCGCGCCCCGGTCTCACCGTGCCAGGGCCGGGATGACGCCGCCCGCCAGGACCGCCCGGCGACGCCCGGGCGAGAGCCGGTGATGGACCGGATACTCCTCGTCGCGGGTGGTGTTGCGGACGCGGAGGGCCGGCGGGCCCTGCTCCGCGAGCGCCTCGTGCAGCCCGGTGAGCCGGAGCCGGTCCCCGGGCTCGATGCGCCCGTAGTCGTCCGGATCGTCGAATTCCAGGGCCAGGACGCCGAAGTTGGCGAGGTTCTGCCAGTGGATCCGGGCGTACGACTTCGCGATGACGGCACGTAGGCCGAGATAGCGCGGAGTGATGGCGGCGTGTTCCCGCGAGGAGCCCTGCCCGTAATTCTCCCCGGCGACGATGACGTGGCCGCCGTCGTCCCGGACCGCTTTCGCGCGCCGCGGATATTCCGCGTCGAGCCGGGTCAGGGTGAACTCCGCGAGTTTCGGGATGTTGGACCGGTAGGGCAGTGCCTTGGCGCCCGCCGGGGAGATCTCGTCCGTGGAGACGTCGTCACCGGCCTTGAGGAGAACGGGGAGTTCCAACTCGTCCGGCAGCGGGTCGAGTTCGGGCAGCGCGGAAATGTTGGGGCCGCGTTCCAGCTCCACCCCGAGCGCCCGGTCCGGGGGCAACGGCGGTTCCAGCATGGCGTCGTTGACCGATACCGGGTCCGGGGCCTCGGGTGCCGGGTGGTCCATGGCGGAGCGGGCGGCCCATTCGCGGGGATCGGTGATGGTGCCGGTCAGCGCGGAGGCGGTAGCGGTCTCCGGCGAGCACAGCCAGACCGCGTCGTCGTCGGTGCCGGAGCGGCCGGGGAAGTTCCGCGGGAAGGTACGGAGCGAATTGCGCCCCGCGGCCGGCGCCTGTCCCATGCCGATACAGCCGAGGCAGCCCGGCTGGTGGATTCTGGCGCCGGCCGCGATCAGTGCGAAGGTGGCCCCGCACCGGGTCAGGTCCTGGAGGATTTCCCGGGAAGTGGGATTGATGTCGAAACTCACGCCGGGGGCGGTCTGCCGCCCCTGCATCATGGCGGCGGGCACCGCGAAGTCGCGGAATCCGGGATTCGCCGACGATCCGATGACGACCTGGCCGACCGGCTCCCCGGCGACCTCCCGTACGCCGACGACATTGCCCGGCGAGGTCGGCCGGGCGATCAGCGGTTCCAGCGACGCCAGGTCGATCTCCTCCGCCAGGTCGTAGGCGGCGTCCGGTGCCGCGACGATCTCGGTGAAGTCGGCGCCCCGCCCGACCGCGTCGAGGAATGCCCGTACCGCGTCATCGGCGGGGAAAACGGTGGTGGTGGCGCCGAGTTCCGCGCCCATGTTGGCGATGACGTGCCGGTCCATGGCGGTGAGGGAGGCCAGTCCGGGCCCGTGGTATTCGAGGATGCGATGCACGCCGCCCTGGACGCCGTGGCGGCGCAGCATCTCCAGGATGACGTCCTTGGCGCTCACCCACGGCGGCAGTTCGCCGGTCAGCCGGACTCCCCAGATCTCCGGCATGGTGAGGTGCAGCGGCCGTCCGGCCATGACGAGGGCCACCTCCAGCCCGCCGGTGCCGATCGCCAGCATTCCCAGGGATCCGGCGGCGCAGGTGTGGGAATCCGAACCGGCCAGGGTCTTCCCGGGAATTCCGAAGTGCTGCATATGCGTCGGATGGGAGACGCCGTTGCCGGGTTTGGAGAACCACAGGCCGAAACGGCGGGCGGCCGAGCGGAGGAAGAGGTGGTCCTCCGCGTTGCGCTCGTCGGCCTGCAGGATGTTGTGGTCGACGTACTGCACGCTGACCTCGGTCCGCACCCGTTCCAGCGCCAGCGCGTCCAGCTCCTGCATCACCAGCGTGCCGGTGGCGTCCTGAGTGAGCGTCTGGTCCACCCGCAGCGCGATCTCCTCGCCCGGTGCCATGCGGCCGGACACCAGATGGTCGCCGATCAACCGCTGCGTCACGGTCCCATGCGAACGCCCCATTTGTTCATGTTAGCCCTCCCCTGCCGTGCCGGCCCCGCCCCGACGTCGGCCGGCCACCGGCCCATGATCCTCCGCGCGTGGGGCAGACTTGTCGGACAGGGTGGGATGCCGCGGGAGAGGGAGATCGACATGGCCGGCAGGCAACCGCAGCGGCGACCGGTCGTCGCGCTCTACGAGCGCATGGTCGAGGCCGTCCGGAACGGCACGTACCCGCCGGGCTGCACCCTGCCGACCGAGCCCCGGCTCGCCGCCGAGCTGGGCGTGAGCCGGCCGGCGCTGCGCGAGGCGCTGATCCTGCTCCAGGAGGACGGCGTGATCAACGTGCGGCGCGGGGTGGGCCGCACGGTCAGCCACCACCTGCCGCCGCGCGGCTTCGAGTACCTCAAGCCGGTCGAGGAGCTGCTGGGCGAGGGCCGCCAGGTCGCCACCACCGCCCTGGCCCGTACGTACGAGGAGCCGACCGACTTCTCCACCCAGCACCTGCTGCTGCCGGGCACCTGCCGGGTGCGCTTCTGGGAGAGCCTCGTCGAGGTGGCCGGGCTGCCCTCCTGCCTGACGCAGGAGTGGGCGGCGCGGGACGAGCTGCTGGCGGAGCTGCTGCCGGCGGCGGCGGAGGCGTTCGACGGGCCGGCGGCGGGCTCGTCGTCGATGCTCCGGCTGCTGCTCGCGGCCGGGCGGGAGCTGCCGCTGACCGGCGGCAGCACAGTGGTGGCCACCACTCTCGGCCGGCAGCGCGGGGCGCAGCTGGGCCGCCCGGCGGACACCCCCGCGGTGCTGATCACCCAGGTCGTCCGGCTGGACCGTACGCCGCTGCTGGCGGCCAAGCACATGCTGCCGCCGGGCGCGCCCGCCCTGCCGGTCTGGCAGGCCCGGTAGCCGGCCGGCACTCCTTGTCCCCCCTCGCCCGCCGGGACGCGTTCGCCGTCCCCGGGAAGTCGTGTCATACTCCCGCCCCATGACCTTGTCTGACAAGCTGCCGCTGGCGGCTCCCCACGTCCTCGATGAGCAGCAGATCCGGCGCGCTCCCAAGGTGCTGCTGCACGACCACCTCGACGGCGGTCTGCGCCCCGCCACGGTCATCGAGCTGGCCGAGCACATCGGGTACCGGAACCTGCCCACCACCGACCCGGCCGCGCTGGGCCGCTGGTTCCGCGACGCCGCCGATTCGGGGTCGCTGGAGCGCTACCTGGAGACCTTCGCGCACACCTGCGCGGTCATGCAGACCCCGGAGGCGCTCTTCCGGATCGCCGCCGAGTGCGCCGAGGACCTCGCGGCCGACGGCGTGGTCTACGCCGAGGTGCGCTACGCCCCCGAGCAGCACCTGGCCGGCGGGCTGTCCCTGGACGAGGTCGTGGACGCGGTCAACGCCGGCTTCCGGGAGGGCGAGCGCCGGGCCGCGGCCGCCGGCCACCGCATCCGGGTCGGCACCCTGCTCTGCGCCATGCGCCACGCGGACCGCTCCTCGGAGATCGCCCGGCTCGCGGTCGCGCACCGCGACCGCGGGGTGGCCGGGTTCGACATCGCGGGCGGCGAGATCGGCAACCCGGCGAGCAACCACGCCGAGGCGTTCGACTACCTCCGCGCCCAGGGCGCCCGGGTCACCGTCCACGCCGGTGAGGCGGTGGGCATGGAATCCATCCACGAGGCGGTGCTGCGCTGCGGCGCGCACCGCATCGGCCACGGCGTGCGGATCACCGACGACCTCTCGACCGGGCCCGACGGCCGGGTCACGCTGGGCCGGCTGGCCTCGTACGTCCGCGACATGCGGATCGCGCTGGAGGTGTGCCCCACCTCCAACCTCCAGACGGGCGCCGCCGGCAGCTACCCCGAGCACCCGATCGACCTGCTCCGCCGGCTCGGCTTCCGGGTCTGCCTCAACACGGACAACCGCCTGGTCAGCGGCACGACGATGACGCAGGAGTTCCAGCACCTGGCCACCACCTTCGGCTACGGCGCGGCCGAACTGGAGGAGTTCACGGTCAACGCGGTCAAGGCCGCCTTCCTCCCCTTCGACGAGCGCACCGCGCTGCTGAACGAGGTCGTGCTGCCCGGCTACGCCCGGCTGCGCGCCGAGGAACTCGGCCGGGTCCCGGCCGGCGCGGGCAGCCTTGTCTGACAGCTAGCCGGCGGTCACTGGGGCCGGACTCCCCCACGGCCCGGCGGCCCGGGCAGTTGCCCGGGCCGCCACCTCGTCCGCCGGTACGCCGTTCCCGCCGCCTACCAGGACGACTTGGTGACCCCGGGGAGGAACCCGGCGTGCGCCTGCTGCCGCATCCGCACCCGGGACAGGCCGAACTTCCGCAGATGCCCGCGCGGCCGGCCGTCCACGCCGTCCCGGTTCCGCACCCGGGTCGCGCTCGCATCGCGCGGCTGCCGGCGCAACTCGGCCTGGGCGGCCGCGCGTTCGCCCTCGGTCGACGAGGGCCGCCGGATGATCTCCTTCAGTTCGGCGCGCCGGGCGGCGTACCGCGCGACGATCACCTTGCGCCGCTCGTTCTTCGCGATCTTGCTCTGCTTGGCCATCAGACCTTCCCCCCTCGCGCGCGGATGCGCGCCACCGCGGCCTCGACCCCGATGACGTCGACCGTCTTGATCCCCTTGGCGCTGAGGGTGAGGCGGACATGGCGGCCTTCGCTCGCCAGCCAGTAGCGCTTGCGCTGGATGTTCGGGTCGAACCGGCGGGACGTCCGGCGGTGCGAATGGGAGATGGTCTTGCCGAAGCCCGGCTGGGCGCCGGTCAGTTGGCAGTGGGCGGACATGCGGGGACTACCTCTCGTCGGTCTCGGTCTCTCGTCGACACCTTTAACGGCAATGGAAACCATTATCAATACTAGGGCATGCGGGCGGCGCGAGAGCCAGTCGGGGGTCGTCGGGGTCGTCGGCGGTTGCGTCGACGGCGGGTGCGCGTCAGCGGAGGGTGACCACCATCCGGAAGCGGGCCGTTCCGGAGAGCATCTTCCGGTAGGCCTCGTCGGTCCGGTCCAGCGGCGCGGTCTCGATCATCGGATGGATGCCGTGCAGCACACTGAAGGCCATGGTGTCCTGCACGTCCTGTGCGGTGCCCGACGGATGGCCGCGGACGGCTTTGCCGGTCAGGAGCAACTGCAGCGGGCTGATCCCCAGCGGGTCCGCGGAGACACCGATGACCACCAACTCGCCGCGGTGCGACAGCCCGTCCACGGTCGCGGCGATGGCCTCGGAGCTGGCCGCGGTGGCCAGGACGACCTTGGCGCCGCCCAGGGACTGCAGGGCGTCCGCGACGGGGGTGTCCGCCGTGCTGTCGACGTAGTGGTGCGCGCCGAGCTGCTCGGCGAAGTCGGCCTTGGCCGCCCCACGGGCGATGGCCACCGTCTCGAAGCCCATCGCGGCCGCGTACTGCACGCCCAGGTGACCGAGCCCGCCGATGCCGAGGACGGCGACCCGATCGCCAGGCCGGGCGGAGCTGCGCCGCAGCCCGTTGAACGTGGTCACCCCGGCACAGGCCATCGGCGCCGCCTCGGCCGCCGGGAGCGCCTCCGGGATGCGGGCCAGCGCGTCGGTCGGCGCGATCACCGCCTCCGCGTAACCACCGTCATACGCCCAGCCCGGGACCTTGAGGTTCTCGCACACGACGAAGTCGCCCTGCCGGCACGGCCGGCAGTGGTGGCAGCTGCCGCCGAACCAGCCGACGGCCACCCGGTCGCCCACCTGCCAGCCGCCGTCCACGTCCTCGCCCAGCGCCTCGATGCGCCCGGCGATCTCGTGCCCGGGGACCAGCGGAAACCGGACGCCCGGGACCTGGGCGTCCACGAAGACGACATCGCTGTGACAGACCCCGCAGGCGTCCACGGACACCCGCACATGACCGGGGCCGGGCTCCGGCACCTCGCGCTCGACGATCTCGAACGAGCCTCCGGCGGTGGCGACCTGGGCGACGCGATAGCTGCTCATACGGCTCTCCGGGACGTACGGCGGGACGTACGGACGGCCCCCGTTCCAGCAGACCACCTCCGGGCCGATCACGCGCGCCGAAGCGACCGGCGCGTGCCGGTGCCGTCGGGGCCGCCGCGGGCCGATACTTGAACCGCCGGACCGGCCCGCCCACCAGGAGGTACCCGTGAAGATGCTGATCAACGTGCCGGAGACCGTTGTCGGGGATGCGCTGCGGGGGATGGCCGCCGCGCATCCGGAGCTGGTGGTGGACGCCGAGAACCGGGTGGTGGTGCGGCGGGACGCGCCGGTGGCGGAGAAGGTGGCGCTGCTGTCCGGGGGCGGCAGCGGGCACGAGCCGCTGCACGCGGGCTTCGTCGGGCCCGGGATGCTGGACGCGGCCTGCCCCGGGGAGGTGTTCACCTCGCCCGTGCCGGACCAGATGGTGCGGGCGGCGGCCGCGGTGGACAGCGGACGCGGGGTGCTCTTCGTGGTGAAGAACTACACGGGGGACGTGCTCAACTTCCAGATGGCGGAGGAGCTGGCGGAGGACGAGGGGATCCAGGTCGCCAGCGTCCTGGTCGACGACGACGTGGCGGTGACGGACTCGACGTTCACGGCCGGCCGCCGCGGCACGGGCGCGACGCTGTTCGTGGAGAAGATCGCCGGAGCGGCGGCCGAGGAGGGCATGCCGCTGGAGCGGGTGGAGGCGGTGGCCCGGCAGGTGGTCCGGTCCTCGCGCAGCTTCGGGGTGGCGCTGAGCGCGTGCACGACGCCGGCCAAGGGCTCCCCGACGTTCGATCTGCCCGCCGGTGAGCTGGAGTTGGGGGTGGGGATCCACGGCGAGCCGGGGCGGGAGCGGCGGCCGATGATGACCTCGCGGGAGATCGCGGACTTCGCGCTGGACGCGGTCCTGGAGGACCTCGAACCGCGGCTGCCGGTGCTGGTGCTGGTCAACGGCATGGGCGCGACACCGCTGCTGGAGCTGTACGGGTTCTCCGCGGAGGTGCGCCGGGTGCTGGACGAGCGCAAGGTGGCGGTGGCCCGTACGCTCGTCGGCAACTACGTGACGTCGCTGGACATGGCGGGCTGTTCGGTGACGCTGTGTCAGGTGGACGGGGAGCTGCTGCGGTTGTGGGACGCGCCGGTGCAGACGGCCGGGCTCCGGTGGGGCCGGTAGCGGATCCCCCGGGCGGCGCCGGTCCGTTTACCCGTCCTGGTGCCCGTGTATGTAGCTGGGTACCCGTTGCCGCAGGTGAACCAAGAGCAACTCGATCTGAGGAGAGTGGTCCGTGTCCGGAACGGCCCTGGATGCCGCGTTCTTCGTAGGCTGGATGACGGCGGCGGCCGCCGCCATCGACCGGGAGGCGGAGCGGCTCACCGAGCTGGATTCGGCCATCGGTGACGCCGACCACGGCACGAACATGCAGCGTGGTTTCGCGGCGGTGGTGAAGGTGGTGGAGGCGGAGCCGCCGGCGACGCCCGGGGCGGTGCTGACCACGGCCGGTCGGCAGCTGATCTCGAGCGTGGGCGGGGCGTCCGGACCGCTGTACGGCACGCTGCTGCGGCGTACGGGCAAGACGCTGGGGGACGCGGCGCAGGTGTCCGCGGAGGAGCTGCGGGCCGGGCTGCGCGCCGGGGTGGAGGCGGTGGGGCAGCTCGGCGGGTCGGCGCCGGGCGACAAGACGATGCTGGACGCGCTGGTGCCCGCCGTGGAGGCACTGGCCGCGTCCTTCGAGGCGGCGGCCGCAGCGGCCGAGGAGGGCGCGCGGTCGACGGTGCCGATGCTGGCCAAGAAGGGCCGGGCGAGCTATCTCGGCGAGCGCAGCATCGGGCACCAGGACCCGGGGGCGACGTCCTCGGCACTGCTGTTCGCGGCACTCGCCGAGGTGGCGAAGTGAACGGCGGTGGCGAAGTGAGCGGCCAGGGCCCGGCCGGCGGTGCGGAGGCGCTGGTCGGGGTGGTGCTGGTGTCGCACAGCGGACCGGTCGCGGAGTCCGTGGCCGCGCTGGCCGTCGGGCTGGCCGGGGGCGGCGCCAAGGCGCCGGTGGCCGCCGCCGGCGGCACCCCGGACGGCGGGCTGGGCACCAGCGCGGAGCTGATCACCGAGGCGGCCCACCGGGTGGACCGGGGTGCGGGGGTGGCGCTCCTGGTCGATCTGGGCAGCGCGGTGCTGACCGTCAAGGCGCTGATCGCCGAGGGGGACGAGCTTCCCGAGGGCGCGCGGCTGGTGGACGCCCCCTTCGTGGAGGGTGCGGTGGCCGCGGTGGTCACCGCCTCGGCCGGGGCGGACCTGGACGCGGTCGCGGCGGCGGCCGGGGAGGCGTACGGGTACCGGAAGGAATGAGCGGGCGGGGCGGCCCCGTTCGGCCGCTTCCGGCCCCCGGTACTCCTCGCGTCAGGGTTTGCGGGCGACGGCCGCGTAGCAGGCGGCCTCGGCGTCGGTGACGTGGGTGGCGTCGGCGGGGTCGTCCGGTCGCCATTGGTGGGAGAGGGTGACGCCCGGTTCCAGCAGGTCCCAGCCGTCGAAGAAGCGGAGGAACTCGGGGCGGGTGCGGAACTGCAGGCGGGTCCCGGCGTCGCCGTAGATCTTGCTGATCTTCCGCATCGCCTCGGGGGCGAAGTCGGCGGTGGCGTGGCTCATGGCGAGCGTGGAGCCGCTGGGGAGCGCCGCCTTGAGGGTTTCGACGATGGTGCGGGCGCGGTCCCGGCCGTCGTCGGGGACGAAGTGCATCAGGGCGTTGAGGCTGAGGGCGACCGGCCGGGACAGGTCGAGGGTGTCGAGGAGTTGTGGCGCGGTGAGGATGCCCCCGGGGTCGGTGACGTCGGCCTGGACGTAGGCGGTGCGGCCCTCGGGGGTGCTGAGCAGCAGGGCCGCGGCGTGCGCGAGGACGATCGGGTCGTTGTCGGTGTAGACGATCCGGGCGTCGGGGGCGCTGCCCTGGGCGATGTCGTGCAGGTTGGGCGGGGTGGGGATGCCGGTGCCGATGTCGAGGAACTGGCGCAGGCCGGACTCGGCGAGGAAGCGGGTGGCGCGGTGCATGAACTCGCGGTTGATGCGGGCCGCGACCAGCGCGGCGGGGAAGACCCCGAGCACGCTGCCGGCGGCCATCCGGTCGGCCAGGAAGTTGGTCTTGCCGCCCAGGAAGTAGTCGTAGATCCGGGACGAGTGGGCCCGGTCCAGCTGTAAATCCACCACGGGCTCGTGCTCGTTCATCGTCCGCTGCCTCCCCAGGTACGGCTCACCACTCGGGTACAGCGCCACCGGGCGGGGCGGACCGGGGGCGCATGCGAAGCAAGCGTGCGCCCCCAGCGCGCGCTTTCGGCCGTTGTGCGCTGGACTGTGGGAGCTCTGCCCGGTGACGGCCGGATCATGCGGGGCGCACTCCCGCGCAGGCAGTGACAGTCCGCCAAGTGGGTGTCACGATTCGTCACATGCCATTGTCACGGGTAGTCATATGAATACGCAGCGGAAGATTTTTGCGCCCCTCGTGCCACAAATGGGCCCTGTTTCCTGTTCATTGGAGGGTGAGGGCAAACCGTCCTCCCGCTGCCCTCGGGCCCCCGCCACCCGGCCAGCGGCGCACGGCGAACGGAACGAGGACTGCTCGTGAGCGCAGACCGGGACCGACTTCTACCGGCGTGCGCCCCGGCGCACACCTTCATCACTGAGTTAGCCGCGCTCCCCCGGTGCCCGCTTCCGTCCGTCACACCGGCCCGGTCCGACCACCAACTGTCCATAACGTTCGAGGCGTTCCTCGCGACCCATGCCCGCAAGTGGCTGACCTACGCCTATCTGCACACGGGCAGCGAGGCCGCGGCCCGCGAGGTCGCCCTGTCCGCCTATGAGCAGCTCGGCCGGTTGTGGCCGCACGCGCTGCGGCAGGCGTCGGTGGAGGCGTACGCCTGGTCGGTGCTCAAGGAGCGGGTGGTGGAGTGGCTCTACGACCACCAGCAGCCCACCGCCCTCACCGAGACCGCCGCCTTCGCCGTCGTCACCCATGCCCTGCTGCGCGAGTGCCAGCAGCAATTCGCCATGTTGGAAAGCCAGTTGGGGCTGTACGCGGCGATCGCCCGACTGCCGGAGCGGCAGTGCGACGTGATCGTGCTCCGGCACGTCATCGGTTACAGCGACGCCCAGATCGGCGCCCTGCTCGGCGTCGACGAAGTCACCGTCCGCTCCTACGCGAGCCGCGGCAAGCGCAAGCTCGCCGCGGCACTCGGTATCGATCAGGGAAATCCCAGGGGGAACTGACCATGTCGCACACCCATTCCGCCGGCCGACGGGAGACCGTCGAGACCCTGCTCAGCGCCGCCGCCGCGGTCGCCGGGATCGACGGGCCGGCGGGCCTGTACGGTCTCGGCGGGCCGACGCCGCCCGGCGGCCCCCGCCGGATCGGCGTCCCCGTACCGGCGGGCGCCCTCGCGGCGGACGGGGCAGGGCCGGCCGGGCTTCCGGGCCGGGCCGACCGGGCGGCGCCGAGCGGCTATCCGAGCGCCCGGGACGAGGCCACCCATGAACTCCAGCTGGCCTGCGCGCTGGTGGTGAACGCCGCGGCGGCCGCGGCCAGCCTGGAGCGGCTGGTCGACGACCACCGCATCGACCCCGAGGGCGCGCTGGTCTTCGCCTGTCTGCTGCACATCACGGGCCGCACCGACGCGGCGCACTTCTGGTGGCACTTCGGCGCCGGCGCCGGCAGCCGGACCGCCGCCTACTGCCTGTACCTCTCGCACCGCCGCAACGGCGAGTACCGCGACGCCGCGTACTGGCGGGAGCAGGCCGCGCACGGGCCGGACGAGGAGCGTCCCCCGGTGGCCGCGTTCGACGAGAAGCAGCTGCTCCCGGACGCGGCCCGGCACCAACTCCTGGTCCAGTGGCACAGCGGGCTCGCCCCGACCCTGCCGGCCGCCCTGGAGCACGTGATCAACCAGCTCGTCGTGGACAGCGACGACGAGGACTTCGGGGAGATCCCGCGCCCCTCCCCCACCCTGGTCCGGGACCTCGGCCGGACCCCGTAGCCGGGCGGCCGGGGGTGGTCACAGGAAGCTGACGCCCTGGGCGAGCGGGAGGTCCGCCGAGTGGTTGACGGTGTTGGTGGCCCGGCGCATGTACGCGCGCCAGGCGTCGGAGCCGGACTCGCGGCCGCCGCCGGTCTCCTTCTCCCCGCCGAAGGCGCCGCCGATCTCCGCCCCCGACGTGCCGATGTTGACGTTGGCGATCCCGCAGTCGGACCCGTCGGCGGCGAGGAAGCGCTCGGCCTCGCGCTGGTCGCGGGTGAAGATGCTGGACGACAGCCCCTGCGGCACGTCGTTGTGCAGCGCGAGCGCCTCGTCGAAGGTGCGGTAGGTCAGGACGTAGAGGATCGGCGCGAAGGTCTCGGTGCGGACGATCTCGGTCTGCTCGGGCATCCGCACGATCGCCGGGCGCAGGTAGGCGGCGTCCGGGGCCTCGTCCGCCAGGCACCGCTCGCCGCCGGTCAACAGCTTGCCACCGGCCCGCTGCGCGGCGGCCAGCGCCTCGGTCATCGCCGTGCCGGCGGCCGGGCCGATCAAGGGGCCGACGAGGGTGGCCGGGTCGAACGGGTCGCCCAGCGGCAGCTGTTGGTACGCCCGCACGGTCCGCGCGAGGAGGGGCTCGGCGACGTCCTCGTGGACGATCAGCCGGCGCAGCGTCGTACAGCGCTGGCCCGCCGTGCCGGCGGCGGAGAAGACCACCCCGCGGACGGTCAGGTCCAGGTCGGCCGACGGGGTGACCACGGCGGCGTTGTTGCCGCCGAGTTCGAGCAGGCAGCGGCCGAACCGGGCGGCCACCCGGGGCGCGACCTCGCGCCCCATGCGGACCGAGCCGGTGGCGCTGACCAGGGCCACCCGCGGGTCGTCGACCAGCCGCTCCCCGCAGTCCCGGGCGCCGAGCAGCAGCCGGTGCACCCCGGCGGGCGCGCCCGTGTCGGCGGCGGCCCGGGCGAGCAGCGCGTCGCAGGCCAGCGCGGTGAGCGGGGTCAGCTCGGACGGCTTCCAGACCACCGGGTCGCCGCAGACCAGGGCGATCGCGGTGTTCCAGGACCACACGGCGACGGGGAAGTTGAAGGCGGAGAGCACGCCGACCACGCCGAGCGGGTGCCAGCTCTCGGAGAGCCGGTGGCCGGGGCGTTCGCCGGCGATGGTGCGGCCGTAGAGCTGCCGGGACAGGCCGACCGCGAAGTCACAGATGTCGATCATCTCCTGGACCTCGCCGAGCGCCTCGGAGCGGATCTTGCCGGCCTCGATGGTGACCAGGTCGGCGAGGTCCTCCTGATGGGCGGTCAGCAGCGCGCCCAGCCGCTTGACCAGCGCCCCGCGCCGCGGCGCCGGCACCGTGCGCCACTGCCGGAACGTGCGGTGCGCCTCGGCGACGGCCGCGTCGATCTGCTCCGGCGTGGTGGCGGCGAGCTCGGCGAGGGTGCCGCCGGTGAGGGGCGTACGGGCGGGGAGGGTCTCGCCGGTGGAGGCGGTGACGGCGTCGAGGTCGGCGCCGCAGCGGCGCAGGGCGGCGGCCGCGCGGGCGCGCAGCTCGGCGGTGGCGGGGAGCCGGGGGCCGGCGGGGGTGGCGGCGGGCATGTCGCGCTCCTGGGGTGCGAAGGGGCCAAGGGGTGTTCAGGGGGCGGGGACCGGTTCCGCGTCGATCAGTTCCCCGTGGTCCAGGGCGCGTAGCGCGGCACCCGCCCGGAGGGTGAACAGCGCCTGCCGCAGGGAGCGGTCCTGCTGCTCGGCGTAGCGGGCGTACGGGTCGGCCACCGGGCGGCCGATCGCCTCGGACAGCCGGTGGGCGTCGAAGGGGGCGCCGGCCAGGTCCGCGTCGTGGCGGCCCGCTCCGGTCAGGTTGGAGCGGAAGATGCCGGCGGCGGAGCGCGGCAGGAAGTCCTCGTAGACGATCGGGTGGGCGGTGAGCCAGCCGTGGGTGAGCAGGCCGGCCAGGTCGGCGGGCGGGCGCCGGCCGTCCCGGGGGCGCGCGGGCACCGGACGGTAGGTGAAGAACGCCAGGTGGGAGACGGCGAGTTGGTGTTCGGTGCCGGGGAAGCCCTGGAGCCAGAGGCAGCGGGCGGTCTGCTGCCGGTCGGCGCCCGGACGCAGCACCGTCCGGCGGTCGGTCTCGGCCATGAGGTGGTCGTAGCGGGCCCGGCCGGCGCGGGTGAGGGCGATCCCGCGCGCCTCGACCTCGCCGAACCGGACGCGCAGCGCGCCGCGGGTGAGCCGGCCGTCGGGCTCGCGGAAGGTCCGGGTCTCGGCCAGGGCCCGGAAGGAGGTCTGGCGCAGCAGGACGTCGGGGCCCTCCCAGCGCGGGGGCCCCTGGATGCGGTCGATCATGGTGATGCCGCGTTCGCCCATGCGGCGGTGGAGGGCGTCGATGTCGAGGACGCGCGGGGTGAGGTGGTTGAGATGGGTGGTCGTCACCCCGCCGATGTCGGCGGCGACGGCGGAGACCCGTTCCAGTTCGGCGTACCAGGCGCGGTCGACCGGCTCCGGTGAGAGGGCGAACGCGGCGGCCGCGAGGGTGAGGAAACGTTCGGCCTGGGGGTCGGGGAGCCCGCCCTCCGCCTCGGCGCGGGCGGCCAGGGTGAGGAGTTCGGGCGGGAAGAGCTGCCGGCGGGCGAGGAAGGCGTCGAGCCGGGCGGCGAGGTCCGGGCCGAAGAAGCGGCGGTCGGAGGTGGTCAGGAGGGAGGTGAAGACCCGGAAGGGGTTGCGTTCCAGTTCCTCGGGGGCGGTCGGACGGAAGGCGGTGGAGACGACGGGCACCGCGCCCTCGCCGCCGTCCCGCAGGTCGTAGAAGCCCACCGGGTGCATGCCGAGCGCCGCGAAGACCTGGGCGGCCTGCCGGAGTTCCTCCGGTGTGCCCACGCGGATGGCGCCGTGCCGTTCCACGCCGACCCGGCCGGGGCCGCCGAGCCGGGCGGCCTCCGGGTCCCGGGCCGCGACCTCGTCGTTGATCTGCCCGGTCACCTCCAGCAGCGTGGTGTACGCGGGGACTTCGGTGCCGTACATGCCGGACAGCCGGCGGGCGAACGCGGCGCGCAGTTGCCAGGTGGGGACCATACGCAGCTCCGGGGGACGGGGAGGGGGACGGGTGCGGGGCGGGTCAGATGATGTGGGCCTCGGGGCGGGGCGTGGGCACCGCGCCGCCGTCGAAGCGGCTCGCGGCGAGCGGGCCGATGTCGAGGAACGGCTCACGGCCCAGGTAGAGGTCGCGGACGAGTTCGCCGACGGCCGGCGCCTGGAGGAAGCCGTGGCCGGAGAAGCCGGTGGCGTACAGGAACCGGCCCGGGCGGGTGGTCTCGCCGATCAGCGCGTTGCGGTCGGGGGTCATCTCGTAGAGGCCGGCCCAGCCGTCGACGACCGGGAGGCGGGCGAGGTCCGGGGCCCGGCGGGCCGCGGCGGTGCGCAGCGGCGCCAGCCATTCGCGGCTGAACTCCCGCCCGAATCCGGGTGGTTGGCGGGGGTCGGAGAGGCCCATGAGCAATCCGCCGGCGCCGTCGTTGTGGAAGTAGAGGGTGGAGCCGAAGTCGAGGGTGAAGGGGATGCGGGGCGGGGCGGGGTGCAGCGGGCCGGTGAAGGCGATCTGCCGGCGCAGCGGGGTGACCGGCAGGGCGACCCCGGCCAGCGCGCCGACGGCCCGGGACCAGGCGCCCGCGCAGCAGATGACGGTGGAGGTGCGGACCGTGCCGTGCGGGGTGTGCACGGCACGGATCACGCCGTCCGCGGTGTCGACGGCGGTCACCGGGCAGCGGGTGCGGACGGTCGCGCCGAGCCGGCGGGCGGCGCGCAGATAGCCGGTCACCGCGGCGCGGGGCAGGGCGTGGCCGTCGGTGGGTGAGTAGGCGGCGGCGACGATGCCGCGGGGGTCGACGTAGGGGCACAGCTCCCGGGCGGCGCGCGGGTCGAGGAGGCGGCTGGGGACGCCGTGCCGGTTCTGGGTCTCGACCCCCTCGGTGAAGACGGCCAGTTCGCGGTCGTCGGCGAGGAGGAAGAGGTAGCCGACGGTGGTCAGGCCGATGTCGGCGCCGGGCCGGCGGGCGAAGTCCCGCCAGGCGGCCAGGCTGCGCAGGCCCAGCCGGATGTTGAGCGGGTCGGAGAACTGGGCGCGGACGCCGCCGATCGGTTTGCCGGAGGACCCGGACGCGGGCCGGTCGCGCTCCAGCAGGAGCACCCGGCCGGCACCCGCCTCGGCCAGGTGGAAGGCGATGCTGGCGCCGATCACCCCGCCGCCGACGATCACCACGTCGGCCCGTTCGGGGAGGGGCTCTGTGGCCGTGTCCGGTGCCGCGGTGGAAGCCATCCGGTCCGCCTTCCCGTGTCGAGGTGCGGGAGCCGATGCCGGTCGGGCACCGGTGGTGCAGAGGATGACGGGCGTGCCGTCGCGCGTCCATGGGGCGGGCCCGGACGCGGTGTTCCAGGTTCCGCAACCGCTGGGTTCCCGGTCCCAGGGTTCTGGGCGGGGCGAGGTTGCGCAAGGTGGCCGTCCGCTCCGGGCGCGCGGTGCGGTCACCCCGACGGGGCCGGTCAGCGCGCCCGCCGGGACGCCCTCGCGCACGCTGGAGCGGCCCCCGTCGTGTCCGCCTGGAGGTACCGGTGCCCGCAGCCGCCCGCTCCCGCACCCTGGCCGTGCTGCTCGCCGCGGGCGTCGGCGCGGCCCTGCCGACCGCGCCGGGGGCACCCGCCGCCGCACCGGTCCCGGAAGCCGTCCGGGGTGCCGCCCGGCGGGCGCTGTTCGAGACCACGGATCTGGCGGTGTCCGGGCAGGGCGCGCACACGTACCGCATCCCCGCGCTGGCCACGCTGCCGGACGGCACGCTCATCGCGGCGTACGACCGGCGGAACGACAGCGCGGCCGATCTGCCGGGCGACGTGGACGTGATGGTGCGACGCAGCTCCGACAAGGGACGTACCTGGAGCGCGCCGCGGGCGGCGGTGGACTACGACGGCGGGGTGGGTGCCGGGGACCCGAGCCTGCTGGTGGACCGGACGACCGGGCGGGTGTTCCTCTTCCACGCGTACGCGCCCAAGGGGGTCGGCTTCGGCACCGCGGGCACCGGCAACGCGCACGACAGCACCAGCGTGCTGCACACCGATTGCAGCTACTCCGACGACGGCGGCCGCAGCTGGCGGCACCGCCGCCTCACCCGCGCCCTCAAGGACCCGTCCTGGCGTGGCATCTTCGCCTCGTCCGGCTCCGGCAGCCAGCTGTCCGGCGGGCGGCTGCTGCAGCAGTACGCGTTCCGCAAGGCGGACGGCAGCATGTGGGCGGCGAGCGCGTACAGCGACGACCACGGGGCGACCTGGCGCCTGGGGACGCCGGTGGGGCCGCGGATGGACGAGAACAAGACCGTCGAACTGGCCGACGGGCGGGTGCTGCTCAACAGCCGCACCACGAGCACGCGCCGGCGGCTGGTCGCGCACTCACGGGACGGCGGGCTGTCCTACAGCGCCCCGGCGGCCGACGACGAGCTGCCCGATCCGGCCAACAACGCCTCGATCCTGCGCTACGACCCGGCGGCGCCGGCCGGCCGCCCGCGGGCGCACTGGCTGCTGTTCAGCAATACGGCGAGCGCCCGGGCGCGGGAGAACCTCACCGTGCGGGGGTCGTGCGACGACGGGGAGAGCTGGCCGGTGTCCCGGACCGTGGTGCCGGGGCCGGCCGCGTACTCGACGCTGGCCCGGCTGCCGGACGGCACGTTCGGGCTGCTCTACGAGTCCGGGCCGTACCGGAAGATCACCTTCGCCCGGTTCGACGGGGCCTGGCTGGGGATGCGCTGCCCGGGGCCGTCACCCGGGTGAACGCCGCTTCACACGGACGGGTCGTCGACGGCGGGCGGCCAGGCCGGGCGGGCGCCGTCGGGGACGGCGGCCAGCGCATGGCCGACCGTCGGGTAGCAGGAGAAGACGCCGAGGGACTGGGTGCCGACCAGCAGCCGGAGCATCCGTACGCCGAGGGACGCCAGCAGCAGCCGGCCCTCCAGGCGGCGGCACAGCCACTCCAGGGCCAGCAGACAGCTGAGCCCCCGGGAGTCGCAGAAGCGCAGGGCGGTCAGGTCCAGTACGAGGAAGCGGTGCCCGGCCGAGACCACCGACCGCGCCTCGGCGAGGAACGCCTGCTCGGTGCGGAGGTCCAGTTCCCCGCTGACCCGCAGCACCGCGCACTCCTCCGCCTCCACGACCGAGGTGACCGCCAACGACCGCATCTCCGAGCTCATGCCGTCCAGACTATGCGGCGCCGCCGCCGGCACCACCGCTGCGGGCGGCCGGAAAGGATCGGGCGGTCCCGGTGGGTCACGGGCACCCCACGGGAGCGGTACGGGCAGCCGCCCGGGGAGCCGGCCGGTAAAGGAGCGGTCTGAAGCGGGCAAAAACGGGCAGTTTTTCTGTCACGACGGGCAGCACTTCGGTCGGCCCCGGTTGCTATAAACCTGATGCGGGCGGAAACGGGCAGTCCCGTGACCGAACGGAAGCCACCGGAAATCGCCGGACCACCGGGCAGGAGTGAGCCATGAGGGCCGAGGAACGCCAGCACCGCATCCTCGCGCTGGCCCGGCAGTCCGGCCGGGTCGAGGTCGCGGACGCCGCGTCCGAGTTCGGCGTGGCCCGCGAGACCGTCCGCCGCGACCTGAGCGAGCTGGAGCGCCGCGGCCTGGTCCGGCGGACGCACGGCGCGGCGTACCCGGTCGAGAGCGCCGGTTTCGAGACCACGCTCGCCCGGCGGGAGACCCAGCAGGTGGCCGAGAAGCGGCGGATCGCCGCGGCCGCCGCGGAACTGGTCGGCTCCGCCGAGACGGTGTTCGTCGACGAGGGCTACACCCCGGAGCTGGTCGCCATGCTGCTGCCCACCGACCGCCCGCTGACCGTGATCACCGCCTCGCTGCGGACCGCTTCCCTGGTCTCCGCCGCGGAGTCCGCCACCGTCCTGCTGGCCGGCGGCCGGGTGCGCTCCGGCACGCAGGCGACGGTGGGGTCCTGGGCCCGCGACATGCTCTCCGGGTTCGTGATCGACCTGGCGTTCCTCGGGGCGAACGGCGTCTCCCGGGAGCACGGACTGACCACCCCCGACCCGGCGGTCGCGGAGGTGAAGGAGCAGGCCGTCCGCTCCTCGCGGCGGCGGGTGCTGGTCGGGGTGCACAGCAAGTTCGGCGCCAGCAGCTTCTGCCGGTTCGCCGAGGTCCGCGACTTCGACACGATCGTCACCGACACCGGGCTGTCCGCGCCGGAGGCCCACCGCTACTCCCTCCTGGGGCCGCAGGTGCTCCGGGTCTGACCCAGGGCCCGGCCGGAGCCGGTCCGCACCACACCACCAGCCGCCGCCGAGGCCGCACCGCACCGCGGGCCCTCGTGCGGTTCCCCCACCGTGCCTCGGCACGACTCCGTATCCCCGATATGCCGACATGTAGTGAAAAAGAGAGGTATGAGCCGTGCGAGCACGATCCCCCGGGCCCCGCCGCGGCCCCCGCGCGGCGGGGCTCACCGCCCTGGCCCTGGCCCTGTCGCTGTCCACCACCGGCTGCTACCGCGGCGCCGGTGACGCGGGCAACGGCGGCCGCGACACCCTGAACGTCCTGATGGTCAACAACCCGCAGATGGTGGATCTCCAGAAGCTCACCGCCGAGCACTTCACCAAGGAGACCGGCATCAAGGTCAACTTCACCGTGCTGCCGGAGGACGACCTGCGCGACAAGATGAGCCAGGACTTCTCCAGCCAGGCCGGCCAGTACGACGTCGCCAGCGTCAGCAACTACGAGACCCCGATCTACGCCCGCAACGGCTGGCTCGCGGAGCTCGGCACGCGGGCCGCCAAGGACCGGACGTTCGACCAGAACGACGTCCTCCCGCCGCTCCGCAGCTCCCTCACCGCCGCCGACGGCAAGATCTACGCGGAACCGTTCTACGGCGAATCGTCCTTCCTGATGTACCGCAAGGACCTCCTCAAGTCCGCCGGCCTCACCATGCCCGCCCACCCCACCTGGCACCAGGTCGCCTCCCTCGCCGCCAAGTTGGACGGCTTCCGCAAGGGCATGAAGGGCATCTGCCTGCGCGGCCAGCCCGGTTGGGGCCAGCTGGCCGCCCCGCTGACCACCGTCGTCAACACCTTCGGCGGGACGTGGTTCACCAAGGACTGGAAGGCGCGGGTCGACAGCCCGGAATTCACCCGGGCCACCCGGTTCTACGTCGACCTGGTCCGCAAGCACGGTGAGGCGGGCGCCCCGCAGGCCGGCTACACCGAGTGCCTCAACGACATGCAGCAGGGCAAGGTCGCCATGTGGTACGACGCCACCGCCGGCGCCGGATCCCTGGAAACCGCCGGCTCCAAGGTCGCCGGCAAGATCGGCTACGCCCCCGCCCCGGTCGAACGCACCCGCAACTCCGGCTGGCTCTACACCTGGGCCTGGGGCGTGCAGAAGGCCAGCACCCACCAGGACGCGGCCTGGAAGTTCATCCGCTGGGCCTCGGGCGCCTCGTACGAACGCCTGGTGGGCCACGCACTGGGCTGGTCCAGGGTGCCCGGCGGCAAGCGGGCCTCGCTCTACCGCAACCCCGACTACACCCGGTCCGCCGGCGCCTTCGCCGCGGCCACGCAGCAGGCCATCGGCTCGGCCCGGCCCGGCGACCCCGGCGTCCAGCAACGCCCCGCCCCCGGGATCCAGTTCGTCGGCATCCCCGAATTCTCCGACCTCGGCACCAAGGTCTCGCACGAGATCAGCGCGGCCATCGCCGGCAAGCAGAGCGTGCCCGAGGCCCTTACCGCGAGCCAGCGACTGGCGCAGGAGGTGTCCGATGCCTACGCAGACCACTGAGCCGGCCCGGGAGGCCGCGAGCCCGGGAGCACGGCCCGACGGTGCGGCGGGCGCGGGCGGCCGTCGCACCGGGCGGGCCAAGGACTGGGCCCGCCGCGCCCCGCTCCTCCCCGCCCTGGTCTTCCTGATCGTCGTCACCCAACTCCCGTTCGTGGCGACGGTGGTGATCTCCTTCACCCGCTGGAACGCGCTGGCCCCCGACCACCGCGGCTTCGCCGCCTTCGCCAACTACCGGGCGGTCTTCACCGATCCGGCACTGCGGTCCTCGGTGGGCACGACGGTGCTGCTGACCGTGACCGTGGTGCTGGTCAGCCTGGTGCTCGGGCTGGGCCTGGCGCTGCTGCTGGACCGCAGCTTCCGCGGCCGCGGCATCGTCCGGACGCTGCTCATCACGCCGTTCCTGGTCGTGCCGGTGGCCTCCGCGCTGCTGTGGAAGCACGCCCTCTACAACGCCTCGTACGGGCTGATCAACGGCTCGCTGACCTGGATATGGGGGCTGTTCGGCAGTGACAACGCGCCGCAGCCGGACTGGATGACCGCGGTGCCACTGGCCTCGGTCGAGGTGTCGCTGATCTGGCAGTGGACGCCGTTCATGATGCTGATCCTGCTGGCCGGGCTGCAGAGCCGGGCGGCCGACGCGGTCGAGGCGGCCCGGATGGACGGGGCCACCGCCTTCGACATCTTCCGCTACCTCACCCTGCCGCATCTGCGCCGCTACCTCGAACTGGCCGCGCTGCTGGGCACCGTCTACGTCGTCCAGAACTTCGACGCGGTGTTCACCATCACGTCCGGGGGGCTGGGCACCGCCAACCTCCCGTACACCATCTACCAGACCTTCTACCAGGCCCACGACTACGGACGGGCGTCCGCGCAGGGCGTCGTCGTGGTCGTGTGCTCCCTGCTCGTGGCGACCTTCGCGCTGCGTACCGTCTCGTCCCTGCTGCGCGAGGAGGTCACCCGATGAACCGCGCACCCCTGACCCGGCGCCAACGGCGGACCGGGAGCCTGCTGGGCCTGGCCGCCTGGCTGTGCGGCATCGCCTTCTTCCTGCCCGTCGCCTGGATGGTGCTGACGTCCTTCCACAGCGAGGCGGACGCGGCGACCAACCCGCCGAGCCTCGGCGCGGGACTGAGCCTGCACGGCTACCGGGAGTTCTTCGGCGCCGACAGCGGCGTCAGCCCCTGGCCGCCGCTGATCAACTCCCTGACGGCCTCGGTGGTTTCCACCCTGCTCGTGCTCGCGCTCGCCGTCCCGGCCGCGTACGCCCTGGCCATCAAGCCGGTTCGGAAGTGGAGCGACGTCCTCTTCTTCTTCCTCTCCACGAAGATGCTGCCGCTGGTGGCCGGGCTGCTGCCGGTGTACCTCGTCGCGCAGAACACCGGGCTGCTCGACAGCGTCTGGCTGCTGGTCATCCTCTACACGTCGATGAACCTGCCGATCGCGGTGTGGATGATGCGCTCGTTCCTCGCCGAGGTGCCGGTGGAGATGCTGGAGGCCGCCTCGATCGACGGGGCCGGGCTGACCACCACCCTGACCCGCATCGTGGCTCCGGTCGCCCTGCCCGGCATCGCCGCGACGGCGCTGATCTCGTTCATCTTCAGCTGGAACGAGCTGCTGTTCGCCCGGGTCCTGACCGGGATCGTCGCCGGCACCGCGCCGGTGTTCCTGACCGGACTGGTCACCAGCCAGGGCCTGTTCCTGGCCAAGGTGTGCGCCGCCGCCACCGTCATCTCGCTCCCGGTGCTCGTCGCCGGGTTCGCCGCCCAGGACAAACTCGTCCAGGGCCTGTCGCTCGGAGCCGTGAAGTGAAGGGAACCGTGAAATGAAGGCCGCGTTGATCAGCGCCCCCGGCAAGGTCGAGGTCACCACCGTCGACGACCCCACCCCCGGGCCCCGCGAGGTCGTGGTCTCGGTCGCCGCCTGCGGGCTGTGCGGCACCGATCTGCACATCCTCCAGGGCGAGTTCGCGCCCACCCTGCCGGTCGTCCCGGGGCACGAGTTCGCCGGTACGGTCGTCGCCCTCGGCAGCGCGGTCACCGAGCTCGCCGAGGGCGACCGGGTGGCCGTCGACCCGTCCCTGTACTGCCACGAGTGCCACTACTGCCGGATCGGCCGCAACAACCTCTGCGAGCGCCGGGCCGCGATCGGGGTGACCACGGCCGGCGGCGCCGCCGAGTTCGCGGTGGCCCCGGTCGCGAACTGCGTCAAGCTGCCCGACCACGTCCGCACCGAGGACGCGGCCCTGATCGAGCCGCTGTCCTGCGCGGTCCGCGGCTACGACATCCTGCGCTCCCAGCAACTGGGCAGCCAGGTGCTGATCTACGGGTCGGGCACGATGGGCCTGATGATGCTGGAGCTGGCCAAGCGGACCGGTGCGGCCGGCGTGGACGTCGTCGACATCAACCCCGAACGGCTGGCCACCGCCCGCACGCTGGGCTGCAGCAACGCCGCCGGCTCCGCCGACGAGCTGGACCGGCCGCGCGGCTGGGACGTGGTCATCGACGCCACCGGCAACGAACGCGCCATCCAGGACGCGCTCGGCCGGGTCGGCAAGGGCGGCACGTTCCTCCAGTTCGGGGTGGCCGACTACGCCGCCCGCGCCGTCATCGAGCCGTACCGGATCTACAACCAGGAGATCACCATCACCGGCTCGATGGCCGTCCTGCACAGCTACGAACGCGCCGCGGAACTCTTCGCGGCGGGCGTCCTCGACCCGGAGGTCTTCATCAGCGACCGCCTCCCCCTGGGGGATTACGCCGAGGCGCTCGGCCGGTTCCGGGCCGGGCAGGGCCGCAAGATCCAGGTCTGCCCGTAGGAGGTGTCCGGCCCTCACTCCGACAGGCGGGCCGGCGCGAGCTCGCCGTGCAGCAGCGCGGTGCCGAGCGGGGTGAGGGCATGGACGACGCAGCCGCCGTCGCGCCGGCTGCGGGCCAGGTTGGCCTCGCGCAGCGCGCTGACGTGCTCGCTGGCCGACGGCGCGGAGACCCGTAGCCGGCGGGCCAGTTCGCCGGTGGTGGCGGGCGCGTCGAGGGCGGCGAGGATCCGGGCCCGGGTCCGGCCGAGCAGGGCGGACAGGGCCTCCGGGCGGCAGCTGCGGGTGGCGGACGGAGCCCAGGCGGTGGTGTGTTCCACCGGGTGGACGAGGACCGGCGGCAGCCCGGGGTCGGCGAGCGCGATGGGCCGGCGCCAGCAGAAGTGGGACGGGATCAGCCGCAGCCCGCGGCCGCGCAGATGCAGCTCGCGCTCGTACGGATAGTCCACGGACAGCACCGGCGGGTCCCAACGCGCGCACGGGCGAAGGGAGTTGAGCATGCCGTCCACCCCGCCCCGGCAGAACGCGCCGGTCCGGGTGCCGCGGTCGCAGCCGACCGTGGCGGCCACCTGCGTCCAGTCGGGCGCGACCACCGCACGGTGCACCTCCTTCAGGGCGGTGGCCAGTTCGTCCAGGGGCTGCCGGCTGCCCGCGGCCAGCGCGCCGGTCCAGCGCGGCAGCCGGGCCGGCAGCGCGGCCCGGTCGGCCTCCGCGAGCAGCCGCGCGGCGGGGGTGTCGCGGAGCGCCGCCAGGCCCGCCGCGAGCCCGTCGCGCGCCGCGTCGGGGGTGAGGAAGTCCGGGAAGTAGCGGGCGCCGGCCGGGGCAAGGGCGCTGATCAGCCGGGCGGCCCGAACCAGCCCGCGTTCGTCCAGTTCGCGCCGGGCCCGGGCCCGCCAGGCCGCGTACACCGGCACGGTGGGACCGGCCGGCACCAGCTGGTGCATCGCCAGCACCGTCTCCCAGAGGGGATCGGGTTCCGCGGCGATCTGCACCCGCGCGATGTCCCGGTCCTCGAAGTGGATGCGCAACATGCGGCCCCCGCGGCATGCTCATGACCCCGTTGCCGGAGCCCGCCGTTCCGGGCCTCCCCCGGGCCCCGCCGTCAGACTGCCGGGCCGGGCACGGGGTGTCCAGGGCGACAGGGGCCCTGCCGTGTGCGCAGGTGGTGAAGGCGGGGAGCGCGGGGCGCGGTCCACGGCGGCCCGGCGGCCGGTTCCGGCCAGGGGCCCCGCGGCCGGTTCCGGCCGGGGCGCGCGGCGCACTCCGCGGGCCCGGAGATTCAGTCGCCGGCCGTGAGCCGGTCGGCGAGGCGTTCCAGGAACACCCGCTGGCCCGTCACCAGCCGCGCGTACGCCTCGTCCGGGGAGAACCACGCCACCCGGTCGATCTCCGGGAAGCTGCGGACCGTGCCGGAGCCGCGCGGCCATTCCATGGTGAAGGTGCCGGGCACGATCCGTTCCGGGGCGAGATCGCCCTCGACGGCCCACACGGTCACCACCTTTCCGCCGGCCTGACGCGTCTCCCCCAACGGCACGTAGGGGCCGTCGGGCGGCGGCACCCCGAGCTCCTCCTCGAACTCCCGCCGGGCGGCGGCCCGCGGCTCCTCGGGCGGCAGGTACTCCCCCTTGGGCACGGTCCAGGCGCCCGCGTCCCGCCGGGCCCACAGCGGTCCGCCCATGTGCGCCAGCAGCACCTCGACACCGGACCCGCCGCCCCGGTACAGCAGCAGCCCGGCGCTGCGCCGCGCCGCCACGGCCTACGCCTGCCCGCCGGGACGCGCGGCGAGGACGGTGCCCACCGTGTCCGCCTCCGCGGCCGTCTTGTCCTCCCGATAGCGCAGCACGCGCGCGAACCGCAGCGTCACCCCGGCCGGGTAGCGCGAGGACGTCTGCAGCCCGTCGTAGGCGATCTCCACGACGAGTTCCGGCCGCACGGTCACCACGTATCCGTCGTCGGACACCGCGAGCTCCCGCAGCCGCTCGGTCTGCCAGGTCAGGACGGCGTCGGTGAGCCCCTTGAAGGTCTTGCCGAGCATCACGAACCCGCCGTCCGGGTCGCGGGCGCCCAGATGGAGGTTGGACAGCTTCCCGGTGCGCCGGCCGTGCCCCCACTCGGCCGCGAGCACCACCAGGTCGAGGGTGTGCACCGGCTTCACCTTCAGCCAGGCGGCGCCCCGGCGGCCCGCGCTGTACGGGGCGTCGAGCGCCTTGACCAGCACGCCCTCGTGGCCGCGGTCGAGCGTCCGGGTCCAGAACTCCTCGGCGGCCGCGCGGGCCGCGGGGTCGGCCGGGTCCTCGACCACCCGGCGCCGCACCCGCATCGGCTCCGGCACCAGCCGCGCCAGCTCCGCATGCCGCCGGGCGCCCGGCAGTTCCAGCAGTTCCCGGCCGTCCACCGCCAGGACGTCGAAGAAGACCGCGGAGAGCGGCAGCGCGGCCCGCGCGGCGGCGACATCGACCCGCGATCCGAAGCGGCCGGCGACCTGCTGGAACGGCACCGGACGGCCGTCCGGGCCGAGGGCGATCACCTCGCCGTCGAGGATGAAGCGACCCGCCGGCAGCTCCTTGGCGGCGGCGGTCACCTCGGGCAGCCGGCCGGTCACCTCGTCCAGCGTGCGGGTGTAGATCCGTACGTCCGGGCCGTCCCGGTGCACCTGCACGCGGATGCCGTCGAGCTTCTCCTCCACGGCGCAGGCCCCCAGTTTGTCGATGGCCTCGGCCACGGACTTCGCGCTGTGCGCCAGCATCGGCCCGACCGGCCGGCCGACGGTCAGCCGGAAGCGGGTCAGCGCCGCCGGCCCCTCCACCAGCAGCGCCCGGGCCACGTCCTGCAGCGAGCCCGCGAGCATCACCGCCCGGCGGACGTCACCGGCGGGCACCTCGGTCGCCGCGGCCAGCCCCTCGACCGCGAGGGCGTCCAGCGCGCCCTGGCGCACCTCGCCGGTGAGCAGCCCGACCAGGAACCGCTGCTCCTCGGCGGTCGCCGCGCCCAGCAGCTCCCGCACCCGCCGGCGCCGCTCCGCCTGCGCCCCGGCCCCGGCGACCCCGGCCAGCCCGGTCAGCGCCGCGTCCGCCTCCCGTACGGTCAGCGTGGCCCGCTCCGCCGCCGCCACCGGCTCGCGCAGCACGCTCCAGCCGACCCCGATCCGCCCCTGGGGCAGCCTCCCGGCCAGATACGGGATGACCACCGGGACGTCCTCCGGCGCCGCGGCCCGGAACAGCCCGGCCAGCAGCGCGATCTTCCGCGACCGCGCCGAGGTCGCGGCCACCTCCCCTGACACCTGTGCGAGCGCGGCCAGCAACATAGGGCCATGGTGCCTCCGCACGGCCCGCGGCGCAGGTGGGCCGCCGTGAAGTGGCCGCACGCACAAGCACTTTCCGCGCCGCACCTCCCCCGGAGCCGGGCGCCCGCGCCCGGGACGCCTGGCGGCCCCGGGCGGACCGGGACGGGACCCGGGTGCCCGTCCGGCCCGTGGACGGCCTCCTCACTCGTACATCACGTACTCCGGCTGCGGCCTGAGCGCCAGCACCTCCTTCGGCGTCATCAGGCGGCCGCCGCCCTGTGCGTCCTCCTCGTAGAAGAGCTTGAACCCGGTGTGCAGCCCGTCCGGCAGATCGCGCACCAGCCGCCTCCAGGTACCGCGCTTGAGCCCCGGCGAGCCGATGCCGTCGGCGCTCTTGATCAGCGCCACCCCCGGCTGCGGCCGCAGCGCCGACTGCTCCCGTACGACGGAGGTGGCGACCTGATGGAAGACCAGCGGTTTCTCCGGCAGATCGTGCGCCTCGACCAGGCCCGACAGATAGCGGGCCACCGAGGTCAGCTCATGGCCGCCGGTCCGGCCGAAGGAGTCACCCGGCACCTCGCCGGGGCCCATCTCCCATTCGGGGTCCAGCGCCAGCCCCACGTCCGGGTGGACCAGCCACTCGCGCAGCGCCTTGACCTCGTCGAGCACCGCCGCCCGCCCGGGCTGGACGTTCAGCAGCAGCATCGCCCGCCGGCGGCGCGCCAGCCGGTGGAAGCGGGCGATCGTCGCGGCGGGCGTCCGGGAACGGTAGGTGCCGTCCGGGCCGGGGGTGGAGTTGGCGACCACGGCCAGCAGTTCCAGTACGGGCAGCGGTTCGCGCCCCGCCGCGAACCGGCGGGCCGTCTTCTCGATCTCGTCGGCGCGCTCCGCAGGATCCCCGGTCCCGAGCCGGCCGAGGGCCGCCGCACCGGGCAGACCGCAGAAGCCGACCATCCGGTATCGGGGGAACAACTCCCGTCCGCCTCGGGGGAGTTCGGGGCGGGGACGGTGCGGGCGGTGGGGTGTCCGGGCCGGGGCGGGGGAACCGTGCGAGCCGGACGGGCCGGATGAGCCGGGTGTGCTGGAGGGGGTGGGCGAGGTGTGCGAGGGCCGGGGGGCGGGCTTGGCGTCCGAGCGGCCGGGGGACGGCGCCTCCCCGCAGCCGGTGAGCAGCGTGAGGCCGGCCGCCGCGGACGCCGCGAGCATCTCCCGGCGACCGACACCCGCCACCCTCCCCGGCACCCCGTCCGTTGTCCGCCGTGCTGTCCCGTCCGTTCCGGTTCCTGCCGCGGTGTCCGGCACACTGCCTCCGTCCTTCGGGCGACCCTGTCCGTCCAGTGCGCTTCTCCAGCCGATTCCGCGCAAAACCCGCGCCGCCGCACTCCTTTCGCCGACCCGCTCGGGTCCGGCCATTTCCGGCCCCCGGGGCGAACGCACGAGGGCGGCGCACGCACGACGCCGCTTGCTGCGCGTAGCGTGAAGACGTGACCAGGCCCCGACGCCTCGACGACGCCACCGCCCGTCCGGACGGCGCGTGTCACCTGTGGTACGCCGCCTACGGCTCCAACATGCACCTCGACCGGCTGACGTACTACCTGGCCGGCGGCCGTCCGCCCGGCGGGCTGCGCAGCTATCCCGGCTGCCGGGACCCGCGCCCGCCCGCCCGTTCCGAGCCGGGCATGCTGCCCGGCCGGACGTACTTCGCCACCACCTCACAGGTGTGGACCGGCGGCCGCGCCTTCTACGACCCCGACCACCGCGCCCCGCGGCCGCCGCACGGCGACGACGGCCGGACCCCCGAACTCCCCGCGCGGCTCCACCTCCTGACCGCCGAGCAGTTCTCCGACATCGCCGCCCAGGAGATGTACCGCGAACCGGGCGGCGCGCTCGACCTCACCGAGGTGCTGCGCGAGGGAAGGGCGCGGATCGGCCCGGGCCGCTACGAGACCCTGGTGTGCGCCGGGCGGCTGGACGGCCTGCCGGTGCTGACCTTCACGGCCCCCTGGCGCAGCGACGACGACACCGTCGACCTGAACCCGCCGTCCGCGGCCTATCTGCGCCACATCGCGGCCGGGATCATCGCCTCCCACGGGTGGAGCGCACGCCGCGCCGCCGACTATCTGGCGGGCTGCCCGGGTGCCCGCGGCCACTGGACGGCGACGGAGATCGCCGCGCTCCTCAGCGGCCCAGCAGCTCCGGCAGATCGGCGAACGCGTCGATGACCCGGTCCGGCGTCCCGTCGGCCGCCTCGACGGCCTCGGGCTGGTACTTGCCGGTCCTGACCAGCACGCCGGTGATCCCGCAGCGCTGGGCCGCCAGCACGTCGGACTCGACGTCGTCGCCCACCATCAGCGTGTCGGAGGCGGACGTGCCCAGGTGCGCCAGTGCGGCGCCGAAGAACGCCGCGGACGGCTTTCCGGTGACCACGGCCTCGACCCGCGCGGCCCGTTCCAGCCCCAGGAGGAAGGCGCCGGTGTCCAGGTCCAGCCCCTGTGCCGTGCGCCAGTACAGATTGCGGTGCATGGCGATGAGCCGGGCACCGGACTGCAGATGCCGGAACGCCGCGTTCAGCGCCGTATAGCCGAATTCCTCGCCCGCCCCGCCGAAGACCACCACATCCGGCGCCGCCCCGGAGCCCGGCGCCGGCCGGTCCCCCTCCGGCCGTTCCGACTCCGGCCGGTCCGGCTCCGACACGATCTCGATGCCTTCCAGGTCCGCCCGGACGTCTCCGCTGTTGATCAGCAGACAGCGCGCGTCGGGATGGTGTTCCCGCAGGTAGGCGGCGGTGACCGCGGGCGCGGTGAGGATGTCGTCGGCGCTGACCGGGAACCCCTGTCCGGTCAGTCGCCGGGCGATCTCCGCGCGGGTGCGCGAGGTGGTGTTGGTGACCAGGGCCAGCGGAAGGTCCGCGGCGCGCAGCCGTTCCATGGCCTCGACGGCGCCCGGCAGTGCCTTCCAGGACACCGTGAGCACCCCGTCGATATCGATCAGCACCGCCCGGATGTGTTCCATGTACACGACGGTAACCACGGTCGACGAGGCGCGGCCGACGGCTACCGGCCCGACTTGCGTCCGCCCCCCACTTGCGGTTACGTCGGAGACAGGTGTACGGGGTCCGAGACAGGTATGGACGTGACATCCGTCCCCTGGGCAGGGGGTGCGCATCGTGCTGTTCACCGACCGCGTCGACGCAGGTCAGCGCCTTGCCGAAGCGCTACAGCAGCTGGCGGGGGAAGAGCCCGTGGTGCTGGGTCTGCCGCGGGGCGGGGTTCCGGTGGCCTTCCAGGTGGCGCGGGCGCTGAACGCGCCGCTCGATGTGATCGTGGTCCGCAAACTGGGCGTTCCGTACCAGCGGGAGCTGGGATTCGGCGCCATCGGTGAGGGCGGCGTGCGGGTGATCAGCGACGACATCGTCCGCCGCGGCCACCTCGGCCAGGCGGACCTGGCGTCCGTCGAGCGCACCGAGGAGGCGGAACTGGTGCGCCAGGCGGAGAAGTTCCGCGCCGGACGCCCCCGGCTGTCCCTGGAGGGGCGGACCGCGATCCTGGTGGACGACGGCATCGCCACCGGCTCCACGGCGGCCGCCGCCTGCGAGGTGGTACGGGCGCAGGGCGCGGCGCGGGTGGTGCTGGCCGTGCCGGTGGCACCTCCGGACGCGGCCGATCGGCTCCGCGGCAGTGCCGATGAATTCGTCTGTCTCTCCACGCCGTTCGGGTTCTCCGCCGTGGGCGAGTGGTACCAGGACTTCTCCCAGACCCCCGACGACGAAGTGGTCTCGCTGCTGGCGCAGGCCGCCGCCCGGTCCGGTACGGGTGGCGGCACGACCGCCGACGGGAATCCGGGCGCGGGGGACGATCTGGGCTCGGGGGAGGGTGCGGCCCCCGTGGCGGACGTGGACGTCGAGGAGGAGGTGGCCATCGACGCCGCCGGGGTCCGGCTGACCGGCGATCTGACCTTGCCGGCGGGCGCCAAGGCGGTCGTGATGTTCGCCCACGGCTCGGGCAGCAGTCGGCACAGTCCCCGTAACCGCCTGGTCGCCACCGCCCTCAACCGGGCGGGCCTGGGCACCCTGCTCTTCGACCTGCTCACACCGGCGGAGGAGGCCAACCGGGCGAACGTCTTCGCCATCGAGACGCTGGCCGAGCGGCTGACCGACGCCACCGAGTGGTTGCGCGGCCGCGTCCCCGTACCCATCGGCTACTTCGGCGCGAGCACCGGGGCGGCCGCCGCGCTACGGGCCGCCGCCTCCCCGAGTGCGGACATCGGCGCCGTGGTCTCCCGCGGCGGCCGCCCGGACCTCGCCGGGCCGCTACTGGCGGGCGTCCGCGCCCCGACCCTGCTCATCGTCGGCGGCAACGACCCGCTGGTCCTCGACCTCAACCGCGAGGCGGAATCCGCCCTGCGCTGCGAGACCCGCCTCGACGTCGTCCCCGGCGCCACCCACCTCTTCGAGGAGCACGGCGCCCTGGACCAGGTCTCGGAACTCGCCCGGGACTGGTTCCTCGACCATCTGGTCGGCTGACGGCCCGGCCGGCCGAGCGGGCCGGGGCCGGTGGGGTCGCTCGTCGTCGGTCCCGTCGGTCCCGTCGGTCCCGTCAGTCGATGGTGAGTTCGCCCATCGCGCTCCAGCCGTGGGCGCCTTCGATGGTGGTGCTCACGATCTCGGGGGTACGGCGCAGCAGCGGGCGCATGGCCTCCAGACCGGCCCGGAAGTGGTCGGAGTTGACGTGCGCCTCGCCGGCGTCGTCCTGGAACGCCTCGACCAGGACATAGGTGTTGGGGTCCTCCAGGCTGCGCGACCACTCGAACCACAGGTTGCCGGGCTCGGCGCGGGTGGCACCGGTGAAGGCGTGGACGTGCTGCGGCCACTCTTCGGCGTACTCGGGCTTCACGGGGAACTTGACGACAATGAAGATCATCCGTCGATTCTAGATCACATGCTGATGTTTCCTGTTAGCCGAGGGTTTCAGCGTGAGTGTCATGGTCTGTGACGCCCTTTCGGGCGGCGCCATGGAGCGTGATCACAGCCGGGCCGAGGCTGTCTCAGGGGCGGATCAGGGGCACATCAGGGACAGATCAGGGACGGGTCGGGGAAAGCCCTGACGGAATCGCGGCGGACTTTCCTCATGCTGAGTCACATGAGTTCTTCTTCCTTGTCCCGCAGGGCAGTTGTGGGTGCGGCGCTGTCCGGCGCGGCGGTCCTGGCGGCGTCGGGCCCCGCCCGGGCCGCCGGCCGCGTGCCCGCCCCGCGGCCGGTGCACCGGCCCGTGCCCGCCGCTCCGTCCACCCCTCCCGCTCCCCCGGCGCCGCCGCTGAACGTCCCCGCACTGCGGGCCGCCATCGGCGATCTGGAGCATCCGCAGCTGACCGCGGCGCAGCTGCGGGTGAGCGGCTCGGCGGGCCGGTGGTACGGCACCGCGGGCGTCGCCGACCGGGACACCGGCCGGGCGGTCCGGGCCCACGACACCTTC
Source organism: Streptomyces nigrescens (assembly GCA_024349765.1). Classification (GTDB taxonomy): domain Bacteria; phylum Actinomycetota; class Actinomycetes; order Streptomycetales; family Streptomycetaceae; genus Streptomyces; species Streptomyces endophytica. The sequence continues at coordinate 2,516,488 of AP026073.1, read as the reverse complement.
CGCATCGGAAGCATCACCAAGGTCTTCGTCGCCACGGTGGTGCTCCAGCTGGCGGCCGAGGGCCGGGTCGCGGTGGAGTCGCCGATCCAGCGCCGGCTGCCCGGGCTGCTGCCCGCCGGGTTCCCGCCGATCACGGTGCTGCAGCTGCTGAACCACACCAGCGGACTCCCCGACGAGAAGGGCGCACCGGACCTGTCCACTCCCGAGGCCGTCGCCCGGCACCGCTACGACCGGTGGACACCCCGGCAGCTCGTCGCCCTCCTCCCGCAGGGCCCGATGAAGTTCACACCCGGCAGGAAACAGGAGTACCGCGGGATCAACTACGTCCTGCTGGCGCTGCTCATCGAGCGGCTGACCGGACGGCCCTACGGAGAGGTCGTCGCCGACCGCATACTGCGCCCGCTCGGCCTGCGCCACACCTGCGTGCCGGGCAACGACCCGCGGATCCACGGCCCGCATGTGCACGGCTATCTGAAGATGACGGACGGCACCCTGCTGGACATCACCGATTTCGACCAGTCGGCCGCCTGGGGCGAGGGCGAGATGATCTCCACGACGGGCGATCTGGACCGTTTCCTCACCGCCCTGTTCTCCGGTGAGCTGCTGCCGTCCCGGGAGCTGGACCGGATGTTCACGCTGCCGCCGGAGGAGGTGCGGATGCTGGACGGCACCCCTGCGCGCTACGCCGCGGGGCTGCAGACGGTCACGGTGAACGGGATCACCTTCTGGGGGAAGACCGGCGAACGCTTCGGCTACGCCTCGGCGATGGTCGCCACGCGGGACCAACAGCGGCGCGCGGTCCTGTCGTTCAACCCGGTCCGGCGCGACGCCACCCAGGTCCAGGCCACCCTCCGGATAGCCAACGCCCTGACGAAGCCCTGACCGGGCGCTGACGCGGGCCGGCGAAGCCGCGAGGGTCATGACTGACGCGCCATGATCCGCCATGACCCGCCCCACGAAGGCGTAGCCGGCGCCCCGCGGGGTTGACGGGGTCGTCCCCAGGGGTGCCGGCTACGGACGAGGGCGGTCGTGCCCTCAGTTCAGCACTGCGGCCGCTTGCCGTGGTTGGCTCCGCTCTTGCGGCGTGCCTTCTTCTTGCGACGGCGCTTCGAGGACATGGCGTCTCCCTTCTCCCTGGCGGCTCATCGATGGTTTCGCCGAATTTCTACCACTTCGGCGCGGTATCCCGCCCGGCGATCATGAGGCCTGTACCCAGCGTTCCGGGGCATCACCCTCCGGCTCCCTGTGAGTCATACCACCGGGAGCCGTCCCGCCCGGTCCGTCGGACGGCGCCTCACAGATCGGCCTCCTCACCGAGGTACAGACCGGCGAACGCCTCGGCCGCCGCACGGGAACCCAGCAGCCGCCGCAGCCGGGCGGCGGCCGTGCCGGCCCGGAACCGGTCGCCGGACGAGGCGCCGTGCAGCACCTCGGAGAGCCACTGCGAGAACTCCAGGTACTGCCAGACCCGCCGCAGGCAGGCGTCCGAGTAACCGGCCAGGCCGGAGTCGTCGCCGTGGTGGTGCGCGATCAGCGCCTCGGCGAGCAGCAGGGCGTCGTTGATCGCGAGGTTCATGCCCTTGGCGGCGATCGGCGCGACGAGGTGCGCGGCGTCGCCCGCCAGGTAGAGCCGGCCGTACGCCATGGGTTCCACGACGTAGTTGTGCATGTCCAGGACGACCTTCTCCCGCAGGGGCCCTTCGGTCAGGGGCGGGGCCCCGGCAGCGGCGAGCCGGGTCTGCAGCTCCTCCCAGACCCGGGCGTGCGGCCAGTCGTCGGCGTCCTCACCGGGAGGGACCTGGAGGTAGTAGCGGGTGACCTCGGGACTGCGGGCCATGTGCGCGCCGAACCCGCGCTCGTGGATGCCGAAGACCACGCCCTCGGCGGACGGCGGGGCCTCGGCGAGCAGGGCGAGCCAGGCGACGCCGTGGTCGTAGCGGGTCAGGACGGTCCGTCCGGCGGGTATCGCTGCCCGCGTCACGCCGCGCGCGCCGTCGCAGCCGGCGATGACGTCGCAGGCGATGTGGTGCCGCGCGCCGGTCAGCGGATCGGTGTACGACACGGCGGGCCGGTCGCCGTCGATGTCGTGCAGCCGGACGTCGCGCACGCCGAAGCGGGCGTCACCGCCCGCCTCGTCGACGTATGCCGCGACCAGGTCGGTGACCAACAACGGCTGGGGGTAGACGAAGTGCCGGCGGCCGGACAGTTCGGCCGTCCGGAAGGTGTGCCGCCGCCCGTCGAAGCGGAACTCGAACTGCGCCTGGGTCTCGGCCGTTTCGAGCAGCCGGCCGGCCAGGCCGTGCCGGGCCAGGGCGCGTACCGCCCACTCCTCGATGAAGCCGGCGCGCGGCCGTTGTTCGATGAACTCCCTGCTCTCCGCCTCCAGTACCACGCAGTCGATGCCGGCCGCGCGGAGCAGATTCGCGACGGTGAGCCCGGCGGGCCCGGCGCCGACGACGGCGACCGAGGTGCGGGTGAAGGAGGCGGAGGCAGGCGGGTTCACGTCGTGCGATTCCCTTCGGGCGGGGAGAAAGATCGCACGCAGTATGGCGGTTGGTCAGGTCGCCCCGCCCGGCGGGGCTCAGTGCTGCCAGACCCTGACGTAGTCGACCTTCATGTCCGCCGGCAGGACGGTCGGTCCGCCGATCGACGACGACACGGTGTGGTCCATGATGAGGTACTGCGGGGACGTGGTGATGCCCGTCGCGATCCGGCCGACCTTCACGCCGTCGTAGTAGTAGGTGACGCTGCCCGGCTCCCAGTCGGCGCCGAAGGTGTGCCACCCGCTCAGGTTGCCGGGGACGCAAGCGCCGGGGCCACCCGAGGGCGAATGGAAGTGGAAGCAGGCCTTTCCGCCGAGCCCCTCCATCGTGTCGTTCTCGCCGTCCGTCGGCCAGTTCTGGCCGTTGGACCACAGGGCGGGCCAGTTGGCCAGCTGCGTCCCGCCGGAGGGGAGGTATGCACGCCACTCCACGGCCCCATAGGTGTAGGAGAACCGGCCGTTGCTGCTGACCAGCGCCCCGGTGTTCGGCTTGGTCTGCCCGCCGCAGGTCGAACGGCCCGCCTTGACCTTCAGATGCAGGGCGCCGTCGCCGGGCAGCGTGGCATTGCGGGAGTCGTAGCAGGCCTGTTCCTTGCTGTTGACCGGCTTGGTGACCCCGGTGCCGAACCAGCCGGGCGTCCAGGTGCGGGACAGCGTCGTCCCGTTGAATTCATCGGCGAATTTCGTCGTCCAGCTGCCGGGAATTCCGGCCGGCCCGGCCGATGCGGGACGGGGCGCGGTGGCGGCCAAGGGGCGGGTGGTGATGGACGGCTGGGACGAGGACTTCGCGGCGCCCTCGGCGATCGCCGGGACGGAGACGAGTGCCCCGATGCCAAGTACGGTCGCGGCCACCTTCAGACGATGCACGATTCTGCTGCCCCTCTCGGAAAATCCCCCAATGAATACGGAATTTCGACAAAGAAATGCGGATACGGGATCTCGATGATTGCGCTGTGCTATCGACGCACCACGGGGTAATCCCGATCACTCCACCCCGAAACCGGGCGAGAGCGAATACCAGGCATACACGGAAAGAGCGCGTACCGGCCAGAATCACCGGCCCGATGTGCGGGGTCTCACATCGGGCCTCTCCCGCCTTCCCGGCTCACGCCTGGCGCGTGGGCAGCACGATGGCCTGGCGCAGGTTGACGTGGCGGGCGCGGCTGGTCGTGTAGGCGATCAGGTCCGCGATGTCGTCCGCGGACAGGCCGATCAGGGCGTCGAACATCCCGTCCAGCTGGCCGGACAGCTCCGCGTTGTCGATGTGGCCGCCCAGCTCGGTGTCCGTGAGGCCCGGCTCGATGTTGGTGACGCGGACGTCGCGCGGGCCCAGCTCCGTGCGCAGGGACTGCGAGAGGTACGTCAGCGCGGCCTTCGTCGCGCCGTACACCGCGTAATTCGGGAAGGGGACGTGCGCGCCTATCGAGGAGATGTTGACCAGGTCCGCGGTCCGGCCGGACTCCGCCACCGCGATCAGGTCGGGGGTGAAGGCGCCGATGACGCGGAGCGCGCCGGTCACGTTGGTGTCGAGCATGCGCTGCCATTCGTCGGCGCGGCCCTCGGCGATCGGGTTCGGCAGCATCACGCCCGCCGCGTTGACGACCAGGTCGACCTGGCCGTACGCGGCGTGCACCCGCTCCGTCGCCGCCGCCACGGACGCCGGGTCGGTGACGTCGGTGGCGACCGCGAGGGCCTGCCCGCCCGCCGCCTCGATCTCCGCGGCCAGTTCCGTCAGCCGCTCGGCCCGGCGGGCGAGCAGTGCCACCCGTACGCCGTGCGAGGCGAGCAGCCGGGCGGTGGCCTCGCCCATCCCGCTGGCGGCTCCGGTGACGACGGCGGTACGGCCGGTGAGGGTGTCGTACGACATGGGGACTCCTGGTGAGCGGTGGTCGCCGCCGGGCGTCTCCCGGCGATGACCCCACCTTGCTGCGGTCCGCCGCCCTTACCCAGGGTTGCCGTTTTCCTGGGTCTGGCAGTACCAGGAACGGATCAGGTCCGGCGCCTAGGATCGCGTCATGGACATATCCCCGGACCGGGAACTCGGTGACTTCCTGCGCTCGCGGCGCGCCCGTATCCAGCCCGAGGAAGTCGGACTGCCCGGTCACGGCAGGCGGCGGGTGCCGGGCCTGCGGCGTGAGGAGGTCGCCCAGCTCGCGGGCGTCAGCGTCGACTACTACATCCGCCTCGAACAGGGCCGGGGCCTCTCCGTCTCGGATGCCGTGCTCGACGCCATCGGGCGCGTGCTGCGCCTGGACGACACCGAGCAGGAGTACCTGCGCACGGTGGCCAGGCCCGCCGCCCGCCGCAAGGCCGCCGCCGTCTCCGCGCCCCAGAAGGTCCGCCCGGGTCTGCGCCTCCTCCTGGACAGCATCGACAAGGTCCCCGCCTTCATCCTCGGCCGGCGCATGGACGTGCTCGCCTGGAACGCGCTGGGCGATGCCGTCGTCGGCTTCTCGCAGATGCCGCCCGGGGAGCGCAACATGCCGCGCCAGGTGTTCCTCAACCCGCAGGCGCGCGAGGTGTACCCGGACTGGCCCGCGGTGGCCGCGGAGACCGTGGCCTATCTGCGCCTGGATGCCGGCAGCCATCCGCACGACCGGCAACTGGCCACCCTGGTGGGTGAGTTGTCGCTGGGCAGCGAGGACTTCCGCCGGCTGTGGGCGGACCACCTGGTCAAGGAGAAGACCGCCGGGGCCAAGCGCATGCGGCATCCCGTGGTGGGTGAACTCACCATGCCGTACGAGACCTTGACCGTGTCCGGGGAGCCGGACCAGATGCTGGTGGTCTACACGCCGGAGCCCGGTTCGCAGACCGAGGAACGCCTGCGGCTGCTGGCCAGCTGGGCGGCGACCCCGGCGGTCTGAGCCCTGCGGCCGGATCCGTGCGGGCGGGCCTCACCGGGGCCCGCCCGCACACCCGCGCTCAGCAGCCGATCAACTGGCCGGTGACCTGGGGCCGCACCTTGGTGAGCATCAGGTCCAGGAACTGGTCCGGGTGGCGGAACGACGCGAAGTGGCTGGCGTCGCGTATGAGCGCGAAGTCCTTGACCGGCGCGGTGACGTCGTCGAAGAACCGCCGGGCGGGCTCGGGCGGGGTGAGCACATCGCGGTCCCCCTGGAAGAGGAAGAACGGGATCTGGAACGCGGTCCCCTCGGCCCATTCGTCGATGCCCATGGCCTCGGGCCCGAGCTGCTCGGAGAAGGTCATGCCCGCGAAGTACGTGCGCAGCTCGCGGAGGGTGTGCAGCGGGGAGAACCAGAGCGAGCGGACCACCACGGTCTTCATGGTGTCGTAGGTGAGCGGGTCGGACGTGACGACCAACTTGGCGTACTGCGACCACTGTTCGGCGCTCCAGGCGGTGGCGTCGGACCCCATGGCGGTGACGGCGGCCAGCTCCTTGCGCTTGCCGGATTCCCTGAGCCGCTCGCACAGGGCGCGGTGGGCGGGCAGGTCGCGGCCGCCGGCGACGATGTTCTGATCGGTGCCGACATAGCCGGAGAACAGCTCCGGATTGCTGCGGGCCAGGCGGAGCCCGACGAACGTGCCGAAGGAGTTGGCGACCAGCAGGACCTTGCCGACGCCGAGCCGGGCGCGGAGGTGCTCGGTCAGCTCCAGGGCGTCGCTCTGCAGCCGCTGCAGGCTCATCTCGCCCTGCCCGGCCGGGCCGCCGCGGCCGAAGGTCTTGGCGGCGCCGCGCATGTCCCACCGCACGATCGTGAAGTGCTTCTCCCATGCGCGGGTGCGCGGGGCGTAGATCAGGTTGGAGGCGCCGGGGCCGCCGTGCAGCTCCAGGACGACCGGGTTGCGGCGGTCCTCGCCGCGGACGGAGACGTACTGGTCGAGGCCCCCGATGCGGACGAAGCCGGCCTCGTCGATCCCCTCGGGCGCGGTGATGTGCAGCCGCCGCGCCAGGGAGGCGCGCTTGACCTGGCGGTACCCCAGCAGCCCCGCAGCGGGCCCGGCGACAGCAGCGGCAGCGGAAACCCCGAGAACGGTTCCAAGCATGGTGAGTGATCCCCCTAAACTGTTTATGCCATCAGCAGTGAGCTTTACGGTATATACAGTTAGGGCGGACGTCAACCGGCTTCCGTCGACTGCGAGGAGAAGGAGGACCGCCGTGGCCAGGACCACCAAGGCCAAGGAGGCGCGGGACGTGCGCGCGAGCCTCGCGCTGCTGTGGGGCGAGCAGGACCGCCCCACCCGGGGGCCCAAGCCCAGCCTTACCCCCCACCGCATAGCGGAGTCCGCCGTGGCGCTGGCCGACGCCGAGGGCCTGGAAGCCGTCTCCATGAACAAGGTCGCCGGCACGTTCGGCGTCTCGGCGATGGCGCTGTACCGCTACGTCCCCGGCAAGGCCGAGCTGGTCGAGCTGATGATCGAGGCGGTGCTCGCGGAGCGGCCCGACCTCTCTGCGGCGGGAGACGGCTGGCGGCCGCGGCTGACCGAGTGGGCCCGCCGGTCCTGGGGCGTCTACCAGGCCCACCCCTGGCTGCTCGCGGCCACCGCGATGCGCCGCCAGGCCATGGGACCCCATCAACTGGACTGGCTGGACGCCGCGTTGGCGGCCCTGGAGCCGACCGGTCTGACCGCGGCGCAGCGGCACCAGGTCTTCCTGCTCGTCGTCGGGCTGATCCGCAACCTCGCCCAGCAGCTGCTCGACTTCGACGAGGAGCAGGACCAGGAGTGGAACCGCCTCACCGGCGAGCTCCTGGACCGGCACGCCGACCGCTTCCCCGCCCTGACCAGGGCCGTCGCCGCCGGGGCATTCGGCCCGGCCGCCGAGGACCCGCTCACCTTCGGCCTGGACCGCATCCTCGACGGGGTGCAGACCCTGATCGACCGCGAGGGCCCGGGCGCCGGCTAGGTATGCCTAGTAGCCCTCGGCGAGCTTCGCGTGGTCGGTGTCGGGCAGCCAGTCGCGCCGGGGGGCGTAGTCCAGCCAGCGGTGGGCGCGGCCGGTTTCGGTGAAGCCGCGGAGCAGGGTGTCGAGCAGCGGGTGGCGGGCGGACTCGCGCCAGGCCAGCGACCAGGCGTACAGCGGGACCGGCTCGACGAGCGGGACGGCACGCAGGCCCGCGTGGTCCGGGAGCGGGGCGTCGGCGGGGAAGAGGGTGAAGCACCCGGCGTCGCCGCGGAGGTGCTGGACGAGGTGGTCCAGGCCGAGGTTGGGGCCGTCCTGCCGCCGGGCGATGCCGAAGGCGTCGGCGAAGCGGCGGAGGAAGTCCAGCCGGGTGAGTTCGGCCGGGCACCACAGGGTGTATTCGCGCAGGTCGGCCGGGCGCAGCGCGTCCGCGCCGGCCAGCGGATGGTCGGGGCCGACCACCGCGTCGACGGGTTCCAGCCGCACCAGCCGCTGGGTGAGCCCCGCGTCCCGGCCGCCGGGCAGCGGGTGCACCCGACCGAAGCCCAGGTCGGTCCCGCCGTGCAGCAGGGCCTGCGCGACCGAGGGCCAGTCGCGTCCCGGGCCGGGCTCCAGCCGCACCGGCCCGAGCGCCTGCGCGGCCTGGGCGACGGTGCGCATCGGCGCGTAGAGGTGGCCCCAGGTGTCGATCCGTACGGCCGGGCCGGCCCCGCTCACCGCCGCGACGGCGCGCCCGCCCGCCGCCAGCGCCTCGTGCGCGGCCGGCAGGAACCGCTCGCCCGCCTCGGTCAGCCGGACGCCCCCTTCGCGCACGAAGAGCCGCACGGCCAGCAGTTCCTCCAGCCGTGCGATGCGTTTGGACAGCGCCTGCTGACTGGTTTTCAGCTCCTCGGCGGCCCGCCCGAAGTGCAGCGTCCCGGCGGTCGTGGTGAACGCGCGGACCAGGGCGAGGTCGAGATCCATGCCGCTGACCTTATGCGACAACCGCGCGTTGTCGGCCGGGCGGTCCGGTTGTTGGCCGGGCCGCCGCACCGCCCGGTCAGATGGTTCCCGACGCCGCACCAGGCGCCGCACCGGGGACGGGTCCCGGAGGCCACCGAGGAGGAGCGACCACGATGAAAGCCCTGATACCGACCGGGGATCCCGCCGAGCCCGTCGCGCTCGCCGACGTCCCCGAGCCGAGCCCGCGTCCCCATGAGGCGCTGGTCAAGGTCGAGGCGTTCTCGGTCAACCGGGGCGAGACGTTCAAGCTGGAGCGGCCGGTACCCGGCGAGCGCCCCGGGAAGGACGTCGCGGGGCTGGTGGTGCAGCCGGCCGCCGACGGAAGCGGACCGTCCGGGATCACCCGGGTCGTCGGCCATCCCATGGCGGGCGGCTGGGCGGAGTACGTGGCGGTGCCGACCGACGCGCTCGCCGTGCTGCCGGACGGGGTCCCGGTGCTCCAGGGCGCGGCGCTGCCGCTGGCCGGGCTCACCGCGCTGCGGCTGCTGCGCGCCGCCGGGCCCGTGGTGGGCCGGCGGGTCCTGCTGACCGGTGCGTCCGGCGGCGTGGGCCACTACGTGACCGAGCTCGCGGCCGCGGCGGGGGCGCAGGTCACCGCCGTGACGCGGGACGCCGAACGCGGCGCCCGGCTGGCCGGACTCGGCGCCGCCGAGATCGTCCACGACGTCGTTGACGCGAGCGGTCCGTACGACCTCGTGCTGGAGTCGACCGGCGGCCGGAACCTGCCGCTCGCCCTGGCGCGGCTCGCCCGGCGCGGCACGCTCATCTGGTTCGGCCAGGCCAGCCGCACCCCCGCCACGCTCGACTTCTTCGACTTCTTCCGCGGCCCCGAATCGGCCGTGCTCCGGCACTTCCACTACCTCGACGCGGACACCCGCCTCGACGACGACCTGGCGGCGCTGGTCCGGCTGACCGACGAGGGCCGGCTGCACCCGGAGATCGGCCGCGTCACGGACTGGGCCGACACCGCGGCCACCCTGACCGATCTGCGCGAGCGCCGCATCCGCGGCAAGGCCGTCCTCACGCTGTCCTGAACCCCTCTCCCCCTGAAATCCCTCTCCGCCGGCCGGAAATCCCCGGCCGACGCACGCACACGAACGAAGGAGCACCACCATGAGCACCCTCTCCGACCCCCGGTCCGTCGTCATCCGCTACGTCGAGGCGGTGCGCGACGGCGACGCGGACGTCATCCACGGCAGCTTCGCCGAGGACGCCACCTGGCACTACCCGGGCAGCCTGCCGGTCTCCAAGGTCTGGCAGGGCCGCGACGCGATCATCAATGAGTTCCTCGGCGGCATGGGGCCCGCCTTCGTCCCCGGCACCCTGGAGATAGCGCTGGTCGGCACCGTGGCCGAGGGCGACCGCGTGGTCGCCGAATGGACGTCGAAGGCCACGACCGCGCACGGCGACCGGTACGACAACCGCTGCCTCGGCATCTTCACCGTCCGCGACGGCCGGATCACCTCGGTCATCGAGTACGCCGACACCCACCATGTGGCCCGCACCCTCTTCCCGGACCACGCCGACACCCGCCCCGCCGGCGGCGCGTGAGTCGCGCCCACCGACCGGAGGAACGCCGGGCGGACAGGTTGACGTCCGCCGCGGCGGCCCGGGTGCATCTCTTCGAGGCGGGCGACCTGAGTTCCGGGGCGCGGGAGCCCGACGGGGGCGCGGCAGCGGACCGCAAGCTGTCGTGGTGGTTCATGGACGCGGCGATCGAGGCGGCGGCGGGCCGATTCCTGCTGCCCGCGGGGCCGTTGGCGCTGTTCCTGGCCGGCCGGGCCGCGTAACGGGCAGCCGGCCGCCGGGCCGCCTCGCTCAGTCGTTGCCGCCGTCGTCGTCCGCCTGTGCGCCGATGAGGAGGAGCGCGACGTCGTCGTGGAGCGGGGAGGGGAGGCCGGTGCGGCGGAGGAGGTCGTCGGCGAGGGTCTCCATGGGCGGGGGCCCGGAGCGTGCGAGGTGGCCGGCGAGGACGGCGATCTCCTCCTCGATGTCGCCGCCGGGCGTTTCGACGAGTCCGTCCGTGTACAGGGCGAGCACACTGCCGGGCCGGAGGGTGATCTCGGTCATCGGGTAGTCGGTGTCGGGGTCGATGCCGAGCAGCAGACCGGGCGGCAGGGTGAGGATCTCGGTGTACCCGTCCGGGTGGCGCAGCAGCGGGGGCGGATGGCCGGCGCTGGCCATCCGGGCGCGGTGCTCGGCGAGGTCGAGGTGGACGTAGAGGCAGCTGGTCAGCAGTCCGGCGTCCAGGTCGGTGAGCAGGCGGTTGGTGCGGGCGAGGACCTCGCCCGGGGACGCGCCGGCGGTGGCGTGGACGGCGGTGCGGACCTGACCCATGAGGGCGGCGGCGTTGACGTTGTGGCCCTGGACGTCGCCGATGGCCGCGGCGGCGGTGCGGTCCCCGAGGCGGATGAGGTCGTAGAAGTCGCCGCCGATGTCGGTGACGCGGCCGGCCGGGAGGTAACGGGCGGCGACGTCCAGGCCGGGGATCCGGGGCAGGGCGGTGGGCAGCAGACCGGCCTGCAGGCTGCGGGCGAGTCGGTGTTTGGTGTCGTAGAGCAGGGCGCGGTCCAGGGCCTGGGCGACCAGCCCGGCGAGGGAGGTCAGCATGGCGCGCTCCTGCGGGGACCAGGGGAAGGGCCGGTCGTAGGCGAGGACCAGGGAGCCGACGGGGGCGCCGGAGGCGATCAGCGGCAGGAAGGCCCAGGCGGCCATGTCGTCGTGCAGGACGGCGTCGGGGTAGGCCCGTCTGAGGTCCTCGAACGTGTCGAAGAAGCTGGGGACGCCGCTGCTCAGGACGCGGACGACCGGGGTGTCGGCGGTCAGCGTCAGGCCCTCGAAGTGGTCCAGGACGCCGGTGGTGAAGCCGCGGTGGCCGACGATGCGCAGCCGGCCCTCCGCGGCGGTCGTCAGGGCGAGGGCCTGGATGCCGAAGGCGGGCATGATCTGGTTGGCGACCCGTTCGGTCACGTCCTGCACGCCGACCGCTTCGGTCAGCGCGGCGGCCAGGTGCAGCAGGTGGTAGAGCACGTCGGTCCGGCTCGGTGCGGCGGGCCCGGCGGGCCGGCTCTGCCCGGGGCCGTCCGCGGGGCGGTCCGCGTCGGTGGGCCGGTCCGCGGGCCCGTCCGTCGGCAGGTCCGCCGGCTGGTCCGTGGGTGCCGGGGTGATCAGGACGCTGATGCCGCCGTCGTCCGGGTGCAGGTGGAAGGACAGCCACCGGTCCGGCGGGCGCAGCGCGGTGAAGGACACCGGTTGCCGGCTGATGACCGCGGCCCGGTAGTGGTCCTCGAAGACCGGGTCGCGCAGCCAGGGCAGCGCCTCCCACGGCAGCGCGCCGCGCAGCTCGCCGACGGTGGCGCCGACGAGCTCCGCGGCGGTGGCGGTGAGGAAGGTGATCCGGCCGTCGAGGTCCAGCGCGCAGCAGCCCTGGGGAAGCCGCTCGGCGAAGTCGAAGGCGGCCAGCGCCTCGGCCGTACCGGGCGCGCGGGTCCGCAGTGCCGGGATGATCCGCGGCTCGGGCCCCGGGAGGACCGGGTGGCCGGTGTCGGCGGCGTGCTGCAGCAGCAGTCCCAGGTGGTGGCAGCAGGCGCGCAGGCTGTCGTGCTCGCGCGGGGAGAGTTCCGGCGGGTGCGAGCCGGGCCAGAGCAGCGCCAGGCCGCCCCATTCGGTCCCGTCGGCGCTGATCGGCGCGGTGGCCAACGCGAAGGCGTACGGCAGGGCGAGGGCGGCCCGGGGGTAGCGGCGGGCCATCTCCTCGTGTCCGGCGACCCACACCAGGCGCCGCTCGCGGACCGCGTCCGACACCGGGACCGACCCGGCCAGCCGCATCCGTTCCCAGGGGGCGACGATCCGCTGGGAGATGCCCGTCATGACGGTCAGGTGCAGCCGGCTGTCGCCCGGGGGCAGCAGGAACACCATTCCGGCGGAGGCCCCCGATTCCTGGACGGCCTGGATCAGGGGGGCGTCCAGCAACATGTCGGAGCCCCCGGCGGCAGCGGACCCGAAGACCTCCGTCACCGCGTCAGCCTCCCCGGCCGGTTGCCGCCGCTGCGCCCCGCGCATGGACCATATCGGGACGATACGCCCGTGATCGGTCGTGCGTCTGCGTCCGGCCGGGCGTGCTGCCGGCGCCGTTCCACGGCGCCGCTACAGGCTCTTCCCACGGCTGGTGATGAAGTCCCTGGCCCGGTCCACCAGCCCGAGCCCCGGCGCGAGCAGCTTGTTCGCCGGCGGGGTGGTGGGCGCGGAGGGGTGTGGGCGGGTGGGGGCCAGCTTCTTCGCGGTGCGGATCCGGTCGCCGAGGGTGTCCAGGGCGTCGGCGGAGCAGGCCGCGCGCAGCCGGGGGAAGAGGGTGGCCTCCTCGTCCTGGACGTGGCGGGTGACCGCGTCCTTCAGGGTCATGAAGAGCCGGTCCAGCTGCGGATCGTCGGCGGAGCAGCCTTCGAGCTTCTTGAGGATCTTCTCGACCTCGGCGTGGTCCTTGATCTCCTTGTCGGCCAGCGCGCCGCCGTCGGCCACGTGCTCGCGGACCGCCGGATACAGGTACTGCTCCTCGGCGACGGAGTGCCGTACGAGCTCGATGGTGACCTGGTCGAGGAGGTTCTTGCGGTCCTTGTGGCCGCTGGGCACGGCCTCGATCCGCCGGAAGAGGTCCTCGACCTCGCGGTGGTCGGTGGTCAGTTCGTCGATGATGTTGCCGCCGTGTCCCATGAGTGCCTCCTGAAACGGTGGGCCGTGCCGCCCGCGCACCGTGCGGCGGGCCTCACCACGGGTTCCCGGGCGTCTCGCTCCGTAACGATCGGACGGGCGCCTTGCCCCTGGTTGGCGCCGCGTTGTCACCCGGAGGCGGGGACAGGGAGGCGGCCGGCCCGGAGCGGCGGGGAGGCGGCCGGCCCGGAGCGGTGGGGACGCCGACGGCGAGGGCGGCGGGGTGCCGTCATGGCGAGGGGCGGAACTTCGAGGCTTTCGCGTGAGCTGCGTCATTTCGCCCGATTGGCCGGGCCCCTAGGCTTCCGGAGGCCCTGTTCCGCGGGCCGCGTCCCCGCCCCGTTCCGCGCCGGGGACGCCACAGCCGCCCGAGACGCCGGCGCTGCCGCCGTCGCCAGAGAAGGGACCTCGTGCCGTTGTCCGCCGATATCTCGCCGGTCATAGCCGCCACCGCGCAGTGGCTGCTGCGCTCCTACCCCGTCACCGGCGGCGCCTTCGACACGGCCCTCGCGCAGGCCCAGGCGCGGCAGGCCGTCACGGTCGCCGCCTGGCTGCGCTACCCCACGGCGGCGGACGCCGCACTGGTCGCGCTGGTCGGCCCCGGCGGCGCGGCCCGGCTGGACTGGCTCACCGGTGCCGACGCGTCCGGTCCGGACGCCCCCGAGGAGGCCTGGCGGAGCTGGGTCGACGAGGTCGTGGCCAGCTGGGCGGCCTGCCTGCTCACCGCCCCCGGGCTCGCCGAGGACGCGGTGGCCGCCCTCGCGGACGGTGAGCACGTCACGGAGGTGTCCCCCGACTTCCGCCGGCTGACCCACCCCGACGAACGCGACCGGCGGGCCGCGGCCCTGCTGCGCCACCCCGACCTGCTCGCCCCGGTCGCCGATCTGCACCGCGCCGCGCTCGTACGGCACCTCGACGGCGACCGGCTCGACGCGGACTGCGCCTAGCGGACGGCCCCGGGCCTCCCGGCCCGCGCGGTGGCGAGCGCCCGCGCGGCGCCTGACGGACCGGCGGGCGATAGTGGACGTGTGCCGGTGCCCGACTGCCGCCGGAGGTCCGGATGGACTTGATCCACTTGCGCATGGTCATGCCGCCCGCACTCACCCAGTCGGCCGTCGACCTGCTCAGCTCGGACGACCGCGTCCTCAACCTCATGGTCGTGAGGTCGGCGCACGTGCCGGAGGGCGACGCGCTCGAATGCGACGTGATGAAGGGCGCCGCGAACGGCGTGCTGGGCGACCTGCGCCGGCTGGGCGTCGACCGCACGGGCTCGATCGCCGTCGACGGCGTCGAGATGATGTTCTCGCACCGCGCCGAGCAGGTCGAGGCCGACCAGCCGAGCGTGCTGGTCCACGCACCGCTGTGGGCCACGGTCGAGGCGCACATCCGGTCGGAGGGCACCTACCTGCCGTCGTTCTACCTGTTCCTGGTGATCGCCGGCCTGATCAGCGCGGTCGGCATCATGACGAACTCGCAGATCCTCATCGTGGCGGCCATGGTCGTCGGCCCCGAGTACAACGCGATCACCAGCATCGCCCTCGGCCTCGACCGGGGTAACCGGCGCCGGGTCCGGGACGGGGTCCGCGCGCTGACCGTCGGCTTCCTGCTGGCCATCGTGGTCACGCTGGGTTTCGCCGCGCTGGCGCGGGGCGCACACCTGCAGTCCGAGGCCTTCGACCTGGGCCTTCGGCCGGTCTCCCACCTCATCGACACACCGGACTTCTTCTCGGTCGTCGTCGCCTTCCTCGCCGGCGTGGTCGGCATCGTCTCGCTCACCGAGGCGCGCGGCAGTGCCCTGCTCGGCGTCTTCATCTCCGTGACCACGATCCCCGCCGCCTCGGACGTCGCCGTCTCGCTGGCCTTCGCCGACTGGCACGAGGCCTGGGGCTCGCTGCTCCAGCTCCTGCTGAACGTCGTCGTGCTCGTCGTGGTCGGCGTCCTCACCCTCCGCATGCAGCGACGTCTGTGGCGCCGCGCGGCCCGGCGCGCGACGGCGAAACCCGGGCCGTAGGGCCCGTGGCTCCGCGGCCGGCGTTCCGCGGGCGGGCCGGGCTCGGCGCGCCTCGGCCGGGGCCCCGCCTTACGCTGGGCGAGGGGACGGCATCCGGGCCGATCGCAGGCCGAAAGGGGCGCCCCGATGGACGACTACCCACTGATCGAGAACCACGGCCTCCTGGGCGATCTGCAGACCGCGGCACTGGTGGCGACGGACGGGACGGTCGACTGGCTCTGCCTCCCGCGGTTCGACTCGCCCAGCGTCTTCGGGGCGCTGCTGGACAAGGACAAGGGCGGGCACTGCACGGTCCGGCCGCTGCACACGACGCACACGACCAAGCAGTTGTACCTTCCCGACACGGCGATCCTGGTCACCCGGTTCATGACCGAGGCGGGCGCCGGTGAGGTGCTCGACTTCATGCCCGTGACGGGGACGACGGTCACGGACCGCCACCAACTGGTGCGCATGGTCCGCTGCGTGCGCGGCAGCATGTCCTTCGAGGTCGAGATCGCCCCGCGCTTCAACTACGGGCGCACGGCCCACCAGTTGCACATCACGGACCACGGAGCGGTGTTCGCCGCGGACGACGGCACGGAACTCACCGTGCACCCGATCCGCGAACCGGAGGACGAGCAGCTGGTCGACATCCGGCCGGACCGGGAAAACGACCTGCACTTCACGCTGAGCCTGCGGGCGGGCCAGCAGCGCGGGCTGGTGCTGGCGTCGGCCGCGGACGGGCCGCCCAGGGAGATCCGGCTCGCCGAGTACCAGCAGTTCTTCGAGGACACCGTGGCGTTCTGGCGCTCCTGGCTGGGACAGTCGCGCTACACCGGGCGCTGGCGGGAAGTGGTGGAGCGTTCCGCGATCACGCTGAAGCTCATGACCTTCGCACCCAGCGGTGCCGTGGTGGCCGCCCCGACGGCGGCCCTCCCGGAGCAACTGGGCGGCGAACGCAACTGGGACTACCGCTTCACCTGGATCCGTGACGCCTCCTTCTCCGTGTACGCCCTGCTGGGACTGGGCTTCACGGAGGAGGCCCGGGCGTTCATCGTCTGGCTGAGCAACCGGGTCAAGGAGCGGGCCGGCAGCGGTGGGACCACGGGCCCGCTCAACATCATGTACAAGGTCGACGGCTCGGCCGACCTGGACGAGCAGATCCTCGACCACTGGGAGGGCTATGCGGGCTCCGCGCCGGTACGGATCGGCAACGGCGCCGCGACGCAGCTCCAACTGGACATCTACGGCGAGGCGCTGGACAGCATCTACTTCGCGCACCAACACGGTTTCCAGGTCGGGCACGGGGGATGGACCTCGATGCGGGAGGACCTGGACTGGCTGGCCGACAACTGGGACCAGGCGGAGGAGGGTATCTGGGAGACCCGCGGCGGGCGCCAGGACTTCACCTACGGCCGGGTCATGTCATGGGTGGCGTTCGACCGCGCCCTGCGCCTCGCCGAGTCGAAGGGCTGGCCGTCGGCGGCCGGACGGTGGCGGACCGAGCGGGACGCCGTCTACGAACAGGTCATGGCCAAGGGGTGGAGCGAGGAACGGCAAGCCTTCGTCCAGCACTACGGCAGTGACGTACTGGACTCCTCGCTGCTGCGCATGGCGACGGTCGGGTTCCTCAGCTCCGAGGATCCGATCTGGACATCGACCCTGGACGCCATGGAGCGGGAACTGGTCAGCGACAGCCTGGTCTACCGCTACGACCCCGGGGCCTCCCCCGACGGCCTGCGCGGCTCCGAGGGGACCTTCTCGCTGTGCACGTTCATGTACGTCGACGCCCTGGCCCGCGCCGGACGCACCGACCGGGCGCGGCTGGTGTTCGAGAAGATGCTGGGCTACGCCAACCACCTGGGCCTGTACTCCGAGGAGATCGACCTGACGGGGCGTCACCTCGGCAATTTCCCCCAGGCGTTCACCCACCTCGCCCTCATCGACGCGGCCCTCACCCTGAACGCGGCGCTCGACCGCCGGTAGCCGGTCGGAAACGCTTCAGCCGGCCGGTTCCGCCCCCGTCGCGGACCCGGGCCCGAGGAGGATCAGCGTGTCGCCCTCCTTCGCGGTGACCGGCAGGGCCGCGGTGACCGGTGCCAGCCGGCCGTCACGGCGGACGACGAACAGGGTCTCGTACCCCGGCGGGGGCGGGACCGAGGCGGGCTGTACGAGGAAGCGGGCGCCCTGACCGTGGCGGGCCGCCAGGACGTGGCGGAGGAGTCCGGCGCCGAAGAGGGTGTCGCCGGCCGCGTAGGGGGCGACGACGCCGCGACCGTCCGGGGGCGGGCCGATGCGGTAGACGGGACCGTCGACGCTGTCCCGCATGACGATCGAGGCGAGGGCGTTGAAGTCGTCGTCGTCGGTCAGCAGGAAGGCCGCGGTGACCCCCTCCAGCCGGGCCTGCGGATCGGTGGCCGCGGCCATCAGCTCGCCGGCCGCCAGCTCGATCCCGGCTTCCGTGATCCGGTCCCTCTCGTGGGCGAGGCCGGCCCACATCAGCACGTCGAGGCCGGCGGTGCGCAGCGACCGGGCGAGGTCGACGACCCAGGGCTCGCCGCCCACCAGGAGCGGACGGGCCCGGGTGGGGCGGGCGAGGCCCAGCCCGGCGGCCACCGGCTCGGCCGTCAGCGCGTAGACCAGGACCGTTCCGACGATCACCAGGAAGGTGACGGGGAGGATCGTGCCGGCGCCGCGCAGCCCCGCGGCGGTGAGCGAGGCGGAGAACGTCGTGGCGGTGGACGCGGCGACGATGCCGCGCGGGGCCATCCAGCCGAGGAAGGCCCGTTCCGGGGCGGCGAGTTCCGTCCGGGCGGTGGACAGCACCGCGATCAGGGGTCTGACCAGCAGGACGAGCACGGCGACGAGGGCGAGGGTGGGCAGCAGCACGGGGACGACGGACTTCGGCGTCACGGTCGCCGAGATGGAGACGAACAGCAGGCCGATGATGAGCTGGACGAGCGTCTCGAAGAACGGCCGGCGGGCGGGCATGTCGAAGCCGGGCAGGTTCGCGACGATCAGCCCGGTGACGACCGCGGCGATCAGCCCGGTGTCGTCGAAGACCAGGTCGCAGCCCGCGGCCACCACGACGACGGTCGCCAGTTGGGCGAGCGTGCCGAGCGTCTCGCCGAGCCGGAGCCGGCGGAGGGTGAACCACAGCAGTGCGGCGCCGACGATCCCGCCCGCGAGCCCCAGGGCGAGCCCGGCGAAGAAGTAGGCGGACCGGAAGCCGTGGCCGGTCCGGAAGCCGCCGGAGATCAGCGAGTGGAAGACGACGGCACCGAGGATGCCGCCCACGGGATCCACCAGGGACCCCTCCCACATCAGCACCCGGCGCACCTTGTCCGACGGCCTGACGTGGTCGAGCAGCGGAGCGACGACGGTCGGCCCGGACACGACGAGGATCACGCCGATCATGCAGGCGATGGCGAACGGCACGCCGTACAGGGCCGGCCCCAGGGCCATGACGGTCCCCGCGGTGAGCGGCACGCCCAGCACGATGAGGCGCACGACGACGCTCCGCGTCGCGCCCTTGAGGTGGCGCAGGTCCAGTCCGAGGCCGGCGTCGTAGAGGATGAGCGCCACCGACAGCGACACCAGGGGCGAGAAGGCCGGGCCCATGAGTCTGTCGGGACGGACGGCGTCGGTGACCGCTCCGGCGGCGAACCCGGCCGGCAGCAGCACGATCAGCGAGGGGATCCGCAGCCGGCTCGCGAGGATCTGGGAACCGACGGCGAGGGCCACGGTCAGGCCGACGCCCAGCAGGATCTCGTCCGCGCTCAACGCGCCCTCACCCCTGGGCGGGCGCCCCGCGGTACCCGGCCGCCACGGGGTCAGCCCTCGTCACCGGCGCCAGGGCGCCGCAGGTCGGCGTCGGTGAGGCCCTCCAGCTCGCCACGGGTGTCCAGCCAGTAGAGCAGGGCGACCGCGGGGACGATCAGCACGAGGGCCACCAGGGTGACGAGCCCGAGCCAGCGGAGCGTGGTGTGCGCACCCGCGCCGTCGGCGACGGTCAGCGAGGTCGGGATGAGGTACGGGCGCTGGGCCATGCCCCAGCCGAGGACGGCGGACACGACCACACCGGCCGCCGTGACCCGGGACCAGGCCCCGGAGGGGCGGATCAGCAGCCATGCGGTGGCGAGCGTGGCCAGCGCCGACACGACGACGAAGACGAGCCCCACGCCGTGGGTGAGCCCGTGCCAGACATGGGGCGCGTCCCCGTGGGTGACGAACAGGGTGATCACGGCGAGGACGGCGACGACCGCCAGGGCGGCCAGCGCCCGCCGCCGGAAGTAGCCGTCGAGATCGGGCGCGGCGAACCGGCGGGCGTCCGCCGCGAGGAAGACCGCGCCGAGCAGCGCCGTGGTCGCGACGGCGAGCAGGCCGAAGAGAACCGAGGTGGGGTTCGCCCAGGCGTCCGTCGATGCCGTGGTCGCCGCGGTGACCCGCCCCGAGGCGACCCCGCCGACCGCGGCGCCGAGGAAGAACGGCGTCAGCAGCGAGGAGACGGCGAACATCGCGCCGTACAGGCGCCGTCCGGCCAGCCGTCTGGCGGGCTTGCGCAGGGCGAAGCCGGCGCCGCGCAGCACGATGCCGACGGCGGCCAGCGCCAGGGGCAGCCACATGGCCGTGAACGCGCGCTGGAAGAAGACCGGGAACCCCGTCCACATGATGACCAGCACGAAGATCAGCCAGACGTTGTTGACCTCCCACACGGGAGCCATCGCATGGTCGATCAGCCGGCGCGGGCGCTCGCCGCGTGCCGCGCCGCCCGCGGCCAGGTCCCAGAACCCGGCTCCGTAGTCGGTGCCGCCGGCGCAGGCGTAGGCGGCGACCGCGAGCAGCAGCACGACGGCGATGACCCCGGCGATCACGTCCGGCTCCCCGCGGAGCGCGGCCCGTACGGCGTGTCCGTCTCCGGTGTCTCCGTCTCCGGTCCCTGCTCCGGCGGCGGTCCCTCGCCCGTCGTCCCGTCGGCGAGCCGCCAGCGGGTGCGCATCTTCAGCAGCACCGCGAGGAACGAGCCGAAGACGACCAGGTACACCACGACGACCAGGCCGAACATGATCCACAGGCTGGTGGAGCGGGTCGACGTCACGGCTTCGGCGACCCGCATGTTCTGGTAGACGATCCACGGCTGGCGGCCCACTTCGGTGGTGATCCAGCCGCATTCGACGGCGACGACGGAGGCGAGACCGGCCACGGCGGCGCAGCGGAAGAACCACGGGGAGGCCGGCAGCCTGCGGCGGCGCAGCCAGATCAGGGCGTACCAGAGGGCGAGCAGCACCAGCAGGGAGCCGATGCCGACCATGATGTCGAAGGTCCAGTGGATGAGGGTGGCCTGAGTGGCCGTCGGCCGGTCGGCCGCCGGGACGGAGGTCAGACCGGTCACCTCGGTGTCCGGGCGGAAGCCGGCGAGGATGGAGTCCAGCTGCGGGATGCGGATGCCGCCGGAGATGCTGCCGTCCGGGTGCATCCGCCCGAAGAGGTACTCCGGCACATGGGTGTCGGTCTTCCAGACGATCTCCATCGCGGCGAACTTCACCGGCTGCTTGTGGAAGACCTGCCGGGCGATGGAGTCGCCCAGCACGAACTGCACCGGGGTGAAGACCGCGGCGAGCGTGAAGGGGATCGTGAACCCGAGCCGGTGGTAGCGGTCCCGGCGGCCGCGCAGCCAGCCGACGGCGTAGACGCCGGCGACGACGTAGCCCGCCGTCACGAGCATCGCCACGACGAAGTGCCAGTACTGCGGGCCGAACATGGGCGTGAAGATCGCCTTCCAGATCTTCACGTCGACGGGGTTGCCGGCCGGGTCGAGGGAGAAGCCCCGCGGGGTGTTCATCCAGGAGTTGGCGGCCAGGATCCCGAAGGCGCCGAGCAGGGCGGCGGCGGGCAGCGGCAGGCCGAGCAGGAAGTGGGTCCGGGAGGACAGTCTGCGCCAGCCGTAGAGATAGATGGCGATCAGCACGGCTTCCAGGAAGAAGGCCCAGGCCTCGACACCGAAGCCGATGCCGAAGACATCGCCCCACCGGCCCATCATGCCCGGCCACAGCAGCCCGAACTCGAAGGACAGCACGGTGCCGGTGACGACGCCGATCGCGAACTGGACCGCCATGACCGCGGACCAGCGCCGGGCCAGCAGCAGCGCGGTCGGGTCGTTCCGGCGCAGTCCGTAGCCGTGCATGATGAGCGTGATCAGCGGCAGCGCCACGCCCAGGGGCACCAGGATGATGTGCGAGGCGAGGGTGAAGGCCATCAGCGATCTGGCCGGGAGCATCTGCGCCGGCGCGTCCGCCAGCAACGAAACCGCGGTGTGCATGGGGTTCTCCTCGGGACCGACGTGCGCGAGGGCCGGCGTGCGCGGGGTCGGTCAGCCGCCGGTGGCGAAACCGGGGAAGAGGGTCATCCCGCCGTCCACGTAGAGGGTGGCGCCCACGACGTAGTCCAGGAGGTCGGAGGCGAGCGCGACGGCCGCGTGGGCGATGTCCTCGGGGGCACCGACGCGGTCGTAGGGGATCAGCCGCAGGAGGTCCTGCTGGGCCTCGGGGGTGTCCCAGGCGTCGCGGTTGATGGGGGTCTTGATGGCGCCGGGGGCGATCGCGTTGACGCGGATCTTCTTCGGGGCGAGTTCCTGCGCCAGCGTCTCCATCATCATCTGCACACCGCCCTTGGACGACGCGTAGTTGACGTGCCCGGCCCACGGGATGATCTGGTGCACCGAGCTCATGCAGATGATCTTGCCCGCCGCCCGCGACACCTCCGGGACGACCCCGCGCCGCAGGAACTCCTTGGTCGCCTCGCGGGCGCAGAGGAACTGCCCGGTGAGGTTGACGTCCAGGACCTTCTGCCACTGGGCGAGGGTCATGTCGGTGAACGGGGCGTCCCGCTGCAGTCCGGCGTTGGCCACGAGGATGTCGACGGTGCCGAACTCCTTGACCATCCGGTCCGTCATGGCGACGACCTGCTCCTCGTCGGAGACGTCCGCCTCGTAGGCCGCGGCCCGCACCCCGAAGGACGCGATCTCCCCGACCACCTTCTCGGCCTCCTCGCGGCCGGCCACGTAGTTCACGACCACATCGGCGCCGGCCCGGCCCAGGGCGATGGCCGTGGCCCGGCCGATCCCCGAATTCGCTCCGGTGACCAGCGCCTTCTGGCCCTTCAGCAGATTGCCGGGGATCACGTCCTGGGGTGCGCCCTCGGGGGAACTCACGATGACTCTCTCCTCCACTGCGTGACCCGGAATCGGCCGGGCCGTGGCCCGGAGGTGCAGGCGTCACACAATCACCGGAGAGGGGCGACGGCGCGGCGGAAGGGGCCGCTTTGCGCTGCCCGACTGACGATCTTCGCCCGGTCGGAGGCGCGTCGCCGTGGGCCGGTCAGCCGAGCCGCGCAAGGAGGTGGTCGCCCACCCGCAGGGCGTTCGCGATCGCCGTCAGGGACGGATTGACCGCGCCGATGCTCGGGAAGAAGCTCGTGTCGACGACGTAGAGATTGTCCAGGTCGTGGGCCTTGCAGTGAATGTCCAGGGCCGAGGAGGCCGGGTCGTCGCCGAACCGCACGGTGCCCGCCTGGTGGGCGGTGGCGCCGATCGGCATGCCCTTGTGCAGGTAGATGCTGTGGGACAGCAGCTGGTGCTCGTGCATGCCCAGGTGGCCGAGCATGTGCTGGAGCTTGTGCCGCAGACGGGTCAGGCCGGCGATGTTGTTGGTCTCGTCGAGGGCGAGGTGGATGCGGCCGTCGGCGTCCAGGGTGACCCGGTTGTCCGGCCGCGGCAGGTCCTCCCCGCACAGCCAGAAGTCGACGGCGTGGTGGGCCAGGACCTCGAAGGGCATGTCCGGTGCCACCGCGCCGGCCCAGCGCGGGGCCTCGCCGTGGATCTGCTCGGCGTCCGACTTGCCGAGCATCTGGATGCCGCCGAGGGGGTAGTCCCAGTCGTCCGCGCCCAGGTACCAGTCGTGCAGGGCGAGGGTCTTCTGGAACTGGGTGTCGTTCGGCTCCTTGGAAATCGCCATCAGCGCGAGGTTGTTGTGCCGCATGTAGTGGCGGCCGACCACGTCGGAGCTGTTGGCCAGCCCGTGCGGGTGCCGGTCGTTGGCCGAAGCGAGCAGCAGGGCCGCGGAGTTGACCGCCCCGCAGGCCACGACCACGATGTCGGCCGAGAAGCGGGGCTGCTCCCCGTCCGGGAGCTCGGCGACGACCGCGGTGACGCTGGACCCCGTCGGATCGGTCTCCAGCCTCGTCACCCGGGCGTGGGTGAGCAGCTCGACACCGGGGTGCCGCAGTGCCGGTTCGACGCAGATGACCTGGGCGTCGGACTTGCCCCGGACCAGGCACGGGAAGCCGTCCACCCGGTTGCAGCGGATGCAGACGCTGGAGTGCGTCGCCCGCCCGTTCTCGTCCTGGGTGAGGTCGACCCCGATGGGCAGGTGGAAGGGGTGCAGTCCGCGCTTCTCCAGGTCGTCGCTCAACTGCTGGATGCGCGGCTCGTGTTCGACCGGCGGGTAGGCGTACGGTGCGCTGCACGGCCCTTCCCAGGGGTCCTCGCCGTGCCGGCCGTGCACCAGGTAGAGGTGTTCCGCCTGGGTGTAGTACGGCTCCAGGTCCTCGTAGCGGAGCGGCCAGGCGGGCGAGAGGCCGTCGTGATGGCGCAGCTCACCGAAGTCCTCGGGGCGCAGCCGGAACAGCGCCGCGCCGTAGAACTTGGTGTTGCCGCCGACGTAGTAGTTGACCTCGGGCGGGAACGCGTTGCCGTGCCGGTCGAGCCAGAACTCCGGAGCCCGGTACTTCGCCTTGACGAACACGGCGGTGGAGTCCCAGTTGTCGCGTTCGCGCGGCAGGTAGCCGCCGCGTTCGAGGAGCAGCACCCGCTTGCCGGAGGGGGCGAGCCGGTGGGCGAGCGTGCCGCCGCCGGCGCCGGTGCCGATGATGATGACGTCGTAGTGGGAGGAGCCGCTCACGCGACCACCGTCCTTGCCGTTGCGGTCCCCGGCCGCCGCCGGGACCTGCCGGTAGCCTCTCCGCTTCTTCGAACGTATACGCCCGGGAGCGTCGCGGCACCTGGAGCGGGTCGCCCGAAGGGCCGCCGGCAGGGCCGCGTCCCGGCACGGTCACCGGACGGCGATCGGGTTCACAGGACGGCGATCGGGTTCACCGGGGACCCGGTGGCCGCCGGGAACCGCAGCGGGGCGATCACGCAGAGGAAGTGCCAGCGGCGCAGCTGCTCGCACACCGGTAGCAGTTCCTCGAAGTTCAGGTAGTCCATCAGGTGCAGCCCCAGGGCGTTCATGGCCAGTACGTGCACCGGAAACGCGACCTCGGCGACCGCGCCGGGGGCCGTGTCGTTGTTGCCGTCCGACCCGAGGGCGGCCACCCGCCGCTCGGCGAGGAAGGCCATCGCCGCCGGGTGCAGGCCGGCCCGCTGCTGCGCCGCGTTCCAGGGGCCGAGGCTCCGGCGCCGGCGGCGGTGCCCGACCCGCACGAACAGCAGGTCGCCCGGCCCGACCGTGACGCCCTGCGCCTCCTCGGCCGCCACGAGGTCGTCGGCGGTCACGTGGTCGCCGGGCTCCAGCCACGGCACCCCGCGCAGGCGCGGGACGTCCAGCAGCACACCGCGGCCGACGATGCCGTCGCGCACCAGCTCCGACGTGAGCGCGCCGGCCCCGTCCGGTGTCACGCTGCTCGCCGGGACACCGCCGTAGAGCTCGCCGTCGTACATCACATGGCACAGCGCGTCGAGGTGGCTGTCGGCGTCCCCGTGGACGTTCATGGCGAACCGGTCGAGGGCGAAGTGCAGTCCCGGGGCGTCGGCCGCGCCGGGGGCGGATGCGGTCATCCGGTGGGAGGCGGGCTGCGGGTTGTCCGGCCCCGGTGTGGTCTCGATGGGGGCGGCCAGTGACACGGTCCGGCCGGCCCGCACCTCGGTGGCGGCGGCCACCACCCGCTCGGGGGTGAGGTGGCCCAGCGCTCCGCGCCCGGGATCCGTGCCGTCCCGCGCCTGCTCGCGCAGTCGGCGGTACAGGGAGCGGAAGGCTTCCTCGGACATGCGGGTCCGAGCCCCGGGCGGCGACGTCGCGCCGTGCTGCGCACGATCCGCCACGTGAGCTCCTCCTTAGCTCCCCTCGCCGCTCCTCGTCCGGCTCCGGGCCCTGGTCCCAGGGTCGGCCTCCCCCGCTCCCCCCGCATCCCGGAAGCGGTGCCGCGGCTTCGTCAACCGTGCCGCGGCTTCGTCAGCCGGGCGTCCCAGCCAGGAATCGTCGGCAGCACCTTCTCGGCGACGCGGAGCAGCGCCGCGTCATCGGGCATCCCCTCGTCCTGCCGCCAGACGACGACCTCGAAGGAGCCGCCGCCGTCCTTCGCGTTCCTGGCGACCTGCAGGCGGCGGGCGATACCGCCGGGCGCGGTGTCGGCCTTGCCGGGCCTGCCACCGTCGAACCGGAACCGGATGGCGATGGTCCGGTCCGAGGAGAGGAGCGCGGGACGCCCCAGAACCGTTCGCCTCTCCGCGGCACTGCCCAGGAGCCCGGCCATCCGGGCCACCGTGAAGTCGTCGTAGGACGCCGAGAGCTGCACGGTGTAGGTCTTCAGCGTGACCTTGGCCTCGGGCGTGACGAACGTCGTTCCCCCGGCGAGCTTGGTCGAGCTCTCGCTGCCGTCAGCGCTCTCCGCGCGCTCCGCCGGCGTACCGAGGAGCTCCGGCAGGTCCGCACGGTTCAGCGCCGTGCACAGCTGCGCCCCCGAAACACGCTTCGACGGCCGGGCGTCCTCGTGGCCGGCCGAGCAGGCAGCCGGCTTGGCCTCGGCGACCTCCTGCCCCGAGTCCTTCGCCATGACCCACATGCCCCCCGCGAGTCCCCCGACCAGCACCACCGCCGCGACCACCTGGGCCCCCGCGTTCATGCCCTTCTCGGGTCCGGTCCTGGATACGGTCGCGGATCCGGCCCCGGATCTGTCGAATTCGCCGTCCATGTCCCCCACTTCCCCCAGCTGCCGATTCGCGTCCCCTGCGCGCCGGGGGAGCCTAACCGGTGATCGTTCCGCGGTCGTGCGCGGCCCGGGCAGCATCGAGGTGGTCCGTCACCTGAGGCACCGGCTTCGCGACATCGGGGCCCTCCGGCAGGCCGTGGTCATCGTCGAGCGCGAAGTCCAGCACGGTCAGGACGCTCCGGGCCGTCATGGTGCGCACGCGCACCCCCGCGCCCGGAACTATGGCGTCCCACCACATGTGCCACTGACCTGCGCGTTCCTACGGTGTGGCGACACATCGACGTCCCCGTAGCCTTTCGGAAGTGGTGCACATGGCCCGCGCAGCAACCGCTCCCCCACCACCGGCCGACCTCAAGCGCATCGTCGCCGCCAGCCTCATCGGGACCACCATCGAGTGGTACGACTTCTTCCTCTACGGATCCGCCGCCGCGCTGGTCTTCAACAAGCTGTTCTTCCCCGGTTCCGATCCGCTCGTCGGGACCCTGCTGGCGTTCCTGACGTACGCGGTGGGGTTCGCCGCGCGGCCCGTCGGGGCGCTGGTCTTCGGGCACTTCGGCGACCGGCTGGGCCGGAAGAAGCTGCTGGTGCTGAGCCTGGTGATGATGGGCGGTGCCACGTTCGCGATCGGGCTGCTGCCGACGCACGCCACGATCGGTACGGCGGCGCCGGTGCTGCTGACCGTGCTGCGGCTGGTCCAGGGGTTCGCGCTGGGCGGTGAGTGGGGCGGCGCGGTGCTGCTGGTGTCGGAGCACGGTGACGCGCGGCGGCGCGGGTTCTGGGCCTCGTGGCCGCAGACCGGGGCGCCCGCCGGGCAGTTGCTGGCCACCGGCGTGCTCTCGCTGATGACGGCGCTGCTGCCGGCCGCGGCGTTCGCCGCCTGGGGGTGGCGGGTGCCGTTCCTGCTGTCCGGCGTACTGGTCCTGGTCGGGCTGTGGATGCGGCTGTCGGTGGACGAATCGCCCGTGTTCCGGGCGGCGTTGGAGCGTGCCGAGGCCCGCCGGGCGCAGGGAGCGGCCACCCGCGCGGAGAAGCTGCCGCTGCTCGCGGTGCTCCGGCACCACTGGCGCGAGGTGCTGATCGCGATGGGCGCGCGGATGGCCGAGAACATCTCGTACTACGTCCTCACGGCGTTCGTGCTGGTCTACGCGACCTCGCACGCCGGGGTGGCGCAGCAGACCGCGCTGAACGCGGTGCTGATCGCCTCGGCCCTGCACTTCGCGGTGATCCCCGCCTGGGGCGCGCTGTCGGACCGGATCGGACGCCGGCCGGTCTATCTGCTGGGCGCGGCCGGCGTCGGCGCCTGGGCGTTCCCGTTCTTCGCGCTGGTGGACTCCGGCCGGTTCGGTCCGCTGCTGCTCGCGGTGGGCGTCGGGCTGTTCTTCCACGGCGCGATGTACGCACCCCAGGCGGCCTTCTTCGCGGAGATGTTCGCGACCCGGATGCGGTATTCGGGCGCCTCGATCGGGGCCCAGTTCGCGTCGGTCGCCGCCGGTGCGCCGGCCCCGCTGATCGCGACCGCGCTGCTCGCCGACTTCGGCGGCCCGGCGCCGATCGCGCTGTACGTCATCGCGGCCGCGCTGCTGACCCTGGTCGCGGTGGGCGCGGCCCGGGAGACCCGCAGCCGGGACCTGGCGGCGGTGGCGGAGGACGGGCCGCGGCCCGCCTCCGGCAGGGCCGGGGACGGGCAGCAGGTGGGTGTCTGATGTGCGGCGGGGGCGCGGCGGGCCGTAGGACGCTCCCGGGAGACGGGGCAAGCTCGCCCGCCGCGCCCCCGCCGGACGTCAGGACCGCTCGGTCCTGCGCTTCAGGGACTCCTTGGTGCCGCGGATGTTCTCCCCGGCTTCGCCCATGGTGTCCTTGGCCTTGCCCTTGGCCTCTTCCATCCGGCCTTCGGCCTTCAGGCGGTCGTCACCGGTGATCTTGCCGGTGGCCTGCTTGGCCTTGCCCTTCATCTTGTCCTTGGCGCCCTTGCCGGCCATGTCCAACTCCTTCGTGCGTGATCTGTGGCCCGTGGTCCACGTAGGGGCGGAGAGCCACGGGACGTACGGAGCACTCGCGGAATGGAGGGCTCCGCATCCAGGCTGCCGCACGCCCCACCGGCGCGCACCCGGAGCGACGGGCCCGTTACTCCTCCGTTTCGCCCGCGCCACCGGCCCGTTCGCCGTGCCGCCACCGTTTCGCCGGGCCGCTACCGCTCGCTGCCGTGCTCCACCGCGGACGAGAG
This sequence comes from Streptomyces nigrescens, assembly GCA_024349765.1. GTDB lineage: Bacteria > Actinomycetota > Actinomycetes > Streptomycetales > Streptomycetaceae > Streptomyces > Streptomyces endophytica. The sequence continues at coordinate 2,488,179 of AP026073.1, read as the reverse complement.
CTGATGCAGTCGCAGCGCCAGTTGGAGCTCCAGGGCGCGCGCCGGGCTCTGCCAGTCGGGTCCCAGCAGCCGGCCCACCCGTTCCAGGCGCTGCGCGACGGTGTTCACGTGGACGTGCAGCTCGTCCTTGGTGCGGCCCGGGCTCATCCCGCAGGCGAAGTACGCCTGGAGGGTGCGCAGCAGCTCCGTCCCGCGCCGGGCGTCGTAGTCGGCGACCACGCCGAGCGTACGGCGCACGAAGCCGTCGACGTCGCGGGTGTCGGCGAGCAGCAGTCCCAGGAAACCGAAGTCTGCGGCGGCCGCGCCCTGACCGGCCCGGCCCAGCACCCGCAGCGCCTCCCGGCAGCGCCGGGCCTCCGCGTACGCGTCGGCGACCGCCGCGGGCCGTCCGGCGGGAGCCGGGACCGGGGCCGAGGCGCCGACCGTGACCGGTACGTGGAGCGCGGCGCCCAGCCGGGCGGCGATCTCCCGGGCCTGCCGCGCCGGATCGCCGTCGGGCCCGAGCGGCAGCAGCAGGACGGCCCCGCCGTCGCGGACCGCGGCCAGGCCGTGCCGGGTGGCGGCGAGGTGGGAGGCCGCCGACCACAGGCGCCGCCGGTCGCCGGCGGCGTCCTGGGCGGCGGGCGCGTCGACCCGGGCGGCCAGGACGACCTGCGGTGCGTCGAGGTCGGCGCCGACCCGGGCGGCGCGTTCCCGCAGCAGCCGGGGGTCGCGCCCGGAGGCGTCCAGGAGGTCGTCCAACAGCTCGCCGCGGACCCGCTGTTCGGCCTCGCCCGCGGTCCGGCGGGCGAGCAGCAGCAGCGAGGTGACCACGGCGGCCCGCTCCAGGGTCCGCTGGTCGACCGGGTCCAGGGCCGGGTGGCCGCGCAGCACCAGCGCGCCGAGGACCTCCCCGCCCGCCGCTACGGCCGCGACCCAGTCGGCACCGTCCCGTACGGCGTGCCCGTCGGCGCGGGAGCGGTCCAGGGCGGCGGCCGGGGTGTCGGCGGGTTCGGTGAACTCCACCTCGCCGTGCAGCACTTCGGCCACCGCGGCCGCGACGTCCTGCACCCCGCCGCCGCGCAGCACCAGTTCCGTCAGCCGGTCGTGGATGTCCGAGGCGCGCTCGATGACCGCGCTGCGGTCGCGGATGATCTCGTTGGCCGCCTCCAGTTCGGTGAGCGCCTTACGGGTCTCGGCGAGCAGGCGGGCGGTGTCCAGGGCGACCGCGGCGTGCGCCGCGTGGGCGGCGAGCAGGGCGATCTGACCGGGTTCGAAGACCCGCTCGCGGCGGTCGGCGGCGAAGAGCACCCCGATGACCCCGCTGCCCAGCATCAGCGGTACGCCCAGGATCGCCACCAGGCCCTCGTCGCGGACGCCGGCGTCGATGGTGCCGGTGTGCCGGAACCGCTCGTCGTGGAAGTAGCTGTCGGTCACGTACGGGCGGGCGGTCTGCGCGACCAGGCCGCCCAGTCCCTCGCCCATGCCGAGCCGCAGTTGCTGGAACCGCGCGGAGACCGAACCGTCGGTGACCCGCATGTAGGTGTCGCCGGCGGCCGGGTCGTTGAGGGTGAGGTAGGCGACCTCGGTGCCCAGCAGGGAGCGGGCCCGGCGCACGATGGCCCGCAGGACGGCGTCCAGGTCGCGCAGCCCGGCCAGGTCGTGCGCGGTGGCGTAGAGCGCGGACAGTTCGGCCTCGCGCCGCCGGCGGCCCTCCAGTTCGGTGCGTATCCGCAGCGCCTGGCGCTTGGCCCGCTCCAGGGCGGCGAGCCGGCCGGGCGCGGCACCCTCGGCACGGGCGCGCAGCACCGGCCGCTCGTAGTCCTCGGCGGGGGCGTCGGCGGCGAGCAGGGCGAGGAAGGGGGCCTCGGCCGGTTCGGTGGCGGGCACGGAGGGGGACGGATCGGTGGCGGGCGCGGACGGGGACGGATCGGTGGGCATGGTCACAGGGATACCTTCGGGTCGTCGCCGTGCGCCAGGGGCGCGGAGTGTCTCCCCTGGTGCCGCTCGGCGCCCCTGGATCGTCAGTGCGCGGTCCAGCCGCCGTCCAGGGTGAGCGAGGCCCCCGTCACGAAGGACGCCTGCGGGGTACAGAGGTAGGCGACGGCCTCGGCGACCTCCTCCGGTTCGAGCAGCCGCTTGACGGCCGCGTCGGCGAGCAGGACGTCGGCCAGCACCCGCTCCTCGGGGATGCCGTGCGCGGCGGCCTGGTCGGCGATCTGCCGTTCGACGAGCGGGGTGCGGACGTAGCCGGGGTTGACGCAGTTGCTGGTGACACCGTGCGGGGCGCCCTCCAGGGCGGCGGTCTTCGACAGGCCCTCCAGACCGTGTTTGGCCGCCACATAGGCGGACTTGAACGGTGAGGCCCGCAGCCCGTGCACGGACGAGATGTTGACGATCCGGCCCCACCCCCGCTCGTACATGTGCGGCAGGGCGCCGCGCAGCAGCCGGAAGGGTGCCTCCAGCATCACGGTCAGCACCTGGTGGAAGACCTCGGGCGGGAACTCCTCGATGGGGCGGACGAGTTGCAGGCCGGCGTTGTTGACCAGCAGGTCGGTGCCGGCCGCGGCCCGCTCGGCGGCGTCGAGGTCGGTCAGGTCGAGGACCCGCGGCTCGATGGTGCCGCCGGTGCCGTCCGGGAGGTCCGCGGCCAGCGCGGCCAGGCCGGCGGCGTCCCGGTCGACCGCCCGCACCGTGGCGCCGGCCGCCGCCAGCCGTAGGGCGCAGGCGCGTCCGATGCCGCCGGCCGCGCCGGTGACGAGGGCGGTGCGGCCGGCGAGGTCGAGGGATACCGGGCCCGGGGTGCCGATCGTGGTCATGCCCGCACCTTAGGCACGGGCCGGCGGGGCACCGATGTGCCGCGGCACCACAGTTCGCGGGCGGGATATGGGCCGGCCACCCGGGTGGCGCGGCGCGGGACGGCGAGCCGGGAAGCGGGCGATGGGCGCGACGCGCCGGGTCACCTGATCGGCCGCCCCGGTTCGCCGCGCCCCCGCCGGGCTCCTAGCGTCGTACGACGCAGCGCGCCGCCTGCACCGCCGCCACGAGGGAGTCCCACATGCGGAGGCTGATCGCCGTGCCGACCGTGCTGCTCGCGCTGACCGCGGCGGGCTGCGCGGACGGGGACGACGGCGGGACCCGCTCGTCGTCCACCGGGCCCGGGCCGCGGCGCACCGGGGAGGGCTCCCCGGCCGTGCCCGGTCAGCCGGTGAGCTGCGGGCGGCTCCAGGACGCGCTGGGCCAGGAGGGGGACGTGGCGCTGTACGCGGATCCGACGGCCGCGGGCACGGTGCCCTGCACGGAGGCCCGGGACGTGATGACCGAGTTCTTCCTGCGGGCGCCGCGGGAGGCCGGCGACGACCGCGGCACGCTGTCCGTACGGGGCTGGTTCTGCCACTACGAGAGCGGGCCGACCGGCACCTGGATCTCGGCCTGCAGCAAGAACAAACGGGAGATGCACACGGAGGAGGCGGACGACCAGGGCACCGGACCGGACGCCCCCGGCGGGCCGGACGAGCCCGACGCCCCGGACGGCTCGCAGCTGCCCCCGCTGCCCGGTGATCCCTCCGCCCCGATGGACGACCCCTCGACGGAGGAGCTGTAGGGGGCCGGTCTCCCGGGCGGGCCCTTCCAGTCCTCTGCTAGTCCTCGTCTTCCATGCCGTGGAACCACGTCGGGCCGGCCGCGACGGCCCGGCGGATGCGGGTCAGCGCGTACGTGTCCAGCTCCGGCAGGGCGTCCATGGCGAACCAGCCGACCTCCAGCGACTCGTCGTCGTTGACCCGGGCCCGGCCGCCGATCGCGCGGCAGCGCAGCGTCACGTCCATGAACTGGCAGATGTCGCCGTTGGGGTACCGCGTGGGCGGCATGGCCTCGACGAGCACCACCCCCTCGGGGACGACCCGTACCGCGGTCTCCTCGTAGACCTCGCGCACCGCGGTCTCGGCGGGCTGCTCACCGGGCTCGGGGATGCCTCCGATCACCGACCAGCCACCGGTGTCGGCCCGCTTGCCCAGCAGGACCCGTCCCTCGTCGTCGAAGACGACCGCGGTCACCCCGGGCAGCCACAGCAGCTGCCGGCCGATGGAGTTCCGGAGGTCACGGATGAATTCGGGGGTTGCCATGCTCCGACCCTACGGGACGTCCCGGAGAGCTCCCCGGTCCCGCGGCACGGTCCGCTCCGCACGCCCCACCGCGCGCTCAGGCGCCCGCCGGGCTCCCCTTCCGCGGCCGCAGCCGGCCGCGGACGGCCCGGACCGCGCCCTCGGCGTCGTCGACGGTGATGGTGAAGGTGCACCCGTCGCCGAGCCGGAGGACCACGGCCTCCCCGCGGCGGACGACCACCGCCGTGCCCTGCTCCGGGCGCCAGCGATAGCCCCAGCCGCCCCAGTGGCGAGGCGTGACCTGGGGCGCGAACTCGGCCCCCACGACGGTGTCGAGGGGGATCCGGCGGCGCGGCACACCGATGTAGCCGCAGCGCACTTCCAGGCATTCCTTGTCGACCCGCACCCCGACGTGGACGAAGGCGAGCGTGCCGAACAGCACCAGGAGGCCGGCCGCGACACAGCCGACCACCGCCATCACCAGCGGCGCCAGACCGGAGGTCCAGCTGCTCTCGACGGCCAGCTCGATGCCGAGCGCCAGACAGGCCGCCCCGATCGCGGCCAGCAGCCACTGGATGCGGTTGCTGGCGCTGCCGTGCCAGACCTCGGGGATCTCCGCGTGCGCGCCACCGGGCACGCGTCCCGGCCCCGCCGGCCGGCCGGTGTCCTCGGTACCGCCGTCGGTGCTGCCGTCTGCGCCGGGGGCTGCTGCCCCCTCGTGGGGGTGGTCCCTCATGAGACGCAGCGTACGCGTCTTCACACGCTGCGGCAGGGTGTCGAACGCCCCGTTCAGCCGCTCAGCGCCCCGGCGGTGTCCGTACGGGACCGCGCCAGCAGCCGGCCCTCGGCGTAGGCGAGCGTGGCGGCGGGGAGGTCCTCCGTACGGCCGCTGAGGAGCACGGTGAGTCCGCCGACCGGGGTGGCCGCGGGCGCCGGCTCGGCACCGATACGGCGCAGCGCCTGGGCGGCGACCGCCTCGGCCGAGCCGTGCAGGACGAGGGCCGGGGCGCCGGGCTGCTGGAGGGCGGCGCGGATGCGTTCGGCGACCAGCTCGTAGTGGGTGCAGCCCAGGACGACGGCCCGTACGTCGCGCGGGGTGCGGCCGGCGGCGACGGCGATGGCCGCGTCGATGGCGGCCTCGTCGGCCTGCTCGACCGCGTCGGCGAGCCCCGGGCAGGCGACGCCGGTGACGTCCACGCCGCGCGCGAAGCGTTCGATCAGGTCCCGCTGGTAGGGGCTGCCCGTGGTGGCGGGGGTCGCCCAGATGGCGACCGGGCCGCCGCCGGTCGCGGCGGGCTTGATGGCCGGGACCGTGCCGATGACCGGGACGGCCGGTTCCAGTTCGGCGCGCAGCGCGGGCAGGGCGTGGACGGACGCGGTGTTGCAGGCGACGATCAGCGCGTCGGGGCGGTGCGCGGCGGCCGCCCGGGCCACCGCGAGGGCGTGTGCCGTGACGTCCTCGGGCGTGCGCGGGCCCCAGGGCATGCCGTCGGGATCGGAGGAGAGGACCAGATCGGCGTCCGGCCGCAGTCGCCGTACGGCCGCGGCCGCCGCGAGCAGGCCGGTTCCGGAGTCCATCAGCGCGATCTTCACCCGGACACTTTAGCGGGCGGCGGGTCCGACTTGTCATACCGGCCCGGCGAGCGGGTGGCCCGCCGGGGCGGGCCCGTCCGGGGCGGGACACGTCCGGGCGGGGCGGCGCCGGGGACGTCCGGCGCGGGGGCCGGTGGGGCAGACTGCGGCCGTGGGAGCGATGGAGTGGATCGGTGCCGGGTCGCTGCTGGCCTGGGTGTGGCTGCTGCTGTGCCAGGGCTTCTTCTGGCGGACCGACGTCCGGCTGCCGGAGCGCCGGGACCCGGACCGCTGGCCGTCGGTCGCCGTGGTGGTGCCGGCGCGGGACGAGGCCGCGGTGCTGCCGGAGAGCCTGCCCTCACTGCTCGGCCAGAAGTACCCGGGCCGGGCGGAGGTGTTCCTGGTCGACGACGGCAGCAGCGACGGGACCGGTGCGCTGGCGCGGGAGCTGGCGGCCGCGCGCGGCGGGCTGCCGCTGACGGTCACCTCGCCCGGGGAGCCCGGGCCGGGGTGGACGGGGAAGCTGTGGGCCCTGCGGCACGGGATCGCGCTCGCGCGGGAGCGGATCGGGCCGGACTACCTCCTGCTGACCGACGCGGACATCGCCCACGCCCCGGACAGCCTGCGGGAGTTGGTGGCGGCGGCCCGGTCGGCGGACCTGGACCTGGTGTCCCAGATGGCGCGGCTGCGGGTGGTGACGTGCTGGGAGCGGCTGATCGTGCCGGCGTTCGTGTACTTCTTCGGGCAGCTGTACCCGTTCCGCCGGGTCAACCGGCCGGGGGCGCGGACCGCGGCGGCGGCCGGCGGCTGTGTGCTGCTGCGGCGGGAGGCGGCGGAGCGGGCGGGCGTGCCGGAGGCGATCCGGCACGCGGTGATCGACGACGTGACGCTGGCGCGGGCGGTGCAGCGGTCGGGCGGCGCCATCTGGCTGGGGCTGGCGGACCGGGTGGACAGCGTGCGGCCGTATCCGCGGCTGGCCGAGCTGTGGCGGATGGTCTCGCGCAGCGCGTACGCCCAGCTGCTGCACCAGCCGCTGCTGCTGCTCGGCACGGTCCTGGGGCTGGCCCTGGTCTATCTCGCGCCGCCGGTCGCGCTGGTGGCCGGGCTGGCCGGCGGTGGGACGGTGCTCGCGGTACTGGGCGGGGCGGCCTGGGCGGTGATGTGCGGGACCTACCTGCCGATGCTGCGCTACTACGGTCAGCCGCCGTGGACCGCGCCCCTGCTGCCGTTCACCGCGCTGCTCTACCTCCTGATGACCGTGGACTCGGCGGTACAGCACTACCGGGGGCGCGGAGCGGCCTGGAAGGGCCGGACGTACGGGGCGCCGTGAGCCGCGCCCGCCGGTGTGCGGTCACTTGCTGGCCGGCGACCAGTTGAGCCCCCAGCCGTAGGCGTGGTCGACGGTGCGCTGCGGGCTGACGCCGGGCTGGGGGACGAGGTAGCGGGCCTCGCGCTGGACGACGAGTTCGCCGCCGGTGTGGGTGATCAGGGCCAGTGCGCAGACGTTGGACGGGACCGTGCAGGCGTCGAGCGTGAAGTCGACGGGGGCGCCGTGCTGGGGCTGGAGGGTGACCGTCGCGTCGAGGCCCTCGAAGGTGCGGGCGCCGGCATAGACGGTGACGAAGATCAGGATGCGCTTGATGCGCGCCTGGTGGTCGAGGTTGATGGTCATGTTCTCGCCGGCCGCGACCGCGCCGGTGCGATCGTCGCCGTCGAGCTGGATGTACGGCGGGGCGTGCAGGGCGCCGAAGTTGTTGCCCAGCGGGTGGATCACCCCGGCCGCGCCGTCGGTGAGTTCGTACAGCGCGCACAGGTCGAGGTCCAGCTCGCCGGACGGGGGCAGCAGGGCCCCGCGCGCCCCCATGGCCTGCATCGCCTTGCGGCCGAGCTTCTGGGTCAGCCGCTTGCCGGCGCTGCCGCCGCTCCAGTTGAGGTTCACCCGCATCACCCCGGAGGTGCCGCCCTGTTTCGTCAACGAGACGGCGGGGGCCTCCTTCGTGAGGGTGACTTTTGTCAGACGAACGGCAGGGGGCGTGGGGACCGGCGCGGGCTGCCCCGGCGGGTGCGCCCTTGACACCGCCGGTTGACCGGCCGGCAACGGGGGCGCGAAGGCCGCCGGAGGCGGCGCGACCGGGGGCGCGGGCGCCGCGGCCGGGGGCGCGGCGGGCGGCGGGACGGGCGCCGCGGGGGCGGCCGGGGCAGCGGCCGGAGCCCCAGGCGGCTCCTCGACGCTGATGCCGAAGTCGGTGGCCAGACCGGCGAGTCCGCTGTCGTAACCCTGCCCGACCGCGCGGAACTTCCACGCCCCTTGGCGCCGGTAGAGCTCCCCGAGCACGAAGGCGGTCTCCGTGGTGGCGTCCTGGCTGTCGAACCGCGCGAGCTCGGTGCCGTCGGCCGCGTCCCGTACGCGGATGTGCAATCCGGGGACGTTCCCGAAGGTGCCGCCGTCGGCGGAGGCGGCCAGCACCACCCTGTCGACGGCCGGCTCCACGGCGCCGAGGGTCACGGTCAGGCCGTCCGTCAGAGCGCCGTCCGCGCCGCGCTTGCCCTCGTGGCGCACCGCGCCGGAGGCGTGCACGGGCTGGTTGTAGAACACGAAGTCGCCATCGTCACGGACCTTTCCGGACGAAAGGAGGAGCGCGGAGGCATCGACGTCCGGTGTGCCGGGGCCGGCCCGCCAGCCCAGTTCCACCCGGACCGCCGGGGCCGGGACCGGAACGTTGCCGCCTTTGGGCATCGACATGCTGCGCCTTCCTCTCGTCCGCCGTGCCGCGTGCGTGGGGGCACCCGGTGGCGTCCCTCAACCTAACGTGCCCCGAACCGCGCCGAACGTCCGTTGTTCACCCGCGAGAAGCGAGGTCTTTACACGATTCCAACGGGCGATCGCGACCGATTTTCCCGAGTTCGCTCGCATTGGGGATCCATGGCCACTCCGCACACGTAAAACAACCTTCTTTTCAGGCTCCCCAATCGACACATCGTGGGCTTAACTTATGACGCATGACCTCCCCCCGCTCTACCTACGGCGGCGGCTACTACGCTTCGCCCTCCTTCCCCGACACCCCGATCTACGACAGCCTCGTGGCCGAGCGCGGCACGCCGCAGATCGCGCCGATCAGGGTGAACCCCTCGCCCTACGACACGGGCTCGTCGTATCTGCCGGCGCTGCCCTCGGCGCTGCCGGCGCTCCCGGCCGCTCCGTCCCACTCCTCGCCCGCGCAGGGCTACCCGGCTGCCGCCTCGCATCCGGTCGCCCCGCTGCAGCAGGCGCCGGCGCCCTACATCCCCCAGCAGGCGGGTGCCCGCGGCGGCTACCAGCCGCAGCAGGCGCCGCAACCCCAGCGCCCGGCCCCGGGCATGGGCACGGGCTACGAGGCCATGCGGCCGGCCGCCCCGGTCGCGCCCCGGCCGGCCCCGGCGTACGACGATCCGTACGGCCGGCAGTACCCGCGCGGGTACTGACCCGGTCACCGGATCCGCTGTCAGAGGTGCCTGGCAGGATGGAACGCATGCTCAAGCCTGCGCTCCAGTCGATCCATCTCTATCCGGTCAAATCCATTGCGGGGTCCGGTCCCGGCGAGGCGGTCGTGGAGCCGTGGGGGCTCGCCGGGGACCGACGGTGGCTGCTGGTGGACGCCGAGCGCCGGCAGATCACCCAGCGGCAGCAGCCGACGCTGGCGTTGGCGCATGCCGAGGGGCTGCCGGGCGGCGGCCTCCGCCTCACCGCGCCCGGCAGGGAGCCGCTGACGGTCGAGGTGCCCGAGTACACCGGGACCCTCCCGGTGGAGGTCTGGCGGGACGTGGTCGAGGCGGTGCCCGCGGGTGCCGCCGCCGCGGAGTGGTTCAGCGCGTATCTGGGCGTCGAGTGCCGGCTGATGTACCTCGACCTGCCCGAGAAGCGCCGGCCGGTCGATCCGAAGTACTCCGCGCCCGGTGACACGGTCAGCTTCGCGGACGGCTTCCCGCTGCTGCTGACCACGACGTCCTCGCTCGACGCCCTCAACTCCCTCATCGCGCAGGGCGACCACGCCGACGAGGGCCCCCTGCCCATGAACCGTTTCCGGCCCAATGTGGTGGTGGACGGCACGGCTCCCTGGGCGGAGGACGACTGGCGCCGGGTCCGGATCGGCGAGGTGGAGTTCCAGGTCGTCAAGCCCTGCTCCCGCTGTGTCGTCACCACCACCGACCAGCTCACCGCGGAGCGCGGCAAGGAACCGCTGCGCACCCTCGCCCGGCACCGCCGCTTCGGTGACCGCCTGGTCTTCGGCCAGAACCTGATACCCCGCGGCGTCGGCACGATCCGGATCGGCGACCCGTTCGAGATACTCGACTGACGGGCCGGCGCGGCCCTCACCCGGTCGCGCCCGCCGCCGGCGGAGGGCGACGGGAGACGAAGAACTGCGTGTCGACGCCTGCGAACGACCCTTGGAGCGACCATCTCCTTCCCGTCCAGCAGCTGCGCCCCGGGGACCACGCCTTTGTGAGTTACGGCAATGACGAGGTGCGCTGGGACGTGGTCACGGCGTTCGTACGGCTCGGGCTGGCCCGCGGCGAGAAGGTCCTGGTGCTGCCCTGCCCCGAGGTGCCCGAGGAAGAGGTGCTGGCCCGCATCGACTTCCCCAGCCGCAGCACGTTACGCGCCCGCCGGCGCGGGCAGTTGGTGGTGAGCTGTATGCGCGAGGTGATCCACCCCGACGCGGAGTTCACCGCCGCCCGCCAGATGGGCCGGCTGCACGCCGAGACGGACCGCGCGACGGCCGAGGGGTACGCCGGACTGCGGGCGTTCATCGACATGGGCTGGGTACGCGCGCTCGGCGCCGGCGTCGAGGCGATGATGCACCGCGAAACCGGCGCCGAGGCGCTCTTCGCCGGCCGCCCGTACACCGAGATCTGCGCCTACGACCGCCGCCGGTTCGACCCCGCGGTGCTCACCGCCATGGAACGGGCGCATCCGCGCGCGCTGCTGGAGCGGCTGGGCAGCCTGCGCTGGGAGCGTGAGCCGGACGGCGCGCTGCGCTTCATCGGCGAGGCGGACGGCGCCCAGCAGGACGCCTTCACCCGGGCGCTGCAGCTCGCGCTGGCGCACACCGCACCGGCCCGGCGGCTGACGGTGGATCTGACCGGGCTGCACTTCCTGTCGGTGGGCTGCGCCGTCGGCCTGCTCGTGCTGGCCCGCGGCGCCGTGGGCCACGATGTGGTCGAGGTGCGCTGCGACGGCGGGCAGCGCCGGATGCTGCGCCGGCTGGGCGGCGACGAACTGCCGCGGCTGGCCTGGGAGGAGGTGGTACGGCCGTGGTGAACACGGATCCGGCGGACCCGGCCGAGGGGTCCGGGCGCCGGCTGCTCCAGCGGCGGTTCACCGCCCGGCTGCTGCCGCAGTTGCGGCTGCTGGTCGAGGAGTGCGCCGCCCGGGAGGGCCTGGGCGAGCCCCGGCGGGGCGAATTCGTGCTCGCCGTCGACGAGATCGCGGGCAATGCCGTGGAGCACGCGGGCGGCTCGGGACGGCTGGTCCTGCGCCGGATCGGCGACGAACTGGAGTGCCGGATCAGCGATACCGGCCCCGGGTTCAGCGAGGCGGTGATCCCCGAGCTGCTGCCCGGTCTGGACGGCGCACCGAAGGGGCGCGGGCTGTGGCTGGCGCGCCTGGTGGCGGACCGCTTCTCGGTCGCCTCGGGGCCGGCCGGGACGGGCATGCCGGGGGCCGAGGTGACCCTGGCCGTCCGGCTGCGCTGACCCCGCCGGCGCCGTACGGCGGGCCCGTGCCGCAGGGCCGCACCCACCCTTCCGTCCGCGGCCGGACGTTGCTTTCCGTTGGGCGTGATGTTGCTCTCTCTTCGCACAACCCTCGCGTGGACCGCCCCGGATGCGGTATTCAACGGACACGAGAGGGGGCGACGATGCGCGCGACGACAGGAGTCTGGCGCTGGCGGCGGAATCCGCTGCGGCGCCGCACGGACCGGATCGAGGCCTGGGCGGCCCTGACGGCCGCGCTCCTGATCGTCCTCGCGGCGCCCCTGGCGGGCTGGTTCACCGGTCGGGCCGCGCACGGCGCGCTGCTGGAGACCGTACGGCTGCAGCACCAGCAGCGGCATCTGGTCCGGGTCACGGTCGACCGGCTGGTCTCCGGCGCCCCGCTCGACCCCGATCCCGAGACGTCGTCGCAGCGCGATGCGCACCTCCGGGTCATCGCCCGCTGGACCGCCGTCGACGGCAGTCCACACATCGGGCAGATCGCGGCGCCGCATCCGGTGGAGCCCGGCGAAGGGTTCCGGATCTGGACGGACGGCCGGGGCCGGGTGATGCCGCGCCCGATGGACGTCAGCACGGCCGGTACGCATGCGGTGCTGGCCGGTCTGGGCACCGCCGCCGCGGCCGGCGGACTGATCGAGGCCGCCCGGCGACTGGTCGTCGGGCAGCTGATGGCGCGTCGCTTCCGCCGGTGGGACGAGGAGTGGGAGCGCGCGGGCCAGACCTGGGGCCGGGCGGACGCCGGGAGTTGAGGCTCCCGGCCGCGGCGGCTGACCAGCATCTGACCGTGTCAACTGCCGCCCTCCGGGCGCGCTACGGTGGTGGCGCCAGCCTCCCGGCTGGGGCCCGGCGGACCCGAATGCGGACATCCGCGGACGGAGGGTGCCGGGCCGACATCAGCCGCACGAAGTGGGGACACGACAGCGCCATGGCACAGGGCTCGGTCCAGGTGACGCACTCCGGCACGTCGCGGTGGCGGCGCCGTACAGGGGAGTACAGCTCGCTCGCCGCAGCCCTGGAGGCCGCCGGGGACGGTGATGTGCTCACCGTCCCGGCCGGTACGTACCGCGAGAACCTGGTCCTGGCGCGCGCGGTGACGCTGCGCGGCGCGGACGGGTCGCGCGGCTCGGTGCGGATCGCGCCGCCCGACGGGGTGGCGCTGACCATACGGGCGTCGGCGAGCGTGCACGACCTCCATCTGGAGGCCACCGATTCGGCCGCGCCCGCGCTGCTGGTGGAGGACGGCGCCCCCGAGCTGTCCGGGCTGCGGGTGGTGACCCGGTCCGCGTCCGGTATCGAGGTGCGCGGCGGCGCCCGCCCGACGGTGCGCCGCTGCACCGTCGACAACGCGGGCGGCGTGGGCATCAGCGTCCTGGACGGCGCCGGCGGGCTCTTCGAGGACTGCGAGGTGATGGCCGCCGGCCAGGCGGGCGTCACGGTCCGCGACGGGGCCCACCCCCGCCTGGAGAACTGCAAGGTCCACCACGCCTCGGGCGCGGGCCTGGCGGTGAACGGCGAGGGCAGCGCGGTCGAGGCGGTGGGCTGCGAGCTGTACGAGATCAAGGGCACCGGGATCCAGGTGGCGGCGCGGGCCACCGGCCACCTCACCGACTGCACGGTCCACCGCACCTCCGCCGACGGCGTCACCCTGGACACCGACGCGGTGCTCACCCTCGCCGACTGCGACATCCACGACATCCCGGAGAACGCGGTCGATCTGCGGTCCCGTTCGGTGCTGACGCTGACCCGCAGCACGGTGCGCCACTTCGGGCGGAACGGCCTGTCCGTATGGGACCCGGGCACGCGGGTGGACGCCAACCAGTGCGAGATCCACGACAGTACGGGCGACTACCCGGCGGTGTGGGTCAGCGACGGCGCCACCGCCGTACTGGACGCGACCCGGGTCCACGACGTACCGGACGCGCTGTTCGTCCTGGACCGCGGCTCCCGGGCCGACGTGGTGGACTGCGACCTCGCCCAGGTGCGGAACACCGCGGTGTCGGTGAGCGACGGGGCCACCGTCCAGCTGGACGACTGCCGGATCCGGGAGGCCGCCACCGGCGCCTGGTTCCGCGACCACGGCAGTGGCGGCACGCTCGCCAACTGCACCATCGACGGCGCCCAGACCGGCGTGATCGTCACCAAGGGCGCGGACCCCACCATCGAGGGCTGCACGGTCAGTTCGCCGGCCGAAGCCGGGTTCTACGTCTCCGCCGAGGGGCGCGGCACGTTCCACGGCTGCCGGGTCACCGGCAGCTCCGGCTTCGGCTTCCACGTGATCGACGGCTGCCGTACGACGCTGACCCGGTGCCGTACGGAGCGGTGCGCGCGCGGCGGCTACGAGTTCGCCGAGGGCGGCGCCGGGCAGGGCGACGGGCCGACGGTCCAGGACTGCACCAGCGACGAGAGCCGGGCCGTCCCCGCGCCCGGGACCGGCACCCCGCCCACCGTGCAGCACGCGACGCAGACCGCCGGACTGCTGGGCAACGTCCCCGCGCAGAGCCCCCCGCCGGCCACCACCCCGGCCCCGGAGCCGGCCGTGCAGAGCCGGCCGTCCGACGAGGTGCTGGGCGAACTGGACACCCTCGTGGGGCTGGACAGCGTCAAGCGGGAGGTGCGCAGCCTGATCAACATGATCGAGGTGGGCCGCCGCCGCCAGGAGGCCGGTCTGAAGGCCGCGTCGGTGCGCCGCCACCTCGTCTTCACCGGCTCCCCCGGCACCGGCAAGACCACGGTGGCCCGGCTCTACGGCGAGATCCTGGCCTCCCTCGGGGTGCTGGAGCGCGGCCATCTGGTCGAGGTGTCCCGGGTGGACCTGGTCGGCGAGCACATCGGGTCGACGGCGATCCGGACCCAGGAGGCGTTCGACCGGGCGCGCGGCGGGGTGCTGTTCATCGACGAGGCGTACGCCCTCTCCCCCGAGGACTCCGGGCGGGACTTCGGCAAGGAGGCCATCGACACCCTGGTGAAGCTGATGGAGGACCACCGGGACGCCGTGGTGGTGATCGTGGCCGGCTACACCGCCGAGATGGAGCGCTTCCTGGCGGTCAACCCCGGTGTGGCATCACGTTTCTCACGCACCATCAGGTTCGGCGACTACGCCCCGGAGGAACTGCTGCGGATCGTCGAGCAGCAGGGCGAGGAGCACGAGTACCACCTCGCCGAGGGGGCCGGCGAGGCGCTGCTGAAGTACTTCACCGTGCTGCCGAAGGGCCCGTCGTTCGGCAACGGCCGCACCGCGCGGCAGACGTTCGAGGCGATGGTCGAGCGGCACGCGGGCCGGGTGGCGCAGCTGACCGACCCGAGCACCGACGACCTCACCCTGCTCTACGCCGAGGACCTGCCCGAACTGCCCTGAGCGGGGCGGCCGTCCGGGTGGCCGCCGGCCGGCCGCTGCTCCGGCATCCCCGGCAGCCCCGGTCCGAGCCGGGCGATCAGCTCGGCCCGGACGGTCTCGAAGACCGGGTCGGCCTGGTAGTCGCCGTGGCCCAGTATCTGGGCGGGCAGCGGGTTCTGCAGCGTTCGGCCGAAGGCGAGCGGGTCGCGCAGCGGCCCCTCGTCGACCCGGCGACCGTCCTCACAGGTGAGCCGGATCGGCCCGCCGATCGGGTCGGTGAACCGCCACAGATTGCGCCAGTCGTCCATCTCACGGTGGAGTCCGGTGAGCGCGGGCGGCCCGAAGAACGCCGGGAACCAGCGTCCGTAGAGCCGCTCCAGCGGGCTGCCGTACGTCAGCAGGGCGACCCGGCTGCGGGTGACCAGGTCCAGCTGCCAGACGGCGGCGGCCGCGAGCACGCTGCCCTGGGAGTGCCCGGAGATCACCAGCCGGCCGTCGAACCGCTCGGTCCAGGTGGCCATCCGCCAGGTGAGGTCCGGTACGGCGCGCTCGGCGTAACAGGGCGGCGCGAAGGGGTGGGCGGCGCGCGGCCAGAACGTGCCGACGTCCCAGAGGATGCCGATGGTGCGGCGGGCGGAGTGGTCGCGGTAGGCGCGCCGCCCCATGGCGAGCAGCAGTATGACGCCGGCGCTCATCAGCCAGGAGCCGAGGGACTCGGCGGTCTCGGCGGCGGCGTGCACGACGGGCGGTGCGCCCTCGGTGGCGCGGCCGGGCGCGCGGTCGGTCAGCCAGGCACCGGCCACCGCGCCCGCGCCGAGGACGAGGGTGACCGCGGAGGTGGCGGCGACCAGGACGGGCGCCGCGTCGGTCAGCCCGGCCCGGGCGATGGTGCCGGCGATCGCCCGGGTACGGCGGTGGTCGGGGTGTTCGCGCGGGTCGTAGAGGCCGGGCACGTCCTCGGCGACCCGGCGGCGGACGATCAGCACGCGGACGGCGGCGAGCACCGCGACGACGGCGCACACGACCAGCAGCGCCGGGATGACCGAGGCCTGCCAGGACAGCAGCACCGGCGGGCCGGGGATGGGCGCGTGCGCCTGACCCGGCGTCGCCCCGCCGTCCATCCAGTCGGCGAAGCGCTGGGCCACTCCCCCGGAGAGCACCCCGCCGACCGCGCAGGCCAGCAGGGCGACGGCCGGGCCGCCCATGCCGCGCAGGGCGGTGCGCGCGTCGTCCCGGGCGGCGCGCTGCAGCACCCAGGCGGTCAGCGCGAGGGCGAGGACCAGCACGCCCTGGAAGACGGCGATACCGCCGAAGGCCGCGGCGCCCGGCAGCGGACCGTAACTGTGCGATCCGGGCCGTGCCCAGGCGGAGTGCACGGCGATCAGCCCGAGCACCACGAGGGCGGCGTAGGGCAGCGCGCGGACGACGAGCCGGTCGGACTCCTCGTCCGGCGCGGCCTCGCTGCGCGCGGTGCGCCAGACCACCACCAGGGTGGCCGCGGCGAGCAGCACGACCAGGGCGATCAGCACCCGCCCGGTGACCGCGAGAACGGAATAGTGACCTCCGGCCCCGTCCGCCTTCGCCCCGGCGGCGAGCAGCACCGCCGCGATGGTGAGCACCCCCGCGGTGGTGTGCGCGGCCCGCAGCCGGGCGACCAGCCGGCGGCCGTACCAGAAGCCCTCCAGGCTCAGCGCGGTGCGTTCGGCGTCCGGGGTGTAGCGGGAACTGCCCGGCACCCGTGGGGGCGGCGAGGCGGATTCGTAGGCGCTCCAGGTGCGGTGCGAGAGCCACCACAGGAAGCCGATGACCAGCAGCGGCACCACCGAGGCGAGCGCCAGCCGCCGGCCGGGGGCGCTCCACCAGCCGCCGTTGTCCGGGCTGAGGAACCCGAGCCAGGACTTCCCCGCCACGCACACGGGGGTTCCGGCGCACTGCCAGGCCGTGAGGTCCAGGGCGACCTCACAGGCCGCGGCGGCGAGCAGGACGGTCAGGGTGAGGGCGAGCATCCGCACCAGCAGGTCGTAGATCCGCTGCGCCCGGTGGTCGGGTGGTGCGGCCGGGCGCATCCAGTGCGCGAGGTTGGCGACCATGAAGGGCACCAGGATCAGCCACAGGGCGCGGGCCCCGTTGCCCGAGGTGAGGTTGGACCAGCAGTACGCCTCCCGCACCGGCTCGCCCCGGTAGTCACCGGGCCGCTCCTCGGCGTCGGCATCCTCCGTACGCCGGTAACAGGCGGCGGTGTCGTCCCCGGTGATCAACTGCACCCGCGGATCACCGAGCATGTCCTGGGCGGTGGTACCGCCCACACCGTGCACCAGCAGCTCCAGGGAGAGCTGGGGGGCGTCTGTCGGTAAATCAACCGGCTTGGCTGCGTGGGTGGTTGACGGATCGCGTTCGAGCGGGTCGGTCGGTGTGGGTTCCGCGGTCTCCACTGGTGTCCCCCGATGTCCGTGTGGCGCGGCCGGCCGCGATGCGGCGGGGCGCGGTGCGCGTGCGGTGTGGTGTGGTCTGGCGTGTGCGGTGTGGTGCGTGGTCTGGTGCGTGGTGCGTGGTCTGGTGCGTGGTGGCTGTTGGCCGGCGATCGTGGTGCGGCGCACCAAGGATTGTCCCTTTCCGGCGGGGGCGCATCCACCCGAACCCCGACACGGACCGGCGTGGCGACCCGCCGACGACACATCCGCGCCATGTTCTGTGGGGCGGGTGCGCCTTGAGCGGCAGGCGGCAGGCGGCGCGTCAGGCGCGTCACCGGCCGCCTCGGCCCGGAAGGTGTTCGTCGGGGCGGCTGTGGTGTCAGTGGCTCGTGCGAGGATGAGGGCATCAGTGATCGCAGGCGGGAGCCGGCGCGTACGACCCGACATGGCGAGCCGGGCGGAAGGGACGGGCGGGGTGAGCGACAACCAGAACCTCCTCGCGGAGCAGCGGCGGGCCCTGATTCTCGACGAGGTCAGGCGACGCGGCGGGGTGCGGGTCAATGAGCTCACCCGCAAGCTGAGCGTGTCCGACATGACGGTCCGTCGCGATCTGGACGCGCTGGCCCGCCAGGGCATGGTGGAGAAGGTGCACGGCGGCGCGGTGCCGGTCAGTGAGCCGAGCGCCCATGAGCCCGGGTTCGAGGCGAAGTCCGGGCTGGAGCTGAGCGCCAAGGAGGACATCGCCAAGGCGGCGGCCCAGATGGCGGCGCCGGGCAGCGCGATCGCGCTCGCGGGCGGCACGACCGCCTTCGCTCTGGCGCAGCAGCTGCTGGACGTGCCCGATCTGACGGTGGTCACGAATTCGGTCCGGGTGGCCGATGTGTTCTACACCGCCCAGCGGGCAGCGGCCAGCGGCGGCGCGGCGCCCCGTGCGGGGGCCGCGACGGTCGTGCTGACGGGCGGGGTACGGACGCCGTCGGACACGCTCGTCGGGCCGGTCGCCGATGCCGCGATCCGCTCGCTCCATTTCGACGTGCTGTTCCTCGGAGTGCACGGCATATCGGTGGAAGCCGGGTTGTCGACCCCGAATCTGGCGGAAGCGGAGACCAACCGGCATTTCGTGCGGTCCGCGCGGCGGGTCGTGGTGGTCGCCGACCACACCAAGTGGGGCACGGTCGGGCTGAGTTCGTTCGCGACGCTCGACGAGGTCGATGTGCTGGTGACGGACGCCGGGCTGCCCACGGAAGCCCGCGCCGAGTTCGCGGAGCTGCCGCCGGAGCTGGTGGTGGCGGGCGAGCTCCCGGAGGACGGAGACCTCTGACGGCTGTGGTCTCGCCTGGGACGGCGAAAGACTGTTCACCTGACGGGGCGTCAAGTATCGTGTGCGCCCCCGCCGTCTCGCCCATCCTCACCCGCATCACGCCGCTCCGCCCCGCCCGTTTCACCTGCCTCGTCCCACCCGCCCCGCCCATCTCCCAGGGGGTGCTCGTCCATGGCACGCCGACTCCGCGCCGTCGAGCTGGACTTCGTCGAGTCCGCGCCGCTGCGGCTGGTGTTCACCGGAGAGGTCGCCGCGCCGCCCCAGGCGGTCTATGCGGCGCTCGCGGACGATGTGGCCGGGTGGTCCTCCTGGTTCACGGGGGTGGCGTGGGCGACGTCGACGCACGACGGCCGGGGCCGCGAGGTGCGGCTCACGGGAGGCACCCGTTTCACCGAGACGGTGCTGGCCGCCCAGCCGGACGAGCACTACGCCTACCGGGTCGACACCACCAACACCCCCGGGCTGGGCGCCCTGTTGGAGGACTGGCGGCTGACACCGGCGGGCGGCGGCACCCGTGTGCGGTGGACGTTCGCGGCGGACGGCCCGGCTCCGTTCCGCTGGCTGATGGCGCTGGCCAGGCCCGGACTGGGCCGGGCCTTCCGGGAGTCGGCGCGGACTCTGGACCGCCGCCTGGCCCGCCCGTAGCCGATCTCAGCGCCGTGACCGATCTCAGCTCCGTGGCCGACGTCGGCGAGCGGGCCCAGGAGGCGCGCACCGCGCGGTCTCAGTCAGGCCAGCGTCCCGTGGCCAGGAACCCGTCGAGGGTGCGCGCGTAGGGCGTGATGTCCAGGCCCTGGGCGGCCAGCCAGTCGTCGGAGTAGTACTTGTCGAGGTAGCGGTCGCCGGGGTCGCAGAGGAGCGTGACGACGGATCCCGTACGACCCTCGGCGACCATCTCGGCGACGATCCTCAGGGCGCTCCACAGCCCCGTCCCGGTCGAGCCGCCCGCCTTGCGGCCGATCGCCGCCTCCAGGGCGCGTACGGCGGCGATGCTGGCCGCGTCCGGGACCTTCATCATCCGGTCTATCGCGCCGGGTACGAAGCTCGGTTCCATCCGCGGCCGGCCGATGCCCTCGATGCGGGAGGCGGTGGCGCAGTCGGTTCCGGCGTCGCCGGTGAGCCAGCCGTCGAAGAAACAGGAGTTCTCCGGGTCGGGGACGCAGATCCGGGTGTCGTACTGCATGTAGTGGACGTAACGCGCGATGGTGGCGGAGGTGCCGCCGGTGCCCGCGGTGGCCACGATCCAGGCCGGTTCGGGATACCGCTCCAGCCTCAGCTGCTGGTAGATCGACTCGGCGATGTTGTTGTTGCCGCGCCAGTCCGTGGCCCGTTCGGCGTAGGTGAACTGGTCCATGTAGTGGCCGCCGGACTCCGCCGCGAGGCGGGCGGAAACCTCGTAGACCGTCCGCGGGTCCTGGACGAGGTGGCAGCGGCCGCCGTGGAACTCGATCAGCCGGGTCTTCTCGCGGCTGGTCGTGGCCGGCATGACCGCGATGAAGGGGACGCCGATCAGCTTGGCGAAGTACGCCTCGGAGACCGCCGTGGAGCCGCTGGACGCCTCGATGACGGGCTTGCCCGGGCGGATCCAGCCATTGCACAGCCCGTAGAGGAACAGCGATCGGGCCAGTCGGTGCTTGAGGCTGCCGGTGGGGTGCGTCGACTCGTCCTTGAGGTAGAGGTCGATGCCCCACTTCTCGGGCAGCGGGAAGCGCAGGAGGTGGGTGTCGGCAGTGCGATTGGCGTCCGCCTGGACCTTGCGTACGGCTTCTTTCAGCCAGGCACGGTAGTCCGGATCCGAGCGGTCGACATCGACGGTCGGCATCGGGGCCTCGGCCGCGACCGTGTCGCCGGGCCGGCTCGTGGGCTGCTGTGCGGTACTCACCGGCGCACTCCTCAGACGGTTGCGAGCCCGCGCACGACGTCGGGCCTGATTCCGACTATAGCCATCGTCCGTACCCTTCTCACCTGCATAAACATCACTTTGAGAGACCCCAAGGCAGCCCTGGGGCGGGTCTTGGGCGGTGGAGTTTCCGACGGAATTGTCCGGTCTCGGGGAGCCGGGGCACCGGTATCCGGTGAGCGACGGACCGCCGCGACCGGCGCCCCCGATCGACCGCGCTCCTGCCCGGTGACCAGTGGCACTGGTGCGCCGGGCGCCGTCCCGGCAAACTGCCCACTAGGGGCGGCGGAGGGGAGCCGCCCGTCTCACCGAGGAGGTGCCGGCCATGGCGGAGCCGGAGTTCACCGCGAGCGGCGTACGGATCGAGCGCTCGCTGCGGTCGCTGACCCGTGCCGGGCAAGTGGTCATCAGCGACGGCCGGCTGGTCTTGCTGACCAGCTACGGCACGGAGATCGACAGCGCCCCGCTGCAGTCGGTCGAGGCCCACAAACCGCTGTTCGCGGCGCGGGACCGGGCGCTGGCCACCCTCAACGGCCACCGCTATTCGCTCACCCTCGACACCCCGGAACTCTTCTTCAAGGCCCTGGAAACGGCCCGGCCGCCGCGTTCCTGACCCGCCACCGCGACCGGTGAGGTGCGGTTGCGGGAGCGCACCGTCTGACTGACCCTGGACTCGTATCACTGAGGGTTCACCAGCGGTGACGCTGTGGTGCAGCGGGCATCGCTGGATCCGATCTTCGCCCTGCCAGGAACGGGGGGCGCCCGGCCTCATCAGGGAGTCGCGGTCGTGATCACGCAGCCCAGCAGGCACTGCACGGTGGAGCTCCACGCCGTTCCGGCACGCATCGGACATGTGCGAAGAATCGTTTCCGCCCAGCTGCGGCGCTGGCATCTCGACGCCCTGATAGAGCCCGTGACGCTCGGGGTGACCGAACTCCTCGCCAACGTCCACCGGCATGCGAGCCCCAGCAAACGCTGCACCGTCGAACTGTGCGTCCTCCTCGGCCAGTTGACGGTCTCGGTGCACGACGACGACCCCCGGCTGCCACGGATCCGGACCGCCGGCAACTGGGAGACCTGCGGTCGCGGCCTGGCGCTGATCGCGGCGCTCAGCGAGAGCTGGGGGATGCGAGCGGAGGGCGGCGGGAAGGTCGTCTGGTTCACCCTTCCGGCCCTGACCGCCGCACCCGGGGAGGTCCGTGCGGTCCGCTCCCGTTGGGACTCGTTGCCGCTGGACGGCGGCCCCGCCCGCACGCCCGCCGAGGCCGCGCCCCGGAGCGGCGTACGGGGCGCACGGGTCGGCTGACCCGATCCTGCCCCTCCGCCCGATCCAGCCGATCCAGCCAAGGCGACAACCGTCAACTGCCCTGAAGGAAGGGCGGAAACGGCGGTCCGCTCGCTGCCGCCCGGCGGCCCGTACCGGCGCCCGGCCGAGACGGCCGCCGAGCGCCGGACCGCAGGCCGTCCAGGGTGGGAGCGAAGCACCGGGGCGCGTTACGCCGCGCCGCCCTTGGGACCGCCGGTGGCGAAGTGCTCCTCCAGGACGGACAGCCGGCGCCAGTACTCCTCCTCGTCGATCTCGCCCGCCGCAAATCGGCGCCCCAGTACGGCGATCGGGGACGGGACGTCCGCACCGGAGGGGCCGGTGGTGCGGCCCGTACGGGCGGCGGACCGCGGGCCACCGCCGAAGCGCGGACCGGGTCCGCCGTGGCGCCAGATCGTGCGGCGCAGCAGGGTGACCACGCCGAAGACCGCCAGCGCCCAGAGGAACGGGACGAAGAGGATCCAGGGGCCGGGGCCGCCATCGGACCAGGGGTGGGCCAGCTCGAACATCTCAATCAGCTCCTCGGGAGGACGGGACCGCCCCCTTGCGGGACGGGTGTCGTTTCCCTTCCGAGCCTGGTCTCCCGGCGGCCGACCGTCGTCGTACGGCCAGCGGCTTCGCCGGTACCACGCGCGGAGTACGCGGGGGCGACGAGGCTGCTCCGCCGGTCGCGGTAACGGCGCCCCGCCGGCCTTCCCCCTCCCCCGCCCGAACCCCCTCCTTGATTTCTGTAACTACTGGTATGTACAGTCCTGATCATGGACACTCAGGAGCACCCGAGCGCCCCGCCGGCAGGACAGCAGCGGCTCGGCGCGCAGGAGCGGCTGGTGCGCAGCA
Organism: Streptomyces nigrescens; assembly: GCA_024349765.1. Lineage (GTDB taxonomy): Bacteria > Actinomycetota > Actinomycetes > Streptomycetales > Streptomycetaceae > Streptomyces > Streptomyces endophytica. The sequence goes on along the minus strand of AP026073.1, from coordinate 2,465,647 downwards.
CCCAGGAGCTCCTCTGGGAGCGCGGCTATGTCGGCACCAGCCCGAAGGCGATCCTGGAGCGGGCCGGCGTCGGACAGGGCAGCATGTACCACCACTTCTCCGGCAAGTCCGATCTCGCCCTGGCGGCCATCCGGCGGACCGCGGAGGACATGAAGGCGGCCGCCGAGGAGTGCCTGGCCGCTCCCGGTACGGCGTACGACCGGGTGGCGGCCTATCTGCTGCGCGAGCGGCGGGTGCTGCGCGGCTGCCCGATCGGGCGGATGACGCAGGACCGCGACGTGGTGCGGAGCGCCGAACTGCGGGCCCCGTTGGACGAGATGTTCGGCTGGCTCCAGGAACGGATCGCCGAGGTCCTCACCGAGGGGGTGCGCGGCGGCGAGCTGGCCGCCGGACTCGATCCGGAAGCCGTCGCCGCCACCGTCGCGGCCGTCGTCCAGGGCGGATACGTGCTGGCCAGGGCGGCCGACGACACGGCACCGTTCGACGCGGCGGTACGCGGCGTCCTGGCTCTGCTCGCGTCCCAGGCCACCGGGAGCGCCCCCGGTCCCGCTCCGGCCGCCCCCGGTCCCGCCCAGGCCCCCGACGGCCGGTGACCTCCCGCCGTCCACCCCTCCCCGCCCGTACAGAGACCCCGGAGACCCGATGCACGCCATGCAATACGCCGTCACCCTGCCCGCGGACTACGACATGGGGATCATCCGGGAGCGGGTGCGGTCCAAGGGCCACCTTCTGGACGGCTACGAGGGGCTCGGCCTCAAGGCGTACGGGATGCGGGAGCGCGGGGTCGACGGCTCGCCGGTCAACCAGTACGCGCCGTTCTACCTCTGGGCGGACCCGGAGGCGATGAACCGCTTCCTGCTGGGCGACGGGTTCCGCGGTGTGGTCCGGGACTTCGGGCGGCCGGTCGTCCAGCACTGGCGGGGGCTGTTCCACCGGCCCGGCCCGGCGGCGGGTGCCGTCCCCCGGGCGTACACACGGCGGGCCGAAACCCTCCCCGAGGGCGCCGACCTGGCCACCGTGGTGGCGGAGGCGGCCGCCGAGCAGGAGGAGCTGGCCTCGTCGGACGGGGTGCACAGCGCCGTGGTGGCGCTCGATCCGCGGCACTGGGAGCTGATCCGCTTCACCCTCTGGGTGGACGCCGCGGCGGACGTTCCGCCGTCCGCGGGCGATCGCTTCGAGGTGCTGCACCTGTCCGCCCCGGACATCGCCGGGCTCGGCGCGGGGCGGCAGTGGTGACCGGCCCGGCGATCCGTACGGTCCTGGGCGATCTCTCGCCCGCCGATCTCGGCGTCTGCAACGCACACGACCACCTGTTCCTGCGCAGCCCCCAACTGCCGGGGCAGGAGCTGGCCGACGCCGGTGCCGCGGCCGCGGAACTGGCCGCGTTCCGGGCGGCCGGCGGCGCCGCGGTGGTCCAGTGGACGCCGTACGGCATGGGCCGGGGAGCCGCGGAACTGCCGCGGCTGGCACGGGAGTCGGGGGTCACGGTGGTCGCCGCCACCGGGCTGCATCAGGCGGCGCACTACACACCGGAGATCGTGGCACGCGTCCGTCCGGGGCTGGCCGAGTTGTTCGTCACGGAGCTGACCGAGGGGATCGGCGGCACCGGGACGCGGGCCGGGATGATCAAGGTGGCCGGCGGGTTCCACGGGCTGGACCCGCACGCTCGGTACACCATGGCCGCGGCCGCCGAGGCCCAGCGGGCAACGGGTGCGGCGATCGGGGTCCATCTGGAGCTGGGCACCGGGGCGCTGGACGTACTGGAGCTCCTCTGCGGCCAGTTGGCGGTGCCGCCGGACCGGGTGATCCTCGGGCACCTCAACCGCTCGCCCGATCTCGTGGTCCACCGGGCGGCCGCGGAGGCGGGCGCGTATCTGGCCTTCGACGGGCCGTCGCGGGCGCACCACGCGACGGACTGGCGGCTGCCCGAGGCGCTGGCCGCGCTGGCGGAGGCGGGCTTCGGGGACCGGATCCTGCTCGGCGGGGACACCACGACGGCCGCCGCGCGCTCGGTCGACGGCGGCCCCGGCATGCCGCATCTGCTGCGCCGCCACCGGGCCCGGCTCGAACTCGCCCTGGGCGCCGACCTGGTGATCCGCTTCCTGACGGACAACCCGGCGCGGGCGTTCGCGGCGGAGTGGGGGGCGGGGATGGCGGCGGCCTCGGCTTAGCTTTCCGGCGCCGGGCGGCATTTTTCCCGCCGCGTTTCTTCCCGCTTTCCCGCTCCGCGTTTCTTCCCGCTGCGATTTTTTCCCCGCCGCCCACCCCCCTTCGGGGGGTGGGCGGGTGTGGTGGTCCACTTCCGCGCCTCGGGGGGCCGGGGTGTCGTGGTCCCCCTCCGCGCCGCGGCCCCTCCGCGCCGCGGCCCCTCCGGCCGTTGCGGCCCCGGCCGCCGCAGCCCCCGTCCGTTGCGACCCTGCGCGACCGATACGGGGATCGCTACCGATACCGCGATCGCCACCGATACCACGGTCGCCGCCGATACGGCGACCGCTACCGCTCCAGCACCACCAGCGGATCGTCCAGCACCGGCTGCCAGGCCAGTTCCGCCGCGCCCACCAGGCTGTTGTAATCAAGGCTGCACGGCAGGATCGGTACGCCGCCGCTGCGGCCCCACAGGCTGCGGTCGGCGACCACCGCGCGCAGCCGCTCCGGATCGGCCTCCAGCAGGGAGCGGTGCAGCCCGCCGAGGATGATGCGGTCGGGGTTGAGGATGTTGACGAGCCCGGCGATCCCGAGGCCGAGCCGGTCGACGAGGAGGTCGGCGGCGGCGCGTACGCCCGGGTCGGCGTACTCGTCCCGGATCAGGTCGGCGGCCTGCCGGAGCAGCGAGACCTCGGGGCCCGGTTCGCGGCCGGCCGCGACGAGGAAGGCGAGCGGGTCGGCCTCGACGTCCAGGCAGCCGCGGCTGCCGCAGTGGCACGGCGCGCCCTCGGGGTTGACGGTCAGATGGCCGACCTCCAGGGCCAGCCCCGAACTGCCGCTGTGCAGCCGCCCGTCGAGCACCAGCGCCCCGCCGACGCCCCGGTGGCCGGAGGCCACGCACAGCAGGTCACGGGCGCCCCGGCCGGCGCCGTGCCGGTGCTCGGCGAGCGCCATGAGGTTGACGTCGTTGCCGGTGAAACCGATCGCGTCGGTGACGCCGGGGATGCCGGCATCGGCGAGCGCCTGGAGGAAGAGTGCGCGTACCGGCGCGCCCGAAGGCCACGCGAGGTGCAGCGGGTTGAGGGCCTCGCCGTCCGGTTCCGCGACGGCGGACGGCACCGCCAACCCGGCGCCCAGGCAGCGCCGCCCGGTCTCCCGCAGCAGGTCCGAGCCGGCCGCGACGGCCTCGGCGAGCACCACGGCCGGATCGGCGGGGATGGTGCCGCAGCCGCTCGTCGTCGCCACGATGCGCCCGCCGAGGCCGACCAGGGCGACCCGGAACCCGTCGGCGTGGATCTGTGCGGCGAGCACCACCGGGCCGTTCTCGTTGACGAACAGCCGGTGGGACGGGCGCCCTTGGGAGCCGGCCGAGGCGGTCGGCCGGGAGTCGACGGTGATCAGGCCGAGCGCTTCGAGCTCGGCGGCCACCGCGCCCGCGGTCGCCCGGGTCACGCCGAGTTCCGAGGTCAGCACGGCACGGGTGGGCGCGCGTCCGGTGTGTACGAGCTCCAGTGCGGGTCCGAGGGCGCCACGGCCCCGCTCCAACCTGGTTGTCCGAATCTGGGTCACCCCCCTATTCTGACTTTGTGCCGACGCTAAACAAAATACGGTGGGCCTGGAGGAAGCAACACGGCCCCGCCCCCGTCGATCGTCACCCGACCCCGTCCCCCTCCGATCCGTCCCACACCGCCCTGACCCGACTCCGCCTCGCCCTCACCGCGTTCTTCGCCATGGACGGCTTCCTGTTCGCCGGCTGGGTCGTCCGGATCCCCGCGATCAAGCAGCAGACCGGCGCCGGCGCCGGTGCGCTCGGGCTCGCCCTGCTCGGCGTGTCGGCGGGCGCGGTCGCATTCATGATGCTGACCGGGCGCCTGTGCCGCCGGTTCGGCAGCCATGCCGTGACGACCGCCTCCGGGGCCGCCATGGCACTGAGCATCGTGCTCCCGCCCCTCACCCACTCGGCGACCGCCCTGGGCCTCGTCCTGCTGGTCTTCGGCGCCGCCTACGGCTCGCTCAACGTCGCCATGAACAGTGCCGCCGTCGACCTGATCGAGGCACTGCGCCGCCCCGTGATGTCGAGCTTCCACGCGGCCTTCAGCCTCGGCGGCATGCTCGGTGCGGGCCTGGGAGGCCTGATCGCGGGCCGCCTCTCCCCCACCGTGCACCTGCTGCTGCTCGCCGTGATCGGCCTGCTGGTGACGGCCGTTGCGGGCCGCGTCCTGCACACCCACCCGGCCCCCGTCGTCCCCGAACGGCTGCCGGCGTCCACGGACCGCCCGCGGAGCGCCGGCCCCTCCCGCGGGCGCCGGCTCGTCGTCGTCTTCGGGCTGATCGCGCTCTGCACCGCCTACGGGGAGGGCGCGATGGCCGACTGGGGTGCGCTGCACCTCTCCCAGGACCTCTCCGCCGGGCCGGGGCTCGCGGCCGCCGGCTACGCGGTGTTCGCGCTGGCGATGACCGCGGGGCGGCTGTCGGGGACCGCGGTGGTGCAGCGGTTCGGGGCCGCCCGGTCGCTGATCGCGGGCGGTACGACGGCGGCCGCCGGCATGCTGCTCGGCGCGCTCGCCCCCACCGCCTGGGCGGCCTGCCTCGGCTTCGCCGTCGCCGGGATCGGGCTCGCCAACATCTTCCCGATCGCCATCGCCCGGGCCGGTGAGGCCGGCGGGTCCGACGGGGTCGCGGTGGCCTCCACGGTCGGCTACGGCGGCATGCTGCTCGGCCCGCCCGCCATCGGATTCCTCGCCGAGACCAGCACGCTGCCGGTCGCCCTCACGACGGTCGCCCTGCTCGCCGCGGTCGCCGCGGGAATCGCGTACGCGACGCGGCGGGCGCACCGCCCGGGCCGCTAGGAGCTCCCCCGGCCCGCGCGGCTCCGGCCGCGCGGGCGCCCCGGTCGGCCGGGTGTGGGGGTGCGGTGCGTGGACCGCACCTCCCACGCACTCCTCGCTGCTCGGGGCGGTGGACCCGCGCCGGTCCGTTGTCAGTGGCGGCTGGCACACTCGTGGGCATGGAGATCACTGAGTTCGTCGAAACGCTGCGTCTGGACGGCGGCCTGCTCGCCGACGCCGCCCAGGAAGCCGGCCCGGACGCGGCCATTCCGGCCTGCCCCGAGTGGCGGATGCGGGACCTGGTCGTCCATGTAGGGCGGGTCCACCGCTGGGCGACGGAGATCGTGACGCAGGGGCTGCAGGAGCCCATACGGCCCGCGGAGGCACCGGAGCTGACCGACGACGAACTCGTGCCCTGGCTCCGCGAGGGTCACCACCAGCTCGTCCTGGCGCTGCACGGCGCCCCGCGCGATCTGGCGGCCTGGACGCTCCTGCCGGCGGACGCCCCGCTGGCGTTCTGGGCCCGCCGGCAGGCGCACGAGACGTCGGTGCACCGCGTCGACGCCCAGCAGGCGGCAGCCGCCTCCCTCACGCCCCTGCCGTCCGCCTTCGCCGCCGACGGAGTCGACGAGCTCCTGACGGGCATTCACTCCCTGGAGCGCAGCAAGCTGCGTACGGACGTCCCGCGGACGGTTCGGGTGCGCGCGACGAACGTGCCCGGCGCCGACTGGACCGTCCACCTCTCCGACGCCCCGCCGCGCGCGATCCGTACGGCCCCGGCCTCGGGTGCCCCGGTGAACGAGCCGCCGGCCGACGCCAAGCCCGCCGACTGCACGATCGAGGCCCCCGCCGAAGAGCTGTACCTCGCCCTGTGGAACCGCCTGCCGTGGGACGCCCTCACGGTCACGGGCGAGCAGGCCCTGGCCGAGCTGTGGCGCGAGAAGGGGGGCATCTGAGAGGGGAGGGGGAGGGTATGTCGCCCACCCGTAGCCGCGCCGAGCGTGACGCGATCACCGTCGAGATCATGTTCGCACTGGTCAGCGGCGGGTTCCTGGGTGCCGCCGGATTCCTGGTGCTGGGCAGTGCGGTGCTGTGGGCCGGCTTGCCCGGCGCATGGAAGGGGCCGTGGCTCACGGCTGGTGCCGTGGTCGGCGGTGGGCTGTTCGTCTTCCAGGTGGTACGGGTCTTGCGCCGGCCGTACGTCGCGTCCGGCGGGCGGCCGAGTGCCCGGGACGTCGTGTGGCGCTCCGGTCAGCCCAGCCAGCCGGGCCGTACCAGCCCCGACTCGTAGGCCAGCACGACGAGTTGGGCGCGGTCGCGGGCGCCCAGTTTGACCATGGTGCGGCTGACGTGGGTCTTGGCGGTCAGCGGGCTGACGACCAGGCGTCGCGCGATCTCCTCGTTGGAGAGGCCGATGCCGACCAGCGCCATCACCTCTCGCTCCCGCTCGGTCAGGGCGGACAGGGCGTCCGCGGCGGCCGGTTCCTTGGAGCGGGCCGCGAACTCCGCGATCAGCCGGCGGGTGACTCCGGGCGAGAGCAGCGCGTCACCGGCCACGACCGCCCGCACGGCCCGCAGCAGTTCTTCCGGTTCGGTGTCCTTGACCAGAAAGCCGGAGGCGCCCGAGCGGATGGCCTCGAAGACGTACTCGTCCAGCTCGAAGGTGGTCAGCATGACCACCTTGACGTCGGCCAGTTGCCGGTCCTCGGTGATCCGCCGGGTGGCGGCCAGCCCGTCGAGCACCGGCATCCGGATGTCCATCAGGACGACGTCCGGGCGGTGTTCGCGGACCGCGGCCAGCGCCTGCTGCCCGTCGTCAGCCTCGGCGACGACCTCGATTCCGGGCTGGGCGTCCAGCAGCACCTTGAAGCCGGCCCGGACCAGCAACTGATCGTCGGCGAGCAGTACGCGGATCACGACTCCTCCTCGGTGGCGGGGGCCGACTTCTGGTCCGGCGTCGGCTCCGGGTCGGGGGCCGGTTCCGGGGTGGGGGCCGGTTCCGGGGCGGGGGTCGACTTCTGGTCCGGGGTGGGTGCCGGTTCCGGGGTGGGGGCCGGGGACATGGTGGCGGGCGCGCCCTCCGCCGCATCATCGGGCAGCGGGATGCGGGACCGGACGCGGAAGCCGCCGTCCGGGCGGGGGCCGGCCTCGACGGTGCCGCCGAGTGCCGCGGCCCGCTCCCGCATGCCGACCAGCCCGTTGCCGCCGCCGGCCGGCTCGCCCGCGGTGGAGGTCGCCGGGCCGTCGTCGTCGACCCGGATCTCCAGTTCCCCGGGCACGTAGCGGAGCCGTAGCCGGGCGGCGCGCGAACCGGAATGCCGGACGATGTTGGTGAGCGCCTCCTGGACGATGCGGAAGGCGGCGAGGTCGGTGCCGGGCGGCAGCGGGCGCGGAGTGCCCTCGGTGGTGACGTCCACGGCGAGGCCGGCGTGCCGGGCCTGCTCGGTGAGTTCGGCCAGCCGGTCCAGCCCGGGGGCCGGGGAGCGCGGCGCGGCACCCCGGGTGCGCAGGGTGTCGAGGACCTGGCGGACCTCGCCGAGCGCTTCCTTGCTCGCCGCCTTGATGGTGGTCAGCGCGGTGCGCGCCTGCTCCGGATCCTGGTCCAGCAGCGCCAGGCCGACCCCCGCCTGGACGTTGATGACGGAGATGCTGTGGGCGAGGACGTCGTGCAGCTCGCGGGCGATCCGCAGCCGCTCCTCGTCGGCCCGGCGGCGTTCCGCGGCGGCCCGCTCGGCCCGGGCCTTGGCGAGCTGCTCGCGGCGTACCCGGACCAGTTCGGAGAGGGCCACGACGGCCACCACCCAGGCGGTGACGAAGAGTTCGTCGCCCCAGGGGGCGGGGCCGTCGTGCGGGGGCGGCAGCCAGCGGTAGAGCCAGTGGGTGACGAGGAGATGGGTGGCCCACACCCCGCCCAGCGCGCACCAGGCGACCGCGCGGTGCCCGGCGACGAGCGCGGCGAAGGCACCGAGGGCGAGCGTGAGGAAGACCGGCCCGTAGGGGTAACCGGCGGCGAGGTAGGCCGCGGTGGCCGCTGCGGTGCCGAGGGCGACGGTGCGTGGGGCGCGATGCCGGAACAGCAGCAGGACCGCGCCGCCGACCAGGAGTGCGCGCCCGAACGCGTCCAGCGGGGCGCGATCCGGCTGCTGGTGCGCGGCGAAGCCGGAACCGACGGTCACGAAAACGGTCACGGCCAACGTCGACAGCCAGGGCAGCCGGGCGACGGGACGGTCGTGCCCGGGGCCGGGCGGGGCCGACAGCCACCGCTCCCACGCCGGGCCGAGGCAGCGCCGCGCCCACGGCGGCCGTGCGTTCTCCATGCCGCAACGCTAGACCGCGGCGGGGCGCGGCGGCGTCAGCCGGACGCAGTGACCGGCCGTACTCCCGCGGGAGTACGACGCAATGGCGAGCGGTGGGACGGTGTGCGGCGCGATGGCGACTGACGCCATGGCGTGCGGCGCGACGGTGTGCGGCGCGATGGCGACTGACGCCATGGCGTGCGGCGCGACGGCGTGCGGCGCGATGGCGAGCGGCGCGATGGCGAGCGGTGCGATGGCGAGCGGCGCGATGGCGAGCGGCGCGACGGCCAACAGCGCGACGGAACGGCCGACGCTCCGGCGACACGACCGCGGCGGGGGGACGGGCGACGCCGGCGGCACCGTCGCAGCGACGGAAGGGCCCATGCCGCGGCACGACCGCAGCGGTACGACGGCCCCGGGACGGGCGCAGCCGCACGACGGACCGCCGTACGACGGGTCGCCGTACGACGGGTCGCCGCGGTGTGGTGAGCGGGCATCGGCGGGCCGGGGTCAGACGGGGGTGCGGCCGGCTCAGCGCGGGGTGGTCAGGCCGACGCTGCGGGCCAGTTGGAGGGCGGCCTGCTCGAAGAATTCCGTACGGGCCTCGATGACGTTCCGGAACTGGCCGAACAGTTCGAAGCTCAGCAGCCCGAAGAGCTGGGCCCAGGCCCCGACCAGCCGGGCCAGTACCGTGCCGGGCAGCTCGATCCCGAGCTCGGCACCGAGCGCCAGGGCATCGGCCACCACCGGGTCGGGCAGCGGTTCGGCGGGCTCCTTCAGAGCACCGGCGGCATGGGCGTCGCGGACCACGCCGATCAGCGCAAGGCCGACGCGGGCGGCGGGCTCCGTGGTGGTGCGCGGGGCGCGGTAGCCGGGTACGGGTGAGCCGTAGATCAGCGCGTACTCGTGCGGATGGGCCAGCGCCCACGCGCGGACGCCCGTACAGATCGCGGTCCAGCGGTCCACGGGGCTCGCGGTCGCGGCACCGCAGCGGTCCCGGGCGCGCTCCGCGGCCTCACCGATCGCGTTGTAGGCATCGACGATCAGCGCCGTGAGCAGGTCGTCGCGGCTGGGGAAGTAGCGGTAGAGGGCGGAAGAGGCCATGCCCAGTTCGCGGGCGACGGCGCGGAGGGACAGCTTCGCGGCACCCTCGGCGGCGAGCTGAGCGCGCGCCTCCGCCTTGATGGCCTCGGTGATTTCGCTACGGGCCCGTTCCCTGGCTCCTCGGATCGCAGTCATGTGAGCAGTGTGCCACCTTCAGATCACCGCACACCAACGAGAGCAGTGCTCTTGCTTCGGTGCACCGATTACGTGCACACTGCTCACGAGCGAAGCGAGAGCACTGCTCTCGAATCAGATCAGCGTTTCCTGGCGGTTCCCACGCCGCCCACCATGCGCCCACGCACGACCAGAGTCCCCCGAGCCCGAGGAGCCCGTCCCATGTCCCGCTTCCTCAAGCCCAGCCGCCTCGCCGCCCGTCTCAACGGGGCCGTCGGCTGGCTCGCGCGCCGCGGCATCAGCCTCGCCGGCTCGGCGGACCTGTCGGTCCGGGGCCGGAAGAGCGGCGAATGGCGCCGAGTCCCGGTCAACCCCATGACGTACGGGAACGGCCGCTATCTCGTCTCGGCCCGCGGCAACTCCGCATGGGTGCGCAACCTCCGCGCGGCCGGCGGCGGCGAACTGCGGCTCGGACGGCGGGTCCGACCGTTCACCGCGGTCGAGTTGCCGCCCGCCGAGACCCCGGAGCTGCTGCGCGCCTACCTGGAACGCTGGGGCTGGGAGGTGAAGGCGTACTTCGGCGAGGTCACCGCCACCTCCACCGACGACGAACTCCGCGCCGCGGCGCTCCGCCACCCCGTCTTCCACATCACCGAAGCCTGAGCCTGAAGCGGACCCCGGGCTCCCCCGGACGTCCCACCCGCGACGCGCCCCTGGACATCCCACCCTGGACGCACCCTTGGGCATCCCGCCCCTGACGCACTCCCGGGCACCCCACCCAGCCCCCGGAACGTTCCCCCGGGCACCCCACCCGGCCCCCGGAACGCCCCCGTTATGTTCTTCGCGGTCCTGCAAGAGGACCGCTGGCCTGCGGGCCCGGCATGACTGTGTCCCCCTGTCGAGCGCATGACCTGGGGGGTGGTGTCACCGGGTCCGTGGGGTGCCGTTGGAGACGCTGATGAGAGGTCCGACCACCGCCTGGCCTGGCGCAATGCCCGGCACCGTGCGGGCGGCAGGTCTGCATAACGTGGATGCGCGAGTACGGCACCATCGCCCTGGCCGGCACTGCACCGAAGTAGTGGGGAGCACGATGTTCGACACCGGCGACGTGGGCGTCTTCCTAGGCTTGGACGTCGGCAAGAGTGCCCATCACGGGCACGGGCTGACCCCGGCCGGCAAGAAGGTCTTCGATAAGCAGCTTCCCAACAGCGAGCCGAAGCTGCGGGCCGTCTTCGACAAGCTGGCCGCGAAGTTCGGCACCGTACTGGTGATCGTGGACCAGCCCGCCTCGATCGGCGCCCTGCCCCTGACGGTCGCCCGGGACGCCGGCTGCAAGGTCGCCTATCTGCCGGGACTTGCCATGCGGCGGATCGCCGACCTGTATCCCGGCGAGGCGAAAACCGACGCGAAGGACGCGGCCGTGATCGCGGATGCTGCCCGCACCATGCCGCACACCCTGCGCTCGCTGGAACTGACCGACGAGATCACCGCCGAGCTGACCGTTCTGGTCGGCTTCGACCAGGACCTCGCGGCCGAGGCCACCCGCACCTCCAACCGCATACGCGGCCTGCTCACCCAGTTCCACCCCAGCTTGGAACGCGTCCTGGGCCCCCGCCTGGACCACCAGGCCGTCACCTGGCTGCTGGAACGCTACGGATCCCCGGCCGCGCTGCGCAAAGCCGGACGCCGCAGACTCGTCGAGGTGATCAGACCCAAAGCCCCGCGCATGGCCCAGCGACTGATCGAGGAGGTCTTCAACGCGCTCGACGAGCAGACCGTCGTCGTTCCCGGGACCGGCACCCTCGACGTCGTGATCCCCTCCCTGGCCCGCTCGCTCGCAGCCGTGCACGAGCAACGTCGGGCTCTGGAAGCCCAGATCGCTGCCCTGCTGGAGGCACACCCTCTTTCCCAGGTCCTGACCTCGATGCCGGGGGTCGCGGTCAGGACCGCCGCTACTTTGCTGGTCACCGTCGGCGACGGCACCAGCTTCCCCACCGCCGCCCATCTCGCCTCCTACGCCGGCCTCGCCCCGGCCACCAGATCGTCGGGGACCTCGATCCATGGCGAACACGCACCCAGAGGCGGCAACCGACAGCTCAAACGCGCGATGTTCCTGTCCGCGTTCGCCGCCCTGCACGATCCCGCCTCCCGCACCTACTACGACAAATGCCGGGCCCGAGGGAAAACCCACACCCAGGCACTTCTCCGCCTGGCCCGCCAGCGGATCAATGTGCTGTTCGCGATGCTCCGCGACGGCACCTTCTACGAACCCAGAACCCCACGCCTCGCTTGACCAAAGACATAGAGGCACCCCCCCGCGAATCCCCCAGCCCCCCGGGACGCCCCCGGCGATCCCACCCAAGCCCGGCACACCGCCCAGGACGGACTCATCCGGCCCGCCTCACGCCCGGTCCAGCGCCTCCAGCGCGCGGCGGGCCACGCCGTTCGTGCGGACGATCTCGGCGAGGGTGGTCGTCCCACGGGTGATCTTCGCGAAGGCGTGCCAGGCCGGGCGGAAGCCGGTGACCGCGGCGTGCATCAGGCCGGGGCGGCGGGAGAAGACCTGGAGCATGCGCCGGCCCACGCCCATCTCCACCCCGAGGCCCGCCTTGATCGCGAAGGCGTAATTGAGCGCCTGGCGACGGGCGTCGACCGCGTCGTGCGCCTCCGCGACCCGGACCGCCCACTCCCCCGCGAGCCGTCCGGACCGCAGGGCGAACGAGATGCCCTCCCGGGTCCACGGCTCCAGCAGGCCGGCCGCGTCGCCGCACACCAGCACCCGGCCGCGGGAGAGCGGCGAGTCATCGGCGCGGCAGCGGGTCAGATGGCCCGAGGAGATGCTCGGCTCGAAGCCCGCCAGGCCCAGCCGGCCGATGAAGTCCTCCAGGTACCGCTTGGTCGCCGCGCCCTCGCCGCGCGCCGAGATGACGCCGACGGTGAGCGTGTCCCCCTTGGGGAAGACCCAGCCGTAGCTGCCGGGGAGCGGACCCCAGTCGAGGAGCACCCGGCCCGCCCAGTCCTCGGCGACCGGCTCGGGCACCGGAATCTCCGCCTCCAGCCCGAGGTCGACCTGGTCGAGCTTGACCCCGACGTGCGCTCCTATCCGCCCGGCGCTGCCGTCCGCGCCCACGACGGCGCGCGCCAGCACCACCTCGCCGTCACCCAGGACCACCGCGACCGTACGGCGGTCCGGGACCTCGGCGCCGTGCTGCTCGACCCGGGACACCGTGACGCCCGTACGGACCTCGGCGCCGGCGTCCTTGGCCGACTCGACCAGCCGGGCGTCGAATTCGGGGCGGTTGATCAGCCCGAAGAGCATGTGCTTGGAGCGTCGGGTGCGGCTCAGCCGGCCGTTCAGCGAGAACGTCACGGCGTGCACGCGATCGCGCAGCGGCAGGTCGAAACCGGGCGGGAGGGAGTCGCGCGAGGGGCCGATGATGCCGCCACCGCAGGTTTTGTAGCGCGGCAGATCGGCCTTCTCCAGGAGGAGCACCCGGCGCCCCGTACACGCCGCGGCGTGTGCGGCCGAGGCGCCCGCCGGCCCCGCGCCCACCACCACGACGTCCCACACCTGCTGGTTGCCCTCGGCTGCCCGCTCGCTGCTCACCTGTGCTTCTGCTCCCATTCGATGCCTGGCTGCGTTCCGCCCTCGCATCCTACGGGCCGCTGTTGCGCACGGGGCCTGTGGGAAGATCGGTGGAATGCACACCCGCAGGGCCCCTACGGGACACCGGGTCCTGCGTCCGGCCCGGCCGGCTCACGAGGCCGGGCGGCCGGTCCCCACACGCCGCGCCCACAAGGAGCGTTCCATGTCCGACAGCCCGCTCGCGCAGACCGTCGCCGCACTGCAGCCCCGCGCCAGGACCGAACTGGCCGAGCTGGTGGCCTTCAAGTCGGTCGCCGATCCGGCCCAGTTCCCCCCGAGCGAGTGCGAGGCGGCCGCCGAGTGGATCGCCGCGGCGCTGCGGGCGGACGGTTTCCAGGACGTGGCGCTGCTCGACACCCCGGACGGCACCCGGTCCGTCTACGGCTACCTGCCCGGCCCCGAGGGCGCGAAGACCGTCCTGCTCTACGCCCACTACGACGTGCAGCCGCCGCTGGACGAGGCCGCCTGGATCTCCCCGCCGTTCGAGCTGACCGAACGGGACGGCCGCTGGTACGGCCGCGGCGCCGCGGACTGCAAGGGCGGCCTGATCATGCATCTGACGGCGCTGCGCGCGCTGAAGGAGCACGGCGGGGTCCCGGTCAACGTCAAGGTGATCGTGGAGGGTTCCGAGGAGCAGGGCACCGGCGGGCTGGAGCGGTACGCCGAGGCGCACCCGGAGCTGCTGGCCGCGGACGCCATCGTCATCGGCGATGCCGGGAACTTCCGGGTCGGCCTGCCGACGGTGACCGCGACGCTGCGCGGGATGACCCTGGTGCAGGTCCAGGTCGACACCCTGGAGGGCAATCTGCACTCCGGCCAGTTCGGCGGCGTGGCCCCGGACGCGCTGGCGGCGCTGATCCGGATCCTGGACTCGCTGCGCGCCGAGGACGGCTCGACGACGGTGAACGGGCTGACCGGGGACGCGACCTGGGAGGGCCTGCAGTATCCGGAGGAGGAGTTCCGCCGGGACGCCAAGGTCCTGGACGGCGTCGAGCTGATCGGCAACGGGTCGGTCGCGGACCGGCTCTGGGCCCGCCCGGCCGTCACGGTGCTGGGCATCGACTGCCCGCCGGTGGTCGGCGCCACCCCGTCCGTCCATGCCGGGGCACGGGCCCTGGTGAGCCTGCGGGTCCCGCCGGGCACGGACGCGGCGGCGGCCACGAAGCTGCTGGCGGCGCATCTGGAGAACGCCGCGCCGTGGGGCGCGCGGGTGGCGGTGGAGCAGGTCGGCCAGGGCCAGCCGTTCCGCGCGGACACCAGCAGCCCGGCGTACGCCTCGATGGCGGCGGCGCTGCGGGAGGCCTACGACGGCACGGAGATGCAGACGTCGGGCATGGGTGGCTCCATCCCGCTGTGCAACACCCTCGCCGGGCTCTACCCCGACGCGGAGATCCTCCTCATCGGACTGAGCGAGCCGGAGGCGCAGATCCACGCGGTGAACGAAAGCGTGTCGCCGGAGGAACTGCAGCGCCTCACCCTGGCTGAGGCGCTGTTCCTCCAGCGGTACGTGTAGCTGCGCTTGGCTTTTGCCTCCCACGTACCTGGCCGTCCCGCCGCGGTTGTTGCTCGCCGTTGTGCGCATTGCGGCGCCCCGTACGTACCTGTCTGCGGCGCCGCGGGTCGTCTCGCCGTTGCGCCTGGCGGCGGGCGTGGTGTTGTCGGGTGCGGTGCCGGCCCTCCAGACTTCGTCCTCCGGTCCAGCCCCTCCCGTGAGTGGGAGGTGAGAGCTGGTTGGGGGCGGGCCTGATCTGTTGCCTGCGCGCAGGTGGGCATTACCTGCACCCCCACCGTCCTTAACTTCCCCTCTCACGGGAGGGGACGGGCCGGAGGGGCCGGTTGTGTGGACGTAAAGCGTCAGCAGTCCACACAACCGGCCCCGGAGGCCCGTCACCGCACCCAGCAACCACCTAGCCCGCCGCAGGCGCAACGGCGAGCGAGCCCCGCGGCGGGAAAGACGGGTACGTGGGAGGCGCCGCAAAGCGCGCAACGGCGAGAAACCACCACGGCGGGACAGCCAAAAACGTGGGGTCAAACAGGAACACCCGCCTCGAGATGAAGCGGGCACCCCCGTTCCCGCGCCCGGAGTGCCCAGCGGAGGCGGTTCCAGCGGACCGGGGGCAGCAGCGTCTCCGCCTCGGCCTCGGTGACGAAGCGCCATGCGCGCAGTTCCGCGCCGGGCAGCAGCAGCTTGCTGATCCGGTCGTCGCTCAGCATGCCGCCGTCGTAGAGCAGCCGCAGGCCGCCGTATCCGGGCGGGCGGGGTGCCTCCCAGTCGAGCACCAACAGGCGTGGCGCGCACGGGAGTTCGATGCCGAGTTCCTCGGCGACCTCGCGGACGCCGGCGTGGGTGGGGGCCTCGCCGCGTTCCACGATGCCGCCGGGGAATTCCCAGCCCGCCTTGTAGGTGGGGTCGACCAGCAGCACCCGGTCCTGGTCGTCGAAGAGCAGGACGCCGGCGGCGAGGGTCTCGGCGGTCGGTTCGGGGGTCTGCACGATGTCGCAGGCGCCGGCGCCGGTGCGGAGCGCCTCGGCGACGCGTTCGGCGGTCTGCCGGGGCGTCAGGTGGGTGGTGTCGACGACGTGGGCGTCGGTCGTCAGCCAGGGCAGCGCGTCGGCGTACGGGCCGAGGTGCGCCAGGCACCAGCGGCGGACGGACGCAGTGGCCGCGTCGTCTCCTCCGGTTTCCTCCCGGTGCGCTATCCGCGCACGCAGGATCGTTTCCTCCGCATGGAGGAGAACGTGCCGCACGGGTATTCGGCGGGCGGCGAGGGCACCGAAGATCTCATCGCGGTATTCCTGCCGCAGCAGCGTCATGGGCGTGACCAGCGGGCCGGGGACCTCGGTGAGCAGCGCCGCCGCGGTGTCGACGACCATACGCCGCCAGGACGGCAGGTCCTGGTAGTCGTCGACCTCCTCGAACCGCTTGGCCGGCAGCATCAACCGCAGCCCGCTGCCCAGGAGTTCGGGGTCGTAGAGCGTGCTTCCGGGAAGCAGGTCGAGCAGTTCATGAGCCGCAGTGGTCTTGCCCGCACCGAACGTGCCGTTCAGCCAGACGATCACGGTTTCCCCTCTTCCCTAGACCCAGGTGAGTTGCCCGCAACACCCTGCCACGGAAACGCTCGGGGTCACGGGCCGCGCGCACGGCCGGGAACGCTGCCTGTTCGACCGCCGGTCCGGCCGGGGAGGCCCCGGCAAACAAGCGCTCCCCAGCCCCTCCAGCACCGAAACCCTCACCCGCACACCCGGTGCGCGTACCTGCGCGGAACCACCGGAATCCGCATATGACGGGGGCGCATCGGGCCGGGAGTGCGGTGGTGCGTACGGCGGGTCAGCCCTTGCTCGCGCCGAGGGTCAGGCCGGCGATGAAATGCCGTTGCAGGAGGAGGAAGACCAGGACGGTGGGGAGGGCGACGAGGACGGAGCCCGCGGCGAGCAGGTTGTAGTCGGTGAAGAACTGGCCGCGCAGGTTATTGAGGGCGGAGGTGACCGGGAGTTTGTCGCCGTCCGAGAGGAAGACCAGGCCCCACAGGAAGTCGTTGTACATCCAGGTGAATTGCAGGGTGCCGAGTGCGGCGAGCGCGGGCCGGCACAGCGGGAGGGTGACCCGCCGGTACTGCGCCCAGACGCCGGCCCCGTCGACGATCGCGGCTTCGAGGATTTCCCGTGGCAGGGTGCGCATGAAGTTCGCCAGGACGAAGACGCAGAATCCGAGCTGGAAGGCGATCTGCACGGCGATGACGGCCCAGAGGGAGTCGTAGAGCGTCATCGAGTCGGACATCCAGTACGGCAGCGGGACCTTGTTGAACAGCACGTAGAGCGGGGTGACGAGCACTTGCTGGGGCAGCAGATTCCCGGCGGTGAAAACCATCAGCAGGGCCGTACCGCCGCGGATCCGGAGCCGGGACACCGCGAACGCCACGAACGACGCGAGGAAGAGGGTGAGCAGGACTCCGGGGACGGCGATGACGAGCGAGTTCAGGAAGTACCTGCTCATTCCGGAGTCGACGAATGCCTGGCGGTAATAGGCGAAGGAGAGGTGGCGCGGGAGGGAGAAATAGCCGTAGCGCGCGGTCTCTTCGTAGGGGCGCAGGGAGGCGTAGACGGCCAGCAGCAGCGGGGCGAGGAAGGCCAGCGAAACGGCGGTGAGGAAGAGGTGCACGCCGAACCGGCCGTGGCGGGCCGGGCCGGTACGCGTCGGCGCCGGACGCGGCGCGGTCGATACGGTCATCGCTGCTGCTCCCCTCGGAGTTCCTGGACGAGATAGGTCACGATGAATCCGAGCGAAACGAGGAGCAGGACGACGGCGATGGCCGACCCGAAGCCGATCCGGCCGGCCTCCCCGATGATGTTGTCGGTGACGAGCACGGACAGCAGTTCCAGGCCGTTGCGGCCCTTGTTGACGGCGTAGACGATGTCGAAGGCGCGCAGCGATTCGATGACGGTGATGACGCCGACGATGACGTTCACCGGCCGCAGGGTCGGCAGCACCACCCGGAAAAACGCCTGCCGTTCGCTCGCGCCGTCGAGTGCGGCGGCCTCTTTGAGGCCGGGGTCGACGGATTTCAGGCCGGCGAGATAGAGAATCATGACGTATCCGGTGTGCCGCCAGCAGGCCGCCAGCAACACCATCCAGATGTTGAGTCCGGGATCTCCCAGCCAGTCGGTGGGGTCCTTCCCACCGATTACGGCGTTGAGCGCGCCCTGGTCCCGGGAGAGGATCAACTGGGCGATGAAGCCGACGACGGCGAGCGACAGCACCACCGGCAGATAGAGGGTGGACTGGTAAAAGCGGCTGAAGCGGACGCCACGGTCGATGAGGACGGCGAGCAGCAGTCCGAAAGGGGCGGCGAGCAGGCCGAGGAATGCCAGCCACAGCAGGTTGTGGCGGACCGCCGGCCAGAACGGCGGATAGTCGGTGAACAGGTTCCGGTAATTGTCCAGCCCGGCCCCTTTGATGTCGCCGACACCGTCCCAGGTGGTGAAGGACAGTCCGACGGAGGCCAGCGTCGGGCCCCAGATCAGGGCGAGATCGAGCAGGATCGGCAGGCCCAGCAGCACGCCGAGGACGGCGAGGTCGCGGCGGGTGTGCCGCCGCGGCCCCGGTCTTCCGGCGTGCCGGGCACGGGTTGTGACCACGGCGGTTCGCTCCCCGTCATGTCTCGCGGTGGGTCGCTCTGTCGGTGACCGGGGTTCACCCGGCGGCGAAGATCTGCTTCTTCTGGCGTTCTATGTCGTTGACCAGGCCGTCGATGTCATCCGGATTGTTGAGGAATTGCTGGATCGCCTGGATCATCACGGTCGAGGCGAAATCGGGCCGGGTGTCGCGGTCCATGAACTGCGAGATCTGCCGGGCGCCGGCGACGAGGTGCACGGCTTTCTTCTGCAGTGCGGTGTAGGTGGCCGTATCGGCGCCGCTGTTGACCGCGATGTTGTTGGGGTCGTACTTGAGATAGGTGTTCTCCGCCTCCGGGGTGGCGAGGAATTTCAGCAGGTCTCTGGCGCCGTCCTCGTCCTTGGCCTTGCGCGACATCAGGAATCCGTCGATCGGTGCCTCGACCGCGTCCTGGCCGTGCACCGGGTCGATTTCCGGGAAGGGGAAGAAGTCGAGGTCCGGGCGGTCGGCGGCGCTGAACTGCTGGCCGGGGTGGGGAAGTCCGAGGACGGTCATACCGGCCTTCTTCTGCGCGAGCGTCTGTGCGGCCTCCTGCCAGGTGCGGCCGTTGGCGCCTTTCTGGTGGTACGGCATCAGCCCGCGCCACAGGTCGAAGACCTGCTTGACCTGCGGGCTGTTCCAGGATTTCCGGCCGCTCATCAGCGCGATGTGGAAGTCGTAGCCGTTGGCGCGCATGTTGAGGTAGTCGAAGGTGCCCATCGCCGGCCAGCCGTCCTTGTCGCCGAAGGCGAACGGCACCAGCCCGTCCTTCTGCATCTTCTTGGCGAGCGCCCGGTATTCGTCGAAGGTCCGGGGTATCTCGTAGCCCCGTTCCCGGAACACGCTCTTACGATGGAAGACGGCCCAGGGATAGTAGTAGTACGGCACGAGGTACTGCTTGCCGTCCCGTCCCGTCGACTGCTTCTTCAACGCCTCGGTGAATCCGCCGAAGTCCCGCCACAGATCACTGATGTCGGTCAGCAGGCCCTTCCGGGCGAAGTACTGCATGCGGTTCCCGGCGAACCACATGAAGACGTCGTCGGGCGTGCCCTGGAGATAGCGGTTGATGTTCTCCTGGAAGTTCTCGTGATTGACGGTGTTGACCTTCACCGTCTTCTTGGACTTCTTCTCGTACGCCGTGAAGGCCGCGGCGAAGGCCTTCTTCGGTACGGCGTCCGAGGCGTTGGAGCCCATCGTGATACCGCTGGGGCCGCTGTCGCAGGCGGTGAGCAGGGCCGGCAGGGCCACCGCCCCGGCGCCGAGCGCGGCGCCCCGGAGCAGCGTCCGGCGGGACATCCGACGTCCCGCCACTTCCCCGTACGCATCCGAACCGCTGAACGGTGACTGGGCCATGTCCCCCTCCTCAGGGGTGGAACCAAACAGAAACGAACGCGAGTGGTGGGATCTCACTCCGAACTGCCGGGTGCGTCAAGGGCTTTGGCGCGCGGAGCACCAACCGTTACCGCCCCTCTTCCAACAGACTCCAACAAGCCCTACCGTAAACACTCGCCAGTGGCAGGTACTCGACCTCACCCCACCTCTCGCGAAGACGGAGGACGCGAACCATGCGCGTTCGTATCCGCTCCATCCGCCGGACAGGCCACCGAAGAATCGTCGGAGCACTGTCCCTCGCCCTGCTCTGCGCGGCGGGGGCGACGGCGCCGCCCGCCGCGGCCCGTACCGCGGACACCCCCGCCGCGGCCCCGGCCGCCGCCACGCGCCCCGCGCCGCGGCTCCCCGGCGGGCTCGCCCTGACGCCCCCGATGGGGTTCAACAACTGGAACTCCACGCACTGCCGCGCCGAGTTCACCGAGGACATGGTCAAGGGCATCGCCGACCTCTTCCTCGCCAAGGGACTCAAGGACGCGGGATATCGGTACGTCAATCTCGACGATTGCTGGGCGCTGCCCACACGCGACGCGAACGGCAAGCTCGTACCGGACCCCCGGCGATTCCCGCACGGCATCAAGGCGGTCGCGGACTATGTCCACGCCAAGGGCCTGAAGTTCGGCATCTATACCAGCGCCGGCACCAAGACCTGCAATTCCGCCGGATTCCCCGGCGGCCTCGGACACGAGAAGTCCGACGCCCAGCAGTTCGCCGACTGGGGCGTGGACTACCTCAAGTACGACAACTGCAATAACCAGGGCGTGGACGCCCGGCAGCGGTACCGCGCGATGCGGGACGCGCTGCGGGCCACCGGACGCCCCATCGTCTACAGCATCTGCGAATGGGGCGAGAACAAGCCCTGGGAGTGGGCGTCGGACGTAGGACATCTGTGGCGCACGACCGGCGACATCAGTGACTCCTGGTCGAGCATGCTGGCGATCGCCCGGCAGAACCTGCCGCTGGCGCCGTACGCCGGCCCGGGACACTGGAACGACCCGGACATGCTGGAGGTCGGCAACGGCGGGATGACGGACACCGAGTACCGCAGCCACTTCTCCCTCTGGTCCATGATGGCCGCACCGCTGCTGATCGGCTCCGATCTGCGCAAGGCCGGCCCGGAGACGTTCGAGATCCTGGCCAACAAGGACGTCATCGCCCTCGACCAGGACGCCCTGGGCAAGCAGGCCACCGTGCTGGCGTCGGAGTCCGGCCGCTGGACCCTGGTCAAGCAACTCGCGAACGGCGACCGCGCGGTGGCGCTCTTCAACGAGACCGACCGGCCGCAGCGGATCGCCACCACCGCCCGGGCCGTCGGCCTCCCCCAGGCCGCCGGCTACCGGCTGCGCGACCTGTGGCAGCACCGCGACACCCACACCACGGGCACCATCGCCGCCACCGTCCCCGCGCACGGCACCACCGTCTACCGGGTCGCCGCCGACACGAACTGGTCGGCCTACCCGCCGGCCGTCGAGACCGGCACCGACCGCGCGCCCCTGGTCGAGGCCGGAGCGTCCACGGACCTCCACTCCACCGTCCGCAACCTGGGCGGCACCCCCGCCCGCAACCTGACGGTGACGCTCAAGACCCCGCAGGGCTGGCACGCCACGGCCACCACCCCCGCCACCGCCCGCGCCCTGCCCGGCGGCCGGACCCTCACCACCACCTGGCGGATCACCGCCCCGGCCGGCGCCAC
Source organism: Streptomyces nigrescens (assembly GCA_024349765.1). GTDB lineage: Bacteria > Actinomycetota > Actinomycetes > Streptomycetales > Streptomycetaceae > Streptomyces > Streptomyces endophytica. Next base: position 2,444,280 of record AP026073.1, on the reverse strand, counting down.
CCCCGGCGCGTACGACCTGCCGCTGACCGCCGACTACCGCTCACCGCGCGGCGAACGGGTCACCACCACCCTGCCCGGCACCGGCCACGTCGTGGTGCCACCACCCGCGGGCACCACGGACGCCGCCGAACTGCCCTGGCTGACCGCCACCAACGGCTGGGGCCCGGTCGAGAAGAACACCAGCGTCGGGGAGGACGCGGCCGGCGACGGCGGCCCGCTCCGGATCGGCGGCACCGGCTTCACCAAGGGCCTGGGCGCCCATGCGCCCAGCGACATCACCTTCTACACCGGCGGGCGGTGCTCCGCGTTCAGCGCGCGGGTCGGGATCGACGACGAGGTCGGTGACCGGGGTTCGGCCGGCTTCGAGGTCTGGGCGGACGGCGAACGGGTCGCCGGGAGCGGGACCGTGACCGGCACCGACACCGCCCGGGAGCTGTCCGCCGCGGTCGCCGGGGCCGAGACCGTGCGCCTCGTCGTCACCGACGGCGGGGACGGCATCGACTACGACCACGCCGACTGGGCGGACGCCAAGTTCAGCTGCTGAGGCGGCAGTTGAGCGCCCGACCGGCGCTCACGGGCGGGCGGGTTCCCGGGCTCCGCCACCGGGCCCCGCCCGCCCTCCACGCTCCGCGAACGGCCGTCAGCAGACCGGCAACCCGGGGACGGGCTGGTCGTTCGCCCCGCCCTTGAGGTAGACGACGCTGACGTAGACCCCCGCGTTGCCGCTGTCGTCGTCCGTCTTGGCCCACCAGACGTTCGTCCACTTCCCGTAGGTCTCGCGACGGCCCAGCTTCGCCTGGCAGTAGAAGTAGTTGGTGCCCATGTTCAACGTGCCGACCTGCTGGAACGACGCGGTGTAGGAATTCGCGGTGCGCCAGACGTCGCAGTTGGTCTTGCCGCCACCGGCGGACGCGCAGGACGTCGGCGCCGGGGTCGGGTCGCCGCCGCCTCCGGCGTCACCATCGCCGGACGCCCCGCCGTGCGTCCCGCCCGAACCGCTTCCGCCACCGCTGCCGTCGTGGCCGCCGTCCGTGCCGCCGCTCCCGTCGTCACCCGAACTCCCGCCCGTTCCACCGGGCTTGGAGTCCTTTCCCCGGGACGTCGGACCGTCCGAGGGCCGGCCGGACGCCGACGAGGACGCGCCCGCCCCGCCGTCCGCCCCCGCGTCCCGCGCCTTCCCCTTGTCCTTGGCGTCGTCCTTGCCGGTGGCCGTACTCGGCGCACCCGGTCCGCCGGGCGTCGGCGCCGGATCCGGCGACCGCCGGCCGCGGTCCGCGACCGCATCGCTCGGGCCGCCGCCGACCAGTGCGTACGTCACCCCGCCACCGGCGGCGAGCACCGCCAGCACCGCCGCCACGGCCAGCGCCACCCGACGGCGGCGCCGCGCGGGCAGCCGCTCGGTGTCCCGTTCACCGGAGTTCGCCGGGTACGGGTGGGTGCCCGTACTGCCCACGGACGGGCCGGCCGTCACACCGGGCGGGTCGAAGGCCGCACCCGGGGCCGAGTAGGAGAAGCCGGGCTGCTGGGCGGCGGGCGGGGCCGGGGCGTGGGGGCGGGGGTGCGCCTGGGTGGGGCCCGGGGCCTGGGACGGGGGGTGCTGCCCTTGCCCCGGGGCCGGTCCCTGGGGCTGTGGTGGTGGCGGGAGTTCCTGCGGCGGGGCCGGCGGGGTGAGCGGCCGCAGATCGGTCGCGGTGGGCAGATGCGGTGCGCCGGGCGCCGGGGCGGGCGCGGGGTCCCGTCCCTCGGCCACCGCCCGCAGCATGCTCCGGGCCTCCGCGGCGGACGGCCGGTCGGCCGGGTTCTTGGCCATCAGGGCGTGCAGCACGGGCGTCAGCGGGCCGGCCCGGCGCGGCTCGGGCAGCGCCTCGGTCACGATCGCGGTGAGCGTGGACCACACCGACGTACGGCGGAACGGCGCGCCGCCGCCCTCGACCGCCGCGTACAGCGTCATGCCCAGCGACCAGATGTCGGAGGCGGGGGTGGGGGCCTGGCCCTGTGCTCGCTCCGGGGGCAAGTAGTCGAGCGAGCCGACGAGTTCGCCGCTGCGGGTGATGTTCGTGGACGCGCCGTCGCCCGGGGCCTCGATGCTGGCGATGCCGAAGTCGGTGAGCACCACCCGGCCGGTGCGGTCGAGCAGCACATTGCCCGGCTTGACATCGCGGTGCAGCACGCCGACCTGGTGGGCGGCGTCCAGCGCGTCCATCACCTGGGCACCGATCCGGGCGATCTCCCGCGGGTCGAGCGGACCGCGCTCCTCCAGGGCGTCGTCCAGCGACGGCCCGTCCACCAGCTCCATGACGATGACCGGCCGGCCGTCCTCGTCGATGACGTCGTGGACCGTGACCACACCGGAATGCCGGATCCGGGCCGCGGCGCGCGCCTCGCGCTGCATACGGGTGCGCAGATCGGCGAGCTCCGGCGCGGAGGCGTCCGTATAGGCGCGCAGCACCTTGACCGCGACCTCGCGGCCCAGCACCTCGTCCACGGCCCGGCAGACCACGCCCATGCCACCGCGGCCGATCCGGTCGCTGACGCGGTAGCGGCCGCCGAGCAGCCGTCCGGTCAGATCGGCGTCGGTGCCGCGCCGGGGACCGCTCGCCTCGGCGGCGCGGGGCGCACCCGGGGCGCCGCCGGCCGGGCTGGCGGCCGGGTTGTCGGCCGGGCTGGCCGGTGCCGCGCCGGCCGCGTCACCCGCGTCCTGGGACCGGGCTCCGCCGGGCTCCCCGGGGACGTTCGCCCCCTCCGTCCCCTGTGCCCCGCCCGCCCCTGGTACCTCGTCCGGCCCGCGCTGCTCACGCTCCCCCGATGTCACCGTCGCCAATCCCCTCGGTACCCGTGTCCGTTCCGTACGCCGGGCACCTCACGCATGCCGGCGCACGGCCGCCGGCACGTCGTCGTCCGGCGCGGTCGGCACCAGACTAAGGGGCGCGCGGGGGCCTGTGGTGAGGTCAGGGTGCGGCGGCGAAGGCATCGAGACGGGACTGTTGCGCGGCGGCCGCGGCGGCGCCCACCACCCCGGCGTCCGTGCCCATTTGGGCAGGTACGACGGTCAGGTCCGCGACGAACGACAGCGTCGCGTACTCCCGCAGGGCCGAGCGCAAGGGGGCGAACAGGATGTCTCCGGCGCCCGCGACGCCCCCGCCGATGACCGCGATGTCGATCTCGACGAGCGTGGCGGTGGCGGCGATCCCGGCGGCCAGCGCCTGCGCGGCTCGCTCGAAGGAGCGCAGGGCGACCTCGTCCCCCGTCCGCGCGGACGCGGCGACGGCGGCGGCGCTGGTGTCCCCGTCGGGGCCCGGACGCCAGCCGTTGGCCAGGGCCCGGCGGGCGATGTTGGGGCCGCTGGCGATCCGCTCGACGCAGCCCCGGCCGCCGCAGGGGCAGGGGTCGCCGTCGAGGTCGACGCTGATGTGGCCGATGTGGCCGGCGTTGCCCGTGGGACCGGGGTGCAGCTGCCCGTTGAGGACCAGTCCGCCGCCCACTCCCGTGGAGACCACCATGCAGAGCGCGTTGGCGTGGCCGCGCGCGGCGCCCTGCCAGTGTTCGGCCGCGGTCATCGCGACGCCGTCACCGACCAGCACGACGGGGCGCCCGCCGACGAGTGCCCGTACGCCGGCGACGAGCGGGAAGTCGCGCCAGCCGGGGATGTTGACCGGGCTGACCGTGCCGGCCCGGGCGTTCACCGGGCCGGCGCTGCCGATGCCGACCGCCGCCACCCGGCCCCAGTCAGGGGCCGCGGCCAGCTCGCCGACCACCTCGGCCACCGCACGCATCACCGTCGCCCCGTCCTGGTCGGCCGGGGTGGGCCGGGCGGCCCGTACGAGCAGTCTGCCGCGGCCGTCCACCAGAGCGCCGGCGATCTTCGTACCGCCAATGTCCAGCGCTGCGCTGAGGTCCGTCTGCATCGGTGTGGAATCTCCTGGTGGGCCCGGGGGCCGGGGCTGCCGGCCCGGCGTGAGAACGCCAGTCTTCCCTCGTTTGACAACGTTGTCTAGAGGCTATGCTCGACGCCACACCCAGGCGCCGAGAGAAACAGGACCGCGAACCGTGACCGACACCGCGCGGGGCACGTCCCGCCGCTATGGCACCCGTCCCACGATGAAGGATGTCGCAGCGCGCGCCGGGGTCGGCCTCAAGACGGTCTCCCGCGTGGTCAACGGCGAGGCGGGGGTCACCCCCGACACCGAACGCCGCGTCCAGGAAGCCATCACGGCCCTGGGCTTCCGGCGCAACGACTCGGCGCGGATCCTGCGCAAGGGCCGCACGGCCAGCATCGGTCTCGTCCTGGAGGACCTCGCCGACCCCTTCTACGGCCCGCTCAGCCGCGCCGTGGAAGAGGTCGCCCGCAGTCACGGCGCGCTGCTGATCAACGGCTCCAGCGCCGAAGACCCCGCCCGCGAACAGGAGTTGGTGCTGGCACTGTGCGCACGGCGGGTGGACGGGCTGGTCATCATCCCGGCCGGGGACGACCACCGCTATCTGGAGCCGGAGATCACGGCCGGGATAGCGACCGTGTTCGTCGACCGCCCGGCGGGCCGGATCGACGCGGACGCGGTGCTCTGCGACAACTTCGGCGGCGCGCGGGACGCGGTGGCCCACCTCATCGCGCACGGCCACCGCCGGATCGGCTTCATCGGCGACCAGCCGCGGATCCACACCGCGCGGGAGCGGCTGCGCGGCTATCGCAGCGCAATGGCCGCCGCGGGGCTGCCCGTTGACGACTCCTGGGTGTCGCTCGGCTCCACCGCCCCCGAGCGCGTACGCTCCGCCGCCACGGCCATGCTGGACGCGCCGGAGCCGGTCACCGCGCTCTTCGCGGGCAACAACCGCGTCACGGTCACGGCCGTGCGGGTCCTCGGCGCATCGCCGCGGCCGGTCGCGCTCGTCGGCTTCGACGACTTCGAACTCGCCGATCTCGTACGGCCGGCGGTCACGGTCGTCGCCCAGGACCCGGCCCTGATGGGCCGTACGGCCGCCACGCTGCTCTTCCGCCGCCTCGACGGCATCACCGAGCCACCGCACCACACGGAGATCCCGACCCGCCTGATCCCCCGCGGCTCCGGCGAAATCCCCCCGGCGGAAGGCTGATCGACCACCCCCGCCGAGGCGTGACGGCAGGTGTGCCGGCCCCCTGGGGCCGGCACCCGAGCACCCCACCCGTCCGGCGGCCGCCCCGCGCCCTCGCCTCATCAGCTTCCCCCGCTGCACTCGTTCCCTGCCCACGGCTCGCTCCGCTGCGGTCGTTCCCCCGCGGTGCGGCACGGTGGCTGCTCCCGCTGTGGTCACTTCCGTCCGCGGTCGTTCCCGCCGTGTCGTCCCGGTCGTTCCTCAACGCACCGTCATGCTCGCACGAGCCACTGACAACGCCGGGGCGGAGGAGGGCCTTTCGGGCTGTGAGCAGGAGCGGCGAGGGGGCGCGGGGAGCCAGCGAGGAGGCGGGCCGTACGAGCGGCGACGCGCGCGGGGGCGCGCGTAGGGGAAGTGCGTGTAGGGGAAGTGCGCGCAGGGGCAGCACGAGCAGGGGCAGAGGCCGCGCAAGCGGACGCTCCGCGCTCTCCCCCGCCCCCTCCCCCTCTCCCCCTTCGGGGGAGGGGGCGGGGGGTGGGTTCGGGGGTGGGGGTGGGGGGATGCGCACGGGCGAATTCGGGACCCGGGAATGCGCACGCGCGGATTCGGGGCCAGGCGACACCCACCGGCGAATCCGATGGCGGAGCGAGGGGACGCGCACAGGCGAATCCAGGGCAGGCGGATGCGCACGCGCGAAGTCGAGGGCAGGGGACGCGCACAGGCGTTCAGCAGCACACGACGCCCACAGGCAGGTTCGGTGCCCCCGACGACGCGCCCCGGGCCCCGCCCCCTCCCCCCTCAGCCCGCCTTCCCCACCCGGCCCGCCAGCGAGTCCAGGTCCGTGCGCGTCAGGCCCGTGAGGCGGGCGACCTCGGCCGTGTCGACGGCGCCGCAGTCGAGGCCGCGGAGGAGGTAGCCGCTGAGGGCCTTGGCGGTGGCGGGCTCGTCCATGACGTCGCCGCCCGCCTTGGCCACGTACGCCGCGAGCCGGGCCGCGGCCTGTTCGAGGCCCTCGCGGTAGAAGGCGTAGACGGCCGCGTAACGGGTCGGAAGGTGGGCCGGGTGCATGTCCCAGCCCTGGTAGTACGCGCGGGCCAGCGAGCGGCGTACGAGGCCGTGGTGGAGCCGCCAGGCGTCGTGCACCCGAGCCGTCGGGCCGACGGGCAGGACGTTCGTCGAGCCGTCGGACAGCCGCACCCCGGTGCCCGCGGCGGCGACCTGCATCACGGCCTTGGCGTGGTCGGCCACCGGGTGGTCGAGGGACTGGTAGGCGGCGCTGACACCACAGGAGGCGCTGTAGTCGAAGGTGCCGTAGTGGAGGGAGGTGGCGCGGCCCTCGGCGGCCTCGATCATCCGGGAGACGGTGGCCCGGCCGTCGGCGCCCAGGATCGCCTGGGTGGTCTCGATCTGGATCTCGAAGCCGATCCGGCCGCTCTCCAGGCCGTGCGCCTTCTCGAACGCCTCCAGCAGTCGCACCATGGCGGTGACCTGCTCGGCGTAGGTCACCTTGGGGAGCGTCAGCACCAGGCCGTCGGGCAGTCCGCCGGCCGCCATCAGGCCGGTGAGGAAGATGTCGAGGGTGCGGATGCCGCGGTCCCGGACGGCGGCCTCCATGCACTTCATCCGGATGCCCATGTACGGGGCGGCGGTGCCCCCGCGGTAGGCGGCCGCGACCAGGGCCGCGGCGCGGGCCGCGGCCTCGTCCTCCTCGGCGTCCGGGCGCGGGCCGTAGCCGTCCTCGAAGTCGATCCGCAGGTCCTCGACGGGCTCGCGGGTCAGCTTGGCGCGGACCCGGGCGTGGATGTCGGTGGCGAGCTCGTCCGGGAGGTCCAGTACGGCGGCGAGGGCGGCGGCGTCGGGGGCGTGCTCGTCGAGGGCGGCGAGTGCCTGGTCACCCCAGGAGCGCAGGGTGTCGGCGGCGAAGACGTCGCCGGGGACGTAGACCGTGTGCACCGGCTGGCGGGTGCCGGGGTCACCGGGGTAGCGCCGGGCCAGATCCGCGTCCACCTGGGCGAGCGCGGCGCCGATCCCCTCGCGTACGGTGTCCGCGAGGCTCGTCGCCACGGTCTCCTGCTGCCCCATTCGTTACCCTCCCGGTGCTTTCGCCCGATACTGTCGCCAGGCGTTTTCCGCTTAATGGAATCTACAATCCGTAGAGCGAAGTTAACGGGGGAGATTGCCGAGGTCAACACCCCGCCGCGGGAGGCGGCGCAGGTCACGGCCGCCGGCACCGGCCCGCGAAACCCCGTGGCGCCCGCCGCGCATCGCCGCCAGACTCGCGGCATGACGTGGACCGCACCCTCCATCCAGCGCAGAGACTTCCCGACCGTGGCCGGCGAGCGGGAGATGCTGCAGGGCTGGCTCGACCACCATCGCGACACCCTCCTCGCCAAGTGCACCGGGCTCACGGGCGAACAGCTCGCCGAGGCGGCCAACCCGCCGTCCACCCTCACCCTGCTCGGCCTGGTGCGCCACCTGACCGACGTCGAACGCACCTGGTTCCGCCAGCGCTTCCTCGGCGAGCAGATCCCCGACGTGCACATCACCGAGGAGAATCCGGACGCCGACTTCGACGACGCCGACCCGGCCGCCGCGGAGGCCGACGTCGCGGCCTTCCGCGCCGAGACCGAGGCCTGCGACAAGGCGGTGGCGGACCGCGGGCTGGACGAGACCTTCACGTCCCCGCGCGGCGTCCGGCTCAACCTGCGCTGGGTCTACGTCCACATGATCGAGGAGTACGCGCGCCACAACGGCCACGCGGACCTGCTGCGCGAGCGGATCGACGGGGTGACCGGCGACTGAAGCGGATTATTCTCCTCAAGATCACTCACCGGTGATCACATCCGTCCGTCACGCCCCAGGAGGCCCCGTGCCCGTCGTCGTCGCCACCATCCGGACCAAGCCAGGGCGCCGCGAGGACGTCCTCGCCGCGTTCCGGCGGCACACCCCGGCCGTGCACGCCGAGCCGGGCTGTCTGCTCTACGCGGTGCACGCCGGCGAGGACCGGGTCACCGTCATCGAGAACTGGGCCGACCAGGCGTCCCTCGACGCCCACTCGGCCGGCCCGGCCCTCGCGGCGCTGGGCGCGGAGATCGCCGAGGCGCTCGCCGCGCCGCTGGACGTCGCCGTCGTCGAGCCGGTGCCGTCCGGGGAATTGGGCAAGGACCGGCTGCCGAACACCTGAAGGCCCGGCCCCGGCTGGGCCCGGCACGCACGAGGCCCCGTACGCACCACGCGTACGGGGCCTCGTGCGGTTCTGCCGGATCCGGCGGCGCCCGGAAGGCGCCCGAGAGGCTCAGCCCTTGCGGGACTTGACCTCGTCGGTGAGGGCCGGGACGACGTCGAAGAGGTCGCCGACCACGCCGTAGTCGACCAGGTCGAAGATCGGCGCCTCGGCGTCCTTGTTGATGGCGACGATGGTCTTCGAGGTCTGCATACCGGCACGGTGCTGGATCGCGCCGGAGATGCCCGCCGCGATGTACAGCTGCGGCGAGACGGACTTACCGGTCTGGCCGACCTGGTTGGTGTGCGGGTACCAGCCGGCGTCCACCGCGGCGCGCGAGGCACCGACGGCCGCACCGAGCGAGTCGGCGAGCGCCTCGATGACCGGGAAGTTCTCGGCGCCGTTGACGCCGCGGCCACCGGAGACCACGATCGCGGCCTCGGTCAGCTCCGGGCGGCCGGTCGACTCGCGCGGGGTGCGCGAGACGATCTTGGTGCCCTTGGAGGAGTCGGCGACGGTCACCGCGAGCGGCTCGACCGTACCGGCGGCCGGCGCGGCCTCCGGAGCGGCGGAGTTGGGCTTGACGGTGATGACCGGGGTGCCCTTGGAGACACGGGACTTGGTGGTGTACGAGGCCGCGAAGACGGACTGCGTGGCCACCGGGCCCTCGTCGCCGGCCTCCAGGTCGACGGCGTCGGTGATGATGCCGGAGCCGATGCGCACCGCGAGGCGGGCACCGATCTCCTTGCCCTCCGCGGAGGACGGCAGCAGCACGGCGGCCGGGGAGACCGCGTCGTAGGCGGCCTGCAGCGCGTCGACCTTGGGGGCGACGAGGTACTCGGTGAACTCGGGCGCGTCGGCGGCCAGCACCTTCACGGCGCCGTGCTCGGCGAGGACCTTCGCGGCCTCCTCGGCGTTCGGGCCGAGGTGGACGGCCACCGGCTCACCGATGCGGCGGGCCAGGGTGAGCAGCTCGAGGGTGGGCTTGCGGACGGCGCCGTCCACGTGGTCGACGTAGACAAGGACTTCAGCCATGGGATTGCTCTCCTGCGGGAAGAATGAGGGCGGTGGGAAGGGCTGCGGCTCAGATGAACTTCTGGCCCGCGAGGAACTCGGCGAGCTGCTTGCCGCCCTCGCCCTCGTCCTTGACGATCGTGCCCGCCGTACGGGCCGGGCGCTCGGCCGCGTCCTCGACCTTGGTCCAGGCGCCTTCGAGGCCGACCTCGTCCGCGTCGATGTCCAGGTCGTCCAGGTCCAGGGACTCCACCGGCTTCTTCTTGGCGGCCATGATGCCCTTGAAGGAGGGGTAACGCGCCTCACCGGACTGGTCGGTGACGGACACGACGGCCGGCAGCGCGGCCTCCAGCTGCTCGCTGGCGGTGTCGCCGTCCCGGCGGCCGGTGACCTTGCCGTCGGCGACGGACACCTCGGAGAGCAGGGTGACCTGAGGGACGTTCAGCCGCTCGGCGAGCAGGGCGGGCAGCACGCCCATCGTGCCGTCGGTGGAGGCCATACCGCAGACGACCAGGTCGTAGCCGGTCTTCTCGATGGCCTTGGCGAGCACGAGCGAGGTGCCGAGCGCGTCGGTGCCGTGCAGGTCGTCGTCCTCGACGTGGACGGCCTTGTCGGCACCCATGGACAGGGCCTTGCGCAGCGCGTCGTTGGCGTCCTCGGGGCCGACGGTCAGGACCGTGATCTCCGCGTCGTCGGCCGCTTCCTTGATCTGCAGGGCCTGCTCGACGGCGTACTCGTCGAGCTCCGAGAGCAGACCGTCCACGTCGTCACGGTCGACGGTCAGGTCCTCGGCGAAGTGCCGGTCGCCGGTGGCGTCGGGCACGTACTTCACACAGACAACGATCCTCAAGCTCACGCCGGCTCTCCTACCTGCTTGGTCTCTTCAGAACTGCCTCGTGCTGGCAGCATAGGCGCCTCTCGGGGCGGCTCCCGGTCGGATGCGGTTCCCCACGCCGACCGTCATATTACTCGCCAGTACATCCAGTCTCGTGCCCCGAATCAAGGCCGTCGAAATGTGACCTTCCCAACGGCCCTGATCGGTGAGGAGCGCGGGTGAGCAGCAGGCCGCGGACGGCGCGTCAGTCGCGCAGCGCGTTGAAGCGGCCCTGGTGGTAGAGGAGGGGGCGGCCGGGCCCCGCGGGGTCGCCGACGACGGGCTGGGCGATCACGATGCGGTGGTCGCCGGCCGGCACCCGGGCGACGACCTTGCAGACCATCCAGGCCAGTACGCCGTCCAGGAGGGGCACGCCCTCGGGGCCGGTGCGCCAGGAGGTGCCGGGTCCGAAGCGGTCCGCGCCGCTGCGCGCGAAGGTGGCGGCCAGGTCCGCCTGGTGCTCGCCGAGTACGTGGATGCCTATGTGGTCGGCCACGGAGACGGCGGGCCAGCTGGAGGCGCCGGTGCCGATGCCGAACGAGAGCAGCGGCGGCTCGGCGGCGACGGAGGTGAGGGAGGTGGCGGTGAAGCCCACCGGGCCGGAGCCCCGGGCGGTGATCACCGCGACGCCGGCGGCGTGCCGGCGGAAGACGGAGCGCAGGAGGTCGGGCGAGGCGGTGCGGGGCGTGCCGAGGTCGGGCGAGACCGTCATGGAGTTGTCCTTCTGCTGGGGCGGACGAGCCGGGGCGGGGCCGCCGGCGCCCGTACGGCGCCCTGCGGCGGTTACGTCGTCGTTGCTCACACGCCCGGACAGCGGGCGCTGGAGGTCCGCAGAAGGTCGACGTGGGCGCGTCCGTAGAGAAGGGTTCCTGGCCGCATCACGTCAGACTGACGATGCGCGACCCGTAGCGTCAAGGGCGGCCCGGTATCTGGGAGATCAATCACGGACGGCCGCCCCGAGCGCCGCGATGACGTCGGACTTGCGGGGCTGCCCGGAGGCGCGGCGGACGATCGCGCCGTCCGCGTCGAGCACCAGCACCGTCGGGGTGCGCAGCACGTTCAGCTCCCGTACGAGGTCGAGGTGGGCCTCGGCGTCGATCTCCACATGGGCCACCCCCTCGACCATGCCGGCGACCTCGGCGAGGGTGCGCCGGGTGGCCCGGCAGGGCTGGCAGAAGGCGCTGGAGAACTGCAGCAGGGTGGCCCGCTCCCCCAGCGCAGCACCGATCTCCGCGGCACCGAGCCGCGCCGTTTCGTCCCGCTTGCGCACCGACAGTCTCCCGTTGCGGCGTTGGTGCCACACGCCGAAGAGGCTCGCTGCCGCGAGCACCGCGAGGCACACCATGAGTCCGGTCATCGAGGGGTGCAGCGTTCACAGGACCGCAAAGATTCCCGGCGCTCCGCACGGGCTTTTCCGGGGGAAGGTAGGGGGCATGACGAGCGACGGGATCGACGACCGGATCGACGTACGCGGCCCCCGGTTCGGGGCGGCGCTGACGGCCGTGGTGCTGGCGGCGGCGCTGATCAGCGGGAGCGGATGGCTGCTGGCCTGCCAGGCGCTGGTCTTCGCCGTCGGGGCGGTGGCCGGGGTCCAGCGGTCGCCCTACGCCTGGCTGTTCAGGGTGGCGGTGCGGCCGCGGCTGTCCGCGCCGACGGCGTTCGAGGACCCGGCCCCGCCGCGCTTCGCCCAGAGCGTCGGGCTGTTCTTCGCGCTGGTGGGTCTGGCCGGCTTCGCCGCGGGGGCGCCGTGGCTGGGCCTCGCGGCCACGGCGGCGGCCCTCGCGGCGGCCTTCCTCAATGCCGCTTTCGGGTACTGCCTGGGGTGCGAAATGTACCTTCTGCTGCGGCGGGCGGCCGGCTGAGCCGGTCCGGTACGTGACGAGGATCTCCCGCCCGGGACGGTCGGCGCGCTGGCCGCGGCGGCCGCAATCGGGCACGATCTCCCGAAAGCCGCAGTGACGACGGCGTAGGTTTCCGCCGGGAGAACCCTCCCCAGGCATGGAAAAAGGGGTCCTCCGGACAATGGCAGAGCTCGTCTACCCGCCCGTGATCGGTGCCGCGCGCACGCTCTTCAAGGCGCTCGACCTGAAATTCGACATCGCCGGGACGGAGAACGTTCCGCGCCGCGGCGGGGCGGTGCTGGTGAGCAATCACATCGGGTACCTGGACTTCGTCTTCGCGGGGCTCGCCGCGCGTCCGGCGAAGCGGCTGGTGCGGTTCATGGCGAAGGAGTCGGTGTTCCGGCACAAGGTGTCCGGGCCGCTGATGCGGGCGATGAAGCACATCCCGGTGGACCGCGCGCAGGGCATGCACGCCTACAAGCACGCGCTGACGGCGCTGCGTTCGGGCGAGATCATCGGGGTCTTCCCCGAGGCGACCATCTCCGAGTCGTTCACCCTGAAGTCCTTCAAGTCGGGCGCGGCGCGGCTGGCGCAGGAGGCCGGGGTGCCGCTGCTGCCGGTGGCGCTGTGGGGCACCCAGCGGCTGTGGACCAAGGGCCACAAGCGGGACCTGGGGCGGAACCACATCCCGATCACGATCCGGGTCGGCGAGCCGGTGGCGGCCGATCCGGCCGAGCCGGCCGAGAAGATCACCGACCGGCTGCGGGCCCGCGTCCAGGACCTGCTGGAGGCCGCCCAGCGCGCCTACCCGGTACGGCCCAAGGGCCCGGACGACACCTGGTGGATCCCGGCCCACCTCGGCGGCACGGCACCGGCGGCGCCCGGCGCGTGATGCCGGCCCGCGGCCGGGCCGGGCTCCGTCGGCCCGCCGCTATGCGGTCCGGATCCCGCCGAGCTCGACCCGGGCGCCGGGGCAGCTCTTCTGCAGCGCCTCGGCCAGTTCCTCGCCCGCGGCCGCGAGGTCGTCGAGGGACATCGGAGCCATCCGTTCCAGCAGGAACAGGGCGCTGACGGAGTCCTCGGTCAGCCGGGTGCGGACGCCCTGGCGCCAGTTCCAGCGGCGGCAGGTGACGCCCTCGTCGTCGCACCACACCACCTCGCCGGCGTCGGGGTGCTCGATCACCTCGGTGCCGCCGGCCGCGGTCGCGAACGGCTCGTCGCCGGCCGCCCGGACGAGTCGCATACCGCCCTGGATGCGGTCCAGGTCCTCGCCGCCGACGGGGACGAGGTGGGCGACGCTGATCGCGTTGTAGAGGTCGACGAGGCGGTTGATCCGCGGCAGCCCGCCGTCCGCGAGGGCGCGCCGGGCCAGCGCCTCGGCGGAGTTGCGGGTGCGCGAGGGCTTGGCGCCGAAGGCGGTGTACGCGGCGCGCCAGGCGGCGAGGTGCGGGTCGTCCTGCGGGGCGCGCCCGTCGAGGCGCCGGACCAGCCGGCGGGTGGCCTCGTCCAGCAGTGCGGCGCTCGACGCGTCGCTGGGCCCGTTGGTCAGGCCGTGGGCTTCGACGGCGAGGTGGGCGAAGCCCGGCGCCAGGGCGCGTACCTCGTCGGAGACGTACAGGGATGTGGGCATGGGCCGTTCCTCGCAGGTCGTGGCGGTGGCTGCCGGCGGCGCGGCCGGTCGGCGGCCGTCCGGCGGCATTGCAGCACGACCCGGCGCGGTAAAGCAAACCGTACCGGGGAGTTCATTGTGGTGTACCGGCGGCGGCGCCGCGAGTGTGCCGGAAAAGGGCCGCGCCCGGCCGGTGGTCACGTCATGACCTCCGGCCGGGCGCGGGCCCGTCGGGTCCGGCGTCAGCGGGCGATTTCCTCCCGGAGCGCGGCGAGGAAGCCGTCCACGTCCTCCTCGGTGGTGTCGAACGCGCACATCCAGCGCACATCGCCGGCCTGCTCGTCCCAGAAGTAGAAGCGGTAGCGCTTCTGGAGGCGTTCGCTCACGTCGTGCGGCAGCCGGGCGAAGACCGCGTTGGACTGCACCGGGTAGAGGATCTCCACCCCGTCGATCTGCCGGACGCCGGCCGCCAGCCGCTGCGCCATGGTGTTGGCGTGCCGGGCGTTGCGCAGCCACAGGTCCTTGGCGAGCAGTGCCTCCAACTGGACGGAGACGAAGCGCATCTTGGAGGCCAGCTGCATGGACAGCTTGCGCAGATGCTTCATCGCGCGCACCCGGTCGGGGTTGAGCACGACCACGGCCTCACCGAAGACCGCGCCGTTCTTCGTGCCCCCGTAGGAGAGGATGTCGACGCCCACGGCGTTGGTGAAGGCCCGCATGGGGACGTCCAGCGTCGCCGCGGCGTTGGCTATCCGCGAACCGTCCAGATGGACCACCATGCCGCGCTCATGGGCGTGTTCGCAGATGGCCCGGATCTCGTCGGGGGTGTAGACCGTGCCGAGCTCCGTGCTCTGGGTGATCGAGACGACCTGCGGCATGGCGCGGTGCTCGTCGTCCCAGCCCCAGGCCTGGCGGTCGATCAGCTCGGGGGTGAGCTTGCCGTCCTCGGTCGGCACGGTGAGCAGCTTCAGCCCGCCGACCCGCTCGGGCGCACCGCACTCGTCGACGTTGATGTGTGCCGTCTCGGCGGCGACCACCGCGCCCCAGCGGTCGGTCACGGCCTGGAGGGCCACGACGTTGGCACCGGTGCCGTTGAACACCGGGAACGCCTGCGCCCGCTGCCCGAAGTGGCTGCGGAACACCCGCTGGAGGTGCTCGGTGTAGTCGTCCTCGCCGTAGGCGATCTGGTGACCGCCGTTGGCGAGGGCGAGCGCGGCCAGCACCTCGGGGTGGGCGCCGGCGTAGTTGTCGCTGGCGAAGCCGCGGATCTGCGGATCGTGGTGCTGCCGGGCGTCGGTCTTCGCTCCGGTCACGGCTCGGGGGTCAGCCACAGACGCTGTCCATTCACTTCCTGGGCGGGCCGGTCCCAGACCCCGGCGATGGCCTCGGCCAGCTCCGAGACGTCCGTGAAGCCCGCGAACTTGGCGTTCGGTCGCTCGGCGCGCATCTGGTCGTTGACGAGCGCCTTGACGACCAGGATGGCAGCCGCGGCGCGCGGTCCCTGCTCGCCCCCCGACTTGCGGAAGCCGTCCGCCATGGCGAGCGTCCAGGCCTCGGCGGCGGCCTTGGAGGCGGCGTAGGCGGCGTTCCCCGCGGTGGGCTTGCTGGCACCGGCCGCGCTGATCAGGAGGAAGCGGCCGTTGCCGCTGCGCTCCAGGGCGTCGTGGAAGGCGAGCGAGGTGTGCTGGACGGTGCGGATCAGGAGCCGGTGCAGGGCGTCCCAGTCCGCCAGGTCGGTCTCGGCGAACGTGGACGAGCCGCGCCAGCCGCCGACGAGGTGCACCAGACCGTCGATCCGGCCGAATTCCTTCTCCGTGCGGTCCGCCCATTCGCGGGTCTGCTCGGGGTCCAGGAGGTCGACGGTGTCCCCGATCACCGTGGCGCCGCCGTGGGCGTAACGGGCCGCGTCCACGGCCTCGGCGAGCCGCTCGGGGTTGGCGTCCGAGCCGACCACCACGGCGCCCGCCTCGGCCAGCCGCAGCAGCGTGGCCCGGCCGGCCGGACCGGCCGCTCCCGCCACCGCGATGACCGCACCCTCCAGCGGCCCGCGACCGCCCGTCGAATTCACCATCTCCGTCGCCTCCTCGTCCTGCTCCTGGACGGCCGTGGGCCGGTTGTCACGGTCGGTGCTCATGCCGCCGCCAGCGTGTCGCTGTGGGCGGTGATGCCCTTGGTCGAGGCGATCACGGACCGCAGCTTCTTGGCGAGCGCCTCGTAGAACATGCTCAGCGGGAATTCGTCGGGGAGCACGTCGTCCACGAGCTTGCGCGGCGGCTGGTCCAGGTCGAGGGCGTCCGGTCCCTTGGCCCAGACCGAGCCCGGGTGCGGGGCGAGATAGGTCGAGACGAGGTCGTACGCGGCGAACCAGTGGACCAGCTTGGGCCGGTCGATGCCGTCGCGGTAGAGCTTTTCGATCTCGCCGCACAGCTCGTTGGTGACCTTGGGCGCCCGCTCCCAGTCGATGTGCAGTGTGTTGTCCGTCCAGCGTACGACGTCGTGCTTGTGCAGGTACGCGAAGAGCAGCTGGCCGCCCAGGCCGTCGTAGTTGCGGACCCGGTCGCCGGTGACCGGGAAGCGGAACATCCGGTCGAAGATCACCGCGAACTGCACGTCGCGGGCCTGGGAGTAGCCCTCGGCCTCCAGCTTCACGGCCTCCTTGAAGGCGGTGAGGTCACAGCGCAGCTCCTCCAGGCCGTACATCCAGAACGGCTGGCGCTGCTTGATCATGAAGGGGTCGAACGGCAGGTCGCCGTGGCTGTGGGTGCGGTCGTGGACCATGTCCCACAGGACGAACGCCTCCTGGCAGCGCTCCTGGTCGGTGAGCATCTCGCTGATGTCCTCGGGCACTTCGAGGCCGAGCGTCTCGACGGCGGCCTCGGTGACCCGGCGGAAGCGGGCGGCCTCGCGGTCGCAGAAGATGCCGCCCCAGGTGAACCGCGCGGGGGCCTCGCGGACCGCGATGGTCTCCGGGAAGAGGACCGCGGAGTTGGTGTCGTAGCCGGCGGTGAAGTCCTCGAAGGTGATGCCGCAGAAGAGGGGGTTGTCGTAGCGGGTGCGCTCCAGCTCGGCGAGCCAGTCCGGCCAGACCATGCGCAGCACCACGGCCTCGAAGTTGCGGTCCGGGTTGCCGTTCTGGGTGTACATGGGGAACAGCACCAGGTGCTGGAGGCCGTCGGCGCGCTGCCGGGCGGGCTGGAAGGCGAGCAGCGAGTCCAGGAAGTCCGGCACGCCGAAGCCGTCGTCGGCCCAGCGGCGCAGGTCGGCGACGAGCGCCTCGTGGTAGGCGGCGTCGTGCGGGACCAGCGGGGCGAGCTCCCGGACGGCCGCTATCACCCGCTCGACCTCGGCGCGCACGGCGTCCGCGGTGGGCGCGCCGTCGGCCGCGAGGTCGATCGCACCGTCCTTGGACTGCCAGGGCCGGATGGTCTCGACGGCGTCCTTGAGCACGGGCCACGCCGGGTGGTCCACCACGCGCTCCGCGGTCCCAGTGCCTCCCGGGACACCCACAGGCGAAAGAATTTCCGTCATGACTGCCCTCCGGCGGTAGATCGTGTTGTCAGCACACGGTAACCAGCCAAGGATCGTCCGCTCAAGTGGGGGATCCGAAAATTATCCGGCCGGCACCCCGTCCCGACCCTCATTTTTCCTGCCGGAGCGCGATCCCGCGACACTTACTGCCCATAGCGGCAAGGGATTTGGCACTTTCTCCGGTTGCGGCCGGTGTGGCATATGCCACACTCCCCCGCCGTCGCCGGTGAACGGAGTGAGGGCTTCCGGGGGCGGCCCGGTGGCTGTCGCGTCAGCGGGGCGGGGGCGCGCCCACGTGTGGGTGACGAGGGGTGGAGGCGGATATGGCGGGTACGCGTACTGGACACACCGCGGGGTCGTTCGGCAACCGGTTTCGGGACGTACGGGCCGTTAGGCTGAGCGCCGTTTCGCACGCCGTTGCCGACGGTCGACGGTCGACACCGGCAGTGAGCCGACAGCACTACCGAGCCGACAGAAGCGAGGCAGCCTTGTCCTTTCTCACCATCGGGCACCGCGGGATCATGGGCGTCGAGCCGGAGAACACCCTGCGCTCCTTCGTACGTGCCGAGCACGAGGGCGTCGACGTCATCGAGCTGGACCTGCATCTGAGCAAGGACGGCGCGCTGGTCGTCATGCACGACGCGGACGTGGACCGGACCACCGACGGGGCCGGGCCGATCGCCGAGCGCACCCTCGCCGAGCTGCGCGAGCTGGACGCCGGCCAGGGCGAGCGGATCCCGGTGTTCGAGGAGGTCGTGGACGCGGTGAAGGCACCGCTCCAGGCCGAGATCAAGGACGTGGCGGCCGCGCAGGCGCTGGCCGAGGTGATGCGGGCGCGCGATCTGACCGGCCGGGTCGAGGTGATCTCCTTCCACGACGAGGCGCTCGCGGCGATCCGCACGCTGCTGCCCGGGGTGCGCACCGCCCTGGTCGGCAGCCGCTACGGCGCCGACGTCGTCGACCGCGCCCAGGCCGTCGGCGCGTACATGCTGTCGCTGAACATCCGCCGGCTCACCCTGGAGCTGGTCGAGCGGGCGCACGCCGCGCAGCTGAAGGTCGTCGCCTGGACGGTCAACACCCACGACCAGCTCCGGCTGGCCCGCGGCCTCGGCCTGGACGGGGTGGTGACCGACCTCCCGGAGATCCGGCGAGCGGTGCGCTTCACCGCCTGACGGACCGCCGGACGGGGAAATCCGCAGTTCACCGCCGCGCAACAGGCTTCCAGCATGCGGACGTTTTCCCCGATGATCTCGACAGACGGCCCTGCGCACTGCCACTCTCCCGCCATGCGCCTCGTCAACCGCCCTCTTCGCCTGGCCACTTGCGCCGCCGTCGTGCTGCTCACCGCGGCCGTCGGCTGCGCCCCGCAGGACGAGTCCCCCGGTGGCCCGCGGGCCACCGGGCAGGGCAAGCAGAGCTGCGACCGCGGCAAACTCGCCACGGTGCAGGCCGGGAAGCTCACCGTCGGCACCGACAAACCGGCCTACGCGCCGTGGTTCCAGGACGACGACCCGGCCAGCGGCAAGGGATTCGAATCGGCCGTCGCCTACGCCGTCGCCCGGCAGCTGGGCTACGGCAAGGCCGCGGTGGACTGGCAGACCGTGCCGTTCACCAACGCCTTCGCGCCCGGCGCGAAGAAGTTCGACTTCGACATCAACCAGATCTCCATCAGCGCGCAGCGCAAGCACGCGGTGGCGTTCTCCTCCGGCTACTACGACGTGCGCCAGGCGGTCATCGCGCTCAAGGGCTCCAAGGCCGCCCGTGCCAGGAGCATCGCCGACCTCCGGCACGTCAAGCTCGGTGCCCAGGTCGGCAGCACCAGCCTGGACGTCGTCAACGACACCATCCACCCGGACCGGACCGCCGCGGTCTTCCAGAAGAACGACTACGCGAAGACGGCCCTGAAGAACGGCCAGGTCGACGCGATCGTCACCGACCTGCCGACGGCGTTCTACATCACCTCGGCCGAGGTCAAGGACGCCGAGGTGGTGGGCCAGTTCGCGGACAGCGGCAGCGCGAAGGAGCAGTTCGGGCTGGTGCTGGACAAGGAGAGCCGGATCACCGGGTGCGTGACGGCCGCGGTCGACGCGCTCCGGAAGAACGGCACGCTCGCCGCGCTGGAGAAGAAGTGGCTGACCGACGCCGTCGACGTTCCGGTGCTCAAGTGACGTACGAAGAGGGGGTGTTGAAGACCCCGGAGCGAGGCGAGGAGCCGGACGGGGACGGCTATGTGCCGTCCGCGCGGCGGATCGAGCGGGAGCGGTTCAAGCGGGCCAGGGCCCGCCGGGCGGCGGCGGTCGCCGCGCTGAGCACCCTGGTCACCGCCGTCGTGCTGTTCGTCGTGATCACCGGCTCCCCGGGCTGGCCACGCACCCGGGACACGTTCTTCAGCGCCGCGTACGCCCGCAAGGCGCTGCCCCAGGTGCTGGACGGGCTGCTGCTGAACCTGCGGCTGCTGGTGGTGTGCGGGGCGGCGGTGCTGGTGCTCGGGCTGCTGCTGGCGGTGGCCCGCACACTGCGCGGCCCGGTGTTCTTCCCGCTGCGCGCGCTGGCCACCGCGTACACCGACTTCTTCCGCGGGCTGCCGCTGATCATCTGTCTGCTGATGGTGGTGTTCGGGGTGCCGGCGCTGCGGCTGCAGGGCGTCACCACCGATCCGGTGGTGCTCGGCGGGGCCGCGCTGGTGCTGACGTACTCGGCGTACGTGGCCGAGGTCTTCCGGGCCGGGATCGAATCGGTGCACCCCTCGCAGCGGGCCGCGGCCCGGTCGCTGGGGCTCTCCAGCGGGCAGGCGCTGCGGTTCGTGGTGCTGCCGCAGGCCGTGCGGCGGGTGGTGCCGCCGCTGCTCAACGACCTGGTCTCGCTGCAGAAGGACACCGGTCTGGTGTCCATCGCCGGCGCGGTGGACGCGGTGTACGCCGCGCAGATCATCGCCGGCAAGGACTTCAACTTCACGCCCTACGTCGTGGCCGGGCTGGTCTTCGTCGCGCTGACGATCCCGATGACCCGGTTCACGGACTGGGTCACGGCCCGGATGGACCGCCGGCGCGCCCAGGGAGGGCTGGTATGAGCACGACGGACCGCACACCGCGGCCCGCCGCCGAGAAGGCCGCGGCGGCTTCGGGGGACGGCCCCGTACTGCGGCTGGAATCGGTGCGCAAGACGTACGGGCGGGGCACGGTCGTGCTGCGGGACGTGGACCTGGAGGTGCCCCCGCACACCGTGACCGCGCTGATCGGGGCCTCCGGGTCGGGCAAGTCGACGCTGCTGCGCTGCGCCAACCTGCTGGAGGAGATCGACGACGGGGCGATCTTCCTGGACGGCGCGGAGATCACCGATCCGCGGACCGACGCGGACGCGGTGCGGCGCCGGATCGGGGTGGTCTTCCAGGCGTACAACCTCTTCCCGCACATGACCGTGCTGGACAACATCACGCTGGCGCCGCGCCGGGTGCACGGGGTGCCGCGTGCCGAGGCGGAGGAGCGGGCCCGGGAACTGCTGGACCGGCTGGGGCTCGGCGGGCGGGCCGGGGAGTATCCCGACCGGCTCAGCGGCGGCCAGCAGCAGCGGGTCGCGATCGTCCGGGCACTGGCCGGGCGGCCCCGGCTGCTGCTGCTCGACGAGATCACCGCGGCGCTCGACCCGGAGCTGGTCGGCGAGGTCCTCGGCGTGGTCCGCGACCTCAAGGAGGAGGGCATGACCATGGTCATCGCCACCCATGAGATGGGCTTCGCGCGGGACGTCGCCGACCAGGTGTGCTTCCTGGACGGCGGGGTGGTGCTGGAACGCGGCACGCCCGGGCAGGTCTTCGGGGAGCCGCGGCACGACCGCACCCGGCAGTTCCTGCAGCGGATCATCCAGGCGGGGCGGCTGTAGCGCGCCCCGCGGGGGACGGGTCAGCCCAGCGGCTTGGCCAGCACCTCGAACTCCAGGTCGTCGCGCTGCGGGATGCCGAACCGCTCGTCGCCGTACGGGAACGGGCTGAACTCGCCGGTGCGGCGGTAACCGCGGCGCTCGTACCAGGCGATCAGTTCGGTGCGCTGCCGGATGACGGTCATCCGCATCTCTTGGGCGTCCCAGGTCTCCCGGGCGGTCCGCTCGGCCTCGGCGAGCATGGTCCGGCCGAAGCCGCCGCCCTGGAGCGCGGGGCGCACCGCGAACATCCCGAAGTACGCGTGGTCGCCGCGGTGTTCGAGCTGGCAGCAGGCGGTCAGCGCGCCGTCCCGCTCGGCGACCAGCAGCAGCCCGGTCTCGTGCCGCACCACGGCGGCGACGCCCTCCGGGTCGGTGCGCTGGCCCTCCAGCAGATCGGCCTCCGTGGTCCAGCCGGCCCGGCTCGCGTCGCCCCGGTACGCCGATTCGATGAGGTCGACGAGGCCGGGGACGTCGGAGTCGACGGCGGTGCGGAAGATCAGCTCGGTGGTGGGCATGGCGGGCGGGGTCCTCTCGGGCCGGGCGGGGCGGAGCCGGGCGGCTGGCGGATCCGAGGCTAACAAGAGGTGCGCGCGCCGTGTCGGGGCCGCTGCGCGGGCGGCGTAGGGTCGCCGGCATGGTGCATGTACTGAGCAGCAGGGTGCTGTTGCGGCCGTCCGATCCGGAGCGGTCGCGGGCGTTCTACGGCGAGGCGCTGGGGCTGGAGATCTACCGGGAGTTCGGCACCGGTCCCGAGCGCGGCACGGTCTACTTCCTCGGCGGCGGCTACCTGGAGGTCTCCGGTCGCGCCACGGAGCCGGCCACGGACTCCCTCCGGCTGTGGCTCCAGGTGGCGGACGCGCAGGCCGCGCACCGGAAGCTGGTGGAGCGCGGGGTCGAGGTGCTGCGGCCGCCGGTGCAGGAGCCCTGGGGGCTGATCGAGATGTGGATCGCCGACCCGGACGGGCACCGCATCGTGCTCACCGAGGTCCCGGCGGACCATCCGCTGCGCTACCGGCCCTAGGAGCGTCTCCCGCTCGCTTCCGCGCTCCCGGTTTGCGCCCGTGCGCTCCCGTGTGCGGCCTGTCCCGCGGGCATCCTGCAGCCGACGCGTACGGGTGGCGACGGCCGCAGGGAGGCGCTTCGTGCACGCACCACCGTTGGTCGGCTGGCTGCTGGTCCTGTTGTGCGCGGGCGCCGGGGCGTACTGCCTGGCCCGGGCCGGCGGCGTACCGGCGGCGCAGCGGGCGGCGGCCCGCGGGGAAGGCGTGATGGCGCTGGGGATGGCGGCGATGGCCGTGCCGGCGTCCGTGGCGCCGCCGCCGTGGTCGCCGTGGCTGTTCACCGCGGGCTTCGGGGCGGCGGCCATGGCGGCACTGGTGCGCCGGCATCTGCACCACGCGGTGGGCGCACTGACGATGGTGTACATGGCGCTGGCGATGGTGTGGCCGGGCGGTCCCGCGGGCCGGCCGGGGGCGGGCCACGGCATGGCCGGGATGGACCACCTGGGCGCGATGACGCACTCCGCGCCGGGCGGGGTGCCGTGGGTGACGGGTCTGCTGCTCGTCTACTACACGGTCTATGTGATCGGCGCGGGTGTCCGGCTGGTGCCGGCGGCGGGCGGGCCGGCGGTGGCCGGGGCGCCCGCCGGGGCGGGCGGGGCCGGGACGGCCGACGTGCTGCGCGCCTGCCGGGTGGCGATGGGCATCGGCATGCTGGCGATGCTGCTCATGATGTGAGCCCGGCGGCGCGCCCACGGGCCGGTACGGCCGCCTCCGTTCCACACCTCCGGCCGGGGTGGCGTACGTCACTTCCGATGCATGCCTGTACCAACGAGTAGTCGCGCGCTCATAGGCTGACGCCATGATGGTCCCTCTCGCGCTGATGATTCTCGGCGCGCTGGCCGCGTCGATGGCGCCGCGGCTGATGGCCCGTTCGGACTGGCCCGACCGCGAACCGGTGCTCGCCCTGTGGGTGTGGCAGTGCGTGGTGGCCGGTGTTCTGCTGTGCTGCATCCTCGCGATGTCGCTGAGCGCGGCGGCCGCCTGGGAATCCGTCCGCAGCCCGGTGTTCGGCCCGGCGCCCCGGGTGGTCGTCGAGGCGTACGCCCTGCAGGGCTACGGGCCTTGGGCCGGTGTGCTGGCCCTGCTGCTCGCCGGCGGCGGTGCCTGGACGGGCCTCGCGCTGACCCGGGAGGTGCGCGACGCACGGGCCCGCCGGCGCCGGAGCCGGGACGAGTTGCGGCGGCGGGTCCCGCTGCTGCCCGGCGAGGAACCGGCCGGTGAGCGGCTGGTCGTCCTGGAGGGCGACCGCCCGGAGGCGTGGTGGCTGCACCATTCCTCGCCCCAACTGGTCCTCACCACCGCGGCGTTGCGGAGACTGAAGGGCCGTCAGCTCGATGCGCTGATCGCCCACGAGCAGGGCCATCTGCGGGCCCGGCACGACCTGCTGCTCTACTGCGCCTCGGCGCTGGCCGCCGGCTTCCCGCAGATCCCGGTGTTCGCGGCGTTCCGCGACCAGGTGCACCGGCTGGTCGAACTGGCCGCCGACGACGTGGCCTCGCGCCGCTTCGGCCGGCTGACGGTCGCCCTGGCCCTGGTCGAACTCAACGAGGACCGCGGGGTGTTCGGCCCCTGCCCGACGCAGCTCGCCCAGGTCCCGCAGCGGGTGGACCGACTGCTCGCCCCCGCCCCGCGCTTCACGCCGGGCCGCCGGCTGCGGATGACGGCCTGCGCCGTCCTGGTCCCGGCGGTACCGCTGCTGGTGACGTTCATCCCCGGGCTGTCCGCGCTGACCTGAGGGCCGGACCGGGTGCCCGGGGGCCGGGCACGATGGCCGGAAAGGCCCTGGGCGGGCCGCGTGCCCCGTGCCCGCCCGTCGCCCCGCGCGCCGTTCCGGGACACGATGGGGCCATGACCACGATCAAGGGTGTGCTCTTCGACTTCTCCGGGACGCTGCTGCGGATCGAGCCCGCGGAGTCCTGGCTGCGTGCCGCGCTGACCGCGACCGGGGTCGCCATGGACGAGGCGGAGCTGGCCCGCCGGGCGGCCGAGCTGGAGCGGGCCGGGGCGCTGCCCGGCGGCTCCTCCCCCGTCGCGCTGCCCGACGGACTGGCCGGGCTGTGGGAGATCCGGGACCGGGACGCCGCCCGTCACCGTGCGCTGTACACCGGGCTGGCCCGTCAAGTCCCGCTGCCGGCCGAGGAGTTGTACGACGCGCTCTACGCACGTCATATGACGGCGGCGGCCTGGCGGCCCTACCCGGACGCCGCCGAGGTGCTGGCGGAGCTGCGCCGGCGGGGCGTCCGGACCGGCGTGCTGAGCAACATCGGCTGGGACCTGCGGCCGGTGCTGCGCGCGCACGGCCTGGCCCGTTATCTGGACAGCTGTGTGCTGTCGTTCGAGCACGGCCTGCAGAAGCCGGATCCGCGGCTGTTCGCGGTGGCCTGCCGGGAGCTGGGCCTGGACCCGTCGACCGTGCTGATGGTGGGCGACGACCGTACGGCGGACGGCGGGGCGACCGCGCTCGGCTGCGCCTACCTGCCGGTGGACCATCTGCCGGTGGAGCGCCGGCCGGACGGGCTGCGCCCGGTGCTGGACCTGGTGGGGTGAGCGGCACCCGGCCCGGGCCGGGTCAGCCGGCGGTGCGCGGCGCCAGCCACTGCTGGAGTTCGAGGAGGTTGCCCTCGGGGTCCCTGAGGTGGGCCACCCGCATCCGGTCGGTCATCGGGGCCGGGCCGTGGTCCAGGACCGCGCCGCGCCCGGTGAGCTCGGCGCAGTAGCCGTCGAGGTCGTCGACGCGCAACGCGACGAGGGCGCGGTGTCCGGCCGGGGGTGCCGCCAGGTCGGCGAGGACCTGGGCCAGCTGCGCGCGGTCCTGGAGGGCGATGCCCGCGGAGCCCCGGTCGCAGGTGAACTTGGCGTACGGGCCGTCCTCGGCCTCGAACTGCGGGGTGAGACCCAGCACGTCCCGGTAGAAGCGGTAGCAGCCGCGGAAGTCCGTGACGAGCAGGCGGACCTGGGCGAGTTCCATCCGTGTGTTCCCCCGTGAGAAGTGCTGACCGAGCCGCCGTGACCGGTGTGCGCGGTCGTGGGCGGCGGTGCCGACGGGGTGACGCTACCGCGCCGGGGGCCGCCGTGCGGTCGGGGCACCTCCCCTGGCCACCACCCGTTCCGGGGGCGCGGTCGGCGGCCCGTGTCCGGAGCGTGGCGAATTCCCGAGCGTGGCGAAGTCGTCCGGAAGGAGCCCCTTGGCCGGATCGGCGCGGTGCGGGAGGGCGGGGCCCGGGTGGTGGCGGGCGATCCAGATGAGGTCGGGCGGGCCGATCCCGTCGTCCACCCAGGCGAACGGGGGGCCGGCGGCGGCCTCGACGAGGGTGGGGGTCCCCCTGCTCCTCTACGGCGCCGCCCCGGCCGGGCGCGATGCCGGCCGGGGCGGGACGGGCCGTGGGGCCCGGGGTGGCCGGGTCAGCCGAGCGAGGCGATGGCCTGGTTGAAGGTCTGCGACGGGCGCATGACCGCCGCGGCCTTCGCCGGGTCGGGCTGGTAGTAGCCGCCGATGTCGGCCGGCGAGCCCTGCACCGCGATCAGCTCGTCGACGATGGTCTTCTCCTGCTCGGCGAGGGTCGCCGCCAGGCCCTTGAACGCCTCCGCGAGCTGGGCGTCCGCGGTCTGCTTGGCCAGCTCCTGGGCCCAGTAGAACGCCAGGTAGAAGTGGCTGCCGCGGTTGTCGATACCGCCGAGCCGGCGGCTGGGCGACTTGTTCTCGTTGAGGAAGGAGCCGGTGGCCCGGTCGAGGGTGTCGGCGAGCACCTGGGCGCGCGCGTTGCCCGTCTTCTGGGCGAGGTGCTCGAAGCTGACCGCGAGCGCGAGGAACTCACCCAGGCTGTCCCAGCGCAGGTAGTTCTCCTTGACCAGCTGCTGGACGTGCTTGGGCGCAGAGCCGCCGGCGCCGGTCTCGAACAGGCCGCCGCCGTTCATCAGCGGGACGACCGAGAGCATCTTGGCGCTGGTGCCCAGCTCCAGGATCGGGAACAGGTCGGTCAGGTAGTCACGCAGGACGTTGCCGGTGACCGAGATGGTGTTCTCACCGCGGCGGATGCGGTCGAGGGAGAACTTGATCGCGTGGACCGGCGCCATGATCTCGATCTGCAGGCCCTCGGTGTCGTGCTCGGGGAGGTACTGCTTGATCTTCTGGATCAGCTGGGCGTCGTGGGCGCGCTCGGCGTCGAGCCAGAAGACGGCCGGGTCGCCGGTCGCGCGGGCACGGGTGACGGCGAGCTTGACCCAGTCGCGGATCGGGTCGTCCTTGGTCTGGCACATCCGGAAGATGTCGCCGGCGCTGACGACCTGCTCCAGGACGGCGTTGCCGGACTCGTCGAGGACCCGCACGGTGCCCGTGGTGGGGATCTCGAAGGTCTTGTCGTGGCTGCCGTACTCCTCGGCCTTCTGCGCCATCAGGCCGACGTTGGGCACCGAGCCCATGGTCGACGGGTCGAAGGCGCCGTGCGCGCGGCAGTCGTCGATCACGACCTGGTAGATGCCGGCGTAGCTGCTGTCCGGGAGGACCGCGAGGGTGTCGTGCTCCTGGCCGTCCGGGCCCCACATGTGGCCGGAGGTGCGGATCATGGCCGGCATGGAGGCGTCGACGATGACGTCGCTGGGGACGTGCAGGTTGGTGATGCCGCGGTCGGAGTCGACCATGGCGAGCTCGGGGCCCTCGGCGAGCTCCGCGTCGAACGACGCCTTGATCTCGGCGCCCTCGGGCAGCGACTCCAGGCCCTTGTAGATGCCGCCGAGGCCGTCGTTCGGGGTCAGGCCGGCGGTCGCGAGGACCTCGCCGTACTTGGCGAAGGTCTTCGGGAAGAAGGCCCGTACCACGTGGCCGAAGACGATCGGGTCGGAGACCTTCATCATCGTGGCCTTGAGGTGCACGGAGAACAGCACGCCTTCGGCCTTGGCGCGGGCGACCTGGGCGGTGAGGAACTCGCGCAGGGCGGCGACCCGCATGACGGAGGCGTCGACGACCTCACCGGCGAGGACCGGTACCGACTCGCGCAGGACGGTGGTGGAGCCGTCGTCGCCGGAGAGCTCGATGCGCAGCGCACCGGCCTCGCCGACCACCGCGGACTTCTCGGTGGAGCGGAAGTCGTCGTTGGTCATGTGGGCGACGTTGGTCTTCGAGCCCGCCGTCCACGCACCCATGCGGTGCGGGTTGGACTTGGCGTAGTTCTTCACCGAGGCGGGGGCGCGGCGGTCGGAGTTGCCCTCGCGCAGGACCGGGTTGACGGCGCTGCCCTTGACCTTGTCGTAGCGGGCGCGGATGTCGCGCTCCTCGTCGGTCTTCGGGTCGTCCGGGTAGGCCGGAAGCGCGTAGCCCTGCTCCTGCAGCTCGGCGATCGCGGCCTTCAGCTGCGGGATCGAGGCCGAGATGTTGGGCAGCTTGATGATGTTGGCCTCGGGCGTCTTCGCCAGCCGGCCGAGCTCGGCCAGGGCGTCCTCGATGCGCTGCCCCTCCTGGAGACGCTCGGGGAAGCTCGCGATGATGCGACCGGCCAGGGAGATGTCACGGGTCTCCACGTTGACGCCGGCCTGCGACGCGTAGGCCTGGATCACAGGCAGGAAGGAATACGTCGCGAGGGCCGGGGCCTCGTCAGTGTGGGTGTAAATGATGGTCGAGTCAGTCACCGGGTGCTCCGCTCCACGTCTGCAACATTGCTCGACATCAAGATATCTCGTGATCCCCTCCCCCTCGACAGGACCCCGCGGGGCGCTGCGCTTGGCTGTGCCTCCCACGTACCTGTCTGCGGCGCCGCGGGTCGCCTCGCCGTTGCGCTTTGCGGCGCCTCCCACGTACCCGTCTGTCCCGCCGCGGGGCTCGCTCGCCGTTGCGCGCTTGGCGGCGCCCCGCACGTAGCCGTCTTTCCCGCCGCGGGTCGTCTCGCCGTTGCGCCTGGCGGCGGGCGTGGTGTTTTCGGGTGCGGTGCCGGCCCTCCAGACTTCGTCCTCCGGTCCAGCCCCTCCCGTGAGTGGGAGGTGAGAGCTGGTTGGGGGCGAGCGTGGTCCATTGGCTGCGCGCATGTGGAGGTCACGTGCACCCCCACCACCGTTTTCTTCCCCCTCAACGGGAGGGGACGGGCCGGAGGGGCCGGTTGTGTGGACGTAAAGCGTCAGCAGTCCACACAACCGGCCCCGGAGGCCCGTCACCGCACCCGACACCCACCCAGCCCGCCGCAGGCGCAACGGCGAACAACACCCGCGGCGCCGCAGACAGGTACGTGGGAGGCGCCGCAAAGCGCAACGGCGAGACGACCCGCGGCGGGAAAGCCAAGTACGTGGGAGGCATACGGGAGCGTTCCGGGCGGAACCACCTGGAGGTCGCGTACCTCGACGACGTCCTGATCGGGTGCAGCACCGTCCGGCCGCCGGAGGACGGCACGGCCACGGTGATCGCCCGGGTGCTGGCCGCCCACCGCGGGCAGGGGTTCGGCGGCGAGATGTACGCGCGCGGGCTGGAGCAGGCCCGCGCGCTGGGCGCCGGGACGATCGAGACCGTGGTCCTGTCGTCGAACGAGGACGGCCTGCGGTTCGCGCTGCAGCACGGCTTCGAGGAAGTGGAGCGCTACCTCCTGCCGGGCGACACCATCCCCTGGATCGACCTGCGGCTCGCCTGACGCCCCGCCTGCTCTGCCTGGAACCCCCGGATGCGCACGGCCGCTGCCGCTCAGAAGTAGGACTGCAGGGTTCCGCGGCGGCGGACGTCCACGGTGGCGCAGTGGAACGATCCGCCGAAGCTGTTGAAATTGCGGAAATTGCAGGGAATCGGCGTGAAACCGAACTTCTTCATCGTCGAGATCATCGGCTCGTCCTGCCGCTCGACGATGACCCGCTGTTCGTCCAGCATGAGGATGTTCATGTTGATCCACTTGCTGGTCATGTAGAGCGGATGCCCATCCGGAATGACCGGTTGGGGTGCGGCCATCACGTCCCAGCCCTTGAACAGTTCCGGCACCTCCGGCACCCGTTCGGGGTGGATGAGCAACTTGCCCGGTGCCATCGGAACGAGCGTGGCGTCGATGTGCATCGGGTGCGAGTCGTTGAACTCGAAGACGTGGATGCGGTATTCGTCGCCGAGGTGGCGGCGCAGCCACTCGATTCCGAAGTCATTGGTGACATTGCTCTTCTGCGCGATGATGTCGCGACCGCAGCGGGTGAAGTCGGCCGCGTCGAAGGTCGGCTCGAACTCCGTCACCACCAGCCGCTGCGGGCCGTCCTCGCCCGGATCGGTCCAGTCCTGGTCGAACTGGGCGTCGGTCAGCTCGGGCTTGGGCGCGGCGGTCCATTTCGCGCCGTCGCGGAAGTACTCCTTGAGCAGCGGACGGTAGGCGAGGTTCTCGTAGTAGCGGGAGCGCCAGGCCATCGGGCATTCGATGATGTCGTCACCGACGACGAGAATCGCGTCCCTGGGCATCGCCGCGTACATTCCGGTGCTGGTCCAGTCGAGCGTGGTGTAGGGCGTGCGCTGCGGAATGGGCTCCGGCCGGCGTACCGTGACCCCCTCGCCCTCCAATATGCGGACGAATTCCTCCAGTTCGGCGCGGGCCGCGGCGACCTGTTCGGGCGGGAACGGCTTCCCGGCGTTCCGCCGGAAGGTCTCGTGCTGGTTTCCGGGGAGCACCGGCGGTAAGGCCATGTGCCAGGTCGGAAAACTGGCGTCGTCGACGATGCCGACGATCACTTCCTCCAGCGGGTCCCACTCCGTGTAGGAACACACCGGGCTCTCCGGCCGGTCCGCGGAAAGGGCGGACGGGTGCGGCCTCACGGACCGGTCGTTCTCGGACATCACGCAATCGCTCCTCGATCTCATGGCGCACGGCAGCCAGGTACCTGACTGCCGTGATCAAGATCGATTGAACGCGCCGACCGCCGGCCGGGGCAAGGCTCGTTCACATCTTGTCCAAAACTCCTGCCTTGCCACCCATTACGGGCTCTGGTATTCCTCCGGAAACGCAGAAGGAGCACGACCAACGCCCCGGGAAACGGGAGTTGGCCGTGCCCTTGCGCTTTCGGGGCTTTCCCGTCGGGCCGCCGTCAGACGACCCCGACCGCGCGCAGCGCCCTGCGCTGCACGGCACTGGGCCGCGCCGGGAAGTAGAGGTAACAGACCCCGCCGCTACCGCCGACGGTCTTGCCGTCGGCGTTCTTCCGCTTGGTCCGCAGCCAGATGTTCTCGAACTGCCGGCGGCGGTAGATGTGGCGGACGGCCTGGTCGTCGGGGGAGGCCGGGTCGTTGGCGATGACGTCGCCGTCCTTGGTGAAGCCGATGACGGTCATCAGATGGCCGGCGGTGCCGTAGCCCGCGCCGTCGAGTTCGGTCTTCAGGAAGGACTGGGAGGTGATGACCGGGATGCCGGCGTGGACCAGGCGTTCGGCGTCGTTGAGGGAGGAGAGGCGGGTGACGACGGCCTGGAGGTCGTGGTAAGTGGCGGCGTAGGCGGCGTTGAAGGGCCAGTTGCCACAGCCGTCGTACTGGTAGTCGAAGGTGTAGCGGGCGGCATGGCAGACCTGGGGGTCGGCGTAGTCGGGGTTGACCCAGGAGAGCTGCTGCCGGGTGGGCCGGCGGCCCCAGTACTCGATGATCATCTGGGACGAGGTGGGGCTGCACCAGGCCTCGCCGCCGTTGTCGTACTGCGGGTACTGACCCTTGTGGATCTCCTGCGAGTAGCGCGGGACGACCAGCTCGCGGCCGGCCCGGGCGGGCGTGGACGCCGGTACCTCGAAGCGGTCGGGGAGGTCCGAGCCCATCGCGCCGAGCCGCCAGACCGTGGGGGTGAGCGGGGTGCCGGGCTTGCGGTGGAGGGTGAGGCGGAGGCGGTACGAGGCGAGGCGGAGGCCGCCGGCGGGGTCGTCGACGGCGAAGGTGTCGGTGGAGATGCTGCTCTTGCCGTCCTTCTGGCCGTCGACGGAGGTCCGCCGGATGTCCGCGTCGCCGTCCCCGGCCGTCCAGTGGCCCATGACGTACCAGGGCGTCGCGGTGCCGTCGCTGTACGTGCCCCGCAGTTCGACGGTGATCCAGGTGCCGGGCGGGGTGTGCGCGTTCCAGGAGGCGACGACCTCGGTGGCGGGGACGTCGAGGGCGTGCACCGGGGAGGTCCAGGTGGCGTACTCCCAGGCGGCGGTCCGGCCGGTGTGCGGGTCCTTGTAGTCGGCGGTGCCGGCCGGGCGGGCGATGCGGACGCCGGGGCGGGGGCCGTGCGCGACGGCGGTGCCGTCGGCGTGGCCCCGGCCCCAGTCGGCGGCGGTGGTCCAGGCGTGATAGTCCACGAGGCTCTTCGATCGGCGCGCGGTGGTGTCGGCGGTGGCGTCCCGGGCCGCCGTACCGGCGGCGCCGGCGACGGTTCTGCGGGGTTCGTCGGCGGCGTGCGCAAGGGCCAAGGGGGTGGCGGCGCCGGCCGCGGCGGCGAGCGCGGCGGCCAGGACGGTGCGCCGGGGCGCGGAGCTGGTCATGTGGAGGTCCCCCAGTCGGATGCGTGCGATCGGGTGGGCGGGCCGGGCCGGGGCGGCGGGCGGGCCGCGGTGGACGGCAGTGGCTCAACTATTGCTGTTCCGGACCTGCTTCGGAAGGCGCTGCGGCGCGCGTCGCCCGGGGAATATTGGTCCACACCAGTGGCATGCGGGAGGGCGCCGGACCGGGGCGTACGCTGGCGCGATGGTTCACGATCTGGCCCCGCTCGCCGCCCGGCTGCGCACGTTGCCGCCCGCCTGCGGACCGGTGCGGCTGATCGCGGTGGACGGCCACGCCGGCTCGGGGAAGACGACCTTCGCCGAGCGGCTCGCCGGGGCGCTGGGAGATGCCCCGGTGGTGCACACCGACGACCTCGCCACCCATGAGGAGCTGTTCGCGTGGGACGAGCGGTTCCGGAGCCAGGTGGTGGAGCCGCTGTCCCGGGGCGGGACGGCGCGGTACGGGGTCTACGACTGGGTGCGCGGGGAGTTCACCGAGGAGCGTGCGCTGGCGCCCGCGCCGGTCGTCCTGGTCGAGGGGGTCGGCACCGGACGGCGGACGCTGCGGCCGTACCTGAGCTGTCTGCTGTGGATGGAACTGGCGCGCGAACATTCCTGGGAAAGGGGGCAACTCCGGGACGGGCCGGGCCTCTCGGCGTTCTGGAGTGGCTGGATTCCGGCGGAGCGCGCGCACTTCGCGGCGGATCCTTCGCGCCCCTATGCCGATTTTCTGGTGCACCAGGGGAAGTTGGGGTACGAGGTACGGATGGGGCCCACATCGGCACCTTGATCGGCCCCGTGTTTCACTCTGCGTAGCAGACCGCGGCCGGCAGGGGGCGCGCCGACGACAGGGTCTTGCCGAGTGCCCCAACTCGGCTTGACCTGGGGGGCGTACAGGACTTACGTTCTCAATGTGCGGTTCAACGGACCGCCCGCAGATGCGAAGCCCCCGGTTGTTCCCCCGTGATCGGGGGCTTCGTTCTGCGTAAAACCACCTCGCGCCCCCGGCGTGCGCCGCCTTCTCCCGTCACTCTGGGTCATCGCATTCTTCGCGCCGCCGCGCCGTACCGCTCGTCCGCTCTTGCCCCGTACCGCCCTCTACGGCCCATGCCGTTCCCGCAGGTACCATGCGGGTCTGTGCCACCGCAGGCCACGCACCGGAAGCCGCCGCGGCGAGGGTCAACTCCCGTACGCCGCACGCCGGTTCGGACGGGCCCCCGCGGCGGGCACCGGCCCGGCGGCACACACGGGGGACGCTTTGTGGGGGGACGGATGGATTTCGGAACTCAGGGTTCGCCCGCCCCGGCCGAGCTCGCCTGGCTGCGCGCGGTCGACGCCTACACCGTGGGCGCCTATCCGCAGGCGGAGGAGGAGTTCCGGGCCGCGGTACGGCTCGATCCGTCGATGGCCGACGCCTGGCTGGGACTGCACGCGCTGCGCGCCGACACCTCCATCGCCCTGCTGCGGATGCACCGCCACCGCGACCGCTTCGGCGAGATGCGCAGCCGGCACCGACGCACC
Organism: Streptomyces nigrescens; assembly: GCA_024349765.1. GTDB lineage: Bacteria > Actinomycetota > Actinomycetes > Streptomycetales > Streptomycetaceae > Streptomyces > Streptomyces endophytica. The sequence goes on along the minus strand of AP026073.1, from coordinate 2,411,189 downwards.
CTCAACTCCTGGTACTGGCTGGGCTGGTGGGTGCAGCCGGTGCTGGAGACCGGCCGCGACCTGCTGCTGGCGCACGCCTCCCACTGGCTCGACGGGCGGCACGTCGCCGAGCTCGACCAGGCGCTGGCCGGCTGCCCGCCGGTCGACACCGATCCGCAGGTGCGCTTCCTGCACGCCTGCCGGTCCTATCTCGTCAAGGACTGGGACCAGCTCGTCCGGCACACCGACCCGCTGCTGGGCGACCCGGTGCTGGGCATCGAGGCCGGGCTGTTCGGCGGGATGGCGCGGGTGCGGCTGGAGATGTACGGGCAGGCCGAGCCGCTGCTGTCGGCCGCGCTGATGCGGTGCCGCAGCGAGCAGCCGCAGCGCAAGGAGCTGCGCTACTGGCTCGCCCGCGCCCACGAGGGCACCGGCCGCAGCGCCGCGGCGCTCCCCCTCTACCGTGCGGTGCACCGGGTGGACCCGGCATTCATGGACACCGCGGCCCGGCTCGCCGCGATCGCCGAGGTGGACGGGCTGGACGAGGGCTCCGACCTGGCGGCGGTCTCCGCGTCCGGGTTCGGCCAGGAGGCCGGCGGCGACCCGGACCCGCTGGCGCCGCTCGATCCCGTCGACGGCCGGGAGCTGCTGGCGACCGGCGAGGCGGACGGGCCGGACGGCGATCCGCTCGGCGCCGCCCCGGCCGGCGGCGATCTCTCCGCGGCCCGGGCCAAGGCCGCGGTGCCGGGACCGCGCGGCACCGAGCGGCTGCCCGCCGGGCCGGCCGATCCGGTGCTGCTGGAGAAGGCGCTGGCGGAGCTGGAGCGGATGGTCGGCATGGAGCCGGTCAAGCGGCAGGTGCGGGCGCTGTCGGCCCAGCTGCGGATGGCCCGGCTGCGGGCGGGCCAGGGCCTGCCGGTGCAGCCGCCGAAGCGGCACTTCGTCTTCTCCGGGCCCTCGGGCACCGGCAAGACCACCGTTGCCCGGATACTCGGGCGGGTCTTCTACGCGCTGGGGCTGCTCGGCGGCGACCATCTCGTGGAGGCCCAACGCGCCGATCTGGTGGGCGAGTTCCTCGGGCAGACCGCCGTCAAGGCCAATGAACTGATCGACTCCGCGCTGGGCGGTGTGCTCTTCGTCGACGAGGCGTACAGCCTGTCCAACTCCGGCTACAGCAAGGGCGACGCCTACGGCGACGAGGCGCTGCAGGTGCTGCTCAAGCGGGCCGAGGACAACCGGGACCGGCTGGTGGTCATCCTCGCCGGCTACCCGGAGGGCATGGACCGGCTGCTGGCCGCCAACCCGGGGCTGTCCTCGCGGTTCACCACCCGGGTCGACTTCCCCAGCTACCGGCCGCTGGAGCTGACCGCCATCGGGGAGGTCCTGGCCGCGGAGAACGGCGACCACTGGGACGCGGAGGCCCGCGACGAGCTGTGCAGCATCAGCGGCCACGTCGTCGACCAGGGCTGGATCGACGAGCTCGGCAACGGCCGCTTCCTGCGCACCCTCTACGAGAAGAGCTGCGCCTACCGCGACCTGCGGCTGTCCACCTGGCAGGGCACCCCCACCCGCGACGACCTCGCGACCCTGCGGCTGCCGGACCTGATGCAGGCGTACGGCGAGGTGCTGTCGGGGCGGGGGCCGGAGTCACCGGGCTTCTGACGCGGCCGGGAGTCTCCTCCCCTAGCGCGCCATCGCCCGGTCCTCCGCGGGCAGGGACGTCTCGTCGCGGGGTTCCGCGAGCCGGTCGTGCGGGGTGCGGGAGGCCGGGGTCCGGCGGTGGGCCGGGTCGCGGACCTCGCCGACCAGCATTTCCAGCACGTCCTCCAGGGCGACCAGGCCGAGCACCCGGCCGCTGGGGTCGGCGACCGCCGCCAGGTGGGAGGCGGCCCGCCGCATCGCCGTCAGGGCGTCGTCCAGGGGCAGCTCGGCGCGCAGCGTGGTCATCGCGTGCCAGATCCGCTGCGGCACCGCACGGTCCCGCTCCTCCAGGTCCAGGACGTCCTTGACGTGCAGATAGCCCATGTAGGCGCCGCCGGGGGCGCACACCGGGAAGCGGGAGTAGCCGGTGCGTACGGTCAGCTCCTCGACCTGGCGGGGCGTCACCGTCGGCTCGACGGTGATCAGCGCCGCCCGGTCCAGCAGGACGTCCGTGACCGGGCGGCTGCCCAGCTCCAGGGCGTCGGAGAGGCGCTCCTGCTCGGCCGGTTCCAGCAGGCCGGCCTGGCCGGAGTCCTCGACCAGATGGGTCAGCTGCTCGCTGGTGAAGGCCGCCTCGACCTCGTCCTTCGGCTCGACCCGGAAGAGCCGCAGCACCCCGTGGGCGCAGGCGCCGAGCAGGGCGGTCACCGGACGGCACAGCCGGGCGAAGGCCACCAGGCCGGGGCTGAACCACAGGGCGGTCTTCTCGGGCGCCGCCATGGCCAGGTTCTTCGGGACCATCTCGCCGATGACCAGGTGCAGGAAGACCACCAGTGCCAGGGCGATGACGTAGCCGAGCGGATGGATCAGGGCGGCGGGCATCCGGACCGCCTCGAACAGGGGTTCCAGGAGCCGGGCGACGGTCGGTTCGGCGACCGCGCCGAGCGTCAGGGAGCAGACGGTGATGCCGAACTGTGCGGCGGCCATCATCTGCGGGAGGTTCTCCAGACCGTGCAGCACCCGGCGGGCCTGCTTGGAGCCCTCGTTGGCCAGCGGTTCGATCTGGGAGCGCCGCACCGAGACCAGGGCGAACTCGGCGCCGACGAAGAAGCCGTTGGCGAGCACGAGCAGCACCGCGAACAGCAGCTGGGCCAGGGTCATCGGGCCACCTCCGCACCGGCCGCGACGGGCTCACGGGTGACCGGGGCGACGGGCACGGTCCGGACGATCCTTATCCGCTCGGCGCGGTGGTGCGCGACCAGCCGCACCCGCAGCCGCCAGCCCTCCAGTTCGGCGGTGTCGCCGGGTGCCGGGATCCGCCCGAGTATGTGTGCCACCAGTCCCGCCACCGTTTCGTACGGCCCCTCGGGGGCCTCCAGGCCGATCCGCCGCAGGGTGTCCACCCGGCAGCCGCCGTCGGCGTCCCAGGCGGGGCGGCCCTCCTCGGGCGCTGCCTGCCCGAGTTCGGGCAGGTCCACCCGGTCGTGCTCGTCACGGACCTCGCCGACCAGTTCCTCGATGATGTCCTCAAGGGTGACCACGCCGGCCGTGCCGCCGTACTCGTCGACGACGACGGCTATCGGCTGTTCGCTGCGCAGCCGCTCCAGCAGCGGCTGCACCGGCAGCGTCTCGGGCACCAGCAGCGGCGGCACCGCGATCCGGGCCGCCGGGGTGCGCAGCCGCTCGTCGGCCGGGACGGCCAGCGCGTCCTTGAGGTGGACCATGCCGACGACCTCGTCGAGCCGGGTGCGGTAGACGGGGAAGCGGGACAGGCCGGTGGCGCGGGTGAGGTTCACCACGTCCTCGGCGGTCGCGGACGCCTGCAGGGCGCTGACCCTCACCCGCGGGGTCATCACGTTCTCCGCGGTCAGGTCGGCCAGCGAGAGGGTGCGGACGAAGAGGTCCGCGGTGTCCTGCTCGATGGCGCCGGCCCGGGCGGAGTGCCGGGCCAGCGAGACCAGTTCGCCGGGGGTGCGGGCGGAGGCCAGTTCGTCGGTCGGCTCCACTCCCAGGGCGCGGACGAGCCGGTTGGCGACGGTGTTCAGCAGGGTGATCACCGGCCGGAAGAACCGGGAGAAGCGCCGCTGCGGGCCGGCCACGAAGCGGGCCACCGGCAGCGGCTTGGAGACCGCCCAGTTCTTGGGCACGAGCTCGCCGACGACCATCTGGACGGCGGAGGCCAGCAGCATGCCGAGGACGACGGCGATGCCGGGGACCGCGCCCTTGGGCAGCCCGGTGGCGAGCAGCGGGCCGGACAGGACGTCGGCCAGCGCGGGCTCGGCGAGCATACCGACCACCAAGGAGGTGATGGTGATGCCCAGTTGGGTGCCGGAGAGCTGGAAGGAGAGTTCGCGCAGTGCGGAGACGACGGTGCCGGCGCGGCGGTCGCCGTCGGCCGCGGCCCGTTCGGCGTCCGCCTTCTCGACGGTGACGAGGCCGAACTCGGCGGCGACGAAGAATCCGTTGGCGAGGATCAGGACGAGGGCCGCGGCGAGCAGCAGCAGGGGGCCGGTCATGCCGCCGCCCCCGTGGTATGCGGAGGGGCGGCGCAGGTACTACAGGACGATCCGTCCATTGCCGGAGGGAGTCACTCCTCGGGTCGGGTTGGGCCCACGAAGGGGCGGGGCGCGGGGTGCGTCCCGGAGAACAGAGTAAACAGCGGGGCCCGTGTTAGGGCAGGCTCACCCGGCCGTGTGGTCGAGCGCACCGTGCTTCTCGGTGAGGTCACGCAGCGCACGGGCGTCCCGAATTGCCTGATTTCTGGCGATACCGGGCTGGATGCCCATGGCGGGCAGGCTGGTGCCGTCGGCCAGGTCGAGGTGGACCCAGGGATCACCCTGCCGGAGGTTGACCCGGACGATCTGGGCCCAGGCCAGTTCGCGGCGGGTGGTGAGGTTGACGACCGTGACGCCCTCCTGCCGCGCGACCACCTTGGGGCGGCCGAGCAGCAGGAGGACGGCACCCACCAGCAGTCCGGTGACGACGAAGCTGATCCGCTCGCCGCCGGTCAGCTTCGGCAGCGCCAGCGCGATCGCCGTGAGGGCGGCGAGCTGGGCGGTGCCGACCGCGTACAGCACGACCCGGGTGCGGGTCGGGCGGAACGTCACCGGGAGGCTGGGCAGGGGCGCGGACACGTCGTCGGTCTTTCGTCGGCGGGGTGAGGCGGTACGGGCCGGTCAGAGCCGGCAGGCGTGGATGCCGGTGGTCAGGATCGCCCGGGCGCCGAGGTCGTAGAGCTCGTCCATGATGCGCTGGGCGTCCTTGGACGGGACCATGGAGCGGACCGCGACCCAGCCCTCGTGGTGCAGCGGGGAGACGGTCGGCGACTCCAGACCGGGGGTCAGGGCGACGGCCTTCTCGACGTGCTCGACCCGGATGTCGTAGTCCATCATCACGTACCGGCGGGCCACCAGGACGCCCTGCATGCGGCGGAGGAACTGGCGCACCTTCGGGTCGTCGTCCGGGGCTCCGGTGCCGCGGATGACCACGGCCTCGGACTTCAGGATCGGCTCGCCGATGATCTCCAGGCCGGCGTTGCGCAGGGTGGTGCCGGTCTCCACCACGTCCGCGATGATCTCCGCCACACCGAGCTGGATGGCGGTCTCCACCGCGCCGTCGAGACGGACGACCGAGGCGTCCACGTCGTTCTCGGCGAGGTGCTGCTTGACCAGGCCCGCGAAGGAGGTCGCGACCGTCATGCCGCCGAACTCGCTGACGTCCTTGGCGGTGCCGGGGCGGGTGGCGTAGCGGAAGGTCGAGCCGGCGAAGCCGAGCTGGAGGATCTCCTCGGCCGGCGAGCCGGAGTCCAGCAGCAGGTCGCGGCCGGTGATGCCGATGTCGAGCTTGCCGGAGCCGACGTAGACCGCGATGTCGCGAGGACGCAGGAAGAAGAACTCGACCTCGTTCTCGGCGTCGACCAGGACCAGTTCCCTGCGGTCCTTGCGCTGGCGGTAGCCGGCCTCATGCAGCATCGCCGACGCAGGCTCGGACAGTGAACCCTTGTTGGGGACAGCGATGCGCAGCATGAGAGCGATTTCCTTTGCAGCTAGCGGAGTTGGGCTGGGTGCCTGGGGTGGTTCAGAGGTGGGCGTAGACGTCGTCGAGGGAGATGCCCTTGGCGACCATCATGACCTGGAGGTGGTAGAGGAGCTGGGAGATCTCCTCGGCGGCGGCCTCGTGGGATTCGTACTCGGCGGCCATCCAGACCTCGGCGGCCTCCTCGACGACCTTCTTGCCGATCGTGTGGACACCGGCCTGCACCAGCTCGGCGGTACGGGAGGTGGCGGGGTCGCCGGTGGCGGCCTTCTGCTGGAGCTCTGCGAACAGCTCCTCGAACGTCTTCTTGGACATGATGGTGACTACCCTACGCGGTGATGTCACAGCGGCGCGCAGCGCCTCGGCCGAAGGGTGGTGGCGGGAGACGGGCGGCCTCCTCAGCGCCAGGGCTCCGACACGGTGCGCAGGGTGGCGGCGGTGGCGACCGCGGCGGTGACCGCTTCGTGCCCCTTGTCCTCGGCGGAGCCCTCCAGGCCCGCGCGGTCCAGCGCCTGCTCCTCGGTGTCGCAGGTCAGCACGCCGAAGCCGACCGGTACGCCGGTGTCCACCGAGACCTGGGTCAGGCCCTGGGTGACGCCCTGGCAGACGTAGTCGAAGTGCGGGGTGCCGCCCCGGATGACCACGCCGAGCGCGACCACCGCGTCGTAGCCGCGGCCGGCCAGGACCTTGGCGACGACCGGCAGCTCGAAGGTGCCGGGGACCCGCAGCAGGGTGGGCTCGTCGATGCCGAGTTCGGTCAGCGCCCGCAGCGCGCCGTCGACCAGGCCGTCCATCACCTTTTCGTGCCACTGCGCGGCGATGACGGCCACCCGCAGGTCGCCACAGTTCTTCACGGTCAGTTCGGGTGCGCCCTTGCCGCTCACGGTTCTCCTCGTACGGGTGGTGGTGCCGGTTGGTGGTGACGTAACAGGTGTGGGGGGAATTACTGGTTGTGGCAGGTGCCGGCGTGATCGGCATCAAGCCAGGGCAGGTCGTGGCCCATGCGGTCGCGCTTGGTGCGCAGGTAGCGCAGGTTGTGCTCGCCGGCCTGGACCGGCATCGGCTCGCGGCCGGTGACCTTCAGGCCGTGCCGCACCAGGGCGGCGGTCTTGTCGGGGTTGTTGGTCATCAGGCGCAGCGAGCGCACGCCCAGGTCCTTGAGCATCTGCGCGCCGGCCGCGTAGTCGCGGGAGTCGGCGGGCAGGCCCAGTTCGAGGTTGGCGTCGAGGGTGTCCCGGCCGCGCTCCTGGAGTTCGTAGGCGCGCAGCTTGGACATCAGCCCGATGCCGCGTCCCTCGTGGCCGCGGAGGTAGATCACCACACCGCGGCCGGCGTCGCTGACCCGCTGCAGCGAGGCCTGAAGCTGGGGGCCGCAGTCGCAGCGCAGGGAGTGGAAGATGTCGCCGGTCAGGCACTCGGAGTGGACCCGCACCAGGACGTCCTCGCCGTCCCCGAGGTCGCCGGCGACCAGCGCGATGTGCTCGACGCCGTCGACGGTGGAGCGGTAGCCGTACGCGGTGAACTCGCCGTGCGCGGTGGGCAGCCGGGTGGCGGCCTCGCGGCGGACGGTCGGCTCGGACGAGCGGCGGTAGGCGATCAGGTCCTCGATGGAGATGATCGCCAGACCGTGCTTGCGGGCGAACGGGACGAGCTCGGGCAGCCGCAGCATCGCGCCGTCCTCACCGGCGATCTCGACGATCGCGGCGGCCGGGCGCAGTCCGGCCAGCCGGGCGAGGTCGACGCCGGCCTCGGTGTGGCCGTTGCGGACGAGGACGCCGCCGGGCCGGGCGCGCAGCGGGAAGACGTGGCCGGGCCGGACGAAGTCGCCGGGGGTGGAGTCACCGGAGGCCAGCAGGCGCAGGGTGGTGGCGCGGTCCGCGGCGGAGATCCCGGTGGAAACGCCGTGCGCGGCGGTGGCGTCGACGGAGACGGTGAAGGCGGTCCGCATCGACTCGGTGTTGTGGTCGACCATCTGCGGGAGTTCCAGCCGGTCCAGCTCCGGGCCCTCCATGGGCGCGCAGATCAGTCCGCGGCATTCGCTCATCATGAAGGCGACGACTTCGGGGGTGGCCTTCTCGGCGGCGATGACGAGGTCGCCCTCGTTCTCGCGGTCCTCGTCGTCCACGACGACGACCGGGCGGCCGGCGGCGATGTCGGCGATGGCCCGCTCGACGGGATCCAGGACGAGGGCGTCGTCCGCGTCGTACCAGCTCTTGAGGGCGGTCATGCCGCTGCTCCTTCCAGGACGGGGCGATCAGTGGTGACGCGCGAGCGCAGCCACCAGTCGCGCATGCCCCACACGACGAGGGCGAGGTAGACGACGTAGACGAGGCCGGAGAAGGCGAGGCCGCTGCTGAAGGCGAGCGGGACGCCGACCACGTCGACCAGCAGCCAGGCGAACCAGAACTCGACCAGGCCGCGGGCCTGGGCGACCATCGCGGCGAGCGTGCCGACGAAGATGTAGGCGTCCGGCCAGGGGTTCCAGGACAGTTGCGGGAGGAGGGTGAACAGGCCGCCGACGGCGGCGGTGCCCAGGGCGGTGCCGGCGAGCAGCAGTCCGCGCTCGCGCCAGCCGGCGAAGCGTACGGCGATGGAGCCGTCCTGCGCCTGCCGGCGGCCGCGCTGCCACTGCCGCCAGCCCCACAACGCCACGCCGATGACGAGGAGTTGCTTGCCGACGCCGCCGCTGAGGTGGGCCGAGGCGTAGGCGGCGACGAGGATGAGACCGGAGAGGAACTGGGCCGGCCAGGTCCATATGGAGCGCCGCCAGCCGAGCGCCAGCGCGGCCAGGCCGATGGTGTTGCCGATCATGTCCGACCAGATGACGTGCTGGCCGAAGGCCGTGAACGCCACACCGTTCAGCGGGTCGAGGACGCTCACCGGTCCATCTCCTTGATCTCATCGATGTCGTGGAGGTCCGCGGCGTCCGCGGAGCCCCGGCCGAGCAGCCGCTCGACGTACTTGGCGAGGACGTCGACCTCGAGGTTCACCGGGTCGCCGGCCTGCTTGATACCCAGGGTGGTCAGCGCGAGGGTGGTCGGGATGAGGCTGATGGTGAAGTAGTCGTCGGCGGCCTCGACGACGGTGAGGCTGACGCCGTCGACGGTGATGGAGCCCTTCTCGACGACGTAGCGGGACAGCGCGGCCGGCAGCGCGATCTTGACGATCTCCCAGTGTTCTGCGGGGGTGCGCCCGACGATGGTGCCGGTGCCGTCGACGTGGCCCTGGACGAGGTGTCCGCCGAGCCGTCCGCCGAGCGCCATGGGGCGCTCCAGGTTGACCCGGGAGCCGGGGGCCAGCGCGCCGAGGCTGGAGCGGTTCAGCGTCTCGGCCATCACGTCGGCGGTGAACGCACCGTCGGCGGTGTCCACGACCGTCAGACAGACACCGTTGACCGCGATCGAGTCGCCGTGCTTGGCGTCTTCGGTGACGACGGGGCCGCGAAGACGGAACCGGGAGGCGTCGCCGAGGTCCTCGACGGCGACGACCTCTCCCAGTTCTTCGACGATTCCGGTGAACACTTCAGTTCTCCTCGGGGAGGGCGGGGCTAAGGGGCGTGGCGGTGATGCGCAGATCGGGGCCGAGCCGTCGGGTGTCGGTCACGTCGAGCCGCAACGCCTGGGCGAGGGTGGTGATTCCGGCGTCGCCGACGGCGGCCGGGCCGGCGCCGAGCAGCACCGGTGCGAGATAGCCGACGACCTTGTCGACGGCCCGGGCGGCGAGGAAGGCCCCGGCGAGCGTGGGCCCGCCTTCGAGAAGGACGGAGCGGACGTCCCGCTCGTACAGGGCCTTCATCAGGGCGGGGATGGACAGGCCGGGCCCGCCGGCGGCGCGCGGCAGCCGGACGAGCGGGGCGAGTCCTTCGAGGTGGGCGGCGTCGGCGTCCTCGGCGACCGCGATCAGGGTGGGCGCGGTGCCGTCCAGGACGCGGGCGCCGGGCTTGACGGCGGTGGCGCCGGAGTCGACGACGACCCGCAGCGGCTGGCTGATCTCGTCGTCGGTGAGCCCGCTGATCCGGGCGCCGAGCTGCGGGTCGTCGGCGCGGGCGGTGCCCGAGCCGACGATCACCGCGTCCGCGGCGGCCCGCAGCCGGTGCACGTCGGCGCGCGATTCGGGCGAGGAGATCCAGCGGCTGGTGCCGTCGGCGGCGGCGATCCGGCCGTCGAGGGTGGCGGCGTACTTCCACAGCACGAAGGGGCGGCCGCGCAGGACGGCGGTCAGCCACGCCTCGTTGCCGGCCGCGGCCTCGTCGGCGAGCAGTCCGCCCTCGACGTCGATGCCGGCCTCGGCCAGGGTGAGGGCGCCGCCGGTGGCGGTCGGGGTGGGGTCGGAGACCGCGTAGACGACCCGGGCGATCCCGGCGTCGATCAGTGCCTGGGCGCAGGGGCCGGTGCGGCCGGTGTGGTTGCAGGGTTCGAGGGTGACCAGGGCGGTGCCCCCGCGGGCCTGTTCGCCCGCGGCGCGCAGTGCGTGGATCTCGGCGTGCGGGCCGCCGGCCCGCTGGTGCCAGCCCTCGCCGACGGTGCGGCCGTGGGAGTCCAGGACGACACAGCCGACCACGGGGTTGGGGCTGGTGTGCCCGAGGCCGCGGGCGGCGAGCTCGATGGCTCGGCGCATCGCCGCGGTCTCGACGGGGGCTGCGGTGGCCACCGGGTCCTCCTGCCTCTTCGGGCACGGACTCCGGGGCTGTCTGGACGACAGGAAGCGGAACGACACAACGGGAGCACCGCGCCGGAAAAGGAAGCGCCCGTCCGGATACGACCGGACGCGCCGCCGACGGCGGTGTACCGAAGCTCGCCCGCCGCGCACTGCCTCCCATCCGGACTTTCACCGTCGGTGCAGGAATTCCACCTGCTCAACCGGCCGCTGGATGCGGACGGGTCGCGGACTGTTACCGCCGGTTCGGAATTACACCGACCCCGGAGTGCGCTGCTGCTCTTATGTCAGTACAGCTTCAGTCTGCCACGGCCGATCGTCGCCCATGCGGGCGAACCGCTGTGGGCTGTCTCACAGCGTCCGGCGCGCCGCGGTGTCACGAACGGGGGCGGCTGCTCCGTCATGAGGGGACGGTACGCACCCGGGGACGCGGTTGTCCCCCCGCACGCAAGGACTGAACGACGATGGCGAGAATTCTGGTGACCGGCGGTACCGGCACGCTCGGCCGGCCGTTGATCGAGCGGCTGCTCGGCGACGGGCACGAGGTCCGCTCGGTGAGCCGGCGGCCGCACACCGGCACCGAACGGCCGCGGCTGCGGTCGTACGCGGTCGATCTGCGCGAGGGCACCGGCCTGGACGTGGCGCTCGCGGACGTGGACGCCGTGGTGCACTGCGCCTCGGCGCCGTCCGGTGGTGACCTGGAGGCGGCCCGGCCGCTGCTCGACGCGGTGGCGGCGGCGGGGGTGCCGCATCTGGTCTACATCTCGATCGTCGGGGTGGACCGGGTGCCGCTCGGCTACTACCGGACCAAGCACGCGGTGGAGCGGCTGATCGAGGACTCCGGCATCGGCTGGACGGTGCTGCGGACGACGCAGTTCCACGATCTGGTGCTCCAGATGGTCAAGGCGGGGGCCCGGTCGCCGGTGGTGCCGGTGCCGACCGGGATCCGGATCCAGCCGGTGGAGGTCCGCGAAGTGGCCGCGCGGCTGGCCGGGTTGGCGGCCCGGGAGCCCGCCGGGCGGGTCGCGGACATGGGCGGGCCCGAGGTACTCCAGGCGCGGGAGCTGGTGCGGGCGACGCTCGACGCGGGCGGGCGGCGCCGGCTGCTGGTGCCGGTGCGGGTGCCGGGCAAGGTGGGCGCGGCGCTGCGCCGGGGCGAGAACCTCACTCCGGAGCACGCCGTCGGGGAGCGGACCTACGCGGAGTTCCTGGCGGAACGGGCGGGCGGCGGGGCGTCGCACTGAGCCGGGGCCGGGCGGCCCGGAGCCGGGTGCGGCCCGGGTCCGTCCGGAGCGGGTTCAGCCCGCCGGGGCGAACAGCTCGTCCTGCGCCGCGTCCCGTGCGGCGAGGACCGCGCCGCGCAGTACCGCCCGGCCGCCGACCGCGCCGGCCCGTACGTCGGTGCGCAGCGGGGAGAGCCGGGCGAGCCGGCCGGCGACCCGGTCGGCGAGCGCGGCGCCGCCGGCCAGGCCGATCTCGCCGCCGAGGACCACGCAGCCGGGGTCGAGGACCGCGCAGACGGCCGCCGCACCCAGGGCGACCCGGTCGGCCACGGCGTCGAGGAAGGCGGCGCCCGCCGGGTCGGCGCCGCGTTCCTCGGCGGTGACGGCGGCGCGGACCAGGGCCTCGGCGGGCGGGGCGTCGGTGGGGCCGGGCCGGCCGGGCCCGTCGCCGGGCGGGGCGGCGAGGCCGTGCTCGGCCGCGAGGGCGCAGAGCGCCGCGGAGCCGGCGAGGGAGTGGAAGCCGCCGTCGCAGCCGGTGGCGGAGGGCAGTGCGCCGGTGCCGGGGACGGGGAGGAAACCGATCTCGCCGGTGCCGCCCGAGGCGCCGCGTCGCAGCGCGCCGTCCAGGACGACCGCGGCGCCGGTGCCGTGGCCGAGCCAGAGCAGGACGAAGGTGTCGTGGTCGTGGGCCGCGCCCTCGCGCTGTTCGGCGAGGGCGGCGAGGTTGACCTCGTTCTCCAGCAGGACCGGGGCGGCCGTCCGGGTGCGCAGTTCGCCGACCAGGGTGGCGTGCCAGGACGGGATCCGGTCGGTGCCGCCGAGCCGGCCGGTGGCGGGGTCGACCAGGCCGGGCGCGCCGACCGCGAGGGTGTGCGGCCGGTCGGCGCCGGCCGCGGCGAGCGCCTTGTCGACCACGGCGAGGGCGGTGGCGACGGCCGCGTCGTGGGTGTCGTCCGCGCCGACGGGGGCGGTGCGTTCGGCGCGCACCCGCCCCAGGAGGTCGGCGACCGCGACCGTGACGCTGTGGGTGCGCAGGTCGAGGCCGACGAGGTGGGCCCGGTCGGCGACGATGCCGTAGAGGCGGGCGTTGGGTCCGCGCCGCTGTGCGCCGCTCTGCCCCACGACGGCGATCAGCCCGGCCTGCTGGAGGCGTTCGACGAGGTCGGCCACGGTCGGCCGGGACAGTCCGGTCAGCGTCTTGAGCTGACCGGCCGTCAACGGCCCGTCGGACTGCAGGAGTTGGAGGGCCAGTCGGTCGTTGATCAGCCGGGCGGTGGCCGGCGAGGCGGTGCGGCCGGCGGCTGCCGCGCGCGGTGGATGCATGGCGGGATTCTTCCATCCGGTCGGGCCGACGCCCTTATTATCAGGCAGGGTTCCTGATAATTTACCGCCCATGGCTGGCACCGGTACCCCCGACGGCTCCCTCCCCCTCGTCCCCCCGCTCCCCCGGGACCGGCTGCGCCGCGCCCGTCGGTCCGTCGCGCTGGTCTTCCTCGTCCACGGCGCGGTCACCGGCAACTTCGCCACCCGCATCCCCTGGATCCAGGACCACACCGGCATCTCCCCCGGCCAACTCGGCCTGGCCCTCGCCTTCCCGGCGATCGGCGCGTCGCTGGCCATGCCGCTGGCCGGCCGGATCAGTCACCGCTTCGGCGCCCGGACGGCGCTGCGCGCCCTGCTCGCGCTGTGGACCCTCTCGCTGGTCCTGCCCGCCCTCTCCCCCGGCCTGTACGCGCTCTGCCCGGCGCTGCTGGTGTACGGCGCGGCCTCCGGAATGTCGGACGTCGCGATGAACGCCCTCGGCGTGGAGACCGAGGACCGGCTCGGACGGCCCATCATGTCGGGGCTGCACGGGATGTGGAGCGCGGGCGCCCTGCTCGGCTCGGCGGCCGGCACCCTCGCCGCCCACGACGGATGGGACGCCCGGCTCCATCTCGCCGCTGCCGCACTGGTGTTGACCCTGCTGGGCGCGGCCGCCTGCCAGGGCGTACTGGACCTGCGCAGCGCCCCCGAGGAGCATCCGCCGCCGCGCTTCGCGCTGCCGCCGAGGTCGGCCGTGATCATCGGGGCCATCGGATTCTGTGCGGTGTTCGCGGAGGGCGCCGGGCTGGACTGGTCGGCGGTCTACCTCCGCGACCGGCTGGGCACGGACGCCGGCCTGGCGGCCGCCTCGACCACCGCCTTCTCCTGCACCATGGCGGCCGCGCGACTGGCCGGCGACAAGGTGGTGGCCCGCTTCGGCGCGGTGCGCACGGTGCGGGCCGGGGGCGTGCTGGCGGCGGCCGGCGGGCTGCTGATCGTCGCGGCCCGCCACCCGGTGACGGCGATGGCCGGGTTCGGGCTGATCGGCCTGGGCATCGCGGTGGTGGTCCCGCTGGCCTTCGCGGCCGCCGGGCGCAGCGGTCCGGCGCCGAGCCAGGCGATCGCGGGGGTCGCCACGATCACCTACACGTCCGGGCTGATCGCCCCGTCCGCGATCGGCGGGATCGCCCAGGCGAGTTCGCTGACGGTGTCGTTCGGGCTGGTCACGGCGCTGGCCTGCGGTCTGGTCGTGGGCGCCCGGGTACTGCGGGTCCCGGCCCGCAGGGCCTCGGGCGGCGCGCCCGCGGTGGCGGACGACCTGGAACGGTCCTGAGCGGGAGCGGTCCTGAGCGGGAGCGGTCCCGGCCGGGGCCCGCTCGCGCTCCGGCGGATCAGGCCGCGTCCGCCGCCGTCTCCCGCTCGTCCGTCTCCGGCCGGATCAGTTCACCGGCCACCGCGCGGGCCCGGTCCGACCACGGCGTGGGCCGCAGCGTGGCGGAGTCGACCCGGACCAGGACGCGGTGGCCGTGGGCATAGGTCTCGCTGCCGTCGGCCGAGCAGAGCCGGAAGCCGTAGGTGAGGCCGGTGCGGCCGAGGCGTTCGATCCAGAGGTGGGCGGCGTAGTGGCCGGGGCGGGTGACCGGGCGCTCGTAGGAGACCCGCATCTCCTTGATGACGTTGCACATGTCGCCGGCCGCGGCCCAGTCGCCGTCGAAGCCGAAGCCCTGGCCGTGCCAGTACTCCGCCCAGGCGCGTTCGACCAGCAACGGGTAGCGGGAGTTGTGCAGCATGCCCAGGGCGTCGAGGTCGTCGAAGTGGACGGTGACGGGGACGAGCCGGCCGTACGGGACGGCGGCGGCCGGCAGGGTTTCGACGGTCACGGACGGGGCTCCTGGTGCTGTTGCGGACATGCCGACCCATCGTAAGCGACTGCTCAGTACGCTTCGCCCGCCGGGTGCCCCGGGGCCCGGTGACCGCACCGCACGACGTGGCTCACTCCCGCGACCGGAAGCTGGTCAGGGCGGCTGCCATCGCCCCGGCGAGCAGCAGCGCGAGCCAGCAGCCGGCGACCAGGAAGGGGTGCTGGCCGGGGAAGCCCGAGCCGGGCTGGACCGGGTTGCCCCACAGGTGGCGGATGGCGTCGGCCACCGCGGTGACCGGGTTCCACTCCACCACCGGGCGGAGCCAGGCGGGCATGGCGGACGCCGAGAAGACCGCGTCCGAGAGGAAGGTGCAGACGACCAGGCCGAGGGCCGCGATCGAGTCGACGGACTCGATGTTGCTCACGGTCATCCCCAGCGCGATGCCCACCCACACGGTGGCGAGGATGAACAGGGCGGCGACGCCGAACCCGGCGAGGACCGACAGCGGGTCACCGTGGACCCGCCATCCGATGCCCAGGCCGACGAGGCTGATCACCACCAGGACCCCGAGCCCGATCAGCAGGTCACCCAGCGCGTGCGCGGTCAGCACCGCCGCCCGGGAGATGGGCAGCGACCGGAAGCGGTCCATGAGACCGGCGCGCCGGTCCAGGGCGACGCTGACCGCCGTGGGTCCCACCCCGGCCAGACCTACCTGCGCGGTGATGCCGGCCATCAGGTACTCCTGGTAGGCACCGCCGTGCGGGGACACGATGGCGTTCTTGAACAGGTAGCCCACGGCGAGCAGCATCACCAGCGGGTTCATCACGAGCCCCACCGTGCGTCCGGGGGCCCGGCGGAGATGGCGCAGCCGCCGGCCGGCCAGGGCGAGGGTCTCCCTGACGACACCGGCTGCGGCGGACGGTCCGGCGGGGGTGTCGACGGTGAGGGTGCTCATGCCTGCCTTCCGGGGCGCCGCGACGCGAGGCGGCGCAGGTCGTCGTCGATGATCTTCCCGATGGCCGCTTGCGGTCCGGGGTGCATCAGGTACTCGTGCTCGTGCGGTACGTCGTGCCGGTGCACCGCGCCGGTCACGTGCGGCCGCCAGCGCCGGACGGAGTGCGCGGTGGCCTCCGCGGAGCGCTCGGCGGCGGCGACCACCAGGGTCATCGCGCCCTCGTGACTGCCGGGCCGGAAGCGGGTCGCCAGGTCGGCGTGGTGCCGCATGGTGGCCATCAGCCGCTCGACGTCCTCGGTGGCGAGCCGGGCGAACGTCCCCCCGTGCCGGCGGAGCGTGCGCGCGACGGACTCGGCGCCGCCGTCGGCCGCCCCGGCCGCGTCCTCGTGCCCGAGGTACGCGAGGAACCGCACCAGGAGTTCCCGCTCGCCCGCCAGCGGCCCGTCGTGGGCGGGGTCGTGCGGATAGGCGTCGAGGTTGGCCAGGTACGCCACCCGGTCCCCGGCGTGCCGGAGCCGGACGGCCAGTTGGTGGGCGAGCAGTCCGCCGTAGGACCAGCCCATCAGGTGGTAGGGGCCCTCGGGCTGGATCCGCCGGATCAGCCGGAGGCAGGCGTCGGCCTGCGCCTCCAGGGTGGCCGGCGGTGCGCCGCCGCTCGCCTGCGGCGCCTGGAGGCCGTACAGGGGGCGGGCCGGATCGATGTGGGCGGCCAGGCCGAGGTACGGGAGGCTGAGGCCCAGCCCGCCGTGGAGGCACCACAAGGGCGGCAGTTCACCCGTGGGGCGGATGGGCAGCAGGGGGGCGAACGGGTCGAGCGTGCCCGCGTCGAGCCCGCCGGCCGTCCACTGCTCCTCCAGGTGCCGGACCGTGGCCTGGCCCGGGGCCGTCGGGCCGCGGCGGGCCAGCGCGGCCAGGGCGGCGACGGTGCGCGCGGTGAAGACCTCCGCGACGGCGAGCCGCAGGCCGTCCTTGGCCAGCCGGGAGACCAGTTGGACGCTGCCGATGCTGTTGCCGCCGAGGGCGAAGAAGTCGTCCTCGGCGCCGACCCCGGCCACCCCGAGCACCTCGGCGAAGGCGTCGGCGACCAGCCGTTCGGTCCCGTGCGCGGGCGGCCGGGACGGCGTGCCGCGCCGCTCGGGCGCCGGCAGCGCGGCGACGTCCAGCTTGCCGTGCGCGGTCAGCGGCAGCTCCGGCAGGGCCAGGAGGGCCGCGGGCACCAGGTGGCCGGGCAGCCTGCGGGCCAGCGCGGCACGCAGCGCCGCGACATCGGGCTCGGTCCCGGCCTCGGGCACCAGGTAGCCGACGAGCCGCAGGTCGCCGGGGCGGTCCTCGCGCGCGACGACGGCCGCCTGGGCCACCCCGGGCTCGTCGGTCAACGCGCTCTCGATCTCGCCGGGTTCGACCCGGAAGCCGCGGATCTTGACCTGCTGGTCGGCCCGGCCCACGTAGTCCAGGTTGCCGTCGGGGAGCCACCGCACCAGGTCTCCGGTGCGGTACATGCGGGAGCCGGGGGCGCCGAAGGGGTCGGCGACGAAGCGTTCCGCGGTGAGCTCCGGGCGGTTGAGGTAGCCCACCGCGAGGCCGGTGCCGCCCACGTAGAGCTCTCCGGTGACGCCGGCCGGAACCGGGGACAGCGCGTCGTCGAGGACGTAGGTGCGGTGCCCGGCGACGGGGCGGCCGATGGGTGGGCGGCCTCCTTGGAGCCGGTCGCCGAGGGTGCAGCAGACGGTGGTCTCGGTCGGGCCGAAGGCGTTGACCATCCGGGTGGCCCCGGCCCAGCGGTCGACGAGTTCCGGTGGGCAGGCCGAGCCGGCGACCGCCAGCAGCATGTCCTTGGGCAGCCGGGCGTCCGGCGGGAGGGAGGCCACCACGACCGGCGGCAGCACCGCGAGGTTGACCGCGTGCCGGCCGATCGTGTCGGCCAGCGGCTCCCCGGCCCGCCGGTCGTCGTCGGCCTGGACCAGGGTGCCGCCGCTGAACAGCGACACGCACAGTTCCCACACGGCCGCGTCGAAGCCGAAGGACGCGAACTGCAGGGCCCTGGTGTGCGGGCCGAGCCCGAGGCGGGCCCGGTGGTCGCGGGCGAGGTCGGCGGCCGTGGCGTGGCTGACGGCGACGCCCTTGGGCCGCCCGGTGGACCCGGAGGTGTAGATCACGTACGCGAGGTCCGCGGGGGTCAGGGGCCGGGTCCGCTCGTCGTCGGTCAGCGGCCGCGAGGGGCGCGCGGCGACGGACTCCGCGGTCGCGGCGTCGTCGAGCACCACGGTCCGGTCCTCCGCCACCACGTCGCCGGGCAGCGCGCCCGACGCCCGCACCGCGGTGCGGGTCACCAGGAGCGCGGGCCGGGCGTCGGTCAGCATCTGCGTGATCCGCGCGGTGGGGTAGCCGGGGTCGACCGGGAGGTAGGCCGCGCCGGTCTTGAGCACCGCGAGCAGCGCGACCACCAGGTCGGCCGAGCGGGGCAGCGCCAGGGCGACCAGGGTGCCCGGGCCGGCGCCGAGGTCCCGCAGATGGCGGGCGAACCGGCCGGCCCGCTCGTCCAGTTCGCGGTAGGTCAGCCGGTCCCGGTCGGAGACGAACGCGGGATGGCCGGGCCGCTGCCGCGCCCACTGCTCGAACAGGTCCGGCAGGGTGACGGGCGGGGGCGCGGTCCACTGCCGGTCGGCGCTCCACCGCTCCAGGATCTGCCGGCGCTCCCCGGGCGCCAGGACCTCTAGGGAGCTCAGCCGTTCCGTGGGCCGGGTGACCGCGGCGGTCAGCAGGCGGACGAAGCGCTCCGCGAGCCGCTCGGCGGTGGGGCGGGTGTACAGATCGGTGGCGAACTCCAGCCGGCCGGTGAGGCCCGCCGGTCCGTCGGCGTCGTGCTCCTCGGCGATCTCGAAGGCGAGGTCGAACTTGACGCCCAGGCCCACCTCCACCGGGGCGCACTCCAGCCCGTCCAGGGAGAACCGGGAGCGCTCGGTGTTCTGGAGGATGAGCATGACCTGGAACAGGGACTGGCGCGCCAGGGAGCGGGTGGGATTGAGCGCCTCCACCAGGCGCTCGAACGGCAGCTCCTGGTGCGCGTAGGCACCGAGGTCCGCCTCCCTGACCCGGTGCAGCAGTTCGACGAAGGCCGGGTCGCCGCCGGTGTCGGTGCGCAGTACGAGGGTGTTGACGAAGAAGCCGACCAGGTCGTGCAGGGCGGCGTCGGTGCGGCCCGCCACGGGGGTGCCGAGGGGGATGTCGGTGCCGGCGCCCAGCTTGGTGAGCGTGACGGCGAGGGCGGCCTGGAGCACCATGAAGGGGCTGACCCCGGCGGAGACCGCCAGCGCGGCCAGCCGGCGGTGGATCTCGGCGGGCACGGTGAAGCCGACCGCGTCACCGGCGTACCCGGCCATCTGCGGCCGCCGGTGGTCGGTGGGCAGCTCCAGTTCCTCGGGCATGCCGCGCAGGGTGGTGGTCCAGTAGTCGAGTTGCCGGTTCTGGAGGCTCCCGGGGTCGTCCTCGGTGCCGAGCAGGCGCCGCTGCCACAGCGTGAAGTCGGCGTAGCTCACCGGCAGTTCGGGGAGCTCGGGGGCGCGGCCGGCGGCCCGTGCCCGGTACGCCGCGGAGAGTTCACCGGCCAGGACCTCCAGCGACCAGCCGTCGACGGCGATGTGGTGCATCACCAGCAGCAGTACGTGCTCCGTCGGCCCGAGCCGGAACAGCCGGGCGCGCAGCGGGAGTTCCGTGGCCAGGTCGAAGTCGGCGGCGCACTCGGCCGCCAGGCGGGCGGTCAGCTCCCGCTCGCCCCCGGTCACCTCGTACCGCGGCAGGTCCGGCCGGGCCTCGGCGGCGTCCACCACCACCTGGCCGGGGACGCCGGCCAGTTCGGGGTAGACGGTGCGGAGCACCTCGTGGCGGTCGGTGAGGTCGCCCAGCGCGGCGCGCAGCGCCCCGGTGTCCGGCTCGCCGGTGAGGCGGACCGCCGACGCCACGTGGTAGGCGCCGCCGCCGGGGGCGAGGCGGTTGAGGAACCACAGCCGCTGCTGCATGTGCGACAGCGGCACGAAGGACGGCCGTTCCTGCGGGCGCAGCGGTTCCCGGGCGGCCGGGGCGGCGGTGAGGTGGCCGGCGAGGGCGGCCGGCGTGCGGTGGTCGAAGAGGGCGCGGACCGACAGTTCGGCCCCGAGTGCGGCCCGGACCCGGCTGACCAGCCGGGTCGCCAGGAGGGAGTGGCCGCCCAGGACGAAGAAGTCGTCGTCCGGGCCGACGTCGGCGCAGCCCAGGGCATCGGCGAACAGGCCGCGCAGGATGTCCAGCGCGGGGGTGCCGGAGGCCGGCAGCGGCCGGGCCGGGGTGGCGGCCGGCGGCTCCGGGAGCCGGGTGCGGTCGACCTTGCCGCTGGTGCCGAGCGGCAGCGCGTCCAGGCGGACGAAGGCCGCCGGAACCATGTAGGAGGGCAGCGCGGCGGCCACCCCTTCGCGGATCCGCGCGGTGTCCGGGTCCGGGTCCGGGGTGACGAGGTAGGCGACCAGCCGTACGTCGTCCGCCCCGTACGTGCGGGGCACCACCACGGCGTGGGTCACGCCGGGCTGGGCGACGAGGGCCGCCTCGATCTCGCCGGGTTCGATGCGGTGGCCGCGCACCTTGATCTGGTGGTCGGTCCGGCCGAGGTACTCCAGCCGTCCGTCGGCGTCCCAGCGGGCCAGGTCGCCGGTGCGGTACATGCGGGTGCCCGGAGCGCCGTGCGGGTCGGCGACGAAGCGCTCGGCGGTCAGCGCGGGGCGGCCGAGGTAGCCGTCGGCCAGTTGGGCCCCGGCCAGGTAGAGCTCGCCCACGACGCCGGGCGGCACCGGTCGCAGCGCCGCGTCCAGGACGTATCCGCGGGTGTTGGCCAGCGGGGTGCCGATGGGCGGGGTGCGGTCGACCGGGGCCCGGACCTCGTGCGCGGTGACGTAGACGGTGGCCTCGGTGGGCCCGTAGAAGTTGACGAGGGATCCGGCGTGCCGGAGCAGCCCCTCGGCGAGCGCCGCGCTCAGCGCCTCTCCCCCGGACAGCAGGCGCAGTCCGGCCAGGCAGCCGGGCTGCGCGGTCAGCAGCGCCTGCAACTGGCTGGGGGTGGCCTGCAGGACGGTCGCGCCGTGGGCCCGTACCGCCGCCGCGAGGGCCGCCGGGTCGCGGGTGGTGGCGCGGTCGGCGAGGACCAGCCCGGTGCCGGTCAGCAGCGGCAGGAAGAGCTCCAGCAGGGCGATGTCGAACCCGAAGGTGGTGGTCGCCAGGGTGCGGTCGTCCCTGGTCAGGGGCACTCTGCGCGGCAGGTCGTCGAGGAAGTTGGCGAGGGCGCCGTGCGGGACCACGACGCCCTTCGGCCGGCCGGTCGAGCCCGAGGTGTACAGGATGTAGGCGGGCAGGGCGGGGTGGAGCGGGCCGCCCCGCTCGGCGTCGGTGAGGTCGCCGTCGGCGAGGGTGTCCGGCAGGTCGCCGACGGCGGGCCGGTCCATCAGGACGGTGGGGCCCGGCCAGCCGATGGCGGCGGCCTCGGCGGTGGCGCTCAGCAGCACGGCGGGGCGGGCGTCGTCCAGCATGTACCGGATGCGGGTGCGCGGGTGGTCGGGGTCGACCGCGAGGAACGCGCCGCCGGTCTTGAGGACGGCGAGCACGGCGACCAGCAGGTCGCCGGTGCGGGGCAGCGCCACGGCGACGACGGACCCGGGCCCGGCGCCGTGGTCGAGCAGGTGCCGGGCGAGCCGGTTGGCGCGGCTTTCCAGCGCGCCCGCGGTCAGCTTCCGGTGGTCGCTCTCCACGGCGACCCGGTCCGGGTCCTGGGCGGCCCGCCGGGCGAGGGCGTCCGGCAGGAGCCGGCCGGGGGCGGGCCGGGCGGTGTCGTTGTACCCGGCCAGTACGCGCTCCCGTTCCTCGGGTACGAGGAGGTCGAGGCGGCCGGCCGGTTCGTCGGCGACGTCGGGGAGGCGTTCCAGCAGCCGGGTGGCCCGGCCGAGCAGCCGGCGGGCGGCCTGCTCGGTGAAGAGTCCGGGGTGGTGCTGGAGGCGCAGTTCGAGGCCGTCGCCGGGCAGGACGACCAGGCTGAGCGGGAACTCGGTGTCGTTGCGGATGTCGGAGGCGAGCAGGCGCAGGCCGGTCAGTTCGGTGAAGGCGTCCTCGCCGGTCCGCGGGTAGTTCTGGAACAGGACCGCGGTGTCCAGGAGGGTCGCGCCGCCGACGAGTTGCTGGATGTCGACGAGGCCGAGGTGCCGGTGCGGGAGCAGGTCCGCCTGCCGGTCCATGAAGGCGGTGAACACCTCCGTCAGGGAGCGGGCCGGGTCGATCCGCAGCCGGGCGGGCAGGGTGTTGGCGAACATCCCGACCAGCGAGTCGACACCGGGCAGTTCGGCCGGCCGGCCGGAGTCCACCACCCCGAAGGTGACGTCGTTGCGGCCGGTGAGCTGGCCGACGAGGAGTCCCCATCCGCCCTGGACCACCGTGCCGGTGGTCAGCTGGTGGCCGCGCGCCCAGCCGGCCAGCCGTCCGGCGGCCGGTGGGGACAGGTGGCCGCGCACGGTGTGCGGGACGACCGCGGTGCGGCCCGGGTCGTCCGGCGCGACCAGGGACGGTTCGGACAGCCCCGACAGCGCCTCGCGCCACGCCCGGCGTGCCGCCCGGCCGTCCTGGCGGGCCAGCCAGGCCAGGTGGTCCCGGTAGCCGGTCCCCGGGCGTACGGCGGGGGCGGCGGTGCCGGACGCGGCGGCGTAGTCCTCGAAGAGGCCGGACAGCAGCAGCGGCATGGACCAGCCGTCCACCACGATGTGGTGCGCGGTGAGCAGGAAGCGGTACAGACCGTCGGCGCGGCGGACGAGGGTGCACCGCAGCAGCGGCGGGCGGGTGAGGTCGAAGCGTTCGGTCCGGTCGGCCTCGGTGATCCGTTCCAGTGCGGCGGCCTGCCCGTCGGGGGGCAGGTGGCCGAGGTCGAGCGAGGTCCAGCGCAGCGGCACGGCGGCGGGCAGCACCTGGACCGGTTCGCCCGACCGGCGGGTGCGGAAGCAGGCCCGCAGGTTGGGGTGGCGTACGAACTGGGTGCGCACCGCGGCGCGCAGCCGGTCCTCGTCGAGGGGGCCGGCGAGGTCGGCCGTGAACTGCAGGACGTGGATGTCGGGGCCGTCCTGCACCAGGTCGGCGTGGAAGAGGAAGGCGCGCTGCAGCGGCGACAGCGGCAGGAAATCACTGCCCGGCCGGGTCGTGGAAGTGGTCGCCATCATGACTCCAGCTCGGTGTCGAGTTCCGCCAACTCGCCTTCGAGTGCGGCGAGTTCGTCGCCGTCCAGGTCGAGGAGGTCCGCCGGGTCCGCCGGGTCCGCGGTGGTGCCGGCCCCGGGGGCGGGTTCCCCGGCGGGTTGCCGTGCGGCGGCGAGGGCGGCGGGGGTGCGCAGCCGGAAGACCTGCCCGGCGGTCAGCGGCAGCCCCTTCGCGCGGGCCCGCCCGACGACCTGGATCGCGCTGATCGAATCCCCGCCCAGCAGGAAGAAGTTGTCCTGCGGGCCGACCTGTTCGAGCCCCAGGACCTCCGCGAACAGTCCGCACAGCAGCGCCACCTCGGCGGCCGTCGCGCCCGGGGCCGGTCCGGTGTCGGCCCGGTCCGTCCCGCCGGCGGGTGCCGGGACACCGCCGCGCCGCGGCACGTCCTCGTCGGGGACCGGGGCCCCCGGTCCGGCGACGGGCCGGCCGGGGTGCTCCACCAGCCCCAGGAGCAGCCGGTGGAAGGCCGTGGCGAGCGCCTCGACGGCGGCCCGGTCCAGGACGTCGGGCGCGTGGTCGAAGCGGATCTCCATGCGGGCGCCGGTCCGCACCACGAGGCTGAGGGGGTGGTGGCGGGCGTCGCGGGCGCCCGCGCCGGCCACCCGCAGACCGGCCCCGGCGGGCAGGTCGTCGGTGGTCACGGTCGGGAAGTTCTCGAAGACCAGGACCGTGTCGAAGGGTTCACCGGCCGCGGCGAGCGCGGGGTTGCCCCCGAGCATCTCGCCGAGCCCCAGGTGGTCGGCGTCGCGCAGTGCCGACTGCTCCTTCTGCAACCGGTGCAGGAAGTCGGTCGCCGGCTCGTCGGGACGCAGCACGGCACGCACCGGGAGGGTGTTGAGGAACGGTCCGACGATGGACTCCACACCGGGCAGCGCGCCGGGACGGGTGGAGACGATCGAGCCGAACAGCACGTCGTCGCGTCCGGTCGTGCGGCTCAGCAGCGCCGCCCAGGCGCCCAGCAGGAGGGTGTTGACGGTGAGCCCCTGCGCCGCCGCGAAGCCGGTGAGCGCGGCCGTTTCGGCCCCGGTCAGCAGCAGCGGCACCGACGCGGGCTCGACCGGTTCCCGGCCCGGTTCGGCCGCGCAGAGGTACACCGGTCCGGTGGCGCCCTCCAGCGCCGACCGCCAGACGGCCCGGGCCGCTTCCCGGTCCTGTGCGGCGAGCCAGGAGAGGTAGGCGCGGAACGGCACCGGGGCGGGCAGGTCCCGGGCGTCGCCGCCGTCCGCGTAGCAGGTCAGCAGTTCCCGGACGAGGACCGGCATGGACCAGCCGTCGACGAGGATGTGGTGCAGGGTCCAGATCAGCCGGTGCCGCCGGTCGTCGAGGCGGACCAGCGTCCAGCGCATCAGCGGCGGGTGGGCGAGGTCGAAGTGGCGCTCCCGGTCGGCCGCGGCGAGGCGGGACAGTTCCGCCTCGCGCTCCCCGGCGGACAGGGTGCGGCAGTCGACCCGGGTGAGCGGCACGGTGACGCCCTCGCGCAGTACGGCGACCGGGTCGCCGGCGTCGCGGTAGCGGAAGCCCGCCGCCAGCTGGGGGTGCCGGTGCAGCAGGGCGGCCATCGACCGCTCCAGTGCCGCGGTGTCGAGGGGGCCGGTCAGGTCGGCGGTGATCTGGAGGGTGTAGAGGTCGGGTCCCTCGCCGCGCAGCTGGGCCTGGAAGAGCAGGCCGCGCTGGAACGCGGTCAGCGGCAGCACGTCCGTCAGGGCGCCGGCGCTCTCCCGTGCCAGCGCGTCGGTCTCCTCCTGCGTCAGGGTGACCAGCGGGAAGTCCGACGGGGAGGGTCCGCCGGCGTCCGGCAGCGCGAGGTGGCGCACCACGGCCCGCAGCGCCTCGAACCAGCCCCGGGCGATCTCCTCGACGTCCGCGGCGGTCAGCACGCCGTCGGCCCACAGCCAGTCCGCGGCC
Source organism: Streptomyces nigrescens (assembly GCA_024349765.1). Lineage (GTDB taxonomy): Bacteria > Actinomycetota > Actinomycetes > Streptomycetales > Streptomycetaceae > Streptomyces > Streptomyces endophytica. The sequence continues at coordinate 2,386,378 of AP026073.1, read as the reverse complement.
AGCCGCGGTCCGGTCCCGAGGTCCTCGGTGACGGCGGTGACCGCCAGCGGGTGGCGCAGCGGCATGCCGGGGTGGACGCCGGTGCCGACGACCGCGTGCGTGCCGTCCATGGTCCACGGGCCGGCCGCGCCGTCCGCGGTGAACCGCCCGAGGTAGTTGAAGCCGATCTCCGGGGTGCCGCCGGCCGCCAGCAGCCGGGCGGTCTGCGGGTTGAGGTGGCGCAGCAGGCCGTGGCCGAGGCCGCGGTCGGGCACCGCGCGCAGTTGCTCCTTGGTCCGCTTGACGACGGTGGCCAGGGCCGGCCCGGCGCCCCAGGCCTCGGCGGCGTCGAACTCCCCGGGGTCGAGCAGGGCGGGGAAGACGGAGGTGAACCAGCCGACCGTGCGGGACAGGTCGGCCGGCGCGTCGAGCTCCTCGCGTCCGTGGCCTTCGAGTTCGACCAGGACCCGCGGGCCCGCGTCCGGGTCGTGCCGGGACCGCCAGCGGCCGACGGCCAGGGCGAGCGCGGCCAGCAGGAGGTCGTTGATCTCGCCGTGGAAGGCGGTGACGGCGGAGGTGAGCAGGGCGGCGGTGGTGTCCTCGGGCAGGTGCAGCCGCAGCCGGCCGGCCCGGCCGTAGGTGTCACGGGCCGGGTCGAGGGGGCGCCGGCCGAGACCGGCGGCCGGGTCGCCGGTCTGCCGCCGCCAGTGGTCGAGTTCGGCGATCCGCCGGCCGGAGCGGGACTCGCGGGCCAGCAGGGACGCCCAGCGCCGGTAGGAGGTGGGCACCCGCGCCGGCTCCGGGGGCTCCCCGGCCTCGACCGCCTCGCAGGCGGCGCGCAGGTCGGCCAGGAGGATGCGCCAGGAGACGCCGTCGACGACCGTGTGGTGCGCCAGCAGCAGCAGGCGGCCCGTGCCGTCCGGGCCGCGGCCGAGCAGCACCGCCTGGAGCATCACACCGCCGCGCGGGTCGAGCCGGGCGCGGGCCGCCTCTCCTTGCGCGGCCACGGCCCGTTCGAGGGCGGCCGGGTGGGTCGGGGCGCCGTGCGCGGTGTGGACCAGGGTGGTGGCGTCGACCGTGCCGGGCTCCCCGGTGCGCAGCGTCCAGACGCCGGGCACCGGTTCGTGCAGCCGCAGCCGGAGCACGTCGTGCCGGTCGACGAGGGCCTGCAGCGCGGGGGCCAGGCGTTCGGCGGTCAGTCCGGGGGGTGTGCGGAGGACCACGTACTGGCTGTACTGCGCGGCCGGCCCGTCGAGCGTGGTCAGGTCCTCGCAGAGCTGGGCGATGATCGGGGTGGGCTCGACGTCCCCCACGCCGTCGTCGGCCGCCGTGGTGCGGGGCGTTGAGCCTTCGGGGGTGTCCTGGTCCCCTCGCACGGGGTGGTGCGCGGCGAGGGCGGCGGGGGTGCGGTGGTCGAAGATCGCCCGGGGGGTGAGCGTCACCCCGCGGGTCCGCGCCCGGCTCACCACCTGGATCGCGGTGATGGAGTCGCCGCCGAGGGCGAAGAAGCTGTCGTCGGCCCGGACCTCGGGCAGGTGCAGCACCTCGGCGAAGGTCTCGCAGAGCACCGTCTCGGCCCCCGGCCGCGGTCCGCGGCGCCGCCGGGTGGCCGGGGCGGGGACGCGGGCGGGGTCGGGCAGCGCCCGGCGGTCCACCTTGCCGTGCGCGGTCAGCGGCATCCGTTCCAGCGCGACCCAGCCCGACGGCACCATGTACTCCGGCAGCGCCGCGGCGACCGCGTCGCGCACCGCGTCCGTGGGCAGGTCCGGCGCGACGACGTAGGCGATCAGACGGGTGGCGCCGGACGGGCCGGCGACCGCCCGCACCGCCGCGTCGGCCACCCCCTCGACCTCGCGCAGCGCGGCCTCCACCTCGCCCAGTTCGATCCGGTGTCCGCGCACCTTGACCTGGTGGTCCAGGCGCTCGACGAACTCCAGCTGGCCGTCCGGGCGGCGCACCACGCGGTCGCCGGTGCGGTACATCCGTGCCCCGCCCCCGGCGAAGGGGTCGGCGACGAACGAGGCGGCGGTCTTGACCGGGTCGGAGAGGTACCCGCGGCCCACCCCGGCGCCGCCCACGAAGAGTTCGCCCACCTGACCCACCGGGACCGGGCGCAGATCGCCGCCGAGCACGTGCAGGACGGTGTTGCGCACCGGGCGGCCGATGGGGACCCGGGCGCCCAGCTCCTGCCCCGGCCGCAGCACGGCGTGGGTCACGTCGTCCGAACACTCGGTGGGTCCATAGGCGTTGACCATCGGCACCCCGGCGATCCGCCACCAGCGTGCGCACAGGTCCGCCGGGAGCGCCTCACCGGTGACCATCAGCCACCGGAGGGAGCCGGTGTCGGGGCCGGTGTCCGAGACCTGCCAGAGGTCCAGCGCGGCGCGCAGCAGCGACGGGACGACCTCCAGCACCGTCACCGCGTGGTCCGCGACGGTGCCGAACAGCGCCTCGGGGTCGGCCGCGACGTCGTGCGGGACGATCTGCACGACGCCGCCGGCCAGCAGCGGGCCCAGCATCTGCCACACCGACACGTCGAAGGTCACCGGCGCGTTCCACACCACCGTGTCGCCGGTCCCGAGGCCGAGGTCCTCGATCTTGGCGAGGAGGTGGTTGAGCATCCCGCGGCGTTCGACGATCGCGCCCTTCGGCCGGCCGGTCGATCCCGAGGTGAAGATCACGTAGGCGGGGTCCCGCTCCGCGCCCGCCGGGGCGGACAGCGCGATGGGCGCGGCCGCCGCGGTGAAGTCCAGGTCCGCGGCCAGCCGCCGGACCGGGTGGCCGGTCAGCGCGGTCACCTCGTCGGCGGGCGCGGCGCATCCGGGGCCGACGACCAGGTGGCCGACGCGGGCGTCGGTGAGCAGCCCGGCGGCCCGGGCCGCCGGGGCCCGCACGTCCAGAGGGACCCAGGCGCCGCCGGCCTGCAGGACGGCCAGCACCGTGCCGAGGAAGACCGCGCCGGGTTCGGCCAGCACGCCCACCAGTGAGCCGGGTCCCACACCGGCCTCGGTCAGCCGCCGCGCCATCGCGTCGGCCCAGGTCACCAACTGCCCGTAGGAGACCGCCAGTTCGCCCTCCGCCAGGGCGGTGGCCGCCGGGTCCCGCTCGGCGCGCTCCCGTATCCGCTCCACCACGCCGCCGCGCACCGGGCCGGTGGGTCCGGTGCCGGCGGCGAGCAGCTCGGCGCGTTCGTCCTCGGTGACCGTCTCCAGCCGGCCGAGCGGGGTGTGGGCCGGGGCCGACGCCAGCCGGCGCAGGAACGCCTCGAACCGGCTCAGGTGGCCGCGGATCTCCTCGGGCCGGTAGAGCGCGGGGTTGCCGTTCATGTGGAGTTCCAGGCCGCCGCCGGCGGCGTCCAGGACGGTGATCATCAGGTCGTCGACGATGCCGGTGGAGAGGTTGTGCAGCGTCGCCCGGCAGGGGCCGAGGCGGATCTCCGGGTTCTGCGGCAGGACGTTGACGAACGGCCCGAACGGCCGCCGGTCGCCCGCCGTCAGGCCCATCGCCCGGCGCAGCCGCTCGGCCGGGTAGCGCTGGTGCCGCAGCGACCGGGCGAGGGTCCGGGAGGTCACGGTGAGCAGCTCGGCCACCGTCGTGGAGGCGGGGAGCCGGGCCGGGAACGGGAGGTAGTTGGCGACCATTCCGGGCACGGTGCGGGCGAGCGCGGACTGCCGCGCGGTCACCGGGAGGGTCAGCAGCACCTCGGGGTTGCCGGTGGCCTTGGCGACGTAGGCGGCCGTGGCGGCGATGGCGAAGGTCGGCCAGGTCACCCCGGCGTCCGCCGCGGCGGCGCGCAGGGTGGCCGCGGCGGCGGCGTCGACGGTGCGGGTGACCCGCAGGAACGCGGTGCCGGGTGCGGGGTCCCCGGTGGCCAGGCCGGTCGGTTCGGCGTCCCGCGGCAGGTGGCGCTCCCAGAAGAGCCGGTCGCGCTCGACGGCGGGCGAGGCCAGGTACGCCGTCTCGGCGTCCAGCAGCACCCGCAGCGGGGGCAGCGGCGTCCCCGGCAGTCCGCTCCCGTCGGCGGCCGGGCCGCCGTAGACCTCGCTGAGCCTGCGGTAGACCGCGAGCCGGCTGTATCCGTCGGCGAGCAGGTGGTGCATGGCCAGGTGGAGCAGGTGGCGGTCGGCGGCGACCCGCACCAGCGTCAACCGGAACAGCAGGCTCCCGGTGAGCCGGAAGGGCCGGTGCAGATCCTCGTCGAAGAGCCGCAGGGCCTCGGCGACCGGATCGGCGGCGCCGCTGAGGTCCAGGTGCCGCAGCGGCAGTTCCCCGAGCGGCCGGACGTGCTGGACGGGGACGCCGTCCGTCTCGGAGAACCGCGCCCTGGTGCACTCGGCCTCGTCCAGCACCGTCTCCAGCGCCCGGCGCAGCAGGGCCGCGTCGAGCGGCCCGGAGATGTCGAGGTAGTCGGCCATGTTGTAGGCCAGTCGCCCCTGCGAGAGCCGCTCGTCGAACCAGATGCCGGACTGGGCGCCCGTCAACGGCAGGGCGGTGTCGGCGGGTGGGGTCATGGTGTCTCCTGCACGCGTCACGGTGGAAGGGCGGGGCCGCTGCTACGGGGGCGCCGGCGAGGGTGGGAGCGGGGCGGCGGGAGCCTGGGCGGCGGGCGGCTCAGCCGACCCGGGCGGGCACGTCGTCGTCCAGGGCCCGCGGGCCGTAGAGGTCGAGGACCCACTGCTCCTGGTACACGGTGTCCAGGTAGCGCTCGCCGAGGTCGGGGGCGATGGCGACGGCCCGGCCGCCGGGCGGCAGCGGATGCCGCGCGAGCCACGCGAGGGCGCCGCTGACGACGGTGCCGGTGGACCCGCCGAAGAGGAAGCCGCGGCGGGCCAGCCGGCGGCAGCTGCGGATGGTGTCGGGCTCGGCGACCAGCACCACGTCGTCGACGAGCGACTCGTCCAGCAGCGGCGGTCGGACGCCGGTGCCCAGCCCCGGGATCATGCGGGTCCGGGCGGGGCCGCCGAAGGTGACCGACCCCTCCGCGTCCACCGCGACCACCCGGACCGACGGCTTGTGGTCGCGCAGGTAGCGGGCGCAGCCCATCAGGGTGCCGGTGGTCCCGGCCCCGACGAAGAGGACCGACAGGTCGGGGAAGGCCTTGAGGATCTCCGGGCCGGTGCTGTCGTAGTGGGCCTGCCCGTTGTCCGGGTTGGCGTACTGGTTGAGCCAGAGGAAGTCCTCGTTGCCGGCGCACAGTTCGCGGACGTGCGCGAGGCGCGCGCCGAGCAGCCCGTCCACCGGGTCCGGAGTGGTGATGACGTGCACCTCGCTGCCCAGCGCCTGCATGAGCTGACGGGCGCCGAGGGTGCAGCGGGAGTCGGTCACGCACAGGAAGCGGTAGCCCCGGGCGGCGGCCAGCAGGCTCAGTGCCACGCCGAGGTTCCCCGAGGAGCTCTCCACCAGGGTGGAGCCGGGACGTAGGCGCCCCCGGCGTTCGGCGGCGTCCACCATCGCGCGCGCGGCCTTGAGCTTGATGGAACCGGCGAAATTGAATCCCTCGCATTTCAGCATCAACGGTTCACCGACGAGGGGTTCCAGATCGACGAAGAGGTCGTCGGCATTGAATTCGTGGGGAGCGGTGATGATGTGAATGGGACACCTGCCGCCTTGATGGGAATGGGCTTCTTCAGATGCGTGCGCGATCCTGCCAAATCGCACTGACTACCGGTTGACCGCCCGCTGACCGGAATTTGCCAACTTGCCGCTCTTGCAAGGCCGTTGCTAGGTTCTGGGCGGCCCGGCCGGACGCCGTGGTCCGGGTGGTGGCCGAATGGGGGGAAGGCAGCCATGCGCATCGTGCTCGCCGAGGACCAGTTCTTGTTGCGCGAGGGTCTGATCCGGCTGCTGGAACCGCACGGTTTCGAGGTCGTCTCGGTCGTCGGCAGCGGCCCGGAGCTGGTCCGGGCGCTGGACGTGGAACGCCCCGACCTGGTCCTCGCGGACATCCGGATGCCGCCGACCCACACCGACGAGGGGCTGCGCGCGGTGCTGGAGGCCCGCCGCCGCCACATCGGCCAGCCGTCACTGCTGCTGTCGCAGTACGTCGACCAGCTCTACGCGCGGGAGTTGCTCGCGGACGGCGAGGGCGGCGTGGGCTATCTGCTCAAGGACCGGGTCTTCGACGCCACGCAGTTCGTCTCGGCGCTGCGCCAGGTGGCCGGCGGGGGCACGGTGATGGACCCGGACGTGGTCACCGCGATGATGTCCGGCAGCGGGCGGGACGAGAAGGTCACGCGCCTGACCGACCGGGAACGCGACGTCCTGCACGGCATGGCCGAGGGCCGGTCCAATGCCGCGATCGCCGCCCTGCTCGTCATCACGGAGAAGGCGGTCACCAAACACATCGGCAACATCATGCAGAAACTGGATCTGCCGCCGTCCAAGGACGACAACCGCCGGGTGCTGGCCGTCCTGACCTATCTCAACCATTCCTGACCGCGGCGGTCACCCCGTGGCCCGACCGGCGCGCAGCCCCGGGAAGAGGTTGAGGTGCTGGATGTTGCGGGTGCCTTCCATGAACTCGACGCCCCGTGCGTCCCGCGCCAGTTTGTCCAGCAGCGGATGGCTCGCCCGGGCGGCCGGCGCCAGCAGCTCGCAGCCGGCCAGCGTCACCTCCTCTGCCAGGGCGCAGGCCCGCGCCTTGGCGGCCGAGGCGAGGTGCCCGTCGCCGGTGGCGTCCACCTCCGCGGCGGCCCGGAGCACCAGGGACCGGGTGGCCTCGATCCGGTGGCCCAGCTCCTCGATGCGGTCCCGGGCGGCACCCCGGGCGGCCGGCCGCTGCTCGACGACGTAGGCGTGGGCCGCGCCGGCGATGCCGAGGGCCAGCGCCGCCACCCCGGGGCGCAGCCGGTTGAACACCTGGACGCAGGCCCACATGCCGCGGCGGACCGGCGACAGGTGCCGGCCGAGCACCCGCTCGGGCTCGACGGGGAGGTCGTCGAGGGTGACCGCGCCCAGTTGCGCGCCGCGCAGTCCGAGCGTGTCCAGCGGCTCGGCCCGGTAGCCGGCGCACCCGGTGTCCACCAGGACGGCGGTCACGCCGAGCGGCCCGCTGCCGGTGCGGGCGAAGACCACGGCGAGCTGGGCACGGGCGGCGTTGCCCACATAGCGTTTGCGGCCGCTCAGGACGAGCCGGCCGTCGGCGCCGGGGCGCAGCATGGTCTCCATCGCCGAGGCGTCGGAACCGTGGCCGGGCTCGGTCAACGCGAAGCAGGTCCAGGTGGGTTCGCCCACGATCCGGGTGTAGTACTCCGCGCGCTGCGCCGGGTCGGCCAGCTTGTCCACCAGCACGCCCGACATCGACGGCCCGGGCGCGGCGAGGGTCAGCCCCGCGTCGCCGCGCGCCAGTTCCTCCAGCACCACGACGTGTTCCACCGCGCCGGTGCCCTCGAAGGCGCACGGGCCCACCCGCAGCGGCCGGCCGCCGTACTCGCGCGGTGTGCCGTAGGTGCTGAGGTGGCGGACCCCGGGCAGGTCAAGGTAGCGGTGGACGGCGTCCGGGTCCCGGTCGAGCTCCGGTGCGGCGGCGCGGAACTGGTCGCCCCACTCGCGGGCCCGGTCGCGCAGCGCGGCCAGCCGTGCGTCACCGTTCACCGTTCCTCCTCCGCCGGAAGGTAGACATCGGCCAGCAGTTCCGAGACCTCGGCGACGCCGCCGGGGCCCGTGCGCAGGAATCCGTGGGCACCCAGCAGCCGCAGCCACGCCCGGTCGGTGCGGGTGATCTGGGAGTGCAGGTGCCGCAGCCGCGCGGTCGTCGCGCCGGCCGGGGCGAGCGAGGCGGCGTGTGCCGTCAGCTCCAGCTCCCCGGCGTACGCCTCCGCGGCCTGGGCCTTGACCAGTTGGTGCATGAGGATCGTGCCGTCCCCGCTGGCGCGTTCGCCCAGCCGGTCCAGAGTGGCGGTGCGGAGTCCGGCGGTGAGTCCGAGCCGGATCCAGAGCAGGGCCGGCGGATCGGGCGGGGCGGGCGGGGCGGCGTCCGGTACCCGCCGTACCAGGATCACGGGTCCGGCGGGCGGCGGGTAGTGGCGCAGCACCCGGCCGTCCACCGGGCCCGCGGGCTCCGGCAGGACGGCGTGGCCGGCGGCGCCGCCGTCCAGGGCGTGCGGGCCGTGCCGGGCCAGCAGGGCGCGCAGGGCCGCCGCGGGTCCCTCGTCCCGGGCCGCGGCGTACAGCCGCCGGTGGCCGGGCGGGGCGCTCACGCCGGTCGCGGCGCTCATGCGGCCACCGGGCCGACGCGGCAGACCGACAGGTCACCGAGGGACCGGTCGTACTCGGCGAGCAGCACCGGGGCGTCGTCCGGGGCCGGGCGCAGGCGGGCCAGCGCGCCGAACAACGCGGTGCACGGCCATCCCCGCGGGGTGTGCCGGAGCACGGAGTGCGGGATCCGCGGCTGCCACCGCTCCCCCACCCCGGCGCCGACCAGGATCGTGGAGGCGCCGTCGGCCGCGAGTTCCGCCGCGAGGGCGTCGAGGGTGCGCGGCACCTCCTTCGCGGGGACGCCCGACCGCTGGCGCACCCGGAGCGCGTCCGGGGCGCCGTCCGGCGCCGGCTCGACGACCAGCGCCACCGCGGCGTCGCCCGCCACCCGCCGGTCCGGTGGCAGCGGAACGTCGTACGGCAGGTCCGACTGGTCGAAGGCGAACGCCAGCACCCGCCGGAGGCGGTGGCGGAGCACGCTGGAGCGGGCCAGCGCCAGCATGGTGAAGGGCGCCGAGACGCCGGTGTCGGTGATCCCGAAGAGCCGGGGCCGGCCGGGCAGGCGGGCGGCCAGCGTGGGCCCGGTGAGCGTCAGGGGCGTGAGGTCGGGCGTCGCGTAGGCCAGCAACAGCAGGTCGACGGGGTGGTCCTGGGCACCGAGCGGGTCCAGCAGGGCGACCGCCATCTCCTCGAAGGTGGACCCGGTGACGGTCGGCCGGATGCCGTCCCGCAGGGGCACACCGGCCGCCGCGGCGACCTCGGCGTGGTACCGGTCGTCGTCGGCGGCGCCGGGGCGGGTGGCCCCGGCCGGGAAGCGGCGGTGTGCCATCGCGGACACCGTCAGGGCGAGCGTCACCGCTGCGCTCTCAGCTCGCCCGTGAGGTGGTCGGCCAGCGAGCCGACGGTGGCGAAGTGGCTCATCTCCAGGTTCTCCGTGTCGAACTCGCAGTCCAGCAGCTCCTCCAGGGCGAGCAGCAGGTCGAGCACGCCGGTGGAGTCGAGGCCGAGTTCGTCGAAGAGCCTGGTGCCGGGCTCCAGGCCGGTCAGCTCGCGCTGGAGGACGTCGCCGAGGGCTTCGGTGACGGCGGCGGTGACCCGGTCCTGCTCGGTCGTGGGCTGCTGGATGGTCGCTTCGGTCATGTCCGTGTCCTTCGGTAGGGGGCCGGCCCGGGTGCCGGGCCTAGGCGGTGGGGAGCGAGTCGAGCGGGGAGCGCACGGCGGACGAGGCGGGGTCGTACAGGTGCTGGCGGGCCAGCAGGTCCCTGGGGGTGTCGGCGTCCCGGACGAGGTGCGCCCGCCCGCGGTGGACCAGCACCTCGGCGGGGTGGCCGTGGGAGAGGAAGAACACCGGTGAGGCGCTCGGGCCGTACGCGCCGGACCGCCGCACGCCGAGGAGGTCACCGGTCCGCAGCGGCGGCAGCGGCACCTTCTTGCCGAGGGTGTCGTTGGGCGTGCACAGTGGTCCGGTGATGTTCCACGGTTCGGTGGCGCCGGTGCCGGGCCGGTTGAGCAGTTCGATGGGGAAGTTCCGCTTGACGAACGACCCGATGCCCACGGCGGCCATGTGGTGGTTGGTGCCGCCGTCGGCGACCGCGAAGTTCTCCCCGGCCGAGGTCTTGGTGTAGCCGACCCGGACCACGTACGTCCCGCTCTCGGCCACCAGGTAGCGCCCGAGTTCCATGATCAGCCGGGTGTCGGGGTGGGCCTCGGCGAAGGCGTCCAGGACCGGGTTGACGCCGGCGGCCAGGCGCGCCAGGTCCAGGTCGCGCTCGCCGTCGAAGTAGGCGACGCCGAGGCCGCCGCCGACGTCGACCGTCTCCAGGGGGAAGCCGTGGTGCGCCGCGACGCGTTCGGCGAGGTCGAGGATGCGCTCGGTGTTGAGCACGACGGCCTCCTCGCTGAGGATGCGGGTGCCCATGTACACCTGCACGCCCATCAGCCGCACGTGTGCCAGTCCCTTGCCCAGCGGTTCGGACCCCAGCAGCTGTTCCTCGTCGATGCCGAACTGGCGGGGTTTGCCGCCCATGGTGAGCCCCGAACCCTTCACGGTGAAGCTCGGGTTGACGCGCAGCGCGACCGGAGCGGTCAGGCCGAGTTCGCCGGCCAGCTCCTCGATCGCCGCCAGTTCCTGGAAGGACTCGCAGATGACCGCGTACACGCCCTGGCGGAGGCAGGCGCCGAGTTCCTCGCGGCTCTTCCCGGGGCCGAGGAAGACGATGTCGCGGGCGGCCACCCCGGCCGCCCGCGCGGTGAGCAGCTCGGTCAGCGAGGAGACCTCGGCCCGGGCGCCGTGCGCGTGCAGCAGGGCGCAGACGGAGACGTTCGGGTTGGCCTTGAGCGAGTAGAAGATCTCCAGCCGGGGGTGGAGCAGCTCGCGGAGGGCGTCCATGCGGCCGGTCAGGCGGTCGCCGTCGTAGAGGTACAGCGGGGTGCCGAACCGCTCGGCGAGGGAGGTGATCCCCAGGTTCTGCACGGTGAACTCAGCGGGCATCGGCGGGCTCCTCGGTAAGGGTGGCCAGTTGCTCCGAGACGGCCTCGTCCAGCGCGGGGAGCCGTTCGGGGGCGCCGACCAGCAGTCCGTACAGCCGCCCCTGGTAGGGCCCGGAGCCGGCGCCGGCGTTGACGGTGGCGAAGTTGTTGACGACCAGGCCCTCCTCGCCCGGCGACCGCAGCAGCAGGCCGTCCAGCAGCCGGCGCACGGCGGCGAACGGCAGCTCCCGGCGCAGCCGGAGGGGGTAGTGGCGGGCGAGTGCCGACTGTCCCGGGGCGAGCACCCGTTCCTGGAGCCGGACCTGGTAGGTCGACATGTTGTTGCGGGCGTTGATCTCGATCACCGGGAAGACGCCGCCGTCGGTGTCCACGATCGCGTCGATGCCGGCCACGCCGAAGAAGCCGTCGGACGCCAGCTGCTTGCCGAGCAGCCGGGCGGCATGCCGGATGTCATCGAGCTGACGTGTCGTCAGGTCGGGTGGGAAGCGGTGGCCCTTGTGCACCCCGCCCTCGGTGAGGGCCTCCTTGACGAAGTCCAGCCGCACGGCGCCGTCCCGGCCCACGGTGATCTGGTAGTTGAGGTCCCGGTCCTTGGCCACCCTCTCCTCGATCACGAAGGCGGCGCGGTCGGAGCCGGCGGCGCGGGCGGCCCGGGTGATCATGGTGTGCAGGCGGTCGAGCCGACGCCGGCTGTCGACGACCGCGATGCCCTTGCCGGAGACGCCGAACGCCTCCTTGACCATCAAGGTGACGCCCTGCTCGCACAGTTCGGCGGCGTGCGCCATCGCCGCGTCGAGTGCGTCGAGGGTCTCGCAGGCCCAGCCGCGCGGCTGCCGCAGCCCGGCCGCGTCCGCGGCGCGCCGGCTGTAGACCTTGCTGTTGACCGCCTTGCACAGCGGCGCCGGCGGGGCGGCCAGCGGGAGCCGGGACCGGGCGGCGAGTTCCTCCTCCAGGGCGGAGACGCCGTGCGGGGCCAGCAGCGCGCCCCGGTCCGCCAGTTCGCCGAGGGCGGCGATCAGCGCGTCGTCCGCCAGGGCGTCCCGGGTGACCATGTGGTCGGGCCGCTGGCCGGCCACCACGTGCACGGTGGGCAGGGCCAGCCCCAGTCGGCGCAGGTGGTCGAGGTAGTCCTCGTCGGGCCGGGTCTTGAGGACGACGTGGTCGTCGGCGCCGCCCAGCAGCAGCGCGAACTCCTCCATGCGGTTGACCACGGCGCTGTTCCCCGCCGACGAGAGCCGGGGCAGTCCGGTCTCGCCGCGGGCCCACTCCTCCTCGACCTCGAAGTTGCCCAGGAACACCAGGGACGCGCCCGGGTCACCGGCCACCGCGGTCTTCAGCCGCCGGCTGAAGTTCTCCTCCACCGCTTCTCCGTCCTCCCCGTACACCCGGGGTGCTCAGTGCTCCACGACCATCGCGGCGAAGCACGCCCCGAGCCCGACGGCCACCATCAGGTAGTGGTCACCGGGGCGGAGTCTGCCCAGCTCGCAGGCCGTGACGTAGTTGACGAACGGGTCGGCCCCGAAGCAGTGCCCGGTGCGCGGGACGTTGTCCAGGAGCACCCGTTCGGTGCGGGTGCCCAGCCGGTCCGCGAGCTTCGTCCACGCGACCCGGTTCACGTTGTGCGGCAGCACCAGGGCGATCTCGTCCATGGTCCGCCCGGCGGCGTCGACCGCCTCGCCGATGACCTCGGTGAGGACGTCGGCGTACATCCCGCGGAAGGCCCGGGCGGCCTCCGGCGTCATCACCATCTTCGGGTGGCCGGTGGACACGGTCCGGGTGGCGAAGCCGCGGACCCGGTCCCTGGTCCCGGACGCCGCCACCAGTACCGCGGCGGTCGCCTCGCCGGTGGTGCCCACCCCGGGCACGAACTGGGTCTCCCGGGTCAGCGCCTTCTCCCCGGTCAGGATCAGCGCCAGCGCCTCGGGGTCGCCCTCCTCCTCCAGCAGCATCCCCGCGACCTCCACCGCCAGCAGGCCGGAGGCGCAGGCGTGCTCGGTCAGCGCGAAGGTGCGGGCGTGCCGCAGGCCGGCCTCGCGCCGGATCTCCTGGAGCACGCTGTGCGGATACGGCGACGGCGCGCGCAAGGTCCTGGCGCGTATCAGGAAACGCACCCGCTCTTCCGCGCCCCGCAGCGACGGCAGTTTCTCCAGGGCGGAGAGGAGCAACTCCTTCTCCGTGACCTCCTCGTCCCAGCAGATCCGGGAAAGTCCGAACCCCCGGATGTAGCGGCGCAGTTCCGCGTCCGTCAGTCCCAGGTCGTGCTGGCGCTCCGCGAGGGAAACCGGTGACGGCCAGTGCGTGGATACCTCGGCTATTGAGGTCACAGCCCGCCGACTCCTTTCGAGCCCGACTGTCCCCGAATTGGGTGCGGGGAACGGCGCCCAAAGTAATCGCGCCGATTGACGAGGCACTGACTGAGCACTGACCACGCCGATCAACGGCCGGTGGTATTCCGGGTGATCGTCCGGCACCCCTGCCGTGCCGGACCCATTTCGAGCCACCCCGCGCCTTTTCCCTCCGTGGGACGGGGAAAGGCCGCGGCCAAGGAGAATCCATCCTTCCGCAACCTCCCCGCCGTGCGGGGCGCCGGCGCTCCCGCCCGGGCCCCGCCCAGGTCCGTCGCCCCCGCCTTCCCCGGCCCCGGACGGACCGGTCCGTCCCGTCACCCCCGGCGGCGGCCGCCCCGGGATTTTCCGTAAGGGGAAGGCAAAAGCACCTCTCTCGCGATATCACTGACCAGTACGGCGTGTGTTAGCTTGGCGTGGCCGAAAAGCATGGACCCACGCTCAGCACGTAGTACGCGCACGGTGATGGTCAGCAGCTCAGGCCCAGGGGGGACCAGCTCATGCAGCAATGCCGGACCGTTGTCCAGTGGGGAATCTCCCGGAGGCTCGCTCGTTCGCGAGCCTGACCTCATCGCCCCTCGCACGGAATTCTCCCGTCCGTTTTTCCGGGGGAAGTAGTGGTTCTTGGTCGCATGCCCCGCGCATGCGCCGTTCTGCACCCGCAACGACCAGGCGAGAACACGCGTTTGCGCCCGTCCGGCGACACCGAAGTGAGTACAGGGGGAAGACGCCGCATGCCGAGTACAGGGAGTAGGCGCCGAACGCTGACCACCGGGAGAAGAAGAATGGAAGACAGATGGCTCCGCACATCCTGAACGGGGACAACATGGACACGGGCGAGGTGTCGGTCGGATTACTGGGCCCCTTACAGGTCGCCCATCGGGGGAGGCCCTACGGCGTCGGGCCGAACCGCGCCCGGGCCCTGCTCGCCGTGCTCGCCCTCTCCGCCGGAGAGGTCGTCTCCATCGACTTCCTCATCGACGAACTCCTCACCGACCGGCCCTGGAAGAACCCGAAGAACGCGCTGCAGGCCGGGGTCCACCGCCTGCGCGACGCCCTGGAACGGATCACCGGGACGCCGGGCACCCTGATGGTGCGCACCTCGGCCAACGGCTACCTGCTGGACGTCCCGCCGGCCCGGGTCGACACCCACCGCTTCGACACGCTCGCCGCCCAGGGTGCGGCCCTGCTCCCGCACGCGCCCGACGAGGCCGTCGCCGTACTGGAGGAGGCGCTCGCCCTGTGGCGCGGGGACGCGCTGCTCGACGTGCTGGGCGGCCTGCGCTGTCAGAACCAGATGAGCCGGCTGGCCAGTCAGCGCCTGAGCACCCTTGAGGACCTCTACGAGGCCAAGCTGCTCAGCGGCGGCTACCGCGTGGTGAACGGGCTGGAGCAGCTCGCCCTGGAACACCCCGAACGCGAGCGCCTGACGGAGCTGCTGATGGTCGCGCTCTACCGTTCCGGGCGGCAGCAGGAGGCCCTCGCCACCTTCCAGCGGGTCCGCTCCTGGCTGCAGGACGAACTCGGCGTGGAACCGGGCCGGAAGCTGCGGAGCCTGCAGCGGGCGATCCTCACCCAGGACGTGGCCATCGACGCGCGCCTGCCCCAGACATCGGTCACGTGACGTACCGTCAAACTGTCTTCACTACAAGGGACTTGGCCGGCGGATGACGCGGCGTCGTCAGGGGGGCGGCCGGCGTCGCCCGACCGCCTCTCAGCCGTCGTCGAGAGGGTGCTCCAGGAACCGCTGCTCGACCCGCGCCGAGCGGCCGCACACCGCCAGCGCCCCGGCGTAGCCGGGTCCCGGCTCCAGGTCGAACAGGGCGAACGGCCCGGCCGCGTACGGTCCCCGCCACTCCACGAGCGCCGCCGAACGGCCCGGGCCGGACACCGTGATGTCGCGTTTGGGCACGACGATGCCCAGGCCGACCGCCTTCAGCAGCGCCTCCTTCCGCGTCCAGTACACCGCGTAGGCCCGGTCCCGCCGATGGTCGGGGAGCGCCTGGAAGGCGCGGTACTCGTCCTCGGCCAGCACCCGCGGGGCCAGCCGCCGCACGGACCGGCCGGGGACCGGCTCGACGTCCACCCCGGGCTCCGGGCCCTCGGTGACGGCGAGTACCACCCGGCCACCGGCGTGGGCGAGCGAGAAGCGCACCCCGGCACCGGGCACGAACGGCTTGCCGTGCGGGCCGCCGCAGTGCCGGCACCGGCGGTGCAACGGCACCCGCCGCGGCGGCGTCCCGGTGATCCGGCCGATCACCGTCCTGATCAGCGCCCGTCCGGTCGTCAGACGGGCCCGGTCCGCCGCCTGGTGCAGCCGTTCGCGGCGGGCCCGCTCGTCCGCGTCGAGCAGGGCCCGGGTCGCCGGATCGTCGACCGCCGGGGACCACCACACCCGGCACACGGGGGCTTCGGCCACGGCCCGGTTCACCCCTGCCGGTCGACGGCCTGCCGGCCGGTCAGGCCGAGGAACACGTCGTCCAGCGACGGGCGCCGCCGCGCGAAGTCGACCACCTCGATCCCGGCCTCGTGGAGCGCCGACGCGGCGGCGGCGATGCCGGCGAGCCCGTCGTCGAGCTGCCACCCGAGCACGCCGCGCTGCGCGTCCTGTGTCAGTTCGCCGGTCACCACCGTGCGCAGGGTCCGGCGGGCCGCGGCCAGGCCCGCCGCGTCGGCGAGGGTGATCTCCAGCCGCTCCTGGCCGACCTTGCGCTTGAGCGCGTCGGCGGTGCCCTCGGCCACCACCACGCCGTCCGCGATCACCGAGATGTGGTCGGCCAGTTGGTCGGCCTCCTCCAGGTACTGCGTGGTCAGCAGGACGGTGACGCCCTGCGCCACGAGTTCCCTGACCACCTCCCACAGGGCGATCCGGCTGGCCGGGTCGAGGCCGGTGCTGGGTTCGTCGAGGAAGATGACCTCCGGGTGGCCCACCAGGGTGCTGGCCAGGTCCAGGCGCCGGCGCATACCGCCGGAGTAGGTGCCGAGCGCCCGCCCGGCCGCGGCGCCGAGGCCGAAGCGTTCCAGCAGTTCCCCGGCCCGGGCCCGGGCGTCCCGGCGGCCCATCCCGAGCAGCCGCCCGAGCAGCGTCAGGTTCTCCCAGCCGGTCAACTGCTCGTCCACCGCGGCGTATTGGCCGGACAGCCCGATCCGGCGCCGCACCTGCCGGGCCTCGCCCGCCACGTCGTACCCGGCGACCCGGACGGTGCCGGCGTCGTGCCGCACGAGAGTGCTGAGCACGCGCACGGTGGTGGTCTTCCCCGCGCCGTTGGGACCGAGGAGCCCCAGTACGGTGCCGGCCGGCACCCGCAGGTCCACCCCGCGCAGCACCTCGACGTCCTTGTAGCTCTTGCGCAGCCCCTCGACCTCGATGGCCGCCGTCGTGTCCGGCACGTCGTCAGGCTCCCCGGGAACCGAGGCGGGCGGGGTCCAGGTCCGTCCAGTGCTCCTCCACGTAACCGGCGGCCTCCTGCCGGGTCACCGAGGAGAGCACCGGCCGCCAGCCCTCCGGGACCTCGGCGAACGCCGGCCAGAAGCTGTGCTGGTTCTCGTCGTTGACCAGCACGTGGAAGGTGCCTTCTGCGTCGTCGAACGGGTTACTCATGAGCCGCCCCTCGTTCTCTCGCCTGCCGGCGTGGTCCTCCTCACTATGCTCAAGCGCGCTGACGCGGGACTGACGAACGGCTGAGCACGGCCGTCGGTCCGCTCACCGGGTACGCGGGCCGGGTCCGCCCGGAGAACAGCCGGTCGGGGCGCGTCGCGGTGGGCCGGCCCGTGATCCGTCCGAGGAAGCCCGCCGGGCCGCCGCCCGACTCCCCGCAATCGCCGTACTCCCCGCGCCAGGCGCACCAGGCGGGCAGGGCGACCATGCCGACGAGCAGTTCGACGGCGACGGCGGAGACCGCGGCCACCACGGCCGCCGACCGCATCGGGGCCATCGGCCCGTCACCCGGGAGGCACCCGGCCGCCACCAGGACGGCGGCCACCGGGGCGAGGGGGAACCCGGCGCGGCAGCAGCCGTCCTGGGCGGCGGCGCCGGCCGGCATGCCCAGGCGCCGGTTCTCCCGGATCCGTCCCGCCGCCCGGACGTACCGGGGCAGGGCGAGCGCCGACAGCACCAGCCAACCGGCCACCGGTGCCCACCGGTCCGCCGGTGCGCCCTGACCGACCGGTGCGACGAGCGCGGGCGCCGACTCGCCGAGCACCGCCCACGTCACGGAGAACAGCAGGGCCTGGGAGAGGACGACCAGCGGACCGAGAACCCAGGAGCGCAGGGCGAGCGCGGCGCCGGCCGCGGTGAGGGCCAGCAGGGCCGCTCCCCCGGCCGACCAGGGCCACGGCGGCCCGGCGGCCGCGTGGGGCAACGCCCCGGCGAGGACGGCGAACACACCGGCGGTGAGGCCGAGGGCGGCCGGCGCGCGGTCCGTCACCCGGCCGATCACCGCGCGGCGCAGCCGGGACACCCGGGAGGACCCGGCCCGGCGGGACGGGCGGCGCGGGGCGGCACGGCGGGACTGTTCGCCGAGCACGACGACGGCGGGCACCGCGACGGTCACCGTCACCGTCGCCACCACGGCCACCACCGCCGTCCCGACCGCGACGCCGGGCGGCACCGGCGCCCCGGTCACCGCGAGCCCGGCCGCGGTCAGCAGCACCAGTGCGGCGCAGCGCACCACGGCCCGCCCGGAGGTGCCGGCCGCGATGGTGAGCGCCGCGGTGGGACGGTATCCGCGGGCGGTCTCCTCCCGGTACCGGCGTACGTGGGCGGGGACCAGGTCCAGGCCCAGCACCAGGCCGACCAGGGCCACCACCGCGGCGGCCGGGGCGCCGCCCGGCGTCACCAGACAGCCGAGCGCCGCCAGTCCCCCGCCCCAGCCGAGCGTCGCCAGGTGCCGCGGGCGCGCACCGCCGGCGGTGGCGAGGGCACCGGTGACCAGGGCCAGCAGCGCCACCGGGGGCCCGAACCGGCCGGCCACCCCGAACGGCCGGACCAGGGTGCCGAAGGAGACCGCGAGACCGATGACGACCAGCCAGCCGCGGACCGCCCGTGCCGGATCGCCCGCGGCCCACCGCGCCGCACGGACGGATCCCCGCCAAGGTAACGCCATGTGCATGCCATCCTTCCCTCGGGCCGGCGGGGAGCACCCCCCGCGGTACGCAGGGGCCGCTCCCCGGGGCGCGACCGTCACATCGTCGCCGCTCGGTCGTCGGTCGGGTCGGCGATGTCGCAGGGGATCTCGAAGGCCACCGTGGTGGGTCCGCCGTCGGGGCTGGTGATCGCGAGGGGGCCGTCGAAGACCGCCAGCCGGCGCTCGACCCCCTTCAGACCGTTGCCCTTCCTCAGGTCGGCCCCGCCCCCGCCGTTGTCGTGCACCGCGACGCGCAGCGCACCGTCGGCGTGCCGGATGTCGACGTGCGCCTCACGGGCCCCCGCGTGCTTGGTGACGTTGGCGAGGAGTTCGGCGATGGAGAAGTACGCGGCGGACTCGACCGGTTCCGGCAGCCGTCCCGGCAGGGAACCGGCGACCTGGATCTTCAGCGGGATGCCGAGGGCGAGGGTGCGCACCGCGTCGACCAGCCCGCGGTCGGCGAGCACCGGCGGGTGGACGCCGTTGACCAGGTCCCTGATCTCGTTGAGCGTCTTGGTGGAATCCTGCTTGGCCGCCAGGAGCAGGGCGCGCGCCGCCTGCGGGTTCTCCTCCAGCAGGGACTCGGCCGCCGAGAGCGTCATGCCGAGGGCGACCAGCCGCACCTGCGCCCCGTCGTGCAGGTCCCGTTCGATGCGGCGGATCTCCCCGGCCTGCATGCGCATCGCGTCCGACCGTGAGTGCGTCAGGTGGTCGACGCGGGCCGATAACACCGTCCGGGAGGTGCCGAGTACGGCACGCACCCAGCGGCCGTGCAGCGGCAGCATCAGCCGGGGCAGGTACCGCAGCGAGACCACGATCTCCACCACGCCCAGGGCGGCCGCCCCGATCGCCGCGGGCAGGCTCGCGACCGGCAGGAAGAGGAACCAGGTGTTGTCCCAACTCGCCACCACCGGCTGCCAGATGAACGGCAGGATCAGCCCGAACAGTCCGTGCGCCAGGGCCACCGCGGGCAGCAGCGCCAGCACCGGCCCGATGCAGGGGTTGATCAGCAGCCAGAGCAGATCACGCCAGGTGGCCGGATCGCCGATCATCCGGTGCACCCGGCGCAGGCCCGACAGCCGGGCCTGAACCGGCGGTTCGGGCGCGTACGGCTCGGGCACCCGCACCCCCGTCCACCCCAGCGCGAGCCTGCGCTGGAGCCGCGCGTCGGCGCGCACGGTGTCCAACGCCCCCGGCAGCAGCGGGATCCCGACGCCGACGCAGGCCAGACAGACCACGAGGGTGACCCAGACCAGGAGCAGGGCCTCGGTCAGCGCCAGTCCGGTCAGCACCACGCCTCGCCCTAACAGGGCGGCGGACCCGCCCCATCCGGGCCGCGGTCCCGCCTCGGCAGCAAGCTCGTTCATCGTCGCCTCGTTTCCTGTCAGCGGTAGGAGGATCAAGCATCCCCTGAGGCACACCGCGGACACAGGGGAGCTAACTCCCCTCTTTCGGCACCTCTTCCGGCACCTCTTACGCTTCCGGATCTCCGTTCGACGCCGGCCGGCCCCCGGACGGTCAGGGCGCCTGTCCGTCGTTCCGGTCGGCGGACCCGTCGTAGCCGCTGGTCCCCGCGTCGAGGAGCGGCATGCGGCCCTGACCGGCGGCCCGGGAGAGCCAGCGCAGGGAGTGGTAGCCGGTCAGCACGATGAGCGTCCCGAGGGCGATGCCGCCGAGTTCGAAGTGCTCGGTGAACTTCAGCGAGACGCCGCCGATGGCGATGATGACGCCGGTTGCCGCGGGGATGAGGTTCAGCGGCACCGTGAAGTCCACCCCGTTCCGGATCCAGATCTGGGCGCCCAGCAGGCCGATCATGCCGTAGAGGATGACCGTGATGCCGCCCAGCACCCCGCCGGGGATCGCGACCACCACGGCGCCGAACTTCGGGCAGAGGCCGAACAGCACCGCGAAGGCCGCGGCCGCGGAATAGGCCGCGGTGGAATAGACCCGGGTGGCCGCCATCACGCCGATGTTCTCGGCGTACGTCGTGGTGGCGGGGCCGCCGACCGCGGTGGAGAGAACGGTGGCCGTGCCGTCGGCGACGATGGCCATGCCCATCTTGTCCTCGAGGGGGTCGCCGGTCATTTCCCCGACCGCCTTGACGTGTCCGGCATTCTCCGCGACCAGTGCCACCAGGACGGGCAGCGCCACGAGAATTGCGGAGGCCGAGAAATTCGGGGCGTGGAAGGTCGGGAGGCCGATCCAGTCGGCCTTCTGCACACCGGAGAAATCAATGCGCCAGTGATCGGTCACCTTCCCCGCGCCGTTCGCGGAATGAATCATTCCCGCGGTGCGGTCGAGAACCCAGGACAGGACGTATCCGAAAACCAGGCCCAGGAAAATGGCAATGCGCGACCAGAACCCCCGCAGGACGACGAGGGCGAGACCAGTGAACAGCATGGTCGCCAGAGCCGTCCATTGATCCTGCGGCCAATACGTGGACGCCGTCACCGGGGCGAGATTGAAGCCGATGAGCATCACGACCGCGCCGGTCACCACGGGCGGCAGCACCGCGTGGATCACCCGGGCGCCGAGGAGGTGAATGACGATTCCGCAGCCCGCCAGACAGGCACCCACCACGAGCATCGCGCCCGTCAGCGTGCCGGCGTTTCCGCCCTGACCGGCGATCACGGCGGACACCCCGACGAAGGAGAGCGACGAACCCAGGTAGCTCGGAATGCGTCCGCGGGTCATCACCAGGAAGAGCACCGTGGCCACGCCCGACGCCATGAGGGCGAGGCCGGGGTCCAGCCCCATGAGCACGGGTGCGACGAAACACGCGCCGATCATCGAGACGACGTGCTGGGCGCCGAGCGCGATGGTGCGGCCCCAGGTCAGGCGCTCGTCGGGCCGGACCACCTCCCCCGGCTTCAGGTGCCGCCCGTCCCCGTGAAGCTTCCACCCGAAGCCGGCCATGATCACTCTCCACTTCCGCGACGCCCTGCACGTCACAGAGCCGAGGTGATTCATAGTCGAACGGCTGCGTCAGGACAAACCGCGTCTGCCGACCGGGCCACCGCTGCCGGGCGAGGGGACCTCGCCGCACGGCGAGGACCGGGGGGAAGAACGCCCCCGGGAGCCGCGCTGCGCCGTACCACGAGGTCCCCGGGCACCCCGGGCCTCAGCGGCCGTACTTCTTGACCGCCTGGTAGTAGGTCCAGGCCAGCGCCTTGCAGGAGGCCTTGCGGGCGCCCGAGTAGCCCCCGCAGACCCGCTTCAGGTCCTCGTAGAGCGCCTTGTCCAGTCGCGCCTTGTTCGCCTTGAAGGTGCCCATCCGCTTGTAGTTGCGATAGCCGAAGTCATGGCGCGCACAGCGGAGGTGGAAGGGAAAGCCGAGGGGGTTGTCGGGCGACTTGGAGCAGTAATCCGTGTTCCAGTCGAAGCGGTAGGCGGACCATTTCGACCGGTGGTCCCGGGCGGCGGACCACTGCGTGTAGCTGGCCGCGCTGGTCTGGGTCCAGTTCGCCAGTACCCGGGACTTGTCGGCGGGCACGGCCGGCGCGGCCGGGGCGGGGGCGGCTGCGGTCAGCAGCGCCGCTATCGCCAGGAGCGGGGCGGTGAGTACTGCGGAACGTCTTCGGGACATGCGCCAACCTCCGGAATTCTGCACCACGTTCACCGCGGCGCTTCCTGGATCGCGAAAGATATGGGTTTCTCAAAGGCCGTTGCCGCTCTTGTGGCTCTCCGGAGAGCCACAAGAGGGCGCGCCGATTATTACCCCGTTCCGGTCAACGCCGCCCGGGAAACGCGGATATCCGCAAGGCAGCTGCCACGCTGGGCGGATGACGACGATTCAGGAATCCGGCGAACCGGGTCGGATCGGCTCCGCGGCGCCCCGCCAGGCGCCGCCCGGCGACGTGGCCGGGGTGCTGGCGCGGATGCGGGCGCTGGACGCGGCGCTGCCCGACGGGGACGGGGTGGCCGTCTTCAACGGTGTGTACCTGACCGTCACCGAGGCGGTGGCGCGGCGCCTCGGTGACGGCGGTTTCCGGGACCCGGCGGCCGCCGGGGAGCTCGACGTCCGGTTCGCCCGGCGCTACTTCGCCGCGGTGGACGCCGCGGCCGCCGGGCTGCGGCCACCGGCCTGCTGGCGTCCGCTCCTCCAGCTGCGCCGCCACCCCGATGTCCACCCGCTGCAGTTCGCCCTGGCCGGGATCAATGCGCACATCGGCCACGACCTCGCGCTCGCCGTGCTGGACACCTGCCGGGCGCTGGAGTGCGAACCGGCGGCGCTGGAGGGCGACTTCGACCGGGTGGGCGGGGTGCTGACGAGCCTGGAGGAGCGGATCCGCGAGCAGCTGATGCCCGGCCCCGACCTGCTCGACATCGCCGATCCGCTGACCCATCTGATCGGATCCTGGAGCCTGGACAAGGCCCGGGACGGCGCCTGGGTGGCGGCCCGGGCCCTGTGGGGCGTGCGCCGGCTGCCGGAGGTGGCGGAGGAGTTCACCGAGCGGCTGGACGCCGGCGTCGGCCTGGTGGGCCGGATGCTGCTGACCCCGCTGCCCGGCTGACCCCGCCCGCCGTCCCCCTGGTCAACGCCTGTGAACTCCCTTGCCTGGAAGGTAGGTTGACGGTGCAGAGGGACAGCGGAACGGAACGACGCGACACCTGACACCCCCACGAAGGAGTGCGCTGCATGGCCATCCGACTCGGTCTGAGCCTTCCGCAGATGCGGCAGTACGACATCGGACGGGACGTGCCCGACGTGGCCCGGGCCGCGGAGGAGACCGGCTACGAGAGCCTGTGGGTCTTCGAGCGGATCCTGTTCCCGGAGCCCGCCACCCAGGGCCTGTACAACATCCCGGGGCTGCCCTGGCCCGAGCAGTACCGCTCGGTCGCCGACCCGCTGGTGACGCTGGCCCTGGCCGCGGGCGCCACCCGGCGGGCCCGGCTGGGCACGAGCGTGCTGATCGCCCCGCTGCACGTGCCGTTCCAGCTGGCCCGCGGGCTGGCCTCGCTGGACGCGGCGAGCGGCGGCCGGGTGGTCGCGGGCCTGGGGACCGGCTGGTCGCTGGACGAGTACGCGGCCGCCGCGGTCGCCCCGTTCGAGAAGCGCGGAAAGGTCCTCGACGAGCTGATCGACGTCTGCCGCGCGGTGTGGGGCCCGGACCCGGTGGCGTACGACGGCGAGCTGACCACCATCGCCCCGTCCGAGGTCGGGCCCAAGCCGAAGGGGCCGCTGCCGATCCTGCTGCCCGCCAACAGCCCGCGGGCGCTGCGCCGGCTGGTGGACCGGGCGGACGGCTGGATGCCGGTCGGCATGGGCGCGGAGCAGCTCGCCGGGCAGTGGAAGCGGCTGCAGGAGGTGGCCGCCGAACGGGGCCGCAAGGAGCCGGTGCAGAGCGTGCTGCGGGTGAACACCACGCACACCGGCGCTCCGTACGAGGGCCCGGACCGCAGGCCGTTCCAGGGCAGCGTGGCGCAGATCGTGGAGGACCTGGCCGCGCACGCCGCGGTGGGCGTGGAGGAGATCCTGATCGATCTGCAGGGCCACGCCCGGGACGCCGAGGAGCTCAAGGACCTCGCGGCGGAGGTCTACGCGGCTGCGCGGGCGGCCGGGGTCTGACCGGCCGCCCGCGCGGGCTCGTGGCGGGGGAAGCCCCCGGGGGAGGAACCGGGGGTCAGTCCTCCGGCAGTTCGACCGGGGCGATCTCGTCGTAGACGTCGCCCGGGCCCGGGTTGGTGGCGTCGGTCGTGCCGCCGAGGTGGTGCATCACGCCCCACACCGCGTTCAGCGCGGTCTGGATCGCGCCCTCGGCCCAGCCGGCGGTCCAGGAGATGTCGTCGCCGGCGAGGAAGATGCCGCGCTTGTCCTCGGGGAGGCGGTCCTGCATGAAGTGGGTGAACAGCCGCCGCTGGTAGCGGTAGTGGCCGGGCAGGTTGGCCTTGAACGCGCCCATGAAGTAGGGCTCGTTCTCCCAGGAGACGGTGACCGGGTTGCCGATGATGTGCTTGCGGATGTCGACCTTCGGGTAGATCTCGCCGAGCGACTTCAGCATGACCTCCATCCGCTCGTTGGCGTCCAGCGGCAGCCACTTGAGGCTGTCGTCGCACCAGGTGTACGAGAGGCAGATGACGGCCGGCTGGTCCGGGCCGTTGTCCAGCAGGTAGGTCCCGCGGGTCATCCGGTCGGTCAGCGTCATGGACATCACGTCGCGGCCGGTGTCCTCGTCCTTGTCCAGCCAGAACGGCCGGTCGACGGGGACGAAGAGCTTGGACGACTCCATGTAGTGGGTGCGCTCGATCGCCGTCCAGTGGTCGATCGGGAACAGCTCGTCGTCACAGGCGATCTTGGAGAGCAGCATCCACGACTGGGCGGTGAAGACGACCGCCTTGTAGGAGCGGATGTCGCCGGAGGCGTCGGTGACGGTGACGCGGTTGCCGGCGGTGCGGTGCAGCCGGGTCACGGCCGGGCGCGGCGTGCCGTCGTGCAGGGTGGACAGCGAGGTGCCCGGCGCCCAGTGCACGATCTTGGCCGGCTCGCGCTCCCAGAGGCGCAGCGGCAGCTGCTGGGAGCCGCCGACGATGCCGCGGTGGTGGTCGTCGGCCTCGGTGTAGACGACGCGCAGGATCTCCAGGATGGAGTTCGGGAAGTCGGTGTCCCAGCCGCCGGTGCCGAAGCCGACCTGACCGAAGATCTCGCGGTGGCGGAAGGACTTGAAGGCGTCGGAGTCGCAGAGGAAGCCGTAGAAGGTCTGGTTGTCGAGCTTCTCGACGAGCTTCGCCCAGATCTCGCGGATGCGCGGCACGTCGCGCTCGCGCATGGCCTGGTTCATGTCGGAGAAGTCGGCGCCCTCGTCCAGGCAGGCGTTCCACGCCTCGGCGACCTGGCGGTAGACCGGGGGCAGGTCGTCCAGGGTCTCGGCGTAGTGCGACTCGCCCTTGAGGTCGACGACGGTCGACGGGGTCGACTCGGCCAGCGGGTTGGGGAACGGCTTGGTGGTCAGGCCCACCAGGTCGATGTAGTGCTGCAGCGCCGTCGAGGACGGCGGGAACCGCATCGCGCCCAGCTCGCAGTTCAGGCTCTCGTCGCAACCGTCGAAGCCGACGGTCCGCAGCCGGCCGCCGATCTGGTCCGCCTCGTAGACGACGGGCTTGAGGCCCATCTTCATCAGCTCGTAGGCGGTGACGATGCCGGAGAGGCCGCCGCCGATGATCGCGACCTCGGTGCCGTGCTCGGTCGCCGGTATCTGGCCGAGGCCCGCCGGGTGGGCGAGGAAGTCGTCGTACGCGTACGGGAAGTCCGGGCCGAACATGGTGATCGGCGGCTGCGCTTCGGTGTGCGGGACGGCGGGGGGCACCGTGGACGTCATGGGGTACGGACTCCTTGCAGGGAAAAGCTGACGATGCGGCGTGGGCGGGGCGGTGGGGGGAGGGTCAGACCAGGGACGCGTACAGCTCCGGGCGGCGGTCGCGCAGGTAGGGGTTGGTCTCGCGGGAGGCGGCGAGGAACGCCGGGTCGACGTCGGCGGAGACCAGCTCCTCGCCGCGGCCGGCGCGGGCCCGGGCGACGCCGTCCGGGCCGGCGAGCGTGGAGAGCCCGACGAACTCGAACTCCCCTTCCGGACCGGTGCGGTTGACGTACGCGATGTACATCTGGTTCTCGAAGGCGCGGACCGGGACCAGCGATTCCGCGACGAACTGGAACGGGTGCATCTGCGCGGTGGGCACCAGCAGCAGATCGGTGCCGGCCAGCGCGTGCGCCCGGACGTTCTCCGGGAACTCCACGTCGTAGCAGATCATCAGGCCGACGCGGAGGCCGCCGAGCTCGGCCTGGACGACCGGCCGGTCGCCCGGCGTGAACCACTCGCGCTCGAAGCAGCCGAAGAGGTGGGTCTTGCGGTACGTGGCGAGGCGCTCGCCCCCGGCGTCGATCAGCTGGACCGCGTTGTAGACCGTGTCGCCGTCCCGCTCGGGGAAGCCGTAGGCGATCGCCAGACCGTGGTCGGCGGCGATCCGGGCGACGGCCTCAGCGGACGGGCCGTCGGCGGGCTCGGCGAGCTTGGGCACGTCGGCGCCGATGGCGTAGCCGGTGAGGAACATCTCGGGCGCGGCGAGCAGCCCGGCGCCCTGCGCGGCGGCCGCGCGGGCCGCGTCCGCCAGCACCTGCAGATTGTGGGCGACATCGCCGGGCCGGCCCGAACTCTGGAGCAGGGCGGTGTGCAGCGATGTCATGGGACCCCTCGGCGGACGGTTCGGGCGGGACGCATTGACGGTACGGGGCGGTGACGATTCCGGACAAGGCGCCACCGTTGCGTGCGGCCGGACGATTCATTGCGCGTTCAAGCGCCTCCGCGGCGATTCATTGCGCCGGAGGTCACCGGGCCTCCGGCGGGGGCCCGGCGGCGATGGTTTCCCTGACCACCCGGCGGACGAGTCCGCGCAGCCAGACGTGGCCGGCGTCCGCCTCCTGGCGGGGGTGCCAGGCCATTTCCATGGTCATGTCGGGGAGGTCCAGCGGGATGGGGAGGGTGCGCAGGCCCAGGGCGCGGACCGTCGAGGCGGCGATCACCTCGTTGGCGAAGCCGACCGCGTCGGTGTCGCGGACCATCATCAGCGAGGCGGCGAAGGTGGGGACGGTGGCGATCACCTTGCGGCGCAGCCCGAGGGCGGCCAGCGCGGTGTCGATGGGGCCGGTGAGCCGGCCGCGGCGGGTGAAGTTGAGGTGCGGGGCGTCGGCGTAGCGGCGGGCGGTGAGCCGGCCCTCGGTGAGCGGGTGGCCGTCGCGGACCACCGCCATCCCGCGGTCGGTGAACAGCTCCTCGGTACGGATCTCCGGTTCGGTGCTGTCGATCACCCCGAGTTCCAGGTCCACGGCGCCGTCCCGGAGCAGCGGCAGGTCCACGTGGCTCTCCCCGAGGAAGCGCAGCACGACCTGCGGGGCCTCCTCGGCGACCCGGGCGACGAGGCGCGGGCCGACGGCGGTCACGAAGAGGTCGTTGGCGCTGATGGTGAAGGCCCGGGCCAGCTGCGCCGGGTCGGCGGGGGTGGCCGGGGTGAGCACGCCGTGGGCGCCCTCCACCAGCCGGCGCACCTCGGCCCTGATCTCCAGGGCGCGCGGGGTGGGGACCATGTGGCGGCCGGCGCGGACCAGGACCGGGTCGCCGAGGGTGCGGCGGATCCGGCCGAGGGCGCGGCTCATGGCCGGTCCGGAGAGCCCGAGGCGGTCGGCGGCCGCGGTCACGCTCTCCTCCTCGAGCAGCGCGTCGAGGGCCGTCAGCAGGTTGAGGTCGACGTTTGCGTTTCGCGCAATCATGGAGTGCACACCTTGCAGTTGAGGTTAATCCACGGGGACCCTAGCGTCCCGCCCATGACCTCGACCCTGTCTCCGTCCCCGCCGTCCGATTCCCTTCGCACGCCGCCCGGCAGGTCCTCCCGGCGGCGGTCGGTGACGGCCGCGATGTGCGTCTGCGTGCTGGTCGCGCAGTCGCTGGTGGCCGCGATGAACCTCGCGATCCCCCGGATCGCGGCGAGCGGACTGCATCCGTCCGCCGCCCAGCTGCTGTGGATCGTCGACACCTACGTGCTGGTCTTCGCGGGGCTGCTGATCCCCGCCGGGGCGCTGGGCGACCGCTACGGCCGCAAGGGCGTGCTGCTGACCGGGCTCGGTGTCTTCGCGACGGGCGCGCTGCTCAGCGCGCTGGCGGGCTCCCTGCCGGTGCTGCTGGCCGGCCGGGCCGTCTCGGGTGCGGGCGCCGCGCTGCTGGTCCCGGCGACCATGTCCGTCCTGCTGCACGCGACACCGCCGGACCGCCGGTCCGGGGCGGTCGCCGCCTGGAGCGCGGCGCTCGGCATCGGCGGCATGGCGGGCAACGCGGGCGGCGCGCTGATCCTCGAGTACCTGCCCTGGCAGGGGCTGTTCTGGGCGTATGTGCCGCTCGGGCTGGGCCTGCTGGTCTGGGTCGCCGCGGCCGCGCCGCGGGTCCCGAGGCAGACCGCCGCGCTGGACCTGCCGGGCTCGGTGCTGCTGGTCCTCGGGGCGGCCGCGCTGCTCTTCGGCATCATCGAGGGCCCGGGGCTGGGCTGGGGTTCGGCCGCGGTGACGGGGGCCTTCGCCCTGGCGCTGGTGGTGTTCGCGGTGTTCGTCCGGCACGGTCTGCGGGCCGCGCACCCGGTGCTGGACCCCCGGCTGTTCCGGCTGCCCCGGCTGCGGGCCGGCACCCTCGGCATCGCGGTGACGTTCTTCGGGATGTTCGCGCTGTTCTACGTCAACGCCCAGTTCCTGCAGTACGTGAAGGGCTACTCGCCGCTGCAGACCGGGTTCGCGATCGTGCCGCTGGCCTTCGGGATGATGGCGGTGACGCGGTACGGCATGCGCTGGGCGCAACGGGCCGGTGAGGCCACGGCGGTGGGTACGGGGCTGGGCCTGATCGTGGTGGGCCTGCTGCTGCTGTCCACCGCGGGCGCCGGCACCCCGTATCCGCTGTACCTGGTGTTCCTGCTGGTGATGTCGGTGGGTGCGGGGCTGGCGATGCCGACGCTGTCGCATGCGATCGTGGCGTCGGTGCCGGCCCACCGGTCGGGGATGGGCTCCGGACTCCAGGGCGCGGCACGGGAGTTGGGGGCGGCGCTGGGGATCGCCGTGGTCGGGACCGTGCTGTCGGTGCGGTTCGCCGCGGGCACCGGGCACGGCGCGGCGGTGACCACCGCGTTCACCGAGGCCACCGCGCTGGGGTACCGGATCGCGGCGGGCGTGGTGCTGGTGGCGGGGATCGCCGCGGTGGCCGGTCTGCGGACCCGGGCGCGCTCCGCTCACCCCGGCGCTTGACCTCAAGTCCGCCAGAGGTAGCAGGCTCGGCTGAGCACCCACGTCCTCGCCGACGGCTTCAAGGAGGTGTTCGTCTCCGCGGGTCACACCGACAGCACCCTGGTGCGGACCGCGGACGGCTGGCGGATCGCCGCCTCGGCACAGCGGATCGTCCGGACCCGCGGCACCCCGCCGCGGGTGCCGGCGGACCCGGGCGCAGCGGTCCGGGAGGGCCAGGGCCGTCCCGACCCCGATCCGTCGGACCGGCGCTAGCGGGGTGCGCCCGAGCCGTACCGGCGGAGCAGCGGGGAGAGCACCAGGACGGACTTGGTCCGTTCCACGAACGGCTCGCCGGCGATCCGCTCCAGCACCCGCTCGAAGTGGCGCATGTCGGAGGCGAAGACCTGGACCAAGGCGTCCGCCTCACCGGTGACGGTGGAGGCGGACGCCACTTCCGGGTAGCGCGACAGACCGCGGTGGATCGCCTCGGGCGAGGTGTTCCGGCGGCAGTAGATCTCGATGAACCCCTCGGTCTCCCAGCCGAGCGCGGCCGGGTCCACCCGTACGGTGAAGCCGGTGATCGCGCCGTCGGCCCGCAGCCGGTCCACCCGGCGCTTGACGGCCGGGGCGGACAGCCCGACCTCCTGGCCGATGTCGGCAAAGCTGCGGCGGGCGTCCTCGGCGAGGGCGTGGACGATGCGTTCGTCGAGATCGTTCAGTCGCACTGCGGGTGGATCACTTCTCTGACGTGGCCAATCGGGAGCGGCGCAAGCCGTAACCGAAGTAGACCACAAGGCCCACGACCATCCAGACACCGAAGACCACCCAGGTCACCGGCTCCAGGCTGTACATCATCCAGAGGCAGAGCAGGAAGCCGATCGCCGGGAACAGCGGGGAGAGCGGCGTACGGAAGGTGCGCTTCATCTCCGGGCGGGTCCGGCGCAGCACGATCACCGCCACGTTGACCAGCGCGAAGGCGAACAGCGTGCCGATGCTGGTGGCGTCGGCCAGCTGGCCCAGCGGCACCGCGGCGGCGAGCACGCCGCAGAACAGCGAGACGATCACGGTGTTGACCCGCGGCACCCCGGTCTTGGCGTGCACCTTGGCGAACGCCTTCGGCACCAGGCCGTCGCGGGACATCGCGAACAGGATGCGGGTCTGGCCGTAGAGCACGGTCAGCACGACGCTGGCGATGGCGATGACCGCGCCGAACGCGAGCAGCACGGCCCACCAGCTCTGCCCGGTGACCGCCTTCATGATCCCGGCCAGCGCGGCCTCGGAGCCCTTGAACTTCTGCCACGGCATGGCGCCCACGGCGATCGCCGCGACCAGGCAGTACAGCGCGGTGACGATCACCAGCGAGAGCATGATCGCGCGGGGCAGGTCGCGCTGCGGGTTCTTGGCCTCCTCGCCGGCCGTGGAGGCGGCGTCGAAGCCGATGTACGAGAAGAACAGGGTGGCGCCCGCGGCGCTCACACCGGCCATGCCCATCGGCATGAAGTTGGCGTAGTTGCCGGACTTGATGCCCTGGAAGGCGACGCCGCAGAACAGCAGCAGCGCGGCTATCTTGACCAGCACCATGATGGTGTTGGCCCGGGCGCTCTCCTTGGCACCGCCCAGCAGGAACGCCATGGCCAGCAGGACCACCAGCAGCGCCGGCAGGTTGAAGTAGCCACCGTCGCCGGGCGGCTGGGACAGCGCGTCGGGGAGGGTGAAGCCGATCGTGCCGGCGAGCAGCTCGTTGAGGTACTGCCCCCAGCCCACCGCGACGGCCGCGACCGAGACGCCGTACTCCAGGATCAGGCACCAGCCGCAGACCCAGGCGACCAGCTCGCCGAGGGTGGCGTAGGCGTAGGAGTACGAGGAGCCGGAGACCGGGATGGTGCCGGCCAGCTCCGCGTAGGACAGCGCCGAGAACAGCGCGGTGATGCCGGCGATCACGAAGGAGATCACGACGGCGGGGCCGGCGGCCGGGACCGCGTTGCCGAGCACCACGAAGATGCCGGTGCCGAGGGTGGCACCGATGCTGATCATGGTCAGCTGCCAGACGCCCATCGAGCGGCGGAGCTCACCGCCCTGCCCCTTGCCGCCCTCGGCGACCAGCCGCTCGACCGGCTTGCGCCGCATCAGCCGGGTGCCGAGGCCGCCGGGGCCGCCGGGAGAGGGCGGCCGGGTGTCGCTGGCCCCTGCGGGCGGGGCTGCGCCGTGCTCCAACACTGGGGAGGCTCCTTCATCGCTGCCTGTCAGGTGACGGCGACCGACGGCGGTCAGGAAACGGGCATGCCGAAGCGTCCCGTGCGGGAGACCGCCGAGCAGGCGGTCTCCGCCACTCCACGTACTGACGCAGACCTTACGGGGCGCCGCTGAGCTGCCGTAATGCAGGTTCCTTGCGCAACCACGGCTGATCGTTGCGCACCGGCGACCCGTGCGGTGGATCGTTGCGCCGTTGCGCCAGGAAACCCCGCGAGACCCCGGAAACGCAAACCGGCCCCGCACCGGTCGGTGCGGGGCCGGTCAGGCGCTCCCCAGGGCCGTGAACGGCCCGTGGCGGGTCAGCTCCAGCTGTCGTGCAGCGGCTTGCCCTCGGCGTAGCCGGCGGCGCTCTGCACGCCGACCACGGCCTTCTCGGCGAACTCCTCCAGCGTGGCCGCGCCCGCGTACGTGCAGGAGCTGCGGACGCCCGCGATGATCGAGTCGATCAGGTCCTCGACGCCCGGCCGGGCCTGGTCGATGAACATCCGGGAGTGCGAGATGCCCTCCTCGAAGAGCGCCTTGCGGGCCCGGTCGTAGGACGACTCCTCGCTCGTCCGGCGCTGCACCGCACGGGCGGAGGCCATGCCGAAGCTCTCCTTGTACGGACGGCCGTCGGCGGTGTGCTGGAGGTCGCCGGGCGACTCCAGCGTGCCGGCGAACCAGGAGCCGATCATGACGTTGGAGGCACCGGCGGCCAGCGCCATGGCGACGTCGCGGGGGTGCCGCACACCGCCGTCGGCCCAGACGTGCTT
The DNA here is from genome assembly GCA_024349765.1 of Streptomyces nigrescens. Classification (GTDB taxonomy): domain Bacteria; phylum Actinomycetota; class Actinomycetes; order Streptomycetales; family Streptomycetaceae; genus Streptomyces; species Streptomyces endophytica. The sequence goes on along the minus strand of AP026073.1, from coordinate 2,354,487 downwards.
GCCGTACTTCTTCGCCTCGGCGGCACACTCCAGCACCGCGGAGAACTGCGGCCGGCCGACACCGGTCATCATCCGGGTGGTGCACATCGCGCCGGGGCCGACCCCGACCTTGATGATGTCCGCGCCGGCCTCGATCAGGTCGCGCACGCCCTCGGCGGCGACGATGTTGCCCGCCACGATCGGGACCTGCGGGTCCAGCGCCCGGACGGCCTTGATCGCGCTGATCATGCTCTCCTGGTGGCCGTGCGCGGTGTCCACGACGAGCGTGTCCACACCGGCCTCCAGCAGCGCCTTGGCCTTGCCGGCCACGTCGCCGTTGATGCCGACCGCGGCCGCGATCCGCAGCTTGCCGTCGGCGTCGGTGGCGGGGGTGTACAGCGTGGCGCGCAGCGCGCCCTTGCGGGTCAGCACGCCGACCAGCATGCCGTCGGCGTCGACCGCGGGCGCGAGCTTGCGGTTGGCGGCGTCGAGGCGGTTGAAGGCCTCCCGCGGGTCGATGTCCGCGTCGAAGACCAGCAGGTCCTTGGTCATGACCTCGGCGACCTGGGTGAAGCGGTCCACCCCGGCCAGGTCGTGCTCGGTGACGATGCCGACCGGGCGGCCGCCCTCGACGACGACGCCCGCGCCGTGCGCCCGCTTGGGCAGCAGCGCCAGGGCGTCCGCGACGGTCGCCACCGGGGACAGCACGATCGGCGTGTCCAGTACCAGATGACGGCGCTTGACCCAGGTCACGACGTCGGTGACGACGTCGATCGGGATGTCCTGCGGGATGACGACCAGGCCACCACGGCGGGCGACGGTCTCGGCCATCCGGCGGCCGGCGATCGCCGTCATGTTGGCGACCACCAGCGGGATGGTGGTTCCCGTCCCGTCGGGCGTGGCCAGGTCGACGCCCTGGCGGGAGCCCACGGCGGAGCGGCCGGGCACCATGAACACATCGTCGTAGGTCAGGTCGTAAGGCACCGAAGAACTCTCTTCGAGCGCGCCGTTCTTCGGATTCAGGAATCGCATATAGCCCAGGATACGGGCCCTGACCAGGGCTCATACGATTGTCCTAGCCCCTGCTGGGCCATGTGTGCGATCCGCCAAGAGGGCCGCGAGGGACCGCCCGGGTCCGGCCTCAGGGCGCCTGCCGGCGGCCCCGGCCCCTGGCCAGGACCACCGCCAGCCCGGTGCCGCTGTCGCGCCAGAAGCCCACCGCGTCGGCCAGGACGGACTCCACCACGGCCCAGTCCTCGGGCACGGCGGCGGCGTAGCCCTGCCAGCCGGTGAGGGCCAGCAGCCGGCCGCGGTCGGCCGGGCACCAGGACAGGTCGGTCAGGCAGTCGGCGAGCGCGTCCCAGTTGCGGCCGAACCAGCCGGGCAGCCGCAGCGCGCCGGCGCACCGGTCCATGAAGGCGGCCTTGTCCGCGACGCCCTCCAGGTCCAGCACGGCACCGGTCCAGCCGGCCTCCCGCGCGGCGGCCAGCGCCTCGGCCACCGGCCGGTCGGCGGGCCAGGGCAGCACCCCGGGCGGCGTCCGCCCGTCGAGCACCGCCGCGAGCGGCCGCGGCACGGCCGCCGGCTCCGGCCCGGTCATCGCAGCACCGCCTCGAAGGTCCGGTAGTGGTCGGCCGTGTAGTACGTCTCGTGGCCGCGGCCGGTGATCAGCCGGCGGGCACCGCGGTCCGGCGAGCCCGGGGTGCGGACCGTGTACTCGTGGTAGTAGCCGCGCGGGTGCGGCGGCAGCCGCCGTTCGCGGTTGCCGAAGACGGTCCCGTCCTGCGGGTACGGGAACGGCCCGCCGGCGTCGACGAGCCGCAGCGTGTCACGCGCCTGGGCGGGGAGCCCGGCGCCCGTGACGACCGGCATGCCGGACGCCCGGGCCGGTACGCGGGACGGCGCGGCCCCGCGGGAGGTGCCGGCGGTGGTGGAGTGCGGCGGGCCGGCCGAACTCCCCTGCCCGGCCCGGCCGGTGGTACATCCGGTGAGCACGAGCAGCAGCCCGGCGAGCAGCGCGCCGAGGACGGCGGCGGCACGGCGCGGGACGGGGCGGATCACCATGGGCCGATGCTGTCACAGGCCCGCCCGGGCCGCCCGCCGGTGACCGCCGGGTGGTACGGCCGCCCGGCGGCGGCCGGGCTCAGGTCCCGTCGGGATCCGCCCGGTCCAGCGCGGGGCGCGGGCCGGGGCCGGTCTCCAGCAGCAGGTGGTCGGCCGCCGCGGTGTCCGTGACCAGGCTCGTCACGAGCCCGGAGCGCAGCACGGCGCCGATCGCCGCGGCCTTGCGCCGGCCGCCCGCGATGGCCACGACCTCCGGGATGCGGCGCAGCCGGTCCGCCTCGACGGTGATGCACCGCTCGCCCAGGTCCCGGCCGATCCGCCGGCCCTCGGCGTCGAAGAGGTGCGCGGACATCTCGGCGGCCGCGCCCAGCGAGGCGTAGTGCTCGCGCTCCTCCTCGGACAGCATGTCGTAGACCGTGGAGACGCCCGGCTCCCAGGAGCCGATGGAGACGCAGGCCACGGTGACCTTGTCGAAGTAGTCGAAGGCGCGGGCGATGCCGGTCTGCCGGCGCAGCGCCTCGGCGGTCGCCGAGTCGGGCAGCAGCATCGGCGCGTAGATCGGGTGCGCCTCGCCGCCGGCGACGTCGGCCGCGCGGCGCACCGCCTCGACCGAGCCGCGGTCGGCGGTGCCCGCGTCGTAGACGCCGGTCAGCTGGACGACCGTGCAGGGCGGCAGCCGGTGCAGCGCGGCCGCCATGTGGATGGTCGAACGGCCCCAGGCGAGCCCGAGCACATCGCCCTCGGTGACCAGCTCGCCGAGCAGGTCGGCGGCGACCTCACCGAGGTTCTCCGGGTCCGCGGCGTCCTCGGGCGCGGTCTGGCCACCGAAGGCGGGGGGAGCGTCCGCGGGCGACTCGACGACCACCGCGTGCCGCAGGCCGTAGCGGGCCCGCAGCGCGTCGGAGCGCTCGGCGTCCAGCTCGGAGGGCACCCGGATCTCGATCCGTACGAGATCACGCTCCAGTGCGGTCTCCAGCACCCGGGCGACCTTGAACCGGCTGACGCCGAACTCCTCCGCGATCTGGATCTTCGACTTGCCCTCGAGATAGAAACGGCGGGCCATGGCCGCGGCCTGCACCAGCTCGGCAGGGCCCATTCCGGACTGTGGGCGGCTGGCTACCACGAAATTCTCCCCTTTTGCGCATCTGATCGAGTCTTTGCTCATCCTTTCAGAAACCCGGCGGCAACGGGGACCTTGACCGCCGCGACCCTCGTGAACGCTCGGTGGCGCCACGGACAATTGGCGGCTCGGCCACGCCACGGGGCCCTTCCCGTGGCCGGCAACGGCCTTGCCGCCCGCCCCCGTTGGCCGGAATTCAGTGGGCGCAGGCCCAGCCGGCCCCCGCGGCCGCCGCCTCGGCCTTCTCACGCAGATCCCGCACCGCCTTGGCGGGGTCGTCCGCGCCGTAGACCGCGGAACCGGCCACGAAGACGTCGGCGCCGGCCTCCGCGCACCGCTCGATGGTGGCGTCGGAGACCCCGCCGTCCACCTGGAGCCACAGTTCGAGGCCGTGCCGGGAGATCAGCTCACGGGTGCGGCGGATCTTGGGCAGCATGATGTCCAGGAACGCCTGGCCGCCGAAGCCGGGCTCCACGGTCATGATCAGCAGCATGTCGAGCTCGGGGAGCAGGTCCTCGTACGGCTCGATCGGGGTGGCCGGCTTGAGCGCCATCGACGCCCGCGCCCCCTTGGCCCGGATCTCCCGCGCCAGCCGCACCGGCGCGGCGGCCGCCTCGGCATGGAAGGTCACCGACCCGGCCCCGGCCTCGACGTACTGCGGCGCCCAGCGGTCCGGGTCCTCGATCATCAGGTGCAGGTCGAGCGGGGTGTCCGTCGCCTTGCGCAGCGACTCGACGACCGGCACACCGAGCGTGAGGTTCGGCACGAAGTGGTTGTCCATCACGTCGACGTGCAGCCAGTCGGCGCCCTCGACGGCCTCCGCCTCCTCGGCGAGCCGGGCGAAGTCTGCGGACAGGATGCTGGGGTTGATCAAGGCCATGCCCCCAGTATGGCGCCCCGCCCCGGAGCGGGCGGAGGCGGGCGGCGCCGGGGGCCGGCCGGCCCCCGGCCCACCCCGCTCCCCGGATCCCGGCGGTGGACTCGAACCCTCCGCTCCGTACCGGCGGGCGCGCCTCCTCGCTGTCCAGCGGATGGATCTCTCAACGCGCCCCGCCGGCAAGGGAGTTCCGCAGTTCCTCGGCGCGTTCGCGCCGTCCGGACTCCCCGCTCGTCCCGCTGCCACCTCTCCTTAGTCCACGATGGGACGCCGCAGCAGGCGCGACCGGGTCAGCCGGTGCGGCGCAGCAGGGCCAGGTACATCGCGTCGGTGCCGTGCAGGTGGGGCCAGAGCTGGACGTCCGGGCCGTCGCCGAGGGCGGGGACGCCGGGCATCAGCGGGCGGGCGTCGACCCATTCGACCGCCACGGCCGGGCCGCCGCGGCCCTTGATGACGTCGTCCACCACGGCCCGGGTCTCGGCCGGGTGCGGCGAGCAGGTCGCATAGCCGACCACGCCGCCGACGCGCACCGCGGCGAGCGCCTGGCGCAGCAACTCGCGCTGGAGCGGGGCGAAGCCGTCGAGGTCCTCGGGGCTACGGCGCCAGCGGGCCTCCGGGCGCCGGCGGAGCGCGCCCAGGCCGGTGCACGGGACGTCCATCAGGACCCGGTCGAAGCTGCCGGGGCGCCAGGCGGGGCGGGTGCCGTCGGCGGTGACGACCGCGTACGGGCCGGGGTTGCCGGCCAGGGCCCGGGCGACCAGGCGGGCGCGGTGCGGCTGCTTCTCCGACGCCAGCAGGGCGGCGCCGCGCTCGGCTGCCAGCGCGGCCAGCAGCGCGGCCTTGCCGCCGGGGCCGGCGCAGCCGTCCAGCCAGGCCCGGTCGGTGCCCTCGACGGGCGCGTTCGCCAGGGCCAGGGCGACCAGCTGGCTGCCCTCGTCCTGCACGCCGGCGCGGTTCTCGCGCACCGCGTCCAGCGCGCCGGGCTCACCGCCCTCGGCGAGCCGGACCGCGTACGGCGACCAGCGGCCCGGCAGCGCGCCCCGCTCGCCGGCCGCGGCCAGCAGCTCCTCGGCGGTGGCCCGGCCGGGTCGCGCCACCAGCGTCACCTCGGGGCGCTCGTTGTCCGCCTCCAGCAGGTCCTCGATGCCGGCGCGGCCGCCGCCGAGGGCGTCCCACAGCGCCGAGACGATCCAGCGGGGGTGCGCGTGCACCAGGCCGAGGTGGTCCTCGGGGTCCTCGTCGTAGTCCGGGGCGATCCGCGCCAGCCAGCCGTCCAGGTCGTCCGCCGCGACCTTGCGCAGCACCGCGTTGACGAACTTGGCGCGCCCGTCACCCAGCACCACCCGTGCCAGCTCGACGCTCGCGCTGACCGCGGCGTGCGTGGGGATGCGGGTGCCGAGCAGCTGGTGGGCACCGAGCGTGAGCACGTCCAGGACCGGCGGGTCGACCTCGCGCAACGGCCGGTCCACGCATTGGGCGATGATCGCGTCGTACGTGCCCTGCCGCCGCAGCGAGCCGTAGACCAGCTCGGTCGCCAGCGCCGCGTCCCGGGCGTCGAAGTCCCCGCCCTCGCGCGCCTTGCGCAGCAGCGGCGGCAGGACGAGGTTCGCGTAGGCGTCCCGCTCGTCGACGGCCCGCAGCGCCTCGAACGCGAGGATCCTGACCGGGTCCTTCTTCGGACGGCGGTGCGGCTTGCCGGGACGGCGGCGGGGCTGGGGCTGGCTCACAGAAAAGGTGCTCCGGATACGACATGCGGTCTGGGGGTCCCGGATGAGGGATCCGTCCCAGCCTACGCGGGCCCGGGGCTGCCGCAGAACGCCTCCCTGCCCGGGCCCGGGCCGCGCAGCACGCCTCCCTGCGCGGCCCCGGGACCCCGGCGGTACGCCTTCGCTACGCGGCCCGCCGCTCGTAGCCCACGAGCCGGACGCAGACGGCGAGCCCCTCGATCGCCTGCTCCAGCTCCGCGAGGCCGGGGTAGCTGGGCGCGATCCGGATGACCGCGTCGCGCGGGTCGTCGCCGTACGGGTGGGTGGCGCCGGCCGGGGTGAGCACGATGCCCGCCTCGGCGGCCTTGCGGACGACCTCCTTGGCGCAGCCGTCCGGCACCTCCAGGGTCACGAAGTACCCGCCCCGGGGCGTGGTCCAGGTCGCGAGCCCGGTGCCGCCGAGCTCCTTCTGCAGGATCCGGCCCACCGCCTCGAACTTGGGCCGGAGCAGGGCGCGCTGGCGCTCCATGTGGGCGCGCACCCCGTCGGCGTCGCGCAGGAACATCACGTGCCGCAGCTGGTTGACCTTGTCGGGGCCTATCGACCGCTTGGCGTTGTGGCCGAGCAGCCACGTCACGTTCGCGGGCGAGGAGCCGAAGAAGGCGACACCGGCGCCGGCCGCGGTGATCTTCGAAGTGGAACCGAAGATGAACGCCCGGTCCGGGTGGCCGGCCTCGGCGCAGGCGACGAGCAGGTCGGCGATCTCGACCGGCTCGTCGGTGAGGTGGTGGGCGGCGTACGCGTTGTCCCAGAAGATCCGGAAGTCGGGGGCGGCGGTGGGCATGGCGGCGAGCCGCGCCACGGTCGCGTCGCTGTAGCTGACGCCGGTCGGGTTGCTGTACTTCGGTACGCACCAGATGCCCTTGATCGCGGAGTCCTCGGCGACCAGCCGCTCCACGGTCTCCATGTCCGGGCCCTCGTCGGTCATCGGCACCGGGATCATCTCGATCCCGAACCGCTCGCAGAGCGCGAAGTGCCGGTCGTAGCCGGGCACCGGACACAGGAACGCGATCCGCTCCTGGTCCGCCCAGCGCGACGCGGCGCCCGGCAGCACGCCCAGCAGGGCGTGCACCAGACAGTCGTGCATCAGCTCCAGGCTGGAGTTGCCGGCCGCGAGCAGCTGCCCGGCCGGGACCTGGAGCAGCCCGGCGAATATCTCCCGGAGCTCGGGCAGGCCCTGCAGCCCGCCGTAGTTGCGCACGTCCGTGCCGTCGGCGGAGGTGTGCCGTCCGCCGGGCAGGCTCAGCAGGTCCGTGGCGAGGTCGAGCTGTTCCGGGGCCGGCTTGCCGCGGGTGAGGTTGAGCGAGAGCCCCCGTCCGGCGAGTTCCTGGTAGTCCTGGCGGGCCCGCTCGACGAGACCGGCCGGCGCGTCGGGGCTCAGCTCGGTGGTCATGGTGCTTCCTTTCCCAGGGGCCGCACCGCGGGGGCGGCGCGTCGTTCAGGTGGCGCCGCCGAGGATACAAACCGCCCCGGACGACCGGCCCGGGAATTCCACCCACTGGGATCCACGGGGCCACGCCGGGCCCCGTGGGCGTCAGCCGCCGAGCCGTTCGCCCGCCTCGATGCGTACGCCGCGCGCCCAGTCCGCGGCCCGCATCGGCTTCTTGCCCTGCGGCTGCACCCAGACCAGTTCGACCGGGTGGCTGCCGGTGCCGACGTACACCGCCTTCTTGGTGACGGCGAGCGCGCCGGGTGCGAGGGAGAGTTCGGCGTGGCCCGCGGCGGAGGTGGCGGACATCAGCTTCAGGCGCTCGCCGCGGAAGACCGTCCAGGCGCCGGGCGCCGGCGCACAGCCGCGGATCACCCGGTCGACCCGCAGGGCCGGCGCCGCCCAGTCCACCTTGGCGTCCTCGACCTCGATCTTCGGCGCGAGGGAGACGCCCTCGGCGGGCTGCGGCACCGGCGTCAGGCTGCCGTCCTCGATGCCGTCCATGGTCGCGACGAGCAGACCGGAGCCGGCGAACGCGAGCCGGGTGAGCAGATCGCCGCTGGTGTCGGTCGGCCGGACCTCCTCGGTCAACACCCCGTAGACGGGGCCGGAGTCGAGCCCCTCCTCGATCTGGAAGGTCGAGGCGCCGGTGACCTCGTCACCGGCCAGCACCGCGTGCTGCACCGGTGCCGCGCCGCGCCAGGCCGGCAGCAGCGAGAAGTGCAGATTCACCCACCCCCTGGCGGGAACGTCGAGCGCCACCTTGGGCAGCAGGGCACCGTAGGCGACCACCGGGCAGCAGTCCGGGGCGATCTCCCGCAGCCGGGCCAGGAAGTCCTCGTCCCGCGGGCGGGCGGGCTTGAGCACCTCGATGCCGGCCTCCTCCGCACGCTCCGCGACCGGGCTGGCGACCAGCTTCCGGCCGCGTCCCGCGGGCGCGTCGGGCCTGGTCACGACGGCCACGACCTCGTGCCGGTCGGAGGCGATCAGGGCATCGAGGGAGGGGACGGCGACCTCGGGGGTGCCGGCGAAGACAAGCCTCATGGGTGGCGGACTACCTCTCACACGCAGCGGAACGACGCACCAGTCTAGGGGCCTTGCCCCGGCCCGGGAGCGCCGCTTCAGGGGGCGTACGACATTTCCCGCGCCTCGCACGGAAGCTCGTACGCCCCCATACCGTGACCAGAGCCGCTCCTGTCGCGTTGGTCAAACAGCATTGACCCGAAGCGGGCCGCCGAGGCGGCCCGATCGTTTTCCTTTTCTTCATTCCACGCCGGTTCGAGAGGCTTGCTCATGGCCGACCACGCAACCCACGACGCCCAGGCACGCGCCAGCCTGCATCTCCTGGTGCGGGACATCGAGCGGGTCCGCCGGCAGGTGGACGCACTGCGCACGCTGACCGCTCAGCTGGGCAACGTCTACCGGCCGCGGCGCACGGGTCCGTCCGCGGGCTTCGTCGTCTACGGACGCGCGCCGGCGCCGACCGTGCGCCTTGCCCAGGAACTGCGGGACAGCGTCGAGACGCTCGTCACGGCCGCGGTCGACTTCGACCGTTCGCTGGGGTTCTCGTGGGACGCGGTGGGCTCCGCGCTCGGCGTCACCAAGCAGGCGGTGCACCGCCGTTACGGCGCCCGCCGGGCCGCCGCCCAGCCCGCCGCGGACGGCGCGGCCGAGCCCGCGGTGCGTACGCCGGAGTCCTCCGCGACCCGCGCGGTGAGCGTGACCAGCGGGCTGTCCGGCGCGCCGTCCGTGCCCGCCGCTCGCTCCATGCCCGGCCAGTCCTCCGCGGCCGCCCGCGAAGAGCCGACCCGTCCGGGCGCCTTCCCCGGCCCGCGCAACGGCTGAAACCCTCCCCCACGCCGGCCGCCCGGCATCCTCGCCAGCGCCCCGGGACCGCCCGCCGACCTCGGTTCCGGGGCGGCGTCCTGCCCGCCTCCGTACCGCGGGCCCCGGCACCCCGCAGCGCAGGCACGGGCCCCTCAACTACGGCGCCCCGCGCGCGATCACCCCAGGTCCGGCGGATCGATCCGGACCCGCACCGCCGCCCCCTCCCGCTTGACCAGCCTGGCCGCCCGCGCCGCCTTGAGCGCCGCGGCGAGCGCCGCGCCCTGGCCCGGCCGGACCCGGACCAGCGCCCGCTCCCACTGCTCGCCGGGCTGCGGATCGCCCGGCCGACGCGGCCGCCCGGGGTCCGGCACCGGCAGCGGCACCGGCCCCAACACCTCGGCGCCCGAAGGGAGTTCGGCCGCCCGCAGCAGCTCGGCGACGTCCTCGGGCCGGCCGGTCACCGACGCCATCCGGGACACCGGCGGGAACCCCAGCTCGGCCCGCTCGGCCAGCTCGCGCAGCGCGTGCCCGGCCGGGTCCCAGCGCACCAGCGCCTGCACCGGCCGCAGCGTCGGCTCCGCGATCACCGCGACCGTGCCGCCCTCCGCCTGGCCGCGCACCAGCGCCGCGGCGCCCAGCCAGCGGCGCAGCGCCTCCTCCCCGGCCCGCAGGTCCGCCCGCCCCAGCAGCGCCCAGCCGTCGAGCAGCAGCGCCGCCGCGTACCCGGCGCCCTCGGCGACCGGCTCGGCACCGGGGGTGGAGACGACGAGGGCGGGGCGGTCCGGGACCGAATCCAGGACGTGGTCCCGGCCGGAGGTGCGCACCGGCACCTCCGGGAAGGCCCGGCCCAGCTCCTCGGCCGTACGGCGGGCGCCGACGATCTGCGCCCGCAGCCGGGTGCCACCGCACTCGGCGCAGTGCCAGTCCGGGGTCTCCCGGCCGCACCAACCGCAGCACAGCGCGGTGTCGTTGCTCCGCGCCTCCAGTGGTCCGGCGCAGTGCCGGCAGCGGGCCGGCTCCCGGCAGCGCTCGCAGGCCAGCCGGGGGACGTAGCCCCTCCGGGGCACCTGCACCAGCACCGGGCCGCGGGCCAGCCCGGCGCGGGCCGTCTGCCAGGCGAGCGTCGGCAGCCGGGCCACCCGTGCCGCTTCGTCGCGCGCGGCCTGCACGTCGTCGACGGTACGGATCAACGGGGCGGCCGTGCGGAGCTGTTCGCGGCCGGCCTCCAGCGGCCGGGCCCAGCCGTTCTCGACGAGCTGGGTGGCCTCGACCGTGCGGCCCAGGTCGCCGACCAGGCAGGCGGCCTTCTCGTGCACCGCGCGGAGCAGGAGGACGTCCCGGGCGTGCGGATGCGGGGCGTTGGTGTCGCTGTGGCTGGAGTTGCCGTCGTCCCAGATGGCGACGAGGCCGAGGTCGGCGACCGGGGCGTACATCGCGGCACGGGTGCCGATGACGGCCCGGACCGCGCCGCGGCGTATGGCCAGCCAGCGGCGGTACCGCTCCTCGGGGCCGGAATCGGCCACCAGGAGCGTGTGCAGCCCCTGCCCCACGAGCTCGGTCAGCGCCGCGTCCACCCGCGCCGCCGACCGTCCGTCGGGCATCACGACCAGGGCGCCACGGCCGGACGCCAGGGTCGCCGCCACCACCGCGGCCAGCTCCCCGGGCCACCGCGGCCCGGGGAGCGCGCTCCACACGGCCCGCGGCGCGCCACCGCGCGCGAGGGCGTCCAGGAACGCCGGGCCGTCCGGATAGCGCGCCCAACTGCCCGGGGCGGGCGGCGCGGGCGGGGGCGGCGGCTCGGGGAAGCACTCCGCCTCCGCCTTGGCGTGGCGCGGTGGAACGGCCAGCTGGAGGACGTCGGCGAGCGAACCGGCGTACCGGTCGGCCACCGCCCGGCAGAGCGCCAGCAGCTCCGGGCTGAGCACCGGCTCGGGCGAGACGACCTGGGCGAGCGCGGCCAGCGGGCCGCGGTAGTCGGACTCCGCGATCCGCTCGACGAGATAGCCGTCGAGCAGTCCGCCGCCCTCGCGCCGGCCCTCGCGCACCCGGCCGGTCCCCGCGCCGAACCGCACCCGGACCCGGACGCCGGGGCGGGCGTCGGCGTCCATGGCGGCGGGGACGGCGTAGTCCCACAGCTTGTCGAGATGGACCGGGCCCTTGTCGACCAGGACCCGGGCCACCGGCAGGGCATCGGCGAGCTGCGCGCCCCGCCACGTCCGCGGCTTGGCGCGCTCCGCCCTGGTCTCCCGGACGGTCTCCCTGATGAGGGCCAGCTGCTCGCCCCGCTCCCCCGGATCCCGCCCGTTCTCACTGCTCACAGCACCAGTCTTAGCAGACCGCACCGACAGCGGGCCCGGGCCCGGGCGCGGCCGCCGCCGGGCCGGGAACGCCGCCGGCCCCGTACCGCGGGGCGGTACGGGGCCGGGGCCGGGACGGTGAAGCTGCTTACAGGCCCGCGGCCTTCTTCAGCGCCTCGACGCGGTCGGTCCGCTCCCAGGTGAAGTCCTCCAGCTCACGGCCGAAGTGGCCGTAGGCGGCGGTCTGCGAGTAGATCGGGCGGAGCAGGTCGAGGTCGCGGATGATCGCGGCCGGGCGGAGGTCGAAGACCTCGGTGATGGCCTGCTCGATCTTGTCCGTGTCGATGGTGGCGGTGCCGAAGGTCTCGACGAAGAGACCGACCGGCTCGGCCTTGCCGATGGCGTAGGCGACCTGGACCTCGCAGCGGGCGGCGAGGCCGGCCGCGACCACGTTCTTGGCGACCCAGCGCATGGCGTAGGCGGCCGAGCGGTCGACCTTGGACGGGTCCTTGCCGGAGAAGGCACCGCCGCCGTGGCGGGCCATACCGCCGTAGGTGTCGATGATGATCTTGCGGCCGGTCAGGCCGGCGTCGCCCATGGGACCGCCGATCTCGAAGCGGCCGGTGGGGTTGACCAGCAGGCGGTAGCCGTCGGTGTCCAGCTTGATGCCGTCCTCGACGAGCTGGTTGAGGACGTGCTCGACGACGAACTCGCGGATGTCGGGAGCGAGCAGCGAGTCGAGGTCGATGTCGCTGGCGTGCTGCGAGGAGACCACGACGGTGTCGAGGCGGACGGCCTTGTGGCCGTCGTACTCGATGGTGACCTGGGTCTTGCCGTCGGGGCGGAGGTAGGGGATGGTGCCGTTCTTCCGGACCTCGGACAGCCGGCGCGAGAGGCGGTGCGCGAGGTAGATCGGGAGCGGCATCAGCTCCGGGGTCTCGTCGCAGGCGTAGCCGAACATCAGGCCCTGGTCGCCCGCGCCCTGCCGGTCCAGCTCGTCGTCGTCGCCCTCGACGCGGTTCTCGTACGCGGTGTCGACGCCCTGCGCGATGTCCGGGGACTGCGCGCCGATGGAGACCGAGACGCCGCAGGACGCGCCGTCGAAGCCCTTCTTGGACGAGTCGTAACCGATCTCGAGGATCTTGTTGCGGACGAGGTTGGGGATGTCGGCGTACGCCTTGGTCGTCACCTCGCCGGCCACGTGGACCAAGCCGGTGGTGATCAGCGTCTCGACGGCGACCCGGGAGGTCGGGTCCTCCTTCAGGAGCGCGTCGAGGATCGTGTCGCTGATCTGGTCAGCGATCTTGTCGGGGTGGCCCTCGGTGACGGACTCCGAGGTGAACAGGCGGCGGGACACATCGCTCCCTGGGGTTGCAGCGGCTGCTGGCTGATCATTGGCGGAAGGGCCGAGAGCTGCGCTCGGCCCGATCCACTCGCCAGTTTATCGGTCGTATGTGGCGTTCGGGCACGCGGTCTCGATTTCTGGACCCCTCGTGACCTGGGACACCACACCTCACGGTAGGACGATCACCGCGCGGGGGCGACATGGTCAAGGGAACACGCCCGATTTTGTGGGGCCGATGGGGTGAAAGAGGAGAGGGTGCGCGGATTCAGCGGCGATTCTCGGCCAGCCGGGGGGCGACCAGGTCCCACACCGTGTCCGCGAGGGCTTCCTTCGGGCCGTACGGGACCGGGGTCTCGGTGCCGTCGGCCGCCAGGATCACCGCCTCGTTCTCGGCCGAGCCGAACGTCTTGTGCTCGCCGACCTCGTTGACGACGAGCAGGTCACAGCCCTTGCGGGCGAGCTTGGCGCGCCCGTTGGCGAGCACGTCGTCGGTCTCCGCGGCGAATCCCACCACCACCTGGCCGGGCCGGGCGCGGTCGGCGGACAGCTCGGCGAGGATGTCCGGATTCCGGACCAGCACGATCGGCTCCGGCTCCTGGTCCTCCACCTTCTTGATCTTGGCGGTGGTGTAGACGGCGGGCCGGAAGTCGGCGACCGCGGCCGCCATGACCACGGCGTCGGCGTCCGCGGCGGCCTTCAGCACGGCCTCCCGCATCTGCCGGGCGGTGCCGACCGGGACCACGTCCACGCCCACGGGGTCGGGCAGCTCGGCGTTGCCGGCGACGAGGGTGACCCGGGCGCCGCGCGCCGCCGCCGTGGCCGCGAGCGCGTAGCCCTGCTTCCCGGAGGAACGGTTGCCCAGATAGCGGACGGGGTCCAGGGGCTCGCGGGTGCCGCCGGCGCTGACCACGACGTGGCGCCCGGTGAGGTCCGCCACGGCGGCCCCCTGGGCCCCGCGGGCCAGTACCCGCCGGCAGAGGGCGAAGATCTCCACCGGGTCGGGGAAGCGGCCCTTGCCGGTGTCGACGCCGGTCAGCCGGCCGACCGCGGGCTCGACGACGATCGCACCGCGGCGGCGCAGCGTGGCGACGTTCTCCTGGGTGGCCGGGTTCTCCCACATCTCGGTGTGCATCGCGGGGGCGAAGATCACCGGACAGCGGGCGGTCAGCAGCGTGTTGGTCAGCAGGTCGTCGGCGAGGCCGTGGGCGGCCTTGGCCAGCATGTCGGCGGTGGCCGGGGCGACCACGACGAGGTCCGCGGCCTGGCCGATGCGGACGTGCGGGACCTCGTGGACGGACTCCCAGACCTCGGTGGTGGCCGGGTGGCCGGACAGCGCGGACCAGGTGGCCTCGCCGACGAAGTGCAGCGCCGAGGCGGTCGGCACCACCCGGACGTCGTGCCCGGACTCGGTCAGCCGGCGCAGCAGCTCGCACGCCTTGTACGCGGCGATCCCGCCGCTGACCCCCAGGACCACCCTGGGCCGCTCCCGCTCCCGCTTGTCCATCGCTTCGCCGCTCCCCGAGCTCCCGGTCCGCGCTACGTCCGTAGCGTCTGTATGCCCCTATGACACACCAAAGGCCCGGCGGACGTGCCGCCGGGCCCTGGATGAACTGACGCTGCTTACTGGGCCGGGCCCTCGATGGACTCGGAGGTCAGCAGACCCGCGTTGATCTCGCGCAGCGCGATCGACAGGGGCTTCTCGTGGACGTGGGTGTCCACGAGCGGGCCGACGTACTCCAGCAGGCCCTCGCCGAGCTGGGAGTAGTACGCGTTGATCTGGCGCGCGCGCTTGGCGGCGTAGATCACGAGGCTGTACTTCGAGTCGGTGGCCTCGAGAAGCTCATCAATGGGCGGGTTGATGATGCCCTCGGGAGCGGTGATGGAAGAGGACACTCTCTACCTTCCGAAAGGGGATGAAGCCTGGGTGGCATGCACCCGGCCGTCGTACGGGCCGGCGCAAAGTCTGTGCGTCCGGAGCCGGAGCGGCTCCGCGGGGTCAGCCGCTGGTGCTCTTGTCCCCGGATCGATGCAGCATCAAGGCTAGCAGCTCACGGCTCACGTCCTCGACGGAGGTGTTGACGCACGTCACGTCGAACTCCTTCTCCGCGGCCAGCTCGACCCGGGCCGCCTCCAGGCGGCGCTCGATGACCTCGGGCGCCTCCGTGCCCCGGCCGGTGAGCCGGCGGACCAGCTCCTCCCAGCTCGGCGGGGCGAGGAAGACCAGCTGGGCCTCGGGCATGGACTCCCGGACCTGGCGGGCGCCCTGCAGGTCGATCTCCAGCAGGACCGGTTCGCCGGCCTCCAGGCGGTCCAGGACCGCCTTGCGCGGAGTGCCGTAGCGGTTGCCGGCGAACTCGGCCCATTCGAGCAGCTCACCGTTGGCGATCAGCTTGTCGAACTCCTCGTCGTCGACGAAGAAGTACTGGACGCCGTGCTGCTCCCCGGGTCGCGGGGTGCGGGTGGTGGCCGAGACCGAGAGCCATACCTCGGGGTGGACCTTGCGCATATGCGCGACGACCGTGCTCTTGCCGACCCCCGAGGGGCCGGAGAGCACGGTCAGTCGCGGTTGTCTGGCCGGGGGGCCGGCGGGGGTCGTCCCCCGGGAGACTGCAGAACTCATGCAGCGATTATTCCAGCTTCCCGGCGATGCCGGAAAATTCAGCCGGAAGCGCTGCCGCCGAATTCGCGCTCCAGTGCCGCGATCTGGTTGGAGCCAAGGCCCCGGACGCGGCGGCTCTCGGAGATCCCGAGCCGCTCCATGAGCTGCTTGGCGCGGACCTTGCCGACGCCGGGCAGGGACTCCAGGAGAGCGGAGACCTTCATCTTGCCGATGACGTCGTTCTTCTGGCCCTGCTGGATGACCTCGTGGAGAGAAGCACCGGAGTGCTTGAGCCGATTCTTGACCTCGGCGCGCTCCCGGCGAGCCGCGGCGGCCTTCTCGAGCGCGGCTGCGCGCTGTTCAGGGGTAAGGGGCGGAAGAGCCACGCCTACGTCACCTCGGATGTCGAACTGTCGGATACGGACCGGTGTGGAACCTAGTCGCCCCGCACTTGCGGAGCAACGAGCAACGCGCTTACGTGCACTGCTCTCGACGGAGACTAGCGGCCGAGGGCGCCGGAGTCAGCGAGAACAGACGAAAAGTCCTGGTCAGACTCTGCTGACCAGGACAATTCGGGACCAAACTCCCCGTCTTACGGTGCCTGATCGAGCGCGGTGCGCACTTCCTCGGTGAATCGGTCCGCCGCCGCGCGCAGTCCGGCGGCGTCCGGACCGTGCTTCAGCACCCCCCGGCTGACACTCGGGAGGACGTTTTCGGCCGCGGCGCCGAAGACGGTCGGCAGGTCGGCCGGGGTGGCGCCCTGCGCGCCGATGCCGGGGGCCAGCAGCGGGCCGTTGATCGCCAGGTCGAACGTGGAGAGATCGCCGAGGGTGGCACCGACCACCGCGCCGAAGGAGCCCAGCGGCTCGGCGCCGGCGTTCTCGGCGGCGAGGTGGCCGAGCATGGTCGCCGCGAGGGTGCGGCCGTCCTCGCGGACCGCGCGCTGGACCTCCGCGCCCTCCGGGTTGGAGGTCAGCGCCAGCACGAACAGGCCCGCGCCGCTCTCCCGGGCCAGGTCGGCGGCCGGCTTCAGCGAGCCGTAGCCCAGGTACGGCGAGACCGTCAGGGCGTCCGAGAACAGCGGCGAGTCCGGGTGCAGGTACGTCTCGGCGTAGGCGGCCATGGTGGAGCCGATGTCGCCGCGCTTGGCGTCCATGAGCACCAGTGCGCCGCGCTCACGGGCCTCGACGACGGCGGTCTCCAGCACGGCCAGGCCGCGCGAGCCGAACCGCTCGAAGAACGCGGACTGCGGCTTGAAGACGGCGACGTGCTCGCCGAGCACCTCGACGACGGTGCGGGTGAACCGGGCCAGGCCCGCGACGTCGTCGTTCAGGCCCCAGTCGGCCAGCAGCGAGGCGTGCGGGTCGATGCCGACGCAGAGCGGGCCGCGCTCGTCCATGGCGCGGCGCAGCCGCGCGCCGAAGGGGGCCAGCGGCCCGGAGGGCCTCGTCGAGGGGTGGTGGTCGGGCGAGGGGCCGGCCGTCATGCGGTCACCTTCTTGTGCTCGGCGCCGACGGCGTCGGCGAGGGTGGCGTACGGGCTGGTGCGCAGGCGCGCGGCCAGGCCCTTGTGGATCGAGCGGCACCAGAACGGGCCCTGGTAGATGAACGCGCTGTAGCCCTGGACGAGGGTGGCGCCGGCGAGGATGCGCTGCCAGGCGTCCTCGGCGGTCTCGATGCCGCCGACGCCGATCAGGGTGATCTTGTCGCCGACGCGGGCGTAGAGGCGGCGCAGCACCTCCAGGGAGCGCTGCTTGACGGGCGCGCCGGAGAGGCCGCCGGTCTCCTTGACCACGGCCGGGTCGGACGTGAGGCCCAGGCCCTCGCGGGCGATGGTGGTGTTGGTGGCGATGATGCCGTCCAGGCCGAGTTCGACGGCGAGGTCGGCGACCGCGTCGACGTCCTCGTCGGCCAGGTCGGGGGCGATCTTGACCAGGAGGGGGACCCGGCGGTCGGTGACCGTGCGGTCGGCGGCCTCGCGGACCGCGGTCAGCAGCGGCCGCAGATGGTCGACGGCCTGGAGGTTGCGCAGCCCGGGGGTGTTCGGCGACGAGACGTTGACGACCAGGTAGTCGGCGTGGCGGGCCAGCCGCTCGGTGGAGGTGACGTAGTCGCCGATCGCCTCGGACTCCGGGACGATCTTGGTCTTGCCGATGTTGACGCCGAGGGTGGTCGGGAAGACCGGGTTGCGGGCCGCCAGGCGGGCCGCGACGGACGCGGAACCGTCGTTGTTGAAGCCCATGCGGTTGATCAGCGCGCGGTCCGGTACGAGCCGGAACAGGCGCTTCTTGGGGTTGCCGGGCTGCGGCTGGGCGGTGACCGTGCCGATCTCGACGTGGTCGAAGCCGAGCATGGTCATGCCGTCGATGACGACCGCGTTCTTGTCGAAGCCGGCGGCCAGGCCGAACGGGCCGTGCATCCGGCGGCCGAAGGCCTCGACGCGCAGTTCCTTGTAGCGCGGGGCGAGGGCGGCGGCGAGGAAGGTGCGCAGCACGGGGACCTGCGCGGCCCGCCGGATCCACCCGAAGGCCAGGTGGTGGGCCCGCTCGGGATCCATGCGCGTGAAGAAGAGCCGGAAGAAGAGCTGGTACATGGTGGTGTGTCCTCACGAAGAGGGGGACACAGCGGCGGTTCGCTGTGTCCCCCTCACGGGCTGCTAGTCGCGGGCCGCGGTCAGGTGTTCCGCGTGTTCCTGGAGTGACCTGACGCCCACGTCGCCGCGGTTCATCGCCTCGATGCCCTGGACGGCGGCCGCGAGGGCCTGGACCGTGGTCAGGCACGGCACGGAGCGGGCCACCGCCGCCGTACGGATGTCGTAGCCGTCGAGGCGGCCGCCGGTGCCGTACGGGGTGTTGACGATCAGGTCGACCTCGCCGGCGTGGATCAGCTGGACGATGGTCTTCTCGCCGTTCGGGCCCTCGCCCTCGGACTGCTTGCGCACGACGGTGGCGTTGATGCCGTTGCGGCGCAGCACCTCGGCCGTGCCGGAGGTGGCGAGCAGCTCGAAGCCGTGCGCGACCAGCTCGCGCGCCGGGAAGATCATCGAGCGCTTGTCGCGGTTGGCGACGGAGACGAACGCCCGGCCCTTGGTGGGCAGTGCGCCGTACGCCCCGGCCTGCGACTTGGCGTAGGCGGTGCCGAAGACCGAGTCGATGCCCATGACCTCGCCGGTGGAGCGCATCTCCGGGCCGAGGACGGTGTCCACGCCGCGGCCGTGGACATCGCGGAACCGGCTCCACGGCATCACGGCCTCCTTGACGGAGATCGGCGCGTCCAGCGGCAGGGTGCCGCCGTCGCCGGTCTTCGGCAGCAGGCCCTCGGCGCGCAGTTCGGCGATGGTGGCGCCGAGCGAGATCCGGGCGGCGGCCTTGGCCAGCGGCACCGCGGTCGCCTTCGAGGTGAAGGGGACGGTGCGGGACGCGCGGGGGTTGGCCTCCAGGACGTAGAGGATGTCGCCGGCCATCGCGAACTGGATGTTGATCAGTCCGCGGACGCCCACGCCCTTGGCGATGGCCTCGGTGGAGGCGCGCAGCCGCTTGATGTCGAAGCCGCCGAGGGTGATCGGGGGCAGCGCACAGGCGGAGTCGCCGGAGTGGATGCCGGCCTCCTCGATGTGCTCCATGACGCCGCCGAGGTAGAGCTCGTGGCCGTCGTAGAGCGCGTCGACGTCGATCTCTATGGCGTCGTCGAGGAACCGGTCGATGAGGACCGGGTGGCGGTCGATCAGGCCGGCGTGGCGGGTGAGGTACTCGCCGAGCGACGGCTCGTCGTAGACGATCTCCATGCCGCGGCCGCCGAGGACGTAGGACGGCCGGACCATGACCGGGTAGCCGATCTCGGTGGCGATCCGCTTGGCCTCGTCGAAGGAGAAGGCGGTGCCGTACTTGGGGGCGGGCAGGCCGGCCTCGGTGAGCACCCGGCCGAAGGCGCCGCGCTCCTCGGCGAGGTCGATGGCCTCGGGCGAGGTGCCGACGATCGGCACGCCGTTGTCCTTGAGCGCCTGCGCCAGGCCCAGCGGGGTCTGCCCGCCGAGCTGGACGATGACGCCGGCGACCGGCCCGGCCTGGGTCTCGGCGTGCACGATCTCCAGCACGTCTTCCAGCGTCAGCGGCTCGAAGTACAGGCGGTCGGAGGTGTCGTAGTCCGTCGAGACGGTCTCCGGGTTGCAGTTGACCATGACGGTCTCGTAGCCGGCCTCGGACAGCGCGAACGAGGCGTGGACGCAGGAGTAGTCGAACTCGATGCCCTGGCCGATGCGGTTGGGCCCGGAACCGAGGATGATCACGGCCGGCTTCTCGCGCGGGGCGACCTCGCTCTCCTCGTCGTAGGACGAGTAGAAGTACGGGGTCTTCGCGGCGAACTCGGCGGCGCAGGTGTCGACGGTCTTGTAGACCGGGCGGACGCCGAGGGCGTGCCGGACCTCGCGCACGACGTCCTCGCGCAGGCCCCGGACCGCGGCGATCTGGGCGTCGGAGAAGCCGTAGCGCTTTGCGTCCGCGAGGATCTCCGGGCCGAGCTTCTCGGCGCCGGCGATCTCGTCGGCGATCTCCTTGACCAGGAAGAGCTGGTCGACGAACCAGGGGTCGATCTTCGTGGCGTCGAAGACCTCCTCCGGGGTGGCGCCGGCGCGGATCGCCTGCATGACGGTGTTGATCCGGCCGTCGGTGGGGACCTTGGCCTTCTCCAGGAGGGCGGCCTTGTCACCGGGCTCGCCGGCGAAGTCGAACTGGCTGCCCTTCTTCTCCAGGGAGCGCAGCGCCTTCTGCAGCGCCTCGGGGAAGTTGCGGCCGATGGCCATGGCCTCGCCGACCGACTTCATGGTGGTGGTCAGCGTGGCGTCGGCGGCCGGGAACTTCTCGAAGGCGAACCGCGGCACCTTGACGACGACGTAGTCGAGGGTCGGCTCGAAGGAGGCCGGGGTCTGCTCGGTGATGTCGTTCGGGATCTCGTCGAGGGTGTAGCCGACGGCGAGGCGGGCGGCGATCTTCGCGATCGGGAAGCCGGTGGCCTTGGAGGCGAGGGCCGAGGAACGCGACACGCGGGGGTTCATCTCGATGACGATCACGCGACCGTCCTCGGGGTTCACCGCGAACTGGATGTTGCAGCCGCCGGTGTCCACGCCGACCTCGCGGATGACCGCGATGCCGATGTCCCGCAGGATCTGGTACTCGCGGTCGGTGAGCGTCATCGACGGGGCGACGGTGATCGAGTCGCCGGTGTGGACACCCATCGGGTCGAAGTTCTCGATGGAGCAGACGACCACGACGTTGTCGTTCTTGTCGCGCATCAGCTCCAGCTCGTACTCCTTCCAGCCGAGGATGGACTCCTCCAGGAGCACCTCGGTGGTCGGGGAGAGCGTGAGGCCCTGGCCGGCGATCCGGCGCAGCTCGTCCTCGTCGTGCGCGAAGCCGGAGCCGGCGCCGCCCATGGTGAACGACGGGCGGACGACGACGGGGTAGCCGCCGAGCTCCTCGACGCCCGCCAGGACGTCGTCCATGGAGTGGCAGATGACCGAGCGGGCGGACTCGCCGTGGCCGATCTTCCGGCGGACGGCCTCGACGACCTCCTTGAAGAGGTCGCGGTCCTCACCCTTGTTGATGGCCTCGACGTTCGCGCCGATCAGCTCGACGCCGTACTTCTCGAGGGTGCCCGCCTCGTGCAGCGAGATGGCGGTGTTGAGCGCGGTCTGGCCGCCCAGGGTGGGCAGCAGGGCGTCCGGGCGCTCCTTGGCGATGATCTTCTCGACGAATTCCGGGGTGATCGGCTCGACGTAGGTCGCGTCGGCGATCTCCGGGTCGGTCATGATCGTCGCCGGGTTGGAGTTGACCAGGATGACGCGCAGGCCCTCGGACTTGAGGACCCGGCACGCCTGGGTACCGGAGTAGTCGAACTCGGCGGCCTGGCCGATGACGATCGGGCCGGAGCCGATGACCAGGACGGACTGGATATCGGTGCGCTTAGGCACGCTGGCCCTCCATCAGGGAAACGAAGCGGTCGAAGAGGTACGCGGCGTCGTGCGGGCCGGCGGCCGCCTCGGGGTGGTACTGGACGCTGAAGGCCGGCTGGTCGAGGAGGTGCAGGCCCTCCACCACGTTGTCATTGAGGCAGACGTGGGAGACCTCGGCATGGCCGAAGGGGGTGTCGGAAACCTTGTCGAGCGGGGCGTCGACGGCGAATCCGTGGTTGTGCGCGGTGACCTCGACCTTGCCGGTCGTGCGGTCCTGGACCGGCTGGTTGATCCCGCGGTGGCCGTACTTGAGCTTGTAGGTGCCGAAGCCCAGCGCGCGGCCGAGGATCTGGTTGCCGAAGCAGATGCCGAAGAGCGGGGTCTTGCGCGCGAGGACGCCCCGCATGACGGAGACCGGGTGGTCGGCGGTGGCCGGGTCGCCGGGGCCGTTGGAGAAGAACACGCCGTCCGGGTCGACCGCGTAGACGTCCTCGACGGTGGCGGTGGCGGGCAGCACGTGCACCTCGATGCCGCGCTCGGCCATGCGGTGCGGGGTCATGCCCTTGATACCGAGGTCGACGGCGGCGACGGTGAACTTCTTCTCGCCGATCGCCGGGACGACGTAGGCCTCCTTGGTGGCGACCTGGGCGGAGAGGTCGGCGCCCTTCATCTCGGGGGCCTGGCGCACCTTGGCGAGCATGGTGCCGGCGTCGGGCAGCGCGTCGCCGGAGAAGATCCCGACCCGCATCGCACCGCGTTCGCGCAGGTGGCGGGTGAGCGCGCGGGTGTCGACGCCGCTGATGCCGACCACGCCCTGGGCGGTCAGTTCCTCGTCCAGGGAGCGCACCGAGCGCCAGTTGGACGGGATCCGGGCGGGGTCGCGGACGACGTAGCCGGCGACCCAGATCCGCTGCGACTCGGGGTCCTCGTCGTTGACCCCGGTGTTGCCGATGTGCGGGGCGGTCATGACGACGACCTGGCGGTGGTACGAGGGGTCGGTCAGCGTCTCCTGGTAGCCGGTCATGCCGGTGGAGAACACCGCTTCGCCGAAGGTCTCCCCCACGGCCCCGTAGGCACGACCGCTGAAGGTGCGGCCGTCCTCCAGGACAAGTACGGCGGGAAGCGCCTTGTTCCTCTGAGAGGAGCTTCCCCTGGTGGAGGTCGTCATCGTGCGCCTTCCGTTTCGCTCTGCTCGGTGGTGTTTCGGGTGCTGCGGGGGGTGGTGCTCAGTGCGGTGAGGGCCTCGACCCAGGCGGGGTGCTCCTCCGCCCGGTCGGAGCGGAAACCGGAGTCGATCTCCTGGTCGCCGTGCTGCCAGGTGACGACGAGCAGGCCGCCCTCGGTGAGGACCTTGCCGGCGATGCCCTTGTCGAGGCGGGCGCCGCGCAGCGCGGCGACCGGCACGAAGAAGTCCGTCGCGCCCGGCCGTACGACGTCCAGGCCCCCCTCGGTGAGGGTCAGCTCGACGCGGCTGCGGGTGCCGAGGCCGTGCGCCACGATCCGGTCGAGCCACTGCCCGGCCGTGGTGGAGCCGTGGTAGCGCCCGCTGAGCGTCAGCTTCGGCCTGCCCGGGTTCTCGGGAGTGGAGGGCAGCTCGGGCAGGTCGCCCTGGAGCGTGCCGCGCCACTTCCAGCCCTGGCGCATCAGCCAGTAGACGAAGGCGACGAGGACGAGCAGGCCGGCGACCCAGCCGAGCCGTGCCGCCCAGTCGGTGACCGGCGCGGACTTCTGCGCCTCGGCCAGTTGGATGAGTGGAGGAGTCACGCCAGCTTCCCGTCGACGACCGTTGCCCGGCCCCGCAGGAAGGTGTGGGTGACGCGTCCCGGCAGCTCACGGCCCTCGTAGGGGGTGTTGCGGCTGCGGGAGGCGAAGCCCGCGGGGTCCACCTCTCCACGGTAAGCGGAATCGACCAGGGTGAGGTTGGCGGGCTCACCAGCCGAGATGGGCCGGCCGTGGCCCTCCAGGCCGCCGATCCGCGCGGGCCGGAAGGACATCCGCTCGGCGACGCCGGCCCAGTCCAGCAGCCCGGTGTCGACCATCGTGTGCTGGACGACGGAGAGCGCGGTCTCCAGGCCGACCATGCCCATGGCCGCGGCGCCCCACTCGCAGTCCTTGTCCTCGTGCGGGTGCGGGGCGTGGTCGGTGGCGACGATGTCGATGGTGCCGTCGGCCAGCGCCTCGCGCAGGGCCAGCACGTCGCGCTCGGTGCGCAGCGGCGGGTTGACCTTGTAGACCGGGTTGTAGGTGCGCACCATCTCGTCGGTGAGGAGCAGGTGGTGCGGGGTGACCTCGGCGGTGACGTCGATGCCGCGGGACTTGGCCCAGCGGACGATCTCGACGCTGCCGGCGGTCGACAGGTGGCAGATGTGGACCCGGGAGCCGACGTGCTCGGCGAGCAGCACGTCCCGGGCGATGATCGACTCCTCGGCGACCGCGGGCCAGCCGCCCAGGCCCAGCTCGGCGGAGACGATGCCCTCGTTCATCTGGGCGCCCTCGGTCAGCCGCGGCTCCTGGGCGTGCTGGGCGACGACGCCGCCGAAGGCCTTCACGTACTCCAGGGCCCGGCGCATGATCACCGCGTCGTCGACGCACTTGCCGTCGTCGGAGAAGACGGTGACGCCGGCGGCCGACTCGTGCATGGCGCCGAGCTCGGCGAGCTTCTTGCCCTCCAGGCCGACGGTGACCGCGCCGATCGGCTGCACGTCGCAGTAGCCGTGCTCCTGGCCGAGCCGGTAGACCTGCTCGACGACGCCGGCGGTGTCGGCGACCGGGAAGGTGTTGGCCATGGCGAAGACGGCGGTGTAGCCGCCGGAGGCGGCCGCGCGGGTGCCGGTGAGGACGGTCTCGGAGTCCTCCCGGCCGGGCTCGCGCAGGTGGGTGTGCAGGTCGACGAGCCCGGGGAGGAGGACCTTGCCGCCGGCCTCGACGATCTGCGCGCCGTCCGCGTCCAGGCCGCTGCCCACGGCCTCGATGAACTCGCCGTCGATCAGGACGTCCTGCGGCTCGCCGCCGAGCACCTTCGCACCACGGATCAGGATCTTGCTCATGGTCTTACTTCTCCTCGGTACGGGGGTTGGTCACGGCGGGCTCGTTGCCGCCCAGGAGCAGGTAGAGGACGGCCATCCGGATGCTGACGCCGTTGGTGACCTGCTCGACGGCCGTGCAGCGGCCGGAGTCGGCGACCTCGGCGGTGATCTCCATGCCGCGGACCATGGGGCCGGGGTGCATCACCAGGGCGTGTCCGGGCATCCGCGCCATGCGGTCGCCGTCCAGGCCGTAGCGGCGCGAGTACTCGCGCTCGGTGGGGAAGAACGCGGCGTTCATCCGCTCGCGCTGGACCCGCAGCATCATCACGGCGTCGGACTTCGGCAGCACGCCGTCGAGGTCGTACGACACCTCGCAGGGCCAGGTCTCGACCCCGACCGGCACCAGGGTGGGCGGCGCGACCAGGGTGACCTCGGCGCCGAGGGTGTGCAGCAGGTCGACGTTGGACCGGGCGACCCGGCTGTGCAGCACGTCGCCGACGATCGTGATGCGCTTGCCGGACAGGTCCTGGCCGATCCCGGCGTCCGGGCCGATCAGCCGGCGGCGCATGGTGAAGGCGTCGAGCAGGGCCTGGGTGGGGTGCTGGTGGGTGCCGTCACCGGCGTTGATGACAGGGGCGTCGATCCAGCCGGAGTTGGCGAGCCGGTAGGGGGCGCCGGAGGCACCGTGCCGGATGACGACGGCGTCGACGCCCATCGCCTCCAGGGTCTGCGCGGTGTCCTTGAGGGACTCGCCCTTGGAGACGCTCGATCCCTTGGCCGCGAAGTTGATGACGTCCGCGGAGAGCCGCTTCTCGGCGGCCTCGAAGGAGATCCGGGTGCGGGTGGAGTCCTCGAAGAAGAGGTTGCAGACCGTGCGTCCGCGCAGGGTGGGGAGCTTCTTGATCGGCCGGTCGGCGACCCGGGCCATCTCCTCGGCGGTGTCGAGGATCAGCACGGCATCGTCGCGGGTGAGGTCGGCGGCCGAGATGAGGTGGCGCTTCATCCGGTTTTCTCCGTGTGTGAGGGAGGTGTACGGGAATGTCCGTCAGGCAGGCATGCCTGCGGGCCCGGGGTCACCGGGTCCGTCAGCGGTGCGCTAGCGCTCGCCGGCCGGGGTGGTCTGCTTGAGGCCGAGCAGCACGGCGTCCCGGCCGTCCTCCTCGGTCAGCTGGACCTTGACCGCCTCCCGCAGCGACGTGGGGAGGTTCTTGCCGACGTAGTCGGCGCGGATCGGCAGTTCGCGGTGGCCCCGGTCGACGAGGACCGCCAGCTGGACGGCGCGCGGCCGGCCGATGTCGCCCAGGGCGTCCAGGGCGGCGCGGATCGTGCGTCCGGAGAACAGGACGTCGTCGACGAGCAGGACGACCCGGCCCTCGATGCCCTCGGCGGGGATGTCGGTGCGGGCGAGCGTCCGGGCCGGGCCCAGGCGCAGGTCGTCGCGGTACATCGTGATGTCGAGCGAGCCCACCGGGACCGTGCGGCCGGTGATGTCCTGGAGCTTGGCGGCCAGCCGCCGGGCGAGGAAGACGCCACGGGTGGGGATTCCCAGCAGCACCACGTCGTCCGCGCCCTTGGCGCGCTCGACGATCTCGTGGGCGATGCGGGTGAGCATGCGCGCGATGTCGGGGCCTTCGAGCACCGGCCGCGCGGGGAGCTGAGCTCCCGCTTCGGAGCTGTTTGCGTCCATACGAAACGGACCTCCTTCTCCGCCTCACGGGACGGACCTTAAAGGACGTCGGAATTACGCAGTCAGGTTACCAGGACCGCTCTCCTGGCCCGTCTACACCCCTGACGGGTGAGGGTCTGGCCCATTCCGCTTGACGAACTGAGATTACGCTGCGTAACCTCACAGTGAGTTACCAGCCACGCGGCGGAGCCGCATGTCGATACAGCTGTCTGGGGAGCTATATGTCCAGCGAATACGCCAAACAGCTCGGGGCCAAGCTCCGCGCCATCCGTACCCAGCAGGGCCTCTCCCTTCACGGCGTCGAGGAGAAGTCCCAGGGTCGTTGGAAGGCCGTGGTGGTCGGTTCGTACGAGCGCGGCGACCGTGCCGTGACCGTGCAGCGCCTTGCCGAGCTGGCGGACTTCTACGGCGTTCCGGTGCAGGAACTGCTGCCGGGCACGACACCGGGCGGCGCGGCCGAGCCGCCGCCGAAGCTGGTGCTCGACCTGGAGCGACTTGCCCACGTCCCGCAGGAGAAGGCCGGCCCGCTGCAGCGCTACGCCGCCACGATCCAGAGCCAGCGCGGTGACTACAACGGCAAGGTCCTCTCGATCCGCCAGGACGACCTGCGGACCCTCGCCGTGATCTACGACCAGTCGCCCTCGGTGCTGACCGAGCAGCTGATCAGCTGGGGCGTGCTCGACGCCGACGCCCGTCGCGCCGTGTCCCACGAGGAGATCTGAGCCCCTCGGGCCATCTGCAGAAACGTACCGCCGCCCCGGAGCCCGGGGCGGCGGTTCTGTTTGCCGGTGTCCTCCCCCGCGCCGGTGCGGGCATGCGAACGGGCCCGGAGCGTTCACCCAACGCTCCGGGCCCGTCCCGTGCTCTGCCGCTCGTCGGCGGCGCCGGCTACTGCGCCTCGCGCCGCAGACCCGGCTTCAGCTCCTTCAGCCGGCCGAGGAGGCCGTTGACGAAGGCCGGGGAGTCGTCCGTGGAGAACTCCTTGGCGAGCTGCACGGCTTCGTCGATCGCCACCGCGTCCGGCGTGTCGTCCACCCAGAGCAGCTCGTAGGCGCCGAGCCGCAGGATCGAGCGGTCGGCGGCCGGCATCCGGTCCAGGTCCCAGTCGACCGCGTAGGTGGAGATCAGCTCGTCGATGCGGACGATGTGGTCCGCGTACCCCTCGACGAGCTGCAGGGTGTACTCGTTCACCGGCGGCTGCCGGGGGTCGGTCCGGGCGTGCCGCATCCAGTCCGCGAGCACGGACTGCACGTCGGCGCCGCGCTGATCGGCCTCGAAGAGGATCTGGAACGCGCGCTTACGGGCCTTGCTGCGGGCAGCCACGGTTAGCTGTTCACCCGGCCGAGGTAGTCGCTCGTGCGGGTGTCGACCTTGATCTTCTCACCGGTGGTGATGAAGAGCGGGACCTGGATCTGGTGGCCGGTCTCCAGCACGGCGGGCTTGGTGCCGCCGGTGGAGCGGTCGCCCTGGACGCCCGGCTCGGTCTCCTGGACGGTGAGCTCGACGGCGGCCGGCAGCTCGACGTAGAGCACCTCGCCCTCGTGCTGCGCGACGACGGCCTCGAAGCCCTCGATGAGGAAGTTGGCGGCGTCGCCGACGGCCTTGCGGTCGACGTGCAGCTGGTCGTAGGTGTCCATGTCCATGAAGACGAAGTAGTCGCCGTCCATGTACGAGAACTGCATGCCGCGCTTGTCGACGGTGGCCGTCTCGACCTTCACGCCGGCGTTGAAGGTCTTGTCCACCACCTTGCCGGAGAGCACGTTCTTGAGCTTGGTGCGGACGAAGGCCGGGCCCTTGCCGGGCTTGACGTGCTGGAACTCGACGACGGACCAGAGCTGGCCGCCTTCGAGCTTGAGCACCAT
Source organism: Streptomyces nigrescens (assembly GCA_024349765.1). Taxonomy (GTDB): domain Bacteria; phylum Actinomycetota; class Actinomycetes; order Streptomycetales; family Streptomycetaceae; genus Streptomyces; species Streptomyces endophytica. Next base: position 2,326,663 of record AP026073.1, on the reverse strand, counting down.
GCCGTTCTTGAGGTCGTTCGTGGATGCCACGGTTGCGGAATCTCCTGGACTGCAGGTGGTGGGACCCGGAGCGACGCCCACCGAGCCGCTGCGGCTCAGAGTGCGAGCAGCTCCTTGGTCGTGATCGTGAGTAGCTCGGGCCCGCCGTCCGCCTCGGGGCGGACGACGAGTGTGTCGTCGATCCGGACACCCCCACGGCCCGGGATGTGAACCCCCGGCTCGACGGTGACCGGCACGCAAGCGTCCAGTTTACCCATGGCGGCCGGGGACAACTGAGGGTCCTCATCGATTTCGAGCCCCACGCCGTGCCCGGTCCACGGTCCGAGCCGCTCGCCGTACCCCGCGGCATCGAGCACATGGCGGGTGATCCGGTCCACCTCGCGGCACTCCACGCCCGGCGCGAGCGCCTCCCGGCCGGCTCGCTGGGCTGCGAAAACGAGATCGTACAGCTCGATCTGCCAGTCGGACGGGGTGGTGCCGATGACGAAGGTGCGGCCGATCTCGCAGCGGTAGCCGCGGTAGTTCGCCCCGAGGCAGACGCTGAGGAAGTCGCCCTCCTCGACCCGCCGGTCGGTGGGCAGATGACCCGGGCGGCCGGAGTTCGGGCCGGTCGCCACGGAGGTCGGGAAGGCCGGGCCGTCCGCGCCGTGGTCCACCAGCCGGCGCTCCAGCTCCAGCGCGAGATGCCGCTCGGTGCGGCCCACCAGGATCGATTCGAGCAGTTCGCCGAGCGCCTGGTCGGCGATCTCCGCGGCGATCCGCAGACAGGCGATCTCGTCGTCGTCCTTGACCAGCCGCTGCGCCTCGACCGCACAGGCCAGATCCGCCAGCCGAAGCTGCGGTGCGACCTGGGAGAGCGCCCGGTGCCGGGTGACGGTCAGGTGGTGCTCCTCGACGGCCAGGGTGTCCGCGCCGGCCTTCGCGGCCAGGTCGGCGCCGGCCACCACCGGGTCACCGCCGCGGCCGGGCAGCACCGACACCCGTACGTCGTCCACCGGCCGGCCCTCGGACGGATCGCCGCTCAGCGGTCTGCCGCACAGCAGCACGTCGTCGGACGGGCCCAGCAGCAGAGCGGCGCCCGGCGGGGCGCAGGCGGTGAGGTAGCGGACGTTCGCGGGGCGCGAGATCAGGGCGGCGGCGCTTCCGGTTGCGGCACAGCGGTCGCGCAGCCGCGTGCGTCGGGCCGCGTACAACTCGGACATATCGCAAGGGTACGGCGGCTCCCCCGCGGCGGCCGGTCGAGGGGGCCGCCCGGGGGACGACCAGCGAGCACGCGCCCGAGGGCGGCTACCAGCTGGGCGGACTGGCCAGCGAGCGGGCGACCACGTCGTCCAGCACCCGCACCGTCGTGGCGACGTCGTGCTGGGAGTTGTCGATGATCGGCAGGCCCGAGCCGTACCAGCCGGCCATCCGGCCGTGGATCCTGGCCACCTCTTCGTCCGACAGCCGGCGGTTGCCGGTGCGCCGGGCGTTGCGCTCCAGCACGATCTCCAGGCCGGGCAGCAGCACGATCGGCAGCAGTCCGGGGCCCACGTGGCGCTTCCAGCCGCCCAGGCCGACGACCGGACGGTCCGGGAAGACCGCGTCGTCGAGGATGCAGGAGATGCCGTTGGCGAGGAAGTTACGGGCGGCGAAACCGCAGGTCCGGCGGGCCAGGCGGTACTGCGCCTCGGAGTGGTCGTTCCACCCGGACTGCGGGTCGGCGAAGCCGGCCCGGACCCACTCGCGGACGTCGTCCAGGCTGATGTGCGCGGTCGGCACCCGCCGGGTGTCGGCCCAGTGGCGGGCCACGCTGGTCTTGCCCGCGCCGGCCGGGCCGATCAGCAGCACCGCGACGGCGGCGTGCGTGGCGTCCGGCGCGGCCGGGTCGGCGGGCGGGCTCGGCAGCGGCACCGGCGCGCCCGGCGGCAGTTGGATATGGCCGGTGATGTCGGTGCTGTGCCCGCTGGGCGGCGGGGCCTGCTGCGGCGCGGGGCCGTGCCAGCCCGGCTGCGGGGCGGGCTGCTGCACGGGCGGCGGCGGGCCCGCGGGAGCGGGCGGGGCGGCCGGCGGGGCCGGCGGCGAGGTGGGCGGGGTGGGCCGTCCCGGGTTGGGCGTCCAGTGCATGGCGGCCCCGGGTCCTGATGCCTGCCCGTGGGGCGGCGGCAGCGGAGCCCCCACTGCGTACTGCATCCGGTGGCTCTCCGTCTCGTGCGGTCGACGTGGTGCGGGGCACGGCGCCGGGCCGGACTGCCCGGTGCGCCGTGCGGTAACCCACCGGCCCCCAGGGGCCGTTGGGCCCACGGCCGCCGGCGTGGGGTGGTACTGCTTGCGAACGGTACCCTCCCGGCGGCGCGCCGGGGGACCTCCTACCCCCGGCACGCAGCGCGTGAACGGCCGGGGGCGGGCCCGAAGCGCCCGTGGGGACGCGTCAGTCGTTCAGTTCCTCGGCCAGCGCACGCAGCGCGAGCCGGTACGAGCCGATGCCGAATCCGGCCACCGTGCCGCTGGCCACGGCCGCGATGACCGAGGTGTGACGGAACTGCTCGCGGGCGTACGGATTGGAGATGTGCACCTCGATGAGCGGGGCGGTGCGCTGGGCGGCCGCATCCCGCATTCCGTACGAATAGTGCGTGAACGCACCGGGGTTGATGACGACCGGGACGGCTCCGTCGGCGGCCTCGTGCAGCCAGCGGATCATCTCGCCCTCGTCGTTGGTCTCCCGGACCTCGGCCTCCAGGCCCAGCTCCTTGCCGAGCCGGGCGCACTCCTCGACCAGTCCGGCGTAGGAGGTGGCACCGTAGACATCGGGCTCGCGGGACCCCAGCCGGCCGAGGTTGGGGCCGTTCAGGACGAGTACCCGCCGCAGCGCGCCGCTCATGAGGCGATCTCCGCGTGCGCGGCGAGCAGCATGGCCGGGTCCGGGCCCTCCAGGACGGTCGGCTTGGCCAGGCCGTCCAGGACGATGAAGCGCAGCCGGTCGCCGCGGGACTTCTTGTCGACCTTCATCGTCTCCAGCAGCTTGGGCCACTGGTCGCCGCGGTAGGTCAGCGGCAGCCCGACGGAGGCCAGCACCGCGCGGTGCCGGTCGGCGGTGGCGTCGTCCAGACGGCCGGCGATCCGGCCGAGTTCGGCGGCGAAGACCATGCCGACGGAGACCGCCGCGCCGTGCCGCCAGTTGTAGCGCTCGTTCTTCTCGATGGCGTGCGCGAGGGTGTGGCCGTAGTTGAGGATCTCCCGCAGACCGGACTCCTTGAGGTCCGCGGAGACCACCTCGGCCTTGACCCGGATCGCCCGCTCGATCAGCTCGGCGGTGTGCGCGCCGTCGGGGCGCTTGGCGGCCTCGGGGTCCGCCTCGATCAGGTCGAGGATGACCGGGTCGGCGATGAAACCGGCCTTGATGACCTCGGCCAGGCCGGAGACGTAGTCGTGCACCGGCAGGGTGTCCAGCGCGGCCAGGTCGCACAGCACGCCGGCCGGCGGGTGGAAGGCGCCGACGAGGTTCTTGCCCTCGGCGGTGTTGATGCCGGTCTTGCCGCCGACCGCGGCGTCGACCATGCCCAGGACGGTGGTCGGGATCGCGATCCAGCGCACGCCGCGCAGCCAGGTGGCGGCGACGAAGCCGGCCAGGTCGGTGGTGGCCCCGCCGCCGACGCCCACGATCACGTCGCTGCGGGTGAAGCCGGACTGCCCCAGCGCCTTCCAGCAGTACGCCGCGACCTCGGCCGTCTTGGACTCCTCGGCGTTCGGCAGCTGGATGGCGATCGCCTCGTAGCCCTGGGAGGCGAGGTCCTCGCGCAGTGCCTCACCGGTGGCGGCCAGCGCCTCCGGGTGCAGCACGGCGACCCGCTTCACGCCGTCGCCGATCAGGCCCGGGAGTTCACCGAGCAGTTGCCGCCCGACGAGCACCTCGTACGGGTCGGTGCCCGCGGTGCCGCCGACCTGGATCCGGGTGGCCTGCTCCGTCATGCGTTCTCCTCCCTGTGGGCCGCCTGCGGGGCACCGCCCGCGGCCGGCCGTAGCTCCAATGCGTCCAGGATCGCCTCGGCGACCTGACCGGGGGTGCGCTCCGCCGTGGGGATCACGGCGCGCGCGACCTCGGTGTAGAGCGGACGACGCCGTTCCATCAGTTCGCGCCACTGCTTGCGCGGGTTGACGGCGAGCAGCGGACGGGGGGCGTCGAGGCCCACCCGCTTGACGGCGTCGGCGAGTTCGACGTCGAGGAAGATCACCGGCAGCCCGGTCAGCAGCGCGCGGGTGCCCTCGTCGAGGACCGCGCCGCCGCCCAGCGCGAGCACGCCCGGGTGCTCGCCGAGCGCGCTCCGGACCGCCGCCCGCTCCAGCTCGCGGAAGTGCGCCTCGCCCTGGTCGATGAAGATCTCGGCGATCGGCCGGCCGGCGGTGGCGACGACGTCCGCGTCGGTGTCCCGGTAGCCGACCCCCAGCCGCTCGGCCAGCAGCGCGCCCACCGTGGACTTACCGGCACCGGGCGGGCCGATCAACACGACGACGGGGGACGTCATTTGATCGCCAGGTTGTCGAGGAAGCCCTGCACGTTGCGGCGGGTCTCGGCCACGCTGTCGCCGCCGAACTTCTCCACCACGGCGTCGGCGAGGACGAGGGCCACCATGGCCTCGGCGACGATCCCGGCGGCCGGCACGGCGGAGACGTCGGAGCGCTGGTGGTGGGCCTGGGCCGCCTCGCCGGTGGTGACGTCCACGGTCTTCAGGGCGCGCGGCACCGTCGCGATCGGCTTCATCGCGGCCCGCACCCGCAGCAGTTCACCGGTGGTCAGGCCGCCCTCGGTGCCGCCGGCGCGGCCGGAGACGCGCCGGATGCCCTCGGGCGTGTTGACGATCTCGTCGTGCGCCTTGGAGCCGGGCACCCGGGCCAGCTCGAAGCCGTCGCCGATCTCGACGCCCTTGATCGCCTGGATGCCCATCAGGGCACCGGCGAGCCGGGCGTCCAGCTTGCGGTCCCAGTGCACGTGCGAGCCGAGGCCGACGGGCACGCCGTACGCCAGCACCTCGACCACACCACCGAGCGTGTCGCCGTCCTTGTGGGCCTGGTCTACCTCCGCGACCATCGCCTTCGACGCGTCCGCGTCCAGGCAGCGCAGCGGGTCCGCGTCCAGCTTCTCGACGTCGGCCGGCGTGGGGTACACGCCCTGCGGAGCCTTCACGGAGCACAGCTCGACGACGTGCGAGACGATCTCGATCCCGGCGGTCTCCTTCAGGAAGGAACGCGCCACCGCGCCCAGCGCCACCCGGGCCGCGGTCTCCCGGGCCGAGGCGCGCTCCAGGATCGGGCGGGCCTCGTCGAAGCCGTACTTCTGCATGCCGGCCAGGTCGGCGTGACCGGGGCGGGGACGGGTCAGCGGCGCGTTGCGGGCCAGCGCGGCCAGCTCCTCCGGATCCACCGGGTCGGCCGCCATCACCTGTTCCCACTTGGGCCACTCGGTGTTGCCGACCATGATCGCCACCGGCGAGCCCAGCGAGCGGCCGTGCCGCACGCCGCCCAGGAACGTGACCTCGTCCTGCTCGAACTTCATGCGGGCACCGCGGCCGTAGCCCAGCCGGCGGCGCGCCAGGGCGTCCGCCACCAGCTCCGTGGTGATCGGGACGCCGGCCGGAAGGCCCTCCAGCGTCGCCACCAGTGCGGGGCCGTGCGACTCCCCCGCCGTCAGCCAGCGCAACCTGCTCAACGGTGCTCCTCAGTACTGCTCATCCGCGTACGGTCTCCCCCTGATCCTCCCACGTCACGCGGGAGCGGCGGCGCCGAGTCCAGGAAGCGGACCCCGGCGTCCGCGCGGGGAACCGTCCGAATGGTCAGCGGGCCGCGAGGGCGGCCTCGCCGGCCGCGCGCATCGCGGCCAGCGGTGCGGGCGAGCGGCCGGTCATCTGCTCCACCTGCAGCACGGCCTGGTGCACCAGGAGGTCCAGGCCGCCGACCACCGCGCCGCCGCGGTCGGCCCAGGCTCCGGCGAGCGCGGTCGGCCAGGGCTCGTAGAGGACGTCGAAGAGCGTGCCGGGCCGGTCCGGGACGGCGGCGGCCAGTGCGTCGGTGGTGCCGGCGGGGGTGGTGGCGATGGTCAGCGGGGCGGCGAAGGCCTCGGCGGCCCGCTCCCACGGGGCGGTGCGGACGGCGACGCCGAGCCGTTCGCCCCAGCCGCGCATCTCGTCGGCGCGGGCCTCGCTGCGGACGTACGCGGTGACCTCGCCGGTGCAGATGCGGGAGAGCGCGGCGAGGGCCGAGGAGGCGGTGGCACCGGCGCCCAGGATCGAGGCCCGCTCGACCTGCTGTACGCCGCGCTCGCGCAGGGCGGCGAGCAGGCCCGGGATGTCGGTGTTGTCGCCCAGGCGGCGTCCGTCGGGCGTGAGGACGACGGTGTTCACCGCCTCGACCGAGGCCGCGGTGGGGGTGATCTCGTCGAGCAGCGGGATCACCGCGCGCTTGAGCGGCATGGTCAGCGAGAGCCCGGCCCACTCCGGCCCGAGCTCTGCCAGGAATCCGGGCAGCGCGGCCTCGTCGACCTCGTGCCGGCCGTATTCCCAGCCGGTCAGGCCGAGTGCGTCGTAGGCGGCGCGGTGCAGCACCGGCGAAAGGGAGTGCGCGATGGGCGACCCGAGGACCGCGGCCCGGCGTGTGGGGCTCATTGCTTCGCCTTCTTGTGTTCCTGTTCGTAAATCCGGCGGTTCCGCTCGTGCTCTTCGTTCGTCTCGGCGAACAACGTCTTCTCCGGGCTGATCGAGACGAAGTAGTACCAGTTGCCCTTGGCCGGGTTGATGGCGGAATTGATCGCCACCTCACCGGGATTGCCGATCGGGCCGGGCGGAAGTCCCTTGAACTTGTAGGTGTTGTAGGGGTCGTTGAAGTGCCTCAGATCGTCGACGGAGCCGGTGTCCAGGGTGCTCTGGGACCGGGCGTAGTTCACCGTCGAGTCGAAGTCGAGCAACCCGTAGGTCTCCGTGTTGTTCGGCTTGAGGCGGTTGTAGACGACCCGCGCGACCTTGACGAAGTCGTGTTTGTACTTGCCCTCGGCCTGGGTGAGGCTGGCAACGGTGAGCAGCTGCAGCGGCGAGGAGAGGTGGAACTCGCGTGCCTTCCCCTCCAGGTCGTACTTCGCGTACACCTGCTTGGCCCGCGACACCATCTGCTTGAGGACCACGGCCGGCTTCGCCTTGTCACCCACGCTGTACGTGGACGGGTAGAGGAAGCCCTCCAGCGGGTCCTTTATCTCGCCGTTGTCGTCGGCCCAGGAGGGCAGACCGAGGCTCTTGACGTCGGCCTTGGCGACGTCCTTGGTCGTGCCCGCCTTGAGGTGCAGCTTCTTGTCGATGAGCGCGTAGACCTCCTTCGCCCGCAGCCCCTCGCGGATCGTGAGGCCGTTGCGGCTCTTGGGGTCCAGCATCAGCTCGATGGCCGAGGCCGCGGACATCTGCTTGCGGAGCGAATACGTACCGGGCTGCAGCGACCTGGCGTTCTTGTTGTCGCCGGCCGCCTCGGTGAAGGCCCCGGCGCTCTTGATGACGCCCTTCTTCGCGAGGATCTGGCCCATTTCCAGGCCCGTCGAACCGTCCGGAATGTCGACCTGGACCGCACCGGAACCCTCGCCCTCGTAGTCGGGCGCCGATCCGAAGTGGGCCATGAAGAAGTCGTAGCCGAAATAGCCGACGGTGCCGACCGCGCCGGCGAACACCAGCGTCATGACCAGACAGGCGGTGCCGCTGCGGCGCTTGTTCTTCTTGCCGTTCCGTTTGCCGCGCCGCTCGCGGCCGCCGCGGCTCTCGCCCGGTTCGTCGTCGGGGTACTCGTCCCCGTCGTCACCGGCGAAGAACGAGTGGTCCGGCTCCGGTTCCCGCGGCCGCTCGGGGTCGGCCCGCCAGTCGTCGCCCGGGGCGTCCTCGTAGGCGGCGGCGTTCTCGTACGCGGTGTCGTCGTACGGCGCCCCGGCGGGCTGCTGCTCGTACTGCTCCGGCGGGTACGGCTGCTGGTGCGGCACCTGCTGGTGCCCGTGCTGCGGTTGCTGCTGGTACGGGTCCTGGTGGCCGTAGTAGTCCTGGCCCGCTCCGGCGTACGGATCGGCCGGGGGCTGCTGGGTGGCGTAGGGGTCGTACGGGTCGTACGCCGGCAGCTGCCCGGTCGAGGAGCCGTCCCAGCCCTGGCCGTAGTGCTGCTGAGGATGCTGCTGGGGATCCGTGTAGTGCTGCGGGGCGGACTGCTGCCCGCCCCACTGCGGCTGCTGCTCCCGGCCTCCGTAGGGCCCCTGGTCTCCGTAGAGCGGGTCCTCGGGATGCCACGGTTCGGAGCCGTAGCCCCGGCCATACTCGGTCATCGATCCCCTAGAGCCGAGAGGCGGTGCGCTCCGTACGGGCAGCGCGCTTGCTGTACCGATCCGCCTCTACTTGCACGTGCGGCTGTTCGAACCACCGCCACATCGCGCGGCACGTTACCGTATCGCGATCAGATGACCACTTCGACGCCCTCGCCCGGAGGTTCCCCGGACACGCGTTCGGTTTCCAGTGCGCTCTGCAGGATCACCACCGCGGCCGCCTGGTCGACGACCGAGCGGCCCTTCTTGCTGCGTACGCCGGAGGCGCGCAGGCCCTGGGTCGCGGTGACCGTCGACATCCGCTCGTCGACGAGCCGGACGCCTACGGGTGCGATGTTCTTTGCCAATTCCTGGGCGAACGCCCGGACCTTGGCCGCGGCCGGCCCCTCTCCCCCACTGAGGGAGCAGGGCAGGCCGACCACGACCTCAAGGGGTTCGTACTCCTCGACGATCGCCTTGAGCCGACGGTGCGCTGACGGGACGTCACGTCCCGGCACGGTCTCGACGGGGGTGGCGAGGACCCCGTCGGGGTCGCACGAGGCGACCCCGATGCGGGCGTCCCCGACATCGACCGCGAGGCGCCGGCCGCGTCGCATCTCACTCACGCGCGTCAGGCCGCCTCGGAGACCAGGCGCTCGACGGCCTCGATGGCCTCGGGCACCGCGGCCGGGTTCTGGCCGCCGCCCTGGGCGACGTCCGGCTTGCCGCCGCCACCGCCGCCGAGCGTCTTGGCGGCCGTACGGACCAGGTCACCGGCCTTGATGCCGCGCTCGCGGGCGGCGTCGTTGGTGGCGATGACCGTCACCGGGCGGCCGTTGGCGACCGCGAAGAGCGCCACGACGGCGGCCCGGCCACCCTGGATGCGGCCCCGTACGTCGAGGACCAGCTTGCGCAGGTCGTCGGCGGCCGTGCCGTCCGGGACCTGGCCGGTGACGACGGCCACACCGCGGACGTCCTTGGCGCCCTCGGCGAGGCCGGCGGCGGCCTGGAGCACCTTCTCGGCGCGGAACTTCTCGATCTCCTTCTCGGCGTCCTTCAGCTTGCCGAGCATCGCCGAGATCTTCTCCGGCAGTTCCTCGGAACGGCCCTTGACCAGCTCCTGGAGCTGGGCGACGACCGTGTGCTCCTTGGCCAGGAAGTTGTACGCGTCGACGCCGACCAGGGCCTCGATGCGGCGCACGCCGGAACCGATGGAGGATTCGCCGAGCAGCTTCACCAGGCCCAGCTGGGCGGTGTTGTGCACGTGCGTGCCGCCGCACAGCTCCTTGGAGAAGTCGCCGATGGTGACGACGCGCACCCGGTCGCCGTACTTCTCGCCGAACTCGGCGATGGCCCCCTGCTTCTTGGCGTCGTCGATCGACATGATCTCGGCCTGCACGTCGAGCTCGCGGGCCAGGACCTCGTTGATCTTCTGCTCGACGTCCGTCATCACGGCCGTGGGCACGGCGGACGGCGAACCGAAGTCGAAGCGGAAGCGGCCGGGCTGGTTCTCCGAACCGGCCTGGGCGGCCGTCGGGCCGAGGGCGTCGCGCAGCGCCTGGTGCGTGAGGTGGGTGGCGGAGTGGGCGCGGGCGATGGCACGGCGGCGGGCCACGTCGATGGTGGCGTGGGCCGTGGCGCCGACCGTGACCTCGCCGACCTGTACGACGCCCTTGTGGACGTACACACCCGGAACCGGCTTCTGACAGTCGCGGACCTCGATGACCGCGCCGTTGTCCAGCTTGATGCGGCCGGTGTCACCGATCTGGCCGCCGCCCTCGGCGTAGAACGGGGTGCGGTCCAGGACGACCTCGACCTCGTCGCCCTCGGTGGCGGCCGGCGAGGAAGCGCCGTTGACCAGCAGGCCGACGACGGTGGACTCGCCGTCGGTGGACGCGTAGCCGATGAAGTCGGTGGCGCCGGCGCGGTCGGCGATCTCGCGGTAGGCGCCGAGGTCGGCGTGGCCGTGCTTCTTGGCCTGGGCGTCGGCCTTGGCGCGCTCCCGCTGCTCCTTCATCAGGCGGCGGAAGCCGTCCTCGTCCACCGACAGGCCCTGCTCGGCGGCCATTTCGAGGGTGAGGTCGATCGGGAAGCCCCAGGTGTCGTGGAGCAGGAAGGCCTTGTCGCCGGGGAGGACCGCGCCACCGGCGGCCTTGGTCTCCGTGACGGCGGTGTCGAGGATGTTGGTGCCGGCCTTCAGCGTCTTGAGGAAGGCGGCCTCCTCGGCGAGGGCGACCGTCTCGATGCGGCGGCGGTCCTCCAGCAGCTCGGGGTACTGCTGGCCCATGGTCCTGATGACCACGTCCAGCAGCTCGCCCACGACCGGGCCGGTGGCGCCCAGCAGGCGCATGTTGCGGATGGCGCGGCGCATGATGCGGCGCAGGACGTAGCCGCGGCCCTCGTTGCCCGGGGTGACGCCGTCGCCGATGAGCATCGTGGACGTGCGGAGGTGGTCGGCGACCACGCGCAGCGAGACGTCGGTGCCGTCGGAGGTGCCGTAGCGGACGCCGGTGAGCTCGGTGGCCTTGTCGATGACGACGCGCAGGGTGTCGGTCTCGTACATGTTGTGGACGCCCTGGAGGATCATCGCCAGGCGTTCCAGGCCGAGGCCGGTGTCGATGTTCTTGCTGGGCAGCTCGCCGAGGATCTCGAAGTCCTCCTTGCCGGTGCCCGCGCCGCGCTCGTACTGCATGAAGACCAGGTTCCAGATCTCCACGTACCGCTCGTCGTTGACGGCCGGGCCGCCCTCGACGCCGAAGTCGGGGCCGCGGTCGTAGTTGATCTCGGAGCACGGGCCGCACGGGCCCGGGACGCCCATGGACCAGTAGTTCTCCTTCTTGCCCAGGCGCTGGATGCGCTCCTTGGGCACGCCGACGACCTCGTGCCAGATGCGCTCGGCCTCGTCGTCGTCGAGGTAGACGGTGATCCACAGGCGCTCGGGGTCGAGGCCGTAGCCGCCGTCGGCCTGCGAGCCGGTCAGCAGCTCCCAGGCGTGCTTGATGGCGCCTTCCTTGAAGTAGTCGCCGAAGGAGAAGTTGCCGCACATCTGGAAGAACGTGCCGTGCCGGGTGGTCTTGCCGACCTCTTCGATGTCCGGCGTGCGGACGCACTTCTGGACGCTGGTCGCCGTCTTGTAGGGCGGCGTGACCTCGCCGAGGAAGTACGGCTTGAAGGGGACCATGCCCGCGTTGACCAGCAGCAGCGTCGGGTCGTCCGCGATGAGCGACGCCGACGGCACGACGGTGTGCCCGCGCTCCTCGAAGAAGCGCAGCCAGCGCCTGCGGATTTCAGCCGACTCCATCAGTGGTCCTCTTTTCCAGTCGGTCCGGTCAGACCGGTCGGTCCGGTTGTTCTCGTGGTTCGGTGATGCCCTTCGAGCACCGCGCGGCGCGGTGCGGGCAGCTCGCGCGCCTCGGCCGGCCTGCTCAGGCCGAGGGCCTCGTGCAACTGCTCTTCACGGTCCGCCATTCCGCTGCGTACGTCCAATGCAAATTGGCGCAGCCGGTGTCCGGTCTCGACGGCCTTGTCCGCGGCCTGCGCGGCGAGGCTGTCGGGCTGCAGCTTGCGCAGCTTTTGGTGGACCTTGTTGGTGGCCCACACCCCGGCGGCGGCGCCGGTGGTGAACCAGAATGCGCGGCGGAACATCGCGGTGATCAGTCCTTGGAGCGGCGGTTGCGGCGCCCGCCGCGGCGGGCGCCGGGCAGGGTACGGCCGACGACGACGGTGCGCTTTGCGCCGGCGGCAGGGGCTTCTGCGCCCTTCTTGCCGATCGCGCGGCGCACGCCGTAGCCGAACGCGGCCACCTTGACCAGCGGTCCGCCGAAGGCGGAGGAGACGGTCGAGGAGAGCGCCGAGGCGTTGGCGGTGACCTCCTGGACGTCGGCGGCGATCGCGTCGACGCGCGCCAGCTGGGTGTGCGCGGAGCGGACGGTCGCGGAGGCGTCGGCGAGCAACGGCACGGCCTGCTCGGACACCTCGGCCACCATCTTCGTCGTCGCCTTCAGCGTCTGTGCGAGCCTCACCAGCACGAGGGCGAGGAACGACACGAGGATCGCCCAGAAGACGGCCACGAGGATCCCGGCCACCTCTCCACCGGACACGTTGGCACCACTCTCCGACTGGTCTGGTCTCGTCCTGCTCGAACGGCAACCTTGACCTTATCGCGCCGTGACTGTCCGTCCGTACCCAGTTCTCCGCGCCGGGACGGGGGCGTCCGGGGAATCCGCGGAGGTGATTGTACGGTCCGCATCCCGCCGAGTACGCTCCGTGTGCCATGCGACGCTTCACGGGCTCCGGGCCCGCTTCCGGCCCCTCTCCCGACCGTCCGGAAGGGCCGGGGAGGCAGCCCCGCGGGACGGGCGGGCCGCCGGGCGGGCCGGGCAATCTCCCCGCGGAACTGAACCGGTTCATCGGCCGCGACGACGAGCTGGCCGAGCTGGTCCGGCAGGTGGGGTCGGCCTGGCTGGTGACCGTCACGGGGCTCGGCGGAGTCGGCAAGTCACGGCTGGTCCGCCACGGCTCGGCGATCTTGCAGGATCGCTTCTGCGACGGGGTGTGGCTGGTCGAGCTGGCCTCCCTGAACGAGCCGCACCTCCTGGACCACGCGGTCGCCGAGGCGCTGGCGCTGGCCGACCACAGCGGCCGCCCGGTGCGCGCCGCGCTCTGCGACCACCTCGCCGGCCGTGAGTTGCTGCTCGTCCTGGACGGCTACGAGCACCTGGTGGACGCCTGCGCCGGGTTGACGGCCGAGCTGCTGCGCCGCGTGCCGGGGCTGCGGGTACTGGCGGCCGGCCGCCGGCCGCTGGGGATCCCGGGCGAGCAGTTGCTGCCGCTGGCGCCGATGCCCGGGGACGATGCGGCGGCACTGTTCGCCGACCGGGCCGCGGCCGTCGTCCCGGGTTTCACCGTCGGCCCAGGGAACGAGGCCGCGGTCGGCGAGCTCTGCGAGCGCCTGGACGGCATCCCGCTCGCGCTGGAACTGGCCGCCGGGCGGCTGCGGGCGCTGTCGGTGGACCAGGTGCTGCTCCGGCTCGACGACCGGTTCCGGCTGCTGACCGGGCGGACCCGGGGCGCGCTGCCCCGCCACCGGACGCTGCGCTGCGCGATCGGCTGGAGCCATGAGCTGTGCACGCCCGGGGAGCGGCTGCTGTGGGCCCGGCTGTCGGTGTTCGCCGGGCAGTTCGACCTGGAGGCGGCGGAGTACGTCTGCTCGGGCCCGGAGCTGCCGGCCGGCGAACTCCTGGACACCCTGGAGGAGTTGGTCGCCCAGTCGGTGCTGGTCCGGGAGGAGACCGCGGCCGGGGTGCGCTATCGGATGCTGGACACCGTACGGGCCTACGGCGCGGGCTGGCTGGAGGCGACGCGGGACGCCGAGCGGCTGCGGCGGCGGCACCGGGACTGGTACCTGGGGCTGGCGACATGGTGCGAGCTGGACTGGTTCAGCTCACGTCAGGCGGAGATCGCGGCCCGGATCGAGGCCGAGCTGCCCAATCTGCGGGTGGCGCTGGAGCAGAGCCTGCAGAGCACCACCGAGACGCACCTGGGGCAGTACCTGGCGGGCACGCTGTGGTTCTACTGGGTCGGCTGCGGGCGGCTGTCGGAGGGCCGGCACTGGCTGGACCGGGCGCTGGAGCTGGACGGCGGCCATGACGACGCCCGGCTGAAGGCGCTGTGGGTGGCCGGGTACGTGGCGGTGCTCCAGGGGGACACCGTCGGCGCGCTGGGGGCGCTGCAGGAGTGCAGCGAGGAGGCCGAGCGGACCGGGAACGCCACCGCGGCCGCGTACGCGCTGCACCGCACCGGCTGTCTGGCGCTGGTCTGCGACGACATGCCGCGCGCCGAGGAGCTGCTGCGCGGGGCGCTGGCGCGCTACCGGGAGATCGGCGAGCTCAACAGCAATGTGCTGATGGGGCAGGTCGAGCTGGCGATGGCGGTGGCCTTCCAGGGCGAGCTGGCGGACGCGGTGCGGCTGTGCGAGGACGTCCGGGAGGTGTGCGAGGACCACGGGGAGCGCTGGACGCTGGCGTACGCACTGTTCGTGCTGGCCTTCGCGGCGTGGTCGCGCGGCGAGGCGGGGCGGGCCCGGGCGCTGCTGGAGGAGTGCCTGGCCATCGACCACACCTTCCACGACCTGCTGGGCGCGGTGCTGGCGATCGAGCTGCTGGCGCTGGTGACGGTGGGCGAGGGCGATGCGGCGGAGGCGGCGGTGCTGCAGGGCGCGGCGGGGCGGATCTGGCCGTCGGTGGGGCTGCCGCTGTTCGGCTCGCGCTATTTCAGCCGGCCGCACGCGCTGTGCGAGGACCGGGCCCGGCGGGAGCTGGGGAACGGGAACTACGAGCGCTGCCTGCGGGAGGGCGGCCGGCTCGATCTGGACGCGGCGGTGGCCCGGGTCCTGCGGCCGGCCGGACCGCTGCCGGCCCCGCGCCGGGCGGTGCGGATCGCGCCGCCGGCCACGCACGAGCCCGCCGCCTCCCCCTCCGCGAGCGGCGGGGAGACGGCGGGCTGAGGTGGTGCTGCGCCGCGCGGTGTGGCTCTAGCGGGCGTAGTACTCGACGACGAGCTGCTCGTCGCAGATCACCGGGATCTCCTTGCGGTTGGGGTCCCGGTCCAGGCGGAACGCCAGCGCCGGGAGGTTGACCTCCAGGTAGCGCGGGGTCTCGCCGTCGGGGGCGTAGCCACCCTCGCGCGCGACCTGGAAGGGGTGCTTCTCGCGGCTGCGCTCGCGGACCATCACGACGTCGCCGGGGCGGACGCGGAAGGACGGCTTGTCGACCTTGCGGTCGTTGACCGCGATGTGGCCGTGCACGACCATCTGACGGGCCTGGTAGATGGTGCGGGCGATGCCCGACCGCAGAACGAGCGCGTCCAGACGGCGCTCCAGCTCGACCACCAGGGCCTCGCCCGTCTTGCCCTCGGCCTTGCGGGCGCGGTCGTAGGCGCGCGCCATCTGGCGCTCGCTGATGTCGTACTGCGCGCGCAGACGCTGCTTCTCCAGCAGGCGGACCTTGTAGTCACTGCTCTGCTTGCGGCCGCGGCCGTGCTCGCCGGGCGGGTAGGGGCGGGCCTCGAAGTACTTGACGGCCTTCGGAGTCAGCGCGATGCCGAGCGCGCGCGACTTCTTGACCTTGGGACGCGACTGGTTCACGTGGAACGTTCCTCCATGTAAGTTAGGTGAGGCTTACCTTAGCGCGAGGAGAACGCATGTTTCGACCTGGGATCCCCCTGCCCGGTGCTGGTCAGAGCACCGGGACGGGTCAGCCGCGTCCCGTGGAAGACGCCCAGCAACCGACCGCTGCCGAGCGCGTACGAACTCTCGTCGAATCCCATGGTATGGCGTCGCTGAGCGTCCCCGGAGTCGAGGATCCGGACGAGACCGGGCTGACGGCTCCGGTCTGCCGGACCGTGACGCGCGACGGGGACGTGCTGTTGCTGGTTCCCGGGGACTGTGCGGCGGCCCGGGCGGCCGCCCACGCCCAGGACGACGACCTGACCGCCGTGATGGAGATCACGGATGTGGCACCGGTCTCGGTGCCCCACCGCATCCGCGGCCGGGCCTGGCTGGCCGGCTGGCTGACCCCCGTACGCAACGGTCAGCGCGCCGAGGCCGCGCTGCTGCTCGCCGAGCGGCACCCGGTCGGCGAGCTGCTCGGACTCGGCGAGGCACTGCACCCGGATCCGGCACCGGGGCTGTACGGGCGGACCGCCTGGATGATGCTGCGCCTGGAGGTCGGCGAGGGGGCGGTGGACGACCTCTGGGGCGCCGGGCCGGTCGAGCCGGACGACTTCGCGGCGGCCGCGCCCGATCCGCTGGTCGCCCACGAGGCCGAGCTGCTGCAGCACCTGGCCGCGGCGCACGGCGAGCAGGTCCGCGGACTGTGCTCGCTGCTGGGCGAGCGCGGCCGGGTCTGCGGGGCGCGCGAGAAGGCCGTACCGGTGGCCCTGGACCGCTTCGGGCTGCGGGTCCGCTTCACCGACCGCGGGCAGCGCTCCTTCGACGCCCGCTTCGACTTCCCCGAGCCGGTACGGGACGTGGCCGAGCTGCGGCGGGCGATGCACACGCTCTTCGAGGCCGCGGCCCCCTAGACCGCGGCCGACGGCCTGCCGGGCCGATGCCTACTCGGCGGAGGCCTCCCCCGAGGCGCCGCGCAGACGGGACCGGACCCGGTCCGCCACATCGGCGTAGCGGGCCTCGGCGCCATGGCGGGTGGGCTCGTAATAGCGCCTGCCGTGCACCTCGTCCGGGGCGTACTGCTGGGCCGCGATACCGCCGGGCAGGTCGTGCGGGTACTGGTAGCCGTGTCCGTGGCCGAGCTTCTGGGCGCCCTTGTAGTGGCTGTCGCGCAGATGGAGCGGCACCGCACCGGCCTTGCCGGCCCGGACGTCCGCCAGCGCGGCGTCGATGGCCAGATAGGCGGCGTTCGACTTCGGCGCCAGGGCGAGGGCGATGGTCGCCTGGCTCAGCGTGATCCGGGCCTCCGGGAAGCCGATCAGCGCCACGGCCTGGGCGGCGGCGACCGCGGTCTGCAGCGCCGTCGGATCGGCCAGGCCGATGTCCTCGCTCGCCGAGATCATCAGCCGCCGGGCGATGAACCGCGGATCCTCCCCCGCCTCGATCATCCGCGCGAGGTAGTGCAGCGCGGCATCGACGTCCGAGCCGCGGATCGACTTGATCAGGGCGCTGGCGACGTCGTAGTGCTGATCGCCGGACCGGTCGTACTTCACCGCGGCGCGGTCGACGGACTCCTCCAGGGTCCGGAGGGTGATCTCCTTCTCGCCCTTGGCCAGCGCGGATCCGGCGCCCGCCTCCAGGGCGGTCAGCGCGCGCCGGGCGTCGCCGCCCGCGATGCGCAGCAGATGCGCCTCGGTGTCCTCGGGGAGCGTGACGGCCCCGGCCAGCCCGCGGGCGTCGGTCAGCGCCCGCCGCAGCAGCGCGCGCAGATCGTCGTCCGTGAGCGGTTCGAGGGTCAGCAGCAGCGAACGGGAGAGCAGCGGGGAGATCACCGAGAAGTACGGGTTCTCGGTCGTCGCGGCGATCAGGGTGACCCAGCGGTTCTCCACCGCGGGCAGCAGGGAGTCCTGCTGGGCCTTGCTGAAGCGGTGGATCTCGTCGAGGAAGAGCACCGTCTCCTTGCCGTACCCCCCGGAGGCGCGGCGGGCGCCGTCGATGACCGCGCGGACCTCCTTGACGCCGGCGGTGATCGCGGAGAGCTCCACGAAGCGCTTGTTCGTCGCCTGGCTGACGACGTACGCCAGGGTCGTCTTGCCGATGCCGGGCGGCCCCCACAGGAACACCGACGACGGCCCGGCGGGCCCGCCCGCCCGTCGCCCGCCACCACCCCGGCCGGAGGGCCCTTCGGGCCCGCTCCTCTTCTCGTCCTCGCCGACCAGTCTGCGCAACGGCGAGCCGGGCTTGAGCAGATGCTGCTGACCCACGACCTCGTCGAGGGTGCGCGGACGCATCCGCACGGCGAGCGGAGACCCCGCGGGGTCCTTCTCCTGGCGGTCTTCGGCGGCGGCGGTGAACAGGTCGGGCTCCACGCACACGAGCCTATGCCACCCCACTGACAACGCCCCGGCGACCGTCGGGGACGGACCGGGGCGCGGGCGGCCTCCCGGCGGAACGGGAGGGCGGTTCCTACAGCAGGCTGCTCCAGAACGACCACCAGCGGGTCAGGATCAGCAGCGTGATCACGCCGTACCAGAGGACCGGTACGACCCAGTGGAACTCCGCGACCGCGTTCCGCACGCCTTCGGGGGCCGGGATGACGCCGTGCTTGATGTTGTGCGCGGTGGTGTACCAGAACATCAGGATCGTCACGCACCAGGTCAGCGTGCACCACAGGCACAGCGCGTTGATGCTGTACAGCGACTGGCTCATCAGCCACATGCAGAAGACCGCGGCGAGCCCGGTGCCGATGTTCAGACCGATCCAGTACCAGCGGCGGAAGCGGGCACCGGCCAGGACGGCCATGCCGATCGCCACGACCACGCCGAAGCCGACGAGCCCGGCCATCGGGTTGGGGAACCCGAAGACCTCGGCCTGCTTGCTCTGCATGACGCTGCCGCAGGAGATGATCGGGTTGAGGCTGCAGGCCGGCTTGAAGTTCGGGTCCTTCAGCAGCTCGAACTTGTCCAGGGTGATGACCCAGGCGGCCAGGATGCCCAGCGCGCCGGTGATCACCAGCAGCAGTCCGAGGCCGCGGCCCGCGCCGAGGGTGCGCGCGCCGCCCGCGTGATCGTCGTCGATGGACACGTCGTCAACCGCTGTCGTCGTCATATCGCCGTTCCGTCGATGCCTGGGGAATGGGGCTGGGGCTGCGGCAGGCGGGCCCGCGGCCGCGCCCCTCATTGTGCCCCAACCCCACCACAACGGGCCGTTCGCTGTGCATAAAGCCGGTGAACCCCCGGGGACGGGCGTTGACGCGAGGGGCCCGGACGGTCACCGCCGTCCGGGCCCCTCGTTCCGCCGTGTCCGGCCGTGCCTCAGCCCAGCCGGCGCCGGACCTCCTCGGTCACGGCGTCCACCGCGACCGGCGTCTGCTCGCCGCTCTCCAGGTCCTTCAGCTGGACGACGCCCTCGGCCAGATCGCGCTCGCCGGCGACCAGCGCCAGCCGCGCACCCGAGCGGTTGGCGGACTTCATGGCGTTCTTCAGGCCCTTGCCGCCGTACGCGAAGTCGGTGGCGACGCCGGCCCGGCGCAGCTCGGTGACCGCGCCGAACAGCACCCGGCGGGCCTCGTCGCCCAGCGGGACGGCGTAGACGGCGGTGGCGGCCGGGATGTCGAGCGTGATGCCCTCCGCCTCCAGGGCCAGCACCGTGCGGTCCACGCCCAGCGCCCAGCCGACGGACGGCAGCGCCGGGCCGCCGATCATCTCCGACAGGCCGTCGTACCGGCCGCCGCCGCCCACCGCGGACTGCGAGCCGAGGCCGTCGTGGACGAACTCGAAGGTGGTGCGGGTGTAGTAGTCCAGGCCGCGCACCAGCTTCTCGTCGTCCTCGAAGGCCACGCCCGCCGCGGTCAGCAGCTCGCGCACCTGCTCGTGGTACGCCTTGCAGGCCTCGCAGAGGTAGTCGCGCAGCATCGGCGCCCCGGCCAGCTGCTTCTGGACCGCGTCCCGCTTGTCGTCCAGGACCCGCAGCGGGTTGATGTCGACCCGGCGCCGGGTGTCCTCGTCCAGGTCCAGGCCGCGCAGGAAGTCCTGCAGCGCGGCGCGGTAGACGGGGCGGCACTCCTTGTCGCCCAGCGAGTTGAGCAGGATGCGGAAGTCGCGCAGGCCCAGCGAGCGGTACGCCTGGTCGGCCAGGATGATCAGCTCGGCGTCCAGCGCCGGGTCCTCGGCACCGATCGCCTCGGCACCGACCTGGGAGAAGTGGCGGTAACGGCCCTTCTGCGGACGCTCGTAGCGGTAGTACGAGCCGGAGTACCACAGCTTGACCGGGAGGTTGCCGGCCTTGTGGAGGTTGGCCTCCAGTGCGGCGCGCAGCACGGACGCGGTGCCCTCGGGGCGCAGCGCGAGCTGGTCGCCGCCCTTGGTCTCGAAGGCGTACATCTCCTTGGTCACGATGTCGGTGGACTCACCGACGCCGCGCGCGAACAGCTCGACGTTCTCGAAACCGGGCGTCTCGATGTAGCCGTAGCCGGAGTTCTTCAGCGGGCCGGAGATGGCCTCGCGGACCGCCAGATAGGTGGCGGAATCCGGCGGCAGCAGGTCGTAGGTGCCCTTGGGGGCCTGAAAGGTGCTCACGGAAGCTCTCGTCACATTCCTCGTCGTGGAGCGGCGCTGAAGCCGTCTCCGAGGCCGGCGGCCACTTCCCGCAAGAAGGGGTTGGTGGCGCGCTCGCGGCCGATGGTGGTCTGGGGGCCGTGGCCGGACAGGACGACGGTGGAGTCCTCCAGCGGCAGGCACACACGGGCCAGCGACTCGAGGATCTCGGCGTGGTCGCCGCCCGGCAGATCGGTGCGTCCGATGGAGCCGGCGAACAGCAGGTCGCCCGAGAAGAAGACCGAGGGAATGTCGGCCTGCTCGGGCATCCTGAACGTCACCGACCCCTTGGTATGGCCCGGTGCGTGCGCGACCGAGAACTCTATTCCGGCGAGTTCAAGGACGGCACCGTCGCTCAGCTCCTTGACGTCGTCGGGCTCCCCCACGGTGAGGTCGCCCATGAGCTGCTGGCCGACGGAGAGGCCCAGGGCCTTCTCCGGGTCGGTCATCATGTAGCGGTCCTCGGGGTGGATCCAGGCCGGGACGTCGTGCGCGCCGCACACGGGGACGACCGACGCGACGTGGTCGATGTGGCCGTGGGTGAGGACGACCGCGACGGGCTTGAGCCGATGCTTCCTGACCGCGTCCTCGACTCCCTGGGCGGCCTGGTGGCCCGGGTCGATGATGACGCACTCCTCGCCTGCGGCGGGGGCGACCAAGTAGCAGTTGGTGCCCCAGGCCCCGGCGGGGAACCCGGCAATCAGCACGTTCGTCCTTAAGGATCGGTGTGGCGGGCGGCCGCGGGGCCGCTCCCGGACATCTCGGCAGCTCCAGAGCCTACCGGCGGGACTCCCGGCAGGGCGAACCCGTATACGGTACGGCGACGGCGCACCTCAGCGATCGGTGATCGGACAAGGAGACGAGTCGGTGGTCAGCAAGGATCAGCGGCGGCGGCAGCTCGCCCGGGAGAAGTACGCGCGCCAGCAGCAGCGGCGGACCGTCGCCCAGCGCAAGGCCAGGCGCCGCAATGCCGTCATCGCCGGCGCGGTGGCCGTCGCCCTGGCGGCCGGCGGGGCCGTCTACGCCTCCACCGCGCTGATCGGCGGCGACGACCGGACGTCCGACCAGGCCGCAGGCAGCCACCGGCCGGACGACCCCTGCCGCACGCCCGCGAAGGGCGCGCCGTCGCAGCGGACCTGGAAGAAGGAACCGAAGATGTCGATCGACACCTCGGCCTCCTACGCCGTGAAGCTGGCGACGACCTGCGGCACGATCGGCCTGAAGCTGGACGCCGGCAAGGCACCGCACACCGTCAACTCCTTCGCGTTCCTGGCCCAGCAGGGGTTCTTCGACCACAGCAGGTGCCACCGCCTCGTGGACCAGGGCATCCACGTCCTGCAGTGCGGCGACCCGACGGCCACCGGCAGCGGCTCCCCCGGCTACACGATCCCGGACGAGAACCTCAAGGATCCGCGGCTCAAGGGCGGCGTCTATCCGGCGGGCACGGTCGCGATGGCCAACAGCTACGACGGCAAGAACCCCAAGACCCGCAACTCCGGCGGCAGCCAGTTCTTCCTCGTCTTCCAGGACAGCAAGCTGCCCGCCAACTACACCCCGTTCGGCACCATCACCGGCGGTATGGACGTCCTGCGCAAGATCGCCGCCGCCGGGGCGACGGCCCCCGACCCGCAGACCGGCAACACCGCCCCGCACGCCACCGTCGCCATCGACCGGGCGACCGTCACGAAGTCCTGACCGGCCGCCGGGCGGAATTTCGGTCGTGCTGGATGCGGACAGCCGACCGCCGGTCGCCTAGATTGGCGTGTGGGTAGGGTGCCTGGTCCGACGGCTTCCACCCTCACCCGCAAAACCACCCGTCGGACGGCCAGGGCGCGGCCCTGCCGGACAGAAACTGTGGACGATGCCGGGGGGCCGCACGCCCGCGTCGGCATCATGTGGAGGAGGCGCTGTGAGCAGCGACCCGTGGGGCCGCGTCGATGAGACGGGGACCGTGTACGTGCGTACCGCCGACGGCGAGCAGGTCGTCGGATCGTGGCAGGCGGGCAGCCCCGAGGAGGCCCTTGCCTACTTCGAGCGCAAGTATGACGGCCTGGTCGTCGAGATCGACCTCCTCGAACGCCGGGTCCGGACCACCGACCTGTCGGCCAAGGACGCGACGACCGCGATCGACCATCTGCGCCAGCAGGTCGACGAGCACCACGCGGTGGGCGATCTGGACGCGCTCCGGAAGCGGCTGGACAAGCTGGTGGAGGTCGTCGAGTCCCGCCGTGAGGAGCGCAAGGCCCAGAAGGCGCGGCAGAGCGACGAGGCCCGGCAGGCCAAGGAGAAGCTGGTAGCCGAGGCCGAGGAGCTGGCGGCCAGCGAGCAGTGGCGGGCGGCCGGCGAGCGGCTGCGGGCGCTGGTCGACATCTGGAAGGGCCTGCCGCGGCTGGACCGCAAGGCGGACGACGAGCTGTGGCACCGCTTCTCGCACGCCCGCTCGGCGTTCTCCAAGCGGCGCAAGGCGCACTTCGCGTCGCTGGACGCGCAGCGCGAGGAGTCCCGCAAGGCCAAGGAGAAGCTGGTCGCCGAGGCCGAGTCGCTGTCCAACTCGACGGACTGGGGGGCGACGGCCGCCCGTTACCGCGAGCTGATGCAGGACTGGAAGGCCGCCGGCCGGGCCCAGCGCGAGCACGAGGACGACCTGTGGAACCGCTTCCGCGGCGCCCAGGACGTCTTCTTCCAGGCCCGCGGTGAGGTCTTCGCGGAGCGCGACGCCGAGCAGCGGGAGAACCTGACCCGCAAGGAGGAGCTGGCCGTCGAGGCCGAGAAGCTGCTCCCGGTCTCGGACCTGAAGGCCGCGCGGGCCGCGTTCCGGTCGATCAACGAGCGGTGGGAGGCCATCGGCCACGTCCCGCGGGACGCCCGCCCCAAGATCGAGGGCCGGATGCACGCCGTCGAGCGCGCCATCCAGGAGGCCGAGGAGGCCGAGTGGCGGCGGACGAACCCTGAGGCGCGGGCCCGCGCCGCGGGGCTGACCGGCCAGCTCCAGGACGCCGTCGACAAGCTGCAGAAGCAGATCGACGCGGCCCGGGCGGCCGGCAACGACGCCAAGGCCGACAAGCTCGGCCGCGAGCTGGAGGGCCGCAAGGCGCTGCTGGACCAGGCGCTCAAGGGCCTGGAGGAGTTCGGCGGCTGAGCGAGGTCCCGCGTACGAGGAGGGCCCCGGTACCCAGGTACCGGGGCCCTCCTCGTGTCCGTGGCGTTACGGCCTGCGCGCCGAGGTCACGCGGTAGACGTCGTACACGCCCTCCACACCCCGTACGGCCTTCAGGACGTGGCCGAGGTGCTTGGGGTCGCCCATCTCGAAGGTGAAGCGGGAGGTGGCGACGCGGTCGCGGGAGGTCTGGACGGCCGCCGAGAGGATGTTGACGTGCTGGTCGGACAGGACCCGGGTGACGTCCGACAGCAGCCGGGAGCGGTCCAGCGCCTCGACCTGGATGGCGACCAGGAAGACCGAGGACTGGGTGGGCGCCCACTCGACGTCCAGGATCCGTTCCGGCTGCCGGGACAGCGAGTCGACGTTGAGGCAGTCGGCGCGGTGCACCGAGACGCCGCTGCCGCGGGTGACGAAGCCGATGATGGGGTCGCCCGGGACCGGCGTGCAGCAGCGGGCCAGCTTCACCCACACGTCGTCGACGCCCTTGACGACCACGCCCGGGTCGGCGCTGGAGCGGCGCTTGGAGCGCGGCCGGATCGGGGTGGACTCGGCGATGTCCTCGGTGGCCTCGTCCTGCCCGCCGAGCGCCTGCACCAGCTTCTGGACGACGCCCGCCGCGGCGACGTGGCCCTCGCCGATCGCGGCGTAGAGCGAGGAGATGTCCGGGTAGCGCATCTCGTGCGCGAGCGTCACCAGGGAGTCGCCGGTCAGGATCCGCTGGATCGGCAGGTTCTGCTTGCGCATGGCGCGCGCGATGGCGTCCTTGCCCTGCTCGATGGCCTCGTCGCGGCGCTCCTTGGAGAACCAGCCGCGGATCTTGTTGCGGGCACGCGGGGACTTGACGAAGCCGAGCCAGTCACGGGAGGGCCCGGCGCCCGTTGCCTTGGAGGTGAAGACCTCCACCAGGTCGCCGTTGTCCAGGGTCGATTCGAGCGGGACCAGCCGGCCGTTGACCCGGGCGCCTATCGTGCGGTGGCCGACCTCGGTGTGCACCGCGTAGGCGAAGTCGACGGGCGTGGCACCGGCCGGCAGCGCTATCACGTCGCCCTTGGGCGTGAAGACGAAGACCTCGTTGCGGGACAGGTCGAAGCGCAGCGACTCCAGGAACTCGCCGGGGTCCTCGGTCTCCTTCTGCCAGTCGAGCAGCTGCCGCAGCCAGGCCATGTCGTTGACGGTTTCCTGGCCCTTGCCGGCGTTCTTCGGCACGTCCGTGCGGACCTTGGACGCGCCGGCCACCGCCTCCTGCTTGTACTTCCAGTGGGCGGCGATGCCGTACTCGGCGCGGCGGTGCATGTCGAACGTGCGGATCTGGAGCTCGACGGGCTTGCCGCTGGGGCCGATCACGGTCGTGTGCAGCGACTGGTACATGTTGAACTTCGGCATCGCGATGTAGTCCTTGAACCGGCCGGGGACCGGGTTCCACCGCGCGTGGATGGTGCCGAGGGCGGCGTAGCAGTCGCGGACGGTGTCGACGAGGACGCGGATGCCCACCAGGTCGTAGATCTCGGCGAAGTCGCGGCCGCGCACGATCATCTTCTGGTAGACGCTGTAGTAGTGCTTGGGGCGGCCGGTGACGGTGGCCTTGATGCGGGCGGCGCGCAGATCGGCCTGGACCTCGTCGGTCACTATCGCGAGGTACTCGTCCCGCTTGGGCGCCCGCTCGGCGACCAGCCGCACGATCTCGTCGTACATCTTGGGGTAGAGGATCGCGAAGGCGAGGTCCTCCAGCTCCCACTTGATGGTGTTCATGCCCAGGCGGTGGGCGAGCGGAGCGTAGATCTCCAGCGTCTCGCGGGCCTTCTTCTCCTGCTTCTCCCGCTTGAGGTAGCGCATGGTGCGCATGTTGTGCAGCCGGTCGGCGAGCTTGATGACCAGGACGCGCGGGTCCTTGGCCATGGCGACGACCATCTTGCGGACCGTCTCGGCCTGCGCGGCCTCGCCGAACTTGACCCGGTCGAGCTTGGTGACGCCGTCGACCAGCAGCGCGACCTGGTCGCCGAAGTCGCCCCGCAGCTGCTCCAGGCCGTACTCGGTGTCCTCGACGGTGTCGTGCAGCAGGCCGGCCATCAGCGTCGCCGGGTCCATGCCGAGCTCGGCGAGGATCGTGGTGACGGCGAGCGGGTGGGTGATGTACGGGTCGCCGCTCTTGCGCTTCTGGCCGCGGTGCCAGCGCTCGGCGACCTGATAGGCGCGCTCGATCTGGCGCAGCGTGCCCGTCTCGATCTTGGGGTCGTTGCCGCGGACGGCCCGCAGCAGCGGTTCGAGCACCGGGTTGTACGGACTGGAGCGCTGCACGCCGAGGCGGGCGAGGCGGGCCCGTACGCGGTTCGGGGAGCCGGAGCGGCCGGCCGGTGCGGCCGGCAGCGGCTTCGCCGCGGCGGGCTGGTCGGCCTTGGCCGGGGGCTTGGGGGCGCGGGCCGGGGCGGCCGCGGGGCGGGGCGAGGCGGCGGCGGGTCCCGGCTTGGGCGCGGGGCGGGGCCGGTCGGCGGGGGCCGCGGTCCCGGACCGTCCGGTGCCCTCGGGGGTCGCGCCGTGCCGCTCGGGCCGGGGCGCGTCCGGGGAAGCCCCGGTCGCGGGCTTCGGCTCGTCCGGGCGCGCGGCATGGGATCCCGCCGGACGCAGTCCGGGGGAGAGCGGCTGGGCCTCGTCTGGCAAGAGCACTCCTCAAGCGGTTCCGGACCCCAGGCCCTCGAACAGGCCGGGGTGCCATGGTATCGATCCCGGGGCGGCCGCCGCCGCGCGGCCATGGGTACGTACATGACACAGCAGCAGGGGCACCCGGATTGTTCCGGATGCCCCTGCTTGTCCAGCGTATGCGGTGGCCTGGTCAGACCGTGATCAGCGCCTCCAGCGGAGCGCCCTTCAGGCCCGGCTCCAGGCGCTGCCGCCCGGCGAGGAAACCGAGCTCCATCAGCACCGCGACGCCCGCGACCTCGGCGCCGGCCCGGCGGATCAGCTGGAGCGAGGCGTCGGCGGTGCCGCCGGTGGCCAGCACGTCGTCGATCACCAGCACCCGCTCCCCCGGCTTCAGCGCATCGGCGTGCATCTCGATCTCGGCGGTGCCGTACTCCAGCTCGTAGGACTGCCCGAGCGTCGTGCCGGGCAGCTTGCCGGCCTTGCGGACGGGTACGAAGCCGAGGCCGGCCCGGACCGCGACCGGGGCGGCGAGTATGAACCCGCGCGCCTCCAGGCCCACGACCTTGTCGGCGCCGTGCCGCTCGCACAGCCCGGCGAGGGCGTCGGTGAGCGCGCCGAAGGCCGCCGGATCGGCGAGCAGCGGGGTGATGTCCTTGAACATCACGCCCGGCTTGGGATAGTCCGGCACATCCGCGATCCTGCTCAGCAGCAGCTCCCGCAGGGCTGCGGGGGCGCTCATCGGCGCTTGCCCGACGGGCGGCCGCGTCCGCGGTTGCGGGCGGCGGGCTGATGGCGGGGGCCGACGACCGCGGGGCCGTCCTCACCGTCCGCCGCGCCCTCGGGCGCCTCCTGGGCGTCCTCCTGGCTCGCGGCCTTGGCGGCGGCCGCGGCGCGCTTGGCCTTGACCCGCTTGGCCAGCGCCTTCATCTCCGGCTCGCGGTTCTTCAGGTCGGTGACCAGCGGGGTCGCGATGAAGATCGAGGAGTACGCACCGGCGGCGAGACCGACGAACAGGGCCAGCGAGATGTCGTTGAGCATGCCCGCGCCCAGCAGACCGCCGCCGACGAACAGCAGACCGGCGACCGGGAGCAGCGCCACGACGGTGGTGTTGATGGACCGCACCAGCGTGCCGTTGATCGAGCGGTTGGCGATCTCGCTGTACGTGAAGCGGGTCTGCTTGGTGATGTCCTTGGAGGCTTCCTTGAGGCTGTCGAAGACGACGACCGTGTCGTACAGCGAGTAGCCGAGGATCGTCAGCAGACCGATGACCGTGCCCGGGGTGACCTCGAAGCCGACCAGGGCGTAGACGCCGACCGTGATCGTGAGGTCGTGGATCAGCGCGATCAGCGCGGCCAGCGCCATCCGCCACTCGAAGGCGATGGCCAGGTAGAGCACCACCAGGACCATGAAGATGCCCAGGCCCAGCCAGGCCTTGTTGGCGATCTCCTCGCCCCAACTCGGGCCGACCAGCTGGGTGTTGACGTCCTTGACCGGGATCTTCAGTTCCTTGGCGAGCTGCTCCTGGACCGGCACCGCCTGCTGGGTGTCCAGACCGCCGATCTGGATCCGCAGCGCGCCGTCGCCGAGCTTCTGCACCACGGCCTGGTGACCGCCGGACGCGGACTGGGCCTGGGCCTGCGCCTCCGCGGTCGACACCGAGGTCTTCGGGGTCGAGAAGACCGCGCCGCCGGAGAACTCGATGCCCATGTTCAGACCGCGCACCGCCAGGCCGACGATGGCCGTGATGGTGATGAGGATCGAGATGCCGTACCAGATCTTCCGCTTGCCGATGAAGTCGTAGCCGACCTCACCGCGGTAGAGCCGGGCGCCGATGCTTCCGAGCTTGGACATCTCACGCCTCCTTCGTCTGGGTGGGGGCGGTGCGACGACGGCGCAGCGGCGGCTTGGCGCCCAGGCGCTTGGGGTCGAGGCCGGACCAGGAGTGTCCGTCGGCGAAGAACTTCCGGCGGGCCAGCAGCGTCATCAGCGGCTTGGTGAAGCAGAAGACCACGACGACGTCGAGCAGGGTGGTCAGGCCGAGCGTGAACGCGAAGCCCTGGACCTTGCCGACGGTGACGATGAACAGCACCGCGGCGGCCAGGAACGACACGAAGTCGGAGACCAGGATCGTCCGGCGGGCCCGCGGCCAGCCGCGCTCGACGGCCGGACGCAGGGTGCGGCCCTCGCGGATCTCGTCCCGGATGCGTTCGAAGTAGACGATGAACGAGTCGGCGGTGATGCCGATGGCGACGATGGCGCCGCAGACCGCCGGGAGGTTCAGGGCGAACTGGATGGCCGGTCCGAGCAGCGTCATGAGCGCGTACGTCAGGATCGCCGAGACGCACAGGCTCGCCAGCGCGACCAGCGCCAGGCCCCGGTAGTAGGCGACGAGGTAGATGACGACCAGCCCCAGCCCGATCGCGCCGGCGATCAGACCGGCGTGCAGCTGCTCACCGCCGAGCGCCGCGGTGACCGTGGTCTCGTCGACGATCTTGAAGGACAGCGGCAGCGCACCGTAGGAGAGCATGTTGCCCAGGTCCTGCGCGGACTGCTGGGTGAAGCCACCGGAGATGGTCGCGTTGCCGCCGTTGAGCCGCTCGCTGACCCGCGGGTCGGAGACCACCGCGCCGTCCAGGACGATCGCGAACTGGTTCTGCGGCGGCGCCTTCGTGGCGAGCTTTCCGGTGATGTCCGCGAACTTCTTGCCACCGTCGGAGGTGAAGTCCATCTGGACGATCCAGCCCTGGCCCTGCTGGCTGTCGAAGACGGCCTTGGCGCCCTTGACGTCCGTGCCCTCGACGCCCACCGGGCCGAGCACGTACTTCTGCGTGCCCTCGGTGTTGCAGGCCACGACGGGGTCGGAGGGCTTGGTCGCGGCGGCCTGCTCACCGGCGGCGGCGCGGCCCTGCTTGGTCGAGCAGTCCAGGGCGTTCAGCCGCTTCTGGAGGGCCGGCGGGATCTGGTCACCACCGGGGGCCGGAGGCGTGGACGGCTTGGCCGAGCCCGAGGGGGTGGGCTTGGCGGACGGCGCCTTCTTCAGGGAGTCCGTGACGGCGCGGCCCTGCGTCGTGGGCTTCGCCCCGGGGGTCGCCGAGGACGAGGCGTGCTGCTGGCTGCCGGCCTGCTCGCCGCCCTTGCCCTTGGCGTTCTTGCCGCTCTGCGAGGGGCTGGGCTTGGGCTCGGGGGTCTTCGTACCCACGGTGGTGGTCAGCACCGGCCGGAAGCCGAGCTGAGCGGTGGTGCCGACCTGCTGGCGGGCCTGCTTCGCGTTCGTCCCCCGGGGGATGTTCACGATGATGTGGTTGGTGCCCTGCGTCTGGACCTCGGTCTCGGAGACGCCCAGACCGTTGACCCGCCGGTCCATGATGTCGGCGGCGGTCTTCATGTTGGTCTCGTTGATCGCGTTGGGCTTGCCCGGCATGTTCTCGGCCTGGAGCGTGAAGCTGGTGCCGCCGGCCAGGTCGATGCCCAGCCGGGGCGTCAGCGTGCCGGAGTAGAACATGCCTCCGATCAGCCCCGCCATCGCGAGCAGGACCAGGATCAGCGTGCGGCCCGGATGCCCCTGGCCCGCGGGCGCCCTGCGGCCCTTTTTCGGTGCTGCCACCTTCTCGATTCTCCCTGTCCAACCCCTCGGCCTGGGGTATCGGCCGAGCGGCCACGAAGTGTTGTGGGGACCTGCCCCCCGCCGGAGCCTAGACCGTCCCGGAACCGCGGTGCACGCCTCGACGCGTGCTCCGCGGTTCCGTGGGAGGGACTACTTCGCGTCGTTGCCGCCGGCCTTCTTGTCCTTCTC
Organism: Streptomyces nigrescens; assembly: GCA_024349765.1. GTDB lineage: Bacteria > Actinomycetota > Actinomycetes > Streptomycetales > Streptomycetaceae > Streptomyces > Streptomyces endophytica. The sequence continues at coordinate 2,297,020 of AP026073.1, read as the reverse complement.
GGCGGCGTCCGCGTCGGCCTTGGCGCCGTCCCCGGCGTCTTTGGTTTCCTTGCCGGCCGCGGTCTCGTCGGCCGCGGGCTTCTCGGCGGCGGGCTCGGCGTCGGCCGGCGTCGCGGCCTTGCCGAGGTCGATCTTGTCGGCCTTGTCACCCGTTTCGGTGGCTTCGCCGGCGGTGTCGCCGGTCAGCGACGAGGCGTCGTCCGGGACGACGGTCTCCTCGGCGTGGATCGGGTCGGCACCGTCCAGGATGCGGTTGTACTCCTCGTCCGCGAGCACTGCGCCGATGGCGTTCTTGGCGTAGATGGCGTGCACGCCGGGGGCGACCTCCAGGAGGACGGTGTCCTCGTGGACCTCCTTGACGGTGGCGTACATGCCACCGATCGTGCGCACGCCGGCGCCCGGCTGCATCTGATTGCGCATCTCCGCGGCCGCCTGCTGCTTCTTCTTGGCGGACCGCGTCATCAGGAACATGGCCCCGATGAGGACGATGAAGGGGAGGAGAGAGACGATGTTGGGCACGGGACGGAGATCCTTCGCACGACCGCGCATCCGCGGCCTCATATAGCGGGGGTGGTATGCCGGCCCCTACGGACGGCATCGGCGGAGTCTAAGCGAGTCCCCACCAGTGGAACAACGCCCAGCATCGCACCGCAGTTCCTGCCCGGGCGAGTCCCCGCGCCGTCACGCCCCGAACAGGCCCTGCTGACCGTTTCCGCCCGCTTGGTGCTGCGGCGGGACCATGTCCAGATGCGCCCAGGCCGCCGGGGTGGCGATCCGGCCGCGCGGGGTCCGGGCGAGCAGGCCCTCCCGTACGAGGAACGGCTCGGCGACCTCCTCGACGGTCTCGCGCTCCTCCCCCACCGCCACCGCCAGGGTGGACAGGCCCACCGGGCCACCGGCGAACAGCTTGAGCAGGGCGGTGAGCACCGCGCGGTCGAGGCGGTCCAGGCCGCGCGCGTCGACCTCGTAGACCCCCAGGGCCTGCGAGGCGATCTCGCGGGTGATCACGCCGTCGGCCTTGACCTGGGCGTAGTCGCGGACCCGGCGCAGCAGGCGGTTGGCGATCCGGGGCGTGCCGCGGGAACGGCCGGCGATCTCGGCGGCGCCGTCCGGCTCTATCTCGACGTCGAGCAGGCCGGCCGAGCGGTGGATGACCCGCTGGAGCTCCTCGGGCGCGTAGAACTCCATGTGGGCGGTGAAGCCGAAGCGGTCGCGCAGCGGGGGCGGCAGCAGACCGGCCCGGGTCGTCGCGCCGACCAGGGTGAACGGCGGAAGTTCGAGCGGGATGGCGGTGGCACCCGGCCCCTTGCCGACGATGACGTCGACGCGGAAGTCCTCCATCGCCATGTAGAGCATCTCCTCGGCGGGCCGGGACATCCGGTGGATCTCGTCGAGGAAGAGCACCTCGCCCTCCTGGAGGGAGGAGAGGATCGCGGCGAGGTCGCCGGCGTGCTGGATGGCGGGGCCGGAGGTGATCCGGATCGGGGCGCCCATCTCGGCGGCGATGATCATCGAGAGGGTCGTCTTGCCGAGACCGGGCGCGCCGGAGAGCAGGACGTGGTCGGCCGTGGCGCCGCGGGCGCGGGCGGCGCGCAGGACCAGGTCGAGCTGTTCGCGCACCCGCTCCTGGCCGACGAACTCCTGGAGGTCCTTGGGCCGCAGCGCGGCCTCGACGGCGGTGTCCTCGCCGTCCGCGTCGGCGCCCACCAGCCGGTCGGGACCGGCCGGGGCGGCGTCGTCGGTGGACGGTGCGGTGTCGTCCCAGTTCACTGCGGAATGCCTCGCGGGGTCGGGGCGGCCGGGCCGCCGGTCGGGTCGTACGGTCGCGGGCCCGGACGGCGCTCACGGCGCGCGGCGGGGCCCGCGGCGGCGGTCATCGGGCGCGGTTGAGGGTCTGCAGGGCGGCCTTGAGCAGCTGCGGCACCTGCGGGGCGCCGCCCTCGGCGACCGCGGCCTCGGCCTGCGGGGCGACCGCGGCGACCGCCTCGTCCGCCTCCCTGCTGGCGTAGCCGAGGCCGATCAGGGCGGCCTGCAGCTGGTCGCGCCAGCCGGCCGGGCCCGCGGCGGCCGCCGCCGGACGACGGCTGCCCACCGGCTCGCCGAGCCGGTCCTTCAGCTCCAGCAGCAGCTTCTGCGCGCCCTTCTTGCCGATACCGGGCACGGCGGTGAGCGCCTTCTCGTCACCGGTGGCGACCGCCAGCCGCAGCGCGTCCGGGGAGTGCACCGCGAGCATGGCCTGAGCCAGCCGGGGACCGACGCCGCTGGCGGTCTGCAGCAGTTCGAAGGTCTGCCGCTCGTCGTCGTCGGCGAAGCCGTAGAGGGTGAGCGAGTCCTCGCGGACTACGAGGGAGGTGGCGAGCCGGGCCGGCTCACCGACGCGCAGGCCGGAGAGGGTGTTCGGCGTGCACTGGACGGCCATGCCGATCCCGCCGACCTCGACGACGGCGGCATCGGGGGCGAGGGCCGCGACCGGGCCGGAGACAAAGGCGATCATCGGGTGCCCTTCGGCGTGCGTACGGGAGCGGGGGTGCGGCGGGCGGCGGCCTGCGCCGCCTGGAGGCGGTTGACCGCGGGGGCGCGCCATATGTGGCAGATGGCGAGGGCGAGGGCGTCGGCGGCGTCGGCCGGTTTGGGTGGGGCGGAGAGCCGCAGCAGCCGGGTCACCATCGCACCGACCTGGGCCTTGTCGGCCCGTCCCGAGCCGGTGACGGCGGCCTTGACCTCGCTGGGGGTGTGCAGCGCGACCGGCAGTCCGCGGCGCGCGGCGCAGAGCATGGCGACCGCGCTGGCCTGGGCGGTGCCCATGACCGTACGGACGTTGTGCTGGCTGAACACCCGCTCCACCGCGACGTATTCGGGGCGGTAGCGGTCCAGCCACTCCTCCAGGCCGCGCTCGATGAGGACGAGACGGTGGGCGACGTCCGCGTCGGCCGGGGTACGGACCACACCGACCCCCACCATCGTCAACGGGCGCCCGGCCACGCCTTCCACCACGCCGACCCCGCACCGGGTCAGCCCCGGGTCCACCCCGAGCACCTTCACGACGCCCCTCCCCTCTTCACGCGCGACACCGCGCCGCCGCGCGCGCTGCCGACCCGGCGCTCTGCCGGGCCGGCGACTTGCCGGCCCGGCGATCTGCCGATCTGACGGACCGTTTCGTCCCGCACCTCCCCCATGGGGGGGCGCGGAGATCCCCTGCTCAGCACAGTATCGGGTGGCACTGACAACGCCCCGCACCCACCACGCCATGGCGCGACGGACCAACGGGCCGACGGGCCGACGGCGCAACGGGCCGACGGCGCAACGGACCGGCGGGCCAACGGAGCAACGGGCCAACCGGCCGACAGGCCGACAGGCCGACAGGCCGACAGGCCGACGGCGCAACCGGCCGAAGGCGCACCGGCCCGGCGAGCGGCCCGGCGATCGGACCGGCTGCCGAACCGACAACGCAGGGACCAACCACGCCACCGCCCACCGCCCGTCGGCAAACCGCCAGCCGCCCGCCTCCCACCGCCCGTCGGCAAACCGCCCGCCGCCCGCTGCCCGGCAACGCGACGGGCCGACGGGGTGTGCTCCCCGTCGGCCCGTCGGTGCGCGGCTGTGGTGCCCGTGCGAGGTCCGGTCCGGTCCGGCCTAGGCGTCGACCTTGGCCATGACGTCGTCCGAGACGTCGAAGTTGGCGAAGACGTTCTGCACGTCGTCGCTGTCCTCCAGCGCGTCGATCAGCTTGAAGATCTTGCGCGCGCCCTCTTCCTCCAGCTCGACCTGCATGGTCGGGACGAAGTTGGCGTCCGCCGAGTCGTAGTCGATCCCGGCTTCCTGCAGAGCGGTGCGGACCGCGACCAGGTCGGTGGCCTCGCTGAGCACCTCGAAGGACTCACCGAGGTCGTTGACTTCCTCGGCACCCGCGTCGAGCACCGCGGTCAGGACGTCGTCCTCGGAGAGCTCGCCCTTGGGGACGATCACCACGCCCTTGCGGTTGAAGAGGTACGAGACGGAGCCCGGGTCGGCCATCGAGCCGCCGTTGCGGGTCATGGCGACGCGGACGTCCGAGGCGGCACGGTTGCGGTTGTCGGTGAGGCACTCGATGAGCACCGCGACACCGTTGGGGCCGTAACCCTCGTACATGATCGTCTCGTAGTCGGCGCCGCCGGCCTCCAGGCCCGCGCCGCGCTTGACCGCGGAGTCGATGTTCTTGTTGGGCACCGAGCTCTTCTTGGCCTTCTGGATGGCGTCGAAGAGGGTCGGGTTACCGTCCGGGTCGGCGCCGCCGGTACGGGCCGCGACCTCGATGTTCTTGATCAGCTTCGCGAAGAGCTTGCCGCGCTTGGCATCGATCACGGCCTTCTTGTGCTTCGTCGTAGCCCATTTAGAGTGGCCGGACATCCGCCTGTCTCCTTCGCGTAACCAATTCTGAAACGAACGCCGTCGATCCTACCGGGGTCGCGTCACACGGTGTCACTCACCTGATCACCGCAGCCTCAGCCGGCCGCGGCCCGCACCATCTCCACGAACAGGGCGTGGACGCGGTGGTCCCCGGTGAGTTCCGGGTGGAAGGACGTGGCAAGGACGTTACCCTGCCGCACGGCCACGGTGTGCCCGTCGTACGTGGCCAGGACCTCGACGTCCCCGCCGACCGACTCGACCCAGGGCGCCCGGATGAAGACGCCCTCGACCGGCCCGCCGGGGATGCCGGCCACGTCGATGGCCGCCTCGAACGACTCGTTCTGCCGCCCGAACGCGTTACGGCGCACGATCATGTCGACGCCGCCGAACGTCTCCTGGTCCTCGCGGGCGTCCAGCAGCTTGTCCGCGACCATGATCATGCCGGCGCAGGTGCCGTAGACCGGCTTGCCCGCGCGGACGAACGCGCGCAGCGGCTCCAGCATGCCGAAGACGACCGCCAGCTTGGACATCGTGGTGGACTCGCCGCCCGGGATGACCAGGCCGTCGACCTCGTCCAGTTCCTCGGGACGGCGTACCGGCCGGGCCAGGGCGTCCGCCTCGGCGAGCGCGGTGAGGTGCTCGCGGACGTCGCCCTGGAGGGCCAGCACACCGATGGTGGGGGTGCTCATCTGCTGTCGTACGTCCTTACCAGCCGCGGTTGGCGTAGCGCTCGGCCTCGGGGAGGGTGTCGCAGTTGATGCCGACCATGGCCTCGCCCAGGTTGCGGGAGACGTCCGCGATGACCTTCGGGTCGTCGTAGAAGGTGGTGGCCTTCACGATCGCGGCGGCGCGCTTGGCGGGGTCGCCGGACTTGAAGATGCCGGAGCCGACGAAGACGCCCTCGGCGCCGAGCTGGCGCATCAGCGCGGCGTCGGCGGGGGTGGCGACACCACCGGCGGAGAACAGCACGACCGGCAGCTTGCCGAGCTCGGCGACCTCCTTGACCAGCTCGAACGGGGCGCGCAGCTCCTTGGCGGCGGCGTACAGCTCGTTGTTGTCACAGCCGCGCAGCTTGGCGATCTCGCCCTTGATCTGGCGCAGGTGACGGACCGCCTCGACGACGTTGCCGGTGCCGGCCTCGCCCTTGGAGCGGATCATCGCGGCGCCCTCGGCGATCCGGCGCAGGGCCTCGCCCAGGTTGGTGGCACCGCACACGAAGGGGGTGGTGAAGGCCCACTTGTCGGAGTGGTTGACCTCGTCGGCCGGGGTGAGGACCTCGGACTCGTCGATGTAGTCGACGCCGAGCGACTGCAGGACCTGGGCCTCGACGAAGTGGCCGATGCGGGACTTGGCCATGACCGGGATCGAGACGGCGTTGATGATGCCGTCGATCATGTCGGGGTCGGACATCCGGGCCACGCCGCCGTCCTTGCGGATGTCGGCGGGGACCCGCTCCAGGGCCATGACGGCGACGGCGCCGGCGTCCTCGGCGATCTTGGCCTCTTCCGGCGTGACGACGTCCATGATCACGCCGCCCTTGAGCTGCTCCGCCATTCCGCGCTTAACGCGCGCGGTTCCGGTCTCGGGGTTCTGGGACGTGGTGGGCGTGCTGGACACGGTTTGACCTCACTCAGTGCGGGTGGTTGTGCGTGCGGACCACACAACCGTTTGTGAGCGGCCGAAGAAAAGGGCCAATTCAAGGCCGGTGGCTCGTTGGGCCCGCTCGGCCCGCGGCCCGGTGCCCGCTCCCCCGGGCGGCCCCGGGTCCGCCCTGCGCGCTTCCCGGGGCTCTGCCGCCTGCGCTCAGTTGCCCGCCGAGCGGTCGTCGAGGACGGCCGGCGGCTCGTCGTCCATCTCGAAGGCCAGCGGGAACGGGGCGTGACCGGCGAGCCGGAAGTATCGCACCACCCGGTGGCGGCGGACCGCGCGGGCGGCCCGTACGGCGTCGTTGTGGAAGCGCCGGGCCATCGGGACGCGGCGGACCGCGGCGGTGAGCTCGGCGATCGTCTGCTCACCGCCCGGAGCCTCGCGTACGGCCTCCAGCTGCGCCTCTTCGGCGAAGATGGCCCGCAGCGCCTGGCTCAGCTCGCTCTCGGCGACCTCCCGGTGGTCCTCCTCGGCCTGCCGGGCCTCGTGGGCGGCCTGGTAGAGGACGATCGAGGCGGCCGGATCGAGAACGCCCGACGTCCCGACCTCCTGCGCGACGGAGGCACGCCGCAGGAGCTGGGCATCGAGCGCCGCCCGGGCGGCGTCGATGCGCGCGTGCAGGCGGTCGAGGCGGCCGGCCGTCCAGCTGAGGTAGATGCCGATGAGGATGATCGCGGCGGCGATCCAGATGAACGTGCTCACGGGGTGGCACGTTATACCTCGCCGCCCACGTACCTGTCTGCGGCGCCGCGGGTCGTCTCGCCGTTGCGCGCTTTGCGGCGCCTCCCACGTACTTGGCTGTCCCGCCGTGGTGGTTTCTCGCCGTTGCGCGCTTTGCGGCGCCCCGCACGTACCCGGCTTTCCCGCCGCGGGGCTTGTTCGCCGTTGCGCGCTTTGCGGCGCCCCGCACGTACCCGTCTCTCCCGCCGCGGGGCGTCTCGCCGTTGCGCCTGGCGGCGGGCGTTGTTTGTCGGGTGCGGTGCCGGCCCTCCAGACTTCGTCCTCCGGTCCACCCCCTCCCGTGAGTGGGAGTTTCTTAGCTGGTTGGGGGCGTGCGTTGTCTGTTGCCTGCGGGCACGTGGACGTCACGTGCACCCCCACCACCGTTTCCTTCTCCCCCAACGGGAGGGGACGGGCCGGAGGGGCCGGTTGTGTGGACGTAAAGCGTCAGCAGTCCACACAACCGGCCCCGGAGGCCCGTCACCGCACCCAACAACCCACCCAGCCCGCCGCAGGCGCAACGGCGAGAAACCACCACGGCGGGACAGCCAAGTACGTGGGAAATTGCGCCTACGGCGCAGTCGCGACCGAAGCCGCCCCCGCCGTCACCGTTTCGTAGACGGCGAGGATGTCCGCGCCGACCGTGGACCAGTCGAAGCGGCGGACGTGGCGGGTGCCGCGGGTGCGGAGTTCGGCGAGGCGGGCCGGGTCGCCGAGGAGTCGGACCGCCGCGGTGGCGAGCGCGTCCGCGTCCTCGTTGGTGAAGAGTTCGCCGGCCTCGCCCTGGTCGAGGACCTGGGCGAACGCGTCGAGGTCGCTGGCCAGTACGGGTGCGCCGGCGGACATGGCCTCCACGAGGATGATGCCGAAGGATTCGCCGCCCGTGTTGGGGGCGACGTAGAGGTCGACGCTGCGGAGCAGGCGGGCCTTGTCCTCGTCGCTGACCATGCCGAGGAATTCGACCCGGGGGCGCAGTTCGGCGGGGAGGGAGGCGACGGCCTCTTCCTCGTCGCCGCGGCCGGCGACGAGGAGGCGGGCGTCGGGGACCTCGGCGAGGATCTTGGGCAGGGCCTTCATGAGGACCGGCAGGCCCTTGCGGGGTTCGTCGATGCGGCCGATGAAGCCGATCGTCTTGCCCTGCCACGCGGTCTTGGGTTCGGCGCGGGCGAAGAAGTCGACGTCGACGCCGTTGGGGATGACGACCGCGTCGCCGCCGAGGTGCTCGACCAGGGTGCGGCGGGCGTATTCGCTGACCGCGACGCGGGCGCTGATCTTCTCCAGGGCGGGCTGGAGGATCGGGTAGGCGGCGATCATCGCGCGGGAGCGCGGGTTGGAGGTGTGGAAGGTGGCCACGATCGGGCCCTGGGCGGCCCAGCAGGCGAGCAGGCCCAGGGACGGGGAGGCCGGTTCGTGGATGTGGATGACGTCGAAGGCGCCGTTCTGCAGCCAGCGGCGGACCCGGGCCGCGGAGAGGAAGCCGAAGTTGAGGCGGGCGACCGAGCCGTTGTAGGGCACGGGTACGGCACGGCCGGCGGAGACGACGTACGGCGGGAGCGGGGTGTCGTCGTCGGCGGGTGCCAGGACGGAGACCTCGTGGCCGAGCCGGATGAGGTGGTCGGCCAGGTCGCGGATGTGGAACTGCACGCCGCCGGGGACGTCCCAGGCGTACGGGCAGACGATGCCGATCTTCACGCCGTCTCCGTTCCGGCCTCGCGGGGCTCCAGGTCGGCGAGCCACAGGCGCTGGAGCATGTGCCAGTCCTCGGGGTGGTCGGCGATGCCGGAGGCGAAGGCGTCGGCGAGCGCCTGGGTCATCTGGGCTGCTTTCTCGGCGCGGGTGCCGGTCTCGGGGACCTCGATCTCGGGGTGGACCCGGCCGCGCATGACGGGGGTGTCGTCGTACCAGAGGGTGACGGGCAGCAGCATGGCGCCGGTCTGGAGGGCGAGGATCGCCGGTCCGGCGGGCATCTTGGTCTCCTCGCCGAAGAACTTGACCGGTATGCCGGAGCTGGAGAGGTCGCGGTCGGCGACCAGGCAGACCAGGCCGCCGGCCCGCAGGCGGCGGGCGAGGGTGCCGAAGGCGGCGCCGCCGGTGTGCGGCAGGACCTCCATGCCCAGGCCCTCGCGGTAGGCGACGAAGCGGTCGTAGAGGGATTCCGGCTTGAGGCGCTCGGCGACGGTGGTGAAGGGGGTGTTGAGCTTCGTGGTGACCCAGACGCCCGCGAGGTCGTAGTTGCCCATGTGGGGCAGGGCGAGGATGACGCCGCGGTCGCTTTCGAGGCCGTCGGTGAGGTGGTGGACGTCCTCGGGGACGAAGCCGTTCTTTCTGCGGTCCTCGCTCCAGGCGGGGAGGCGGAAGGACTCCATCCAGTAGCGCATGTACGAGCGCATCCCGGCGCGGGAGAGCTCGGCGAGGCGCTGCGGGGAGGCGTCCGGGACGACCCGGGCGAGGTTGGCCTCCAGGCGGCGCACGCCCTTGCCGCGGCGCTTCCAGGCGGTGTCGGCGATCTTCCGGCCGAGGCGTACCGCGACCGTTTCTGGCAGCCGTTTGACGGTGCTCCAGCCCAGTCCGTAGAGCGCGTCGGTGAGTGTGCCGGTGTCGATCCGCGGCATCCGTGGGCTCATGCGCTGTTCCCCCCTCGTGCGATGGCGTCGGCCTCGGCCGATTCGCGGCGTACCGTCACCACGCGCTGGCCGAGGGTGACGGCGCTGCCGATGGCGACGACCCACAGGGCGATCGGCAGCAGTACTTCGACACCGGGTACCCCGAACTTGTGCAGACCCGAGAGGCCGCAGGCGACGAGGGTGATGACCAGCCGTTCGGCGCGTTCGACCAGGCCGTTGACGGCCACCGGCAGTCCGATGGCCTCGCCGCGGGCCTTGGTGTACGAGACGACCTGCCCGCTGGCCAGGCAGAAGATCGCCATCGCGCAGAGCGTGAGGGAGTCGCCGTGGCCGGCGTACCAGAGGGCGAGGCCGCCGAAGATCGCCGAGTCGGCGACCCGGTCGAGGGTGGAGTCGAGGAAGGCGCCCCAGCGGCTGGAGCGGCCCAGTTGCCGTGCCATGTTTCCGTCGACGAGGTCGGAGAAGACGAACAGCGTGATGACGACCGTTCCCCAGAAGAACTCGCCCCGCGGGTAGAAGATCAGCGCGCCGGCCACCACGCCGCCGGTGCCGATGAGGGTGACCGCGTCCGGGCTGACGCCGAGGCGGATGAGCAGGGCGGCGAACGGCGTGAGAACACGCGTGAAGAAAGCACGCGCGTACTTGTTCAGCATGGCCTTCCCGGAGGTCGATACGGGCCGCGCGGTCAAGGGGCCACCGGCTGGCCCATCGTAGCCACGAGGTCTGCGGCCACCACGAAGGCATCGCGGCGCAGGGTGCATCCCGCGGCTCGGGCCGGGCGGCGTGCGCCTCCGGGCGCGCGTGCGGGCCCCTTCGACCCCTTGGGAGCGCGGGGGCGCTGTGCCATCTATGGACGGTTGATGACCACGGTGGAAAGCTCGAATCACCGCAAAGTGTCGACCTGGAGGCGAGACACATGAGCGAGAAGACGAGTACACACCCGGGAGCCGCCGGAAGGGCGGTAACGGCCGGCCGGCCCACGGCCCTGCGGAACGTGGTGCTGGTCGGCCACAGCGGATCGGGGAAAACCACCCTGGTCGAGGCGCTCGCGCTGGCGTCCGGTGCGGTCAACCGGGCCGGGCGGGTCGAGGACGGCGGCTGCCTGTCGGACTACGACGAGATCGAACACCGCCAGCAACGCTCCGTACAGCTCTCCCTGGTCCCGGTGGACTGGGGCGGAATCAAGATCAATATCCTGGACACCCCCGGATACGCCGATTTCGTCGGGGAACTCAGGGCCGGTCTGCGCGCCGCGGACGCGGCCCTTTTCGTTGTCTCGGCGGCCGACGGCGTGGCCGGCGCGACCCGCATGGTGTGGGACGAGTGCGCGGCCGTCGGGATGCCGCGGGCGCTGGTCGTCACGCACCTGGAGGCGTCCCGGGCCGACTTCGACGAGATGACCGAGCTGTGCCGGGCCACCTTCGGCGGCGAGGATCCGGACGCCGTGGTCCCGCTGTACCTGCCGCTGTACGGGACGCCGGGTGCCGACGGCCACGCCCCCGTGCACGGTCTGATCGGCCTGCTCTCCCAGCGGGTCTTCGACTACTCCTCCGGGGAGCGCACCGAGCGGGAGCCGACCGCCGAGGAGCTGCCGCTGATCGAGGAGGCCCGCGGCCGGCTCATCGAGGCAATCATCGCCGAGAGCGAGGACGAGTCCCTGATGGACCGCTACCTCGGTGGTGAGGACATCGACATCAAGACGCTGGTCGGGGACCTGGAGACGGCGGTGGCCCGCGGTACCTTCCACCCCGTGCTGGCCGCGGCCCCGGCCGCGGAGGGGTCGAAGCAGGGGCTGGGGACCGTCGAGCTGCTGGAGCTGATCACCGGTGGTTTCCCGACGCCCGCGGAGCGTGAGGCGCCGGCGGTGACCACCCCGGACGGCAGGCCGCGCCCGGTGCTCGCGTGCGATCCGGACGGTCCGCTGGCCGCGGAGGTGGTCAAGACCTCCTCCGACCCGTACGTCGGCCGGATCTCGCTGGTCCGGGTCTTCTCCGGCACCCTGCGCCCGGACGAGACGGTGCACGTCTCGGGCCACGGCCTCGCGGACCGGGGGCACGAGGACCACGACGTCGACGAGCGGGTCGGCGCGCTGTCCGCCCCGTTCGGCAAGCAGCAGCGCCCGCTGCCGCAGGCGATCGCCGGTGATCTGGCGTGCGTGGCGAAGCTGACCCGCGCCGAGACCGGCGACACCCTGTCCGCCAAGGACGAGCCGCTGCTGATGGAGCCCTGGTCGATGCCGGACCCGCTGCTTCCGGTCGCCATCCAGGCGCACAGCAAGGCCGACGAGGACAAGCTGTCCCAGGGCCTTGCCCGGCTGGTCGCGGAGGATCCGACGATGCGGCTGGAGCACAACCAGGACACCCACCAGGTGGTGCTGTGGTGCCTGGGCGAGGCCCATGTGGACGTGGCGCTGGAGCGGCTGCGGACCCGGTACGGCGTCCAGGTCGACACCGTGCCGCACAAGGTGCCGCTGCGGGAGACCTTCGGCGAGTCCGCGGCGGGCCGCGGCCGGCATGTCAAACAGTCCGGCGGGCACGGCCAGTTCGCGATCTGCGAGATCGAGATCGAGCCGCTGCCGGGCGGTTCGGGCATCGAGTTCGTGGACAAGGTCGTGGGCGGTGCGGTGCCGCGGCAGTTCATCCCGTCCGTCGAGAAGGGGGTGCGCGCCCAGGCCGGGCGCGGGGTCGCCGCCGGGCATCCGCTGGTCGACATCCGCGTCACGCTGCTCGACGGCAAGGCGCACTCGGTCGACTCCTCGGACGCGGCGTTCCAGACGGCCGGTGCGCTGGCGCTGCGGGAGGCGGCCGCGGACGCCCGGATCGATCTGCTGGAGCCGTTCTGCGAGGTCAGCGTGATGGTTCCGGACGAGTACGTGGGGCCGGTGATGAGCGATCTGTCGGGGCGCCGCGGCCGGGTGGTGGGCACCGAGCAGTCCGGGGCCGGCCGCACCGTCGTCCGCGCCGAGGTACCCGAGATCGAGATCGGCCGGTACGCCGTCGACCTGCGGTCGCTCTCGCACGGCACCGGACGGTTCTCCCGGGTCCATCTCCGGCACGAACCGATGCCGCCGCAGATCGCCGCGAAGGTGCGGGAAACGGCCGAGAACGGCGGGTAGTTGACGCCGGATCAGCCCGGGACCGCCGTGAATCCGCCCTGAATCCGTCCTGAAGCGGCCCTGAATCAGCCGTCGTCCGGCTCAACTCCCTTGGGGTGGACGGCGGCTGTACGCTGAGGTCCTGCCGTTGAGCAGGGTGTGACGGACACCTGTTCGGCGGTGGCGACGCGGGGTCACAGGTGTGCCGCCGGCGGAAGTCGGGAAGAGCCGCATCATCGGATGCGAGCGGTGTGGGGGGCGGTAGTGGCAGACGGCTTTGACTTCAGTCCTGGGGCGCAGGTGCCGCTCTCGGGGAGCGCCGGTCAGACGGCGGCGACCCAGGCACTGGCCTCGGCCGCCTACCGGGACGACCCGCTCACCGCCATCAGCGCGGCCGACTCCGACACCGCCAAGTCCGAGATCAAGAAGCCGAAGCTGTCCCTGTTCGAGCCGAATCTGGGCGAGGCGTTCGCGCGCGCCGTGCAGGTGCGGATGCTCGGCGGCGGCCGCAAGCCGCTGATCCAGTCGTTCGGCATCGAGCCGCAGACCGTCGTCGAGCACTGCCTGTCGGCCACCCGTATCCGCAAGCAGCGGGACAGCAAGCTGACGCTGCTGATGGTGCTGTTCGGCGTGCTGTTCCTGCCCGGTGTGCTGTTGTGGCTGGGCGTCTTCCAGCTGCGCAAGATGCTCTCCAAGGACGGTGAGGGCAACGGCGTCTCGCTGCTCGGCGCGACGCTGCTGACCGTGCTGGCCGGTCTCGGGCTGTTCTTCATGGTCAAACTGCCGCTGAGCGGCTTCTGGCCGATGTACGCGCGGGCCATGGTGATCGCGCCGATGATCGGCTGGTGGTGGGCCAAGCAGATCTGCGAGAAGACCGCGGTGGCCATGCGGGAGTCCTGGAAGGGGCTGCTGGAGGGCGGCGGGGTGGCCGCGAAGATCCCCGAGGCGGTGCCGCAGGACCCGAACCAGACCGCCGCCGAGACCCTCCGCCAGAACCTGGCCATGGTCACCGCCGAGCAGAACAGCAACGTGGTCTTCTACGCCGGCCCCAAAGGCATACTCGGCATGGGCACCCGCTGGGGCAGCTGGCAGCTCGCCGAGGAGCTCAAGCCGGTCCAGGAGGGCACGGAGATCCACCCGTTCCGCAGCTGGGACGTGATCCGGGCGATCCACGACAAGCTGCGGCTGCTGGAGCGCAGCCCGCTGCACACCGGCGGTTTCCCCACCCCGTCCGTACGCCACTGGATCGTCTCCCCGGTCGGGGAGAAGGCCGCCGCCGTCGCCCGGCCCGAGGGCGCGCACGTGGAGGCGTACCAGATCCGCGGGCACGAGATAGAGCGGATCTGCAACGAGCAGCAGTTCGGCAGCGGCAACCGCCACTACCTCGGTGTGCAGTTCGTGCTGTGGGACGGCCAGCTGGTGATCACGCTGATGATCACCGTCACGGTGCTGCACGAGACTCTGCGCATCGAGGTGACCGGCCACGCCCTCGGTCCGGTGAACGGTCTGTTCACGACCAAGCCGGAACCGAAGACCAAGGACGTCGCCAAGGTCGTCAAGTTCTGGGAGACCAAGACCCAGCACCTCCCGCTCATCGAGCCCAAGGAGGTGGTCCGGCTGGCCGCCCGGGCGCCGCTGACGTGGTTCCCGCCGGTGCTGGACTTCCTCGGCGGGAAGCTGACCCTGCCCGAGCCGTTCGGTCTGCGGCACGTCTGGGCGGACAAGCCCTGGCGGCACCGCTTCATGGCCGATGACGCGCTGCGCGCCGCGACCCCGGTCCTGCGCACGGTCCACGCCGCCGCCATGGGTGTCCTCAAGGAGCACGGCGTGGACACCGAGCGCTTCACCAACCGTGCGCTGGTGCTCAGCGGCATGATCCAGGGCGTGGACCCGCAGAAGGCCGACGAGTACAACGCCTAGCCGCGTGCCCGGCCGTGGGCCGGGCGGCCCCCGGGGTCACCGGAAGATGCCGGTGTGCCCCAGGGAGTACCGCCCGGGCTGCGGGTAGACGGCCAGGCCGTGCGGGCCCTGGCCGACCGGGATCTTGGCCAGGGTCTTGCCGGTCTTCGTATCCAGCGCGTAGACCTCGGAGTTGTAGCGGCCGGACAGCCACAGCACCTTGCCGTCGGTGGACAGTCCGCCCATGTCGGGGCTGCCGCCGCCGCGGATGTGCCATTTGTCGACGAGTTCCCCGGTCTTGAAGTCGAGCAGGGAGATCGAGCCCTCGCCACGGTTGGAGATGTACATGTACCGGGAGTCGCGGCTGACGTAGAGGCCGTGGGCGCCCTTGCCGGTCGGCATGAGCCTGGGCCGGTCGAAGGTGTCGCCGTTCATGACCCAGATGCCGTCGGCCATCATGTCGGCGATGTACCAGGTCCTGCCGTCCGGGGAGATCTTCACGTCCTGCGGCATCGCCCCGTCGAACGGCAGCTTCTCCTGGCCGATGACCTTCATCTTCTCGGTGTCGACCTTGAGCAGTTCGCCGGAGAACTCGCAGGAGACGATGAAGTACCGGCCGTCCGGCGAGAAGTCGGCGTGGTTGACGCCGGCGCAGCTGACCGGGAGGGTCTTGCGGATCTCCATGGTGTGCGGGTCGCGGAAGACCAGCTGCCGGTCCATCGAGGCCATCACGACGGCGTACTTGCCGTTGGGCGTGAAGTAGAGGTTGTACGGGTCGTGCACCTTGACCGGCTCGCCGGCCTTGCCGGTGGCCGGGTCGATCGGGGTCAGGTCGTGCCCGCGGTTGTTGTTGACCCAGAGCGTCTTCAGGTCCCAGGACGGCACGACGTGCTGCGGCTGGACGCCCACCGGGATGGTCTCGATGACCTTGTACGTCTTCGGGTCGATGACGCTGACCGTGTCGGAGCCGGTGTTGGGCACGTAGATCCGCGACGGGAAGTCCTTGACCTGCGGCACCAGTTTGCCCGGCCGGTCGGCCGCGTACAGGTCGTGCTCGTCGATCAGCGGCGGCATGCCCGGCAGCCCCGGCTTGGCGGCCTTGACCGGTGCGCGTTCGACCGGCCGGTGGCTCTGCCCGGCGGGCTTGCCCTCCCCGCTGCAAGCCGCCGCCACCAGCGCGCAGGCCACGGCGAGCAGCGCGGACGCCCGGCGGCGGACGCGGGGGCTCTTACGGTCGTGGGTACGGTTCCGGTCAGCCATCAGGTCACTAGCTCCGTTGTCGTCACCGCGCGCAGTCCGCGCCGGCGGAGGCCGTCGAGGATCGGGGGCAGCGCGGCCACCGTGCCGGCGTGCCCGAGGTGGAGGCTCACGACCGAGCCCGGCCGGACCGCGTCCAGGACCGTGCGCCGGACGGCCGGGGCGCCGGGGTCGTTCGCGTCGAGGGAGTCCACGTCGTAGGAGAGGACGTGCGGGTAGCCGGCCTTGCGGGCCAGCTGTGTCACCAGGTCGGTGGCCCGCCGGGTCTGTGAGGGGCGGAACCAGCTGCCGATGGTCCCGGTGAGCCGGCGCAGCCGGTCGGCGCAGCCGGTGATCTCGGCGTAGGCGTCGGCGGCCGGCAGGGCGCAGATGTCGCGGTGGTGCAGGGTGTGGTTGCCCAGTTCGTGGCCGCCGTCGAGGATGCGGCGGGCCATCTGCGGCTGGGCGTCGAGCCAGTCGCCGACGACGAGCACGGTGACCCGGGCGCTGGCCCGCTCGGCCTCGCCCAGCAGGGCGGTCGCCAGCTTCGGGTCGCCCCGGCCGTGGAAGGTCAGCGCGACCGCGCGGGCCTCGCGCGGGCCGTTCTCGATCTGTACGGGCAGGCCGGGCACCCGGGTGGGCGGGCGGGCGGCGTGGGCCGGCCGGTGCGGTTCCCGGCCCACCGGGGACGGGCTCGGGCCGGTGGCCCGTGCGGGGCCGCGGTCCTCGTCCCGGTGGGGGTCGCAGCCCGACGCAAGCGCACCCGCGGCCGCGGCCGAGGCGGCCGCGCGCAGCACGGAGCGACGATCTGGGGAAGTCACCACCCCATTAGAGAGGCAACTAATCCGAATTAGGGCGATCTATCCGATTCACCCTCGTACGTGTCGCCTCCGGGCCGGCCCCGGCGGGCCTTTCGGACGGCGGGCGGGCACCCTACGCGGGCCAGGCGTCGGCCAGCATCGCCCGGGTGTCGGCGAGGAGTTGCGGCAGCACCTTGGTGTGCCCGATCACCGGCATGAAGTTCGTGTCGCCGCCCCAGCGCGGGACGACGTGCTGGTGCAGATGGGCCGCGATCCCCGCACCGGCCACCGAGCCCTGGTTCATCCCGATGTTGAACCCGTGCGCCCCCGACGCCGTCCGCAGCGCGGTCATCGCCCGCTTGGTGAACTCCGCCAGCTCCGCGGTCTCCGCCTCGTCCAGCTCGGTGTAGTCGGCCACGTGCCGGAACGGGACGACCATGAGGTGACCGCCGTTGTACGGATACAGGTTCAGCACCGCGTAGACGCGCTCGCCGCGAGCGATCACCAGCCCGTCCTCGTCGGACTTCTCCGGGATCGTGCAGAACGGGCAGCCGTCGTCGGCCCCCGGGCCGCTCGGCTTGTTCTCGCCCTGGATGTAGGCCATCCGGTGGGGCGTCCAGAGGCGCTGGAAGGCGTCCTGGGTCCCGACTCCGATCTGCTGCTCCGGCTCGCTTGTCATACGGGCCAGCATATGGCGTCGCCCATTGGCGGCGTGTCGTTGGGGCGCATCGCAGCGGCCGCTGGACGATGCTGGGCCGGTGGACAGGCAACAGCGGCGACAGGAGTGGGAGCGCGCCTCCGAGTCGTACCTCCTCGCCGCCTCGCTGCTCTTCCTGACCTCCTACGCGGTCCAGGTGCTGGTTCCCGACCTCTCCCCCGGCTGGCGGACCTTCTGGGCGCTGGTCACCGTCGTCACCTGGAGCCTCTTCGTCGCCGACTACCTGGCCCGGCTGCTGCTCAGCGACGACCGGCGGCGCTTCGTCCGCACCCGCTGGCTGGACCTGATCGTGACCGTCCTGCCGCTGCTCCGGCCGCTGCGGGTGGTCGAGATGCACGACCGGATGCAGCGCCGCCGGGACCACCCCCGGCTCGCCCTGGAGGCCCGGGTGATGGCCTACGCGGGCCTGACCTCCCTGCTGCTCGGCTTCGCCGCGAGCCTCGCCGTCTACCACGACGAACGCCACGCCCCGGGCACCACCGTCCGCACCTTCGGCGACGCGGTGTGGTGGGCGTGCACGACGCTGACCACGACCGGTTACGGCGACGTCACCCCCATCACCCCTCGCGGCCGGGTCACCGGCGCGGTCCTGATGCTCGTCGGCGTCGCCCTGGTCGGGGCGGTCGTGGGCTCCTTCTCCTCCTGGCTGCTGCGCCGCTTCCGTCAGGAGGGCGAGACGTGAGAGGGCCCCGGGGAGCGGCTGCTCTCCCGGGGCCCTTCCGTCACGCAAGCGGCGTCACACCTGGACGCGGCGCTCCACCACGTCCAGCAGCTTGGCGATCGCCTGGTCGCGCGGAATGCCGTTCTCCTGCGACCCGTCGCGGTAGCGGAACGAGACCGCACCGTGCTCCATGTCCTCGTCGCCCGCGAGGATCATGAACGGCACCTTGGCCTTCTGGGCGTTGCGGATCTTCTTCTGCATCCGGTCCGAGGACGAGTCCACCTCGACCCGCAGCCCCTTGGCCTTCGCCTGCGCGGCGAACTCCTCCAGGTACGGCACGTGCGCGTCACCGATCGGGATGCAGGTCGCCTGCACCGGGGCCAGCCACGCCGGGAAGGCACCCGCGTAGTGCTCCAGCAGGACCGCGAAGAACCGCTCGATCGAGCCGAACAGGGCACGGTGGATCATGACGGGCTGCTGCTTCGAGCCGTCCGCCGCGGTGTACTCCAGGCCGAAGCGGGCGGGCTGCTGGAAGTCGACCTGGATGGTCGACATCTGCCAGGACCTGCCGATGGCGTCCTTCGCCTGCACCGAGATCTTCGGGCCGTAGAAGGCGGCGCCGCCCGGGTCCGGCACCAGCGGCAGCCCCTGCTTCTCGGCCGCCTGGCGCAGCGCCTCGGTGGCCTCCTCCCACTCCGCGTCCTCGCCGATGAACTTGTCGGACTCCGGGTCGCGGGTGGAGAGCTCCAGCTCGAAGTCGGTCAGGCCGTAGTCGCGCAGCAGATCGAGGACGAAGGTGAGCAGGCTGTCCAGCTCGTCCGCCATCTGCTCCTTGGTGCAGTAGATGTGCGAGTCGTCCTGGGTGAAGCCGCGCGCCCGGGTCAGGCCGTGCACGACGCCGGACTTCTCGTAGCGGTAGACCGTGCCGAACTCGAAGAGCCGCAGCGGCAGTTCGCGGTACGACCGGCCGCGGGCCTTGAAGATCAGGTTGTGCATGGGGCAGTTCATCGCCTTGAGGCGGTAGTTCTGCCCGTCGAACTCCAGGGGCGGGAACATCGCCTCGCCGTAGTTCGGCAGGTGCCCCGAGGTCTCGAAGAGGGCTTCCTTGGTGATGTGCGGGGTGTTCACGAACTCGTAGTCCGACAGTTCGTGCCGCTTGCGGGAGTAGTCCTCCATCACCCGGCGCACCACGCCGCCCTTGGGGTGGAAGACGGCGAGGCCGGAGCCCAGCTCCTCCGGGATGGAGAACAGGTCCAGCTCGGCGCCGAGCTTGCGGTGGTCGCGCTTCTCGGCCTCGGCGAGGAACTCCAGGTACGCCTTGAGCTCGTCCTTGGTCGGCCAGGCGGTGCCGTAGATCCGCTGCAGCTGCGGGTTCTTCTCGCTGCCGCGCCAGTACGCGGCGGCCGAGCGCATCAGCTTGAACGCCGGGATGGCGCGGGTGCTGGGCAGGTGCGGACCGCGGCAGAGGTCCTTCCAGCACAGCTCGCCGGTCTTCCCGTCGAGGTTGTCGTAGATGGTCAGCTGGCCGGCGCCGACCTCGGCGGAGGCGCCCTCGGCGGCGTCCGCGGCGGAGCCCTTGAGGCCGATCAGTTCGAGCTTGTACGGCTCGTCGGCCAGCTCCTCGCGGGCGGCCTCGTCGCTGACCGCGCGGCGCGCGAACTTCTGCCCGCGCTTCTGGATCTCCTGCATCTTCTTCTCGATGCGCTTGAGATCGTCCGGGTGGAACGGGGTCTCGACGTCGAAATCGTAGTAGAAGCCGTCCTTGATCGGCGGGCCGATGCCGAGCTTCGCCTCCGGGAACAGCTCCTGCACGGCCTGCGCCATCACGTGCGCGGTGGAGTGCCGCAGGATGTTCAGACCGTCCTCGGAGGAGATCTCGACGGGCTCGACCTCGTCGCCGTCGGCGACCTCGTACGCCAGGTCCTTCAGCTCCCCGGCGACCCGTGCGGCGACGACGCTGCGCTCACCCTGGAAGAGGTCGGCGGCCGTAGTGCCCGTGGTCACCACGCGTTCTTCCCGCTCGGAATCGCGTTGGACGGTCACACGGACGTCTGACACCGGTCTCTCCTGACTCATGTCTGCTGCGCGTCAGCGTTTGCTGCGCAGCCGAATCGTACCGAGCCGGCGCACCCGACCGCGAAACGGATTCCGGGGCCGGCCCGCGGGCGGTCAGTCGTCGGCGCCGCACGCCTCCTCGAAGAAGTCGAGATTCTCCTGGAGCGACTTCAGCAGCCGGTCCCGCTCCGCCTCGTCGACCTGGACCGGCGTGACGTCCCGGCCCCCGGTGATCCGGCGGAAACCGCCCCGGCTCTCCAGTCTGCCGCTGACCCGGATCGGCAGCCCCACGAGGTGGGCGTGGCCCGCGATCCGGTAGTCCTCCTCCCCCAGCGCGACCCGGACCTGGACCACGTCGGCCCCGGTCAGCACCCGCAGCCGGACCGTGCCCGGGCCGCCGGGCCGCTCCCGGCGCAGCCGTACGACCGCGCCGGTCACCCGGACCGGCAGCGAGGGCTCGTCGCGGACGTAGCGCCGGGCGGCCTGCTCCAGCGCCGGGAGATCGCCGGGCGAGAACTCGACCGGTTCGGGGCGGGCCGGGCAGCCGGCCGGCGGACCGGCCGCCGGTGACCACTCGACCGCGATCCGCACCCCCTCCGCGTCCCGGACGAGGGCGATCAGCGCCTGGACCAGCTCGTGGCAGACGCCCAGTTCGACGGCCGCGTCGTAGGCCTCCATGCCGCCGGTGGCGCGCTGGTAGTCGGTGGCGTCCCGGGCGGCGTGCAGGGCCCGCTGCAGCCCGGCGACCGCCGCGCGCCCGCCGCCGGCCGGGACGAAGGCGGTCAGGTGCCGGCCGGCGGTCGCGGGCCCGACCAGGACCTCGCCCAGGAACCCCTCGGCCTGCCGCTTGTGCCGGGCGCCGTAGTAGCCGGCCCGGCCGTACGTCCCCAGCGCCCCGGCGACCAGCATCGCGCGGGCCGCGCCGCGCAGCTGCTCCTGGGCCACCCAGCGCGCGGCGCCCGAGCCGCCGTCGGGGATCTCGCGCTGCCAGCTGACCTCGTCGCTGGGCACCGCCAGTCCGGTCAGCACCTCGCGGGCGGAGGGCGCGGCGGACCGCGAGAGCGCCGCCAGGGCCTCGGCGAGCAGCTCCGCGCTGTCGGGGAAGCGGCGGTCGTGCGGGACCAGCAGGCTGGTGCCGCCGAGGCCGCCGGGCGGGGTCCAGCGGGCGTAGTGGCCGGCGGCCCCGCCCCGGCGGCGCCAGCCGTGCCGGGCCAGCAGCGCGCTGAGGACGGCGGGGTCGAGCCGCGCGGGATCCAGCGGCCGCGCATCGGGTTCGTCGATCGGCCGGTACATCAGGGTCTCCCTCCCGCCCCGACCCGGGTCATGATTTCGCAGAGCGCGCGGTCGTCGAAGATCCGCGTGGTCGGGATCCGCACAGTGGTCCTGCGCCGGCCGGTCACCGGATGACCGGCCAGGTTGATCCAGTAGCAGCAGTGGCGCAGTTCGAGCCGGTCGTGGGAGGCGCGCAGCCACTCCTCCTGGGTCCGCGGGACGAGCATCACGACGAGGATCTTGTGCACCGACACGGGCGTGCGGGCCAGCTTCACCAGGTGGTCGTTGTCGAGGGTGAAGGCGAAGGTCGGGCCGGGCGGGCGCGGGGCGGTCTGGTAGGTGCATTTGAGCTGCACCTAGATGGTGACCTCGTCGTCGACGGTGTGGCCGGGTGCGCCGTGGCTGACGTGCCAGTCGATGCCGTTGTCCGGGAAGGGCTGAGCCAACGAGCAGCCGGCGGCGGCCGCGACCGCGTGCAGATAGCCCACCTGGAGCGTCTCCATGCAGGCGGTCGTCGCGAGTCCGCCGCGCTGCGGTGTCGTGGCGGGCGGGGGGTACCTCCCGCTTGCGGGGGACAGCCCGCCCGGTTCGGGCTGCGCGATGGTCATCGCGGCGTGCCTTCCGGGCTCGGTGGGTGCGCGGAGATGAACGCGTCGGAATGACGGGGAACCGGCGGATCGCATGGCCCGTCACTCTGGTTGTCTCCGCGTCAAGTGGTCCGCAAACAAGGACGGTTCGACCACCGGTGCGCTCGGGTATCACCTGCTCGGGTGGCATTGCGCCACCATCCCCTCTACGAGCGCGAGGAGTTGGGATGATGCCGTGCTGGTATGACGGACCTCTTGCCGCCTTCGACACCGAGACGACGGGGATCGACGTCGAGCGGGACCGCATCGTCTCCGCCGCGCTGGTGGTCCAGGAGACCCCGCGTTCGGCACCCCGTATCACCCGCTGGCTGATCAATCCCGGCGTCGAGATACCGGAAGCCGCCATCGCGGTGCACGGTCTCACGGCCGACCACCTCGCCCTGCACGGCCGTTGGCCGGCGCCGGTGGTGGAGGAGGTGGCGCGGGCCCTGGCCGCCCAGTCGGTGGCCGGCCGCCCGCTGGTGGTGATGAACGCCCCGTTCGATCTGACCCTGCTGGACCGCGAGTTGAAACGGCACCGCGCCAGCTCGCTGGACGCGTATCTGGGCGGCCATCCGCTGCGCGTACTGGATCCGCGGGTGCTGGACAAGCATCTTGACCGCTATCGCAAGGGCCGCCGCACGCTCACCGATCTGTGCGCGCAGTACGAGGTCGAGCTGACCGAGGCGCACGACGCGGCCGCGGACGCCCTGGCCGCGCTGCGGGTGGTGC
The DNA here is from genome assembly GCA_024349765.1 of Streptomyces nigrescens. Taxonomy (GTDB): domain Bacteria; phylum Actinomycetota; class Actinomycetes; order Streptomycetales; family Streptomycetaceae; genus Streptomyces; species Streptomyces endophytica. Next base: position 2,274,550 of record AP026073.1, on the reverse strand, counting down.
GCGCGCTGGGGCACCGGTTCGCGGACCGCCTGGGGACCCTGCACCCGGCGGAACTGCACACCCGGCAGGCGATCTGGTACGCGGCCCAGGCCCGTGGACTGCAGGCGTGGTTCGCACGCAGCGGCAGTACGGAATCGGTGGATCCGCACTGGCCGCTGCGTCCGGAACTCCCCGCCGCGGCCTGATTCGGCATCAGGAATTCCGCACGGCCGACCGGCAACCGGTCGGCCGGCGGAGAAAAACGGGCGGAATTCCGTTTCCGGTTCGCTTCTCGCGACGCAGGAACACACCGGCGACGGAACTCCGCCGCGCGGAACTCCCCACTACGGAACTCCGCCTCCGCACCACTCAACGAAAAGAACCGGGCCACCTTTTGGTGGCCCGGTTCTTGATCCCGGTGGGCGATACTGGGTTCGAACCAGTGACCTCTTCGGTGTGAACGAAGCGCTCTCCCACTGAGCTAATCGCCCGGGCGTCCGGCGAGGTTTCCCTCGCGAACGACCTGAACAATACAGGCCGCGCGGGCGTTCCATCAAATTTCCTCAGGTCCGGGCCAGCCAGCGGGCCAGCCCGCGCCGCCCGGCCCGCATCATCAGGGCGTGATTGGCGCGGAACAGCGGCCGCGCGAGCAGCCCGGCCCGCCGCATCAGCGGTTTGCGGACCTCGACGTCCTGCTCGAAGACGGCGCGGGTGCCGCCGGCACCGGGCACCACGGTCCAGCGCGCCCAGCCGGCCAGATCGCCGCGCATCGCGATCTCCAGGACCCCGGAGCCGGGGTCCCGCACCCGCTCGGCGGCCACCACCCTGAGGTCGTACGGCAGCAGGGAGCGGAAGCGGGCGGTCCCGCTCCGGTCGTCGATCCGGGTCACCTCGCGCACCTGCGGCCACCACTGCGGGTAGCTCTCGGCGCGCTCCAGGACGGCGTAGACGACGGCCGGCGGAGCCTCGAGCTGCCAGACGCTGCGGAAGCGGTAGCGGTGCAGCCGGCGGGACCAGTCAGGCATGATCCCAGTGTGCGCCCCATGGGGCGGCGGGCGCCCGACAACGGCGACGGCCCGGGGACTGCCCAACAACGGCGACGGCCCGGGGACTTGGGATTCCGTCGGGCCCGCCCCGCACACGGCACACGCAAAAGGGGCGGCGCGACCCGCACTTTCTGCGAGTCCCGCCGCCCCCTGTGACGTGGGCGATACTGGGTTCGAACCAGTGACCTCTTCGGTGTGAACGAAGCGCTCTCCCACTGAGCTAATCGCCCGGGCGCAGGCCCAACATTACCCCACGTCGGCGGGCACTTGTGACCACGTTCCGGTCACTCGGCGACGTTCCAGGGCAGCACGAGGCCGACCTTCCACACGTAGACCGCGAGCCCGGCCGCGATGATCGTCACGCCGACAGCGGTCAGGATGATGTTGCGGCGCCGCACCTTGGGGTCGAGCGCCTTCTGGGCGGCTTCGGTGACCTTGCGTTTGGTCCAGCGCAGGACCAGCTGGGCCCAGACGAATTCGGTCGCCCAGATCGCCATGCCGGCGAAGATCACCAGCCAGCCGGGGCCCGGCAGCGGGAGCATGATCACTCCGCCGGCGACCACCGCGAGGCCGACCACGAAGACGCCGACCTGCCAGCTCAGGTGCAGCGGCCGGGAGCGCTTGATGAAATGCGGCGCTCGCGAGCCGAGCGGCTGCTCGGGCGACACGGTCTCCTCCTCGACTACTCCCGGCCCCCCGTTACTCAGCGTATTCATACCGTCAAACTTACCGGACGGGAGGGGTCCGCGGAATTACCGACGGGGACGATCTCGCAATCCGCCGTAAGAGGTACCTGAAGCCACCCAAAACCGTCAGAGGGGTTTACAACGGCACCGTAGGTGGCATGTCGATTTCGCCGACGTGCGAATCCCCGAGCGCACACTGAGCGAAAGGCCCTGGCGCTTATGAACACCACGGTCAGCTGCGAGCTGCACCTGCGCCTCGTTGTGTCGAGCGAGTCCTCACTGCCTGTACCCGCGGGCCTGCGGTATGACACGGCCGATCCCTACGCCGTGCATGCCACCTTCCATACCGGAGCCGAGGAGACCGTCGAGTGGGTGTTCGCCCGCGACCTCCTCGCCGAGGGTCTGCACCGGCCCACGGGCACCGGAGACGTCCGCGTATGGCCGTCCCGGAGCCACGGACAGGGCGTGGTCTGCATCGCCCTGAGCTCCCCGGAAGGCGAAGCCCTGCTCGAAGCCCCCGCGCGGGCTCTCGAGTCGTTCCTCAAAAGGACGGATGCCGCCGTACCACCCGGTACGGAGCACCGGCATTTCGATCTCGACACGGAGTTGTCCCACATCCTCGCGGAGAGCTGAGACGCAGCACGGTTACCGAAAGCACCCATCCGCTCACACTTGCGCCCGTCCGACTCGGGGAGACGGCGCAGGACCGACAAGTTCATACGGCAGAGTTCGGCGTCGTCGCCGCGGAGCCACCGCGGGAGACGGCGCCGAAGCTTGTCCCAGGCGCTAGAGTCGGCGACCATTCGGCCACGACACCCGGGGGCGGTACCCGTCCGGCCCCACCCTGCCAGGGAGCGGAACCGTGATGATCACCCATGACACCCGGTGCGCGCTGGACGCGGTCGTCGATCTGCTCAACACCGCGCCGGAGGGCGAGGCGCCCGGCGCACCGGACACCCTGACCGCCGTCACGGCCGTCGAGGACTTCGCCCGCCGCAACAACTTCAGCGACGTGAACACGCTCGGGCCGGACGATCTGGCGGCGGTGCGCCGGGTGCGCGGGCGGTTCGCCGAGGTCTTCGCCGCCGAGGACGACCGCACCGCGGCCGCGCGGCTCAACGCGCTGGTCGCCTCGGCGGGCACCACCCCGCAGCTGACCGACCACGACGGCTACGACTGGCACGTGCACTACTTCGCGCCGGGCGCCTCCGTGGCCGACCGGATGGCCGCGGACGGCGGGATGGCGCTCGCCTTCCTCGTCGTGGCCGGTGAGCGCGAGCGGCTGCGGCGCTGCGAGGCACCGGACTGCCGGCACGCGTTCGTCGACCTCTCCCGCAACCGTTCGCGGCGCTACTGCGACAGCCGCACCTGCGGCAACCGGCTGCACGTCGCCGCCTACCGCGCGCGGCGCCGGGAGGCCGCGGGCTGACGGCCGGTGCGGACCGGCCGACGGCTCCTGCGGCCGGCGCGGGCGGGCCGTACGCCGGCCTCACAGGATGAAGAGGTCGTGTACGGCGCCGAGGAGGAGCAGGCAGCCGATGACGGCGAGGAAGAGCATCAGCGGCGGCTGGGACAGCGCGAACAGGCAGCCGCGGGGTTCGGGGGACGGGGCGTCGTCTTGGGCGAGGGCGCACTCATCGTTCATCTCGCGCGCATCATGGCGCACATGATCTTCCGAGTGCGCCCAAATGGCGCCTCAGCAGCGGGAGTTCATCAGATCCCGTGCTTTTTCAGGATCGCTTCGATGTCCGAGAAGTCATCCTTGGGAGCGCTGGTGGCCTGCGGGGCCTTCCCCTTGCCGGCCGGCCGGTCCGCCGTACGCCCCGCGCCGAGGGACGGTACGGACGCACCCGGAGCCACCGCGTCGGGCGTGGCGCCCCCGGCCGCCTTGCGGTCCTTGCGGGCGCCGATCCCGCCCCGGCGGCGCTCCACGGTCCGGCTGATCATGAAGAGCAGGAACGAGAGCGCGAGCAGGCCGAAACCCGCCCAGACCGTGGGCTTGAAGACGATGTTGGTGACCCAGTCGATGACGCCGGTCATCACCAGGCCGATCGGGATCAGGGAAAAGGCGGCGATGCGGGTCGCGGCGAGGAAACGCTTGCGGTACGCCGTCAGCGCGGCGATGCCCAGGCCCGCTGCCGACACCGCGGCGCAGACGGTCGAGGTGAGCATCCGGTCCTCCTGCCGGTGAAAGGGCGAGCAGTGTTTTTGCTCCCCTCCATCCTGCCCTGTCCGGGCCCGCCCGGGCCATGTTCCGGCACCCGCTTCAGGGTCTTCTCCGGGTCACCCTCATCCCCAGGTCCGGGTTCGGCCACCAGGGGGCGGGCTGGGAGACTGGCCCCATGAACGACGCCACCACCCCCGACCTCCCCCAAGCTCTCGACTTCGCTCGAGCAGGGGGTACCCCCATCGTCCTCGACGTGTGGTGTGAGCTGCAGTGCCCGGACTGCCACGCCGCGCTGGCGGACCTGCGGGCGCTGCGCGAGCGCTACGGCGACCGGCTGGACATCCGGCTGCGCCACTTCCCCCTGGCGAAGCACAAGCACGCCTACGCCGCGGCCCAGGCCGCCGAGGAGGCGCTGGTGCAGGGGCAGGGCTGGCCGTACGTCGAGGCGGTGCTGGCGCGCACCGAGGAGCTCGCCGCGCGCGGCGAGAAGCTGCTGCTGGAGGTCGCCGGTGAGCTGGGGCTGGACGCCGAGGAGCTGGACACCGCGCTGATCGACGGGCGGCACCTGCTGATCGTCGACGCCGACGAGGCCGAGGGGAAGGCGATCGGCGTGACCGGCACCCCGACGTACGTGATCGACGGGGAGCGGCTGGACGGCGGCAAGAGCCAGGAGGGGCTGCGCGCCCGGATCGAGGAGATCGCCGACCGGCTGCTGGCCGGACAGGACCGAGCCGACCAGGATTGAGCCGGCCGGGGCCGCGCCGCCCCGGGGCGCCGTGGGGCGGCCGCCCGCCCTACAGGATGGGCTTCCACAGCAGGTACCCGGTGGGCCGGTAGCCCAGCGACTCGTAGAGCCCGAGGGCCGGCGCGTTGCCCGCGTAGACGTTGAGGCCGAGGGTGGTGCGGCCGGCCTCGAGGCTCTCGCGCTCGGCGATCAGCATCAGCGTGCGGCCGTGTCCCCGCCCCCGATGGTCGGGGCCCACCTGCACGTCGACGACGTAGCCGCCCGGCTGCTCCGGCATCCGCAGGGCGAGCCAGAGGTGCCCGACGTCGGCGCCGTCGTGGGACAGGATCCGCAGGACCTGGTCGGGGGTCTGCGCCCCGTCCGGCAGCAGGGCACGGTGGCCCTTCACCGAGAGGTCCTCGGCGCGGGCCCGGGACATCCCCTGGCCGGTCTGGACACGGATGTGCTCGGCGAGCGCGGCGTCCCGCCAGGCCGGGTACTCCGCCTCGCCCAGCGGCCGGTCGGTGACGTCCGCGGGCAGCCGCGGCGGCGCGTCGAGGGGCTTGCCCAGGGTCCGGCTGCGCTCGGTGTAGCCCAGGGCCGCCGCGAGCCGCAGCGCGGCCTCCGCCTCGGCCGGGACGGTCACCTCGATCTGGCGGCAGCCCCAGCCGCGCAGCACCTCCTCGGCGGCGAGCGCGGCGACCGTGGCCCGGCCGCGGTGCCGGTCCGGCGGGTCGATGGCCAGGTAGGTGATCCGGCCGGCCGTCGGCCCGAAACGGGCGTCGGTCGACAGCCGGACCGTGCCGACCCGCCGGCTGTTGACGCAGACGTCGTACGGGCGGGCCCGGGTGCCGTCGTCGTGGTGTTCCTCGGGTCCCGCGGGGCGCAGCGTAGTGGTCACGGGGACTTTCTACTCGCCCGTGCGCGGGCCCGTCATCACCCCGTACGGGGTGAGGTGCTCACCGCGGGTCGATCTCGGCGGCGGACTGCTCGTCGAAGATCCGCATGGCCGCGGCGGTCACCGGGCCCGGCCCGTCGGACAGTTGGCGGCCGTCGATCCGGGTCACGGCCTGCACGTCGCGGAGGGTGGACGTCAGGAAGATCTCCTCGGCCCGCTCCAGGACGTCCAGCGGCAGATCGGTCTCCTTGGCGCCGGCCCAGGAGACGGTCAGGGCCCGGGTGATGCCCGCCAGGCAGCCGGAGGCGAGCGGCGGGGTGTGGAGTTCGCCGTCCAGGACGACGAAGACGTTGGAGCCGGTGCCCTCGCAGAGCGCGCCGACGGTGTTGGCGAACAGCGCCTCGGTGGCGCCCTGTTCGCGGGCGCGGGCCAGGGCGACGACGTTCTCGCCGTACGAGGTGGTCTTCAGGCCGGCCAGCGCGCCGCGTTCGTTACGGGTCCAGGGGACCGTGACGGCGGCGGTGGTGTCGGGGCGGCGGGTGGTCGCGGAGAGCGCGACGACGAGCGTGGCGCCGGCGTCGCCGCGGTCCGAGCCGAGCGGGGACTCGCCGCCGGTGTAGGTGATCCGCAGCCGGCCCAGCGGCATCGGGTTGGCGTCGAGGACCGCCTCGCAGCCGCGCCGCACCTCGTCGAGGTCCGGGGCGGGCAGGCCGAGGCCGCGGGCGGAGGTGGCGAGGCGCTCCAGGTGGCGGGTGAGGGCGAAGGCGCGTCCGTGGTCCGCCTTGACGGTCTCGAAGACGCCGTCGCCGACCGTCAGCCCGTGGTCGAAGACCGAGACGCGGGCGTCCTCGGCGTTCCGCAGTGACCCGTCCAGCCAGATCCTCATCGCTCTCCTCCGCTCGGCTCGTTGCGTCCCGACGCTACCGCGAGCAGTCGGCTCGCCTTCAGTTCGGTCTCCGCCCATTCCCGCTCGGGGTCGGAGTCCCAGATGATCCCGGCCCCGGCGCCGAAACGGAGGACCGGCCCGTCGGCGGGCGTGCGGTCGATCCAGAAGGTCCGGATGCCGACCGCGAGCTCGCCGGTGCGGCGGTCGGCGTCGACCCAGCCGATGCCGCCGCAGTACGGGCCGCGGGGCGCGGTCTCCAGTTCGTCGATGATCCGCAGGGCGCTGGACTTGGGGGCGCCGGTGACCGAGCCGGGCGGGAAGGTGGCGTCCAGCAGGTCGGCCCATGCGCTCTTCTCGTTGGCGACGTCCAGTTCGCCGCGCACCGTGGAGACGAGGTGCACCAGGCCGGGGTGCTCCTCGACCGCGCAGAGTGCCGGGACGGTGACGGTTCCGGTGGCGCAGACCCGGCCGAGGTCGTTGCGGACCAGGTCCACGATCATCACGTTCTCCGCCCGGTCCTTGTCCGAGAGGTCCGCGGCGGTCCGGCCGGTGCCCTTGATCGGGCCGGACCACACGGCGCGGTCGTCCCGCCGCAGATAGAGCTCCGGGGAGGCGCTGGCGATCTCCACGCCGTGGCCGGGCAGCCGGATCGTGCCGGCGTGCGGGGCGGGGTTGCCGCGGGCCAGCACCGCGGACAGCGCGTCGACGTCGGCCCGGTCCGGGTCGGGCAGCGGCGCGCTCAGCACCCGGCAGAGGTTGACCTGGTAGACGTCGCCGGCCGCGATGTGTTCGCGGACCCGCCGTACGCCGCGGACGTAGGCGTCGCGGTCCAGGGAGCTGACCCAGGCGTCGCGCGCGGGGCCGTGCCAGGTGCCGGGGGCGGGGGCGTCGGCCGGGTTCGCGGGGCGTACGTCGGCGAAGCGGGCGCAGACCACCTGGCCCTCGAAGTCGGCGGCCACCGCCCACCAGCCCGTCGAGTCGAGGGCCGCGGGATCGCTGGTCACGTCCCGTAGATCGGTGGCTATCAGGCCGCCGAAGCGGGCCATGGGAGCGAAGTCGTGCACGTCAGCGAGTCTATGGCGGGGGCCCCGGGCGCGCCTGTGCCGGGCGAGCAGCGCAGCACGCTGCACAAACGCGTTTTTGTACTGGCCCCGGAATCCGCTAGAGTTCAACACGTCGCCGGGACGCGGAAGCGCCCCGGAGGCCCGGTAGCTTCCCGGACGTAGTCTGGGAGAGACACCTGCGGACGTAGCTCAGTTGGTAGAGCACCACCTTGCCAAGGTGGATGTCGCGAGTTCGAGTCTCGTCGTCCGCTCGATGTGGGGGATCTTCCCGAACCCCCTCACTCCTGGTGGAGTGGCCGAGAGGCGAGGCAACGGCCTGCAAAGCCGTCTACACGGGTTCAAATCCCGTCTCCACCTCCAAGGACGATTAGCTCAGCGGGAGAGCGCTTCCCTGACACGGAAGAGGTCACTGGTTCAATCCCAGTATCGTCCACTGGTCCGGCTCCGGCCGGGCCCCCGCGCGATTAGCTCAGCGGGAGAGCGCTTCCCTGACACGGAAGAGGTCACTGGTTCAATCCCAGTATCGCGCACGCAACCGTGGGTCTTCGTGATCCATGGTCCCGAGGACGATTAGCTCAGCGGGAGAGCGCTTCCCTGACACGGAAGAGGTCACTGGTTCAATCCCAGTATCGTCCACACGCAGCCCGAGGGCCGGAGCGATTCGCTCCGGCCCTCGGCTTTTGTGCCGTGCCGGTCACGGGCTCCGGCCCGGCCGGCCGGCTGTGGCCGTGCCGGCCGGGCCGGGTGCGACGGTTCAGGACGAGAACAGCATGTGGCCGAGGCCCCGGTGATGACCGTGGTGCCCATGGTGACCGTGGTGTCCGTGATGCGGGGCACCCCAGGCGGGAGCGGCGGGGTACGCCTGCGGGGCGGGCGGCGGGGCCTGCTGGACCCACTGCGACTCCAGGCGGGTCAGCGCCTCCAGCTCCCCGAAGTCGAGGAAGATCCCCCGGCAGCCGGCGCACTGCTCGATCTGGACACCATTGCGGTTGTACGTGTGCATCGGTGCATGGCACTTGGGGCACTGCATCGTCGGCTCAACTCCTGTCGTTCGCTGCCGCTCGGCGCGGCGCCACCGGAACGGCCTTCCGGTGGCGTGGGGTTCAGCGTACGACGGGCCCGCCGGGTGCCAACTGCTGCGGCAGGGACGCCATCCGGGCGCAGGCGTCGATGACCGCGGTCGCGGCCTCGTCCAGCGCCCGCTCCCCGGTGACGGCCTTGGCGACGGCGAGCGCGGCGGTCTGCACGGTCAGGGCGCGGGCGGGGACCTCCAGCTCGGGCCAGGGGTCGCCGTCGGGGCGCAGCGCCGGTCCGCGTGCCGCGCGGTAGGCCGTCAGGAAGCGCGTCCAGATGTCGGGGGCGAGCAGGCCGGTGGCGAACCAGGCGGCGGGACGGGCCAGGTCCCAGGCCCCGTCGCCGAGGCCGAGGTCGTCGACGTCGATCAGGAGCCAGCGGCCGTCGGCGGCCGGGTGGCGGACCAGCTGGCCGAGGTGGAGGTCGCCGTGGCAGAGGGACGCCGCACGCGGGGGCGGGGCCTCGCCCCGGGCCCAGGGCGGCAGCCCGTACCAGGCCCGTTCGACGGCCGCGGCGGCCGCGCGCAGGGGTCGCGGGACGGCGCCCTTCGGCCCGGCGTCCACTGCCGCGCGCAGCCGGGTCAGGGCGTGGGCGGCCTTGGCGGGGCCGCGCATCGGCGGGACCGGGCCGGGGAGTTGGCGCGGATCGACGGCGTGCAGCCGGGCCAGCAGGCGGGCGGCGTCCTCCCAGGGCGCCGCGGCGGGGTCGTCGGGCGCGACCGGGGTGCCGTACGGCCAGCGGGACAGCGCCCGGCCCTCGTCGGTGAGGACGAGGAAGCCGTCGGGGGCGGTGAGCGGGAGCGGGGGCAGCAGGATCCCGTGCAGGAGGGGGTGCGCGGCGATCCGGAGGCGGGCGGCGAGGTCGTGCGGGTCGGCGTCGGGGGCGTGTGCCTTGGCGACCGTACGGCCGCTGCGGACGACCGTGCCGTCGGGGCGGTCGGCGAGGACCTGGGGGTGGGCGGCGGGTGGGTGGGGGCGATCCGTGGGCGGGTGGGGGCGATCGGCAGGTGTCTCGGGGTGGTTGGTGAGTGGCTCGGGGTGGTTGGTGAGCGGCTCGGGGGCCGGCGGGGTGGGTGGGGGGCCGTCGGGGTCGGAGGACGCGGCGAGGGCGGCCAGGCGGACGGCCAGCGGCGTGCTCATGGCTCCCCTCCCCTCCCCCTGGCCTGCGTCGGTGTGGGGCCTTGCCTGGGCGGGCCCGAAGGGGATCGTACGCGGCGGGGGTGGGCAGGGCGTCAGGCCGGCGGGCGTACGCGGGAAGGGCAGCCAAGGCGTCGGGGCGGCATGCGTACGCGGCGAGGGGCGGGCGGGGCGGCGGGGCGCGTATGCGGTGGGGACGCTCGGGGGGAGGAGCCGTGGTTCGGTGGGTGGGCTGGAAGCTCGACGGCCGGGCATCTCCCCAGATGCCCGGCCGCTCGTGCCGTCCGCCGCACCCCCGTCCCCACGGGGTATTCAGCCGGAGGTCCCCGTCCCGGGCCGCTCTCCCGGGCCTGGAGTGCCGCTCAGCGCCCCAGCATTCCGGCAACGGACGACGCCTGTGTCATGACGGCTTCCCAGCCGCCGAAGACGACGGCGAGCAGGATCGCCAACGGCAGCACCATGGCCACCGCGACGAGGGGATGGCGGGTGCCCGAGGACTGGTGGCCGCCGAGCGCCGCGGCGGCCTTGCGCCCCTGCGCCCGAAGGGCCGTCCGTCCTGAGGTCCGATCCATCGTCCGCTCCCGTCGTCTCTGGAGCGGCGGGCGTCTGACCTCGGGGGACGAGTGCTGCGCCCGCCGCTTGATGACAACACTAGGCACGCGACGCAGGCCAGGCGTCATGCCGTCGTACCTATTGGGCGGCCTCCAGGAGGATGACGGGACCGGGCGTCACGTACTCCCCTGGGTGGAGAAGACCCCTGAGGACCCCGGACATCCCCCAGGGGTGGCCACCGCACCGCAGGTCGGAGCGGCCCGCATGCGTGACCTCGCTCACGTCGGTGGCTCCCCCGCGCCCCGCCGTCCGGCAGCCGCCGGCCGTCGCATACGCCGGCGCCGTCCGCCGCCCGGAGCGACATCCGGCATCCCCGGCATTCGCCCTCGATCATCCTTCATCGCGTCAATCCCCCTTATGTGACGGATCATTGAGCACGCGGGCGGAAAACCCCGGCCGCCGCACGCCCCTTTCCCCTTCCGCACTCCGAGGATCGCACCCGCCACCGACAATCCGGTTGCCGACGCATGCGCGGCCTCTCAGCACAGCGAGCCGTCAATCCGTAAGCTGTGCCACGTCAGACGGTTGGCAGCGGAGGGGCCTCCCACCGCAGGTAGGGGACGGACATGGCGATGATGCGGCTCCGACGCGAGGACCCGCGTGTCGTCGGGACGTTCCGGTTGCACCGCCGGCTCGGCGCGGGCGGGATGGGCGTGGTCTACCTCGGCTCGGACAAGCGCGGTCAGCGGGTCGCACTGAAGGTGATCCGGCCGGACCTGGCGGAGGATCAGGAATTCCGCTCGCGGTTCGCCCGCGAGGTCTCCGCCGCCCGCCGGATCCGCGGCGGCTGTACGGCGCGGCTGGTCGCGGCCGATCTGGACGCGGACCGCCCGTGGTTCGCCACCCAGTACGTCCCCGGCCCGTCGCTGCACGACAAGGTCAACGAGGAGGGGCCGCTCTCCCCCGCGCAGGTCGCGTCCGTCGGCGCGGCACTGTCCGAGGGGCTGCTGGCCGTCCACGACGCGGGTGTCGTGCACCGCGACCTGAAGCCGTCCAACATCCTGCTGTCGCCCAAGGGCCCGCGCATCATCGACTTCGGCATCGCCTGGGCGACCGGCGCCAGCACGCTCACGCATGTCGGTACGGCCGTCGGGTCGCCGGGCTTCCTGGCGCCGGAACAGGTCCGCGGGGCCGCGGTGACCCCGGCCACCGACATCTTCGCGCTGGGCGCCACGCTCGCGTACGCCTGCACCGCGGACTCCCCGTTCGGGCAGGGCAGTTCGGAGGTCATGCTCTACCGGGTGGTGCACGAGGAGGCGCAGCTCTCCGGGGTGCCGGACGCGCTGGCGCCGCTGCTCGCGTCGTGCCTGGCCAAGGATCCGGCGGACCGGCCCAGCACGTTGTCGCTGTCGTTGCGGCTCAAGGAGATCGCGGCCCGTGAGGCGCACGGTCTGTCGGGCGGCCTGTCGGGGGGTTTGTCCGGGGGGCTGCCGGGAGGGCTTCCGCACAACGGGTCCGGCAGCGGGGCCGGATGGGGCCGGGCGGAGCACCGTCCGTCGGACCGGCCGACCGGGCAGCGGGCCGAGGAGTACGCGCGCCAGCGCACCGAGCGGCGGACGGCGGGCGGCTCCGCGCCGCGCCCGCACGCGTCGCGTCCGCCGGCGCCGCGGGACGGGGCCGGCGGACGGCCGGGCGGACCGGCTTCCGGTGCGGGTACGGGTGCGGGTGCAGGTACGGGTGCGGGCACCGGCGCGAGGAAGAATCCGCGTACCGCGGGGCGGAGTGCCCGACGTGGTCCGGCGGCGCGGCCGACGGGGCGAAACGGTTCGCGCACCCCGGTCCGTACGAACTCCGGCGGACGCCGGCCCGGCCCCGACCGCCGGCTGCTGCGCCAGCGGGTCATCGTGTTCGTCGTGGTGACGCTGCTGGTCGCGCTGGGGATCGCGGCGGCGCAGGGCTGCCAGGGGCCGACCCGGGGGTTGGGGGCCGACGCCATGGAACGGCTGGCTCCGCTTGCTCCGGCCGGTGGCCCGGCCGCTCCGGGTGAAGGTCAGCCGGCGCGGGGCGGGGACGCGGACGCGCGGTAGGGCGGCGCGGGGCCGGTGGTGGCGTCCGTGGGGCGGGCGCGGAGTCGGGGCTTGGCCTGGCCGGGGGCGGTGGGCGGGCCTTAGGGGCTGGGGGAACAGATCCCCTAAGGGGCGCGAACGCCCCCTCGGGGCCGACAACGTGGCGGGGCAGGCCGGTATTCCGGGGATGGCCCTCGGCGCCCCTCGCGCCGTACGCCCGCCTAAGCCTGACGCCCCGACGTCACCGCGTAGAACGCCACCGCCGCGGCTGCGCCGACGTTGAGGGAGTCGACGCCGTGGGCCATCGGGATGCGGACCCATTCGTCGGCGGCGCGCAGGGCGCCGGTGGTGAGGCCGCCGCCCTCCGCGCCCAGCATCAGGGCGACGCGCTCCAGCGTGTGCGGGGCGACCTCGTCGATGGTGGTGGCCTTCTCGGCAGGGGTGAGGGCGAGCAGCTTGAAGCCCGCTTCCCGTACGACGGACAGGTCCCGGGGCCAGCTCTCCAGGCGGGCGTACGGGACGGAGAAGACCGCGCCCATGGAGACCTTCACCGAGCGGCGGTAGAGGGGGTCGGCGCAGTCCGGGGAGAGCAGCACCGCGTCCATGCCGAGGGCCGCCGCACTGCGGAAGATCGCGCCGATGTTGGTGTGGTCGTTGACGGCCTCCATGACCACGATGCGGCGCGCGCCGGCGAGGAGTTCGACGGCCGTGGGCAGCGGGGTGCGCTGCATGGAGGCGAGCGCGCCGCGGTGGACGTGATAGCCCGTCACCTGTTCGGCGAGGGCCGGGCTGACGGCGTAGACCGGGGCCGGGACCTCGTCGATGACGTCGCGCATGACGTCGACCCACTTCGAGGAGAGCAGCATCGAGCGCATCTCGTAGCCGGCGTGCCGGGCGCGCCGGATGACCTTCTCGCCCTCGGCGATGAAGAGTCCCTCCGCGGGCTCGCGCCGGCGCCGCAGTTCGACGTCGGTCAGGCCGGTGTAGTCGGCCAGCCGCGGGTCGTCCGGGTCGTCGACGGTGATGATTTCTGCCACGGGGAGATAGTGCCTTGTCGGTGTCGGGGTTCCAATGCCGGGGGCAGCCAATCGGCCGGCCGGCAGCAGGGGTCGCGGCTAGCCGGCCGTGGTCGTCGCGCCGACGGTGACGACGTCGCCGATGACGATGACCGCCGGCGGCCGGACGCCCTCGGAGCGGACCGTCTCGCCGAGGGTGGCGAGGGTGGCGTCGACCCGGCGCTGGGTGGCGGTGGTGCCCTCCTGGATGACGGCGGCCGGGGTGTCGGCGGGGCGGCCGTGTTCGACGAGCTTGGCGGCGATGGCGCCGCTGTTCTCCACGCCCATGAGGACGACCAGGGTGCCGCGCAGCTTGGCGAGGGCGGCCCAGTCGACCAGGGAGCGCTCGTCGTCGGGGGCGACGTGGCCGCTGACCACGGTGAATTCGTGGGCGACGCCGCGGTGGGTGACGGGGATGCCGGCGGCGGCGGGCACCGAGATGGTGCTGGAGATGCCGGGCACGACCGTGCAGGGGATGCCGGCCTCGGCGAGTGCCTGGGCCTCCTCCATGCCGCGGCCGAAGACGAACGGGTCGCCGCCCTTGAGGCGGACCACGGCCTTGCCGGCCTTGGCGTGCTCGATCAGCGCGTTGTTGATGGCCTCCTGGGCCATGAACCGGCCGTAGGGGATCTTCGCGGCGTCGATGACCTCGACGTGCGGGGGCAGCTCGGCCAGCAGGTCGCGCGGGCCGAGGCGGTCGGCGATGACCACGTCGGCCTCGGCGAGGAGGCGGCGGCCGCGGACGGTGATCAGGTCGGGGTCGCCGGGGCCGCCGCCGACCAGCGCCACGCCGGGGGTGTGCGGGCGGCGGTGGTGCGGGGCTGCGATGCTGCCGTCGCGCAGGCCCTCGACGATGGCGTCACGCACGGCGGCGGAGCGGCGCGGGTCGCGGCCGGTGAGGACCGCGACGGTGACGCCCTCGCTGCGCCCGGTGGCCGGGGTCCAGGCGGTGGCCGCCTCGGCGTCGTCGGCGCGTACGCACCACACCCGCCGCTCCTCGGCCTCCTGGGAGGCGGCGGCGTTGGCCTCGGGGTCGTCGGTGGAGATCAGCGCGTACCAGGCCTCGGCGAGGTCACCGGCGCGGTAGCGGCGGCGCTCCCAGCGGATCTCGCCGGCGTCGGCCATCGCCTCGACGGACGGGGTGGCGGACGGGGAGACGAGCACGACGTCCGCGCCCGCGGCGACGAGTGAGGGCAGGCGGCGCTGGGCGACCTGTCCGGCTCCCAGGACGACCACCCGGCGGCCGGACAGCCGCAGTCCGACGGGGTAGGCAGCGTGTTCGGCGACGTGCTCGGCCATGGCGGGGCGGCTCCTTGTGCGGATGGTGCGGGTTCGAGACCGGCTCAGTCGCTGCGGCTCTGGAGCGGCTGATCAGGGATGATACGACCCTCGGGGCGTACGGCCCCGGCCCACAGCCTAGGGGGCTGCGGGCCGGGGGTCATGCGGGGCGGCCGCGTTCCGGCCGCACCGCATCAGCTCTTCTCCGTCACTCCGGCGGAGTCGAAGGTGGCGACCTCGTGCATGGCGCGGGCCGCGCTCTGCACGACGGGGAGGGCCAGCAGGGCGCCGGTGCCCTCGCCCAGGCGCAGGTCGAGGTCGACGAGCGGGCGCAGGCCGAGCTTGTTGAGGGCCGCGACGTGGCCGGGCTCGGCGCTGCGGTGGCCGGCGATGCAGGCGGCCAGCGCCTCGGGGGCGATGGCGCGGGCCACCAGGGCGGCGGCGCCGGCGCTGACGCCGTCGAGGATCACCGGTGTGCGCAGCGAGGCGCCGCCGAGGATCAGGCCGACCAGGGCCGCGTGCTCCAGGCCGCCGACCGCGGCGAGCACGCCGACCGGATCGGCCGGATCGGGCTGGTGGAGTTCCAGGGCGCGGCGGACCACGTCGACCTTGCGGGCGTGCGTCTCGTCGTTGATGCCGGTGCCGCGGCCGGTGACCTCGGCCGGGTCGACGCCGGTGTAGACGGCGATCAGCGCGGCGGAGGTGGTGGTGTTGGCGATGCCCATCTCGCCCGTGAGCAGCGCCTTGTTGCCGGCCGCGACGAGGTCGCGGGCGGTCTCGATGCCGACCTCGATGGCCTTGAGGACCTCGTCCTGGGTGAGCGCGGGGCCCTGGGTGAAGTCGGCGGTGCCGGCCCGGACCTTGCGGGGCAGCAGGCCGGGGGTGGCGGGCAGTTCGACGGCCACGCCGACGTCCACGACGCACACCTCGGCGCCGACCTGGTTGGCGAAGGCGTTGCAGACCGCGCCGCCGCCCAGGAAGTTGGCGACCATCTGGCCGGTGACCTCCTGCGGCCAGGGGGTGACGCCCTGGGCGTGCACGCCGTGGTCGCCGGCGAAGATCGCCACGGCGGCCGGCTCCGGGATCGGCGGCGGGCACTTGCGGGACAGGCCGCACAGCTGCGCGGAGATGATCTCCAGCATGCCGAGCGCGCCGGCGGGCTTGGTCATCCGCTTCTGGCGCTCCCACGCCTCGCCGAGCGCCTTGGCGTCCAGCGGGCGGATGCCCTGGAGGGTCTCCTGGAGGAGGTCGTGCGGGTTCTCGCCGGGCAGCGCGCGGCGGCCGTAGGTCTCCTCGTGGACGACCCAGGACAGCGGGCGGCGCTTGGACCAGCCGGCCTGCAGCAGCTCGGGCTCCTCGGGGAACTCGTCGACGTAGCCGACGCACAGGTAGGCGACGACTTCGAGGTGCTCGGGCAGGCCCAGTTCGCGGACCATCTCGCGCTCGTCGAAGAAGCTGACCCAGCCGACGCCGAGGCCCTCGGCGCGGGCGGCGAGCCAGAGGTTCTCCACGGCGAGCGCGGAGGAGTACGGGGCCATCTGCGGCTGGGTGTGCCGGCCGAGGGTGTGCCGGCCCCCGCGGGTGGGGTCCGCGGTGACGACGATGTTGACCGGCGTTTCGAGGATGGCCTCGATCTTCAGCTCACGGAACTGCTTGGCGCGCGCCTTGGGCAGCGACTTGGCGTACGCGTCGCGCTGCTGCATGGCGAGCTGGTGCATCTTCTCGCGGGTCTCGGCGGACCGGATGACGACGAAGTCCCAGGGCTGGGAGTGGCCGACGCTGGGGGCGGTGTGGGCCGCTTCCAGGACGCGCAGCAGGACCTCGTTGGGGATCGGGTCGCTGCGGAAGCCGTTGCGGATGTCGCGGCGCTCGCGCATCACGCGGTGGACGGCGGCGCGCTCGGAGTCGTCGTAGCCGGCGGCCGGGGGCCCGGCCGGGACCTCTTCCGCCTCGGGGGCGCCGTCGGCGGGGTCGGTCTCCGCGGCGGCGGGCTGCTCGTCGGCGGCCTGCGGCTGGTCGGCCGCCGGGGCCGCGTCGGGCTCCTGCGGCTGGTCCTCGTCCGCGCCCTCACCGCGCTGGAGGAGCGCCTCGGCGTCCTGCTGGTGGGGGGCCTCGTCGACGGGAGCCTCGGCGGGCTCCGCTGCGGCGGCCGGGGTGTCGGCGGGGTCCTGCTCCCGGTCCTGCGGAACGGTGTCGTCCGCGGCGGCCTGCGGCTGCTGCTCGGCGGCCTGCGGCTGTTCGCCGGCCGGCTGCTCGGCGACCTGCTGGGCCGGGATGTGGACGGTGCCGGGCTGCGCCTCGGGGGTGGCCTCGGCGGGGACGTCGGCCGGGGTGGCGGGCTGCTCGTCGGCGGCCTGCGGCTGCTCGGGCACCGGGGCCGGGTCGGCCGCCGGGGCGGCCTCCGCGACCGGTGTCGGCTCCGCTGCCTCTTCCGCTGCTGCGGGCGCTGCCTCGGTTGCGGCCGGTTCCGCGGCCTCTGTCGTGGCTGTCTGCTCTTCCGCCACGGGGGCTGCCACGTCTTCCGGGGCTGCCGCGTCGTCCGGAGCGGCCTCGGGAGTCGCTGCGGACTCAGGGGTCACGGCGGCCTCGGGGGACGCGTCGGCGGGAGTGTCCGGGGCGGCGTCCGCGGCGGGTGCCGCGGACTCGTCGGCCGGGGTCGCCGCGCCCTCGGGTGCGTCCGTTGCGGCAGGGGCGGCCGAGGTGTCGGGGGTGACCGCCTCGGGCGGCTCTATGACGGCCGGCTCCTGCTCGACGGGGGTGACCGCCTGCTCGGCGGGGGCGCCGTCCTCGGCACCGGGCAGGCCCACGGGGCCCTGCGGCGCCGCGACGGCCTCGGGGGCGACGGCCTCAGCGGCCACGACCTCGGGCTGCGGCTGGGCGGCGGCGTCGGGCGCGTCGTGCCCCTCCGTGGCCTCGACCGCGCCCTGCTCAGGAGCGTCCGCAGCGGGCACTTCCTGGGCGGGAGCGTCCCGGGCGGGAGCCTCCTGGACCGGCGCCTCCTGGACCGGCGCGTCCGGGGTCGGTGCGTCCGGCGCCGGTGCGTCCGGCGCCGGTGCGGCGGGCTGCTCCGCCGCCGGGGCCTCGACGAGCTCGGCCGGCACGGTCCCGTCCACGGCGCCCTCCGCGGGCTGCGCCACCGGCTGGGGCTGTGCCTGCGGCTGCGCCACGGACTGCTGTTCGGCGGGCTGCTGCTGTTCGGCGGACTGCTCGGGGTCCTGGGCGACGGGCTGCGCGACCGGCGGCGCGGTCTCCTCCGCCGGTGCGGCGGCGGCCTCCGCGGGCGCGACCGCTTCCGCTTCCGCCGCCGGTGCCGCGTCGGCAACCGGGGCCGCTCCCGCGGCCGTTGCGGTCTCCTCGACCGGCGGCACCTCGTCGGCCACCGGCACCTCGTCGGCCACCGGTGCCGGCGCGGCCGTCACGACCGGTTCGGGAGCCGGTACCGGCTCGGGGGCCGGGGCGGGGGCGGGGGCGGCGTCGTTCCAGGCCGGCATCTGGGCCGGGATCTCGCCGAGCTGCGGGCCCGGCAACGGGCCCTGGCCGGCGGCCCCGTAGGTCTGCTCGGGGGACAACTGCCCACCGTAGGACTGGCCGCCGTAGGACTGGCCGCCGTACGTCTGCTCGGCGTACGGGGCCGCCTCGGCCGGCGGCTGCGGGGCGGCGTACGCCTGGGCCGGGGCCGGCTGGGCGTCCTGGGGTGCGCCGGGGACCTGCTGGGCGGCCGCGGCGGCCTCCGGGGCCACGGGGGCCGGGGCGGGGACGGGGGCGTCGAAGTATTCGGGGGCGCCGGCGGGCGGGGCGGCGTGCCGGGCGGGGGCGTCGGCGGGGCCGCGGTCGGCGAGCGAGCGGACCACACCGCCGGTCGCGTCGGGAACCGGCGGGCCCATGTGCAGCGGGCGGCGGTTGGGCGCGGCCGCGCGGGCCCGGTCCGGCTGCTGGGGCGCCGCGGGCTGCGGGATGCGGACCGCGCTCAGGTCGACGGAACCGGAGTCCCGGCCGCCGGTCTCGTGGTCGCCGGCCTGGGCGGGCATCGGCTCGTAACCGGTGGCCGCCTGGGCGGCGGCGTCGAACGGCACGCCGTGCTGCGGCTGCTGGGCCGGGCCCTGGTGGGTCTCGTGCGGCAGCGGCTGGGCCGCGGGCTGCTCGCTCCAGGCGCCCTGGGCACCCGGCATGAGCAGCAGGTCGTCGTCCTCGACGCCGGGATCGGCCTGGTCGAGGTAGGGGTAGTCGCCCTGAGGGGTCACCATGCCCGGCAGCTCCGTGGATCCGGCGTCGGCAGGGGAGGGAGCGGCCGCCGGCTGCGGCTGCCCGGGATGTCCGCCTGCGTTCTCCGGCTGTCCCTCGCCCGGGACCTGGCCGGTGTCGGTCATGCGTACCCCTCGCCCATTGGTAGTGCTCCTTCCAACCGCTCGTGCGACACGCTCGACCGGGGCGCCCCGACGCCCCGATAGCTAGAACGAGCGAGCACGCCTCGCGGCACGACCACGCTCACAGCTTCATATTCGTCCAAAACCACGGCATTTTCCGGATATTTGGCGTACGAAGCCGAACGTGGAACGGCGGCGCAACGATCCGCCAGCCTACCTCGCGCGGGTTGCCTTCCTGGTCACGGGTGAGGAACGCGATACCCGCTGAGCAAAAACACCACGGACCGCTCGCGTTCGACCCAGACGGAGGTGTCCAGGTCCACGGACTGCAGCAGGGCGCACTCGACGTCGTACCCGCCGTCCGCCAGTGCCCGGCCGAGCAGCTCGGCCTCGTCGCGGGTGGCGGCGTGGGTGACGATCCGTTCGGGACGGCGGGCCGCGCAGGCGGTGACGACCTCCACTCCCCCGCCGCCGATCCGCACGACGTCGGGCTCGGGCAGGTCCTCCAGGATCTGCGGCGCCCGCCCGTGCACGACCTGGAGTTGGACGCCGTGCCGGCGGGCGACGGCGGCAGTGCGGCCGCAGGCGTCCGGGTCGGCGTCCACCGCGATGACCGCGGCGCCGAACCGCGCGGCCTCCACGGCGGCGGCTCCGCTGCCGGTGCCGATGTCCCAGACCAGATCGCCCACCCGCGGTCCGAGGCGGGCGAGTTGGGCGGTGCGCAGCTGGACGGTCTCGCCCTCGGCGAGGGCGCCGCCGTAGGCGCGGTTGGGCAGTCCCCAGCCGCGCGGTCCGGTCGGGTGGCCGACCTCGTGGCCGGCGATCCAGCCGGTGCCCTGGGCCGCGGCGCCGCCGGGTGAACCGCCGACGACGATGACGACGTTGGGGTCACGCCAGACGTGGTCGGCGGCCTTGTCGGATGTGAGGACCGTCACCTGCTCGCGTTCGGTGCCCAGTTCCTCGCAGATGACGAAGGTGCGATGGACGCCGCCGAGCAGCAGGGCGAGTTCGGCGGGGCCGGCGCCGGGCGAGGTGAGCACCGCGACCTTGGTGTGGGCGCGGCAGACGTTGACCGCGCGGCGCAGGTCGCGGCTGTGGGCCACCACGATCTGGGCGTCGTCCCAGGGCATGCCGGCGCGGGCGAAGGCGGCCGCGACGGAGGAGACGGCCGGGACGACCTCGACCTCCAGGCCGTGCTCGGGGGCCCGCAGGGTGCGGACGACGCCGAAGAAACCGGGGTCGCCGTCGGCGAGGACGACGGCGGTGCCGCGGTGCTGGGCGATCCGGCGGGCGGCCAGGGTGACGCTGCCGAGCCGGATCCGCTCGGCGTGCGGCGGGACTTCGGGCAGTGCGAGGTGGTGGGCGGCGCCGGCCACGAGTGTGGCGGCGCCGAGGGCGGAGCGGGCGGCGGCGGTCAGCGGAGAGCCGTCCCATCCGATCACCGTGACCCGGTCGGCCATGCTCGTCAGTCTCCTGGGTCTGCTGTGGGTACGCGGGCGGGGGCGGCCGCGGGGTGGCCGCGGGCCGGTGGCGCGCCGCTGTGGTGCGCCGCACGCAGGTCCGCGCTGGTCGCGCGGGTGCGCGGCAGGCCGAGGGTACCCCGAGAGGTACGGACCTGGGCGCGGGCGTGGGTCAGTTCCACTCGGGGTAGGTGAATCCGTTCGCGTCGGCCATCCGGCCGGGGACCCCGTCGAGGTCCTCGGGCAGCAGGCTCCAGACGATCAGATCGGTGCGGATGTCCGTCCAGCCGCCGTCCTCCGTGCGGCTGCGGGCTATCCAGGCGTTGCGCAGCACGCCCTCGCTGATGCAGCCGATCTTCTGGGCGACCTGCTGGGAGGCGGTGTTGTCGGCGGCGGTGCGCAGTTCGAGGCGTTCGAACTGCTGGTGGTGGAAGAGCCACTGCGCGATGGCGAGGACGGATTCCGAGGCGTAGCCCTCGCCGCGGGCCCAGGGGGCGGTGACGTAGCCGATCTCGGTGGAGCGGATGCGCCAGTCGGTGTTTTCGAGGTGGACCGTGCCGACCAGGCGCTGGGTGAGGAATTCGGTGACGGCGAGGGCGAGGCCGCGGCCGGTGGTGCGGAGCGCGGCGGCCTTGCCGGTGGCCCAGGCGCGGGCCTCGGCGGTGGTGTACGGGTGCGGGAGCGCGGTCCAGGCGGTGACCAGCTCGTCGGACATCATCTCGGCGAGGGCGGGGATGTCGGCCTCCTCGAAGGGGCGCAGCACCAGCCGGTCCGTGCTGAGGGAGATGTCCGGAAAGGTGGATGTCATGCCGCTGCTCCAACGCCGTTGACCGTGGGTGCTCCGGGACGTCGCGGGATGGTTCACCGCGAGGTCACGGGCCGTCTGACCGTCTTGAATGCACCAGCATGCAGCATGGGCCGGTGGGTGTGCCACGCGCCCGGGCCCCGGCCGCGCGGGGTGCGCGGCCGGGGCCCGGTGGTGGCTGGTGGCCTCAGGCCTTGGCGGGACCGAAGGCGGGGATGACCGAGCCGTCCTTGTACTTGTCCTCGATGAACTTCTTGACCTCGGGGGAGTTCAGGAGCTTGGCCAGCTTCTTGATCCGCGGGTCGTTCTCGTTGCCCTTCTTGACGGCGAGGAAGTTGGCGTAGGGGTTGTCCTTGGCCTTCTCCAGCGCGAGGGCGTCCTTGGAGGGCTTGAGGTGGGCGCCGATGGCGAAGTTGCCGTTGATGATGGCGGCGTCGACGTCGTCGATGCGCGGCGCGGTCTGCGCGGCCTCCAGCTCGGTGATCTTGATGCCCTTGTCGTCCTTGACGTCGGTGAGCTTGGCGTCGGCGCCGACGCCGGGCTTGAGGGTGATCACGCCGTTGTCGGCGAGCAGCTTGAGCGCGCGGCCCTCGTTGGACGGGTCGTTGGGGACCGAGACGGTCGAGCCGGACTTGAGGTCGGAGAGCTTGTGGATCTTCTTGGAGTACAGGCCGAGGGGCTCGATGAGCACGTTCTGGACCGGCACGATGTGGGTGCCGTTCTCCTTGTTGAAGGTGTCCAGGAAGGGCTTGTGCTGGAAGAAGTTGGCGTCGACCTGGCCGTCGTCGGTGACCTTGTTGGGGATCTTGTAGTCGTTGAACGGCTTGACGACGAGCTTGAGGCCCTCCTTGGCCGCCAGCTTGTCCTTGACGAAGTCGAGGATGGTGGCGTGCGGGGTGGGGCTCGCGGCGACGACGAGCGGGGCGTTCTTGTCGCTCTTGTCGGTGCTGGCGGTGGCGTCGGAGGGTGCGGAGCAGGCGCTCGCGCCCAGGGCGACGGCGGAGGCGGCGGCGACGGCCACGGTGATCTTGATGGTGTTGCGCACGAAGAGTGCCTCTTTCTTGTTCCCACACGGGGGTGTCCGTGTGCTGTCCGCCCGGCAAAGGGTCCGGGCTCTCGGGTGGTGCGGGTGACGCGGGTGGCTTCGGGGTCAGGCGGCCTCGGTGACGGCCGCCGGCTCCTCGGTGCGGGCGCGGCGCAGGCCGACGCGTACGGGCGAGGAGGGACGGGTGCCGCGGCCGGCGAGCCGGCGGACGACCAGGTCACCGAGCAGCTGGACGCCGGTGACGATGACGATCAGCTCGACGACGGTGATGACCATCAGCTTGGTCTCGTACTGCTGGTAGCCGTAGTTGTAGGCGAGGGAGCCCAGGCCGCCGCCGCCGACCGCACCGGCGATCGCGGAGTAGCCGATCAGCGTGATGACGGTGGTGGTGACGGCCGCGACCAGCGCAGGCAGGGCCTGCGGCAGCAGCACCTTGAAGATGATGGTCCAGGTGCCGCCGCCCATGGCCTGGGCGGCCTCCACCAGGCCGTGGTCGACCTCGCGCAGCGCGGCCTCGACGAGGCGGGCGAAGAACGGGATGGCGGCGATGGCGAGCGGGACCACCGCGCCGGTGGGGCCGATGGAGGTGCCGACGACGATCCGGGTGAAGGGCAGCAGCACGACGATGAGGATCAGGAACGGGAAGGACCGTCCGATGTTCGCGATCGCGCCGAGGACCTTGTTCACCACGGCGTTCTGCAGCAGGGCGCCGCGGTCGGTCAGGTGCAGCAGGATGCCGACGGGGATGCCGAAGAGGACCGCGTAGAACGTCGACCACCACACCATGAAGAGGGTGTCGAGGGTGGCGTCGTGGAGCAGCGGCTGCATCTCGGTCCAGCTCACTTGGCACCTTCCTTCTGGAGCGGGGCGGCGGCGGGCGCCGGGACGGCCGCGGCGGTGTCGGGGACGAGGTCGGCGACGTCGGCCACGTCGACCTGCAGGCCCTGCTCGCGCAGGAAGCCGATGGGGACGACGTTCTCCTCGAAGCGGCCGGGCAGCTCGATCCGCATCCGGCCGATCTGCTTGCCGCCGACGGTGTCCATGGCGGCGCCGAGGATCGAGATGTCGACGTTGTAGGTGCGCGCCAGCTCGGAGATCACCGGGCGGGTGGCGGCCGAGCCGTGGAAGGTGATGTCGACGACGGTGCGGTCGTCGGCGGAGGGCTCGCCGCCGACCGGGAAGAGCTCGCGGGCGAGTTCGGAGCCGGGGGTGGCGAGCAGTTCGGCGACGGTGCCCTGCTCGACGACGCGGCCGTTCTTCATCAGCGCGGCCGAGTCGCAGATGGTCTTGACGACGTCCATCTCGTGCGTGATGAGGACGATGGTCAGGCCGAGCTGGCGGTTGAGGTCGCGCAGCAGGGTGAGGATGGAGCGGGTGGTCTCCGGGTCGAGGGCGCTGGTGGCCTCGTCGGAGAGCAGCACCTTGGGGTCGCCGGCCAGGGCGCGGGCGATGCCGACGCGCTGCTTCTGGCCGCCGGAGAGCTGGGCGGGGTAGGCCTTGGCCTTGTCGGCGAGGCCGACCAGGTCCAGCAGTTCCAGGGCCTTGCGGGAGCGTTCGCGGCGGTCGACCTTGAGGATCTCCAGCGGCAGTTCGACGTTGTCCTGGACGGTGCGCGAGGACAGCAGGTTGAAGTGCTGGAAGACCATGCCGATGTGGCTGCGGGCGGCGCGGAGCTGGGCGCCGGCGCGCTTGCCGCGCCCGGCGATGGAGGTCAGCTCCTGGCCGGCGACGGTGACCGTGCCGGAGGTGGGGCGCTCCAGGAGGTTGAGGCAGCGGATGAGGGTGGACTTGCCGGCGCCGCTCTGGCCGATGACGCCGTACACCTCGCCCTCGCGGACGTGCAGGTCGACGCCGTCCAGGGCGGTGACGTCGCGGTCTCCTGAACGGTAGACCTTGGTCAGGCCCGTTGTGGTGATCACAGGGAATTCCGTCACTGTCGAGTGCTCGGCGGCTCGCCACCGGGCACGGGGCATTCTTGCGAGTGCGGCAGGGGGGAACGGGAGCGGCGGCGGGCGCGGGGCCCGGCTCCTGGTTCCGGTGACGCGGGGCGGCCGTCGCGGTCGGGGACCGGTGCACGGCATGGGGTCTCGCTTCGGGGCGCGAGGCTCAGGCGGGGGCCCTCAGCGGTCACACATTCGACACATGCAACGAGCACCGGGCGTCAGGTTCGCCTCGGTCGCAGGGGTGCGGTTGCTCGTCGTGGTCATGGCGGCAAGTAAACCAGACGGCTGTGCGGGCCGATCAACCGTGTCCGTATAGCGGACTTCGCTGACCGGCCCGTGGACAGCGCCTCATCCGGCCAGGGTGATCTCCACCGTCCCGTCCGTGGCCTGCGCGGATACCGCCGACAGGTCGGGGACGACGACGTCGGCGAGGAGCTCGGCGGCCGGGTGGGTTGTGGTCAACGCCACGTTCGTCATGCCGGCCGCGCGGCCCGCCGCCAGCCCGGCCGGGGCGTCCTCGAAGACCACGCAGCGGGCCGGGTCCACGCCGAGCCGGCGGGCGGCCAGCAGGAACGGCTCCGGGTCGGGCTTGCCGCGGGTGATGTCGTCGGCGGCTATCAGCTTCTTCGGCCGGATGCCGGCCTCGCCGAGGCGGGCCTCGGCCAGCCGCCGGGTGGCGGAGGTGACCACCGCCCACCGCTCGGGCGGCAGGCTCTCCAGGAGGGCGCGGGTGCCGGGCAGCAGCGTCACTCCGCCGGCGACGTCCTCGACCTCCAGCTGCTCGATCCGCGCCAGCGCGCCGGGCACCTCCCCGGCCGGGAGCAGATCGGCGGCGATCTCGGCGGCCGGACGGCCGTGCAGCTCGACCCGGGCGAAGTCCTCGGGGGCGATGCGGTACTCCCGGGCCCACCGGGTCCAGCAGCGGTGGACGGAGTCGAGGGAGGAGATCAGGGTGCCGTCGTTGTCGAAGAGGAGTGCGTCCGCGTGGATCTTCATGGGGACCGAGCGTATGTGCGGTCCGGGGGCGGGCGCATCGGGCCTTTTGGCCCGTAATAGGGTCTCGGCATGCTTGATGCCCTGACGATCGCGACCGGCGCGGCCGCGCTCGCGCTCGCCGCCTGGTGCGGTTTCGCCGCCTACCGGGACCAGCGGACCATGGACTGGCACTTCATCGGCATGGCCGTGGTGACGCTGCTCGCCGTGGTGCAGCTGGTCGTCGGCATCGTCCAGCTGGCGCGCGGCGAGAAGCCCGCGCAGGGCACGACGATCTTCGTGGCGTATCTGATCGGCGCGTTCGCCTGTGTGCCCGCCGCGGGCTTCATGTCCCTTACGGAGCGCACCCGTTGGGGCTCGCTGACGGTCTCTGCCGGCGGCGTGGTGCTGGCCGTGCTCGAAGTGCGGCTGTTCGACATCTGGGGAGGCTGACGTGACGGCGACCGACCGCACCGCCGAGGAGGGCGCGCCGCGCACCCGGCGAAAGCTGATCACCGGCCCCGGGATCCTGCTGGTCTGGCTGTACGGCGTGATGGTCGTCGGCGCGGTGTCGCGCTCGGTCGTCCAGATCGCCACGGACTTCGACCGGGCCCCGCTGGCGTACGCGCTCTCCGCGCTCGCCGGCCTGGTCTACGGCTTCATCACCTACTCGCTGGTCCGCGGCGGCGACCGGGCCCGCCGGGCGGCGCTGGTGTGCTGTGCGGCGGAGCTGGTGGGCGTGCTGATCGTGGGCACCTGGACGCTGGTGGAGCCGTCGGCGTTCCCCGACGCCACGGTCTGGTCCGACTACGGCATGGGCTACCTCTTCATCCCGGTCCTGCTGCCGGTCACCGGGATGCTGTGGCTGCGCCGGGCGCGCCCGGCCTGACGGCCGGTCCTCCGGCGCGTGCGGCACGACGGCCGCTCCGCGGTGGACGGGCCCGCCCTCACGCGGGCCCGTTCCCCTTCCGCGACGTCCGCGACGTCCGCGACGTGTGACGCGCGAGCCGCTACGCCTGGGCCACGAACTCCTCGGCCGCGGCCTCCTTCTCCAGCGTGACCAGGCTCAGTCGCCGGCTGCGCTCCTCGGTGCCCACGGGCGCGTAGCCGTGGCTGCGGTACAGCCGCAGATTGCCCTCGCTGCGGTGCCCGGTGAAGAGGCGGAAACGGGTGGCCGAGCGCTCCTCGGCCAGCCGCTGCTCGACCGCGGCCAGCAACCGGCCGCCGAGGCCGTGCCGCTGCAGCCGGGGGTGCACGATGAGCTTGGCTATCGCCGCGGTGCCCGACGCGTCGACGGTGCCGCGCACGGATCCGACCACCTCGTCGCCGAGCCTGGCCACCAGGACGCAGCCCTCGCTCAGTTCGGCGCGCAGCGCGGCCAGCGTCTGGGTGAGCGGCTCGATGCCGTAGTCGTCGTACAGCGCGGCCTCCGACTGGTAACAGAGGTACTGCAGTTTGAGGATCTGCTCGGCGTCCTCGTCGGTCGCCGCAGAGATGGTCACGCTGGTGCCCATGCGCGTATGCCTCCCCTTATTCGGTTGGCCCGGGCGCGCGAGGGTGAGAGGGGTGTGCGCCCGGACGTGGTGCCCTGACTTCCGGACTCCCCGGAATGTGGCGGCGGCAATCGCCGCCGGGAGCATTCTGCGCAGGCAATTGGGGCAAGCGGAACGGACCGGCACCGAGCTCCTCTGTGACATTCCCAACTCAGATGAGAGCACGGGGAGGTCAGGGGCCGGTGCCGGTCCGCGGCCGGGCGACCGGTCAGCGCGTGCGGAACTCCGCGGCGGCCAGCAGCGCGGTGTCCGGGTTGTCGGAGAACAGCCCGTCGATGCCGGTGCCGAGGTACGCCTTGAAGACGCCGAGGGAGTCGCCGTAGGCGTTGGGGTCGGTGCCGCGGCGGTGGTCGGTCGGCAGGAACGTGTTCTCGTTACGGACCGTGTACGGGTGCAGGACCAGCCCGGCGGCGTGCGCGTCCTTGACGACGGAGGTGGGCGTGCCGAGCTTGCCGTCCTTGTCCCGCGGGATGATCACGGTCAGGTCCGGGCCGATGCCCTCGGCGAAGCCGGCGATCCACTTCAGGCCCTCGGGCGTGACCAGGTCGGCGACGGTGCGCGGGTCGCCCGCCTCGGTGAAGTCCCACGGGCGGTCCTTGAGCGTGCCCAGCAGGACGACCTTGGGGCAGTCGACGAGCTCGCCGAGGCGGCGGATGCTGCTGGGCTCGAAGGACTGCAGGAAGTTCGGGGAGTTGCGGCGGTGCCGGCCGTGGGCGCGCAGCGCCTTGGCCACCCGTTCCTCCAGACCGAGGCCGAGCTTGCGGAAGTAGGTGGGGTGCTTGGTCTCGATGTGCAGCCAGACCCGGCGGCCCCGCTTGCGGCCCTCCCGCTCGGCCCAGTCGAGGACCTCCTCGAAGGTGGGCACCTGCCACTGGCCGTCGTAGAGGGTGTTGTGCTGCCGGGTGCCCGGTATGCGCTCCTTGGCGCGCAGGGTCTTGAGCTCGGCGAGCGTGAAGTCCTCGGTGAACCAGCCGGTCAGCTGCTGCCCGTCGACGGTCTTGGTGGTCTTGCGGTCGGCGAACTCCGGGTGTGCGGAGACGTCGGTGGTGGCGGTGATGTCGTTCTCGTGCCGGCAGACCAGATGGCCGTCCTTGGTGGGGACGAGGTCCTGCTCGATGACGTCCGCGCCCATGTCGAGGGCGAGTTGGTAGGAGCCGAAGGTGTGCTCGGGGCGGTAGCCGCTGGCGCCGCGGTGGCCGACGATCAGCGGGACGGGGAGTTCCCGGCCCGCCGTGCCGCGCCCGGCGGCGCTCGCCTGCCCGGTCCCGCCGAACACCGCCGCTCCCGCGCCGAGGGCCGCCGCCCCCAGCACCGTCCGCCGTCCCGGCTGCTGCCGCTTCTGCATGCCCACGCTCCTTGTTGTGCGTCGTTCGGTGCGTTCCGGGTGCGCCCGGGCGCTTCCGAGTGCTTCGAGTGCTTCCGGGTGTTTTCCGGCCCGTGTCGAGGCGTGTTGCCCGGGCGCCCGGGGAACCCGGCTGATCGTAGGCACGGACGGGTCATGCCGGGGAGACGCACGACGACTCCGGAGGGAACATGGTGGTAACACACGTCAACCGTGAGTCAACTGTGCGTATCGACCTCATGAACCCGATGTGCGCGCGGGAGTAACCCGCGAGTATCGTCCTGGGCTGCAGAGTTCTGCGCCCGCTTGACGCTCACCAGCCAGCCACGACCCGGAGGGCCCGTTGTCCCGCATTGTGCTCAAGGCGATTCTCGGATTCGTCATGCGTGTCCTTTACCGCCCGAAGGTCGAGGGCATGGAGCGGATTCCGGCGACCGGACCGGTGATCCTGGCCGGCAACCACGTCACCTTCATCGACTCGCTCTTCCTCAGCCTGGTGGTCAAGCGGCCGGTGTACTTCATCGGCAAGGACGAGTACGTCACCGGCACCGGCATCAAGGGCCGGCTGATGGCCTGGTTCTTCACCAGCGCCGGCATGATCCCGGTGGACCGGGACGGCGGCCACGGCGGGGTGGCGGCCCTGATGACCGGCCGCCGGATCCTGGAGCAGGGCAAGGCGTTCGGCATCTACCCCGAGGGCACCCGCTCCCCCGACGGCCGCCTCTACCGCGGCCGTACCGGCATCGCCCGGCTCGCCCTGATGACCGGCGCGCCCGTCGTCCCGTTCGCGATGATCGGCACGGACAAGGTGCAGCCCGGCGGCAAGGGCCTGCCGCGGATCGCCCCGGTCACGATCCGCTTCGGTGAGGCGCTGGACTTCTCCCGGTACGACGGGATGGACCGCGACCGCTACGTGCTGCGGGCGGTGACCGACGAGGTGATGAGCGAGGTCATGGAGCTGTCCGGCCAGGAGTACGTCGACATCTACGCCACCAAGGCCAGGGCCGCCGCCTGATCCGGCGGTCCGACCGGCATCACGAGGGGCCCCGTCCGCAGCCGCGGACGGGGCCCTTCGCGTGTCAGCAGGGCACCCGGAAGCCGCCGGGGGCGCGCTGGCCCTCGGCGCCGCCGGTCCGCGCGGTGCGCAGTGCCGCCTCGGGACGCGGCACCACGCTGCCGTCCTGGAGCAGTTGCTGGCGCGGGGTGACGGTGCCGGTGCGGGCGCCGCGTACGGC
Source organism: Streptomyces nigrescens (assembly GCA_024349765.1). Taxonomy (GTDB): domain Bacteria; phylum Actinomycetota; class Actinomycetes; order Streptomycetales; family Streptomycetaceae; genus Streptomyces; species Streptomyces endophytica. The sequence continues at coordinate 2,245,220 of AP026073.1, read as the reverse complement.
GGCGTTCTTGACCGCGACGCGGTTGAGCGGGGCGGGCACCAGCCGCTTCCGGGTCCGTACGAAGGCGATGAAGCTCTCGAAGTCGCGGGTGTGCCGGACGGGGGCGGTGAAGCCGGTGAAGGCGCTGAAGCCGTCCTGGTTGATGAGGGTGTAGGAAGGCGCGGCGAGGCGGTAGCTGCGCCTGAGGTCGAGGGCGGTGCCGTCGATGAGGACCTCGGCGGGGTCCACCCGGCGGCCGACCTTGCCGGCGGCGTCGAAGGTGTAGCGGACGTTGGCGGAGACGGCGAGGGGGGAGAAGCCGAGGCCGCCGCCGGCGGTCGGCGCCCACTGTTCCTCCAGGGCGTCGTGGATCTGCCGGCCGGTGACGGTGACGGTGACGATCGGGTCGCCGAAGCCGACCGCGTTCCAGGCCTGGGCGAAGGTGACGGTGCCCGCCGACTCCTCGTCACGGATCAGGTCCCCGGCGATGACCGCCTGGCCGACGCGCGGGGCGACCGCGATGACGGCGAGGTCGGCGGGGGTGTCGGGGTGCTCGGCGGGGTCGGCCGTCGGGCCCGGCGGCTGCCGGCCCGCCCACAGGGCCCAGTCGGCGACGAGGTTGCCCATGGTCGACTCCCCCAGCGCGTTGCGGCGCCGGGTGAAGGAGGCGGTCTGGGTGCCGATCTTGGTGCGGGCCCGCCGGCTGCCGTAGCCGGCCCAGTAGGAGGCGATCGACCGCAGCTCCGGATCGGGTGCCACGTCGCGGGTGTTGGGGTGGTTGACGGAGGTGGTCAGGTCCCGGACGACCGCCCCGGTGTCCGGGTCGAGGCGCAGATTGATCTCGTTGATGATCTGGCCGTAGCAGCCGGCCTCGACGAAGGGGCGGGGCTCGCCGTCGGGGTCGGGCAGCATCATGGTGAAGGCGCAGTGCCAGTGGCCGGTGACGATGGCGTCGATGTCCGGCGAGGCGCGCAGCGCCAGTTCGTAGGCGGGTCCGGAGGGGTTCTTGCCGCTGGAGAAGTCGCTGCCGGCCACCGCGCCGTCGTGCATGCTCAGCACGATCGCGTTGACGCCGCGTGACTTCAGCTCGGCGGCGCAGCGGTTGGCGGTCTCCAGCTCGTCCAGGGTGCGCAGGCCGGGCTGGTAGGAGCCGGGGAAGGACTCGGTGCCGATGGCGGTGAGGTGGATGAAGCCGATCGGCAGCCGGCGGCCGCCGCCGGCGTCCACGTGCACGATGTTGTACGGCGGCAGGACGCGTTCGCCGGTGGCGTTCCACACCATGTTGGCGCTGTAGTACGGGAAGTCCGCGCCCCGGAAGCGGCGTCCGGTGGAGTCCTTGAAGTCGTCGTCGCGGCCGGCGACCGGGAAGGCGTCGCCGTCCTCCATGTGCGAGGTCAGGAAGCGCGCGGACTTGTCGAACTCGTGGTTCCCGGCGGAGGCGAAGTCCAGGCCCATGGCGTTGAGCGCCTCGATGGTGGGCTCGTCGGCGAAGGCGGCCGCGTCGAACTCCCAGCCGGAGAAGAGGTCGCCGGGAGCGAAGAAGAGGGAGTTGGAGCGGCCGTCGCGCAGCCGCTCCAGGTGGGCGGCCATGTAGGCGACGCCGCCCACGGTGTAGGTCTTCCCGCCGGCGCCGGTGATGACGGAGTGGGCGCCCGGGGCGCCCTGGAGATAGCCGTGCAGGTCGGTGATGTTGAGGAGCTGGACGTCGACGTATTCGTCGGCGGTGGCCGCGTCGCGGGCGTGGCCAGTGGCGTAGGCATTGCTTCCGATGGCGCTCGCGGTGGCCAGGGCCCCCGCGGCGGTGAAGAAGGACCGTCGTCCGATGTCGCGCACTGCGTCACTCTCCTGAGCGGGCCGTCCGTAGGGGGACGACCGGAGAGTCAAACGAGCCGCGCCTGACGGCCGGTCACCAGCGCGCGTACCGGGCGTGAACGGGCGGGGACAGTCGCCCCCAGGGCGTGTCCCGTGGATCATCGCGGGTGCGGGGCGGAGTGATCCACAGGACACGCCCTGGGGCGGGGGTGCGACCGCCGTCCGGCGGAGTGGGCAGGCCGGGTGGCGGGGTTACCGGTTGTCGGCGAGTTCCTGGCCGCGGAGCAGGAACCAGGCGGCGACCGCGGCGGCGAGCAGCACGCCGGAGCCGACCGCGGCCGCCGCGTCCACGCCGTCCACGAAGGAGTGCTGAGCCGCCCTCATCAGGACCGCGCCCTGGTGGGAGGGGAGCTGGACGGCGGTCTCGACGGCGCCGCCGAGCGATTCGCGGGCCGCGCCGACGGCGTGCTCGGGGATGCCCGCCGGGGCGGGGAAGCCGCGGTAGATGCTGGTGACGATGGAGCCGAGCAGGGCGATGCCGAGCGCGGCGCCCAGTTCGTAGGCGGTCTCGGAGACCGCGGAGGCGGCGCCGGCCTCCTCCTTGGGCACGCTGGAGAGGATCACGTCGGCTGTGACGGTGAAGGAGAAGCCGGCGCCGACGCCGACGACGAAGAGGATGACGCACATCGCGGCGGTGCCGGTGTCGCCGTGCAGGGTGGTGCAGCCGGCCAGCGCGATTCCGACCATGGCCAGGCCGCCGGCCACCACGATCCGTACGGACAGCTTGCGGGCGACCCAGCCGGCGGCGAGCCCGGCGCCCACCGCGCCGACCGCGGCCGGGAGTTCGACCAGGCCGGCGTTGAGCGGCGAGCGCAGCTGCACCATCTGGAGGAACTGGGAGAGGAAGAAGACCAGTCCGGACAGGCCGAGGATGGTCAGCAGGTCGGCGAGGACGGCCCCGGAGAAGCCCCGGTGGTGGAAGAGCTTCATGTTGAGCAGCGGGGATTCCAGGGTGAGCTGCCGGCGGACGAACACCACCAGGGCGAGGATGCCGAGGACGGCGGTCACCGCGACGTCCCAGCGGTAGCCGTCCACCGCGGCTTCCTTGACGGCGTAGACCACGCCGACGATGCCCACGAGGGTCAGCAGCACGCTGGGGATGTCCCAGGGGCCGGGGTCGGGGTTGCGGGACTCGGGGATCACCTTGGCGCCGACCACGACCAGCAGCAGCATCACCGGCAGGTTGATGAGGAAGACCGAGCCCCACCAGAAGTGGCCCAGCAGGAAGCCGCCGAGAACCGGGCCGACGGCCATGCCGGCCGAGGCCATCGCGCCCCAGATGCCGATGGCCAGGCTGCGTTCCCTGGGGTCGTGGAAGAGGTTGCGGATCAGCGCGAGGGTGGCCGGCATCAGAGTGGCGCCGGCGACGCCCTGCAGCGCCCGGGCGGCGATCATCATCTCCGGGCTGGTGGCGTAGGCGGCGAGCACCGACATCGCGCCGAACGCGACCGAGCCCGTCAGCAGCAGCTTCTTGCGGCCGATGCGGTCGCCGAGGCTGCCCATGGAGACCAGCAGTCCGGCGATGACGAAGGAGTAGATGTCACCGATCCACAGCAGTTGGGTGCCGGACGGGCGGAGGTCCTCGCTGAGGAAGGGGGTGGCGAGGCCGAGGACCGTGGCGTCGACGCCGACCAGCAGGACGGCCAGCACCAGGACGGCCAGCGCGAGCCAGCGTCCCGGGCGGGGCTGGTCGTCCACATGGGCCGAACCGGCCCGGCCTGACGCTATGGTCTCGGTCATTTCTCCATGCTCCGTCGGATGCCACCGAGCAGCAGCTCGGCGATCGAGTGGGTGAGGTCGTTGCGGGCGACCCGTCCTTCGTGGACGGCCCAGGCGCCGGCACCGATCAGGCCGTAGAACGCCTCGGTGAACCAGGCGGCGCTCAGGTCGAGGCGGAAGTCGCCGTCCTCCTGGCCGCGCCGGAAGAGGGCGGTGATGCGGGCGTCGAGTTCCGCCCAGCCGGCGTTGATCTCGCCGTCCTCGAAGAGCTGGTTCTCGGTGAAGAGGAAGGCGAGGACGGCGGCGACCGGTTCGGCCTCCCGGATCAGCCGGCGCAGCGCGGCGGGGGCGTCGCCCTGGTCGAGCCGGGCGGTGTCCATCGCCTGCGCGAACCGGGCGATCCCGTGTTCTTCGAGGGCTCTGATCAGGGCGTCCCGTCCGGCGAAGTGCCGGTGCAGGGTGGCGCGGCTGATGCCGGCGGCCCGGGCGATCTCGTCCATCGACGTCGACGCCCGGCGCGTCAGCAGCGCGGCGGCTTCCTTGAGTACCCGTTCACGATCCACGGCCATGAGACACAGGATAGCCGAATGAGACATTGGCGTCTCAACCGAGACACATTCCGCGTACGCCGACGGCCCGCACCCGGGGTCTTCTCCGGGTACGGGCCGTCGGTACGGGTTCGTCGGTACGGGTCCGTCGGTGCCTACCGCGGCTGCTTGGCCGCCGCCCACTCCTGCTGCCGCACCAGGTCGGCGCGCAGCTCGGCGAGCTGGACCGCCACGGCCGAGGGCGCGGTGCCGCCGCGGCCGCTGCGCGCGGCGAGCGCGCCGGGGACGTTGAGCACCTCGCGGACCTCGGGCGTCAGATGCGGCGAGATCTTGGCGAACTGCTCGTCGGTGAGCTGGTCCAGCTCGATGCCGTGCGCCTCGCACTCCTTGACGCACTCGCCGGCGACCTCGTGCGCCACCCGGAACGGCACGCCCTGCTTGACCAGCCACTCGGCGATGTCGGTGGCCAGCGAGAACCCGGCCGGGGCCAGCTCCTCCATCCGCTCGCGGTGGACGGTCAGGGTGGCCATCATGCCGGTGAACGCCGGGAGCAGCACCTCCAGTTGGTCGCAGGAGTCGAAGACCGGCTCCTTGTCCTCCTGGAGGTCGCGGTTGTAGGCGAGCGGCAGCGCCTTGAGCGTCGCCATCAGGCCGGTCAGGTTGCCGATGAGGCGGCCCGACTTGCCGCGCGCCAGCTCCGCGATGTCCGGGTTCTTCTTCTGCGGCATGATCGACGAGCCGGTGGAGAAGGCGTCGTGGAGGGTGACGAAGGAGAACTCCTTCGTGTTCCAGATGATGATCTCCTCCGCGATCCGCGAGAGGTTCACCCCGATCATCGCGGTGATGAAGGCGAATTCGGCGACGAAGTCGCGGGAGGCGGTGCCGTCGATGGAGTTGCCGGCGCTGCCGTGCTCGAAGCCGAGGTCCTGGGCCACCGCCTCCGGGTCGAGCCCGAGGGACGAACCGGCCAGCGCGCCCGAGCCGTACGGCGAGACGGCGGTCCGCTCGTCCCACTGCCGCAGCCGCTCGGCGTCCCGGGACAGCGACTGCACATGCGCCAGCACGTGGTGCGCGAACAGCACCGGCTGGGCGTGCTGCAGATGCGTACGGCCCGGCATCGCCACGTCCGGGTGGGCCTCGGCCAGGCCGATCAGCGCCTCCTGGAGATCGGCGATCAGCCCGCCGATGATCCGGGCGTGGTCGCGCAGGTACATCCGGACGAGGGTGGCGACCTGGTCGTTGCGGGACCGGCCGGCCCGCAGCTTGCCGCCGAGGTCCGGGCCGAGCCGCTCCAGCAGCCCGCGCTCCAGGGCGGTGTGCACGTCCTCGTCGGCGATGGTGCCGGTGAACGAGCCGTCGGCGACGTCCGCCTCCAGCCGGTCGAGCCCGTCGATCATCCGGGCCAGCTCGTCCTCGGTGAGCAGCCCGGCCTTGTGCAGGACCCGGGCGTGCGCACGGGACCCGGCGATGTCGTAGGGCGCGAGGCGCCAGTCGAAGTGGACGGACGCCGACAGCTGGGCCAGGGCCTCGGCGGGACCGTCGGCGAACCGGCCGCCCCAGAGCCGGACGTCACCGCTGTTGCTGCTCACTGCTGCTCCTCGCAAGGGATGGGATGGTGCGGCCGCCTCCCCACCGCTGGGCGGGGAGGCGGCCGTCGTACGAAGTGTCGTCAGGCCAACGAGCCGGGCTCGGGCCGGGTCGCGGCGGGCTACGCCCGCAGTTGACGCCGTGCCGCGAGCTTGCTCGACATGCCGAAGATCTCGATGAAGCCCTTCGAGAGCGACTGGTCGAAGGTGTCGCCGGTGTCGTACGTCGCCAGGTTGAAGTCGTACAGCGACTGGCCGGACTTCCGGCCGGTGACCACGGCGCGGCCGCCGTGCAGCGTCATCCGGATCTCACCGGAGACGAACTGGTTGGCCTCGTCGATGAAGCCGTCCAGCGCCCGCTTCAGCGGCGAGAACCACAGGCCGTCGTAGACCAGCTCGCCCCAGCGCTGCTCGACCTGCCGCTTGTAGCGGGCGAGTTCGCGCTCGACGGTGACGTTCTCCAGCTCCTGGTGGGCGGTGATCAGCGCGATCGCGCCGGGCGCCTCGTACACCTCGCGGGACTTGATGCCGACGAGGCGGTCCTCGACCATGTCGATCCGGCCGATGCCCTGGGCGCCGGCCCGCAGGTTGAGCTCCTGGATGGCCTGCAGGACGGTGACCGGCCGGCCGTCGAGGGCGACCGGCACGCCCTCGTGGAAGGTGATGACGACCTCGTCGGCCTCGCGCGGGGTGGCCGGGTTCTGGGTGTACTCGTAGACGTCCTCGATGGGCGCGTTCCAGATGTCCTCCAGGAAGCCGGTCTCCACGGCCCGCCCGAAGACGTTCTGGTCGATGGAGTACGGCGACTTCTTGGTGGTGGCGATCGGGAGGTCCTTCTCCTCGCAGAAGGCGATCGCCTTGTCCCGGGTCATGGCGTAGTCCCGGACCGGGGCGATGCACTTCAGGTCGGGGGCGAGGGAGGAGATGCCGGTCTCGAAGCGGACCTGGTCGTTGCCCTTGCCGGTGCAGCCGTGGGCGACGGTGGTGGCGCCGTGCTTCTTGGCGGCGGCCACCAGGTGCCGGACGATCGCCGGCCGGGAGAGCGCCGAGACCAGCGGGTACCGGTCCATGTACAGCGCGTTGGCCTTGATCGCCGGGAGGCAGTACTCGTCGGCGAACTCCTCCCTGGCGTCCGCGATCTCGGCCTCGACCGCGCCGCAGGAGAGCGCGCGCTTGCGGATGACGTCCAGGTCCTCGCCGCCCTGACCGACGTCCACGGCGACGGCGATGACCTCGGCGCCCGTCTCCTCGGCGATCCAGCCGATGCAGACGGAGGTGTCCAGGCCGCCCGAGTAGGCGAGTACGACGCGCTCGGTCACGGGTCTCTCCTTACGTGCATTCCTCGATAGGCATAAGTATGCACTCCACCGTATGTTTCGTCAATGAACCGGGAAATGCCCAGGTCAGCGACGCCAGGTCAGCGACGGGCCGGATGGATCGACACACCTCGCACCCCCTCAGAGCCCCTTCTCCAGCACCTCGGCCAGCACGGCGACATGGCTGAGCGGCACCTCTTTCGTCGCCGTCAGCAGCGTCAGCGGGCCCTGGCCGGCGAGCTCCCGCAGCCGCTCCAGCGCCTCCCCGGCCGCCTCCTCCTGCGCCAGCTCCGCGCGGTACCGCTCGGCGAACCGCTCGAACCGCTCCTCCTCGTGCCCGTACCAGCGCCGCAGCTCCGCGGAGGGCGCCACCTGCTTGCACCACTCCGTCAGCCGCGCGTCCTCCTTGGACAGCCCGCGCGGCCACAGCCGGTCCACCAGCACCCGCGCCCCGTCCGCCTTCTCGACCGGCTCGTACACCCGCCGCATCCGGATCCCCGCACCGTCGGATATTTCACCCATATCCCCATCGAAGCACGGAAGCCACCGCCCCGCCGTGAGACCGGGAAGCACCCCTCGGGGACCCCGCTTTGGATTCACGGCGCGGGACAGGGTATTTTTCTTCTGCACGCCCCGGCCGGGACTCCACCGGCCGGCCGCAGCACCGGGACGTGGCGCAGCTTGGTAGCGCACTTGACTGGGGGTCAAGGGGTCGCAGGTTCAAATCCTGTCGTCCCGACGGTGCAAAGGGCCCGAAAGGCCCGGATGAAGGCCCTGCCGCACTTCGGTGCGGCAGGGCCTTCTGCGTTCCCGCGGGCCGGGCCCGGCACCCTCCGGTGGCGTAGCGCGGCGTGCCGGGGCGGCGGCCTCGGCGGGGACCCGGACACGGTACGAACAGGCGCAGGCGTGGACGGCGACGCCGGCCGGTGTGGTGCTGGTCAGCCAGAGCACCCCGCAGCAGCCGCTGCTGCTCTTCAACGCGGTCGGCTGGAATTTTCGCGCGGACCGCTACGACGGCACGCCGGTCCTCCGGCGGGCCAGCGGCTGCTACGTGCTCTCGCCGGTGTGAGGCGGGCGGTTCAGCGGGCCTTCTGGGCCAGACGGAGCAGGTGGTCGGCGAGGGCCTGGCCGCCGAGGGGGTCGCGGCTGATGAGCATCAGGGTGTCGTCGCCGGCGATGGTGCCGAGGATGTCGTGCAGCTCGGCCTGGTCGATGGCGGAGGCCAGGAACTGGGCGGCGCCGGGCGGGGTGCGCAGGACGACGAGGTTGGCGGACGCCTCGGCGGAGATGAGGAGTTCGCCGGAGAGGCGGCGCATCCGCTCCTCCTTGGCGGACTCGCCCAGCGGGGCGCGCGGCTTGCGGTCGCCGCCCTCGCTGGGCACCGCGTAGATCAGCTCGCCACCGGTGTTGCGGATCTTCACCGCACCCAGTTCGTCCAGGTCGCGGGAGAGCGTCGCCTGGGTGACGGACAGGCCGTCGTCGGCGAGCAGCTTCGCAAGCTGGCTCTGGGAGCGGACCGGCAGCCGGTTGAGGATGTCCACGATCCGGCGGTGGCGGGCGGTGCGGGTCTGCGGCACGGCCTGGCCGCCGTTGTACACCTCGTTGTCCTGCGGCTCGCTCATCGGTCTCGTCAGTCTCCGGATCGTTGTTCCCCGTCGGCCCCTTGGCGGACCGTGTTGAGGACGGCGGGGAGCCTCCGCAGGAACGTGTCCGCCTCGTCGTCGGAGACGATCAGCGGCGGGGCGAGCCGGATGACGTCCGGCGCGACCGCGTTCACCAGGAGACCCGCGTCCTGAGCCGCCTGCTGCACACGCGGCGCGAGCGGCTCCGCCAAGACGATACCGAGGAGCAGGCCCGCGCCGCGGACCTGGATGACCATTGGGTCGCCCAGCGCCTCGATCCCGTCCCGCAGCCGCTCGCCGACGCGCTTGACGTTCGCGAGCACGCCGTCCGCCTCGATGGTGTCGAGGACGGCGAGGGCGCCGGCGCAGACGACCGGGTTGCCGCTGAACGTCGAGCCGTGCGAACCGGGGGTGAGCAGGCCGGCGGCGGGGCCGAAGGCGAGGGTGGCGCCGATCGGCAGGCCGCCGCCGAGGCCCTTGGCGAGGGTGATGACGTCCGCCTCGACGCCCTGCGCCTGGGACTCCAGCCAGTGGCCGGTCCGGCCGATGCCGGTCTGGATCTCGTCCAGGACGAGCAGGGTGCCGGTGGCGGCGGTGATCTCCCGGGCGGCGCGGAGGTAGCCGGGCGGCGGCACGACCACGCCGTTCTCCCCCTGGATCGGCTCCAGGACGACCAGGGCGGTGTCGGTGGTGACGGCGGCCCGGAGCGCCTCCACGTCCCCGTACGGGACGTAGCTGACGTCGCCGGGGAGCGGGGCGAACGGGGCCTGCTTGGCGGGCTGGCCGGTGAGCGCGAGGGCGCCCATGGTGCGGCCGTGGAAACCGCCTTCGGTGGCGACCATGTGGGTGCGACCGGTCAGCCGGCCGATCTTGAAGGCGGCTTCGTTGGCCTCGGCGCCGGAGTTGGAGAAGTAGACCCGGCCGGGGCGCCCGCCGGCCAGCGCGAGCAGCCGCTCGGCGAGCGCCACGGTGGGCTCGGCGACGAAGAAGTTCGAGACGTGGCCGAGGGTGGCGACCTGGTCGGAGACCGCGCGGACCACGGCGGGGTGGGCGTGCCCGAGGGCGTTGACCGCGATGCCGCCGAGGAAGTCGAGGTACTCCTTGCCGTCGGCGTCCCACACCTTGGCGCCCTCGCCGCGGACGAGGGGGACGCGCGGGGTGCCGAAGTTGTCCATCATGGCGCCCTGCCAGCGCCGGGTGAGGCCCTCGTTGGTCACCGGCCCCTGATCGTGTGCCTCCTGGCTCATGACTCCCCCTCGGTTTCCGCGTCCGGCACGACCATCGTGCCGATTCCTTCGTCGGTGAAGATCTCCAGCAGGATCGAGTGCTGGACCCGGCCGTCGATGACCCGGGCGGTGTGGACGCCGTTGCGCACGGCGTACAGGCAGCCCTGCATCTTCGGGACCATGCCGCTGGCCAGGTCGGGCAGCAGCTTCTCCAGCTGGGTGGCGGTCAGCCGCGAGATCACCTCGTCGCTGTTCGGCCAGTCCTCGTAGAGGCCCTCGACGTCGGTGAGCACCATCAGCGTCTCGGCGCCGAGGGCGGCGGCCAGGGCGGCCGCGGCGGTGTCGGCGTTGACGTTGAAGACGCCGGATTGGTCGCCGTCATCGCTGCTGCGGGCGATGGAGGAGATGACCGGGATCCGGCCGTCGTCCAGCAGCGCCTGGACCGCTCCGGGGTCGATGTCGGTGATCTCGCCGACCCGGCCGATGTCCACCCGCTCGCCGTCGATGTCGGCGTAGTGCTTGGTGGCGGTCATCAGATGGGCGTCCTCGCCGGTCATGCCGACGGCGAGCGGGCCGTGCTCGTTGAGCAGCCCGACCAGCTCGCGCTGGACCTGGCCGGCCAGCACCATCCGGACCACGTTCATCGCCTCGGGCGTGGTGACCCGCAGGCCGCCCTTGAACTCCGACGGCAGGCCCAGCAGGTCCAGATGGGCGCTGATCTGCGGGCCGCCGCCGTGCACGACGACCGGGCGCAGTCCGGCGTGCCGGAGGAAGACCACGTCCTGCGCGAAGGCGCGCTTGAGCTCCTCGTCGACCATCGCGTTGCCGCCGAACTTGATGACGACGGTCTTGCCGTGGTGGCGGGTCAGCCAGGGCAGCGCCTCGATGAGCGTGCGGGCCTTGGGCAGCGCGGTGTGCTTGCGGGTGGTGGTCATGACGAGTACGCGCTGTTCTCGTGGACGTAGTCGGCGGTGAGGTCGTTGGTCCAGATGACCGCGGACTCGGTGCCGGCGGCGAGGTCGGCGGTGATCCGCACCTCCCGGTAGCGCATGTCGACCTGGTCGCGGTCCTCCCCCACCGAGCCGTTCTTGCAGACCCAGACGCCGTTGATGGCGACGTTCAGCTGGTCCGGCTCGAAGGCCGCTGAGGTGGTGCCGATGGCGGAGAGCACCCGGCCCCAGTTCGGGTCCTCGCCGTGGATGGCGCACTTGAGGAGGTTGTTGCGGGCGATGGAGCGGCCGACCTCGACGGCGTCCGCCTCGCTCGCCGCGTTGATCACCTCGACCTTGATGTCCTTGCTGGCGCCCTCGGCGTCCCGGATGAGCTGCTGGCCCAGGTCGTCGCAGACGGTCCGTACGGCCTGCGCGAACTCCGGGTATTCCGGCGCGACCTGTGAGGCGCCGGAGGCGAGCAGCAGCACGGTGTCGTTGGTGGACATGCAGCCGTCGGAGTCGACCCGGTCGAAGGTGACCTCGGTGGCGTCCCGCAGGGCCCGGTCCAGGACGTCGGCGTCGAGGTCGGCGTCCGTGGTGAGCACGACGAGCATGGTGGCGAGGCCCGGCGCGAGCATGCCGGCGCCCTTGGCCATGCCGCCGACGGTCCAGCCGTCGCCCTCGTACACGGAGGTCTTGTGCACGGTGTCGGTGGTCTTGATGGCGATGGCGGCCTTCTCGCCGCCGTGCTCGGAGAGCTGCGCGGCGGCGGTCCCGATGCCCGGGAGCAGCTTGTCCATGGGGAGCAGGACGCCGATCAGCCCGGTGGACGCGACGGCCACCTCGCCCGCGTTCAGGCCGAGGACCTCGGCGGCCTTCTCGGCGGTGGCGTGGGTGTCCTGGAAGCCCTTCGGGCCGGTGCAGGCGTTGGCCCCGCCGGAGTTGAGGACGACGGCGGAGACCGTACCGCCCTTGAGGACCTGCTCGGACCAGAGGACGGGGGCGGCCTTGACGCGGTTGGAGGTGAAGACGCCCGCGGCGGCCTGGCGGGGCCCGTTGTTGACCACGAGGGCCAGGTCCGGGTTCCCGCTGTCCTTGATCCCGGCGGCGATACCCGCCGCCGTGAACCCCTTGGCTGCCGTCACACTCACGGCGCGACTCCGATCGTCGAAAGTCCCGTGGTCTCGTCGAGACCGAGGGCGATGTTCATGGATTGAATGGCACCGCCGGCGGTGCCCTTGGTGAGGTTGTCGATGGCGCTGATCACGATGATGCGGCCGGCGGCCTCGTCGTGCGCGACCTGGATCTGCACGGCGTTGGAGCCGTGGACGGCGGCGGTCGACGGCCACTGTCCCTCGGGCAGCAGGTGGACGAACGGCTCGTCGGCGAGCGCCTTCTCGTACGCGGCCCGTACGGTCTCGGCGGTGACCCCGTCACGGGACTTCGCGCTGCACGTGGCGAGGATGCCGCGCGGCATGGGCGCGAGGGTGGGCGTGAAGGAGACCGAGACCCGCTCCCCGGCGACCGCGCTGAGGTTCTGGATCATCTCGGGGGTGTGCCGGTGGCCGCCGCCGACGCCGTACGGGGACATCGAGCCCATGACCTCCGAGCCGAGCAGGTGCGGCTTGGGGGCCTTGCCGGCGCCGGAGGTGCCGGAGGCGGCGACGATCACGGCCTCGTTCTCGGCGAGCCCCGCGGCGTACGCCGGGACGAGGGCCAGCGAGACGGCCGTCGGGTAGCAACCGGGCACCGCGATGCGCTTGGACCCCGTGAGCGCGGCGCGGGCACCCGGCAGTTCGGGGAGCCCGTAGGGCCAGGTCCCGGCGTGCTCGCTGCCGTAGAACTGCTGCCAGTCGCCGGCGTCCGCGAGCCGGAAGTCGGCGCCCATGTCGACGACGAGGACGTCCGGGCCGAGCTGCTCGGCGACGGCCGCGGACTGGCCGTGCGGCAGCGCCAGGAAGACGACGTCGTGGCCGGCGAGGACCTCGGGGGTGGTCGTGGCGAGGACGCGGTCGGCCAGCGGGAACAGGTGGGGCTGGAGAGCGCCCAGGCGCTGCCCGGCGTTCGAGTTGGCCGTCAGCGCGCCGATCTCCACCTCGGGGTGGGCGAGCAGCAGACGCAGGACTTCACCGCCCGCGTATCCGCTCGCACCGGCCACTGCCGCTCGTACCGTCATGGACCCTCCTCGTCGATGGCATGACTATACGGACTGCAACAGTTTTATGCAATGCCGTTTCCGTGTCCGCGCCGGTACCGGGCCCTTCGCCCTGCCGCACGTGCGGCCGCCGCCCCGTCCTGCGGGGCGGCGGCGGGCCGCGGCTGTCCCCGGCGGCCGGGTGGTGCCGCGGCTCAGGCGGGCTGCGGCATCTCGTTCTTCAGGGAGGCCCGGATCTGTTCCCGCAGCTCGGGGCTGTCGGTGTGGCCGTGGACGGACATCGCGTGCTCGGTGGCTGCGCGCACCACTTCCTCCTCCTCGCCGGAGATCACGAGGGAGCAGTTCATCTCGCTCGGGTAGTCGCGGCAGTCGATCTTCTTGCGCATGGCGCACCTCCTCCCTTCCAGTGTCGGCGGGCGCCCGGGGCCCGCCGTATACGGCGAATCCCGTATGGCGCGCGCGGGGGCGGGGCTGGTGGAGTGGAAGACGATCTGGTGGCCGCATCGAGGCGACGGGAGGTGCGGGACGTGGCGACTTCGACCTCCGCCGGCGCCCCCTCCGGCGCCGTGGACCAGGAGCGGGTGCAGCGGTTCCTGGAGAAGGTGATCGCCGACGGCGGGGCCGCGGTGGCCGGGCTGTGCACCTCGCTCGGCGACCGGCTGGGCCTGTACACGGCCATGGCCGGCGCCGGTCCGCTCACCTCCGCCCGGCTCGCCGCCCGCACCGGCCTGATCGAGCGCTACGTCCGCGAATGGCTCGACGCCCAGGTGGCCGGCGAGTACGTCACCTACACCCCGGGGACGGACACCTACCAGCTGCCCGACGAGCACGCCGCCGTCCTGGCGGACCCGGACCGGAGCACGTACGCCGCCGGGTTCTTCACCATGCTGCAGGCCGTGTACGCCACCGAGGACAGCCTGATGGAGGCCTTCCGCACCGGCGAGGGCGTCGGCTGGGAGGAGCACAGCCCGGCGCTGTTCGCCGGCACCGCGAAGTTCTTCCGCCCCGGCTACACGGCCGCGCTGGTTCCGGAGTGGCTGACCGCGCTGGACGGCGTGGTGGAGAAGCTGGAGCGCGGTGCGCGGGTCGCCGACATCGGATGCGGCTACGGCTACTCCACGACGCTGATGGCCCGGGCCTTCCCCCGGTCGTACTTCCGGGGCTTCGACTTCCACCGCCCGTCCGTCGAGGCCGCCCGCGGCATCGCGGCCGAGCGGGGACTGGCCGACCGGGTCAGCTTCGACGTCGCCACCGCACAGGACTTCCCGGGCGAGGGCTTCGACCTGATCACGTTCTTCGACTGCCTGCACGACATCGGCGACCCGGGCGGCGCGCTGCGGCACGCCGAGCACGCGCTGGCCGACGGCGGCACCTGCATGATCGTCGAACCGAACGCCTCGGCCAACGCCCAGGAGAACACCAACCCCGTCGGCCGGGCGCTGACCGCCGCCTCGGTCGCCGTCTGCCTGCCGTCCGCGCTGGCCCAGCACGGACCGCAGGCGCTGGGGAACCACGCGGGTGAGGAGGCGATGCGGCGGATCGCCGACGACGCCGGACTCCACCACTGGCGGCTCGCCGCCGAGAGCCCGGTCAACCGCGTCTATGCCGTCGGGCGTTAACCGCGCCTGACGCGCCCGGCCGGTCTTCCCCCGGCCGGCCGGGTGACACCCCGGGGGCCGGGCGGACCTGCCTTGACGGGCCCCGGCCCCCTCGGCACGCTGGAAACATGACCCCGGCCGCGGAGGTCGGCCTGCGACGGATCCTCGCCGTCGTGGACCTCCTGATGGATGCCGTCATCGATGCCGTCGACGAGGAAACCCTCGTTCCGGTGCTGCTGCCGCTGCTGCTCGGGGCGGTCCCCGGCGACAGCATCGTCTGGTCGCCGCACGCCGGGACCACGGAGCGTCCGCTCACCGTCCCCGCCGGGCTGCTGAGCCAGGACATCCGCGACGCCTTCGACCGCGAGGCGGCCGCCGACTCCCTCGTGCTGCACACCACCGTCGGCCCCGGCACGCCCATGCGCCGCTCGACCCTGCAGACCCGCCGCGAGTTCCACGCGCTGGCCGCCTACCCGGACGTGTACCGGCCGCTCGGCGCCGAACAGCAGCTCGCGATGTCGTTCCCGGCCGGCCGCGCCGACGAGCCGCCGCGCAAGGTGTGCGTGGTGATCAGCCGGGACGGCAGCGACTTCTCCGACGACGACGTGGCCACCGCCGCGCTGCTGCGCAGCCGGCTCACCCGGGTCCTCACCCGGCTCGCCCCGGCGGGGCCCGCCCCGCCGCCGGTCACCCGCCGGGAGTCCGCCGTACTCACCCTGCTGGCCCGGGGCCTGACGAACCAGCAGATCGCGCACCGGCTGGCGATCAGTCCGCGCACGGTCGACAAGCACCTGGAGCACGTCTACGCGAAGCTGCGGGTCGGCAGCCGTGTCGAGGCGGCGAACGCCTGGCTGACGCGGGACGCGGCGGCGGTACGGCCGGTCCGGTAGCGGCCCCGCCCGTCCGCCCCTGTCGTCGTCAGTCGTCCAGCCGGTCCGGGTCGGCGGCCACCGACTCCCAGAACTCCGCGTGGGCCCGCTCGTGCAGCACCCCGAGGCGCAGCAGCCGGGCCCGGGAGCGCTGCCGGGAGTCCTCGGCCGGATCGAGGGCCGCGCGCAGCGACGCGTAGTGGGCGAGCCATCCGCGGTGCCGTTCGGCCTGCCGGGTGGCCAGCGCGACGATGTCCGCGGCGGCCCCGAGATCGGCGAAGAACAGCTTCAGCTGGGCCGGATCGCGGGTCTCCGCCTCGGGGGTGTCGGGGTCGGCCAGCCAGCGTTCCAGGGCGGCGCGGCCCTCCGGCGTGAGGTGGAAGATCCGCCGGCGGCGGCCCGCCGTCTCGGTCTCCTCGCGCAGCAGACCGGCCCCCGCCAGCTCCGCCGGGATGCGGTACAGCTGCGCATGCAGGATCGGCCAGAAGGGCTGGATGTCGTCCTCGACACGGGACTTGAGCTCGTACGGCGTCATCGCGCCGTGCCGGGCGATCAGACCGAGCACGACGTATCTCGCCGGGCTGTACTCCGCCATCCTCCGCCGCCTCCCACTCACCTTGACACCCTCTCATTGAGACCATACCTTCCCTCTCACCGAGACCATCTCAATGAGATGATGGAATCTCGCAGCGCCCACGCCATGTCACACCGGAACGGGGAACCCATGCCCAGCCGCAGCACCACGACCGCCGTCCGTCCGCACCCCGAACTGGCCGAAACCCTCGACCGGTTGGCGCCGCGACCCGCCGACCCGTACGCCGACATCGACGCGGTCCGCAGCGGCTTCCGGCAGCTCATGGCACCGCTGATGCCGGCCCACGACCCGCGGGTGACCGTGCGGGAGCTGACCGTCCCGGGGCCGGACGGCAACTCCCTCGACGTACAGGTGCTGCGCCCCGCCGGGGCCGAGGGGGTACTGCCCGGCGTCCTCTACCTGCACGGCGGCGGCTTCGCGTACGGGGAGCTGGACGGGCCCAGCCCGATGGCGCGCAACGCCTGTGCCGCGGTGGGGGCGGTGGTGGTCAACGTCCACTACCGGCTGGCCCCCGAGCACCGCTACCCGGCCGGGGTCGAGGACTGCTACGCCACGCTGGAGTGGATGGCCGCGGCGGCCGACGAACTCGGCATCGACCGCGGGCGGATCGCCGTCACCGGCGCCTCCGCGGGCGGCAATCTGAGTGCCGCCGTCTGCCTGATGGCCCGCGATCGCCAGGGGCCGCGGATCGCCTTCCAGTGCCTGCTGATCCCCTGCCTGGACGACCGCGACCGGACCGCCTCCCGGCGGCGGATCGGCGACCCGCGCATCATCAACGGCCTGGGCATCGCGCGCACCTGGGACACCTACCTCGGCCCCGGCCGCGGCCCCGACACCCCCGCCTACGCCGCCCCCGCCCGGGCCACCGACCTCGCCGGACTGCCGCCCGCGTACGTCCTGACCTGCGGCCTCGACCCGCTCCGCGACGAGGGCCTGGAGTACGCCCGGCGCCTCATGGAGGCGGACGTACCGGTCGAGGTCAAGGACGTCCCCGGCGCCTGGCACTTCTTCGAGGCCTACGCCCCGGAATCCGACCTGGCCCGCCGCACCACCGACCACTGGCTGACCGCGCTGCGCACCGCCCTCACCTGACGGGACGGACTCGCCGGCGGCCCGGTGGCCGCCGGCCCGCCGGGGCTCAGTGGGGAACGGAGCGCCGGCGGTAGGTCACCTTGTTGTCCTGGACCCGGGTGACCTCGACGGTCAGCTGGCGGTCCCGGCCGATCGGGAAGTGCGCCGTACAGCGCACCGCGGCGGACCGCACCGGCCGCAGGTCGCCCGAGCAGTGCACCGCGTCCGGGCCGCTGCGGAACGGCAGGGTGAGCTGCCCGCTGAGGGTGCGGGCGATCTCGGAGCGCGGGACGGTGTGGGTGCCGTCGTCGACCTCGCTGGTCGCGTCCCGGCCGTACAGCTGCGGCACGACGAGCACGAGGAGGGCGGCGCCGGCCGCGAGGAGGGCGGTGAGCAGGCCGAGGAGCAGCCCTCGGCGGGGCGGCGGCTGACCGGTCACCGCCGTCAGCCCCGGGCCCGGCGGGCCCGCCGGCGGTGCACGCCGGCTCCCCAGGCGGCCGCGCCGAGCAGCGCCAGGCCGCCGAGCACCGCCGCCGTCCGGTCGCCGTCGCGGCCGGCCGCCCCGCCGAGACCGGTGCGCGAGCCGCCCTGCGGGAGGTACCGGCCGGAGTCATCAAAGAGCGCGGAGTCGTCGGGCCCGGACTGCTCGGAGAGCCCGGAGTCGTCGGGCCCGGACCGCTCGGAGAGCACGTCGTCCGCCTGGGCGCCGTCGTCGGGGGCCGGGCCGCCGGAGAAGGCTCCGGTGCCGTCGGAGACCGGGGTGGCCAGGAGCGCGCCGTCCGTGACGGTCAGGGTGCCGGTGGCGGTCTTCGCCGCCTTGCCTCCGCCGCCGTCCTCCTCCCGGGCGCCGGCCGCCCCGTACACCGCATGGTGCTGCCGGGTGGCCGTTTTGCCGCCGCAGACGACGGTGACCCGGTACGTGCCCGGGGCGACGCCTTGCGGCAGCACCGCGGTGGCGCCCGCCTGGCCCGCCACGGCGGACAGCCGCAGGACCGGGAGGGCGGGGCTGTCGAAGCGGGCCTCGGCGGGCCCACCCGCGCAGATGCCGCCGTCGTACACCGAGAAGGCCCCGCCGGGCGCCACCCGCTCGGGCTGGACGGTCACCGCACCGGAGGCGTCCGGCGCGAGCCCGGAGGCCGCCTTGGACGCGGCGCCGCTCACCGCCTCGCCCGCCGCGTCGGTGGCGGCGTCCGCACCGTCCCCGTCACCGAAGAGCAGGACGGACACCGCCAGACCACCGGCCGCCAGCGCATAGAGAGGAATGTGGCTTATGTGCATACCCCACAGAGAAGCGCCCCGCCCGGCGGCCCGCACCTCGATGAACACCTCGGCCGCCGCCCATGACCGGGGCCAACGCCCCGGCCGGCACCGTTCGCGCAGGTCACACCGGGTGTCCATGCCCCGGACAGCGGAACTCGCGGGCTGGGCTTTCCGGGTGGTGACGGTCCGTGACGGGGAGTGAGGGGGTGGGGTCCGGTGTCGCCGCCTCTACGCCTCCAGCCGGAGGTCCCATTTGCCGGAGCGGCCGGCGAGGGTGACCACCGACAGCGGCTGGACGTCGATCCGCCAGTACGCGTGCGGCGGCGCCTGGAGGGCGTAGACCAGGGCGGCCCGGACCACGCCGGGTTCGGCGACCGCGAGCAGCCCGGCGGCGTCCTCGACCGGGCGGGTGTCCAGCCAGCCTCCGACCCGGGTGATGAAGGCCAGCAGCGACTCCCCGCCGTGCGGGGCCGAGCGGGGGTCGGCCAGCCAGGTCTCGACCGCGGCGGGCTCGGCGGCCGCGACCTCCCCCAGCGTGCGGCCGCGCCAGCGCCCCATGTCGCAGTCGCGCAGCGCCGGTTGGGGCAGCGGGCGCAGGCCCAGCCCCTCCCCGGTCTCCCGGCAGCGCGCGGACGGCGAGCAGTAGCGCAGCTCGGCGGCGGCGAGCCGGCACAGCACGGGCGCGGCCCGCTCGACCTCCTGCCAGCCCACCGCGTCGAGCGGGCGGTCGTCGTCGAACTGCGTCGCGAGCAGCGCGGAACTGCGGGCCGCGGCCAGCAGCGAGAGTCGAACGCTCATTCGCCGATGGTAAGAGGAGGACCGGCCGGCGGGACCTCGCTTGCGCAGATCCTGAGCGGCCCGCCTCAGATTCCGAGCGGTCCCGGGTCGATCAGCCCGAGGGTCATCCACTGCTCGGGCGCCACCAGTGGCCGGAAGCCGACCTTCTCGTAGACGCCGTGGGCGTCCTTGGTGGCGAGCGTGAGCCGGTTCAGCCCGCTGGGCGCCAGGTGGTCGGCTATGGCCTCGACCAGGGCCGTGCCCAGCCCCTTGCCGCGGTCGTCCCGGCAGACGTAGACGTCGCAGAGCCAGGCGAAGGTGGCGTGATCGGTCACGACCCGGGCGTACGCCACCTGGCGGCCGGAACCGGACGCGTACAGCCCGAAGTTGAGCGAGCCCGCGACGGCGCGGTCGTGCAGGGCCCGCGGCCGGTCCAGCGCCCAGTAGGCGTCGGTGGCGAGCCAGGTGTGGACCAGGTCGGCGTCCAGGCGGGCCGGGTCGGTGGAGATCTCGTAGCCGTCGAGGGCGTGCGCGTTCATCCCGGGAGATTCCCAGAAGGACGGCGGCGGCGTCGAACCGGTGTGCCCCCGGACGCCGTCACCCGACGGCCACCCCCAGTTCGCCGCAGGCCGTGCGCAGCCGGCGGACGCCCTCGGTGATCTCGGCCGGGCCGGCCGCGGCCGCGAAGCTCAGCCGGAGGTGCCCGGCCGACGGCTCGGCGGCGAAGTACGGGCGGCCGCCCGCGACCGCCACCCCGGCGCGCAGCGCCGCGTCCGTCAGCGCGGCCTCGTCGGCACCGTCCGGCAGCCGCAGCCACAGCTGGTAGCCGCCGCACGGCACGTACGGGCCGCCGTCCGGGCCGGGGATGCCGGCGTATGCGGCGCCGGGCCCGGCGAGGGCCGGCAGCCGGTCCCGCAGCGCCGCGGTCAGCGCGTTCCGGCGGGCGGTCAACTCCCCCGCGATGAACCGGAGATGGCGACCCCAGGCGGGCGATCCGACCAGCTCCAGGGCGGTCTCCTGGAGCGGCTGGGGCACGAAGAAGTTGTCGACGACCTGGATGGCGCGCAGCCGGTCCCGGACCGGACCGCGGGCGGCCAGGGCGGCCACCCGCAGATTGGGCGAGGTGGCCTTGGTCAGGGAGCGGATGTGCACGACGGTGCCGTCCCGGTCGTCCGCCATCAGGGTCGGCGGCAGCCCGGCCGCGTCGTCGTGGACCAGCAGCCGGGCGAAGTCGTCCTCGATCACGAAGGCGCCGGCCGCCCGGGCCACCCGGAGCACCTCGCGCCGCCGCTCGGCACAGAGCACCGCCCCGGTCGGGTTCTGGAACAGCGGCTGGCAGACGAAGAGCCGGGCGCCGCTGGCCCGGAAGGCGTCGGCGAGCAGGTCCGTCCGTACGCCGTCCGCGTCCACCGGGACCGGCACCGGGCGCAGCCCGGAGGCACGGGCGACGGCGAGCATGCCGGGGTAGGTGGGCGATTCGACGAGTACGGGTGCGCCGGGCGCGGCGAGCGCGCGCAGTGCGGCGGTCAGCGCGTTCTGGCCGCCCGCGGTGATCTGCACATCGCTCGCGGCGAGCGCGCCGCCGGGGCCGCCGATCTCCCGGGCGAACCAGGCGCGCAGCTCCGGTACGCCGTCGACCGGGGGCCGCGTCCAGGCGCCCGGCCGGCGGCCGGCCCGGGCGAGGGCGGCGGCGAGGGCGCGTTCGGGCTGCAGATCGGGGTGCAGATAGCCGCCGTTGAGCTCGATGACGCCGGGAGCCGGGCGGGCGAGGGTGGCCACCACGCCCGACGCGTCGACGCTGCGCGGCACCTGGTCGCCGCCCGGTTCGGCGCTGAGCGCGATCTCCTGCCAGGAGGTGTCGACCGGCCGGGGGGCCGCGACGGCGGGCTCGGCCCGGAAGGCGCCGGCGCCGGGCCGGGTGGTGACGAGTCCCTCGGCGACGAGTTCGGCGAGGGCGCGGGAGACGGTCACGGGGCTCACGCGATGCCGCTCCACGAGGGCCCGGCTCGACGGCAGCTTCTCTCCCGGAGAGTAGCGCTTCAGTTCGTTCCTCAGGCTCGCGGCCAGCTCAGCCACGCTGCTACGCTCTTGCATGAGAAGCAACGATAGCGCTACTACCGCCACGGCGATAGCGGTGAACGCCCCCGCCCCGTCCTCCGCGACCGCCGTCGCCGGCCCCGCCACCGCCGCTTCTGCGACCACCGCGCCGGCCGGTCGCACCCCGGCCGGCCGCGGGGCGCTGCTCGCCGGCCTGGGCGTGGCGTCCTTCTCCCTCACCTTCCCCGGGACCGCCTGGGCGCTGGAGGGCATGGGGCCCTGGACCGTGGTGATGCTGCGCAGCGTGCTGGCCGCCGCCCTCGCCGGCAGCGCGCTGGCCGTCCTCCGGGTGCGCCTGCCGGAGCGCCGCCACTGGGCCGGGATCGCGGTCGTGGCGGGCGGCGTGGTGCTCGGCTTCCCGCTGCTGACCACCCTGGCGCTGCAGACCTCCACCACCTCCCACGCGGCCGTCGTGGTCGGCCTGCTGCCGCTGACCACCGCCGCCTGCTCGGCCCTGCGCACCGGTGCCCGCCCGTCCCGCACCTTCTGGGTGGCGTCCCTGGTCGGTGCCGCCGTCGTCCTCGGCTTCGCGGTGCAGCAGAGCGGCGGCGCCCCGGGCCGGGGTGATCTGCTGCTGTTCGCGGCGCTGCTGGTGTGCGCGGCCGGCTACACCGAGGGCGGCCGGCTGGCCCGCCACATGCCGGGCTGGCAGGTGATCGGCTGGGCGCTGGTGCTGTGCCTGCCGGTGACGGTGACGGGCGCGGCGGTCGCGCTGTCCACCGAGCCGCTGCGGCTGACCGCGCACGCGGTCACCGGGCTGCTGTGGCTGGCGGCCGGTTCGCAGTTCCTGGGGCTGATGGTCTGGTACCGCGGGATGGCCGTGATCGGCGTCTCCAAGGCGAGCCAGCTCCAGCTCGCCCAGCCGCTGCTGACCCTGGTGTGGTCGGTGCTGCTGCTCGGCGAACGGCTGCCGCCGGCCGCGCCCCTGACGGCGCTGGCGGTGCTGGCCTGCATCGTGGTGACCCAGCGGGCCCGCGGGTGACCGGCCCGGGCACGGCGCCCCGGCCCGGCCGCCGGTTCCGGGGAACCGGCGGCCCGCTCCCCGGGTGCGCCGCGCCCCCGCGGACGTAAACTTGCCGCGATGGCAGATAGCGCGCCGTCCGGGCCGCGCCAGGCCCGTAACCCCTGAAACCGTTGGCCGTTCAACCGCTCGGCCGTCCCCTCGTCGGCCGTTCGGGTCGCATGGCCGCCCGAAGCGGGGAGGACCCTGATGCACGCGACCAAGGGCGACCGGCTGGTGGTGCACGGCAGGACCGTCGGGCACCACGACCGGGTCGTGGAAATCGTCGAGGTACTGGGCACGAACGGCGATCCGCCCTACCGCGTCCGCGCGGAGGACGGACACGAGGCGATCGTGTCGCCCGGGCCCGACTCGGTCGTCCGGCACGCCAAGACCTCCGACGTCGAAACCGGCCGCTGACCCCCCTCGACCGACCGGCCGAGGACCCACCGGGGCCCCGCGGCCCCGCCACCCGACCCGCGCCGCGCGGACCGGCCCGGGGCACCGCCCCTAGGACCGTGCCGCGCTGCCGTAGTGGTCGCGCACGACCCGGGCCAGTGCGCCCACCCGGTCCTTGGCCACCTCCTTCGCCGAGAAGTAGACGTGCCCGCCGACCTGGGGGTAGCGGCGGGCGAAGGTGAGGTGGCGGGAGAGTTCCGCCGGGTTCTTCCAGCCCGCCGGCTGGCTGTCGCCCGCCTTGTACAGCGCCTCACCGATGTAGAGGTCGACGCCGGTGCCGTCGACGGTCCGCGACCACCACGGCACCAGCTCGGCGTAGTCGGCGGCCTTGGTGCCGATCGGCCAGTAGACCTGCGGCACGATGTAGTCGAGCCAGCCCTCGCGCACCCACCGGCGGGTGTCGGCGTAGAGGTCGTCGTAGGTCTCGATCCCGGCCTGGGTCCGGGAGCCGTTCTTGTCCGTGGCCTGGTTGCGCCAGACCGCGAACGGGCTGACGCCGAACCGCACCTTGCGGCCCTCCTGTTGGCCGCCCTCGCCGAGCCGCTGCGCCATCTCGTACACCAGCCGGTCGATGTTGTCCCGCCGCCAGTCGGCCCGGTTGTCGAAGTCCTCGCCATAGGTGTCGTAGGCCTCGTCGTCGTCGAAGCGCTTGCCGGCGACCGGATACGGATAGAAGTAGTCGTCGAAGTGCACCCCGTCGACGGAGTAGTGCTCCACCGCGTCGAGCATCGCGTCCTGGACGAACGTGCGGACCTCGGGCAGACCGGGGTTGTAGTACAGCTTGCCGCCGTAGGGCACGATCCACTCGGGGTGCCGGCGGGCCGGATGGTCGGCGGTCAGCCGGCCCGGGTCGGTGTGGTTGGCGACCCGGTACGGATTGCACCAGGCGTGCAGTTCGAGGCCGCGCCGGTGCGCCTCGCGGACCGCGAAGTCCAGCGGGTCCCAGCCCGGATCGCCGCCCTGCCGCCCGGTCAGCGACTCGGCCCAGGGCTCGTACGGGGACGGCCAGAGCGCGTCCGCGGCGGCCCGCACCTGGAAGAACACCGTGTTGAGCTTGTGCGCGACCGCCGCGTCGAAGTGGGCGCGCAATTCGCGCTGCTGCGCGGCGGCGGTCAGCTTCGTGCGCGAGGGCCAGTCGAGGTTGCCGACGGTGGCCAGCCACATCCCGCGCATCTCGCGCCGTGCCGCTCCCCCGGCCGGTCCGGCCGCCGCCCCCAGCAGTGAGCCCGCCATGCCGATCGCCGCCCTGCCGAACACCCTGCGTGTGATCCGTCTCATCAAAAGTCCCCAGCTTGTCCGGTTCGTCCCGTCCTGCGGGCTCAGAATGCCCGCCCCGGAAGCCATGACCCAGCACCGCGCGGAGTAACGTCGGGGCCGAGGCGGCCGCCGGACCCTTACGGCGTACCGCCGCTCCCGAAGATCAGCGAAAGGCACGAGGTGACGGACATCGAACGCGTCGGAGTGGTCGGTTGCGGCCAGATGGGCGCAGGCATCGCCGAGGTGTGCGCCCGCGCCGGGCTGGACGTCATGGTCGCCGAGACCACCGGCGAGGCCCTGGAGCTGGGGCGTACCCGCCTGACCAACTCCCTCGGCAAGGCCGCCGAACGCGGCAAGATGACCACCGAGGAACGCGACGCGACGCTCGACCGGCTCAGCTTCACCACCGACCTCGGGGAGTTCGCCGACCGCGACCTCGTCATCGAGGCCGTGGTGGAGAACGAGCAGGTCAAGACCGAGATCTTCCAGGTTCTCGACCAGGTCGTCAGCCGCCCGGACGCGATCCTGGCGTCCAACACCTCCTCGATCCCGCTGGTGAAGCTGGCGGTGGCCACCTCCCGCCCGGACCAGGTCATCGGCATCCACTTCTTCAACCCGGCGCCGGTGCAGAAGCTGGTGGAGCTCATCCCGGCGCTGACCACCGGCGAGGAGACCATCAAGCGCTCCGAGGCGCTGGTCCAGAACGTGCTGGGCAAGCACGCCATCCGCGCCCAGGACCGCTCCGGCTTCGTGGTCAACGCGCTGCTCATCCCGTACCTGCTCTCCGCGATCCGGATGTTCGAGTCGGGCATCGCCAGCCGTGAGGACATCGACAACGGCATGGAGCTGGGCTGCGCCCACCCGATGGGCCCGCTCAAGCTGTCCGACCTGATCGGCCTGGACACCGTCGCCTCGGTCGCCGCGTCCATGTACGAGGAGTACAAGGAGCCCCTGTACGCCGCTCCCCCGCTGCTCCAGCGCATGGTGGACGCGGGCCGCCTGGGCCGGAAGTCCGGTTCGGGCTTCTACCCGTACTGAGTCCGGACCCCGCACACCCCAGGGCCGGCGGACACCGTCCGCCGGCCCTTCGCCGTTCACCGGGCATCAGGCACCCGGGCGTCGCCATGTTCCTCACCCGCTGCGCCCGTTGAGGGTGGTGAACCCCGCTCCCCACGGGGCGTGCACTCCCGCGGCGGGGATCGGTACGGCCGGATCGTGGTCCGTGCCGTCCGCGCAGAGCAGCACGAACGCGACGTCGTCCGGCAGCCGCCCGCCCGCATGCCGCAGCAGCGCCTCCCGTACGTCGTCCACCACCCCGGCCGGCGAGGGGCCGGGCGCCCCGCCGGCCGTCGCCACGCTGCGGTGCAGCCGCTGCGTCAGCGGGAAGAACTCCCCGGCCCGGTCCCGGGCCTCCACCGCACCGTCGGTGTGCAGGAACAGGCCCTCCCCGGGCCGCAGCCGCCCGCAGCACACCGGTGCCTCGTCCGCGGGGAGCGGGAACAGTCCGAGCGGCGGCATCGGCTCGCCCGGGGCGAGCGGCGTCACCGGGTCCACCGCCCGCCACACGATGCGGTACGGCCAGGGGTGCCCGCAGTTGAGCGCCGTCACCGCGCCGTCCGGGGCGATCTGCACCAGCAGCAGCGTCACGAACTCCTCCCCGGCCGGGCCCGCCGCACCGCCGCCGTCCGCCGGGTCCGCCCGGCGCGCCCGCTCCCCCAGATGCCGCTGGTGCGCCCGCTCCAACCGCCCGAGCACACCGGCGAGTTCGGGCTCGTCGTGCGCGGCCTCGCGGAAGCTGCCGAGCATCGCCCCGACCGTGCCTATGGCCTCGAGGCCGTGCCCGCGGACGTCGCCGATCACCGCCCGGACGCCGTACCGGGTCCCGACGACCTCGTAGAGGTCCCCGCCGACCACGGCGCCCTCGCTCGCGGAGAGGTGGTCGGCCGCCAGGACCAGCCCGCCGATCCGTGGCGGCAGCGGCCGCAGCAGGACCCGCTGGGCGGCCGTGGCGACCTCGCGGGTGCGCTCCAGCTCGCGCAGCAGCCGCTTCCTGCGACCGGCCGTCAGATAGCTGGCGCCGACCACCGCGAGGACCGCCGCGCAGGTCATCACGCGGGTACCCGGGCCGGGGCCGGCGTCGTTCGCGCCGAACGGGACCAGGGCGGCCAGCGCGCACACCCCGCCGAGCAGGACGCACTGCCGGCGGCCGGTGCCCGCACAGGCGATGGCCGGCGCCGCGGCGAGGAGTTGCAGCAGCCGGCCGCCGGTCGGCTCGCAGAGCTCCCAGGTGACCACGCCCAGCACCCAGAGTCCGGGCAGCACGAGGACGAAGCCGCGCCGGGCACGGCTCGCCCCGTCGCGTGCGCCTGCCCTCGCCCAGGCTCGGATCATGCCGATGGTCCCCCCAGCCGGTGGTTCTGGTTCGACCGGATCGATTCTCGCGACGTTCCGTATCCGTTCCACGACGAAACGTACATCACCACCCGATTGGGTGATGGTGTATGGATCGGATCGTCGACAAAACGACGCGGCACGCGAAGAGGGCGTGGACGGCCGTTGCCGTCCACGCCCTCCACCGGGCTCGTGCGCGGATCAGCCGCGCAGCACCGCTCCGGTCCGCTCCACGGCCGACGCCACCGCCGCGTCCCGGGCGGCCGACGCCTCCTCCGCGGTCAGCGTGCGGTCCGCGGCGCGGAAGCGCAGCGCGTACGCCAGCGACTTCTTGCCGGCCCCGAGCTGCTCACCGGTGAAGATGTCGAACAGCCGCAGCGACTCCAGGAGTTCACCGGCGCCGTCGCGCAGCGCGGCCTCGACGTCCGCCGCCGGGACGGTGTCGTCGACGACGAGCGCCACGTCCTGGGTGGCGACCGGGAACGAGGAGATCTTGGGCGCCTTCAGCGGGCCGGTGCCGGCCCGCTCCAGACGGTCCAGGTCGATCTCCATCGCGCAGGTGCGCTCCGGCAGGGACAGCGCCTTGATGACCCGCGGGTGCAGCTCACCGGCGTTGCCGACGAGGACCTCCTCGCCGTCGACGACGGCGATCAGCGCCGCGCACCGGCCCGGGTGGAACGGCGCGTGCTGGTCCTGACGGACGATCAGCTCGACGCCCGCCTCACGGGCGACCGTACGGCCGGCCTCGATGGCGTCCGCCCAGTCGGACGGTCGGCCGCCGCCCCACCAGCCGGGCTGCTCGCGGTGGCCGGCGAGGACCACCGCGGCGCGCCGCGGCTGCTGCGGCAGCGAGGCGTCCAGCGAGGCGATCTCGTCGTCGGTCGGCCGGCGGTCGACGACCAGCCGGCTGGCCGGCTTCTCGTCACCGCTCGCCCGGAAGACCGGACCGGTCTCGAAGAGCGCGAGGTCGTGCGTGCCCCGGCCGTAGTTGCGGCGCAGCGTGCCCAGCAGCCCGGGGATCAGCGTCGTGCGGAGGTCGGGCTCCTCGTCGGAGAGCGGGTTGACGAGGGTGACCGCCGAGCGGCGCGGGTCGTCCGGCTCGATGCCGAGCTGGTCGAGGACGTGCGAGCCGGTGAACGGGTAGTTCAGCGCCTCGACGTAGCCCGCACCGGCCAGCGCCCGGCCGACCCTGCGGTGCAGCCGCTGACGCTCCGTCAGGCCGCGGCCGGCCGGCGGCTTCGGCAGGGTGGAGGGCAGGTTCTCGTAGCCCTCCAGCCGGATGACCTCTTCGGCCAGGTCGTTGGGGTCGGAGAGGTCCGGCCGCCAGGACGGCACGCTGACGACCAGCTCGTCCTGGCCGTAGACGTCGCAGCCGACCTGCTGGAGGCGGCGGACGACGGTCTCCCGGCCGTAGGTGACGCCGGCGACCTTGTCCGGGTGGTCGGCCGGGATGGTGATCGTGCGCGGCCCGCGGGGCGAGACGACCTCGGTCACGCCTTCCCCGGCGGTGCCGCCGGCGAGCAGCACCAGCAGGTCGACGGTGCGCTGGGCCGCCGCCGACGCCGCCTCCGGGTCCACCCCGCGCTCGAAGCGCTTGGCCGCCTCGGAGGACAGCTTGTGCCGGCGCGCCGTACGGGCGATGGCGATCGCGTCGAAGTGCGCGGCCTCGATCACGACGTCGGTGGTGCCGCGCAGCCGGCCGGTCTCCGGGTCGGTGACCGGCGCGGCGATCTCGGTGTTGGCACCGCCCATGACACCGGCGAGCCCGATGGGGCCGCGGTTGTCGGTGATGACCAGGTCCCCGGCGTCCAGCGCGCGCTTGGTGCCGTCCAGGGTGGTCAGCTTCTCGCCGGGGGTGGCGCGGCGGACGCCGATCGGGCCCTCGACCGTGGCGCGGTCGTAGGCGTGCAGCGGCTGGCCGAGCTCCAGCATCACGTAGTTGGTGATGTCGACGGCGAGCGAGATCGGGCGCATGCCGGCCTTCTGCAGCCGGCGCTGCATCCACAGCGGGGTGCGGGCGCCGGGCTCCAGGCCGGTGACCGTCCGCGCGGTGAAGCGGTCGCAGCCGATCGGGTCGGCGACCTGGACCGGGTAGCCGGCGGCGTTCGGCGGCGGGACGTCCAGCAGCGCCGGGTCGCGCAGCGGCAGCCCGTAGGCGGTGGCGGTCTCGCGGGCCACGCCGCGCATCGACAGGCAGTAGCCGCGGTCCGGGGTGACGGCGATGTCCAGCACCTCGTCGACGAGCTCCAGCAGCTCGATGGCGTCGGTGCCGACCTCGGTCTCCGGCGGCAGCACGATGATGCCGTGCGAGCCGTCGTCGCCCATGCCCAGCTCGTCGCCGGAGCAGATCATGCCGTGCGACTTCTTGCCGTACGTCTTGCGTGCGGCGATCTTGAAGCCGCCGGGGAGCTCGGCGCCGGGGAGGACGACCACGACCTTGTCGCCGACGGCGAAGTTACGGGCGCCGCAGACGATTTCCTGGGGCTCGCCGGTGCCGTTGGCCCGGCCGACGTCCACCGTGCAGAAGCGGATCGGCTTCTTGAAGCCCTCCAGCTCCTCGATGGTCAGCACCTGGCCGACGACGAGCGGGCCCTTGAGGTCCGCGCCGAGGCGCTCGACGGTCTCGACCTCCAGGCCGACCGCGATGAGCTTTTCCTGTACGTCCCGGCCGGTCTCCGTCGCCGGCAGGTCGACGTACTCCCGCAGCCAAGAAAGCGGGACCCGCATCAGATCTCCATCCCGAACGGCCGGGTGAACCGGACGTCGCCCTCGAACATGTCGCGCATGTCTTCCACGTTGTGCCGGAACATCAGCATCCGGTCGATTCCGAACCCGAAGGCGAAGCCGCTGTACTTCTCCGGGTCGACGCCGCAGGCGATGAGCACCTTGGGGTTGACCATCCCGCAGCCGCCCAGCTCGATCCAGCCCTCACTGGAGCACGTGCGGCACGGACGGTCGGGGTTGCCCACGGACTCGCCACGGCAGACGTAGCAGACCATGTCCATCTCGGCGGACGGCTCGGTGAACGGGAAGTAGTTCGGCCGCAGCCGGGTCTTCATGTCCGGGCCGAACAGCGCCCGGACCATGTGGTCGAGGGTGCCCTTGAGGTCGGCCATGGTCAGGCCCTCGTCGACGGCGAGCAGCTCGATCTGGTGGAAGACCGGGGAGTGCGTGGCGTCCAGCTCGTCGGTGCGGTAGACCCGCCCCGGGCAGACGACGTAGACCGGCGGCTCGCGGTCGACCAGGGTGCGGGCCTGGACCGGCGAGGTGTGGGTGCGCAGCACGACGCCGGACTCGTCGTCCTGGGCGCCGTTGGCCTTGACGAAGAAGGTGTCCTGCATCTGGCGCGCCGGGTGGTCCGGCACGAAGTTCAGGGCGTCGAAGTTGAACCACTCCGCCTCGACCTCGGGGCCCTCGGCGATCTCGTAGCCCATCGCGACGAAGACGTCCGCGACCCGCTCCATGAACGTGGTGAGCGGGTGCCGGGCGCCGGCCGGGACGCGGTCGTAGGGCAGCGTGACGTCCACCGCCTCCTCGACCAGCACCCGCGCGTCGCGCTCCGCCTCCAGCTCTTCCTGGCGGGCCTTGAGCGCCTGGTTGAGGCGGCCGCGGGCCTGGCCGACGCGCTTGCCGGCGTCCGCCTTGGCGTGCGGCGGCAGGGCGCCGATCTCCCGGTTGGCGAGGGCGAGCGGCGAGCGGTCGCCGGCGTGGGCGACCTTCACCTCGCGCAGCTCCTCCAGATCGGCCGCGGCGGCGATGGCGGCCAGCGCCTCGTCCAGCCGGGCGGCGATCTCTTCCGGTTTCAGGGCTTCGACCTCGACAGGGTCGTACGACTTATTGGGTGCGGACATCTCTTCCCGTGCTTCCGGTGGACTGGCTTGGCTTGGCTCGCTTCGCCTCGGCTCTTCGATCACATGGGTCGTATGCGCCGAGCCCGCGCTGCGCCCGCGATGCCTGTGCGCCAAAGGTGCCAAAGGTCAAGTCTAAGGGGGACGGGCCGCGCGGCAGGCCCGAGGTCCCCTGTGCGGGGCGCCCGCCGCTTCCCCTCAGGCCAGGAAGGCCGGAGCCGCGACGGGCAGACTAAATCGGAACTGGGCGCCGCCGGCGGGCGCCCGGCCGACCGTGATCGTGCCGCCGTGGGCCTCGACGATGCCCTTGACGATGTAGAGGCCCAGGCCGGTGCCGCCGCGCTTGCTGCCCCGCCAGAAGCGGGTGAACACGCGGCTCATCGACTCCTCCGGGATGCCGGGGCCCTCGTCGCTCACGGTGACGCTCGTCCCCTCCGTGCTGGTCGCGTCCGTTGCCGGTCCGACCTCGATGGTGACCGTTCCCTCGCCGTGGCGCACCGCATTTTCCAGGAGGTTGCCCAGCACCTGGTCCACCTTGTCCGGGTCCGCCCACAGATCGGGCAGGGGTTCCCGCATCCGGATCAGGAAGCGGTCCGGCCGCTGGCCCGCGGTGGTCTGGGCCTGGACGTGCCGGCGCACCGCGGCGAGCATGTCGACCCGCTGCCGGCGCACCTCCAGCCGCCCGGAGTCGATCCGGGAGATGTCGAGCAGCTCGGCGATCAGACGGGTGACGCGGTTGGCGTCGGCGTCCACCGTCTCCAGCATCAGCCGCTTCTGGTCGTCGGTGAAGCGTTCCCACTTCTGGAGGAGGGTGGCGGTGAAGCCCTTGACGGAGGTCAGCGGCGAGCGGAGCTCGTGGGCGACGGTGGCGATCAGCTCGGCGTGGCTGAGCTCGGTGCGGCGCCGGGCCTCGGTGCCGCGCAGCGCGATCACCAGCCGCTCGACCGGCCCGCCCGGCCGGCCGCGGACGTAGCGGGCGGAGACCAGCACCTCGCGGCCGCCGAGCAGCAGATTGCGCTCGGGCTGGCCGCGGCGGATGGCCAGGCCGCCGTACGGATCGGTCAGCCGCCACCACCGGCGGCCCTCGATGTCCTGGAGCGGCAGGGCCTCCTCCAGGGGGCGGCCGAGCGCGTCCTCGGGGGCGAGGCCGGTGATCCTGGCGGCCGCGGCGTTGAAGCAGCTGACCCGGCCGGTCGCGTCGGCGACCACCAGGCCGTCCGGAAGGTCGTCGGGGTCGAGCCCGAGCCCGGTCTCCGGGGCGGTGGACGCCACCGCGCGGGCCGGCGGCGGGCCGCCGGGCGGTCGGTCGGACGGGCTGCCGTCAGCGCGTGCTGTGATGCCGGAAGTCCTCACACTCATCCCCGTTACCCCCTTCCGGGCCCCCGGGCACGCAAGACTACTAGCTCGCCTCGGATGTGCCGGGCGTTCCGGTGGACGCCCCTCAGGCGGGTGACGCGGAGCGGCAGCCGCCGGGGCCGCGCTGGGCGCGGGCCGAGGCGTAGAGGCAGACCGCGGCGGCGGTGGCGAGGTTGAGGCTCTCGGCCCTGCCGTGGATGGGGACGCGGACGACGGCGTCGGCGAGTGCCCGGGTCTCCTCGGGCAGGCCCCAGGCCTCGTTGCCGAAGACCCAGGCGGTGGGCCCGCCCATGGAGCCGGCGTCCAGCTCGGCGTCCAGGTCCCGGTCGCCGGCGCCGTCCGCGGCCAGGATCCGTGCGCCGGCGCCCTTGAGTCCGGCCACCACCTGCTCGACCGGTACGCCGACCGCGACCGGGAGGTGGAAGAGGGAACCGACCGACGCCCGTACGGACTTGGGGTTGTAGAGGTCGACGGAGGCGTCGGTGAGCACCACGGCGTCCGCGCCGGCGGCGTCCGCGCAGCGCAGCACCGTACCGGCGTTGCCGGGGTCGCGGACGTGGGCGAGCACCGCGACCAGCTTCGGGCGGGCGGCGAGGATCTCCTCGAAGGGCGAGTCGAGGAAGTGGCAGACGCCGAGCAGGCCCTGCGGGGTGACCGTCTGGGAGATGTCGCCGATGGTCCGGTCGTCGGCGAGGTGCACCCGGACCCCGGCCGCGCGGGCCGCCCCGACGATCTCGTGGTGCCGCTCGGCGGCCTCGACGGTGGCGAACAGCTCGATGAGCGTGGCGGCGCCGTCCGTGCGGTGCGCGATGGCCTCCCGTACGGCCTGCGGGCCCTCGGCGATGAACCGGCGCTCCTTGCCGCGGAAGGCGCGGCGGGCCAGCCGCCGGGCGGCGGTGACGCGCGGGGAACGCGGGGAGATCAGCTCGGGGGTGCCCATGGGCGGCGGCTCGCTTCTGTGGTTCGGTGCGGGGGCCGGGGCCTGGCGGCCCGGGCCGGAAAAGCGGCGGACCCGCAGGCCGGGGCCTGCGGGTCCGATCACGACGGCGCCACGACCGCGTCGGTCGTCACGGCCACGTCGTCAGGCTGGTGTTGTTCAGGCAGCCTTCGGGGCGTTGACGTCGCTCGGCAGGGCCTTCTGGGCCACCTCGACGAGCGCGGCGAACGCGTTGCTGTCGTTGACCGCGAGGTCGGCCAGGATCTTGCGGTCCACCTCGATGTTGGCGGCCTTCAGACCCTGGATGAAGCGGTTGTAGGTCATGCCGTTGGCGCGGGCAGCGGCGTTGATGCGCTGGATCCACAGCTGACGGAAGTCGCCCTTGCGCTTCTTGCGGTCGTTGTAGTTGTAGACGAGGGAGTGGGTGACCTGCTCCTTCGCCTTGCGGTACAGGCGGGAGCGCTGGCCGCGGTAGCCGCTGGCCTGCTCGAGGATCGCCCGGCGCTTCTTGTGGGCGTTGACTGCCCGCTTGACGCGTGCCACTTGTTAACTCCTTGTAGCGGGGCCGTGGTTGTCGTCACACAGCCCGAATCGATTGAGTCCCGGTCCGAGTCGCGCACCCCGCCCGGTCAGCGGGGCGCGGCGACTCACTTGCCGAGAAGCTTCTTGATCTTCGCGGCGTCGCCCGGGGCCATCTCGGCGTTGCCGGTGAGGCGACGCGTCACGCGGGACGACTTGTGCTCGAGCAGGTGGCGCTTGCCGGCGCGCTCACGCAGCACCTTGCCGGAGCCGGTGACCTTGAAGCGCTTGCTGGCACCGCTGTGCGTCTTGTTCTTCGGCATGCGCCGTTCTCTCCTCGTCAGTGGCGCTCCCACCGGCACGGGCCGGCTGGCGGGAGCGTCAGATGTATCGGTTGGTGTCCGGGGCGGGTTGCCCCGGCATGAATCCGGGGCTCTCGCCCATGGATCACGCCTCGGCGGGCTCCCCGGCGGGCTCCTCCGCGGGAGCACCACCCTGGCGCTCCGCCTTGCGGGCGGCCTGCGCCTCACGGGCCTCGGCCATCGCCTCGGTCTTCTTCTTGTGCGGACCGAGGACCATGATCATGTTGCGGCCGTCCTGCTTCGGGTTCGACTCGATGAAGCCGAGCTCCTGGACGTCCTCCGCGAGCCGCTGCAGCAGTCGGAAGCCCAGCTCGGGGCGGGACTGCTCGCGACCACGGAACATGATCGTGATCTTGACCTTGTCACCCTGCTTGAGGAACCGGACGACGTGACCCTTCTTGGTGTCGTAGTCGTGCGGGTCGATCTTCGGCCGGAGCTTCATCTCCTTGATGACCGTGTGCGCCTGGTTCTTGCGCGCCTCACGGGCCTTCATGGCCGACTCGTACTTGAACTTTCCGTAGTCCATGAGCTTGCAGACCGGCGGACGGGCGTTCGCCGCCACCTCGACCAGGTCGAGGTCGTACTCCTGCGCAAGCTCCAGGGCCTTGGCAAGCGGCACAATGCCGACCTGCTCGCCACTGGGACCGACGAGTCGCACCTCGGGGACGCGAATCCGGTCGTTGATGCGGGGCTCGGCGCTGATGGATCCTCCTCGGTAGCACCACGCGACGGCCTGGCGGACTGCCGCGTAACGTCTGTTCGGTGTGACCAACCGCGCCGGTACATGAAAAATGCCCCGGACGGGACACAGGCGGGGCTCCACATAGATCTGGAGCACCGCCGCGAAGTCTCCGCGGGGCGCAGCCGGACCGTTGACCCGCCAACCTGAGGTCGGCCGGGTGGGAGAACGGAGCCTCCACTTGTGGGCCGGTCACATGCGTGTCCGGCCGGTCGGAACACCAGAGTACACGAGTCAAGCCCCGGCCCCCACTCGTACGCCGCCGCGCGGGCGCCGCCCGTCAAGGGCGACACTCCCGGGCGCCGGGCCCGAGGAGGGGGGCCATAGGCTGGAGCCGACCCCTCCTCAGGAAGAAGCCCTTAAGACATGAGCGACCAGACCCCGCAGCCGTCCGACGCCCCCGAGCCGTCCGGCGCCCCGCACGCGGCGAGCCCCGACTTCGATGCCATGACCCGGGACATCGCGGACGTCCCGGCGGTCGAGGTGATCACCACCGTCGCGGTGCATCTGATGAGCTCGGCGGCGGTCAACCTGGGGCTCGCCGAGGGCGGCGAGACGCACAAGGACCTCGACGAGGCGCGCAAGCTCATCCAGGCGCTGGCCGGCCTGGTCACCGCCAGCGCCACCGAGATCGGCTCGTACCACGCGGCACCGCTGCGGGACGGCCTGAAGTCGCTGCAGCTGGCCTTCCGCGAGGCCTCGGTCGTCCCGGACGAGCCGGGTCAGGGCCCCGGCGAGAAGTTCACCGGGCCGGTCTACGGCTAGCTAGTCCGCGCCCCTTCGCGCGACGCGACGAGCCCCGGCCGGTGCGGCCGGGGCTCGTCGTGTTCGGTGGGCCGGTTCGCCGGGCCCTCCGAGGTCAGACCCGTTCGCCGGGGCCAGCGGTGGGCTCGCGGGGCGAGACCTGGTCGGCGACGAGCACCGGTTCCTGCGGCGGGTGGGTGACCTGGTGGACCACCGCGGCGATCGCACCGCCGATCAGGGGCGCGACGATGAAGAGCCACAGCTGGGTGATGGCGGCGCCGCCCGCGAACAGCGCCGGGCCGATGGAGCGGGCCGGGTTCACGGAGGTGCCGTCCAGCGGGATGCCGATGAGGTGGACGGTGGCCAGTGCCAGACCGATCGGCAGGCCGTCGAAGCCGATCACGGCGACCCGGTGGGTGACCGCCAGCACCACGAAGACGAACAGGAAGGTCATCACTATCTCGGCGACGAAGGCACCGCCGAGGTTGAGGTGCACCGCCGAACGGTCGCCCCAGCCGTTCGTGCCGAAGGCCCCGTGGGTCTGCAGGCCCGGGACCTGTTTGGCGACCAGGAAGAGCAGCGCGGCCCCCACGACGGCGCCGAGGATCTGGGCGATCCAGTACTCGACGGCCGTACGGAGGGTGATGCGGCGGGACAGCAGCATGCCCAGGGTCACCGCGGGGTTGACGTGGCTGCCCGAGATCGGGCCGAGCGCGTAGGCCAGGGCCACCATGGTGAAGCCGAAGGCCAGGGCGATGCCGAAGGTGCCGATGTACTCGCCGGCCAGCACCGCCGAGCCGACGGCGAAGAACACCAGGAGCAGCGTGCCGAGGAATTCGGACACGACGGTGCGGGTCACGACCGAAGGGGTCTCCGTTTTCTCCATGTGGGCCCTCCTCGCGTGGATCTTGAGCTCTCCTCGCATTGTGCGGCCCGGGAGGCGAACCCGCCCGTCGGCGATCACCCGGACCGCCGTGGCACGGGACCGGGACGGAGCCCGTCAGCGCTGGTAGAGCGGTTCCCCGGTGGTCGCCGCACCGGGCGGCAGGAGCGCCAGGTCCAGGCCCCGTACGAGCCGGGCGCGCAGGACCTCGTCGGAGGCCAGCGCCTGCGCCAGCCGCTGGGCGACCTCGGCGGTGGGGGCGTCGGCGGCCAGGCCCAGGGCGAGGGTCCCGTCGGTCTCCCGGGACGGTGCGAGGCGGGCGGCGAGGACGGCCGGCTCGGCGGCGAGGAGGGCGCGCAGGGCCTCGGTGACGGCCGGGTCGGCGAGCGGGTCGGCGGTCGTCCGGCCCTCGGCGAGGGCGCGCAGCGCGGGGCCGGTGAGCTGGTAGGTGACCGGGCCGGCCAGGTCGATCACGACGGTGTCGGCCTTCTCGTGGGAGGCGGCCAGCAGCGCCTGCTGGAGCGGTACGGCCACCGGCCGGGCGTCCGGGCGCCAGCGGTGCAGGGTCTCCTTGCCGGTGAAGGCGGGGAGGGCACGGCGGCCGTCCGGGGCCTGGAGGGTGGGCACGGCCATGTCGCTGGTCTTCTCGTGCCGCAGCCCGTCGGGTCCCGTCTCGACCTCACCGAGGATCGCGACGACCGGCACGAGGAGGCGGGCGCCGGCCAGGGCGGCCAGCAGCGCGGGCTCGGCGGACCGGTCGGCGCCGTAGGCCGCCAGGGCCGCGGCGAGGGCGGGATCGGCGGACCCGTCGTCGTCGGAGAAGGGCGAGTCGGGAATGTTCTTCTGCACGTGCCCGAGCGTATCGGGGCCTCGGCGGACGTTTTCGGCTGGCCCGTCGTGGTGGTTTCTCGCCGTTGCGCTTTGCGGTGCCGCGCACGTACCTGGCTTTCCCGCCGTGGGGCTTGCTCGCCGTTGCGCTTTGCGTGCCGCGCACGTACCTGGCTGTCCCGCCGTGGGGCTTCTCGCCGTTGCGCTTTGCGGTGCCGCGTACGTACCTGGCTTTCCCGCCGTGGGGCTTGGCCGCCGTTGCGCGCTTTGCGGCGCCTCGCACGTACCCGTCTGCGGCGCCGTAGGGGTTCTCGCCGTGGCGCCTGCGGCGGGCTGGGTTGTTTTTGGGTGCGGTGACGGGCCTCCGGGGCCGGTTGTGGGGACTGCTGACGCTTTACGTCCCCACAACCGGCCCCTCCGGCCCGTCCCCTCCCGTGGGAGGGGACGTTAAGGACGGTGGGGGCTGGGGCGGGTTCGCCAGAGGAGGGTGGCCGCTGCCACGAGGGCCGCTCCCGCGGCACCGGTGGTCCATGGGAGCCAGTTGGTCGGGGTGTCCTCGGGGGCGGGTGTGGTGGGGCCGGGGCCGAAGTACTGGTGGCCGTAGGCGGCGGGGGACGGCTTCTGGGGGGTGGCCCGGAGGCCGTCCGCGGCTCTGAGGGCGGCGGCGGGGTCGATCAGGCCCGCGCCGTAGTCGTCGTCGCGGCCGCCCTGGGGCGTGTCCTGCGCGGTCGACGTGAGCAGGCGGCGGATCTGGGCGGGGCTCAGGCCGGGATGCGCGGAACGGATCAGGGCGATGGCGCCGGAGGTGAAGGCCGCGGCGGGGCTGGTGCCCCAGCCGGAGAGGTAGCCGTCGTTGTTGCCGGCCATGAGGATGTCGTCGCCGGGGGCGCTGACCGTGGCGTACCAGTGGCGGGTGGAGAAGTGGGCGCGGTCGCCCTGGCGGGTGACGGCGGTGGTGGCGATGACGCCCGGGTACGCGGCGGGGTAGGAGACGTGGTTGCCCTTGTCGCCGCCGTTGCCCGCGGAGGCGACGACGGAGATGCCCTTGCCGAGGGCGTACTGGATGGCGGCGTCCTCGCGCGGCTCGGGGTGGGCGGACTCGCTGTCGTCACCCAGGGACATGCTGATGACGTCGGCGCCGTGGTCGGCGGCCCAGCGGATGCCGTCGGCGAGCGCGCCGGCCTTCTCCGTGCGGGCGCGTTCGCGCTGCGGGTCGTTGTCCTCCAGGATCACCCGGACGGGGAGGATCTTGGCGGCCGGGGCGATGCCCAGCACGCCGTCCTGGCGGCCGGCGCCGTGGCCGTGGCCCGCGATGACGCTGGCCATGCCGGTGCCGTGCCGGGCCCAGGCCGCGTCGCCCGGGCCGGCGCCGAAGCCGACCAGGTCCTTCTCGGGCAGGACCTGGCCCTTGAGGTCGGGGTGGTTGGCGTCGACGCCGGTGTCCAGGACGGCGACGGTGACGCCCTCGCCCTTGGTGGTGCGCCAGGCCTGCTGGGCGTGGACGGCCTGCAGGCCCCACTCCTGGGCGCGGATGGCGTCGGCCCGGGCGGGTACGGCGGGCAGGACGGTGAGCGCGGCGGAGGCCAGGGTGAGGGCGGCCGCGCGCAGCGGGGTCTGCGTCATGGCGCGTCCTCCCTGGGCTGGGTGGGGGTGCCGGCTGCCGTGCGGAAGTCGTTCTCGATGCGGTCGGCGAGGTCCTTGGCGTCGTGGCCGAGCCCGGATTCGGCGGGGGCGGTGGTGGTGCCGGGGCGGACCGCGGCCTCGGCGGGCTGCGGCTCGGTGACGGCGCGGCCGTCGGCGAAGCCGGAGACCGCGTAGACGATCACCGGGACGTCGGTGAGCACCCGGACGGTCCAGCTGGCCCGCTGGGGGCGCCCGAAGCCCTCGGCGGGGGTGCCCTTGGGGGCGTACGGCACCGGCATCAGGTCGGTGCGGTCGGCCAGGCTCTTGGTGCTGAAGCCGGTGTTGAGGGCGAGCATGCCGGCCGGGTCGGTCCGGGTGGTCTGGGCGCCGACGGTGATGACGCTGGAGCGGGTGGCGTCGAGGTAGGTGGCACGCAGCAGGCGGACGCAGCCGGCCCGGGCGAGGGCCTGGGCGAGCTTGGGGTCGTAGGCGCCGGTGCAGTCGCTGTCGGGGGCGACCGCGATCCGGGTCCAGGTCCGGTCGGCGCCGCCGGGGCCGACGCCCAGGCCCTCGACGGTGCGGGGGAAGAGGGTGTCGACCGGGGTGTTGCGCCAGGCGTCGCGGCCCTTGGCGAAGGTGGCCTGGGCGGTGGGCGGGGCGTCCTGGGGGTCGTCGGTGAGCCAGCTGCCGGCCGCGGCGCCGCCGAGCAGGCCGATGCCCAGGACGAGGCAGGCCGCGGCGGCGAGCACCCGGCCGGCGGGGCGGCGGCCGGCGGGGAACCGGCGGGTGGGTGCCGGGCCGGGGACAACTCCCCGTGGTGGGCGGGGAGTTGTGGGCCAGGGCTGGTGCGGGGCCGCGGACGGGCCGCCCGGCGGCGGGGTGGGCGCCGGGCCGGCGGGTTCCTGGGGGCCGTTCCACAGGTTCTGGCTGTTGGCCAGGTGGAAGGCCGCGGTGTCGCGGAACGCGGCCGGACGCCCGGCCGGGCGCGGCGGCGCGGCGGGGGCGGGCGGCGACGGGGGGTGGGGTGGCCGGGGCGCCCCGGCGGCCGGTGGCTGCGCGGGGGGCGGGGGCGGCGGGGTGGCGGGGCGCGGCGGGGCGGCGGGGGCCGCCGGGGGCGCCTGCGGGGGGACGGGCGGGTCGGCCGGGGACTGGCGGCGCAGGACGGTCGTGCGCGGGTCGTCGTCCGGCTCCGGTGTCGCGGCCGCCGCGGGCTGCCCGGGCGGCCGCGGGGGTATGGGCGGGACGTGCCGCGGATCGGCGAAATCTGCGTCGGTGCTCACCCGCGCTCCCCCTTGCGCCGTGGCCCCCGACCCCCGATCCGCAATCGGGGCAGGGGGGTTGCTATCCGGACAACACGCCGCTGACCTGCT
Organism: Streptomyces nigrescens; assembly: GCA_024349765.1. Taxonomy (GTDB): domain Bacteria; phylum Actinomycetota; class Actinomycetes; order Streptomycetales; family Streptomycetaceae; genus Streptomyces; species Streptomyces endophytica. The sequence continues at coordinate 2,205,682 of AP026073.1, read as the reverse complement.
GGTGGCGGTGTCGGGCCACTCTACGGGCTGGCGCCGCCGGTGCTCCAACCCTCCCCGAGCTCTGAAGGTACCCCCGATCGCTGCCGTGTCCGCTCTGTCGGGATCTCACCCCTTACCCGGCGAGGGGGTGCCTCTCACACCCTTTTGGCGGTGGGGGGCGGTCTGGCAGGCTGCGGCCATGTCCCAGCTGACAGCCGATGCGTATGGCGACAAAGCCTCTTATGACCGGGCAACCGCCCATCTCGACGCGCCGCTGGCCGTCGTCGACCTGCGGGCGTTCGACGCCAACGCGGCCGATCTGGTGCGCCGCGCGAAGGGGAAGCCGATCCGGGTGGCGAGCAAGTCGGTGCGCTGCCGGGCCCTGCTGGAGCGGGTGCTGGCGCGGGACGGCTTCGCCGGGATCATGAGCTTCACGCTGGCCGAGTCGCTGTGGCTGGCGCGCTCGGGCTTCGAGGACGTCCTGCTCGCGTACCCGTCGGCGGACCGGGCGGGGTTCGCCGAGCTGACCGCGGATCCGAAGCTCGCGGCCGCGGTGACGGTGATGGTCGACGATCCGGCGCAGCTGGCGCTGATCGACGCGGCCCGGCCCGCGGGGCGCGGCGGCGAGGAGGTCCGGGTGTGCCTGGAGCTGGACACCTCGTACCGGCTGCTGGGCGGGAAGGTGCGCTTCGGTGCCCGGCGGTCGCCGCTGCGGGAGCCGTCCCAACTGGCCGCGCTGGCCCGGACGGTGGCGCGCCGCCCCGGTTTCCGGCTGGTGGGGCTGATGGCGTACGAGGGGCATGTGGCGGGGGTGGGCGACGAGGTCGACGGCAAGCCGGTGTTCTCGCGCACGGTCCGGATGATGCAGGCGGCGGCGCGCAAGGAGCTGGCGCAGCGGCGCTGGGAGGCCGTACGGGCGGTGCGGGCGGTGGCGCCGCGGCTGGAGTTCGTCAACGGCGGCGGGACCGGCAGCGTGCAGCACACGGCCGCGGAGGCGGCGGTCACCGAGGTCGCGGCGGGTTCCGGGCTGTACGTGCCGCGGCTGTTCGACAACTTCCGCTCGTTCAGCGGGCGTCCGGCGGCGCTGTTCGCCCAGCCGGTGGTGCGCCGGCCGGGGCCCGGTGTGGTGACGGTGCTGGGCGGCGGCTATCCGGCGTCGGGGGTGGCGGGCGCGGACCGGCTGCCGGTGCCGTATCTGCCGGCCGGGCTGCGCTACGACCCCCAGGAGGGGCCGGGCGAGGTGCAGACGCCGCTGCTGGGGGCGGCCGCGGACGGGCTGGCGATCGGCGACAAGGTGTGGTTCCGGCACGCCAAGGCCGGGGAGATGTGCGAGCGGTTCGACGCGCTGCAACTGGTCGACGGGGACCGGGTGGTGGACACCGTGCCGACGTACCGCGGGGAGGGCCGCACCTTCCTCTGAGCGGTGCGGCCCTCCCGTTGCGGTGACGTCCGCCGGGTCAGTACACGGTGTCCTTCTGGTCCGGGATCACCGAGCCGTCGGCGCGGTGGATCGGGCCGAGGGTGCCGTCCGGCCGGGTGTAGCCGGCGCTCGCGCAGGGGTACGGGTCGGCCTTGCGCGGCTTGGGCTCGATGAACATCGGGTTGACGATCCAGCGGTGGTCCGCGTTGTCGTACGCCCGGCACATCAGCTCGGTCTTGTTGCGGTTGATGGCCAGGTGACCGGCGGTGGCGTCGCCGACGAAGGTCACGTCGGTCTCGGCGTCACCGGCCGAGAAGGCGGGGCGGTGCGCCCGGTCCTGCTGCTGCCAGGCCTTGGCGCCCTTGACGTGGAAAATCTCCTGGTTGATCCAGCAGCGCTTGCCGTCCATGTACGTCAGGACCTCGCCGTGGGTGTCCTTGACGTCGCCGCAGCCCTGCACGCCGGTGGTGAGCTTGCCGTCGCGGACGAGGTTGCGGATGCCGATGGTGTGGGCGCGGTCGATGCCCACTCCGGGGGCCCAGGCGCGGACCAGCGGCTCGGCGGAGGCGGAGACGATGTAGACGTCGAAGCCGGCCTTCTGGAGGGTGCCGATGAGGTCGCGCTGCTGGTCGTAGTAGCGGACGTAGCCGGCCCACTTGTGCGTGCCGACCGTCTGCTCCGTGCCGATCGGCGCGGCGAGGTTCTCCTTGCGCGCCTCGGCGGCGTACGAGGTCAGGGCCTGCGGAGTGTGCCCGGCGAAGAGCTGGGTGATCCAGACGTACGAGGGGACCGTGCGCCGGTGGTTCCACTCCCCCGCGAACGCCTCCTTGCCGCCGGAGGTCTTCTCGTCGCTGTAGACGTCGAGTATCTCGTCGGTGCAGTCGGTGTCGGTCGACGTGGGCAGCGGGTGGCCGGCGGGCACGGAGGTACCGCAGGCCTTGGTGAGCGCGTCGGCGGCGTCGTCGGTCAGCCACTTGTTCGTGGCCTTCCAACTGGCCGGGCGCAGCACCTTGTCGTGGCGGAGCATCCAGGCCAGCGTGGCGTCGGAGATGTCGTTCTTGACGACGGTGTTGTCCCAGTCGAAGGTCGCGACCGGCCGCGCTCCGCCGGCTCCCGAGCAGCTGCCGCGCTCGTCGATCATCTTCTGCAACTTGGCGCGGTTGTCGCCGTACCAGCCCTTGGAGACCTGGAGGGTGGGACAGCGGTGCGGGGTCGGCGCTGCCGTGGCCGTCTGGGCGACCGCGACGCCGCCTCCGACGACCGCGAGGGCAGCACCGGCTGCCAGCCAGCGACGCTTGGTGAGCATGGACGTAACTCCTGTCGAACGAAGGATCGAAGGCGGACGCTAGCGTACGGCGGCCGGACGTCGCACGACATCCGGCCGCCGCGGCGCTTACGCGGAGGTGAACAACGAACGATCACACCGGCGTGACGTACGCCCCCGCGATCCCTCCGTCGACCAGGAATTCGGCCGCGTTGACGAATGACGAGTCGTCACTGGCCAGGAAGGCGACCGCGGATGCGATCTCCTCGGGCTCGGCGAACCGGCCGACCGGGACGTGCACCAGGCGGCGCGCGGCGCGCTCCGGGTCCTTGGCGAACAGCTCCTTGAGCAGCGGGGTGTTGACCGGCCCGGGGCACAGGGCGTTGACCCGGATGCCCTCGCGGGCGAACTGCACGCCCAGTTCGCGGGACATCGACAGCACGCCGCCCTTGGAGGCGGTGTAGCTGATCTGGGAGGTGGCCGCGCCCATGACGGCCACGAAGGAGGCGGTGTTGATGATGGAACCCTTGCCCTGCCGCTGCATGTAGGGCAGGGCGTGCTTGCAGCAGAGGTAGACCGAGGTGAGGTTGACCTCCTGGACGCGCTTCCAGGCGTCCAGGCCGGTGGTGAGGATGGAGTCGTCGTCGGGCGGCGAGATGCCGGCGTTGTTGAAGGCGATGTCGACCGAACCGTAGGTGTCGAAGGCGGTCTTGTAGAGCGCCTCGACCTGCTCGGAGTCGGTCACGTCGACCTGGACGAAGATGCCGCCGACCTCTTCGGCGGCGGCCTTGCCGGCCGCCTCGTCGATGTCGGCGCAGACGACGTGGGCGCCTTCGGAGGCCAGTCGGCGGGCGGTGGCCAGCCCGATGCCGCTGCCGGCTCCGGTGATCACGGCGGTACGGCCGACGAGGCGGCGGCACACTGCGGTCTGGTCGGTCACTTGCTCTCCTCGGTGCTGATGAAGATGTTCTTGGTCTCGGTGAAGGCGGTGAGCGCGTCCGGGCCGAGCTCGCGGCCGAGGCCGGACTGCTTGAACCCGCCGAAGGGGGTCCAATAGCGCACGCTGCTGTGGGAGTTGACGGAGAGGTTGCCGGCCGCGACGGCCCGCGAGACGCGCAGCGCCCGGCCGACGTCGCGGGTCCACAGGGAGCCGGAGAGGCCGTAGTCGGTGGCGTTGGCGATCCGGACCGCGTCGGCCTCGTCCTCGAAGGGGATGGCGACCGCGACCGGGCCGAAGATCTCCTCGACGGCGGTACGGTCCCCGGGGCGGCCCTCCAGGACGGTGGCCGGGTACCAGAAGCCCTTGCCCGCGGGGGCCTCGCCGCGGATGGCGGCCGGGGCGTCCTCGGGGACGTAGGACCGTACGCGCTCGCGCTGGGCGGCGGAGATCAGCGGGCCCATCTTGGTGGCCGGGTCGGCCGGGTCGCCGACGGTGAACGCCTTGACCGCGGGCTCCAGGAGTTCCAGGAAGCGGTCGTAGACGCTCCGCTGGACGAGGATGCGGCTGCGGGCGCAGCAGTCCTGGCCGGTGTTGTCGAGGAAGGAGCCGGGGGCGGCGGCCGCGGCGGCCTCGAGGTCGGCGTCGGCGAAGACGATGTTGGGGCTCTTGCCGCCGAGTTCGAGGGTGAGCCGCTTGGTCTGCGCGGCGCAGCGGGCGGCGATCTGCCGGCCGGTGGCGGTGGAGCCGGTGAAGACGACCTTGGCGACGCCGGGGTGGTCGACGAGCGCGGTGCCGGTGACCGGGCCCTCGCCGGGCAGGACCTGGAAGAGGTTCTCGGGGAGTCCGGCCTCCAGGGCGAGCGCGGCGAGCCTGAGCGCGGTGAGCGGGGTGGTCTCGGCGGGCTTCAGCAGCACCGCGTTGCCGGCCGCGAGGGCGGGGGCGGTGCCCCAGGCGGCGATCGGCATCGGGAAGTTCCAGGGGGCGATCACGGCGACCACGCCGAGCGGTTCCTGGACGGTGATGTTGAGGCCGCCGGCGACCGGGATCTGGGTGCCGGTGAGCCGCTCCACTCCCCCGGCGGCGTAGTGCAGCAGGTCGCGGACGTTGCCCGCCTCCCACTGCGCGTTGCCCAGGGGGTGGCCGGCCTCCTTCAGCTCCAGTTCCGCGAGCTCGGGAAGGTGGGCGTCGACGACGTCGGCGAAGCGGCGCAGGAGGCGGGCGCGGTCGCCGGGGGCCACCGCGGCCCAGGCCTCCTGGGCGCCGGCTGCCCGGCGGACCGCGGCGTCGACCTCTTCCGGGGAGGTGGTGGGGACGGTGGCCACCACTTCCTCGGTGGCCGGGTTGAGGATCTTCAGCTCGTGCGAACCATTGGACACAGCGTGGTTCCTTACATGCGCTCGAAGGAGCGGAAGCGCTCCCAGTCCGTGACGGCGGCGTCGTAGGCGTCCTGTTCAACGCGGGCCATGTGGCGGTAATGCGCGACGACCTCGTCGCCGAAGGCCTCCCGGGCGATCGGGCTGTGCTCCCACAGCTCGGCGGCCTCGCGCAGGGTGGTGGGGACGTGCGCGGCGTCGCCGGTGTAGGCGTTGCCGGTGGTGGCGTCGGGGAGCTCCAGCTCGTGCTCGATGCCGTAGAGGCCGGCCGCGACCATGCCGGCGACCGCGAGGTAGGGGTTGACGTCACCGCCGGGGAGGCGGTTCTCCAGGCGGTGGGCGCGGCCGTGGCCGACGACGCGCAGCGCGCAGGTGCGGTTGTCCGGGCCCCAGGCGACGGCGGTGGGCGCGAAGGAGCCGGGGCGGAAGCGCTTGTAGGAGTTGATGTTGGGGGCGTAGAGGAGCGTGAAGTCGCGCATCGCGGCGAGCTGGCCGGCGAGGAAGTGGCGCATGGTCTGCGACATGCCGTACGGGCCGCTGTCGTCGGCGAGGACCGGCTGTCCCTGCTCGTCCTGGAGCGAGAGGTGGATGTGACAGGAGTTGCCCTCGCGCTCGTCGTACTTCGCCATGAAGGTGAGCGCCATGCCCTCCTGGGCGGCGATCTCCTTGGCGCCGGTCTTGTAGATCGAGTGCTGGTCGCAGGTGGTGAGCGCCTCGTCGTAGACGAACACGATCTCGTGCTGGCCGAGGTTGCACTCGCCCTTGGCGGACTCGACGGTCATCCCGGCGGCACCCATCTCGTTGCGGATGCGCCGCAGCACGGGCTCGACCCGGCCGGTGCCGAGGACGGAGTAGTCGCCGTTCCACTGGTTGGCGGGGTTCATGTCGCGGTAGCCGCGTGACCAGGCGTCCTCGTAGGAGTCCTTGAAGAGCATGAACTCCAGCTCGGTCCCGGCGAAGGCGCGCCAACCGCGAGCGGCGAGGCGGTCCAGCTGGCGACGGAGGATCTGCCGGGGTGAGGCGACGACCGGGGAGCCGTCGTGCCAGGCGAGGTCGGCGGTGATCAGGGCGGTGCCGGGGTTCCAGGGGGTGCGGCGCAGGGTGCCGGTGTCGCCGTGCATGGCGAAGTCGCCGTAGCCGCGTTCCCAGGAGGACATCGCGTAGCCGTCGACGGTGTTGAGGTCGACGTCGACGGCGAGGAGGTAGTTGCAGCCCTCCGTGCCGTGTTCGAGGACGGTGTCGAGGAAGTATCGGGCCGCGAACCGCTTGCCCTGGAGCCTGCCTTGCATATCGGTGAAGGCGAGGACGACAGTGTCGATCTCCCCGGCGTCGACGAGGACCCTGAGCTCCTCGACGGAGAGCGGGGGCGTGCGGTCTGCCACGGTATTGCCTCCTGTCACTGCATCCGGAGGTCATAAGGTAGGCACACGAACCATTGATTGGGAAGAGGTGGCGATGGACGGGACGGACGACCGGCTGGCGCCGGTGCTGCGGCCGGTGCGCGCCGGCAACGGCTTCGAGGAGGCGCTGGAGCAGATACTCCAGATCGTCCGGCTCGGCCTGGTCCCGCAGGGCGAACGGCTGCCCGCGGAACGGGAGTTGGCCGAGCGGCTGCAGATCAGCCGGGTCACCCTGCGCGAGGTGCTCAAGGTGCTCCAGGACGAGGGCCTGGTGGAGAGCCGGCGCGGCCGGTACGGCGGCACGTTCGTCCGGGTGCGCACCGAGAACCACGGCGAGGCCGAGCTGCGCCGCCGGATCGAGAAGATCGACGTCGAGGACACCCTGCGGTTCCGGGAGGTGCTGGAGGTGGGCGCGGCCGGGCTGTGCGCGGCCCACGGGCTGGCCGACGAGCAGGCCGGACGGCTGCGCGAGGCGCTGGCCGCGACGCAGGACGCGCCGCTCGCCGACTACCGCCGGCGCGACACCCTCTTCCACCTCACCCTCGCCGAGCTGTCCGGCTCGCCGTCGCTGGCCGCGCAGTACGCCGCCGTCCGGGCGACCGTCAACGACCTGCTGGACTGCATCCCGCTGCTGGTGCGCAACCTGGAGCATTCGCAGACCCAGCACGCGGCGCTGGTGGAGGCGGTACTGGAGGGGGACGCGGACGGGGCGCGCGAGGTGATGCGGGAGCACTGCTGCGGGACCGCGGCGCTGCTGCGCGGCTTCCTTGCGGGGGGTTTGCGCCACCCGTGAGGTTCTCGAAACCCGCCCGTTACGAGATTTTCCCGCCGGGGTCTTGCGCTCAGCCGACCTGAAGACAAAGGTATCGCCCCATACCTTTATTGCGGGGCTGGTAGCGGTTCGCCGACGGCCGTACCCGCCGCGGATCATCGAGGCCCTCGGAGGCGTGGTGTCCATCAACGAGCACGCGACGAACGCAGACCAGGAACAGCAACCCCCTCAGCGCTCCAGCGACGAACAGCGCCTCCACGAGCTCGGATACGCCCAGGAGCTGGCCCGCTCGATGTCGGCGTTCTCGAACTTCGCCGTCTCTTTCACGATCATCTCGGTCCTCTCCGGCTGTCTGACGCTGTACGGCTTCGGCATGAACACGGGAGGGCCCGCCCTGATCACCTGGGGCTGGCCGCTGGTCGGCCTCATGACGCTGTTCGTGGGCCTGGCGATGGCCGAGGTCTGTTCCAGCTACCCGACGGCGGGCGGCCTGTACTACTGGGCGGCGAAGCTGGCCCCCTCGCACGGCCCGGCGTGGTCCTGGTTCACCGGCTGGTTCAACTTCCTCGGCCAGGTCGCGGTGACCGCGGGGGTCGACTTCGGTGCCGCGTCCTTCACGAACGCGCTGCTGGACCTGCAGTTCGGCTTCACCGCCACCCCGGCGCACACGATCATGCTGTTCGGCATCGTGCTGCTGGTCCACGGCCTGCTGAACACCTTCGGCGTGAAGCTGGCCTCCCTCCTCAGCAACGTCAGCGTGTGGTGGCACATCCTCGGCGTACTGGCCATCGTGGGCGCCCTGGTCGTGGTGCCCTCGAAGCACCAGTCCGCCTCCTTCGTCTTCACCCACTTCACCAACAACACCGGCTGGCACTCCAGCCTCTACGTCGGACTGCTGGGACTGCTGCTCGCGCAGTACACCTTCACCGGCTACGACGCCTCGGCGCACATGACCGAGGAGACGCACGACGCGGCCAAGGCCGGCCCCCGCGGCATCGTGATGTCGATCCTGGTCTCCCTGGTCGCCGGCTGGGTGCTGCTGGTCGGCATCACCTTCGCCATCCAGGACTACGACGGCGCACTGGCCAGCAAGACCGGTGTGCCCCCGGCGCAGATCTTCATCGACGCGCTGGGCGCCACCGGCGGCAAGCTGCTCCTCCTGATCGCCATCGGCGCCCAGTTCTTCTGCGGCATGTCGTCGGTCACCGCCAACTCGCGCATGATCTACGCCTTCTCGCGGGACGGCGCGCTGCCCGGCTCGCAGCTGTGGCACCGCATCAACAAGCGGACGAAGACCCCGACCAACGCGGTGTGGCTGGCCGCCGGCGGCGCCTTCGTGCTGGGGCTGCCGTACCTGTGGAACGCCACGGCGTACGCGGCCGTCACCTCGATCGCCGTGATCGGCCTCTACATCGCCTACGTCCTGCCGGTCATCCTCCGCCTGCTGCAGGGCGACCGCTTCCAGCGCGGGCCCTGGCACCTGGGCCGCTGGAGCAAGCCCGTCGGCGTCATCGCCGTCGGCTGGACGCTGGTCATCTCCGTCCTCTTCATGCTCCCGACCACCAGCCCGGTGACGGCGGAGACCTTCAACTACACCCCGCTGGCCGTCCTCCTGGTCCTCGGCTTCGCCGGCACCTGGTGGCTGGTGTCGGCCCGCAAGTGGTTCACCGGCCCGAAGGTCCAGGGCACGGCGGAGGAACTGGCCGCCATCGAGAACGAACTGGAATTCTGACGGCCGAGCCGGAACGCACCAGCACCCATCGGAGGATCCGTGTCCCAGCCCCTCATCGGCATCAGCACCTACCAGCAGGAGGCCAGGTGGGGGGTGTGGACGCTGCCGGCCGCGCTGGTGCCCGCCGGGTACCCGCGGCTGGTGCAGCGCTCGGGCGGGCTGGCCGCGCTGCTGCCGCCGGGTGATCCGGCGACCGCGGCCGCGACCGTGGCCCGGCTGGACGGACTGGTGATCGCCGGCGGTGCGGACGTGCAGCCGGCGCGGTACGGCGCGGAGCCCGACCCGCGCACCGGGCCGCCCTCGCTCGACCGGGACGCCTGGGAACTGGCCCTGATCGAGGCGGCGTTGGCGGCCGGGGTGCCGCTGCTGGGGATCTGCCGCGGGCTGCAGCTGCTGAACGTGGCGCTGGGCGGCACGCTCGTCCAGCACCTCGACGGGCACGCCGGGCCGCCCGGGGTCTTCGAGAAGCACGAGATCACGCCGGTCCCCGGCACGCTGCTGGCCCGGGCGCTGCCCGAGCCGGTCTCCGTGCCGACCTACCACCACCAGGCCGTGGACCGGCTCGGGCGCGGGCTGCTGGTCTCGGCGCACGCGGCGGACGGCACCGTGGAGGCGCTGGAGCTGCCGGACGGGCCGGGCTTCGCGCTGGCGGTGCAGTGGCACCCGGAGGCGGGGGACGACCCGCGTGTCATGGACGCCTTGGTGGCGGCGGCACGCGGGACGTCCCCCCGGGAGTGACCGGCCGCGTCAGACCTCCCTGCTCCCGCAGGCGGCGGGGATCCAGCCGGTGTTGCCGCGGAACGTGATCTTGAGCCAGTCGTTGCCCGAGCGGCCGCAGAGGCTGTAGCTCTGGCCCGTGCCCCGGCCGGTGATGCAGGTGGTCGCGCCCTTGGTGAAGAGCCCCACGGCGGTGCTGTTCAGCTTCCGCTCCTTGCGGATCTTCACGTTCTCCTGGCCCTCCGCGTTGACGCACGCGGCCCGCGCAGTGGCGGTGGTGGGCGCCTTGGCGGGTGTGGCGGCGGTGGCGATCCCGCTGGTCAGTGCGGTGCCGAGCGCGGCCACGGCGATGACGGCGGGAGCCGTCAGCTTCAGCCTCATATGTCCCCCTCAAGATCGATGAAGCGTTCGCACAGATTATCGATGCGGAAAGTCGTCCGCCACCCCGACCAGGAGGACCCGGGTGCCGGAAGTCAGCGCGCGCCAGCGGTGGGTGACCCCGCCGGAGCAGTAGAGGGTGTCGCCGGGGCCGAGTTCATAGGCCTCGCCGGCCGCCTCGGCCTCCACCGCGCCCTCGACGACGTACATCAACTCGTCGTGCGGGTGCCGGAATTCGCGCTGCCAGTCGTGCCGGCCGGTGAACTCCAGGGCGTGCAGCTGCTGCCGGCCGCGGACCAGCGGGCGCACCCGGCCCGGACCGCCGGCCCCGCGCTCGCCACCGCCCCGGTCGCCGCCGCCCGCTTCGTCGCCGCCGCCCTCGTCGCCGGCCTCGGGCACCGCCGCGGAGCCGGCCCGGACCACGTCGACGGTGCGCGGGCCGTCGGCGGCGGCCAGCAGCCGGACCGCGGTGGTGTCCAGCGCGTCGGCGATCAGCTGCAGTGAGCGCATGCTGGGGCGGGCCCGGTCGTTCTCGACCTGGCTGAGGAAGGGCGCCGACAGCCCCGTCCGGCGGGCGAGTTCGGCCAGCGTCAGCTCGCGGGCCCGGCGCCGCCGCCGTACCCCCACCCCCACCCTCGGCGCCTCCGCACCGCCCTGCCCGCCGTCCGTCGGCCCGCCCATCCGCCACTCCTTATCGCCGCGTTCACAGCCCTGCAACAGACCGCCCCTAGCGTCTACGCTGTTTGATCCCATCAAACAAAGTTTGACAAGGGGAATTTCTTCATGACCACGGTCGATCAAAACACACGCCGCCGCCGCGGCACCGGCCTGATCGCGCTCGACGCCCGTGCCGCCCACGACGGCTACACCCTCTACGCCCCGCTGACCGGCGGCGGGGAGGTGCTGCTCATCGATCTGCACGGCACCGTGGTGCACCGCTGGCAGCTGCCGCACCGCCCGGGACGGCACGCCCGCATCCTGCCGAACGGCAACCTCGCCTACAACGCCACCCTGCCGGACCAGGACGCGCTGTTCCCGATGTGGCACAAGTACCGCGGCGGGCTGATGCAGGAGATCGCCCCGGACGGCACCGTGCTGCGGGAGTTCACCGACCCGCTGCAGCACCACGACGCCCACCACCACGGCGACGGACGGATCCTGTACACCGCGCTCGAACCGCTCACCGGCGACCGGGCCGCGGCGGTGCGCGGCGGCGTCCCCGGCTCCGAACCGGGCGGAACCGTCTGGGCCGACACCATCCGGGAGGTCGACGCCGAGGGCCGGCCGCTGTGGTCCTGGCGGGTGGCCGACCACCTCGACCGGGACGCGTACGCACTGCACCCGGACTACTCGCGCGAACACTGGCCGCTGATCAACTCGGTGTACCCGCTCGCCGACGGGAACGTCCTCGCCAGCCTGCGCAGCGTCTCCGCGGTCGTGGTGATCAGCCGCGCGACGGGCGAGATCCTCTGGCGCACCGAACCCGGTCTGGTCTCCCAGCAGCACCACCCCACCGAGCTGCCGAACGGCAACTTCCTGATCTTCGACAACGGCGTCTTCCGCCCCGGGCGGGACGTCCCGTTCTCCCGGGTCATCGAGGTGGAACGGGCGACCGGGAAGATCGTGTGGGAGTACCACGACCCGGCCCGGGAAGCGTTCTTCGCGCCGTTCATGGGCAGCGCCCAGCGGCTGCCGAACGGCAACACCCTGATCACCGACTCGCCCGCCGGCCGGCTCTTCGAGGTGACCGCCGAGGGCCTGCTGTGCTGGGAGTACGTGGTCCCGGAGTTCGGCAGCTACCGCGAGCCGGAGGTCGGTGCGCTCTTCCCGTCACAGAACAACGCGGTCTTTCGCGCCTACCGCTACGACGCCGGCCAACTGCCCTGGCTGAAGCGGCGGGTGTGAGCGATGGCCGCCTCCGCACCGCCCGCCGTCGACGAACGGCTGCCGCTGGTCCGGCTGCTGCCGCTGGCCGCCCAGCACGTCCTGGCGATGATCGCGGCCCCGGTCTCCACGGTCTTCCTGATCGCGACCGGTCTGCGGCTGCCCGCCGACCGCACCGCCGCGCTGCTCAGCGCCACCCTGCTGCTGTGCGGGGCCGGCGCGCTGCTGCAGTCCTTCGGTGTGCTGCGGACCGGGGCCCGGCTGCCGTTCGTGATGCTGCCGGGCGGCGCGGCGGCCGCCCTCTTCCTCCGGACCGCCCAGGAGCACGGCGCGGCCACCGCGTCCGGCTCGGTCCTCCTGGCGGCCGCGCTGCTGCTGGCCGTACTGCCGCTGTACGGGCGGATCGTACGGTTCTTCCCGCCGCTGGTGATGGGCGCGACGGTGCTGGTCATCGGCGTCAACATGATCGACGTGGCGGCGCCGATGGCGGCCGGCGGCACCGGGCTCGCGGTGGTCACGATCGCCGCCACCGCCCTCGGCTTCCTGCTGCTGCGCGGGGTGTGGCGGCAGCTGTCGGTGCTGCTCGGGACGGCCGTGGGGACCCTGGCCGCCGTCCTGACCGGGGCGCCGTTCCACCACGTCCCGGGCGGCGGCGTGCTGGCCCTGCCCCGCCTCTTCCCGTACGGCGCCCCGCACTTCGACCTGCTCGCCGCCCTGCCGCTGATGGTCTTCGCGCTCGCCTCGCTGGCCGAGGCGACCGGGCAGACCGTCCTCAACAGCGAGGCGGTGGGCCGTACGCCCGACCCGGCGCGGGACGTCCCGCGCACCGCCCGCGCGGACGCGGTGACCTCCCTGGGGGCCGGGCTGCTCGGCGGGACCGTGATGGTGACCAGCGCCGAGAACATCGGGATCGTCCAACTCACCGGCGTCCGCAGCCGGTTCGTGACGGCCGGGGCGGGCGGGCTGCTGGTCCTGTGCGGGCTGTGCGCGCCGGTGACCCGGCTGCTGGCGGCGCTGCCCACGCCCGTGGTCGGCGGCGCGTCCCTGGTGATCTACGCGGTCATCGCGGCCATGGGCATCGGCCTGCTGCGCCGCACCGACCTCGCCGGCCGGGGCGCCACCACCGTCGTCGCGCTGACCCTGCTGGCCGGGCTGCTGCCCGTGCTGGCCCCGGAGTGGTACCGGCCGCTGCCCGGCTGGGCCCGGACGCTCTTCGGCAGCGGAGTGCCGGCCGCCGCCCTGACCGCGGTCGTGCTCTCCGCGCTGTTCGCCCGGTGGGGACCGGACCGGCGCCCGGCTCAGGACCCGCCGCGGGTCAGCCCCAGCAGCTGACGGGCCGGGCCGGCGGGCCGCTGCCCGGTCGGCCACACCGCCCGCAGATCACGGCCGAGCCGCAGGTCGCGCACCGGGACCGCCACCAGCCGGCGGGCGGTGAGCTCCTCGCCGACCGCCAGTTCGCTGACCACCGACGGCGCCGCCTCGCTGACCACGGCGGCCTTCAGGGCGGTGGTCGAGGCGAGTTCGAGCAGCGGCTCGGCCAGCCCGCCGTGCCCGGCGAGCGCGGCGTCCAGCACCTGGCGGGTGCCCGAGCCGCGTTCCCGGAGGATCAGCGGGGTCGCGGCCAGCTCGGCGGCGGTCAGTCCGCCGCGCCGCCGGGCCCACGGATGGGACGGGGCGGCGACGACCACCAGCCGGTCGTGCCCGATGACCGCGCCGTCCAGCCCGGCCGGGACGTCCAGCCCCTCGACGAACCCCAGGTCCGCCTCGCCCGCCAGCAGCCGCTCGGCCACCACCGTGGAGTTGCCCGTCAGCAGCGACACCGCGGTGCCGGGCAACTCGGCGCGCAGCGCGATCAGCCAGCCGGGCAGCAGGTACTCGGCGATCGTCATGCTCGCCGCGACCCGCAGCCGGGAATCGCGCCGGCCGCGCAGCGCCTGGGCCCCCGCGTCGAACGCCTCGGCCGCCTCGACGACCCGGCGCGCCCAGTCCGTCACCAGCACCCCGGCCTCGGTCAGCCGCGAACCGCGCGGCGACCGCTCGACCAGCGCCACACCCAACTGCCGCTCCATCGACCGGATCCGGCTGCTGGCCGCCGGCTGGCTGATGCCGCGGGCCCGGGCGGCCCGCCCCAGGCTCCCCAGCCGGGCGACCGCGAGCAGCAGCTCCAGCGCGCCGAGGTCGGGCACCCGGTGCGCCAGCGAGGCGGCCGGGACGTCATTCGTCCCGGCCCCGGAACCGGCCGCCGCGTCACTCATCGCTCCCCCTGCTCATAACCCCAGCTTATGCCCTCATAGACACGACGTCCCTGGTGGCGGCCGCGGCGACCACCGACGCTTCTTCCATGGCAACCCTCGCGCACGCACCTTCCCGCCCCGCCGCCCCACCCCGCCCCTCGGAGCCGGTCCGTCGCTCGGGCCCGTTCCGTCATCTCGGCCCGAACTGGTACGCCACGGTGATGGGCACGGCGATCGTCGCCAACGCCGGCGCGGCCCTGCCGCTCGCCGCCCCGGGGCTGCGCACCGCCTGCCGGTTCGTCTGGGCGCTGTCGGCCCTGCTGCTGGTCACCCTGCTGGCCGCCCGCGCCGTCCACTGGCTCCGCCACACCGACCAGGCCCGCCGGCATCTCCTCGACCCGGCCGTGGCGCCGTTCTACGGGTGCCTGTCGATGGCCCTGCTGGCGGTGGGCGGCGGCACGCTGACGGTGGGCAGGGACGTCATCGGCGGGTCGGCCGCGCTCGCCGCCGACGCCGTGCTGTGGAGCCTGGGCACCCTCGTCGGGGTGGCCGGGGCCGCCGCGATCCCGTACCTGATGGTGACCCGCCACCGCATCGAGCCGGGCAGTGCCACCCCGGTCTGGCTGCTGCCGCTGGTCGCGCCGATGGTCTCGGCGGCCCTCGGCCCGGGGCTGCTGCCCCATCTGCCGGCCGGCCAGTGGCAGCAGGCGATGCTGGTGGCCTGCTACGCGCTGTTCGGGATGTCGCTGCTCGCGACGCTGCTGGTGCTGCCCCTCGTGGTGTCCCGGCTGATCCACCACGGGCCGCTGCCGCTCGCCCTCACCCCCACGCTGTTCCTCGTCCTCGGCCCGCTCGGCCAGTCCACCACCGCGACCGGCAACCTGGCCGACGTGGCGCCGGGCGTCGTCGACGCCCCGACCGCCCATGCCATGGGCGCCTTCGCGGTCCTGTACGGCATCCCGGTGACGGGCTTCGCCCTGCTGTGGCTGGCGCTCGCGAGCGCGCTGGTGGTCCGCGCCGTGCGCAACGGCATGCCGTTCGCGATGACCTGGTGGGGCTTCACCTTCCCGCTCGGCACCTGCGTCACCGGGGCGGCGGGCCTGGCCCGGCACACCGGGCTGACCGCCTTCACCTGGCTGGCCGTGGCCCTCTACGCCCTCCTGGTGGCCGCGGTCGCGGTCGCCGCCGCCCGCACCGCGAGCGGTCTGGCCCACGGCCGGCTGCTCACGCCCCCGCCGCCGGCCCGGTAGCCCGTACCGCCGGACGGCTCAGCGCGCCCCGGCCAGCGCCGTCGCCAGGGCCGCCGGGGCGGTCACCAACGACGGGCCGTACCAGGTGAGATCGCGCCCGCTGACCAGCGCGGCGGGCAGCCCGGGGAACGCCTCGGGCCCGTCGTCGGCGGTGAAGCGGTAGGGCTCGTCGGGCAGCACGACGAGGTCGGCGCCGGCGGCGTTGAGCGCGTCGAGGGCGATCCGCGGATAGCGGTCGGGGTGGCCGGCGTAGCGGTTCCGCACGCCGAGGCGGGCCAGGAGGTCGCCGGCGAAGGTGTCCCGGCCCAGCACCATCCACGGCCGTCGCCAGATGGGCACCACCGCGGTCCGCTCCCCCACCGTGGGCGCCGGGTCCCGCCAGGCGGCCTCGGCGGCGTCCAGCCAGCCGGGCCGGGCCAGTCCGCAGCCGGTGACCAGCACCCGGTGCAGCTCCCGGAACCCCTGCTCCAGCGTCCGCACCTCGGTGACCCAGACGTCCAGCCCGGCGGCGCGCAGGGCTGCCAGATCGGCCGGGCGGTTCTCCTCCTCGTTGGCGAGCACCAGGTCGGGCGCCAGCGCGGCGATCCGGGCGGTGTCGGGGTTCTTGGTGCCACCGATCCGCACCACGTCGAGGCCCGCCGGACGGCTGCACCAGTCGGTCGCCCCGACCAGCAGCCCGGGCGCGCTGACGGCCACGGCTTCGGTGAGGGACGGCACCAGGGACACCACACGACGGGTCATGCGCCCAGGCTATGGGTCGGCGGGGTGCGCGCCCCGGGTGGACCGGCTAACGGCGGACGCTGCGCCGCAGCAGATACGCCGCGCCCCCGGCGAGCAGCAGCAGGGCCAGCCCGCCCGCCGCCTGGGTCGCCGTCAGCCCCTCGACCCGCCCGGCCCGTACGGTCACCAGCTCGGTGAACCGCTCGCCGCCCGGCGTGCATTCGATGGTCACCCGGTAGCGTCCCGGGGCCGCGCCGTCGGCCACCCGGGCGTGGCCGGTCAGCCCGTCCGCGCCCGGCCGCAGCGCCACCGGCCCGAACAGCTTGGAGGCGGCCCGGGCGCCGTGCACCGCGCCGCACTCCTGCTCGTCGCTGATCCGCACCCGCTGCCCGGCCACCATCGGGTCCGGGTCGACCTCGGCCGCGGCGGCCGGCGCGGCGACGCCCAGGCCGGCGGCGCCGATCAGTGCGGCGGCGGCGATGTGCGCAGGGTTCACGGCCCCAGCGAACCATCCGGCACCGGGGTCCGCGACGCACCCGCCGCCGGTCAGGTGAACCGGACACGTCGCGGGCCCCGCCGCCCGGCGACTGCCGGGGGACGGGGCCCGCCGCGGTATGGGGAGAAGACCCGCCTACTTCACCGGCGCCATCTTGTCCACAATTCCCGGGTGGTCGTCGATCCACTTCTCGACGCCCTTGTTCTCATTTCCCTTGCCGGCGTCCTGGATGTCCTTCTCCAGGCTGCCGAGTTCCTCGGGGCTCATCTTCCAGTTCTTCAGCCAGCCGGCGAACTCCGGGAATTTCTTCGGGAAGCTCTTGTTGCCCAGCGTCTTGATCTGGTTGTTCGCTCCCCAGGTGCCCTTCGGGTCGGCGAGCTTGGTCAGGTGGTATTTGCTGTACGCCCAGTGCGGCGACCACAGCACCACCGCGATCGGCTCGTGCTTGTGGTAGGCGCGGTCCAGCTCGGCGAGCATGGCGCTGGTACCGGCCGAGGTGACCTCGAAGTCCTGCAGCCCGTACGCCGGTGCCACGGTGTCCTTGAGCCGCTTCATCTCACCCGTGCCGGGCTCGATCCCGATGATTTTGCCCTTGAATTCGTCCTTGTGCTCGCGCAGGTCGTCGAGGGTTTTCACGCCCTTGACGTACGACGGCACGGCGATTTCCAGGGACGTCTTGTCGTACCACGGGCCGACGTCGACGAGATCCTTCTGGTACTTGTCCCAGTACTGCTTCTGCGCCACCGGCAGCCAGCCGTCCGTCTCCACGTCGATCTGGCCGGTGGACAGTCCGGTCCACATCGGTCCGATGTCGAGGTTGCGGATGTTCGGCCGGTAGCCGCGCTTCTCCAGGATGTTCTTCCAGAGGTACGTGGTGGCGATGCCCTCGTCCCACGCCGGGTAGCCGATGTTGGGCGCCTTGCCCGCGTCCTTGCCCTTGGCGTAGGTGGCGTGGGCGGACGGCGCGATCTTCTCGACCAGGCCCGGGTTCTTCTTCAGCCAGCTGCGCACGCCGTCCTGCTCATGGCCCTCGCCGGCGTTCTTGACGTCGTTCTCCAGGCTGGTGAGCTGCTTCTCGGCCAGGTGGAAGTTCTTCATCCACTTGGCGACCTCGGGCTCGTCCTTGGCGAAGCCCTTGCGGCCCAGCAGGTGCAGGCTGTCACCGGAGCCGAACGATCCCTTGGGGTCCTTCAGCTTGGTGAGCGGGTACTTGTCGTACGCCCAGTGCGGCGACCAGAGCGTGACGGCGATCGGCTTCTTCTGGTGGACCGAGCGGTCCAGCTCGGTGAGCATGGACGAGGTGCTGGACTCCTGCACCTTGTACTCACCGCTCAGGCCGTAGTCCTTGAGGACCTTGTCCTTGAGGATCTTCATCTCGCCGGCGCCGGGCTCGATGCCGGTGATCTTGCCGCCGAACTCGCCGGCCTTGCCCTTGAGGTCGTCCAGGGTCTTGACGCCCTTGACGTACGAGGGCACCGCGATCTCCAGCGACGTCTTGTCGTACCAGGCGCCGAGGTCCTCCAGCTGGTCCTTGTACTTCTTCCAGTACGAGGCGTGGGTGGTCGGCAGCCAGGCGTTGGTCTGCACGTCGATGTCCCCGCGGGCCTGCCCGGCGAACAGCGGACCGGCCTCCAGCGCCTGGACCTTGGGCTTGTAGCCGCGCTCCTCCAGGATCTCCTTCCAGAGGTAGGTGGTGGCCTTGCCCTCGTCCCAGTTGACGTAGCCGAGGCTGATCGGACGGCCGTTGCCGCCGCCCTGGGCGGCGTTCTTGCCGAACATGCCCATGCCGCCGGCGATCAGCGCGAGCACGACCACGCCGACCACGGCCACGGACGTGGCGGGCCGCCACTGCAGGAACTTCAGGCTGCCCAGCGACGCCTGGGCCTTGGCCAGCGCACGCCGGCCGAGCGGCGAGACCCGCTGGTTGAGGGCGCCGGTCATCCGGTCCAGGTACATGGCGAGGATGACCACCGCGAGGCCGGCCTCGGCGCCCAGCGCCACGTTGACCGAGCTGATCGCGTTGTAGACGGACGCGCCGAGACCGCCGCCGCCGACCATGCCGGCGATGACGACCATGGACAGCGCGAGCATGATGACCTGGTTGATGCCGGCCATGATGGTGGGCAGCGCGAGCGGCAGCTGGACGCGGAAGAGGGTGCGCCGCGGGTGGGTGCCGAACGCCTCGGCGGCCTCGACCAGTTCCTCGTCGACCTGCCGGATGCCCAGCTCGGTCATGCGGACCGCGGGCGGCATGGAGAAGACGATGGTGGCGACGATGCCGGGGACGACACCGAGGCCGAAGAAGAGGATGCCGGGGATCAGGTAGACCATCGCCGGCATGGTCTGCATCAGGTCCAGGACCGGGCGCAGCGCCCCGCCGACGAGCCGGCTGCGGGCCGCCCAGATGCCGAGCGGCACCGCGACCACGACGGTGATCAGGCAGGCCACCAGGACCAGCGAGAGCGATTCGACGGTCGGGCCCCACTGCTCGACCGAGTCGATCAGGGCGAACCCGAGGAAGGTGAGCACGGCGGCCGGCAGTCCGCGCAGCCACCAGGCGAGCACCGCGAAGATGCCGGCCAGCAGCAGCGGTTCGGGCCCGGCGAGGACCGTGTGGATCGCGTCGTAGAGGCCGTTCAGCACCTTCGTGATGAGGGTGAAGAGCCAGTCGAGGTGGTCGCGCAGCCAGTTGACGGCGTCATTGGCCCAGCTGCCTATCTGGATCCTAGGCACCGGCGATCACCTTGCCCTCGGCGTCGCCGTCACCGGGTTCGTCGTCACCCGTCTCCGCGGCGGTCTTCGTCGTCTCCACGGTGGTCTTCGTCGATTCCGCGGTGGTCTCCGCCGTCTTCGCGAGGGTCTTCACCGCGGGCTGGGCGGGGACGCCGGGAGCCGCCGGCTCCTGCTCCGCGCCCTGTTCGGCGGGCTCGCCGAGCACCGCGAGCAGCCGCTCGGCCGGTACGGCACCGATCACGGCGCCCTTGTCGTCGGTCACCGCCACGGGGACGCTGCTGGCCGAGCAGGGGGTGAACAGCTCCACCAGCGGGGTGTCGACGTCCACGGTGGCGGGCGCCGCGGCGCGGAACTCCGCGGCCGTACCGAGCGTGCCGCCCTCCGGCGTGCTGCCGCCGAGCACCGTGCCGACCTCGGCCATCACCGCGCCGGCGGTCAGCACCCGGCTGCGGTCCACGTCCTGGATGAAGGACGCGACGTAGTCGTTGGCGGGGCGCACGAGGATGTCCTCGGCGCTGCCGGTCTGCACGATCCGGCCGTCCCGCATCACCGCGATCCGGTCGCCGAGGCGCATCGCCTCGTTGAGGTCGTGGGTGATGAAGACGATGGTCTTCTTGAGGGTCTTCTGCAGTTCCAGCAGCTGGTCCTGCATGTCGCGGCGGATCAGCGGGTCCAGCGCGCTGAACGACTCGTCCATCAGCAGCAGGTCGGCGTCGGTGGCCAGCGCCCGGGCCAGGCCCACGCGCTGCTGCATGCCGCCGGACAGCTCGTCGGGCCAGGACTTCTCCCAGCCCTTGAGGCCGGTGAGTTCCAGTGCCTCGGTGGCCCGCCGCTCGCGCTCGGCGCGCGGCACGCCCTGGACCTCCAGCCCGTAGGCGGCGTTCTCCAGGACGCTGCGGTGCGGGAAGAGCGCGAAGTGCTGGAAGACCATGGAGATCTTCCGGGAGCGGACCGCGCGCAGTTCCTTGTCGCTGAGGGAGGTGAGGTCCTGGCCGTCGATCCGCACGCTTCCGGCGGTCGGCTCCAGCAGGCCGTTGAGCATGCGCAGCAGCGTGGACTTGCCGGACCCGGACAGGCCCATGACGACGAAGATCTGCCCCTCGTCCACCTCGATCGACGCATCGATCACGGCGGCGGTGGTGCCTTCGGCCCGCAATTCGTCCCGGCTCGCGCCGGCTTCGAGTCGGCGTACCGCGTCCTCGGGTCGTCTGCCGAACACCTTGTACAGGTGCTCGGCTTGCAGCCTGGACACATATACCTCTCTTGTCGCACGAGAAACGACCTGCCACCCCCGCCGGCAGGTCGTGGTGCGGGACGGGTTCGGCCCGTCGTTAACCGCTGGAAATGTTGAATCTCCACCGGGTCCGCTCCGGCTGCGCGTCTGCCCGCCTTTATGCGGCGCAAACACATCGGTGTGCCAGATCACATCGCGGCGACGATTGGGGCATACGGCATCATGCGGGGTGTGACTCGACGCCTGATGCTCCTCGACACCGCCTCGCTGTACTTCCGCGCCTATTTCGGGGTACCGGAATCGGTCAGGGCCCCGGACGGCACGCCGGTGAACGCGGTGCGCGGTCTGCTGGACTTCATCGCCCGGCTCGTCCAGGACCACCACCCCGACGACCTGGTCGCCTGCATGGACTTCGACTGGCGTCCCCAGTGGCGGGTCGATCTGATCCCCTCCTACAAGGCGCACCGGGTCGCCGAGGAGGCCCCGGCCGGCTCCGCCGAGCCCGACGAGGAGCAGATCCCCGACACCCTCTCCCCCCAGGTCCCCGTCATCGAGGACGTGCTGGACGCGCTCGGCATCGCCCGGATCGGCGCGGCCGGCTACGAGGCCGACGACATCATCGGCACGCTCGCGGCGCGGGCGGCGGGCCCGGTGGACATCGTCACCGGCGACCGGGACCTCTACCAGCTCGTCGACGACCGGCGCGGCATCCGCGTCCTGTACCCCCTCAAGGGCGTCGGCACCCTCCAGGTCACCGACGAGGCGTGGCTGCGCGAGAAGTACGGCGTGGACGGCCCGGGGTACGCCGATCTGGCACTGCTGCGCGGCGACCCCAGCGACGGCCTGCCCGGCGTCCCGGGAATCGGCGAGAAGACCGCGGCGAAGCTGCTGGCCACCTACGGGGACCTCGCCGGGATCATGGCCGCCGCGGAGGACCCCGCCTCGAAGCTGACCCCGGCACAGCGCGCCCGCCTGCTGGAGGCCCGCCCGTACGTCGCGGTCGCCCCGAAGGTGATCAAGGTGGCCGCCGACGTGCCCGTCCCGGACGCGGACCTCGCGCTGCCGGCGGAGCCGGCCGATCCCGAGCGCCTGGAGGCGCTGGCCGCGCAGTGGGGCCTGGGCGGCGCCCTGCAGCGGCTGCTCGTCACGCTCCGCCGGTGAACTACTGTTAGGTTAGGTATACCTAACAAGGCGGGTCCGTTTCTCCGGGCCCGCCGGCCACCACCGCGTCAGGGGAGATTGCCGTGGCAGCGACACGACCGTCCCGCAAGAAGCCCGCACTGCACCGCGCCCGGGTGCGGCGCACCGAGCAGCTCACCCCGCACATGGTCCGGGTGGTGCTGGACGGCGCGGGACTGGCGGAGTTCGCCGCGGGCGAGTACTCCGACCACTACGTCAAGCTGGTCTTCCCGCTCCCCGGCGTGGACTACCCGGAGCCGTTCGACATCGCGCGGATCCGCGCCGAGTTCCCGCGCGACCGCTGGCCCCGGACCCGTACGTACACCGTGCGCGCCTGGGACGCGGAGAGCCGCGAGCTGACCGTGGACTTCGTGGTGCACGGCGACGAGGGCCTGGCGGGCCCCTGGGCGGCGGCCGCGCAACCGGGCGACGAGATCTTCCTGCTCGGCCCCGGCGGCGCCTACACCCCGGACCCGGCGGCCGATTGGCACCTCCTGGCCGGCGACGAGAGCGCACTGCCGGCCATCGCCGCGTCCCTGGCACGGATCCCGGACGGCACCCCGGTGCACGCATTCATCGAGGTCGCCGGGCCCGAGGAGCGCCAGGAGCTGACCGTTCCGGCCGGTGCGCGGATCACCTGGCTGCACCGCGGCGACGCCCCGGTCGGCCGCCAACTGGTCGCCGCGGTACGGGACCTGGCGTTCCCGGCCGGCCGGGTCCAGGCGTTCGTGCACGGCGAGGCGGGCTTCGTGAAGGAGCTGCGCCGGCTGCTCCGCGTCGAGCGCCAGATCCCGCGCGAGGACCTGTCCATCTCCGGCTACTGGCGCACCGGCCACGACGAGGACGGCTGGCAGGCGTCCAAGAGCGACTGGAACCAGCAGGTCGAGGCGGAGCAGGAGACCGCCCCCGCGGCCGCCTCCTGACGCCACGTCAGCCTCTCCGCGCCCCCCCCGCTCCACCGGCGGGCCCGCGACCGGACGTCCGCCACCGGATCCTCCGCCCCCGGGCCTGCCGACCGCCCCTCAGACCGTCTCCCCGCCCTCGTACCTGCGGGCCGAGGCGTCCACATGCGCCAGCCGGCGCAGCGCGCTCAGGACCGCGTCCCCGACCACGGTCCCCACCACCACGCTCTCCACCAGGCGGTCGACCTCCGCGTTGCGCCCCACCCATGCCAGGTCGGCGTCGGCCACCCGCTCGCAGGCGTCGGCGTAGCCTTCGAGGAGCTCCTCGAAGTCACCGTGGCCGAGGCCCTGGAGGGTGGCCAGCGCGACCGCCAGCGCCTCGACGGACGGGTTCTGCGGGGCGACCCGCCAGCCGCGCCGGCGGATCAGCCCCTCGACCGTGCGCCGCGCCTCCTCGATGCCGTCCGGCGCTGCGGCCTGCGGCGGGGCGATCGCCTCCTGCGCCGCGCCGAGGACCTTGTGTACCGGCTCCTCGGGTGCGTCGACGGCGGCCAGCACCTCCCGCACGGCCGCGACGGACAGCCCGCCGACGTCCATCAGCCCCCGGATCAGCCGCAGTCTGCGGACGTGACCGTCGTCGTAACGGGCCTGATTGGGGCTGGTCAGCTGGCCCGCGGGCAGCAGTCCCTCGCGGACGTAGTACTTGATCGTCGGTATCGCGACCCCGGTCGCACGACTCAGCTCCCCGATGCGCATCCGCACCCGCCGCCCTTTCCCGCGCCGGGGTCCGCCCCGCCGCCCTGTCCCCGGGCCCCCGCACACCCGGCCTTGCCAATTCCGCCCCCATCATAGATAGTCCAGCTATCAGATAGCGGAAAGCGCCACTATCCATTCTGTGGCCGCCGCCGGCCCACGCCTGGGCACCCGTGCGCCCGCGCACCGGTGCCATCCCTGGGGGGACCCATGTCCAGATACCGTTCACTGCTCGCCTTCACCTGGGCGATGGCCGCGCTCGCGGCCGTCACCGCGGTCGGCCTGATCGTCGACGAACGGGTCGTGCTCGGGGCTCCGGTCTGGTTCAAGCCGTTCAAGTTCGCGGTGTCGTTCGCCGCGTACGGGCTGACGCTGGCCTGGATGCTCTCCCGGCGCCCCGCGCCCGGCCGGCTGGGCGACCGGGCCGCCCATGTGGTCGTGGTGTCCGGGCTGATCGAGATGGCCGTCATCACCGGCCAGGCCCTGCGCGGCCGGCGCAGCCACTTCAACGTCGAAACCCCGCTGGACCGGGGCCTGTTCATCGTGATGGGGCTGACCATCGTGGCCCTGTGGACCGCCACCCTCGTCATCGCGGTCCTGCTCTTCCGGGCCCGGCTCGGCGACCGGGCCACCACCTGGGCGATCCGCCTCGGCCTGCTGATCGCACTGGCCGGACTCGCGCTCGGCGGGCTGATGCTGATGCCCACCCCGGAGCAGCAGGCCGACGGGCTGCGCACCGCCGTCGGCGCGCACAGCGTCGGCGTCCCCGACGGCGGTCCGGCCATGCCGGTGACCGGCTGGAACACCACCGGCGGCGATCTGCGCATCCCGCACTTCGTCGGCATGCACGCCCTCCAGGCGCTGCCGCTCCTCCTCTACGGGATCGAGGCGCTGGCCGGACGGTTCGCCCGGCTGCGGGACGCACGGGTGCGGCTGCGGCTGGTCCTGGTCGCGGCCGGCTTCCTCACCGGACTGCTGGCCGTGGTCACCTGGCAGGCCCTGCGCGGCCAGGCCCTCGTGCACCCCGACGCCGCAACACTCACCGCGCTCGCCGCCCTCGCGGCGGCCACCGGCCTCGCGACGTACGCGGCACTCCGCCGCCGCACCGCGACCCCGGCCCCCGGCCTCACCGCCCCCTCCCCCACCCTCACCACGGAGTCCCCCGCATGACCCCCAGCACCCTCTTCGATCTGGCCTTCCTGCTCGCCGCGCCGTTCTGGGCACTGCTGATCCTGGCCCCCGGCTGGCGCTGGAC
The DNA here is from genome assembly GCA_024349765.1 of Streptomyces nigrescens. Lineage (GTDB taxonomy): Bacteria > Actinomycetota > Actinomycetes > Streptomycetales > Streptomycetaceae > Streptomyces > Streptomyces endophytica. The sequence continues at coordinate 2,181,067 of AP026073.1, read as the reverse complement.
CGACCGGATCGCCGCCTCACCGCTCCCCATGGTCCCGGTCCTGGTCGTCTACCTCGCCCTGGCCGTCCCGGTGTTCCCGCACCTCTGGGCGGCCGTCAGCCACCCCGACCTCACCGGCTTCCAGGACCTGCTGCGCCTCGGCGGCGGGGCCGGGGCGATCTGGGCCCAGGTGATCGCCTGGGACCTGTTCCTCGGCCAGTGGATGTACCGCGAGGCCCGCACCCTGCGCCTCCACCCCCTCCTGATGGGCCCCCTGCTCCTCCTGACCGTCCTCCTCTCCCCGATCGGCGTGCTGCTCTTCCTCGCGATACGGGCGGCGGCGGTGCGGCTGAGGAAGGGCGAGGGCGGCGTGGCGGGCCGGGCCGGCGCGGTCCGGGCCGCCGCACCGCGCAGCTGACGACCCGGGGCCGGGCCGGCGGCACCCCGCACGGAAGAATGCCGCCATGGACCGGACCGACCGCGCGACAGCCACCGTCCTCGGGTCAGCCGTGGGGGACGCCCTGGGCGCCCCCTTCGAGTTCGGGGAGCCGGGCGCGTACACCGCCCGGTTTCCCGACGGGCGGGGAGAGATGCACGCGGGCGGCGGCTGGGAGCGCGGTGAGGCCACCGACGACACGCAGATGGCGGTGCTCACCGCGCACTCGCTCCTGGAACGCGGCGGCCTCGACCTCCCGGACGTCTTCCACCGCTTCCGGCGCTGGGCGGCCGCCGACCCCAAGGACATCGGGCTGCAGACCGAGGACGTACTCGGCAGCGGCCTGCCCTGGGACCGGGCGGCCGCCGCGCACTTCGCCCACAACTCCCGGGCGGCCGGGAACGGTTCACTCATGCGCGCCGCCCCCTCCGCCGTCCACTTCGCCCGTTACGGCCGTACCGCGACGATGGACGCCGCCCGGCGGCTGGCCGCACTGACGCACGGGGACCCGGCGGCCTGGGAGGGGACGGCCGTCTTCCACGAGCTGGTCCGGGTCGCCCTGGACGGCGGCGATCCGGTGGCCGCCGTGCCCGAGGCGCTCGATGCCGTCGACCCGGCCCAGCGCGACCGCTGGGCCGTCGTCCTCGCACCCGGCTGGCACCCCGGTCTCGCCACCGAGTTCAACGGCGCGGTCTGGCCCTGCCTGGGCTCCGCACTCTGGGCGCTGCGCAGCACCGGCTCGTATGAGGAAGCGGTGGGCGCCGCGATCGACCTCGGCGGGGACACCGACACCGTCGCCGCGGTCACCGGCGCGCTCGCCGGCGCCGTCCACGGCACCGCCGCCATCCCGGACCGCTGGCTCCGCCCCCTGCACGTCCCGCTGCCCGGATGCGGCGGCACGGTGCTGCACGCGAATGAACTCGCCGTACTGGCAAGGGAGTTGGTGTCAGCCGGCGTATAGGGAAGATCCCGCGGAGACATCGTCGCACGCCCCGGGACGCCTTCCCCCTTCCGGAGCTTCGCACCCGGCGTCCCACCAGGTGCCCGACACCCCTCTGATCGCCCGCGTCCGCCCGGCGAACGTCGCCTCCCAGCGCGTGGCGGTGCGTGCCGGACTCCGCCGGGCGCGGCATCTCGACGCGGAGGGGTACGACGGCTTCGACTGGATCTACGTCGCCCGGCCGGCGGACGGAACACCGTCCCCGCAGGCGGGCCCAACACCCGCTCCCCGTCCGGCAATTGGTTGACGGTGCAGGTATCCGTCTGTTCCACTGACCCCATGCGTCCTCTCACGCGGCTGGTCACCCGCGACCACATCGACTTCGGTCGGGTGTGGTCCGCCTCCTGTTGCCGCTGACTTCTCCGTGGCGCGGACCTTCCCTCCGCGATTCCCGGCGCCCCGGCGCGCCCGCCTACGAGAAGACGAGGCCCTACCCATGCCTGTCGAGTTCCTCGGCATTGCCGCGACCAACGACGGTTCCGAAGTCACCCCCCGCTCCGGTGCGTCCTTCGACAAGGACTACACCCTCAAGCTCGCCCGCGCCCACGAGGAGTACGGCTGGGACCGGGTGCTGTTCGCCTACGGCTCCGGCTCCCCCGACCCCTCCCCGGCCGCCGCCTATGTCGCCGCCCGCACCGACACCCTGCAGATCCTGGTGGCGCACCGCCCCAACGTCTCGTACCCGACCTTCGCCGCGAAGACGTTCGCCACGCTCGACCGGATCAGCGACGGCCGGCTCGCGGTGCACTTCATCACCGGCGGCAACGACCACGAGCAGCGGCGCGAGGGCGACACCCTGACCAAGGACGAGCGCTACGACCGCACCCGGGAATACATCCGCATCGTCAAGAAGATCTGGACCACCCACGAGCCCTTCGACCACGAGGGCACCCACTACCGCTTCCACGACTTCGTCTCCGACACCTTCCCCCTCCAACAACCGCACCCGCAGGTGTCGTTCGGAGGCTCCTCACCGGCGGCGTACGCGGCGGGCGGTGCCGAGGCGGACATCTACTGCCTGTGGGGCGAGCCGCTGGCGCAGACCGCCGAGCAGATCGCCTCGGTGAAGGCGGCGGCCCGGGCGGCCGGCCGCAGTGACGTCCCCAGGATCCAGGTCGCCTTCCGGCCGATCATCGCGCCCACCGAGGACCTGGCCTGGGAGAAGGCGCACCGCACCCTGGACCGGATCAAGGCGCACAAGGCGGGCGGCGCGCTCAGCCGCCGCCACCCGCTGACCGGCCCGCAGAACGCCGGCTCCCAGCGACTGCTGGCGGTGGCCGCCGAGGGCGAGCGGCACGACCGGGCCCTCTGGACGCCGACCGCGGCCGAGACCGGCGGCGCGGGGAACTCCACCGCCCTGGTCGGTACGCCGGAGACCGTCGCCCAGGCCCTGCTCGACTACTACGACCTCGGCGTGGACATCCTCTCCGCACGCGGCTACGACCTGCTCGACGACGCCATCGACTTCGGCCGGTACGTCATCCCGCTGGTGCGCGAGGAGGTCGCCAAGCGCGACGCCGAGCGGGCGGCGACGGGCGCACGGCAGGCCTCGTAACCCCGGCGGACCGGCCCACGACGACGGCGCCGCACCCCCTCTGCGGGGGCGCGGCGCCGTCGTCCGTACGGCCCGTCAGCCGACCGAGGAGTACGCGACCACGCCGCGCAGCACACCGTCCATGGCCCGGCGGGCGTTCTTCGCCACCGAGCTGCCGGCCGGGGCGGCGGCCGCGATCTGGCCGAGGATGTCGACCAGTTGCTTGCACCAGCGGACGAAGTCACCGGCGGGCATCTCCGCCTCCCGGAGCACCTCGTCCAGGCCGAAACCGGCCGCCCAGCGATAGGCGGCCCAGGCGAAGCCGAGGTCCGGTTCGCGCTGGCCGACGCCCTCGGCCTGGTTGATCCGGTGGTCCTCCTCCAGGGCGTCCAGCCGGCCCCAGATGCGGACCATCTCGCCCAGCGCGTCCCGCGCCTTGCCGGCCGGCAGCTTGGGGGCCACCGCGTCGTCCGCCTGCCGGGCCTCGTACACCAACGCGGAGGCGCAGGCGGCGAGTTCGGCCGGGCCGAGGTCCTCCCAAACGCCGTCCCGCAGGCACTCGCTGGCCAGCAGGTCCAGCTCGCCGTAGAGCCGGGCGAGCCGGCGGCCCTCGTCGGTGACCTCGTCGCCTTCGAGGTAGCCCAGCTCGGTCAGCAGCGCACAGATCCGGTCGAAGGTGCGGGCGATGGTGTTCGTCCGGCCCTCGATGCGGCGCTCCAGCTGGCGGGTGTCCCGCTGGAGGCGGTGGTAGCGCTCCGCCCAGCGCGCGTGGTCCTCGCGCTCGTCACAGCCGTGGCAGGGGTGCGCACGGATCGCGGTGCGCAGCCGGGAGATCTCGCCGTCGTCGATCGCCGCGGACCGGGGCTTGCGGTGGCGCGACGGCACGATGTGCCCGGCCTTCGTGCGCAGCGCGGACGCCAGATCGCGGCGGGACTGCGGGCTGCGGGCGTTGAACGACTTGGGGATCCGCATCCGGTCCAGCGCCGTCACCGGCACCGGGAAGTCGATCGAGCCGAGCCGCTTGACCTGCCGCTCGGCGGTCAGCACCAGCGGTCGCGGGCCGTCCTGCGAGTCGAAGCCACGGTGGCCGTTGGTCCGGCCCGACGGCATACCGGGGTCGAGGACCAGCGCCAGGCCGGCGTACTTGCCGGTCGGCACATGGATCACATCGCCCGGCTTCAGCTTCTCCAGGGCCGCCGCGGCCGCCACCCGGCGCTGCGCGGCGCCCTGCTTGGCCAGCTCGGTCTCACGGTCCTTCAACTCCCGCCGCAGCCGGGAGTACTCCTCGAAGTCGCCGAGGTGGCAGGTCATCGAGGCGCGGTAGCCGTCCAGGCCCTCCTCGTTGCGCTGCACCTGCCGGGAGATGCCGACCACCGACTTGTCGGCCTGGAACTGCGCGAACGACATCTCCAGCAGCTCGCGCGAACGGTGCCGGCCGAACTGCGAGACGAGGTTGACCGCCATGTTGTACGACGGCTTGAACGACGACCGCAGCGGGTACGTCCGGGTGCCGGCGAGCCCGGCCAGCGCGGCCGGGTTCATCCCGCGCTGCCACAGCACCACCGCATGGCCCTCGATGTCGATGCCGCGGCGCCCGGCCCGGCCGGTCAACTGGGTGTACTCGCCGGGGGTGATGTCGGCGTGCTGCTCGCCGTTCCACTTCACGAGCTTTTCCAACACCACCGAACGGGCCGGCATGTTGATGCCCAGCGCCAGGGTCTCGGTGGCGAAGACGGCCTTCACCAGGCCCTTGACGAAGAGTTCCTCGACGACTTCCTTGAAGGTCGGCAGCATGCCGGCGTGGTGCGCCGCGATGCCCCGCTCCAGGCCCTCCAGCCATTCGTAATAGCCCAGCACATGGAGGTCGTCGTCCGGGATCCCGGCTGTCCGGGCCTCCACTATGCGGCGGACCTGTTCGCGGCCCTCCGCGTCGTTGAGCCGCAGCCCCGAATACAGGCACTGCTGGACGGCGGCCTCGCAGCCGGCCCGGCTGAAGATGAACGTGATCGCGGGCAGCAGGCCCTCGTTGTCGAGGCGGTCGATGACCTCGGGCCGGCTCGGCGTCCAGATCCGCGCCCGCTGCCGCCGCTCGCGCTCGCGGTCCGCCTCCCGCATCGTGCGGCCCCGGCGCTTGTCCCGGCCGAAGGTCGGCCGGCTGTTCTCCATCCGTGCGAGTCGTTCGAGGTCGGGATTGACCTCCCGGCGGCCGCCGTTGCCGCCGTCCCGCTCCTCGAAGAGGTCGTATATCCGGCGGCCGGCGAGGACGTGCTGCCACAGCGGGACGGGGCGGTGCTCGGAGACGATCACGGCGGTGTCACCACGCACCGTGTCGAGCCAGTCACCGAACTCCTCGGCGTTGGAGACCGTCGCGGACAGCGAGACCAGGGTCACCGATTCGGGGAGGTGGATGATCACCTCTTCCCAGACGGCGCCGCGGAAGCGGTCGGAGAGGTAGTGCACCTCGTCCATGACGACGTACGCCAGGCCGATCAGCGACTGGGAGCCGGCGTAGAGCATGTTCCGCAGGACCTCGGTGGTCATCACGATCACCGGCGCCTCGGAGTTGACGCTGTTGTCGCCGGTCAGCAGGCCGACCTTCGCCGCGCCGTACCGCTTGACCAGGTCCTGGTACTTCTGGTTGGACAGTGCCTTGATCGGCGTGGTGTAGAAGCATTTGCGGCCCTGCTCCAGGGCCAGGTGGACGGCGAATTCGCCGACGATCGTCTTGCCGGATCCGGTGGGGGCGGCGACCAGCACGCCCTGACCGGCCTCCAGGGCCTGGCAGGCGTCGACCTGGAACGGGTCCAGCTCGAAGTCGTACAGCTCCCGGAAACCGGTGAGTGCGGTGGCCTGCTCGGCCGCCCGGAGCTTGGCGGCGGCATAGCGCTCAGCAGGGGACATGTCCTCGGTCATCGTGCTTACGAGCCTACCGGCCACCTCTGACAACGACCCGATCTTTATGTGCGGCCTTTACCGAGCGGGGACCCGGCGAGGAACGTTCCCGGCATGCGAAACGGCCCCGGCTCGAACCGAGCCCGGGGCCGTCACGGCATGTGAGGGGTCGTCACCTCACGTCACGTCGTCGAAACCACCGCGTCGTGGCCCTGCGCCGTCGTCCGGTTCGCCGCTCGCCTGCTCCGGCAGCATCCGCCCCGAGGACACCGACTCGATCTCCCCGACGTCCGACGGCGTCAGATCCAGCCGGGACGCCTCGTCGTCGCTCAGCCCCGCGTCCGGGTTGCCCAGCCGGCGGCGGCGGTCGTTGAAGAGGCAGATGCCGGCGGCGCCGAAGTACAGCACCACGATCGGGGCGGCCAGCAGGCTCATGGTCAGCGGGTCACCGGTCGGGGTGGCGATGGCCGCGAAGATCGTGATGCCGAGGACCATGAACCGCCACCAGCTCATGATCCGTCGCCCGGTGACCACCCCGCCGAAGTTGAGCAGCACCAGCAGCAGCGGAAGTTCGAAGGCGAGGCCGAAGACCACGATCATGCGCGTGACGATGTCGAAGAACTCGTCGGCCGGGAAGAGGTTGGCCCAGTCGTCCGGCGTCAGCCCGACCAGGGCGCCCGCCGTGGTCGGCAGCACCGCGTAGGCGAGGTAGGCACCGGCCAGGAAGAGCGGTACGCCGGCGCCGACGAAGCTCAGCGCGTACTTCTTCTCGTGCCGGTGCAGGCCCGGTGCGAGGAAGGCCCAGAGCTGGTAGAGCCAGATCGGGCTGGCACCGACGACGCCCACCGTGAGGGACAGCTTGAGCAGGATGGTGAACGGCGCCAGCAGACCGTTGGCGGTGACCTCGGCACACGGATGCGTCCGCGGAGCGGTCACGCTGCCGCGCCCGCAGCCGACCGCGTCGATGACCGGCCCCGTGATGAAGTGGGCGATGGCGTCGTACTGCCACATCGCGACGACGGTGACCACACCGATCGCCAGCACCGACTTCAGCAGCCGGTTGCGCAGCTCACGCAGATGCGCCGCGAGGGGCATCCGTCCCTCGGGGTCCTTCTCCTGCTTGCGGGCAGACTTGAGCAACCCACTTCCTCGTCTCGTGCATCAGCCGTTGCCGACCGGTTCGGTACGACTGGATCGTCCGTCGGGGGGCGGTGCGGGTCAGCCCTGCTTGGTCGTGTGGTTCGGCTCGGCGACCGGGCGCGAGCTGCTCACATCGCCCGGGGCGGCCTGGATCGTACGGGGCGCCTGCTGGGCGGCGTCGGTGGACGCCTCGGACGAGGTGGCCGCGGCACCGTCCGCCTCGCCGTCCTTCTTCATCGCCTTGGCCTCGCTCTTGAGGATCCGCGCGGACTTGCCGAGCGAACGCGCCATGTCCGGGAGCTTCTTCGCGCCGAACAGCAGCACGATAACGACGAGGATCAGGATGATCTCGGGGGCCCTCAGGTTGCTGAGCATGTGCGACTACCTTCTCGCCGGGGCGGCGTCTGCTGTGGTGCCTGCCGATGGGGTCGGACTGGCGTCCTGGTGCTCGATCGATCGTAACGTTCGGTGGTGAACGTCCGGCAATCCCCGTGCAACCTCCGGATTGCCACGACCGCCGCGCTCTTCGAACCGCGGAGGGAAGCCTACCTCTCCGCCCTGCCGTGCAGCAGGGCGCCGGCGTCCCGGGCGACGTCCGGGCGCCGGGCCCGCGGCCCCGGTGTCAGTCCCGGACCCGGTCCCGGCCGGTCTCGTACATCCGGGAGGCCAGCGGCACCGCCGCCCGTTCCAGGTCCTGGGCGGCCCGCTGGATCCGCTCCGACGCCGTGCCGACCTGGCGGGCCAGCCGGCGCACCTCGATGAAGACACGGACGGCGAGCACGCCCAGTACGGCGATCCCGAGGAAGCCGAGGGCGATGGCGATCATGGGCCAGAGCATGGGGCGAGCCTATCGGTCAGCCCGAGTGCAGCCGCAGCGTGCGCACCCCGCCGCCGGTCAGCAGCTCGACGATCCGCTCGCCGGCCGGCCGGCGCACCGCGCGCCGGCAGTCCGGGCAGGTGAAGGAGTAGAAGGTGGTGCGGCGGCTGCCGCCGATGGCCAGCCGGAACGCGTCCGAGGCCAGCTCGAAGCGGCCCCGGCAGTCCGGGCAGGCCGCCTTGAACAGCACCGGAGCGGTCACGTCCGCCGGGCCGGCGGTCGCCGTCCCGGTCGCCATGGTGGTCGTCATCCCTCGCTGCCTCCTCCTACTGGCCACGGCCCGCTCCCTCGGTCGTCGCGCGCGGTGGCCGGGCCGCCGCTCACTCGCCGTACGCCGCGAGCGCCTGCTCGGCGGCGCGCCGGGCACTGTCCGCCAGCGCCTGCGGCGCCACGATCCGGCCGTCCCGGCCCAGCCGCAGCGCCAGCCGCCGCAGCGAGGCCGGGTCGGGGGTGCGCAGGGTGATGCGCAGCCCGCCGTCGGGCAGCTCCTCGGCGCTGTCGTGCGGGTAGTACTCGGCGACCCAGCGGCCGCCCGGCCCGACCTCGATGGACACCTCGGGGTCCTCGGCGGCCGGCTGCACCAGGCCCTCGGACAGATCGCGCAGCTCGACCGGGGGCGGGTCGGCGGGCGCGTCCAGCAGCTTGATCTCGGCGACCCGGTCGAGCCGGAAGGTGCGCCGGGCCTCCGAGAGCCGGCACCAGGCCTCCATGTAGGTGTGGCCGACGGCGAACAGCCGGATCGGGTCCACCTCGCGCTCGGTCAGCTCGTCGCGGGCCGGGGAGTAGTAGCGCAGCCACAGCCGGCGCCGTTCGGCGATCGCCCGGTCGACGTCGGCGAACACCCCGCCCTCGGACTCGAAGGTCACCGAGAGCCGGGAGCTGGCGCCGGCCGCCTCACCGGCCGCCGCCTCCAGCTTGGCGGTGGCCCGCAGCAGCGCCTGCCGGTCGCCCTCCCGCAGCCCCGGGAGGGTGGCGACCGCGCGGGCCGCGACCAGCAGGGCGGTGGCCTCGTCGGCGGCCAGCCGCAGCGGTTCGGCGACGTCGTCGGGGTTGTGCCACCAGATCCGGTCGCCGTCGGTGTCGATGTCCAGCAGGTCGCCGCCGCGGAAGCTCGTGCCGCACATGGGCAGCACGTCGAGGTCGGCGATCAGCTCGTCCTCGGTGATGCCGAAGGCGCGCGCGACGTCGCCGACGCGGGCGCCGGGGCGCTCGCGCAGATACGTCACCAGCGACAGCATCCGGCGGGTCTGGTCGATCGCGTTCGTGGCCATGAGTGAAGCTCCCCGTCCCTCTCAGCCCTTGGCCACGGCGCGCAGCCGGTCGACGACGTCGGCGCGCAGTTCCGCGGGTTCCAGTACGACCACGTCGGGCCCGAACTCCACCAGCCAGGCGTCGAGTCCGTGGCCGTTGGGGATCTCCAGCTCGTCCCAGCCGTCGCCCAGGTCCCGGACACTCAGCGCGCGGGCCCGCAGCGGATAGCCGTGCTCGGCGCGGAGCTTGATCCGGGCGGTGCCGGTGGCGGTCTCGCCGGCCCAGCTCTCGACGGTCTCGCGGACGGTGACGTGGTCGGGCACCGGCGCGGTGAACTTCCCTTGCCGGGAACGGACCTTGCCGGTGATCCGGGAGAGCCGGAAGACCCGCTCGGCCTTGCGCTCGCGGTCCCAGCCGGCGACGTACCAGTGGCCGCGCCAGCACTCCAGGATCCACGGCTCGACCTGGCGCTGCTCGGGGCGGGCGGCATTGGACTTGCGGTAGTCGAAGACGACCGGGCGGCGGTCGCGGCAGGCCAGCATCAGCGGTTCGAAGGCGGCCTCGTGGGTGGGGATGCGGGGTTCGAGCGCGCTGTGCGGCTGCCCGGCGTCGTAGTCCTCGCCGTCCCCGGCCAGCGGCATCCCGGCCGCCCGCAGCTTCTGCAGCGCACCGCTGGCGGCGCCGGCCAGCCGGGCCTGCTGCCAGACCTTGGCGGCCAGCCCGAGGGCGGCGGCCTCCTCGGCGTCCAGGGTGATCGGAGGCAGCCGGTTGCTGTCGCGGCGGGCGAGGTAGCCGACCTCGCCGTCGATGCCCTCGACGGTCTCGATGACCAGGCCCAGCTCGCGCAGGTCGTCCTTGTCCCGCTCGAACATCCGGTTGAAGGCTTCGTCGCCGCTCGGGGTGCCGTTACCGGCCCCGAAGGCCTCGCGGTAGGCCTCGATGGACGAGCGGAGCTCGCGCTTGGTCAGCGGGCGTCGCGTCCCCAGCAGGCACAGCGCCAGATTCATCAGCCGCTCGGCCTTGGCAATCGCCATCGACGCCCTTTCTCGTTGAACTCCCGATCGTTGACCGTACCGCTCGGGGTGGTCAAGGTAAAAGCCGAGGGCCCATGGCCGAGGGCCCGCGCCATCAGGTGGCGCGGGCCCTCGGGTGCGTCGGCGGCCGTCCCGTCCAGGAGCGGCGGCGGTGTCAGACCGAGACCAGGTCGCAGACGAAGATCAGGGTCTCGTTGGGGGCGATCCGGCCGCCCCCGGCGCCGTGCGCGCCGTACGCCAGGTGCGGCGGGATGGTCAGCCGGCGGCGGCCGCCGACCTTCATGCCCTGGACGCCCTGGTCCCAGCCGGCGATGACCTGGCCGGCGCCGAGCTGGAACTGCAGCGGCTTGCCGCGGTTCCAGCTGGCGTCGAACTCCTCGCCGGTGCTGAAGGACACGCCGACGTAGTGGACGGAGACGGTGTCCCCGGCCTTGGCGACCGGCCCGTCGCCCTCCGTCAGGTCCACGATCTCGAGCTCGGTGGGAGCCGGGCCCTCAGGAAAGTCGATCTCGGGCTTGTCGATGCTCACTGATGTGCTCCTACTTGCGAATCTTTACGATTACCGGGCCAGTCTGGCAGATCTTGACGTCGCCGCTGGTCAGACGGTGCCGACGATGTCCACCGAGAAGACCAGGGTGTTCTTGGCCAGCTCGTGCTGCGGGCTCGCGCCGTAGCCCAGCTTCGGCGGGATGACGATCTCCACCCGGTCACCGACGTGCTTGCCGACCAGCGCCTTGTCCCAGCCCTGGACGACCTGCCCGGTGCCGATCTGGAACGCGGTCGCACCCCCGTGGTCCCAGGAGGAGTCGAACTTCTTGCCGTCCTCCCACTTCACACCGGTGTACTGCGCGATCAGGCCGTCGCCGGCCTTCACCTCGGGACCCTTGCCCTTGATCAGCACCTGCTGCTCCAGGCCCTTGGGCGCCTTCTCCCCCTTGGGGATGGTGATCTTCGCGGCCTTCTCGTCCGCCGCGGTCACCTCCGGCATCCCGCTCTCGGGGTCGGCCTGCTTGCCCTCGGCCTTCGCCTTCTTGTCGACCTTCTTCGCGCCGACCACGTCGACGACCCACACCAGGCCGTCCCCCGGCTTGATCCCGGACTGCGGGTTCAGGCCCGCGCCGATCAGCGCCTTGGCGGTGCCCTCGACCTCGAACCGGCTGCCGACCTTCTGCCCGGCGACCGCCGACATCACCTTCGGCGGCAGCATCTGCTGCGTCATCTGGTCGGTGACCTCGCTGACGACCTGGGTGCGCGGCGCGCCCGGCTTGGCACCGGGCTGCGGCGTCCAGCTGCTGCCGAGGTTCTGGCCCTTCATGGTCTGCGCCGCGAAGTCCAGGCGGACCAGGTCGCCCTTCTTGACGGTCGCGCCCTTCCCCTGGACGAGGGTCTTGGTGACGGCCGTGTCGGACGGCTTGGCACCCTTCGGCACCGTGATCTTGGGCTGCGCCCCCGGCTTGCCCGTGACCTTCACGACGGCTTCGCCCGACGAGCCCTTGCCGTCGTCGGACCCGCAGGCGGCGGTGATCAGCAGCAGGGGCACGGTCAGCGCGGCGACGGCGGCGCGACGGGTGTGCTTCGGGAACGAGCGGGGGTGCGGGGTCCGTGCCCCGGAGAGATTCAGCATCAGTCCAACTCGGGCTCGTGGGGTGGTGGGCAATGCCCGCCACTCTACGACCTGATCCCGTGGACCTTTCCCGGCACAACACAGCAATGTGCCGGGAGCACTCGGCTCCCGGCACATCTCCGCATTCCCCGCGGGTCACATCCCGGCGATCAGCTTCTCCACCCGGTCGTCCACCGAACGGAACGGGTCCTTGCACAGGACCGTACGCTGCGCCTGGTCATTGAGCTTGAGGTGCACCCAGTCGACGGTGAAATCCCGGCGCTGTTCCTGCGCCCGGCGGATGAAGTCACCGCGCAGCCGGGCCCGAGTCGTCTGCGGGGGCACCGACTTGCCCTCGAAGATCTTCAAGTCATTGCAGATCCGCGCGGCTTGACCCTTCCGCTCCAGGAGGTAGTAAAGCCCCCGGCGGCGGTGAATGTCGTGATACGCGAGGTCTATCTGCGCCACTCGTGGGTGGGACATCGTGATGTTGTTCTTCGTGCGGTACCGCTCGATCAGCTGATGTTTCATCACCCAGTCGATCTCGGTCGAGATGCGGTCCAGTTCCTGGTCCCGGATCGCCTCCAGGGTGCGGCCCCACAGTTCCAGTACGCGCTCCACGAGACCGGTGCGGATTCCGCGGCGGTCGCAGAAATCCACCGCCTTTTCGTAGTACTCCTGCTGGACTTCGAGCGCCGAGGCCTCCCGCCCGCTGGCCAGCCGCACCTTGCGCTGTCCGGTGGTGTCGTGGCTGACCTCGCGGATCGCGCGGATCGGATTCTCCAGCGTCAGATCGCGCATGACCGTGCCCGCCTCGATCATCCGCAGAACGAGGTCCGTGGCGCCCACCTTGAGCATCATCGTCGTCTCGGACATGTTCGAGTCGCCGACGATGACGTGCAGCCGGCGGTAGCGCTCGGCGTCCGCATGCGGTTCGTCACGGGTGTTGATGATCGGGCGGGAGCGGGTGGTCGCCGAGGAGACGCCCTCCCAGATGTGCTCCGCGCGCTGGCTGACGCAGTAGACGGCGCCCCGCGGCGTCTGCAGGACCTTGCCCGCGCCGCACAGCAGCTGGCGGGTGACCAGGAACGGAATGAGGATGTCCGCGAGCCGGGAGAACTCGCCGTGGCGGGCGACGAGGTAATTCTCGTGACAGCCGTAGGAGTTTCCCGCCGAATCGGTGTTGTTCTTGAACAGATAGACGTCGCCCGCGATTCCCTCCTCATGCAGGCGGCGCTCGGCGTCGACGAGCAGGCCTTCGAGAATGCGCTCACCGGCCTTGTCGTGAGTGACCAGCTCGGTCACGTTGTCGCACTCGGGAGTTGCGTATTCCGGGTGCGAGCCCACGTCCAAGTACAGGCGGGCGCCGTTCCGCAGGAAGACATTGCTGCTGCGGCCCCATGACACGACACGGCGGAAGAGGTACCGCGCCACTTCGTCAGGCGACAGTCGGCGCTGTCCCCTGAACGTGCACGTGACGCCGTACTCGTTCTCCAGCCCGAAAATGCGGCGGTCCATGACTGAACATTACGCCTGATGGCCTGCTCTGAAACCGGGTTCGGCGGCCCCGTTTCGATCATTTTCCGCCGGGGTCGCACCCGCCGTAGGCCGCCCGGGCTCCCCGAGAAATCGCTTCGTCGACAAAAGGACGAGCAGCGCGGCGAGTCCGCCCGCCCCGGCCACCGCGAAGCCGGCCTGCGCGCCGCCGCCCTCCACGGCCGGGCCCGCCACCGACGCACCCACCGCCGAACCGACCCCGAAGGTCGTCACCAGCCACGAAAACGCCTCCGTGACCGTGCCCTTGGGCGCATGCCGGTCCACCACCACGAACGCACAGGCCAGCGCCGGCGCCAGGAACACCCCGGCGACACCGGTCAGCGCGGTCATCCCGGCCACGCCGGGGACCAGGACCAGCGGCAGATACCCCAGCGCCAGCAGGCCGATCAGCAGCCGCAGCCGGTTCTCCGGGTGCCCCGGCCAGTCCCGCGCCCCGTAGACCAGCCCGCCGGCCAGCGCCCCGGCGCCCAGCGCGGAGAGCAGATAGCTGGAGACCATCCCGCCGCCGTGCTCGTCCGCGTACGCCACGGCCGCGACCGCGATCGACCCCAGCGCCAGGCCCACGAAGAAGAACGCCCCGATCAGCACCAGCATCCCGGCCGACCGCAGCGCGCCCAGCCAGTGCGCCTCGCGCGGGCCGCTGCGCCACTGCCGGGAGGGCGGTGAGACGACGACCGAGAGCGCGCCGAGCACCCCCATCGCGTTGATGACCAGCAGTGCGGCCCCCGCCGACCACGCCGCCACGCACAGCGTCACCAGCAACGGACCCACCGCGAACATGACTTCCTGCGCCACCGCGTCCAGCGCGTAGGCGGCGTGCACCCGGTCCGCGCGCTTCAGGACGCCCGGCCACAGCGCCCGCAGCCCGCCCTCCAGAGGGGGCGTGAAGAAACCGGCGATCACCATGGCCGCGTAGGCGAGCCACAGCACGTCCAGGCCGACGGCCGCCAGCAACGCCATGCCGAGGGCGGAGAGCACCGACGCGGGCAGCATCACCCGCGGCTGCCCGTAGAGGTCCACGGCCCGGCCGAGCAGCGGCTGGCCGATCGCGTTGCACACGCCGTAGACCGCCGAGAGCGCGCCGGCCAGGGCGTAGCTGCCGCCCTCGGCCCGGGCGAACAGCACCACCGCCAGCGCGGCGGTGGCGTTCGGCAGCCGGCCGACCAGCGTCCCGGCCAGCAGCCGGGCCGCATGCCGGGTTCTCAGCAGCTCCGCATACCCCGCGGCCATTCCCGCCCCTTCCTGTCAGGTCCGGCCCGGACGGCCGTGTTACGTATAACTTCCACCGTCATACGTACCATGGCGGCAACCCGCGGTCCACCCCGCAGCGCCCGAGTGAGGAGCGAGACACCCCGTGACCAGCCAGAAGGCCACGACCCCCGGCCGGCGCCCGGCCGCCGCCCGCACCACCAGCCGCGATGTGGCCCGGGCCGCCGGTGTCTCCCAGGCCGCCGTCTCGCTCGTCCTCGGTGACAAATGGCGCGGCCGGGTCTCCCCCGGGAAGGCCGAGGCGGTCCGCGCGGCCGCCCGCGAGCTGGGCTACCGCCCCAACCTCGCCGCCCGCAGCCTCCGCATGGGCCGCACCCGCACCGTGCTCCTCGTCGTCCCCGCCCTCACCACCGAATTCTTCGCCCGGGTCTACACCGGGGCCGCCCGGATCGCCGCCGACCACGGCTTCGGCGTCGTCCTCTATCCCTCCCCCGAGGGCATCGGCCCCGCCCGCGACCCCTTCGACTCCGCGGCCGCCACCCTCGACGGAGTGATCGCCTCCTCCATGGCCGCCGAGGCCCTCACCCCCCTGCGCGCCGCCGACCTCCCCCTGGTGATGCTCGACAGCGACCCCGACGACGCGCGCGCGACCGCCACCGTCAACCTCGACATCGCCGCCGGCGCACGGCAGTTGACCGGCCATCTGACCGCGCTCGGGCACCGCCGCATCACCCACCTCGCCGCCGACGTCCGCTCCTGGACCTTCGAGGTACGCGCCCGGGCCGTCACCGAGGCCCTCGACGCGGTCCCCGGCACGCTGCTGCGCCGGCAACCCACCGCCCTCGGCGTCGACGCCGGTCTGCGGGCCGCACACGCCGCGCTGGCCGGCCCCGGCCCCCGCCCCACCGCCCTGCTCTGCGACGACGACATCATCGCCGCCGGCGCCTGCAAGGCCGTCCGCCGCCTCGGCCTGCGCGTCCCCGAGGACGTCTCGGTGACCGGCTTCGACGACCTCGCCCTCGCGGTCGCCGTGGAACCCGAGCTGACCACCGTACGGCTGCCCGCCGAGGAGTTCGGCGAGGCCGGGATGCGTGCCCTGATGGCCGTGCTCGACGGCCGCCCCGCGCAGGAACCCACCCTGCCGGTCGAACTGGTCCCCCGCGGCTCCACCGCCCCGCCGCCGGCCGGCGCCGGAAACGCGGCGCGCCCCGGCGGGGAGTGACCCCACCGGGGCGCGCACACCGGGCAGCCGCCCGGAAACCGTCCTTACAGCAGCGGTTCGCCGTCCGGACCGTCCTTGCCCTTGACGTTCTTGACGTTCTTGACGTCCTTGTCCGTGGCACCGCCCTTGGCGCCCTTGCCGCCGGCGCCCTCCGCGGTGGCCCCGGACTCCCCGGCACCGGCGTCCGCGTCCGCCGCCGGCTCCTCGGCGCCCGCCGGACCGCTCTCCTCCAGGAGGCGGGACAACTGGCGGCCCAGGATCCGCTTGAACTTGCGCTGCTGCGGCCGCGTACGGTCCAGCGTCGCCACCTCCAGCTGCTCCGCGGTCAGCCGGCGCTCGCCGCCGTTGTTGTCCCGCGACAGGGACTCCACGGCCAGCTTCAGCGCCTCCGACAGCGTCATGCCGTCGCGGTGCCGCTGGTCCAGATAGCTGCTGATCTGGTCCGCGTTGCCGCCGACCGCCACCGAGCCGTGCTCGTCGACGATCGAGCCGTCGTGCGGCAGCCGGTAGATCTGGTCCTCCTCGGGGGCACTGCCCACCTCGGCGACGATCAGCTCGACCTCGTACGGCTTCTCGGCGGCGCTGGAGAAGATCGTGCCGAGCGTCTGGGCGTAGACATTGGCGAGACCGCGCGCGGTCACGTCCTCGCGGTCGTAGGTGTAACCCCGCAGATCGGCATAGCGCACCCCGCCGATCCGCAGATTCTCGAACTCGTTGTATTTCCCGACCGCCGCAAAGGCGATCCGGTCATAGATCTCGCTGACCTTGTGCAGGGCCCGGGAGGGATTCTCGGCGACGAAAACCACGCCGTCGGTGTACTGCAGCACCACGACGCTGCGGCCGCGCGCAATGCCCTTGCGGGCGTATTCGGCGCGGTCGGCCATGGCCTGCTGGGGTGAGACATAGAACGGCGTCGACACCGGCTATCCGTCCCTTCCTGTCAAAAGCTCTCTCAGTGGCGGCATTGCGGAACGTCCGTCCCGTCAGAGCAGCGCGGCCCGCGGGCCGTCGGGCTGCTGGAGGCGGCGCTCGTGAATGGCACGGGCGATGTCCGCGACCTCCCCGTCGGCCAGCTTCCGGAAGCCCTCGTCGGTGATCACCGTGACGATCGGGTAGATCCGCCGCGCCATGTCGGGCCCACCGGTCGCCGAGTCGTCGTCCGCCGCGTCGTACAGGGCCTGGACGACCGCGGTGGCGGCCTGACTCTCCGTGAAGTCCTCCTGGTAGAGCTTCTTCAGCGCGCTGCGCGCGAAGACCGAGCCGGAGCCGGTCGCGGCGAAGCCCTGCTCCTCGGAGCGACCGCCGGTGACGTCGTACGAGAAGATCCGGCCCTTCTCGCGGTCGAGGTCGTAACCGGCGAAGAGCGGCACCACGGCCAGTCCCTGCATCGCCATGCCGAGATTGCTGCGGATCATCGTCGACAGGCGGTTCGCCTTGCCCTCCAGGGAGAGTTGGGCGCCTTCGACCTTTTCGAAGTGCTCCAGCTCCAGCTGGAACAGCTTGACCATTTCGACGGCGAGACCGGCGGTGCCGGCGATACCGACCGCGCTGTATTCGTCGGCCGGGAAAACCTTCTCGATATCACGCTGCGCAATGACATTGCCCATCGTCGCCCGCCGGTCGCCGGCCAGCACCACTCCCCCGGGGAAGGTCGCCGCCACGATCGTCGTGCCGTGCGGCGCCTCGATGGCCCCCTGCACCGGCGGCAACGGGCGGTTGCCCGGCAGCAGATCGGGTGCGTGCGCACCGAGAAAGTCCATGAACGACGAGGATCCAGGCGTCAGGAAGGCAGCTGGTAGACGCCCGGTGCTTCGAGTATTGGCTTCCACACGTTTCCTTCCGGATATGCGATGGCCCTGCGGAGTGCGCCCGGGTCATCCCTCAACTTGCCGAGTGCCGAGTTGCAGTTGATGCACGGTACGTCCCGGACCTTACCCGGCTCGTGGGTGTGATCCACATGCTGATCGTTCTGCCGCGGGCCGGGACCGGGGCGAAGCGTGCGCGCGGTCCGGCCGGGCCGCACCGCGCGCAGCGCTTCGCACGCTGTTCATCCGTCGCTCACCCACCCCGCCACCTTCGATGCGAAGGCTAAGGTGGTCTACTCTCCGCCCTTTTGCACGAAGGAACGCACGAAGTCCTCAGCATTCTCCTCGAGGACGTCGTCGATCTCGTCCAGGACGGAGTCCACGTCGTCGCTCAGCTTCTCCTGCCGTTCCTTGAGGTCCTCGGAGACCTGCGCGTCCTGCGCCTGCTCCTCGACCTCCTCGGTGGAACGGGTGGCCTTTGCCTGTCCGCCGCCGCTGTCCTTGGTCGCCATATCCCTCACCCCGCTCGGTTTGCCCCGCTCGATGTGACCTTCAAGATCCGACCCTACAAGCAGGGTCCGACATCGGCCCTGCTGTTGCTGCAACGCCCGGTGGTCACCTCGATGATTCCCGTACCGCGACGATTTCAGCCGTGAATCGGCCGGCGATCGCCGCGGATTCTGTCGTGCACCTGCCGTTCCTCAGCGGCCGGACAGCGTCCTCACCAGCTCCTCCGCGGTCCGGCAGCGGTCGAGCAGCTCCTTGACGTGCTTACGGGTGCCGCGCAGCGGCTCCAGGGTGGGGACCCGCTGCAGGGAGTCGCGGCCGGGGAGGTCGAAGATGACCGAATCCCACGAGGCGGCGGCTACGTCGTCGGCGTACTGGTCCAGGCAGCGGCCCCGGAAGTAGGCCCTGGTGTCCTCCGGAGGCTTCTGCTGGGCCCGCTGGACCTCGGGCTCGTCCAGGAGGCGCTTCATCTTGCCGCGGGCCGCCAGACGGTTGTACAGGCCCTTCTCGGGCCGTACGTCGGCGTACTGCAGGTCGATGAGGTGCAGCCGGGCGGCGTCCCAGTCCAGACCGTCACGGCGGCGGTAGCCCTCCATGAGCTCCCGCTTGGCCACCCAGTCCAGCTCGCCCGAGAGGCTCATCGGGTCGTTCTCCAGCCGGCCCAGCACGTCCTCCCACCTGGTCAGGACGTCCTTGGTCTGCTCGTCCGCATCCGCTCCGTAACGGTCCTCCACGTATTTGCGGGCCAGCTCGAAGTACTCCATCTGGAGCTGGACGGCGGTGAGCGTGCGGCCGCTGCGGAGGGTGATCAGGCGCTGCAGTGTGGGGTCGTGCGAGACCTGGTGGAGGGTGCGGACGGGCTGCTCGACGGCCAGGTCGACGGCGATGAAGCCGTCTTCGATCATGGACAGGACGAGGGAGGTGGTGCCCAGCTTGAGGTACGTCGAGATCTCGGAGAGGTTCGCGTCGCCGATGATCACGTGCAGCCGGCGGTATTTCTCGGCGTCGGCGTGCGGCTCGTCGCGGGTGTTGATGATGGGCCGCTTGAGGGTCGTCTCCAGGCCGACCTCCACCTCGAAGTAGTCGGCGCGCTGGCTGAGCTGGAAGCCGTGCTCGTGGCCGTCCTGGCCGATACCGACCCGTCCGGCGCCGGTGACGACCTGGCGGGAGACGAAGAACGGGGTCAGGTGGCGCACGATGTCCGAGAACGGGGTCTCCCGTTTCATCAGGTAGTTCTCGTGCGTGCCGTAGGAGGCGCCCTTGTTGTCGGTGTTGTTCTTGTAGAGGTGGATGGGCTGGGCGCCGGGTACCTGGGCGGCCCGCTCGGCGGCCTCGGCCATGATCCGTTCGCCGGCCTTGTCCCACAGGACGGCGTCGCGGGGGTTGGTGACCTCGGGGGCGCTGTATTCGGGGTGTGCGTGGTCGACGTAGAGCCTGGCACCGTTCGTGAGGATCACATTGGCCAGGCCGATGTCCTCGTCCGTGAGCTGGCTGGCGTCGGCGTTCTCGCGTGCGAGGTCGAAGCCGCGGGCGTCCCGCAGCGGGTTCTCCTCCTCGAAATCCCAGCGGGCACGGCGTGCCCGGTGCATCGCGGCCGCGTAGGCGTTGACGACCTGGGATGAGGTGAGCATGGCATTGGCGTTCGGGTGGCCGGGGACGGAGATCCCGTACTCCGTCTCGATTCCCATTACTCGCCGTACGGTCATGCGGCCCTCCTTGCCCGGCGGCGCCCCCGGATGGGGTCGGCGCTCAAGTACCGCTGCGCTTCCGTTCCGCGTGCGTGCCCCACGCCCGCACAGCGTGACGCAGCGGTACCGAAGAGCCTAGAACGCCTTTGCGGCGCTGGGGAGATCATTACAGTCATTGCTCCAGTCCGGTTTTCCCTGGTCCATCGCTCTGAAATGGGGCGGCTGCGGCGTCCCCGGAAATGCGTCCGGCTGCGGACGCCCCGTGCAGGACATCCGCAGCCGGAGAGCGGTGTTACAGGTATTGGCCGGTATTCGCCACCGTGTCGATGGAGCGACCGGTGTCGGCGCCTTGTTTTCCGGTGACCAGAGTGCGGATGTATACGATCCGCTCGCCCTTCTTTCCGGAGATCCGGGCCCAGTCGTCCGGGTTCGTGGTGTTGGGCAGGTCCTCGTTCTCCTTGAACTCGTCCACGCAAGCCTGGAGGAGGTGGGAGACCCGTAGACCCTTCTGATTGTGTTCGAGGAAGGCCTTGATGGCCATCTTCTTTGCTCGTCCTACGATGTTTTCGATCATCGCACCGGAGTTGAAGTCCTTGAAGTAGAGGACTTCCTTGTCACCATTGGCATAGGTGACCTCCAGGAAGCGGTTTTCCTCGGATTCCGCGTACATCTGCTCGACGACCGACTGGATCATCCCGCTGACCGCGGCCTTGCGCGAGTCGCCGTGCTCGGCGAGGTCGTCGGAGTGCAGCGGGAGGTTTTCCGTGAGGTACTTCGAGAAGATGTCCTTGGCGGCTTCCGCGTCCGGGCGCTCGATCTTGATTTTCACGTCGAGACGACCGGGCCGCAGAATCGCCGGGTCGATCATGTCCTCCCGGTTGGAGGCACCGATCACGATCACGTTCTCCAGGCCCTCGACGCCGTCGATCTCCGAGAGCAGCTGGGGGACGATGGTGTTCTCCACGTCCGAGCTGACGCCGGAGCCGCGGGTGCGGAAGAGCGAGTCCATCTCGTCGAAGAAGACGATGACGGGCGTGCCCTCGCTCGCCTTCTCCCGGGCCCGCTGGAAGACCAGCCGGATGTGCCGCTCGGTCTCACCGACGTACTTGTTGAGCAGCTCGGGGCCCTTGATGTTGAGGAAGAAGCTCTTCCCCGCGGGCTGCCCGGTCACCTCGGCGACCTTCTTGGCAAGGGAGTTGGCGACCGCCTTGGCGATGAGCGTCTTGCCGCAGCCGGGCGGGCCGTAGAGCAACACGCCCTTGGGCGGGCGGAGTTCGTGCTCCTTGAAGAGGTCGGGGTAGAGGTACGGAAGCTCGACCGCGTCCCGGATCAGCTCGATCTGGCCGCCCAGACCGCCGATCTTGGTGTAGTCGATGTCCGGGACCTCTTCGAGGACGAGTTCCTCGACCTCGCTCTTCGGGATGACTTCGTAGACGTAGCCGGAGCGCGGTTCGAGAAGCAGGGCGTCGCCGGGGCGGATGGTGGTGTCCAGCAGCGGCTCGGCGAGCCTCACCACCCGCTCCTCGTCGGTGTGCCCGATGACCAGGGCGCGCACGCCGTCCTCAAGGATCTCCTTGAGGGTGACGATGTCGCCGGCGCTCTCGAACTCCATGGCCTCGACCACATTGAGCGCTTCGTTGAGCATGACCTCTTGGCCGCGCCTGAGGTCCTCGGTCTCCACGCTCGGGCTGACATTGACCCGGAGTTTTCTGCCTCCGGTGAAAATGTCGACCGTGCCGTCCTCGTTCGCCTGCAGGAAGACACCGAAGCCGGCCGGCGGCTGTGCGAGCCGGTCGACCTCTTCCTTGAGGGCGACGATCTGGTCGCGGGCCTCGCGGAGCGTATTGGCGAGACGCTCGTTCTGCGCCGAGACGCCGGCCAGGTTGGTCTGCAGCTCGACGATCCGCTCTTCGAGAATCCTCGTGTGACGCGGAGAGTCGGCGAGCTTGCGTCGCAGGACGGCGATCTCCTGCTCGAGATAGGCAACCTGGCCGGCGGGATCTTCAGACCCCCGCCCCGGCCGGATGCCGCGGTTGATGTCGTCGTCGTGGGCTGCCACGGTCCTCACCTCCTCCAAGGAGCTGGACGCTTCCTGACCCTACCTGGGCCGGTGCAGGTTGAAACCCCTAGATCGAAAAGACTGTCGGGGTGTGTCCGATCTTCACCCTTGCGCACGTCCTCCCGCCAAGGGAATACCCACCCATCAACATCGGAAAGCGAGCGGTTGTATCGTCGAGTCGGTCAACACCCGTCAGGGCTGGCGCCACTTAGACAAAAACGGTTCACGTACGCAGGAACGGCAGGCGAGATGACCGCGCAGGACGAAGCCCCAGAGCTGGAAGTCTGGATCGACCAGGATCTCTGCACCGGGGACGGCATCTGTGCGCAGTACGCGCCGGAGGTCTTCGAGCTGGACATCGACGGCCTGGCCTATGTGAAGAGCGCCGATGACGAGCTCCTCCAGGAGGAGGGCGCCACAACGCCCGTCCCGCTGAAGCTGCTCGCCGACGTCCGGGACTCGGCGAAGGAGTGCCCCGGGGACTGCATCCACGTGCGCCGGGTCAGCGACCGCGTCGAGGTCTACGGCCCGGACGCCGAGTGAACCGACGCTGAGTGAACCGGAGGAAGCGGAAAGCTCCCTCCGCATACCTGCTGTAGCGGCTCAGGCACCCTTGGTGCCCGCCGCGGCGGGCAGTTCGGTCTGGATGAACTTCCCGTCCCGCCATTGCCATTTGACGCTCTTGTGCACGTCGGGGCAGCAGCGCGGCACGTTCAGGTCGGAGTAGCCCAGCAGCCCCGCCGCGATCACCTCGTCCTTCACCACCAGGGACTGGACGCTGAGCTGCTGGGCGGGGGCGACGAGGGTCGCCACGATGCGCGGGGCGGCCTGCGGGTCGGTGGGGTGGGCGAGGACATAGACGCCACTGGGCGGGGTGCCGGTGTCGCTGTGGCAGCGGACCACGGCGACCGTCTCGGTCGTGCCGTCGCCGTCGAGGTCTCCGGACGCCTTCTTGACCACCTCGGAGCGGTTGGGGCCGCAGGTGACGGGGAACGTGACCTTGCCGGGATCGGGGGCGGAGGAGTGCCGGCCGGCCTGGGCGTTGCGGGAGGTGGTGGCCGTGGCGTCGGGGGGCTGGACGAAGGACGCGGCCGCGACGACCGCCGAGAGGGCGGTGGCGGTGGCGAGCCAGTGCATGGGGCGCGGCTGGGTGTGCAAGAGGTCCTGGCCTGCCATGGGCTGCACGCGGGGTAACTCCTGTGAAGTGCTGTGCCGGTGGGAGTGCCCAGCATCGTTCCACAGGACAGGGCGGCAAGGAACCAGCGGGACCGGAGTTTTCCGGGTTTCCCGTAGGGGTTCCGTAGGGGATCCGTAACGGTTGCCGTAGGGGGGTCCCTTAGGGGTCGCGCGAGCCCCTGACCGGTGAACGGAGGGGGGACGGTGGGGGTTCCCGGGGGTGCCGTGGCCGGGGACGGGAGGCGGCGGTGCCAGCGGTTCCCCGGGGGCGGGGCGGTCGTTCCTGGGGGGTGGGGAACGGGAGGCGCCGCCGGCGGGTTCCGGTGGGGAACTCGGCGGCGGCGCCCAGGGGTTCGGTGGCCGGTTGCGGGCGGCCGGTGACGGTGTGTGGAGGTTGTCGGCGGGGCCGGCGGCGGGTCAGGCGCCGTCGGTGGGCTCGTCCGTGGCGGCCGGGCCCTTGTCCTTGCCGGCTGCCTTCTCGCGGCCGCCCGGGCCGGTGTAGTCCTCACCGTACGCGCCCTTGGCCGGGCGGCGGCGGCGGAGCGGGGGCTCCACGCCGTCGGCGAGGCGGCGGGCGGTGAGCAGGAAGCCGGTGTGGCCGATCATGCGGTGGTCGGGGCGGACCGCGAGGCCCTCGACGTGCCAGGTGCGGACCATGGTTTCCCAGGCCGACGGCTCGTTGAAGGTGCCGTGCTCGCGGATCGCCTCGACGGTGCGGGCCAGCTGGGTGGTGGTCGCGACGTAGGCGCAGAGGATGCCGCCGGGCACCAGGGCCTTGGAGACGGCCTCCAGGCACTCCCAGGGGGCGAGCATGTCCAGGATGACGCGGTCGACGTCGGTGTCGGAGA
This sequence comes from Streptomyces nigrescens, assembly GCA_024349765.1. Lineage (GTDB taxonomy): Bacteria > Actinomycetota > Actinomycetes > Streptomycetales > Streptomycetaceae > Streptomyces > Streptomyces endophytica. The sequence continues at coordinate 2,157,250 of AP026073.1, read as the reverse complement.
GATTGTCCTGGAGGTCACCGACGGTGAGCGTCCACGCCGGGTGCGGGCCGCCGAAGTAGCGCTCGACGTTCTGCGTGGCGATCTCGGCGAAGTCGGCGCGGCGCTCGTAGGAGTGCAGCATGCCGTCGTCGCCGATGGCGCGCAGCAGGAAGCTGCTGAGCGAGCCGGAACCCACCCCCGCCTCGACGACGCGGGCGCCGGGGAAGATGTCGGCCATCGCCAGGATCTGCCCCGCGTCCTTGGGGTAGACCACGGCGGCGCCGCGGGGCATGGACAGGACGTAGTCGGGGAGCAGCGGGCGCAGCGCGAGGTAGGCGACGTTCCCGGTGGTACGGACAACGCTGCCCTCGGGAGCACCGATCAGCTCGTCGTGGGGGAAGGCTCCCTTGTGGGTGTGGAAGCTCTTGCCCTCTTCGAGCGTGAAGGTGTAGTGGCGTCCCTTGGGGTCGGTGAGCTGGACCTGGTCCCCGACCTTGAAGGGCCCGCGACGGCGGGCGGCACCGGTCGGTTCGGACATGTGACCAGCCTACCGGGCCGTGGGGCCGCCACTGACCACGGGCGAGTGGGGCACCGGCCGCGGCTCGGGGGCGGGCGGAGCCCTAGTTGGGGCGCGCCATCGCCGAGACGAAGGCGCGCTCGACGTCGGCGGTGGAGAGGACGCCGTAGATCTCGCCGGTCCGCTCGACGACGAGGTATTCGGTGGCGGGGGTGGCGCGGAGGTATTCCAGCAGGTCCTCCCCGGCGAGCTCGGCGGAGACCCGCATGCCGTCCTTGAGGTCCTGGGCGAGGGTGCCGACGGGGACCCAGGGGCGGCGGTGGTCCGGGACGCCGACGATGGCGGCCTCGCGGACGAGGGCGGTGGGCATGCCCTGGGGGTCGACGACGACCAGGGCGCGGGCTCCCGCGTCGTTGGCGCGGCGCAGGGCCTCGGAGAGCGGGGTGGCGGTCTCGACGGGCACCGCGCGCCGGGTGAGGGTGCGGGCGGTGAGCTCGGGGAGGCGTTCGCGGAGCCGGGCCATGCGCAGGCTGTTGCCGGCGCCGGTCCAGATGATGGCGGCGAGGATCGCGGCGAGCAGGGCGTCGGTGAGGGAGTCGGCGTCGCCGATCTCGGGGCGGGCGTTGCCGAGGGCGCCGGTGTGGGTGAGCAGCGGCAGGCCGATGAGGACGGTGACGGCGAGGGCGCGGCCGACCCAGGCGGCGGCGATGGTGCCGCTCATCGGCCTGCCGGTGATCTTCCAGACGACGGCGCGGAGCATCCGGCCGCCGTCGAGGGGCAGGCCGGGCAGCAGGTTGAAGAGCGCGACGATGAGGTTGGAGATCATCAGGCCGGCGAGCAGGACGCCCGGGACCGTGCCCGGTTCGACCAGCTGCATCCCGGCGTAGAAGACGGCGGCGAGGACGAGGGAGAGCAGCGGGCCGACGAAGGCGAGGACGAATTCCCGGCCGGGGCTCTCGCTCTCCTTCTCGATCTCCGAGACGCCGCCGAAGAACTGGAGCTGGATGCGGCGGACGGGGAGCTTGAAGCGGAGCGCGGCGACCGTGTGGGCCAGCTCGTGGACGAGGACCGAGGCGTAGAAGGCGACGGCGAAGAAGAGCGAGACGAGGTAGCGGGCGGCGCCGAGCTCGGGCAGTACGCGCTCCAGTTGCCCGCCGAAGACCCAGGTGATCAGGGCGGCGACCAGGAACCAGCTGGGGGCCACGTAGACGGGCACGCCGAAGGGACGGCCCATCAGGATGCCGCCGCCGCGCTTCCCGGACGGCGGGGGCGCCTTGGGGCCCTCGCCCTTGGGCGGCTCGGGCGGCTGGGGCCGCACGGACTCCTCGGGGTCCTGCGGCTTCCCGCTCTCGTCCACGGTGTCCCCTCATCGAATACGGCTTTCGCCCCTGCTCGGCCTGATATCCCGATCATGCAGGGCGCAGGGGTCCGGCGTCGATGGTATGCGGAGTGGCGTGCGCCGGTCCGTTGCGGGGCGCCTGAGGGTGCAGGCCCGTCCGCGCCTGTCGGTGGCGGGCCGTAGGGTTTTGTGCCATGGGATGGAGCACGGAGCAGGACGGGGCGGGCACGCAGGGTGTGCAGGACGCCCAGGAGGGGTCCGGCGCGGGGGCCGCCGGGGAGCGGGGCGGGGAGCCGGCGCGGCCGCCGGCGGCGCTGTCGCCGTCGCGGGCGAGCGATTTCATGCAGTGCCCGTTGCTCTACCGCTTCCGGGTGATCGACCGGCTGCCGGAGAAGCCGAGCCCGGCGGCGACCCGGGGCACGGTGGTCCATGCGGTGCTGGAGCGGCTCTTCGACGCCCCGGCGGCGGCGCGTACGGCGGCGGGGGCGCGCGCCATGGTGCCGGGCGAGTGGGAGCGGCTGCTGGCCAAGCGGCCGGAGCTGGCGGAGCTGTTCGCGGACGATCCGGAGGGCGAGCGGCTGGCGGCGTGGCTGGCGGAGGCCGAGGCGCTGGTGGAGCGGTGGTTCTCGCTGGAGGATCCGCAGCGGCTGGAGCCGGCCGACCGTGAGCTGTACGTCGAGACGGAGCTCGCGTCGGGGCTGCGGCTGCGGGGCTTCATCGACCGGGTGGACGTCGCGCCGACGGGCGAGGTGCGGATCGTCGACTACAAGACGGGGAAGGCGCCGCGGCCGGAGTTCGCCGAGGGCGCGCTGTTCCAGATGAAGTTCTACGCGCTGGTGGTGTGGCGGCTGCGGGGTGTGGTGCCGCGGCGGCTCCAGCTGGTCTACCTGGGCAGCGGCGAGGTGCGGACGTACGACCCGGGTGAGGCCGATCTGCTCGCGGTGGAGCGGAAGTTGCTGGCGCTGTGGGAGGCGATCCGGCTGGCGACGGAGACCGGCGACTGGCGGCCGCGGCCGACGAAGCTGTGCGGCTGGTGCGACCACCGGGCGCACTGCCCGGAATTCGGCGGTACTCCCCCGGTGTATCCGTTGCCGGTGAGGGCGGCGGGCGGGGCTTCGGCCGGGGGCTCGGGGGTTGGCTCCCGGTAAGCACGGTCGCTGCCCGTGCGCCCGGGGGACGGCGGCGGGGTGCCGCAGGGCAGAATGGAGCCGATCTAACGAAGGAGAGCTCGTGGCCATCCGCGTCCTGCTGGTCGACGACCAGCCCCTGCTGCGTACGGGATTCCGGATGATTCTGGAGGCGGAGCAGGACCTGGCCGTCGTCGGTGAGGCCGGTGACGGCCTGCAGGCGCTGGAGCAGGTGCGCGCGCTGCAGCCCGATGTGGTGCTGATGGACATCCGGATGCCCCGGATGGACGGGGTCGAGGCGACCCGGCAGATCACCGGTCCGGCGAAGGACGGGCCGGCGAAGGTGCTGGTGCTGACGACCTTCGACCTGGACGAGTACGTCGTCGAGGCGCTGCGGGCGGGGGCCAGCGGGTTCCTGCTGAAGGACGCGCCGGCGAACGAGCTGGTGCAGGCGATCCGGGTGGTGGCGGCGGGCGAGGCGATGCTGGCGCCGAGCATCACCCGCCGGCTGCTGGACAAGTACGCCGGTCATCTGCCGTCGGGTGAGGAGCCGGTGCCGGACACCCTGCACACCCTCACCGAGCGGGAGGTGGAGGTGCTCAAGCTGGTCGCGCGCGGGTTGTCGAACGCGGAGATCGCGGCGGACCTGTTCGTCAGCGAGACGACGGTCAAGACGCATGTGGGCCACGTGCTGACGAAGCTGGGGCTGCGCGACCGGGTGCAGGCGGCGGTGTACGCGTACGAGAGCGGCCTGGTGCGCCCGGGAGCGCAGTAGCCGGGCCCGCGGGACCCAGGAGCCGCGCGGCGGCGGCTCGTACGGCACGGCGGGCGTTCACGGCGCTCGTGGGGCCGGGTACGGCGGCGGGGCCGGTCCGGGAGGAAGTCCTCCCGGACCGGCCCCGCTGTCGTGCGGTGTGTCCGTCAGGGCGTGCGTCAGGCGTCGGACGCCTTGCTGATCTCCCAGAACCGGAAGACGGTCGAGGCGTCCAGGGTCCACTCCAGTCCGGTGACGCCGTTGCGGGCCACCGCGTACTGCTTGCCCTGCCATATCGGGATGATCGGCACGTCGCGGGCGACGATGTCCTGCAGCTCGCGGAACGTCCCCTTGGTGGCGGCGCGGTTCTGCTCGTCGGCCGTCTTGGGCAGCAGCCGGCCGGTGATGGCGGGCGAGTTGTAGTGGTTGGACAGCACGCTGTCCTTGCCGAAGAACGGCTGGGTGAAGTTGTCCGGGTCCGGATAGTCGGGGATCCAGCCCTTGACGTAGACGCCGAACCGGCCGTCGGCCACGCCCTTTTCGTACTCGTCGGTGGGCACGGAGCGCACCTTGGCGTCGAACAGGCCGCTGGCGTTGAGCTGTTGGGCGATCTCCTGGAAGGCCGGGACGGTGCCGGGGCCGAACCGGTCGGGGGTGGCCCACAGGGTCAGCGGCACCTTGCCGGACAGGCCGGAGGCGCGCAGCGCGGCCTTGGCCTTGTCGGGCTGCGGGCGGTCGCCGTAGGTGTTGAAGAACGAGGTGCTGTGGCCGGTGATGCCGGCCGGGACGACCGAGTAGAGCGGTTCGGCGGTGCGCTGGTAGACGTCCCGGACGAGGGTGGAGCGGTCCAGGAGGTAGGCGATCGCCTTGCGGACGCCGGCCTGCTTGGCGACCGGGTCCTTCATGTTGAAGACCATGTACATGGCCTCGGCGCTGCCGCCCTCGATGACCTGGGTGCCGTGCTGCTGGTTCAGGGAGGCGTTGTCCAGGTGCGCGATGTCCTTCATGGCCAGGCCGCGGTAGGCGAGGTCCACGTCGCCGCTCTCGACGGCCTTCTTGAGCTTGCCGGGCTCGTCGAAGAACTTCACGGTCATACCGGAGTTCTTGACCTTGGCGGGGCCCTTGTAGGAGCCGTTGACGCCGAAGACGGCCCGGTCCTTGCCGTACGACTTGAGGGTGTAGACGCCGGAGCCGGTGGCCTTGTTGTCGGTGCGCAGCCGGTCGGCCGGGTAGGCGGTGTGGTCGACGATGGAGCCGGCGCCCGAGGCGATCTTCATGGGGAAGGTGGCGTCGGGCGTCTTGAGGTGGAAGACCACGGTCTTGGCGTCCGGCGTCTCGACCTTGTCGAGGGCCGCGAACATCACGGCGGGGCCGTTCTTGTCCTTGATCCGCTTGGTGCGGTCGAAGGAGTACTTGACGTCCTTCGAGGTCAGCGCGTCACCGTTGCTGAAGTGGAGGCCGTCCTTCAGGGTGCAGCGGTAGACCTTGCTGTCCGCGTCGGTGAAGCCGCAGCGCTGGGCGGCCTCCGGCTCGGGGGTGGTGCCGCCCTTGGGGAAGCTCAGCAGGGACTGGAAGACGTTGTTGAACAGCAGCCAGGACCCCGGGTCGTAGCCGGCCGCCGGGTCGGTGGCCACGACCTTGTCCGTCATTCCCATGACGACCGGCTCGCCGTGGCCGGCCGCCGCCGAGTCGTCGGTGCCGCACCCGGCGAGCGCGAGCAGGGCTGTCGCCAGCCCCGCTCCGATCGGGGCGGCCAGCCGCGGGTCACGCTTCCTCACTAAAGGTCCTCACGTTCTGGGTGGTGCCTGTCGGGCCGCGGCGGGGACACCGCGGCGGGTGTGCCGCATCCGGGCGGATGCGGCGGGGGTCAGTCGGAGACGCCTCGGCCGAGCTCCCAGATCTGGAGGCCCGAGGCGGAGTTGAGGGCCCAGCCGATGCCGGTGATGTCGTCGCGGGCGGCGACGTACTGCTTGCCCTGCCACAGCGGGAGCAGCGGGACGTCGTCGGCGATGATGTCCTGGGCCTGCTTGAAGTCGGCGCCCGCGGCGTTGCGGTCGGTCTCCTGGCGGCTGGCCGGGATCAGCTGCGACTCGATCTTGGCGTTGCGGTAGGGGATGCCGAGGAAGTTCCGCTTGCCGATGAACGGCGCGATGTAGTTGTCGGCGTCCGGAATGTCGGCGAACCAACCCATGTGGTAGACGGTGTACTTACCGCTCAGGGCGTTGGTGCGGTACTGCTGCCAGCTGTCGACTCCCTTGAGGCTGACGTCGAACAGCTTGGAGTCGTTGAGCTGCTTCTGCAGCGCCCGGACTTCCTGGCCGCTGCTGGGACCGTAGTGGTTCGTGGTGTAGGCGAGGGTGAACTTCACCGGGGTGGTGATGTTCGCCTGCTGCAGCGTCTTCCGGGCGGCGGCGACGCCGGGGTTCCCGTACTTGGTGAAGAACGAGTTGATGTGCCCGGTGAGGCCGGTGGGCACCATCGAGTAGAGCGGGTCGCTGGTGTAGGAGTAGACGTTGCGCACCAGCTCGGAGCGGTTGACGAGCTGTGCCATCGCCTGGCGCACGGCCTTGTTGGAGACGGCCGGGGCCTTGGTGTTGAAGGCCAGGTAGCGGATCTCCTGGCCCGGCATCTCCTGGAGGGCGATGTGCTGGTCGCGGGCGTTCTCCAGACCGCGGATCTGGTCGGACGCGAGCCCGCGGTTCATCAGGTCGACGTCGCCCTTGCGCAGCGCCTTCTCCGTGGACGCCGAGTCCGCGAAGAACCGCATCTCCACCTTGTCGTTCTTCACGCCCATCCCGCCCTTGTAGTCGGGGTTCTTGGTGAAGACGGCCTTGGTGATGTGGTTGCCGCTGCGCTCGGTCTTGAGGGTGTACGGGCCGGAGCCGACCACGTCGAAGCCGTTGTACAGGCGGTTCTTGGGGTACACCTGGCTGTCGACGATGGCCGCGGCCGGGGTGGCGAGCTTCTGCGAGAAGGTGGCGTCCGGCTTGGTGAGGTGGAAGACCACCGTCTTGGCGTCCGGCGTCTCGACGGTGTCGATGTCGTCGAGCAGCGCCACCGGGCCGTTGCTGTTGTTGATGGTCCGCATGCGGTCGATGGAGAACTTGACGTCCTCGGCCGTCAGGGCATGACCGTTCGAAAACTTCAGGCCACTGCGCAGGGTGCAGCGGTACTGCTCGTTCTGGGTGTCGCGGAACCCGCAGGACTCGGCCGCGTCGGGCACCGGCGTGGTGCCGGAGCGGGGCAGCCGCATCAGCGTCTGCAGGGTGCTGCGCAGCACGTTCCACGCGTCGACGTCGTAGGCCTGCGCCGGGTCGAGCGGGGCCGGCGCGGCCTTCGTCGCCTCGATCTGGGCGGCGACGCCCACCACGATCGGATCGCCGCCATCGCCCGCACCGTCCGTGCTGCCACAGGCTGCGAGTACGGGGGCAAGGAGACCGGCCAGCGCCGGCAGCACCAGGGTCTTGCGATTCATCGTCGGCAGGTTCCTTATCAGCGCAGAGGTGTTGCTCGCGTCGACATTAGTAGGAACGGCCAGCCGCGCCGGGACACAAAGGAGTTGAAGGGATAAGGCTCCCGGATAACGTCGGCGGGGTGATCGATATCCGGACGGCGGAACGATCCGCGCGTTGCTCCACCAATCCGGACACTTACCCCCGTAGAAACCTCCGAACAGGGCCCGTGGAGCACCTGTCGGGTCCACTGTCGACGCCCCGGCACGTGAGAAACGTCACGCATTCACGGCTCTGCGGCGATGTATCAATTCAGTCAGGACGGCCCCCGTCCTTTCGTCACGGAAAATGAGCGGGCCGCTCCCCTGAGTTCTTCCGGGCATTTGGCGGGACACGCTCAGTGCACGGCGCCGCGGCTTTCCGTGATGAGCGAGCGGAGAAATGCGAGATCCACTTCTTCCAGCGAGCGGACGACGCTGCGGCCCGGGGCGACCGGGATCGGGGTCACCGAGGGGACCGCGACGACCGGGCAGCCGGCCGCCTCCCCCGCCCGGACCCCGGTCAGGGTGTCCTCGACGACCACGCAGCGTGCCGGGTCCACCCCGAGCCGCGCGGCGGCCGTGACGTACGGGTCCGGGTGCGGCTTGGTGCGGGGCAGGTCGTCGCCCGCCAGCGTCAGCCGGAAGTGTTCCGCCCCGAGGGACGCGAGCATCCGGTCGACGATGGAGCGGTGCGAGGCGGAGACCAGCGCGGCGGGCACCTCGTGGGCGGCCAGCTCGGCCAGCAGCCGGTGGGCGCCCGGCATCAGCGGGACACCGCGGGCGATCCGGTCCAGGAAGGCGGCGTTGAGCAGCACGCTCAGCTCGGTCAGGCCGATGTCGGCGCCGGTGGCCTGAATCAGATACCCGGCACTGCGGGTCATCGGCCCGCCGACGACCACCTCGCGGTGCGCGTCGTCGAGGACGTGGCCGAGCTCGGCGAACACCTGCGCCTCCGCCTCCCACCAGAATCCCTCCGTGTCGACGAGCGTGCCGTCGAGGTCGAGGAAGACGGCCTGGAGGGTCGCGGCGCCGCCCGTCCGGGTGCCGACTGCGGGGATGCTGCTGGTCATCCATCCACCTCCGTTACGCGTCCCACAAGGGACGAAGAGGCCGGTCGCCATCCCCGGCTGGGGGAAACGACCGGCCACTACCGGATCGATAAGTGTACGACGGTGTGCGCCGGAATGCGTGCCGGCGGCGGGACCGCGGCGGCCGGGGCCGCCCGGTGCGACTCCGGACGGCCCCGGCCGCTCACACTGCGTCACGCCGGGCGGACCCCGGCGGTACGGACATCACCTGGCGTTGAAGTACTTCGCCTCGGGGTGGTGGATCACGATGGCGTCCGTGGACTGCTCCGGGTGCAGCTGGAACTCCTCGGACAGCTGGACCCCGATCCGCTCGGGCTCCAGCAGGTCGGCGATCTTGGCGCGGTCCTCCAGGTCGGGGCAGGCGCCGTAGCCCAGCGAGAAGCGGGCGCCGCGGTACTTGAGCGCGAACATGTCCTCGATGTCGTTCGGGTCCTCGCCGCCGAAGCCCAGCTCGGCGCGGACCCGGGCGTGCCAGTACTCGGCCAGCGCCTCGGCCAACTGGACGGACAGGCCGTGCAGTTCGAGGTAGTCGCGGTAGGAGTTGGCCTCGAAGAGCTCGGCGGTTGCGGCGCCGATCCTGGAGCCGACGGTGACGACCTGGAGGCCGACGACGTCGGTCTCGCCGGACTCCTCCGGGCGGAAGTAGTCCGCCAGGCACAGCCGGCGGCCGCGGCGCTGGCGCGGGAAGGTGAAGCGGGTGCGCTCGGTGCCGTCCTCGTGCAGCAGGATCAGGTCCTCGCCCTTGGAGACGCAGGGGAAGTAGCCGTGGACGACCGCGGCCTCCAGGAGGTTCTCGGTCTGCAGCTTGTCGAGCCAGCCGCGCAGCCGCGGGCGGCCCTCGGTCTCCACCAGCTCCTCGTACGTCGGGCCCTCGCCGGTGCGGGCCTGCTTGAGGCCCCACTGGCCCTTGAAGAGGGCCCCCTCGTCCAGCCAGGAGGCGTAGTCGGCGAGCTGGATGCCCTTGACGACCCGGGTGCCCCAGAACGGCGGGGCGGGGACCGGGTTGTCGGTGGCGACGTCGGAGCGCACCGCGCCCTCGGGCTCCTCGACCTCCAGGACGGCCGTGTCGCGCTTGGGGACCCGGCGCTGCTTGAGCTCGGGGAGGGCCGCGCCGGGCACCCCGCGCTTGACGGCGATCAGGGCGTCCATCAGTCGCAGGCCCTCGAACGCGTCGCGGGCGTAGCGGACCTCGCCCTCGTAGATCTCGTGCAGGTCCTGCTCGACGTAGGCACGGGTGAGGGCGGCGCCGCCGAGGATGACGGGGTAGTCGGCCGCCATCTTGCGCTGGTTGAGCTCCTCCAGGTTCTCCTTCATGATCACCGTGGACTTGACCAGGAGCCCGGACATGCCGATGACGTCGGCCCGGTGCTCCTCGGCGGCCTCCAGGATCGCCGAGACCGGCTGCTTGATGCCGAGGTTGACGACGTTGTAGCCGTTGTTGGACAGGATGATGTCGACGAGGTTCTTGCCGATGTCGTGGACGTCGCCGCGGACGGTGGCCAGGACGATGGTGCCCTTGCCCTCGTCGTCGGACTTCTCCATGTGCGGCTCCAGGTAGGCCACCGCGGTCTTCATGACCTCGGCGGACTGCAGCACGAACGGCAGCTGCATCTGGCCGGAGCCGAAGAGCTCGCCGACGACCTTCATGCCGTCCAGGAGGGTGTCGTTGACGATGTCGAGGGCGGGGCGGTCCTGCAGGGCCGCGTCGAGGTCGGCCTCCAGGCCGTTCTTCTCGCCGTCGATGATGCGCCGCTTGAGGCGCTCCTCCAGCGGCAGCGCGGCCAGTTCCTCGGCCTTGCCGGCCTTCAGCGACTTGGCGGTGGCGCCCTCGAAGAGCTCCATCAGCTTCTGCAGCGGGTCGTAGCCCTCGCTGCGCCGGTCGTGGATCAGGTCGAGGGCGGCCTTGACCTGCTCCTCCTCCAGCCGGGCGATCGGCAGGATCTTGGAGGCGTGCACGATGGCCGAGTCCAGGCCGGCCTTGACGCACTCGTCGAGGAAGACGGAGTTCAGCACGATCCGGGCGGCCGGGTTGAGGCCGAAGGAGATGTTGGACAGGCCCAGGGTGGTCTGCACCTCGGGGTGGCGCCTCTTGAGCTCGCGGATGGCCTCGATCGTGGCGATGCCGTCCTTGCGGGACTCCTCCTGACCGGTGCAGATCGTGAACGTCAGACAGTCGATGAGGATGTCGCTCTCGTGGATGCCCCAGTTGCCGGTCAGGTCGTCGATCAGCCGCTCGGCGATCTCCACCTTCTTCTCGGCGGTGCGGGCCTGGCCCTCCTCGTCGATGGTCAGCGCGATCAGCGCCGCGCCGTGCTCGGCGGCGAGCGCGGTGACCTTGGCGAAGCGCGACTCGGGGCCGTCACCGTCCTCGTAGTTGACGGAGTTGATCACCGCGCGGCCGCCCAGCTTCTCCAGGCCGGCCTGGATGACCGGTACTTCGGTGGAGTCCAGGACGATGGGCAGGGTGGAGGCGGTGGCGAAGCGGCCGGCCAGCTCCTCCATGTCGGCGACGCCGTCCCGGCCCACGTAGTCGACGCACAGGTCGAGCATGTGGGCGCCCTCGCGGATCTGGTCGCGGGCCATCTCCACGCAGTCGTCCCAGCGGCCGTCCAGCATCGCCTCGCGGAACTTCTTCGAGCCGTTGGCGTTGGTCCGCTCGCCGATCGCCAGGTAGGAGGTGTCCTGGCGGAACGGCACGGTCTGGTACAGGGACGCGGCGCCCGGCTCGGGGCGCGGCCGGCGCTCGGGCGGGGTGAGGTCGCGGACCCGCTCCACGACCTGCCGCAGGTGCTCGGGGGTCGTCCCGCAGCAGCCGCCGACCAGCGACAGGCCGTACTCGGCGACGAAGGTCTCCTGGGCGTCGGCCAGCTCCTGGGGCGTGAGCGGGTAGTGGGCGCCGTCCTTGCCGAGCACCGGCAGGCCCGCGTTGGGCATGCAGGACAGCGGGATGCGGGAGTGCCGGGCGAGGTAGCGCAGGTGCTCGCTCATCTCGGCCGGGCCGGTGGCGCAGTTCAGGCCGATCATGTCGATGCCGAGCGGTTCCAGCGCGGTCAGCGCCGCGCCGATCTCGGAGCCCAGCAGCATGGTGCCGGTGGTCTCGACGGTGACCGAGCAGATCACCGGGAGGTCGGTGCCGGTGGCCTTCAGGGCGCGGCGGGCGCCCAGGATGGCGGCCTTGGTCTGCAGCAGGTCCTGGGTGGTCTCGACGAGCAGGGCGTCCGCGCCGCCGGCGATCATGCCCTCGGCGTTCTGCTGGTAGGCGTCGCGGAGGGTGACGTAGGGGGCGTGGCCGAGGGTGGGCAGCTTGGTGCCGGGGCCCATGGAGCCCAGGACGTAGCGCTGCTGGCCGGTGGAGGCGGTGAACTCGTCGGCGACCTCGCGGGCGATCCGGGCGCCGGCCTCGGACAGCTCGTGGACCCGCTCGGGGATGTCGTACTCGGCGAGGGCGGCGTGGTTCGCGCCGAACGTGTTGGTCTCGACGCAGTCGACGCCGACCGCGAAGTACTCCTCGTGCACCGAGCGGACGATGTCGGGCCGGGTGAGGTTGAGGATCTCGTTGCAGCCCTCCAGCTGCTGGAAGTCCTCCATGGTCGGGTCCTGGGCCTGCAGCATGGTGCCCATCGCCCCGTCGGCGACCACCACCCGCGAGGCCAGCGCCTCACGCAGGGATTCGATGCGGGCGGTGTGGGTGGACGATGGCGTGTTCGAGGCCATGGAGATGCTCCCGTGGTTGCGACGGCTGTCGGCTTTGCACCCCCCTTCAGGGGGCGCACCCGGCCAGCGTAGCTGCCGGTCCGGTACACGTGTTCCCCGTTCCACGGCGTGGACAGCACCCCTCCACCCCCGTGGGTGGGCCGTTCGTGATCGTTGGCAGACTCCGGTGCACCCACACCCAGTAGTCACGGTTCTCTGCCCTCAGTCGGCATGGGCCGATATCGTTCAGCATTGTCGAACTGCTCATTCTCGGAGGTTGCCCGATGGCACGCACCATCCAGTCGCTGGAGCGCGCAGCCGCGATGTTGCGGCTGCTCGCGGGAGGTGAGCGGCGACTGGGCCTCTCCGACATCTCCTCGTCCCTCGGGCTGGCCAAGGGCACCGCGCACGGCATCCTGCGCACCCTGCAGCAGGAGGGCTTCGTCGAGCAGGAAGCGGTCTCGGGCCGCTATCAGCTGGGCGCGGAGCTGCTGCGGCTGGGCAACAGCTACCTGGACGTGCACGAGCTGCGCGCCCGCGCCCTGGTGTGGACCGACGACCTGGCGCGTTCCAGTGGCGAGGCGGTCTATCTGGGCGTCCTGCACCAGCAGGGGGTGCTGGTGGTGCACCACGTCTTCCGGCCGGACGACAGCCGGCAGGTGCTGGAGGTGGGGGCGATGCAGCCGCTGCACAGCACGGCGCTGGGCAAGGTGCTCTGCGCGTACGACCCGGTGGCGCACAGCGAGGTCGTCGAGGCGGACCGGGAGGCGTTCACGCCGCGCACGGTGACCGGCCTGGGGGACTTCGAGGGGCTGCTGGACCTGATCCGGGCCCGGGGCTGGGCCGCGGACGTGGAGGAGACCTGGGACGGCGTGGCGTCGGTGGCGACGCCGATCCACGACCGGCGGCGGATGCCGGTGGGCGCGGTGGGGATCACCGGGGCGGTGGAGCGGGTCTGCCGGGACGGCGAACTGCGGCCGGAAATCGTCGCTGCTGTGCGCGATTGTGCACGCGCGGTGTCTCGTGATCTTGGCGCAGGGCGATTCTGACCCTTTCGCCCGTTAAGTTCACCTAAGTTTTTGGCCAAGTACCCCTTGACGGGGTTCTGACGCTGAACAAAACTGCCGTGCATCGGTCGGCATTGTCGAACACCACACGGCAATATTCGCTATGGTGTGCAGTGCCGGGCCGACCACCGCCCTCACGGAGGGCGCGAACCACCGGAGGGACCCGGGGTTCGCCTTCCCCTGGACGAAGGACAAAGGAGTCGCCGGTGTCCAGCTCCGACATCTTCCTCAGCGAGACCATCGGTACCGCTGTACTGCTTCTTATGGGTGGCGGCGTCTGCGCCGCCGTCACGTTCAAGCGCTCCAAGGCGCACAACGCCGGATGGGTGGCCATCACCTTCGGGTGGGGCTTCGCCGTCCTCACGGGCGCGTACATCGCCGCGAAGTCCGGCGCGCACCTCAACCCGGCGGTCACGATCGGGCTCGCCATCAAGGGCGCCGTCGCCTGGAGCCAGGTGCCGGTGTACCTGGCCGGCGAGATGCTCGGCGCCATGATCGGCGCCGTACTGGTCTGGGTCGTGTACTACGGACAGTTCCGTGCGCATCTGACCGATCCCGAGGTGCTCGCGGACCACACGAGCGAGGAGGGCATGGTCGACCAGGCCGCCGCTCCGAAGGCCGGCCCGGTCCTGGGCATCTTCTCCACCGGCCCCGAGATCCGCAATGCCGTGCAGAACCTCGCCACCGAGATCATCGCCACCACCGTGCTCGTGCTGTCGATCCTCACGCTCGGTCTGAGCGACAACGGCAAGGGCGTCGGCGTCATCGGCACCCTGCTGGTGGCACTGGTCGTCGTCGGCATCGGCCTGTCGCTCGGCGGTCCGACGGGATACGCCATCAACCCGGTCCGCGACCTCGGTCCGCGCATCGTGCACGCGCTGCTGCCGCTGCCGAACAAGGGCGGTTCAGACTGGGGTTACGCCTGGATCCCGGTCGTCGGCCCGCTCATCGGCGGCGCCCTCGCCGGGGGCATCTACCAGGTGGCGTTCGCCTGATCCGCCCGACCGCCCCGCCGCCCGCACAGACTTCCTTGGAGCACACCATGAGCGACACCCACAGCACCTCCTCCCACGGCCACGGCCCGTTCATCGCGGCGATCGACCAGGGGACGACCTCCAGCCGCTGCATCGTCTTCGACAAGGACGGCCGGATCGTCTCGGTCGACCAGAAGGAGCACGAGCAGATCTTCCCGAAGCCGGGCTGGGTCGAGCACGACGCCGCCGAGATCTGGACCAACGTCCAGCAGGTCGTCGACGGCGCCGTGCAGAAGGCCGGCATCACCGCCGACGACGTGCGCGCCATCGGCATCACCAACCAGCGCGAGACCACCGTCCTCTGGGACAAGAACACCGGTGAGCCGGTCCACAACGCCATCGTCTGGCAGGACACCCGCACCGACGCGCTCTGCAAGGAGCTCGGCCGCAACGTCGGCCAGGACCGCTTCCGCCGGGAGACCGGCCTGCCGCTGGCCTCCTACTTCGCCGGCCCGAAGATCCGCTGGCTGCTCGACAACGTCGAGGGCCTGCGCGAGCGCGCCGAGCGCGGCGAGATCCTCTTCGGCACGATGGACTCCTGGGTCATCTGGAACCTCACCGGCGGCGTCAACGGCGGCCACCACGTCACCGACGTCACCAACGCGTCCCGCACCATGCTGATGAACCTCCACAGCCTGGAGTGGGACGACAAGATCCTCGCGTCGATGGACATCCCGGCGGCCGTGCTGCCGGAGATCAAGTCGTCCGCCGAGGTCTACGGCCACACCGCCGGCGGTGTGCTGGCCGGCGTCCCGGTCGCCTCGGCGCTCGGCGACCAGCAGGCCGCGCTCTTCGGCCAGACCTGCTTCGCCCAGGGTGAGGCCAAGTCCACGTACGGCACCGGCACCTTCATGCTCATGAACACCGGCCACGAGCCGGTCAACTCGTACAACGGGCTGCTGACCACGGTCGGCTACCGGATCGGCGACCAGCAGACGGTCTACGCCCTGGAGGGCTCGATCGCCGTCACCGGTTCGCTGGTCCAGTGGATGCGCGACCAGATGGGCCTGATCAACAGCGCGGCCGAGATCGAGACCCTCGCCAGCACGGTCGAGGACAACGGCGGCGCGTACTTCGTGCCGGCCTTCTCCGGCCTGTTCGCCCCGTACTGGCGCTCCGACGCGCGCGGTGTCATCGCGGGCCTGACCCGTTACGTCACCAAGGCGCACATCGCCCGCGCCGTTCTCGAGGCCACCGCCTGGCAGACCCGTGAGATCACCGACGCCATGACCAAGGACTCCGGCGTCGACCTGACCGCGCTCAAGGTCGACGGCGGCATGACCTCCAACAACCTGCTGATGCAGACCATCTCGGACTTCCTGGACGCGCCCGTGGTGCGCCCGATGGTCGCCGAGACCACCTGCCTCGGCGCTGCCTATGCGGCCGGACTGGCCGTCGGCTTCTGGTCCAGCACCGACGAACTGCGCGCCAACTGGCGTCGGGCCGCCGAATGGACCCCCCGCATGGACGCGGCCACCCGTGACCGCGAGTACAAGAACTGGCTCAAGGCCGTGGAGCGGACCATGGGCTGGCTCGACGACGAGAGCTGACGAGGAGCACAACATGAGCACCCTGCAGAGCGTCCCGGCCCTCGGGACGCACCCGGCCAACGGTTCGAACCCGAGCCGCGCCGAGACTCGGGAGCAGCTTTCCAAGGCGACCTATGACCTCCTGGTGATCGGTGGCGGCATCCTGGGCATCTCCACCGCCTGGCACGCCGCACAGGCCGGACTGCGGGTGGCCCTGGTGGACGCCGGCGACTTCGCCGGCGCCACCTCCTCCGCCTCCTCCAAGCTGCTGCACGGCGGTCTGCGCTACCTGCAGACCGGTGCGGTCAAGCTGGTGGCGGAGAACCACTTCGAGCGGCGTGCGGTGTCCCGCGACGTCGCACCGCACCTCTCCAACCCCCTCACCTTCTACCTGCCGGTGTACAAGGGCGGCCCGCACGGCGCGGCCAAGCTCGGCGCGGGCGTCTTCGCCTACTCCGCGCTGTCCGCGTTCGGCGACGGCGTCGGCCACGTGATATCCGCGGCCAAGGCACAGCGGGACGTGCCGGAGCTGCGCACGGAGAACCTCAAGGCCGTGGCCGTGTACGGCGACGACCAGATGAACGACTCCCGGATGGCGCTGATGACCGTCCGCGCGGCGGTCGCGGCCGGCGCCACGGTCCTCAACCACGCCGAGGTCACCGGGCTGCGCTTCACCCAGGGCCGGGTCACCGGCGCCGAGCTCAAGGACCGTACGGACGGCCAGGAGTTCGGGGTCAACGCGCGCCTGGTGCTCAACGCCACCGGGCCGTGGGTGGACCACCTGCGCAAGATGGAGGACCCGAACGCGGCCCCGTCCATCCGGCTGTCGAAGGGCGCCCACCTGGTCCTCAAGCGCACCTCCCCCTGGAAGGCGGCGCTGGCCACCCCGATCGACAAGTACCGCATCACCTTCGCCCTCCCCTGGGAGGACATGCTGCTGCTGGGCACCACGGACGAGGAGTTCGAGGGCGACCCGGCGGACGTCTCGGTCAACGAGAAGGACGTCACCCAGATCCTGGACGAGGCCGCCTTCTCCATCCGCGACCAGCAGCTGTCCCGGGATCTGATCACGTACTCCTTCGCGGGTCTGCGGGTGCTGCCGGGCGGCCCCGGTGACACCTCCAAGGCCAAGCGCGAGACGGTCGTCACCGAGGGCAGCGGCGGCATGCTGTCGGTGGCCGGCGGCAAGTGGACGACCTTCCGGCACATCGGCCGGACGGTGATGAACAAGCTCGCCGCGCTGCCCGGTCAGCCGCTGGCCGACGACATGGAGCCGATCGCGCAGCTGCCGAAGAAGCTCCCGCTGCCCGGTATCGCCAACCCGAACGCGGTCGCCCACCGGCTGCTCGTCGACGGCGGCACCCCCGGTCCCCGGATGGCCCCGGAGACCGCGCGCCACCTCGCCACCCACTACGGTTCGCTGTCCTTCGACATCGTCCGGCTGGCGAACGAGAACCCGGCGCTGGCCGAGCGGATCCACCCGGACGCCCCGGAGATCTGGGCGCAGGTCGCCTACGCCCGGGACAACGAGTGGGCCAAGACCGTCGACGACGTGCTGCGCCGCCGCACCACGCTGACCATCCGCGGGCTGGACACCGAGGACGTCCGGGCCAAGGTCAAGGACATGCTGGAGGGCTGACGCCACGTCAGCATCCCGGCACCTGCTGAAGCGCGGAGGGGCGGCCCCGGGGGCCGCCCCTTCGTCGTACCCGGCCACCGGGGCGGTCGGGGGCGGCCCGGCGGGCCATAATGACCCAGACATCGGATGTCTGGGAGGTCGGCATGGCGGTCACCGACGAGGCCATCGAGAAGATCAAGGGCATGATCGTCTCCGGCGCGCTGCGGCCGGGCGACCGGCTGCCGAAGGAGAGCGAGCTGGCGGCCGAGCTCGGGCTGTCCCGCAACTCGCTGCGCGAGGCGGTCCGGGCGCTGTCCCTCATCCGCATCCTGGACGTCCGCCAGGGCGACGGCACCTACGTCACCAGTCTCGATCCGCAGGTGCTGCTGGAGGCGATGAGCTTCGTGGTGGACTTCCACCGCGACGACACGGTGCTGGAGTTCCTCGCCGTCCGCCGGATCCTGGAGCCCGCCGCCACGGCGATGGCGGCCGGCCGGATCGGCGGCGACGAACTCGACGCCCTTCAGGCCCGGTTGGACGCCCTGGGCCCGAGCCCGTCCGTGGAGGACCTGGTCGCCTCCGACCTGGAGTTCCACCGCGGGATCGTCGCGGCGTCCGGCAACTCCGTGCTCTGCTCACTGCTGGACGGGCTGTCCGGGCCGACCACCCGGGCCAGGATCTGGCGCGGGCTGACCCAGAAGGACGCGGTGGCCCGCACCCTCACCGAGCACCGGGCGATCCTCGGCGCGCTGCGCGACCGGGACGCGGAGGCGGCACGGGCCTGGGCGACGGTGCACATCGCCAGCGTGGAGCAGTGGCTGCGCACCTCGCTGTGAACGCTCCGCCGTCCGCGACCCGGTCCCCCGCCGCAGCCCGCCGACCGCAGCCCGTCGCCGCGGGCCGGCGTCCCCCGGTTCAGACCGCGAACCCGCCGTCCACCGCGATCGAGGCGCCCGTGATGTAGCGCCCGCCGTCGCCCGCCAGATGGGCCACGGTCTCCGCGACGTCCGTGCCCTGGCCGAAGGCGCCGAGGGAGGTCAGCCCGGCCTGGAACTCCGCGCTCTCGCCGTCGGCCGGGTTCATGTCGGTGTCGATCGGGCCCGGGTGGACGAGGTTGGCGGTGATCCCGCGCGGCCCCAGTTCCCTGGCCAGGGTCCTGGTGAGGCCGGTCAGCGCGGCCTTGCTGGTGGCGTAGAGGGTGCCGCCGGGGAAGGCGACCCGCTCGGCCATGCAGCTGCCGATCGAGATGATCCGCCCACCCTCGGTCAGATGCGCGGCCGCGGCCTGCGCCGCGAGGAACGGCCCGCGGACGTTGGTGCGCAGCACCCGGTCCACGTCGTCCAGGGAGATGCCCTCGAACGGCCCGAGGACGCCGGTCCCGGCGTTGTTCACCAGGATGTCCAGCCGCCCGAAGCGCTCCACGGCGCCGGCCACCGAGGCCCACACCTGCTCGGCGTCGGCCACGTCGGCCCGGACCGCCCAGCCCTGCCCGCCGGCCTGCTCGATCTCCTTGACCACCTGGTCGGCCAGGTCCTGCCGGCTGTGGTAGGTCAGGGCCACCGCCGCGCCCCCGGCGGCCAGCCGGCGCGCGATCGCCGCCCCGATCCCGCGGCTGCCGCCGGTCACCAGGGCCACCTTGCCCGCCAGCGGCCGGTCGTCGCCCTCCCCCGCCGCGGTCGCCGTCTTGGGGGTCGTGGGAGCCATCACCGTCGCGGTCATCGTCGTCACCGTCGCCTTCATGCGTGTTCGTTCGTCCCTGCGGACGAGCACCGCGTCGCTCCGCGGTACGCCTCGATCCTCGGGCGCGGACGGCCGCGGGGCCGGCGGAAACCGGACGCCGACACGGCGGCCCGGCGCGGGGCCCGGCCCGCTGCGGCCGCCGCGCCGCGCCCCGTTCGGCTACCGCGCCCCGAGCCCGTAGACCCGCGCCGCCGTCCCGCCGAAGACCGCCGTGCGCTCGGCCGCGGTGAGTCCGGTGGTGGCGGCCTCCGCGAGCGCGAGGACGTCGCCGTAGCCGGCGGCGAGGGTGCAGACCGGCCAGTCGGAGCCGAACATCACCCGGCCCGGACCGAAGGCGTCCAGCACGTGCCGGGCGTAGGGGAGGATCTGCGGCGGCCGCCAGGCGTCCCGGTCGGCCTCGGTGACCAGCCCGGACAGCTTGCAGCTGACGTTCGGCAGCCCGGCGAGCGCGTCGACCGCGCCGGCCCAGGGCTGCCACTCCCCGGTCGCCACCGCGGGTTTGGCGGCGTGGTCCAGGACGAACGACAGCTGGGGCAGGGCCCGGGCCGCGGTGAGTGCGGCGGGCAGTTCGCGCGGGGTGACCAGCAGGTCGTAGACGAGACCGGCGGCGGCCAGGGCGGCCAGTCCGCCGAGGACCGCGGGGCGGGTGAGCCAGTCCGGGTCGGGTTCGTCCTGGACCTGGTGGCGGAGGCCGACCAGTTCGGCCGGCCGGTCCGCCAGGTGGCCGGGGAGCGCCGGGTCGGTGAGGTCGGCCCAGCCGACGACGCCGGCGACCGGGCCCTCCCCCGCCGCGAGCGCCAGCAGTTCGGCGGTCTCGTCGTACGAGGACGACGACTGGACCAGCACCGTGCGGTCGATGCCGTGGGCGGTCAGGTGCGGGACGAGGTCGGCGAGCGCGTAGCTGCGGCGGATCGGATCGGCCCAGGGCCCGTCCATCCACGGCTGGTCGCGCCGGGTGAGGTCCCACAGGTGGTGGTGGGCGTCGATGCGCATCAGGGGCGTGCTCCGGGGTCGTCGGGGCGGTGGGCGAGGGGCAGTGGCAGGTCGGGGTCGAGCAGCCCGCGGGCGACGAGCGTGTGCCACAGGGCGTCGGGGATCTCCTGGGTGAAGAGCCGGGCGTTCTCCGCCATTTCGCCGGGGGTGGCGGCGCCCACGACGGCGGCGGCCACGGCCGGGTGGCCGAACGGGAAGCGCAGCGCCGCGGCCTTCAGCGGCACCCCGAACTCCGCGCACACCGCGGCGAGTCGGCGGGCGCGGTGCAGCAGGGCGGGCGGGGCCGGGGCGTAGTCGTAGCGGGCGCCGGGTGACGGGTCGGCGAGCAGCCCGGAGTTGTAGACCCCGCCGACGACGACGGAGGTGCCGCGGCGGGCGCAGACCGGCAGCAGGTCGTCGAGGGCGGTGCGCTCCAGCAGCGTCCAGCGGCCGGCGCAGAGCACCACGTCCACGTCGAGGTCGTCGACGAGCCGGGCCAGGACGTCGCTGTGGTTCATCCCGAAGCCGATGGCGCGCACGATCCCTTGGGCGCGCAGTTCGGCGAGGGCCGGGAAGCCGGTGTCGTACACCTCGCGCAGGTGGTGCTCGACGTCGTGCAGGTAGACGATGTCGACGCGGTCGACGCCGAGCCGCTCCAGGGACGCCTGGAGGGTGGCGTGGATGCCGTCGCGGGAGAGGTCGCGGACGCGGGCCCGGGCGGGGGTGTCGACGAAGCCCTCACCGGCCGCCTCCTCCCCCGGTGCGAGCGGGCGGAGCCGGCGGCCCACTTTGGTGGAGAGGGTGTAGCCGTCCCGGTCCCGGCCGCGCAGCGCCCGGCCGAGCCGCTCCTCGGAGAGGCCGAGGCCGTAGTGCGGTGCGGTGTCGAAGTGGCCGGCGCCGGCCGCGAGGGCGGTGTGGACGACGGCCCGGGCCTGCTCCTCGGGGACGGCGCGGTAGAGGTTGCCGAGCGGGGCGCAGCCCAGGCCCAGGGGCGGGACGGTGACCCCGCTGCGCCCCAACTCGCGGTATGCGCTTGGCTGTTGGCGCATCTGCGGCGGCCCTCAGTCCTGCTTCTCGCCGCTGGCGAAGCGGGAGATGACCAGGGCGATGATGATGATCGCGCCGTTGAGGAACTGGGTCCACAGCGGCGGCACCCCGCCCAGCGTCATGACGTTGATGACCAGTTGGAGGGTCAGCACGCCGGTGAGCGCGCCGAAGAGGGTGCCGCGGCCGCCCTTGAGGCTGATGCCGCCGATCACCGCGGCGGCGAAGACCTGGAAGATCCAGCCGTTGCCCTGGCTCGCGGAGACCGCGCCGTAGTGGCCGGTGTAGAGGATGCCGGCGAAGGCGGCGAGCACCCCGGCGAGGGTGAGGACGGTCCAGGTGAGCCGGTCCACGCGGATGCCGGCGGCGCGGGCGGCCTCCGGGTTGCCGCCGATCGCGTACAGCGCCCGCCCGTGCCGGAGGTAGCCCAGGGCCGCGCCGCCGAGCGCGAACAGCGCCAGGCAGATCCAGACGGCGGCCGGGACGCCCAGCCAGTCGGCCTTGCCCAGATAGGCGAAGGACTCCGGGACGTCGCCGATGGATTGGCCCTCGGAGAGGCCCACCTGGAGGCCGCGCAGCATGGTGAGCATGCCGAGGGTGGCGATGAAGCCGTTGACCCTGAGCCCCAGGATCAGCAGGCCGTTGACCGCGCCGACCGCCGCGCCCACCGCCAGGCACAGCGGGATCGCGGTCCAGGCGGGGAAGAGCCCGAGGCCGGCGAACCGGCCGCCGTGCGCGGGCATCACCAGCCACAGCGCCACCACCGGCGCCAGCCCGATGGTCGATTCCAGTGACAGGTCCATCCGGCCGCTGATCAGGACGAGCGCCTCGCCGAGCACCAGCAGCCCGAGTTCGGTGGACTGCTGGACGACCCCGATGAGGTTGTCCTGGGTGAGGAAGGCGGGCGAGACGATGAAGCCGATGACGCCCAGGACGAGGATCACCGGCACCAGGGAGAGGTCCCGCCAGCGGGCCGGGTCGATCCGGGGCCGGCGCCGGACGGTCGGGGTGGCGCCCAGGTCGGTGGCCGGCGGCGAGGCGGTCTCGGTCATGGCGCGGTCCCTTCCGTTCCGTGCGGGTCGTCGCTGCGGTCGCCCGCCGGCCGCTCGTCGGCGCGGCCGTCCGTCAGGCCCTCCATGGCGGCGACCAGGTCGTGGTCGCGCCAGCCGGGTGGGAAGTGGGCGGTCACCCGGCCGTGGAAGACGGCCAGCACCCGGTCGCAGACCCGGAGGTCGTCGAGTTCGTCGGAGACGATCAGGGCGCCGCTGCCGTCGTCCGCGACCTGGCGCACGACGCCGAGCAGGGCCTCCTTGGACCGGACGTCGACGCCGTTGGTGGGCCGGACGGCGACCAGGACGGCGGGCCGGCGGGCCAGCGCGCGGGCGATCACGACCTTCTGCTGGTTGCCGCCGGAGAGCCCGGAGACCGGCTGGCCGGGCCCGCTGGTCCGGATGTCCAGATCGCTGATCATCCGCCGGGCGAACGCGCGGGTCCGGGCGGGCAGTACGGTCCCCAGCGGGCCCAGCTGGTCGGCGACGGTGAGGGTGGCGTTCTCGGCGACGCTGCGGCCGGGGACGAGGCCCTCGCGGTGCCGGTCCTCGGGGACGTAGCCGATGCCGGCGGCGAGGGCGTGCGGCACGCTGCCGGTGCGGACCGGGCGGCCGCGCACCGAGATCCGGCCGGCGTCCGGGGCCCGCAGCCCGGCCAGCGTCTCGCCGACGGCGGTGGTCCCGCTGGCCGTGGCGCCCGCGAGGCCCACCACCTCCCCGGCCCGTACGGTCAGGTCGAGCGGGCCGAACCGGCCGTGCAGCGCCAGCCCTTCGGCCCGCAGCACCGGTGCGCCCGTGGTGCGGGCGGCCGGCCGGGGGCGCCGCGCGGCACCCGCCGCCTCCCCCGTCATGGCCGCGACCAGCTCGTCCCTGGGGAGGTCCGGGACGGGCGCGGTCAGTACGGGGCGGGCGTCGCGGAGGACGGTGACGGTGTCGCACAGCTCGTAGACCTCTTGGAGGTGGTGCGAGATGAACACGAAGGCCACTCCCTGGGCGCGCAGGGCCCGCAGTTTGCCGAAGAGCCGCTCGATGCCGGCCGCGTCGAGGCGGGCGGTGGGCTCGTCCAGGATGATCAGCCGGGCGCCGTGCGAGAGGGCGCGTGCGATCTCCACGAACTGCCGCTGCTCCACGCCGAGTTCGCGGATCCGGGCGGCCGGGTCGACCGCCACGCCGTAGGTGGCGAGCAGTTCGCCGGCCCGCGCCCGCAGGGCGCCCCAGCGCAGCGTGCGGCCGCCCGGGAGGCGGCCCAGGAAGAGGTTCTCGGCGACGGTCAGTTCGGGCACCGTCATCGACTTCTGGTGGACGCAGGCGACCGTGCGCTGCCAGCCGGCCGGGTCGCCGAAGCGGGGTGCGGGCCGTCCGGCGAAGGTGACCCGGCCGGCGTCCGGGCGGGTCAGGCCGGTCAGCACGGAGACCAGGGTGGACTTGCCGGCACCGTTGCGGCCGACGAGGGCGTGGGCCTCGGCGGGCCGTACGGTCAGCCGGGCGCCGTCGAGGGCGAGGGTGGGGCCGTAGCGTTTGACGATTCCCTCGGCGTGCACCGCCGGCGGTTCGTGGGCCGTCATCGCCGCTGCTTCTTCCCGGGCCGGTCGAGCTGGTTGGCCCAGAGCGTGGCGTCGTCGACGTTGGCCTTGGTGACCAGGGGTGCCGGGAGCTGGTCCTCCAGACCGTTCTTGATCTTCACGATGGTGGAGTGGTGGTCGGTGGGGCCGGGCCGGAAGGTCTTGCCGTCCAGCGCGGCCCGCGCGTAGAAGAGCGCGTACTTGGCGTAGAGGTCGGCCGGCTGGGAGAGGGTGGCGTCGATCGTGCCGGCGCGGATCGCGGCCAGTTCGTCCGGTATGCCGTCGTTGGAGATGATGGTGAGGTGCCCGGCGGAGCCGGCCGGTACGAGCCGTTTCCGCTGCTCCAGCAGGGCGAGCGTGGGCTGCAGGAAGGCGCCGCCGGCCTGCAGGTAGAGGCCGTCGAGATCGGGGTGCTGGGCGAGCAGGCTCTGCAGCTTGGCGGAGGCGACCTCGCCCTTCCAGTCGGTGGCCAGCTCGTGCACGGTGATCTTCGGGTACTTCTTCTTCATGCAGGCCGCGAACGCCTCGGAGCGGTCCCGCCCGTTGACCGAGCTGAGGTCGCCCTGGAGTTCGGCGACCCGGCCCCGGCCGCCGAGCTTGTGGCCGAGGTAGTCACAGGACTTCTCACCGTAGGCGCGGTTGTCGGCGCGGACGACCATGTAGACGGTGCCGTCGTCGGGCCGGGTGTCCACGCTGACGACAGGGATCTTCTTCGCCGCGAGCCGCTGCAGCTCGGCGCTGATGGCCCCGGTGTCCTGCGGGGCCATCACGATCGCCTTGGCGCCCTGGCCGGTCAGCGCCTGCACATCGGCGACGACCTTGGCGATGTCGTTCTGGGAGTTGGACAGCGGGAGGGCCGCCGGGCCGCCGTGGTCCAGGTCCTTTTGGAGGTACTGCTCGTAGGAGTTCCAGAAGTCGGTGTCCGTGCGGGGCAGGTCGATGCCGATCCGGCCGGCGGCGTCGCTGCCGCGGTTGCAGCCGGTGAGCGCGGCGAGGGCGGCGAGGGCGGCGAGGACGGACACCGCGGCACCCGCCGCCGCGCCGGTCGTACGCAGTCTCATGGGAGTCCCTTGGTCGGTCGGGTGGGCTTTTCCGTCCGCGGCCGGGTCAGGTCGCGGGGCGCAGGCGCAGGCCCTGCATGCCGCCGTCGACGGCGAGCGAGGTGCCGGTGATGCCGGCGGCGGCCGGGGACGCCAACGAGGCGATGGCGGCGGCCACTTCGCCGGCCGTGACCATCCGGCCCATCGGCTGGCGGGCGTCGAGGGCGGCGCGTTCGGCCGCCGGGTCGTCGGCCCGGGCCAGCAGCCGGCCGATCCACGGGGTGTCGGCGGTGCCCGGGTTGACGCAGTTGACCCGGATGCCCTCGCGGACGTGGTCGGCGGCCATGGCGAGCGTCAGCGACAGCACCGCCCCCTTGCTGGCGCCGTACAGGGCCCGTTGCGGCAGTCCGGCGGTGGCGGCGATGGAGCAGGTGTGGGTGATCGACACGGCTCCGGGGCGGTCCCGGGCCGCCCGGCGCAGGTGGGGCAGGGCGGCGCGGGCGGTGCGGACCAGGCCGAGGAGGTTGACGTCCAGGACGTGCCGCCACTCCTCGTCGTCGTTGTCCTCGACGGTGCCGATCGCGCCGATGCCGGCGTTGCCGACGAGGGTGTGCAGGGCGCCGAGTTCGGCCGCCGCCTCGTCGACGGCGGCGCGTACGGCGGCGGCGGAGGTGAGGTCGGCGGTGAGCGCGAGGGTGCCGGGCGGGGCGCCGGCCGGGTCGCGGTCCAGTACGGCCACCTGGGCGCCGCGTTCGAGGAGCAGCGCGGCGGTGGCGGCGCCGATGCCGGAGGCACCGCCGGTGACGAGGGCGGCCAGGCCGTCGAAGTCCGTCATGCGAGGGCCTCCTCGGTGGTCCGGCGGGCCCGCCACACGGGCCCGTCGGGGTAGCGGTGGGCGGCGAGGGACGCCGGGTGCATCTCGGCGGAGAAGCCGGGGGCGGCCGGGGCCCGGTAGCGGCCGTGCTCGATCACGACCGGGTGGACGAAGTGCTCGTGGAGGTGGTCGACGTACTCGATGACGCGGTCGTCCCGGCTGCCCGAGACGGCCACGTAGTCGAACATCGCCAGGTGCTGCACCAGCTCGCACAGGCCCACGCCGCCCGCGTGCGGGCACACCGGGACGCCGTATTTGGCGGCGAGCAGCAGGATGGCCAGGTTCTCGTTGACCCCGGCCACCCGTGCCGCGTCGATCTGGACGAAGTCCACCGCGCCGGCCTGCAGCAGCTGTTTGAACACCACCCGGTTGGCGACGTGTTCACCGGTGGCGACCTTCACCGGCTGCCCGGAGCGCACCGCGGCGTGCCCCAGCACGTCGTCCGGGCTGGTCGGTTCCTCGATCCAGTACGGGGTGTACGGCGCCAGCGCGGTCATCCAGCGGACCGCCTCGGCCACGTCCCAGCGCTGGTTGGCGTCGACCGCGATCCGTACGCCGGGGCCGACCGCGGCGCGGGCCAGCCGCAACCGCCGCTTGTCGTCGTCGAGGTCGGCGCCCACCTTCAGTTTGATCTGCCCGAAGCCGTCGGCCACCGCCTCCTTGGCGAGCCGGACCAGCTTGCCGTCGTCGTAGCCGAGCCAGCCGGGCGAGGTGGTGTAGGCGGGGTAGCCCTCGGCCTTCAGGCGGGCGGCGCGGGCGGCCCGGCCGGGCTCGGCGGCGCGCAGCAGGGCCAGCGCCTCGCCGGGCGTGAGGGCGTCGGAGAGGTAGCGGAAGTCGACGAGCGAGACGAGGTCCTCGGGGGTCATCGCGGCGAGGAACTCCCACACCGGCAGGCCGGCCCGGCGGGCGGCCAGGTCCCAGGCGGCGTTGAGGACCGCGCCGGCCGCCATCTGCATCACGCCCTTCTCGGGGCCGAGCCAGCGCAGCTGGGAGTCGTGGGTGAGGTCGCGGTGCAGGGCGGCGAGGTCGGCGGCGGTGGCGGGCACCGGGCGGCCGACGAGGTACGGCGCGAGGGACCGGATCGCGGCGGCCATCACGTCGTTGCCGCGGCCGAGGGTGAAGCACAGGCCGTGGCCGCGCGGTCCGCCGGCGGTGTGCAGGACGAGGTAGGCGGCGGAGTAGTCGGGGTCGGGGTGCATGGCGTCCGAGCCGTCGAGCCGCTCCGAGGTGGGGAAGCGGACGTCGTGGATCTCGAACGCGGTGACGGTGCCGGTCGCGGCCATGCGCACGCCCCTGGGGAGTAGCGGAGGAACATCGTTCCTGCCGGCGGAGCTAACATCGGACCTTTCCGGGTCATCCGATGTATAGACCCGTCCCTGAGGCGCCGTCCAGACCCCGTACCGAATGTCGGGCGGAAGTTGAGGAAGCAAGGACGCATGACCTCGGCCACAGATCGGATGACTCGGGACGTGTTCGTGCACAGGGGCTGCGGACCGGGCCCACACAAGCCGTAGGCTTGGTGGCGCACGTAATGGAACTGCTGCCGGCCGCCGTCCCCGACGGCCGGGCCGGTCGGAAGGAGGCGCTGGGTGATCGAGCTGGAGGGGGTGCCCGAGCTGATCGACCCGGTCATGGTGGCCGCGTTCGAAGGCTGGAACGACGCCGGCGACGCCGCCTCCGCCGCGGTCGCCCATCTGGACCGGGAGTGGAAGGGCGAGGTCTTCGCCGCGCTGGACGCCGAGGACTACTACGACTTCCAGGTGAACCGTCCCACCGTCTTCCTCGACGGCGGCGTACGCAAGATCACCTGGCCGACCACCCGGCTCTCCGTGGTCCGGGTCAGCGATGCGAACGGCAAGGGCCGGGCGCGCGACCTGGTGCTGGTCCGCGGCATCGAGCCGAGCATGCGCTGGCGCTCGTTCTGCAACGAAATCCTCGGTTTCGCCCATGAGTTGGGCGTGGAGATGCTGGTGGTGCTGGGCTCGCTGCTCGGGGACACCCCGCACACCCGCCCGGTCCCGGTCAGCGGGGTCACCTCGGACGCGGACCTGGCCCGCCGGCTGGACCTGGAGGAGTCGCGCTACGAGGGCCCGACCGGCATCGTCGGGATCCTCCAGGAGGCGTGCACCCACGCGGGCGTGCCGGCGGTGAGCCTGTGGGCGGCGGTGCCGCACTACGTCTCCCAGCCGCCCAACCCGAAGGCCAGCCTCGCGCTGCTCAACCGCCTGGAGGACCTCCTCGACATCAGCATCCCGCTGGGCGAGCTGAGCGAGGACGCACGGGCCTGGCAGCTGGGCGTGGACCAGCTGGCGGCGGAGGACAGCGAGGTCGCCGAGTACGTGCAGTCGCTGGAGGAGGCGCGGGACACCGCGGACCTGCCGGAGGCGTCCGGTGAGGCGATCGCCCGCGAGTTCGAGCGCTATCTGCGCCGCCGCGACCCGCAGTCCGGCCCCGGCGTGGCCACCGAGGGCGGGCTCGCGGAGGGCCGGGACAGCTCCTACCTCCGCGACACGACCAGCGGCCGCACCCGGCCGCCCCGCCCGGCCTCCAAGGAACCGCGCGAGCCCGGCACCGGCCCGAAGGACGCCGGCCCGTCCGACTCCTCCCGGCGGCCCGACGAGGACGGCCCGGAGGAGAGCGGCGACTGACCCCGGGCCGCTGACCCGCACCGGGGCGCCGGACCGGCCGACGGGCCGGTCCGGCGCCCCGCCGTCATCTCCGGCGGCGTCCGGGGGCGGTCATCCGGAGCAGTGGAAGCGCGCCCCCGCCCAGTCGCCGTGGTCACCGGACTTCTTGCCGTCGGTGTCGGTCACCTTCAGCCGTACGTGCCGGGCGCCGCGCAGCGGTACGTCCACCGCCACCGGCGCCGACTTCCCGGTCAGCTTCGGCGAGGTCCACAGCACCTTGCCGTCCGCCTCCACGGAGAAGGCGACCTCCCCGTAGTCGGCGATCTCGTCGTCGATCCCGGCGTCCGCGGTGAACGAGGTGCAGCGGCCCCCGGTGAAGAACTCCAGGTCCGCGTTGGCGTGCGCGCCGATGCCCTTGGCGTACGTCTTCCCGGCGAGGGTGAGCGGATGGCCGTCCGCCGGGCCCGACTCGCCGTTGCTGCGGTCCCGTTCGGCCGGGCCGTAGCCATTGGTGGCGGTCAGCCATTCCATGTCGCTCGCCCAGGTGTCGGCGGCCGGCGCGGGCGGTACCGGCCGTACCTCGAAGCGGTGCACGGTGGTGCGCGGTGCCCCCGCCGCCCGGTAGCGGACGGTGGCGGTGACGGTCACCGGGTCGGCGCTGCCGGCGTCCTTGGGCGCGGTCACGGTCAGCGCGTCGCGGGCGGTGCCGCCGGCCGCGAGCCGGCCGTGGTGTGCCGGCGCGGAGACCCGCCAGCCCTCGGGCGCGGACAGCGACACCGACACGTCCGTGGCGTCCCGGGTCCCGGCCGTCACCGCGGTCCGTACGGTCGTCGGCGCGCCCTTGGTGACCTCCTGGCCGCCGGGGGTGGTGACCGTGACGCCTGCGCCCGGGGTCCGGCCGCCGACCGCGCTGGCGCCCGTGAGCGTCAGGCCGAAGGCCCGGTCGGTGGGGCGGGCGGCGGTCGTGACGTGGACGACTCCGCCGCGGTCGGCCGGGTCGTAGTACCAGCCCTGCCCGGCCGCTTCGAGGGCGCGCGCGGACGGCAGCCGCTTCAGCGGCCGGCCGGCCAGCTCCACCCCGCGCGGTGCGTCCCCGGTGTGCACGGTGAACTCGTACGGCCGGCTGGTCTGCTTGCCGTGGAAGGAGCCCTTCGAGGCCCCGACGTCGAGATGTACGTCACCGGCGCCGGAGCGGGGTGCCGTGACGTCGACCCGCTGGGTGGCGCCGGCGCCCGTCCGGTGGGCGCGGGTCACCCCGTCGTCCTCGTAGAGCGTGAACGACGAGCGGCCCTGCGGGTAGACGTCCCAGGCGAGCGGTGAACCGGCGGTCCGGTCCTGGTAGGACCTGATGCCGGGCCACATCGGCACGGCGGCGCCGGCCTTGACGAACAGCGGCAGGGTGTCCAGCGGCGCGCTGTAGCCGTCGAGGGTCACCGGTCCCCGGTAGGTGCGTCCGGACCAGTAGTCGATCCAGGTGCCCTTGGGCAGGTAGATGCCGTCGCGGGTGTCGGTGTCCTGGTAGACGGGGGCGACCAGGAAGTCCTGGCCGGAGAGGAATTCGTACTTCGCGGCGTCCGTGGCGGCCTTCGGGTCGTCGGGGTATTCCAGCGACAGCGGACGCACCGGCCCGACCCCGGTCCGGGTCGCCTCGGCCGCGTAGGAGTACATGTACGGCAGCAGCGATTCCTTCAGCTTCAGGTATTTCCGGTTGACGGCCGTGTACGGATCGCCGTAGCGGTAGGGCTGTTTGTCGCTGGCGGCCCAGCCGTCCATCGTCATGACCGCCGGGAGGAAGGCCTTCCACTGCAGATCGCGGACGTACGTCTTGGGACTGCCGCCGAAGATGCCGTCCACGTCACCGGTCGTGTAGGCGAGCCCGGACATCGTCGCGCCGGCGTAGGTCGGTATCTGCCAGCGGATGTATTCCCAGCTTCCGCTCTGGTCGCCGGACCACTGGACGCCGCACCGCTGCGCGCCCGCCCAGCTTTCCGGGGCCCAGGTGAATCCCCGTGCGTCGCTGTTGTCCTCGATCCCCTGGTAGGCGTCCTTGCAGCCGTCCAGGGCGAATTTGTAGCCGTCGCCGACCCAGGCCACGTCGAGTTTGGCGATCCGCTGGCCGGCCTTGACCTGCTCGGCGAGTTTGGCGATGCCGTCCTCGGTCCACAGCCCGAGTTTCATCTTGCGGTCGCCGAGCCCCTGGGAGGTCCGGCCGAGGTCTTCGTATCCGCAGCCGTAGCCGTCGTTCACCAGCATCCAGCCGTTGGGCATGTCGTGCTGCACATATCCGTCGGCGACCTTCAGGGAATCCAGGGTGTGCCGTTCCCCGCGGTTCGCATTGTGCAGATAGCAGTCCGAATCGCCGATCTCCAGGCCGTACACGGGCGGCAGGAAGGGCTTTCCGGTCAGTGCGGTGTACTGGCCGATGACGTCCTTCGTGCGCGGCCCGGCGAAGTAATAGGCGTCGAAGCGCTGTTCCTTCGCGGTGGTCGTCACCGGATCGCCGAAGGCGTAGGTGTTGGGGGCGTAGGTGTTGCGGAAGACGCCGTATCCGGCGGTGGAGAGGTAGAAGGGGACGGAGTTGGGGTGGCCGCCGTCGTCCCAGTTGTAGTCGACGCCCACCTCGACGGTGTGGCCGCGGTGGGAGGTGTTGCCGCGGCCGTTCTGCATGCCGGCGCCGTAGAACTGCTCGGTGGCGCCGCGCGCGAGGGTCTGCGTGGTGGTCTTGTCGTCCCAGCTCAGGCCCTTGGTCTCGGACCAGACCAGCGAGCCGTCGGCCCGGCGCAGCTCGAAGCGCAGCGGTGCCTTGTACGCCGTCAACGTGACCTCGGCCGTGCTGAGTTCGTAGGCGTCGCCGGCGTCGCGCCAGTGGGTGGCCGGCGGGGTGCCCTGGGGGAGCACGATGTCCTTGCCGGTGGGGTCGGAGAAGGTGCCGTCCGGGGCGAGTTCGAGGCGGAAGGTACGGTCCGTCACGAAGCTGACGCGGGCCTCGGCCCGGCCCGCGTGCAGGTGGTAGACGGGCCCGTCGGCCTCGAAGCCGGTGACGTCCCCGACGGTGTGGGCGGGCGCGGGGCCGGCGGCCGGTGCGCTGCCGGCCGGGCCGGCGACCGCCACCACGAGCCCGAGCAGCGCGGCAACGACCGCCGCCCGCAGTCCTGTTGGTTTCCTCATGCCGGAAAGCTCTAGCCCGCCGGCGGGGCGGCCCACCATGGATTCTTGCGCCGGATTCCTGGATTTCCGGTCGCCCGGCCCGGGCGCGGGCGCGGGGCGGGCGCGGAAAAGGGGCGCCCGCACCGGCCGGTACGGGCGCCCCTCGCGGGACGGGGGTCAGGCGAGGGCCGTCAGAGGGCCACGCCCAGGAGCGCGTCGACGGCGCGGGAGACGAGGCCGGGGGCGCCCTCGTCGGTGCCGCCGTCGGCCTGCTGCGCGGCGGCCCAGCGGTCCACGGCCGCCAGCGCGGCCGGGGAGTCCAGGTCGTCGGCGAGCGCGGTGCGGATCTCCTCCAGGAGGGCCTCGGCGGGCGGGCCGTCGGGGCGGGAGACCGCGGCGCGCCAGCGCGCCAGCCGCTCGACGGCCTCGTCGAGCACCGCGTCGGTCCACTCCCAGTCGGCGCGGTAGTGGTGCGCGAGCAGCGCCAGGCGGATCGCCGCCGGGTCGGTGCCGTCGCGCCGCACCTTCGAGACGAAGACGAGGTTGCCCTTGGACTTGGACATCTTCTCGCCGTTCAGCGCCACCATCCCGGCGTGCACGTACGCCTTGGCGAACGGGTGCTCGCCGGTGAGCGCCTGGGCGTGCGAGGCGCCCATCTCGTGGTGCGGGAAGGCGAGGTCGGAGCCGCCGCCCTGGACGTCGAAGCCCATGCCGAGGTGGTCCAGGGCGATCGCGACGCACTCGATGTGCCAGCCGGGCCGGCCGGGGCCCAGCGAGCCGCCGTCCCAACTCGGCTCGCCGTCGCGGGCGGCCATCCACAGCATCGGGTCGAGCGGGTTCTTCTTGCCCTCGCGCTCGGGGTCGCCGCCGCGCTCGGCGGACAGCAGCCGCATCGCCTCGGCGTCGAGTCCGGAGACCTCGCCGAAGTGCGGGTCGGAGGCGACGGAGAAGTAGATGTCGCCGTCCAGCTCGTAGGCGGCGCCGGCGTCGCGCAGCCGCTCCACCAGCGGGACGATGCCGGGTATCGACTCGACGGCGCCTATGTAGTGCTGCGGCGGCAGCATCCGCAGCGCCGTCATGTCCTCGCGGAACAGGGCGGTCTCGCGCTCGGCGAGCGCGGTCCAGTCGTCGCCGGTCTTCTGCGCCCGCTCCAGCAGCGGATCGTCGACGTCGGTGACGTTCTGCACGTAGTGCACCTGGCGCTTCGTGTCGAGCCACACGCGCTGAACCAGGTCGAACGCGTTGTAGGTCGCCGCGTGCCCCATGTGGGTGGCGTCGTACGGCGTGATGCCGCAGACATAGATACGGGCGACGGGACCGGGGGCGAGGGTCACCCGTCCGCCGGTCGCGGTGTCGTGGATCCTCAGGTCGCGGCCCTGACCGGGCAGGGCGGGGACCTCAGAAGCGGGCCATGCATGCATGCCATGAGCGTAACCGGATGCATGTTCCGCATACGAACCGGACCAGGGGTCTTGGCCGGAAAGGCGGTCTTGCGGTTCGCGGCCGGACGTGCATACGCGCCTCAGCGGTCCGGAAGGGGTCCCGGGCGGGCTCAGACCGGCGGCCAGGGGATGGCGGGCCACTCCCCGCTCGGCTCGGGGTGCCGGCCGCCCTCCAGCAGCCCGGCCACCCGCGCCCGCAGCGCGTCGATCTCGGCGGCCGTGAGCAGTTCGGCCAGTCGGGCGGCGAGCGGCGCGGAGTCCGCCAGGGCGTCCCCGAGCCCCCGCAGCACCTCCTGCGCCTCCTCGGTCAGCGGCTCGCCCGCCCAGCCCCACAGCAGCGTGCGCAGCTTGTCCTCGGTGTGGAAGGTCACGCCGTGGTCGATGGCGAAGAACTCGCCGTCGGCGCCGGGCAGCAGATGGCCGCCCTTGCGGTCACCGTTGTTGATCACCGCGTCGAGGACCGCGAGCCGCCGCAGCCGCGGGTGGTCGGCGTGCACCAGCAGCGCGGTGCGGCCCTCCCCGAGCTCGGCGAAGCCGACCGCCTTCCAGCCGGGCCCGGGCTCGGCGTCCTCCACCAGCGCCAGCAGTTCGGGCACCTCGTCGCTGCTCTCCGGCGGGTCGATCCACTCCTGGACCATGCCGGTGCCGTAGGGGCCGTCGCGCAGCACGGTCGGCGGGATCAGGTCCCAGCCGCAGGCGCGGGAGATCTCGTACGCGGCGACCTCGCGCTGGGCGAGCGTGCCGTCGGGGAAGTCCCACAGCGGGCGCTCCCCGGCGACGGGCTTGTAGACGCACGAGGCGGTGCGGCCGTCGTGGGTGACCGTGCAGTAGAGCACGGCGTTGGACGCCTCCCGGATGCGGCCGCGCACGGTCAGCTCGCCT
Organism: Streptomyces nigrescens; assembly: GCA_024349765.1. Lineage (GTDB taxonomy): Bacteria > Actinomycetota > Actinomycetes > Streptomycetales > Streptomycetaceae > Streptomyces > Streptomyces endophytica. The sequence goes on along the minus strand of AP026073.1, from coordinate 2,123,633 downwards.
TCGGTGAGGAAGGAGTCCGTCAGCCCGCCGGCGGGCTCCGCCACTACCGGCGGGTCCTGCGGTCCGGTGGGGCCGGGCAGCTGCCCGGCCGGTTCGACGGCGGGCTCCATGGCGCTCAGGCGCCCCGCCGGTATCCGTTCTGGCGCGGACATACGTGTCCCTCCGGGTCGAGCGGCAGGCTGCACAGCGGGCACGGCGGGCGGCCGGCGTTCACGACCTCCAGGGCCCGCTTGGCGAACGCCCTGGCCATCGTCCCGGTCAGGCGCACCCGCAGCATCGGCGGGCCGTTCTCGTCGTCCTGGAGCAGCCGTTCCTCGGCGTCCGCGAGGTCCTCCTCGCTGTCCGCCTCCAGTTCCACCAGCGCCTGGGCCTCGACGATCATCCGCTCGTCCTCGCCGTCCCAGGCCAGCGCCATCGTGCCGACCCGGAACTCCTCCTCGACGGGCATCTCCAGCGGGGCGGTGTCGGTGAGCTCGGCGGGCGAGACGGCAGGGACCGGGGCGTTGCCGCCGCTGCGCCGGACGACCTCGTCCAGCAGCTCGTCGATCCGCTCGGCGAGCGCCGCGACCTGGGTCTTCTCCAGGGCGACGCTGGTGGTCCGGCCGGCCGCGGTGGCCTGGAGGTAGAAGCTACGGCGGCCAGGCAGCCCGACCGTACCGGCGACGAAGCGATCCGGTACGTCGTAGAAGAACACCTGACGGGACAACGTCCTGCTCCGATTGCTCGACTGCGGGGTCACTGCGGTCGCTGCGGGTCCTGCGGACCGCAGGGGCGGCGGGCAGCGCCGTCGCACCACCCTACTGCGCCGACTGATCACCCTGCGCCCGCACCACCGCCGATGGCCGCGTCCCGGTCCGCCGCCGGGCTGCCGCCGTCGTCCCGGGGCACCAGCGAGGCGAAGTCGCCGGTGTCCCCGAGGCGTACGAGGTAGGGGCGCAGCCGGGTGTAGCGGATCACGGTGAGGGAGCAGGGCTCGACCGAGATCCGCTGGAAGAGGTCGAGGTGCATGCCGAGCGCGTCGGCGACCAGGGACTTGATGATGTCGCCGTGCGAGCACATGGCGTAGGTGGCCTCGGCGCCGAGGGTCTGCTCGACGCGGGCGTTCCAGTCGCGGACCGCGTCGACCGCGCGGGCCTGCATGGCCCGCATCGACTCGCCCCCGGGGAAGGCGACCGAGGACGGGTGCTGCTGGACGGCCTCCATCAGCGGCTCGTCGGTCAGCTCGGCCAGCTTGCGGCCCGACCAGTCGCCGTAGTCGCACTCGCTGATCCGGTCCTCGATGTGCAGGGTGAGCCCGGGCCGGGCCGCCAGCAGGGGCGCCATGGTCTCCCGGCAGCGCTGCAGGGGGCTGGAGACGAGGGCGGCGAGCGGTACCCGCGCCAGCCGCGCGGGGAGCGCGGCGGACTGGGCCGCGCCGTGCTCGTCGAGGGCGACGCCGGGCGCCCGCCCGGCGAGCACTCCGGCGGTGTTGGCGGTGGAGCGGCCGTGCCGCACCAGGATCAGCGTGGGCATGCCCGCCACCCTACGTTCCGGGTACCGCTTCCTGGCAGGGGTCCCGGGGACGCGCGAGAATGCCTGGTGTGATCGTGGACTGCGCCATCTACCGGGAGGGCCGCCGCAGGGACTGCGCGGCCGACTTCTCCGGCGCCCTGACGGCGGCGCGGGCGGAGGGGCACTCCTTCCTCTGGCTGGGGATGTACGAGCCGACGCGGGAGGAGTTCGACCGCGTGACCAGCGAGTTCGCGCTGCACCCGCTGGCCGTCGAGGACGCGCTCAAGGCGCACCAGCGGCCCAAGCTGGAGGTCTACGACGACTCGCTGTTCCTGGTGCTGAAGCCGGTCACGTACGACACCCGGGCCGACACGGTGACCGCGTCGGAGCTGATGGTCTTCGTGGGGGACTCGTTCGTGGTGACCGTCCGGCACGGCGAGGCCAGCCCGCTGGCGGCGGTGCGGCGCCGGCTGGAGGAGCATCCGGAGATCCTGCGGCACGGGCCGGGCGCGGTGCTCTACGCGGTCAGCGACGCGGTGGTCGACCACTACATCGAGGTGGCCGCAGAACTCGCCCTGGACATGGAGGAGTTGGAGGCGGAGGTGTTCGCTCCGGTCCGTGGCCGGGACACCCGGAACACCGCCGCGCAGATCTACGCGTTCAAGCGCGAGGTGATGGAGTTCCGACGGGCGACCGGCCCGCTGGCGGAGCCGATGGCCCGGTTGCAGAACCCGGGAGTGCCGTTCGTGCACGATCACGCCCGGCCGTTCTTCCGCGACGTCGACGACCACCTCACCCGCGCGAATGAGTCGGTGGACAGCCTGGACCGGTTGCTTTCGGACATTCTCGCCGCCCATCTGGCACAGATGGGCGTCCGGCAGAACGACGACATGCGCAAGATCTCGGCCTGGGCGGCGCTGGCGGCCGTCCCCACCCTGATCGCCGGGGTCTACGGCATGAACTTCGAGAACATGCCGGAGCTGAGGTGGCAGTGGGGCTACCCGGGGGTGCTCGTGGTGATGGTCCTCATCGAGGTGTCGCTCTACCGGCTCTTCAAGCGCCGCGGCTGGCTCTGAGGGCCCGGCGCGGAAGCACCCTCGGCGGCGTCCTCACGCGAACTCCGGCTCACGCGAACTCCGGGGCGGAGGTGGCCGGGCCGCCCAGCGCGTTCCGCCGCTCGGGCATCGTGAGGCTGACCATCCGCCGCCAGCCCCCCAGCCGCTCGTAGCCGTACACCGCCGCGATGCCGGCGGTGAGCGCCGCGGACTTGCCCCTCGGCCACTTCAGGATGCGGCCCATGCGGTCCATCACGGCCAGGCTGACGTCCCGGTGGACGGCGATCTCGGCGTGCGCGCATTCGTGGAGGGCCCGCTGGATGGTCCGCCCGTGTCCGGCCCGGGCGAGGCGGAGCAGTTCCTCGTGGCAGTAGGCGAGGTGGTTGCTCTCGTCGTTCGAGATCATCCGGATCGCCTTGCCCACCTCGGGGTGGTCGCCGAAATGCCTGGCGAGCGTGGCCATCTGGTCGGCGGCGCGCTGTTCGGTGACCCGGCTGTGGGCGAGGTAGGTGATGATGTCGAGCTCGCCGAGCGGCTCGTCACGGCGCAGCTTGTCGTGCGCCAGGCCGATGCCCCGCCGTTCCAGGAGCATGGTGTAGTCGGTGGCCGCGGGGACGTCGGTGGGGGTCAGCCCGCGCTTGCGCAGCAGGGCCCGGAAGATCCGGCCGTGCTTGTCCTCGTCGGCGCCGTGCCGGGCGACCTTGGGTGCCAGATCGCGCAGCGACTCGGGCAGCAGTGCGGCGATCCGGCCGTTCTCCCAGCCGCCCTGGGCCTCACCGCTCGCCGCTATGGAGCAGAACAGACGGTAGGCCTCGTCGTCGTCGACGATCTCCTGGAACAGGCTCCGGGCCGAGAGCATCTGCGTCACCTCCGAACGGACACACCCGCGAACAGTCAAAGCGGGCGTTCCGGACGCGGCAACCGGGCGGGGCGCCCGTTCGCCCGTTCGGACGAGGCGCGGCCGGGTGGCGGGGCGTAACCCGGCCGCCCGTACCGGCGTTGTGCAGCGCGACGGCCGTGGCGGGGAAGATCCCCCGAGCCCCCACCACGGCCGCAGGCTCCCGGATAGGCCCGAGGTCCGGCTGCCCCGGCGCCGGGCCCTTCGCCGGTCGCTACCGGGCGTTTCACCGGGCGCCTCTCGCTGAGCGCCGCCGGTCCGTTCGCCCGGCGGCGCTCATGCCAGCCCGGCGCGCTCCAGGGCCTCCGTTCCGGCCCGCAGCGAGGCCAGCCGGTCCTCCAGTCCGAAGCCCGCCGGGGACAGCGTCAGCGTGGTCACCCCGGCCTCCGCGTAGGCCCGCATCCGGTCGGCGATCCGCTCGACCGAGCCGAGCAGCGTGGTCTGGTCGATCAGCTTCTCCGGGACCGCCGCGGCGGCGCCCTCCTTGTCGCCGGACAGGTACTTGTCCTGGATCTCGGCGGCTTCCTTCTCGTAGCCCATCCGCCGGGCCGCCTGGTTGTAGAAGTTCTGCTTGCGGCTGCCCATGCCGCCGACGTAGAGCGCCGTGTACGGGCGGAACATGTCGGCCAGCGCGCTGACGTCCTTGTCGGCGCCGACGGCCAGCGGCAGCGTCGGACAGATGTCGAAGCCGTCCAGGGTCTTGCCGGCCTTCTCCCGGCCGGCCCGGAGGTGGGCGACCGCGGTCTCCTCCAGGTTCTCGGCGGCGGGGAAGATCAGCAGGGCGCCGTCGGCGATCTCGCCGGTCTGCGTCAGGTTCTTGGGGCCGATCGCGGCGATGTAGAGCGGGATGTGCGGGCGCTGCGGGTGGACGGTGAGCTTCAGCGGCTTGCCCGGGCCGCCGGGCAGCGGCAGCGTCCAGTGCTCGCCCTCGTAGGACAGCCGCTCGCGGCTCATCGCCCTGCGGACGATCTCGACGTACTCGCGGGTGCGGGCCAGCGGCTTGTCGAACTTGACGCCGTACCAGCCCTCGGAGACCTGCGGGCCCGAGACGCCGAGACCGAGGCGGAACCGGCCGCCGGAGAGCGAGTCCAGGGTGGCGGCCGTCATCGCGGTCATGGCGGGCGTCCGCGCCGGGATCTGGAAGATGGCGGAGCCGATGTCGATGCGCTCGGTCTGGGCGGCGACCCAGGAGAGCACGGTGGCGGCGTCGGATCCGTACGCCTCGGCGGCCCAGCAGACGGAGTAGCCGAGGCGGTCGGCCTCCTGCGCCACCACGAGATTGTCGGAGTCCATCCCGGCGCCCCAGTAGCCGAGGTTGATGCCAAGCCTCATGCCGCTCCCCTTACCGATCAGTAACGTCGCTGCTCCGGGGACTGTAGCGCGCACCCCCGCCGGGCGTCACCGACGGGTTGTCCACAGGTCCCCTGTTCCCGGCGCCCGGCGCGTACTCTCAGGGCCCATGGAGCAAAGGCACCTCGGCCGAACGGGCCTTCGCGTGTCCCGGCTCGGGCTCGGCACCCTGAACTGGGCCCGCGACACGGGCGAGCAGGAAGCCGCCGACCAGCTCAAGACGTTCTGGGAGGCCGGCGGCACGCTCGTCGACACCGCCGACATCTATGCCGACGGCGGTGCCGAGTACCTCCTCGGCCGGCTGATGGAGGGGCTGGTTCCGCGCGAGGACCTGGTGATCGCGACGAAGGCCGGCAGCGTGCTGGAGGCCGACCGCCGGGTGGACTGCTCCCGGCGCCATCTCCTCGCCGCCCTCGACGCCTCCCTGGGACGGCTGGGCACCGAGTACGTCGACCTGTGGCAGCTCCACGCCTTCGACCCGCACACGCCGTTGGAGGAGACCCTCCAGGCGCTCGACCTCGCGGTCACCAGCGGCCGGGCGCGCTATGTGGGCCTGTCGAACTTCTCCGGCTGGCAGCTGGCCAAGGCCGCCACCTGGCAGCTCGCGGCGCCCGGGGTGCGCAACCGCCTGGCGAGCACCCAGATGGAGTACTCCCTCCTGCAGCGCGGCATCGAGCGCGAGGTGCTGCCCGCGGCGCTCGACCTCGGGATGGGCGTCCTGCCGTCCTCACCACTGGGCCGGGGCGTGCTGACCGGGAAGTACCGCCATGCGACCCCGGCCGACTCGCGCGGTGCCTCGGAGCACCTGGCGGCGTTCGTCGCGCCGTATCTCGACGAGACGGCGGGCCGGGTCGTCGAGGCCGTCACCACCGCCGCCGACGGACTGGCCGTCACCCCGCTCCAGGTCGCCCTCTCGTGGCTCCGGGACCGTCCGGGGGTGACCGCGCCGGTCCTGGGCGCCCGCACGGCACAGCAGCTCAGAGCGGCGTTGTCAGTGGAGGCCCTTAGTCTTCCTGACGAGATCCGCCGGGCGCTGGACGATGTGTCGGCTCCGGTGCACCACTACCCCGATCACGACTGGAGCACGCTGTGAGCACCGACCGCCCCGCCGGCGACACACCGCCCGGGCAGGAGGCCGCACCCGGGGCCGCGGAGGCCCCCACGCCCGAGGGGGCGCCGGCGGCGGACCCGGGCGCGACGGTGAGCCAGGCGCCGGCCGCGGCGCCCCCGGCCGGCAAGGCCACCGCGGCGGCGCTGGCGGCGGCCGTCCGGGCCGTGGAGAGCGGCGAGCGCTCGGCCGCGTCGTTCTTCGCCGACGCCCCGCGCCCCGCCAGGCCGGCCGCACCCGCCAAGGCGGCCCCGGCGCCCGCCGGCCCCGCACCCGGGGGCGGACCGGCGGGCCCGCCCCCGGAGCCGGCCCCCGCGCACCGCGCCCCCGCACCGGCCGCACCGCCCGCCCCGCCCGTGGGCGGCCCGGCCGCCGCCCCGGCCGCCCCTCTCCCGGCCCCCGCACCCGGCCTCGACGGCGTACGTCAGGTCCTGCGGGCGGGCGGAGCCCCCGAGACCCTCGCGGAGCGGACCGCCGAAGTGCTCGGGGAGCGGGCCGCGGAGGTCCTGCGCGAGGATCCCTGGCAGCTGCTCGGGGTGCCGGGCGTGCGGCCCGAGCAGGCCGACGGCTTCGCGCGGGCGCTGCTCGGCGGCGCAACCGGCCCGGGCGACGAGCGCCGCGGCCAGGCGCTGGTCGGCTGGCTGCTGGAGCAGGCCGCGGTCGCGGGGCACTCCGCGCTGGAGGCCGGCGCGCTGCGCGACGCGCTCGCGCAGCGCCAGGTGCCCGACCCCGACGAGGCCCTGCAGAGCGCCATCGCCGAGGGCGCCGTGCTGGTCTTCCAGGACGCGATCGAGGAACCGGGCCGGGCCCGGCCCGCGGCGGACGAGGACGAGGAGGAGCGGCCGGTCCGGATCCTGCTGGGCCTGGACCGCTGGGCCATGGCCGAGGAGAGCGTCGCCGACGGCCTGGCCCGGCTGCTCAACACCTTCGAGCCGGTCCCGGACTCCGGTGCCGCGGACACCGCATCCGGTGCGGCGGACGCCGAGTCCGGCTCCGGCTCCGCGGACGCCGACGGGCGGGCGGACGACGTCGCACCGGAGGACGGTGACATCCCGGTGGCGCCGGTCCGTCCCTCCGCCGCCGACTGGGAGGCGGCGGCCGCCGCCGCGCCGTCGCCGTCGGCCGCGGAGCTGATCCGTGCCGCCGCGCACAGCGGCCTGGTGGCGCACACGGGCGCCGAGGCGGCCCGCGCCGAGCCCGCCGCGCTGATCGCCGCGGCCCGTGCGCTGGGCCTGCGGGCCTTCGGCGCCACCCACAGCGACAGCGGCCGCGGCCGGCTGGCCGCCGACCTCGCCGCACTCGCCCCCGAGGCGGGCCCGGAGGCCGGTTCCGCGGGGTCGGGGGCGGCGGTGACGGTCGCCGGGCTGCTGTCCGGGCAGGAGGGCCCCGGCCGGGACGCGGACGGCGCCCTCGCGCTGGATCTGCTGGTGGTGCTGGACGCCCCGCAGCTGGATCTGGAGACCGCGGCCCTGCTCGTCGAGTCGCTGACCGACGGGACGCGGCTGGTGCTCAGCGGCGATCCCGGCGTCCTGTGGTCCGCCGGACCCGGCCGCCTCTTCGCCGACGTCCTCGCGGCCCGTTTCTGCCCCCAGGTCGCGTCCCGCACCCCGGACTTCGGCCCGATCGGCGAGCTGGTGTCCGGCATCGACATCGGTGAGCTGAGCCAGGTCGAGGCGCCCGGCAAGGAGGTGGTGATCGTCCCGGTGCGGGACGCCGGCGAGGCGGTGCACCGCGCCGTCCAGCTGGTCGCCGACTCCGTGCCCCGGGCGCTGGGCGTCCCGCCGGAGGACACCCAGGTCATCACGGTCGGACACGGCGGCGCGGCCGGCACCCGGGCGCTGAACGCCGCGCTCAAGGAGCGGCTCAACCCCGGCCCCGGCCGGTTCGGCGGCTTCGACCCCGGCGACCGCGTGGCCTACGCCCCGGCCCCCGGCCGTACGCTGCCCGGCACGGTCACCGGCGCCGACGCCGCGGGGCTGCATCTGGACTGCGCGGGGACCGCCGTCGTGGTGCCGCGCGAGCGGGTCGGCGGCGCGGTCCGGCACGGCTGGGCGCTCACCGCCCATCAGGCGGCCGGGATGCGCTGGCCGGCCGCGGTGGTCGTGGTGCCCGGGGACGCCACGGGCGGGCTGACCCGCGCCTGGGTCTACACGGCCTTCGGCCGCGGTGAGCGGCATCTGTCGGTGGTGCAGGGCGCCGATCAGGCGCTGGCCCGTGCGGTCGCCGAGCTGCCCGTCAAGGAGCGGACCACCCGGCTGCGGACGCTGCTCGGGCAGCAGAGCGTGCCGGCCGCGGAGGATGCCCCGGCATGAGGCAGGGTGCGCGGGCGGCCGCCCGGAGCGGGGCGGCCGCCTGCGCCCTCACCTCTCGCGGTCGAGCGGCTCCAGCAGGTCGTCGTCGCCCAGTTCCTCGTCGAAGACGGCGCTGACGTCGAAGCGGCACACCACCCGCTGCGGGTCCGCCTGGTCGAACGGCGCGGAGAGCCACTCCCCCGGTTCGGCCGGTTCGTCGGCGGCCGCCACCCACAGCGTGGAGTCGCCCTCCTCCAGGCCGAACTCCTTGTGCCGGGAGGCGATCTCGTCCGGTTCGAACTCCCCGAAGAGCACTCCCAGCGCCGCGTGGACGCTGCTGCCGACGACCGCGGCGGCGTCCACGGAGGGTCCCGCCGCCTCGTCGGCGGCGTCCGGATCGAGGTCCGCGATGCGCTGCGCCTGGTGCAGCAGCCGCTGCGGTTCGGCAACGGTGTAGTCGCGCCGGATCAGCACGCTGAGCGCGCTGGGATCCTCCGGGCCCGCGTAGGCGGGCAGCGCGTCGCTGCCGGGGATCTCGAAGGGGGTGACCTCGTCGTAGGTGTCGTAGAGCAGCTCGTCGTACACCTCGGCCGCGGCGGCGAGCTCGTCGAACGCGGCGTAGACAGCCGGATCGTCCTGCCCCGAGCGGCGTTCGACCGCGTCGAGGTGACGGTCCAGCGCGGCTTTGACCGCCTCGGCGGCGGCACGTACCTCGGCAGCGGAAGGCTGCGCAGCATCAGACATAGTGCAGACGCTATCCGTACCGGGGCCGGTCCCGCACAATAGATGCGATGCCGGAATACGAATTCTGCGATGTGTACGTGCCACGGGGCGTTTCCCGGAAGGCCACCACACGCCTGCTGACCGACCATGCCGAGTACGGACACTGGGAGTTGGACCGTCTGCGTCTGAACCCGGACGGCAGCCGCAAGGTGCGGCTGCGCCGCCGGATCATCCGACAGCTCCGCGCCACGTGGTGACCACCACCGGCGCGTGAACAGCAGAGCGGGCCCCGCCTCGGCAGGGCCCGCTCAATGGTGCGCTCGTGCGCGCTCAGCCACCGCTCGTCACGGAACGCTGATCACCGCATGATCGCCGCGTGTGCGCCGCCGTTCACCGGCGGACGGCACGCGCCTTGCGGTACAGCACCGCACCTCCGAGCAGCATCCCGGCCGCGGCCGGAACCGCGTAACCGGCAGCGCCGGCGCCGGTCTCCGCGAGCTGCTGCCGGGGAGCCGGCACCACCTGGCTGTGCGGCGCGGTCTGCGACTGCGCCGCCGGGGTGTGCCCGCCGCCCTGCTGCGGGGTCGCCGGCTGGTGCGGCTTCCCCGGGTGCTGGGGCTTCCCCGGGTGGTGCGGCTTGCCCGGGTGCTGCTGCTCCGGCTGGTGCGGCTTGCCCGGGTGGTGCGGGTGGTGCGGGTGGTGCGGGTGGTCACCGGTACCCGGGTGGTGCGGCTTCCCCGGGTGGTGCGGCTTCCCGGGGTGGTGCGGATGCCCCGGGTGCTGCGGGTTGCCGGGGTGGTGGGGCTGGCCCGGCTGGTGCGGACGGCCCGGCGCCGGCGCCTCGTTGGCGCAGTCGTTGCCGAAGACCGGGTTCAGCAGACCGACCACGGAAACGCTGTTGCCGCAGGCGTTGACCGGGACGTCGACCGGCGCCTGGACATTGTTGCCGGAGCCCACACCGGGCGAGTTCGCGGTGCCGCCCGCGGCGCCGGCGCCACCGTGGTGGCCACCCCCGCCCGGGTGCCCACCCTGGTGGTGGCCACCCGCGTGGTGCCGGCCGCCGACGTCATTGGCGCAGTGGTTGCCGAACGCGGGGTTCAGCAGACCGACGACGTTGACGGTGTTGCCACAGGCGTTCACCGGGACGTGCAGCGGTACCTGGACATTGTTGCCGGATCCCACGCCGGGCGAGTTCACCGCGCCACCGGCGGCCCCCGCATCCGCGTGTGCGTAGCCGGCGACCGCGGCGAGTACGCCGCCCGCCGCCGCCATGGTGATCAGGCCCTTTCTTGCGACCTGTCTCATAAATAGTTCCCCTGCCTAGTGCCTTACAGGAATTGCGTGCGCGCGACGATCCCCCGGGGAGACCGGGGGATCATCCGCTCGCCCACCGAAATACCCAGAGGCCCCGGAATGCGTGCCACGCATTCTGGAGCCGAACCGGATCAGACCCTTACGGGTGCAGGTACAACGTCAAACGGCGCCAGAAAGTCACTTGTTGACGCAGTAGTTGCCGAAGGCCGGGTTCAGCACACCGACCACGGAGATCGTGTTGCCGCAGGCGTTCACCGGAACGTGCACCGGCACCTGGACGACGTTGCCGGACACGACGCCCGGAGAGTGCACGGCAGCGCCCTGGGCACCCGCGTCGGCGGCGGCCAGGCCGGCACCGGCGAGCACCAGACCACCGGTGGCCGCCGCAGCAGCGACGATCTTCTTCAGCATTGTTCCTCCTCGTGGGCAATGCGGCCCCAGCCGCGGACCGCACACCCTGCAACGAGGAAAAGGACGTTGAAGCTACGAACACATCAAAGTGTTCACTCTTTCCGGCGACACCGACGCGAACGGCAGGAAATCCGCGCCGATTTCGGCTTCGGCGGCCCCTCTTCCCGCGGGTTTCAGCTCTGTTCGATGAACCGGTCGAGCACCCGCACCCCGAACTTCAGTCCGTCCACCGGAACCCGCTCGTCCACGCCGTGGAACATTCCGGCGAAGTCCAGCTCCGGCGGCAGCTTCAGCGGCGCGAAGCCGAATCCCCGGATTCCCAGATCGTCGAACGACTTGGCGTCCGTACCGGCGGACAGCATGTACGGCACCGCGCGCGCGATCGGGTCCTCGGCCTGCAGCGCCGACTGCATCGCCTCGACCAGCGCCCCGTCGAACGTGGTCTCCAGCGCCTTGTCCGCGTGCACGTCCTCGCGCCTGACCCGCGGGCCGAGGATCCGGTCCAGGTCGGCCAGGAACTCCTCCTCGTAGCCGGGCAGGAAGCGCCCGTCGACGTGCGCGGTGGCCTGGCCCGGGATCACGTTGACCTTGTACCCGGCGCCCAGCTGCGTGGGGTTGGCGGTGTTCCGGAGCGAGGCGCCGATCAGCTTGGCGATGCCGCCGAGCTTCGCCAGCGTGCCGTCCATGTCCTCCGGGTCGAGCTCGGTGCCCAGCGCGTCGCCGAGCTCGTCCAGGAAGACCCGCAGCGTCTTGGTCACCCGCACCGGGAACTCGTACCGCCCCAACCGCCCGACCGCCTCGGACAGTTCGGTGATCGCGTTGTCCTTGTGGATCATCGAGCCGTGGCCGGCCGAGCCGTCCACGGTCAGCTTCATCCAGTGCATGCCCTTCTGGGCCGTCTCGATCAGGTACAGCCGCAGCTGCTCGTTGACCGTGAAGGAGAAGCCGCCGACCTCGCTGATCGCCTCGGTCACCCCCTCGAAGAGCTCCGGGTGGTGGTCGACGAGGTACCGCGCGCCGTAGGTGCCGCCGGCCTCCTCGTCCGCGAGGAACGCCAGCACGATGTCCCGCGGCGGCTTGCGGCCGGTGCGCAGCCGGTCCCGGACGACGGCCAGCGTCATCGCGTCCATGTCCTTCATGTCGACCGCGCCGCGCCCCCAGACACACCCGTCCGCGATCTCCCCGGAGAACGGGTCGTGGGTCCAGTCGGCGGCGTTGGCCGGCACGACGTCGGTGTGCCCGTGGATGAGCAGCGCGGGCCGGGAGCGGTCCTCGCCCTCGATACGGGCGACGGTCGACGCGCGCCCCTTGTGCGACTCGAAGATCCGCGGCTCCAGGCCGACCTCGGCGAGCTTCTCCGCGACGTACTCGGCGGCGGCCCGCTCACCCGGGCCCGAGTGGTCGCCGTAGTTGCTGGTGTCGATCCTGATCAGGTCCCGGCACAGGTCGACGACCTCGTCCTCGCCGGTCACCGTACGGGCCGGCTGTGACTCGCTCACGCTGCCTCCTCTTGGTTCACGGCCGCGTCGCGCGCCCCGAGGCGCCCGGTCCGCGGCGGGGGTCCACCGCCATCCTCCACCCCGGCCGCGCTGTGCCCAAGGCCGCAATACTCCCGACATCCGCTGGTCACAGGCCCGCGCCCGGTCACATGTACGGGTGATCGACCACCCCCGAACGTTTGCTATTGTTTTCCACGTCGGAACGGCGCAGGCCGCACCGGCAGACACCTGGTCCGGGTGGCGGAATGGCAGACGCGCTAGCTTGAGGTGCTAGTGCCCTTTATCGGGCGTGGGGGTTCAAGTCCCCCCTCGGACACACATCACTATCGAAGCCCGCTTGGCACCGGCCGAGCGGGCCTCGGTGTTTTCCGACGTTCATCGCTTCGACGTCATACCTTCGATGTTCATCGCTTCGATGTTCATCGCTTCGACGTTTACGCCCGCCCGGAGATCCCGTGAGACGCCGCTCCCCCGTGCCGCCCGCCCCGTTGCCGCAGCGTGACGGGATCGATCCGGTGCGGATACGGCTGCCGGCCGATCCGGACGGGGCGTGGGGCACGGTCGGGGAGCATCTCGTGGCGCGGTTCGGCGGGGCGATCGGGGCCGGGCGGGTGGCACAGATGCTGCGCACGGGCCGGTTCGTGGGCGTCGAGGGGGCGCTGAGCGGCGGCGAGCCGTACCGGGCGGGGCGGTACGTGTGGTTCCACCGGGACTTCGCGCCGGAGGCGCGGGTGCCGTTCGAGGTGCGGATCGTGCACCGGGACGAACGGATCGTGATCGCCGACAAACCGCACTTCCTGGCCACCACACCGCGCGGGCAGCACATCACCGAGACCGCGCTGGCCCGGCTGCGGCGCGAGCTCGGACTGCCGGCGCTGCAGCCCGCGCACCGGCTGGACCGGCTGACCGCGGGGCTGGTGCTGTGCGTCGTACGGCCCGAGGACCGGGGTGCGTACCAGGGGCTGTTCGGCGGGCGCCGGGTGCGCAAGGAGTACGAGGCGGTGGCGCGGTACGACGAGGGCGTGGCGCTGCCGGTGACCGTGCGCAGCCGGATCGTCAAGGAGCGCGGGGTGCCGGCGGCGCGGGAGGTGCCCGGGGCGGTGAACGCGGAGAGCCGGATCGAGCTGGTCGAGCGGCGGGGCGGGCTCGGGCGCTACCGGCTGCTGCCGGCGACCGGGCGGACGCATCAGCTGCGGGTGCACATGAACGGCCTGGGGCTGCCGATCCTCCATGATCCGCTGTATCCGGGCGGGGGTGACGCGGCGGGTGCGGAGGAGGCCGGTGGTGCGGCGGAGGCCGGTGGTGCGGCCGCCGAGGACTTCGGGGCGCCGTTGCAGCTTCTGGCGAGGGCGCTGGAATTCCGGGACCCGGTGGACGGGCGGGAGCGCCGGTTCGAGAGCGGGCTGCGGCTGGCGGCGTGGCCGGGGGCTGCGGCCGGCTGACGTCCGCCGGCGGAATTTACGGTGCGGGCGGGGCCCGGCGTCCGTAGGGTGCGGGGGTTGGTGAACTGGGGCGAAGGGCTGGCCGGATGCTGATCTTTGACGCGGACGACACGTTGTGGGAGAACAACGTGATCTTCGAGCGGGTCATCGACGAGTTCCTGGAGTGGATGGTGCGGCCGGGGCTCGACCGGGCGGCGGTGCGGACGGTGCTCGACGGGATCGAGGCCGCGAACGCGCCGACGCTGGGGTACGGCAGCAAGGTCTTCCTGCACAGCCTGGGCGAGTGCGTGGCGCGGCTGCGCGGGCGGGCCGCGACGGCCGAGGAGACGGCGCGGATCGCCGGGTGGGCGGCCGCCTTCGCCGGGGACCGGGTGGAGCTGATGCCCGGGGTGGCCGAGACGCTGGCGGAGCTGGCGCGGCGGCACGAGTTGCTGCTGCTGACCAAGGGCGACGCCGAGGAGCAGGAGCGGAAGGTGACGGCCTCAGGGCTGACCCGGCACTTCCGCGGGGTGCACATCGTGCCGGAGAAGGACGTCACCACGTACGAGCGGCTGAAGCGCGCCTACGACCTGGTGCCGGACGAGACCTGGATGATCGGCAACTCCCCCAAGTCGGACATCCTGCCGGCGCGTTCGGCCGGGCTGAACGCGGTGTTCATCCCGCACCAGCACACCTGGGTGCTGGAGCACGACGAGCTCGACCCGGACGACAAGAAGGTGCTGCGGCTGTCGGCGTTCCACGAACTGCTGCGGCACTTCTGAGGGCGGGCACCGACGGGACGTGAGGAGGGACGACGTGGGAGAAGGAACCGGTGCGGTGCGGCGGCCGGGGGTGTCGTGCGTGTTCGTGTGCCATGACGGGGCGGGGCGGGTGCTGCTGGCGCGGCGGAGCGCCGGGGCCCGGGACGAACCGGGGACGTGGGACTGCGGCGCCGGGGCGCTGGAGTTCGGCGAGACCTTCGAGGCCGCGGTGGCGCGCGAGGTGTACGAGGAGTACGGCACCCGGCCGCTGGGCATCGAGCGGCTCGGTGTGCGCAATGTGCTGCGCGGCGATCCGGTGGACTCGCACTGGGTCGCGGTGGTCTTCGCGGTGCGGGTGGCACCGGACGAGGTGACGATCGGCGAACCGCACAAGTTCGACGCGCTGAGGTGGTGCCCGCCGGACGCCCTCCCCGCACCGCTGCATTCGCAGTGCGGGGAGAGCCTGGCGTTGTTCGTGCGGTCCGCCTCGTCCCCGGGGGCGGGCTAACGCCCGTCTCCTCCGGTGAGGGCCGCCGCCGTGCGCTCGGCGGCTTCCAGGAGCTGTTCGTCGGCGCGCAGGTCGGCGTCCTCGGAACCGGCGTGGAGCGGGAGCCGGGTGCGCCGGTCGATCAGCGCGCGCAGGTGCGGGAGCGCGGGACGGGCGTGCGGTCCCATGGCGGCCAGGGTGGTCATCGCGACGGGCCCGAAGAGGTCGTCGTCGAGGTAGTCCGGGAGTACGGCGAGGAGTTCCGCGGCCACCGGCGGGCCCTCGTTCCGCCACAGCACGAGGGAGCCGCGGACCTGCATGGCACCGCCGCGCCCGAGGACGGCGCCGCGCAGCCGCGCGGACTGCTCGGGGTCGAGGCCGCCGTGGTCGAGCAGCCATTGGAAGAGGGCGGAGTGGTCCGCGGTGGGGCGGCGGCCCTCCGGTGGATGGGTGCGCAGATAGGTCTCCAGGGGCGCCCGGTCGCCGGTGATCCGGGCCAGGGCCAGTGCGCCGTGGCCGGGGCGCCGTCGGGAGTCGCGGGTGAGGGTGGTGAGCAGCGGCACCGCGGCGGCCGCGGGCGGGCCGATCCGGCCGAGCGTGCCGATGAGTGAGAGCTCGGGCCAGGTGGCCAGTGCGGCGCCGCGGGCCTCGGCCGTCTCGCACGCGTTGCGCAGCGCCGTGAGGAGGTCGGGGACGCAGGGGGCGGCGGCCGCCGGATCGAGGGCGTCGAGGACGCCGAGGGCGAGGGAGCGGGCGTCTCCGGTGTCGGATCGGAGCAACGTGCGTGCGTAGGCGGCCAGTTGGCCGGTGTCGGCGGCTCCGGCACGGAGCAGGCCGCGGAGCGCGGCGAGCATGCCGGGCGGGCGGGCGCCGGCGGTCAGCAGGGCGTGGACGTACGGGGCGGCGCGCGGGTCGCCGGTCGTGGCGAGGGCGTAGGTGACCTCCCAGGCGACGGCGTCGAAGGGGCCGGCGCCCGGGCCGGCGGGGTCCGCGGCCGGGGCCGTGGTGGGGTCCGGGAGCAGGGCGGCCAGGGCGTCGGCGGACCGGCGGGTGGCCGTGCGGGAGGCGCACAGGGCGTGCACGACGAGGGTGCGGAGGTCGGGCGGTGCGGTGGGCAGCAGCCGGACGAGGTGCGGGGCGAGGGTGTCGGGGGCGGCCCGCCACTCCTGGAAGGCCCGGTGGGCCAGCTGCACCCCGACCCGTCGCCCGTATGCGCCCGCATCGCCGGCCAGCAGCCGGGGGGCGGTGGCGTAGCAGTCCGCTTCGCGTTCCTGGCGGTACAGGGCGCGGCCCCAGCGGGAGCCGATGGAGTAGCCGCGGTCGGCGTCGTGGGCGGTGAGCGCGGTGACCTCCGCCAGGGTCTGGGCGTCCAGTTCCGGCCACTGTTCGCGCGGTGCGGTGGCCAGCTCCTCCAGGCAGCCGAGCAGCCGGATCTCGGGGAGCGGGTCGGTGCGGAGCGGGCCGGGCGGGCAGGAGGTGCCCGGGGTGCCGAGCAGCGCGTCGGCCAGGGCGATCCGGGTGACGGGGTCGGTGAGTTCGCCGAGGGCGGTACGGGCGCGGTCGGCGGCGCCGGTGCGTACGAGGAGCCTGGCGGCGGCCCGGCGGACGTCCGGGTCCGGGTCGTGGAGCCGGGCCCCGGCCGCCTCGACCGGGGCCGGCCAGGGCGTCCGGCCGTGCGTGAGCTCGCCGAGCAGGGTGAGCGCGGTACGGCGTACGGCGGGGCTCACATGCCGTGCGAGCGCCAGCAGTTCGCGGGTGACCGGGCCGTCGGGGTCGGCGCCGACCGCCTCGAAGACGGCGGTTCTGGCCGGGGTGCCCGGGGAGAGGACGGATCCGTCGAGGACCGCCGCGGTGAGCTCCGACGGGCGGTCGGGACCGGGGGCGGTCGACGGAGTGGCACCGTTCGACGGGCCGGAGGCGGTCGACGGGGCGGAGGCCGGGTCCTGGCCCGGCGTCCGCGTGGTCATCGGGTGGGGCGGTGGCCGCCCTTCCTGTAGGTCATGAGGAGGATCATGGGCCACGGGAAGGGCGGCGGCAACGCATTTACCGAGCGGGCCCGCCGCCGTGCGCCGCGGTCCTACAGCGGGGCGATATCGGTGAGTTCACCGTCCTCCAGGGCGAGCCAGCGGGTGATGCCCAGTTCCCGGAGGAACGTCAGGTCGTGGCTGACGACCACCAGCGCGCCCTCGTAGGACTCCAGGGCGGTGACCAGCCGGCGGACCGAGGCCATGTCGAGGTTGTTGGTCGGCTCGTCGAGCAGCAGCAGCTGCGGGGCGGGCTCGGCCAGCATCAGCGCGGCGAGCGAGGCGCGGAAGCGTTCACCGCCGGAGAGCGTGCCGGCCCGCTGGTCGGCCCGGGCGCCCTTGAAGAGGAAGCGCGCGAGCCGGGCCCGGATGCGGTTGTTGGTGGCGTCCGGGGCGAAGCGGGCGACGTTCTCGACGATGGTCAGGTCGTGGTCGAGGACCTCCAGTCGCTGGGGGAGGAAGCGGTGCGGGACGTGGGTCTGTGCGGTGCCGGACTCCGGTGGGATCTCCCCGGCGAGGGTGCGCAGGAGGGTGGTCTTGCCGGAGCCGTTGCGGCCGGTGAGGGCGATCCGCTCGGGGCCGTGCACGTCCAGGTCGGCGCGGGCGCCGTAGCGGGTGCGCAGGTCGCGCAGGGTGAGCACGCCGCGGCCCGGCGGGACGGCGGTGTGCGGCAGGTCGATGCGGATCTCGTCGTCGTCCCGGACCGCTTCGACGGCCTCGTCGAGGCGGTCCCTGGCTTCCTTGAGGCGTTCGGTGTGCAGGATGCGGTGTTTGCCGGCGGAGACCTGGGCCTCCCTCTTCCGTTCGTTCATGACGATCTTGGGTTCGCGCTTGTTGGCGCTCATCTTGTTGCCGTAGCGGACCCGGCGGGCCAACTTGAGGTGGGCGTCGGACAGTTCGCGTTTCTGGCGCTGGACGTCGGCCTCGGCGACCCGCACCATCCGTTCGGCCGCCTCCTGTTCGGCGGCCAGGGCGCGTTCGTAGTCGTCGAAGTTGCCGCCGTACCAGTGGATCTCGCCGCCGCGGAGGTCGGCGATCCGGTCGACCAGGCCGAGGAGTTCCCGGTCGTGGCTGACCACGACGAGCACGCCGGACCAGCCGTTGACCGCGGTATACAGGCGCTCGCGGGCGGCCCGGTCGAGGTTGTTGGTGGGCTCGTCGAGCAGCAGGACGTCCGGCCGGCGCAGCAGCAGGGCGGCCAGCCGGAGCAGGACGGATTCCCCGCCGGAGATCTCGCCGATGGTGCGGTCGAGGTCGATGCCGGTCAGTCCGAGCTGGTCGAGGGTGGCGCGGGCCCGCTCCTCGACGTCCCAGTCGTCGCCGATGGCGGTGAAGTGCTCCTCGCTCGGGTCGCCGTTCTCGATGGCGTGCAGGGCGGCGCGGGTCGCGGCGATGCCGAGTGCCTGGTCGACGCGGAGCGCGGTGTCGAGGGGGGCGTGCTGCGGGAGGTAGCCGATCTCGCCGGTGGTCCGCACGCTGCCCGCGGACGGGGTCAGCTCGCCCGCGAGGAGCTTCAACAGGGTTGATTTTCCACAGCCGTTGAGGCCGATCAGGCCGGTGCGGCCGGGGCCCACGGTGAGCTGGAAGTCCTCGAAGACGGGGCTGCCGTCGGGCCAGCCGAAGCCGAGGCCGGAGCAGACGAGGGACGCGGCGGAGGCGGCGCGGGATGCGGGGGTCTGGGACATACGGGTCTCCTGGGTGCGCGGAAGGTGTGCGGAAGCTGCGCGGGAGACACCGCGGGGGGACGCCGAAGGGCCGGGTGCGCCGGGGTACGCCGGTCGGGCACGCCGAGGTCACGGACGGCGCCACGCGGTACGTCAGGGCGTACGCGTGCGCGCGGTGTCTCAAGACCTCAGACGAGCAACGGCCTTCTCCAATCGGCGGCAATGGGGCCGAGGAAGACGGTACGGGGGACGCCGCGAAAAGGCAAACGCATTTTTCGTTGCGTTTGCCGGGAGCGGTGTGTCGCGCCGGCGTCCCCGGAAACCCGGCCCTACTCCCCCGCCCCGTCGCGCGGGCGCAGCCGCACCCGGGCGGGGCCGGTCGGCTGGAGGGTGATGCCCGCGGCGACCGGCACCTCCTCGTCCACGGCGTGCAGTTCGTACCCGCGCAGGAGGGTCGCCAGCGCGAGCACCGACTCCAGCATGGAGAAGTGCTGCCCGATGCAGGCGCGCGGACCGCCGCCGAAGGGGAACCAGGCGTACCGGTGCCGGTCCGCCTCCCGCTCGGGTGCGAACCGGCCCGGATCGAAGCGTTCCGGGTCCGGCCACAGCGCCGGGTCGCGGTGCGTCACCCACGGCGCGACCACCACGTCCGCACCGGCCGGTATGCGGAACCCGCAGATCTCGGTGGCCTCCACGGCCCGCCGGCTGACGACCGGTGCCGCCGGGTAGAGCCGCATGGATTCCTTGAGCGCCTGCGTCAGGTACGGCAGCCGGTCCAGGTCGGCGGCGGTGGGCACCCGGTCCGCCAGCACCCGGTCGATCTCCGCCCGGACCCGGGCCTGTTCCTCGGGGTGGCGGGCGAGGAGGTGCAGGGTGAAGGCCAGCGAGGTCGCGGTGGTCTCGTGGCCGGCCAGCAGGAAGATCAGCACCTGTTCGCGGATCTCGGTGGCGTCCAGCGAACCGTCCTCGGCGTTGCCGGCCGCGGCCAGCAGCGAGAGCAGGTCCTCGCCCTCGGCGTCGTCCGGGCCGTCCGCCGCTCCGCCCGCCGCGCGGCGGCCGGCGATGATCCGGTCGCACAGCGCGTCGAGTTCGTCCATGGCGGCCCGCGCCCGCAGATTGCCCGGGGTCGGCCAGTGCCGCGGGATCTTCACCGGCACGTAGGCGCGCTGCACGACGTAGGCGTTGATGACCGGGGCGCAGCGGTGGATGGCGGTCACCGCCTCCTCGGCGTCCAGGCCGAAGAGGATCCGGGCGACGGTGCGCAGCGCGAGCCGGTTCATCTCGGGGACCAGGTCGACGGTGGCGTCCTCGGCGGTCCGCCAGCGGTCGACGACGGTGGCGGCCTCGCCCGTCACGGCCGAGGCGTAGCCGTCCACCCGGCGCTTGGTGAACAGCGGCTGCACCAGCCGCCGTTGCCGGAGGTAGTCGGCGTCCTGGCTGGTGAGCAGGCCGTTGCCGAACGCCTGCCGGACCTCCTCGTACAGCGGGTGGTCCTTGCGGAAGTTGGCGGCCTGGGAGGCGAGGATCTGCTGGACGCCCTCGGGCGCGAAGACGGCGTGGAACACGCTGCGCAGGCCGGGCGGTCCGGCCTCCAGGCGGACCACGTCGCCGTGTGCGCGCCGGGCCCTCGCGAACGTGCTGAGGGAGTCGCGGCGCAGGTCGAGCATCGAGCCGAGGAGGGGGAGGCCGGCCGGGCCGGGGATGTCGTCGATGGGGGCCGGGACGGGCCGGGAGCCGGACGGGGAGTCGGGCTGGGAGTCGGTTATGGGCATGGTCGGATGTCTATCCCGGCGACGGGCGTTCCTACCCCCGGCCGGGGCCCGGGCGGAATGTGGCGGGAAGGCGCAGGGGGCCGGGGCGGTGCCGGGCGGGGCCGCGTAGCATGGGCCGGATGATCAACAAGCGTGCCGGCCGCCCGGCCACCGCGGCCGCGGCGTCCTGCCGGGTCACCGTCTGCCGCGGTTGCTGCTGCGGCGATGCGGCCAAGATCCCGGGCGTGGACCACACCGGTCAGATACCCCGGCTGCGGGCGGCCCTGGACGGGGCGGCACCGGTGCGCGCCTCGGACTGCCTGGACGTCTGCGACCAGGCGAACGTCGTGGTGGTACAGCCCTCACCGGCCGGCAGGGCGGCGGGCGGCCGCCCGGTGTGGCTGGGCCTGGTCAACGACGACGACGCGCTGGCGGACATCGCCGCCTGGATCCGGGCCGGCGGTCCCGGCCTCGCCGAGCCGCCGGGCGTCCTGGACCTGTACACGATCACGGTGTCGCGGCGGGTGCGGGAGGGACTGGCGGACTGAGGCCACGCGTCCTCCCCGGCGTCCGGCTCCTGCCGCCGGTCGCCCCGCCCCGCCGTCACCCCACCCGCCGTCATCCCTCGCGCCGGTTACCGGAGTCTTACGGACGCGGGCCGGGCCGCGCGCCGCGGCGCCCGGTGGTGTTGGCTTGGGGCCATGAGGTCTCTCCCGGGAAGGGCCCGCTGACCCGTGCACCACGAACCGCCGCCCGCCGCTCCCCCGCCCGCCCCCGCACCCGGGCCGCCCCGGCGCGTCCTGGTCGTCGAGGACGATCCGACCGTCGCCGAGGTCGTCACCGGCTATCTCTCCCGCGCCGGATACGCCACCGAGCACGCCGCCGACGGGTTCGCCGCGCTGGACCGGGCCGCGGCCTTCCGGCCGCACCTGGTCGTCCTGGACCTGATGCTGCCCGGCCTGGACGGCCTGGAGGTGTGCCGCCGGCTGCGCCGCGCCGACGACGGGCCCGTGGTCCCGGTGGTGATGCTGACCGCCCGGGGCGAGGAGGCGGACCGCATCCTCGGGCTGGAGCTGGGCGCGGACGACTACGTGACCAAGCCGTTCAGCCCGCGGGAACTGGTGCTGCGGATCGGCTCGGTGCTGCGCCGCGCCGAGTCCCCGCCGCCGGCCGCGGCGCCCGCGCCCGTCCTGCGGGCCGGGGACCTGACCGCCGACCCCGAGGGCCGCCGGGCCGACCGTGCCGGACGCGTACTCGCCCTCACCGCCCGCGAGTTCGATCTGCTGGTCTTCCTGATGCGCCACCCGGGGCGGGTCTTCTCCCGGGAGGAGCTGCTGCACCGGGTCTGGGGCTGGGAGTTCGGCGATCTGTCGACGGTGACCGTCCATGTGCGGCGGCTGCGCGAGAAGATCGAGTCGGATCCGGCGGCGCCCCGGCTGGTGACGACGGTCTGGGGCGCGGGCTACCGCTTCGATCCGGCAACGGGCTCCCCCGGGCCGGGAGAGGCGGACGAGGGGTGTCTGCCATGACGGACTTCCTGGTCATCGTGGCGCTGGCGGCGCTCGGCGCGGCGCTGGTGGGGCTGCTCGCCGCGCCCGCGGTACGGGCGCTGCGGCGCCGTTCGGTGGCGCTGTCGCTGTTCGCGGTGGCGGCGCTGGCGGTGGCCGCGATGGCCGCGGGCACGGTGGCGGTCGCCCAGGCGATGTTCCTGTCGGGGCACGACCTGGGCGTGGTGATGGCCGTGGTGGCGGTGTCCGGGGTGGTGTCGCTGGCGGCCGCGCTGCTCTTCGGCCGGCGGATCGCGGCGGGCAGCCGGGAGCTGGCGCGGTCGGCGCGTACGGTCGGCAGCGAGGGCGGATTCGTCGCGCCGGACGAGCCGCCGACGGCCGAACTGGCCGCGCTGTCACGGGCGTTGGAGGAGACCAGCGCCCGGCTGGCGGCGGCCCGGGAGCGCGAGCGGGCGCTGGACGGCTCCCGGCGCGAGCTGATCGCGGGGATCTCGCACGATCTGCGGACCCCGCTCGCCGGGCTGCGGGCGATGGCCGAGGCACTGGAGGACGAGGTCGCCGAGGACCCGGCGCGCTACCACGCGCGGATCCGGATCGAGGTGGAGCGGCTGTCCGCCATGGTCGACGACCTCTTCGAGCTGTCCCGGATCCAGGCCGGAGCGCTGGCCCTGACCCTGTCGCGGGTGTCGGTGTACGACCTGGTGGACGACGCGCTGACCGGGGCCCGGCCGCTGGCGCGGGCGGGCGGGGTGCGGCTGGTGGACGGCGGGGTGGCGCCGCTGCCGGTGCGGGTGGACGCCCAGCAGATCACCCGCGTCCTGGGCAATCTGCTGGTCAACGCGATCCGGGCGACCCCGGCCGAGGGGACCGTCGCGGTCAGCGCCCGGCAGGAGGCGGACCGGGTGGTGCTGGCCGTCGAGGACGGCTGCGGCGGCATCCCGCCGGAGGACCTGGCCCGGGTCTTCGACACCGGCTGGCGCGGCGGCAGCGCCCGCACCCCGCGCGCGGACGGCCAGGCCGGTGCGGGCCTCGGCCTGGCGATCGTGCGCGGCATCGTGGAGGCCCACGGCGGCCGGGCGACGGTACGGAACGCCGGCGCGGGCTGCCGGTTCGAGGTGGCGCTGCCGGGGCCCGGGGCGTGACGGGTCCCGGGCGCGGGCCGGCCGGCTCAGTTGCGGGCCGCCGCCCCGTCCCGTTCCTCCGGTTCGGGACCGTCGGCGTGGTGCGCGTCCTCCGTCCGGTGCTCCGGGAGGTCCCGCACGGTACGGACCGGTGAGAGGACCAGGGTCAGGGCGGCGAGCGGCACACCGGCGGTGGTGATCCACAGCGCGGTGCGGACGCCGAGGGCGGAGCCGAGCGCCCCGCCGAGCAGGGCACCCAGCGGCAGCGTCCCGTAGTTGAGGAAGGCGCTGCTGGCGACCAGGCGGCCGAGCAGGGACGGCGGGCAGTACCGCTGCTGGAAGCCCGCCTTGAGGATGTTGCCGCCCACCACGCCCGCGCTGACCCCGAAGCTGCCCGCCACGTAGAGCAGGGTGCCGGCACCCTGGGTGGTCAGCGGGATGAGCAACGCGGCGCCGGGCAGGCCGAGTTCGTACAGCAGCATGGCGCGTGCGGTGCCGAGCCGGGCGGCGGCGCGGCGCACCAGGAACGCGCCCGCGATCCCGCCGGTACTGGCCAGCGCCAGCAGCCCGCCGACGGCACCGGACGGCAGGCCGACCTCGCGCACCAGGAAGACGGCGACCAGCGACTGATAGCCCATCAGCGCGAGGTTGGAGAGCGCGCCGAAGAGCGTCAGCGTACGGAACCACACGTCGCCCGCGACCAGCCGCACCCCCTCGGCGACCTCGGCGGGCAGGGAGCGCGCTGCGCGGCCGCCGTTGCGTTCCGCCGGGTGGGGTTCGCGGTGCCGGATGCCGAGCAGGCACAGCAGCGCGACGAGGAAGGTGGCGGCGTTGGCCAGCAAGCCGCCCACCGCGCCGACCAGTTGGGTGAGGAGGCCGGCGGTGCCCTGCCCGGCGATCTGCGCGGCGGAGGCGCTGCCGTGCAGCTTGGCGTTGCCCTCGGCCCGGTCGGCGGGGTCGAGCAGGGTGGGGAGGTAGGCGCTGTAGGCGGTCTGGAAGACCACCGCGGCGCCGCCGGTCAGCAGGGCCACCGCGAGCAGCGCTCCCAGACCGAGCCCGCCGTACCGGGCCAGGACGGGGACGGCGGCGAAGAGCGCCAGGGACAGCGCGGCGGAGGCGAGCATCAGGGGGCGGCGGCGGACCCGGTCCACCCATACGCCGACCGGGAGGCCGATCAGCAGCCAGGGCAGCCAGCCGGTGGCGGCGAGCAGTCCGACCGCGAAGGTGGAGGCGTGCAGCGTGGACACCGCGACCAGCGGCATGGCCACGTTGGTGACCGCGGCCCCGAACTTCCCGGCCGTCTCGCCGCACCACAGCAGCCGGAAGTCGCGGTGCCGGCGGAGCAGTCCGCTCATCGCGCGCCGCCGTCCCCGCCGTCCCTCTCCTTGCGCGGGAAGGACTGCACCTGGACGAGGACGGGTCGCTCCGGCGCGCCGTCCACCACGTTCCCTGCCCCTTCCCCCTCCCCCTCCTCTTTCCCTTTCCCGTCCGCGTTCGCCTTCGCGTCCAGGGCCGCCGCCCGGTGCCGTTCGACGACGGCCGCCAACTCGGCGTTGAGCGCTGCCAGTTGGTCGGCCGTCAGGCGCAGGTCCGGCCAGCGGGCGAGGGTGCCGGCGTTGCGCCACTCCGGCTCCCAGTCCTCGGTGAGGTAGGTGACGACCTGGTGGAAGTCCCGCTGGACGATCTCGTGGAGGTAGACCGACAGGGCCCCGCGGGTGTCCGGATCGTCGCGGAACTCGACGGTGTCCAGGTGGCGGGAGACCCGGACCGCCCGCCACCAGCGTTCGCGTTTGGTGCCCCGGCCGGTCTCCTCCTCGATGAAGCCGTGGTCGGCGAGGTGGCGCAGATGCCAGCTGACGGTGCCGGTGTTCTCGCCAAGGCGCCGGGCCACCCCGGTCGCGGTGTCCGGGCCGTCGAGGGTCAGCAGGTCCAGGATGCGCATCCGCAGCGGGTGCGCCAGACCGCGCAGGCTCCGGGCGTCCAGCCGGCGCACGGGGAGGGCGGTGGACGGCGGAGTGGGCGGTATTGAGGCATCGTCAGGCATGCCGCGAGCATAGGTTTGCAGAGAACTCTCTGCACAGGGTTCTCTGCAGTCCCCTTACCGCACCAGACCCGCTACGGGTTCCCGGGCTTCCCGTCCGCCCCGTCCGGCCCGCGCTTCCCGTCCGCCCCCTCCCCCGGCCGCCACAACGGGTGTTCGCGCCGGGCCCATGCCGCCTCGACCGATCCGGTGCGCAGGCCCACCCTCGACTCGGGGTCCCGGTACGCCATCCAGACGTGGCCGCCGATCACGATGAGGAGGCTGAGGGCGAGCCAGTCGTGGACGAAGGTGGCGCCGGTGCGCCAGACCAGGGACGCCAGGTGCGTGAACCACATCAGCAGGCCGGTGCCGGTCATCACCAGGACCGCGCCGGCGAGCCAGGCCGCGTACAGCTTCTGGCCGGCGTTGAACTTCCCGGCCGGGCGGGCTCCCCGGCGACGCAGTACGGCCCGCAGCCAGGTCCGGTCGTGCGGGCCGAAGCGGTTGAGGCGGGTGAGGTCGGCGCGCAGCGCACGGGAGGCCAGGCCGAACAGCAGCGGGACCGGCAGCAGGATGCCGGACCACTCGTGGAGGGTGACCATCAGGGCGCGCCGGCCGACGAGTTCGGCGAGGAAGGGGAGGTAGAGGCAGGCCGCGGTGGCCACGCAGACGGCCATGAGGGCGCCGGTGGCCCGGTGCACCCGGTGTTCGGCGCGGGTGAAGCGCGGGACGCGGGGGCGGTCCGCGGCCGCGGCGGCGGACTCAGGTCGTGGGGACATCGTCCCGTCCGTTCGACCGGCCGACCCAGGCATCGACGTCATATCCGAGCTGCTCCCAGTATCCGGGCTGGACGTGGTCGGTGACGGTGATCCCGGAGAGCCACTTCGCCGACTTGTAGAAGTACATGGGCGCGACGTAGAGGCGCACCGGCCCGCCGTGGTCGTGGCCGAGCGGCCGGTCCTGCATCCGCAGGGCGATCAGCACGTCGTGGCGGCGGGCCTGTTCGAGGGTGAGGGACTCGCTGTAGGCGCCGTCGAAGCAGGTGAAGCGAACGGCCTTGGCCTCGGGGCGGACACCGGCGGCGTCGAGGAGGGTGGCCAGGCGCACCCCCTCGAACGGGGTGCGGGGCACCCGCCAGCCGGTCACGCACTGGACGTCGCGGACCAGCCGGGTCTGCGGCAGGGCGCGCAGATCGGCGAGGCGGTAGCTGGCGCGGTGGCGCACCAGGCCGTCGACGGTGAGGCGGTAGCTGTGCTCGTCCTTGTCCGGGACGGAACCGGTCACCGAGTAGTAGCGGAAGCCGCCGCCGGCGGGCAGCAGACCGGACAGGCCGGTGGGGTCGTTCTGCGCGGCCGCGCCGAGGGTTTCGTCGTAGGCGCGCTGGAGGTAGGGGGCCGCGGCGACGCCGGCGGCACCGGCCGCGAGCATCCCGAGCACCACGCGGCGGCCGACGGGCGTGCCGCGCCGGTCCCCGTCGTGGTCGGCCGGGCGGGCCGGATTCGCGTCCTTGGTCACCCCTCGATTCGAACACCCCACGGGCGCCGGGGCCAGTGTCCGGGCCCCGGCGTCAGACTTTCGTCATGTGCCGGTGCGCCCGAACCCCCGGGCCCGGCGGAGTGCGGTGGCCCGGGCGGCCCGGAAGGCGCGGTCGGGATCGCGGCCCGGGTACGACCAGGGGGCGCGGGTCCGGTGGCGGCCGATGCGGGCGAAGAGGGTGGCGGCCTCGGCCATCCGTCCCTCGTGGAAGGTGGCGTGGGCCAGGAAGTTGAGGTCGACCTTGCCGCGGGGGTGGTCCTCGCCCTCCCATTCCAGCCACCAGTCGAAGGCGGCCTGCCGGAGCCGGTGCGCGTGCCGGGTGTTCCAGTGGCCGGAGTCCGCCGGGTCGGGCGGCTCCAGGCCGGCGGCGGCCCGTACGCGGTAGCGCTCGGCGTGGGCGACGACCGGGAGCAGGGCGAGCGGGGAGTCCGCGGGGGCGCGGGCCGCGGCACGGGCGGCGAACTCGTGGGCCGGGTGGCACGGGTCGTCCGCGGCGTGCGGCTGCTGTTCGGCCAGGCAGGCGGCCATCAGGTGGTGGGCGTGGTGGTGGTCGGGGTGCCGGGCCCGGATCTGCCGGAAGGCGTGGGCGCGGGCGTCCTCGGTGCCGGTGCGGCGGGCCAGGATCAGCGCGCCGAGCCAGGGCGTGGGGTCGTCGGGCAGCAGCCGGGCGGCGGCCGCGCAGGCCGCGGCGGCGGCGCCGGTGCTGGTCTCGCCGCGCAGCGCCCGCCGGACGGTGGCGACGGCGAGGAGGGTGGCCGCGTCCCCGCTGTCCGGTTCGGCGAGCTGCCAGTCACCGGCCCAGGCGGCACTGCCCTGGCAGCCGGCCAGGACCGTTAATCGGTGGCCCCGGCGGTCCCAGTCGGTGCCGGTCTCGGCGAGCAGGGTGCGCACCCGGGCCCACTGGCCGAGCGCCAGGGCGTCGGCGGCGACGGCCAGTTCGGCGTCGTCCAGCGCGGGGCCGGGGGCCGGGCCGGCCGCGCGGCCGGTGGGGCCGGGGGCCGGGGGTGCGAGGGGCGGCGAGGGGGAAATCGACATCACGGGTCAGCGGGCTCCATGGCGCGCCGCGCCGGTCGTGCGCCGCACCTGTCGTCCTTGGTGGGCGGGGCCGGGTCTGCGCGCGCCTGTGCAGAGGGTGACGGTCTGGTCCGCACCAGTCATCACGCACAGCAAAGCGCTACGCAGAGCTCCCCGTCAAGGCGGAAAGGGGAATGGCTGGATCCGCCGACCTCTCCGCGGTCCCCCACTGTCAGGCCACCGCCCGGGCCGCCGCCCGGCCCGCCGTACGGCCGGAGAACAGGCAGCCGCCGAGGAAAGTGCCCTCCAGCGAACGGTACCCGTGCACCCCGCCGCCGCCGAAGCCGGCCGCCTCGCCGGCCGCGTAGACGCCCGGCAGGGGCGCGCCGCCGTCGGTCAGCACCCGCGAGGAGAGGTCGGTCTCCAGCCCGCCGAGCGTCTTGCGGGTGAGGATGCTCAGCCGGACGGCGATCAGCGGGCCCGCCTTGGGGTCGAGCAGCCGGTGCGGGGCCGCGGTGCGGATCAGCCGGTCACCGAGGTACTTGCGGGCCCCGCGCATCGCCGTCACCTGGAGGTCCTTGGTGAAGGAGTTCGCGATCTCCCGGTCCCGGGCCACGATCTCGCCGCGCAGCGCGGCCTCGTCGATCAGCGGCTCCTTGGTGAGCGCGTTCATCCGCCGTACGAGGTCGGGCAGCGCGCGCTCGACGATGAAGTCCGCGCCCCGGTCCATGAACGCCTGCACCGGACCGGGCGCCCCGCCCCTGGCCCGGCCCAGCACGTCCCGGATGCTCTTGCCGGTCAGGTCGGGGTTCTGCTCGGAGCCGGAGAGCGTGAACTCCTTCTCGATGATCTTCCGGGTGAGCACGAACCAGGTGTGGTCGTGGCCGGTGCGCATGATGTGTTCGAGGGTGCCGAGGGTGTCGAAGCCCGGGAACAGCGGCACCGGCAGCCGCCGGCCGCGGGCGTCCAGCCACAGCGGGGAGGGGCCGGAGAGGATCCGGATGCCGTGCAGCGGCCAGATCGGGTTCCAGTTGTCGATGCCCTCGGTGTAGTGCCACATCCGGTCGCGGTTGATGATCCGCCCGCCGGCCGCCT
Organism: Streptomyces nigrescens; assembly: GCA_024349765.1. GTDB lineage: Bacteria > Actinomycetota > Actinomycetes > Streptomycetales > Streptomycetaceae > Streptomyces > Streptomyces endophytica. The sequence continues at coordinate 2,095,091 of AP026073.1, read as the reverse complement.
CGGTGATGCCCAGCATCCTGCCGTCGACGTGCGCGGGCACCCCGGACAGCATCCGCTCCGGCGGGGTGCCCAGGCGCTCGGGCCAGTTGGCGCGCACCAGCTCGTGGTTGCCGCCGATCCCGCCGGAGGTGACGATCACCGCCTGCGCCCGCAGCTCGAAGGCACCGGTCACCTCGCGGCTGCTGGGCTTGCCGCGCGGGACGTCCGAGGGCTCCAGGACCTCACCGCTGACCGTGTCCACGTCGCCGGCGCTGCGGGTGAGCGCGGTGACCCGGTGCCGGAAGCGGAGGTCCACCAGGCCGCGCGCGGCCCCGGCCCGCACCCGGCGCTCGAACGGGGCGACCAGACCGGGGCCGGTGCCCCAGGTGATGTGGAAGCGCGGGACGGAGTTGCCGTGCCCGGTCGCGGCGTAGCCGCCGCGCTCGGCCCAGCCCACGACGGGGAAGAGCCGCACGCCCTGCCGGTGCAGCCAGGACCGCTTCTCACCGGCCGCGAAGTCGACGTACGCCTCGGCCCATGCGCGCGGCCAGTGGTCCTCCGGACGGTCGAATCCGGCCGTGCCGAGCCAGTCCTGCCACGCCAGGGCGTGGCTGTCGCGGATCCGCATCCGGCGCTGCTCGGGTGAGTCGACGAGGAACAGGCCGCCGAAGGACCAGTGCGCCTGCCCGCCGAGGGACTGCTCGGGCTCCTGGTCGAGCAGGATCACCTTGCGGCCGGCGTCCACCAGTTCCGCGGTGGCCGCCAGCCCCGCCAGCCCCGCTCCGATCACGATCACATCAGCGTCGTACGCCATCAGCAGCCTCTCCTCGCCGGGGCCCGCCGGGCACCCGGCCGCCCCGGACCACCCGGGTGGAAACGATCCTCAGTGCACCCGACTGCCGCGTCAACCGTCCGTTACCGCGCAGTAGAGGAGGGCGCGCGGGAGAATGGGGGGTGACCAGGGCCACCCCTCACCCGCCGCCGGATGGCTATCCTCAGGCGCATCCCCCGCCCCGCGCGATAGAGGTGCGACGTGACGGTGATACTGCTCGCCCTTGGAGCGGCCTGCTGTCTGGGACTCGGCTTCGTACTCCAGCAAGCCGCCGCACAGCACGCCCCCATGAAGGACTACCTCTCCATCCGCCTGCTGCTCGACCTCGTGCGGATGCCCCTGTGGGTGGCCGGCATCGGCCTGATGGTGGTGGGCATGGCGCTGGGCGCGGTGGCGCTGGGCATGGGCGACATCACTCTGGTGGAGCCCTTGCTGGCGACCAATCTGCTCTTCGCGATGGCACTGTCGAGGCGGCTGACCAAACAGCGCCTGGGCCGCACCGGCTGGGCCGGACTGTGGCTGCTGGCCGGCGGCGTCACCGCGTTCATCGTGGCGGGCCGGCCACGGGGCGGTCAGCGCAGCACCGATCACCTGTGGCAATGGGTGATCATGGGCCTCGTGCTGGGCATCGCCCTGACGCTGGCGGCGGTCGCCAAACGGGAGCGGGTGCACGTCAGCCTGGAGGCCGCGCTGCTGGGCGTGGCGGCCGGCTTGATATACGGCCTGCAGGACGCACTGACCCGGATCAGCGGCGAACACTTCGGCCAGGGCGGCTGGTCGGCCCTGCTCACCAGCTGGCAGCCGTACGCCATCGTGGTCCTCGGTGTGCTGGCACTGGTGATGGTGCAGAGCGCCTTCGAGTCCGCGCCGCTGCGGCTCTCCCTGCCCGCGCTGACCGCCGCCCAGCCGCTGGCCGGGATCCTGTGCGGAGTCGGTTTCCTCGGCGACCAGCTACGGGTCACCGCCGGCGCGCTGGCCTGGGAGGTCGCCGGAATCGCGGCCGTGGTCGCGGGCATCGTCCTGATCGGCACCCACCCGGCGATGCCACCGGGCGCGGGGCGTCCGGAGGACGTCCGCGAAATGCTGCCGCATTAGTTTTCCTCCCACGTACCTGGCCGTCCCGCCGCGGTTGTTGTTCGCCGTTGCGCCTGCGGCGGGCTGGGTTGTGTTGGGTGCGGTGACGGACCTCCGGGGCCGGTTGTGTGGACTGCTGACGCTTTACGTCCACACAACCGGCCCCTCCGGCCCGTCCCCTCCCGTGAGGGGGGAAGTTAAGGCCGGTGGGGGTGCACGTAATGCCACGCGCCCGCAGGCAACGGATAGGGCCCGCCCCCAACCAGCTAAGAACTCCCACTCACGGGAGGGGCTGGACCGGAGGACGAAGTCTGGAGGGCCGGCACCGCACCCGACAAACAACGCCCGCCGCCAGGCGCAACGGCGAGACGCCCCGCGGCGGGACAGCCAGGTACGTGCGGGGCGCCGCAAAGCGCAACGGCGAGCAACCCCGACGGCGGGACAGACGGGTACGTGGGGAGAATGCCCCCATGGCTGAGGAACCGCTCAATGTCGATGAAGTCCTCGATGTCGTCGACGAGAACGATCAGGTCGTGGGGCAGGCCCCGCGCGGCGAGAGCTACGCGCGCCGGATGCGGACCCGCTGCTCCTTCGTGCTGGTGCGGGACGCCGAGGACCGGATCTTCGTGCACCGTCGCACGCCGAACAAGCTGGTCTTCCCCGCGCACTACGACATGTTCGTGGGCGGGGTGGTCGGGGCCGGTGAGAGCTACGACCGGGCGGCGCTGCGCGAGGCGGAGGAGGAGCTGGGCGTGCGGGGGCTGCCGCAACCGGAGCCGCTGTTCAAGTTCCTCTACGAGACGGCCGAGCACACCTGGTGGTCGGCGGTGTACCAGGTGCGCTGCACGCTGCCGGTCGTTCCGCAGGAGGCGGAGATCGACTGGTACGCGTTCCTGACCGAGGAGGAGCTGATCGCGCGGCTGGACGAGTGGCCGTGGACGCCGGACGGGATGGCCGCGTACCGGCAGCTGCTCGCCCGGCGGGAGCGGGGGGAATGCTGATGCGGGCGGGCGGGTTCCGGCGATGAGGCGCGGCGGTGGGCTGCGGGCGGCCGGCGAGGCGGTGCGGCTCTGGGTCGCGCCCGCGCGCGTCCGCGAGGAGGGCACGACCCCCGACTACCGGTTCTCGCTGGCCAATGAGCGGACGTTTCTGGCCTGGCTGCGGACGGGGCTGGCGCTGATCGGCGGCGGGTTCGCGGTGGACCAGTTCCTGCCCCGGCTGCACGGCACGCTGCGGGTGAGCTTCACCGTCGTGCTGCTGGTGGGCGGAGGGCTGTGCGCGTTGCGGGCGGTCAACCACTGGGTGCGCTGCGAGCGGGCCATGCGGCGCGGCGAGGACCTGCCCGTTTCCCGCTTCCCCGGTGCGCTGGCGCTGGCCGTCGGGCTGTTCGCGGCGGCGGTGGTCGTGCTGGTGCTGCTGGGCCGGACGAACTAGGCGATGGAGAGGGAGCGCCCGGTGGCGGGCGGTGCGGGGCCCCGGCCGGCGTCGGACCGGGATCCGGGGCTGCAGCCGGAGCGGACCCGGCTGGCCTGGCGGCGGACCACGCTGTCCGTCACCGTGGTGGCGCTGCTGGCCGGCCGGCAGCTGTTGCGGAACGCCGAGCACGGGGCGGCGGTGGCGGCGGAGGCGGTACTGACCGGCCTGGTGTGGCTCGGCTTCGTCGTCCTCGCGCACCGCAGGATGCGGGCCATGGCGAGCGGCCGTCCGCCGGGACTGCCGCCGCGGACCGCGCTGCTGCTGATCGGCTGCACCCTCGCGCTGGCGCTGTGCGGGGCGGCGATCCTGCTCCAGGGGTGAGTCGCTCCTGGTGCCGGGGGATCCAGGGGCGGGCGGCGGTTTCCCGCCCGGGGCGGTGGCGGGGGTACCGTGGCCCGGTCCCGCGGCGGCGGAGCGCGACCGAACTTCCCGTAGGCGGGTGGACACTGACGGGGCATCGGAGCAGGAGGCGCACCCATGACGGAAGCGGCGGAGCGGACCACGACCGGGCGGGGCGTGCCGGACGAGCCATATCTGACCGAACTCGCGGGCGGGGTGCACGCCTTCATCCAGCCCGACGGGGGCTGGTGCCTGAACAACGCCGGGTTCCTCACCGACGGCGGGACCACCCTCCTCGTGGACACCGCCGCCACCGAGCGCCGGGCCCGGCTGCTGGGCCGGCGGATCGCGGAGAGCGGCGCCCCGGCGCCCCGCTTCGTGGTCAACACCCACCACCACGGCGACCACACCTACGGCAACGGCGTCTTCGCGCCCGAGGCGACCGTCATCGGGCACGCCGCCTGCCGCCGGGAGCTGCTGGCCGCCGGGCACCAACTGCACGCCGTCTGGCCGGAGGTGGAGTACGGCGACATCCGGCTCACCCCGCCGACCGTGACCTACACCGACGAGCTCACCCTCCACCTCGGCGGCACCGAGGTGCGGCTGCTCCACCCGGGGGTGGCGCACACGCCCGGGGACACCGTGGTCTGGCTGCCCCGGCAGCGCATCGTCTTCACCGGGGACCTGGTCTTCCACGGCGGCACCCCGTTCCTCTTCATGGGCTCGCTCACCGGCTCGCTGAAGGCGGTCGAGCTGCTGCGCTCGCTGGACGCGGTCACCGTCGTCCCCGGGCACGGCCCGGTCGCCGGCCCCGAGGTGTACGACGTCATCGAGCGCTATCTGCGGTTCGTCGGCGAGCTGGCGGAGGAGGGGCGGGCGGCCGGCCGTACGCCGCTCCAGGTGGCGCAGCGGGCGGAGCTCGGCCGGTTCGCGGAGCTGGCGGAGTCGGAGCGGCTGGTGGCCAATCTGCACCGGGCGTACGCGGAGCTGGCGGGCGGGGCGCCGGGGGCCCCGCTCGATCCGCTGGTCGGGTTCGGCGACATGACGGTGATGAACGGCGGGGTGCCGGTGGCCTGTCACGCCTGAGGCGGCGGCCGCGGGTGACCGGAATCCTCCCGTGCGGCGGTGCGTGACGGACGCCCCACGTACCGCCACTGGACGCCATACCGACTAGTCGGCATGATCGGGGCACGACCGATCGACCGTCGGACCGTCCACTCCCCACGGAGGAGCACGATGAGCAAGGGCACCCCTCCCCCCACGGCCCCGGACCGGGAGGATCCCCCGGGCCTCGACCTGGCGCGGTTGCGCGCGCATCTGGACCGGGAGCGGCCCGGGCTGGCCGGCGGTCCGCTGCGGGCGGAGCTGATCGAGGGCGGGCGGTCCAACCTCACCTACCGGGTCACCGACGGCACCGCCCGGTGGGTCGTCCGCCGGCCGCCGCTCGGCCATGTCCTGGCCACCGCGCACGACATGCGCCGCGAGCACCGGGTGATCAGCGCACTGCACCCGACGCCGGTGCCGGTGCCCGAGACGCTGCTGCTGTGCGAGGACGAGGCGGTGATCGGCGCCCCGTTCTACGTGATGGAGCTGGTCGCGGGCACGCCGTACCGCACCGCCGCCCAGCTGGCGCCGCTCGGCCCGGAGCGCACCCGCGCCGTGGTGCTGTCCCTCGTGGACACGCTGGTGGAGCTGCACGCCGTGGATCCGGAGGCGGTGGGGCTGGGCGACTTCGGCCGTCCGGACGGCTTCCTGGAGCGCCAGCTGCGGCGCTGGGGCAAGCAGCTGGCCGCCTCGAAGAACCGTGAACTGGCCGGGATCGACGAGCTGCACGAGGCGCTCGGCCGGGCGCTGCCCGCCTCCCCCGCGCCGGCCGTCGTACACGGCGACTACCGCCTGGACAACGTCCTGGTCGGCGCCGACGACACCATCAAGGCCGTGCTGGACTGGGAGATGTCCACGCTCGGCGACCCGCTGACCGACCTCGGCCTGCTGGCGATGTACAGCTCGGACCTGGGCCTGCCCGAGTCCCCGGTGAGCACGACCAGCGGCGCCCCGGGCCACCCCACCCCCGCCGAGCTGATCGAGCGTTACGCGGCCCGCTCCGGCCGGGACACCTCGGCCATCGCCTGGTACACCGCGTTCGCCTGGTTCAAGCTCGCGGTGATCCTCGAAGGCATCCACTACCGCTTCACGCTCGGCCAGACCGTCGGCGCCGGTTTCGACCGGATCGGCGAGCTCGTGCCCGTCTTCATCGACCGCGGACTGACCACCCTCAAGGAAGGCTGAGCCACATGGACTTCGCATTCGACGCCCGGACCGAGGAGCTGCGCGCCCGGCTGCTGGCCTTCATGGACGAGCACGTCCTCCCCGCCGAGCGGACCGCCCACGAGCAACGGGCCGGCCTCGCCTCGCCGTGGGACACCCCGGCGGTCGTGGAGGAGCTGAAGGCGGAGGCCCGCCGGCAGGGGCTGTGGAACCTGTTCCTCCCCGACGAGGAGTACGGCGCCGGGCTGACCAACCTCCAGTACGCGCCGCTGGCCGAGATCACCGGCCGCAGCCCGCAGCTGGCGCCCACCGCGCTGAACTGCGCGGCGCCGGACACCGGCAACATGGAGGTGCTGGCGCAGTTCGGCAACGAGGCGCAGAAGAAGCAGTGGCTGGAGCCGCTGCTGGCCGGCGAGATCCGGTCGGCGTTCGCGATGACCGAGCCGGACGTGGCCTCGTCGGACGCCACCAACATCACCACGCACATCGCGCGGGACGGTGACGACTACGTCATCAACGGCCGCAAGTGGTACATCTCCGGGGCGATGAACCCGCTGTGCCAGATCTTCATCGTGATGGGCAAGACCGACCCGGACGGCGCGGACCTGCGCCGCCAGCAGTCGATGGTCCTGGTGCCGCGCGACACCCCCGGCCTGGAGGTGAAGCGCGCCATGCAGGTCTACGGGTACGAGGACCACTACCACGGCGGGCACGCCGAGGTGGTGTTCCACGACGTACGGGTGCCGGCGGGCAATCTGATCGGCGAGGAGGGCGGCGGCTTCGGCATCGCCCAGGCCCGGCTCGGCCCCGGCCGGATCCACCACTGCATGCGGCTGATCGGCATGGCCGAGCGGGCCATCGAGCTGATGTGCCAACGGGCGGTGAGCCGTACCGCGTTCGGCAAGCCGCTGGCCCAGCAGGGCGTGGTCCAGGAGTGGATCGCCGACGCCCGGGTGGCGGTGGAGCAGCTGCGGCTGCTGGTGCTGAAGACCGCGTGGCTCATGGACACCGTCGGCAACAAGGGCGCCCACACCGAGATCCAGGCCATCAAGATCGCCACGCCGCGTACGGTCGTCGACATCCTCGACAAGGCCGTCCAGCTGTACGGCGCGGGCGGCGTGAGCCAGGACTTCCCGCTCGCCGAACTGTGGGCCGCGGCCCGCACCCTGCGCCTGGCCGACGGCCCGGACGAGGTCCACCAACGGTCCCTGGCCCGGCGCGAGTTGAAGCGGTACCTGTAGACGCCGCGAGCCGACACCTGAGGACACGAGCTGGGGCCGCACCGGTGGGGGGCGGCCCCAGCTCGGTGGGTGCCTGGTCTGGTGGGGGGGGCGGGGCTGGTGGGGGGCGGTCCCAGTAGGGGGCGTCGAACACATCCCGTAGGGGTCGGCAGCGCCCCCTCGGGGCCACAACGGGGTGCAGGGGTGGGGGTATTCCCGTCTCTGCGGAGGTGTCGCCTGCCTTGAGGTGTCGCCTGCCGCGCCGGTCTACGGCCGTAGCGCCCGCAGCAGGAGGTCGGCCAAGTGGTCGGCGACCTGTTGCGGGGTGAGGGGGCCGTCCTCGCGGTACCAGGTGCCGAGGTGGTGGACCGAGCCGAAGTGGTAGTCGACGACGAGGTCGGCGGGGATGTCGGCGGCGAACACGCCGGAGCGCTGGCCCTCCTCGATCAGGGCGCGGAACCGTTCGTGGTAGCGCCGCCGCTCGGCGCGCACCTGCTTGTCCTTCTCCGGGCTGAGGTGGTGCATCGACCGGAAGAAGATCTTGGTGTCGTCGAGGTTGTCGATCGTGGTGACCACGACGTCGGCGGCGGCGTCCCGCAGCCGCTGCTCGACCGGGGCGTCGGCGTCGGCGAAGTGGTCCAGCCGCTCCTGCTGGAGCCGGAGCACCCGGCCGTAGACCTCGTGCAGCAGGTCTTCCTTGGAGCCGAAGTAGTGGTAGAGGGCGCCCTTGGTGACGCCCGCCGCGTCCACGATCTCCTGGACGGAGGTGCGGTCGTAGCCCTGTTCCGCGAAGAGCCTGGTGGCGGTGGCCAGCAGCCGCCGCGCCACCGGCTTCGTGCTGCCGTTGCCGTTGCCGGTGCCGTCCTTCGTGCCGGCCATCGCCCTCACCTGTCCTTCGTCGTACGTCATGCGCGGTGGCGCAGCTCCCGTCGGAGGATCTTGCCACTCGTGGTCTTGGGGAGCTCGGTCAGGATCTCCACCTCACGGGGATATTTGTACGCCGCGAGCCGTTCCTTGCAGTACGCCGCCAGCTCGGCGGGCGGCACGTCGGCCCCCGGACGCAGGCTCACGTACGCCTTGACCGACTCACCGCGGTAGGCGTCGGGCACCCCGACCACCGCCGCCTCGCGCACCGCCGGGTGGCCGTAGAGGACGTCCTCGACCTCGCGCGGCCACACCTTGAAGCCGGAGGCGTTGATCATGTCCTTCTTGCGGTCGACGACGTAGAGCCAGCCGTCGGTGTCCATGAAGCCGATGTCGCCGGTGCGCAGCTCGCCGTCCGGGAGGGCCTCGGCGGTGGCGTCCGGGCGGCGCCAGTAGCCGGGGACGACCTGGGGCCCGCGGACCGCGATCTCGCCCGGTTCGCCGAACGGCAGGTCCGCGCCGTGGTCGTCGACGATCCGGACGACGGTGTCCGGGCCGGGCACGCCGACCGCGAGCGTCCCGGAGACCTTGTCCACCGGCGCCTCCCGGCCGGGCGGCACGCTGGCGCACGGCGCGGTGCACTCGGTCAGGCCGTAGCCGTTGTGGAGGTACGGGCCGAAGGCGGTGCGGAACTTCTCGACGAGGGCGGGCGGCAGCGGCGCGCCGCCGGACGACATGATCGCGAAGGACGTGAAGTGGTCGCGGGTGACGTCCGGGTGGGCCATCAGCGCCATGTAGGCGGTGGAGGGGCCGACGGTGTAGGCGGGGCGGTGTTCCAGGAAGGCGTCCAGGACGACACCGGCCTCGAACCGGTAGGCGAGCACGAGGGTGCCGGCGTTGGCGAAGCAGACGGCGAGTTCGCAGACCATGCCGGTGATGTGGAAGAGCGGGGCGAGCGCGAAGTACGTGGTGCCTTCGGGCAGTCCGTGGCCGGTGCGCTGGCGTTCGGCGTTGTAGGTGAGGTTGCCGTGGGTGTTGGTGGCGCCCTTGGGCGTGCCGCTGGTGCCGGAGGTGTAGCTGATCAGCGCGAGGTCGTCGGCGGCCGGCCCGGGACCGGCCGGCGGTGCCGCGGCCCGCCCGGTGCCGGCGCGGGCGACGGCCAGCAGGTCGTCGGCGCCCTCCTGCGGCCCGAGCGGCTCCCCGCGCAGCACCCGGGCGTCGTCACGGGTCTGCAGTTCCCGCTCGGAGGTGGTCAGCGCCAGGCGTACGGAGGGCGCGGCGGCGGCGGTGGTGCGCAGGAAGCCGTCCCAGGTGCGGTCGGCGCAGATCACGGCGGTGACCTCGGCGTCGTCCAGGACGTGCCGCAGCTCGGCGGACTTGTACATGGGGTTGACGGGCACCACGACCCCGCCGGCCTTCCAGACCCCGAGCAGGGCGAGGACGAACTGCGGGGTGTTCTGCAGCATGATCGCGGCCCGGTCGCCGGGCCGGAAGCCGCGGTCGGCGAGGTGGGCGGCGATGCCGTCGGAGAGCGCGTCGGTCTCGGCGTAGGACAGCCGGCCGTCGAAGTAGGCGAGCGCGGTGCGGTCGGGGGCCTTCCGGGCGGCGGCGCGGAAGGCGTGCAGGACGGAGGGCGGCGGCTGGATCGGGGCGCGCTGGGCGTCGGTGAGCAGGGCCAGCCAGGGCTTGTCGCGGTACGAGGTCACCGGGTGCCCCCTTCGCGCTGCTCAAGCTTCTGCTGGAGGTGGTTCATCGCGGTCAGCCAGCGGTCGGGGTCGGTGGCCCGGGCGGTGTAGTAGTCGGCGACCTCCGGGTGCGGCAGGACCAGGAACCGGTCCTTTTCGATGGCGTCGAACAGCGCGTCGGCGACGGCGTCGGGCTCGACGGCGGTGGGCGTGAGCACCAGGTCCCCGGCCGCTCCGGTGGCGGCCAGCATGTCGGTGCGGACGCCCTGCGGACAGATGGCGTGCACGTCGATCCCGCGGTGCCGGTAGGTGAGCGAGAGCCATTCGGCGAAGGCGTACGCGCCGTGCTTGGTGACGCTGTAGGGGGCGGCGGCGACCATGGTGAGCAGGCCGGCGGCGGAGACGGTGGAGACGAAGCGGCCGCTGCCGCGCGCCAGCCACTCCGGTACCAGCTCGCGGGCCGCCCGGACGTGCGCCATGACGTTGACGTCCCAGGCGAGCGCCCAGTCGTCCTCGGGCGCGTCCGGGCCGCCGCCGGTGCCGACGCCGGCGTTGGCGCAGAAGACGTCGATGGTGCCGCCGAGCGCCTCGCGGGCGGCCGGGACGATGCCGGACGCGTCCCCGGCGACCGCGACCGCCCCGATCTCCGCGGCGGTCTGCTCGGCCTTGGCCTCGTCCAGGTCGTTGACCACGACCCGGGCGCCCTCGGCGGCGAACCGGCGGGCCAGTGCCGCGCCGATCCCCCCGCCCGCCCCGGTCACGACGACGGCCTTGTCCCGTACGGCTTCCACTGCGGTGTCTCCCTCGGTCGCGCGGATCGACTGACAGGCAGACTAACCAGTCGGTATGTGGGAGCGGAAGAGTCGGTTTCCGGTCGGCCCGTCCCGTTCCCGGACGGCGCCCGGCGCGTTAGCGTGCCCACCGCACGTACCGGTTTGGCTCTCCCGATCACGGAGGTGTGCGGATGGCTCTGTCGAGGCGCGTTCTGCTGGGACATCTGGCGGCGACCGGCGCGGCCGGTACGGCCCTGACCGCGGCCGCGGCGCCGGCGCGGGCGGCGGTGTCCGGCCCGGGCCGGGGCGGACGGCGGGTGCGGACCGGTTTCGCGCGGCTGGCCGCGGACGGCTACCGCCTCCTGGCGGGCGAGAAGGTCGGCGTCGTCACCAACCCCACCGGTGTCACGACCGAGCTGCGGCACATCGTGGACGTGCTGCACGCCGACCCGCGGGTGCGGCTGACCGCGGTCTTCGGCCCCGAGCACGGCTTCCGGGGCACCGCGCAGGCGGGCGGGTCCGAGGGCCGCTACGACGATCCGGCCACCGGGCTGCCGGTCTACGACACGTACGGCAAGAGCGGCCGGGAACTCGCGGACATCTTCACCGCCTCCGGTGTCGACACCGTCGTCTTCGACATCCAGGACGTCGGCGCCCGCTTCTACACCTACATCTGGACGCTCTACGACTGCATGGTGGCGGCCGTCCTCGCCGGCAAGCGCTTCGTGGTGCTGGACCGGCCCAACCCGGTCACCGGCCGCTTCGCCTCCGGCCCGGTGCTGGACAAGGCGTACGCCTCGTTCGTCGGCCGCGAGCCGATCGCGCAGGCGCACGGCCTGACGGTGGCCGAACTCGCCCTGCTCTTCAACGGCGAGTTCGTCCCGGAGGCGGCCGGCCGTCCGGTGGAACTCGCGACCGTGCGGATGAGCGGCTGGCGCCGCGGCGACTTCTACGACGCGACGGGCCTGCCCTGGGTCCCCCCGAGCCCCAACATGCCCACCCCGGACACCGCGCTGGTCTACGCGGGCACCTGCCTCTTCGAGGGCACCAACCTCTCCGAGGGGCGCGGCACCACCCGCCCCTTCGAACTCCTCGGCGCCGACGGCATCGACCGGCGCTGGGCCGCGGCCGCCACCGAACTCGGCCTGCCCGGCGTGCACTTCAGGGAGGCGTACTTCGCGCCCACCTTCTCGAAGTTCCAGGGCAGGACCATCGGCGGGGTGCAGCTGCACGTGCACGACCGGGCCGCCTTCGACCCGGTGCGCACCGGCATCGGCCTGCTGGTCACCGCGAAACGGGTCTGGGGCGGCTTCGCCTGGCGGCCGGACCACGGCATCGACCGGCTGACCGGTTCGGCGACCGTGCGCACGATGATCGACGCGGGCGCGGGCCCGGACGAGATCGTCGCCGCCTGGCAGGCCGGTCTGGCGAAGTTCCGTGCGGTACGGGCCCGTTACCTCCGCTATCCGCCGGCGTAGTCGCCGACGAGTTCCGCGCCGGTGGTGCGGTCGCCGCGCTCGACGATCTCGCCGCCGACCCAGGCGTCCACCCCGCGGTCGGCGAGCGTGGCGAGGGCCGTGGTCACGGACTCCGGTGGGACGACGGCGATCATGCCGACGCCCATGTTCAGGGTCCGCTCCAGTTCCCGGCGCTCGACCGGGCCGGCCGTGCCGACCAGGCCGAAGACCGGGCCCGGGGTCCAGGTCGCGCGGTCGACGGTGGCGTGCAGCCCGTCTGGGACCACCCGGGCGAGGTTGCCCGCCAGTCCGCCGCCGGTGATGTGCGCGAAGGCGTGCACCTCGGTCGCGCGGGTCAGGGCCAGGCAGGCGGCGGCGTAGATCCTGGTGGGTTCCAGCAGTTCCTCGCCCAGGGTGCGGCCCAGTTCGGCGATGTGCTGGTCCAGGCGCAGTCCGGCGCGGTCGAGGAGGACGTGGCGCACCAGGGAGTACCCGTTGGCGTGCAGGCCCGACGAGGCCATCGCGATCACCGCGTCGCCGGTGCGGATACGATCCGCGCCCAGCAGCCGGTCCGCCTCGACGACGCCCGTGCCGGCGCCGGCGAGGTCGAACTCGTCCGCGCCGAGCAGGCCCGGGTGTTCGGCGGTCTCGCCGCCGATCAGCGCGCAGCCGGCCAGGACGCAGCCCTCGGCGATGCCCTTGACGATCGCGGCGACCCGCTCGGGGTGGACCTTGCCGACGCAGAGGTAGTCGGTCATGAAGAGCGGTTCGGCGCCGCACACGACGATGTCGTCCATGACCATCGCGACGAGGTCGTGGCCGATGGTGTGGTGGACGCCCAGGGCGCGGGCGATGTCGACCTTGGTGCCGACGCCGTCGGTGGCCGAGGCCAGCAGCGGGCGGGCGTAGCCCTTCAGCGCCGAGGCGTCGAAGAGGCCGGCGAACCCGCCGAGGCCGCCGACGACCTCGGGGCGGGCGGTCTTCCTCACCCACTCCTTCATCAGCTCGACGGCGCGGTCGCCGGCGTCGATGTCGACGCCCGCGGACGCATAGCTGGCTCCGGTGCGGGGGCTCACGGGCGGCCGCCTTTCGGGGAGTTGGGGCAGGTGGTGGGGTGCGGCGTCACCATGACGCCGCGCCGTGGAAGGAGGTCGGTCCGGGACGGAAGCCGAGGCCGCGGCGGGCGGCGCCGAGCGCCAGGGTGCGTTCCATGGCGAGGTGGCTGAGCGCGTAGCGGGTGAGCCGCGGCGGCCGGGGCCGTTCCGCCAGCCGCCAGGCCGTCTCGGCGGCCGCCGCGGCCGCGGACGCCACGGCGGCCGGTACGGTGCGCAGCCGTACCGTCAGGCCGCGGGCGGCGAGCAGGGCCCGCAGCGCCTCGCCGATGGGGACCGGGGCCGCGTCGGCGATGTTGTAGGTGCCGGGCCGGGTGGCCCGGTCGCAGGCCAGCAGCGCGGCCGCGGTCAGCTGGTCGATGTGGGTGAGCGACTGCAGGGCGGTGCCGTCGCCCGGCAGCCACAGGGCGCCGCCGCGGACCGCGCCGAGCACCCGGGGCAGCAGCGTCCGGTCGCCCGGCCCGTAGACGGCGTGCGGGCGCAGCACGACGGTGTCCGGGCGGCCGCGCAGGGCCAGTTCGGCGGCGGCCTTGGAGGCGGCGTACGGGGTGAGGTAGCGGCGGACCGGGGCCTCGGTCTCGTGGCCGAGGACGGTCGGCCGGAACGGGTCGTACACGCTGGCCGTCGAGATGTGCACCAGCCGGGCGCCGGGGAAGGACGCGGCCACGTTCCGGGTGCCGGTGAGGTTGGCGTGCCAGACGGGTCCGGGCGCGCCCCAGTCGCGGACGGCGGCGGCCGCGTGCACCACCGCGTCGACCTCGGGGGCGTCCGCCCAGGCCCCGGCGCACAGGTCCCAGTCGGCGCGGGTGAGGGCGTGCACGGTCCAGCCCGCGGCGGTCGCCGCCCGGCAGACCGCGCCGCCCACGAAGCCGCGGGCGCCGGTCACCGCGATCCTCATCGCGCCGCCCCCGCCGTCCGGTCGCCCAGCAGGTCGCGCAGCGCGGCGCGGTCCGGCTTGCGGGTGCGGCCGGTGACCGGGACGCGGTCCAGGACCACCACCTCGTCCGGCAGCGCGGCCGCGTCGATGAGGGCGGGCAGCCGGGAGCGCACGGCGTCGGCGAGCGACTCCCGGTCGGCAGCGGGCCGTTCGGGCACGACGGCCAGGACGACGCGCTCGTCGCCGTAGGTGTCCGGGACGCCGACGATGACCGCGTCGGCGACGCCGGGCAGGGCCGCGACGGCCGGTTCGTAGAGCCCGGGGTAGATGTTGGTGCGGCCGCGGATGAGCATGTCCTTCTTCCGGCCGAGCAGGACCAGTTCGCCGTTCTCCAGCCGGGCGAGGTCACCGGTGGCGTGTTCGGTCATCGGCGGCTCGCCGAGGTAGCCGCGGCACAGGTTGGGCCCGGAGACCAGCAGTTCGCCGTCCGGGGCGGTGCGCACGCGGACCCCCGGCAGGGGGGTGCCGAGCAGGTCGCCGGGGCCGCGGTGGGCGAGCTTCGCGCGGCCGGTGGCGACCGCGACCGGCACGATCTCGGTCATGCCGTACACGGCGAGGAAGCGGACCCGCGGCAGGACCTGGGTGGCCCGGCGCAGCAGGCCGGGCAGGACCGGTGCGCCGCCGAGGACGAGGTGGCGCAGCGAGGCGGGCAGTGCCGCCTCGCCGCGTTCGACGGCGTCGAGCACCGCGGGCAGGTCGGCCGGTACGCAGAACGCGTGGGTGGCGCCGGCCAGTCCGCGGGTGAACCGCCCGGGGTCGGCGGCGGGCGCGAAGCCGTACGGCGGCATGGTCCAGTGCGCCCCGGCGACCAGGGCCGGGATGCCCATCATCAACTGGTCGGTGTGCAGCACGTCGCCGTCGCCCATGCACAGGGCGGAGCCGCAGCCGACCAGGCCGGCGCCGAGCGAGCCGCGGGTGTGGACCACGGCCCGGGGCGCCTGGGTGGTGCCGGAGGTGAAGACGACCAGCGCCTCCTGTCCGGGCGCCGGTCCGGGGCGGTCGGCCGGGGCGGGGCCGGCGGCGAGCCGGCGGGCGGACAGTGCCCCGGCGGGGACGCCGGGCAGCCGTCGGCCGGTGTGGACGTGCCGCAGGCCGAGCCGGTGGTAGTGCGGCAGCAGCAGTCCGCGGCGCCGGGCCAGCGGGCGGCCGTAGCGGGCCACCGCATACAGCAGGGACTCGGCGGCGGCCCAGCGCGGCCGGGCGAGTTCGCGGCGGGCGGTGAACAGTTCGGGCCCGGCGCCGGGGTCGGCGAAGACCACGGTGCCGCCTGCGGCGATCACGCCCAGGGCGAGCACCACGCCGTCCGGTCCCGGCCGTACGGAGAACAGCATCCGCTCCCCCGCCGCCATCCCGGCCGCGCGCAGCCCGCTCGCCGTGGTCAGGACGGCGCGGGCCAGTTCGCGGTAGCCGAGGGTGCGGCCGTCCGGGCCGGTGAGGGCCGGCGCGTCGGCGCGCCGCTCGGCGGTGTCGAAGAAGGCGGTGAGCAGATCGATCGGGTCGTCCGCCGCGGGCCGGGTGCCGGTCAACTGGCGCTCCTGAGTTCGAGGTTCAGCCGGGCGTAGCCCGGGATCAGGACGTGCCGGGCCGGGCGGCGGCCGGTGACGGCGACCGGCCCGGCGGCGAGCGCGGCGGCCAGCACCGCGCGGATCTGCGCCATGGCCAGCGGCATGCCGAGGCAGAAGTGCGGGCCCGCGCCGAACCACAGCCGGCGCAGTTCCGGCGGGTGCGGCCGCTCGGGGTCGAACGGCCCGTAGGCCTGGGCGCACAGCAGCGTGGCCACCACGACCCGGTCGCCGGGCGCGACCGGGACGCCGCCGATCCGTGCGGCGCGGGCGACGCTGCGCAGCATCACGGGGGACGGCACGGTGATCCGCAGTGCCTCCTCGATCACCGGGTCGGGGTCGGCGGCGGGGTCCGCGAGCCGGTCGAGCCGGCCGGTGTCGTGGCAGAGCGCGATCAGCCGCGGGATGAACGAGACCAGGGTCTCGGTGCCGGTGAGCAGGAAGGCGCCGACGGCCCCGCGGGCCTCCTGCTCGGTCAGGCCCAGTTCCCGCAGCCGCCCCGGCAGGGTCTCGTCGCCGCCCTGCCGGTAGGCCGTCACCGCGGAGGCGGTCAGCCGGCCCAGCATCTCGCGCGCCCGCGTCACCTGACGGCCCGTCATGCCGGACCGCCACAGCCGTACCGACTTCGTCACCTCGGACGCCTCGGCGTGCGCCCCGCCGAACCGGCCGGGCTCCGCGGGCATCCCGACGATCGCGCAGATCGCGGCGCCCGCGCAGATCTGCGCGACCCGGACCAGATCGACCTGTTCGCCGGCGCGCAGCCGGCGGGTCAGCGCGTCGAGCGGCTGCGCCAGCACCCGGGCGCACAGGGCCGTGACGTAGCCGGGGGTGAAGAGCCCGGACAGCCGGCGGCGGAGCGCCGCGTGGTCGGGGCCCTCCATGTTGAGCAGCACCGACGGGCCGAGCACCGGAGTCCACAGGTCGGACGGTGAGCCGGGCCCGGTCTTGGTGAAGTGGCCGGTGTCGCAGAGGACTTCGCGGGCCAGCGCGGCGTCGCTGACCACGACGCCGACCCGCGGCACCCGGACCACCGGGCCGCGGGCGGCGATCGCGCGCAGCAGCCGGTAGGCGACGGGGTGGGCGGCGGTCTGCACCCGGTGTTCCCAGTGCTCCCAGGTGGCGGGCGCCGCCGTGGTGGTGGTCGTCGTCACCGGATGTCCACCACCTCGGGCCGGTAGCGGTGGTCCGCGTACCAGCCGAGGGTGCGGCGCAGTCCCCAGGCCCGCACCCGGCGGGCCGAGCCGGCCACCTTCACGTCGCGCCGCGTGCCGTACGCGGTGGTCAGCCGGCGGACCGCGTTGACCAGGGCGCGGTCCTCGTGGACCTCCTCGATGGCGGTGCGCGGGAACCCGCCGGCGCGTTCGTACAGCTCCGCGGTGATCGCCATGTTGCAGCCGGGCGCCATCACGTACGGGCCGAGGTACTCCGGGCCGCGGTTGCCGGGCCGGAACCGGCCGAAGAGCGCGGCCACTTCGGTCGCGGAGACCAGGGCGGCGCGCCGCAGCGGGGGCAGCGGCGCCTCGTCGGTGCGGGGCCGCAGCCGGCCGGCGATCAGTTCCAGTCCGGCGTCGAAGCCGGCCCGGACCCGGGCGGTCCAGTCGGGCGCGGGCAGGCAGTCGGCGTCGGTGCGGGCCAGGTGCGTGGCGCCGTGCGCGATGGCGTGGCGCATCCCGGTGTCGGCGGCCGCGCCGGTGCCCTTGCGGGTCTCGTGCACCAGGTGCAGGTCGCCGGGGAAGCCGAAGGACCGTACGACGTCCGGGGTGCCGTCCGTGGAGTCGTTGTCGACGATCACGAGGGAGAAGTCCCGGTCGGTCTGGGCCGCGAGCGCCCGCAGCGTCGCGGTGATGCCGGGGGCCTCGTTGTAGGCCGGTACCACCACCCAGAGCCTCACAGCCGGATCACGCTCACTCCCATGCTGATGCCGCCGGCGAGCCCGATCAGGGCCACCAGGTCGCCGACGCCGGCCCGGCCGCTCTCCCGGGCGCGGACGAGCTGCAGCGGCAGGCTGGCCGACGCCGCGTTGCCGTGTTCGGTGACGGTGAGCGGGATCTTGTCGGGGGGCAGCCCGAACCGTTCGGCGAGCTGGTCCAGATAGGGCTTGGAGACCTGGTGGACGCAGATGGCCGCCATGTCCTGCCAGCGGACGCCGAGCCGGTCCAGGGTGTCGTCGAGGATCTGCGGGCCGAGCCGTTCGAAGGCGCGGCGCAGTCCCACGCCGTCGAGCCGGAAGTAGGTGTGCTCGTCGCCGCGGGGGTGGGCCGAGCCGCCCGAGGCGAGCGTGCCGACGTTCCAGGAGGCGGAGTCGGCGGTGAAGCCGCAGCCGAGGATGCCGGGCTCCGCGGACGCCTCGACGAGCAGCGCGGCGCCGGCGTCGGAGAGGGTGTAGCCGGGGATCGACGCGAGGTAGCTGCGCAGGTCCGGCACCGCCCAGCGGACGGCGCGGGAGGGCGATTCGCCGCAGGCGATCAGGATCCGGCGGTAGGAGCCCTGGGCGATCAGCGCGTGGGCGGTCTCCAGCGCGTTGAGCACGCTGTTGCAGGCGTTCTTGACGTCGAAGACGGGGCAGCGCAGGCCGAGGCGGTCGGCGACCATGTGCGAGGTGGCCGGCTCGATCATGTCCTGGCTGGCGGCGGCGAAGAGCAGCAGGTCGATGGTGCCGGCGTCGGTGCCGGTGTCGGCGAGGAGTTTGCGGGCCGCGGCGGCCGCCAGGTCGGACGCCTGCCAGTCGTCGGGCATGACGTGCAGCCGCTCGACGCCGGTCAGCCGGTACACGAGGCCGGGCGGCGGGCGGAATCCGGTGCCGGCGGCGGCCACCCGGTGCTCGGTGTCCGTCGTGGAGCGCAGGGTCTCGGGCAGGTGGACGGCCACACCGGCCAGCCGCGCGTGGATCTGGGGCATGGTGCTGGTCTCCCGTCAGACGAGGGTCACGGTCAGCCGGTCGTACGAGGGGATGACCACGCGGCGGCTGTAGCGGCGCTCGGTGATCCGCCAGGGCCGTCCCACCGCGGTCAGGGTCTCCAGGGTCCGGCCGATCTCGGCCTGGGCGATGGCGGAGCCGAGGCAGTGGTGGCGGCCGGCGCCGAACCACAGCTGGCGGTTGGCGGGTTCGGCGGGCCGGCCGAGCCGGAAGCCGCCGGTGAGGCTGTTGGCGGTGTAGTTGAGCAGCGTGATCCGGTCGCCGGCCCGCAGGGTGCGCCCGGCCAGCCGCACCTGGCTGCGCACGGTCCGGCCGATGACCGGCGCCGGCGCGGTCACCCGCAGCCCCTCGCGGACCGCCTCCGGGACCCGCTGCGGGGACGCCAGCAGGGCGTGCTGCTCGCCGGTGTCGTGCAGCAGCGCGACGGTCCGGGTGATGGCGCTGGCGGCGGTCTCGGTGGCGGCCACGCCCACCAGCGCGGCCATGCCGGCGGTCTGCCGGGCGTTCAGGCCGACCTCGCGGCAGCGGCCGATGAGGTGGTCGGCGGGCTCGGTGGCCCACAGTCCCTCGACGTGCCCGGTGAGCCGCGCCACGATGCCGCGGCCGCGGGCCACCGTCGCCTCGGTCAACTCGCCGCCACCGGCCGCCTCCACGGACAGCGCGGCCAGTGCGCGGGCGGTGGCGAAGACCCGTTCGTAGGCGGCGTCGTCGGTGCCGGTGACCGGGACCCGGAGCAGCTCGGTCACGATCCGGCCGACGACGGCCCGGCCGAGGGCCGCGACGTCCAGGGGCCGGCCCGCGGCGAGCTGGACGCGGGCCTCGACGAGCCGGGCCCCGATGGTGCGGTCGACCAGCTCGCGGGCCGCGGTCTCGCCGAACAGCTCGCGGGTGCCGGCGCGCAGCGCCCGGTGGCCCTCGCCGTCGAAGAGGTCCTCGACCCAGCCGCCCAGGAGCTGGGCCCACAGCCGGCCGACGCCGCCGCGGTCGAGGACGGTGAAGTGCTTCTGGTCGACGAGCACGGACCGGGCGGTCGCCGCGTCGGCGGTCAGCCAGCCCAGCTTCGGGACGTAGGTCAGGGGCCGGGCCAGCCGGCCGGCGTGCAGCAGCAGCGGGAGGGCGGGGCGGCTGGCGGCCAGGACGCGCAGCTCGTGGAGTCCGGCGCGGTTCATGGTGGTCCCTCTCGTGGTGTCGGGGGAACGGCCGGGGCCCGCCGGGCTCCCTCCCGTACGGGGGAGGGAGGGGGCCCGGCGGGGAGCAGGCTGCGGGATCAGCCTGCCTGGGGAGGAAAGAGCGCTGCCATGCCGTCGATCGACTCGGGGCCGTAGCCGACCGAGCCGACCGGGACACGGGACTTGGTGGCCTCGATGACCCGGGCCGTCCACACGGGGCCGAAGCCGCCGCACAGTTCGATGAGCTGGATGCCCTCGTCGACGAGCCGGGCGGCGACCTCGGGTGCCCGGGCCGGGTCCGCCATGCCGACGAGGACGGCGCGGAAGCCGTCGCGTTCGATGACGGAGCGGTCGCGGTCGGGGTCCAGCCCGCGTCCGGTGAACAGGAACCCGAAGGCGTCCAGGGCCATGCTCAGCACTCCTTCCGCGGCTGCCGCAGCTCCGCCACGACCAGGTCGGCCGCTTCGGTCAGGCTCAGTCCGCCCAGCGACGCCTCCGTGCGCAGCTCGGCGCCGCACCACTTCTGCAGGTCGCCGAGGAGCACGGAACTCGTCATGGAGTCGATGCCGAAGGCGCTGAGCGGGACGTCCGCGTCGAGGTCGGCGGGCGCCATCTCCAGCATCTCGGCCAGCACGTGGCGCAGCCGCTCGACGACCAGCTCCGGGGTGATCTCCTGGGTGACGCTCATGCCGCACCGTCCTTCCGTACGCTGGACCACTGGGCCAGCGGCGGCAGCTGGCCCGACCTCATCTGCTCGGCGCAGGCGCGCCGGCGGATCTTCCCGCTGGTGGTGCGGGGCACCTTGTTGCGCGGTACGGCGTAGACGCTGACCGCGGTCGGCAGCACCTTGGCCACCGCGATACCGGCCGCGCGGACGGCGGTGGCGAGCACCTCCGGGTCGCGCACGGTGGTCTCCACGACCACGGCCACGCCCCGGTCGTCCTCGTGGAGCGGCCAGGCGGCGGCCCGCTGCTGGGCGAAGGCGGGGTGGGCGGCGACCGCGACGGCCTCGGCGTCCTGCGGGAAGTAGTTCTCCCCGCCGATGATCAGCACGTCCTTGATGCGGCCGGTGATGAACAGCTGGCCGCCGTCGACGAATCCGAGGTCCCCGGTCCGTACGTAGGACGGGCCGGTGGTGTCCTCGGTGCCGGCCAGGCGGGCCGCGAAGACCTCCGCGGACTCCTCTTCGCGGCCCCAGTAGCCCCCGCAGTTGCCGGGCGAGTCGACCCAGATCTCGCCGACCACGCGGTCGGCGAGCGCCTGGCGGGTGGCGGGGTCGACCACGGCGACGCGGATGCCGTCCGCCACCGGTCCGCAGCCGACGAGTTCGACGCCCGCCGCGGTGTCGGCGGTCGGCACGGCCTTGCCCTCGGCCAGCGCGTCCCGGTCGTAGTACGCCGCGACCACCGGTTCCAGCGACGGGCTCACGCTCACCAGGAGGGTGCACTCGGCGAGCCCGAAGCCGGGCGAGAAGACCTCCTCGCGGAAGAGGCTGAGCCGGAACGCCTCGGCGAACCGCCGCTGGGTGGCGGCCCGTACGGGCTCGGAGCCGTTGACCGCGACCCGCCAGGTGGACAGGTCGATGGCGGCGCGCTCCTCCGCGGGCACCCGGTTGACGCACATGTCGTACGCGAAGTC
Source organism: Streptomyces nigrescens (assembly GCA_024349765.1). Lineage (GTDB taxonomy): Bacteria > Actinomycetota > Actinomycetes > Streptomycetales > Streptomycetaceae > Streptomyces > Streptomyces endophytica. The sequence goes on along the minus strand of AP026073.1, from coordinate 2,073,789 downwards.
GGGCGCGGCGGTGAAGACGTCGTCCTCGGCGGCGATGGCGCGCAGCCACACCCGCGGGTCGCGGACGAAGGTGGCCGGTTCCATGGTGACGGTGGACGCGCCGGACACCAGGGGCAGCACCACCGCGGTGCACAGGCCCATGTCGTGGAAGAACGGCAGCCAGCTGACGATGGTGGTGGTGGGCTCCACCTCGCAGGCGTCGCGCATCGCGATCTGGTTGGCGACGAGGTTGCCGTGCCGGACGACGACGCCGCGCGGGTCGCCGGTGGAGCCGGAGGTGTACTGGAGCAGCGCCGTGGCCGCCGGGTCGAGCGCGACCGGGTCGGGCAGCGCCGCCCCGTCGGGCCGCGGGCGGTCCGGCCGGCGCACGGCGATCCACCGCACGCCGGGCAGCAGTTCGGCGTCGGCCTCGTCGGCGTCCTCCTGGGTGGAGACGAGGACGGCGCACGGGTCGCAGTCGCCGCAGATCGCCGACAGCCGCTCGGCGCGGGTGGTGGTGCCGCCGCGGGCGGCGGTGCGGAACGCGGGCACCGGCACGGCGATCATGCCGGCGTACAGGCAGCCCAGGAAGCCGATGTGGAAGTCGAGTCCGGGCAGCGCGGGCACGATGACGCGGTCCCCGGCGGTGCCGATCTCGCGCAGCGCGGCCGCCAACTGGCGTGCGCACAGGTCGAGTTCGACCGGGTTCAGGGTCTCGAGGGTGTCCCCGGACGCGTCGAGGGCGGTGACCACCGGCCGGTTTGCGTCGGGGCCCGCGGCGCGGGCGAGCAGCGCCGCGACGAGGGTGCGGGGCTCCCGGCCGGGGCCCGGCGCCGTGGTCGTGGTCGCCTCGGTTGGGGTGTTCACTGCTGTGCTCCTCATTCGACGGTGCCTCGGGACGCGAGGGCGGTGCCGGATCGGGTTCCCGGCTGCGGCCGGGTGGCCGGGGCGGCGAGCGCACCGGCGGGAATCGCGGTGGGGTAGCGGCCGGTCAGGCACGCGGTGCAGTAGCCGGAGGGGTCCCCGCCGGCGGCCTCCAGGAGCCGGTCCAGCGAGAGGAACGCCACGCTGTCGCAGCCCAGTTGCTCGGCCAGCTCGGTGATCGGCAGTCGGGCGGCGAGCAGTTCCTCCGGGCGTCCGGTGTCGATGCCGTAGAAGCACGGCCACCGGTACGGCGGGGAGGCGACCCGCAGGTGCACCTCCACGGCCCCGGCCCTGCGCAGCAAGCCGGTCACGGTGCGCATGGTGGTGCCCCGGACGAGCGAGTCGTCCACCAGCACCACCCGCTGCCCGGCGACCGCGGCGGCGACCGGGGCGAGCTTGCGGCGCACGGTGGTCTCCCGGGCCGCCGGGTCGCCCGCGATGAAGCTGCGGCCGACCGCCCCGGGCCGCAGCAGGCCCTGGACGACCCGGAGTCCGGACCGCTCGGCGTAGCCGTCGGCCGCGACCCGTGCCGTCTCGGGGGTGGCGACGACCACCGGGCGCGGCGATCCGGTCACCGGCGCGTAGTCGGCGAGGGCCTGGCCCGCCCGGTAGCGCGCCTGGTAGACGCTGCGCCCGGAGAGGGCCGAGTCGGCCCGGGCGAAGTAGACGTATTCGAAGAGGCAGGCCGCGGTCTTGGCGTCCGGCACCGGCACCCGGCTGCTCGCGGTGCCGTGCGGGCCGATGGTCAGCACCTCGCCCGGCTCCAGCTCGCGGACCACCTCGCCGCCGACGGCGGTGATCGCCGCGGTCTCGGAGGCCAGCAGCCAGGCGTCACCGCGCCGGCCGAGGGCCAGCGGCCGGAAGCCGTGCGGGTCGCGCACGCCGTACAGCTGCGCGCCGTCGGACAGGACCAGCGCGTAGGCGCCGGTCAGTCCGGGCAGCACCGCGTGCAGGGCGGCCGAGGTGTCGACGCCCGCCGCGGCGCGCCGGGCGAGCAGCAAGTGGGCCATCAGCTCGCTGTCGGTGGCCCACCGGGCGGGGTCGATCGCCTCGGCGCCGGGCGCGGTGTGCGGGTCGACCAGGGTGCCGTTGTGGGCCAGGGCCAGCGGCGGCCGGTCCAGGACGACCGGCTGGGCGCCGGCCAGCCCGTCCCGGGCACCGTGGGTGGCGTAGCGGACGTGGCCGACCGCGACCGGGCCGTGCGGCAGTCCGTCGAGGTCGGGCATTCCCTGGGCGACGGTGCCGGCGCCGTGCCGGGCGACCAGGGCGGCGCCGGTGCCGACGGCGATGCCGACGCTCTCCTGGCCGCGGTGCTGCAGTGCGACGAGCATCTCCCGTACCAGTGCGGCGTGGTGGCCGGCCGGCCCCCAGACGCCCGCGACGCCACAGGCCTCGCGGGGCTTGTCCGCGTCGTACAGGGACCCGTTCATAAGGCGTCACCGCCCGAGTCGAGCCAGTCGGTGAAGGCGTCCAGGTCCGGCAGGATCACGGTCGAGCAGGACAGCACCGCGAGGTTCTGGCGCATGTCCGTGATGGCGACGACGGTGCGGCCGGCACGGTGCGCGGAGAGCATCTCCGCGGCGGTGCCCATGCTCGGCTCGTGCCCGGGCAGCCAGGCCACGCACACGTCGCTGTCCGCCGCCAGCCGGGTGAGCCGGTGGAACAGGTCGGTCAACTCGCGGAGTTCCTTGGCGAGTTCGTCGTGGTGCAGGACCTTCCGGTCGGCCAGCGCGGCGTGTGCGGCGCGGACGTCCGCGGGGTGCGAGGCGAGCCATTCGGCCATCACCACACCCGGGTCGTGGATGACCGCGTCGGGGCGGCGCGCGCGCAGCGCCTCGGTCAGCCGCTGCCGGTAGGACTGATCGGTGAGGTCGGCGCCGGTGCGCGCGCCCTGCATGGTGCCGGCCAGGAAGTAGGAGCGGGCGGGCCGGTCGTCCCGCGCGTCTGGGGCGGTCACTCGTCCTCCAGGGAGTACGGGGCCAGGACCAGCCCGGCCGGTGCCGCGGCGCGGTGGATCGCGGCCGCTTCGAGGAGGAAGGCGACCACGTCGTCCTGCGGTGCGCCGACAGCGTCGGCCACGACCTCCAGGTCGCGCCGGAAGCGGGCGTCGCCGTGCGTCGCGACGGCGCCCTGGTTGTCCTTGGTGAGCATCAGCAGGCTGTCCTCGGCGACCCCGGCGGGCCGCCCGGCGAGCGGCAGGACCAGCTCCGCCATCTGCCGGCTGACCGGGTGCAGCACCCGTACGGACACGCTGTGCTGCTCGGGGTGGACCAGCAGCGGGCGCACCCAGTCCGCGGCCGGCGGCACGGTCTCCAGCTGCGACTCGGGGCGCAGCACGAAGGACCGCGAGGCGATGTTGTGCCCGCGCCGCGGGCTGTACCGCAGGTAGTCCAGGCGGACCGCGTCGTCGTCGAGCGTCCAGGTGGCCCGCACCCGGCTGGGCGCCGGGCTGCCGTCCTTCTTGACCCGGAACGGGTAGGCGTCGACGGTCAGCTGCACGACGCCGTCGGTCGCGGCGGCGCGGTCGAGCCGCAGCGGCTCGGCGTGCAGCAGGTACGGGTCGAGGATGTCGAGGCCCTCCGCCCGCCGGTAGACGGCCGCCACGTGCCGTCCGTCGATGGGGTATTCGGCGGTGATCCCGGACCGTTCGGCGACCAGCCGGCCGGCCGTGAACGACTGCCAGGCGCAGGACTGTCCGAACCGCGGCGGGGCGGCCCGGGTGCCGAAGTACTCGTGGAACTGGGAGGCGCTGTTGTACGGCACCCCGACGAGCACCTCGTCGAGGACCTCCTTCTGCACCTCGCTCAGCACCGCCGCACCGACGGCGTTCACTTGCGGCCTCCCGAGAAGAGCGCGGCCGCCTGCTCCAGCAGGGAGGGCCGTTGGGCGTAGGTGGTGTCGCGGCCGCCCAGCAGCGACAGGTGGTCGCGCAGCACCCGCAGGTAGGTGAGGAGTTCGAACTGGGTGAGATTGCGCGGGGAGTCGAGGAACTTGATCCCGCCGGTGATGTCCACGTCCCGCCTCCGCTTGCGCTCGTCGAACCGGCGGGCCGCCTCCGGGTCCCGTTCCCGGGCCGCCAGATAGCTCGCGATCACCCGCGACTGCAGCTCGACAGTGGGGAAATGGCCGCCCGTTCCGTCGGTCATTCCGGCGATGAAGAGATCGTCGTAGCGCGGCGAGAAGGCGAGCAGATAGAAGTCCGGCCGGCCCTTGTTCCAGTCCAGGTGCTCCTCACCGACGAACGGAATGTGGATCCGGAAACCGGTCGCCATGATGATGGTGTCGAATTCCTCCGACGTACCGTCCGAGAACTCGACGAACTTCCCGTCGAAACGCACCGGGGCCTTGCGCACCTTCACCCGGCCGTGCGCGCAGTAGTACGGCAGCAGGGAGTTCACGATCGGCGGGGATTCCAGCGGCTCGTGATCGGGCTTCGGCAGTCCGAACTGATCGGGGGTGCCGATGCTCAGCTTCAGCATGGTCCGGTACGCCGCACGCGCCATCGGGGCCGGCAGTCGCAGATTCTGGCTCGATTCGGAGACCTGGTCCGCGGGCTTTCCGAAGATGAATTTCGGGAAGAAGTAGTAGCCGCGGCGCATGCTGATCGCGACGTGATCGGTGACGCCGGCGGCCTCCACCGCGATGTCACAGCCGGAGTTCCCGGCACCGACGACCAGGACCCGCTTGCCGGCGAGAGCGGCCGCGCTGGTGTAGTCCCGGCTGTGCAGGATCTCCCCGTCGAACTTCCCCGAGAACGCCGGCATATGGGGGTGCCAGTTGTGGCCGTTCGCAATGATCAGCGCGCGGTGCTCGGCCGAGTGCCCGTCCGCGGTGGTGACCCGCCAGCCGTCCGTGAGCCGCTCGACCTGCGTGACGTCGGAGCCGAACCGGATCAGCGGCAGCAGGTTGAACCGCTCCGCGTACTGCCGCAGATACCCGTGCACCTGATCGTGCCGGGGATAGGCGGGCAGCCCGCGGTCCATGGGAAGATCCGCGTAACCCGTCACCTCGCGGGAGGTGATGGTGTGGGTGTTCTGGTAGACGGAACTCCGCGGATTACGGATGTCCCAGATACCGCCCACGCCGGAGTGGGACTCGTACGCCACACACGGAATGTTGAGATCACTGAGGTTCTTGAGAGAGGCCAGCCCGGAAGGGCCCGCTCCGATGACGGCGACCGGCCGTGGATCCACTTGTGGTTCTGGCATGAAACTGAATTCCCCCATCGATGGTGCGGCGTACGCAGCCCCCTCCGAAGCCTGTGAGGGTGCTGCTGTACGACCAAGACTTCATCAAGTCGCGGGGTCGACTCCAGCCACTTTCAAGGACTTTCAAACGACCGGCTGGATTCCTGCCGAACCTTGACTTCACCGCCCCGACTTCCCCCTAATGGAGCCGACCGGACGGGGGCCCGGACCGAGCGGACCGAACCGACTTCGCGCCGGAGTGCACAGCGTCACTCCGGCGCGAATCCGCCGACTCCAAAGTGAAACAGGTCACTTTTTCCTTCCGGTGGAACCAAGCAACTCCCTTTTGCGTCAACACCCTTACCGGAAGGAGTGCCAGTGGCACGCGTCGTGGTCGACGTCATGCTCAAGCCGGAGATCCTCGACCCGCAGGGGCAGGCGGTACAGCGCGCACTGCCCCGCCTCGGTTTCGACGGCATCGCGATCGCCGAAGTCCGCCAGGGCAAGCGTTTCGAACTGGAGGTGGACGGGCCCGTCGATGACGCCGCCCTCACCCGTATCCAGGAGCTGGCCGACACCTTTCTCGCCAACACCGTCATCGAAGACTTCACCGTGAAGGTCGAGCCGTCATGACCGCACGGGTAGGGGTGATCACTTTCCCCGGCACGCTCGATGACCGCGACACCCAGCGCGCGGTCGGTCTGGCGGGCGCCGAGGCGGTGCCGTTGTGGCACCGTGACAAGGACCTCAAGCAGGTCGACGCCGTGGTCCTGCCCGGCGGGTTTTCCTACGGCGATTACCTGCGCGCCGGAGCGATCTCGCGCTTTTCGCCGGTGATGGAGACCGTCATCGAGCAGGCGAAGGCCGGACTTCCCGTCCTGGGTATCTGCAACGGGTTCCAGGTGCTGACCGAGACGCATCTGCTGCCGGGCGCGATGCTGCGCAACAACCATCTGCACTTCATCTGCCGCGATCAGAGACTGCGGGTGGAGAACGCGAACACGGCCTGGACGACCGAATTCTCGGCCGGGCAGGAAATCTCCGTTCCGCTGAAGAACATCGATGGCCGGTACACCGCCGACGAGCGCACGCTCGATGAGCTGGAGGCGGAGGGCCGGGTGGTCTTCCGTTACCTGGACGGTAACCCCAACGGTTCGTTGCGTGACATTGCCGGCATCACGAATGCGGCGGGCAATGTGGTCGGCCTGATGCCGCACCCCGAGCACGCGGTGGAGCCGCTGATCGGGACCGGCCGGACCGACGGCCTGGGATTCTTCACCTCGATCCTGAAGAAGCTGGTGGGCGCCTGATGACTCTCGACACTGTCAAGCACGCCACCGAGACCCCCGAATCCGCCCAGCCCTGGGCCGAGTTGGGTCTGAAGGAGGACGAGTACGCGCGGATCCGCGAGATCCTGGGCCGCCGCCCCACCGGGGCGGAGCTGGCGATGTACTCGGTGATGTGGTCCGAGCACTGCTCGTACAAGTCCAGCAAGGTGCATCTGAAGCAGTTCGGGGAGAAGGCGCCCGAGAACGATGCGCTGCTGGTCGGTATCGGTGAGAACGCCGGCGTGGTGGATGTGGGCCAGGGGTATGCGGTGACCTTCAAGGTCGAGTCGCACAACCACCCCTCCTACATCGAGCCCTACCAGGGCGCGGCGACGGGTGTGGGCGGTATCGTCCGCGACATCCTGGCGATGGGTGCCCGTCCGGTGGCGGTGGTCGATCCGCTGCGGTTCGGTGCGGCCGATCACCCCGACACCAAGCGTGTGCTGCCAGGCGTGGTGGCCGGGATCGGCGGCTACGGCAACTGCCTGGGCCTGCCGAACATCGGTGGTGAGGTCGTCTTCGACGCCTGCTACCAGGGCAATCCGCTGGTCAACGCCGGCTGCATCGGTGTGATGAAGCACGAGGACATCCACCTGGCCAAGGCCTCCGGCGCCGGCAACAAGGTCATCCTCTACGGCGCCCGCACCGGCGGCGACGGCATCGGCGGCGTCTCCGTGCTCGCCTCCGAGACCTTCGACGACAGCAAGCCGACGAAGCGCCCGGCCGTCCAGGTCGGTGACCCCTTCCAGGAGAAGCTGCTCATCGAGTGCACTCTGGAGATCTTCCAGGAGAAGCTGGTCGCGGGCATCCAGGACCTGGGTGGTGCCGGTCTGTCGTGTGCCACCAGTGAGCTGGCGTCGGCCGGTTCCGGCGGGATGCGGGTCGAGCTGGACTCCGTTCCGCTGCGGGATGCGACGCTCTCTCCTGAGGAGATCCTCATGAGTGAGTCGCAGGAGCGGATGTGCGCGATCGTCGAGCCGCAGCACGTCGAGCGGTTCATGGAGATCTGCGAGAAGTGGGACGTGATCGCCACCGTCATCGGTGAGGTCACCGACGGCGAGCGCCTGGAGATCTTCTGGCACGGTGAGCAGATCGTCGATGTTCCGCCGCGCACCGTCGCCCACGAGGGCCCGGTCTACCAGCGCCCCTACGCCCGCCCCGACTGGCAGGACGCCCTGCAGGCCGACGACGCGGGCCAGCTCGCCCGGCCCGCCACTTCGGCAGAGCTGAAGGACCAGGTCCTGCAGCTCGTGGCGTCTCCCAACCAGGCGTCCAAGGCGTGGATCACCGACCAGTACGACCGCTTCGTCCAGGGCAACACCGTCCTCGCGCAGCCCGAGGACGCGGGCATGGTGCGGATCGACGCCGACACCAACCTGGGCGTCGCGCTGGCCACGGACGGCAACGGCCGGTACGCGAAACTCGACCCGTACGCGGGTGCGCAGCTGGCGCTCGCCGAGGCCTACCGCAATGTGGCGGCCTCCGGTGCCAAGCCGTTGGCCGTCTCGGACTGCCTGAACTTCGGCTCGCCCGAGGATCCGGCCGTCATGTGGCAGTTCGCCGAGGCCACCCGTGGTCTGGCCGACGCCTGCCAGACCCTGGGCACCCCGGTGACCGGCGGCAACGTCTCCCTCTACAACCAGACCGGCGAGACGGCGATCCACCCGACGCCGGTCGTCGCCGTGCTGGGTGTCATCGACGACGTCACGCGCCGCACGCCGATCGGGTTCGCCGAGGAAGGGCAGCTGATCTACCTGCTCGGTGACACCCGTGAGGAGTTCGGTGGTTCGGCCTGGTCGCAGGTCGTCCACGAGCACCTGGGCGGGCTGCCCCCGCAGGTGGACCTGGAGCGGGAGCGGCTGCTGGCCGAGATCCTGATCTCCGCCTCCCGCGACGGCATGATCGACGCCGCGCACGACCTGTCCGACGGCGGACTGATCCAGGCCCTCGTCGAGTCCTGCCTGCGCGGCGGGACCGGTGCCCGGCTCGTCGTGCCCGACGCTCTGGACGCGTTCACCTTCCTGTTCTCCGAGTCGGCGGGCCGTGCGGTCGTCGCCGTGCCGCGGAGCGAGGAAGTCCGCTTCACCGACATGTGCACCGTCCGGGGCCTGCCGGCCACCCGCATCGGTGTCGTCGACGGCGAAGAGATCGACATCCAGGGCGAGTTCAGCATCCCGCTGAGCGAACTGCGCACCGCCCACGAAGGCACCATCCCGGGGTTGCTGCCCTGACGAGATGGTGGTGGCCGTGGACTCGTTGCCGGTCGGGCAACGAGTCCACGGCCACCGCCGAACTCGCCGTATCAGCCTCTTCTTCAGGGAATCAGCACTCTTCGTCCCACCACCCGGTAGCCGTCCCGGGCGATCCGTCGTACGACGTCGACCAGCAGTGCGCGCTCGACCTCCTTGATGCGTTCGTGCAGCGTGGTCTCGTCGTCCTCGTCGCGTACCTGCACCACGCCCTGCGCGATGATCGGCCCGGTGTCCACGCCGTCGTCGACGAGGTGCACCGTGCAGCCGGTCACCCGGACGCCGTAGGCGAGGGCGTCGCGTACGCCGTGGGCGCCGGGGAAGCTGGGCAGCAGGGCGGGGTGCGTGTTGAGGACGCGGCCGCCGAACCGGGCGAGGAACGCCTTGCCGACGATCTTCATGAAGCCGGCCGAGACCACCAGGTCCGGCCGGTGCGCCGCGGTCGCCTCGGCGAGGGCCTCGTCCCACTCCTCGCGGGTGGTGTGGTCCTTCACCCGGCACACGAAGGTCGGCAGGCCGGCGCGCTGGGCACGTTCCAACCCGGTGATGCCCGGCCGGTCGGCGCCGACCGCGACGATCTCCGCCCCGAATCCTGCGGGATCGGCGGCGATCGCGTCGAGGAGCGCCTGGAGGTTCGTGCCGGAGCCCGAGACCAGGACGACGAGACGGAGGTTCGGTGCTCGTCGCTCGATCATGTCCGCCGCGTCCCTCACGTTCGTCATGTGGGGCATGTCCGTCCTGTTCGTCGGGTGCGTCATGACAGGGCGTCCACCAGTGCGTCGCCCCGCAGGGTGCGCAGTATCCGGACCTCCCGGCCGCGCCGCTCGCGGGAGAGGAGACCCGCCTGTTCCAGCTGCCGGCAGTGGTACGTCACCGTGCCGGCGGTGCAGTGCAGCAGGTCGGCCAGCTTTCCCATGGTGACGGGCTGGTTGCCCGTCCGGAGGATGTCGGCCCGGAGATCGCCGAGCATCATGGCGAGCGCATCGGCGGCCGTCTCCGCCCGTGCGGCCTCGCCCTGCAGAAGCGGGGCGAGGCCGGCGATGGGATAGCCGAGGTACATGTGGCCGTGGTGGTCGACGTGGTAGGCGCAGGCGCGGGTGCCGGAGACCAGCGGCATGAGCGTCAATTTGCGTACCGTGACGCCCTTTTCGATCGGTGCGTGGTCGGGCAGCTGAATGTTTCCGTCGACGAAGGCGATGCGCGGACTGAGATTCGCGAGGAACGCGCTCATCGTGCCGGTGACCGAGGCCACGCCCGCGCGCTCGATTTCCCGTTCCAATAAGGGCTTTCCCTGCTGCCATACCGGCGCCACCGCGTCCCATACCTTTCGCGCCAACCCGGCGTACGCATTCAGGAAGTCCGCGGGATTATCCGTGGCCTTTCGCCAGGCCGGCGGCACTTCTCCGCCGAATGTGCGTTCCAGGTCGGTGAGGAAGGCATCCGGCGACATCTCGGCAATGCGCCGGACCTCGTCGCGCATACTGCTTTCCTTGAGTTCGCCCCGCATCAGGAGTGACTCGGGAATGCGCAGGGAGCCGCCCGCGGTGATCGGGCCCATCACATCCGCCAGATACTCCGGGCAGGCCTTCCGCAGCAGCCTGCGCCGGCTCACCGGCACGCCCTGCGCGACACCGAGGACATCGGCCAGCAACGAGATGACCGACACTCCCGGAAGAAACGCTATGGATACGGGAATGTCGACGTTTGTGCCCAGATGAAGTCCGACCACTTCGGTCACTTCTTTTCCCCCGTTCAGAAGAACCACTGGTGAACCACGTTCACGCCTGTACGCCGGGGTTGGTCGTCCCCGGCGTACAGCAATGCTTCAGCCCTCGTCACGGCACCCCGTCGGCGGTTGCGGCACCGGAACTGGCCTGAAAAGATCGCGTATGGAATTACCTCTCCGCAGTGCAGCACGGTGAGTCGGCGCGGATCAGGCCGAGAGGATGTGCCTCTGCTCCCCCGCAGCAGGATTGGCCCTCGCCGCACTCAGCGTGAAGAGTGGAATGTCGGCTCGGGCCGGCCGCGTGATGTCCACTTCATTTGATGTGGTGACATCAAACGAAGTGTCACCAAACCTTTGAATGACCCCCACTTGGAGCATAGTTCACGCCACGCACCCCCGGCAACCGGCCAAAGGTAAACTACGGTCGAGTAGTTGAAGCAGATATCTTTCTCATGCTGCACTACAGCGGCACTACAGCGGATTGCCGGGACGGAATCCGCATGGCCCGGGAAGTCAAACGGAATCCTTCAATCCCGGTACCGGTCAGCGCCTCACACCCCCATTTTTCCGGCCACCGGCCGCCGTTCGTCGCCCCACGGAGAGCCGATCGTCGCCCGAATCCATTTCTGAGGACTCCCGGAAGAGGTATCTGGTTGCGCCGAGAAATGGCCATTTTCCGCAGCGCATCGGAACGCCACTCGCACCCCACCGCCATCTCATGCACCGAGATCACGTATCCCACGTATTGACTGGCTCGGCCGACCACGTGAGAGTGCGACAGGTGCAGAGTGAAACCACTTCGGACCAGGCCACCGCAGCGCCCGCGGAGAGCAAGGAGAGCCTGCGGCGGGTCGCCGTGGCCTCGTTCATCGGGACGGCCATCGAGTTCTACGACTTCTACATCTACGGGACGGCCGCCGCGCTCGTCCTCAACGAGGCGTTCTTCCCGACCCTCGACCCGGTGAACGCCACCCTCGCGTCCTTCTCCACCTATGCGGTGGCGTTCGCCGCCCGGCCCCTCGGGTCGGTGATATTCGGCCACTTCGGTGACCGGGTGGGCCGCAAGTCCGTACTGGTCGCCTCGCTGCTGCTGATGGGGCTGTCCACCGCGTTCGTCGGACTGCTGCCGGGCTACGGCACCTGGGGCATCTGGGCCCCGCTGCTGCTGATCGCCCTCCGCTTCCTGCAGGGCATCGGGCTGGGCGGCGAGTGGGGCGGCGCCGCGCTGCTGGCCGCCGAGCACGCCCCGCGCGGACGCCGGGGCCTGTACGCCGCCTTCCCCCAACTCGGGCCCTCGGTCGGCTTCTTCGCGGCGACCGGGGTCTTCTGGCTGCTGTCGTCGGAGCTCGACGACGCGGCGTTCCGCTCGTGGGGCTGGCGGGTGCCGTTCCTGCTGTCCTTCCTCCTGGTCGGCGTCGGGCTGTTCGTCCGGCTGAAGATCAGCGAGACCCCGGTGTTCGCCCGGGTGCGGGACGCCCAGGAGGCCGGCAAGGTCCCCGCGGCCGACGTACTGCGCCGTCATCCGCGCGAACTGCTGCTGGGCGCGGGCGGCATGATCATCGCGTACGGCCTCTTCTACACCGCCACCACCTACTGCCTCTCCTACGCCACCGGCACCCTGGGCATCTCCCGCAACACCATGCTGGGGCTCTCCCTCGTCGCCTGCCTGTTCCTCGCCGCCGGCACCTGGCTCGCCGCCACCCGCTCGGACGGGGCCGGCCGCCGCAAGCTGGTCCTGCTCGGCAGCGGGTGCGCCGTCGTCTGGGGCCTGGTGCTCTTCCCGCTGCTGGACACCCGGCAGCCGGTGCTGGTCGCGCTCGGCATCGGCGGGGCGCTGTTCTGCATGGGCGTGATCTACGGCCCGATGGGCGCGTTCCTGCCGGAGCTGTTCGGCACGACGGTGCGCTACTCGGGCGCCTCGCTCGCGTACAACCTCGGCGGTGTGCTGGGCGGCGCGGTGGCCCCGCTGGTCGCCACCCGGCTCCAGTCCTCGTTCGGTTCCGCCTCGGTGGGCTGGTACGTCAGCGCCATGGCGGTGGTCTCGCTGGCGTGCGTGCTGGCGCTGCCGGAGACCCGGGAGCGCGACCTGGGCTGAGCGGCGCGGCGGAGAACCGGCCGCCGCCGGGCGAACAACTACCGGCGGCGGCCCAGGAATTGACGGTCCCCGTCGTTCACGACTGGAGCCACCAGCGCTCGTTCTCCGCCGACAGCGCCTTCCACAGCAGGTTGAGCGGATGGCCGGGCGGGTACGAGGCCCGCTCCCCGCGACGGGTGAAGACGCCGACCAGGACCTCGGTCCGCGGGCCCACGTCCCCGACGATCTCCAGGGTGCGCAGGCCCCCGGCCTCCGGGAGCCGGCCGTCCGCGGCGGCCTCGCCGATGCCCCGGGTGACCAGCATCGCGCCGCTCACCAGGCCCGAGCGCAGCAGTTCGAAGCCGTAGTGGGCGGCCTCTATCTCGGCCGCTATGGAGAGCTTCTGGCGGTAGTCGGTGCCGTACCAGGCGGTCAGGAAGCGGCCGATGAGTCCGCGCGCGGAGATCACCAGGGGCAGCCGGTCCAGCTCGTGGGCGGGGAGGGAGGTGCCGGGGAGTCGGTCCGGCGGCAGGTTGGTCAGCAGGGAGAGGCCGCTGCGCCGCCACTCCATGACCTCGTAGGGGGCCAGCAGTTCCGTTTCTTCGCCCTCGGTGACCACCACGCTGCCGCAGACCAGGTCGAGTTCGGTGCTGCGCAGCTTGGTGAAGAGGTCGCCGGTGCGGACGTGCGTGACCTTGAGGTCGACGTTCTCGCGCTCGTAGTCCTCGCTGACCCGCTCCACGGCGTCGAGCAGGAAGCCGAGGGTGTAGCGGGTGGTGCCGACCGACAGGGTCCGGCCGAGCCGGCGCCGGGCGTCGTGCACGCCCTCGGCCCACTCCCCCAGCGTGCGGCGGGCCAGACCCACCAGTGCCTCGCCGGTCGCGGTGAACAGGGCGTCCCGGCCGCGCCCCTGTTTGCGCACCAGCTCCTCGCCGCACAGCGCGGCGAAGGTGCGGTTCAGGGTGTCCAACTGCTTCTGCACGCTGGACTGTTCGCGGCCCAGCCGGCGGGCGGCGCCCAGTGCGGTGCCCGCCTCGTGGACGACGATCAGCGTGCGCAGCTGGTCCATGGTGGTGTCAAGCAGCTCCGTCGGGTACTGCTGCGGTCCGGACAAGGCCATGCGCCCCTACTCGTACTCGCTTCCCGTCCCGGGATTTCAGGACTGTGCAGCATAGCCGGGCGCTCAATCACCGCCGGTGCAGGGGTGGTTACGCACGAAGGCCCCGGGCGCGCCGCCGAGCGGGCTCCGGGGCCTTCGTGGTTCTGCCGTCCGCTCCTACCGGTGGGTGGGGAACTCCACGACCTGCTGGTAGGTCGGGCGGTTCTGCCAGCTGATGGTGTCGTGGGTCAGCCCGCCGACCGCGCGGTGGACGATCGCGTCCGCGCACCACTGGTCGCCGGCCTTGCAGCTGGCGTCGCCCGGGTAGACCTGCTCGGCCGTTTTGGCGGTGGCCTGCCGGAGGGTCGTCAGCAGGGTGTCGCGGCAGGCGGACAGGTCACCGCCGCCGCAGTACCGCTGGGCGAGCGGGCCCTTGACCGTCTCGCCCAGTACGGAGCGCAGGTCCTTGTCCGCGTACGACCACCAGCCGTACTGGAACGCGGAGCCGGCGTGCGCCCCGGTGGGGCCGTGGCCGGCCGACGGTGACTCGTCGATGCCGAGGTCGGAGGTGAGGGCGCCGTACAGGTCGTCGCCGAGGCCGGGCTTGAAGACGCCCTCGATCATCAGCGGCCACCAGGCGTCCATCAGGCGGACCGCGTCGGGGTGGGTGTAGGTGTGCGAGCCGGGGCTGGTCTCCCGGCGCTGGGTGCCGTCCTTGCGCCAGGCCGACAGCTGCTGGACGGCGGTCTTCAGTGCGGGGTCGGTGACCGGCTTGCTGTTCAGCACCCGCAGGAGTTCGGGCAGCACGTCCTCACCGCGCAGGTCGGTGACGGCGGCCTCGGACATGGCGCGGGTGAGGGAGGCCCGGGTGACCCCGCCCTCCTGGGTCAGCGCGCGCACCCGGTCGTCCAGCAGGTTGCCGCGGTGCACCGAGCCGTTGCCGAAGCCGGCCGAGTCGTAGTCCTTGGCCTGCTTGTTGTTCCAGGAGATGTAGTAGTCCTGGTCGACGGACTGCGGATGCTGTGCGGGCGGGGTGTAGTCGCTGGTGTTGGTGGCGGGGTCGTAGCCGCGCCACTCGTAGGCGTCGTCCGCCCTGACCGGCAGGGACGGGTCGACGTCGGGGTCGCGGACGGGGTTGAGGCCGCTGTTGTAGAAGGCGATGTCGCGGGAGTCGGCGTAGAACCAGTTGAAGGCGTAGCCGATGTGCGCCGCGGCCTGCTGGAAGGACGCCGCGTCGTGCACGGCCGAGGGGTCGTTGAGCATCTGGAAGCCTATGATCGAGTCGGCCTCGTGGCGGTAGGTCGAGCGCTGCGCGGTGTAGGCGACGGGCTTGCCGCCGATGGTGGCGCGGTGGGTGACCGTGCCGTACTTCGTCCGGAAGACCTGCATCCGGTACGAGCCGGCCGCGGTGGGGTCGGCGACGGTGGGCTTCCAGGAGTTGGTGCGCTCCAGCTTCTCCATGGGGACGCACGCGCCGCGGTAGCGGTAGGAGGTGGAGTCCTTGGTGGCCGGCGAGCCGTCCTGGTTGCACAGGTCGACGGCGTAGGTGTCGGTGATGTCCTGCCCGGCGGAGGTGGCGCTCCAGGCGTAGTCCTGGCCGCGGCCGAGCTGGATGTACATCCCGACGCCGGCGAAGGAGGCGCCGCGGGCGCTGATGCCGGGGCCCTGGATCTCCTGGAGCATCAGCAGCTGCGGCGCGAAGTACCCGGTCTGCGGGCCGAAGACGGCGACGGGGTGGCCGCTGGCGGTGTGCTTGCCCGAGACCAGCAGGGCGTTGGACATGCCGCGGTGCTGGGTGGGGTTGAAGCTGCCCTTGGGGAGAACCCCGTCCTTGAAGAGGCCCTCCAGCTTCCGGTACTTCTTCGGTGCCTTGACCGGGTCCTGGGGCGCGGTCCCGCCCTTGGCGGTCGCGGCGCCGGTCCGGTCGAAGACCAGGGGCTCGGGGGTGACCGAACCGCGGTCGGGCAGTGCCGTGCCCTTGGCCTTGGCCGGTTTGACGGCGTAGGGGAAGCTCTGGCCGTCGTGCAGGGTCTTGGCGGCCTCGGGGTCGTTGCGCTCCCGGAAGGACTCCCAGACCTCGGTGCCCTTCTGGACGCCGTACTTCTGCTGGGCGGCGAGCAGGGACAGGGCGTTGGTGACCTCGCCGCCCCCGCCGTTGCCGAAGAGGCCGCCGACGACGGAGGCCAGGGCTATCAGGTCGGTGAGCTTGAAGGGCTGGATCTCCCCGGCGTTGGTGATCGCGTCGATGTGGCCGGTGAGGACGTATTCGCCGGGGAAGTAGCGGCCGTTCTTGGACTGTTCGCGGTAGGCGTTGATGCCGTCGACGTACGCCTGGGCGTCCGCCATGGCCTGCTTGCCGCGCTCCCCGTTGTGGTCCCTGATGTAGTCGACCTGCTCCTGGAGGTCCTGCTCGGTGTACGGCGCCTGCGGCCAGAACTCCTGCTCCAGGCCCTGGTTGGCGGGCGCGCCCCCGGCGAAGGAGGTCAGCTCGCCGCGGCCGATGTGGCGGAAGAGGTCCATCAGCCAGAGCCGGTCCTGGCCCGCCGCGTAACCGGCGCCGAACTCGGTGCCGTAGCGGGTGGTGCCCTTGATGTGCGGCACGCCGGTCTTCTTGTCGCGGGTGATGGTCACGTCGTCGCGGGGCGTGGTGACCTTGCCGACCTGGTCCGCGGGGACGCCGAAGGACGCGTCGTTGAAGAAGTTCGTCAGGGTGTCGTCGGTGAGCGACTGGTAGCCGCCGGCCAGGGCGGCGTACGGGCCGAGCTGGTCGGTGGAGTGCTCGGGGTGGGTGCCGAACAGCTTGTTGCCGAGGATCTCCACCAGGGTGGCGTTGCCGGTGGCGCCGGGCGGCAGGATGTCGGCGCACTGGCCCTGGCAGTAGTCGTGGGTCTCGTCGGCCGTGGTGGCGGTCGCGGTGGGGGGTGGCGCCATGAGCGTGGCACCCAAGGCGCACAGGGCTGCCACCGCGGCAGTCCTGAGCCGTCCGGTACGTCGTCGCATTCCTGCTCCTCGATGGGGGTCTCCCCCTGCTCCTCGCGGGCGCGGGGGAGAGAGGGTGGGCGGGACGTTACCGGCGGTTATCCCCGGCCGGAAGATGAACAACCGTCATCTTTTCTTCTTCCCCACAGACACCGGCCGTTGACTGCCCGACACGTCGGAACATCGCTCGCGAAACCGCAAAAAAATTCGAGGGATCCGGGTGGTGATCGGCTACGTCCCATCCCCGTCCAGTCGGGTCCTCCCCCCGGAGGTGGGATGAAATGGCCGGTTTCAGAGCCCTCGCAGAACAGGTCCGCAATCCACGACTCGTCGCGGCCCAGCGCCGCACCGCCCTGCGCAAGTGCCTTGAGCGGTTCGCCCCTTACGGGCACCGTGCCACCTGGCACCATCTGTGCACCCGGGCCGGTATCGCCACCCAGGACCGCGATCCGGACCCGGAGCGGCTGGTCGCCGCGCTCACCGAGCTGGAGGAGGCCCGTAGCCTCTGGCTCGCGTACGAGGAGGAGTTCGCCGCCCGGCGCCGCAAGGAGAAGCACGACGGCATCCGGCAGGTCGGCGCCCTCGACGACTGGCACCGCCGCACCTGGGGCGGTTGTGACATCGTGCCGTGCGAATCACCGCACCGGCATCCGGCGGCCCGGCTCGCGGTGGTGCTGCACCGCATGATCACGGCCATGGAGGCCGGCCGGCCGCGCCATGACTGCCCCGTCTGCGGCTCCACCCGCTTCGCCTGGCTCCCGGAGACCGCGGACGCCCCGGCGCCCGGCCCGGCCTGCCGCCGGTGCGGGGTGCTGGCCCCGGTGTCCGTACTGGCCCCCGAAACGCTGCGGGCCGCCCACCGGGCGCACCACATGGGGGTGTTCGCGGCGGCCTGAGCCGGCGTCGTTCACGGCCCGGACCGTGGCCGGGGCCCGTGGCCTGAGCCCGTGGCCGGATCCCGTTGTCCGGCCCGGCGTCGGACTGCGTTGCCGGCCCCGTTGTCGGACCCCGGTGTCATCCTGGGAGACATGTTGCAGGTATGTCTCAACGGGCCCCGGACCGCGGCCGATTCCGGGGCGGTGCCGATGTCGCCGGCCGCGCTGGCGGAGGCGGCGCGGCGGGCGGTGGCGGCCGGCGCCGAGGATGTCCATGTCCACCCCAAGACCCCGTGCGGCAGGGATTCGCTCTCGCCGAGCGTGGTGGGCCCGGCCCTGGAGGCCATCAAGGCGGTGGTGGACGTCCCGGTGGGCGTGACGACCGGCGCCTGGGCCGAGCCGGACCAGCCCGACCCGTCCGACGGGCCCGGGAGGTCCCCCGACCGCCGTGTGGAGCGGGTCCGGTCGTGGACGGTGCTGCCCGATCACGCCTCGGTGAACTGGCACGAGGAGGGCGCCGAGGCGCTGGCCGGCGCCCTGCTGGAGCGCGGCATAGGCGTCGAGGCCGGCCTCTGGTCGGGCACACCGGGCCCGGGGCGGTTCCTCCGCTCGCCGCTCGCGCCCCGGGTCCTGCGGGTGCTGGCCGAAATCACCGACACCGACGCCGGGTCGGCGCCGGCCACCGCCCGCACGCTGCTCACCGAGGTGGCCGGCGGAGCGCACGGCCGTCCGGTGCTGCTGCACGGCTGGGACGGCGGTGCCTGGCCGGTGCTGCGGCTCGCCGTCGAGCTGGGTCTGGACACGCGGATCGGCATCGAGGACACCCTGCTGCTGCCGGACGGCCGCCCGGCCGCCGACAACGCCCAACTGATCGCCGCCGCGCTGGCTCCGGGGGGCTGAGGGAGCTCCTCAGGGGCCGGTGCCGCGCGCGCCGTGGCGCCGGCTCAGCACCGCTGGTCGTCGCGCGCGCACCCCTGCTCGCCGCCCGTGCCGCGCCGTGCGCCCTCCGCGGGTGTCCGGCCGGCGTCCTCGCGCGGCCGGTCCCCGTCCGCGCGGTGCCGGTCGTCCTCCGGGTCCCTGGTGGTGCGGTCGACCCGCAACCGCCGTGCGCCCGGCCCCTGTTCGCCCAGGTTGTCGTACGGGTTGGACAGCGCGCAGCGCTCCAGCGACAGACAGCCGCAGCCGATGCAGTCGGTCAACCGGTCCCGGAGCTCGACGAGTTGGCTGATCCGTTCGTCCAGTTCGGTGCGCCAGACCTGGGAGAGCCTGGCCCAGTCGTCGCGGTTGGGGGTGCGCTCGTCCGGCAGCTCCGCCAGCGCGTCCCGGATCACCGCGAGCGGGATCCCGACCCGCTGGGCCGCCCGGACGAAGGCGACCCGGCGCAGCGCGTCACGGGTGTAGCGCCGCTGGTTGCCGGCCGTCCGGGTGCTGCTGATCAGTCCCTTGGACTCGTAGAAGTGCAGCGCGGAGACCGCGGCGCCGCTGCGCGCGGAGAGCTGGCCGACGGTGAGCTCGTGAACCTTGTACGGAAGCTGGGGCACCTTTCCACCCTACGGGGTGTCTCCCGACGGCTTTTCGATGATCGCCGCCCGGGCGTTGACAGCCGGCGGCCGCACTCCGCATCCTGAGCAAGCGCTTAGTAAGCGCCGGCCGGTGAGGACGGCGAACGGATCCCGAGGAGGCAGACGGAGATGGCAGAGCCCCGAGTGTTTGGATCGCTCGACGAACTGCGGGCCGCGGTCGGCGAGGAGCTCGGCCCCAGTGACTGGCTGGAGATCGACCAGAAGCGGATCGATCTCTTCGCGGACGCCACCGGCGACCACCAGTGGATCCATGTGGACCAGGAGAAGGCCGCGGCCGGCCCGTTCGGCACCACCATCGCGCACGGCTATCTGACGCTGTCGCTGCTGCCCGCCCTCGTCCCGCAGCTGATGCGGGTGGACAACGTGAAGATGGGGATCAACTACGGCACCAACAAGGTCCGCTTCCCCGCCACCGTCCCGGTCGGCTCCCGGCTCCGCGCCACCGCGAAGCTCGCGGAGGTGACCGAGGTGACCGGCGGCGTCCAGCTCACCACGCTCGTGACGATCGAGCGCGAGGGCGGCGACAAGCCGGTGTGCGTCGCGGAGTCGGTGAGCCGGTTCTACCTCTAGGACCTGTCCGACGGGTCAGGGTCGGAAAAGGCCCTGGGGGCGCCTCCCCTCAGGCGCCGGGCTCCGGGAGGCCGTGCACGACCCGTGCGATCAGGTCGTGGATCAGGAGCTCGCCGGGCGAGCGGTTCTCGGTGAGGCGGTGCAGGTCGGCGGGGCCGAACCAGTCGTAGGCGGAGTGCTTGGACCACTCCAGGGCCGGCCGGTCCAGGTCCCCGTCGACCTCGACGAGGTAATCGGCCTCGTGCCGGAGCCCGCCGCCGTCGTCGCCGGTCCAGGCGGTGACGCCGAGCAGGGTGCGCACCCGGCACAGACGCCAGCCGGTCTCCTCCGTCACCTCGCGCGCCAGCGCCTCCAGGAGGGTTTCGCCGGGCTCGACATGGCCGCCCACGATGTCCCAGGCACCGGGGAAGAGGCGGCGGTCGGCGCTGCGCCTCTGCGCGAAGGCCTCGCCGCGCTGATTGAGGATGACCGCGCCGACCGCCCAGACCTCGCCCCGGGCGGGCACCGGCACGTCGACGCCCGGGTCCACGATGACGGATGACATGGGCGCCAGCGTACGGGCGGGAACCCCGCGCCGGCGCCCCGTTCTCGCGTTCCTCCCGGCCCTCCCGGACCTGCCGGTCAGCCCTTCTCGACGGGGCGGTACGTGGCCACGTGGACGCCCGTGCCGGTGGTGACCGTCGAGACCAGTTCGAGGGGGCGCCGCCCGCCGTCCGCGGGGAAGATCGTCTTTCCGCCGCCGAGCAGCACCGGCATGATCATGAGCCGGAGCTCGTCGACCAGGCCCTCGGTCAGCAGGGTGCGGACGAGCGTGGGGCTGCCCATGACGTGGAGGTCGCCGCCGTCGGTGCCGCGCAGTTCGCGGACGCGGGCCACGGCCTCGTCACCCGGGATCCGGGTGGTGTTGTTCCACGTCAGGTCGGCGTCGCCGAGGGTGCCGGTCACCACGTACTTGCGGACGGCGTTCATGTGGTCCGCGAACGGGTCGCCGGCCCGCTCGGGCCAGGCCGCGGCCATGGTCTGCCAGGTGCGGCGGCCGAACAGCAGCGCCTCCGTCGTGGCCACCGCGTCGTTGATGGCGCCGCCCATGACCTCGGGGTCGAAGTACGGATGCGACCAGCCGCCGTGGGCGAAGCCGCCGTCGGTGTCCTCGTCGGGGCCGCCCGGCGCCTGCACGACGCCGTCCAGGCTCATGAACTCGCTGACCACGATGCGCATGGGGTGCTCTCCTCTTCCGCGCTGCTCGCGCTGCTGGGGGTACAGGGGTCTTACTGGGCGCCCACCATGCGCAGCACGAGATCCGCGTAGAGGGCGCCGACCTCGTCGGGGGTGCGGGGGCCGTCCGCGGAGAACCAGCGGGCGACGTCGACGCAGAGGGACAGCACCGCGAGGGTCGTGCCCGGCACGTCGTCGGCGCGGAACTCCCCGCTGTCCGCGCCGTCCTGGATGATCTGCCGGAGCAGCCGGTCGGTGCTGCGGCGCAGCCCGGCGATCTCGGTGTAGTGCTCGGGGCTGAGCGCCTGCAGCTCGTACTGGATGACCCGGGCGGTGGTGTGGTGCTCGGCGTGCCAGCGGGCGAAGGTGCGCACCGCGTCGCGGAGCCGATCGGTGGCGCTGCCCTCGGCCTCGGCGGCGGCGCCCATGATGCGCAGCGCCTTCTCGTGGCCGATGCCGCTGATGCGGTAGAGCAGCTCTTCCTTGGTCTTGTAGTGGATGTAGAGGGCGGCCGGGCTCATGCCGGCCCGGCCGGCGATGTCGCGGGTGGTGGTGGCGTGGTAGCCGCGCTCGGCGAACGCCTCGACGGCGGCGCTGACCAGCCGTCGCGCGGCGTCCGGGGTCACCCCGGCCCACTCCTCGCTCTCCTCAGCAGCCCGCTGTGCCGCCGCACCCATCGCGCACCCCGCTCCTCGATCCGCCAGGGACCTTCCTCTGACGGATCGAACACCATACCTGGCTGGTGAGCAAGCGCTTAGGGGCGGCCGGGGGCTCCGCCCGGGGTGCGGCGGCGTACGGATCGGGCGTTCAGAAGGCCGAGACGCCGGTCAGCGCGCGGCCGATGACCAGCTTCTGTATCTGGCTGGTTCCTTCGTAGAGGGTCATCACCCGGGCGTCCCGGAGCAGTTTCCCGACCGGGTACTCGTCGATGTAGCCGTAGCCGCCGAAGACCTGGAGGGCGTTGTTGGCGGCGCGCACGGCGGCCTCGGAGGCGAACAGCTTGGCCTGGGAGGCGGCGGTGGTGAACGGCTCGCCGCGGTCGATCAGATCGGCGACCCGCCAGGTCAGCAGGCGGGCGGCCTCGACGTCCACCGCGATGTCGCTGATCAGCTCCTGGACCAGCTGGTGCCCGGCGATCGGCTTGCCGAACTGCGCGCGCTGGCCCGCGTAGCCGAGTGCGGCGTCCAGGGCGGCCCGGGCGATGCCGACGCAGCCCGCGGCGACCGACATCCGGCCCTTGGCCAGCGCGGACATCGCGACCGAGAAGCCCTTGCCCTCGGGGCCGAGCATCGCGCCGGCCGGCACCCGGACGCCGTCCAGGACCAGTTCGGCGGTGGCCTGGCCGCGCAGTCCGAGCTTGCCGTGGATCTCGCGCCGTTCGAGACCGGGGGTGTCGGCGGGGACCAGGAAGGCGCTGATGCCCCGGTGGCCGGGGGCGTCGCCGGTGCGGGCGAAGAGCAGCACCACGTCGGCCCAGGTGCCGTTGGTGATGAACGTCTTGGCGCCGTTGATGACGTAGGTGTCGCCCTCGCGGACCGCCCGGGTGGCGAGGTGGGCGGCGTCGGAGCCGGTGCCGGGTTCGGTGAGGCCGAAGCAGCCCACCGCCTCGCCCGAGGTGAGCCGGGGCAGCCACTGCCGCTTCTGGTGTTCGTCGCCCCAGGCGGCGATCGTCTTGGCCACCAGACCGAGGGAGACCGAGACGATGCCGCGCACGGAGGAGTCGCCGCGGCCCAGTTCCTCGGTGACCAGGACGTAGGAGAGGTGGTCACCGCCGGAGCCGCCGTACTCCTCGGGGACGGTGAGGCCGAGGAAGCCGAGGTCGCCGAGGGTCTTCACGATGCCGCGGTCGACCTGCTCGGCGCGGTCCCAGGCGGCGGCGTGCGGTGCGACCTCGCGGACGACGAAGTCCCTGGCGAGCTGCCGGACCGCGGTCTGCTCCGCGCTGAGCTCCAGATTCATCTCGGACCCCTTGTGGACGAGGAGGAGGGCATTAAATTAGCACTGCTAGTTTTTGACCAACAGCCTCTACTATGTGGCCCATGGCCCGACCCCGCAAGCCCCTGCTGAGCCGGGAGCGCATCGTCTCCACGGCGCTCGCGCTGATCGACTCCGAGGGGCTCTTGGCGCTGTCCACCCGGCGCCTCGCCGCCGAGCTGGGGGTCAGCGGCCCGTCCCTCTACAACCACTTCACGACCAAGGACGAGATCCTCGACGCGGTGGCCGACACGGTCATCGCCCAGGTCGACGTCTCGGCGTTCGCGGAGGCGGGCGGTGACTGGCGCACCGGGCTGCTCGGCTGGGCCCGTTCCTACCGCGCCGCGCTCGCCGCGCATCCGCACATCGTGCCGTTCCTCGCCCAGGGACCCGGCCGCCGCCCGGCCGGGCTGAAGATGGCCGACGCGGCGTTCGGCGGCATGGTCGAGGCGGGCTGGCCGCCCGCGCAGGCCACCCGGATCTGCGCGATGGTCCGCTACTTCGTCGCGGGCTCGGCGCTGGGCTCGTTCGCCCGCGGCTTCGTCGACGACCCGGGCGCCTACGACCCGGCCGACTATCCGCACCTGGGCCAGGCGCACCTCCTGGTGGAGCATCAGCGCCAGGTCGACGAGGGCGCCTTCGAGACCGGGCTGCGGGCGCTGGTGGACGGGCTGGCCCTGCAGCACCCCGAACGCGTACCGCCGGGTGGCGGACAACAGCTGTAGAGTGCGCACGCCTTCGAAGGCTTCAACGCCTGCCTGGTGGCGGTCGCCTGCGCGGTCTTCCTCGGCCCGGGCCACCTCTCCACCGCGCTGCTCGCGCTGGCCGGCAGCGCGCTGGTCACCGTCCTCACCGGCGCCGCCGGGCGGATCCTGGCGGTCTGGGAACTGCCGGCGTTCACCCTGCCGTTCTGTCTGACGGCCGGTGCGCTGACGCTGGCCGCGCCCGGTTTCCGGCGGGTGTGGCACCAGGACGCGGGCCCGGCGGCGCTGCCCAGCCCGGCATCCGGCCCGGTCTCGCTCACCCTCACCGACCTCTGGCACGCCTTCTTCGCCAACATCGGGCAGATCTTCTTCATGCCGCAGTGGTACGTCGGCCTGATCTTCCTCGCCGGCATCTTCGCCGCGTCCCGCCGGGCCGGGGCGCTGGCCTGCGTCGGCAGCGTGGTCGGGACCGGCACCGCGTGGGCCCTCGGCGCCCCGGCCGAGCAGGTCGCCGAGGGCACCATGGGCTACAACGCGGTGCTGGTCGCGATGGCGCTGTGCGGGGTGTTCCTGGCCGCGGACGGCTGGAGCGTGGTGTACGCGGTGGCCGGTGCGGCCACCGGCACCGCCGTCACCCCGGCACTGGCCGCCCTCCTCGCCCCGTCCGGCGGCCACACCTTCACCTGGCCGTTCGTGCTGGTCTCGCTGGTCTTCCTGGCGGCGGCACCGGCCTTCTCCCGGCTGCGCCGGATCCCGGCCTGAACCGGACGGCCGCGGGGTTTCAGAAGACCACCAGGGACCGGCCGCCCTTCCCCGCGAGCATCGCGTCGAAGGCGGCCGGGATGCCGTCGAGGCCGATGCGGTCGGTGACCAGCTGCGACAGGTCGAGCGCGCCGGAGCGGACGTGCCCGGCGATGACCGGCAGATCGCGGGCCGGGTCGCTGTTGCCGTAGACGCAGCCGGACAGCGTCCGCCCGAAGTAGAAGAGCTCCAGGGCCGAGAAGGTCACCTGCTGCTCCTGGCCGCCGATGCCGACCACCGTGGTGCGGCCGCCGCGCCGGGTGGCCGACCAGGCCGTACGGATGGTGTCGGCGCGGCCCACGCACTCCACCGCGGCGTCGGTGCCCACCCCGCCGGTGAGCTTGCGGATCTGCCGGGCGGTGTCCTCGCCGGCGGTCACGAAGTCGGTGGCGCCCGCGGCCCGGGCCAGTTCCTCCTTCGCCGGGGAGACGTCGACCGCGACGATCGCCGCGGCACCCGCGATCCGGGCCGCCTGGATCGTGGCCAGCCCCACCCCGCCCACGCCGAAGACCGCCACCGACTCCCCCGCCCGCACCCGGGCGCTGTGGTGGACGGCGCCCCAGCCGGTCAGCACCGCGCAGCCGAGCAGTGCGGCGTCGGCGAGCGGTACCCCGTCCGGCAGTGGCAGCGCGGCCCGCGCGGGCACCACCGTCTCCTCGGCGAAGGCGGCGGTGCCCAGGCCGGGGTAGAGCTCGGTGCCGTCGGCGGTGGTGGCGTACGGGGCGTTCGCGGCGAGGCCGGAGTTCACGCACAGCCAGGGCTCGGCGAGCCCGCAGAAGTGGCAGTCGCCGCAGGACGGCGCCCAGTTGAGGACGACCCGGTCGCCCAGGGCCACCGAGGTGACGTCGGGGCCCACCGCGGTGACCGTGCCCGCGCCCTCGTGCCCGAGGACGGCCGGCGCGGGCTGGCGCAGGGTGCCGTTGGACAGCGAGAGGTCGGAGTGGCAGACCCCGGCCGCGGCGAGCCGGATGCGGACCTGGCCGGGTCCGGGCTCGGGCAGGTCGATCTCGGTGATCGTGAGCGGGGCGTTGACGGCGGGAAGGACGGCGGCGCGGACCACGGGATCTCCTCGGGGCCAGGACGGGGCGGGGCGGGGGCAGGGGCGGGACAGCCGGATCGGAGCTGCCGGAACGGAACTGCCGGAACGGTGCGGACGCTCAGAACTGCAGGGACTTGGTCTGGAGGTATTCGGCGAGGCCGTGCCGGCCCAGCTCCCGGCCGACGCCGGACTGCTTGTACCCGCCGAACGGGGCGAGCGGGTTGAAGCGGCCGCCGTTGATGTCGACCTGACCGGTCTCCAGCCGGCGCGCGAAGGCGACCGCCTCGGCCTCGTCGCCGGCCCAGACCGCACCGGCCAGCCCGTAGACGGTGCCGTTGGCGATCCGGGCGGCGTCGTCCTCGTCCTCGTAGCACAGGACGGACAGCACCGGGCCGAAGATCTCCTCCTGGGCGATGGTCATCTCCGGTGTGACGTCCGCGAAGACCGTCGGGCGGACGTAGCAGCCCACCTCCAGGGGCGCCTCGGGGCCGCCGGCGACGAGTCGTGCGCCCTCGGCGACGCCCCGCTCGATGTAGCCGCGCACCCGGGCCTGCTGGCCGGCGTTGACCAGCGGGCCGATCTTCTCGCCGGGGACGTACTCGGCGGCCGCGGCGGCCGCCAGCTCGACCGCCTCGTCGTACCGGTCCCGGTGCACCAGCATCCGGGTCCAGGCGCTGCACGTCTGGCCCGAGTTGGCCATGACGTTGGCGACGCCGACGCCGACCGCCTTGGCGAGGTCGGCGCTGGGGAGGATGACGTTGGCGGACTTGCCGCCGAGCTCCAGCGCCACCCGCTTGACCGCGGCACCGGCCAGCGCGCCGATCTTCCGGCCGACGGCCGTGGAGCCGGTGAAGGAGACCAGGTCGATCCCGTCGTGCTCGGCGAGCGCCTGGCCGGCGACCGGGCCGAGGCCGGTGACGAGGTTGAACACCCCGGCGGGTATCCCGGCCGCGTCGACGCACTCGGCGAACAGCTGGGCCACCAGCGGGGTGTCCTCGGCCGGCTTCAGCACGATCGTGCAGCCCGCCGCGAGCGCCGGCGCGACCTTGGCGACGACCTGGTGCAGCGGGTAGTTCCAGGGCGTGATCGCCCCGACCACGCCGACCGGTTCGTGCAGCACCGTGGAGTTGCCGATCTTCTCCTCGAAGGCGTACGTACCGGCGAGTTCGGCGTACGAGCCGCAGACCGCGATCGGCGCCCCGGCGTGCACCGCCTTGCTGAAGGCGAGCGGGGCGCCGAGCTCGGCGGTGACGGTGGCGGCGATCTCGTCGGCGCGCGCCACCAGTTGGTCGCGCAGCGCGGCCAGCCGGGCAGCACGCTCCTGCGGCGGGGTGGCGGCCCAGCCGGGGAGCGCGGCGCGGGCGGCGCGCACCGCGGCGTCCACGTCCGCGGCGGACCCGGCCGGGACGGTCGCGATGACCTGCCCGTCGGCCGGGTTGACGACCTCGATCGTTCCGCCGCCCTCGGCGGGCCGCCAGCTTCCGTCGATGTACATCGCGTCGTGCTGCTTCACGTCGTGGTCCTCCCGCGCCGGCCGGTGGTCGTCGCCCCAAACTAGCGCCGGTAGTTTTCCGCCGCCAGGGAGCCCCGCCACCTCCCCCGGTGACGGTCACCACGAGCCTAGGAGCACCGACGGGTGTCACGCGCTTGTCGAGGACCTCCGCATTTCCTCGATGACGCTGATGAATCCGGCATTGCCGTGGCCGGCCGCGATGGTGCGGTCCGCGAGCGCCTTGACCGCGTCGAGCACCTCGGTGTTGAGCCCGCGGTGCCGGGCCGCCTCCAGGACGTGCGCGATGCCCGTCGCCTCCATGACGATGTTGTCCTGGTCGCCGGAGTAGGCACCGCGCTCCAGGTCCTCGGCCATCCCCGCGGCGATGGGCGGCAGGATGCCGGCGATCGTCCCGGTGAACGGTGCGAAGTCCTTCGCCGCCACGCCCTCCGCCTCCGCCAGCGCGAAGCCGTGCACCAGCCCGGCCATCGCCGAGAAGAAGAAGCCGAGCAGCGAGAGGTCGTAGACCGCCGCCGTGCCGTGGTCCTCGCCGAGGAACGGCGCCCGGCCGCCCAGCGCCTTCAGCGTCGTCTCGTACGTCTCGAACGCCTCGCGGGCACCGCTGTAGAGGACCATGGCCTCGGGCTTCCCGATGACCGGGGTCGGCACCATGATCGAGCCGTCGAGGTAGTCGATGCCGTGCCCGGCGGCCCAGGTGGCGGCGGCCCGGGCCCGCTCGGGGGTGTCGGAGGTGAGGTTGACCAGCACCCGGCCGGACAGCCGGGCACCGATCGGCTCCAGGATGGCGTGGGCCGCGTCGTAGTCGAGCACGCAGACGATCACCAGTGGGGCGGCGGCCACCGCCTCGGCCGCGGTGCCCGCCGCCGTCGCACCCTGGGCGACGAGTTCACCGGCCCGGCCCGGGGTGCGGTTCCAGACGGTCGTGGGGTGCCCGGCCCGCAGGAAGGCGGCGGCCAGCGCCCGGCCCATGGCGCCGAGGCCGAGGACGGTAACGGGGGTGCGGGCGTCGTTCCGGGTGTCGTTCGGGGTGTTCACAGCTGCTCCTCGTCTGCCGCTGCGGGTCCGGCCCGGTGCCGGTCCCGCGCTGCACACCACCCTGCCGACCTGCGCTTATGGTTCCCTTCGGGTCTGCTGACGGTCCCTTGGGGCAGCCTTGCGCCCGCCGCCCGCCCGCCGCGCCCCTGCCCGTACGCGGCGACCGCCCCGGAAACCAGCAGCCGGCGCACCGACCGTGGTCGGTGCGCCGGGCCGAGCGCCACCGCGACCAGCAGCGGTGCGTGGACGCCGCTGATCACGCCGATGGCGCGTGCTTCCCTAGAGGATGCCGAAGAGCAGACCGGCCCCCAGGACGACCAGGGACGTCAGGGCCGCCCACTTGACGGTGAACCTGGTGTGGTCGCCGAACTCGACCTTCGCCATGCCGACGAGGACGTAGACGGCGGGGACCAGCGGGCTGGACATGTGCAGCGCCTGCCCGACGAGGGAGGCCCGGGCGATCTCCACCGGCGCGACACCGTGCGCGGCACCGGCCTCGGCGAGGATCGGCACGATGCCGAAGTAGAAGCCGTCGTTGGACATGAAGTACGTCAGCGGGATGCTGAGGACGCCGGTGACCAGGCCCATGTGCGGGCCGAGCGCGTCCGG
Organism: Streptomyces nigrescens; assembly: GCA_024349765.1. Classification (GTDB taxonomy): domain Bacteria; phylum Actinomycetota; class Actinomycetes; order Streptomycetales; family Streptomycetaceae; genus Streptomyces; species Streptomyces endophytica. The sequence continues at coordinate 2,045,326 of AP026073.1, read as the reverse complement.
GATCCCGGACACCAGCCAGCGGGCCATGTGCTCGACCATGCCGGTGCCGGTGAGCACACCGGTGAAGACGGCGGCGGCGAAGACCATGCCGGAGACGTTGAGCACGTTCTCGGCGTGCGCCGCGACCCGGGCCTTCTGGTCCTTCATGTGCGGGAAGTTGACGGTCAGCGCGAGCGCGGCACCGAGCAGGAACAGCACCGGGATCGGCAGCGTCTGCAGGATGAGCAGGGTGAGCAGCGCGACGGTGAGCGCGGCGTTGAACCAGTAGAGCTTGGGCCGCAGGGTCGCCCGGTGCGGGTCCAGTCCCTGGAGGCCCTCGCCACCACCGTCGCCGGCGTCCGCTCCGGTGTCCGTTCCCGTGCCCCCGGAACCGCCGGTGCCACGCGAGACGCCCGCCCTCGCACCCGTCCCGCCGGCGCCCGCGCCGACCAGGACCTGCTCGGTCTCCTTCTCCTCGACGGTCTCCTCGACCACCCGGGTCTCCCCGAGCGTCAGCACACCGAGCCGCTTGCGCTCGCGCCGGCCGAGGACGTACGCGAGCGCGAAGACCGCGACCAGCCCGACGGCCAGGGCCGGGATCATCGGCACGAAGATGTCACCGGCGTCCAGCTTGAGCGCGGTGGCGGCACGGGCGGTCGGCCCGCCCCACGGGAGGGTGTTCATCACGCCGTTGGCGGTGGCCGCGACGCCGGTCATGACGACCAGGCTCATCTTCAGCCGCTTGTAGAGCGGGTAGAGCGCCGAAACGGTGATCATGAAGGTGGTGGAGCCGTCACCGTCGAGCGAGACGATCGCGGCGAGCAGCGCGGTACCGACCACGACCCGGACCGGGTCCGCCTTGCAGAACCGGAGGATGCCGCGGACGACCGGGTCGAAGAGCCCGACGTCGATCATCACTCCGAAGTAGATGATCGCGAACATCAGCATCGCGGCCGTGGGGGCCAGGTCTCCGATGCCCTTGAGGACGTAGTCGCCCAGGTGCGCGCCCTGTCCGACCAGGACGCAGAACAGCGCGGGAATCAGCACCAGCGCTGCCATCGGTGACATCTTCTTCATCATGATCAGCACCAGGAATGCACCGATCATGACGAATCCGAGGATCGTCAACATTTGAGGTACCTCACGTTCGCCCTTGAACATCTGCCGGGGGTGGCGGTCCAGGCACGTTAGGACCCGCAAACTTTTGTTAACAAGGCCTTGACACGCGAGCAATACGCGCAAAACTGCAGGTCATCCCACGTACTTGGCTGTCCCGCCGCGGTTGTTGCTCGCCGTTACGCGCTTTGCGGCGCCCCGCACGTACCCGTCTCTCCCGCCGCGGGGCGTCTCGCCGTTGCGCGCTTTGCGGCGCCCCGCACGTACCCGTCTCTCCCGCCGCGGGTGTTGTTCGCCGTTGCGCCTGGCGGCGGGCGTTTGTGTGTCGGGTGCGGTGCCGGCCCTCCAGACTTCGTCCTCCGGTCCACCCCCTCCCGTGGGTGGGAGTTTCTGAGCTGGTTGGGGGCGGACCTGGTCTGTTGGCTGCACGCACGTGGCATTACGTACACCCCCACCGGCCTTTCCCACTCCTCCAACGGGAGGGGACGGGCCGGAGGGGCCGGTTGTGTGGACGTAAAGCGTCAGCAGTCCACACAACCGGCCCCGGAGGCCCGTCACCGCACCCGACACCCACCCAGCCCGCCGCAGGCGCAACGGCGAGCGAGCCCCGCGGCGGGACGGCCAAGTACGTGGGAGGCGCCGCAAAGCGCGCAACGGCGAACAACACCCGCGGCGCCGCAGACAAGTACGCGGGAAGGCATCAATCCAGGTACTGGGACAGATACGCCCGCAGCAGCGACTTCGCCTCCGCGACAACGGCCGGGTCACCGGCCGAGTCGACGCGGAACGCCAGCTGCAGCAACGCGTCAGCCGTTTCGACGCCGACCAGGAAGGCCGTGCGGAGCCGTGCGTCGGCCGGGTCCAGGCCGAGGCGCCCCGCGAGGAGGGCCAGGAGGCGGTCCGCGACCTCGTAGTTCGCCTGGCGGGACTCGCGCGGGGCGGGGACCGTGAACTCGACCAGCGCGAACCCCGGCACCGTCCGCTTCATCGCGAGGTACTCGTCGACCACGACGTCCATCGCCCGGCGCCACTCCAGGCGCTGCCCCTCCGGCGCGGTCAGCCGGGCGGTGATCCGGTCCGCGTAGGCATCGAGGTTGCGGTGGGCGAGCGCCTCCGCCATGGCCCGCTTGTTGGGGAAGAAGCGGTAGACCGAGCCGATCGGGACGCCGGCCCGGCCGGCCACGGCCCGGGTGCTCAGTTCCTCGTAGCCGGTCTCGTCGAGGAGTTCGGCGCAGGCGTCGAGGATGCGGGCCAGGCGCTGGGCGCTGCGCCGCTGCACGGGGGCGCGGCGCAGGGAGCGGGGCGGCCGGTCGGGGCGCGGGGTCGGCTGCTGCACCCGTCCATCCTGCCCGGCCTTCCGGCCGGGAGTGTCCGTTGACGGCCCTCCCGCGCAATCCTAAGGTCTTCCATAGGATTCCTTGAGCGGCGGGAGCGCGCGATGACAGGCACGGCCAACGAGCAGGCGAGGAAGACGGCCGAAGGACTGGTGTACGCCACCGGGTTCGGCAACGAGCACAGCTCGGAGGCCGTCCCGGGCGCGCTTCCGCTGGGCCGCAACGCGCCCCAGCGGGCCCCGCTCGGGCTGTACGCCGAGCAGCTCAGCGGCTCGGCGTTCACCGAACCGCGGGCGACCAATCACCGCTCCTGGCTGTACCGCATCCGCCCGTCGGCCGCCCATCCGCCGTTCGTCCGCGTCGAGCCCCGCGCGGTGCGCTCGGCGCCGTTCACCGAGTGCGTCCCCGACCCCAACCGGCTGCGCTGGAACCCGCTGCCCGCTCCCGAGGGCCCGACGGACTTCCTCGACGGCCTGTGGACGCTGGGCGGCAACGGCGACGCGACGCAGCGCAGCGGTATGGCCGTGCACCTCTACCACGCCAACTCCGCCATGGAGCGGCGGGTGTTCAGCGACGCGGACGGCGAGCTGCTGATCGTCCCCGAGCGGGGCGGGCTGCTGCTGCGCACCGAGCTCGGGCTGCTGCGCGCGGTACCGGGCGAGGTGGCGCTGATCCCGCGCGGGGTGCGGTTCCGCGTCGAGCTGCTGGACGCGACCGCGCGGGGCTACGTCTGCGAGAACTACGGGCAGCCCTTCCGGCTCCCCGACCTCGGCCCGATCGGCGCCAACGGCCTGGCCAACGCCCGGGACTTCCGGGCCCCGGTGGCCGCCTACGAGGACGTCGAGGGCCCGGTCGAGGTCGTCAACAAGTTCTGCGGCAGCCTCTGGACCGCCACCTACGACCACTCGCCGCTGGACGTCGTCGCCTGGCACGGCAACCACGCGCCGTACGTCTACGACCTGCGGCGCTTCAACGTCATCGGCTCGATCAGCTACGACCACCCGGACCCGTCGATCTTCACGGTGCTGACCTCGCCGTCCGACACCCCGGGGCTGGCCGGTGTGGACTTCGTGGTCTTCGCACCGCGGTGGCTGGTCGGTGAGGACACCTTCCGGCCGCCCTATTTCCACCGCAATGTGATGACCGAGTACATGGGCCTGATCGAGGGCGCCTACGACGCCAAGGCGGAGGGCTTCGTACCGGGCGGCGGGTCACTGCACAACATGATGTCGGCGCACGGGCCCGACCGGGAGACGTTCGACCGGGCGAGCGCCGCCGAGCTGGTGCCGCAGAAGATCGACGACGGGCTGGCGTTCATGTTCGAGACCCGGTGGCCGCTGACCCTCACCGCGCAGGCCCGGGACGCCGGCCACCTGCAGCGCGGCTACGACGACGTATGGCAGGGTCTCCAGCGCCACTTCCGCCCGTGACACCCGGGGACCGCTCGTGACCACCTTCGCTCCCGACTCGCTCGCCCTGAACCGCAAGCTGCCGCTGTGGTACCAGGTCTCGCAGTCGTTGCGCGCCTCCATACTGGGCCGCTCCCCCGACGCCCCGCTGCGGCTGCCCACCGAGGACGCGCTCGCGGCGCACTACGGCGTGAGCGTGCTGACCATGCGGCAGGCGCTCAAGGAGCTGGAGGCGGAGGGGCTGATCAGCCGGCACCGGCGCCGCGGCACCTTCATCGAGCCGGGTGCGCGGCGCGGTGCGCCGGTGCGGCTGCTCGGCTCGGTGGACGCGATCGTGGCCCAGCAGTCCGGGATGACCACCGAGCTGCTGGACCACGGTCCGGTCGCGGTTCCCGCCGAACTGGCCGAGTACTTCCCGGAGTTGACGGAGGTGGCCGGGTTCCGCCGGCTGCGCAGCGACGAGAAGACGGGCGAGCCCACCAATCACGCGCGCAATTACGTACGCCCCGACGTCGCGGAGCGGATCGACCCGGCGGACCTGCTGCGCTGGCCGATGACGAAGGTGCTGCGGGACGCGGTGGGCGTCCGGATCAGCCGGATCACCGACACGGTCGAGGCCCGCCTCGCCGATCCGGAGACCGCCCGCCTCCTGGAGGTCCCCCTGCTCAGCCCGATCCTCGACTACACGGGCGTCACCTACGACGCCGACGGACGGCCGGTCGACGTCGCGCGTATTCACTACCGGGGGGACCGCTTCTCCTTCACGGTGACGCTGGACGCGCACTGACGCCGTCGGTCCGCTCTCCGGGCCAGAGCTCCGCGCATCCGTCGAGGACGCGGGACACCGCCGGATGCGGATGCTCGGCCCGCCAGACGGCGTCCAGGCGGAGCACCGGCGCGGGCTCCGTGAGCGGCACGAGGGTGATGCCGCGCGGGAGTTGGCGGGCGAGCGAGGCCACGACGAGGTTGACGCCGCGCCCGGCCGCGATGCCGGCCCAGGCGTTGGAGCCGGAGGCGGTCTCGTCGAGCACCGGCTCGAACCCGGCGGCCCGGCAGGCACCGGCCACCGCGTCGTAGTAGCCGGGCGCCATGTCGCGCGGCCACAACTGGAACGTCTCGTCGCGCAGCCCGGCGAGCTCCATGGCCGGGGCGCCGGCGGACGGATGGCCGTCGCCGACCGCCGCCATCAGCGGCTCCCGCCGCACGGTCCGCCGGGCGATCCCCTTCGGGTAGCCGGCCCTGGGCGCGAGCGCGAGGTCGCAGCGCTCGTCCCGCAGCATCCGGCAGACGTCGGAGGCGAAGATCTCCCGGGTCTCCACCTTCAACCGGGGCGCCCGCGCGGCGAGGTGGGCGGTGAGCGCCGGGAGGGTCTCGTACACCGCGGTGACCGTGTAGGCGATGCGCAGCTTCCCGGCCTCACCGTCCGCCACCGCCCGGGCGTGCTGGGCCGCGCGGCCGGCGGCGGAGAGCAGCCGCTTGCAGTCGGCCAGGTAGGCGGCGCCGGCCGGCGTGAGCTCGACCCGGCGGGAGGTGCGGTCGAGCAGCCGTACGCCGAGGGTGTCCTCCAGCGCCTTGATCTGCTGGCTGAGCGCCTGCTGGGCGACGTACACGTCCTCGGCGGCGCGGGTGAAGCTGCGGCGCTCGGCCACCGCCACGAAGTACCGCATCTGGCGCAGCTCGGGTTCCATGCGACGGCATGGTACGGCCGCCCGGCCCACCCGTCGACAAGCCCGCCTTGTCGATCGACAACAAGCTGCGCTTGTCGACCGGCGGTGCCCCCCATAGCGTGGTCCGGGCCGAACGACCAAGCAGAACAAGCCCGTTGACCCTGGGGGATGCATGATTCTGGTGACAGGCGCGACCGGCACCGTCGGCCGGCCGCTGGTGCGCGCGCTGCGCGCCCGCGGCGCCGCGGTCCGTGCGCTGGTACGTGACGCGGGCGAGGCGCCCGCCGAGTGGGACGACGGCGTCGAGCCGGTGGTCGCGGACCTGAACGACGCCGGATCGCTGGCCGCGGCCGCGGCCGGGATCGAGGCGGTCCACCTGCTGACTCCGGTCGGCCCGGACGCCGCACGGCAGGCCCGGAACGTGATCGACGCGGTCGCCGGGGCCGGCCGCCCCAAGGTCGTCCTCCAGGCGGCGATCGGTGTGCGGCGCCGGACCGTCCCGGTGCGGTTCTTCGACGCGCACACCGCGGCGCTCGACCACCTCGAGGGCAGCGGCCTGCCGTGGACGGTGCTCGCGCCGAACGGGTTCCTGCAGAACTTCCTCGCGCTGCTGCCGGACCTGCGGCGCACCGGCACGCTGGCGCTGCCCGCCGGCGACGCCGCGGTGTCGTACGTGGACGCCCGCGACATCGCCGAGGTCGCCGCCACGGTGCTCACCACGGACGGCCACGAGGGCGCGGTGCTCGACGTGACCGGCCCGCGGGCGATGGACCACGACGAGATCGCCGAGCGGCTCGGCGCGGCCCTCGGCCGGCCGCTGACCTACCGTGCGCTCACGCCGGAGCAGGCCCGTACCGCCCTGCTCGGCACGGGTATGTCCGCGTGGCAGGCCGACGGGCTGGTCGAGCTCTACGGCCTCTATGCGTCCGGTGCGGCCCGGGCGGTCTCCGACACCGTTCCCCGGTTGCTCGGCCGCCCGGCCCTCCCGATCGAAACCTTCCTCGCCGACCACGCGACCGCCCTGCGGGCCGGTTCCGCCCCCTCTCAGGAGAACCACTGATGACGACCGAGTACATCCGTTACACGATCACCGACCCCGCGCGCCGGGCCGCCTTCGAGCAGGCGTACGCGGCGGCCTCCGAGCAGCTCGACGCGGCGCCCGAGTGCCTCGGGTACGACCTGGCGCACGGGGTGGAGGAGCCCGAGCACTACATCCTGCGCATCGAGTGGACCTCCGTGGAGGACCACCTCAAGGGCTTCCGCGGCGGCCCGCACTTCCCCGCCTTCCTCGCCCACGTCAGGCCGTACATCGGTGACATCGAGGAGATGAAGCACTACGAGAGCACGTCGGTGACGTCCGCCGGCGGATGAGCGGCAGCAGCGCGGGGCGCGGCCCGGTCAGATCCGTTCCAGGCTGCGTCCCGTGCTGCGCGGTCCCAGCGCCGCCACGTTCGCGCACAGCAGCAGCATCAGCGCGGCGGACCCGGTGAAGACCGCGGCGGGGCCGAGCTCGGTGAGGACGGGGAGGGCCACGAACGGCAGGACGACCGAGGTGAGCCGGGAGACCGAGTAGGCGATGCCGATCGCACTGCTGCGCAGGCCGGTCGGGAAGATCTCCGTCTGGTAGACGTGGAAGGCGTTGGAGAAGACGTTGCTGGCCACCGTCAGCAGGAAGCCGAAGGCGACGATGGCCCAGGTGGCGTCGGCGAAGCCGAAGGCCAGGCCGCAGCCGGCGATGGCCAGGGCGGAGGCGATGATCAGGGTGCGGCGCTCGATCCGGTCGATGAGCGGGACGGACAGCGCGGAGCCGAGCGGGTAGCCGCAGAAGCTCAGGGCGGCGTAGAGCAGCGATTCGGTGACGGTGTGGCCCTTCGCGGTGAGGACCACCGGCGCCAGCGACCCGAAGCCGTAGTAGCCGACGGTCTGCAGGATCTGGAAGATCCACCACATGACGGTCCGCCGGCGGAGGTCGCCGCGGAACATCGCGGCCAGCGGCACCCGCCGCTCGGGAACGGTCTCGGTCTCGGGTACGGAGGGCAGGCTGCCGCCGGTCTCCCGGGCCACCCGCTCCTCCAGCCCGGCCACGATCCGCTCGGCCTCCTCGTGCCGTCCGTGCACGGTCAACCACCGTGGGGATTCGGGGAGTTGGCGGCGCATGAGCTGGATGAAGGCGGCGCCGAGCGCACCGGCCACCAGCAGCCAGCGCCAGCCGTCGACGCCCAACAGCCGGTGGGCGGCCACCAGCCGGGCGCCGAGCAGCGCGGCGACCGGGACGCCGACGAAGCCGAGGGTGTAGGCGTGGGCGAGGTACCGGCCGCGGACCGCCCGGGGCAGGAACTCGGCGAGATAGGTGTCCACCAGCACGAGTTCGGCCCCCAGCCCGAGGCCCGCCAGGAAGCGCAGCGCCAGCAGCCACGGCAGGTCCGGGGCGAAGGCGGAGGCCAGTGAGAACACCGAGTAGGCGCCGAGGTTGACCAGGAACATCCGGCGCCGACCCAGGCGGTCGGCGAGCACCGAGAGCAGGTTCGCGCCGACGAACATGCCGAGGAAACCGGCGGCGATCACGCAGGACTTCGCGGTGTGGCCGAGGTGCCACTGTGCGGCGAGGACGGCGGCGAGCACTCCGCCGAGGAAGATCTCGTAGAGGTCGAAGAAGGCGCCGATGCCGACGACGAGGGTGAGCCGGCGGTGCCACCGGGACGGTGGCAGACGGTCCAGCCGTGCGGCGGCCCGGTTGCCGATGGGGGTCCCCCCGCGCCGTTCAGGCGTGGGAGAGGTGGTGTCCGTCATGGCGGTCCTCCCCTGAGCAGGTCCCGGCGCGATGGGGGTCCCCCGCGCCGTTCGGGCATGGGGGAGGACGACGTCCGCACCGCGGCGTCGGGCGTACGGCGAGGACCGTACTCCGCCAAGATCAGTAAGCGGAAGACCGCGTCGGGATCGCCCCGGAGGGTGGATCCGGTCCGGCCGGCCGGGCGGACCGGCGGGGGCCGTCGTTACCATGCCGGGGTCAACCGATCGGTCCGGGAGGGGCTCCGCGTGACGGCGAAGCAGGACGCGCCACGGCTGTCCGATCTCATGCCGTGGTCCGTGGCGCCGCTGCGGCTCGGCCGTTCCTGGGTGCGGTCGCCGGACCCGGCGGCCCTGCGGGCGCGTTGGCGGGCGCTGGTGGCCGCCGAGGACACCGCGGCCCGCGAGCGGCTGTTCCGGCCGTCCCGGGCCCGGACCCTGTACTCCGCGGTCGGCCAGCTGCCGGGCCAGCGGACCGCCACCGGGCGGCTGTACCGCGCGGACGGCCCGTGCCCCGAGCCGGTGCGGATCCAGCACGGTCCGTTCGACCAGCAGTGGCTGCTGCCCGACCACCGGCTGATCGACGCGGCCCGGCCGGAGCTGTGGCGGGTGGCGGACGCCCGGCAGCTGTACGCGGTGGAGCCGGGCCGGCTGCCGCAGCCGTCCGGGCCCGCGGTGGTGTGCGCGGCGCTGCTGCCCGACGGGCGGTCACCGGCCGGGCGTCCGGGCCGGATCCATCCGCTCTACCGGCGGCCCGGCGGCCGCGAGCCGAACCTCGCCCCCGGGCTGCTCGCCCTGCTCGCCCGCCGGCTGGACCGCCCGGTGGACCCGGCCGAGCTGCTCGCCTGGGTGGCCGCGAGCGCCCGCCACTCCCCCGACGGCGCCGTGGTGCCGCTGACCGCCGATGCCGGGGTGTGGACGCGGGGCGTGGCGCTGGGCGAGCGGCTGCTGTGGCTGTACACCCGGGGCGCGTACGTGCCCGGGGACGGCCCGCCCGAGGGCTGCGCGGGACCCGGCGGGCGGCCCCGGATGCCGGGCGGCCGCCGCCCGTACGTCCGCGCCGCGCTGCCGTCCCGCGGGCTGCCGCGGACCCTGGCGTACGACCCGGCGGACGAGGCGCTGCTGCTCGGCGACGGCGGACGGATCTCACCGGTGCCGCAGGGCGCCTGGGACTTCTCGGCGGGCGGGGTGCGGGTGCTGGCGGACTGGTTCGCCGGCCGCACCGGCGAGGCGGAGGACGGTACGGCGACGCCGCCGGAGGCCGGTTCGCTGGCGGCGCTGGGTCCCGCGGACTGGCCGCGGGAGTGGACCTCGGAGCTGCTGGAGCTGATCACCGTTCTGGCGCTGATGGCCGAACTGGCGCCGGAGCAGGCCGAGTTGGCGGCGGCCGCCGCGGCGGCGCCGCAGCTGCCGGCCGTCGAGCTGCGTGCCGCGGGCGTGCTGCCCCCGCCGTCCTCGGCCCGGCGCCCGGCGTCCGTGCTGGACCACCACGAGGAGGGCCCGGACGGGCAGTTCGCCCTGGTGTGACCGCCGTGCGCCCGTGGCCCTCGGGCGGTGACCCTTCCCCGGTGGCCGTTCCCCGGTGGCCGTTCCTCGCCGTGGCCGCTGGGCCCGCGCTATCCGGCCGCCGGGCCCGCGTAGGCGTCGAGGACCCGACCGATGAGCCGGGCGAAGACCTCGTCCGGGTCGCCGACCGGTCCGCTGCCGGCCAGCACCCGGGCGACGAGCGGGTACTGCCCGGTGGCCACCGCCGACTTCAGGTAGCCGGCCTGGGCCGCCTGTCGCTGTTCCGGGCTGTGGCCGGATTCCTTGGCGCGCTCGGCGGCCGCCTGCTCGGCGGAGGCCATGGCGATGACGGTGCCGTTGAGCATCGAGATCAGTTCGAGCTTGAGCGCGTCGTCGAGCCCGGAGTCCTCCAGTACGGCGAGGCAGTGCTCCATGTAACGCAGCGCGTTGGGCCCGAGGGAGGTGTGGGACAGCACGGCGCCCGGCAGCCAGGGGTGCCGGCGCATCATCGCGCGTGCCTGGCGGGCGAGGTCGAGCAGATCGGCGCGCCAGTCGCCGGACGGGCGGTCGGGCAGCCGGTATTCGCCGACGACCAGGTCGACCATGAGGTCGATCAGATCGTCCTTGCCGGGGACGTAGTTGTAGAGCGACATGGTGGCGCAGCCGACCGCGGTCGCCACCCGCCGCATGGAGACCGCCGCGAGCCCGGACTCGTCGGCGATCCGCACCGCGGCCTCGGCGATCTCGTCGCGGGTGAAGGCGGGCCGGGGGCCGCGGCCGGTCCGCTCGGGGCGCGCCCAGATCACCTCGGGTCCGGCCGCGCGGCCGCTTGCTGCCATGAATCGATCACCTCGGCCCCATCCTAGTGACGTGCGTGCTACGCGGGGCGGGGCGGCGCCGGCGTGAGGTCCCCGTGCGCCGCGGCCGGCGGGCGGGCACGAAAAAACCACCCGTCACGTCGTGACGGGTGGTCGGGAGCGGACCGGCCGGGCGGGGACGGGCCGGCCGCCCGAGGTGCCGTGTGACGAACGGCTCAGCCGTGTCCGCCGAAGAGCGAGCGCCGCAGCCTGCGCAGCGGTGCGAACAGCGACACCCTGGCGCCGCGGCCGTTCCTCGTCCGCAGGTGGTCGCGCGCGGTGAGCTCCTGCATCAGCGAGGTCGCGCCTTCCGCCTCCCGCTGCGGGATGGCGGGGCCACCCAGCACCGCGAGGTGGCGGTCGAGACGCGCACTGGACGCACCGCTCCCGCAATTGATCGCAGGGACTCTGGCCCTGCTACGCACTGTTATCTGTTCCATGACTCTCCCCACCCTTACGAGGGCACCCGGCCCGGGCAGGGTAACCCTATCTCTCTTGGAGGACACGCGTGCAGACCGGTCAACGGATTCACCTGCCTCGCCATGACGTTGACGCACACCATACGGAATGTCACCTAAAGGCCGTGTCCCAGGGGGAGTTGACGGAGCGGAAGTTTCCGGAGGGAGGGCTTCCGGGCAGCTGACGGGCCGCCGGATCCGCCGGGGAGAGACCGGGATCTCACGGACACTCCCCGGCGCCCGGGACGCGCCCCCGGGTGCGGTTCCTCAGGCGGCGGAGCCGAACACCGGCAGATAGCCGCCGGAGTGGCCGGCCGAGGTCGGGTGGTAGGACTCGTCGACGGGATAGGTCACGCTGTGCAGCCAGGCGCTGCCGGAGCACAGCTCGTGGCCGGCGAAGGTGGTGTTGACGTCGGCGAAGGAGAAGCCGTGGTCGGCGGCCCGCTTGGCGATGACGCCGTTGATGTCGTCGGCCGCGGCGTCGATGGCGGTGCGGGACTTCTCGGAGAGGCCCGCGAGGCAGCTTCCGCCGATCTTGTAGAAGCGCGGATAGCCCAGGACCACCACGTGCGCGGCCGGGGCCTTCTGGGAGATGGCGCTGTACACGGTGTCGAGCTTGCCGGGGAGGGTGTTGTCGATGTACGTCCTGGCCTGCGCGACCCGGGCCAGGCAGGCGCTCTCACCCTGGAGCGCACAGGTCGTCATGGTGTCGGCGAATCCGGCGTCGTTGCCGCCGATGGTGATGCTGACCAGGCCCGTGGAGCTGTTGAGCGGGCCGAGCTGTCCGCTGACAACATCACCCGTTCGGGCGCCGGAACAGGCGGTGAACTGGAAGGAGGAGGGGGAGTGCGCGGCGGCCCACAGGGCCGGGTACGCCTTGCTGCTGCGCTTGCAGGAGCCGCTGGCGCTGTCGTAACTGCCGGCCCCGACGCCCGAGGAGTAGGAGTCGCCGAGTGCCACATAGCCGGTTGCGGTGGGGAGTTGGGCGGACGCGGCGGCGCTCGCGCCGGTGAGCGCGAGCGCCGTGGTGACGAAGAAGGCGGACGTCAAGGCCGCGAATCGGGACAGTCTCATGGAACCTCCCTTAGCAGGATCTCTGCCATATCCGTCGTAGCAAGACTCGCGGGCAACCGGAAGTGTCCATGCCAAAAGTCGTTTCATGTTCACGGTAAATGTGCTGATCCGGGCGGATGTTCACCGCCATGTCATTGCTTCCGGCCACGGCCCTGGCCACGGTCGCGACCACGGCCACGGTCACGGTGACGACGACGGTCACGACGACGGCGGGCGCGCTCCTCGACACGCCCGCCGTTCCCCTGTGCCTCCCGCATGCCTCCTGTGCCCCTCCTGGGTCGTTCCTGGCGGGGCGTCAGCCCCCGGCGTGGTGCTCGCGTCTGACCAGTGCGGGCACCACCGCCGCGGTGCCCGCCAGGAACACTGCCACCAGCAGGATCACCAGCGCCGGCCGGGTGCCCAGGCCGAGCAGCGCGGCCCCGAGCAGACCGCCCGCGAACATCGCGCCCACCGACAGCAGGCGCCGGACGGCCGTCCGGCTGCCGTACCCCAGCCGCTTGTCGTGGCCCAGCACCGAGCCGCTGACCAGCGCCGTCATGGTGCGGGTCGCCACCGTGGTGGTGAGGTCGGGCGGGGCGGACCGCATGGCGGTGACGTTGCGCATGCCCATCGCCAGTGCCATCAGCCCGATGACCGCGTAGCGCCGGCCCGGCGGCAGTCCGGGGACCGGGTCCATCCCCCAGGCGACCGCCCCCGCGACGGCCAGCAGGGCCGCCTCCGTGAACAGGCCGGCGGGGAACCACGACTGCTCCCGGGCGGCCAGTCCCGACTCCCACCGGGCCCCGAGGGCCGCGCCCAGGGCGAAGGAGCCGAGCGAGACGGCCGTCGCCAGCACGGGCAGCCCGCCCTGGCCCGCCACACCGAAGCCGAGGAAGAGGAGATTGCCGGTCTGCATGGCGGAGAAGACCTGACCGAGCGTCAGGAAGGTGACCGCGTCCACCACACCGGTGACCACGGTCAGACACACCATGATCACCGTCAGGGCGATTCCGCTCGGCGGCTCCACGGGCCCGGCTCCTTCCCGCGGGCACACCCGCGCGGTCTCGCCCCCAGTCTCCGCAGACCCGGTCCCCGGCCACGGCCATTGCGCCGTCTGTGGGCGGCCCGGCGGCCTGCTCCCGCCGCCCGGGTTGCGGCTGTTTCCGGCCTTCTTCGCGCCTTGACGGTGCTCCGGGCGTTACGCGACATTGAGCCCGGCATCCGGCCGGGGGAGGGCAGAGCCGCTCATGCAGACGGACACCATCCGAGGGGACGGCCGGTACGAGCCGTCCCCGCCCGCGCCGCAGGCACCGCCGGGCGGCGTGGCCCGGTCGCTGGCCCTGGGTGCCGCGGTCGCGGCCGGCGCGATGGGGGCGGTGCTGGCGCTCACCGGGCTCGATTCGCCGCTGCGCGCGCCGTTCACGCTCTTCTTCCTCCTGATGGCGCCGGCCGGCGCGCTCGCCGTGGCGCTCGGCCGGATGGATCCGCTCGGCCGGGCGGTGGTGGCCGGCGCCGGGGCGCTCGCCGTCGACCTGCTGGTGGCCCAGGTGATGCTGGCGCTGCATCTGTGGTCGGTGCGCGGCGGGGTGTTCGCCGTGGCGGCGTTCAGCGGGGTGCTGCTGCTGGGCTGCGCGCTGCGGCGCCGGACCGGCCGGACGCGGGCACGCCGTACGGGCTGACCGTACGGCCGCACAGGAGAACAGGGGGAGCGCACGGACATGGAGATCACAGTGCACCGGCCCGGCGAGCTGACCGGGACCGACCGCGACGCCTGGGCCGCCCTGCAGGCCGGGGCGCGGGCGGCCGGGGCGCCGCAGCTGGCGAACCCGTTCCTCTCCCCCGCCTTCGCGCTGGCCGTCGGCCGCTGCCGGAGCGGCGTGCGGATCGCGGTGCTGCGGGAGGACGGCCGCCCGGCGGGGTTCCTGCCCTTCCAGCGGTCCGCGCTCGGGGTGGGCCGGGCGATCGGGCTGGGCCTGTCGGACGCGCAGGGGCTGGTGCACCGCCCGGGGCTGCGGTGGGACGCCCGGGAACTGCTCCGGGCCTGCGGGCTGTCGGTGCTGGAGTTCGACCACCTGGTGGCGGGCCAGAGCGCTTTCGAAACCCGCTCGTTCGGGAGGTTCGCCTCACCGGTCATCGACGTGGACCGGGGCTTCGAGGCGTATCTGGCCGGGCTGCGGGCGCGGTCGCCGAAGTTCGCCCGGACCACCCTGGCCAAGGAGCGCCGCCTCGGCCGGGACGTCGGGCCGCTGCGCCACGTCCACGACGAGCGCGACCCGGCGGCGCTGCGGACACTGCTGCGGTGGAAGTCCGCGCAGTACCGCAGGACCGGCCGCAGCGACCGCTTCGCGCACCCCTGGATCGTGCGGCTGGTGCGGCAGCTGTTCCACACGCGCACCGAGTCGTGCACCGGGCTGCTGTCGGTGCTGTACGCCGGGGAGCGGCCGGTCGCGGCACACTTCGGGCTGCGTTCGGATTCCGTCCTCGCCTGTTGGTTCCCGGCGTACGACCCGCAGTTCGCGAAGTATTCGCCCGGACTCGTATTGCATCTGGGCATGGCGCGGGCGGCGGCCGCGGAGTCGCTCGGATATCTCGATCTGGGGCGCGGCGCGAAGGATTACAAGGATTCCCTCAAAACCCGTGAACTCCTGGTGTCCGAGGGATGGGTGAGGCGACGGCATCCGGCCGCATCGGTGCATTGGGCGCGGCGCGCGCCGGTGCGTGCGCTGCGCAATGCGGTGCTCGCCCGCCCCGAGTGGTTCGATCCCGCGGACCGCCTGCTCAAGCGGGTCGGGCGGCTCCGGACCGGGCGCTGATTCCGGCGTCCGTACGGGCCTTTCGGCCCGGTATTCCGCGGCCTTTCCCCAAGACTCGGAAGGGCGTACGCCGGTGCATGAATACAGGCGTACATCAGTACGCGGTGGCCAATTGCCCTAAAGGGTATTTGACATGCAACGTCTTGCCTTAGAGTCCTCCTCGTCCATTCCGTCGCACTTCATTTCCGACGCACTTCCAGCCGCATCGGACGATCACCGTCGTGCTGTTCCGGGGGAGGAGCAGCAGGGCGAGGCGTCCGGTGCGGTGCGCGGTGGGGGGTCTGGTGCACCTGGTCCTCGCCGGCCGACCGCGGTCTGCCGGGGCCCGGTCACGAGCCGCGCTTTCGTGGTCACGCATATCGGCTCGCCCTGTCCGCACGGTGCTCCGCGCCGCGCCGGACGGGGTGCGAACCCCCCTGTCGGACCCGGATCTCAGCACGGACCGCCCGGGGGCGGGCGGTCCACCGGACGAGAGGGAAAACAACCCATGAGTGCGTTCCTTCGCCCGGCCGATGCGGACGAACCTCCGCTGACGCTGCTGCCGGACCAGGCCGTCTACCGTCCCGTCTCCTCACACCTGGCCATCGCTCCGCCGGTCAGCGTCGTCATCCCGGCGATGAACGAGGCGGCGAACCTCCCGCACGTCTTCAAGACCCTCCCGGACTGGATCCACGAAGTGGTGCTGGTCGACGGGAACTCCACCGACGACACCGTCCGGGTCGCCCGCGAGCTGTGGCCGGGCGTCACCGTCGTACCGCAGCGCGGCAAGGGCAAGGGGGACGCGCTGATCAGCGGGTTCGCGGCGTGCACCGGCGAGATCATCGTGATGGTCGACGCGGACGGCTCGGCCGACGGCGGCGAGATCGTCAGCTACGTCTCGGCACTGGTGTCCGGCGCCGACTTCGCCAAGGGCTCGCGGTTCGCCAACGGCGGCGGCACGGACGACATGACGTGGATCCGCCGGCTCGGCAACCGGATGCTGACCGCCCTCGTCAACGCCAAGTTCGGGGCCCGCTACACCGACCTGTGCTACGGCTACAACGCCTTCTGGCGCCGCTGCCTGGACCCGCTCGCCCTGGACTGCGCGGGGTTCGAGGTCGAGACGCTGATGAACATCCGGGTGGCCCAGGCCGGCCTGCGGGTGCAGGAGATCCCCAGTCACGAGTACCCCCGCATCCACGGCGACAGCAATCTGCGGGCGGTCCGCGACGGGTTGCGGGTACTGAAGGTCATCGCCCGCGAACGGGGGGCCGGGCGGAAACGGGTGCCCCGGCCGGCGCTGCTCACCGGGGAGGCCCGATGACCCCCGGCAGACCGGTGGCCGGACCGGCGGTGGGACCGGCGCTGCGGATCTCCGTCGTCATCTGCGTGCACACCGAGGACCGCTGGGACGACATCCTGGCCGCGGTGGCGTCGGTCCGCGGCCAGTCCCACCCCGCCCACGAGGTGCTGCTGGTGGTCGACCACCACGCACAGCTGCTCGACCGGCTCCGGGAGCACTTCGGGGGCGCCCGCACGGGCGCGCCCGCTCCCGGTGCGCCGCCGGTCCCCGTGCTGATCATGGCCAATTCCGGCCCCCGCGGGCTGTCCGCGGGCCGGAACACCGGGATCGCCGCGGCGGACGGCGAGATCATCGCGTTCCTCGACGACGACGCGGTCGCCGAGCGGGACTGGCTGCGCCACTTCGCCGCGGCCTACGCGGACCCGGCGGTGCTGGCGGTCGGCGGGCGCACCGAGCCGGTGTGGGCGGCCGGCCGCCGTCCGGTGTGGTTCCCCGAGGAGTTCGACTGGGTGGTGGGCTGCACGTACCGCGGTCTGCCGCCGGGGAAGGTGCGGGTGCGCAACGTACTCGGCGGCAACGCCTCGTTCCGCAGGGTCGCCTTCGACCTCGTCGGCGGGTTCCCGATAGGGATCGGGCGGGACGGTGACCGGCGGCCGCTGGGCTGTGAGGAGACCGAACTGTGCATCCGGATCAGCCGCACCCTCCCGGACGCGGTGCTGCTGATCGACGACCGCGCGGTGATCCACCACCGGGTGCCGGCCGAGCGGCAGCGGTTCGGCTACTTCCGCCGCCGGGCGTACGCGGAGGGCCTGTCCAAGGCGCTGGTGACGCGGAGCGTCGGCGCCCGGGACGGGCTGGCGGCCGAGCGGCGCCACACGGCCCGGGTGCTGCCCGTGGGCGTGCTGCGCGGGCTGCGCGACGCGCTGCTCGGGCGGCCGGGCGGGGCCGGCCGGGCGGGCGCGATCCTGGCCGGCACGGCGGCCGCCGCGGCCGGCTACGCGCGGGGCACCCTCCGCACCCGGACCGCATCACGTACCCGGCAGGCCAAGGGAGTTGATACCTTCCCCGACGACGGCACGACAGCCGTGGCCGCCGCGCACGAGGGGGCGGCGGTATGAGCGACGACCGCCCTCCGAGAGTGCCGATCCTCATGTACCACGCGGTGACCTTCGCCCCGACCCCGGCCGTACGGGCGCTCTCCGTCACGCCCGACGCGTTCGCCGAGCAGCTCGCCGCGCTCGCCGACGGCGGTTTCACCCCACTGACGGCCGCCGCCCTCGCCACGGCCTGGCGGGGCGGCGGCCCGCTCCCGGACCGGCCGGTGCTGATCACCTTCGACGACGGCTACGAGGGCGTCCACCGCCACGCCCTGCCCGCCCTCGCCCGGTACGGCTTCCCGGCCACCCTCTTCCTCTCCACCGGCTGGCTGCGCGGCCCGTACGACACCGGGGACGCGCCGGACACCATGCTCGACTGGCGGCAGGTGCGCGAACTGGCCGCGGCCGGCGTGGAGATCGGCGGGCACAGCCACGGCCACCCCCCGCTGGACGGCCTCGACGACCACCGGCTGCGGCACGAGGTGCTGCGCTGCCGGGAGCTGATCGCCGAAGAGGTGGGCACCGCGCCGGAGTCCTTCGCGTACCCCTACGGCCACTCCGACCGGCGGGTGCGGCGCACGGTGCGCGGGCTCGGCTTCCGGCAGGCGCTCGCGGTCGGCAACGCGCTCGCGGCCCGCGCGCAGGGCCCGTACGCGCTGACCCGGCTGACCGTGCGGCGGCGTACCGGCACCGAGGAGTTCGCCCGGCTCGTCCAGGGCCGCGGGCTGGTCCGTGCCTACGCCGCGGACCGGGTGCTCACCAAGGGCTACGCGGTGGTCCGCCGGGCCCGTCAGGCGGTGCGGCCGTGTCCGCCGGGGCCCTGACGCCGAGCCCGTCGTGGCCCCGCCGCGGCGGAAGAAGGAGCAGCCACGCCGGTGTCTGACACGACCACCCGGGCCGCGGAGCGCCCGGCCCCGGATCCGGAGGCGCGGGGGTCCGCCGGACGCGCGCCGGGCAGTCCGCTGTTCCGCAACGCCTATGCGCTGATGCTGAACACCGGTGTCTCCGGTCTGCTCGGCCTGGGGTTCTGGCTGGTCGCGGCCCGCTACTACTCCGAGTCCGCGGTCGGTCAGGGGTCGGCGGCGATCGCCGCGATGAAGCTGCTGGCCGGGCTGACGGCGGTCACCCTGACCGGTGCGCTGGCCCGTTTCCTGCCGGTCGCCGGCCGCACCACCGGCCGGCTCGTGCGGCACACCTACACCGGCAGTGCGGTCTTGGTGGCCCTCGCCGCCACCGGCTTCCTCCTCACCCTCGACCTCTGGGGCCCCTCCTACCACTTCCTGCACGGCCCGCTGGCCGGCCTCGGATTCGTCGTGGCGGTGGTGGCCTGGTCGGTGCTCACCCTCCAGGACGGGGTGCTGACCGGGCTGCGCAGCGCCTCCTGGGTGCCGGCCGGCAATCTGGCGTTCTCCACCGTGAAGCTGGGGCTGCTGGTCGTCCTCGCCGCCGCGTTTCCGACCGCCGGGGTCTTCGTGTCCTGGGTCGCGGCGATCGCGGTGTCGGTGCTGCCGCTGGGCTGGCTGGTCTTCCGGCGGCTGATCCCGCGTCACGTACGGGCCACCCGGCGGACCGCCCGGCCGCCGTCGCCCGGCGAACTCGCCCGATTCCTGGCCGGCGACTCCACCGGCTCGCTCTTCTCGCTCGCCGTGGTCTACCTCGTCCCGGTACTGGTCGCCGCGCAGGTCGACGCGGCGGACAACGCGTACTTCTACATCACCACCACCATCGGCGGCACGGTCAATCTGCTGGCCCTCAACATGGGCGCCTCACTGACCGTGGAAGGGGCGCACGATCCGGCGGAACTGGCCCGGCACACCCGGGCCGCACTGCGCCGGATGGCGCGCATCATGCTGCCGGTCTGCCTCGGCCTGTTCCTCTTCGCACCGTGGATCCTGGGCGTGTTCGGCCCCGGGTACGCACGGGCGGCGACGCCGCTGCTGCGCTGGTACGCGGTCGGTGCCGCGCTGCGGGTCGTGATGGAGGTGCACTTCGCGGTGTTACGCGCCCGCAGCCGCACGTCCGGACTGGCCGCCCTCCAGGGCCTGTTGTGCGTCCTGGTGCTCGGGCTGACCCTGGTGCTGCTGCCGCACCGGGGGCTGACCGGTGCCGGGATCGCCGAGGTCAGCAGCCTGACGGTGATCGTCGCGCTGGCCGCCCCGCGGCTCCGGCGGGTGCTGCGCGGCGGCGCCGCCCCGGCGCCGCCGTGCCGGGTCCCCCCGGACGGCCGCGCCCCGGACGGCGATCTGGCGGACCTGGCCGCCTACGGGGACCTGGGCGACGGGGCGTACGGCATGCCGCGGGAGGCGGCCGTACGCCCGAGGCCCGCTCGGCGGACCGGACCCGCGCGACGCAGCCGGCCCCGCACCCGGCGCCGTACGGGCCGGGTCCTCACCGCCCTCGTCCATGTGCTCCCGGCCGTCGCCGTGGCCCTCTTCTGGCTGCCGTTGCGCGGCACGGACGATGCCGCCCTGGACCGGATGAACGGCCTCGGCCTGATCTCCGTCCTGCCCGGCGCGACCCTGGCCGGGGCGGCCCTCCTGGTGGTCGCGTTCGCCGCGGCGCTCCGGCTCCCCCGGCAGCACCGGGCGCTGCTCACGTCCGTCCTCCTGCTGACGGTGGTCGCGCTGCACGCCCTGCCCGCCGTGCTGGAGGCCGAGCCGCGCTTCCCGACCGCCTGGCAGCACCTGGGATTCCTGGACTACCTCTCCCGGAACGGGGCGGCCGTACCGGACCTGGACGCGCGCTGGAGCTGGCCCGGTTTCTTCGCCGGGGCGCAGTTCCTCGCCGGCGCGTGCGGCGTCACCGACCTCACCGCAGTCCTCCGCTGGTGGCCGCTGGTCCTCCAACTCCTGTACCTGGCACCGCTGTTCCTTCTCTTGAAGGCGGTACGGGCCGGGTGGCGGGCGAAGTGGTGCGCGGCCTGGCTGTTCGTGCTGTGCGGCTGGGTCGGCCAGGACTACTTCTCCCCCCAGGGGTTCACCTACCTCTTCCACCTGTGCTTCGTCGCGATCCTGCTGGTGTGGTTCCGGGCCCCGCACGGGGAGGCCGGCCGCCGTCGCCCGGGCGAGGCCGCCGTCCTGCCGTCCGGCCCGGGCCGGCGGGTGGTCCTGCTGGCCGTCCTGCTCGCCCTCTTCACCGCGTCCGTGGCGGGCCATCAGCTCACCCCCTTCGTCATGCTCGGGGTGCTCACCGTCCTGGTGCTCGCCCGCCGCTGCACGCTGCGGGGACTGCCGCTGCTGCTCGGGGTGCTGGTCGCGGGGTGGGTGGGGTTCCTGGCCGAGCCCTACTGGTCGGGCCATTTCGACGAGTTGTTCGGCGGTCTGGGCGGCGTCGGCGCCAACGTCACCTCGTCCGTCACGGACCGGATCACCGGCGGCGACCCCACCCACCAGCTCGTCCTCTACACCCGGGTGGCGCTGACGGGCGGGGTGCTGGCGCTGGCCTGCTGGGGCGTCCTGCGCCGGCGCGCGGCCGGCTTCACCGAACGCTCCCTGCTGGCCCTGGCCTTCGTCCCGTTCCTGGCCTTCGGCCTGCAGTCGTACGGCGGCGAAATGGCCCTGCGGGTCTTCCTGTTCGCCCTGCCCGGCGCCTGCACGCTGGCCGCCCTCGCCTTCTTCCCGCACGGTACGGCCGCCCGGCCCGGCACTCTCGGCCCGCTCGCCGCGCTGCTGACCGGTCTGCTCCTGACCGGCGGCTTCCTCGTCGCCCGGTGGGGCAACGAGCCCTTCGAGCGCGTCCGGCCGGGCGAGGTGGCCGCCATGGACTACGTCTACGCGCACGACCGCCCGACGGTGCGGCTGCTGTGGCTGAGCGACGACCCGGTCAACAGCGTCACCCCGGCGATGCCCTGGGGCGCCAAGGACATGGAGCGGGTGGAGTACGTACCGACCCCGGCACCCCGCGACCCGGCCGCGGTGGCGCCGCTCGTCACCGCCCTCCGGAAGGCCGGTCCGCAGTCGTATCTGATCGTCAACCACGGCCAGGCGGAGTCGCTGCGGCTGGACTCGGCGTACCCGCGGGGCTGGGAGCAGCGGCTGCGCGCCGCCCTCGATCACCGCCGCGACCTCCGCCGGGTGCTCGGCAACGCGCACGCCGCGCTCTACGCACCGCGGCAGCGCCCGCCGGGCACGGCCCCCGCCCCCCACCCGGGTCCCGCCGGCCCCCGGGTGACCTGGACCCGCTGGTCGGTGCTGGGCGCGCTGGCGCTGCTCGCCCTGCTGGTGGTGCTCACCACCCGCGAACTGCTGCGCGCCTCCGCGCCCTCCCCCACGCTTGGGCAACGCCGGCGGCTGCAGGCGCTCTTCTGGTTCGCGGTGCCGCTGCTGCTGACGTTCCTGGCGTCGCTGGTCCAGCGCTTTCTGACGATGTCGTAGGCGGCTCACTCCGCGAGGGAGACCCACCGCACCCCGTAACCGTCCACCACGCGCTCCTTTCCGCCCACGCGCACCGACCCCGGCCGGTCCGCGGTGTTCACCAGCAGCGCCGTCCGTCCGTCGCTCAGCCCCAGGATGTCGTCGCTGCCGGTGGCCATTTCCCGCGGATGCGCGTCCGGCGGAAAGGCCCGGGAAAACCGCGCCAGCAGGGTCCACATGGGCAATTCCCGCCCGCCGTCCGCGGATTCGGTGCTGCTCCACAGGCACCCCGGGCAGTCCTTGCCGCCCTGCCCCTTCCCGTCCCCCTCCGGATTCCAGTAGAAGCCGCCGGCCGCCCCGCCCTCCGCCATCTCGATCAGCGCGGTGGCCTGGGCGGCGACCCGCTCGCGCTCGCTCCAGCCGCGCCGCCCGCCCCGTTCGTCCGCGACTTCGACGTACCACTCCGCCCACCACAGCGGCAGCCCGCTCGTCCTCCGCAGCCACCGCCCCACCTCGGCGAACTTCCGGGCGGCGGTGAAGACGTCGGGGGCGTAGCGGTCGTCCTTGCTGTAGCTCGACCCGTCGACGACCACGAAATCCGCCCCGGCCTTGTGCCGGTTCCAGTAGGCGAACGCGTCCAGCGTCCGCTGGTCGACATGTCCCCATGTCCCCTTGAGCGCCGACGGATACCGGCCGTCGCCCGGCACATAGCTGTCCATCACCAGATAGGGCCCGCCCACCTGGTTGTGCGCGTTGACCTTCTTCAGTTCCTGGTACACGAGGTTGTACAGCCGGGTGTAGTCCTCGGCGTCCCACCGGCCCTTGGCGTCGTCGAAGAAGCCCTTGAACTCGTTCCAGACGACGAAGTGTCGGATCTCCGGATAGCGCCGGGCGATCTTTCCGGCGAGCGCCGCGAAATCCGGGTAATGGTCCGGTTCCGGGGCCTTCTCCAACTGACTCCAGTCCGTCCGGCCGGGCGTCCCGCCCTTCATCCAGTCCGGCGCGCAGCACAGCGTCAGGACGGGCGTGCCGCCGGTGCGGCGGATCAGCGCCATCCGCCGGTCCAGATCGTCGAAGTCGTACCGCCCGGGGCTCGGTTCCGGATTACCCGCGCCCCAGCCCATGAGGTGCTGGTTCTGTGCCATCGGCTGCCCGGCGAGCACACGGGCCACCCGTTCCACCGCCGCGTCCGCGCCCCGGTCCGCACTGAACTGGGTGTGCGTGAACCCCCACCCGACCGCCGGCCCGGCCGCCCGTTCCCGCGCCGGCCCCTTGGCGTCCCGTTGCCCGCCTCCCGGTGCGCTCCACAGGACGAACAGCAGCCCCACGCCCAGCACCACCGCCCCGGCCACGATCATCCAGGCCGTACCCTGACGTTCCCCACCACGACGTAGCACACGGGCAGATTAACGAACCAACTGGCCAGTACATGCCGTTTCCGGGCAATGAGCGGGGCTTCCCGGGCCTCGCCGGGGTTCCACTTCCTCCCTGGGACGGCTGGGACGGCATCGACGGGTGACCGGTCGGAAACGCTGAGCGACGCAGGGCACGTTCCGGTGCCGCTGCCAGTCGTTCGAGGAGGTTCCGATGAACCGACGCCTGTTCCGCAACGGTGTGGTCGCCCTGGTGGCCGCTCTCGCGATGGTCCCCGCGGTGGCGGTGGCCGACTCCGGTCCGTACCGCCATCCCGGGCGATACGCGCACGCGGTCCACCACGGCGGTGGTGTGCCGGTGGTGGCGGGCCGTCATGTCCGGCATGCGCGCGGGGAGGCGGTGACCCCGCCCCGGGTGCCACTGAACGTCCGCTCGGGACCGGGCATCACGTACCGGGTGATCGATCAGCTGGGTTCGGGGAGCGTGCACGGGCTGCGGTGCACGACGACCGGCAGCCGCGTCCACGGCAACCCGCACTGGTACCGGCTCGCGCACCGGCCGGGCTATGTCTCCGCCCACTACGTCCATGCGTTCCGCACCGTTCCGTGGTGCTGAATTCCGTGGTGCCGACGTCCGTGGCGCCGATCCCGCCACGACGGGCGCCGCGCGGGTAGCGGCGTCCGGATGACCTCCGGCCGCCCGCCCGTTCCACGGCGGTGGGCGGGCGAGCGGCCGGACCGATTGCCTGGAGGCTTGATGAGCACGGACTTCTCCGCGGCGGGGCCGGGACGCCGGGCGGTTCTCGGGTGGCTCGGCGGTGCCGCGGTCGCGGGCGCGGTCGCCCCGGGGCAGCGGGCCCTCGCGGCGGCCGGTCCCCCGCGGACGGCGCAGGGGCGGGCGGTGGCGCCGCCGGACCGGGCGCTGCCCGCACTGGCCGCGGCGGGGCGGCAGTTCCTCGCCGGGCGGCTGCGGCACACCACCGTGCTGCAGTCGTTCGTCCTCGACGGGCGCCGGGGGTACGTCTACGCGCTGCAGGTGGTGGCGGGCGGCGTCCGGCTGCCGGGCGAGCGGGCGGCCGTCTCGCACGCGGTGCGGGTCCGGCGGGGTGACCTGTGCCTGAACCGGCTGGCGCTGGACGGGTCGCCGGCCGGGCACATGTATCTGAAGGGGTTCGGGCACGGTGGTTCGATCGGCCTGGAGGAGTCCTGGGACGGCGTCACGCTGTGGACCGAGTGGGACGCCAACCCGGCGTCCGGGTACGGGCGCGGGCTGTGCCGTTTCGGGTTCGCGGACGGCCGGGTGCTGTCGCGGACCGCTCCCGGCCTGCGGACCTACCGGCCGCTGCCCGGTTCCACCAGCAACTCCCCCGCCGTCGACCCGGTGTACCGGCGCCTGCTGCTGCGGTACAAGAGGAGGGGAGTACCGCACTTCGCGCTGCACGATCTCGACCGGTTCCGGGCCGGGGTGTTCCGGCCGCTGATCACCTTCGCCCAGCCCGGGGCCCACCTGGGCCTGCCCTTCCAGGGCATGGCCCTGTACGGCGCCTCCGCGTACCAGCTGCTCGGCAGTGCGTACGGCGCGGGCAATCCGCCGTCCTCGGGCGGCAACGCCCGCCTCTACCGCATCGATCTGCGCACCGGCAGGGCGGTGTGGCAGCAGATGGACCGGACGGCGCCGGAGTTGTCCCCGCGCGAGCCGGAGGGGCTGGCCGTGTGGCGGGGCGGCGACGGCGGTGTGCCGCGGCTGTGCCTGGGCTTCACCGAGGGCCCGGCGGGCGCCCGCACCTTCCGCCTGTACGAAAAAGCGCTCAACTGACCTTTCACTCCCTTTCCGCACGGTGTGTCATCAACCACTGGTCATGGGTACACATTCCGCTATCCAGGAGGAATCAGACGCCCCGGGCAACCGGTTGGGGCCTCTGCGGGGGAACCACTGCCGCAACACAGGCAGGGCGGTAAGGGAGGCGCACATGGTGTCCCGCTGGCGGCCGCTGCCCGACACACTCGATCCGGCCGGGCAGCTCCTGGCCCAGGAGCTGCGCGTACTCAAGGAGCGGACCGGGCTGAGCCTGGACGGGCTGGCCCGGAAGACGCCGTACAGCAAGTCCGCCTGGCACCGCTACCTCAACGGCGAGAAGCTGCCGCCGCGCGCCGCGGTCGAGGCGCTGGGCCGGGTGGCCGGGGCGGACCAGATCCGGCTGCTCGGGCTGTACGACGCGGCGCACCGGGCCCGTACGGCACCGGCGCCCGCCGGGAACGCGCCGGCCGGCCCGGAGATCGGGCAGCCGGCGCCGCCGACCGGCCCCGCCCGGCGGAAACTCCGCGGCGCCGCCGCACTCATCGCCCTGACGGCCGTGGTGGCCACCATGGGGGCGGCGGCCTCGATCGCGAGCATCCCCGCGCACGCGGTACGGGCCGAGTGGACGGCGCCCGACTCCTGCCACGGCCACCGGTGCGAGGGCCGCTACCCGAGGCGGTTCGGCTGCCACCGCGACGCCCGGGCGGAGAGCACGATCACGGACGACACCTACACCGTGCGGCTGCTGTTCAGCCCGGCCTGCGGCACGGTCTGGTCGGAGGTGCGGCCGCGTTCCGGCGGCGCGCAGAAGGTGTCGATCTGGGTCGGCCGGGACGCCCGGCTCACCTCGCATCCGGGCGGCCGCACCGGACGCGCCGTCAGCCCGATGCTGGCCACGGAGGACCTGCACAGCGCGGTGGCCTGCGCCCGGGTGGCCGACCGGGTCGCCTGCACCGGCGCGCTCGAACTCAGGACCCCGGCCCGCCCCGGACCCGACCACGATCTCCCGGACCCGACCTTCCTGCTCCACGCGGCCCGCTGAGGCCGCCCCGAGGCGGGGACGGCGCTCAACCCGCCGTCGCCGGCACCGAGATGAGGACGGGCGCTCAGCCGATGATCCCCAGCACCAGGAACACGATCCCCGCGACGGCGGTGATCCCCGCCCCCAGCCCGAAGATCCACACCTTGTTGTTCTCGCCGCGGAGCAGTTCCTCCTCGGACTTCACCGACATGACGAAGACTCCGCCCTCGGCCGGCGCACCGACCGCCAGCCGGCCGTCCCCGTCGGCGGCCTCACCGTGCACGTAGAACCGGCTGCCGGAGCGGACGACCCACTCCTCGCGCCGGTACCCGATCGTCCCGTCGCCGCCCCCGAGATCGAGACTCAGCGGCCCGATCTGCAGGCGCCTCCCGCCTCCCCCGGCGTGCGGATCGAACCGGTCGAGGACCTTCTCCGCCCCGACGACCTCGGCGTCCCCGGGACGGACCACCATCCTTCCGGTGGCGTCCTCCACGAAGAACGCGGTGGAGCTGGAGTGCTCGGACAGCACGTCGGTGCACGTCCGGCGCCTCCGGTTGCCGCTGCCGTCGCGGTAGACCTCCTCGTACCTGCGCGTGATCTTGTGCTTGTGCCACACGCAGTCCACGCCCTCCAGCTCGGAGCGCAGCACCCCGTCCTTGTGGGGACGGGCCTGCCCCACGACCTCGCAGCGGTACCGGAAGTGCCCGGCCCCGGCGGCCTCCGCCGCCGCCTCGTGCAACGCCCGCAGATCCGCCACCGGCAGGGTCTCGGTGCTCTCCATGGCCCGCGCCCGCGCATGCGACACCCGCACCACATACGCGCAGACCACCGCGACGACCAGCCCGCCCAAACCTATCCAGATCACACCGAACCCTCGCTTCGCCCGCCCCCCTTCCGACCGCGCGACCCTATCCGGGGCGTCCTGGGGCGGGGCAAGCGGTCGGCAGCGGCGGCGTACGGGGCCCGTCTCCGGGCGGACCGGTGGTGCGTCCGGTCAGCGCTCCCGTCCGCGTGGCTTCAGCACCACCGGGGGGAGGTCGGGGGCCGGGAGGCGGGGGCCGGCGTAGCCGTGGACTGTGCCGAAGCGGGTGGTGTCCATCCAGTCGGAGCGGGCCTCGGCGATCTCCTCGTGGGTGCGGCCGACGAAGTTCCACCACATCACGATCTGCTCCTCGAACGGTACGCCGCCCAGGAGCATCAGGCTGCTGTCGGAGTGGGCCCGGAGCGGCAGGTCGGTGCGGCCGCAGCCGAGGTAGAGCAGGGCGCCGGGGGCCAGGCGGACGCCGTCGACCTCGGTTTCGCCGGAGATGGTCAGGGCGGCGTACTCGAAGTCGGGGTCGAGGGGGAGGCGGGTGTCCGTGGTGGCGGTGAGGGCGAGGTCGGCGCCGACGAGGGGCGAGTAGGTGGTGCCCGGGGACACCGCGCCGTCCAGTTCGCCGAGGACGACCGTGGCGGTGAGGCCGCCGTTGCCGCCGGTGACCCGCGGCAGGTCGGTGTGGTGCTCGAAGTGCGCCGCGGTGTGGCGGTGTTCGGCGGGGAGGGCGACCCACAGCTGGGCGCCGTGCAGCAACGGGCCGTGGCCGTGCGGGGATTCCTCGGAGTGGGCGATGGCCCCTCCGGACGTCATCAGGCCGAGTTCGCGCGGGCGGACGGTCTGCAGGCTGCCCAGGCTGTCGCGGTGCAGCACCTCGCCCGCGTGCAGCCAGCTGACGGTCTGCAGGCCCATGTGCGGGTGCGGCGGCACCTGCATGCCGGGCTGGTCGACGATGTCGTCGGGTCCGTAGTGGTCGACGAAGCACCAGGCGCCGACCATCCGCCGGCCGAGGTTGGGCAGCAGCCGGCGGACCACGGTGCTCTCACCGAGCGGCACCTGCTTGCCGGGCTGGAGGTCGCGGACCGGGCCGGTGCGGCCGGTGCCCCCGCACAGACTCGGCGCGGGTCTGGTATCGAGGTTGCTCATGGCGTCACGATAGGCCGGGTGCGGGGGCGGACGGCGGCAGGCGCGAGGGGCCCGGGTGCGGCGCCGGGGACCCGCCCGGCGCGCCGTACGGCTCAGTCGTAGAGTCCGCGCAGCCGTACGGAGAGGCAGGTGACGCAGCCCTCCAGCTTTTCGAACTCGGAGATGTCCACGGGGACGGGCCGGTAGCCGAGGTCGGTGAAGAGGGCGGCGGACTCGGGGGCGCCGGCGGACATCAGGAGGGCGTCGCCACCCAGGTGGACGACGTGCGCGCCGGCCTCCTCGGGGACGGGCAGGAAGCGCGGGAAGGCGGCCGGGTCGTCGACCAGCGGCGGGTGGCCGATGACGGTGCCGTCGGGGAGCGCGGTCACCGCGGACTTGAGGTGCAGTACCCGGCTGACCGGTACGGCGATCACACGGGCGCCCAACGGTTCGAAGGCGGCGCGGAGTTGGCGCACCCCCTCGGCGTTGGTGCGGCCGCCGCGGCCCACGTAGACGGTGTCGCCGATCTTCAGGACGTCGCCGCCGTCCAGGGTGCCGGGCGAGCGGATCGCGTTGACGGAGCAGCCGAGCGCCTCGACGGCCTCCCGGGCTGCCGGTATCTCGGGCCTGCGGGGGTCGGCACCGGGGCGGGCGAGCAGTGCGACGTTGCGGAACATCACCATGGTGTCCTCGACGAACACCGCGTCGGGGCAGTCGTCGGCGGGTGCCACCTCGGTGGTCCGCCAGCCGTGGTCCCGCAGTGCCTGGACGTAGCCCTCCCACTGGCGCAGGGCGAGCCCGGGGTCGACCGGGCGCCGGGCGATATGGGTGACCAGGCCCTCGGCGAGGCGCGGGCCGGGGCGGCGGACGAGGGCCTGTTTGCTGGGCATGGGGGTGGGCGGTCCTTTCGGGAGGCGGGGTACGGATTGCCGTGGGGGCCGGGCGTTCCGGGCCCCCGTGGTCGTGCCCGTCAGTCCTCGGCCCCATACGTGGCGCGCAGGGCGTTCTCGACGGCGGTGCGGGCGGCGCGCCGGTCCAGGCCGAGGCGCCGGACGCGTCGGGCGTAGCTCTCGGCGGCCGCGGCGGCCTCCTTGTCCGCGGCGTCGCCGGCCGCCGCGATGAAGCTGCCGTTGCGGCCGCGGGTCTCGATCACGCCGTCGGTCTCCAGGGCGCGGTACGCCTTGGCGACGGTGTTGGCGGCCAGGCCGAGGTCGTCGGCGAGGCCGCGGACGGTGGGGAGCTTGTAGCCGACCGGCAGGGCGCCGTCCCGGGCCTGGTCCGCGATCTGGGTGCGTACCTGCTCGAAGGGGGCGACGGCCGAGGCCTGGTCGATGGTGATGCTCACGGTCTGGGGGGACACGGGGGCGCTCCTGGTGGTGCCGTGATGTGTTTGTGGCACCCATTGTGCGCCAGGAGCGCCCGGCCTGCCGGGAGGTACGGGAGCCGGCGCGCGCGGCGGCAGGCCCGTGGGGGCGGGCCGGCAGGGGCTCGCTACACGTCCAGTGTCGTGCCCGTGGTCCGCAGCCAGGCGTTCATCCCGAGGGCCAGTTCGGCGCCGGGGCGGATGTCCTGGGTCGCGCCGTCGGCGGTGACCTCGGCGAGCGTGCCGGGGTCCAGCAGCGGCCGGACGGGGGCGTTCCGGTCAGCGGCCAGTTCCCTCAGTTCGGCGCGCAGTGCCTCGGCGTAGCGGGGGTCCTGGGTGCTGGGGTAGGGGCTCTTGACGCGGTCGGCGACCACGTCGGGCAGGACGTCGCGGGTGGCGGCGCGCAGCAGCGACTTCTCCCGGCCGTCGAAGGTCTTCAGCGACCAGGGGGTGTTGAAGACGTAGTCGACGAGTCGGTGGTCGCAGAACGGAACCCGGACCTCCAGGCCGACGGCCATACTGGCGCGGTCCTTGCGGTCGAGCAGGATCTGCACGAAGCGGGTGAGGTGGAGGTAGCTGATCTCGCGCATCCTCCGCTGGTGGCCGGTGTCGCCGTCGAGGTACGGCACTTCGGCGAGCGCCTCGCGGTAGCGGCGGGCCTCGTAGCCGGGCAGGTCGAGCTTGGCGAGCAGGCCGGTGTCGAGCAGCGCCTCGCGGACGGCTCTGCCGCCGGCGAAGCGGCCGGAGAGGCCGGCGGCGATCCAGGGGAAGGTGTCGGCGTGCACGGCCTCGGGGTCGTGGAACCAGCGGTAGCCGCCGAAGACCTCGTCCGCGGACTCGCCGGACAGGGCGACGGTGGACTGTTCGCGGACGGCCTTGAACAGCAGGTAGAGCGAGGTGTCGCCGTCGCCGAAGCCGTTCGGCAGGTCGCGCGCGGCGAGCACCGCGGCGCGGTGGCCGGGGTCCATCAGGGCGGCGGTGTCCAGGACGATGTCGTGGTGGTCGGACCGGACGTGTGCGGCGAGGGCGTGGGCGTACGGCCCGTCGGGGGTGCCGCGCAGGTCGTCGGGGCGGAAGTTCTCGGTGTAGCCGGTGAAGTCGACGGCGAACGAGCGCACCGGGCCGCGGCCGGCCTCCGCCAGCGCCTTGGCGGAGAGCGCGGTGATGGCGGAGGAGTCCAGTCCGCCGGAGAGCAGGGTGCACAGCGGTACGTCGGCGATCAGCTGGCGGGCGACGATGTCGTCGAGCAGTGCACGGATGTGCGCGACGGTGGTGGCCCGGTCGTCGGTGTGCTCGCGGGCTTCGAGGGCCCAGTAGCGGCGGACGGTCAGGCCGCCCCGGCGGACCCGGACGAGGTGGCCGGGGCGGACCTCGTGCATGCCCTGGTAGACGGCGTGGCCGGGGGTCTTGGTGAAGGTGATCAGCTCGGCGAGGCCCTCGGCGTCGACGGTGGGGTGGACGTCGGGGTGGGCCAGGATCGCCTTGGGCTCGGAGCCGAACAGCACGCCGTCGGGGGTGGGGTGGTAGTAGAGCGGTTTGATGCCCATCCGGTCGCGGACCAGTAGGAGTTCCTCGGTGCGGGGGTCCCAGAGCGCGAAGGCGTACATGCCGTTGAGGCGGTCGGCGAACGCCTCGCCCCATTCGAGGTAGGCGTGCAGCACCACTTCGGTGTCGCTGCTGGTGCGGAAGGTGTGACCCGACCGCTCCAGTTCGGCGCGCAGCTCGCGGTAGTTGTAGACCTCGCCGCTGTACGTCGTGACGAGCACGGTGCGGCCGTCGTGGGCGACGGGCATGGGCTGCTTGCCGCCGTCGATGTCGATGACGGCGAGCCGGCGGTGGCCCAGGGCGGCGTGGGTGCCGAGCCAGACGCCGGCGGCGTCCGGGCCGCGGCAGGCCATGGTCTGCGTCATCGCGTCGATGGTGGGGCGCTGGGTGGTGAGGTCGTTGTCGTAGGCGATCCATCCGGTGATTCCGCACATGGGGCGGCTCCTCCTTCGTGGGCGGCCGGGCGCCGCATCCCGGCGGCGGCCGGCACGATCACCGTACGCCCGGATAGATGTATCGACCACTGAACCCTTCGGCGGACCGTCCGGAACAAGCCAACGGCGTACCGCCGTGCGGAACGTGACGGTCCGGGGAGCGGCCGCCGGCGCCGGCGGGGAGCGGCCCGCGGCCACGGGAAAAGGAGCGGCGCGCCACCGCGACGGCGCGTACCGTGCGCCGTCATGACCGTTACCGTGCGCGATTTCCGCCCCGCCGACGCCAAGGCCGTCGCCGATCTGCGGCGGCTGGCCCTGCCCCATCTCCTCGCCACCCCGCGGAGCGTCGCCTGGGAGGTCTCCGCCGCCGCCGCGGCGCAGTGCCTGCGGCTGCTCGTCGCCGAACGGGACGGCCGGGTCGTCGGTTCGGTCCGTGCGCAGCTGCTGCCCGAGAGCAGCCGGCCGGGGCAGGCCACGGCCACCCCGCACGTCCATCCGGACCACCGGGGCCGGGGCGTCGGCCGCGCCCTGCTGACCTCGGCCGAGAACCACCTCGCCGCGGCCGGCGCCACCCGTCTCCTCGCCTGGGCGGTCGACGAACCCGGTGCGGTGGCCTTCGCCGCACGCCACGGCTACCGGCGCACCCGCGCGGCCCATTTCCTCCGGCTGGACCTCACGACGGCCGGCCTGCCGCCGCTGCCCACCGCGCCACCGCCCGGCGTCCGGCTGCACTCCGGCACGGAGTGGGAGGCCGATCCGCGTCCGCTCTTCGCGGCGTACGCCGAGGTCACCGCGGACGAGCCCGGTGACGTCCCGACGGACGCGATGGCCTACGACGACTGGCTGCGGCACACCTGGGAACACCCCCTCATCGATCCGGGCCTCACCTCGGTGGTGACCGTCGACGGCGAGATCGCCGCCCTCGGCCTGGCCGCGACCGACGGCCTGGGCCGCTACGCCTCGGCGATGACCGGCAGCCTCCGCGCCCACCGCGGCCGGGGCCTGGCGCGGCTGGCCAAGACCGCGTCCCTGCACCGCGCCCGGGAGGCCGGCTGCACGGTGGCCCTCACCGGCAACGACTCCTCCAACGCCCCGATGCTCGCGATCAACCGGTCCCTGGGCTACCGGTTGTTCACCAGGGAGTGGAGCTACGCCGCGGAGCCGGGGCCCGGGCGGCGCGAGGGCACGGAGGGCCGGGCGTCTCATGGCGAGGCGTCCAGGGGCACCGCGCGTCCCGGCGACGCGGGGTCGTAGGCGATCGGGTCACCGGGCCGGTGCCAGTGGAGCAGGAAGCGGTGCCCGGCGCGCAGGCCCTCCAGGCCGGCCCGGCAGTAGGCGACCATGTCGTCCGGCAGGGCGTCCAGGCGGTGCCACGCCAGGCCGGCGCACTTGTCCGGCTCGCGGTTCCACGGCTCGCCGCCGGTGCCGTACACCACCTCGAAGAACCAGCCGATCCGGGGCCGGGCCGGGGGCGGTGCGCGGTGCTGCATGACCAGGGCGGCCCGGACGTCCTCGGGCGCCAGCCGCAGCCCGAGCTCCTCCGCGGC
Organism: Streptomyces nigrescens; assembly: GCA_024349765.1. Taxonomy (GTDB): domain Bacteria; phylum Actinomycetota; class Actinomycetes; order Streptomycetales; family Streptomycetaceae; genus Streptomyces; species Streptomyces endophytica. The sequence goes on along the minus strand of AP026073.1, from coordinate 2,012,596 downwards.
CTCCCGGATCACCGCCTCGCGGACGTCCTCACCGTCCTCGGCATGGCCCGAGGGGCAGTTGAGGAGGCCGTCCGCATAGCCGGTCCCGGCCCGCCGGGCCAGCAGCACCTCGGCACCGCGCCGCACCACCAGATGGACGTCGACGACTTCGGTGTGCCGGCGCGGCAGGTCGGCGAGCAGGACGTACCGCTCGTCGCGGACCTCCTTGCCCCACAGCACCGCCTCGCGCGTGAGGTCCTGCACGGCCGTGCGCTCCGCCAACGGGCCGACGAGGCGGGTCAGTTCGTCGGCCGGGATGCCGATCGGGTCCGATTCGCCCCAGCGGCCCTCCACCAGGACCAGCCGCCCGCCGGGCACCAGCAGACCGGCCCAGCGGCGCAGCGCGGCCGCCGGATCGGGCAGCGCCCACAGCAGATGGCGCACCAGCACGACGCCGAACCGCCGCTCCCCCACGGGTGGTTCGGCGGCGTCCCCGACCAGGAAGGCGGCGTCCCGCCCGGCGAGCTTGGCGCGGGCCCGCTCGATCATGCGCGGGGAACGGTCGACGCCCAGGACGCGGTGCCCCTGCTCCGCGGCGAGCAGGGCCAGACTCCCCGTGCCGCAGCCCAGATCGAGCACCTCGGCGGGCCCGGCCGGCAGCCACGTCCGCAACCGGGCGGCCCAGGCCGCGCGCACGGCCGGGTCGCGCAGCCCGTGGTCCGGCTCGTCGTCGAAGGTCTCGGCGGCGGCCTCCCAGTAGGCCGCGTCGGCCACCGGAAGGGCGGCCGGTCCCTGCCCGGCCGGTCCCTGCCCGGAAGGGCGGCCGGGATCGTCGGGGGTCAGGCCGCGGGGCTGCGGGGACGGGTCGGCGGGCGTGTGCGTGCTCATGTCCCCGATGCTGCCATCGACCACTGACAACGGCCCCGGACGACCGCCCCCGGCCCGCCGCGCCCGTTTCCTCCCGGCCTGCCTGTGGCCCCGCTTAGCGGTCCCTTAAGTGCGCCATAAAGATCCTCACCAACCGGCTTCCGGGGGCGAATTGGCTGTTCAGCGGGGCTAGCGTGCTTCTCGCAAGGCGGCATTGCGGGCCGCCGGCGCCGGTCACCGGGGGGCGGCGCCGGTGTCTGCGTTCCGACCCCCCACCTTCGACTGCCTCTTGCGACAGCTGCTTTCCCCCGCTGTTGTCCCCCACTGCTCGACGCACCTGATGAAGGAGACCCCCACCATGACCGCTCGTCGCAAGGCCACCGGGATCGCACTGGCCGGTATCGCCCCGCTGGCGCTCACCGTGCTCGCCGCGACTCCGGCTGCCGCGCACGGCTCGATGTCGGACCCGGTCAGCCGGGTGATGGCCTGTTACGCGGAGGGGCCGGAGAGCCCCAAGTCCGCGGCGTGCAAGGCGGCCGTGCAGGCCGGCGGGGCGCAGGCGTTCTACGACTGGAACGGGGTGCGGGACGGCAACGCCGGCGGCCGGTCCAAGGAGAAGATCCCGGACGGCAAGCTGTGCAGCGCCGGCAACGCCGAGTTCAAGGGCCTCGACCTGCCGCGCGCCGACTGGCCCGCGTCGAAGATGCGGGCCGGCAAGCACACCTTCCGCTACAAGGCCACCGCCCCGCACAAGGGTTCCTTCGAGCTCTACCTCACCAAGCCCGGCTACGACCCGCGCAAGCCGCTGAAGTGGTCGGACCTGGAGTCGAAGCCGTTCGCGAAGGTCACCGACCCGAGGCTGACGAACGGGGAGTACGTCTTCGACGGCACCGTCCCGCAGCGGTCCGGGCGGCACCTGATCTACAGCATCTGGCAGCGTTCGGACAGCCCCGAGGCGTTCTACACCTGCTCGGACGTGGTGTTCGGCAAGGACAGCGGCGGTACCCGGACCGCCACGGCACCCGCGCCGGCCGCCTCCGCGCCGACCGACGGCCAGCTCGCGGCGGGCGCGGACAAGTCCTCGATGGACATGAGCGCCCACGGCCACCACGGTGGCGGCAACGACGCGATGACGATGTCGGACCGGGCGGACGGGGCCGGTGCGGCGACCTCCGACCGTGGTGCGGCCGCCCCGAAGACCGACGGTAACGCCGCGCGGACGAACGGGGACGCCAAGCCGGTCAACGGGCAGCAGTTGGCCGAGACCGGTGGTGACTCCTCCACCGCCCCGCTGGCCATCGCTGGTGCGGCCGTGCTGGCCACCGGTGCCGGGGTGCTGTTCGCCACCACCCGTCGCAAGGCCGCCCGCCACCACGGCTGAGCCCCCACAAGCCCCCCACAGGCCCGGCTGACGCCGGGAGTGCCGCCGCCCCCTCCGCGCGTGGGGGCGGCGGCGCGCTGTCCTGGCGGCGTGCCGCGCTACGCGCCGTTCGGGGGCAGCGGTTCGATGACGTCGTTGGCGACGTGCTGGTAGATGAACGAGCTGCGGCAGTCCACCACTTCGCGGCGTTTGAAGATCTGGTCCATCAGGAGTGCGTGCAGCCGGTCGACGTCCGGGACGGCGACGTGGACGAGGAAGTCGTCGCCGCCCGCGACGACATAGACGCTGAGCACCTCGGGCAGCGAGGTCAGGAACTTCTTGAAGCGCTCGATGACCTCGCGGCCCAACGGGCGGATGCGGATGGCCAAGAGGGCCTGCACGGGGCGGTTGAGGGTGCGCAGGTCCACGGTGGCGCGGTAGCCGGTGATCACCCCTCGGGCGCGCAGGGCACGGACCCGCTCCAGACAGGTGGAGGGCGCGATGTTGAGCCTGCGGGCCAGTTCGCGGTTGGTCTGCCGTGCATCGCGCTGCAGTTCGCGGACAATCGCCGAATCAATGTCGTCCATGCGGACCATGGTGGCGCAGCCGCCGAATTTCGTTCGGTGAGAGCCCTTCTTGATCACGTGGACGGTTACCTTCGGCGGCTGTGACCGCACAACAGACTTCTCTTCCTGCTTCGACACGCTCGGATGTTCGGCGGCTCGGCATCGGCGGCGGTACCGCGTTGTGCGCCGGTGCGGTGCTCGGCCCCGGCGTGCTGACCCTGCCGTCGCTGGCCGCCGCGGCGGCCGGCCCGGCCTCGCTCCTGGCCTGGGTGGTGCTGCTGGCCATGTGCGTGCCGGTGGCCGCGTCGTTCGCGGCGCTCGGCGCGCGGTTCCCGGACGGCGGGGGCGTCGCGACGTACGTCCACCGGGCGATCGGTCCGCGGGCCGCGGCCGTGGTGGGCTGGTGGTTCTACGGGGCGGTGCCGATCGGCGTGGTCGCGGCGGCGTGGATCGGCGGGAAGTACGTGGCCGGCGCGGTCGGCTGGGGCGAGGCCGGTGCGGCCTGCGTCGCCGGGGTGGTGCTGGCCGGTTCGCTGGCCTCCAACGCGGTGGGGCTGCGGATGTCGGGCCGGGTGCAGCTGCTGCTCGGCGGTCTGCTGGCGGCGGTGCTGTTGTGCGCCGTGGTCGCGGCCGCCCCTCAGGTGTCGGCCGCGAATTTCACCCCGTTCCTGCCGGGTGGCTGGGCGTCCGTCGGGTCCGCGGCCTCGGTGCTGTTCTTCGCGTTCGCCGGATGGGAGGCCGCCAGCCATCTGGCGGGCGAATTCGCCGATCCGGTACGGGATCTGCCGCGGGTGACGCGCCGTACGCTGGCCGTGATCACGGTGCTGTATCTCGGGCTCGCGGGGACCACGATCGGGGCGCTGGGGCCGGACGCGGCCCGGACCGACACCCCGCTGACCGAGCTGCTGGCCCGCGGCGTGGGCTCCGCGGCCCGTCCGGTGGCCGCCGCGGCGGCGCTCTTCCTGACCTTCGGGGCGGTCAATGCGTATCTGGCCGGGGCCTCCCGGCTCGGGGCCGCGCTCGGCCGGGACGGGGCGGCGCCGCGCTGGCTGGCCAAGGGGGGCGCGCCGGGGCAGGTGCCGCGGCGTTCGCTGGCGGTGCTGGGGACGGCGGCCGTCGGCCTGGGCGTGGTGGCCGGCGCCGGGAACGCCGATCTGGACGTGCTGATGCGGGCCACCGCCACCTGTCTGGCGGCGGTGACCCTCGCCGGTCTGGCCGCCGCACTGGTGCTGCTGCCGCGTCGCACTCCCCTGTGGTGCGGCGTGGGCGCGAGCGCCGTGCTGACGGCCGCGGTCCTCGTCTTCTCCGGCCGGCTGCTGGTGATCCCGGTGGTCCTCGCCGGTGCCGCGCTCGGTTTCCTGACGCTGCGCCGGGCGCGGGCCCGCGGGCGGTGAGGGCGCTCAGCGGACGAGGCGGCGCAGCAGGCGGACGGAGCGGCTCCAGCGGGCGGGCCGGGCGACGCGGCCGGTACAGGCGCGTTCGGCGCGGTCCAGGCTGTCCTCCAGGGCCGCGTCGTGGAGGAGGCGGAAGGCCAGCGGCCAGCTGAGCCGGGCCGGGCCGCGGGCGCGCATGGCGAGGGTGTGGCGCAGCAGCGTGCGGTCGGGTCCGAGCGGGTGGACGGTGTACTCGTGGAAGCCGTCGAAGCCCCGCGGGCCGGTGAAGGTGAAGCGGACCCAGCGGCCCGGGACGTAGGCGGCGACGGTGTAGCGGACCGGGCCGTGGCCGCCGGCGGCGCCCGTCGCGAGCGGGCCGTCGAGCACCATCGGGGCCCAGTCGCGGCCCGGCCAGAGCCGGTCGCCGGTGCCGGACAGGCCGTCGATCAGCAGGCCGGCCTCGGCGTCGGGGACGGGGAGCACCCGCTCGTGCACGTTGTAGACACCCATCGGACGGCCTTTCCGTGAGGCGTGGGGCGCCGGTCCACGGGGCGACGCGGGCACAGCGCAGGGCGAACAGGTTTTGGAGGACCCCCTCCAATTAATATGGAGAGTACCCTCTAGAACATGGCCAGGCCACCCCGTTTCGAGATCTCGCAGCTCCTCGACGCCGCCGTACGGCTGGCCGCCGAGCACGGCCCCTCGGGCGTCACCATGTCCGCGGTCGCCCAGGCCGTCGGCGCCCCCAGCGGCTCGCTGTACCACCGTTTCGCCGGCCGCCCGGCACTCCTCGCCGAGGTGTGGCTGCGCACCGTCGAGGGCTTCCAGGAGGGCTATTTCGCGGCCCTGCGCTCGGGGGACGGGCCGCGCGCCGGAGGCCGGGCGGCCTCCCGGCACGTGGTCGCGTGGAGCCGTACGCACCCCCAGGAGGCCGCACTGCTCCTCTACGGGGCGCACGAGTTCGGCCGGGACGACTGGCCGGAGGAGCAGCTGCGCCGCGCGGACGAGGGGAACATGCGGGTCCGGGCGGCGGTGGCGGCGCTCGCGGGCGCGCTGGGGCTGCACGGCGAGCTGGGCCTGGAGCGGGTGTCGCTCGCCGTCGTCGACCTGCCGCTGTCCCTGGTGCGCCGCCATCTGCGCGGCGGGGAGCCGCTGCCCGCGCACGCCGAGGAGCTGGCCGAGCAGTGCACCGACGCCCTGCTGACCGCGGGCTGAGACCGCGCGCCTTCGGGGAAGGTATACGGCCCGGCCCCCGCGCGGGAGCGGGGGCCGGGCCGGCCGTCGTCAGCCGTTGAGGCAGGTGGTCCGGGTGGCGTGGGCCGGGTCGAGGGCGTTGGCCGTCTCGTGGAAGGCCACGGGGTCGGCGATCCCGATGGCGACGTGCTCGGAGAGGTCGACCGGGCACAGGTCCTGGAGCAGGACGTTGTGCACGTCGGGCCCGTCCAGGTAGCCGCTCCGGTAGGGCGTGACGACCTCGTCGTACTTGGTGGCGATCACGGTGTAGTGCACCCCGGGAACGGTGTCGCCGCCCGCGTTGAGGCGGTTGAGCACGTCCGAGCCGACGATCTGGTCGGTCAGCCCCGGGGTCAGCTTGCTCAGGTACTGCTTGGCACCGGGGAAGTGGTCCAGCAGGCGGGTCAGGCCGTCGAGATCGGTGCCGTGGTTGTCGGGAGCCAGCCCGACCAGCGCGTTCACCTTGCCGGCGCCACCGTGGAACTTCAGGTAGACCCGCGCCATCATGCCGCCCTGCGAGTGGCCGACGAGGTCCACCTTGTCCGTCCCGGTGGCGGCGAGCACCCGGTCGACGTAAGTGGCGAGCTGCCCGGCGGAGGCGTCGATCGGACCCAGGCCGTGGAAGAGCGGCACGCCGGGGAGCTGGCCGTAGTCCAGGGAGAAGACGCAGTAGCCGCGGGCCACCAAGTAGGGCGCGAGACCGAGCCAGTTGTCCACGGAGTTGCCGAGCGTGCCGTGCACCAGGACCACCGGCCGCGGGTGGGCGGCGGAGGGCTTGCAGGAGAAGTCGTTCCAGCCGCTGCGGACGGTGGGGGCGTCGGCAGCGGCGGCGGGAGCGGAGGCGAATCCGAGGGCGAGGGCGAGGGCGGGCAGCAGGATGAGCGTTCGGGACCAGCGCAGCTTCATACGAGGCTCCTTGCGGGGGGTGTGAGGGGGTGAGGGACTCCGAAGTACTCGGTGAGCCGTTCACCTGCGATCCGGATCGCAAGGGCCAACGCAGTTGACTGGCAAGTAAGTTACGGCCGGGTAAGCAAGAAGGACCAGTCGTGTGACGGTGAAGGAAAACGCACACAACCTCCACTGGACGCACGGGGGTCGAACCTTCCGTTCCGTGCCGCCGCGCCCGCCGTGTCGGATACCTCACTCATGCGCCCGGTCCGGGCCGGTTGTCGGACCCGTCGCGTACCGTCGATACCGCGTTGACCAGGCAGGTGACGGAGGGGAGACACCCATGGAGACGACGGCGGACGGTGCGAGAACGGCGGGCGGCGCGGGGGCGGCGGACGGCGCGGGAACGGCGGACCTGACGGGCATCGCGGAGATCTCGTCGGAGGCGGAGCTGCGGGAGCTGATGGGCCACCCGAATTCCCACGCCGCCAACAAGACCCGCCACCGGCTGCACGACCTCGACCGCCAGTGGCTGGCCCGCTCACCGTTCTGCGTGATAGCCACCTCGGACGCCGAGGGCCGGTGCGACGTCTCGCCCAAGGGCGACCCGGCGGGTTTCACCCTCGTCCTGGACGACACCACCCTCGTCATCCCCGACCGCCCCGGCAACAAGCGCATGGACGGCTTCGTGAACGTCCTCGCCAATCCGCACGTCGGGCTGAACTACGTCCTCCCGGGGCGCGGCGACACCCTGCGGATCAACGGCCGCGCCCGGCTGCTGCGGGACGCCCCGTTCTTCGACCGGCTCCTCGTCAAGGGCAACCGCCCGCGGCTGGCACTGCTGGTGGAGATCGAGGAGGTCTTCTACCACTGCTCCAAGGCGTTCCTGCGCTCGGAGTTGTGGCGGCCGGAGACCTGGGAGCCGGATGCGGTGCCCTCGCGGGCGCGGATCGTCAGGGGCGTCGAGGCCCAGGACAAGACGCTGGCGGAGCTGGAGGAGCACTACGGCCCGCGGTACGCCGAGCGGCTCTACGGCTAGGACGGTCCTTCGGACCGTCCCGGGCCCGTGGGCTCAGTGCCGGCCGGCGCCCGGGCCGGGGGGCTTGGCGCCGTGCCCGGGCGGGGGTGTGCGGCGGGCGGCTCCGCCGAGGGTCGCCGCGGGGCGTACGGCGCCGGCGCCGAAGCGGGCCCGGGCCCGGTCGGCGGCCGCCTCGATGCGGTGGGCCTTGTCGTCGGACGGGTCGAAGCTCAGCTGCCGCGCGGCGAGTTCGGCGCGGCACAGGTCCTCGGCCCGCAGCGCCACGGACCGCACCCGGGCCCGCTGCAGCCCGAGCGCGGCGTGCAGCGCGTAGGCCGCCTCGGTCAGCGCCGGGCCGTGTGCGGTCGGTTCGGCGAGCCGGCGGGTGCGGGTCGTCGTGGAGCGGTCGGTGTAGCGGACGGTGAGGGTGAGCGCGCGGGCCACCTGCCCGGTCGTGCGCAGCCGGGCGCCCAGGTCGTCGGCGAGCGAGAGCAGCGCCCGGCGGCGCCGGTCCGGGTCCAACTCGTCGTGGCGGAAGCGGTGTTCGGCGCCCATCGAGCGGGCGGCGGCATTGGGCACCACCGGCGTCGGATCGATACCGCGGGCCCGTTCGTGGACGACCCGGCCGGTCCGGGCGCCGAGGATCCGCTGCAGGGTCCCGGGCGGTGCGGCGGCGATCCGGCCGACGCTGTCGAGTCCGTACGCGGAGAGCGCGCGGGCGGTCGCCGGGCCGACGCCGTGCAGCGCGGAGGCGGGCCGGCGGTCGAGGAAGGCGGTGACGGCCTCGGCCTCGTCGGGGACGCTCCGGATCCCGCCGGGCGCCGCGGCCTGCGCCGCCATCCGGGCGAGCAGCGGGTTGGCGCCGATCCCGATCGTGCACCGCACGCCGTGCCAGGCCAGTGCGCGCAGCCGGATCAGCTCGGCGATGCCCGCCGCGTCGCGGTCGAAGTAGCGCAGCGCACCGCGGACGTCCGCCAGCGCGGCGTCCGGCGGCAGCGCCTCAACCGTCGGCGTGAACTGCGCCAGCAGGCCGAGGAGTTGCTCGAACTGCCCGGCGCTCACGGGGGTGTCGTGGGCGTTGCGGAAGCGGACGTGGAGCATGCCGGGCGGCTGCGCGGCGCCCGGGGGCTGCGGCGGCGTGGTGCTTCTGCCGAAGGTCATCCCGCGCTCCCGGGACTCGCGTGCCACAACTTCCGCCCGGTGGCGGCGCGTTCACCCGGGGGCTGGAGGTCGGCCCACGGGTGCATCTCGTAGCCGGTCTCCAGCCGGATGGTGCGGCCCGGTCCGGTGCCGGCCGGTTCGGGCTCCGTCCCCTCGGCGGGGCCCTCTGTGGGCTCTTCGCCGGGGCCCGCACCGGCCGCCGCGTCCTGTCCGGCCGTGGGCCGGTCCGGCTCCGCGGCGAGCCGGGCGGCGACCGCCTCCAGGCCGCCCTCGCGGCGGAGTTCGGCCAGTTCGGCGAGGTTCCAGGCGGCGCTGCCCACCACGCTGAGGCTGCGCGGCCCGCGCCGCTGGACCGTGCCGCGGACCAGCAGCAGCCAGGAGTGGAAGACCGTGTGGGCACAGGCCTCGTGACTGTCGTCGAAGAAGGCGCAGTCGACCAGGCCGGTGCTGTCGTCGAGGGTGGTGAAGATGACCCGGCGACCGGAGCGGATCGGCGGGGTCTGGGTGGCCGCCTTGGCCCCGGCGACCAGCACCGTCTCGCCGTTCCTGGCGTTGCGCAGCAGCCGGGCCGGCAGCGCGCCCAGTTCGGTCAGGAACTCCCGGTGGTCGGCCATCAGATGGCGGGAGGCGTCCATGCCGAGGACGCCCAGCTCGGCGCTGAGCCGTTCGACGTCGCCGAGGTCGGGCAGTCCCGCGGGCTCGACGGGGTCGGCCCGCCGCTCCTCCAGGTCCGTGTCCAGCGACAACTGGCCGCCGGTCGCCTGCCGTCCGTGGTGGTGCAGCTCGGAGACGTACAGCAGCAGGTCCCGGCGGTTCGCGCCGAAGGCGTCCAACGCGCCCACCCGGGCGAGGCGTTCGGCGATCGGGCGGGACGGCCGGGCGCGCTGCCACAGGTCCTGGAGGGAGTGGTAGGGCTGCCCGTCCGCGATCCGTTGCGCCTCGGCCTCGCCCATGCCGTGGACGTCGGAGAGTGCGAGCCGCAGCCCCCAGGTGTCCCCGGAACCCTCCCGACCGGACACCAGTTCGATCCGGTGGGTGACCGCCGAGCGGTTCACGTCCAGCGGCAGCACCGGCACCCCGCGCCGCCGGGCGTCCGCGAGCAGCAGCCGCTTGGGGTACATCCCCGGCTCGTGGGTGAGCAGCCCGGCGTAGAAGGCCGCGGGGTGGTGCGCCTTGAGCCAGGCGGACTGGTAGGTGGGCACCGCGAAGGCCACCGCGTGCGCCTTGCAGAAGCCGTACGAGCCGAAGGCCTCGACGATCTCCCAGGTCCGGGCGATCACCTCGGGTGCGTAGCCGCGCCGTTCGGCGCGCTGGGCGAACCAGGCGCGCACCCGGCCCTGCAGCTCCGGCTCGGACAGGGCGCGCCGCATCTCGTCCGCCTCGTCCCGGGCGCAGCCGGTCATGATCCGCAGCACCTCGATGACCTGCTCGTGGAAGACCACCACGCCGTAGGTCTCGCGCAGCGGCTCCGTCAGGTCCGGGTGCGGGTAGCGGACCGGTTTGCGGCCGTGCCGGGCCTCGATGAAGGGCCGGACCATGTCGGCGGCGACCGGGCCCGGACGGAACAGCGAGATGTCGACGACCAGGTCGTGGAAGGTGTCGGGCTGCAGCCGGCCGATCAGATCGCGCTGGCCCGGCGACTCGATCTGGAAGCAGCCGAGCGTCTCGGTCGAGCGGATCAGGTCGTAGGTCGCCGCGTCGCCGGGCGGCACCTGTGCGGGGTCGTCGAGGTCGAGCCGGCGGCCGGTGGCCCGGCCGATCTCGGCGACCGCGTGCGCCATCGCGGACTGCATGCGGACGCCCAGCACGTCGAGTTTGAGCAGCCCCATCTCCTCCACGTCGTCCTTGTCGAACTGGGACATCGCGAAGCCCTCGCCACTGGTCGGCACGACGGGTGTGCGGTCCAGCAGCGTGGCGTCGGAGAGCAGCACCCCGCACGGGTGCATGGCGATGCCGCGGGGCAGCGCGTCCAGCGCCTCGACCAGCTCCCACAGCCGTTCGCCGCCGGCCTCCCGGACCCCGCGCAGCTCCGGCAGCTCGGTCAGCGCGGCCCGGGCGTCGCGGGCGCGGATGTGCGGGAACGCCTTGGCGAGTTGGTCGACCCGCGCCGGGTCCATGCCCAGCGCGGCACCCACGTCCCGTACGGCGTGCCGGACGCGGTAGGTCTCGGGCATGGAGACCGTGGCGACCCGCTCGGCGCCGAAGCGGTCGAAGATCGCGCGGTAGACCTCCAGCCGGCGGGCGGACTCCACGTCGATGTCGATGTCCGGCAGCGCGGCCCGCCGCTCGGACAGGAAGCGCTCCATCAACAGCCCGTGTTCGACCGGGTCGGCGTGCGCGATGCCGAGGAGGTGGTTGACCAGGGACCCGGCGCCGGATCCGCGGGCCGCGACGCGGATGCCGCGCTGCCGGATGTCGTCGACGACCTGGGCGACGGTCAGGAAGTACGAGGGGTAGCCGAGCCGTTCGATCGTGCGCAGCTCGTCGTCCAGCCGGGCCCAGCGCACCCGGTCGCGGTCGTGGCCGCGCAGGACCATGCCGGCGGCGCAGCGGGAGCGCAGCACCCGGGCGGCGGTGCGGCGTTCCGCGCCGACCAGCCGGGGTTCGGGGAAGTGGATCCGGCCGAGCCCGATGTCGTCCTGCGGGTCGACGAGGCACTCCCCCGCGGTCCGCTCGGTCATGGCGAGCAGTTGGTGGGCCAGACCGCGCCGGAAGCCGGCCGCCTCGGCGGTCCGCTCGGCGGCGCGGCCCATCGCGGCGGCGTCCTTGAGCCAGCGTTCGCCGCCGTCCCAGGACTCGGGGCGGTGCGGGTCCACCGGCACCAGGCGGCGGGCGGAGTCCAGGACGTCGGCGACCGGGCCCTGGCCGGGGTCGGCGTAGCGGACCGCGTTGCTCAGGACGGCACGGATGCCCTGGTCGACGGCGAAGCCGAGGGTGCGGGCGGCCAGCCGGGTGGAGCCGGGGCCGCTGCCGGGCCGGCCGTGGTCGACGACCTCCAGGCGCAGCGCCTCGCCGTACCGCTCGCGCCAGGGGGCGACGAGCCGGGCGGCGCGGTCCGGGCGGCCGGCGGCCAGCGCCCGGCCGATGTCGGAGTCCGGGCCGAGCAGCACGGTGAGTCCGTCCGCGGCGGATTCCAGGTCGCTCCAGGAGAGGACGGGCCGGTCGCCGCCGCCCGCGTGGGCGGCCGAGACCAGCCGGCACAGGGCGGCCCAGCCGGCCGCTCCGTCGCGGGCCAGGAAGACGGCGCGGGCGGCGGACTCGTCGATGAAGGCGCCGCCGCGCACCGGGGTGCGCCGGCGGGTGGTGGCCGAGGGCTCCGGGGTGTGCTCCGCGACGGCCAGTTCCGCGCCGAAGAGCGGGCGGATGCCGGCCTCCGCGGCGGCCCGGGCGAACCGTACGGCCCCGGAGAGGCCGTCCCGGTCGGTCAGCGCGAGGGCGTCCATCCCGCGTTCGGCGGCGCGCTCGGCCAGCCGCTCCGGGTGGGAGGCGCCGTAGCGCAGGGAGAACCCCGAAGCGGTGTGCAGATGCGTGAACCCGGGCATCCGCACCTCCTGCACCTCACCGCCCCCCGGCTGACCTTGTGTCCCTCGTTCCTCACCTCCACCATAACCCGCTCGTCGAACATTCGTACGAACAACACGCCGGGGCACCCCGGAAGATCGTCTTCGCGCCTCCGCCGTTCGGCCCAGCCGTTCTGCACCCACCTGCCACGGATCGCAAGATATGGGGGCAAAAGCCGTCTTCCGGCGGGCCTGCCGCCGGTGGGCGAACCTGCGGCGAGGAGTGACGGATGGCCACCACGGACGACGGCAGCCGCACCACCTTCCTCCGCGAGGTGCGGAGCGCGGTGACGCCGCACGCCTCGCTGCTGGTGCTCGGCGTCCTGGGCCTGATGATCGCGTTCATCACCTCGTACACCGGCGCCTTCCACCACCCGCGGCCGTCGGACGTACCGCTCGGCGTGGTGGCTCCCCCGCCCGCCGCCCGAAAAGTGGTGACGCAGCTGGACCGACTGCCCGGCTCCCCGCTGGATCCGCGCGCGCTGCGCTCCGAGCGCGTGGCCCGGCAGCAGCTCGCCGACCGGGCGATCGACGGGGCGCTGCTCGTCGATCCGCGCGGCACCACCGACCGGCTGCTGGTCGCGAGCGGCGGCGGCGCCTCCCTGTCACAGGCGGTCGAACTGGTCGTCCGCGCGGCCGAGAAGGCCCAGGGGCGCACCGTCCGGACGGTCGACGTCTCCCCGGCCGCGGCGGGCGACAGCCGCAGCCTGTCGTCCTTCTACCTGGTCGTCGGCTGGTGCGTCGGCGGCTATCTGTGCGCCGCGATCCTCGCGATCAGCGCCGGGGCGCGGCCGTCCAACGGGCACCGGGCCGTCATCCGGCTGGCCGCCCTCGCGCTGTACGCGATCGCCGCCGGACTGGCCGGCGCGATCGTCGTCGGCCCGGTCCTGGACGCGCTGCCCGGCACCTTCGCCGGGCTGTGGGGTCTGGGCGCCCTGGTGGTCTTCGCGGTGGGCGCCACGACCCTGGCCTGCCAGGCCCTGCTGGGCATCATCGGCATCGGCCTGGCGATCCTGCTGATCGTCATCCTGGGCAATCCGAGCGCGGGCGGCGCCTACCCGTATCCGCTGCTGCCCCCGTTCTGGCACGCCATCGGCCCGGCCCTGCCCCCGGGCGCGGGCACCTGGGCGGCGCGCTCGCTCGCGTACTTCGACGGCGCCGCGGTGACCGGCCCGCTACTGGTGCTCGCCGCCTGGGCGGTGGGCGGCACGCTGCTCACGCTCCTGCTGTCGGTCTTCCTGACGAAGGACCGCCCGACGGACCGGCCCCCCGAGAACGAACGACCACCGGCCTGAACCACCGGGCGTCCGGCCCGGACGCACCGCTCACCCCCACCGCACGAAGGAGCAGCACCATGTCCCTCCCCACCGACCGGCTGACCCACCCCGCGGTGCGCGCACTGGTCACCGCCCTCAACGCCAACGACGAGCAGGCGTTCTTCGCCGCGCTCACCCCCGACGCGACGATGTCCGACGACGGGTCCGACCGCGACCTCCGGCAGTGGACCGACCGGGAGGTCTTCGGCTCGCGCGGGCACCTGGCGGTGCGGTCGCAGTCGGACGACGGGCTGTCCCTCGTGGCGGACTACCGCAACGACACCTGGGGGGAGATGCGGACCCGCTGGGAGTTCACGGTGACGGACGGGAAGGTGAGCCGGTTCGAGACCGGGCAGGCCTGACGCACCGTCATCATCCTTCAATGCACGGTCAGTTGACCTCGGTCACATGTGCGTGCCGCCGTCGATCCGGATCTCCGTGCCGGTGATGAACGCACCGTCCTCCGAGGCGAGCATCGCGATCACGCCGGCGACCGTCTCCGGGCCCGCGAAGCCCTCGCCGAGGGCCGGGGCGAGCTTGGCGAACAGCGACATGTCGGCGTCCTCGGGCAGACCCGGCCCGCGGCCGCTGGTCATCCCGCTGGCGATGGAGCCCGGCGCCACACACACCGCGCGCAGCCCCTGCTTGCCGTATTCGGCGGCGATCGCGTGCGTCATGGACTGGATGCCGCCCTTGCTCGCCGCGTACGCCGCCATGTAGGGGTGCGCGAACGAGGCCGAGGTGGAGCTGAAGTTGACCACGACCGGGGACGCGCCCTCCAGGAGGGCGGGCAGGGCCTCGCGGATCATCAGGAACGTGCCGGTCAGGTTGGTCGCGATGATCGCGTTGAAGAGCTCCAGGCCGGTCTCGTGGGTGTGCGCGGAGCGCAGGATGCCGGCCGCGTTGACCAGCACGTCCAGGCCGCCGAGGCCGTCCACCGCGGCGGCGACGCCGGAGCGGACCGCCGCCTCGTCGGCGATGTCCAGCACCGCGGTCCGCAGCCGGCCCGCGGCCCCGTCCGCGGCGGCCCGGGCGGCGGTGGCCTCCAGGCCCGCGGCGTCGACATCCGCCGCGACCACCCGGCCGCCCTCGGCGAGGATCCGGTGGACGGTGGCCTGCCCGATGCCGGAGCCGGCCCCGGTGATCAGGACCCGGCGTCCCTCGAAGCGGTTCATGGTGGTGCTCCCTTCGCGATGGCGACGATCGGCGCTGCGGCGATCGCCGTGCACGCTACGCCGTGGTGGCACGATGTGCCAAACACGCGCGGTGTGCCGATCTGTCGCCGCGCTCCGTAAGCTGAGCCCATGTCCGCCGAGTCCGTGCCCGCCGAACCCCGTCCCGCGGCGCCCGCCGCCCGCCCCTCGCTCACCGAGCGGCGCAAGGCCGCCACCCAGCTGGAGATCGCCCGCTGCGCGGCGGCGCTGTTCGCCGAGCGCGGCGCGGCGGTCACCGCCGAGGAGATCGCCCGCGCCTCCGGCGTCGCGCTGCGCACCTTCTACCGCTACTTCCGCACCAAGGAGGACGCGGTGGCGCCGCTGCTCTCCGTCGGGGTGCGGCAGTGGATCGACGACCTGGCCACCCCGCCGGCCGGGCCGGCGGCAGCCACGGTCCGCGAGGCGCTGGAGCTGACCGCCCGCCGGGCACTGACGCCCGCCGACGAGCCGGCCGCGGAGGCGCTGCGCCGGACCCGCGGGCTGCTGCGGGCGATGCCGGGCGATCCGGCACTGCGCGCGGTCTGGCACCGGGTCCACCACGACGCCGAGGAGGCGCTGCGGCCGGTCCTGGCGCGGATGACGGGCGCGGACCCGCTTCAGGTACGGCTGGCCGCGGCCGCGGCGAACACCGCGATGCGGGTCGCGGTGGAGGAGTGGGCGGCACAGGACGGGCCGGTGGACGGGGCGCAGGGGCCCGCCGCGTTGGTGGCCCGCGGTATGCGGGCGCTGACGTCCGGACTGCCGGAGCTGGACGGGCCGCCGAACGGGCGGCCCGCGCCCCGGAATTGAGGGCGCCCGCGCCCCGGGATCGAGAGCGCCCGCGCCTCGATTGCGTACGAAAACGGTGCGGGTAAGGCGGCCCGCCGCCGACCGCCTGTTACCTCGAACGGCGGCCGAGGCCGTACGGAGGCGGCCTCCGGCCCCCCTCTTCGGCCATTCGGCGGAGATCGAAACCCTCCCGAACGACCGGTCGGCGGCCGGATTGCTTCCCTCCCGGTCATCGCGGCCCTTGCCCGCCGCACGATGCACGGGGCATCCCGGCTGGCCGCACCCCGCTTCCCGTACGCAAGCCCGAACCCCTCCCGTCAGGTTCGCGCCATTACTCTCAGCTTTCACTCAACGACTCAAAGCGATCGGCGGAGGACCGCTCAAGGTGCTTTCGGGATGTGTTTCGACCAAACTCCCGTCCGGTATCTGCACCTTCGAGCAAAGGAGTGTTCGTCATGCGGTACACCACTGGGGCGATCGCGCTCGGCACGGCGCTGGTCCTCGGCACGCTGGCCACCAGCGCACAAGCCGTCGCCGCCCCAGCACAGCCCGCGCGCAGCGGCGGTCTCTACGCACCGTCGGAACTGGTGCTGACGGTCGGCCAGGGCGACAGCCGGGCGACCGCCACGGTCCAGCGCGCGGTGTCCCTCAGCTGTATGCCGGTGGCCTCCGGCAGCCACCCGGCACCGAAGGCCGCCTGCGCCGAACTGCGGGCCGCGGCCGGTGACTTCAACACCGTCACCAGCCCCAAGTCGGACCGGCTGTGCACCAAGGAGTGGGCCCCGATCGTCGTCACCGCCGACGGCGTGTGGCAGGGCAAGCGGGTGTCGTACACCTACACCTACGCCAACTCCTGTGTGATGCGCGCCGGCCTGAGCTCGGTCTTCGAGTTCTGAGCGCCGCACCCAGGTCCCCGGGCACCGGTGGGTGGTGCCCGGGGACCGCCATGTGCGGGGACCGCCGGTGCATAGGCTCGGCCCATGACCGACATCGACATCCCTTCCCCGCAGGTCTCTTCGGGCCGGGCCGGGGTCGCCGTGCTCTCCGACGTCCACGGTGTGCTGCCGGCCCTGGAGGCGGTGCTCGCCGAGCCGGACGTCCGCGCCGCCGGGCGGATCGTGCTGACCGGCGATCTGCTCGCCGGGCCGCTGCCCCGCGAGACCCTCGCCGCGCTGCGCTCCCTCGGGGAGCGCGCGGTGTGGGTCCGCGGCAACGCCGACCGGGAGCTGACCGCGGATCCGGCGGGCGGGGAAGAGGGCCCGCCGGACCCGGTGAGCGCCTGGGCGGCCGGCCAACTCGGCCCGGAGGAAAGGGAGTTCCTCCGGTCGCTGCCCACCTCCGTCACGCTGGAGGTGGCCGGGCTCGGCCCGGTCCTGTTCTGCCACGCCACGCCCCGGGACGACGAGGAGATGGTGCTCGTCGACTCGCGGCCCGAGCGCTGGGCCGAGGTGCTGGCGGAGCTGCCCGGCGCGGTGCGGACCGTGGTCTGCGGGCACACCCACATGCCGTACGTCCGGCTCACCCACGGGCGGCTGGTGGTCAATCCCGGCAGCGTCGGCATGCCGTACGGGAGGGCCGGTGCGCACTGGGCGCTGCTGGGGCCCGGTGGCGGCGCGGTCACCCTGCGGCACACCCCCTTCGACTACGACGCGGCCTGCGCCCGGATCGCCCGGGAATCGGGCTTTCCGTCGGCGGCCGACTGGGCGGATACGTACGTACGGGCCCGGGTTTCGGCCGAGGAGGCGCTGGCCGCGTTCGGGCCGGGCGACGGGCGGGCGGCGGGCTGATCCCGCGGCGCACCGGCCCCGGAACGCGTCCGGCGGCCGGTGCCCCGGGAACTGCCCGGGCGGGTCCTGGACCGCTGCCGCCGTCAGCCGATCTGCGCGCCGTAGGCCTTCAGGGCCTCCGGTACCGGCTGGAAGAAGGTCTCGCCGCCGCCGGAGCAGTCGCCGCTGCCGCCGGAGGTGAGGCCGATCGCGGACTCGCCGTCGAAGAGGGCGCCGCCGCTGTCACCGGGCTCGGCGCAGACGTCGGTCTGGATCAGCCCGTCGACCGTGCCCTCCTGGTAGTTGACGCTGGCGTTCAGCGCCTTGACGGTGCCGTCGTGGACCTGGGTGGTGCTGCCGCTGCGCTGGACCTTCTCGCCGACGGTCGCCTCGGCGGCCTTGGTGATCTTCTGGGTGCTGCCGTTGTAGAGGTCGACCTCGCTGGGGTGCTCGGTGTTCCCGGTGTACTTGGCGATGGAGAAGTCGTCGCCGGGGAACTTGGAGTCCTCGGTGGTCGCGATCTCCGAGCCGCCCTGCTTGTCCGACCAGCTCTTGACGGCGTTGCCGCAGTGGCCGGCCGTGAGGAAGTAGGGCTGGCCGTCCTTGACGACGTTGAAGCCGAGCGAGCAGCGGGCGCCGCTGCCCCAGATCGCGTCACCGCCACCGATGAAGGGCTTGAACTGCCCCTTGCTGTGCCGGAGTTCGACCTTGTCGCCGAGGTTCCGGGTGACCTCGGTGAGCCGGTCCAGCTTGCGGCCGGTGACCGTGCGGTCGGCGGTCACCACGACCTTGTTGCTGCGCGGGTCGAGGCCCCAGGCCGTGCCCGGGATGGTGGCCTTGGCCTTCAGCGTCTGCCGGGCCGCGTCGAGCTGGGCCAGGGTGTGCTTGACGAGTCTGGCCTCGGCGCCCTTGGCCCGGACGGCCTTGGCCGCCGTCTCGCTGACGACGTTGACGACCAGCTTCTTCGCCTGCGCGTCGTAGTACGCGCCGGCCGTGCCGGTCTTGAGCTGGGACGCGAGGGTGGTGGCCGCGGCGGAGGTCAGCCTGGCCACCGTGGGGGCGGTGGGGGCCGGGGACGCCTGGGCGTTGGCGAGGGTGACGGTGGCGGTGGCGGCGAGGGCGAGCGCTCCGGCACCTGCCAGAACGGCGCGCCTGTTGGGTATACGTCGGTGCTTCAACTCAGAGCCTCCCGTGGGGGGAAGGGCCCGGACTGTGGGGAGTCGCACGGGCCCGGAGAGTGAGGTCCGGCACGAACGGGGGCCGCCCCGCGGCGCAGCACCTCAGGGGAGTCGCGTTCATGCCAACGTGCGGAGCCGAGTATTCCCACCCGTCTCAGTCGTGCACAAGACCGAGTTCCGGTCTCACATACGGCCGTTCACGCTTTCGTCACATCGCGGTCACACCGATATCCGCGGACCACGCTCCTGAGTGCGGACATCAGGAGGGGTGCGCGTGATCCCGGGCGGATCCGTTTGTGAGGGTCCGCTCCGGCCGAAAAACGCCCCCGCCGGGGAACGGCGGGGGCAGGGGCGGGCGGACCGGCTCAGCGGAGGTCTTCCGGAAGGTCCACCGGCACGTCGGCGGACCGGTCCACCGGCAGATCGGCCGGCAGGTCGACGGGCAGGTCGGCCGGGTGCTCGGCGTTCGGGAGCACGTCCAGCCGCTCCTCGCCCGGCAGCGGCTCCTCCACGGCGGTCGCGCCGTCCGGGCGCGGCAGCCGCTCCCGCCCGTCCGCCGTCTCCGGCGGGCCGGCCGGGACCTGGCCCTGCTGCCCGGAGCGCTCCAGGAACCGCAGCAGTTCGACGGGGAACGGCAGGACGAGGGTGGAGTTCTTCTCGGCGGCGACCGCCACCACGGTCTGCAGCAGCCGCAGTTGCAGCGCGGCGGGCTGGTCGGACATCGCGGCCGCGGCCTCGGCCAGCTTCTTCGACGCCTGCAGCTCGGCATCGGCGTTGATCACCCGGGCCCGCCGGTCGCGGGTGGCCTCCGCCTGGCGGGCCATCGACCGCTTCATCGTCTCCGGCAGCGAGACGTCCTTGATCTCCACCCGGTCGACGGTCACGCCCCAGCCGATGGCCGGGCTGTCCATCATCAGCTCCAGGCCCTGGTTGAGCTTCTCGCGGTTCGACAGCAGGTCGTCCAGTTCGCTCTTGCCGATGATCGACCGGAGGGAGGTCTGGGCCATCTGGGAGACCGCGAAGCGGTAGTCCTCGACCCGGATGACCGCGTCGGCGGCGTCCACGACCTTGAAGTAGACCACCGCGTCGACCCGGACCGTGACGTTGTCGCGGGTGATGCCCTCCTGGGCGGGCACCGGCATCGTGACGATCTGCATGTTGACCTTACGCATCCGGTCGATGGCCGGGATGATCATGGTGAAGCCCGGCTGCCGGACGGCGGAGGTCAGCTTGCCCAGCCGGAGGACCACACCGCGTTCGTACTGCCTGACCACCCGTGCCGCCGCCATGAAATACACCGCGCCGGCGCATGCCAGGCCCACTCCGGCCGTCACCAGTTCTTCGACCATCACGGCCCCCTGAGGTGTGCCGTATACCGTCCGTGTTCGGGCTGCTTTTCCATGGTATGCCCGGTCCCGGAAGCCGGTCGAGGCGCGGGGGCGGGGGTACCGGCCGGGCCCCCGTCCGCCGGCTGACGGGGGCCCGGCCGGCGTCAGCCGGTCAGTAGACGCTCACGCCGTACGCGCTGAGCGCCTCGGTGACGGGCTGGAAGAACGTGGTGCCACCGGACGTGCAGTCGCCGCTGCCGCCGGAGGTCAGGCCCAGGGCGGTGCTTCCGGAGTAGAGCGGGCCGCCGCTGTCGCCGGGTTCGGCGCAGACGGTGGTCTGGATGAGTCCGGAGACGATGTCGCCGCCGCCGTAGTTGACGGTGGCGTTCAGGGCGGTGACCTTGCCGCTGTGGATGCCGGTGGTGGAACCGCGGCGGGTGACGGACTGGCCGACGCTGGGGGTGCCGGCGCTGGTGATGTCCTGGCTACCGACGGTGCCCGGGTGCGACAGGGACGTGTTGGTGTACTTCACGATGCCGTAGTCGTTGCCGGGGAAGCTGGTGCCGGTCGTCGGGCCGATGCTGGTGGTGTCCGAGGAGTTGGTGTACCACGGCGGCTTGCCCTCGGTGCAGTGACCGGCCGTCAGGAAGTAGTAGGTGCTGCCGCTGCGGACGTTGAAGCCCAGCGAGCAGCGCCAGCTCGGTGCGTAGATGGCGTCGCCGCCGGCGATGAACTTGCGGAAGGTGCCGGCGGTCCGGTCGATGCGGAGCGCTCCGGCGTTGGCGCCGGCGGCCCGCTGGATCTTCGCGATCTCCGCCCGGGAGACGCTGCGGTCGGCCGTGACGACCAGGGTGTGGGTCGCGGGGTCGACCCGCCAGGCGGTGCCGGCGACGTCCGCCGCGCGGACCGCGTCACCGGCCGCGGTGAGCCGGGCCGCGCTGAACGTCTGGGCGGGTGCGGGGTTCTGGGCGCTGGCGGTCGGGACGGCGATGGCTCCGACGGCCACCAGTCCGGACGCCACGGCGATCAGCCGGGTGCGTCTCGCCACGCCGCTGCGGGGGGTGGTGCGCTCGTTCCTCACTGATTCCTCCGAGGGGATCGGGGGGCCGCCGGTGGGCAGCCCGGTGAGGCGCAGCCGAAGGGCACGCGGAATCCGCACGTTCGTTTTTGCGTGCCCCTGACAAGCGCTGAGCGGGAGTCTCCGGCGCACCACCCCTCAAGCGCAAGAGGGCTTCACGCATGTCTCCGGCCGGAAACCCCGCCGGCACATGTCAACACCGCGCCCCGGCAGCGGAGTTGACGGCTGCCGGGGCGCGGGGTGACCCCCTCGGTCGATGCGGGGACGGGTCAGCGGACGGTGGGGTTCCGCTCCCCCGCGCGCAGCGCGATCGACAGGGTGTTGCCGGGCGGCGGGAAGGGGCACAGGAAGTGGTCGGCGAGCGCGCACGGCGGCAGCACGATCCGGTTGAGGTCGACCGTGACGGTGCCGTCCTCGGCGGGCGCGGGCGGCCGCAGGAAGCGGAAGCGGTAGCTGTCGGTGCCGCTGGTGGCGTCGGCGAGCACCGCCCACAGCGAGCCGTCGCCCTCGACCGCGACCTGCAGGGTGTGCTCGTCCCCGTCGAGGCCGAAGGCGAGCTCCCCGGCCAGCCCGAGGCCCCGCCGCTGCCCGTCGGCGTTGCGCACCTGGATCGTGCGGCCCTGCGCGTACGGCCGGAAGAAACCCGGCCGCACCCAGCGCTCGTCGTACTCGTACACGTCGATCCCGGCGAACGACCGGCGGGCCTCGGACCGCGGGTCGAAGTCGCGCACCGCCCACCGGCCGTCGCGGCGCAGCACCAGCAGGTGCCGCTCGCCGAACGTCACCCGCGTCGCCCCGGGGTCCGCGTCCGGGCCGAGCCGGGTCTCGCCGGCGGCCGGCTTGCCGTCGACGGTGAGCCCGTCGTCCGGCCCGGCCCGCAGCACGAGCGCGTCGTCCTGCGCGGTCCAGTGGCCCGGCAGGCCCTCGATCCGACCGTCGGGGTGGTCGGCCGGCCAGTGGGTGCCGACCAGGGCGAGCGGGCCGTACGGCCCGGTGAGCGCGGCGCGGCGCCGCTCGCGCCAGTCCTGCCACTCCTCGTGTGCGTCGGTGCTCATGCGGTGGGTCCCCTTCCTGCGGCGCGGCCGGGCTGCGGCGGCAGCCCCAGGCGGGAGCGCAGCGTCGTGCCGGTGTATTCCGTGCGGAAGACCCCGCGCTCCTGGAGGAGGGGTACCACCCGGTCGACGAACGGGTCGAGACCGCCCGGCGTCAGATGCGGCACCAGGATGAACCCGTCGGCCGCGTCGGTCTGCACGAAGGCGTCCATCTGCGCCGCGACGTCCTCCGGAGTGCCGATGAAGGACTGCCGCCCGGTGGTCTCGATCACCGTCTCGCGCAGGGAGAGCCCCTTGGCCCGGGACAGCGCCCGCCACTTGTCGGCGATCGCCTTCGGGTCGGCGATCCGGACCCGGCCCTGGGCCAGCTCGCTGCCGGGGTCCGGATCGACATCCGGCAGCGGGCCGTCGGGGTCGTACCCGGAGAGGTCCACGCCCCAGATCTGTTCCGCCGCGAGCAGCGCGTTCTGCGGGGAGACCTGCTGCCGGCGGATCTCGGCGGCACGTTCCTGGGCCTCGGCGGCGGTGTCACCGAGGACGAAGGTGACCCCCGGCATGATCGCGAGGTGGTCCGGCTGCCGGCCGTACGCCGCGAGCCGGCGTTTGACGTCGGCGTAGAAGGCCCGGCCGGCTTCGAGGCCGCTGCGTAGAAGCTCAGCGGCGGGCTGGACTCGGCGCCCACGCCGATCCGCAGACGACCGGTCCGGCGCACCCGGGCGGGCACCAGCGCGGCGCTCTTCGGGTCCTTGACGCCGTGGACGCGGTGCTGGTCCGGGCCGATGTCGAGGGTGGTGCCGTGGGCGCCGGTGACGGTGTTCCCGGCGTCACCGCCGCTGCCGGCGGCCGCGCCGCCGCAGGCGGTGAGCAGCACGGAGCCGGCGGCGAGGGTGAGGGCGGCGGTCCGGGTGCGGCGGTGCAACGGATGTCTCCTCATGTTCACAGGACCTTGGAAAGGAAGGACGTGGTGCGCGCGTGGCGCGGGTGGTCGAGGACCTGGCCGGGCGGGCCCTGTTCGACGATCCGTCCGCCGTCCATGAAGACGACGGTGTCGGCGACCTCGCGGGCGAAGCCGATCTCATGGGTGACGACGACCATGGTGGTGCCCTGGTGCGCCAGGTCCTTGATGACGTCGAGGACCTCGCCGACCAGCTCCGGGTCGAGTGCGGAGGTCGGCTCGTCGAAGAGCAGCAGCTTCGGTTCCAGGGCGAGCGCCCGGGCGATGGCGACCCGCTGCTGCTGGCCGCCGGAGAGCTGCTTGGGGTAGGCGTCCGCCTTGTCGGCGAGCCCGACCCGGTCGAGCAGCGCCCGGGCGGCCGCCTCGGCGTCCTTCTTCGGGCGGCGCAGTGCGGAGACCGGGGCCTCGGTGATGTTCGCCAGCACGGTCAGGTGCGGGAAGAGGTGGAAGTTCTGGAAGACGAAGCCGATTCCGGTGCGCTGCTTGAGGATCTCGCGTTCGCGCAGCTCGTGGAGTTTGTTGCCGGAACGCCGGTACCCGACCAGCGACCCGTCCACGCTCACCGAGCCGCTGTCGACCTTCTCCAGGTGGTTGATGGTGCGCAGCAGGGTGGACTTGCCGGAGCCGGACGGGCCGAGGACGACGGTGACCTCGCCGGCCCGGACGGTCAGGTCCACGCCCTTGAGGACCTGGAGCGGGCCGTAGCTCTTGTGGACCGAGCGGACGTCGACCATCGCGGTCTGCGTGCTCATCGGGTGGCTCCCTTGGCGAAGTGGCGTTCCACGTAGTGCTGGAGGACGGAGAGCACGGTGGTGAGGAGGACGTACCAGGCGGTGGCGACCATCAGCAGGGGCACGACCCTGCCGTTCCGTCCGTAGATGACCTGGACCTGGTAGAAGAGCTCGCCGATCGCCATGACGGAGACGATCGAGGTGCCCTTGAAGAGGGAGATGACCTCGTTGGTGGCGTTGGGCAGGATCGAGCGCGCCGCCTGCGGCAGCACGATGCGGCGCAGCTGCCGCAGCCGGGGGATGCCGAGCGCGGCGGCCGCCTCCAGCTGTCCGCCGTCCACCGCGAGCACCCCGCCGCGCACGATCTCGGCGGCGTACGCGGCCTGGTGCAGCGCCAGCCCCAGCACCGCCGCGCCCATCGCCCCGACCAGGCCCATGGTGTCGAAGTGGCCCTGAGGACCGTCTCCGCGGTGAAGAACTGGGCGAACACCGGCCATTCCCACGCCGGGTTGGTGACCAGTCCGTGCGCGAACTGCCCGAACAGCACGGCGGTCACCGCGATCGCGGCCCAGCGCCAGGGGTGGCGTACGGGGACGACCTTCAGGGCGGCCGGATCGTCGGCGTCCGGTGGTCCGGCCCGCTCGGTGGCGGTCAGCCGGGCGGGTGGGTCAGTGGTCAAGGGCATGGGTGTCCTCGGGGGTGGGTGCGGTGCCGGAGGCGGGAACGGGTGTGGGGAGGGGGGTGGGCCGGGCGGCCCGGTCGCGGAGGAAGGCGAGCAGCACCCGCGCGGTGGCGTCGTTCTGCCGGAAGGCGGGGGCGTTGGTCCGGGGCCGGGAGAACGCACCGCCGGCCCGGGCGTCGGTGTGCGGGCCGAGGGCGAACCGGCGCGGGTGCGGGAGGCCGGCGCGGTCCAGGATCCGGCCGTCGGCGGGGTCGACCGCCAGCAGCCCGGCCGGGGTCGCGGCCGCGCCCTCGGCGTACAGGGAACGCAGCAGGGTGTCGCGGGTGTGCGCCACGGTCGGTTCCGGCAGCCGGGCCTCGACCAGCGCCCGGGCCGTCACCGACTCCCCCGGCACGCTGGGGCTTTCGGCGCGGAACACCCCGCGCCGCTCGTCGGCGGTGACGGTGGTGTCCGCGCCGAGGAAGCGCACCACACCGGCCCGGGAGAGCGCGAGCAGCTGGCGCAGCCGCGGTCCCGGCGGGCCGGAGGCGAGGTAGCTGAAGAAGCCGTGCCACCAGGGCCCGCGGTCGCCGAGCCGGACCAGCTGGCCGTAGACCGACAGCAGCGCGAGGAAGACCGCGAGGTCGGGGCTGTGCGCGGGGTCGTGGCGGCGGGCGAGGTCGGCCTCGATGTAGCCGCGCAGTCCTTCCTGCAGCGCCTCGGCGTCGGGGTAGCGCAGGCCGGCCAGCGGATGGTCCAGCGCGTGCAGGTCGAGCCGGTCGGCGGGGTCCGGGACGGCCGCGCCGACCAGGGCCTGGAGGGCGGCGCTGCCCGGGTCGGCGGCGGCGTACTTCTCCTCGAAGTCGGGCCAGGCCATCCGGGTGCGGTCGGCGTGCGCGGTGAACAGCCGGTGGTAGTGGGCGAAGCCCAGCTCCTTGTCGATCAGCGGCCAGACGTCGCGCCGGAAGTCGATGCCGTCCTTCCCGGGCCGGGCGAGCAGCGCGTCCACCTGGGCGGGCCCGAAGAACCGCGGCAGCGGCGGCCGTTCACCGCTCGGCGGGTAGCCGATCTTGGAGTGGTACGGGACGCCGCGCCGCGAACCGACGTGCAGGACGGGCTCGCGCCCCGAGGGCCGGTAGGTCAGCCGCCCGTCGGCGCCGGTGGTGTACGTACCGCCGCGGCCCTCGGTCAGCAGCACCATCAGGTCGACGAAGGCCAGCCCGAAACCGCGCACCAGCACCGGTTCACCGGGCCCGAGGACGCTCAGATCGCTGTCGGCGGTGAAGGCGGGCGGCAGGTGCGTCAGCCCGTGCCGGGCCGCGAATTCGGCCAACTCGGCCTGTTCAGGCGGCAGTTCGGCGTCGAGGTGGCCGAGGGCGAGGACCACGAGGTCGGCGAGCAGCGGGGCCGGGCAGCCGGCCAGCCACACCTGCTGCCGGCCGTCGCGCGAGCCGGAGACCCGTACGGCGGTGCCCCGGTGCTCGTGGACGGTGACGGTGGGCGGCAGCGCGGCCACCGACCGCTCGTACACCCAGCGCAGATACGCGCCCTGCCGCTGCCGGCTCAGGAACGCCTGCCCGTCGGCCCCGGTCCATTCGGCGAGCGTGGGCCCGGGCCGGACCGGGCCCGCCTGCTCCACCGTCTCGTCGGTGAACATGGTGACGTCCTCGGCCGTGGAGTTCATCCACAGCAGCGGCGACTGGTCGTGGCGCCAGATGCGGCCGCCACCGGGCGGGTGCGGATCGACGAGGTGGATGTCCAGGGGCCGGTCGCCGTACAGCTCGGGGAGGTTGGCGGCCAGCCGCTCCAGGACGCCGGTTCCGCGCGGGCCGGCCCCGACGATGACGAGGGAGGCGTTCACCGCGCACCGGCCGTACCGCGGGCGTAGTGCCGCTCGACGAAGAACTGGCCGGCGCCGAGCACGGAGGTGACCACGATGTACCAGAGCGTGGCGACCAGCAGCAGCGGGATGACCTGATAGGTGCGGTGGTAGACCAGCTGCACGGAGTACAGCAGGTCCTGGACGGCGATGACGCTGACGATGGAGGTGCCCTTGAGGGTGCCGATCAGCATGTTGCCGGCCGGCGGCACGATCGCCCGCATGGCCTGCGGCAGCACGATCCGGCGCAGCCGCCGCCAGGCCCCCAGCCCCAGTGACTGGGCGGCCTCCAGCTGTCCTTTGTCGACCGAGAGGATGCCGCCGCGGACCACTTCGGCGGCGTAGGCGGCCTCGTGCAGGGTCAGCCCGATGACCGCGATGGCGACCGGGCCGAGCAGGTCGACGGTCTTGACGCCGAGGACCGTCGGGTAGAGCGCCCCGATGTTGAACCAGAACAGCAGCTGCACCAGGATCGGCATCGACCGGAAGAGCCAGACGTAGCCCCAACTGACGCCGCGCAGCACGGGGTTGTCCGACAGCCGCATCGCCGCGAGCAGCGTGCCCAGCGCGAAGCCGAGCACCATGACGGCCACGGTCAGCCAGAGCGTCAGCCCCAGGCCGCGCAGGACGGCGGTGGTGAGGAAGTAGTCGGCGACCACGTCCCATTGGAAGGCGTCGTTGCGGACGACGGAGACGAGGGCCAGCGCCAGCAGGGCGAGGACGACGGCGGCCGCGGCCCGCCGGCCGGTGCGCCGGCGCGGCACGATCCGCAGCGCGGCGGGGTCCGGGGCGTCGGGTGGTGCCGCGGCGGGTGGGGCCGGGGCGTCGAGGGTGTCGGAAACGGGGTCGACCAAAGGCATGGCGAAGGCTCCGTGGATGCCGAGAGCGAGCACGGGCTCCGGCGCCTTCACACGAACGAGCGGGCCGCGCCCCTCAGCACGACCGGCTCTTGAGGCTATGGCGTCAACACGCCTGGTTGTCAAGGCTGTCCGCACTGTGAGCCATGGATCACGTGGCGGTTGACGCGGAAACGGATGCCTGTTCCACTTGTTCGCATGTACGCATGGCAGCGGCTGGTCACCCGCGACCACATCGACTTCGGTCGTGTGTGGTCGTCGTCCTGTTGAGCTGACCCCCTGCCCTGCGGCCCGTCGCCGATAAGGCCGGGCCCCTTCCGCGGTTCTCCTTCCTCTTCCGCCGCGCGCCTTCACACTCCACGCCGCTCCTTCGGCGCCCCCTCCCCTCGCTCCACCTTCTTCGCCGTCCCCCCTCCCCTCCCAGGGGCCCCTTCTCCTTTTCCTTCTCCTTTTCCTTCCTCTCCTCCCTCCGTCCCGCTCGCAGAAGGGCGCGGTATGCGCTTCGGCGTCATGACTCTGATCGACAACGTCCCGGACGCGCTGTCCGGACGCCTCCTCACCCCACACGACCGGCTCCGCGAGGTCGTCGAACTCGCCGTACTGGCCGAGGAGTTGGGGTTCGACGCCTTCGGTGTCGGAGAGCGGCACGGGGCGCCGTTCCTGTCCAGCTCGCCACCCGCGGTGCTGGGCGCGATCGCCGCCCGGACCCACCGGATCCGGCTGTTCACCACCGTCACCGTGCTGTCCACCCTCGACCCGGTACGCGTCGCGGAGGACTACGCCACCGTCGACCAGCTCTCCGGCGGCCGGCTGGAGCTGACCATCGGCAAGGGCAACGCGCCCGAGCCCTGGCACCTCTTCCACCGCGATCCGGGCGACCAGTACGCGCTGCAGGAGGAGAACTACGAACTGCTGCGCCGGCTGTGGAGCGAGGAACAGGTCACCTGGTCGGGCCGGTTCCGGCCGCCGCTGAAGAACGCCACGGTGCTGCCCCGCCCGTTCCGGCGGCCGCCCACCGTCTGGCACGGCAGCGCCACCAGCGAGCGTTCGGTGGAGCTGGCGGCCCTGTGGGGCGATCCGGTCTTCGCGGCCAACGTCATCCAGCCGGTGGCCGCTTACGCCAAGCTGATCGACCACTACCGGGCCCGCTGGGCGGACTACGGCCACGATCCGGCGGCCGCGCTGGTCGCCTCGGGCGGCACGCTCTACGCGGCGGCCGACGACCGCACCGCCCGCCGGGAGTTCGCGCCGTACTACGAGGCGGCGGTCGCCGCGCGCGACGTACCGGGCAACAACACCCCGTTCCGCACCCTGGACGAGGCCGCCGACCACGGTCCGGCACTGGTCGGTTCGCCCGCGCGGATCGCCGGCAAGATCCTGTCGCAGCACGTGGCCTACGGCCATGCGCTGCAGTTCTTCTCCGTGGACAGCGCCGGGCTGCCGTTCGCCCGCAAGGCCGAGGTGCTGCGGCTGACCGCCGCCGAGGTGCTGCCGCAGCTGCGCCACGAGCTCCCCGACCCGCTGCCCTGGCCGACGCCCGTACCGGCCGCGACGCCGGAGCC
This sequence comes from Streptomyces nigrescens, assembly GCA_024349765.1. Taxonomy (GTDB): domain Bacteria; phylum Actinomycetota; class Actinomycetes; order Streptomycetales; family Streptomycetaceae; genus Streptomyces; species Streptomyces endophytica. The sequence continues at coordinate 1,984,246 of AP026073.1, read as the reverse complement.
GGCCGTGGAGGCGGCCCGATGACCACCACGCCCCGGCCGCGGCCGACCGCCCGGCTGACGGTCCGCCACACCACCGTCGGCGATCCGCTCGCCCGCCCGCTGCTGGACGAGCTGACCCACGAATACAGCACCCGCTACCAAAAGCCGGTCGACCTCGGCCTGGAGTACCCGGCGGAGGAGTTCGCCCCGCCCGGCGGCACGTTCCTGCTGCTCCTCGCGGACGGCGAGCCGGTGGCCGGCGGCGCCTACCGCCGCCTCGACGCCCGGACCGCCGAACGGATGGGGGCACCCCCGGACGGAGTCTGGGGGAGGATCTGGACGCACTCCGCCCACCGCCGGCGCGGACTGGCCCGGCGGGTCCTCGACGTCCTGGAGCAGGACGCCGCGGCCCGCGGCTACACCCGCGTCCACCTGACGACCGGTCCCCGCCAGCCCGAGGCCAAGGGCCTCTACCTCGCCGCGGGCTACCGGCCGCTGTTCGACCTGTCCGCCGACCCGGAATCGATCGGCCCGCTGCCGTTCGAGAAGCACCTGGAGACCCCGCGCCCATGACCACCACCACGCCCCGCACCACCGCACTGCGCGCCACGGCGCTGCTGGCCACCGCGGTCCTGGCGCTCACCGCCTGCGGCTCCGGCGACCCGTCGGGCGGCACCGGCGCCACCGGACCGGCCGCCGCGCAGGCCAAGATCCCCACCACCGACGTGGTCTCCGGCGTCACGAAGGACCCGGCGGCGGCGAAACTGCTGCCCGCCGACGTCCGCGAGCGCGGCACCCTCGCGCTCGCCGCCAGCGTCGGCACCCCGCCGGGCGCCACCTACCTGCCCGACGGCACGACCCTGGCCGGTGAGGACATCGACTTCGCGGACGCGGTCGGCAAGGCCCTCGGGCTGCGGATCCACCGCGAGGTGGCGAGCTTCGAGGCGATCCTGCCGGCCCTCGGCAGCGGCAAGTACGACGTGGGCACCGGCAACTTCGGCGTCACCGACGAGCGCCGCAGGACCATCGACTTCGTCACGTACATCAACGACGGCCAGGGCTTCGCGGCCCGCAAGGACAGCCCGCTGAAGAAGGTCACCTCGCTCAAGCGGCTGTGCGGACTGACCGTCGCCACCGGCGCGGGCACCACCTTCGAGGCGACGCTGGAGCAGAACCGGCACCTGTGCACCGAGGCCGGCCGGAAGCCGTACGACGTCAAGACCTTCGCCGAGCAGGGGGCGCTGTGGATCTCGCTCCAGCAGGGCCGCAGCGACGTGGTGATGAGCACGATCAACGGGCTGCGGTACGCCGTCAAGCAGCAGCCCGGCCTGAAGTTCCTCAACGAGTTCAAACGGCTCGACGTCGGCTTCGCGTTCAAGAAGGGCACCCCGCTGGCGCCCGCCTTCCGGGCCGCTGTCAACCATCTGAAGAAGGACGGCACCTACGACCGGATCCTGAAGAAGTGGGGCACCGGGCCCTCGGCGATCAAGTCGTCGCAGATCAGCCCGCCGGAGATCAAGTAATCCGGGTGGATCAGGCCCCGGCACGGCCCGGCCACTTGCCGCCACCACTCGGTCGGGTACCGACCGTTACGCTCTTCATACAGTCAGTTTCCTTATAGGGCGCGGAAGCTGATGTCGCGCCACCCTCTTTGCACCAGATGTGTCACGAACCCCCCGTGCGGCCGCTATCCACTTGGCACTCCCTCGGCCTGATGGACGACGATAGGGGCAGGAACACACACAGACCACGGGTGAGAGGAGGCGTCAATGGGATCGGTGCGCAAGGCGAGTGCTTGGCTTGGCCTCGTCGACGACGGTGATGACGAGCGCTACTACGACGACGACTACGCCGAGGGACCCGATGCCGCCGGCCCGGGTGGCAACCCCTGGGTGACCGACCCCCGGGTCCGGGTGGCCGACGAGGCCGCCCAGGACCAGGGCACCCGCATCGCCACGGTCACCCCGGAGAGCTTCCGGGACGCCCGTGGCATCGGCGAGCTGTTCCGGGAGGGCGTCCCGGTGATCGTCAACCTGACGTCCATGGAGTCCGCCGACGCCAAGCGGGTCGTCGACTTCGCGGCCGGCCTCACCTTCGGCCTGCGCGGTTCGATCGAGCGGGTCGCCACCCGGGTCTTCCTGCTCACCCCCGCCGACTACCGGGTGCTCAGCGGCGAGACCCACGACCACCGCAACGGCGGCTTCTTCAACCAGAGTTAGGGGCAAGGCCGCTCACCGGGGGCGCCGTGCGCCGCCGGCCTCCGCTCACCGGAAGGCATCCAGCCCGGTGAGCGCCTTGCCCAGCACCAGCTGGTGCATCTCGACGGTGCCCTCGTAGGTGAGCACCGATTCGAGGTTGGTCGCATGCCGCATGACGGGGTACTCCAGCGAGATCCCGTTGGCGCCGAGGATCGTCCGGGACGTGCGGCAGATCTCGATCGCCTCCCGGACGTTGTTCAGCTTGCCGAAGCTGATCTGCTCGGGGCGCAGCCGCCCCGCGTCCATCCGCAGCCCCAGGTGGTGGGCCAGCAGGATCCCCTTGTGCAGTTCGACGGCCATGTCGGCGAGCTTGGCCTGGGTCAGCTGGAAGCCGCCGATCGGCTTGCCGAACTGCTCCCGGGTACGGGCGTACTCCAGCGCCGCCTCGAAGCTGGCGCGGGCCGCGCCCATCGAGCCCCAGACGATGCCGTAGCGGGCGTGGCTCAGGCAGCCGAGCGGGCCGCGCAGACCGGTGACGCCGGGGAGCACCGCGTCGGCCGGCAGCCGCACCTCGTCCATGACGAGTTCGCTGGTCACCGAGGCGCGCAGGGACCACTTGTGCTTGATCTCGGGGGCCGAGAAGCCCGGGGCGTCGGTGGGCACGACGAAGCCGCGGATGCCGTCGTCGGTCCGGGCCCACACCACCGCGACGCCGGCCACCGAGCCGTTGGTGATCCACATCTTGCGGCCGGTCAGCACCCAGTCGTCGCCGTCCCGCTTGGCGTAGGTGCGCATCGCGGCCGGGTCGGAGCCGTGGTCCGGCTCGGTCAGGCCGAAGCAGCCGATGGTCTCGCCGGCCGCCATCCCGGGCAGCCACTGCTGCTTCTGCTCCTCGGAGCCGAAGCGCCAGATCGCGTACATGGCGAGCGAGCCCTGGACGGAGACCAGCGAGCGGATGCCGGAGTCGGCGGCCTCCAGTTCCAGGCAGGCCAGGCCGTACTGGACGGCGGAGGCGCCGGCGCAGCCGTAGCCGGTCAGGGACATGCCGAGGGCGCCGATCGCGCCGAGTTCCCTGGCCAGTTCGCGGATGCCGGGGAGTTCACCCGCCTCGTACCACTCCGCGATGTGCGGCAGGACGCGGTCGGCGGCCCATTGGCGGACGGTGCCGCGGACCGCGCGGTCCTCGTCGGTGAGCAGGTCGTCGATGCCCAGCGGGTCGCCCGGGTCGAACGGCGGAACTGTCGAAGAAGCTGAGGAAGCTGGCTTGGCTGGCATGGCGGGCCTCCGGCGGGTTCAGCGCGCGACTAAAACTAGCAGTGGTAGTTATGCAGCGCGTCCGACGGTACGGCCCGCGGTGCCGCGCGGCAAGGGCCGGCGCCGCGCGGCGGGACGGAAAAGCGGGAGGTCCGGGGAGCTCAGCGGCCGGAGCCGGCCGGAGCGGGCTCGCCGGTGCCGCGCCCGGCGCCCGCCGGGGCGCCCTCCGCGGTGCCGGTGTCGCCCTCGGCCCGCTCGGTGGTCTCCGCGGCCCGGCGCGGCAGCCGCAGCGCGATGCCCGCACCGACCAGCAGCAGCACGGCGCTGGCGACGAGGGTGATGTGCAGCCCGCGGACGAAGGAGTCGCGGGCGGCGATCCGCAGCGCCTCCTTGGCGCTCTGGCCCAGGCCCGCGGCGACCTTGTACGCCTCGCCCAGGGAGTGCGCGGCGGACGCGGACGTCTTCGCGGAGACGCCGTCGACGTGCGTCAGACCGGGGGCGTAGGCGGCGTTCATGACGCTGCCGAGCAGCGCGACGCCGATCCCGGCACCGAGCTGGTAGGAGGTCTCGCCGATGGCCGCGGCACCGCCCGACTGCTCGGCCGGGGCCTCACTGAGCATCGACTCGTAGGCGCCGAACAGCGTGGACTGGAAGCCGAAGCCGAGCAGCACGAAGCCGCCGGACAGCAGCCACGGGCGGTCCTGGCTGCTCATCGCGGTCAGGCAGAGCACCGCGACGGCGGTGAGCACGAAGCCGAGCGAGACCATCGCCCGCGGCCCGAGGGCCTGCAGCAGCTTCGAGCCGGTGAGGCCGGCGGCCATCGCGGCGAACACCAGGGGCAGCATCCGCAGCCCGGTCTCCAGGGGGCTGAGCCCGAGGACGAGCTGGAGGTACTGGACGGCGATCAGCTGGAGGCCGACCAGCGCAAGCATGGCCAGCACGATGCAGCCGACGGAGGTGCCGAAGGCCGGCCGGGCGAACAGCCGCATGTCGATCAGCGGGTGCGCCCGCCGGCGCTGGCGCCGTACGAAGAGCAGCAGCAGGGCCACGCCGAGCACGATCGGCAGGAGCGTGGTCGGTCCCACGATCGCCGCGCCGCTGCCGATCCGCTTGACGCCGAGCACGATGCCCAGCACGCCGAGCGCCGCGACGACCGCGCCGATCACGTCCCAGGGACCGTTGCGCTCACCGCGCGACTCCGGCAGCAGCCAGCGTCCTATCAGGAGCATCGCCGACATCATCGGGATGTTGATCAGGAAGACCGAGCCCCACCAGAAGTTCTCGACGAGGAAGCCGCCGAGGACCGGGCCGACCGCGGCGCCGACCGCGGCGACCGCGCTCCACACGCCGATGGCGACCGCACGCTCCCGGCGGTCGGGGAAGACCTGCCGGAGGATCGACAGCGTCGCGGGCATGATCATCGCGCCGCCGATGCCGAGCAGGGCGCGCGCCGTCATCAGGATCTGCGGATTGGGGGCGAGCGCGGCGACGGCCGAGGCCAGGCCGAAGAGGCCGTAACCGAGCAGGAGGATGCGGCGGCGGCCGACGCGGTCGCCGAGCGTGCCGAAGAGGATCAGCAACGAGGCCGCGATCAGCGGGTAGATGTCGACGATCCAGAGCAGCTCGACCGGTCCCGGCCGCAGGTCCTCGGTGACCGAGGGCACGGCGACGTAGAGGATCGTGGTGTCCAGTGCGACGAAGAGCAGGCTGACGCAGAGCACGATCAGCACGGTCCAGCGGTTCACACCGCCGCCTGGAAGCCGGGGAACACCAGCCGTCCGTCCCTTGCCGGACGCGGTCGTCCCGGACATGCAGCACCTCCAGTCATGCTCTCGCGGCCACGGATCAGGGCGCGAAAAACGCCCCGGGGGAACCGGCGGCACGGGCGAGTAGAGACGTCAGACTACGCGAGTCCTCGAGGGTGCCGCGTGGCTCACCTCACGATGAGACGCTCATCGCAGCACCGGACGTTCCCCCTCCGCCCGTCGCCCGGCATTTCCGGAGACCTGGATAATCGTCCAGATGAACGATCTTGCCTCGGCCGCGGTTCCCGGCCGGACCGCACGGGACGGCGCCGCGGTGGTCGCCGCGCTGCGCCGGGCCGCGCCCGCGCTGGCGGCGTACGCCGCGGTCCGGCTGCTCGGGCTGCTGGTGCTCGGCGCCTGGTCGGCCGCGAACGGCAAGGACTGGCACACCCTGCTCACCGCCCGCTGGGACTCGCTCTGGTACACCCGCGTCGCCGAGCAGGGCTACGGCTACAGCGTGCAGCTGGCCAACGGCGACGTGCACTCCAACCTGGCGTTCTTCCCGCTGCTGCCGTGGCTGGAGCGGGGCCTGTCGGCGCTCACGCCGCTGTCGGCCGCGGACGCCGGAATGGCGGTGGCCTGGTCGGCGTCGCTGGCCGCGGCCTGGGCGCTGTACGCGACCGGCGAGCGGCTGCACGGGCCGCGGGCCGGGATCGCGCTGGCGGCGCTGTGGGCCGCGCTGCCGGTCGGGATCGTGCAGTCGATGGCGTACTCGGAGTCGCTGTTCACCGCGCTCGCGGCCTGGGGCGTCCACTCCGTGCTGACCGGGCGCTGGGTGACGGCGGGGGTACTGGCGTCGCTGGCCGGGCTGACCCGGCCGGTGGGTGCGGCGGTGGTCGCCGCGGTGTGGGTCACCGCGGCGGTGACCCTGTGGCGCGAGCGGGCCGCGGGCGTACGGCTGCGCGCGGCGTTCCGCTCCCACCCCGGCATGGCGGCCGGGGTGCTGCTCGCGCCGCTCGGCTGGTGCGGCTACTTCGTATGGGTGGGGATCCGCGAGGGCTCGGCCACCGGCTATCTGGACGTCCAGGGCGGCTGGGGCAACGGCTTCGACGGCGGCGTCGCGTTCGCCGGGTTCATCGGGCAGCAGCCCTTCGCGGCCGGTCTCGGACTGCTGGCCGGCGTCGGACTGGTGATCTGGCTGTACGTCCACGGGGTGCGGCGCGGCCAGCCGCTGCCGCTGGCGGTCTACGGTGGGCTGGTGCTGCTACTGGCGCTGACCGCCAAGGGCTACTTCGGGTCCAAGCCGCGGCTGATGATGCCGGCCTACCCGCTGCTGCTGCCCCCGGCGGCGGCGCTCGCCCGGTGGCGGCCGGCCTGGTCCTGGCTGGTCATCGGGGTGGTGGCGGCGGGGGCCGCGATCTACGGGGCGTTCTGGCTGAACGGATCGGGCCCGCCGTGACCCGGCCGCGACCACAAAGATCAACTTCTTCCGGCCGGCAGCCGGATGATCCTCTTCCGCGATCGCGGCCGCGAGGAAACATCGTCCAACGCCCCAGTAAATAGCCGATAAACTCCCTTCGGAGAAAAGCAGATAAGGCGCTCGACGGACCGACACGCGGACGTCCGGAAGCGATTGGGAATCCTTCGGAATTCCCTTCCAAATCCCGCCGCCGAAGCCCCGATTGAGACCCATTCCACATCACATCGTCATTACAAAGCGCACAGTTTGACCAAGCGCCTACATCACAGGCGGTAACGTCGATTGAGTGCGTACCGATGAGAAGAAGCTCGACCAGATGGAGGAGCGCCCGACCGATCGCGCCCGACCACCCCAGATGACCCGGACCCGCCTGTGGCTGTTCGGCGGCACGCTGGCGGTGTACGCGGCGATCGTGGTCGGAGTGCTGACCACCTCCTGGCTGGTCACCTTCGACTGGCAGGTCATGTTCTTCAGGCCGTACAAGCAATGGCCTGCGATCCACGCGTTCCTCGACTACTTCGTGGTGCTCGGCCAGCGCGGCCCGACCGCGGTGGCGGTGGCGGCCTGGCTGGGCTGGCGCTGCTGGCGCCAGCGCAACCTCCACCCGCTGCTGGTGCTCGGCGCCTCACTGCTGCTGCTGAACATCACGGTGGGCGCCGCGAAGCTGGGCATGGGGCGGCTCGGTCCGCACTACGCGACGACGGTCGGCGCCAACGAGATGTGGCTGGGCGGCGACATATTCCCCTCGGGCCACACCGCGAACGCCGTGGTCACCTGGGGCGTGCTGGCCTATCTGGCGACCACCCCGCTGCGCCGCCGCACGCTGTCGGTGATCGCCGCGCTGGGCGCGCTGGGCGTCGGCATGACGACCGTCTACCTCGGCACCCACTGGGTCAGTGACGTGCTGCTCGGCTGGGCCGCCGGCCTGCTGGTGCTGCTGGCGATGCCCTGGCTGGAGCCCGGCGTCACCTGGGTCGAGGACCGCCTCATGGGCATCCTGCTGCGGCTGTGGCTGCGGCTGCGCCCCGATTCGCTGCGCGGCCCGCTGCCGGCCGGCTCGCTGGCTCCCGGCCTCTCCCGGCAGCGCCTCGCCCCGGACGGCGAGGTGCTGGTCCGCGAGACCATCGGCGCCACCACGGGCGGCCGCCCGGCCACCCGCGCCCCGGACGGCGGCTGGCCGCACCACGCGTCGCGCCCGTACACCATCCGGTCGGAGCGCACCCCGGCGAATCCCGCGGGCAGCCGGCGGCCGCCGCACGCGGACCGCGTCCCGCGCACGACCCCGCTCGGCCCGACGTCCGTGCGCGGCCGCAACACCGGCGACTGACCGCCCCACCAGCCGCGGGGCCGGTACGCACACACCCCCACCCCGCAGCGAAGGCCCCGGCCGCTCCTCCGAGCGGCCGGGGCCTTCGTCGTCGTTCCGTCCGTCGTGCCGGGGCGTCGTGCCGCCGGTGCTCAGCCCGGCCAGCAGCGGTGCACCACGTTGTCCTTGACCTCGAAGTTCAGCCGGCCGGCGACGTACTCCATGGTGATCACCGTGCCGGGCGGCAGCGCGCGGACGGTGCTCCAGCCGCGCCCCCGGGCCCGCTCCTCGGCGTCCTGCTGCTCCAGACCGACATAGGTCCGGACGTCGTCCTCGGGATTGGTCGGAAAGTCGGGTACGTCACTCATGACAGCCACCGTAGGCGCCCGTCCCGGGCCCGCGGAAGGGCCGTCCGCCGCACACCCCGGTGACTTTCCGGTCCGTCATTGGTCACACTTGTGTCACAGCCGGCGTTCCGGCGTTTGCCGGAACTTCCGTCACCCGTACGCGCCGGGTGACGGCGCAACCGGGTGGAAAAATAAAACCGGCTGAATTCCGCCGTGATCGGATACGAAACGGACACGGCCGCTCCGGGCACCGGGCAACACCGGCCGGAAATTAATCCACGGTCAGCCCCGGATTCCCGCTTACCGGACGCCCATTCCTGGCCGCCGGGGAATTGGCGGACGCACCACACTCCACACACATTTCCCGCACATCGCACCGCGGCGGCGCGGCCGACCGGGCAGCGGGGACGGCGGGGCGGGCGGGCCGGCGCGGGCGGGCGTGGGCGGGCGTGGGCGGGCATGCGGAAGCCCGGCCGGCGTCCCCGCCGACCGGGCTTGCGCGCCCCGGGCTCCGCCGGCGTCCGGCTCAGCCCGCGTCCGGACCGGCGACCCGAACGGCCAGGTCGTTGTCGAGCGTGTAGTACGGGCCGATGCGGAGCTGCGCCGCGGCCGAGGCCACCGGCAGCGCCGGGTAGCTGAAGACCTGCTTCTTGTCGGCGACGTCGTCGAGGAGCCGGGCGATCCGGACCGGCCGGGCGCCCTCGGCGGGGCGCAGCCACAGGTCCCAGGGCTCGGTGCCGTGCGCCCAGCGGGCGGCCAGCTCCTCGTAGGGCAGCGTGAAGCAGAACTCCGCGCCGTCGACGGTCAGCGGGACGGTGACGGGCGCCGGGGCCGTCTCCGGGGAGCCGGCGGCGCGCCGGGCGCGGGCCTCGGCCAGGGCGCCGGCGGCCGGGGCGGCGCCGTAGAGCCGCCCGGAGACCGTCATGCCGTCCGGCGTGACGAGGATGTCCCCGGCCTCGGCGTGCGGCCCGCGCAGCCAGCTGCGCAGCGCGAGGTTGCCGAGCTTGGTCGCGTACGGGATGCGGACCCCGAGCCGGCCGATGCCGGCCAGCGGACGGCGGTCCACCAGCGACCGCAGGTCGTTGACCCCGGGCTGCAGGCGCCGCAGCGCGCTGCCGTCGCCGAGGTCGGCATAGGCGTTCCAGCGGCCCTCGGCGAGCGCGACGGTGCTGGGCAGCACGGCCCGCAGCCGGCCGGCGCCGTTCGGGCCGAGCGGCAGCCGGACCTCGTCGTCCGCGCCGTCGCCGCCGCGCCGCCGCAGCACCAGCGCCGCGCTCCAGGCGGGCGCGGTGTCCTGCGGGGCGGTCAGGTCGAAGGTGAGGCCCCCGGCGGAGTCCGCGATGCAGTCGGCGCGCAGCTCGGCGGGCGCGGCCGTGCCGTCCGCCCGCTTCTGCCGCCCGGCCCGCCGTTCGCGTCCGTCGGGTGCCGCGCCGCTCACGGCCGTGGCTTCCTGATCGATGGCGGCCGACTCCTTCGTCTCGTCTCCGGTCCAGGTCAACTGGCGCGACGCGGTCATGCCGTGCGCACCCCTCCCAGCGCGGCGCGGGCCGCGTCCTTCGTGGCGTAGGCGCCGCTGAGCAGCGCTCCCCGGGCGCGGTGCAGACCGCCGTGCAGCCGGCTGGCGCGTCGGCGCGCCAGCAGGTCGCCGAAGAGCGCCTCGTGACGTGCGGCGATCCGGGCGGGGTCGAAGCGGGCGGACGCGGCGAGGGCGGCGGCGCCCATCCGGCGGCGGGCGGCGTCGTCACCGATCAGCGTCAGCAGCGCGCCGGCCATCGCCTCCGGGTCGCCGACCGGCACCAGCCGGCCGTCCACCCCGTCGGCGATGATCTCGCCGGGGCCGTGCGGGCAGTCCGTGGCGACGACCGGCAGTCCGCACCGCATCGCCTCGACGATCGTCATGCCGAACGCCTCCATGCTGGAGGAGACCGCGGCGATCGAGCCCTTGGCCCACTCGGCCTCCAGGGGATGGGCCGGGCCCATCAGGAAGACGTGGTTGTACAGCCCGAGTTCGTCGATCAGCGACCGCAGCGCGGCCTTCTCGGCCCCGCCGCCGTAGATCCGCAGCCGCCAGTCCGGGCGCTCGGCGGCGACCCGGGCGAAGGCCCGGATCAGGACGTCGTAGCGCTTGACGGGGGCGAGTCGGCCGGCCGCGACGACGACCTTCCCGGTGCCGTCGGCGGGCGGCAGCGCGGGCGCGGGCACGCCGTTGGGCACCGCCTCGACGCGTACGCCCGGCAGCCGCAGCCTGCGGCGGTAGGCGCGGGCGTCGGCCTCCGTGACGGTGGTGACCGCGTCCAGCCGCGGATAGGCCCCGCGCAGCGCCAGTTTGAGCGCCCGGCTGTGGGTGTCGAGGGTCAGATGTTCCTGGCCGATACGCACCGGGCCGCGCCGCGTCTGCCGGGCGAGGTGCACGTTCAGCCCGGGCCGGGTGCCGACCACCACATCGGCCTCGATCCGGCGCAGGTGCTGGGCTATCCGCCGGTCGGTGAGCTCGCTGTACTGGTCGTAGCGGCGCTCCGCGGCCGGGAAGACCTTCGCGGGCCGGGCGTGCGCCGGGTCGTCGCCGTCGAAGCCGGGCCCGGTTTCCCTGAGGTCGACGAGGTGCCGCAGCGCGACCCGCGGTCCGGGGTCGAAGACGGGGGCGTCGCGGTGGCGCAGGACGGACACGATCTCGACGTCGTGCTGCTCGGCGAGCGTACGCGCCAGCGTGCACGTCGTACGGATCGTCCCCCCGATGCCGTAGGCGTTGTGTATCAGGAATGAGATGTGCATCGTCCCTGTGTCCCCATGGTCTTCCGGTCGTCCCGCTCTCCCCGCGGTCGCCGCGCGCACCCCTCCCCCGCGCAAGGCATCCCCTTCTCTGAACGCGAAGACCGCACAACCTGGTTCCGGGTTGGGGACTTTGGCCAAGATGTGCCGAAAGAGTTAGGCCATCGGTAGCGGTGGGACGGAACCCTTCCGCCGGAAATCCCGTCCGGCCCGGCCGCGTTGGCGCGCTACGACGAAGTGCCCCACGGCGTGGCGGCGGCGGACGGCCGGACTCCACCACCCGCGTATCGGTCATTCTCCGCCGCGGCCGCCCCCGGATTCTGTCCGGATCCGGCCCGGGCTCCACCTTGCCGGAGCCCCGGCCCAACCGGAAGCCTGTACGGGGCCGTTGCGGCGCCCGGCGTCCGACGCCGGGGCACGGTGGGGCACTTCGTCTGCTCGAACGGGGGAGCAGCCGAACCGCGACGGTCCGGCCCGCACCGGGGGAGGTGCCGGGCCGCCGAGGAGGAACCGGTGAGGATCAGACGATGGGGCACGGCGGTGGCGGCCGCCTTACTGGCGGTCGGCGGCCTCGTGGTGGCCGGCCCGGCGAGCGCGGCCGACCAGGACGGCGGCGCGTCCGCACCCCGGCCCCCCGCGGGCCACTGGGCCCGGTACGACACCTTCTCCCGCTCCCTGGCCGGCCGGACCGAGTGCCGCGCCATCGGCGAGGCCGGCCGCCGCCAGGGCCGCTGGCCCGCCTACTCCTGCGACTCCGGCGTCTTCACGACCTACTTGGCGGTCTGGGTGCCCTGAGCCGGCGGGCCGACGGTCTGCGCCCCTTGAGACGCGGAACCGGCCGGCGGGGCCCCCGGTGGCGCCACACCTCCGGGCCGGTCCCCTTGCGGCGGCGGACCGCCCGCCGTACTCGCAGGTGACGCCGCGCCGACCGGCGGGACCTCCTGAGGCGGTGCAGAACCATCCGTGGCGACCGCCTGAGGCGGCGTGGAACCGACCGGCTTGGTCTCCGGCGGCAACGGGCCAGCCGGCCTGGTCTCCGGTGGTACCGCGTCGACCGTCTCGGCCACCGGAGGCACCCCGTCGGCCGTCTCGGCCACCGGTGGCACCACACCGTTCTCGTTCCCGCTCGGTGTCACCGGGCCGGGGCCGGTGGGCCGCCGGGCCGGATCGGTCCCCGGGCTTTCCGGGGTTCCCGGGATCCGCAGCGTGAGGCCGGCCTTCAGCCGGCGCGGATCATCGCCCAGGGCGGCGCGGTTGGCCTTGTAGAGCGCCCGCCAGCCGCCCTTGACCTGCAGGCTGCGGGCGATCTTGCCCAGCGTGTCGCCGCGCCGGACGACATAGGTCCGGTCGTCGCTGATCAGCCCGTAGCGCCTGGCGCAGACCGGCCAGGCGCCCCAGCCCTGCGCGGCCTGCACCTTCTTCGCGACCAGGATCTGCTCCTTACGGGTCGCGAGGTCGGCCCGCCGCGCGAAGGCCAGCCCGCCGAACGCCTCCCAGGTGGGCTGCCAGAACTGCAGCCCGCCGTAGAAGGTGTTGCCGGTGTTGATGTGCCAGTCGCCGCTGCTCTCGCACTCGGCGAGGCAGGCCCAGGGCCAGTCGTTGCCGGCACAGGCGTGCCGGGCCCGCACCGGCGCGGGCGCGCCACCGCCGTCGTACGGGACCTCGGCGGCGGCACCGGGCGGGCACAGGCCGAGGACGAGGGCGGCGGCCGCCGCGGTGAGCCTCCCGACGGTTCCCACGACACGCCGTGCGGCCGAAGAGTTGTCCGACATAGCCGGTGACGGTAAGCAGGCACCCCCGGCCGGCTCGCGCGCCGCGCCCGCGAGGGCCCGCTCCCACCCGCTCCGGTGTACGGAACGCGGCCGACTGCGCCATGCCTTGCGCAGAACATGTCCGTACGTGATCGCCCAACGGGTGACTTTCCGCAGTTCTCCTCTGTGCGGGGAATGGTTCGATTCTGTTCCCGTCGTCGCGTGACCCCTGCCGCAGGTCGCCCGTTGTCCTTGTACGAGCCGGGAGACCGCCCGGCAGACGCACAGAGATCGAGGAGCCACCCGTGCCGCGCATGCTCGACGTCAGCGACGACGTTCGCGCCGAGATCGGCGACGAAGAAGCCGACCGCCTGCTGGCCGGTGGCGACGCCCCCGGCAGCTACGACTGCACCTCCTGCCGGACCCCCGGAGACAGCGAGCAGGAGCGCACCAGCACCGTCCTGTTCGTGGGCGAGGAGACCGCGGTGCTCGCGTTCGCCCATGCCACCTGCATCCCCTCCCAGGTCGTCCCGGTATCGGAGGAGCAGCTCCAGGGAGCCGTGCGCTCCATCACCGGAGAGGACGCCGCCCCCGGTTCCGGAGCGGAGGCCCCGGCGGCCGCTCCGATCCCCACGAATGAACGCCAGGCCACCCTCGGGATCACCTGCGGTCTGGTGCTCGTCGAGGACGATCTGCGCCCGGCCCTGGTCGTCGAACCGGACGGCCCGATCGCCCGTCCCGGCTCGGTCGGCCCGGACGACGACTTCCTGCCGCTGCTCCTGGAGCAGGGCTTCCAGCCGGTGTCGGACATGAACAAGCTCCCCGCCATGATCCCGGGCTGGTCGGCCCTGCTGGCGATGGGCAAGCTGCACGCCGTGCTGCAGCCGGGCAGCGGCGGCAGCCAGGCCGCCTGGTGGCAGGCCCACCAGCCGCTGGCCGTGTCGGACGGCTGGCGCACCGCGGCCAACAAGGCCCAGACCGTGCTGATGTACGCCGCGCCCACGGGCACCATCGGCCACCAGCCGCGCGAGGACCTCATGCGGCAGGCGCTGGAGGGGGCCGCCGCGCAGGGCAAGCTGGTCGCCGCGGCCATGCCGCTGGCCGGCACCTGACCGACCCGGCACCCGATCGCGGGGGCAGGACCGTCGTTTCGGCCGGTCCCGCCCCCGCGATCAGCCATTTCCGCGCACAGGCCGCATCCCGCGGCCATCGGGGTCGTTGGCACATACGTGCACGCATACGACCCCTCCTCCCGCGCCCCGTACACCCACCCGATCCCCGGCATGCGCCCGTCGCACGAACACGGGACGACGCACCCGACCGACCGTGGTTCCGCCACGCCGATCTACGACGCGTTGTACGCCGAGTACCGCCGCTCCTTCCGGGCCCTGCCCGGGGACCGCACGGACGAGCCGGAGACCTCGGAAGTGCTGCGCGGCACCGGGAGTTGGAGCCGTACGACGGCGCCCACGGGCCACTGGGAGGTCGTCGGCCGCCAGCCGTACCAGCACCCCCGCAGCCACCTCCCGGCCCTCCCCCCGAGCCCCCGGGACGCCCACCCCCGCCACCCCTGAGGCCCCGGGGCACCGGCAGCCGCTACTTCTTCTTGCTGCGCTTCTCCCGCACCCGCACCGAAATGTGGATCGGCGTGCCCTCGAAACCGAACTCCTCGCGCAGACGGCGCTCGATGAAGCGGCGGTAGCCGGCCTCGAGGAAGCCGGAGGCGAAGAGGACGAAGCGGGGCGGCTTGGTGCCGGCCTGGGTGCCGAAGAGGATGCGGGGCTGCTTGCCGCCGCGGATCGGGTGCGGGTGGGAAGCGACGATCTCACCGAGGAAGGCGTTCAGCCGGCCGGTGGGGATACGGGTCTCCCAGCCGGCCAGCGCGGTCTCAATGGCCGGGACCAGCTTCTCCATGTGGCGGCCGGTGCGCGCGGAGACGTTCACCCGCATCGCCCACGGGACCTGGACGAGGTCCCGCTCGATCTCCCGCTCCAGGTAGAAGCGGCGCTCCTCGTCGAGGTTGTCCCACTTGTTGTAGGCGATGACCAGGGCCCGGCCGGCCTCCACGGCCATCGTGATGATCCGCTGGTCCTGGACGCTGATGGACTCCCCCGCGTCGATCAGGACGACCGCGACCTCGGCCTTCTCCACGGCCGCCGCGGTGCGCAGCGAGGCGTAGTAGTCCGCGCCCTCCTGGAGGTGCACCCGGCGGCGGATACCGGCGGTGTCCACGAACTTCCAGGTCTTGCCGCCGAGTTGAATCAGCTCGTCGACCGGGTCGCGGGTGGTGCCGGCCAGTTCGTTGACGACCACCCGCTCCTCACCGGCGACCTTGTTCAGCAGCGAGGACTTGCCGACGTTCGGGCGGCCGATCAGCGCGACCCGGCGCGGCCCGCCGACGGCCTGGCCGAAGGTCTGCGCGGGCGCCTCGGGCAGCGCCTCCAGCGCCGCGTCGAGCATGTCGCCGGTGCCCCGGCCGTGCAGCGCGGAGACCGGGTGCGGCTCGCCGAGGCCCAGCGACCACAGCATGGCCGCGTCGGCCTCGCCGGACGGGCCGTCGACCTTGTTGGCGACCAGCACGACCGGCTTGCCGGCCCGGCGCAGCAGCTTGACGACGGCCTCGTCGGTGTCGGTCGCGCCCACCTTGGCGTCGACGACGAAGACCACCGCGTCGGCGGCCTCGATGGCGAACTCGGCCTGCATCGCCACGGACGCGTCGATGCCGAGGACGTCCTGCTCCCAGCCGCCGGTGTCGACGACCTTGAAGCGGCGGCCGTTCCAGTCCGCCTCGTAGGTGACCCGGTCGCGGGTGACGCCCGGCTTGTCCTCGACGACCGCCTCACGACGGCCGATGATGCGGTTCACCAGTGTCGACTTACCGACGTTGGGGCGGCCGATGACGGCGAGGACGGGCAGCGGGCCGTGGCCGGCCGCGGCGATGTCGCCCTCGACCTCCTCGAGGTCGAAGCCCTCCTGCGCGGCGAGCTCCATGAACTCCGCGTACTCGGCGTCGCCAAGCGCACCGTGCTCGTCGCCGGTGGGGATCTGGTCGTTCATGAAGTCCGTTCCTCGTTCATCATCGTGATCGGTGGGCCGCTCGTCCGCGGCCCACTACTCAAGTTTCGGTCAGCGCCCGGTCAGGCGCCTGGCCGCTGCCAGGTGGGCGGTCAGCCGCTCCTGGATCCGTACGGTCGCCTCGTCGAGCGCCTTACGGGTGCGCCGGCCACTGCCGTCGCCCGCCTCGAAGGCGTCGCCGAAGACGACGTCGACGCGGCTGCGCAGCGGCGGTACGGCCGGTGTGAGCCGGCTGCGGCGGTCCGCGCCGCCGAGGACCGCCACCGGCACGACGGAGGCGCCGGAGCGCACCGCGAAGTACGCCAGGCCCGCCCGCAGGGACGCGAAGTCGCCCGCGCCGCGGGTGCCCTCCGGGAAGATCCCCAGCACCCCGCCGTGCGCCAGCACCGCGAGCGCGTCGGTGATCGCCTTGCGGTCGGCGGCGCTGCGGTCCACCTTCAGCTGCCCGATGCCCCGCAGGAACGGGTCCAGCGGGCCGACGAAGGCTTCCTTCTTGATCAGGAAGTGCACCGGCCGCGGCGCGGTGCCCATCAGCATCGGGCCGTCGATGCCGTGCGAGTGGTTGACGGCGAGGATCACCGGGCCGGTGGACGGCACCCGCCAGGCGCCCAGCACCCGCGGCCGCCACAGGCCGTACATCAGCCCGATGCCGATCCGCCGGCCGACCGCGGCACCGGTGGCGCTCGGGACTCCGGACGCCTGCCCGGCCCCGGCGCCGGCGCCGGTGGCGCTCGGTGCCCCCGTGTCGGTCACCGGGCGAGTCCCGCCTTTTCGGCGCTGGCGCCCTCGATGAGGGTGACCACGCACTCGATGACCTGGTCGAGGGTGAGCTCGGTGGTGTCCACCTCGACCGCGTCGTCCGCCTTGGCCAGCGGCGAGGTCTTGCGGGAGGAGTCGGCAGTGTCCCGCTTGATCAGCGCCTCGCGGGTGGCCGCCAGGTCCGCGGCCTCCTTGCCCTTGAGCTCGCCGCTGCGGCGGGCCGCCCGCGCCTCGGGCGAGGCGGTGAGGAAGACCTTGAGGTCGGCGTCGGGCAGGACCGTGCTGCCGATGTCCCGGCCCTCGACGACGATGCCGTTCGGGGCCGCGGCGGCGATGGAGCGCTGCAGGTCGGTGATCAGGGACCGCACCTCGGGGACCGCGCTGACGGCGCTGACCGCGGCGGTGACCTCCTGGGTGCGGATCGGGCCCGCCGCGTCCAGGCCGTCGACCGTGATGGTCGGGGCGGACGGGTCCGTGCCGGAGACGATCACGGGCTTGGCGGCGGCGTCGGCCACCGCCGTGGCGTCGTTCACATCGATGCCGTTGTTCAGCATCCACCACGTGATCGCGCGGTACTGGGCGCCGGTGTCGAGGTAGCCGAGGCCCAGCTTGGCGGCGACGGACTTGGACGTGCTGGACTTGCCCGTGCCTGCGGGGCCGTCGATGGCGACAATCACTGCAGCCGGGGCGGTCCGGGCGGCGGTTTCCACGGTGACGAACACCTTTCTGGTACACGGGGCGGGGTCCAAGGGCCATGAGGGCCTCGCCCAAGGTTACTGGCTCACCCGGACGGCGCCGTCCACCGCGTCCCGGCCGGGCGGGACCGGGACGTCACTGCCGGATGGACCAGCCCCGCTCCCGCAGCTCCGCGGTCAGCCCCGGGACCGCCTTCGGCTCGACCATCAGCTGGATGAAACCGGCCTGCTGACCGGTGGCGTGCTCGATGCGGACGTCCTCGATGTTGACCCCGGCGCGGCCGGCGTCGGCGAAGATCCGGGCCAGCTCGCCGGGCTGGTCGCCGATGTACACGGCGACGATCTCGTACGCGGCCGGGGCGGCGCCGTGCTTGCCGGGGACCCGCTCGCGGCCGGCGTTGCCGCGCCGCAGGACGTCCTCGATGCCGGTGGCGCCGCCGCCGCGCTTCTCCTCGTCGGCGGACTCCAGGGCGCGTAGGGACCGGACGGTCTCGTCCAGGTCGGCGGCGATCTCGGCGAGCACGTCCGCGACCGGACCGGGGTTGGCGGAGAGGATGTCGATCCACATCGCCGGGTCGGAGGCCGCGATCCGGGTCACGTCCCGGATGCCCTGCCCGCAGAGCCGGACGGCGGTCTCGTCGGCGCCCTTGAGGCGGGCGGCGACCAGGCTGGAGAGCAGCTGGGGGGTGTGCGAGACCAGGGCGACGGCGCGGTCGTGGGCGTCCGCGTCCATCACGACCGGGACGGCCCGGCAGAGCGCGACCAGCTCCAGGGCGAGATTGAGCACCTCGGTGTCGCCGCCGGGGGCCGGGGTGAGCACCCAGGGGCGGCCCTCGAAGAGGTCGGCGGTGGCGGCCAGCGGGCCGGAGCGCTCCTTGCCGGCCATCGGGTGCGTGCCCAGGTAGGCGCTCAGGTCGCAGCCCATCGCCTCCAGCTCACGGCGCGGGCCGCCCTTGACGCTGGCCACGTCGATGTACCCGCGGGCCGCCCCGCGCCGGATGGCATCGGCAAGCGCCGACGCGACATGGGCCGGCGGCACGGCCACCACGGCCAGATCGACCGGCCCCGGGGGCTGCTCGGCGGCGCCCGCGCCGAGCGCGGCGGCGGTCAGGGCCTGGGCCTGGTCGTGGTCCTCCAGATAGACCTGCACGCCGCGCGCGCCGAGGGCGAGCGCGGCCGAGGTGCCGATCAGGCCGGTTCCGATGACGAGTGCGGTCCTCACTGCGCGATGTCCTTTCGCAGCGCCCCGGCGGCACCGAGGTAGACATGGGCGATCCCGGTCTTCGACAGCTCGGTCTCCACATGGGCGAGCACCCGCACCACGCGCTCCATGGCGCCGTCGACGTCCAGTTCCTGGGCGCAGATCAGCGGGACGTCGGTGATGCCGAGGGCGCGGGCGGCGGCGGCCGGGAAGTCGCTGTGCAGATCCGGGGTGGCCGTGAACCACACGCTGATCAGGTCGTCGGCGAGCAGTCCGTTGCGCTCCAGGATGGCGGTGAGCAGCTCACCGACCTGCTCCTGCATGTGCTCCGCGTCGTCCCGCTCCAGCTGGACGGCCCCCCGGACCGCTCGTACCGCCACGTCACTGCTCCCCTGCGTCCTCGAGCCGCGCCACACATCCGTGCGCTTCACTGCTCAGCGTAACCAGCCGCACCGACATTCCGTACGCGACGGCCGACCGCCCGGCCGGCTCCGCGCCGGACCCGGCCGGAACGCACCGGACCGGTCCCGGCCGTCCGCCGCAAACCTGGTGACATTCCCCCTCCCACCAGCGACAATCGCCGCCATGTCCGCAGCCGCCGCAGACCACGCTCTGGTCACCGAGCACACCGTCTACGCCTGTGTGATGGGCTCGCGGGCCTTCGGGCTGGCGACGGAGAGCAGTGACACCGACCGGCGCGGGGTGTATCTCGCGCCCACCCGCCTCTTCTGGGGCTTCGAGAAGCCGCCGACCCATGTGGAGGGGCCGCGCGAGGAGGAGTTCTCCTGGGAGCTGGAACGCTTCTGCCAGCTGGCACTGCGGGCCAACCCCACCGCCCTGGAGTGCCTGCACTCCCCCTTCGTGGAGCGCATCGACGCCACCGGCCGCGAGCTGCTGTCGCTGCGCGCGGCGTTCCTCTCCCGCCAGGTCCACCGCACGTTCACGGGCTACGCCACCGGGCAGCTCAAACAGCTGCGCGCCGATCTCCGCCGGCACGGGGCGCCCCGCTGGAAGCACGCCATGCATCTGCTGCGCCTGCTGGCGAGCGCCCGCGACCTGCTGCGTACGGGCGCGCTCACGCTGGACGTCGGCGACGACCGCGCCGAACTGCTGGCGGTCCGGCGGGGCGAGGTGACCTGGGAGGCGGTCGAACGACGGATGGCCCGCCTGGCCGAGGAGGCCGACGCGGCGGTGTCCGGTTCCCCCTTGCCACCCGAACCGGACCGGGCCCGGGTGGCTGATTTCTTGTTCCGGGCTCGTCGTTCCTCGGCGATTGGTTGTCCTCCCACGTAGCCGTCTTTCCCGCCGCGGGGCTTGCTCGCCGTTGCGCGCTTTGCGGCGCCTCCCACGTACCCGTCTCTCCCGCCGCGGGTCGTCTCGCCGTTGCGCCTGCGGCGGGCTGGGTGGTTTGTGGGTGCGGTGACGGGCCTCCGGGGCCGGTTGTGTGGACTGCTGACGCTTTACGTCCACACAACCGGCCCCTCCGGCCCGTCCCCTCCCGTGAGAGGGAAAGAAACGGCGGTGGGGGTGCACGTAATGCCCACGTGCCCGCAGCCGACAGACCAGGTCCGCCCCCAACCAGCTTGGAAACTCCCACTCACGGGAGGGGCTGGACCGGAGGACGAAGTCTGGAGGGCCGGCACCGCACCCGACAACACCACGCCCGCCGCCAGGCGCAACGGCGAGACGACCCGCGGCGGGACGGCCAACTACGTGCGGGGCGCCGCAAAGCGCGCAACGGCGAACAAGCCCCGCGGCGCCGCAGACGGGTACGTGGGGCTACCACCCCTCGCCGAGGGCCAGGAGCTCGTTGCGGTATTCGATGCGGGCGGCCCACTCCGTGGGCCAGGCGTCGGCGCCCAGGTGGGCGCCGGCGAACGCACCGGTGAGGCAGGCGATCGAGTCGGAGTCGCCGGAGGTGCAGGCGGCCCGGCGCAGGGCGGTGAGCGGTTCGGCGGGGAAGAGCAGGAAGCAGAGCAGGCCGGTGGCCAGTGCCTCCTCGGCGATCCAGCCGGCGCCGGTGGCCAGGCAGGGGTCGGTCTCCCGGTCCGGGGCGGCGAGCGCCGCGTCCAGCCGGTCCAGGACGCCGAGGCAGTCGTCCCAGCCACGGGTGATGAACGCGGCCGCGGAGGCGTCCTGGCCGCGCTGCCACAGGTCCCCGAGCCAGTCCTCCCGGTAGACGGTCCGCTGATCGTGCGCGTACGTACGGAGCAGGGCGGGCAGCTCCGCGGGGGTCGCGCCGTCGGCGAGGACGCGCACGGCGTACGCGGTGAGGTCGCTCGCGGCGAGTGCGGTCGGGTGGCCGTGGGTCAGCGCGGACTGGAGTTGGGCGGCGCCGGAACGCTGCTGCGGGCTCAGCCCAGGGGCGAGCCCGATGGGCGCGACCCGCATGTTGGCGCCGCACCCCTTGGAGCCGATCTGGCTCGCCTCGGCCCAGTGGCGGTCCTCGTCGCTGAGCAGCTGACAGGCGCGCAGGCAGGTGTTGCCGGGGGCACGGTTGTTGTCGGGCGAGCGCCACCAGGCGACGTACTCGGTACGCACGGGGCCGACGAGCCGCGCCGGCGTCAGCTCACCGGCGTCCATCGCCGCCCGTAGGCCGCGTCCCAGCGCCAGCGTCATCTGGGTGTCGTCGGTGACGAAGGCGGGGTCGGGCAGTGGCATCTGCCGCCAGGGGCCGCACTTGGCCTCGATCGCCGGTACGTCGTTGAACTCGGTCGGAAAGCCCAGCGCATCACCGAGCGCGAGGCCGACCAGCGCGCCGGTCGCCGCGCTCGTGCCCGTGCGCGACGTCGAGCTCGTGTTCCCCATGAAAAACCACCCCTTAATCGTCATGGTGACGTTAAGGGGTGATGGGTCGGCGCCGCAAGCGAGTTGGCGGGCTCGGGGGCGCCTGGTGGGGCCCTTCCGGGCGTGGTGGGCCGCTTCCGCGCGTGGTGGGGCCACTTCGGTGCTCGCGCCCGCCTCCTTTTTCCCCGCCGCCCACCCCCCTTCGGGGGGTGGGCGGGTCAGGTGGTGAGGTTCCGGCGCGCGCGACGGTTCCGGGCCCGGGTTCCGGGCGTCCGCCGCGAAGCCCGGGCAACTGGACCCGGCCCTTCCTCAAGGGCCGGTCCGGCAGGCCATCGGCGGCCTAGAGCTCGACCTCGCGCATCAGCATGCCGACCTCCGTGTTGGTCATGCGGCGCAGCCAGCCCGACTTCTGGTCGCCCAGGGAGATCGGGCCGAAGGCCGTGCGCACCAGCTTGTCGACCGGGAAGCCGGCCTCGGCCAGCATGCGGCGGACGATGTGCTTGCGGCCCTCGTGGAGGGTCACCTCGACGAGGTAGTTCTTGCCGGTCTGCTGGACGACCCGGAAGTGGTCGGCGCGGGCGTAGCCGTCCTCCAACTGGATGCCGTCCTTGAGCTGCTTGCCGAGGTCACGCGGGAGCGGGCCCTGGATGGCGGCCAGGTAGGTCTTCTTGACGCCGTAGCGCGGGTGCGTCAGGCGGTGCGCCAGCTCACCGTGGTTGGTGAGCAGGATGATGCCCTCGGTCTCGGTGTCCAGCCGGCCGACGTGGAAGAGCCGCGTCTCGCGGTTGGTGACGTAGTCGCCCAGGCACTGGCGGCCGTCCGGGTCCTCCATCGTGGAGACGACACCGGCCGGCTTGTTCAGCGCGAAGAAGAGGTACGACTGGGTGGCGACCGTCAGGCCGTCGACCTTGATCTCGTCCTTCTCCGGGTCGACCCGGACGCCCTGCTCCATGACGATCTTGCCGTTGACCTCGACCCGCGCCTGGTCGATCAGCTCCTCACAGGCCCGTCGCGAGCCCATGCCGGCCCGGGCCAGCACCTTCTGGAGCCGCTCGCCCTCCTGATCGCCGAACGTCTTGGGGGTCTTGATCTGCGGCTTGTCGTGCCGGGCGCGGTTGCGCTCCTCGACCTGGGCGTCGTACTCCCGCGGCCGCGCGGGCGCCTGGCCGCGGCCGCGCTGCGGGCCGCCCTTACCGCCGGGACGCCCCGCCTTGGAGGCCGCGCCGGTGCGCGGGCCGCCCTTGGCGCCGCCCCGGGCCGCCGCACCCCGGCTGCCGCCCGCCTTGGGGCCGCCGCCGCGCTCGTCCTTGCCGCCGCCCGCGCTTCCGGATCCGCCCACGTCGTAGCGGCGCTCCTCGGGACGGGGGCGGCCGGCGCGCTGCTGCTTCTCGTCCTTCTTGTTGCCCGCGCCGCGGTAGTTGCCGCGTCCGCTGTCCCTGTTGTTCCTGCCGCTGCTTCGCATCAATGATCCGTCTGAGAGTCGCCGCTGTCGTCTACGTCGAACGACGGGATACCTTCCGCGGAGTCGCCCTCGACCGCGTCCGCCTCCGGGAGGAACGGTGCGAGCTCAGGGAGCTCGTCCAGGCCGCGCAGGCCCATCCGCTCCAAAAAGTAGTTCGTCGTCCTGTACAGGATCGCACCTGTTTCAGGTTCCGTCCCCGCCTCCTCCACCAGGCCGCGCTGGAGGAGCGTGCGCATCACGCCGTCACAGTTCACACCGCGCACGGCCGAGACGCGGGAACGGCTGACCGGTTGACGGTACGCGACCACGGCCAGAGTCTCCAATGCGGCCTGGGTGAGCCGGGCCTGCTGGCCGTCCAGGACGAAGCTCTCCACGGCGTCGGCGTACTCGGCCCGGGAGTAGAACCGCCAGCCGCCGGCGACCAGCCGGAGATCGAATCCGCGGCCCTCGCGGGTGTAGTCGTCGGACAGCTCGCGCAGCGCCAGCGCGACCGCGCGGCGGGGCCGCTGCAGGACCCTGGCCAGGTGTTCCTCGGTCGCCGGCTCGTCGACGACCATGAGGACGGCCTCCAGTGCCGGCTTGAGCTCCAGCTCGGCGACGCCCAGCGCCCCGGCCGGCGGCCCCGGACGCTCCGCCGGCCCCCCGCCGTCCGCCCCGGCCTCCGTGACGTCGTACGTCTCGACGTCATACGCCTCGACGTCGTACGCGTCGTCGTCGGCCACGCCGCTCATGCCTGCTCCTCTTCCACTTCCACTCGCCCGGCCCGCCCCGATTCCTGTTGCCACGCGGGTTCCTGCTCGCCCGGATCCGGTTGACCCGGTGCCTGCCGGCCCGGTTCCTGGTCGAACTCGTCGGTGACGACCGGTACGGCCCCCTCCGTGCCCGTCCAGCGCACCGTGAGCGCCCCGAGCGCCTCCTCCTGGTCCAATGCCACCACCCGCTCGCGGTAGAGCTCCAGAAGGGCCAGGAAGCGCGCGACGACCGTGAGGGTGTCGGGGGCGTCCGCGACCAGCTGCTGGAAGCTGGTCTCGCCGGCCTCCCGCAGTCGCGCCAGCAGCACCTCGGCCTGCTCCCGCACGCTCACCAGGGGCGCGTGGATGTGGTCGACGTAGACCTGTGGCCTGGCCTTGGGCTGCATCGCCTTCACCGCGAGCTTGGCGAAGCCCTCGGCGCCGATGCTGATCACGACCTCGGGGAGCAGCTCCGCGTGCTGCGGTTCCAGCCCGACCGTGCGCGGGTGGCGCCGCGCCTCGACGGCCAGCCGGTCGCTGAAGATGTCGGCGATCCGTTTGTACGCGCGGTACTGCAGCAGCCGGGCGAAGAGCAGATCGCGGGCCTCCAGGAGCGCGAGGTCCGCCTCGTCCTCCACCTCGGCGGCGGGCAGCAGCCGGGCCGCCTTCAGGTCGAGCAGGGTGGCCGCGACGACCAGGAACTCGGTGGTCTGGTCGAGGTCCCAGTCCGGCCCCATGGCCCGGATGTGCGCCATGAATTCATCGGTCACCTTGGACAGCGCGACCTCGGTGACGTCCAGCTTGTGCTTGGAGATCAGCTGGAGCAGGAGGTCGAAGGGCCCCTCGAAGTTGTCGAGCCGGAGCGTGAACTTCCCGTCACCGCCGGTCTCGCCGCCGGGCCCGCCACCGGCCTCGTGATCGGCCTGGGCCCCCGCCCCGGGCTCGACCCCGACCTCGACCTCGGCATCCGCG
Source organism: Streptomyces nigrescens (assembly GCA_024349765.1). Classification (GTDB taxonomy): domain Bacteria; phylum Actinomycetota; class Actinomycetes; order Streptomycetales; family Streptomycetaceae; genus Streptomyces; species Streptomyces endophytica. Next base: position 1,959,735 of record AP026073.1, on the reverse strand, counting down.
GAGGTCGGGCCGGGGGTCTCCTCCGGCGCCTCCTCGGGCGCCGCTGCGGTTTTCTCGGCCGCCTCCACGGGAGTCCCGCCGGCAGGGGACTCCACCGGCACCGCGGGCGCCGGCTCCGCGCCCGGCCCGCGCCCGAGTCGTCGGCGGGCGCGGGGCGCGGGGGTTTCGTCATGGTTCGGCATCGCGGTGGCAGGCTATCCCGCGTCGCGCGCTGTGACGTTTCGGCACCGCGGCGGACGCGCCGCGCGGCGGAGCCGGTGTTGCTCAGCGGCCGCGCAGCCGCCGCACCAGGATGCTGGCGTCGCCGCGCGACTCCAGGTCGGCGAGGACCACGGCGACCGCCTCGCGGACGATCCGGCCGCGGTCCACGGCGAGGCCGTGCTCGCCGCGCAGCACCAGCCGCGCGTGTTCGAGGTCCATGAGCTCCTCGGCGGAGACATAGACCGTGATCTTCTCGTCGTGCCGTTCCCGGCCGCTGGGGCGGCGGTTGGCGCCCCGTGTGCCCCGGCGCCGGCCGGTGGCCGGTGCGGTGGCGGCCGCGCCGGCCTCGGGGGCGCCCTGCCGGGAGGCGCGGGTGCGGTGGGACGCGGCGCCGTCCGCCTCGCGCCCGCTGTGCTCGGCCGCGGGGGCGACCGGGGGCACCGGGGGCGGGGTGGCCGGCCCGCCGTCACCGGCCGTCGCCGGTGCGTCGGTACCGTCGTTCTCCGTGCGCCGCCGGCGTGCGGGGGCCGCCTCCGGGCCCTCCGCGGCCGGGTCGGGCTCGCCGGCCGGCGCGGGCACCCGAGGTGCCTCGCCGTTGGCCGCGGCCGCCGAACCGCCCGGCGTACGGCGGGGGGTGGAGGGCTGGAGCGCCACTCCCCCGGTGGTGCGGAACAGTTCGTCGGCTCCCGGCAGACTCACTCGGCGTGACACCGGGCGAGCACCTCCCTGGCGAGCTGGCGATAGGCGGCGGCACCGACGGAGTTGGAGGCGTACGTGGTGATGGGCTCGCCCGCGACGGTGGTCTCGGGGAAGCGGACCGTACGGCCGATGACGGTGTGGTAGACGTGGTCGTCGAAGGCCTCGACGACGCGCGCGAGGACCTCGCGGCTGTGCACGGTACGGGAGTCGTACATCGTCGCCAGGATGCCGTCGAGCTCCAGCTCCGGGTTGAGCCGCTCCTGGACCTTCTCGATGGTCTCGGTGAGCAGCGCGACACCGCGCAGCGCGAAGAACTCGCACTCCAGCGGCACGATGACCTTGTGAGCCGCCGTCAGGGCGTTGACGGTGAGCAGGCCGAGCGAGGGCTGGCAGTCGATGACGATGTAGTCGTAGTCGGCCAGCAGCGGCTTCAGGGCGCGCTGCAGGGTCGACTCGCGGGCGACCTCGCTGACCAACTGCACTTCTGCCGCTGACAAATCGATATTGCTGGGCAGCAGGTCCATGTTGGGGACCGCGGTCTTCAGCAGCACCTCGTCGGCCGACATGCCCCGCTCCATGAGCAGGTTGTAGACCGTCAGGTCGAGTTCCATCGGGTTGACGCCGAGGCCGACCGACAGGGCGCCCTGCGGGTCGAAGTCGACGAGCAGCACCCGTCGTCCGTATTCGGCGAGTGCGGCGCCCAGGTTGATGGTCGAGGTGGTCTTGCCGACCCCGCCCTTCTGGTTGCACATCGCGATGATCTTGGCCGGGCCGTGGTCCGACAGCGGTCCCGGGATGGGGAAGTAAGGGAGCGGGCGTCCGGTCGGGCCGACGCGTTCGCGGCGCTGGCGCGCGGCGTCCGGCGCGAGCGTCGCGGCGTATTCGGGGTCCGGCTCGTACTCCGCGTCCGGATCGTAGAAGTGCCCCTCGGGCAGGTCGTCGTAGTCGGCGAAACGGGCGGGTTCTCCACTGCCCCGGTCGCCGGCCATGGCGTTCACGTGATGGCCGTCCATGCTCTGGTGGGCTGTCGTGGAAATGCTCTGATGGGCTGCGAAGGTGTGGACCGCAACGGAGCCGACAGCCTCGAACCCCGAGGGACCCTGGCCCCGTGCAACCGCTCCTGGTTGACCACCCCCGGGAGTAAATGTCGACTCATTCACAAGTCGTCTTACCTCCTTGGACGTGACCAGGAAACTTTATCGATAGGTCAGCGTGGCACCATGCCGACGGTTGGCGACTCTATGGCGTGTCGGGCGTCCGCAGCAACACAATCCACCGGACCCGGCACGATGTGTCGGTAACCGGACCCCTCGATGTCAAGGGCGCAAGCGGGATCGGACCGATGTTTCGGGGGTGCGCGAATCGGTTAAAGGGTTACGTTCACGGCGAGTTGAGAGACGACGTTCCGGAACGGCGCGCACCGTGCGTCACACACGCCACCGGCCGGGCCCTGTCGACAAGGCCCGGCCGGATGCTCAGCGTTGACGCGCTTCGTTGACGTCTCAGCCGAGGAGGGTGCGCAGTTCGGTGCACTCGAGACCGTGGGCCTCGGCGACCGGGCCGTAAACGACCTTGCCGTCGTGGGTGTTCAGGCCCTTGGCCAGCGCCGGGTCACGGCGCAGCGCCTCGACCCAGCCGCGGTTCGCCAGCTCCACGATGTAGGGCAGCGTGGCGTTGGTGAGCGCGTGGGTGGAGGTGTTCGGCACCGCGCCGGGCATGTTGGCGACGCAGTAGAAGACCGAGTTGTGCACCTCGAAGGTCGGCTCGGCGTGCGTGGTGGGACGGGAGTCCTCGAAGCAGCCGCCCTGGTCGATCGCGATGTCGACAAGGACACTGCCCGGCTTCATCTTGGCGACCAGCTCGTTGGTGACGAGCTTGGGGGCCTTGGCGCCCGGGATCAGGACGGCACCGATGACGAGGTCGGCCTCGATGACGGCCTTCTCCAGCTCGTAGGCGTTGGAGACGATCGTCTGCACCTTGGTGCCGAAGATCTTGTCGGCCTCGCGGAGCTTGTTGATGTCCTTGTCGAGCAGGGTGACGTGGAAGCCGAGGCCCACGGCGATCTGCACCGCGTTCCAGCCGGAGACGCCACCGCCGATGACGACGGCCTTGCCCGCGTGGACACCGGGGACACCGCCGGGCAGCACACCGCGGCCGCCGGCCTGGCGCATCAGGTGGTAGGCGCCGACCTGCGGGGCGATCCGGCCCGCGACCTCGGACATCGGGGCGAGCAGCGGCAGCTGGCGGCCGGCCGTCTCGACGGTCTCGTAGGCGATGGCGGTGGTGCCGGACTCCAGGAGGGCGTCCGTGCACTCACGGGAAGCGGCCAGGTGCAGGTAGGTGAAGAGGGTCTGGTCCTTGCGGAGGCGGTGGTACTCCTCCGCGATGGGCTCCTTGACCTTCAGCAGCAGGTCAGCGGTGCCCCAGACCTCGTCGGCGGTACCCAGGATGGTGGCGCCGGCGGAGACGTACTCCTCATTGGTGATGGACGAGCCGAGACCGGCGTCCTTCTCGATGAAGACCTGGTGGCCGTGGCGGACGAGTTCGTTGACTCCGGCGGGCGTGATGGCCACGCGGAACTCGTTGTTCTTGACCTCGCGGGGGATGCCGACCTTCACGTCGATCACGGTCCTTGAAAGAGAGGGTGCAGGAGGAATTATCCCCTCATGCGATGCATGACGGAACTGACCGCGCCGTACGCGGCCCAGCCAGTCTATTGAAGGAGCTCTTCTTGTCTAGCCTTGCAAAGCATTAAATCTTGGGAGAGGCACTACCGATTTCGTAGGTCACTCCGGGTGATCTTCCAGGAGTCGCTCTCCCGCGGCGCGGTGGAGCCCTGCCGCGCTTGGGTCCCCGAGCCGTTCGAGGGTGTCCGCGATCCGCAGCTGGAGGGCCGCCTGGAGCCGTCCGTCGTCCGTTTTCCGGACCAGTTCCAGGGCCTCCAGACAGGTCCGCAGCGCCCCCTCGGGGCGTCCGGCGTACTCCTGGACCCGCGCCGCCTCCCCGGTCGCCCGGGCCTGGCCGGCCAGGTCACCCAGCCTGCGGTACGTCCGGGCGGCCGCCCGCCACTGCTTGAGCGCCTCGCCCCACCGGCCGACCGCCATCAGGGCCCCGCCGATCCGCCCGTGCACCCGCGCCGCGTCCGCCGCCTCACCGCGTGCCAGCCGCAGCTCCAGCGCCCGCCCGTACCAGTCGGCGGCCCGCACCCCGTCGCCCAGCTCGGCGTACGTACCGCCCAGCGACTCCATCGCCCGGACGGTGGCCACCGGGTCCGCCGCCGACCGGGCGGCCTCCAGCGCACCCCGGTACCGGCCGAGCGCCTGGGCCGTCCGTCCCGCACCGCTGTCCAGGTCCGCGAGGTTCAGCAGCGCGGCGGCCCGCTCGCGCGCCAGCCCGCGCCGCTCGGCGGCCTGCAGCACGAGCCCGTGCACCGTATAGAGGTCCGGCGCGGCCGCCTCGGGGCCCTGGTGCGCGAGCAGGGTGCGGGTCAGCGCGGCCATCAACCGCCGGTCCAGGGTGTCGAGTTGGCCGTCCGCGGCGGCCGCCCCGGCGGCGGCGAGCAGCGCCGGGCGGCGGCTGTGCAGCCAGTGCGCCGCGGTGCCCCGGGAGCTGAAGCGCAGCGACCGGGGCAGTCCGGCGGCCTTCTGCCGGGCGGTGGATCCGGCCGGCTCGGTCATCGCCCGGCACGACTGCAGCAGCCGTACGGTCCGCTCCAATACGCGGGCGCGGGCCAGCTGGAGCTCGGCCGGCCGCTCGTGCTCCCCGAGCAGCTCGCGCAGCAGCGCATCGAGGCAACCGGGGACGCGGTACTGCGGGTGCAGCGCGGCGTCCGCGGTCCCGGGGCCGGCGGGCGGGGTGCCGGGGTCCGCCGCGACCGGCCGCAGCAGGCCGAGCGCGGCGAAGTCCGTGAGTGCGGCGGCGGCCGTCGGCATCGAGCAGCCGGCCAGCGCGGAGGCGGTGTGCGCGTCCACGAGGCCGGCCGGGGCGAGGGTGAGCAGCCGCAGTATCCGGGCGGCGGTCGCCGGGAGCGCCTCGTAGGAGAGCCGGAAGGCCCGGAAGAGGGGGCGGGCGCCGCTGGGCAGGTCCGGCGGCACCGGGACCGCCCGCAGCGCCTGGTACAGATCGGCCACCGACGACTTGGGGCGGGCGGCGAGCCAGGCGCCGGCCAGGATCAGCGCGGCGGGCTGGCCGCCGCACTCCTCGGCGACGCTGTCGGCGGTCCGCGGGTCGACGGTGATCCGGGTCGGCCCGGCGTACCGCTCCAGGAGGTCCACGCAGGCCGCGCCGTCCAGCCCGCCCAGGGTGCACGGGCGGACGTCCGGGATGCCGGTCAGCGGCCCCTGGGAGACGACCACGACCAGGCAGTCCGGCGCGTCCGGGAGCAGCGGTTCGACGGCGTCGGCGCCCGGCGCGTCGTCGAGGAAGAGCAGCGCGCGGCGGTCGGCGAGCGCCCCGCGCAGCCGCTCGGTCAGCTCGTCCGCGTCGGCGCCCGGCGGGGCGTCCGCACCGAGGGCGGTCAGCAGCTCACGCGCGGTGCGGCCGGTGTCGGCGAGCTCCCCGCCCGGTCCGGTCAGCGCGGCGCGCAGCACCCCGTCGGGGTGGCCGTCGGCCAGCTCGGTGAGCAGCTGCTCGGCGAGTGCGGTACGTCCCGAGCCGGGGCGGCCGGCGATCAGCAGCACCCGGCTGCGGGCGCCCTTGCGGCCGGAGAGGGTGTCCAGGCCGGCCCGGGCGATGTCGGCGTGCAGTGCCTTGAGCTCGCGGCGGCGGCCGGTGAAGCCGGCCGGCGGGGTGCGGCCCGCGGCGGCCGGGGCCGTCGCCGTCTCCGGCGCGAGCCGCCCTGCGCCCACCGCCTGGTCCGTCACCGGTCACGCTCCCGTCCACCTGCGCGTACGCACCCGCCGCAGGCGCGGACGGGAACCCTTACGAGCGTAGTTCACGGGGCGTCACGTCCCGTGCGGAGCAGGGCGGTTGGGTCACCCGACCGGATCGGGGGCCGGCCGGCCGGGGACCACGGCAGGGGTGCGGTCAGGCCTCGAACGGGCGGGCCGGCCAGGGCGCGTCGGCCGGCCGCAGCGCGTCCAGGCCCGCGCCGCGCTGCGCGGCGGTGAGCGCCAGCACGCCCACGACCAGGCAGTTGTTGTGCAGCTCACCGGCGAGCACCCCGCGCACCAGCTCGTCCTGCGGTACCCGCGCCAGCTCCATGTCGGCCTCCTCCTCGGCGACCTCGAAGCGCTCCCCCTCGGCCTCGGACAGGTTCCGGGCGAGGAAGATCCGCACGGCCTCGTCGCAGCCGCCGGGGGTGGTGTAGACGTCGGTCAGCACCCGCCAGTCCTCGGCCTTGACGTGCGCCTCCTCGTACAGCTCGCGCTGGGCGGCGTGCAGCGGGTTCTCCCCGGGGACGTCGAGCAGCCCGGCGGGGATCTCCCACAGCTTCATGCGCACGGGGTGGCGGTACTGCTTCAGCACCAGCACCCGGCCCTCGTCGTCGAGGGCGAGGACGGCCACCGAGCCGGGGTGGACCTGGTAGTCGCGGGTGACCGTGGCGCCGTCCGGCATCACGACCTCGTCGGTGCGGACGCTGGTCTTGTTCCCGGTGAACGGCGTGGTGGAGGCGGTGACCGTCCACTCCTCCGGGGTGTCCTTGATCGCCATGGCGCGTCCTCCTGTGTGAGCCTCTACCAACGCGGAAACCGGGGCACGACCTCGAAAAGAGGCCGTACCCCGGCAACCGTAACCGGCACGGTGGGTGCTACTTCGCGGCGCCCGTCTTGCGCGCGACCGCGGCCGTCACCAGCCCGGCGAAGAGCGGGTGCGGGCGGGTCGGGCGGGAGCGGAGCTCCGGGTGCGCCTGGGTGGCGACGAGGTAGGGGTGGGTCTCGCGCGGGTACTCGACGTACTCGACGAGCTTGTTGTCCGGGGAGGTCCCGGAGAACTGCAGCCCGGCCTTCTTCTCCAGCTCACCGCGGTAGGCGTTGTTGACCTCGTAGCGGTGGCGGTGGCGCTCCTCGACGTACCCCTGGTCGCCGTAGACCTCGCGGACGATGGAGCCCTCGGCGAGCTTGGCGGGGTACATGCCCAGCCGCATCGTGCCGCCCATGTCGCCCTCACCTGCGACGATGTCCAGCTGCTCGGCCATCGTGGAGATGACCGGGTGAGCGGTCGCCGGGTCGAACTCGGTGGAGTTGGCGCCCTCGATGCCGGCCAGGTTGCGGGCCGCCTCGATGACCACGCACTGCAGGCCCAGGCACAGGCCGAGCAGCGGCACCTTGTTCTCGCGGGCGTAGGTGATCGCGCCGACCTTGCCGTCCACGCCGCGGTCGCCGAAGCCGCCGGGGATGCAGATCGCGTCGCAGTCGGAGAGCTGCTCGGCGGCGCCCGCGGGCGTCCTGCAGTCGTCCGAGGTGACCCACTTGATCTTGACCCGGGCCTTGTTGGCGAAGCCGCCGGCCCGCAGCGCCTCGGTGACCGAGAGGTAGGCGTCCGGCAGGTCGATGTACTTGCCGACCAGCGCGACCTTGACCTCATGGTCGGGGTTGTGGACGCGCTCCAGCAGGTCGGCCCACTGGGTCCAGTCCACGTCGCGGAACGGCAGGTCGAGCTTGCGCACGACGTAGGCGTCCAGGCCCTCGGCGTGCAGGACCTTGGGGATGTCGTAGATCGACGGGGCGTCGATCGCGGCGACCACCGCGGCCTCGTCGACGTCGCACATCAGCGAGATCTTCCGCTTGATGGCGGTGGGCACCTCGCGGTCGGCGCGCAGCACGATCGCGTCGGGCTGGATACCGATGTTGCGCAGCGCCGCGACCGAGTGCTGGGTCGGCTTGGTCTTGAGCTCGCCGGACGGACCGATGTACGGCAGCAGCGAGATGTGCACGACGAAGACGTTGTCCCGGCCGACCTCGTGGCGGACCTGGCGGACCGTCTCCAGGAACGGCAGCGACTCGATGTCGCCGACGGTGCCGCCGACCTCGGTGATCACGACGTCGACGTCCTCGGTCGCCATCCGCCGGATGCGGTGCTTGATCTCGTTGGTGATGTGCGGGATGACCTGCACGGTGTCGCCGAGGTACTCACCGCGGCGCTCCTTGGCGATCACGGTGTTGTAGACCTGGCCGGTGGTCACGTTCGCCGAGCCGTCGAGGTCGACGTCGAGGAACCGCTCGTAGTGGCCGATGTCCAGGTCGGTCTCGGCGCCGTCGTTGGTGACGAAGACCTCACCGTGCTGGAACGGGTTCATCGTTCCGGGGTCGACGTTGAGGTACGGGTCGAGCTTCTGCATCGTGACCCGCAGGCCCCGCGCCTTCAGGAGAGCACCCAGGCTGGAGGCCGTGAGCCCCTTGCCGAGCGAGGAGGCGACGCCCCCGGTGACGAAGAGGTGCTTGGTCGTCGTGGATTTGGCTGGCATGGCCAAGAGGGAGCTCCCGTGGTCGCGAGGTGGAGAGGTGCGAAGCGGCGCCGTCCCGCGTCTGTGAGGGGTGCCGTCGCTGCGGTCGGGGTGCCGTGACATGTTGCCGGGGCCCACCGGTCCACGGGGTACCAGGCTATCAGCGCCCGGGCATGGTCGCGCCCGGCCACGCACCGGAACCTCGTGCGACCCCTCCCCGTCACGGTGTGTGACGAGCAGGGGGTGACGCTGTCACGTGACGGAGGCCACCCGTTCGGAGCACTTCACTCGTCGCGAGCGTCGCGCGGATCACCCGCCTGCGTCGTATCCTGCTCGGACACTCGCAACGAGCCGTCCGGGAAGGCACCACCCCCGCCCGATTTCCGGTCCCGCTGCTCGGCGACGTTTCATGGGCAGGACGGACAGATCACAACGTCCCATGGGGGGCGTGACTCCAGTTCGACGGGAGATGCACGTGGCCGGGCGCATCGAGGACTACGCACTTATCGGCGATATGCAGACCGCCGCTCTAGTGTGCAGGGACGGGACGGTCGACTGGCTGTGCCTGCCCCGCTTCGACTCGCCGGCGGTCTTCGCAGGGCTGCTGGGCACAGAGGAGAACGGCTACTGGCGGATGGGACCGGTGACCGGTTCCGAGGACGGGCCGCAGCCCGCCGACCGCCGCCGCTACCGGGGCGATTCACTCGTGCTGGAATCCGAGTGGGACACCCCGCGCGGTACCGTCCGGGTGATCGACTTCATGCCGCCCCGTGACGGCGCACCGCAGGTGATCCGCATCGTGGAGGGCGTCAGCGGCCGCGTCCCGATGCGTTCGGAGCTGCGGATGCGGTTCGCGTACGGCTGGGTGGTGCCCTGGGTGCACAAGATCGACGAGCGGACCGTCGCGGTCGCCGGCCCGGACTCCGTATGGCTGGACACCGAGGTCGAGACGTACGGGAAGGACCTGACGACCTTCTCCGACTTCACCGTCTCGCCGGGCGAGCGGATCGCGTTCACGATCAGCTGGCAGCCCTCGCACCACCAGCCGCCGGCCGTGGCGGACCCGGAGGGGTCGCTGGAGGCCACCGAGGAGTTCTGGCGCGAGTGGGTCGAGCACTGCACGTACCACGGCCCCTACCGCGACGCCGTGGTCCGCTCGCTGATCACGCTGAAGGCGCTGACGTACGCGCCGACCGGCGGGATCGTCGCCGCGCCGACCACCTCGCTGCCCGAGTGCATCGGCGGCGTCCGCAACTGGGACTACCGCTTCACCTGGCTGAGGGACGCCGCGATCACCCTCTCCTCGCTGCTGCGCACCGGCTACCGCGAAGAGGCCCGGGCCTGGCGGGAGTGGCTGCTGCGGGCGGTGGCCGGTGACCCGGACAACCTGCAGATCATGTACGGCATCGCCGGTGAGCGCGAGCTCGGCGAGAACGAGCTCAACTGGCTTCCCGGGTACGAGAATTCCCGTCCGGTGCGGGTCGGCAACGGCGCCGCGGGCCAGCTCCAGCTCGACGTCTACGGCGAGGTCACCGAGGCGCTGCACCTGGCGCACATGACCGGCCTGGCCCGCAACGACTACGCCTCGCTGCTCCAGCTCAAGCTGATCCAGTGGGTGGAGAAGCACTGGGACGAGCCGGACGAGGGCATCTGGGAGGTCCGCGGCCCGCGCCGGCACTTCGTCCACTCCAAGGTGATGACCTGGGTCGCGGTGGACCGCACGGTCAAGCTGATCGAGTCCGGGGACGTCGACGGCCCGTTGGAGCGCTGGAAGGACCTGCGCGAGACGATCCACCGGGACGTCTGCGAGAAGGGTTACGACAAGGAGCGCAACACCTTCACCCAGTCCTACGGCTCGCAGGAGCTGGACGCCTCGCTGCTGCTGATCCCGCAGGTCGGGTTCCTGCCGCCGGACGACAAGCGCGTCATCGGCACCATCGAGGCGATCCAGCGGGAGCTGACCACCGAGGACGGCTTCGTGCTGCGCTACCCGACGGCCGGCCAGGGCGAACTCGGCGTGGACGGCCTGGAGGGCGAGGAAGGTGCCTTCCTGGCCTGCTCGTTCTGGCTCGCGGACGACCTGGCGATGATCGGGCGGGTCGACGAGGCCCGCAAGCTCTTCGAGAAGCTGCTCTCGCTCCGCAACGACCTCGGGCTGCTCGCGGAGGAGTGGGACCCCAAGGCCAAGCGCCAGGTGGGCAACTTCCCGCAGGCGTTCAGCCACGTTCCGCTGATCGACACCGCGCTGCGGCTGACCGCGAGCGGGGCGTACGGCGGCTGAGCCCGCCGGTGGTGTACGCCGCGGCCGCCCCCGGGAGTGTTCCAAGGGCGGCCGCGGCGTGTGGGCCGGGAGATCGGGACGGCCGGGTGCGTCAGAAGGGGGTCAGGGTGAGCGTGATCTCCTTCGGGGCGCCGTCCTCGATGTACGAGGCGAAGCCGGCGACGTCGTCGAAGGCGAAGCCGTAGGCCCGGCCGTCCTGGGTGGCGGCGTGCATGGCCTTGGCGTAGTGGTTGGTCAGCCGCTGCCGGTAGAAGGCGGCGGGGTCGGTGGTGGGCTGGTGCGCCTGGGAGACCAGGGTGGAGCGGTTGAGGGCCGCGCCCAGGACGGCGGCCACCGGTCCGAGGGTGCCGTCGTTGGGGGCGGCCAGGGTGCCGTCGCAGAAGAGGACGTCGCGGGTGGACGGCTTGTCGAAGGAGACCGTGCCCGGCCCCCGGAAGGTGAGTTTGCCGCCGCTGACCCGGCCGGTGAAGGTTCCGGCGTTGGTGGTGACGGTCAGGTCCTTGCTCGCGTAGGCGGACCAGGCCTCGTCGATGGCGGGGGCGAGGTAGTCCTTGCCGAACAGTCCGCTGTCGAGGCCGTGACCGGGGGCGATCACCCGCTTGTCGCCGATGACCAGCCGGTCGAAGCCCTCGGCGGCCTTGACGTCGGCGAAGACGCGGGCGCGGGCGCCGTCCTTGAGGGTTCCGGTGGTCTGCTCCTTGGCGCCGGAGAGCTCGATGGCGAGCGGCACGCTGAACATGTCGACCATGGTGGTGTTGCAGTACAGGCCGCCGGAGTTGTGGGTGAACTCGGCGCAGTCGTGGAGGACGTCGTAGTTGGGGTCACCGGAGACCCAGCCCGCCGGGTAGGCGAGCGCGGGCTTGCCGTTGCCGTCCTTGACGGCCTTGAACTTGAGCTTGCTGCCCAGCGCGACGTAGATCCGGCCGGACATCTGCGGCAGGGGGACGGTCGTGGCCCCGCTCGCGGCGAGCGGGATGGCGTAATCGGTGTACCCGTCCGGCCCGTTGTCGCCGAGCGCCACGGGCTTGAGTCCCCCGTCCGGCCCGACCCACACCTGTTGCGCCCCGTCATTCCCCACGATGTACACCCACACCGAGGAATTCCCGTACGCCCCCGAGTTGTTGAGGATGCGCAGGGGGACCGCCCCCGCCGACCGTTTGTGCCCCGAGGTCGTACGTGCCTCCAGAGGGGACCCGAGGGCGCGGCCGGCCAGGGTGATGCCGGAGGCGGTGGCGGCGCCGGCGGCGAGTCCGCCGAGCAGGGTACGTCGAGTGATCACGGGGTGGCTCCTTGCGGGGCGGCGGGGTGCCGGTCGGTGGCAGCGGCGGGGGCGGGCTCGCGGTCCGTACGGGCGGCCGCTGTTGCGGGCTGCTGGACGGAGACCGCGACGTGGTCGACGAGGAGCGAGCCGCCGGGGCGGGTGGTGTCGGTGGGTGTCGCCCTGCCCGCGACGCCGTCCGGGAACGCCCCGCCCATCGCGAGGTTGAGCAGCAGGAAGTGGCCGTGATGGGTGGCCTTCGCCCAGGTGTCGGCGTCCATCTCGGCCGACGTCACGGTGTGGAACTTCTGCCCGTCGACATACCAGTTCAGCGACTCCGCGGCGCCGTTGGTGCGGTCCAGCTCCAGCGCGTACGTGTGGAAGCCGGCCTGGCAGGCGGTGCCGGGGCACTCGCGGGAGCTGCCCTTGCCCTGGGTCTCGTTGCACGGCCCACCGGGGTTGACGCCGCAGTGCAGCGTGCCCCAGACCTTGTTGATGCCGTTGACGTTCTCCATGACGTCGAACTCGCCGATGCCCGGCCAGTTCCGGTAGTTGCCGCGGTAGTCGGCGCCCAGCGTCCAGAAGGCGGGCCAGTAGCCGAGCGCGGCGTCACCGGTGACGTCGGGCATCCGGATGCTCGCCTCGATGCGGAGCTTGCCGCCGGCCGGGGCGGCGAAGTCGGTGCGCCGGCTCTCGATGCGGGCCGAGGTCCAGGTGGCACCGTCCTTCAGCGCGGTGATCTTGAGGTGGCCGGCGCCGTCGAGCTGGAGGTTCTCGGGGCGGTCGGTGTACGTCTCGCGTTCGCCGGTACCCCAGTTGGCGGGGCCGCCGGGGTAGCCGGTACCGGTGTCGGTGATCCAGTCGTCGCTGGAGGGGCGTGATCCGGCAGCGCCGTTGAAGTCCGTACGCCACACTTCCTGGAAGGCGGTCGCGGCGTTCGCGGCGTTCGCGGTGCGGGCGCTGTTCGCCGTGCGGGCGGTGCTCGTCGTGCGGGCGGTGCTCGTCGTGCGGGCGGTGCTCGTCGTGCGTGCGGTGCTCGTCGTGCGGTCCGTGCTCGGTGGGTGTGCGGTGCCGGTCGCCGGAGCCGCTTCCCCCGCGGAGGCGGTGGGGAGGGCGAGGGCGAGGGAGCAGGTGCTGACGAGTGCGGCGCTCATGGCGAAGAGCACCGCTCTTTTCCTCATGCTCATGACATTCTCTCCTCGGAAACAGTGGGGGGTAGTGAGGAGTTCCGGGGGGGGTATCCGTGGGGACACCGCGCTTGAGAGCGCTCTCATGACGTCCTCCGTGCACCCTGCCGACTCGACGGCACACCGTCAAGTCACCGAGTCGAAAAAGGAGTTGGAACGTGCCTGAACCGAACGGTGGGCGGCCCACGCTGGAGGCGGTCGCGGCGCGCGCCGGCGTCTCCCGCGCCACGGTGTCCCGCGTGGTCAACGGCGGTGCGGGCGTACGGGAGGCGGTCCAGGAAAGGGTCCGCCAAGCGGTGCACGAGCTGGGTTACGTACCGAACAGCGCGGCCCGCACCCTGGTCACCCGCCGCACCGGAGCGGTCGCCGTGGTCATCGCGGAACCGGAGGCCCGGGTCTTCACCGACCCCTTCTTCGGCCGTCAACTACGGGGCATCAGCCGGGAACTGGCCGCCGCCGACACCCAGCTCCTGCTGATGTTCGTCGAGCACCGCGCCGACTACGACCGCATCGGCCGCTATCTGGCGGGGGGCCATGTCGACGGCGCGCTGATGTTCTCGCTGCACCGCGACGACCCGCTGCCCGCCATGGCCGAGCGCGCCGGGCTGCCCACGGTGTACGGCGGCCGGCCCGGGTGGGCGGGCGCCGACCGCGCGCCGCGGCCGCTGTACGTCGACACGGACAACCGCGACGGCGCCCGGCAGGCCGTACGCCATCTCCTCGACCGCGGCCGTCGGCGGATCGCGGTGATCACCGGCCCGCTCGACCAGACGTCGGCGGTGGACCGGCTCGACGGCTATCTGGAGGCGCTGGGCACGAGCGAGCCCGATCCACGGCTGGTCGCGGACGGCGGCTTCACGGCGGAGGGCGGCGAGCGCGCCATGGCCACGCTGCTGGACACCGCGCCGGACCTGGACGCCGTCTTCGTGTGCTCCGACCTGATGGCGAACGGCGCCCTGCGGACCCTGCGGGCGCGGGGGCGGCGGGTCCCGGACGACGTGGCGGTGGTCGGCTACGACGACCTGGAACCGGCGGCCTGGGCGGACCCGCCGCTGACCACGGTGCGGCAGGACGTGGAGGAGATGGGCCGACTGATGGCCCGGCTGCTGCTGCGGCTGCTGGATACGCGGCGGGCGGGGGGTGCGCGGGGTTCGGGGGCCGGGGACGACGACGGTGCGGAGCTTGCGGATGGTGCGGGTCGTGGGAGCGGTGCGGATCCTGGGAGTGGTGCGGATCGTGGGAGTGGTGTCGATGACGGAGCTGACCGTGGGAGCGGTGCGGACCGTGGGAGCGGTGCGGACCGTGGGAGCGGTGCGGACCGTGGGAGCGGTGAGGACCGTGGGAGCGGTGCTCGCGCGGGTCTCAGCAGCGGAAAGGGTCGTGGGAGCGCGGCGGATCGCGGGACCGGGGCGAGTGGCGCGGCGGCTGCGCCGGAGCTGGCACCGGTGATCACGGAGGCACGGTTGGTGGTACGGGAGTCGACGTGAGGGGCCGTCCCGGTACGAGGCGCGGGCCCGGACGAACGTGGGCCCGGATGGGCGTGGGCTCGGACAAGCGTGGCTCGGACCAGCTCGGCTCGGACGCGGCCCTGGCGTGAAGCGACGGGGGCGTGACGCGACGGGGGCATGACGCGACGGGGGGCGGGCCGCCGTACAGCCGGAGCCCGGCTTCCCGGTGCGGCGGCACCCCCGCTCTCGGACGGGGATGCTGCTCTCCGCCCGGAGCACCGCTCTCGGAAACGGCCGGTGCACTCGGGCGGGGCCGCCGCTCTCGAACCTGGCGGTGCTCTCGGACAGCCGCTGCTCTCGACCACAAGAGTGCCGCTGTCGGGACAAGACCACCGCACTCGGACCCGACCGTCGCCCTCAGACCCTGACACCGCTCTCGACCCGGAGCACCGCTCTCGGACCCGGCCGCTTCTCTCGCCCCCGATCACCGCTCCCCGACCCGGCCACCGCTCCCCGACCCGACCGTCGCTCTCGGACGAGAGCAGCGCTCTCGACCCCGGACGCCGCCCTCGCCCCCCAGTCCCCGCCCCCAGGACGGAGAGGCTCCGGATAGCGGACTGCGGGTACCGTTCGTCGGCATGGGGCCGGAAGCAAAAATCGAAGCCGAGATCACGGTACGCAGGGCGCTGGAGCTGCCCGCGCTGCGGCGCGGGCTGCCGGAGGTGCTGGCCGGTGGGGACCGGCTGGACCGCGCGGTGCGCTGGGTGCACGCGGGCGAGGTGCCGCACATCGCCTCGCTGCTGAAGGGCGGCGAGCTGCTGCTGACCACCGGCCTCGGACTGGGCACCCGGCCGTCCGAGCAGCGGGCCTTCATCCGTAAGCTCGCGGACCGGGAGATCGCTGCTCTCGTCGTGGAGCTGGGCTCTCGTTTCGAATCGCTGCCCCCGGCGCTGGTGGACGCCGCACGGGACTGTGGTCTGCCGCTGATCCAGCTGCACCGCGAGGTCCCGTACGTCACGGTCACCGAGGCCATCCACACGGAGATCATCAACAGCCACTACGCGCTGCTGCGCCGCGCCGACCAGATCCTGCGCCGGTGTACCGACGTCCTGCTGCGCGGCGGGGGCGCGCCCGAGGTGCTGCGGCTGCTGGCCGTGTTCACCGGCAACCCGCTCTGTCTGGAGGCCCCGGACGGCAGCCCGCTGTACGCCGCGGGCCCGGACGGCGGCGACGAGGAGGGAACCGCCGACGCGGACCCGCTGCTGGCCTGGGAGGGCCTGCGCGATTCCGGTGTCCGGATCGACGTCCCCGGTGGCGGGCACGGCCCCGACGCGGTCCGCGCCCGCCTGGTGCTGCTGCCCGTCAACGCCCCGGTGGCGCCGGTGCACCGGATCGCCGCGGAACGTGCCGCCGATCTGCTCGCCGTCGTGATGCTCCAGTCCCGCCAGGAGGAGGTGCTGGCCGCCCGCGGCCGCGGCGACTTCCTCGCCGATCTGGCGGAGGGCCGGATCTCCGCGGCCGAGGCGCCCGCACAGGCCCGGTTGCTCGGTTTCCGCCCCGGCCCGGAACCGGTCCTTCCGGTGGTCATGCGGCTACCGGCCGGCCTCCCCACCCCCAACAGCTGGGCGCTGCTCGCCCAGACCCTGCGCGAGGAACTCGCCGCCCTCGGGGCGCCGGTGCTCCTCGGCGTACGCCCCGTGGAGGGCCGGGTGCCGATGCTCGTGGCGCTGCGCGCCGGCCAGCAGCGTGAGGAGCTCGCCGACCGCGTCGCCGAGGCACTGCGCGCCGGGGTGGTCCGCGCGGGGCTGGACCGCCCGACGGCGCACCGGCCGGTGGTCGTCGTCGGCGCCGCGGGTGACTGGGCGGCGGCCGGCCCCGGGCTGCGGCACGCCGCGGAGGCCGCGGCGGCCGCCCAGGGCCTTTCGGAACAGCCCTGGTACGACGCGCGCCGGCTGGACATCGAGCTGCTGCTGTGGCGGATGCGCGAACAGGGCGAACAGGGTGTGCTCAGCGATTTCGTGGACCGTGCCATCGGCCCGCTGCTCGCCCACGACCGCGGCGCCCGGCAGCCGTTGCTGCCGACGCTGGAGGCCTATCTGGCCAGCGCGGGGCGCAAGGCCGAGACGGCCCGCGATCTGAACGTCAACCGGCAGACCCTCTACGACCGGCTGGCCCGCATCGCCCAGCTGCTCGGCACCGACCTGGACGATCCGCAGACCGTGCTGGGCCTGCGCCTGGCCCTGCGCGCCAGGCGCCACACCGACCGGCCGTAGCCCACGGCCGCGGCCGTACCCGTCACGCAGCCCGGTGCGGCGACGGCCAGGACTCTGGCCCGGTCCAAGGCCAGGGCCAGGTCCAGGTCCAGGTCCAGGTCCAGGTCCAGGGGGCCAGGGCCAGGGAGGCCAGGGCCAGGGAGGCCAGGGCCAGGGGGGCCAGGGCCAGGGGGGCCAGGACCAGGACTAGGGCTGCGTCAACTCGTCGTAGACGCTGAGTACTTGGGTGATGGTGTCGTTCTCGGTCGGCCAGCCGGCCGCCTGGATGCGGCCGGCCTCGGCGAGTGCGTCCCGGCGGTCGGGGTCCGCGAGCAGGGCGAGCACGCTGCGGGCCAGGGCGGCGGCGTCTCCGTAGGGGACCAGTTCCGCGGCCCGGCCGACCAGTTCGCGGGTGCCGCCGGTGTCGGTCGCGACCAGCGGCACCCCGGCACGCAGCGCCTCCTGCGCGATCAGCGAGCGCGCCTCCCACCTGCTGGGCAGCACCACGAGGTCGGCGGCGGCGAGGAGTTCGGGGACGTCGTCGCGGCGGCCGAGCAGCTGGACGGGCAGCTCCTCCAGGTCGATCCGGCGTTGCAGCGCGGCCCGTTGGGCGCCCTCCCCCGCGATGACGACCAGCGGCTGGGGGTCGAGCGCACACCAGGCGTGTGCGGCGTCCAGCAGCAGGTCGTGGCCCTGGCCGGGGTCGAGGCGGCCGACCGCGAGCAGCAACGGGCGTCCGGTCGCGCCCAGTTCGGCCCGCTCCTTGTGGCGCAGGTGGTCGCGTTCCTCGGGCTCGGCCGGCGCTCCACCGGAGCGGGGCCGCGGAATGGCGACCGGGGCGAGCCGGGCGTCGCGCGCACCCCGCTCGCGGGCCCGGTCGACGAGGTCGGAGCAGGCGCCCAGGACCACGGCGGCGGCCCGGGCCACCCGACGCTCCATCAGGTGCACCACGCCGGCCCGCGCGCCCTCGGTGTGCGGACTCGTGTGCCAGGTGATGACCAACGGAACCCGCCGCCCTCCCCTGGGGCCGCGCAGTCCGCGCAGCGCCATCGAGGCGCGCAGCCCCGCCCGCAGGCCGTGCGCATGGACCAGGTCCGCGTCCCAGCAGGCGCTGCGCAGCGTCGCCACGCTCACCGGGTCCATCCGCGGAGGAACGTCGACGAACCGCGCACCTGCGCCGGTGAAGTCGTACGCCTCCTCGGATTCCGGGGTGGCGCAGACGGTGACCCGGACGCCGCGCGCCACCAGTCCCTCGGCCAGCGAGCGGACATGGGCCGCGCTGCCGGCGCCGCCGTACCCCAGCACCTGGACCGTGCGCAGCGGTGACAGCCCGTGCGTCGAGGTCGGGGTACTCACGTGTGCGGGACTCCTGGGTCGAGGCGGAACGGGCCGTACCGGTGAGGTCGGTCCGCTGGGTGCGGGCGCTGCGCGGCGCGCCACCGGGCGGGCCGACCCACCGGAAGACGGCAGGACGCAGCGAGCGCGCCCGGAACCGCGCACCGGGCCCAGGATGCCAGTCCGGCGGCGTCAATTCGGCATCGTCCGCCCGCCGTTCCGGTGGGAAGTCTCACCCCAGCGCCCTTGAGATCACCCACACGGATGACAATCCGCCCGCGCGGGTCGACGGTACGTACGGGTGAGCCGCCCACCGGAGCGCGCCATCCGCCCCACCGGGAGGCGCGCACGACGCGTTCGCTCCGCTGCCCGGCCCCTACGCGCCGCTCCGGCTGACGCGCTCCCCCGCGATCGTGGCGGCGACGAGGGCCGCGGCGTGGGCCGTCAGGGCGGGGCGGGTGGTGCCGGTGGCGACGGCGAGGCCGAGGGCGGCGCCGAGGGCGTGGGCGCCGGCGTCGCCGAGCATGGTGCGTTCCTCCAGGTCGTCACGGGCGACCGCGGCCGCGGCTCCCATGGGTGCGGCGGACAGCGGTCCGGCCGGGCCGCGCCGGAGAAGGCCGGGCGCGCCGAGGGCCAGTACGGCGCCGGCCGCGCGGCCGGGGCGGACGTCGAGGAGGTTCACCACATGCGCCGAGCCCGCGATGACCACGCCCGCCAGGAGCTTGTCGGCCGGGCGTTCCTTCACCAGGGCGCCCGCCGCGAGACCGGCGGCGCCGATGCCGAACAGCTTCACCGCCCCACTGGTGACCTCACGGTTCCGCAGCGCCGCGAGGTGGGCCCGGAATCCGCGGCGGGGATCACCGGCGCCGAAGACGTCGTCGTACGCCCCGCAGGCCCCGGCCGCCAGTACGGCCAGCGCGGCTGCCGCCCGGGTGCGGGCGGGCAGTCCCGGGGCGGTGGCCGCGGCGAGGGCCGTGCCGGCGGCCGTGGCGAGCCCGGCGTGCAGGTGGACGGTGCGGCCGGCGTGGTTCTTGCGCTCCCACAGGACGGCGCCGCCCGGCGGCCGGCTCCTGAGCGCCCCGTAGGCGACCCGGGTCGCCCCTGCCGCCGCCAGCAGCGCCGAGATCCGTGTGAACGCCTTGCCGCCTGCCACCGCCACCATGTCACTCCCCTCGCCCGGCACCCTGCCGGCTCGAACTCCCGTCACCCTAGGGCGCGGGGGCGGACCGGCCCACCTCAGGGAGCGCCGCCGGGCGGGACGACACGTTCAGGGCCTTTTCCGACCCTGGCCCGTCGGACAACCCACCGGACCGGCCCTAGCGGCCCGTGCGGGCCGTTTCCAGGAGTTCCTCGGCGTGGGCGCGGGCCGTTTCGGAGTCTTCCTGGCCGGCGAGCATGCGGGAGAGTTCGCGGACCCGTTCCTCGCCCTCCAGGATCGTGACGCCGCTCCTGGTGACCGAGCCGTCGTTGGTCTTCGCCACCAGGAGCTGCCGGTCGGCGAAGGCGGCGACCTGCGGGAGGTGGGTGACGACCACGACCTGGGCCGACTTGGCGAGCCGGGCCAGCCGCCGGCCGACCTCGACGGCCGCCTTGCCGCCGACGCCCGCGTCGACCTCGTCGAAGAGGTAGGTCGGTACGGGGTCGGAGCCGGCGAAGACCACCTCGACGGCGAGCATCACCCGGGAGAGTTCACCGCCGGACGCCCCCTTGGCGATCGGGCGGGGCGGGGCGCCCGGGTGCGGGGCCAGGAGGAGTTCGACCTCGTCGGCGCCGGCCGGCCCGTAGGCGACGGTGCGGCCGCCGACCACGATGCCGTCGGCGTCCTCGGGCACCTCGGTCTGCCGGATCTCGACGGTCACCCGGGCGTGCGGCATGGCCAGCTCGGCGAGTTCGGCGGTCACGGCGTCCGCGAAGCGCTTCGAGGACGCGGTGCGGGCATCGGTCAACGTCTGGGCGAGTTCGCCCAGTTCGGCCCGGAGTGCGTCGCGCTCGGCGGTGAGTTCGCCGATCCGGTCGTCGTCGCCGTCCAGTTCGGCGAGCCGGGCGGCGCTCCGCTCCGACCAGGCCAGCACCGCGGCGATGTCCTCGCCGTATTTGCGGGTCAGGTGGTTCAGGGCGGCGCGGCGCTCCTCGACCGCGGCGAGCCGCAGCGGGTCGGCGTCGAGGTTGTCGGCGTAACCGGCGAGCTCGCCCGCCACGTCGGCCATCAGGATGCCGATCTCCCCGAGGCGGTCGGCGAGGCCGGCGAGCTCCGGGTCGTGGCCGCGTACTGCTTCGAGGGCGCGGTGCGCGCCGGCGACGAGCGTGGTGGCCTCGACGCCTTCGGGGTCCTCGGGGTTGCCGGCCAGTGCGGCGTGGGCGGCGGTCGCGGCGGAGGCCAGTGCCTCGGCGTGGCCGAGCCGCTCGGCCTCGGCGGCGAGTTCGGTGTCCTCGCCGGGCTGCGGTTCGACCGCGGCGATCTCGTCGAGGCCGAACCGCAGCAGATCGGCTTCCTGGGCGCGTTCCCGGGCCCGGGTGGTCAGCTCGTCCAGTTCGGTCGTGACGGCGCGCAGCCGGCGGTGCGCGGCGGTGTACTTGGCGAGCGGGACGTCGACCGCGTCGCCGGCGTAGCGGTCCAGGGCCTGGCGCTGCCGGGCGGGGCGGAGCAGGCCCTGCTGGTCGGTCTGGCCGTGCACGGCGACCAGGTCGTCGGCCAACTCGCCCAGCAGGCCGACGGGTACGGAGCGGCCGCCGACGTGGGCCCGCGAGCGGCCCTCGGCGGAGAGGGTGCGGCTGATCAGCAGGGCACCGTCGTCGAGCTCGGCGCCGGCCTCCTCGGCGCGTACCGCGGCCGGGGTCTCGGGGCCGACGCTGATCCTGCCCTCGACGACGGCCGACTTGGCGCCGATCCGTACCAGGGCGGGGTCGGCGCGCCCGCCGAGCAGCAGGCCGAGGCTGGTGACGACCATGGTCTTGCCGGCGCCCGTCTCGCCGGTCACCGCCGTGAAGCCCGGGGACAGCTCGACTACGGCGTCGTCAATGACGCCCAGGGACCGGATCCGCATCTCCTCCAACACGGATACGACCTTACGAGGTCCCGGGGGCGCCCCGCGACGGCCTCCCCTCCCCCGTCCGCCCGGTACTGCGGAAAACCCCACCCGAAAACGGAGGGTTTCCGCATGGTGCCCGGTACCGCCGGGCCGCGACCCTGATCACGGTTCCGGGACGGGCGCCCCGCCGGCTTCCGGGACGACCACGCAGGTCAGGTCCGGGACGGCCGCGTCGATCACGTTCCGGTCCGACCGCCCTGATCACGGTTGCGAAACGAAAGGTGCGTTCATGCCCAGCGGATTGGCGCGCGCGGCGTTGCGCGGTCACCGGCCGGCGTTCGCGGGGACGGCGGTGGCGGCGCTGTTCGCCGCCGCGGTCGTCGGGGCGTCGGTGACGATGCTCGCGGCGACCGGCGCGGACGGCGTCCCGGTCACCGCGCGGCGGACGATGGCGGCCCACGGTGTCGGGGACATGGCGCTGGTGCTGCTCCTCGGCTCGGTCTATCTGTCGGTCTTCGCGGTCGCCTCGACGATGGGTACGGCCGTCGCCCAGCAGCACCGCGAGTTCGCGATGCTGCGCGCGGTCGGTGCGCGTCCGTGGCAGATCCGGCGGGCGGTGGCCGCGCAGGCGGTGATGGCGGCCGTGCCGGCGGCGCTCGCGGGGTGCGGGCTGGGCGTGGTGCTGGCGCGCTGGTGGTTCGACGGCATGGTCGCCCGCGGCCTGATCCCCGGCACGGTGGCCTTCCGGTTCAGCTGGGTGGCGCTGCCGGTGTGCCTGGCGGTCGCGGTGGTGACGTCGGCGGTGGCCGGGCTGCTCGCGGCCGCCCGGTTCGCGGGACTGCGGCCCGCGCGGTCGCTCGCGGAGGCGGCGGCCGGGCGCCGGGGGCTGGGGCCGCTGCGGCTGCCGCTGGGGCTCCTGGCGACGGCGGGCGGGGTGCTGCTCTCCCGGCTGCTGGCCGACCAGCCCGCCGAGAAGGCCGGCCAGGGCGCGTTCCTGGTGCTGCTGCTGTTCTGTGCGGGGGTGGCGCTGCTGGGGCCGCGGCTGGTGGGCCCGGCGGCGTGGCTGCTGTCCCGGCTGGTCGGCCGGGGCGGCGCGGCCGGGCTGGCGATGCGGAACGTGACGACGCAGTCCCGCCGGTTCTCCGCGGCGGTGGTCCCGCTGGTGCTGGTGGTGGCGTTCGGCACCACGAAGATCGCGCTGCACACCACCGCGCAGCACCGGACCGGTTCCGCCGGCCCGCCCGACCAGGTGTGGCTGGACTACGTCGGCACCGGGCTGTACGCGGGGTTCGCCGCCATCGCCGCCGCCAACACCCTCGCCGTGATCACCGCCGAGCGCCGCCGCGAGCTGGCGCTGCTGCGGCTGATCGGTTCGTACCGCCGCCAGGTGCGGGCGATGGCGGCCTGGGAGGCGGCCGTCGTCGCGGGCACCGCCCTGGTCCTCGGCACGGCCATCGCGCTTCTCACGCTCGCCCCGGTGCTCCGGCGGACGTTCGGTGCCGCGCTGCCGTACGTGCCCTGGACGACGGCCGCCGCGATCGCCGGCGGCACCCTGCTGCTCGCCCTGCTCGCGACCGGTCTGCCGGTCCATCTGACCCTGCGCCACCGCGCCACGGACACCCTGGCCGCGGCCTGACCACCCTCACGAGGTATCCGATGAACGACCGCTGCGGCCCCGGCCGCTCCCCTCGCCCCCGCGGCACGCTCGCGCTGTTCGCCGCCGTGACGGCCGTGACCGCGCTGACCGCCACCACCGCCTGCGCACCCGACCCGGCCGCCACCGCTTCCCGGCCGCCGTCCGCCACCCGCACGTCCCTGGAGGGCGTCTGGCGGATGGACGGCTACGGGACCCTCGTCACCATCAAGGGCCGCAGCCTGCGGACGTACGAGACCACCGCCGTCAGCTGTCTGCCGGGGGCCGTCACGGGCACCCGGGCGGGCGGGCCCGACGCGCGGGGCCGGAGCCGGTTCACGGTGCCGGACTCGGCGCCGCTCACGGTGGCCCCGGACGGCTCCGGCGGCGCCCGGCTGACGAGTGCGGACAACGCGGGGCGGCGGGCCCTGCACCGGATCGCCGCGCTGCCCGCCCGGTGCGCCGGGCGCCCGTCGCGCGATCCCCGGGCGGTCTTCGACGTGTTCTGGCGGACGTATGCCGAGAACTACCCGTTCTTCCGGGCGAAGAAGGTCGACTGGGCGGCGGTCCGCGACCGCTACCGCCCCCGGATCACGGCCCGGACGACCGACGCCGAACTGTTCGCGGTGCTGCGCGCGATGATCGAGCCGCTGCACGATGCGCACACCCGGGTCGTCGCCGGCCCCGACCGGTGGTTCGCGGGGAAACGTCCCGGTACGGTCCTGCCCACCCCGGCCTTCACCGCCCGGGTCGAGGCGGCGATGGCGGCCGGTCTCGGTCCCGGCGTCCACCGGCGCGCGTGGGCGCAGGGCAAGCTGTCCTATGCCGATCTGCCCGGCCGTATCGGCTACTTCCGCGTCACCCAGTTCGCCGGGTACACGAAGAAGGGCGACTACACGGGGGACGTCGCCGAGCTCGACCGCGCCCTGGACGCCGTGTTCACGAAGGGCCGTACCCGGGGCCCGGGGGCGTTGCGCGGCCTGATCGTCGACGTCCGGCTGAACGGCGGCGGCGCCGATCCGCTGGGCCTGCGCATCGCCTCCCGGCTGACCGACCGCGGCTATTCCGCCTACCGCAAGCGGGCGCGCAACGACCCGCGGGATCCGGCACGGTTCACCACGCCCGTGCCGGTGCGGGTCGGGCCGCACCACGGGCCGGTCTACACCGGCCCGGTGGCACTCCTCACCGGCCGTCTCACCATCAGTGCGGGCGAGACCTTCACCCAGGCCCTGATGGGCCGCTCCCCCGCGCCCACCCGGATCGGGGAGCACACCCAGGGCGTGTTCTCCGACGTCCTGGACCGCGGCCTGCCGAACGGCTGGCGCTTCGGCCTGCCCAACGAGGAGTTCCTGACCGCCGGCGGCCGGACCTTCGACGGCGCCGGCATCCCCCCGGCCGTACCGGTCCCGGTCTTCACCGACGCGGACCTCGCCGCCCACCGGGACCCGGCCCTGGCCCGGGCCAGGGCACTCCTCGCGGGGTCGTCGTGAGCGCCCGCTAGTGGGGCGCCCCCCGCCAGCCCGCCACCGGGAGGGCGAACTTGGCGACCAGGCGGTCGGTGAAGGAGGCGTGGTGCAGCCGTGCCAGGCGGACCGGTACGGCGCCGCGGCGGACCTCGACGCGGGCGCCGGCGGGGAGTTCGACGGAGCGGCGGCCGTCGCACCACAGCACGCCGTGCGGCGTCTTGGGCTGGACCTCGACGGCCAGGACCGAGTGCGGCGAGGTCACCAGCGGCTTGGCGAAGAGGGCGTGGGCGCTGATGGGGACCATCAGCAGCGCCTCGACCTCGGGCCAGACCACCGGGCCGCCGGCCGAGAAGGCGTAGGCGGTCGAACCGGTGGGGGTCGCGCAGACCACGCCGTCGCCGCCGAAGCGGGACACCGGCCGGCCGTCGACCTCGGTCACGACCTCCAGCATCCGCTCGCGCGCGGCCTTCTCCACCGACGCCTCGTTGAGCGCCCAGTCGGTGTGCACGACGTTGCCGTTGTTGCGGACGAGGACGTCGAGGGTCATCCGCTCCTCGACCTCGTAGGCGCGGGTGACGACCCGGTCGACGACCTTGTCGAGGTCGTCGCGCTCGGCCTCGGCGAGGAAGCCGACCCGGCCGAGGTTGACGCCGAGCATCGGGACGCCGGACGTCCGGGCGAAGTCCGCGCCGCGCAGCAGGGTCCCGTCACCGCCCAGGACCACCAGCAGTTCGCAGCCCTCGGCCGCGCACTGCTCCAGCTCGACGCGTTCGACCGAGGACGGCAGCGGCAGGTCCGCGGCCTCCTCGGCCAGTACCCGCACCCCGATGCCGCTGCGCAGCAGCCCCTGGACGACGAGTTCGGCACTGCGGACGGCCGCCGGGCGGCCGGTGTGTGCGAGCAGGAACACCGTCCGCCGGGCTCCGGTGTTCTCGTGTGCTGCGCTGCCTTCAACTGCCTGGGTTGTGGTCAACGAGGCCCCTCCGCCACTGCACGGTCGACATCCGCCGGGTCGAGTGCAGGCGCCCCGGCGCGCAGCCACAGAAAGTACTCGACATTCCCGGAAGGTCCAGGCAGCGGGCTCGCAACTACTCCAAGTACGCCAAGTCCGAGTTCCGCCGCCCGGCCCGCGACGGCCGTGACCGCCTCGGCCCGCAGCGCGGCGCTGCGCACGACGCCGCCGCTGCCCAGCCGCTCCTTGCCGACCTCGAACTGCGGCTTGACCATCAGCACCAGGTCGGCGTCGGGCGCCGCGCAGCCGACCAGCGCGGGCAGCACCAGCCCCAGGGGGATGAACGAGAGGTCGCCCACGACGAGGTCGACGGGCCGGCCGTCGATCTGGTCGAGCGTCAACTCGCGCACGTTGGTGCGGTCCTTCACGGTGACCCGCTCGTCGCTCTGCAGCGACCAGGCGAGCTGGCCGTATCCGACGTCGACGGCGACGACATGACCGGCGCCGGCCCGCAGCAGGACGTCGGTGAAGCCGCCGGTGGAGGCGCCGGCGTCCAGCGCCCGGCGCCCCTCGATCTTCAGGCCGTGCGGGACGAAGGCGGCGAACGCCCCGGCGAGCTTGTGGCCGCCGCGCGAGACGTAGTCGGGGTCGCTGTCGTCGGCGCGGACGACCACGGCCGCGCTGGTCTCCACCTGGGTGGCCGGTTTGCTCGCGGTGGTGCCGCCGACGGTCACCCGGCCCGCGGCGATCAGCTGGCTGGCGTGCTCGCGCGAGCGGGCCAGCTTGCGGCGCACCAGCTCCGCGTCGAGTCGGCGTCGTGCCACTCCTGCCACCTGTGGTTCAGCTCCTGTTGTCGTGCGTCGTGGAGGACGGTGCGGGCGGCCCGGGGTGCTGGTCGAGACCGGCCAGTACGTCGCGGAGCCCGCGGTGCACATCCTCGTACACCTTCAGGTGTCCGCCCACCGGCAGGTGGTCGGCATCGGCGAGACGCCGCAGTCCGGCGTCGACCGCGGGCTGTCCGGTGGGGGTGACGGGGACGCCGAGCGGCCGGGGTCCGGCCTCCTCGGTGGCCGCCGCCTCCTCGGCGCTGCCGGCCGGCCGCGCGGGCCCGGCCTGCTCCGGGCCGCCGGCTGCCTCCGGCTCCGGGCCGGGCGTGGACTGTTCCATGCCTTTGACGCTACCTCGGCGGGCGGGTGTCCGGGGCGGACCGGCCGCCCGGCGACCTGGCGTATCGTCGATCGCGATGGCAACCCTCGACCAGTGCCGTGCCGCGCTCGACCGGCTGGCCCAGAACCTGTCCTCGGCTGACGGCAAGGTCCGCAGCGCCGCCACGCTGGACCGTTCGCTCAGCTGCCGCATCACCGACCTGGACGTGACGTTCCTCGGCCGGCTGGCCCAGGGCAGCATCCAGGACGTGAGCTGCGTGCCCGGCCCGCCCCCGGACAAGGCCGAGATCCGGTTGGCCATGACGGGCGACGACCTGGTCGCGCTGGTGGACGGCCGGCTGAACTTCGCCCGGGCCTGGGGCAGCGGCCGGGTCAAGTTGGAGGCCGGGCTGCGCGATCTGCTGCGTCTCAGGACGCTGCTGTAGCGGCCCTGCCGGCCGTCCCGCCGGCTGCCAGCCGCGCCGCCCGGCCGCCGCGGGGCTGCCGGGCCGCGGGCACGACCAGCGGCGTGCCGGTCTCCGGGTCGTCGATGACCTGGCAGCTGATCCCGAAGACCCGGGTGACCAGGTCGGCGGTGACGATGTCGGCGGGCGGGCCCTGGGCGATGATCTCGCCGTCCTTCATGGCGATGAGGTGGGTCGCGTAGCGGGCGGCGTGGTTGAGGTCGTGCAGCACGGCGACCAGCGTCCGCCCCTGCTCCTCGTGCAGCTCGGCGCACAGGTCCAGCACCTCGATCTGGTGCTGGATGTCCAGGTAGGTGGTGGGCTCGTCGAGGAGGAAGAGCGGGGTCTGCTGGGCGAGCGCCATGGCGATCCAGACGCGCTGGCGCTGGCCGCCGGACAGTTCGTCGACGTAGCGGTCGGCGAGTCCGTCGACGCCGGTGGCCGCCATGGACTCGGTCACGATCCGCTCGTCCTCGCCGGACCACTGCCGCAGCAGCCCCTGGTGCGGGTAGCGGCCGCGCGCCACGAGGTCGGCGACGGTGATGCCGTCCGGGGCGATCGAGGACTGGGGCAGCAGCCCGAGTGTCCTGGCGACCTTCTTGGCCGGGAGGGACGAGATCGCCGCGCCGTCCAGCAGCACCGAGCCGGCGCTCGGCCGAAGCATCCGGGAGAGGGCGCGCAGCAGCGTGGACTTGCCGCAGGCGTTCGGGCCGACGATGACCGTGAAGGAGTGGTCGGGAATGGCGACCGAGAGATTCTCGGCGATGACCCGCTGGTCGTAGGCGAGGGTGACGTTCTCGGCCGTGAGACGGCTCACTTCGAAGCTCCTGGGGTGGTGGTGAGGACGTGGTCGCGCTGCGGTCGGTGCCCGGGCCCGGTTCGCCGGGGCCTCATACCCGCCCGGCCTTCCGCTCCGTGGCCAGCAGCCAGAGCAGATAGCCGCCGCCGAGGACACCGGTCAGCACGCCCACCGGCAGCTGGTCGGCGCCGAAGAGCTGCTGGGAGGCCCAGTCGGCGGCGACCAGCAGCAGGGCACCCATGAGGGCCGACAACAGCAACTTGGGGCCGGCCACGGGGGCACCTCCCGCGCCCTTGAGGCGGCGGGGGAGGGTCAGCCGCCGGGCGAGCTGGGGCGCGGTGAGCGCCACGAAGGAGATCGGCCCGGCCGCCGCGGTGGCCGCGGCGACCAGCACGACCGCGGCGAGCAGCACGACGATGCGCACCCGGTCGACGCGTACGCCCAGTGCGTACGCCGCGTCGTCGCCCATCTCCAGCATCCGCAGCGGCCGCGCGTACAGCAGGACCAGCGGGATCAGGACGGCGCAGACGGCGGCGAGCGGCCCCACCTGGTCCCAGTCGCGGCCGTTGAGGGAGCCGGTCATCCAGGTGGTGGCCCGGGTGGCCTCGACGATGTTGGCCTTGGTCATCAGGTAGAGGACCATCGCGTAGAGCATGGCGCTGGCCCCGATGCCGACGAGCACGAAGCGGTAGCCGTGGATGCCGCGCTTCCAGGCGAGCAGGAAGATGGCGAGTCCGGTGGCCACGCCGCCGGCGACCGCTCCGACGGCGACCGCGAAGGTGCCGGCCTGGAAGTAGACGATGGCGACCAGCGCGCCGACCGACGAACCCTGGGCGAAGCCGAGGACGTCCGGGCTGCCGAGCGGATTGCGGGAGACGGTCTGGAAGACCGCCCCGGCGATCCCGAACGCGGCGCCGACCAGCAGCCCCACCAGCACCCGGGGCAGCCGGAGGTCCTGCACGATGAACTGGGCGCCGGGATCGCCGCCGACGGTCAGCGTGGCGACCACCTCGCCCGGCGTCATCGGGTAGTCGCCGGAGCCGATCAGCGCGATGCCGGCGGCCAACGCGAGGGCCAGCAGCACCAGTCCGACGATCACGGCGCGGACGTCCAGGCGCAGCGAGAGCCCTCCCTTGGTGCGCAGCGCCGCCGCGCGCTTCGTGCCCTGCGCGGGCTTCAGAGCTTGGGCGTTCACAGCTGGGCCATCCTCCGCCGTCGTACGAGATAGATGAAGACCGGTCCGCCGAT
Organism: Streptomyces nigrescens; assembly: GCA_024349765.1. Taxonomy (GTDB): domain Bacteria; phylum Actinomycetota; class Actinomycetes; order Streptomycetales; family Streptomycetaceae; genus Streptomyces; species Streptomyces endophytica. The sequence goes on along the minus strand of AP026073.1, from coordinate 1,930,954 downwards.
GACGGCGGTGACGATGCCGACCTGGAGTTCGCCGGGGCGGGCCGCCACCCGGCCGAGGACGTCCGCGCCGAGCAGCAGGACCGGCGAGAGCACCGCGGAGTACGGCAGGATCCAGCGCAGGTCGGGGCCGGTGATGGCCCGTACGACGTGCGGAACCATCAGGCCGACGTAGACGATCGGGCCGCAGGCGGCGGTCGCGCCGCCGCACAGCAGGGTGACCGCGACCATCGCCAGGACCCGGGTGCGGGTCAGCCGGGCGCCCAGGGCCCGCGCCTGGTCGTCGCCGAGCGCGATGGCGTTGAGCGGGCGGGCGAGCAGCAGCGCGAGGACCCCGCCGACGGCCAGGAAGGGTGCGACGTGGGTGACCGTCGGCATGGTGGCGGCGGCCAGTGAACCCACCGTCCAGAAGCGCATCTTGTCGAGCGCCGCGGTGTCCATGAGGTTGACGGCGTTGATGTAGCCGACGAGGACGGCGGTCAGTGCGGTGCCGGCGAGCGCGAGCCGTACCGGGGTGGCGTTGCGGGTGCCGCCGAGGACGTAGACGGCGACCGAGACCACCGCGGCGCCGGCGAACGCGAACCACACATAGCCGGTGAGGGAGGTGACGCCGAAGAAGCTGATGGCGGAGACGACGGCGGCCGAGGCGCCGGCGTTGATACCGAGAACTCCCGGGTCCGCCAGGGAATTTCGGGTCAGGGCCTGCATGACGGTGCCGGCCAGGCCGAGGGCGGCGCCGGCGATCAGGCCGAGCAGGGTGCGGGGGATGCGCACGTCGTGGACGACCACGTCGGTGTCGGTGCCGGAGTAGTGGAACACCCCGTGCCACACCTGGTCGAGCGGGATCTGTTTGGCGCCGACGGCGATGCCGAGGACGACGACGACGGCGAGGACGGCCACGGAGCCGAGCAGTCCCGCGGAGCGCAGGGCGTGCCGCTTCCGGGGGGCCGTGGGGGCCGGGGCCGTTGATGCTTCGGGGGGACTGTCGACCAACACGGTAGTTAGGTTAGCCTACCCTCACATTCGACTTGCAGGCCCTCCCAGAGAGAAGCGCAGCCACCATGAGCACCTCCCGAAGCGTAACTCCGTCCCGCCGCGGCGTCCTGGCCGCGGGCGGCGCCGTCGGCATCGGCGCCCTGCTGGCCGCGTGCGGCGGTGGCAAGAGTTCGGCGGGCGCCAACGGCAGCGCCAAGGGCGGTCCGTGGAGCTTCACCGACGACCGCAAGCAGAAGGTCTCCCTCAAGGGCACCCCGCAGCGGATCGTCGCCTTCACCGGCACCGCGGCCGCCCTGCACGACTTCGGGATCGACGACCAGATCGTCGGCGTCTTCGGCCCCACCAAGCTCAAGAACGGCAAGCCCGACCCGCAGGCCGGCGACCTCGACGTCGACAAGGTCACCATCATCGGCAACGCCTACAACCAGTTCAACGTCGAGAAGTACGCGGGCCTGCGGCCGGATCTGCTGGTCACCAACATGTACGAGCCGGGCGCACTGTGGTTCGTCCCGGACGACAGCAAGGACAAGATCACCAAGCTGGCCGAGTCCGTGGCCATCACCTCGTCCCGCGTCCCGCTCGTCAAGATCATCGAGCGCTACGCCGAACTGGCCGCGTCGCTCGGCGCCGACCTCAAGGCCAAGAAGGTCACCGACGCCAAGTCCCGCTTCGAGCAGGCCGCCGAGAAGCTGCGCAAGGCCGCCAAGTCGAACCGGGTCAAGGTGCTCGCCTGCTCCGGCAGCCCGGACCTCTTCTACGCCTCCAACCCCGGCATCAACGCCGACCTGATGTACTACAAGTCCCTCGGCGTCGACCTGATCGTCCCCGACCACCTGGACAAGGGCGGCTACTTCGAGAGCCTGAGCTGGGAGAACGCCGACAAGTACAAGGCGGACGTACTCCTGCTGGACAACCGGACCGCCACCCTCCAGCCCAAGGACCTGGCCGCGAAGCCCTCCTGGGCGAAGCTGCCCGCCGTCAAGGCCGGCCAGATCACCCCGTGGTCGAGCGAGCCGCGCTTCTCCTACGCGGGCTCCGCACCGCTCATCGAGACGCTGGCCGAGGCCGTCGAGAGCGCCAAGAAGGTCGGCTGACGCAGCGACGTACCGCGCGGGCCGCCCCGGGCCGTCCGCACGGCACGTCCGCCGGCCGCGGCGCACCGCCCGCCGCACCCGCGCGCCCCCGCGGCCCCACCCACCCCCACCCCCGTCCGGGAGGTTCCCGCATGACCACGACCGCCGCCCCCGCCTCCGCCCCCTTCCGCTTCTTCGACGTGCACGTCGTCCGCTCCCGACGGCTCGGCCCCTCCATGCTGCGGGTCACCTTCGGCGGCGAGCGGCTGGACGAACTGGCCTCCGGCGGCCGTGACCAGCGCTTCAAGCTCTTCCTCCCGCAACCCCACCAGGACCGCCCGGTCTTCGACGACACGGGCGACGGCTGGTACACCGCCTGGCGGGCCCAGGACCCGGCCGAGCGCGCGGTGATGCGCTCGTACACCATCCGCGAACAGCGCCCGGACGCCGGGGAGTTCGACGTCGACTTCGCGTTGCACGGCGCGGAACCCGGGGCCGCGGTGACGCAGGGCGGACCGGCCTCCCGCTGGGCCGCCGCGGCCCGGCCCGGCGACCGGCTGACCGTCCTCGCCCCGGCCGTCCCGGACAACGGCGGCGTCGACTTCCGCCCGCCGGCCGGTACCGACTGGATCCTGATCACCGGCGACGAGACGGCGCTGCCCGCGATCGCCGGCATCCTCTCCTGGCTCTCCCCCGGCACCCAGGCCAAGGTCTTCCTCGAGATCGGCCACGAGGACGGCCGGCAGCCGCTGCCGACCTTCGCGGACGCCGACGTCACCTGGCTCGTCCGGGACCCGGCCACCGCGGCGCGCCACGAGCCGGTGCTCGACGCACTGCGCACCGCCGCACTGCCCGAGGGCACGCCGTACGCCTGGGTCGCCGGTGAGTCCGGCACCGTCAAGGCGGTGCGCCGCCATCTGGTCCGCGAGCGCGGCTTCGACCGCCGTGCGGTCAAGTTCACCGGCTACTGGCGGCGCGGCGCCACCGAGGAGGACCTGCTCGCCGAGCTGACGGCGGGTACCGCGGCGGCCGAGCGGGACTGAGCCATCGGCCGCCGTGCGCCGGGGCCCCGCCACGCGCCGGGCCCCGTGGCGCCGTCCTCACATACCGATGCGGGCCAGCGCCTTCCCCGCGTCCGCCCGGCAACTGCCGTCCCCCGCCTGCGTCCAGGCCGCCGCGCACAGCGCCCGCAGCCCGTCCAGCGGCTCCCCCTCGCCCGCCACGGCGAGCACGTCGCCGGTGGCCTCGGCTCGCCAGCCGCCGCACCGGAAGCCGCCGCCGTCCGCGGTCACCTCCGGCTGCGGCGCGAGCAGCCCGCGCAGGTCCTCGTCCACGTAGGAAGGGCGGTGCTCCGGCGGGGCGGCCAGCAGCTCGGCGGGGGTGGTCACGCCGGTGAGCACCAGCAGGGAGTCCACCCCGCCGTTGTGGGCGCCCTCGATGTCGGTGTCCAGCCGGTCGCCGATCACCAGCGGCCGCCGGGCGCCGGTCCGCAGCACCGTCTCGCGGTGCATCGGCGGCTGCGGCTTGCCCGCCACCTGGGGCGTGCCGCCCGCCGCGATCCGGACGACCTCCACCAACGCGCCGTTGCCGGGCGCGATCCCGCGCTCCTTGGGGATCGTCAGGTCGGTGTTGGACGCGAACCACGGCACCCCGCGCTGCACGGCGTACGCGGCCTCCGCCAGCCGCCCCCAGTCCAGGGTCGGGTCGTAGCCCTGCACCACGGCCGCCGGCCGGTCGTCCGCGGAGAACACCGGCGTGAGGCCGCGCTCGCGCAGCGCCACCAGCAGCCCCTCGCCGCCGATCGCCAGCACCCGGGCGCCCGCCGGCACCTGCTCGGCGATCAGCCGGGCCACCGCCTGCGCCGAGGTGATCACGTCCTCGGCGCCGGTGGGCAGTCCGAATCCGGACAGCTGGTCGGCGACGGCCTGCGGGGTGCGGGCCGCGTTGTTGGTCACGTACGCGAGGTGCATCCCGCCGTCCCGGGCCGCGGTCAGCGAGTCGACGGCATGGGCGATGGCCCGGCCACCGGCGTAGACGACCCCGTCCAGATCCAGCAGCGCCGTGTCGTACGCCTCGTGGAGCGCGCGCCGGCTCCCGTCGGGCTGCCTGCGAACCTGCTCGTTCATGCCGTCCTGCTCCTCGCACCTACCGGTATTTCCAGCCACATCCGGACTGTCCCCCGATCTTCCCTCATCGCCCCCGCGGCATAGCATTCTTCAATGACCGATACCGACGGCCTCCGCCTCCTCCCGTTCCGCGGACTGCGCTACGCCCCGGACCGGATCAGCAGCCTCACCGCCGTGACCTCGCCGCCGTACGACGTGGTGGTCCGGCCGGAGGGGGTGCGCCATCTGGAGACCGCCGATCCGTACAACATCGTCCGGCTGATCCTGCCGCACACCGCGGACCCCGCCGCCCGGCACCGCCAGGCCGCCGACACCCTGCGCCGCTGGCGCGCCGAGGGCGTGCTGGCACAGGACCCCGACCCCGCACTGTACGTGTACGAGCAGCGCTCCGGCGAGGTGCTGCAGCGCGGGCTGATCGGCGCGCTGCGCCTGGACGGCCCGGTACTGCCGCACGAGGACGTGATCCCCGAGGTCGTCGAGGACCGGGCCGCCCTGATGCGCGCCGCGGCCGCCAATTTCGAGCCGTTGCTGCTGTCGTACCGTGGCGGGAATCCGGCGAACGGCGCCACCGCGGTGATCGAGCGCGTGGTGGAGGGCACCCCGCTGCTGTCCACCACCACGGAGGACGGTTTCACCCACCGCCTGTGGGCGGTCACCGCCCCCGCCGACCTCGCCACCATCGACGCGGACCTCGCCGGCCGCCAGGCCCTGATCGCCGACGGCCACCACCGCTGGGCGACCTACCAGCGGCTGTACGAGCAGCAGCCGGACGCCACGGCCGCCTCGCCGTGGGCGTCCGGCCTGGTCCTGCTCGTCGACACCGCCCGCTATCCGCTCCAGGTCCGCGCGATCCACCGCGTACTGCCGCATCTGCCGCCCGCCAAGGCGCTGGCGGAGCTGGCCGGCGCCTTCCGCACCCGTCCGCTCGCGGGCGGGCTGGCGGACGCGTTGGGGACCCTGGAGGAGACGTCCGGTACCGCCTTCGTCCTCAGTGGCGGGCCGGACACCTTCCACCTCCTGGACCGCCCGGATCCCGGGCTGCTGGACCGTACGATCCGCCGGGACCGGCCCGAGGCGTGGCGGCGACTGGACGCCACCGTGCTGCACTCCGTCCTGCTGGACGAGGTCTGGCACATCCCCGACCACCCGTCGGACATCGGCTATCTGCACCACGCCGAGGCCGCCGTCGAGCACGCCGCCCGGCACGGCGCTTCGGCCGTGCTGATGCGCGCCACGTCCGAGGAGACCGTCCGTCAACTCGCCGAGTGCGGTGTGACGATGCCCCGCAAGTCCACCTCGTTCGGGCCCAAGCCGGCCACGGGCCTGGTCCTGCGGACGCTGGAGGACGACAACTAAGGCCGCGGACAGGCCCGGTACGGGCCCCGTCTCCCCACCTGGGACGTAGTTAGGTTAGGCTTACCTCACTACGTCACCGGGCGGGTCTCCCTGCCCCTGCGCACACCCCGTCCTGCGCAGGACGTGGTCAAGTCCGCACCAGGGAGGACACCTTCATGAGTCTCCTCGCGCACTCCGCCGAGGACCCGGCCGACAGCCGGACGTATCTGCTCAACAACGGTACGGCCCACCGCTACCACAGCGCGGTCACCGAGAGCGTCACACGGATCAGCGCCAAAATCGCCGGTACCGCCCGCCCGTTCACCGGCATCTCCGTCGACCGCCTCGCCCCCGCGATCAGCGGTGTCGACCTCGACGCGCCGCTGCACGACGCGGCCGCCGCGCTCGACGAACTCGAAGAGGTCTACCTCCGCGACGCGGTCTACTTCCACCACCCGCGCTACCTCGCGCACCTCAACTGCCCCGTGGTGATCCCCGCACTCGTCGGCGAAGCCGTGCTCTCTGCCGTCAACTCCTCCCTGGACACCTGGGACCAGAGCGCCGGCGGCACGCTCATCGAACGCCGGCTGGTCGACTGGACGGCCGACCGGATCGGCCTCGGCGAGCTGGCCGACGGCATCTTCACCAGCGGCGGCAGCCAGTCCAACCTCCAGGCCATGCTGCTCGCCCGCGACGAGGCCTGCCGCCGCGAACTGACCCGGGACGGGGCACCTCACGGCGCCCGGCTCACCGACGTCCTCCCCCGGCTGCGCATCCTGACGTCCGAATGCAGCCACTTCAGCATCCGCAAGTCCGCCACCCTGCTGGGCCTGGGCGCCGAGGCCGTCATCGCCGTACCGGCCGACGCCGAGAAGCGGATGCGCACCGACGCGCTCGCCGACGAACTGACCCGCTGCCAGCGCGACGGCCTGATACCCATGGCGGTCGTCGCCACCGCCGGCACCACCGACTTCGGCTCCATCGACCCGCTCCCGGAGACCGCCGACCTGTGCGCCCGCCACGGCGCCTGGATGCACGTCGACGCCGCCTACGGATGCGGACTGCTGGTCTCCCGCCGCCGCGAACTCCTCGACGGCATCGAGCGCGCCGACTCCGTCACCGTCGACTACCACAAGTCCTTCTTCCAGCCGGTCAGTTCGAGCGCCGTCCTGGTCCGCGACCGGTCCACCCTGCGGCACGTCACCTACCACGCGGACTACCTCAACCCGCGCCGGATGGCCGAGGCCCGGATCCCCAACCAGGTCGACAAGTCGATCCAGACCACCCGCCGCTTCGACGCCCTCAAACTCTGGCTCACCCTGCGCATCATGGGCGCGGCGGCCGTCGGCGAACTCTTCGACGAGGTCATCGACCGCGCCGCCGACGCGTGGAAACTCCTCCACGACGACCCCCGCTTCGAGGTGGTCACCGAGCCCCGGCTGAGCACCCTGGTCTTCCGCTACGTCCCCAGCGCCGACCCGGACCCCGAGCTCGCCGACCGGGTCAACCTGCACGCCCGCGAAGCCCTGTTCGCCTCCGGCGACGCCATCGTCGCCGGCACCAAGGTCGACGGCCGCCACTACCTCAAGTTCACCCTGCTCAACCCGGAGACCACCCTTGAGGACATCGCCACCGTCCTCGACCTGATCGCCGAGCACGCCGGCGCCTTCCTCGCCGAGCAGCCGCGGCCGGCGCTCACCGCGCGCTGACCCTCCCCGAGCCGAACCCCCCATCGGAGACCCCGTGTCCGCCCCTTACGACTTCCTCGCCATCGGCCTCGGCCCCTTCAACCTTGGCCTGGCCTGCCTGACCGAGCCGATCGACGAACTCAACGGCCTGTTCCTGGACGACAAACCGTCCTTCGACTGGCACCCCGGCATGATGCTGGAGAGCAGCCACCTCCAGGTGCCGTTCATGGCCGACCTGGTCACCCTCGCCGATCCGACCTCCCCGTTCTCCTTCCTCAACTACCTGAAGGAATCCGGGCGGATCTACCCGTTCTACATCCGCGAGAGCTTCTATCCGCTGCGCGCCGAGTTCAACGACTACTGCCGCTGGGCGGCCGGCAAACTCGACACCATCCGCTTCGGACACCGCGTCACCACCGTCGAGTACGACGCCGGCGAGGAGCTGTACACCGTCCACGCCGAGCACCTCCCCACCGGCGAACGGCTGACCTTCCGCGCCCGCAAGCTCGTCCTCGGCACCGGCACCCCGCCGCACCTCCCCGAGGCCTGCCGGGGCCTCGGCGGCGACCTGCTGCACAACGCCGGCTACCTGGACGCCAAGCCCGCCCTCCAGGCCAAGGACTCGATCACCCTGATCGGCAGCGGCCAGAGCGCCGCGGAGATCTTCCACGACCTCCTGACGGACATCGACGCCCACGGCTACCACCTGACCTGGGCCACCCGCTCACCGCGCTTCTTCCCCCTCGAATACACCAAGCTCACGCTGGAGATGACCTCACCGGAGTACGTGGACTACTTCCACGCCCTCCCCGGAGCCACCCGCGACCGGCTCAACGCCACCCAGAAGCACCTCTACAAGGGCATCGACTCCGAGCTGATCAACGAGATCTTCGACCTGCTCTACCAGAAGAGCCTGGCCGGCCCGGTCCGCACCCGCCTGCTCACCAACACCGCCCTCCACACCGCCTCCTACGACGAGACCTCCGGCACCTACACCCTGGGCCTGCGCCAGGAGGAGCAGGGCACCGACTTCAGCCTCGACACCCAGGGCCTGGTCCTCGCCACCGGCTACCGCTACCGCGTACCGGACTTCCTCGAACCGGTCCGCGACCGGATCGCCTGGGACGACGCCGGCCGCTACGCCGTCGCCCGCAACTACAGCATCGACACCACCGGCCAGGGCATCTACGTGCAGAACGCCGAGCTGCACACCCACGGCTTCGTCACGCCCGACCTCGGCATGGCGGCCTACCGCAACTCGTGCCTCGTGCGCGAGCTGCTCGGCCGCGAGTACTACCCGGTCGAAAAGGCCATCGCCTTCCAGGAGTTCGCCGCCCCGGCCGGCCCGCACCACCCCATGGAGATACCCGCATGAACACCCCCGTCTTCACCCGCACCGATCCCGCTCTGGGGGAGTTCTCCCTGCGGACCGTCGACCCCGCCGCCGACGCCGCCGTCCTGCACTCCTGGGTCACCCACCCCAAGGCCGTCTTCTGGCTGATGCAGGACTGCGACCTCGCCGCCGTCGAGAAGGAGTTCGCGCGGATCGACGCCGACCCCCACCACGACGCCTTCCTCGGCCTGCACAACGGCACCCCGGCCTTCCTCATGGAACGCTACGACCCCGCCCACCGCGAACTGGTCGGCATCCACGTCGCCGAACCGGGCGACACCGGCATGCACTTCCTCTGCGCCCCCACCGACACCCCGGTCCACGGCTTCACCCACGCCGTGATCACCACCGTCATGGAGATGCTCTTCGCCGACCCGGCCACCCACCGCGTCGTCGTCGAACCCGACACCCGCAACACCGGCGTGCACGCCCTCAACAAGGCCGTCGGCTTCGAGATCCGGCGCACGATCTCGCTGCCCTCCAAGGACGCCTACCTGAGCACCTGCACCCGCGACCAGTTCCTGGCCGCCCGAGGAGACCACTGATGCCCACCGCCCAGGACGCCGTCGCCCACCTCACCCCCGCCCTGTGGGCCCGCGCCAACCGCCTGCTGATCCGCAAGGGCCTGGCCGAGTTCGCCCACGAGCGCCTGCTCACCCCCAAGCGCCTGCCGCAGGACGGCCACTACGCCGTACGCAGCGACGACGGCGGCACCGAATACCGCTTCGCCGCCCGCAGAGCCGCCCTCGACCACTGGCAGGTCGACGCCGACAGCATCACCCGCCACCGCGGATCGGACGAACTCCCCCTGGACGCCCTGGAGTTCTTCATCGAGCTCCGCGCCTCCCTGGGCCTCGGCCAGGAGATCCTGCCGGTCTACCTGGAGGAGATCAGCTCCACCCTCTCCGGCACCGCCTACAAACTCGGCCTCGACCAGCCCTCGGCCGCCGAACTCGCCAAGTCCGGCTTCCAGGCCATCGAGACCGGCATGACCGAGGGCCACCCCTGCTTCGTCGCCAACAACGGCCGCCTCGGCTTCGGCATCCACGAGTACCACGCCTACGCCCCCGAGGCCGCCAGCCCGCTGACGCTGATCTGGCTCGCCGCCCGCCGCGACCACGCCACCTTCACCGCCGGCGCCGGCCTCGACTACGACACCCTGATCCGCGCCGAACTCCCCGAGGAGACCCGCACCCGCTTCACCACCACCCTCACCGGCCTCGGCCTCGACCCCGACGACTACTACTTCTTCCCCACCCACCCCTGGCAGTGGTGGAACAAGCTGTCGGTCACCTTCGCCGCCGAGGTCGCCCGGCAGCACCTGGTCTGCCTGGGCCCCGGCGACGACGAGTACCTCGCCCAGCAGTCCATCCGCACCTTCTTCAACACCACCGACCCGGCCAGGCACTACGTCAAAACGGCCCTCTCGGTCCTCAACATGGGCTTCATGCGCGGCCTGTCCGCCTCGTACATGGAGGCCACCCCGGCCATCAACGACTGGCTGGCCCGGCTCGTCGACGCCGACGACACCTTCCGCGCCGCCCGCTTCTCGATCATCCGCGAGCGCGCCGCCATCGGCTACCACCACCGCCAGTACGAGGCCGCCACCGAGAAGGGCTCCCCGTACCTGAAGATGCTGGCCGCCCTCTGGCGGGAGAGCCCGGTCCCCACCCTGGAACCGGGCCAGCGCCTGGCCACCATGGCCTCGCTCCTGCACACCGACCGCGACGGCGACTCCCTCGCCGGCGCCCTCGTCGAGGAGTCCGGCCTGGAACCGGCCGTCTGGCTCCGCCGCTACCTCGACGGCTACCTGGTCCCGGTCCTGCACGCCTTCTACGCCTACGACCTGGTCTTCATGCCGCACGGCGAGAACGCCATCCTGGTCATCGAGGACGGCGCCGTGGCCCGCGTGATCTTCAAGGACATCGCGGAGGAGATCGCGGTCATGGACCCCGACGCGGTCCTGCCGCCCGCCGTCGAACGCATCCGCGCCGACGTCCCCGAGGACAAGAAGCTCCTCTCCGTCTTCACCGACGTCTTCGACTGCTTCTTCCGGTTCCTCGGCTCCACCCTCGACGACCGCGGCATCCTCGACGAGGACACCTTCTGGCGCACGGTCGCCGAGTGCGTCACCGACTACCAGGCGGCCCACCCCCACCTGGCCGACAGGTTCGCGCAGTACGACATGTTCGCCGACGAGTTCGCGCTCTCCTGCCTCAACCGCCTCCAGCTGCGCAACAACCAGCAGATGGTCGACCTCCAGGACCCCGCCGGCGCCCTCCAGCTCATCGGCACCCTCCGCAACCCGATCGCCCCCCACGCACCGGGCCGCTGACCCCCGCCCCCCCCACAACGCCGAAGGGCGGGACCCCACCGGGATCCCGCCCTTCGTCACTTCCGGCCGCGACGGTCAGCCCTACTCGGGCCGCTCCCCGCCGTCCGCGTCGCCGTTCTCCTCCGTCTCGCCGGACTCCTCCAGCACGTCGGTGAACTCCACACCGTCCAGCTCCGCCAGCCGGTCCGAGGCGTCCGTGGTACCGCCCTGGTCGGCCTCCAGCGCCTTGGCGAACCAGTCACGGGCCTCGCCCTCACGCCCGACCTCCAGCAGCGCATCGGCGTACGCGTACCGCAGCCGCGCCGTCCACGGGTGCACGGCCGTCGAGGCCAGCTCCGGACTCTGCAGCGTCACCACCGCCGCGTCCGCCTGCCCCATGTCCCGGCGGGCACCCGCCGCGACCAGCCGCATCTCGACCTGCCCGGCCCGGTCCAGCTTCTGCACCTCGGGCTCGCCGGCCATCGCCAGCGCCTTCTCCGGCCGGCCCAGCCCGCGCTCGCAGTCCGCCATCACCGGCCACAGCTCCACGCTGCCGGTCATCCGCCGCGCCGCCCGGAACTCCGCCAGCGCCTCGCTGTACTTGCCGACCGCGTATGCCGCGAAGCCCGCGGCCTCCCGCACCGCCGCGACCCGCGACGCCAGCCGCAGCGCCACCCGCGAGTACCCGTACGCCTGCTCCGGGTCCTCGTCCAGCAGCCGCGCGACCATCACCAGGTTCCTGGCGACGTCCCCGGCCAGCGTCTTCGGCAGGCTCATCAGCTCCTGCCGGACGTCCTTGTCGATCTCCTCACCGGTGACGTCGTCCGGAATCGGCAGCCGCTTGATCGGCTCCCGGTCCCGGTCCCGCCGCTCGTCCCGACGGTCGTCCCGGCCGCGCCCGCCGCCGTACGGCCGGCGCCCACCGCGCTCGTCGTCCCGCCGGAACCCACCACGGTCGTCCCGCCGCGGCCCCCGGTCATCCCGCCGGAACCCACCGCGGTCATCCCGCCGCTCATCACGCCGGAACCCACCGCGCTCGCCGCCGTGCCCACGCTCGTCCCGCCGGAACCCGCCACGGTCGTCACGCCGCTGGTCATCCCGCCGCTCGTCCCGACGGAAGCCCCCACGGTCACCACCGGACGGACGCTCATCCCGACGGAAGCCCCCACGGTCACCACCGGAGGGACGGTCATCGCGCCGGAAGCCCCCACGGTCACCACCGGAGGGACGGTCATCGCGCCGGAACCCGCCACGGTCACCACCGGAGGGACGGTCATCCCGCCGGAAGCCCCCACGGTCGCCACCGGACGGACGGTCATCGCGCCGGAACCCGCCGCGGTCACCACCGGACGGACGCTCATCCCGCCGGAACCCGCCACGCTCGCCGCCACCCGACCGCTCATCGCGCCGGAAGCCACCGCGGTCACGGTCGCCACCCAGGTCGCCCCGGGAGAACCGCTCGTCCCGGTCCCGCGAGAACCGGTCGTCCCGACGGTCGTCCCGCCGCTCGTCCCTGCGGAAACCCCCACGGTCGTCCCGGCGGAACCCACCGCGCTCGCCGCCACCCGACCGCTCATCGCGCCGGAACCCGCCACGGTCACCGCCGTGCCCACGCTCGCCGCCGTGCCCACGCTCGTCCCGCCGGAAGCCCCCACGGTCGCCACCGGACGGACGGTCATCCCGACGGAACCCGCCGCGGTCGCCACCAGAGGGACGGTCATCCCGCCGGAAGCCCCCACGGTCGCCACCGGACGGACGCTCATCGCGCCGGAACCCGCCGCGGTCGCCACCAGAGGGACGGTCATCGCGCCGGAACCCGCCGCGGCCACCGCCCCGCTCGTCCCGCCGGAACCCACCGCGCTCGCCGCGGTCACCACCGCGGCTGTCCCGGCTGTCCCGGCTGTCCCGGCTGTCGCGGGCGTCGCGGCTGTCGCGCCGCGGCCCCCGGTCGTCACGCCGGAAACCACCGCGGTCACCGTCGTCACGCCGCTGCGGACGGCGCTCCGAACGATCGTCGGAAGAGTTGGTGGACATCGACGTGACTCCTGTCTTCGGTACTGCATTCATTCTCACGCACCGACCACTTCGGCGCGCTTCGGAAAAACAAAAGGACCCTTGGTCCCAGCATGCACGCTGGGACCAAGGGTCCTTGAAAGATTGTTCGGCGGCGTCCTACTCTCCCACAGGGTCCCCCCTGCAGTACCATCGGCGCTGAAAGGCTTAGCTTCCGGGTTCGGAATGTAACCGGGCGTTTCCCTAACGCTATGACCACCGAAACCCTATCGGGTTCGAGCGAACAAGCACACTCTTCAGTTAATTAAAGTGAAACTTGGTTCAACCGGTGCGACTGTTCGCAACCCGGGAACCACACAGTGGACGCGAGCAACTGAGGACAAGCCCTCGGCCTATTAGTACCAGTCAACTCCACACCTTACGGCGCTTCCATATCTGGCCTATCAACCCAGTCGTCTACTGGGAGCCTTACCCCATCAAGTGGGAGGGAGCCCTCATCTCGAAGCAGGCTTCCCGCTTAGATGCTTTCAGCGGTTATCCTTTCCGAACGTAGCCAACCAGCCATGCCCTTGGCAGAACAACTGGCACACCAGAGGTTCGTCCGTCCCGGTCCTCTCGTACTAGGGACAGCCCTTCTCAAGACTCCTACGCGCACAGCGGATAGGGACCGAACTGTCTCACGACGTTCTAAACCCAGCTCGCGTACCGCTTTAATGGGCGAACAGCCCAACCCTTGGGACCGACTCCAGCCCCAGGATGCGACGAGCCGACATCGAGGTGCCAAACCATCCCGTCGATATGGACTCTTGGGGAAGATCAGCCTGTTATCCCCGGGGTACCTTTTATCCGTTGAGCGACGGCGCTTCCACAAGCCACCGCCGGATCACTAGTCCCTACTTTCGTACCTGCTCGACCCGTCAGTCTCACAGTCAAGCTCCCTTGTGCACTTACACTCAACACCTGATTGCCAACCAGGCTGAGGGAACCTTTGGGCGCCTCCGTTACCCTTTAGGAGGCAACCGCCCCAGTTAAACTACCCACCAGACACTGTCCCTGATCCGGATCACGGACCCAGGTTAGACATCCAGCACGACCAGAGTGGTATTTCAACAATGACTCCACACCAACTGGCGTTGATGCTTCACAGTCTCCCACCTATCCTACACAAGCCGAACCGAACACCAATATCAAGCTATAGTAAAGGTCCCGGGGTCTTTCCGTCCTGCTGCGCGAAACGAGCATCTTTACTCGTAATGCAATTTCACCGGGCCTATGGTTGAGACAGTCGAGAAGTCGTTACGCCATTCGTGCAGGTCGGAACTTACCCGACAAGGAATTTCGCTACCTTAGGATGGTTATAGTTACCACCGCCGTTTACTGGCGCTTAAGTTCTCAGCTTCGCCATGACGAATCATGACTAACCGGTCCCCTTAACGTTCCAGCACCGGGCAGGCGTCAGTCCGTATACATCGCCTTACGGCTTCGCACGGACCTGTGTTTTTAGTAAACAGTCGCTTCTCGCTGGTCTCTGCGGCCACCACCAGCTCAGGAAGAAAATTCCATCACCAGCAATGGCCCCCCTTCTCCCGAAGTTACGGGGGCATTTTGCCGAGTTCCTTAACCATAGTTCACCCGAACGCCTCGGTATTCTCTACCTGACCACCTGAGTCGGTTTAGGGTACGGGCCGCCATGAAACTCGCTAGAGGCTTTTCTCGACAGCATAGGATCATCCACTTCACCACAATCGGCTCGGCATCAGGTCTCAGCCTTAACGTGTGACGGATTTGCCTACCACACGGCCTACACCCTTACCCCGGGACAACCACCGCCCGGGCTGGACTACCTTCCTGCGTCACCCCATCACTCACCTACTACAAGTCTGGTTCGTCGGCTCCACCACTCCCCTACGCTCCGAAGAGCTCAGGGCGGCTTCACGGACTTAGCATCGCCTGATTCAATGTTTGGCGCTTCAAAGCGGGTACCGGAATATCAACCGGTTGTCCATCGACTACGCCTGTCGGCCTCGCCTTAGGTCCCGACTTACCCTGGGCAGATCAGCTTGACCCAGGAACCCTTAGTCAATCGGCGCACACGTTTCCCACGTGTGTATCGCTACTCATGCCTGCATTCTCACTCGTGAACCGTCCACAACTCGTTTCCACGGCTGCTTCACCCGGCACACGACGCTCCCCTACCCATCACAGCAGACGTTGGTCCTAATGCTGCAATGACATGACTTCGGCGGTGTGCTTGAGCCCCGCTACATTGTCGGCGCGGAATCACTTGACCAGTGAGCTATTACGCACTCTTTCAAGGGTGGCTGCTTCTAAGCCAACCTCCTGGTTGTCTCTGCGACTCCACATCCTTTCCCACTTAGCACACGCTTAGGGGCCTTAGTCGATGCTCTGGGCTGTTTCCCTCTCGACCATGGAGCTTATCCCCCACAGTCTCACTGCCGCGCTCTCACTTACCGGCATTCGGAGTTTGGCTAAGGTCAGTAACCCGGTAGGGCCCATCGCCTATCCAGTGCTCTACCTCCGGCAAGAAACACACGACGCTGCACCTAAATGCATTTCGGGGAGAACCAGCTATCACGGAGTTTGATTGGCCTTTCACCCCTAACCACAGGTCATCCCCCAGGTTTTCAACCCTGGTGGGTTCGGTCCTCCACGAAGTCTTACCTCCGCTTCAACCTGCCCATGGCTAGATCACTCCGCTTCGGGTCTTGGGCACGCTACTCAACGCCCTATTCGGACTCGCTTTCGCTACGGCTTCCCCACACGGGTTAACCTCGCAACATACCGCAAACTCGCAGGCTCATTCTTCAAAAGGCACGCAGTCACGACCATGCAGCAAGCTGCATGGCGACGCTCCCACGGCTTGTAGGCACACGGTTTCAGGTACTATTTCACTCCGCTCCCGCGGTACTTTTCACCATTCCCTCACGGTACTATCCGCTATCGGTCACCAGGGAATATTTAGGCTTAACGGGTGGTCCCGCCAGATTCACACGGGATTTCTCGGGCCCCGTGCTACTTGGGTGTCTCTTAAACGAGCCGCTGACGTTTCAGCTACGGGGGTCTTACCCTCTACGCCGGACCTTTCGCATGTCCTTCGCCTACATCAACGGTTTCTGACTCGTCCCACAGCCGGCAGACTGTAGAAAAGAGATCCCACAACCCCAACCACGCAACCCCTGCCGGGTATCACACGTGACTGGTTTGGCCTCATCCAGTTTCGCTCGCCACTACTCCCGGAATCACGGTTGTTTTCTCTTCCTGCGGGTACTGAGATGTTTCACTTCCCCGCGTTCCCTCCACACTGCCTATGTGTTCAGCAGCGGGTGACAGCCCATGACGACTGCCGGGTTTCCCCATTCGGACACCCCCGGATCAAAGCTCGGTTGACAGCTCCCCGGGGCCTATCGCGGCCTCCCACGTCCTTCATCGGTTCCTGGTGCCAAGGCATCCACCGTGCGCCCTTAAAAACTTGGCCACAGATGCTCGCGTCCACTGTGCAGTTCTCAAGCAACGACCAGCCACCCACCACCCCAACCCGAAGGCTGAGTTCACTGGGGCCGGCATCGCGAAGGGCGAGCAACGCTCGCACCCTCAGATACCCAACAGCGTGCCCGACCCGACCAGTTGAAGACTCACGTTCCACGCCGAAGCAGTACTAATGATCCCAACCGACCGTGCCGAGTAGTCAACGTTCCACCCATGAGCTAACCACCGCAGGACACTCGCCTGCGTTATGGCTCTGGACAACCTTGCAGCTGCCTAGATGCTCCTTAGAAAGGAGGTGATCCAGCCGCACCTTCCGGTACGGCTACCTTGTTACGACTTCGTCCCAATCGCCAGTCCCACCTTCGACGATTCCCTCCCACAAGGGGTTGGGCCACCGGCTTCGGGTGTTACCGACTTTCGTGACGTGACGGGCGGTGTGTACAAGGCCCGGGAACGTATTCACCGCAGCAATGCTGATCTGCGATTACTAGCAACTCCGACTTCATGGGGTCGAGTTGCAGACCCCAATCCGAACTGAGACCGGCTTTTTGAGATTCGCTCCACCTCGCGGTATCGCAGCTCATTGTACCGGCCATTGTAGCACGTGTGCAGCCCAAGACATAAGGGGCATGATGACTTGACGTCGTCCCCACCTTCCTCCGAGTTGACCCCGGCAGTCTCCTGTGAGTCCCCATCACCCCGAAGGGCATGCTGGCAACACAGAACAAGGGTTGCGCTCGTTGCGGGACTTAACCCAACATCTCACGACACGAGCTGACGACAGCCATGCACCACCTGTACACCGACCACAAGGGGGACCCTGTCTCCAGGGTTTTCCGGTGTATGTCAAGCCTTGGTAAGGTTCTTCGCGTTGCGTCGAATTAAGCCACATGCTCCGCTGCTTGTGCGGGCCCCCGTCAATTCCTTTGAGTTTTAGCCTTGCGGCCGTACTCCCCAGGCGGGGAACTTAATGCGTTAGCTGCGGCACGGACGACGTGGAATGTCGCCCACACCTAGTTCCCAACGTTTACGGCGTGGACTACCAGGGTATCTAATCCTGTTCGCTCCCCACGCTTTCGCTCCTCAGCGTCAGTATCGGCCCAGAGATCCGCCTTCGCCACCGGTGTTCCTCCTGATATCTGCGCATTTCACCGCTACACCAGGAATTCCGATCTCCCCTACCGAACTCTAGCCTGCCCGTATCGAATGCAGACCCGGGGTTAAGCCCCGGGCTTTCACATCCGACGCGACAAGCCGCCTACGAGCTCTTTACGCCCAATAATTCCGGACAACGCTTGCGCCCTACGTATTACCGCGGCTGCTGGCACGTAGTTAGCCGGCGCTTCTTCTGCAGGTACCGTCACTTTCGCTTCTTCCCTGCTGAAAGAGGTTTACAACCCGAAGGCCGTCATCCCTCACGCGGCGTCGCTGCATCAGGCTTTCGCCCATTGTGCAATATTCCCCACTGCTGCCTCCCGTAGGAGTCTGGGCCGTGTCTCAGTCCCAGTGTGGCCGGTCGCCCTCTCAGGCCGGCTACCCGTCGTCGCCTTGGTAGGCCATCACCCCACCAACAAGCTGATAGGCCGCGGGCTCATCCTTCACCGCCGGAGCTTTCCACACGGAGGTCATGCGACCCCGTGTCGTATCCGGTATTAGACCCCGTTTCCAGGGCTTGTCCCAGAGTGAAGGGCAGATTGCCCACGTGTTACTCACCCGTTCGCCACTAATCCCCTCCCGAAGGAGGTTCATCGTTCGACTTGCATGTGTTAAGCACGCCGCCAGCGTTCGTCCTGAGCCAGGATCAAACTCTCCGTGAATGCTTCCGGGTACTCCCGGCGACACTCGCGTTGAGCGGAACCAGAGGGAGGAATAATCCCTCGGTTCACAGCGTCCTCGCTGTGTTTTCTTCAAAGGAACCTCGTCACCAGACCATCCGGTCCGGTAGACGGGGTATCAACATATCTGGCGTTGACTTTTGGCACGCTGTTGAGTTCTCAAGGAACGGACGCTTCCTTTGTGCCTGTTTCACCAGGCTCTCCGGGCGCTTCCCTTCGGTCTTGCGTTTCCGACTCTATCAGATCCTCGCGGTCCTGATTTTCGCCGGTGCGTTTCGGCCTTTCGGCTTCTTCGCGGTTCCGACTTTATCAGATCCGGTTTCTTTCGACTCCGGCTTCCGATTTCATCGGAGTGCTTCGGAGTGCCTTTGCGGCGGCCCCTCGGCGTGTCACCACTTTAGCGAATTTCCTTGGCGACTCATAATCGAGTCGCCCGGATCGATTTTCGGCAACGCGAAAGTCGATCCCGTCAGGGAATCGTGCGGAAGTAGTTGGTTTGTGCCGCCTGGCGGAGGGCGCAGAAAGCGCTGTCCGTCTCCAGCGGCTCGGGCTACGTTAGGCGGTGAGGCAAGCAGAGTCAAGTAGCCGAGGTGGCGCGGCGGCGGGGCACGTGACGGCGGTAGGGACTGACCGTCGGGTCGCCGTCGATCCAGTAGCGCCAGGGGTGGTGGGCGCCGTCTCCGCCCACACCGGTGCGGGGGCCGTTGCGCACCCGGTCGGGGGTGGGCGGGGTGCCGTGGAGCAGGGACAAGGGGGCGTCGCCGCCGCGGCAGAGGTCGGTGCCGTCGAGGGTGCGGTCGATGTCGAGGGCGGTGGCCAGGCGGGCCGGGCCCTTGGCCAGCTCGTGCGCGCTGCGCGCCTTGGGGCGGCGGGCGGCGGCCAGGTGCGCGCCGCTGAGGATCTCGCCGGCGCGCAGCAGGACACCGCTCGCCCGGCCCTCGGGGCCGCAGACCGCGTTGAGGCTGAACCACATGCCGTAGATGAAGTAGACGTACGCATGGCCGGGCGGGCCGAACATCGCGGCGTTGCGTTCGGTGCGGCCGCGGTAGGCGTGGGAGCCCGGGTCGCCCTCGCCGTCGTACGCCTCCACCTCGGTCAGCCGGAGCTCGATCGGGCCGTCGGGGGTGTGGCGCAGGAGGGTGCGGCCCAGCAGGTCGGGGGCCACCTCCACGACGGGGCGGTCGAAGAAGTCGCGGTTGAGCGGCATTCGTTCCGGTACGTCGGTCATGCGGATCGAGCGTAGTGGAACCGTCAGGGGTGCCGGCTGGCCAGGTGGGCGGCGGGGTTGGGAAGGTGTGGGCCGTGGAACCGGCCCGTGCCGGTTCGCGTTCGTAGGTAGCGACCCGCAGGTCGTAATGGAGCACAGGCGCTGTGCCTGGGGAGGACGAGCATGGGATTCAAGAAGCTGCTGGCGAGCCTGGGGGCCGGGGGTGCGTCGGTGGAGACGGTGCTCTTCGAGGAGAACGTCGTCCCGGGCGGTGTGGTGCAGGGCGAGGTGCGGATCCAGGGCGGGTCGGTGGCCCAGGAGATCCAGGGGCTGTCGGTCGGTCTGCAGGCGCGGGTCGAGGTCGAGAGCGGCGACGAGGAGTACAAGAGGGACATCCAGTTCACGAAGGTGCAGCTGGGCGGGGCCTTCGAGGTGCAGGCGGGGGCGGCGCACACCGTGCCGTTCGGGCTGGAGATCCCGTGGGAGACGCCGATCACCACGTTCCTGGGCACGCATCTGCGCGGGATGAGCGTCGGGGTGACGACGGAGCTGGCGATCGCGCGGGCGGTGGACTCCGGTGATCTGGACCCGGTCAACGTGCATCCGGTGCCGGCGCAGCAGGCGATCCTGGACGCGTTCGGGCGGCTGGGGTTCCGTTTCAAGGCGGCGGATCTCGAGCAGGGGCACATCCGGGGCACGCGGCAGCAGCTGCCCTTCTACCAGGAGATCGAGTTCTACGCGCCGCAGCAGTACCGCGGGCTGAACCAGGTCGAGCTGTCCTTCGTGGCGGACGACCGGGAGATGGACGTCGTGCTGGAGATGGACAAGAAGCCGGGGCTGTTCTCCGAGGGGTCGGACACCTACCGGTCGTTCACCGTGGGGCTGCACGACTTCGAGGGGACCGACTGGGCGGCTTATCTCCACCAGTGGCTGGCGGAGGTCGGCGGTAAGCGGAACTGGCTCTAACCTGGCCCGACAGAGTGTCAGCGAGCGACCAGGAGGTTCATGTGTCCGAGCTGAAGCGGCGGCCGCTTCCGCACGATTTCCATCCGCCGGTACCGGAGTTCACCGTGGTGAGCGACGAGGTGGAGCCGGGCGGGACGCTGCGGCCGGAGCAGGTCCACTCGGGCGGGAACCGCTCGCCGCACCTGCGGTGGGAAGGGGCACCCTCGGGGACCAAGAGCTACGCCGTCACCTGCTACGACCCGGACGCGCCGACGGGCAGCGGTTTCTGGCACTGGGTGCTGTTCGACATCCCGGCGTCGGTGACGGAGCTGCCGTCCGGTGCCGGCTCGGGGGACATGAAGGGGCTGCCCGAGGGCGTCGTGCACGCGCGTAACGACTACGGGACGCGGGACTTCGGCGGGGCGGCGCCGCCGCCCGGGGACGGCCCGCACCGTTACGTGTTCACGGTCTACGCGGTGGACCAGGAGAAGCTCGGGCCCGATGCGGACGCCTCGCCCGCGGTGGTGGGCTTCAACCTGCGGTTCCACGCGATCGGGCGGGCCCAGCTGATCGGCGAGTACGAGGTGCCGGCGCAGGGCTGAGCGCCGTAATTCCGTTGCGCCCCGGCGCTTCCGGCACGCAGAGTGGTACCTGTGCCGCCGCCCCTCATCAGGGCGTCGGGCAGTCGGTACCGCAGTGGCGGGAGCGGCGGGGCGCAGGTGTGTCGCCGGCCGCTTGCCGGAGCCCGGCCTCGTGCCGGGCGTCCGCGCCGGCTGCCGTTCGCTCCGGGTCCCGCGTGTTTCACGGGGGCGGGACCCGGAGCGCACTCTTTTCGGCCGGTCGCGACCCGTGCGGTCCTCAGGTGTGCACCGTCGCCGGATCACCCGGTCTTCATCTCGTGCTCGTCCGCCATTTCCCTTGTGGCATGCGGAAATTGCGTTGTTCGGGGAATACCTGCCGCTGCACAGTGGAGCAACTTCGCCGCGGGGGCGGAGCGGGTCCGGGAGGTGGACGGGATGCGCGAGACGCTGGTGCTGAATGCGAGCTTCGAGCCGCTGGCGACGGTGTCGCTGCGGCGTGCGGTGGTGCTGGTCATGCAGGACAAGGCGGTCATCGAGCACGCCCACCCCGGGATGCGCGTGCGGGCCGCCTCGGTGGACGTACCGGTGCCGCAGGTGATCAGGCTGAGCAGATACGTACGGGTGCCGTTCCGAAGACGGGCGCCGTGGTCGCGGCGCGGGGTGCTGGTGCGTGACCAGCACCGGTGCGCGTACTGCGGGCGGCGGGCGACGACCGTGGACCACGTCGTGCCGCGGTCGCACGGTGGTGGGGACACCTGGCTGAATACCGTCGCCTCGTGCGCGGAGGACAATCACCGCAAAGCGGACCGTACGCCCGAGCAGGCCGGAATGCAGCTGCTGCGGCGGCCGTTCGAGCCGACGCCGGCGGATGCGCTGCTGTCGACGCTGGGGGTGTCGGTGCGGGACGGTCTGCCGGAGTGGCTGGCGCTGCCGGCGTAGCGCCGTTCGGCTGTCGGCCGTCGCCCAACTCCCGCTATCTGAGCAGGAGATGGGCGATGGCCGCCAGGCCGACCAGGACGATGACGGCGCGCAGGGCGGTCGGCGGCAGCCGGCGGCCGATCTTGGCGCCGAGCAGGCCGCCGAGGGTGGAGCCGACGGCGATCAGGGCGACCGCGGTCCAGTCGAAGCGGGCGACGAAGAGGAAGAAGACCGCCGCGACGCCGTTGACGCCGCCGACGAGGACGTTCTTGAGGGCGTTGAGGCGCTGGAGGTCCTCGTCGAGCAGCAGGCCCATGAGGGACATGTAGAGCACGCCCTGGGCCGCGCCGAAGTAGCCGCCGTAGACGCTGGCGAGCAGCAGTCCGAGGAGCAGGACCGGGCCGCCGTCGGGGTGGGCGGTGGTGCCGTTGCGCGCACGGCGGGCGCGGAGGCGGGCCGAGAGCCAGGGCTGGGCGACGACGAGGACGAGCGCGACCGCGATCAGCGCGGGAACGACCATGGCGAACGCCTCCGGGGGCAGCGCCAGCAGCAGGATCGCGCCACCGAGGCCGCCGAGGAGGGCGGCGAGCCCGAAGCGGAGCAGGCGTTGGCGCTGGCCGGCGAGTTCGCGGCGGTAGCCGAAGGCGCCGCTGAGCGAGCCGGGCACCAGGCCCAGGGTGTTGGAGACGTTGGCCGTGACGGGCGGCAGCCCGAGGGCGAGCAGCACCGGGAAGGTGATCAGGGTCCCGGACCCGACGATGGTGTTGATCGTGCCGGCGCCGACTCCGGCGGCGAGGACGGCGGCGGCTTCCCAGAAGGTCATGCTGGCTCCCCCCGTGCATGCTCGGTGTGGTCCTGCCCGATCATGCACCAGGGGTGCGGGCGGCGGCGGAGGCGGGCTCAGTCGTCGAGCGGGGGCGTCTCGTGCTTCGGGGTGCTGGGCTTGGGGATGGAGCCGCCGCCGGTCGGCGGGGCGAAGTTGCCGATGGCGCCGCCGAGGCCCTTGAGGGCGTCGCCGATCTCGCTGGGCACGATCCAGAGCTTGTTGGCGTCGCCCTCGGCGATCTTCGGGAGCATCTGGAGGTACTGGTACGAGAGCAGCTTCTGGTCCGGGTCGCCGGCGTGGATGGACTCGAAGACCACCCGGATGGCCTGGGCCTCGCCCTCGGCGCGGAGCGCGGCGGCCTTGGCCTCACCTTCGGCGCGCAGGATCGAGGACTGCTTCTCACCCTCGGCGGTGAGGATCTGGGACTGCCGGACACCCTCGGCCTGGAGGATCGCGGCGCGCTTGTCACGGTCGGCGCGCATCTGCTTCTCCATCGAGTCCTGGATGGAGGTCGGCGGCTCGATGGCCTTCAGCTCGACGCGGTTGACGCGGATGCCCCACTTGCCGGTGGCCTCGTCGAGGACGCCGCGCAGGGCCGCGTTGATCTCCTCGCGGGAGGTCAGGGTCCGTTCCAGGTCCATGCCGCCGATGATGTTGCGCAGGGTGGTGACGGTGAGCTGCTCGATGGCCTGGATGTAGCTGGCGACCTCGTAGGTGGCCGCGCGGGCGTCCGTCACCTGGTAGTAGATGACGGTGTCGATGTTCACGACGAGGTTGTCCTGGGTGATCACCGGCTGCGGCGGGAACGGCACGACCTGCTCGCGGAGGTCGATGCGGTTGCGGATCGAGTCGATGAACGGGACGACGATGTTCAGGCCGGCGTTGAGGGTGCGGGTGTAGCGGCCGAAGCGTTCGACGATGGCGGCGCTGGCCTGGGGGATGACCTGGATCGTCTTGATGAGTGCGATGAACACGAGCACCACCAGGATGATCAGGACGATGATGATGGCGGATCCCACAGCGGCTCCCGTGCCCTTCGTTGCTGGTCCGTGCCGGCCGGTGACCGGCTTGCCGTTGATCAGTCTTTCAGAGACGTGGTTCGTCGCGCAGCGTGTTCGGGTCAGATGACGACGGCGGTGGCGCCGTCGATCTCGACGACGTCGACCTGCTGGCCCGGCTCGTACACCCGGTCGCCGTCGAGGGCGCGGGCGGACCAGATCTCGCCGGCGAGCTTGATGCGGCCGCCGTCACCGCCGTCGACCCGCTCCAGGACCGTGGCGCTCTTCCCCCTGAGGGCGTCGATCCCGGACAGGTGCTGGGGGCCCTGGCCGCGGCTGCGGTTGGCGAGGGGGCGTACGACGGCGACCAGCGCGACGGAGACGGCGGCGAACACGAGGAACTGCGCGACCGTGCCGCCACCGAGCCCTGCGGTGACGGCACCGGCAGCGGCACCGACCGCGAGCATCCCGAATTCGGGCATCGCGGTCACGACGAGCGGAATACCCAGTCCTACGGCGGCGATCAGCCACCACACCCATGGATCCACGGGCTCATGGTAGATCCGTACGGCGGCCCGGGGACAGGGCGCGATCGGTCAGCGGTGGCCGGGCGGACGGGCATTCAGGCCAGCGGCAGGCCCTGGGCGGTGAAGCGGTCGCCGACCCGCTCGACGACCAGGGGCACGCCGAAGCAGTGGGAGAGGTTCCGGGAGGTGAGCTCCAGCTCGAGCGGGCCGGCGGCCAGCACCTTGCCCTGACGGATCATCAGGACGTGGGTGAAGCCGGGGGCGATCTCCTCGACGTGGTGGGTGACCATCAGCATCGACGGCGCGTACGGGTCGCGGGCGAGGCGGCCGAGGCGGCGGACCAGGTCCTCGCGGCCGCCGAGGTCGAGGCCGGCGGCCGGCTCGTCGAGCAGCAGCAGCTCGGGGTCGGTCATCATCGCCCGGGCGATCAGGGTGCGCTTGCGCTCGCCCTCGGAGAGGGTGCCGAACTTCCGGTCGAGGTAGTCGTTCATCCCGAGGCGGTCGAGGAACGCGCGGGCGCGCTGCTCGTCGACGTCCTCGTAGTCCTCCTGCCAGTGGGCCGTCATGCCGTACGCCGCGGTCAGTACGGTCTGCAGCACGGTCTGGCTGCGCGGCAGCTTGTCGGCGAGCGCGATGCCGGCGATGCCGATGCGCGGCCGGAGGTCGAAGACGTCGACCTTGCCGAGCTGCTCGCCGAGGATGGAGGCGGTGCCCTGGGTCGGGAAGAGGTAGCTGGAGGCGACGTTCAGCAGGGTGGTCTTGCCGGCGCCGTTGGGGCCGAGGATCACCCAGCGCTCCCCCTCCTTGACCGACCAGGAGACCTGGTCCACCAGAGCCCGTCCTTCGCGGACCACGGATACGTCCACCAGCTCCAGCACATCGCTCATGAGCGCGTTGTCTCCCATTGCATCTCGGTCGTCGCGTGCACCTGTAGGCGCAGCCCCCCTGCAAACCTACGCCACTCGTTGTCAGTGCCGTTCCCTAGGCTGGGGGCCATGCTCAAGGAACCTCGTTCAGGCCGGCTGGCGGCATGGGGAAATGCCCTTTTGGCCGGGCTTGTCTCACCTGATGAAGCGGTGCACCGTATCGCGGAGGACGACGCGGTGCACCGCGTGGCCGGTCTGCCCGGGGAGGAGACGCCGGTCGGGCTGACGCTCGCGCTGGGGCGGCTGCGGGCGCTCGGCGCGGTCGGGCTGCGGGTGGCGCTGCCGGTGCCCGGCCATCCGCTGGGGCTGTGCGGGCCGCCGGAATTCAACGCCCGCGCGCTGGAGGCCGAGGAGGCGGTGATCGTCACCGGCGCCGGGCTGGGCCTGGTCCCGGAGACGTACGAGGCCGGGCCGGAGGGCGGGGCGGCGCCCGATGTGCACGTCGAGGTGGTCTGGCGGTGCCTGCCGGTGCGGGAGGCACCGCCGGCGGACGTGCCGTCGCTGGGCGAGGCGGAGCGGGAGCTGGCGGAGGCGCTGCGGGAGGCGACCGAGGTGCTCTCGAAGCTGGACGTGGCCGGGGCGGGTCCGGTGGCGCAGGCGGCGCTGGCGGCCTACCGGGCGCGGGCGGAGGCCGGCCGTCAGGTGCTCGCCCCGGGGTATCCGCCACGGGCGGTGCGCGTGTTGGAGCTGGCGCAGCGGGTCGGGGCGCTGATCGACATCGCGCGCGAGGCCGGCGGGGACGGCGCGGAGCACGGCGCGGCGGTGAGCGCGTCGGAGATGGCGGCGCGCGCGGAGGCGCTGCGTCCGGTGGAGCGGACGGCCCGCCGGGCGCAGGTCGCGGCGTACAACTCCGCCGTGGAGGAGCGGGAGCGGCGCGGCGGCTGACGAGGGGGTGGAAAGGGGCGGGCCCCGCCGGACCATTGTGTGGTCGACGACGGGGCCGTTGCCGAGATGGGCCGAACAGCCCTGGGCAGGGTGGGCTGTTCACCCCAGATCGGACAACCTCAGCTGTTCGAGCTCTCGTTGTCGAACGTGGGGTTGAGCACGCCGATGACGTTGACGCTGTTGCCGGTGGCGTTCACCGGGACGTGCACGGGCACCTGGACGAGGTTGCCCGAGCCGATGCCCGGGGAGATCGTCGCCTTGCCGTCGGCCTGGGCGCCGCTGGTGGCGAAGGCGGAGCCGGCCGCGGCGGTCAGGGCGAAGCCGGTGGCCGCGAGGACGAGGGCGGCCTTCTTGGCGGTGTTCATGGTGAGGTGAGTTCCTTGCGTGGTGGCACGGGACCGCAATGACGGTTGCGGCTTGGGGCGGCTCAGAAGTTGGTGCTGCGGTTGCCGAAGGCGGGGTTGAGCACACCGACGACGTTGACGCTGTTGCCGGTGACGTTCACCGGCACGGTCACGGGCGCCTGGACGAGGTTGCCGGAGAGGACGCCGGGAGAGGTGGTGGTGGCGCCGGCGGCCTGCGGGCAGTCGGTGGCGAAGGCGGAACCGGCGGCCGCACCCAGACCGAGGGCGGTACCGGCGACGACGAGGGCGGCCTTCTTGGCGGTGTTCATGAAATGTGGTCCTTGCGTGGCGCGAAGTGGTCGGAAGGAGAAAAGAAACAGAGGGGTGGTGACGGCTTCCGCGCGGCCGACGGGGCCGGCGCGGCGGCGGTCAGACGTTCTCGCAGACGTTCCCGAAGGTCGGGTTGAGGATGCCGACGACGGAGACGGTGTTGCCGCAGGCGTTCACGGGGATGTGCACCGGGGCCTGGACGAGGTTGCCGGAGACGATGCCCGGGGAGTTCTTGGCCTCGCCGTTGGCGTCCGCGCCGCCGTGCGCGAACGCGGAACCGGCGGCGGCGCCGAGGCCGAGGGCGGTGGTGGCGAGGACGAGGGCGGCCTTCTTGACGGTGTTCATACGGGGAAATCCTCCGGTGAGGGGGGCACAGAGCCGGTGCACAGCACTGATGGGGCTGACGGGGTGGGGAGGGGGGACCGGCCGCGCGCTCACGGCGGTGAGGGGGCCGGTCCGGTGCGGGCCCGCGCGGACGGGATCGTCACACGGGCCGCGCGCAAGGGCCCTGCTGCGCTCAGAAGTTGACGCAGGGGTTGCCGAAGTTGGGGTTGAGCAGGCCGACGACCGAGATGGTGTTGCCGCAGACGTTCACCGGGACCTTCACCGGGGCCTGAACGAGGTTGCCCGAGCCGATGCCCGCGGACTGCACCGCGGCGCCCTGCGCCTGCGGGGTGTGGGCGGAGGCGATGCCGGCGCCCGCGAGGGCGAGACCGCTCGCCATCATCGTGACGGCCGCTACCCGCTTGATGTTCTTCACTTCTCTGCTCCTCATTGCCGTTGCCGTGACCAGCCGTCACGACTGCTCTGGACAACGGCCCGGCACGAGGAGGGATACGCCGAACGGGCTACAGCTACACGACAGTATGAATCTCGGACCGGCGGGCGACGTTCGGGTTGACGCATTGTCGTACCGAAGGGTCGTCCGGCCCCGGGCCGGCGCCGCCGCCGGCCCGGTCGTGGCGGCCTTCGCGCCTGGTCAGGCCCCGATTCCGTGCCGTACGGCCCACAGCGCCGCCTGGGTCCGGTCGGCGAGGTCGAGCTTCATGAGGATGTTGGAGACATGGGTCTTGACGGTCTTCTCGGAGAGCACCAGGGCGCGGGCGATCTCTCGGTTGGAGCGGCCGTCCGCGATCAGGCCGAGGACCTCGCTCTCGCGGTCGGTGAGCGAGGTCCCGCGTCCCTGGCCGCCGTTGCCGTCCTCCTGGGAGAGCAGCGCGCCGGCCACCTCGGGCTGCAGCAGGATGTGGCCGGCGTGCACGGAGCGGATGGCGGCGGCGAGCGCCTCGGGGTCGATGTCCTTGTAGACGTAGCCGGCCGCTCCGGCGCGCAGGGCCGGGACGACGGTGCGCTGTTCGGTGAAGCTGGTGACGACCAGGACCCGGGCGGGGTTGTCCAGTTCGCGGAGCTTGCGGAGGGCCTCGATGCCGTCCGTGCCGGGCATCTTGACGTCCATCAGGACGACGTCCGGGCGGAGTTGTTCGGCGGCGGCGATGCCCTCGGCCCCGTCGGAGGCCTCCCCCACCACCTCGATGTCGTCCTGGACCTCCAGGAACGTGCGCAGCCCGCGGCGGACGACCTGGTGGTCGTCGACGAGCAGGACGTGGATCGGTCGGGTGTCAGCCACCGGGCACCTCCATCTCGACAGCGGTGCCCTTGCCGGGCTCCGACTGCACGGTGAGCGTTCCGCCGACGCCGCCGGCGCGGTCGTGCATCGAGACCAGGCCGAGGTGGCGGCCGGCCCGGCGGACCGTGCCGGGGTCGAAGCCGCAGCCGTCGTCGGCGATCCGCAGCAGTGCGCCCTGGCCGGCGCGGGAGAGGGTGACCTCGACCTGCTCGGCGCCGGAGTGCCGCAGGGCGTTGTGCAGTGCCTCCTGGGCGACCCGGAGCATGGCCTCCTCCTGGGCGTTGGGCAGCGCGCGGACGCCGTGGGCGGCGAAGGTGACGTGGGCGGAGTGGGCGCGGTCGAGGACCTGGGTCTGTGAGCGCAGGGTGGCGACCAGGCCGTCCTCGTCCAGGGCGGCGGGCCGCAACTCCACGACGGCGGCGCGGAGTTCGTCGGCGGCCTCGGCGGCGAGCGCGGCGACCTGGTGGAGTTCGTCCTTGGCGCGGACCGGGTCGCGGTCGACGAGGGCGGTGGCGGCCTGGGCGGTGAGCCGGAGCGAGAACAGCTTCTGGGACACCGCGTCGTGCAGTTCGTGGGCGAGCCGGGCCCGCTCCCCCGCGATGGTCAGCTCGCGGCTGCGTTCGTAGAGGCGGGCGTTGGTCAGGGCGATGGCGGCGTGCTGGGCGAGTATGCCGAGGAGGTGCTCGTCGTCCTCGGTGAAGCCGCATCCGCCGTCCGGCTTGGGGCAGCGCTTGTTGGCCAGGAAGAGGGCGCCGAGGATCTCGTCCCCGTCGGCGACCGGCAGGCCGAGGAAGTCCCGCATGTCCGGGTGGGCCGAGGGCCAGCCGCCGAAGCGGGGGTCCTGGCGGACGTCGGCGAGCCGTTCGGGGGTGGCGTTGTGCAGCATCGCGGCGAGGATGCCGTGCTGGCGGGGCAGCGGGCCGATGGCCTTCCACTGCTCGGCGCTGACGCCGTCGACGACGAACTGGGCGAAGCCGCCGTGGTCGTCGGGCACCCCCAGGGCCGCGTACTCGGCGTCCAGCAGTTCGCGGGCCGAGGCCACGATCGTCTTGAGGACGTCGCGCACCTCAAGATGCCTGCTCATGGCCAGGATCGCGGTGCTCACCGCGGGGATCCCGGCTCCCGGTCCGTTGGTCATGGCTTCACCGTACCGGCGGGTCGGGCGGGCCGTATCGGTCCTGCGGCATCCGGCGGCCGGGACCACGGACCTAGGCCGAATGCCCTGGCCGGGGCCGGTCCGGCGGCCGACGCCCGGCGGGTGGCGGCGTTCCTACGGTGAGGGCGCGGGCCGGGGTGTCCGGCCCGGGCGGAAGGGGACGTGATCATGCCGGTGGCGATCATCACGGGGGCGTCGAAGGGGCTGGGCCGGGCGCTCGCCGGGGCGCTGGCCGTACGGGGCTGGGATCTGGTGGTGGACGCGCGGTCCGCCGGGCCGCTCGAGGAGGCGGCGCGGGCGCTGGCCGGGGCGGGGACCCGGGTGGTGGCGCTGCCGGGGGACGTGGCGGACGCCGGGCACCGGGCGGCGCTGGTGGCCGCGGCCGGGGAGCTGGGCGGGCTGGATCTGCTGGTGAACAACGCGA
This sequence comes from Streptomyces nigrescens, assembly GCA_024349765.1. Taxonomy (GTDB): domain Bacteria; phylum Actinomycetota; class Actinomycetes; order Streptomycetales; family Streptomycetaceae; genus Streptomyces; species Streptomyces endophytica. The sequence goes on along the minus strand of AP026073.1, from coordinate 1,900,983 downwards.
GCGCGCTGGGGGCGGAGCCGCTGGTGCGGCTGGCGGACCTGCCGCTGGAGGGGCTGCGGCGGGCGCTGGAGGTGAATGTGGTGGCACCGCTGGGGATTGTTCAGGACGCTTTGCCGCTTTTGCGGCAGTCCTCCTATTGGGAATCGTATGGGTCCGATTCCCCTTATAGGGGTGCTGCCCCTTATATAGGGGAACCGGAAGGTAGAGAAATGTCCGATTCGCCCTATTATGACGCCTCGGATGTGCGGCCGGAAAGGCGTCCGGGCGGGGCGGTCCTCGGCATCAGCTCGGACGCGGCCGTCGAGGCGTACCCGACGTGGGGCGGCTACGGAGCGGCCAAGGCGGCGCTGGACCAGCAGTCGGCGGTGCTCGCGGTGGAGGAGCCGGGGCTGCGGGTGTGGTGGGTCGATCCGGGCGACATGGGGACCGATCTGTACGCGGCCGCGGTACCGGACGACGACGCGGACCGGCCGCTGCCGGAGACGGTCGTACCGGCACTGCTGCGGCTGCTGGACGACGCGGCCCCCAGCGGCCGGTACACGGCGGCGGAGCTGCTGACCGCGGCCGGCAGCGGTACGTCCGGCGGGGCGGGCTCCCGGTGATCGCCCAGGCGCTGCGGGTCCCGGAGGAGCTGTCGGCACGGGTGCCGGCCGAGCAGCGCGGCCCGGGGCTCGGCCGGGACGACGTACGGCTGCTGGTGAGCCGGGGGACGCGGGAGCCCGCGCATCACGTCTTCCGGGAGCTGCCGGAGCTGCTCGGGGCCGGGGACGTACTGGTGGTGAACACCTCACGGACCCTGCCGGCGGCGGTGGACGGCCGGACCGGGAACGGCCGGGGGCGCGGCGAGCCGGTGGTGGTGCACTTCTCGACCCGGGCCGACCGGTGGCATCCGGCGGGCCCGGCGGTGGCCGGCTGCTGGGCGGTGGAGCTGCGCAGCCCGGGCGGCCGGGGCAGCACCGTGCCGCGGGCCGGCGGTCCGGCCGGCACGGTGGTGCGGCTGCCCGGCGGCGCACGGCTGACCCTGGAGGCGCCGGTGGACCCGGGAGGCGTACGGCTGTGGTGGGCGCGGCCGTCCGGGCTGCGGGTGCCGGAGCTGCTGCGGCGGCACGGGCGGCCGATCCGGTACGGCTACACCGACCGGGACCAGCCGCCGGCCGCGTACCGGACGGTGTTCGCGGTGGACTCCCCCGGCGCCGGGAGCGCGGAGATGCCGAGCGCGGCCCGGCCGTTCACCGCGGAGCTGGTGGCGCGGCTGGTGAGCCGGGGGGTGCAGTTCGCGCCGATCTCGCTGCACACGGGGGTGGCGTCGGCGGAGGCCTTCGAGCCGCCGTACCCGGAGCGCTTCGTGGTGCCGGCGGCGACGGCGTGGCTGGTGAACGCGGCACGGGCCCGCCGCAGGGCCGCGCCGAGGGCCGCCGGGGGCCGGATCGTCGCGGTGGGCACGACGGCCGTACGGGCGCTGGAGTCGGCGGCCGGTGCGGACGGGCGGGTGCGGGCCGCGGCCGGGTGGACGGACCTGGTGGTGACGCCGGAGCGCGGGGTGCGGGCGGTGGACGGCCTGCTCACCGGGCTGCACGAGCCGACCGCCTCCCATCTGCTGATGCTTCGGGCGGTGGCGTCGGCGACCGCGGACCGGGCCGCGCTGGAGCGGGCGTACGAGGCGGCGGTGGAGCGGCGCTACCTGTGGCACGAATTCGGCGATCTGCATCTGCTGCTGCCGGGCTGAGTCCGAGACTCGGTGCATGACACAGGTAACGAGGAACTGGACGCCGGCCCACGGTGAGCCCTACCGGCCGGTGCCGTACCGGCCCGCGCGGATGCCCGCGGCCGAGTCGCTGGCCCGGGCCGCCGCGCTGCGGGAGCGGATGGGCCGGCGGCGCACGGTCCGGCAGTTCGCCGCCGACCCGGTGCCGGAGCAGGTGGTGAAGGACGCGATCGCCTGTGCGGCGACCGCGCCGTCCGGGGCCCATCAGCAGCCCTGGACGTTCGTCCTGGTCAAGGACCCCGGGGTGCGGCGCCGGATCAGGGCGGCGGCGGAGGCCGAGGAGCGCCGGTCCTACCAGGGGCGGCTGGGCGAGGAGTGGCTGGCGGCGCTGCGGCCGCTGGGCACGGACGAGGTCAAGCCGCATCTGACCGACGCCCCGCACCTGATCGTCGTCTTCCGGCAGCGCCACTGGCTGGGTGCGGACGGCAGCAGGCGCAAGCACTACTACGTCGACGAGTCGGTGGGGATCGCCGTCGGCATGCTGCTGTCCGCGCTGCATCTGTCGGGGCTGGCGGCGCTGGTGCACACGCCCAGCCCGATGCGGTTCCTGCAGGAGGTGCTGGGGCGGCCGGCGAACGAGAAGGCGTTCGCGGTGATCCCGGTGGGCTATCCGGCACCGGAGTGCGAAGTGCCCGATTTGGTACGGAAGAGCCTGGATCAGGTGCTGGTGGAGATGTAGCGCATACGGGCTGTGCGTTTGCAATTACTCCTGGCGAGACCTTCCCCTTCGGGCTGTGACGCCGCCAATAGGGCGTAAATCACTTACGACCCGGGTTAGTGGCCAAAGAAATCCCACCTGACCAGGGATTTGTCCATTCGGGACGCAATATTCCGCGTACTGGTTCCACTAACCCGCTTCGTACGTCACACCTTTGCCGGGGCAATTTTCGGCCGCTAAGAATGGCTCCCGTCGCTCGGCGCCGTGGTCAGAACTCGGCGTTGGCCGCCGCTCAAGGCCCGTGCGACGTTCCCCCTTCGGAAGGTCTGTCCCGCCATGCCCAAGCACGCTCTTTCCCGCCTCAACCGGACGCACAAGCTCGGTGTCGCCGGTGTCACCGCTGCCGGTGCCGCAGCTCTGATCTTCGCCGCCGTTCCGGGTGCGGACGCCGACCAGGGCAAGACCCAGGCCACGGCCGTCGAGAACGTCAAGCCGGTCGCCTTCAGCGCCGTCGGCACGGCCGCCAGGGCCCAGCAGGTCACCATCGCCAAGCAGGCCGACGCCTCCGCCGCCAAGGGCAAGGCCGAGGCCGCGGCCGCGGCCGCCGCGAAGAAGGCCGCCGCCGAGAAGGCCGCCAAGGCCAAGGCCGCCGCCGCGGCGAAGGCCAAGGCCGAGAAGGAGCGCAAGGCGAAGCAGGCCGCGAGCCGCTCCGCCGTCCGCACCGCGATCCCGGCCGCCGCGCCGAAGCCGGCCGTGAAGACCTACCCGAACAACCTCGACGGCTGGATCCGCGAGTCGCTGGACGTCATGGCCAAGAAGGGCATCCCCGGCTCGTACAACGGCATCTACCGGAACATCATCCGGGAGTCCTCCGGCAACCCGATGGCGATCAACCTCTGGGACATCAACGCCCAGAACGGCATCCCGTCCAAGGGCCTGCTGCAGGTGATCGACCCGACCTTCAAGGCGTACCACGTCGCGGGCACCTCCTGGAACATCTACGACCCGGTCGCCAACATCACCGCCGCCTGCAACTACGCGGCCGACAAGTACGGCTCGATGGACAACGTCAACTCGGCCTACTGAGCGGCCGGTTGACCGGTCGGTCCGCAGGGGGACGCGCACAGACCGCCGAGGGGCGGCACCCGCAGTCGGGTGCCGCCCCTCGGCGTATGCGGTACGGGCCGGGCGCTACTTGCGCATGACCTCCGGCTCGTGGCGGCGCAGCAGTCGCGCGACGACGAAGGCCAGCCCGACGCCGAGGCTGATCAGGATGATCATGTCCATCACGTAGACACCGGTCTGGTGCTTCCACAGCGGGTCGGGGTTGCCCAGCTCCCACGGCAGCAGGGTGTTCATGTCGGCCGTCGCGCCCATCGCGGCGACCGCCCAGCGGGACGGCATCAGCCAGGCGACCTGGGCGACGCCGACGGTGTCGAAGAGCTGGAAGAGCACGCCGGTGAAGACCACCTGGACGATGGCGAACATGACCAGCAGCGGCATGGTCTTCTCGGCGGTCTTGACCAGCGAGGAGATGATCAGGCCGAACATCATCGAGGTGAAGCCCAGCGCGATGATCGCCAGCGCCATCTCGACCGCCGGGGCCTTGGGGAGGATCAGGCCCTCGGTGGGCATGTTCCGGGTCGAGAAGCCGATCGCCGCGATGATCACGCCCTGCACGGCGGTCACCACGCCCAGCACGATCACCTTGGACATCAGGTACGCCGACCGCGACAGGCCGGTGGCCCGTTCGCGCTCGTAGATGACCCGCTCCTTGATCAGCTCACGGACCGAGTTGGCGGCGCCGGAGAAGCACATGCCGACCGCGAGGATCAGCATGATCGTGCTGGCGTCGCGGTTGGTGCGGTGCCGGTTCAGCGGTCCGTAGCCGAGGCCGTAGTCGCTGGGGATCAGCATCGAGACCACGCCGAGCACCGCCGGCAGGATCAGCATCAGGCCCAGGAAGCCGCGGTCGGAGGCGAGCACCGAGACGTACCGCCGCATCAGCGTCCACAGCTGCGAGCCCCAGCTCTGGGACTTCTGCATGCGGGCCGGCGGCGGCTGGACGGCCACCGACTGCGGGGCGGTGGCGTCGATGTCCGCGGCGTACATCTGGAAGTGCGGGGAGCCGCGCCAGCGGCCCATCCAGTCGTAGTCGCGGTAGTTCTCGAAGGCCGAGAAGACGTCCGCCCAGCTGTCGTACTGGAAGAAGTTCAGCGCCTCCTCGGGCGGGCCGAAGTAGGCCACGCCACCGCCCGGCGCCATCACCAGCAGCTTGTCGCAGAGGCCGAGTTCGGCCACGGAGTGGGTGACGACCAGGACCGTGCGGCCGTCGTCGGCGAGGCCGCGCAGCAGCTGCATCACATCGCGGTCCATGCCCGGGTCGAGGCCCGAGGTGGGCTCGTCCAGGAAGATCAGCGACGGCTTGGTCAGCAGCTCCAGGGCCACCGAGACGCGCTTGCGCTGGCCGCCGGAGAGCGAGGTGACCTTCTTGTCCTTGTGCACGTGGAGCTTGAGCTCGTGCAGCACCTCGTCGATCCGGGCCTCGCGCTCGGACTCCGCGGTGTCGCCGGGGAAGCGGAGCTTGGCGGCGTAGCGCAGCGCCTTCTGGACCGTCAGTTCCTTGTGCAGGATGTCGTCCTGCGGGACCAGGCCGATGCGCTGCCGGAGCGCCGCGAACTCCTTGTAGAGGTTGCGGTTGTCGTAGAGGACGTCGCCCTCGTTGGCGGGGCGGTAGCCGGTGAGCGCCTTGAGCAGCGTCGACTTGCCGGAGCCGGACGGGCCGATGACCGCGATCAGCGACTTCTCCGGGACGCCGAAGGAGACGTCCTTGAGGATCTGCTTGCCGCCGTCGACGGTGACCGTGAGATGGCGGGCCGAGAAGGAGACCTCGCCGGTGTCGACGAACTCCTCCAGGCGGTCGCCGACCAGCCGGAACGTGGAGTGGCCGACACCGATGATGTCGTTCGGACCGACGGGGGCCTTGCCGGACTTGGGGACCGGCTGGCCGTTGACGTAGGTGCCGTTGTGGCTGCCGAGGTCGCGGATCTCGAAGCGGCCGTCGGGGGTGGCGTGGAATTCGGCGTGGTGGCGGGAGACCTGGAGGTCGGAGACGACCAGCTCGTTCTCCAGCGCACGGCCGATCCGCATCACCCGGCCCATGTCGAGGCGGTGGAAGGTGGTCGGGCTGCGGTCGCCGGCCGGTGCGCCGCCGGCCTGGGGCGCCGGGCGCTCCTGGGGCCGGCGGGCCTGCTGCGGGGGGACGCCCTGCGGCGTCTGCTGGGGTACGGCCTGCTGGGGCGGGACGTACGGCGGCTGCTGGCCCTGCGGCGGCGCCTGCCAGCCCTGCTGGGCGGGCGGCTGCTGGTGAACGGGCGGCTGCTGGCCCGGCGCCTGGTGCGCGGGGGGCGCCTGCCACCCCTGGGCGGCCGGCTGCTGCTGCGGCGTCATCGCGGGCTGCGCGGCGGCGGACAGGGTCAGCCGGGGGCCGTCGGTGGCGTTGCCCAGATGCACGGCGGAACCGGGGCCGATCTCCGTCTGGTGGATCCGCTGGCCCTGGACGTAGGTGCCGTTGGTGCTGCCGTGGTCTTCGATGATCCAGCTGCGGCCGCCCCATCGCACGGTGGCGTGCCGCCAGGAGACCCTGGCGTCGTCGAGCACCATGTCGCCCTGCGGATCACGGCCCACGTTGTAGGACCGGGACGCGTCGAGCGTCCAGGTCCTTCCGTTCAATTCGAGTACGAGTTCAGGCACTCCATGCCCCATTACATAGTCCCCCGAGTGACGCCCTGTGCGGGAAGTCTAGGGATGGCGAACATCGTGAGGAACTATTTCAGGCTCGGCCCGTGGACCGGAAACCGGGACGGGGCCGGGGTGCAGACGGTTTCCGCGGGGCCCGCCAAACACTCCCGGAGCGCGGGAAGAACCCATGGATCCGCAGGGATCACCGGATTACGGGTGTACCGGACGGGCGGAGGTCCGGACGGGAGCGGCGCCCCTCGGCGGGAAGGCCGCACGAGCCGGTCCGGGAGGCCGTGCGGACCGGCCGCGTAAGCCGCATCATGGGAGGAAGCGGACATCATCCGGATCATGGCCGCGGTCCGTGCGCGGTGCGCCGGCCCTCCGTGCGCGGGCTGCCGCGTGCGTGCTCCGGATGCGCTCCGCCCTCGGCACGCGCCGGCCGCGACGGGCCGAACCCCGCGGCGGGCCAAGGAGGTTGGGTTTTCCGCCGGGGTTGTCCCGACCTGCGGATCCGTGCGGGCCGGACACGACTCCATAACGATCGACGGGGCCGCCGGGGCCGCGGCCGGCGGGCCCACCGCGAGGGGTGCGGGCCGGTGGCGGACCGTGCCGCCGCGGTCCGAACCCCGGACAGCCGTACGGGCGCGACGGCCCGGCGGTTACCGTAAGGGCACCATGAGCGCATCGCAGATCCCGCCTGCCACCGCCGTACCGGGCGATGACGTACCGACCCTTCTCGTGAAGATCTTCGGGAAGGACCGGCCCGGCATCACCGCAGGTCTCTTCGACACCCTCGCCGCCTACTCCGTCGATGTCGTGGACATCGAGCAGGTCGTGACCCGGGGGCGCATCACGCTGTGCGCACTGGTCACCAGCCCCTCCCCCGGGGAGGGCACCACCGGCTCCTCCGAGGGGGACCTGCGGGCCACCGTGCACAGCTGGGCCGAATCCCTGAACCTCCAGGCGGAGATCATCTCCGGCCGGGGTGACAACCGTCCGCGCGGCACGGGGCGTTCGCACGTCACCGTGCTCGGCCACCCGCTCACCGCGGAGTCCACCGCCGCCATCGCCGCCGCCATAACGGGCACCGGCGGCAACATCGACCGTATTTTCCGGCTCGCCAAGTATCCGGTGACCGCCGTCGAATTCGCCGTCTCCGGTGCGGCCACCGAGGCGCTGCGCACGGCGCTGGCGCTGGAGGCCGCGCAGCTGGGCGTGGACGTCGCCGTGGTGGCGGCCGGGCTGCAGCGCCGGGCCCAGCGGCTGGTCGTGATGGACGTCGACTCGACGCTGATCCAGGACGAGGTCATCGAGCTGTTCGCGGCGCACGCGGGCTGCGAGGCCGAGGTCGCCGAGGTGACCGCCGCCGCGATGCGCGGTGAGCTGGACTTCGAGCAGTCGCTGCACGCCCGGGTCGAGCTGCTCGCGGGGCTCGACGAGTCGGTGGTGGAGGCCGTGCGCAAGGAGGTGCGGCTCACCCCGGGCGCCCGCACCCTGGTACGGACGCTCAAGCGGCTCGGCTATCAAGTCGGCGTCGTCTCGGGCGGTTTCACCCAGGTCACCGACGCGCTGCAGGAGGAGCTGGGGCTGGACTTCGCCAACGCCAACACCCTGGAGATCGTCGACGGCAAGCTCACCGGCCGGGTCACCGGGCCCATCGTGGACCGGGCGGGCAAGGCGCGGCTGCTGCGGGACTTCGCGCAGCAGGCCGGGGTGCCGCTGGACCAGACCGTGGCGATCGGTGACGGCGCCAACGATCTCGACATGCTCAACGCGGCCGGTCTCGGGGTCGCCTTCAACGCCAAGCCGGTGGTGCGGGAGGCGGCGCACACGGCCGTGAACGTGCCGTTCCTGGACACCGTGCTGTACCTGCTGGGCATCACCCGCGAAGAGGTCGAGGCGGCGGACACGCACGCGGAGTGAGCGGGGGCGACACGTACGCGGAGTGAGCGGGGACGACCCGTCGCAGAGCGAGCGGGGGGCGACACGCTCACGGGGTGGGCGGGGCGCAGCCGGCTCGGGCCGGGGAGTCCCGGCACCGGGAGGCGGGCCTGCGGGACGCGCCGGTACCTGAGCCCGAGGACGGGCCGACACACGAGCGGGGCCCCGGCGGTGTGCCGGGGCCCCGCTCGCTGTCTCGCTCGGGCGTCTCGTGCGGTGGGACGGCGACGGCTGCCGGACCGGGGACCTCGGCCCTGCGGCGCCCGGGCGCGGTGGGCGCTCAGCCCTGCGGCGTCCAGTACGCGATCAGCCGGCCGACGCCGTGCTCCACCGACTTCCACGAGCCGTTGAAGGCGACCACGGCGATCGCGGCGGTCGGGAAGCCGCTGCGGTTCATCCGCGGCAGGAGATCACCGTCGGACTCCCCCGACAGCGCGTCCGCGAGGGCGTGCACGCCCGGGTTGTGCCCGACCAGCAGCAGGTCGGTGACATCGTCCGAGGTCTCGTTGAGCAGGGCGATGAGCTCGCCGAGGGAGGCCTCGTAAATCCGCTCGTCGTAGACGGTCTTGGGTCGCTGGGGGAGTTCATGGACGGCGAGCTTCCACGTCTCGCGGGTGCGCGTCGACGTCGAGCACAACGTCAGGTCGGGGGTGACGCCCGAGCCGGCCAGCCAGCGGCCGGCGACGGGGGCGTCCTTGCGGCCACGCTCGGCGAGCGGACGCTCATGATCGCTGGTCTCCGACCATTCGGCCTTGGCATGGCGGAGGAGGACAATCCGGCGGGGTGTATCGACGCTCATGCGTCCCAGCTTCGCATGAAAGGCGGCGCGGGGCGCGGGGTGTTGAAGCGCTCCCCCTGCCGGGTGACAGCGGGCAACCGGGGCGCTCAGGCACCTATCCGGAGGATTCCCACGAGGTACTCGAGCAGCACCGCGAACCCCTGCGGGGCGCTCGCCGCACTCGCCCGGGCGGGGCTCGCCACGAGCGCCAGCAGGGCCATGAAGGAGACCACCGGCAGCGCCAGCGCCCACCACGGCAGCCGCGCCCGCAGACCGCGCGTCCGCAGCCGAGGCATCCGCAGGCCGGGTATCCGCAGCCCGTGCGTCCGGGGGCCGTGCGTCCGCGAGCCACCGGTCCTCCGCAGGCGGGCGGCCGGGGCTGCGGGTGACCGGCTGAACGCGGCGGACATGGGGATCGCCTCCGTGACGCATCGAAGGGGCGCCGGGCCGCGGGCCGCGGCTCGGCCACCGCGCTGTGCGGTGTACTCCGAAGCTACGGATCACCGGCGGCCGTTCCCATCCGGGAAGCCCCCGACTTACCCCTGATACCGGCCCCCTAGGGGACGGGGGGTTATCCCCACCGCCTTCGCCCCGGCGGGGCCGGCAGCACCGCCGGTACCGCCAGTACCGGCCGTATCCCAGCGGCCCGCCGCACACCGCACGCCGCGGCGGGCGTCACCGTGGCGCGGCGATGCTCGCGATGATCGCGACGACGACGGTCACACCGAGCATGAGGCCCAGCACGAGGAGCAGCTTCTTCTGGCTGCCCTGCGGATTCGGTTCGAGCACTGGCATGGGCCCAGTGTCGCACCCGCGGATCCGGCCGTGAGCCCGGGGCGGGGCACACGGCCGGCGCTCACGCCTCGTCCTCGATCCGGCGGTCCCGGCCGGCCAGCACGCCGACCGCGATCTGCGGCACCATCAGCCCCGCCATCAGGGCGATCGGCAGGCTCCAGCCGCCGCTGTGCTGGTAGAGCGTGCCGACCAGCAGCGGGCCGGGGATGGAGATCAGATAGCCCACGCTCTGGGCGAAGGCGGACAGCTTGACGACACCCGCGGAGCTGGTCGAGCGCATGCCGATCATGGTCAGGGCGAGCGGGAACGAGCAGTTGGAGATGCCCATCAGCAGCGCCCAGACCCACGCCCCGGCGGCCGGCGCCAGCCACAGCCCCGCATAGCCGGCCAGACCGCAGACCCCCAGGAACACCGCGAGCGGACCCTGGTGCCGCATCCGGGACGCCAGCCTGGGCAGCACGAAGGAGAGCGGGACGCCCATCGCCATGGTGACCGCGAGCAGCACCCCCGCGGTCTGCGCCGAGACCCCGGCGTCGCGGAAGATCTGCGGCATCCAGCCCATGGTGATGTACGCGGCGGTGGCCTGGAGGCCGAAGAAGACGGCGAGCGCCCAGGCGGTCGGCGACGAGGTGATCCGCAGCGGGGCCTCCCCCGTACGCGCGCCGCCTCCCGCGGCCGGTCCCAAGGCCGTGGCGCGCTGCCGAACGACCGCGAGCCACGGCAGCACGGCGACCGCGGCGAGCGCCGCCCACACGGCCAGCCCGGTGCGCCAACTGCCGCCCAGCGCCTGGGTCATGGGCACGGTGACCGCCGCGGCGAGCGAGGTGCCCAGGGCCAGCGCCATCGAGTACAGCCCGGTCAGCGGGCCGACCCTGTCCGGGAACCAGCTCTTGATCACGACCGGCATCAGCACGTTGCTGACCGCGATGCCGGCCAGGGCGAGCGCGCTGGCCGCGAGGAACCCGCCGGTGCCACCGGCGTAGGGGCGCACCACGACGCCCACGGCGATCGCGGCCATGCCCGCGCAGACGATCGCGCCCGGCCCCCAGCGCCGGGCCAGCCGGGGCGCGGCGAACCCGAAGACCGCGAAGCACAGCGGCGGCACGGAGGTGAGCAGCCCGGCGAGGGTGCCGCTCATGCCGAGGCCGTCGCGGACCTCCTCCAGGAGCGCGCCGAGGCTGGTGATGGCCGGGCGGAGGTTGAGCGCCGCCAGGACGAGACCGGCGATCACGATCCGCGGCAGCCAGCGCCCGGTAGCCGGGGCGCTGCCCTGGGTGCCCGCCGGGGCGTCCGGTTGCGCCCCGGGGCCGTCGGGCGCCGGGGCGGTGGTGGTCGTAAGGGCCTCGGTTTCGGTGCCGAGGGTCGCGAGGTCTTCGTCTGCCATGGGACTCATCATAGAATCATGGGATGAATACTTGTCCAGCCGATGTCGATAGCCTCTGCTGTCGCGGCCGGCACCGGGGACCGGGAGGACCCGCCGGGCGCCGCGCCACCGTCGTCCGTCCGCCCCTGCACACCGGAGCGCCGCCATGCCGCCTCTGACCTCGCCCCGCCGCTCCGCGCTGGCCGACCAGGTGATCGCGCAGCTGCGCGCCCAGATCACCTCCGGCGAGTGGCCGGTGGGCTCGCGCATCCCGACCGAGCCGGAACTCGTCGAACAGCTCGGGGTGGCCCGCAACACCGTCCGCGAGGCCGTGCGCGCGCTGGCGCACAACGGGCTGCTGGACATCCGGCAGGGCTCGGGCACGTACGTGGTGGCGACCAGCGAACTGGCCGGGGTGATGAACCGCCGGTTCGCGGCCGCCGAGCCGGGGCACGTGGCCGAGCTGCGCAGCGCCCTGGAGGCGGCCGCCGCCCGGCTCGCCGCGCGCCGCCGCACCGACCAGGACCTGCGGCAGATCGACACCCTGCTGGAGCGGCGCGAGCGGGCTTGGGAGTCCGGTGCCGCCGAGGCGTTCGTGGAGGCGGACGCGACCCTGCACATGGCGATCGTGTCCGCCTCGCACAACGAGGTGCTGGCCGAGATCTACGCCGACCTCGGCGGCGTACTGCGCGACTTCCTCCGGGCGGACGTCGGCGAGGAGCTGCGTCCGGAGGCCCACATGGACCACTCCCGCCTGGTGGAGGCGATCCGCTCGGGCGACGGCGACCGCGCGGCGGCCGAGGCGAGCACCCATCCGTTCGGGTGCCGGGCGGGGGGTGCTGGAGGGCTCGGTGGAGGGGTAGGGGGCGGGGCCGGGGGGCGGGGCCGGGGCCCGAGGGGGCCGAGGCCCTAGTAGGGGTGGGTCGAACGGTTCCCGTAGGGGACGCGAACGCCCCCTGCGGGGCCACAACCGGACGGGAGCGGGGGGCATTCCCGCCGGGGGGGTATTGCCGCGGAGGGGATTCCCGCGAGGGGATCCCCGCGAGAGCTCACGCCCGGGGCTACCCCCACGCGCCGCAGCGCAACGCGCACTGCCCGCCCCGGCGACCGGGACGGGCAGTGCGGAGTACGGCGTGAGTACGGCGTACGGAGGTGGTGGGGCCGTCAGGCACCCATCATGTGGACGCCGCCGTCGACGTGCACGATCTCGCCGGTCGTGCGGGGGAAGAAGTCGGACAGCAGGCCGACCACGCCGCGGCCGGCCGGCTCCGGGTCGGCCAGGTCCCAGCCGATCGGGGCGCGGTGGTTCCACACGTCCGCCAGCTCCTCGAAGCCGGGGATGGACTTGGCGGCCATCGACTTGATCGGGCCGGCCGAGACCAGGTTGCAGCGGATGCCCTTCGGGCCGAGGTCGCGCGCCAGGTAGCGGTTGGTGCTCTCCAGCGCCGCCTTGGCCACGCCCATCCAGTCGTACTTCGGCCAGGCGATCTGCGCGTCGAAGGTGAGGCCGACGACCGCGCCGCCGTGCTCCATGAGCGGCAGGCACGCCATGGTCAGCGACTTGTAGGAGTACGCCGAGACCTGGACCGCGGTGCTGACGTCCTCCCAGCCGGCCTCCAGGAAGTTGAAGGCGCCCTGGGGGCCGAAGGCGATGGAGTGCACGATGCCGTCGAGGCGGGCGCCGTCGCCCTGGTGCTCGCGGATCTTGTCGGCCAGGCCGTCCAGGTGCTCCTGGTTGGTGACGTCCAGCTCGATGACCGGGGCCTCCTTGGGGAGGCGCTTGGCGATCCGCTCCACCAGGGAGAGCCGGCCGAAGCCGGTGAGGATGACCTCGGCGCCCTCGTTCTGGGCGACCTTGGCCGCCTGGAACGCGATCGACGACTCGGTCAGAACGCCCGTCACGAGGATGCGCTTGCCTGCGAGGATTCCACTCATGCTGATCAGTGACCCATGCCCAATCCGCCGTCGACGGGAATGACGGCTCCGGTGATGTACGCGGCCTCGTCGGAGGCCAGGAAGCGGACCGAGGAAGCGACCTCCTCGGGCTGCGCGTAGCGCGCGAGCGGTACCTGCTTGACGATGTTCTCCCGCTGCTCGTCGGTGAGCACCCGGGTCATGTCGGTGTCGACGAAGCCCGGCGCGACGACGTTGACGGTGATGTTGCGGCTGCCCAGCTCGCGCGCGAGCGAGCGGGCGAAACCGACCAGACCGGCCTTGGAGGCGGCGTAGTTCGCCTGGCCCGCGCCGCCCATCAGACCCACCACGGACGAGATCAGCACGATCCGTCCCTTGCGGGCCCGCAGCATCGCGCGGTTGGCGCGCTTGACCACCCGGAACGTGCCGGTGAGGTTGGTCTCCAGGACCGAGGTGAAGTCCTCCTCGGACATCCGCATCAGCAGCTGGTCACGGGTGACGCCGGCGTTCGCCACCAGCACCTCGACCGGACCGTGCTTCTCCTCGATCTCCTTGTACGCCTGCTCGACCTGCTCGCTGTCCGTGATGTCGCACTTCACGGCCAAAAATCCCGCGGGCGGCTCGCCCGAGCGGTAGGTGATGGCGACCTTGTCGCCTGCCTCGGCGAAGGACCGGGCGATGGCGAGACCGATGCCGCGGTTACCTCCGGTGACCAGAACCGAGCGGCTCAAGAGATCACCCTTTCCGTTTCCTGTCCGTCCTGCGTTCGATACGAAACTATCGGTCACGGGGCCCTTCCGGGGAATCGAGCACGGACAGGCGCGCGCGCCGCGCTCTGTCGGGTCCCCACAGAACCACCACCCACGGTGGCCGACGCGCCGTGCCACACCCCCGGGTCCTCTGGGCCGCGCGCCCGCCACAAGGCATGATGCAGGCGCCGACTACGGGAGGACGCCTTGGCCGCTGCACCCCATGCCCTCGACGCATCGTTCCTGGCGCTGCCGCTGCGCGCGCTGGCCGACGCCGCGCTGGCCCGGGCCCGCGCCCTGGGCGCCACGCACGCGGACTTCCGCCTGGAACGGATCCGCGAGGCGTCCTGGCGGCTCCGGGACGCCCGGACGTCCGGGACCTCCGACACCACCGACCTGGGGTACGCGGTCCGGGTGGTGCACGACGGGGCCTGGGGGTTCGCCTCCGGGGTGGACCTGACCATGGACGCCGCGGCGCGGGTGGCCGCGCAGGCGGTGGCGATGGCGAAGCTCTCGGCGAAGGTCATCAGGGCCGCGGGATCGGGAGGGGCGGCGCGAAGCGCTTCCGGCGAAGGGCGGTGGTGGGAGACGGGCGGGCCGGTGGAGCTGGCGGAGGAGCCCGCGCATCCGGACCGTACGTGGGTGTCCTCGTACGAGATCAACCCGTTCGACGTGCCGGACGCCGACAAGACGGAGCTGCTGGCGGAGTGGAGCTCCCGGCTGCTGGCCGCGGACGGCGTGGCCCACGCGGACGCCTCGCTGATGACCGTCCAGGAGAACAAGTTCTACGCGGACACCGCGGGCACCAGCACCACCCAGCAGCGGGTCCGGCTGCACCCGCAGCTGACCGCGGTCGCGGTGGACCCCGACAGCGGTGACTTCGACTCGATGCGCACCCTCGCCCCGCCGGTGGGCCGCGGCTGGGAGTACCTGACCGGCGGCCACTGGGACTGGGACGAGGAGCTGGCCCGGATGCCGGACGACCTCGCCCAGAAGATGTGCGCGCCCGGCGTCGAGCCCGGCCGCTACGACCTGGTGGTGGATCCGTCCAACCTGTGGCTGACGATCCACGAGTCGATCGGGCACGCGACCGAGCTGGACCGGGCGCTGGGCTACGAGGCGGCGTACGCCGGCACCTCCTTCGCCACCTTCGACCAGCTCGGGAAGCTGGCGTACGGCTCGCCGCTGATGAACGTGACCGGTGACCGCACCGCCGAGCACGGCCTCGCCACGATCGGCTACGACGACGAGGGGGTGGCCGCGCAGTCCTGGGACCTGGTCCGGGACGGCATCCTGGTCGGGTACCAACTCGACCGCAGGATCGCCAAGTTGACCGGTTTCGCGCGCTCCAACGGGTGCGCCTACGCCGACTCGCCGGGGCACGTCCCGGTACAGCGGATGGCGAACGTGTCCCTGCAGCCGGCACCCGGCGGACCGTCCACCGAGGAGCTGATCTCCGGCGTGGAGCGCGGCATCTACGTGGTGGGCGACCGCTCGTGGTCGATCGACATGCAGCGGTACAACTTCCAATTCACCCAGCAGAGGGCCTACGCGATCCGGGACGGGCGTCTTTGCGGGCAGCTGCGAGACGTTGCCTACCAGGGCGTCACCCCGGAGTTCTGGGGGTCCATGGAGGCCGTCGGAGGGCCTCAGACATACGTCCTGGGAGGGGCCTTCAACTGCGGAAAGGCGCAGCCCGGCCAGGTCGCGGCGGTGTCGCACGGCTGCCCGTCCGCGCTGTTCCGGAACGTGAACATCCTGAACACGTCGAGCGAGGCGGGCCGCGCCTGACGGGTGCCGGTCAGTCAGGTGAATTCGTGCGCGGCGCCAGGGTGCCTGCGCCACCGGTGGTAGATGAGCCACGTGAGCTCCCCACCACCGACCGGCCCGCCTGCCGGCCCTCCCCGCGGCCCCCTGCCCGGGCACGCCCCGGTGCCCGGCACCCCGCCCCCTCGACGCCCCTGGTGGCGCACTCCGCCCGTGCTCATCGGCACCGCCGTCGCCGTCGTCGCGATCGGCGTCGCGATCGCCTTCGCTTCCACCGCCGGAAACGGCGGCGGAAATCCCTCGGGCGGCACTCCCCCGCCCGGCGCGAATTCCGGAGAACCCTCCAGCATTCCGAGCGTCGACTCACCCGCTGCCGCCGGCGCTGTCGTCAAACGCGTGACGCTGAAGCCCGCGGACTGGGGCAGCGGGTATGTGGCAGATACACCGTACGAGAACAGCGAACTGACCCAAACTGCCGTCGACCAGAACTGCAATGCGGTGGACCGGCCGATCAACAACGCTCTCGCCTCCCTGACGCGCTGGTCCAAGGCATCGGACGACACAGTCAGCGCCGTCTCGTGGGCCACCGCCTACAAGACGGCGGAGCCGGCCCAGTACAACGTGTCCGAGCAGCGCTCGGCCTTGCAGCGATGCCCCACGCAAAGCTTGGACAAATCACGGTTCGAGGGTGTCCACGAGATCAAGATCCCGGAACTGGACGGCTTTGATGAGGTGGTGGCCGAGGAAGGCCACCGCGTCTCGGATGCGAATGGCAAAAGCATCGACGACTACTACACGTACCTCACCGGCCGTAAGGGAAATTTCGTCATGAACACCGAGGTGGAGAGGTCAGGAACGGGGACCCAGGAGCAGAACCGCAACGACGCGAGCAGCGCCCTTTCGCTCATGCTGAGCCGTCTCGAAGGTGGGGCGTCACAGTGAGCGCGTCATACTGAGCCGGGTGCCTCCCCCTGCCCGGTCACTGCGCCCTGGCAGCGCGCGGACCGGTCGATAAGCTCGGGTGTGCGTCGGCCCTCTTCGAGGGCGTCAGCGTCGTGACCACCATTCAGGAGGCCGGTCGATGAGCCGTCGTACCACTGCGCCGCACGAGATCGTCGAGCAGGCCCTGGAGTTGTCCCGCGCCGACGGGTGCGTGGTCATCGCCGACGAGCACTCGGACGCCAATCTGCGCTGGGCGCGCAACGCGCTCACCACCAACGGCGTCACCCGGGGGCGGACCCTGACGGTGGTGGCCACCGTGAACGGCGCGGAGGGCACCGCCTCCGGGGTCGTCTCGCGCTCGGCGGTGACCGCGGACGAGTTGGAGCCGCTGGTGCGGGCGGCGGAGGCGGCGGCGCGGGACGCCGGTCCGGCCGAGGACGCCCAGCCGCTGGTCGGCGGCGGGAAGGCGTCCGCGGACTTCACCGACGCGCCGGCCGAGACCTCCTCGGAGGTGTTCGCGGCGTTCGCCCCGGCGCTGGGTGAGGCCTTCCAGCAGGCCCGGGCGGCCGGGCGCGAACTGTACGGCTTCGCGCAGCACGGCATGGTCTCGTCGTACCTGGGCACCTCGGCCGGGCTGCGGCTGCGGCACGACCAGCCGACCGGGACGCTGGAGCTGAACGCCAAGACAGCGGCCCCCGGTGCGGCGGCCTCCCCCCGTTCGGCCTGGGCCGGGCGGGCGACCCGCGACTTCACCGACGTCGACCCGCGGGAGCTGGACGCCGAGCTGGGCCGGCGGCTGGCCTGGGCGGAGCGGCGGGTGGAGCTGCCCGCCGGGCGGTACGAGACGCTGCTGCCGCCGACCGCCGTGGCCGACCTGCTGATCTACCAGATGTGGTCCGCCGGGGCCCGGGACGCCGCGGAGGGCCGTACGGTCTTCTCCCGGCCGGCCGAGGGCGAGGGCGGGCCGGCGGACCGGCCGGCGGACCGCACCCGGATCGGTGAGCGGCTGAGCGAGCTGCCGCTGACCCTGCGCAGCGACCCGCGGGCGCCCGGCCTGGAGTGCGCGCCGTTCGTGCTGGCGCACTCCTCGGGGGACGACGCGTCGGTCTTCGACAACGGGCTGCCGCTCGCGGCCACCGAGTGGGTGCGTGAGGGCGTGCTGAACCGGCTGGTGGCCACCCGGCACAGCGCCGGGCTGACCGGTCTTCCGGTGGCGCCCGGTGTCGACAACCTCCTTCTGGAGGGCGGTGGTTCGCGCTCGCTGGAGGAGATGGTGGCGTCGGCCGGGCACGACGGGCCGGCGCTGCTGCTGACCTGCCTGTGGTACATCCGCGAGGTGGACCCGGCGACGCTGCTGCTGACCGGGCTGACCCGGGACGGCGTCTATCTGGTCGAGAACGGCGAGGTGACCGGCGAGGTCAACAACTTCCGGTTCAACGAGTCGCCGGTGGACCTGCTGTCCCGGGCGGTGGAGGCGGGCCGTACGGAGCGGACCCTGCCGCGGGAGTGGAGCGACTACTTCACCCGGGCGGCGATGCCGGCGCTGCGCGTCCCGGACTTCAACATGAGCTCGGTGAGCCGGGGGGTGTGAGGCGGGCCGGGAGGTCTGCCGCGAGCCGGGGTGTGAGCGGGCGACCGGGCGGGCGCACGGGCACAGCAGCGGGACTGTCACAGGGGGCTAATAGACTGTGCCCCTGTCCTCCCGTTTCGGGAACCACGATCGATCAGGGACGCCATGACACGCCTCGGCGAATCCGTCGCCCGCGCCAGCACGCTGCTCTCCACCGACCTCTCCTCGGACGCCACGGTCCGGGAGCTGCTCCAGGAGACGGGCGCGCGGCGCTATCTCGACCTGACGGACCTGCCCGCCAAGGAGCAGGCCGAGCTGATCGCGGCCCGTACGGTCGAGGTGCTGCCGGGTGTGGAGCAGCTGGCCGAGCGGATCGAGGAGCGCCGGGCGGCCGGCAAGGGTCTGCACATCAAGCTGGGCATCGACCCGACGGCGACCGATGTGCACCTGGGGCATGCGGTGCCGCTGATCGTGCTGAGCCGGTTCCAGCGGCTGGGCCATGACGTCACGCTGATCATCGGTGACTTCACCGCCAAGATCGGTGACCCGTCGGGCCGTACGGCCGAGCGGCCGCCGCTGACCGACGAGGACATCGCGCACAACCTCGCGACGTACCGCGAACAGGTCCGCCCGTTCTTCGACTTCGAGAAGGTCAGCTTCCGGCAGAACAGCGAGTGGCTGGCGCCGTACACCTTCCCCGAGCTGCTGTCGTTGCTCGCGCAGGTGCCGGCCTCGCAGCTGCTGCAGCGCGAGGACTTCCGCAACCGGCTCGCGGCCGGTTCGGGTCTGACCATGACCGAGCTGCTGTACCCGATCGCGCAGGGCCTGGACTCGGTGGCGCTGGAGTGCGACGTGGAGCTGGGCGGTTCGGACCAGCTGCTCAATCTGCAGATGGGCCGGAAGCTGATGGAGCTGCGCGGGCAGCGGCCGCAGCTGGTGGTGACCATGCCGCTGATCGAGGGCACGGACGGCACCGGCGCCAAGATGTCCAAGTCCAAGGGCAATTACGTCGGGCTGAGCGCGCCCGCCGACGACGTCTTCGGCAAGATCATGTCGGTGCCGGACCGGCTGATGGAGCCGTACCTGAAGGCCTGGACGGAGTGGACGGACGAGGAGATCGCGCTCGCCCTGGGCCGGGTCTCGGACCGCTCGCTGCACCCGATGGACCTGAAGAAGATCCTCGCGGGTGAGGTCGTGACGGCGCTGTACGGCCTGGACGCGGCGATGGCGGCGCGGGCCGGGTTCGTCGCGCAGTTCTCCAAGAAGTCGTTCTCCGACGTGGAGTCGCTGCCGGTCGTCGAGGTCGCCGAGCACGGCGCGGAGACGGTGGCGACGGTGCTGAGCAAGGTGCTGGAGTTCACGCCGAGCGCCTCGGCGGCCCGGCGGCTGGCCAAGCAGAACGCGCTGCGGCTGGTCGTGGAGGGCGAGGACGGTCAGCAGACGGTGGTGCTGGCGGAGGCCGACGCGATCCGTCCGCTGGGCGAGGTGCTGGCCGAGAAGCTCGCGGACGCGACCGGGGACGCGTACCTCAAGGCGGGACGGAAGCTGGCCCACCTCCAGGGCCGCTGAGGAAGCCGTACGACGGGGCGGCCGGTGCGCAGGGTGCGCGCCGGCCGCCCCGGGGTTTCCGTCGGTTCTCCGGTTCTTCTCAGGTCGCGTGTCTGCGATGGCCGCGCAGGGAGACCCACAGCCGGTCACCGATGGCGACGATGATGACCGCGCCCGCCAGTTGCAGCAGGTGGCGGATCCAGTCGATGCCCTTGGTCTCGTTGACCCCGAGACCGGTGGCCGCCCAGTTCCCGAGGACGCTGCCCAGCATGCCGAGGATGATGGTCAGCCACAGCGGGATCTGCTGCTTGCCCGGGATGATGGCCTTGGCGATGAGGCCCAGGACCAAGCCCACGATGATGGCCCACAACCACGTCATGTCGCCTCCTCTGACGGCGCGGTGCACATGGGGTCGCACGTGCGGGTCGCCCCGCCAGTGTCGCCCCGCCCCGGCCCCCGCGCACGCCGGAGCCGGGCCGCGCAGTCGGGACCCGGTCTCGAATGCGGCGCAGCCTGGGCGTACCGTGGAATCCGACCGGAAACCGGGGTGAATTCCGGCGGAACCGAGCAGGTGGTGGAAACGTGGTGCGGAAGCAGAGCAGCGGACAGACCTTCCGGATCACCGGGGCCCGGCAGGGGCTGACCGAGGACGTGCGCGGCCGGCAGCGCCGGTATGTGATCTCGATGGGCGTGCGGACCGTGGCGGTGCTGCTGACCGTCGTGCTGTGGAACGTCGAGCGGCCGGTCGCCATCGCGACGCTGGTGCTGGGCATGGCGCTGCCGTACATCGCGGTGGTGATCGCCAACGCGGGCCGGGAGAACGTCCCTTCGCTGCCGAAGACGTTCGTGGCGGGGCCGAGCCGGCCGATGCTGACGCCGGGGCCGACCGACGGTACGTCGGATTCCGTTCCGGAACGGCCCGCGGCGGGCGCGTCGGCATCCGACTCCGACCTCGGCTGATCACTTACCGGTCTGCAAAGCTCAAGAAAAGCTCAGATCAATCATGGAGTTCCGGTGCACCGCGCACCATTCCCCGTGACATACTGCGTACGCGCTCCGCATCCCCCGTCGGAGCGACGGACCGACGCCGGGCGGCTCCCCCCGTGGCTGCCCGGCGTCGTCATGTCCGCAGCCCGGTCGGGGGCCGCTGCGGGCGGACGTAGGGTTGAGGCGTGAACTCCCCGAACTCCGCCGAGAACGTCACCATCTGTTCGGCCAAGGGCTGCCGGGCCGACGCCGTGTGGGTGCTGGCGTGGAACAACCCGAAGCTGCACACTCCGGACCGCCGCAAGACCTGGCTGGCGTGCGAGGAACACCGGGAGCATCTGTCGCAGTTCCTCGGCGTGCGCGGGTTCCTCAAGGACGTGGTGGCGCTTGAGGAGTGGAAGGCCTCGGCGGGCGGGCGCTGACGGCCGGGGCGCCCCTTCCGGGATAGCCGCCGCGGATCAGCCGCCGATCGCGGACATCGGGCGGTCGGGCTGGAGGAAGGACGGGTCGTCCAGGCCGGAGCCCGCCTTCTTGCCCCACATCGCGAGCTTCCATATCCGGGCGATCTCGTCGTCCGGCGCCCCGGAGCGCAGCGCGCCGCGCAGGTCGGTCTCCTCGGTGGCGAACAGGCAGGTCCGGATCTGGCCGTCGGCGGTGAGCCGGGTGCGGTCGCAGGCGCGGCAGAACGGGCGGGTGACGGAGGCGATGACGCCGACGCGGTGCGGTCCGCCGTCGACGAGCCAGCGCTCGGCGGGTGCGGCGCCGCGGGCCTCCTGGCCCTCGGGGGTGAGCTCGAAGCGGGTGCGCAGCGAGGCGAGGATGTCACCGGCGGTGATCATGCCGTCACGCTTCCAGCCGTGCTGGGCGTCGAGCGGCATCTGCTCGATGAAGCGGAGTTCGTAGTCCTGGGCGATGGCCCAGGCGAGCAGGTCGGGGGCCTCGTCGTCGTTGAGCCCGGGCATCAGGACGGTGTTGACCTTCACCGGGGTGAGGCCGGCGTCGCGGGCCGCGGCGAGGCCGTCCAGGACGTCGGCGTGCCGCTTGCGGCGGGTGAGGGCCTGGAAGACGTCCGGGCGGAGGGTGTCCAGGGAGACGTTGACGCGGTCCAGGCCGGCGTCGCGCAGGGCCCGGGCGGTGCGCTGCAGGCCGATGCCGTTGGTGGTCAGCGACATCTGGGGGCGCGGGGTGAGGGCGGCGACCCGCTCGACGATGCCGACCAGGCCGGGGCGGAGCAGTGGTTCGCCGCCGGTGAAGCGGACCTCTTCGATGCCCAGGTCGCGCACCGCGATCGTGATCAGCCGGACGATCTCGTCGTCGGTGAGCAGGTCCGGCTTGGCGAGCCACTGCAGGCCCTCTTCCGGCATGCAGTACGTACATCGCAGATTGCACCGGTCGGTGAGCGAAACCCGCAGGTCGGTGGCCACGCGGCCGTAGGTGTCGATGAGCACAGGGCCCCCTCCCCGAGAGCGACGGACCGGTACGTCGTCCGCTGGTGGATCAGTACGTCTTCGAGACTACGCGATGGGTCCGACAGTGAGCAGAGATGAGAAGCACGAGGTGGGCGGGGCGGCGTCGTAGATCTCTACGACGCCGCCCCGCCCGGGGCCTGTGCGGATGGCTCAGGGGCGCTCAGTGCGCTCCGGTGCCGGTCAGGGAGCGGACCTCCAGTTCGGCGTACTTCTGGGCGTCCGGTTCCTCCTTGGAGAGCAGGGAACCGAGCCAGCCGAGCAGGAAACCCAGCGGGATGGAGATCAGGCCGGGGTTCTCCAGCGGGAAGACGGCGAAGTGGGCGCCGGGGAACATCGAGGTCTCCTTGCCGGAGACGACGGGCGAGAAGAGCACCAGCAGGACGGAGGAGGCCAGGCCGCCGTAGATGGACCACAGCGCGCCCTGGGTGGTGAAGCGCTTCCAGAACAGGCTGTAGAGGAGCGTCGGGAGGTTGGCGGAGGCGGCGACCGCGAAGGCCAGCGCCACCAGGCCGGCGACGTTCAGGCCGCGGGCGAAGACGCCCAGCACGATGGCGACCGCGCCGATCCCGACGGTCGCCCAGCGGGCCGCGCCGACCTCCTCCTTCTCGGTGGCCTCACCCTTGCGCAGGACGTTGACGTAGATGTCGTGGGCGAAGGACGAGGAGGAGGCGAGGGTGAGGCCGGCGACGACGGCGAGGATGGTGGCGAAGGCGACCGCGGAGATGAGGGCGAGCAGGACGGCGCCGCCGGTGGAGCCGGCGCCGCCGCCGATGACCTCGGCGAGCTGCGGGGCGGCGGTGTTGCCCGGCTTCTCGATGTCCGCGGGCTTGATCAGGGCCGCGGCGCCGAAGCCGAGCGCGATGGTCATCAGGTAGAAGACGCCGATGATGCCGATCGCCCAGTTCACGGATTTCCGGGCGGCCTTGGCGGTGGGGACCGTGTAGAAGCGGATGAGGATGTGCGGCAGGCCGGCGGTGCCCAGGACGAGCGCCAGGCCCAGCGAGATGAAGTCGATCTTCGAGGTGGCGGTGGCGCCGTATTTGAGGCCGGGCTCCAGGAAGGCGGCGCCCTTGCCGCTGTTCTCCGCCGCGGCGCCGAGCAGCGACGAGATGTTGAAGTGGAACTTCAGCGCCACCAGGAACGTGATCAGCAGGGTGCCGGCGATCAGCAGCACCGCCTTGATCATCTGGACCCAGGTGGTGCCCTTCATGCCGCCGATGGTGACGTAGAGGATCATCACGATGCCGACGAGGACGACGACCAGGACCTTGCCGGCCTCGCTGGTGATGCCCAGCAGCAGGGTGACCAGCGCCCCGGCGCCCGCCATCTGGGCGAGCAGGTAGAAGATCGAGACGACGATGGTCGAGGTGCCCGCGGCGGTGCGGACCGGGCGCTGGCGCATCCGGTAGGCGAGGACGTCGCCCATGGTGAACCGGCCGGAGTTGCGCAGCGGTTCGGCCACCAGGAGCAGCGCGACGAGCCAGGCGACGAGGAAGCCGATGGAGTACAGGAAGCCGTCGTAGCCGAAGAGGGCGATGGCGCCGGCGATGCCGAGGAAGGACGCGGCGGACATGTAGTCGCCGGAGATGGCCAGGCCGTTCTGGAAGCCGCTGAACTGGCGGCCGCCGGCGTAGAAGTCCTCCGCGCCCTTGGTCTGCCGGCCGGCCCAGACGGTGAGGCCGAGGGTGGCGGCGACGAAGACGGCGAAGAGGGTGATGATCAGGGGGCGGTGCGCGCCCGCGCCGCCGGCCGCGAGCGGGACGGCGGACAGCTGCTGATGGAGGATCATGCGCCGGCCTCCAGGCGGGACTTGATGGCCTCGGCCCTGGGGTCGAGCTTGCGGGCGGCGTGCCGGGAGTACCACCAGGCGATGAGGAAGGTGGTGACGAACTGTGCCAGGCCGAGGACGAAGGCGACGTTGAGGTGGCCGGCGACCCTGGTGGCCATGAAGCCGCCGGCGTAGCTCGACAGCACGACGTACACCAGGTACCAGAGGACGAAGGCGACGGTGAGCGGGAAGGCGAACGAGCGGTGGGCGCGGCGGAGTTCGTCGAATTCCGCGCTCGACTGCACCTGTTGGTAGTCGGGCGGCTCGTGCGTCCCCGGGTCGATGGTCGGTGCGGCGCTCACGGAATCTCCTGACGCGAGGGGGCGGGTGTTCCGGGCCGGTCCGGCGGCCGTGCCGGGGCCGGCCCAGGCCGACAATAAAGCTCACGTAAGTGACGTGGATCACGCATGGTAGAGCCGTGGCACCCGATCCGACAGAGGGCCGTTGGTTGAAACCCTGAGGAAAAATCCGGCGGATGGCCGCACCGGCCGCCACCGCGCGCGGGGCGCTTCGTTGAGCCCGGTGTGAACCCGCCGCCCCAGCAGGCCCCGCAGCCCTCCACTCCCCGTCGGCGCCCTTACGGCAGCGTCCGGCTGCCGGCGCCGCTCGTCACCGCCCCGTCGGAGCCCCAGCCGGGTGCGG
This sequence comes from Streptomyces nigrescens, assembly GCA_024349765.1. Classification (GTDB taxonomy): domain Bacteria; phylum Actinomycetota; class Actinomycetes; order Streptomycetales; family Streptomycetaceae; genus Streptomyces; species Streptomyces endophytica. The sequence goes on along the minus strand of AP026073.1, from coordinate 1,876,526 downwards.
CCCCCGCCGTGCGCCGCTGGTACGGCCGGCGGATCCCGCTGCCGCCGCTGAGCATCGCGACCCTGCGCCGCACCGACTGACCGCCCTGCATGGGTGACGGTACGTCAACCCCCCGTCCGCGCAAGGACGTACCGCTTTTGCCGTCGTACGGTTTTCGCCCGGTTTTTTCGCCGGATTCCATTGCTGCACCCGAGTGATCGCCGATAACTTCACGTCTCACTGCATCCGCCCGTGCGCAAACCCGCGCGCGGGCGGTCTCACGGATGATGTGGAGTACCCATGGCTCATCCCCGATCCAGACGCATGCGGGCGCTGGCCGTACCGCTCGGGCTGGCTCTCACGGCGTCCCTCGGCTTCCTCTCCCCCGCGGCCACCGCCGCGCCGCAGGACGCCGAGGCCGCCGCGGCTTCGGCCGACGGCCCGCTGCTGTCGTACGTCGTCAACACCACGCCCGACCATGCGACGGTCGGCAAGGTCGAGAAGGCGATAGCCCGGGCCGGCGGGAAGGTGGTCGTCGCCCACGAGAACATAGGCGTGATCGTCGTCCACTCGGCCAATCCGCAGTTCGCCGCCTCTCTGCGCGCCGTGCCGGGCGTGGCGTCGGCGGGCGCGACCCGTACCGCGCCGCTGAAGGCGTCGGGCACCACCGACGTCGGCAAGCCGCAGAAGGTCAACCTCCCCAAGTCGCAGCTCGCGGCGGCCGGCCGGACCGCGAAGGCGAAGGGCGAGGAGCCGCTCGAACCGCTGCAGTGGGACCTCCCCGCCATCAAGGCCGACCGGGCCGCGAAGGTGAACCCGGGCAGCCGGAAGGTCACCGTCGCCGTCATCGACACCGGTGTGGACGACACCCACCCGGACCTGAAGCCCAACTTCTCCGCCAAGCAGTCCGCCAACTGCGTGGGCGGCGTGGCCGATACGTCCAAGGGGGCCTGGCGGCCCTGGGACCCGGCCAGCGACTACCACGGCACGCACGTCGCGGGCACGATCGCCGCGGCCCGCAACGGCGTCGGGGTGGCCGGCGTCGCTCCGGGCGTGAAGGTCTCCGCCATCAAGGTCAGCGAGCCGGAGACGAGCCTGTTCTACGCCGAGAGCGTGGTGTGCGCCTTCGTCTTCGCGGCCGACCACGGCGTCCAGGTCACCAACAACAGCTACTACGTCGACCCGTGGATGTTCAACTGCAAGGATGACGCCGACCAGGCCGCCATCGTTGACGCGGTCGGCCGGGCGGCGAGCTACGCGCAGCGCAAGGGCGTGCTCAACGTCGCCGCGGCGGGCAACTCCGACCTCGACCTGGCGGCGCCGAAGCTGCCCGACGCCTCCAGCCCGAACGACTCCACCCCCGTCGAGCGCACCATCAACCCGAAGACCTGCTGGGACGTGCCCACCCAGCTGCCGGGCACGGTGACGGTCGCGGCGACCGGTGTGCACAAGCTCAAGTCCGGCTACTCCAACTACGGCCTGGGCCAGATCGACGTGGCCGCGCCGGGCGGCGACTCCCGGCAGGTGCCCGACCTGCCGGCCAAGAACGGCAACATCCTCTCCACCATGCCGGGCGGCGACTGGGCCTACCTGGCGGGTACGTCCATGGCCACCCCGCACGTGGCGGGCGTCGCGGCGCTCCTGAAGAGCGCCCACCCCAAGTCCAGCCCGCAGGAGATCCAGTGGCTCCTCAAGGAGCAGGCGGACAACCCCGGCTGCCCCACGGGCGACACCACCTGCACCGGCACGCAGCACGTCAACAGCCACTTCGGTTACGGGATCGTCGACGCGCTCGACGCGGTGAAGAAGTAACCGCGACGGCGTCGTCGAACCGTCACCGGGATGTCAGGGCCGGGAGGCGGCTTCAGCGGTGACCGTCTGCGGGGGCCGGGTGCTTCGGCGCCCGGCCCCTTGCCGTTCCGCGGCCGCCCGGAGCACGCCCTCGGCCAGGGCGAACTGCGCCACCGTATAGGTGAGCATGATCCAGAACTGCGGGGCCGGCAGCTGCGGCCAGTGGGCGATGCCGGAGGCGATCAGGGTGTCGGAGAGCAGGAAGAGCAGCCCGCCGGCCGCCGCCCACAGGCCCGCCCGCACCGCGCCGAAGGCCATCGCGGTGAGCAGCAGGCTGTATCCGGCGACCGGGATCCGCAGGTCGGCCGGGAGGTCGGACCACAGCAGGGCGACGGTGGCGATCAGCGCGAGGGCGTAGCCGCCGGCGAACGCGCCCGTACGGGCCCGGCCGCCCGGCGGGGAGCCGTGGCGCCCGCACAGCAGCAGGTAGCAGACGTGCCCGGCGGCGAACGAGCCCATCCCCACCAGGAAGACCACTCCCCCGCCGTGCCCGCCGAGCTGGAGGAAGGTGTCGCCGCCGCAGCCGAACAGCAGCGCCCCGGCGAGCAGTACGGGGCCGCCGCGGGCGAGGACGTACACGGCGAGCACCGGCATCAGGGCGGGCTTGGTCAGGTGGTCGACGAGGCTCGCACCCGCGAGCAGCGCGCCGAGGTGGACGACCGCGAGCACGGTGAACGCGACCAGCAGGGGCCGGACCGCCCCCGGCCACCGGGGCGTCACGCGACGGTCTCCTCGACGGAGGCGGAGGGGGAGGTCGCGGTGGGGGCCGGGGACGGGGCGGGCGCGGCGTCCGTCCCGGACCGCCCGGCGGCCGGCTGCCAGCCCGGGCCGCGGAAGATCCGCCCGGCGCGCTCGGCCCAGCTGTCCGCGGCCCGTACGTCGCGTGCGATGGCGGCGTACTCATGGGTGGCCACCCGCAGCGGGTTGTAGGTCCCGATGTTCTTGGTCAGGCCGTAGACGGGCCGCTCGGTCTCGGGGACGAACGACCCGAACATGCGGTCCCAGATGATCAGGATCCCGCCGAAGTTGCGGTCCAGGTAGCCGCCCTGGGAGGCGTGGTGGACGCGGTGGTGGGAGGGGGTGTTGAGGACGAACTCGAAGGGGCGGGGCAGTTTGCCGACGCGTTCGGTGTGCACCCAGAACTGGTAGACGAGGTTGGCGCCGGAGGTGAAGGCGACCACGGCCGGATGCACGCCGAGCGCGACCATCGGCACGTAGAACGGCCAGACGGTCCAGGTCGTCCAGGGCTGGCGCAGGGCGGTGGTGAGGTTGAACTTCTCGCTGGAGTGGTGCACCACGTGGCAGGCCCACAGGACGCGGATGACGTGGTGGCCGCGGTGCGACCAGTAGTAGAAGAAGTCCTGGGCGAGCAGCATCAGCAGCAGCGTCCACCACAGCACGGGGATGCGCAGCGGGGTGAGTTCGTAGATCGCGGCGTAGATCGCCACGATGGGTATCTTCCACAGCGCGTCGAAGACCAGGCTCCCCAGCCCCATACCGACGCTGGTGGCCGCGTCCTTGGCTTCATAGCCCGCCGCGTCCTCGTCGGGATGCAGGCGGTAGCTCACCATCTCCACGACGGTGAGCAGGACGAAGGCCGGTACGGACCACAACACGACATCGGGCAGGTGCGGCATGCCCCGCACCATAAAGGCGTGGACGGGGGTGCCGCTAGGGGTTGTTACTCAGAAGTATGTGAGACGTGATGTCAGCTGACGACGATTCCTGTGAGGCCCGATGACGACCGCACCCACCCTCGCCGTCCTCGGCGGCGGTTTCTCCGACGACCCCGACACCCTGCTCGACGACTTCGTCCTGGCCGCCACCGGGCGGCCGCGGCCGAAGGTCTGCTTCCTGCCCACCGCCAGCGGTGACGCCCCCGGCTACATCGAGAAGTTCCACACGGCGTTCGCCGCCCGGGACTGCGAGACCAGCCACCTGGAGCTGTTCCGCCGCACCGTGACCGATCTGCGGGCCTTCGTCCTCGCGCAGGACGTCGTCCACGTCGGCGGCGGCAACACCGCCAACATGCTCGCCCTCTGGCGGCTGCACGGCCTGGACGCGGTGCTGCGCGAGGCGTACGCGGCCGGCGTCCTGCTGTGCGGCATCAGTGCGGGCGCCTGCTGCTGGTTCGAGAGCGCCTTCTCCGACTCGTTCGGCCCGCCGGCCCCGCTCACCGACGGCCTGGGCCTGCTGCCGGGCAGCCTGTGCCCGCACTACGACACCGAGCCGGAACGCCGCCCCGGCTACCTGGCGGCCGTCAAGGACCGCTCCCTGCCCGCGGGTTGGGCCGTCGACGACGGCGCGGCGGGCCTGTTCTCCGCCGGCCGCCTGGTGGACGTCGTGACCCGCACCCCGGGCGCCACCCTGCACCGGGTGACCCCCGGCCCGGACGGCACGGCACACGAGACGGCGGAGGAGGCGCGGGTGCTGGGCGGGTGACGGCAGTGGACGACGCCGGGCGGTGGCGCTTCTCCCCCTGGTGGTCCACCGCCCCGCCCCTCACCACACCCGTACCGACCCGCCCGGGGCGAAGGCCGGGCTGGTGGCGGCCGGGGGGATCTTGTCCAGGGGGTGGGTGAGTTCGGTGATCGTGGGGCCCACGCGGGCGGCTATGGGGGCCAGGTGGGCGAGGTCGAAGCCGTAGACGTGGGCGGCGTTGGTGGCGAGCAGGGCGGCGGTCTCGTCGGGGGGCAGGTCCGCGTAGGCGAGGCGGAGGGCCTCGCGGGTGTAGGGGTGGGTGCCCTCGTCGTGCGGGTAGTCGCTGCCCCACATGATCTTGTCGAGGCCGATGCGGTGGCGCAGCGGGACCTCGTGCGGGCGCATGAAGCTGGCGCCGACGTAGCAGTGGTCGCGCCAGACGGCGGCCGGGGTGTCGTCCATGGTGGCGGCCAGACCCGCGCCGAACCGGGACTCCGCCGTGGTGCCGGTGCGGGACGCCGCGGCGACCAGCCGGCCGTGGTAGTAGTCCAGCATGTCCAGGACGCCCGGGATCCAGCCGGAGCCCTGTTCCGTCAGGACGAGCCGGAGGCCGGGGTGGCGGCGGAAGGCGCCGCCGAAGATCAGGTGCCACAGGGCGCGGTGCGAGAACCAGGTCGTCTCGACCATGAAGACCGCGCGGGCGGCCGGTTCGTCGCCGAGCGGCGGGGAGGCCGAGCCGCCGTGGTGGTTGACCGGGACCTGGAGCTCGTCGCAGACCGCCCAGAGGGGGTCGTACGCCGCGGAGTGGAGTTCGGGGAGGCCGGAGCCGGGCGGGGTGCCGGGGAGCATGATGCCGCCGGTGAGCCCCGCCTCCTTGGTGCGGCGGACCTCCCGTACGGCCAGCTCGACGTCGTTGAGGAGGATCTGGGCGACGCCGGCCCGGCGGCCCGGGGCCTCGGCGCAGAAGTCGGCCAGCCAGCGGTTGTGGGCCCGCAGGCCGGCCCAGCGCAGCTCGAACTCGGTCCCGGTGGGCGGCGGCGCCATGAGGGAGGCGCTGGGGAAGAACGGCGGGATGGTGTTGGGGAAGACGACTTCGGCGACGATGCCGTCGGCCTCCAGCTCGGCGAGCCGGCGGGCGGAGTTCCAGTTGCGGTCGGCGGTGTCGGCGAGCAGGTCCTCGTGCGGATTGACGTACGTCGCCGCCCAGGCGTCGAAGGCGTCGTGGTGGCGGGACTCCAGGTACGGCTTGTAGTCGAGCAGGTCGGCGCCGGCGTGGCAGTCGGCGGAGATGACGGTGTAGCGCTCCTCGGCCGTCGCCTCGGTCGTCGCCTCGGCCCGCGTCCCGGTGGTCGTCGTGGTGGGCGTGGTGTTCGTCGTCATGCTTGTCACTCCGTTCCCAGGAGCGGGAAGTCGTGGCCGGTGAGCCAGTGGCGGCCCACGTCGCGGGAGCGGGCCCAGGCCGCCTCGACCGCCGACTGGTCGTCGGACTGGCCGAGTTCGGCGGGCGTCGGGCCGATGCGGCGGGCCAGCGGGGCGAGCGCGTCCGGGTCGAAGCCGAAGACCTCGGCCGCGGCCAGGCCGAGCATCCGGCGGGTCTCGGCGACCGGGATGTCGTGGAAGGTGTCGCGCAGCCAGCGCCGGGTGTCCGGCCAGGTGCCCTCGGGGTGCGGGAAGTCGCTGCCCCAGAGGATGTTGTCGACGCCGATCTCGTAGCGCTGGGCGAGTTCGCGGCGCTTGGTGTTGGTGGCGCAGACGAACACCTGGCGGTCGAGGTATTCGTGGGGCGCCCGCTTCAACTCGGCGAAGGGGGACAGTTTCTTGCCGCCGTGTGCGCCCAGGTAGAGGCGGTCCATGAACCACAGCAGGTTCGGCAGCCACCAGCAGCCGGACTCCGCGACGCCGAACTTCAGGCCGGGGTGGCGTTCGAAGACGCCGGACCAGAGCAGGAACCACAGCGGCCGGGCCGGCCACCAGGTCACCTCGGAGACGTAGATGCCCAGGTGGTCGCCGTATTCGTGGCGGGGCGCGGCCCCGGAGTGGGTCACCACCGGCATCGCGCACTCGGCGGCGGCCGCCCACACCGGGTCGTAACGCCGGTCGTGGTAGGGCGCCTTGTCCGCCCACATGGCGGGGATCATCAACGCGCCGAGCCCGGACTCCCTGGCGCGGTGGATCTCCGCGACGACCTCGCCGGGGTCCGCCGTCACGGGCAACAGGGCCACGCCGCAGTGCCGTTCGGGGTGTGCGGAGACGAACTCGGCGAGCCAGCGGTTGTGGGCGCGGGCCCCCGCCATGCCCAGGTCGGGGTCCTGGTCGCCGGAGAGCCCGAGTCCCACACCGAAGGGCGCGGCGGTCCGGCTGTCCACCGCGTCCGCGTCCGGGAAGACGACCTCCGCCGCGACACCGTCGCCGTCGAGCTCCTTGAGGCGCTGTGCGGGGTCCCATCCGCCGCGCAGGCCCTCCTCGTTGTCGGCGAACCACCGGTCGGCGAACGCGTCGTTGCGGATGCCGAGGCGGGTGGCCTCCGCCCGGCGGGCGCCGCGCTCCCCGAGGAACTCCTCGAAGGCCCGGTGGAACCGGCGCTCCAGATAGGGCCGGTACTCCTCGGTGGGCAGCCCGGCGTGGCAGTCGGAGGAGATGATCAGGTACGGGTCCTGGTCGGTCATCACACACCCCTCAGTCCAGGATGAAGCGTTCGAGGTACGACGGGGCGGACCGGTCCAGCATCGACCGCGCCCGGGCCCTGATCTGCCGGTCGGTGTGCTCGGCGGGCGGCAGCATCCAGAACCGCTCCGCCCGGATCCCGTCCACCACGGCGTCGGCGACCTCCTCGACCGGGGTGAACGCGATCTCCTGCCCGGCCTCCTGCATCGCGGCCTCCCACTGGCCGAGGCTGCGGTAGGGCGTCCGGCGGGGCTTCTCCTTGGCGTACCGCGCGGGCCGGTTGCGGTGCGACTCCCACAGGCCGGTGCGCAGCATGTGCGGGCCGGGGAAGAGCACCGACGCCCCGACGGGCGCGCCCTCCGCCGTCAGATGGGCGTGGAGCGATTCCGTCATGGTCACCACGGCGGCCTTGGTGACGGCGTAGACGGACGCGGTGGGCAGCGGGGCGATGCCGCCGTCGGTGGAGGAGGTGTTGACGACGCGGCCCGGTGCGCCGCCCGCGAGCATGCGGGGCACGAACGCCTGGATGCCGTGGAAGACGCCCCACACGTTGACCGCGAAGGCCCACTTCCAGTCGTTGACCTCGTGTTCCCACATGCGGCCCTCGGCGCCGGAGCCGACGCCCGCGTTGTTGCAGAGCACGTGGACCGCGCCGAACGCGTCGTACGCCGCGTCGGCGAGGCCCCGTACCTCGTCGCGCACGCCGACGTCGACGGTGCGCGCGAGGACCTCCGCGCCGCCGGCCGTCAGCGCGTCCGCGGCGGCCCGCAGCGGCGCCTCCTCGACGTCCGCGAGGACGACCTTGAGCCCCTCGGCGGCGAAGCGCCGCGCCAGCGCGAGGCCGATGCCGCTCGCGGCGCCGGTGACGACCGCGACCTGTCCCGCCCGCAGGTCCATCAGACGCTCCCCTCGGGCGGCCCGTCCAGGATCTGCTGCGGGTCGTCGTACCGCTGGTGGACGTAGGGCAGCAGGGCCTCCGGGTCCACCCGCGCGACGACCCGGCCCCGCTGGTCGCTGGTCTTCTCGCCGAGGGTGATCCCGACGAGGGTGCGGACGGGGAGGTCGGCGACCGGGTCGTACATCGACTCCCGGAGGACGACGTCGCCGGTGACCCGCTCCAGGGTGCGGTGCTTCTCCCGCCGCACGCAGTGCACCAGCACCGGGTCCACGTCGAAGCCCGAACCGTCCACCGCGGGAAGGAACTTGAAGTAGAAGTCCGTCCTCTCGGCGGGTTCCGGGACCGGCAGGCCGCCGCTCACCGCGCCGCGCACCTCCACGAAGGCGATGCCGTGCCGGGCCAGCACGGCGCGTACGGTCAGGCCGTCGCGCTCGACGGTCACCTCGCCGAGCTTCTTCGGCTCCCCGAAGACCTCCCGCCCACCGGTCAGGGCCCGCTCGTGGGTCATCGGCATGACGAGCGGATACCAGCCCGGTACGCCGTCGTGCTCGGCGGCGACCGCGACCGAGCCGGCGCCGAGCGGATAGCCGGGCAGCGAGACGGTGCTGACGGTGGCCCGGACCAGCGGGCGGCCGGAGGGTTTCAGCGGCGGCGGGAGCACGGCCGCGACCGCGTCCGGATCGCTCTCCCAGAGCGCCACCACACCGGTGGACCAGATGTCGGGGAGCCGGGAGCCGGTGGCGCGCGCCGCGGCGATCTCCGCCTCGGTGCGGGCTCCGTAGCGTGTGCGTGCCATGTCGTACCGCCCTTCGCAGGTCGTGACCTTCCGGGGGTTCCATCGGCGCCTGTAACACTGTTACGCCGAGCGGGACGAAGGGTAAAGAGCCTTGCGCGCACGGGAGTTGACGGGATAGGTGGGAGTCATGACACGTACCGCGCTGACCGGCGAAGAGGTGCTGGCGGCCGCCGCGCAGCTGGTGCGGGAGCACGGCCCGGCCGCCCTGACCATGCGCCGGCTCGCCGCGGAACTGGGCACCGCCGTCACCTCCATCTACTGGCACGTCGGCAACCGCGAGTCCCTGCTGGACGCGCTGGTCGAGCGCACCGTCCGGGAGATGGGCCAGATCCGGCCCGCCGGGCGCACCCCGCACGCCCGGGTCGTCTCGGTCGCCCGGGCGCTGTACGCGGCGCTGCGCGAACGGCCGCAGCTGATCGCGATGGTGCACGAACGCGGCCTGACGGAGCGGATGTTCCTGCCCGCCCAGCAGGCGCTGGTCCACGAACTGCACGCCGCCGGGCTGCGCGGCCGGCCGGCCGCCGAGGCGGTCCGCGCGGTGCAGTTCCAGGTCGTCGGCTTCGTGCTGGTCGAGCGGGCCCGCGAGCGGTCGCCGGCGCAGCACCCGAGCGAGGGTGAGCTGTGGGACTCCCCCACCGCGGAGCACGATCCGGCGCTGGCCCGCGCGCTGGCCGCACCGGCCGACCCCGAGCGGCTGTTCACGGTCGCGCTGGAGGCGCTGGTGGCGTCCCTGCTGCCGGCCTGAGGGGGGATCGGGCGGCGGGGGCGTCAAACCCGCGGCGGTGGGCCGGATTTGCCGGTTTGCGGGCCGTCCGGGCGGGTTGCGGCGGCGGTCCGGGTTCGGCCGGTGTCGGTGGGGGCCCGTATCCTCAGGGACCATGCTCGAAGACCGCATGGCAGCAGCCGACCCGATCGCGCCGAAGATCGGGCAGCAGCCGGGACCGTCCACGCCGCCGACGCCGCCGGCCCCCTGGCCGTCCGGGTACCCCGAGGGGTATGCGGTGGTCGACGTGGAGACGACGGGCCTGGCGCGGGACGACCGGATCATCTCCGCGGCCGTGTACCAACTCGACGCCCGCGGCGAGGTCCAGGACCACTGGTACACCCTGGTCAACCCGCAGCGGGACCCGGGCCCGGTGTGGATCCACGGGCTCACCAGCGCGGTGCTGGCCGACGCCCCGCTCTTCCCGGACGTCGTCCCGGAGCTGTCCCGGCGGCTGGACGGCCGGGTGCTGGTGGCGCACAACGCCATGTTCGACTGGTCGATGATCGCCCGTGAGTACGCCCGCGCCGCGGCGGTCGCCCCGGTGAGCCAGCGGCTGTGCACGATCGCGCTGTCGAAGGAGCTCGGGCTGCCGCTGCCCAACCACAAACTGGAGTCGCTGGCCGCCCACTACGGCGTCGTCCAGGAGCGCGCCCACCACGCGCTGGACGACGCCCGCGTGTTGGCCGAGGCGTTTCGTCCCAGTTTGCGGCGGGCCGCCCAGGAGAACCTGCGACTGCCGCTGCTGAGCTGCCAGCCGCTCACGGAGTGGTCGGACAGCCCCGCACCCCCCCGGACCGCCGCCGCGACGTCCTACCGCCCGTCCACCTGGCGGCCGTCCCGCAAGCGGCCGGCCTGCCCGTACCCCAATCCGGGGCGCTACGAGGAGGGCGGGCGACTCGTCCAGGGGATGCGGGTCGCCTTCTCCGGTGACACCTCGGTGGACCGCGAGCTGCTGGAGGACCGGGCGATCGAGGCCGGACTGCACGTCGCCACGAGCCTGTCCCGGGTGACCAGCCTGCTGGTCACCAACGACCCGGACGCCCGCACCTCCAAGACCGTCAAGGCCGCCGCGTACGGCACGGTCGTGATCGACGAGGCGGCCTTCATGCAGCTGCTGCAGGACGTCGCGCCGGCCGGGTCCGCGCCTGCGTCCGGGTGAAGCCCGCCCAACACGCCCCCCGGCGCCTCGCCCCGCACCGGCCCCGCCCGCACGCTGTGGCGCATGGCACGTTGTGAGGTCTGCGGAAACGACTACGGGATGACGTTCGAGGTGCACGCGCAGGGCGCGGTGCACGTCTTCGACTGCTTCTCCTGCGCCATCCACCGCATGGCGCCGATCTGTGAGCACTGCCGGGTCCAGATCATCGGCCAGGGCGTCGAGGCCGACGGCAAGTGGTACTGCGGGGCGCACTGCGCCCGGTCGGACGGGCGGGTGGGCATCGTCGACCGGGTGTGAGGCCGGGACGGCGGCCGGCGCTCCCGGACCCGGCGCCGGGCGACCGGACCGCCCCAGGTACCGTCGAAGCCGTGTACCGCTTCCTGTTGTCCCGGCAGTGGGTGATCCTCACCCTCGTGGGTCTCGTGCTGATCCCCGTCATGATCAAGCTGGGCTTCTGGCAGCTGCACCGCCATGAGCACAAGGTGGCGCAGAACCAGCTCATCGCGTCCAGCCTGGCCGCGAAGCCGGTCCCGGTCACCGACCTGGCCGCCCCCGGACGGGACCTGCCGCACCGCGACATGTGGCGCCCGGTGACCGCCACCGGCCGCTACGACACCGCCCACGAGGTCGTGGTCCGGCAGCGCACCGCCGCCGACGAACAGTCCATCGGCTACTACGTCCTCACCCCGCTGGTGCTCGGCGACGGCGACGACGTGCTGGTCAACCGCGGCTGGATCTCGGCGGGCGACGACCTCACCAAGTTCCCCGACGTCCCGCCCGCCCCCAAGGGCACGGTCACCGTCACCGGCCGGATGATGGCCGACGAGACCACCGCGGTCAGCGGCATCAAGGACACCAAGGGCCTGCCGCCCCGCCAGGTCATGCTGATCAACAGCAAGGAACAGGCGAAGCGGACCGGCCGGCCGATGCTCGGCGGCTACATCGAGCAGAGCGCGCCCGAGCCGCCGGGCGGCACGCCGGAGCTGGTCCCCGAGCCGGACCACGACTCCATCGGCCCGCACATGGCGTACGCCATCCAGTGGTGGCTGTTCGCCGCGGCGGTACCGGTCGGCTGGGTGGTGCTGGTGCGCCGGGAGCGCCGCGACCGGGCGAAGGCGGCCGAGGAGGCCGCAGCGGGCGCGGACGGAGCGGACGACGCGACCGAAGTGGCCGAAGTGGCCGGAACGGGGCGGGAGAACGGCGGCTCCGCCGACGTAGCCCGGTCGGCCGTCAGCACCGACTAGGGCGCCCGCACCGCGGGAAGGCGAGCTGCGTGCACCCACATATCGAGGACTACGCGCTCATCGGGGACCTGCAGAGCGCCGCGCTCGTCAGCAGCAACGGCTCGATCGACTGGCTGTGCCTGCCCCGCTTCGACTCGCCCGCCTGCTTCGCGGCCCTCCTCGGCAGCCAGGACAACGGCCACTGGCGGCTGGCCCCGCAATCGCCGAAGGCCCGCGCCCACCGCTCGTACCGCGGCGAGTCGCTGATCCTCGACACCATCTGGGAGACCCCGACCGGCCGCGTGAAGGTCACCGACTTCATGCCGCAGCGCGACGTCCAGCCCGATGTCGTACGGATCGTGGAGGGCCTCCAGGGCCGGGTCGAGATGCACGGGGTGCTGCGGCTGCGGTTCGACTACGGGCGGGTGGTGCCCTGGGTGCGGGCCGCCGAGGGCTCCCGGGTCGCGATCGCCGGCCCGGACTCCGTATGGCTGCGCACCCCGGAGCAGGGCCGCACCTACGGCAAGGACCTCAGCACCCGCTCGGACTTCACCGTCGCCGAGGGCGAGCGCACCGCGTTCGTACTGACCTGGCACCCCTCGCACGAGCCGCGACCGGACCAGATCGAGCCGTTCCAGGCGCTGGACGACACGCTGGAGGACTGGCAGGCCTGGTCGGCGCGGTGCCGCTACGACGGGCCGTACCGCGACGCGGTGGTCCGCTCGCTGATCACCCTCAAGGCCCTCACCTACGCGCCCACCGGCGGCATCGTCGCCGCCCCCACCACCTCGCTGCCCGAGGAACTCGGCGGGGTGCGCAACTGGGACTACCGCTACTGCTGGCTGCGCGATGCCAGCCTCACCCTGAACTCGCTGCTGTCCGCCGGGTATCTGGACGAGGCCGCCGCCTGGCGGGACTGGCTGCTGCGGGCGGTGGCCGGCGCCCCGGACGACCTGCAGATCATGTACGGGCTGGCCGGCGAGCGGCGGCTGCCGGAGTACGAGGTGCCGTGGCTGACCGGCTACTGCGACTCCGCGCCGGTGCGGATCGGCAACGGCGCCGTCGACCAGCGCCAGCTGGACGTCTACGGGGAGGTGCTGGACTCCTTCCACCTCGCCCGCGCCGCGGGGCTGCCGGCCGAACCGCACGCCTGGAGCATCCAGCGGTCGCTGATGGACTACCTGGAGTCCAACTGGCGCGACCCCGACGAGGGGCTGTGGGAGATCCGCGGGCCGCGCCGGCACTTCGTGCACTCCAAGGTCATGGCGTGGGTGGCGGCCGACCGGGCGGTGCGGGCCATGGAGGCGAACCCGAAGCTGGGCGGCGGCATCGACCGCTGGCGGGCGATGCGGGACGAGGTCCACCGGGAGGTGTGCGAGCGGGGGTACGACGACGAGCGCGGCACCTTCACCCAGTCCTACGAGACCCGGGACCTGGACGCGGCGACCCTGCTGATCCCCCGGGTGGGCTTCCTGCCCGGTGACGACCCGCGGGTGCGCGGCACCATCGAGGCGGTGCGCCAGGATCTGACCCATGAGGGCCTGGTGCGCCGGTACACCACCGAGGGGGGCTCGGTCGACGGGCTTCCGGGCGGTGAGGGCACCTTCCTGGTCTGCTCGTTCTGGCTCGCCGACGCGCTGCGGATGAGCGGCCGGCGGGACGAGGCGGCGCGGCTCTTCGAGCGGCTGCTGTCGCTGCGCAACGACGTGGGGCTGCTCGCGGAGGAGTACGACCCGGCGGCCGGCCGCCAGCTGGGGAACTGTCCGCAGGCGTTCAGCCACATCGGGCTGGTGGGGACCGCCTTCGGGCTGCTGGACGGGGCGGAGGCAGACTAGGGCCATGGATCTTGGACTCACCGACCGGACGTACCTCGTCACCGGGGCGACCCGTGGCCTGGGTTTCGCCACCGCCCGTGCGCTCGTCGACGACGGCGCGAACGTCGTGATCAGCGGCCGCACCGAGGAGAGCGCCGCCCGGGCCGCCGCCTCGCTGGGCGAACGCGCCCTGGGCGTGGCGGCCGACAACGCCGCCGCCGACACCCCGGCCCGCCTGGTGGCGGCCGCCCGCGACCGCTTCGGCCGGCTGGACGGCGTGCTGATCAGCGTGGGCGGCCCGCCGCCGGGGACGGCCGCGGACAACACCGACGAGCAGTGGCAGGCGGCCTTCGAGTCGGTCTTCCTCGGCGCGGTGCGGCTGGCCCGGACGGCCGCCGCCGAGCTGGACGAGGGCGGCGTGATCGGTTTCGTGCTGTCCGGTTCGGTGTACGAGCCGATCGCCGGCCTGACCGTGTCCAACGGGCTGCGGCCGGGTCTGGCCGGTTTCGCGAAGTCGCTCGCCAATGAGGTGGGGCCGCGCGGCATCCGGGTCCTGGGTGTGCTGCCCGGCCGGATCGGCACCGACCGGATGACCCAGCTCGACGCGCTCTCCGGCGACCCGGAGGGCAGCCGGGCCCGTAACTCCGCGGCGATCCCGCTGGGCCGGTACGGCACGCCCGCGGAGTTCGGCCGGGTCGCGGCGTTCCTGCTGTCGCCGGCCGCTTCGTACGTGACCGGGGTGATGGTGCCGGTCGACGGCGGGGCCCGGCACGGCTTCTGAGGGGGCCGCGGGGCGGGCGGCGGCCCGCCCCGTCCCTCACGTGACGCGTTCGGGGCGGTGCTTGACCTCGCGGAGCCGGATCTCGGCCGGCAGCCGGTCGAGCCCCGCCGAGCGCCGGGCGTGCGTCATCGCCTCGCCGGAGAGCCGGCCGAGCACCTTGCCGGGGTCGGCGTGCGGGGCGAGCGCGAGGACCGCCCGGACGCGGGGTCCGGTGCGGCGGCCGGTGAGCCGTACGGCGGCCCGGTCGACGCCGTCCAGCGCCTCCGTCTCGGCGGTGAGCACCGCCTCCAGCGCCCGCCCGCGCAGTTCCGCGCCCTCGCCGTCGCCGCTGTCGACGAGGATCTCGCCGAGCCGGTGGCGCCGGAACTGCGCCAGCAGCCACCACAGGAGGAGCAGCACGAGGACGGCCAGGGCGGCGATGACCACCGGCCACCACCAGCCCTGGTCGGTCCAGCGGGTGCGCTGGTACGCGGAGAGCAGGACGTCGCCGGGGCGGGACCAGGGCCAGCCGGCCGGCAGCCCGAGGTGCCAGGCCGCGGGCAGGTCGAGCCCGCCCAGCAGCACCAGTCCGCCGGTGCCGAACAGCACCACGCCGATCAGGCCGAGCAGCACCCGGTTGGCCCTTCTGCGGGTCCGGCGCATCGCACTCACCCCTTCTTCGGACGCCGGACGTGCACGGTCAGCCGCATCCGGTGGGCCAGGCCCAGCTGGTCGAGGCCGGCACCGAGCGCGGCGTCGAGGTCGGCGCGGACCTCGTCGAGCTCGCGGAAGTGGGAGACCGCCCGCGCCTTGGCCCTGTGCCGGCCGACGGTCATCCGTACGGACTGCACACCGGCGACCTCCATGGCGCGGTCGCGCAGGATCAGCGCGGCGGCCGGGCGGTCGAGACCGGCCCGGACGTCCGGGGCGACCGGCCGCATCGGCAGCATCCGGCGCAGGCCGGGGGTGACGGCGAGCACGATCAGCCAGAGGCCCACCGCCGCGGCGAGCGCCGCGCCGGCCAGCACCCAGGTGTCGTCGAGGTGACGGGTGGCCAGTTCGTCGGCCAGCCACCGGCGCCAGGCCATCGCCTGGCGGTGCGCGCGCACCGCGGCCACGTCGTAGAGCAGCAGTCCCGCGGCGGCCAGCAGCACCAGCGCGACCAGACCGGCCGGGACCCGGCGGGACGACCAGAAGCGGTGGCGGCCGTCGCCCGCGGCGCCGGTGGCGGTGGCGCCGGTGGCGGAACGGGGGGATCCGCCGGGCGGGTTCTCCAGGGTGGGCAGCCGCCGGGTCTCTTCCGGCTCCGCGTCGTCGTCGCTCATCGCACCCTCTCCCGGCCCCGGCCCCGGCCCTCCAGCAGCGGGGAGTGCAGCCGCTCGACCTCCACCGTGACCTCGGGAACCGTCATGTTCGCCAACTCCCCCACGCGCTCGGTCACTCGCCGGCGCACCGCTCCGCACTGCGCGCCGATGTCCGAGGGGTAGCCCAGTTCCACCGCGATCCGTACCCGCGCCTCGCCGAAGTGCGCCAGGTCCTCGCGCCGGTGGACGCTCACCGTGGCGTGCGCGTCCGTGCGGTCCTGCGGGGACTTCGCGCGCAGTGCCTCGCGGGCGGCCCGGGCGGCGATCTTCGCGACCACCCGGTCCGCGAGCCGGGTCGCGCCCCGCTCGCCCGCCGGTACGTCAGCCGCAGCGGTGGGCGGGGACGCCGTCGCCACCCCGGCTCACCGCCGCCGTTCGTCGCGGTCGCCGGTACGGGCGCGGAAGAACTCGCGGGCCTCCACGTCCCCGTCGAGGATCCGGCCCGCGACGAACCCGACCGCGCCCAGCGCCGCCACCAGTACGAACGCGCCGAAGCCGCCGAAGTATCCGGCGAAGCCCAGCGCCATTCCGGCCAGAAGACCGACCACGGCCATGCTCATCGTGCGCTCCTTCGCTGCCACTCCGGACGGGTCCCGCTCACTGGAGCCGCGGTTCCGCTTCCTCTTCTTCGTCCGCTTCGTCGGGGAGCTTGACGTCGCTGACCGCGATGTTGACCTCGACGACCTCCAGGCCCGTCATCCGTTCCACCGCCGCGATGACGTTCTCCCGCACGCTGCGCGCGACGTCGGCGATGGCGACGCCGTAGTCGACCACGATCTCCAGGTCCAGCGCGGTCTGCACCTCGCCGACCTCGGCCTTCACCCCGCGGCTCGCGGTCGCCGCCGCCCGGCCGCCGGGCACCCGGTCGCGGACCGCACCGAACGTGCGGGCCAGGCCGCTGCCCATGGCGTGCACGCCGACGACGTCCCGGGCCGCGAGACCGGCGATCTTCTCCACGACGCCGTCGGCGATGGTGGTCCGCCCACGGGTCGCGGGGTCACCGCCGCCGCGCTTGACCGGCGTCCTGGGTCCGTCCTCTTGCTGGCTCTCGGTCATCACCGTACGTCCCTTTCCGGGAAGAAGGGGATTTCGTCAGTTCTGTTCGCTCTTGCCCCGTTTTCGTGGTGTTTCGTTCCCACAGTAGAGGGGCTCGCCCCCGTGCGCTTACGGGATGCGGCATCGGAGTGCTCCCCCTGGCGCCGTTCGGCACACCGCCCTGCCGTACGGGCCGGTCTGCGGCAGGCTGGGGGCGGGGGTCCGAAAGGGGTGACGCGGTGGCCGCTGAACAGGTGGCGCAGACGGTACGGCAGCAGCTCGGGATCGGCCGGGTGTTGCCGCTGGGCGGGCCCGCGAACGGGTCCTGGATCACCGAGCAGGCCGCCGCCGAGGCGCTGCGGGCGGCGCTCGGCACGCAGTCCGGGGTGCGGCTCGGCACCCTGCGGCTGTCCGTCGCCGACCCGGCGCACGCCCAAGAACCGGCGGTGCCGGCGCCACCGAGCGCCCTGCCGCCGGGCCCGCTGCGGATCAGTGCGGAGTTCGCCGCGGTCGGCGACCGACCGCTGCCCGCCGTCGCCGACGAGGTGCGGGCGGCGCTGCTGGAGGCGTCGGTGCAGGGGCTGGGGCTGGTGGTGGCCGCGGTGGACCTGCGGGTGACGGGCCTGCTGGAGGAGGCCGGGGCGAGCCGGGCGGGGCCGGCGCTCACCACCGTCCGCCCGGAGAAGCCGCCCGTGACGGCCGAGCCGGCCGGTGCGGTGCCGGAGGGCCCGGAGGGGATCGCCGCGGCGGCGCTGGCAGTGTCCGGAGTGGCCCGGCTGGCGCCGGTGCTCGGCGGGCGGACCCGGGCGGTGCGGCGCACCGACGGGCATGTGCTGGTCCAGCTGGCCGTGGCGGCCGGCTACCGCCCGCTGGACGTCGCCGTCGCGGTACGCCAGGCGGTGGCGGCCCGGCCGGACGCCCCGCAGACGATCGCGGTGCTGGTCACGGCGGTGGAGCGGGACTGAGACGGGACACGGAGGCGGAGACGGACGTGGCCCGGCCGGCTGCCGTACGGCGGCCGGCCGGGCCACGTCAGGAGGTGCGCGTCAGGTGCGGCTAGTCGCCGACGCCGGCGAGGTCGCGCAGCCGGCGGGCCTGGGCGGCACGCTCGGCGCGGCGCTGCTCCTCGTAGGTGCGGCCCGCGGCGCCGGCCAGCAGGGCCTTGGTCTCGATGACGGCGTCGCGCGGCGGGGCGACCAGCGCGGCCGCCAGGTCGGACACGGCGGCGTCGAGTTCGTCACCGGGCACCACGAGGTTGGCCAGGCCGATCCGCGCGGCCTCGTCGGCGTGCACGAACCGTCCGGTGGCGCAGATCTCCAGCGCCCGGGCGTAGCCGACGAGTCCGACCAGGGGGTGGGTGCCGGTCAGGTCCGGGACCAGCCCGAGGCTGGTCTCCCGCATGGCGAACTGGGCGTCCTGGGCGACCACCCGCAGATCGCAGGCGAGCGCCAGCTGGAAGCCGGCGCCGATGGCGTGCCCCTGGACGGCGGCGATGGACACCAGGTCGTTCCGCCGCCACCAGGTGAACGCTTCCTGGTACTCGGCGATCGTGGCGTCCAGGGCGTCGTCCGAACCGCGCGCCAGGTCGATGAACGACGGCTCGCCGTCGAAGCCTTCGGGCGTGAACGCCTGCCGGTCGAGGCCCGCGGAGAAGGACTGGCCCTCACCACGCAGCACCGCGATCCGGACGTTCCCCGGCAGCAGCGAGCCCGCTTCGGCCAGCGCCCGCCACATGGCCGGCGACTGCGCATTGCGCTTGGCCGCGTTGGCGAGGGTCACCGTGGCGATGTCGCCGTCCACGGTGAGCCGCACACCGTCCTTGTCGAGCAGAGTCATGAGCGCCTCCGAGTCAGCCAGCCGCACGTGCGTGCGTAAGTGACTGAACGGTAACCTCCCGGCCGACGGATCGGCCGACCGGGGGGAGACCGCTGTTCCGGAGACGCGGCCGTCAGACCGTGGCGGCCTTCTTGCCCCTTGTGGCTCCGCCGCGACCGCGCAGCACCACGCCGGATTCGGTGAGCATCCGGTGCACGAATCCGTAGGAGCGACCGGTTTCCTCGGCCAGCGCCCGGATGCTCGCACCGGAGTCGTACTTCTTCTTCAGGTCTGCCGCGAGCTTCTCGCGCGCGGCGCCGGTCACCCGGCTGCCCTTCTTCAGAGTCTCGGCCACCCGTGCCTCCTCGTGGGAAGTGCGCTCTGGACTCTCATGATCACCCCTCCCCGGCTTCCTGGCCACCCATTCCGCAAGGTCTCTCCGACATCCTTTGCCGCCACGGGCCCGTTCCGAGCGGTCGGAATGCGTCATTCCGCTCGTCCCGCGGGCCGAGCGGCCGCCGATCGGGACGAGAAGTGGCAGGTCAGGTGGCGTACGGCCGAAAAGGTGCGCTCCGGGTCGGAGCGGACGGGACGCCGCGCGCAGGCACGCCGGTGTACGAGCCGTTCTCACTCAGATGATGGATCACACGTCGGCCGAATGATCCATACGGCATGATCCCCCGCCCGTTAGCGCACCGCGGGGCGCCGCCGCGGCCCGGCCCACGGCCCCCGGGCCGGGCGCCCGGCTCAGGCCAGCGCGACCAGATCCGCGTAGTCCTGGCCCCACAGATCCTCGACGCCGTCGGGCAGCAGGATGATCCGCTCCGGCTGGAGCGCGTCCACCGCGCCCTCGTCGTGCGTCACCAGGACCACCGCGCCGGCGTAGGTGTGCAGCGCGCCGAGGATCTCCTCGCGGCTGGCCGGGTCGAGGTTGTTGGTGGGCTCGTCGAGCAGCAGCACGTTGGCGGACGAGACCACCAGCGTGGCCAGCGCCAGCCGGGTCTTCTCGCCGCCGGAGAGCACCCCGGCGGGCTTGTCGACGTCGTCACCGGAGAAGAGGAAGGAGCCCAGCGTCTTGCGGATGGCGACCAGGTCCATGTCCGGGGCGGCCGAGCGCATGTTCTCCAGGACCGTGCGGTCCGGGTCCAGGGTCTCGTGCTCCTGGGCGTAGTAGCCGAGCTTGAGGCCGTGGCCCGGGCGGACCTCGCCGGTGTCCGGCTGCTCGACGCCCGCCAGCAGCCGCAGCAGGGTGGTCTTGCCCGCGCCGTTCAGGCCCAGGATGACGACCCGGGAGCCCTTGTCGATGGCGAGGTCGACGTCGGTGAAGATCTCCAGGGAGCCGTAGGACTTCGACAGGCCCTCGGCGGTGAGCGGGGTCTTGCCGCACGGCGCCGGGTCCGGGAAGCGCAGCTTGGCGACCTTGTCGGAGACCCGCACCTCGTCCAGGCCCGAGAGCAGCTTCTCGGCGCGCCGGGCCATGTTCTGCGCGGCGACGGTCTTGGTGGCCTTGGCCCGCATCTTGTCGGCCTGGGAGTTGAGCGCGGCGGCCTTCTTCTCGGCGTTCGCCCGCTCGCGCTTGCGGCGCTTCTCGTCGGCCTCGCGCTGCTGCTGGTAGAGCTTCCAGCCCATGTTGTAGATGTCGATCTCGGACCGGTTGGCGTCCAGGTAGAACACCTTGTTCACGACGGTCTCAACCAGGTCGACGTCGTGCGAGATGACGATGAAGCCGCCGCGGTAGGTCTTGAGGTAGTCGCGCAGCCAGACGATCGAGTCGGCGTCGAGGTGGTTGGTCGGCTCGTCGAGGAGCAGGGTGTCGGAGTCCGAGAAGAGGATCCGGGCCAGCTCGACGCGGCGCCGCTGGCCGCCGGAGAGGGTGTGCAGCGGCTGGGCGAGGATGCGGTCGGGCAGGCCCAGGCTGGCCGCGATGGTCGCGGCCTCCGCCTCGGCGGCGTACCCGCCCTTGGTCAGGAACTCGGTCTCCAGGCGCTCGTACTTCTTCATCGCCTTGTCGCGGGTGGCGCCCTTGCCGTTGGCCATCCGGTCCTCGTTCTCGCGCATCTTGCGCAGCACGGTGTCCAGATCGCGGGCGGACAGGATGCGGTCGCGGGCGAGGACGTCCAGGTCGCCGGTGCGCGGGTCCTGCGGCAGATAGCCGACCTGTCCCGAGCGGGTGACCGTGCCGGCGGCGGGGATGCCCTCCCCCGCCAGCACCTTGGTGAGGGTGGTCTTGCCGGCGCCGTTGCGGCCGACCAGACCGATCCGGTCGCCCTTGGCGACGCGGAAGGAGGCGGAATCGATGAGGACGCGGGCGCCGGCGCGCAGCTCGATGCCGGAAGCGGTGATCACGGGAAAACTCCAGGGCAGGAAGACGGCGGATTGGACGGACGGTCCGAGAGCGGGCTGCGCCGTCTAATGAACCCAGAGGAGAACTGCCATGGGAGGCAGTCTAACGGGCCGGTGCAAGTAGTTTTTCCGGCCGCCGGGCGGGGGCGTACGGCCCGTTCGCCGGTCCCGGGCGCGGGCGACGCCGTGCGCTGCGACACCTCGCGCGGAGCGCGGGAGGGCGTTGTCGGTCCCCGGTGCAAGACTGTGATCCGGGACACATGAAGCCGCCGAGGAAAGGACCGTGATCACGATGCCAGGGACCCCGACGATGTACCCGACGGTGCTCTACCAGGACGCCCGGGCCGCCATCGCCCAGCTGACGGAGGCGTTCGGCTTCACCGTCGGCGCGAAGTACGAGACCGAGGGCGGCCTGGTGCTGCACGCCGAACTCTCCTACGGCAACGGCACGGTGATGCTGGGTTCGAAAGGGCGCGGCGGGGTCTTCGCCGAGGCGATGGAGGAGGCCGGGCCGGTCGGCGTCTACGTCCGCGTGGAGGACACCGACGCCCACCACCGGCGGGCCGAGCGGGCGGGCGTGGAGATCCTGCTGCCGCCCACCGACATGGAGTACGGCTCGCGGGAGTACCTCGCCCGGGACGCCGAGGGCAACGTCTGGAGCTTCGGCACCTACACCCCGGCCGTGGCCGCTGCCGGTGCCGGGCCCTGACCTCCTGGCCCGGGCCGGCACCGGCCGCCGGCGGTCAGGCCCCGCCGGTGTGCACCTGGAACGCCGCCCGGCGCACGGCCTTGGCGAGGGCCGGGTCGGGGTGGGCCGCGGCCAGCGCGACCAGCACCTGGACGGTGCGGGGGTGGCCGACGGCGCGTACCTCTTCGAGGAGGCGGGGCACCGAGCCCTGGACCGCCGAGTCGAGGTGGCGCACGAGCAGCTGGGTCTCGCCGTGGTCGGCGACCGCCGCCGCGGTGTCCACCCACAGCCAGGTCGACTCCTCGCGGGTGAGCACGTCCGGCGCGGTCTCCGGGTCGCCGCCCTCGTGCTCGACGAGCCACAGCAGGGCGTACGGACGCAGCACGGGCTCCTCGGCGGCGGAGCGTACGGCCTGCTCGGCGGGGGCGCCGACGGCCCGCAGCGCCTCGAAGGCCAGGCCGCGCAGCAGCGCGTCCTCACCGCGGGCCACGGTCAGCAGTTCCTCGACGGCCGCGCCGACGGAGCGGGCGGCGAGCCAGGCGCGGTACTCGGCGCGGGCCGGTCCCGGGGTCAGCCGGGCGCAGCCGCGCAGCATCGCCTCCGCGGACTGCTCGATGTTGCCGGCCGGGCTCTGCGCGGCCACGCAGATCTGCTCCAGCTTGACCCACACCGACCAGTTGCCCAGCGGGGTGAGCTGCGCCTCGGCCGCGTCGTCCGCGCTGTGGCAGGCACCGTCCCCGGCCCCGCGCGAAGGCACCAGCGCGCCGACGGTCAGCAGGGCCTCCAGCGCCCAGCCCAGGAGTTCGGCCAGCGACGCCCCCGCGGAGTCGTCGGCCGGGTCGGGCGCCGGGTGCGGGGCACCGGGCGCGTGCGCGGCGTCCGGGGCGTCCTGGCCGTAGGGGACCTCGCAGCGTTCCGTGCGGAGTTCGGTGACCCGCTGTTCGAGCATGTCCAGCAGGACCGGCAGGCGTACCGGCCCGGCGGACAGGTGCAGCAGGGAGAGCAGTTGCGGCAGTGCCTCGACGACCTCGGCGACGATCGCGGGGGCGGCGCCGGCCGGGGCGGGGCGGGCCAGCGACCAGGCGTCGAAGAGGGCGACCCAGCCGCGCAGCACGGCGGTGTCGTCGCGGTCCCAGGCGCGCAGCCGCCAGCCCGGGCGGACCAGGCCGTCGTGCAGCTCGATGAGTCCGGCGAGCCGGGCCAGGTCCCAGTCGGTGCGCACCTGCCGCGGCGTCAGGGCGAGCGCGTCCGCGGCGCGTTCCACCGCCGCCGCCGGCAGCGCGCCGTCCGGGCCGGCCCGCAGACCGCCGCCGGTGCCGCCGGCCGCGCCGGGGCCGTCGGCCCAGCGGGCGAGCCGGGCCGCGCCGGCCAGCACGGCGCGGGCCTGGCGGGCCAGTTCCGCGGGCGGCGGGGTGCCCTCGGGCGGGCGGGGCGCCGGCCGCTTGGCCCGGGTTGTCACCGCCCGGCGGGCGGCCGCAACCGGTTGACGGGGGACGAGTCGGAGCCGGGAGTCGCGCGGAGTACGGGACGTCACAGGAGCAGTCTTGCCGCTGACGGCCCGAAAGCCCAATCGGAACCCGGCTTGCGATCTGGTGGGACGCCGTCATCGCGCCGACCCATCCCGGATGGGGGGAGTTGTCCTTGCGTATGCCGGGGTGTCACCGCGCCGGCCGGGCCGGGGCCGGGGGCCGCGGCGCGCCCGGCAGCACGCCCGGCGGCACACGACACGGCACCCCGGCCGCCGCGCGGGGCGTCACATGAGGGGGGTGAGGAAGCGGCGCAGCGCCTCCTCGTAGCCGACCGGGTCGGCGTTCCACATCGCGGCGTGCGGGGCGTGCGGGACGGCGTGCAGGGTGACCAGGTCGGGGCGGCGGGCGGCGAAGGCGCGGGAGGCCGCCCAGGGGGCGATCCGGTCGTCGGGGCCGTGGAAGATCAGCGTGGGCGCGTTGAGCGCGGCCGGGTCCGCGGCGTCGGCGGGGCGGTGGACGGGCATCCCGGTGACGCCCTCGGCGGCCCGGACGACGAGCGGCAGCAGGGCGCGCGGGACCCCCCGGGCGGCGGCCAGCGCGCGGACGGTGGTGTGCCGGTCCAGGACCGGCGAGTCCAGGATCAGTCCGCTGATCCGGTCGCGCAGCGCGGAGTGGGTGGCGGCGCGCAGCGCCATGGTGGCGCCGACGCCCCAGCCGTGGAGGACGACGTCGCGGGCGCCGTAGCGGACGGCGTAGCGGATCGCCGCGTCCAGGTCGCGCCATTCGCTGTCGCCGAGGTGGTTGATGCCGTCGGAGGTGCGCGGGGCGCCCGGGTCGTTGCGGTAGGCCAGGTCGAGGACGGGCAGCCGGTGGCGGTGCAGGAACGGCATGACCACCATGGGGTGTTCGCGGGTGGTGCCCAGGCCGTGCGCGGTGATGACCCAGGTGTCGCGTACGCCGGGGACGAACCAGGCCGGCAGCGGCCCGAGTTCGCCGGGGACGTCGACGTCGGCGCAGTCGAGGCCGAGGGCGTCGCGGGGGTTGCCGCTGTGCACCTGCGGGGTGAGCCGCATCCGCATACCGGGCCGCAGGGTGCCGTGGGTGACCCGCTCCAGGCGGCGGACGACGGCGTCGGCGGGGTGCGGGGCGCCGTGCACGACGGAGCCGACCTCCGCGTGGCAGCCGGCGCCGGTCAGGCCGTAGGTGCCGGGGCGCAGGGACGCCAGGCTGCGGGTGAGGGCGATCCGCTGGTCGCCGGCGGAGTGCACGGTGAGCCGGGAGTCCCCCGGTAGGGGGTGGTCGGGCGATGGTTTCAGGGCAATGTCGCCGGCGTACCGGCCGACCGCCACGGCGGCCGCCCCGGCACCGGCCACGGTGAGGACGGCCACAGCCGCCGCGGTAACCGGACGCACCCCCTCAGTGTGGGCGGCGGCGCCGGGTGCGGCCACTTGGCGCAGTCGCCGGGGTGACCGCGGGACGGCGGCCGCCCTACTGTGCGGGCCGCCGCCCCGGGTGCGTTCGGGCTCCGGCCGCGGTCAGCCGCGGGCGCCGTTGGGCTGGCCGTAGCCGCCCAGGCGGGTGCCGGCCGCGTCGAGCTGGGCGGGGGACAGCACGGCCGGCGTGCGGCCGGGCACGGAGTGGGCGAGCAGCCAGACCCGGGACATCCACTCCAGCTGGGCGGTGCGGTCCAGGGCCTGGTCGAGGCTGTCGCCGTAGGTGAGGGTGCCGTGGTTCTGCAGCAGGCAGCCGGTGCGGTCGCGGAGCGCCTCCAGCATGTGGCCGGCGAGCTCGTCGCTGCCGTAGAGCGCGTAGGGGGCGACGCGGACGGGGCCGCCGAGTGCCGCGGCCATGTAGTGGACCGGGGGGAGTTCGGGGACGAGGGTGGAGACCGCGGTGGCGTGCGGGGCGTGGGTGTGGACGACGGCGCCGGCGGGGGTGCTGCGGTAGACCGCCAGGTGCATCGGGAGCTCGCTGGTCGGCCGGAGGTGGCCGATGATCTGGCGTCCTTCGAGGTCGACGGCGGTGGTGTCCTGCGGGCCGAGCCGGTCGTAGGGGACGCCGCTGGGGGTGACCAGGATCAGGTCCTTCAGGCGGCACGAGACGTTCCCCGAGGTGCCGACGACCAGGCCGTCGGCGACGGTTCTGCGGGCGGTTTCGACCAGGTCGCTCCAGGCGGCGGCGAGCTGGTCGGGACGGTCCTTCATGGGGTCCTCCGGCGCGGTGCGGCGAGTGCGGATGCAGTGCGCGCCACCGTACGAGCAGGCCGGGGAAGGGTACGCCGGGGGCCCGCCGGAGCGGTATCCCCCATATGGGGATAACTGCGGGACTGGGGCGAATTGGCCGGGGATCGACCGTCTTGGGCGACTGATCCGTTACCTTCGCATTGTCATGCACGTCGCGACCGGCTACGGACCGGCGTAGCCCAGCGAGTTCACCGACGGGTGAGACGAAAGTGACAGCGGGGGCGCCTCCGCGTGAACACTGCGGGGGCGTCATCATCGCGCCCGGCCCAGTTCACCTTCCGTTCACCCGCCCTCCGTACGTTCCGAGCGACACTGACCTTCGAACTGATTGCCTGGGTGAATGGAACACATCACGCTTCTCATCGGGATCGTGATCGTCACGGCCTTGGTGTTCGACTTTACGAACGGCTTCCACGACACGGCCAACGCAATGGCCACCACCATCTCCACCGGGGCATTGCGACCCAAGACCGCGGTGGCGATGTCGGCAGTCCTCAATCTTGTCGGCGCGTTCCTCTCCGTCGAGGTGGCCAAGACCATCTCCGGCGGCATCATCGACGAAGCCTCCGGCATCAGACCGGAGGTGATCTTCGCCGGCCTGGTCGGCGCGATCGTCTGGAACCTGGTCACCTGGCTCGCGGGCCTGCCCTCCAGTTCCTCCCACGCACTCTTCGGCGGCCTCATCGGCGCCACCCTGGTGTCCGTCGGCACCCACGGCGTGCACGGCGAGGCCGTGGTGATGAAGGTCCTGATCCCGGCGGTGGCCGCCCCGTTCGTCGCGGGCCTGGCCTCGATGGCGGCGACCCGGCTCACCTACCGCCTGGCCCGCGGCCGCGACGAGGCCGACACCGCCAAGGGCTACCGCGCCGGGCAGATCGCCTCGGCCGCCCTGGTCTCCCTCGCCCACGGCACCAACGACGCCCAGAAGACGATGGGCGTGATCACCCTCGCGCTGATCACCGGCGGGGTCGTCGCCCCGCACGCCGACCCGCCGCTGTGGGTCATCGCCTCGGCCGGCCTGGCCATCGCGCTCGGCACGTACCTGGGCGGCTGGCGGATCATCCGCACGATGGGCAAGGGCATCACCGACATCCAGCCGCCGCAGGGCTTCGCCGCCCAGACCGGCGCCGCGGCCACCATCCTGGCCTCCTCCCACCTCGGCTTCGCGCTCTCCACCACCCAGGTCTGCTCCGGCTCCGTGATGGGCTCGGGCCTCGGCCGCAAGGGCGGCGTGGTGCGCTGGTCCACGGCCGGCCGGATGGTCGCCGCCTGGGCCCTGACGCTGCCGGCCGCCGGCGCGGTCGCCGCGGGCGCCGCGTTCCTGGCCGGTCAGGGCACCTGGGGCGTGGCCGCGGTGGCGGTCCTCGCGCTGGGCGTCTGCGGTGCGATCTGGGCCGCCTCCCGGCGCAAGCCGATCGACCACACCAATGTCAACGAGGGCCCGGCCGCCGAACCGGTGGGCGTGGTGACCGCCGCGCTGCGCGCCGTCTCCCCTCCCCCGGCCGGCCACCCGGCCCCGGCCGTCGAGACCCCGGCCGTCGACGCCCCGGCCGACGCCCCGGTGCCGGCCCAGGCCGCCGCCACCGACACCCCGACCACCACCGCCCCGCGCGCCCAGGCCGCGACGGTCACCCGCTAGCGGCTCTCACCTAAGGAACCCCATGACCATCGACTGGGCAGCCCTCGGCCAGGTCTTCGGCGTCACCCTCGTGGTGACGGTCGGGCTGGTGGGCCTCTTCACCGTCGGCATCGTCGGCACCTCCCGCAAGCCGGTCCGGGAGGGCGAGGCGGCTGCCGCGACCGCGCCCGGGGCGGGCGCGCGGGCCGGTGCGCTGGCCGCCTTCGCCCTGTGCGCGGCGGCCGTGGCCTACGGCATCTACCTGATCGTCGCCGCCTGACCCCGCCGACGGCGGACAGCGGCACCCGACGACCGGGCCGACGGCGCGAGGCGCCCGGCGGAACACGGCATCAGCCGTCCTCCGCCGGGCGCCTCGCCCGTTGTGCGCCCCGGCCGCTGAGCGCCTCGTCGGCCTCGCGGGCCAGCTCGTCGGCGATGGCCGTACCGCCGCGGCTGCCCAGATACTCCGAGACCCGGATCTGCACGACCTTGCTGAAGGTCTGGTAGTGGGCGCTGCGCGGGCGCGGCTCGGCCGCCAGCAGCGCCGCGTACAGCGTCCTGGTGTACGGCGGCTCCTGGCCGGGCCAGGGCTGCCCGGTGGCGCCGTGCTCGCCCCGTTCGGGCGGCAGCGGGCAGACCGGCGCCTTGCCCGCCGCCCGGTACGCCGAGTCGCGGGTGGCCGCGAACCCCCGTTCCAGCAGACAGCGTTCACTCGCCGGGCCGGTGAGCGCCTCGATCAGCGCGCGGGCCCCCGCCGGCCGCTTGCTGCCGGCGGAGATCGCCAGGTTCTGCCCGCCCAGGACGGAGATCCGCTTGCCGTCGGCGGGCCGGGCCGGCAGCTCGGCGACGTCGAACTGCGTGCCCGGGGTGAGCTTCTCGGCGACCGAGGCGTACTCCACCGGCCAGTTGCGCATGAACAGCGCCCGGCCGTCGGCGAACCAGCGGCGGCTCTCCGTCTCGTCCATGGTCATGGCCGCGTGCGGCATGATCGTGTCCAGCCGGTCCTTGAGGTCCGCGACGCCCAGCTGGAGGGCGCCGACCTGCTCGCCCTTGGTGAAGCTGGTGGCGTCCGGGTCGCCGCCGGTGGCCCAGGCGGACTCCAGGGTGTTGACGGTCAGGCCCTCGTAGGGCCGCAGCTGGGCGACCATGCCGTACATCCGCCGGTCCTCGGGGACCTTGCCGTCCTCGGCCTTGCGGGCGAGAGCGCGGTTGTACGCGCCGGTGACCGTGAGGGCCAGGTCCTTCAACTGCCCCCAGTTGTCGGGCGGTGGGGAGCCGTGGCCGTACTTGGCGAGGATGTCCTTGCGGTAGTAGAGGAGGCCGGCGTCGGTGTTGAAGGGGACGGCCCAGATCTTGTCGTCGTAGTCGACGGTCTTCACCACGCTGTCGAGGAAGTCGCCGTCCAGGCTCGTGCCCCAGGGGCGGATGACGCCCGCCTCGGCGAACTCCGCGGTCCAGGCCACGTCGAGGTTGAGCACGTCGTAGGCGCCGCTGCCGGACTGGCCGGCGGCCAGCAGCTGGCTGCGCTGGCCGTCGGCGGTGTCCGGCAGCTCGACGATCCGCACCGAACGGCCGGTGCGCTTCTCGAAGGCCCGGATGAGGGCCTGGCGGACGCCGGTGCTGCTGAGGTCGCTGCCGGTGGCCAGGACGATCGGGCCCTTCTCGGGGCCGGGCCCGGGGCCGGAGGTGCAGCCGGAGACCGCCGCGGTCAGCGTCAGGGCCAGCGCGGCGGCCTGCCAGGTGGCGCGGGGGTTCCTCACCGGTCCTCCTTGCCCGCGGTGCCGATGGACGCGATCAGGCCGGCCAGCAGATCGGGCGCCTGCGGGCCGCCGGGCACGCACTGCCCCCGGGACGCGCCGGCCAGCCCCTGGAGGGCGAAGGTGTCGCAGCCGGCCTTGTCCAGCACCAGCGTCAGCACCGGCACCGCGGGCTTCTCCTTCAGCAGCGCGGTCAGCCGCTGCTCGACGCCCGCCGCGCGCCGCAGCCTGCCGTCGTCCTCGTCCATGATCAGCACGATGGCCTGGTTGCTGCCGGACGACTTCTTCATCTCCCGTACGGCGGCGGTCAGCGCCTCCTCCATGGCGGCGCCGTGGTCGACGAGGTCGCCCTTGGCGATCTTGTCCAGGGCGGCCTTGCCGGGCGCCGGGTCGACCGTGCCCAGGGGGACGGCCCGGCGCACCGCGTCCGGATCGCCGGGGTGGGCCCGGTCGGGGAAGGTCCACAGGCCGTAGGTGTGGCGGTCGCCGACCATCTCCAGGGCGCGGGACGCGGCGCCGAGGGCGACCGGGAGCTTGCCGCCGTCGGCCATCGAGGTGGAGGTGTCCATGAGGAGCAGCAGCCGGCTGGGCTTCTGCGCCTTGTCGTAGCCGTCGAGCACCCGGGCGACCTGGTCGGTGCCGGCCGTGAACGGGATGACCGGGGCGTCGAGGTCGGCGTTGGCGCGGCTGCTGCGCAGCGGGGAGCCCGGCGCGGGCGCGGGGTCCGTGCCGTCCTTGCCGGGGACCGGGCGGTAGCCCTGCGCGGTGAGCACCGGCCGGCCGCCGTCCGGGGCGCGCAGCCAGTCGGCGAAGTGGTCGACCGCGGCCTGCCGTGCGGTGGCGTCCGTGGTGCCGCGCCAGTCGACGCGGATCAGCGGGTGGTCGAGCGCCGGGACGTTCCTGGGGTAGTACGCGACGTAGCGGTCGCCCGGGGCGAGCGGGCCGTTCAGGGCGGGGCAACTGCCGATCGCCCGGCCGAGGTTGTAGTCGGCCAGGGACTTCTCGGAGACCAGTGGCGCCGAGCGGTCGCCCCGGCCGGCGCCGGCGGGGGCCCGGCCGGTGGCGGCGGTGTCGGCGCCGGTGGCCGGGCGCAGTGAGCACAGCAGCTCGGTGCTGTCCGCGTACTGGCTGCCCGGGGCGGAGAGCCGCTGCTCGGCGCCCTCGGCGAGGGCCGGGTCCGGAGCGCCGGAGGAGCCGATGTGCGAGCCGTCGTTGGCGAGGTAGAGGCCGATGGTGTGCAGCAGGCCGGTGCCGGACAGCACCGGGCTGGGGCGCAGCAGTTTGAGGTCCTGGTGGCCGCTGTCGGTGCCGGTGAGCAGGTCCTGCCAGGAGGCGCCCACCGTCTCGACGTCGTCCAGCCGCTTGCCCGCGGGGATGCCGACGACCAGCGGGCTGTAGGCGACCGGGCCGGTGTTGTGCAGGGTCGCCGGGGAACCCGTGGCGGGCATGCCGCGGCGGGCCTCCTCGTAGTCGGCGGTGGACTCGGGGATCCACAGGTCGGGTTGCGGGCCGGGCCGGTAGAGCGGATCGGTGCCCTTGCCGTCCTGCGCTCCCCCACCGGTGCCCCGGGCCTCGCCCTGCCAGCGGACGGCGGCGGCGAAGCCCTGGTCGATCTGGTCCTTGGCGGCCGAGTAGACGGTGATCTGGGCGCGCCGGCAGCCCGCCGGGAGGTCGCCCTCGCCCTGCAGCGGGCGGGTGTTGGCCTCGGACATCTCGTAGTCGAACGCGGCCTGGCGCAGGGTCGGTTCGGCCTCCGGCGCGGTGAGCAGCCGCAGTTCGAGGGCGGGCGGGCAGTCCGCCGGCGGCAGCACCAGTTGCCGTACCACGAGCCCGGCGGCGATCAGCACCAGGGCGGTGACGAGTGCGAGCAGCAGCTTCAGGCGGGGCCGGACGTGCTGGTTGAACCGGCGGCGTAAGCGGACCCGCGGCGGGATCGGCAACCGCGCCTCGGGGGTGGCGAAGGACAGCACGACGTCGTCGACGGTGTTCTGCTTCGCCGACCGGGGTTCCCACACGTCGTCCATCGGCGTCCGCTCCCCGGCGAGCCGGACCCGCAGCTCCCGTACGAGGTCCTCGAAGGTGACGAACCGGCGGCCGGGGATGCCGTTTTGGAGGATCTGCACCAGGGCGCGGGTGAAGACGGTGCCGCCGGCCGGTTCCTCGCCGCTGAAGATCCGGCGGTTGGGCTGGGCGGCCATCAGCAGCGACATGGGCTTGCGGTGGGAGTGGAAGGCGCCGCCGGCGTTGCCCGCGTAGCAGCACTCCAGGACGATCACGATGCGTTCGGCGCGGGCGCTGTCGAGGCAGGAGAGCACCACGTCGTGCCAGGAGACGGTGGTGTGGCTCTGCCGGGGCACCGAGGCGCCGACCATCAGCCGCAGGTCGCCGCCGTCGCTGCCGACCCAGCCGTGGCCGGAGAAGTACACCAGCAGCAGTCCGCGGGCCTCGTCGGCGGCGGCCTTGAGCGCCTGGCTCAGCTCCCACGGCTCGGCCGGCCGGCAGAGGGTGACCTCGTCGGCGGTGAACAGGTCGGTGGCGGTCAGGGCGCGGGACAGCTCGGCGGGGTTGTCCTCCACCGCGGGCAGGCCGCTCAGCGTGGCGTAGTCGTGGACACCGATCAGCAGCGCCCGGTTGATCTTTCCCCGCGCGTCGTATTCGGACATCCGGCTCAGTCCTCGCCGGTGCTGCCGCTCTCGTGCGCCGGGTTGCCGGGATCGGGGTGTCCGGGGCCGCCGTCGCCGATGACCTCGACGGCGGGTCGCTCACCGGCGGCGCGCTCCTCCTTGCGGCGCCGCAGCCATTCCCGCAGGGCGATGCTCATCCCCTTGGTGACCTCGGCGGCGATCGCGCCGACGATGACCAGGATCAGGTCGTCCACGCCCACGGCCATGTCGGCGGGGGCCGGTTCGTCCCCGGCGTCCGTGGTGCGGGTGGGCTGCGGCCGGTGTTCCCAGGTGTGGTCCCGGCGGCTCAGCCAGGGTTCGCGCTCCAGCCAGGCCCGGAGGTCGTCGAGATCCTGCTGCGGATTGTCCGTCCCGGTGACCCTGAGGCGGATCTCCTGACGGTCCTCGTGATGGTCGGCGTGCTCCGGCATCCCCCAGCCCCCTTCCGGCGGCCCCTTCGCCGCCGTGCACCAGATAGTGACGTGGGATCAGGGACCGGGGCAACCGTCTGTGACGCCACCACCACCCTGTGGCGTGCGCCACAAGGCCTGCCGCGGGGCAGCGTCGCAGGTCAAGGGCGAGTTGACGGGCCTTCGCGGACCGTGGTGGACTGCCGGGGCCAATCGGCGACAGACGAGGAAGTCCGGTGAGAATCCGGCGCGGTCCCGCCACTGTCACCGGGGAGCGTTCCTCCGACGAGGGCCACGGTCCGTACGGACGTACGGGCGGGAAGGCCGGGGGTCACGCCGATCCGGGAGCCAGGAGACTCTGGTCGCCGTCACGTCGAGCCAGGGCGAGGACCCTGAGTGAGGACATACCGCCATGCCCGGCCGCCCGTCCCGATCCCCACTGCCCGCTGCCGCAGGGCCCCTTCGAGGACTGACGGCGGCCTGATCCGATGCGCGGCGAACACGCGGGATATGCGTGCGGCGCGGCCCTCGGCTTCCTCGGCGACCTGATCGCGGCGGACCCGCGGCGCGGCCATCCGGTGGCCGCGTTCGGCCGGGCCGCCGCCGCCGTCGAGCGCCGGCTGTGGCGCGACCACCGGGGTCACGGCGCGGCGCACGCCGTGCTGTGCGCGGGCGGTGCGGCGGCCGGCGCGGCGCTGCTGGAGCGGGCCGTACGGCACCGCCGCGGCGCCCGGGTGGCGCTGACCGCGGCCACCGTCTGGGCGGTGCTGGGCGGCACCTCGCTGGGCCGGGAGGCGCGGGCCGTCGGCGGCGCGCTGGAGGCCGGCGATCTGGACGTGGCGCGGGAGCGGCTGCCGCATCTGTGCGGCCGCGATCCCCAGGCGCTGGACGGGCCGCAGATGGCCCGCGCGGTGGTGGAGTCGGTGGCCGAGAACACCTCGGACGCGGTGGTGGGCGCCCTGGTGTGGGGCGCGTTCGGCGGGGTGCCCGGTCTGGTGGCGTTCCGGGCGGTGAACACCCTGGACGCGATGGTGGGTCACAAGTCCCCGCGCTACCGGCGGTTCGGCTGGGCCGCGGCCCGGCTCGACGACGTCGCCGGCTGGCCCGGCTCCCGGCTGACCGCCGCGCTGACCGTGCTCGCGGGCCCCGACCGGCGCGGTGCGCTCGCGGCCTGGCGGGCGGACGGCGGGGCGCATCCGAGCCCCAACGCGGGTCCGGTGGAGGCGTCGTTCGCGGGCGCGCTGGGCGTGCGGCTGGGCGGCACGCTGGCGTACGGCGGGCGGGTGGAGCACCGTCCGGTGCTGAACGGCGCGGCGCGGCCGCCCGCGGTGGCGGACATCGAGCGAGCGGTGCGGCTGTCGCGGCGGGTGAGCGCGCTGGCGCTGGTGGCGACGGTGGCGGGACGGCTGGCGGTGGGCGCGGTGCGGCACGGGGTCGCGGGCGGCAGGGGCACGAGCGGGAGGAAGCGCCGGTGAACGGGCAATGCGGGGCGGCCGGGGGGCTCGGCGGCGGGCTGCTGGTGGCCGGTACGACGTCCGACGCGGGCAAGAGCGTGGTGACGGCGGGGATCTGCCGCTGGCTGGTCCGGCAGGGCGTGAAGGTGGCGCCCTTCAAGGCGCAGAACATGTCGCTCAATTCGTTCGTCACCCGCGAGGGCGCGGAGATCGGCCGGGCGCAGGCGATGCAGGCCGCCGCGGCCCGGGTCGAACCGACCGCGCTGATGAACCCCGTGCTGCTCAAGCCTGGCGGCGACCGCAGCAGCCAGGTGGTGCTGCTGGGCAAGCCGGTGGGTGAGCTGAGCGCGCGCGGCTACCACGCGGGGCGGCAGGAGCAGTTGCTGGGGACGGTCACCGACTGCCTCACCGAGCTGCGGCGCACGCACGACGCGGTCATCTGTGAGGGCGCGGGCAGCCCCGCCGAGATCAATCTGCGGCGCACCGACATCGTGAACATGGGCATCGCCCGGGCCGCCCGGATACCGGTCGTGGTGGTCGGCGACATCGACCGCGGCGGCGTCTTCGCGTCGTTCTTCGGCACCACGGCGCTGCTGTCGAAGGAGGACCAGGCACTGGTCGCGGGGTACCTCGTCAACAAGTTCCGGGGCGATGTGACGCTGCTGGAGCCGGGCCTGGACATGCTGGCGCGGCTGACCGGGCGGCCGACGCTGGGCGTGCTGCCGTACGCGCACGGCCTCGGCATCGACGAGGAGGACGGGCTGCGGGTCTCGCTGCGCGGCGCGGTGCGGGAGAGCGTGGTGGCCCCGCCGCACGGCGCGGACGTGCTGCGGGTGGCGGTCTGCGCCGTCCCGCTGATGTCCAACTTCACCGACGTGGACGCGCTGGCCGCCGAACCGGGCGTGGTGGTGCGGTTCGTGGACCGGCCGGAGGAACTGGCCGACGCGGACCTGGTGGTGCTGCCGGGCACCCGCGGCACGGTCCGCGCCCTCGGGTGGCTGCGCGAGCGCGGGCTGGCGGACGCGGTCGCCCGGCGGGCCGCCGAGGGCCGGCCGGTGCTGGGCATCTGCGGCGGCTTCCAGATGCTCGGCGAGCACATCGACGACGAGGTCGAGTCGAAGGCGGGCGCGGTCGAGGGCCTCGGACTGCTGCCCGTACGGGTCCGCTTCGCGGCGGAGAAGACACTGGCCCGGCCGGTGGGCGAGGCGCTCGGCGAGCCGGTGGAGGGCTACGAGATCCACCACGGCGTCGCCGAAGTGACGGGCGGGGACGAGGCGTTCATGTCCGACGGCGAAGGAAACAGTCTGGACGGGTGCCGGGTGGGTTCCGTGTGGGGCACGCACTGGCACGGTTCGCTGGAGAGCGACGCCTTCCGCCGGGCCTTCCTGCGGCGGGTGGCCGCGGACGCCGGGCGGGCCTTCGTCCCGGCCCCGGACACCCGCTTCGGCGCGCTGCGCGAGGAGCAGCTGGACCGGCTGGGCGATCTGATCGAGGAGCACGCGGACACCCAGGCGCTGCTGCGGCTGATCGAGAAGGGGGTGCCGGAGGGGCTGCCGTTCGTGCCTCCGGGGGCGCCATGAGGGGTACGCAAGGGACGGGATCCGGGCCGGCCGGCGACGTGGAGGACGACACAGCATGACGAGCGCGCACAACACCACCCCGCAGTACCCCTTCACCGCGGTCGTCGGGATGGACGACCTGCGGCTGGCGCTGCTGCTGAACGCGGTGAGCCCGGCGGTCGGCGGGGTGCTGGTCCGGGGCGAGAAGGGCACCGCGAAGTCCACCGCGGTGCGCGCCCTGTCGGCGCTGATGCCGTCCGTCGAGGTGGTGGCCGGCTGCCGCTTCGGCTGCGACCCCGCCGCGCCCGACCCCGGCTGCCCCGACGGGCCGCACGGCTCCGGTGCCGCCGAGAGCCGTCCGACGCGGATGGTGGAGCTCCCGGTCGGCGCCTCCGAGGACCGCCTGGTGGGCGCCCTGGACATCGAGCGGGCCCTGTCGGAGGGCGTGAAGGCCTTCGAGCCGGGCCTGCTGGCGGACGCGCACCGCGGCATCCTGTACGTGGACGAGGTGAACCTCCTCCACGACCACCTGGTCGACCTCCTGCTGGACGCCGCCGCGATGGGCGCCTCCTACGTGGAGCGCGAGGGCGTCTCCGTCCGGCACGCCTCCCGTTTCCTGCTCGTCGGGACCATGAACCCCGAAGAGGGCGAGCTGCGGCCGCAGTTGCTGGACCGGTTCGGGCTGACGGTCGAGGTCGCGGCCTCCCGGGAGCCGGAGAAGCGGGTGGCGGTGGTCCGGCGGCGGCTCGCGTACGACGCCGATCCGGCCGGGTTCGCGGCGCGCTGGGCGGCCGAGGAGGCGGCGCTGCGGCAACGCATCGCCGCGGCACGGGAGTTGCTGCCGGAGGTGGTGCTGGGCGACGCGGCGCTGCGGCAGATCGCCGCGACCTGTGCCGCGTTCGAGGTGGACGGGATGCGCGCGGACATCGTGATGGCGCGGACCGCCACCGCGCTGGCCGCGTGGGCGGGGCGGACGGAGGTCCGGGAGGAGGACGTGCGGCAGGCGGCGCTGCTGGCCCTGCCGCACCGCCGGCGCCGCAACCCGTTCGACGCCCCGGGCCTCGACGAGGACAAGCTCGACCGGACGCTGGAGGAGTTCGCCGGACAGGACGACCCGGCGGACGGCGGGGACGATCCGGAGCCGGACGGTCCGGACGGGGGTCCCGACGGGGGCGGCCCGGGCGGCGGGCTGCCGCCGCAGGAGGACGGCCCCCAGGAAGGCGGCCCCCAGCAGGGCGGTCCCCAGGAGTCGCCGGCACCGCCGGGGTCCGAACTGCCGCATCAGCGTGAGCAGGAGCCCCCGCAGGCGCCCGAGCCCGCGCCGTCCGGGGACGAGGCCGGGGCCCGGCCTCAGGCGCCGGGCGGGGCGGCCGCGGAGCAGCCGGCGGTGGCGGCCGACGAGCCGTTCAAGGCCCGGCGGCTGGACGTGCCGGGGCTGGGCGAGGGCGCCGACGGGCGCCGCTCCCGGGCCCGTACCGCACACGGCCGGACGACCGGTGCCCGCCGCCCCCAGGGCACTCTGGGCAAGCTGCACCTGGCGGCCACCGTGCAGGCCGCGGCGCCGCACCAGAAGGCGCGCGGACGGCACGGCACCGGTCTGCTGGTGCGCCGGGACGATCTGCGCGAGGCGGTGCGCGAGGGGCGGGAGGGCAATCTGGTCCTGTTCGTCGTGGACGCCTCCGGCTCGATGGCGGCGCGCAAGCGGATGAGCGCGGTCAAGGGCGCGGTGCTCTCACTGCTGCTCGACGCCTACCAGCGGCGCGACAAGATCGGCATGATCACGTTCCGGGGCGCCGGGGCGGAGGTCGCGCTGCCCCCGACGTCGTCGGTCGAGGCGGGTGCGGCGCGGCTCGCGTCGCTGCCCACCGGCGGCCGCACCCCGCTGTCCGAGGGGCTGCTCGCGGCGCACGACGTGCTGCGGGTGGAGCGGATGCGGGACCCCGCGCGCCGCCCGCTGCTGGTCGTCGTCACCGACGGGCGGGCCACCGGCGGCCCCGAGCCGCGGGTGCGGGCCTCCCGGGCGGCGCGGCTGCTGGCCGCCGACGGCACCGCCTCGGTCGTCGTGGACTGCGAGGCCGGGCCGGTACGGCTGGGCCTGGCCGGCGAGCTGGCCCGGGACCTCGGGGGCACCGCCGTCACCCTCGACGCACTGCGCGCGGACAGCGTCTCCGCGCTGGTACGGACCGTTCAGGGCACAAGGACCGTTCACGGCAACAGGAAGGCCGCGTAATGCCGCAGGGACAACCGTCCGTCGTACCGAACGACGGGCTCACCACCCGCCAGCGCCGCAACCGGCCGCTGGTGCTGGTCCACACGGGTCTGGGCAAGGGCAAGTCGACCGCCGCGTTCGGGCTGGCGATGCGGGCCTGGAACCAGGGCTGGCCGGTCGGGGTGTTCCAGTTCGTGAAGTCGGCGAAGTGGAAGGTCGGCGAGGAGCGGGCGCTGCGGGTGCTCGGGGACTCCGGTGAGGGCGGCACGGTCGCCTGGCACAAGATGGGCGAGGGCTGGTCGTGGGTGCAGCGCGACTCGCAGTTCAGCAACGAGGAGGCGGCCCGCGAGGGCTGGGAGCAGGTCAAGCGGGACCTCGCCGCGGAGACCTACCGGCTGTACGTCCTCGACGAGTTCGCCTACCCGCTGCACTGGGGCTGGGTGGACACCGACGAGGTGGTCTCGGTGCTGCGCGACCGGCCCGGCACCCAGCACGTGGTGATCACCGGCCGGAACGCCCCGCAGGCGCTGTGCGACGTGGCCGACCTGGTCACCGACATGACGAAGGTGAAGCACCCGATGGACGCGGGCCAGAAGGGCCAGCGGGGCATCGAGTGGTGAGCGAGGTGGGCGCAGCATGAGCGGCGGGGGCAGGATTCCCCGGCTGGTGATCGCCGCACCGTCGTCCGGCGCGGGGAAGACCACCGTGGCCACCGGCCTGATGGCGGCGTTCGCCGAGGCGGGGCTCGCGGTCTCGCCGCACAAGGTGGGCCCGGACTACATCGATCCGGGCTACCACGCTCTGGCGACCGGCCGCCCGGGCCGCAACCTGGACGCGTACCTGTGCGGCCCGGACCGGATCGCGCCGCTGTTCCTGCACGGCGCGGCGGGCGCGGACCTGGCGGTCGTCGAGGGCGTGATGGGGCTGTTCGACGGGGCGTCCGGCATGGGCGAGCTGTCGTCGACGGCTCAGGTGGCGAAGCTGCTTCGGGCGCCGGTGGTGCTGGTGGTGGACGCCTCCTCGCAGTCCCGGTCGGTGGCCGCGCTGGTGCACGGCTTCGCGTCGTGGGACCCGGAGGTGCGGCTGGCCGGGGTGATCCTCAACAAGGTCGGTTCGGACCGGCACGAGGCGCTGCTGCGGGAGGCGATGGAGTCCTCCGGCGTGCCGGTGCTGGGCGCGCTGCGGCGGGACCGCCGGGCCGGTACGCCGTCCCGGCACCTGGGGCTGGTGCCGGTCGCCGAACGCCGGGCCGAGGCCCTGGAATCGGTGCGGGAGCTGGCCGCGCGGGTCCGCGAGGGCTGCGACCTCCAGGCGCTGCTGGCGCTGGCGCGGACGGTTCCGGAGCTGCCGGACGCGCCCTGGGACCCGGCGGCGGAGGTGCGGGCGGACGCGTCCGGGGACCGGCCGGTGATCGCCGTCGCGGGCGGCGCCGCGTTCACGTTCTCGTACGCCGAGCACGCCGAGCTGCTGACCGCGGCGGGCGCCGAGGTGGTGCCGTTCGATCCGCTGCGGGACGAGCAACTGCCGGCCGGTACGCGGGGGTTGGTGATCGGCGGCGGATTCCCGGAGGTGTACGCGCCGGACCTGTCGGCGAACGCGCCGCTGCGCGCCGCGGTGACCCGCCTGGCCGCCTCCGGTGCGCCGGTGTCGGCCGAGTGCGCCGGGCTGCTGTACCTGTCCCGGGCGATCGACGGGAAGCCGATGTGCGGGGTGCTGCCCGCCGAGGCCCGGATGACCGAACGGCTCACGCTGGGCTACCGGGAGGCGGTGGCGCTGGCGGACAACGCGCTGGCCGCGGCCGGGACCCGGGTGCGCGGCCACGAGTTCCACCGCACGGTCCTGGAGCCGGGTGCGGGCGACGGGCCGGCCTGGGGGCTGACGCATCCGGAGCGGCGGGTGGAGGGCTTCGTGACCGGCGGGGTGCACGCCTCGTACCTGCATGTGCACTGGGCGGCCGAACCGTCGCTGGCGGCGCGGCTGGTGGCGGGCGCGGCGCGGCAGGTGCCGGTGGCCGCACCATGACCGCCGGGTCCGGTGCGGACGGGCCGCCGGCCGTCCTCGACCACCTCGTCCTCGCCGCCCCCGATCTGTCGGCGACCGTCGCCGAGGTGGCCGCGCTGACCGGCGTACGGCCGGTGCCGGGCGGCAGCCATCCGGGCCGCGGGACCCGCAACCACCTGCTGGGGCTGGGCGGCGGGGCGTACCTGGAGATCATCGGGCCCGATCCGGAGCAGCCCGCGCCGGACCGGCCGCGGTGGTTCGGCATCGACGCGCTGACCGGGCCGCGGCTGGTCACCTGGGCGGTCCGGGTCACCGGGATCGCGGACCGGGTGGCCGCGGCGCGGGCGCGCGGCCACGACCCGGGCGCGGCGGTGGCGATGTCCCGGCGGACGCCGGACGGCGGCCGGCTCGCCTGGCAGCTGACACCGCCCGGGACGGGCGACGGGTCGGCGCCGTTCCTGCTGGACTGGGGCGCCACCCCGCATCCGTCCGCCGGTCTCCCGGTGCTGCCGCTGGTGGCGCTGCGGGCGGTGCATCCCGATCCGGCGGCGGCGCGGGCCGCGTGGGCGGCGCTCGGCGTCCGGTGGCCGGGGGAACTCACCGCCGGTCCGGACGTGCGGCTGACCGCGGTCGTCGAAGGGCGGTACGGCCGGGTGGCGTTCGGGCGGGGAGCCGTCCCGGTATGAGGCGCCGGACGGCCGGTGCACGGGGCGGGCCGGCGGCCCTGGTGGTGGGTGTGGGGGCGCGCCGCGGGGTGCCGGCGTCCGAGGTCCTGGAGCTGATCGGGGCGGCGCGCGCGGCGGCGGGCTGTGCCGGGCGCCCGGTGCTGGCGCTGGCGACGGTGGCGGCGAAGGCGGACGAGCCCGGACTGACTCGGGCGGCGCGGCGGCTGGGGGTGCCGTTGTGGTCGTTCCCGGCGGCGGCGCTGGCGGCCGTGCCGGTGCCGGATCCCTCCGCGGTGGTGGCGGCCGCCGCCGGGACGCCGGGCGTCGCCGAGGCGGCCGCGCTGCTGGCCGCCGGGCCGGGTGCCGAACTGGTCGCCGGCAAGCGGAAGTCGCCGGCGGGCCGGGCGACCTGTGCGCTCGCCCTGGCGGCAGTAACACCCCACGGTGCGCTTACCGCTGGTAGGGAGGGAGCGGCCGCCGCCCCCTCACCCGGTGCCGATATCGTCATGACCTCCCCCGACCCACCCCACCGTGGCACCGAGCGGCGGCGGCCGGTCATCGACGACAAGGCGCCCGACGGCGAAGACACCGGTAGCAAGGAGACCCCGTGACCACCCCTCCCGCACTGCTCATCGCCGGTCACGGCGCCCGTGACGACGGCGCGGCCGAGGCCCTGCGCGCGCTGGTGCGCGCGGTCGGCGAGCGTCACCCCGAGGTCCCGGTCGCCGGCGGGTTCTTCGGCGCCCCGGGTTCGCCGATGCCGCTGGCCGGCGCCGTGGACGGGCTGGCCGGGCGGGGGGTGACCGAACTCGTCGCGGTGCCGCTGCTGCTGGCGCCGACCGGCACGGGCACCGAGACCCTGCCCGCGGCGCTGGCGCGCGCGGCCGCCGGGCATCCGGACCTGCGCCCAGTCTGCGCCGCCGAACCCGGCCCGGACCCGCGGCTGCTGGACGTGCTGGAGCGGCGGCTGGAGGAGGCGCTGGGCGCCGGCTCCCGTACGCCGCAGGACCGGGCCCGGACCACCGTGCTGCTGGTGGGCCGCGGGGCGAGCGATCCGCACGCCAACGCCGAGGTGGCGCGGGCCGCGCGGCTGCTGTGGGAGGGGCGCGGATTCGCGGGCGTGGAGACCGCGTTCGTCGGGCAGACCGCGCCGGACGTGCCGGCCGGGCTGGACCGCTGCCGGGCGCTGGCCGGGCCGGTCCCGGGCGCGGCCGGCCCGGCCCGGGTCGTGGTCCTGCCCTACGCCTTCTTCGCCGACGGGCAGGTGGAGCGGCTGTGGATGCAGACCGAGGGCTGGGCCGCGGCGCATCCGGACATCGAGGTGTTCGGCGCCCAGGTGCTCGGCACCGGGCCCGAGGTGGCCGAGGTGGTCGTGGACCGCTACCGCGCGGCGGTGGCCGGCGACCGGGCGGCGGACGACGGGGCCCCGTACGGCCCGGCGCGGGTGGCGGCGGGCGCCGGGGAGCGGTGAACGTGCCGGCGCCCACCGATGCGGTCCGGCTGCGCGGCTCCGGCCCCGCCGCGCCCGCCGCCGCCCCGTCCGGCCCCTCCCCCGCCCCGGCGGACGAGCCCGATCTGCGGCACCACGGTGATGCCGAAGTGCGGGGCGACGGCGGCGGGTTGACGGATCTGGCGGTCAACGTACGGGCCGGCACTCCCCCGGCCTGGCTCAAGGCGCACCTCGCCGCCTCGCTGGACTCGTTGGCCGCCTATCCGGACGGGCGGGCGGCGCGCCGGGCGGTGGCCGTGCGGCACGGGCTGCCCGTGGAGCGGGTGCTGCTGACGTCCGGGGCCGCGGAGGCGTTCGTGCTGCTGGCGCGGACCGTGCGGGCCCGCCGCCCGGTGGTGGTGCACCCGCAGTTCACCGAACCGGAGGCGGCGCTGCGGGACGCCGGACACGACGTGGAGCGGGTGGTCCTCTCCGAACGGGACGGGTTCCGGCTGGATCCGGACGCGGTGCCCGAGGACGCCGATCTGGTCGTGGTCGGCAACCCCACCAATCCCACGTCGGTGCTGCACCCGGCGGCCGCGCTGGCCCGCCTGGCGCGGCCCGGGCGGACGCTGGTGGTGGACGAGGCGTTCATGGACGCGGTGCCCGGTGAGCGGGAGTCGCTGGCCGGGCGCACGGACCTGCCGGGGCTGGTGGTGCTGCGCTCGCTGACCAAGACGTGGGGGCTGGCGGGGCTGCGGATCGGCTACGTCCTGGCCGGCCCCGGGACCGTGGCGGACCTGGAGCGGGCCCAGCCGCTGTGGCCGGTGTCGAGTCCGGCGCTGGCCGCCGCGGAGGCGTGCAGTGCGCCGGCGGCGCTGGCGGAGGCGGCCGCGGCGGCCGAGGAGATCGCCCGGGACCGGGCCCATCTGCTGGTCCGGCTGGGCGAGTTCGGGGAGATCCGGGTGGCCGGGCCGGCGGCGGGTCCGTTCGTCCTGCTGCGGCTGCCGGGGGCGGCCGGGGTGCGGGAGGGCCTGCGGGCGCGCGGTTTCGCGGTGCGCCGCGGGGACACCTTCCCGGGCC
Organism: Streptomyces nigrescens; assembly: GCA_024349765.1. Taxonomy (GTDB): domain Bacteria; phylum Actinomycetota; class Actinomycetes; order Streptomycetales; family Streptomycetaceae; genus Streptomyces; species Streptomyces endophytica. The sequence goes on along the minus strand of AP026073.1, from coordinate 1,834,390 downwards.
TGGGGCCGGACTGGCTGCGGCTCGCGGTGCGGGACCGGGCCACCACCGACCGGTTCGTGACGGCGCTGGCCGGGGTCCTGCGCTGACCGGCCGGTGCGGGCCCGCCGGGTCCCGTCGCACCACGCTTCAGTTCCGACGGGCCCCGGCGGGGGTGGGGTGTGCCGTACGGGCCGCCTCCGGTCCGTACGGCACACCCCGGGCCGTACCCCGCGGCCGACGCCCCCACAGCACCGGCACGGGGTACGGGGCCGTCAGCCGCCCTGCGGGGCGGCGGCGCGGCGGCGGCGGGTGAGGACCAGGGCCCCGGCGCCGGCCGCGACCAGCAGCGCGGCACCGCCGGCGAGGTACGGGGTGGCCGAACTGCCGCCGGTCTCGGCGAGGTCGGGGCCGGTCTTCCCGGCACCGGCCTGGCTGACCTGGGTGCCGCCGCCGGCCGGCCGGTGACCTCCGCCGCCGCCCGTGCCGCCGCCGTTGGTACCGCCGTTGGTACCGCCGCCGCTCGTGCCGCCGGAACCGCCGTGTCCGGGCGGGGTGGTGGCGTCCGGGGCGGTGCAGCCGGCGCGGACGAGGGTGACCCGGCCGTGCACCTCGGCGACGTTGAGCTTCAGCGGGTTGACCGAGACGTTCAGCTGGAGCGCGGTGGCCGCGGCGGTCCTCCCGGCGACGCTCTTGCGTGAGAGGTCCAGCCGTACGTCGCCCACGCCCGGCACCTTGACGTCCGTCGTGCCGCCCGCGGTGAGCGTGACCTGCTTGCCCAGGACGCGGACGGTGCCGAGGACGTTGGCCTCGGCCCGGGGCCGGTGGCCCGCCTCGCACACCGCCTTGGCGGTGACCTGCTGGACCTCGATCAGGGACAGCAGCGGCAGACCGGGCAGATGCACCTTGGCGTGCAGCAGGTTGGCGTACCCCTCGGCCTTCCGGCGGTCGGTGGTGGCGCGAGCGGTGGCGGCGTCGGCGCGCAGCACGGTGAACGGGCGGCCCCGGTCGATGCCGTCGAGCCGCACGGTGAGCGCGGTCTTGCCGGCCGAGGCGGGCGCGTGCACCTCGTTCAGCACGGCGTTCAGCGGGACGTCGACCGTCTTGTCGAGCAGGCCGACGTTCAGGCCGGTGCGCAGCACGACCGCGTCGGCCTTGCCCCGGGCCGGGCCGTGCCCTCCGGTGGCGTGCGCCGGCGCGGCGCCGAGCAGCACGGCGGGACCGGCCGTGAGCGCGGTGGCGACGACGGCCGCGGCCAGGCGCCGGGGCGTACCGGAGGAGTGGGCGGGACTGGTGGACACGTGTGTGGAACCCCCACGAGAGAAATGGAGCCGCCGGCCGCGCCAATGGGGGACATCACGCGGGCCGGCGACATCGACCCGCACATCGTGTCGGCACCGAGGGTGAACGGGCAGCCACGTGAGGTCAGTTCATCCCAAAGGGTGGTTTCCGCCCGTGGGTTCGATTCCCGCGACATCCCGCACCTCCCTCGCCACAACCGCCCCACCCCCCGGGTGATCCCGGTTGACCGGCCCGCGCCCGGCCGTGCCCGGATCGTGGCCGCGTCCAGGATCCGGAACTCGTTGTCCTGTACACGAAGACCCCGGATAGGGTGCCGCCGTGTCGATCGAGCAGAACAGCCAGCACCCGGACGCACAGCGGGAACAACCGGCCGCGGCGCCTCCGGGCGAGCTGCCCGCCTCCGACCGGGCCGCCCGCCGAGCGGTCACCGTCTTCCCGCTGCTGGTGGTCGCCGCGGGGGCGGTCGGACTGCTGTGGCCGGCGCACTTCACCGGCTGGGCGCCCGCGGTGCCGTGGCTGCTCGGCGTGGTGATGTTCACGATGGGGCTGACGCTGACCCCGCCGGACTTCACGGCGGTCGCCCGGCGGCCCTGGGCGGTGGGGCTGGGCCTGGTCGCCCACTACGTGATCATGCCGGGGCTCGGCTGGCTGATCGCGACCGTGCTGGACCTGCCGCCGCAGCTCGCGGCCGGGGTGATCCTCGTCGGCTGCGCGCCCAGCGGGACCGCGTCCAACGTCGTGACGTTCCTGGCCCGCGGCGACGTCGCGCTGTCCGTGTCGGTGGCGACGGTCTCGACGGTGCTCGCGCCGCTGATCACGCCGGCGCTGACGCTGCTGCTCGCCGGGCAGTTCCTGGCCGTGGACGCCGGGGGCATGGTGACCGACATCCTGAAGACGGTGCTGCTGCCGGTCGTGGCCGGTCTGCTGGTCCGGCTGCTCGCGGGCCGGTTCGTGGACCGTCTGCTGCGGGCGCTGCCCTGGCTGTCCGCGGCGACCGTCGCGGTGATCGTCCTGGTCGTGGTCTCCGGCAGCGCGCCGGCGATCAAGGCGGCGGCGGTGCCGGTGCTGCTGGCCGTGGTGCTGCACAACGGCCTCGGGCTGGCGCTCGGGCACGCCGCGGGCCGCCTGGCCCGGCTGGGCGGGCCGGCGAGCCGGGCGATGGCCTTCGAGGTCGGCATGCAGAACTCCGGACTGGCCGCCTCGCTGGCCACCGCCCACTTCAGCCCGGCCGCGGCGCTGCCCGCGGCGGTCTTCTCGGTGTGGCACAACGTCTCGGGCGCGGTGGTGGCGGCCTGGATGGCCCGCCGGAGGTAGCTCCCGGCCCGAGGGGGTGCCTCAGCCCACGATCTGCCCGCGCAGCACCACCCGGCGCGGCGCCGCCAGCACCCGGACGTCCTCGCGCGGATCGCTCTCGTAGACGACCAGGTCCGCCGGCGCGCCCTCGGTGAGGCCCGGGCGGCCGAGCCACTCGCGGGCGCCCCAGGTGGTGGCCGAGAGCGCGGCGCGGGCCGGCAGCCCGGCCCGGGTCAGCTCGACGACCTCGTCGGCGACCAGGCCGTGCGCCAGCGAGCCGCCCGCGTCGGTGCCGGCGAAGACGGGCACCCCGGCGTCGTGGGCCGCCCGGACGGTGTCGTAGCGGCGGTCGTGCAGCCGGCGCATGTGGTCCGCCCAGCGCGGGAACTTCCCGGCCCCGGCGTCCGCCAGGCGCGGGAAGGTGGCGATGTTGACGAGGGTGGGGACGATGGCGACCCCGCGCTCGGCGAACAGCGGGATGGTCTCCTCGGTGAGCCCGGTGGCGTGCTCGATGCAGTCGATGCCGGCCTCGACGAGCGGGGCGAGGGTCTCCTCGGCGAAGCAGTGCGCGGTCACCCGGGCGCCCAGGCGGTGCGCCTCCGCGATGGCCGCCTCGACCGCGCCCTTGGGCCAGCAGGCCCCCAGGTCCCCGGTGGAGCGGTCGATCCAGTCGCCGACGAGCTTGACCCAGCCGTCGCCGCGGCGGGCCTCCTGGGCGACGTAGGCGACCAGGTCCTCGGGCTCGATCTCATGGGCGTAGTTGCGGATGTACCGCTTGGTGCGGGCGATGTGCCGGCCGGCCCGGATGATCTTCGGCAGGTCCGCGCGGTCGTCGACCCAGCGGGTGTCGGAGGGCGATCCGGCGTCCCGGATCAGCAGGGTGCCGGCGTCACGGTCGGTGAGCGCCTGCTTCTCGCTGGTGGGGGCGTCCACCGGGCCGTGCGCGTCCAGCCCCACGTGGCAGTGCGCGTCGACCAGGCCGGGCAGCGCCCAGCCCTGCACGCTGATGGCATCGCGTGCCAGGGTCGGCCGGTCGTAGGTCACCCGCCCGCCGACCACCCACAGCTCGTCGCGCACGTCGTCCGGTCCGACGAGGACCCTCCCCTTGAGGTGCAGCACCGCACCTTCACTCATGGACGTCATACCGGCACTCTAGGCGGCGCCGGCGCCCTCGCCGGAGACGGCGGTCACAGCGCCGGACGGGCGGCCGGGGACGGGGGCCGACGGGCCGGTGACCGCGGTGCGGACGGCCCCTCCGGGACGCTCGCCGGCACGGCGCCGACGCTGTGTGGGCGTTTATTGCCGCAATGTTTCCGAAAAAGCCCCGCGCGCGTTCTTGCCGCATGTTCTTGCGGTGCTTCTCATGGATGTGCCGCACAGCTTTTCCGGGGCCTTGCGCCAGGGTCTCCGGTGGCGAATTCCCAATTTCTTCGAGTACAGCTTCCCGTCTTCTTCTGCCCGCTTTCCCGCAGCTCAAACGCCAAGATTCCGCTAGCGTCGAAGCCCGTAATTCGGACGGATCTCGCGGGCGTTACGGACCTGTGACCGACTCCACAGCCCGTCCGTTTCGCCCCGTACTTCCCGGTCAAATGGGGGCAACCCGCCTCGACGTCGCGCGCCCGGGCGCCCCCGCGCGATAACACATCAGACGGCCCGACGTAACCCCTGCCCGCGATGCAATTTCCTTTTTCCCTGGGTAAATTTAATTTCCATGACCGCCGCACAAGCAGACCATGCAGGTGCCCGTAGCGATATCGGAGAATTTCCGGAGGGCTTCAAGCTCGACACTCCCCGCGTGGAGGACGGAGCCGCGATCTGGCGCATCGCCCGCGACTCCAAGGCGCTGGACCTGAACTCCTCGTACAGCTACCTCCTGTGGTGTCGGGACTTCGCCGCCACCTCCGTCGTCGCGCGCGACGCGGAGGGCGAGCCGGCCGCCTTCCTGACCGGCTACATCCGTCCCGAACGCCCCGAGACCCTCGTCGTCTGGCAGGTCGCCGTCGATGCGGCGCACCGGGGCCGGGGGCTGGCGGCCGCCCTCCTGGACGGGGTGACCACCCGTGCCCGGGAAGAGCTGGGCATCCGTTTCGTCGAAACCACCATCACCCCCGACAACGCCGCCTCCAACCGGCTGTTCGCGTCCTTCGGCGAGCGGCACTCCGTGCCGGTCGAGCGCGAGGTGCTCTTCGACGCCGGGCTGTTCCCCGAGCAGGGCCACGAGCCGGAGGTGCTGCACCTCATCGGCCCGTTCGCGCCCCCGGCCCGGCCCGCGCCCTAGCCCCCAGGGCCGCGCGGCAGCGCCGCCGCGACGGCCGTGCGGCACCGGCACCCCCTCGAACCGCCGGCGCCGCCCAGCCCCCCAACAGACTTCTTCCGCCTCTCGCACTCATCTCCCAGGAGCATGCTGTGACCATCACCCAGCCCGATCTGAGCGTCTTCGAGACCGTGGAGTCGGAGGTGCGCAGCTACTGCCGTGGCTGGCCCACCGTCTTCGACCGCGCGCAGGGCAGCCGCATCACCGACGAGGACGGCCACACCTACCTCGACTTCTTCGCCGGCGCCGGGTCGCTCAACTACGGGCACAACAACCCGGTCCTCAAACGCGCCCTGATCGACTACATCGAGCGGGACGGCATCACCCACGGCCTGGACATGTCCACCACGGCCAAGCGGGCGTTCCTGGAGTCGTTCCAGAACATCATCCTGCGGCCGCGCGACCTGCCCTACAAGGTCATGTTCCCGGGTCCGACGGGCGCCAACTCGGTCGAGGCCGCGCTGAAGCTGGCCCGTAAGGTCAAGGGCCGCGAGTCGATCGTGTCCTTCACCAACGCCTTCCACGGCATGTCGCTGGGCGCCCTCGCGGTCACCGGCAACTCCATGAAGCGGGCCGGCGCCGGCATCCCGCTGGTGCACGGCACCCCGATGCCGTTCGACAACTACCTCGACGGCCAGACCCCGGACTTCCTGTGGTTCGAGCGGCTGCTGGAGGACCAGGGCTCCGGCCTGAACAAGCCGGCCGCGGTGATCGTGGAGACCGTGCAGGGCGAGGGCGGCATCAACGTCGCCCGCGCCGAGTGGCTGCGCGCCCTGGCCGCCCTGTGCGAGCGCCAGGACATGCTGCTGATCGTCGACGACATCCAGATGGGCTGCGGCCGTACGGGTGCCTTCTTCTCCTTCGAGGAGGCGGGCATCGTGCCGGACATCGTCACGGTCTCGAAGTCCATCAGCGGCTACGGCCTGCCGCTCGCGCTCACCCTGTTCAAGCCGGAGCTGGATATCTGGGAGCCGGGCGAGCACAACGGCACCTTCCGCGGCAACAACCCGGCGTTCGTCACGGCCGCCGCGGCGCTCGACACCTACTGGGCCGACGGGCAGATGGAGAAGCAGACCCTGGCCCGCGGTGAGATCGTCGAAGCGCACCTGAAGGCGATCGTCGAGGAGAACCCCGGCGCCTTCGCCGAGTACCGCGGCCGCGGTCTGGTGTGGGGCCTGGAGTGCAACGACAAGCCGCTCGCGGGGAAGATCGCCGCGCGCGCCTTCGAACTGGGCCTGCTGATCGAGACCTCCGGTCCGCAGAGCGAGGTCGTCAAGCTGCTGCCGGCCCTGACCACCACACCCGAGGAACTGGACGAGGGTCTGCGCATCCTCGGCCGCGCGGTCCGCGACTGCGCCTGACCGGCGTTCCGCACCGCACCGCACCACAGATACGACAGAAAGGCAGCCCGCACCGTGATCGTCCGCTCCTTCAAGGACATCGAAGGCACCGACCGCCACGTCAAGTCCAAGTCCGGCACCTGGGAGAGCAAGCGCATCGTGCTCGCCAAGGAGCGGGTCGGCTTCTCGCTGCACGAGACCGTCCTGTACGCCGGCACCGAGACGTCGATGTGGTACGCCAACCACATCGAGGCCGTCGTCTGCGTCGAGGGCGAGGCCGAGCTGACCAACGACGAGACCGGCGAGAAGCACCTCATCACGCCCGGCGTGATGTACCTGCTCGACGGGCACGAGAAGCACACCATGCGGATCAAGCAGGACTTCCGCTGCCTGTGTGTCTTCAACCCGCCGGTCACCGGCCGCGAGGACCACGACGAGAACGGGGTCTACCCGCTTCTCACCGAACCGGACCCCGAGCCCGAGACGGTCTGAGGCGACCTGACGCCTGCCCCGTCCGGCAGAGCCAGGAAGGTACGCAACGCGCGCCCGTATGCCAGATTCCGTACGAGAGGAGAGGAAGGCAACACCATGACCACCGCACCCGAGCGCACCGCCGACCTGTACCCGACCCGCGGCACCTCCGAGGTGATCACTCCGCGGAAGGACCCGGTGGTGTGGTCGCAGCCCGGAACGGCCGGCCCGTTCGCGCCGTCCGAGCTGAGCGACTTCGAACGCGACGGCTTCTTCGCCATCGGGGAACTGCTCACCGCGGAGGAAGTCGCGGTGTACCGCGCCGAACTGGACCGGCTGGTGCTCGACCCGACGATGCGCGCCGACCCGCGCTCCATCGTCGAGCCGAAGTCGCAGAGCGTCCGGTCGGTGTTCGAGGTGCACAAGATCAGCGAGGTGTTCGCCAAGCTGGTCGCCGACCCGCGTGTGGTCGGCCGTGCCCGCCAGATCCTCGGCTCGGACGTCTACGTCCACCAGTCGCGGATCAACGTGAAGCCCGGCTTCGGTGCCTCCGGCTTCTACTGGCACTCGGATTTCGAGACCTGGCACGCCGAGGACGGGCTGCCGAACATGCGCACCGTGTCGGTCTCGATCGCGCTGACGGAGAACTACGACACCAACGGCGGCCTGATGATCATGCCCGGTTCGCACCAGCACTTCGTGGGGTGCGAGGGCGAGACGCCGAAGGACAACTACAAGCGGTCGCTGCAGATGCAGGACGCGGGCATCCCGTCGGACGAGGTGCTGACGAAGATGGCGGACAAGCACGGCATCCGCCTCTTCACCGGCAAGGCCGGCTCGGCGACGTGGTTCGACTGCAACGCCATGCACGGCTCCGGCGACAACATCACGCCGTACCCGCGCAGCAACGTCTTCGTCGTCTTCAACAGCGTGGACAACACGGCCGTGGAGCCCTTCGCGGCCCCGGTCCGGCGCCCGGACTACATCGGCGCGCGGGACTTCACCCCGGTGAGATAGCCGTATGAGGTAGACCGGCGGAAGTACCGGTGGCGCGGCCGCCGCACAGCAGGGTCTGTGCGGCGGCCGCGCTGTGGTTCGGTCCTCCGTCAGCCCTCCAGCGCCGGGTAGTCGAGGTAGCCGGTGTCGTCGCCGCCGTAGAAGCTCGCCCGGTCGGGGGTGTTGAAGGGGCCGCCGAGGGCGAGCCGGCGGGGCAGGTCGGGGTTGGCGAGGAACAGCGCGCCGTAGGCGAGCAGATCGGCCTCGCCCTCCTCGACGAGCCCGAGCTCCTCGGGGCCGGTGGGCCGGCCGTCGGTGGCGGGGTTGAGCAGGAACGTGCCGCCGAAGCGCTTGCGCAGCCGGGCCAGCAGGTCCGGGTCGCGGACGTCGCAGGTGTGCAGATAGGCCAGGCCCAGCGGGGCGATCGCCTCGATCAGCGTGGTGTAGGTGGTCTCGGGGGCGGGCTCGGCGATGTCGTTGAAGGGGTTGCCGGGCGAGAGCCGCAGTCCGGTGCGGTGCGCGCCGACGGCGTCTGCGACGGCCCGGACGACCTCGATGGCGAAGCGGGCCCGGGCCTCGTCGGAGCCGCCCCACTCGTCGGTGCGGAGGTTGGCGTTGGGCGCCAGGAACTGGTGGATCAGATAGCCGTTGGCGCCGTGGATCTCCACGCCGTCGAACCCGGCCTCGACGGCGTTGCGGGCCGCCGTGGCGAATCCGGCGATCGTCGCGGCTATCTCCTCGCCGGTCAGCTCGCGCGGGGTGACGAAGTCCGTCGGGCCCTCCTGGGTGAAGCCCTGGCCGGCCGCGGCGACCGCGGAGGGCCCGACCGGCACCAGGCCGTCCGGCAGCAGCACCGGGTGGCCGATGCGGCCGCCGTGCCACAGCTGGGCGAAGATCCTGCCGCCCGCGGCGTGCACGGAGTCGGTGACCGCGCGCCAGCCGGCGAGCTGCTCGGGGGTGTGCAGGCCGGGGGTCAACGGGTAGCCGCGGCCGACCGGTTCGGTCTGCGCGGCCTCGGTGATGATGAGGCCGGCCGAGGCCCGCTGGGTGTAGTAGCGGACCATCGACGGGGTGGGGACGCCCTCCTCGGTGGCGCGGTTTCTCGTCATGGGCGCCATCACGATGCGGTTGGCGAGCGGAATGCCGGCGAGCTCGAAGGGCTCGAATGCGGTGGTCACTGAGGGCCTCTCAACTACGGTGCGACGGCAGGGACATTGCCCATGACGGTTCGTCACCTTCCAACGCCCCGGGCCCGCCCGGCATTCCCGTCACCGGCCGGCTATTTCAGCAGCTCCAGCAGCCGTTCCACGTCGGCCGTCCCGTTGTAGAGGTGGAAGGCCGCGCGCAGCAGGCCGCCGCGCACCGAGATCCGCACGCCGGCCTCGGCCAGCCGCTCCTGCGCGTCGGCCGGTCCGGGGGCGGAGACGATCGCCGAGCCGGGCGCGCCGCGCGGGGTCAGGCCGCGTTCGGCCAGCCCGGCGCGGTACTGGTCGGCGAGCGCGGTGTTGTGGGCGTGGACGGCGGCCACGCCCAGCTCCTCGATGAGGCCCAGGGACGCCGCGGCGCCGACGTACGCGAAGTGGGCGTGCGGTTCGTCGTAGCGGCGGGCGGTGGCGGCCGGCCGGATCAGGCCGTAGTTGGACTCGCCGATGTCCTCGCCGGCCACCCAGCCGGCGTGCGGCGCCGCCGGCCAGGCGGGGCCGGTGCCGTCCGGGCCGCGGTCGCCGCCGAAGGCCATGAAGGTCGTGCCGCGCGGGCAGAGCAGCCATTTGAACGCGCCGCAGACCAGGAAGTCGTAGTCGGTGGCGGCCAGCGGCAGCCAGCCGGCGGCCTGGGTGGCGTCGAGGTAGGTGAGCGCCCCGTGGGCCGCCGCGGCCTCGCGCACCGCCGCGAGGTCGGCGATCCGGCCGTCGAGCGACTGCACGGCGCTGAAGGCGACCAGGGCCGTGCCGGGGCGGACCTCGTCGGCCAGTGCCTCCAGCGGAACGGTGCGCAGGGTGAGGTCGGGGTGGGTGCCGAGCGGGTTGACCAGGGAGCTGAAGTCGCCCTCGGGGGCGAGGACTTCGCTGCCGGGCGGGAGCGAGGCGGCGACGGCCGCGGACTGCACCGCGACCGAGCTGCCGATGGCGACGCGCTCGGCGGGGATGCCCAGCAGCCGGGCGAAGGCGGCCCGGGCGGCGGCCGGCGCGGCGAAGTAGTCGCGGCCCATCGTGCCGTAGGAGGTGGCTTCCTCGACGGCCGCGCGCAGGGCGTCGGCGCTGCGCCGTGGAAGCAGTCCGCTGGAGGCGGAGTTCAGATACGTCGTCTCGGGCGCGAATTCGGCCCCGCCGAGTGGCTCATGTCGCTGCATGTCCCCCACTGTGCTCGGCGGGGCACGCTCCGTCCACGGTGTTCCGGTCCGTGGTCGCGCCCGGTCGGCCGCCGGCCGGCGGTCAGTGGCCGGGCACCGCGCAGCCGTCCGGCCCGCAGACCTCCGCGTCGCCGGCCGGCACGATCTCCACCACACCGTCGGCGTGCGCCCGCTCCAGGGCCTCCCGGAAGACCTCGGCGGGCTGGCCGCCCGATATGCCGTAGCGGCGGTCGATGACGAAGAACGGGACGCCGGTGGCGCCGAGCTCGGCCGCCGCGCGCTCGTCGGCGCGCACCTCCCGGGCGTACGCGTCGGGGTCGGCGAGCACCCGGGCGACCTCGTCGGCGGGCAGTCCGGCCCCGGTGGCGAGCTCGGCGAGGACGGCGGGGTCGCCGAGCGGCCGGGCCTCGGCGAAGTTGGCGCGGTAGAAGGCGTCGAGCAGCGCCTCCTGGCGGCCGTGCGCCGCGCCGAGGTGCAGCAGGCGGTGCAGGTCGAAGGTGTTGCCGTGGATGCGGTCGGAGCGGTAGCCGAGGCCCTCCTGGGCGGCCGCGGCGGCGACCCGGGCCTCCATCTGCTCGGCCTGGGCGCGGCTGACGCCGTACTTGGCGGCGAGCATGTCGAGCACCGGGACGTCCGAGGCGGGCGGCGCCTTCGGGTCCAGCTCGAAGGAGCGGTGCACCACCTCGACCTCGTCGCGGTGCGCGAACGCGGCGAGCCCGGCCTCGAAGCGGGCCTTGCCGATGTAGCACCAGGGGCAGGCGATGTCGGACCAGATTTCGACGCGCATGTGCTGACTTTCCTCGTCGGGACGTGTGCTGCGTGCAACCGCGGGGGGCGCCGGGCTATTCCGCGGGTACCGTCCGGACATGACCTCGCCACAGGGATTCCTCGGGTTCTGGGAGACGACCGGCTCCGCGAAGACCTTCACCCACCCGCTCGATCCGGCCCTGCTGGACGCCTACGTACCGCGTCGGGCGCGGGTGCTGGACTACGGCTGCGGCTACGGGCGGCTGACCGCCGAGCTGGCGGGGCTGGGGTACCGGGGCGTGTGCGGGGTGGACGTCTCGGCGGCGCTGATCGCGCGGGGGCGGCGGGAGCACCCGGAGCTGGACCTGCGGCGGCACGCCGGGCTGCCGCTGCCGTTCGAAGCCGGGTCCTTCGACGCGGCGCTGCTGTTCGCGGTGCTCACCTGTGTGCCCACAGACGTGGACCAGGAGGCGATCACCGGGGAGCTGGGGCGGCTGGTGCGGCCGGGCGGGGTGCTGTACGTGAGCGATGTGCCGCTGCAGGAGGACGCGTTCAACCAGGAGCGGTACCGGCGGTTCGCGGCCCGGTACGGCACGTTCGGGGTGTTCGAGACGCCCGACGGCGGGGTCTTCCGGCACCACGCCCCGGATCGGCTGCGCGGGCTGGTGCGGGCGGCGGGCTTCTCGGTGGTGGCGGAGCGGTCCGGGTCGGTGGGGACGCTGGACGGGCGGCGGGCCGAGCGGCTGCAGCTCATCGCCCGGAGGACGGCGGATCCGGCGGCCGCCGCTGCGGACCGTCCGGAGCCGGGCCGGTCAGGTCCAGCGCCAGAGTGAGGTGGGTGGCGTCGGGCGCGGGGCGGCGGTCCGGGTCGGGGCGCCAGCCGAGCCGGTCGTAGAAGGCGCGGGCGCGGTGGTTGTGCCAGAGGACGTCGAGGACGGCGCGGGAGAATCCGGCCGTGCGCCAGGCGCGTAAACAGGCGGTGTGCAGGGCACGGCCGACGCCGGTGCCCCAGTGGGCGGGGGCGACGTGCAGCTGGTGGAGCGTGACGGTGGGGCGGGCGGTGCCGGTGCGCGGGGCGTTTCCCCGCGCCGTGGAGGCGTCGGGGAGGTAGGCGGCGGCGCCGACGACCGTGCCGTGCTGTTCGGCGCAGAGCGCGGGGGTGTCGGCGCGGTCCAGGACCCGGGCCCAGGCGTCGTGCCAGCGGGCCTGTTCGGCCGGGGTGTCGAAGGGCGTGCCGGGGTGGCGGGCGCGGTGGTACGCGGCGCGGGCGCCGGCGTGCAGGGCGGCGATCGCCGTCAGGTCCGCGTGGGTCGCGCCGCGGACCCGGAGGGCGGTCGTCTCGGGGGCCGGGCACACGCCGGGCCTCACCCGCCCTCGGGGCGGCCGTCGATCCGGCGCGGCAGCCCGAGGGGGTTGCCGTCGCGGAGTTCGGGCGGCAGCAGGGCGGGCGGGGTGTCCTGGTAGACGACCGGCCGCAGCCAGCGTTCCACGGCGGTGCCGCCGACGGAGGTGGCGGTCGAGGTGGTGGCCGGGTAGGGGCCGCCGTGGTGCTGGGCGGGGGCGACCGCGACGCCGGTCGGCCAGCCGTTGACGACGACCCGGCCGGCGAGCGGGGTGACCCGGGCGAGCAGCCGGGCGCCGAGGCCGCCGCCGTCGGCGCCGTCCCCATCGGTGCCGGCGACCTCCGCGTCGCCGAGGTGGAGGGTGGCGGAGAGGTTCCCGGGCAGGCGGGCGAGGACGGCGCCGATCTCGGCCTCGTCGGTGTAGCGGGCGACGACGGTGACCGGGCCGAAGCACTCCTCCAGCAGCAGGTCGTGCGGGCCGTCGGCGGTGAGGCGGGCGGCCGGCACGGTGAGGAAGCCGGCGCTGACGGTGTGCTCCCCGCCGGCGCCCGGGGTCACCGGGGCCTCGACGTCGGGCAGTTCGGCGCGGCCGCGGACGCCGCCGAGGAACGCCTCGCGCATCCGCCGGTCGAGCAGGACCCCGGCCTCGGTGTCGCTGACCGCGTCGGTCAGCGAGGTCAGCAGCCGGTCCCCGGCCGGCCCGGCGGGCGCCAGCACCAGGCCGGGCTTGACGCAGAACTGGCCGGTGCCCAGGGTCATCGAGCCGGCCAGCCCGGCGCCGATCTGCTCGGCGCGTTCGGCGGCGGCGGCCTCGGTGACCACGACCGGGTTGAGGCTGCCCAGCTCGCCGTGGAAGGGGATCGGGTGCGGGCGGGCCGCGGCCGCGTCGTACAGGGCGCGGCCGCCGCGCACCGAGCCGGTGAAGCCGGCCGCGGCCACCAGCGGGTGGCGGACCAGGTCGAGCCCGGCCTGGAAGCCGTGGACGAGGTGCAGCACGCCGGCCGGCAGCCCGGTCTCGTCGGCGGCGCGGCGCAGCAGCGCGGCGCACAGTTCGGAGGTGGCCGGGTGGTCCGGGTGGGCCTTGACGACGACCGGGCAGCCGGCCGCGAGGGCGCTGGCGGTGTCGCCGCCGGGGACGGAGAAGGCCAGCGGGAAGTTGCTGGCGGAGTAGACCGCGACCACGCCCAGCGGGATCTTGTGGCGGCGCAGGTCGGGCCGGGGCGGGGTGAGGCCGGGGTCGGCGTGGTCGATCCGTACGTCGAGGAACGCGCCCTCTTCGACGAGGTCCGCGAAGGACCGCAACTGGTAGGTGGTACGGGCGAGTTCGCCGGTGAGCCGGCCGGGGCCGAGCGCGGTCTCGGCGTCGGCGGCCTCGATGACCGCCTCGCCCGCCTCGTCGAGCAGGCCGGCGGCGCGGCGCAGCAGTGCGGCGCGCACCCCGCGGTCGGCCAGCGCGTCCCGGACGGCGTGCGCGGCGCGGACCGCGCTGTCCACCTCGGCCGCTGTGGCCTCCACCGCAACCTGCTCCCGCCGCTTCCCGGTTCGGGGGTCGACACTCCAGACTGGTGCTGCCGCTGCCGCTGCCACCGTGCATTCCTCCCGGGTGATGCCGTGCCGAGCTCGTACTGCGTCGTGCCGCGTGGTCCTGCGTCGTGCGGGCCCGTCGCCGTGAGGGGTCCGGAACGTCCGCTCCCGGGCGTGGTGCCCGGTTTCCGGAGGCGCCCGGACCTTGCAGCGGACCGGACACCGTTCGATATGCTGAACGTCGTCCCAGATCTTGAACAATCGGGACTCTATGGCTGTCCGAACAGAGGGGTCAAGGGCGATGTCAGCTGCCGATTCCGGAGGATCGCAGGTCAAGTCCGCCGTGCGGACGGTGGAGCTCCTGGAGTACTTCGCGGGCAGCCCCGGTATGCACTCCCTCGCCTCCGTCCAGGAAGCCGTCGGCTACCCCAAGTCCAGCCTCTACATGCTGCTGCGCACCCTCGTCGACCTCGGCTGGGTGGAGACCGACGCGACCGGCACCCGCTACGGCATCGGTGTCCGCGCGCTGCTGGTCGGCACGTCGTACATCGACGGCGACGAGGTGGTGGCGGTGGCCCGGCCGACGCTGGACCGGCTCTCCGACGACACCACCGAGACCATCCACCTCGCCCGCCTCGACGGCACCAACGTGGTCTACCTCGCCACCCGGCAGTCGCAGCACTACCTGCGCCCGTTCACCCGGGTCGGCCGGCGGCTGCCCGCGCACTCCACCTCGCTGGGCAAGGCGCTGCTCGCCACGTACACCGACGACCAGGTGCGGGCGATGCTGCCGCCGGCCCTCGCGCAGCTGACCGAGCACACGATCACCGACCGCGAACAGCTCATCGAGGAGCTGCACGCGGTGCGCGAGCAGGGGTACGCGGTCGACCGCGAGGAGAACACCCTGGGCCTGCGCTGCTTCGGCATGGCGATCCCCTACCGCACCCCGGCCCGGGACGCGATCAGCTGCTCGGTGCCGGTGGCCCGGCTGACCCCGGCCCATGAGCAGATGATCAAGGACACCCTGTTCGACGCCCGCGACCGGCTGGCCCTGGCGACCCGGCGACTGTGAGACGTCCTTCCCGCCCCGACCGCCACGGTCACCGCCCCGGACGGGCCGGGCTCCGCCTGAGGGGCGGCCGCTGGGTGCACCTGATACTGGGCGGCGCGCTCCTGATGCCGTTCTACCTGGTGGCCTCGGTCGTCACCCCGCTGTTCTGGCCCGGCGCCGACCCGCTGCGCCAAGTGGCCGTGCAGTTCACCGCGTTCGGCTGCGCGCTGCCGCTCGCCGCGGTGGCCGGGCTGCTCTTCCCGCTGCTGCGCCCGCTGGAGGTGGCCGCCGTACGGTCCCTGTGCGGGGTGCCCGGGGAGCGGCTGGCGGACGGACCGGCGCTGACCTGGGCGGCCCGGCGGCGCAGCGCGCTGTGGTTCGTGGCGCATCTGACGGCCGGCGGCATCGTCAGCGGCATGACCCTGACCGCCCCGCCCGCCGCGGTGGTGCTGCTGGTACTGCCGTTCTCCGCGCCCCTCCGGGACTCCGTACCGGCCTGGACGCGGGACCTGCCCGGCGTGCTCGGCCCGCTCGCCGGGCTGGGGCTGCTGGGCCTCGTCCTCGGCACCGCCTGGGTGGCCGGCGCCCTGCTGGCCCGCTGCGCGCCGCCGCTGCTGGGGCCCACCCCCGCCGACCGGCTGGCCGCGGCCGAACGCCGCGCCGCCGACCTGGCGTCCCGCAACCGGCTGGCCCGCGAACTGCACGACGCCGTGGGCCACGCGCTCAGCGCCGTCACCCTCCAGGCGAGCGCGGCCCGCCGGGTCCTGGACGCGGATCCCGAGTTCGCCCGCCGGGCACTGGCCGCCATCGAGGACACCACCCGCGCCGCGGTCGCCGAACTGGACACCGTGCTGGGCCTGTTGCGCGAGGAGGACGGCTCCGACCCGACGCTGCCCGCGCCCACCCTGGACGCCCTGGAGGCGCTGCTGGACCGGACCCGGGCGGCGGGCGTGCCGGTCGAGGCGACCGTGCGCGGCCGCTGCGCCGGGCTGCCGCCGGTGGTCTCCCGGGAGGCGTACCGCATCGTGCAGGAGGGCCTCGGCAACGTCCTGCGGCACGCCGGACCGGTGCCGGTCCGGCTGCAACTCGGCGTGGACGACGGGGAGTTGACGCTTCGACTGGAGAATGCGCTGGCCGCGGCGGCACCGGAGGCGGCGCCCCGGGTGAACAGCGGACGCGGCCTGCGGGGCATCACGGAGCGCGCCCGGCTGCTCGGCGGGGAGGCGACCGCCGGACCGCGGGACGGAACGTGACGGCTGACCGCCCGGCTGCCACTGGCGGAGACCACGCACGACACGACGGACGACACGGGGAACGGGGCGCCGGGCCGCAGACGGGCCGGGCCGGAGGGGGACGCACCATGACACAGGAACCGGCCACGGAGCCGTCGGCGGAGCGGGACGAGCCGCCGCGCACCCCGCCGCCGCTGCGCATCGTCCTCGCCGACGACGAGCGGATGGTGCGCACCGCGCTGCGCGCGATCCTGGGCGCCGAGCCCGACCTGGAGGTCGTCGGCGAGGCGTCCACCGGAGCCGAGGCGGTGCCGCTGATCCGGTCGCTGCGCCCGGACGTGGTGCTGATGGACGTGCGGATGCCGGAGATCGACGGGATCCGGGCGACCGAGCAGGTGCTCGCCGGGATGCCCGAGCCCCCGCGGATCATCGTCGTGACGACCTTCGAGAACGACGCCTACGTCTACGACGCGCTGCGCGCCGGCGCCAGTGGCTTCCTGCTCAAACGGTCCGGCGCGGACGAACTGGTGCAGGCGGTACGGCTGGTGGCGCGCAGCGACTCGCTGCTGTTCCCGGCCGCGGTGCGCCGGCTGGCCGCCCGGCACGCCGGGCAGCGGGCCGCGGAGGACACCGCCCGGCGGCTCCGGTCCCGGCTGTCGGACCGGGAGGGGGCGGTGCTGCGGCTGATGACCACGGGCCTGACCAACGCCGAGATCGCCGATCGTCTGGGGGTGGGCCCCGCCACGGTGAAGACCCATGTGGCGGGGGTGCTGGCCAAACTCGGCGTGCGGGACCGCACCCAGGCCGTGATCACGGCGTACGAGTGCGGGTTCGTCCGCCCTACGGCCCCTCCCCCGGCCGGCCCCTGAGCGCGGCCAGCGCCTCCCGTACGGCGGTCAGGTCGTCGTTGCCGGCCAGGCCCGCGTGGTACAGGCGCACCTCGTCGGCGCCCAGGCGGGCCGCGTGGGCGGCGTCGGCGGCGAGGGTGCGGGGGCTGCCGCCCATGCCGGAGACGATGGTGAGGTTGGCGGCGACCGTCGCGGCGGCGGGGCGCGGGCCGGCGAACGGGCCGAGCACCGCGGCGCGGGCCGCGGCGCCGCCGGTGCAGGGCAGGACCACGCCGTCCGCGTCGGCCAGCGCCTGTGCCGGGTCCACCCCGGGGTTCGCGCCGCAGCGGTGGGCGGCGGGATCGGCGTGCAGCAGCACCCGGAAGCCGTCCGGCGCGGCCGCCCGTACGGCGCCCACCACCGCGCGCCGCAGCCTCCGGGCGGCGCGGTCCCGCCAGGTGCGCAGCACACCCGCCGGCTCCGCGCCGAGCAGGGCCTCGACGGCGGCCCACTCCCCCTCCCGGTCCGTCGGCGCGGCCGCCGGGGAGGCCGTGCCCGCCGACCAGAGCGGCTCCAGGGCGCGCACCACCGCCGCCCTCAACTCCTCGGCGGACGCGCCCAGTCGGCGGTACCCCTCGGCGCAGACCGGGCAGAAGCAGACCGACATCAGGTACTGGGCGGCGCCGGAGAGCGGCACTCCGGCGATCTTGTCGTGGGCGTGCAGATGGGCCAGCCCGTACCAGCCGCAGGACTCCAGTTCCGTACCGCGGGCGCCCGGGCGGACCGCGGCCTCGGCGGCGAGGTCGACGAGGTAGCCGCGCACCTCGGGCCGGGCGATGCACGGCGCCCACGGGTAGGCGTCGCCGTAGGCGTTGCGGACCACGACGGACGGATGCTCGGCGCCCAGGCGGGAGTTGTGCGCCAGGACGACCCAGCTGTGCACCTCCAGGCCCGCGTCGGCCAGCGCCCGGGCGGCCGCGCCGAAGGGGTCCGGGCCGGCCACCCAGTCCGGGGTGTAGGGGCAAAGCTCCCGGCCGGCCCAGCGGGCGGGGTCCGGCGGGTAGAGGACGGCGGAGTGCCGGGCGGTGACGATGCGGTGGCGCGGGTGGCGCGGGGTGAGGGCGCGGGTGGAGTGGTAGGCGGCGGCCAGAGCGACCTGGTCGATGCCGAGACCGGCGAGGCGTGCGGGGGCGTCCGGGTCGCCGATGACGTCCCAGGGGTAGAGGAAGGCGGCGGCGCGCATCAGGCGCCGGTCCCGGGTGCCGCCGCGACCAGCGCCAGGCCGCGGTCGAGCAGTTCGGCCAGCTGCTCCAGATGTGCGGGGGACGGTGCGCTCAGCGGGGGCCGGACCTCGCCGACGTCCGGGCCGCGCAGCCGGACACCCGCCTTGACCAGCGAGACGGCGTAGCCGCGGCCCTGGTTGCGGAGTTCGACCAGCGGCCGGTAGAAGCCGTCCAGCAGCCGCTGCACGGTCTCCTGGTCGCCGGTGGTGAGCGCCCGGTGGAAGGCGAGGGCGATCTCGGGGGCGAAGGCGAAGACGGCGGAGGAGTAGAGGCGCACCCCCAGGCCCAGGTAGGCGGGGCCGGTGAGTTCGGCGGTGGGCAGGCCGTTGAAGTAGAGGAAGTCCTCGCCGGGGGCCTCGGTGCGGACCGCGCTGATGATGCGCTGCAGCAGATCGAGGTCGCCCAGGCCGTCCTTGAGGCCGATGATGCCCGGGGTGCGGGCCAGGGCGGCGACGGTGGACGGGGCGAAGACGGCGTTGTCGCGCTGGTAGACGATGACCGGCAGCGGGGTGGCGGCGGCGAGTGCGGTGTAGTGCCGCAGCAGGCCGTCCTGCCCGGCGACGACGAGGTAGGGCGGCATGGCGAGCAGTCCGTCGGCGCCCGCCCGGTGGGCGAGGCGGGCGAAGTGGGCGGCGAGCGCGGTGCCGTAGCCGGTGCCGGCGATCACCGGGACCCGGCCGGCGGCCTCCTCGACCGCGGCCGCGACGCAGTCGGCGAACTCCTCGGGGCCGAGCGCGTGGAACTCGCCGGTGCCGCAGCAGGCGAAGACCGCGGCCGCGCCCGCGTCGATGCCGCTTCGCACGTGGGCGCGGAAGGCCGTCAGGTCCGGGGCGCCGTCGGGGCCGTACGCGGTCACCGGGAAGAACAGCGGTCCGTCGAGGCGGTCGGCGAGCCGGGGGCCGGCCGCGGTGGGAGGAGGGTGTGCGGTCACTGGGCTCTCCCTGCCATGCCTGCACGTTTCGATACGTGCACGCCTCTGATCGACGTCCATATTTCTGAACGAGCGTCACGCTAGAGCAGCCGCCCCACACCGGTCAAGGGTGCCCAACTTCCCTGACATCAGCGGGATTACAAGCCGATTTACCCGATCCGTCACATGTCTTGACCGGCCATGGTGGCCTCCCTAGCGTGTGGCGTCCACGGACATGAACGCGGTTCCCGTCCGTGCCGTACCGGAGCCGTCCGGCCCACCCCACCGCCCGAGGAGCCACCGCCCATGACCGCACCCCGCACCGTCCTGCTCACCGGCGCCGCCGGCGGGCTCGGCACCCTGATGCGCGAACTGCTGCCGCCCTACGGGTACCGGCTGCGCCTGTTCGACCAGCGCCCCATCGAGAACACCGCGGGCGAACCGGAGGCCATCACCGCCGAGTTGGCCGACAAGGAGGCGCTGCGCGAGGCGGTGCGCGGGGTCGACGCGATCGTCCACCTCGCCGGGATCTCGCTGGAGGCCCCGTTCGAGAAGATCCTGCGCGCCAACATCGAGGGCACCTACCACCTCTACGAGGCGGCGCGCGAGGCGGGCGTCCGCCGGATCGTCTTCGCCTCCTCCAACCACGCGGTCGGCTTCACCCCGCGCCCGGCCGACGGCTCCGGCGCGATCCCGGTGGACACCCCGCGCCGCCCGGACACCTACTACGGGCTCTCCAAGGGGTTCGGCGAGGACCTCGCCTCGCTCTACTGGGACCTGCACGGCATCGAGACCGTGTCCATCCGGATCGGCTCCTGCTACCCGGAACCGACCACGGTGCGGATGCTGTCGATCTGGCTGAGCCCGGCCGACGCGGCCCGGCTGCTGCACGCCGCGCTCACCGCGCCGGACGTCGGCCACACCGTCGTCCACGGCTCCTCCGCCAACACCCGCCTGTGGTGGGACCTGTCGTCCGCGCGGGCCCTCGGGTACGAGCCCAGGGACGACTCCGAGCCGTACGCCGCGGAACTCCTCGCCGCCCAGGGCGCGCTGGACCCCGGCAATCCGGAACACGCCCACCTCGGCGGCGCCTTCTGCACCGATCCGCCCCGATGGCCGTACTGAGCGCCGGCCGCCGGCCCGGGCGGTGCGCGCGTGGTACGGACCACGGCACGGAACCCGCGCCGCCCACGTGGCGTCCTGGTCTGTGTGCCGGCACACCGCTGGGCACGCACACACGCGCAGGAACGAGGAACGCATCATGGGCATCGTCAGCTGGCTCGTACTGGGGCTGATCGCGGGCATCATCGCCAAGGTCCTGCTGCCGGGGCGGGACCCGGGCGGGATCGTCGGCACGACCCTGATCGGCATCGTGGGGTCCTTCATCGGCGGCTGGCTGTCCACCAAGTTCCTGCACCGCCCGATACCGAAGGACTTCGGCGAACCGTCCATGTGGATCGCCTCGGTCGCCGGTGCGCTGGTCCTGCTGATCGCCTACCGGCTGCTGTTCGGCAACTCCCGCGACCGGCGGTGAGGCGGTGGACGGTGCGGCGGACGGTGGTCAGACGGCCGGGCGGCCGTCCGGCCGCGGGTAATGGAACCGCAAAGGCGGACCGATCGTTGGTCCCGGCATGACCGCTATGACTCCTGGCTCGAACCTCCCGCTCACCGCCGTGCGGGTCGCGGTGGACGTCACCGCCCCCGTACGGCTGGACGTGTCGGGCCTGCTGCTCGGCGCCGACGGCAAGGTGCGCTCCGACGACGACTTCGTCTTCTACAACCAGCCCACGGGCCCCGGTGTGACGTACTCCGCGGCGGCCGGCGGCGACACCATCACGGTGGACACCGCCGCGGTGCCCGACGCCATCGAGAAGATCGTGGTCACCGCGAGCCCGGACGCGCCCGGCGCGACCTTCGCGGGCACCGAGCCGACCGGCACGG
Organism: Streptomyces nigrescens; assembly: GCA_024349765.1. Classification (GTDB taxonomy): domain Bacteria; phylum Actinomycetota; class Actinomycetes; order Streptomycetales; family Streptomycetaceae; genus Streptomyces; species Streptomyces endophytica. Next base: position 1,813,490 of record AP026073.1, on the reverse strand, counting down.
TCCGCAACGCCGACGACGGCAGCCTGATCGCCACCTTCACCCCGCCGCGGCTGGGCGCGGAGACCGCGCTGGTGGTCGTCGAGATCTACCGCCGGGCCGGGGCCTGGAAGGTCCGCGCGGTCGGCCAGGGCTACGCCGACGGCCTGGCGGGGATCGCCACCGACTTCGGCGTGAGCGTCGAGGAGCCCGCCGCCCCGGCCGCCGCACCCGCCGCACCGGCCGCTCCCCCGGCCCCAGCGGCCCCGCCCGCACCGGCCGCTCCCCCGGCCCCGGCCGGCCAGTGGGGCCCGCCCGCCGGCACCCCGGCCCCGGTCTCCCCGCCCGCGGCCGCCGCGCCCGCCGCCCCGGCACCCGGCTCCGGGAAGGTCAACCTCGACAAGGGCCGGGTCAGCCTGCAGAAGAACCAGACCGTCTCGCTGGTCAAGGGCGGCCGCCCGCTGCTCGGCTCGGTCCGGATGGGCCTCGGCTGGGAGCCCGCCTTCCGCGGCAAGAACATCGACCTGGACGCCTCCGTCATCGCCTACGGCCCGGACCGCAAGAAGATCGACAACTGCTTCTTCGGCAAGCTGATGATCCTCGGCGGCGCGATCCAGCACTCCGGCGACAACCTCACCGGCGAGGGCGCCGGCGACGACGAGGCGATCACCGTCCACCTCGGCGGGGTGCCCCCGGAGGTGACCGGCCTGGTCTTCGTCGTGAACTCCTTCTCCGGCCAGAAGTTCTCCGATGTCGCCAAGGCCTACTGCCGCCTGCTGGACGCCCAGAACGGCGAGGAACTGGTCCGCTTCGACCTCACCCACGGCGAACCGCGCACGGGCGTGATGATGGCCAAACTGATCCGCCAGTTCTCCGGCGAGTGGGAGATGACCGCCATGGGCGAGTTCGTCGACGCCCGCACGGTCCGGGGGATGGTCAAACCCGCGGGTCAGGCACTGTGAGCCCGGCGACCCGCGCCAGCCGCTCGTACGACTCGGCCAGCGCCGCGCGGTCGTAGGTGCTGGTGGTGACCAGCACCTCGTCCGCGCCGCTGCGGTCGATCAGCGTGCCGAGGGCGTCGGCCACCTGCTCCTCCGTGCCGTGGACGTGCCCGCGCAGGGCGTCCTCGTAGAAGCCGCGCTCACGGTCGGACATGCCGGCCGTGGCCGCCGGGCCGTCCTCGGCGGGCCGCAGCGGCGGGAAGACGCCGTGGGTGCGGGAGTACGCCAGCGAGCGGGCCTCCGGCAGCAGCAGCCGGCGCGCCGCCGCCTCGGTGTCCGCCACCGCCACCGTCCCGGAGACGACCACGTACGGGCGCTCCCACAGCGGCGAGGGGCGGAAGTCCTGGCGGTAGCCGTCGATGGCGTCCAGCATCCTCTGCCGGCCGCGGACATCGCCGATGACCAGCGCCAGCCCGGCCGCCGCGGCGATCCGCGCGCCGGCCCCGGTCGCCAGGACGAACGCCGGGATCCGCAGGCCCTCCGCGGGCCGCGCGTGGACCTGCGGATGGGCGGTCTGCCCACCGGTGAAGTAGCCGATCAGCTCGGCGAGTTGCGCACCGAAGTCCTCGGTGGCGTCCTTGTCCGTGCCCAGGGCGCGGCGGATCCCGCCGGTGAAGCCGACCGACCGGCCGAGCCCCATGTCGATCCGGCCGGGGAAGAGCGACTCCAGCACCCCGAACTGCTCGGCGACCACCAGCGGCCGGTGGTTGGGCAGCATCACCCCGCCGGTGCCGACCCGGATCCGGGACGTCGCGGCGGCCACCGCGGCGGCGAGCACGGTCGGCGCGGAGCCGGCCACGCCGGGCACGCTGTGGTGCTCGGAGACCCAGAAGCGGTGGTAGCCGAGTTCCTCGACGCGGCGGGCCAGCGCCACCGTGTCCCGCAGGGCGGCCGCCTCCGGGTGCCCTTCCCTGGTGCGGGAGCGGTCCAGGACCGAAAATTGTGTCGTCCGTGTCGTCGAGTTCACCACCCCTGCTTCAACGTCCCGCCGCCCCCAGGATTCCCGTCCCGCCCGCCGGCCGCGGAAGGAGCCTTCGCGATGGCGCAGCAGCAGCCGCAGACCGGCCCGGCCGGGGCCGCCGGCCACCCGGACGGCCCAGCACCCGCGCCGGACCTTCCGCCCCGGGTCGCGAAGGTCTACGGCGAGTGGGACCTGGCCACCGTGCCCGCCTTCGCCGGCGGGTTCATCAACTTCGGCTACTGGGCGGAGCTGGGGGACCTGACCGGCCGGCGGCTGACCGAGGCGGACCGGGTGCGCAGCGAGCAGGACCTCTACCGCCTGGTGCTCGGCACGTTCGGCGAGACGCGGGGGCGCGGCGCCCTGGAGGCCGGCTGCGGGCGCGGGCTGGGCTGTGCGCTGGCGCTGCGGGAGTTCGGGCTGGACCCGGTCATCGGTCTGGACGCGCACCCCGACCAGATCGCCCGGGCCCGGGCGGCGCACGCCGAGCTGCTCGCCGGGGACGCGGGCGGCACCGGGCGGCTGATGTTCGTACTGGGGTCCGCCCAGCGGATGCCGCTGACCGCGGACACCGTCGACTGCCTGTACTCCGTCGAGGCGGTCCAGCACTTCCGCTCCCCGGCCGCCTTCGCCCGGGAGGCGGTGCGGGTGCTGCGGCCGGGCGGCCGGCTGGCGCTGACCACGTTCTTCGCCCGCACCGCGGCGGCCGCCCGGGAGCTGCCCGGGCTGCTGCCGCCGTACGCCGACGGGCTGGACGTGCCGCATGTGATCGACGAGTTCGCCGGGACGCTGGCCGCGGCCGGGCTGCGGGACATCACGGTCCGGGCGATCGGTGACGCGGTGTGGGAGCCGTACGACCGGTACATGGCCCAGCAGCCCGAGCTCTCCGACGACGAGTGGCCGCGCCGCTATCTGACGGCGTACGAGACCGGGCTGCTGGACTACTACCTGCTCACGGCGGTCGCTCCCCGCCGGGCCGGACGCTAGCGCCGGCGGGGCTGCCGCTTCCAGGGGCCGGTGATGGCCAGCATGATGCCGGGCTCCTGGATGTTGGCGAAGAGGGTGCGGCCGTCCGGGGAGAAGACCGGGCCGGTGAACTCGCTGTACTCGGGCTTCCCGGCGGTGCCGATGTTGAGCTCGTTGCGGGCCAGGGGGTAGGTGCGGCCGTCCTCGGTGGCGCCGAAGAGGTGCTGGACGCCCTCGCCGTCCTCGGCGATGATCAGGCCGCCGTAGGGCGAGACGGTGATGTTGTCCGGGCCGTCGAACGCGCCGTCCTCGCCGGGGTCGGGGTTGACGCCGAGCAGCACCTTCAGGGTCAGGGTCCGCCGCCGCGGGTCGTAGAACCAGACCTGCCCGTCGTGCCGGACCGGGCTCTCCTCGCGGGCGTAGGAGGACACCACGTAGGCGCCGCCGTCCGCCCACCACAGGCCCTCCAGCTTGCGGGCGCGGGTGATCTCGCCGTCCTTGAACTGCTTGCGGACGGAGGTGGTCCGGGCGTCGCGGTCGGGGACGTCGATCCAGTCGACGCCGTAGACGGTGCCGGGCCGGGTGGCGCGGGAGAGGTCGTCGACGAACCGGCCGCCGGAGTCGAAGCACTTGAACGCCTGGAGCACACCGGCGTCGCCGGCGAGGGTGCGGAGCCGGCCGCGGCCGTGGTGGAAGCCCTGCGGCGGGGTCCAGCGGTAGAAGAGGCCGTTGGGGCCGGCGGCGTCCTCGGTCAGGTAGAGGTGGCCGCGCCGGGGGTCGACGACGACGGCCTCGTGGGCGTAACGGCCCAGCGCCTTCACGGGCTCGGGGTCGCGGCCGGCCCGCCGGTCGTGGGGATCGACCTCGAAGACGTAGCCGTGGTCCCTGGTCATGCCGTGCTCGCCGGCCTTGTCCTCGGTCTCCTCGCAGGTGAGCCAGGTGCCCCAAGGAGTGGTGCCGCCCGCGCAGTTGGTGGAGGTACCGGCTATGCCGACCCATTCGCCGACCGGGGTGCCGTCCTGGGCGACCTCGACGACGGTGCAGCCGCCGGCCGCTGCCGGGTCGTAGACCAGCCCCTCGGCGAGCGGCACCGGGTGCGGCCAGTTGGCGCGCGGGCCCTTCAGCTCGTGGTTGTTGACGAGGAGGGTGGTGCCGCGGTGCCCGGCGAAGGTGCCGGTGCCGTCGTGGTTGGACGGAGTGGACTCACCGCTGTCCAGCGTGGTGACGCCGGAGTGGGTGACGATCTTGTACGAGAACCCGGCGGGCAGGGCGAGGATGCCGTCCGGGTCCGGCAGGAGCGGGCCGTAGCCGGCCGGGTGGCCGGGGCCGTCCGCCCCGCCGTCCGCGGCCCGTGCCGCGTCCGCGGCGAGCGCGCCGGGCGCGGTGGCCAGTACGCCGGCGCTGCCGGCCAGCGCGACCCCCGCGCCGGCGAGGGCGGAACGCTTGGCGAAGTCTCTCCGGGTGAGCGGCATTGTCATCTCCTGGACGGCCGGTTCTACTCCCCTGTGCCTGCGCCGCACACGGTGTCGTGCGCCGCCGAACTCCAGTTGAACGCGGCGCGACATCCAGGAAGCAGTTGGGGCCGGTCCGGGGGCGGGGATCCCGCCCGCGGACCGGCCCCGCGGAGCTCACTTCAGTGCGACTGCCGGGAGCGCGCCTTGAACGCGGCCTTGCGGGCCTCCTTGGCGGCCTTCTTGTCCGGGTGCAGCCGGCCCATGGCCTCCAGGACGTCGGCGGTGGCCGGGTGGTCCACCCGCCAGACGGCGTCGAAGAAGCCGCTGTGCTGCTCGGTCAGGCCCTGGACCAGGTCCCGCAACTCGGCCTCGGCGCCCTCGTCCGCGCCGGCCAGCTGGGCGGCGATGGTGTCGACCGTCAGCCAGAAGATCATGTCCTGGGACGGCTCGGGGATGCCGGGCAGCCCGCGCTCGGCCAGCCACACCCGGGCCAGACCGCCCAGCTGCCGGTCGTCGAGCACCTCGCGCAGCGCGGCCTCGGCGTCCGGGGCGACCAGCGAGAGGGTCTGCTGGGCGGCGAGCCGGCGGCGCGGGGCGCCCTCGTCGTCGCCGCGGGCGGCGCCGAGCAGCTCGCGGGCGGCGTCCAGCGGGCCGCGGGCGGCGAGCCACTGCTCGGACTCGGCCTGGGCGTGCGCCTCGGGGTAGTCGGGCAGCGCGTCGAGGAGGACGTCGGCGCCCTTGCCGGTGAGGTCGCCGACCGCCGGGGCGTCGGCGCCCGCGTCCAGCAGCCGGGCGCGGACCGCGTAGACGCCGAGCGGGGTGAGGCGGACCAGGCCGTAGCGGGAGACGTCCTCGTCGGTGAGCGGTTCGGCCGCCCTGACCGTCTCGCCGTCCTCGTCCAGTTCCTCGATGAGCGCCTCGTCGACCGGCCGGTACGCGACCAGGCCGATCGGCTCCAGCACCCGGAACTGGTCGTCCAGGCGCATCATCGCCTCGGAGACCTCTTCGAGGACGTCGTCGGTGGGCTCGTCCATGTCGTCCGGGACGATCATGGAGGCGGCCAGCGCGGGCAGCGGGACGTCCCGGTCGGGACCCTCGGCCAGGGCGGTGAGCAGGTAGAGGTTGCCGAGGATGCCGTCGAGCAGCTCGGCCTCCTCCTCCGGGTTCCAGTCCAGGGCATCCAGGTCCAGCTCACCGCCCTCGGCGAGCTGGTCGGCGAGATCGGCGAGGTCGGGGGCGGCCGCGTCGGCGAGCACGGTCTCCATGCCGGACAGCCAGATGTCGAGGACGTCCTGCGGGCTGCCGGAGGTGAGCAGGGCGAGCTCCTCGCCGGGGGTGGCGGTGCCGACCGCGGCGTCGTCGGCCTCCCCGGCCCCGTCCTCGGCCGTCCCGTCGATCTCCTCGATCTCGACCAGGCCGGTGTCCACCGCGAGCTGCCACGCCTCGGCGGTGTAGGCGGGGCCGTCCTCGTCGGCGCTCAGGCCGAGGTGCTCGGTGGCGGCGGCCAGCGCGTCGTCGAGGATCTCCCCGCCCGCGCCGACCGGGACGCCCCGCTCGGCCCAGCGGGCGAGCCGGACGGCCCGGGACATCAGGGGGGCGCTGAGCGCGTCCCGGGCCAGTTCCGCTTCGGAGAGCAGCCGCACCGGCGGCAGGGTGGGGCGGTCTGCGGACATCGGGTGCTCAGCTCCTCGGAACGGACTACGGCTGGGGTACCTCCCAGCGCTGGCTGGGGAAGTGCGCCGCCCAGCGTAGACGGAATTCTCCGTATCTCGGGCGGTTCACCCCCGCGCCGCCCATCGGTCACCGGCAGAACCTTGACAACTCCCTTGCCCGCACAAGAGATTGACGCGCGTAGCGTGACGCCGGTCCGGCTCCGCACACACCCTTCCACCCCCCATCTCCCTCGGAGGCATGCATGCCGTCCCGTCGTCCGCTCCGCAGACCAGCCGCCCTCGGCGCGGTGGCCGCGGCCGCCCTCGCCGGCGGACTGCTGACCGCCACCCAGTCCGCCTCGGCGGCCGGCACCCGGATCCACGACATCCAGGGCAGCACCCGAATATCCCCGCTGGCCGGGAAGCAGGTCAGCGACGTCCCCGGTACGGTCACCGCCGTCCGGGCGTTCGGCTCCTCGCGCGGCTTCTGGGTGCAGGACCCGCACCCGGACGACGACCCGGCCACCAGCGAGGCGGTCTTCGTCTACACCGGCAAGGAGACCCCGCAGGTCTCGGTCGGTGACGCGATCACGTTCTCCGGCACGGTCAGCGAGTACTACCCGGGCGGCAAGGACGCCGGCCTGCAGTCCGTCACCGAGATCACCAAGGCGACCTGGAAGACCGGCTCCTCGGGCAACCCGCTGCCGGCCGCCTTCACGCTCAACGCCGGCTCGGTGCCGGATCGTTACGCCCCGGACGCGGGCGGCAAGAGCATCGAGTCGCTGAAGCTGCGCCCCGGCAGTTACGCGCTGGACCGCTACGAGTCGCTGGAGGGCATGCGGGTCGCGGTCGGCGGCGCCCGGGTCGTCGGCCCGACGAACAAGTACCACGAGCTGTGGGTGACCGCCGAGCCGGGCCACAACCGCACACCGCGCGGCGGCACCCTCTACCGCTCGTACGCGGACCCCAACGGCGGCCGGGTGAAGGTGGGTTCGCTGATCCCCTTCTCGCAGACGCCGTTCCCGGTGGCCGACGTCGGCGACACCCTGGCGGGCACCACGGCCGGGCCGCTGGACTACGACAACTTCGGCGGCTACACCCTCCAGGCCACCGAACTGGGCAAGCTCACCGGCCACGGCCCGGCGCCGGAGAACACCCGCAAGCAGAAGTCCGGCGAGCTGGCGGTGGCCACGTACAACGTCGAGAACCTCGCGCCGGACAACCCGCAGGCGAAGTTCGACCGGCTGGCCAGGGCGCTGGTGCACAACCTGGCGGCCCCGGACGTCGTGGCCCTGGAGGAGGTCCAGGACGACAGCGGCGCCAAGGACGACGGCACGGTCACCGCCGGCAGCACCCTCAAGAAGCTCACCGACGCGATCAAGGCGGCCGGCGGCCCGGCGTACGCGTGGCGGCAGATCGACCCGGTCAACGACCAGGACGGCGGCCAGCCGGGCGGCAACATCCGGACGGCGTTCCTGTTCAACCCGGCGCGGGTGTCCTTCACGGACGTCAAGGGCGGCGACGCCACCACGCCGGTCACGGTGGTCCGTGACCACGGCCGGGCCGCGCTGTCCGCCTCCCCGGGCCGGATCGCGCCGGCCGACCCGGCGTGGAAGACCAGCCGCAAGCCGCTGGCCGGGCAGTTCTCGCTCAAGAGCCGTCCGGGCAGCCGGATCTTCGTGATCGCCAACCACTTCAACTCCAAGGGCGGCGACCAGGGCCTGGACAGCCGTTTCCAGCCCCCGGTCCGCTCCTCGGAGACCCAGCGCACCGCCCAGGCGAAGCTGGTGAACGCCTTCGTCAAGGACCTGCTGGCGAAGGACCCCGAGGCGGACGTGGTGGTGGCGGGCGACCTCAACGACTACCAGTTCTCGCCGGCCCTGAAGAACCTCACCGCCGGTGGCGTCCTGACGGACCTGGTGAAGGGGCTGCCGGCCGCGGAGCGCTACGGCTACGTCTACAGCGGCAATTCGCAGGTGCTCGACCACATGCTCACCAGCCGCCACCTGACCAGGCCGGACTACGACATCGTGCACATCAACGCCGAGTACGCCGACCAGGCCAGCGACCACGATCCGCAGGTGCTGCGGATCAAGCCGTGAGGCCCGGACTCCCGCCCTCCCGTCACCGCGCGTGACCCGTCCGTCACTCCACTGGCCCACGTCCGGGCGCCGTTCGCGGCCAGGGGTGCGGTACTGGCTACGTAAGAAACATTCGGCGAGACATAGGGAGTCATCATGCCGAAGGCGCAGAACCGTAAGTCGGGCAACAAGGACCGTGCCGCGGAGCGGCGCTCCGACCAGCGGAAGCCGAAGTCGTCGGAGGAGTCCGCGTCCGAGCGGACCCAGGACCTGAAGCGTTCGCGGAATGGCCTGACTGACGCGTGATGGGCCTCAGCAGCCCGGCGGCCGTCGCACCGAGAGGTGCGGCGGCCGCCCCGCGTTTCGCGGGTGCGGAACCACCGGCGGACGCGGCGCCCCAGCCGTCACGCGGCAATCCATCAAGCCACCAACTACATGGCATCACTTAAGAATCGTAAAAGAACAACTAAGTGGACGTGAAAGATGATGGGCCTTCACACTTCCGGCATGGAGAACCCCACCCCCTTCGGCCGTACCGCGGTCGCCATGGTCACCCCGTTCACCGCCGACGGGGAACTGGACCCGGACGGCGCCCAGCGGCTCGCCACCCGGCTCGTCGACGAGGGCGGCTGTGACGCCCTGGTCCTCAGCGGCACCACCGGCGAGTCCCCCACCACCTCGGACGCCGAGAAGGAGACCCTGCTGCGGGCCGTCGCCGAGGCGGTCGGCGACCGGGCGTGGATCACCGCCGGGGTCGGCACCAGCGACACCCGGCACACCGTCGAACTGGCCCGCGCCGCCGAACGGGCGGGCGCGCACGGCCTGTTGGTGGTCACCCCGTACTACTCGCGGCCCCCGCAGGAGGCCGTCGCGCACCATCTGCGCACGGTCGCGGACGCCACCGGGCTGCCGGTGATGCTCTACGACATCCCCGGCCGCACCGGCACCGCGCTGGCCGCGGACACCCTGCTGCGGCTGGCCGGCCACCCGCGGATCGCGGCGGTCAAGGACTGCGGCAACGACCTGCTGAAGTCGGCGAAGGTACTGGCCGCGACGGACCTCGCGTACTACGCCGGCTCCGACGAGCAGATCCTGCCGCTGCGCGCGCTGGGCGGCGCCGGCTGCGTCAGCACGGCCGGCAATGTGGCGCCGCGCGCGGTGCGGGCGGTGCTCGACGCCCACGACGCGGGCGACACCGCCGGCGCGGCCCGCCGCCAGCTCGCCCTGATCCCGCTCATCGAGGCGGTGACCGGGTCCGGGACGCCCGGCACGGTCGCCGTGAAGGCGCTGCTGGCGCACCTCGGGCTGCCGGCCGGGCCGGTCCGCGGCCCCCTGCTGGACGCGGACGCCGCGCTCACCAGCCGGCTGGTGGACGCCCTGCGGACTGCCCTGGACCGGACTGCGGACGCGGAGGCTCGGGAAAGTGCGGTGCCGGCGGGGGTACCGGGCTAGCCGGGTACGGGCCGACGCCGGCCGGGGCCGCACCCTCGCCCCGGCCCGCGGCCCCGTCCGCGCCCCGGTCCGTGTTCCCGTCCCGGTCCCCGTGCCCGTTCTCGTCCGGCAGCAGGTCCCGCACCAGCAGCGTCGCGCCGGCCACCGCGCCCGGCATGAGGACGACGGCGAGGAACGGGATCAGGAAGAGCAGCACGAGCGGGGTGCCGAAGCCGACCGCGAGCGCCTTCCGCCCGCGCAGGTGCCGCAGTCGGGCGCGCACCGGGACGTCCCGGCGCTGCATCGCCACCGCGGTCAGCTCGACGGTGAGGAAGAACCCGGAGACGCAGAAGCCGATCGCGGGCACCACGGTCTGGCCGAGGAAGGGCACGAAGCCGAGGACGAACAGCAGGACGCCGAAGCCGGCCGCGCGCAGCAGCACATGGACGCTGTCGCGCAGGGCGAGCGCGATCTCCCGCCACAGCGGCCGGTCCGGGCCGGGCGGGCAGTACCCCTCGCTCTCCTCGACCTGCTCCGAGAGCGACTCGTAGAACGGGTCGCCGATCAGCAGGGTGACCGCCGTGAAGGTCAGCACCGACAGCGTCAGCCCGCCGGCCAGCAGCAGCGCCACGAACACCCCGCGCAGCAGCCCCTGCCAGGGCGAGCCCCAGTCGTCGGCGAACGGCGTCGCCCAGGCGGCGACGTCGCCGGACCAGATGGCCAGCGCGGTGAGCACCCCGGCGTAGAGCACCAGCGCGATCAGCGCCGGGATCAGCCCGAACCCCCACCACCGGCCGTGCCGGGCAACCCAGCGCTGGCCCTCGCCCAGATACCGCATCCCCGCTACAAGATCACGCATGGCGCAAGCCTAGAGGGTGCCCGGCGGGGCGGGGACGGGGCGGGTACGAACGGGAGGGCGGCCCGGCGGAAAGGTGTCCGCCGGGCCGCCCTCCGCTCACCGAGGTGCGCCACCGCCCCGTGGGGGGGGCCGGGCCGTCAGCCGGAGTCCGGCCGTCAGTTGTGGCTGTGCAGGATCTCGTTCAGGCCGCCCCAGGTCGCCTTGTTCGGGCGGGCCTCGACGGCGCCGGTGGTGGAGTTGCGGCGGAAGAGGATGTTGTCCGCGCCGGACAGCTCCAGGGCCTTGACGATCTGGCCGTCGGGCAGGGTGACCCGGGTGCCCGCGGTGACGTACAGACCGGCCTCGACGACGCACTCGTCGCCCAGGGCGATGCCGATACCGGACTCGGCGCCGAGCAGGCAGCGTTCACCGATCGAGATGATCTGCTTGCCGCCGCCCGAGAGGGTGCCCATCGTGGAGGCGCCGCCGCCGATGTCGGAGCCGTCGCCGATGACCACGCCGGCGCTGATCCGGCCCTCGATCATGGAGGTGCCGAGCGTCCCGGCGTTGAAGTTGACGAAGCCCTCGTGCATGACGGTGGTGCCGGCGGCGAGGTGGGCGCCGAGGCGGACCCGGTCGGCGTCGGCGATCCGCACCCCGGCGGGCGCGACGTAGTCGGTCATCCGCGGGAACTTGTCGACGCTGGTGACCGCGAGGTGGAGCCCCTCGGCGCGGGCGTTCAGCCGCACCGTCTCCAGCCGGTCCACCGGCACCGGGCCCAGCGAGGTCCAGGCGACGTTCGCCAGCGCGCCGAAGATGCCTTCGAGGTTCTGGCCGTGCGGCTTGACCAGGCGGTGGCTGAGCAGGTGCAGACGCAGGTAGGCGTCGTGCGCGTCCAGCGGCTTGTCGTCGAGCGAGGCGATGACCGTGCGGACGGCCACGACCTCGACCTCGCGGACCGGGTCGGGGCCGATCGCCTTGAGGACGGCCGGGCCCAGCAGGTCGGTGGCGCGCTCGTCGTCCAGGCGCTCGGTGCCGGCCGGGCCGGGGCCCTCGGCGGTCACGGTCACCAGCTCGGGGGCCGGGAACCAGGTGTCGAGAACGGTGCCGTCGGAGGCGACGGTGGCGAGCCCGGCGGCGACGGCGCCGGTGGTGCGGGAGGAGGTAGCAGCATCGGTCATGCTGGAAAACCTAACCGGAGGTCGCCCGGCGAGGCGAACCGGTCTCACCTCTCGGGCCCGGCCCGTACGGTCGCACAACCCGCTTCGTAGGGCCGCACCAGTCCGTGGCCGGCCGCGGGGCCGCTTTCGTCAGTGCGCCCCGTCCAGGTTCAGCACCACGACACCGGCGATCACCAGCAGCACCCCGAGGACCTTCAGCGCGCTGGTGCTCTCCCCCAGGAACACCATGCCGATGGCCGCGATCAGCGCGGTCCCGACGCCGGCCCAGATGGCGTACGCGGTGCCGGTCGTCACGCAATCACGGCCGTGCCCGCCGGTGGTGACCGGCGGGCACGGCCGTGCTGTGCGCGCGGACCCGCGACGTGCGGGTCCGGTCAGGTCCCGATCAGACGTTGAAGCCGAGCGCGCGGAGCTGCTCGCGGCCGTCGTCGGTGATCTTGTCCGGGCCCCACGGGGGCATCCAGACCCAGTTGATCTTCAGCTCGCTGACGATCCCGTCCGTGGCGGACTTCGCCTGGTCCTCGATGACGTCGGTCAGCGGGCAGGCCGCGGACGTCAGCGTCATGTCGACGGTGGCGATGTTGGCGTCGTCGATGTGGATGCCGTAGATCAGCCCGAGGTTGACGACGTCGATGCCCAGCTCGGGGTCGACGACGTCGTACAGCGCCTCGCGGACCTCTTCCTCGGAGGCCGGCTTCGTGGTGGTCGGGGTGTCGGTCATGCGGTCTTCGCCTCCTCGGAGAGGGCCTTGGCCGTGGCGTCCTTCCAGGCCATCCAGCTCAGCAGGGCGCACTTCACGCGCGCCGGGTACTTGGAGACGCCGGCGAACGCCACCGCGTCCTCCAGCACCTCCTCCATGGCGTCATCCGGCTCCACCTGGCCCTTGGACTGCATCAGCTCCAGGAACATCTCCTGGATCTTCTGCGCCTCACCGAGCTCCTTGCCGACCAGGAGGTCATTGAGCACCGACGCACTGGCCTGGCTGATCGAGCAGCCCTGCCCCTCGTAGGACACATCCTCAATCGTCGCGCCGTCGAGCCGGACCCGCAGCGTGATCTCGTCGCCGCAGGTCGGGTTGACGTGGTGCACCTCGGCGTCGCCGTCCCGAAGACCGCGCCCATGGGGGTGCTTGTAGTGGTCCAGGATGACGTCCTGGTACATGGAATCCAGCTTCACGGCTCAGTCAGTCCTCGTCCTCATCCGCTGTGCGTGGTCATCCGAAAAAGTTCCGCACGTGCTCCAGGCCGTCGACCAGGGCGTCGACCTCGGCCGGGGTGGAGTACAGATAGAACGACGCTCGCGTGGTCGCGGGAATTCCGTAGCGCAGGCACACGGGGCGGGCGCAGTGGTGGCCCACCCGGACCGCGATCCCCTGCTCGTCCAGGACCTGCCCGACGTCGTGCGGGTGGATGTCGCCGAGCGTGAAGGAGATCGTCGCCCCGCGGTCCTCGGCCGAGCTCGGGCCGATGATCCGCAGGTCGGGGACCTCCAGCAGCCGCTTGACGGCGTACTCCGTGATCACGTGCTCATGGGCGGCGATCTTGTCCATGCCGATCGAGGAGAGGTAGTCCACGGCCGCGCCGAGGCCGACGGCTTGGGCGATCGGGGGCGTACCGGCCTCGAACTTGTGCGGCGCCGGCGCGTAGGTCGAGGAGTGCATGGACACCGTCTCGATCATCTCGCCGCCGCCCAGGAACGGGGGCAGGTCCTCCAGCAGCTCCTGGCGGCCCCAGAGCACGCCGATGCCGGTCGGGCCGCACATCTTGTGGCCGGTGAAGGCCACGAAGTCGGCCTGCAGCGCCTGCACGTCCAGCACCATGTGCGGGGCGGCCTGCGAGGCGTCGATGCAGACCAGCGCGCCGACCTCCTGGGCCCGGCGGATGATCGTCTCGACCGGGTTGAAGGTGCCCAGGAGGTTGGAGACCAGCGTGAACGAAACGATCTTCGTCCGCTCGGTGATGACCTCTTCGATGTTCGTCAGGTCCAGGCGGCCGTCGTCGGTCAGGCCGAACCACTTCAGCTGCGCACCCGTGCGCTGCGAGAGCAGCTGCCACGGAACGATGTTGGAGTGGTGCTCCATCTCCGTGATGACGATCTCGGTCTCGCGGTCCACGCGGTAGGGCTCGTCGGCCCAGCCGAGCATGTTCGCCACGAGGTTGAGCGACTCCGAGGCGTTCTTGGTGAAGATCACCTCGTCGCGGCTGGGCGCGTTGATGAAGGCGGCGACCTTGTCGCGGGCGCCTTCGTACAGCGCCGTGGCCTCCTCGGCGAGCACATGCACGCCGCGGTGGACGTTGGCGTTGTGACGTTCGTAGTAGGCGTTCAGGGCATCGAGGACCTGACGCGGCTTCTGCGAGGTCGCCGCGTTGTCCAGGTACACGATCTTCCGGCCGTCGTGGACCTGGCGGTCCAGGAGGGGGAAGTCCTTACGGATCGCCTCTGTGTCGAGGAGGCCCGGCAGCTGTGTCACGCGGTCGTACCACCCTTCACGTATGCCTCGTAGCCCTCGGCCTCCAGCTTGTCCGCCAGCTCCGGGCCGCCGGACTCGGCGATCCGCCCGTTGGCGAAGACGTGGACGTGGTCGGGCTTGATGTAGCGCAGGATGCGCGTGTAGTGAGTGATCAGCAGGGTGCCGACCTGGCCGGTCTCGCGGATGCGGTTGACACCCTCGGAGACGATGCGCAGCGCGTCGACGTCCAGACCGGAGTCGGTCTCGTCGAGGATCGCGATGGCCGGCTTGAGCAGCTCCAGCTGGAGGATCTCGTGGCGCTTCTTCTCACCGCCGGAGAAGCCCTCGTTGACGTTCCGCTCGGCGAAGGAGGGGTCCATCTGGAGGCGCTCCATGGCCTCCTTGACCTCCTTGACCCACAGCCGCAGCTTGGGGGCCTCACCGCGGATCGCGGTGGCGGAGGTGCGCAGGAAGTTGGAGACGGAGACACCGGGGACCTCGACCGGGTACTGCATGGCGAGGAAGACGCCGGCCCGGGCGCGCTCGTCGACGGACATCTCAAGGACGTCCTCGCCGTCGAGGCTGACGGTGCCGCCGGTGATCGTGTACTTGGGGTGACCCGCGAGCGAGTAGGCGAGGGTCGACTTGCCGGAGCCGTTGGGGCCCATGATGGCGTGCGTCTCGCCCTGCTTCACGGTCAGGTCGACGCCCTTCAGGATCTCGCGCGGACCGTTCTCGGCCTCGACGGAGACGTGCAGGTCGTGGATCTCAAGCGTTGCCATGGGTGACTCAGGACTCCTGGGTGACGGAGACGAGCACGTCGTCCCCTTCGATCTTTACGGGGTATACGGGGACGGGGCGCGTCGCGGGGAGGCCGGACGGCTTGCCGGTGCGCAGGTCGAAGCTCGAACCGTGCAGCCAGCACTCGATCGAGCAGTCCTCGACCTCGCCCTCGGAGAGGGAGACGTTCGCGTGCGAGCAGATGTCGTTGATCGCGAACACCTCGCCCTCGGTGCGGACCAGCGAGATGGGCGTGCCGTCGATCTCCACCCGCTTGGGGGTGTCCTCCTCCAGCTCGCTCAGCGCCGCTGCGCGTACGTAGCTCATACCGCGGACGCTTCCAGCTCGGCCTCGATCTTGCTCATCAGGCGCTCCTCGACGTCCGGCAGGCCGATCTGCTGGACCAGCTCGGCGAAGAAGCCGCGCACGACGAGCCGGCGGGCCTCCTCGGCGGGGATGCCGCGGGCCATCAGGTAGAAGAGCTGCTCGTCGTCGAAGCGGCCGGTCGCCGAGGCGTGGCCGGCGCCGACGATCTCACCGGTCTCGATCTCCAGGTTGGGCACCGAGTCGACCCGCGCGCCGTCGGTGAGGACGAGGTTGCGGTTGAGCTCGTAGGTGTCCGTGCCGGTGGCCGAGGCGCGGATGAGGACGTCGCCGATCCAGACGGCGTGCGCGTCCTCGCCCTGCAGCGCGCCCTTGTAGGTCACGTGCGAGCGGCAGTTGGACGCCTCGTGGTCGACGAACAGGCGGTGCTCGTGGTGCTGGCCCTGCTCGGTGAAGTACAGGCCGTAGAACTCGGCCTCGCCGCCGGGGCCGGCGTACGTGACGCGCGGGTGCAGGCGGACGAGGTCGCCGCCGAAGGTGACGACCACGGACTTGAAGGTGGCGTCCCGGCCGACCAGGGCGTTGTGCTGGCCGGTGTGGACGGCCGACTCCTCCCAGTCCTGGACGGAGACGACGGTCAGCTTCGCGCCGTCGCCGAGGAGGTAGTCGACGTTGGCGGCGAGCACCGCGTCACCGGTGTGGTCGATGACCACGACCGCCTCGGCGAACGCGCCGAGCTCGATGACCTGGTGGCCGAAGGCCGTGCCGCCCTCGCCGTGCACGGCGATCCGGATCGGCTCGCTGAGCACGGTCTCCTTGGGGACCGTGACCACCGAGGCCTTCTCGAACGAGCTGTACGCCTGGGCGGCGACCCGGTCGACGGGCTTGCCGGCCTTGCCGACCCGCGGGTCGGCGCGGTCGACCAGCTCGTGGGTGACGCCCTCGGGAGCGGTGATGTCGATCTTCAGGTCCGGACCGCCGGCCTCCGCGGAGCCGTCGTGCAGGCCCTTCAGGCGCGCGAGGGGGGTGAACCGCCACTCCTCCTCGCGGCCGTGCGGCACCGGGAAGTCCGCCACGTCGTAGGACGGCGGGGCGCTCATCCTCGTGGCGACGGTGGACTCCGCGGCCACCGCGATGGAGCCGGTGGTCGTGGAACCCGCCGGGATGTTCTGAGCCTCAGCCATGGCTGTCGTCTAGCTCGCTTTCTGCGTTCTTTGGGAGTCGGTCGCTGCGGGGGGCCGGGTCAGCCGACCGCACCCTCCATCTGCAGCTCGATCAGCCGGTTGAGCTCCAGGGCGTACTCCATCGGCAGCTCACGGGCGATCGGCTCGACGAAGCCGCGCACGATCATCGCCATGGCCTCGTCCTCCGACAGACCGCGGGCCATCAGGTAGAACAGCTGGTCCTCGCTGACCTTGGAGACGGTCGCCTCGTGGCCCATGGAGACGTCGTCCTCGCGGACGTCGACGTACGGGTACGTGTCCGACCGGGAGATGGTGTCCACCAGCAGGGCGTCGCACAGCACGTTGGACTTGGAGCCCGCGGCGCCCTCGCCGATCTCGACCAGACCGCGGTAGGAGGTCCGGCCGCCACCGCGCGCCACCGACTTGGAGACGATGTTGGACGAGGTGTTCGGCGCCATGTGGACCATCTTGGAACCGGCGTCCTGGTGCTGGCCCTCGCCGGCGAAGGCGATGGACAGGGTCTCGCCCTTGGCGTGCTCGCCCATGAGGTAGACCGCCGGGTACTTCATCGTCACCTTGGAGCCGAGGTTGCCGTCGACCCACTCCATGGTCGCGCCCTCGTAGGCGACGGCGCGCTTGGTGACCAGGTTGTAGACGTTGTTCGACCAGTTCTGGATGGTCGTGTAGCGGCAGCGGCCGCCCTTCTTGACGATGATCTCGACCACCGCGGAGTGCAGCGAGTCCGACTTGTAGATCGGCGCGGTGCAGCCCTCGACGTAGTGGACGTAGGCGTCCTCGTCGACGATGATCAGCGTCCGCTCGAACTGGCCCATGTTCTCGGTGTTGATCCGGAAGTAGGCCTGCAGCGGGATGTCGACGTGGACACCCTTGGGGACGTAGATGAACGAGCCGCCGGACCACACCGCGGTGTTCAGCGACGCGAACTTGTTGTCACCGACCGGGATGACCGTGCCGAAGTACTCCTGGAAGAGCTCCGGGTGCTCCTTCAGCGCGGTGTCGGTGTCCAGGAAGATGACGCCCTGCGCCTCCAGGTCCTCGCGGATCTGGTGGTAGACGACCTCGGACTCGTACTGCGCGGCGACACCGGCGACCAGGCGCTGCTTCTCCGCCTCGGGGATGCCGAGCTTGTCGTAGGTGTTCTTGATGTCCTCGGGCAGGTCCTCCCAGGAGGCGGCCTGCTGCTCGGTGGAGCGGACGAAGTACTTGATGTTGTCGAAGTCGATGCCCGACAGGTCGGAGCCCCAGTTCGGCATGGGCTTCTTGTCGAACAGCTTCAGCCCCTTGAGGCGGAGCTTGAGCATCCACTCCGGCTCGTTCTTCTTCGCCGAGATGTCACGGACGACGTCCTCGGAGAGACCGCGCTTCGCCGAAGCGCCGGCCACGTCGGAGTCGGCCCAGCCGTATTCGTACTTGCCCAGACCCTCGAGTTCGGGGTGGGCAGTCTCCGTGGGGAGCGTCATGCGGGGTTCCTCCCGGCCGTGCTTGCAGATGGTGTCGTGGTCTTGTGGGGGCGCTCACCGGCGCGGTGAGCTGCCTTGCCGGCTCCGGCCTTCGGGACGAAGGTCGTGCACACCCCGTCGCCGTGGGCGATGGTGGCAAGGCGCTGTACGTGGGTCCCGAGCAATCGGGAGAAGACCTCGGTCTCCGCCTCGCACAGCTGCGGGTACCGCTCGGCGACGTGGGCGACCGGGCAGTGGTGCTGGCAGAGCTGTTCACCGAGCTGGGGGTTGGGGGCGCTGCGCGCCGTAGCAGCGTACCCGTCCGCGGTCAACGCCTTCGCCAGGGCCTGGGTGCGGGCCTCCGGGTCGGCGCTCTCGACCGCCTCGCGGTAGCCCTCGGCCTGGGCGGCCAACCGGGCGCGGGCGAACGCGGCGACCGCCGCCTCACCCTTCTCGCCACCGCCCGCGCTCTGCGCGATCCAGCGCAGCGCGTCGGCGGCGAGCTGGTCGTAGGCCTGGTCGAAGGCGTCCCGCCCGCAGTCGGTGAGGGCGAAGGCCTTGGCCGGGCGGCCGCGGCCGCGGCTGCCGTAGACCCGCTGCTCGCGGGGCTCGACGACGCCCTCGGCGACCAGCGCGTCCAGGTGCCGGCGGACGGCGGCCTGGGTCAGCTCCAGCCGGAGGGCGAGCTCGGCGGCGGTGGACGGACCGTGGTCGAGGATGGAGCGGGCGACCCTGTTGCGGGTGCCCTGCTGTTCGTCGTGTGACGCGGGGGCGGCCTGCGGGGCCGGCATCGCCGAGGCGTCCCGTCCGGGCGCGGAGGCGGCCGGCCCGGCGGTCTCGCCGACCCCGGGCTCTCGCTGATCCTCGCTCGCGTATTTCACAACGCCATTGTTGCGTAATTCGTCAAACCGATTCAAGCGTGGTCCGGATGGCGGGATGGTGGCCTCTATCACTTAGGTTCACCTCATTTCAACCCTGCCCGTTGGCCCACGATCAGGCCGGCGACCTGCCCGGAAGGGCCGCAATTCGGGGCGAGCCCCCACTGACGACGGTGCGGCCGCTCTTCGTAGACTGCGCGGCATGCGCAGCACCTCCCCGGGGAGCACTCCCCGGACCCCCGGACGGGCGCCGGCCGTCGAGGTCACCGGCCTGGTCAAGCGGTACGGGACGAAGACCGCGGTGGACGGCCTCGACCTGACCGTCGCGCACGGCACCGTCACCGCCGTGCTCGGCCCCAACGGCGCCGGCAAGACCACCACCGTCGAAACCTGCGAGGGCTACCGCCGTCCGGATGACGGCACGGTCCGCGTCCTCGGCCTGGACCCGGTCGCCGACGCCGCCGCGCTGCGCCCCCGGATCGGCGTGATGCTGCAGTCCGGCGGCGTCTACGCGGGCGCCCGCGCCGAGGAGATGCTGCGGCACACCGCCACCCTGCACGCCCACCCCCTCGACGTCGGCATGCTCATCGACCGGCTGGGCCTGGGCTCCTGCGGCCGGACGACCTACCGGCGGCTCTCCGGCGGCCAGCAGCAGCGGCTGGCGCTGGCCATGGCCGTGGTCGGCCGCCCGGAGCTGGTCTTCCTCGACGAGCCGACGGCCGGCCTCGACCCGCAGGCCCGCCACGCCACCTGGGACCTCGTACGGGAACTCCGCGCCGACGGCGTGAGCTGCGTGCTCACCACCCACTTCATGGACGAGGCCGAACAGCTCGCCGACGACGTCGCGATCATCGACGGCGGCCGGGTGATCGCCCAGGGCAGCCCCGACGAGCTGTGCCGCGGCGGCGCCGAGAACAGCCTGCGCTTCACCGGCCGGCCCGGCCTCGACCTCGCCTCCCTCCTCAAGGCACTGCCCGCGGACAGCTCCGCCTCGGAGCCCGCCTCCGGCGTCTACCGCGTCCACGGCAAGATCGACCCGCAGCTGCTGGCCACGGTCGCCTCGTGGTGCGCGCAGAACGGCGTGATGCCGGACGCGATAGCCGTCGAACGGCACACCCTGGAGGACGTCTTCCTGGAGCTCACCGGTAAGGAGCTGCGCGCATGACCGCCACCGAGGCCGGTACCGCCACCACCACGGGCACGTTCGCCCCGCGGCCCGGCGCCGCGCCGCTGCCCCGGATGATCCGGGCCCAGGCGGCCCTGGAGACCCGAATGCTGCTGCGCAACGGCGAACAGCTGCTGCTCACGGTGATCATCCCGACGCTGCTGCTGGTGCTGTTCTCCGCCGTCGACATCGTCGACACCGGGGCCGGCAAGGCCGTGGACTTCCTGGCGCCGGGCATCCTCGCGCTGGCCGTGATGTCCACCGCCTTCACCGGCCAGGCCATCGCCACCGGCTTCGAGCGCCGCTACGGCGTCCTCAAGCGGCTCGCGGTCTCACCGCTGCCGCGCTGGGGGCTGATGACCGCGAAGACCTGCGCGGTGCTGGTCACCGAGGTCCTGCAGATCGCACTGCTCACGGCGGTGGCCCTGGCGCTGGGCTGGTCCCCGCACGGCAACCCGCTCACGGTGCTGCTGCTCCTCCTGCTCGGCACGGCCGCGTTCTCGGGGCTGGGACTGCTGATGGCCGGGACGCTGAAGGCCGAGGCGACGCTGGCCGCGGCCAACCTGGTCTTCCTGCTGCTCCTGGTCGGCGGCGGGGTGATCGTCCCGCTCGCCAAGTTCCCGGAGGCCGCCCGGGCCGTGCTGCACCTGCTGCCGATCTCGGCACTCTCGGACGGGCTGCGCGAGGTGCTCGGGCACGGCGCGTCGGTACCGTGGTCCGACCTGGGCGTCCTCGCCGGGTGGGCCGTCCTGGGGCTGGGCACGGCGGCGAAGTTCTTCCGCTGGGAGTAGTCACCGGGTGGACCGTTCAGGGTCCGCACCGCACCGCACCCCTCGTGCCGCCCACCCCCTCGTGAAAACTTGCACAAGCCGCCGCCTACCATGGCTCCGTGCCGAACTCGCTGAATCCCCTTGAGCTGATCGCCCGCCGCTGGCAGCCGTCCGCGGCCTTCGTGCGGCGGGCCGCGCTGGCGACCGTCGTGATGGCCGTGATCATCGTCGTGACCGGCGGCGCGGTCCGGCTCACGCAGTCCGGACTGGGCTGCTCGACCTGGCCGAAGTGCACGCCGGAGAGCCTCACGCCGACCCACGCCATGGGCATCAACGGCCTCATCGAGTTCGGCAACCGCCTGCTGACGTACGTGCTGTGCGCGTTCGTCGGGCTGTTCATCATCGCCGCCCGCGCCCGGCACCCGCGACGCCGCTCGCTCACCCGCCTCGGCTGGGCCCAGTTCTGGATCGTGATGGGCAACGCGGTCTGGGGCGGCATCGTCGTCCTGACCGGCCTGAACCCGTACCTCGTCGCCGCGCACTTCCTGCTGTCCACGACGCTGCTCACGGTCGCCGTACTGAGCTGGCAGCGGGCCGGCGAGGGCGACGACGCACCGCGTGACGTGACCGCCCGTCCCCTCCGGCAGCTGGCCTGGCTGCTGGTGGCGGCGACCGGCACGCTGACCGTCATCGGCACGGTCGTCACCGGCACCGGCCCGCACGCCGGCGACGCCCACAAGGTCCACCGCATCCCGCTGAACTGGCAGGAGATCACCCAGCTCCACGTCGACTTCGTCTACATCGTCGTCGGCCTGACCGTCGCCCTGTGGTTCGCGCTGCGCGCCGTCAAGGCACCGGCCGCCGCGCGCCGGAGGGTGCTGGAACTGCTCGCCTGCATCGCGCTGCAGGGCGTCATCGGCTACGTCCAGTACTTCCTGGGCCTGCCCGAGATCGTCATCGGGCTGCACATGCTGGGCTCGACGCTGGTGTGGATCGCCGTGCTGCGGGTGGCGCTGTCGCTGCGCGACCGCGGACCGCTTCAGGAGGACGAGCCCGGGGACGGCGACGCGCCGGCCGCCGCGGACGAGGAGCCCGCGGAGCCTCAGGTGGCGTCCGCGTCGAGCCGGTAGACCCGGCGGGCCGTCCCGGACGCGATCATCTCGATGATCCGCCGCCCGTCCTCCGCCCCGCACAGCCCCTCGGTGGTCCACTCCCGTACGAGGCGGTCCATGGCGCGCAGGAAGGACCGGGCGCCGGTCACATAGAGCTCGGGCAGCCCGCGGGCACCGGAGGAGAACAGCAGCTTCCCGAACGGCGCGTGCGGCAGGGTCTCCTCGGGGCGGGGCCCGGTGTCGGCGTACACATGGGCGTGCGCCGCGGCGAGCTGGGCGGCCCGGCGGTGGTGCGGGGCCGCGGGCAGCAGGACCAGGTCCGCGCCGATCCCGGTGGTGGCCCGCAGGAACCCGGCCAGCGGCCGCGGGTCGGGGCAGTGCAGCTGTACGGGCAGTCCGGTGGCGACCGCGCTCCACAGCAGGTGCCGTACGAGGGCCGGTTCGGCGAGCCGGTCGCCGGGCCGGCGGGCACGCAGCCAGCGGTCCGCGGCGCGCCGCACCTCGCCGGCCTCGGGGGCGTGTCCGTCGCAGTAGGTGGCGCCGGAGGCGAAGGCGGTGGCGTGCTGGGCCGCCGCGTAGAGCGCCTCGGCGGTGTAGCCGATGAAGGATTCGACGCTGCCGGAGGTGTCGGCGACCTGCTCGGCGAGCGGTTCGAGCCGTACCACCTCGTGGGCGCGGGCCTCGGCGGCAGTGGCGATCTCGGCGGCCGAGGTCAGTTCGCTGGGGGTGCCGGCCTCCAGCAGGAAGGTGCCGATGCCGGAGCCGCGGAGCAGCATCCGGCCCGCCGTGTAGGCGCCCACCTCGCGTCTGCGGGCCAGATAGCGGGCCGGCGGACAGTGCGGCTCCAGGCCGAGCAGCGGGGGGCACCAGCGGCGTATCGCGAGGCCGGTGAAGCTGTCGAAGTAGCTCGTGCCGGCGGGGGCCGGGCCGTGCGCGCCGACCGCGGCGGCCAGATGGGTCTCGAAGGAGCCGAGGCCGAGTTCGCCGTGCACGGCGCCGTGGCTGTACTGATCGATGAGCGGTGGCTGATCCGCCGGGAAGGCAATGCCGTCCATCCGCTCCTCCTCGCCGAGAGCCCGCCGGGCGTGGCAGGACCGCCGCGCCCGGTGGGCCTAACGGACGAGGGGGTGGTGAGGTAGCGGGCTCCGCTTCCTCGCGCGCGCCCCGGCGCGCCGCCGCACCGTGCGTCAGGCGTTGGCCGGGCCGCCCAGCTGGATGCCCGCCATGCGGGACCACTCGTAGCGGCCGGTGCGGACCTTGGCGGCGAGGTCGCCGTCGAAGTCGTCGTGGAGGGTGAGGCCGGCCCGGGCCGCGGCGTCCTTGGCCTCGTCGTACGTACCGGCGACGAGGTTGCCCCACTCGCCGTTGGCCCCGACGAGGGCGATCCGGACGCTGCCGCGGGCGATGTGCGCGAGCTGGCCCTCGGCGCTGCCGCCGTGGGAGTCGGCGAAGGCGCGGATCTGCCGGGCGAGCCGCGCGGCGCGCTTGCCGGCCCGCTTCTCGTCCTTGGTGGCGGCCGCCGCGCCGACCGCCGTCTCCGCCTGCTCGTCCGCCTGCTGGGTGTCTGCCATGGACAGCATGCTACCCACGAGTAATCACCGAAGGAAGGGATCCACGGCGACGGCGACGAACAGCAGGGACACATAGGTGATGGACCAGTGGAACAGCCGCATCTCCTTGAGCTTGGGCCCGGTGATCCCGGCCTTGGCGCGGGACTGCAGGGCGTGCGCCTCCTTCAGCCAGAAGGCGCCGCAGGCGACCGCGACCGCGGTGTAGAACCAGCCGGTGTAGCCCAGCGGCTGCAGCAGCAGCGAGACCAGGACCATCACCCAGCTGTAGGCGACGATCTGCCGGGCCACGGCCTTGTTGCCCGCGATCACCGGCAGCATCGGCACGCCGACCCGCTCGTAGTCGTCCTTGGCCTTCATCGACAGCGGCCAGTAGTGCGGCGGCGTCCAGAAGAAGATGACGAGGAAGAGGACCAGCGCGGCCCAGGAGACCGAATTCGTCACCGCGGACCAGCCGATGAAGACCGGCATGCAGCCCGCGATGCCGCCCCAGACGATGTTCTGCGAGGTGCGGCGCTTGAGGATCATCGTGTAGACGACCACGTAGAAAAGCAGCGCCCCGAGCGACAGCATCGCCGACAGCGGGTTGACGAAGACCCAGAACCAGGCGGTGGAACCCACCGCGAGGGCGGTCGCGAAGACCAGGCACTCGCGCGGCGAGACCATGCCGGTGACCAGGGGGCGCTGGGACGTGCGGTCCATCAGGGCGTCGATGTCCCGGTCGATGTACATGTTGTAGGCGGCCGCGCCGCCGGCGGAGAGGTAACCGCCGACGCAGGTCGCGAACACCAGCCACAGGTCGGGGACACCGCCCGCCGCCAGGAACATCACGGGGATCGTCGTCATCAGCAGGAGCTCGATGACACGCGGCTTGGTCAGCGCCACGAAAGCCTTCACACGGGCCCCGAACGGACGGTGCCCCGGACCCCCCGGGCTCTCGGAGAGCACCCCCGCAGGACGGGATTCGACGGCCGTCACGCACACCCCTGGAAGTAACATCAGCGGCTCCCGCCGCGGATGGAAATAAGGCTCGCAAGCCTTACGACCCCGTGAACCGGGTAAAAGCTTGCGCGTACCACGCCACTTTAGACGTTGGCCATACGGCGATCTTCGCGGGGGTGGGGTCGTGTTGGGGCCCGCGCGGCCCGGTGGCGTCGGCAGCTTTCCCCGGGCGTTCGCCCGTTGTTCAGGAGGCGGGCCAGACCGCCGCCCGGCAGTCTGGTCGTATGGCCGTGGCCGCCGGGCCGGGAATGTCCGATCCGGCGATTCGGTTGCCCGAAGCGACGAACCTCCGTGACGGCCACGCAGCGACTGAGCACCGAAAACACCGAATGAGCGTCGAAAAGACGCCCGCACTTGCGGGGGTAGGCTCGACACCGCCTGGCGGACATACCGTCCGTGGCATTCGACATGTGGAGAGGAGCCCTGACTCAGGGTGAGCACCAAGCCGACCACCACAGAATTCGAGTGGACCGAACAGGACCAGCGGGCGGTGGACACCGTCCGGGTCCTGGCCATGGACTCCGTGCAGAAGGTCGGTAACGGCCATCCGGGTACGGCCATGAGCCTGGCTCCCGCCGCCTATGTTCTGTTCCAGAAGCTCATGCGGCACGACCCCGCGGACTCCGACTGGACCGGCCGTGACCGGTTCGTCCTCTCCGCCGGCCACTCCAGCCTGACGCTCTACATCCAGCTCTTCCTGGCCGGCTACGGCCTGGAGCTGGACGACCTCAAGGCCTTCCGCACCTGGGGCTCCAAGACCCCCGGCCACCCGGAGTACGGCCACACCACCGGCGTGGAGACCACCACCGGCCCGCTGGGCCAGGGCGTCGCCAACGCGGTCGGCATGGCCATGGCGGCCCGCTACGAGCGCGGCCTCTTCGACCCGGACGCGGCCCAGGGCTCCTCGCCGTTCGACCACTTCATCTACGCGATCGCCGGCGACGGCTGCCTCCAGGAAGGCATCTCCGCCGAGGCGTCCTCGATGGCCGGCCACCAGAAGCTCGGCAACCTCATCATGCTGTGGGACGACAACCACATCTCGATCGAGGGCGACACCGAGACCGCCATCTCCGAAGACACCGTGAAGCGGTACGAGGCCTACGGCTGGCACGTGCAGCGCGTGGAGCCCAAGGAGAACGGCGACCTCGACCCCGAGGGGCTGTTCCGCGCCATCGAGGCCGCGAAGGCCGTCACCGACAAGCCGTCGTTCATCGCGATGCGCTCGATCATCGCCTGGCCGGCCCCCAACGCCCAGAACACCGAGGCCGCGCACGGCTCGGCGCTGGGCGAGGAGGAGGTCGCGGCCACCAAGCGCGTGCTGGGCTTCGACCCGGAGAAGCACTTCGAGGTCACCGACGAGGTGCTCGCGCACACCCGCGGCGCCCTCGACCGCGGCCGGGACGCCAAGAAGGAGTGGGAGAAGTCCTTCGCCGCCTGGCGCACCGCCAACCCGGAGCGCGCCGCGGAGTTCGACCGGATCGCCGCCACCGAGCTGCCCGCGGGCTGGGAGGACCACCTCCCCGTCTTCGAGACCGGCAAGCCCGTCGCCACCCGCGCCGCGTCCGGCAAGGTGCTGCACGCGCTCGGCCCGGTCATCCCCGAGCTGTGGGGCGGCTCCGCGGACCTCGCGGGCTCCAACAACACCACGATCGACAAGACGTCGTCGTTCCTGCCCGAGGGCAACCCGCTGCCGGAGGCCGACCCCTACGGCCGCACGATCCACTTCGGCATCCGCGAGCACTCCATGGCCGCGGAGATGAACGGCATCGCGCTGCACGGCAACACCCGCATCTACGGCGGCACCTTCCTGGTGTTCTCCGACTACATGCGCAACGCCGTCCGGCTGTCGGCCCTGATGCACCTGCCGGTGACGTACGTGTGGACGCACGACTCCATCGGCCTGGGCGAGGACGGCCCGACCCACCAGCCGGTCGAGCACCTGGCCTCGCTGCGCGCCATCCCGGGCCTGAACGTCGTGCGCCCGGCCGACGCCAACGAGACCGCCCTCGCCTGGCGCGAGATCCTCAAGCGCTACACGAAGAAGTTCGGCGTGGGCGCCCCGCACGGCCTCGCGCTGACCCGCCAGGGCGTCCCGACGTACCCGGCCAACGAGGACACCGCCAAGGGCGGTTACGTGCTCTTCGAGGCCGAGGGCCCGCAGGGAGAGGCCGCCGAACCGCAGGTCGTGCTGATCGGCACCGGCTCCGAGGTGCAGCTCGCCGTCGAGGCGCGCGCGCAGCTGCAGGACGCGGGCGTCCCGACCCGCGTGGTCTCGATGCCGTGCGTCGAGTGGTTCGAGGAGCAGGACCAGCAGTACCGCGACAGCGTGCTGCCGCCGTCGGTCAAGGCGCGGGTCGCCGTCGAGGCGGGCATCGGCCTGACCTGGCACCGCTTCGTGGGCGACGCCGGACGCATCGTGTCGCTGGAGCACTTCGGCGCCTCGGCCGACGGCAAGGTCCTCTTCCGCGAGTTCGGCTTCACCGCCGACGCGGTCGCCGCCGCCGCCCGGGAATCGCTCGAAGCCGCCGCGCGCTGACGCACGTATACGACGAGTAGGAGATGCAGAACCCATGACAGACGCACTCAAGCGCCTCTCCGACGAAGGCGTCGCGATCTGGCTGGACGACCTGTCGCGCAAGCGCATCACGTCCGGCAACCTCGCCGAGCTGATCGACCAGCAGCACGTCGTCGGCGTCACGACCAACCCCTCGATCTTCCAGAAGGCGATCTCCTCGGGCGACGGCTACCGGCAGCAGGTCGCCGACCTCGCCGCCCGTAAGGTCACCGTCGAGGAAGCCATCCGCATGATCACGACGGCGGACGTCCGGGACGCCGCCGACGTCCTGCGGCCGGTCTTCGACGCCACCGGCGGGCAGGACGGCCGGGTCTCCATCGAGGTCGACCCGCGCCTGGCCCACAACACCGCGGCGACCATCGCCGAGGCCAAGCAGCTGGCGTGGCTGGTGGACCGCCCGAACACGCTGATCAAGATCCCGGCCACCAAGGCGGGCCTGCCGGCGATCACCGAGGTCATCGGCCTGGGCATCAGCGTCAACGTCACGCTGATCTTCTCGCTGGAGCGCTACCGCGAGGTCATGGACGCCTACCTCGCGGGCCTGGAGAAGGCCAAGGCCGCGGGCCTGGACCTGTCCCTGATCCGTTCGGTCGCCTCGTTCTTCGTGTCCCGCGTGGACACCGAGATCGACAAGCGCCTGGACAAGAACGGCACCGACGAGGCCAAGGCCCTCAAGGGCAAGGCCGCGCTGGCCAACGCGCGGCTGGCCTACCAGGCGTACGAGGAGGTCTTCTCCTCCGACCGCTGGGCCGCCCTGGACAAGGCCGGCGCCAACAGGCAGCGTCCGCTGTGGGCCTCGACCGGCGTGAAGGACCCGGACTACAAGGACACGCTGTACGTGGACGAACTGGTCGCCCCGGGCACGGTCAACACCATGCCGGAGGCCACCCTGGAGGCCACCGCGGCGCGCGGCGAGATCACCGGGAACACCATCGCCGGCACCTACGAGGCGGCCCAGGCCGACCTCGACGCGATCGGCGCGCTCGGCATCTCGTACGACGATGTCGTGCAGCTCCTGGAGGACGAGGGCGTGGAGAAGTTCGAGGCCTCCTGGAACGACCTGCTCAAGTCGACCGAGGCGGAGCTCAAGCGCCTCGCTCCCACGGAGGGCTGATCCCCTTGACCGCTGTTCATGGAGCGAACCCGCTTCGTGACGCCGCGGACCGACGGCTCCCGCGCATCGCGGGGCCGTCGGGCCTGGTCATTTTCGGCGTCACGGGCGATTTGTCCCGTAAAAAGCTGATGCCCGCCGTCTACGACCTGGCGAACCGCGGCCTGCTTCCGCCCGGTTTCTCCCTCGTCGGATTCGCCCGCAGGGAGTGGGAGAACGAGGACTTCGCGCAGGAGGTGTACCAGGCGGTCAAGGAGCACGCCCGTACGCCGTTCCGCGAGGAGGTCTGGCAGCAGCTGGTCCAGGGCTGCCGCTTCGTCCAGGGCAACTTCGACGACGACGAGGCGTTCGAGACCCTCAAGGACACCATCAACGAGCTCGACAAGGCCCAGGGCACCGGCGGTAACTTCGCCTTCTACCTGTCCGTGCCGCCGAAGTTCTTCCCCAAGGTCGTCCAGCAGCTCAAGAAGCACGGACTGGCCGACCAGAAGGAGGACTCCTGGCGCCGCGCGGTCATCGAGAAGCCGTTCGGGCACAACCTCGAGAGCGCCCAGGAGCTCAACCGGATCGTCCACGAGGTCTTCCCGCCGAACGAGGTCTTCCGGATCGACCACTACCTCGGCAAGGAGACCGTCCAGAACATCCTGGCGCTGCGCTTCGCCAACACGATGTTCGAGCCGCTGTGGAACCGCAGCTACGTCGACCACGTCCAGATCACGATGGCCGAGGACATCGGCATCGGCGGCCGGGCCGGCTACTACGACGGCATCGGCGCGGCCCGTGACGTCATCCAGAACCACCTCCTCCAGCTGCTCGCGCTGACCGCCATGGAGGAGCCCGCCTCCTTCGAGGCCGACGCCCTGGTCGCGGAGAAGACCAAGGTGCTCGGCGCGGTCCGACTGCCCAAGGACCTGGGCAAGGAGACCGTGCGCGCGCAGTACGCGGCCGGCTGGCAGGGCGGCGAGAAGGCCGTCGGCTACCTCCAGGAAGACGGCATCGACCCGAAGTCGAAGACCGACACCTACGCCGCGATAAAGCTGTCGATCGACAACCGCCGCTGGGCGGGCGTCCCCTTCTACCTGCGCACCGGCAAGCGGCTGGGCCGCCGGGTCACCGAGATCGCGGTCGTCTTCCAGCGCGCCCCGCACTCCCCGTTCGACCACACCGCCACCGAGGAGCTCGGCCAGAACGCCCTGGTCATCCGCGTCCAGCCGGACGAGGGCGTGACCGTGCGGTTCGGCTCCAAGGTGCCCGGCACGTCGATGGAGGTCCGGGACGTCTCGATGGACTTCGCCTACGGCGAGTCCTTCACCGAGTCCAGCCCCGAGGCGTACGAGCGCCTGATCCTCGACGTACTCCTGGGCGACGCCAACCTCTTCCCGCGACTGGAGGAGGTCGAGCAGTCCTGGCGCATCCTCGACCCGATCGAGGAGTACTGGGACAAGCACGGCAAGCCCGCGCAGTACCCGGCGGGCACCTGGGGCCCGGCCGAGGCGGACGAAATGCTCGCACGAGACGGACGGAGCTGGCGTCGGCCATGAAGATCGATCTGACGGAAACCACGGCCAGCAAGATCAACAAGGCGCTGGTGGAGGGCCGTCGCGCCGTCGGCACCCCGGCCATCGGCATGGTGCTCACGCTCGTCATCGTCACCGACGAGGAGAACGCCTACGACGCCCTCAAGGCCGCCAACGAGGCGTCCCGCGAGCACCCGTCGCGCACCCTCGTCGTCATCAAGCGGGTCAGCCGGTCGCCGCGCGACCGCGCCAAGGCCCGCCTGGACGCCGAGGTGCGGGTCGGCACCGAGGCCGGCACCGGCGAGACGGTCGTGCTGCGGCTCTACGGCGAGGCGATCGACCACGCCCAGTCCGTGGTCCTGCCGCTGCTGCTGCCGGACGCCCCGGTGGTCGTCTGGTGGGCGGTCAACGCCCCGCTGGACCCGGCCAAGGACCCGCTGGGCGCGCTCGCCCAGCGCCGGGTGACCGACGCCTACGCCTGCGAGCGCCCGGTGCAGGAGCTCTCCGCGCGCGCAGAAACGTACACTCCGGGCGACACCGACCTGTCCTGGACCCGGATCACGCCCTGGCGCTCCATGCTGGCGGCGGCGCTCGACCAGGGCCCGTGCACGGTCACCTCGGCCGAGGTCGAGGGCGAGGAGTTCAACCCCAGCTGCGAGCTGCTCGCCATGTGGCTCGCCAGCCGGCTGAACGTCCCGGTCTCCCGCAAGGTCTCGGGCGGCCCCGGCCTCACGGCCGTCCGCATGCAGTCCAGCGGCGGCCCCATCGTGCTCGACCGCCCCGAGGCCTCGCTGGCCACGCTCTCCATGCCCGGCCAGCCGGACCGCTCGGTGGCGCTCAAGCGCCGGGACACCGCGGAACTCCTCGCCGAGGAGCTCCGCCGGCTCGACCCGGACGACATCTACGCCGCCGCCCTGAAGTTCGGCGTGGAACGCCTCGGCGACGGCGACGGTCCGGCCGGCGGCGGAAGCGGGGACCCGGCGGGCACGACCAAGGGCGGAACGGCCAAGGGCGGAAACGAGGGCGGAACGGCCGACGGCGAACCGGCGGCGTCCGCCGACGGCACCCCGGCCAAGTCCGCGTCCTCGGGCAAGAAGGCACCCGCCAAGAAGGCGGCCGGCAAGTGAGTGCTCCCGAAGTCGTCGTCCACCGCGACAAGGAGCTGATGGCGAAGGCCGCGGCGGCCCGGCTGATCACGAAGATCGTGGACGCCCAGGCCGCGCGCGGCTCCGCCGCCATCGTGCTGACCGGCGGGCGCAACGGCAACGGGCTGCTCGCGGCCCTCGCCGAGGCGCCCGCCCGGGACGCCGTGGACTGGTCCCGGCTCGACCTGTGGTGGGGTGACGAGCGCTTCCTGCCCGAGGGCGACCCGGAGCGCAACGACACCCAGGCCCGCGCGGCGCTGCTCGACAGCGTCCCGCTCGACCCGGCCCGGGTGCACCCGATGCCCGCCGCGGACGGCTCGTACGGCAACGACCCGGACGCCGCCGCCGAGGCGTACGCCGCCGAACTCGCCGCCGCGGCAGGCCCGGAGGACCACGGCCCGGTCCCGTCCTTCGACGTCCTGCTGCTCGGCGTCGGCCCGGACACCCACGTCGCGTCGCTCTTCCCCGAGCTCCCCGGCGTACGGGAGACCGAGCGCACGGTGGTCGGGGTGCACGGCGCGCCCAAGCCGCCGCCCACCCGGATCTCCCTGACGCTGCCCGCGATCCGCGCGGCGCGGCAGGTCTGGCTGCTGGCGGCCGGCGAGGACAAGGCCAACGCGGCCGCCATCGCGCTCTCCGGCGCGGGCGAGGTCCAGGCCCCGGCGGCGGGCGCCCGCGGCCGCAGCCGCACGCTGTGGCTCCTCGACGAGCCGGCCGCGGCCCAACTGCCGCGCGGCCTCTACCCACCGGCGTCGGCCTGAGCCGGCGGCCTTCGGCCTGAGCGTCGGCCGTCGCGACGACCGCTCTTGCCTTGCTTGCGGCCTTGCGGGCCCCGTCCTCTTCGAGGGCGGGGCCCGCGGCTTGGGTGTGGCTGGGTGTGGCTTGGTTGCGGGTGGGCTTTACAGGTGTGGGGTCAGCGGGCGCGGAGGGCGCGGTACTTGGCGACCAGGGCGGTGGTGGAGGGGTCGAGGCCCGGTACGGCGGCGCCTTCGGTGAGGGCCGGTTCGACGCGCTTGGCGAGGACCTTGCCGAGTTCGACGCCCCACTGGTCGAAGGAGTCGATGTTCCAGATCGCGCCCTGGACGAAGACCTTGTGCTCGTACAGGGCGATCAACTGGCCGAGTACGGACGGGCTGAGTTCCTTGGCGAGGATCGTGGTGGTGGGGCGGTTGCCCTGGAAGGTCTTGTGCGGGACGAGTTCCTCGGCCACGCCCTCGGCACGCACCTCGTCGGGCGTCTTGCCGAAGGCCAGTGCCTGGCCCTGGGCGAAGAGATTGGCCATCAGCAGGTCGTGCTGGGCGACCAGTCCGGGCTGCAGGTCGGCGACCGGTTCGGCGAAGCCGATGAGGTCGGCCGGGATCATCTTCGTGCCCTGGTGGAGCAGCTGGTAGTAGGCGTGCTGGCCGTTGGTGCCGGGCGTGCCCCACACGACCGGGCCGGTCTGCCAGTTGACCCGGTGGCCCTCGCGGTCCACGGACTTGCCGTTGGACTCCATGTCCAGCTGCTGGAGGTAGGCGGTGAACTTGGAGAGGTAGTGGCTGTAGGGCAGTACGGCGTGCGACTGGGCGTCCCAGAAGTTGCCGTACCAGATGCCGAGGAGGCCCAGCAGGAATGCGGCGTTCTCCTGCGGCGGGGTGCAGCGGAAGTGCTCGTCGACGAGGTGGAAGCCGGCGAGCATCTCGCGGAAGTGTTCCTTGCCGATGGCGATCATCAGCGAGAGACCGATCGCGGAGTCGTAGGAGTAGCGGCCGCCGACCCAGTCCCAGAACTCGAACATGTTGTCCGGGTTGATGCCGAACTCGGTCACCTTCTCGGTGTTGGTGGAGAGGGCGACGAAGTGCTTGGCGACGGCTTCCTCGTCGGCCCGGAGGCCGGTCAGCAGCCAGTTGCGGGCCGAGGTGGCGTTGGTGATCGTCTCGATGGTGGTGAAGGTCTTCGAGGCGATGATGAAGAGCGTCTCGGCCGGGTCGAGGTCGCGGACGGCTTCGTGCAGGTCCGCGCCGTCCACGTTGGAGACGAAGCGGAACTGCATGTCCCGGTGGGTGTAGGCGCGCAGCGCCTCGTACGCCATGGCGGGGCCGAGGTCCGAGCCGCCGATGCCGATGTTGACGACGGTCTTGATGCGCTTGCCGGTGTGGCCCTTCCAGTCGCCGGAGCGGACCCGGTCGGAGAAGGTGCCCATCTTCGTCAGGACGTGCTGGACGCCGGGGACGACGTCGGTGCCGTCGCTCTTGATGACCGCGGAGCCGGGTGCGCGCAGCGCGGTGTGGAGCACGGACCGCTGTTCGGTGACGTTGATCTTGTCGCCGCGGAACATCGCGTCGCGGAGTTCGGCCACGCCGGTCGCCGCGGCCAGGTCGCCGAGCAGCCGCAGGGTTTCGTCGGTGACCAGGTGCTTGGAGTAGTCCAGGTGCAGGTCGCCGACCTGGAGGGTGTAGCGGTCGGCGCGCGCGGGGTCGCGCTCGAACAGTTCGCGGAGGTGCACCTCCCCCATCTGTTCGCGGTGCTTGCTCAGCGCGGTCCACTCAGGCATCTGGTCGAGCCTGCTGCGGCCTTGTGGGTTCATCTCGGACATCAGCCTTCTTCATCTCGTACCGGCCCCGCCATCTCCCAACCTAATTGATCAGGGCGCGGTATGAGGTATCTGTCCGCTGCCGGTCGGTGCGCTGTCGGGCTTCTGACGAACCGGTGGACGGGCGGGGAGGAATGCCGGGGTGACGGGGTCCGGCAGGCCAATCGCGAGGAGGGCGGGACCGCTGGGGCGTACACCGTGGCGTCCGGGGCGCGCTGCCGGCCGTCGGGCAGGCGGGCAGTAGGCCCGCAGGACCCGGCCGCGTCACAACTCCCGCAGGCTGTCGGTGAGATCGCGCCGCCGGGTGCGTCCGGTGGCGGTCGGCCGGTGGGTGGGCGGGAGGCGGCGGCCGCGGTCCGCAGCCGGCCGTGGCCCCCGTGCCAGGGGAGCGCGCCGGCAGCCCCCGCCGTCCGGCCCGGCGCCGCCCTGTGTACCGCAGCCCTGTGCACCGCCGTCCGGCCCGTGTCGCTCATGTCGCCCCCTTCTGTCGACACCATCACACCGTCATCGCGCCGGATGCGCCTCGCAGTCGCACGACCACGGAGCGTCCGCATGCGACAACGATACGGGCGACCACTGACAACGGGCTTGGGGTATGGGGGTAGCGGCCCCATCCGCTGTCTCGGACGCGGTGGAGGGCGCGGGTGCGGCGGCTCGTGCGAACGCGGTCGGCCCGGCCGGAAGGGGGGTTCCTTCCGGCCGGGCCGGCCGTGTGTCTGTTCCGTCAGATCTCGCCGCGGAGCTTGGCGAGCGCCTCCGCGAGGATGGCCTCGCCGTCGGCGTCGCTGCGGCGCTCGCGGACGTAGGCGAGGTGGGTCTTGTAGGGCTCGGTGCGCGGCGGGTCCGGCGGGCTGTCCCGGTCCTTGCCGGCCGGGAAACCACAGCGCGGGCAGTCCCAGGTGTCCGGAACCTGCGCATCGCCGGCGAAGCTGGGCTGCGTCTCGTGCCCGTTGGAGCACCAGAAGGAGATGCGGATGCGCGGCGCGGACTCGCCGCGCTCGGCCTCCCCCATCGGCCCCGCCCCGACCCGACTTCCTCGGATCGCGTTGCCACTTGCCACGGTCGTTACTCCCTGCGTAATGGTGCTGCAAAGCCTTCACATCAGCTGCGCTGCGGAACGCCACAGTCTACGTAAGGCCCAACGCGCGTCCAGTGACCGGAGTTACCGTCCCGGGACGCCGCCCTCATGATAGGCCGCGCCCCCGACGGTATGTCAGCTGCCGAGCTTCATCAGGACGCCGAGGACGACAATGCAGGCGAACCAGAGCAGACCGATCACGATGGTGATGCGGTCCAGGTTGCGTTCGGCGACCGAGGAGCCGCCGACCGAGGACTGCATGCCGCCGCCGAACATGTCGGACAGACCGCCGCCCTTCCCCTTGTGCATGAGCACCAGCATCATCAGCAGCAGGCTGAAGACGATGAGGGCGATCGAGAATCCGATGACCACGGCTGGACCAACTCTCTAGGACTGACGGACGGACGTATGGATCACGATACGTGGAACATATGGTGCGGGGCCGGGGCGGCGCTGCTGCACCGGTCCCGGCCCCGACAGGGTACGACGAGGGCTCGTCCTCGTCATAGCTGCTGGTGTTGCGCGGCTGCTACTGGTCGCGGAAGCGGACGATCTTGACGAATTCGTCGGCGTCCAGTGCCGCGCCGCCGACGAGGGCGCCGTCGACGTCCGGCTGGGCCATGATCGCCGCGACGTTGCCGGACTTGACCGAGCCGCCGTACTGGATGCGGACCTTGTCGGCCAGCTCCTGGCTGTAGAGCTCGGCCAGGCGGCCGCGGATGGCCGCGCAGACCTCCTGGGCGTCCTCGGGGGTGGCGACCTCGCCGGTGCCGATGGCCCACACCGGTTCGTAGGCGATCACGATGGTCTCGGCCTGTTCGGCCGGGATGTCCGCGAGGCCGCCGTCGACCTGGGCGAGGGTGTGCGCGACCTGGTTGCCGGCCTTGCGGACGTCCAGGCCCTCGCCGACGCAGAGGATCGGGGTCAGGCCGTGCCGGAAGGCGGCCTTGACCTTGGCGTTGCAGATCTCTTCGTTCTCGCCGTGGTACTGGCGGCGCTCGCTGTGGCCGACGGCGACGTAGGCGCACTTGAGCTTGGCGAGCATCGCGCCGGAGATCTCACCGGTGTACGCGCCGGAGTCGTGCGCGGAGAGGTCCTGCGCGCCGTACTTGATCTTGAGCTTGTCGCCGTCGACCAGGGTCTGCACCGAGCGGAGGTCGGTGAAGGGCGTCAGGACGGCGACCTCTACGGCGTCGAAGTCCTTGTCGGCGAGGGCGAAGGCGAGCTTCTGGACGTGGGCGATGGCCTCGAGGTGGTTGAGGTTCATCTTCCAGTTGCCCGCCATCAGCGGGGTGCGGTCACTCACGGTTGTTCAGTCCTCCAGAGCGGCGAGGCCGGGGAGCGTCTTGCCTTCGAGGTATTCGAGGCTGGCGCCGCCACCGGTCGAGATGTGGCCGAATGCGTTCTCGTCGAAGCCCAGCAGGCGGACCGCGGCGGCGCTGTCGCCACCGCCGACCACGGTGAAGGCATCGCTGTCGACGAGCGCCTGGGCGATGGCGCGGGTGCCACCGGCGTAGTCCGGGTGCTCGAAGACACCGAGCGGACCGTTCCAGAAGACGGTCGCGGCGTCGGCCAGCTTGGAAGCGTACAGCTCGCGGGTCTTCGGGCCGATGTCCAGGCCCTCCTTGTCGGAGGGGATCTTGTCGGCGTCGAGGGTGTCGAAGTCCGCGGGGGCCTTGGTCTTCAGGTCCGGGAAGTCGGTGGAGGCGAGGACGTCGACGGGCAGGACCAGCTCGACGCCGTTCTTCTCGGCGCGTTCCATGTATTCCGTGACGGCCGGGATCTGGTCCTCCTGGAGGAGGGAGATGCCGACCTCGTAGCCCTTGGCCTTGAGGAAGGTGTAGGCCATGCCGCCGCCGATCAGGAGGCGGTCGGCCTTGCCGAGGAGTTCGTCGATGACGGCGAGCTTGTCGGAGACCTTGGCGCCGCCGAGCACGACGACGTAGGGGCGCTTGACGTCCTCGGTGAGCTTCTTCAGGACGCCGACCTCGGTGGCGATGAGGTCGCCGGCGGCGTGCGGCAGGCGCTTGGGAAGGTCGTAGACGGAGGCGTGCTTGCGGTGCACGGCGCCGAAGCCGTCGCCGACGTAGAGGTCGGCGAGGGCGGCGAGCTGGTCGGCGAAGGCGCCGCGCTCGGCGTCGTCCTTGCTGGTCTCGCCGGGGTTGAAGCGGAGGTTCTCCAGCACGGCCACCTGGCCGTCGGCGAGGCCCGCGGTGACGGCGGCGGCGGATGCGCCGACGGTGTCGGTCGCGAACGCCACGTCCTGGCCGAGGATTTCACCGAGCCGCTGGGCGGCGGGGGCCAGGGAGAAGGCCGGGTCCGGGGCGCCCTTGGGGCGGCCCAGGTGGGAGGCGACGATCACCTTGGCGCCGCGCTCGGTGAGCTTGGCGATCGTCGGGGCGACGGCGCGGATGCGGCCGTCGTCGGTGATGGTGGTGCCGTCCAGCGGTACGTTCAGGTCGGCGCGGACAAAGACCCGCTGTCCTGCTACCTGAAGGTCGTCGATCGTCTTCATGGGAAGTGCTCCGTCGCTTGATTCGGTCGCAGGACGGGGCTCGTACGACGCTTCGTCGCGTCGTACGAGCCCCGTCCTTCACACCTCGGTGCCTGGGGTATCAGGCAGAGATATCAGAGCTGGCCGCCGACGAAGGTGGTCAGGTCCACCAGGCGGTTGGAGTAGCCCCACTCGTTGTCGTACCAGCCGACGACCTTGACCTGCTTGCCCTGCGCCATCGTCAGGGAGGAGTCGAAGGTGCAGGAGGCCGGGAAGTTGACGATGTCCGAGGAGACGATCGGGTCCTCGGTGTACTCCAGGATGCCCTTGAGCTGGCCCTCGGCGGCCTTCTGGAACGCGGAGTTGATCTCGTCCTTGCTGACCTCGCGGTCGAGCTCCAGGACGAGGTCGGTGACCGAGCCGGTGGGGACCGGGACGCGCATGGCGATGCCGTCCAGCTTGCCCTTGAGCTGCGGGAGGACCAGCGCGGTGGCCTTGGCGGCACCCGTGGAGGTGGGGATGATGTTCTCCGCGGCGGCACGGGCGCGGCGCAGGTCCTTGTGCGGGAAGTCCAGGATGCGCTGGTCGTTGGTGTACGCGTGGACCGTGGTCATCAGGCCCTTGACGATGCCGAAGTTCTCGTCGAGGACCTTCGCCATCGGCGCCACACAGTTGGTGGTGCAGGAGGCGTTGGAGATGACGTGGTGCTTGGCGGCGTCGTACTTGTCGTTGTTGACGCCCATCACGATCGTGATGTCCTCGTCCTTGGCGGGCGCGGAGATCAGGACCTTCTTGGCACCGGCGGCGAGGTGCTTCGCGGCGTCCTCGCGCTTGGTGAAGATGCCGGTCGACTCGACGACGATGTCGGCGCCGAGCTCGCCCCAGGGGAGGTTCGCCGGGTCGCGCTCCGCCATCGTCTTGAAGGTCTGGTTGCCGACCGTGATGGTGTCGTCGGTGTGGCTGACGTCCTGCTTGAGGCGACCCAGGATGGTGTCGTACTTGAGCAGGTGGACCAGGGTGGCGTTGTCGGTCAGGTCGTTGACACCGACGATCTCGATGTCCGCGCCCTGCTCCAGGAGCGCGCGGAAGTAGTTGCGACCAATGCGGCCGAATCCGTTGATGCCTACGCGGATCGTCACGAACCGATCTCCTCGTTGGTACGCCGGCAAGACACCGGCGAGCTGTATGGGCTGTCCCCGACCGCCTCCGACCCTACCCCCTATACGAGACGTACGTGACATTGACAAAACGCGCTCGATGCTTCTCAGATGAGCACTTTCGGTCGGATCCGCGGGCGCACGAGGACGCCCCCGGTGCGGTTTGTGGCACCGGGGGCGTAATGGGCGGATGAGGAGGGTGGGGTCAGCCGACCATGCCCTCGGCGAGTTCCTCGGTGAGGTTGGATTCGGTGCCGGGGATGCCGAGGTCCTGGGCGCGCTTGTCGGCCATCGCCAGCAGGCGGCGGATCCGGCCGGCGACCGCGTCCTTGGTGAGCGGCGGGTCGGCGAGGGCGCCGAGCTCCTCCAGGGAGGCCTGCTTGTGTTCCATGCGCAGCCGGCCGGCCGCGGCGAGGTGCTCGGGGACCTCCTCGCCGAGGATTTCCAGTGCGCGCTGTACGCGGGCGCCGGCGGCGACCGCGGCGCGCGCCGAGCGGCGGAGGTTGGCGTCGTCGAAGTTGGCGAGGCGGTTGGCGGTGGCCCGGACCTCGCGGCGCATCCGCCGCTCCTCCCAGGCGAGCACCGACTCGTGGGCGCCGAGCCGGGTCAGCAGGGCGCCGATGGCGTCACCGTCGCGGACGACGACGCGGTCCACGCCGCGGACCTCGCGGGCCTTGGCGCCGATGCCGAGACGGCGGGCCGCGCCGACCAGGGCGAGGGCCGCCTCGGGGCCGGGGCAGGTGACCTCCAGGGAGGAGGAGCGGCCGGGTTCGGTGAGCGAGCCGTGGGCGAGGAAGGCGCCGCGCCAGGCGGCCTCGGCGTCGCAGGTGGCACCGGAGACGACCTGTGGGGGAAGTCCGCGGATGGGGCGGCCGCGGCCGTCGACCAGGCCGGTCTGGCGGGCCAGCTGGTCGCCGCCGGCGACCACCCGTACGACGTAGCGGCTGCCGCGCCGCAGTCCGCCGGGGGCCATCACCACCAGGTCGGAGCTGTGCCCGAAGATCTCCAGGATGTCCTTGCGGAGCCGGCGGGCGGCGATGCCCGTGTCCAGCTCGGCTTCGATCACAATGCGTCCGCTGACCAGGTGCAGACCTCCCGCGAACCGCAGGATCGACGAGACCTCCGACTTCCGGCAGCAGGTCCGGGTGACGGGGAGCCGGGAGATCTCATCCTTCACCGCAGCCGTCATCGCCATGGGCCGATCCTTCCATGCATCCGAAAAATACGGTCGTACGCGGCGGCCAGCAGCTCCGGGTCGTGCCGGTCGGGGGCTCCCCCGGCGGTCGGCCGGGCGTCGTCTCCTTGCGCCGCGACCGCCGCCAGCTCGACCTCGCTGCCGACGAGCTGCTTGGCGGCAACCGTCAGGCCATCGATGTCGGGCACGGCGGCCCTGTCGGCCAGCACCACGTCGAAGGCGAGTTTAGGGGCGTGTCGGGCCAAAACCTCCAAATGACGCTGCGGGGAGAAGCCTTCGGTTTCGCCCGGCTGCGGTGCGAGGTTGAGGGAGAGCACCTTGCGTGCCTTGGTCTCCTCCAGGGCCTCGCGCAGCTGTGGCACCAGCAGATGGGGGATCACGGAGGAGAACCAGGATCCGGGGCCGAGAACCACCCAGTCGGCGTCACGGACCGCGGCGACCGCCTCGGGGACGGCCGGCGGGTCCTCGGGGACGACGTGGACGGACTGCACCTCGCCGCGGGTGAGGGCGACGGTGGCCTGGCCGCGGACCGTGGAGACGTCGTCGGGGTGGTCCGGGTCGTGGCCCCTGACCTGGGCCTGGAGCTCCAGGGGGACGGCCGACATGGGCAGTACCCGGCCCTGTGCGCCGAGCAGCTTGCCGACCAGGTCGAGGGCCTGGACGTGGTCGCCGAGCTGCTCCCACAGGGCGACGATGAGCAGGTTGCCGACGGCGTGGTCGTGCAGTTCGCCCTCGCTCTGGAAGCGGTGCTGGATGACCCGGGCCCAGGTCTGGCCCCAGTCGTCGTCGCCGCACAGCGCGGCCAGTGCCTTGCGCAGGTCGCCGGGCGGCAGCACGCCGAGCTCGTCGCGGAGCCGGCCGCTGGAGCCGCCGTCGTCGGCGACCGTGACGACGGCCGTGAGGTCGCCGGTGATGCGGCGGAGCGCGGCGAGGGAGGCGGACAGGCCCATGCCTCCGCCGAGCGCCACCACCTTGGGGGTGGCGCCCTTCGTCGTACGGCCGCTGGGGACGAATCGGCGGACCCGGCGCAGCCGTGGTGTGCGGCCGCTCACTCGCGCCCCATGTCGCGGTGGACGACGACGGTTTCCACCCCTTCGGAAACCAGCCGGTGGGCGAGCTTCTCGGACATCGCGACGCTGCGGTGCTTGCCGCCGGTGCAGCCCACGGCGATGGTGACGTAGCGCTTGCCCTCGCGGCGGTAGCCCTCGGCGACGATCCGCAGCAGCTCGGCGTAGCCGTCGAGGAACTCCTTGGAGCCGGGCTGGCTGAAGACGTAGTGGGAGACCTCGTCGTTGAGGCCGGTGAAGGGGCGGAGCTCGGGGACCCAGTGCGGGTTGGGGATGAAGCGGCAGTCGATGACCATGTCGGCGTCGACGGGCAGGCCGTACTTGAAGCCGAAGGACATGACGGTGGCGCGGAGCTCGGGGACCTCTTCGCCGGCGAACTGGGCGTCCATCTTGGCGCGGAGTTCGTGGACGTTGAGGCTGGAGGTGTCGATGACCAGGTCGGCGTCGCCGCGCAGCTCGCGCAGCAGGTCGCGTTCGGCGGCGATGCCGTCGACGATGCGGCCGTCGCCCTGGAGGGGGTGCGGGCGGCGGACGGACTCGAAGCGGCGCACCAGGGCCTCGTCGGAGGATTCGAGGAAGACGATGCGGCGCTTGACGTTCTGCGCGTCGAGGGTGGCCAGGGACTCCTTGAGGTTGGCGAAGAAGCGGCGGCCGCGGACGTCGACGACGACGGCGATGCGGGCGACGTTGCCCTGGGAGCGGGCGCCGAGCTCGACCATCGGGGGGATCAGCTCGGGCGGGATGTTGTCGACGACGAACCAGCCGAGGTCCTCCAGGCACTTGGCGGCCGTGCTGCGGCCGGCGCCGGACATCCCGGAGATGATCACCAGCTCGGGGATCGCGGCGCTCTCGCCCTGGTCGGACTCGCGCATCGTGCCCGTACTCACCTGTGCACCGTCTCTCTCGGTTTCCTGCGTCTCGTGCTCTGTGCTCATGGTTCCTGCCCCCGTTCTGCCGACAACGCGGCCGGTGGGGCCCCGTCATCCTCAATGATCTCTCCTGTGGCGGTGTTCACCGCGGGAGCGGTCGGTGCCGCTCCGGCCAGTGCGGCGGCGACCGTTTCCGCGGTCTTGCGGCCGACCCCGGGGACGGCGCAGATCTCGTCGATCGTCGCGGCCCGCAGCTTCTTCAGCGAGCCGAAGTGCTTGAGCAGTGCCTGGCGGCGGGTGTCGCCGAGGCCGGGCACGGCGTCGAGCGGTGAGGCCTTCAGCCGCTTGGTGCGCTTGCTGCGCTGGTAGGTGATCGCGAAGCGGTGTGCCTCGTCGCGGACGCGCTGGAGGAGGTAGAGGCCCTCGCTGCTGCGGGGCAGGACGACCGGGTCGTCCTCGCCGGGCAGCCAGACCTCCTCCAGGCGCTTGGCCAGGCCGCAGACGGCGACGTCGTCGATGCCGAGCTCGTCCATGGCCCGGCGGGCGGCCGCGACCTGGGGGGCGCCGCCGTCGACGACGACGAGCTGGGGAGGGTAGGCGAACCGCTTGGGGCGGCCGTCGTCGTCGAGCGGGCCGTCGGGGGCGGGGGCGGTGTCCTCGGGGGTTTCGCCGTCCGGCGCTCCGGGCTCCTCGGTCCACTCCCCGGACTTCTGCTTCTCCTGGAGGTAGCGCCGGAAGCGGCGGCCGATGACTTCGTGCATGGACCGGACGTCGTCCTGTCCGGCGAATCCCTTGATCTGGAAGCGGCGGTATTCGCTCTTCCGGGCCAGGCCGTCCTCGAAGACCACCATGGAGGCGACCACGTCCTCGCCCTGGAGGTGGGAGATGTCGAAGCACTCGATGCGCAGCGGGACCGAGTCCAGGCCGAGGGCCTCGGCGATCTCCTCCAGGGCGCGGGAGCGGGTGGTCAGGTCGGAGGCGCGCTTGGTCTTGTGCAGGGCGAGGGCCTGCTGGGCGTTGCGGCCGACCGTGGACATCAGGTCCTTCTTGTCGCCGCGCTGCGGGATGCGCAGGGAGACCTGGGAGCCGCGGCGCTGGGTGAGCCACTGGGCGACCGGTTCGACGGGGTCGGGCAGGGCAGGGACCAGTACTTCCTTGGGTACGGCGTCGCCGTGTTCGTCGCCGTAGAGCTGCTGGAGGGCGTGTTCGACGAGGTCGCCGGTGGTGACCGCCTCGACCTTGTCGGTGACCCAGCCGCGCTGGCCGCGGACCCGGCCGCCGCGGACGTGGAAGATCTGGACGGCGGCTTCGAGTTCGTCCTCGGCGACGGCGATCAGGTCGGCGTCGGTGGCGTCGGCGAGGACGACGGCGCTCTTCTCCATGGCCCGCTTGAGGGCGCCTATGTCGTCGCGGAGCCGGG
Organism: Streptomyces nigrescens; assembly: GCA_024349765.1. GTDB lineage: Bacteria > Actinomycetota > Actinomycetes > Streptomycetales > Streptomycetaceae > Streptomyces > Streptomyces endophytica. Next base: position 1,771,060 of record AP026073.1, on the reverse strand, counting down.
CGGCGCGTTCGTACTCCATCTCCTCGGCGGCGTCCTGCATGCTGCGCTCCAGGCGGCGGATGTAGGCGCCGGTGCGGCCGGCCATGAAGTCGCAGAATTCCTCGGCGAGTTCGCGGTGGTCCGCTTCGGAGATCCGGCCGACGCAGGGGGCGGAGCACTTGCCGATGTAGCCGAGGAGGCAGGGGCGGCCGATCTGGGCGGAGCGCTTGAAGACGCCGGCGGAGCAGGTGCGGACGGGGAAGACCCGCAGCATGAGGTCGACGGTCTCGCGGATGGCCCAGGCGTGGGCGTACGGGCCGAAGTAGCGCACGCCCTTCTTCTTGGCGCCGCGCATGACCTGGGCGCGGGGGAAGTCCTCGTTGAGGGTGACGGCGAGGTACGGATAGCTCTTGTCGTCGCGGTATTTGACGTTGAAGCGGGGGTCGAACTCCTTGATCCAGCTGTATTCGAGCTGGAGGGCCTCGACCTCGGTGGAGACGACGGTCCATTCCACCGAGGCGGCGGTGGTGACCATCGTGCGGGTGCGCGGGTGGAGGCCGGCCAGGTCCTGGAAGTAGTTGGCCAGGCGTTGGCGCAGGCTCTTGGCCTTGCCGACGTAGATGACCCGGCCGTGCTCGTCGCGGAATTTGTAGACCCCCGGCGAGTCGGGGATCTGTCCCGGCTTGGGTCGGTAGCTGCTGGGGTCTGCCATGAACCCCACCCTACTGACCGCCACCGACAATCACGGTGTCCGGACCGCGGCCGGGGTGCCTGCCCGCCGTGGGGGTGGCGGGCAGGCGGCCGGGTGCCCTGGTCAGCGGTGGCGGCGCCGGCGCAGGGCGGTCGCGGTGGACAGGCCGAGGGCGAGGAGGGCGGCGGCGCCGGCCGCGGTGGTGGCGGCGGTCACGGGCAGGCCGCCGTCCGGTACCGCGGAGGCCTGTGCGGGCTGCCGGGCGGCCGGTTCGGCGGCGGGCGCGGCCCGCTCCGCGGCCTTCGGGCCGTAGCCGCCGGCCTCGCCCCGCTTGTCGTACGCGGAGCCGGGGAGCTTGTCGCCGTAGGCCTTCGCCACCCGTTTGCGGTAGGCGGCGACGGTGGTGCCGTGGGCGCCGACGGCCTTCCGGGCATCCGCGTCCAGCGGCTCGATGCGGTCGCCGCGCTGGAGGTACCAGGCGTCGATCTGCGGCTCGTGGAAGACGGTGCCGGCCGCGTCCCGGGCGGCGCCGGCCGCGGTGTAGCGGGTCTCGTCGTCGCCGCTGGCGATGTTCACGACCTTCCAGGTGCGGCCCTGGCGCACGGTCCACACCGAGGCGGTGCGGCCGTCGGCGGCGACGGCCTTGCTGGCGAGGAACTCCAGGCGGGCGACGGGGGCGTGGGCGGTGCCGCGGACGAAGTCCGGGGAGAGGGCGTAGACGGGGACGGTGGCGCCCTCGATGTGCGGCCGTACGGCGCCGGGCGCCACGGCCGCCGCGCCGGAGCGTTTCGCGGCGGCGGCGAAGAAGCGGGCCAGGGTCGTGAGGGTCGCGGGGTCGGTGGCCGCGTCGTGGGCCGCGGTGAGGCTCGCCCGGGCCGGTGCCTGCGGCGCGGGGACGGGGGCGGCGACCGCGGCGTACGGCGCGAGGCCGATCAGGGCGGTGGCGAGCGCTCCGGTGGCGACGGCGCGGACGACGGTGGGGGCGGCGGTGCGCTGCGTCATGCCTCAGGCTCCTATCCGGTAGAGGGAGTGCGTCCAGGAGAAGGAGCTGCCGTTGACGTAGTTGTCGAAATCGCCCCAGTTGTAACGGTAGTTGGAGGGCCAGGGGTCGCCCCAGTAGATCCAGTTGTTGTCGGTGTCGTAGCCGTAGACGACGTGCATGTGGCCGCCGCCGGAGGACCACTGGATGCGGGTCTCGACGGGCCGGTTGGCGTTGATCTCGTTCTGGACGGTGCTGAAGCGGAGCCATCCGGTCACGTAGGTGCCGGAGTTGATGCCCATCCAGTCGAAGGCGTTCTGCACGTTGCCGAGGGTGGCCTGGTTGTTGGGGCAGGTGGTGCCCTGCTGGCGGTTGAACGCGGCGTTGCAGAACTGGTTCTGGCTGTAGTTCCTGCCGTACCAGGAGGCGATGGTGTTGCCGGAGCCGGCCCAGCACCAGTTGGTCTTCTCCTGGGCCTGCATGGAGATGTCGAGTCGGTTGGCGGTCAGGGGGCGCGCGGGGGCGGCCGTGGCGGTGGGGTGCGACGAGCGGGCGGGCGGGGTGGCCGCCGCGGCGGTCGCGGTGGAGGAGGCGGTCAGTACGGCGGTGGTGAGCGCCGCGGCCGACAGCCATCTCCGGCGGGACAGGGGTGCACGTGGCATGGCGTTCCTCCCGATGGGGGGTGAGGGGGAGAGGAGCGCATCCGGATGCTTGCGAAGGAGCATCGGGTGTTGTCGCAGGCAGGTCAACACGCTTCAATGCGGGGTGACATGGGGGTGTGGACGGACGGGCCCGGATGTGAACGACCGGTGCCCGGCGTACTGCAGTGAACAGGCATGGAGAGCACGCGGCGCGCAATCCGGTTGTGAACGTTCACCCGCGCGCCGGAGGAAGAGGACATGGCACAGAACACTCCCCAGTCGGCCGAGCTGGCCCAGCTCCTGCGGACCGGTCCGTTCCATCTCGCCCTGCGCTCCGCGCTCACCGCCCGGGGGCTGGCCCTCACCCGTGTCCAGCACAAGCTCGCCCAGCGCGGCATCACCATCGGGGTGACCAGCCTGAGCTACTGGCAGCAGGGTGCCCGGCGGCCGCAGCGGCCCGAATCGCTGCGGGCGGTCCGCGCGCTGGAGGAGGTCCTGGAGCTGCCCGCGCAGTCCCTGCACCGGCTGCTGGTGCCGCAGGGCGGTGCCCGCCCGGAGGTCGAGCGGCCGGTCGCCCGCACGTACCGCTCGCTGGTGGCGCCCGCCGACGCGCTGCAGCGGCTGTTCGCCGAGCTGGAGGCGCCCGCGGACGGCGGGCTGCACACCGTCGGCCACCACGAACGGGTCCGCATCGGGCCGCAGCGCCAGCTCGTCGAGCGGGAGTCCCACCAGGTGGTCCGGGCCCACCGGGACGGCGTGGACCGCTATGTCGCCATCCACCGCGGTGAGGCGGGCTGCGAGCCGGGCCGGGTGCGGGTGCACGCCGGGGAGAACTGCCGGCTGGGCCGGGTGCGCGGGCACGCCGAGGCCGGTGTGGTGGTCGCCGAGCTGCTCTTCGACACCCGGCTGCGGGCGGGCGACACCCATGTCTTCGGCTACGTCTTCGAGGACGGCAGCGGCGGTCCCAGCAGCGAGTACCTGCGCGGTTTCAGCTTCGCCGGCTGCCAGTACGTGCTGCAGGTGCGGTTCGACGAGGCGGCGCTGCCGGTGCGCTGCCGCCGCTTCGCCCAGGCCTCGGCGGGCGCCCCGCGCAGCGCCCAGCAGGAGCTGACGCTCAGCGGCCGGTACCACGCCGTCCACCTCGTCGAGCAGGGCGTACGGCCCGGAATACTGGGGATCGGGTGGGATTGGGGATAAGGGCAGCATCGGGTGGGATCCGGGATGAGGGCAGCATCGGGTGGGATCGCGGACCAGGGCAGCGTCCGGTGGGGCTGGGGACAGCCCGCGGTCGGCTCGCCCTGTCCCGCCCCCGGTCAGCTCGCCGTGCTCCGGCCCCCGGTCAGCTCGCCGTGCTCGGGCCCGCGATCAGCTTGCCGTGCTCGGCCCTGACCGGGACCTCGGGCAGCGGCTCGGACGCCGGGCCCTGGACGACCTTGCCGGTGGTGACGTCGAAGCGGCTGCCGTGGCAGGGGCAGCTGCCCTCCTTCTTCTCGACGTCGGACAGGATGCAGCCGGCGTGGGTGCACTTGGCGCTGAAGCACTTGTACGTGCCCTTGACGGGCTGCGAGACGACGAGCCGGTCCTCGCGGTAGAGCTTGGCGCCGCCGACCGGGACGTCGACGGCGGGCCCCAGCGCCACGGGCTTGTCGGGGATCGCCGAGTCGTCCGTGCCGTCGGGCGTGCAGGCCGTCAGCCCGAAGCCGGCGGCCCCGGCGAGCGCGGCACCCCGCAGCACGGTCCGGCGGGCGGGGGGCTGGCTCATGACGGCTCCAGGGATCACACGGTTCGGAGGCGGACGGATCCCGACGATACCGGCACGGTTTCCTCCGCTTCCGGCCGGGCCGGGCCGCCCCGCAGCAGCCCCTGCTCGATCTCCTCCGGGCTGCGGCCCTTGGTCTCGGGCAGCAGCCGCCGCACGAAGCAGCAGCAGACGCCGCACGAAGAGGAACGCCGGCAGGCGCGTTCTCGAGGCGTGCGGGCGTGCGCTCAGCCCTTCTGCGGGGCGAGGTGGATCTTGCGGCCGGTGCCGGCCCGGAAGCGGGCGACCGCCTCGCCGAACCCGTCCAGGCCGTAGACGTCGCTGACCAGCGGGTCGAGGGCGAGTCCGCCGGCGAGCAGGTCGATGGCCGGCTGGAAGCTGTGGTGCACGGCCATCGAGCCGATGATGTCGATCTCGTGGTGGTAGACGCGGTACGGCGAGAAGGACGCCGACCGGGCCGGGTCGGCGACGCCGAACTGGAGGAACGTACCGCCGCGGCGGACCCGCCCGAGGCCGTCCTCGATGGCGGCGACGACGCCGGTCGCGTCCACCACGACCTCGAAGCCGGGTGTCCGGCCGAGCTTGCCGGCGTCGGTCACCGCCGCGTCCACCCCGAAGGACTCGGCGAACGCCAGCCGCTCCTCGTTGAGGTCCACCACGGAGACCGAGGCGGCGCCCGCGGTCCGGACGAGTGCGGCCATCATCAGGCCCATGGTGCCCGCGCCGTAGATCAGATAGTGCTCGCCGGGGCGGCGCGGCAGCCGGTTGAGGCCGTGCACCGCGCAGGACAGCGGCTCGACGAGGCCCGCCGCGGCCTCCGACAGGTCCTCGGGCAGGACGTAGCAGCAGCGCTCCGGGACGGCGACCAGCTCGGCGAAACCGCCGGCCCGGGTGACGCCGATCGCGGTGTAGTCCGCACAGAGGTTGCCGCGGCCGATCCGGCAGTAGTGGCAGGCGCCGCACGGCATGTTGGGGTCGACCGCGACCCGCTCGCCGGGGCGGCGGGCGGTGACCGCCTCGCCGACCGCGACGATCTCGCCGGTCAGCTCGTGGCCGGGGACCAACGGGTAGCGCGCGGCCGGGAGTTCACCGCCCAGCAGGTGCATGTCGGTACCGCACAGCCCGCAGGCGGTGACGCGCACGACGACCTCGTCGGGCGCGGGGCGGGGGTCGGGCAGTTCGGTGACGGCGAAGCCGCCGGGACCGCCCGGGGCGGTGACCAAGAGCGCGCGCATCGGCGCCTCCTCACGACGTCGTGCGAGTGCGATGGGGTGGACCCTACAGAAAAATCCAGCCGGGACGTAAACGCTTACGCAAGCGTTTACGTTTGGGGGGCGATACTCGTAATGTGGTGGACTCGCGGGACGAGGCCGTACGGGCGCGGCCGTGGGCGCCGCCCTGGCGCCGCACCCGCGGGGAGGAAGAGCCGGATGACGACGATGATGGATGTGGCGCGGCGGGCGGGGGTCTCCGTCGCCACGGTCTCGCACGTGCTGAACGGGACCCGGCCGGTGCGCCCGGATACCCGGGCGGCGGTGCTCGGCGCCATCGAGGAGCTCGGCTACACCCCCAACACCCTGGCCCGCTCGCTGGTGACCGCCCGCACCCGGTCGATCGGCCTGGCGGTGTCGGCGATCAGCAACCCGTACTTCACCGAGATCCTCCAGGGTGTCGAGGCCGGTGCGCTCCAGGCCGGCTACAGCCTGCTGATCGCCGACCCGCACGACGACCCGCAGCACGAGCGCAAGGTCGTCCAGCTGCTGCACGAACGCCGGGTGGACGGCATGATCGTCGCGCCGTCCGCGGAGCCCGCCGAGATGGCCGCCTATCTGGCCCGACGGAAGGTGCCCACCGTCTTCCTGGACCGGCTGGTCGGCGCGGAACACGACCAGGTGTGCGCGGAGAACACCGGCCCGGTGCGGCAGCTCGTCGAGCACCTCGCCGACGCCGGGCACACCCGGATCGGCCTGGTCGCCGGGCTGCCGGGGCTGAGTACGACCACCGAACGCGTCCAGGGCTACCGCGAGGGGCTGCACTCGCGCGGCCTCCCCTTCGCGCCCGAACTCCTCGCCGGCGGCAACTCCGAGGCGGAGGGCGCCGAGGACGCCACCCGCCAGCTGCTCGCCGCGCCCGAACCGCCCACCGCGCTGATCACCGCCAACAACGCGATGACCATCGGCGCCCTCCGCGCGCTGCGCGACCTGGGCCTCGACGTCCCCCGCGACATCGCGCTGGCCTGCTTCGACGACTTCTCCTGGGCCGACCTCTTCAGCCCCCGGCTGACCGCGATCGCCCAGCCCAGCAAGGAGATCGGGGCGACCGCGGTGCGGCTGCTGCTGGAGCGGCTGGAGGAGCCCGGCCGGCCGCCGCGCACCGTCCGTCTGCCCTGCACTTTCGTGCACCGCACGTCGTGCGGCTGCCCCGGAACCGGACCGGCGAACGGAGCCGGCCCGGCCGCTTCCCCGGCCCGCCGGACCGCTCCCCCGGCCGGACAGGCCGCTCACCAGGCCGCACCGGCCGCTCGCCCGGCCGTTCCGGCCGCCGCCCAGGCCGCCCAGGAAAGGAACCCCACCCCGTGATCGTCGTCGCCGGCGAGGCGCTCATCGACCTCGTGCCCAGCTCCCAAGGCCCTTCCCTGGACGGCCAGTTGCCCGCGCTGCTGCCGCGGCGCGGCGGCGGCCCGTACAACACCGCGGTCGCACTGGGGCGGCTCGGGTCGCCCACCGCGTTCTGCTCCCGGGTCTCGACCGACAGCTTCGGCGAGGCGCTGCTGAACGGGCTGCGCGGCGGCGGGGTGGACACCTCGCTGGTGCAGCGCGGTGCCGAGCCGACCGCGCTGGCGGTGGCGGACATCAGCCCGGACGGTTCGGCGGGCTACGGCTTCTACGCCGACGGCACCGCCGACCGGCTCTTCGACCTGCCGCCGGAGCTGCCCGCCGCGGTCCGCGCGCTCTCGCTGGGCACCTGCTCGCTGGTTCTGGAACCGGGGGCGAGCGCCTACGAGTCCCTGCTGCGGCGTGAGGCCGCGCGCGGCGTCTTCACCGCCCTCGACCCGAATGTCCGTCCGGGGCTGATCCCCGACCCGGACGCCTACCGCGCCCGCTTCCGCTCCTGGCTGCCGCATGTCGCCCTGCTGAAGCTGTCGGAGGAGGACGCGCTGTGGCTGGCGGGACGGGACACCACGGCGGACGGCGGGCCGGACTCCGGTACGGGCGGGGGTGCGGCGGGTGCCGGTACGGGCGGGGATCCGGGTGCCGGTGGCGGCGGCCGGGCGGCGGTCCTGGCGGCGGCCCGGGAGTGGCTGGCCGCGGGGCCCGCGGCGATCGTGCTCACCCATGGCGGCGCGGGGCTGACGGTGCTGACGAGGGACGGCCGCGAACTGACCGTGCCCGGTGAGCGCGTCACCGTCGTCGACACCATCGGAGCGGGCGACACCGTCAACGCGGCGCTGCTGCACCGCCTCGACGCCCATGACGCGCTCTCGTACGCGGCGCTCGCCGCCCTCGGCGACAAGGACTGGGAGGACATCCTCCGCTTCGCTGCCCGCGCGGCCGCCATCACCTGTTCCCGAGCGGGCGCGGAACCGCCGTACGCCACGGAACTGGCGGCGTAGCCGTCGCGGCCGGCGGCACAGCCGTCGCGGCCTGCGCCGGTCCGGCCGGGACCCTCGGGGTCCCGGCCGGACCGGCGGGGCGTCAGGACGCGGACCGGCGGGTGCGCGCCGCGGTCTTCTTGGCGGCGGTCTTCTTCGCCGTCGTCGTGGCCGCGGTCTTCTTCGCCGCGGCCTTCTTGGCGGCCGGCTTCCTGGCGGCGGGGGTCTTCGCCGCGCCGGGGCCGGACGAGCGGCCGCCGTTGCCGGCCGCGACCGTCACGGCGTCGCTGACCCGGTCGCCGAGGATCTCCCGCAGGAACTTGCCGGTGTGGCTGGCCGGGACCGAGGCGATCTCCTCGGGCGTGCCCTCGGCGATGACCAGGCCGCCGCCGTTGCCGCCCTCGGGGCCCATGTCGACCACCCAGTCCGCCGTCTTGATCACATCGAGGTTGTGCTCGATGACGATCACGGTGTTGCCCTTGTCGACCAGCCCGGACAGCACGTTGATCAGCTTGCTGATGTCGTCGAAGTGCAGACCGGTGGTGGGCTCGTCGAGGACGTAGACCGTGCTGCCCGTCGAGCGCTTCTGCAGCTCGCTGGCCAGCTTGACGCGCTGCGCCTCACCGCCCGAGAGCGTCGGCGCGGACTGCCCGAGGCGGACGTATCCGAGGCCGACCTCGTGGAGCGTCTTGAGGTGCCGGGCGATCGTGGGGACCGCCTCGAAGAAGCTCAGCGCCTCCTCGATGGGCATGTCCAGCACCTCGGCGATGGACTTGCCCTTGTAGTGGACCTCCAGCGTCTCGCGGTTGTAGCGCGCACCGTGGCAGACCTCGCACGGCACGTACACGTCCGGCAGGAAGTTCATCTCGATCTTGATCGTGCCGTCGCCGGAGCAGTTCTCGCAGCGGCCGCCCTTGACGTTGAACGAGAAGCGTCCCGGCAGATAGCCCCGGACCTTGGCCTCCATCGTCTCCGCGAAGAGCTTGCGGACGTGGTCGAAGACACCGGTGTAGGTGGCCGGGTTGGAGCGCGGGGTGCGGCCGATCGGGGACTGGTCGACATGGACGACCTTGTCGACCAGGTCGTCACCGGCGACCCGGGTGTGCCGGCCCGGTACCGACTTGGCGCCGTTCAGCTCGCGCGCGAGGTGGGTGTAGAGGATGTCGTTGACCAGCGTCGACTTGCCGGAGCCGGAGACGCCGGTGACGGCGGTGAACACCCCGAGCGGGAAGGAGACGTCGATGTCGCGGAGGTTGTTCTCCTTCGCGCCGTGGACGGTCAGCCGGCGGGCGGGGTCGGCGGGCCGGCGGATGTCCGGGGTCGCGATGGCCTTCTTGCCGGACAGGTACTGACCGGTGATCGACTCCTTGTTGGTCAGCAGCTGCTTCATGGGGCCGCTGTGCACGACCCGGCCGCCGTGCTCGCCGGCGCCGGGGCCGATGTCCACGACCCAGTCCGCGACCTTGATGGTGTCCTCGTCGTGCTCCACCACGATCAGGGTGTTGCCCATGTCGCGCAGCCGCACCAGGGTTTCGATCAGCCGGTGGTTGTCGCGCTGGTGCAGGCCGATGGAGGGTTCGTCGAGGACGTAGAGCACGCCGACCAGGCCGGAGCCGATCTGGGTGGCGAGCCGGATGCGCTGGGCCTCACCGCCGGAGAGGGTGCCGGCCGCGCGGTTCAGGGAGAGGTAGTCCAGGCCGACGTCGACCAGGAACTTCAGTCGTTCGTTGACCTCCTTGAGCACCCGCTCGGCGATCTTCTTCTCGCGGGCGTTGAGCGTCATCCCCCGCAGGAAGTCGGCGCAGTCGCTGATCGACATGGCCGCGACCTCGGCGATCGACTTCTCCTGGACCGTGACGGCGAGCACGATCGGCTTCAGCCGGGTGCCCTCACAGGTCGGGCAGGGCACCTCGCGCATATAGCCCTCGAAGCGCTCGCGGCTGCTGTCGCTCTCGGCCTCGGAGTGCCGGCGCTTGACGAACGGCACCGCGCCCTCGAAGGGGGTGGTGTAGGCCCGCTGGCGGCCGTAGCGGTTGCGGTAGCGGACCTCGATCTGGGTCTTGTGGCCGTACAGCAGCGCCTTCTTGGCGCGGGCCGGCAGCCCGGCCCAGGGGATGTCCGTACGGAATCCGAGGGCGTCGGCGAGCGCGCCGACCAGGCGGCCGAAGTACTCCTTGGTGTGTCCGCCGGACCAGGGGTGGAGGGCGCCCTCGTCGAGGGAGCGGTCCTCGTCGGGGACGATCAGCTCGGGGTCGACCTCCATGCGCGTCCCGATGCCGGTGCACTCGGGGCAGGCGCCGAAGGGCGAGTTGAAGGAGAAGGAGCGGGGCTCGAGCTCCTCGAAGGAGAGGTCGTCGTAGGCGCAGTACAGATGCTCGGAGTACATCCGCTCGCGCTGGGGGTCGTCCGGGTCGAGGTCGACGAAGTCGAGGATGACCATGCCGCCGGAGAGGCCGAGGGCGGTCTCGACGGAGTCGGTCAGCCGGCGCTTGGCGCTCTCCTTGACCGTGAGGCGGTCGACGACCACCTCGATGGTGTGCTTCTCCTGCTTCTTGAGCTTCGGGGGCTCGGAGAGCTGGATGGTCTCGCCGTCGACCCGGGCGCGGCTGTAGCCCTTGGTCTGCAGGTCGGCGAAGAGGTCGACGAACTCGCCCTTGCGCTCGCGCACCAGCGGGGAGAGCACCTGGAAGCGGCTGCCCTCGGGCAGTTCCAGCACCTTGTCGACGATGGCCTGCGGCGACTGCCGGGCGATCGGCCGGCCGCACTCGGGGCAGTGCGGCTTGCCGATGCGGGCGAAGAGGAGGCGGAGGTAGTCGTAGACCTCGGTGATCGTGCCGACCGTCGAGCGCGGGTTGCGCGAGGTCGACTTCTGGTCGATCGACACCGCGGGCGACAGGCCCTCGATGAAGTCCACGTCGGGCTTGTCCATCTGCCCGAGGAACTGCCGGGCGTACGAGGACAGCGACTCGACGTATCGCCGCTGCCCCTCGGCGAAGATCGTGTCGAAGGCGAGCGAGGACTTGCCCGAACCGGAGAGGCCCGTGAAGACGATGAGGGAGTCGCGGGGGAGGTCGAGCGAGACGTTGCGGAGGTTGTGCTCGCGAGCGCCACGGACGATGAGACGGTCGGCCACGCCGGTCGGCACCTTTCTTGGAGAGGGGCGGGAGCCGCGGGCTCTGCGTCCGCCGCTCGGTGAGCGAGCAGAGGCGGCGGAACGGAGCGGGGCCCACGCCCCAGGGTATGGGGCCCGCAGCGGCACTGTCTTTGGGATGCCACACACGAGCCTATAGCACGCGCATTCGATTTACGGGGCCCGCAAGCCCTCTTCACCCAAACGTGTGGCGGCCGCACATCCTTCCCGGCCCGCCGCACGCCCGTACGCTGCGGAAACGCCCGCGGCACGGCCCGTCCGACCCGTCAAGCCGGCAGCGCCCGTTCCAGCGCCTCGAACGTGCGCCGCAGCACCCCCGCCTGCCCGGCGGCCACCTCGTCGACCGGCTCACCCGCGAGCTGACGGCCCACGGCCTCGGCGTACGCGGCACGGATCCCGGCGACGATCAGCGCCGCGGCCAGCCGGGCGGGGTGGTCCGGCCGCCCGGCGTCGCCGCCCGCGGCCTCGGCGAGCAGTCCGGCGAGGCCGGCCTCCAGCTCCTCGACCGCCTCGCGGGCCCGGGCCCGCAGCGCCGGGGAGTCCAGCACCGTACGCCAGAAATGCTCGAACCCCTCCCCCACCCCGCACAGCGGATGCCGCTCGGCCAGCAGGTCCAGGACGAGCCGGCGCAACGCGGCCAGCGGCGTCTCGTCCGGGCCACGCTCCCGTACGGCGCGGCCGATCAGCTCCTGCCCCTCGGGGATGCGGTCGAGGAAGAGGTCCTCCTTGCGCGGGAAGTAGTTGAAGACGGTCATCGTGGAGACCTCGGCGGCGCGGGCCACCTCGGCGACGGTGACGTTGTCGAAGCCGCGCTCGATGAAGAGCAGGGTGGCCTCGCCGGAGATCCGCTGGCGGGTGCGGAGCTTCTTGCGCTCGCGCAGCGTCAGCCGCCCGTCCTCCGCCTCGAAGCCGATCTCCGCCTGCCGCCCGCGGACCGCTCGGCCCCGGCCGCCGGCCGCGTCGGCCCGCCCGCCTTCTCCCGCCGCGTCCCTCGCGTCCTCACCGGTCCGCGCGTCCGCACGCCGCTGCACATCCACCATGCCCGAAATCCTAGGCGCCCCCACCGACAATTTTTAGTCGCAAAAAGTTTTTAGTGGCTACACTTCGGCTCATGACCTATGACGCAGACGTAGTCGTGGCAGGGGGCGGCCCGGTGGGGCTGATGCTCGCCTGCGAACTGGCACTGGCCGAGGTGCCGGTCGTCGTCCTGGAGCGGCTGACCGAGGTGGACACGACGATCAAGGCGGGGGCGATCAACACCCCGAGTGCGGAGGCCTTCTACCGGCGCGGGCTGCTCCCGGAGCTGGTCGAGGTGCAGCGCACCGTCCTCGGAAGGTTCAGCTCGTTCCTGAGCCAGCGGCAGGCCGCCGGTGCCTCCGTGGTGCGGCAACCGCCCAAGTTCGCCGGGCACTTCGCGGGCATCATGCTGCGCGGCGATCTGCTGGACGAGGCCGATCCGGACTTCGAGGCCGCCGGCCCGGCCGCCGACGTCGGGCTGGTCCCCCAGGAGCCCCTGGAACGGCTGCTCGCCGCGCGCGCCGCCGAACTGGGCGTCGAGGTGCGCCGCGGGGTGACGCTGACCGGCTTCGACGCCGATGAGGACGGGGTGCGGGTGCACACCTCGCAGGGCACGCTGCGCACCGGCTGGCTGGTGGGGTGCGACGGTGGCCGCAGCACGGTCCGCCGGCTCGCCGGATTCCCGTTCCCCGGTACGGCCCCGGGGATCACCGGCCGCCAGGCCCTCGTGGAGATGACCGGCACCGAGGCGCTGGGGACCGGCTGGAACTGGACGGAGCACGGGACGTACGCGCACGGCCCGGTGCCCGGCCGGTTCCTCACCGTCGAATTCGACGGGCCGCCCGCGGATCGTGAAGCTCCGGTCACCGCACAGGAGTTGGAGGCGTCGCTGCGCCGCGTCTCCGGGGTGGACGAGGTCCGGGTCCACAAGGTGATCTCGGCGACCCGGTTCACGGACAACGCCCGTCAGGTGCCCGACTACCGGGCGGGGCGGGTGCTGCTCGCCGGTGACGCGGCGCACGTCCACTCGCCGTTCGGCGGGCAGGGGCTGAACCTGGGCATCGGCGACGCGATGAACCTCGGTTGGAAGCTGGCCGCGACGGTGCGTGGCCGGGCGCCCGAGGGGCTGCTCGACACCTACACGGCCGAGCGGCACCCGATAGGCGCCTGGGTGCTGGACTGGACCCGTGCCCAGGTGGCGCTGATGCGGCCCGAGTCGCATGCGGGGGCGCTGCGCCGGATCATCGCCGAACTGACGGGCACGGTCACCGCCACCACCTTCTTCGCCAAGAAGATCTCCGGTGTCTGGCAGCGCTACGACCTGCCCGGCGACCATCCGCTGACCGGCCGCAGCGCGCCCGACCTGGAACTCTCCGACGGCAGCCGGCTCGGGGACCATCTGCGGGACGGACAGGCGCTGTTGCTCGACCTCGCCGACGACGCGGAGCTGCGCAAGTGCGCCGCCGGATATGGCGGCCGGGTGCGGCTGCTGACCACCGGCTGCCCGCAGCGGCCCGAGCTGGCCGGCCTCCTGGTGCGGCCGGACGGTTGCACCGCCTGGGCCGCGGACGTCCCCGGGGCTCCGGCATCCACGGTCGACGCGGGCGGCACGGCGAGCGCGCCGAACGGGCCGGACGGGCCGGACGGGCCGGACGGGTTGGCGGCCGCGCTCCGGCGGTGGTTCGGCTCGCCCGCCGATCCGACGGGCTGACACCGCGTGCCCCGGGAGGGCGGCGCCCGGTGGCCCGTCCGGCCGCCGCGCGCCGCCCGTCCCGCCCCGCGTACGCCCCGATCGGTGCCCGCCGACTCCCGAACTCGCCCGGTCGGCGCTAGCTTCGGAGCATGACCGTCACCCCGCCCCACTTCGCGCACGATGCGACCGCCGTTCGTGAGGCCACCGACCGGCTCCTGATCTCGCTGGGCAAGCTCGACGACGCGGCGATCGGCGAACCCTCGCTGCTGCCCGGATGGACCCGCGGCCACGTCCTCGCCCATTTGTCGCGCAACGCGGACGCCCTGGTCAACCTCCTCACCTGGGCGCGGACGGACGTCCGTACGCCGATGTACGCGAGCGCGGAGGCCCGGGACGCCGACATCGAGCGGGACGCCGACCGCTCCCTGGAGGCGCATCTGACGGACCTCAAGGAGAGCGCCGCGCGGTTCGACGCCGCGGTGGACGCGCTGCCGGAGGCGCGCCGCGCCTTCGAGGTGGAGATGCGCAACGGGGTCGTGGAGCGCGCCGACCGGCTGCCGCTGCGCCGGCTGGCCGAGGTGGAGCTGCACCACCTGGACCTCGGCGTCGGCCACACCCTGGACCAGCTGTCGCCCGCGTTCATCGACGACGAGCTGGCGTTCCTCACCACCGTCAAGTTCGCCGGGCACCCGGGCCTGCCCGCCCTGGAGATCCGCACCGACGACGGCCGCCACTGGCGCACCGGCCGCGCGGCCACCGGCCCGGGGGACGCGCCCGTGGTGGTGAGCGGCTCCGCAGCGGCCCTGGTCGGGTGGCTCACCGGGCGCGGCGACGGCACGGAACTCGACGGTCACGGCTCCGCGCTGCCTGTCGTACCCCCGCTCTAGAGTGGGGTTCATGGCCTACAGCGGAGCAGTGAAGGTCGGCGGACCGGCCGACGTGCACGAGCTGACCGACCTGATGATCTCGAAGGTCGCGGTCGGTCCGATGGACAACAACGCCTATGTGCTGCGGTGCCGGGCGACCGACGAGCAGTTGCTGATCGACGCGGCCGCGGACCCGCACACCCTCCTCACGCTGATCGGTGACAGCGGCCTGGCGTCCGTCGTGACCACGCACCGCCACGGCGACCACTGGGGTGCGCTGCGTGAGGTGGTCGGCGCGACGGGCGCGCGGACGTACGCGGGCCGGTACGACGCCGAGGGCATCCCCGTCCCCACGGACGTCCTGGTCGACGACGGCGACACGATCACCGTCGGCCGGGTCCGGCTGACGGCGCGCCATCTGGTCGGCCACACCCCCGGCAGCATCGCGCTGGTCTACGACGACCCGCACGGCCCCCCGCATCTGTTCACCGGCGACTGCCTGTTCCCCGGTGGCGTCGGCAACACCTGGGGCGACGCCGAGAAGTTCAGCAGTCTGATCGACGGCGTGGAAGGCAAGCTCTTCGGCGAACTCCCCGACGAGACCTGGGTCTATCCGGGCCACGGCAACGACACCACCCTGGGCGCGGAACGCCCGCATCTGGCGGAGTGGCGCGAGCGGGGCTGGTAGCGGGGCTGCGGCCACCGGCCGTCGGGACGTGCGGAGACGGGCCGTGTGCCGGCCCGTCTCCGGCTGCTCAGGCCTCGATGCGCTCCTTCGCGTCCGCGTCCGCCGCCTCGGCCGCCGACTGCTTCTTCGAGGCGCGCAGGCTGGTGAGCGTGGTGACGACCAGCACGGCGCAGATGACGCCCAGGGAGACCGGAATGCTGATCTCCGGTACGGCCACTCCGGACTCGTGCAGCGCGTGCAGCACGAGCTTCACGCCGATGAAGCCGAGGATGACCGACAGGCCGTAGGAGAGGTGGACCAGCTTCTTGAGCAGGCCGCCGATCAGGAAGTACAGCTGCCGCAGTCCCATCAGGGCGAAGGCGTTGGCGGTGAAGACGATGTACGGGTCCTGGGTGAGGCCGAAGATCGCCGGGATGGAGTCCAGGGCGAAGAGGACGTCGGTGGTGCCGATCGCCAGCATGACGATCAGCATCGGGGTCATCAGCCGCTTGCCGTTCTCGACCACGAACAGCTTGGTGCCGTGGTAGCGGTCGGTCGACGGGAAGCGCCGCTCGACCAGCTTCAGGAAGCGGTTCTCCTCGTACTCCTCGTCCTCCTGGTCCGCCCGCGCCTCCTGGATGAGCTTCCAGGCCGTCCAGATGAGGAACGCGCCGAAGAGGTAGAAGATCCAGGAGAAGTTGGCGATGATCGCGGCGCCCGCGCCGATGAAGCCGGCCCGCAGCACCAGCGCGATCAGCACGCCCACCATCAGCACCCGCTGCTGGTAGACCGCCGGGACCGCGAACTTCGCCATGATCAGGACGAAGACGAAGAGGTTGTCGACGCTCAGGGACTTCTCGGTGATGAAGCCGGCGAAGAACTCACCGGCCGGTGCGGTCCCGCCGAAGACCAGCAGCCCGAGGCCGAACAGCGCGGCGAGCGCGATCCAGACGGCGGTCCAGGTGCCGGCCTCCTTGAGGGAGACCTCGTGTGGTTTGCGGCCGCCGATGAAGAAGTCGGCGGCGATCAGGGCGCAGAGACCGAGGATGGTCAGCGCCCACAGGGTCAGGGAAACGTCCACTGCTCCTCCGGCAGAGTCGTACGGCACTCACAGCGTCGTCGCTGCCGGAGGTCTCTTCCGCCCCGCGCCGCCCGAAGGGCACGGGGCCGGCGTCCCGGGATCTCGTCACTTGCACGATCCGTGATGACGGGTGCGCCGCTTCGGGAGTACTCCCCTCCGCACCAAGAAGAGTAAAGGATGGCCAAGACTTAGTAAAGGGATGGGTAAAAGTGCTGGTCAGGGGGTTGGCGGCAGGGGTGGACCGGCGGGTTCGGTGCGGGCGGCGGCGCGGCGGGCGTCCGCGAGCCGGGTCAGCACCTGGCGCACCACCTGGCTGCCCTTCGGGGCGAGCGCCGGCTCGTACGTCCAGGCGTGGCCGACCCAGGGATCGGCGAGGTGGGCGTCCGGCACCGGCGTGATGCGCAGCAGGGAACGCCACAGCGGGTCCAGCACCGGGCCGAACTCCCGGGCCTGGGCGCGGTCGGCGACCATCATCAGATGGACCCCGGCCGCCGGGCCCTCGTCGGCCAGATAGCGGAGCATGGTCACCGCGCGGTCGTCGAAGCCGTGCGGGAAGTCATGGACGATCAGCAGCTGCTCGGCGGTGTCCAGATCCGGCGGGAGCGCGTCCGCGGCCCGGCTGCGCATCGCCATCTGCACCAGGTCCACCCGCCTGATCAGCCCCTCCAGGACCGTGGCCACCCCCTTGGCACCGGGCACCGGGGGCCCCGGCAGGACGCCGGTCTCCACGAGCGGCGCGCATGCCTGCGCCGCCGTACCGCCGGGGTCGATGACCTGCACGGCGAACTCCCCGGCGGGGTGGACGGCGAGCAGCCGGGCGGCGATCGCGACGGCGGTCTCCAGGGCGAGCCGCCGTATCTCCGCCGCGTCCGGCGGGCCGTCCGTCAGCGCGCTGCCCAGCTCGCGCCGGCCGAACTCGCGCTCCGGTCCGGGCTCCGTGGCGCGGGCGACGGAGTCGGGTCCGCTGTCGATCCACAGCCCGCGCTCCAGCGGGAGCCGGACGAGCATGGGGATGCGCAGGTCCAGCACCTCGGGGAGGTGCAGATCGCCCAGCCGCAGCGCCATCGGGCGCTCCAGGGGGACGTGGTGGCCCTGCCAGACGGGGTTGTCCCAGCGGGCGAAGGCGGGCGGCAGGGCGGGCTCGACGACCTCCGACTCGGCGGTCAGCTGCGCCAGGTCGCGGTCGAGGGCGGCGCGGGCCTGGGTCAGGAGGGTGGCGTGCCGGTCGCGGGCGGTGGCCCGGGCGACGTCGGCGGCGGTGCCGAGGCGGTTGCGCGGGTCGGCGAGGACCTCGTCGAGCTCCTGCTCCAGACGGGACGCGGCGAAGTCCGATGCGCTGCGGTAGGCCGCGACCGAGCGGGCCAGGTCCTCGAACATGCCCCAGATCTGGTTGTAGAGCCGCTCCTCCATGCTCCATCCGGCGGCGTCCCCGGCCACGGGCGGCGGCGGGCCGTCCGCCGCGGGGGCGCCGGCGGCGGATGCGCCGGACGGGGCCGGGGCGGGCGGCGTGGGGCCGGGTGCGGGGGTGCTGCGGCGCTTGGGGTGGCGGTAGTCGACGGGGCCGGCGGCGGCCGGGGCGCCGGCCGCGGAGGTGCCGACGGGGGCGGGGGCCGGGATCTCTCGCGCCGGGTCCGGTGCGGCCGCCGCCTCGACCTCGGCGGCCACGTCGGCCGCCCGGGCCAGCCCCTGGTCGTGCAGCAGCGCGGCCAGACCGCCGGAGTATCCCTGGCCCACCGCCCGCACCTTCCAGGCGCCCTGCCGGCGGTACAGCTCGACGGCGACGACGGCCGTCTCGGCGGTGAGTCCGGTGACGGTGTAGCCGGCCAGGCCCGTTCCGTCGATCGCGGTGAGCCGTACGGACGGCGCGGGGGCCGCGCCGAAGGTGGCCGGCGCGCCGCTCCGGGCGGCGAGCGCCAGCAGCACGCTGACCCGGTGGACGGCCGCGGGCAGCGCGTCGAGGTCCACCGTGAGGCGGTGCTCGGCGGCGGCCCGGTCGGCCACCTCGACGCCGGGCCGGCGGGGCGCACCCGGGTGGACGACGGCTTCGGCGCCCGGCAGCGCGCCCCGCTCGTCGCCGAGCGTCATCCCGGCCACGACGGGGACGCCCGCCGCGATCCGGATCTCCACCCGGCTCCGGTCCAGTGGTTGGTTCTGGCCCCGGACCAGCTCGGCCGTCATCGTTCTTCCCCCTGGTTGTCACTCGTCCCGGGCCCGCCCCGGGCGGCTGCCCGGGGCGCACGGCGGCGCGGCCCGGGTGCGCGCTGCCGTGGTGCTGCGGCTGCTTACAGGTGCGGGACGATCGCCGGGACCAGGTCCTGGAAGGTGCGGCCGACGGAGGGCTCGCCGATGGCGGTCATCTGCCAGCCGTTGCCGACGCGGTGCACCTTGGCCATGACCTGTGCGGTGTAATTGCCGCCGCCCGTGAGGGTGTAGCGGGCCAGCTCCTGGCCGGTGGTCTCGTCGACCAGCCGGCAGAAGGCGTCCTCCACCTCGGTGAAGGTCTGCCCGGTGAAGGAGTTGACGGTGAAGACGATCTGGTCGATGTGGACCGGCAGCCGCGCCAGGTCGACCAGGATCGCCTCGTCGTCGCCGCCCTGGCCGGCGCCGCCGACCAGGTTGTCACCGGTGTGCCGGACCGCGCCGTCGTCGCTGACCAGGTGCTGGAAGAAGACGACGTCGATCGGCTGCTTGCCGGCGAACAGCACCGCCGAGGCGTCGAGATCGATCTCCTTGGTCCGCCGGCCGAACAGTCCGCGGCGCGGCGCCGAGCGCCAACCGAGCCCCATCCGGACCGCGGTCAGCGTCCCCCCGTCGGACTTCTGCAGGCTGATGCCCTGTCCCTTGGACAAATTGACCGACACGCGCCGTCCCCTCTCTGTACCGTCCCGCCCACGTTTCCGGCGGCCGCTTCGACCCTACGCACGACGGCGGGCCCGGGGCGTCGCGGGCCCGCGTTTGTGGCGTTTCTGCAACACCAGGGCGGGCGCGCCACCCGTCCTGGTGAGTGCGCCACCCGCCCGGCTCCCACTACTTCACGCCGGCCTCCCTCATCTGCCGCAGCTCCTTCTTGAGCTCGCCGACCTCGTCGCGCAGCCGGGCGGCGATCTCGAACTGCAACTCGGCCGCGGCGGCCCGCATCCGCTCCGTCATCTCCTCGATGAGCTCGGCGAGTTCGGCCGCGGGACGGTCCGTCAGCGGTGCGCCCTCCTTGGCGCCCTTGCCCTTCGCCGGCTTGGCGCCCAGTGCCGGGACCGGCGCCTTGCCCTTGGTGTCCTTGGCGTCGCCCGGCTTGCGGTAGCCGCTGCCCAGCAGCTCCCGGGTGTCGATCTCCTCCCGGGCGATGGTGGCGACGATGTCGCCGATCTTCTTGCGGAGCGGCTGCGGGTCGATGCCGTGCTCCTTGTTGTACGCCAGCTGCTTCTCCCGGCGGCGGTTGGTCTCCTCGATGGCCTTCTCCATCGCCGGGGTGACCTTGTCGGCGTACATGTGCACCTGGCCGGAGACGTTGCGCGCGGCGCGGCCGATGGTCTGGATCAGCGAGGTCCCGGAGCGCAGGAAGCCCTCCTTGTCGGCGTCCAGGATGGCCACCAGGGACACCTCGGGCAGGTCGAGGCCCTCACGCAGCAGGTTGATGCCGACCAGGACGTCGAACTCGCCGGAGCGCAGCTCGCGCAGCAGCTCGACGCGCCGCAGGGTGTCGACGTCGCTGTGCAGATAGCGGACCTGGATGCCGAGTTCCAGGAAGTAGTCGGTGAGGTCCTCGGCCATCTTCTTGGTGAGTGTGGTGACCAGGACGCGTTCGTCCTTCTCGGTGCGGGTGCGGATCTCGTGCACCAGGTCGTCGATCTGCCCGTCGGTGGGCTTGACCACGACCTCCGGGTCGACCAGGCCGGTCGGGCGGATGATCTGCTCCACGAAGCCGTCGCCCCGGGCCAGCTCGTACGGCCCGGGGGTCGCGGACAGGTAGACGGTCTGCCCGATGCGGTCCAGGAACTCCTCCCACTTCAGCGGCCGGTTGTCCAGGGCGGACGGCAGCCGGAAGCCGTGGTCGACGAGGGTGCGCTTGCGGGAGGCGTCACCCTCGTACATCGCGCCGATCTGCGGGACGGTGACGTGCGACTCGTCGATGACCAGGAGGAAGTCCTCCGGGAAGTAGTCGATGAGGGTGTTGGGCGCCGAGCCGGGCTCGCGGCCGTCCATGTGCATGGAGTAGTTCTCGATGCCGGAGCAGGAGCCGATCTGGCGCATCATCTCGATGTCGTACGTCGTGCGCATCCGCAGCCGCTGGGCCTCCAGCAGCTTGCCCTGCTTCTCCAGGGTGGTGAGCCGGTCGGCCAGCTCGGCCTCGATCCCGGCGATGGCGCGCTCCATGCGCTCGGGGCCGGCGATGTAGTGGCTGGCCGGGAAGATGTACAGCTGCTGGTCGTCGCTGATCACCTCGCCGGTGAGCGGGTGGAGGGTGGAGAGCGCCTCGATCTCGTCGCCGAACATCTCGATCCGGACGGCCAGCTCCTCGTAGACCGGGAAGATCTCGATGGTGTCGCCGCGGACCCGGAACGTGCCGCGGGTGAAGGCCAGGTCGTTGCGGCTGTACTGGATGTCGACGAAGCGCCGCAGCAGCTGGTCGCGGTCGATCTCGTCGCCGACCTTGAGCGGCACCATCCGGTCGACGTACTCCTGCGGCGTGCCCAGGCCGTAGATACAGGAGACCGAGGCGACCACGACGACGTCACGCCGGGTGAGCAGGGAGTTCGTCGCGGAGTGGCGCAGCCGTTCGACCTCCTCGTTGATGGAGGAGTCCTTCTCGATGTACGTATCGGACTGCGGGACGTACGCCTCGGGCTGGTAGTAGTCGTAGTAGGAGACGAAGTACTCGACGGCGTTGTTCGGCAGCAGCTCGCGGAACTCGTTGGCGAGCTGGGCCGCGAGGGTCTTGTTGGGCGCCATGACGAGGGTCGGGCGCTGCAGCTTCTCGATCATCCACGCGGTGGTCGCCGACTTGCCGGTACCGGTCGCGCCCAGCAGGACGACGTCCTTTTCACCCCCGCGGATGCGCTGCTCCAGCTCGGCGATGGCCGCCGGCTGGTCACCACTGGGCTGGTACGGGCTGACGACCTCGAAGGGTGCCACCGTGCGTTCGATCTTTGATACGGGCCGCATGGGATCCACCGTACGACCCGCCACTGACAATCGACGTGGCAATTGCTCCGACCTGCGATGTCGGGGCGGCCTCAGCGGCGGGGCGGCACTGTCCGGCGGGCGCGGGAGGCGGCGCGGCGGCGTCGGCCGGATGCCGCGGGGCCGCCGTCGCGGGGCGCCCCGCTGATCACCGTCCGCCGGCGCCCCGCGGCGCCGGCTTCATGATCGACCGGGCCCCCGCGCCAGGCGGTCCCCGAGTCCAGCTTTTCTGCCCGTATGACCAAAACCGGTCAGAAGCGCGACGGGTGACGCATCATCGGCCAAGATGCGCGGACGCCCCGGCTCCGGCAAGTTGGACGGCGGCGGAAGCGTACGTCTGTTGCATGACAGATCCGGGCATCCTGCAATTGCGCGACGCTCCACACGGCACACCGGCCATGTCTCGTTCAGCGCCCGGCCACCACACGACCGCCTCCCGTCACGGCCCGGCTGCGAGCCTCTTCCGTCCCTCCGGTTCCTGTCCGTTCTCGTCAGCTCACCTCCACGACGTCACGAGGAGTCCGTATGCGTATTCGCCCCGTTGCCACCGTCGTCGCCGGTGCGCTCATGGGTCTGTCCGCGCTCGTCCTCTCCCCGGCCGCCGCCCAGGCCGCACCGCACCGGAACACCCCGGTGACGGTCGCCCACCGCGGCGCCTCGTCGTACGCCCCCGAGAACACCCTCGCCTCCATCGACGAGGCCGCCCGGCTCGGCTTCGAATGGGTCGAGAACGACGTCCAGCGCACCAAGGACGGTGAGCTGGTCATCCTCCACGACAACTCGCTCGCACGGACCACCAACGTCAAGACGGTCTTCCCCGACCGCTCCCCCTGGAACGTCTCGGACTTCACCCTCAAGGAGATCGAGAAGCTGGACGCGGGCAGCTGGTTCGCACCGAAGTTCGAGGGCGAGCGGGTGCCGACCCTCGAGGACTACATGGACGAGGTGGAGGAGAACGACCAGAGCCTGCTGATGGAGCTGAAGTCCCCGGAGCTCTATCCGGGCATCGAGCTGCAGACGCTCAGGGAACTGCGCCGGGTCGGCTGGCTGGACAGGGAGCACGTCCGGCACCGGCTGATCATCCAGAGCTTCAACGCCGACGCCATCAAGACCGTGCACACCGTCCGCCCGGACGTCAGGACCGGCTTCCTCGGGAACCCGTCGGTGGCGGACCTGCCGAAGTACGCGAAGTACTGCGACCAGATCAATCCGGTCCACACGGTGGTCACCCCGGAGTACGTCGCCGCCGTGCACGGGCTGCGGGGGCCGCACCGGCGGCCGCTGGACCTGTACACCTGGACCGTCGACGACGCGGCCACCGCGGTGAAGGTCGCCGGTCTGGGCGTCGACGGCATCATCACGAACAAGCCGGACGTGGTGCGGGACGCCTTGGAGGGCCGCGACCACTCCGGCTGAGCGCCGCCGACCTGCAGGGGTGGCCCGCGGCGGCCGCCGCGGGGCCGTTCCCCGCCGCGTTGTCAGTGGGGCGTCCTACCCTGATCAGGTGACGAATTCCGAGCAGGTTCCGGGGCCGGCGGCCCGGGCGGACGCGCCGCCGAAGGCCGGGTCCGCCGCCCGGCGCGACTGGGCGTGGACCCGCCTTGCGACCCCCATCGGTCCGCTGCTGCTCGCCGCGACGCGGGACGGTCTGGTGCAGGTCGTCTTCCACGCGGACGAGCGGACGGGCCGCCGCGCGCTGACCCGGCTGGAGCAGTTCTTCGGCGGGCCGCCGCTTCCGGAGACACCCCCGCTGGCGACGGCCGCGGCCGAGCTCACCGCCTATTTCGCCGGGGAGCTGCGGACCTTCACCGTCCCCCTGGACTGGTCGCTGTCGTCCGGTTTCCACGCCCGGGTGCTGCAGACCCTGGCCTCCGGCGTCCGCTACGGCGACGTGGTCGGCTATCAGGACCTCGCCGACCGGGTCGGGGAGCCGGGTGCCGCCCGCGCGGTGGGTGCCGCGATGGGGTCCAATCCGCTGCCGGTCGTCGTGCCCTGCCATCGTGTCGTCGCCAGTGACGGCGGGATCGGCGGCTTCGGCGGCGGCCTGGAGACCAAGCGGCAGCTGCTCGCACTCGAAGGCGTGCTGCCCGCGCCGCTCTTCTGATCCCGTCCCTCCGGTTCCGGCTCCCGGTTCCGGCCGTCGTCCGTCCTCATCGAGGCCGGCTCCCCGAAGGGCAGTGCCATGTCCCGTCAGATCGCCCTGCTCCGCGGTATCAACGTCGGAGGCCACAACTCCTTCCCCAAGGCCCGGCAGCGGGAGCTGGCGGAGGCACTGGGGCTGAAGGACGTCACCGTGGTGCTGCAGACCGGCAACCTCGTCTTCGCCGATCCGGGCACCCCGCCCGGCGAGACGGCCCGGCGGATCGAGGACCGGATCGCCGCCGAGCTCGGCCTCACGGTGCCGGTGGTCGTGCGGACCCGTGACGAGCTGGCCGCCGCGGTCGCCGCGAACCCGTTTCCGCAGGCCGCGGCGGAACCCAAGAGCCTGCACCTCACGTTCCTGTCGGAGGTGCCGGCCGACACCTCGCGGCTGGACGCGATCGACCAGGCGGCGTTCGCGCCCGACCGGTTCCGGCTGGTCGGACGCGAACTGTACCTGTGGTGCCCGGACGGCATCGGCCGCTCCAAGCTCGCCGCGCTGGTGAGCCGCACCCCGCTCGGGGTGACGGCCACCGCCCGCAACTGGAACACCGTCACCAAGCTCCTGGCGCTGGCGGACGCCTGACGCCGCCCGGGCCCGCGGCTGTTCAGCGCCAGCCGTGGAACTCCCGCAGCCGGTTGGCGACGAGGTTGAAGCGGCCCCGGTCCAGGGCGCACGCCTCGCGCCGCATGCCCTCCGGGTGCACCCGCAGGACCCGGTCGAGCGCCACCCAGGAGTCGCGGCCCGCGCGGTCCCAGGGGCCGGCGCCTATGGCCACCCACTCCCGGTCGTTGCTGTGCCGTTTGCTGGACAGCTGGACCGCCAGCAGCGTGCCGCCGGTCTCCCGGGCGACGACCAGCACCGGCCGGTCCTTGCCCCGGCCGTCGTTCTCCTCGTAGGGCACCCAGGTCCAGACGATCTCGCCCGGGTCCGGGTCGCCGTCCGGGTCGGGCGCGTAGGTCATCCTGACGGTGCCGACGGAGCCCGGCCGGGCTTCCACGGTTGCGGTGGGCCCCTGGCTGCCGGGCAGCGCGTCGGCCGCGCCGGAGGGGTCTGATGCGGTGAAGGAAGAGGTCACGCCCTTACGCTAACCGCCGCCCTGAGCAGGGCGTTCAGCGGCCCCGAGCCGCGCTCCACGGCCCGTTGTCAGTGGTCGGCCGTACGGTTTTTCACAGCGGGGGACGGCCGTCGGGGCCGCCCGGGAGGGGAGCATCATGTCCGAGACCACGACGTACCTGGAACTGTCCCAAGAGGGCGGCGGCGCCCACAAGTTCTACGAGGTGACGGTGCGGGACACGGTCGTCTCGGTGCGCTACGGCCGGATCGGCGCGGCCGGCCAGCGGCAGACCTCGACGTTCCCGACGCGGGAGAAGGCCCAGGCCGCGGCGGCGAAGAAGATCGGCGAGAAGGTCCGCAAGGGCTATGCCCCGGCCGTCCAGGGGCAGCGCACCGCCCGCCCGGTGACGCGCCGTCAGGTGTCCTCGGCGCCGTCGACGGCCCGCGCGGTCGCGCCGGTGCTGTGGCGGTTCCGCACCGGCGCCGCGGCGTTCGGCATCCACATCGACGAGGACCGCGCCTGGGTCGGCAACCAGAACGGCGATGTGCACGCCCTCGGCCACGACGGCGAGGTGCTGGCGCACTACCGGCTCCCGGACGGCGTCAAGTGCCTGGTGGCGGACGACTTCTGGATCTACGCCGGCTGTGACGACGGCACGGTCTACGACCTCTCCTCGAAACTCCCGTTCGCCGCCTACGGCATCGCCCCCGACGTCGACATCTTCTGGCTGGACATCCACGAGGGCATCCTCAACGTCGCGGACCGCAGCGGCGGTCTGACGGTCATCGACCACGAGGACGAGTACCAGTGGTCGCGGCGCAGCACCGGCGAGCACGCCTGGATGGTGCGGCGGGACGAGCGCGCGGTCTACCACGGCCACCGCCGCGGTGTGACGGCCTATATGGCCGACGGCAGCGGCGAGTTGTGGCACACGCCGACCCAGGGGGCGGTGCTGTTCGGCTGGCAGGAGGACGACTCGGTGTACGCCGGTACCGACCGGCGGGTGGTCCAGCGGCTGGCGAAGGACTCCGGTGCGCTGGAGGCGACGTACGCCTGCGACACGGTCGTCTACTCCTGCGCGACGGCACCGGGCGGCCGTTACGTCTTCGCCGGCGACTCGGCCTCCTCGGTGTACTGCTTCGCCGCCGACGGCACCCGCCTGTGGAAGCTGGGCACGGGCGGGGGCTCGGCGCTGTCGATGCAGTATCTGGACGAGAAGTTGTACATGGTCACCACCGACGGGTCGCTGGTGTGCGTGGACGCGAGCGAGGCGGCGGTCGCCGCCGCCCGGGCGGGCACGGTGCCGGTGGCCCGGGACGTGAAGTCGGCCGCCGCGCTGCCGACGTACACGCCCTCGGCCACGGTGCGGACGGTGGCGTCCGCGGCCGCCTCGGGGATCGTGGTGGAGTGTGTGCAGGAGGGCGGCCGGCTGCGGGTCCATGTGGTCTCCGAGGGCTATGAGCCGTCCTGGAACGTCCAGTTCCCGCGGCACATACGCCAGCCCGGGGCGCGGTATGTCGTCGACGACCTGTCGGCGGCCGCGGGCGGGTTCTACCGCGTCCGCGGCGAGATCCGGCAGCTGGTCTGAGGCCGCCGGACCGTTCTGCGGCCGCCGGATCAGGCGGGTCCGCTCCAGGCCGGCCGGCGCGGGTCGTCGGCCCGTACGACGATGTCCGCGGCCTCCTCGGGCCGGGTCTCGGCCTCGTAGCGCGCGAAGGCGGGCAGCGTCCAGTGCTCGTGCGGCGGGGTACGGCGGGCGAGTGCGGCCGGCGACAGCGTGAGGTGGACGGTGAGATCGAAGGGGAACCAGTGACCGAGCAGGAGGGGACCGTGCAGCAGCAGGACGCCACCGGGCGGCAGCGTCACGTAGGCGCTGCGGGTGGCCCGGTCGGCCACCGGGTCCCAGAGGTCCGGGAGGACGCGACCGGTGCCGCCCGGGTCGAGGGGCCGGAAGACCTCGCGCCACAGCGCCTGCCGGTCGAACCACTCGTCGTGGTAGGCGTCGGGGTCCTCCCGGCCGTATTCGAGCCGCAGCGAGGCGGGGCGCAGGAAGCCGAAGGCGCCGGCCGTGTGCACCGCCCGCCCACGGAGCCGCAGCGCCTCGACGAGCCGTTCGGCCAGGTCGCCGGGTGCGGCGGCGGGCGCTCCGTCGAGGGCCACTCTCCGCCAGGGGCTGCCGTCCTCGGCCTCCGTGGTGAGGATCCGCTCGGCGAGCGCGTCGGTGAGCCGTTCCCAGGTGATCGCTTCGAGCCGCACCCCGCCATTGTGCCGGGCGGCGGGGCGCGGTGCGCACGGCGTCAGCCGGAGAGCGGTCCGGCGGGCGGGGCGGGGAAGGTGGGGGCGCCGGAGACGAATCCGGCCTGGATGACAGGGGCGTGCTGGGTGCCGCCGCTGATGGTGTTGTGCACCTCCCACACGGTCCCGCGGTCCTGCTCGGGCGCGACCTCGTCGAGCAGGGCGCGGAGTTCGGCCGCGGCGGCCGGGTCCTCGCTCAGCAGCCGTCGCAGCCGCAGCCGCCAGGCCGCGGTCACGCCCGCCACCCCGTCCCGGTCGCCCTCCTCCTGCGCGGCGACGAGATCGGCGCGCGAGTCGTCCAGCTCGCCCTCCAGCGCGGCCGCGTCCCCGGCGCCCCGGCGGCGGGCGAGGAAGGCCGCCATGCGGCGCCGGACCGTGGCCCAGCCCTCCGTCGCCATCTGCTGCACGAGCGTGGTCGCTCCTGTCGTGGCGAGTGCCACCAACTCCGCTTCCATGGGTCCCCCTCGGGTGTCGGGTGTGGTTCCGTCGCGCCGTGGTTCAGGCCTGGCCCGCGTCCGGGCCGGCGGCGCCGTAGCGGCTGAGTTCGGCCGCCGCCTCCTTCGTCGCCTCGATGACGTTCTCGGGGGCCACCGGCATCACGGACTTGAGCTTGAGCAGAAGGACCGCGCCCATGATGGAGCCGTCCCACATGATCGGCGCGGCGCAGGAGTTCCATCCGGCCATGCACTCCTCGTAGCCGAGTGCGTAGCCGAGGTCGCGGACCTCCGCGAGGGAGGCCGCCAGCGCGTCGTTGTCCCGGTAGACGCCCGGTCCGGCCTGGTCCGGCACGGGCTCTGCCAGGACCCGCTGCTGGAGCACCTCCGGCAGGTAGGCCAGGATCGTCCGCCCCGAGGCGCCGGTGCGCAGGGAGCGCGTCACGGACAGCACATCGCGCGGCGTCATGCCGAGTTCGGCCAGGTCGGAGTCGCCGACGGCCATGTCGACGCACTGCCGTTGGGCGCCGGAGAAGGGCGCCACCATGTAGAGGAACGCCAGCCCGCCGTCGGTGGCGGTCCGCAGTTCCTGCAGCACGGTCTGGGTGACCGTGCCGTCGAGGCGGTGGTCGAGCGCGGTGAAGGCGAGCTGGGCGGCGGAGGTGCGCAGCCGGTACAGGCCGCGGTCGACCCGTTCGAAGATGCGCTGGTAGATGCCGGACTGCAGGATGCGGTAGACGACGGAGTCGTCCAGGCCGGTGAACTCGGCTATCTCGCCGGGGCCGTGGGCCGATCCGCCGAGTTCGGCGAAGGCGGTCTGGACGAGGAAGACCCGCTCGGCATGGCTGGATCCCGACGCCCGGGTGCCCGCCGAGGACCCACTCCTGGCGGTCTGGCGTCCGTTCTTGCGCCCCGAGGGACCCGGCGTGGTGACGGCGGTGCCCGAAGCGGAGGCCGACGCGTCGGCCGAGGTCGGCGAACCCGGTGCTGCGGTGCTGTTGCCCATCGTGTGCTCTCTCCCCTGGCAGTGTTCCGCGCCCGAAGGCGCCCTGCGTGTCCGGTGGAAGCCGACGCCTCCGTCACCCGCGGCCGCACCCTCCGGCAGTCGGCGCCCGGGAGTGCTCCCGGAGCCGTTCTGCCCGCCCGTGGCCCCGGGTTACCCGCATTATCGGGCGACGTCGAGGGCGAGCTTCCCGGTCGGTGTGCGGGCGGCGAGGTCGTGGTGCGCCCGGGCGGCCTCGCCGAGCGGGTAGGCGGCGCCGGTGAGCGGCTGGAGGGTGCCGTCGGCGACGGCGTCGAACAGCGCCCGCATGGACGTCGGCAGTGCCGTACGGTCCGCGTAGAGCTGCGGCAGCCAGAAGCCGGAGACGGTCAGGGAGCGCTCCATCAGGTCCCGGGTCGGCACGTTCGCCAGGTCGCCGCCGGCGAAGCCGTAGACGGCGAGCCGGCCGCGCGGTGCGACGGCGGCGAGGGTGCGGGTGAAGGTGGTGCCGCCGGTCATCTCCAGAGCGGCGTCGACGGGGCCGCCGGCGGCGTCCAGGATGCGCTCCGTCAGGTCGTCGGCGTGCGAGTCGATGACGGCGTCGGCGCCCAGTTTCGCGGCCAGTTCGCGCTTCTCGGCCGAGCCGGCGAGGCCGATGACCCTGGCCCCGGCGTGCGCGGCGAGCTGGACGGCCAGCGAGCCGAGGCCGCCGGCCGCGGCCGGCACGACGAGGGTCTCGCCCTTGGCGATCCGCAGTACGGTGAACAGCAGGTGCCAGGCGCTGTTGCCCTGGAGGGCCAGCGCGACGGCCTGCTCGTCGCTGATGGCGTCGGGCACGTCCCAGGTGACGCGGCTGTGCAGCAGGGCCTGTTCCGCGTAGCCCCCGCCGCGGCACAGGCCGACGACCCGGCGGCCGCCGTCCACGGTGCCCACGACCTCGTTGCCGGGTACGTACGGCAGCTTCACGGGGGCGAGGTAGGAGTCCCCCCGGACGTGCACGTCCGCGTAGTTGACACCGGCCAGGGTCACCTGGACCAGCGAGTGGCCGCCGCGGGGTGCGGGCTCGGGCACGTCCTCCAGCCGCAGCACGTCCGGACCGCCGAATTCTCGCATCACAATCGCGCGCACGACTCTCCCTCAGGTTCACAAGTGCGGTGCCCGCACAGGGTAGGCGGGGCGACCGTTGTCGGGCGGATACCCGATCATTTCGCGCCAACCATGAGAGGTTCGGCCTGCCGCTGCCCTTCTCCCGGCGAGATTTTCCCGCCCGCTTTCTCGCGACGCGAGAAACGGCCGGAGCGTTTTCCGCCCATTGCGCCGTTTTGCTGCAGATCTACCCAGCGGTATGGCCGAGATGGCTGCCTCGCATCCCTCGCTCAAACTCGGCTACCGGAAGTGATCGCCGACGCCTACGATCCCGAATTGTGTCCGCCGTTGACCACTTGTGACGGCCGCGTCCCCTGGGGTCGAGCGCGTTCCGCGAGGCAGCGCCGCTCACCCACCGCACCCGGTGATACGGGCGGGTGGCGGAGGGCATGGCCGCGTGCAGGGCAGCGCGGGCACGGCCTGAGGGGGAATCATGATGGGGAAATCGGGGGGCGGCAGGCCGGCGTACGCGCCGGCCTGCCGGGACCCACAACGCGCACTGCCACTTCCACCGGCACCTCTCCGCCTGCTGCGGACCGCATCCGCGTCCTTGCCGCCCTCGCTGACGGCCACCGTCGCGGCTGCCACGGATGCCGTCATCGCCGCCGCGCGCCGCCACTCCCGGCCGTACGCGGCACCGCTCTATCTGGACGCGTCCCGCCCCCGCCGGGGGACCGTGCGCCGCCGACGAGAACGGGACTGCCCATGAACGCCTCGAGCAGTACGCCCGGCACCGGGCTGCAGTTCACCCACCCCTACCTCGCCGTGGTGCTCGGCGGCGGCTTCACGGGCATGCTCGCCGCGGCGGCGCTGTCCGAGTACGCCGAGGTCATCGTCGTCGAGCGGGAGCGGCTGCCGCGGACCCCGGCGCTGCCGACCGACCTGCCGCACGCCCGGCACGCCCATCTGCTCACCTCGGACGGCGCCCGGATGGTCGAGGCCCTGGTGCCCGGCGGTGTCGAGCGCTGGCTGGCGGAGGGCGCGCGCCGGGTCCCGGTGCCGGCGGAACTGGCCGGCCGCGCTTCGCTGAGCCGGCTGGACCGGCGCTGTCCCCCGCATCTGATCGCCTGTTCCCGCGATCTGCTCGACCGGGTCATCCGCCAGCAGGTTCCCACCCGCCCCGGGGTCGCCGTCATCGACGGCACCGAAGCGGAGGAGCTGACCGGCACCGCGGAGCACGTCACCGGGGTGCGGGTCCGTGACACCACGACCGGTGAAACGTATCGGCTCGACGCCGACCTGGTCGTCGACGCCACCGGCCGCCACTCCACCAGCCGGGCGCGGCTCGCCGCCCTGGGACTGCCGCGGGTGGGCGAGGACCGCGCGGACTCCGCGATCGTCTCGGCGACCCGGATCTTCCGCGCTCCCGAGGGCGCCGAGAACCTCCCGGTGCTCACCTCACGTTCGGGCCTCACCGTGCCGCCGCCCGGCCCTTCCGGCGCCGCCCGCGCCGCCGCCGGACGTACCCGCCCGGTGCGGGCCGTCCCGGAGCGGACCGCGACGCTGGTGCCGATCGAGGGCGGCCGCTGGCTGGTCACGCTCACCGGCACCGGCGAGGACCGGCCGACCCAGCACGCCGGCCGGTTCGTGCCGTTCGCCCGGCGCGCGGGAGATCCCCGCATCGGCGACCTCATCGCCGGCGCCGAGCCGCTGAGCGAGGTGCGGCTGTCCCGCGACACGGTCAACCGACGGCGGCGTTTCGAACAACTGCCGTCCTGGCCTTCGGGATTCCTCGCGCTCGGCGGCGCGGTGGCCGCGCTCAGCCCCGATTTCGGCCAGGGCCTGTCGCTCGCCGCCCACGGCGCCACCGCACTGCGCGAGGCGCTGGCCCGGTACGGCATGGACGATCCGGCGCTCGCCCGGAGGGTCCAGCGCACCATCGGGCGCCTCGTCGACGAGCTCTGGTCCGTGGCCATCGGTGTGCCCGGCCACTCCCCCGCCGCCGGCCGGACAACCGTCTGCCGCGCCTACGTCGACGCCGTCACCGGCGGCCCGCGTCCGGCACCGTTCCTGCGCGGCCCGGCCGCTCTCGCGATGCTGCGGGACGCGGCCCGGACCCGTCCGGTCACCGGCACCGCGGACTGGGAGGCGTCCCCGCTGCCCGTCCCGCCCGCGGCCCAGCCGACCGCGTCCGGCGCCCCGCCCGAGGCCTCGCCGACCGCGGCCGCCGCACCGTCCGCCGTCTCGGCCGTCCCCACCGCCCGGCGCCCGCTCGGTTTCCGGCCGACGGCACTGCGCCGCATCGGCGGGGCGGGACGCCGTAAACCGGCCGAGGGCTGATCCCGCGGCCGCCGGCCGGGCGTACCGGCCCGTGGGGGAAATTCGGTCGCCCGGCGTCCTCGGGGTCGATCACAGTGGGACGGGGCGGCGCACCGGGCGCCGTCCGACGCAGTGCCGGGAACGGGGGGCGGTATGTCGACGCTGCGCGTCACCGCCGAGGAACTGACCATCCACGAGCATCCGAACGCCGATGCCCTGGAGCTCGCCCAGGTGGGCCTGTACCGCGCGGTGGTCGCCAAGGGCTCCTATCGCACGGGCGATCTGGCGGTCTACATTCCGGAACAGGCCGTGCTGCCGATGGAGTTGGTGGCCGAGCTCGGGCTGACGGGGAAGCTGGCCGGCTCGGCGGCCAACCGGGTCAAGGCGATCCGGCTGCGGGGTGAGCTGTCGCAGGGCATCGTCTGCCGCCCGACGGCACTGGCCGGGGTGGATCTGGCGAAGGCGCGGGCGGACGGCTCCGACTTCGCGGCGGAGCTGGGGATCGTGAAGTGGGTTCCGCCGGTTCCGGTTTCGATGAGCGGGGACGTCGAGCCGGCGCCCGAACTGCTGCCGTGGATCGACATCGAGAACCTCAAGCGCTATCCGGCGGCGTTCACGGACGGCGAGCCGGTGGCGGTCACGGAGAAGGTGCACGGCACGGCCTGCTGCGTGACATACCACGCCGAGGGCGGGCGGCTCCAGGTGACGTCCAAGGGGCTGGGCGCGCAGCGGCTCGCATTGATGGAGGACCCGAAGAACGTGTATTGGCGGGCGGTGCGCGGCCATGACGTCGCGCGGGTGGCGGCGGAGCTCGCCGGTGAGCTGGGGGCGTCGCGGGTCGGGGTGTACGGCGAGGTCTACGGCGCCGGTGTCCAGGACCTCGGCTACGGCGCGGACAGCCGGCGTGGGGAGCCGGGTTACGCGGTGTTCGACGTCGCCGTGGAGGCCGGCGGGCACCTGCGGTGGCTGGACCCCGAGGAGCTGACCGGGATGCTGGACGGCCGGCTCCCGTTGGTGCCGACGCTGTACCGCGGCCCCTACGAGGCGCGCGCGGTGATGGAGCTGGCCGAGGGCCGCGAGACGCTGTCCGGGCGTGCGGCGCACATCCGGGAGGGTGTGGTCGTCCGCCCGCTCCGGGACCGCTACAGCGCGGAGCTGGGCGGCCGGGCGGTGGCCAAGGTGGTCGGCGCCGCCTATCTGACGCGCAGGGGCGGCACGGAGTACGAGTAGCCGCCGCCCGGGCCGCGCGACGGGCGCCGTCCGCCGCCGGTCAGGACCGCTTGCTCCGCCGTTCAGTTGCGCCCGGTCAAGGGTTCCTCCTGGGGCTGTTCCCGGCCCAGGAGGCGCCGGGCGAGGTGGAGCGGGGCGTGTGGGTCGCGGGCCGGGGCGGGGGCCTGGCTGCGGTGCGAGGGAAGGCGTTCGACGGTGGTCGTGCCGGTGTCGGATTCCAGGGCCGGCGCATAGCCCGCGGCGCGCAGCGCGTCCAGGGTGGCGCTCGGCGGGCGGCCGCTGACCAGGACGGTCGGGGCGATGACGCGCAGGGCGAGGTCGCGCAGTCCGCGGTGACCGGCGAGTTCCCTGACGAGGGTTTCGTCGTCGGAGCGGATGCAGCAGGCGGCGGGCAGCACCCGCATCCGCCCGTGGGCGCGGGCGGCGTCCCGTACGAGGTAGTGGAGCGGCTGCGGCAGGGCGCCGGTAGCCGACGCCCCGGTGAGCTCGGTCAGGAGGGTGTCGGCGGAGTGCCCGGTGTCCAGCGCGCGGCGGACCGACGCGGGGGTGAACCGCCAGGTCACGGCGTGTTCCTCGGACTCCCGGTCGGCGGCGGAGGCGAGCAGTCCGGCGAGTGCGGCGGACGGCCGGCCGGGGACGACGGCGGTCAGGTCGGCCTGGAAGTGGGCCTGTTCGAGCGGTGGCGGCAGCAGGTCGCCGAGCGGCTCGGCGAGGGCGTCCGGGCCGTTGAGCAGGGCCCGCCCGAGGGGGGTGAGGGTGCCGTGCGCGACGAGGCCCAGGTAGGCCGCTTCGTGAAGGGTGTGGGCGGCGCGTTCCTCGGCCATCGGCTGGCGGGTGACGGCGAGCGGGCGGTACCAGTCCGCGGCCCGGAGGAGGTCCGCCAACGGGCCGTCGACAGGCTCCCGTTGCTCCGGTGCGTCCGTGGCCGGCAGGGGCGGCAGGGGCGCTCCGGCGCCGGACGGAACGGTGTCCAGGGCGGCGAGGAGGGCGTGCCGGAGGGCGGGGGCGTGCCGGTCGCCGCCGCGGACGAGGGCGGTCGGGGTCTCCCCGAACGGCGTGTGGGTGGGGACGGCCCACAGGGCTGACCAGGCGGCGAGGACGGGGGCGAGGCGGGCGCCGGGCGGGCGGGCCAACCAGTCGTCGTAGGCGCCGGTGGGGAGCGCGGTGATGCCCGAGGGGGTGCGGGTGAGGGCGATCAGCTCGGCGGCCAGGGCGAGGTCGAGGAGCAGGCGGACGTGCGGTTCGGTGGCGCCGGCGGCCTTGGCCAGCCGTTTGATCTCCCGTACGGCCAGCCCGCCGGACTTGCGGAGGGCGGCGGGCTGCGTGGCCAGGGAAGCCAGCAGGCGCTCCAGAGTGGCGGCGAAGGCGGCCGCGGCGGCCCGGGACTCGTCGTACGGCGAGGTCGCCGGGACCGGTGCGGCGGGCATGCCGGGGTCGGCGCTCGGGTCCGGGGCGAGCCGTGGGGCGTCGGGGCGGAACGGGCCGAGGTCGTCGGTGCCGAGGAGCTGGGGGAGGCGCGGCGGGACGACGACGGCGCCGTCTTCGGTGGGGGCGGCGAGGCCGTCGTCGTAGAGGGCACGCAGGGCCGCCTCGGCGGCGGAACGCGCCGGTCCGGGCCGGTCGGCGCCGAGCGCGGTGAACACGTCCTGGGGCGGGACCGGTTCGCCGGCCAGGTGGGCGAAGGAGAGCCGGTGCGCCATGAGGGACTGGTAGTCGGCGCCGGGCGCGGGGGCGGTCCGTCCGGTGCGTTCCTGGCTGAGCCGGGCGGTGGTGGCGAGTATCCGGAGCCGGGGGTGGTCGAGGTGCAGCACCAGGTGGTGGAGGGTTTCGTAGGACCACAAGGCGGTTGCCAGGCCGCGGAGTTCGGTGGGGGCGGGGCGGCGGGCGAGCGGCTCGGCGTGGCGGGTGAGGAGTGCGGCGAGCTGCTCCGGGGTGCGGCGGGCGAGGGAGCGGGTGAGTGTGTCGAGACCTTCCACGGCGTTGAGGTTAGTCATCGTGCGAGCAGGGTGGTGAGGGCGCCTACGGGGTCGGGGTCGGCGGGGCCGGCGGGCCACCAGTCCTCGGCGTCCGGTTCGGATTCGTACGGGTACCAGCGGTGGTCGTGGCCGAAGCGGAGCTGGAGGCCGCGCGCCGGGTCGGTGAGGTGGTTGTGGCGCGGGCGGAGGGCCGGGAGGTCCGCGGCGCGGAGGGCGCTGCGGGCCCGGTCGAAGTCGCCGGCCGGGGGGTTCCAGGTGGCGTGGAGGAGGGCGAGTCCTTCGGGTCCGCCCTGGCGCCAGGCGGCGACGGAGCGGGCCACGTCCGTCGGCGTCCGTCCGGTCGCCGCGGCGAGATCGCGGTAGAGGGTGCGGGTGGCGGAGGTCAGTCCGGCGGTGGGGTGGGCCGTGGCGGCGAGGCGTACGGCGTCCTCCCAGGGCGGGAGGTCCGGGAACGGGCCGCTGGGGGCCGGCCGTCCGCCGGGGTCAGCAGCGGTGGTGAGGCAGGCGTGGGCGCGGGCCGCGGCGTCGGCGGCGAGCAGTTCGAGGGTGGCGGGGTCGAAAGGCAGGCCTTCGCCCTCGGGGAGGGCGTGCGGCCGGCCGGGCTGCGGCGGGGCGGGCAGGGGCGGCGGAAGGGCCGGGCGGTGGCGGTCGGCGAGGGCGGCGCGGGCGAGGACGGGGCGCGGCGCGGGCGACCCCGGCGCGGGTGCGTCCGGGGCTTCGGGAGCGGCTCCGGTGGACCCGGGCGGCGCCGGGTCCGCGGCCTCACTCCTCCTGGTGGGCGGTGCCGTACCGTCCGGTGTCCGGGTGCGCGCCTCCCCGGCGGTGAGGGCGGTGTTACGGCGGGCGAGCGCGTCGAGGAGTTCGCGCTCGCCGCGGCCGCGCATCAGCAGCAGCACGAACGGGTCGGCGTCCAGGAGCCTGGCGACCTGGAAGCAGAGGGCGGCGGCGTGTTTGCAGGGCCTGCCGTGGTCGGGGCACGAGCAGCGGGGGACGAGGTCGCCCGGCCCGGGTAGGAGACGCACTTCGCCCTCGGCCAGGGTCCGCGGGAGCTTTTTGGCCAGCAGGGCGGCGAGTTGGTCCGGTTCCGCGGCGACGGCGTCCAGGAGGCCGTCCCATTCGTGGTCGCTGAGGGTGCGCAGGCGGATCTCGGCGCTGTAGGGGCGGGGCCTGCTGCCCCGTACGGTGGCGAGGATGCGGCCCGGGGTGACGTTGATGGTGTCGACGTGGCCGTCGCGGGCGTAGGTCCGGCCGCGGGCGAGCCGGGCGCTGTCGAGCGCGGTGGTCTCCAGTGCGTCCAGCCAGGCGCTGCCCCACCAGGACTCGGCGAACAGGCCCCGGGCGCCGGGCCGGGGCGGCAGGGGCGGGAAGGTGCGTGTACGGTCGGCGCGGGCCAGCCGGTCCGCGGCGGCGGCGCGCCCCGAGGGGCGGCGGGGGATCATGCGGCCCTCCTCAGGGAGACGAGATCGGCCAGCTCGGCGTCGGAGAGTTCGGTGAGCGCGGTCTCCCCTCCCGAGAGCACGGCGTCGGCGAGCGCCCTTTTGGCGGCGAGGAGTTGGGCGATGTTGTCCTCGACGGTGCCTTCGGTGATCAGGCGGTGGACCTGCACCGGCTGGGTCTGGCCGATGCGGTAGGCGCGGTCGGTGGCCTGCTCCTCCACCGCCGGATTCCACCAGCGGTCGTAGTGGATCACATGTCCGGCGCGGGTCAGGTTGAGGCCGGTGCCCGCCGCCTTCAAGGACAGCAGGAAGACCGGGGCGTGCCCCGACTGGAACCGGTCGACCATCTTCTCCCGTTCGGCGACGGGCGTTCCGCCGTGCAGCAGCTGGGCGGGGATGCCGCGGGCGGCCAGATGGCGTTCGAGGAGCCGGGCCATGCTCACGTACTGGGTGAAGACCAGGGTGGAGCCGCCCTCGGCGAGGATCGTCTCCAGGAGCTCGTCGAGGAGTTCGAGCTTCCCGGAGCGGGCGGCCAGGCCCGGGGCGGTCTCCTTGAGGTACTGCGCGGGGTGGTTGCAGATCTGCTTGAGGGCCGTGAGCAGCTTCATGACCAGGCCGCGGCGGGCGATGCCCTCGGCGGTCTCGATCCGGGCGAGGGTCTCGCGGACCACGGCCTGGTACAGGGCGGCCTGTTCGCGTCCGAGGGCGACCGGGTGGTCCGTCTCCGTCTTGGGCGGGAGCTCGGGGGCGATCCCCGGGTCGGACTTCTTGCGGCGCAGGACGAACGGGCGCACCAGCCTGGCCAGTCGCTCGGCGGCCTCCGGGTCCTGACCGCCCTCGACCTCGCGGGCGTGCAGGGCCCGGAACGTCTTCAGCCGTCCGAGCAGGCCGGGCGTGGTCCAGTCGAGGAGCGCCCACAGCTCGGAGAGGTTGTTCTCGACCGGGGTGCCCGTGAGGGCGATCCGGGCCGGCGCCTTGATGTCGCGCAGCGCCTTGGCCGTGGACGAGCGGGGATTCTTCACGTGCTGCGCCTCATCGGCGACGACCCAGGCCCAGCGCCGGGCGGCCAGTTCGGCGGCGCTGCTGCGCATCGTGCCGTACGTCGTCAGCACGAAGCCGCCCGTCAGGCCGTCCAGGCTGCGGCCGGTGCCGTGGAAGCGCCGTACGGGCGTGCCGGGGGCGAAGCGCTCGATCTCGCGCTGCCAGTTGCCGAGGAGGGAGGCCGGGCAGACCACCAGGACCGGGTCGGTGGGGCTCCGGTGCAGATGGAGGGCGATGACGGTGATGGTCTTGCCCAGGCCCATGTCGTCGGCCAGGCAGCCGCCGAGGCCGAGGGAGGTCATGGTGTCGAGCCAGGCCATGCCCCGTAGTTGGTAGTCGCGCAGGGTCGCGCGCAGTCCGGACGGCTGGGGCAGCAGGCGCGCTTCGGAGGTGAGGCGGCCGCGCAGCGCGGCGAGTGCCCCCAGCGGCACCACCTCGACCTGCTCCCCGTCCACCTCGGCGGTGCCGTTGAGCGTCGCGGCGAGGGCGTCGGCCGGCTCCAGATAGCCCAGTTCCCGCTTGCGGGCCTTGCGCACGAGCCCGGGGTCCACCAGGACCCACTGGTCGCGCAGCCGGACGACGGGGCGGTGCGCCTCGGCGAGTTCGTCCATTTCGGCCTCGGTCAGCGGGAGTTCGTCCATCGCCAGCTGCCAGCGGAATTGCAGCAGTTGGCCGGTGTCGAAGAACCCGAAGCCGTCCGCGGCGGAGCCCGGCGCCGGGCGCAGCACCGCGGCCGCGGTCAGCCCGCGGGCCAGTTCCCGGGGCCAGTGGACGGCGACGCCCGCGGCGCCGAGCCGGGGCGCGGCATCCCCCAGCAGCTCGTACAACTCGTCCTCCCCCAGGGGGAGGACATCGGGGACCGGCCGCTCCAGGAGGCGGGTCAGCGGGGCCCAGACCCGGGCGGCACGGCGCAGCGCGAGCAAGGTGTCGACGCGGGAGCGCGGACCGAAGTGGTCGGGGCCCGCGCCGTCCCACAACTGCCGGGCGTCGGCGATCAGCGTCGGGTCCGTGAGGCTCTGCACCTGCAGCACCACCGCCGCGCTCCCCTCGCCGTCCTCTTCGCCGTCACCCGTGACGTCGAAGAGCCGGTCCGGCGCGAGATCGAGGCGCAGGGACAGCCGCACCCCCGCATCGACGCCGGCCGCGACCTCGGCGGCCCAGTCGCGCGCACCGGGGAGGCGCTGCGGTGTGTACGCGGCGAACGGAGCGCCGGCCACCAGCTCGGCGGCCGGGGTACGGGGCAGCGCGTCCACCACGGCGTCCACATAGCGCCGCACCAGGTCTGCGGGGTCGTGCAGTTGCAGCGGGCGGCTGCCGGGGAGGGGGACGGCGTAGGCCTCGGCCGGCATGGCGGCGGCGATCGCCCGGAGGTGCGCGATGTCGTCCGGGTCGAGCGGGCCGGCCCGCCAGGCGTCGGTGCCCTCGGGCGTCAGCCCGGGCAGCAGCCGCCCGCGCGCGGCGAGATGCAGCGCGTGCAGGGTGGCGGCCCCCCAACAGGCGACGGCGGGGTCGGCGGCCGGATCGTGCCGGGCGCGGACGAGCAGGGGGACGGCCTCGGCCAGCGGCAGCAGCACGGCCGGAACCGTGCGCGCCCGGGCGCCGCTGCCATGACGGCGGGCCACGGTCAGCTGCGTCACCTCCGCGCCCGTCTGCTGCGCGCCGTCGTCGCGTGCACCGGTGCCGGGCTCGGGGAGCGCCCCGCCGTCGGGGCGCCAGAGCGCGATCCGTCCGGCGCGGGGCGGCTGCGCGGGCACGAAGACCGCGGCACAGCAGGCCGCGGCGGCATACCCGCCGTCATCCCACCGCTCGCTCATGCCCTCTCCTGACGTCCGAATCCTCCGGCTCCTGCCGTCTCCCGATGAAAGCAGACGGCACTGACAACGCCGCCGGCCGGCGGCGGGTGGCAGGCGCCGGGCGGCTGAGTTATCCACAGGCAGAAAAAAATTCGTCGCGGATCCGCCGAAATCGGCTACAGTCAGTTACATCGTCACTCTCAGTGATCGAGCGATGTCGATCGGCGGGCGGGGACCTCCCGTCTCCGCCCCCACCTCACACCGAAAGGCAGCCCGATGCACACCCCGACTCCCGAACAGCGCGCCGCCGCCGAGGTCTTTCCGACCGGCACCCACCTCGTGATCCAGGCCGGTGCCGGCACCGGCAAGACGACGACGCCGGCGATGCTCGCGCACTCCGCGCGACGCCAGGGCCGGCTCGGCCGCTATATCGCGTTCGACAGAGCCGTTGCCCGGCACGCCGCCCGGACCTTCCCGGCCGAGGTCGCCTGCGGGACCGCCCATGCCCTCGCCTACACCGCCGTGGGCAGGCGCTATCGGTCCCGGATGAACGCCCCACGGCAAGCGGGCTGGCGCACCGGCGCAGCCCTGGGCATCGAGGACGGCATGTCCTTACGCATCGGTACGCGCAGGGTCACGCACAAGGCACTCTCCTATACAGCCCTGCGCACCGTCACCCGCTTCTGCCACTCGGCCGACCGCGAGATCCGTGCCCGGCACGTCCCGCCCCTGCGCGGCGCCGAATCCCCGCCGCTGCACGCCTACCTCGCCGAGGCCGTCCTGCCGTACGCCCGCAAGGCCTGGGCCGACCTGCAGCGCCCCGACCACGGCGTGGTCCGCTTCGAGCACGACCACTACCTGAAGATGTGGGCCCTGACCGAGCCCGTCATCCCGGCCGACTTCCTGCTGCTGGACGAGGCCCAGGACACCAACCCCGTGGTCGAGCAGGTCTTCACCGCACAGCGCGACCACGCCCAGCTGGTGCTGGTCGGGGACTCCGCCCAGGCCATCTACGGCTGGCGCGGCGCCCGCGACGTGATGACCGGCTTCGACGGCATTCAGCTCACCCTCTCCCACTCCTTCCGCTTCGGACCGGCGCTGGCGGCCGAGGCCAACCGCTGGCTCGCGATCGTCGACGCGCCGACCCGGCTCCGAGGCTCCCCGGACACGAAGACGGAGCTGTGCCCGGTCCGCTCCCCCGAGGCCATTCTGTGCCGGACCAACGTGGGGGCGATGGTGGAGGTGATACGGCAGCTGGAGGTGGACCGCCGGGTCGCCCTCGCGGGCGGCGGCGAGACCCTGAGCGCCCTGGCGCGTGCCGTGCACGACCTCGAAGCCGGACGCCGGACCGGCCATCCGGAGCTGATGCTCTTCGAGACCTGGGCCGAGCTGCGCGAGTACGCGGAGTTCGATCCGGCCGGACGGGACCTCCTGCCGCTGGTGGAACTCGTCGACGAGCACGGCACGGACGCCGTACTCCAGGCCCTGGACCGGCTCTCCCCCGAGGACTCCGCCGAGGTGACGGTGTCCACGGCCCATCGGGCCAAGGGCCGCGAGTGGCCGAGCGTACGCATCGCGGACGACTTCACGGGCCCCGATGACCTCGACGAGTGCGACGACACCGGGCAGCCGCTCCCCGGACCCATCGAGGTCGACGAGGCGCGCCTGGCGTACGTGGCCGTGACCCGCGCCCGCTCGCAGCTCGACATCGGCGGACTGTCCTGGATCAACGGCCACCCAGCCGGCGATCCCCGCCTCCCGCCTTGCCCCGCGGACAAGACGACGAAGGAAGACGAAGACCTGTCAAGGAGCGGAGGACCAGTGACTGAGTCACGGATCGGGAGGATCCTGGAAGGTGAAGTGGGAGATGAGGCCGATGCGTACGGGAAATGAGCCCCTACAGGCGCGCAGCCCGCTGAAAATACGCTGCGGACTGGCGCTGTGGGGACTGCTGTGGGCCGTCGCCGGGGCCGTGGCCTTCGCCGACTTCGGGCGGCCGGAATGGGCGGCCGCGTGTGCCGCACTCGCCATGGTGGCAGCCGCGGACCTGATCATGGTCATTCGCCACATCCGCCAGGGACCGCACTACCAACCGGGCAAGGACGTACCACCGTACGAGCCCGACCACGGCCGGAACGATGTCTTCGGCATACGCAACGACCGGGACCGCCGCCGCGGCAGAAGGCCGTGACTCGGCGACTGGACGTGACGCGGCGGCCGGCCGTGACGCGGCGGCCGGCCGTCCTGCCTACGCGGTGGCTATCCCTACCTACTGCGGTCCTGTGTCCTCGCCGTCCGGCCAGTCGGGGGCGTCCTTCGGAGCCCGGTCACCGTTGCCGGTGGCGTCCGGGGCGAAGCGGGCCGCCTGGATGAACTCCGGGCGGGGGTCGAGGGCCGCCGCCAGCCGGAAGTGGCGGAGCGCCTCGTCAGGGCGGGCGGCGCGCTCCAGGGTGCGGGCGAGCGCGAAGTGCGCGAAGGCGTTGTCGGGCTCACGCTCCAGCACGATCTGGAACTCGAGCTCCGCCGGCCGTAGTTGAGCGGCGAGGAAAAAGGCACGGGCGCGCAGCAGGCGAGCCGCGGTGTTCTCCGGATGCGCGCTGATGACCGAGTCCAGCAACCGGATCGCGCCGCGGGGGTCGCGGGCGGCCAGCAGCTGCTCCGCAGCACGGAAGTCGATGACATGTGTCTCGGGGCTGCTCTCGGGCACGACCTACTCCTCTCCACCGGCGTCGCTGTCGGCGCAGGCATGCGTCCGCCAGGGACCGTACGGCGTTACCTGGGGCCACAACAACCCTGTCGGTCATGGCATTCCCCGGATCCGGCGGAGGCCGAGGCAGCCCTCAGGGACGCGCGGCCGGACCACCGTCCTCCCCCATGGTCCATGTCGCCCGAGGGTCGCTAGAGGCTGATGTGGTACGCCTTGCGGAGCGTCTCGTGGACGGTCCAGCGGGTGCGGTCGCCCTCGCGGAGGATGCAGGCGTCGCCGGGGCCCACCTCGAGGACCGAGCCGCCTTCGACCTCGATGGTGGCGCGTCCGCTGACGACGACGAACAGTTCATTGGCCTCGGTGTCGGTCACCACACCCGGCGTGATCTGCCAGATACCGCGGATCTGCCGGCCGTCGGCGGACTCCCACAGCACCTTCCCCGTCACCTCGGGCGCACCGGAGACGATCTGCGCGGGGTCCAGCGGCTCCGGCTCCAGGTCGGCGTCCGCGAAGCCGGGGATGTTCACGACGAAGGAGGGAGGCGCCGATTCGGCAGTGGAAGGAGAGGAGGCGGGATCGGTCACCGGCCCGGCCGCGGGCTCGCCGGCCGGGATCTGGGCGTCAAGATCGGAAGCAGCAGTCATGGCGGCGAGGGTATCGCCCGGCCGTTCGAGCCCGGCAGCCACTCCCCCGCCGGGCCGGGAGCTGCCCTCAGCCGGCCCGGAACCGCTTCCCTCTGCTGGTCCGACGCCATCGCCTCAGCCGGCCCGGGCACACATTCCCCTGCGGGCTCGAGCCCGCCACTCAGCGGGCCCGGCACCCGTCACCTCGTCCACCCGGCGGCCGCCCCTCGGCCGCCTCAACCGTTGCGGAGGCGTTCCCACACCTTGCGGACCTGGGGTTCCAGGGCTTCCAGGGGGCCGTCGTTGTCGATGACCAGGTCGGCGATCGCCAGCCGTTGTTCGCGGGTGGCCTGGGCGGCCATCCGGGACTTCGCCTCGTCCTCCGCCATGCCGCGCAGCCGTACCAGCCGGTCCAGCTGGGTTTCGGGGGCGGCGTCGATCACGACCACCAGGTCGTAGAGCGGCGCCAGGCCGTTCTCCGTGAGGAGGGGTACGTCGTGCACGACCACCGCGTCCGGGCCTGCCGATGCCTCGAGTTCCGCCGACCGCGCACCCACCAGGGGGTGCACGATCGCATTGAGCGCCTTGAGTTTCCCGGGGTCGGCGAACACGATGCCGCCCAGCTTGGGGCGGTCCAGCGTGCCGTCCGGTGCGAGGACGTCCTCCCCGAACTCCTCGACCACCGCCGCGAGTCCGGGCGTGCCCGGCTCGACGACCTCGCGTGCGATCTTGTCCGCGTCCACGATGACCGCGCCGTACGACGCCAGCAGTCGTGAAACCTCACTCTTGCCCGCGCCGATACCGCCGGTCAGCCCCACCTTCACCATGGGCCCACGCTATACGGTGCCCGGCGCGCGACGCTGCGGGGGAAGCGACATCCGGGAAAGGGCCCGAAGCCGGCCGCGAGAGGCCCCGGAGACGGGGAGGGAGCGGGGGGCAGCGCCGCGTCAGGCGAGCCCGCCGTCGCCCTCCCGTTCCGCCAGGAAGCGCTCGAATTCCCGCCCGATCTCGTCGGCCGAGGGGAGCTCCACCGGTTCGGCCACCAGGTTGCCCCGGGTCTCGGCACCGGCCACCGCGTCGTACTGGTGCTCCAGCCCGCTGACCAGCGCGACCAGTTCCTCGTCGCCCTCGGAGATCTGCCGCTCGATCTCCTCCTGGGTGCGCAGCGCCTCCGTACGCAGTGCATGCGCCGGGCCCGGCAGCACCAGGCCGGTCGCCGCCGTCACGGCCTCCAGGACCGTCAGCGCGGCGTCCGGATACGCGGAGCGGGCGATGTAGTGCGGCACGTGCGCCGCCACGCCGAGCACGTCGTGCCCCGCCTCCGCCAGGCGGTATTCGATCAGCGCCTCCGCGCTTCCCGGGACCTGGGCCTCGTCGAAGAAGCTGGCGTGCCCGGGCATCAGGTCGGTGCGGTTGCCGTGCGGGGTGATGCCGACCGGGCGGGTGTGCGGGACGCCCATGGGGATGCCGTGGAAGTTGACCGAGAGACGCACCCCGAGCCGCTCGACGATCTCCTTCACGGCGGCC
Source organism: Streptomyces nigrescens (assembly GCA_024349765.1). Taxonomy (GTDB): domain Bacteria; phylum Actinomycetota; class Actinomycetes; order Streptomycetales; family Streptomycetaceae; genus Streptomyces; species Streptomyces endophytica. The sequence continues at coordinate 1,727,120 of AP026073.1, read as the reverse complement.
GCGAAGCGCTCCCACTCGACGTCCGGCTCCGGGCCGGACAGCAGCAGGAACGGCGCATCGGTGGTGTCGCGCACCAGCTTCAGCTCGATGCTCGGCGTCTCGTAGGCGGTCCAGCGGTTGCGCTCGAAGGTGAGCAGCGGGCGGCGGGCGCGGTAGTCGATGAGGCGGTCGTGGTCGAAGCGGGCCACGACCCGGTGCGGCAAGCCGTCCAGCAGCCGCCGGACGATCTGGTCGCCCGTCTCACCGGCGTCGATGTACCCGTCGAAGTGGTACAGCAGCACCAGTCCGGCCGAGTCCCGCGAGGCCAGCGCCTCGACCTCCGCGAGCCCGCTCGGCTCCCATTCGTACAAACCCTGGGGATCCAACACAGTGACCGCTCCTCCTCGTTCTCATGAACGGCAACGTGCGGTCGGCCGTCGGCATTCCCGACCGTGGATATGACCCGGTCCCGTACCGGACAGTTCCCGCCACCGGCGGACCCCACCGTTCCGCGGCCGCCCGTACTCCTGCCGTGCCCTGGTCCGGGCGAGCCCCACCTCCCCCTCTCCCCATTCATGAATGTTGCCTCAACCCAGCTCCCCCGAGGACGAGTTGAGCCACCATCAGGGCGAGTTGAGCCACCATCCTCTTCGTAGCCGATACCCGGTGGGATGCGCTCCAGCCCGCCCCTGAGGAGCCTGCCATCGCTCCGGAGCCCGAGCGGCGCACGGGTCCGTGTCCCCGGCGGTACCGGCACTGTGCCGCTGCTGAGCACCGTCTCGTTGATCCCGCTGGCCGCCCCACGGCAACGGGGACACCGCCCAGCTGGCCGACGGCACCTACAGCGGCAACTTCACAGCCACCGCTACCGGCACCTCCCTCTCCCGCATCACGCTGACCGGTTCACCCCGGGCCGCGCTCACCGCGGGCGGCGGCTACGGGCTTTACTGCAAGTACGGCAGCGGGATGGGCGGCGCGTCTGCGTCGGCAGTGCGGGCAGCACCGACGACAACGGCGACAACGGCGACAACATGCAGATCCTCGACAACACCTTCGGCCCCCGGTGTCGGCGGCGAGAACGTCGACATCAAGGACGGCACCACCGGCGCGAAGATCAGCGGCAACGGCTTCGACGGCGCCTCCGTTTGTCCGGTGACCATCGCGGGGGACATCACCGTCACCGGCGGCCGCGGCGCCGCCAATCCGGGCGTCCCCGTGGGCTGACCCGCCTGGCTGACCCGACCCGCTGACCCGACCGGAGCGCACCCCGGCTGCCGCACCACACGACCGCGAGGACCACGGCCACGGCGGCACGGCGGCACGGCGACAAACACGACGCCCGCCAATGGCCCGACGGCTCGACGGCCCGACAACTCGACGGCACGGCGAAGGCCCGCTCCCCGAGGGGAACGGGCCTTCGTCGATCAGCTACTGCCTACCGGCGCGAGCTCAGCTCTGGCCGCCGGCCAGCTTCTCGCGGAGGGCGGCGAGCGCCTCGTCCGACGCCAGGGCGCCGGCGTTGTCCGCCGACTCCGAGGAGTACGAGCCGCCACCGGCGTTGCCGCCGCCGGCCTGGCCGCCACCCTGCGCCGCCGGCGCCGCAGCGCCCTCGGCCGCAGCCTGCTCGTCGGCCTCGCGGGACTTGATGACCTGGGCCTGGTGCTGCTCGAAGCGCTGCTGCGCCTCGGCGTACTGCTGCTCCCACGCCTCGCGCTGGGCCTCGTAGCCCTCCAGCCAGTCGTTGGTCTCCGGGTCGAAGCCCTCGGGGTAGATGTAGTTGCCCTGGTCGTCGTAGGACGCGGCCATGCCGTACAGGGTCGGGTCGAACTCGACCGCCGTCGGGTCGGCACCGAAGGACTCGTTGGCCTGCTTCAGCGAGAGGCTGATGCGACGGCGCTCGAGGTCGATGTCGATGACCTTGACGAAGATCTCGTCGTTGACCTGGACGACCTGCTCCGGGATCTCGACGTGGCGCTCGGCCAGCTCGGAGATGTGGACCAGGCCCTCGATGCCCTCGTCGACGCGCACGAACGCACCGAACGGAACGAGCTTGGTGACCTTACCCGGGACGACCTGACCGATCTGGTGGGTCCGGGCGAACTGCTGCCACGGGTCTTCCTGGGTCGCCTTGAGCGACAGGGAGACGCGCTCGCGGTCCATGTCGACGTCCAGGACCTCGACCGTGACCTCCTGGCCGACCTCGACGACCTCGGACGGGTGGTCGATGTGCTTCCAGGACAGCTCGGAGACGTGGACGAGACCGTCGACGCCACCCAGGTCCACGAAGGCACCGAAGTTGACGATGGAGGAGACGACGCCGGAGCGCACCTGACCCTTCTGGAGGGTGGTGAGGAAGGTCTGGCGGACCTCGCTCTGGGTCTGCTCCAGCCAGGCACGGCGGGACAGGACCACGTTGTTGCGGTTCTTGTCCAGCTCGATGATCTTGGCCTCGAGCTCCTTGCCCACGTAGGGCTGCAGGTCGCGGACGCGGCGCATCTCGACCAGGGAGGCCGGGAGGAAGCCACGGAGGCCGATGTCGAGGATGAGACCACCCTTGACGACCTCGATGACGGTACCGGTGACGATGCCGTCCTCTTCCTTGATCTTCTCGATGGTGCCCCAGGCACGCTCGTACTGGGCGCGCTTCTTCGAGAGGATCAGGCGGCCTTCCTTGTCCTCCTTCTGGAGGACGAGGGCCTCGATCTCGTCACCGACGGCGACGACCTCGTTGGGGTCGACGTCGTGCTTGATCGAGAGCTCGCGGCTCGGGATGACGCCTTCGGTCTTGTAACCAATGTCGAGCAGGACCTCGTCCCGGTCGACCTTCACGATGACGCCGTCGACGATGTCGCCGTCGTTGAAGTACTTGATCGTCTCGTCGATCGCGGCGAGGAAAGCTTCCTCGTTACCGATGTCGTTGACCGCAACCTGCGGGGTGGTGGCGGTGGTCTCGGTGCTGCTCGTCATGTGGGAAAGGGCTCCGGTACGGACATTGAAGTCGTAGGTACTGCTACGCCGAGAGCCCGTATCGCCTCTGCATAAGCCGGACAGTGTCAGAGACGCTTTCTCATGGAGGCTCATGGATGCCGAAGCATCGGAGCCGCCCGAAACGCCTCAAAACCGAGGGGTGCATACAGATGCGAGCGCGGCCTGCTCCGTCTGAGGCGCGCAAGCCCGCAGCGCAACTTGTAGCATACGGGGGCAGCCGGACACGGTCAATGCGCGAACGCGCACACCCGGGGCAGAGCGCCCCAAAACCGGCACACGCGATGTTCCGCGAGGCCGAGCGGCCTCACAGTCCCTGCAGCAACAAGCAGAGCGAAGACTACGACGACGGGCGCGATGAACCAAGACCACGAGCCGGAGGCGACCCGCCGTGACGCCTCGGCCACCGAGAGCAGCCGCGCCAATCGGGGCTGGTGGGACCGTAACGCCGACGAGTACCAGAGTGAGCACGGCGCGTTCCTGGGGGACGACCGGTTCGTGTGGGGACCTGAGGGGCTGGACGAGGCGGAGGCCGCGCTGCTCGGGCCGGCCGCCGAGCTGAAGGGGCGGCGGATCCTGGAGATCGGCGCCGGCGCGGCGCAGTGCTCCCGCTGGCTGGCGGCCCAGGGCGCGCTCCCGGTGGCGCTGGACATCTCGCACCGGCAGCTCCAGCACGCGCTGCGGATCGCCGACGCGACGCCGGGCGCCGCCACGGATCTGGTGGAGGCGGACGCCGGGGCGCTCCCCTTCCGCGACGGCAGTTTCGATCTCGCCTGCTCGGCATACGGGGCGCTGCCGTTCGTCGCCGATCCCGTACGGGTGCTGCGCGAGGTGCGCCGGGTACTGCGGCCGGGCGGCCGGTTCGTCTTCTCCGTCACCCACCCGCTCCGCTGGGCCTTCCCGGACGAGCCGGGGCCCGAGGGGCTGTCGGTGGCGTCCTCCTACTTCGACCGCACCCCGTACGTCGAGCAGGACGGGACCGGGCGGGCGGTGTACGTGGAGCACCACCGGACGCTGGGCGACCGGGTGCGGGACGTGGTCGCGGCCGGGTTCCGGCTGCTGGACCTCGTCGAGCCGGAATGGCCGGAGTGGAACACCCAGGAGTGGGGCGGCTGGTCCCCGCTGCGCGGGCATCTGATCCCGGGCACGGCGATCTTCGTGTGCGAGGCGGAGGCGTAGCGGCCCCTGCCGGCGGCCGAGGCGGTGCGGCGTCGCCGGCGGCCGGCGGCGTTGTCGGTGGCGGGCGGCAGACTGGAGGTTGTGATCGCCCGTGACGCCCTCGCCCAGCTGCCCGTACGGACCGCCCTGCCCGCGCTGCGCGCCGCCCTCGACGGGGCCGGCAGCGCGGTGCTGTGCGCCCCGCCGGGCACCGGCAAGACGACGCTGGTGCCGCTGGACCTGGCCGGGCTGACCGGCGACGGGCCGCGCCGGCGGGTGCTGGTCGCCGAGCCGCGGCGGATCGCGGCCCGGGCCGCGGCGCGCCGGATGGCCTGGCTGCTGGGCGAGCAGGTGGGTGACCGGGTGGGGTTCACGGTGCGCGGCGAGCGGCGGGCCGGGCCGCGTACGGCCGTGGAGGTGGTGACGACCGGCGTGCTGCTGCAGCGGCTGCAGCGCGATCCGGAGCTGGCCGGGGTGGATGTCGTGGTGCTGGACGAGTGCCATGAGCGGCATCTGGACGCCGACACCTCGGCGGCGTTCCTGCTGGACGTGCGGGAGACGCTCCGCCCGGCGCTGCGGCTGGTGGCCGCCTCGGCGACGACGGACGCCGAGGGGTGGGCCGGGCTGCTGGGCGGGGCGGCGGGGCCGGCACCGGTGGTGGAGGCGGCGGGCGTGTCGCATCCGGTGGAGACGGTGTGGGCGCCCCCGGAGCGGCCGGTGCGGCCGGCGCACGGCCTGCGGGTCGATCCGGCGCTGCTGACGCATGTGGCGGGCGTGGTGCGGCGGGCGCTGCGCGAGCGGACCGGCGATGTGCTGTGCTTCCTGCCCGGTGTCGGGGAGATCGGGCGGGTCGCCGGGGAGCTGGCCGGGGTGGACGCCGAGGTGCTGCAGGTGCACGGCCGGGCGCCGGCCGAGGTACAGGACGCCGTACTGGCGGGCGGCGACGGCGTCCGCAGGGTGGTGCTGGCGACCTCGGTGGCCGAGTCCAGCCTGACCGTGCCGGGGGTGCGGGTGGTGGTCGACAGCGGGCTGGCGCGGGTGCCGCGGATGGATCATGCGCGGGGGCTGAGCGCGCTGACGACCGTACGGGCGTCCCGGGCGGCGGCCCGGCAGCGGGCGGGCCGGGCCGGGCGGGAGGCGCCGGGCGTGGTCTACCGCTGCTGGACGGAGGGTGAGGACGGGCGGCTGCCGGCCTTCCCCGACCCGGAGATCAGGGTGGCCGATCTGACCGCGTTCGCGTTGCAGGCGGCGTGCTGGGGCGATCCGGACGCGAGCGGTCTGGCGCTGCTGGACGCCCCGCCGGCCGGGGCGCTGGGCGCGGCCCGGGAGGTGCTGACGGCGGTCGGCGCGGTGGACGCGGCGGGCCGGGCGACCGGGCGGGGCCTGCGGATGGCGCGGATGGGCGTGCATCCCCGGCTGGCGCGGGCGCTGCTGGACGGCTCCGCCGAGGTCGGGGTGCGGCGGGCGGCGGAGGTGGTGGCCCTGCTCAGCGAGGAGCCGCCGCGGGCGTACGGGGACGATCTGGCGGAGGCCTGGCGCACCGCGCGCCGGGGCGGGGACGGCTATGCCGCCAGGTGGCGGCAGGAGGCGCGGCGGCTGGCGGCGGCGGTCGGTGAGCCCGGTGCGGCCGGGGCCGGGGAGGCGCCTCGTGGTGGCGGCACGGGGCGGGGCGCGTCGGACGACGCGGTGGCGGGGCTGGTCGCGGCGCTGGCGTTTCCCGAGCGGGTGGCCCGGGCGCGCGGGGCCGGCAGCTATCTGATGGCGTCGGGCACCGGTGCCGAGCCGGGCGGGGAGGGTTCGCGGCTGCGGGACGCGCAGTGGCTGGCGGTCGCGGTGGCGGACCGGCCGGTGGCCGCGGCGTCGGCGCGGGTGCGGCTGGCGGCGGTGATCGACGAGGACACGGCGTGTGCCGCGGCGCGGGCGCTGTATTCCTCGGGTGAGGAGGTGCGCTGGGCGGACGGGGACGTGGTGGCGCGGCGGGTGGAGCGGCTGGGGGCGATCGAGCTGGCGGTGCGGCCGCTGTCGGCGCCGGATCCGGAGCTGGTGCGGGAGGCCGTGGTGGCCGGGCTGCGCCGGGAGGGGCTCGGGCTGCTGCGGTGGCCGGCGGGTGCGGTGGCGGTGCGGCAGCGGATGGCGTTCCTGCACCGGGAGCTGGGCGCGCCGTGGCCGGACGTGTCGGACGCGGCGTTGCTCGCGCGGGTGGAGGACTGGCTGGGGGTGGAGCTGGGCCGGGCGCGGCGGCGGGCGGATCTGGAGCGGGCCGACACGGCGGCGGCGCTGGCCCGGCTGCTGCCCTGGGCGACCGGCGACGCGGCCCGCTTCGACGAGCTGGCACCGGAGCGCATCGAGGTGCCGAGCGGTTCCCGGGTGCGGGTGGACTACGGCGGGGAGCAGCCGGTGCTGGCGGTGAAGCTGCAGGAGCTGTTCGGCTGGCAGGAGTCGCCCCGGACAGCCGGCGGGCGGGTGCCGGTGCTGGTGCATCTGCTGTCGCCGGCGGGGCGCCCGGCGGCCGTCACGGCAGATCTGGCGTCGTTCTGGCGGGACGGATACCGCGCCGTGCGCGCGGAGTTGCGCGGCCGCTATCCCAAGCACCCCTGGCCGGAGGACCCTTCGGCGGCCGAGCCGACCCGGCACACCACCGCGCGGCTCAGACGGGGTTGAGGGCGGGTTCCGCTTCCGTCTCCGGGGTGGCCGGGCGGCGGCCGCGGGCTTCGAGGTGGAGGCTCAGCGCGAGCAGTGCGGCGCCGAGGGTCAGGAATCCCCCGGGGAGGTAGCTGGTCAGGAGCAGGACGAGGGTGCGCTGGGAGGTCACCAGGGCGACGGTGGAGTCGACGTAGTCCGCGCGCATCCTGACGTCTCCGGCGAACGCGGTGACCTTGCCGCCGCCGGGCAGGAGGTCGCCGCCGCGCAGCTCTTCCCGGTGGATTTCCTCGCCGTTGACGGGGGCGCCGGTGACCGGCTCGACCCAGAACATCCGCTTGGTGGAGTACCAGCGGGTGGTGCCCATCTTCTCGACGGCCTTCGGAGTGATGCCCTTGACCGGCATCTTCTTGGGCAGCGGGACCCTGGTCCAGGGGATGGTCTGCTCGAAGTAGTAGACCTCCAGGCCGCGGAAGGTGCGGGTGCCCTTGTAGTGGATGGGGGCCGAGGTGCGGGTCTGGGCGTCGAAGTAGGTGTAGTCGCGCTTCTCGGTGAGGAACGGCCACTTGTACTCGATGCCGGTGCGGTGCACGGGGTCGCCGTCGACCATCTCGCCGGTGGCGTGCACGGGGTCCTGCGAGTGGGCGTCGAAGATGTAGCGCTCGGGGATCTCGGAGACCATCTTGCCGTCGGGTCCGGCGACATAGGACAGGGCGTCCCAGACGACGACGTCGCGGCCGGCGGTCCGCTCGATCCGGTCGGAGGCGGCGACGTCGCCCTTGAGGGTCTGGACGATGGTGACCTTGGGGACCGTCCTGGCCTTCATGGTGCCGTAGTCGATCAGGGTGGCGGGCCGGGCCTCCAGGACCATGTCCTGGTACTGGCCGGGCGGGATCTTGGCGAGCCGCGGGAAGGCGTACCACCGCAGCAGCGGGGAGAGCGCGGTGAAGAAGACGGCGAAGGCGAGCAGTACCAGGCTGGCGGTGCGGCGCATGGCGGCGGCGTCCCTCCCTCAGGGGTGTGTGGGGACGGTGGTGAGCAGCGGCTTGGGTGAGGTGGTGCCGCTGGGGGCGCCGACGGCCGTGACGGTGAGGATGAGGGCGAGTGCGGCGGCCAGTCCGGCCGCGGCGGCAATCAGGGCGCGCATGGTCGCCTCCCGGCACATCTGATACGGCGTCAGGGCGGGGGCACCGTAGCAACGGGCGGCGGAGATGAGAACACGTGCCGCCCGGGCAGATGGGGCACCGCCGCCCTGCCCGGGACGGCGGGCAGGGCGGCGGTGCGGGCCGGGCGGGGTTCCGGCCGGCCGGGGTCTGCGGCCGGGGGTCGCCGGCCGCCGGTGTGTCAGGAGGTGGCCGGGGCGGCGACCTTGAGCTTGACGGTGAGGACGGCGCCGTCGTCGGTGGTCAGCCGCAGCAGGAACGTCCCGGTGTGCGAGTCGGTGTAGATCTTCGGGAGTTTCAGCAGGCCGTCGGCGTCCGTGGTCAGCCCGGCGAGGGTGCGGACCGGCTTGTCCTTGTTGTCGCCGGTGGCCTTCGGGTCCTTGAAGTAGGGGCCCCGGTCGTTCTCCACCGGCTTGTCGGGGTCGTCGGTGACCATGGTCGCGGTGACCGGCACGCCGGCCGCGATCTCGCCCTGGAAGGTCGCCTTGATCTCGACGGCGTCCTCGGCGAAGGCCTGGCCGGCGGTGGCGGTCAGTTCCTTGTCCGAGGTGCGGGTGAGGGTGTCGGCCTTCGGCGCCGGCTTGGCCTTGACGGTGGCGTCGAAGGTGACGGCGGACAGGGTGCGGCCGACGGCCGTCGCCCGGACGGTGAAGTCGCCGGCCCGGTCGCCCGCGTGCAGGGTGGGCGCGGTGGCCAGGCCGTCCTTGCCGGTGGTGACGGTGGCGGTGGTGGCGTTGCCGGGGAAGCGGGCGTCGGTGCCGGCGGGGAGGGTGAAGCGGATCCGGGCGCCGGCGACGGGCTTGCCCGCGGCGTCCTTGGCGCGGACCCGGGGCGTGGTGGCGAAGTCGGTGCCGGCGGTGGCGGTCAGGTCCTGGTCGCCGACGCGGGCGAGGGCGGTGACGGGGCCGGGCTTGGCGGGTGCCGGGGTGCCGGGCCCGGGGGTGCCGGGGGTGGGCTTCGGGGTGGGGGTGCCCGGGGTGTGGCCGGAACCGGAACCGCCGGGTCGGGCGGGCCCGTTGGGCTCGGGACGGGGCTTGGCGGGCGTGCCGGAGCCCTTGCCGTGGGCCCGGCCCTGGCCGCTTCCGCCGCCGGAGCGGCCGCCCGCGTGCCCGCTTCCGTGCCCGTTGCCGGTTTCGTGGGTGCCGCGGTGGTGTACCGGGAGGACGCCGTGGCCGTCGGGCACCTCGTAGGTGCCCTTGCGGTAGAACGTGTACCAGGACAGCACGGTGCGCAGGTAGTCGGCGGAGTTGTTGTAGCCGAGGACGGCGCGGTCCAGGTCGCGGGGGTCCGACAGGTCGCGGCCGTCGGCGCAGAGGTAGCGGCCGGCGGCGAGCGCGGCGTCGTAGACGTTGTTGGGGTCCTTCTTGCCGTCGCCGTTGCCGTCGGCGCCCCAACCACCCTGGTACGGGCCGCCCTGGGACCAGGTGGAGGGGATGAACTGCATCGGGCCGACGGCGCGGTCGTGGGTGGTGTCGCCGTCGTAGCGGCCGCCGTCGGTGTCGAGGATGCGGGCGAAGCCGTGGCCGTTGAGCTGCGGGCCGAGGATCGGCCGGAGGGTGGTGCCCACGGCGTCGACCGCGCCGCCGCCGGCCTGGCCGGATTCGACCTTGCCGATCCCGGCGAGCAGTTGCCAGGGCAGCCGGCAGCCGGGGTCCTCGGCGTCGAGGCGGGACTGGGCGTTCTTGTACGCGGCCAGGACGGTGGCGGGGATGCCGGCCTGGGCGGGCCCGGTGATGACGCGGGTGCCGCCGTCGGGGCGGGAGTGGGAGGAACGGCGGGGCGGCGCCGGGCTGTTGTGCGGCGGCAGGTCCGTGTAGTAGGGCGCGCCGCCGTCGATGGGGGTGTCGACCGGCGGGGAGGGTTCCTGTTCCTTGGCCGCCTTCGCGGTGGCGTCCGGCGACTGGGAGGCGGTCAGGGCGGCGAGGACGAACGCCGCCACGGCTGTCGAGGCCGCTCCCCTGCGAAGCCGCCGCCGGAATGTGGCTGCCATACGTGGTCCCCTCCGCGTTGACGCACCACGTTTCTGACGTGGTGTCGCGCTCCCCGGCGCTCCAACTCAGGCGAGACTACGACAACTCGGGCCCGGCATCTACCACCTCATCGGACACATAATGATCTGAATCGATCGAGGGGTGGTTGCCATGCCGTTCACGCTCAGCCATGCCGCGGCCGTGCTGCCGGCCGTCCGGCGGACCGGCACGGCCCGCGGGCGGCTGGTCGCCTCGGCGCTGGTGGCGGGGTCGTTCGCGCCGGACATGACGTACTACGCGGACACGTTGGTGCCCGGCGGTATGGAGTTCGGGGCGGTCACCCATGCGCCGTCCGGGGTGCTGACGGTCGATGTGCTGATCACCGCGGCGCTGGTCGGCGGCTGGCTGCTGGTGCGCGACCCGCTGCTGGCGCTGCTGCCGCCGGCCTGGCGGGGCCGGGTGTCGCTGTGCGTCCGGGGCCGCCCGTGGCAGCCGCGCGGACCCCGTGAACTCGCCGTGCTGACCGGCTGGTTCGTGCTCTCCGCGGTGCTCGGCGCGGCGACCCATGTGGTGTGGGACGCCTTCACCCACCCGGGCCGCTGGGGGACGCGGCTGGTGCCGGGCCTGGACCGGGTCGTGGGCGGGTGGCCGGTGCCGACGTATCTGCAGTACGGCACCTCGGCGCTGGCGATGACCGCGCTGGTGTGGTTCGGGTGGTCGGCGCTACGGGCCGCCGGGGCCGCCGACCCCGCGGTCAGGGCCGGCGCCGCGGCCGCCGTGCCCGCGCAGACCGTACGGATGCGACTGCTGCTCACCCTCCCGCTGCTGGTGTGCGTCCTGGCCGGCGCGGTGGACCGCGTCCTGCGGGCGCACGCCGAATACGGGGACGCGGCGGTGTGGTTCGACTATCTGCCGTCCGCACTCTTCGGCGCGGGTGCCGGGCTCACCGTCGGGCTGCTGCTCCACGGCCTGGCAGTGCGTCTGCTGGACCGGCGGGCGCACCGCGGGCGGCCGGCCGAGGGCCCGCCGCCGGCCGCGCGGGCCGGTGCGGCGGCGGACCCGCGCCAGGCGGTGCACGCCACCGACTGAGGCACGTCCGCGCGGCGCCGAGGCCGCCGCCCCCTCGGCCCCGGCCCACCGCGTCCGGCCGGTGGGCCCCGCCGCGCTCCCGTCAGTGTGCCGCCGACTCCCAGTCCTTGCCGGAGCCGACCGAGACGTCCAGCGGGGCGCGCAGCTCGACCGCGTCGGCCATCTCGCGGCGGAGCAGCTCCTCGACCTGCTTGCGTTCTCCGGGGGCCACCTCGACGACGATTTCGTCATGGACCTGGAGCAGCATCCGGGACTGCAGCTCCGCGGCCCGCAGGGCGATGTCGACCCGCAGCATCGCGATCTTGACGATGTCGGCGGCGGTGCCCTGGATCGGGGCGTTCAGCGCCATCCGCTCGGCCATCTCGCGGCGCTGGCGGTTGTCGCTGTTGAGGTCCGGCAGATAGCGGCGGCGGCCGAGCATCGTCTCCGTGTAACCGGTGGCGCGGGCCTCGTCCACGACGCGGTGGAGGTAGTCGCGCACCCCGCCGAACCGCTCGAAGTAGGTGTCCATCAGCTTGCGGGCCTCGTCGGGCTGGATGCCCAGCTGCTGGGAGAGGCCGAACGCCGACAGCCCGTACGCCAGGCCGTAGGACATCGCCTTGATCTTGCGGCGCATCTCCGGGTCGACCTCGGTCTTGGCGACCGAGAAGACCTGGGAGGCGACGGTGGTGTGCAGGTCCTCGCCGGAGGTGAACGCCTCGATCAGGCCCTCGTCCTCGGAGAGGTGGGCCATCACGCGCAGTTCGATCTGGCTGTAGTCGGCGGTCAGCAGCGACTCGAAGCCCTCGCCGACGACGAAGCCGCGGCGGATCGCCCGACCCTCGTCCGTCCGCACCGGGATGTTCTGCAGGTTGGGGTCGGTGGACGACAGCCGGCCGGTGGCGGCGACGGTCTGGTTGAAGGTGGTGTGGATCCGGCCGTCCGCGCCGATGGTCTTGATCAGGCCCTCGACCGTCGTGCGCAGCTTGGCCTGCTCACGGTGGCGGAGCATGATCACCGGGAGTTCGTTGTCGGTCTGCGCGGCCAGCCAGGCCAGGGCGTCGGCGTCGGTGGTGTAGCCGGTCTTGGTCTTCTTGGTCTTCGGCAGGCCCAGCTCGCCGAAGAGGACCTCCTGGAGCTGCTTGGGCGAGCCGAGGTTGAACTCATGGCCCGCGGCGGCGTGCGCCTCCTTGACGGCCTGCGCGACCGCCCCGGCGAACTGCTGCTCCATCCGCTCCAGCCAGCCCCGGTCCGCGGCGATACCGGCCCGCTCCATCCGGGCCAGCAGATCGCTGGTCGGCAGCTCCACATTGCGCAGCAGATCGGCCGCGCCGACCTCGGCGAGCTTCGTCCCGAACGCCGTGCCCAGGTCGAGGACCGTACGGGCCTGCGCCATCAGGGCGTCCGCCTCGGCCTGCTCGTCCGCGCCGAACGCCAGCTGGCCATCGCCGGCCGCGGCCGGGGCGAGGTCCCGTCCGAGGTACTCGATGGAGAGGGCGTCCAGCGCGAAGGAGCGGCGGCCGGGCTTGACCAGATAGGCGGCGAGGGCGGTGTCCATCGTCACGCCCTCGATGCGCCAGCCGTGCTCGCCGAAGACCCGCATCAGGCCCTTGGCGTTGTGCATCACCTTCGGGCGCTCGGGGTCGGCGCTCCAGGCGGCGAACGCCTGCTCGTCGGCCTCGTCGAGCTGCGCGGGGTCGAACCAGGCGGCCGGCCCCTGCGGGGTGGCCAGCGCGATCTCGGCCACGCTACCGCTGCCCAGTGTCCAGACGTCGACGGTGGCCACGCCCAGCGGGCCGGTGGCGTGTTCGGCCAGCCACGGGGCGAGTTCGCCGGTGGCCAGGACCGTGCCGTCCACCTCGACGCCGGGGGCCGGCGCGGCCTCCTCGGCGGTCTCCACGGCGCCCGGGTCGACGGCGTGCAGCCGGTCGCGCAGGCCCTGGTTGCGGATCTCCAGGGCGTTGAGGAACACCTTGAGGGCCTCGCGGTCGTACGCCTCGCGGGTCAGCTCCTCGGGGCCGCACGGCAGCTTCACATCGCGCACCATCTCCGTCAGCACGCGGTTGCGCTTCACCGACTCCAGGTGGTCGCGGAGGTTCTGACCGGCCTTGCCCTTGACCTCGTCCACGCGCTCCACCAGTTCCGCGAACGAACCGAACTGGTTGATCCACTTCGTGGCGGTCTTCTCGCCGACGCCGGGGATGCCGGGGAGGTTGTCGGACGGGTCGCCGCGCAGCGCGGCGAAGTCCGGGTACTGGGCGGGGGTCAGGCCGTACTTCTCGAAGACCTTCTCGGGGGTGAACCGGGTCAGCTCCGAGACGCCCTTGGTGGGGTAGAGGACCGTGACGTCGTCGGAGACCAGCTGGAAGGAGTCCCGGTCGCCGGTGACGATCGAGACGTGGAAGCCCTGGGCGACGGCCTGCTCGGTGAGCGTGGCGATGACGTCGTCGGCCTCGAAGCCGTCCACCGCGAAGCGCTTGACCCGCATCGCGTCGAGCATCTCGCCGATCAGCTCGACCTGCCCCTTGAACTCGTCGGGGGTCTTGGAGCGGTTGGCCTTGTACTCCGGATACTCCTCGGAGCGCCAGGTCTTGCGCGAGACGTCGAAGGCGACCGCGAAATGCGTGGGCGCCTCGTCACGCAGGGTGTTCGCGAGCATCGACGCGAAGCCGTAGATCGCATTGGTCGGTTGGCCGGTGACGGTGGTGAAATTCTCCACGGGCAGGGCGAAATATGCCCGGTATGCCATGGAATGCCCGTCCATGAGGAGCAGGCGGGGACGACCGCCCGCCGCCGCCTCGGTGCCGGTCGCTTCGCTCTTCTTCGCTGCCTTTGCTGCCACGCCCCCGATCCTGCCACGGCCCACTGACAATCCCCGCCGCGACGGCCCCGCCCCCGCCCCGCACACCCCTGCCACCGCTCGCCACAGCCCCTGCCGCCCCTCCCCCGCACCCCGGCCGCACTCCCCTACACCGCCCGCCCCGGTCCGTGACAGGATCTGATGCGCACCGCAACGATCCGCCGCGCCGGCGGAGCCAGCACCAGCTCACGGCTCAAGGGAGAGCGCCATGGCAGGCAAGCCGCCCGCGTCGGACCCCGTCCAGGACGCGCCCCAGGTCAGCGCACCCCAGCACTCCGCCGTGGGAATGCCGGCGATCACCAACGCCCTCAAGATCGCCCAACGGCAGATGGGCGTCCGCCGCACCGCCCTGACCCTGCTGCGCGTCAACCAGCCCGACGGCTTCGACTGCCCCGGCTGCGCCTGGCCCGAACCCGACAAGCCGCACACCGCCGAGTTCTGCGAGAACGGCGCCAAGGCCGTCGCCGAAGAGGCCACCCTGCGCCGCGTCACCCCGGACTTCTTCGCCGCGCACCCGGTCGCCGACCTCGCCACCCGCAGCGGCTACTGGCTCGGTCAGCAGGGCCGCCTCACCCACCCCATGTACCTGGACGAAGGCGCCGACCACTACGCCCCCGTCACCTGGGAGCGCGCCTTCGACATCATCGGCGAGGAGCTGACCGCCCTCGACTCCCCCGACGAGGCCGTCTTCTACACCTCCGGCCGCACCAGCAACGAGGCCGCCTTCCTCTACCAGCTCTTCGCCCGCGAGTTCGGCACCAACAACCTGCCCGACTGCTCCAACATGTGCCACGAGTCGTCCGGCTCGGCCCTCACCGAGACCATCGGCATCGGCAAGGGCAGCGTCCTGCTGGAGGACCTCTACAAGGCCGACCTGATCATCGTCGCCGGCCAGAACCCCGGCACCAACCACCCCCGCATGCTCACCGCCCTGGAGAAGGCCAAGGCCGGCGGCACCAAGATCATCTCGATCAACCCGCTGCCCGAAGCCGGTCTGGAACGCTTCAAGAACCCCCAGACCCCGCGCGGACTGGCCGGCGGCGGCACCGCCCTGACCGACCTGTTCCTCCAGGTGCGCCTCGGCGGCGACCAGGCACTCTTCCGCGCCCTCAACCGCGGCATCCTCGACGTGGCGTCGAGCGCCTCCGGCGCGGGCTCCGGCGCCCTCGACGAGGAATTCATCCGCGAACACACCCACGGCTTCGAGGAGTTCGCGCGGGCCGCGAAGGCCGACGGCGACTGGGACGAAACGCTCGCCGCCACCGGCCTGACCCGCGACGAGATCGAACGCGCCCTGGAGATGGTCCTCGCCTCCCGGCGCACCATCGTGTGCTGGGCGATGGGCCTGACCCAGCACAAGCACTCCGTCCCCACCATCCAGGAAGTCGTCAACTTCCTCCTCCTGCGCGGCAACATCGGCCGCCCCGGCGCCGGCGTCTGCCCCGTACGCGGCCACAGCAACGTCCAGGGCGACCGCACCATGGGCATCTTCGAACGGCCCGCCCCCGCCTTCCTCGACGCCCTGGAGAAGGAATTCGGCTTCGCGCCGCCGCGCGAACACGGCCTCGACGTCGTCCGCGCCATCCGCGCCCTCCGGGACGGACAGGCCAAGGTGTTCTTCGCCATGGGCGGCAACTTCGTCTCCGCCACTCCCGACACCGACGTCACCGAAGCCGCGATGCGCCGCGCCCGGCTCACCGTCCACGTCTCCACCAAACTCAACCGCTCGCACGTCATCACCGGCGCCCGCGCGCTGATCCTGCCCACCCTGGGGCGCACCGAGCGCGACCGCCAGGACGGCGGCGAGCAGTTCGTGACCGTCGAGGACTCCATGGGCATGGTGCACGCCTCCCGCGGCCGCCTCGAACCGGCAGGCCCCCACCTGCTGTCCGAGCCCGCCATCGTCGCCCGCCTCGCCCGCCGCGTCCTCGGACCCGACAGCCCCACCCCGTGGGAGGAGTTCGAGAAGGACTACGCGACGATCCGCGACCGCATCGCCCGCGTCATCCCCGGCTTCGACGACTTCAACACCAGGGTCGCCCGCCCCGGAGGCTTCGCCCTGCCGCACGCCCCCCGGGACAACCGCCGCTTCCCCACCGCCACCGGCAAGGCCAACTTCACCGCCGCGCCCGTGGAATACCCCACCGTCCCCGAAGGCCGGCTGCTGCTGCAGACCCTGCGCTCGCACGACCAGTACAACACCACCATCTACGGCCTCGACGACCGCTACCGCGGCATCAAGAACGGCCGCCGGGTGGTGCTCCTGCACCCCGACGACGCCCACGCCCACGGCCTCGCCGACGGCGACTACACCGACCTGGTCAGCGAATGGACCGACGGCAGCGAACGCCGCGCCCCCGGCTTCCGCGTCGTGCACTACCCGACGGCCCGCGGCTGCGCCGCCGCCTACTACCCCGAGACCAACGTCCTCATCCCGCTCGACCACACCGCCGACACCAGCAACACCCCCGCGGCCAAGTCCGTGGTCATCCGCCTGGAGAAGACCCCCACCGACTGACCCCCACCACGGCGGCCGGCACCGCGCCGGCCGCCGGGAACACCCGACCCCGCGCTGAGCGCTCGCTCAGCGGCCTGATAGGAACGGGCACGGATCGACGACGATCACGGGCGAGCGAACGGAGCCGTAGGCATCATGGGTGAGCAGACCACCACCACATTCCCGCAGGAGATCCTCGACCAGTGGGCCGGACTCGGCATCGACCTGCCCGCACTCTTCTCCGCCGGACACCTCGGCGAGCGGATGAGCGTCCAGGTCACCGAGGCCGGACCCGACCGCGTCGTGGGCACCATGCCCGTCGAGGGCAACACCCAGCCCTACGGCCTCCTGCACGGCGGCGCCTCGGCCGTACTGGCCGAAACCCTCGGCTCCGTCGGCTCCATGCTGCACGGCGGCCCCACCAAGCTCGCCGTCGGCGTCGACCTCAACTGCACCCACCACCGCGGCGTCCGCTCCGGCCTCGTCACCGGCGTCGCCACCCCCGTACACCGCGGCCGCTCCACCGCCACCTACGAGATCGTCATCACCGACGAACACGGCAAGCGGGTCTGCACCGCCCGTCTGACCTGCATGCTGCGCGACGTCGACACCGACGCCTACCGCAGCTGACCGGATCAGGACGGCCCACGCCGCCCACCACCACGGCCCCGCCCCCGCCCAGGGTGCGGGGCCGCCCGTTTTTCCGTAACGCTGCGTCACACGCACGCAATACCGCCGCAACCCGCACACCCCGGACCCCGTGCCACCACAGGCCCCTGCCCACTCCATCCGATAGCCGGACGCCCTCCGGCGGTCGCACCGCGCAACCACCCACGGAAGTGCGAGTTCACCTTCCGCGCCGCGTTCGCTCCACCTGTAAGCACCATGACGGCAAAACGCTCATCGCTGGTCATAACAAGAGCGTCACATCCTGGCCAGCGCCTCTGCCGACGCGACGAACACCGCTCTAGAGTCACCGCCAGTCACCGCGCCGCCGGGCGCGCTGCGAGCACGGACCCCTGTACCACCCGTACAGCCCGGCGCGCGAATCGGCCATGCGACAGCCGTGGCCGCGCCAGGGAAAGGACTGATCGTGCGTCACCGTTCCTTGCTCCTCATCACCACCGCACTCACCACCGGCGCCCTCACGCTCACCGCGTGCGGCTCCCGCGGCGACGGCAACAAAAACGGCGAAGGAAAAACCACCGTCGTCATCGGCCTCGACGCCCCCACCACCGGCGAACTCTCCGCGCTCGGCCTGGGCATACGCAACTCCGCCCAGCTCGCCGTCGACATCGCCAACAAGAACAACGAAGTCAAGGGCGTCACCTTCAAACTCCAGGCCCTCGACGACAAGGCACTGCCCAACGTCGGCCAGCAGAACGCCACCAAACTCGCCGGAAACAAGGACGTCCTCGGCATCGTCGGCCCGCTCAATTCCGGCGTCGCCCAGTCCATGCAGCAGGTCTCCAAGCAGAACAACCTGACGCTGATCTCCCCGGCCAACACCACGCCCGACCTCACCCAGGGCCCGGACTGGAAGAAGAACAAGCGCGTCCGGCAATTCCCGACCTACTTCCGGACCGCCACCACCGACGAAGTACAGGGCGCCTTCGACGGCCAGTACGCCTGGGAAAAGGTCAAGGCCAAGAAGGCCTACGTCATCGACGACCAGAAGACCTACGGCGTCGGCCTCGCCTCCTCCTTCAAGGACCAGTTCGCCAAACTCGGCGGAAAGATCGTCGGCACCGAACACGTCAGCCCCGACGACCGCGACTTCAAGGCCGTCGTCTCCAAGGTCAAATCCGCCAAACCCGACCTGGTCTTCTACGGCGGCGAATACCCCGCCTCCGGCCCCCTCAGCCAGCAGCTCAAGGACGGCGGCGTCACCGTCCCCCTCATGGGCGGCGACGGCATGTACAGCGCCGACTACATCAAGCTGAACAAGAAGGCCCAGGGCGACTACGCCTCCTCCGTCGGCAAGCCCGTCGAACAACTCCCCTCCGCCAAGAAATACATCGCCGACTACAAGGCAGCCGGATTCAAGGAGCCCTACGAGGCCTACGGCGGCTCCACCTACGACTCCACCTGGGCCCTCATCCAGGCCGTCAAGAACGTCGTCGAAGCCAACAACGGCAAACTCCCCGACGACGCCCGTAAGAAGGTCACCGAGGCCATGAACAAGGTCACCTTCGACGGCGTCACCGGAAAGGTCGCCTTCGACAAATACGGCGACACCACCAACACCATGATCACGGCCTACCAGGTCGAAAAGGGCGACTGGGCCGCCCGCTTCAGCGCCCCGTTCAAGGAATTCGACAAGAGCTGACCCCACCAGCACCACGCACACACCCGGGCCGCGCCAGGACGCCACCAACGACCCTGGCGCGGCCCGCGGCACATCGGGACACCCGAACCCCCCCCGAATTCCCACCCGTGCTTGATCACACCACGGAGGCCCTGCGGTGAGCGAACTGCCGCAACAGCTGGCCAACGGACTCATCCTCGGCGCGATGTACGGACTCATCGCGATCGGCTACACGATGGTCTACGGAATAGTCCAGCTCATCAACTTCGCCCACGGCGAGATATTCATGGTCGGTGGCTTCGGAGCGCTCAGCGTCTACCTCGCCCTCCCCACCGGCACCTCCCTCGCCCTCGCCCTGCCGGTCATGCTCCTCGGCGGCATCGCGGTATCCGTCCTCGTCGGCATCGCGGCGGAACGCTTCGCCTACCGCCCGCTGCGCGGCGCGCCCCGCCTCGCCCCCCTCATCACCGCCATCGGCCTGTCCATCGCCCTCCAGCAAGCCATCTGGAAGTGGTACCCCGACGGCAAACAGGCCCGCGTCTTCCCCCAGTTCAAGGGCCGCGCCCTCGACATCCTCGGCGCCACCGTCCAACGCGGCGACCTCTTCGTCCTCATCGCCGCACCGCTCTGCATGATCGCCCTCGGCTTCTTCGTCGCCCGCACCCGCAGCGGCCGCGCCATGCAGGCCACCGCCCAGGACCCCGACACCGCCAAACTCATGGGCATCAACACCGACCGCATCATCGTCCTCGCCTTCGCCATCGGCGCCGCCTTCGCCGGCGTCGCCGCCGTCGCCTACGGACTGCGCACCGGCGAGGTCCAATTCCGCATGGGCTTCATCATGGGCCTCAAGGCCTTCACCGCAGCGGTCCTCGGCGGCATCGGCAACATCTACGGCGCCATGCTCGGCGGCGTCGTCCTCGGCATCGCCGAAGCCCTCGCCACCGCCTACGTCGAAGACATCCCCGGCATGCAGCAATTCGGCGGCGGAGCCTGGAAGGACGTCTGGGCCTTCGTCCTCCTCATCCTCGTACTCCTCCTGCGGCCACAAGGCCTACTGGGCGAACGCGTCGCGGATCGGGCGTGATACCGATGACCACCACCACCGCAACCACCCCCCGGGGCCTCCTCCCCCTCCCCGAACGCACCGCCCGCCTCACCACCGCCGCCGGCGCCCTCGCCACCACCGCCACCACCGGCCTCTCCTGGACCTGGAGCAGCGACTTCCCCGGCGACCTCACCTACTACGGCTCCCCCGCCGGCCTCCAGATCGTCACCCTCACCGGCGGCCTCCTCACCCTCCTCCTGGCCGCCTCCGCACTCGGCCTGCGCGGCCTGACCTGGCTCACCCCCGCCGGACGCCACGCCCCCACCCTCCTCGCCGCCCTCGCCACCTTCGCCGCGACCTGGTTCACCCTCGGCGCCATCGCCGTCCAACTCGGCGGCCTCGTCAACCTCGAACCCGGCGGCTTCGCAGCCGGCGCCGCCGCACTCCTCACCCTCCTCGGCGCCCTCGCCCTGCCCCCCGACCAGCCCCCCACCGACCCGCCCGGCAACCCCTGGCAACGCTTCACCGCGCTCCTGACCGCCAGCCCCCTACGGCCCCGCGGCCGCCCGCTCCCCACCTGGGCCGAGATCCTGACCATCGCCGCCGCGTTCGCCGCCGGACTGATCGCCTTCACCTACGGCATCGACACCGACGACGGCGCCCCCTTCGTCGGCTACCTCCTCTTCATCGCCCTCGCCGTCCCCGCGCTGCACCGCGCCGGACTCATCGCGCGCCTCACCGAACTCACCCACCGACACCGCGGCATCGCCCTCACCGCAGCCTTCCTCGCCGCCGCCAGCTTCCCCCTCACCCAGGACACCGACCAGTACACGATCATCGGTGCCAACATCCTGATCTTCGCGACCGTCGCCCTCGGCCTCAACGTCGTCGTCGGCCTCGCCGGCCTCCTCGACCTCGGATACGTCGCCTTCCTCGGCGTCGGCGCCTACGCCGCAGCCCTCGTCTCCGGCTCCCCCGAATCCGCGCTCGGCCTCCACTTCCCCTTCTGGGCCGCCCTCCTCACCGGAGCCGCCGCCTCCCTCGTCTTCGGCGTCCTCATCGGCGCCCCCACCCTCCGGCTACGCGGCGACTACCTCGCCATCGTCACCCTCGGCTTCGGTGAGATCTTCCGCATCGCCATGCTCAACCTCAACGGCACCACCGGCCCCGACGTCACCAACGGCGCCATGGGCATCCCCAACATCCCCAACCTCGAAATCCTCGGCTTCAACTTCGGCGAAACCCACGACATCCTCGGCATCCCCATCGCCACCTACGGCAACTACTACCTGCTGATGATCCTCGTGACCGCCCTCGTCGTCCTCGTCTTCCGCCGCGCCGCCGCCTCCCGCATCGGCCGCGCCTGGATCGCCATCCGCGAGGACGAAACCGCCGCCGTCGCCATGGGCATCAACAGCTTCCGCCTGCGCCTCCTCGCGTTCGCCCTCGGCGCCGCACTCGCCGGACTCGCCGGCACCGTCCACGCCCACGTCGTCACCACCGCCACCCCCGAACAATTCCAATTCGCCGGACCCCAACCCCCCAACTCCGCCTTCCTCCTCGCCGCCGTCATCCTCGGCGGCATGGGCACCCTCAGCGGCCCCCTCGTCGGCGCCGCACTCCTCTTCCTCATCCCCGCCAAACTCGACTTCCTCCAGGACTACCAACTCCTCCTCTTCGGCATCGCCCTCGTCCTCCTCATGCGCTTCCGCCCCGAAGGCCTCATCCCCGACCGCCGCAAGCAACTCGAATTCCACGAAACCGGTCAACTCGACGTGCCCGACCAACGCCTCCCCGACCCAGCCGCCACCACCGGCGTCACCAAGGCAAAGGCGTGACGACCATGACCACACCACCCACCCTCGCACCCGCCACTGACAACGCCCCCACCGACAACGACCCCGTCCTCCGCGCCGACGGCGTCACCATGCGCTTCGGCGGACTCACCGCCGTACGAGGAGTCGACCTCACCGTCCACCCCCGCGAAATCGTCGGCCTCATCGGCCCCAACGGCGCCGGGAAAACAACCTTCTTCAACTGCCTGACCGGCCTCTACATCCCCACCGAAGGCACCGTCTCCTACAAAGGCACCGTCCTCCCACCCAAACCCCACCTCGTCACCAAGGCCGGCATCGCCCGCACCTTCCAGAACATCCGGCTCTTCGCCAACATGACCGTCCTCGAAAACGTCCTCGTCGGCCGCCACACCCGCACCAAAGAAGGACTCTGGTCCGCCCTCCTCCGCAGCCCCGGCTTCAAAAAGGCCGAACGCACCAGCGAAGAACGCGCCACAGAACTCCTCGAATTCATCGGCCTCGCCCACAAACGCGACCACCTCGCGCGCAACCTCCCCTACGGCGAACAACGCAAACTGGAAATCGCCCGCGCCCTCGCCTCCGAACCCGGCCTGCTCCTCCTCGACGAACCCACCGCCGGCATGAACCCCCAGGAGACGCGCGCCACCGAAGAACTCGTCCTCGCCATCCGCGACAAAGGCATCGCCGTCCTCGTCATCGAGCACGACATGCGCTTCATCTTCAACCTCTGCGACCGCGTCGCCGTCCTCGTCCAAGGCGAAAAACTCGTCGAAGGCACCTCCGACACCGTCCAGGCCGACGAACGCGTCGTCGCCGCCTACCTCGGCGAACCCTTCGAGGGCGCCCCCGGAGAAGCCGAGGCGGCCGAGGTCGCCGCCGCCGAAGCGGCGGCGGACACGGCGGCCGACGCGCCGAGCACCCCCGGCACCACCAAGGGAGAAGCCCCGTGACCGCACTGCTAGAGGTCGAAGACCTCCGGGTCGCCTACGGCAAGATCGAAGCCGTCAAAGGCATCTCCTTCACCGTCGAAAGCGGCCAGGTCGTCACCCTCATCGGCACCAACGGCGCCGGAAAGACGACCACCCTCCGCACCCTCTCCGGACTCCTCAAGCCCAGCTCCGGGAAAATCACCTTCGACGGAAAACCCCTCACCGGAGTCGCGGCCCACAAAATCGTCGCCCTGGGCCTCGCCCACTCCCCCGAAGGCCGCCACCTCTTCCCCCGCCTCACCATCGAGGAAAACCTGCAACTCGGCGCCTTCCTCCGCAAGGACAAGGACGGGATAGAAAAAGACATCCAACGCGTCTACGAGCTCTTCCCCATCCTCGGGGAACGCCGCAAACAAGCCTCCGGCACCCTCTCCGGCGGTGAACAACAAATGCTCGCCATGGGCCGCGCCTTGATGTCCCGCCCCAAGCTCCTCATGCTCGACGAACCGTCCATGGGCCTCTCGCCGATCATGATGAAGAAGATCATGGAAACCATCCGCGAACTCCGCGAACAAGGCACCACCATCCTCCTCGTCGAACAGAACGCCCAGGCCGCCCTCACCCTCGCCGACCACGCCCACGTCATGGAAATCGGCCGCATCGCCCTCTCCGGCACCGGCCAGCACCTCCTCCACGACGAATCCGTCCGCAAGGCCTACCTCGGCGAGGACTGACCCCACACACGCATGCGGCCCCGCACCGGTCATCACCGGTACGGGGCCGCACGCACAGTCCGCGCGGAGCCGCGCTACTGCTCCTTCTTCTGCTTCTTCTCCTCGGCGTCCTCGATGACCGCCTCGGCAACCTGCTGCATCGACAGCCGCCGGTCCATCGACGTCTTCTGGATCCACCGGAACGCAGCGGGCTCGGTCAGCCCGTACTGCGTCTGCAGAATGCTCTTCGCCCGGTCCACCAGCTTGCGCGTCTCCAGCCGCTGCGTGAGGTCCGCGACCTCCTTCTCCAGCGTCTTCAGCTCGGTGAACCGGCTCACCGCCATCTCGATCGCCGGCACGACGTCGCTCTTCGAGAAGGGCTTCACCAGATACGCCATCGCACCCGCGTCCCGCGCCCGCTCGACGAGCTCCCGCTGCGAGAACGCGGTCAGCATCAGCACCGGCGCGATGCTCTCCTCGGCGATCTTCTCGGCCGCCGAGATACCGTCCAGCACCGGCATCTTCACGTCCAGGATCACCAGATCGGGGCGGTGCTCCCGGGCCAGCTCCACGGCGGTCTGCCCGTCCCCGGCCTCGCCGACGACGGTGTAGCCCTCCTCCTCCAGCATCTCTTTGAGATCCAGACGGATGAGGGCCTCGTCCTCCGCGATCACGACGCGCGTGGTCAGCGGCGGAACGTGCGACTGATCGTCATCGGCGGCGGGCTGCTCGGGCTCGGCGGCGCTCACGGGACTCCTCATTCCGGTCAGGTGGTGCCCCATGAGCCTACCTATCTCCTGTATGTTTGATGCACGGCGGGTCTCCGTTGACCTTCACTTCGAAGGACGCCCCGGTAGCCCAGCGGCAGAGGCGATGGTCTCAAACACCATATAGCGTGGGTTCGAATCCCACCCGGGGCACTTGACCTTCAATTCGAAGGCTTCACGCGCGATGGGTGATCTTCACTCAACCCGGTGAACAATTCTTCGATCCGGCCCGGCGCGGCAAAGATCGCATCAAGCTCGCATGCATGTACGACCGCAGCACGCGCGAGCAGACCCTGGCCCTCGTCGCCCAAGGCCGCAGCCTCAACTCCGTAAGCAAGCAGACCGGCATATCCCGGTACGCCATCCGCTCCTGGCGGACCAGGGTCGAGCCGCTCTCCCGCGCGACGGAATGTCCGCGATGCGAGCCCGAGCCACGACCACCGGCGGCCACCGAGGCCTACGCCTATCTGCTCGGCCTCTACCTGGGCGACGGGTGCCTCAGCAAGCAGCCCCGGAACCGCGGGTACGCGCTCCGCATCGCCTGCGCGGACGCCTGGCCCGGACTCATCGTGGCGTGCCGCGAGGCGGTGAAGGCGGTCCGACCCATGAACAGCGTGTGCATCATCCAGCGCCAAGGATGCGTCATGGTGACGAGCTACAGCCACCACTGGCCGTGCCTCTTCCCCCAGCACGGCCCCGGCAAGAAGCACGAGCGGCGGATCGCTCTCGCACCGTGGCAACAGGAGATCGTGGACGACCAACCCTGGGAATTCATCCGCGGGCTGATCCATTCCGACGGGTGCCGGATCACCAACCGGACGACGCGGACGGTCGGCGGCGAGCGCAGGCGCTACGAGTACCCGCGGTACTTCTTCACCAACATGTCGGCCGACATCATCCGTCTCTACACCAGCACCCTCGACAGGGTCGGCGTCGAATGGAAGCCGGCGCATCAGGCGCGCAGGGCGGAGAACATCTCCGTGGCCAAGCGCAGTTCCGTGGCCCTCATGGACCAACACATCGGGCCGAAGTACTGACAGGGACGGCAGTCAGGTACCTCGGCCCAGCGGGATCTTGTGCGGGTGGGGCTAGTTGGTGGCGTCGGATTCGCCGATGTGGTGGACGCGGACGAGGTTGGTGGAGCCGGGGACGCCGGGCGGGGAGCCGGCGGTGATGATGACCAGGTCGCCCTTCTGGCAGCGGCCGATCTTGAGGAGCTGCTCGTCGACCTGGGCGACCATCTCGTCCGTGGAGTTGACGGTGGGGCCGAGGAAGGTCTCCACGCCCCAGCTGACGTTGAGCTGGGAGCGGGTGGCCGGGTCGGGGGTGAAGGCGAGCAGCGGGATGGGCGAGCGGTAGCGGGAGAGGCGGCGGACGGTGTCGCCGGACTGGGTGAAGGCGACGAGGAACTTCGCGCCGAGGAAGTCGCCCATGTCGGCGGCGGCGCGGGCGACGGCGCCACCCTGGGTGCGGGGCTTGTTGGCCTCGGTGAGCGGCGGGAGGCCCTTGGCGAGGAGGTCTTCCTCGGCGGCCTCGACGATGCGGCTCATGGTTTTGACGGTTTCGGTGGGGTATTTACCGACGCTGGTTTCGCCGGAGAGCATGACGGCGTCGGTGCCGTCGATGACGGCGTTGGCGACGTCGGAGGCTTCGGCGCGGGTGGGGCGGGAGTTGTCGATCATCGAGTCGAGCATCTGGGTGGCGACGATGACCGGCTTGGCGTTGCGCTTGGCGAGCTTGATGGCGCGCTTCTGGACGATGGGGACGGTTTCCAGCGGCATTTCGACGCCGAGGTCGCCGCGCGCGACCATGATGCCGTCGAAGGCGGCGACGATGTCGTCGATGTTGTCGACGGCCTGGGGCTTCTCGACCTTGGCGATGACGGGGAGGAAGCGGTCTTCCTCGCGCATGATGCGGTGGACGTCCTCGATGTCACGGCCGTTGCGGACGAAGGAGAGGGCGATGATGTCGGCGCCGTAGCGCAGGGCCCAGCGGAGGTCGTCCTGGTCCTTTTCGGAGAGGGCGGGGACGGAGACGGCGACGCCGGGGAGGTTGAGGCCCTTGTGGTCGGAGACCATGCCGCCTTCGATGACGACGGTGCGGACCTGGGGGCCGGCGACGTCGGTGACCTGGAGGGTGACCTTGCCGTCGTCGACGAGGATGCGTTCGCCGGTGGTGACGTCGGCGGCGAGGCCGGGGTAGGTGGTGCCGCAGAGGTGGCGGTCGCCTTCGGTGCCGGGTTCGACGGTGATGGTGAACTCGTCGCCGCGTTCGAGAAGTACGGGTCCTTCGCGGAATCGGCCGAGGCGGATCTTCGGGCCTTGAAGGTCGGCGAGGATGCCGACGCTGCGGCGGGTTTCTTCGGATGCTTTGCGGACCCGGTCGAATCGCGCTTCGTGGTCGGCGTAGGTGCCGTGGCTGAGGTTGAAGCGGGCGATGTCCATTCCGGCTTCGACGAGGGCTTTGATCTGCTCGTACGAGTCGGTGGCGGGTCCCAGTGTGCAGACGATCTTTGCTCGGCGCATGTTTCGACCCTATGACTTACCCGGCGGTAGGGAACTGTAAAGAAGTGACTGCTCAACGAGCGCTTGGTGAAAGGCTGTTGACAAGTAATGGAATGCGCGCGAAGGCGCTCCGATGAGCGGAAATTCGCCCTCGCGCGGTGGCGTCTCAGAGTGCGGGACGGGTCATGGTGAAGCGTGCGTTGACGCTGGCGTAGAGGGTTTGGCGCTGGGGTTCGAGGTCGAGGGCGGGGGCACTTTCCTGGACGGCGGCGCCTCCGTAGCCGGCGAAGGAGCGCATGGCCGGGGCGGCGACGGGTGCGGCGTTCTCGGCGCCGAGGTCGGCGATCTCCAGGAGGGCGTCGAGGCGGGCGCCGAGGGCTTCGGCGTATTCGCGGGCGCGCTGGACGGCCTCGTGCACGGCTTGGGTGCGGGCGGCGCGGTGGGCGGGCGAGTCGGGGCGGAGGTCCCACCAGGGGCCGTCGACGCGGGTGAGGTCGAGGTCGGCGAGGCGGGTGGTGAGTTCGCCGAGGGTGGTGAAGTCGGTGAGGGTGGCGGTGTGGGTGACGCGGCCGCGGTAGGCGCGGACGCGTTCGTGGCGGCCTTTGTCGGTGAGTTCGGGGGTGATGCTGAGGGCGCCGGTTTCGAGCTTTTCGAGGGCTTCGGGGTAGCTCTTGATGAGGGTGAGGGCCTGTTCGTTGCGGCGGGCGAGGTCGGCGAGGGCGGTGGTGCGGTCGGTGCCGCGGGCGGCGACGGTGACGGCGATGCGGGCGATCTCGGGGTCGACTTCGAGAGTGGCTTCGCCGCGTACGGCGAGGCGGGGGGCGTCGGGGGTGCCGTAGGGCAGGGGGCCGGGGTCGGTCATGGGTGGCTCCTCGGGCGGGGTGTGGGTGGGTGGGTGCGGTGGGCGCAGGGTTGCACACCGGGGTGCGGATCGTGGGATTCCGGGCGGCCGGGGGGTGTTGCGGAGGGGGCGGCTGGGCCAGAATCTACGCGCGTTGCCACGGGTTGTGGTGGCGCTTGTCCGCGTGGATTCAGGGGAGTTGGGATGTCGCTCGACCGTAGGAAGTTCGTGGGGAGTTCCGTGGTGACGGGGGCCGGGGTGGCGCTCGCGGGAGCGGCCGGGGCGCCGGCGGCCGCGGCGGCGGGGCCGGTGGGGCAGCACGGACGGAGTCATGGTCACCGGCCGGAGCGGTACGCGTTCACGGTGATGGGGACGACGGATCTGCACGGGAACGTCTTCAACTGGGACTACACCACGGACGCGGAGTTCGATGACGCCGATCACAACGACGTGGGGCTGGCGAAGATCTCGACGCTGGTGTCGCAGGTGCGGCGGGAGAAGGGCCGGCGCAATACGCTGCTGATCGATGCGGGTGACACCATTCAGGGGACGCAACTGGCGTATTACTACGCGAAGGTGGACCCGATCACGGATCCGGGCGGTCCGGTGCATCCGATGGCGCGGGCGATGAATGCGATCGGGTATGACGCGGCGGCGTTGGGGAATCACGAGTTCAATTACGGGATTCCGGTGCTGCGGAAGTTCGAGGAGAGTTGTGACTTTCCGCTGCTGGGGGCGAATGCGGTGGATGCCCGGACGTTGCGTCCGGCATTCCGGCCGTATGTGCTGAAGCGGTTGCGGTCGCCGCACGGGCGGGTGGTGACGGTGGCGGTGCTGGGGTTGACGAATCCGGGGATCGCGCTGTGGGACAAGGCGCATGTGCAGGGGAAGCTGGCGTTTCCGGGGTTGGTGGAGCAGGCCGCGCACTGGGTTCCGAAGTTGCGGTCGATGGGCGCGGATGTGGTGTTCGTGGCGGCGCATTCGGGGGCGAGCGGGACGTCGTCGTACGGGGATCAGTTGCCGTATGTGGAGAATGCGGCGGCGTTGGTGGCGGAGCGGGTGCCGGGGATCGACGCGATTCTGGTGGGCCATGCGCATGTGGAGATTCCCGAGCGGCGGGTGGTGAACGAGCAGACCGGCCGGGAGGTGGTGCTGTCGGAGCCGTTGAAGTGGGGGCAGCGGCTGACGCTTTTCGATGTGGTGGTGGAGTGGCGTCGTGGCCGTTGGGAGGTGGGGTCGGTCGGTTCGCGGGTGGTGAATTCGAATGCGGTGGCGGAGGATTCGCGGATCACCGATCTGCTGCGGGCGGAGCACCGGAAGGTGGTGGCGTATGTGAACCGGGTGATCGGTCGGTCGAAGGCGGAGTTGTCGGCGGCGGATGCTCCGGTGAAGGACGTGCCGGTGCTGGACTTCATTGCCTATGTGCAGGCCGAGGTGGTGCGTAAGGCGTTGGCCGGGTCGGAGTTCGCGGGGTTGCCGGTGGTGTCGCAGGCTTCGTGCTTTTCGCGTGCGGCGCGGGTGCCGGAGGGGGATGTGACGATCCGGTCGATGGCGGCGTTGTACCCGTTCGACAACACGCTGGAGGCGCGGGTGTTGACCGGTGCGCAGGTGCGGGAGTATCTGGAGTTCTCCGCGCGGTATTACGTGCGGACGGCTGCGGGTGGTCCGGTGGATCCGGCGCGGATCACGAATGCGGACGGCATTCCGGATTACAACTATGACGCGGTGCGCGGGCTGTCGTACGAGATCGATATCGCGAAGCCGGCGGGTCAGCGCATCGGGAAGCTGAGCTGGGAGGGGAAGCCGGTGGCGGACGATGCGCAATTCGTGCTGGCGGTGAACAACTACCGGGCGAGTGGGGGTGGCGGTTTTCCGCATGTGGCGGGTGCGCGGCAGGTGTGGTCGACGTCGGACGAGATCCGGAATTTGATCATCAATTGGGTGCAGGAGAAGAAGGAGATCGATCCGTCGGTGTTCGCTTCGGTGGACTGGCGGTTGGTGCGGGACGGGGTGCCGGTGTTTTAGCGGGTCTTTTGGCGGAGGGCCGGCGCTTGGCGGAATTGCCGGTCTGTCGGCGGTGGGGTGCGGCGGTGCCGGTGGCGCCGCCGCACCCTGTTGTCAGTGGCGGGGGACGAGGGTGCTGCCCTGGGTGGGGATGGTGCGGGTGTGGGGGGCGGGGGGCTGTGGGAGGCCGAACGTGGTGAAGGCGGTGCGGGTGGGGAGGGGGTAGGGGGTGGTGTCGGTGAGGTTGTTGAGGATGGTGGCGCTGCGCCAGGCGGCGAGGCCGAGGTCGGGGGCGCCGACGCCGTGGGTGTGGGTTTCGGCGTTCTGGACGTAGAGGGATCCGGTGACGGCGGGGTCGAGGACCATGCGGTGGTGGGCGTCGATGCGGGGGCGTTCGGCGGCGTCGCGGCGGATGTAGGGGTCGAGGGCGGCGAGCAGGGTGTCCATGCGGCGTTCGCGGTAGCCGGTGGCGAGGACGACGGCGTCGGTGGTGAGGCGGGAGCGGGTGCCTTGCTGGGTGTGGTCGAGGTGGAGTTCGACCTTGGTGGTGCCGACGCGGCCGGCGGTGCGTACGGAGACGCCGGGGGTGAGGGTGGCGTCGGGCCAGCCGCCGTGGAGGGTGCGGCGGTAGAGCTCGTCGTGGATGGCGGCGAGGGTGTCGTGGTCGATGGCCTTGTGGAGTTGCCACTGGGTGGGGACGAGGGTGTCGCGGACGCGTTCGGGGAGGCCGTGGAAGTAGCGGGTGTAGTCGGGGGTGAAGTGTTCGAGGCCGAGTTTGCTGTATTCCATGGGGGCGAAGGCGGGGGTGCGGGCGAGCCAGTGCACGCCTTCGCGGCCGGCGGGGCGGGCGCGGAGCTGGTCGAGGAAGATTTCCGCGCCTGACTGGCCGGCGCCGATGACGGTGAGGTGGTCGGCGGCGAGCAGGCGGTCGCGGTGGTCGAGGTAGTCGGCGGAGTGGATGACGGGGACGGCGGGGGCGTCGGCGAGGGGGCGGAGGGGGACGGGGATGTGGGGGGTGGTGCCGATGCCGAGGACGAGGTTGCGGGCGTGGGTGCGGCCAAGGGCTTCGGCTTCGCCGTCGGCGCCGAGTTGGGTGTAGTCGATTTCGAAGGTTTCGCGTTCGGGGTTCCAGCGGACGGCGTCGATCTGGTGGCCGAAGTGGAGGCTGGGGAGGCTCTCGCTGACCCAGCGGCAGTAGGCGTCGTATTCGGCGCGGTGGATGTGGAAGCGCTCGGCGAAGTAGAAGGGGAAGAGGCGTTCGCGGGTTTTGAGGTAGTTGAGGAAGGTCCAGGGGCTGGCGGGGTCGGCGAGGGTGACGAGGTCGGCGAGGAAGGGGACTTGGAGGGTGGCGCCGTCGATGAGGAGGCCGGGGTGCCAGTGGAAGGCGGGGCGTTGGTCGTAGAAGGCGGTGCGCAGGTGACTGAGGGGGTGGGCGAGGGCGGCGAGGGAGAGGTTGAACGGGCCGATGCCGATGCCGGCGAGGTCGAGGGGCTCGTCGGAGGTGGCGGGGTGGGTGAGGGGGGTTTCGGGGTTGCTGCTCATCGGGGGATGTGGCCTTCCACGAGTTTGAGGAGGGTGGTGAGGTCTCCGGTTTGCGTGTGGGGGTTGAGGAGGGTGGCCTTGAGCCAGAGGCCGGTGGGGGTGGTGGCGCGGCCGAGGACGGCCTGGCCGTCGGTGAGGAGGGTGCGGCGGATGGTGGCGAGGGTGGTGTCGTCGGCGCCGATGGGGCGGAAGAGGACGGTGCTGAGGGTGGGGCGGGAGTGGAGTTCGTAGCGGGGGTGGTCCTCGATGAGGTCGGCGAGGGTCTGGGCGGCGGCGAGGGTGCGGTCGATGAGTTCGCCGAGGCCGCGGCGGCCGAGGGCTTTGAGGGTGACGGCGATTTTGAGGATGTCGGGGCGGCGGGTGGTGCGGAGTGAGCGGTGGAGCAGGTCGGGGAGGCCGGCTTCGGTGTCGTCGTCGGCGTTGAGGTAGTCGGCCTGGTGGGTGAGGGCGGCCAGCGCGCTCGGGTCGGGGACGGCGAGCAGGCCGGCGGCGACCGGTTGCCAGCCGAGTTTGTGCAGGTCGAGGGCGACGGTGTGGGCGCGGGCGAGGCCGGTGAGGGCGGTGTGGTGGGTGTCGCTGAAGAGGAGTGCGCCGCCGTAGGCCGCGTCGATGTGGAAACGGGCGCCGTGGTGGTCGGCGAGGTCGGCGAGGTCGGTGAGGGGGTCGATGGCGCCGGAGTTGGTGGTGCCGGCGGTGGCGGTGAGGAGTACCGGGCCGGTGTGTCCGGTGAGGTTGGCGAGGCAGGTGTGGACGGTGTCGGGGGCGAGGATGCCGTTGGGGGTGGGGAGGGTGAGGGGTTCGGGGAGGCCGAGGAGCCAGGCGGAGCGGTGGATGGAGTGGTGGGCGTTGGCGCCGCAGACGATCTGGAGGGGGCCGGTGTGGGGGCGGCCGGGGGCGGGGATGGCTTCGCGGGCGAGGAGGAGGGCGAGTTGGTTGGACTCGGTGCCGCCGGTGGTGATCAGCGCGTCGGGTTCGGCGGCCTGGGGGTAGACGAGCGCGGCGAGGGCGCGGCTGGTGAGGGTTTCGAGGGTGGAGGCGGCGGGGGCCTGGTCCCAGGAGTCGAGTGAGGGGTTGAGGGCGGCCGCGGCGAGGTCGGCGGCGGTGGCCAGGGCGAGTGGGGGGCAGTGCAGGTGGGCGGCGCAGTGCGGGTCGGCGGGGTCGGCGGCCCCGGCGGCGAGGGTGTGGACGAGGGTGCGCAGGGCGGCGTGCGCGCCGGTGCCGTGGTCGGGGAGGAGAGGGTGGCAGGCGTCGCGCACGGCGCGGGCGACGGTGTCGGGGCCGCCCGGCGGGAGGGGGCCGGCGCGGTCCTCGGCGCCGGTGGTGAGGGCGTCGAGGACGGTGTCGAGGAGCGGGCGGAGTGCGCGGGGGCCGTGGGTGCCGCCTGCGAGGGCGGTGCCGGCAGGGGGCACAGACATGGATGTGCTCTTCTTCAGGGAGAGTTGGGGCGGTGTGCCTGGCCGGTCCGGGTACGGACGAGCTGTTTAGGCGGCCCTAAGTTACTTTCCCCGTACGGCGCGTATCCACCGGTCGCGGTCATACCACCCGTAAGTGGTACGGGTGTACCGCAGGTGTTCGGGTGCGACCGGGTGCCGTGGCGGGGTGGGGGCACCTGGGGGTGGGGCGTCCGGGGCGGGCGGGGGTTCCGGGGCGCGGGCATCCGGGGTCGAGGCGGGGTGCCCGGGGCGGGGCATCCGAGGCGGGGCATCCGAGGCCGGGGCGGGGCGAACGGATCTCGTAGGGGTTGCCCGTAGGGGATGCGAAAGCCCCCTGCGGGGCCACAACGTGGGGGCAGGGGGCGGTATTCCGCGCGGGGGGGGGTGAAGAGACGGGGGGTGGTTCCGGCGGGGCGGGGGGCGGGACCCAGGTGGGGTTCCCAGGGGCCCCGGGGGGGCGGAAGCCCCCGGGGGGCGGAAGCCCCAGGGGGGCGGAAGCCCCAGAGGGGCGGAAGCCCCAGGGGGGCGCCCAGGGGCAGGAGCCCCGGGGCGGACGGGCAGGCGGACGGGCAGGCGGGTGGGCGAACGGAACTCGTAAGGGTTGACCCGTAAGGGGTGGGAAGGCCCCCTGCGGGCCACAACGTGGCGTCAGGAAGCGGTATTCCCGGGTGCGGCAGCCCCAGGGGCCGGGTTCGCGAAGGTGGTGCGGACCCTCAATGCGCGTCGCAGGTCGTCGAGTTGGTCGGTGAGTTTGCGGCGGAGGGCGGGGGTGGGGTTGCGGTCGGTGAGGCAGGCTTCGCCGAGGTGGAGGGTTTCTTCGTCGACGAAGGTGGCGGGGAAGGCGTAGCGGCCGGCGGCTTCGGCGAGGGCGGCGCCGCGGGCGGCGGCGAGGCCGGGGACGTCGGTGAAGTAGCGGGCGACGTAGGGCCGGAGCAGGTCGTGGTGTTCGGGGGCCCAGAAGCCGGTGGCGGTGGCGGTGAAGAGGTAGTTGGAGAGGGCGGTGTCCTCGTCGGTGGTGAAGAGGGCGTCCCAGGCGGCTTGTTTGGCGGCGGGGTCCGGGAGGGCGGCGCGGCAGCGGGCGGCGCCTTCGCGGCCGGTGGCGCTGGGGTCGCGGGCGAGTTCGGCGTCGATCGTGGCGTGGAGTTCGGCGGGGGGCGCGGCGCCGAGGGTGGCGAGCCGGCCGAGGATGCGCCAGCGCAGTTCGGGGTCGAGGTGGGGGCCGCCGGGGACGCTGCCGTCGTCGAGCCAGTCCTGGATGCCTTCGGGGGTGGTGGCGCTGTCGATGAAGGCGCGGACGGCGGTGAGCCGGAGGCCGGCGGCGGTGCCGTGTTCGGGGCCTTCGGTGCGGCGGAGTATGTCGCGGCTGAGGCCGGTGAGGGTGGTCAGGGCGGTGTGGCGGTCGGTGGGGGTGAGGTAGCGGTCGGCGATCTGGGTGCGGGCGAAGGAGAGGACGCCCTGGAGGATGGCGAGGTCGGTCTCGTGCGGGAGGTGGGCGCGGGCGGCGTCGAGGTAGGCGGTGGGGGCGAGTTCGCCGTCGCGGACCATGTCGCGGGCGGCGTTCCAGACGACGGCGCGGGTGAGCGGGTCGGGCAGGCCCGAGAGGGCGGCGAGGGCGGTGTCCCAGGAGGCGGGGTCGAGGCGGACCTTGGCGTAGGTGAGGTCCTGGTCGTTGAGGAGGAGCAGGGCGGGGCGGCGGCCGGTGCCGGTGTGGGCGGCGTCGTCGGGGACGTCGAGGGTGAGCGGGGTGCGGGCGACGAGGCGGCCGGGGGTGTGCGGGTCGGGGTCGTAGAGGCCGACGGTGAGGCGGTGCGGGCGGGTGCCGTCCTGGCTGCCCGTCTGTTCGACGGTGAGGTGCCAGTGGCCGTCGGTGTCGCCGACGACGGGGGTGAGGGTGTCGACGCCGGTGGTGCGCAGCCAGCGGGCGGCCCAGGTGTGGACGTCGCGGTGGGTGGCGCGGGCGAGGGAGTCGATGAAGTCGGCGAGGGTGGCGTTGCCGAAGCGGTGGCGGGCGAAGTGGTCGTTGATGCCGGCGAGGAAGTCCTTCTCCCCCATCCAGGCGACGAGTTGGCGCAGGGCGGAGGCGCCCTTGGCGTAGGAGATGCCGTCGAAGTTGAGGAGGGCGGAGGCGGTGTCGGGAACGTCGTCGGGGGCGGGGGCGACGGGGTGGGTGGAGGGGCGCTGGTCGGCGTCGTAGCCCCAGCCCTTGCGGGCGATGGCGAAATCGGTCCAGGTGTCGGTGAAGCGGGTGGCTTCGGAGAGGACCTGGTAGCCCATGTATTCGGCGAAGGACTCGTTGAGCCAGATGTCGTCCCACCATTGGAGGGTGACGAGGTCGCCGAACCACATGTGGGCCATTTCGTGGGCGATGACCATGCCGCGGGTCTGGCGTTCGGTGTCGGTGACGGCGGAGCGGTAGACGAATTCGTCGCGGAAGGTGACCAGGCCGGGGTTCTCCATGGCGCCGGCGTTGAATTCGGGGACGAAGGCCTGGTCGTAGGAGTCGAAGGGGTAGGGCTCCTCGAAGATCTGGTGGTAGCGGTCGTAGCAGCGGCGGGTGAGGTCGAGGATTTCCTCGGCGTCGGCGTCGAGGTGGGGGGCGAGGGAGCGGCGGCAGTGGATGCCGAAGGGCAGTCCGGCGTGTTCGGTGCGGACGGAGTGCCAGGGGCCGGCGGCGACGGCGACGAGGTAGGTGGAGATGAGGGGGGTGGGGGCGGCTTTCCAGTGGCCCTCCCCCAGGTGTTCGGTGATGCCGTTGGCGAGGACGGTCCAGTTTTCTGGGGCCTGGACGGTGAGGGCGAAGACGGCCTTGAGGTCGGGCTGGTCGAAGGCGGCGAAGACGCGCTGGATGTCCTCCATGAACAGCTGGGTGTAGACGTAGGCCTCGCCGTCGGCGGGGTCGGTGAAGCGGTGCATGCCCTCGCCGGTGCGGGAGTAGCGCATGGTGGCGTGGAGGTGGAGTTCGTGGGGGCCGGCGGTGAGGCCGGTGAGGGGGAGGCGGTTGTCGTCGAGGGTGGCCGGGTCGAGGGGCCGGCCGTCGAGGGTGGCGGTGTGCAGCTCGGCGGGGCGGAGTTCGACGAAGGTGTCGCCGTCGGTGCGTGCGGTGAAGTGGATGACCGTACGGGAGCCGAATCGCTCGTCGCCCTGGGTGAGGTCGAGGGCGATGTCGTAGCGGTGGACGTCGATGTGGCGGGCTCGGGTCTGCGCCTCGTCGCGCTGCAGTTGGGGCATGGTGGCCATGCTGCCGTACGGTCGCTCGGCGGCGCACGGGGGTTTGCCGGGGGCGGTGGGCGGGGCGGGTCAGCCGACGAGGGGTGGGTTGTCGGGGTCGGGGATCTGGGTGGACCAGCCGCCGGGGACGCTTTTGACCTGGCGGTCGCGGAAGCGGACGGGGGCGGTGCCGACGCGGCGGGTGAAGAGGCGGCTGAAGTAGGCGGGGTCGTCGTAGCCGACGCGGCGGGCGACGGCGGCGACCGGGAGTTCGGTGCCGACGAGGAGTTCCTTGGCGCGGCCGAGGCGGATGCCGAGGAGGTAGTCCTTGGGGCTGCAGCCGGCGCCGCGGCGGACGGCGGTGCGGAGTTCGGTGGGGGTCATGCCGTGGCGGGCGGCGTGTTCGGCGACGGAGAGGGGGAGGAAGGCGTCGCGGGCGAGGGCGGCCAGGACGGGGTCGCCGTCGGCGTCGGTGTCGGCGCGGGCGCGGCGCAGGGCGACGAGGAGTTCGTGGACGGCGGCCGCGGTCTCGACGTCGAGGAGGGGGTTGCCGCGGCGGGCGGCGCGGGCGATCTTGCCGATGGCGGTGCGGGCGGGGCCGGTGTCGGCGAGGGGGACGACGGGCCGGTCGGGGTCGATGTAGCCGAGTTCGGTGTAGGTGGCGGTGGCGGGGCCGGTGAAGTCGACGAAGCTTTCGTCCCAGCCGGTGTCGGGGTCGGCGCCGTAGTGGTGGGTGACGCCGGGGAGGATCCAGAGGAGGGCGGGGGCGGTGAGGGTGTGGCGGTGGCCGTCAGGGGTGGTGTACCAGCCGCGGCCGGCGCGGATGACGATGGCGACGTGGTGGTCGAGGGTGCGGGGACCGACCGGGGGGAGGGTGCCGTGCTGGAGGCCGACGCCCAGGCAGACCAGGCCGAGCCGGTGGTGGACCGGGCTCGGGGTGAAGTAGCGCATCCAGGTGTGGTACACGCCGGGGCTCCCGTCGCTCCGTACCGGGCGGTGTCTTCCGGGTCGTTCGGGTCTGGTTGATCCGGGGGCACGCCCTGACCGCTTCCGTCCAAACAACGCCGATCTTTGTCCATGGACCGGCGGGCCGCCAGAGGGCGAGGGTGATCGGTGAGGTGAGCGCGCCCGCGCGTGCCCGGCCGGCCCGGTCGGGCGGGTGCGGGCGGCCCGGGAGGGGGCGTGGTGGCGCGGTTCGTGGTGGGTGAGCGGGATTTCGAGCTGGACGGGCGGCCGGTGCGGTTGCTGTCGGGGGCGCTGCACTACTTCCGGGTGCACGAGGCGCAGTGGGGGCACCGGCTGGCGATGCTGAAGGCGATGGGTCTGAACTGTGTGGAGACCTATGTGCCGTGGAATCTGCACGAGCCGCGGCCCGGGGAGTTCCGGGACGCGGAGGCGCCGGGCCGGTTCCTGGACGCGGTGCGGGCGGCGGGGCTGTGGGCGATCGTCCGTCCGGGGCCGTACATCTGCGCGGAGTGGGAGAACGGCGGGCTGCCGGAGTGGCTGACGGGGCCGCTGGGGTCGCGGGTGCGGACGTGGGACGCGGCGTATCTGCGGGCGGTGGAGGGGTGGTTCGGGCGGTTGCTGCCGCAGGTCGTGGCGCGGCAGTGCACCGTCGCGGGGCCGGACGGGCGGGACGGCCCGGTGGTGATGGTGCAGGCGGAGAACGAGTACGGCTCGTACGGCAGTGATGTGCGGTATCTGGAGTGGATCGTGGGGCGGCTGCGGGAGCTCGGGGTGGAGGTGCCGCTGTTCACGTCGGACGGGCCGGAGGACCACATGCTGACGGGTGGTGCGGTGCCGGGGGTGCTGGCCACCGCGAATTTCGGCGGTGCGGCGCGGGAGGCGTTCGCGGCGCTGCGGCGGCACCGGCCGGCGGGGCCGTTGATGTGCATGGAGTTCTGGTGCGGGTGGTTCGCGCACTGGGGCCGGGTGGCGGAGCCGCGGGAGGCGGCGGACGCGGCCGGGGCGTTGCGGGAGATCCTTCAGTGCGGTGCCTCGGTGAACGTCTACATGGCGCACGGCGGGACGAGTTTCGGCGGGTGGGCGGGGGCGAACCGGGCGGGTGAGCTGCACGACGGGGCGTTGCTGCCGACGGTGACGTCGTACGACTACGGGGCGCCGGTGGACGAGCGGGGGCGGCCGACGGAGAAGTTCTGGCGGTTCCGGGAGGTGCTGGCGGAGTGGGCCGGGGGGCCGCTGCCGACGGTGCCGGAGCCGCTGCCGGTGCTGTCGTCGCCGGCGGTGGTGGAGCTCGCGGAGTGGGCGCCGGCCGGGGCGGTGATGGACGCGCTGGGCGGGGCCGAGGTGATGGGCGGCGGTCCGGCGACGTTCGAGGAGCTGGGTGTGGACCGGGGGCTGGTCCGTTACCGGGTGGCGGTGCCGGGGCCGCGGGAGGGGTATCCGCTGCGGCTGCGGGGGTTGCGGGACCGGGCGGTGGTGTGTGTCGACGGGGTGCGGCGGGCGGTGGTGGACGGCGAGGACGCGGTGGTGGGGGACGTGGCGGGGCCGGCGTCGGTGGAGGTGTGGGTGCAGTCGCTGGGGCGGGTCAACTACGGTCCGCGGCTGGGTGAGCCGAAGGGGATCACGGGCGGGTTGCTGCACGAGCGGCAGTTCCTGCACGGGGTGCGGTCGCGGGGGCTGCGGCTGGATGCGCTGGAGGGGCCGGGGGCGCTCGCCGAGGTGCCGTTCGGGCCGGTGGCGCGGGCGGCGGGCGGGGCGGGGCTGTACCGGGGGGTGGTGACGGTGGCCGGACGGCCGGGGGACGCGGAGGTGACGCTGCCGGGCTGGGTGCACGGGTTCGTGTGGGTCAACGGGTTCTGTCTGGGCCGCTATCGGGCGGTGGGGCCGCAGCGTTCGCTGTACGTGCCGGGGCCGGTGCTGCGGGCGGGCCGCAACGAGGTGCTGGTGTGGGAGTGGGAGGGCGCCCCGGCCGCTGTGGGGGAAGGGGCCGGGGCGCCCGGTCTGGTGCCCGCGGCGGGTTGACCGCCGCGGGTGGGGAGCCGTGGGGGCGCACCGACCCGCTCCCACGGCCCCGACTACACCTCGCGCACCTCGAAAGAGTCCAGGACGAACTCCGCGGTTCCGTCGTCGCCGATTTTGTGCAGCCCGATCCATGCCTCGCCGGTGGCCGGCGCGGTGAACTCGTAGGTGTGGGTGGCGGGTCGGGTGGCGACGGGGAGCGGGGCGCGGGTCAGTTCGCGGGGTGCGGGGTCGTCGACGGCGGTGATCCAGGCGTACTGGTCGGCGCGTTCGTTCTCGTAGCGGAAGGTCACGCGGTAGCGGTGGCCGGGGGTGAAGCGGACGGTGTGCGGGACGGTGCGGTAGACCAGGCCGGTGTTCTCGCCGCGGGACTTGAGGGACTGGCCGCCGTCGATGACGTCGTCGATGGCCTTGCCGTTCCAGCCGGCCTGGGTGTAAGGGGCGTGCCGCTGGGCGATGTGGGTGCGGGGGTCGGTGCTGCCGCCGGCGTCGCCCTTGACGAAGACGCCCCAGCCCTGGGGGACGTGCTCGAAGTCCTCGTATACGAGGGTGCCCTGCTTGGTGGTGGGGGTGGCGGGGACGACGCGGACGTTGTCGAAGCGGATCCGGGCCGCTCCGGCGGCGGCGGTGAGGGCGAGGGTGGTGGGGCCGCCGCCTTCGGGGACGGTGAAGTGGGTGAAGAGGCGCTGGAAGCGGGTGCCGGACTTGCGGTCGGCGGCGACGTAGTTGCCGGCGGTGGAGGTGTCGGTCCAGTTGGCGGTGGTGAGGCCGTCGGCGGTGCGGATCTCCAGGGCGGCGCGGCGGCGTTCGCCGGGGGTGGCGCCGACCTCGACCTGGACGGAGGCGGCGTAGCTGCCGGGGGCGAGGCGGGTGAGGTTCTGGGCGACGCGGGCGGCCGGGCCGGCGCCGATGACGAGCTCGTGGTCGCCGCGGTCGTTGGCCCGGACGGTGGCCGGTCCGGTGGTCCGCCAGGCGTCGAGGGTGCCGGAGTGGAAGCCGGGGTCGGTCAGCGGGGTGCCTTCGCCCCAGCGGGGGTCGGGCTGGGCGGGGGCCGGGTCGCGGTGGACGACGTACGGGACGCCGGCCTCGGCGGTGAGGGTGATCCGGCCGGCGCGGACCGGCAGCCGGGTGTGCCGGGTGCGGCCCTGGTCGGTGAGCCGGTAGGCGTGCACGGTGGTGGCGGCGGACCAGCCGCGGGGCAGGTCCCAACTCGTGGTGCCGCCGCGGGGGTTGTAGTGGTAGAGCTTGCCGGGGTCGGTGGCGCGGCGGGGTTCCCAGGGGAGCAGGTAGCTGCCGCCGTCGTAGACCAGCCGGCCGTCGGTGGTGATCCGGCGGGTGCCGCCGGTGTCGCTGACGGCGGTGTGGGTGGGGCCCTCGAAGGTGATCTCGTGGTCGGTCCAGGTCTTGATCGGGTAGGCCTGGAGGTATTTGGCGGGCAGGGCGTCGGTCCAGATGATGGCGTAGAAGGCGTGCCAGTCGGTCTTGCCGACCCAGCCCTCGAAGTTGCCCATGCGGCCGCTGCCGAGGAGGGTGGGCCACTTGTTGGCGAAGACGTCCTTGTGGTGGTTGCGCAGGAAGCGGATCAGCCGGGAGTTGATGCCGCGGGAGGTGTCGGGGCCGTAGTCGGTCTCGTTGGCCCAGTGCGACCAGAGGGAGGACCGTTCCAGGCCGTGGCCCCATTCGGTGGCGATCTGCCAGCCCTGGTCGCGCAGATGGCGCTGGAGGCGGTCGGAGTTCCAGCCGGATTCCCGGAAGACGTCGAGGTAGAGGGTGGTCAGGGCGGGGTCGGTCTCCTTGCGGAGCCGGGCGAAGCGGGCGGCGATGGTGCCGGCGACGAGGTCGCGGCGGGCGTCGATGCGGTAGGACTGGTCGAGCCAGTCCCACTGCTTGTCGTCCTTGTTGACGAGCTGCTCGGAGAAGGCGTGCGCGACGGGGTAGGACTCGGTGGCGTTGACGTGCACCGCGAAGTCGCTGTTCCACTTCTTTCCGGCGCGCAGCAGGGTGTTGAGGTCGGCGAGGCCGCCGGCCCGTTCGTTGTAGTTGCCGCCGTAGTCGGGGTGCGCGGAGTCGTGGCCTTCGGACTGGTAGCCCTTGAGGAGGGTGAACTGCCGTAGTCCGTCGGTGGCCAGGGCGATCCGTTTGACGTGGTCGAGGGTGGCGAGGAACGGGTTGGTGGCCTGGCTGGCGAAGTTGAACGGGATGTGCGGGACGACGCGGAGGTGCTGGTCGTCGGCGCCGAGCGGCATGACCATGATGTCGCGCAGGGCGATCGCGGCGTCCTGCCAGTCGATGCGGCCGTCGCCGTTGCGGTCGCCGGTGACGATGACGGTCGCGTACGGCAGCGGGTCGGTGGCTCCGGAGGGCTGGCCGGCCGCGCGGTGGGTCCACTGCCCGGGGGTGAGGGTGGCCGCCACGAAGCCGTCGCCCCGCACGGTCTGCCGCCACAGCCGGCCGTTCTCCCAGGTGGTGGCGCCGGTGGGCTTGTCGTAGACGGTGTTGGTCTCGATGCCGGCGGCCAGTTGGTCGGTGGCGACGACGGCGTAGGCGCAGCCGGTGGGGGCGGCCTCGGCGGGGGTGTGGTCGGTGACCTCGACGAGGGTGTCGCCGCTCTTGGCCTTGTCGAGTTCGATGCGGGCCGCGAGCAGGGTCGCGCCGGGCTGGTCGCTGCGTA
Source organism: Streptomyces nigrescens (assembly GCA_024349765.1). Classification (GTDB taxonomy): domain Bacteria; phylum Actinomycetota; class Actinomycetes; order Streptomycetales; family Streptomycetaceae; genus Streptomyces; species Streptomyces endophytica. Next base: position 1,686,034 of record AP026073.1, on the reverse strand, counting down.
CGGAGAGCAGGGCGAGGCCGGGGATCTGGAGGGTGCCGATGCGCAGGGCGGGGGTGTCGGCGATGCGGGTGACCCGCCAGGTGGTCCGCCGGTCCTGGACGGTGATCTCGACGGTGACGGTGGTGCCGCCGTCGAAGGTGAGGGTGTAGGTGGCGCGGTCGGCGCGGGCGAGGTGGGTGACCTGGGGGGTGCGGGCGGTGCCGTCGACGAGGACCTGGGTGACCGGGGTGTGCTGGCCGTGCAGGACGGCTCCGGTGGCGCGGTCGGTGTAGGAGACGATGCGCGGGAAGGCGGTGTCGACGCGGACCTCCAGCGCGGCGGACCGCAGCAGGGCCTCGGCGGCGCGGGGCGCGGCCGCGGCGGTGCGGGCGCCGAGCGGGAGGGCCCCGGCGACCGGGGCGAGCGCGGTGGCGGCGACGACCTTTCTGCGGCTGGGCCCGCGCGGGGCACCGGTCTGTTCGTTCACGCGCGCTGTCCTCCTTCGTGCGGCACTGCCTGTCGGCGGACAGCGTGCTGCGGGCGCGGGGGGTGCGCCTATGGACAAAGGAGGGGGAGGTGTTGGACAGATGTGGCGGAGGGGCGGGTCGCGGACCGGGGCGGCGGTCGGGACCGGCGGCCGGGACCGGCGGTCGGTCGGGGGTGCGGCTGGCGCGGTGCGGCCGGCGGTCGGTCGGGGGTGCCGCTCAGCGCGGTGCGGCGGGCGGCCGGGCGGGTTGGGCGGTGCCGGCGGGGCATTCGACGGGTCCGTGGTGGCCGCCGAGCAGGACGTAGGCCAGGGCGGCGGCGGACGCGGCGAGGAGGACGGTGGCGAGGACGGTGGCGCGGCGGTCGCGGTCGGGGTCGGGGCCCGGGGGCCGGGTACGGGGGTCGGTGGGCATGCCGTTCACGCTAGGCAGCCGGGCGCCGCCCGCCCAGGGGCCCTACGGTCATCGGCGGCGGCAACAAGCCCCGGCCGGAGGGGTGAGCTCGGTCCCGGGCGGGGCGGGACGAAGGTCCCGGCGGGCGGGGACCGAGGTCCCGGGCGTCCGGGCACGGCGAAGGGCCCGGGAGCGGCTCCCGGGCCCTTCGGTGCGTGGGTGGTGCGGGGCGGGGGTCAGCCGCCGAGCTCGCCCGCGGCCTTCTTGATGTCCGCGGCGAAGGTGCTCACCTCGGAGTAGACGCCGGGCTTGCCGGGCCGTGCGCAGCCCTCGCCCCAGGAGACGATGCCGACCTGGAGCCACTGGCCGGCGTCGTCCTTGCGGAACATCGGGCCGCCGGAGTCGCCCTGGCAGGTGTCGACGCCGCCGGTGTCCAGCTTGCCGGCGCAGATCTCGTCGCCGGGCGTGAGCTGGTCGCCGTACGCCTTCTGGCAGGTGGCGTCGTCGACGAACGGGACGGTCGCCTTGAGGAGGTAGCGCTGCTGGTCGCCGCCCTCCTTGTCGGCGCCCCAGCCGGCGATGGTGAAGTCGCCGTTGTTGAGCTTGGTGTCCTCGGCGATCTTCAGGGTGGGCTGGTCTATCGGCTTGGCGAGCTTGATCAGCGCCCAGTCCTTGCCCTTGCCGTTGTAGCCGGGGGCCTGCAGCACCTTGGTGGAGTTGACCTTGACGGCGGCGGAGTCCTGGAGGTCCACCACGCCGGCGGTGGCGGTGATGGAGGTGTTGTCGCCGCTTCCGTCGACGCAGTGCGCCGCGGTCAGCACGATGTCCTTGGCGTAGAGGGCGCCGCCGCAGCCCATCGACAGCCGGACCATGAAGGGGAATTCGCCCTGGTCGGCCTTGGTGCCGCCGACGACCTTGGTGTGCACGGAGCCGGACGGGTCGGGTGCGGGGGCGGCGGAGGCGGTGCCGGGCTGGAGGCTGAAGGCCGCCAGGGCGACCGCGCCGAGGGCGGTGGTTCTCGTGAGGAGCTTCCGGTAGCTGCGCAACGGGCTTCCTTTCGTGGGGGGTTGCACGTCGCTGACGAGCCCATGCCAACACCGGAGCCCAGGTGGCCGTCGAAGGATCGATGTGGAGGACGACAGCCCGCCGCTTGGCGTCCGGACCCAGTGGGGGATGAGTCCGTGGAGCGCCCTGTGATTATCCGGAGTGTCAGATCGGGGTGACAAGGGTGCGCATCCGGCCAACTCCCGCGGCAGCCACGCCCCGAGGGCCGTACCGGACATTCCCGGCGGCGCCGTACAGTGGCCGGATGACGACCGGTGACCGCGGCATCGAGCACGGCTATCCCCACCTCGACACGGTCCGTTCGGCCGTCCACGCGCTGTTCGCCCGGCTGTCGTACGACACGGTGAGCACCTTCGGCACCAGCGTGCTGCCGGTCGACGTGGCCTTCGACGACACCGAGGACCTGCATCTCGGCGCCCAGCGGGTCGCCCGGGCGCTGGTGCGGCAGCTGCATCTGCCCGACGCGCGGATCGTGGTGACCTTCCGGGAGATGGAGCACGCCGCGAACGTCGAACTCACCCCGGGGCCCGAGTACTTCATCGAGCTCAACGACCGCTTCCGCTCCCACCGCAAGGACATCGGCGCCGCGCTGGCCCACGAGGTGATGCACGTCTACCTGCACCGCCTGGACCTGTCGTTCCCCGGCACCCGCGACAACGAGATCCTCACCGACACCGCCACCACCTACCTCGGCGCGGGCTGGCTGCTGCTGGACGCCTACCGCGAGCACGGCCCGTTCTCGCAGAAGCTCGGCTATCTGACGCCGGAGGAGTTCGGCTATGTGCTCGCCAAGCGGGCCGCGTTCTTCGGTGAGGACCCGGCGCCGTGGTTCACCAGCCCGCAGGCGTACGACGCGTACACCGCGGGCGCGGCGCGGGCCCGGCAGGACCTGCGGCGGCCGCCGCTGGCCGCCGCCGGGTGGGCCGCCCGGCTCCGCTACGCCAAGGACCGGCGGGCGGCCCGGGATCCGCAGCGCTCCGGCCGGCCGTCCGGGCCGGGCGGGGACGACTACGCCGTCGAGGGCCCGGACCCGCTGCGGGTGTCGTTCCCCTGCCCCGCCTGCCACCAGCGCCTGCGCCTGCCGGTGCGGGGGCGGCTGCAGGCCCGGTGCGGGCTGTGCAAGACGCTGCTGGACTGCGACACCTGACGCCTGGCCAGGAGGCCGAAGCCGGCGGCTAGACCCAGCCCTCCAGCCCCGTCAGGAAGCCCTGGAGGTCGTCGCGGTGGATGGTGTGGCCGGCGCCGGGCACGGTACGGACCTCGAAGCCGCGCCGGGTGAGTTCGGCGGCCGCCTCGTCGGTGAAGAGGAACCCCTCCCCCGCGATCTGCACCAGCGAGGGGACGACCGGCTTCTCCGGCGTGCGGTCCGTGCGGTGCTCGGCGGACAGCGCGAGCGCGGTCGCGGTGTCCCAGTCGGCGAGCGTGGCCAGTTCGATGTCGACGTCGGCGTCGGACCAGCGCGGGTTGAAGCCGCGCACCATCGCCCGGTCGGCGTTCTTGAACGGCAGGAACACGGCCGGGTCGACGGGCTGCCCGGTGCGGCCCAGTGCCCAGGCCGGATCGCAGTAGACCGCGCGCCGCGGCTGCAGCCGCTCCACGGCCAGGGAGAGCGCGAGGCCGCCCAGGGAGTGGCCGATGACGACCTCGGGCGCGGCGGGCAGGGTCTCCACGAGGTCCTCGGCGAAGAGTTCGGCGCCGTACTCCCCGCGCGGGCTGCGGCCGTGGCCGCGCAGGTCGACGGCGAGCACGCGGTAGCCCCGTTCGGCGAGCGCCGGGCCGACCCGGTGCCAGGTGCGGTGGTCGGACATCATTCCGTGGACCAGCACCGCGGTCCGGCCGCCGGCGCCCCATTCGTGGGTGTGCAGCTGCATGCCCGTACCTCTCTCCCGTACGTCCGCGCTCCGGTGGGCGGCGCCCCGGGCCGGCTCTCCCCGGCAGAGGGCGCACCCGGCCGACGTTACACGTGTAATTAGGGGCGGGGAACGAGCCGCGCCCGGGCCCGCCGGGCAAAACCCCTGTGCGAGGATGCCCCGCAGGATGACTGACCCAGCCGGCCCCCGGGCCACCCCGACTCCCCCGACCAGCGCGGCCGTTGCCCGGCTCGCCGGGGTCTCGCGCGCGACGGTCTCGTACGTCCTGAACGGCCAGGCCGAAGGCCGGGTCGGGGCCCGCACCCAGGCCAGGGTCCGGGCCGCCGCCGAGGAGCTGGGGTACGTGCCGCACGCCGCGGCGCGGACCCTGCGGGCCGGGCGGGGCAGCATCGTGCTGCTGGCCGCCCCCGCCGACACCGTCCCGGCCTTCGGCCCGCTCTTCACCCGCTTCCTGGCCGGCTTCCAGACCGCGCTGCACGGCCTCGGCTACACCGGCGTGCTGCACGGCGCGCCCGCCGCCTCGCCGATGGCGGCCGCCCGCGCCTGGGCCGAACTGCGGCCGGCCGCCGTACTGGCGCTGCACGGCCCGCCGTTGGACGCCGCCGCGGTCGACCTGCTGCACCGCGCGGGCACCGCCGCGGTCCTCACCCACGGGCCGTCCGCGCCGCCCGGCGCCCATGCCCTGCTGCTCGACCAGCGGGAGGCCGGGCTGCGGGCGGGCGCGCACCTGCTGGCCGGCGGCCGGCGCCGGATCGGGGTGGTCCGGCCCGCCGATCCGGGTCTGGCGGACTTCGCCGGGGCGCGCCTGGCGGGCGTACGGGAGGCGGCGGCCGGCCGGCCCGGCGCCGAGGTGCGTCCGCTCGACCTGGAACCGACCGAGGAGTCCGCGGCCCGGCTGGCGGCCCGCTGGCCCGGGCTGGGCCTGGACGGGATGTTCGCCTACAACGACGAGTACGCGATGCTGCTGATGCGGGCCCTGCAGGACGCCGGGCACACCGTCGGCACCGGGCCGGACGAGATCGGTGTGGTCGGCGCGGACGATCTGCTGCTGGCCCGGCTGCTGCGTCCCCGGCTGACCAGCGTCCGCGCCGAGATCACCCCGCCGGACCGGATCGCCGCCCTGGTCGCGGCGCTGATCCGCGACCCGGACCGGGCCCCGGCGGTCCACCGGTTGGGCACGTTCCGGGTCGAGGCGCGGGAGTCGGGGTGAGGGGCGGCGCCGGGTGGGGCACGGGCCTGTGGTGCGGCTACCGCCAGTCCTTCTCCGGGGTGGCCGCGGCCAGCACCGCCCGGGCGTTCTCCCGGATCGGCCCGCCGTGCGCGACGCACACCGTCCCGACGTCGTCGAGCGCGGCCAGCCGCCGGAAGGAGGCCTCGGCCTGCTCCCGTGAGACGTTGAACGGCCCGAGCACCGCGCGGTCGCCGTCCGGGGAGGCGCCGATGACGTCCCCGGGGAACAGCAGCCCGCTCGCGGGCAGATGCAGGGCGATCCCGCCGGGCGTGTGACCGGGGACCGCGAGCACCCGGACCGGCTCCGGCCAGCCGTCGAGGGTGTCGCCGTCGTGCAGTTCCCGGTCGACGGCGAGGTGCCGCAGCGGCGGGACGCCGGCGGCCGCGAAGTCCGCCATGACGCTTTCGTGCAGCCGGCGTTCGGCCGCGGTGAGGACGGGCGCGGGCTCGGCGGCGGTGCCGCGGACGTAGGGGGCGTCCGGCGCGCCGGCCAGCACCTCGGCCCCGGTGGCCTCGGCCAGGTCGGCGGCGGAACCCATGTGGTCCACGTGGCAGTGGGTGAGCACGATCTGCCGCAGCCGGTCCGGGCGGCCGCCGAGCCGGGCGAGCGCGTCGAGGACGGCCGGCGCGGAACCGGGGACGCCGGTGTCGACCAGGGCGAACCCGTCGTCGGGCAGCGCGATCAGATAGACGTGCCCGGTGGGGAAGGGGAGTTGCCAGACGGTACGGCTGATACGGGTGAGTGGGTCCATGGCCCGGACGCTAACCGCGGGGCGCGGCACCGGTCGCCGGGTTGCGCCGTGGGCGGATTGAGCGAACGGCGAACGGCGAGCGGACGGGCGCGGGCGCGGCACCGCTCATCGGGGCGGCGAAGGCTATGGGCAGTCCGGGGAAATCCGGCCGGAACCGGTCTTGCGTCTGCCACGTCCCATCCGTGAACCAAGGAGGCATGTCATGCGAGGAATCCCCCACTCCCGCACCCGTACGCTCACCGCCGCGCTCGCGCTGGCGGTGTCCGGCGCCGTCGCCCTGTCCGGCTGCGGCAAGCCGCAGCAGAAGGTCGGCAGCGCCCCGCCGCCGAAGAAGCCGGACGCGTTCGAGCAGCGGGCGGACCAGATCGTGCGGGACTGGCCGAAGATCTCGCCGGTGCACGGCCGGCAGCAGGCGCTGCTGCCGCTGGTGAAGGCCCAGCCGCCCAAGGACGGCGGCAAGGCCCGGGAGATCACCGTGACCGTCGGGCACAGCCCCTGCGACGCCCACTTCGGCGCGCGCAGCCACGAGTCGAAGGGGCTCGTGGTCGTCACCGGCTGGGGCAAGCGCAAGAGCTCCAAGGGAATGTGCACCGAGATGCTGGCCACCGACAAGGTGACGATACGGCTGAAGGACGCCCTCGGTGACCGCAAGGTCGTCGACGCGGCCACCGGCAAGCAACTGCTGAAGGGCTGACCGGAGAAGGGCCGAGGGCTGACCGGCCGGCGGGGCCGACGGGCCGACAGGCACGGCGCTGCGGCATTCGCCTTGGAGCGCGCTCCAGCGCCTACCCTCGCCGTATGAGCCCTTCCCTCGCCACCACCACCCGTGTCGACCTGCCCGAGCTGCTGGAGTTCGTCCGCCCCCGGCACCGCGCGATCCTGCTCACCCGCCGCTCCGACGGCACCCCGCAGGCGTCGCCGCTGACCTGCGGGGTGGACGACTCCGGCCGGCTGGTGATGTCGACGTATCCGGAGCGGGCCAAGGTCCGCAACCTGCGGCGGGTGGCGTCGGCCAGCGTGCTGGTGCTGTCCGACGAGTGGAACGGCCCGTGGGTGCAGATCGACGGGGAGGCGGAGGTCATCGACGCGCCGGAGTCGGTCGAGCCGCTGGTCGAGTACTACCGCAACATCGCCGGTGAGCACCCGGACTGGGACGAGTACCGCGAGGCGATGCGCACGCAGGGGAAGTCACTGATCCGGGTGACCCCGCTGCGCTGGGGCCCGATCGCCACCGGCGGTTTCCCGGCCCGCCTCGTGACCGGCGACGACCGGTCGTCGGACAGCCGGGAATCCGGCGACCAGGCATCCGACGAGCGGACTTCCGGGGACCGGGCATCCGACGACCGGGCCTGACCGCGGTCAGCCGCGCGGGGCGGGGAAGGTCAGGGAGGGTGAGAGGGCCTCGTCGGGGAGGCCGAGGCGGTCACGGAAGGCCGTGCGGCCGGTTTCGGTGACGCTGAGGATGCGGGTCGTCGGGGACTTGACGATCCATCGGCGCTCCAGGGCATGGCGGTAGAGGGCGGCGCCGAGCGCACCGGAGAGATGCGGGCGCCGCACCGTCCAGTCGAGGCACGTACGGACATGCGCGCGGTGGGCGAGGGACGGGCCGGTGTCGGGGATGCCGAGGGCGGCCAGCCAGTGGGCGCCGGCGGCGGTGAGGACCAGGCCGTATTCCCGTGCCAGCAGGCCGCGTTCGGTCATCACCTCGGCGAGGGCGCAGCCCAGGGCGCCGGCGATGTGGTCGTAGCAGGTACGGGCGTGGTGCAGGGCCCGGCGCTGGTTGGCCTCGGCCAGTGAGCGGATCGGGACCGGGCGGTAGGGGGCGAGTCCGGCGAGGTTCTCCAGGGTCTCCGCGGTGTCCGGGCCGGCCAGGCGGACGTAGCGCCGCCGCCCCTGGCGTTCTTCGGCGAGCAGCCCGCCGGCGACCAGGAGGTTGAGGTGCTCGGTGGTCGTGGAGGGTGCCACCGCGGCGTATTCGGCGAGTTCTCCGGCGGTCCAGGTGCCGCCGTCGAGCAGGGCCATGCAGATGGCGGCGCGGGTGCGGTCCGCGAGCAGCGCCGCGAGCGCGGCGAGATCGGGGGTCTCCGCGAGTTTTTCCTGATCTGCGTCCCATCGGTTCATGTACACAGAGTAACCTCTGATAACATTTCGGTGAGCACCGAATCATCCGGCTTCTATCCTCGACGGCATGAGAGGCGCGCTGGAGAAGAGCAGTTCGGTCACCCCGGCGCTGCTGTCCACGGAGAACGACGACGGAACCTTCGTCCTGGTCGAGCTGCGGATCCGGTGGGAGCTCGGCCCGGTCGTGAGCCTCTGGCTGCCGACCCGGGGGCGTACCGCCAGGAACCTCGCGGTACGCCCGGACGTCGTGTTCAATCTGCCGCCGGACGCGACGGGGGCCGAAGAGGGACCGGGGGCGCTGCCGCCCTCGACGGATGCACCGTGGACGGAGCCGTCGGAGCTGGTGCGGCCGCCCCGACTGGCGCACTGCCCGGTGCAGTTGGAGGCCCGCCGGGTCGGCGAGCGTACGGTGACCGACGGGGCGTGGACGCAGATCGAGGCACAGGTGCTGCGGGTGCACGCGGATCCGCGGTGGGTACTGCCGCTGAGCGACCGGCGGATCGACCTGGGGGCGTGGCATCCACCGGTGCACGACTTCCGACCGTCGGCCGCTCCCCCGGCCCAGACCGCACCGGCCCCCGCCCGGGAGATGGCCCGCCAGCTGGGCCGCCGCTACCCGACGTCCGAACGCAGCGGTTCGTAGGGGGAGTTGAGGGGGGCGCGGGGGCGTCGAGGGGGGCGGACGGGGGGCCGGCAAGCCGACTCGGCCGGTCCGTCGCGGAACATCCCCTCGACGAACCGCCGCGTCGCCGTCTCCGCCATGACGGCGCTTCCCCTTTCGGGATCCGCGGGTCAGAGGCTGCGGGCGGTGATGTCGCCGTGGGCGGTGGTCGCGCGGAAGTTCAGACCGGCCGCGCCGTCGGTGTTCCGCAGCGCGTTGTGGATCCGGCCGGAGGCGGTGCCGGCGTCCAGGGAGGCGGAGACGCCGCGGGCGGCGCCGACCGAGATGTCGCCGGACTCGGTGCGCAGCGTGACGGTGCCGCGCACGGCCTCGGTGACGCGGAGGTCGCCCTTTTGGGTGCTGATCTCCGCGGGACCGCCCAGGCGGCCGACCGTGATGTCGCCGGCCTGGGTGGTGAGGTCGGCGCTCGCGGTCTCGTCGAGCTCGACCGTGGCCTGCTGGCCCTCGAAGGCGACGTCACCGAGGCGTCCGACACCCCGGAGTTCGGCGAGGGCGGCCTTCGCCTCGACGCGGGAGCCGGCGGGCAGCTGGACGGTCACCTCGACGGATCCGGAAGCGCCGAGGAGCCGGTTCTTCGGCGGTGCGGCCTCGATCCGCAGGACGCCCTCGCCGTACGCGACCGTGATCTGCTCCGCCGCCTTCACGTCGCGGCTCTTCGAGGCGTCCGCGGGCAGGACCTCGACCGTGGTGTCGGCCCGATCGGCGGCGACCAACCGGATGCGTCCGGCGGGGATGTCGAGGACGGCGGAGACCGGGGCGGGGGTGTCGAACTTCTGCATCGTGCGCTCCTTCAGCTCGTTGTTCCTTATGACGGAAACGCTACGTTGCATTCCAAGTTCCAGCAACAAGCTTGTTGCGCCAAATCAGCATCAGTGCAGGTGGAAGCCTGTAATTCGTTGCAACGTTTTCCAGGCTAATGCAACGACATGGATCCCAAACGTTGCAATGAATTGAGGGTGAAGGCTACGGCGAAGGCCCAGGGCCACGAAGTGGAGGCCGCCTCCGCCGGGAACCGGGCGAACGCCGCCGCGAGCGCTGCGTCGACGACGACGTCCGGTGGCGCGGGCGGGCGGCGGGGGGGCTCGTGGGGGGCGGGGCCGGGGCCCGTCAAGGGGTGGGCCCGTGGGGAGGCGGGGCCCGTAGGGGTGGGGCGAACGGATTCCCTAGGGGATGCGAGCGCCCCCTTCGGGGCCCTCAACGGGGAAGGGGGCGTGGGTATTCCGGCAGATGTGGCGGTTGCGGAAAGACCCGCGGCGCCTGCCCTCCGGTCGGGGAGAAAAGACAGGCGCCGCGGACGGGATCCGGGGCGGGCCCCGGATCCCGTGCCTCCGTACGACGTTGTACGGGACATTCAGGGACGGTCGCGCGAAGTGCGCGGCCGGGTCAGACGGCCAGTGCGCGGTCCGTCGGCTTGATGGGGGCCGGCAGGGCGCTGGCGCCCGTCAGGAAGCGGTCCACACCGCGGGCGGCGGAGCGGCCCTCGGCGATGGCCCACACGATCAACGACTGGCCGCGGCCGGCGTCACCGGCGACGAACACGCCGGGGACGTTGGTGGCGAAGTCGGCGTCGCGGGCGACGTTGCCGCGGGCGTCGAGCTCCAGGCCGAACTGCTCGACCAGGCCGTTCTGCTGGTCGGTGCCGGTGAAGCCCATGGCGAGGGTGACCAGTTGGGCGGGGATCTTGCGCTCCGTGCCCGGCTTCTGCTCCAGCTTGCCGTCGACGAACTCCACCTCGATGAGGTGCAGCCACTGGACGTTGCCGTCCTCGTCGCCCTCGAAGTGGGTGGTGGAGACGGAGTAGACCCGCTCGCCGCCCTCCTCGTGCGCGGAGGTGACCTTGTAGAGCATCGGGAAGGTCGGCCACGGCTGCGTCACCGCGTTCCGCTCCTCGCCCGGGCGGGGCATGATCTCCAGCTGGGTGACGGAGGCCGCGCCCTGGCGGTGGGCGGTGCCGACGCAGTCCGCGCCGGTGTCGCCTCCGCCGATGACGACCACGTGCTTGCCCTCGGCGGTGATCGGGGCAACGGTCAGGTCACCCTCCTGCACCTTGTTGGCGAGCGGCAGGTACTCCATCGCGAAGTGGATGCCCTTGAGCTCCCGGCCGGGCACCGGCAGGTCGCGGGAGGTGGTGGCGCCGGCGGCGATGACGACCGCGTCGTAGCGCTTGCGGAGCTTCGCCGCGTCGATGTCGCGGCCGATCTCCACCTCCGTGCGGAACTTGGTGCCCTCCGCGCGCATCTGCTCGATGCGGCGGTTGATGTGGCGCTTCTCCATCTTGAACTCGGGGATGCCGTAGCGGAGCAGGCCGCCGATGCGGTCCGCGCGCTCGTACACCGCGACCGTGTGGCCGGCCCGCGTCAGCTGCTGGGCGGCGGCGAGACCGGCCGGGCCGGAGCCGATGACGGCGACGGTCTTGCCGGAGAGGCGCTCGGGCGGCTGCGGGGTGACGTCGCCGTTGTCCCACGCCTTGTCGATGATGGAGACCTCGACGTTCTTGATGGTCACCGGCTGCTGGTTGATGCCCAGCACACAGGCGGCCTCACAGGGCGCGGGGCAGAGGCGACCGGTGAACTCCGGGAAGTTGTTGGTCGCGTGCAGCCGCTCGCTGGCCTCGGTCCAGTCCCCGCGGTAGGCGTAGTCGTTCCACTCGGGGATGAGGTTGCCGAGCGGGCAGCCGTTGTGGCAGAAGGGGATGCCGCAGTCCATGCAGCGCGACGCCTGCTTGCTGATGATCGGCAGCAGGGAGCCGGGCTGGTAGACCTCGTTCCAGTCCTGGACGCGCTCCTCGACGGGGCGGGTCTTGGCAGTCTCGCGCTCGTGGGTCAGGAAGCCCTTGGGGTCAGCCATTGGTCGCCGCCTCCATCATCTTCTCGTGGGTCTCGGACTCGGAGAGCCCGGCCTGCTCGGCGGCTTCCTTGGCGGCGAGCACTGCCTGGTACGTGGGCGGGATGACCTTGCTGAACCGCGGGGCCGCGGCATCCCAGTCGGCGAGGAGCTTCTCGGCGACGGTGGAGCCGGTCTCCTCCTGGTGGCGGCGCACCACGTCGTGCAGCCACTGCTTGTCGTTCTCGTCCAGCGGGTGCACCGCGCCGACGAGTTCCTTGTTGACGTTGTTCTTGTCCAGGTCGATGACGTAGGCGAAGCCGCCGGACATGCCCGCCGCGAAGTTGCGGCCGGTCTCGCCCAGGACGACCGCGTTGCCGCCGGTCATGTACTCGCAGCCGTGGTCGCCGACGCCCTCGGAGACCACCGTGGCACCGGAGTTGCGGACGCAGAACCGCTCGCCGACCCGGCCGCGCAGGAACAGCTCGCCGCCGGTGGCGCCGTAGGCGAGGGTGTTGCCCGCGATGGTGGAGTACTCGGCGAGGTGGTCGGCACCGCGGTCCGGGCGGACCACGACCCGGCCGCCGGACAGGCCCTTGCCGACGTAGTCGTTGGCGTCGCCCTCCAGGCGCAGCGTGATGCCGCGCGGCAGGAACGCGCCGAAGGACTGGCCGGCCGAGCCGGTGAAGGTGATGTCGATGGTGTCGTCGGGCAGGCCGGCGCCACCGAACTTCTTCGTCACCTCGTGGCCGAGCATGGTGCCGACGGTCCGGTTGATGTTGCGGATCGCGACCTGGGCCCGGACCGGCTGGGCGGCCTCGGCGGTGTCCGCGGCCAGCGCGTCGGCGGCGAGCTTGATCAGCTCGTTGTCGAGCGCCTTCTCCAGGCCGTGGTCCTGCTCGACGACCTGGTGGCGGACCGCGCCGTCGGACAGCTCGGGGACGTGCAGCAGCGGGGCGAGGTCGAGGCCCTGCGCCTTCCAGTGGCTGACGGCCCGGGTGGTGTCGAGGATTTCGGCGTGGCCGATGGCCTCGTCGAGGCTGCGGAAGCCCAGCTCGGCCAGGAGCTCGCGGACCTCTTCGGCGATGAACTGGAAGAAGTTGACGACGTATTCGGCCTTGCCGTTGAACCGCTCGCGCAGCGTCGGGTTCTGGGTGGCGATGCCGACCGGGCAGGTGTCCAGGTGGCAGACGCGCATCATGACGCAGCCGGAGACGACCAGCGGTGCGGTCGCGAAGCCGTACTCCTCGGCGCCCAGCAGGGCGGCGATGACGACGTCGCGGCCGGTCTTGAGCTGGCCGTCGGTCTGCACGACGATGCGGTCGCGCAGGCCGTTGAGCAGCAGGGTCTGCTGGGTCTCGGCGAGGCCGAGCTCCCAGGGGCCGCCCGCGTGCTTCAGCGAGGTCAGCGGGGAGGCACCGGTACCGCCGTCGTGGCCGGAGATGAGCACGACGTCCGCGTGGGCCTTGGAGACGCCCGCGGCGACCGTGCCGACGCCGACCTCGGAGACCAGCTTGACGTGAATCCGCGCCTGCGGGTTCGCGTTCTTGAGGTCGTGGATCAGCTGGGCGAGGTCCTCGATGGAGTAGATGTCGTGGTGCGGCGGCGGGGAGATCAGGCCGACGCCCGGGGTGGAGTGCCGGGTCTTGGCGACCCAGGGGTAGACCTTGTGGCCGGGCAGCTGGCCGCCCTCGCCGGGCTTGGCGCCCTGCGCCATCTTGATCTGGATGTCGTCGGAGTTGACGAGGTACTCGCTGGTGACGCCGAAGCGGCCGGAGGCGACCTGCTTGATGGCCGAGCGGCGCGCCGGGTCGTAGAGGCGCTCGGGGTCCTCGCCGCCCTCACCGGTGTTGGACTTGCCGCCCAGCTGGTTCATGGCGATGGCGAGGGTCTCGTGCGCCTCCTGGGAGATGGAGCCGTACGACATGGCGCCGGTGGAGAAGCGCTTGACGATGTCGGCGGCCGACTCGACCTCGTCCAGGGGGATGGACGGGCGGTCGGACTTGAAGCCGAACAGGCCGCGGAGCGTCATCAGGCGCTCGGACTGCTCGTTGACCCGCTCGGTGTACTTCTTGAAGATGTCGTAGCGGCGGCTGCGGGTGGCGTGCTGCAGCCGGAAGACGGTGTCCGGGTCGAAGAGGTGCGGTTCGCCCTCGCGGCGCCACTGGTACTCGCCGCCGATCTCCAGCGCGCGGTGCGTGGCGGCGATGCCGGAGGCCGGGTAGGCCTTGGCGTGCCGGGCCGCGACCTCCTTGGCGATGACGTCCAGGCCGGCGCCGCCGATCTTGGTGGCGGTGCCGTGGAAGTACCGGTCGACGAACTCCTCGTCCAGGCCGATGGCCTCGAAGACCTGCGCGCCGCGGTAGGAGGCGACGGTGGAGATGCCCATCTTGGACATGACCTTCAACACGCCCTTGCCGAGCGCCTTGATGAGGTTCTTGATGGCCGTCTCGGGCTCGACGTCGGGCAGGAAGGTGCCGGCGCGGACCAGGTCCTCGACGGACTCCATGGCCAGGTAGGGGTTGACCGCGGCGGCGCCGTAGCCGATGAGCAGGGCGACGTGGTGCACCTCGCGGACGTCGCCGGCCTCGACGAGCAGCCCGACCTGGGTGCGGGTCTTGGTGGCGATGAGGTGGTGGTGGACCGCGGCGGTCAGCAGCAGCGACGGGATCGGCGCGTGCTCGGCGTCGGAGTGCCGGTCGGAGAGCACGATCAGGCGGGCGCCGTCGGCGATGGCGGCGTCGGCCTCGGCGCAGATCTCCTCGATACGGGCGGCCAGCGTCTCGCCGCCGCCGGAGACCCGGTAGAGGCCGGAGAGGGTCACGGCCTTCATGCCGGGCATGTCGCCGTCGGCGTTGATGTGGATGAGCTTGGCCAGCTCGTCGTTGTCGATGACCGGGAAGGGCAGGGTCACGCTGCGGCAGGAGGCCGCGGTGGGCTCCAGGAGGTTGCCCTGGGGGCCGAGGGAGGAGATCAGCGAGGTGACCAGTTCCTCGCGGATGGCGTCCAGCGGCGGGTTGGTGACCTGCGCGAAGAGCTGGGTGAAGTAGTCGAAGAGCAGCCGGGGGCGCTCGGAGAGCGCGGCGATCGGCGAGTCGGTGCCCATCGAGCCGATCGGCTCGGCGCCGGCCTTGGCCATGGGGGCGAGCAGCACCCGCAGCTCTTCCTCGGTGTAGCCGAAGGTCTGCTGGCGGCGGGTGACCGAGGCGTGGGTGTGCACGATGTGCTCGCGCTCGGGCAGGTCGGCGAGCTCGATCAGGCCGGAGTCCAGCCACTCCTGGTAGGGCTGCTCGGCGGCGAGCTGCGCCTTGATCTCGTCGTCCTCGATGATGCGGTGCTCGGCGGTGTCGACGAGGAACATCTTGCCGGGCTGCAGGCGGCCCTTGCGGACGACCTTGCCGGGGTCGATGTCGAGGACGCCGACCTCGGAGGAGAGCACGACCAGGCCGTCGTCGGTGACCCAGTAGCGGCCGGGGCGCAGGCCGTTGCGGTCGAGGACCGCGCCGACCTGGGTGCCGTCGGTGAAGGTGACGCAGGCGGGGCCGTCCCAGGGCTCCATCATCGTGGAGTGGTACTGGTAGAAGGCGCGCCGGGCCGGGTCCATGGAGGTGGAGTTCTCCCACGCCTCCGGGACCATCATCAGCACGGAGTGCGGCAGCGAGCGGCCGCCGAGATGCAGCAGCTCCAGGACCTCGTCGAAGGAGGCGGAGTCGGAGGCGTCCGGGGTGCAGACCGGGAACAGCCGCTCCAGCTTCTCGGCGTTCTCCGCGCCGAAGAGCTTCGAGGCGAGCTGGGACTCGCGGGCGCGCATCCAGTTGCGGTTGCCCTGGACGGTGTTGATCTCGCCGTTGTGCGCGACGAAGCGGTAGGGGTGCGCGAGCGGCCAGCTCGGGAAGGTGTTGGTGGAGAAGCGGGAGTGGACGAGGGCGATCGCGGTGGCGAAGCGGCGGTCGGACAGGTCCGGGAAGAAGGGCTCCAGCTGGCCGGTGGTCAGCATGCCCTTGTACACGATCGTGCGGGCGGACAGCGAGGGGAAGTAGACCCCGGCCTCGCGCTCGGCGCGCTTGCGCAGCGCGAAGGCCTTGCGGTCCAGCGCCAGGCCGGTGTTCTCGCCGTCGGCGACGAAGAGCTGGGAGAAGGCCGGCATGGTGGCGCGGGCGCCGTTCCCGAGCAGCTGCGGGGCGACCGGGACGACGCGCCAGCCGATGACGTCCAGGCCCTCTTCGCCGGCGATCGTCTCGATGCGGGAGACGGCGTCGGCGGCGGCCTGGGCGTCGGACGGCAGGAAGGCGATGCCGACGGCGTAGGCGCCGGCCTCGGGGAGCTCGAACGTGACGTTCTCGCGCAGGAACGCGTCCGGGACCTGGAGCAGGATGCCGGCGCCGTCGCCCGAGTCGGGCTCGGAGCCGGTGGCACCGCGGTGCTCCAGGTTCGTCAGGACGGTGAGCGCCTGTTCGACCAGTGCGTGGCTGGCCTCGCCGGTGAGGGTGGCCACGAAGCCGACGCCGCAGGCGTCGTGCTCGTTGCGCGGGTCGTACATCCCCTGCTGGGCGGGGCGCCCGTCCATGGGCGACCAGGCGGCGGCGTGGGCGCTGCTGGTGGTCGCGGAGTGCGTGGACGCGAAACGCATCGGCTCTCCCAACGTCGTCGTGGCATAGGCATTGCCGAGGGACGACGTTGGCCCTCCGCGAAATTTCGTGCAGGTTACAGGATGGCCCGCTTCCCGAGAACCGAAAAGAGGCTTCCAAAATGCGGACACCGCACGCGCGGTGAGTCGTGAACGCGGACGGAAACCAGCCGTCCCACAAGGCGGCGTTCGGCGAGCGACATTGCCCGCGACGCCTGGGGCTTATGCCCGGTCGTCAACAAACCGAAACCGCGGGGTAACGGGTTAATTATGCAGTCACCCGCATGACACGTCACCCTACGACGGTTCCGAACAGTGCTCCCAGGGCGTACGTCACACCCGAGGCGGCGCCGCCGAGGGCGAGTTGGCGCAGTCCGCTGTACCACCAGGAGCGGGCCGTCACCCGCGCCACGACGGCGCCGCAGGCGAACAGTCCGACCAGTGCGAGCAGCACCGCGGGCCAGATCGCGGAAGCCCCCAACAGGTAAGGAAGGACAGGGAGAAGCGCGCCCAGCGCAAAGGATCCAAAGGAAGAAATGGCGGCAATGGCCGGAGAAGGAAGGTCGGACGGGTCTATCCCGAGTTCCTCGCGGGCGTGGATCTCCAGCGCCTGCTCGGGGTCGCGGGAGAGCTGTTCGGCGACCTGGCGGGCGAGCTCCGGCTCGACGCCGCGGGACTCGTAGAGGGCCGCGAGCTCCTCCTGCTCGTCCTTGGGGTGCTTGCGCAGCTCGTCGCGTTCGATGTCCAGCTCGGCCTGCACCAGCTCGCGCTGCGAGGCGACCGAGGTGTACTCCCCCGCGGCCATCGAGAAGGCACCGGCGGCCAGCCCGGCGAGGCCGGTGATGATGATCGTCTGCTGTGACAGCGCACCGCCCGCGACACCCGTCATCAGGGCGAGGTTCGAGACCAGGCCGTCCATCGCGCCGAAGACGGCGGGGCGCAGCCAGCCGCCGTTGACATCGCGGTGGGTGTGGTTGTCGCGGTGTGCCACATGCGTCGGCGCCGCGGCATCCATGATCTCCATGACGGACATATCGGGACCTGCTCCCTTCCGCGAGGTGTGGGCCGATGGCGGCACTTCCCCCTGCAACCCCTCGAAGTTATGCGGGGAGCACCCTCCGCCGCTAGCAAGGAAGGCCGAACTTACCGCGCTGACCTGCGGCTTCTTCAAAAAGTCGGGAATGGGAGGCCGGTCACGGGCGGTGATCGGGCCGCTTGCGGGCCCGCTCGTGGTTCCCTCGGGGGTTCGTAGGGGCGTCCCGGCCGGGGCGTCGACCGGGTGACCTCGCGGCCCCGCGCAGGAGAGCCGGGGCGCCGCGTGGCACGCATAGCACCATGAGCGCAGCGGACCCCCCGTCCCCGGAGCCGGGCGCCCCGGGCCCGGCCGGCGACGGCGTACGCGACCGGGCCCGCGGGGCGCTGCTCGGGCTCGCCGTGGGGGACGCGCTGGGCGCCCCCGCGGAGAACATGAAGCCCTCGCAGATCCGCCGCCGCTGGGGCCGGATCGAGGGCTATGTCGAGGACGACCCGGCCGGCACCGACGACACCGAGTACGCGATCTTCTCCGGGCTGCTGCTGGCCGCGCACGGCTCGGCACTGACCGTCGCGGACGTCGAGGCGGCCTGGCACCAGTGGATCGCCGACCGGGACGAGGGCCCGTTCCGCGGCGCCGGCTTCAGCGAGCGCGGCACCCTGGAGAACCTGCGGCGCGGCCTGGCCGCCCCGATCTCCGCGCAGCACCGGCACGCCTGGAGCGACGGGCTGGCGATGCGCGCCGCGCCGTTCGGGGTGTTCGCGGCCGGCCGGCCCGCCGAGGCCGCCCGGCTGGTCGCCATCGACGGCACGGTCAGCCATGACGGCGAGGGGATCTACGGCGGCCGGGCGGTGGCCGCCGGGGTCGCCGCCGCGATGGTCGCCCTCCCCCCGGGGCCCTCGGCGCGCTCCGGGCCAGGGGGGACGCCGCTCACCGACGTGGTGCTCGCCGCCGCGCTGTCCGTCGTCCCGGAGGACTCCTGGACCGCCCGCTCGCTGCGCCGGGCGGTGGCCGCGGCCCAGCGCTGCGGCCACGATCCGGGCATCACCCAGCTCGGTACGGAACGCGCGGTGCGCTCCGCCGTCGTGGTCGGCGGCTATCCCTGGACGGACCTGGCGCCGGAGGCGGTCGGGCTGGCCTTCGGGGCGTTCGCGGCGGCCCGCGGCGACTTCCGGGGCTCGGTGCTGACCGCGGTCAACATGGGCCGGGACGCCGACACCACGGCCGCGGTCGCCGGGGCCCTCGCCGGAGCCCTGGGCGGGGCCACCGCGATCCCCGAGGACTGGGCCCGCGCCATCGGCCCGGCCCGCGGCAGCTGCCTGCCGTCGATGGCCGGCTACCACGTTCTGGACATCGCCGACCTGCTGGCACCGGGCGGGGCGGGCGGGGGCCCGTCCGGGGCGTCCCCCGGGGCGTGGCCCGTTCCCGGGGCCGGAGCCACCGGGGCGCAGGCCGGCGCCGGGGTGGGGCCGGGATGAGCCACGGGATGAGCGGCCGGGTGGGTGGCGGGACGGGCGCCGGCGGGCCCGTGGACGCCGCGCACGGCCGGATCGAGGGGCTGCTGCTCGGGCTGGCCGCGGGGGACGCCGCCGGGTGGCCCGCGGCCCGGCACCGGGCGGCGCGGATGCCGGAGTGGACCCGGCGGCTCACCCGCGAGCTGGACACCTTCGCGGAGCAGAACGCCACCACCACCCTGCCGGTGCCGATCGCCCTGAACCAGCCGCCCGAGCCGCTGCGGCTGGGCCCGTCCGACGACGCCGAGTGGGCGGCCTTCACCGCCGGGTCCGTGCTGACCGCGGCCGGGGCGCTGCTCAGCGACCTGGGCCGGAGCCGCCGGATGCGGGCCGCCCTCGACCTCGCCTGGAACGCACTGGCGAGCGAGGTCGCCGCGGCCGCCGACCGGGCCCCCGAGGTGGAGTCCGCCGTCCTGCCGCTGCGCGCCCGGATCTCCGTACGCGCCGGGCTCGGCAACCTCGCCGCCGGGCTGCGGCCGCCCGCCACCGGCCACGACAACCCGCACTTCTTCGACGACGCGGCGTGCGTCCGGGCCGCCGTCCTGGCCGTGGTGCACCCGGGCGACCCGGCCGCGGCGGCGGACCTGGCCGAGTACGACGCGCGCTACACCCAGGACGGCGACGGGGTGCACGGGGCCCGGGCGATGGCCGCCGCGGTGGCCGCCGCGCTCGGCGGCGCCCCGGCGTCCGCCGCGGTCGACACCGCGCTGGCCCAGCTGCCCGACGGCACCGAGATCCGCCGCAACGCCCTGCACGCGGTCCACCTCGCCCGGACCCACGCCGCCGACCGGCCCGGCCGCCCCGGCACCGCGTTCGCCCTGGTGCCGGTGCTGGAGCACGAGATCGTCGACCACGTCTACAGCTACGGCATCGCCGCCGCCGAGACCGTGCCGGTGGCCCTGGCCCTGGCCCTCGCGACCGACGGGCAGGTCGCCGAGGCCGTGCCGGCCGCCGCCTGCCTCTCCCGGGTCGCCGACTCCGCGCCCGCCCTCGCCGGGGCGCTGACCGGCGCGCTCGGCGGTGCCCCCGGACTGCCCCGCACCTGGCGCGACGCCTGCCGGGTGCTGTCCGGCTGCGCACTGCCCCGGCTGGCCGGCACCGACCTCGTCGAACTGGCCGGCGCGCTGGCCCGGGCGGAGCTGACCGCCCCGGAAGACCCCGCGGGCACCGGCCCCGCAGCCCCGCCCGGAGCCGCCCCGGAGGCCGCTCCGGACCCCTCCCCCTCCCCCGCCCCCCTCGTGGAAGGACTCGTCCGCACATGACGTACACCAGCGACACCGCACCAAAGGCACCGGGCGCGCCCGATGTCCTCGGCGTCGGGGACACCCAGATCCTGCCCGTCACCCCCGTCGCGTCCGCCCCGCCCACACCGGCCGCCCCGGTCGCCCCGCCGGTCAGGCCCGATGCCCCCTCCCTGGAGGACCGGGCGATCGGCGCTCTGGTGGGGGCCGCGGTCGGTGATGCGCTCGGTGGTCCGGTCGAGGGCCGGACGCCGGAGGAGATCGTCAAACGGTACGGCGGCCGGGTCACCGGCATCGTCGGCCCGTTCCACGACGACTGGCGCACCGCCCGCCCCCTCGCGCCTTACCACAAGGGCAACGGCCACGTCACCGACGACACCCTGATGACCCATGCGCTGGTCCGGGTCTACGAGTCGGTGCGCGACCACCTCGACGCCTACGACGTCGCCGACCACCTCGTCCCGGACCTGATCGGCACCCCGCGCTGGATCCCGGAGCTGGAGGCCGAGGCGCTGCCGCTGCAGCGGATCTTCCTCGCCGAGAAGTGGATCGTGGCCCGGCTGCACTACGGGCACGCCGATCCGCGCGAGGCGGGCGTCGGAAACATCGTCAACTGCGGTGCGGCGATGTACATGGCGCCGGTCGGCGTGGTCAACGCCGGTAATCCGGACCGGGCCTACGCCGAGGCGCTGGACATCGCCGGTGCGCACCAGTCCTCCTACGGGCGGGAGGCGGCCGGGGTGTTCGCCGCGGCGGTGGCCGCCGCGTTCATGCCCGACGCCACCCCGTCCTCGGTCGTCGTGCAGGCCCTGCGGCTGGCGAAGGACGGCACCCGCGCCGCGATCGAGGCGGTCTGCGAGGCGGCCGCACCGCTGCGCGACCACGAGTCGGCGCTGGCCCCGCTGCGGGCCGCGGTCGCCCCGTTCGACACCGTCGGCCCGGACTACCGCAACCCCTCGCTCGGCGCCCGCCGCCCCTCCCGGCTGCACGCGATCGAGGAACTCCCCATCGCACTGGGCATGTTGCTGGTCGGCGGCGGCGACTTCCGGTCCACCGTGCTGGGCTCGGTCAACTACGGCCGGGACTGCGACTCGATCGCCACGATGAGCGGCGCGCTGGCCGGTGCGCTGCGCGGCGCCTCGGCGGTGCCCGAGGAGTGGAGCGCCGAGGTCGCCCGCGCCAGCCGCCTCGATCTGCAGGCCCCCGGCGCGGCGCTGGCGACCGTCGCCCGCGAGATCTTCACCCGCGACCGGGCCCGGGCCCGCACCCACGAGCAGGCGTTCACCGCGATCTCGGCCATCCCGGCCCTGGCGGAGGCGGGCGCACGGTGACGGCCAAGGCGCCGGCCGCCGCCCGGCCCGCCCCGGCCGCACCGCTCCGGCTGACCTGGGTGCAGCCCGAGGACCTGCTCGGGCACGAGCTGCGGCAGGCGGCGGAGGACGGCCGGGACGCCGCCGCGGTGGCCCGGATCGCGCGGCGCTGGCAGGCGGCGGGCGGGACGCCGGCACCGGAGCGGGCGGGCGCCTCGGACCGCCCCGCGGACCCGGAACTGCGCGCCACCGCGACCGCCCTGCTCGACGAACTGGCCGCACTGCCCAGCCCGTTGGCGGTTGACGAGCCGACGGATCTGACAGCCATTCAGGCGGCTTGTCCGTCATGGCCGTTGGCACGGACCGGCGCGGGCCCCGGTGGGCCGGCCGCCGCCCGGCTGGAGGCCGCCTGGCTCGGGCGGGCGGCCGGCTGCCTGCTCGGCAAGCCCGTGGAGAAGCTGCCGCTGGACGGTATCCGGGCGCTCGCCCGCGCGACCGGGAACTGGCCGCTGACCTCGTACTTCACCGACGAGGGGCTCGATCCGGCGGTGGCCGCGCGGTACCCGTGGAACCGCCGCAGCCGCGCCACCTCGCTCGCCGGGAGCATCGACGGGATGCCCGAGGACGACGACCTCAACTACCCGCTGCTGAACCTGCTGCTGCTCGAACGGCACGGGCCGGACTTCACCGCCGCCGACGTGGCCCGGTTGTGGCTGGACGAGCTGCCGGCCGGGCGGACCTTCACCGCGGAGCGGATCGCGTACCGCAACCTGCTGGACGGCATCGAGCCGCCGCACACCGCGCGCCACCGCAACCCGTTCCGGGAGTGGATCGGCGCGCAGATCCGGGCGGACGTCTTCGGCTGGACCCGGCCCGGCGACCCGGCCGCGGCCGCGGCGCTGGCCTGGCGGGACGCCACGCTCAGCCACACCGCCAACGGCGTCTACGCGGCGATGTTCACGGCCGCCGCACTGGCCGCGGCCGGAGGGGGGTCCCCCCGCTCGAGCGAAGCCGGGGGTGAGGGAGGCACCGATGTGCACGGCGCGCTGCGGGCCGGGCTCGCGGTGGTACCGCCCCGGTCCCGGCTGGCCCGGGCGGTCCGCCGCGGCATCGCCCTGGCCTGCGAGGCGCCGGACCGCACACCGGCCGGATTCGCCGCCGTCGCCGACCAGTTGCACACCGCCTACGGCCACCACCACTGGGTGCACGCGGTGCCGAACGCCGCGCTGCTGGCCGCGGCGCTGACCCATGCCGACGGCGACTTCGCCGGTTCGGTCTGCCGGGTGGTGTCCGGCGGCTGGGACACCGACTCCAACGGGGCGACCGCGGGTTCGCTGACCGGGCTGCTCGCCGGCGCGCCGGACGCGCTGCCCGGCCACTGGACCGCGCCGCTGCGCAACCGGCTCGCCACGAGCGTCGGCGGGCTGGACGGCATCGGCTTCGACGCCCTCGCCCACCGCACCGCCGCGCTCGTCGTCCCCCCGGACCGAGTCGCCCCCTTGCCCGACCGACCGGAGGTCACCGCACCATGACCGACCCGTCCCTGTCCGGGATGTCCCGGCCCGCTGCCGCCGGCCCGGACGCCGCGCCCTCCCCCGGCCCGCTCGACGGGCTGCGGGTGCTCGACCTCGCCACGCTGTTCGCCGGCCCGCTCGCCGCCACCCTGCTCGGCGACTTCGGCGCCGAGGTGATCAAGGTCGAGCATCCGCACCGGCCCGATCCCGCGCGCGGGCACGGACCCGCCAAGGACGGCGTCGGGCTGTGGTGGAAGCTGCTGGGCCGCAACAAGAGGACCATGACGCTCGACCTGTCCCATCCGGACGGCCGGGAGGTGCTGCTGCGGCTGGCCGCCGGGGCGGACGTGGTCATCGAGAACTTCCGGCCCGGAACCCTGGAGAAATGGGGGCTGGGCTGGGCCGAGCTGTCCGCGGTCAACCCGCGGCTGGTGCTGGCCCGGGTCACCGGCTTCGGGCAGTTCGGCCCGTACGCCCGGCGGGCCGGGTTCGGCACCCTCGCCGAGGCGATGAGCGGCTTCGCGGCGATCACCGGCGAGCCGGACGGGCCGCCGACCCTGCCGCCGTTCGGCCTCGCCGACGGCATCGCGGCGCTCACCGCGTCGTACGCCGTGATGGCCGCGCTGCGCGGGCGGGAGGCCACCGGCCGCGGCCAGGTCATCGACCTGGCACTGATCGAACCGCTGCTGACCGTCCTCGGCCCGCACCCGCTCTGGTACGACCAGCTCGGCCACGTCCAGCCGCGGACCGGCAACCGCTCCGCCAACGTCGCCCCGCGCAACACCTACCGCACCGCCGACGGCTCCTGGGTCGCGGTCTCCACCTCCGCCGAGTCGGTCGCGGAGCGGGTGATGCGGCTGGTCGGCCGGCCGGAGGTGATCGACGAGCCGTGGTTCGCGACCGGCGCCGGCCGGGCCCGGCACGCCGACGAGCTGGACGCGGCGGTCGGCGACTGGATCGCCCGGCACGACCGGGCCGAGGTGCTGGCCGCCTTCGAACTGGCCGAGGCGGCGATCGCGCCCGTCTACGACGTCCGGGACGTGCTGGCGGACCCGCAGTACGCGGCGCTGGGCTCGATCACCGAGGTCCCGGACGACGAGCTCGGCCCCCTGCGGATGCAGAACGTCCTCTTCCGGCTGTCCGAAACCCCGGGCGCCATCCGGTGGGCCGGCCGCCCGCACGGCGCGGACACCGACGAGGTACTGGCCGCCCTCGGCCTGGACGAAGGGGAGATCACCGGACTGCGGGAGGCGGGCGCGCTGTGACCAAGGCCCCGCCGATGCCCCAGGAATCCCCCGTCGCGACGCCGCTGACCTGGCTCTATGTGCCCGGCGACCGGCCCGGGCCGGTCGCCAAGGCGCTCGGCTGCGGGGCCGACGTGGTGGTCCTCGACCTGGAGGACGCGGTCGCCCCGGACCGCAAGGAGTACGCGCTGCGGGCCACCGCCGAGCTGCTGAGCGACCCGGCGCCGGGCCCGGTGCCGGTGCACGTCCGCGTCAACGCGCTGGACGGTCCGCTCGCCGAGCACGAGATCCGCACCCTCGCCGCGCTGCCGGGGCTGGCCGGGCTGCGGCTGCCCAAGGTGCAGGGGCCGGCCGACATCCGCCGGGCCGCGGGCTGGGCCACGACGGCCGCCGGGCCGCTCGGCGGGCCGGCCGGCGGACGGTTCGCGGAACCGGTCGCCACACCGCTGGCCGCGCCCGCCCTCACCGGCCGGCTCGCCGCCGGACGCACCGCCCGCGGCCCCCGCACCGCCCGGCCCGGCCCCGGCACGGCCACCGCCACCCTCGCCCCCGCGGCCGGCCCGGCCACCCGCGCGCTGCCCGCCACCCCGGCGCTCTACGCCCTGCTGGAGTCCGCCCTCGGCATCGAGCACGCCTTCGTCATCGCCACCGCCCACCCGGCGCTGCGCGGGATCGCGCTCGGCGAGGCCGACCTGGCGGCGGAGCTGGGGGTACGGGACGAGGCGGGGCTGGCGTGGCCGCGCAGCCGGGCCGTGGTCGCGGCCCGGGCGGCCGGGCTGGCACCGCCGCCGCAGTCGGTCTACCCGGACGTGCACGACCTGGAGGGCCTGGCCCGGTCCTGCGCCCAGGGCCGGGCGATGGGGTTCCTGGGCCGGGCGGCGATCCACCCGCGCCAGCTGCCGGTCATCGAAGCGGCCCACCTCCCCTCGCCGGAGGAGATCGAGGCGGCGGCGGAGATCGTCCGGGCGGCCGCCGCGGACGGCGGGGCCCAGGTGCTGGCGGACGGGCGGTTCGTGGACGCGGCCGTGGTGGCCGGCGCCCGGCGGGTGCTGTCGCTGGCCGAGCGCAGACAATGAGGCGGCCCGGGACACCGGGTCCCGGGCCGCCTCAGGCCTCGAAAAAGGTCAGATCCCGATCCTCACGACTTCTTGCTGTCCGCGGCCTCGGCGGCCGGCGCGTCAGCAACCGGCTCGTCGGCGGCCGCCGCCTCCGGCTTCCCGTCCCGCGCCGGGTCCGCCTGCTCCGCCTTTTCCGCCTGCTCGGTCTTTTCCGTCTTGCCTGCGGGCTTCTCCGTCTTCGCGGCGGGCTTGTCGGCCTTCGCGGCGGGCTTGTCGACCGAGACCTTGTCCCGGCCCCCGTCCTCGGCTTCCGCGGAGGCGCCGTCGGTGGGCTCGCCCTCCCCGCCGTCCTTGCCGGCCGCGGCGGCCTCCGCGGCCGCGCGCTCCTCCAGCGCACCGGGCTCGACGACCTCTTCGCGGCCGGGCACCTTCTTGGCGGAGACCACGAAGTAGACGACGGCCAGGACGAAGACGATCAGCGCGGTCCAGACGTTCAGCCGCAGGCCCAGGATGTGGTGCGCCTCGTCGACCCGCATGTACTCGATCCAGGCGCGGCCCGCGCAGTAGGCGGCGACGTACAGCGCGAAGGCCCGTCCGTGGCCGAGCCGGAAGCGCTTGTCGGCCCAGATCACCAGCGCCGCGACGCCGATGCACCACAGGCACTCGTAGAGGAAGGTCGGGTGGTACGTGCCGCCGACGCGTCCGATGGCCGGGTCGGAACTGATCTTCAGCGCCCAGGGGACGTCGGTGGGCTTGCCGTAGAGCTCCTGGTTGAACCAGTTGCCCCAGCGGCCGATCGCCTGGCCCAGCGCCAGGCCCGGCGCCAGCGCGTCGGCGTAGGCCGGCAGCGGGATGCCGCGGCGGCGGCAGCCGATCCAGGCACCGACCGCGCCGAGCGCCACCGCACCCCAGATGCCCAGGCCGCCCTCCCACACCTTGAAGGCGTTGAGCGGGTGCCCGTCCTTGCCGAAGTACGGCTCGTACGTCGTGATGACGTGGTAGAGGCGGCCGCCGACCAGCCCGAAGGGCACGGCCCACACGGCGATGTCCGCGACCGTGCCGGAGCGGCCGCCGCGCTGGACCCAGCGCTTGTTGCCGAGCCAGACGCCCACGAAGACGCCGATGATGATGCAGAACGCGTAGCCGCGCAGCGGGATCGGGCCGAGGTGTACGACGCCGACCGACGGGCTGGGAATGAATGCGAGTTCCATGGCAGGGACGACGCTACCGCGCCGGGCCGGGTCGGCGACAACCCGCCCGGCAACGGCTCCGTAACGACCCCGCCGGTGCGTCGTGACGCTGTGTGGTCAGAAGGCGGGCGAGGCCGCGGCCCCCCGGTGGGCGTGCGCGCCGGTGCCGGGTGCGGCGCCGGCGCCCGTGCCGGGCGAGGCACTCGTGGCGGGTGAGGCGTGGTGGCCCCGTGATGCGCGGTGGCCCGACGATCCGCCGTGGCCCGGCGAGGCGGGGGCGGACGGGGCGCCGGTGCCCGGCTGCTTGCCCTTGTCGGCGTCGAGGACCATCTGCTTCAGGTCCGCCGGGGTCATCCGGCCGCCCTTGACCTTGGACAGGTCCTTGCCGTTGAGCAGGACGGTCGGGGTGCCGCGGTATCCGGAGGAGGCGAAGGCGTCGTTGGACTTGCGGACGAAGGCGTCGTATTTGCCGTCGTTGACACATGCGGTGAAGGCGGGGGTGGTCAGGCCCTTGACCTTGCCGGCCAGTTGGAGGAGGACCTTCTTGTCGGCGAACTTGTCCTCCTGCTCGGGCGGCTGGTTCGCGTAGAGGACGTCGTGGAAGTCGCGGAACCGTCCGG
Organism: Streptomyces nigrescens; assembly: GCA_024349765.1. GTDB lineage: Bacteria > Actinomycetota > Actinomycetes > Streptomycetales > Streptomycetaceae > Streptomyces > Streptomyces endophytica. Next base: position 1,659,282 of record AP026073.1, on the reverse strand, counting down.
CGTCCTGGGCGCACAGCGCGGCGTTGGCGGCGTTGAGGGAGCCCTTGCCGCCGGCATTGCCGTCGATGATCGTCACGAGGTGGTACTCGCTCTTCAGCCGGCCCTGGTCCTGGAGTTCGTGGATCACCGGGCGGAAACCGGTCTCGAACTGCTGGCAGGCGGGGCAGCGGAAGTCCTCCCACACCGTGAGGGTGGAGGGGGCGTTCGGTGCGCCCACCGTGACGGCTGGTCGGTCGCCGCCGCTGGCCTGCTTCGGCAGGGCCGTCTCGTTGTCGGAGCTGCTGCCGCCGCTGCCCGACGACATCACCCAGGCGGTGATGCCGCCGGCGATGGCCAGCACCACCAGCACCGCCCCGGCCACGATCGCCTGCCGGCCGCGCCGGGCGCGCGCCTGCTCCTTCTCCCGCTGGGCCTGCAGCCGCTCGCGGGCGCTTCTCTTACCCTCTTGGTTCTTCTGGCTCACGCCCCTGACAAACGAAGCGGAGGGGTGCCGTCGCACCCCTCCGCACCGATGTTCGCCCTATCGAGGGACGGCGTTCCGTGCCGCCGTGGACGTCCGCCCGGCCGGCGGCTGTCCCTCCCGGCCTGCGGCTGTCCTTCCCGGCCTGCGGCTGTCCCTTCCGGCCTGCGGCCTCAGGAGCGCTTGCGCACGCCCTCGGCCAGCTCGCCCGCCAGGGCGCGCACCCCGGCGAGACCGGCTTGTTCGTCGCCGTCGGCCTCCAGCAGCCGCTTGACGAACGCCGAGCCGACGATCACCCCGTCCGCGAACTGGGCCACCTCGGCGGCCTGGGTGGCGTTGGAGACGCCCAGCCCGACGCAGACCGGCAGCTCGGTGGTGGCGCGGGTGCGCACCACGAGCTCCTGGGCCTCCCGGCCGACGGACTCGCGGGTGCCGGTGACACCCATCAGCGAGGCGGCGTAGACGAAGCCGCTGCCGGCCGCGGTGATCTTGGCGAGCCGCTCGTCCCGGCTGCTCGGCGCGACCACGAAGACGGTGGCCAGGCCGTGCTGCTCGGCGGCCTTGCGCCACACCTCGGACTCCTCGACGGGGAGGTCCGGCAGGATGCAGCCGGCGCCGCCGGCCTCGGCCAGGTCGGCGGCGAACCGCTCGACACCGTAGGCGTCGACGGGGTTCCAGTACGTCATGCACAGCACCGGTGCGCCGGTGGCGGCGTGCACGTCGCGGACCGTGCGGATGACGTCGACGATCTTGATGCCGCCGCGCAGCGCGATGTCGTCGGCGGTCTGGATGACCGGGCCGTCCAGGACCGGGTCGCTGTGCGGCAGGCCGACCTCGACGATGTCGCAGCCGCCGTCCAGCATCTCGGTCATCGCGCGGACGCCGCCGTCGACGGTCGGGAAGCCGGCCGGGAGGTAGCCGACCAGCGCGGCGCGGTTCTCCGCCTTGGCCTGGGCCAGTACGGAATCGAGCAGTTCGATGTTGCCTGCCATCACTTCTCCCCCTCGCCGGTCGGCTGGACCGCGCCGTTGACGTCGGCGCCGCCCTCTCCGTCGTACAGCCCGAAGTACCGCGCCGCGGTGTCCATGTCCTTGTCGCCGCGGCCGGAGAGGTTGACCAGCAGCAGGCCGTCGGGGCCCAGCTCGCGGCCGACCTCCAGGGCGCCGGCCAGCGCGTGGGCGCTCTCGATGGCCGGGATGATGCCCTCGGTCCGCGACAGCAGCCGCAGTGCCTGCATCGCGGCGTCGTCGGTGACGGCGCGGTACTCGGCGCGGCCGACGTCCTTGAGGTAGGCGTGCTCGGGGCCGATGCCGGGGTAGTCCAGGCCGGCCGAGATCGAGTACGGCTCGGTGATCTGGCCGTCCTCGTCCTGGAGGACGTAGCTGCGCGAGCCGTGCAGGATGCCGGGGGTGCCCTCGGTGAGGGTGGCGGCGTGCTCGCCGGTCTCGACGCCGTGGCCGCCCGGCTCGCAGCCGATCAGCCGGACGTCGGTGTCGGGCAGGAAGGCGTGGAACAGTCCGATGGCGTTGGAGCCGCCGCCGACGCAGGCCAGCGCGGCGTCCGGCAGGCGGCCGGCGCGCTCCAGGATCTGCCGGCGGGCCTCGACGCCGATGACGCGGTGGAAGTCGCGCACCAGGGCCGGGAAGGGGTGCGGGCCGGCGACCGTGCCGAAGAGGTAGTGAGTGCGGTCGACGTTGGCGACCCAGTCGCGGAACGCCTCGTTGATGGCGTCCTTGAGGGTGCGGCTGCCGGACTTCACGGCGATGACCTCGGCGCCGAGCATCCGCATCCGGGCGACGTTGAGCGCCTGCCGCTGGGTGTCGACCTCGCCCATGTAGATGGTGCAGTCGAGGCCGAAGAGGGCGCAGGCGGTGGCGGTGGCGACGCCGTGCTGGCCGGCGCCGGTCTCGGCGATGACCCGGGTCTTGCCCATGCGCTTGGTGAGCAGCGCCTGGCCCAGCACGTTGTTGATCTTGTGCGAGCCGGTGTGGTTGAGGTCCTCGCGCTTGAGGAACACCCGGGCGCCGCCGGCGTGTTCGGCGAACCGCGGCACCTCGGTGAGCGCGCTGGGGCGCCCGGTGTAGTTGACCATCAGGTCGTTGAGCTCGGCCGCGAACGCCGGGTCGGCCTTGGCCTTCTCGTACTCGGCCGCGACCTCGTCGACCGCGGCGACCAGCGCCTCGGGGATGAACTTGCCGCCGAAGGCGCCGAAATAGCCCTCGGGGCTGGGCACCTGCCCGTCGGGGTCGGGAAGGAAGAAATCGGAGGACATGAAACGCGCTCCTCGATCGGGGCGTACGCCCCGCACTATCGGATTTCGGACATCACGCTACGGGAGAGACTGCCGCGCAGGCCGGTACCGGGGACGGACGTCCGTCCCGGATCAGCGTGCGGCAGCGCTGCGCCATCGGCGCCCGTTGATCTGTCCCGGCTCCGAGCCGATGTGGTAGCGCACCCGCCGTCCGCGGACCCGGCGGGCCGGCGCGCGGCAGCCGCGCGGCCGGCAGCCGCGGCCCAGTCCCGCATGCCGGCCGTCGCCGGGGGCAGCGGCGAGCAGCGCCGCCGGCCCGGGGCGGTGGCCCGGGCCGGGGCGGCGGATGCGGAAGGCGGTGGCGGTCATCCGGGGCGTCCGGGGCCTCAGGCCCGTCCGTGGCGGATCGCCGGGTGGGAACCGGCGGCGACCAGGTCGGCCACCGCGGTCTTGGGGTCCTTGCCGGTGACCAGCGACTCGCCGACCAGGACCGCGTCCGCGCCGTCGTTGGCGTACGCGATCAGGTCGTGCGGTCCGCGGACACCGGACTCGGCGATCTTGACGATGTGGTCCGGGATCTCGGGGGCGACCCGGGCGAAGTTGCCGCGGTCGACCTCCAGCGTCTTGAGGTTGCGGGCGTTGACGCCGATGATCCGGGCGCCGGCGTCCACCGCGCGGGCGACCTCTTCCTCGTCGTGCACCTCGACCAGCGGCGTCAGCCCGATCGACTCGGCCCGCTCGATCAGCGAGACCAGCGCCTCCTGCTCCAGCGCGGAGACGATCAGCAGCGCGAGGTCGGCACCGTAGGCGCGGGCCTCCCACAGCTGGTAGGCGGTGACGATGAAGTCCTTGCGCAGCACGGGGATGTCGACCCGGGCCCGGACGGCCTCCAGGTCGGCCAGCGAACCGCCGAACTTGCGCTGTTCGGTCAGTACGGAGATCACCGCGGCGCCGCCGGCCTCGTAGTCCGCGGCCAGGCCGGCCGGGTCGGCGATCGCGGCCAGCGCGCCCTTGGAGGGGCTGGAGCGCTTGACCTCGCAGATGACCGTGACGCTCTCGCCCTTGAGTGCCGCGACACCGTCCATCGCGGGGCGTGCCTTGCGGGCCCGCTCCTTGAGCTCGTCGAGGGAGGTGCGCGCCTGCCGCTCGGCCAGGTCGGCGCGGACCCCGTCGATGATCTCGTCGAGCACACTCACGCGAGCGGCCTCCTTCTTGAGCGGGGGAGGTGGACAGTGGCCCGTGGGACGCACTGCCCCATCCGGCACTCCGATGGTATCCGCCACGGGATGCAGGTCCCGCATCCGGTTGACCGTGGTCCCACAAGCTGGACACCTCCGCGCCGGCGGCTCATGGCGCCAGACCACTGCCGAAGGGGAGGTTGCGGACGGTCGTGAAGACCAGCAGCAGGCCGCCCAGCGCCCACCAGTGCACGGCGCGCGGCCGCGGTCCGGCCGTGCGGAGCCCGCGGGCCGCCCGGCCGGCCCAGACCGCCCAGAAGGCCGCGCCGGCGGCACAGGCGGCCACCAGGAGGGCGTTGGCGGCCAGGGCGGCGGCCAGGTCCGCGTGGGCGAGGGCGTGGGCGCTGCGGAGCCCGCCGCAGGCCGGGCAGAGGACGCCGGTGAGGTGCCGCAGCGGGCACACGGGGTAGTGGCCGGGCTGGTTGGGATCGACGGCGCCGACGTAGCCGAAGGCCGCGAGGGCGGCGGTCAGCGTGCCCAGCGGGGCCCGGAGGCGGCGGGGCGGTCCGGCCGCCGGCGGGGCTGCCGGCGGAGCTGGGGGCCGGGCACCGGCCGCGCGATCGCTCACGTGCCGATTGTGCGCGGATACGCGCGAAGGCGCAGCTTCTCGGCCGCCGTACGGAGTGGACACGGACGGCGGGTACGGCACCCGCGGGGTGCGTACGGGCCGGGAAGCGGCGCCTTCGGGGGCAGGGCGGTCCGGAGGATCACCCGGTGCGGGGCGGGCTCAGCCCTCCTGCGGCTGCGCCTGGGGGGTGCGGGCCTTGGCCGCGCCCTTGGGCTCCTGGCCCAGGCCGGCCGCGCGCATCAGACCGCCCACCACGGCGCCGGCACCGATGAGCACCATGCCGGCCCAGAAGCCGGGCACGCTCCCCAGCACGATGAAGGCTCCGGCGACACAGAAGCCGATGAACGAGATGATGACGCCCGTCCAGGCTGCGGGGGTGTGTCCGTGGCCACTGCTCGACATGAGTGCTCCTCGTTGCTCTATCGCGCCGGGGTCCGGGCGCGGTGATCCTCGGCGTCCATTGTCACCGATGCCGGGCGGGGCCCCTTTACCGGGTGGGGTCCTCACCGCGGTCCAGGGACTTCCAGATCTCCTCCGGGCGGTCCAGGTCCGGGGCCGCCGGGGCGCGGCGCGGGCCGCGGGCGCCGCCGGGCGTGCGCTCGTAACGGCCCGACATCGCAGGCCAGCGGCGCCCGAACACCAGCGCCAGGACGCCGGCGACGAGCAGCAGCAGACCGCCGGCCGCGGCCACCCAGGGCCAGCCGGTGTGCGTGACGTGATGCACATCGGCACCGGTCAGGCCGACGGCGGTGGCCGCCTTCTCGCGCAGTGCGGAGGTGTCGGAGTTGCCGAGCACGGCGGCGACGACGATGCCGGTGCCGCTGAGCGCGAGCAGCGTGGCGACCGCGATGCGGCCGGCCCGGCGGACCGCGAAGACGGCGACCAGCGCGGCCAGGCCGACCACGGCCAGTGCGCCGGGCACGCCGGTGACATCGGCGCCGGTGACCGTGCGCGGCAGTTCGCCCTGGGCCAGCACCGCGGAGCCGCGGGCCCAGGTGCGGCCGGAGGCCAGCAGGGCCAGGCCGGCGCCGGCCGCGCCGGTCAGCAGCGCGAGCGCGAGGCTGCGCCGGGCGCCGCCGGCGGGCCGGGCCGGACCCGACGGGGTGCCGGCCGGGGGCGCGGTCTCGGCCGGAGGCGCGGTGTCCGGGGACTCGGTGGCGTCCGAGGACTCGGTGGCGGCGGGGGTCTGCGGTGCGGCACTCACGCGTACCACTATCGCGCACCGGCCGGAGGGGGCCGGTGCGCGGGGGTGGTACCGGACGGGCGGGCGGCTAGCGCCCCAGGTGGTTGGCGGTGTGCACGGCGCGGAGCACCGCCGCCGCCTTGTTGCGGCACTCGGTGTCCTCGGCCACCGGGTCGGAGTCGGCGACCACGCCGGCGCCCGCCTGGACGTAGGCGGTGCCGTCCCGCAGCAGCGCCGTGCGGATCGCGATGGCGGTGTCGGAGTCGCCGGCGAAGTCGAGGTAGCCCACGCAGCCGCCGTACAGGCCGCGCCTGGTCGGCTCCAGCTCCTCGATGATCTGCATGGCGCGGGGCTTGGGCGCGCCGGAGAGGGTGCCGGCCGGGAAGCAGGCGGTGAGCACGTCGAAAGCGGTGCGGCCCTCGGCAACCTCGCCGGTGACCGTCGAGACGATGTGCATCACGTGGCTGTAGCGCTCGATGGACATGAAGTCGACGACCTCGACGCTGCCCGGTGCGCAGACCCGGCCGAGGTCGTTGCGGCCCAGGTCGACCAGCATCAGGTGCTCGGCGCGCTCCTTGGGGTCGGCCAGCAGCTCGTCGGCGAGGGCCTGGTCCTCCTGGACGGACGCACCGCGCGGGCGGGTGCCGGCGATGGGGTGGACCATGGCCCGGCCGCCCTCGACCTTCACCAGCGCCTCGGGGCTGGAGCCCACCACGTCGAAGGCGCTGCCGTCGGCGGCCTCGAAGCGGAAGAGGTACATGTACGGGCTGGGGTTGGTGGCCCGCAGCACGCGGTAGACGTCCAACGCGCTTGCGGTGCAGGGGGTTTCGAAGCGCTGGGAGGGCACCACCTGGAAGGCCTCGCCGGCCCGGATGCGCTCCTTGATGTCCTCGACGGCGTCCTGGTAGGCGGGGCCGCCCCATTCGGCGGTGTACGCGGGGACCTCGGACGGCGGCAGCGCGGCGGCGCTGGGCGGCGCGGGCCGGGCGAGGTCGTCGGCCATGGTGTCCAGGCGGGCCACCGCGTCGGCGTACGCCTCGTCGATGCCGGTGTCGAGGTCGTTGTGGTTGATCGCGTTGGCGATCAGCAGGACCGTGCCGTTCCAGTGGTCGAGGACGGCGAGGTCGGAGGTGAGCAGCATGGTCAGCTCGGGCAGCCGGAGGTCGTCGGCGGTGCTGTCGCCGATCTTCTCCAGGCGGCGCACGATGTCGTAGCCGAGGTAGCCGACCATGCCGCCGGTGAAGGGCGGCAGGCCCGCGCCCTCGATGAGGTCGCGCGGGGTGTGCAGGGTCTCGACGGTGGCGCGCAGGGTGGCGAGCGGGTCGCCGTCGGTGGGCACGCCGACCGGCGGGGTGCCGAGCCAGTGCGCCCGGCCGTCGCGGGTGGTGAGGGTGGCGGCGCTGCGGACGCCGACGAAGGAGTAGCGCGACCACGTGCGGCCGTTCTCGGCGGATTCCAACAGGAAGGTGCCGGGGCGCTCGGCGGCGAGTTTTCGGTACAGCCCGACCGGTGTGTCGCCGTCCGCGAGCAGGCGCCGGGTGACGGGGATGACCCGCCGGTCCTTGGCGAGCGTGCGGAAGGTGTCGAGGTCCGGATGGGCGGTGCCGGTGGTTCCCGTGGTCATGGCAGCGGAGCCTACTGGTCCCGGGGGTCCCCGGTCGTCAGCACATCGGCGTCGAAGCAGGTGCGGGCGCCGGTGTGGCAGGCGGCGCCGACCTGGTCGACCTTCACCAGGAGGGTGTCCGCGTCGCAGTCCAGGGCGACCGACTTGACGTACTGGACGTGGCCGGAGGTGTCGCCCTTGACCCAGTACTCCTGGCGGCTGCGGGACCAGTACGTGCAGCGTCCGCTGGTCAGCGTGCGGTGCAGCGCCTCGTCGTCCATCCAGCCCATCATCAGCACCTCACCGGTGTCGTACTGCTGGGCGATGGCGGGCACCAGGCCGTCGGCGCCGCGCTTGAGGCGGGCGGCGATCGCGGGGTCCAGCGCGGAGTCGGCGAGGGGCGTGCGGCTGCTGCTCATGGCTCCATTGTGCCGTGCGGACCCTGTCATCCTGCAGATATGCCCCCGCAACCGCCGCCGCCCGTACCACCGCCCCCGCCGCCGGAGCCGGACCGGGCCGCGCGGGTGGCGGCGCGGGTGCTGGGGGCGGTGTTCGCGGCGGCGGTGGTGGTGGCGGTGGTGGTCGTGCTGGTGCTGCTGCACCGCTGAGGGCCCGGCGGCCCGGGCCCGGTGGCCCGCAGCCGCCGGTCAGATGCCGAGCTTCGCCGCCAGCAGCCGGTCGATCGCTTCCTTGTCGCCGTCCAGCTGCACATCGGCGACCTGCTGCCGGCCGAAGGCGAACATCGTCAGCTCGCCGGGCTCGCCGACGACCGTGACCACCGGTGTGCCGCGGTGGGCGACCGCCGTGCGTCCGTCCGGGCGGCGCAGCACCAGCCCGACCGGTGATCTGCGGCCCAGCACCCGGGCCATCCGCTCGATCCGGGTCCACAGCGCGTCCGCGAAGACGGGGTCCACCTCGCGCGGGGTCCACTCCGGGCGGGCGCGCCGGACGTCCTCGGCGTGGACGTAGAACTCGACGGTGTTGGACGCCTCGTCGATCGGCTTGAGCGCGAACGGCGACAGCCTGGGCGGGCCGGTCCGGATCAGGTGGATCAGCTCGCCGTACGGTTTGGCCGCGAATTCCGCCTGCACCCGCTCCAGCCGGCCCGCCAGCGGTTTGACCAGCAGCCCGCCGGCCGCGTCGGCGCGCCGCTCGCGGACGACCACGTGCGCGGCCAGGTCCCGGGTGGTCCAGTTCGCACAGAGCGTCGGCGCCTCGGGCCCGGCGCTCTCCAACAGGTCGGCGAGGAGGAGTCGTTCACGCTTCGCATGGGTCGACATAACGGCCAGCCTACGGCCGGTCGCGATCACCTGCCACGGCGCCGCGCGGACCCCGCGGCGGGCCGGGGCGCGGGCGAGGGGCGGCGGACGGCCCGAGGCCCAGGTGTTCCTTGAGGATGCGTTCCAGTTCGCGGGCGGCGCGGGACGGGGAGACGTCGCCGCGGTGGGCGACGGAGACGACGCGGTGCATGCCGGGGGTGGCGAAGGGCGTGATGCGCAGGCCGGAGCGCTCAGCGACCATGCTGGGCACGACGGCGATGCCGAGGCCGGCGCGGACGAAGCCGAGGACCGCGTCCATCTCGCCGCCCTCGACGGTGAAGGTCGGCTCGAAGCCGGCCGCGCGGCACGCGGCGGTGGTGAATTCCCGCAGGTCGTAGCCGCGGCGGAACATGGCCAGCGGGCGGCCGCGGAGGTCCTCGACGTGGATCCGGGTGCGCCGGCCGGTCACCGGGGCGGGGCGGTCCGGGGCGGAGACCACGACCAGTTCCTCGCGCAGCAGCTCGGAGGTGGCCAGGGCGGGGGCCTGGACGGGCAGCGGGGTGATGATCAGGGCGAGGTCGAGGGCGCCGTCGGCCAGGGCGCGCACCAGGTCCTGGGAGCCGTCCTCGGTGACGATCAGGTCGACGCCGGGGTAGGTCGCGTGGAAGGCGCTCAGGACGTCGGGGACGAGGCTGGCGCAGAGGCTGGGCGGGGCGCCGAGCCGGAGCCGGCCGCGGCGCAGCTGGGCGACCTCCTGGACCTCGCGGCGGGCGGTCTCGGCGTCGGCGAGGATCCGGCGGGCGAGCGGCAGCAGGGTCTCGCCGGCGTCGGTGAGGGTGATGTGGCCGCGGGCGCGGTGGAAGAGCTCGGCGCCCAGCTCCCGTTCCAGGGACCGGATCTGCTGGGAGAGCGAGGGCTGGGCGACGTGTTCGCGCTCGGCGGCGCGGGTGAAGTGGCGGGTGTCGGCGACCGCGGTGAAGTAGCGGAGCTGCTGCAGCTGCATAAGGGGAATGTAAGGCATCGATAGCCTCAGCCTATGGAGATGAGCCGGAGCATGTCTTGGACTGATGACGGGGCGCTCCTTACGGTCGGGATCCATGGCACTGGGCATACGGACGGACCGACGGCCGTCGAAGACGGGCAGCGCGCGACAGCGCTCGATGAGGGGTGGTGGCCGGGCGACGGGCGGGCGCACCCTGTGGGACAGCTCCGTCGGCAAGAAGACCGTGATGGCCGTGAGCGGGCTGGTCATGCTGCTCTACCTGGTCGTCCACATGATCGGGAACCTGAAGATCTTCTTCGGGCCGGGCGAGTTCGACCACTACGCGCACTGGCTGCGGGTGGTCGGCGAGCCGTTCATGCACTACGAGTGGACGCTGTGGCTGGTCCGCGTCGTGCTCCTCGTCGCCGTCGTCGCCCACGCCACGTCCGCGTACCAGCTCAGCCGCCGCGACATCAAGGCGCGCCCCACCAAGTACGTGCACAAGAAGCGGCGGGCCAGCTACGCGACGCGCACCATGCGCTGGGGCGGGATCATCCTCGGCCTGTTCCTCGTCTGGCACCTGCTCGACCTGACGACCGGCACCGTGCACCCCGGCTTCCGGCCCGGCCACCCGTACCGGAACGTGGTGGACACCTTCTCCACCTGGTACGGCAACGTCCTCTACATCGTCGCGATGCTGGCGCTCGGCCTGCACGTCCGGCACGGCTTCTGGAGCGCCGCGCAGAGCCTCGGCGTGGGCAGCCGCACCCGTGACCGTTTCCTGAAGACCACCGCCAACGTCCTCGCGCTGGTGCTGACGGTGGGCTTCGTCTCCGTACCCGTCGCCGTCATGACCCAAGTGGTGAGCTGACCATGTCTCCTTACGCCGACTACGCGACCGGGGAGCCGGTCGCCGACACCAAGGCGCCGGCCGGACCGGTCGCCGAGCGCTGGGACACCCGCCGCTTCGAGGCGAAGCTGGTCAACCCGGCCAACCGCCGCAAGCACACCGTCATCGTCGTCGGCACCGGGCTCGCCGGCGGTGCGGCCGGTGCCACGCTCGCCGAACAGGGCTACCACGTCGAGCAGTTCTGCTACCAGGACTCCCCGCGCCGGGCGCACTCCATCGCCGCGCAGGGCGGCATCAACGCGGCGAAGAACTACCGCAACGACGGCGACTCGGTCCACCGGCTCTTCTACGACACCGTCAAGGGCGGCGACTTCCGGGCCCGCGAGTCCAACGTGCACCGGCTCGCGCAGATATCGGTCGAGATCATCGACCAGTGCGTGGCCCAGGGCGTGCCGTTCGCCCGCGAGTACGGCGGGCTGCTCGACACCCGCTCCTTCGGCGGCGTCCAGGTCTCCCGCACCTTCTACGCCCGCGGCCAGACCGGCCAGCAGCTGCTGCTCGGCGCCTACCAGGCGCTGTCCCGGCAGATCGCGGCCGGGAACGTCACGATGCACCCGCGGACCGAGATGCTGGACCTGATCGTCGTGGACGGCCGGGCCCGCGGCATCGTCGCCCGCGACCTGATCACCGGCACGATCGACACGTATTTCGCGGACGCGGTGGTGCTCGCCTCCGGCGGCTACGGCAACGTCTTCTACCTGTCGACGAACGCCATGAACTCCAACGCGACCGCGATCTGGCGGGCGCACCGGCGCGGCGCGTACTTCGCCAACCCGTGCTTCACGCAGATCCACCCGACCTGCATCCCGCGCACCGGCGACCACCAGTCGAAGCTGACGCTGATGAGTGAGTCGCTGCGCAACGACGGCCGGATCTGGGTGCCGAAGGCCAAGGGCGACACCCGGCCGCCCGCCGAGATCCCCGAGGACGAGCGCGACTACTACCTGGAGCGCATCTACCCGTCCTTCGGCAACCTCGTCCCCCGCGACATCGCCTCGCGCGCCGCGAAGAACGTCTGCGACGAGGGCCGCGGCGTCGGCCCCGGCGGGCAGGGCGTCTACCTGGACTTCGCCGACGCGATCGCGCGGATGGGCCGCACGGCCGTGGAGGCCAGGTACGGCAACCTCTTCGACATGTACCAGCGGATCACCGACGAGGATCCGTACGAGGTGCCGATGCGGATCTACCCGGCCGTGCACTACACGATGGGCGGCCTGTGGGTCGACTACGACCTGGCGACCACCGTCCCCGGCCTGTTCGCGATCGGCGAGGCCAACTTCTCCGACCACGGTGCCAACCGGCTCGGCGCGTCCGCGCTGATGCAGGGTCTGGCCGACGGCTACTTCGTCCTGCCGTCGACGATCAACGACTACCTGGCGCGCCATCCGCACGCGGACGAGATCGGCGCCGACCACCCGGTCGTCCAGGAAGTCCTCGCCGAGACCGAGGACCGGCTGCACCTCCTGCTGGCCGTCGACGGCGACCGCACGCCGGACTCCTTCCACCGCGAACTCGGCGAGCTGATGTGGGAGTTCTGCGGCATGGCCCGCAGCGACGCGGGGCTGCGGAAGGCGCTGGAGCGCATCCCGCAGATCCGCGAGGAGTTCTGGCGCCGCATCAAGGTGCCCGGCACCGGCGAGGAGTTCAACCAGTCGCTGGAGAAGGCCAACCGGATCGTCGACTACCTGGAGCTCGCCGAGCTGATGTGCCTCGACGCGCTGCACCGGGCCGAGTCCTGCGGCGGCCACTTCCGCGAGGAGTCCCAGACCCCGGACGGCGAAGCGGCCCGCGAGGACGACGCGTTCTCCTACGCCGCCGCCTGGGAGTTCACCGGCACCGGCGAGGCACCCACCCTGCACAAGGAAGACCTGGTCTTCGAGTACGTCCACCCCACCCAGCGGAGCTACGCATGAGGCTCACCCTGCGCGTCTGGCGCCAGAAGAACGCCGGCACCGAAGGTGCCATGTCCCCGTACGAGGTGGACGGCATCTCGCCCGACATGTCCTTCCTGGAGATGCTGGACGTCCTCAACGAACAGCTCATCCTGTCCGGCGAGGAACCCGTCGCCTTCGACCACGACTGCCGCGAGGGCATCTGCGGCGCCTGCTCGCTCGTCATCAACGGCGAGGCGCACGGCCCGGAGCGCACCACCACCTGCCAGCTGCGCATGCGGTCCTTCCAGGACGGCGACACCCTCGACATCGAGCCGTGGCGGGCCTCCGCCTTCCCCGTGATCAAGGATCTCGTCGTCGACCGCTCGGCCTTCGACCGGATCATCCAGGCCGGCGGCTACATCACCGCCCCGACCGGCTCCGCGCCGGAGGCGCACGCGACGCCCGTGCCGAAGCCGGACGCCGACTTCGCCTTCGAGCACGCCGAGTGCATCGGCTGCGGGGCGTGTGTCGCCGCTTGCCCGAACGGGGCGGCGATGCTCTTCACCTCCGCCAAGGTCAACCACCTGGGCGTCCTGCCGCAGGGCGCCCCGGAACGCGCGTCCCGGGTGCTGGACATGGTGTCCCAGATGGACGAGGAGGGCTTCGGCGGCTGCACCCTCACCGGCGAGTGCGCCACCGCCTGCCCCAAGGGCATCCCGCTGTTCAGCATCACGAAGATGAACCGCGAGTTCGTCCAGGCGGCCCGGAAGGGGCGCTGAGCGCCCCGCCCGCGCCGGGGCGGGGCACCGTGGTCAGCGCACCGGGTGCCCCGCCTCGCGCAGGGTCTGCTTGACCTCGCTGATGCGGAGGTCGCCGAAGTGGAAGACGGAGGCGGCGAGGACCGCGTCGGCGCCGGCGGCGACGGCCGGGGGGAAGTGGGAGAGCCGGCCGGCGCCGCCGGAGGCGATGACCGGGATGGTGACGTGCTTGCGGACCGCCTCGATCATCTCGACGTCGTAGCCGTCCTTGGTGCCGTCGGCGTCCATGGAGTTCAGCAGGATCTCGCCGGCGCCGAGTTCGGCGGCGCGGTGGGCCCATTCGACGGCGTCGATGCCGGTGCCGCGGCGGCCGCCGTGGGTGGTGACCTCGAAGCCGGACGGTGTGCCGGCGTCGGTGCGGCGGGCGTCGACCGACAGGACCAGGACCTGGCTGCCGAAGCGTTCGGCGATCTCGCGGATCACGTCGGGGCGGGCGATGGCGGCGGTGTTGACGCCGACCTTGTCGGCGCCGGCCCGCAGGAGTTTGTCGACGTCCTCGGGGGTGCGGACGCCGCCGCCGACGGTCAGCGGGATGAAGACCTGTTCGGCGGTGCGACGGACCACGTCGTAGGTGGTCTCGCGGTTGCCGGAGGAGGCGGTGATGTCGAGGAAGGTCAGCTCGTCGGCGCCCTCGTCGCCGTAGATCTTGGCCATCTCGACGGGGTCGCCGGCGTCGCGGAGGTTCTGGAAGTTGACGCCCTTGACGACCCGGCCGTTGTCGACGTCCAGGCAAGGGATGACTCGGACCGCCAGGGTCATCGCGGATCTCCTTCGGGGGCCCGGGGTGCGCTCCCCGGGGTTGCGCTGTCGCGGAATGCTTCGAGTTCGACCTGCACCAGCACCCGCGGATCGACGAAGCCGGAGACCACGACCATGGTCGCGGCGGGCCGCGCGGCGTCGAAGAGCTCCTTGTGGGCCCGGCCGACGGCGTCCACGTCGCGCACGTGGGTGAGGTACATACGGGTGCGGATGACGGATTCGGCGCCCAGGCCGAATTCCCGCAGCGCGTCGAGGCCCTGCCGGAAGGCCGCGAGCGCCTGTTCGTACGGGTCCCCCTCGCCGTGCAGCACCGTGCCGGTGAACGGCAGGGTGCCGGCGACGAGGACCCGGTCCCCGGCCGCGACGGCACGTGCATGGCCGAAGGCCCCCTCCCAGGGGCTGTCGGACTGGACGCGCCGCACGGCCTCGCTCATCGGGACACCGCCTCCAGGGCTTCCTCCAGGGTGAACGCCTTGGCGTAGAGCGCCTTGCCGACGATGGCGCCCTCGACGCCCTCCGGCACCAGGCCCGCGATGGCCCGCAGGTCGTCGAGGGAGGAGACACCGCCGGAGGCGACGACGGGGCGGTCGGTGGCGGCGCAGACGTTCCTCAGCAGCTCCAGGTTGGGGCCCTGGAGGGTGCCGTCCTTGTTGATGTCGGTGACGACGTAGCGGGCGCAGCCCTCGGAGTCCAGACGGGCCAGCGTCTCGTAGAGGTCGCCGCCGTCGCGGGTCCAGCCGCGGCCGCGCAGCGTCGTCCCCCGGACGTCCAGGCCGACCGCGATCCGGTCGCCGTACTCGGCGATGATCTTGGCGACCCACTCGGGGTTCTCCAGCGCCGCGGTGCCGATGTTGACCCGGGTGCAGCCGGTGGCCAGCGCCGCGGCGAGCGAGGCGTCGTCGCGGATGCCGCCGGACAGCTCGACCTTGATGTCCATCGAGCGGGCCACCTCGGCGATCTGCGCGCGGTTGTCGCCGGTGCCGAAGGCCGCGTCGAGGTCGACGAGGTGCAGCCACTCGGCGCCGGCGCGCTGCCAGGCGAGGGCCGCCTCCAGCGGGTCGCCGTAGGAGGTCTCCGAGCCGGACTCGCCGTGCACCAGGCGGACGGCCTGGCCGTCGCGGACGTCGACGGCGGGCAGCAGTTCAAGCGTGTTCACAGCGTTCACAGCGTTTCGATCCAGTTGGTCAGGAGCTGGGCACCGGCGTCGCCGGACTTCTCGGGGTGGAACTGGGTGGCCCACAGCGGGCCGTTCTCGACCGCGGCCACGAACGGTTCGCCGTGCGTGGCCCAGGTGACCTTGGGCGCGGCGAGGTGCGGGTTGCCGATCTCCAGCTCCCAGTCGTGCACCGCGTAGGAGTGCACGAAGTAGTAGCGGGCGTCGGCGGGCAGCCCGGCGAACAGCTGCGAGCCCTCGGGGGCGTCGACGGTGTTCCAGCCCATGTGCGGGACGATGTCGGCCTTGAGCGGGCCGACCGTGCCGGGCCACTCGTCCAGGCCCTCGGTCTCCACGCCGTGCTCGATGCCGCGGTTGAAGAGGACCTGCATGCCGACGCAGATGCCCATGACCGGGCGGCCGCCGGCCAGCCGGCGCCCGACGATCCAGTCGCCGCGGGCCTCCTTCAGCCCGCGCATGCAGGCGGCGAACGCGCCCACGCCGGGGACCAGCAGCCCCTCGGCGTTCATCGCCCGGTCGAAGTCCCGGGTGATCTCCACGTCCGCACCGACGTGCGCCAGCGCGCGCTCCGCGGAGCGGACGTTGCCGAAGCCGTAGTCGAGGACGACGACCTTCTTACGGGAGGACGGAGCGGTCAATTCCACACCTCCAGCCGCAGCACACCGGCGGCCAGGCACATCGCCGAGCCGACGGAGAGCAGCACGATCAGGCTCTTGGGCAGCTGCTGCTTCCAGAAGGAGTAGACGCCGCCGAGGAGGAAGAGCCCGAGGAGGATGAAGACGGTCGACAGGCCGTTCACAGGGCTCCCTTGGTCGACGGGATGATCCCGGCCGCGCGCGGGTCGCGCTCGCTGGCGTAGCGCAGGGCCCGGGCCAGGGCCTTGAACTGGCACTCCACGATGTGGTGGGCGTTGCGCCCGTACGGGACGTGGATGTGCAGGGCGATCTGCGCCTGGGCGACGAAGGACTCGAAGATGTGCCGGGTCATCGTCGTGTCGTAGCTGCCTATCATCGGCGCCATGTTCTCGGGCTCGGTGTGCACGAGGTACGGGCGGCCGGAGAGGTCGACGGTGACCTGGGCGAGCGACTCGTCCAGCGGGACGGTGCAGTTGCCGAAGCGGTAGATCCCGGACTTGTCGCCGAGGGCCTGCTTGAAGGCGGCACCGAGCGCGAGGGCGGTGTCCTCGATGGTGTGGTGGGTGTCGATGTGCAGGTCGCCGTCGGTCTTGACCTTGAGGTCGAACAGGCCGTGCCGGCCGAGCTGGTCGAGCATGTGGTCGTAGAAGCCGACACCCGTCGACACGTCGACCTCGCCCCGGCCGTCGAGGTCGATCTCGACGAGCACGGAGGTTTCCTTCGTGGTGCGCTCCACGCGCCCGACGCGGTTCATGCGCTCTGCTCCTTCAGGGGTGTGGGGGTGTCCCCCACGAACTTCACTAGTTCACGGGCCGCGTCGAGGAACGCGTCGTTCTCTGCCGGGGTGCCCGCGGAGACCCGCAGCCATCCCGGTACGCCGTTGTCGCGGACCAGCACGCCGCGGTCGAGGATCTGCTGCCAGACCGCGTGGGCGTCGTCGAACCGCCCGAACTGGACGAAGTTGGCGTCCGACTCCGTCACGTCGTAGCCGATGGCGCGCAGTTCGTCGACCAGCCGGTCGCGCTCCTGCTTGAGCTGCTCGACGTACCCCAGCAGGGTGTCGGTGTGCTCCAGCGCGGCCAGCGCGGTGGCCTGGGTGACCGCCGAGAGGTGGTACGGCAGCCGGACGAGCTGGACCGCGTCCACCACCGCCGGGTCCGCGGCGAGGTAGCCGAGGCGCAGCCCGGCCGCGCCGAAGGCCTTCGACATCGTGCGGGAGATGACGAGGTGGGGCCGCCCGGCGAGCAGCGGCAGCAGCGAGTCGCCGTGGCTGAACTCGATGTACGCCTCGTCGACCACGACCATCGACGGCTTGGCCGCCTGGGCCGCCTCGTACAGGGCGAGCACCGCCTCGGCCGGGACGGCGTTGCCGGTGGGGTTGTTGGGGGTGGTGATGAAGACGACGTCGGGGCGGTGCTCGGCGATGGCGCGCTCGGCCGCCGGCACGTCGATGGTGAAGTCGTCGTTGCGCGGACCGGAGATCCAGCCGGTGCCCGTGCCGCGCGCGATGAGCGAGTGCATCGAGTACGAGGGCTCGAAGCCGATCGCGGTGCGGCCCGGCCCGCCGAAGGTCTGCAGCAGCTGCTGGATGACCTCGTTGGAGCCGTTGGCGGCCCAGACGTTGTCGATGCCGACCTCGTACCGGCCGGTGCGGGTGAGGTAGCGGGCCAGCTCGGTGCGCAGCTCGACCGCGTCCCGGTCCGGATAGCGGTTGAGGTCGCGGGCGGCCTCGCGCACCCGCTCCGCGATCCGCTCGACCAGCGGCTCGGGCAGCGGGTAGGGGTTCTCGTTGGTGTTCAGCCGTACCGGGACGTCCAGCTGCGGGGCGCCGTAAGGGGACTTGCCGCGCAGTTCGTCGCGCACCGGGAGGTCGTCCAGGCCGGCCACTGCGGAGTTGCGGGTCATGGGTGCGGTGCCTTGCTTCGTTCGCGTCACTTGCCTTCGGGGACCTTCCAGCCGAACCGGGCCTTGACGGCCGCCCCGTGTGCGGGCAGGTCCTCGGCCTCGGCCAGCGTCACGACGTGGTGCGCGACCTCGGCCAGCGCGTCCTTGGTGTAGTCGACGATGTGGATGCCGCGCAGGAACGACTGCACGGACAGTCCCGAGGAGTGGCAGGCGCAGCCGCCGGTGGGCAGGACGTGGTTGGAGCCCGCGCAGTAGTCGCCGAGCGAGACCGGCGCCCAGGGGCCGACGAAGATCGCGCCGGCGTTCTTCACCCGCTGGGCGAGGGCGGCGGCGTCCGCGGTCTGGATCTCCAGGTGCTCCGCGCCGTACGCGTCGACGACCCGCAGGCCCTCCTCGACGCCGTCCACCAGGACGATCGCGGACTGCCTGCCGGACAGCGCCGGGACGATCCGGTCGTCGACGTGCCGGGTCGCGGCGACCTGCGGCTCCAGCTCCTTCTCGACGGCCTCGGCGAGCTCCACGGAGTCGGTGACGAGGACCGCGGCGGCCAGCGGGTCGTGCTCGGCCTGGCTGATCAGGTCGGCGGCGACGTGCGCGGCGTCGGCGGTGTCGTCGGCGAGGATGGCGATCTCGGTCGGTCCGGCCTCGGCGTCGATGCCGATCTTGCCGGTGAAGTAGCGCTTGGCGGCGGCGACCCAGATGTTGCCGGGGCCGGTGACCATGTTCGCGGGCGGGCAGGACTCGGTGCCGTGCGCGAACATCGCGACGGCGGTGGCGCCGCCGGCCGCGTAGACCTCGTCCACGCCGAGCAGCGCGCACGCGGCGAGGATCGTCGGGTGCGGCAGCCCGCCGAAGTCGGCCTGGGCCGGGGAGGCGAGCGCGATCGACTCGACACCGGCCTCCTGGGCCGGCACCACGTTCATGATCACGGACGACGGGTAGACCGAGCGGCCGCCCGGGGCGTACAGCCCGACCCGCTCGACCGGCACCCACTTCTCGCTGACCGTGCCGCCGGGGACGACCTGGGTGGTGTGCGGGGCGCGGCGCTGGGCGCGGTGGACGATGCGGGCGCGCCGGATGGACTCCTCCAGGCTCGCGCGCACGGCCGGGTCGAGCTCCTCCAGGGCACGGGTCAGCGCGGCGGCCGGCACCCGGACCTGGTCGAGCGTGACCCCGTCGAACCTCTCCGCGTACTCGATCAGCGCCGCGTCGCCACGATGATGCACGTCCTCGCAGATCGGCCGCACCTTCTCCAGGGCGGCTTCCACGTCGAACTCGGCACGGGGCAGCAGGTCGCGCAGGGCGCCGCCCTCGGGAAGGGCGTCACCGCGCAGATCGATTCGGGAGATCACGCCCCCAGTGTCTCAGACCCGATCCTGCGCCCGGCCGCCCGTATCACTCAGTGATACACAGCGACGCGGGGGCCGGACGCAGGGTGACCCGGCGCCCTGAAGTTGACCGGAGTTGGCCCTGACCACGCGTGTTCAACCGGTCACCGGGCGGGCAAGGGCCACGTAGCGGCGTACGGGGAGACCTGCGGGAGCGGCTGTGGGACGCGCGCGGACCGGCGCACGGGATGCGTCCGAACAGGTTGCGACACGCGAAGACGGCGGGGCAGGCACGCGCCGCGGCGGACCACGGAATGGCAAGGGGGACACAGTGACGGAGACCAGGGACGGCGACGCGCCCGCCGACCTGCGGCTGACCTCGGCGGAGTGGAGCATGTGGCAGGCGTTCCGCAACGGCAGCACCTGCGATCTGCACATCGGGGACCCGGTCCGCGACGATCCGCACGGGCAGCACCTGTGGGGCCCGGAGCGCCGGGTGCGGGCCCGCGTGGTGGCGCTGCTGCTGCTCGACGGACCGCCGGCGCAGCCGGGCCGGGTGTCGGCGCTGAAGCTGACCGGCGCGTACATCACGGACACTCTCGACGTGGCGGGCGGCACGATCAAGCCATTCGTGGAGCTGCGGGACTGCCGCTTCGAGGCCGAGGTGGTGCTGCCGGAGAGCCGGTTCAGCACGCTGCGGATGGTGAACTGCGCGATACCCCGGCTGGAGGCCGCCCGGCTGCACACCGAGGGCGATCTGCATCTGCCGCGGTGCGTGGTGCAGTCCGGCATCCGCCTCACCGACGCCCACATAGGCACCGACCTCATGCTCAACCAGACCGTCGTGCACAAGGACCGCCAGGGCCGCTCCATCATGGCGGACGGCCTGACCGTGGCCCAGGACCTGCAGGCGGAGATGCTGGAGTCCTACGGCGAGCTGTCGCTGCGCGGCGCCACGGTCGGGGTGTCGCTGAGCCTGCGCGGCAGCCACCTGAGCAACCCGTTCGGCCGCCGGGCGCTGAACGCCCCGCAGCTGACCGTCGAGCGCACCCTCTATCTGACCGCCGCGGGCCTGGCGAACTCCCCGTTCTCCAGCGGCACCACTCCCCCGTACGGCATCACCAACACCCCGCCCCGCGGCACCCGTATGCAGCGCTTCGAGTGCGAGGGCGGGATGCGGCTGGACGACGGCCGGTTCGGCGACGCGGTCGACTTCGAGCACGCGCGGTTCGTCATGGAGTCCGACCAGGAGCTGTCGCTGCGCCGGATCCAGACGCCGGAGCTGCGCTTCCTCGGCGAGCGGCCGCAGCGCGGCCGGGTGATCCTCTCCGGCGCCCGGGTCGTCAACCTCGTCGACAAATCCGCGAGCTGGCCCGGCCTGGGCGGCCTGTGGATGGCCGGCTTCGCGTACGAGACGCTGATCCCGCGCGGCCACTTCCCGCTGGCGCTGCGCCTCCAGTGGGTCGCCGCGGCCACCCCCGAATACGCGCCCGAGCCCTACGAAATGCTCGCCGCCTCGCTGCGCGCCAGCGGCGAGGATTCCGACGCCCGCGAGGTCCTGCTGGCCAAGCAGCGCCGCCGCCGCGAGACGCTGCCGCTGGCCGCGAAGGCGTGGGGCTTCCTCCAGGACTGGACCGTCGCCTACGGCTACCGCCCCGGCCGCGCCGCGGTCTGGATGGCCATCCTCTGGGCCATCGGCACGGCCTACTTCTCGACGACCCCGCCCCCACCCCTCAAGGCGGGCGAGGCACCCCCCTGGAACCCGTACCTCTACTCCCTCGACCTCCTCCTCCCCGTCATAGACCTCAACCAGGACGCCGCCTGGAAACCAGGAGGAACCGCCCAATGGGCAGCGGCGATCCTCATCCTGGCGGGCTGGGTCCTGGCAACAACGGTGGCAGCGGGGGCGTCCCGCCTGTTGCGGCGGCAGTAGCCCCACGTACCGTTCCGCTGCGCTTTGCGGCGCCCCGTACGTACCC
The DNA here is from genome assembly GCA_024349765.1 of Streptomyces nigrescens. Taxonomy (GTDB): domain Bacteria; phylum Actinomycetota; class Actinomycetes; order Streptomycetales; family Streptomycetaceae; genus Streptomyces; species Streptomyces endophytica. The sequence continues at coordinate 1,638,356 of AP026073.1, read as the reverse complement.
GTCTCTCCCGCCGCGGGGCGTCTCGCCGTTGCGCCTGGCGGCGGGCGTGGTGTTGTCGGCACGTGGACGTCACGTGCACCCCCACCGTCCTTAACTTCCCCTCTCACGGGAGGGGACGGGCCGGAGGGGCCGGTTGTGTGGACGTAAAGCGTCAGCAGTCCACACAACCGGCCCCGGAGGCCCGTCACCGCACCCAACAACAACCCAGCCCGCCGCAGGCGCAACGGCGAGACGACCCGCGGCGCCGCAGACAGGTACGTGCGGGGCGCCGCAAAGCGCACAACGGCGAGCAACCCCCACGGCCGGAAAGCCAAAAACGTGGGCGGCTAGGCTAACGCCGTGACCTCGCTACCCCTCTTTCCGCTCAACTCGGTCCTGTTCCCGGGGCTCGTGCTGCCCCTGAACGTGTTCGAGGCGCGGTACCGGGCGATGATGCGCGATCTGTCCGCGCTGCCCGAGGACGAGCGCCGGTTCGCGGTGATCGCGATCCGGGACGGACGCGAGGTCGCACCCACCGCGCAGGGCCTGCCGGACGCCACGCTGCCCGAGGAGAAGGGGCCCGCGGCGGGCTTCGGGGACGAGCCGATGCGGGCGTTCCACGCGGTGGGGTGCGTGGCGGACGCCGCGACCATCCGCGAGAAGTCGTCCGCCGCCGACACCGGCTACGAGGTCCTGGCGACCGGCACCACCCGCTTCCGGCTGCTGTCCGTGGACGCCTCCGGGCCGTATCTGACCGGCGAGGTGGAGGAGCTGGAGGAGAGCCAGGGCGACGGCGCGGGCGCGCTCGCCTCGGGTGTCGTGCGGGCCTTCCGTACGTATCAGAAGCGGCTGGCCTGGGCGAACGAGCGGACCCTGTCCAGCGGACAGGACCTGCCGGCGGACCCGGCGGTGCTGTCGTACCTCGTCGCGGCGGCGGCCGTGCTGGACGTGCCGGCCAAGCAGCGGCTGCTGGAGGCGCCGGACACCGCGGCCCGGCTCGGGCAGGAGCTGAAACTCCTTCGTCAGGAGTCGGCGCTGCTCGGTAAGCTCCCGTCGCTGCCGGCGGTGGAGCTGACCCGGCAGCCGACCAGCCCCAACTGACGACCGGTCGCGGCGGGACCGCAGCGGACGGGTCCGACGCGGGGCACCCAGCGGCCCCAGAGGCCCCCAGCCGCACGAAGAGGCACGAAGACGTTGGCGAAGAAGTCCAGGAAATCCGTCGGCACCCCGGCGACGGTCGCGCTCACCGCGGCCGGTGTCGCCTTCACCACCCACTCCTACGACCACGACCCGGCCACCGCCTCGTACGGCGAGGAGGCCGCCGAGGCGCTCGGCGTCGCGCCCGAGCAGGTCTTCAAGACACTGCTGGCGGACGTCGACGGGACGCTCACGGTCGCCGTGGTGCCGGTGTCGGGGTCGCTGGACCTCAAGGCGCTGGCGGCCGCGGTGGGCGGCAAGCGGGCCGCGATGGCGGATCCGGCGGTGGCCGAGCGCACCACCGGGTACGTCGTGGGCGGGATCTCGCCGCTGGGCCAGCGCAAGCGGCTGCCCACGGTCGTGGACGCCTCGGCCGAGGACCGGCCGACGGTGTGCGTGTCGGCGGGGCGGCGCGGGCTGGAGGTCGAGCTGTCGCCGCAGGACCTGGTGGCGCTCACGGGGGCGCGGCTGGCGCCGATCGCCCGGGGCTGAGGAGGGGCGTGCGAGGGGGCGGCCGTGGTTGCCGCCCCCGTCGTCAGCCGTCGGCGGGCGGCCGGTGGCCGTGGTGGTCACCGGGCGCGGGCGCCATGGACCAGTCCGGGGCCGGCGGTTCCGGGTCGCGGGGGCCGAGGAACCCGGTCAGTACGAGCTGGGTCACCATCGCGGCGAGGGGCCAGGCCAGCAGGGCGCCCTTGGCCTGGAGGCGGAGCGGGCCGTAGAAGGTGACGCCGGGACCGACCTGCTTGGCGTGCGCGACGACGTCGGGGGTGGGGCCCAGCCACATGCCGGTGAACCAGCCGACGGCCGCGCCGAGGAGTCCGCCCACGGTGAGCGCCACGACCAGCGGGATGCCGCCGCGGCGGCGGACGAGGAACGTCACGGCGGCGCTGACCAGGCCGAAGCCGAGGGACAGCAGCAGGAAGGTGCCGTCCGTGCCGATCGCCTCCTCGCCCTCGGTGTCCTTGAGGTAGACGTTGCGGGTGTCCGCGATCAGTGGGATGTGCGGGGCGAGCCAGTTCCACAGGACGCCGAGCAGTACGCCGCTGACCGCGACCACCAGCGCGATCAGCGCGGCCTCGCGCAGCTCGCGGCCGAGCGGGGGGTCGTCGGTGCCGGCGGGGGCACCCGGGCCGGCGGCGGGCGCGGCGTCGGGGTGCTGCGGCTCTTCGGGCGGCTGGTTGTCGGAGGGCGTCAGCGGTGCGGTCACCCCGTCATCGTGCCAGGTGGGGCCGGTGGGACCGGAAGCAGGACGCCCGTTGGGCGCCGGGGCGCCGGTCATCGGGTCGCCGCGCGGCGGTAGGCCCAGGTGGCGACGGCCAGCGAGAGCACGCCGACGGCGGCGCAGACGCCGAGGTCGGCGCCGACCGCCGACCAGTCGGGGTGCGGGCCGAAGCTGCGGGCCAGCGCCTCCACGCCGTAGGTGGAGGGCAGCAGATCGCGCGCCCAGCCGACCAGCTCGGGCATCCGGGCGGCCGGCAGCACGCCCAGCAGCAGCGCCGCCGACATGCCCAACTGGCCGCAGAGCGTGGCGAGTTCGGGGCGCGGGGCGAGCAGCCCGAGGGCCGCGCCGAGTCCGGCCAGCGCGGCGCCGGCGAGCGGCAGCACGGCGGCCAGCACCCACAGGTGGGCCATCGGCAGCTGGAAGAGCAGACAGCCGGTGACGGCGGTGACCAGAGTGCCGGGCACGGTGAAGGACGCGTAGGCGGCGGCCGCGCCGAGCACCACGGCGGCCGGCGGCACCGGCAGCGTCGCGTAGTGGTCGAGTCCGCCGCCGGCCCGCAGCTGGCCGAAGTACTGGGCGAGGAGGTTCAGCGCCACGAAGGCGACGACCAGCACGCTGGAGCCGGCGACCACGTCCCGGGCCGGGTCGCCGCCGTCGACGACCCCGCGCAGCAGGACCATGATCCCGATGGACTGGAAGGTGGCGACGAACAGCAGCGGTATCCGGGCGACCCGGGCGCGGGAGAGCTGGGCGCGGTAGACGGCGCCGAGCGCGGGCCCGAAGCGGGCGCGCGGCGCCAGCGGGGCGGCCTCGGCGGACGGGTCCGCGGCGCCCGGGGACGTCGTCCCGGCCACCGCCTGCGCGGGAACCACACTCACCGTGTCATCCAGCCTTCCTCGTGGTGTCCCCCCTGCGTCGTCGGTCCCCCGGTCGTTCCCCGGTGTGCGGTACGTCCGCCGGACCCCGCGGCGTTCATGCCTTCACCAGTCCCTCGGCGCGTCCGCCGAGCGCCAGGTAGACGTCCTCCAGGCTCGGCGTGGCGAGCGTGAAGTCGTCGAGGGCGGCGAACGCGGGGCCGGCGGTGACCGTGGTGACCGCGGCGCGGGCCTGGTCGGCGGGGAGGCGGAGGGTCCAGCGGCGGCCGGAGGTGCGTGCGGCGGCTTCGAGGGCGGCGACCTCGGGCACGTCCAGCGGCGGGCGGTCGCGCCAGACCAGCTCCAGCCGGACCTCGTCGCTGACCAGGTCCTTCAGCCCGCCGGGTGTGTCGCAGGCGATGACCCGGCCGCGGTCGATCACCGCGACCCGGTCCAGCACGCTCTCGGCCTCCAGCACGTTGTGGGTGACGAGCACGACCGTGGCGCCGCGCTCGGCCCGGCGGCGGTCCACCGCGGCCCATACGGCGCGCCGGGCGACCGGGTCCATGCCGGTGGTCGGCTCGTCCAGGACCAGCAGCGGGCGCTCGCCGGTCAGCGCGGTGGCGAAGCAGGCCAGCCGCCGCTGGCCGCCGGAGAGCTTCTTCAGGGGGCGGGCCGCGAGGTCGGTGAGGCCCAGCTCGGCGAGGACCGCGTCCCGCTCGGCGCGCGCCTCGCGGGCGCCGAGGCCGCGCAGCCGGCCGGTGGTCTCCACGGCCAGCGAGACGGTCAGCTCGTCCAGGGCGGTGGACTCCTGGCCCAGGTAGCCGAGCAGCCGGGCGGCGCGTTCGGGGTGGCGCACCAGGTCGTGGCCGAGGACGTGGATGCTGCCGGCGTCCGGGCGGAGCAGGCCGGTCAGCTGGCGGACCAGGGTGGACTTGCCGGCGCCGTTGGGTCCGAGCAGCCCGAAGATCTCCCCGCGGCGTACGTCCAGGCTGATGCCGTCGCTGGCCCGTACGGCGGGGGCTGCTGCCGCCCCGCGGCGCCCGCGCGGTGCGGGGTAGGTCTTGACCAGCTCCCGCACGGCGATCACCGGCCCGCCGTGCTCCGGCCCTTCTGCGCCCGTCCTCACGAGCTATGAGGGTACGCGTCCCGGGCCCGCCGCCGGTCCGCGGGGCACCGTGGCGGGGGTGCCGGGTGACGGTGGTCAGTCCCCGACAGGGGCGTGTTCCGCGGCGGTGCGCAGGTCGACCTCGCGCCAGAAGCCGGCCCGGATCGCGTAGCGGTCGTGCTCGTCGATCTGGTCGTCCTTGTGGGCGAGCAGCCCGAACCGGGCGGCGTAGCGCAGCAGTTCGCCGTCGATCCGGTGCGGGATGCGCGGGTACTCGGTCGACAGCTGCTGGAGGTGGACCGGGTCGGAGAGCCGCTCGGTCCAGCGGCGGGCGAAGACCTGGCCGACCTCGAAGGGGTCGCCGCTGACCGCGGTGATGTCCTCCTCACGGTCGGCCCAGCGCTGTTCGGCGCTGGTGAGCTGGGCGAGGGTGGGCAGGGCGGCGGTCGCGTCCGGTTCGCCGAGCGGGCCGCCGCGCTCGACCCAGCCCTTGTCGGAGGACCAGCGCAGGGTGGCGCCGGCGGCCTGTGCGGCGCTCTGGCCGGCCGCCCGGTCGCGGCCGAGGCCGGCCAGGTCCTTGGGGGTGGGCACACCCCGGCCGCCGCCGGTGCCGGGCTCGCCGGCCGAGGGCTGGTCGCCGCCCGCGCCGGCGGCCGGGCGGGCCACACCGTTGGCCGGGGTGCCCTGGTGGGTGCGGTCGGCGGTGTCCGGGCCGGCGGGCGAGGCGGCCGCCGCGGCGGCGGCGACCGCGGACTCGGGCAGCGGCGCGGAGAGGATCGCGGCGATCTCGGGGCGCGGGACGGGCGGGGGCGCGCAGGGGCCGCCGAGTTCCTTGGCGCGCACCGCGCGGGTGATCCAGGTGCGGTCGAGGACGCGGCGCTCGTCGGCCTCGGCGACCAGGTCCTCGGACTGGTTGTAGTCGCCGTCGGCGGCCTGGACGGCCCAGAGGTGGACGGCGACGCCGTGTTCCTTGGCGGACATCAGGCCGGGCAGCAGATCGCCGTCGCCGGTGACCAGGACGATGTCGGAGCAGGCGCGGTTACGGGCGAGTTCGGTCAGCTCGGCGTGCATGGCGGCGTCCACGCCCTTCTGCGCCCAGCGGCCGTCGCTGCGGGTCAGGGCGCCCAGCCGGACGGTGACCCGGGGCATCACGCGCAGCCGGCGGTGCTCGGGCTGCGGGACGCGGTCGGGGGCGCCGTCGAACCAGTAGATGCGCAGCAGGGGGCGTTCGGTGTCCGCCTCGGCGCGCTGGCGCAGGCCCTGGATGAGGGCGGCGTGATCGACGGTGATCCGGGAACGGGCGGGCTCTCCGGCGAGCAGGCTCGCGGCGGCGCCGAGCAAGTATCCGGCGTCCACCAGGACGACGCAGCGATCCACGTTCCACCCTCTTCCCTGAGGTGCTGAAAGTCCGGTCGCCCCCCGGCTCGGCCCGTGGCACGAGTTTTCCTTCGACTTTCCTTCGAGTCTGCCCGACCGTACGGGCGTTATCTGCCGGAACTGGATCATCGGCGTGGCGGATTCGGCGGGGATCTCGGGTACAGCGCGTGATCGTCTGCATTACGGAGGGTAATTGCCCGAAATGCAGGGTTCTGTCCCGCGTGTAAGTCTGGTCCCGGCCCCGATCCCAGATTCCCCCTCAGGAGGCAACGGTCATGGCCAAGGACAAGAAGCAGAACCGCAGTCAGAAGGCCGCCAGCCCGGCGGAGCGCGGCCAGCAGGCGGCCCAGAAGTCGTCCATGGAGGCCCAGACGAAGTCGGTCACCGCCACCCCGGGGGATCTCGCCCGCAAGAACCGCGAGCGCCGGTTCGGCCACAACTGACCTTTGGGGCAGACGAATTGAGGGGCGCGTCCACGGCGGGACGCGCCCCTCGGGTGCACCGGCGTACGGTCAGCCGGCCAGGCAGGACGGGCCGAGCAGCACCTTGAGGTCGCCGAAGAGCGACGGGTCGGGGGTGACCCGGTGCCGGTCCAGTCGGAGCACCGTGGTCTTGCGGGCGCCCTGGAGCTTGATCCGCACCTCGGTGGAGCCGCGGTGGCTGCTGAGCACCTCACCGAGCTTCTCGACCATCGGGGGGGTGACCTTGACCGTCGGGATGGTGATCGTCACGGGGGCGTTGGTGCCGGCCTCGGAGAGGTCGGGGACCATCATCTCCATGGCGACCAGCCGCGGGATGTCCTCCCGCTTGTCGAGGCGGCCCTTGACGAAGACCACGGTGTCCTCGACGAGTTGGGTGGACACCAGCTGGTAGGTGGCCGGGAAGAACATGCAGTCGATGGAGCCGGCCAGGTCCTCGACGGTGGCGATCGCCCAGGCGTTGCCCTGCTTGGTCATCTTGCGCTGGAGGCCGGAGATGATGCCGCCGATGGTGACGATCGAGCCGTCGGAGTAGTCGCCGCCGGTGAGCTGGGAGATGGCGGCGTCGGCCTTGTCGGACAGCACGTGCTCCAGGCCGAAGAGCGGGTGGTCGGAGACGTACAGACCGAGCATCTCGCGCTCCTGGGCGAGCAGATAGGTCTTGTCCCACTCGTCCTCGGAGAACTCCACGTCCAGGCCGAATCCGGGGCCGTCGTCGGCGGAGTCGTCGCCCATGCCGCCGAAGAGGTCGAACTGGCCCTCGGCCTCCTTGCGCTTGACCTGGACGACGTTGTCGATCATCGATTCGTAGTGCGCCGTCAGGCCCTTGCGGGTGTGGCCCAGCTCGTCGAAGGCACCGGCCTTGATCAGCGATTCGGTGGTGCGCTTGTTGCACACCACCGCGTCGACCTTGTCGAGGTAGTCCGGGAACGAGGCGTACTTCCCCTTGGCCTTGCGGCAGCGGATGATCGAATCGACGACGTTCTGGCCGACGTTGCGGACCGCGGTGAGGCCGAAGAGGATCACGTCGTCGCCCTGGGCCGCGAAGTTGGCCTCGGACTCGTTGACGTTGGGCGGCAGCACCTTGATGCCCATGCGGCGGCACTCGTTCAGATAGACCGCCGACTTGTCCTTGTCGTCGCGCACGGACGTCAGCAGCGCGGACATGTACTCGGCCGGGTAGTTCGCCTTGAGGTACGCGGTCCAGTACGTGACCAGGCCGTACGCGGAGGAGTGCGCCTTGTTGAAGGCGTAGCCGGCGAACGGGACCAGGACGTCCCACAGCGCCTGGATGGCCTGGTCGGAGAAGCCGTTCTTCCGCGCGCCCTCCTGGAAGAGCACGAAGTTCTTCGCCAGCTCCTCGGGCTTCTTCTTGCCCATGACGCGGCGCAGGATGTCGGCCTCGCCGAGGGAGTACCCGGCGATGATCTGGGCGGCCTTCTGCACCTGCTCCTGGTAGACGATCAGGCCGTAGGTGAGGCCGAGGACCTCCTTGAGCGGCTCCTCCAGCTCCGGGTGGATCGGGGTGATCTCCTGGAGGCCGTTCTTGCGCAGCGCGTAGTTGGTGTGCGAGTCCATGCCCATCGGGCCCGGGCGGTACAGGGCCGAGACGGCGGAAATGTCCTCGAAGTTGTCGGGCTTCATCAGCCGCAGCAGCGAACGCATCGGGCCGCCGTCGAACTGGAAGACGCCGAGGGTGTCACCGCGGCAGAGCATCTCGTACGTCTTGGGGTCGTCCAGCGGGACGGAGAGCAGCTCCAGCTCGACGCCCTTGTTCTTCTTCACCATCTTGACGGCGTCGTCCATGATGGTGAGGTTGCGCAGGCCCAGGAAGTCCATCTTCAGCAGGCCGAGCGATTCGCACTGGGGGTAGTCCCACTGCGTGATCGTCACACCGTCGGTGTGCCGCACCCAGATCGGGGCGTGGTCGACGATCGGCTCGCTGGACATGATCACGCCGGCCGCGTGCACACCCATCTGCCGGACCAGGCCCTCGACGCCCTTGGCGGTGTCGATGACCTTCTTCACGTCCGGTTCGTTCTCGTACATCCCGCGGATCTCGCCGGCCTCGTTGTACCGGGGGTGCGAGGGGTTGGTGATGCCGTCGAGGTCGATGCCCTTGCCGAGGACGTCGGCGGGCATGGCCTTGGTGAGGCGGTCGCCCATCGCGTACGGGTAGCCGAGGACGCGGGCGGAGTCCTTGATCGCGTTCTTGGCCTTGATCTTGCCGTAGGTGCCGATCATGGCGACCTTGTCGGCGCCGTACTTCTCCGTGACGTACCGGATCACCTCGACGCGCCTGCGCTCGTCGAAGTCGATGTCGACATCGGGCATGGAGACGCGCTCGGGGTTGAGGAACCGCTCGAAGATCAGCCCGTGCTCGATCGGGTCGAGGTCGGTGATGCCCATCGCGTAGGCGACGATCGAACCGGCCGCGGAGCCTCGGCCCGGGCCGACCGCGATGCCGTTGTTCTTGGCCCACATGATGAAGTCGGCGACCACGAGGAAGTAGCCGGGGAACCCCATCTGGATGATGACGTCCATCTCGTACTCGGCCTGCTTCTGGCGGTCCTCGGGGACGCCGCCCGGGAAGCGGCGCTTCATGCCGCGCCGGACCTCTTCCTGGAACCAGGTGACCTCGGTGAAGCCCTCCGGGATGTCGAACTTCGGCATCAGGTCGCGCTTCTCGAACATCCCGGTGGTGTCGATCTGCTCGGCGACCAGCCGGGTGTTGTCACACCCCTGCTGCCAGGCGTCCGAGGAGTCGATGGCGTACATCTCCTCGGTGGACTTGAGGTAGTAGCCCGTGCCGTCGAAGCGGAAGCGGTCCGGGTCGGAGAGGTTCTTGCCGGTCTGGATGCACAGCAGCGCGTCGTGCGCCGTGGACTCGTGGGCGTAGGTGTAGTGCGAGTCGTTGGTCACCAGCGGCGGGATGCCGAGTTCCTTGCCGATCTTCAGCAGGTCCTCGCGGACCCGGCGCTCGATCTCGATGCCGTGGTCCATCAGCTCCAGGAAATACCGGTCCTTGCCGAAGATGTCCTGGTAGTCCGAGGCCGCCTGGCGCGCCTCGTCGTACTGGCCCAGGCGCAGCCGGGTCTGCAGCTCGCCCGACGGGCAGCCGGTGGACGCGATCAGGCCCTCGGACCACTGCGCGATGGTCTCCTTGTCCATTCGCGGCCACTTCTGCAGCCAGCCCTCGGCGTAGGCGTCCGAGGACAGCCGGAAGAGGTTGTGCAGACCGGTCTTGTTCGCCGCCCAGATGGTCTTGTGGGTGTAACCACCGGAACCGGAGACGTCGTCGCGCTTCTGGTGCGGCTGGCCCCACTGGATCTTGCGCTTGTTGCGCCGCGACTCGGGGGCGACGTACGCCTCGATGCCGATGATCGGCGTGACCCCGGCCTTCTGCGCCGAGTGGAAGAAGTCGTAGGCGCCGTGGAGGTTGCCGTGGTCGGACATGGCGATGTGCGACATGCCCATCTCGTTCGCCGCCTTGAACATGTCCGACAACCGCGCCGCACCGTCCAGCAGGGAGTACTGGGTGTGCACGTGCAGGTGCGTGAACGGCGGCTTGGCCACGGCGCGGGACCTCCGGAAGACAAGTGGGCGACTGGTGGACGGAACGGTCTCGAAGTCTACGACTCCCCACTGACACGCGCGGGGCACTCGTGGGTAGCCTCGGCCGTTGTCCCGGCAGATGTCCCGGCAGACCCGCCCCCGGCCCCGCCCGGGGGTGTCCCCCACACGGTCAGTTCCGGCTCTCCGCCCTTGTTTTCCGCACCCCAGGAGGCACCCAGCGATGCCGTCCCAGTACGCCCCGGCGCAGGACGCCGCGCAGCGCGGCGAGGAGATCCTCGCCGTCTTCGACACCGCCTTCGGAGAGCTGCTCGCCGCCGACCCCGCGGCATTCCGGGTGAAATTCCGGAAGATGGCCGCCTCCGCGTTCGCCTTCTACCGCGGCACGGCCTGCCTGTTCTACCGGGACCTGGCGGACGGCGCCGACCGCGGTCCGTACCTGGACGAGCGCACCGGCCGGGTGTGGATCCACGGCGATCTGCACGCCGAGAACTTCGGCACGTACATGGACGCCACCGGCCGGCTGATCTTCAACGTCAACGACTTCGACGAGGCGTACGTCGGCCCGTTCACCTGGGACCTGAAGCGGTTCGCCGCCTCGGTCGCGCTGATCGGCTACGCCAAGGCGCTCGGCGACGAGCAGATCACCCGGCTGGTGCGGATATACGCCGGTGCCTACCGGGAGCGGATCCACGCGCTGGCCTCCGGCGCGAAGACGGACGAGGTGCCGCCCTTCACCCTGGACACCGCCGAGGGCCCGCTGCTGGACGCGCTGCGCGACGCCCGGTCGCTGACCCGCTTCGCGCTGCTGGACTCGATGACCGAGATCCGCGACTTCGAGCGGCGCTTCGCCGCGGGCGGCGGCAGCGTCGAGCTGGACGCGGCGACCCGCTACAAGGTGCTCGCCGCGTTCGACGGCTATCTGGAGACGCTGCCGGAGTCGAGCCTGGGCCGCCCCGACTCCTACCGGGTCAAGGACGTGGTGGGCCGGCGCGGCATCGGCATCGGCTCGGCCGGCCTGCCGTCGTACAACATCCTCCTGGAGGGCAACAGCGACGCCCTGGAGAACGACGTCGTGATCTACATGAAGCAGGCGCAGACCCCGGCCGTCTCCCGGCACATCACCGATGCCGCGGTCCGCGGCTATTTCGAGCACGAGGGCCACCGCACGGTCATCTCGCAGCGCGCCCTCCAGGACCACGCCGACCCGTGGCTGGGCTGGACGCAGATCGAGGAGGACGGACGCCGCACCGGCCAGCTGGTCGCCGAGATCTCGCCGTACGCGGTCGACCTGGACTGGTCGGACATCGACGACCCGCAGGAGATCGCCGCGGTCGTCGCCGACCTGGGCCGCGCCACGGCCACGATGCACGCCGCGGCGGACGACGAGAGCGGCCACTCCCTGGTCCCGTTCTCGACCGAGCGGGCCATCGACGCGGCGATCGCCGCCGACGAGGACGGCTTCGCCCCGCTGCTGGTGGACTTCGCGCACTCCTACGGCGCCCGGGCCCGTGCCGACCACCAGATCTTCGTCGACCTCTTCCGCAACGGCCGGATCCCGGGCCTTACGGAGGCCTAGCCGGCTCGGGGCGGGGGTCCATGATCATGCCTGGTCGGGGCCCCCGTCCCCTTAGGCGCCGCTTATCCCGGCGCATGGCACACTCGGCAGCGATGGACATCTCGGCGGCACACCTGCGGGCACTGCGCGCGGCGCTCTTCACGGCGCTGTGCGTGACGCTGTCCGCGGGCTCCCACGTGCTGCTCTCCCGGATGCCGCTCCCGCTCAGCACCGTCGCCGCGCTCTGCGCCGCCGTCTTCGCGCTCGCCTACGCGCTGGCCGGCCGGGAGCGCGGCTACTGGCGGATCGCGGCGCTGCTGCTCCCCCTGGAGCTCGCCGCCGACCTGGTCTTCAGCCTGGGTCAGCACACCTGCTACGGCGCTGCGGGCGGCCCGGTGGCCGGCCCGCTGCGCTCGCTCGGGGTGGATCTGCTCTGCGGCGGCGGCAGCGTCGGCGCCCCCTTCCTGCGGCTCACCGACGAGGCCCCGGCGCCCGCCTCGGCCTGGCTGCTGCTGCTCGCGGCCCACCTGGCCGTCGGGCTGCTGGCGGCCGGCTGGCTGCGCCGCGGCGAGGCCGCGCTGGCCCAGCTGCTCGACGCGGTCTGCGCGGTCGCGTTCCGCCCGCTGCTGATCGCGGTCGCGGTCGTCGGCGCCACGGCCGCCCCGCGCCGCCCGGTCCCCGCCTCCGTACGGACCGGGCCGCGGGCCCGCGCCGTCCCCCTGCTCGTGCACTGCGTCGTGCGCCGCGGACCGCCCTGCGCGCTCGCCGCCTGAGGCCGGTTTCCCCCCGGCCCGCGCGGCCCGGCAGCGCCGTACGCGTACGCTCACCCGCGCCGCGTACGCCTCCCGCAGCACGCACACCCGTCCCACGGACCCACGGAGCAGGAAGTCATGAGCAACCGCAACAGCCAGGCCAACAAGCAGGCAGCCCGCGAGCGGCTGCGCGCCGAGCGCGAGCGGCAGGCGAAGAAGGACCGGATGCGCCGGCAGCTGATCGTCGGCGGCGCGATCGTCGGCGTGCTGGCGATCGCCGGCGGCATCGGGGTCGCGGTCGCCACCTCGGGGGGCGGCAGCTCCTCCGGCGGCGACGCCGCGGCCAGCGCGGGCGACAGCACGGCATGGGCGAAGGCCGCCAAGGCCAAGCTGGTCAAGCCCGCGAACACCACCGGCGCCAACGGCACGACCGTCGTCGTCGGCAAGCCGGACGCCAAGAACACCCTCAGCCTCTTCGAGGACCCGCGCTGCCCGGGCTGCTCGGCCTTCGAGCAGAACGTCGGCGCGACCGTCGAGAAGGACATCAAGGACGGCCGGTACAAGGCGCAGTACCACCTCGGCACGTTCCTCGACGCCAACCTCAAGGGCACCGGTTCCAAGAACGCGCTGTCCGCGCTGGGCGCCGCGCTCAACGTCAGCCCGGACGCCTTCCTGAAGTACAAGTACGCGCTGTACTCGAAGGAGTTCCACCCGGAGGAGACCGGCCCGGACAAGTTCGCCGACGACAGCTACCTGATCAAGGTCGCCGACACCGTCCCGGCGCTGAAGGGCAACGCGGCGTTCCAGAAGGCCGTCAAGGCCGGGACGTACGACCGGTGGGCGCTGGAGATGTCCGCCGAGTTCAACTCCCACAAGGACGTGAGCAGCACCCCGACCCTGAAGGTCAACGACACCGTCATCGGCACGGACAGCCCGCAGGGCAAGGTGGCGCCGTCCACCGTCGCGGCCTTCAACTCGATGGTCGACAAGGAGCTCAAGCACTGACCTGACGGTCGTGGTGTTCCCCGGCCGGCGTGCGGTCCGCGCGCCGGCCGATGCCAAATCTTGACCCGGCCGGATGCCGTGCACATGGCAGACTCCCGACCGTGCAGGCGACGGGAGTGCGCCCGGGCGCCCGTCCCGCGGGCGCACCGGCGGTTCAGCTCAGGGTGGTGCGGGCGGCGCTGTTCACCGCGCTGTGCACCACCCTGTCCGCGGCCTCCCATGTGCTGCTCTCGCACGCCCCGTTGCCGCCCGCCGCGGTCGCCGCGATCTGTGCCGGGGTCTTCGCCGCGGCCTATCCGCTGACCGGCCGGGAGCGCGGCTACCGTGCCGTGGCCGGGCTGCTGGTGCCGCTGGAGCTGGCCGCCGACACCGTCTTCACCGCCGGGCAGCACACCTGTTACGCCCCGCCCGGCGGGCCGCTCGCCGGCCCGCTCCACTCGGTGGGCGTCGATCTGCTGTGCCGGAACGGCGAGTTGGGCACCCCGCTGGCCCGGCTGGCGGCCCACCCCGGCGGTCCGCTGCCGCCGGCCGTACCGGCCGCCGCGCCCTGGCTGCTGCTGGCCGCCCACCTCACGGTCGGCCTGCTCGCCGCCGGCTGGCTGCACCGCGGGGACGCCGCCCTGGACGCGCTGCTGCGCGCCGCGGCGGGCGCCACCTTCCGCCCGTTGCTGACCGCGGCCGCGGTGGCCGCGGCGGCACTGCTCCCGCCCCGCCGCCGGGTCCGTCCGCTGCACCCGCTGCCGCCGGCCCGTCCGCTCCCCCTCCTCGTGCACTGCGTCCGGCGCCGCGGCCCGCCCCGCCCGGCCGCCGTCTGACCTTCCGTACGCACCACCACACCACCGCGAGGGACCCCCACATGAGCAACCGCAACAGCCAGGGCAACAAGCAGGCGGCCCGCGAGCGCATCCGCGCCGAGCGCGAGCGGCAGAAGAAGAAGGAGCGGCTGCGCCGGCAGCTCGTCGTGGCCGGCGCCGTGGTCGGCGTGCTCGCCGTGGCCGGCGGGATCGGCTTCGCCGTCCTCAAGGCCAACGAGCCGACCGGCTGGGAGGCCGCCAAGGAGGCCCGGCAGGTCGCCCCGGCGCACACCCAGGGCAAGGACCACACGGAGATCCTGATAGGCGACCCGAAGGCCAAGGAGACCATGGAGGTCTTCGAGGACGTCCGCTGCCCGGCGTGCGCGGCCTTCGAGCAGAGCAGCGGCTCGGCCCTCCTCAAGGACATCCACGACGGCCGCTACCGGGTCCGCTTCACGATGTACACCTTCATCGACGGCATGCAGGGCGGCGAGGGCTCCAAGAACGCGCTGAGCGCGCTCGGCGCGGCGCTGAACGTCAGCCCGGAGGCGTTCCTGAAGTACAAGTCCGCGCTGTACTCGGAGAAGTACCACCCCGACGAGCGCGAGGACCTCTACGCCAAGGACTCCGAGCTGCTCAAGGTCGCGGCCGACGTGCCGGAGCTGAAGAACAACAAGGCGTTCGAGACCGCGGTCAAGAAGGGCACCTACGACCGCTGGGCGATGGACATGACGGCGCTGTTCGGCCGCAAGGGCGTCAAGGGCACGCCGACGTTCATGCACGGCGGCAAGAAGCTGGTGATGGACCAGATCCCGCAGGACCCGCGGATGACGCAGGCGCAGTACAACCAGCTGGCGAAGGCCAACTTCGAGAAGATGATCGACAAGGAGTTCGGCCCGGCGAAGGGCAAGAACTCCGGCGGCGATTCCGGCAAGAGCGGCGGAAAGGGTATCCGCGAGGGCGAAAAGGACCCCACGGGCGCCCACTGAGCGGACGTCCGGCAACGGGAGGGCGAATTCCGGTAATTCCCCTGCGCTGCCCTCCCGTTGGCGGTCTACCGGCCAGTAAGGTGAGCGCCCGTGACCGATCACGACCAGATCTCGCGCCGCACCGCCGTCACGGCCGTCGCCGCCACCGCCGCCCTCCTGCCGCTCGCCGGTGCCACCGCCGCCCACGCCCAACAGGGCCCGGGCCAGGGCTCGTTCTTCCAGCACGGGGTCGCTTCGGGGGACCCGCTGCCGGACGGCGTACTGCTGTGGACCCGGGTCACCCCGGCCCCGTCGGCCACGCCGGGCTCCGGCCGCGGCCCGGCCACCGAAGTGTCCTGGGAGGTGTCCGCCGACAAGGGCTTCGGCACGGTCCTCGCCCGGGGGAAGGTGACCGCGTCGGCGGCCCACGACCACACCGTCAAGGCGGACGTCCGCGGCCTGCGGCCGGCCACCACCTACTACTACCGCTTCACCGCGGGCGGGCAGCACTCCCCCGTCGGCCGCACCCGCACCGCCCCCGCGCACGACGCCGCGCCGGGCAACGTCCGCTTCGGCGTGGTCTCCTGCGCCAACTGGGAGTCCGGGTACTTCTCGCCGTACCGGCACCTGGCCGCCCGCACCGAGCTGGACGCGGTGCTGCACCTCGGCGACTACCTCTACGAGTACAAGTCCGGCGAGTACCCGGACTTCAAGTACGTGGTGCGCCCGCACTCCCCCGCCCACGAGCTGCTCACGCTCGCCGACTACCGCGTCCGGCACGGCGTCCACAAGACCGACCCGGACGCGCTGGCGATGCACGCCACCCACCCGGTCATCGCCATCTGGGACGACCACGAGTTCGCCGACAACGCCTGGAAGGGCGGTGCGGTCAACCACCAGCCGGACACCGAGGGTTCCTGGTCCGCCCGGATGGCCGCGGCGAAGCAGGCGTACTTCGAGTGGATGCCGGTGCGGCCGTCCGTCGCCGGGACCACCTACCGACGGCTGCGCTTCGGCAACCTCGCCGATCTGCACCTGCTGGACCTGCGGTCGTTCCGTGACCAGCAGGCCGCACCGGGCAGCGGCGCGGTCGACGACCCGAGCCGGACGATCACCGGGCGGGCCCAGCTGGACTGGCTCAAGGCCGGCCTCGAACGCTCGGACACCGCCTGGCGGCTGGTCGGCACCTCGGTGATGATCTCCCAGGTCGCCTTCGGCTCCATACCGGCGCGTCTGCTCGGCCCGCTCGCCGAGATCCTCGGGATACCCAAGGAGGGGCTGGCGATCAACACCGACCAGTGGGACGGCTACACCGACGACCGGCGGGAACTGCTCGGCCACCTCAGCGACCGCGGGATCGACAACACCGTCTTCCTGACCGGCGACATCCACATGGCCTGGGCCAACGACGTCCCGCTGCAGGCGGCGACCTACCCCGCCACCCGGCCGGTGGCGACGGAGTTCGTGGTCACCTCCGTCACCTCCGACAACGTCGACGACTTCCTGCACGTCGCCCCGCACACCGTCTCGCTGGCCGGGGTCGCCGCCATCCGGGCCGCCAACCGGCACGTGAAGTGGCTGGACATGGACTCGCACGGCTACGGCGTCCTGGACGTCAGCGGCGAGCGCACGCAGATGGACTACTACGGCATCTCCGACAAGACCGACCCGAACGCGACCAGCACCCTGCTGCGCTCCTACCGCACCCGCAGCGGCACCCAGCAGGTCGAGCGGGCGGACCGGCCGGCGGGCTAGGACGGCCGGGGCCAGGGGGCGACTCCCCCTGGCCCCCCGCCCTCAGAGCTCCGCCAGGAACCCCAGCGCCACCTTCCAGGCGCTCTCCGCCGCCTCCGCGTCGTAGTCCGGCAGGTCGGGGTCGGTGAAGAGGTGGCCGGCGCCGGCGTAGCGGAAGACCTCCACGTCCGCGCCGGCCCGGCGCATCTGCAGGTACCAGGCGGTCAGCCAGTCGTGCGGCTCGAACGGATCGGGGTCGGCGACGTGCAGCTGCACCGGCAGCTCGTCGACGGCCGTGCCCTCGGCGATGTCCGAGGTGCCGTGCATCAGCAGCAGCCCGCGGGCCTTCTCGTCGCCCAGCGCGAGGTTCTGCGCGACCGCGCCGCCGAAGGAGAACCCGGCGTAGACCAGGCCGCGGTCGGAGTACGGGGCGACGGCCGTGATGGCGCGCTTGAGCAGCTCCTCCTTGCCGATCTCGTCCTTGATCAGGATGCCGTCCGGCACCGAGTCGGCGGTCCGCCCGTCGAAGAGGTCGGGGACGATCACCTCGTGTCCCGCGGCGCGCAGCCGGTCCGCGGCCGCGTGCACCGCGGGGCGCAGCCCACACACCGAGTGGAACAGCACAATCGTCGGAACCCCGCTGGTCGCGGGCTCGCTGGAGGCCGGCACTGCATCACTTCCCTTGATCGGATCGTTCTCCTTCCATCCTGCCAGTTACGGTCGGCAGGACCGGGTACCCGCACAGACAGCGCATCCCACCCGAGGAGGAATCTGTGTCCGTGGAGGACGTGCTGCGCCCGATCGCCGTCCTGGGCGGCTCCGTCGTCATCACGCTCGTCCTGGTCTGGCTCGCCGACCGGGCGCTGCGCCGGATGGACGCCGCGCACCCCGAGACCCCGCTGTGGGGACTGCTGCGGCGCTGCCGGATACCGCTGCAGGTGGTGCTGTGCGCGGCCCTGCTGCGCGGCGCGTACGACGAGACCGGGCTGAAGACCGTCGAGGAGCACGAGGCGGGGATCGGCCAGACGCTCAGCCTGGTGCTGATCGCGGCCACCGCCTGGCTGACCATGCGGGCCGCCGCGGCGATAGTGGAGTCGTCGTACTCCCGCTACGCGGCGAGCGCCCGGGACGCGGCGCGGGTGCGGCGGGTGCGCACCCAGGTGACGCTGATCCAGCGGGTGGTGACGGCGGTGGTGACCGTCGTCGCGGCCGCCTCGATGCTGCTGACGTTCCCGGAGATGCGGACGGTCGGTACGTCCATGCTGGCGTCGGCCGGGCTGGTGGGCATCGTCGCCGGTATCGCCGCCCAGTCCACCCTGGGCAACCTCTTCGCCGGGCTGCAGATCGCCTTCGGCGACATGGTGCGGATCGGCGACACGGTCGTGGTGGACGGCGAGTGGGGCACCGTCGAGGAGATCACCCTGACCTTCCTGACCGTGCGGACCTGGGACGAGCGGCGGATCACCATGCCGGTGTCGTACTTCACCGGCAAGCCGTTCGAGAACTGGTCGCGCGGCGGCGCCCAGATGACCGGCACGGTCTTCTTCCACCTCGACCACAGCGCGCCGGTGGAGAAGATGCGGCAGCGGCTGCTGGAGGTCCTCCAGGAGTGCCCGGACTGGGACGGCCGGGCCTGGAGCCTGGTGGTCACCGACACCACGCCGTCCACGATCATGGTGCGGGCGCTGGTCACCGCGCGGGACGCGGACGCGATCTGGGCGGTGCGCTGCGAGGTCCGCGAGCGGATGCTCGAATGGCTGCGGACCGAGCACGCCTACGCGCTGCCGCGGATCAGCACGGCACCGGCGGAGCTCGACCGGCCGGGCGCGCGGCCTGCGCGCGACTGACCGCGGCGCCCGGGAGCGTCAGGGGGCGCCGCGCAGACTGCGCATGTCCAGGTGGCGCAGCACCCGGTCGACGATCTCCGGGTCGGCGCCCGGTTCGCTGCGCGCGGCCAGCACCTCGTGGCGGGCCGCCGAGAGCATCTCGCCCTGGATGCGCTGCACCTTCTTCAGCCGGCCGATCCGCTTCTCGAAGAGGTCGCGCCGCTCGTCGTCGACGATGTCCGGCGCGATCCGGGCGCCGATGTCGAAGGCCCGGCGGGAGAGCTGGTCGCTGACCTCGTCGGGCAGCTCCTCGACCTCCATGATCTCCTTCAGCCGCCGCTTGGACGCCTTGATCACCCGGATCGCCAGCTCCCGCTCCAGGGCGTCCACGGCGTCGGTGTCGGCCCGCACCCGCAGCTTGCGCACGAGCCAGGGCAGCGTCAGGCCCTGGACGAGGAGGGTGGAGAGCACCACCGCGAAGGCGATGAAGAGGATGTCGTCCCGGGCCGGGAACGCCCCGCCGTCGACGCCGAACGGGATGGCCAGCGCCAGCGCCACCGACGCCACCCCGCGCATCCCCGACCACCACATGATGAGCGTCTCGCGCCAGCTCATCGGGATGTCCTCGTCGTAGTCGCGGCGCTTGTGCATCCGCTTGGCCAGCCAGGCGGCGGGCAGCAGCCACAGCAGCCGGACGGCGACGACCACCGCCACGACCGCGGCGCCGGCAGCGAGCAGCTGGCCCCAGCGGTGTGCGGCGGCCCCGAAGATGTTGTGCAGCTCCAGGCCGATCAGCCCGAAGGCCACTCCGGTGACGAGGGTGTCGACGACCTCCCAGAAGGTGTATCCGGCGAGCCGGCCCATCACGTCGTCCGGGTCGACCGCGTACTCGGCGAGGAAGAGCGCGCAGGTCAGCACCGCCAGCACCCCGGAGCCGCGGAACTCCTCGGCGAGCACGTACGCCACGAACGGCACCAGCAGCGTCAGCCCGATCTGCAGCGTGGGGTCGCCGAGCAGGCCCATCAGCTTGTTGGTCACCCAGCCGAGCGCCAGACCGACCGCTATGGCCACCACGGCGGACAGGACGAGGGAGCCGAGCGCGCCGGGCACCGAGAAGCTGCCGCTGACCACCGCGGCGAGCGCGACGTGGTAGAGCACGATCGCGGTGACGTCGTTGAAGAGGCCCTCGCCCTCCAGGATGGAGACCAGCCGGCGGGGCAGCCCGAGTTTGCCGGCGACCGCGGTCGCGGCCACCGGGTCGGGCGGGGCGACCAGCGCGCCGAGCACCACCGCGGCGGCCACCGGCATCCCGGGCACCACCGCCTGGGCGACCGCGGCCACCGCGGCCGTGGTGGCGAAGACCAGGGCCACGGCGAGCAGGAGGATCGGCCGGAGGTTGGCGGTGAACTGCCGCCAGGACGTGCGCTGCACGGCCGCGTAGAGCAGCGGCGGCAGCACCACCGGCAGGATGAACTCGGGCGGTACCTCGACGTTGGGGACGAACGGCAGCAGCGCCAGGACGGCCCCGGCGAGGGTCATCAGCACCGGTGACGGCAGCCGCAGCCGGTCGCCGACCGGAACCATCACCACGGCTCCGAGCAGAAGGACGAACAGCAGAGCCATCTGATCCACGGTGGCTACGCTCCGGAGCGGTCGGATTCGATCACTTTCCGCCCAAGGGTGCCACGGCCGCCGTGGTTGACCGCCGTGCCGGCCCGCGCGGCGCCGCGTTCCACCGACCGCGCACCGGCACCGAGCTCCGTCAGCTGCTCTCGTCCCGCACGGTGTCCAGGGCGTGCTGGAGGTCGTCCGGATAGGCCGACGCGAACTCGACCCAGCCGCCGTCGGAGGGGTGCTCGAAGCCCAGCCGGACCGCGTGCAGCCACTGCCGGCCGACGCCCAGCCGCTTGGCGAGGGTGGGGTCCGCGCCGTAGGTGAGGTCGCCGACGCAGGGGTGGCGGTGAGCGGCCATGTGCACCCGGATCTGGTGGGTGCGGCCGGTCTCCAGCTTGATGTCGAGCAGGCTGGCCGCGCGGAACGCCTCGATCAGGTCGTAGTGCGTGACCGACGGCTTGCCCTCGGCGGTGACCGCCCACTTGTAGTCGTGCTGCGGGTGCCGGCCGATGGGGGCGTCGATGGTGCCGCTCATCGGGTCGGGGTGGCCCTGCACGAGCGCGTGGTACCGCTTGTCGGGGACGCGCTCCTTGAACTGCCGCTTCAATGACGTGTAGGCCCGCTCCGACTTGGCCACGACCATCAGGCCGGAGGTGCCGACGTCGAGGCGGTGCACGATGCCCTGGCGCTCGGCGGCACCGGAGGTGGAGATGCGGTAGCCGGCCGCGGCCAGTCCGCCGATGACGGTGGTGCCGGTCCAGCCGGGGCTGGGGTGCGCGGCCACGCCGACCGGCTTGACGATCACGACGATGTCGTCGTCGTCATGCACGATCTCCATGCCCTCGACGGGCTCGGGCACGATCTCCACGGGCGCCGCGGCCTGCGGCATCTCGACTTCCAGCCAGGCACCGCCGCGCACCCGCTCGGACTTCATCACCTCGGACCCGTCGACCCGGACCTTTCCGGAGGCGGCGAGTTCGGCCGCCTTCGTACGGGAGAAACCGAACATCCGGGCCAGCGCGGCGTCGACGCGCTCGCCCTCCAGGCCGTCCGGTACGGGCAGGGTGCGGATCTCGGGAAGCGTGCTCACCCCACGAGTATGGCAGTTGTCCTATGGTGTCCTGCCCGGCGGCCGGGGGCCCGGCACCGGACCGCCGCGCGGTCAGTCCTTGTGGAGCGTCCCGTCGGGGTCCAGCCCCCGGAACGAGAGGATCACGATCAGGATGCCGCCGCAGACGATCGCGGAGTCGGCGAG
Organism: Streptomyces nigrescens; assembly: GCA_024349765.1. Classification (GTDB taxonomy): domain Bacteria; phylum Actinomycetota; class Actinomycetes; order Streptomycetales; family Streptomycetaceae; genus Streptomyces; species Streptomyces endophytica. The sequence continues at coordinate 1,617,061 of AP026073.1, read as the reverse complement.
GTTGAAGACGGCGAAGTGCGCGGGGGCGATGAAGTCGACCACGGCGCCCTCGAAGACGCCCGGCGAGCGGAAGATCCGGTCGGTGAGGTTGCCGAAGGCGCCGCCGAGCAGCAGCCCGAGGGCGATGGCCCAGGGCAGGCTGTAGAGCTTGCGGGCGACCCGGGCGATGACCAGGATCACGGCCGCCGCGATGATCGTCAGGAAGATCGTCAGCGCCTCGCCGATGCTGAAGGCGGCGCCGCGGTTGCGGATCACGTTGAACTGCAGCAGCGTGCCGATGACCTGGATCGGCTCGTGGTTCTCCAGCTTGGCGACGACCAGCAGCTTGCTGCCCAGGTCGAGCAGGTAGACGACGCACGCGACCAGCAGCAGCGCGGCGATCCGCCGCTTGCCGCGGCCGGCGCCCTGCTCCGCCGGTGCTTCCGCTGCGGCCCCCGGTGTGGGATCCGCTCCGGTACCCGGCTCGGGTTCCGGCGTGCCGGTGATGCGTTCCGCCTCTGCCACGTGTGAGTCCCTCAGCCCGTCGTGTCCGCGGCCAGGCCGTGCCTGGCTGAACCACGAGAGTACGGCACACACGTGCGGGCGCGGGCGGTCCGGGGGCCGCCCGCGACGACCGGTCGGGAGGCGCCGGCTCAGCGGCGCTCCTGCTTCTGCTTGCACTCCACGCACAGCGTCGCCCGGGGGAATGCCTGCATCCGCGCCTTGCCGATGGGGTTGCCGCAGTTCTCGCACAGTCCGTAGGTGCCCGCGTCCAGCCGGCCGAGGGCGCGCTCGGTCTGGTGGAGCATCTCGCGGGCGTTGGAGGCGAGCGCGAGCTCGTGTTCGCGGGTGATGTTCTTGCTGCCGGTGTCCGCCTCGTCGTCGCCGGCGCCGTCGCCGGAGTCGCGCATCAGCCCGGCGATGGCGTCCTCGGCGGAGGTGATCTCCAGCCGCAGCCGCTCCGTCTCCTCCCGCAGCGCCGACCGCGCCTCGTCGACCTCGGCGGTCGTCCAGGGGTCCTCACCGGGCCGTACGGCGAGCTCGCCGGGCGCCACGGCCGTGCGGACCCCGGGCACCGCGGAGTCGTTGCCGTGCTCCCCGGCCGCCGCGGCCGCCGTCTTCTTCGCCACCACCGTCTTGGCTCCCGTCTTCTTCGCGGGCACCGCGGCCTTCGTGGCCGGAGCCCGCTTCGCGGTCTTCGCGGCCGCCGTCTTCTTGGCCGTGGTCTTCTCGGCCGCCGTCTTCCGGGCGGCCGCCTTCTTCGGAGCGGCCTTCTTCGGAGTGCTGTTCTTCGGTGCGGGCTGCTTCGCGACGGCCTCGCCGGCAGGCGTCGTGCTCTTCTCCGCGGCGGTCTTCTTCGCCACCATGGCCGCGACCCCTTCACATATGTGACTTTTATTCGCGAATCGTGACGGGAACGATAAATCGCCACAGAGCACGCGGCAACGGGACGCACCGCCCCATCGGGTCCTGCCACCCGGCCCGGAAGTCCGGTCTGCCTCGGTTGTGCCCCGCTGCCCGCCCGGTAATCCGCTTGGCCGTCCGGCACCCGGCCGCTGGCCATTCGGGTCACGGCCCCGGCCGAGCGCCCCGGTCCCGCGCCGCCGCCCCGGCAGCCCCTACGGCACCCCGCGCCCGGGGCCCGTGCGAGGGCCGTCGGAATTCGGTCGGCCGCTGTCGGTGGCGCCCCGTACACTGGGCCCAGCGAGAGGCAGTGATGGGACGAGTAGCGCCGTACGCAGCCAGCAGCGACCCGGGGACGGTGGAAGCCCGGGGGCGTGCGCGGCGTGAAGATCACCCCGGAGCCGCCGGAAGAAAGCTCTGGACAGTGGGCTGCGCCCCACGGGCCGCCGGCCGTCCAGGGCGAGTAGAACCGGCAGCGCGACCCCAATGAGGGGGCGGTGCGACACGCACCGCCAAGGAGGGTGGTACCGCGGGAGCCAGGGCTCTCGTCCCTCCGGACGGAGAAGCAGCAGATGTCCGCCGGAGGAAGCCCCCGATGAGTGAGCAGCCCTTGTACCGCCAGGTACCCGCCCAGGTCGACCTGCCCGCCCTCGAGCACGCCGTGCTCGATTTCTGGCAGGAGCAGAAGATCTTCGCCCGCACCCTCCAGCAGTCCGAGGGCCGGCCCGAGTGGGTCTTCTTCGAGGGCCCGCCGACGGCCAACGGCATGCCCGGCGCGCACCACATCGAGGCCCGCGTCTTCAAGGACGTCTTCCCCCGGTTCCGCACGATGCAGGGCTACCACGTCGACCGCAAGGCCGGCTGGGACTGCCACGGCCTGCCGGTCGAGCTGACCGTCGAGAAGGAGCTCGGCTTCAGCGGCAAGAAGGACATCGAGGCGTACGGCATCGCCGAGTTCAACGCCAAGTGCCGCGAGTCGGTGACCCGGCACACCGACGCCTTCGCCGAGCTCACCACGCGGATGGGCTACTGGACCGACCTCGACAGCCCCTACCGCACCATGGACCCCGACTACATCGAGTCGGTCTGGTGGTCGCTGAAGCAGATCTTCACCAAGGGCCTGCTGGTCCAGGACCACCGCGTCGCCCCGTGGTGCCCGCGCTGCGGTACCGGCCTGTCGGACCACGAGCTGGCGCAGGGCTACGAAACCGTCGTCGACCCCTCGGTCTACGTCCGCCTCCCGCTGACCTCCGGCCCGCTGGCCGGCGAGGCCGCGCTCCTGATCTGGACGACGACCCCCTGGACCCTGGTCTCCAACGTCGCCGCCGCCGCACACCCGGACGTCACGTACGTCGTCGCCACCGACGGCACGGAGAAGCTGGTCGTCGCCGAACCGCTGCTGGAGAAGGCGCTGGGCGAGGGCTGGGAGGCCACCGGCCAGTCCTTCACCGGCCGCGAGATGGAGCGCTGGTCCTACGAGCGCCCGTTCTCCCTGGTCGAGCTGGAGGGCGCCAACTTCGTCGTCAACGCCGAGTACGTCACGACCGACGACGGCACGGGCCTGGTCCACCAGGCCCCGGCCTTCGGTGAGGACGACCTCAAGACCTGCAAGGCGTACGGCCTCCCGGTGGTCAACCCGGTCCGCCCCGACGGCACCTTCGAGGAGGAACTCCCGCTGGTCGGCGGCCAGTTCTTCAAGAAGGCCGACGGCACGCTGGTGGCCGACCTGGACGCCCGCGGCCTGCTCTTCAAGCACATCGCCTACGAGCACAGCTACCCGCACTGCTGGCGCTGCCACACCGCGCTGCTCTACTACGCCCAGCCGTCGTGGTACATCCGCACCACCGCGATCAAGGACGCCCTCCTCCGGGAGAACGAGAACACCAACTGGTTCCCCGAGTCGGTCAAGCACGGCCGCTTCGGCGACTGGCTGAGCAACAACATCGACTGGGCGTTGTCCCGCAACCGCTACTGGGGCACCCCGCTGCCCATCTGGCGCTGCGAGGACGACCACCTCACCTGCGTCGGCTCGCTCACCGAGCTGACCGAGCTGACCGGCACCGACCAGTCGGGCCTGGACCCGCACCGCCCGTTCATCGACGCGATCACCTTCGGCTGCCCGCAGGAGGGCTGCGCCCACACCGCCGTGCGCGTCCCGGAGGTCATCGACGCCTGGTACGACTCCGGCTCGATGCCGTTCGCGCAGTGGGGCTACCCGTACCGCAACAAGGAGCTGTTCGAGAAGCGCTACCCGGCGCAGTTCATCTCGGAGGCCATCGACCAGACCCGCGGCTGGTTCTACACGCTGATGGCCGTCGGCACCCTGGTCTTCGACAAGTCCTCGTACGAGAACGTGGTCTGCCTCGGCCACATCCTCGCCGAGGACGGCCGGAAGATGTCCAAGCACCTGGGCAACACCCTCCAGCCGATCCCGCTCATGGACCAGCACGGCGCGGACGCGGTCCGCTGGTTCATGGCGGCCGGCGGTTCGCCGTGGGCCGCCCGCCGGGTGGGCCACAACACCATCCAGGAAGTCGTCCGCAAGACCCTGCTGACGTACTGGAACACCGTCGCCTTCCAGGCGCTGTACGCCCGGACGTCCCAGTGGGCGCCGTCCGCGTCCGACCCGGCCCCGGCCGAGCGGCCGCTGCTGGACCGCTGGCTGCTCGGTGAGCTGAACACCCTCGTCGAGCAGGTCACCGAGTCGCTGGAGACCTTCGACACCCAGCGCGCCGGCAAGCTGCTGTCCACCTTCGTCGACGACCTGTCCAACTGGTACGTCCGCCGCTCGCGCCGCCGCTTCTGGCAGGGCGACGCGGCCGCGCTGCGCACCCTCCACGAGGTCATCGAGACGGTCACCCGCCTGATGGCGCCGCTCACCCCGTTCATCACCGAGCGGGTCTGGCAGGACCTGGTCGCCCCGGTGACCCCGGACGCGCCGGACTCCGTCCACCTCTCCACCTGGCCGGTCGCCGAGCAGTCGCTGATCGACCCGGCGCTCTCCGCCCAGATGGCGCTGGTCCGCCGACTGGTCGAGCTGGGCCGGGCGACCCGCGCCGAGTCCGGTGTGAAGACCCGCCAGCCGCTGTCCCGCGCGCTGGTCGCGGCCCACGGCTTCGCCGGGCTGCCCGAGGACCTGCGCGCCCAGATCGCCGAGGAGCTGAACGTCAGCTCGCTGGCCTCACTGTCGGAGGTGGGCGGCTCGCTCGTCGACACCACCGCGAAGGCCAACTTCCGTGCGCTGGGCAAGCGGTTCGGCAAGGGCGTCCAGGCGGTCGCCAAGGCCATCGCCGGCGCGGACGCCGCGGCGCTCTCGCTCGCGCTCCGGGAGGGCACGGCGAGCGTCGAGGTCGACGGCGAGACCCTCTCCCTCGCCCCGGACGAGGTGATCATCACCGAAACCCCGCGCGAGGGCTGGTCGGTGGCCTCCGACGCGGGCGCCACGGTCGCCCTGGACCTGGAGATCACCCCCGAGCTGCGCCGGGCCGGTCTGGCCCGGGACGCGATCCGGCTGATCCAGGAGGCGCGGAAGAACAGCGGCCTGGACGTCGCCGACCGGATCGCGCTGCGCTGGGCGTCGTCCGACGAGGAGGTCCGTACGGCCCTCGCCGAGCACGCCGGTCTGATCGCCGAGGAGGTCCTCGCCACGGACTTCGCCCCCGGCGAGCCGGACGGTGGCTACGGCCCGGCCTTCGCCGACGAGGCACTGGCACTGACGTTCCACCTCCGTAAGGCGTAATCCCCGGGGCCCGACCCCATCCCGAATGCCCCCGGTGTGCACCACACCGGGGCATTCGTCATTTCCGTACAGGGAAAGGCAGTTTGGCCCGTTTTGTCGAGAGAGGCGCGGCCGCCACCGGCCGGCCCGGGGCGCACCCCGGCAGGTCCGGCACGACGCGCAAAAGGGCCGGGCCCCGAGGGAAGTCCCTCGGGGCCCGGCCCTGATTGCCGACGGTACGCCTCAGGCGGGCGTCAGTTGTCGTCCTCGTCGATGAGGAAGCCCCTCATCGGCGACGGGGTCTGCTGCATCGGCGACGGGCCCTGCGGCCGCACCGGAGCCATCGGCTGGGTCATCGCCGGCGACATCTGCTGCTGACCGCCGTAGGACGGACCGCTGCTGGAGCCGTTGCCCATCGAGTGGTTGCCGCCCATGGTCTGGCCGCCACCCATGGTGTGGTTGCCGCCCATCGTGCCGGCACCGGCCGACGCCATCGACGGGGACGGCGGCAGCGAGGCGGCCGCCGGGGTCCGCGGCGGGGCGAGCGAGTCGTCCGCCTGGTTCTCCAGCTGACGCAGCTGGCTCTCCAGGTAGGACTTCAGCCGGGTGCGGTACTCGCGCTCGAAGCCGCGCAGGTCCTCGACCTTGCGCTCCAGCGTCGCGCGGGCCGACTCCAGCGAGCCCATCGCCACGCGGTGCTTCTCCTGCGCGTCCCGCTCCAGCGCGTCGGCCTTGGCGCGGGCGTCCCGCTCCAGGCCCTCGGCGCGGCTGCGCGCCTCGCCGACGATCTTGTTGGCCTCGGAACGGGCCTCCGCGATCGCCTGGTCGGCGGTCTGCTGCGCCAGCGACAGCACGCGCGCGGCGCTGTCACCGCCGGGACCACCCTGCTGCCCGCCGGGCAGCTGCTGCGGGCCGCCGGGGCCGCCCATCGGGCCACCCATCGGACCGCCGGGGCCCATCGGACCGGGACCGTGCGGGCCCTGCGGGCCGTGGCCACCGGGACCAGGAGGCAGCTGCGGTGCACCACCGGGCAGTTGGGGCGGGCCACCCATCCCCTGCTGCTGCGGCGGGACCGGCTGCGGACCGGATATGGCGGCGGGCACGGGAGCCCCCGGACGCTGCTGCTGCTCCTGCTGCTGGTCCGGTCCCTTGCGCAGACCCTGCTGCTGGTTCTGCGCGGCGGCGCGAGTGGCGGCGGCCAGCTTCGCGCGAAGGTCCTCGTTCTCCCGCAGGAGCCGGGTCAGTTCGGCTTCGACCTCATCGAGGAAGGCATCGACCTCGTCCTCGTCATAGCCTTCTCGGAGGCGGACGGTCGTGAACTGCTTGTTCCGCACGTCCTCGGGGGTCAACGGCATCTCTACTTCACCTCAACGTAGTCGTCGGCAATCGGCAAGACCGTATCGTTCACACCAACAACACCGACCTCACGACGGTGATCAGGATGTAGACGATGATCATCAATACGAAGAAGGACAGGTCGAGCGCCACGCCCCCGAGACGCAGCGGCGGGATTACCCGCCGCAGAAGCTTGAGTGGCGGATCAGTGACAGTGTAGGCGGCCTCCAGAATGACCACCATCGCCTTGCCGGGTTGCCATGAACGGGCGAACTGGAAGACATAGTCCATCACCAGCCGGAAGATCAACACGATCAGGAAGCAGTACAGCGCGATATAGATCACCTGACCAGCGACACTCATCTCGCGCGTCCCTCTCCCCTTGCCTCTGTGTCGGCCCTACGGCCTCGGTGTGCCCGGTGTTGCGTCTCAGCTCTGGTTGAAGAACCCGCCCTCTGCGATACGGGCCTTGTCCTCCGCCGTGACATCGACGTTAGCAGGCGACAACAGGAACACCTTCTGCGTCACCCGCTCGATGCTGCCGTGAAGACCAAACACCAAACCGGCCGCAAAGTCGACAAGTCGCTTCGCATCGGTGTCATCCATCTCTGTGAGATTCATGATCACCGGAGTGCCCTCACGGAAGTGTTCCCCGATGGTACGGGCTTCGTTGTAGGTCCGGGGGTGCAGCGTGGTGATGCGGTAGGGCTCCCGCTCGGACACAACCTTGGGCATGATCACCGGTGCGTTCTTCTCCAGATTCGGACGGTCGGGTGTGATGGATGACACGGGGGCGATTCGCGCGGGTCGTCCGTTTTCCGGGGCGAGCGGGGCGGGTTCGCGTTGCGCCGGGGGCGTCACGGCACGGACGGGTTCGTCCCGTTCCGGGCGTGTTTCGGCCTGCACTTGGTGCTGTTGCCGCCGTCCCCGGTCGGGTTCCGGGTCGAGCTCGGGCTCGAACTCGTCGTCGGGGTCGAACCCCCGGCCGTCGTACCCATCGTCCTCCACGAGGCCGAGGTAGACCGCCATCTTGCGCATCGCGCCGGCCATTCTCTGCGTCCTCCGCTCTGTGGTGGATCGGCTCCGTCACCAGGGCCTTGGATCCACGCGGCCTCCCCGCTTTCTGCGGAAATGACCATATATTGTGCTGTGGTCCGACTTGCTTGGCGACGTTACCCGAGCCGTGGTCGGACTCCGAGTACCGCGGTACCGACGCGCACATGTGTCGCTCCGGCCGCCACGGCGTCCTCGAGGTCCGCGCTCATGCCTGCTGACACCATGTTGGCAGCAGGATGGGTGGCGCGCAGGTCGGTTGAGATTTCCATGAGCCGTTCGAATGCGGCGAGTTGGCGGCCCGCGTACGGCCCGGCCAGCGGCGCGACCGTCATCACGCCGTCCAGGCGCAGCCCTTCGGCCCCGGCGATCGCCTCCGCCAGCGCCGGAACGCGGTCCGGCGCCACACCGCCCCGGTCGCCCTGCTGGCCCGACTCGGCGTCAAGTGCCACCTGGACGAGGCATCCGAGCTCACGGCCCGCGCGAACGGCTTCCCTGGAGAGCGCGGTGACCAGTCGCGCCCGGTCGACCGACTGCACAATTCCGGCATAACTCGCCACCGACCGCACCTTGTTGGTCTGCAACTGACCGACGAAGTGCCAAGTAAGCGGCAAATCAGTGCATTCGGCGGCCTTGGGTGCCGCCTCCTGGTCGCGGTTCTCGGCGACCTGGCGCACCCCCAGTTCCGCCAGCAGCCGGACGTCGCTCGCGGGGTAGGTCTTGGTGACGACGATGAGCGTCACCTCGTCCCGCGGCCGGCCGGCCTTGGCGCAGGCGGCGGAGATACGTTCCTCCACCCGCGCCAGGTTGGTCGCCAGTTCCGTTCTACGGTCGTCCGTCACAGCTCGCCGTCCAGCCACACGTAACTCGCGAGCCGCCCGGTCGTGCGGTCCCGCCGATAGGAGAAGTGATCCGCGGATTCCCGTGTGCAGACCGGCGGGATGTGGGGATCGTCACGCACCGGCACGCCCGCCGCGGCGAGTTGGGCCCGTACGCCTGCGGTGACGTCCACCGCCGGGGTGCCCCAGCTGGTCGTCGCGTGCGCCTCGGGCACCACCGCCGCGACGTCGGACCGCATCCGGTCGGGCACCTCGTAGCAGCGCCCGCAGATCGCCGGTCCGGTGTACGCGAGGATCCGGGCCGGCTCCGCGCCCAGTTCGGTCATCGCCTCGACGGCCGCCGGTACGACGCCGGCGACCAGGCCGGGCCGGCCGGCGTGTGCCGCTCCGGTGACGCCCGCGACCGGGTCGGCGAGCAGCACCGGGGTGCAGTCGGCGGTCAGAACGGCGAGCGCGAGACCCCGGCGGGCCGTCACCACCGCGTCCACGCAGGGGACGTCGGCGTCGCGCCAGGGGCCGTCGACCACCGCCACGTCCCGGCCGTGGACCTGGTTCATCCAGATCACCGCGGCCGGGTCGAGACCGAGCGCGCCGGCCGCGCGGGCGCGGTTGGTGCGGACGGCCTGCGGGTCGTCGCCGACCGCGCCCCCCAGGTTGAGCTGCTCATACGGAGCGGCGCTCACCCCGCCCCACCTGTCGGTGAAGGCGAAGTGCGCGCCGCTCTCGTGGTGCTGTTGCCCTATCACTTCGGTGCTTTACGTCACTTCAGGAAGTCGGGAACGTCGAGTTCCTCGGCCGCGCTGTCGGAGTACGACGGACGGGCCGGGGGAACCTGCGGCCCGCTCGACGGGGTGGAGGCGACCTCGCCCAGCGTGGACGACGGCTCGGCGGCCGGCTCACCACGCTCCGCGGAGGCCCCGGCGTCCCGTACGGGGACGGAGCCCAGGCCGCCGAAGGACGACGGGGTGCGGGGCTCGGGCGGGGCGGCCGGACGGCTGGCGGCCGGGGCCGGCTCCTCGCGCTTCGGGGACGACAGGGCGGCCTGCGCATCGCGGCGGGCCGGCGGCTGGCCGCCGTCGAAGCCCGCGGCGATGACGGTGACCCGGACCTCGTCGCCCAGCGCGTCGTCGATGACCGCGCCGAAGATGATGTTGGCCTCCGGGTGCGCGGCCTCGCTGACCAGCTGGGCGGCCTCGTTGATCTCGAAGAGACCGAGGTCGGAGCCGCCGGAGATGGACAGCAGCACACCGCGGGCGCCGTCGATGGACGCCTCCAGGAGCGGCGAGGAGATCGCCATCTCCGCGGCGGCCACCGCGCGGTCGTCGCCGCGCGCCGAGCCGATGCCCATGAGGGCCGAGCCGGCCTCCGACATCACGGACTTGACGTCGGCGAAGTCGAGGTTGATCAGGCCCGGCGTGGTGATCAGGTCGGTGATGCCCTGGACACCCGACAGCAGCACCTGGTCCGCGGACTTGAACGCGTCGAGCACGCTCACCTGGCGGTCCGAGATGGACAGCAGCCGGTCGTTGGGGATCACGATGAGGGTGTCGACCTCTTCGCGCAGCTGGGCGATGCCGTCCTCGGCCTGGTTGGCGCGACGGCGGCCCTCGAAGGTGAACGGCCGGGTGACCACACCGATCGTCAGGGCGCCCAGCGAGCGGGCGATGTTGGCGACGACGGGTGCGCCGCCGGTGCCGGTGCCGCCGCCCTCGCCCGCGGTCACGAAGACCATGTCGGCCCCCTTGAGGACCTCCTCGATCTCCTCGCGGTGGTCCTCGGCCGCCTTGCGCCCCACGTCCGGGTTGGCGCCGGCGCCGAGGCCGCGGGTCATTTCGCGGCCGACGTCGAGCTTGACGTCGGCGTCGCTCATCAGCAGCGCCTGCGCATCGGTATTGATCGCGATGAACTCGACGCCCTTGAGCCCGACCTCGATCATCCGGTTGATGGCGTTCACGCCACCGCCGCCGATGCCGACGACCTTGATGACTGCGAGGTAGTTCTGCGGTGCTGCCACGTCGAAGGCCTCTCGCCTCGAGTTACGTGTCGTCGCCGCACTTGCGCGTGGACGCCGACTGATGCCGATTGGGACGGTCCGTATCGCCGACCCGAACCCTAACGTTGAAGTTTAGGGTTACCTGTGCCTGTGTTCCTTGGTTCCATAGTCCCTTTGGAACGAGACACTAAGTCGACAAGGCGCGCCCGTTCAACGAACACGCCGAACCTCCCGTTTTTCTTTTCACCCTATGTGATCACCCATAGTCGTAGCCATCCAGGGTGCTGGCCTGCGACTTGGTACGTCAACTCCCCGACACCGCAGGGGCGCTGGGGACCGAGACGTCGAAGTGCCGGGCGGTTCGGGCCGCTTTCAGCAGCGCGACCAGCACCTTCGCCTTTTCGGCGCCCTGTTCGCGACTGCCCCAGGCGACCGTGCGCCCGCCGGCCAGTTCGACGCTGATGGCGTCATATGACCGCACTCGGACCTTGCGTACGTCTTTGCGTACGACTGGGGGCAGGTCCTGAGCAACCTCGACCGCCGCGCGCCGCAACCGGTCGGGACCGAACTGGCGCAGACTCGGGGAGTCGGAAACGGACATTTCCAGAAGCGGAATGCCCTTGGGAGCGGTGGCGACGGTGGCGAACCGGACGCCCTCGGCGTCCACTTCGGCAAACTTTCCGCCCGTTTGCATCAGCAGTTCCGGGGTTCTTTCCGTCACTTTGAGACTGATGGTGTGCGGCCAGGATCGTTCCACGTCAACGGTCTTGATGCGCGGCAGCCGGGCGCGCAGCCGGTGTTCGAGGGCGTCGGTGTCCACCGAGACCAGCGGGGCGTCCATCGGGGCGTGCGCCGCCGCGACGACCTCACGCGGGGTCAGGACGTCGATGCCGGTGGCCCGGACGCGCTCCAGCCGCAGCCAGTCGGACGCGTAGAGCGCCCAGACGCCGAACGCGCCGAGCAGCACCGCGAGGACCAGGATGATGATCAGACCGCGGCGGCCCGGCGCGCGACGGGGCAGGCGCACCCAGCGGAGTCTTCGCCCGCGCACCTCCGCGGAGGAGGGCGGGCCGGACGGTGACTTCTTCTCGCCGCGCCGGGCGGTTGTCGGTCCGGCCACGCTCCCTGCCTTCTCTCGTGCGCTACTTGCGGTGCTGCTCGATCGCCTCGTACACCATGCCGACCAGCAGTTCATCGGCGTCCCGGCGGCCGAACTCGGAGGCCGCGCGGGACATCTCGTACAGCCGGTGCGGATCGGCCAGGACCGGGAGCACGTTGCCCTGCACCCAGTCCGGGGTCAGCTGGGCGTCGTCGACCAGCAGGCCCCCGCCGGCGTTGACCAGCGGCTGGGCGTTCAGCCGCTGCTCGCCGTTGCCGATGGGCAGCGGGACGAACGCGGCCGGCAGCCCGACGGCGGACAACTCGGCGACGGTCATCGCGCCCGCGCGGCAGAGCATCATGTCCGCCGCGGCGTACGCGAGATCCATCCGGTCCACGTACGGTACCGGGACATAGGGTGGCATCCCGGGCATGTTGTCCACATGCGGCAATTCGTTCTTCGGACCGACCGCATGGAGCACCTGGATGCCGGCCCGCTGGAGGGCCGGCACGGCGGCCTGGATGACCTCGTTCAGCCGGCGGGCACCCTGGGAGCCACCGGACACCAGCAGGGTCGGCAGGTTGGGGTCGAGGCCGAAGGCGGCGCGCGCCTCGGGGCGGACCGCGGCCCGGTCGAGGGTGGCGATGGTGCGACGCAGTGGGATGCCGACGTAGCGGGCGCCGCGCAGCTTGCTGTCGGGGGTGCTGACGGCGACGAATTTCGCGTACCGCGAACCGATCTTGTTGGCCAGGCCGGGGCGGGCGTTGGCCTCGTGGACGATGATCGGCACGCCGAGCCGCTTGGCGGCCAGATAGCCGGGCAGCGCCACGTAGCCGCCGAAGCCGACCACGCAGTCCGCCTTGGTGCGCTCCAGGATCTGCTCGGCGGCCTTGATCGTGCCGCGCAGCCGCCCGGGGACGGTGATCAGTTCGGGGGTGGGCTTGCGCGGCAGCGGGACGGCCGGGATGAGGCCCAGCTCATAGCCGCGCTCCGGGACGAGCCGGGTCTCCAGCCCCTTCTCCGTGCCGAGTGCCGTGATCCCCACGGTGGGGTCCTGCCTCCGCAGTGCGTCCGCGAGGGCGAGCGCGGGCTCGATGTGGCCGGCGGTCCCCCCACCGGCGAGTACGACATGCACCGAAATTCACCGCTCTCCGGACGGCCGCTTCTTGACGCGCCGTCTCATCGTCTTCCATCTCACCCCAGCCGGTTTCCTGCCGAAAACCGGCTTCCGCGTAGCCAGCGCGGCCAGTGCCGCCCGTGCGGCGGGCTCGTCACGCGCGAAGGCGATCAGCAGCCCGACGGCGAACATCGTCGGCAGCAGGGCGGAGCCTCCGTAGGAGAACAGCGGGAGCGGGACACCGGCGATCGGCAGCAGACCGAGCACCGCACCGATGTTGACCACGGCCTGGGCCGTGATCCAGGTGGTCACGCCTCCCGCGGCGTACCGTACGAAGGGGTCCTCCGTGCGTCCGGCCACGCGGATACCCGCATAGCCTAGAGCCGCGAAGAGGGCGAGGACCGACAGCGTCCCCGCCAGACCCAGTTCCTCCCCGGTGATGGCGAAGATGAAGTCGGTGTGCGGTTCAGGGAGTTCACCCCATTTTTCCATACTTGCGCCCAGGCCGGAACCGAAGAATCCGCCGGAGGCCAGGGCGTAGATCCCGTGCACGGCCTGCCAGCACTGGTCACCGGGGCCCGGATCGGTCGCGCCGATGCAGGCCAGCCGGGACATCCGGTTGGCGCTGGTCTTGATCAGCAGTGCGCCGATCACCGTCGCGGTGCCCAGCACGCCGACGAACAGCCGGGTCGGCGCACCGGCCAGCCACAGCAGCCCGAAGAGGATCGCCGTGAGAATGATCGCGGTGCCCATGTCGCCGCCGAGCATGATCAGGCCGAGCAGCAGGAACGCCACCGGGATCAGCGGTACCAGTAGGTGCTTCCACTGCACCAGCAGCTTCTTGTCGTGCTTGCGGGCCAGCAGGTCGGCGCCCCACAGGACCAGCGCGAGCTTGGCGAACTCGCTCGGTTGCATCTGGAAAGGGCCGCCGAGGTTGATCCAGTTCTGGTTGCCGTTGACCGCGACCCCTATGCCCGGAATCTGCACCAGGCACATCAGGAAGACCGAGATCGTGAGCAGTGGATAGGACAGCGTACGGTGCATCCGGACCGGCATCCGGGTGGCGATCAGCAGCAGCCCGCCGCCGAGCACGGCCGCGAGCAACTGTTTGCGGAAGAAGAACGACGGGGCGAGGCCGGACTGCAGCGCCTTGATCTGGGACGCCGAGTAGACCATCACCAGGCCCAGGACGGTGATCAGCAGACTGCCGCCGAGGATCAGGTAGTACGCGGTCAGCGGACGGTCCCAGGCGCGCTTCAGCCGGTCCAGCAGCCGCCGCGGACCGCCGGCCGACGGACGGCCGCCACGCGCCGGGCGCGCCGTCGCGGGCCGGCGGGGCGGACGGGCGGGGGCGGACGGGCGCCCGCCCGCTCGCGCCGACGATTTCGCGCCCGGTCGGGCGGACGATCCCCCGCCCGCTCTGCCTGCGTCCGCCGATCGGGCCGTCATCCTCGTCCCCTCCAGGTGCGCTCGCCGCCGGCAGCCGGCGGCCACGGGGAGAAACGGTCTACTGGTCCCTCGCGGTCAGCTCGCGGACCGCGTCGGCGAAGGCGTCGCCCCGCTTGTTGTAATTGACGAACATGTCCATCGAGGCACAGGCCGGAGCCAGCAGGACGGTGTCGCCGGGCTGGGCCAGACGGGTCGCTTCCCGGACGGCCTCGGGCATCGCCCCAGTGTCGGTCCGGTCGAGGTCGACGACCGGGACCTCGGGGGCGTGTCGCGCCAGGGCTTCGCGAATCAGCGCCCGATCGGCGCCGATCAGCACCACCCCGCGCAGCCGGGCCACCGCCGTCTTCACCAGCTCGTCGAAGGTCGCGCCCTTGGCGAGCCCGCCGGCGATCCACACGATGTGCTCGTACGCCGCCAGCGACGCCTCGGCGGCGTGCGTGTTGGTGGCCTTGGAGTCGTCGATGTAGCGGACGCCGTCGATCTCCGCGATGTGCTGGATGCGATGGGCCTCCGGGTGGAAGGCGCGCAGTCCGTCGCGCACCGCGGCCGGGCTGACGCCGTAGGCCCGGGCCAGCGCGGCGGCCGCGAGGGCGTTGGCGACGTTGTGCGGGGCGGCGGGCCCGGAGCCGGGGGCGATGTCGGAGACCTCGGCGAGCTCCTGGGCCTGCTTCTGCCGGTTCTCGACGAAGGCGCGGTCGACGAGGATGCCGTCGACGACGCCGAGTTCGGAGGGGCCCGGGGTGCCGAGGGTGAAGCCGATGGCGCGGCAGCCCTCCTCGACGTCGGCCTCGCGCACCAGGTCCTCGGTGGCCCGGTCGGCCACGTTGTAGACGCAGGCGACGCGGTTGCCCTCGTAGATCCGGCCCTTGTCGGCGGCGTACGCCGCCATGGAGCCGTGCCAGTCGAGGTGGTCGGGGGCGAGGTTGAGGACCGCGGCGGAGTGCGCGCGCAGCGACGGGGCCCAGTGCAGCTGGTAGCTGGAGAGCTCGACGGCGAGCACGTCGTAGGGCCGGGCGCCGTCCTTGCCCTGGTTCAGCACGACGTCGACGATCGGGGTGCCGATGTTGCCGACGGCCGTGGTGTGCAGGCCCTCGGCCTCCAGGATGGCGGCGAGCATCCGGACGGTGGTGGTCTTGCCGTTCGTGCCGGTGACCGCGAGCCAGTCGGCCGCGTCCGGACCGCGCAGCCGCCAGGCGATCTCCACGTCGCCGACGACGTCCACACCGGCCGCCGCGGCCGCCGCGAACAGCGGGCTGTCGGGCTTCCAGCCGGGCGAGGTGACGACCAGGTCGGTGCCCTCGGGCAGGGTCTCGCCGTCGCCGAGGCGGACGGCGATCCCGGCCGCCTCCAGCTCGCGCGCGGATTCCTGCTGCTTCTCGCCCGCGCCGCCGTCCACGACCGTGACGCGGGCGCCGAGGCCGGCCAGGGCGCGGGCGGCACTGATGCCGCTCACGCCGAGGCCGGCGACGGTGACGTTCATGCCGGCGAACCCCTCGGGGATCCGGTCCGGGTCGTGCGTGGTCACTTCGCTGCCTGCCAGCCGCCGTAGAAGATGCCGAGTCCCACGATGACGCACATGCCCTGGATGATCCAGAACCTGACCACCACAAGGACTTCGGACCACCCCTTGAGTTCGAAGTGGTGCTGTAGTGGCGCCATCCGGAAGACCCGCTTGCCGGTCATCTTGAAGGAGCCGACCTGGATGACCACGGACATGGTGATCAGGACGAACAGGCCGCCCAGGAGGGCGAGCAGCAGCTCCGTGCGGGAGCAGATGGCCAGGCCGGCGAGCGCGCCGCCCAGGGCCAGCGAGCCGGTGTCCCCCATGAAGATCTTGGCGGGCGAGGTGTTCCACCACAGGAAGCCGAAGCAGGCGCCCATCAAGGCGGAGGCCACGACCGCCAGGTCGAGGGGGTCGCGGACCTCGTAACAGCCCGGTCCGGCGGTGATCTGGTTGGCGCAGGACTCCTGGTGCTGCCAGATGCCGATGAAGGTGTACGCGCCGAAGACCATCACCGAGGCGCCGGTGGCCAGGCCGTCGAGGCCGTCGGTGAGGTTCACGCCGTTGGACATCGCCAGGATCATGAACAGCGCCCAGATGACGAAGAGCACCGGGCCGATCTGCCAGCCGAAGTCCTGGGTGAAGGACAGCCGGTCCGAGGCCGGGGTCTGTCCGCGCAGGTCCGCGAACTGCAGCGAGAGCACCGCGAAGGCGATACCGACGATCAGCTGGCCGGCCATCTTCGCCTTGGCCCGCAGACCCAGCGAACGCTGCTTGACGATCTTGATGTAGTCGTCGAGGAAGCCGACCAGGCCCATCCCCGCGAAGAGGAAGAGCACCAGCACGCCCGAGAACGTCGGGTCGCTGGAGGTGATCACCTTCGTGATGACGTAGGCGATGATCGTCGCCAGGATGAAGGAGATGCCACCCATGGTGGGCGTCCCCTTCTTGCTGCCGTGGGTGCGCGGGCCGTCATCGCGGATGAACTGCCCGTACCCCTTCTTGGCCAGCAGTTTGATCAGCAGCGGGGTGCCGATCAGGGTCAGGAAGAGCCCGATCATTCCGGAGAAGAGGATCTGCTTCATCGAGTTCATCGGGCTGCGGCTCCACCCTCGGCGCCCGCGGCGCCCGACAGCCCTGCGTCATCCAGCAGTGCTGCGGCGACCCGCTCCAGCCCCACCGACCTGGACGCCTTCACCAGCACGACGTCTCCCGGCCGCAGCTCGCTGCGCAACAGGTCGACCGCCGCCCGCGTGTCGGACACGTGCACCGACTCCTCACCCCACGAACCCTCGTTCTTGGCGCCCATGTCGAGCCAGGCCGCTTCCCTGCCGCCGACCGCCACGAGCTTGCTGACGTTGAGCCGGACGACCAGGCGCCCGACCGCGTCGTGTTCGGCGAGTGACTCCTCGCCCAGCTCGGCCATCTCACCGAGCACCGCCCACGTACGACCGCCCTTGGCCTGTCTGGCTGCGCCCATGGCGACCAGCGCACGCAGCGCCGCTCGCATGGACTCGGGGTTCGCGTTGTAGGCGTCGTTGACGACCGTCACGCCGTCCGCGCGCTCGGTGACCTCCATACGCCAGCGGGAGAGCGTGCCGGCTTCGGAGAGCGCGGTGGCGATCTCGTCTACGGGCATGCCCAACTCATGGGCGACGGCGGCCGCGGCGAGCGCGTTCGACACGTGGTGCTCACCGTACAGCCGCATGGTCACATCGCTGCACCCGGAGGGTGTGTGAAGCGTGAAAGCGGGCTGTCCGAGCTCCGTGAGCCGGACATTCACGGCGCGTACGGCGGCGTCCTCGGCCTCGCCGAACAGCACCGTGCGGGCCTTGGTGCGGGCCGTCATGGCGCGGACGTACGGGTCGTCGGCGTTGAGCACCGCGATCCCGCCGTCCTCGGCCGCGGGCAGCGCCTCGACGAGTTCGCCCTTTGCCTCCGCGATCTGCGCGCGGCCGCCGAACTCGCCGATGTGCGCGGAGCCGACGTTGAGCACCACGCCGATCCGGGGCGGGGTCAGCGCGGCGAGGTAGCGGATGTGGCCGACGCCGCGGGCGCCCATCTCCAGCACGAGGTGACGGGTCGTCTCATCGGCGCGCAGCGCGGTCAGCGGCAGCCCGATCTCGTTGTTGAGGTTGCCCTCGGGCCAGACGGTCGGGCCGTGCCGCTGCAGCAGTTGGGCGATCAGGTCCTTGGTGCTGGTCTTCCCGGCCGAGCCGGTCAGGCCCACGACGGTGGTGCCCAGCCGCTCGACGACGGCGCGGGCGAGTGCGCCGAGCGCGGCGGTGACGTCGTGCACGACGATCGCCGGGACGCCGAGGGGGCGGGCGGCCAGTACGGCCACCGCGCCGGCCTCGACGGCGCCGCGGGCGAAGTCATGGCCGTCGACGCGTTCCCCGGCGAAGGCCACGAACAGGCCGCCGGGGCGGACCGCCCGGGAGTCGGCGACGACCGGTCCGGTGACCTGGCGGTCGGCGTCCGGTATGTCGTACTGCTGCCCGCCGACGATGCTCGCGATCTCGGCGAGGGACAGGGAGATCACAGGTCACCCCCGGCGAGCGGCGAGCGGTGACGGGGAATCGGTTGTGCGCGCATGGCGGAGTGTCATCCCTGGTGTTTCGGGTGCGGTGACGTCTGGGAAGCCTCGATGGCCTCGCGCAGCACCTGGCGGTCGTCGAAGGGGCGCACCACTCCGGCGACGTCCTGGCCCTGCTCGTGGCCCTTGCCCGCGACGATCACGGTGTCGCCGGGCTCGGCGCGGGCGACGGCGGCGGCGATGGCGGCGGCCCGCTCTTCT
Source organism: Streptomyces nigrescens (assembly GCA_024349765.1). GTDB lineage: Bacteria > Actinomycetota > Actinomycetes > Streptomycetales > Streptomycetaceae > Streptomyces > Streptomyces endophytica. Next base: position 1,598,777 of record AP026073.1, on the reverse strand, counting down.
TCCACCAGGACCGTGCCGCGTTCGTGGATCGGGACCTCCGCGGCGCCCGCCAGCATGGTGGCGAGGATCGCGAGCGGGTCCTCGCCCCGCGGATTGTCGGAGGTCAGGATGGCCGTGTCGGCGAGGCGGGCGACCGCGGCACCCATGGGGGCGCGCTTGTGCGGGTCGCGGTCGCCGCCGCAGCCGAGGACGGCGTGCAGCTTGCCGTCGGTGACCTTGCGCAGCGCGCGCAGGACCGATTCGACGGCGTCGGTCTTGTGGGCGTAGTCGACCACCGCCAGGTACGGCTGGCCGGCGTCGACGCGCTCCAGGCGGCCGGGGACGCCGGGCACCGCGGCGACGCCGTCGGCCGCGGTCTGCGGGTCGATGCCGGCGACGACCAGTGCGGTGATCGCGGCGAGCGCGTTGGCGACGTTGAACGGGCCGGCGATCGGGGAGGCGGCGCGCAGCGTCTGCCCGTCGGGGCCGTGCACGGTGAAGGTGGAGCCGAGCGCGCCGACCTCGACGTCGGAGGCGCGCCAGTCGGCGTCCGGGTGGCCCTCGGCGGAGAAGGTGGTGACCGGGACCTCGGACTCGCCCTCGGCCAGCCGCCGGCCGTATTCGTCGTCGAGGTTGACCACGCCGGCCCGGCTGCGGGCCTTGGTGAACAGCTGGGCCTTGGCCTGGAAGTAGTCCTCCATCCCGGAGTGGAACTCCATGTGCTCCGGGCTGAGGTTGTTGAAGATCGCGACGTCGAAGACGCAGCCGTCGACCCGGCCGAGGACCAGGGCGTGGCTGGAGACCTCCATGGCGAGGGCGCGGACGCCGCGCTCGCGCATCACGGCGAACAGGGCCTGCAGGTCGGTGGCCTCGGGGGTGGTGCGCTCGGACTTGATCCGCTCGTCACCGATCCGGGTCTCCACGGTGCCGATCAGGCCGGTCAGCCCGCCGTCGGGGCGCTTGGCCGCGGCGGCCCGCAGCCCGCCCTCGATGAGGTAGGCGGTGGTGGTCTTGCCGGAGGTGCCGGTGATGCCGATCTGGAGCAGGTCCTCGCCCGGCGCGCCGTAGATGGAGACGGCCAGGGCGCCCATCCGTCCGCGCGGGTTGTCGACGACGAGGACCGGCAGGCCGGTGGCGGCCGCGCGGTCGGCGCCGGACGGGTCCGTCAGGATCGCCGCGGCACCGAGGTCGGCGGCCTGGGCGACGAAGTCGGCGCCGTGCAGCCGGGCGCCGGGCAGCGCCGCGTAGACGTCGCCGGGGCGGACCGCCCGGGAGTCGTGCGTGATGCCGGTGACGTGGGCCTCTGCATGCTCGGGTGCGAGCGCGGGGGTGCCCAGCTGCTCGGCGAGGTCCGCCAGGGGGGTGGGGCGGACGTGGTCAGGGCGCGGCGCTCCCGGGTAGGTGCCGGGGCCACCCTTCTGAGCGTGCGGGGCGTTCGGGGACTGATCAGCGTGTGACACGGCGGTGAGCGTACCGGGCCGATCGGGCCCGGGGCGAAGTGAGGGCCGTGTGGGGGCGCGGTCGGCGGGCTCGGGGAGGCCGTCGGGGGTGATGGTCGTCACGGCGGGATTGCCTCGATTTCATTGGCCTGGCCTGAAGGTGACCGGCAGGCGCGGGGGCTTGGCGCCGGTCGGCGGTACCTGGAGGGTCTTCAGCGCGAAGGCCATGACCTGCTGGTAGATCGGGCCGCAGACCTGGCCGCCGAAGTAGCTGCCCTTGGTGGGATTCTGCACGGCGCAATAGACCGTGATGCGCGGTTTGTCCGCGGGGGCGAACCCGGCGAAGGACGCGGTGTAGCCGTGGTAGCGGCCGGTTTTGGGGTCCACCCGGTTGGAGGTGCCGGTCTTGCCGCCGACCCGGTAGCCGTCGATCTTCGCCTTCGCGCCGGTGCCCTCCTCGTCGTCGACCACCGACTCCAGCATGGTGGCGAGGGTCCGGGCCGTCTTCTGGCTGACCACCCGGGTCCTCGCGGGCTTGGGCGCCGGAGCGAAGCGGCCGTCGGGCCCGGTGCTGCCGCGGACGAGTGTGGGGGCGATCCGCTCGCCGCCGTTGGCGATGGTGGAGTAGACCGAGGCGGCCTGTACGGCGTTGAGGGACAGCCCCTGGCCGAAGGGGATCGTGTACTGCTGCGAGGTGTTCCAGGCCTGCGGCTGGGCCAGGATGCCGTCGGTCTCGCCCGGGAAGTCCAGCCCGGTCGGCCGGCCGATGCCGAATTTGCGCAGGTAGGAGTAGAGGACCCGGTTGGCCTCGGGCTGGGTCCGGCCGAGCTGGCCGGCCGCGAGGATGGTGCCGATGTTGCTGGACTTGGCGAGGACGCCGTTGAGCGTGAGGTGCCAGGTCTCGTGGTCGACGTCGTCGGCGAAGAGCCGGTCGCCGCGGTGCAGCCGGTTGGGGACGGTGACCCGGGTGGACGGGGTGGCGACCCCCTCCTCCAGTACGGCGGCCATCGACATCAGCTTGCTGGTGGAACCCGGCTCGAAGGCGTCGGACAGCGCGGCGTTGCCGAGCGCCTCCGGCGCGGCCCCGGCGATGTCGTTGGGGTCGAAGGCAGGGGCGTTGGCCAGGGCCAGGATCTCGCCGGTGCGGGTGTCCTGGACGACGACGTAGCCGCGGTCGGCCCCGGACTTCGCCACCTGTTCGGTGATGGCCTGCTGGGCCGCCCACTGGATGTCGCGGTCGAGGGTGAGCTCCATGTCGGCGCCCGGGACGGCGGGGTGTTCCTGGGTGGCGGCGGTGGGCACCCGGCGGCCGCCGGACTGGGCGTAGACCAGCTTGCCGTCCTTGCCGGCGAGCTGCTTGTCGAGGCGGGCCTCCAGGCCGCCGCCGCCCTTGCCGAGGCTGTTGACGAAGCCCAGGACGCCGGAGGCGAGGTCCTTGTTGGGGTAGACGCGCTTGCTGTGTTTGTCGGCGAAGATCCCGACCAGGACGTCGGGGCGGGGCGCGCTCTTGGGGGCGGCGGCCGCCCGGGCGTCGAGGGTCTTGCGGAGGTCCTTGATCCGCTTCCACACCTGGGGGGCCTGCTGCCGGGCGAGCAGCTCGTACCGGGAGCCGGGCCGGTCGAGCTTCTCGGTGAGCGCGGCCTTGTCGACGTGCAGAATCGGCGCGAGCAGCGCGGCGGCCCGCTGCGGGGCGTCGGGGATCTTGGTCTTGGCGGGCGCCAGCAGGCTGGGGTCGGCGGTGATGTCGTACGCGTCCACGGAGGTGGCCAGCGCGACGCCGTTCCGGTCCGTGAGGTCGCCGCGCTCGGCGGCCAGCTTGACCGGGACGTAGCGGTTCTCGTTGGCCCGGGCGGCGAACGCCCCGGCGTCCACGGCCTGCACCTGGAAGAGCCGTACGACGAAGACCAGCATGATCAGCGTCAGTCCGAGGGAGACCAGGCGGAGCCGGGGGCGCGGGCTGCCGAGGCGGAGCGCCTGGGGGCCGGAGCCGGGCCGGGCCGGGCCGGGGCGGCGGGCGGCCGGGCGGGGTGCGCCGGGCCGCTGCGCGGGGCGCCGGGCGGCGGGTGGGCGGCCGGTGCGGTTCTGGGGCTGACCGCCGCGCCGGGCGGGGCGCGGAACCCGGCGGGGGTCCCTGGGCTCGGTCATACCGCGGTCACCTGCCGGGGGTCGTCGGTGCGGGGGCGGGCGCGGAGCCGGAGGAGCGGGCGGTGGAGGCGGGGACGCGCGCGGGGGCGGATACCGGGGACGCGGCGGGTGCCGGGGCCGGGTGGCCCGGGGCGGCGCCCGCGGCCGGGGTGCTCTGCGGGCCGAGCGTCCCGGAGCCGGCCGGGACCGGTGGCGCGACGGACGGCGGGACGACCGGTGGGGTCGCAGGGACGCGCGGGGCGGCCGGCCCGCCCGCCGTGGTGGCGCGCAGGAGGGCGGCGGCGGACGGCTCGGCCGAGCTGCTCAGCGGCGCGCCGTCGGCACCGGCCACGCCGGGCTTGCCGCGGACCGTGCCGTCCGGGAGCAGGAAGGCCGGGGCGCCGCCGGGCACCATCCCGAGCCGCCGGGCGCGCCGCTCCAGGGCGCCCGGCGCGGAGTAGCCGTCCACCTCCTGCTGCAGCGCCTGCTGCTCGTCGGTCAGCTCGTCGGTCTTCTTCTCCAGCCTGCTCAGCTCGAACGACCCTTGATTGAGCGCGGAGTTGAGCAGCAGCAGGGTGATCAGCCCGGAGCCGAGGAGGACCACGATGAGCAGGACGAACGGGGTGCGGGCTGCGGTGCCGGGGGCGGCCGGGGTGGCCGGGAACAGCGCGGAGAGCCGTTTCGGCGCACCGCGCGGCCGCCCCTGGCCTCTCACGGGGTGCCCACAGAATGCCGGGCGTTCCTGCCGTCCTCGACGTTCTCGCGGATGCGCTCCGCGCCGCGCAGCCGGGCGGGGGCGGCCCGGCGGTTCTCGGCGATCTCCTCCTCCGTGGGGAGTTCGGCGCCGCGGGTGAGCAGCTTCAGCCGGGGCTGGTACTGCTCCGGCACGACCGGCAGGCCGGGCGGTGCGGTGCTGGCGGCGCCGGCCGCGAAGACCTGCTTGACCAGCCGGTCCTCCAGGGAGTGGTACGAGAGCACGGCGATCCGGCCGCCGACCGCGAGCGCGTCCACGGCGGCCGGGACGGCCCGCTCCACACAGGCGAGTTCGCCGTTGACCTCGATGCGCAGGGCCTGGAACGTGCGCTTGGCGGGGTTGCCGCCGGTGCGCTTGGCGGCCTGCGGGAGCGCGTCCCGGATCAGTTCGACCAGCCGCGCGCTGTTCGTGAAGGGCTCCTTGGCGCGCTCGCGGACGATGGCCGAGACGATGCGCTTGGCCTGCTTCTCCTCGCCGTAGGAGCGCAGGATCCGCACCAGCTCCCCGGGCGGGTAGGTGTTGAGGACCTCCGCCGCGCTGATGCCGGTCGTCTGGTCCATCCGCATGTCCAGCGGGGCGTCCTGGGCGTACGCGAAGCCGCGGCCGGCCTCGTCGAGCTGCATGGAGGAGACACCGAGGTCGAAGAGCACGCCCTGGACCCGGGGGACGCCGAGCCGGTCGAGCACCTCGGGGAGCTCGTCGTAGACGGCGTGCACCAGGGTGGCGCGGTCGCCGTAGGGGGCGAGCCGTTCCCCGGCGAGCTTCAGGGCGGCCGGGTCGCGGTCGAGGGCGATCAGCCGGACCGCCGGGAAGGCCGTGAGCAGCGCCTCGCTGTGCCCTCCGAGACCGAGGGTGCAGTCGACGACGACCGCACCGGGCTCGGCGAGCGCAGGGGCGAGCATGTCCAGACACCGCTGGAGCATGACGGGTACGTGGCGGGTATTACTCATGCGCCTTCCGATGGGGTGGGCGGCAGGTGGGTCCCCGGCCGCTGGCTGGGGGATGCCGCACGTACCGCTTGGTCCCCGCCCGCTCTGAAGGGGAAGTGGCCCTCCGGCGACGGGGAAGTGACGTCGGAAGCCCATGGGAGCGGGAGGAGGCCGAGCCGTACGTACGATGCGCGCACGCGAGGAATTCGGTATCCAAGGAGAGCGTCACGCCTCCCACTTCGCGCCACTTTAGTCCACCGGCTGCCCCGGTCAATCAACTGGTTCCGCGCGTCCCGCGACGGGTTCGCCGGGGCCGCCCCGGCGGGCTTTTCACCCGTGTGGCGGCTGCCCGACCGGAGCTGTGGATTACCTCACAAGGGGTGACGTTGCCCCCTATGCCCGGCCTCCCACGGGGCCGGAACGGTCGGTGACTATTACGGTGAACGCATGCCCATACCTGCATCGCAGCCGTCGTCCCCCTCCTCCGACAGTGCCGCCGTGCGCTCCGGCGGCACGGTCACCGACCGTCTGATCGAGGCCAACCAGCGCTATGCCGCCGCCTTCACCGATCCCGGCATGGACGCCCGGCCCGTCCTCAAGGTCGCCGTGGTGTCCTGCATGGACGCCCGGATCGACCTGCACGCCGCGCTCGGGCTGGAGCTCGGCGACTGCCACACCATCCGCAACGCCGGCGGTGTGGTCACCGACGACATCATCCGCTCCCTGACCATCAGCCAGCGGGCGCTCGGCACCCGCTCCGTCGTGCTCATCCACCACACCGGATGCGGTCTGCTCAATCTGACCGAGGACTTCCGCCACGACCTCGCGGCCGAGGTCGGCCAGCGCCCGACGTGGGCCGTCGAGGCGTTCAAGGACCTCGACGAGGACGTCCGGCAGTCCATGCAGCGGGTGCGCACCTCGCCCTTCCTGCTGCACACCGATGACGTGCGCGGCTTCGTCTTCGACGTCAAGACGGGTCTGCTGCGGGAGATCGACCCCCAGGACTGACCGTCCGGAGTGCGGGCCGGCCCGGTTTTCCGGGCCGGCCCGCGCCGGAAACGCCGGGTTCGCCCGGAACGTCGGGGCGCGGAGTTGTGAGTTATCCACAGGCCATGACGCCGGAGCGCGCGGGCGGCAAGAATGCGTAGGTGACGTCGTGCCGGCAGTGGCCGGACCCGGCGCGCATTTTCGGGGTGGGCCGGTTCCGTACAAGGGGGTGTCGGCCCGTGGCACAGGGCCGAGGAGGGCCGAGTGACGACGTATGACGAACGAGCGAGCCTCACCGATCTGACCACCACCGCGGAGCGGGTTCACCGGTCGGTGGAAGGCGTGATCGAGGGCAAGCCGGAGGTCGTACGGCTCGCGCTGACGGTGCTCCTGGCCGAGGGCCATCTGCTCATCGAGGACGTGCCCGGCGTCGGCAAGACCATGCTGGCCAAGGCGCTCGCCCGCTCCATCGACTGCTCGGTGCGGCGCATCCAGTTCACGCCCGATCTGCTGCCCTCGGACATCACCGGCGTCAGCATCTTCGACCAGCAGCAGCGCGACTTCGAGTTCAAGCCCGGCGCGATCTTCTCCCAGATCGTCATCGGCGACGAGATCAACCGCGCCTCCCCCAAGACCCAGTCCGCGCTCCTGGAGTCCATGGAGGAGCGCCAGGTCACGATGGACGGGCAGACCTACGAACTCCCCAGCCCGTTCATGGTCGTCGCCACCCAGAACCCGGTCGAGATGGAGGGCACCTACCCGCTGCCCGAGGCCCAGCGCGACCGCTTCATGGCCCGGGTGTCGATCGGCTACCCCAGCCCGGCCGCCGAGCTGCAGATGCTCGACGTGCACGGCGGCGCCTCCCCGCTCGACGACCTCCAGCCGGTGGCGCACGCCCACGAGATCATCAAGCTGATCGACGCGGTCCGCGAGGTCCATGTCGCCGAGGCCGTCCGGCGGTACGCCGTCGACCTGGTGTCCGCCACCCGCCATCACCCCGAGCTGCGGCTCGGCGCCTCGCCGCGGGCGACGCTGCATCTGGTGCGCGCCGCCAAGGCCACCGCGGCCCTCGCGGGGCGGGAGTACGCCCTGCCGGACGACGTCCAGTCACTGGCGGTCGCGGTGCTGGCGCACCGTCTGCTGCCCACCGCCCAGGCGCAGTTGAGCCGCAGATCGGCCGAGCAGATCGTGCTGGAGATCCTCCAGCGCGTCCCGGTTCCCGAGCCGTCCGCGCAGCCGTGGCGGACGCACGGCCGGCAGCCGCCCGGGGTCCGGGGGTTGTGATGAGCGGAGGGGGGAGCGAGGGGACGCCCGAGCCGGGCGGGCTGCGGACGGCCCTCGGGGGGATGACGACGCGCGGCCGGTCGTTCCTGGCCGCCGGGGTGGCCGCCGCGGTGTGCTCGTATCTGCTGGGGCAGCCGGACCTGCTGCGGGTCGGGCTGCTGCTCGCCGCCCTGCCGCTGGTGTGCGTCCTGGTCCTGCACCGCACCCGCTACCGCGTCGCGGGCAGCCGTGCGCTCTCGCCCGCCCGGGTGCCGGCCGGCTCCGAGTCCCGGGTCCGGCTGCTGATGGAGAACGTCTCCCGGCTGCCGACCGGCGTGCTGATGTTGCAGGACCGGGTGCCGTACGTGCTGGGGCCCCGGCCGCGGTTCGTCCTGGACCGGGTCGAGGCCGGCGGCCGCCGGGAGGTCACCTACCGCGTCCGCTCGGACCTGCGCGGCCGCTATCCGCTCGGGCCGCTGCAGCTGCGGCTGTCCGACCCGTTCGGGATGTGCGAGCTCACCCGCTCCTTCCAGACCTTCGACACCCTGACGGTGGTGCCGCGGGTCGAGCCGCTGCCGGCCGTCCGGCTGGCCGGCGAGGCCGCGGGGTACGGCGACGGACGGCACCGCTCGCTGGCCCTGGCCGGCGAGGACGACGTCATCCCGCGCGGCTACCGCCATGGCGACGACCTGCGCCGCATCCACTGGCGGTCCACGGCGCGCCACGGCGAGCTGATGGTCCGCAGGGAGGAGCAGCCGCAGAAGGCGCGCTGCACGGTCCTGCTGGACACCCGCGATCTCGCCCACCCGGGAGGCGGACCGGACTCGGCCTTCGAATGGGCGGTGTCGGCCGCCGCCTCGACGGCGGTGCATCTGCTGGAGCGCGGTTTCGCGGTCCGGCTGCTGACCGACACCGGCAGCTCGGTACCGGGCCCGGACGGCACCGGCGGCTTCCCGGGGAGCGCCGGGTCCGCCGACACCGCCGGCCTGATGCTGGACACCCTCGCCGTGGTCGAGCACTCCGAGGAGGAGGGGCTGTCGGCGGCGTACGAGGTGCTGCGCGGCGGCAGCGAGGGGCTGCTGATCGCCTTCCTCGGCGACCTGGACACCGAACAGGCGGCGATCGCCGGGCAGATGCGCCGGCGCTGCGGGACGGCGATCGCGTTCGTGCTGGACGGCGACGCCTGGAGCCGTGGGCCCGGCGGCATACGGTTCGCCACCGGCCAGGTGCCGCTCGCCGAACGGCTGCGGCTGCTGCGGCGGGCGGGCTGGACGGCCCTTCCGGTGACGCCCGGGGACGCGCTCGCCGATCTGTGGCGGGCCGCCGCCGACCAGGCCGGGACGGCGCCGGACCAACTGGAGCCGGGGCCGGACGGGGCCGCGGAGACGGTGACGGGGGGACGGCCATGAACGGGAGCGTGCGGCCGGTGCGGGAGCACGACGCGTACGGGAACGACCTCGCGCGAGGGGAGGCGGACGGATGAGCGGCCGGGCACGACTCGCGCTGTGTGCCGCGGTGGCCACCCTGTGCGCCGCCTGCGCACTGCTGCCGCTGGTGGATCCGATCAGCTGGATCTTCCAGGCGGCGATCCTGCTGGCGATCATGACCGGGGTGGGCGCGCTGGCCCGCCGGGCCCCGCTCGCCGGACCGCTGACGATCGCCGCCCAACTGCTGGTCCTGGTCCTGCTGCTGACCGTGCTCTTCGTGCCGGCCGACGCAGTGCTCGGTGTGCTGCCGGGCCCGGACGCGGTCGCGGAGTTCGGCCGGCTGCTGCGGAGCGGCGTGCAGGACGTCGGCCGGTACGCCATCCCCGCCCCGGTCACCCCCGGCATCCGGCTGCTGCTGGTCGCCGGGGTGCTGCTGATCGGCCTGGTCGTGGACGCCCTGGCGGTGACGTACCGCAGTGCCGCGCCCGCGGGCCTGCCGCTGCTCGCGCTCTACTCGGTCGCGGCGGGGCTGGCCCAGGGCGGTGCGGGCTGGTTGTGGTTCCTGATCGCGGCGGCGGGCTATCTGCTGCTCCTGCTGGCCGAGGGCCGCGACCGGCTCTCCCAGTGGGGCCGGGTCTTCGGTGCGGCGGGCCCGGGGCGGCCGGGCGACGGACCGGGTTCCGCGACCGGCGGCCCGGCCACCGCGCCGGTCCGGACGGGCCGGCGGATCGGCGCCCTGGTCCTCGGCATCGCCCTCGTGGTGCCCGCCGCGCTGCCCTCCCTCGGCGACGGGCTGCTCGGCCCCACCGGAAGCGGCCCGGGCCGCGGCGGCGGGGGCGGCACGATCTCCGCGGTCAATCCGCTGGTCTCGCTGCAGGACAGCCTCAACCAGCCCGAGGACCGGGAGGTCCTCAACTACCGCACCACCGCCGCCGATACCCGCGATCTGTATCTGCGGATCGTCGCCCTCGACCAGTTCGACGGCACCACCTGGAAGCCCTCCGAGCGCACCGTCACGGACGTGCCCGAACGGCTGCCGGAGCCGCCCGGCCTCAGTTCCGCGGTCGGCCGCGAGCGGATCAACACCTCCATCTCGACCGCCGGGTGGTATGCGCAGAACTGGCTGCCGCTCCCCTACCCCGCGTCCCGGGTGGACATCTCGGGCCGGTGGCGCTTCGAACCGCAGGGCCGCACGCTGGTCGGCGACCGCGGCCAGAACACCCGCGATCTGCAGTACCAGGTCGAGAGCCTCCAGCTGCGGCCCACCTCCCAGCAGCTGGCCGCCGCCCCGGCACCGCCCGGCGCGCTGCTGCGCGAGTACACCAAGGTGCCCGCCTCGCTGCCCCCGGTCGTCCGGTCCACCGCCCGCCAGATCACCCGGGGCGCCCCGACCGCCTACGCCAAGGCCGTCAAGCTCCAGGACTGGTTCGCGCTCTACGGCGGCTTCACGTACAACACCGAGGTCCGGGCCGGCAGCGGTGCCGAGGCGATAGCCCGGTTCCTGCGGCAGAAGGAGGGCTTCTGCGTCCACTTCTCGTTCTCGATGGCGGCGATGGCCCGCACGCTGGGTATCCCGGCCCGGGTCGCGGTCGGCTTCACCCCGGGGACGAAGCAGCCCGACGGCACGACCTCGGTCAGCCTCAAGGACGCGCACGCCTGGCCAGAGCTGTATTTCCAGGGCATCGGCTGGACCCGTTTCGAGCCCACGCCGAGCCGCGGCAGCATCCCGGACTACGCCTATCCCGACACCTCGGACACCACCGAGCCGGGCCGCCCGGACCCCGCGCCGGCCCGGCCCGCGCCGCCCACCGAGGGCCCCTCGGCGACCCCGTCGTGCGCCCCGGGTGAGCACCCGGACGGCAGCGGAACGGCCTGTCTGACGCTGCCCGCGCAGTCCGGCGCCCGCCCGTCGGACGGCGGCCCGTCCCCCTGGGCGGTGGCCGCCCTCGGGCTGGTCGGGCTGCTCGTCCTGCTGCTGCCGCTGGTCCCGCTGCTGTGGCGGCTGCGGCTGCGCTCCCGGCGACTGGCGCCCACCGCCCCGGGCGGGAGCGGCACGACGGGCGCGGGCGGCACGACGGACCCCGGCGGGGCGGCGGCCGCGCTGGCGGCCTGGCAGGAGCTGCTGGACACCGCCTGGGACTTCGGGATCGTGCCGGACGAGTCGCTGACCCCGCGCAGGGCGGCCGCCCGGATCATTCGCGTCGGGGAATTGCAACCGGAGCCCGCCGACGCCGCACGCCGGGTCGCCGAGGCGGTCGAGCAGATCCTCTACGCCCCGCACCCGCGGCCGGTGGCCGGGCTGGGCGGCGACGTCCAGCGGGTGCTGGCCGGATTGCGGGCCGGGGCGCCCCGTGGGCTGCGGCTGCGGGCACTGTTCGCCCCGCGCTCCGCCGCCCGCCTCCGCCGTGCCGCCGCGGCCCGCTGGGCCGCCCTGCGCCTCCGCTGCCGCACGAGCCGCCCAGTGACCGCGATACGGCGAGCGACGACCGCTCTCCGGCGGCGGCAGCGGGCGTAGGGCGCAGGGGCGCAGGGGCGCAGGGGCGTCTGGGGCGGCTGGGGCGCCTGGGGCGCAGGGCGCGTCCGGAGCGTGGGGTGCGTCCAGGGGGCCAGGCGTGAGGCGCGCGCCTGTCGATTGGGCTCGGTGGCGTCGAGTGGGCCCGGGCGGCGTCGTGCGGCGGGCCGCGACGTCTGGAAGAGCCAAGGGGCTCGGCGGGGCTACGACGTCCGGCGAGGCCGCGGCGCCCGGCTGGGCCGCAGCGCCCGGCGGGACCCCGACGCTCGGCAGGGCCCCGACGCCCGGCGGGACCGCCGCGGCCGGCAGGGCCCCGACGCCCGGCATGGCGGCGACGCCCGGCGCGGCCGCGTCCCCGCCTGGCTCGACTCGGCCCGCAGCACAACGTGCCGGCGGTAGCAAAACGTGCTCACGGCAGCAGAACGTGCTGTGGCCGCCCGAAGGAATCGGGCGGCCACAGCACGGAGGACCGGGGACGCGGCGACGGCGCGTCAGGGGGAGGACGTTCGGAGCGGGATCAGTGGCCCTGCTGCTCGTCGCGGCGGCGCTGCCAGCGGTCCTCGATGCGGTTCATCATGGAGCGTCGCGGCCGGGCCTGACGCCGCGCCGGGCCCTCGGCGCCGGCGCGCTGTTCACCGGGCTTGGGCGCCTTGCGCCACCCGGTGACCGCCAACACGGCACAGCCGAGCATGACGAGGAATCCGACCACGCTGATCCAGATCTGCTGCGCGACCATGCCGGCCATGAGCAGGGCGATACCCACCAGGAAGCCCGCGACCGCTTGGTAGACCCGTCGCCGGGTGTACGTACGCAGCCCGCTTCCCTCAAGCGCTGTCGCGAACTTGGGATCTTCGGCGTACAGCGCTCGCTCCATTTGCTCGAGCATGCGCTGCTCGTGCTCCGAGAGCGGCACGGAGTCCTCCTACTCGTCGGTCGCGGGGGGCGACCGGGGTGCGACCCTTTCAGGATAGGCAGGGAATCGCCCCCGTGAAACCCGCCCCTCGACGCCAGTTCACTGTCCGGGCCGCCGTGGCGGCCGGTGGTGATGCTGCCTGCATTCCCCACCCGCCTGTCCGTCATGCCGGAACGTCGTACACCGATCATACGGGGCGAAGGGGCTGATCGGGTGGCCTGTGGCCGACTGCACGCGGCCGGCCGGGCCCGCTCCCCGGGTCAGTCGCGCTCGGCGAGGACGTGCAGCTGGGTCGCGACCGCGTGGAAGGCGGGCTGCTCGGCGGCGGCCGCCTCCAGCTTCAGCAGGGCGTCCATGGCCCCCGGCTCGGTGTCGACGAGTACGCCCGGGACCAGGTCGGCGAAGACCCGGACGCCGTGCACCGCGCCGACCTGCAGGCCGGTGGCGGAGACCAGGCCGGTGAGCTGTTCGGCGGTGAACCGGCGGGGCATCGGGTCGCCCTCGCCCCAGCGGCCGGCCGGGTCGGTGAGGGCCTGGTGGGCCTCGGTGAAGTGGCCGGCCAGGGCGCGGGCGAGCACAGCGCCGCCGAGGCCGGCCGCGAGCAGGCTGAGGGTGCCGGCCGGGCGCAGCGCGTCGACGGCGTTGCGGATGCCCTCGGCCGGGTCGTCGACGTACTCCAGCACGCCATGGCAGAGCACGGTGTCGTAGCCGCCGCGCTCGACGACGTCGAACAGGCCGTGGGCGTCACCCTGGACGGCCCGGATCCGGTCGGCGACGCCGGCCTCCGCGGCCCGGCGCTCCAGGGCGAAGAGGGCGTTGGGGCTGGGGTCGACGACCGTGACGCGGTGGCCGAGACGGGCGACCGGCACGGCGAAGTTGCCGGTGCCGCCGCCGGTGTCGAGGACGTCCAGGGCGTCGCGCCCGGCCGCCTTGACCCGGCGCTCCAGGGCGTCCTTCAGGACGTCCCAGACCACGGCGGTACGAAGGGATGCGCGCGGGCGCAGCGGGTCAGACACGGCGGGTGGCTCCTCGGCGGGGGCATGAACATCCAGTCGTCCACCACCCTATTCCGTCCCGCGCCGTCCGCCGCCCACGGAGCCCCACGGAGCGGGTGCCGACCTGCTCGTCCCGCCCCGCCGGGGCCCCGCGGCCGTTCCGTGACGGCCCCACCGCGGAGCCCGTCGCCCCGGAGCCCCGGGCCCGCCGGCGGGCGTCCGCTCGCTCCGCCGGCGAAGTCCGGCGCTTCCCCCTCGGCTACCCCCTCACCCCGCCCGCTGGGGCGGCAGCGGTGGCTGGAGGAGCAGCATCCGTTCGACCAGGCGCAGGAACATGGCGACGTCCCGCAGGAGGTCGTCGGCGTCCCGGGTGCTGGCCGCGCCGGCTATCCCGGCCTCGGCCCGGGCCCGGCGGGCGGCGCCGGAGGCGAACAGGGCGCTCCACTCGGCGAGTTCGGGCGCGACCTCGGGGAGGAGGTCCCAGGCGCTGCGGATGCTTTCGCGGCGGCTGCGCCGCGGGGCGGCCCCTGGTTTGCGGCGTAGGGTGGGCTCCGGACGGGCGCGCACGGCGAGGACCGCGGCGGCGGTGCGCAGCGCGGCCAGATGGGCGGTGGCGAACCGCTCGTTGGGGGCTTCCAGGGTCCGCGCTTCTTCGAGGCCCTGCTGGGCCTGGGCGAGCAGGGCCAGGGCGGCGGGTGGCGCGGCCGCCCGGCGCAGGACGGGGTGGACATCGCTCGGGGGACCGTACGCAGCGGAACTGGCCCCGTGGGGACGAGCTGCCATGACGAACCTCCTGTCGTCACATGCCGGTTCGGGACCGAACGCTGATTCGGCCCGTCTGACCCCATCGTGCGGCACACCACTGACAATCGACCCTGACCTGCGCTTTCACCGGATAGTCGGCGAATTTCGCGCGGCGGGGCAGGTCGGGCGGTGCCCGGCTCCCGACGCGGCGCGACGCACGGCGCCCGAGCCGATTCACCGGACCCCCTTGCGGAACACGGGGTGGGATGCGGCATACTTTTTGCACTGACCAGTCAGTACAAGGGAGGGGATCGTGGACAGCACCCCGCACGGGGCGGCGGTCACGGCCGAGCGGTTCGGGGTCAAGGGCCCCCGCGGCTGGGCGTTCCGGAACGTCGACATCACGGCCGGACCCGGCTCGCTGATCGCCGTACAGGGCCCGTCGGGCTCGGGCCGTACGTGCCTGCTGCTCGCGCTCACCGGCCGGATGAAGTCCGCCGAGGGCACCGCCGGGATCGGCGGGCTGGCGCTGCCCAAGAAGAAGGCCGCCGTCCGGTCGGTCACCGCACTCGCGCATGTGCCCGGGATCGCCGATCTCGAACCTGCCCTGACCGTAGGTGAGCACCTGCGCGAACGCGCCCTGTTGCAGGGCCGGTTCGGCGGTTCGCCGCGCGCCCTGCTGCGGCCGCGCCGGGAGCGCCGGGCCGAGGCCCGCGCCCTGGTGGACGACGCCCTGGCGGCGGCCGGCCTCGACCTCGCGACGCTGCCCAAGGGGATCCGCACGTCGGTGCGCGACCTGGAGCGGCTGGAGGCGCTGCGGCTCTCCGTGGCGCTCGCGATGATCGGCCGGCCACGACTGCTGGCCGTCGACGACACCGACCTGAAGCTGTCCGACGAGGAGCGCACCGCCGCCTGGGCGATGCTGCGCGGTATCGCCGCGGCCGGCACGACCGTCCTCGCGGTGTGCAGCGAGCCGCCCGGGGACGGCGAGGACGTGGTGCTCGTCCGGACCGGCAACCGCCCGGAACGGACCGGCGGGCAGGGCTCCGCGGACGGGCCGGAGGAGCCGCCTGCCGGGGACGGCACGGCCCCCGCGGACGGCGGCGACGACGACACCAAGGACGACGAGGAGGGGGCGGCCGATGCGCTCGCCGAAGCTGGCCGCGCTTGAGCTGAAGCGGTTCGGGAGGGGGAAGCTGCCGCGCGCCGCTCTGGCCGCGCTGCTGCTCCTGCCGCTGTTGTACGGCGCGCTCTACCTGTGGTCCTTCTGGGACCCGTACGGGCGGCTGGACAAGATACCGGTCGCGCTGGTCAACGAGGACAGGGGCGCCGAGGCCGGCGGGAAGCACATCTCGGCGGGCGACAGCATCGTCGACGGCCTCGCGGACAGCCACACCTTCGACTGGCACCCGGTGGGCGCCGCGGAGGCCGCCCGGGGCGTCGAGGACGGCACGTACTACCTGTCGCTGTCCATCCCGAAGGACTTCAGCCGGCGGATCGCCTCCAGTTCGGGTGACCACCCGGAGACCGGCGCCCTGAAGGTGCGCACGAACGACGCGAACAACTACATCGTCGGGCAGATCTCCCGGACGGTGTTCTCCGAGGTGCGCGCGGCGGCCTCGGCGAAGTCGTCGCGCACCTTCCTCGACAAGATCTTCGTCTCGTTCTCGACTCTGCACGGCAAGACCGAGCAGGCCGCGGACGGTGCCGACCGGCTCAAGGACGGCATCGGGCAGGCCGAGGACGGCGCCGGCAAGCTGGCCGACGGTCTGGGCAGCGCCAAGAACGGCAGCGGCAGGCTCGTCACCGGGCTCGGTGACCTGAACGCGGGCGCCGGGCGGCTCTCCCAGGGGAGCGGCGACCTCGCCCGCGGCGCCGGTACGGCCGCCGACGGCTCGCGCCAACTGGCCGACGGCGCCGGGCAGGTGGCCGACGGGACCCAGCAACTGGCCGACACCGTCAACGGCGTCGTCGGCAAGGTGGGGCCCTTCATCCGGGCGCACGGCAAGGAGATCGGCGAGGCCGCCCAGCTCGTCGCGGACGGCTCGCAGGCGGTCCACGACAACTTGGACAGGCTGCCCGCGGCGGCCTCCATGGGGGCCAAGCTCTCCCGGGGCATCTCCGACCACCTCGCCACCTACTACCGGCTGCGCTGCGAGAGCGGGGTCACCCTCGACACCTCCTGCGCCGAGCTGAAGCGGATCAAGGACCAGGCGGCCACCGCGGCGGACAAGGCCGAGGAGGTCAGCGGCTACGTCCACGACCAGAAGAACCTCGACCGGCTGGGCCGGGACCTGGACACCCTGCACTCCCTGGCGAGCGAGCTGGCGAAGCGCGGCCCCACCCTGGGCGCCGACATGGACGCCGCGGTCAAGAAGATCAACGACCTCAACGACGGCGCGCACAAGGTGTCCACGGGCGCCCGCAAGCTGGCCGCGGGCAATGCGAAGCTGGCCGCCGGCGCCGACCGGCTGAACGACGGCGCGCACCAACTGCACGACGGCACGGGCCGGGCCGCGGACGGGATGCACGACCTCGACTCCGGGGTGGGCAAGCTCAAGGACGGCGCGCAAACCCTGGACGGCGGCATGTTCAAGCTCTCCGACGGCTCGCAGAAGCTGGCCGGCGGGCTGCACGACGGGGCGAAGCGGATCCCCGACTACGGCAAGAAGGAGCGCGACGCCCGCACCCTGGTGATGTCCGACCCGGTGCAGCTGGCCTCCGACGCCGCCCACAAGGCGCCCAACTACGGCACCGGTTTCGCGCCGTACTTCATCCCGCTGTCGCTGTGGGTCGGCGCCATGGTGGCGTACATGCTGATCCAGCCGCTCAACAGGCGGGCGCTGGCGATGGGCGCCTCCTCCTGGCGGGTGGCGGTCTCCGGCTGGCTGCCGGTGGTCGGCGTGGGCGTGCTGCAGACCGCGGCCCTGATGGCCGTACTGCACTTCGGGCTCGGCCTCCAGATGGCCAGGGCGGCCGGCACGCTCGGCTTCCTGGTGCTGGTCACGGCCTGTTTCTCGGCGATCGTGCAGTGGCTGAACGCCCAGTTCGGACCGGCCGGCCGGATCCTGGTGCTGGCGCTGCTGATGCTCCAGCTGACCTCGGCGGGCGGCACGTACCCGGTGCAGACCAGCCCGGGCTTCTTCGGCGCCATCCACCCGTATCTGCCGATGAGTTACATCGTGGAGGGGCTGCGCCGGCTCATCACCGGCGGCGACCTCGCGCCCGTATGGCAGGGCGGTGCGGTGCTGGCGGCCTTCACCGTCGGCGCGCTGCTACTGACCTCGCTGACCGCCCGTGGCCGCCAGGTGATACGGATGAAGGACCTCCACCCGGAGCTGAGCCTGTGAACACACACACCCCGGAGCGCGGCACAATCGCCCCCATGGACAGCTCCAACACTCGCCGCGACGCCACCCGGCGCAAGCTCTTCGAAGCCGCGGTCACACTCATCGCCGAACAGGGCTTCTCCTCCACCACGGTGGACGAGATCGCCGAGCGGGCGGGAGTCGCGAAGGGCACGGTCTACTACAACTTCGCGAGCAAGAACGTTCTCTTCGAGGAGCTGCTGCGGCACGGCATAGAGCTGCTGGCGACCTCCTTGCAGGCGGCGGCCGACGAGGTCGCCGACCGGGGCGGCAGCCGGATCGACGCGCTGGACGCGATGATCCGGGCCGGCCTGGACTTCATCTCCCGTTACCCGGCGCTCACCCAGCTCTACGTCGCCGAACTGTGGCGCACCAACCGCGCCTGGCAGTCGACGCTGATGGTGGTGCGCGAGCGGGCCATCACGGTCGTGGAGAACGTGCTGCGCGAGGCGGTCGCCCAGGAGGAGCTGAGCGAGGAGATCGACATCCCGCTGACCGCCTCGGCACTGTTCGGGATGGTCCTGGTGGCGGCCCTGGACTGGCAGTCGTACCAGCCGGACCGGTCGCTCGACGAGGTGCACGCGGCGCTGTCGCGGCTGCTCCAGGGCCGGGTCACCGGCCGTCCCGCGTAAGGCCGGTGGGCGCAGAGGCGGCGTGACCGCGGACCGGCCGCGGAAAGAGACGAGTGCGCGCCGTATTGGTCAGGTACGGCGCGCACCCCTTTGTGTTCCCCCGCGGGCCCGCACCGGAGAGTGCGCCGCCCTGGCGCGGATCGTTCCCCCGCCGATCCGACCAGGGTGGCGTTTCCCCCGTGCTCCCCCGTGGAGCCCCCGTACTCCCCCGTCGTTCCCCCGTCTTCCCCCGTCACGTCCGGGAGCCGCGCCGCTCCGCCGCCCCGTGTCGGCGGTGCGGCGCCGCTTCCCTTCCGTGGCCCCCACTCTTCCGTCCGGGCGGCCGCCGGCCCATCCGCGTACCTACTCATCTGGCCGTCTGAGTACGGATACTCAAAACTGAGCACCGGGCCCCACGGGCGGCCTACGATCTGCGGCGTGTCCGTACTTCCCTTGGTTTTCACCAGTGGCTGGGCGAGCGGGATCAACGCCTACGCCGTCGTCCTGCTCCTCGGTCTGCTCGGCACGGCCGGCGTCACCGACGACGTGCCCGCCGCGCTGCAGCGCCCCGACGTGCTGATCGTGGCCGGGGTGCTCTTCCTGGCCGAGGCGATCGCCGACAAGGTCCCGTACGTCGACTCGGTCTGGGACGCGGTGCACACGGTCATCCGGCCGGTCGCCGGCGGGGTGGTGGCGGCGCTGCTGGCCGGGCACGACGGGTCGCTGCCCGAGCTGGCGGCGGCCGCGGTGGGCGGTTCCACGGCGCTGCTGAGCCACCTGGTCAAGGCGGGCGCCCGGATCGCGGTGAACACCTCGCCGGAGCCGGCCAGCAACATCGTGCTGAGCCTGCTGGAGGACCTGGGCGTGGCCGGGATCGTGGTCTTCGCGGTGTTCCATCCGGTGATCGCGGCGTCCCTCGCGGCCCTGCTGCTGATCACGGGCATCGTGCTGATCGTCGTGCTGTGGTCGCGGATCCGCCGCTATCTGCGCCGCCGGCGGGCCCGGCGCGAGGAGAAGCGGCTGGCCGCGGCGGGCGCCGGGGTGCCGCCGGCGGGCTGAGCGGCCGCCGGCCGCGGCCGCGCCCGCCCGTTCCGGCGTTGTCAGTGGCGGCGGATAAAGTCGCAGGCATGGCACGGATTGCGGTGATCGGCGCCGGGATGGGCGCGATGGCGGCCGCTGCCCGGCTGGCCGTCGCGGGCCACCGGGTGGCGGTGTTCGAGCGTGCCGCGACGCACGGCGGCGCGGTGCGGCAGCTGGCACGGGACGGTTTCACCTTCGACACGGGACCGGGCCTGCTGCATCTGCCCGCGGTCTACCGCGACCTGTTCCTCAAGACCGGCCGCGAGCCGCTGGAGAGCTGCCTGGAGCTGTCCCAGGTCGATCCCGCGAGCCGCCATGTCTTCGCCGACGGTACGGCGGTGTCGCTGCCCAACGCCTCGCGGGCCGGGGTCCTCGCGGCGCTGGACGAGGCGCTCGGCGCGGGGGCCGGTGAGCGCTGGAGCGAGCTGGTGGGCCGCGCCCGGGACGCCTGGGACGCCGCCCGCCGGCCGCTCCTGGAGGAGCCGCTGTGGCAGGACTGGCGGGTGCTGGGGCGCGATCCGTATCCGGCGGTGCGCCGGCGCGGGCTGTTCGGCCGGCGCGACAAGGGACCCACGACGGCCACCCTCGCCGAGATCGGCCGCCGCGAGCTGGCCGACCCGCGGCTGGCCGCCCTGCTGGAGAGCCATGCGCTGGCGTACGGCCTGGATCCGCGCGGCGCCCCGGCGAGCGCCGCGGTGCTGCCGTACATGGAGCAGACCTTCGGCAGCTGGTACCCCCGCGGCGGTGTGCGGGCGCTGGCCGACGCGCTGTACGAGCGCTGTCTGGCCCGCAAGGTTGCGTTCACCTTCGGTGCGGAGGTGACCGGGATCGCCGAGAAGGACGGCCGGGTGGCGGGCGTCGAGCTGGCCGACGGCCGGCTGGAGGAGGCCGCGTTCGTGGTCGCGGGCCTCGATCCGGCCCGGCTGTCCGGGCTGCTCGGCGGCCGCGATCCCTACGGCGTGGACGAGGTGCGGCCGCGGACCGGCCCGGCGGACCGCGCCCCGGGGCGGCTGACGGTCTGTCTGGCGCTGCGCGGCCCCCGCGAGGCGGCCGCGGTACACCGCACGGTGGTGCATGCCGCGGACCGCGCCACGGAGCTGGCGGGCGTGTTCGGGGACGGCAGCGGGGGCCCGCGGACGCCCTGTGCGCGGCCGACGGTGACGGTGCTGCGCCCGGACGACCCCACGACGCGGCCCGACGGGGAGCACGAGGCGGTGACGCTGTCCGCGACGGTCGCGCCGCCCGGTCCGGTGGACCGGCTCCCTGGTGCGGCCGTGGAGGAGGCGGCCGACCGGCTGATGGCGGTGGCCGAGGCCGCGGTGCCGGGGCTGCGCGAGCGGGTGCTGTGGCGTGAGGTGCTGCCGCCGGCGGACGAGGAGCTGATACCGGCCCCCGCGCTGCCGGGCCGGGAGGGCCGTTTCCTGCGGCCCGGCAACCGCACCCGGATACCGGGGCTGTACGCGGTCGGCGGCTGGTCCCATCCGGGCGGCGGGCTGGCGCACGCGGGGATGTCCGGGGCGCTCGTCGCGGGCCTGATCGTGCACGGCGACGACTGGCACGGCTCCACGTAGGGCCGGGCCGGGAGGTCGTTCGGCTCAGTAGCGGTACGGCTGACCGTCGTAGTCCTGCTGCTGGTACGGCGGGTGCGGCGGCTGCTCGGGCGGGAGTTCGTCGCCGCGCTGCTGCGGGACCCAGACCCCGCCGGGCGGGGTCTCGCCGTAGCCCTGGCCGGGGTTCTGGCCCGCCGGCTGGTCCTGGGCGCCGTACTGCTGCCCGCCGTAGGACGCCTGGCCGTAGGGGTCGGGCTGGGCGTAGGGGTCGTAGGGCGCGGCGTACTGCTGGCCGCCGTAGGGGTCGGCGTAGCCGGTCTGGCCGGACCCGTCGCCGTATGCCGCGTACGGGTCGCCGTAGGCGTCCTGGCCGGCCGCGGGCGCGCCGTAACCGCCGCCGTAGTCATAGCCGTTGGCGTCCGCGGTGCCGCTGCCCGCGGTGGCGCCGTAGGCGTCGTAGCCGGTGTAGTCGCCGCTCTGCGGGGTGCGGGCGTCCGGGCTGTAGATGCCGTACTGGCCCGTCTCCTCGGGCATCGGCTGCGGCGCGTAGACGGGGGTGGCGTCGAAGGACTGGGTGGCGAACACGCTCCGGTCCTGCGGGTCCTGGTACGGGTCCTGACCCCCGTAGCCGCCCGGGCCGTACCCGTCGGTCGAGTAGTCGTAGGAGTCCTGACCGGCGTAGGCACCCTGGCCGGCGTAGGTGTCCTGACCTGCGTAGGTGTCCTGACCGGCGTAGGTGTCCTGACCGGCGTAGGTGTCCTGGCTGCCGTAGCCGTCCTGGCCGGGGAAGCCGGGGCTCTGGAAGCCGCCGGTGCTCTCGAAGGTGTCCGGGCCGCCGTCCGCGCCCCGGGCGGGGCCGGTCTGCGGAGCGTCGGCGGGGCCGGCGCCGGGACCGTCGGCGGGCGGCACCGCCTCGACGTCGGAGACCTGCAGGGACGGTTCGGCGGCGGGCGGGCCGGAGCGGCGACCGCGGCGCCGCCGGCTCTCACCGGGTTTGCCGCCCAGCGCCCAGCCTTCGGTGAAGCCGCGCTTGAAGGAGAGCGTCACATTGGTCTGGCCGATGGCGAACGCGATCAGACCGACCCCGATCACGATCACCGACGGGATGACGACGCCGATGACGACACCGAGGAAGCCCACGAAGGCGAGCAGCCGCCAGCGCAGCCGGGCCTTGTACTGGAGCAGCACCTCACCCAGCAGCCACAGGGCGACCAGACCGAACGCGATGTAGAGGATCGTCCAGCCCATATACGCCCCTCTTCCGCCGCTCGCCGGCCACCGTGATTCAGGGCCGCTGGTGCAGCCCCAGATTCTCGTAGATTTCCAGAGTCGCCGTGGAGTGGTTGAGGGTAATGAAGTGCAACCCGGGCACGTCCTCGGCCATCAAGCGCGAACACAGCTCGGTCGCGTACTCGATGCCAATGGAGCGTACCGCCGCCGGGTCGTCCTTGACGGCCAGGATGCGGTCGGCCAGTTCGGGCGGGAACGCGGCATTGCTGAGCTGCGCGAACCGCTCGATCTGACGGACGTTCGTGACCGGCATGATCTCCGGGATGATGGGCGTCTGGCAACCCGCCGCCGCGACCCGGTCGCGCAGCCGGAAGTAGTCCTCCGGGTAGAAGAACATCTGGGTGATGGCGAAGTCCGCACCGGCCCGGCACTTGGCGACGAAGTGGGTCACGTCGGTGTCCCAGTCCGTCGAGCGCGGGTGCATCTCGGGGAAGGCGGCGACGCCGACGCAGAAGTCGCCGGACTCCTTGATCAGCCGGACCAGGTCGGCGGCGTAGGAGACGCCGTCCGGGTGCTTGACCCACTCGCCCATGGGGTCGCCGGGCGGGTCGCCGCGCAGCGCGAGCATGTTGCGGATCCCGGCGTCGGCGTACTGGCCGATGATGTTGCGCAGGTCCGCGGTGGAGTGGTTGACCGCGGTCAGATGGGCCACCGGGGTGAGGGTGGTGTCCGTGGCGATGCGCTCCGTGGCGCGCACCGTGCCGTCACGGGAGGTGCCACCGGCGCCGTACGTCACGGAGACGAAGGTCGGGGCGACGGCCTCGATCCGACGAATGGCGTTCCACAGGGTCCGCTCACCCTTCTCGGTCTTCGGCGCGGCGAACTCGAAAGAGTAGGACTGCTTGCCGGAAGCGAGCAGCTCGCGCACGGTCCGTGCGCGATCAGTCCTGGTGGAAGCTGTACCTAGGGCCATACGGGCAGGTTAACCAGCAGCCGGTCACACACCAACCGTCATCGGCGTTATGCCTGGTTGGTCCGGTTCATGTCCAGTGGGTGGACATTTTGCGGCCCGCCGGGGCCCGTCAGGCGTCCCAGGTCCGGATGCGCTTGGCCAGTGCCGCGGCCGCCGCGCCCGGATCGTCCGCCTCCGTGATCGCGCGGACCACCACGACCCGGCGGGCGCCGGCCGCCAGCACCTCGTCGAGGTTGCCGGCGTCGATCCCGCCGATGGCGAACCAGGGGCGCTCGGGGGCCCGCGCCGCGGCGTACCGGACCAGGTCCAGGCCGGGGGCGTGCCGGCCCGGCTTGGTGGGCGTCGGCCAGCAGGGGCCGGTGCAGAAGTAGTCCACGCCCGCTTCGGCGAGTGCGGCGTCCACCTCGGCCTCGGCGTGCGTGGAGCGGCCTATCAGGACGTCCGGGCCGAGCAGGGCGCGGGCGGCCGGGACGGGCAGGTCGCCCTGTCCGAGGTGCAGCACGTCGCTGCCGGCGGCGTGCGCCACGTCCGCCCGGTCGTTCACGGCCAGCAGCTTGCCGTGCCGCCGGCAGGCGTCCGCGAAGACCTCCAGGTGGCGCAGCTCCTCGCCGGCCTCCATGCCCTTGTCGCGCAGCTGGACGATGTCGACCCCCGAGGCGAGCACGGCGTCGAGGAACTGCGGGAGGTCGCCCTGCTGCCTGCGGGCGTCCGTGCAGAGATAGAGCCGGGCGTCGGACAGGGCCTGTCGTGCGGTGCTCATGGGCGGCTTCCCCCAGGTCAGGGGCGTACGGACCGGGTCTTCCGGTCCGCACGCCCCGAAAGGTGGTTACGGATCGAGGTGGCTGCGGAGGCCGCCGCGACTGCCGGGGGCGGCCGCGGCGGCGGGGGCGTCAGACGGCGAGGGCCTGGGCCCGGCGCTTGACTTCCGTGCCGCGATTCTCGCGCAGCGCCTGGGCCGGGGTGCCGGGCAGGCTCTCATCCTCGGTGAACAGCCACTCCAGCATCTCCTCGTCGGTGAAGCCGTCGTCCTTGAGGAGGGTGAGGGTGCCGACGAGGCCCTTGACCACCTTGTCTTCCTTGATGAAATCGGCGGGCACCTGGAGCACCCGGTTCTCGCCGCGGCGCACCGCGATCAGCTGGCCCTCCTTGACCAGCTGCCGGACACGGGTCACCTCGACGCCGAGCTGTTCGGCGATGTCGGGGAGGGTGAGCCAGGCGGGAACGAGTCCATCGATCTTTGCGTCAATCTCGGTCACAGGACAAGCCTGCCACCTCGCACTGACAGCCGGTAGCCGGGCATCCCCATGAGCGGCTTCCGGCACACCGGAGAGTGACGACGTGCCCCCGGCGCGCCCGCCGGTGCGCCCGCGGTGCCCCGGCGCCCCCGATCCCCGAGCCACCCGCCGGTTACTGCGCCGCGGCCTTCAGCGGGACCGCCGCGTTCGCCGCCCGCTCCCGGTCCAGGGCCACCCCGCGCTCGATGAGCTTGCGCCCCTGGGCGAGGTCCCGCGGCCGGCCCACGGCGAGCAGCGCGACCAGCCGGCCCGCCGGGCTCCCGCCGGCCGGAATCTCGCCCGGCCCGTCGGCGCCGCGCAGCCAGAGCACCGACCAGGCCGCGCCGGACGGGTCACCACGCCACACCAGCTCGTCGGAGTCCACGTGGTGGCCCACGTACTGCACGAACCGGCCGAACTGCTCGGACCAGAAGTACGGGACCGGGTCGTACACCAGCCCCTCCGAGCCGGCGCGGGCGATGTTCTCGGCGACCGTGCGGGGGCCCTGGAGGGCGTTGTCCCAGTGGTGGACCAGCAGGCGGGTGCCGTAGCGGGTGGACGGGAAGGAGGCGCAGTCGCCCACCGCGTAGACATCGGGGGCGGAGGTGCGCAGCTGTTCGTCGGCGAGCACGGAGCCGTCCTCGGCGGAGACCTCGACGCCCGAGCCGGCGAGCCAGGCGGTGGCGGGTCGGGCGCCGATCCCGACGACCACCGCGTCGGCGGGCAGCACCGTGCCGTCGGCGAGGGTGACCGCCCCGGAGGTGACGGACCCGACCCGGGCACCGAGCCGCAGCTCGGCGCCGGCGTCCGCGTACCAGCCGGTCATGTGGGCGGCGACCTCGGCGGGCAGCGCGCCCGCCAGCGGGCGGTCGGCGGCCTCGACGACGGTGACCGCGCAGCCCGCCTCCCGGGCCGCGGTCGCGAACTCGGCGCCGATCCAGCCGGCCCCGACGACCACGATCTCGTGCTGGGCGGCGAGCACCGGCCGCAGCCGTTCGGCGTCGTCGAGGGTGCGCAGCAGGTGGACGCCGGGCAGCCCCTCGCTGCCGGGCAGCGTGATCGGGTCGGCGCCGGTGGCGATCACCGCGTGGTCGTACGGCACCCGGCCCTCGGCCGTCTCGACCACGCGCTCCTCCGGGACCAGGGCGGTGACCCGGCGGCCGAGGTGGAGGTCGATGCCCAGTCCGGCGAAGTCGACGTCGAAGGCGGAGCCGTCGGCCTTGCCCAGCAGGACCGCCTTGGACAGCGGCGGGCGGTCGTACGGCTGGTGCGGCTCGTCGCCGATCAGCGTGATCGTGCCGGGCCAGCCCTGTTCCCGCAGGGCGACCGCGGTCTGCACGCCCGCGATTCCGGCGCCGACGATCACCACGCGCGGCGTGCGGTCAGGGGCCTGGGAGGACTTGCTCTGCTCGCTCACCCGATCAACTCTAGGACGGGCGGCGACGCGGCTCGCAGCAGCGCGCAAGGAGATCTCTGACACACCGTCACGGACCGCCGTCCGGGTCCCCGGGGCCGCCGGACCGGGCCCCCGTTCCCTTACGGCCCGTCGCGGCCGGGTATTAGGGTGACGGGTACACGCACTCGCGGGAGCCCGGACGCACCGGGCTGAGAGGGAGGCTGGCCGGCCTCCGACCGTACGAACCTGATCCGGGTCATGCCGGCGAAGGGAGGGGCTGGACGCCCATGCATCCACCTGCCACACGAACCACCGGCCACCCCGATGTGCTCGTCATCGGAGGCGGCATCATCGGGCTGGTCACCGCCTGGCGGGCGGCCGGCCGCGGGCTGACCGTGGCCGTGGCCGATCCGGCACCGGGCGGCGGCGCGGCGTACGTCGCGGCCGGAATGCTGGCCGCGGTCACCGAGCTCCACTACGGCGAGCAGACCCTGCTGGGGCTCAATCTCGCCTCGGCCCGCCGCTATCCGCGGTTCATCGAGGAGCTGGAGGAGGCCGGCGGGCAGCCCACCGGCTACCGGCGGTGCGGCACCCTGGCCGTCGCCCTGGACGCCGACGACCGGGCCCACCTGCGCGAACTGCACGCCCTGCAGACCCGTTCGGGGCTGGACTCCCAGTGGCTCACGGGCCGGGAGTGCCGCCGTCTGGAACCGATGCTGGCCCCCGGCGTACGCGGCGGGCTGCGGGTCGACGGCGACCACCAGGTCGATCCGCGCCGGCTGGCCCACGCGCTGCTGGTGGCCTGCGAGCGCGCCGGGGTGGTCTTCCACCGCACCCGCGCGGAACGGCTGACGGTCGACGCCGGGCGGGCCACCGGGGCCCAACTCGCCGACGGCACACGGCTGCCGGCCGGCCAGACCGTACTGGCGGCGGGCAGCTTCAGCGGCCGGCTGGCCGGGGTGCCCGAGGAGGTGCGGCCGCCGGTGCGGCCGGTCAAGGGCCAGGTGCTGCGGCTGCGCCTGCCGGACCTGCCGGCCGGCTCCCCCGCCTTCCTGTCGCGCACCGTACGGGCCGTCGTCCGCGGCGGTCCGCTCTATCTGGTGCCGCGGGAGAGCGGTGAACTGGTCGTCGGCGCCACCAGCGAGGAGCTGGGCTGGGACACCACGGTCACCGCGGGCGGCGTCTACGAGCTGCTGCGGGACGCGCACGAGCTGGTGCCCGGCATCACCGAACTGCCGCTCGTGGAGAGCTGCGCCGGGCTGCGCCCCGGCTCCCCCGACAACGCCCCGCTGCTCGGCCCGACCGAGCTGCCCGGCCTCCATCTGGCCACCGGCCACTTCCGCAACGGTGTCCTGCTGACGCCGGTCACCGGTGACGTGATGGCCGAACTGCTGGCCACCGGGAGCCTCCCCGACGAGGCCCGCCCCTTCAGCCCCGCGCGCTTCGCCGCCACCTCTGAGGCCGCGCGCCCCCGCCTCCTCCAGGAGCAGCCCGTATGAGCGCCCCCGCCCCCACCGTCTCGGTGTCCGTCAACGGCGAACCCCGCGAGATCCCCGGCGGACTCACCCTCGACCGGCTCGTCGCGACCCTGTCCTCGGCGCCGTCCGGAGTGGCCGCCGCGGTCAACGAGGTCGTGGTGCCGCGCACCCAGTGGCCCGCCACCCCGCTCGGCGACGGCGACCGCGTCGAGGTCCTCACCGCGGTCCAGGGAGGCTGACCCGCCATGAGCGAAACCGGCCTCTCCCCCGAGACGCGCCCCGACGTCTCCCCCGACCTCTCCGACCCCCTGACCATCGCCGACACCACGTTCGCTTCCCGTCTGATCATGGGCACCGGCGGCGCGCCCAGCCTCGACGTCCTGGAGCGGGCGCTGCTCGCCTCCGGTACGGAGCTGACCACGGTCGCCATGCGGCGGCTGGACCCGACCGTGCAGGGCTCGGTGCTTTCCGTCCTGAACCGGCACGGGATCCGGGTGCTGCCCAATACGGCGGGCTGCTTCACCGCGGGCGAGGCGGTGCTCACCGCCCGGCTCGCCCGGGAGGCGCTCGGCACGGACTGGGTCAAGCTGGAGGTCGTCGCGGACGAGCGCACCCTGCTGCCCGACCCGATCGAGCTGCTGGACGCCGCGGAGACCCTGGTGGACGACGGCTTCACGGTGCTGCCCTACACGAACGACGATCCGGTACTGGCCCGCAAGCTGGAGGACGTGGGCTGCGCCGCGATCATGCCGCTGGGCTCGCCGATCGGCTCCGGCCTGGGCATCCGCAACCCGCACAACTTCCAGCTGATCACCGAGCGGGCCGGCGTCCCGGTCATCCTGGACGCCGGCGCCGGCACGGCCTCCGACGCGGCCCTCGCGATGGAGCTGGGCTGCGCGGCGGTCATGCTGGCCTCCGCGGTGACGCGCGCGCAGGAGCCGGTCCGCATGGCGCACGCGATGCGCCATGCGGTGGCGGCGGGCCGCCTGGCGTATGGCGCCGGGCGGATCCCCCGGCGCCATTTCGCGGTGGCGTCCTCCCCGGTGGACGGGGTGGCCGCGCTCGACCCGGAGCGGCCCGCTTTTTAATCCCCACGTACCTGGCTGTCCCGCCGCGGGTCGTCTCGCCGTTGCGCTTTGCGGCGCCTCCCACGTACCTGTCTGCGGCGCCGCGGGTGTTGTTCGCCGTTGCGCCTGCGGCGGGCTGGGCGGGTGTCGGGTGCGGTGACGGACCTCCGGGGCCGATTGTGTGGACTGCTGACGCTTTACGTCCACACAACCGGCCCCTCCGGCCCGTCCCCTCCCGTGAGAGGGAAAGTGAAGGACGGTGGGGGTGCACGTGACGTCCACGCGCCCGCAGCCAACAGACAACGCACGCCCCCAACCAGCTGAGAAACTCCCACCCACGGGAGGGGCTGGACCGGAGGACGAAGTCTGGAGGGCCGGCACCGCACCCGACGCACAAACGCCCGCCGCCAGGCGCAACGGCGAGCAAGCCCCGCGGCGCCGCAGACGGGTACGTACGGGGCGCCGCACGGCGCTGCAGCCGACCACGTGGGGCGAATACACTCGCTTGCCGTGGATACGACGCTCCAAGACCCCCTCGTGGGTCAGCTGCTCGACGGCCGCTACCGCGTCCAGGCGCGCATCGCCGCAGGGGGGATGGCCACGGTCTACCGGGCCGTGGACACCCGCCTCGACCGGGTGCTCGCGCTGAAGGTGATGCACCCGGGCCTCGCCGAGGACGGTGCGTTCGTCGAGCGCTTCATCCGGGAGGCGAAGTCCGTCGCGCGGCTGTCGCACCCGAACGTGGTGGGCGTCTTCGACCAGGGCACCGACGGTACGTACGTCTATCTGGCGATGGAGTACGTCGCCGGCTGCACCCTGCGCGACGTGCTGCGCGAGCGCGGCGCCCTGCAGCCGCGGGCCGCGCTGGACATCCTGGAGCCGATCCTGGCCGCCCTGGGGGCCGCGCACCGCGCCGGGCTGGTGCACCGCGACATGAAGCCGGAGAACGTCCTCATCGGCGACGACGGGCGGGTCAAGGTCGCCGACTTCGGGCTGGTGCGGGCGGTGGACACGAACACCACCGCCTCGACCGGCTCGGTGCTGGGGACGGTCTCCTACCTGGCGCCCGAGCAGCTGGAGCACGGCACCGCGGACGCCCGGGTCGACGTCTACGCGTGCGGCGTGGTGCTCTACGAGATGCTCACCGGCACCAAGCCGCACACCGGCGGCTCCGTGGCGCAGGTGCTCTACCAGCACCTGCACGAGGACGTGCTGCCGCCGTCCGAGCGGGTGCCGGGGCTGGCCGGGCAGCTGGACGAGCTGGTCGCGCTGGCCACCGCCCGCGATCCGCAGGCGCGCCCGCAGGACGCGGTGGCGCTGCTGTCGCGGACCCGGGAGGCCCGGGCGGCGCTGACCGACGAGGAGCTGGACGTCGTCCCGCCGGGCGCCAAGGAGGTGCCGGCGGACTCCGACGCGGAGGCCACGGACGTGATACCCCGGCCCGGTGGCGTACAGCCGCCGCTGCCGGGTGCGGACGAGGCGGCGCTGAACCGCACCAGCCGCCTGGAAGTGCCCCCGGTGCCGGAGGAGCGGACGACCCGGCTGCGTCCGGCCCCGGCCGCGGCGCCCGCCGCGGCCGGCGGGCTGCTGCAGCGGCGCCGGCTCGCCACGATCATCGCGGCCGTGCTGCTGGTCCTCGGCCTCGGCACGGGCGTCTGGTACATCACCTCCGGCCAGTTCACCACCGTCCCCGCGGTGCTGGACATGACGCAGGCCAAGGCCACCAAGACGCTGCGGGACGCGGGGCTGGGGATCAAGGTCGTGCGCGGCTTCAGCTCCAACGTGGAGCGCGGGCACGTCATGAAGACCGCCCCGGCGACCGGCGGGCGGATCCGCGGTACGGGGACGGTCACGATCACCATCTCCCGCGGCCCGAACCACGTCGCCGTACCGGACCTGTCCGGCACCCCGGTCGCGGACGCCAAGCGCAAGCTGCGCGACCTCGGGCTGAGGCCGGGGGCCGAGACCAAGGCGTTCGACGACAACGTCGCCAAGGGCTCAGTGATCCGTACCGACCCCGCCGCGGGCAGCCAGCGGCAGCCCGACACGGCGGTGGCGCTGGTCGTCAGCCGGGGCGCCAAGGTCGACGTGCCCGGCGTGATCGGCAGCGAGCGGGCGGACGCCGTGGCCGCGCTGCAGGCCAAGGGGCTGCATGTGAAGTTCGCCGCGGAGCCGGTGAACTCGCCGCAGGACAAGGGCACGGTGGCCCGGCAGGACCCGGCGGCGGGCGAGGAGGCCGGTACCGGCGACACGGTCACCCTCACGCTCTCCAAGGGCCCGGAGATGGTCCCGGTGCCCGATGTCACCGGCAAGAACGTCGAGGACGCCAAGAAGCAGCTGACCGCTCTCGGTTTCCAGGTCGAGGTGAAGAAGCCGTTCCTGTTCCCGCAGGACGAGGTGGACACCCAGTCCGTCGACCCGGGCGAGAAGGCGCCGAAGGGCAGCACGATCACGATCAAGCTGAAGGGCGCCCTGTAGCGCGGGGCCCCTCGGGGCGGGGGGCCGTCCGGCGCCTGGCACCCTTGGAGGGTGAGTGAAACCCCCTCCCCCCAGGACGCCGGACGGTCCGCCCGGGCCCGCAATCCGGTCGGCGGCCATGTGCCGGTGGCCGGCGGGCTGGCCAAGACCGGTATCGCCTACGCCCGCGAGATGGGCGCCGAGGCCGTGCAGGTCTTCGTGGCCAATCCGCGCGGCTGGGCGACGCCGCCCGGCAGCCCCGAGCAGGACGAGGCGTTCCGGGCGGCCTGTGCGCTGCAGGATCTGCCGGCGTACGTCCACGCGCCGTACCTGATCAACTTCGGTTCGCACACTCCGGAGACGGTCGAGCGGTCGGTGGCCTCACTGCGCCATTCGCTGCGCCGCGGCCGGGACATCGGCGCGCTCGGGGTGGTCGTGCACACCGGTTCGGCGACCGGCGGGCGGCCGCGCGCGGAGGCGCTGGCGCAGGTCAGGGCGCGGTTGCTGCCGCTGCTCGACGAGCTGACGCACCCCGACGACCCATATCTGCTGCTGGAGTCGACCGCGGGTCAGGGCGCGTCGCTGTGTTCCCGGACCTGGGACTTCGGGCCGTACTTCGAAGCGCTGGACGCCCATCCGAAGCTGGGCGTCTGCCTGGACACCTGCCACATCTTCGCGGCGGGGCACGACCTGACCGGGCCGAACGGGATGCACCAGACGCTCGACCTGCTGGTCGGGACGGTCGGCGCGGGGCGGCTGAAGCTGATCCACGCCAATGACTCCAAGGACGTGGTGGGTGCCCACAAGGACCGGCACGCGAACATCGGCGCCGGGCACATCGGCGAGGACGCGTTCCGGGCGCTGATGGCCCACCCGGCCACCGACGGCGTCCCGCTGATCATCGAGACGCCGGGCGGCAAGGAGGGGCACGCGGGCGACGTCGAGCGGCTGAAGAAGCTCCGGGACGGCTGACACCACCGACCGGGGCCGGCCGGGGTCAGAGCTCGGGGCCGTCCCCGGGCTCCTCCTGGTAGGAGTAGCGCTGCTCCTGCCAGGGGTCGCCCAGGTTGTGGTAGCCGCGCTCCTCCCAGAAGCCGCGGCGGTCGGCCCGCATGTATTCGATGCCGCGGACCCATTTCGGGCCCTTCCAGGCGTAGAGGTGCGGCACGATCAGCCGGACCGGGAAACCGTGCTCGGCGGTGAGCAGTTCCCCCGAGCGGTGCGTGGCGAAGAGGCAGTTCTCGGCGGCGAAATCCGCCAGCCGGAGATTCGAGCTGAAGCCGTATTCGGCCCACACCATCACATGGGTGACATCCGGCGCGGGCGGCGCGAGATCCAGAATGGTCTTGGTGAGTACCCCGCCCCATTCGGCGCCCAGCATGCTGAATTTCGTCACGCAGTGCATGTCGGCGACGACCGTGGCATACGGCAGTGCCGTGAATTCCTCGTGCGACCAGCAGTGTTTCGCATCGTCCGCGGTGGCGCCGAACGCGCGGAACTCCCAGCGTTCGGGGCGGAACTTCGGGACCGGGCCGTAATGCGTCACCGGCCAGCCCCGCTGGAGCCGCTGCCCCGGAGGAAGCTGAGGATGCTCCTCTTCGCGGCTTTCCGGCTGACCCATGCCCTCCATGTTGTCAGACCGGAAGGGGTGCCGATGACCAGGGAGGGAGAGATTCGGGCAACTCGTACTAAGCGTGTACTTACTGGACGGTCCGCCGAGGGCGGTGCGAGGATGCGCGGCACCTGCCCAGTTCTCGCGTGGAAGGAGCCCGCAGCCATGCAGGGCGACCCCGAGGTCATCGAATTCCTCAACGAGCAGCTGACCGCCGAGCTGACCGCCATCAACCAGTACTTCCTGCACGCGAAGATGCAGGAGAACTACGGCTGGACCAAGCTCGCGAAGTACACCCGCGCCGAATCGTTCGACGAGATGAAGCACGCGGAGGTGCTGACCGACCGGATTCTCTTCCTCGAAGGGCTGCCGAATTACCAGCGGCTGTTCCACGTACGGGTCGGCCAGACCGTCACCGAGATGTTCCAGGCGGACCGGCAGATCGAGGTCGAGGCGATCGACCGGCTCAAGCGCGGTATCGAGCTGATGCGCAACAAGGGCGACGTCACCTCGGCGAACATCTTCGAGGACATCCTCGCGGACGAGGAGCACCACATCGATTACCTCGACACCCAGCTGGAGCTGGTGGAGAAGCTCGGAGAGGCGCTCTACATCGCCCAGGTGATCGAGCAGCCGAGCTGACGGCTACGCGGCCTCCGGGAGCGCCGCGGGCCCCGCGGCGTCCTCCTCCGCGTCCGCCGGCGGCAGCCCGGACGACGTCCGCCCGGATGCCAGCGGGTCGGCGCCGTTCTCGATGAGCTCCCGGCGCGGGCAGGCGCCCCGGCCGAGCAGCGCCTGGATGCGGCGCACGCAGTTGCCGCAGTCGGTGCCGGCCTTGCAGGCGGAGGCGATCTGGCGGGGCGTGCAGGCGCCCGTCGCCGCGTGCTGGCGGACCTGCTGCTCGGTGACGCCGAAGCAAGAGCAGACGTACAACGCGGTGTCTCCTCCGTGAGGGGCGGCTTCGGACGGTTCCGGCGACTGATCGGCGGAAGAACCTCGTCGACCGATCCAGCCGATCTTGAGTGAGGTTACCCTTACCTTACCCGGCACGTCCTGGCTCCACAACGCCCGACGGGCCCGGACAACGTGAGTGGGGCGCGGATCACAGATCCGCGCCCCACTCACGTTCACCGGCGATCACTGATCGCGGTACATCTCCGCCACCAGGAAGGCCAGGTCCAGCGACTGGCTGCGGTTGAGCCGCGGGTCGCAGGCGGTCTCGTAGCGCTGGTGCAGGTCGTCGACGAAGATCTCGTCGCCGCCGCCCACGCACTCGGTGACGTCGTCGCCGGTCAGCTCGACGTGGATGCCGCCCGGGTGCGTGCCGAGGCCCTTGTGGACCTCGAAGAAGCCCTTGACCTCGTCCAGCACGTCGTCGAAGCGCCGGGTCTTGTGCCCGGAGGCCGCCTCGAAGGTGTTGCCGTGCATCGGGTCGCAGATCCAGGCGACCTGCGCACCGGCGGCGGTGACCTTGTCCACCAGCTCGGGGAGCTTGTCGCGGATCTTGTCCGCCCCCATGCGCGTGATGAAGGTCAGCCGGCCCGGCTCACGCTCCGGGTCGAGGCGCTCGATGAGGGTGAGCGCGTCCTCCGCGGTGGTCGTCGGGCCCAGCTTGACGCCGATCGGGTTGCGGATGCGCGAGGCGAACTCGATGTGCGCGTGGTCCAGCTGACGGGTGCGCTCGCCGATCCAGAGCATGTGCCCGGAGACGTCGTAGAGGTTGCCGGTGCGCGAGTCCACCCGGGTCAGCGCCGACTCGTAGTCGAGCACCAGCGCCTCGTGGGAGGAGTAGAACTCCACGGTCCGGAACTCCTCCGGGTCCACCCCGCAGGCGTTCATGAAGTTCATCGCCCGGTCGATCTCGCGGGCCAGCGCCTCGTAGCGCTGCCCCGAGGGCGAGGACTTCACGAAGTCCTGGTTCCAGGCGTGCACCTGCCGCAGGTCGGCGTAGCCGCCGGTGGTGAAGGCGCGCACGAGGTTCAGGGTCGCCGCGGAGGCGTGGTACATCCGCTTGAGCCGCTGCGGGTCCGGGATGCGGGCCGCCTCGGTGAACTCGAAGCCGTTGACGGAGTCGCCGCGGTAGGTCGGCAGGGTCACGCCGTCACGGGTCTCGGTGGGCTTGGAGCGCGGCTTGCTGTACTGGCCGGCGATCCGGCCGACCTTGACCACCGGCACCGAGCCGGCGTAGGTCAGGACGGCGCCCATCTGCAGGAGGGTCTTGAGCTTGTTGCGGATGTGCTCGGCGGAGACGGCGTCGAAGGCCTCCGCGCAGTCGCCGCCCTGGAGCAGGAACGCCTCACCACGGGCGACGGCTCCCAGGCGCTCACGCAGCTGGTCGCACTCGCCCGCGAAGACGAGCGGCGGATAGGACTCGAGCTCCGCGATCACATCGCGCAGAGCCTCTTGGTCCGGCCAGTCAGGCTGCTGCGCCGCGGGAAGGTGTCGCCAGGTGTTGCCACCGGCGTGGGTTTCAGCGTTCACGGTCACATGCCCCACATTACGGGGTCCGGTGGGGGTGTCCGTCCGGCATCCGGACTGTGAGACGCAGAGCACCCGGACGGTCCGGTAGGGTGCGGCCCATGTGCACGCGACCGATGCCGACCATGAACTGGTGGTGGACCGCTCCTCCGGCGGCCCACTGATTCGCGCGCACATCCCACACTCCGCGAAGGCCGCCCGAGGGCGGCCTTCGGCGTTTCCGGCGGTCGTTCCCCTCTGTCCCGGCCCTCCGGCCCACCCGGAAGGAACCGCCATGCACCGCGTACGCCCCGACGTCCGTCCCGATGCCGCCGCGCTCGTCCGGCGGCTGCTCGACCCCGCCGGCCCCCCGTTCGCGCTGCTGCGCCGCCGCTCCCCCGGCCGGGAGGCGGGCGACACCGTCGAGGTGCTCATCGGCGAGGTCACCGAGGTCGAGCGGCTGGCGGACATCCCACTGGGTGAGACGGCACCCGGTGCGCCGGTGACCGACGCGCTCGCGCTGATCCCGTTCCGGCAGATCCGCGAGCGCGGCTTCCGGGCCCACGACGACGGCACCCCGCTGGCCGTGCTGCGCCCCAGCGAGACCTGCGAGCTGCCGCTGGACGAGGTGCTGGCGGCGCTGCCGGCGCACGACGTACGGGTGGCGGACGGGGCGTTCGACGTGTCGGACGGGCGGTACGCGGAGATCGTCGAGCGGGTGGTGCGGGAGGAGATCGGCACCGGCGAGGGCGCCAACTTCGTCATCCGCCGGACCTTCGAGGGCTCGATCGCGGACTTCTCGGCGGCCGACGCGCTGGCACTGTTCCGGCGGCTGCTGGTCGGTGAGCGCGGCGCGTACTGGACGTACGTCGTGCACCGCCCCGGTGTGCGCACGCTGGTCGGCGCCAGCCCGGAGGTGCACGTCCGGATGACCGGAGGAACGGTCGTGATGAATCCGATCAGCGGCACCTACCGCTACCCGGCCGGCGGGCCCACCCCGGAGAGCCTGCTGGCGTTCCTCGGCGACCGCAAGGAGGTCGAGGAGCTGTCCATGGTGGTGGACGAGGAACTCAAGATGATGTGCACGGTCGGCGACCGGGGCGGGGTGGTGATCGGGCCCCGGCTCAAGGAGATGGCGCATCTCGCGCACACCGAGTACGAGCTGCGCGGCCGGTCCACCCTCGATGTGCGCGAGGTGCTGAAGGAGACCATGTTCGCGGCGACGGTCACCGGGTCGCCGGTGCAGAACGCCTGCCGGGTCATCGAACGGCACGAGCCGGTCGGCCCGGACGGGCGGGGGCGCGGCTACTACGCGGGCGCGCTGGCGCTGATCGGCCGGGACGCGGGCGGCGCGCAGACGCTGGACTCGCCGATCCTGATCCGGACCGCGGACATCGCCGCGGAAGGCCGGCTGCGGGTGCCGGTCGGCGCCACGCTGGTGCGCGCCTCCGACCCGCACGGCGAGGTCGCCGAGACGCATGCGAAGGCGGCGGGCGTGCTGACCGCGCTGGGCGTACGGGAGGCACCGGCGCGCCCGGCGGACGGCGGGCGGCCGCCGCGGCTGGCCGACGACCCGCGGGTGCGGGCCGCCCTGGACGCCCGCCGGGCGGACCTGGCACCGTTCTGGCTGCGGATGCAGACCACCGCGCCGACCGCCGAGCTGAGCGGGCACGCGCTGGTGATCGACGCGGAGGACACCTTCACGGCGATGCTGGCGCATCTGCTGCGGACGTCCGGGCTGGCGGTGACGGTGCGCCGGTTCGACGAGCCGGGGCTGCGCGCGGCCGCTCTGGCGCACGAGGGCCCGGTGGTGCTGGGCCCGGGGCCGGGCGACCCGTCCGACACGGCCGACCCCAAGATGCGCTTCCTGCGGTCGCTGACCGCGGACCTGGTCGCCCACCACAAGCACGGCCTGCTGGGAGTGTGCTTGGGTCACGAACTGCTCGCCGCGGAGCTGGGGTTGGAGATCGTCCGCAAGGAGGTGCCCTTCCAGGGGGCGCAGGAGCGGATCGACTTCTTCGGGCGCCCCGAGACGGTCGGCTTCTACAACACCTTCACGGCCCGCTGCGACGACCGTACGGAGGCCGAACTGGCCATGCACCGCGTGGAGTTGAGCCGGGACGCGGAGTCCGGTGAGGTGCATGCGCTGCGCGGCCCGGGCTTCGCGGGGGTGCAGTTCCACCCGGAGTCGGTACTGACCCTGGACGGGGCCGCGGTCACCGCGCAGCTGCTGGCAGCTGTCCTCGTGTGACCAGCATGTTCTCGTTGGTGCGGTGGGCGAGGTAGTCCTCGACGTTGGCCACGGTGGCCTGGGTGATCTGGCCCACCGCATCGTCGGTGAAGTACGCCTGGTGCGAGGTGACCAGCACGTTCGCGAAGGTCATCAGGCGGGCGAGGGTGTCGTCGTCGATGACGTCCAGGGACCGGTCGTGGTAGAAGAGCCCGGACTCCTCCTCGTAGACGTCCAGCGCGACGCCGCTGAGCCGGCCGGCCTTGAGCGCGCGGACCAGCGCCGCGGTGTCGACCAGACCGCCGCGGCTGGTGTTGACCAGGATGGCGTCGTCCTTCATGGCGGCCAGCGCGGCGGCGTCGACGAGGTGCCGGGTGTCGTCCGTCAGCGGGAGGTGCAGGGTGACCAGGTCGGCCTCGGCGAACAGCCGCTCGCGGGGGACGTACTTCATGCCCAGTGCGGCGCAGCGGGGGTTCTCGACGAGGTCCCAGCCCAGCAGGTCCATGCCGAAGCCGTGGGCGATCCGGGTGAACGCCTCGCCGATCCGGCCGGTGCCGAGCACACCGGCGGTGCGGCCGCGCAGATCGCGGCCCATCAGGCCGTCCAGCCGGAAGTCGAAGTTGCGGGTGCGCCGGGCGGCCCGCACGATCTTGCGGTCGACGGCCAGCGCGAGCGCCCAGGCGAATTCCGCCACCGCGTACGGGGAGTAGTGGGAGACCCGGCCGATGCTCATCCCGAGATCGGCCGCGGCCTCCAGATCGATGTTGTTGAAGCCGGTGGAGCGCTGGGCGACCATCTTCGTGCCGCCGGCCGCGAGGGTCTGCAGCACGTCCGCGCCGAGGTCGGCGTTGACGTCGGAGCTGACGACCTCGTAGCCGTGGGCGATCGGGGCGGTGTCGCGGTTGAGGACGACGGCCAGGCTGCGCACCTGGTGGCGGCCGGCGAAGGCGCGCTCCAGGAACGGCCGCTCGTCCGTCTGCACTCCGAAGGCGACGATCTCCACGTTCCCTCCCGCCGGTACGTGCTCACCAGGAGCAATGGGCCGGATATGTCGTGTATGGCGAATATACGGCCCCTCGCCCGGCGGTGCCGCCCGGAGGGGGCGGCACCCCTGGTCAGCCGAAGAACACCCCGGCCTCGGCGTAGAGCGCCGGGTCGACGGTCTTGAGCTTGGCGGTCGCCTCGGAGATCGGCACCCGGACGATGTCGGTGCCGCGCAGCGCGACCATCGTGCCGAAGTCGCCGTCGTGCACCGCCTCGATGGCGTGCAGCCCGAAGCGGGTGGCCAGCCAGCGGTCGAAGGCGCTGGGCGTACCGCCGCGCTGGGTGTGGCCGAGGACGGTGGTCCGGGCCTCCTTGCCGGTGCGCGACTCGATCTCCTTGGCCAGCCACTCCCCCACGCCGGAGAGCCGGACGTGGCCGAAGGAGTCCTTGGAGTCGTCCTTGAGCACCATCTGGCCGCCCTTGGGCATCGCACCCTCGGCGACCACCACGATCGGGGCGTAGCGGACCTTGAAGCGGGACTGGATCCACCCGCAGACCTGGTCGACGTCGAAGCGCTGCTCGGGGATGAGGATGACGTTGGCGCCGCCGGCGAGGCCGGAGTGCAGCGCGATCCAGCCGGCGTGCCGGCCCATGACCTCGACGACCAGGACCCGCATGTGCGATTCGGCGGTGGTGTGCAGCCGGTCGATGGCCTCGGTGGCGACGCCCACGGCGGTGTCGAAGCCGAAGGTGTAGTCCGTGGCCGAGAGGTCGTTGTCGATGGTCTTGGGGACGCCGACGCAGGGGACGCCGAACCCGCCGGACAGCCGGGTCGCCACGCCCAGGGTGTCCTCGCCGCCGATCGCGATCAGCGCCTCGACCTCCTGCTTGGCGAGGGTCTCCTTGATCCGGCGGACGCCGTCCTCCGCCTTCAAGGGGTTGGTTCGCGAGGAGCCGAGGATCGTGCCGCCGCGGGGCAGGATGCCGCGCACCGCCGGGATGTCCAGCGGCACCGTGTCGTTCTCCAGCGGCCCGCGCCAGCCGTCCCGGAAGCCGAGGAAGTCGTAGCCGTATTCCTGGGTGCCCTTGCGGACGATTGCCCTGATCACCGCGTTCAGTCCGGGGCAGTCGCCGCCGCCGGTCAGTACTCCGACCCGCATCGCTGCAATCACCTACATCCCGTCAGTGGCCGCGCACGGCCGTGGTTGAGCTGACGCCGGTCACGCTAATGGTGATCTGGGTCACTCCGGGATGTCGGAAGCGGCGATTCCGGTGATTTTTGGGGGAGTTGACACCCCGTCTTCACCCGTACGAGCGGATCGATCATGCCCGGCCGCGGTCGCCCCCTCCGGGGAGCCGGCCCGGGCACGGCTCAGCCCTCGTCGAGGCCGCGCTCTATCGCGTACCGCACCAGCTCGACGCGGTTGTGCAACTGCAGCTTGCCGAGGGTGTTCTGGACGTGGTTCTGCACCGTGCGGTGCGAGATGACCAGCCGCTCGGCGATCTGCTTGTACGAGAGGCCCTTGGCGACCAGGCGCAGCACCTCGGTCTCCCGCTCCGTCAGCCGCGGGGCGCCCGGCTCGTCCGCGGTCGCCGGGGCCGGCTCCGTGGCCAGCCGGCGGTACTCGCCGAGGACCAGGCCCGCGAGGCCCGGGGTGAAGACCGCGTCCCCGGCGGCCGTGCGCCGCACCGCGTCCAGCAGCTCCTCGGTGCTCGCCGACTTCAGCAGATAGCCGGTCGCACCGGACTTGACCGCCTCCAGCACATCGGCGTGCTCACCGCTCGCCGACAGCACCAGCACCCGCAGCGCCGGATTGGCGCCGACCAGCTCCTTGCAGACCCGTACGCCGGGCAGGCCCGGCAGATTGAGGTCCAGCACCAGTACGTCGGGCGAGGCGGCCTGCGCGCGGCGGACCGCCTGGAGGCCGTCACCGGCCGTCGCCACGACCTCGAACCCGGCCTCGGCCAGGTCCCGCGCGACCGCGTCGCGCCACATCGGGTGGTCGTCGACCACCATCACCTTCAGGCCCGTCTGCTCCGTCATGCCCGGGTCTTCCCCCGCCTTCCGCCCTCGGGCGCCGCGCCCTTGGGGACCGTCAACTCCACTTCCGTGCCCTGGCCGGGGACCGAGACCCATTCCGCGGTGCCGCCGAGGTCCCGCAGCCGGCCGCGGATCGACAGGGCCACCCCCAGGCGGCCCTCGCGCTCGGCGTCCGCGAGGCGGCCCTCGGGGATGCCCGGGCCGTCGTCGCGGACCGTCACGATCACCGCGTGCGGTTCGTCCTCCACCAGGATCCATGCCTGGGCGCCGTCCCCCGCATGGACCCGCACATTGTCCAACGCGGCACTGACAGCGGCCGCGAGCTCCGCCGCCGCGGCGGCCGGCAGCTCGACCGGGGCGCCCGGCTCGGAGAAGGTCACCCCGGCCCCCGCGTACGGCGCGAGCAGCGCCCGGACGTCACAGGGCCCGCCGGCGGCCGGCGGCGGGGGCGGCACGGGCACCGCGGCCGGCGTCGGCGCCGGGGCCGGGGCGGCGGGCCGCGACACCGGGCCGCCGGAGACCAGGGTGCGCAGCGCGACCTCCTGCTCGCCGGCCATCCGGCCCAGCTCCGCCGCCTCGCCGCCGATCGCGGCACCGCGCCGCTGCACCATCGCCAGGACCTGCAGCACGCTGTCGTGGATGTCGCGGGCCAGCCGCTCCCGTTCGCGGGTGGCGGCCTCGACCTGCAGGGCCCGGGCGAGGGTGCGCTCACTGGCCCGGGCGACCTCGACGACGTAACCGATGCCGACGCTGGCCACCCACACCAGGATCACGTTGTGGATGGTGTCGCGGGCCAGCACCTCGCGTTCGACGAGGTTGGCGGCCGCCACCACGCTGGAGGCCACCGCGGCCCAGCGCCAGCCGCCCTTGATCGCGAAGCCGAGGACGGCGCCGGCCGCCCAGATGGAGGGCAGCGTGGGCGAGCCGCCCATGATGCGCGCGTGGCTGTCGACCAGCGTCGTGAGCAGGATGCCGCCCACCGCGAAGCTCAGGTCGCCGACGAGGAACCGGCGGGTGCAGCGCTCCGGCGAGGTCGTCCGCCGCCAGGTCAGCGCCATCCAGAGGGTGAGCGCGCCCATGTAGGCGGCGGCGCCCAGCGGGTGTTCGTACTTGCGGTACGACATCGCCACCAGGACCAGGACGTAGAGGAGGGTGAGGATCCGGTAGCCGGTGAGCGCACGCCACAGCGGCAGCTCGACGGACATCCGCAGCACCCTCGGGGGGCGCTTGCCGTGGCGCCGGGCGGCGGCCATGCCGCCGGTCACCGTCCGTATGTCCGCATCCGTCATTGCCGGCCCCCACCCCTCACCGGACGCACCCGCGCCCGGCCTCGGCCCTGCCCGTCTTTGTCGGCCTATTCGGCGGCGGCCTTCTTGGCCTGCTCCGCCTCGGCCTTCTTCTTCGCCTCCGCGGCCTTCGCCGCGTCCGCGATCTGCCGCTTGGCGGCGGTCGCGTAGATGTCCACGTACTCCTGGCCGGAGAGCTTCATGATCTCGTACATGACCTGGTCGGTGACCGACCGCAGGATGAAGCGGTCGCCCTCCATGCCCTGGTAGCGGGTGAAGTCCAGCGGCTTGCCGATGCGGATCCCCGGCCGGATCATCTTCGGCACGACCTTGCCCGGAGGCTGCACCTTCTCGGTGTCGATCATCGCCACGGGGATGACCGGCGCGCCGGTGGCCAGCGCCACCCGGGCCAGGCCGCCCGGCTTGCCGCGGTAGAGCCGGCCGTCCGGGGAGCGGGTGCCCTCCGGGTAGATGCCGAACAGCTCACCGCGCTTGAGGACCTCTATGCCGCTCTTGATCGCCGCCTCGCCCGCGCCGCGGGCGCCCGAGCGGTCCACCGGCAGCTGGCCCACGCCCTTGAAGAACGCGGCGGTCAGCTTGCCCTTGACGCCCGGGGAGGTGAAGTACTCCGACTTCGCGATGAAGGTGACCTTGCGGTCGAGCACCGCGGGCAGGAAGAACGAGTCCGAGAAGGACAGGTGGTTGCTCGCGAGGATCGCCGGACCCTCGGCGGGAACGTTCTCGATGCCTTCCACCCAGGGCCTGAAGGCAAGCTTCAGCGACCCGCCGAGGGAAAACTTCATTGCGCCGTAGATCAACCGACTGCCTCCTGTGTGTGACGCAAAGACCTTAACCTGCCCGGGTGGCACGCTCGTCCCGGCCGGGCGTTCAAGGGCTCCGGCAGCTGGTGCACGCCCGCTTGCGGGACGCCTGTGGGGCCCGCGGGCGCCGTCGGGCGGAGATGAGGGAGTACCGGCGGACCGGCCGGGCCGCACGCGCCGTCGGACCTATCCGCCCGCCGTCACTTTGCGTACCCTGAGGTAACTCGCCAGGTCCCCTCATCGAACGGAGTCCCCCGGTGCCGCTCCTTCCCGGAGCCGA
Source organism: Streptomyces nigrescens (assembly GCA_024349765.1). Classification (GTDB taxonomy): domain Bacteria; phylum Actinomycetota; class Actinomycetes; order Streptomycetales; family Streptomycetaceae; genus Streptomyces; species Streptomyces endophytica. The sequence goes on along the minus strand of AP026073.1, from coordinate 1,556,516 downwards.
GCCGTTCCGCCGCGACGGCGGAGAGGTCGGCGTCCTTGTGTGCCACGGCTTCACCGGCTCCCCCCAGTCCCTGCGCCCCTGGGCCGAACATCTGGCCGACCGGGGGCTGACCGTCTCCCTTCCGCTGCTGCCCGGTCACGGCACCCGCTGGCAGGACCTGCAGATCACGACCTGGCAGGACTGGTACGCCGAGGTCGACCGCGAACTGCGGGCGCTGACCGAGCGCTGCTCCCAGGTCTTCGTCTGCGGCCTGTCGATGGGCGGCGCGCTGGCACTCCGGCTGGCCGCCAAACACGGCGCCGCGGTCAGCGGGGTGGTCGTGGTCAACCCGGCCAACAAGGTCCATGATGCCGCGGCGCCGCTGCTTCCGGTGCTGCGCCATCTCGTCCGCACGACCAAGGGCGTGTCCAACGACATCGCCAAGCCCGGCGCCGAGGAGCTGGCCTACACCCGGGTGCCGCTGCACGCCGCGTACTCCCTGCGCCGGTTCTTCCAGCAGGTGGACTCCGAACTCCCGGCCGTCACCCAGCCGTTGCTGGTGATGACCAGCCCGCAGGACCACATCGTCCCGCCGGTGGATTCCGAGCGGATCCTCGCCCGGGTCTCCTCGACGGACGTCCGGCAGACCCTGCTGGAGCGCAGCTACCACGTCGCCCCGCTCGACCACGACGCGGAGAAGATCTTCGAGGACACCTTCGCCTTCATCTCCCGGCTGGCCCCGCAAGCGGGGGCGGACGCCGTGGACGCGGCCCCGGAGGGGACGGCGGCCAGTGGCGGAGCGTAGCCCCCGCGACCCCCGGGACCCGCTCGACGAGGAAGCCGCCTGGGCGGAGATCGTCGCGGGCTACGGCGAGCAGCCGTCGTTCCCGGCGGACGACGACGCGCCCGCCAAGGGGCCCGACGAGGGCGGCGGGGCCAAGGACCACAAGGGCGGGCCCGGGGACCCGGGGAAGGCCGGCACCGACCGCCCGGGCAGCTTCGTGGTCTACGCACCGGGCGTCGGCCCGCGGGACTGGGCCGCCGCCGAACCGTCCGACGACGACTTCGACGAGACCGACGAGGGCCACTTCACCCCACCCGAGCCGCCGCCGCTGCCGAAGGCCGACGTCACCAGCAAGTTCGCCTGGATCGCGGTGCTCGGCGGCCCGCTGCTGCTGATCGCCCTGGTGATCTTCCAGCAGCCGGTGACGTGGTGGAGCACGGTCCTGGGCATCGGCGGCTTCCTCGGCGGCTTCGCCACGCTCGTGGCCCGGATGAAGCACGACGACGAGGACGACGACCAGCTGCCGGGCGGCGGCGCGGTGGTCTGAGTCAGTCCCCGGCCGGCACCCGCAGCGCGGCCAGCACCGGCAGGTGATCCGAGGCCGCCAGCAGGTCGGCCTCGCGTACGCCGGGGAGCCCGTGCGGCACCCCGCAACCCAGCACCTCGACGCCGTCCGTGGTGAGGACGGCGTCGATGCGCTGCACCGGCTCGTGGGGCGTGGAGGTGAACTCCCCGCCCCACGGCTCGGCCGCCCAGGCGTCCGTGAGCCGGTCCGCCAGCCGCCGGAAGCTGCGGCCCTCCGGCCGGTCGTTGAGATCCCCGCCGACGACCGCGTGCCGTGTGCCGAGGGCGGCCAGCCGCTCCAGCAGCAGCCCGGCCTGCTCGTACCGCTCCCGGTCGGCGAGGCTGAGGTGAGCGCTGACGACGCCGAGCCGGGCCCCGCCGATCCGCACCACGGCGGTGGCGAGACCGCGCTGGTGCAGGCCGGGGGTGCGGGGCAGCAGGACGTCCTCGGTGCGTTCCACGTGGGCGCGGAGCGTGGAGAGGATCATCGGGCCCGCGGTCGTCCCGCCGCCGGTGACATAGACCAGGCCGGCCGAGCGGGCCAGCCGCTCGGCGGCCTTGCGCCAGCGGAAGAACCGCGGCGCCTCCTGGATCAGCACGAGATCGGGGGCGCAGGCCCGGATGACCCTGGCCAGCGCCGCCCGGTCGTCGCGCATCGAGCGGATGTTGTAGCTGAGCACGCGGACCCGTACGGCGTCCTCCTCGGTGCCGGACGCCGGGAGTCCGGGGTGCTCGGCCACCACCGCGGGTCAGCCCTGGCGCGCCAGGTCGGCCGCGCCGACCAGTCCGGCCTTGCCGCCGAGCTGGGCGGCGAGGACCTGGGCGTGCGGCCGGTACTGGTTGCCGACCAGCCAGCGGCGGAACGACTTGCGGATCGGTTCGAGGACCAGTTCGCCCTCGTCCGAGACCCCGCCGCCGACGATGAAGGCCGACGGGTCGAACAGCGAGGCCAGGTCGGCGAGGCCGGCACCGGCCCAGCGGGCCAGTTCGCGGAACGAGTCGATGGCGACCTTGTCACCCTGACGGGCGGCGGCGCTGATGTGCTTGCCCTGGATGCCGTCGGGGGTGCCGTCGCCGAGCGAGAGCAGCACCGTGGCGTTCTCGGGGGTGGCGAAGGCGCGCTGCTTGGCGTAGCGCAGCAGGGCGCGGCCGGAGGCGTACTGCTCCCAGCAGCCCTGGCTGCCGCAGCCGCACAGCAGGCCGTCCGGCACGACCCGGATGTGGCCGAACTCCGCGGCGACGCCGAAGCGGCCGCGGCGCAGCTTGTTGCCGATGATGATGCCGCCGCCGAGGCCCGTGCCGAGCGTGATGCAGATGACGTCGCTGTGGCCCTGGCCGGCACCGAAGCGGTACTCGCCCCAGGCGGCGGCGTTGGCGTCGTTCTCGACGACGACGGGGAGGCCGACGCGCTGTTCGACCTTGTCCTTGAGCGGTTCGTGGCGCCAGTCGATGTTCGGTGCGAACAGGACCGTGGCGCGCTTCTCGTCGACGTAGCCCGCGGCCCCGATCCCCACCGCCTCGATGTGGTGCCCGGCACCTACCGTGCGGACCGCGTCCGCGATGGCCTCGGTCAGGGCATCGGTGGCCTGCGGGGTCGGTACCTTGCACGTCTCAAGGATCGAACCCTCTTCGTCGACCACGCCGGCCGCGATCTTCGTGCCGCCGATGTCGACGCCGATGGTGAGTCCCATGTGTCCCTCAGTTTTTCGCTCGAACCCCGCCGGGACCCACCGTACCGGAGCCCGGGTCAGTCGAGATCGATTCGCTCGGTGCCGGTGGGACCGTCGTCGTCCCGCGGGTCGTCGGCGCGGCCGGTGCCGGGCCGGTCGGTGACGTCGTCGCGGGTCCAGCGGCGCTCGCTGCGCTCGACGGCGGAGCGGTAGGCGGCGACGATTTCGGAGCCGGCCGCGGCGAGGTGGTCGAAGACGTCGGGGTTGCGCTCGATGACCGGTTCGACGGCGGCCCGGGCCTGCTTGAAGAGCTGGCTCACGGCGCTCTGCGCGGCCAGCCCGCCGAGCGCGCCGGGCAGCTGGATGCCGGCGAGCTTGTCGGTGACCGCCTCGGCGAGCTTGCGCAGTTCCTCGGCGGCGCTGCCCGGCTGGGGGCCGTACTCGGTCCGGCGGCGGGCCTTCTCCGCGGCGAGGTCCTCGGCGCAGGCGGCCTCCCAGGCGTCGGCGTCGGGCCCGGCCGCGCGGTCGGCTGGGCGCTCGGTGGCATCGCTCATGATGAACTCCGTGGACTGCTGCGGCGGGGCGGTACGGCGAGTCGGGACGGGCGCACGCGGGGGCGGGCTCCTGGCCCACCCCCGACGTTACCCGAACGGTGGTACCGCGTTCAGTCGCTCTTGGGCCACAGGTCGGGATCCGGGGTGAAGCGGATCTCCAGTACGCCGTCGCGGAGGCCGGCGCCCGAGACGGAGCAGCGGCGCAGCGCGGAGGGCAGGGTGCGGATCCGGCGGAAGCGGCCGACCGTCACCACGATTTCGTCGCCGCGCCGCACCAGGCCGAGGCCCCGGCGCTCGGCACCGGGCAGCGGCACCCGCCAGACCAGGATGCCGTCGGTGGCGAGCCGGTCCTCGACGGTCCAGGGGTCGCGGCGGTCCGCCGCCGCGGGGGCCGGGATGCCGATCCCGCCGTCCGGTCCGCCGATCAACTCGTCGAGCTCCGCGACGCCCTGGGGGTCGCGGCCGAGGTGCGGCACCTCGTGGACGGGGACGTCGGGGAACTCCTCGCGGAGCGCCTTGAGGGCGGTCTGCTGACTGCCGGAGAGCGCGGCGAGGAAGGGGTCGGCGGAGCCGGTGGGCAGCAGCCGGTTGACGACCACGCCGTCGGTGCGGCGGCCGTGCAGGGCCAGGCCGGCGCGGATGGAGCGCAGGTTGGCGGCGGCGACCGGGCCGGCCTCGGTGACCAGGCGGACGGAGGTGCCGGGGTCGTCGATCGCCTGCTGGACGGCGGCGAGTTCGGTCTCCCAGCGGCCGGCGGCGTCGTACAGCTTCTGCGCCGGCATCGGGACGCCGGCGAGCTGGGCGAGGACCGGGCGCAGCGCGCGGGCGGCCTGGCGCTCGGGCGGCAGCAGCCGGCGGAGGTAGCGGCGGACCTGGGCGGGGAGCGCCAGCAGCCGGATCGTTTCGGCCGCCGAGGGCATGTCGACGACGACCAGGTCCCAGTCGTCCGAGGCGTGTTCGGTGCGCAGCGCCTGGAGCAGGGCGAAGTCCTCGGCGCCGGGGAGTTCGGTCAGTTCGTCCTCGTCGAGGGGCGCGGCGCCCAGCAGGTCGAGGGCGGCACCGGCGCGCTCCTGGAAGGCGAGGAATTCCCGGCGGAAGCGGTCGCCGGGGTCGATGCGCCGGGCGTGCAGACCGGGCGCTATCGCGGTGGGCCGCTCGGCGCCGAGGGGGGTGCCCAGCACCGTTTCGCAGGCGCCGCTCTCGGTGGTGAGCAGCAGGGCCCGGGCGCCTTGCCGGGCGCCGGCCAGGGCGGTCGCGGCGGCGAGCGTGGTGCGGCCCGCGCCGCCGGGGCCGGTGACGAGGACGGTGCGCACGCTCAGAGCTTCTTGGCCTCGTCGGTGGGCGCGGCCTCGTCGGCGGGCGCCGGGTCGGCGTCGGGGCGGCTCTCGACCCGCCGCTTCAGCCCTTCCAGGGCGCGCTCGATGATGACCTTCTCGGCCTTGCGCTTGATCATGCCGAGCATCGGGATCTTGACGTCGACGGTGAGCTGGTACGTGACCTCGGTGGCGGCGCCGCCCTTCAGCGCGGCGAGGCGGTAGGAACCGTCCAGGGCGCGCAGCATCTGGGACTTGACCAGGGACCAGCCGACCTCGTCGGCGCCGGTCCAGGTGTAGGCGAGGGTGTGGTCGTCCTTGATCGCGCCGGCGTCGAGCAGCAGGCGGACCTCCACCGCGCGGCCCTGGTCGTCCGTGGCGAGCACCTCCGCCTCCTTGACCTCTCCGGTCCACTCCGGGTAGCGGTCAAAGTCGGCGATCACTCCCATCACTTCGGCGGGCGCCGCCTCGATCGTGATGCTAGAGCTGGTGTGTTCGGCCATCGCCGTGACTCCTCCATGCCGATTCATGCCGGTCCGCCGACGCTCACGCGGTGTCCGCAAGGTGCTGTCTCTGCTGCTGAAGGCTACCGCGCGGGGAAACGGGAGCGGACGCAGCCGGCCGCCGCCGGGCTCACCAGGTCAGGACATAGGGCGTACCGGTCGCATTGAAATGGCCGACATTGACGCATTCGGTGCGGCCGATGCGCATCCGGCGGGCCAGCGGCTGGTGGACGTGGCCGAAGAGGGAGTAGCGGGGGCGGGTGGTGCGGATGGCGTCCAGCAGCGCGCCGCTGCCGCGCTCGAAGCGGCGGGCGACGGTGTCGTAGCAGAGCTCGGGGACGTCCGGCGGGATGTGGGTGCACAGCACGTCGACCTCGCCCACCGCCTCGATCTTGGCGGCGAACTCCTCGTCGCTGATCTCGAACGGCGTCCGCATGGGGGTGGTCAGTCCACCGCCGACGAAGCCGAAGACCCGGCCGCCGATCTCCACCCGCTGTCCGTCAAGGACGGTGGTGCCGGGTCCGGCGTATTCGGGCCACAGTCGCGGCATGTCGACGTTGCCGTAGGTGGCGTACGTGGGGGTCGGGAAGGCCGCGAAGAGTTCGGCGTACTGCTTGCGGACCGCGCCCTCGATGACCGCCTCGCGGCTGCGGCCCGACGCGTCGAGTTCGGCCCAGAGCCGGCGGCCCAGTTCGCGGGCCTCCTCGAAGCGGCGGGCGGTGCGCAGTTCGACGAGGGCGTCGGCGTGCGCGACGCCGAAGAGGTCGGGGAAGATGCCGCGCGAATGGTCGGCGTAATCCAGGAAGAGCACCAGGTCGCCGAGGCAGACCAGGGCATCGGCACCGTCCCCGGCCACCGCCAGGTCCCGGCTGTTGCCGTGTACGTCACTGACCACATGCACGCGCATGGCGTCACCCTAGATCGCCCGCGGAGCGAGGGGGAGGGACCCCCACCGGTTCACCGGGCGGCGGTTACTTTCGGGTCACCGACCCGCTGGTCTAGTCTGCGCGGAACAGTCCCCATGGCGTGTCCGCAAGCGTGTGACGCATCAAACATCTGGTCGCGACCCCCTATCCCAAAAGCAATACCGGTGGGTAACGTCCGGGCAGTCCAATCCCCCAGCATGATCATGGACCGCCGCCGGTGTGCACACAGCGTCGTGGCGCCGGCGCTTTTGAGGAGCAGCAGTCTTGCGCGAGTTCAGCCTTCCGGCCCTGTACGAGGTCCCCGCGGACGGCAATCTGACGGATCTCATCCGCCGAAATGCCGCGCAGCACCCGGATGTTGCCGTCATGGGGCGCAAGGTGAACGGTGTGTGGCAGGACGTCACCGCCGCCACCTTCCTCGCCGAGGTCCGTGCCGCCGCCAAGGGCCTGATGGCTTCCGGCATCCGGCCCGGCGACCGGGTGGGGCTGATGTCGCGCACCCGTTACGAGTGGACGCTGCTGGACTTCGCCATCTGGAGCGCCGGCGCGATCACCGTGCCCGTGTACGAGACCAGTTCCGCCGAGCAGATCCAGTGGATCCTCGGCGACTCGGGTGCGGTGGCCTGTCTGGTGGAGACGCCCGGCCACGAGGCGACCGTCGAATCGGTCCGCGACCGGCTGCCCGAGCTGGAGAACATCTGGCAGATCGAGCGGGACGCGATCGCCCGCCTGCGGGCCGCCGGCGCCGGGCTCACCGACGACGAGGTGGACGCCCGCAGCGCCCTCGCCGACGCGGACGCGCCCGCCACCATCGTCTACACCTCCGGGACCACCGGCCGCCCCAAGGGCTGTGTGCTCAGCCACCGCAGCTTCTTCGCCGAGTGCGGCAACGTCGTCGAGCGGCTGCGCCCGCTCTTCCGCACCGGTGACTCCTCGGTCCTGCTCTTCCTGCCCATCGCCCATGTCTTCGGGCGCCTGGTACAGGTCGCCTCCGTGATGGCCCCGATCAAGCTGGGCCACGCCCCCGACATCAAGAACCTCACCGAGGACCTCGCGTCCTTCCGGCCGACGCTGGTCCTGGGCGTGCCCCGGGTCTTCGAGAAGGTCTACAACTCGGCGCGGGCCAAGGCGCAGGCCGACGGCAAGGGCAAGATCTTCGACAAGGCGGCGGACACCGCGATCGCGTACAGCCGGGCGCTGGACACCCCCGACGGCCCGCCGCTCGGCCTGAAGCTCAAGTACAAGGTCTTCGACCGGCTGGTCTACGGCAAGCTGCGCGCCGTGCTCGGCGGCCGGGCCACCCACGCGATCTCCGGCGGCGCGCCGCTCGGCGACCGGCTGGGCCACTTCTACCGCGGCATCGGCTTCACCGCCCTGGAGGGCTACGGCCTGACGGAGTCGTGTGCGGCCACCGCGTTCAACCCCTGGGACCGCCAGAAGATCGGCACCGTCGGCCAGCCGCTGCCCGGCTCGGTGGTCCGGATCGCCGACGACGGCGAGGTCCTGCTGCACGGTGAGCACCTCTTCACCGAGTACTGGAACAACCCCACGGCCACCGAAGAGGCGCTGTCCGACGGCTGGTTCCACACCGGCGACCTCGGCACCCTCGACGAGGACGGCTATCTGGCCATCACCGGCCGCAAGAAGGAAATCCTGGTCACCGCGGGCGGCAAGAACGTCGCGCCGGCCGTCATCGAGGACCGCATCCGGGCGCACGCCCTGATCGCCGAGTGCATGGTCGTCGGCGACGGCCGCCCGTTCATCGGCGCGCTGGTCACCCTCGACGAGGAGTTCCTGCCGCGCTGGGCCGAGGAGCACGGCCACCCGGCCGGCAGCACCCCGGCCGAGCTGGCCGGCGACCCGGAGCTGCTCGCCGCGGTCCAGCGGGCCGTCGACGACGGGAACGCGGCCGTCTCGCAGGCCGAGTCGGTGCGCAAGTTCCGCATCCTGCCGACCCAGTTCACCGAGGAGTCGGGCCACGTCACGCCGTCGCTGAAGCTGAAGCGGAACGTGGTCGCCAAGGACTTCGCGGAGGAGATCGAGGCGATCTACCGGGGATGACGAGATCCCTGAGGATCATGGCCGGAATCCGCCGCCGGGGCTGTGTGCCCCGGCGGCGGTTCGCGTAGCGGCGCCCCTGCGGCCCCGGCTACAGCAGTTCCTTGAGCCGTTCCGCGAGCAGGTCCCAGCGCCACTTCTCCTCCACCCAGGCGCGCCCGCGCTCGCCCATGGTGCGGCGCAGGGCGGGGTGCGTCAGGAGGGTGACCAGGCGTTCGGCGGTGGGGGTCGGGGAGCCGCCGGGGACCACCCAGCCGGTCTCGCCGTCCAGCACCGCGTCCGGCGCACCGCCGGAGTCGCCCGCCACCACGGGCAGCCCGGTGGCCGAGGCCTCCAGGTAGACGATGCCCAGCCCCTCGACGTCGAGGCCGCCGCGGCGGGTGCGGCAGGGCATCGCGAAGACGTCACCGGCGCCGAAGTGGGCCGGCAGCTCCTCCCACGGCACCGCACCGGTGAAGCGCACGGATTCCGCCACGCCCTTGTCCCGTGCCAGCGCGCGCAGGTCCTTCTCGTACGGGCCGCCGCCGACGATCAGCAGGACGGCGTCCGGGACGGCGGCGAGGACCGCCGGCATCGCCTCGATGAGCGTGTCCTGGCCCTTGCGGGGCACCAGACGGGAGACGCAGACCACGACCGGGCGGTCGGCCAGGCCGAGCCGGGCGCGCACCGCGTCGCCGCCCGAGCCGGGGTGGAAGGTCTTCTCGTCGACGCCGGGCGGGAGTTGGACCATCCGGGAGGCGGCCGCCGGGGTCAGCGCGGCGGCGATCCGGGAGCGGGTGTACTCGCCGAGGTAGGTGAGGGTGTCGGTGCCCTCACCGATCCGCCGCAGCAGCTGCCGGGCGGCCGGCAGCTGCGCCCAGCCCGCCTCGTGGCCGTGCGTGGTCGCCACGATCCGCCGCGCGCCGGCCTCTCGGAGCGCGGGCGCCATCAGGCCGAGCGGTGCCGCGGCACCGAACCAGACGGAGGAACAGCCGTGTTCGCGCAGCAGGCCGACGGCCCGCCGGGTCACCCTCGGGGTGGGCAGCAGCATCGTCGTACGGTCCCGGACCACCGGGAACGGCTGGTCGGCGTCGAACGCGGCGGTGGCCGCGATCCCCTCCGCGCTCCGCTTCCAGGTCGAGGCGTAGACGACCACCTGGGTGGGGTCCAGCCGCAGCGCCATGCTGTGCAGGAAGGCCTGGATGCCGCCGGGCCGGGGCGGGAAGTCGTTCGTGACGATCAGGGTCTTGTGCACGAGGCCCGAGGCTACCCGCCGACCGGCGCACGGTGGCCGGGAGGCCCGCCACGCCCGTACCGCGGCGACGCCCCGTGACCGGCCGCCGACGGCATGATGCAGAGGACGGCGGACAGGCGGAGGTGGCGATGGACGGCGCCGGCGGGGCGCGCGGGAGATGGCTCGCGGTCGCGGCCTGGGCGGTGACCCGGGCCGTGCTGCTGCTCTGCGTGCTGAAGGTGCTGGTGCTGCCGGGGCCGGACGTCACCACCGACGTCTCGGCGATCTACCACGGCTGGGCCGAGGTGCTGAGGACCGGCGCCTTCCCGCTGGACGACGTGACCTGGCAGTACCCGCCGGCCGCCGCGCTGGCGGTGCTCTCCCCCGGCCTGCTGCCGTTCCTCGGCTACGCCCCGGCGTTCTTCGTGCTGGTCCTGCTCGCGGACGCGGCGACGCTGGCGCTGTTCCTGCGGGCCGGGCGACGGCCCGGCCACCGGGCGGCCGGGGCCTGGGTGTGGATCGCGGGCGTCGCCCTGCTCGGCCCGACCGGGTACGCCCGCTACGACCTGATGGTCACCGCGGTCGCGGTCGCGGCGCTGCTCACCGCCGCCCGCCGGCCCCGGGTGGCGGGCGCGCTGATCGCGTTCGGGACGCTGCTGAAGGTGTGGCCGGCGCTGCTGCTGACCGGGGAGGCGCTGCGCGGCCGCCGGGCGCGGGTCCTGTGGCGCAGCACGGCCGGCACCGTGGCGGGACTCACCCTGCTCTCCGTGACCGCCGCACCGGGCGCCCTGGCGTTCCTGACCTTCCAGCGCGACCGCGGTACGGAGGTCGAGTCGCTCGGCGGGCTGGTCTTCCACCTCGCCCGCCATTACGGCTGGGACGGCCAGGTGCTGCTGCACTACGGCTCGGTGGAGTTCCTCGGGCCCGGCGTCCCGCTCGCCAGCACCCTCGCCGTCATGCTGAGCGGGGCGGCGCTGGGCTGGCTGGTGCTGTGGCGGACGCGGGCCCGCCGGTTCACCCGGGCGACGCCCGCCGACGCGGCCTTCACCGCCACCCTGCTGTTCACCACCACCAGCCGGGTGATCAGCCCGCAGTACCTGCTGTGGCTGGTGGGACTGGCCGCGGTGTGCCTGGCCGTACGCGGCACCCGGCAGACACCGGCGGCGGTGCTGGTGCTGCTCGCCACCGGCGTCACACTGCTGGAGTTCCCGGTCCACTTCGCCGACGTCGTGGCGAGCGCCCCGTGGGGCGTCGCGCTGCTGGCGGTGCGCAACGGGCTGCTGGTCGCCGCGTCGCTGCTGGCCTGCCGCCGGCTGTGGACCGCCACCGGCGCCGGCCGGCGGGGCACCGGACGCGGCGGCTCCGGCCTGCGCCGGGCACCCGCGCCGCGCACCGTCACCGCCCCAGCAGCCGCTTCACATAAGCCCGCCACTGCCGGGTGAACTCCCCCAGCCCGACGCCCAGTTGGGTCCGCAGGGCCCGGTCGGTGAGCTCGGTGCGGCCGGCCGCCGGGCGGTGGCCGGCACCGGCGGCCGGGGGCCCCGGACGGGCCGAGGCGGGACCGGCGGTGGCCACCTCGATCGGCGCGTCCCCGGTCGCCGCGGAGGTGCGCGGCGCGCTCCGGCCCGCCGCCTTGTAGAACGCCAGCAGCTTGGCCTCGCCCCACTTCTCGGCGATCATCCGGCAGGCCAGCCAGCTGCCCTCGTACGCGGTCGCCAGCCGGTCGGCGCCGGCCCGGAAGCCGAAGTCGGCGTCGGTCGGGAGCCGGCCGGGCGGTGTGCCGGCCCGCACCGCGCGGGTCAGCTCGGGCGCGGCGGTGGCGGGCTTGCGGTGCACCCCGCGGTAGGCGACCCAGTCGGCGAAGCCCTCGGACAACCACAGCGGGGTGCTCGCCGTGGTGACCGTACGGGTGGCGACATGGGTGGTCTCGTGGGTGAGGACGACCTTGCGCCCCAGGTCGTTGAGCTCCTCGTAGGCGTCGGGGTTGACGATCACCCGGTCCGCCGGCGCGTTGGTGGTGACGCCCGCCTCGCCGGTGGTGACCGCCGCGATACCGGTGTAGCCGGACGGGTCGTCGCTGCCCATCAGCTGGGCCATCCGCTCGACCGAGTCCGGCGCCTCCACCACGACCTTCTCGGACCACGTGCCCTTCCAGGCGTCGGAGACCGCGGGCACCGCCCGGTCCACCCGGCGCGCCAGGTCCCGCAGCCGCGCCGAATGGGAGGCGCCGCCCAGCACCAGGCTGTGCCGGCCGCGGACCACCCGTACCGGCCCCTGGTCCCACAGCTGGCGGTTGCCGCTGCGGCCGGCCGGTGCGCCGTCGCGGTCCGAGGAGATCAGCCAGCGGCCGTCCCGCTCGGTAAGGGTGAGGTACTGGACGGCGTTGACCGGCGCGGTGTCGTAGCCCTTGAGCCGGTAGCGCAGCCGGACCTTGGCGGCCAGCCGCTCACCGCCTTCGCCGGGCGGCAGCGGGAAGGCGTCGGTGGCGTCGAGGTCGTAGTGCCAGTCGGTCACCGGGACGCCGGAGAGGTTGCCGAAGACGGCGTGCTGGCGGTCGCGGAAGGCGGTGGCCCGCGGGTCCACGGCGGCCAGGAAGCCGGCCTCGTCGCGCTGCTCGACGGCGTGCGCCCGGCTGTCGAGCATCCGCTGGACGTCCGGGAAGCGGGCCGACGACGAGGGCCCGGGGGCGCAGCCGACCAGCGGGGCGAGCAGCGCGAGGCCGCTCAGGGCGGCGCAGGCCGCCGCCCCGGCCCGTACCGGCCGTTTCGCCCGCTGGTCCGACATGCGGACGATCGTAGAGCGGGCCCGGCCGGGGCAAAAACGCAGGAAGCGGCGCTCAGGGCCGGGTGACCGCCGAGATCGGCATCATCCCGACCGGGTCGTAGCGCACCCGGGCGCCGGGATAGGGCGCGTGCACGACCTGGCCGTGGCCGACGTACATCCCGACGTGGCTGGCGTCCGAGCGGTAGATGACCAGGTCCCCGGGCCGGATCCGGCCGAGCGGCACCCGGTGTCCGGCGCCGCGCTGGGCCTGTGACGTACGGGGCAATGAGACGCCGGCCCGGTGGTAGGCCCATTGGGTGAGTCCGGAGCAGTCGAAGGCGCCGGGGCCGGCGCTCCCCCAGGCGTACGGGGAGCCGACCGCGGCGCGTACCGCGGCGACGGCCGCGGCGGCCCGTCCGGAGGACGGCACCGACCCGGCCGGGTCGGGCACCGCCCCGGCACGCCCCTCGCTGCGGGCGGACCGCTCCCAGGCCTCCCGGTCCGCCCGCGGCAGCGCGTTCAGCAGCCGCTGGGCGGTGGCGAGCTTGTGCTGGACGTCCTTCTTGTGGCGGGCGACCTGCTCGCGGCTCGCCTCCAGCTCGGCGAGCTTGGCGGCGGTCTCCCGGCGCTGCTGTTCCAGGGAGCGCTGGGCGGCCCGCAGTTCGTGCAGCCGGCCGGCCTGGTGCCGGCCGAGCCGGTCCAGCGCGGAGGCCTTCTCCAGGTAGCTGTCGGGGCGCTCGGAGAGCATCAGCTTCAGGGCCGGGTCCATGCCGCCGGCGCGGTACTGGGCGGCGGCCAGCGCGCCGAGCCGGCCGCGCATCCGGTTGACCCGCTCCTGGGCGCGGGCGGTGCGGTCCTGGAGGTCGGCCACCTCGGCACGCAGCTTCCTGGTCCGGGCGTCCGCGCCGTCGTACTTCTCGGTGGCCCGCTCCGCCTGCTCGTAGAGGACGTCGACCCGGGCGGTGGCCGCGCCCCGGCCGGCGGCCGGACGGGCGGCGGGGTCGGCGGACGCCGGCGGTGCCGACAGCGCGGCGGCCGCGGTCGCCAGAGCGGCCGACAGAACGGTGACCCCGGCGAGGGTGGCCGGGCCGTGCTGCGGGATACGGCGGTGGGACGCCACGGGAGCCGCACTCCTTCCCCTGTGCAGCCCCTGCCGCCCCGGGAGGGCGGTCGGTGACCGGATGCTGCGAGGGCAGACAGTAACGGCGCCGGTCCACACCGGCCAAAGACCCCATTTCGTACGCAAAAAGCCGCCCCGCCGGTGACTGTGCAGGTCACCGGCGGGGCGGCGGGTCAGCCGTGGAGGCCGCAATTCGCCCGTTCGGGCGGCAGGTTGAGAGGGTTGTGAGGCTTTTCAGACCCGTTCACCGGCGCATTGGTCACACCGGTGAACAGCGGCCCCGTGCGTGCTCAGACCCGCACGCCGAACTGGAACGGCATGTTGTTGATCGACTCGTAGCGCACCGAAGCACCGGGCTTCGGGGCGTGCAGCACCGTGCCGTTGCCGGCGTAGAGGCCGATGTGGTGCAGGTCGCCGTAGAAGAGCACCAGGTCGCCGGGCTTGAGGGCGCTCTCCGAGGCGATCCGGGTACCGGCGTTGGCCTGCTGCTGCGAGGTGCGCGGCAGCGACTGGCCGGCCTGCGCGTAGGCCCAGGAGGTCAGACCGGAGCAGTCGAAGGACGACGGGCCGGTGGCGCCCCAGACGTAGGGCGAACCTATCTTGGACTGGGCGGCGGCGAGGGCGGCCGCACCGCGCTGCGAAGCCGGCACGTCGTCACCGAGGTTGACCCGCTCGTTGCTGCGGTTGGCGCGGTCCTCCTTGGCCTGCATGGCCGCCCGCTCCTTGGCGGTCATGGAGTTGAGCAGCGCCTGCGCCTTGGCGAGCTTGCCCTTGATCTCGTCCTTCTTGTCGCCGAGCGCCTTACGGGTGTCGGCGAGGTCCTTGATCTTGGCCGCGGCCTCGGCGCGCTCCTGGGCGAGCTGGCGCTGCTTCTCCGCGATGACCTTGAGCTGCTCGGCCTGCTTGCCGCTCAACTGGTCGAGGGTGGCGGCCTTTTCGAGGTAACTGTCCGGATCGCCGGAGAGGAACAGCTGGACCGAGGGGTCGATGGACCCGCTGCGGTACTGGCCGGAGGCGACCGCACCCACGCTCTTGCGGAGCTGGTTCAGATCTCCCTGCCCACGGGCGACCTTGTCCTGGAGGTCGTCGACCTCCTTCTGGAGCTTGTCCTGCTGCTCCTTGACACCGTCGTACTTCTCGGTGGCCTGCTCCGCCTCGTTGTAGAGCTTGTCGACCTCGGACTTGACGTCCTTCTTCGACTGGTGGGGGTCGGCCTGGGCGACCTGGGACGACAGGGCGACGGCCGCCGCGGCGGTGGCGGTGAGCACGGTGACGCGAGTACGGCTCGGCTGCTTGGGTCGACGGTGGGACGCCACGGGGGCGAGCTCCTTCTTCCTCCAGCCGCCTACCGGGTGGGGGGGTGGTGAAACCCCGGCTCCGCGGGAACGCTGCGGACTCGGCGGTACCTTCACTGTTCATCCCGGGTGGATGATCACCTTAATGAAGGCTCGGGCCCTGACCTTAGTAACCGAGCTGTGATCGCTTCAAATCCTCAGGGGAAAAAACTGCGCCACCAGCCCCATCCTTTACCAACATCACACAGGCAGTGAGCGCCAATTGACGCTCAGATACGGAGCGGTCGGGCAGGTCAAGCGAATTACTTCCGGCCGGAAAGCATGCCCGGCCCGGCGTCACGTACGGGCAAGTCGCTTGAGCAGCAAGGCCGATGCGACCGGGCGGGCGCCGGCCTTGGCCACGCCGTCCGCCACTTCGCGGTCCGTGGAGACCACCACGACCGGTCGGCCGGGCGGTTCGGCCCGTACCAGCTGACGAATCAACTCATCGGCCGTTACGCCCGGTTTGCTGAAAAGGACCCGTACGCCCCGAGGTGGCGCGAGCAGCACCGGCGCCGCCAGCTCCGCACCGTCGAAGACACAGGTCATCTCCGCACCGGTCTGCGCCGCCAGCACCGCGAGCCCGCCCAGCAGCCGCAGCCGCTGCTTGTCGAGCGGCATGGTCGGATAGCCGGTTTTGGTGACGTTGTAGCCATCCACCACCAAATGCGCCTGGGGCAGCGCCAGAAGCTGGTCCAGCAAGGCGGGGTCCATCTCGGACAGCGCACGCGTCGCGATGTCCTTCGGCGTCATCCGGCCCGGCGCGACCGCCTCGACGGTGTCGGCCGGATGGACGCTGGCGGGCGGCAGGGCCAGCTCGCGGCGCAGCCCCTGGGCGGCGTCCAGCACCGTGTCCAGCAGCAGCCGCAGCCGCATGTCCTCGACGCTGCGCCCCTCGCGGGCGGCCCGCCGGCTGGTCTCCAGTGCGGCCTCGGCCTCGGCGATCCGGGCCTTGAGCCGGCGCAGCTCGCTGTCCGCCGCGGTCTTCTCCGTCGCCGCCCGGTCCCGCGCGTCGAGCAGCGCGGCCTCGGCCTTGCGGACCGCCGCCTCCCCGCGCTTGACGTCGCTGAGCGCGCTGCGCAGCTTGCGGCGCAGCGACTCGTTCTCCCGGCGGGCGGCCTCCAGATCGCCCCGGATCCGCTCGGTCTCCGTACGGGCCTCGCCGCGCGCCTGGGCCAGTTCCTCGCGCAGCCGGGCCAGCTCCCGCTCGGCCTCCGCACCGGCCCGCTCGTCGCGCGCCCGCTGCGCCTCCTCGCCGGCCGCCGCGACCAGCTTCACCCAGCCGTCCGGGCGCAGCACATAGGCGGCCGCGGCGACGTCGAGCGGATCGGCGGCGGCCGGCGGGGTGCCGCTCTCCAGCGCCTCGGCCAGCTCCGGCTGGGCCTCGCGCAGCTTCCCCGCGATCCGCTGCCGGAAGACCGCGTCGCTCTCCAGCGCCGCGGCCATCGCGTTCCCGGCGAACTTCGCCCGGCGAGTCGGGGTGAACCGGGCGTACTGCCGCAGCGGGGGCGGGAGTTCGGCGACGGTCAGCGCGCCGAACGACTCCGCGGTGAGCGCCACGACACGGCGCCGTACGCCCTCGGGCAGCGGTCGGTCGAGCACCTCGTCCGCCGCACCCTCGGGTACGTCATGACGCTCGGCCCCCGGCTCCCCTTCTGGACGGTCCACCACGGCTGCATCGCTCCGATCTCAGGCGCTCGCGCCCGGCCGGTCCACCAATTCGATCTGGTCGACCGCGTTGCACCAGCGGCAGCGCACGGACTCGATGCTCTCACTGAGGACCTCGCGCTCCTCCACCTTGGGCTCGCCGGCCAGATCCAGGTGGATGTACTCCACGACCTTGGCCTGGCGGGTCACATCGAAACGGGTGAGGTTGCCGCACAGCGTGCAGCGCCACCGGGTTTCGGCCGTCGGCAGGGGAACAGCCATCGTGTCGTCCTCTTTCGTGCTCGTCGGTCGTGCTGCTGCTGCGCCGTTCACGCGGTGCGCCGTCGGACTGCGGAAGTACGCAAAGTACTGCCTGCAACCCTACGGCCTGATGGGGGGCGGGTGCGGCCCTGCCCGGGAGCCGGGACGCGGCGAGGCACTCTGTCCCGATTGCCCGCATTACGCCATGATCACTTCATGACGGCGCCGGCTCCCCCACCCCGTTCTCCCCGCTCTTCTCGTCCTTCCCTTCCCCGGCTCTCCTTCCGTACGCCGCGCTCCTCCGGCCCGCTCCCCCGCCCACGCCATCCCGTCCGGTCCCTGGCCGCGGTGTGCTCCCGGCTGACGAACGTGCTGATCGCCCTGTGCTGTGCGGTCTTCGTGCTCGGCCCCGCCTCGGGCCTGAACCGGACGTACGGCACCGGCGACGCGCTGCTGCGGGCCCAGACCGCGTACTTCGAGCGGTGGGGCGTGATTCCCGTGGAGCTGTGGAGCGGTTCCCTGCGGGCGCTGATCACCCCGCTCTCCGCGCTGTTCGTGCACGGCAGCTGGCTGCATCTGCTCGGCAACATGCTGTTTCTCTACGTCTTCGGCGGAATGGCCGAGGCGCGGATGGGCCGGCTGCCGTTCGCCGCCTTCTACCTCATCATCGGCTACCTCGCGCTGCTCGGCTACGCGGCCGCGCACGCCGCCTCGGGCCAGACGCTGGTGGGCGCCTCCGGCTCGATCGCCGGCATCCTCGGCGCCTTCCTGTACCTCTTCCCCCGGGCCCGGGTCACCAGCGTCTTCCCCTTCCTCTTCTTCCTCCCGCTGCGCTTCCCCGCCTGGGTCGTCCTGCTGTTCTGGTTCTTCCTCCAATGGCAGGCCGCCCAGGACGACCCCAACGGCCCCGGCGTCGCGTACCTCGCCCATGTGATCGGCTTCGCCCTGGGCTTCCTCTACGCATGGCTGCGCTACCGGAGGGATAGTGTGGGGTCCACCAGCGGGAACGTCCGGGCGAATGAGGGAGAGAGCCAGCCGTGATCACGTCGATCGTGCTCATCAAGACCAGCGTGGACCAGATCCCGGAGATCGCCGAGAAGATCGCCGCGCTGGAAGGCGTCAGCGAGGTCTACTCCGTCACCGGCGCGCACGACCTGATCGCGATGGTCCGCGTCGCCAAGCACGACGACCTCGCGGACGTCATCCCCGGCCGCATCAGCAAGATCCCCGGCGTCGCCTCCACGGAGACGCACATCGCCTTCCGCACGTACTCGCAGCATGACCTTGAGGCCGCGTTCGCGATCGGGCTTGACGCCTAGCGCTGCGCTTGGCCTCGCCCCCACGTACCTGGCTTTCCCGCCGCGGGGCACTGCGCTTTGCGGCGCCCCGCACGTAGCCGGCTGTCCCGCCGCGGGTCGTCTCGCCGTTGCGCCTGGCGGCGGGCGTTTGTGTGTCGGGTGCGGTGCCGGCCCTCCAGACTTCGTCCTCCGGTCCAGCCCCTCCCGTGAGTGGGAGTTACTGAGCTGGTTGGGGGCGGGCGTAATCCGTTGCCTGCGCGCACGTCGGCATTACCTGCACCCCCACCGGCCTCAACTTCCCCCCAACGGGAGGGGACGGGCCGGAGGGGCCGGTTGTGTGGACGTAAAGCGTCAGCAGTCCACACAACCGGCCCCGGAGGCCCGTCACCGCACCCAACAACAACCCAGCCCGCCGCAGGCGCAACGGCGAGACGACCCGCGGCGCCGCAGACAAGTACGTGGGAATCAAACAGCGTCAGCCACCGGTACGCAACGACCGTCCTCCGTGCGGTAGTTCCAGCGCGCCCCCTCGGAGACGAGTTCCTTGACCGCTCGCAGGAAGCGGTCGACATGCTCGTCGGGCGTGCCGGCGCCGAAGGAGACGCGGATGGCGTTGAGGGAGCGCTCGCCGGGGGCCGCGTCGGGGGCGCCGCACTCGCCGGGGTCCTGCGGGTCGGTGCCCAGCAGGGTGCGGACGAGCGGGTGCGCGCAGAACAGGCCGTCGCGGACGCCGATGCCGTACTCGGCGGAGAGCGCGGCGGCGAAGTGCGAGCTGTTCCAGCCGTCCACCACGAAGGAGAGCACGCCGACGCGCGGGGCGTCGTCGCCGAAGAGGGAGAGGACGCGCACCTCGGGGACCTCGGCCAGCCCCGCGCGGACCCGCGCGATCAGCTCCTGCTCGCGGGCGACGAGCGTGTCGAAGCCCGCCTCGGTGAGCGCCTTGCAGGCGGAGGCGATGGCGTAGGCGCCGATGACGTTGGGCGAGCCGGCCTCGTGGCGGGCGGCCGTGGTGTGCCATTCGACGTCGACGCCGCCGTCCGCGCGGCGCGAGACCTTGCGGCTGGCGCCGCCGCCCGCCAGGTACGGGTCGGCGTCCTGCAGCCAGTCCGCGCGGCCGGCCAGGACACCCGCGCCGAACGGCGCGTACAGCTTGTGGCCGGAGAAGGCGACCCAGTCGACGTCCAGTTCGGCGAGGTCGACCGGGTGGTGCGGGGCGAGCTGGGCCGCGTCGAGGACGATCCGGGCGCCGTGCGCGTGCGCCGCGGCGGCCAGTTCGCGGACCGGCCAGAGCTCGCCGGTGACGTTGGAGGCACCGGTGACGCAGACCAGGGCCGGGCCGTAGGGCTCGCGGTCGGCGAGCGCGTGCTCCAGGGTCGCGACGGCCTGCTCCGGGGTGCGCGGGGCGTTGAGGTAGGTGACCGTCAGGTCGGCGCGCTGTTCCCACGGCAGCAGCGACGCGTGGTGCTCGGTCTCGAACACGAACACCCGGGTGTCCTGCGGGAGTACGGCGGCGAGCAGGTTGAGCGAGTCGGTGGTGGAGCGGGTGAAGACGACCTGGTCGTCGGCGCGGCAGCCGAGGAATTCCGCGGTCGTGCGGCGGCTGTTCTCGAAGAGGTCGGTGGAGAGCTGCGAGAGGTATCCGGCGCCGCGGTGCACGCTGCCGTAGTACGGGGCGTAGGCGGCCACGTCGTCCCAGACCCGCTGGAGTGCCGGGGCGCTGGCGGCGTAGTCCAGCGCGGCGTAGTCGACCTCGCCGCCGGTCACGAGCGGGACCAGGACGTCCCGGCCGAGGACGGGCAGCGGGGCACAGACGGAACGGTCGGCGGCAACGGCGGAAACAGACATGGCGAACTCCCGTAAGGCGTAAGCGAATTCGCTGCGGAAGGGGGTGGCGGCGGCGCTGTCCGGGTATGCCGGAGCGCGCGGCGCGATACGCAGCGTGAAAGGAAAAAGGGTGCGGGAAAGGGGCCGTTGAGCCCTATCGCATTCGCTGATTCACGGAAGTTCTCCCTCGGGGACCAGGATCCCTGGCGAGGGATCCGCGCTTGCCGCAGACCTCGCTGACTGCGGCCTGGTCATCACCCGGGGCACCCCGCCACGGAAGGAGGGTTGCCGGACAGCGGGCCGGGGCCTGTGTCGCTGTCACTCGTGACCTGCGCAGCATCATGCCACAAGACCATTTACCCGCAAGGGCTCAGTCCATATGACGGACTGAGCCCTGCGTCACACCCTGCGTCACCGGCCGCTCAGGCGTTGCTGGCGGCCACCCAGCGCTCCAGCGCCCGCTTTGCCGCGCCCGAGTCGATCGACGCGGCGGCCTGCTCGATGCCGAGGCGGATGCGGTCGGTCAGCGGGGCGTCCGACGGCTCCAGCGCGACCAGCGCGGCCGCGGAGTTCAGCAGCACCGCGTCGCGGACCGGGCCGGTCTCACCGTCCAGCAGCCGGCGGGCGACGTCCGCGTTGTACGAGGCGTCCGCGCCGCGCAGCGCCTCGACGGGGACGAGGGGGATGCCGACGTCGCGGGGGTCGAAGGACTCCTCGCGGACCGTGCCGTCCCGCACGATCCAGACCCGGGAGGTGGCCGTCGTGGTCAGCTCGTCGAGGCCGTCGTCGCCGCGGAAGACCAGCGCGGAGGAACCCCGCTCGGCGAGCACGCCGGCCAGGATGGGCGCCATGCGGGCGTCCGCGACGCCGGTCGCCTGGGCCTTCACCCGGGCGGGGTTGGTCAGCGGGCCGAGCACGTTGAACGTGGTGCGGATGCCGAGCTGGCCGCGGGCGTTGGCGACGTGCCGGAGGGAGGGGTGGAACTTCACCGCGAAGCAGAAGGTGATGCCGGCCTCCTGGGCCACCTCGGTGACCCGCTGCGGGGTGAGGTCGAGGTTGACACCGAGCTTCTCCAGGACGTCGGAGGCGCCGCTGGCGGAGGACGCGGCGCGGTTGCCGTGCTTGACGACCCTGGCGCCGGTGCCGGCCACGACGATCGAGGACATCGTGGAGATGTTGACGGTCTTGGCGCCGTCACCGCCGGTGCCGACGATGTCGACGCTGGGGCCCGGGACCTCGATCAGCCGGGCGTGCGCGTACATCGTCCGGACCAGGCCGGAGATCTCCGCGACGGTCTCGCCCTTGGCGCGCAGGGCCACCGCGAACCCGGCGATCTGGGCGTCGCTGGCCTCGCCCCGCATGATCCGGTCCATCGCCCAGGCGGTGTCGTCGGCGGCGAGGTCGCGGCCGTCGAGCAGGGCGTTCAGGATGCCCGGCCAGGTGTGGGCCGCCACGCTGTCGCCGCCAATCGGGGTCACAACGTTCATGGTCCACGCTCCTGGTTTGTGTCCTGCTTATGTCGTCACCCTATCGAGAGGTACCGCACGCCGGAGGGCCCCGTCCGCTGCTCGGACGGGGCCCTCTGGGTGGCGTACTACCTACGGTGCGCTACGAGGCGCGCAAGGGATCAGTGGTGGCCGTGGCCGCTGGTGATCTCCTTGTACTCCTCGACCGTGGGCTTGGGGATCACGTTGTCCTCGCCGTAGTAGCCCTTGGAGAGCTTGGCGCGGAGCTTCTGCGACCGCTTGATCTTGCGGCGGACGCCGTTCTCGTCGACCTCCGGGCCCAGCTCCAGCGGCGCGGGCTGCTCGTGCTGGGTCAGGAAGTGCAGCTGCTCCTGGTCGAGCGGCTCGTGGACCTCGATGAACTCGCCGTGCGGCAGGCGCTTGATGATGCCGGACTCGCGGCCGTGCAGCACCTTGTCCTTGTCGCGCCGCTGCAGACCCAGGCAGATCCGCTTGGTGGCGATGAAGGCCAGCACCGGCCCGACGAAGAACGCGATCCGGACGAACCAGGTGATCGAGTTGATCGACAGGTGGAAGTGGGTGGCCCACAGGTCGTTACCGCCACCGATCAGCATCACGAAGTACGCGACCAGCCAGGCCACACCGAAACCGGTGCGGGTGGGCACGTTGCGCGGGCGGTCCAGGATGTGGTGCTCGCGCTTGTCACCGCGGACCCAGGACTCGACGAACGGGTAGACCGCGATGGCGACCAGGACGAGCGGGAAGAGGAGGATCGGGATCAGCACACCGAAGTTGATGGTGTGGCCCCAGAAGTTCCACTCCCAGCCCGGCATGACACGGACCAGGCCCTCGGCGAAGCCCATGTACCAGTCCGGCTGCGCACCAGTGGAGACCTGGTCCGGCCGGTACGGCCCTATGGCCCACACGGGGTTGATGCTGGCGACCGCGGCGATCACCGAGATCACACCGAAGACCAGGAAGAAGAAGCCTCCGGCCTTGGCCATGTAGACCGGCAGCAGCGGCATGCCGACGACGTTGGTGTTGGTCTTGCCGGCACCCGGGAACTGCGTGTGCTTGTGGTAGAAGACCAGGATCAGGTGCGCCACCAGCAGGCCGAGCATGATGCCCGGCAGCAGCAGCACGTGGACCGTGAAGAACCGCGGGATGATGTCGTGCCCGGGGAACTCGCCGCCGAAGATGAACATCTGCAGGTACGAACCGACCAGCGGCATCGCCAGGATGACGCCCTCGATGAACCGCACGCCGGTGCCGGAGAGCAGGTCGTCGGGGAGCGAGTAGCCGGTGAAGCCGGTGAACATGCCGAGCACCAGCAGCAGGAAGCCGAACAGCCAGTTGACCTCGCGCGGCTTGCGGAAGGCGCCGGTGAAGAACACCCGCATCATGTGGACCATCATCGCGGCCAGGAAGACCAGCGCCGCCCAGTGGTGGATCTGGCGGATGAGCAGACCACCCCGGACGTCGAAGCTGATGTCCAGCGTCGACTCGAAGGCCTGGGTCATCCGGATCCCCTGCATGGGCACGTAGGAACCGTGGTAGGTCACCTCGGCCATGCTCGGGTGGAAGAACAGCGTCAGGTAGACACCGGTCAGGATGATGATGATGAAGCTGTAGAGCGCGACCTCGCCCAGCATGAAGGACCAGTGGTCCGGGAAGATCTTGCGCATGTTGGACTTGGCGAGGCTGTAGATGCCCAGCCGGCCGTCCGCCCAGTCGGCGATCCGCTCGCCCCGCGGCGCCTGGCCGCGGCGCGTGGTCGCGCTTGTTTCGTTACTCATCCGCGCTCCCAGAAGCTCGGGCCGACGGGCTCCTCGAAACCGCTGGCGGCCTCCAGGAAGCCGTCCTTCACCGTGATGTGCAGCTGCGGCAGGGCGTGTCCGGCCGGACCGAAGATCACCCGACCGCCGTCGGAGAGGTCGAACGTCGACTGGTGGCAGGGGCAGAGCACGTGGTGCGTCTGCTGCTCGTACAGGCTGATCGGGCAACCCACGTGGGTGCAGATCTTCGAGTAGGCCACGATGCCCTCGTGGGACCACGCGAGTTCCTGCTTGTCCTTGATGTTCTGCGGCTGGATCCGCACGAGCATCAGGGCGTCCTTGGCGATCTTCTCGTTGAAGTCCTCCTGGTCCTCCTCCAGGCCCTCGGGCTTGGCGAAGGTCAGGGAGCCGACCGCGATGTCCTCGGGACGCAGCGGGAGGTTGGTGGACTGGTTGACCAGGCGGACGCCCTTCTTCCAGTTCGTCGTGCGCAGCTTCGTCTCGGGCAGCGGCCCGAGGTCGCGCAGCAGGACGACACCGGAGAGCGGCACCAGGGCCAGCGCACCGAACATCGTGTTGCGGATCAGCTTGCGGCGGCCGAACTGCGACTCCTCGGCGCCCAGCTTGAAGTCCGACAGGACCTTGGCCTTGACCTCGGGGCTGGCCTCGATCGGGTGGCGGTCGTCGGCGACCTCCACGTCCGACATCAGCGTGCGGGCCCAGTGGACCGCGCCGGCGCCGATGCAGAAGAGGGCGGCACCCAGCGTCAGGCCCAGCGCGAAGTTCAGCGCGCTGATGTGGCCGATCGGCCAGATGTACACGATCTTGTCGATCGGGATGGCCACGTAGGAGGCGATGAAGCCCACCGTGGCGATCATGGACACCAGGAAGAGCAGGGCGACGGTGCGCTCGGAGCGCCGGGCGGCCCGCTCGTCGATGTCCTGGGCGCGGTGCTCGTGGGCCGGCAGACCCGGGTCGGCGAACGGGTCGTCCGCCGGGCGCACCGCCCCTTCGTGAGCCTCCCGCTCACCGGGCAGAATTTCTTCTGGCACGTCTTCGTGTCGTCCAGTCTCGCTCATGACTTCTTGGCCTTCGTAGTCCGGGCTGCGACCCAGATGGCGACCGCGACCAGCGCGCCCAGGCCGAAGATGTAGCCGAAGAGACCCTCACTGACCGGACCGAGACCGCCGAGGTCGAGGCCGCCGGGGCTCTCGGATTCATCGCCGTTGACGGCGCCGAGGTACGCGATGATGTCCTTCTTGTTCTGCTTGCTCAGCGAGCCGTCACCGAAGGAGGGCATGTTCTGCGGGCCGGTTTGCATGGCCTCGTAGATGTGCTTCGGGTCCACGCCCTCGAGCGTCGGTGCGAACTTGCCGTCGGTGAGGGCGCCGCCCTTACCGGTGAAGTTGTGGCACTGCGCGCAGTTGGTGCGGAACAGCTCGCCGCCCTTGGCGATGTCGGCGCCCTCGGAGTTGTACTGCGACTTCTCCGGGATGGTGGGGCCGGCACCCAGCGACGCGACGTAGGCCGCCAGCTGCTCGCGCTGGGCGTTGTTGTAGATCGGCTTCTTCCGCGGCACCTGGGCGCCGGGCTGCTGGGCCGGCATGCGGCCGGTACCGACCTGGAAGTCGACGGCTGCGGCACCGACACCGACCAGGCTCGGGCCGTCGGTGGTGCCCTGACCGCCGGTGCCGTGGCAGCTGGCACAGCCCACGGCGTAGAGCTTCTTGCCCTCCTTGATGGCAAGGGACTGGGCGGTGTCATCGGCCTGAGCCTTGTCCGCCGGCGCGAACGCGGCGTACAGCCCCCCGGTGACCGCCAGCGCGAAGAGTAGGACGACGAGCGCCGCCAGCGGATGGCGCCGTCGTGCGGAGAGCTTTTTCACGGATTACCCCGGTGTCAGGATCTTCTGCGTCGATGCTTTGGCTATGTCTGTCTGATCTGTGCGTCCGGTCGGACCGGTCAGCGGATCAGGTAGATCGTGGCGAAGAGGCCGATCCAGACGACATCGACGAAGTGCCAGTAGTAGGACACGACGATGGCCGCGGTGGCCTGCGTGTGGGTGAACCTCTTGGCCGCGTACGTCCTGCCCAGGACCAGCAGGAAGGCGATCAGACCGCCCGTCACATGCAGTCCGTGGAAGCCGGTGGTCAGGTAGAACACCGAGCCGTACGGGCCGGACGAGAGCGACAGGCCCTCGTGCTTGACCAGCTCGGTGTACTCGAAGACCTGACCGCCGATGAAGATGGCACCCATGATGAAGGTGACCACGAACCAGGCCCGGAGCTTCTTGACGTCGCCGCGCTCGGCCGCGAAAACGCCGAGCTGGCAGGTCAGCGAGCTGAGCACCAGGATCGTGGTGTTGGTCGCGGAGAACGGAAGGTTCAGCGCGCTGGCCGATTCCTTCCAATAAGCCTCTCCGGTCACGGATCGAAGGGTGAAGTACATCGCGAAGAGGGCCGCGAAGAACATCAGCTCGGAACTCAGCCAGATGATGGTTCCGACGCTGGTGAGGTTCGGCCGATTGACCGACGGGTGCGCGTGCCCGGTTTCTACTGTCGTTGCTGTCGCCACGACCGACATTATGTCGGTCGCTTATCCCGCCCTCACTCCGGGGGGTGCCGTTCGGTGTGTCAAGGACGTATGCCCTGCTCGTACGGCCCATTTCCGGCGTCGCCCGAAGGAGGGAAGGCCGGCCGCCGGTACGGTCCCCGGGCCCGCGCGGGCCCGCCCCTGACGGGCCGTCGGGCAGATCTTCGCCCCTTTCGCCCCCTGCTGCGGGGGCCCGCCGCGGGAGTAGCATCCGGCCCATCAGCCCCACCCGATGCTGTGCCGCTACGAAGAGCGTGGAGGAACGATGCAGGCGACTGCCACGGTGCTGGTCTACAGCGACAACGCGGGCACCCGCGAGCAGGTCCGGCTGGCGGCCGGCCGGCGCCCCGCCGCCGATGCCCCCGAGATCGAGATCCTGGAGTGCGCCACCGCACCGGCGGTCCTCGAAGCCCTGGAGCAGGGCGGCATCGACGTCTGTGTGCTGGACGGCGAGACCGCGCCGGCGGGCGGCATGGGGGTCTGCCGGCAGATCAAGGACGAGATCTTCCGGTGCCCGCCGGTGCTGCTGCTGATCGGCCGCCCGCAGGACGCCTGGCTGGCCACCTGGAGCCGCGCGGACGCGGCGGTGACCCATCCGATCGACCCGGTGGCCTTCGCGGACGCCCTGGCCGGCCTGCTGCGCCGCAAGAACCTCGTACAGGTCTGAGGCGCGGGCCGGCGAGCCGCTGGGCGCCGTGTGGCGGCCCTTTCAGATCTTCGGGCGCAGCCGGGCGTCGGAGCCGGGGTCCTGCTGGCGCTCGGCGGCTCCTGTGGTGCTGGACGCGTTCTTCAGGGCGCTGCCGGCGCGCCATTCCTTCCAGGGCATGTTCCAGTCGCCGAAGCCGTTGTCGAACGGCGTCATGGTGTCGCCGCTGCTGTTGATGACCTTGACGATGTCGCCGACCCGCACGGTGTTGAAGAACCACTGCGCGTTGCCGGTGGACATGCCGGTGCAGCCGTGGCTGACGTTCGCCGCGCCCTGTGAGCCGACGGACCAGGGTGCGGCGTGCACGTACTCCCCGCTCCAGGTCACCCGGGTGGCCCAGTAGACCGGCAGGTCGTAGGAGTCCGAGCTGCCGGCGGCGATGCCGACGGTGGAGCTGCGCATCCGGACGAAGCTCTCCTTGCCCAGGATGACCTTGACGCCGTTGCGGGTGGAGAAGCCGGGCTTGCCGGTGGTGACCGGGATGGTGTTGATGGACGTGCCGTTGCGCAGCACGGTCATCTGGTGCGCGGAGGCGTCGGTGATGGCTTCCAGGCGGTCGCCGGTGGTGAGTCTGACGGGCTTGGAGGGGCCGCCGTAGAGGCCCTTGGCGATCTTCAGGCCGGTCAGGTTGCTGTGCACCGAGATGGTGGCGTGGGCCGGCCAGTAGACCTTCGGTCGGAAGTGCAGCTTCTTGTCGTCCACC
This sequence comes from Streptomyces nigrescens, assembly GCA_024349765.1. GTDB lineage: Bacteria > Actinomycetota > Actinomycetes > Streptomycetales > Streptomycetaceae > Streptomyces > Streptomyces endophytica. Next base: position 1,529,463 of record AP026073.1, on the reverse strand, counting down.
CAGTGCCAGGCGCCCTCGACGCGCGGCATGGAGTCGACCTTCAGGGCGCTCTCGACGATGGCCCGGGCCTTGGGGTCCGTGATGGGCCGGCTCAGCTCGGCGGTGACCGGTTGGCCGACGCCGTATTCGCCGCTCTCGGGGCCGAAGGTGGCGGTCAACTGGCCGTCCGCGTCGGTGGTGTGCACCACCAGCGTCTTGCGGCCGGGTGTGCCGTCGTCCTCCTCGGTGCTGACCCGCACCGTGTAGCGCGTTCCGGCGGCCAGCGGCACCGTGGTGCGCCAGTGCCTGCCGTCGGCGCTCAGTTCGCCGCGTACGAAGCGGCCGGTGGAATCGGTGGCGGTCACGTCCGTGATCCGCGCGTCGTCATCCTTGACGGAGACCTCGATCGGTTTGTCGGGGTCGGCTTTCTGCTTTCCGTCCGGGGTGTTGGCGGTGATCTGGTCGCCCGCGTCGTAGGGATTGGCGGAGAGCGGTTCCGACGCCGAGCCCCCGCACGCGGCGGTGCTCACCGCGAGGGGCACGAGCAGGAGGCCGCAGCTCAGCACCGTCCGGGTTCGAGGTCTGTGACTCATGCCCCAAAAATATGAAGAATCACCTGCTCCAGCGCGCTGGAGGACTGCAAACGGGTAGCCCCCACTCCCCCGAACGGGGCGGGCCCGGACACCTTTTGAGGTGTCCGGGCCCGCCGTACGGCGTGTTGCCGTGCTTTTGGCGCCTGAAGCGCCTACTGCGTGCGGTTCTCGCCGCGGTAGTACTCGAAGACCCAGCCGAAGAGGCCGACGAGGATCACCGGGAGGGAGAAGTACAGCAGCCACCAGCCGAAGACGACGCCCAGGAAGGCGAGCGCACCACCGACGGCCAGGGACAGCGGCTGCCAGCTGTGCGGGCTGAAGAAGCCCAGCTCACCGGCGTCGTCGGAGACCTCCGCGTTCTCGTTGTCCTGCGCACCCGCGTCGACCCGCCGGGCCGTGAAGGCCAGGTAGTAGCCGACCATGATGCACAGGCCGAAGGCGAGGAACAGTGCGGTGGTACCCGCGGGCTCCTTCGACCAGACGCCATAGACGATCGCCATGGCCAGGACGAAGACGGAGAGCCAGATGAACATCTTGCCCTGGATCTTCACTTGCCCGCCTCCTTGCCACCGGCGATGGCCTTGTCCTCGTCAGTGCCGTGGCCGTTGTGCAGCGCGTCGAGGGCCGCGATCTCCGGGTGGTGCAGGTCGAACGCCGGGGATTCGGAACGAATGCGCGGCAGGGTGAGGAAGTTGTGCCGCGGCGGCGGGCAGGACGTCGCCCATTCGAGCGAACGGCCGTAGCCCCACGGGTCGTCGACCTCGACCTTCTTGCCGAACTTGGCGGTCTTCCAGACGTTGTAGAGGAACGGCAGGATCGACAGGCCCAGCAGGAACGAGCTGATCGTCGAGATGGTGTTCAGCGTCGTGAAGCCGTCGGCCGCGAGGTAGTCCGCGTAACGACGCGGCATGCCCTCGGCACCGAGCCAGTGCTGGACGAGGAACGTGCCGTGGAAGCCCACGAACAGCGTCCAGAACGTGATCTTGCCCAGCCGCTCGTCGAGCATCTTGCCGGTGAACTTCGGCCACCAGAAGTGGAAGCCGGAGAACATCGCGAAGACGACCGTTCCGAAGACGACGTAGTGGAAGTGCGCCACGACGAAGTACGAGTCGGAGATGTGGAAGTCCATCGGCGGCGAGGCCAGGATGACGCCGGTCAGACCACCGAAGGTGAAGGTGATCAGGAAGCCGACCGCCCAGAGCATCGGCGTCTCGAAGGACAGCGAGCCCTTCCACATCGTGCCGATCCAGTTGAAGAACTTCACACCGGTCGGAACGGCGATGAGGAACGTCATGAAGGAGAAGAACGGCAGCAGCACACCGCCAGTGACGTACATGTGGTGCGCCCACACCGTGACCGAAAGGCCGGCGATCGAAATCGTCGCCGCGATCAGACCGATGTAACCGAACATCGGCTTCCGGGAGAACACCGGAATGACCTCGGAAATGATGCCGAAGAACGGTAGCGCGATGATGTACACCTCCGGATGCCCGAAGAACCAGAAGAGGTGCTGCCAGAGCAATGCTCCGCCATTTGCGGCGTCGAATACATGGGCACCGAATTTACGGTCCGCCTCCAGGGCGAACAGCGCGGCGGCCAGGACCGGGAAGGCCAGCAGGACCAGCACACCGGTCAGCAGCACGTTCCAGGTGAAGATCGGCATCCGGAACATCGTCATGCCAGGCGCACGCATGCAGATGATCGTGGTGATGAAGTTGACCGAACCGAGGATCGTGCCGAAGCCGGAGAAGGCCAGACCCATGATCCACATGTCGGCGCCGACGCCCGGCGAGCGGACCGCGTCCGACAGCGGGGAGTAGGCGAACCAGCCGAAGTCGGCGGCACCCTGCGGGGTGAGGAAGCCGGCCACCGCGATCAGCGAGCCGAAGAGGTACAGCCAGTACGCGAACATGTTCAGCCGCGGGAACGCCACGTCGGGCGCGCCGATCTGCAGCGGCATGATCCAGTTCGCGAAACCGGCGAACAGCGGCGTCGCGAACATCAGCAGCATGATCGTGCCGTGCATCGTGAACGCCTGGTTGAACTGCTCGTTCGACATGATCTGCGTGCCGGGACGGGCCAGTTCGGCGCGCATGAGGAGCGCCATCAGGCCGCCGACGCAGAAGAACGCGAACGACGTGACCAGGTACATCGTGCCGATGGTCTTGTGGTCAGTGGTCGTCAGCCACTTCACGGCAGCGATACCGGGTTGCTTCTTGCGTACGGGCGGTGCAGCCGGAGCCGTATCGGCGGCGGCACCCTGAGGTTCGTTGAGGATGCTCACTGGTTCTTCGTCTCCGCATTCCTGGCGTGATCCGTCTGCTTGATGCCCGACGGCAGGTATCCGGTCTGGCCCTTCTTCGCCAGGTCCTTCAGGTGCGCCCGGTACCGCTCAGGGGACACGACCTTGACGTTGAAGAGCATCCGGGAGTGGTCGACGCCGCAGAGCTCGGCGCACTTGCCCATGAAGGTGCCCTCCTTGTTGGGGGTCACCTCGAAGACGTTGGTGTGGCCCGGGATGACGTCCTGCTTCATCAGGAACGGCACCACCCAGAAGGAGTGGATGACATCGCGCGAGGTCAGCACGAACTGAACCGTCTCGCCCTTCGGCAGCCACAGGGTCGGGCCCGGGTTGCCGGTCTGCGGGTTGCGCTCGCCCGGGGTGCCGGTGTCGTAGACACCGTCGGCACCGGCCGGCGCGGTCTTCTTCCACTTGTCCGGGATCGCGGAGAGCGCGCTGGAGTTGATGTTGGTGGTCGACTTGTTGCCGTCCACGTTCTCCAGGTAGTTGAACGCCCAGCTCCACTGGAAGCCCACCACGTTCACGACGTGGTCCGGCTTCTTGGAGGTCTTCAGGAGCGCGCTCTCATCACGCGCGGTGAAGTAGAACAACACCGCGATGATGATGAAGGGGACAATCGTGTACAACGCCTCGATCGGCATGTTGTACCGGGTCTGCGCGGGGACCTCCACCTTGGTCCTGCTGCGGCGGTGGAAGATCACGCTCCAAATGATCAGGCCCCACACCAGCACGCCCGTTGCGAGGGCGGCGGCCCAGGAGCCCTGCCAAAGAGAGAGGATCCGCGGCGCCTCGTCGGTGACGGGCGTTGGCATGCCGAGGCGGGGGAAGTCCTTATATGTGCAACCAGTAGCGGTCGCCAGGACCAGGCCCGCAGCAAGCACCTGCGGCAGCTTCCGCCGCATCGGGCGCCGCGACGAGCGGTCGGAGCCGTTGGGACTCACGTAGCGCCTTCCCGAGAGTCTCGCCCGAGCGGTCGGCTGCGGCCTTACTCGCTGGTCGGTCGCCGCCCTGCGTCGGGCAGGGGTTTGGATGTTTATGCGGACCAAACCCTACTGGACGCTATTTGGGGTCGCGCGGGGAGGGTGCCCAACGCGCCGCGACGCACCCCTAAGGGGTGGCCGGGCCCCTCGTGGACCGCCCTCCGGACACCCGATTACCCGCTTCCACCAGGCATCTGACGGCGTGCCCGGCCCCGGCCCGCAGACGGGTGGAACGGACCACTCCGGTGGGCGCACCGCCTGCCGCCGCCCGGGGGACTAACGTCGGGTACGTGCCCTACTTCGATGCCGCGTCCGCCGCTCCCCTCCATCCCGTCGCCCGTGAGGCGCTGCTCGCCTCGCTCGACGAGGGCTGGGCCGACCCGGCCCGGCTCTACCGCGAGGGCCGGCGCGGCCGGCTGCTGCTGGACGCCGCGCGGGAGGCCGCGGCCGAGGCCGTCGGCTGCCGCCCGGACGAGCTGGTTTTCACCCCTTCGGGTACCCAGGCGGTGCACACTGGAGTGGCCGGTGCGCTGGCCGGCCGGCGCCGGACCGGCCGCCGGCTGCTGCACTCCGCCGTAGAGCACTCCTCCGTCCTGCACGCCGCCGAGGCCCATGCCGCGGCCGGCGGCACCGTCGCGGAGCTGGCCGTGGACCGTACCGGCCGGGTGGCCGCCGGGGACGTCGCGGCCGCGCTCACCCCGGACACCGCGCTGGTCGCCCTCCAGTCCGCCAATCACGAGGTGGGCACCGAGCAGCCGGTCGAGGAGGCGGCCGAGCTGTGCCAGGAGGCCGGGGTGCCGCTGCTGGTGGACGCCGCGCAGTCACTGGCGTGGGGGCCGGTGCCCGGCGCCTGGTCGCTGCTGGCGGCAAGCGCCCACAAGTGGGGCGGCCCGCCCGGCGTCGGGCTGCTCGCGGTCCGCAAGGGGACCCGGTTCGCGCCCCAGGGGCCGCGGGACGAGCGGGAGTCCGGCCGGAGCGCCGGCTTCGAGAACATCCCGGCAGTGGTCGCGGCCGCGGCCGCACTGCGCGCGCTGCGGTCCGGGCCGGGGACCGACACCGAGGCGGCCCGGCTGCGGGAGCTGGTGGAGCGGATCCGCACCCGGCTGCCGGAGCTGGTCCCGGACGTGGAGGTGGTCGGCGATCCGGTGCACCGCCTCCCCCACCTCGTCACCTTCTCCTGTCTCTATGTCGACGGGGAGACCCTGCTGCACGAGCTCGACCGGGCCGGCTTTTCCGTTTCGTCCGGATCGTCCTGTACGTCCAGCACGCTGACGCCGAGCCATGTGCTGCGCGCGATGGGGGTGCTGTCCGAGGGGAACGTCCGGGTCTCGCTGCCGTACGGCACGGCCGAGGCGGACGTGGAGCGGTTCCTGGAGGTGCTGCCGGGGGTCGTGCGGTCGGTGCGGGAGCGGCTGGGGGTGGTGGGGGCCGAGGCGCCGGTGGCCGCACCGGGAAGCGCGCCGCGGGAGGCTTCGGCGGCCGTCGCGGAGGAGCCCGCCGGGGCTGCCGCGGAAGAGCCGGAGGGCGTCGTCGTCGATGCGCTCGGGCGGCGCTGCCCCATCCCGGTCATCGAGCTGGCCAAGACGATCGGGCAGGTACCGGCCGGCGGGACGGTGACGGTGCTCTCCGACGACGAGGCCGCCCGGCAGGACATCCCCGCCTGGTGCGGGATGCGCGACCAGGAGTACGTGGGTGAGCGGGCGGCCGAACGCGGCGCCGCGTATGTGGTGCGGCGCCGCGTCTGAGGTGCGGAGGGGGCCGGGCGTGGGCCCGGCCCGGGTCGGCCGGGTCAGGCAGCGAGGTGCTGCTGGACCTCGGCCGCGGCCTCGTGGCCGTACGCCTTGGTGAAGCGGTCCATGAAGTGGCTGCGGTGCAGCTCGTACTCCTGGGTGCCGACGGTCTCGATGACCAGGGTGGCCAGCATGCAGCCGATCTGGGCCGCGCGCTCCAGGCCGACGCCCCAGGCCAGGCCGGACAGGAAGCCGGCGCGGAAGGCGTCGCCGACGCCGGTGGGGTCGGCCTTGGTCTTCTCCTCGGGGACGCCGACCTCGATGGTGGGCTCGCCGACCCGCTCGATGCGGACGCCGTTGGAGCCGAGGGTGGTGACCCGGGTGCCGACCTTGGCCAGGATCTCGTCGGCGGTCCAGCCGGTCTTGGACTCGATCAGGCCCTTCTCGTACTCGTTGGAGAAGAGGTACGCCGCGCCCTCCATGAGGTTGCGGATGCCCTCGCCGTCCATCCGGGCGATCTGCTGGGAGAAGTCCGCGGCGAACGGGATACCGCGGCTGCGGCACTCCTCGGTGTGCCGGATCATCGCCTCCGGGTCGTCCGCGCCGATCAGGACCAGGTCCAGGCCGCCGACCCGCTCGGCGACGTGCTGCAGCTCGATCAGCCGGGCCTCGCTCATCGCGCCGGTGTAGAAGGAGCCGATCTGGTTGTGGTCGGCGTCGGTGGTGCACACGAAGCGGGCGGTGTGCAGGACCTCGGAGATGCGGACCGAGCGGGTGTCCACGCCGTGGCGGTCGAGCCAGGCGCGGTACTCCTCGAAGTCGGTGCCCGCGGCGCCGACCAGGACGGGCCGGATGCCGAGCTGGCCCATGCCGAAGCAGATGTTGGGGGCGACGCCGCCCCGGCGGACATCGAGCTGGTCGACCAGGAAGGAGAGGGAGACCGTATGCAGCTGGTCGGCCACGAGCTGGTCGGCGAAGCGGCCGGGGAAGGTCATCAGGTGGTCGGTGGCGATGGAGCCGGTGACTGCGATACGCACGACGGGTCTGCTCCTGTGGGACGGAGTGAGGGGCGGCGGACGGGGAAACGGTACCGGTCGGGAGGGTGACCCGCCGGTCATCCGGGACAGCTGGCAGCCGGTGGCCGCGCAAACCCTCCCATAGTAGATCCGCCCGGCCGGGCCGCCGGCCGGGGGCACCGGGGAACCGGATCCGGCCCGGGTCCGTCCCATCGGCGTCCCCCCACAGAGGCGGGCAGGCAGGTCAGAAGTTCAGCGGAGCTTAAGGAGCGATGCGGTGAACGCCGAGGACACCCCTGACACCACCCACCCCGAGGAGCGCACCCGCCGCACCCGGCTCGTGGTGGCCTCGATGGCCGCCGCGGTGCTGCTGGCCGGGGGCGGCGCGGCGTACTGGGCCTCGTCCGCGTCCGGCGACGGCTCCGGGCCGGGCTCCGGGCACGGCAATCCGCCACCGCTGGCGCTCGACGGCTATTCGGGCGGCTCCATAGCGGCCGGTGAGCCCAACCCGCAGGGGGCGAAGTACAAGGCCGTGGCGAAGCTGCCCGGCGGTCCGGGCTCCGCCCCGGTGTACCGCCCGAAGGGCGAGGTCTCCCGGGAGACCGTGGAACGGCTGGCGAAGGTGCTGGATGTGGCCGGAAAGGTCAGGTCGGAGGGCAGCACCTGGAAGGTCGGCGAGGTCACCCCGGACGCCCGTGGGCCGATCCTGCAGGTGAACAAGACCGGCTCGGGTTCCTGGACGTTCTCCAAGTACGGCACGCCGGGCGGTACGAACTGCGCGCTGCCCGCCTCCCCCAAGGGCCACACCGGCCAGGACCGGCCGGGCGGCGGCGGGCCGTCGAGCCGGCCCGGCTGCCCGTCGTACCGCGGCGGCGAGGACAGCGCGACCCGGGACGACGGCAGCGGCGCGGGCGCGGTGTCGGCGGAGAAGGCGAAGCGGGCGGTGCGGCCGGTGCTGACGGCGCTCGGCCAGGAGGACGCCGCGGTCGACGCGAGCGGGCTGTCCGGCGCGGTGCGGATCGTCACCGCGAACCCGGTGCTCGGCGGGCTGCCGACGTACGGCTGGCAGAGTGATCTGCAGGTCGGCTCGGACGGTCAAGTGGTCGGCGGCAGCGGGCAGTTGGCGAAGCCGGTCAAGGGCGCGGTGTACCCCGTGCTGAATGCGGACAAGACGCTCGCGCGGCTGAACTCGGGCGACGGCCGCAAGCCCGCCCCCTGCCCCTCGACGCCCGGCCGCAAGGGCGGCTCGGACGACAAGGGCGACCAGATCGCGCCCTGCGAGCCGGCGCCGACCAAGGGCCAGCAGCCGGCCGAGGTGACCGGCGCGGTCTTCGGGCTCGCGGTGCAGTACGTGGACGGCGGCCAGGCGCTGGTGCCGTCGTGGCTGTTCAAGGTCCGCCAGCCGGGCACCGGAAACGGCCCGGACGCCACCACGACGACGGTGACCCACCCGGCCGTGGACCCGAAGTACGTGGCCCACAAGGAGCCCACCCCCAAGCCGCCGTCCGGGAAGCCGGGCGTGATGGCGCTGGAGTCGTACGACGTCGGGGACGGCGGCCGGAAGCTGACCGTGCACTTCTGGGGCGGGGTGTGCAGCGTCTACTCGGTGACCGTCGACGAGTCGGCCACCACCGTGAAGACCAAGGTCATCGGCCGGGACAAGAAGCCGGGGCAGATCTGCGTGAAGATCGCCCGGGAGTTCACCAAGACCGTGGAGCTGCAGAAGCCGCTGGACGGCCGGAAGGTGATCGACGTGTCGACCGGTGAGTCCGTGCCGAAGCGGTGACGGCGACCGGCCGGGGTCGGTCCGGCCGGATGAGGGAAGAGCAGCGCGAAGGCGGCGCCCCCGAGGGGACGCCGCCTTCGCGCGCTACTGCCCGGTGCTCCTCAGCTGGGAATCAGCTGAAGGAGTCGCCGCAGGCGCAGGAGCCCGTGGCGTTCGGGTTGTCGATCGTGAAGCCCTGCTTCTCGATGGTGTCGACGAAGTCGATGGAGGCGCCGCCCAGGTAGGGGGCGCTCATCCGGTCCGTGACGACCTTGACGCCGCCGAAGTCCTTCACGACGTCGCCGTCGAGCGAACGCTCGTCGAAGAAGAGCTGGTAGCGCAGACCGGAGCAACCACCGGGCTGAACGGCCACCCGCAGCGCGAGGTCGTCCCGGCCCTCCTGCTCCAGCAGGCTCTTGACCTTCGACGCGGCCGCGTCGGACAGGATGATGCCGTCGCTGACGGTGGTCTTCTCGTCCTGCACGCTCATCTACATCTCTCCCGGGTTGTACGGACCGCTTGTCATCGGATGCCACAAGCTGCAACCGGCGACGCCCCGGAATTCATTCCGGCTGGGCGTTATCTCTTCTCATGCTCGCACACCGGCCGCCGGGAACCGGTGGCGTACCGCACACGGCGGGGTGCTGATGCGTCACATCGACACTATGGCCATCGTCAAAGTGACGTGAAGCAGCTATGATAGATAGCGTCAAATAGACGAAAAGGCATGCACCCGCGAATAGGCGCGTGCCTCAGAGCTGTCTGCAGAGAAGAGAGGGTGCGTGTCGTGACCACCGCCCAGCCCCTGGACGTCCAGCCGACCCCGCTCGCGCTGCTCCTCCTCGGCCGCGAGGCCGACCCGAAGAGCGAGCGCGGCGTGGAGTGCCCCGGTGATCTGCCGGCCCCGTCGGACCCCGACCTCGTCGAGCGCGCCCGCGCGGCCAAGGCGAAGCTCGGGGACAAGGTCTTCGTCCTCGGGCACCACTACCAGCGCGACGAGGTCATCGAGTTCGCCGATGTGACCGGCGACTCCTTCAAGCTCGCGCGGGACGCCGCCGCCCGGCCGGACGCCGAGTACATCGTCTTCTGCGGTGTGCACTTCATGGCCGAGTCGGCCGACATCCTCACCGGCGACGACCAGCAGGTCATCCTCCCCGACCTGGCCGCGGGCTGCTCGATGGCCGACATGGCGACCGCCGAGCAGGTCGCCGAGTGCTGGGACGTGCTCACCGAGGCCGGCATCGCCGAGCAGGTCGTGCCGGTCTCGTACATGAACTCCTCCGCCGACATCAAGGCGTTCACCGGCAAGCACGGCGGCACGATCTGCACCTCCTCCAACGCCAAGCGGGCGCTGGACTGGGCCTTCGAGCAGGGCGAGAAGGTCCTCTTCCTGCCCGACCAGCACCTGGGCCGGAACACCGCCGTCCGGGACATGGGCATGTCCCTGGACGACTGCGTGGTCTACAACCCGCACAAGCCGAACGGCGGCCTGACCGTCGAGCAGCTGCGGGACGCGAAGATGATCCTGTGGCGCGGCCACTGCTCGGTGCACGGCCGGTTCTCGCTCGACTCGGTCAACGACGTGCGCGCGCGCATCCCCGGCGTGAACGTGCTGGTCCACCCCGAGTGCAAGCACGAGGTCGTGGCGGCGGCGGACTACGTCGGCTCGACGGAGTACATCATCAAGGCGCTGGAGGCCGCCCCGCGCGGCTCGAAGTGGGCCATCGGCACGGAGCTGAACCTGGTCCGCAGGCTGGCGAACCGTTTCGCCTCCGAGGACAAGGAGATCGTCTTCCTCGACAAGACGGTCTGCTTCTGCTCGACGATGAACCGCATCGACCTCCCCCACCTGGTGTGGGCCCTGGAGTCGCTGGCGGCCGGCAAGGTCGTCAACCGCATCCAGGTCGACAAGGAGACCGAGAGCTTCGCGAAGCTGGCGCTGGAGCGGATGCTGGCGCTTCCGTAGTGGCGGCGGGCCGGGTGTACGCCCGGCCCCCTTCGGCTACTCCAGGGACCACTTGACCTTGTCCGTGTCCTTGATCGCGGTGGCGCAGGGACCGGTCGTGATCTTGGTGTCGTTGACGTACGCGGTCCACTTCTTCCCGTTGGCGACGTCCCCGTGGATGTTGTCGACGACGAAGTCCTTCGCGGTGGCGTCCCAGTGCGCCACCAGGCCGAAGTGGTACTCGTCCTCGGCGTCGACCAGCGCGGTGAACGGCGTGGGGGCACCGCCGGCCGCCGCGCAGGAGTGCCCGTAGACGGGGTGCCCGGTCGTCCAGATGATCCCGAGGCTGGCGGTGAAGAGCCCGCCGGTGATCGCCACCCGGACGCCGGCGAGCGTCCCATCGGGCGGGCTGGCCGTCGGGCTGGGCGTCGGACTGGCCGCCGGGTGGGCCGCGGCGGGCACAGCGACGGCGCGGGGGGCGACCGCGGGGTCCACCAGCGCGAAGGCGAGCGCACAGGCGAGCCCGGCGGCGGGCACGAGGGCGGCCTTGCCGGTCGGTGCGGAGAGCACGGGCTACCTGCCTTTCGCGTTCTGAGGTCGCTTTACCCTCTTTTCATACCATTACTCAGGGCCGCATTCCCGTCACTCCTCGTATTCCGCGAGCCGGTCGCCCCGGCTCACGGCGATCCGGACGACGTCCCGCAGCGCGAGCCGGAGCACCCGGGATTCCGCGGTGACCTCGTCGAGCAGCAGCTCGGCGGCGGCGAGCATCTGCTCCTCGACATCGTCGGCCAGCATCGACAGCCGGCTCTCCGGGTTGTCCGTGTGCAGATAGCAGGGCTGACCGTCCGGCCCCGTCCACGGCAACAGCCGCCACGGCGAACCATCGAACATATGACCTACTTTCGTTGAATTGGCCGGCTGATTACGGTGTGTATTGCCATCGTTGCCGTGGGAGACGTGGTCTCAACAGGGGCTCTGCGTCTACCTGTTGAGCGTGGGACGACCGAGAGACGAGACGCCATGAAGTTCACGCCGAAGGAACTGACCCCGTACCTGTCCGCCCGGCACTACTTCGGCTCGGAGCAGCGCAGGCACCGGGACCTGGCCAAGCTGTCCCTGGTGCAGCTGGCGGAGATCGTCAACTTCAGCAAGAGCACGCTGGGGCGGGTGGAGACGGCGGAGTTGCTGCCGCCGCCTGAGCTACCGAGCGCCCTGGACGCGGCGTTCGGTACGGACAAGCACTTCCACGGGCTCTACCAGCTGGCCAGGCGAGAGGCACATCCGGACCAGTTCCGCCGCCTCATGGAACTCGAAGCGGAGGCGGTGGTCATCGAAACCTTCGCGACGCTCATCATGCCCGGACTCCTGCAGACCGCGGAGTACGCCCGTACCCTGCTGAGCCAGCCCGCCGGAGTGGCACCGGACCTGATCGAGGAACGCGTACAGGTTCGCCTCGGCCGCCAGGAGCGTCTGCGCTCCCCCAACCCTCCGCGCTATTGGGCCATTCTCGATGAGGCCATCCTCTACCGGCCGGTGGGTGGCACTCAGGTCATGCGCGACCAGCTCAAGGCCCTGTTGCCGCTGGTCGATACGCCGACCACCAAGATTCAGGTGCTCCCGTTCGTGCACGGCGGATACGAGTTGATGGACGGCCCGACGCTGCTCCTCAGGCTGCCGGGCGGAAAGGTCGTGGCGTACGACGAGTACCGGGCCCGCGGCCACCTGATGGAGGATCCGACGGAGGTGAACCAGCGCTGGGCGAGCTACGACGCGCTCCGGGCGTACGCTCTTTCGCCACAGGACTCAGGAGACCTGATCCGGCATGCGATGAAGGGGTACGAGGAATGCGAAGCAGCGCCGAACTGAGCACCGCCACCTGGCGCAAGAGCAGCTACAGCAACAACGCCGCCGGGGACTGCATCGAAATCGCCGACAACATCCCCGGTCTCATCCCCGTCCGGGACAGCAAGAACCCCGGCGGCCCCGCGATATGCGTCGGCGAGGCCGCGTGGGCCGCGTTCGTCGGGATGGTCAAGGACGGGCCGTCCCTGGGCGGTTAGTGGGACGGGACGGGTGAGAGGTCGATCGGCTGGCCGGGCTGCAGGCCGGCCAGCCGTAGGTTCTGCTCGACCGTGGGACTGACCGTGTCGAACTGCGACGGCTCCAGTTCGAAGGTGGGGCTGGCGTAGAGGCCCCGGGCGGCCAGCTTCGGGTCGGGGTGCGGGTTGCGGTACAGCTGCTCGGAGCGGTCGCGGAGTTCCAGCATCGTGGGGATCGCGAGGGCCATCGCGCGCGGGGTGCCGTTGAACGCCGTGTGGAGGTAGCGCAGCAGCGCCGCGTAACGGGTGTTGAAGGCGACCGCCTGCTCGTAGACCGCGCTGGTCGCCGCGTACTTCCGGTAGTCGGCGATCTTCGAGTCGCCGTGGATCGGGTACGCGTCGTCCCAGGTGACGTCGATCAGGGGGCCGCTGGGCGGGTCGGCGGGGGTGTCGTGGGGGCCGTAACTGCGGGCCGTGTAGATCTCGTTGAAGCGGAAGTAGTGGGCCAGCTGGCGCTGTTCGCCGAAGATCAGGTCGTCGCTGTCCCAGATCGTGCCGTCGGTGCCCTCGCCCTGGTCGCTGATCACCCGGATCGCCAATTGTGCCGATTGCAGGTCGTGGACGGCGAAGACCTCGCCGCCGGAGTTGTAGAAGTCGTCCGGGCCGACCTGGCGGGCGGCGGCGCCGGTGAAGACGGCCGCCTCGCCCTGTTCCTTCACCAGGTGCTCAAGGCCCTGGCGGATGCAGTCGTAGAACTGGCCGATCGACGTCCAGCCGTCGCCCGGCTTCGGCTTGGGGGCCAGCTTGCGGGGCGTTTCGATGGTGAGGAACGTCTTCAGGGCGGCGGGCGAGAAGTGCTGGAGGCCGATGAGGGGCAGCCGGTCGCTGCTGAAGGGCAGTTTGGCGGGGTACTTCGCGACGAACTGGGAGTGGCCGACGTCCGGTGTGCCGCCGACCGCGTTGAGCAGGTTGGCGGCCAGCGTCATATGGAGCATCTCCTCCACCAGGACGCTGCGGATGGTGAAGTAGGCGGGGCGGTTGGTGCCGGAGACGATCGAGTACATGCCGGTCATGTAGACCGGGATGGTGAGGTGCTCCACCTCCAGGGCCGCCTGGAGGTAGCGGCGCAGGGCCGGGAGGTCCTGGGGGATGCCGAACCCCTGGGCGTCCAGGGCGAGTGCGGTGATCACGCGGTCACCTTCTCCTTCTCCGGATTCGCCGGTTCCGCGGCGGGCCGGACGGTCACCGGGCGGCGGGCGGCGGCGAGGTCGCGGTGGATCTGCGCGGCGCTGCGCAGGGCCAGCGCCATCATCGTGAGCGTGGGGTTGCTGGTGCCGATCGACGGCATGCTGCCGCAGCCGATGGCGTAGAGGTTGGGGTGGTCGTGGGTGCGCTGGTCGGCGTTCACCACGGACGACTTGGGGTCGGTGCCCATGATGTGGGTGCCGGCTCCGTGGCCGGCGCCGCTGTAGGCGAGGTCCAGGGTCTGCTCGTCGACCGTGTGGACGAAGTGGCCGAGCGGCGGTACGCCGTCGTGCGGGGCGTGGTCGGTGTAGTCGGTGGCGCCGAGCCGCTGGAAGATCTTCTGGGCGACGAGGCGGGCGGCGAACAGGCCGGTCCGTACGTGCTCGTCGAGGTTGTAGGTGAGGATCGGGCGGGGGTTGCCCATCGCGTCACGGTAGCGCGCCGGGTCGATGGTGACGCGGTTGCCGGGGTCGGCGGACTGCTCGACGGCGATCTGCAGTTGCAGTTGGCGGCCGATGGAGCTGCCGAGCAGTCGGCGCAGTTCGGGGCCGAAGACGCCGTCCGGCCGGACGTTGCCGTCCTTGTCGCCGCCGATGCCGAGCGCGGTGGCGACGTTGCTCATGGGGGCGCCGGTGGCCCAGCCCCAGCCCCAGTTGCCGATCTCGATGCGGAACGGGGCGCGGGCGCGGCGCCCGGGGCCGCCGCGGAAGACCTCCCAGCCGGAGGTGTGGCCGGGGCCGCGGAACGGCCCGACCGGTCCGCCGGCCTCGGGGGCGAGCGCCCAGTTGAGGAGCGTGGGGTGGTCCATCAGGTTGCGGCCGACCTGCCCGCTGGTGTTGGCGAGGCCGGAGAACAGCAGCAGCCGGGCGTTCTCGATGGCGTGCGCGGCGAGCACCACCACGTCCGCCTCGGCCAGGTAGGAGCGGCTGACCGGGGAGGCGGGGTCGGTGTAGGTGCGGTACTCCACACCGGTCACGGTGCCGGTCGAGGTGGCCCGGACGCGGGTGACCACGCACCGGGTGGCCAGGGTGACGGAGGGCGGCCAGGCGGCCTGGAGGCGCAGCGGGTGGGATTTGGCCTGGACCGGACAGATGGGGACGCAGCTGGCGTTGCCCACGCAGCGCTCGCCGTAGTTGGGCAGGCCGACGGCGCCCTGGATGCGGTACGGGGCACGGTAGGCGGGGTTGGGTGTGGAATTTCGGGCCTGGGGCAGGCCGAACGTCCGCAGGGCGTACGGGAGTTGGGCGACCGTGTCGTCGATGACCGCGTCCCCCAGGCGGTGGTCGCAGTACTGGTCGATGTAGCTCTGCGGGATGTGGTGCATCGGGTACTCGTAGGCGGGGTCGGTGACCACGCCGAGCTCCTTCTGCTCCTGGGCGTGGCCGGCGACGCCCAGTTCCCCCTCGGCCTCGGCGTACCAGGGCTGGAGGTCCTCGGCGGTGAGCGGCCAGTCCAGGCCGTAGGAGTAGGTGCTGCGGGTGGCGAAGTCGTCCGGGAGCATCCGGGGGACGGCGCCGAGCCAGTGCATGGCGGCGCCGCCCAGTTCCCGCAAGTAGTCGGTGCCGTAAGGGAGTTGGCCGTCCTGGACGAAGTAGCCGTTGGCGGTGAACTCCGGCTCGCCGGCTTGCGGGTCGCGCACCGGGGCGAGGTCGAGGACGTTCGGGGAGGGGGCGGCCTTGTTGGGGCGGTAGGCGGCGTTGGGGACCTTGGCCACGGCCGAGTGGAAGGTGGACAGCGAGTCGAGGTAGCCGGGCCAGGTCTCGGTGCCGCCGTTGCCGGCCTCCAGGACGAGGACCTGCCAGCCCTGGGCGCCCAGGCGCTTGGCGAGGACGGAGCCGGCCCAGCCGCCGCCGACGATGATCGCGTCGTAGCGGCGGCGGGCGGCGCCCTCCGCGGAGACGGTCTCGGTCATGACGTGCCCTCCTCAGGGGTGGCAGGGGCCTCAGGGGCAGCGGGGGCCTCCGGGGTGACGGGGGCCTCCGGGGTGCCCGTGGCCTCAGGGGCGGCCGCGGCGGTGGGGACGGCGGACGGCGGGACGGCGCGGCTGAGGCGCTGGCCGGGGAGCAGATGGGCGGGGATGTCCTCCGGGGGGACCTCGCCGGCCAGGCCGGTGCGGTAGGGGACGTCCGCGAGGCCGAGGCGGTCGCGGAGCTCCGCGACGCCGGGCGGGTCGGGCGGGCGGACCGCCCAGGTGCCGAAGCCCGGCGGTTTGGCGCCTGCCGGGTGGCCGTGGAAGGTGCGCCAGACCAGGCCCTCCACGTAGGCGCTGGGGGCGGGGACGAACTCGGTGTTGGCGCTCTCCCGGCGGAGATCGGCGTGCGCGGCCGGGGCGAGGCGGGGCCAGGCGCCGGTGTACCAGAGGTAGATCAGGGCCCGGGCCACCTCGCGGTGGGTGGGGGTGAGCGCCTCGGGGCCGTGGCCTTCCGCGAGGGCACGTTTCCAGGCGGTCCAGAACGCGGCGAAGCGGTCCTCGCCGACCTGTCGGCGGGCGGTGTCGAGGTAGAGGCGGGCCGTGCCGGTGGCGTGCAGGTCGAACGCGGCGAAGCCGGTGAGCGGGACGCAGTGGGTGATGAAGTCGGTGAGTTCGTCGGGGAGTTGGGTGGCGAGCGGGCCTGGAGCGCCTTCGGGCAGGTCGTGCGGCTCGTCGTCGGCGGCCGATGCGGGGACGGTCATCGTTCTCCTCCCGGAGCGGCATATGCGGCATATACCGGTGGCCATGCTTCTCAGGCCCGGGCCGCGCATGCGGACATGCGGCCATAAACCACTGAAAGGCGTATGACGGAAGGTCAGTTGGCGACCGAGACGCCCCCGGCGCACGGCCGGGGGCGCACTGGGGGGCTGGGGGTGCGGCCTGACAACTCGCACCGATTGCAGGTGATTGCGGCTCTTCGTCACCCCCGCCCAACTAAGCTCAACGGCATGGAGAACGGCATGCGCATCGGCTTACTCTCCTTCGGCCCGGAGGAGTTCGCCACGCTCCACGAGACCTGCGTCGAAGCGGGGCACGCCCCCCTCGTGTACGCCTACTCCCGCTCCCTGCGGCCCAGAACGGCCACGGACGACGAGGCGGCTCGTGCCGCGCGCCGGATCACCGCCGCCCTGCCCGAGGGAGTCGACCTGCTGCTGCCGGGAAGCTCCGAAGGGCTGGGGGCCGCCCTGCGGGGATACCACCTCGACCTCGTCGTCTGCTACGGATTCTCGTGGCGCCTGCCTCGCTCCGTGCTGAGCATCCCGCGATACGGAGTGATCAACGTCCACTGTTCGCTGCTGCCCAAGTACCGGGGGCCGGCACCGGTGTTGTGGGCCATCCGGAACGGCGATGCCGAGCTGGGCGTGACCGTCCACCGTATGAACGAGAAGTTCGACGCCGGCCCCATTCTGGCGCAGCAGGCCGGTGTCCCGCTTCCGGACGACGTCACTCCCGGCCGGCTGTGGGACGGTCTCGCCCCGGCGTTGCGTGCGGTGGTCCGTCGTGCGCTGTGCCGTGTGCGAGACCCGGAAGCCGGTGAGCCCCAGGCCACGGCCGGCGTCAGCTATGCCGGCCTGATGGAGCCCGAGTTCTTCCGACTCGACACCACGAAGCCGGCGAGCGAGATCCATCATCAGGTGCGGACATGTCGCTTCATGGGGCCTCAGGCGGCGCCGGTGGCCCTCATCGAGGGCAACCGCCGAAGAATCCTGCGTACCAGTCTCACCCCTGCCGACGGCTGGCGCCTCGATTGCGGCGACGGCCCACTGTGGATCACCGCCTCGGAGCTCGTGGAATCCAACGGCCGGGAAGAACGGAACGACTAACCGCGCTGCATCAGCCGGTCCAGGCGGCGCGACCGTGCGGCGGCCCCCGGATCATCGAATGCGCTGAGCAGTCCCCGGGCCTCTTCCCCGGCGGCACGCGCCTCCTCGTGCTCGCCCCGCGCGTCAAGCGCATCAGCCAGGTTGTGCAGAGCACAGGCGAGCTGCCAACGGCCATCGAGGCCGCGGTGCAGGGCAACGGCCCGCCGGTGCAGCTCCACCGCCTCCTCATGTCGTCCCAGTGCCTGGCACGCCTCGCCCGCGCCGTCCTGCGCGAGGGCCTCCCGGGCTCGGTCGCCGAGCTTCCGCTGGATGGCAGCGGACTCGCGGCACAGGCGCAGCGAGACCTCCGGGTTACGGCGCGCCAGTTCGAGCCTTGCCGACTCCATCAGCCAGTGTCCTCGCCACACCTGGTTGTCCTCGGTGCCGGCGATCGCCAGTGCGGCCCCGATCGCCTGCCCGGCCGCCTCCAGATCGTCCGTACCGCGCCGGGCCCAGCACAGCAGAAACAGGGCATTTCCCTCGCTGCCCCGGTCGCCGAGGGCACGGAAGTCCGCCAGCGCAGCTTCGAGGATCCGCACCGCGTCGTCATACCGGCCGAGTTCGCACAGGGACTCCGCGAGATTGCTGTGGAGCAGGGCCGTCCAGCGGCGATCGCCCAGCTCGCGGAAGATCGCCCCGCTGTCCTCGAAATGCGCGCGGGCCTCGTCCAGCCGACGAAGGCGGAGACCGAGCAGCCCCAGCGCGTTGACGGAGACTGCGGTGCCCCGTCGATCACCGAGTTGCCGACGGATGGCGAGCGCGGAGCGGTGGCAGTCCCTGGCCTCGTCGAGCCGTAGCGCTTGGAAGGCCGACTTGCCCAGGCTTTCCAGCGCCTCGGCCTGTCCGTCGAGCTCTCCCGCCCGCACCGCGGCGTCCACGGCGATGCGGGCCGTCACGGCCCAGTCGTCGAACGCGTTGTGGTGCATATAGACGGCGCGCAGTACCACGGCGAGGCGCCATGCGAGGCCCGGAAAGCCCGATTCGGCGGCGACCCGGACCGCCGTGACGAGGTTGCCGCTCTCCGTCCGGTACCACTGGAAGGCCGGCTCGTACCGGTCGAAGCGGAGCTGTGGGTCGGGGGCCGGAAACCGGTCGTCGAGGTGATAGCGGTCGAACGGGGCGATGACGCTCTGCGCCGCGTCGGCGGCATGGAGATACCACGTGAGGCAGCGTTCGAGGATCGCCTTCCGCTCGGATTCGCTCTCCACCTTCCGGGCCTGGTCGGCCGCGTAGGCCCGCAGGAGGTCATGGAATTCGTAGCGGCCGGCCGGGCGTCGCTCCAGCAAATGGGCGCTCACCAAGGTGTCCAGCCGCGCGCGTGCTTCGGACGGTTCGACGCCCGCCATCCCGGCAACGGCGGGCAGGCCGAACTCGTTTCCGGGGTGGAGGCCAAGGATGCGGAAGAGGCGAGCGGCCGGCGCGGGCAACGCCCGGTACGACCACTCGAAAACGCTGCGCATCGCCTCGGGGCCGCCCTTCTCGTCGGCTGTCAGGACATTCCATAGTGCCGACTCGTCGCGCAGGTCGTCGATCAGCTCGCTCAAGGGCATCGACGGCCAACTGGCGGCCCGTTCGGCGGCGATTCTCAGGGCCAGCGGTAGCCGTGCGCACAAGCCGGCGAGTTCCGCCAGGTCGGCGCGCCGGTCCCGGCCTCGGTAGTCGGCGGTGGCGGTGCGCAGCAGCGTGATGGCATCCGCCGCCGGAAAGGTCTCCAGCCGCACGCGCAACGCACCCTGCTGCGCGACCAGGCCGGACAGATCATCCCTGCTGGTCACCACCGTCAGGCAGGCTGCGCTTCCGGGAAGCAGCGGGCGGACCTGCCCGCTGTCCATGGCGTTGTCGAGGATGATCAACATGCGTCGGTCCGCGAGCAACGAGCGGAACATCGACTCCCGGCGCTCCCGTTCCACCGGCACCAGCGCGGCGGGTACGCCGAGGTCCTCGAGGAAGCGCCCCAGTACCTTCTCGGGCGCCACCGGCGAGTCGACGGCGTAGCCGCGCAGATTGGCGTACAGCTCGCCGCCCGGGTAGTGCGGCCGAATGGTGTGCGCCCAGTGCAGGGCGAGGGATGTCTTGCCCACCCCGGCAGTTCCGGTGATGACCGCCAACGGCAGCACGGCGGGCGTGCTGCGAGCGTCCGCGACGAGCCGGCCCAGGGAGCTCAGCTCGCGCGAGCGGTTGACGAAGTGACGTGTCCCTCCGAGGAGTTGGTGGGGCACTATGGCCGGGGTATCGGGGACGTGCTGATGGAGATGGACCCCGCCATGGACGTCCCGAGCCTGGACGACGCCGTGCGCCGATGCCGAGCCTTCGAACCTGTTGGAGTGCGCGGCAGCGTCACTCATACCGAGGTGCGGCACGGGGGCGGCAGTGGTGCCACGTGGTCGCCGAACCAGTCCTCCAGGGGTTCGCCCACCTCGTAGAGGCCCTGGATGAACTTCTGGCAGTGCAAAATGAGCTCGGGGTCGACGAATTTGCGGGCAGACTCCAGAATTCCCTGGTCGTCGTAGACCGCCTGATACATGACGTGTGACCCGAGGGTGTAGATCTCCGGAAGCGGAGCCTCCGACTCGAATTGCGAGACCTGGTCGGCTCTGACGATACGCGTCGGGCCCCCGCACTCGCTTCGGATACGCAAAGCGTGAAGTTCCCATTGCAAATAGTGGCTCAGGGGCTCTTCGACCACTCTGACCCGGCGAGCGACGAAGCCGTGCCGGTCCACCTTGCGGTGGTAGCCGTCCATCTCGGCCCGACCCGCTTCCAGCAGACGCAGAGACTCGCCCCAGTCGCCGCGCGCGAACGCCTCCCAGCTGTCGTAGCCGGGCTCCTGGAAGGTCTGCTGCCGCTCCAGCTTCCAAAAGCCCAGGTCAGCGCTCTGCCAGAAGTGCTGCTCGAAGTCGGCGTAGTAGGCGTCCAGCGGCATGCGCTCGCCGATCGCTCCTCCGAGCGGACTACTCATCCGGGATGTCCACCTTGGCCGCGATGATGGTCGCCCTGGGGATGATGACCAACCGCTCACCGGGGTCGACACTCACGCCGTCGGGCAGCCGTCCCTCATACGACGTGGTCAGATCGGTCCCGATGACGGCGACGTCGCCGTTGTCCAACTCCCAGATGTCAGGACAGCTGGAATTTCCGGATGTCTGGCCCAGTTCATGCGACGACTTGCCGAGCCGCCGCATTAAGGACGCCGAGGGTTCGGCCACCCACCTTTTCCCCATCTTGCCTCCCAGCTTTGTCACTTGACGATGCCTCAGGTACCTGAGGCCGCCGAGGATAGCACCCAGTGAATTGAATTGGACACGGTGCGCTACCGGCCGTAGCGCGCGATTGCGCCATACGGGGAGGGCAGCTGACATACGGAGCCCCCGCGGCCGGAGTGCGGCTGCGGGGGCTCGGTCGGAGGCCGAAGGGCGGTCAGACGCCCGCGGGCTCCGGGGTGGGCTCGTTCTGCTCGGTGGGCGTGCCGGACTTCTCGGCCCGCTTGGCGGCCTTCTTCTTCGCCCGGCGCTCCTTGCGGAGTTCGATCATCGCGTAGAGCGTCGGGACGAGGAGGAGGGTGAGCAGGGTGGAGCTGATCAGACCGCCGATCACGACCACGGCCAGCGGCTGGGAGATGAAGCCGCCGTCACCGGTGATGGACGCGGCCATCGGCAGCAGCGCCATGATCGTGGCCAGGGCGGTCATCAGGATCGGGCGGAGCCGGTGCCGGCCGCCCTCGATGACCGCCTCGACGACGCCGTAGCCCTGGGCCCGGTACTGGTTGATCAGGTCGATCAGCACGATGGCGTTGGTGACCACGATGCCGATCAGCATCAGCATGCCGATCATCGCCGGGACGCCCAGCGGGGTGCCGGTGGCGATGAGCAGGCCGACCGCGCCGGTGGCCGCGAACGGGATGGAGACCAGCAGGATCAGCGGCTGGATCAGCGACCGGAAGGTGCCGACCAGCAGCATGAAGACGATGGCGATGGCGGCCAGCATGGCCAGGCCGAGCGAGGAGAACGCGTCGGACTGGTCCTGGGAGACGCCGCCGATGGTGGCGGTGGCGCCGTCCGGCAGCTTCAGGCCGTTGATCTCGGTCTGCAGCTTGGCGCTGACCGCGCCGGTGTTGTCACCGGTCGGCTTGGCGGTGATGGTCGCCGAGCGGGCACCGTCGATCCGGGTCATCTGGACCGGTCCGGGCACGGTCTTGACGGTGGCGAGGGTGCCGAGCGGGGCCGGGCCGGCCGGGGTCGGGATCGCCAGCTTCTTCAACTGGGCCTCGGTGGTGGCCGGGTGGGCCGCCTTGATGACGATGTCCCGCTCGGTGTTGTCCAGGACGGCCGTGCCGGTGGTGGTGCCGCGGACCGCCTGGGCGACGGCGCCGCCGAGCGTGGTCTGGTTGTAACCGGCCGCGGCGGCCTTGGCGTTGGGCGTGACGGAGATCCGCGGCACGCTCTGCGCGAGGTCGCTCTGGACGTCCGTGACGTGGTCGAGCCCGGCGACGGCCTTGCGGACCTGCTCGCTGGCCTTCTTCAGCACGCCTGCGTCGGCGGCCTTCACGACCACGCTGAGGTCCTGGTTGCCGAAGCCGCCGCCCGCGGTGATCGTGGTGTCGCCGATGGCCGGGCCGAGCTTGTCGAGCTCCGCGCGCAGGTGGTCGGTGACCTTGCCGGAATCCTCCGAGTCCTTCAGCTTGACCTGGTAGGACGCCTGGTTGGCGCCGGTGCCGCCGCCGAAGGCCGCCATGAAACCGGAGGAGCCGACGGTGACCTGGTAGTCGGCGATGTCGTCGTCGGCCGCGAGCAGCTTCTCGACCTTCTTCGCCTGGGCGTCGGACGCACCGAGGCTGGTGCCGGGCTTGAGCTCCTGCTTGACGGTCAGGGTGTCCTGGTCGCCCTGGTCGAAGAAGTTGGTCTTCAGCAGGGGGCCCATGGCGAACGTACCGATGAGCACGACGACCGCGATGACCAGGCTGGTGACCCGGCGGCGGGTGGCGAAGCGCAGGACCGGGACGTAGAGGCGCTGCAGGGCGCTGCGGGTCTCCTTCTCCTCGGCCTGGCGGCGCAGTTCGTCCGCGGTGGTGCCCTCGGGGATCTGCGGGGCGCGCAGGAACCAGTACGACAGGACCGGCACGACCGTGAGGGAGACGATCAGCGAGGAGAGCAGGGCGACGGTGACGGTCAGCGAGAACGAGCCGAAGAGCGCGCCGACCATGCCGCCGACCACGCCGATCGGGAGGAACACCGCGACCGTGGTGAGGGTCGAGGAGGTGATCGCGCCGGAGACCTCCT
This sequence comes from Streptomyces nigrescens, assembly GCA_024349765.1. GTDB lineage: Bacteria > Actinomycetota > Actinomycetes > Streptomycetales > Streptomycetaceae > Streptomyces > Streptomyces endophytica. The sequence continues at coordinate 1,506,756 of AP026073.1, read as the reverse complement.
TGACGGCGGAGAGGATGGCCTCGCGGCGCTCCTCGCCGTAGCCCAGGTGCCGCTTGATGTTCTCCAGGACGACGATGGAGTCGTCGACGACCCGGCCGATCGCGATGGTGAGCGCGCCGAGGGTGAGCATGTTCAGGGACAGGTCACCGGTCCACAGCACGATCAGGGTGATGACGACCGAGAGCGGGATGGAGACCGCGGTGACCAGCGTCGAGCGCAGGCTGAGCAGGAAGACCAGGATGACGATGACGGCCATGGCCAGGCCGAGCATGCCCTCGGTGGTCAGCGACTCGATGGACTTGGAGACCGCCGGGCCCTGGTCGGAGACGACCGTGACGGCGGCGCCCTTGCCGAGGTCCTGACGGATCTTGGGGAGCTTGTCCTTGACCGCGTCGGAGATCGCGACCGCGCTGCCGTCCTGGTCCATCGTCACCATGACGGCGAGGCTGGGCTTGCCGTTGGTGCGGGTGAGGGAGGTCGGCGCGGCCGGCTCCTCCTTGACGGTGGCGACGTCGCCGAGCCGGACCGCCTTGCCCGCGGACGGGCCGCCCGCGGCCCCACCGGCCCCCGCGGCCGGCGGGACGGTCAGGTCCTTGATCTGCGCGACGGAGGTGAAGCCGGTGCCGACCTGGACGGTCTTGCTCTGGCCGTGCTCGGCGAACGAACCGGCCGGCACGGACGTGCCGCCGGCCTCCAGCGCCTGGCCGAGCGCCTGCGCGGTCAGCCCGGCGGCGGCGAGCTTCTTGTCGTCGGGGGTGACCGCGACGACCCGGTCCTGGACGCCGCTGACGGTGACCTGGCTGACCCCGTCGATGTTCTTCAGGTCCGGGACGACGCCGCGGTTGAGCTGGTCGGCGAGGGTCTGCTGGTCCTTCGTCGAGGAGGAGACGGCGAGGACGACGGTGGGGATGTCGTCCGTCGAGCCGGCCACCACCTGCGGGTCGACGTCCTTGGGCAGCTTGGCCCGGGCCCGGTTGACGGCCTGCTGGACGTCGGCGACCAGGCGCTTGGAGTCATTGCCGTAGTCGAACTGGGCCATGATGACGCCCGAGCCCTCGCTGGACGTCGAGGTGACGCTCTTGATGCCGTCGACCGCCTGGACACCGTCCTCCAGCGGCTCGATCACCTGCTTCTCGACGACATCGGGCGAGGCGCCCTGGTACGGCGCGAGCACGGAGACCATCGGGAGTTCGATGGAGGGCAGGAGCTGCTGCTTGAGCTGGGGTATCGCGATGGCGCCGAAGGCGATCGCGACGATCGACATCAGCGCTATCAGGCCCCGTTGTACGAGGCTGAGCCGGGACAGCCAGGACATGGGTGGGGTCTCTCTTCTGTTCTGAAGGCGGGACGGTCGGCGGGGCCGGGGGCGGGCAGGCGCCCTCATCAGGCCCGACGGCAGGGGCCCGGTGCGGGCCCACTTACACCTTCGGCCATGACCAGGCCGGTTTTCCTCGCTCGCAGGTCGGTTTCCGTCCCGGGCCCGTACCGCGTTCGGAGTACGGGCCGCTCCACCTCTACTGCACCCGTGGGCGTACGAGGCCCGATTCGTAGGCGATGACGACCAGCTGGGCGCGGTCGCGCGCCCCGAGCTTGGCCATCGCGCGGTTGACGTGCGTCTTGACCGTGAGCGGGCTGACCGCGAGCTGTTCGCCGATCTCGTCGTTGGACAGTCCGCCGGCCACCAGGACGAGCACCTCGCGCTCCCGGCCGGTGAGCGTCGCCAGCCGCTCCGCGCCCGCGCCGTCGGGCCCGTCGTCGCCCGGACCGCTGCCCTGGGCGAGGAACTTGGCGATCAGGCCCTTGGTCGCCGCGGGCGACAGCAGCGCCTCACCGCCCGCCGCGATCCGGATCGCGCCGAGCATCTCGTCCGGTTCGGCGCCCTTGCCGAGGAAGCCGCTGGCGCCGTTGCGCAGCGACTGGACCACGTAGTCGTCGACCTCGAAGGTGGTCAGGATGACCACCCGGACGTCGGTGAGGTCCGGGTCCTCGCTGATCATGCGGGTGGCGGCCAGCCCGTCCACGCCGGGCATCCGGATGTCCATCAGGACGACGTCCGGGCGCTCGGCCTTGGTCAGTTCGTACGCCTGCGCACCGTCGGAGGCCTCCCCCACCACGCGCATGTCCGGTTCGGAATCCACCAGCACGCGGAACGCGCTGCGCAGCAGCGCCTGGTCGTCGGCGAGCAGCACCTTGATCGTCATGTCGTCTCCCCCGTACGGACGGTCTGCAGTGGAAGGGTGACCCGCACCTGGAAGCCGCCGGCCGCGCGCGGGCCGGTCACGATCGTGCCGCCCAGCGCGTAGACCCGCTCGCGCATCCCGATCAGGCCGTGGCCGCCGCCGTTCTCCTCCGGCCCGTCGGTGCCGCCGGGCGGCGGACCGGACCGATCGGCCCGCTGGCGCGGCACCCCGGCCTGGCCCGCGCCGTCGTCGAGGACGGTCACGGTCAGCGCGGAGGCGTGGTACGCGATCCGGATGGTGGCGCGGGCGCCCTCCCCGGCGTGCTTGTGGACGTTGGTGAGCGCCTCCTGGACCACGCGGTAGGCGGTGAGGTCGACGGAGGCGGGCAGCGGACCGGGCGCCTCGGGCACCTCCAGGTCCACCGGGAGCCCGGCGCGGACGAACCCGTCGACGAGCTGGTCGAGCACGCCGAGGCCCGGCGCGGGCTCGGTCGGCGCCTTCGGGTCGTCGGACTGCCGCAACAGGCCGACCGTGGCGCGGAGTTCCTCCAGCGCCGAACGGGACGCCTCGCGGACGTGCGCGAGGGCCTGCTTGGCCTGGTCGGGGCGGTTGTCCATGACGTGCGAGGCGACCCCGGCCTGGACGTTGACCAGGGCGATGTGGTGGGCGACGACGTCGTGCAGCTCCCGGGCGATGCGCAGCCGCTCCTCGGCGACCCGGCGGCGGGCCTCCTCCTCGCGGGTGCGCTCGGCCCGTTCGGCCCGTTCCCGGATGGCGTCGACGAAGGCGCGGCGGCTGCGGACCGCGTCACCCGCGGCGGCCGCCATACCGGTCCAGGCGAAGATCCCCAGATTCTCCTGGGCGTACCAGGGGCGCGGGCCGTAGAGCATCGCGGAGGCGGTCAGGACGACGACGGTGAGGGCGCCGATCCGCCAGGTCGTGGGGCGGTCGGTGCGCGAGGCGACGGTGTAGAGGGCGATCACCGCGGCGACCGCCACCGGGGCGCGCGGACTGCTCGCGCTGGCGACCAGTTCGACGAGGGTGAGGGTGCCGGTGGCGGCCAGGACCGAACGCGGCAGCCGGCGGCGCAGTACGAGCGGGGCGCAGGCCAGCGCGGCCAGCACCACGGTGGTGGTGGTCAGCTCGTCGGGGGCGATGCGCGGTCCGTGGAGGCGGTGCGGGTCGGCCACCGCGCCGAACAGGATGCAGGCGAAGACGGCCACCGCCAGGGCGGCGTCGAACGCGAACGGATGCGTCCGGTACCAGGCGAAGCGGCCGACGCGGGCCGCGTCCGGGCGGGGGTCGAGGAGGCTCACAACAGCAAACGGTAGCGCCCCGGTCCGCGAGGGACCGGGGCGCCGGGTGCCGGTGCACTGGAGAGGGGCGGCCGGTGGCGGCCGGCCGCGCGGGCGCGGACGGCCGGGTGGCCGTCCGCGGGCGGGCTCAGCCCGGGATCAGGCCGTCGTCGCTGAGCATCTCCCGGACCTCGGCGAGCGTGGCGTCGGGGGACGGCAGGATCAGCTGGGACGGTTCGAGGGAATCGTCGGGGAGCGGGGTGCCCATACGGCGCACCGCGTCCAGGAGAGCGCCGAGCGTGCGCCGGAAGCCGGCCTCGTCGCCGCTCTCCATCTCTTCGAGCAGTTCGTCGTCCAGCTTGTTGAGCTCGATGAAGTGGGCATCGTCCAGCTTCACCTGGCCCTCCCCCATGATCCGTACGATCACGACGGTCTCCCTTGGTCCGCTCCGACGGTCTCGCGATCCCTGCGAGGCTAACCGCCGCCGGTCGTCACTGCTTGTCGAAACGCGGCTGGTCCTGCTGCGGGGCAGGCCGGCCCTGGCCGTTCTGACCGCTCTCGATGGCCTGCTGGCCGGCCGACGAGCCGCCCGCCAGCTCGGCCTTCATCCGCTGCAGTTCCAACTCGACGTCGCTGCCGCCGGAGAGCCGGTCCAGCTCGGCGGTGATGTCGTCCTTGGCCATGCCGGACGGGTCGTCCAGCGCGCCGGACGCCATCAGCTCGTCGATCGCGCCGGCCCGGGCCTGCAGCTGCGCGGTCTTGTCCTCCGCGCGCTGGATGGCCAGACCGACGTCGCCCATCTCCTCGGAGATGCCGGAGAACGCCTCGCCGATCCGGGTCTGCGCCTGGGCCGCCGTGTACGTGGCCTTGATCGTCTCCTTCTTCGTGCGGAAGGCGTCGACCTTGGCCTGCAGCCGCTGCGCGGCGAGCGTGAGCTTCTCCTCCTCACCCTGCAGCGTCTGGTGCTGCGTCTCCAGGTCCGTGACCTGCTGCTGCAGCGCGCTGCGCCGGGTCAGCGCCTCGCGGGCCAGGTCCTCACGGCCGAGCGCCAGCGCCTTGCGGCCCTGGTCCTCCAGCTTGGCGGACTGGCCCTGGAGCTGGTTGAGCTGCAGCTCCAGGCGCTTGCGGGAGGTCGCCACGTCGGCGACGCCGCGGCGTACCTTCTGCAGCAGCTCCAGCTGCTTCTGGTACGAGTAGTCGAGGGTCTCGCGCGGGTCTTCGGCCCGGTCCAGGGCCTTGTTGGCCTTCGCGCGGAAGATCATCCCCATCCGCTTCATGACACCATCGCTCATGGGCCTCGCGCGCCCCCTTCTGACCGACTTGCATCGGGCTTAGGCTCCAGCACATCTACAGACCCCACAGTACGGGCCCTGGTTCCATTACCGCACTGTTCGCGCCCGGATGCGCTCCTCCTCCAGGACGATCGGGACGGCCTTTCCTCCCGCGCAAGGAGTAGGGAAGGGGTTGCGGGGCGTCGCCGGACGGGGGCCGCCGGCGGCCTTCCGGGGGTCCCGTTGCCGGATCGTGCCCGTCGGCCCCTGGTCCCCGGGCGGCGACCACGTACTCTTGGGTGTTGTGTTCCGAAGCCGTTCGAAGGATGAGCAGGCCGCGACCGCCAAGGTGACCGCGGACCAGCCCCAGCAGCCCCGCGACCCGCAGGCCCCCAAGGGCCGCCCGACGCCCAAGCGCAGCGACTCCCAGTCGCAGCGCCGGGCCCGTGCGCACACCCCCACCAACCGCAAGGACGCGGCGAAGGCCCAGCGTGAGGCCCGCCGTGCCGATCTCGCCCGGCAGCGCGAGGCGCTGGCCAACGGCGACGAGCGGTACCTCCCGGTGCGGGACAAGGGACCGGTGCGCCGGTTCGCCCGGGACTACGTCGACTCGCGCTGGTGCGTCGCGGAGTTCTTCCTGCCGATGGCGGTGGTGATCCTGGTGCTGACCATGATCCGGGTGCCGTCGATCCAGAGCATCGCGCTGCTGCTGTGGCTCGTGATCATCGTGCTGATCGTGCTGGACTCGATCCTGATCTGGTTCCGCCTGAGCAAGCGGCTGCAGGAGAAGTTCCCGAACGAGAACCTCAAGGGCGTGAAGGCCTACGCGGTCATGCGCACGCTCCAGATGCGGCGGCTGCGGCTGCCCAAGCCGCAGGTCAAGCGGGGCCAGCGGCCGTAAGCGCGGCATGACGAAGGGCCGGGTCCGCCGGGGGGCGGGTCCGGCCCTTCGTGCTGTTCCGGGCGTGCTGTGCGGGCGGGCCGCTCAGTCCTCCTCGGCCGCGTGCAGGCTCATCGGGGCCGCGTAGACCTCCTGGCCGTCCTCGAAGAGACGGACCTGGTCGACGCCGCCTTCGAGGAGGGCCTTCCACTCCTCGCCGATCCAGGACTCCGCGTCGCCCTGCGTCGTGAACTCCTCCGGCTCCACGGCGGGGACCGCCTCCGCACCGTCCGCCTTCTCGAAACGCCACGTCCACGCCATGTCCGCCTCCTGGATCCCACCGGGTACGTGAAGTCGTGCTTCCGTGCTGATCGAGAGCCTAACGGCCGTGTCGAGTCCGCCCCCGCCGCGCTCACCGGGAGCGGACGCGAGAAACTCGCGGTGTGGATGTGACTCTCCTCGGCACCGGGGCCCCGCTGGGGCTGCCGCGCCCCGGCTGCCCGTGTGCCGCCTGTGCGACCGCCGTCGGCGACGAGGCGCGGGCGGCGACCGCGCTGCTGGTCGACGGCGCGCTGCTGATCGATCTGACGCCGGGTCCGGCCTTCGCGGCCGCCCGCGCCGGGCAGTCGCTGGCCGGCGTACGGCAGGTGCTGCTGTCGCATCCGCACGAGGGGCCGGCGATGGAGGTGCCGGCCGGGCTGCCGACCCCGGGCCGGGTCGCCGACGGCCGGGAACTGGCACTGCTCGACGGGCACCGGATCCGGGCCCTGGCGGTGGACATCCCGGGCACCGCGTACGAGATCTCCGGGCCGGCCGGCGAGCGGCTGTTGTATCTGCCGCCGGGTGCGGCACCGGCCGGACTGGTGGACGGGAACGGGGTCGCCGGCGGCGGCTACGACGGCGCCGGCGGCAACGGCCCGTACGACCTGGTGCTGCTCGACGTCCTGGGGCGGCCGGACGCGCTGGCGCGGCTGCGGGCGAGCGGGGCGGTGGACGCGGCGACGGACGTGGTCGCGGTGCACCTCGACCACGACGTGCCGCCGGGGCCCGAACTGCACCGCAGGCTGGCGGCGGTGGGCGCGCGGGCGGTGCCGGACGGCAGTGCGCTGGTGGTCGGCGAGTACCACGCGGTGCCGGACCTGCCGCGCCGGACGCTGGTGCTGGGCGGGGCGCGCAGCGGGAAGTCGGTGGAGGCGGAGCGGCGGCTGGCGGCGTTCCCGGACGTGCTGTACGTGGCCACCGGCGGCAGCCGGGACGGCGACGCGGACTGGGCGGCGCGGGTCTCGCTGCACCGGGAGCGGCGGCCCAGCAGCTGGCGGACCGTCGAGACCTGCGACCTGGTCCCGCTGCTGGCGGCGGACGGGCCGGACGGCGGTGCGGACGCGGCGGACCGGCCGGTGGGTTCACCGCTGCTCATCGACTGTCTGGCGCTGTGGCTGACGCACGTGATGGACGAGGTCGGGGCGTGGGACGACGAGACCTGGGAGGGCGGCGGCCGGAAGGCGCTGCGGGAGCGGACCGACGCGTTGGTGGCGGCGGTGCGGGCGACGCGGCGGCCGGTGGTGGCGGTCAGCAACGAGGTCGGCTCGGGGGTGGTGCCGGCGACCGCGGCGGGCCGCCGGTTCCGGGACGAACTGGGGCGGCTGAACGCGTCGTTCGGCGCGGAGTGCGAGCAGGTGCTGCTGGTCGTCGCGGGCCAGGCGCTTGCGCTGCGCGGATGACACGGGCCCGGCCGCGCCCGTGTCCGCTTGCCCGGGGGCGCGCCGCCGGGTGCTCTTGATGCGTGACCGGATACGGGCTGACCGAGTGCGTCGACGCGGCCGTGCGCGCCTATCTGGCCGAGCGCCCGGAGGCGACCGTGGTCGCGCTGGACGAGGGGCTCGGCACCGGCTTCTGGCGGCTGGACAACGGCCGGCTGCGCTGGTTGTCGGTGCTGCCGGAGGAGGCCGCCGCGGTGCGCCGGATGCTGCTGCCGGACACCGCCCGGCGGCACACCCTCGCCCGGGAGCCGGCCGGCCGGGAGTGGCCGGGCGCGGTGCCCGGGACGGCCCGCGGGGTCGTGGTCATCGCGGCGGGGGTGCTGCGGCGGCTGCCGCTGCCGGCCGGGCGGGCGCTGCTGGCGGTGTGCGCGGCGCGGTTCCCCGGCGGTGCGCTGGTCTTCGACGCGCTGCCGCGGCGCGCGGCCGCCCTGGTCGCGGGCCGTCCGGGCCTGGTACCGGGGCATGTGTGCCGGCCGTCGGCACGGCGGCGCGGGCTGCCGGTCCCGCGGGCGCTGCGGCCACGGGTGTACGAGGTCCGCTTCGCGGCCGGGCCCGCTGCCGTACCGGAGGGCGAGCGGCCGCGGCGGGGCGGGAGCGGGGCCGGCGACGGCGGCCGCAACCCCGCCGCACGCCGAACGCATTGCCGGTAATCTGCGCCCAATGAGCGCCCTGAACCTCGATGACTTCGCCCATCTGATCGAGCGCCCCGATGGCGGGGTGCGCCGTGACGCCGAGGAGCGGCGGGCGCGGCTGGCCGTACCGCCGGGCGCGCTCGGCCGCCTCGACGAGCTGGGCGAGTGGCTGGCCGGTGCGCAGGCGCAGGTGCCGGTGCGGCCGATCCGGCAGGCCCGGCTGGTGCTGTTCGCCGGCGATCACGGGGTGGCCGAGCTGGGCGTCTCGGCCCGGCCGGCCGGCGGGACGAAGGACCTGGTCCGGGCGGTGCTGGACGGCGCGAGCCCGGCCGCGGTGCTGGCCCGGGGCGCCGGGGCGCAGCTGCGCGTGGTGGACATGGCGGTGGACTGCGACCCCGGGGAGCTGCCCGAGGAGGTCACCCGGCACCGGGTGCGGCGCGGCAGCGGCCGGATCGACGTCGAGGACGCGCTGACCGCCGAGGAGGCCGAGGCGGCGTTCCGGGCCGGGATGGCGGTCGCGGACGAGGAGGCGGACGCCGGTACGGACCTGGTGGTGCTGGGCGATCTGAGCGTCGGCGGCACGACCGCGGCGAGCACCCTGGTGGCCGCGCTGTGCGGCACCGACGCCTCGGTGGTCACCGGGCGCGGCGGGGCGCGGATCGACGACCTGGCGTGGATGCGCAAGTGCGCGGCGATCCGGGACGCGCTGCGGCGGGCCCGGCCGGTGCTCGGCGACCAGCTGGAGCTGCTGGCCGCGGTCGGCGGCGCGGACCTGACCGCGATCACCGGGTTCCTGCTGCAGAGCGCGGTGCGCCGGACGCCGGTGATCCTGGACGGGGTGGTCTCGGCGGCCTGTGCGCTGGTGGCGCAGCGGGTGGCGTTCCGGGCGCCGGACTGGTGGCTGGCGGGTCAGGCCAGCGGTGAGCCGGCGCAGGCCAAGGCGCTGGACCGGATCGCGCTCAACCCTCTGCTCGACCACGGCGTCACTGCAGGCGAGGGGACGGGGGCGCTGCTGGCCCTGCCACTGGTGCAGGCGGCCGCGGCCCTGGCGGCAGAACTTCCCGTACGCGACTGAGGCGCGCGCCGCCCCGGCCGGGGCGGCGCTCCTTCCCGCCCGTACCGGACCACCGGCGACGCCCCATAAGATCTCGGCTTTACACGTTTTTTATGGGAGACATCGCTTGAGTCCGGACGAAGACCGCCGCGAGCAGCGCGGCGGCACCTGGTCACAGCGCGGTGCCGGGTTCGGCATCTGGTACCTGCGCACGGTCACGTTCATCAATCTGCTGAGCGCGGTGTGGGTGTCGTTCGGCAACGACATCCGCCGGCACAACGTCGAGGAGTACTTCACCCCGTACCTGCTGACCGCGGGGTTCGCCTCGGGGGCCTTCTCGCTGTTCCTGTCGGTGACCCTGCGGCGCCGCAAGCGGGCCGCGTGGATCCTGAACCTGGTGCTGTCGGGGCTGCTGGTGGGGCTGTTCGGCTTCGCGCTGGCGGCGGCGCCGGAGTTCCGCGGGCATCCGCAGAACTGGGTGTCGCTGGTGCTGACGGCGGTGTTCGCGGTCGCGCTGGTGGTCGGCCGGCGGGAGTTCTACGCCAAGGGCGACCGGGCGAACCCGAAGCTGGCGGCGGCGGTCGCGGTCGGCGGGCTGCTGGTCACCTCGCTGCTGGCGGCGCTGCTGGTGACCGTCACCAACACCGCCCACGACGCGTCCTCGACGTTCGTCACGCGCTGGCGCTACGGCCTGATGCGCCTGGTGTCGCTGGCCGCCGACGACCAGGGCTTCCCCGGGATCGACACCCCGAACTGGGTCAACGTCACCATCAACGTGCTGAGCACGCTGCTGCTGGTGGCCGTGTTGTGGGCGGCGTTCCGGTCGGTCCGCAGCACCGAGGCGCTCACCGAGGACGACGAGGAGCGGCTGCGCGCCCTGCTGGACCGGCACGGCGACCGGGACTCGCTGGGCTACTTCGCGCTGCGCCGCGACAAGAGCGTGCTGTTCTCGCCCAGCGGCAAGGCGGCGGTCACCTACCGCGTGGTGGGCGGGGTGTCGCTGGCCTCCGGCGATCCGCTGGGCGACCCCGAGGCGTGGCCCGGGGCGATCGAGGTGTGGCTGGCCGAGGCCCGGGCGCACGGCTGGGCGCCGGCCGTGATGGGCGCGAGCGAGGAGGGCGGCACGATCTACGCCCGGCACGGCCTGGACGCGCTGGAGCTGGGCGACGAAGCGATCGTGGAGACCGCGGAGTTCACCCTCGGCGGCCGCGCGATGCGCACCGTGCGGCAGGCGTACAACCGCATCGAGCGGGCCGGCTACACCGTCCGCATCCGGCGGCACGAGGACATTCCGGCAAAGGAGATGGCGCGGCTGCTGGAGCTGGCCGACGACTGGCGGGACGGGGAGACCGAGCGGGGCTTCTCGATGGCGCTGGGCCGGCTCGGCGATCCGGCGGACGGCCGCTGCGTGATGCTGGAGTGCTCCGACGAGCAGGGCGAACTGCGGGCGCTGCTCAGCTTCGTGCCGTGGGGTGCCAAGGGCCTGTCGCTGGATCTGATGCGGCGTGACCGGGCCTCGGAGAACGGGCTGATGGAGTTCATGGTCCTGGAGCTGATCCAGCGCGCGAAAGAGGTGGAGATCACTCAGGTCTCGCTGAACTTCGCGATGTTCCGCTCCGTCTTCGAACGCGGTTCGCGGCTCGGCGCGGGCCCGGTGCTGCGCCTGTGGCGCTCGCTGCTGAGCTTCTTCTCCAGGTGGTGGCAGATCGAATCGCTCTATCGCGCGAATGCGAAATACCGGCCCATCTGGGAACCGCGGTTCATGCTCTTCGAGAAGAGCACCGATCTCCTGCGGATCGGCCTGGCCGCCGCCCGGGCGGAAGGCTTCCTGGAAGCACCTGGTCTGCCGAAGTGGCTGAACCGCAAGCACCTGGAGAACGTGAGATGAGTGTGGCCCGTGCGGGGCGGCGGGACATAGCCGTTCTGCGCCGGGCGGCGCGGGCCGAATGGGGACCGCTGCTGCGGACGGTGCGGTCGGAGCTGATCACGGCCAGGCTGCGGGCGATCCCGGTGACCCTCGCCGCGGTCTGCCTGACGCTGGTCTTCCAGTTCGTGCAGAACCAGGCGTGGGGCTACCACGCCATCCAGGACATCGGCTCGGTCCAGGCGTACGAGCACCTGTGGATCGCCCTGCTGCGCACCCCGCTGTCGCTGTTCGTGCCCGCGCTGGACCTCCCGGTGTGGGGCGCGCTGGCGCAGATCCTGGTGGTCTTCGGCATCGCCGAGACCTGCCTGGGGTGGCGCAAGACGCTGCTGGTCGCCTACGTGGCCACGCTCGCCGGGACGATGTACGCCCGGATCGGGATCTGGATCGGCCCGCAGAGCCCGCTGGGCCTGCCCGACTCGGACAAGTACGTCATCGACACCGGCCCCTCGGCGGCCGTGGTGGGCCTGGCGGTGTTCGTGTGCTGGCGCTACCGGGCGTGGTTCACCGGCGCGCTGGTGGTGGGCTCGATGGTGTTCGAGGTGCTGTTCATCAAGAACAACCTGGCCGGCAAGGAGCACCTCGCGGCGATCCTCGGGGTGCTGGTGGTGTGCGGGCTGTGGGAGGCCTGGCGGCCGGTGAAGCCGCGGGACGCGCAGCGGGTCACTGGTCGGGGGCGCCCCCGATGAGGTGCTCCACCTTGCGGCGCAGGCCCGACCAGCGGCGGTCGTGCCGGTAGGCGCGGACCCTCGCCCGGGCCAGCGCCTTGGGGCGGTTGCGGTAGCAGCGCCTGGCCCACGGTGAGTGGGGCCGGGCCAGCCGGACCGCGCCGAACAGCGCGACGAACGGCACGAACACCCCGACGACCGCCAGCCGCGCCTTCCCCTTCACCAGCGCGAGCAGCGCGAAGACGAAGTTCACCGCGACCGTCCGGACGACGGTGAGGCGGTCGGCGGTCTCGTCCGGGGAGAGTTCGTTGACGCCGAACGGCAGGAAGCCGCCGAGGACCAGCGCGACCAGGGCGACGGTGAGGATGACGACCTCGACGCTCTTGGTGCCCTCCTCGGTCCAGTACACGTCGTCCAGGTGCAGGATCAGCGCGAACTCGTCCAGGACGAGGCCCACGCCGATCCCGAAGAGCACCGCCGCGGCCCCGGACCCGAAGCCGCGCCGGTCGCCGGCGATCGCGATGAAACCGCCGACGACCATCAGCACCACGCCGGGCACCACGTGGTGGACGTGCAGCCCACCGGGCGAGATGTTGCGGAACGGTCCCTTCCCGGCCCGGATCAGCCGGGTGATGGCCCGGGTGACGACGAACGCCAGCACGAAGGAGGCCAGGGCGAGCAGCAGCGGCAGCTTCCCCGGCTCGACGATGTTGCGGTACCACCAGTGACCCATGGGCACCATTAGGCCCTCTCCTCACGGCCGGGGGCGGCAGGCGGGCACGGCGGACGCCCGGATAGCCTGCCGCGATGACCGAGACCCCCGCTCCCCGGGCCCGCGCGGACGCCCTGCGCTTCGCGTTCGGCACGCTGACCGTGCTACCGGTGCGGGTGCACCGCTGGGACCGGGCGGCGGCCCGCGGCGGGATGCTCTGCGCGCCGCTGGCCGGCCTGGTCGTCGGGGGCGCCGCGGCCGCCCTCGGCGGGGCGCTGCTGCTGCTCGGCGGCGGCCCGCTGCTGGCCGCGGTCGGCACCGCCGCGGTGCCCGCCGTCCTCACCCGCGGACTGCATCTGGACGGGCTCGCCGACACCGCCGACGGGCTGGGCAGCGGCAAGCCCGCCGAGGACGCGCTGCGCATCATGAAGCAGTCCGACATCGGCCCGTTCGGCGTCCTCACGCTGCTGTTCACGCTGCTGGCCCAGGTGGCGGCGCTGGCCGGGCTGTACGCGGCGGGCTGGGCGTACGGCGCGCTGGGGGCGGCACTGGCCGCGGTCACCGGCCGGTGCGCACTGACCCTGGCCTCCCGTACGGGGGTGCCGGCGGCCCGTCCGGAGGGGCTGGGCGCGGCGGTCGCGGGGGCGGTGCCGGTGCGTGCGGCGCTGCTGTGCGCCGCCCTGTTGGTCGCGGGCTGTGCGGCGGCGGGCGCGGTGTGGGGCCCGTACGGCGCGGTGCACGCGGGGCTGGCAGCGGTGCTCGGGCTGGCGGCCGGCGAACTGCTGCTGGGGCACTGCCGGCGGCGGTTCGGCGGGGTGACCGGGGACGTGTTCGGCGCGCTCGCGGAGACCGCGGGGCTGACCGCGCTGCTGGCGCTGACCCTCGGATGATCCGGCGGTTTCGCCAACTCCCTTGTATCGTCCATGAGTTGGCCGTGATCGGTACGACCTGCCGCGCAACGGTCCGCGCCGGTACGGCAGCAGGCCGGGCCTCGCGGCGCCGCCGAGCGTAGGCTCGGCCGCAGCAGCGCGCCAAGGCGCGACAACGGATTCCCGGACGGAACAGGACTCTCATCACCGTGACTGCACTGACCCTCAGTACTTCCTCCGCCGCAACGGTGCGTGCGGATGCCGTCGTCGTCGGCGTGGCCAAGGGCGCCAAGGGCGTCGTCGTGGCCCCCGGCGCCGAGGCCGTGGACAAGGCGTTCGGCGGCAAGCTCGCCGGTGTGCTGGAGACCCTCGGCGCGAGTGGTGCCGAGGGCGAGGTGACCAAGCTGCCCGCGGCGGACGGTCTCAAGACGCCGGTCGTGCTGGCGGTCGGCCTGGGCGACGCACCGGCCAAGGGCGACGGCTACGACCACGAGGCGCTGCGGCGCGCCGCGGGCAGTGCCGCCCGGGCGCTGGCCGGCAGCAAGAAGGCCGGCTTCGCGCTGCCGGTCGAGGACGCCGAGGCGGCCGCCGCGGTGGGCGAGGGCGCGCTGCTCGGCGCGTACACCTTCACCGCCTTCCGCAGCAACGGCGCCGGCAACGGCAAGAACGGCAAGAAGAACGACGGCAAGTCGGCGCCGCTGGCCGAGGTCGCGATCCTCGGCGGCAAGCCGCGCGACAAGGAGTTCAAGGCCGCCACCGAGCGCGCGCAGGCGCTGGCCGCGGAGATCAACCGCGCCCGCGACCTGATCAACACCCCCTCCAACGCCCTCGACCCGAAGTCCTTCGCGGCCGAGGCGCAGGCCGCGGCCAAGGAGTTCGGCCTCAAGGCCGAGGTGCTGGACGAGAAGGCGCTCAAGAAGGGCGGCTACGGCGGTCTGCTGGGCGTCGGCCAGGGTTCGGAGGCCCCGCCGCGGCTGGTGCGGATCGCGCACACCCACCCCAAGGCGGACAAGACGCTGGCCCTGGTCGGCAAGGGCATCACCTACGACTCGGGCGGCATCTCGCTCAAGCCGGCCGGCCACAACGAGACCATGAAGTGCGACATGAGCGGCGCCGCCGCGGTATTCGCCGCCGTCGTCACCGCGGCCCGGCTGGGCCTGGAGGTGAACGTCACCGGCTGGCTGGCGCTCGCCGAGAACATGCCGTCCGGCTCCGCCACCCGCCCGGGTGACGTGCTGACCATGTACAGCGGCAAGACCGTCGAGGTGCTCAACACCGACGCCGAGGGCCGGCTGGTCCTGGCCGACGCGCTGACCCGGGCCTCGGAGGAGGAGCCGGACGCGATCGTGGACGTCGCCACGCTGACCGGTGCGATGGTGCTGGCGCTCGGCCACCGCCACTTCGGGATCATGGCCAACGACGACGCCTTCCGCACCTCGATCCACGAGATCGCGGAGGAGGTCGGCGAGCAGTCCTGGCCGATGCCGATGCCCGAGCACCTCCGCAAGGGCATGGACTCACCGGTCGCCGACATCGCCAACATGGGTGACCGGATGGGCGGCGGCCTGGTCGCCGGTCTCTTCCTGAAGGAGTTCATCGGCGAGGGCATCCCGTGGGCCCACCTGGACATCGCCGGCCCGGCCTTCCACGAGGGCTCGCCCTGGGGCTACACCCCCAAGGGCGGCACCGGCTCCGCGGTCCGCACCCTGGTGCGGCTGGCCGAGCGCACCGCCGCGGGCGACCTCGGCTGACGCCGGCCCGTCTGGTCTGTTTTGTCCGTACGGCCCCGAGCTCACAGCCCGGGGCCGTCGGTGTGCGTAGCGGGATATGTTCGCCCTCGACGAAATCCGTACGTGCATACGCACCGGTAACCCCATCGAGGCGGCGGATCAGCCGCCCAGAGCCCGGCCCGCCGTCCCGGCTTCGTTGAACAAGTGCGAAGATGGGTTCTCGGCAGGACAGGGCCCCCCTTACCCAGGGCCGAAATTAAAGCGGCCGAACAACAGCCGCGGTCCGGTCATCGCAGACCGGTCCGGCGCATCCATGCATGGAGGACGTGACGTGGCGAACGACGCCAGCACCGTTTTCGACCTAGTGATCCTCGGCGGTGGTAGCGGTGGTTACGCCGCGGCGCTGCGCGGGGCCCAGCTGGGCCTGGACGTCGCCCTGATCGAGAAGGGCAAGGTCGGCGGTACCTGCCTGCACAACGGCTGCATCCCCACGAAGGCTCTGCTGCACGCCGGTGAGATCGCCGACCAGGCTCGCGAGAGCGAGCAGTTCGGTGTCAAGGCCACTTTCGAGGGCATTGACATGGCGGCGGTCCACAAGTACAAGGACGACGTCATCTCGGGCCTGTACAAGGGCCTGCAGGGTCTGATCGCCTCCCGCAAGGTGACGTACATCGAGGGTGAGGGCCGCCTGTCCTCGCCGACCTCCGTGGACGTCAACGGCCAGCGCGTCCAGGGCCGCCACGTCCTGCTGGCGACCGGCTCCGTGCCGAAGTCCCTGCCGGGCCTGGAGATCGACGGCGACCGCATCATCTCCTCGGACCACGCGCTGAAGCTGGACCGCGTGCCGAAGTCCGCGATCGTCCTGGGCGGCGGCGTGATCGGCGTCGAGTTCGCCTCGGCGTGGAAGTCCTTCGGCACCGACGTCACCATCGTCGAGGGCCTCAAGCACCTCGTCCCGGTCGAGGACGAGAACAGCTCCAAGCTGCTGGAGCGGGCCTTCCGCAAGCGGGGCATCAAGTTCAACCTCGGGACCTTCTTCGACAAGGCCGAGTACACCGCCGACGGCGTCAAGGTCACCCTCGCCGACGGCAAGACCTTCGAGGCCGAGGTGCTCCTGGTCGCGATCGGCCGCGGGCCGGTCTCGGCGGGCCTGGGCTACGAGGAGCAGGGCGTCGCGATGGACCGCGGCTACGTCCTCGTCGACGAGTACATGCAGACCAACGTGCCGACCATCTCGGCCGTCGGTGACCTCGTCCCCACCCTCCAGCTCGCGCACGTCGGCTTCGCCGAGGGCATGCTGGTGGCGGAGCGGCTGGCCGGTCTGAACGTGGTCCCGATCGACTACGACGGCGTGCCGCGGGTGACGTACTGCCACCCCGAGGTCGCTTCGGTGGGCATCTCCGAGGCGAAGGCCAAGGAGCTGTACGGCTCCGACAAGGTCGTCGCCCTGAAGTACAACCTCGCGGGCAACGGCAAGAGCAAGATCCTCAAGACCGCGGGCGAGATCAAGCTCGTCCAGGTCAAGGACGGTGCCGTGGTCGGCGTCCACATGGTCGGTGACCGTATGGGCGAGCAGGTCGGCGAGGCCCAGCTGGTCTACAACTGGGAGGCCCTGCCGGCCGAGGTCGCGCAGCTGGTGCACGCGCACCCGACGCAGAACGAGGCGCTCGGCGAGGCCCACCTGGCCCTGGCCGGCAAGCCCCTCCACTCCCACGACTGACCCAAGTCCGGGCGCGACGACCACATCCCGCAATTCGTAAGGAGCAACCGAAACCATGGCGGTTTCCGTAACCCTTCCGGCGCTCGGCGAGAGCGTCACCGAGGGCACCGTCACCCGCTGGCTGAAGGCCGAGGGTGAGCGCGTAGAGGCCGACGAGCCTCTGCTGGAGGTGTCGACCGACAAGGTCGACACCGAGATCCCGGCCCCCTCCGCCGGCGTCCTGACCTCCATCAAGGTCGCCGAGGACGAGACCGTCGAGGTCGGCGCCGAGCTGGCCGTCATCGACGACGGCACCGGTGCCGCCGCGGCCACCCCGGCACCGGCCGCCGCCGAGGCGCCCGCCCCGGCCGCGCAGCCCGAGCCCGAGCCCGCCCCGGCCCCCGCCGCCGAGGCCCCGGCCCCCGCCGCCGCCCCCGCGGGCGGTGCCGAGGGCACCGACGTCGTCCTCCCCGCGCTCGGCGAGAGCGTCACCGAGGGCACCGTCACCCGCTGGCTGAAGGAGGTCGGCGAGGAGGTCCAGGCCGACGAGCCGCTGCTGGAGGTCTCCACCGACAAGGTCGACACCGAGATCCCGGCGCCGGCCTCCGGCACCCTGCTGGAGATCGTGGTCGGCGAGGACGAGACCGCCGAGGTCGGCGCCAAGCTCGCCATCATCGGCGCCAAGGGCGCGGCCCCGGCCGCCCCGGCTCCGGCTCCGGCCGCCCCGGCC
Organism: Streptomyces nigrescens; assembly: GCA_024349765.1. Taxonomy (GTDB): domain Bacteria; phylum Actinomycetota; class Actinomycetes; order Streptomycetales; family Streptomycetaceae; genus Streptomyces; species Streptomyces endophytica. The sequence goes on along the minus strand of AP026073.1, from coordinate 1,489,352 downwards.
CCGGCCCCCGCCCCCGAGCCCACCCCGGCTCCGGCGCCCGCCCCGGCCGCTCCGGCGCCGGCCGCTGCCGCCCCGGCGGCGCCCGCCGCCCCCGCGGCTCCGGCTCCGGCCCCCGCGCCGGCTCCGGCCGCACCGGCTCCCGTCACCCCGGCCCCGGCCGCCGGTGAGGCCGAGGGCGCCTACGTCACCCCGCTGGTGCGCAAGCTCGCCGCGGAGAGCGGCGTCGACCTCGCCACGGTCAAGGGCACCGGTGTCGGTGGCCGGATCCGCAAGCAGGACGTCATCGCCGCCGCCGAGGCCGCCAAGGCCGCCGCGCCGGCCGCCGCCCCGGCCGCCGCGCCGTCGAAGGCCCCGGCACTGGAGGTCTCCCCGCTGCGCGGTCAGACCGTCAAGATGCCGCGGATGCGCAAGGTCATCGGCGACAACATGATGAAGGCCCTGCACGGCCAGGCGCAGCTGACCACCGTGGTCGAGGTGGACATCACCGCGATCATGCGGATGCGCAACAAGGCCAAGGACGCCTTCGCGCAGCGTGAGGGCGTCAAGCTCTCCCCGATGCCGTTCTTCGTCAAGGCCGCCGTCCAGGCGCTGAAGGCCCACCCGGTCGTCAACGCCCGGATCAACGAGGACGAGGGCACGATCACCTACTTCGACACCGAGAACGTCGGTATCGCGGTGGACGCGGAGAAGGGCCTGATGACCCCGGTCATCAAGGGTGCGGGCGACCTCAACATCGCCGGTATCGCCCGCAAGACCGCGGAGCTGGCGGGCAAGGTCCGAGGCAACAAGATCACCCCGGACGAGCTCTCCGGTGCGACCTTCACCATCTCCAACACCGGGTCGCGCGGCGCGCTGTTCGACACCGTGATCGTGCCTCCGAACCAGGTCGGCATCCTGGGCATCGGCGCGACCGTCAAGCGTCCGGTGGTCATCAACCACCCGGACCTGGGCGAGACCATCGCGGTGCGCGACATGACCTACCTCGCGCTCTCCTACGACCACCGTCTGGTGGACGGCGCCGACGCCGCCCGCTACCTGACCACGGTCAAGCAGATCCTGGAGGCCGCCGAGTTCGAGACCGAGATCGGTCTCTGAGCTCCGGCAGCCACCCGGTAGGCGTGTGACACAAGGGGCCGGCCCCGGTCCGTACGGCATCCGTGCGGACCGGGGCCGGCCCTTCCGCATGCCGCCGTCCCGGATAATGGCCCCCTCGCCACCCGCCGCGTCACCACCCGCTCTGAAGGAGCACCTCATGACCCCGCCCGTCGTCCATTCGCTCCGCGAGCAGATCCGCGAGCACATCCTCGAGGGGATCGTCAGCGGCCGCTGGCAGCCGGGCGAGCGGATCGTCGAGCGGCGGATCGCGGTGGAGCTGGAGGTCAGCCAGACGCCCGTACGGGAGGCGCTGCGCGAGCTGGAGTCGCTGCGGCTGATCGAGTCGGCCCCCAACAAGGGCGTACGGGTGCGGAACCTGACCGCGGCCGACCTCAAGGAGAGCTACCCGGTGCGGGCCGGGCTGGAGCAGGTCGCGGCGGAGCTGGCCGCCGGGCGGCTGGCGGAGGACACCGCGGCGCTGGAGCGGGAGGTGGCGGCGCTGCGCGAGGCGGACCTGGCGGGTGACGGGGAGGCGCAGGTGCGGCACACCGTGGCGTTCCACCGGGAGATCGTGCGGGCCGCCGGGAACGCCGTGCTGCTGCACACCTGGGAGTCGCTGGGCATCGAGGTCTGGACGGCGCTGTCGATCCGGTGGTTCAGCCCGGAGCAGCGCTCGCACGCCCAGGAGCACCAGGAGATCGTGGACGCGTTCCGGCAGCGCGACCCGAAGATCGGCACGCTGCTCAAGACACACGTGCTGAGCTGCGCACCGAGGGTCTGAGCGGGTACGCCGGGCGGGTCCGAGGGGCCCCGGCGCGGCATAGCGGAGGACTCCTCCGGGGCTGGCACCGAGTGCCCAAAATCGCGGCACCCCGTGCCGACCTGCGGTTTTTCCCTCACCGAGCGTTGATCGATCATCGATCAGGGGCGTATCGTCTTCCGACGGGGCGCGACACCCTGCCTGCCGAAACTGCCGAACTCGCATCCGGGTGCCGTCGAGATCCCGCCGCAGCCCACGGGCGCGGCCCGGTCCCGACGGCACCCCCGAGCTTCCCTCCCGTCCGGAAAGGGGCCACCCATGCCCGACCCCGTGCGCCTGCCGTACAGCCAGCTCGACCAGCTCCCGGACCGCGACCCCGAGGAGACGGCCGAGTGGCGCGAGTCGCTCGACGCCGTCACCAAGGCGGCGGGCCCGCATCGCGCCGCCTACCTGATGCGCCGCACCCTGGAGCAGTCGGGGCTCGCGCTCCCCCAGCTCCTGGAGAGCGACTACCTCAACACCATCCCCACCGCCGCCGAGCCCGCCGTGCCGGGTGACGAGGCGATGGAAGCCCGGATCGCCGCCTGGAACCGCTGGAACGCGGCCGCGATGGTCTCCCGCGGCGCCAAGTACGGCGTCGGCGGCCACATCGCGACCTTCGCGTCCGCGGCCTGGCTCTACGAGACCGGCTTCAACCACTTCTTCCGCGGCAAGGAGGCTGGGGGCACCTCCCGTTCGAGCGGAGCCGAGAATGGGGGAGGCAGCGGCGACCAGCTCTACATCCAGGGCCACGCCGCGCCCGGCATCTACGCCCGCGCCTTCCTCGACGGCCGCCTCACCGAGGAGCACCTCGACCACTTCCGCCGCGAGGCCGGCGGCAAGGGCCTGCCGTCCTACCCGCACCCGCGGCGGCTGCCCTGGCTGTGGGAGTTCCCGACGGTGTCGATGGGCCTCGGCCCGCTGTCGGCCATCTACCAGGCGCGCTTCAACCGCTACCTGACCAACCGCGGCATCAAGGACGTCTCCGACTCGCACGTCTGGGCGTTCCTGGGCGACGGCGAGATGGACGAGCCGGAGTCGACCGCGGCACTCGCGCTCGCCTCCCGTGAGGGCCTGGACAACCTCACCTTCGTCATCAACTGCAACCTGCAGCGCCTGGACGGCCCGGTCCGCGCCAACTTCAAGATCGTGCAGGAGCTGGAGGCCCAGTTCCGCGGCGCCGGCTGGAACGTCGTCAAGACGCTGTGGGGCACCGCCTGGGACGAGCTCTTCCGGCTCGACACCACCGGCGCGCTGGCCCGCCGGCTGCGCGAGGTGCCGGACGCCCAGTTCCAGACCTACGCGACCCGCGACGCGGCCTACATACGCGACCACTTCTTCGGCGCCGAGCCCGCCCTCGTCGAGATGGCCAAGCTGCTCTCCGACGACAAGATCCTGGAGTGCTTCCACCTCTCGCGCGGCGGCCACGAGGCGCGCAAGGTGTACGCGGCGTACAAGGCGGCCGTGGAGCACAAGGGCGCGCCGACCGTGATCCTCGCGCAGACGGTCAAGGGCTTCACCCTCGGCAAGGGCTTCGAGTCCAAGAACGCCAACCACCAGATGAAGAAGCTGACCGTGGACGAGTTCAAGGTCATGCGCGACCTGCTCGAACTCCCCATCTCCGACAGCGACTTCACCGACGGCCAGGTCCCCTACGGCCACCCGGGCGCCGACTCCCCCGAGGTCCGCTACCTCCAGGAGCGCCGCGCGGAGCTGGGCGGCCCGGCCCCGGCCCGCCGCTCCCACCCGCTCGCGCCGCTGCCGGCCCCGGCCGACAAGGCCTTCGCCGCCTTCGACAAGGGCTCCGGCAACCAGTCCGTGGCCACGACCATGGCCTTCGTCCGCCTGGTCAAGGACCTCATCCGCGACAAGCAGACCGGCAAGCGCTGGGTGCCGATCGTCCCCGACGAGGCCCGCACCTTCGGCATGGAGTCGCTCTTCCCGTCGCTCGGGATCTACTCCCCCAAGGGCCAGACGTACGAGCCGGTCGACCGCGACCAGCTGATGTACTACAAGGAAGCCAAGGACGGCCAGATCCTCAACGAGGGCATCACCGAGGCCGGTTCGATGGCGGACTTCATCGCCGCCGCCACCGCGTACGCCACGCACGGCGAGACGATGATCCCCTTCTACATCTTCTACTCGATGTTCGGCTGGCAGCGCACCGCCGACCAGATGTGGCAGCTCGGCGACCAGCTCGGCAAGGGCTTCCTGGTCGGCGCCACGGCCGGCCGCACCACGCTGACCGGTGAGGGCCTGCAGCACGCGGACGGCCACTCGCCGATGATCGCGTCGACCAACCCGGCGGCGCTGACGTACGACCCGGCGTTCGCGTACGAGGTCGCGGCGATCGTCAAGGACGGCCTGCGCCGCATGTACGGCGAGACCGCCCCCGGCGAGGACCCGAACGTCTTCTACTACCTCACGGTCTACAACGAGCCGATGCCGCAGCCGGCCAAGCCGGCGGGCGTCGACGAGGGCATCGTCCGCGGCCTGTACCGCTTCAACACCGCGGCCACGGCGGGCGTTCCGGTGCCCGCCGACGCCCCGGGGATCCAGCTGCTGGCCTCCGGCACCGCGATCCACTGGGCACTCAAGGCCCAGCAGCTGCTCGCCGAGGAGTGGGGCGTGGCCGCCGACGTGTGGTCCGCGACCTCCTGGACGGAGCTGCGGCGCGACGCGCTGGCGGCCGACGAGGCCACGCTGCGCGGCGAGCAGCGCACGCCGTACGTCCGCGAGGCGCTCAGCGGCGTCGAGACGCCGGTCCTGGCCGTCAGCGACTACATGCGCCAGGTCCCGGACCAGATCGCGCAGTGGGTCGAGCAGGACTACTCCTCCCTCGGGGCGGACGGCTTCGGCCTGTCCGACACGCGTGAGGCGGCCCGCCGCCACTTCGGCGTCGACGCCGAGTCGCTCGTGGTCGCGGCCCTGGCCCAGCTCGCCCGCCGCGGCGACGTCCCGGCCTCCGCGGTCAAGGAGGCCCGGGAGCGCTACGGCTTCTGACCCGCCCGCGGTGCGCCCCCACCGGGGCGCACCACCGCCCCTGTCGGGGCACCCACACTCCCGTGCGGAGGTCACCCACCCGCGCCCGGAACCTCCGCACGGGAACCCACGGCCCGGCCGGTCATGCCCTGACAACGGCCGGGCCTTCCTCCGCCCCCGGCGTTGTCAGTGGCCCCCGGCATCATGAGGGCATGCGTGCTGCACGGCTGATCAAGATGGTGCTGCTGCTCCAGTCGCGCCCGGCGATGACCGGCGCCGAGCTGGCGCGGGAGCTGGAGGTCTCCGAGCGCACGGTCGCGCGGGACGTGCTCTCCCTCTCCGAGGCCGGGGTGCCCGTCTACGCCGACCGCGGCCGGGCCGGCGGGTACCGCCTGATCGGCGGCTACCGCACCCGCCTGACCGGCCTCGGCCGCAGCGAGGCGGAGGCCCTCTTCCTGTCCGGAGTGCCCTCCGCGCTGCGCGAGATGGGCCTCGCGGACGCCGCCTCGGCCGCCCGTCTGAAGGTCTCCGCCGCGCTGCTGCCGGAGCTGCGGGACGCCGCGGCGGGCGCCGCCCAGCGCTTCCACCTCGACGCCCCCGCCTGGTACAAGGAGCCCGAAACGCCCGGTCTGCTGCCCGCGATCGCCGAGGCGGTGTGGTCCGACCGCCGGATCGCCGTCCGCTACCTCCGGAAGGCGAAGGAGGCCGAACGCCGCGAGGTGCGACGGGAGTTGGAGCCGTACGGCCTCGTGCTGAAGGCGGGCGTGTGGTATCTGGCGGCGCGGGCGCAGGGGGACTTCCGGGTGTACCGGGTCGACCGCTTCACCGCCGTCGACGCGCTCGACGACGGGCCCGGCGGCTTCGCGCGGGACGCGGCGTTCGACCTGCCGGCGTTCTGGGCCGAGCGGGCCGCGGAGTTCGCCCGCTCGATCCTCCGTACCGAGGTGGTGCTGCGGCTCTCCGAGCACGGCGTACGGATCCTGCCGCACGTCACCGAAGCCGCGGCGGCCCGCGAGGCGATCGACGCCGCACGGGCCGCCGGCGGACCGGACGCGCACGGCCGGCTGACCGTCACCCTCCGCGTGGAGTCCGACGAGGTCGCCTACTCCCAGCTGCTGGCCCTCGGCCCGGAGGGCGAGGTCCTCGCCCCCGCCGTGCTGCGCGACCGCCTCGCGGCGGCCGCCCGGCGCACGGCCGCGCTGTACGGAAGCGATCGGGACGGCCATGACCCGTCGGACAGGACCCGGCGGTGTCCCGGCTAGCGGTAGTCCGCCGCGGTCGCGTCCTTCCCGCCGAAGACCACGTCCTCGAAGTAGCCGAAGCAGTCGGGGCGGGAGCCGTCCGTGTCGGTGAAGTCGTACTCCTTCGCCAGCTGGCCGCTGGAGAGCGACTGACCGGTCCAGCGCGCCTTGTCGGGGTCGGCGGCCAGCGCCCGTACGGCCCGGCCGATCAGGGCCGGTGACTCGGCGATCGCGAAGTGCGGCTGCTCGGCCACCGCGTCCCGCCAGGTCTCCTCGGTCACCCCGAAGTGGTCCAGCATCTCCTCGGACCGCAGGAAGCCGGGGGTGAGCGAGACCACCGTGCCGCCCAGGTCCTTCACCTCGGCGGCGAGGCCGAAGGCGATGCGGTGCGGGGCGTTCTTGGTGAGGTCGAAGCAGAGGTTCTCGCGGTAGGTGCGGTTGAAGGACGCGGTGCCGTCGGTGACCTCGACCAGCAGTCCGCCGGGCCGCCGGTTCATCAGCGGCAGCGCGTAATGGCTGGTGATGATGTGGGTGTCGATGCCGAGGCGGAACATCCGCAAACCGCCCGCCAGATCGAGGTCCCAGAGCCTGGTGTCGAATTCCAGCAGATGGTCGCCGCCCCAGACGCTGTTGACCAGGACGTCCAGCCGCCCCTGCTCCCGGTCGACGCGCTCGATCAGCGCCTGGACCTGCGCCGGCTCCAGGTGGTCGGTCGGCACGGCGATCCCGGTGCCTCCGGCCGCGGTGACCAGCTCCGCGGTCTGTTCGATCGTCTCCGTGGGGCGGCCCACCTCGCTGACCCGGTCGCGGGTCGTCCGCCCGGTGACGTACACCAGCGCGCCCGCCCGGCCCAGCTCGACGGCCATCGCCCGGCCCGCGCCCCGGGTCGCCCCGGCGACCAGCGCCACCCGCCCGGTCAGCTCCGCGGTCACCGGCCGGTCCGGCCCCGCGCCCGCGGAGGTCGCCGGCCGCCCGGACGCGTGCCCGCCCGACGCGTTTCCGCCGGCCGGACCGCCGTTCGTCGCGTGCCCACTTGTCACGTTCCACTCCTCACTGTCAGGTGCCGGGCGCACGGGCCGACGGCCCGCCGATGCTTGCCCCGGCCCGGCGCAACGCGACTCTGGCAGCGAATCCCGACATCTTCTGTCCGGATTCCCGTCCAGGGCGAACGCCCCGCGCGTCACCGCTCGCCGGGCCACCCCCTACGGCCGGAACGCCCGCACGCTCCCCCCGTTCCGCAGCCGTCCGACGACCTCGGCCGCGGGGGCCGGGCCGGGGGCCGGAGCGGCGAGGGCGGGGCCCTTGCCGGTGGCCCGGAGGCCGCCGGTGGCGTCGAGGCCGTCGACGTCCGGGCTGCCCGCGGCCAGCAGGTACCACTTCCCGGACGGCGACCGCCAGGGGACGTCCCCGACGACGTGCGGGCCGAAGCGGCTGCAGGCGGCGGTGCCGTCGGACCGGCCGGCGATCCGGCCGGGGTCGCCCGGACGTACGGCGGGCGGCAGGAAGCGGACGGTCGCGCTGCCGGGCCCGCGCCAGGTGTCGGCGCGGGTGCACACCCAGGTCGCGCTGCCGCCGTCCTCGGGGAGGCGCTGCACCGCGAACGCCCAGTTGCCGACGGACCGTACGCCGGCGCCCCGCAGCGCGCCCAGCCCGCAGGCCGTACGGGCCCAGGTCGCCAGGGCCGCGGGGTCGGTGGCCTCGCGCTGCCCCGCGACCGGGCCCGCCGCGCCGGCGGGCGGCGGCGGTACGTAGGTGAGGTGGACGGGGACGAGGTCGTTGAGGTCGGCCAGCAGGAAGGGCGGGGCCGGCGCCCCGATCCGCGTCGAGGGGCGGAACTGCGCCACCGGCCAGTGCCCGCAGCCGCCGCCCGCCGGCGGGGGCAGCGGGATGCGGTCGGTGACGCCGTCCGGGGCGACGTGCAGCCCGTGCGGCGGGGCGCCCGGCGCCAGCAGGTCGCGGACGGCGACGTCGGAGATCCAGGGGGCGAGCAGGTAGCGCATCCAGCCGTTGCCGCGGCCGATCACCAGCGCGGCGCCGGTGGTCAGGTCCGCGTCGTCCACCCGCGCGAAGTGCAGGGTGGGGGTGGCGTCTTCGGGTTCGGCGTAGCGGACCAGCCGTTCGCCGTCGTGGAGGACGACGACCATGACGTTGTCGATCAGGCCGGCGTACAGCAGCTGCGGCGGATGGTCCGGCGGGCGGGTGGAGGTGCCCGCGGAGGCGGTGATCCGGGCGTCGGCGGGCGGCGCCGCCCAGACCCGCAGCGCCCGGCCCAGCAGTTCCCTGTCACCGGCCTGCCGGCCGCGCGCGGGCCAGGCGGTGAAGTCCACCCGCGCGGTGTCGGACCACTGCTCGTTGCGGGTGCGCAGCAGCTTGGCGGGGTCCAGCGCCTGCTCGGCGGGGGTCGCCGGCCGGCCCACCGGATCCCCGTCGCCGCCCGGTACCGCCGCGACCACCGCGCCGATCGCCGCGACGGCCGCCAGCGCCACCGCGGCCCGCAGCCGCTGCCGCCGGCGCAGCAGGTCCGTCGGCCGGGTCTGGACCGTACAGGGGTCGAACTCCCCGGAGTTCAGCAGCGCCGCGGCGCCCGCCCCGGTCTCCCGGTCCAGTTGCTCGGCCGCCCGCTGCGCGGCCTCCGGGTCGGTGGCCCCGGCCCGATCCAGCAGCGCCCGTACCGCGTCCTCGTCCAGGCCCTCCAGCTGCCACAGCCCGAGGGCGGCCCGGACCGACGCCGGGACGGCGGACAGCGCCTGTTCCAGGGCGAGTTCATCGGCGCCGCCGGCCCGGGGGAAGAGCCGCAGGCCCCAGACCTGGGGCACCGCGGGAAGGCCCCGGCCGGCCCGGCCCTCGTGGGCCAGTGCCAGCCGCAGGGTCCGCAGCCGCACCAGGTCGTAGCCGTTCTCGGGCAGCGGGCCGCGCTGGGCCGGCAGCCCGCCGTCCGGGCGGCGCCGGCGGCCGGTGCGCGGCAGTGCCCGCTGGACCAGGCCGTGCGCGGTGAGCACCCGGCGGTGGCGGCCCATCGACGGGGGCAGGACGAGATAGGCGAGGCGGACCAGCCGTGGGTAGTGCTCGACGAGGGCCGCCTCGGCCCGTTCGACGTCGGCCCGGGTGCGTTCGTCCATGGGCATGGCCTGAAACAGCCCTTCAGGAATTGGCAGATTTACCGACTATGCCGTATATGCCGTCGTTTGGTTGTTGCACGCCTTCCAACGAGTGATTCTTGGGGCGGTCACCCGGCGGCCCGCCCGGCCCGCACGCCCCCGGCCACCGCCCGCGCCCGGCCCGCCCGTCCTGACGCTCCCTGCCTGCTCATCTCCCGTTCTCCGCCCCGGCCGGCGGGCCGCGCCCGACCCCGGTCCGGGCCGGACGGCGGCACGGCAGCATCCGGGGTACTCCGCATGCGGCACCCCCCGGCAGGGCAGATGCTGGAGCGGTGATGGACGAGACGGAGTTCTGGGAGCTGATCGACGACTCGCGCGAGGCGGCCGAGGGCGATCCCGAGGAGCAGGCCGACGCGCTGGTCGAGCGGCTGCTCAGGCGCGACCCGGACGCCGTCGTGGACTTCGCCCGCCACTTCGAGTCCCGCTACAACCGGGCGTACACCTGGGACCTGTGGGCGGCGGCCGCGGTCCTGCTGGACGGCTGCAGCGACGACGCGTTCGACTACTTCCGCTGCTGGCTGATCGCCCAGGGCCGGGAGGTCTTCGAGGGCGGGGTGCACGACCCGGACCAGCTCGCCGAGCTCCTCGACGACTTCGACGAGTCGGTCGACGGGGACGCCGAGGAGGTGGGGTACGCGGCCGACGAGGCGTACGAGCAGATGACCGGCGGGTCGATGCCGGACCTGGAGCTGCCCCCGCCGCCCCGCGAACCGCTCGGCACGTACGTCGACTTCGACGACGACGAGACGCTGGCCGAGCGCTTCCCCCTCCTCTGGGACCGTTTCCGGCCATAGAGACTCGGGCCTCGCACCGGGCAGTTGTCGTCGCCGGGCGCCGGGCACCAGGCAGTATGGGCGCATGCGGATCGCGATCACCGGCTCGACCGGACTCATCGGCACGGCCCTCGTACGGTCCCTGCGCACGGACGGCCACGACGTCGTCCGGCTCGTACGGCGCGCCCCGGCGGCCGCCGACGAGGTGCGCTGGGACCCCGCGCGGCAGCAGGTGGACACCGCGGGGCTGACCGGCTGCGAGGCGGTGGTCCACCTCGCGGGCGCGGGCGTCGGCGACCACCGCTGGACCGCCGCGTACAAGCAGCAGATCCGCGACAGCCGGGTACTCGGCACCCGGGCCCTGGCGGAGGCGCTCGCCTCGATGGACGTCCCGCCGCGGGTCTTCGTCTCGGGCAGCGCGATCGGCTACTACGGCGACACCGGGGACCGGCGGACGGACGAGAGCGCGCCGGCCGGTCACGGCTTCCTGCCGGAGGTGTGCGTGGACTGGGAGGCCGCCGCGCGGCCGGCCCGGGACGCCGGCATCCGCACCGTCTTCGCCCGCACCGGCCTGGTCGTGGCGCGCTCGGGCGGTGCCTGGGGGCGGCTCTTCCCGGTCTTCCGGCTCGGTCTGGGCGGGCGGCTCGGCGACGGCAGCCAGTACTGGAGCTTCATCTCCCTGCACGACCACATCGCGGCGCTCCGCCACCTCCTGACCAGCGAGGAGCTGACCGGGCCGGTCAACCTCACCGCGCCGGAACCGGTGACCAACCGGGAGGTCACCGCCGTGATGGGCCGGCTGCTGCACCGGCCCACGCTGTTCTCGGTGCCGGCGCCGGTGCTGCGGGTCGTCCTCGGTGAGTTCGCCGAGGACGTGCTGGGCAGCCAGCGGGTGGTGCCGAAGCGGCTGCTGGAGTCCGGGTTCACCTTCACGCACCCGCGGATCGTCGAGGCGGTCCGGGCGGCGATCGACTGAGGACGGCCCGGCCGGGCCCCGTCCAGCCCCGATAGACGCCCGCGGCCGCCGGCAAACCGTGACGAAGGACGCTTCGACGCGCCCCGGACGCCCCCTGTCGTACACGCCGGCGGCTCCCTACCTTTCCGCACACACCACTCGGCATTCCCCGCGGCCTCAGAGGGCATGACAATGCGTGCACCGCCGCTGGGACCGACCTCGGGAGGCCATGTGCTGCGTACCGCATCGACCGTGGACGTCGTCATCGTGGGGGCCGGCCCGGCCGGTCTGGCCGCCGCCCGCCACCTGACCGGCGCCGGGGTGTCGGTCACGGTCCTGGAGGCCGCGGCGCGGATCGGCGGCCGCTCCGCCACCGACCGGCTCGACGGCTTCCGGCTGGACCGCTGCGGCCGACCGCTGGCCGTCTCCGCCGCCGAACTGCGCCGCACGCCGGGCCTCGGAGATCTGACGCTCCGTCCGTTCGCCCCCGTGCTGAGCGTCCACAACGGCCAGCGGGCGCAGCACATCGGCGGCTCCCGGAGCACAAGGGGCGCACTCTCCGCGGCGCGCGCCCTCGCGCGCGCCGACCGCCCGATCCAGGACGCGCTGGCGACCCGGCCCACCTTCCCGCCCCGCGCCCCGGACGTCTTCCTGCGGCCGCTGCTGGGCATGCTGCTCTGCGATCCGCGGCTGCGCGGCTCCAGCCGGGGGGCCGCGATCGCGCTGCGCGCCTACGCGGACGCCGGCCGGCTGTGGCTGCCGGCCGGCGGCGCCTCGGCCGTCCCCGACCTGCTCGCGGCCGGCCTGCCGCCGGGCACCGTCCGCACGTCCGTCCAGGTCACCTCGGTCTCCACCACGGGCGTCAGCACCGCCGAGCACGGCCGGATCCCCTGCCGGGCGGTCCTGCTGGCCACCGGTGCGCGGGACGCCGCCGAACTGCTGCCGGGCCTGCGGGTGCCCGCCTTCCACCCGGTGACGGTGCTGCACCACACCGCCCCGGCCGGTGCGGGCGGCCGCGGCGGGCCGGCCCGGGAGGCCACCGCGGCGATCCTGCCGGTGGACGGGCCGGTCGCCTGCACCTTCCGCGCCGGGGCGGTCGACCCGTCCCGTACGCCGCCCGGCCGGTCGCTGATCACCACGACCGTGCTCGGCGCCGCGGCGGCGCTGCCGCTGTCCGTCCTCGACAAGACCGTCCGGCCCCAGCTGGACCGGCTCTACGGGGCGCACACCGACGACTGGGAGCTGCTGACCGGCCATCACGACCCGTACGCGGTCCCGGCGATGCCGGCCCCGCACGATCCGCAGCGGCCGGTACGGGTGCTGTCCGGGCTCTACGTCTGCGGCGACCACCGCGACGCCGGCACGCTCCAGGGCGCGCTGAACTCGGGCCGTCGGGCGGCCCGCGCCCTGTTGACGGACTTCGGGCTGCCGGCCCTCACCGCGGAACCGGACGTCCTGCGCCCGGCGGCCTGACCACCGGGGCCGGCCGGGTCCGGCACACCGCCCGGCCCGGCTCCCCCGCGCGGCTGCTCAGCCCAGCGCGGCGACCCGCTCGCGGTAGCCGCGCACCGGCGCAGCGTCCCGGTACGGCTCCAGGCGGCGCTCGAACTCCCTGACGTACTCATGGGCACGCACCGACCGCATCTCGGACGCCTGGAGCGCCGCCTCGGCGCCGAGCGTGCAGGCCTGCTCCAGCTCGCCCAGGCCCAGCCGCGCGGTCGCCAGCACCACCCGGCAGAACAGCCGGCTGCGGGCGAACCCGGCGGCGCGCAGCTGCAGGGAGCGCTCGGCGTGCTGGGAGGCCGCGCGGTACTGCTGGAGATCGCGGTGGCAGTGCGCCAGTTCGTCGGCGAGCTGGGCCTCGTCGAAGAAACGGGCCCAGTACGGGGTGTCGTCCCCGGGGCGGGAGGTCTCCAGCGCCCGCTCCGCGCGGGCCAGCGCCGCCGTGCAGGCCCGGACCTCGCCCAGCACGCCGTGCCCGCGGGCCTCCGCGGAGTGCAGCAGCGCCTGGACGGCGGGCGGCGCACCGCTGCCGATCCCCTGCTGGGCGACGCGCGCCAGCTGGACGGCCTCCCTGCCGTGCCCCAGATAGACGGCCTGCCGGCTCATCGTCACCAGGACGTAGGAGCCGTACGCCCGGTCGCCGGCCGCCTGGGCCAGCCGCAGGGCCTGGACGAAGTACCGCTGCGCCAGGCCGTGCGCGGCGATGTCGTACGAGGTCCAGCCCGCGAGCCGGGTCAGATCGGCGACCGCCGCGAACAGCCGGCGGCCGGTGGCCTCGCCGTAGGTGCCGCGCAGCATCGGCTCGGCCTCGTGCTCCAGGTAGCGCACCAGGGCCTGCCGGGCGTGGCCGCCGCCGTAGGCGTGGTCCAGCGCCCGGAACAGCTCGCCGACCGAGCGCAGGGCGGCGATGTCGCCGGAGGTGACCTTGGAGCCCTGGGTGCGGTCGACCCGGTCGGCGGTCCGGCGCTGCCGGGGCACCGCGGGCCGGCCGCCCTGGACGGGGACCCGGGCCGTGTTCTCGCCCGCGACCGCCGCCGCGCCCTCGCCGGTGGCCGGCTCGCCGCGGGCCACCCGGTCGTCGGGCCGCCCGATCAGCCAGTCGCGGCTGGGCACCACGAGCCCGGCCGGGGTGAAGGCGATCTTGCGGAGTTCGGCGTGACTGCCGGAGTCCTTGCGCCACAGCCCGCTGACGATGTCCACCGCCTCGCTGGGGCTCGCGGCGAACTCCAGCCCGGCGTACACCGGCGCACAGGCGTCCAGGCCGAGGTCCTGGGCGGACAGCCGGCGCCCGAGCCGTCGGGTGAAGACCTCGGCGATCAGCGCGGGGGTGGTGCCCCGGGGCTGCTGGCCGCGCAGCCAGCGGGTGACCGAGGTCTTGTCGTAGCGGAGGTCGAGGCCGTGCTCGATGCCGAGTTGGTCAACCCGTCTGGCCAGACCGGCGTTGGAAAAGCCCGCCTCGGCGATGAGCGCGGCGAGCTGTCGGTTGGGAGTGTGTGCGGGTCGGTCCGTCATCAGCTTTACCGGTCTCCTGCCTGCTGGGCCGGGCGGCCGGTTCGGCCGACCCGTCCGGCATGCTCATCGCCCTCGTGGAACGGCGTGAATGTAACGGCCTTCGGTGCCGTTCTCGCGGCCTGCGTCCCGCGTTCATCCGATCGTGTGAGCAGGGGCGGGACTGCGGTTGCGGGTGGGCACACCGGCCGCCTGCGGGGACCGGATCCGGCCGCCGTACAGTTGCTGGGGGCGCGAACGCATCGAAAGGCATCAACGTTGCCGCACAGTGCAACAGAGGTTCGGATGGGAGCTGCCGTGACTGCGATCTCTCGGGGGGAGACCCCCGCACCCGAGGGGATGCGCTTTGTCCACCTGGGCTTCGGGGCCGACGCGGTCGACTACGAGTCGGCCTGGCAGGAGCAGCGCCGGATCCACGCGGCCCGGTTCGCGGACGAGGTGCCCGACACCTGTCTGCTGCTGGAGCACCTGCCCGTCTACACCGCGGGCCGGCGCACGTCCGACGACGAGCGCCCCCTGGACGGGACGCCGGTCGTCGACGTGGACCGCGGCGGGAAGATCACCTGGCACGGCCCCGGCCAGCTGGTCGGCTACCCCATCCAGAAGCTGCCACGCCCGGTGGACGTCGTCGCGCATGTGCGCCGCCTGGAAGAGGCGCTGATCCGGGCCTGCGCCGAGTTCGGCGTCGAGGGCAGCCGGGTCGAGGGCCGCAGCGGGGTGTGGGTGCTGGGCGACCCCGTGGAGGAGCGGCCGGCCCTGGGCGGGCTGAACCTGGACTTCGACCCGCGGCTGGCGGACGAGCTGTTCGACCCGCGGCTGAACGGCCCGGAGTACGCGCCGTCCAACGCCGGCCAGCGCCGGGAGGACCGCAAGCTCGCCGCGATCGGCATCCGCGTCGCCAAGGGCGTCACGATGCACGGCTTCGCGCTGAACGTGAACCCGGACAACACCTCGTTCGACAAGATCGTGCCGTGCGGCATCCGGGACGCGGGGGTGGCCTCGCTCGCCGGTGAGCTGGGCCGGGAGATCACCATCGCCGAGGTGCTGCCCGTGGTGGAGAAGCATCTGCGCGACATCCTGGAGAACGCCGAGCTGCTGCCCCGGGCGGTCTGACCGCCCGGCGGTACGGGACGGTCCGACCGCCCGGCGGTACGGGACGGTCCGACCGCCCGGCAGTGCGGGAATGCGACCCTGCGACCCGGGGTTGCCATGCACGTATAGACGTGCGAATTATCGGGCGTACCCTGGTGTGCGCCGAAGAAACGAAGTTGTAGGGAGCCGGTCGTGTCCGCAGTCGCACCCGACGGACGCAAGATGCTGCGCCTGGAGGTCCGGAACAGCCAGACCCCCATCGAGCGCAAGCCCGAGTGGATCAAGACCCGGGCGAAAATGGGTCCCGAGTACAACCACCTCCAGGGCCTGGTCAAGAGCGAGGGCCTGCACACGGTCTGCCAGGAGGCGGGCTGCCCCAACATTTTCGAATGCTGGGAGGACCGCGAGGCGACGTTCCTCATCGGCGGTGAGCAGTGCACCCGCCGCTGCGACTTCTGCCAGATCGACACCGGCAAGCCCAAGGAACTGGACCGCGACGAGCCGCGCCGGGTCGCCGAGTCCGTGCAGACCATGGGCCTGAAGTACGCCACGATCACCGGCGTCGCGCGCGACGACCTGGAGGACGGCGGCGCCTGGCTGTACGCCGAGACCGTCCGGCAGATCCACGCCGCGATGCCCGGCACCGGCGTCGAGCTGCTGATCCCGGACTTCAACGCGGTCCCCGAGCAGCTCGCCGAGGTCTTCTCCTCCCGCCCGGAGGTGCTGGCCCACAACGTCGAGACGGTCCCGCGGATCTTCAAGCGGATCCGCCCCGGCTTCCGTTACGAGCGGTCGCTGGAGGTGATCACCAAGGCCCGCGAGGCCGGCCTGGTCACCAAGTCCAACCTGATCCTGGGCATGGGCGAGGAGCGCGAGGAGATCAGCCAGGCGCTCCAGGACCTGTACGACGCGGGCTGCGAGCTGATCACGATCACCCAGTACCTGCGCCCGTCGGTCCGGCACCACCCCATCGAGCGGTGGGTCAAGCCGGCCGAGTTCGTGGAGCTCAAGGAGGAGGCCGAGGAGATCGGGTACGCGGGCGTCATGTCCGGCCCGCTGGTCCGCTCCTCGTACCGCGCCGGCCGCCTTTACCAGCAGGCCATCGAGCGGCGCGAGGTCGAGGCGTCCAGTCAGGCGGTCTGAACCCGGCCGGCCCTCCCCGGCGCGCCGTCTTGTGAAATGTGGCACATGCTGGAACCACGCGGCCCGCACTCCCCTCAGGACAGGGGGCGTGGCGGGCCGCGTCAACGTTTCATTGGTGTTTGACCGGCAGGTCATCCGTTGGTAACACCGTTGAGTGACGATGGATGCACGCACCGCTCCCACACCACTCCAGCTTTCCCGAACTGCCAGAGGGAGTCATTGACCATGCAGGCCGCGCCGCTCCGCGCCACCCCCGCCCGCCCCCTTCCCTCCGTCACCGGTGCTCTGCGTGCCGTCGAGGCCGTCCTGATGCGGGGCGGCCAGCGCACCGCCCGCCGCAACGCCTGGACGTCGGTCCTGGAGGACCGCCGCCGCGCCAAGGACCGCCACGAGGCGGCGTACGTACTGGAGGCCGCGGCGACCCGCCGCCCGCACGCCACGTAAACTTCGCTGTATGGCGAGGAAGGCACACTCCAACGGCGCTGCCGGCGCTGAGAACCCCGGGCGGCTGAAGCAGATCGCCCTGACCTACAAGATGACCCGTCGGGTCGACTCCAAGGTCGGTCTTGTCGTCGCTGGCGTAGGCATCGTCGTATTCGGCGTCCTCCTTGCCATCGGCTTCGCGATCGGCCACCCCGTCTACGCCGGAATCCTGGGCTTCGTCCTGGCCTTCCTGGCGATGGCGATCATCTTCGGACGCCGTGCCGAGCGCGCGGCCTTCGGGCAGATGGAAGGCCAGCCCGGTGCGGCGGCCGCGGTACTGGACAACGTCGGGCGCGGCTGGACGGTCACCCCCGCGGTGGCCATGAACCGCAACCAGGACGTCGTGCACCGCGCGGTCGGCAAGGCCGGCATCGTGCTGGTCGGCGAGGGCAACCCGAACCGTCTGCGCGGCCTGCTGGCCGCCGAGAAGAAGCGGATGGCGCGCACCGTCGCCGACGCCCCGGTGCACGACATCGTGGTGGGTGACGGCGAGGGCCAGGTCCCGCTGAAGAAGCTCCGCACGACCCTGCTGAAGCTGCCCCGGGTCCTCCCCGGTGCCCAGGTCACCGCGGTCAACGACCGGCTGCGTGCGCTGGGCGACCTGATGAGCAACATGCCCGTACCGAAGGGCCCGATGCCTAAGGGCATGCGGATGCCCAAGGGCGGCGGCAAGGCGCGCTGAGCACCGACCCTGATCCGACACGGGTGGGGCCCGGGACCGCGACGGTCCCGGGCCCCACCCGTTGGTCATGACCCGTTGGTCAGGCGATCCGGGCGACTAGATCCGGACCTGGACGGCGCGCGCCACGCGGTCGTGCAGCCCGCGGCCGTCCCGGTCCCAGACGACGGCAGGGATGACGAGGACGAGCAGCAGGGTCCGCAGCACCACCCGCGGCAGCGAGATCCGACCGCCGCCCTCGGCGATCACCCGCAGGCCCAGCAGCCGCTTGCCCGGCGTGAAGCCGACCGTGCCGACCGTCAGCACGCTGAGCACCGCGAAGACCACCAGTGCCCAGTTGCTCGCCGACTGCGCCCGGCCGCCGCTGAGCAGCCCGTAGGCGATCAGCAGGCACAGCGCCCAGTCGATGAAGAGCGCGGCGAACCGGCGGCCGGGGCGGGCGAGCGCCCCCGGGCCCTCCTCCGGCAGCCCGAGCCGCTGGCCGCGGTATCCGAATTCGACGCCCATGTCCTCGGCTGCCGCGCGGGGCCCGGAGATCCACGATCCGATTGCTTGCCTGTTGTCCACCCGTCCACGGTACTGCGACCGCATACGTTCCCTTCCGCGAGGGCCGGTATCCGCGCAGGCGACGAGCCGGTAGCGGCAACGGAAACCCGGCCTCACCACCCCGTACGCAATCCACATCTTTGGCGCACACTGGGGGGTAAAAGGGACCGCGCGGCGGTTAACCTCGGCGAAACAAATGGGTCATGCTTGGGAAATCCCGCCTGCCTATGGTCGGGCGAGCGCGCCACCGCACTGGTCGCGTTCCGAGTAGCAATCCCGCGTCCGCCGACCGGTGACCGGGCTAGGAGGAGTTGGATGTTCCAGAACGCCGACGAGGCCAAGAAGTTCATCGCGGACGAGGACGTCAAGTTCATCGATGTCCGCTTCTGCGACCTGCCCGGTGTGATGCAGCACTTCACGATCCCGGCGAAGGCGTTCGACCCGGCCGAGGAACTCGCCTTCGACGGCTCCTCGATCCGCGGCTTCCAGGCCATTCACGAGTCCGACATGGCTCTGCGCGCCGACCTGTCGACCGCCCGTGTGGACCCGTTCCGCCGGGACAAGACGGTCAACATCAACTTCTTCATCCACGACCCGATCACCGGCGAGCAGTACAGCCGTGACCCGCGCAACATCGCCAAGAAGGCCGAGGCCTACCTCGCCTCGACGGGCATCGCGGACACCGCGTTCTTCGGTCCGGAGGCCGAGTTCTACGTCTTCGACAACGTCCGTTTCGAGACCAAGTCGAACGAGTCCTTCTACCACATCGACTCCGAGGCCGGCGCCTGGAACACCGGCTCCGAGGAGAACAACCGCGGTTACAAGGTCCGCTACAAGGGCGGCTACTTCCCGGCCCCGCCGGTCGACCACTTCGCCGACCTGCGCGCCGAGATCTCCCTGGAGCTGGACAAGGCCGGCCTGCAGGTCGAGCGCCAGCACCACGAGGTCGGCACCGCCGGCCAGGCGGAGATCAACTACAAGTTCAACACGCTGCTGGCCGCCGCCGACGACCTGATGCTCTTCAAGTACATCGTGAAGAACGTCGCCTGGCGCAACGGCAAGACCGCGACCTTCATGCCCAAGCCGATCTTCGGTGACAACGGCTCCGGCATGCACGTCCACCAGTCCCTGTGGCAGGGCGGCGAGCCCCTCTTCTACGACGAGCAGGGCTACGCGGGCCTCTCGGACACCGCCCGCTACTACATCGGCGGCATCCTCAAGCACGCCCCCTCGCTCCTCGCCTTCACGAACCCGACGGTGAACTCCTACCACCGCCTGGTCCCCGGCTTCGAGGCCCCGGTCAACCTGGTCTACTCGCAGCGCAACCGCTCCGCGGCCATGCGCATCCCGATCACGGGCTCCAACCCCAAGGCCAAGCGCGTCGAGTTCCGCGCTCCGGACCCGTCCTCGAACCCGTACCTCGCCTTCTCCGCCCTCCTCCTGGCGGGCCTGGACGGCGTCAAGAACAAGATCGAGCCGGCCGAGCCGATCGACAAGGACCTCTACGAGCTCGCCCCCGAGGAGCACGCGGGCGTCCCCCAGGTCCCGACCTCCCTCCCGGCCGTCCTCGACGCCCTGGAAGAGGACAACGAGTACCTCCAGCAGGGCGGCGTCTTCACCGCCGACCTGATCGAGACCTGGATCGACTACAAGCGCACCAACGAAATCGCCCCGATCCAGCTGCGGCCGCACCCGCACGAGTTCGAGCTTTACTACGACATCTAAGATCCCCCAAGATCTGCCAAAAGGGCCGCCACCCCCGCGGGTGGCGGCCCTTTCGTGTGCGTGGGGCAGGGTCAGTGGGCGCTCCCCGGGTCGTGCAGCGGGAGGGGTGGGCCCGGGAGGCCTGGGGGCGTTGAGGTGGTCGGTCGGATCAGGAGGGTGGTGGCCAGGGCGGCGAGGAGGGTGAGGCCGGCGGACCACCACAGGGCGTCGGTGTAGCCGGCCACCGTGGCCGTGGTGATCGTCTCCGCCAGTTGTGGCGGGGCCGCTTGCGGGCTGATGACGTGGCCGCTGCGGGCCGCGGCGGCGAGGGACGGCGGGAGCCCGGGGGCGGCGGCCATCCGGGCCGCGATGCCCGCGGTGAGGACGCTGCTGAAGACCGCCGTGCCGAGCGCCGCGCCCGCCTCGTCGGTCGTGCCGGTCACTGCCGCGCCGCCGCCGGAGTCCTGGGCGGCGATGCCGGCCGTGGCGAGGGAGTAGAGCGGCATCAGGGCCATGCCGAGGCCGAAGCCGGCGAGGATCATGCCGGGCAGGACCACGGCGGTGTAGTCGCTGTCGGGCTCCAGGCGGGTCAGGAGGAGCAGGCCGCACGCGGTGAGCAGGAGGCCCGGCGCGATCAGGTTGCGCGCCGGTACGCGGTGCAGCAGGCGGGCGGAGACCTGGGTGGCGCCGATGAGGATCGCGGCCACCGTGGGGAGGAGCGCCGTGGTGGTGGCGATCGGGGAGTAGCCGCGGACGTTCTCCAGGTACGTCATCAGGGTCGGGAAGAGGGCGAGCGTCCCCGCGCCGGTCAGGAACAGGGTGAGGAAGGAGCCGAGGCGGCCCCGATCCTGGGTGGCGTACGGCGGCAGGAGGGCGTCGGGCGTCCTGCTCTGCCACAGGAAGAAGGCCAGGAGCAGGACGGCGCCGACCGCGAGCAGGGCCAGCACCAGGAGGTCGGTCCAGCCGCGCGGGCCGGTTTGCTGGAAGCCGTAGACGAGGCAGAGCAAGCCGCCGGAGCCGAGCAGCAGGCCCGGCGCGTCGAGGCGGCGACGGGTGCGGAGCGGGCGGTCGTGCACCAGGGTGGCCGCACCGATCACGGCGATCAGGGCGAGGGGGACGTCGGCGAACAGGCACCAGCGCCAGTCCAGGGTGTCGATCAGCCATCGGCCGGTGAACAGACCCATGGTCGAGCCGCCGGCGACGATCGTGGCGTAGACCCCGAAGGCCCTGCCCCGTGCCTTCGGGTCGGGGAAGTTGGCCGCCACCAGGGCCAGTACGGCCGGCGACAGCAGTGCGGCGAAGGCACCCTGGAGGACGCGGGCGCAGACCAGCACGCCGGCCGTGGGGGCCAGCCCGCCGAACGCGGCGGCCGCCGCGTAGCCGGCCAGCCCGATGAGCAGCAGCCGTTTGCGGCCGACCAGGTCCGCGAGGTGCCCGCCGAGCAGCAGCAGCCCGGCGAAGGCCAGGTCGTAGCCGGTGAACAGGAGGTTCAGGCTGTCGGCGGGCAGGTGCAGAGCGGCCATGACGGACGGCACCGCCATGTGCAGGGACGTCGCGTCGAGCAGCACGAACAGCTGCACCAGGGCGACCACCGCCAGGCCCCACCAGCGTCTGGGGTGCGGTGGCGCGGAATCCCGGAGGTCCGGCGGGGGCCCGGCGTACGGGGCCGGGCCCGGGGGCGGTCCGAAGCCCTGCGGGGGGACGAGCTGTGCCGGGGCCGTGGGCGAGTACGCGGGCACCGGGGGTACCGACGGCTGCGGCGGGCCGGCCGGAGGGTGCGGGTCCGCGGGCGCGGCGCCGGGTGTGCCCATGACCGTCTCCGGGGCGTAGTCCAGCAACCGGGCCGCATGGCGGCCGAGTTGGGCCAGCACCGCGCCCGGCAGCCACTCCCCGTCCGCGTCCGGCTCCGCGCGGGCCGCGACCTGCTGGAGGGCGGGCCGCTTGGCCGGGTCCTTGTCGAGGCACTCGCGTACGAGGTCGAGCAGCGGCTCCGGTACGCCGGTCAGGTCCGGCTCCTCCTCGGCGATCCGGAAGAGGTGGGCGTTCAGCCCGGTCTCCGTGGCGCCGAAGAGCAGGCGTCCGGTGGCGGCGTAGACGAGGACGGCGCCCAGGCAGAACACGTCGCTGGCGGGGGTGAGTTCGAGGCCGCGGACCTGCTCGGGCGACATGAAGCCGGGGGATCCGATCAGCATGCCGGTGCGGGTGTGCAGGCTGTCCCCGGCGAGGGTGTCCATGGCCCGCGCGATACCGAAGTCGATCACGCGCGGCCCGTCCACCGTCACCAGCACGTTGGACGGCTTGAGGTCCCGGTGGATCAGGCCCGCCTCGTGCACCGCCTGCAGGGCGAGGGCGAGGCGGTTGGCCAGCACCCTGACGGAGTTCTCGGGCAGCGGCCCGTAGTCGTCCGCCACCACGGTGGTCAGGTCGGGCCCCGGGATGTACTGGGTCGCCACCCAGGGCACCGCGGCCTCGGTGTCGGCGTCGAGCACGTCCGCCGTCCAGGCGCCGCCCACCCGCCGGGCCGCCGCCACCTCGCGGGCGAAGCGCCTGCGGAACTCCGGGTGCTGTGCGTGCTCGTCCTGGACGACCTTGACCGCGACGGTCCGCCCGGCCTCGGAACGGCCCAGATACACCAGGCCCATACCGCCGGCGCCCAGGCGGGCGATCAGGCGGTACGGGCCTATGTGCGTCGGGTCCGATGAGATCAACTGGTCCACGGGGGCAAGGTAATCCACGGTGCGCACGCCGGTACGGGATTCCACATTTCCTCCTCCCTTCCCGGGCACGGGGCCGTGTGGCCGGGGGCCCGGCCCCGGGGCAGACTGGGGATATGCCTGAATTGCCGGAGGTCGAGGCGCTGCGGGGGTTCCTGGAGGAGCGGCTGGCGGGGCGGGCGGTGGGCCGGGCGCAGCTGGTGTCGGTGGCCGCGTTGAAGACCTACGACCCGCCGCTGGGTGCGGTGGAGGGGCAGGATTTCCAGGGCGTGGCCCGGTACGGCAAGTTCCTCGCGCTCCGGGTCGGGGAGCTGTTCCTCGTGCTGCATCTGGGGCGGGCGGGGTGGATGCGGTGGAGCGAGCGGCTGCCGGCGGCCCCGCCGCGGCCGGGGAAGGGGCCGTTGGCGCTGCGGGTGCGGCTCCGGGAGCCCGAGGGGTCGGGGTTCGACGTGACGGAGGCCGGCAGTCAGAAGCACCTCGCGCTGTACGTCGTGCGGGATCCGCAGGAGGTGCCCGGGATCGCGCGGCTCGGACGCGATCCGCTGGGTGACGGCTTCACGGCGGCGGCCTTCGCCGGGCTGCTCGCGGGCGAACGGCGGCAGATCAAGGGCGTGTTGCGGGACCAGGGCGTGCTGGCCGGGATCGGCAACGCCTATTCGGACGAGATCCTGCACGCGGCGCGGATGTCGCCGTTCAAGCTCGCCGCGGCGCTGTCCGAGGAGGAGGTGGCGCGGCTGTACGCGGCGGTCGGGACGACGCTGGGCGAGGCGGTCGCGCGGGCCCGGGGGCTGGCGCCGGAGGACCTCAAGGCGGAGAAGCGGACGGGGATGCGGGTGCACGGGCGGACGGGGCAGCCCTGTCCGGTCTGCGGGGACACCGTCCGGGAGGTGTCGTTCAGCGACTCGTCGTTGCAGTACTGCCCCACCTGCCAGACCGGGGGCAAGCCCCTCGCCGACCGGCGGTTGTCGCGGTTGTTGAAGTAACCGGCGTCGGCGACCCCGCCCCCGCCGCCGGGCAGCCGGCGGCGGGGGCGGGGGCGGCGTCAGGGCGTGGGACGGTCGGTGGCCAGCAGCTCCCGCAGCTCCTGTACCGCCTCGCGGAGGTGGTCGGCGAAGGCGTGCATCGGGGCGGCCACGGGGCGGGGGGTGGAGAGGTAGAGGTGGAAGCGGTCGGGGAGGAGGACGTAGGCGACGCCGATGCAGCGGGGGCTGGTGGAGCCGAAGCCGAAGTACTGGATGTGGGTGGAGGGGGCGGAGCTGGTGCTGAGGTAGTCGTCGCGCATGATCAGCCAGCCGGGGGTGCGGTAGAGCGCGGGCTGTTCGGTGATGCCGAGGTCGTCGCCGCGGCGGCGCTGGATCAGTTCGAGTTCCCAGAGGTGCTGCTCCGGGGCGTCGCCGGCCTGGCATTCCTTGGCGCGGGTGACGTGGGCGCGGGCCGCGGTGTGGAGGGCGGTGCGGCGGGTGGCGGGGTCGGTCGCCGGGTCCTGCAGGGTGGCGACGAAGTCCACGATCTCCGGGGTGACCACGCGCATGGCCTCGGTGCGGCCGCGGCGCCACTGGCGGGTGGCGATCGACTCGTAGGTGGCGCCCAGGTGCCCCTTGGCGCGCTGGTGGGCCAGTTGGTAGGCGAGCTGGACGAAGGCGTCCGGGGAGACGCCCAGGGACTTGGCGGTGTTGGCGCCGAAGTCGTCGAAGGAGACGGTCCGGGTGGCGGTGTCGGCGCCGTACCGGGCGAAGGCGGTGGCGGCGGTGCGTACCCGGTCGCGGAGGGCGTCGTCGAGGTGGAAGGTGACGGGGTGCGGGGTGGGGGCGCCTTGGGGACGCGCCCCGGAGAGACGGGAGTGGTCCTCCGGCGGGGTGGCGAGCAGGGTGTCGACGAAGCTGAGGATGGTGGTGCCGTCCAGTCCGCAGTGTTCGACGTTGATGCCGGCGCGGCCGTCGGCGAAGACGATGAAGGAGACGGCCTTGTCGAACCAGCGGTTGCCGCGGTCGCCGTAGAGGAGTTCGTCGCAGGCCGTCTGGGTGTCCGCGGGGGCGAAGTCCTCCAGGCAGAGGCAGAAGAGGGCGGTTTCGACGGTGTCGAGGGCCGCCGCGTTGTCGGGGTGCAGGGCCTGGAGGGACGCGCGGGCGGCGGCCCATTCGGCGCGGGCCATGGTGGTCAGGTGGCCGACCGGGGCGTCCGGCTCCGCGCCGGGGTCGGCCTTGAGGACGGCCTGCAGACCTTCCTTCAGGTCGTCGAGGGTGTGCGGGGTGCCGTCGGGGCCGAGGACGTCGAGGGTGTACATGCGGCCCTGGGAGAAGACCACGATGTGGCGGGCGTCGGACGGGCCGGGCCACTCGTCCGTGTAAGGGGCGCGGACGGTGTCCTGTTCCGCGCCGGGGATGCGGGTGGTGGAGAACAGGAACTTGTTCTGTTCCATGCTCTGCGGGCGGCCCCGCTGGAGCACCGGGGGAAGGGCCTCCCGGTCCAGTTGGTGCTTGTAGTGGAGGGCGCCCGCGATGAGGCCGGCGGCCCGGTCCAGCTGTGACTGCCCGGTGTCCTGGAAGAGGAAGAAGAAGTTGGCGTTGAGGGCGATGCGGTCGCGGCGGCCGAGGTAGCGGTACGGCCAGAAGGTGTCGAGCCAGCTGTGCACGCCCTCGGTGGCGTCGTACTCCGCCAGGGCCGCGTGCAGCACCCGGCCGGGGCCGCCGGGCCGGAGGAAGGCGGCCACCTCGGCCTCGGTCTCGGCGAGTTGGCCGGGGGTCAGCAGGGGCCGGCACCAGGCGAGGAACCGCTCGCAGCTCTCCTCCAGGGAGGGCAGCGGTACCCGCGGGAGGGTGTCCTCCAGGGCGAAGGTGGGGGTGGTGGCGGTGCCCTGGCCGGTGGGCGGGAGGGCGGTGCCGTGGCTGTCGGTCACGTGTACGGTCCCCTGACTGTTGGTCACGTGCGTTCTCGTTTCGGTGTGCGGGGTGCGGTGTGTGGCGTACGGGGTGTGGGGCTAGTCCAGCAGCTGGTCGCCGCGTATCGCGCGGCCCTCGGCGGCCAGGTGTGCCGGATCGACCCGGCCGAAGAGCTGGCGGGTGCGGGCGACGCTGCCGATGACGCCGGGGCGCTCGCTGTACGCGAAGATCGCCGAGTGGCGTGCGGTCGCGCCCCGCACCGGGCTGACCCGGTGCAGCGAGTAGCGGCCCTTGAACAGCTGCAGGTCACCGGGGCGGAGCGGAAGGCGGTGGATCAGCCGCTCGCCCCGGCCCTCCAGGACGTCGCGGACGTCGTCGAAGTGCTCGTCCCGCGCGGACCGGATGTTCGGGCAGTACTCGAAGTCGCCGCCGGCCCCGGCCTGCTGGGTGAGCATGCTGACGGTGAACTCGTTGGTGTCGAAGTGCCAGGGGTGCTCCTTGCCCGGTTCGACGACGTTCAGGACGAGCGCGGAGTACGGGTCGGCGAGCTCGTACAGCCGGGGCAGGCGGAAGCACCGGGCGACGAAGCGCTGGAAGGCGGGGTGCGCGTAGAGCCGGCTGATCAGGGCATCGGCCGGGATGCGGTCCCGCGCGACGAACGCGTTGCCGCGCTCGAAGACCCTGCTCCCGGGGTGGCCGGGCGGCAGGTCCCGGTCGACCGCGATGTTGTAGACGTTGACCGATTCGACGTCGAAGTGCGCGCGGGGCGCGATCTCGGCGCATTCGGTCCGGAGGAGCGCGCGCCGGTCGGGGTGGAGGAAGTCCGGCAGGACGGTGCAGCCGAGGGTGTCCAGCTCCTGCCGGGCCCGGGACACGACGGCCCGCGCCTCGGGGCCGTCGGGGTCCGCCAGGGGGTAGCGGCCGGTGTCGACCACCTCGTCGAGGGTCGTGGTGCGTGCGGTGGTGGGGGCGGGGTCGTGCGCGGTGCCGATGCTGTTCACGGTGCTCATGCGTTCCTCTCCGCGGGCGTGGCGACGCCTGCGGGCACCGGGGTGCGGCAGGCGTCCACGTCATGGCGCGTCATTGCACGTCTTTGCACGTTGCTGCACGTTTTTGCAGGTCAACTCCCTCGCCGCTGAGGCGAGTTGGCGGGGGAGCCGAGAAGAGTTGACGTTGTCACAAATTCCGGGGCGTTGTCTGTGACACGACGCACGGTGGGGACATCGTCACGCATTCGGTACGGCCGGCGGCGCGGGAGGACGGGCGGGCCGGCACCGCGCCGCCCGCGTCGCGTCCCTCACAGTTTTTGCAACTTGTTGCATAACAGCCTCCGCCTGGTCTAGAACCGGTGTCAGACCACCCCGTCCGAGGAGGCCCCGTGAGCCCGAAGAACCCGTATCCGCATCTGCTGAGCCCGCTCGACCTCGGGTTCACCACGCTTCCCAACCGGGTGCTGATGGGGTCGATGCACATCGGCCTGGAGGAGGCGGAGAACGGCTTCGCGCGGATGGCCGCGTTCTACGCGGAGCGGGCGCGCGGCGGGGTCGGGCTGATGGTCACCGGCGGCATCGCACCGAACGACGCCGGCCGGCCGTACGAGGGCGGGGCCAAGCTGACCACCGAGGAGGAGGCGGCGCAGCACCGGACCGTGACCGAGGCGGTGCACGCCGCGGGCGGGCGGATCGCGATGCAGATCCTGCACTTCGGGCGGTACGCGTACCACCAGGACCTGGTCGCGCCGAGTGCGATCCAGGCGCCGATCAGCCCGTTCACCCCGCACGCGCTCACCGACGACGAGGTGGAGCAGACCGTCGAGGACTACGTCCGGGCGGCGGAACTGGCCAGGTCGGCGGGGTACGACGGGGTCGAGATCATGGGCTCGGAAGGGTACTTGATCAACGAGTTCGTGGTCGGCGCGACCAATCACCGCACGGACCGGTGGGGCGGCTCGTACGAGAACCGGATGCGGTTCCCGGTGGAGATCGTGCGGCGGACCCGGGAGCGGGTCGGGCCGGACTTCATCCTGATCTACCGGCTGTCGATGCTGGACCTGGTGCCGGGCGGCTCGACGCTGGAGGAGGTCGTCACGCTCGCCAAGGAGATCGAGGCGGCGGGCGCGACGATCATCAACACCGGCATCGGGTGGCACGAGGCCCGTATCCCGACCATCGCGACGTCGGTGCCGCGCGGGGCGTACACCTGGGTGACCAAGCGGCTGATGGGTGCGGTCTCGGTGCCGCTGGTGACCAGCAACCGGATCAACACCCCCGAGGTCGCCGAGGAGTTGCTCGCCGACGGGCGGGCCGACATGGTGTCGCTGGCCCGGCCCTTCCTCGCCGACCCGGACTTCGTGGCGAAGGCCGCGGACGGGCGCGCCGCGGAGATCAACACCTGCATCGGCTGCAACCAGGCCTGCCTCGACCACACGTTCAGCGGCAAGATCACCTCCTGCCTGGTGAACCCGCGGGCCTGCCACGAGACCGAGCTGGTGCTCGCGCCGACCCGGCGCAGCAAGCGGCTCGCGGTGGTCGGGGCCGGGCCGGCCGGGCTCGCCTGCGCGGTGTCGGCCGCCGAGCGCGGGCACCAGGTCACGCTGTTCGAGGCCGCGGGCGAGATCGGCGGGCAGCTGAACATCGCCAAGCGGGTGCCGGGCAAGGAGGAGTTCGAGGAGACGCTGCGGTACTTCCGTGAGCAGCTGGCGCTGCGCGGGGTGGACGTCCGGCTGAACACCGCGGTGACCGCGGCCGACCTCGGGGCGTACGACGAGGTGGTGGTCGCCACCGGTGTCACCCCGCGGATCCCGGAGATCGACGGGATCGGCCACCCGAGCGTGGTCAGCTACCTCGACGTGCTGCGGCACGGCGCGGAGGTGGGCGCGCGGGTCGCGGTCATCGGGGCGGGCGGCATCGGCTTCGACGTCGCGGAGTTCCTGACCGACGCCGGTGACGGGGCGAGCCAGGACGCGGAGACGTACTTCCGGGGCTGGGGCGTGGACACCGGGTACGGCGACCGCGGCGGGCTGCGGGCGCCCGAGCGGCCCGCGCCGCCGCGCCAGGTGCACCTGCTGCAGCGCAAGACGTCCAAGGTGGGCGCGGGGCTGGGCAAGACGACCGGGTGGATCCACCGTACGGAGCTGCGGCACCGGGGCGTGACCATGGTTCCCGGCGTGACGTACGAGCGGATCGACGACGCGGGGCTGCACGTCACGGTCGACGGCGAGGCCCGCACGCTGGCCGTGGACACCGTGGTGCTGTGCACCGGGCAGGAGCCGCGCCGGGACCTGTACGAGGAGCTGCGGGCGGAGGGCCGGGCGGTGCATCTGATCGGTGGTGCGGACGTCGCCGCCGAGCTGGACGCCAAGCGCGCCATCAAGCAGGGGACGGAGCTGGCGGCGGCGCTCTGAGCCGCGGCCGGGCACCCGGAACGGCGCCCGGTCTGCCAAGGGCCTGCCCGACGGGCAGGCCCTTAGGATTCCCCCATGTCCCTCCCCCACGCGATCCTCACCGCCCTGCTGGAGAAGCCGTCGTCGGGGCTGGAGCTGACCCGGAGGTTCGACCGGTCGATCGGGTACTTCTGGCCGGCCACGCATCAGCAGATCTACCGGGAGCTGGGGAAGCTGGAGCAGGCCGGGTTCATCCGGGCGCTGCCGTCGGCACAGCCGTCGCGCGGGCAGAAGAAGGAGTTCGAGGTGCTGCCGGCGGGGCGCGCGGAGCTGACCGCGTGGGCGTCCGGCGAGCAGGACACCAAGCCGGTGCGCAATGCGCTGGTGCTGCGGCTGCGGGCGGCGGCGGTCGTCGGGCGGGCCGGGCTGGACGCCGAGCTGCGGCGTCATCTGGCCCTGCACGAACGGCAGTTGGCGGAGTACGAGGAGATCGAGGAGCGCGACTTCGGGGCGGTGGCCGGCCCGGAGGACCGGCTGCGGCGGCTCGTGCTGCGGGCCGGGGTCGGGCTGGAGACCTTCTGGGTGCAGTGGCTCCAGGAGGCGCTGGCCGAGGTCGAGGACATGGAAGCGGGCGGGCGGCCCGGGGAGTGATCCCGGGCCGCCCGCCGGTGTCGTCAGCAGGTGGCGCGAAGCGCGGGCGTGTGTCGGCGGGCCGTCAGCAGTTGTCGTAGAGCAGCGCGCGCACCAGGCGGCAGGTCGTGTCGGAGGGGGCGTGCACCCCTATCCGGGCGGCGGTGCTGCGGATCCGGTGGTTGGGGGCCTGCTCGGGGCGGTAGACGCCGGTGTCGAGCAGGGCGATGGCCAGGCGCATGGCCTTCAGGCGGCGGTTGTGGGATTCGTACCGCTCGCGGGGCCAGCCGGCGGGCAGTGGTTTCTTGGGCAGCGGGTGGGCGGGGAGAGGCTTCGTCATCGTTACGGCAACAGCCACGGGCGACCTCCTGGAGCGCTGGGAAAACCCTCACTGACTGGTTCCCATTCTACCGGCCGGCACTGACAAAAGCCCCTGGCCAGAGGCGATTTGGGGCCTCTGGCCAGGGGCTCGGTGCGGGTCTTCGTCAGACCGTGGCGGCACTCGCCCGCAGCGCGGTCTTGTCGGGTTTGCCGGCCGGGGTGAGCGGGATGACGTCGACGACGTGGACGGCCGCCGGGGCGTACATGGGGCCCTTGTGCGCGGTGACGAACTCCCGGAGGTCGGCGAGGTCCACGGTCCGGCCCGGGGCAGGGACGGCGGCGACGTGCACCTCCTCGGTCTCGTCCGCGGTGCGCACCCCGTAGACGGCGCAGTGGGCGACCGTGGGGTGGGTGTGCAGCAGGTCCTCGATCTCCGCCGGGTGGACGTGGCCGCCCACGACGATGATCACGTCCTTGACCCGGTCGACGAGGTAGAGCCGGCCCTCGTCGTCCAGGCAGCCGACGTCACCGGTGCGCAGCCAGCCGTCGCCGGGCAGCGCCCGCGCGGTCTCCTCGGGCTGCTTCCAGTAGCCGGTCATCACGCCGGCGGAGCGGATGTTGACCTCGCCCGGCTCCCCCGTCGGCAGATCGCGGCCGTCCGCGTCCCGGACGGCGATCTCCACGCCCGGCAGCGCGCGGCCGACGGTGATCCGGCCGCCGGGCCCGGTGGGCACGTGGTCCTCCGGGAGGGCCACGCTGATGCTCATCGCCTCGGACATGCCGTACATGCCGTGGAGCACCGGGCCGAACGCCTCGGCGGCCTGCAGCAGACGGGAGGGCGACGCGGGGCAGCCGCCGTAGGTGATGCGGGCGAGGGAACTGAGGTCGGTGGTGGGGAGGGTGGGGTCGTCCAGCAGGCGGTACAGGAGCGGCGGCAGCAGCCACAGGTCGGTGATGCGGTCGCGCTCGACGGCGGCGAGGACGGCGGCCGGGTCGAAGGAGCGGTGCAGGACGACGGTGCCGCCGCCGGCGAGCGTGAGGTCGGACAGGATGCCCGCCAGGTGGGCGAGCGAGGTGCAGACCAGGAAACGGGCGGGTGCGGCCGCGGGCTCCGGCGCCATCCGGGCGAGCATCGCGCCGTAGGGGGCGTGCGCCATCCGGACGCCCTTGGGGATGCCGGTGGTGCCGCCGGTGTGCCGGATGCACCAGTCGTCCTCCGGGCGGACCCGGCTCGGTACGTCGGGGGTGGCCGGGAGCGCGGCGCAGGCGGCGAGCAGGTCCGTGCCGAGGGCGGGGGCGGGCGCCGGGCCGAGGGTCATCGCCTCGGGGCGCGGGCCCGGCAGCTGCCGGAGCACCTCCCGTGCGGTGGCGTGCAGGTCCGGGTCGGCGACGAGCAGGGCCGGTTCGACGCTGCCGGCTATCCGGGCCAGGGTTTCGGCAGCCATGCCGTCGTAGAGGAAGACCACCCGGGCGCCCAGGAGGTTGACGGCGTAGCGGACCGCGAGCACCTCGGGGCGGTTGCCGCTGAGCAGGCAGACCGTGTGGCCGTGGCCGATGCCGTGGGCGTCGAGCACCGCCGCCATGCGGTGGACGGTGGCGTGCAGTGCGCCGGCGGTGAGGTCGGAGTGGCCCTCCGGGCCGGTCAGCGCGAGCCGCTCCGGATCACGGGCGAGGGCGGCCAGGATGGTGTCGACGTAACTGGTGAAGCCGGTGGCGGGTGGCATTGACGGTGTGCTCCTCGGTGCGGTGCGGTGCGCGGGTGGTCGGCGGCCGGACGGTGACCGGCCGTGACGCCATCGGCCAACCTGTTCGGCCGGCCGGTGACCGGACGGTGATCGGCCGGCGGAACCGACGCTACGGCCGATCTCTCATGCCCTCCACGACCAAATGCGCCATGTACTCATGACCGTTGAGGCATGAGTGGGGTGAGGGACTGCTCCGCCGCCGCCAGGATCTCGGTGACCCGCAGGCCGAAGTGGACGTCGCAGGCGTTCGGCAGACCGGTCTCCACCGCGGCGAGCAGGGCGTCGAGGGCGCGGTGGTAGGCGGGTCCGGGGCCGTGCCGGCGGCGGGGCAGGGTGGTGACGCCGGCCGTGCCGCGCAGGGTGACCTCGACGCCGGCCGCGGCGGCCGGTGCGGTCAGCCCGACCGTCGCGGTGCTGGCCGCGCCGCTGCTGTGCCGCATCGCCAGCAGCACGGTGTCGGCCGGGCCCCTGGTGGCGGTCACCTCCTCCGCGTCGCCCAGGACGGGCAGCAGGACGGAGAGCGCGTGCGGGCCGACGTCCCACAGGCCGCCCTTGTCGCGGCGCCACGGCGAGTGGGCGTACGGGCTGGTGGAGCCGTCGGAGAAGACCGGCGCGAGCCAGTCGGCGTGCGCGGTGAACCAGCCGCCCGCGGCCGCCTGGGCGGCGATCCACTCCCCTTCCTCCGCGCCGAAGCGCGCGGTGAAGAAGACCACCGACGCCACCCCCGCACCATCGGCGGCCTCGGCGACCGCCCGGGCCTCGGGCACGGAGGTGGCGACCGGCTTGTCCAGCAGGAGGTGGCAGCCGGCCCGCGCGGCGCGCACCGCCAACGGGCCCTGGACGGACGGCGGCAGCGCGATCGCCACCGCGTCGCAGTCGGCGCACAGCTCGTCGGGGCTCTCGTACGGGCGGGTGCCGTGGGCCTGGGCCAGGGCGGCGGCGGCCTCCGCGCGGCGCCCCCAGACGCCGGCGAAGGTGACGCCGGGGTGGTCGGCGAGGGCGGGGGCGTGGACGCTGCGCGCCCAGGGGCCGGTACCGAGGAGTCCGATGCGCGTGGTCGTCATGCGGCCAGTCTCCCCCGGGGCGGGCGGCGGACGGCCGATTCCCCGGGGCGGCCGGGCCGTGTCCCGGGCCGTAATCGGCATGCCCGGCGTGCCCGCCCGGTGTTACGTTTCCCCCAGCCGGCCGCGGGACTCCGGTGCGACTTCCGGACCTGCTCTGCAAAGCAACGATTCGCTGTTCGTGCCCCCATTCCCCGGCCGGCGTCCGACGACGGGGAGGACGGGGTGGAGAGCTGCCCGGATCTGGTGGCGGCCGAGGACGTGCTGCTGTTCGTGAACGCCGCGATCACGGCCACCGGGCAGCGGGAGTTCCGCTCCGGAGCGGCGGAACAGCGGCTGTCGCTGGACTTCCTGCACGAGTACGTGCGGATCAACTACCGCCCGCTGTACGCCGCTTCGCTCGCCCTGGACATCAACGACCACAACGCCGCGCTGATCGTGCGCCGGCTGCTGGAGACCGCGGGCGAGGCGACGGCGGACGCGCGGCGCACCGAGGGGCGGCTGATCGCGGCCCGGCTGGCGCGGCTGCCCGCACCGCGGGTGTACCGCCTGTTCCGGGCGCTGCGCGCGGCCGGGGTGAACAACCGCCGGACCCGCGCGATCATCCGCGACTGGGTCACCGCGCGCCCGGATCCGGCGCTGGACGCGGTGAAGTACCGGGCCGGCCTCAAGTCCGCGGCGCGCCACGCCCATCTGCCGCTGCGCGGGCCGGGCGAGGACGGCGGTGAGCTGGGCGACTTCCTGTTCGCGCCGCGCCGCCGGACGCGGTTCGCCACCCCGCTGCTGGACGCCTGGCGCCGGGCGCACTACGAGCAGGGCGCGCTGTACGAGCTGCCGTTCACCGTCGCCGAGGGGTTCGCGGCGGCGCACGGCATCCGACGGCGGGCCTTCCTGGAGCGGATCGCCCCGCGGATGACGCGGCTGGAGCGGCTGCGGGTGCAGGAGTCGGCCCGTGCGCACGGCGCCGGGGTGGACCGCGAGCTTTCCGGGATGCCGCTGACCCGGCTCGCCTCGTACGTCCTGGGGCTGACGCTGGACGACCGGGTCGCGCGCCGGGCCGAGCTGACCGGCGCGCTGCGGGCGGCGGCGCGGCGGACCGCCGGGGCGCGGGCCGGGACGTGGGGCCGGGTGGCGGCCGTACTGGACGACAGTTACTCCACCACCGGCTCGCGGCAGAAGCGGCGCCGCCCGCTGGCGACCGCACTGGCCTGCCACTTCCTGCTGGAGGCGCTGGCGGAGTCGTATCTGCCGCTGTGGACGTCCGGGCGGCGGGACGCGCTGCTGGCCCACCCGTACGGGCCGACCCCGCTGGGCATGCGGGTGCTGGACGCGCTGGAGCACGCACCCGAGCGGCTGGTGATCGTCTCGGACGGCTGGGACAACGCACCGCCCGGGCTGGCCGGTGAGGTGCTGCGGGTCTGGCGGACCCGGCTCGACCCGCGGGGCGCCACCTCCGTCGTCCACCTCAACCCGGTGTACGACGCCGAGGACTTCACGGTGCGGCGGCTGTCCCCCGTGGTGCCGACGGCCGGGGTGCGGGACGCGGAGGACCTGCCGGCGCTGGTGCAGCTCGCGCGGTTCGCCGAGGGCCGGACCGGGCTCGCCGAACTGCGGGCCCATCTGGACGAGCGGGTGCGGCAGTTCCTGGCGGAGGCGGAAGCGGAGACGGTGCGGCGGACGGAGGGGGCCGCGGGATGAGCAGGCTGGATCTGAGCGGGCTGCGGGCCCGGCCGGCACAGGTGTGGGGCGCGGTCCGGCTGGTCCCGCTGGTGCGGGACGAGCCGATCACCGATCTGCGGCTGCACCGCGAGCTGTACGAGGACGGGCCGCTGACGGTCCGGGGCGAGCGCGGTACGGCCTACACGGCGTACGTTCCGCACGGTTTCGTGGCGAACTGGACGGGTGACGGGTCGCCGGCCGCCGCGTACGGCTCGCAGCTGGGCGAGGAGCGGGACCCCGTGGTGTGCGCGCCGCTGCACCTCCCGCGCAAGCTCGTCCAGCGGCGGCGCGGCAAGGACGACGGGAAGGGGCGGGCGGCCGGCGGTCCCTCGGGCGGGCTGCGGTTCCTGCCGCTCCATCTGGCGCTCGACGGCTATCTGGCGCTGCACTTCGGCGGGCCGTCGATCGTGTGGGAGGAGTGGACCCGGCGGGCGGTCCGCGACGGGCTCTCGCCGCGCGCGGAGCGGGCCTACCGGGGCGAGGCGGTCCCCGGGCTCGACGACGCGCTGCGGGTCTTCGAGATCCATCCCGGGCAGTGCGGGGTGCTGGTGTACGTCGCCGACGCCCTGGCCGCCGCCTTCGTGGTGCCGCATCCGGACGACTACCGGGCACTGCACCCGTCGCTGCTGCAGGACCTCTACGGCGAGCTGATGTACCAGTACGCCCTCTACGGCGGGCCGGTGCCCGAGTTCACCGTCCGGATCGCGGCGGAGTACGTCACCTCGCTCGCCGAGCTGCGGTCCGCCGCCGAACGGCGGGAGCGGGAGTGGGAGGGGCAGCACGCCGCCCTGATGGCGGGCGAGCTGCTGGACGAGTCCTACGAGGTGCGGCAGGTGTACCGGATGGGGCGGTTCCGGCTGTCCCGGTTCCTGCCGCCGTTCGCGCTGCACCGCACCCAGCACATCGGCGAGACGATCACCGACGGCAAGGGGCGGGTGGCCTACCTCAAGACGTTCCGGCTGACCGAGAAGCAGGTCCGGCGCGGTCATGTCCTGCACCGGCTGGCGGCCCACGACTGGCACGTGGGCCGCACCGCGGAGGCGATGGGGATCAGTGGTCCGGAGCTCGTCCGGCGGGTGACACACCTGGGCTTCGAGGGGCTGCTGAAGCAGCACACCGAGGCCCCGGCGATGCGGCCCGGCTGAGGTCTGCGCCACAGCATCAGCCGCAAACCGGGAGATAATCGACCATGGATTCCCGGGCAGATCGGGACGAATCCCTTGCGAATGGCGGGATGTCCGGCTGAGTAACCTGCGGTTCACATATGGGCAACGGACGAGAAACGGCTCGTTGCGAGAGTGCGAACGTACGCCCGCACGCGTACCCGCACCTACCCGTATAAGAGGACCCCCGTGACCATCAAGGCCGAGTACATCTGGATCGACGGCACCCAGCCGACCGCCAAGCTCCGCTCCAAGACGAAGATCCTGTCGGACGCGAGCAAGCTGCCGCGCTGGGGCTTCGACGGGTCCAGCACGAACCAGGCGGAGGGCCACTCCTCGGACCTCGTCCTCGAACCGGTCTTCAGCTGCCCGGACCCGATCCGCGGCGGGGACCACCTGCTGGTGCTGTGCGAGGTGCTCAACACCGACCTCACCCCGCACTCCTCCAACACCCGTGCGCTGCTGCGCCCGGTGGCGGAGAAGTTCGCGGACCAGGAGCCGATCTTCGGCATCGAGCAGGAGTACACCTTCCTCAAGGGCGAGCGGCCGCTCGGCTTCCCCGAGGGCGGCGGCTACCCGGCTCCGCAGGGCGACTACTACTGCGGCGTGGGCGCCGACGCGATCTTCGGCCGGGAGATCGTCGAGAAGCACCTCGACCTGTGCCTGGCCGCCGGCCTCGGCCTCTCCGGCATCAACGCCGAGGTCATGCCGGGCCAGTGGGAGTTCCAGGTGGGCGCGCTGGCCCCGCTGGAGGTCTCGGACCACATGTGGGTGGCGCGCTGGCTGCTGCACCGTACGGCGGAGGAGTTCGGCGTCACGGCGTCGCTGGACGCCAAGCCGGCCAAGGGCGACTGGAACGGCGCGGGCGCGCACACCAACTTCTCCACCCGCGCGATGCGCGAGGGCTACGACGCGATCATCACCGCCTGCGAGGCGCTGGGCGAGGGCGACAAGCCGCTGGAGCACGTCCGCCAGTACGGCACCGGCATCGAGGACCGGCTCACCGGCGCGCACGAGACCGCGCCCTGGGACGAGTACAGCTACGGCGCCTCGGACCGCGGGGCGTCGGTGCGCATCCCCTGGCAGGTCGAGGTCGAGAAGAAGGGCTACATCGAGGACCGGCGGCCGAACGCCAACGTCGACCCGTACGTGGTGACCCGGCTGATCGTGGACACCTGCTGCACGGAGCTGGCGCGGCGCGAGCAGGTCTGAGACGGCCGTAGTACGTGCGTGGGGCCGGACCGGTGGGTCCGGCCCCTTCGCGTGTCCGGCGTCCCGGGCCGCGCGTCCGGGACGCCGGTCCGGGACGCGCGTCCACCGCCCACGGTCCCCCGCGCCGGCCCGCGGGGCGGCGTTGTCAGTGGCGGATGGCAGGCTGGGATCATGCTTGCGATCAGCGTCAAGACCGAGTCCGGGGCGGACCTTTCGCGCCCCACCGCCGCGGAGCTGGCCGGGCTGCTGCGGCGGATCGGCGCCGACGGCGACCACTTCGCGGTCGTCGAGCGGCTGCCCGACGAGGACCAGGTGTACGTGCAGACCTGGCGTGACGGCGACGGCCCGTTCGCCGTGGAGCACCGCGACGGCGCCCCGGAACGGCACTTCACCGCCTCGACCGGCGACGCCGAGCGGGTCGTCGAGGTGTTCCTGGACTGGGCCCGCGGCGGGCAGGCCTGGCGTACGGCCCTGGACTGGCGGCCCGCCGACCTGTTCTCCACGCCCGGTCTGGACCCCGCGATCCGCGCGGAGGCCGAGGAGCGGGCCCGCGCCGGCATACGCTCCGGCTTCCGCGCCTTCCACGAGGTCGTGCAGGACGTCCGGGACGGCTTCGACCCCGCCGAGGCCGAGGTCTCGCGGGAGGAGGCGCGGCGGATCGTGGCGCAGTTGTGGGAGGAGCGGCTCGCCGAGCAGGCCGGGTGGCCGGAGGTGACCGACCCCGACCGGGTCGCCCGGGCCTTCGCGGCGCTGGCGGACCGCGGACTTACCGCCCGGATGGACTTCACCTGCTGCAGCGGCTGCGGGCTGGCCGAGATAGGTGGCCAACGGGCCGAGGCC
Source organism: Streptomyces nigrescens (assembly GCA_024349765.1). Classification (GTDB taxonomy): domain Bacteria; phylum Actinomycetota; class Actinomycetes; order Streptomycetales; family Streptomycetaceae; genus Streptomyces; species Streptomyces endophytica. The sequence continues at coordinate 1,452,024 of AP026073.1, read as the reverse complement.
GACCGGGGCTTCGTCTTCTTCCACCACCAGGACACCGCGGCGGCCGCCGAGGGCCACGGCCTGTCGGTCCGCTACGGCACCTACCCCGGCCCCGGCCAGGACGCCGGGGAGGTGCCGGCCGAGCGGCGGGCCGAGGTCGGGCAGGCGGTGGCCGCGGCGCTGGCCGAGGCGGGCCTGCCGGTGCGGTGGGACGGCGATCCGGACCGCGTGATCGACCTCGCCCCGCTGGACTGGCGCAAGCGCCTGCCGACGGGAGCCTGACATGGCGCCCCGGCCGCCCCGCCCGCCCCGCGTGCCCTGGGCCGCGCCGCTGTACGTCGGAGCCGTCCAACTCGGGGCGTACGCCACCGCGCGGCTGCCCTCCCGCCGCCGGACGGAGCTGCTGCGCGCCCACTCCACCAACGTCGCCAATCTGCGGGCCGGCCGCTGGGGCACGCTGCTCACCAGCGCCGGGTTCGTCGAGGAGCCGCTTCCGGTGCCGTACGGCGCGGCGCTGCTCGCCGTCCTCGGCACGGCCGAGCGGCGCTGGGGAGTGCGGGGCGCGGCGGGGGTCTTCGCGGCCGGCCACCTCGGCGCCAGCCTGCTGGTGTACGCCGGTCTGCGCGCCCGCAGCCATCTGCGCGGGCCCGGGGACCCGACCCCGCACGCCATCGACGTCGGGGCCAGTTACGGCTTCTACGCCACCCTGGGCGCGCTCGCCGCGTCCGTCCCGCACCGCGGCATACGGACCGCCGCCACGGCCGGCCTGCTGGCCCTGGGGACACGGCCCGTACTGCGCCGCGGACGGACCTTCACCGACGCCGGCCATCTGACCGCGCTCGCACTGGGAGTGGCGACCGGAGCCGGAATACGCGCAGGACGACACGGCTGGAAAGGGGCAAAGAAGAGATACCCGACAGCGGCCCGCTGACGGACCGGCGAGGGCGTATTTCGGCCACGCGCCCACTCACCGCTCCCTCCCCCAACTCCCCTGCACACAGGTCAAGTCGGAACGGAATCGCGCCCGGTCCGGCGGTATGTGCCGCGCGGGTGCGGTGGATTCGCGTCACACCGCCACCCACACGAGGGACAGATCACCGACTGTCTGGTTCAATGGGGTCATGGCCAGCCTCACCGACACCGCGACAGGTCGCAGCGACCTCGAGCCCTTCTGGCCGTCCCGGCAGGCGCACGCTTTCGACCGTCTGTGTTGCCGCGCGCACTGAGCGCGGGCCCGCACACCATTCCTCGACGCCGCTGACCGGCGTCCCCAGCCCTGCCCGCGCGCACGACGTCCCCCGACGCCCCTCTGCGCGAAAGAGCTGACTCCTGATGACGAACGTCCGTACCCTGACCGCCGGTTCCACGACGGCCCCCCTGTCCCCCCTCACCACCCCGCACCCGAACCGCCACCGACTGCGCGCCGTCTCACCCGACGAAGTGCCACCGGTGGCGGAACTGCTGAACTCCGGCGCCACCTGGCTGCCGGCGCCGCAGCACAGCCTGCCCGCACTGCCCGGTCAGCCGCCGATGGTCGGCTACCTCGTCCTGGTGCCGGCCGACCAGGCCACCGCCGCGACGGCGCCGCCGGCCGTACCGTCCGAGGCGCCCGCGCCGACCGGCGACGAGACCGTCCGGATCGACCCCGAACAGCGCACCGCCCAGGTCCTGGGCCGCCCGCTGGACCTGACCTACCTGGAGTTCGAGCTGCTGGCCCATCTGGTCGCGCATCCGCACCGGGTGCACACCCGCGACCAGCTGGTGACCACGGTCTGGGGCTACGGGCACGTCGGGGACGGCCGCACCGTCGACGTCCATGTCGCCCGGTTGCGCCGGAAGTTGGGCGTCGAACACCGGTCGTCGATCGTGACCGTGCGCCGGGTCGGCTACAAGTACGTCCCGAGCACCTGAGCCCGGCCCCGGCCCGCCACACACCGGCGCCGGAACCGGTCCGCCGGGTCAGACGCCCTCCCGCTCCGCCTGGAGCGGGAGGGCGTGCCGCACCCCGCGTCGGTGCACACAGCCCACACACCCCGCCACCAGCAGCCCGGCCGCCGAGGCCAGCAGCATCCCGCGGGCCGGCGACCCGGCCAGCGCGGTACCGCCGAGGCCGCCGAGCGCCGCACTGCACAGCGCCCACAGGCCCGCGCCCACCGCGTCCAGCAGGACGAAACGGCGCAGCGGGTAGCGCACGCTCCCGGTGGAGAGCGCGGCGACGACCCGGCCACCGGGCAGGAAGCGGCCGGCGATGACCAGCAGCGCGGCGTGCCGCTCCACCCGCGCCCGGGCCCTGGCGTGCCGGGCCCGGCCGCGTTCGCCGCGCAGCAGCCGGGCGACGGCCCGTGGGCCCGCGTACCGTCCGACGGCGTAGCCGAGGCAGTCACCGGCCAGCGCCCCGGCCGCCGCGACACCCGCCAGCAGCACGAGCAGCGGCAGGTCGGGCCCGATGAGCACCGCGACCAGCACGACGGTGGTCTCGCTCGGCATGAACGGCAGCAGCGCGTCGAGCCCGGACACCAGCAGCACGACCAGCCAGAGCCAGGGCGAACCGAGCAGGCCCTGCAGCGTGCGGGCCAGCGCGTCGAGGTGGTCGAGCTGGTCAAACATGGACCCGCGCGGGCCGCGCCGCGCCCGGTACCGGCACGGCCGGCACCGGCCGCCCGTACAGCGCCGCCCGCTCCGCCCGCGCCGCCAGCTCCCGCCGGTCCGCGCCGTCCGTGGCCGTCAGCACCGGATGGGCGGTGACGCGTACGGTCAGCGCGCGGGCGGCGAGCACCCGGCGCAACGAGCCGAGGAAGGTGTCCTCGCCACAGAACGCGGCCACCGTGCTGGGCCGGCCCCGCTGGGCGTACTCCAGGGTGACCGGCCGGACCGGCGCGCCGGCGTCGAGGGCGGCCTGGAAGGTGGCCCGGCGGAACACCCCACGACCGGTCGTGCACCAGGTGGTCGCCTGCGGAAACACCGCCACCGACCTCCCGGAGGCCAGCAGCCGACTCAACTCATCCACCGCCGCCGGAAGTTGACGAGGATCCGTACGATCGATGAAGAACGTACCGGCGCGCCGGGCCAGACCTCCGACGACCGGCCAGCCGCCGACCTCGCGCTTGGCGAGGAGGGTGACCGGTTCGACGGCGAGCAGGGCGGGGATGTCGAGCCAGGAGATGTGGTTGACGACGAGCAGGGTGCCGGGGCCGCCGCCCGGGGCGGTGAGCGGCCCGGCACCGGTGCCCGGCGGTCCGTCCACCGGGGCCGGGCCCGCCAGGCGGATGTCCAGCGCGTCGAGCAGAGCGCCGGCGTGGGCGCGCAGCCGTACCGGATCCGCCATCCGCCCGCCGTCCGTCAGCGCCCGGCGCACCCGGTGGCCGAAGACCGCGGAACGCCGCACGGCCTCGGCGGCCGGTACCCGCGGCAGCGCGTGCCGGGCACACTCCGGGGTGCAGTCGGAACCGACGTCCCAGGGGCCGTTCACCGCTCCCCCAGGAAGTAGCGCCGGTAGCGGTCGCCGAGCCGTTCCATGTCCAGCACGACGAAGAAGTCCGCGACGTCGAACTCGGGGTCGTGGGCGGGCGCGCCGCAGATGAACGCGCCGATCCGGAGGTAGCCGCGCAGCAGCGGCGGCAACTGGGCGACGCCGGCACGCTCCGGGACGGGGACCGTGGCGCGCCAGGGACGGTGCGGGGTGACCTGCAGCTCGGGCGGGGCGGCGTAGCGGGTGCGGCCCAGTTCCCAGGCGTGGGCGGCGGCGGTACCACCGTCGGCGAGCGGGACGGAGGCACAGCCGGCCAGATAGCGGTGACCGGAGAGCAGCGTGTAACGGGCGAGCGCGGCCCACATCTGCGTCATCACCGCGCCGTCGCGGTGATCGGGGTGCACGCAGGAGCGGCCGGCCTCGATGAGCGCGGGCCGCAGCGCGGCCAGGGCGCCGAGGTCGAACTCACCGTCGGAGTAGAGCCGCGGGCTGCGTCCGGGCGGCAACAGCCGGTAGGTGCCGACGATCTCGCCGCTGGCGGTGTGGGTCACGACGAGGTGGTCGGCGACCTCGTCGACGTCGTCGATGTCATGGCCGGCCAGCGGGGTGTGCAGGGTCGCGCCCATCTCCTCGGCGAAGACGAGGTGACGCAGCCGTTGCGCTGCACGGATCTGCTCGGGCGTGTGGGCGATGTGGGCGGTGTAGCCGGCGTCCGCGGATCCGGAACCCGCTGGCGCGGACGCGGATGCGGACGCCGCAGGGGCGGCGGGAGCGGGGACGGTGGCGGACGCGGTCGGTGCCATGCTCATGGGAGCCCTCCATGGGGAGTGACCTGGCCCTTCTTTACGCGGCAGACTGTTCCCGGGCCGGACCGCCGGGCGCGTGAAGGCGAGGGGGCGAACGGGTGAGGGTCGGCGGAACACTTCTGCGTTCCGCTGCGCTTTGCGGTGCCTCCCACGTACCTGGCTGTCCCGCCGCGGGTCTTGCTCGCCGTTGCGCTTTGCGGCGCCCCGCACGTACCTGTCTGCGGCGCCGCGGGTCGTCTCGCCGTTGCGCCTGGCGGCGGGCGTGGTGTTGTCGGGTGCGGTGCCGGCCCTCCAGACTTCGTCCTCCGGCCCACCCCCTCCCGTGAGTGGGAGGTAAGAGGCCGGTGGGGGCGTGCGTTGTCTGTTGACCGCACGCGTGTGGGCATTACGTGCACCCCCACCATCGTTTTCTTCCCCTCTCACGGGAGGGGACGGGCCGGAGGGGCCGGTTGTGTGGACGTAAAGCGTCAGCAGTCCACACAACCGGCCCCGGAGGCCCGTCACCGCACCCACAAACCACCCAGCCCGCCGCAGGCGCAACGGCGAGACGACCCGCGGCGGGACAGACGGGTACGTGGGAGGCACTGCAAAGCGCAGCGGAACGTGGGAATACTGACCCCATGGGCCAACCGTCACGACGTGCGTTGTTGGGGACAGCCGGAGCGATCGGGGCAGGGGCGGCGCTCCGTGGGACCGGGTACGCCGCCACGGAGCGGGCGGCGACATGGGACACCGCTCCAGCGCGGACCGCGCTGGAGCGGTTGCTACCGGAGCACGCCGACCAGTTTCGGCTGGTTCCGCTGGCGTCCGCGGGCCGCGCCGACCGGTTCCGGGTGGACGGGACGGCCGGCCGGATCACCGTGGCGGGGACCTCGCCCGCCACACTCCTGACCGGCGTCCACTGGTACCTCAAATACACCTGCCGGGCCCATCTGTCCTGGGCCGGTGACCAGGTGGCGCTGCCCGCCAGGTTGCCCGCGCCCCGCTCCCCCCTGGAGCGGGGCAGCGTCGTGCCGCACCGGTTCGCGCTGAACGACACCCACGACGGATACACCGCCCCGTACGCCGACTGGGCGCGCTGGCAGCGGCTGATCGACGTCCTGGCGCTCCACGGTGTGAACGAGGTGCTGGTCACGCCGGGTACCGAGGCCGTCTACCACCGGCTGCTGACCGGGTTCGGGTACTCCGACGCCGAGGCCCGCCGCTGGCTCCCGGCGCCCTCGCACCAGCCGTGGTGGCTGCTGCAGAACATGAGCGGGTACGGGGGCCCGATGAGCCCCGAACTGCTGCACCGGCGGGCCGAGTTGGGGCGGCGGATCACCGGGCGGCTGCGGGAGCTGGGGATGCGGCCGGTGCTGCCCGGATACTTCGGCACCGTGCCGGACGGTTTCGCCGCCCGCAACCCCGGTGCCCGGACCGTCCCGCAGGGCACCTGGTCGGGGCTGAAGCGCCCCGACTGGCTGGATCCGCGGACCGGGGTCTTCGCCGAGGTCGCCGCCGCCTTCTACCGGGAGCAGGAGCAACTGTTCGGATCTGCCGGGTACTTCAAGATGGATTTGTTGCACGAAGGCGGCGATCCCGGGGACGTACCGGTGGCGGAGGCGGCGCGGGCCGTCGAGCGGGCGCTGCGCACCGCGCACCCGGACGCCACCTGGGTGATCCTCGGCTGGCAGGACAACCCGCGCCGGGACCTGCTGGACGCCGTCGACCACGACCGGATGCTGATCGTGGACGGGCTCGGCGACCTGGACACGGTCACCGACCGGGAGCGGGACTGGGGCGGGGTGCCGTACGCCTTCGGGTCGATCCCCAACTTCGGCGGGCGCACCACGATCGGCGCGAAGACCCACATCTGGGCGGAGCGCTTCCCGGCCTGGCGGGACAAGCCGGGCAGCCGGCTGGTCGGGACCGCCTACATGCCGGAGGCCGCCGAGCGTGACCCGGCCGCCTTCGAGCTGTTCAGCGAACTGGCGTGGCGGGACCGGCCGGTGGACCGCGCGGCGTGGTTCGAGGGCTATGCCGCGTTCCGTTACGGCGCCCGTGACCCGCACGCCCGGGCCGCGTTCGCCGCGCTCCGCAGCAGTGCGTACGAGATCGCCAGCAAGGACGGCCGGCCGCACGACTCCGTGTTCGCCGCCCGGCCCAGCCTGGCGGCTCGTTCCGGGACCACCTACGCCACCCACACCCCGGCCTTCGACCCGGCCGCCTTCGACACCGCGTTCGCGGCGCTGCTCGCGGTCCGGCCCGCGCTGCGCGGCAGCGACGCCTACCGCCACGATCTGACCGACGCCGCCCGGCAGGCGCTGGCCAATCGCTCCTGGCAGCTGATCGGGCAGCTCCAGGAGGCCTACCGGCGCAAGGACCGGTCGGCGTTCCGGGCGCTGTCCGGGCTGTGGCTGCGGCTGATGCGGCTGAGCGACGAGGTCGCCGGCGCGCACCGGCACTTCCTGCTGGGGCCCTGGCTCGCGGATGCGAAGGCGAGGGCGTCCGGTCCGGAGGAGGAGGCTCAACTGGAGCATTCCGCGCGGGTGTTGATCACCACCTGGGCGGACCGGGCCACCGCGGACGGCGGTTCGCTCGCCAACTACGCCAACCGGGACTGGCACGGTCTGATCGCCGAGGTCCACCTCCCGCAGTGGCAGGCGTATCTGGACGAGCTCGCGGACGCGCTGGCCGCGGACCGCCCGCCGAAGACGTTCGACTGGTACGCCCTGGAGGAGCCCTGGACCCGGGCGCGGACGAGCCATCCACTGCGCCCCACCGCCGATCCGTACCGCACCGCCCGGCGGGTCCACGACGTCCTCGCCGCGGCCCCGTACCAGGGCACGCTCACGGTGGCCGCCGAGCCGGCCGCACTGCCTCCGGGCGGCCGGGCCACCCTGACCGCGGCGCTGCGCAACGAGAACGGCCTGCGGGCCACCGGCCGGGTCGACTTCGCGCTGACCGGGCTGCCGGCCACCGCCGACGGGCCGGTCACCCTGGCGTCCCTGCCGCCCGGCGGCACCGGCCGGGCCCGCTGGCGGATCACCGCCCCGGCCGGCCCGGCGAAGGCGCCGCTGCAGCCCCTCCCCTACCGCCTCACCGCCGACTACGGTCCCAAGGGCGAGCCCCGGGTCCGCGCCACCCGGGACGGCACCCTCTTCGTCGCCGGGCCCCTGGACGCGGAGCTGCGGACGGTGACCACGAACGCGGCCGTCTTCGGACAGCTCGACGACCGCTTCGCGATCAACGGCTCCGGCGCGGATCTGTGGCGGTCCACCGCGGAGTTCGGCGCGGTGTACCGGCCGGGCGCCCTGGTGGCGGGCGGCGCGATGACGGTCGAGGTGACGAGCCAGGACCCGACCGCGCCCTGGGCCCGGGCCGGCCTGCTCGTCCGCAACCGCCTCGCCCCGTCCGGCCCGGACGCACCGGACGCCGCCCTGGGCTTCCTCAACCTCTCCGTCACCCCGGCCAACGGCGTCGTGCTGTCCTATGACGCCGACGGCGACGGCCGGCTGGACACCTACCGCCGGCTCACCGGCGTCACCGCACCCGTCCTGCTGCGGCTGACCCGCGGGCCGGACTCCGGACGCTCCGGTACGTACACCGGCGCCTGCTCCACCGACGCCGGCGCGACCTGGCGGGAGATCGCCACCGTGACCGTGCCCGGAGCGGCCGGCCGACAGGACGCCGGGCTGCACCAGACCGCCGCCAACTCCGGTTCCGGAGACCGCGGATCGGCCGCGTTCCGTCACTGGACCGTCACTGGAAGCACGCGCGGCCACCGCGTACGCTGACCCGGAACCGCACCACGAGCGAGGGGATCCCGGTATGAGTGCCGCAGCTGAGAAGGAGTGGCTCTACGCCCTCGACATCTCCGACGCCGTCTGGCAGCGCCCGCCCGGCGACGCCGAGGAAGCGGTGGAGATCGCCTTCCTGGAGCGCGGTGCGGTGGCCATGCGGAACTCCACCGAGCCCGACGTGGTGCTGCGCTACACCGAAGCGGAGTGGCGGGCGTTCGTACTGGGCGCGCGGGACGGCGAGTTCGACCTGGAGCGCTGAGCGCGGCCCTCCCCGGGGGCCGGCCGGCGGCCGCCCCCGGGCCCGGTCACCCGTCGGGGCGTCAGCCCGGTACCGGTGACCATCACAGGATTCACTCGTTTCACGGAACGTGAAGCAGCAGCAGCCCTCCCCCGCACGTCCGGACCGCACCCCCTCCGGCAGCCTCGCGGACATCGACGAGGTCATCGATGTCGAGCAGGCCGAGGCGGCGCTGGTCGAGCACTACCCCCGGCTGGTCCGGCTGGCCTATCTCGTCCTGCCGCCGGGCCGGAGCCGCAGCCGCCGGGTGCTGGCCGCCCACGGCGTGGTGCAGCGGGCCCTGCCGCGTCAGCGCAGCTCCACCCGGGCCCTGGGGCTGCCGGGCCGGCGCGCCGGTGCGGAAGCGGCGATCGACCCCGGCTACGCCTTCGTCCGGATGCGGGTGCTGCGCGCGGCGCTCGCCGCCGCCCGGCCGCGCCGTCGGCTGCCGGCCCCGCCGCCGCTCCTCCCCCAGGTGTGGGGGCTGCGGCTGTGCCCCCGGTCCGGCGGCGCCGATGAACTCGCCCTGGACCAGGCGCTGTCGGCGCTGTCCGGGCCCGGCCGGGCCGCGTTCGTGCTGCGTGATCTGGAGCGGCTGAGCCCGCCCGAGGCACGCCGGGTGCTGGAGGCGGCCGGGGTGGCCGAGCCGCGGGAGGCCTGGGACGAGGCCGAGCGGGCCGCGACCCCGGCCGGCAGCCGGGACCGCTCGCTGCTGGAGTCGCCGGAGTTCGACCCGTGCGCGCTGCGGGCCCGGCCGACGGATCTGATCCGGCGGCGCCAGCACGGCCGGGCGGTGCTGGCGGCGGGTGCCGCGGTGCTGGTGTGCGGGGCGCTGCTGGGGCTGCCGGGCGACGGCTGGGGCCCGGACGGCGCGGCCGCCCCGCCGTACGCCCGGAACGCCGCGTCCGAAGCCGCCCTGGATCCGGGCAAGTTGACGGTCACCTCGGCCACGGCCTGGAAGACCGCGGCCCGCCAGGACTTCGCGGCCTGGCCGGCCCGCGGGGACCGGGTCCACGACAAGGCCCTGCTGCGCCGTGCGCTGGCCGTATGGGCGCGTCCCGGCTCGGGCGTGCAGCTGTCGGCCACGACCGGCACCCCGACCGGTCCCGCGGCGGGTCCGCCGCAGCTGCTCTTCGCGGGTGTGGTGGACCACGCGGTGGTGGTGCTCCTCCACGACGGTCTGCGGGTGGTCCGGTACGCCGAGGCGGCGGACGGCGAGGGCCAGGGCGAGGGCACCGGCGCGGCGCTGGACTTCGCCCGTACGGACGGCGCCGCGGCCGACACGGCGAGCGCCGTGGTGGTGGGCCGCACCCAGGGCAACGTCCGTTATCTGACCGCTCCGTGGGTGAAGGGGAAGGCCGCGCTGGTCGATCTGACCAAGCCGGACGCGGCCGCCCAGCCGGTTCCCGTCGGGGCGGACGGGCTGACCGGCCCGGTCCCGGTGCCCCGCCCCGACCAGAAGTGCACGAGCTGGCCGGCCCTGCGGCTCGGCGGCCACCTCCTGACCGACCTCGGCGAGCTGACCCCGGCCCGGCTGACGTACGGCAGGCCGCGCAGGCCGGGTGAGGTGTCCGCCCCGGAGGCCAGGACGGCCTGGGCGCGGACGGCCTGCGAGCTCGCGGCGGTCCGCGGTCAGGGCGTCCGCAACGTCAACGCCTGGGAGTTCGCCCGGCAGCCGCTGCCCGGCGGCGCGGGCAGTGCGGCCTGGTTGTGCACCCGCGCGGAGACCTGGCGGGGTGCGGGCAGCCGGACGCTGGCCCAGGTCCAGACCCCGGCACCGAACGGGCAGCCGTACGCCCCCGGCGCGGTGACCGCCCGGGCGGAGGGCGGTACGGCCTGCGGTCCGCGGTCGCCGCGGGCGCTGGCCGGGGTGCTGTGGAAGGCACCGGCCGGCCAGTGGTGGCTGCTGGCGGCCGGCAGCGACCAGGTCAGGTCGATCACCGCGTCCGGTGCGGTGCACGGTACGGCGCCCGGCCGGTTCCTGACGCTGCCGGCGAAGGCGGGCGACAACGCGGAGCTGTCCGGCCGGCTGGCCGGCGGCAGGAAGGTCGACGCGGTGGGCTGACGGGAGGAGCGCCGGATTTTCGTCGTGCGAGGGGTATCGACAACTCCTTACCCGCCAGTACATTGACGCCATGTCTAACAAGGCCTCGTTGCGGCCCCAGCCGGTCGCGTCCGAGCACACCCCGCTGAAGGCCCGCAACGTCGCCTTCGACTGGGCGGACACCCCGTTGCACTGGATCCCCGGCGACCCCGCCAGCACCCATACGATCAATGTGCTGCACCTGCTGCTGCCGGCCGGCGAGCGCTGGTTCGTGCACGTCTACAAACAGGCGCTGCCGTACGTCCGCGATGCCCGACTCCGCGCGGACGTCATCGGGTTCATCGGCCAGGAGGCGATGCACTCCCAGGCGCACGACGAGGTGCTGCCGCACCTCAAGGACCAGGGGCTGGACCCGACCCCGTACACCGCGCAGGTGGACTGGCTGTTCGAGAAGCTGCTCGGGGACCGCACGCTGCCACCGGGCCGGGCCCGCCGGTGGTGGCTGCTGGAGCGGATCGCCCTGATCGCCGCCATCGAGCACTACACCGCGTTCCTGGGCGACTGGGTGCTCAACGCCGGGGCGCTGGACGCCAGGGGCGCCGATCCGACCATGCTCGACCTGCTGCGCTGGCACGGCGCCGAGGAGGTCGAGCACCGGTCCGTCGCCTTCGACCTGTTCGTGCACCTCGACGGCGGCTACCGGCGCCGGGTCCGCACCTGGGCCACGGCCTTCGGCGCCCTGGTCTTCCTGTGGCAGCGCGGCATCCGCTTCTTCATGGAGAACGACCCCACACTGGCGGACGGCCGGGCCACGTTCCGGGAGTTCCTCCGCGGCGGGCGCGACGGCGTACTGCCGACCGCGGGCGCCATGGCCCGCTCCATCCCGCAGTATTTGAGCCGCAGTTACCACCCCTCCCAGCACGGCGACACCGCCCAGGCCGTGGCCTATCTCGCCGGCTCCCCCGCCGCCACCGCGGCCGAGGCCGGCACGACCGGAGGTGCCTGAGATGCCGCGCATCGGGACGGTCGTCGCGGTGGGCGCGGCGGCCCTGGTAGTCCGGCGGGCGCTGCGCCGCCGCGTGCAGGCGTCGCCGCTGTGGCCGCTGCCGGCCCTGGACGAGCCGATATCCGGCCGCGGCCGGGCCGGCGGGCGCGCCGACGCGCGACGGCTGACGGTCGTGGAGCGGACGACGGAGGCCGAGGGAGTGCTCCGCCTCCGCCTGGAGGGCACCGATCTGCCCGCCTGGGAACCGGGCGCGCATGTGGACCTCGTCCTGCCCTCGGGGGCGGTCCGCCAGTACTCGCTGTGCGGTGATCCCGCGGCACGGGGTTCGTACACCCTCGCCGTCCGGCTCGTCGAGGACGGCCGGGGCGGCTCGCGCGAGGTCCACGAGCGGCTGCACGAGGGCACGGAGGTGGAGGTCCGCGGCCCCCGCAACCGCTTCCCGCTCGCCGACAGTCACGCCCACGTCTTCATCGCGGGCGGCATCGGCATCACCCCGATCCTGCCGATGGTCCGGCAGGCCGAACGGGAGGGGGTGCCGTGGCGGCTGCTGTACGGCGGGCGGTCCCGGGCCTCGATGCCGTTCCTGGCGGAGATCGAGAAGCTGGCGGGGGCCGGGGCGGACCGGGTGACGGTGGTCGCCGAGGACGAGGACGGCCGGCCGGACCTGGCCGCGCTGCTCGCCGGTGCGCCACCGCACGCGGCGGTCCACTGCTGCGGCCCGCAGCCCCTGATGGACGCGGTCGCCGCGCTGCTGCCGGACGGCCTCACCCTGCACACCGAGCGGTTCGCCCCGGCGGCTCCCGCGCCGGCCGGTGAGGAGCGGCCGTTCGAGGTGGAGCTGCGGCGCACCGGCCGCACGGTCACGGTGCCCGCGGGCACCAGCGTCCTGCGGGCGCTCCGCGAGCAGGCGCTGCCGGACCTCCCGTACTCCTGTGAGCAGGGGTTCTGCGGCACCTGCCAGCAGCGGGTGCTGGCCGGCGAGGTGGACCACCGCGACGAGCTGCTGACGGACGCCGAGCGCGACGACTCGCTGCTGATCTGCGTCTCGCGGGCCCGGGGCGGCGCACGACTGGTGCTGGATCTGTGATTCCGCGCCGCGCCCCGGGTCGTTAGGGTGGTCCGCATGACGACCGGGGCGCGGCGCAGGATGGGCGTCGAGGAGCGGCGCGATCAGCTGATCGCGGTCGCCCTCGGCCTGTTCAGCCACCGTGCGCCCGAGGACGTGTCGATCGACGAGATCGCCGAGGCGGCCGGGATCTCGCGGCCGCTGGTCTACCACTACTTCCCGGGCAAGCAGCAGCTGTACGAGGCCGCGCTGCGGCGCGCCGCCGAGGAGCTGACCGCCCGCTTCGTGGAACCGCACGAAGGGCCGCTCGGCGCCCGTCTGCTGCGCGTCATGGAGCGCTTCTTCGACTTCGTGGACGAGCACGGCCCCGGCTTCTCCGCGCTGATGCGCGGCGGCCCGGCGATCGGCTCGACCCGTACCAGCGCCCTGATCGACGGCGTCCGCCAGGCCGCGTACGAGCAGATCCTCGCCCACCTCGCCCTCACCGACCCGCCGCCGCGGCTGGAGTTGGTGGTGCGCTCGTGGATCTCCCTGGCCGAGACCACCGCCCTGCTCTGGCTGGACGGCCGCCGGGTCCCCCGCGCCGAGCTGGAACGCCAGCTGGTCCATGATTTCGCCGCGCTGGCGGCGGTGAGCGCGGCGTACGACGACCGGATGGCCGGGATCGTCCGCCGCATCCTGGCGGACGAACCGGCGGACGGGATGTTCGCGGACCTGGTGGGCCGCTTGATGGCGCTGCCGCAGCCGGTATAGGCGGGCGCCCGTGGGGGTGGTGGCCGTGCGGCCGTCCCCCTGGGGCTCGGGGGACGGCCGCCGGATGACGTCTAGGCCTTGCCGGTGAGGCTGGCGAACACCACCACGTTGTCCGGGTAGTAGTGCTTGCCCTGGTCGTAGTCCCCGCCGCAGGTGATCAGGCGGAGGCCGGCGTGGTCGAGGTTCTGGTAGACCTCCACGGTGGGGAACTTGTTCTTCGGGTACTGGGCGACGCGGTCGACGGTGAACTTCGCGGTGCTGCCGTCCTTCCGGGCGACCTCGATGCTGTCCCCGCGCTTCATGGACGACAGTTTCCGGAACACCGACGGGGTGCCGTTCCAGGTGACGTGGCCGGCGATGACGGCCGGCCCTCGGGCCCCGGGCGTCGGGCCGGGCCGGTACCAGCCCGCCTTGGCCGGATCGCGCGGGGTCTCCATCGTCCCGTCCGGGTGCTGTCCCAGCGTCTCCAGCGTGGACGACACCTTCAGCGCCGGGATGGAGAGCCGTACCGGCGCCGACGTCGGCATGCTCGCGGCGGCGGCGCCCGGTCCGTCCGTCCCGGGGGACGCCTCGTCATGGGCGGCGTGACCGCTCTGGCCCGGCGGCTCGGCGGGGAGCGGCCGCGGCGGCACGGAATCCTGTCCTCCGCACCCGGCGACGAGCACGGCGGCCACCGCCGCGGCGAGCACACCGCCGACGGCCCGGCGGCTTCGGCGTCCGGTGGTCACGGCGGCCCTGGTGGGGGTGTTCATGCGGCGGCCCCGCCGTTCTCGCCGCGTACCGGGGAGAGCTGCGCCCGGCGGCGGCGCAAGAGGACCAGCGTGCCGGCCGCCGCCGCGGCGGCGGTCCCGCCGGCGCCCAGCAGCGCGAGCGGCACGCTCTTGCCGGCGGGCGGGTCCACGGGCCCGGTCCCGGTCTCCACCCCGCCGACCGGGATGGAGCCGACCGCGGCGCCCTGCACCTCACCGCAGTTGGTCGGGGCGGTGGCCTCCTGGGGGAGCTTCGGGTCGAGTTCGCTCTTGCCCGCGCCGTCGAAGTCGTACTTGTTGTTGCCGTTGCGGTCGATGCCGTGCTGCACGATGTGCAGGTCCTTGATGTGGTCGACCACGTCCTGGGAGACGGTGAGGGTGCGCTCGTAGGAGAGCTTGCCCTGGGCGTCCGCCATCGGCATCCGGTCCACGGCGAGGCCGCTCTTGGCGTCGGTGGAGCCCCGGGTGGTCAGCGAGATGTTGATGTTTCCGTACTGGACCGTGGCTTCGGTGTTGTCGATGACCCCGTCGCCGTTGGTGTCGGCGCTCGGGTCCGGGCAGTGGAAGTCGTGCCCGTCGGTGGAGCCGTGGAGGTGCTGGGCGTGCGGCTGCCCCGGTACGAGCCCCTCGGACTCGATCTTCACCGTCAGCTGGTTGCCCTTGAGGCTGAGCATCGCGACGCCCTTGGAACCGGAGTTGTTCAGCTGTGCCAGGTTGATCTGGTAGGCCCCGTCGGCGGCTGCGGCCGGGGAGGCGGCGCCGACCGCGAGGGCCAGTGCGGCCGGCAGGGCGGCGAGTGCGGCGAGGCGGCTGGTGCGCGTGGGGATCACGTTCGTTCCTTTCCGACGGCCCTCCACGGCGGGAGGACCGCATCATCCAGGTGCGAAGCGACACCTCGGCGAGGCATCACCCTCTTATTCGCAGCGCCGGCGCCTCAGGGCGGCTGGGGCGGGAAATTTGTCGCTACGGCACAATTCCGCGCATGGCAGAGAAGATCGTGTTCCGGCCGGCCGACGACGGCGATCCGCAGGTCCTCGTCGGCCTGTACGACGCGGCCGCGCGGTGGATGCAACGGCACGGCATCGAGCAGTGGAAGCCCGGTGGGAAGAGCGAGGAGCACTTCCGGCTGCGGATGAAGGAGGGCGAGGTCTGGCTCGCGGAGGTCGGCGGGCGGATAGCGGGCGGCTTCGAGCTGTGGTGGACCGACGAGCCCGCCTGGGGGCCGCAGCCGCCGGAGGCGGGGTATGTGCACCGGCTGATGGTGGACCGGGAGCGGGCGCCGGCGGGGACCGGCCGGGCGATGCTGGCGCACGCGGAGCGGCGGATCGCGGAGGCCGGGCGTACCTGGGCGCGGCTGGACTGCCTCTCGTCCAATCCGCGGCTGCGGACGTACTACGAGGGTGCCGGGTACACGGTCGTCGGTGAGCAGCCGTTCAAGGAGGGCGGCGGCGGAAGTCCGTACGCCGTCACCCTCCTTGAGAAGCGGCTGGGTGGTTAGCCGGCCGGGGACCAGCGGTTCCGGCTCAGCGGCGGTGGAAGACCGCGACCGTGTAGGGCGGGACCGTGAAGGTGCCGGTGGCCTCGGCGTACGACGCGGTGGCGGTGGTGCGGTCCGCGCCGTGGGCCTGGACGGGGTGCAGCGCGTAGGGGTGGCCGGCCAGGGCGGCGACGGTCTGGTGCTGCGGGTGCGGGGTGGCGTTGAAGACGATCGCCAGGTCGGCGAGGCGCATGGTGAGCACGCCCGGCGTCTCGTCCTTCCCGGAGAGGGGGAAGGAGAGCTGCGACTGGACCGCGGCGGCGGTGCGCAGGCCGAAGGCGGGTTCCGTGGCGTGGATGCGCAGGAGGTCGCGGTAGGCGGCCGAGGCACCCCGGATGGTCGCGCAGCCGGGGCGGAGGGCCGGGTCGGCCAGCAGGGGCTTGGCGTAGGGCCACTTGTCCTTGTTGTCGGCGGCCGGCGGCAGTCCGCGGCCGAAGCCGTTGCCGTCGGCGCAGTCCCAGTGGAGGGCGTTGAACCAGTCGCCGCTGTCGAAGGAGTTGCGGTCCAGGGACTTGGAGCGGAGGAGGTCCGAGCCGGCCTGAGAGAGCGCGGGGCCCTGGGACAGCGCTGCGGTGGCGAGTGCAAGAACTTGCAGGCGGGCGCGGTCGGTTGGGCTGGTTCCTTGCGGAAGCTTGTAGGCGAGGGCGTCGTAAAGGGTTTCGTTGTCGTGCGCGTCGGCGTACGCGAGAGCGTCACCGGGGGCGGCGGCGTACCCGGCCGGGGCGCCGTTGTAGTCGACCTGCGAGCCCTTGACGCGGCGGTCGGCGGTGTCGGTGAAGGTGTAGTCGGCGAGGTTGCCGGTGAGGCCGACCTTGAGGAGGTCCTGGTAGTGGAGGAGCCGGGCCCGCTGGGCGGCCGGATCGCCGTTCGCCGGTGAGGTGTTGGGGTCCGTGAAGAGGCCCGAGCCGAAGCCCTGGACGCGGGGGTCGGCGTCGAAGGGGCCGCCGCCGCGCACCGCGTCGCGGGCCCGGTCGTTGAAGGTGGCGATGCCGGTCCCGGCCATGTTCCGCTGGGTGGCCTGGACGAAGCGGGCGTCGTTCGCGGCCTCGCCGAAGTTCCACCCCTCGCCGTAGAGGATGATCTTCTTGCCGTCCACGCCGTCCCGGGCCGGGGTGAGCGCGTCGAGGGCCTTGCGGACGGCGAGGATGTTGGCCTTGGGGTGGTGCCCCATGAGGTCGAAGCGGAAGCCGTCGACCTTGTACTCCTTGGCCCAGGTGACGACCGAGTCGACGACGAGCTTGCCCATCATGGTGTGTTCGGGCGCGGTGCCCGAACAGCAGGTGGAGGTGGCGACCGTGCCGTCGTCGAGCAGCCGCTGGTAGTAGCCGGGGACGATGCGGTCGAGGACCGAGTGCGGGTCCTGGCCGGAGGCGGCGGTGTGGTTGTAGACGACGTCCATGACGGTGCGCAGGCCGATGCCGTTGAGGCCCTGCACCATGCGGCGGAATTCGACGGTGCGGGCGGTGCCTTCGGGGTCGGAGGCGTACGAGCCCTCGGGCACGGTGTAGTGCAGCGGGTCGTAGCCCCAGTTGTACGCGTCGCGGGCGGCGGCCCTGGTCACGCACTCCTGCTGGCTCTCGGAGTCGGGCGCGTAGGAGGCGAGGTCGCAGCGGGGGCGGTCCTGGTCGGCACGCTTCTCGGGGACGGTGGCACCGTCAAACGCCGGCAGCAAGTGGACGTAAGAGGTTCCAGCCGCTGCAAGGGATTTCAGGTGCCGCATGCCGTCGGACCGGCGGTCGGTGAAAGCGAGGTACTGGCCGGGGTGGCGGGAGGTGCGGTCCTCGACGGAGAAGTCGCGGATGTGCAGTTCCTGGATGCGGGCCCGGCGCAGCGGCACCGCGGCGGGCTTGTGCAGGCCGGCCCACCCCGTGGGGGCGAGCCGCGGGTCGTCGAGGTCGACGACCAGGCTGCGGGCGGAGTCGGCGGTCAGGGCGGTGGAGTACGGGTCGGTGACCTTGTTGGTGACGGTCCTGCCGACCGTGGGCGCCCAGACGGTGACGAGGTAGCGGTAGGGCTTCCCGGCCCAGTCGCGCGGCCCTTGGACGCGCCAGACCCCGCTGCGGTCGTCGCGCCGCATCGGGACCGTGCGGCCGTCGAGTTCCAGGGCGACGGTGCGGGCGGTGGGCGCCCATACGGAGAGGGTGGGGCGGCCGTGGTGGAAGACCGGTCCGAGTGCGGCGTGCCGGGCCCGCGCGCCGTAGAGGTCGTCGAGAACTCCGGGTATCTGCACGCCGGTTGTGGTGCGCCGGCCGTCCGCGGTGCGCTGGGCTGCGACCAGGGCTCCGCGCAGCGCCGTACGGGCGAGGCCGCGGTCGCGGGGGTCGACGGTGAAGGCCGGATAGCCGGACAGGTGCGGGAAGGCGGCCCGTTCGGCGGGGGTGAGGCGGCCGGGGGTGAGCCGGAGGCGCTTGCCGGCCGTCCCCGCCCGTCCGGTGTCGAACTCCAGCTGGGCGTCGGAGGGTTCGGCGCCCTTCCAGACCACGGTGTCGCGGTCGATCCACTGCGCCAGGGCCGGTTGTGGTGCGGACGGGGCGGCGTGCGCCGGCTGCGCGGTCGGCGCGGTGAGGAGGCCGGTGGCGCCGAGGGCGAGGACGAGGACGGCGGCCAGGCGCCGGCCGGGCCGGCGTGCGGTGGAGGACATGGCTCATGGTTCTATCCGCGACGATCCAGCGTTGCAAGACCTTACGCAAGACATTGCAAGGGTGTTACGTTGCTGGAACAGCCGGTCCGGCCGGCCGGAGGTCCACCACAACGGGCCCTACGCGCCCGGCCGGTCGGACCGGCCCCATCGGCTCCCCGTCCGCACCCCGCACGGCCCCATGAAGTGGCGCATAGTCACCCATGTCCCCGAACGGCCCGAGTTGCCCGAGCCCGAGCGGGGAACCCACCCCCCGTGATCGACACACCTGACAACGACCCCACCGCCGCACCGGACCACGACGACGCGACCCGCCGCTACTACGAGACCGGCGATGTCGACGCCTTCTACGACGCCGTCTGGGGCGGTGAGGACATCCACGTCGGCATCTACGCCGAGGGCGACGAGCCGATCGCGGAGGCCTCGCACCGTACCGTCGAGCACGCCGCGGACAAGGTCGCCGACCTGCTCGGCCCGCACGCCACCGTGCTCGACCTCGGCTCCGGATACGGCGGATCGGCTCGCGCGCTCGCCGAACGCTTCGGCTGCCGGGTCGTGGCCCTCGACCTCAGCGAGTCACACAACCGGCGCCACCGCGCGACCAACGCCCGGCGCGGCCTGGACGGCCTGATCGAGGTCGTCACCGGCTCCCTCAACGACCTGCCCTACGAAACCGGGCGGTTCGACGTCGTCTGGTCCCTTGAGGTCCTCTGCCACGTCGAGGACCGGGAAGGCGCCTTGAGCGAGGCGGTACGCGTGCTGAGACCGGGCGGCGCCCTGGTCTTCTCGGACATCATGGCGCCCGAGGAGCCGCCAGCCGAGGCGGTACGGCCCGCGTTCGCGCGGCTCGGCGTGCAGACCCCGGCGACACCGGACTTCTACCTGCGGCAGCTGTCCGAACTCGGCCTCAAGGGCGCCGACTTCGAGGACCGCACCGCGGACCTCGCCACCCACTACGCCCGCCTCGACGAGGACGTCCACCGGCGCGCGGCCGAACTGCGGGACCGCATCAGCCCGGCCTACGTCGACGACCTGCTGGCCAACCTCCCCCTGTGGACCGACGTCACCCGCCGGGGCCTGCTGCGCTGGGGCCTCTTCCACGCCCGGCGCCCCGCCGTCTGAGGCCGCCCGAGCTGCCCCGCTCGCCCCCTGCGGGCCTCCTCACCTGCCCGGCAGGTCCAGATCCGCCCGGACGATCTTGCCGACCGCGGGCCGGTCGAGGACGGTCCAGCAGGTGGCGAGCGCGGTGACGAGGACCAGTCCCCAGCCGGTCTCGGAATCGTGCGCCGGCGGCACGAGGGCGCCGGGGGCCGGCGGGCGGCACTCCGTACGGGTGTCGGCGACCTCGATGCGGAGGGTGCCCGGCCGGGCCGATCCGGGCAGTTTCAGCAGGCGCAGTTCGAAGTCCCGGCCGGGCACGCGGCCGTGGGTCACGGCGTTGGCGGCGAGTTCCCCGACGATCAGCGCGACGGAGCCGGAGACCTCGCCCCCGTAGGGGAAGCCCCAGACGTCGAGCTGCTGGACGGCGAGGTACCGGGCGAGGCGGGCCCCACGGCGGGTGGCACTGAAGCGCTGGGTGAACATACGTACGGCGACGGTGGGTTGGGCTGACATGGCGCCAACGCTGCTGGTCAGCGGGTTCGTACACCAGGGACTCAGCTCGTACTTCGGAAAGTGTACGAGTGGAGTACGTGGACGGGTCGGGTAACAGCTCGTCACTATGGGTGACTTGCGGGGTCAGTACCAGTGAGCGGGAGTACCCGGGATGGAAGACGGCAGCACCGACACCTACGACAGCGCCAAGCCCGAGCCGTCCGGCAGTCTGCGGACCTTCGGCGCCGTTTATCAAGGGTTCCGTGAGAACGCGGGATTCACGCAGGAGGCCCTGGCGCCGGCGATCCGGTACTCGGCGCACTACATCGGCTCCGTCGAACAGGGCCGGCGCCTCCCGTCGAAGAAGTTCATCGACCGCTCGGAAGAGACGCTGAACGCGAACGGCGTGCTACGGAAGGCGGCCAAACGGCTCTCGAAGCAGCCGGGGTTGGCCCGCTGGTTCCGCGAGTGGGCGGAGCTGGAGAAGCAGGCGATCAGTCTCTACACGTACGAATGCCGGCTGGTGCCGGGGCTGTTACAGACGGAGGGGTATGCGCGGACGTTGTTCACGGAGCAGGTTCCGTACCTGGACGAAGAGCAGATCGAGGCTCGCTGGGCGGCACGGTCCGAGCGGCAGCGGCTGCTGCGGGAGCGTCCCAACACCGCGTTCAGCTTCATCCTCGAAGAGCATCTGTTCCTGCGCCGCACGGGTGGGGTGGAGATCACCAGGCAACTCATCGACAACGTCCTCGAACTCTCCGAGATCCGGAACGTAGACATCCAGCTCATGCCAGTTGTGCGGGAGAAGCACGCTGGCCTGCACGGACCGATGCGGCTGCTGGAGACCCCGGACAACGAGCGATTCGGCTACTGCGAGGGCCAGCGCGCCGGACTGTTCATCTCCGACCCGAATGAGGTCAGCATCCTCCAAATGCGTTATGCAAAACTGCTTTCGCAGGCTCTGACCCCCAAAGACTCGCGGGGCCTGCTGGAGCAGATGCGAGGAGC
This sequence comes from Streptomyces nigrescens, assembly GCA_024349765.1. Lineage (GTDB taxonomy): Bacteria > Actinomycetota > Actinomycetes > Streptomycetales > Streptomycetaceae > Streptomyces > Streptomyces endophytica. The sequence goes on along the minus strand of AP026073.1, from coordinate 1,431,317 downwards.
GCTATGAGCAGCACCCCCGAACTGGCCTGGTTCAAAAGCAGCTACAGCAGTGGCGACGGCGACGACTGCGTAGAGATCGCCCTCTCCTGGCACAAGTCCAGCTACAGCGGCGACAGCTCCGGCGACTGCATAGAAATCGCCGCCTGCCCCACCACCGTCCACATCCGCGACTCCAAGGACAAGGACGGCCCCCAGCTCAGCGTTCCGGCCCTCGCCTGGGCGGCGTTCGTGTCGTACGCCGCCCAGGAGGCCTGACGGCCTGACCGCCGGACGTCACCCCGGCGCCGGCCCCGTCGACCCCCGTACGACCAGTTCCGGCTGGAAGACGAACTCGGTGCGGCGGACCGGGTCCCGCTCGCCGCGGTCCCGGTCGTGGATCTCCTCGATGAGGGCACCCACCGCGGCGGTCGCCATCGCGTGCACCGGCTGCCGGATGGTGGTCAGCGGCGGGTCGGTGAAGGCGATCAGCTGGGAGTCGTCGAAGCCGACGACGGAGAGGTCGCCGGGCACGCCCAGACCCCGCCGGCGCGCCGCGCGGACGGCCCCCAGCGCCATCAGGTCGCTGCCGCAGACGATGCCGGTGCAGCCCTGGTCGAGCAGGGCGGCGGCCGCCGCGTCACCGCCCTCGACGCTGAACAGCGTGTGCTGGACGAGTCGTTCGGCCTGCCCCCTCGACAGGCCGAACGACTCGCCCAGCGCCGCCACGAAACCCTCGGCCTTGCGGCGGGACGGGACGTAACGGACCGGACCGACCGCCAGGCCGATCCGTTCGTGCCCCAGCTCGGCGAGATGGCGCACCGCCATCCGGGCCGCCGCACCGTCGTCGGGCGAGACGAACGGCGCGTCGATCCCCGGGTGGTAGCCGTTGATCAGGACGTACGGCACACCGCGGGCGGTCAGGCGGGCGTAACGCGACGGATCCGCGCGGGTGTCGGCGTGCAGACCGGAGAGGAAGACGATGCCGGTGACACCGCGCTCCTCCAACTGCTCGACGAGTTCGTCCTCGGTGGCCCCGCCCGGCATCTGGGTGCACAGGACCGGGGTGTAGCCGTGGCCGGCCAGCGCCTGCTCGATGATCTGCGCGAAGGCCGGGAAGATCGGGTTGGTCAGCTCGGGGATGACCAGCCCGACCAGGCCCGCGCTGCGGCGCCGTAAGCGGACCGGCCGCTCGTGGCCGAGGACGTCCAGCGCGGCGAGCACCCGCTGCCGGGTGCCCGCCGCCACGCCCGCCCGGCCGTTCAGGACCCGGCTCACGGTCGCCTCGCTGACCTGCGCCTGCGCCGCGACGTCGGAGAGCCGGGGCGGGTGGTGCGGTGGACCGGACAGGGTCACTCCGCCCACCAGACGGTGGTGTCGGCGGGCAGTTCGACGTCCGGCCCGGCGGCGTCCAGCGGGCCCGACGCGAGCAGGACCCGGCCGGGGACGGGGATCGAGACCGCCTCCGGGGTGGTGTTGGCCGTGCAGACCAGGCCGCCGGGGCGGCGGAAGGCCAGGACGCCGGCGGGTGCGTCGAGCCACTCGACGGCCTCCCCGGCGCCGAGACCGGGGTGGCTGCGCCGCAGGGAGAGCGCGGTGCGGTAGAGCTCCAGGGTCGAGGACGGATCGCCGGTCTGCGCCTCGACGGTGAGCGGGGCCCAGTCGGCGGGCTGCGGCAGCCAGCTGCCACCGGTCCCGAAGCCGTACGGCGCCACCTCGCCGCTCCACGGCAGCGGCACCCGGCAGCCGTCGCGCAGGCCGTCCTGGCCGCTGTTGCGGAAGAAGGACGGGTCCTGGCGGACCTCGTCGGGCAGGTCGGTGACCTCCGGCAGGCCCAGCTCCTCGCCCTGGTAGACGTACGCGGAGCCGGGCAGGGCCAGCATCAGCAGGCTGGCGGCGCGGGCCCGGGCCGGGCCGCCGCCGAGCCGGGTGCGGTGCCGCACCACGTCGTGGTTGGACAGCACCCAGGTCGTGGGCGCGCCGACCGGCCGCATCGCGTCCAGGGAGGAGTCGATCGCCTCCCGCAACGCGTCCGCGTCCCAACCGGTGTTCAGGTAATGGAAGTTGAACGCCTGGTGGAGCTCGTCGGGGCGGAGGTAGAGCGCGGTGCGTTCGGCGGTGGGCGTCCACGCCTCGGCGACCGCGATCCGCTCGCCCGGGTACTCGTCGAGGACGGTGCGCCACGAGCGGTAGACGGCGTGCACCCCGTCCTGGTCGAAGAAGGGCAGGGCCTGGTTGCCGAGGAGGGTGAGCTGCTCGGCGTGGCCCATGTCGGGCAGGCCCGGGGCCTTGACCAGTCCGTGGGCGACATCGACCCGGAAGCCGTCCACGCCCAGGTCCAGCCAGAAGCGCAGGATGGAGCGGAACTCGTCCTGGACGGCGGGGTGCTCCCAGTTGAAGTCGGGCTGTTCGGGGGCGAAGAGGTGGAGGTACCACTCGCCGTCGGGGACCCGGGTCCAGGCCGGCCCGCCGAAGAGGGACTCCCAGTCGTTGGGCGGGAGTTCACCGTTCTCGCCGCGGCCCTTGCGGAAGTGGAAGCGTTCCCGGGTGGTGGAACCGGGGCCCTCGGCCAGCGCGCGGCGGAACCACACGTGCTGGTCGGAGCAGTGGTTGGGAACGATGTCGACGATGATGCGCAGGCCCAGCTCGTGGGCGTCGCGAATGACCGCCTCGGCGTCGGCCAGGGTGCCGAACATCGGGTCGATGGCCCGGTAGTCGGCGACGTCGTACCCGGCGTCGGCCTGCGGCGAGGCGTAGAACGGGCTGAGCCAGACGGCGTCCACGCCCAGGTCCCGCAGGTACGGCAGCCGACCGCGGACACCCGCCAGATCGCCCATACCGTCACCGTTGCCGTCGGCGAAACTGCGCGGGTAGACCTGGTAGATCACCGCGTCCCGCCACCAGTCGGTGGCACGGGTGGGGTGGTGCTGGGTCATCCATAACTCCTTGCGTGGAAAAACTGGCCTTCAAGCCTGGGAAAGGGGCCGCCCGCATTCCGGCGTCGCATAGTGGCGGGCCCGAGTGGGCCTGGGTTCTGGCCAGTGCTTGGCCGCTCACATGTGGCGTCATTAGCGTGTGAGCCATGGCGACTTCCCCTGTGAAGCGGGCGTTCAAGTACCGCTTCTATCCGAGTGAGGTGCAGGCGGCTGAGCTGTCGCGCACATTCGGCTGTGTGCGGAAGGTCTACAACCTGGCGTTGGCTGCACGAACGAAAGCGTGGTCGCGGCAGGAGCGTGTGAACTATGCGCAGACCTCGTCGATGCTGACGGAGTGGAAGAAGTCCGAGGAGCTCGCCTACCTGTCCGAGGTCTCTTCCGTTCCCTTGCAGCAGTCGCTCCGTCACCTGCAGGCCGCGTTCGTGTCGTTCTGGGGCAAGCGGACTCGGTACCCCCGCTTCAAGTCGCGTAAGAGGTCCCGCGCCAGTGCGGAGTACACCCGGTCCGCGTTTCGCTACCGGAACGGGGAGCTGACCTTGGCGAAGATGACGGACCCACTGGACATCGTGTGGTCCCGCGCCCTGCCCGAAGGGGCGGAGCCGACGACGGTGACCGTCTCCCGGGACGCTGCCGGGCGCTGGTTCGTGTCCCTTCTGTGCGAGGACACACCGGCCACGATGCCCGCCGCCGCGGACGCGGTCGGCATCGACGTCGGGATCACGAGCCTGGTGGCCCTGTCCACCGGGGAGAAGGTCGCCAACCCCCGCCACGAACGCGGTGACCGCCCCCGCCTGGCCCGGGCGCAGCGGGCGCTTTCCCGCAAGGCCGAGGGAAGCAGAAACCGGCAGAAAGCCCGACGCAAGGTGGCCAGGGTGCATGCCCGCATCGGCGACCGGCGCCGGGACTTCCTTCAGAAGCTGACCAGTCGACTCGTGCGCGAAAACCAAACGTTCGTGATCGAGGACCTGGCTGTCCGCAACATGGTCAAGAACCGCAAGCTCGCCCGCGCCGTCTCCGATGCGTCGTGGGCCGAGCTGCGCAGCATGCTGGAATACAAGTGCGCCTGGTACGGGCGCGAGCTGATCGTCATCGACCGATGGTTTCCCAGCTCCCAACTGTGTTCGGCGTGCGGCACCATCGCGGCGAGGCTGCCGCTCAACGTCCGTACCTGGACGTGCGCTTGCGGAGCGACCCACGACCGGGACGTGAACGCGGCGAAGAACATTCTGGCCGCCGGGCTGGCGGTGACAGTCTGTGGAGACGGTGTGAGACCTCAACGGAACACTCCTGAGAGGCAGCGGTCAGCGAAGCAGAAAATCCGACCCGCGAGGGAAGGAATCCCCGCTCCTCGGAGCGGGGAAGAGGTCAACCCTTGGTGGTGCCGGCCGTGAGGCCGGCGACGAGGTGGCGTTGGGCGAAGGCGAAGACGAGGGCGGCCGGCACGGCGATGATCACGGCGGCGGCGGTCATCGAACCCCAGTCGTTGGTGTACTGGTTGACGAAGGTCTGCAGCCCGCCGGCGAGGGTGAGGTTCTCCTCACCGGTCATGAAGGCGGAGGCGTAGGCGACCTCGGCCCAGGCGGTGACGAAGGTGTAGAAGCCGGTGACGGCGAGGCCGGGGCGGGCCAGCGGCAGGACGAGCCGCCAGAAGGTGCCGAACGGGTTGAGGCCGTCGACCCGGCCGGATTCGTCGATCTCCACCGGGATGGTGTCGAAGTAGCCCTTCATCATCCAGGCGCAGAACGGGACGGCGATGGTCAGGTAGGTGATGACCAGGCCCGCGGGCTGGTTCAGCAGGCCCAGGGTCGCCATGAGGTTGTAGAGCGGCACGATGAGCACCGCGACCGGGAACATCTGGGTGATCAGCAGCAGCCACATCAGCGGGCGCATGCCGGGGAAGCGGAAGCGGCTGACGGCGTAGCCGGTGGTGGCGGCGATGAAGACGCCGAGGACGGTGGTCAGCCCGACGATCACCACGGAGTTCTTGAACCAGGTCAGGAACTCGGTGTCGGCCAGCACATGGGTGTAGTTGGCGAGGGTGAAGTGGGTGACGAGGCTGGTGGAGAAGGCGTCGTTCTTGGGTTTGAAGGACGTCACCAGCAGCCAGAGGGGCGGGAAGACCGCCACCACGGCGGCGATGAGCAGGCCCGTGTGCAGGCCGATCGAGGCCGGGCGGGATCGCTGGTTGCGCTTCCGGGCCCCGACGGAGGCCGGCCGAGTGCGCTCGTCTCGCTTGCGGGTCATTGCGGTGGTCACCACACCTCTCCCTGCTTGCGCAGCGCCCGGCGGTAGACGACCGCGACGACGGAGAGCATGAGCAGGATCAGGACGCCCCAGGCCGCGGACTCGGAGAAGTTGCGCGGGCTGTCGGCGAAGGAGAGCCGGTAGGCGTAGGTCACCAGGATCTCGGTGGCGTCGCCGGGGCCGCCCCGGGTCAGCAGGAAGATCACCGGGAACATGTTGAAGGTCCAGATGGTGGAGAGCAGGATCACGGTGCTGCTGACGGCGCGCAGTCCGGGAACGGTGATGTTGCGGAACCGCTGCCAGGCGTTCGCGCCGTCCATCTCCGCGGCCTCGTAGAGCTCGGCGGGGATGGAGGTCAGGCCGCCGAGCAGCGCGACGAGCATGAAGGGCACGCCGAGCCAGACGTTGACGGCGACGACCGAGAGCTTGGCCCAGGTGGGGTCGTTGAGCCAGGGCACGGCGTCGATACCGCCGCCGGCCAGCAGCTTGTTGAGGATGCCGCTCTTCTCGTTGTAGAGCATCCGCCAGGTGAAGACGGAGATGAACGCGGGGATGGCCCAGGGCAGGATCAGCGCGAGGCGGTAGAAGGTGCGGCCGCGCAGTTTCCGGTTGAGCATGGTGGCCAGCGTGAGGCCGAGGAGGAAGGTGAGGCCGACGCAGGCGACGGTCCACACGACGGTCCAGCCGAGGCGGTCCCAGAAGACGCCGTCGGAGAGCACCGCCTTGTAGTTGTCCAGGCCGGTGAACTTGTAGGTGGCGGGGATGTGGTTGACGCCGATGTTCCGCTCGACGTTGGCCTCGTTGGCGTCGGTGAGCGAGAGGAAGACGCCGCGGGCCAGCGGATAGCCGATGATCACCCCGATGACGAGCACGACCGGGGCGACCATCGTCCATGCGTACCAGTGGGTGCCGAAGGCCCGGCGCACCCGTACAGCAACGGTCACTTGTAGTCCTTGAGCAGCTTCCGGTAGGCGTCGCCGGTCGCCTTGGCGGCCTGCTCGGGCGTGGCGGAGCCGGTGAGCACCTTGTTCATCTGGACCTTGATCGGCTCGAAGAGGGAGTTGCCCTCGGCGATCCAGGGGCGCTGGACGGCGCCGTCGACGGCGGGCTTGAAGAACTTCACCATCTCGTTCTTCTTGACGGCCGGGACGTCGTATACGGACCTGCGGGTGGGCAGCAGGCTGAGCTGCTCGGTGGTCTGCTGCTGGACCTTGGCGGAGCTCATGTACTTGACGAAGGCGTAGGCGGCGCGGAGGTTCTTGCTGCCGGCGTAGACGGAGAGGTTCCAGCCGCCCTGCGGGGAGCCCTGGGCGGCGCTGCCGGCCGGGACGGGGGCGACGCCGAGGTTCTCCTTGTCCTTGAAGGCCTTGCCGGCGCGGGCGGCCTCGATGTCCCAGGGGCCGTCGATCGCCATCGCGACGGTGCCGTCCTTGAGGGCCTTGAGCTGGTTCTCCTGGCCGTCGGTTGCGTCGGTGACGGCGGCCTTGGAGTCGACCAGGTCCTTGAGGGTCTTGAACGCCTTGACGCCGGCGCCGTCGTCGATCTGGACGATCTTGTCGCGGGCGTCGACCATGTTGCCGCCCTCGCCGTAGAGGTAGGGCAGGAACCAGTAGGGGTCGTCACCGCGCAGGTAGAGGGCGGTGGCGCCGGTCTTGGCCTTGATCTTCTTGGCGGCGGCGGCCAGGTCGGCGAAGGACTTGGGGACCTCTACGCCGGCGTCCTTGAGGAGCTTCTTGTTGTAGAAGAGGCCCAGGGTGTCGATGACCTGGGGTGCGGCGTAGGTCTTGCCCTTGAACTTGGTGGAGCCGACGGCCTGGGGGAGGTAGTCGTCGGTCTTGTCGAGGGCGGGGGTGCCGTCGAGCGGGGCGAGGTAGCCGAGGTTGGCGAAGTCCGCGGTCCAGGCGACCTCGGTGCGCATCACGTCGGGGGCGCCGGAGTTGCCGCCGGCCGCGTTCTTGAACTTGGCGTTGGCGTCGCCGAAGGGGACGTTCACATAGTTGACGTGGACCTTGGGGTGTTCCTTCTGGAAGCCCTCGGCAAGCTTGCGGTAGGTCGCCTTCTCGGTGTCGTTGGAGGTGTCCCAGTAGGTAACGGTTCCCGACAGTTCGCCGCTGCTGTCCGTGTTTCCTCCGTCGTCACCCCCGCCGCACGCCGTCGCCGCCAGTGCCAGGCCCGCTACCAGCGCGGTGGCGATCGCGCCCCGTATGCCACGCCGCATGTGAACTCCTTAGGGAAATGCCTCAGATGGCGGTCAGGAACGTAACAGCGCTGCAAACAAACCGAAAGACCTTGCGGCAAATTGCTGCAAGACTGCTGGAAGGTATTGCAACGGGATGTCCGGAAAGAGACCCTGGAGGGGCCTGCGGCACCGTCACCCGGCGACCGCCCGAGCGTTGACTCCGTGAAGGCACACCATGCCTCGCGGCCCCGCCTCTCATGACTCTTCACCTCGACAGGGACGGCAGATGACCCAGGAGCTCACTTCCCCCAGCCCCGCCCCCCAGGTGCCCGGACCGGGCCGAGGTCCGGGGTGGTGGCGCGACGCCGTCATCTACCAGATCTACGTGCGCTCCTTCGCCGACAGCGACGGCGACGGCATCGGCGATCTGCGCGGGGCCCGCGCGCGGCTGCCGTACCTCAAGGACCTCGGCGTGGACGCCGTCTGGCTCACGCCGTTCTACGCCTCGCCGCAGGCCGACGGGGGCTACGACGTCGCCGACTACCGCGCCGTCGACCCGCTCTTCGGCACCCTCCAGGACGCCGACGACCTGATCCGCACCGCCCACGACCTCGGCCTGCGGGTGATCGTCGACGTCGTCCCCAACCACACCTCCGACCGGCACCCCTGGTTCCGCGACCCCGGGCTCGCCCGGCAGCGGTACGTCTTCCGCGCCGGCCGCGGCGAGCACGGCGAACTCCCGCCCAACGACTGGGAGTCGGTCTTCGGCGGCCCGGCCTGGACCCGCACCGACCGCGGCGACTGGTACCTGCACCTCTTCGCCCCGGAACAGCCCGATCTGGACTGGGACAACCCGGACGTGCACGCCGAATTCGAGGCCATCCTGCGCTTCTGGCTCGACCTCGGCGTGGACGGCTTCCGGGTCGACGTCGCGCACGGCATGGTCAAGGCACCCGGCCTGCCCGACATCGGCCACGGCCAGCAGGCCAAGCTGATCGGCAACCAGGTCCTGCCGTTCTTCGACCAGGACGGCGTGCACACCATCCACCGCACCTGGCGCCGGCTGCTGGACGGATACGGCGCGGACCACGGCAAGCAGGTGATCGGCGTCGCCGAGGCCTGGGCCCCCACCCCCGAGCGGCTGGCACTCTACGTCCGCCCCGACGAACTGCACCAGGCGTTCAACTTCCAGTTCCTGAACACCCCTTGGCGGGCCGACGCGCTGCGCCGGGTCATCGACGCCTCGCTCGCCGCCACCACGTCGGTCGGTGCCCCCACGACCTGGGTGCTCTCCAACCACGACGTGGTCCGGCACACCACCCGGCTCGGCGGCGGCCTCCCGCGGGCCCGCGCCGCCACCCTGCTGATGCTGGCCCTGCCCGGCTCCGCGTACCTCTACCAGGGCGAGGAACTGGGCCTGCCCGAGGTCACCGACCTGCCCGACGAGGCACGGCAGGACCCGGCGTTCTTCCGCGGCCGCGCCTCCGGGACCAGCGGCCAGGACGGCTTCCGGGACGGCTGCCGGGTCCCGCTCCCCTGGTCCGGCGAGGCCCCGCCGTACGGCTTCGGGCCGGGCGGCAGCTGGCTGCCGCAGCCCGCCGACTGGCACGCCCTGACCGTCGCCGCCCAGACCGGCGACCCGTCCTCCACCCTGGAGCTCTACCGCACCGCGCTCGCCCTGCGGCGGGAGCTGCCGGGCCTGGGCGACGGGCGGATGAGCTGGCAGCCCGCCCCCGACGGGGTGCTCGCGATCGCCCGCCCCGGCATGGTGTGCACCGTGAACACCCTCGGTCACGAGGTCGACGTCCCGCTGCCGGGCGATCCGCTGCTGTCCAGCGCCCCGGTGGCCGTCAACGGCACGACGGCCGCACTGCCCGGTGACAGCTGCACCTGGTGGGCAATCTGACAGCCGGACGGTAAGGTCCCACCCATGACCGCCCGGCTGGCAGACATCGCAGCGCAGGCGGGTGTCAGCGAGGCCACCGTCAGCCGGGTTCTCAACGGGAAGCCCGGCGTCTCCGCCACCACCCGCCAGTCCGTGCTGGCCGCCCTCGACGTGCTGGGCTACGAACGCCCGGTGCGGCTGCGGCAGCGCAGCGCGGGCCTGGTCGGGCTGATCACCCCCGAGCTGGAGAACCCGATCTTCCCGGCGTTCGCCCAGGTCATCGGGCAGGCGCTGACCCGCCAGGGCTACACCCCGGTGCTCGCGACACAGACCCCGGGCGGCTCGACGGAGGACGAGCTGACCGAGATGCTGGTCGACCGCGGGGTGGCCGGCATCATCTTCGTCTCCGGGCTGCACGCCGACACCTCCGCCGACATGCAGCGCTACGAGCAGCTGCGCGGCCAGGGCGTGCCGTTCGTCCTGATCAACGGCTTCTCGGACCAGGTGCAGGCGCCGTTCGTCTCCCCCGACGACCGGGCCGCGGTGGACCTGGCCGTCACCCACCTCGCCGCGCTGGGCCACCGGCGGATCGGGCTGGCGCTCGGTCCCAAGCGCTTCGTGCCCGTCCAGCGGAAGATCGAGGGCTTCGTCCGGGCCATGCAGGAGCGGCTGGACATCGGCCCGGCCGAGGCGGCGCCGTACATCCAGCACTCCCTCTACACCCTGGAGGGCGGGCAGGCCGCGGCGAGCGCGCTGATCGAGCGGGGCGCGACCGCCATCGTCTGCGCCAGCGACATGATGGCGCTCGGTGCGATCCGGGCGGCCCGGCAGCGCGGGCTGGACGTGCCGCGCGACATCTCGGTGGTCGGTTTCGACGACTCCCCGCTGATCGCCTTCACCGATCCGCCGCTGACCACGATCCGGCAGCCGGTGACGGCCATGGGGCAGGCGGCGGTGCGGGCACTGCTGGAGGAGGTCGGCGGCACCCCGGCGCCGCACAGCGAGTTCGTCTTCCACCCCGAGCTGGTGGTCCGCGGCTCGACCGCCTCGGTCCCGAAGACGGCCCGGATCCCCAAGCCGCTCCGGGCCACCTGACGGACCGTCTCCGGGCCCTCCCCGAGGGACCTTCTCAGGGTCCGCCCCTGAGAACCGCCGGGGCCGCGCGTCCGTCTCAAGTGCCATACGACGGGTCGAATACCCGACCGAAGGATGATCGGCGACACGCCCCTTTCTGGCAGACTGTCTGCCTATGGGTGATGCGCTGACGAGGACTCTGGACGGCCTGCCGACCACCCCGCCACCCAAGGGGGACCGAGCGGACCCGCCCGTGGAAGAGGGCCGACTGGCCCGTTTGCGTACCCCCCGCGCACCCCGGCTCTGGTTCGAGATCCTGCTGATCGCGGTCAGCTACTGGATCTACTCGATGATCCGCAACGCGGTGCCGGAACAGAAGGCGAAGGCGCTGCGGAACGCGGACTGGATCTGGCAGGCCGAGCACTCCCTCGGCATCGCCGTCGAGCACACCGTCAACCATGCGGTGAACTCGGTGACCTGGCTGATCGTGTCGATGAACTACTACTACGCGACGCTGCACTTCATCGTGACGATCGGGGTGCTGATCTGGCTGTACCGCTGGCACCCGGGCCGGTACGCCGCCGCCCGGCTGGCCCTGTTCGCCACCACCGGCGTCGCACTGGTCGGCTACTACTTCTATCCGCTGGCGCCGCCCCGGCTGATGCCGGACGGCGGCTTCATCGACACCCTCATCGACCACGGCACCTGGGGCTCGATGGCGTCCGGCAACCTCGCCTCGATGTCCAACCAGTACGCGGCGATGCCGTCGATGCACATCGGCTGGTCGCTGTGGTGCGGCATCACGATCGCCATGCTGGCGAAGCCGGTGTGGGCCAAGGCGCTGGGGCTTCTCTACCCCAGCACGACGCTGCTGGTCATCGTCTCCACGGCCAACCACTTCTGGCTGGACGCCCTGGGCGGCGTCCTCTGCCTGGCCTTCGGCTTCGGCCTGGCTTGCGTGTGGTTCGGCACGTTGCCGCATCGGCTGACCCCCCACGTGGCCGTCTGACCCGCCGCGGGTCTTGCTCGCCGTTGCGCGCTTTGCGGCGCCCCGCACGTACCCGTCTCTCCCGCCGCGGGGCTTGGTCGCCGTTGCGCCTGGCGGCGGGCGTGGTGTTGTCGGGTGCGGTGCCGGCCCTCCAGACTTCGTCCTCCGGTCCAGCCCCTCCCGTGAGTGGGAGTTTCGAAGCTGGTTGGGGGCGGGCGTCATCCGTTGCCCGCACGCTCGTGGGCATTACCTGCACCCCCACCGGCTTTAACTTTCCCTCTCACGGGAGGGGACGGGCCGGAGGGGCCGGTTGTGTGGACGTAAAGCGTCAGCAGTCCACACAACCGGCCCCGGAGGCCCGTCACCGCACCCACAAACCACCCAGCCCGCCGCAGGCGCAACGGCGAGAACAACCGCGGCGGGACAGACGGGTACGTGGGAGGCACCGTAAAGCGTGGTCAGGCGCCATAAAACACGCGCTCGACGACGCTGCGCGCCCGTCGTGTGATCCGGCGGTAGTCGTCGATCATCTCGCCGCTGCGGCCGGAGGCCTCGTTGCCGCGGCTGTTTTCGGAGGGGCGGCGGCTGAGGCCGTCCTCGTAGCCGAGGTAGCGGCCGACCGCGGCCAGTTCCCGGCCGTCGACCGGGAACGTGTCGCCGGGACGGCCGCGGACGAGCATCACCGCGTTGCGGACCCGCGCCGCCAGCACCCACGCCTCGTCCAGTATCTGGGCGTCCTCGGTGGCGATCAGCCCGGCCGCGTGTGCGGCGGACAGCGCCTCGCGGGTGCGGGTGGTGCGCAGGCCGGGGATCTCCCAGCCGTGCTGCATCTGGAGCAGCTGGACGGTCCACTCGACGTCGCTCAGGCCGCCGCGGCCCAGCTTGGCGTGGGTGGTCGGGTCCGCGCCGCGGGGCAGCCGTTCGGACTCCATCCGGGCCTTGAGCTTGCGGATCTCGCGCACCGCCTCGTCGCCCAGGCCCTCGGCCGGGTAGCGCAGCGGGTCGACCAGCTCGATGAACCGCTCCCCGAGGTCGGCGTCGCCGGCGACCGGTTCGGCGCGCAGCAGTGCCTGGGCCTCCCACACCAGCGACCAGCGCCGGTAGTACGCCGCGTACGAGGCGAGGGTGCGCACCAGCGGGCCGCTGCGGCCCTCCGGGCGGAGGTCCGCGTCGATGAGCAACGGCGGGTCGGAGGACGGGAGTTGGAGCAGCCGGCGCATTTCGTTGGCGACCGCGTGGGCGGCCTTGGCGGCCTCCTGTTCGTCGGCGCCCTCGCGGGGTTCGTGGACGAAGAGGACGTCGGCGTCCGAGCCGTAGCTCAGCTCGTGGCCGCCGAAGCGGCCCATGCCGATCACCGCGAAACGGGTGGGCAGGGTGTCGCCCCACTGCGCGCGGACCGCGGCGCGCAGCGCACCGGCGAGGGTGGCGGCGTTGAGGTCGGAGAGCGCGGAGCCGACCGCGTCGACGGAGTGGCCGTGGTCGGTGTCGGCGGGGCTGAACTCCGTGCCGTACGCGCCGATCACGTCGGACGCGGCGGTGCGGAACATCTCCCGGCGGCGCACCCCGCGGGCCGCCGCGACCGCCGCCTCCGCACCGTCCGCGCGGCCGACCGCGGCCAGCACCTCCTGTTCCAGGGCGGCGCGGCTCCGTGACTGCAGGCCGTCGGGGGCGCCGAGCAGGGCGACCGCCTCGGGGGCGCGCAGGAGCAGGTCGGGGGCGAGCCGGCCGGCCGACAGCACCCGGGCGAGGTTCTCGGCGGCCGCGCCCTCGTCGCGCAGCAGCCGGAGGTACCAGGGGGTCTTGCCGAGCGCGTCGGAGACCTTGCGGAAGTTGAGCAGTCCGGCGTCCGGGTCGGCGGAGTCCGCGAACCAGGCGAGCAGCACCGGGAGCAGGGTCCGCTGGATGGCGGCCTTGCGGGTCACGCCGGACGCCAGCGCCTCCAGGTGGCGCAGCGCGGCCACCGGGTCGGCGTAGCCGAGCGCTTCGAGGCGGTGACCGGCGGCCTTGGCCGACAGCCGGGCCTCGCCGGGCTCCAGATGGGCGACGGCATCGAGCAGGGGGCGGTAGAAGAGCTTCTCATGCAGTCGGCGCACTTCCCTGGCGTGCCACCTCCACTCCCTGCGGAGGGTGTCAACCGGCTCGGTCCGCAGTCCCAACGACCGTGCCAGGCGGCGCAGTTCGGCCTCGTCCTCGGGCATCAGGTGGGTGCGGCGCAGGCGGATCAGCTGGATGCGGTGTTCGAGGGTGCGCAGGAAGCGGTAGGCGGCGTCCAGGGCGGCGGCGTCCTGACGTCCCACGTAGCCGCCGGCCGCGAGCGCGGCCAGGGCGTCCAGGGTGGTGGCGCTGCGGAGGGTGGCGTCGCTGCGGCCGTGCACCAACTGCAGGAGCTGGACGGCGAATTCGACGTCGCGCAGACCGCCGGGGCCGAGCTTGAGTTCGCGTTCGACCTGCGCCGCGGGGATGTTCTCGACGACCCGGCGGCGCATCTGGCGGACGTCGGAGACGAAGTTGTCCCGCTCGGCCACCTCCCACACCATCGGGGCGAGCGCGTCGACGTACTCCTGGCCCAGGCCGAGGTCGCCGGCCATCGGGCGGGCCTTGAGCAGGGCCTGGAACTCCCAGGTCTTGGCCCAGCGCTGGTAGTAGGCGAGGTGGCTGCTGAGGGTGCGCACCAGCGGGCCGTTGCGGCCCTCGGGGCGCAGGTTGGCGTCGACCGGCCAGATCGTGCCCTCGACGGTGTTGTCCGAGCACAGCCGCATCATCCGGGCGGCGATCCGGGTCGCGGCCTGCAGTGCCTTGGCCTCGTCGACGCCGTCCTTGGCCTCGGCGACGAAGATGACGTCGACGTCGGAGACGTAGTTCAGCTCCCGGCCGCCGCACTTGCCCATGCCGATGACGGCCAGCCGGCACACCGCGGCGTCGCCGGGCGCCTCTTCGTAGGAGATCTGCAGGGCGGCGCGGACGGTGGCGGTGGCCAGGTCGGCGAGTTCCGCCGCGGCCTCGGCGACGTCGGTCGTGCCGCACACGTCGCGGGCGGCGATGCCGAGGAGGGCCCGGCGGTAGGCGGCGCGCAGCGCGTCGGCGCGGGGCCGGTCGGCGCCCTGCTCGCCCCAGATGCCCTCGGCGAGCGCCTGCTCGAACTCGGGGGTGGTCGGGTGCAGATCGGCGGACTCGTAGGTGACCAGCGACCGCCAGTCGCCGGGGTGGCGAACGAGGTGGTCGGCGAGCGCCTCGGAGGCGCCCAGCACGCCCAGCAGCCGGTCGCGCAGCGGTTTCGCGGCGACGAGGGTGCTCAGCAGCGCCTGCTGCTCGTCCTCCGGCAGCGCCTCCACCAGCCGGACCAGACCCCGCAGGGCCAGGTCCGGGTCGGCGGTGCCGCCGAACGCCTCCAGGAGGACCGAGTCGTCACGGACGGCTGCCAGTTCGGGGGCGTCGAGCAGTTCCCCGGCCGCCGAGGGGTCGGTGAACCCGTGTCTCAGCAGCCGGCCGAACGTGCTGCTCCGCCGTCCCTGCGGAGCGGGTAGTGCCATGGTCCAGCCTCTCGGGGGCGCGGTGGCTCAGAGCACGGGCAGCATCTTGCGCAGCTCGAAGGCCGTGACCTCCGAGCGGTACTCCTCCCACTCCTGCTTCTTGTTGCGGAGGAAGAAGTCGAAGACGTGCTCGCCGAGGGTTTCGGCGACGAGTTCGCTGCGCTCCATGAGCTCGATGGCCTCGCCGAGGTTCTGCGGCAGCGGCTCGATGCCCATCGCCCGGCGCTCGGAGTCGGTGAGCGCCCAGACGTCGTCGTCGGCGCCGGCCGGGAGCTCGTAGCCCTCCTCGATGCCCTTGAGGCCGGCGGCGAGCAGGACGGCGTAGGTGAGGTAGGGGTTGGCGCCGGAGTCGATCGAGCGGACCTCGACCCGGGTCGAGCCCATCTTGCCGGGCTTGTACATCGGGACGCGGATCAGCGCGGAGCGGTTGTTGTGGCCCCAGCAGATGTACGAGGGGGCCTCGCCGCCGGCGCCCGCGGTGCGGTTGGCGCCGCCCCAGATGCGCTTGTAGGAGTTCACCCACTGGTTGGTGACGGCAGAGATCTCGCCGGCGTGCTGGAGCAGTCCGGCGATGAACGAGCGGCCCACCTTGGAGAGTTGGTACTCCGCGCCGGATTCGTGGAAGGCGTTGCGGTCGCCCTCGAAGAGGGAGAGGTGGGTGTGCATGCCGGAGCCGGGGTACTCCGAGAACGGCTTGGGCATGAACGTCGCCTGGACACCCTGCTCCAGCGCGACCTGCTTCATGACCAGCCGGAAGGTCATGATGTTGTCGGCGGTGGAGAGCGCGTCGGCGTACCGCAGGTCGATCTCCTGCTGGCCGGGGGCGCCCTCGTGGTGGCTGAACTCCACCGAGATGCCCATCGACTCCAGCATCGTGATCGCCTGGCGGCGGAAGTCCATGCCGACGTTCTGCGGGGTGTGGTCGAAGTAGCCGGAGGAGTCGCCGGGGATCGGCCGGGAGCCGTCCACGGGCTTGTCCTTGAGCAGGAAGAACTCGATCTCGGGGTGGGTGTAGAAGGTGAAGCCGAGGTCGGAGGTCTTGGCCAGGATCCGCTTGAGGACGTACCGGGGGTCGGCGTACGAGGGCGAGCCGTCCGGCATCAGGATGTCGCAGAACATCCGGGCGGTGCCGGGGGCCTCGGCGCGCCAGGGCAGGATCTGGAAGGTGCCGGGGTCCGGCTTGGCGATCATGTCGGATTCGTACACCCGGGCGAACCCCTCGATGGCCGACCCGTCGAAACCGATGCCCTCGTCAAAGGCCTGCTCCAGCTCGGCGGGCGCCACCGCCACCGACTTCAGGAATCCGAGCACATCGGTGAACCACAGCCGGACGAAGCGGATGTCGCGCTCTTCCAGCGTCCGGAGCACAAACTCCTGCTGCTTGTCCATGGGTCACCAATCCTTGCAGGTCAATCGGCCTGTCCACGTACGTCGAACGACGCGCGTGGCAACCAGTATCACGTGAGGGGGTTACCGTCACATTACGCACCCTTGGCCTGAACCAGAACCGCCGACCCGTAACCCCCGCTCCGCTTCCTTCCCGCATCCTTTCCCGCAGCGAGCAAGCTCAGCGCAGCCGGCGGCGGCAATCGGGCCGCTTGGTCCAGTCTTGAAGCCGCCCTGAGGGGCCGTTGACCAGCCGTTGAGCGGGGCGTTCCCCGCCGGTCGCCGACGGTTTCGGGTGGTGATCGGGTGGTGACCGGGCGGGGACGGGAGCGCTGGGGCGGGGCGGGCCGGCGCACCCGCTACCGGAGCGGGGTGGCGTCCCGGCCGGTGTCGGTGAGGTCCAGGACCGCGCGGGCCACGGATTCCGGGACGTCGGCCATCACCAGGTGGCCCGCGGGCGCGGCGACCGCGAACCGTCCACCGAGCTCCGCGGCGAGCGCCCGCTGCCGCTCCAGCCAGCGCAGCCGGCCGGCGGTCTCGCTGCCGTCGTAGGCCGCCAGGACCGTCACCGGGACGGGTGGCAGCGGGCGGGCCCGGCGCAGCGCGGCGAGTTCGGCGGCCTGGTAGGGGTAGGTGGCGTTCTCCAGGACGCAGGCCCGGGCGACCCGGCTGGTGCGGTAGCCGGCCCGCTCCCAGGGGTGCGGCGGGTGGCTGCCGACCGTCGAGGCGCGGCCCACCAGGCGGCGGGCGGCCGGGCCCAGGGCACGCGGCAGACCGGCCGCGGACAGCGCCCCGGCCACCCCGCCCGCCCAGGCAGTCCGCACCGCCCGCGGCAGCAGGGGCCGCGGGTCCTCCTCGATGCTGCCGTCGACGAGGACGACTCCGGCGCAGCGGTCCGGGTGCAGCCGGGCGAACGCCTCGGCGTGGAACCCGGCGAGGGAGTGGCCGACGATCGTGGCCGGGCCGCCGTGGCCGAGCGCGTCGAGGAGCCGGGCGATCCGGTCCGCCTCGGCGGCCAGGGTGGGCGGCGCGGGCGCCCGGGCGCTGAGCCCGAGGCCGGGGCGGTCGAAGCGGACGACGGTGCGGTAGGGGGCGAGCAGCGCGGCGACCGCGTCCCAGTCGAACCACGCCATGCCGAGGCCGCCGCTGAGCACACAGAGCGGTCCTGCGCCCTCCGTCACGACGTGCAGCGGCACCCCGTCGACGCGCACGAACCGGCCGGGGGTGGGGAGGCGGTGGCTGCTCATCGGTGGGGGATCTCCTTCGCCTCGGTGACGGGTTCGGTGCGGGCCGCCCGGTCCGGCCGGGCCAGGTGGAGTGCGAGCAGCGCCAGGTAGAGGGCGACCAGCAGGACCTGGAGCCGCTGGCCGGCACCGAGGGCCCAGGTGCCCCGGCCCGCGGAGAAGGCCGCGACGGAGGCCAGCGTCCAGCACGTGGCGGCCAGTTCGGCCAGCACCAGCCAGGGCCCGTAACGGGCGAGCGGCGACCGGCGGTCGTGGCGCCGGGCGGCCGCGGTCAGCAGGAGCAGCGCGGCGAGGGCGCCGAGCATCGCGCAGGTGCTGCTGACCGCGTGCGCGGTGTGGGTGGCCGGCACCAGGCCCGCGGTCTCCCGGGCCGCGCAGACCGGATCGCTGGTGGGGGCGCAGCTCAGCGGGAGCCGGGAGTCGACGGCGGTGGCGGCCCCGAAGACGGCGAGCGCCACCCAGCCGGCCTTGGCGGTCCGGCCGGCCGCCGGCGCGGGCGCCGTCACCCGGGGCGCTGTCACCCGGGGCGCTGTCGCCCCGGACGTCGTCACCTCCGTCGTCGTCACCGCGGACGTCGTCACTACGGACGCCCTCCCCGCCGCCGTCGTCATCGCCGTCGCCGTCATCGCGGTCAGTGCGCCGGCCAGTACCAGCAGGCCGGCGGTCAGGTCCGTGGCGCGGAAGAGGCCGCCCAGCGGCTGGTCGGCGGCGGCGAGTTCGCTGACGTAGGCGCGCACCGGATCGAGGCCGGTGGCGAGCACCAGCTCCAGGACCCACGCGGTGTAGGCCGCGGCGCCGAGCAGCAGCACGGCGGCGGCCACCCGGCGGCGGCGCACGGCGGCTGCGGCGGGACGACGGGTACCGGTCACGGACATCCAGGTGCTCGGGCGGACCCGGCCGGCCGTACGGGGGTCCCCGGCCGCGCCGGAGGTGCCCGGGGCCCGCCGGTGGGGCGGGAAGGCCAAGGATAGGCGGGCGACGCCCCGTTCGGCGGCGCTCCGGTGGAGGGTCATACCCCTCGGGGGTAGGGTGCCAACCGGCGGCTCCCTCCGGTGTCCGCCGTCCTCGTCGGGAGGTCCGCGATGCGTGCACAGGGCACGGCCGCCGCCGCGTGGTGCGCCCGGCTGCCGCGGTGCACGGGGACGATACGCGCGGGTCTGCTGCCCGGCCGGTGGCCGATATCCGCGCCACCGCGCCCCATACTCCTCGCCCTCACGTCGGTGCCGCGCGCCCGGTAGCGCGCCCCGCCACCGACGTCCCCGGGAGTCCGCGACGGAAGCTCCGTCAGCCGACTTGCAGCCGACCTTGCTCACACCGACACCGTTTCGAGGTGCTCTCTTCCATGCGCGATTCGCAGCGCCCTGCCCTGCACGATGACCCGTCCGGTGACCCGTCGGAACGCCCGTCGGAAGGCCCCTCGGACGTACGGCCGGAAGACCGGCCGGAAGGCCGGTCCGATGCGCCGGGTGACGTCCCTCCGGCCGGCCCGCGGACGCCCTCGCGGCGTGCCCTGCTCGGTGCCGGGGCCGCGGTCGCCGGCAGCGGGCTGCTCGCCGCCTGCGGCACGTCGGACACCGGCTCCGGACCGGACGTCAAGGCAGGTCTGTACGGCTCCCACCCCTCCCGCCGCCCCCACGAGTCCCCCGGCCCGCGTACCTCCCACGGCTCACACGGCTCACACGGAGCGGCCGGCAGCCCGGCGCCCCATGGCACCCACAGGGACCATGACGGGCACGGTTCCCACGATTCCCATGGCAGGCACGGCTCCCACGGCGGCGGTGGTTCCGAGGGGAGACCCCCGCGGGGCTATGTCGCCCCGGACGGCCCCGAGGTGGCCGAGTGCGAGCGCAAGCGCAAGCGCGGCTCGGGACCCGTCCGGCACTTCACCCTGACCGCCGCCCCGACCCGGCTCGAACTGGGCGGCGGCCGGACCGTCAGGACCTGGGCGTACGGCGACGAGCTGCCGGGCAAGGAGATCCGGGTCACCGCGGGCGAGCGGATCGCACTGACCCTCCACAACCACCTGCCGCAGTCCACCACCGTCCACTGGCACGGCCTGCACGTGCGCAACGACATGGACGGCGTCCCGGACCTCACCCAGCGGGCCGTCCGGCCCGGCGGCTCCTTCGACTACCGCTTCACCGTCACCGACCCCGGCACGCACTGGCTGCACCCGCACGTCGGCGTGCAGCTGGACCGCGGGCTGTACGCGCCGCTGATCGTCGAGGACCCCCGGGAGCCGCTCTCGTACGACCGGGAGTGGGTCGTCCTGATCGACGACTGGCTCGACGGGATCGACGGCCACACCCCGGACGCGCTCCTGGCCGGATTCCTGAAGCGCGCGGGCCGGCACGGCGGGGGCATGGGCCACATGGGCGGCATGGGCATGAACATGGACATGGGCGACGACGGGAAGGGCGGCGGCGGGACCGCGACCCGGCACGGGCACGGTCACGACGAGCACGACGAGCACGGCGGACATGGACACCGGCACGGGCACGGCAAGGGCGACCACGGCCACGGTCACGGCTCGCCGCGGCGGCCGTTCGGCCGGCGGCGGCTCTGGGGCAACCCGGGCTCGGTGGACCATCCGCTCCACCTCATCAACGGCCGTACCGCCGGGCATCCGCACACCTTCCGCGCCCGGCCGGGCGACCGGATCCGGATCCGGATCATCAACGCGGGCGGGGACACGTCGTACCGGGTCGCGCTCGGCGGCCACCGGATGACCGTGACCCACACCGACGGCTACCCCGTACGGCACGCCAAGACGGACACGCTGCTGCTCGGCGTGGGCGAGCGCTACGACGTCCTGGTGACCGCCAAGGACGGCGCCTTCCCGCTGACCGCGCTCGCCGAGGGCAAGCGGAACCGTTCCGCGCTGGCGGTGCTGCGGACCGCGAGCGGCGCCGCGCCCGGTCCGTCCGACCGGCCCGGGGAGCTGCGCGGCAAGCTGATGACCGCGGACCGCCTCAAGGCGGCCGAGTCCGTACTGCTCTCCGCGCGCCGCCCCGACCGGGTCATCGACATGACCCTCACCGGCAACATGGCCCGGTACAACTGGGCGATCAACGGCCGGCCTTACTCCCCGTACCAGCGCTATCCCGTGCGGTCCGGTGAGCGGGTGCGGATCGTCTTCCGCAACCACACCCGGATGTGGCACCCGATGCATCTGCACGGGCACACCTTCGCGCTGCCGCACGGCGGGCCCCGGAAGGACACCACGATCGTGCTGCCGGGGCGGCAGCACGCGGTCGATTTCGACGCCGACAACCCGGGGCTGTGGATGGTCCACTGCCACAACATCTACCACTCGGAGTCGGGGATGATGACGATCCTGGGCTACCGCTCGTAGGGATCGGACGGGCGGCCGGCGCCCTCCCCCGGACGCCGGCCCGGCTCTCCCCTTCCGCCTCTCCCGCGCCTCCCACACCGCCTTCTCCCGCCCCCGCGCCGCCTTCTCCCGCCCTCCCACGCTGCCTTCTCCCGCCCTCCCGCCCCACATCGCGTCAGAAAGACGATTACACTGGCGGAGTGCCTCAACTCCGCCTCGCCCTCAATCAGATCGATTCCTGCGTCGGCGACCTCGCGCAGAACGCCGAGACGATCCTGCGCTGGACCCGGCACTCCGCCGACCAGGGCGCCCATCTCGTCGCGTTCCCCGAGATGGCGCTCACCGGCTATCCCGTCGAGGACCTCGCGCTGCGCCCGTCGTTCGTCGAGGCGAGCCGGGCCGCGCTGCGGACACTGGCCGGCCGGCTGGCCGACGAGGGCCTGGGCGAACTCCCTGTCGTGGTCGGCTACCTCGACCGCTGCGAGCAGGACCGGCCGCGCTACGGACGCCCGGCCGGCGCCCCGCAGAACGCCGCCGCGGTGCTGCACCGCGGCACGGTCGCGCTCTCCTTCGCCAAGCACCACCTACCGAACTACGGCGTCTTCGACGAGTTCCGCTACTTCGTGCCCGGCGACACGCTGCCCGTCGTCCGGCTGCACGGCATCGACATCGCGCTGGCCATCTGCGAGGACCTGTGGCAGGACGGCGGCCGGGTGCCGGCGACCCGCAGCGCGGGGGCCGGGCTGCTGCTGTCCATCAACGCCTCGCCGTACGAGCGGGACAAGGACGACACCCGTCTGGAACTGGTCAGCAAGCGGGCGCAGGAGGCCGGCTGCGCCACGGCCTACCTCGCCATGATCGGCGCCCAGGACGAGCTGGTCTTCGACGGCGACTCGATCGTGGTGGACAAGGACGGCGGGGTGATCGCGCGGGCGCCGCAGTTCGCGGAGGGCTGTGTGCTGGTCGACCTGGACCTGCCCGCGGCGGCGCCGGAGCCGCCGGCGGGCGTCCTGGACGACGGGCTGCGCGTCGACCACCTCGTGCTCTCCGCCGACCCGCTGCCGGCGTACCCACCGGAAAGCCCCGGCGGGCAGGCCGAACGCCTCGTCGACCTGGAGGAGATCTACACCGCGCTGGTCGTCGGCCTGCGCGCGTACGTCGCCAAGAACGGCTTCCGCAGTGTCGTGGTCGGTCTCTCCGGGGGCATCGACTCGGCGCTCGTCGCCACGATCGCCTGTGACGCGCTGGGTGCCGCGCACGTCCACGCGGTGGCGATGCCCTCGCGCTACTCCTCCGAGCACTCGCTCACCGACGCGGCCGAACTCGCCCGGCGGACCGGCCTGGCGTTCCGTACCGTTCCGATCGGGCCGATGTTCGACGCCTACATGGACTCGCTCGGTCTCACCGGTCTCGCGGAGGAGAACCTCCAGTCGCGGCTGCGCGGGACGACCCTGATGGGGATCTCCAACCAGGAGGGCCACCTGGTCCTCGCCCCCGGCAACAAGTCCGAGCTGGCATGCGGCTATTCGACGCTCTACGGCGACTCGGTGGGCGGCTACGGTCCCATCAAGGACGTCTACAAGTCCGTGGTCTACGAGCTGGCCCGCTGGCGCAACCAGGCCGCCGCGGACCGCGGCCAGACCCCGCCGATCCCGGAGCACACCCTCACCAAGCCGCCGAGCGCGGAGCTCCGCCCCGGTCAGGTCGACACCGATTCGCTGCCCGACTACGACGTCCTGGACGGGATCCTGGAGCTCTACGTCGACCGGGACCGCGGCCACGCCGACATCGTCGCCCAGGGCTACGACGCCGCGCTGGTCACCCGCGTGCTGCGGATGGTCGACCACGCCGAGTACAAGCGCCGGCAGTACCCGCCGGGCCCCAAGATCTCCGCGAAGGGCTTCGGCAAGGACCGCCGGCTGCCGATCACCAACCACTGGCGCGAGGGCCGCTGAGGGCCCTCGCGGCGGCCGGTCCGCGCCGACCGGATACGAGGTGCCGGCCGGTTACGACCCGCCGCCGGTCCGGGCGCCTGCCTCGGCCGGTGCCGGGGCGTCGTCGCTGCGGGCCACGATGCGCGAGGGGTCGTGCGGGGCCCGGTCCAGCAGGCCGGCGGTCACCGCGACGGCCAGGCCGAGGGCGGCCAGGACGGCGCCGACCAGGGCCGGGGAGGTCCAGCCCCAGCCGGCCGAGAGGGCCAGCCCGCCGACCCAGGCGCCGCCCGCGTTGGCGAGGTTGAAGGCGGACTGGTTGGAGGCGGCGGCCAGGGTGGGGGCCTGGTGGGCCTTGTTCATGACCAGCATCTGCAGGGGCGTGGTGGTCAGGAAGCCGATCGCGCCGACGAGGACGACGGTGACCATCGCGGCCCACGCCACCGGGGCGGTGAAGTGCAGGGCCGCCAGGACCAGGGCCAGCGCCGCCAGCGAGCCGTAGAGGGTGGGGCGCAGCGCGCGGTCGGTGAGCGGGCCGGCGGCGAGCGCGCCGAGGGTCATGCCGATGCCGAAGAGCGCGAGCACGAGCGGGACCGAGCCCTCGGCGAGGCCGGTGACCTCGGTCATCATCGATGCGAGGTAGCTGTAGACGGCGAAGATGCCGGCGAAGCCGAAGACCGTGGTCAGCAGGCCGAGGAGCACCTGGCGGTTGCCGAGGGCGCGCAGTTCGCGACCCAGGCCGGCGCGTTCCTCGACGGGCAGCGGCGGGATCAGCCGGGCCAGCGAGGCCATGGCGACCAGTCCGATGGCGGCCACGATGAGGAAGGTGGCGCGCCAGCCGAGCCGCTGGCCGAGCAGGGTGGCGGCGGGCACGCCGACGATGTTGGCGATGGTCAGGCCGAGGAACATGGTGGCGACCGCGCGGGCCTGGCGGCCCTCGCGGACGAGCCGGGCGGCGACCACCGCGCCGACGCCGAAGAAGGCGCCGTGCGGGAGGCCGGCCAGCAGCCGCCCGGCGATCAGCAGCCCGAAGTTCGGGGCGAGGGCGGAGGCCAGGTTGCCGACCGTGAAGACCGCCATGAGCAGGACGAGCATCCGCTTGCGGGGGATGCGGGACCCGAGGGCGGTCAGCAGCGGGGCGCCGATGACGACGCCGAGGGCGTAGGCGGAGACGAGGTAGCCGGCGGTGGGCACCGAGGTGCCCAGGTCGTCCGCGACGTTGGGCAGCAGGCCCATCATCACGAATTCCGTGGTGCCGATACCGAAGGCCGAGATCGCGAGTGCGAGCAGAGCCAAGGGCATGGAAAACCTTTCGGGGACGCGTTCCGTACGTGCGAGCGGAGACGTGGACGTGCGTCCTGCCGGGCCGGCAGGACGCACGGGACTCCCACGGTCTCTTAAGTTCTCTTACGGAACAAAGTCTCCCAGGTCCAGTATTCCAGCGGGGGAACGGAACGTTACGGGGCCGCGTCAGACCTTGATCGAGGCCGCGACCGGGAGGTGGTCACTGCCGGTCGAGGGCATCACCCACGCCTTGACCGGGTCCATGCCCTTCATCATGATCTGGTCGATCCGGGCCATCGGGAAGCCGGCCGGCCAGCTGAAGCCGAAGCCGTCGCCCGCGGCGCCCTGGGCGGAGCGCATCTGCGAGGTGACCGGGGCCAGCGAGCGGTCGTTCATGGTGCCGTTCAGGTCGCCGAGCAGCATGACCTTCTTGACCGGGTCGGCGGCGATCGCCTCGCCCAGCGCCTCGGCACTGCCGTCGCGCTGGTTGGCGGTGAAACCGGCCTCGACCTTGACCCGGACCGACGGCAGGTGGGCGACGTAGACGCCGAACTGCCGGCCGTCGGTGGCGGTGACGGTGGCGCGCAGCGCGCGGGTCCAGCCCATCTTGATGTCCACCGGCCGGGCGTCGCTCAGCGGCAGCTTGCTCCACAGACCGACCGTGCCCTGCACGGTGTGGTACGGGTACGCCTTCGCCAGCCCCTTCCGGTACGTGGGCAGGGCGTCGCCGGTCAGCTCCTCCAGGGCGACGACGTCCGCCCCGGAGTGCACGATGTCCCGGGCGGTGGCCGCCGGGTCGGGGTTGTCGGCGTCGACGTTGTGGGTGACCACGGTGACGTTGCCGCCGGTGCCGGCCTTGTCCGTGACCTGCCCGGCGAACAGGTTGACCCACGCGAAGACCGGCAGGACCAGCGCAATCAGGGCGGTCGCGGAGCGGCGCAGGACCGCGGCGAGCAGCAGCAGCGGGATGGCCAGGCCGAGCCACGGCAGGAAGGTCTCCAGCAGGCTGCCCAGATTCCCCACGTCGTTGGGCACCCGGGCGTGCAGGATCATCAGCAGCCCGAGCACGACGGCCAGCACCGCGAGCACGATGCCGCGTCGCCACATCCCGTCGGGACGCCACCAGTTCCGCAGGCGTCCGGCCCGGGAACCGGCCCCCGCGGGCCCCCGCCCCTGCTCCGGCTCCGTCATGTATGCCTGCGTCATTCCGCCGTCCTCACTGCCTTGCTCCGGTGCTGTCACCCGTGATCACCGACCCTAGGTGATGGCCGTAATGCGGTTTCTTAGATTCGCGCCCGGCCGTGCCGCGCTCTTCGGTGGTGAGGACGGCGGTGTCGCGGGGTGGGGTTCCGGTCACGGGGTTCGTGACAACGGCTGTGACAGAACGGGCATGGTCCGGTCATACGGCGCGGGGTTCCCGGACCCGGGCGGCCAGGCATGCGCTCAGCCCGCCGCGGCCTGGGGGCGGGGCCGTACGCCGTCGAGGACCGTGTCGACGATGTCCTCGGCCAGCCCCTCGGGGAGGTCCTTCCACTGGTGCAGCACGGCCCGGGCCAGCAGCGGGCCGACGAACAGGTCGGCGAGGGCGTCGACCGGGCGGTCGGTGCGGATCTCGCCGTTGGCCATCCCGCGGCGGAGCACGGCGAGCAGCGCCTCGTTGCGGGCCCGGACGACCGTGCGGTGGTACGCGTCCCACAGCTCCGGGTGCGCGTGGACGTGGCTGACGACGGTGCGCAGCAGCGCGGAGTCCCGTTTGGCCAGGCCGCGGCGGCGGAGGAATTCCAGCAGGGAGACCAGGTCGTCGCGGACCGAGGCGCCGTCGAGCGGCGGGAGCGGGGCGTCCAGGGACCGCATGACGTCCAGCATCAGGGCGTCCTTGCCGGACCAGCGGCGGTAGACCGTGGCCTTGCCGACGCCGGCCTCGCGGGCGATCCCCTCCATGGACAGCTCGCCTATGGACGCCCCGTTCTCGATCAGGCGGAGCACGGCCTCGATGATGGCGGAGTCGGCCGCGGCGCTGCGCGGCCGGCCGCGGCGCTCCGGTGCCACCGGGCCCGGCCCCGCCCCGGCCACCGCCCCGGCGCCCCGTGCGGGCCGGCTCATCGCGCCGCCCCCGCCTTCCGCTCGTCCCGCGGCTCCGCGGACTGCGGCGCCGGTCCCGTCTTGCCCGGCAGGAAGGCCAGCACGATCAGGGCGCCGACGGCCGAGACGGTGGCCGAACCGAGGGCGGTGACGTGCATGGCGTGGACGAAGGCGGCGTTCGCGGCGGTGACCAGCGGCCGGCCCGGAGCGCCCATCCGGTCCGCGAGGCCGAGGGTGGCCTCGATCGACTCACCGGCCGCGTGCCGGGCCCCGGCCGACAGTCCGGGCACGGCGTCGAGGACGCCCTGGATGCGGTCCCGGTAGCTCGTGGACAGCAGCGAGCCCAGCACGGCGACGCCGAGGGTGCCGCCGACCTGCCGGAAGACGTTGTTGAGCGCCGAGCCGGATCCGGCCTTCTCGCGGGGCAGCGACTGCATGATCGAGACGGTGACCGGCGGCATGATGTGCGCCATGCCGGCGCCCTGGAGGAAGAACAGCGCCTCCATGACCCAGATCGGGGTGTCGGCGTCCAGCAGCAGCAGGCCCAGCATGGTGTCGGCCACCACGAACATGCTGAACGTGCACACCGCGCGGGCGCCGTAGCGGTCCACGGCCAGCCGGGCCCGCGGCGCGAAGATCATCTGGGCGGCGGCCAGCGGCAGGAGCAGCAGGCCGGCCTGGAGCGGGGTGTAGCCGCGCACGCTCTGCACGTAGAAGACGATGAAGAACGTGACGCCCATCAGGGAGAAGAAGACCAGGGCGATGGCGGCGATCGCGGCGGAGAACGCGGGCTTGCGGAAGTAGTTGATGTCGATCGACGGGTGGTCGCTGCGCTTCTGGTGCACGACGAACCCGGCGAGCACCACCAGGCCGGCCACGACCGTGCCGATCACCCGCGGTTCGGTGAAGTCGGCGAGCTGGCCGCCCTTGATGATCCCGTAGACCAGCAGGACCAGCCCGACGACGGAGAACAGCACGCCGACCGGGTCCAGCCGGCCGGGGCTGGGGTCCTTGGAGTCGGGCACCAGGGTCAGCATCGCGGTCAGCGCGATCAGCACGATGGGCACGTTGACCAGGAACACCGAACCCCACCAGAACTGGTTCAGCAGCAGCCCGCCGGCGATCGGGCCGATCGCGATGGCCAGACCCACCCCGCCGGCCCAGATGCCGATCGCCTTGGGCTGCTCGTCGCGCTCGAAGACGTTCATCAGGATCGCCAGGGTGGCCGGCATGACGAAGGCGCCGCCCAGGCCCATGAGCGCGCGGAAGGCGATCAGCTGGGTCGGCGAGCCGGCGAACGCGGCGAGCACCGAGCCGGTGCCGAACACCGCCAGGCCGAAGAGCAGCGTCTTCTTGCGGCCGAGCCGGTCACCGAGCAGGCCGGCGGTGAACAGCAGCCCCGCGAAGACCAGCGTGTAGGCGTTGATCGCCCACTCCAGTTCGCTCTGGGTGGCGCCGAGACCGTGCGGGGCCGGCGTGGCGATCGTCTTCATGGCGACGTTCAGGATGGAGTTGTCCAGCACCACGATCAGCAGGCTGAGCATGAGGGCGGACAGGATCGCCCAGCGGCGCCGGTGCACGCGCTCGGGGACCTGCCGGGCGGGCGGGCCGCCCGGCGCGGTCGGTGCGGTCGATGAGGTGGCCATGCCGACACCCTACGTTTGCGATACGGGTCCGTTCCGTATTGATGAGCCGCGGCCGGATCCCCCGGGCGGGGCGGCCGTACGTCCCACTCTCCCGCGGTTGCGGCGTTCCGGCTCCCGTTGTGCCCTCCCTTTTCCTTTGCCTCGAGGTCGTGCCAGCATGGTGGGGAGTCCGGGGACACCGTCAGGGTGCCTCGAGATGACGAACAGGAGCCGTCACCATGACGCAGCCTTCGCCTGCCCAGAAGCCGGTGCCCAAGTCCCTGTACGGGGGTACGAGCTCGCGCCGGGTCACCGTGCGCGACATCGCCGCCGCCAAGGAGCGCGGCGAGAAGTGGCCGATGCTCACCGCCTACGACGCGATGACCGCCTCCGTCTTCGACGAGGCCGGGATCCCGGTCCTGCTCGTCGGCGACTCGATGGGCAACTGTCACCTCGGTTACGAGTCCACCGTGCCGGTCACGATGGACGAGATCACGTTCCTGTCAGCGGCGGTCGTCCGGGGGACCAAGCGGTCCCTCGTCGTCGCGGACCTGCCGTTCGGCTCGTACCAGGAAGGGCCGGTCCAGGCCCTGCGCAACGCCACCCGGCTGGTGAAGGAGGCCGGGGTCGGCGCGGTCAAGCTGGAGGGCGGTGAGCGCTCCGCGGACCAGGTGGAGCTGCTGGTCTCCTCCGGCATCCCGGTCATGGCGCACGTCGGGCTGACCCCGCAGTCGGTGCACGCCTTCGGCGGCTACCCGGTCCAGGGCCGCGGCGAGGAGGCCGCCCAGCAGCTGCTGCGGGACGCCAAGTCGGTCCAGGACGCGGGCGCGTTCGCGGTGGTCCTGGAGGCGGTACCCGCCGAACTGGCCGCCGAGGTCACCCGCTCGCTGCACATCCCGACCGTCGGCATCGGCGCCGGCCTGGAGTGCGACGCGCAGGTCCTGGTGTGGACCGACATGGCCGGAATGAACGCCGGCCGGGTACCGAAGTTCGTCAAGAAGTACCTGGAAATGCGTGAGCTGCTGGGCGGCGCGGCCAAGGCCTTTGCCGAGGAGGTCGTGGGGGGCACGTTCCCCACGCCGGAGCACACGTTCCGCTGACCTCCCACGTACCTGGCTTTCCCGCCGCGGGGCTCGCTCGCCGTTGCGCCTGCGGCGGGCTGGGTGGTTGTTGGGTGCGGTGACGGGCCTCCGGGGCCGGTTGTGTGGACTGCTGACGCTTTACGTCCACACAACCGGCCCCTCCGGCCCGTCCCCTCCCGTGAGAGGGAAAATTAAGGACGGCGGGGGTGCACGTAATGCCCACACGCGTGCGGTCAACAGACAACGCACGCCCCCAACCAGCTTGGAAACTCCCCACCCACGGGAGGGGCTGGACCGGAGGACGAAGTCTGGAGGGCCGGCACCGCACCCAAAACACAAACGCCCGCCGCCAGGCGCAACGGCGAGACGACCCGCGACGCCGCAGACAGGTACGTGCGAGGCGCCGCAAAGCGCAACGGCGAGCAAGCCCCGCGGCGGGACAGCCAGGTACGTGGGGGGGCAGCCAAGCGCAGCTGTCGGTGGAATGTCGGTGCCGTGTCGGTGGGCCCTGGCACCGTTGGGGACATGACGCGACAGACGATGACCACCAAGGGCGGCAACGCCGTGGAGGTGCGCGGTCTGGTCAAGCACTTCGGCGACGTCAAGGCCGTCGACGGGGTGGACCTGGACGTGAAGGAAGGCACCGTACTCGGCGTGCTCGGCCCCAATGGTGCCGGGAAGACCACGCTCGTGCGCTGCCTGTCCACCCTCCTGGTGCCGGACGCCGGCCGTGCCGTGGTGGCGGGCTACGACGTGGTGCGCCAGCCCCGCGCGCTGCGCCGCACGATCGGCCTGACCGGGCAGTACGCCTCGGTCGACGAGAAGCTCTCCGGCTGGGAGAACCTCTACATGATCGGGCGGCTGCTCGACCTCTCCCGCAAGGACGCCCGCGCCCGCGCGGACGAGATGCTGGAGCGGTTCTCGCTGACCGAGGCCGCCAAGCGGCCCGCCGCCAAGTACTCCGGCGGTATGCGCCGCCGGCTCGACCTCGCCGCCTCGATGATCGGCCGCCCGGCCGTGCTCTATCTGGACGAGCCGACCACCGGCCTGGATCCCCGTACCCGCAACGAGGTGTGGGAGGAGGTCCAGCGGATGGTCCGCGAGGGCGCCACGGTCCTGCTGACCACGCAATACATGGAAGAGGCCGAGCAGTTGGCGGACGAGCTGACGGTCATCGACCGCGGCCGGGTGATCGCCGAGGGCCGGGTCGACGAGCTCAAGGCCAAGGTCGGCGGGCGGACCCTGCAGATCCGGCCGACCGACCCCGGTGAACTGGACCGGATGGTCGGCGCGATCGCCCAGGCGGGGCTGGACGGCATCGTGGGCGCGACCGCTGACCACGACGGGGGTGTGGTCAACGTACCGATCATCAGCGACGAGCAGCTGACCGCGGTGGTCGGGGTGCTCGGCGGCCGCGGCTTCGCGCTCGCCGGGATATCGACCCATCTGCCCAGCCTGGACGAGGTGTTCCTGGCCATCACGGGCCAGAAGACCTCCGTCGCCCCGGAGTCGGACGACCTGACGGAACAGCAGTACGCGGGGGTGTCGGCATGACTGCCGTGACGATGACTGCGCCGTCGGTCAAGACCGGCGCGGACGAGGGCCGGATCGGGCTGCGCGGCAATCTGCGGCACATCGGTGCCCTGGTACGGCGCAACGCCCTGCAGATCAAGCACGATCCGGAGTCGATGTTCGACGTCCTGCTGATGCCGGTCATCTTCATCCTGCTGTTCACCTACGTCTTCGGCGGCGCGATCGCCGGCAAGGGCAACCAGCAGGAGTACATCCAGCGTCTGGTGCCCGGCATGATGGCGATGATGGGCATGAACATCGCCATGGCGGTCGGCTCCGGCGTCAACGAGGACTTCCGCAAGGGCGTGATGGACCGCTTCCGGACGATGCCCATCGCCCGGTCCTCGGTCCTGATAGCCAAGATCGTGGTCGAGATCGGCCGGATGCTGATCGCCACCGCGATCCTGCTCGGCATGGGCTTCCTGCTCGGCTTCGAAATCCGCGGCAGTGCCCTGGAGTTCCTGGCCGCGGTCGTGCTGTCCACGGCCTTCGGCGCGGCGCTGATGTGGATCTTCATCCTGCTGGGGCTCTCGGTGAAGA
This sequence comes from Streptomyces nigrescens, assembly GCA_024349765.1. Lineage (GTDB taxonomy): Bacteria > Actinomycetota > Actinomycetes > Streptomycetales > Streptomycetaceae > Streptomyces > Streptomyces endophytica. The sequence continues at coordinate 1,400,425 of AP026073.1, read as the reverse complement.
CACCGCAGGCGGTGCAGGGCATGGCGATGATCGTGCTGATGCCGCTGCAGTTCGGCTCGTCGATCTTCGCCCCGCCGACGTCGATGCCCGGCTGGCTGGAGGGCTTCACCAAGGTCAACCCGCTCTCCACGCTGGCGGACGCGGCCCGGGCCCTGCTCAACGGCCGGGGCGCGGTGGCGCACCCGGCGCTGATCACCCTCGGCTGGACGGTCGCCATCACGGCGGTCGTCATGCCGCTCGCGGTCGCGAAGTTCCGCAAGAAGACCTGACGCACGCCCCGCAGGGGGCCTCCCCGCGGGGCAACAGCCTCCGCCCGGCTCGCGTCAGATGAGGGCGGTGGCCTCTTCCAGCGAGAGGTCACCGCCTTCGGCGTGGGCACGCGCGTAGGCGTCGTCGCTCAGCAGCTTCCGCGCCGCCTCCTCGGTGCGCGCCCGTTCGTCGCGGATGACCAGGGTCGGCACGTGGCCGGTGGCCCGCAGCGCGTCGTACGCCCCGACCAGCCGCGCCGCGTCCCGGCCCGCCGCCTCGCCCCGTACGGCCATCAGCACCCGGGCGCCGGTGAGGAGCTGGATCACCGGCATGTCGGGGGCGACCATCTGGGTCAGCTCGTCCTGCATCAGGGTCAGGGCCGCCCGGAAGCGCGGCAGCACGCCCTCGGTGTGGCCCTCTTCGATGTCCAGCGAGACCAGCGCGGACTCCAGGATGCCGGCGAAGAGGTCCGGGGCGCGCGGGACGAACAGCTCCTGCACGATGTGGAGTTCGGCCCGCGCCTCCCGCGGCCGCCCGCTCACCGACAGCCACATGGCGAGGGTCAGCCGGGCGAACGGCTCGGTGTCCCGGCCGGAGTTGCCCCCCGCGGCCTCGGCCAGCACCTCGCGGAGCATCCGCTCACCGGTCTCGGACTGGCCGTCCTCGATCAGCACGGCGCCCAGCCGGCAGCGCAGCAGCAGGGTCTGGCCGTGCGCGCCCACCTCCTCGGCGTGCACCATCGCCGCCCGGTAGTCGCGCGCCGCGAGCTCGTACGCCCCCCGCTTCTCGTGGGACTCGCCGCGCCCGGACAGCGCCTCGGCCGCGCCCCAGGCGTCGCCCACCGTGCGGAATATCCGCAGCGCCTCGTCGGCGTCGCGGGACGCCTGGGACAGCCCGCCGGGCCGGTCGTTGAAGATCTTGGAGCGCATCTGCAGGACGTAGGCCAGCTCCCAGTCGTAGCCGTGGTCGCGGCAGGCCGCCACCGCGCCGTCGATCAGCTCGGCCAGTTCGTCGAAGCGCCCGGTGAGCAGCACCGCGAAGTACCACATCACACCGGGCACCTTGCAGGTCTGCGGCAGTCCGGGGCGGTAGGCGGCGAGCATCCCGGCGAGCTCCCGCTGCATCTGCGGGTCGCGCATCGCCTCGATGTCGCTGTCCCTGCTGGACAGCGCGACCAGGCGGACCTCGCGGCGGGCCTCGGCCAGCTGCTCGTCGGACATCGGCGGCGGGGCGTCGATCGGCCGCCGGTGCAGTGCGGGGGCCGGTTCGACGGGCGTCAGGAAGGGGTTGGGGCCGAGCTCGCCGGCCGCCGTGGCCCAGTGGCGGGCATCGCTGCGGTGGTCGCGCAGCGACCAGAACCACTGCAGGGACAGCACCAGGCACAGCGCCTCGTGCTCGTCCCCGGCCGCGACGGCCCGGCGCAGTGCGGTGCGCAGGTTGTCGTGCTCCAGCTCCAGCCGCTCCATCGCCGCGCGCTGGCCGGGGCCGCGCAGCAACGGGTCCGCGGTACGGGCCAGTTCGCGGTAGGCGACGAGGTGCCGGCGCTCGGCACCGGCCCGCTCCCCCGCCTCGTCCAGCCGCTCCCCGGCGTACTCCCCCACGGTCTCCAGCAGCCGGTAGCGCATCTGGCCATCGGGGGCCGGCGCCGCCACCACCAGCGACTTGTCGATCAGCGACCCCAGCAGCCCGGCGACCTCGTACTCCTCGACGCCGTCGCCCGCGCACACCTCCTCAGCGGCGGCCAGGTCGCAGCCGCCGGCGAAGACGGACAGCCGGCGCAGTACCGCCCGTTCGGGCTCGTCGGTGAGGTCCCAGGACCAGTCGACCACCGCGCGCAGGGTCTGCTGCCGGGGCAGCAGGGTCCGGCTGCCGCTGGTCAGCAGCCGGAAGCGGTCGTCGAGCCGGTCGGCCAGCTGGCGGGGGGTGAGCAGCCGCAGCCGGGCGGCGGCGAGTTCGATGGCGAGCGGCAGACCGTCCAGCCGGCGGCAGATCTCGGTGCAGGCCGCCGGGTCGTCGTCGATCCGGAAGCCGGGGCGGGCGGCGGAGCCCCGGTCGGCCAGCAGCCGCAGCGCGACCGGGTCCGGCAGCGGCTCGACCGGCCGCAGCACCTCGCCCGGTACGGCCAGCGGCTCCCGGCTGGTGGCCAGGACCGTGACGCCCGGGCAGTCGGCCAGCAGCCGCTCGGCGAGCGCGGCGGCGGCACCGATCACATGCTCGCAGTTGTCCAGGACCAGCAGCATCCGGCGTCCGGCGCAGTGCTCGGCGAGCCGGCCGAGCGGGTCCAGCGCGGTCGGGTCGGCGGCGGCCCGCAGGCCCTCGGCGGTGGTGCCGCGGACGACGGTCTCGCGGGCGCCCAGCGCGGTCAGCACCGCCTCCGGCACGGTCTGCGGATCGTCCACCGGCGCCAGCTCCGCCAGCCACACACCGTGCGGCCAGGCCCCCGGCCGGGCCGCGGCGGCGCTCTCCGCACCCTCCTGCGACAGCCGGGTCTTGCCCGCCCCGCCCGGCCCCAGCAACGTCACCAGCCGGTGTTCGCCCAGGTCGGACCGGATCGCCGCGAGATCGGCGTCCCGGCCGACGAACGAGGTGAGCCGGGCCCGGAGGTTGCCGGGCCCGCGCCCGGCGGGCCGGGACGGCGGCACCGGGGGCTCCGCCACGGCCGCCACCGGCTCGTCCGCACCGAGCCGCAGCAGCTCCGCGTGCAGGGCCCGCAGCTCCGGGCCCGGGTCGGCGCCGAGGCGGTCGGCGAGGCCGGCGCGTATCTCCTCGTAGGCGGCCAGCGCCTCCGCGGTACGGCCCGCGGCGCGCAACGCCCGCAGCCGCAGGGCCTGGAGGGGCTCGTCGAGGGGGTGCTCCCGGCACAGCGCGAGCAGGGTGGGCAGCGTCCGCTCGGCCCGGCCGAGGGCGAGGTCGGCGGCGAGGCGGGTGCGCTGGGCGTCCAGCCGGCGGCTCTCGGCGCGGGCCGCCTCGGCACCGGCGTCCGGCAGGTCGGCGAGTGCCGGGCCGCGCCACAGCGCCAGCGCCTCGTCCAGCAGGTCCGCGGCCCGGGCCGGATCGGCGTCGGCGAGCGCCCGGCCACCGTCCGTGGTGAGCCGCTCGAAACGGTGCAGGTCGACGGCGTCGGGCTCGGCGGACAGCCGGTAGCCGCCGTCGACCGAGGCGATGGCGGCGTGCCCGAGGGCCCGCCGCAGCCGGCCGACCAGCGCCTGCAGCGCCCCGGGCGCGTCGGCCGGCGGCTCCATGCCCCAGACGTCGGCGATCAGTGCCTCGGCCGGCAGCGCACGGCCCGGGCGCAGGGCGAGGGCGGTGAGCAGCGCGCGCAGGCGGGCGCCGCCGAGGGACACGGGGGTGCCGTCGGGTCGGTCGGCCTGGGCGGTGCCGAGAATTCCATAGCGCACCGGCCCATTGTCGTGCAGGGCCGCGGCCGCTTTGCACCGAGTTTCCGTCCCGGACGACGACCGGCCACGGCGGCACCCGTGCGCGGTCCGCCTCCGCACGGTTACGGTCGGGGCTGCCCCTGCCGAGACCGTCCCCGGGAGCCCGCACCATGACCACCGCCATCCGGCGCGCCGACCGGCGCATCAGCCCGGTCTTCCTCGCGCTCGTCGCCGTCCTCGCGGTGTCCGGCTGGGCCGTCTGGAAGGGAACGCTCGGCACGCACACCGGCGTCGCGGTCTTCGCGTTCGTCACGTCCGGCTGGGTGGTGTCCCTCTGCCTGCACGAGTACGCACACGCCCGCACCGCGCTGCACAGCGGCGACATCTCGGTGGAGGCCAGGGGCTATCTCACCCTGAACCCGCTCAAATACACCCACGCCCTGCTCAGCATCATCCTGCCGCTGATCTTCCTGATCGTGAACGGCATCGGCCTGCCGGGCGGCGCGGTCTACATCGAGCGCGCCCGCATCCGCAGCCGCTGGCAGGACAGTCTGGTCTCGGCGGCCGGCCCCCTGACCAACGCCGTGTTCGCGGTGATCTGCACCGCCCCGTTCTGGCTGCTCGGCCTCACGGGCGTCCCGCCGACCTTCCGCTTCGCCCTGGCCTTCCTCGCGCTGCTCCAGGTGACCGCGACGATCCTGAACTTCCTGCCGGTCCCCGGCCTGGACGGCTACGGCGTGATCGAGCCCTGGCTGTCCCCGGCACTGCGCCGCAAGATAGAGCCCTACGCGGTCATCGGCCTGCTGGCGGTCTTCGCCCTGCTGTGGCTCCCCGAGGTCAACCAGGCCTTCTTCGGCCTGGTGGACACGCTCCTGCGCGCGCTGGGCGTCTCCCGCCTCGACACCTACTTCGGCCAGGAGCTCTTCCGCTTCTGGCAGTGACTCAGCCGGAGGTCGCGGCCTGCTGCTCCCGCTCGATCTTCGCCTTGCGCACGTAGAACCACGCCATGTTGCTGGAAATACCGGCCAGCAACACCCACACGATCCCCACGAAGCTGCCCTCCACGAAGGACACGACGGCAGCGGCAACGGCAAGAACACACACGGCAAGGGCCATGAGAGCGAGGCGGGGCATGGGATGAGCTCCTGTCGGGAGTAGGCGGTCCCTCCCAGTGTCCCCCATCCCCGACCCCGCCCTCAGCTGCCCCTCGCTCTCGGCCACGGCGCCCCTTACACCTGGGATCACGCCCACCCCCACCCACCGTTTCCTTCCCCCTCACGGGAGGGGACGGGCCGGAGGGGCCGGTTGTGTGGACGTAAAGCGTCAGCAGTCCACACAACCGGCCCCGGAGGCCCGTCACCGCACCCACAAACCACCCAGCCCGCCGCAGGCGCAACGGCGAACAACACCCGCGGCGCCGCAGACAGGTACGTGGGAGGCGCCGCAAAGCGCGCAACGGCGGGACAGCCAGCTACGTGGGCGGCAGTCAGCTGCGTGGGGCTAAATGTCCGTAATACGGACCCCCGCATGCGCCTTGTACCGCCGGTTCACCGAGATCAGATTCGCCACCAGCGACTCCACCTGGTGCGCATTGCGCAGCCGCCCCGAGAAGACGCCGCGCATCCCGGGGATGCGCGCGGCCAGCGCCTGGACCAGGTCCGTGTCGGCGCGGGACTCCCCCAGCACCATCACGTCGGTGTCGATCTGCTCGACCTCGGGGTCCTGGAGCAGCACCGCGGACAGGTGGTGGAAGGCCGCGGTGACCCGGGACTCCGGCAGCAGCGCGGCGGCCTGCTCGGCCGCGCTGCCTTCCTCCGGCTTCAGCGCGTAGGCGCCCTTCTTGTCGAAGCCCAGCGGGTTGACGCAGTCGATCACGAGCTTGCCGGCCAGCGGCTCGCGCAGGGCCTGGAGCGTCTTGGCGTGGCCCTCCCACGGCACGGCGACGATCACGATGTCGCTGCGCCGCGCGCACTCCGCGTTCTCCGCGCCCTCGATGCCGAGGCCGAGTTCCTCGGCGGCGGTCCGGGCGCGCTCCTCGGCCCGGGACCCGATGATCACCTTCTGGCCGGCCCGGCCGAGCCGGTAGGCCAGGCCGCGGCCCTGGTCGCCGGTGCCGCCGAGGACGCCGACCACGAGGCCGGAGACGTCCGGCAGGTCCCAGGGGTCGCGCTGGAGGGCGGCCTTCGCGCGGGTCGCGGCGTTCGGGGACTGCGCATCGTCAGGAGTAGTCATGACACCGATCCTGTCACGTCCTGTCACGCCACTTCGGCCGCCCGCGGCAAGCCACCGTCACCCCCACGACGGCTGCCCGCGACAAGGCACCGTCACCCCCACCACGCCGCACCGCCGCACCGCCGCACCGCACCGTCACGCCGCACCGCAGCACCGCAGCACCGCAGCACCGCAGCACCGCACCGTCACGCCTTGACGCTGCCCTCCGTCAACCCCGCGCGCCAGTACCGCTGCAGGACGGTCATCAGCACCATCAGCGGCACCACGGAGAGGAACGCGCCGCCCACCGTGTACTGGTAGAGCACCGGCTGCCGGTCCGCGTAGCCGGTCCAGCTGGTCAGGCCCAGTTGGATCGGATAGAGGTCGGAGTCGGAGAGCATGACCAGCGGCAGGAAGTAGTTGTTCCAGATGTGCACGAACTGGAACAGGAAGACGGTGACCAGCGCGGGGGTCATCAGCCGCAGCCCCAGCCCGGCGAAGATCCGCGCCTCGCCCGCGCCGTCGATCCGGGCCGCCTCCAGCAGCGAGTCGGGGACCGCGGCGGCCGCGTAGATCCGGCAGAGGTAGACGCCGAACGGGCTGACCACGCTCGGGATCAGCACCGCCCAGTAGGTGTCGGCCAGGCCCATCGCGCTGAAGAGGAAGTAGAGCGGGAGGGCGAGCGCGGTGCCCGGGATGAGGACGCCGGCGAGGACGAGGTTGAAGACCGCCTCCCGGCCGGGGAACGGGAATTTGGCCAGCGCGTAGCCGGCCGCGGCGGACAGCAGGGTGGCGCAGACCGCGCCGATCCCGGCGTAGAGCAGGGAGTTGGCGAACCAGCGGGCGTAGATGCCGTGGTCGTAGGTGAGGACGTCGGCGAGGTGGCCGAGGGGGTCGGGGTGGCCGGCGAACCAGAAGCCGAAGGTGCCGAAGAGTTCGGCGCTGTTCTTGGTGGTGGAGACGACCAGCCAGTAGACGGGCACCAGGAAGTACAGCGCGGCGACGGTCAGCAGCGAGGCGGTGATGATCCGGTAGCGGACCGGTGGCAGGGTCGTGCGGGCTCGGGCGGTGGGCCGGGTCATCGGCGTCGCTCCTTCGCACGCCCGCCGACCAGCCGCAGGAAGCCGAACGACAGCACGCACGCCACCAGCGCGAGCAGCACCGCCTCGGCCGCCGCCACGTGCGGGTTGTTGCCGACGAACGCCTCGCTGTAGGCGTGCAGGTTGGGGGTGAAGCCGGAGTCGATGGAGGAGGCGAGCGGGCGCAGCACCATCGGCTCGGCGAACAGCTGGAGGGTGCCGATGATGCTGAAGACGGTGGTGAGGACGAGCGCGGGGCGGATGAGCGGGAGCTTGACGTGCCGGGCGACCTGCCAGGCGGAGGCGCCGTCGATCCGGGCCGCCTCGTACAGCTCGCCGGGTACGGACTTCAGCTGGGCGATCAGCACCAGCATGTTGTAGCCGGTGAACTGCCAGGTGACGATGTTGGCGATGGACCACAGGACGGTGCCGCGGGAGAGGAAGTCGACGTCCCAGCCGACCGCGTCGGCGATCTTCACCAGTGGGCTGATGCCGGGGACGTAGAGGAAGCCCCAGAGGATCGAGGCGATCACGCCGGGCACGCCGTAGGGCAGGAAGAAGGCGCTGCGGAAGAAGGGGACGCCGCGGGCGCTCGCGCTCTCCAGGAGCAGTGCGAGGGCGGTGGCGAGCGCGATCATCAGCGGGATCTGTACGGCGCCGAAGAGCAGCACCCGGCCGAAGCCGGCCAGGAACCGGTCGTCGGCGAGGGCGTGCGCGTAGTTGGTGAGGCCGGCGAACGCCTCGTGTTCGCGGCCGCCGAGGCCGAGCGGGCCGGTGCGTTCGGTGCGGTGCAGGCTCTGCTGGACGGCGTACACGATGGGGGCGACGAAGCAGAGGCCGAAGAGGGCGAGGAAGGGCAGGACGAAACCGGCGGCGGCGCGGGCGTTGCGGGCCTCGGTGCGGGAGACCCGGCGCCGGCGGCCGGGCGTGTCCGGCCGCCGGGCGGTGTCCGGCGCGGTGCGGCTGAGGGTGTCCCGGCTCACCCGCCGCTCTCCACCTTCAGGCCCTTGCCCTGGAGGTCGGACAGCGTCTGGCGCTGCACCTTGGCGAGGGCGGAGCGGAACGAGCTGCCGTCGGCGAGGGCGTCGGTGAAGGCGTCGCCGAGCCGCTGGTAGAGGGTGTCCACGCCGGGTCCCCACCGCCAGCTGGTGTCGACGTGCGCACTGGCGTCGGCGAAGACCTTGCTGTACGACTGGCCGCCGAAGAAGGGCTTGTCGACGTCGAGGGCGTCGGTGGCGTAGCCCTTCTTGGCGCTGGGGAAGCCGTAGCCGCCGTCGATCAGCAGGGCGATCGACGCGGGGTCGGTGTTGAGCCAGACCGCGAAGTCCAGGGCGTCCTTGGGGTAGCTCGCCTTGGCGAAGACGGCGGTGGTGGAGCCGCCCCAGTTGGCGAAGACCTGGCCGCCGGCCTTCCACTGGGGCAGCGGCGCGGCCCGCCATTTCCCCTTGGTGCCCGGCGCGTTGCCGACCAGCAGGGCGTCGCCCCAACTGGCGCCCACCCAGGCGGTGATGTCGCCGGTCTGGAGGTCCTTGTACCAGGCGTTCTGGCGGTCCGGGATGGTCTTGACGAGCTTCTGCTTGACCAGGGACTCCCAGTAGTCGGCGACCCGGCGGGTGGGTTCGTCGTCGATGTGCACGAGCCAGGTGTCGCCGTGGCTCGCGTACCACTTGGCGCCGGCCTGCCAGGCGAGGCCGGAGAAGCGGTTGCCGTTGGTGGGGGCGAAGGTCTCGATCCAGGCGCCCTTCTTGCGGATCACCTTGGCGGCGGCCTCGTACTCGTCCCACGTCCCGGGAGCCTTCAGGCCCCACTTGTCGAAGAGGTCCTGGCGGACGAACAGGCCCATCGGGCCGGAGGCCTGCGGGATGGCGTAGATGCCCTTGCCGAAGACGGACTGCTGCCACTGCCAGCCGAAGAACTTGCCCTTGTGGCGGGCGGCGCCGAGCGGGGCGAGGTCGAGCAGCCCGTTGTCGAGCAGGAAGCTGGGGATGATCGGGAACTCGATCTGGCCGAGGTCGGGCGGGTTGCCGGCCTTGATGGCGGCGTGCATCTTGGCGTACTGCTCGCCGTTGACGGCCGACACCTTCTCGACCTTGACCTGGACGTCGGGGTTCTTGCGGTTCCACAGGTCGACGGGTTTGTCGATGCCCGGCACCCAGGACCAGAAGGTCAGCGTGATCTTCTGGCCCTTCTTGCGCTCCCGGGGCGCGTCGGCGTCGCCGTCCCCGCCGTCGCTGCAGCCGGCGAGCGCGAAGCCGGCGGCGAGCGCGGCCGCCCCGCCGAGGACCGTTCTGCGGGGCATACGGGGCAGGTGGGGCACGGGGTTGCGGGTCATGCCGGCTCCTCCACGGGGATGCGGCGGAAGGTGATCGTCGAGTACGCGCTGAAGTCGCCGGTCTCGTAGCGCAGTCCGACGGTGTCGCGGTCGAGGCGGACGGACCGAGCGGCCGAGCTGAGCTGAGCTGCAGCGAAGCGGAAGCGAAGTTCAGCGCGACCACAGGCACAGCCGGAGTAGCCGGCCGGGAGTCCGCCGGTGGGACGCGCGGTCCGCCAGGTGAAGCCGGCGTCGCGGCCGGCGCGCGGGGTCATCAGGGCGCGGGCGGAAAAGGCCTGCACCGCCCCGGAGCGCGCGCGGGCCACGGCAGGGATCCGGAAGCTCGTGTACCCCTCGGTCCCGGCCCGGTACGGCACCGAGCTCTCGTACGCCATGGGTCACCCCCAGAGGGCAAGGACGTAGGATGTCCCCTGTCCTGGGGACCATAGGGAGCGCCCAACTGACCGTCAAGGCAACGCACATGACGCTTTTCCGTGTCGGCAACGGAACGGCTGACGGGGCGTGACATCGCGGTGAACGGGCGGACGCGGGACGGGGTCCGGCGCCACCCGCCCGCACCACCGGGGCCGGGCCGGGCCCACGCCCTTGGCTACTCGGCCAGCCGGCGTCGGATGCCGTCGAAGTGCCGGTGCATGGCCTCCACGGCACGGTCGCCGTCGCCGGCCTCCAGCGCCTCGACGATCTCCTTGTGCTGACGGTAGGTCAGCTCCGGGTCCGGGTGGTCGTCGGAGAGGTCCTCGCGCACCCGGCGCAGCGCCGCCCAGAAGGCGTCCAGCACCTCGCTCAGCAGATGGTTGCCCATCGAGCGGTACAGGGCGAGGTGGAAGGCCCGGTCGGTGGCGCTCTGCACCATGCCGCCGCGCGCCTCCTCCGCCATCCGCTGCACCAGGCCCTTGAGGACGGCGAGGTCCTCGGCGGGCAGCCGGCGCGCGACGGCGGCGATCAGGCCGGCCTCCAGCGCCTCGCGGACCTCCATCAGCTCGTACAGGCTCGGCTCGCCCTGGTGGTGGCGGACCGCGGCGCGGAAGGCGACGCCCTCGACGAACGGCTCCAGGGTGAGCGGGCCGACGTAGGTGCCGAAGCCGTGCCGGATCTCGACGATGCGCATGGCCTGCAGCGCCTTGAGCGCCTCGCGCACCGAGTTGCGGCTGACGTCCAGCAGGTCGACCAGTTCGGCCTCGGTGGGCAGCGGATCGCCCGGGACCAGTCTGCGCCGCAGGATCAACTGCTTGATCCGCGCCTGCACTTCCTCGGACATCGTCCCTCGCGCCATGGGTTCTCCCTCTCCCGCACGCACCGCTGCCGCGCCGCCGACCCTCCCCCAAGCTCTTGAGGAGCAGGGGGGACCCCCATCCGACCCGGCCCCGCCGGGGCCGCGGATCCTTCCGACCGCCTGTGAACAGGTCTATTGTGCTCTGACATAGGACATCCCATGTCCTATGTGTTTCACGACCACCCGGAGCCCGCCATGGCCCTGCCCACCCCCCTCCACGGCCCTCTCCACGGAGTCATCCCCCCGGTCTGCACCCCGCTCGACCCGCGGGGCGAGGTCGACACCGCCTCCCTGACGCGCCTGGTGCACCACCTCGTCGCCGGCGGGGTGCACGGACTCTTCGCCCTCGGCTCCACCGGCGAGGTCGCCTACCTCACCGACGACCGGCGGGCCACCGCCCTGGAGACCGTCATCAAGGCCGCGGACGGCCGGGTCCCGGTCCTCGCCGGCGTCATCGACACCACCACCCCGCGCGTCCTGGACCACGCCCGCGCCGCCGCCGCGCTCGGCGCCGACGCCCTGGTCGCCACCGCGCCCTTCTACACCCGCACCCACCCCCGGGAGATCGCCGCCCACTTCCGCCATCTGCGCGCGGCCGTGGACCGCCCGCTGTTCGCCTACGACATCCCGATGGCCGTGCCCAGCAGGCTCACCCCCACCGTGGTGCGCGAGCTGGCCGAGGACGGCACGCTGGCCGGGCTGAAGGACAGCAGCGGCGACGAGGGCGCACTGCGCCGACTGCTCGTCGCACTCGGCGGCCGCACCGGCCGCCGCACCGGACCGGCTCCCGGCTTCACGATCCTCACCGGCTCCGAACTGACCGTGGACGGCGCCCTGTTGGCGGGCGCGGACGGCGTGGTCCCGGGGCTGGGCAACGTCGATCCGGCCGGCTACGTACGCCTCTACGAGGCGGCGCGGGCCGGCGACTGGGCGCGCGCGGCGGCCGAACAGGAGCGGCTGGCCGCACTGTTCGGGATGGTCGACGCCGGGCCGGAGGCGGAGATGGGGCGCAGCTCCTCGGCGCTCGGCGCCTTCAAGGCGGCGCTGTGGCTCCTCGGCGTCATCGAGCACGGAGCCACCGCCTTCCCGCAGTTGCCGCTGAGCGAGGAGTCGGTCCGGGAGGTAGGACGTCGGCTGACGGCCGCCGGTCTGGAGTCGGTGGCCCGTACGGGTGACACCGGTTGAAACGGCAACCAGGCGCCGGGGCGCTGCGGCAGGATCCGGGCCATGGATGCCGTACGGGTCGCCCTGCTGCGTGAGGTGCTCGCCGGGACCGAGTGGATCCAGTCCACCCGGCGGTTCGCCGGGTCGCTGCGCACCGCCGTCGCCCCGCACGGCGGCGGACTGCTGCTGGTCGGCGGCACCGATTACGAGCCCTGGCACCTGGCCGCCCATCTGGACGACGAGGCCGCCTGGTCGGGGCTGCCGGAGCTGTCGCCGACTCTGGTGCGGCAGCGCGTCCCGGCCGGCGCCCCGGCCCATCTGGCCGTCGGGCCGGGCCGGCTGGCCGCGGCCGGACGGGGCGAGACGCTGCTGGTCGTCGCGCCGGGGCAGCCGGGCGCCGAACTGCTGGAGCGGGTGCACGACGCCCGCCGCAACGGCGCCACGGTGCTCGCCCTGGACGGCGGCGACCGCGATCTGCACGCGCTCGCGCACGACGCCCTGACCGCGTCGCCACCCCCGCCCGACGGCACCCCCGGTCCCGGTCCCGCCCCCGGCCCCGATCCCGAGGACGTCGCCGCCCAGGGCCTCGACCTCGATACGGTCCAGCACCTGGTGAGCGCGGCCGCCGGCGAGAACAGCCTGCCCGCGCCGCGCGGCCGCCGCCGCTTCCGCGACCGCCTGGCCCGCCTCGCCGACGAGCTGACCGCGCCCCCGCCACCACGCTGGTAGCCGACGCTCGGCGAGGGGACGTCCCTCCGCCCTCCGTTGGGCCGGCCCCCGCCGCCGAAAACCCTTTGCGGGCCCGGGTCCCCGCGCCGCACGATGGACCCTCGTGACCACCGAGGATCCCCCACTCCCACCCGCGCCGGCACCCCGGCGGCGGCTCGCCTCCCTCCTGCCGGACCTGGCCCCCTGGCGGTCCTCACGCGACTTCCGGCTGATGTGGTGCGCCGGCGCGATCACGGTCTTCGGCAGCTTCCTGACGTTCGTGGCGCTGCCGCTCCAGCTCAAGCAACTGACCGGTTCCACCGTCGCGGTCGGGGCGCTGGGCGCGGTGGAGCTGGTCCCGCTGATCGTCTTCGGGCTCTACGGCGGTGCGCTCGCCGACTCCGTGGACCGCCGTCGGCTGATCGTGTGGACCGAGGCCGCGCTGGGCCTGATCGCGGTAGGGCTGCTGGTCAACAGCCTGCTGCCGGATCCGGCGGTCTGGCCGCTCTATGTGAGCGCGGCGGTGTCCAGCGCGCTCACGGGTCTGCAGCGTCCCGCGCTGGACGCGATCGTGCCGCGGATCGTCGGGCACGACCAGCTCGCCGCGGCCGCCGCGCTGAACGCGCTGCGCTGGCAGGTCGGCGCGATCGCCGGCCCGGCGCTGGCCGGCGGGCTGCTCGCCTGGGCCGGCCCGTCCTGGGCGTACGGCGTGGACGCGGCCACCTACGTCGGCTCGCTGCTGCTCTCCGTACGGCTGGCCCCGTCGCCCGCCGCGCACGACGCCGAGAAGCCGTCCCTGCGCGCGATCGCCGAGGGCGCGCGCTACGCCTGGTCCCGCAAGGAGCTGCTGGGCACCTACGCGATCGACCTCACCGCGATGCTCTTCGCCTTCCCGCTGGCGATCTTCCCGTTCCTCGCCGACGAGCTGCACGCCCCCTGGGCGCTGGGCCTGATGTACGCGGCGCTGCCGGCCGGCTCCTGCCTGGTGAGCCTGACCAGCGGCTGGACCTCCCGGATCCACCGGCAGGGGCGGGCGATCGCGCTGGCGGCGGCCGGCTGGGCGCTGGCCGTCGCGGCGGCCGGGCAGATGCGCAACATCTGGCTGGTGCTGCTCTGCCTCACGCTGGCCGGCTCCTGCGACATGATCAGCGGCATCTTCCGCTCGGCGCTGTGGAACCAGACCATCCCCGACGAGCTGCGCGGCCGGCTGGCCGGCATCGAGCTGCTGTCGTATTCGGCGGGCCCCCAGCTGGGCCAGGTCCGGGTCGGCGGGATGGCGGCCCTGACCGGCGTACGGGCCTCGGTGTCCCTGGGCGGGCTGCTGTGCTTCGCCGGGGTCGGGCTGCTCGTGCTGGGCCTGCCGAAGCTGATGGCGTACGACGCGCGGACCGACGAGCACGCCCGCCGGATGCGGGAGCGCCGGGCCGCCGCCCCGGCCGCCCCCGAGACCGGCGGCGCCCTCACCGCCTAGCGGCCCCTCGCCCGGAGGTTCACCGCCCGCAGGCCACCGCCTGGAGGACGGGCCCTAGTCCTCCTCGCGGTCCCCGCCCTTCCCCATGTCGTGCCACTTGGGGTCGTTCTCCCACTCCAGGTTCCGCTCGCGGGCGGTCTCCATGGCGTGCGCGGCCTCCTCGCGGGTGTCGTAGGGGCCGAAGCGGTCGGCGGCGCGGCACTGTGGGCCCTCCTCGACCGTGCCGTGCTTGAGGCAGTAGAACCACTCGCCCGGCTTTCCGACCGTCCGCCTCTTGAAGAGCGCCATCGCCGCCTCCTATGGGGTGCTCCGTGCCACCATCCTGCCCGACGGGCCGCGGATACACTCGCTGGCATGTCTGGCCAGTCGCTTCTTGTCCCGGGGAAGATCTCCCCCACCCGCCCCGTCCCCGCCTCGATCGCGCGCCCCGAGTACGTCGGGAAGGACGCGCCCACGCCCTACTCGGGGCCCGAGGTGCAGGACGCCGAAACGATCGAGAAGATGCGGATCGCCGGCCGGATCGCCGCCCAGGCGATGGCGGAGGCCGCCAAGCACATCCAGCCCGGCGTGACGACCGACGAACTGGACCGGGTGGCCCATGAGTTCATGTGCGACCACGGCGCCTACCCGTCCACGCTCGGCTACCGCGGCTTCCCCAAGTCGCTGTGCTCCTCGCTCAACGAGGTCATCTGCCACGGCATCCCGGACTCCACCGTCCTCAAGGACGGCGACATCGTGAACCTGGACGTGACCGCGTACATCCACGGCGTGCACGGCGACAACAACGCCACGTACCTGTGCGGTGAGGTGGACGAGGAGTCGCGGCTGCTGGTCGAGCGCACGCAGGAGGCGCTCAACCGCGCGATCAAGGCGGTCAAGCCGGGCCGGCAGATCAACATCATCGGCCGGGTCATCGAGTCCTACGCCAAGCGCTTCGGCTACGGCGTGGTCCGTGACTTCACCGGTCACGGCATCAACTCGTCGTTCCACTCCGGCCTGATCGTTCCGCACTACGACAGCCCGCACCACACCACCGACATCAAGCCCGGCATGACGTTCACCATCGAGCCGATGCTGACGCTGGGCACGTACGAGTACGACATGTGGGCGGACGGCTGGACCGTGGTCACCAAGGACCGCAAGCGGACCGCGCAGTTCGAGCACACCCTGGTGGTCACGGACACCGGCGCGGAGATCCTCACCCTTCCCTGACCGCGGGGACCGCGGGCGGGGCGGCCCCGGCCTGGTGGCCGCCTCGCGCCCGGGGTACGGGCCTGGCAGAATTTTTACCGACAGCGCGTCGGAAACACCCCTACACTGATTTACCGACAGCGAGTCGGTAAATCCTGCCCGCCCGTTCGCGCCCCTCGGCCCCGGAGGTCCGTCGTGGAACCGTCCAGCCCGGCCCCGCACCCCTCGACCGTCGCGCCCGCCCCGGCCGCACCGTCCACCCCGTTCTCGACGGTGATCCGGACCGCGTCCCACGCGCAGCACACCGAGGCCGAGAACTCCTCGTTCATGAGCGACCTCCTCGGCGGCAGGCTCGGCGTCACGGCGTACCGGCGCTACACCGAGCAGCTGTGGTTCGTCTACCGCGCCCTGGAGGACGCGACCGAGGCGCTCGCCGGCGACCCGGTGGCGGGCCCGTTCCTCCACCCCGAACTCGCCCGCACCCCCGAGCTGGAACGCGATCTCGCCCACCTCGGCGGCCCGTCCTGGCACGAGGGCCTGCAACCGCTGCCGGCCACCGCCGCCTACGCCGCCCGCGTCACGGAATGCGCCCACAACTGGCCGGCCGGCTATGTGGCGCACCACTACACCCGCTACCTCGGCGACCTCTCCGGCGGCCAGATCATCCGCGGCACCGCCGAGAAGACCTGGGGCTTCGCGCGCAAGGGCGACGGCGTCCGCTTCTACGTCTTCGAGGACATCGCCAACCCCGCCGCCTTCAAGCGCAGTTACCGCGCCCTGCTGGACGCCCTGCCGGTGGACGAGGTCGAAAAGCAGCGCGTGATCGAGGAATGCCGCCGCGCCTTCCGCCTGAACAGCGCGGTCTTCCACGCACTGGGCGAGGAGTTCCCGCTCAGCGCGTGAGCCGCGCCGCCGGCCGGCTGGCCGACTTCCCCTCGCGGAGGGGCTGATTCCCTCATTGTTCACCCACCCCTTCAGGCAACATCATGATCATGCCAATCATGGGGGGGAATCGGCATGGGCCGAAATCAGCATGGCGGAAATCAGGGGGAATCCGTGAAGGCCGGTAGGGGAAGAGCAAAGAAGTGGTCGGCAATCGCGCTGCCCGTCGCGGCATTGGTCGCATCGGTCCCGCTCGCGGTGACCTCACCTGCCGGTGCGGCGGGCCGGTCGGCCGGCGACACCATGAAGAATCAGGAAACACTCGACAAGTTGGCCGGTGACATCACCCGGGGATTATCCGAATCCGAGCGGGCCAAGATTCCGGGCTTCACCGACATTCACGTCGACCCCGAACGGAACCATCTGCGCCTTTTCTGGAAGGGCGCCCCGTCACAGCGTGTCCGACACATCCTCGCCCACCTGCCGAGCGGCGTCACGGCAGAGGTCGTTCCGGCCCGCTACTCCAAACAAGAGCTCCACCAGGCCCGGAACAAAATGCTCCGGAACGGCAAGCCCGTCGCGCTGCGCGTCGACTCGCGGAGCGCACCGGTCCGCGTCACCAGCATCGGGCCCAGCCCTGACGGCAGCAGCCTGGAGGTCGGCTACGACGAGGACCGGGGGCGCGGCCGGCGTGATGCCACCGACCCGCTGTCCCGGGGGGACCGCCGGGAGAGGTCCGCTGCCGTCAAGAGGCTCACGGACCGTATGACGGGAATCAAGACCGTCGCCACGTACCAGCCGCTCAGCGAGGACCTGTCCGCCACGACAGGAAACCGCCAGCACGACTCCTCCCCGTGGTTCGGAGCATCGGCGCTGCGCAATCCGGGGGGCGGCATCTGCTCGGGGTCGTTCAGCGTCCGGAACAGGGACGGGGACCACCTGCTCATGGCGGCCCGGCACTGTTCCCGAGGCGGCAACGGCATCTGGCGCACCTGGGAAGGCGGAGACGTCGTGGGCGGCAACGACGCCGCCGAGGTCTCGATCCCGGACGACGCGCAGGGAATCCGACTGCCGTCCGGACAGGCCGGACCGTATCTGTATGACGGACCGGCGACCCGGCGGGACGGGTACGCCAAGCCGGTCGTCGGGTGGGGGCACAACAACGTCGGGGATTACGTGTGCGCCGACGGCGCGAACTCGGGCATCCACTGCAACGTCCGGGTCGCCAAGACCGACGTGGGAATCGTGGGCGGAGACGGGTCCTACCGGCCCCTCACCGACCTCGCCTACGCCACCGGCCTGACCCCCGGCGGAGTCGCGGCGGTCAACGGCGACAGCGGCGGACCCGTCTTCGCCGGCGTGAACAACTACACGGCGGATGAAGCGCGCGGCATGATCACCGCTCTCGACAGAACGGTCACCTGTCCCGCGTCGCTGAACAAGGACACCGTCCTCGACGGCCACATCAGAACCCCCTGGTGCCTCCAAGGCGTGTATTACGTACCGGTCTACCAAACCCTGCACGACACCGGATGGACTCTCGTGACCCTCTCCATGAAGTGAGTGACGGTGCCCCGAATTGATGCGCGACGTCGCCGCACGGTATGGCTCCTGTCCGTGGCGGCCTGCCTCGTCGCGGCCGCCGTCGGCTGGGTCGTATGGGGCAACTCTCGCCTCCATGAGACGACCGTGCCCGGCGATGTCCTCATGAGTGGGGACGGCCGCACGCTCACCACGCCCGTCGACTGGACGGACTGCGAGGACAAGCCTCAACTGGCGGCGGAGGAAACCGCGCACACCGTCAAGCTGACGCTCACGAGGAAACGGCATTCCTTCCTTTCCCGGGACACCGTGTGCGACGACCGGCACGACGGACTGGTCACCACCACCCTCTCGGAACCGGTCGGCAACAGGAAAATGACCGATGCGGTCACCGGGTCCGTCGTCATTCCCTTTGACGCCTCGCACCTCGAACGCCCTCGGTACCTGCCACCCGGCTACGCCCCGGCAGACAATGTCATTGCCCCGGGAAACCGTTCCGACCCGCCCTACACCCGGGCCCGGACGCCCAGTTGGACGACGACGTACCAGCGGAACCGCGACAAGGGAGGGCAGGCGGGATACGTCAGCATCACGGAAGAGCCCGGCGGGATTCCGCAGACGCACGGAACCGCGATATCCCTCAACGGGCGCCCGGCCCACCTGCAGGAGCGTCCCGGTGGCAGCCGATCCGCCACCTGGGCCGACAAGGGATATGCGGTCACCGTTGAGGCGGGCGATCCCCTTATGGCCCGGGACGAATTCCTGCGGATCGCCGAGGAAATCCACCGATAAATCGAGGGATTGGTGTCAGGCCACGCGCCGCACCCGGCCGCCGACGGCGATGGTGCCGTCCGGGTGGGCGCGGGTGAAGAGCTGGGACGCCGCGCCCTGATGGATCGTCAAGGGGCGGGCCAGTTGGTGGGTGAGGAGCATGGCGGCGGCTCCGGTGGCCTCGTCCTCGGCGATGCCGTCGCCGCGACGCGGGAAGCCGCGGGCGCGGACCACGCCGGCGGGTTCGTCCTGCCAGGCCCAGGCGTAGAGCCAGCCCTCCCCCGGCGGTGGGGCGGGCAGGGCGTCGACCTCGGCGACCGAGGCGAGGCGTTCGGTGCGGCGCGGAGGCACCCATTCCGGGCGGCCTCGGACCCAGGTGAGGTCGTCCTCGAAGCACACCTCGACCTCACCGGCCGGCGGGCGGAGGATGCGCGGCGGCCGGCCCTGTTCGCGCAGGAGCCAGGCCAGGCCGACGAGCGGATACCCGGCGAACGGGAGCCGGACGCTCGGGGTGTGGATGTCGACGGTGCCCCGGTCGGGGTCGTCGAGGAACACGGTTTCGCTGAAGCCGAGCCGGGCGGCGAGGGCGGCGCGTTCGGCGGCGCCGGGGAGCGCCGCCCCGTCCCGCACCACCGCCAGTTCATTGCCCCCGGCGCCGTCCGGCCCGCAGAACACCCGGAGTACGTCGTATGCGGTCATCGGCACATTGAACCGCGGGGCCGGGCGAGACCGCGCGGACCAGGGCCCGGCGCAGGCCGGCGCAGAGCACGCGGGCGCGGGTCGCGGTCGGCGGGAACGATGTCATGGAGCACCCCCAGGAGACAGTGACTTAGGTAAGGTTAACCTAACCAGTGCGCGCGATGGCCTGCGCCGCGCGGGCGACGAAGGGCGAAAAGTGCCGGTCACGGGCGGGATCGAGGGTGGGCCCTTACCTTGACCGGCGCATGACCGTTCCGTGATGTGCGGCGGGCCAATCCGTGATGGGGCCGTTGCGCATGAGAGCGGGATCACTGGACAGGGCGGGCAGAAATAGGTAAGCCTCAGATAAGTTAGGGCCGCCTTAGTGGTGGCTCCGGCCATTGATTACCGTTCCACTGCACCGTTTCTTCGTCCTAGCCCGCTTGGAGCCCCGTATGCGAGCCCTTCGCTCCTCCGCCGTCGCCGCCCTCGCCGCGGCCACGGCCGTCACCGCCGTCGCCGGCTGCGCCGCGAAGAACGACGGCAAGGGAGGCGGGAAGGGCGCGGTCAAGGTGACCGCGACCGACTCCAGCTGCGAGCTGTCCACCAAGGAGTTCCCGGCCGGGCACGTGCAGTTCTCGGTGGAGAACAAGGGCTCCAAGGTCACCGAGGTGTACGTCTACGCCCCGGGCGACCGGATCGTGACCGAGCGGGAGAACATCGGCCCCGGCACCAACGCCGAGATCACCGCGGAGATCAAGGCCGGTTCGTACGAAATAGCCTGCAAGCCGGGCATGAAGGGCGACGGCATCCGGCAGAAGGTGACGGTCAGCGGGAAGAGCGCGGCCGCCAAGCGCGACCCCAAGCTGGACGCCGCGGTCGCCGCGTACCGCCGTTACGTCCAGGAGCAGGCCGACGAGACCCTGCCGAAGGCCCAGAAGTTCGCCGACGCCGTCAAGGCCGGCGATCTGGAGGCCGCGAAGAAGGCCTATGCGCTGTCCCGGATCGGCTGGGAGCGCACCGAGCCGGTCGCCGAGTCGTTCGGCGACATCGACCCCAAGGTCGACGTGCGGGCCGACGGCCTCACCGGCGGCCAGAAGTGGACCGGCTGGCACAAGCTGGAGAAGTCCCTGTGGGAGGAGAAGAAGATCTCCGGGGACGACAAGAAGCTCGCCGACCAGCTGATCACCGACCTCAAGGACTGGCAGAAGCGGGTCGGCAAGGCCGAGATCACCCCGACCAGCATGGCCAACGGCGCCAAGGAACTGCTCGACGAGGTCGCCACCGGCAAGGTCACCGGTGAGGAAGAGCGCTACAGCCACACCGACCTGGTCGACTTCCAGGGCAACGTCGAGGGCGCCGAGAAGGCGTACGAGCTGCTCAAGCCGGTCGTCGCCAAGAACGAGCCGGCGCTGGCCAAGGAGCTGGACAAGCAGTTCGCGGCGATCCGCGCGCTGCTCGACGACCACCGCGACGACAAGGCCGCCGACGGGTTCGTCTCGTACGACACGGTCGGCAAGGGCGACCGCAAGAAGCTCTCGGACGGCGTCAACGCGCTGGCCGAGCCGCTGTCGAAGCTGGCCGCAGCCGTGGCCACCGCCAAGTAGTCCGCCGCCGGGCAGGGGATCAGGATGACGCAGGACGAGGACGGTATGGCAGACAAGACGGACGACGTGACGAAGGCCCCCGAGGCCTCGCAGGGCACCGACGGGCGGGCGCCGTCCCGGCGTTCACTGCTCGGCTGGGGCGGTGCGGGGCTGGCGCTCGGCGCGGTGGCGGCCGGCGGTACGGCCGCGGCGCTGCGGACCGGCAACGACGTCCAGCCGGCCGGCGCGGACGCCACCGCGGGCGCCGCGGTGGCCTTCCACGGCGCGCACCAGGCGGGTATCGCCACCGCCGTCCAGGACCGGCTGCACTTCGCCGCGTTCGACGTCACCACCGACGACCGCGACGAGCTGATCGCCCTGCTCAAGGAGTGGACCAAGGCCGCCGCGCGGATGACGGCCGGTGACGCGGTCGGTGACGGCGCGGTCGGCGGGCTGGCGGAGGCGCCGCCGGACGACACCGGTGAGGCGCTCGGTCTGCCGCCGTCCCGGCTCACCCTGACCTTCGGCATCGGCCCGTCGCTGTTCGAGAAGGACGGCAAGGACCGGTTCGGCATCAAGGACCGGCGGCCCGCGGCGCTGATCGACCTGCCGCAGTTCCCCGGCGACAACCTCGACAAGTCCCGCAGCGGCGGCGACCTGTGCGTCCAGGCGTGCGCGGACGACCCGCAGGTGGCGGTGCACGCCATCCGCAACCTCGCCCGGATCGGCTTCGGCAAGGTCGCCATCCGCTGGTCGCAGCTGGGCTTCGGCAAGACGTCCTCGACGACGCCGGAGGCGCAGACCCCGCGCAACATGTTCGGTTTCAAGGACGGCACCCACAACCTCGCCGGCACCGACACCGCGGCGCTCGACAAGCACGTCTGGGTCGGCGACGGCGACGAGAAGGGCAAGGCCGGCTGGATGGCGGGCGGTTCGTACCTCGTCGCGCGCCGGATACGGATGCACATCGAGACCTGGGACCGCACCTCGCTCAAGGAGCAGGAGGACGTCTTCGGCCGCACCAAGGGCGAAGGCGCACCGGCCGGCCGGAAGCACGAGCGGGACGCCCCGCACCTGAAGTCGATGCTGCCGACCGCGCACGTCCGGCTCGCGCACCCCGACTCCAACGGCGGGGTCCGCATCCTGCGCCGCGGCTACTCCTTCACCGACGGGACGGACGGACTGGGCCGGCTGGACGCCGGACTGTTCTTCCTCGCCTACCAGCGCGACGTGCGGCACGGCTTCGTGCCGCTGCAGCAGAAGCTGTCGCAGAACGACGCGCTCAACGAGTACATCCAGCACGTGGGTTCCGCGGTCTTCGCGGTGCCGCCGGGCGTCCGGAAGGCGGACGACTGGTGGGGCCGGGAGCTGTTCGCCTGACACCGCCGCCACCGGCGAGATCGCCGTCCGGAACGGGCGGCCGTAGCAAAGAAGGGAAGGGACCGGCGTGTTCGGCAATTACCTGATCGGACTGCGCGAGGGGCTGGAGGCCAGCCTCGTCGTCTGCATCCTCATCGCCTATCTGGTCAAGACCGGCCGGCGGGAGGCGCTGCGCCCGGTCTGGCTCGGCATCGCGCTCGCCGTGGTGCTGTCGTTCGCGTTCGGGGCGGCGCTGCAGTTCGGCTCGGAGACCCTGACGTTCAAGGCGCAGGAGGCGCTCGGCGGTTCGCTGTCGATCATCGCCGTGGGCCTGGTGACGTGGATGGTCTTCTGGATGCGGCGCACCGCGCGGCACCTGAAGAAGGAGCTGCACGGCAAGCTGGACGCGGCGCTGCAGATGGGCACCGTGGCCCTGGTGGTCACCGCGTTCCTGTCGGTGGGCCGGGAGGGCCTGGAGACCGCGCTGTTCATCTGGACCGCCGCGCAGTCCGCCAACGACGGCGTACGGCCGCTGGTCGGGGCGCTGCTGGGGCTGGCGACCGCCGTGCTGCTGGGCTGGCTGTTCTACCGCGGTGCGGTGCGGATCAACCTCGCGAAGTTCTTCACCTGGACCGGCGGGATGCTGGTCGTGGTCGCGGCGGGCGTGCTGGCGTACGGCTTCCACGACCTGCAGGAGGCGGCCGTGCTGCCCGGGCTGAGCGCGCAGGCGTTCGACATCAGCGCGCAGATCCCGGCCGACAGCTGGTACGGCACCCTGCTGAAGGGCATCTTCAACTTCCAGCCGGACCCGACCGTCCTCCAGGTCACGGTGTGGGCTCTGTATCTGATCCCCACGCTCGGCTTCTTCCTCGCCCCCGGTAGGGTGGCGCCGAATCGTGCCACCCCGGCGGCCACCCAGTCCGCCCCGGTCGCCCCGAAGGAGCCCGAGCCCCATGACACGCAGGTCGCCGTTCCGGGTGCCCGCAACAGTGACGTCGGCAGCGACGGCGCTGGTGATACTGAGCGGGTGCATGACGGTGCACGGCGAGCGGGAGATGCTGCCGGCGGTGACGAAGGCTGACGGCGCCAAGGCGCTGCAGCGCTTCGCCGCCGGCTTCAACAAGGCCAAGCGGCAGCTCGATCCGGAGCTCAATCCCTCGTTCGAGGGCGGCGCACTGCTCGCCCTCGACCAGGCGGGGATAAAGGCGGCGCACGCGCTGAAGCCGCAGGGCGACCCGGCCTACCCCGCCCTGGCGTTCAAGGACGCGCACTTCACGATCCCCAAGCAGGCGGGCTGGCCGAAGTACTTCATCGCCGACGCGGCCAGCAACCGCAAGGCGGCCGACGGTTCGTACAGCCGCTGGTTCCTGGTGTTCAGCCGCAACGGCATCAAGGAGAAGTGGCGGGCGGTCTACCTGGCGGAGTTCGCCGGCAACAAGGCGCCGGAGCTGAAGACGGACCAGGACGGCTTCGCCGAGGCGGTGCCGGCCGGCGGCAAGTCCGGGCTGGCGGTCGATCCGGGCAAGCTGAGCCGTACGTACGCCGACTACCTCAACACCGGCAAGGGCAGCATCTTCGCGTCCGGGCCGAACACCGACGGCTGGCGGGCCCGGCGCGCGCGGGACACCAACCAGCCGGGCGCCCGCATCCTGTGGGAGGACACCGCGGCCGGCTTCCCGCCGGTGGCGCTGCGGACCACGGACGGCGGCGCGCTGGTGTTCTTCTCGACCTTCTACCACCAGCAGAAGACGGTCTCCGCGGGTTCGGTGATCACGGTCCCGGCCCAGTTGCAGGGCCTGATGGACGGGCCGGTGAAGAAGACCAGCCGGATGGCCTTCACCACGGTCTCCGCGCAGGCGGTGACGGTGCCGGCGAAGGGCTCCGGGGGCAAGATCACGGTGCTGAACCGACGCGAGGCCAAGACGTCGGTCAAGCCGCTGTAGGCCGGCCGGGAGACGGGCGGGCGACGTACCGCGCGATACCGACAACGCGATACGGACAAGGGGCCGCCGGGAGGTTTCCGGCGGCCCCTTGTCCGTACGGCGGGGGACGTGAAGAACGGTGCGCGGGGCGCGGCGGTCAGCGGCCGATCGGCCAGGCCGCGCTCTCGTGGTAGTGCTCGCGGTCGGCGCGCTCGTTGAACTCCGCGCAGGCGTCGGTGAGCGACTCCAGCAGCGTCAGCGGGTCGGGCAGCGGGAGTTCGGGGCCGCGCAGCCAGGTCACCGCGGGCTGTTCGCCGGGGAGGGTCGAGGGCGGCAGGAGGACGTAGCTGCCGCGGCAGTGCCAGCGCAGGCCGGGATGCTCGTCCATGGTCTCGGGGTGGCAGTCCAGCTCACAGGGCCACCACTCGTCCTCGTCGTCCGGGGTGCCGCGGGTGGCGGTGAAGAACAGCATCCGGCCGTCGCCGAAGCCGGCGCCGCTGAGGGTGATCGGGCCGACCTCGATGCCGGCCGCCTCCAGTCGTCCGAGGGCGCTGCGGCCGGCCTCGACGGGGACGTCCAGGACGTCGTGGGCGATGCCGGTGGCGGTGATGAAGTTGGCCTGCGGGAGGGTGCGGACCCAGGCGGCGACCTTGTCGCGGTCGGTGGTGGCGACGGTCTGCCAGCCGAAGGAGATGGGGTGGCGTCCGGGGGTGGGACAGCCGATGCGCTCACAGGAACAGCCGTAGCCGGAGGGGTGCGCCGCCGGGGCGATCGGGAAGCCCGCATCGGCCGCGGCCAGCAGCAGGTCCTCGCGGCCGCGCGCGGCAACCGATCCCGTGTCCGTATCGCCGCCGTCCGATCCGCTCTTCGGCCGACGCAGCCACTGGGAGAACCTGCTCTTGCGTTCCATCTATCCCCTCACTTCGAGCGGTGGTCTGGGATCAATGCTGCCACCATCCTGCGCCCGGGGTGACCGGTGTGCGGATCCGGGGTGAACGGAAGGATGTCGAATACCGGCATTTCCGGCCATCACCGACAGGTCGCCGCGCGTGCCGGGCGCTCGGCCGGCCGGGTCAGTCCCGCGGCCGCAGACCACGCAATGCCTGGTCGACGAGGGTGTCGACGAAGGCGTGGGTCAATTCGCCGGTGCGCATCAGCCAGCGCTGTGAGAAGGGACTCAGCAGCATCTCGACAGCCACCCGTACGTCGATGTCCGCGGCCACCTCGCCGGCCTCCTGGGCCCGTCGCAGCCGGTTGACGTAGACCTGGGTGCCGGGCTCCATCAGCCGGGCGACGAAGGTGCGGGAGAGCTCCTCGTCGTTCGCGCCGGCCGCAGCGAGGGCGCGGTAGGGGGCCTGGAAGGCGTGGTCGTTGAATTCGTCGGCGGTCGCGCGGAGCACGGTCTTCAGGTCGGCGGCGAGGTCACCGGTGTCCGGGAGGCCCTTCTCGTAGTCCTCGTCGATGCCGGCGGTGAAGGCGTCCAGGAGGACGGCGGCCTTGGAGGGCCACCAGCGGTAGATGGTCTGCTTGCCGACCCCGGCCCGGGAGGCGATGCCCTCGATCGTGAGCTTGTCGTAGCCGACCTCGCCGACCAGCGCGAGCGCGGCGTCGAAGATCGCCTGCCGGGAGCGCTCGCTGCGGCGGGAGGAGTCGGGGGCTTTGGCGCCGGAGCCGGCGGAGGAGGCTGAGGTGTGGGCCATGGGGCGAGTGTAGCGAGGGCTAGGCGAGACGTATCGTCTTGACGAGACGATACGTCTCGGGCATGCTGAAACCCGTTACGCGAGACGGATCGTCTCGCTTTATCGGTGCGACGGAGGAGGAACCCATGAGCAAGGGCAACGGGGACATGCTCGGCGTCGGCGGCACCCGCAGCAAGCTGTCGCGCGGAGCACTGCGCGGCGGCGCCGGCGGCGGCCGGGGCGGCACGGACCGCGGCCGGGCGCAGGCCCAACGGCAGGAGCTGTTGCGCAAGTTCCAGGAACGGGCGACCGGGAAGGGATGAGACCGCCCGGGCCCGGCGTGCTCAGGCGCCGGGCCAGCTGTCGCCCCAGGCGGCGTCCCGGGCCTCGCGGTACTGCGCGCCGTGCCGCTTGGTGACGGTGGTGCGCCGCAGCCCCTCGTCCGTGGTGCACAGGTCGAGGAGGACCTGGCCCTTGCGGAGCTGTGGTTTGCGGACGATCCGGGCGGAGGCGGGTTCGGCCGGGAGGGCGGTCGCGGCGACGTAGGCGAACTTCTCGTCCTCGTACGGGAGCGCGCCGCCCTTGACCTGGCGGTGGAGGGACGAGCGGCTGACCCGGGCGGAGAAGTGGCACCAGTCCTCGCCCACCACGATCGGGCAGGTCCCGGCGTGCGGGCAGGGGGCGACGATCCGCAGGCCGGCCTCGATGAGCTGGTCGCGGGCCTCGCGGATGCGGAGGTAGCCGTCGGGGGGGCCCGGTTCGATCAGGACGACGGCGGTGGCGGTGGCGGCCGCGGCGACCACCGCACGGCGGTCCTCGGGGCGGAGTTCGCCGAGCACGTAGGAGACGGTGACCAGGTCCGTGCCCTCGGGGACGGTCAGGCCCTCGCCGATGGTGCCGCGGCGCCAGGTGGTGTCCGGAAGGATGCCGGCGGCGAGTTCGGCGCCGAGGTCCAGGGCCGGCTGGGCCCAGTCCAGGACGGTGCTGTGGTGCCCCTGCCAGAGGGCGGCGGTGGCCCAGGTCGCGGCACCGGTGCCGCCGCCGATGTCGAGGTGGGTGGCCGGGGACCAGTCCGGGACGCGGACGGCGAAGGCGGTCAGCGCGGCGCGCACCGCCTCGAAGGTGGCCGGCATCCGGTAGGCCGCATAGGCGGCCACGTCCGCGCGGTCGCGCAGGACCGGGGCGTCGGTGGGGGTGCGTCCCCGGTAGTTGGCGATCAGCCGGTCGACGGCCTGCGCGGCCTGCTTGGGCGGCAGACCGTCGAGCAGGCCGGCCAGTGCGGCGCGCAATTCGTCGTGCATCGACGAAATTCTACGTACGTTTTCGGCTGGCCCGCCGTGGGGGCTGGGGTTCTTCCGCCTTCGGCGGGCGTGGGGTTGTTGGGCCGGGGGCGCCTGGTGGTGGGGGGTGCGGGTTCGGCCCTCCGGCGCCTGTTGTGTGGACTGCTGACGCTTTACGTCCACACAACAGGCGCCTCCGGGCCGCCCCCTCGCGCCGGTGGGCGCCCCCGGCCCTAAACCCCACCCCGCCGAAGGCGAAAAAACAGCAACCCCCACGGCGGGCCAGCCGAAAACGTACGGCAAGCCTCAGCCGACCGCTCGCGCCAAGCACGTCGCGGCAGCGGCCCGCGGGCCGCTGCCGGCGTCGCGGCGGCGTGGATGGACCGTGTTGGCGAGCAGGACCAGGAACGTGTCGGTGGCGCGGTCCAGGACCAGGCTGGTGCCGGTGAAGCCGGTGTGCCCGGCCGCGCCGCGGCCCGCCAGCTCGCCCATGAAGTACGGCTGGTCGACGACGAAGCCGAGGCCCGGCGGGTCGAGCAGGGCGTCGACCGCGGCGGGCCCGAGGATCCGGGTGGTGCCGTACGCGCCGCCGTTGAGCAGGGTGCGGCACAGCACGGCCAGGTCCTGGGCGGTGGAGAACAGGCCCGCGTGGCCGGCCACCCCGCCCAGCGCCCAGGCGTTCTCGTCGTGCACCTCGCCGCGGAGCATGCCGCGGTCCGCCTTGGCCCAGGGCCGCCGCTGGTCCTCGGTCGCCGCCACGCCGTGCGGCGGCAGCGGTCCGTAGCGGGTCGAGGTCATGCCGAGCGGGCCGGTGATCTGCTCGCGGACCAGGGCGTCCAGGCGGCGTCCGGTGCGGCGCTCCAGGATCAGCGCCAGGGCGATGAGGTTGAGGTCGGAGTAGCGGTAGCCGGCGCCGGCGCCGCCGCTGGGGGCCGCCGCCTCCCGCCACAGCAGCGCCAGTTGGGCGACCCGGCCGGGGTGGTCGTAGAAGGGCAGCTCGGGCGCGAGCCCGGAGGTGTGGGTGAGCAACTGCCGGACGGTGCGGCCGGGGGCGAAGGCCGGCAGATGGGCCCGGACCTCGTCGTCGAGGGAGAGCCGGCCGCGTTCGGCCAGCTGGACGGCGACGACGGCGGTGAAGAGCTTGGTGAGCGAGGCCAGGTCGAAGACGGTGCCGGCCCGCATCGGCTCCCACAGGTCGCGGGGCAGGTCCACCCCGCGGTCCCGCTCGGGGTCGTACGCCCGGTAGCGCTGCGCCCAGCCGGCGGCCTCCTCGGCGACCACGACCGGGCCGCGGCCGGCCAGCACCACGACCCCCGGGCTCCACGGCGGCCGGCCCTCGGGCACCTCCCGCACCCCGCGCACCAGCCGCTCGACCCAGGCGGGGTCCAGTCCCGCCCGGGCCGGCGTACCAGAGG
Organism: Streptomyces nigrescens; assembly: GCA_024349765.1. GTDB lineage: Bacteria > Actinomycetota > Actinomycetes > Streptomycetales > Streptomycetaceae > Streptomyces > Streptomyces endophytica. The sequence continues at coordinate 1,372,256 of AP026073.1, read as the reverse complement.
TGAGTCGCGGTGCGTTCAGAGTGCGGTCCTCCCGCCGTGGCTGCTCTCCCCCTTACGCTGCCACGGACGGCACAGTCCCAGGAAGCTCCCGAGCGCCAATACGGCGCAGGAGAGCTGGACGAGTGCCATCGGTACGGCCGTCCGCTCGCCCGCGATGCCCACCAGCGGCGAGGCCACCGAGCCGAGGAGGAAGGTCGAGGTGCCCAGCAGGGCGGAGGCGGAGCCGGCCGCGTGCGGGGTGCGCAGCAGCGCCAGGGTGTTGGTGCTCGGCATGACCAGACCCATCGCGGCCATCAGCACGAACAGTCCGGCGGCCGTCGGCAGGAGGCCGACGTGCCCGAAGACTCCTGCGGACATCAGCAGCAGCGCGGCCGCGGCGAGCGCGATCACGGCCAGGCCGGCGCCCAGCACCTTGTCCAGGGCGACCCGGCCGACCAGCACCTTGCCGTTGATCTGGCCGACGGCCACCAGGCCGACGGAGTTGATGCCGAACAGCAGGCTGAAGACCTGCGGGGAGGCGCCGTAGATCTCCTGGACGACGAACGGCGAGGCCGAGATGTACGCGAAGAGGGCGGCGAAGGCGAAGGCGCCGACGAGGAGGTAGCCGGAGAAGACCCGGTCGGCGAGGAGGTCGCGCATGGTGCGCAGGGCCTCGCCGATGCCGCCGGAGTGCCGCCGGGCGGGCGGCAGGGTCTCCGCCAGGCGGCGCCAGACCAGGAGGGTGAGGGCGAGGCCGACGGCGGTGAGGACGACGAAGACGCCGCGCCAGTCGGTGATCTGCAGGATCTGCCCGCCGATGAGCGGGGCGACGACCGGCGCCACCCCGGAGATCAGCATCAGGGTGGAGAAGAACCGCGCCATCGCCACCCCGTCGTAGAGGTCGCGCACCACGGCGCGGGCGATGACGATGCCGGCGGCGCCCGCCAGCCCCTGCAACAGCCGGAAGGCGATGAGGAGTTCGGCGTTGGTGGCGAGCGCGCACAGGGCGGTGGCCAGGACGTAGACGACCATGCCGGCCAGCAGCGGGCGGCGGCGCCCCCACTTGTCGCTCATCGGGCCGACGATCATCTGGCCCAGCGCCATGCCGGCGAGGCAGGTGGTGAGGGTGAGCTGGACGGTGGCGGCCGGGCTGTGCAGCGCGGCGGTGACCTGCGGCAGGGCCGGCAGGTACATGTCCATGGAGAGCGGCGGGACCGCGGTGAGTCCGCCGAGGACGAGGGTGACGAGGAGGCCGGTGCGGCGGGACGCGGCGGGAGATGCTGCTGCCGCGTCCCGCCCGGCTATGGCAGGGGTGTCCGAGGGGTCTGCCGGTCTGGTGCCGGGCTCCGTCATGTGCGTCTCCATGGGTCGGTGGGCCGATCCATGGTGTCATGAGCAGGGCGGGTTCGGGCCCCTTACCGGGTGCGCCATTGGACCTAGGACCGTGGTCCCGGCCGGCGGTCCGGCCGGGGCCGCGGCCCGGGCATCAGGCCGGCTTGAGGCCCGGGTTGCCGGCCTCGGTGACGAAGGACGCGGCCGTCCTCACCGGCGCGCCGGGGGTGGTGACGGCGGACACCGTCCGGTAGTCGCCGCGGGCGGTGTCCCGGTCCAGGGTGACCGTCACATAGCCGCGGCGGCCGTTGTAGAACTTCAGGTGCGGGTTGGCGGCCATGTACGTGCCCCAGTTGGCGGGCTTGTCCGCGCCGTCCTTGCCGCTGGCGATCGAGGTGGTGACGAACTCCACGCCCGCGGTGCGCGATCGGGGGTCCGCGAAGTCCTTCTTGATGTCGAAGGCGTAGTGGACGTGCACATCGCCGGTGAGCACGACGAGGTTGTCCACGCCGGCCGACTCGGCGCCCGCCAGCACCCGCGCGCGGGAGGCCGGGTAGCCGTCCCAGGCGTCCATGCTGACCTGGTAGCCGGGGCCGGTGGCGTTGCGCCGCTCGGAGAACGCGACCTGCTGCGGCAGCACGTTCCAGCGGGCGGTGGACTGCCGCCAGCCGTCGATCAGCCAGCGTTCCTGGGTGGCGCCGGTCAGGGTCCGCTTCGGGTCCGTGGACTCCGGGCCCGGTGCGTGCCAGCCGTCGCCGTAGGCCTGGTCGGAGCGGTACTGGCGGGTGTCGAGGATGTCGAACTGGGCGAGCTGACCGTAGTGGAGGCGCCGGTAGAGCCGGGCGTCCGGGCCGTGCGGCCGCTGCGGGCGGCGCAGCGGCTGGTTCTCCCAGTACGCGCGGTAGGCGGCGGCCCGGCGGACCAGGAACTCGGCGGGCGGGAGGTCGTCCTCGCTGATGTCGGAGGCGTAGTTGTTCTCCACCTCGTGGTCGTCCCAGGTGACGATGAACGGGTGGGCGGCGTGTGCGGCCTGGAGGTCCGGGTCGGACTTGTACAGCGCGTAGCGCAGCCGGTAGTCCTCCAGCGTGACCGTCTCGCGGTTGAAGTGGGCGGGCAGCGTGCGGCCGGTGTATTTGCGGGCGCCGCCGGCCGCGTCGACCGGGTACTCGTAGAGGTAGTCGCCGAGGTGGAAGACGATGTCGAGGTCCTCCTCCGCCAGGTGCCGGTAGGCGGTGAAGTAGCCGTCGTGGTAGGCCTGGCAGGAGACCGCGGCGAGCTTCAGCCGGGAGAGCCGGGCGCCGCGGGCCGGCGCGGTGCGGGTGCGGCCGACCGGGCTGATCCAGCTGCCGGCCCGGAAGCGGTAGTAGTAGACGCGGTCCGGGGCCAGGCCGGTAGGCTCGATGTGCACGGAGTGGTTGAACTCCGGGTGGGCGTCGGCCCGGCCGCGCCCCGCGAGCCGGGTGAACTTCTCGTCGTACGCGACCTCCCAGCGCACCGGAACTCTGGCGTTCGGCATCCCTCCCCCACTCTCACCTTCGTTCGAGCGGGAGGACCCCCATCCCGGCTCGTACGGGCGCGGCGCGAGGCGGGTCCAGAGCACGACCGAGCCGGGCTGCGGATCGCCGGAGGCGACGCCGAGGGTGAAGGGGTTCTCGGTGATCTTCCGGGCGTCGGCCTCGGCGGCGTGCGCGGCGCCGGCGGCCGGGAGGTTGGCCGTGAACGCGAGCGCGGCGGCGGCCCCGGTCGCGGTGAGGAAGCGGCGCCGGCCCACGCTCGCGGCAGCGGCCCTGATCTCCTGCTCGTACAGTGCGGTGTGCGTCATCTGGCCCTCCCCTGGCGGCGGTTGCTGCCGACGATTGGAGGGCCGCGGGACGGCGGGCCACTGACCCGTGTACGACGCAGGCATGACGGCTCGATGATGGTTGGTCCGACACCGGACGTCGCCGGACAATCACGGCACGGGGCACGCACCGCCGGCTCTCCGTAGGATTCGGGACATGGCTGAACTGATGGCGCGTGACGGCACCTGGAGCTTCGACGGAGAGGGCATACGCATCGTGCCGGGGCGCGAGCGCGGGGTGCACAAACTGCGCCAGGACCTGGGCGAGTTCACGGTCCCCCTGACCGCGCTGGCCGGCATCGCCCACGAACCGGGCCGCAAGGTCGGCCGGCTCCGGCTGCGGCTGCGGGACGGCGCGGATCCGCTGCTCCAGGTCACCGGCGGCGGGCTGTCGGACGACGCGAATCCGTATCAGGTCGCCGTGGAGGCCGCGCGGGTGGACGTCGCCGAGTACTTCGTGGACGCGGTCCGGCAGGCCCTGCTGCTGGAGCAGGTGCCGGACGGGCCCTGCGACCGCTATCTGCTGCCCGGCCCGTCGGTACCGCTGACGGCCGCCGGGGTGGACGGGGTCGCCACCTTCGACGGGGAGCGGGTGCGCGTGGAGTGGCGCTGGAACACCAGTGAGACCAAGCGGCAGTGGGGTCCGCGGGACTACGCCCTGACCGACCTCGAAGCGGTGGAGTGGCGCCCGTCCGCCGGCCTGGAGTCCGGCTTCCTGCGCTTCCGTCCGCACGGCGCGAAGGAACGGCTCAAACCGGAGCACGACCCCAACTCCATCGAACTGTGGGGCTTCAAGAAGGAGAGCGGCACCACCGCGCTGCTGGCGGCCGCGGTCACCGCACGGCTGCCGCACCCCTCGGCGCCCGCGGCCCCGGCCCTTCCCCCGGCCGCTCCGGCCGTACCCGCGGCGGCGTCCGCACCCCCCGCGGCCGGGCCCCCGGCCGCCGCCCCCGCCGACGACCACGACGCGCTGCTGCGCCGGCTGCGCGAACTGGGCGAGCTGCACCGCGAGGGCATCCTGACCGACGAGGAGTTCACCGCCACGAAGGCGGCGGTGCTGCGGCGCTTCGACACCGGCGGCTGAGTCGCCGCGGCGGGCGGCCGGTTCGCTCCCCGCCGCCGTTTACGCTGCCGCCATGGCACAGAACACACAGCGGGCAGGGGCAGCACAGGCGACGCCGGTGGCGCGGGCCGGGCACGTGGGCGGCACGGCGACCGCGCCCCGGCCGACACTGCCGGCACCGGCCACACGGGGCGGGCAGACCCCGCAGACCGCGGCGGCGGCCCAGGAGGCACGGGAGGGCGGCGCGGCGCCCCGTAAGGTCGCGGTGGTCACCGGCGCCGGATCCGGCATCGGGCGGGCGGTCGCCCAGGCGCTGATCCGCGCCAACTGGTCGGTGGCGCTGGCCGGACGGCGCGCCGAGGCGCTGGCCGAGACCGCCCGCCTGACCGACCTGACCGAGCCGACCAGCCCCGCGGTCGTCACCGTGCCGACCGACGTCACCCGCCCCGAACAGGTCGACGCGCTGTTCGCGGCGGTCCGCGACCGGTTCGGCCGGCTCGACCTGCTCTTCAACAACGCCGGCACCTTCGGCCGGGCGGTGCCGCTCACCGAGCTCTCGTACGACGACTGGCGCGCGGTGGTCGAGGTCAACCTCACCGGTGCGTTCCTCTGCGCCCAGGCCGCGTTCCGCACCATGCAGGAGCAGGAACCGCAGGGCGGCCGGATCATCAACAACGGCTCGATCTCCGCGCACGTGCCGCGGCCGCACTCCGTCGCCTACACCGCCACCAAGCACGCGATCACCGGGCTGACCAAGTCGCTGTCCCTGGACGGCCGTCCGTACCGCATCGCCTGCGGCCAGATCGACATCGGCAACGCGGCCACCGAGATGACCGGCCGGATGCAGACCGGCACCCTGCAGGCGAACGGGCAGACGGCGGTGGAACCGGTGATGGACGCCGCGGACGTCGCCCGGACGGTGGTGCACATGGCGGAGCTGCCGCTGGAGGCCAATGTGCAGTTCGCGACGGTGATGGCGACCACCATGCCCTACATCGGCCGGGGCTGACCGACCGTCGGCGGCGGCGTCGGCCGCACCGCCGGTCCCGGCCGTTTCCGTCCGACCCCTGCCCTCCGGTCGCTTCCGGTGGCACGCTTACCTCTCACCGCACCACTCGTCTGCCGGGCCGCCGCCTGCGGCGGCCTCTCCCCCGCGCTCTCAAGGAGCAGGGGGACCCCACTCGCGGCCGCGCGCCCGGTGTGCGCGGCCCCCGCAGAAGGAGTTACGCGTGAGACGAAACGAGCGTGGCCGCACGGCAGTTGACGGCATAGCGACGCGGCGTCCGGCGCGCGGGTCCCGGGCCGCCCTCGGCACCCTGACCGCCGCCGGCACGCTGCTGGCCCTGCTGCTCCCCACCGGTTCGGCCGGTGCCGCCACCCCGCAGGACTCCCACCGCTCCGCCACCCCGCAGCGCACCGCCGGCGCCTTCTGGACGGCGGCGCGGATGCGGTCCGCCACCCCGCTCGACCTCGCCGCACCGGCGAAGCAGCACCGCGCCGCGGTCCCGCGCAGCGCCCCGTTCACCGTACGGCCGACGCTCCCCGGGCTGCCGTCCCTCCCCGCGCCGCGGCCCACCGCCGCGGCCCAGCCGGGCGGGCCGTGGACCGGTGGCGGCGCGGTCACCAAGACCGCCGGCCGGGTGTTCTTCACCTACCAGGGACGCACCGCCTCCTGCTCCGGTGACGCGGTGACCAGCGCGAACAAGAGCACCGTGCTCACCGCCGGGCACTGCGTGAAGCTGGACGGCGCCTGGCACACCAACTGGGTCTTCGTGCCCGGCTACCACGACGGCCAGGCCCCGTACGGCAAGTGGTCGGCCGCCAAGACGCTCTCCACCCCGCAGTGGACGGCGAGCGAGGACATCAACTACGACGTCGGCGCGGCGGTCGTCGCCCCGCTCGACGGCAAGAAGCTCACCGACGTCGTCGGCGGGCAGGGCCTGTCCTTCAACTCCGGCTACAACAAGACGATGTACACCTTCGGCTATCCGGCGGCGGCACCGTACGACGGCACCAAGCTGATCTACTGCAGCGGCACCACCATGAAGGACCCGCTGTTCTCCAACGACCACGGTCTGTCCTGCAACATGACCGGCGGTTCCAGCGGCGGCCCGTGGTTCACCTCGTTCGACGAGAAGACCGGCACCGGGCTGCAGTCCTCGGTGAACAGCTTCGGCTACCAGTTCCTGCCCAACACCATGTTCGGTCCGTACTTCGGCGACGACGCCAAGAACCTGTACAACACGGCACAGGCGTCCTGACCGGCGGTCCCCCACGGGCGGGCGGGGCCTACTCCCCGTCCGCCACCCCGGTCGTCACCGCCCGGCCGACGTCGTCGTAGCCGCCGGCGACCAGCGCCGAGGCCGCCACGACGAGCGCGACCAGGGCACCGAAGATCAGGAACGGGCGGGCCCCGTACAGGCGTTGGCGGCTGCGCCCGGGTGCCCGCCCGGTGCGCGTCCGCTGCCGGCGCGGCCCCAGGGCGCCCGGGCCCATGCCGCGCCGCCATCCCAGCGACCGGCTGATCCGCCGCTTCCAATACACCAGCCGGTAGTAGTGCTTGAGCACCGCAGCCCCCACCCGTACACCCGTTCCGCACACCCATTCGAGAAAATTCCCCCCGAGGGTACCGGCCGCGGGACCGCTCCCCCGCGCGTTCGGGCCATCCGCCGAGGGCCCGCCGGGTGCGGTCGTGCACACCCGGCGGGCCGGCTGCCCAGGAGCTCAGCGGGGCACCATCTCCCGCAGGGAGGCGAGGAGTTCGGTGCCGTTCGGGACGCCCAGGCCGGTACAGGCGTCCCAGCCGGGGCCGGCCTCGAAGTCACCGTTGGTGCCGACGGTGACGTCACGGAAGCCGCGGGCGGTGTGTCCGGGGGTGGCACCGGCGTACAGCAGCGGGTGCAGCATGCCGAGCGGGCGGCCGAGCGCCTCGACCAGCCGGCAGGTCAGCGCCGCCCACAGCGGGGCCACGGCACTGGTGCCGCCGACCACCGAGCGGTGGCCGTCCACCAGCACCTCGTAGCCGGTGGCCGGGTCGGCGACGGCGGAGACGTCCGGCAGGCCGCGGCCCGGGCCGCTGCCGTTGTGCGGCACACCGGCCGTGGTCTGCCAGGACGGCAGCGGGAACGCCTCGCTGACGCCGCCACCGGTGGCGCCCCCGCCGTCGCCGCCCCACACCACTTCGCTGCGCACCAGACCGGAGTCCGGGTCGGCGTCCAGGCGGGTGCCGCCGCAGGCCAGGGCGTGCGGGCTGGAGGCCGGGAAGTCGGCGTGCGGGCGGCCGTCGGGGACACCGTCCCGGCTGCCGTCGTCGCCGGCCGCGGCACACACCGTCACGCCCAGCGCCGCCGCGTCCGCCAGCGCCTCGTCGAACACCGCGCGGGCCTGGTCGGTCCAGAACGGCTCCGCGGCGCCCCAGCTGATGCTCAGCGCGGCCGGGGTCGGGGTGTCGTGGACGGCCTGGGTCACCGCGTTGACGAAGCCCTGGTCGGTGTTGTGCGCGAAGTACACCTTCTGCTCGGCACCGGGCGCCAGCGCACCGGCGACCTCGATGTCCAGCAGCACCTCGCCGTCGGCGCCCTGCGGGTCGCCGCCCGGCTGGTTCCGGGCGGTGCCGACGCTGACCGCCGTCACCTTGGGCATCTTCGGCAGCCCGAGGGACCGGAAGTACTCCGCCAGCTCGCGCTGGTCGACCCCGCCGCCGAGTTCGATGATCGCCAGCGTCTGGCCGCTGCCGTCGGTGTCCGGCGGGAACTGGTACACGCCGGCCAGCTGCGAGGGCTTGTACGAGGTCTGGCGGGCCCGGGCCCGCGCGTGCCGGATGTGAGGGCGCGCCTGCGGGCGGTCGTCCAGACCGAGCACCGCCACGACCACGCCGTCCAGCTCGGCGGGCAGCTGCAGCGGGCCCTCGCGGTGCCGGTGCTCGACGAGCTCGCCGTGGGTGGGATCGGGGCTGGCCACCCGGGTCAGCCGGGTCCCGAACGCGGCGGCCATCCGGTCCGCGGTGCCGGACACCTTCATGCGCCGGGACGCCAGGTCGACCTCGTTCACGTCGACGCCGTGGCGGCCCAGCACCTCGCGCACGCGGTCGGCGTCGGCCTGGTCGGCGCCGTACCGCTGCGCCAGCTCGGCCTGCGAGATGGTGTCCGGCCCGGTGATCAGGTCCCGGGGGACCTCGGCCCGGCGGCGCAGCATGATCGTGGCGTGCACGGGCGTGGAACCGTCGAGGGAACCGGCGGGGCGCGCCTTGGGTGCGGCGGCCCGCTCACTGCCTGGAATGGGTACAAATCGTTCATTCATAGCACAAAGTATCGACCCGATCACGCCACGTCCGCATGTCGAGTGAGGGGCGGCGGGCGGGGCCCACTCGGGTGGCACGGGACGCGAGTCGGATCCCCCTCCCGCCGGGCGGGCGTAGGGTGCCGCCCGGGAGGACCGCCATGCGAAAGATCGTCCTGATGATGTCGATGTCGCTCGACGGCTTCATCGAGGGGCCGGACCACGACATCGACTGGCACCTCGTGGACGACGAGGTGCACCAGTACTTCAACGACCGGATCCGGACCATGGGCGGCTTCCTGACCGGCCGCGTCACCCATGAGCTGATGGCCGGTTTCTGGCCGACCGCCGACGCCGGTCCGGACGCCGGCGGGCCGATGGCCGAGTTCGCCGGGATCTGGCGGGAGATGCCCAAGTTCGTGTTCTCCCGGACCCTGGAGCGGGCCGACTGGAACACCACGATCCTGCGGGAGGTCACGGTCGAGCGGATCAGGGAGCTGACGGCTCGGCCGGGCGGGGACCTGGCACTCAGCGGCGCGCACCTCGCCGCGTCCTTCCTGCGGCTCGACCTGGTCGACGAGTACCACCTCTGCGTCCATCCGGTCCTCATCGGCCGCGGCACCCCGCTCTTCCCCGACACGGACACCCGGACCCGCCTCCGGCTCACCGGAACCCGTACCTTCGGCAACGGCGTCGTCCTGCTCCGGTACGCACGGAACGGCGGGCCCGAGGAGGGCTGACCGCTGCCGCGAGGTGGTCCCTCAGGTGCGCGGGCGGTCCCGGCAGGACAGGGCGTCGATGGTCTCGGTGCGCGGCTTGTAGTCGGTTTCCCAGGTCGGGTCGGCCTTCGTCGCGGCCCACAGCGACGTCGAGAAGTCGTGGCTCCAGTTGTTGCTGTTGACGTAGTCCCGCAGCGCGTCGCGCAGCCGCAGGCAGTCCTTGCGGTGCCCCTTGGCCATCGCGATGCCGTAGTGGTTGACGGAGCCGTAGGTGATGTCCGGGACGACCTTGAGGTCCGGGTTCTCCTGCGTGAAGCCGTACAGGATCATCTGGTCGGTCGAGACCGCGTCGGCCACCTTCTTGACCTTGAGGTCGGTGAGGCAACTCGACGCGTCCGGCCGCTCGTAGACCGCGATCCGGGAGTACTCCGGCCCCTCCAGGGTGGTGGCGGACGTCGTCCCGGGCCAGGTGCAGACGCGCTTGCCGAAGAGGTCCTCGGGCTTGCGGATCCGCTTGTCGTTCTTGCGGACCATGATCCCCTGGTACGTGGACGCGTACGGGCCCGCGAAGTCCAGCGTCTTCATCCGGTCGACGGTGATCGAGAAGGTCGCGACGACCAGGTCCTTCTTCTTCTCGGTGAGCACCGCGCTGCGGTCCTCCGACGGCACGATCCCGAAGTCCGGCTCGGCGCCGACCGCCTTGAGGATCTGCTGGGCGACGGTGATGTCGAAGCCGGAGAACTTGTAGGTGTGGACGACGCCCGTGCCGGGCTGGTCGTTCTTGGCGCCGACCGACACCTTGCCGCCCGCGAACAGCGAGGGCGGCTCCGAGGAGCCGCAGGCGGTCGCCACGAGCGCGGTGAGCGCGAGCACCGCCGGCCCCGGGAAGGCCTTGGCGCGACGGGCCTTCAGCGGTCGCGCGGCGCTCGTGGGTCGGGCGGTGCTCGCGGGGCGGTCCGTGCTCGCGGGGCGGTCCGTGCTCATGGGCCGTGCGGTTCTCGACGCTCGGGTGGTGCTCAACGCTCGGGTGATTCTCCATGCTCGGGTGATTCTCATCGGTCTCCCCCGTTCCGACGGTTCTGCTTCCGGCGCGCATCTGCTTCTTACGGGATCCGCGTCACTCCCTGAGGTCCGTAGGGCACCGCGGCTGACCTGACGGTGCGTCACTGGTCATGCAACACCGCGCCGGTGGTCCGTACGTCCATCCGGCAGCCGCGGCCGGTGTGCAGCCGGACGCCGATCGTCACCGTCGTGGTCCGGGCTCCCAGGGCGAAGTCGGCGGTGCCGCCGGGCCGGAGGTCCGCGGTGCGGTCCGCGGTCCCCGCGGTGAGCAGCGAGAGCGTGGCGCGGGTGTCCGGCAGGCAGGTCGGGCCGGCCGGGTCGTGGTCGGTGATGGCCAGCGTCAGCCGCAGCGCGTTCCGCGGCTCCGCCAGGGCGCGGGCGTCGAGCCGGAGGGTGAGCGTGCGGTGCGCGGCGTCGTCCAGCGGCTGGCTGCCCTCCGCACGGACCTGCCCGGTCACATCGATCTCGCCGTGCGTCCGGACGCTCTGGAAGGCCAGCCAGCCGCCGACCGTGGCCAGTACGGAGACCAGGGACAGCACGCCGGCCAGCCGGGCGTCGCGCGGGCTGCGGTCGAGGACGCGGGCCGCGGCGGTGAGCACCGACAGACCGGTGAGCAGGCCCCAGAGGGTGTACTGGCGGGCCGGCCCGTCCGGCCAGTCGGTGCCGGCGATCACCACGGCGGCGCAGGCCAGCAGCAGTGGCAGCCAGCGGGCGCTGGGGTGCATCACCCACTTGATGAAGATGTTCCTGATGTCGTGGGCCGCGATGGAGTGATCGCCGTGCGAGGTCGCGCTGTGGTGGACGTCGCCGCTGCCCGCCGGCCGGCTCATGAACCGTTCCGGGTGTCCGCGCTGCCTCCCATGTGGATGTCGCCGTGGATCTCGCCGGCCGCGATCGATCCCTGGCCGGTCGCGGTGACGTGGTGGTGGACGGTACGGCCGCCCGCGGCCCCGGCGAGCCGGTCGATCTGCCGCAGCAGCTGGGACCCGTCCCGCCGGTCGGCGGGCCCCGCCAGCCAGGCACCCACCGCCTCCGCCAGCACCCGCCGCTCGTCATCACCGAGGGCCGCCAACTGCCCGTCGAGGTCGTCCGCCCGCTCCCGGTCGAGGACCAGCCGGCCACCGTCGCCGACCGGATCCCCGTCCGCCCCGTCCCCGCGGCGCAGCAGCCGGCGGAAGAACCCCTCCCCGGCCGTCACGGTGCGCTCGGCGATCCGCTGCTGGGCAGCGCTGATCACGGACGTACCGAGGCTGTTCGCCGCCATGGTCAGGTAAGGCGCGATCTCCGCCGATACGGTCGCCAGGTCGGACATCCGGCTCTCCCCACGCTCAGAAGTCACGGCCCCCCGCCGCAACACCCATACGGGAAAGGCGTGTTACCCATGTGAGAGCTGGTCCACACCCGCACGCCTGAGGGGTTTTCACCACGAGCGATCCCGAACCGAGAAGCCGTTCGCACCGCCGCACGCGCGGGGGTGGCGCCGGGGCGCGGTCGCCCGGGCGGAAACCCCGGCGGGAACCCGGACGAGCGCAGACGGACGGCAGACGGCTGCAGCCGCATGCCGGCCGGAAGGACCACAGGCGGCGGACGAGTCGGCCTGTACGCCGGGTTCTGTCGCCCCCGGTCCTTGCGGGCCGGGGGGAGACGGCCATCCATCTAGGGCTGCCGTTGCCGACAGCCTCGTGCGGTCTACCCGCGGACTCGGGCGGGCAGCCCTCGGTCGTCCGCGCAGGGGCATCGCCGATGCCCCCTCTTGACCTTGCTCCGGGTGGGGTTTACCTAGCCCTCCGAGTCACCTCGGAGGCTGGTGGTCTCTTACACCACCGTTTCACCCTTACCGGAGGCCGAAGCCTCCGGCGGTTTGCTTTCTGTGGCACTGTCCCGCGGGTCACCCCGGGTGGGTGTTACCCACCACCCTGCCCTGTGGAGCCCGGACGTTCCTCGGGAGGGTCGTTGCCGATCCCCACGCGGCCGTCCGGCCGGCTCGTCCGCCGTGGCGACCATGCTACCCGGCGCGGAACCGGCCCCGCGTCCCGGCATCGCGTCCCGCCCTCGGAGCCCCGGGCCGCGCTTGACCTTGTCGCAGCGGCAACGTTTCTACTGGCGGCATGAGAATCGGTGAGCTCGCAGGTCTCGTCGGCGTCAGTACCCGTGCCGTCCGCCACTACCACCAGCTCGGACTGCTGCCCGAGCCGGAACGCCGGGCCAACGGCTACCGGGAGTACGGGCTGCGGGACGCGGTCGCGCTCGCCCGGCTGCGCCGGCTGACGGAGCTGGGACTCGGGCTGGAGGAGGTCCGGGACGTCCTCGCCGACGACTCCGGGCGCGAGCTGCACGAGGTGCTGACCGAACTGGACGCCGACCTGGCGCGCCAGGAGGCGGAGATCCGGGCGCGGCGGGCCCGGCTGGCCGCGCTGCGGCAGCAGGCGGAGGAGCACGGCGGGCTGCCCGCGGAGGGGCCGGTGTCGGACGAACTGGCCGCGATGTTCCGGGAGATGGCCCGCACCTCGGCCACGCTCCCCGGTCCCGAGCCCGCGGTGGCGGCGAAGGAACGGGAGGTGCTGGCGCTGCTGGAGTCGGCGGGCGACGGGGCGGGCGAGCGGGTCGCCGGCCTGCTCGGGGACTTCGCCGCGGCGCCGGGGGCGATGGAGCGGGCGTACGAGGTGTACGGGCTGCTCGACGAGCTGGCGGAGGCCGCGGCGGACGATCCGCGGGTGGAACGGGTCGCGCGGGCGCTCGCCGACTGCATTCCGGACACCGTGGTCGCCGAGGTCAGCGGCGAGCACTGGGCGCGCGCGGCCGATGCGGGCCGGGAGACGGACGGCGGATTCATGGCGGCGTACTACGCGCACTTCCCGCCCGCGCAGGCCGAGGTCATGCGCCGGGCGATCCGGCTGGTCGCGGAGCGTGCCCGGTGAAGCGGCGGCACGGGAGGGTGCGGCGGCTGCTGGCGCATGAGGGGCGGTGGCTGGCGAGTCTGGTGTGGTGGGTGGCGCGGCGGCGGTTCGGGGTGGCGGCGGGCGAGCGGGCCCTGCCGTACGCGGCGGCGCAGTCGGCGCTCGTCTACGGGCTGACGTTCGTGTGCGTGGTGGAGACGGCCGGGGTGCATGCGATGCTCGCCGACGTTCCGGTGGCGCGGGTGGTGATGCTGGTCGTCGACGTCTACACGGTGCTGATGCTGCTGGGCTTCCAGGCGGCCGCGGTCACCCGGCCCCATGTGCTCGGCACGGACCACCTGCTGCTCCGGGACGGCGCGCGGCGGGAGATCCGCATCCCGCTGGACCGGATCGCCTCCGTCCGGTACGACCTCCGCTTCTCCCACGACGGCAAGGCCGACAAGGACGGCGAGGGCTCCGGAAAGGGCAAGGGCTCCGGAAAGGGCATGGACTCCGGGGACGGGAAGGGCGGCGGGGGTAGCGGGGTGTGGTCGCTGGCCGTGGGCGGGCAGACGTCGGTGACCGTCGAGCTGACCGCGCCGGTCGTCGCGGTACGGCTCTCGGGGCGCCGCGACGAGGTGCGGACGGTGCGGTTCCATGCCGACGACGCACGGGGCGCGATGGCGGCCGTACGGGCGGCGAGGGTGGCGGCGGACGAACGGACGCCTGCGGCGGACGGGCTGACCGCGGACGCCGCGTAGCGGCAGCGCGCGGGTCCGGGGCCGGGACCGGGACCGACGACCGGGACCGGCGTCGCCACGGCCTCACACCGGCGTGAAGCGGACCGGTTCGAGGCCCGGTTCGGCCTCGGCGAGGCGGACCTGGATGCGCTGGCCGAGGGGCAGCGCGGGGCCCTCCGGGGCGGCCTCGACGGAGCCGATGACGGCCGGCTCGTAGAGGTGGACGGTGCCCCGGGTGGGGTCCTTCTCCTGGATGTCGACGACCAGGGCCTCGAAGGTCTCGCCGACCCGGTCGCGCAGCAGCGCGGCCTCGACGAGGTCGACGCAGGCCCGCTCGACCTGGTTGGCGCGCTGGGCGCCGGTCTCCATCTCGCGCGGCAGCGCGGGCAGCGCGCTGCGCACCCAGTCCGCCGGCTCGTGACCGGCGGAGGCGGCCAGGCACAGCTCGGAGGTGTAGCGGTCGACGAGCCGGCGCAGCGGTGCGGTGGCGTGCGCGTACGGTGCGGCGACGGCCGAGTGCAGCGCTTCGGAGGCGCTGGGCGGGGCGCCGTCGAAGACGGTGTAGCCGGCGCCGCGCAGCAGGGCCGTGCACTCCTGGAGGAACGCGGCGTGCGAGGCGCAGTGCGGGTCCAGACCGCGGATCAGCGCGGAGTACGAGGTGTGATGCGGCCAGTCGACGCCGAGCGCCCGGGCGGTCAGCCGCAGCCGGGCCACCGAGCCGTCCGGGGCGGTGGGCAGGGTCCGCAGGATGCCGGTGCCGGAGGCCAGCATCAGTTCGGCCGCGGCCATTCCGGTGAGCAGGGAGATCTGCGCGTTCCAGCCGTACGCCGGCAGGGGCGCGCGGTACTCCAGGTGGTAGCGGCCGTTCCGTTGGACGATCTCCTGCTCGGGGACGTGCAGCGAGATCGCGCCCCGGGCGACCTCCAGCTCCTCGCGCAGCAGGCCGATCTCCCGGAGCAGGTCGAGCGGCTCCTCGGCCGTCCCCTCGTCGATGGCCCGCTGGACACCCGCGTAGTCGAGGCGGGCACGGGAGCGGACCAGGGCGCGGCGGACGGAGGCGGCGACCAGGACGCCCTCGGGGTCGAGGTCGAGCTGCCAGAGGACGGCCGGGCGGTCCTGGTCGGGCAGCAGGCTGGCGGCGCCCTCGCTCAGCGCGTACGGGTAGAGCGGGATCCGCTCGTCCGGGAAGTACAGCGTGGTCACCCGGTGGTGGGCCTCGGCGTCCAGCGCACCGCCCGGCGTCACGAAGGAGGCGACATCGGCGATGGCGTAGTGGATGCGGAAGCCCCCACCGGGGCGGGAGGAGAGGAACATCGCCTGGTCGAGGTCGCGGGAACCGGGCGGGTCGATGGTGAAGAGGGGCAGGTCGGTGGCGTCGTCCAAGGCGTGCTCGGTCGCCACCGCGCCGTCGGCGGCCGGGATCCGCGGGGCCCGGGCCGCGCTGTCCGCCTCGGCCTGGGCCGTCGGCGGGAAGTGGTCCGGGACCTCCAGATCGATCCGCAGCTCCCGCAGCGCGGCGCGCAGCGGATCCTCGGCTGCGTCGGTCACATGCATATGGCGACGGGGCATGGAACCGAGCGTATGACCGGATGGCGCGGGTGGCGCGCGGGGCGACCGGGGCGGGGAGCGCGCCCGGCACGGGTGGCGCGCCGTTGTGATCGGGCCAGGGAGCGCGCCTGGCGCGTCCGGAAGGCGCGGCTCGGGGTGGGCCGCGGTCCCCGGGGCGGGCCGCGGTTCCCGGGGCGGGCGTCGCAGGCCATACGCTTTCCGGGGGCCGCACCCCCGCCCGTACCGCCGTGAAGGAGAACACCGTGCTCGTGCTGTTGCCGCCGTCCGAAGGCAAGGCCCCGGGAGCGGCCGGGGCGCCGCTGGACACCGGCGCGCTGTCGCTGCCCGGGCTGACCGCCGCGCGTGAGGCGGTCCTCGGCGAGCTCACCGAACTGTGCGCGGCGGACGAGACCAAGGCCCAGGAGGTGCTCGGGCTCAGCGACGGCCTCAAGGGCGAGATCGCCAAGAACGCGGGGCTGCGGACGGCCGGGACGCGGCCGGCCGGCGAGATCTACACCGGCGTGCTCTACGACGCGCTCGGCCTCGCGTCCCTGGACGGACCGGCCCGGAAAGCGGCCGAGCGGTCGCTGCTGGTCTTCTCCGGGCTGTGGGGCGCCGTCCGCATCACCGACCGGATCCCGTCGTACCGCTGCTCGATGGGCGTGAAGCTGCCGGGGCTCGGCGCGCTCGGCGCGTACTGGCGGGCGCCGATGGCGGAGGTCCTGCCTGCGGCGGCCGGGACCGGCCTGGTGCTGGACCTGCGGTCGGCGGCGTACGCGACGGCGTGGAAGCCCAAGGGCGAGGTGGCCGGGCGGACCGCGACGGTGCGGGTGCTCCAGTCGAAGACCGTGAACGGCGTGGAGAAGCGCACGGTCGTCAGCCACTTCAACAAGGCGACCAAGGGCCGGCTGGTCCGCGACCTGCTGTCGGCGGGCCGTACGCCGCAGGGCCCGGCGGAGCTGGTCGAGGCCCTGGGCGACCTGGGTTACGCGGTGGAGGCCCAGGCCCCGGCGAAGGGCGGCAAGCCGTGGGCGCTCGATGTGATCGTCACGGAGCTCTAGGGCCCAGGACCGGCACCGAGGCAGTGCATTGCACCCTGTGCAACGGTCGTTGCGCAGAGTGGGTGCGGCGCGCAGTATGGGCGGCGTGACTAGCGCCGCCTCCTCCCCCGCTTCCGCCCCTGGCCCCGCGTCCGCCCCCGGTCTCTCGGTCCCGTCGGTCCTCGGGCTCGCCCCGGTCATCCCGGTCGTCGCGCTGGACGAGGCCGCCGACGCGGTACCGCTCGCCCGGGCGCTGGTCGCCGGTGGGCTGCCGGCGATCGAGGTGACCCTGCGGACGCCCGCCGCGCTGGACGCCATCCGGGCGATCGCCGACGAGGTCCCGGACGCGGTGGTCGGCGCGGGCACGCTGCTCGACCCCGGCCAGGTCGCCGCGGCCCGCGCGGCCGGCGCCCGTTTCCTGGTCAGCCCCGGCTGGTCGCCGCGGCTGCTGGGCGCGCTGCGGGACTCCGGTCTGCCCTTCCTGCCGGGTGTCTCGACGGCCTCGGAGGTGGTGACCCTGCTGGACGAGGGCGTCACCGAGCTGAAGTTCTTCCCGGCGGAGGCGGCGGGCGGGACGGCCTATCTGACGTCGCTGGCCGCCCCGCTGCCGCAGGCCCGTTTCTGCCCGACCGGCGGGATCACCCTGGCGTCCGCGCCCGGGTACCTCGCGCTGCCCAACGTCGGCTGCGTGGGCGGGACGTGGATGCTGCCGGCCGACGCGCTGGCCGCCAAGGACTGGTCGCGCGTCGAGCGGCTGGCCCACGAGGCGGCGGCACTCCGCGACTGACCCTCAGGACCGCCCGGCCCCTCTCAGCGCGGGTCCGACGCCTCGCTCAACGCAGGTACGACGTCCCCCTCAACACACCTGCGACGTCCCGCTCAACGCAGGTGCGACGCCCGCTCAACGCAGGTGCGACGTCTCGTTCAACGCAGGTGCGACGTCTCGTTCAGCAGCCGCAGGGAGGCGTTGCCGTCGGAGTAGTACGCGACCGCGGACAGCGAGGCGGCGGAGAGTTCCATCCGGAACAACGACTCCGGCGGGGCGCCCAGCGCCAGCCGGACCAGGGTCTTGATCGGCGTGACGTGGGTGACCAGCAGGACCGTCTTGCCCGCGTACCGGGCCAGCAGCTTGTCGCGGGTGACCGCGACCCGGCGGGCGACCGACGCGAAGGACTCGCCGCCCCCGGTGGGCGCCGCCTTCGAGGAGTGCAGCCAGGCGTCGAGGTCCTCGGGGTGGCGCTCGCGCACCTCGGCGAAGGTCAGCCCCTCCCAGGCCCCGAAGTCGGTCTCGCGCAGACCCTCTTCGACCCGTACCTCCAGGCCCAGCCGGTCGGCGACCGCCTGGGCGGTCTCCCGGCAGCGCCGCAGCGGTGAACTGACCACGGCCTGGATCGTGCCGCGGGCGGCCAGCGCGGCCGCGGTGGCCTCGGCCTGGCGGTGGCCAACGGCGGAGAGTTCGGGGTCGGTGCCGCCGCTGCCGGAGAACCGCTTCTCGGGCGTCAGCGCCGTCTCGCCGTGCCGCAGCAGGACGAACGTGGCGGGGACGCCGAGGTCCGGGGCGCCCCAGCCGACCGGCGGGGCGGCCGCCGCCTCGGGGGCCGCGGCCTGCTCCGCGCGTTCGGCGGCCTCGTCGGCGGCCCGGGCGGCGGCGCTGCGGGCGGGTGCGGTGGCGGTGGCCAGCGCCGCCCGGGAGTCCCGCGGCTCCCACTGCTTGCCGATCTTCCCGGCGTCCATCGCCTCGTTGGCGAGCCGGTCGGCGTGCTTGTTCTTGGCGCGCGGGATCCACTCGTAGCTGACCCGGTCGGCCGGGAAGACCGACCTGGCCTCGGCGGCCAGCGGCTTCATGTCCGGGTGCTTGATCTGCCAGCGCCCGGACATCTGCTCCACGACCAGCTTGGAGTCCATCCGGACCTGGATACGGGCCTCCGGGTCCAGCGCGTGCGCGGCCCGCAGCCCGGCCACCAGGCCCTTGTACTCGGCGACGTTGTTGGTCGCGGTGCCGATGAACTCGGCGGCCTCGGCGAGCGCCTCGCCCGTTTCCGGGTCGAGGACGACCGCGCCGTAGCCGGCCGGCCCCGGGTTGCCCCGGGACCCGCCGTCCGCCTCGACGATCAGCGTGCGCGGCACGGCCTACAGGCCCGAGTCCGGCGTGCGGACCAGGATCCGGCCGCAGTTCTCGCAGCGCACGACGGCGTCGCGGGCGGCCGCCCGGACGTCGTTCAGCTCGGTGATGTTCAGCTCCAGGCGGCAGCCCTCGCAGCGGCGCTGGTAGAGGCGGGCCGCGCCGACGCCGCCCTCCTTGGCGCGGATGCGGTCGTAGAGCTTCAGCAGGTCGGCCGGGATGTCGGCGACGGTCAGCTCGCGCTCCTTGGTGACCGCGGCGGCCTCGGCGTCGATCTCGCTGCTGGCGGCGTTGCGGCGGGCGACGGCGTCGTCGACCTTGGCCTGGATGGCCTCGACCCGGGAGGTCAGCTCGGCGACCCGCTCCTGGGCGGCCTCGCGGCGCTCCATGACCTCCAGGACGACGTCCTCCAGGTCGCCCTGGCGCTTGGCGAGCGAGGCGATCTCGTGCTGGAGGTTCTCCAGGTCCTTGGGGGAGGTGACGGCGCCGGAGTCCAGCCGCTTCTGGTCGCGGGCGGCGCGCTGGCGCACCTGGTCCACGTCCTGCTCGGCCTTGGTCTGCTCGCGGCTGGTGTCGCTCTCCTCGGTCTGCGCGGCGACGAGCAGGTCGCGCTGCTGGGTGAGGTCGGCCTCCAGGGTCTGCAGCTCGGCCAGCTCGGGGAGGTTCTTGAGCCGGTGCGCGAGCTGGGTGAGCCGGACGTCGAGGGCCTGGACGTCGAGGAGGCGGATCTGGTCGGCGGGCGCGGCGTTCAGCGGGGGGCTCCTGTGGTGTGCGTCGGGGTGAAGATCGGGGTGGACGCCGCGTGGGCGGTCCAGGGGTCGGTGACCGTACGGGAGACGTGCGTGCGCAGTCCCCAGTCGTGCCGGTCGGAGACCGCGTCGAGCTGGGCCGCGGCCTGCTCGCACCACGGCCATTCGGTGGCCCAGTGGGCCGCGTCGAGCAGCGCCGGCGGGCTGGTCCGTCCGGTGGTCTGGGTGGCCTCGGACGCCGGGTGATGGCGCAGGTCGGCGGTGAGGAAGGCATCCACACCGGCCGCCCGGACGTCGTCGAAGAGGCTGTCGCCGGAGCCGCCGGAGACCGCGACGGTGCGGATCTCGCGGTCCGGGTCGCCGGCCGCCCGGATGCCCTGCGCGGTGGCCGGCAGGTGCGCGGCCGCGTACGAGGCGAACTCGGCCAGGGTCATCGGGTGCGTCAGCTCGCAGATCCGGCCCAGGCCGCGGCGGCCCGCCGGGTCGCTCGGGTCCGGCACCAGGGGGCCGAGGACGCGCAGGTCCAGGGCGCCCGCCAGGGCGTCGGAGACGCCGGGGTCGGCGGTGTCGGCGTTGGTGTGCGCGACGTGCAGGGCGATGTCGTGCTTGATGAGCGTGTGCACGACCTTGCCCTTGAACGTCGAGGCCGCGACCGTCGTCGTCCCGCGCAGGTAGAGCGGGTGGTGGGTGACGAGCAGGTCGGCGCCGAGCCGTACCGCCTCGTCGGCGATCTCCTGGACGGGATCGACGGCGAACAGCACGCGGCGGACCTCGGCGTCCGGGTCTCCGCAGACCGTACCGACGGCGTCCCACCCTTCGGCCCGCTCGGGGGGCCAGAGGGCGTCGAGCGCGGTGAGGACTTCAGACAGTACGGGCACGGGTGGAAGGTTACCTCCCGGGCGGGAACCCGCACCGCCTGCGCCCGCGCGCGGGCGCAGGCGGGAGGTCATATGACGAGGAAGCCGCGCGGTCGTCCAGGACGCGGTCGCGGTGACGCCGAGGCCGAGGTACCGGGTCCCGTCGTCGACGTACGGCTTCGCTCCGGCGCCGTGGTCGCTGCTCCGCCGACGAAGTCAGGTCTGCCTGAGTGAGCTCACCGTTGAAGCGTGAAGCACAACCGCCCCATCCGGCACCGGCGAACCGGACATCCGCCACCCTTATGCGTGAAGTGCCGCAACTCTCGTTGATCGGCCGGAAGTGCGAAAACTAGCTTCGGTCTGCCGACTGGAGGTGACCACTTCATGACGATCTGCGCCACTGAGGACGCCGCGGCGCCGCCCCGCCCGCACCGCGCGGCCCTGACGATCGCCGCCGACGGCTCGTACGCCGCCCGGCTCGCCCGGCACGACGACGCCGACCGGAGCTGGTTCCCGGAGCGCTGGACGCTGAGCGGCCCGGAGCCGTACGCGGTGCCGCTGCCCGGCAGCCAGCCCGAGGAGCCGGACAGCGAACTGCTGCCGCTCGCGGACGGCCGGGTGCTGATCCTGCGCCGGGCCGCCGACCGCTTCGCCCTCTCGCTGCTCTACCCGACCGGCCCCGGGACCGGTGAACTCCTGCTGGGCACCGTGGAAGCGGAGGAACTGACGCTGCTGCCGCCGACACCGGGCGGCACCGACGCGTACGCCCTGGCCCCCGCGTTCGGGCACACCGCGCTGTGGCGGGTGCCCGGCGACGCGGGCGGGCCCGAGCGGGTCGCGGAGATTCCCGGGCGCTGTACGGGCGGCGCGTGGCTGGACCGCGGCGGGCGGCTGCTGGCCCTGGACCGGGAGCTGGCCGGCCGGACGAAGACCGTGCTGGTCGACCTGGAGCGGGGCGGCGAGACCGGGCTGCTGCTGCAGATCACCGAGGAGAGCAACGACCGGCTGCTGCTGGCCGATCCGGACAGCGGGCTGCTGCTGGTCCGCTCGGACGCGCCGGGCCACGACCGGCTGGGCTGGGGCGTGCTGGGCAGCAGGTTGCCGGTGCGGTTCCCGGAGTGCCTGCGGCCGGCCGATGCCGCGGTGACGCCGTTCGCCGTGCAGCCCGGGCAGATGCTGGCGCCGGAGAGCTGCGCGGTGGCGTTCCGGGTGGACGCGGCGCACGGCACCCGGCTGGGGATCTGGCGCCCCTGGGGCCGGCGGCTGCGGCAACTGCCCGTACCGGAGGGATGGCTGGCGGGGACCGGGCTGTGGACGGCCGACGGCGAACTGCTGCTGCCGTGTGCGACGGACGTCGAGCCGTGCGGGCTGGCGCGGATGGCCATACCGCTGGAGCCGGTGGAGCCCAGGATGCCGGTGGGATCGGTGGGCTCGGTGAGCTCGGTGGGGTCAGTGGGATCGGTGGAGCGAGGCGGGACGATGGGGTCGGTGGGGCGAGGCAGGCCGGTGGGATCGGTGGAGCGAGCGGGTCCGGTGCGGCCGGCAGGTCCGGTGGGGCCCGTGGGGCCGGTGGGGTCCGTACGGGCGAGGGCGGATGCGGCGGACGTGCGCGGCGGGGGGATTGTCCCGGATGCAGGGGATGCCACCAACCACTCCACATCATCTGCACAACCGAAGGCCGCCCACGCGGAACCGCGGCGCGCCCTCTCACATCCCCATATGTGCAGGCCAGTTCCGCTGCAACAGGCGCCCCTCGGGGCCCGCTAGGCCCGGTGGAGCGTGATTTCCCACCCCGTTAAACTTTCGGGTGGGGGCTACGCAGCCGGTTGACCGGCCACCGATCACGCCGCTCGGGGTACGACCCCACGGCGGTCGGGCGGGGTCCCGACGCGTACAGCAGCAAGCGATCCGACGGAGTGACTCTTTCCATGTCCGAAGCCCGAACCGACACGACCCAGGCGCGCCCCCAGGAGGCATCCGCCCAGGCCGCCGCGGCTGCAAGCTCCGGCAGGCACCGTGGCCCGGCCGCCGCGGAGGAGTCCGACTCCACCGCGCACGGCCGGCACCGCCGGGACAAGCAGCCGCAGGGCGCGTAAGTCCCAGGGGATCCGGGGCCACGCCTCGGGACGCGCGCCTGGAGAGCCGCGCTCCAGAAGCCGTGCCCTCAGGAGCCGTGTTTGAGAGCCAGCACCTCGCCCGCCGCGAACGTCTCGTGCGGCGGGCGCTGTGCGTAGTGGGGCGTCAGCAGCTCGTCCAGCTCCTCGAAGGTGAAGGCCTCCTTCGCGGTGTCGAACTTGGCGGCGATCCGGGGGCGTTCGGCGATCGCGACCATGCCGCCGTGGACGACCAGCAGCTGGCCGTTGACCCGGGCCGCGGCCGGTGAAGCCAGGTAGCCGACGAGCGGTGCGACGTGCTCGGGGGCCAGCGGGTCGAGCCGGCCGCCGGACGGTACCCCGAAGCCGGCGAAGACGTCCTCGGTCATCCGGGTGCGGGCGCGTGGGCAGATCGCGTTGGCGGTCACGCCGTATTTGGCCAGCGCCAGCGCCGTGGAGGTGGTGAGGCCGACGATGCCCCCCTTGGCGGCGGCGTAGTTGGGCTGGCCGGCCGAGCCGGCGAGGAACGCCTCCGAGGAGGTGTTGATGATCCTGCCGTGCACCGGGCCGCCGGCCGCCTTGGACCGCTCGCGCCAGTGGGCCGCGGCGAAGCGGGTGGTGTTGAAGTGGCCCTTGAGGTGCACCCGGATGACCGTGTCCCATTCGTCCTCGGTCATCGAGAACACCATCCGGTCCCGGAGGATGCCCGCGTTGTTGACGAGGACGTCGAGCCGGCCGTAGGTGTCGATCGCCAACTGGACGAGTTCGCCGGCCTGTTGGTGGTCGGCGACGTCACCGACGTGGGCCACCGCCGTGCCGCCCGCCGCGCGGATCTCGGCGGCGACGTCCTCCGCGGGGCCCGCGGAGGCGGCGCCCGATCCATCGCGGCCCGATTGCCCGTAGTCGTTGACCACGACCCGCGCGCCGAGCCGGGCGAGTTCGAGGGCCTCGGCGCGGCCCAGTCCGCGGCCGGCCCCGGTGACGATCGCGGTCAGGCCCTCAAGTGGCTGTGCCATCTGGCGTTCCCGTCCTCTCGGTCTTCGTGCGGTCCTCGGTCTTGGTGTGGCGGCTCTTGGTCTTCGTGCGGCCTCTCGGTCTCGGTGGGGCGGCTCTCCGTCCCGTTGTCCGCCGGTCAGATCTCTATGCAGGTGCGCAGTGCCGTCCCGGACCGCATCTGGTCGAGGGCGTCGTTGATCTCCGGGAGCCGGACGCGGTGGGTGATCAGCCCTTCGAGGTCGATCCGGCCGGCCCGCCACAGGGCGATGGCCCGCTCGTAGGAGCGCAGGACGTCCCCGCCGCCGTAGAGGGACGGCAGGATCCGCTTCTCGTCGAAGAACAGCTCGAACATGTTGACCTGGAAGGTGTCGTCCATGGCGCCGGCGCCGACCACGCACAGGGTGCCGCCGCGCCGGGTCGTCTCGTACGCGGTGCGGGCGGTGGCGGACCTGCCGACCACCTCGAAGACGTAGTCGAAGCCCTCGCCGCCGGTGATCTCGGCCTTGGCGCCGTCGAGTTCCTCCGGGGCGACGGCGTCGGTGGCGCCGAAGCGCAGGGCCGCCTCGCGCCGGGCGGGCACCGGGTCGACGGCGACGATCCGGGCCGCGCCGCAGACCCGCGCGCCCTGGATGACGGAGATCCCGACGCCGCCGCAGCCGATGACCGCGACCGAGGAACCGGGCGCCACCCGCGCCGTGTTGAGGGCCGCGCCGAGCCCGGTGGTGACGCCGCAGCCGATCAGCGCGGCGATCTCGTACGGGACGTCGTCCGGGATGGGGACCGCGCAGTTGGCGGCGACCACGACCTCCTCGGCGAAGGTGCCGGTGCCGGCGAACCCGAAGACGTCCCCGCCGGGGCGCCGGAAGTTGGGCGTGCCGGCGTTCATGAACCCGGCCAGGCAGAGGTGGGTCTGGCCGCGTTTGCAGGACGGACAGCTGCCGCAGGCGGGCAGCCAGCACATCAGCACCCGGTCGCCCGCCGCCAGGCCGGTGACGCCGTCGCCGACGTCGACGACCTCCCCGGCGCCCTCGTGGCCGGGGACGAAGGGCACGGGCTGCGGCAGCACCCCGTTCATCGCCGAGAGGTCGGAGTGGCACAGTCCGGTCGCCCGGATGCGGATCCTGACCTTGCCGGGCCCGAACCCCACCGCCTCGACGTCGTCGAGGACCTCCAGCTTGTCCTGCCCGGTCTCGTGCTGTACGGCTGCGCGCATCTCACGGCTCCCCTCGGAGACGACAACTCGGACGCATCAATCGGAGACATCAATCGGAGGCGACAACTCCGCGACCACCGCTCGGAGACTGCCGCTCGGAGACTGCCGCTCGGAGGCGACAAAGCGACAAAGGAGCGCCGGCCGAGCGGTGGCTAGCCGTGCTCGACGACGGTGTCCGCCAGCACCGCCGCCTCGTCCCGCTCGGGCGCCGTCACCGACACCTGGATCCGGCCGGGCTCGCGCCAGAGCCGGATGCGCAGCGCCTCGCCCGGGAAGACCACCCCGGCGAAGCGCGTGGTGTACGACCGGACCCGGGAGACGTCCCCGTCCAGCAGGGTGTCGACGACCGCCTTGAGCGTGACCCCGTAGGTGCACAGCCCGTGCAGGATCGGCCGGTCGAAGCCGGCGAGCCCCGCGAATTCGGGGTCGGCGTGCAGCGGGTTCCAGTCGCCGGAGAGGCGGTAGAGCAGCGCCTGGTCGGCACGGATCTGCCGCTCGGTGGTCAGGTCGGGGGCGCGGTCGGGAAGTTCGAGGCGGGCGGACGGGCCGCGGTCGCCGCCGAAGCCGCCCTCGCCGCGGACGAAGATCTGGGTGTCGCAGGTCCACAACGGCCCGTCGTCGTCCCCGACTTCGGAGCGCAGCACGATGACGGCGGCCTTGCCCTTGTCGTACACGGCCGGGACGGTCGAGGTCTGGGTGGCACGGCCGCGCACCGGCAGCGGGCGGTGCACGGTGACGGTCTGCCCGCCGTGCAGGACGGCGGCGAGGTCGACGTCGATGCCGGGGGCGGAGAGTCCGCCGGCCAGCGCCATCCCGCCGCCGGCGACGGTGGCGAAGCTGGGCAGGACGTGCAGCGCGCTCTCCAGGGTGTAGCGCAGTTCGTCCGGGTCGGTGGCGGCCTGCGGCTTCTCCGGGGTGGCCGCGCCGGCGCCGATGCCGAGGTGGTAGAGCTGGACGTCCTTGTGGTCCCAGGCGAGTTCGGTGGTCCGCGGTTCGGCGGCGGTGGCCTTGGTGACGTCGATGGGCATGGGGGCGGTTGCTCCTTCACCACGGTGGAGTTCATGGGAAGACCCCGGCCCGGCCGTCCGCACCGTCGGCCCGGCCGGGGTCGTCACTGGTCGGCGCGGACCGCGCGGGCCGGCGGTGCCGCACGGGACAGCCGCCAGGCGCGGACCGCGCCGGTCGGCCGTGCCGCACAGGACACCCGCCAACTTCTAGAACGCGTTCTAGCCGATGGCCTTCATGTATAGCCGATCCGCCCGACACCGGGAAGCCCCCTGACGGTATGTCAGAAACGCGTCGCGGCCGCGGTCCGCACCCATGACATTTGTCAGGGGGCATCACCCACATTCGCCCCTGCCCCGGCCCGCCCACGCTCCGTAACGTCTTGGACAGGAAACGACCGAAGGGGGCGGACATGACACCGGGGACGACACCGGAGACGACACCGGGCAGGGCACGGCAGACGGCGCAGGTGAGTCCGGTGGGGCGGGGCGGCGACGGGACGGCCGTGGCGTTCTCCGGCGTCACCCGGAGTTACGGCGCGGTGCGGGCCGTGGACGGCATCGACCTGCGGATCGCCGCCGGCGAGACGGTGGCGCTGCTCGGCCGCAACGGCGCCGGCAAGTCCACCACCCTGAACATGCTGCTGGGGCTGCTGCCGCCCTCCTCGGGCACGGTACGGCTGTTCGGCGGCGAGCCGGAGACCGCCGTACGGGCCGGCCGGGTCGGGGCGATGCTGCAGGACGGCAAGGCCATCCCCCGGGTCACCGTCCGCGAACTGGTCGGCTTCGTGGCCGCCACCTACCCGCGACCGATGGACGTCGCCGAGGCGCTGGAGCTGGCGGGCCTGGCCGAGTTCGCCGGGCGGCGGGTGGACCGGCTCTCCGGCGGCCAGGCCCAGCGCGTCCGGTTCGCGGTGGCGCTGGCCGGCAACCCCGACCTGCTGGTCCTCGACGAGCCGACCGCGGCCCTGGACGTGGAGGCCCGCCGGACGTTCTGGCGCGCGATGCGGGCCTACGCCCGGCGCGGCAACACCATCGTCTTCTCCACCCACTACCTGGAGGAGGCCGACGACCACGCCGACCGGATCGTGGTGATCGACCGGGGCCGGGTGGTCGCCGACGGCAGCGGCGAGGCGATCAAGCGGCGGGCCGGCGGGTCGCTGGTCTCCTTCGACCTCGCGGGCGCGCCGACCGCGCCGCTGTCCACACTGCCCGGCGTGCACAGCGTGGAGGTCCGCGGCGACCGTGCCCTGCTGCGGACGGCGGACTCCGACGCCACCGTCCTGGCGCTGGCCGGACTGGGCCTGGTCCGCGGCCTGGAGGTCACCGCCGCCAGCCTGGAGGACGCCTTCCTCACCCTCACCTCCCCCGACGGCGCGAACGCCGACGCCCCGAACCACGACGCCCCGAACCACGACGCCCTGAAGGAGACCGCGTGATGCTCGGCTACCTCCGTCTCGAAGTCCGCCGCACGCTGCGCGACCGCGGCTTCGTGATCTTCGGCATCGGGATGCCGGTGCTGATGTACGTCCTGATGACCAACATCGGCGCCGGCCCCGGCGGCGCCGACATGGGCTGGAAGACCGCCTCGATGGTCGGGATGGCCGCGTACGGCGCGCTGGGCGCGGCGATCGGCACCGGCACCGGCGTCGCCGAGGACAAGCAACTGGGCTGGCTGCGGCAGCTGCGGATCACCCCGATGGGGCCGCTGCGGGCCGTGGTGGGCCGCGGACTGACCGGGTCGGTGACGGTGCTGCCGGCCATCGTCGCGGTGCTGCTGGTGGGCGCGCTGGTCAACGGCATCCGGATGCCGGCCTGGCAGTGGGCCGCGCTGGCGGGCCTGCTGTGGCTCGGCACCGCCCCGTTCACCCTGCTCGGGCTGGGCAACGGCTACCGCCTCTCGGCGCAGTCCACCGGTGTGGTCAACACCGGCTGCATGCTGCTGCTGTCGATCGTCGGCGGACTGTGGTTCCCGGCCGAGCTGTTCCCCGGCTGGCTGCGCGCCCTGTCGGCCTGGACGCCCGGCAACCGCTTCGCCGAACTCGGCCGGAGCGTCACCGAGGGCGGCGCACCGAGCCTCGCCGCAGTGGCGGTGCTGGCCGCCTGGCTGGCAGTCTTCGGCACCTACGCGGTGTACGCGTACCGCCGGGCCGCACGGACGGTGTGACAGGCGATGGCGCAGATCTGGGAAACGACGGTGCAGCAGACCACAGAGCAGGACCCCGCCGGCCGGACGCCCGGCGGGGCGACGGGGACGGACGGGGCGGCCGGCGGCGACGGCACGTCGTGTGCGGCCGGGCGGCGCGGCAGGAAGCTCGACAGGGGCCCGGGCAAATACAGCTTCCTGCCCTGGCTGCTGATGGGGCTGGGCGCCTTCTCCAACATCGTGCAGGGCAAGACCGGCAACCCCTGGCTGGCCGGGCTCGGACTGCTCGCCTTCAACTCCCTCTACCTCACCGTCATCCTGTCGGCCTTCAGCCCGCGGCTGCGCGACACCCGCTACCCGGTCGTCGCCCTGGGCGCGCTCACCGCGGTCACGTTCGCCATCGCGCTCGGGTTCGGCGGCAGCTGGTTCCTGTTCTTCCCGCTGCTGTCGCTGGCCTCCGGCACGGTCCGCGCGCTGCGCGGCAAGAAGCTCGCGGTGTGGCTGATCACGCTCAGCGGTACGGCCGGGTTCCTGTCCGGCTGGCAGGCCGGCGACCCCGGCGACTCGTTCGGCGTCGGCTACGGCACGTTCCTCTCCGGCATGGTGACGTCCACGGTGCTCAGCCTGTTCGACACCATCCAGGAACTGAAGGCCACCCGGCAGGAACTGGCCCGCAGCGCCGTGGAGAAGGAGCGGCTGCGCTTCTCCCGCGACCTGCACGATCTGCTGGGGCACACGATGTCCCTGGTCGTGGTCAAGGCCGAGGCGGTGCGCCGGCTGGCGCCGCGCGATCTGGACGCGGCGCTCACCCAGGCCGCGGACATCGAGGCGGTCGGCCGGCAGGCGCTGACCGAGATCCGCGAGGCGGTCACCGGTTACCGCGAGGGCAGCCTCAGCACCGAACTGGACCGCGCCCGTTCGGCGCTGGAGGCGGCCGGCATCGAAGCCGTCGTCCGGCAGGCCGGGCCGCCACTGCCCCCGCAGGCGGGTGCGCTGCTGGGCTGGGTGGTCCGCGAGGGCGTGACCAACGCGCTCCGGCACAGCGGCGCCACCCGCTGCGAGATCGCGGTGCACGCCGACGAGGAGCGGGTCCGGCTGACGATCACGGACGACGGCCGGGGTCCCGTAAGCTCCGGTGCGGCCCCGGCGGCCGGCCGCACCTGGTTCCGCGACCGCGTCCCCGGGCGCGACGCTGACGCCGCCGGTACGGCCCCCGCGGACGGTGCCGCCGCGTCGCCCGGAGCTCCGGGCCCGGTCGGCGGCACCGGTCTGAAGGGCCTGGCCGAACGGCTGGCAGCGGCCGGCGGCACACTGAGCAGCGGCCCCGACGGCCGGCGCGGCTTCCGGGTGACCGCCGAACTCCCGGTCGGCACGGGGGAGATGACGGAGACGGAGAGGGAAGGGCTGACCAGGTGATCAAGGTCCTGCTCGCGGAGGACCAGGGGATGATGCGGGGCGCGCTGGCGCTGCTGCTCGACCTGGAAGAGGACATGCAGGTCGTGGCGCAGGTCGCGGCGGGCGACCGGATCGTTCCGGCCGCGTTGGAGGCCCGTCCCGACATCGCCCTCCTGGACATCGAACTCCCCGGGCGCAGCGGGCTGGACGCCGCGGCCGATCTGCGCGACGCGCTGCCGTCGTGCAAGGTCCTGATCGTCACGACCTTCGGGCGGCCCGGCTATCTGCGCCGCGCCATGGAGGCCGGGGCGTCCGGCTTCCTGGTGAAGGACGGCCCGGTGGAGGACCTGGCGGCGGCGATCCGCCGGGTCCTCGCCGGGGAGCGGGTGATCGACCCCGGGCTGGCCGCGGCGGCGCTCAGCGCCGGGCCCAATCCGCTGACCCAGCGCGAGCGGGACGTGCTGACCGCCGCGGTGGACGGCGCCACCGTCTCCGACATCGCCGGCAAGCTCCACCTCTCCCAGGCCACGGTCCGCAACTACCTCTCCGCGGCGATCGGCAAGACCGGGACCCGCAACCGTATGGAGGCGGTACGGGCGGCGCGGCAGAACGGGTGGCTGTAGCCCGGCGCCCGGGGACGGCCGCTCGCCCCTAGCCGGTGGCCACGTCCGCGCGGCGCCGCGGCAGGGCGAGCAGCATCAGCAGGATGCTGCCCAGCAGCACTCCCGAACCGACCTGGAAGGCCAGCCCGTAGCCGTCGGCCAGCGCCGCCTTCGCGCCGTGGCCCGCCTCGATGCGGGAGGCGGCGACGGTGGACAGGATCGACAGGCCCAGGGCGCCGCCCATCTGCCGGGAGGTGTTGATCAGGCCGGAGACCAGGCCCTGGTCGGCCGGGTCGGCGCCGGAGGTGGCGATGGCGGCGACCGGCGTCGCGGTCAGGCCGGCGCCCAGCGCCATCAGGATGCCGGGGCCGAGGATCGTGCCGAGGTAGGTTCCGTGGACGTCCATCGTGCCCTGCCAGACCATGCCGGACGCGGAGATCACCGCGCCGGTGACGGCCAGGGTCTTGGCGCCCAGCCGGTTCATCAGCCGCGGCCCGATCTTGGAGCCCAGGACGATGGACAGCGAGTGCGGGATGAAGGAGAGCCCCGCCTGCAGCGGTCGGTAGCCGAGCACGTTCTGGACGTAGAGCGACAGGAAGTACCACATCGAGAACATCGCGGCGCCGGCCAGCACCATCGCCGCGTTCGCCGAGGACACCGAGCGCAGCCGGAACAGCCCCAGCGGCATCAGCGGCGCCTTGGCCCGCGCCTCGACGGCGAGGAAGGCGGCGATCACGAGCAGCCCGGCGGCCAGCGGCACCAGCGCGGACGCCGACGCCCAGCCGTCCGTCTCGGTCTGCACGATCCCGTACGCGACCAGCCCCAGCCCGCCGGTCACCAGCAGCGCACCGGGCACGTCGAGCCGTCGGGCCGCGCCCTGCCGGCTCTCGGTGAGCCACAGCACCGCACCGGTCAGCACCAGCGCCCCGACCGGCACGTTGATCAGCAGCACCCAGCGCCACGACAGGTACTCGGTGAGCACCCCGCCGACCAGACCGCCCACCGCGCCGCCGCCGGCACCGACCGCCGTCCAGGTGGCGATCGCGCGGGTACGGGCCCGGCCGGCCGGGAACGACGTGGTGAGGATGGTGAGGGTGGCCGGCGAGAGCACGGCGGCGCCGATGCCCTGGACCGTACGGGCCGCGATCAACTGCCAGGGCTGCTGGGCCAGTCCGCCGCCCAGGCTCGCCAGGGTGAACAGCGCCAGCCCGACGACGAAGATCCGCTTACGGCCGAAGAGGTCGGCGGCCCGACCGCCGAGCAGCATGAAGCCGGCGAAGGTGATCACGTACGCGTTGACGATCCACTGCAGGCCCAGCTCGCTCAGCCCCAGACCGGTCCGTACGGCGGGCAGCGCCACGTTCACCACGGAGACGTCCAGCACGACCAGGAACTGTCCGGCGCAGACCAGCAGCATCACCAGCCAGGCCGGTGCGGCGCTCCGGCGGGAGGTCGTGGGCAGGGTGGCGGACTCGGCTATCGGGGGCATGCGGACCATGCTCGCATCGACCCCGCACCCCCCGCATCGGGATATCGGTGCATACGCCACCTGACCGGGGTCCTAGGTCGGAGGGCGGAGGGCGGGGGCGCACACGTCGAAAGGCGGGGCGGGGCGGGGCGGGGGCGGGTCCGTAGGGGTTGGGGGTGGCGGTCCCCTAAGGGTCGCAAGGGCCCCCGAAGGGCCAACTACCCGCTTCGGGGCGGGAGTTAACGCGTTACCGACGGGCGCGCGGACGGAAGGTCGCGTGGCCGCCCGGCCTCACCTCCGCAGCAGCGTCACCACCGCCGCGCCGCCCAGGCCGATGTTGTGGGCCAGGCCCACGCGGGCGCCGGGGACCTGCCGGGCGCCGGCCGTGCCGCGGAGTTGCCAGACGAGTTCGGCGGCCTGGGCGAGGCCGGTCGCGCCCAGGGGGTGGCCCTTCGAGATCAGGCCGCCGGACGGGTTGACCACCCAGCGGCCGCCGTACGTGGTGGCCCCGTCGGCGACCAGCTTCCCCGACTCGCCGTCCGCGCACATGCCCAGCGCCTCGTACGTCAGCAACTCGTTGATCGAGAAGCAGTCGTGCAGCTCGATGACGTCCACGTCCTCGATGCCGAGCCCGGACGCCTCGTAGACCTGCCGGGCCGCGGCCCGCGACATCGGCTTGCCGACGACGTCGATGCAGGAGCCGGCGGCGAAGCTCTCCTCGGTGTCGGTGGTCATCGCCTGGGCGACGATCTCCACCGCCCGGTCGGCCAGTTCGTGCGCCCGGACGAACCGCTCGGAGGCGACCACCACCGCGGCCGCGCCGTCGGACGTCGGGGAACACTGGAGCTTGGTCAGCGGACGGTGGATGACCTTGGCGGCCAGCACCTCCTCGACCGTGTGGACGTCCCGGAACTGGGCGCGGGGGTTGTGCGCGGAATGCCGGTGGTTCTTCGCGCCGACCGCGGCCAGTTGCTCGGCCGTGGTGCCGTACCTTTCCATGTGCTCGCGGGCCGCGTTGCCGAAGATCTGGGCGGTGGGCGGGGTCCGGTCGAAACCGTGCGCGGCCGCCATGACGCCGTAGTGGCGGGCGACCGGGGAAGCGGCGAAATCACCTCCCGCCGCGCCGCCGCCCAGCGCACCGCGCTTCATCTTCTCGAAGCCCAGCGCCAGCACGCAGTCGTTGAGGCCCGAGGCGACGAACTGGCGGGCCATCATCAGCGCCGTCGAGCCGGTCGCGCAGTTGTTGTTGACGTTGTAGACGGGGACCCCGGTCAGGCCCAGCTCGTAGGCGGCGCGCTGACCGGCCGTGGACGGCTGGTGGCAGTAGCCGACCGGGACCTGCTCGACGGCGTCGTAGCCGATCCCGGCGTCCGCGAGCGCGGCCTCGCCCGCCTCCTTGGCCATGTCCCAGTACTGCCATTCGCGGGTCTCGGGCTTCTCGAAGTGCGTCATCCCTACGCCGATGAGGTACGCCGTGCCTGACATGGAGGTCCTCCTGGTGGGTCACCGGGCGCCGTGCGGGGGGGGGCGGACGTGTGCTGGGGGGCGGATGTGTGCCGGGGTCAGATGAGGGGGCGGGGCTCGGGGTCGCGGGGCAGGCCGAGCAGCCGCTCGGCGACCACGTTCCGCTGCACCTGGGTGGTGCCGCCGGCGATGGTCAGACAGCGCGACATCAGGAAGCCGTGCAGGGCGCGTTCACCGGCGCCCTCGCGCACCGCGCCGTCCGGGCCGAGCAGTTCCAGCGCCAGTTCGGCGACCTTCTGCTGGTGCGGGGTCTGCACCAGCTTGCGGATGCTGGCGCCGGCGCCCGGTTCGAGGCCGGAGACCTGCTGGAGCGTGGTGCGCAGCGTGAGGCAGGCCAGGGCGTGCGCCTCGGCGGCCAGGGCGCCCACCCGGGCCCGTACGGAGCCGTCGAGGCCGGCGGTGCGGACGAGGAGCGCGGCCAGTCCGGTGTCGAAGGTCAACTGGTCGGCCATGTGGACGCGTTCGTTGTCCAGGGTGGTGCGGGCCACCTTCCAGCCGTTGCCGGTCGCGCCGACCACCGCGTCGGCCGGCAGCAGCACGTCGTCGAAGTAGACCTCGTTGAAGAGCGCCTCGCCGGTGATCTCCTTCAGCGGCCGGACGTCGATCCCGGGTGTCTTCATGTCGACGACGAAGAAGGTCAGGCCCTGATGCTTGGGCGCGTCCGGGTCGGTGCGGGCGAGCAGGATGCCGTGGTCGGCCCACTGGGCGGCCGAGGTCCACACCTTCTGCCCGTTGATCCGCCAGCCGGGGCCGTCGGGGCCGTCCACCCGCTCGGCGCGGGTGCGCAGGCCGGCCAGGTCCGATCCGGCCTCCGGTTCGGAGAACAGCTGGCACCACAGCATCTCCCCGCGCAGCGACGGCATCAGGTAGCGCTGCTGCTGTTCGGGGGTTCCGTGGGCGAGCAGGGAGGGCACGACCCAGGTGGCGATGCCCAGGTCGCTGACGGTGACCCGGGCGGCGGCCAGTTCCTGCTGGACGGCCAGCTGCTGGACCGGTCCGGCGCCCAGGCCGTAGGGCGGCGGGAGATGCGGTGCGGCGTATCCGGTGGGGGCCAGTTCGCGGCGTACGGCGGCGGGGTCCAGGCCGCGCACCCGGTCGATGACCTCGCGGGCCGCGGTGCGGAACTGCTCGGCCCCGGCAGGGAGTTCGAGGCTCAGCGGGCGCCGGGCGCCGCCGGCGGCGAGGGCGGCGGCGCGCAGCCGGTGGGTGTCGCCGGCGCCGAGCAGCTGGCGGGCCGCGGTCGCCCGGCGCAGGTGCAGATGGGCGTCGTGTTCCCAGGTGAAGCCGATGCCGCCGAGGATCTGGATGCAGTCCTTGGCGCAGCTGAAGGCGGCGTCGAGGGCGGTGGCGGTGGCGAGGGCGGCGACCAGGCCGCGGACCTCGGACGGCTCGCGGTGGGCGCGGGCCGCGTCCCAGACCAGGGCGCGGGCCTGTTCGCAGCGGACGAGCATGTCGGCGCAGAGGTGTTTGACGGCCTGGAACTGGCCGATGGGGCGGCCGAACTGCTCGCGGACCCGGGCGTGTTCGGTGGCGGTGGCGAGGGCCCAGGCCGCCGTCCCGCAGCTCTCGGCGGCGTACAGCACCCCGGCCAGGTCGCGGACGAGCGCGTCGTCGACGGCCACCAGCCGGTCCGCGGGCACCGGCACGCCGTCCGCGCCGACTTCGGCGACCGGGCGGGTCGGGTCGGCGCTCTCCTGGACGCGTACGGTCAGCGCCGCGGCGTCGACGGCGAGGTGGACGGTCCCGGTCGCGGTCCGTGCGGCGAGCACGAGGAGGTCGGCGTCGGCCCCGGCGAGGACCGGGGGCGCGGTGCCGTCGAGGAGGTAGCCGTCGGGTGTGCCGGTGGCGGTGAGCGTGCCGGGGCCGAGCGCCACCGCGCCGATCAGCTCGCCGGTGGCGAGGGCCCGTACGAGGTGCCGGTGCGCGCCTCCTCGGTGGAGCAGCGCGGCGGCGAGGACGGTGGGCAGGTAGGGGCCGGGGAGTGCGGCGCGGCCCAGTTCTTCGAGGACCACGGCGAGGTCGAGCAGGTCGCCGCCGCCCCCGCCGTCGGCCTCGGGGAGGTGGAGGCCGAGCAGGCCCTGTGCGGCGAGGCCGTCCCAGTGGGCGGGGCGTCCGGTGCGGGCGGGTGTGGTGTCGAGGAGGGTGCGGACCTCTTCGGGTGGCACGGCCCGGCGGGCCCAGCCGCCCACTGCCTCGGCCAGGTCGCGGTGGTCCGGTGTGATTCCGATGCCCATGCGGGGCAGACTAGAACACGTTCCATTCTGACGGAAGGTCAGATGAGCCGGAATGTTCCGCCCGGCGGACGGCGGCAAGTGCCCCGCGGGGAACGGTCCGGCGGCGGACGGGAAACGGTCCGGTGAATTCCGGTACGGAATGCCATTTGCCCGCCCGCCGGTTTCCGGCCCGCGCCTTTCCCGTTTCCGGACATCCGGGAAACGTCCGGCGATAAACCGGCGGGAACGGCCGGGAATCCGCCGGCGCGACTCCCCCGCGCCGCCCGGCCGGCCGGAAAGCCGCACGAAATGCGAACCCCCGCACGGCCACCCCCGGCCCGTACGGCACGATGAGCCTTTGACCGCACCACCAGGAGGAAGCCATGTCCGCTCCCACGGCGCCGACCGCCCCGCAGCCGGAGATCCTCGCCGCGTTCGAGGCGGCGAAGGGCTTCATGCCCGTGGACGAGGGGCTCGCGCTGTACGCGGCGGCGGCCGGGGCGGCGCGGCTGGGGCTGCCGCTGGTGGAGGTCGGCACGTACTGCGGCCGGTCCACCCTGCTGCTCGCGGCCGCGGCCCGGGCCGCCGGGGTGACGGCCGTCACCGTGGACCACCACCGGGGCAGCGAGGAGCAGCAGCCCGGCTGGGACTACCACGACCCGTCCGTGGTGGACCCCGAGGTCGGCCGGATGGACACCCTGCCGACGTTCCGCCGGACCCTGCACGCGGCCGGGCTGGAGGACCACGTGATCGCCGTCGTGGGCCGCTCCCCGCAGGTCGCGGCCGTATGGGGGCGGCCGGTGGGGCTGGTCTTCATCGACGGCGGGCACACCGACGAGCACGCCACCGCCGACTACGAGGGCTGGGCGCCGCACGTGGCGCCGGACGGGCTGCTGGCCATCCACGACGTGCACCCGCACCCCGAGGACGAGTTCACCGGCCAGGCGCCGTACCGGATCTACCTGCGCGCGCTGGCCTCCGGGGCGTTCACCGAGGTCGCGGTGGAGGGGACGCTGCGCGTCCTGCGGCGTACCGGCCCCGGCAGCTGATCCGGGCCGCGGGCTACCATCGCGGAGATGTCGAACGGCAGTACCTTCCCCCCGCCCCGCCGCCGGCGCGGCACCGTACTCCTGGTGCTGGCCGCCGTGGCCCTGGTGGCCGTCGGCGGCTGGCTGTTCTGGCGGCAGGCGGGCGGCCACGGCGGCCCGACGGCCCGCGGCGGCTCACCGGCGCCCGGCCGGACGGCGGGCGGCGGCACCGGGGCCGGCGGCGGGCCGGACCGGAGCACGGACCACGGGGGCACCCACCGGCCGGGCGGCAAGGGCGATCCGCACGGCAGCCTCAAGGGCCGGACCGTGGTGATCGACCCCGGGCACAACCCGCACAACAGCCGGCACACCGGGCAGATCGCCCGGCTGGTGAACATCGGCACCGCGCGCAAGGAGTGCGACACCACCGGCACCGCCACCAACGACGGCTACCCGGAGGCGTCCTTCACCCTGGACGTGGCCCGCCGGGTCCGCACCCTCCTGGAGGACCAGGGCGCCAAGGTCGTCCTCACCCAGGACGGCGACCGGTCGTACGGGCCGTGTGTGGACGAGCGCGCGGCGATCGGCAACAAGGCGCACGCGGACGCCGCGGTCTCCATCCACGCCGACGGCTCGGCCGCCGGCAACCGCGGCTTCCACGTCATCCTGCCCGCGAGGGTGTCCGCCGGCCCGGCGGACACCGCGGCGATCACCGGCCCGTCGCGGCAGCTCGGCGAGCGGCTGGCCGACCGCTTCCGGGCGGTAACCGGAAGCGCTCGTTCCAATTACATCGGCGACGGCACCGGCCTGGACGTCCGCGGCGATCTCGGCGGACTCAACCTCTCCACGGTGCCGAAGGTGTTCATCGAGTGCGGCAATATGCGCGACGCC
This sequence comes from Streptomyces nigrescens, assembly GCA_024349765.1. Lineage (GTDB taxonomy): Bacteria > Actinomycetota > Actinomycetes > Streptomycetales > Streptomycetaceae > Streptomyces > Streptomyces endophytica. The sequence continues at coordinate 1,335,478 of AP026073.1, read as the reverse complement.
AAGGACGCCGCGCAATTGACCGACGGCGGGTGGCGGCAAAAGGCGGCCCGCGGGATCACCGAGGGCATTACGGACTTCCTGACCCGCTGACCGCGTACGACGTCCGCGACCGCGGCCGATAACGCATCGAAACCAACAGGCCGACCCGCCGGATTCGGCGATAGGTTCCCCTTTACGATGGGTGGTCACCGCCGTGCCTCGCACCGCGCGCACCGCGACAGCGACGAACAGCCCACGAAAGAGACAAAGGACCCTTACGTGAACATCCGCTCCCTCACTAGAGGCGACGGCGTGGTGATCGGAGCAGCGGTGTTGCTGTTCATCGCCTCGTTCCTCAGCCTCGCCGGCGCCCCGGACTGCACCGGCCCGTTCGCCAAGTACTGCGAGGCGCAGGACTACAGCAGCCCCAATGCCTGGAGCTCCGTGTCCGTGCTCATGAGCGTGTACCTGGCCGGCGTGATCGGCGCGGCGGTCATCATCCTCAGCCGCGCGCTGCCGCAGCCGCGCAAGATCGCCGGTCTGGACCTCGGCCAGTTCGGCGTGGCGCTGACCATCTTCGCGGCGTGGACGGCGTTCTGGGACATCATCGACGCCAACAGCGCGGGCGCCGGCCTGATCGTGGGTCTGATCGCCGCGCTGGCGCTGGCCGGCGGCGCGGTCGCCGGTCCGCTCGTCCCGGCACTGAAGGCGGAGCTGATCGGCGCGCCCAAGCCGCCGGCCGCCCCCTACGGCGCGGGCCCCAACCCCGGTTACGGCTACCCCGGCGCCCAGCAGCAGGCGGCGGGCCAGGGCTACGGCTACCCGGGCCCGGGCGGCCAGCAGCAGACCGGCCAGACGCCCGGTCAGCCGGCGGCCGACGCCACGGCCGGCGGTCCGGCGGGCGCGACCCCCGCGGCCGGCAACGCCGCGGACTTCGCCCCGTTCTGGTTCGCGGTCCCGGTCGCCCGCCCGCTGTACGGCGAGGACGGCGCGCCGTCGCCGATCGCCGAACTCGCGCCCGGCACCTGGTACCTGGCGGTGGAGCAGCGCGGCCAGGCCCTGATCGCGCAGACCCAGGACGGCCGCCGCGGCGTCCTGCAGGACACCACCGGCATCCAGCGCGGCTGATCCGCCGCCCGCCGTCCCCCAGCGGTCCTTCCACGGCCCCCCGCCTTCCGGCGGGGGGCCGTTGCGCTGCCCGCGCACCGGCCGTACAGTGCGCCGCACGACCGCGAACTGACGGTTCGTCAGCCAGCGCGGTGAGGCTCGGTACGGTCCGTACGGAGAGAGGCGGTCGCCATGCGACTCGGTCTGGCACTGGGCTACTGGGGCCGCGGCCCGGACCCCCGGCACCTCGAACTCGCCCGCGAGGCCGAGCGCCTGGGCTACGACTCGGCGTGGACCGCGGAGGCCTGGGGCTCGGACGCGTTCACCGCCCTCACCTGGATCGCCGCGCACACCTCCCGCATCCGGCTCGGTACCGGCATCGCCCAGATGGCCGCCCGCACGCCCACCGCGACCGCGATGCACGCCCTCACCCTCGATCACCTCTCCGGCGGGCGGCTGATGCTGGGCCTGGGGCTGTCCGGGCCGCAGGTCGTCGAGGGCTGGTACGGGCGGCCGTTCCCGAAGAGCCCGCTGACCGCCACCCGCGAGTACGTGGACGTGGTCCGCCAAGTCCTGCGCCGGGAAGGGCCGGTGGTGTCCGACGGGCTGTTCCATCCGCTCCCCTACCGCGGCCCGGACGGCACCGGTCTGGGCAAACCGCTCAAGCCCATCACCCATCCGCTGCGCGCCTCGGTGCCGGTCCTGCTCGGGGCGGAGGGGCCCAAGAACATCGCCCAGACCACCCGGATCGCGGACGGCTGGCTGCCGCTGTACTGGTCGCCGCGGCGCACCGGCGTCCACCAGGAGTCGCTGGCCGGCGCGCCCGCGGGGTTCCGCATCGCGCCGATGGCCCGCGCGGTGGTCTGTGACGACGTCGCCGAGGGGCTGTGGCCGGTCAAGGCGATGCTCGGCTTCTACATCGGGGGCATGGGACACGCGGCCCGGAACTTCCACGCCGATCTGATGGCCCGTATGGGATACCCGGACGAGGCCCGCCGCATCCAGCAGCTCTTCCTGGAGGGCCGCAAGGAGGAGGCGGTGCGCGCCGTGCCGGACGCCTTCGCCGACGAGATCTCCCTGGTCGGCCCGCGCGAACGGATCGCCGAGCGGCTGGAGTCGTGGCGTGCGGGCCCGGTCACCGACCTGCTGGTCACCGCGCCGGACCCGCGGACACTACGGGTGCTGGCCGAGCTGAACTCCTGACGCCCGGCGCGCGCCGCTCACTCGAACGAGGCGTAGGTCAGCCACGTGTCGAGCAGCGCCCGGTCGCCGAGCACCTCGACCCGGTCGCTGTCGGCGGGCAGCCGGCGGTAGAGGACGCACAGTACGTCGGTGAGCGGGCCGCGCAGGGCGACCGCCGCCTTCTCGTGGGCGCGGCGGTGGGTGAACCGGTCGCCGGTGAGGTCGAGCAGCCACTCGGCGTTCAGCCCGTCCGGGGTGTCCGTGGCGTGCAGGTGGAGGGTGCGGCCGGGCCCGAAGGGCTGCACGCCGTGCGCCGCGAACCGCTCGGCGGCCTCCGGCAGTTCGCACAACTGCAGCCACTCCTCGATGCAGTCGGCGGCCACCTCCTGCGGCACGTCGAAGGGGACGCCGGCGGCGAGCGCGGCGTCGACGCGGTGCACGACCGTCTCGTGGGTCATCCGGCGGGCCCAGAAGCCGGCCCGCTGCACCGGCGGCGCCCAGGTCCACACCTCGGCGTCCGGCCCGGCCTCGCGCAGCGCCGCCACGGTCCGCTCCGCGCCCTCCGCGAGCCAGGCGTCCAGGGCCGCGGCGTCCTCCCCCTCGGGCCCGGCCGCGCCCGGCACCTCGTCGGGCCCGATGGCCTTCTCCGCGCGGGTGGCGACGAGCGTGCCGGCCCAGCGGTGCGCACCACCCACGTGCCGGGCGAGATCGGCCAGCGTCCAGTCGGGACAGGTCGGCACGGTCACGGAGAGGTCGGCGCTGCGCACGATCTCCCGCAACCGGCCGGTCTCGTCCAGGAGTTGGGAACAGTAGGCGTCATGACTGAGGGAGCCCTGAAGGGGCACGGAGTGGGTCATACGGCGCACACTAGTGCGCCGCACCCCGCCCCGCCCCCTTCTCCACGCGGCCCGTCCCGGATGCCCGTGCGACAGCCCCTACCGGCAGCAGTCCGGCTCCAGTCCCGACGGCAGCCGCTCGGCGCCGAAGACCGTGGTGGTCGCCTCGTCGCCGCCCACGGCCGCCACCGCGAGCAGCAGCGAACCGGCCGTCCAGGAGGTGCGTTCGCGCGGCCAGATCGCGTCGTCGTCGAAGACGTAGCCGGTCCAGTACATGCCGTCCTCGGCGCGCAGGTGCTGGATCCACTTGAGGATCTGCACGGCCCGCTCGGACTCCCCCATCGCCCAGAGCGCGAGCGCCAGTTCCGCGCTCTCGCCGCCGGTGACCCAGGGGTTGGGCAGGACGCAGCGCACGCCCAGGCCGGGCACCACGAAGCGGTCCCAGTCGGCGTCGATCCGGTCCCGGGCCGCCTGGCCGCGGACCGCGCCGCCGAGGATCGGGTAGTACCAGTCCATGGAGTAGCGGGCCTTGTCCAGGAACCGCTCGGGATGGCTGCGTATCGCGTGGCCGAGCCGGCCGGCCGCCAACTCCCAGTCCGGCTGCGGCTCCTCGCGCTGCTCGGCGAGCGCCAGCGCGCAGCGCAGCGCCTGGTAGATGGAGGACGAGCCGGTCAGCAGCGCGTCGCGGACCGGGGTGCCGTCGTCCTCGCGCTTCCAGCCGATCTCCCCACCGGGCTGCTGCAGTTCGAGGACGTACTCGATCGCGGCGTGGACCGCGGGCCACATCCGGTCGAGGAAGGCCTCGTCGCCGGTGGACAGGTAGTGGTGCCAGACGCCGACCGCGATGTAGGCGCAGAAGTTGGTCTCCCGGCCGCGGTCGGTGGGCGCCTCGGCGTCCCCGTCGGCGTAGGCCGCGTACCAGGAGCCGTCCGGGTTCTGGTGCCGTACCAGCCAGTCGTACGCGGCCTCGGCGCGCTCGTGTTCGCCGGCCGCGTCCAGGGCCATGGCGGCCTCGGTGTGGTCCCACGGGTCGAGGTGGTGGCCCCGGAACCACGGGATGGCGCCGTCCGCCCGCTGGGTCGCGAGGATGCCCTCGACCGTGCGGGCGGCCTCTTCGGCGGTGAGCACCCCCGGCAGGACGAGCCGTTCGGTACGCCCGGGACTCGTCACTTGGCGGCCCCGGCGGAGGACTTGGCAGCGGACTTGGTGGAGGCCTTGGCGGAGGACGTGGCGGTCTTCCGGGCGCGGGCGGCGGGCCGGGCGGCCGGCTCCGGGGCCTCGGCGGGCGCGCCCGCCTCGTCGGCGACGGGCGCCTGCGGCAGGTGCGGCTTGGTGGCGTAGACGACGAAGCTCTTGCCGATGACCGGGTTCAGGGCCCGCTCGGCGAGCCGGGTGGCCAGCGGCTTCTTCATGATGTCCCAGACCAGCAGCTTGTGGTACGCCTGCACCGGCAGCGCCTTGTCGTTGTCCACCCCGAAGGCGCACTTGAGCCACCAGTACGGGCTGTGCAGGCCGTGGGCGTGGTGCGTGCCGTACGGCTCCAGGCCGGCCTCCCGCATCTTGCCGAGGAGTTCCTCGCCGCGGTAGATGCGGATGTGGCCGCCCTCGACCTCGTGGTAGGCGTCGCTGAGCGCCCAGCAGATCTTCTCCGGGCCGTAGCGCGGCACGGTGACGGCGATCCGGCCGCCGGGGCGCAGCACCCGCACCATCTCGGCGAGCACGCCCTTGTCGTCGGGGATGTGCTCCATGACCTCGGAGATGATGACGACGTCGAAGCTGTCGTCGGGGAACGGCAGGGCCAGCGCGTCACCCTCCATGGCGGTGGCGGACGCGCCGGCCGGGGCCTCGCCGGCCTCCTTCATCGCGGCGAACCACTTGGCGACCTCGCGGATCTCGTCGCCGTTCTGGTCGAGGGCGACGACCTGCGCGCCGCGCCGGTAACACTCGAAGGCGTGCCGGCCGGCGCCGCAGCCCAGGTCGAGCACGCGGTCGCCGGGAGCGAGCGGGAATCGGGAGAAGTCGACGGTCAGCACGGCGTTCTGCTTTCGTCCGGCGGTGGGTGGCGGTGGTGCGAAACGGCGGCGGGGCGCCCGGGAGGCGGCGCCGGGAGGTGACGGAGCTATCTGCGGGCGGCGGCGGACCGGCTGCCCTGGAGGGCGATGGCCTCGCGGTAGCGCTCGGCGGTGCCGAGGGCGGCCTGGCGCCAGGTGAAGCGGGCCAGCACCCGCTCCCGGCCGGCCGTGCCCAGCCGGCGGCGCAGCTCCGGGTCGCCGAGGAGCCGCAGCAGACCGTCCGCCAGCGCGCCTGCGTCGCCCGGCGGCACCGCCAGACACGTCTCGCCGTCCGGCCCGGCGACCTCCGGGATGGCGCCGCCGGTGGTGGCGAGCAGCGGGGTGCCGGTGGCCATCGCCTCGGCGGCGGGCAGCGAGAACCCCTCGTAGAGGGAGGGCACACAGGCGATCTGGGCACTGCGCACGAGGTCGACGAGTTCGGGGTCGCTGATGCCCTTGACGAACTCGATGGCGCCGGCCAGTCCGAGCCGTTCGATGGCGGCGGCGACCGGTCCGTCGTCGGCGCGCTTGCCGACGACCACCAGATGGGCGTCGGGGTTCTCGGTGCGTACCTTGGCGAGCGCCTCGACGAGGTGGACCAGACCCTTGAGGGGGACGTCGGCGCTGGAGGTGGTGACGATCCGGCCCGGCACCTCGGGGACGGACGCGTCCGGCGAGAAGAGGTCGGTGTCGGCGCCGATGGGGACCACATGGATCCGCTCGGGGCGGACCCCGAGGTCGTCGACGATCTCCTGGCGGGACGAGCCGGAGACGGTCAGCACGGACGGCAGCCGGCGGGCGACCCGCTTCTGCATCCGGGTGAAGCCGTACCAGCGGCGGACCGAGGCGCGGCGCTTCCAGTCGGTGGCGGCGGCCAGGTCGAGCCGGCGGTCGACGGTGATGGGGTGATGGATCGTGGTGACCAGCGGGGCGCCGAGCGCGCCGGGGCCGCCGAGCAGGCCGTAGCCGAGGGTCTGGTTGTCGTGGACGACGTCGAACTGGCCGGCGCGGGCGGCGAGATGCCGCCGGGCGCGCAGCGAGAAGGTCAGCGGTTCGGGGAAGCCGCCGGTCCACATCGTGCCCACCTCGAGGGCGTCGATCCAGTCGCGGTACTCGCCGCGCTTCGGCGTGCGGAACGGGTCCGGCTGGCGGTAGAGGTCCAGGCTCGCCAGCTCGGTCAGCCGCACGCCCTCGTCGAGGACCGGATAGGGCTGGGCGCCGATCACCTCGACGCTGTGGCCGAGCCGGGCCAGCTCGCGTGAGAGGTGGCGTACGTAGACGCCCTGGCCGCCGCAGAACGGGTTCCCCTTGTACGTGAGCATCGCGATGCGCAGGGGGCGCCCGTGGTCCTGTGAGGTGGTGATCGCGGCGCGCTCCAGGCTTCCCGGGTCGCTCGGGGCGGCGGCCGAGGAGCCCCCGGCAGGGCGAGGCGCGGCTGCCTGAACGGCCTCTGCGGTCACGCTCGGCCCCCTTCTCACTGGACTTTCGCCGGAGCGTAACCGCTGGCGGTAATCTAGAACAAGTTTCAGAACTGCTGGGCTACTGATCAGTTCACCGAGCTTCGAATCTACCGGCCAAGAACGATGCGAAAAGAGCCGCACCAGGTGATTCGCGCCACCACCCGACCCCCTGCCATGCTGTGCCGGTCGCGGCAGCGGCACTCATCACATCGCGGACAGAACGCCACGGACGGCCACGGAACAGCCATGGAATGGGAACAATGACTACGGAATCCAAGGCAGCCAGGCCGGCGCTTCCCGCGAGTCCTCCCCTGACCGAGCGTCAGGAGGCCCGGCGCCGCCGCATCCTGCACACCAGCGCCAAACTGGCCTCCCGTGGCGGCTTCGACGCCGTACAGATGCGCGAGGTCGCCGAGTCCTCGGGCGTCGCGCTCGGCACGCTCTACCGCTACTTCCCGTCCAAGGTGCACCTGCTGGTCGCCACCATGCAGGACCAGCTCCAGCACATGCACGAGACGCTGCGCAAGCGCCCGCCGGCCGAGCCGGAACCGGGCGCCCGGGTCGCCCAGACCCTGATGCGGGCGTTCCGCGCCCTGCAGCGCGAACCGCACCTCGCGGACGCCATGGTCCGCGCGCTGACCTTCGCCGACCGCTCGGTGAGCCCCGAGGTCGACACGGTCTCCCGGCTGACCACGGCGATCATCCTCGACGCGATGCGCCTGGACGGCCCGCCCACCCCCGAACAGCTCTCCGCGGTCCGCGTCATCGAGCACACCTGGCACTCGGCCCTGATCACCTGGCTCTCCGGCCGCGCCTCGATCGCCCAGGTCAAGATCGACATCGAAACGGTCTGCCGCCTGATCGACGTGACGTCACCGGGGGCGGGGGGCTAGGGGGCGCCTCCCGTGGCCTTTGGCCTTTGGCCTCTGGTCCCTGAAGGCCCCCTCACTCCTCCGGAGGGAAGACCGCCGCCCCGCTGTCCACCACGGTGAGCGTGATCGCCTCCACGGGGCACCCCTCGGCCGCCGCCAATACGCGCTCGCCGGCCGCCGTCTCCGTCGCCACCGGGTGGGACTGCCGCGCGGTGTCCAGCCGGAACCCGTCCGGGGCCGCGCCGACACACATCCCCGACCCGATGCACACGCCCCGGTCGACCGCCACCCGCCACCGTTCCGCCGTCCGCCCCTCCGCGTCCGCCATCACGCACCCGCCGGCAGGTGGATCATCTTGTGCTCCAGATACTCGCCGAACCCCTCGGGCCCGAACTCCCGCCCGATCCCGGAGTTCTTGTAGCCGCCGAACGGCCCGAGCATGTCGATGCTGAACGTGTTGACCGAGTACGTACCGGTCCGCACCCGCCGCGCCACGTCGACGCCGTGCTCGACATCGCCCGTCCACACCGAGCCGGACAGCCCGTAGTCGGAGTCGTTGGCGATCCGCACCGCCTCCGCCTCGTCCTCATACGGCAGCAGGCAGATCACCGGCCCGAAGATCTCCTCCCGGGCGATCCGCATGCCGTTGCCGACCTCGCCGAAGAGCGTCGGCTCGACGTACCAGCCGGTGGTCTGCCCCTTCGGACGGCCGCCGCCGGTGAGGACCTTGGCGCCTTCCTTCTGGCCGAGCGCGATGTAGTCCAGCGAGCGCTGCTGCTGCCGGCGGGCGACCAACGGGCCGACCTCGGTGGCCGGATCCAGCGGGTCGCCCACGGTGAGCGCGGACGCCGCCGCGGTGAAGCGCTCGGCGATCTCGTCGTAGTGGCTGCGCGGCGCGAGGATCCGGGTCTGCGCCACGCACGCCTGCCCGTTGATCATCCAGGCGAACGGCACGATGCCGGCCACCGCCGCGTCCAGATCGGCGTCCGGCAGGATCACCGCCGCCGACTTGCCGCCCAGCTCCAGCGTGACCCGGCTGAGGTTCCGGGCCGCGACCTCCATGACCCGCTTGCCCGCCGCCACCGACCCGGTGAACGACACCTTGTCCACGCCCGGATGCCCGACGAGGTACTCGCTCACCTCACGGTCCGCCGGCAGGATCGAGAGCACCCCCTCCGGCAGCCCGGCCGCGGTCGCGATCTCCCCGAGGAGGTACGCGTCCAGCGGGGTCTCCGGCGACACCTTCAGCACCACCGAACAGCCGGCCAGCAGCGCCGGCGCGAGCTTGGCGGCGGCGGTGAACTGCGGCACGTTCCACGGCACCACGGCCGCCACCACCCCGGCCGGTTCCCGCCGTACGAGGATCGGCCCCAGCACCCCGGCCCGCCGCTCCTCGAACGGGAAGTCCCGGGCCACCGTGAGCGCCGCGTCCCAGGCCAGCACCGAGGCCAGCGACTGCACCATGACGCCCGAGGTGAACGGGGTGCCGTTCTGCGAGCTGATGACCCTGGCGATCTCCTCGCTGCGCGCCGCGAAGGCGTCCTTGATACGGGTCACCACCGCGATCCGGTCCGCGAGCGGGGCGTTCGCCCACACCCCGGACGCGAAGGAGGTGCGGGCCGCGGCCACCGCACGGTCGACATCGGCCCGCGAGGCGTGCGGGACCCGGCCGATGACCTGCTCGGTGTGCGGTGAGACGACCTCGATCGTGTCCCGGCCGGCCGGATCGACCAACGCACCGCCTATGTAGAGCTTTCCGTGCTCGACGAGGTCGCTCATGGCTGCCGCCTCCCGACGATGAGCTGCTGTGGACGAACGATGGCGCTACTACGCCACGCTTGCTGACGGTTCGTCAGACACGCTGCGTATCAGGAACTGTTACCAGTTCCAGTGGGAGGAGTCCACGGCGCCGACCGAATCCGGGCCCCGCCAACTCCCCCATGGCGGCGGACACTTAACCCCTCACTTGAAACCCGTTCTAGTTATAGTGAGGGCGGTTTCGACGAGAGGGGTCCGCGATGGGCGCGCAGGTGATCGACCACAAGGGCGGGGTGTGGAGCATCGCCGTCCCCATCCCGGACAATCCGCTCGGCCACACCCTCGTCCACCTCCTGGAGACCGACCGCGGGCCGGTGCTGATCGACACCGGATGGGACGACCCGGACTCCTGGGACACCTTGGTGGCCGGCGTGACCGCCTGCGGTTTCGCCCTCACCGATCTCCACGGCATCTTGATCACCCATCACCACCCCGATCACCACGGCCTGTCCGCCAAGGTGCGGGAGGCGTCCGGCGCCTGGATCGCGATGCACGCCGCGGACACCGCCGTCGTACGCCGCACCCGCGCGGCCGTACCAGGAGAGTGGCTCGACTACCTGATCACCAAGCTCTCCACCGCGGGCGCACCGGACGCGCACGTGGCCCGGCTGCGGGAGGCACACGCCAAGCGGAGGAGCGGCCACCGACCGCCGGGCCGGGAGGTCGCGCTGCCGGACCGCGACATCGCCCCGGGCGAGCTGCTCGACCTGCCGGGCCGCCGGCTGCGCGCCATCTGGACGCCGGGCCACACACCGGGCCATGTGTGCCTGCACCTGGAGGAGGAGCACCCGGCGGCCGGCCCGCGACAGGACGGCGAGACGGGCAGGGGCGGAGACGGAGGCGGAGGCGGACAACGGCCCGGCTTCGGGCGGCTGTTCTCCGGCGACCACCTCCTCCCCGGCATCACCCCGCACATCGGCCTGTACGAGGATCCGGACGGCGACGGGGGTCCCACCCGCTCCAACGAAGGGGAGAGCCCGGGGGGCGCCACCGACCCCCTGGGCGACTACCTCGACTCCCTCGAACGCGTCGCCCGCCTCGCGCCCGCCGAGGTCCTGCCCGCGCATCAGCACGCCTTCACCGATGCCGGCGGACGCGTACGCGAGCTCATCGCCCACCATGAAGAGCGGCTCTCCGGACTGCGAGCACTGCTCCGCGAACCCCTGACCCCCTGGGAACTCGCCGTCCGCATGGAGTGGAACCGTCCGTGGGAGCACATCCCGTTCGCGTCACGGAACATCGCGGTCTCGGAGGCCGAGGCCCATCTGCGCCGCCTGGTGAAGCTGGGACAGGTGGAGCGGGTGGAGCGGGCGACGGACGGTCCGGCGCGCTATCAGGCGGTGCAACTGAACCCGTAGGCGGTGCCGGTGGAGCCACGGCAAGGCCACGGCAAGGCCACGGCAAGGCCACGGCAAGGCCACGGCGGGAAATTAAGTAGCCTCGGGCAACCAAATCGCGGTAGGCTCAGGCCGCCACCACCCACCCTGCTCACCGCACCCCCATTTCCCCTTCCCCCTTTCCTCCTTCCTCTTTTCCTCAGCCTCCGGAGGCCCCTCATGGGCGAGTTGCGCGGCGTCGCCGCCACCGCACTCGGTGTAGCCCGGATCCGTGCGACCGAAAGCGCCCGCCCGGACCGGCTCTTCGACGACCCGTACGCCGCGGGCTTCGTGGCCGCCGCCCCGCCCCGGCCCGCCGCGGCCGCGCGGACTGACGACGCGGAGGTGCCCGCCCCCCAGCGGGAGGCGTTCTACCGCGGGTTGTTCCGGCACGTCGTGCTGCGCACCCGCTTCTTCGACGACTACCTGACCACGGCCACCACCCAACACGCCCTGCGCCAGGTCGTGATCCTCGCCGCCGGCCTCGACACCCGCGCCCACCGGTTGCCGTGGCCCGACGGCGTACGCCTCTACGAGGTCGACCTGCCGGAGGTGCTGGCCTTCAAGGAGCGGGTGCTGGCCGAGCAGGGCGCCCGGCCGCGGTGTGCGCGTACCGCCGTCGCCGCCGACCTCCGCACGGACTGGACCGCACCGCTGCGGGCCGCCGGTTTCGCGCCGGACGAGCCGACGGCCTGGCTCGTCGAGGGGCTGCTGGTCTACCTGTCGGCCGGGGAAGCCGCCCGGCTGCTGACCACCCTCGGCGAGCAGTCCGCCCCGGGCAGCCGCCTCGCCTTCCCCGGCTCGGAGGACTTCCGCACCAGCGCGATGATGGCCGATGGCCGTACCCTGCCGTCGATGCGCGAGATCAGCGCGCTGTGGAAGGGCGGCCTCGACGAACCGGCCGCCGACTGGCTGGGCCGGCACGGCTGGCAGCCGCGCATCCACGCCCGCGAGACGGTCGCGGCGTCGTACGGACGGGTCCTGGGCGACCGGCCGGACGGGGCGGGCACCGACGGGACGGACGGCCGTGGCGCCTTCGTCGTCGCCGTACGCGGCCGCGACGAGGTCCCGTCCGTCTAGTGCCGAGCGGCGCGGGCTACTCGGCGTCGAGCTGGTGGTCGGCCCAGACGTAGGTCTCGGGCAGCAAGTCGGTGAGGGGGACGGCTCGGACGCGGTCGCCTTCGCCGACGATGACCTCAAGGGCGGGAAAGTAGTCGAGCAGGACCTGGCGGCACCGGCCGCACGGGGGAACGACCCCCCGGTCGCGGTCGCCCACGGCGACGATCGTGTCCAGCTCGTAGGCGCCCTGGGCGGCTGCCGTGCCGATGAGGACGAGCTCGGCGCAGGGGCCTCCGGTGAAGTGGTAGGCGTTCACCGAGGTGACGATCCGGCCGTCCCGGGCGCGGGCCGCGGCCGCCATGGTGTGGTTGTCGCCCCGGCAGCGGGTACGAGCGACGTGGGCCGCGGCCTGGATGAGTTCGTGGTCGACGTGGTGGGTCTGCATGCTCGCCTTCTCTGCCTGGTCACGTGACCTGCGACGCTGACCCGAGGCACGAGGGCGCGCAAGTGAATATCGCAGGTGCGCCTGCCGACCGCGGGGCCCCGGCGGGCCGACGCCCCCGAGGGCGCACCCCGCCGGCCGCAGTGCCCTCCCCGCGCCCGCGGCCCCCGGCCGGGGGCCGGTTAAGGTGTGCGGGACAACGTCATCCGTACCCGATCGGGGGAAGCCGGTGTAAATCCGGCGCTGACCCTCCCCCAAGCTCTCGGCTTCGCTCGAGCCCGGGGGCACCCCCATCCGTGAGGACGGCCGGTCGCTCCTCGTGCGGCGATCCGGCCGGACGAGTCGGAGCACCCGATGGGGCACGGCCAAGGCTCGCGCCACCGGTACCGCCACGTGCGGACGGCCGGTGCGCGGCACCGTCGAGGTATACGGAGCCGAGCCCGGTGCCACCGCGCCCGATCGCAGGATCGGAGCGCGGGTGGTGGGCCGAGCGCGGCTGCGTGCACCGCCGCGACCCGACCCGAGAGGCACCGACCCGATGGCTCCCATGGCTTCCATGGCTCACCAGGCCCCTTCGACGCACCCCGTCGCCTTCCTGGCGCGCCGCGCCGCCACGGCGCTGGCGGCCGCGGTGGTCCTGGGCGCGGCCGCTGCCCCCGCCGCGTCCGCCGCCGGCCCTTCCCCGTCCCCGCAGAAGCTGCCCGCCGGGCTGTACGGCACCAAGGACCCGCAGTACGACGGCGTCTGGCGGCAGTCGCTCGCGCTGCTGGCGCAGCACACGGTGGGCGTGCGGCCCGCGGCCCCGGCGGTGGACTGGCTGGTCGGGCAGCAGTGCGCGGACGGCTCGTACACCGCGTTCCGGGCCGACCCGGGCAAGGCGTGTGACGCCAAGACGATGCGGGACACCAACCAGACGGCCGCCGCGGTGCAGGCGCTGGCCGCGCTCGGTGGGCACGGCAAGACCGTGACGAAGGCCGTGGACTGGCTGAAGTCGGTGCAGAACGACGACGGTGGCTGGAGCTCGATGCCCGGTTCGCCCAGCGACGCCAACTCCACCTCGGTGGTCATCGGCGCGCTGGCGGCGGCCGGTCACAAGCCGGAGTCGGTCACGTCGAAGAAGGGCGGCAAGACCCCTTACGACGGGCTGCTCACCTTCCGGCTGGGCTGCGACGCCAAGGAGGAGGGGCGCGGTGCGTTCACCTTCCAGCTCAAGGACGCGGCGCCGAACGCCGACGCCACCGCGGCCGCCGCGACCGGCGCGCTCGGCAAGGGCTTCGTCGTCGCCCCCGCAAACGGCGCCGCCGATACTCCCGTCAAGCCGCTGACCTGCAAGAACGGCATGGAGAACGGCGCCGGCAAGGGCAAGCAGGCGGGGGCGGACGGCCGGGCGCGGGCCGCGGACGGCGGCGCCGCCTACCTCGTCGATCAGCTCGGCAGGAACGGACAGCATCTGATGTCGACGATGCCGGGTGCGAAGGAGCAGCCGGACGTCGGCAACACCGCCGATGCCGTGGTGGCGCTGGCGGCCGGTGGCCACCGCTCCGCCGCGCAGCGGCCGCTCGCGTGGCTGGAGAAGAACGCCGCCGGCTGGGCCCGGCAGAACGGCCCGGCCGCGTACGCACAGTTGGTGCTCGCCGCGCACGCCACCGGCACCGACCCGCGCGCGTTCGGCGGCACCGACCTGGTGTCCGCCCTGAACGCCACCGGCCCGAAGCCGGCCGCGGTGTCCGCCGGGGCCGAGACGTCCGGGAAGGACGCGAAGAGCGACGACGGCAAGGGCGGGGGCATGGGCGTCGTGTGGGTCGTCGCCGTCGGCCTGGCCATCGGTGCCGGCATCGGCTTCCTGCTGAGCGGCCGCAGGAACCGCGGGAAGAACGGCCTCTGATGCGCCGGGCACTCCAGGCGGTGCTGCTGGCCGGCACCCTCACCGGTCTGGCGGCCGCCCCCGCCCAGGCGCAGGAGTACCGCTACTGGTCGTTCTGGAACGGCGGCGGCAAGGACGGCTCCTGGGCGTACGCCACGGAGGGGCCGGCCACCCTGCGGCCGGCCGACGGCGCGGTCGAGGGCTTCCGCTTCACCGTCAGCGCGGACTCCGCCGCGGCCGGAAAGCCGCGTACCGCCGCGGACTTCGACGCCGTCTGCGGTACGACGCCCGCCAAGGACGGCCGCAAGCGGATCGGCATCGTCATCGACTTCGGCACCGCCGCGGACGCCCCGGGCGGTGAGCGGCCGCCGAAGGCGCGGACCGCCTGTGCCCAGGTGCCCGCGGACGCCTCGGCCGGTGAGGCCCTGGCGGCGGTCGCCCGGCCGCTGCGCTACGACTCCGACGCGCTGCTGTGCGGGATCGCCGGCTACCCGAAGTCGGGGTGCGCGGACCAGGTGAAGGACGCGGGTGGAGGCGCCGGTTCCGGTGCCGGCAAGGCCACGGAGGCCGACCGGGCTCACGACGCCGACCGGGCCGACGGCGCCGACGCCGACGGCGGGCCGTCCGCCGGTCTGCTCGGCGGCGGTGCGGCCGTCCTCGTCCTCGGTGCGGCGGCCGGGTGGCAGGCGCGCCGCCGGCGCGGATGAGCGCCCCGCAGGCGACCCGTACCACCGCGCTGCACGCCGGCGCATGGTGGCTGTGGGCGCTCGGACTGGCCACCGCGGCCTCCCGGACCACCAATCCGCTGCTGCTCGGGCTGCTGGTGGGAGTGGCCGGGTACGTCGTCGCGGTGCGGCGTACGGACGCGCCGTGGGCCCGCTCGTACGGCGCGTTCGTGAAGCTGGGTCTGCTGGTGATCGGCATCCGGCTGGTCTTCGCGTTCGTCCTCGGCTCGCCGATCCCGGGTAGCCACACGCTCGTCACGCTTCCCGAAGTGCCGCTTCCGGACTGGGCCGAGGGCGTCCGGATCGGTGGCCGGGTCACCGCGGAGGGCATGCTCTTCGCCCTCTACGACGGGCTGAAGCTGGCCGCCCTGCTGATCTGCGTCGGCGCCGCGAACGCGCTGGCCAACCCGTCCCGGTTGCTGAAGTCGCTGCCCGGTGCGCTGTACGAGGCGGGCGTCGCCGTGGTCGTGGCGATGACCTTCGCCCCGAACCTGGTCGCCGACGTCCAGCGGCTCCGGGCCGCCCGCCGGCTGCGCGGCCGGCCCGACCGGGGCTTCAAGGCGCTGCTCCAGGTCGGACTGCCGGTGCTGGAGGGCGCGTTGGAGCGTTCGGTGGCGCTGGCCGCGGCCATGGACGCCCGGGGTTACGGCCGCAGCGCCCGTGTCCCGCGTGCCGTACGGCACACCACCTCCGCCCTCACCCTCGGCGGGCTGCTGGGCGTCTGCGCGGGCACCTACGGCCTGCTCGGTGACACCGGGGCCGGCTACGGGCTGCCCCTCCTCCTGGCCGGGCTGGCGGCGGCGCTGGCCGGGCTGTGGCTGGGCGGCCGCCGTTCCGTGCGCACCCGTTACCGCCCCGAACGGTGGGGCCCGCGCGCCTGCTTGGTGGCGGGTTCCGGCATCGCCGTCGCGGCCCTGACGATCTGGGCCGGCGGCTACGCCCCCGCCGCCCTCCACCCGCCCGCCTTCCCGCTCACCGCCCCGGTCCTGCCGCTCTGGCCGGCCGCTTCCCTCCTCGTCGGCCTCCTCCCGGCCGTCGTGGCCCCGGCCCCGGCCCCTGCCGGCGCCACCGCCCCGGCCGCGGACCCGGCCACCACCAGGGCCACCAGAACCGCCAAGACCGCCCAGAAGGAGCCCAGCCAGTGATCCGGTTCGAGCAGGTCTCCGTCACCTACGGGGACGCCGCCGCACCTGCCGTCCAGGGCGTGGACCTGACCGTCCCGGAGGGTGAGCTGTGCCTCCTGGTCGGTCCCTCCGGCGTCGGCAAGTCGACGGTGCTGAACGCCGTCTGCGGGCTGGTGCCGCATTTCACCGGGGGGACGCTGCGCGGCCGGGTCACCGTCGACGGCCGTGACACCCGCACCCACAAGCCGCGCGAACTGGCCGATGTGGTCGGGACGGTGGGCCAGGACCCGCTGGCGCACTTCGTCACCGACACCGTCGAGGACGAGCTCGCCTACGGCATGGAGTCGCTGGGGCTCGCTCCGGACGTGATGCGCCGCCGGGTCGAGGAGACCCTCGACCTGCTGGGCCTGGCCGAGCTGCGGGACCGGGCCCTGACCACCCTCTCGGGCGGTCAGCGGCAACGGGTGGCGATCGGTTCGGTGCTCACCACCCACCCCAAGGTCCTGGTCCTGGACGAGCCGACGTCGGCCCTGGACCCGGCCGCGGCCGAAGAGGTGCTCTCCGTCCTCCAGCGTCTGGTGCACGATCTGGGGACCACGGTCCTGCTGGCCGAACACCGGCTGGAGCGCGTGATCCAGTACGCCGACCAGGTCATCCTGCTCCCCGCGCCCGGTGCGCCGCCGGTCATGGGCGCACCGTCCGACGTCATGGCGGTCTCCCCGGTCCATCCCCCGGTGGTGGGCCTGGGCAAGCTCGCCGGCTGGTCCCCGCTCCCGCTGTCCGTACGGGACGCCCGCCGCAAGGCCGCTCCACTGCGGGCGCGACTGGAAACCGTCACACCACCACGGCCGGTGGACGCCGCGCGGACCGCGGAGGCCGCGGCGGTCGCGGAGGTCACCGGGCTCGGTGTACGCCGGGGGCGGATCGAGGCGCTGCACCGGGTGGACCTGTCCGTCCGGCGCGGCGAGACCGTCGCCCTGATGGGGCGGAACGGCGCGGGGAAGTCCACGCTCCTGTCCACCCTCGTCGGGATGCACCAGCCGTCGTCCGGCGCGGTGCGGGTGGGCGGCGTCGTTCCGCACCGGACCGGTCCGCGGGAGCTGTTGCGGCAGGTCGGCCTGGTGCCGCAGGAGCCCCGTGACCTCCTCTACGCGGACACCGTCGCCGCCGAGTGCGCCGCGGCCGACCGGGACGCGGCCGCCCCCGCGGGCAGCTGCCGGGCGCTGGTCGCGCGGTTGCTGCCCGGTGTGCCGGATTCCGTTCATCCCCGGGACCTGTCGGAGGGCCAGCGGCTCGCGCTCGCCCTCGCGGTCGTGCTGACCGCCCGGCCTCCGCTGCTCCTGCTCGACGAGCCCACCCGCGGCCTGGACTACGCCGCCAAGGCCCGCCTGGTCGAGGTGCTGCGCGGGCTCGCGGCCGAGGGGCACGCCATCGTCCTGGCGACCCATGACGTGGAGCTCGCCGCCGAGTTGGCGCACCGGGTGGTGATCCTCGCGGACGGTGAGGTGGTCGCCGACGGGCCCACCGACGAGGTGGTGGTCTCGTCGCCGTCGTTCGCCCCGCAGGTCGCGAAGGTGCTGGCACCGCTGCCCTGGCTGACCGTTCCGCAGGTGGCCGGTGCCCTGGAGGGCGCCGTATGACGGCCGGCCGGCAGGCCCGTGCGGTGCGGCTCGGGCCCCGCTCCGTCGCCGCGCTGGCCCTGGTGTCGGCGATCGGCGTGATGGCGTTCGGCTGGCCGCTGCTGGCCGACTCCGCGTCCGGGCTCGCCCATTCCAAGGACGCGCCGTGGCTGTTCGCGGCGCTGCTGCCGATGCTGCTCGCCGTGGTGGTGGCGACGATCGCCGACGTCGGCCTGGACGCGAAGGCGATCGCCATGCTCGGTGTGCTGGCCGCGGCCGGGGCCGCGCTGCGTCCGCTGGGCGCGGGGACGGCCGGGGTCGAGCCGATGTTCTTCCTGATGGTGCTGGCGGGCCGGGTGCTCGGGCCCGGCTTCGGCTTCGTGCTGGGTTCCGTGGCGATGTTCGCCTCGGCGCTGCTGACCGGCGGCGTCGGCCCCTGGATGCCGTTCCAGATGCTGACGATGGGCTGGGTGTCGATGGGCGCCGGTCTGCTGCCGGGGGCCGACCGGCTGCGCGGACGCCGCGAGTTGGCGCTGCTGGCCGCCTACGGTGCCGTCTCCGCGGTGCTGTACGGCCTGGTCATGAACCTCCAGGGCTGGCCGTACATCGCGGGCATGGCCTCGGGCGTCTCCTTCGTACCGGGCGATCCGCTGGACCAGAACCTCGCCCGCTACGTGGCCTACTGCCTCGCCACCTCCCTCGGCTGGGACCTCCCCCGTGCCCTGGTCACCGTGGTCCTCACCGTCACGCTGGGCGGGGCCGTCCTCAAGGCCCTGCGCCGGGCCACCCGCCGCGCCGCCTTCGACGTCCCGGTCGCGTTCGACCAGGGGTAGCTCGCCAGGGGTGACTACAGCCGCTGGATGATCGTCGCCGTCGCCAGTGCTCCGCCCGCGCACATGGTGATCAGCGCGAACTCCTTGTCCGCGCGTTCCAGTTCGTGCAGGGCGGTGGTGATGAGCCGGGCGCCGGTGGCGCCGACGGGGTGGCCCAGGGCGATGGCGCCGCCGTTCACGTTGACCTTCGCGAGGTCCTGGTCGAAGACCTGGGCCCAGGAGAGCACGACGGAGGCGAAGGCCTCGTTGATCTCGACGAGGTCGATGTCCTTGAGGGACATCCCGGCCTTGCCGAGCACCGCGCGGGTGGCGTCGATCGGGCCGTCGAGGTGGAAGTGCGGGTCGGAGCCGACCAGTGCCTGGGCGACGATGCGGGCGCGCGGCCGGAGCTTGAGGGCGCGGGCCATCCGCTTGGAGGCCCACATGATGGCGGCGGCCCCGTCGGAGATCTGTGAGGAGTTGCCGGCTGTGTGGACGGCGGTCGGCATGACGGGCTTGAGGCCGGCCAGCGCCTCCATGCTGGTGTCGCGCAGGCCCTCGTCGCGGTCGACCAGCCGCCACATGCCCCCTCCCGCGGCCTGTTCGTCCTCGGTGGTGGGGACCTGGACGGCGAACGTCTCGCGTTTGAAGCGTTCCTCGGCCCAGGCGGTGGCCGCGCGTTCCTGGGAGATCAGTCCGAGGGAGTCGACGTTCTCGCGGGTGAGTCCCCGGTGGCGGGCGATGCGTTCGGCGGCCTCGAACTGGTTGGGCAGATCGACGTTCCACTCGTCGGGCCAGGGCTTTCCGGGACCGTGCTTGGAGCCGCTGCCGAGCGGTACCCGGGACATCGCCTCGACGCCGCAGCCGATGCCGACGTCGATCACTCCGCCGGCGATCATGTTGGCGACCAGGTGGTTGGCCTGCTGGGACGAGCCGCACTGGCAGTCCACGGTGGTCGCGGCGGTCTCGTAGGGGAGGCCCATGGTCAGCCAGGCGTTGCGGGCCGGGTTCATCGACTGTTCGCCGGCGTGGGTGACGGTGCCGCCGACGATCTGTTCGACGCAGTCGGGCTGGATGCCCGTACGGGCGAGCAGTTCGCGGTAGGTCTCCCCCAGGAGGTAGGCGGGGTGGAGGTTGGCGAGCGCGCCCTGGCGCCTGCCGATCGGGGTGCGTACTGCTTCGACGATGACGGGTTCCGCGGCCATGACTGACTCGTCCTCTCCTCGCGTCCGCGGGCGTCCCGACACCCACGGAACAGAACTAGTACGCGTTCTAGTTCTGCGAACAGTCTCGTGAGCCGCCACCCGGCGCGCAAGAGGCATGCAACCCCCTTGTCCGGAACGGGAATCGCCGAGACCCTTGCCACTTATAGAACTCGTTACTACCTTCACCGCGACCCCACACCTGATGCCCCGTCAGAAGAACGATGGCCCACGGACCAGGAGTCGCCGATGCCCTGCCCAGCGCTGCCCGAGGGGTTCGACTTCACCGATCCCGACGTCTACCGGTCCCGCGTCCCGCTCCCCGAGTTCGCGCAGCTGCGGCAGACCGCGCCCGTGTGGTGGAACGCCCAGCCGCACGGCATCGCCGGCTTCGACGACGACGGCTACTGGGTCGTCACCCGCCATCAGGACGTCAAGGAGGTCTCCACCAAACCGGAGGTCTTCTCCGCGAACGTCAACACCTCGATCATCCGGTTCAACGCCTCGATGACCCGGGAACAGATCGACGTCCAGAAGCTGATCATGCTGAACATGGACCCGCCCGAGCACACCCGGGTCCGCCAGATCGTGCAGCGCGGATTCACCCCGCGCTCCATCCGGGCGCTGGAGGACGCGCTGCGCCGGCGGGCCGGGCACATCGTCGCCCAGGCCCGGGAGAACGGCTCGGGGGACTTCGTCACCGACGTCGCCTGCGAGCTCCCCCTCCAGGCCATCGCCGAACTCATCGGCATCCCCCAGGACGACCGGGCCCGCATCTTCGACTGGTCCAACAAGATGGTGGCCTACGACGATCCCGAACTGGCCATCACCGAAGAGGTCGGCTCCAACGCGGCCATGGAGCTGATCTCGTACGCGATGAACCTGGCCGCGGCGCGCAAGGAGTGCCCGGCCAAGGACATCGTCAGCCAGCTGGTGGCGGCGGAGGACGAGGGGAACCTCGGCTCCGACGAGTTCGGCTTCTTCGTGCTGCTGCTGGCGGTGGCCGGCAACGAGACCACCCGCAACGCCATCACGCACGGCATGCACGCCTTCCTCACCCACCCCGGCCAGTGGGAGCTCTACAAGCGCGAACGCCCGGCCACCGCCGCCGAGGAGATCGTGCGCTGGGCCACCCCGGTGGTGTCCTTCCAGCGCACCGCCACCCAGGACACCGAACTGGGCGGCGCACGGATCAAAAAGGGCCAGCGGGTCGGGATCTTCTACTCGTCCGCGAACAACGACCCGGAGGTCTTCGACCACCCCGAGGTCTTCGACATCACCCGCGACCCCAACCCCCACCTGGGCTTCGGGGGCGGCGGACCGCACTTCTGCCTCGGCAAGTCGCTGGCCGTACTGGAGATCAACCTGATCTTCCAGGCCATCGCGGACGCCATGCCGGACATCTCGCTGGCGGGCGATCCCCGGCGGCTGCGCTCGGCCTGGCTCAACGGCGTGAAGGAACTCCAGGTGCGGTACGGCTGAGCCGTTGCTTCGTGCGGCGCCCGGTGGTCGACAGGGACCACCGGGCGCCGTGATATGTCCGAAAACGGTTTGCCGCTCAACCTTGCCAGTCGTCAGGGGCGGTCCTACATTCGAACTCGCGAGTAAGTAACCGCGGGTAACCCGGCTTTCCCCCTCACGCGCCGCCCGGTTCCCCTGCGCACCTCCACGCACCGCTCCCCCCACATGTCGCGACAGCGTGCTCCACCGCTCTGACGAAGGGGACCCACACCATGCAGGACGCGCAAGGCAGACCCGTCACGGGACGCACCAGCTGGCGGAAGTTCGCCGTGCTGGCCGTCCCGGCCCTCGCCGGCACCGCGGCCCTGGGCATCGCCCTGGCCAACGGGGCGCTGGCCGCCTCGTTCGCCGTATCGGGACAGCAGTTCAAGGTGTCCGCCGACAGCCTCAAGGGCGACGGATTCGCCCAGTACGGCAGCGTGGACGCGAACGCCAGGGGAGATCTCCTGCCGGTCGCGGTCACCGCCATCAAGACCGCCCAACTGCACAACCTCTGTCAGTCGGTGGTCACCCACCTGCCCGTCATCGGGGACATCTCGCTCAACCTCAGCGCCGGAACGGGCAGTACGCCCGTCGAGGCCAGCAATCTGTTCGTGGACGCCACCCAGCTCTCCGGCAACGCGTCCTTCCACGCCATCGAGATCGGCCGGGACGCCTCCACGCTGGACAAGGGCCCGGACAGCGCGCAGGGCATGCAGGACCTCTTCGCCCAGCAGGCCGACGACGTCAGCATCACGAACCTCCGGCAGACCGCCTGGGCGACCAACGCCGGCACCTTCAAGCTCTCCGGCCTGCACATGAAGATCTCCAAGGGCGCGAAGGAATGCTTCTGACCTGGCGGCGCTGGCGCACGGGACGGCCCTTCTGGGGCGGTCTGGCGGCCGTCGTCGCCGGCGCCGAGATCTGCGCCATCCCTCTGGCACCTCTGAAGATCATGCTCCAACAGGGCATCGCCGGCATCCCGTCCGTCCTGATGGGACTGGTGATGATCCTGATGGGACTCTCCGCGTGGTTCGCACCGCACTACCGGGGTCTCGCGGGGGTGCTCACCGTCCTGTGTGCGGCGGCCGCGCTGGTGATGTCCAACCTGGGCGGCTTCCTGATCGGCACGGTCATCGGGATCCTCGGCGGCTCGATGATCTTCGCCTGGCAGCCGACCGAGGCGGCGGAACCGCCGTCGCCGTAACTCCCGTGCGGAACCCCTGTGGAACGCCCCCTCTGGAACCCCCTCTGGAAGGAACCCCTCCATGACGCATGCCCAGGACCCCATATCCGCCCGGCCCCGTAGCTCCGTTGCCTTCCGCACCTCCCGTAGGCGGGCGTTGGTCGTCGCCGGTACCGGGATCGCCGCGGCGGTCGGCCTGTCGGCGGGGGTGACCGGTCCGGCGATGGCTCAGCCGGCCGGGACCGCCGCCGCCACGACCGTCAGCCCCGCCGGCCACGCCTTCACCGCCACCCTCAGCGGCAAGGCCACCTTCACCGCCGGGTCGGTGACCGTGACCTGCACGACCTCTACCTCCAGCGGCCAGGTCCCGGCCGCGCCCGGCAACCACAACGACGCCGGGCCGGTGAGCAGTTCGACCACCCCGGCGACCTACGGCTCCTGTACGACGAGCATGCCCGGGGTGAGCGCGACCGTCACCACGACCGGCACCTGGGGCGTGGCCATGCAGAACGGGACACCGGCGACCGCCGGGCTGACCATCCCCTCGGGCGGGTTCGTGCTCAGGACCAGCGGTCTGGCGTCCTGCACGGTGACCGCGGCACCCACCGCGGCGGCCACCGTCAACGGCACCTGGACCAACGGGGCGCCGTCCACCCTGACCTTCACCAACGCGTCGGTGCCGGTGAAGGTGGTGGGCGGGTTCGGCTGCCCGACCAGCGCGACGAGTTCGACGTTCAACGCCGGCTATCAGGTGCGCGACACCACCGATCCGGCGTCCCAGATCACCGTCACCGGGTGAGGCCGGCGGCCACCACCGTCACCAGGGCCACCGCCACCGCCGTGGCGCTCACGCAGGCGGTGACCAGCCGTCGCCGAAGGACCCGGTAGACCCCCTCGTATTCGGTCCGCAGACTCGCGCTGCGGACCGCAATACGTTGCAGATAGGCCCGCGAGGTCTCGTGCTGGTCCTGGCAATAGCGGACCGCCACTTCCTGCCGCTGGGTGTCGGTGAGCCAGGGCAGTCCCGCGCAGAAGGCCTCCGCGCGGGTACGGGCGCGGTCCTTCTCCGCCTCCCAGAGCAGAAAGCCCTCGATTTCGTTGACGGCCCGGTCCAGATCCCGTTCGCTCTCCCGGGTCCTTTCCTCGCCGGTGCGGATGCGCTCGCTCATGCCCGGGCCTCGATTCCGGTACCGGACCGGTCCTCGTCATCCCTGGCACCCGTGAGTTCCCGGGCGATCTCCGGGTGGTGCAGATCGAATGCCGGCGATTC
The DNA here is from genome assembly GCA_024349765.1 of Streptomyces nigrescens. Taxonomy (GTDB): domain Bacteria; phylum Actinomycetota; class Actinomycetes; order Streptomycetales; family Streptomycetaceae; genus Streptomyces; species Streptomyces endophytica. The sequence continues at coordinate 1,311,994 of AP026073.1, read as the reverse complement.
GGAGCGAATGCGGGGCAGGGTGAGGAAGTTGTGCCGCGGCGGCGGGCAGGACGTGGCCCATTCCAGCGAACGGCCGTAGCCCCACGGGTCGTCGACCTCGACCTTCTTGCCGTACTTGGCGGTCTTCCAGACGTTGTAGAGGAACGGCAGGATCGACAGGCCGAGGAGGAAGGAGAAGATGCTGGAGACGGTGTTCAGGGTGGTGAACCCATCGGCCGCGAGATAGTCCGGAATACGGCGGATCATGCCCTCGGCACCGAGCCAGTGCTGGACGAGGAACGTGCCGTGGAAGCCCACGAACAGCGTCCAGAACGTGATCTTCCCGAGCCGCTCGTCGAGCATCTTGCCGGTGAACTTCGGCCACCAGAAGTGGAAGCCGGAGAACATCGCGAAGACGACCGTTCCGAAGACGACGTAGTGGAAATGCGCCACGACGAAGTACGTGTCGGAGATGTGGAAGTCCATCGGCGGCGAGGCCAGGATGACACCGGTCAGACCACCGAAGACGAAGGTGATCAGGAAGCCGACCGCCCAGAGCATCGGCGTCTCGAAGGACAGCGAGCCCTTCCACATCGTGCCGATCCAGTTGAAGAACTTCACACCGGTCGGAACGGCGATCAGGAACGTCATGAAGGAGAAGAACGGCAGCAGCACACCGCCGGTGACGTACATGTGGTGCGCCCACACCGTGACCGAAAGGCCGGCGATCGAAATCGTCGCCGCGATCAGACCGATGTAACCGAACATCGGCTTCCGGGAGAACACCGGAATGACCTCGGAAATGATGCCGAAGAACGGCAGCGCGATGATGTACACCTCCGGATGCCCGAAGAACCAGAAGAGGTGCTGCCAGAGGAACGCACCGCCGTTCGCGGCGTCGAAGACATGCGCACCGAATTTACGGTCCACCTCCAGCGCGAACAGCGCCGCCGCGAGCACCGGGAAGGCCAGCAGGACCAATACACCGGTCAGCAGCACGTTCCAGGTGAAGATCGGCATCCGGAACATCGTCATGCCGGGCGCACGCATGCAGAGGATGGTCGTGATGAAGTTGACCGCACCCAGAATCGTGCCGAAGCCCGAGAAGGCCAGGCCCATGATCCACATATCACCGCCGATTCCGGGGGAATGCACCGCGTCCGAGAGCGGCGCATAGGCGAACCACCCGAAGTCCGCCGCCCCTTGCGGGGTCAGGAACCCGCCCACCGCGATGAGCGAGCCGAAGAGGTAGAGCCAGTACGCGAACATGTTCAGCCGGGGAAAGGCGACATCGGGCGCGCCGATCTGCAACGGCATGATCCAGTTCGCGAAACCGGCGAACAGCGGCGTCGCGAACATCAGCAGCATGATCGTGCCGTGCATCGTGAACGCCTGGTTGAACTGCTCGTTCGACATGATCTGGTGGCCCGGCCGGGCCAGTTCGGCGCGCATGACCAGCGCCAGCAGCCCGCCGACGCAGAAGAACGCGAAGGCGGTGACCAGATAGAGCGTGCCGATCGTCTTGTGGTCAGTGGTCGTCAGCCACTTCACGGGGAGCTTCATGCCCCGTAGGTGTCCGGGACCGCCTCCGTCGTCACCGCCAACAGGGCGGGTGAACCCGGGCCGAGGGGGTGGGATGTGTCACCCGGTGCAGGTGTGAAGATCGGGGCCATGCCGGACACCAACGGTTCATGAGCACGGACGACGCCTTCGCCGAGGCCTATCGCGCGCACTACTGGGCGGTCAGCCGCTTCGTGGCGCGACGGCTGGACGGGCAGGCACACGAGGTCGAGGAAGTGGTGGCGGAGGTCTTCTCCATAGCCTGGCGGCGCCGCACCGAGCTCCCCGAATCCCCGCTGCCCTGGCTCTACGGAGTGGCCCGCAACTGCCTGGCCAATACGGTGCGCGGGCTCGGCCGCTACCGGCGACTGCTGAACCGACTCGGCAACCACGAGGCGGCGCACCGGCGGCAGACCGTGGAGAGTCCGGACGCCGAGCGGCCCGGCTCCTGGGTGCACGAGGCGCTGGCCCGGCTCTCGCCCGCCGACCAGGAGGTGCTGCGGCTGACCGCCTGGGAGGAACTGACCGTCGAGGAACTGGCGGTGACCCTCGGATGCAGCCACAGCGCGGCGGCCATGCGGCTGCACCGGGCGCGCCGCCGCCTGCGCGCGGAGATCGACCGTACGCGGACGACGGTGTCCGCACGAGCAGGAGACGACGGCAATGGGGGCCGCAATGGGTGACGAACTGGAGCTGCTGCGCGCGGCCGATCCCGCACCGGCCGGCGCGGGCCGCTGGCGGGACCGCCCGCTGGACGCCCGCGCCGAGGCGGGCCTCATCCGTCTGCTGCACCACACGCGGACCCGGCGGGCCGGGCGTCGGCTGATGCTGCGCGCGGAGGCGGCGGTGCTGGCGCTGGTGGCGGTGGTCTGCTTCCTGCTGTCCGACGCCGGCAGCAGCCCGGCGGTCGCGGCGCCCGGGCCGCTCGTCCCGCACGCCGACACCCGGCCGGTCCCGCTGGCCGAGCTCGCGCGGAGGGCGGAGGCCAGGGCCCGGGCGGCCGCACCGGGGGACGGGCCGCACCGGGGCAGCCATGTGCAGAGCTGGTACCTGAGCATGCAGGAGGGCCCGGACGCCGCGCCGCCCGTTACCGTGCCGGAAGAACGCATCACCCGGTGGAACGCGGACGGCAGCGGCTCCGAACTGGTCGTGGCCACCGACCCCCGGCATCCGGGCCGACCGGTCATCCATGACGACGACGGCCACTGGCGGACCGTCAGCGACGGCAAGGTCCTGCACCGCAGGACCTACCCGGCGGGCTCGGAGGCGCAGCACGGCGGCCTGGCCTCGCGCACGCGGCCGCCGACGGACCCGGCGAAGCTGCGCGCGGAGCTGGCGTGGCTGTACGACGGGGCGGGCGGCACCCGCAGCGTCTCCCCCCTCCTGCAGGCGCTCTCCTCGTTCCGCGGGGAGTGGACGCCGGGCCCGCGCGAAACGGCCGCCGTCGTACGGATGCTGGCGGATGCCGGGGGACTGCGTCCGGTCGGCTCGGTCACCGACCGGCTGGGGCGCCGCGGTGAGGCGTATGTGCACGACGGCGCGGGCCTGCGGCAGATGGTGATCCTCGACCCGCGGACCGGCGAACTGCTCGGCCTGGAGGAGACCTTCACCACGGACCAACCGGACTTCAAGGTGAAGGCGGGACAGGTGATGTCCTACGAGGCGTGGCTGCCGTGACGGGGCGGCCGTGACGGGCGGCAGTGCTCCCGAGTGGCGGGGTGGCGCGGCATGGCCGATCCTTGAGGGGACGCGACGATCCCGTCTCGGCGCGGCGGTGCTGTGTGCCGCCGCGCCGTTTCGCGTGTGGCCCCGGGCGGTACGCCACGGACACCTCGGGCGCGGTACACCCCGGGCATCTCACGTGCGGCGCACCCCACCCATCTCAAGTGACGCATGTCACACATCGGCGGACGGTTGCAGCCGATCCCCGCGAGATGGATCACAGACGAAAGTCCCGCACATTGCTTGGCGAAAGGGAGTTTCCCCTGCAAGGAGCGGGTATACGACCGCCTGCGCGGTCATCCGCGCACTGTCCGTGATGAACCGTTCTGCCCCTATGGTCGACCTTTGCCCCGCCGCTCGACGGCGGGCCTGCCCGTCGCTGCCATGGCGGGTCATGTCCCGCCACCCGGTGGCGGGCGGTTCCTTGTAGTCGTCCCAGAGAGCGCAGGCGAGCGAACACGTGCCGACGCAGTCTCCCGTCGCACCCGGCCCCCGTCCCCCCATCGGCAGTCGTGCCGATGCCGCACCCGGTCAGCGACCGGACCGGCACGCGGAACCGCAGCAGTCCTCACCCAAGGTGACCGTCGTCGACCCCACGATGGTCAAGCGGGCGGTGTCGGCGGCCGCGCTGGGCAATGCGATGGAGTGGTTCGACTTCGGCGTCTACAGCTACATCGCGGTCACTCTCGGGCACGTCTTCTTCCCCTCCGGGAACCCGACCGCGCAGTTGCTGTCGACGTTCGGCGCGTTCGCGGCGGCATTCCTGGTGCGTCCGGTCGGCGGCATGGTCTTCGGGCCGCTCGGTGACCGGATCGGCCGCCAGAAGGTGCTGGCGATCACCATGATCATGATGGCGGTGGGCACCTTCGCCATCGGCCTGATCCCGTCGTACGCCACCATCGGCGTCGGCGCGCCCATCCTGCTGCTCGTCGCCCGCCTGGTGCAGGGCTTCTCCACCGGTGGCGAATACGGCGGCGCCTCGACCTTCATCGCCGAGTACGCGCCCGACAAGAAGCGCGGATTCCTGGGCAGCTGGCTGGAGTTCGGCACGCTGGCCGGTTACGTCGGCGGCGCCGGCCTGGTCACGCTGATGACCGCCCTGCTGTCCACCGAGGACCTCAACTCCTGGGGCTGGCGGATCCCCTTCCTGATCGCCGGTCCGATGGGCATCATCGGCCTCTACCTCCGGATGCGGCTCGAAGAGACCCCGGCCTTCGCCCAGTTGGAGAAGGAGGCGCGGTCGAAGGAGAAGGCGCGCCGCGAGGCCGAGAAGCGGATCGGCATCCGCGAGATGGTCTTCGGCCAGTGGCGGTCGATGCTGCTGTGCGTCGGTCTGGTGCTGGTCTTCAACGTCACCGACTACATGCTGCTGTCGTACATGCCGAGCTATCTGACCTCGGAGCTGAAGTACGACGAGACGCACGGTCTGCTGGTCGTGCTCGCGGTGATGGTGCTGATGATGGTGGTCCAGCCGTTCGCGGGCCGGCTCTCCGACCGCTTCGGCCGCCGCCCGGTCATCGCCGCGGGCTGCGCCGGCTTCCTGGTGCTGTCGGTGCCCGCGCTGCTGCTGATCCGGCAGGGGTCGCTGCTCGCCATCGCGCTGGGCATGGCCGCGCTGGGGCTGCTGCTGGTCACCTTCACCTCGACCATGCCGGCCACGCTGCCCGCGCTGTTCCCGACCAAGGTGCGCTACGGCTCGCTGTCGATCGGCTTCAACATCTCGGTGTCGCTCTTCGGCGGCACCACGCCGCTGGTGGTCACCGCCCTGATCGGCGCGACCGGCAACAAGATGATGCCCGCCTACTACATGATGGCGGCGGCCGTGATCGGCGGCATCGCCGTCTGGCGGATGTCGGAGAGCGCCCGCAGGCCGCTGCCGGGCTCCCCGCCGGCCGTCGAGACCGGTGCCGAGGCCCACGAGGTCATCGAAGCGGCCCGCCGCAAGGCCAAGGCGGGCGCGGCGAACTGACCGCACCGCCCCACCCCCTGGGTGAACAGGCACGAACAGGAAAGGGCCCGGCCGGAAACCTCCGGCCGGGCCCTTCGCCTCAGCCACCTGCCGCGGCTTCCCGCTCGTACGGCCGCGGTGGTGCGGGAACAGCCGCCCGCCGAGGGGCAGGAACCGGCCACCCCCTCCCCACCGTCTGTGTCGACGCTGCCGACCGCGGAACGCCGAACTCCGGCTGCCGACCGGCCGGGCAGCGAGCAGCCTGCCCGGCGAGAGGCCCAGGTCGGACACGGTGCAGGAAGAGGACGGGGGACGACATGGCTCTGGCGACGATCCGGCCACGGGCGCGACGGGCCGCGGCGACACGGGCCGGTGGACGGTGGCGGACCCACCGGCAGGCGCTCCTGGTGGTCCTGATGCTGCTGGCCGTCCAGCTGGTGTCGCTGGCGCGCCCGGCGTACGCCTGTGGTTGCGGGGCGATGGTGCACGACCCGAAGACCACCATGGCCGTGGGCCGGGAGACCTCGGTCGTGCGCTGGGACGGGAAGACCGAGCAGATCGTGATGAGCCTGCAGGTGAACGGCACCGCCCCCGACGCCGCGTGGATCATGCCCGTCCCGCACCGGGCCACCGTGAAACTGGGCGATCCGGCGGTCTTCGACCGCCTCGCCACGCTGACCGAACCGGCCGTCGCACAGCGCCACTACTTCTGGCCGCACGGCGGCGACTGGCCCTTCGGGCAGAACGGGGACGCCGCGGAGGCCCCGCCACCGTCGGCGGGCCGCCCCGGAGTCGGGGTCGTGGGCCGCGAGCGGCTGGGCCCGTTCGACGTCGCCCGGCTGACCGCCACCGACCCCGGCGCACTGCGCAACTGGCTGAAAACACACGGTTTCCACCTCCCCGCCCCCCTGGCGAGCGCCCTCCGCCCCTACGTCGCCCAACGCTGGGAGTACGTCGCGATCCGCCTGGCACCCGCCGAACGAGACCGCACGCTCTCCGGCACCCTCGACCCGCTGCGGCTGACCTTCACCAGCGCCCGGCTCGTCTACCCGATGCGCCTCTCCGCCCTGGCCGCGACCCCGCAATCCCTGGGCCTCTACGTCCTCGCACCGCACCGGATGGAACCGCGCAGCACGATCGGCGGCTCCCGCCCCGAGGTCTTCTTCGCAGGCCGCATCCACCCCGAGGGCCCCCTCCGCGCCCTCACCGGCAGCGGCCCCACCTTCCTCACCGCCATCGACCAGACCTTCCCCCAGCCGCACCGCATCACCGGCGACCACGAACTACGCCGCACCACCCACGACACCCCGTACCGACGCGTCAGATACGAGTACGCCCTCCTGAAGGTGGCCGGCATCCCGGCCTGGCTCATCACAGTCGCCGGCACCCTCCTTCTCCTCCAGACAGCATCCGCAGCCCTCGCCCTGACGATCGCCGCCCGCAGACGCCGCCGACTGACGCCCGCAGACGCCGACGATTGACGCCCGCAGGCACCGACGGTTGACGCCCGCCACCGGGCGAGCGGTCCCGGCCGCCGCCCCTTACGCCGCCTTGTCGGTCCCGTACGGCACGATGGGGGTCATGAGCGTAGTCAAGATCAACGTGCTGACCGTCCCCGCCGAGCAGCGGGAGACCCTGGAGAAGCGCTTCGCCTCCCGCGCGCACGCGGTTGAGGGGTCGGACGGCTTCGAGTGGTTCGAACTCCTCCGCCCCGTCGAAGGAACCGACAGCTACCTGGTGTACACGCGGTGGCGTGACGAGGAGTCATTCCAGGCGTGGATGGAGGGCCCCATGAAGGCGGCCCATCAGGGCGGCGGCGACCGGCCGAAGCCGGCTGCCAGCGGTTCCACCCTGTGGTCGTTCGAGGTGGTACAGCAGGCGCAGCCGAAGACCGCCTAGCCTCGGTTGATGAAGTGATGCGCCCCGGCCGTTTCGTCGAGCGGTCGGGGCGCATCGGTGTGTATCGGCGTGTATCGGTGTGTATCGGTGTGTATCGCCCCGCTCCGGAAATCTTCGTCAGGCCTCGGCCACCAGCACCGTCACGCGTCCATCTCGGCAACGAGTTCGGCGAAACCCAGCGCGCGAAGGACGCTGCCGGCCGCGTCGACGACTCGCGCGCTTCCGACGATCGGCGCGATGGCCACACAGACGGCCTTTGCGTCTTCGACGGTCAGGCCGGCCTCTTTCGCCACGGTGAGGTTGGTCAGGTACGACGCGGGCGCGGCATCCATCGCGATCAGCGCGGCCAGCCGTACGAGGTGGTAGGTGCGCTCGTCGAGGCCGGAATTGGGCAGCGTCTCTATGGTCATCCGGGCAAGCTGCTCGAAGACCGGGTGGTCACCATGTGCCAGGGCACCCAGGGCTTGTTCAGGAGCTTCTGCAGTCATGATCGGCGGCTTTCGTGTGTTCTGAATTCCACACGGTCCGCGAGGCCAGGCCGGGCAGGAGAGATCGTTAACGCAGGCGGTGCCCACCTCCATGGGATTCCTTCGCGGGCTTGACGTCAAATGCACCGGGCCGGTGAGGAAGGCCGCCCGAGCCCGTGCGGAACGCCGCTCGGCGTCGACGGCACGGTGATCGGTTCGGCCCGGCCCGAGGACCCGGGGGACCGCCGCTCGCGGATCAATTCCGTTGCGGCCGGGCCCGCCCCGGCCGCGACAATGACGCCATGAGCGACGCCGCCATCCTCCGCACTCCCTGGACCATCGCCACCGAGCCGGTCGATTCGCCGGACGCGCGGGCGCTGCTGCGGGAGTACTACACCGAGGTGGCGGACCGGTACTTCACGCTGCACGAGGACCGTCTCTCGACACCGCGGGAGATCGACGAGGGGGTGGCGGAGTACCCCGTGGCCGATCTCGCGCCGCCGCACGGCGTGCTGTTGGTGGCCCGTCGCGGTGGTGAGACAGCGGGCTGCGCCGGCGTACGGCTGCTGGACGCGCGTACGGCCGAGCTCAAGCAGATGTTCGTCCGGCCCGCCGCGCGCGGCCTCGGTGGCGGTGGCGGGCTGCTGATGGCCGCCGAGGCGGCCGCGGCCCGGCTGGGCGCCGAGCGGATCCGGCTGGACACCCGCCGGGACCTGACGGAGGCCATCGCGCTCTACCGCCGGCACGGTTTCGTCGAGATCGCTCCGTACCACGACGACATCTACGCGGAGATCTTCTTCGAGAAGCGCCTCGGCGGCGGGGACGACGGTGACGACCACGACGGCGACGGCGCTCCGTCCGCGGGGCGGTCCACGTAGCGGCTCACCGTGCGAGGTCCGGGGGCCGCGGTGGCCGGGGAGGGCTGACCGGGCGCGACACCGGCTGCCGGCCGGAGCCGACGTGCGGCTCCTCCTCGTCCGAGCCGCACAGCTCCGTCGTCAACTCCCGTACGAGCTCGGTGAGATCGGTGGGCCGGTCCTTGGTCCACCAGTCCCCCAGCATCTCGGCCAGCGACTCCTGACGGGCCGCCGACAGCCGCTCCGTGACCTCCCGTCCCTGGTCGGTCAGCAGCATCAACAGGCCCTCGCGGGCGGCCAGTCCGCGCTCCTCGACCTGGCGGACGCTCTCGGCGAGTACGCCGAGCGGGACGGTGCTGCGTTCGGCGAGCAGCCCCGGTTCGACCGATCCGTCGCGGTGGATCCGCAGCAGCAGCCAGCTGGCGGCCGGTTTGAGGTCGAGGCCGGCCCGCTCGGTGATCTTCTCGTAGATGCGCTTGCGCCCCTCCATGCTGCCGAGTTTGGACAGCGCGCGGGCGCACTCGTCGCGGGACGACCGCTCCACGGGGTTGGACGACAGCACCTCGCTGGTGTCCGGTGCGGTCACGCTGCTGCGCAGCGGCTCCTCCTTGAGGAACCAGGCCAGTACGAACGCCACGAAGACGACCGGCACCGCGTAGAGGAAGACGTCGGTGATCGAGTTCGCGTAGGCGTGCAGCACGCCGGCCGCTTGCCGGGCCGGCAGCCGGGCGACGGTCCGTGGGTCCTGGGCGACCTTCGCCGGGTCGACACCGGGCGGCAGTTGCTGCCCGGCCAGGGCGGCCGCGATCCGCGGTCCGAGCTTGCTGGCGAAGATCGTGCCGAAGATGGAGACGCCGAACGAGCCGCCGATGGAGCGGAAGAACGTGGCGCCGGAGGTGGCGACGCCGAGGTCCTGGTAGGGGACGGCGTTCTGCACGATGAGGACCAGCACCTGCATGACCAGACCGAGCCCGAAGCCGAAGACGAAGAAGTAGGCGCTCATCTCGGCGACGCCGCTGGACGGGTCGAGCCGGTGCAGGAGCAGCAGTCCGAGCATCACCACGGCGGTGCCGGCGATCGGGAAGACCTTGTAGTGGCCGGTGCGGCTGACGATCTGGCCGGACCCGGTGGACGAGAGCAGCATGCCGAACACCATCGGCAGCATGTGCACACCGGACAGCGTCGGCGACACACCCTGGACGACCTGCAGGAACGTCGGCAGGTACGTCATCGATCCGAACATCGCGAAGCCGATGACGAAGCCGATGACGGCGGTGAGCGAGAAGGTGCGCAGCCGGAACAGGCGCAGCGGAATGACGGGTTCGGCGGCCCGGCGCTCGATGAGGACGAAGGCCACCAGGAGGACGGCGCCCAGCACGCCGAAGCCGATGATCTGCCACGAGCCCCACGGGTAGCTGACGCCGCCGAGCGAGGTCATCAGGACGAAGCAGGTGGCGACCGCGGCGATGGTCGCGGTGCCCAGGTAGTCGATCCGGTGCGGGGTGCGGTGGCGCGGGATGTGCAGGACGGCGGCGATCACGGCGAGCGCGACGATGCCGATGGGCAGGTTGATGTAGAACACCCAGCGCCAGCTGAGGTGGTCCACGAACAGCCCGCCGAGCAGCGGCCCGAGGACGCTCGCACCACCGAAGACCCCGCCGAACAGCCCTTGGTACTTGCCGCGTTCGCGGGGCGGCACGATGTCGCCGACGATCGCCATCGACAGCACGATCAGCCCGCCGCCGCCCAGGCCCTGGACGGCCCGGAACGCGATCAGCTCGCCCATGTTCTGCGCGATGCCGCACAGCACCGAGCCGATCAGGAAGATCACGATGGCGGTCTGGAACAGCTTCTTGCGTCCGTACTGGTCACCGAGCTTGCCCCAGAGGGGCGTCGCGGCCGTGGAGGCCAGCAGGTAGGCGGTGACCACCCAGGAGAGGTGGTCCAGGCCGCCGAGCTCGCTGACGATCGTGGGCAGCGCGGTGGCGACGATGGTCTGGTCGAGCGCAGCGAGGAGCAGGCCGAGGAGCAGCGCGCCGATGGCGACGAGAACCGTCCGCTGCGACCGGCGCTCACCCGGGACGGCAGGGGCGCTGGTGTCCGGCGCCATGTGCGTCTCCTTCGGTGCGGGTACGGCGGGTGGGTCGGGTCAGGTGGGGTAGCGGGGGCCGGCGGGTTCGGAGGCCCGCGTTTTGGGCTTCCGGACGCCTCCCGCGACGTCGTGCGTCGCGTTCCATGGTGGGTGGTTCCGGCCGATATGGCCCGCCGAGCGGTGATCGGTGTCCCTCGTCGGACGGCGGACACCTGGGGTATGCCGGGCGGATGTCCGCGAGCACCTGCGCGGGCGGGTCAGGCTCTGGATAATCACTGCCTGTTCGGGCCTCCAGGGAGGAGCGCACTCGTGACGGCATTACGGACCTGCCCGCACTGCTCGGCCCCCGTACGGAGCAACGGCCGGCCCACGTGCCTGTGTGCGGCGGCCGATGCGGACGACTTCGATCCGCTGCGGGTACGGCCGTACGTGTCGCTGCCGGAGGAGACACCGCCCGACGGGACACGGACCGCCTACGGGGCGGGGGCCCACGACGGGCCAGGGACCGGCTCCGGGCCGGAGGCCGACCCCGGGACGGAGACCGGCCCCGGGACGGAGGCCGCCTACGGGGCGGGCCCGCCGGCCAGGTGGACGGCGGACGCGCTGGAGGACTTACCCGGGGTGGACGCCGCCGTCCACGTAGCGAACGACCCGCCCCCCACCCCGGCACTCGCCTCCGAGCCCTTGGTGCCCCGGGCGCGCCGCCCGGCCGGACCGACCTCGCGGACGTACCGCTCGGCCCCCGACGAGCCGCTCTCCGGCCCCTCCCCCACCGTCCCCACCGCCCCCGCGGCTGCCTCCCCAGCCGATCCCCCGCCGCCCGCTCGCCCGCCCCACCGCCGGCGCGCACTGCCCGCCGCACTGGTCGCGGCCGGCGCGGCGGTGGCCGCCACCGCGGTCCTGATCAGCACCGATGCGCTGTCGGGCAGCAGGCAGGACCGCGCCGCCCCACCCGACCGCGGCACCCTCGCCCCCACCGCCGCCTTCCCCACCGGCGGGGACCCGTCCCCCACCCGGCACGCCACCCCTTCTCCCCCGCCCCCGGACCGCTCGCCCTCCTCCGCCGCCACCGGCATCGGCACCCCGCGGGCCACCGTGCGGCTCTCCCGTACGGCCGCGCCGCCCCCGCCCGCGCCCACCAGGGCCTCCGGCAGCGTCACCGACTCCCCCGGTGGCGAGGACCCGAGCTCCGCTCCCACCGGGCCGATCGTGCTGCGCGAGGGTTCCAGCGGCCCGGAGGTGACCGAGCTCCAGGGGCGGCTGCGCCAGCTGTCGCTCTATCCGGGCGCCGGGGACGGCCGGTACGACGCGGACGTACGGGACGCCGTCTCGCGCTACCAGCGGGCCTACGGCGTCACCGGCGACCCGGACGGTGTCTACGGCCCGCGGACCCGGCAGTCACTGGAGGCCCGCACCCAGGAGCCGTAGCGAGCCGGGGACCAGCCGGGCCGCGCCGACCCACCCCCGGTTGTCGCACCGCCCCTCGGTTTTGTATCGTGAAAAAACAAAGTGGTTCCGCCCGCACTCCCTGACCGGCGGGCGGAGCCGCTTGTCCTCCCTGCGCTCGTACGGTTCCGCGCCGCCCGAGCACCCGTAGCGCTCAGGAGCCCCCGCCGATGACGGCAACCACCACGCTCACCGCCCGCGCCCTGCTGCTCGACATGGACAGCACGCTCGTGAACTCCGAGGCCGTCGTGGAGCGCTGCTGGCGCCGCTGGGCGGCCGAGCAGGGGCTGGGCGCCGACGAGGTGCTCGCGGTCGTCCACGGCCGCCAGGGATGGGCCACGATGGCCGCGCTGCTCCCGGACCGCCCGATGGAACTCAACCTGGCGGACAACCGCCGGATGCTGGAGCAGGAGACGGCCGACGTGGACGGCGTGGTGCCGGTCCCCGGCGCGCCCGCCTTCCTGGCCGCCCTCGCGGACCTGCCGCACGCCCTGGTGACCTCCGCGGACGTCCCGCTCTCGGACGCGCGGATGGCCGCGGCCGGACTGCCGATGCCCGCCGTGCGGATCACCGCGGAGAACGTGAGCGCCAGCAAGCCCGATCCGGAAGGCTTCCTCAAGGGCGCCGCCGAGCTGGGCTTCGCCCCTGAGGACTGCCTGGTCTTCGAGGATTCCGAGGCGGGCATAACGGCGGGCCGCGCGGCCGGCATGCGGGTGATCGGCGTCGGCGACCGCGCCGCGGCCCACGCCCCCACCGCCCACGTCCGCGACCTCACCCACCTCCGCGTCGAGGCCCTGCCGGACGGCGGGATCGCGGTCCACGTCGAGGGCTGACGCACCAGCTCCACGCGGCGGCCGGGCCTGCCCGGGCCGCGGCCTCGGGCTCGGAGCCCGGGGCCGCCTTCAGCGGGGCCTGAGCCGCGCCGGGCCCGGAAGACTCAGCCCGCCAGCGCCTCGTACAGGCTGAACGCCGCCAGCAGGGCCATGACGCACGCCGCGATCTTCGTGATGAGCTTGAGCGGGACGTGCTTCATGAGCGTGCGGCCGCCCAGGATGCCGAGCCCGGCCACGGCCCACAGGCCCAGCACCGCGCCCACGCCGACCGACAGCGGGTCGTCGTAACGGGCCGCCAGGTTGGCGGTCATGATCTGGGTGAGATCGCCGAACTCGGCCACCAGGATCATCATGAAGCCCGCCCCGGAGACCTTCCAGAAGCTCTGGTCGGCGGGCTTGGCCACGTCTTCCTCGTCGTCGTCCTTCTTGAAGAGCAGCACCGCCGCGCCCACCAGGAAGAGCACCCCGACCACGCCCTGGACGACGCGGTGCGGGAGCAGGGTGAGCACGCTGCCCGCCGCGATCGCGAGCGCGACGTGCACCAGGAAGGCGGCGGCGACCCCGGCGAAGACGTACGAGGCGCGGTAACGGGTGCCGAGCATCAGCCCGGCGAGGGCGGTCTTGTCGGGCAGTTCGGCGAGGAAGATGACGCCGAAGACGACGGCGGCGACGGTCAGGCTGAACACGGGGTGGAATACCTCGATCGGTTGGGCCGCACCAAAAGGGGCCCGGGAGAGGGGTCGCTTCGGCACGGCAGCGTCGGACACTGCGGCCGAAGGTCTCGCTGGCGCGGTGCGTACCGCCTCGCGGTATCCACATCGCGCTCCGGGCGCCGGCCCACCACGAGGGAGGGCAGTATGTCGACGGTCCGGCGGAGAGCTACTCCCCTTCTGCTGTCCTCAAGGGTACGCGGTGCAGCATCCCGCGCGCGACCAGCTCCAGCACCACCGCACAGGCCGCCGCCTGCACCGCCAGCAGGGCGACGAGCACGAACAGCTGCACCGCGCCTGCCTGTACGGGCGAGGCGCCGCCCAGCAGCATGCCGACGAACGCCCCCGGGAGTGTGACCAGTCCCACGGTCCGGGTCTGGTCGAGCCCCGGCAGCAGCGCGTCCGACGCGGCCGGGCGGGCGACCTCCATCCGCGCGTCGCGGTCCAGCAGCCCCAGCGCGAGCCCCGCCTCGAACTCGCCGCGCCGGGTCTGCAGCTCGTCCAGCGCCCGCCGCCCGCCCAATACGGTCGCGGTCAGCGCGCCGCCGATGAGGATGCCGGTGACGGGGATGAGGCTGAGCCCCCGCGGCGGCACCAGACCGGTCGCCAGCAGCAGCCCGACGACCGGGACCACCCCGGTGGCGATCGGCACGGCGGCCCACCACCAGGTGTGGTTCTGGGTGATCCGCCGCCCCGCGGTCCGTACGGCAACCGCAAACATCAGCACCAGGAAACACAGCAGCCACGGAAGTGCGCGCACCACCCAGCCGATGAGGTAGGAGACCGCGGCGAGTTGTGCGGCCGCCCGCAGTCCGGCGACCGCGATGGCCCGGCCGTGGCCGAGGTGCGCCAGTGCGGCGACGGCCACGGCGGCGACCAGGAGGACGGCGAGAACGACCCCGAGGGTGGCATTGACCGGCAGCAGCACGCGCTCACTGTAGGACGGACGGCGGCGGACGCCGACACCTCAGCGGGCCAACCGGAGTGCCGTCACGCACTTATGGCTGCCCGTCACCCCTTGATCTGTCGTGAGCATGTCGCCACTCTGTTACCTGGTGCCCATCCCGTGGCAACCCCTCATCACCACCATGGGCCCGCACCGCTCGTCAACTTCCCCCCACTCCAAGGGAGTTCCGATGGCAAAGACCGTGTCGAAGGTCTACGCGCGTCGAGTTTCCATCGCCGCGGGTTCGGCCGCGGCGCTGTTCGGCACGCTGGTGCTGAGCGGACAGTCCGCCCAGGCCGCGCCGCCCGGCCCGCCGAGCGCGGCCACCGCCCGTACGTACCTCGCCCAGATCAAGCAGCAGCCCGAGGGGCCGCAGGACGGCTACAGCCGCGCCAAGTTCCCGCACTGGATCGACCAGGGGAAGAGCTGCAACACCCGTGAGGTGGTGCTCAAGCGCGACGGCAAGAACGTGCAGCAGGACGGCAGCTGTGCGGCCGTGAGCGGCACCTGGGTCTCGCCCTACGACGGTGCGACCTGGACCAAGGCGTCCGACCTCGACATCGACCACGTCGTCCCACTGTCGGAGGCCTGGAAGTCGGGCGCCGCGAAGTGGACCACGGCACGCCGCCAGGCACTCGCCAACGACCTGACGCACTCCCAGCTGATCGCCGTCACCGACAACGTCAACCAGGAGAAGGGCGACAAGGACCCGGCGAAGTGGCTGCCGCCGAAGGCGTCGTACCGCTGCCAGTACGCCCGGATGTGGGTCTGGGTGAAGCACGAGTACGGCATGACCGCGGACTCCGCGGAGAAGGCCGCCCTGAAGAAGATCCTGGACGGCTGCTGACCGACCGCCGAGGCCCGGTGTGCGGGCGTCCCGCCCCCGCCCCGCCCGTCGACCGGACACCACCGGTCGGCGGGCGCCTTCGGGGGGCGGGCACTTCCGCCGGGCGCTTCCGGCGAGCACTTCCGCCGGGTGCTTCCCACGGACGTTTCCGGCGAACCCGGTCGACTTGCCCGTACCGACGCCCCCGCCGCGGACTGTCGGCTTCCGGTTGTCGGCCACCAACCTCCGGATCCGGTGTGATTCTTCGCGCACCCGGGTGCCCGGCGGCGCGCCGGGCGGTGATGATGGGGCGCACCTCGTCGCCCGCACTCTCGGGCGCCCGCGCCCGCGCGCCGGCCGTCCGCCGCCCCAGGGAGGGCCCCTCTTGGCCGCCGACCACATCGCCGACCGCCACCCCGGCCCCGTCGCCGCCCTCGCCGTCGTCGGTGCGGGACCGCGCGGGACGAGCGTGCTGGAGCGGATCTGCGCCTCGGCCGCCGAACTGGCCCCGGGCGCCCGGCTGACCGTTCACGTCGTCGACCCGGCCCCGCCCGGAGCCGGCCAGGTATGGCGCACCGCCCAGTCGCCCGAACTCCTGATGAACACCGTCGCATCCCAGGTCACGCTCTTCACCGACGACAGCGTCGAGTGCGCCGGCCCGATACGCACCGGTCCGAGCCTGTACGCCTGGGAGGGGTGCGAGATCGGACCGGACGACTATCCGGGGCGCGCGCTGTACGGGCGCTACCTGGAGTGGGTCTTCCGCCGTACGGTGCGGACCGCCCCGGAGGAGGTGACCGTCGACGTCCACCGGGCCCGCGCGGTACGGCTGACCGAGGCCCCCGACGGATCGCAGTCGCTCGCCCTGGACGACGGCCGGACCCTGCACGGTCTGGGCGCGGTGATCCTCGCCCAGGGCCATCTGCCCACCCGACCCGGGCCCGAGGAGCAGCGGCTGGCCGCGTACGCCGCCGGACACGGCCTGCGCTATCTGCCGCCCGCCAACCCGGCCGACCTCTCCGCCGACCTGGAGGCGCTGGCCCCCGGCCGCCCGGTGGTCCTGCGCGGTCTCGGCCTCAACTTCTTCGACCACATGGCGCTGCTGACGACGGCCCGCGGCGGCCGGTTCGTCCCCGGCGCGGACGGCCGGCTGAGGTACCTGCCGTCCGGCCGCGAGCCGCGACTGTACGCAGGATCCCGGCGCGGCATTCCGTACCACGCGCGCGGTGACAACGCGAAGGGCGCGCACGGCCGTCACCTGCCGCTGCTCCTGACGCCGGACGTGATCGCCGCCTTCCGCAAGCGCGCGGACTCCGGTGATCTGCCCGACTTCCTGACGGAGGTCTGGCCCCTGGTGGCGAAGGAAGTGGAGACCGTCTACTACGAGGCGCTGCTGGCCCGACGCGGGGTGACGGCCCCCCGGGCCACGCATCCCGGCGACTCCCACGGCTCCGGCGACCCCACCCCCTCCCGGAAGCGCCCCGAGGGCGCCACACCCTCCCGGTACCGCTTCCGCGAGCGCTTCCTCGGGACCGCGCACCGCAGCGCCGAAGAGGCCGCCGTATTGGACGCGTTCGGCATCGCGCCGGCCGACCGCTGGGACTGGCACCGGATGTCCCGGCCGAACGCGGAGCACGGTTTCGCCGGCCGCGCCGCCTTCCGGGAGTGGCTGCTGGGCCATCTGCGGGAGGACATCGCGCACGCCCGGCAGAACAACGTGTCCGGCCCCGTCAAGGCGGCCCTCGACGTCCTGCGCGATCTGCGCAACGAACTGCGGCAGATCGTCGACCACGGCGGACTGGCCGGCGCCTCCCGGCGCGATCACCTGGACCGCTGGTACACCCCGCTCAATGCCTTCCTGTCCATCGGGCCGCCGCGCCGCCGGATAGCGGAGATGGTGGCGCTCATCGAGGCGGGCGTCCTGGAGGTGGTCGGCCCCAGGATGGCGGTCCGGACGGGCTCCGCCGACGGGCGCGGGCCCGGTTTCACGGCCGCCTCCCCGGACGTCCCCGGGTCGGAGGTGACGGCGACGGCGCTGATCGAGGCCCGGCTGCCGGAGCCCGACCTGCGGCGCACCGGGGACGTGCTGCTGTCCCGGCTGCTGGCCGACGGCGGCTGCCGGCCGCACACCGTGGACGGCTACGAGACCGGCGGCCTGGACGTGACGCCGAGCCCGTACCACCTGGTCGAGGCGGACGGGCGGCCGCATCCGCGGCGGTTCGCGGTCGGGGTGCCGACGGAGGGCGTGCACTGGGTGACCGCCGCGGGGGCGCGCCCCGGGGTGGGTTCGGTGACGCTGGCCGATACGGACGCGGTGGCCCGGGCGGCGCTTCGGTCGGCGCTGAGCAGCCCGGACACGGCTGGTTCGGACCAAAGGTCACGTTTGACCAAAGGTTGAACTTGCAAGTACTGGTTAGGTGCCCCTAACCTATGCTCCACGGTTCCCATCGTCCCCAGAAACCGTAGGAGCTCCCCACATGTCAGCACCGCTGAACTCGTTCACCCAGAGATCGACGCCGCACGTGCTCGCGCTCTTCCGCGTCGTCGTCGGCCTGCTCTTCGCCTGCCACGGCGCCTCCTCGCTCTTCGGCGTCCTGGGTGGCGCGATGGGCCAGGGCGGCACCGTCCCCACCGGCGCCTGGCCCGGGTGGTACGCCGCCGTGATCCAGCTGGCCGGCGGCCTGCTGGTGCTGCTCGGCCTGGGCACCCGCGCCGCGGCGCTGATCAGCTCCGGTTCGATGGCGTACGCGTACTTCTCCGTCCACCAGGGCAGCGCGCTGTGGCCGATCCAGAACGGCGGTGAGGCGTCGGCGATGTTCTGCTGGGCCTTCCTGCTGATCTTCTTCACCGGCCCCGGCACCTGGGCGCTCGACCGCGTCTTCTTCGGCGACCGCGACCAGGAGCCGGCCCCGGCCGCCCAGGGGGAGCCCTCCGCCGCCTGACGCCCTCCGGGCAACTGCGCCTGCTTCACGGCCCGTACGGCACTTGGCCGTACGGGCCGTGGCGTATCCGGACCCCGTGGGCGGGGGCCGGACATCCCGGCCGAAATGGCCAGGCGTACGCTGTATGGCCGTAAAGCCGCCCCTGCCGCACCGAGCGACGTCGCGGCGGGGTTCGGACCGGGAGAAGGACGTTGTTGGAAAGCCTGGGGTCCCTCAGTGGCACCCCTTGGTTGTACGTGATCGTCAGCCTTTCGATCCTGCTCGATGTGTTCGTCCCGATCCTGCCCAGTGGCGTCCTGGTGATCGCCGCGGCCACTACGGCCGCCGGCACCACGGCCGCGGGCACCACCACCGCCGGCGACGCGGTCGCGATGGCCCCGTCCGTCCACGGGGGCACCCACCTCGCCGAGATCATCTCCCTGGTGGTCTGCGCGGCCACCGCGTCGGTACTGGGCGACATGGTCGCCTACCGGCTCGCCTGGCGCGGCGGTGACCGCTTCGACCGGGCCATCGGCCGCTCCCGCCGCCTCACCGCCGCGCAGGAACGCCTCGGCGCGGCACTGACCCGCGGCGGTGGCGGTCTCGTCGTGCTGGCCCGCTTCGCCCCGGCCGGACGGTCCGTGGTCAGCCTCGGCGCCGGCGTCGCGCACCGTACGGTCCGCGAGTTCCTGCCCTGGTCCGCACTGGCCGGCCTGGCCTGGGCGGCGTACAGCGTGAGCCTCGGCTACTTCGGCGGCCACTGGCTCGGCACGTCCTGGATGAGCACCGCGCTCTCGGTCGTCGCCCTCTTCGCCGCCGGTTCGGCCGCCGCCTATCTGGTGCGCCGCCCGGAACGCCGCACCGCCCACTGAGACGGAGACGGGGCGGAGGCAGGGCGGAAGCCGGGCGTGAGGCGGGCGCCGGGACCGGCCGGTCGAGGGCCCGCCCGCACCGGCGGAAATCTCCTGGCCCGTTGTCAGACCCTGCTGCGACGATGAAGGACATGAGCAGCAGCGCCAGCGCCGACGACGCACCCGAGCCGTCCACCGCAGCGAGCCCCTCCACCGCGGCCCGGTCCCCCTGGCGCGCCCGCCCGGAAGCCGCCGCGGACATACCGGCCGTCCGCCGGATCAACCTCGCGGCCTTCGAGACGGCCGAAGAGGCCGATCTGGTCGACGCCCTGCGCCGTGACCGGTCGGCCTGGCTGCCCGGACTGTCGTACGTCGCCGACGCACCGGACGGCACCCCCGCCGCCCATGCCCTGCTGACCCGCTGCCATGTCGACGACGTGCCCGCCGTCGCGCTCGCCCCTTGCGCGGTGCTGCCGGCGCACCAGAAGTCCGGTGCGGGCAGTGCCGTGATCCGGGCGCTCCTCGATGCGGCCCGCGCGGCCGGCGAGCGCACCGCCCTCGTGCTCGGCCACCCGCCGTATTACCCACGCTTCGGCTTCGCCCCGGCCGCGAGCCGGTTCGGCATCCTGCCCCCACAGCCCTGGCCGGACGAGGCCTTCCTCGCGCTCTCCCTCGACGGCTCCACACCCCCGCGCGGCACGGTCCGCTACGCCACCCCCTTCGGCATCGACTGACCGAGGCGGCACCCATACGGAAGAGAGCGGTGTCCATGACGGAGTGGAAGAGCGGCACCCACAACGGAGTAGAGTCGAGCGTCACAGCCCGCCCACCGCCCAGCCGCGCATGCGGCGACGCCCTCACCACAGTCGCCCACCGCGGGCGGGGCTGGCACCGCCCGTCGGCGCCCCGGGCCGGGTCCGAACCACACACGCGAGGCACATTTCGGTGAACCAACCGCCGGTCGCCCATTGGACCGAGGCCGACCAGCCCCGTTCCGCCCGTTGGCGCTCCGAGAACGGCTCCCCGCCACCCCGCCGTATCGTCATCGCCGACGACCGGACGCGGGCCAACGACGCCTACAAACTCGCCTGTGAGGGCACCGCCCTGCTGTGGCGCGGCGACTTCCACAACGCCCGCCAGCTGCTGACGGCGATGGCTCACCGCATCGACCGCCGCCCCCGCAAACCGCTGCCCGCCGACCCCACCCAGGCATTCCATGTGCACCGCGCCGCGCAGAACCACCGCGCCCGCATCCTGGGCATGCTGCTGATCCCCCTCGACGCGTCGTACGCCGTCCCGCTCCACCGCGCCCCCGACGTCCACGAGGCCTGCACCAGGGCCTACGGGCCCCCTGCCCCTGAGTCTTCTCTCCTCTCCCTCCGCGAACTCCTCGCCCTGATCGGCGCCAACGAATGGCGCAGGAAGGGCGTGGAGATCCCGGCGCTCGGCGGCGACCGGATCCATCCCCACTACGGCGTCTTCTCCCCCGCCCGCGGCGAGTACGTCGACCTGGTCGCCGAGGCCCCCCTCCCCTCCCAGGACCTGGCGTTCGACATCGGGACCGGCACCGGCGTACTGGCCTCGGTCCTCGCCCGCCGCGGCGTGCGCCGGATCGTGGCCACGGACCAGGACCCCCGCGCGCTGGCCTGTGCCCGCGAGAACACCGAACGGCTGGGCGTGGCCGACCGGGTGGAGGTGACCGAGGCGGACCTGTTCCCGTCCGGCCGCGCCCCACTGATCGTCTGCAACCCCCCATGGGTGCCCGCGAAACCGACGTCTCCCGTGGAGCACGCGGTCTACGACCCCGGCAACCGCATGCTGCACGGCTTCCTCAACGGCCTCGCCGACCACCTCACCGAGGCCGGCGAAGGCTGGCTGATCCTCTCCGACCTGGCGGAACACCTCGGCCTTCGCCCGCGCACCGAACTCCTCGACACCATCGCCCAGGCGGGCCTCACGGTCCTCGGCCGCCTCGACATCGCCCCACGGCACCCCCGCGCCCGCGACACCTCGGACCCGCTCCACGTGGCCCGCATGGCAGAAGTGACCTCCCTCTGGCGCCTCGGCCGCACCGACCACCCCACACCCGCGGAAAGGCCCTGACCCGCAGCGCTCCGGAGCAGGGGCGGCACGCTCGTTGAACCTCACGCACCTCGTGCACCTCGTGCACCTCGTGCACCTCGTGCACCTCGTGCACCTCGCTGAGGGTTCGTCGCCGCCCGTGCCGCCGCTCCCCTACGGCTGCCGCAACCCCGCACAGGCATTGCGCACATAACGGCGCCAGTCACCCGCATCGTTACGGATCACCGCCGCCAGCCCGCACACGATCATCACCACATCGCCGACCTCGGCGTCCGCGCGCACCGTGCCCTCTTCCTTCCCCCGGGCGAGCAACTGGCCGGCGACCGCCTCGGCCTGCGCCCGCCCCTCCCCCGTCGGCTCGGTGGATCCGAACGCCGCCTCGATGGACGCGGACAGCCCACGTTCCGCGTCGAGCACCTCCCCGATGTGCTCGACGAAGGCGGCCAACCCCTCCACCGCCGTCGCGCCCGCCAGACAGCGGCTGCGCCCGAACTCCACGATCTCGGCCTGCCGTTGCTCCCCCACGGCAGCGATCAGCGCGGCCCGACTGGGGAAATGCCGGTAGACCGTGCCGATGCCCACCCCCGCCGCCCGCGCGACCTCCGGCATCTGCGCCTCGTCACCGCGCGCACGGAACACCTCCCGCGCGGCTTCCAGAACACGGGCACGGTTGCGTTCGGCATCGACCCGCGGCCTGCGCTGAGACGCAGAAGAGCCTGAAGAGGAATGGGCGGCGTGGGAGGAGCGGGAGGACGACGGGGACGAGGAGGACGACGGGGGCGAGGGGGGCGACGGGGACGAGGAAGCCGAAGAGGACGAAGACGGTGCCACACGCCGATGCTACTGCTAGGGTCGCAATACGGAATCGGATTCCGGTTCCTCTTCCTTCACTGAAAGGACCAGCGCCCCCATGCCCCACTCCACGCCGCACCCCACGACTCAGCCCACGCCGGATCCCACGCCCGATCCCACGCCGGATCCCGCACCCGCCGCCTCGCCCCTCTCCCCCTCCACCTCAGCCACTCCCCCCACCTCAGCCACTCCCTCCCCGGCCCGCTTCCTCGTCCTCCGGTCCGGCGAACGACGGCCAGGGCGCGCCCCCCTACCGCCCGGCCTCGCCGTCAAGGCCCGCACCAGCGACACCGAGGGTCGCCTCGCCATCCTGGAGAACCAGCTCCATGTGGACATCCCGCCGCACATCCACCACCACGCCGATGAGTTCGTCTACGTACTGGAGGGCGAGATGGAGGTCGACTTCAACGGGGCCACCCACCGCCTGACCCCCGGCATGTGCGTCCTGCTGCCGCACGGCGTACCGCACGCGCTCCGCAACGCCTCCCAGCCACCCGCCCGCTGCCTGCAGATCTCCTCGCCGGGCGGCTGGGACGCGTTCATGGAGGACATGTTCGAGGCCGGGCCGGTCACCATGAAGGACGGCCACCCCGACCTCGACCGCCTCAATGCCCTCGGCGCGCCATACGGCATGGAGTACCGGACCCGAAACCAGAACGGCCGGCAGCACCGGACCTGATATCGGACGGCCACCAGACCTGACGGCCCCGCCCAGTGGGGCGCTGCCCCCGCCCCACCCTCCCCTCAGGCACCATGGGCGCACCATGGACCTCCAGCGCCTCCTCGCCCGCGCCCGTCGGCTCGCCGGTTCCGCACGCCCCACCGAGCGCCGGCTGCTCGGCATCACCGGCCCACCCGGTGCCGGTAAGTCCACTCTCGCCGCCCACGTGGTCGCCGGGCTGGCCGGCCAGGCCGCACTGGTCCCGATGGACGGTTTCCACCTCGCCGAGGCGGAGTTGCGCCGCCTCGGCCGTACGGACCGCAAGGGCGCACCCGACACCTTCGACCCGGCCGGCTACGCGGCACTGCTGAGCCGCCTGCGCTCCCCCGAGCCGGACACCGCCGTCTACGCCCCCGCCTTCGACCGCCGCATCGAGGAACCGGTCGCGGGCAGCATCCCCGTAGCACCCCACATCCCCCTCATCGTCACCGAGGGCAACTACCTCCTCCTCGACTCGGGCCCCTGGTCGCGGGTGCGCGCCCTGCTCGACGAGGTCTGGTACGTGGAACTGGACACCCAGGAACGGATCCGTCGACTGATCGACCGTCACGAGCGCTTCGGCCGCCCCCGCGCCGACGCCGAGCGCTTCGTCCACGCCTCGGACGAGGCCAACGCCCGCGTAGTGGCGACGACCCGCCACCGCGCCGACCTGGTCCTCACCTTCGCCCCCGACGAAGCCCCACCCCCACAGGCCGACTGACGCCGCCGCCCAGCAGGCCGAGCACCGACAACGCGCCCCACCCCACGGACACCGCCACCGCCTTCCGCCTCCGGTTGCGGTCCGGCAGCGTCATACCGAGCAGCACGGCGTCCCCGAGGTCCGCCGCGATCCGGACATACGCGGCGGTACGCAGCGCCGGACCCTCGGGCGCCAGGGCCAGTGCCAGCCCACTCGCCGCATCCCGCCAGGCCAGCGGTCGCAACGAGATCCGGGTCGCCGACGCGACCCTCCCCTCCTCGTCGACCAGCCCCGAAGGCCGAGCCAACAGATCAGGGACCACCGACACCGCCACTCCATAGACGGCGGTCGCCACCCCCACCCCCCTCAACAGCCTCACCCTCACCAGCCCACTCCTCCCTGTCATTCCTTCCCTTCCTGCCACAAGCCTCTCCAACTCACTCCAACTCCCTACAAGCCCCCTCCATCCGACCCTCTCCACACCCCTTCCCAAAAGACATCACCGATGTCATCATGACATCATGAGTGTCATTGAGGGGGGTCGGCGCGACGCCGACGACGCCGGACGGGCGACACCCACCGAAGAATTGCTGTACGGCGTCATCCGCCGCCTGTGGCCACTGCACCGCACGGTCGTCCGCGCGGTGGAGCGCGAGCTCACAGGCACGGGCCTGACCGCCGGCGAACACGCCCTGCTGGACGCACTACGCACCGAAGGCCCGCGCACGGTGCCGCAGTTGGCGCGCACCATGGGGCTCGACAGACAGCCGGTCCAGCGCTGGGTGAACCACGCCGCGGAGCTGGGCCTGGTCGTCACGGCCCCCAACCCCGCGCACCGCCGCTCGTCCCTGATCGAGCTCACCACCGAGGGCACGGAAGTAATACGCGGCATCCAGGACTTCGAGGCCACGGAATTGCGGCAGCGCCTGGCCGATCTGCCCGCCGCAGACGTACGCACCGCACTGCACGTACTCGACCGCATCGGCGAGGAATTCCGGCACCTGGCATCCGACTCATCCGCCTCCGCAACGGAATCCGCCGCTCAAGGCACCCCAGACCGTCATGAAAGTCCCGGCATACCCGAGACGGGTGATATCAAGGAGGATCCGGACACCCCGAGCGGCCGCCACACCAGGCAACAACCCGGCCGCAAGCGCTCCCCCGGACGATGACAACAACCTCGCCACCGCCGCCCGTACCACCGCTCTCCCCGCCGCCGAAGCCCCCGCCCCCCTCCCCCGTAAAGGACGGTCGTGACATGCCCCAGA
The DNA here is from genome assembly GCA_024349765.1 of Streptomyces nigrescens. Classification (GTDB taxonomy): domain Bacteria; phylum Actinomycetota; class Actinomycetes; order Streptomycetales; family Streptomycetaceae; genus Streptomyces; species Streptomyces endophytica. The sequence continues at coordinate 1,287,335 of AP026073.1, read as the reverse complement.
CCATCACCGACTGGTCCGAGATCGACAACGGGATCGTGCCGATCGAGGACGGCGAGCTGTTCTACGAGACGGCCGGCTCGGGCCCCGCGGTGGTGCTGCTGCACGGCGGCATGCTCGACCAGCACATGTGGGACGAGCAGTTCAGCTGGCTGGTGAACTCCGGCCTGCGCGCGATCCGCTACGACTCCCGGGGCCACGGCCTGTCGTCCACGGTCACCGGGGACTACGCCAACCACGACGACCTGATCACCCTGCTCGACGCCCTCGACGTCCCCCGCGCCGTACTCGTCGGCCTCTCCCACGGCTCACGGGTCGCACTGGACACCGCCATAGCCCACCCCGACCGGGTCGCGGCCCTCGCGCTCGCCTCCCCGGGGATCAGCGGCCGCGCCTTCACCGACCCCTTCGTCCTGGAGCACATCAAGGAGCAGGTGGCCGCGATCGACGCACCGGACGGCGCGGAGCGCTATGTCGAGCACTTCCTCCGGATGTGGGTGGACGGCCCCCACCGGCAACCCGCCGCCGTCCACCCGGGGTTCCGCGAGCGGATGCGCGCCTCGGCCGAGGCCAATGTCATCGTCCATGCCGACGGCGCAGGCGCCGGCATTCCCCTCGAGGTCGGGGCCGCCGATCGCCTGGGCGAGATCCAGGCCCCCACGATCGTCCTCGACGGCGACCTGGACAGCACCGACATCTCCGCCAACGCCCACGCCATAGCGCTGACCGTCCCCGGCGCCCGAAGAATCCGCATACCGGCCGCCGGCCACATGGTGAACCTGGAGAACACCCCGCTCTTTGACCAGGAACTCCACGCCTTCCTCTCGGCCTTGGACTACTCCCGCTTGGGCTACTAGCCGGGTAAGCCCCCAGAAACAGAGCCCCCAAGCAACCCAGGGGCCCTCCCATACCGACGCCTCACTACGTCGCCGAGCCGGCCGCCGCCCCCGTCACCAGATCCGGCCCCCAACGCTTCAACGCCCCCGCCAGGTCGAGCGGACGCAGCCGGTCCGACTCGTCCGGCCCCGGCCAGTCCTCCCGCGGCACCCGCCACATCACCTCGAACTCAGTGCCGTCCGGATCCTTGCCGTACAGCGACTTGGAAACGAGATGATCACTGGCGCCGACCAACGCGCCCCTCTCCACCAGCCGCGCCTCAGCCGCAGCGAGTTCCCCGAGCGTGCCGACCTCCCACGCCAGGTGATACAGCCCAACTCGCCCCGCCTCCGGCCCCGGCGCTCCCTCCCCCACCGCGAACAGCCCCAAATCATGATCATTGAGCGACCCGGGAGCGCCGAGAAACGCCATCCTCCCCGGCACCTCAACGTCCACCGCAAGCCCCAGCGCCTCGGTGTAAAACGCCACCGCCCTCGCCACATCCCGCACATACAACACCGCATGGTTAAGCCGCCGCACGGCCATAAACCCCTCCTCCGCTCTCCTCACCACAGCACCCACGCACCACGCCCGGATGCCACCACACCCTCTACTCGCGACCCATCCCAGCCCCCAGCCCCGAGCTATCTACTTGAGACTTCAAGCTTCTCTATCCCGACGATACCCCCACCCCCACCCCGAACAACAGCGCCCACCCACACCGCCACAACACACAAAAAGCCCCCAACTCGAACGAGTCGGGGGCTACCGACCTCATCACGGTCCGCAGTGGTGGATACGGCAAGATTCGTACCCATTCCTCCGCCGCATGGCTCACGCCGCTGGGCTTGAGCGCTCCGTCAAGATCAACCTCGCACTCGCCCCCCGCCACGCAGGAGGCAATGGCGCACCGAACTCCCGACTCAGCCGCTGTGGCTGACCGGGAGGCTCATAACGGCACCCCGGTCTCCGTGCCGGCGATCGCGCTTGGATTCCGAGCGGGGTGAGATCGTCGGCTTGAGCTGGGCTGACGCCGACCTGGATAGGGAGGGAGATCCGCGCAGGCAAGCGGCACCAGCAGACCCCGGCGGGGAGAGGTGCACGTATGAGGACGGCCCCAAGGGACGACGGCGCCGTCAGTCCCTACCGCTGCCGGTGTCGCTCCGCGCGTGGTGATGGAGATCCTCGGTCACAGACAGATCGCGATCACGATGGACAGGTACACGCACCTCGTGCAGGAGGCGCAGCAGAAGGCCGTGAGACACATGGACCGTCTGCTGAAGCAGCGTCCCGGGACCGGGTGATCAGCGCCGCTGACGTCAAACCGGGATGCCAAAGGCCCCCCGCCGTACGGAGCTTGGAAGGCGACAGGGATGGGGCGGGCCGCGGATTTACTCCTCCGGAGCTCGTCTCAAGAACTCGCGTAGCTGGAGGGCTCTCTTCAGGTCCTCCCTGAACACATCGGGTCGTTGCTCGGCCAGGGGCTTGCGGATGTCGACGGCGCGGGTGATGGCGGCCAGGGCATCTTCCCGCCGACCCAGGTCCGCCAGTCGGATGGACTGGTTGTTCAGCGAGGTGGCGAGGGCGGGGAGGAAGGCATCGGGGCGTTGTTCGACCAGGGTCTCGCGGATGTCGACGGCACGAGTGACGGCGGCCAGGGCCTCGTCCAACCGCCCCAGAGCCGCCAGACGGTTCGACTGGTTGTCCAGAGAGGTGGCGAAGGCAGGAAGGAAGGCGCCGGGGCGTTGCTCGACCAGGGTCGTGTGGATGTCGACGGCACGAATGACGGCGGCCAGGGCCTCGTCCAACCGCCCCAGAGCCGCCAGACGGTTCGACTGGTTGTTCAGCGAGCTGGCGAGGGCGGGGAGGAAAGCGCCGGGGCGTTGCTCGACCAGGGTCTCGCGGATGTCGACGGCACGGGTGACGGCGGCCAGGGCCTCTTCCCGCCGACCCAGAGCCGCCAGACGGACGGACTGGTTGTTCAGCGAGCCGGCGAGGGCAGGAAGGAAGGCGTCGGGGCGTTGCTCGGCCAGGGGCTTGTGGATGCCGACGGCACGGGTGATGGCGACCAGGGCCTCTTCCCGCCGGCCCAGAGCCGCCAGACGGTTCGACTGGTTGTTCAGCGAAGTGGCGAGGTCGGGGAGGAAGGCGTCGGGGCGTTGCTCGGCCAGGGTTTGGTAGGTCTCGGCGGCGCGGGTGATGGCGGTCAGGGCCTCTTCCAACCGCCCCAGGTCCGCCAAACGGTTCGACTGGTTGTTCAGCGAGCTGGCGAGGTCGGGGAGGAAGGCGTCGGGGCGTTGCTCGGCCAGGGTCTTGCGGATGTCAACGGCGCGGGTGATGGCGACCAGGGCCTCTTCCCGCCGACCCAGAGCCGCCAGACGGTTCGACTGGTTGTTCAGCGAGCCGGCGAGGGCAGGGAGGAAGGCGTCGGGGCGTTGCTTGGCCAGGGTCCGGTGGATGCCGACGGCGCGGGTGACGGCGGTCAGCGCCTCTTCCAGCAGCCCCAGAGCCGCCAGTCGGATGGACTGGTTGTTCAGCGAGCCGGCGAGGTCGGGGAGACAGGCGGCGTCGGAGCCTTGCTCGACCACAGTCTTGCGGATGTCGACGGCGCGGGTGATGGCGGCCAGCGCCTCTTCCAGCAGCCCCAGAGCCGCCAGATGGTTCGACTGGTTGTTCAGCGAAGTGGCGAGGTCGGGGAGGAAGGCGTCGGAACGTTGCTCGACCAGGGTCCGGTGGATGTCGACGGCGCGGGTGATGGCGGCCAGCGCCTCTTCCCGCCGACCCAGAGCCGCCAGACGGTTCGACTGGTTGTTCAGCGAGGTGGCGAGGCCGGGCAGGTCGGGATCTTGTGTGTCGTGGTGTTCCACCAAGGCCGTGCAGAGGGCGACGGCCCACTCGTTGAGCGCGAGGGTGGAGTCCGGTAGCTGGTCACTGAGCTGGTGCAGCAGAGCGACGTCGTGCGTCGTGCGGGTCAGGTGTGTCAGGGCGGTGATCAGTGGTGCGGGGTAGGCAGTACGTGTTGCGGTGGTCAGGGCGGCCGGTCCCAGCACTGTCGGGGTGGTGGCGATGGCAGCGCACAGGATGTTCCTGGTGGTGTCGTGATGATGAGGGTGCTGGGCGGTGCGGGCCAGGACCGTCAGGGCATGGGCGGCGTGGGTGTCGGAAAGGACGGTCAGGACGCGCGTGAACAGGGCCGGTTCACGGCCTATCTGGGTACCGAGGTGGTACTCGGCGATCCGGTCGGGCTGGAGGCTGCCCCATACGGAGCCTGCTTGGCTGGGGTAAAGATCGGCAAGCCATGTCGCCAGCGCGCCACGGACAGCAGTCGCGCCGTCGTCAGCCAGACCAGGAAGCAGGGCCAGAAGCATGCGGGCGTGGTCACGGTCCGTCGCGGGGGCAAGGCAGGCCAGGGCGACGGCGAGCGCACGGGTTTCGCTTCCGCTGCGCTCCCCGGTCAGCCCCCGCTCCGGGCTGTTGGCGGTCTCGTCCCAGTACTTCTGCTCATGCCCCAGGAGCCGGCCCTCCAGCGAGGCTGCCTGACTGCCGGTGGGCTGTGGGATGCCGGTGGCATCCAACAGCGCAAGCAGAGCGGCCATCTGCACCGTCAAGGGAGTGTCGAACTCGGATCCGGTCAAGGCGGGGGCGGGCAGTGCACCCGGTGCGATGAGAGCAGGCAGGAGGGCTGCCCAATCGGTTCCGGGAGAAACCCGGCGCAGCCGGGTGCTGAAGTCACGCAGGGCCTGCCGATAGGCAGTGGCGCGGTCGTGAAGGGTGTGGTGCAGGGCGGGGACCGGCGTGACGGTGGCGGCGGCCAGAGCCTGGCTGTGGGGCTGTGCGCTGGCCCGGGTCCACCAGTCGCCGGCGGCGCGGGCCAGAGCCAAAACGCGCACGGGGCCCGTGGTCTGGTCGTGGTCGACCGCCTCAAGCAGGGCGTGAAGCTGCGGGGTGCGGGTCTCGGCGTAGTCGACGACGACCAGTAGCGGCCGTCGCACCTGGGACAGGGAATCCAGCGGCGTCCGGGTATCGGTGGTCAGGCGGATCGCGGTCCAGCCCTGGCCGGTCATGCGCAGGGCGAGTTCGGCGGCCAGCCTGGTCTTACCGGCACCGCCCGCCCCTGTCAGCAGCCGTGCCTGGACAGGGCTCTCGCCCCACGACCAGATCCCGGCCGCCGCTCCGGCGGGAGCGTCGGGCTGTGCTTGGTTCGGGGTGGGCTGGCACCAGCGGGTCAGGTCCTTCAGCAGGTCCTCACGTCCCATGAAGGACACCACGGCCTGCTCCGGGCGCAGCAAATCGGCCGGGGAACGCGGCGGCCGGGGGCTGGCGGTGCGGTCGATGACGTGCTGCAAGTCCGCAGGCTCCAGCAGCATCGCCCGGCCGGTGTGCTCCTCGACCAGCTCCCGTACCACCGGATCGGAAGCCAGCACATAGGCGGGCACCGCCTCCAGTTGGGTGTGGCTGTGGCCGGGTGGGTCTCCGGCCACCACCCCTGTCAGCAGCGGTGGCATCCCCGGTGTGCTGCCGCACCACAACGCGGCCCCGGACATCCCGCCCCACGGTGAACCGCCGTCGACAGCTTCGGCCCCCATGTCCCCGGCCAGGACGTACCGGTCACGATCCCGGCCGCTGAGAGGCAAGACCCGCCCGTCACGCTGCACACAGGACACCGCATCCCCGCCGGCCTTCCCCACGACTGGGTAGCCCAGTGCCTGGGCCGGGCAGGCCTGCATCGTCACCATCCGCCCCCACCGCACCGCTGGCAAGGGCCTGTCCGACAGCTCCTCCCCGGCCAGCAGCAGCGCCGCGTCCCATCCCTGCGGGCCGTCCTCGAACCGGTCCCACACCACCCGGCACCGCACCCGCCCAGGCCGCCCGGGCAGTTGCACCGACACCTGTGCACGGTCCTTGAGCACGTGCGCCGCGGTCAGCACCAGCCGCCCGCCCAGCACATACCCCGACCCCTGGGCACCACCAGAGCGCACCACCGCGACCCGAGCCGCATCCACCCCGCCCGGCCTCCTCAGCCTTGAATCCCGGTTCCAGATTTGCGATCCCCACGCCTATGCCCGCGCGGGGTGATGCCTCCCCGGTTACTCGCCGAACCGGGATCCGAGCATCTCGCCCGTCGCATCCGGCCGGTCGGTCCTCACGTGATACGCGCCGCTGGTCACGGTGTCCTTCGGTGTCAGTACCAGCTTCACCCGATGGACCGACGCCTTCGACACCGAGGCTTCCGCACCGGCCGACACCACCCATGCCTTCACCCCGGCCCTGCCCTTGCCCTCCTTGCGCATCTCCACCGAAAACTCCAGCTCGACCGGTCCCACCTCAAACCGCGGACCGGTACCACTGCCGGCTGCTGCCTCCACCAACTCCGCCCGCAGATGCTCCACTGCCTCCGCGATCCCGATCTCTTCAGCCACCTCGGCCCCCTCCCTTTCGAAGTCACACGACTGCCGTGCTCACCGAACAGCGCACCCGCGCAGACGACCCACCCCAACCGAGTAGTTCCCGCCCCCCTTCATGCGCCAACAAATGAACGGAACTCGCCAAGGCGCGCACCATTTGTGATCGCATATGAACCTGGCGTGCAAGATGAGCGCCTTGAGAGTCGCGAGGTGGCTGCCCTAAAGCCGTGGAGCCGACCGCCCCAGCCACGACGTACCCCTTCTCTGACAGCAGGCGACTGATAGTTCAGCGCGCGGGACGGGCACTGGCCGGGCTGGAGCGGGGCGGAGACAGGAGCGCAGGCCCGGCCGGGGGTCGGGCCGCGCGCGGCGAGCGGAGCGAGCCGCCTTGAACTCGAACTCGTGGAGAAAGTTGTTACTCAGGCATCCGACGGGATGTGCCAGAGCGGGGCCTGGTACTGCTCCGGGCGGCGGCTGAGCAGTAGTGCTCTGAGGTCTTGGCGCTGGTTGCCGCTCAGTCCGAAAGCTTCGGTGAGCCGGCGGAACATCGTGTGCGTGATTCCTCGGCGCCGAGCATCGGCCTCGAACTCGTCGAGCTGGTGGACAACGGCTTCCGGATCGAGCTTCTGGGTGGGTTGGCTGCCGAGCCAACTGGCCTTGTTGCGCTCGTAGTCGATTTCGGAGAAGCCGCAGATGTCCCGGCTGTGCTGCTCGACCTGATGCAGGTTCTCCGTTGCGAGGATGGCCCGGGCGAGTTGGTTGCGGGTCAGGGCCTCGTCGAGATCGGCCTCGTACACGACGGGGCCTTCGTCCGTGAGCGGGACCGGTAGGCCGGCGTCTCGTACTTCGCACAGACCGCGGGCGCCTCGTGCGGTGGCGGCCAGCATGGCCGTTGCCTCGGAAGGGTGCCACTCCAGTACCGAGCTGACCGGCGTGACGTGCTCGGCGGTGAACGTCAGGACAACAGGTCCCATACGGTCGCGTAGGGAGTCGGCGGGGAGTTCGCCGTCCAGGCCGGGGCCGGCGACCAGGAGCCGTACGGGGAAATTGAGTTCGCAGCATGCTGCGAGGGTGAGCGCGTCGGCGAGTGGGCTGCGGAGGGTGGGCTCGTCGCCCTGGGCGAGGATGTCGCCGCCGACGTCCAGGAGGTCGATGGAGTCGGGCTCCAAGTGCTGGACGAGCTCTTCGAGTTGGCGAACCATGCCTTCGGCGCCGTGGTGGGGGTCGATGAGCGCGAAGGTCTGCGGGAGCTCAGCCGCCAGTCGGGGGAGCGTCGAGCCCGCGGGCGCAATCGGTGTCGCGTCGGCGGGCACCGTCTGGACGCTTCGGGTGAGAGGGCGGAGACCGGTGAAATTGGCCGGCCCTCTCGGGCCCGGGACGGGGTCGATCAAGAGGCGGTCCCATGCGTAGGTGAGGACCACCGCCGGAGCCTCGTCGCCATAGAGGGCGGCGTTCAGCATCGCAGCGGCGACCGCGTCGCCGCCTCCTCCCGCTGCCACGATCAAACGCGTCACATGCGTCAGCGTACGGGCTGCGGGGCGGGAAGCCCTGCTCTGGCCTTCGTCAGTTCCCACCCTTGCCCGCCGCCGGCCTCTCGGACGTGCACTTCCACGATCTGACGTGCACTTCCACGATCTACGGCACACGGGCAACACACTCGCCGCGACCGGCGGCGCGACCACCTTTGAGCTGATGCACCGCATGGGGCACTCGTCCGTGCGTGCGGCGTTGATCTACCAGCAGCTGCAACACCTGGTCAACGGTCGTGATCAAGCGATTGCCGATCACGTGGACGAGCAGATCCGGCGGGCGACGCCGGACCGGAGCGGCTCGCACGGGTCGTCTGGCACGTAAGTGGCACGATCCCGGCGGTCCCGTATCCGCAGCAGAAAACGATCAAGGCCCAGGAATCCGAGTTCACATCGGATGACCTGGGCCTTTGTCGTTCTGCGTAAGGAGTGGGCACAACAGGATTCGAACCTGTGACATCTGCTTTGTAAGAGCAGCGCTCTACCGCTGAGCTATGCGCCCTGGCCGAGCCGACAGACTACCTTGCCGTCGGGGTTGGTCTGCAATCCAGTGGGCGAAGTGCGAACTTACCGGCCGGTGTGTTCGTTTCCGGTGGGTGCGAGAATGACATTCGGTCCTGGGGCGATCCGATCGGGAGAGGGAAGTGACGGCGACACATACGCAGCCGCTTGAGCAGCGAGAACGTCGTCGTGCGCGGGGTGGCCCGGTCCGTGACGTGGTGGGGCTGATGTTGTTGCCGTTGCCGCTGGTGGCTGCGGTGGCGACCATGTCGTTCGCGGGTGGCGGCACGCGTCGGTGGTTCGGGCGCGGGGAGAGTCAGCGGGCCGACGCACAGGCCGCGAAGGACGCCGCGGCCGCGGCGTTCTACGAGCTGGACACCGCGCAGCGGGATCTGCGGATCACCATAGAGACGATCACCGCGGTCGACAGTTCGCCGCGGGCGCGCCAGGCCGCGCAGGATTACGAGGACTTCGGGCGGCGGATCGACGAGGTCAGCCAGGCGTACATCACCGCGGTCGACGCCCATGACCTGGACCGGGACGATCTGGACGGCGGTGCCGTGGCGCGGGCGCGGGCCGATCTGACCCGTGCCAAGGACGAGCTGAACCGGGTGAAGGGTGAGCTCGACCGGTTCGCGCAGGGGCTGGCGCCGCTGCTGCAGACCGCCGAGACCCAGCTGGCGCAGCTCGCTCCCGCCGTCGAGCGGGCCCGGCAGGCGCTGCTGGCGGCGAGCAACGCGCTGGACACGGTCCGTGCGCAGGATCTGCGGGCGGACGAGCTCGCCGCCCGGCTGGCCGCGCTCGGCCCCGAGCTGACCAAGCTCAACCAGGGCGCCGGGCAGCACGGCGTCCAGGAGACGATCCGGCGCGCGGACGACGTGCAGCGCAAGGCCGGGGAGATACGGGCCGAGGCCGAGCGGCTGCCGGCGCGAGCGGCGGAGATCGACAAACGGCTGGTGTCATTGCGGACCCGGGCGCAGGCGATCACGACGCGGGCCGGGAAGGTCGAGCCGATCCTCAGCGAGCTGCGCCGGCGCTACAGCGCGGCGTGCTGGCAGGACCTGCAGCACGTGCCGGAGCAGGCCGCGCAGTCCGTCGAGCAGGCCGAGGTCAAGCTGCGGGAGGCGCAGCAGGCGCGGGACGAGCAGCGCTGGGCGGACGCGACGAGCCGGCTGGCGACCGTACGGGCGTTGCTGGACACCACCGACGAGGCGGTGTCGGCGGCCGGTGACCGGCTGCAGCGGCTCGATGCGGTCTCGTTCGACCGGCAGAAGGAGGTCGACCGGACGCGCTTCGCGATCCGGGACGCCCAGCGGCTGGCGATGGCCGGACGCAGCACCCCGGACCCCCGGCACGCGAAGCCGCTGGACGACGCGGTGGCGCGGCTGGACCGTGCGGTCGCGGGCCTGGAGGGGCGGCATCCGGACTGGTGGCACTTCCTGACGGAGACCGAGGCGGTACGGCGGACGGCCGCCCGGGTGGTGCAGGAGATTCGTGAGGCCCGGGGCGGTACGGGGACGGGCGGCTGATCTCCGTACGGGGAGGGTCGGCTGGTCTTCGTACGGGACGGCCCAGCTGATCTCCGTACGTGGCGTGGCGGCGTCCGCCGTCAGCCGCCCGTATCCACACCGCCCCGCCCCGCGTCAGTCCCACTCCCCTACGCGGCCACCCCCGTACCGCCCGCCCCCTCAACGCGTCGTCCCGGCCGGGGCCGCGCCATGGGAGCAATGGCGCGATGCGGCGGGTGGGCGGATCCTGGAGATTGGATTGAGTACGGCCCAGGCGGTACCTCTTGCAAAGGAGGCCGGACATGGCTACTGGGGCTCCTGGCCAGGCTCTGCCCGGGGGGCGGTTCCACCGGGCGAAGCGACACACCCGGCTCGATGAGCATCTGCCCGTGGACCACGGGCTGAGCAGGGTCTACCGCATCGGCGCCGGCGTGATGGGCCTGATATTGCTCGCATTCGGCGTCCTCGGACTGACCCACAACATCGGCTTCTTCGACACCGGCGGCGACATGGTGGCCGGGCTGCAGACCAACGGCGCCCTGAGCGTGCTGTCGATCGTCGTCGGAGTGATCCTCTTCGCCGGCATGGTGATTGGCGGGAACTTCGCCTCGAACCTCAACCTCATCTTCGGCATCCTCTTCCTCCTCAGCGGGTTCGTGAACCTGGCGCTGCTGCAGACCGACGCGAACTTCCTCGCCTTCAAGATCCAGAACGTGCTGTTCAGCTTCGTGGTGGGCCTGATGCTGATGGTCTTCGGGATGTACGGACGGGTCAGCGGCGGCCTCCCGTCGGACAACCCGTACTGGCGCGCCCGGCACCCGGAGGAAGCGGAACGCTTCGACCGCGGCGAGTGGCATCCCGTATCCGGTATGACGGCCGGACGGCAGGCGATGCTCGTCAAGATCCAGGGTGCGTCGCACGCCGGGCGTGGTTCGTTCGGGCCCGGGACCAGCGGGAGTGGCATCCGCCGCAGTACGGCCACCGAGGCGCACGGCCCCGCCGGAGGCGGTGACAGTAGTGGCAGCGGTCGCGGTAGCACCAGCGGTACCGGGCCGGGGGCGTCCGGCCGGTCGAGCGGAACGAGCGGATCCAGTAGGGCGGGCGGCGCGAGCGGTTCCGGCGGCAACGAGCCGTGAGCCGACCGTGAGCCGGCGTCGCGCGGAGGCGTCAGGGCGTGCCGAGGAGGGATCGGGGTTCGGCACGCCCTGACGTCGGACGCATCGGACCTCGTACGGCCCGGCGTCGGACGCATCGGACGTCGTACTCGCACACATCGGTTGTCGGACACATCGGACGTCGTACGGCCCGGCGTGGCACGCACGCATCGGATGGCGTACGGCCCAACCCGACGCCGCACGCCCCGAGACGCATCGAGTGGCGTACGCGTCGGACCCGTCGGACCGGAGGCCAGGCAGAAGCAGGGAGTGGCAGCATGAGCCGGTCGGGGCAGCCCGCCCCCGCCGCGGGGAGCGGTGTGCAGCACGCGGCGGTCGAAGCGCTCGCCAAGCGGATCCTCAACGGCGTCTACGGCGAGGGCGAGTCCCTCGTCATGCCGGAACTGATGGCGGAGCTGGACGTCAGCCAGACCGTACTGCGCGAGACGGTCAAGGTGCTGACCACCAAGGGACTGCTCGGCACCGATCAGCAGCGTGGGACGTTCGTCCTGCCCCGGGCGGAGTGGAACCTGCTGGACACGGACGTACTGCGCTGGAAGCTCGCGGCCGGTGTGTCCTCCGACTTCTTCGCGGACGTGCTCGAACTGCGGCGTTCCATCGAGCCGGCCGCGGCCGCGCTCGCCGCGGAGCGCCGTACCGACGAGGACCTGGCGGCCCTGGACGCGGCGCTGAGCACCATGGCGGCGACCGACGACGATCCGGAGCTGCTCGTCCGCGCCGACGCGGACTTCCACACGGCGCTGCTGATCGCGTCGAACAACCGGTTCTATGCGCAGATGCACCGGGTGATCGTGCCGGTGCTCGTCCAGCGTGACCGGGCGGTGCTCGGTGCCGACGGCGCCTTCGAGCACCCGCACGCGGTGCACGCCACGGTCCGCGACGCGGTGCGGGACCGGGACGTGGACGGCGCGTACATGGCGGTGCTCGAACTGCTGGACAAGTCGGCGCGCGAGCATCCCTAGGCACGCGCACGGACCGCTGTCGCCCGCCCGCAGCACTGCGGTTGCTCGCCCATACCGCTCCTGCTCGCCCGTACCGCTGCGGCTCCTACCGCTGCCGCTACGTCTCGCTCTCCCGCCACCGCGCAGCTCCCGCATGCCCTGCCGCCGCCCCGTTACGCCCCTCTCCGCACGGGGCAGGAACCACCGTCACGGAAGCCATCTCGCAGAAACCACCGTCACGGAAACCAACGAAAACGGCCCAGCCTCAGCCCAGCCCCCGCCCCGGCCCCACCGGGCCGGCCCACCGCTCCGGAGGGATCCGCATGAAGATCAGCCGTATCGAGACCTTCCTCGCTCCGCCGCGCTGGATGTTCGTGCGGGTCGAGACCGATGAGGGGCTGGTCGGCTGGGGTGAGCCGGTGGTCGAGGGGCGGGCGGAGCCGGTGCGGGCGGCCGTGGAGGTGCTGGCCGAGTACCTCCTGGGCCAGGAACCGGAGCGGATCGAGGACCACTGGCAGGTCATGACCAAGGGCGGGTTCTACCGCGGCGGGCCCGTCCTGTCGTCCGCCGTCGCCGGACTGGACCAGGCGCTGTGGGACATCAAGGGCAAGCGGCACGGCCTGCCCGTCCACCAGCTGTTGGGCGGACCGGTCCGCGAGAAGATCCGGGCCTACGCATGGGTCGGCGGCGACGAACCGGAAGCCATCCGCGACGCCGTCACCGCACAGGCCGAGGCCGGCTTCACGGCCGTCAAGATGAACGGCTGCGGCCGGATGAGCCCGGTGGCGACCCGCGCCGAGGTACGGGCGTGCCTGCAGCGTGCCGAGACCGCACGGGAAGTCCTCGGCGACGACCGGGACTTCGGTCTCGACTTCCACGGCCGGGTCTCCCCCGCCAATGCCCGCAGGCTCCTCCCCCTGCTGGCCGAGCACGCACCGATGTTCGTCGAGGAGCCGGTGCTGTCCGACTACATGCAAGCCCTCCCTGATCTCGTCAACGCCTCCAACATCCCCCTCGCACTCGGTGAACGTCTCTTCACCCGGCGGGAGTTCCTGGCTCCGCTTCAGGCCGGGGTGGCGATCCTCCAGCCCGACATCTCGCACGCCGGGGGCATCTCCGAGCTCCGCCGGATCGCCGCGCTCGCGGAGACCTACGGGGCGCAGCTCGCTCCGCACTGCCCCCTCGGGCCGGTCGCCCTGGCCGCCAGCCTCCAAGTCGCCTTCACCACCCCGAACTTCCTCATCCAGGAGCAGTCCCTCGGCATCCACTACAACCGGGACGCCGAGCTGCTCGACTACGTCGTGGACCCGGAGCCGTTCCGCTTCCACGGCGGCTCACTGCTGCGGACCGAACGTCCCGGCCTCGGCGTGGAGGTCGACGAGGCCGCCGTACGGGCCGCCGACGCGCGCGGACACGCCTGGCGGAACCCGGTGTGGCGCCATGAGGACGGATCGTTCGCCGAATGGTGACCGGGACGGTGAGCAGAACGGTGGGCCGAATGGTGACCCGGACGGCGAGTGAACGGTGAGCCGAACGGTGAGCCGGATGGTGCCCCGGACGATGAGCCGAACGGTGAGCCGAACGGTGCCCCGGACGATCAGCCGACCGGTGAGCTGAATGGTGACCCGACCGGCGCCGTATTGTCCGGCGCGCCTGTCAGTCCGGACCGGAATAATCGGAGTCGGAGGCAGCACCCGCGCGACCGGACGACCCACCTGCCTGGCATCTGCCGGGCGGGAACGGGAGAAAGTAGGAAACGCCATGGACTTCAGCACAGCGCTCCGTACCGAGCGGCTGGTCGCCATCATCCGGGGCAGTGACGCGGAGGCGTCCTTCCGTACGGTCATGGCCCTCGCGGAGGCGGGGCTGCCGCTGGTCGAGATCTCGCTCAGCGGGAAGGACGCGCTGGGCGTCATCCGGCGGGCGCGCGCCGAGCTCGGCGATGCCGCCTGGATCGGCGCGGGCACCGTCCTGACCGGCGGCGACGCCCGGCGCGCCGCGGAGGCGGGAGCGAACCTCATCGTCACGCCCGGTCTGGGGGCGGGGCTGGAGGAGTCCGTCCGGCAGGGGCTGGCGACGCTCGCCGGGGTGCTGACGCCGTCCGAGGTGATCGCGGCCGAGGCGCTGGGCGTCTCGGCGCTGAAGCTGTTCCCGGCGTCGGCGGGCGGTCCGGCGTATTTGCAGGCGCTCCGCGCGCCCTTCCCCGAGCTGCCGTTCGTGCCGGTCGGCGGGGTGGACGCGGCGATCGCGCAGGCGTACTTCGACGCCGGGGCGGTGGCCGTGGGGGTGGGCTCACCGCTGGTCGGGGACGCGGCGGACGGCGGTGATCTGGACGAGCTGCGCAAGCGCGCGGCGGAGTTCCGTGCGGTATGCGCCCGATGACGGGAGGAGTCCCGGTCGCAGGAGAGGGCTCGGCGGCCGGGGAGGCGGGCCCGGGGCCGGGGAGGGAAGAGGACGCAGCGGGCCCGGGGGCGTCGGCGGAGGAGGCGGAGGCAAGCGCGCGGCCGCTTCCCCCGGCGCGGCCCGGCCGGCCCGACGTCCTCACCTTCGGCGAGACCATGGTCGCGCTGCGCGGCAGCGGACCGCTGAAGCTCGGCGGCACGATGGAGGTGTCCGTCGCCGGGGCGGAGAGCAACGTCGCGATCGGCCTGGCCCGGCTCGGGCACGCCGTGCGCTGGGCCGGCGCGGTCGGCGACGACGAGGCCGGGCAGCTGGTGCTCCGTACGCTGCGGGCCGAGGGCGTCGGGGTGTCCGGCGCCACCGTCGATCCCGGTGCGCCCACCGGGCTGCTGATGTTCGAGCCGCGGCTGCCCGACGTCACCCGCGTGCACTACTACCGCGCGGGTTCGGCCGGCTCCCGGCTCACGGCGCACGCGGTCGAGGCCGCCTTCGACGCCGCGCCGCCGCGCGTCCTCCATCTGACGGGCATCACCCCGGCCCTCGGCCCCGCGGCCCGCGCGGCGTCCCGGCACGCCCTCGAACTGGCCCACCGGGACGGCTCGTTGATCTGCCTCGACGTCAACTTCCGGGCCCGCCTGTGGACCGCCGAGGACGCGGCGGCCGTGCTCCGGCAGTGGATGCCGTTCGTGGACGTGCTGATCGCCTCGGACGACGAACTCCCGCTCTGCCTGCCGGAGGGGGCGGGCGGGGCGGGCGGGCCCGGAGCCGGACGGGTCGCCGCGCTCGCCGAGCGGGCCGCGCCGCTGCTGGACCTGGGCGTCGCCGAGGTGGTGGCGAAACTGGGCGCGGACGGGGCGGCGGTCTTCACCGGCGAGGGGGCGCTCCACCGGCCCGCCACACCGGTCCGCGCCGTGGACGCCGTGGGTGCCGGGGACGCGTTCGTGGCGGGATACCTCTCGGCGCTGCTGGACGGCGAGGGGCCCGCGGAACGCCTGGAGCGGGCCGTCACCACCGGCGCGTTCGCGGTCGCCTCGCACGGCGACTGGGAGGGCGCACCGACCCGTGCCGAGCTGGGCCTGCTGGGCGCGCCGCCCGGCACCGTCGTGCGCTGACCGGCGGCGCGGCTAATCTGTGGCCATGCCTCGTTACGAATACCGGTGCCGCCCCTGCGGCTCCACCTTCGAGCTGAACCGGCCGATGGCCGAGTCCTCCGCCCCGGCCGTCTGCCCGGAAGGCCACGAGGACACCGTGAAGCTGCTCTCCACGGTCGCCGTCGGCGGCTCGGCGGCCGCCCCGGCCCGGAGCGCGCCCAGCGGCGGGGGCGGCGGCTGCTGCGGGGGCGGCTGCTGCGGCTGACCCGCCACGGCCCGCCCCGCGGCGGGCCGTACGTCATCCCGTCGTCGGGCGGCCGGTCGGCTGCCCGCCCGTACATGCCCGCTACCGCTTGCGGGCCAGCGTCACCCCGTCCGCCACGGTGAGCATCACCGCCTCCATCCGGGCGTCCGCCTGCACATGGTCGTTGAACGCCCGGATCGCCAGCGCCGATCCGGTGGCCGCCGGGTTGACGACCTCGCCCTTGTAGAGGACGTTGTCCGCGACGATCAGGCCGCCCGGCCGCAGCCGCGGTACCAGCTCTTCCCAGTACGCGATGTAGCCGCCCTTGTCCGCGTCGAGGTACGCGAGGTCGATGTGCGGTTCGGCCGGCATCGCCCGCAGCGTCTCCAGGGCGGGCGCGATCCGCAGGTCGATGCGGTCCGCGACGCCGGCGGCGGCCCACGCCTCCCGGCCGTACGCCGTCCACTCCTCGGAGATGTCGCAGGCGACCAGCGTGCCGTCCGCGGGCAGCGCCTGGGCCATGGACAGCGCCGAGAAGCCGGTGAACGTGCCGACCTCGACCACGTGCCGGGCCCCGATCAGCCGTACCAGGAACGCCAGCAGCGCCCCCTGCTCCTCGGCGGACTGCATCCCCGCGGCGTCGGGGAACTTCTGGTGGGTGAGGTCCACGATCTCGCGCTGGGCGGGGTTCAGCTGCGGGTTGTGCGCGAGGACGTAGTCGTACATCTCCGCCGTGATCGGCGTGCTCTTGGACTCGGCCACTGGCTCTCCTCCGGATCAAGGACGGTGTCGGCCGATCACCGGAACTGCGGCCGACCGCCCTCGCGAGACTAGCCGAGGTCCGGGGCCGCCCCGCGGTTATCCACAGCCCCGAGGAAGGCCCGGACGATCTCCTCGCCCGCGGCGGCGCCCCGGGCGTCGAGCGCGGTGACGTGGTCGGCCCGCCAGCCGGAGTCGGCCAGTTCGCCGTGGCCCGGCCGCCAGCCGCGGTCCGCGGCCAGCAGCAGGTCCGCGTCGAGCAGGGAGTCACCGGCGGCGAGCACCTGGGACGCCCCCGTACGGCGGGCCACCTCCGCCACGGCCGCGCTCTTGGTCAGCGGCCGGGGCACGGCGTAGATCTTGCGGCCCTGCAGGGAGACGGTCCAGCCGCGCTCCTCCGCCCAGCGGGCGAGCTCCTTGACCCAGGTGTCGGGCAGCAGCGCCCGCTCCACGACGAGGTAGGCGAAGAGGTCCTCGGCGACCCGCTCCTTGAGCAGCCAGGCGGGGTCGGCGGTGCGGACCAGGTGTTCCCGGACCTCGTCCAGCGGCGCGCACTGCGCGGCGAGCCGCTCGGCGACCGTGCGCCGCCAGTCCGGGTCGGACTCGCCCCGGACGAGCAGATGGCCGCCGTTGGCGCAGATCGCGAACTCCGGTGGCGGGCCGGGCAGATGGATGCGGCCGTACTGCTCGCGGGTGCGGGTGGTGGTCGGCACGAAGGTGGTGCCGGCGGCGAGTTCGGCGAGCAGCCCGGCGGCCGTCTCCGTCATGTAGGAGAGCGGTGCGCCCTGGTAGACCTCGACGCACAGCAGCCGTGGGGCCGCCGCGTCGGGCATGGCCAGGCCGAGGGCCGCGGCCGAGTAGATCAGCGTGCGGTCGAGATCGCTGGCGACCAAAAGAGGGGCAGCGCGCAGCGCTTCCGGGGAAGGGTGGTGGTGGGCGAGGGGCCGGCCGCTCATGAGGAGACCACCGCCTTGCCGTCGGCACCGGTGGCGCCGCGGGTGAAGCGCGGGTGGATCAATCCCACGCAGGTGTAGGGGAGTTCGTCGACCTCTTCGACGGGTACGCCCCGTTGTTCCGCCAGGAGACGGACATGGTCGAGGTCGGTCCCGGCGCCGCGGCGGGCCAGGATCTTCCAGGGGACCCGGCGCAGCAGTACGCGGGTGGTCTCGCCGACGCCGGGCTTGACGAGGTTGACGTCGTGGATGCCGTACTCCTCGCTGATCCGCTCGACGGCCGCCCAGCCCTCCCACGTGGGGGCCCGGTCGGCGCCGGCCAGCTCCTTCACCTCCGCGGTGACGTCCTCGGCGACCTCGTCGAAGCAGGCGCCGACCGCGTCCAGGAAGGCCCGCGACACATCGGCGCCGGCCAGTTCGCGGTAGAACTTGGCGCCGTGGAAGTCGTCCGGGCCGACCAGGTCGTCGCGCAGGACCGTGCGCGATATGAGGCCGGAGACGGTGGAGTTGAGGCAGGCGGACGGGATGAGGAAGTCGTCGCGGGTGCCGTAGGTCTCGACGCAGCCGCCGGGGTCGGCGAGCACGGCGATCCGGGGGTCGAAGCCGGGGAAGTCCGCCAGGGCCCGGGCGAGTTCGCGGGTGATGGCGCCCTTGCCCGTCCAGCCGTCGACGAAGACGACGTCCGCCGGGTCGTGGTGGGCGGCCAGCCAGCGCAGTGCGGTGGTGTCGATGCCCCGGCCGCGGACGATCGAGACGGCGTAGTGCGGCAGGTCGAGGCCGTGTGCGTGCCGGGCCCAGCGGCGCATCAGCACGCCGACGGGGGTGCCGGCCCGGGCCAGGGACACCAATACGGGGCGGGGGCTGCGCTCGGCGAGCACGGTCTCGGTGACGGTACCGACGGCGCGCGCGATCCGGCGCGCGGAGCTCTGCAGCGCGCTGTGGAACAGCGCCTGGTAGCGCTCGCTCGGCTGGTATTCGACCGGCAGCGACTCGGCGTAGTGGGCGCCGCCGCGCTGGATCGCCTCCTCGCGTTCCTCGGTGGGCGCTTCCAGGGTGACGTCGGAGAGGTCCTGCAGCAGCCAGCCGACCTCGTCGGCGTCGTAGGAGGAGAAGGCGGGGCCGCGCAGCGGCTCGGGCAGGGGCATGGGGGCGGCCTGGGGTTGCGGGGCGTACGAGGGGATGACGGCGAGCAGCAGCCGGTCGGTGTGGCCGGCGAGCCGGTCCAGCAGCCCTCCGGCGGCGTGTAGTTCGGGGCGGTCGCCGTGCGAGTCCACCACGGCGACGACGGCGTCGAAGCGGCGGGCCGGGTCGCTGCCGGCCGCGACGTTGTAGGCGTACCGCTCCCCCGGGCCGTCGGCGGGCCGGTCGTGGGCGGGGAAGGACAGCCGGGTGCGTATCGCGTAGCCGGGGTCGTCCACGGCCAGGACGGGCGAGCGGGTGGTGGTCGAGAAGCGGACCTCCGCGTCCGCGCCGAGGTGGGCGTCGAGCGCGCAGGCCAGCCGCAGCGGCGCGTACATCAGCTCCTCGTTGCCGAGGACGAGGACCCGGCGGGCGCCGTCCAGCTGCGGCGCGAGACGAGCCGCCAGGCCGGGGAGGGCGGCGTCCAGGCGGGCGCGGTGCGCCGGGGTGAAGCCGTGCCGCCCCCCGTCCGGCAGCCCGGCGGGCCAGCCGAGGTCGACGCGTACGGCGTCCGCGGGGCCGCCGTCTCCGTATCCGGGCGGGCTTTGTGGAGCCGCCGGTGCCGGCGGCGTGCGGGCCTCGTGCTCCGCGACCAGCGCCTGACCGCGGGCCAGGACGTCCTCGGGAAGGCGTACGCCCCCCGCGGCGAGCGTCACGAGGTCGACCCGGGCGCCCAGGTCCGCCGCGAACTCCTCCAGCCGGCCGCGGTCGGCGTCGGAGCGCATGTCGACCAGGGCGACGACGACGTAGTGGTCGCGCGGGAAGCGGGTGTGCAGCGCGCTGATGGTGTTCAGGACCGTCCGGCCGGTGGAGAACTCGTCGTCGACGAGCACCAGCGGCCCGTCTCCGGCGAGGAGTTGTGGGTCCTCGGGGAGCAGCAGGTGCGAGGTGGCGTGGCTGTGCTCCTCCTCGAACCCGGCCTGGTGGGCCACCCCTTCGACCGGCCGGCGGGTGGAGTGCAGATACGGCGCGAGCGCCAGGCCGTCGGCGACGGAGTGCCCGAGGCCGGTGGCGGTCTCGGCGTAGCCCAGGACGACGGCGCGGGCGGCCGCCTCGTCACCCAGCAGCGTGCGCACCCGGCGCCCCAGGCCCACACCGGCGCCGTGCACCGCGTCCGGCCGCTGCGGCACGTGCTTGCCCAGCACGTTCGAGACGAGCAGGTGGGCCCGCTTGGGGTTGCGCCGCAGCGCGAGTCCCAGCAGGCCGGTCAGCTCGTCCCCGCCGCTCAGCGAGACGCCGAGCCGGCCGGCGACCCATTCTCCCGTCCAGACCACGCGTTCCGTCTCCTCCGTCGTACCGTTCATGTCGTTCGCCGTGTCCCAGGTCCCAGGTGGTGCTCAGGTCTGCGGCAGGCTCGCCGTCAGCAGTTCCACGAACCCGATGCCCTCCCGCGCGACGCCGAACGCCTCGGCGCGCAGCAGGGTGCGCTCCGCCCAGGCGCGGTGCGGCTTCACCTCATTCATCTTGTTCGTGTACGCCGAGCGGAGCACCCCGCCGTCGCAGCGTTCCGGCCGCAGGATGTCGGCCGCGTCGCTGAACTCCTCGTGGCTGACGACCGAGAGGGCGTGCACCGGCGCGACGTGCGAGGGGTGGATGCAGGTCTTGCCCTGCAGGCCGTTGGCGCGGTCCAGTTCGATCTCGCGCAGCAGGCCGTCCATGTCGTGCTCGATCAGCGCGGTGCGCAGCTCCTCGGCGCGGCCGAGGAAGGGCGAGCGGCGCAGCTGGGGCTTGAACATCCGCTCGTGCAGCCGGAAGTACTCCCAGACCGGACCGGTGACGGTGAATCCGGTGCCGTCCGCCCGGCCCAGCACGTTGACCACGTCGGCGATCACGGAGGCCACGATCTGGACGTCGTACGCGGTCATGTCGGGCGCCCTGCGCAGCCCGTAGGCGGAGCAGAAGTCCGTGACGCCCAGCCGGAGGGCGAGGACGCGGTCCCGGTATTTGTCGACGGTGCGGGCTATGCCCTGGAGCGTCTCGGGACGGCTCTCCAGGTGGAGCAGTTCCGGGGACTCCAGTACCGGCATCGCGAACAGCCGCCGGTCGCATACGGACTCGGCCGCGGTCAGCGCTTCGAGGAACGGCACGCCACGTTCTTCGGTGAACTTCGGAAGTACAAATCCGGACAGCCGGCGCACGGCCGGTCCGATACGGCGGATCAGATCCGGAATCTGCCCGGGCGCCCGTACGCGGATGAACAGCAGCGGCAGGTCCGTGCCCGCCTCGGCCGCCTCGTCGAGCAGTCCGAGCTGCCGTACGAGGTTCTCCTCGCCGGCCGCGACGTCCCCGTCGCTGATGGAATCCTCCAGACAGAGCACCATGGACAGCACGCCGCGCCCGGCCTGTTTGAGGACATCGGCGGCGAGTCGCGGCCGGGTGGCGGGGCTGTAGAGGGTGGCACCGAGGGCGACCGCGAGCGTGCGGGCCGGGGAATCGGCGGTGAACTCCACCGGCTCCTGGTGGAACAGTGTCTTCCGGATGTCGGGCGGAAGATGCCCAAAATGCCGCATATAACTCCCCGATTACCTGCGGGACCCGGGCACCCCCGCTGCGTCTCGCTGTCTGGATCCAGCCGGTAATCGTACGTCTGTGGGGGTGGGGTTGGTTCCCACGGGCGTGAAAATCACGTAACCCTCGTGAGGCGCCCGGGTGTCGGGACGGACGCCCGACGCACCGGCTCGCGTGCCCCGCGTTGTCCCTGCCACCTCCGGGAAGGCAGGATTGCGGCATGACGCACGCGATGTTGAAAGGGTCGAACGTACCCCTCGACGCCACGGCCGTCCGGGCCGTCCTGCGCTGGACACCCGGCGCCGACGTCCCCGACGTCGATGCCTCGGCACTGCTGGTGGGGCCCGAGGGGCGCGTGCGTTCCGACGAGGACTTCGTCTTCTACAACCAGCCGCGGCATCCCAGCGGTCTGGTGCGGCATCTGCCCAAGGCCCGGCTCGACGAAAGTCTGGCCGAAACCATCGAGGCGGACCTGGCCGGACTGGATCCGTCGATCGACCGGGTCGTACTGGCCGCATCGTCCGACGGCGGTGCCTTCGCGGGCGTAGCCGACCTGCGGGTGCTGCTGTACGACGCGGCTGCGGGCGACGGTGAGCCGATCGCGGTTTTCGACGTGGAGCCCGAGACCGGCGACGAGACCGCCCTGATCTGCGGGGAGTTGTACCGCCGTGCCGAGTCCTGGAAGTTCCGCGCCCTGGGGCAGGGGTACGAGAGCGGCCTGACGGGCCTGGCGACCGAGTTCGGCATCTCGGTGGAGGACAACGACGGCGCGGCCGGCGGCGACGCGCCCGCGGATGCCGGGGCAACGGCCCCCGCGGCAGCACCGGAAGCGGCGTCGTCCGCCTCGGACGCCACGACGGCGGTCGCCCCGTCCCCGCGGAGCGAGCCGGCCCCTGCCGACGCCGTCACCCCGCCCCCGAGCACCTGGCCCGAAGGGGCGTCCGGCCCGGGAGCCGCGGCGGACGCGGAGAGCTACCCGCTGGCGGACCCGGAGGCCGTCACCCAGCACGTGGCGGACGCGATGCCCGAGCCGTTCTCGGCCGCTCCGCTGCCGCCGCCCGGCGCCGCACCCCAGGCACCCGCGGCCGCGCCGACGACCGGCGGCGGTTACGGCTACCCGGCGCACGTCCCGCCGCCGCCCACCCAGCCCCCGGCCCAGCCCGGCTACGGCTACCCGGGCCCGCCGCCGCAGTACGCACCGCAGCAGCCGCCCGCGTACGGCTATCCGCAGCAACCGCCGCCCCCGGCCCCGGCGTACGGCTACCCGACCCAGCAGTACCCCGCGCCGGACCCGTCCTTCGTGCTGCCGCCGCAGGGCCCCCAGTTCCAGCGCCGGTAGCCGACGGCCGGCCGACCGGGCGGGGTGCGGGTCAGACCTTGGACTTGTACCCGCGCCCCCACTGGAGCCCCCAGCCGTACAGCCGGTCGAGCTCCGCCTGGAAGCCGTAGACGTACTTGACCTCGCGGCGCACCGTGAGCTCGCCCTTGGCGTTCTCCAGCGTGAAGATCGCGCAGGACCGGGCCTGCGGCGCCCGCTCGTCGAGCTTGACCTCCACCCGCGGTCCGCTGCTGGGATAGAGCGTCACGACCGCATGCGTGCGGTCGAAGGCCGGTGTGCCGTCGTAGATGTAGACGAAGATCAGTAACCGCTTGATCTCGTCGCGGTGGTCCAGGTTGATGTACAGCGTCTCGCCGGAGCCCGAACCGAACCGGTCGTCGCCGCTGAGCTGGACGAACGGCGGGCCGTTGAGGTCGCCGAGGAAGTTGCCCAGCGGCTGCACCACGCCCTTGGTGCCGTCCTTCAGCTCGTACAGGCAGGCCAGGTCCAGGTCGACGTTGACCACGGCCGGTCCCTGCGCCTGGACGATCTCGGGCTTGAACAGCTTGCCCGGGTGCCGCAGCAGCCCGCCCCTGCCCTGCCCGACCCGCTCGTGGAAGTCGGAGGTCCGCATCTGCCAGTGCAGATTGACCCGCAGATGCCCGGCCGCCGCGCCCTGCTTGGTCAGCGAGATGACCGGACTGCGTTTCGTCAGCTCGACGACGTACGACGCCCCGCCGCTGTCGAAGTCGTACTTCTGGGCGCCACCGCGCCACAGGTTCCCCAGGAACGACACCTTGCCCACCCCATTGTTCGGCCCCAATTACCGCGGGGCGGCCCGGGGTCCATACCCCATGGCCGCCCCGCAGAGAGCGTTCCTCAATCAGACCCGCGTCACACTCCGGACACGACTTCCTGTTCGGCTCCGGAGGTGTCGCCCGGCTTGCCCTCGCGCCGGTTGCGGATCACCGACGAGGCGAACGAGAGGCCGATCAGCGCCACGCCGATCATGCCGGTGACGACGTCGGGGATCTCGTACTTGATCGAGGCGAGCAGGATGACGGCGAGCGCGCCGATGGCGTAGTGCGCGCCGTGCTCCAGGTAGACGTAGTCGTCGAGGGTGCCCTTGCGGACCAGGAAGACCGTCAGCGAGCGGATGTACATCGCGCCGATGCCCAGGCCCAGCGCCATCATGAAGATGTCGTTGGTGATGGCGAACGAGCTGATGACGCCGTCGAAGGAGAAGGACGCGTCGATGACCTCGAGGTAGAGGAACATGAAGAACGCGGCCTTGCCGGCCAGGCCGAGCGCCGAGCCGGCGCCCTTCGTCGCGGGCGTCGCGGCGGCCGCGGTGGCCTCCTCGCCGTCCTCGTCCTCGTCGTCCTCCTCCAGCTTGCCCTCGAAGTAGCCCGAGATGCCGCCGACGACGAGGTACGTGATCAGGCCCGCGACGCCGGACAGCAGGACCGTGGCGGTCTTGTCACCACCGCCGTGCGCGACGTTCGTCGCCACCGTCATCGCGCTCACCAGCAGGGCGACCAGCGCGATGATCACGGAGAGCATGTCGAGCTTGCCCATCTTGGCCATCGGCTTCTCGATCCAGGAGAGCCACTTGTAGTCGCGCTCCTCGAAGATGAAGTCGAGGAAGATCATCAGCAGGAACATCCCGCCGAAGGCCGCGATGGCCGGGTGGGCGCTGGTGACCAGCTCCTGGTAGTGCACCTTGTCGTTGAGGGCGAGCTTGACCGCCTCGATCGGCCCCAGCTTCGCGGTGATCGCGACGATGACGACCGGGAAGACCAGCCGCATACCGAACACGGCGATAAGGATGCCGACGGTAAGGAAGATCTTCTGCCAGAAGGCGTTCATCTTGCGCAGGATGCCTGCGTTGATGACGGCGTTGTCGAACGAGAGCGAGATCTCCAGAACGGACAGGATCCCGACAATCGCGAGCCCCTGCCACCCCCAGAGCACGCCGGCCAAGGCGAGACCGACCACCGTGATGGCGAACGACCAGCCAAAGGTTTTCAGGAGCACTGCCTACCCAATCCCTCGCTGTGTGGGTCCCCCGCGCGCAGCGCGCGGCGCTTTACGAAACGTTGACCCCGAAGTCTAGAGCGATGCCCCGCAGACCCGACGCGTACCCCTGTCCTACCGCCCGGAACTTCCATTCGCCGTTGTAGCGGTACACCTCACCGAAGATCATCGCGGTTTCGCTCGACGCGTCCTCGCTCAGGTCGTAACGGGCGAGTTCACTGCCGTCGGCCTGATTGACGATTCGGATGAAAGCATTGCTGACCTGGCCGAAACTCTGGCCCCTCAGATCCGCCTCATGGATCGAGACCGGAAAGACGATCTTGTCGACCTGCTCGGGGACCTGCGAGAGGTCCACCAGGATCGACTCGTCGTCGCCCTCGCCCTCACCGGTGAGGTTGTCACCGGTGTGCTCGACGGAGCCCTCGGGGCTCTTGAGGTTGTTGTAGAAGACGAAGTACTCGTCGCCCAGCACCCGGCCCTCCCGGCACAGCAGCGCGCTGGCGTCGAGGTCGAAGGGTGCGCCGGTCGTGGACCGCGCGTCCCAGCCGAGGCCGACCATGATCTGGGTGAGATTCGGCGCGGCCTTGGACAGGGAGACGTTGCCCCCCTTGGCGAGCGTGACACTCATCGTTCGCTTCCTCCCCGGTGTCATACGGGCCCGCCCTGGCGCGGCCCGGGTCCTTCACGCGCGCCCGGCGCCGCACTCCCCGGACGGGGCGTACGGCGCCGGGCGCGGTCACTCTCCTGGCCGGGCGGCCACCGCGGCGGCGCTGCCCGGCCGAACGTCGGCGATCGGCTCGGGGCCGATCAGACGTTGACGCCGAAGTCCTGGGCGATGCCGCGCAGGCCGGAGGCGTAGCCCTGGCCGATGGCGCGGAACTTCCACTCCGCGCCGTTGCGGTACAGCTCGCCGAAGACCATGGCGGTCTCGGTCGAGGCGTCCTCGCTCAGGTCGTAGCGCGCCAGCTCCTTGTCGTCGGCCTGGTTGACCACGCGGATGAAGGCGTTGCGGACCTGGCCGAAACTCTGCTGGCGGGTCTCGGCGTCGTAGATCGACACCGGGAAGACGATCTTGGCGACATCGGCCGGCACGGCGGCGAGGTTCACCTTGATCTGCTCGTCGTCGCCCTCGCCCTCGCCGGTGATGTTGTCACCGGTGTGTTCGACCGAACCGTCCGGGCTCTTCAGGTTGTTGAAGAACACGAAGTTCTGGTCGTTGGCCACCTTGCCCTGGTCGTTCGTCAGCAGGGCGCTGGCGTCCAGGTCGAAGTCCGTACCGGTGGTGGTACGCGCGTCCCAGCCCAGACCGACGACGACCGCGGTCAGATTGGGGGCTTCCTTCGTCAGCGAGACGTTGCCGCCCTTGCTGAGGCTGACTCCCACGAGTCCTCCCGTAGATTCGAGGGGTACGTAAAGATTTGCGCCCCCATCGTGCATGGCATCGGATCAACGAATTGATCCTAGTGACCGGTTCCCACCGATTGCAGATATCGCACCCGGATCGGTGCGGATGTCGGCGCGGCGGGACCGGCGGGTGGGAGAGCGCCCCGGCTCAGAGGGTTTCGAGGGCCTTGACGTAGTCGTTCAGGTCGCGGGCGTCGGGCAGGCCGTTGACGACCGTCCAGCGGACCACGCCCTCCTTGTCGATGACGAAGGTGCCGCGCACCGCGCAGCCCTTCTCCTCGTCGAAGACGCCGTAGGCGCGGGAGGCCTCGCCGTGCGGCCAGAAGTCCGACAGCAGCGGGTACTCCAGGCCCTCCTGCTCGGCGAAGATGCGCAGCGAGAAGGGGGAGTCGTTGGAGACGGCCAGCAGCTGGACGTCGTCGTTGACGAACTTCGGCAGCTCGTCGCGGAGGGCGCACAGCTCGCCGGTGCACACGCCGGTGAAGGCGAACGGGTAGAAGAGGAGGACGACGGCCTTCTCGCCGCGGAAGTCGGAGAGCTTGACCAGCTCGCCGTGCTGGTTCTTCAGCTCGAAATCCGGAGCCTTCGTGCCGACCTCGATCGCCATGGGGGTGCTTCCCTTCCGCTCACGCTCTACAGAACGCGACCACCCTACGCGCCGGGGCACCCCTCCGGGGACCCGACCTGAACGGGTCCGAGCCCCCTCCGGAACAGGGCGGAGGGGGCTCGGTGGCGAGTGAGGGGCTGCGGCTCAGCGCTTGCCGGACTTGGGCGTGACCAGCCGGCTGCCCGTCCAGTCCTTGCCCGCGTTGATGCTCCGGGTCTGCGACAGGCCCGCGGTCTGCGCGGCTTCGTTGATGTCGCTGGGCTCGATGTAGCCGTCACGGCCGGTCTTGGGCGTCATCAGCCAGATCTGGCCGCCCTCGTCGATCAGACCGATGGCATCCACCAGCGCGTCCGTGAGGTCGCCGTCTTCATCGCGGAACCACAGCAGAACGACGTCGGCCACATCGTCGTAGTCCTCGTCGACGAGATCCTGGCCGATCACGGTCTCAATGGCTTCGCGGAGATCCTGATCGACGTCATCGTCGTAGCCGATCTCCTGGACCACCTGTCCGGGCTCGAACCCCAGCCTGGCGGCAGGGTTGGTCCGCTCCTCCGCGTGGTCCGCGGTCGCGCTCACGGATTGCCTCCTGTCATGTTTCGGAAAATGCTCGGGGACCCCGCGCGTGCGCGGAGCATTGGGCGTAGTCCACACGGGCCGGGCGGATCGCGCAAGTACCCGGCGGTCCAGACCGCCGAAACGGTGACGTTTGGCGGCGTCTCGCCGCAACCGCGACCCCCGGAAGACAGGGTGAAGTGATTCACACCACAGCGTTCTGCGGGGTTTATCGGGTAGTCGCGCGTGACTGGTCCCTTCGGGGGGTGGCCGGGCCCGGTACCGGATCTCATTTCGGAGGGCGTACGTCCGTACGCGAAGCACTTTCCGCATGGGCGTATGGTTGCGATTTGGCCGACGCGAGAAATCGGCCCTTTCAGCGCCATCTCTCAGCGGATGGTTACCCATCGGTAGAGGTGACGTATCGCTGTGGCTCGGTACACGATGGAAGACGGCGCGACACCAAGGCAGAGACAGCATTCGTCCCGTGCACGGCATGAATAACGTGCGGAGCACGACACGACCCGAACACGAAGGAACAGCGTGGCTTCCGGATCCGATCGAAACCCGATCATCATTGGCGGCCTTCCCAGCCAGGTCCCGGACTTCGATCCCGAAGAGACCCAGGAATGGCTCGACTCGCTCGACGCGGCCGTCGACGAGCGAGGCCGGGAACGTGCCCGCTATCTCATGCTCCGGCTGATCGAGCGGGCCCGCGAGAAGCGCGTGGCCGTGCCGGAGATGCGCAGCACGGACTACGTCAACACCATCGCGACCAAGGACGAGCCGTTCTTCCCCGGCAACGAGGAGATCGAGCGCAAGGTCCTCAACGCGACCCGGTGGAACGCCGCCGTCATGGTGTCCCGCGCCCAGCGCCCCGGCATCGGCGTCGGCGGTCACATCGCCACCTTCGCGTCCTCCGCCTCCCTCTACGACGTGGGCTTCAACCACTTCTTCCGGGGCAAGGACGAGGGTGACGGCGGCGACCAGATCTTCTTCCAGGGCCACGCCTCGCCCGGTGTCTACGCCCGCGCGTTCCTCCTCGACCGGCTGTCCGAGGCCCAGCTGGACGCCTTCCGCCAGGAGAAGTCCAAGGCCCCCAACGGTCTGTCCAGCTACCCGCACCCGCGGCTGATGCCGGACTTCTGGGAGTTCCCGACCGTCTCGATGGGCCTCGGCCCGCTCGGCGCGATCTACCAGGCCCGGATGAACCGCTACATGGAGGCCCGCGGCATCGCCGACACCTCCAAGTCGCACGTGTGGGCCTACCTCGGCGACGGCGAGATGGACGAGCCCGAGTCGCTCGGCCAGCTGTCCATCGCCGCCCGCGAGGGCCTGGACAACCTGACCTTCGTCGTCAACTGCAACCTGCAGCGCCTGGACGGCCCGGTCCGCGGCAACGGCAAGATCATGCAGGAGCTGGAGTCGCAGTTCCGCGGCGCCGGCTGGAACGTCATCAAGCTGGTCTGGGACCGCAGCTGGGACCCGCTGCTCGCGCAGGACCGCGACGGCATCCTGGTCAACAAGCTCAACAGCACCCCCGACGGCCAGTTCCAGACGTACGCGACCGAGACCGGCTCGTACATCCGCGAGCACTTCTTCGGCGACGACCACCGTCTGCGGAAGATGGTCGAGAACATGACCGACGACCAGATCCTGCACCTGGGCCGCGGCGGTCACGACCACAAGAAGATCTACGCGGCCTATGCGGCGGCCAAGGCGCACAAGGGCCAGCCGACCGTGATCCTCGCGCAGACCGTCAAGGGCTGGACGCTCGGCCCGAACTTCGAGGGCCGCAACGCGACCCACCAGATGAAGAAGCTGACGGTCGAGGACCTCAAGGGCTTCCGCGACCGGCTGCACCTGCCGATCCCGGACAAGGACCTGGAGGACGGCCTGCCGCCGTACTACCACCCGGGCCGGAACTCCGAAGAGATCCAGTACATGCACGACCGCCGCAAGGCGCTGGGCGGGTACGTACCCACCCGTGTCGTGCGCGCCGAGCCGCTGCAGCTGCCGGACGACAAGGCCTACGCGGGCGCCAAGAAGGGCTCGGGCCAGCAGAAGATCGCCACGACCATGGCGTTCGTCCGCATCCTGAAGGACCTCATGCGGGACAAGGAGATCGGCAAGCGCTTCGTGCCGATCGCGCCCGACGAGTACCGGACCTTCGGCATGGACGCGTTCTTCCCGTCGGCCAAGATCTACAACCCGCTGGGCCAGCAGTACGAGTCGGTGGACCGCGAACTGCTCCTGGCCTACAAGGAGTCGCCGACCGGCCAGATGCTGCACGACGGCATCACCGAGGCGGGCTGCACGGCCTCGCTGATCGCGGCGGGCTCCGCCTATGCCACGCACGGCGAGCCGCTGATCCCGGTCTACGTCTTCTACTCGATGTTCGGGTTCCAGCGCACCGGTGACCAGTTCTGGCAGATGGCCGACCAGCTCGCGCGCGGTTTCGTGCTCGGCGCGACCGCGGGTCGTACGACGCTGACCGGTGAGGGCCTCCAGCACGCCGACGGCCACTCCCAGCTGCTGGCCTCGACGAACCCGGCCTGTGTCGCCTACGACCCGGCCTACGGTTACGAGATCGCGCACATCGTCAAGGACGGTCTGCGGCGGATGTACGGCGAGAACGCCGAGGACGTCTTCTACTACCTGACCGTCTACAACGAGCCGATCCAGCACCCCGCGGAGCCAGCCGACGTCGACGTCGAGGGCATCCTCAAGGGTCTGCACCGCATCAAGGCCGGCGAGAAGGGCGAGCACGCGGCCCAGATCCTCGCCTCCGGCGTCGCGGTGCCGTGGGCGGTCGAGGCCCAGCAGATCCTCGCGGACGAGTGGAACGTCAAGGCCGATGTGTGGTCGGCGACCTCCTGGAACGAGCTGCGCCGCGAGGCGGTGGACGTCGAGGAGCACAACCTGCTGCACCCGGAGGAGGAGCAGCGCGTCCCGTACGTGACGCAGAAGCTCCAGGGCGCCGAGGGCCCGAAGGTCGCGGTCTCGGACTGGATGCGTGCCGTCCCGGACCAGATCTCCCGCTGGGTCCCGGGTACGTACCAGTCGCTGGGCGCCGACGGCTTCGGCTTCGCGGACACCCGTGGCGCGGCCCGTCGCTTCTTCCACATCGACGCGCAGTCCATCGTCCTGAGCGTGCTCACCGAGCTCGCCAAGGAGGGCAAGGTCGACCGCTCCCTGCTGAAGCAGGCCATCGACCGCTACCAGCTCCTGGACGTCGCGGCCGCCGACGCGGGTGAGGCCGGCGGCGACGCCTGATCCTCCCGCGGCCTGCCGCCGCACCGCTTCCCTCGCGCCCCCCGGCCGGTGTCCTCCACCGGCCGGGGGGCGCGGTGGTGTGCGGCCCGGCGGGCCGGCACCCCGCGGTGGGACCGCCGGTGCGCGGTTCATCGCTCCCACACCTTGAACGCCCTTACCTGGTAAGGGGATCGGGGCACCCAGGTGCCGCCGCCGGGGTAGGTGTTGTACTCGGCGGTCTCGGCGCACTCCGCACTCTGGTACGTGGTGACCGGCCGGCCCATCCGGTTGGCGAACGAGGCGGCGCTGACGCCCTTGGGCAAGGCGATGCAGCTCTCGATGTCCGTGTCGGACAGCTCGAAGGTCCGCCGCTTGCCGGCGAAGTCCGCCCTCGGCCAGAGGCACAGCTGCCCCGCCGCGCACGGGCCCGAGGCCGCGGCGGTACGGCCGGTGGTGGCCGCGTGCGCGGGGACGGTGCCGAGCGCGGTCGGGAGGGTGAGCGCGGCGGCCAGGGTGGCGAGGCCGGTGAACAGCGCGGTGGCGGTGGTGGTGGACGTGCGCAGACGCAGACGCATAGGAATCTCTCCCCCGTGAGGTACGTGACGTTCCGCGGCGGGCGGCTGCCCGCGGCGGGTTCGTCATCGACCTTCGCCGGGCCGCGGTGCGGTTGCCAAGGCCCGGCCGGGTCCACCACCCGGATCAGGTATGTGGACAAGCGGACCGGCCCGAAGCGGGGCCGCGGCGTACGAGGTTGACGTGGCGCGGGGCGGCCGGGCGGGCCGCGGAAACCGTTCTTCGCTGACACCTGCCGGGGGCGGGGGCAGGGGCGTCGCCTGTAATGCGCGCGGGAGCCAGGTCGGTTCCCGGCACGGCTCACCAGGATGAGGGATTCGGCGTTGCGGAAGGGGTCAACTGCCGCTTGGTTCCTGGCCGATGGGACCGTGCGGCGGCCCGGAGTGGCTGGTTGACGCGGCCGGCCCCGCGGATCCGCGACCGCGGCCAGGCATCCGCGGCCGGCACAACGGCAGCGCATGCGACGGCGCGCGGCCGGCCGAGGAGTGCCTCGACCGGCCGCGCGCCGGGTGATGCGGGCGGGCCCGGGCGCTCACACGCCCCGGCGGCCCGGGTCAGATGTGGCCGACGCCGGCACCCGCCTCAGCGTTCGCTCCGCGCTTGGTGAAGAGCGCGACGACCGCCGCGACGACCGCGACACCGCAGGCGACGGTGAAGGCCAGGCCCATGCCGGACACGAAGGTGTCGTGCGCGACCGAGGTGATCTTCTGCGCGAACTCCGGCGGGGTGTGCTTCGGGACCGGTGCGATACCGGCCGAGACGGCATCCGAGACCTTCGGCATCTGGGCGGGCGGGATCGGCGGGAGGCCGGCCGACTGCCACTTGTCCGGGAGGTCGTTCTCCACGCGGGAGGCCATCACCGCGCCGAGCACGGCCGTGCCGAGGCTGCCGCCGACCTGCATGGCGGCCTGCTGGAGGCCGCCGGCGACGCCGGAGAGCTCCAGGGGGGCGTTGCCGACGATGACCTCGGTGGCGCCGACCATGACGGGCGCGAGTCCCAGGCCGAGCAGCGCGAACCAGACGGACATCGGCCCGGTGCCGGTGCCGGTGTCCAGGCCGGCCATGCCGTACATGGCGACCGCGGTGAGGACCATGCCGCCGACCAGCGGGATGCGCGGGCCGAACTTGGTGATCAGGGCGCCCGCCAGCGGCGAGCCGACGATCATCATGCCGGTGAGCGGGAGGAGGTGCAGGCCGCTGTCCACGGGGGTCATGCCGTGGACGTTCTGCAGGTAGAACGTCACGAAGAACAGGCCGCCCATGAAGGCGAAGGCCATCAGCACCATCAGGATCGTGCCGGCGGTCAGCGGCACGGAGCGGAACATCCGCAGCGGGATGAGCGGTTCGCGGACCCTGGTCTCCAGGAGGGCGAACAGCGCGAACAGGACCACGGCCCCGATCAGGAAGCCCCAGGTCTTCATGTCACCCCAGCCCCAGTCGGTCGCCTTGATCAGCGGCCAGATGAGGCAGAACATCGCGGCGGAGAGCAGCACGATGCCGGGGACGTCGAACGAGCGGGGGGCGTTCTCCGCGCGGTGGTCCTTGAGGATCACCAGGCCGAGGATCAGGGCCAGCACGCCGACCGGAACGTTGATGAAGAACACGGACTGCCAGTTGACGTGCTCGACCAGCAGTCCGCCGACTATGGGGCCGCCGGCGGTGGAGGCGCCGATGACCATGCCCCAGATGCCGATCGCCATGTTGAGCTTCTCGGCCGGGAAGGTGGCGCGCAGCAGTCCGAGGGCGGCGGGCATCAGCAGCGCGCCGAACAGGCCCTGGAACACGCGGAAGACGATGACCAGCGTGACCTGGCTGGAGAAGCCGATGGCTCCGGAGGCGGCGGCGAAACCGACGATGCCTATGAGGAAGGTCTGGCGGTGGCCGAAGCGGTCACCGAGCTTTCCGGCCGTGATCAGCGCGACGGCCAGGGCGAGCATGTAGCCGTTGGTGATCCACTGCACGTCGCCGAACGAGGCGCCGAGGTCTTCCTTGATCGCCGGGTTGGCGATGGCGACGATCGTGCCGTCCAGGGCCACCATCATGACGCCGATGGCGACGGAGAAGAGGGTCAGCCACGGATGGCCTCGCAGCCCCCTCGGGGGCTCCGGTACGGGAAGTTCCGGCGCGGCGTGGGCGACCGGGGTCTGGGAACTCATACCCAGAGGCTAATGTCAGCGTCTGACAATTGACAAAGCAATTCATGAGTCGGTAACTGTCATCTCCCTCACAGGTAACCTGAGCAGCGAGAACACCACGGAAAGGCGGCGCAGGATGGCCACCTCGACGCCGCAGACGTCCCCCGTAGGCGGACTGCGCGAACGCAAGAAGCAGCGCACCCGCGACGCCCTGATCCGCGCGGCGCTCGAACTGTTCACGGAGCAGGGCTACGAGGAGACGACCGTCGACGAGATCGCCGAGGCGGTGGACGTCTCCCAGAGGACGTACTTCCGGTACTTCGCCAACAAGGAGGACGTCGCCTTCGCGGTCCAGGAGATGGTCGAGGCCCGCTTCCTCGAAGAGCTGACCGCACGCCCCGCCGCCGAGGACCCGCTGACGGCGCTGCGCAGCGCGGTGATGGTGGCGTGGGACGACATCGGCAGCGCCATCGAGTCGGTGATCCCGGTGGAGCTGCACATGCGGACGTACCGGATGATCGAGTCCACACCCACGCTCGTGGCCTCCCATCTGCGGCGCTCGTCCGAACTGGAGGAGCGGATCGCGGGGTTGATCGCCCGGCGCGAGGGGCTGGACGTCGAGGCCGATCCGCGGCCGCGGGTGCTGGTCGCCGCGTTCTGCGGGGTGATGCGGGTGGCCGGCAAGGTGTGGGGCGAGGGCCCGGACTGCAGCGTGGCGTCCATCCGTGAGCTGACCCAGTCCTATCTGGACCACATCCAGCCGGCGATCGGCGGCGACTGGCGTTCCGCCCGCTGAGGCCGAACCCCCCACAACTACCTGTAACGGACAGCCGCCGTTGAGCAACCCATTAACCGCATGATGAGACCGCCCCTGCACGACTGAGCGCGGGAAATCAGCAATTCATGTCCGGTTTGGTCGAAATACCCGCCGCGAAACGTGATATCACTCACGGGCCCGGCAGCTGGCCTGCCCGGTCTCCTAGGGTGGCCCGCGGTGACTTCCTTCCCGGGCCTGGGCCCCTCCTCCGGTTTTCTGCAGTCCACCGCCTGGCGTGCGGCACTCGCCTTGGCGGTGGTGTTCGTGATGCTCGCCATGACCGGCTGGACGGCCGTCAGAGGCACCAAGGACGACGCCAACCCCCTGGCCACGGCCAGAACCGCCTGGAAGCACGCCACCTTCCTCGGGCGTCCGTTGCCCGACCCCAACGGCTCCCCGGCCAGCCTGCGGACCTTCTTCGCCGCGCTCACCGCTGCCCAGAAGCAGCAGCTCGCCGCCCGTTATCCGCTGGTCGTCGGCAACATGGGCGGCGCGCCCGTCGCACTGCGTTACCGCGCCAACCGGATGGCGATCGACGACGCCCGCGCCGTGGAGAAGCGGCGGATGGCCGACCACCGGCTCACGCCCGTGGGCCGCCAGGAGGCCGGCCGGCTCATGCACCGCTTCGAGTCGATGATGAGCCCCGGGCGGCAGATCCTCGCCTTCGATCCGGCCGGCGGCGGCCGGGCCGCCGAGGTCTTCGGCAGCCTTCCGGCGGCGAAGCGGGTCTCCGTGGTGGTGCCCGGTGTGGACACCAACCTGTCGACCTTCGAACGGACCGCACGGGCCACCGCGGCGCCCGTCGGCATGGGGCGCTCCCTCTACGACGCCGAGCGCGCGGCCAAGCCGGGCGTGCGGACGGCCGTGATCGCCTGGGCCGACTACACCACGCCGTCCGGCCTCGGCGTCGAGGCCGCCACCGGGAACCTCGCCGAGGCCGGCGCGGTCCGCCTGCGCGCCCTGGTGAAGTCACTGCCGTCCTCCGACACCATCTCGCTGTTCTGCCACAGCTACGGCTCCGTGGTGTGCGGCGTCGCGGCCCGGCACCTGCCGGCGAACGTCGAGGACATCGCGGTCGCGGGCAGCCCCGGCATGCGGGCGGAAAGCCTCTCCGGGCTCGGCACCCACGCCCGGGTCTGGGCGATGCGGGACTCCGACGACTGGATCCAGGACGTGCCGTACCTGGAGGTCGGCGGGCTCGGCCACGGCGCCGACCCGGTCGATCCGTCCTTCGGCTCCCGGATCCTGTCCGCCGACGGCGCCGTCGGACACGCCGGCTACTTCGCGCCCGGCACCCGCAGCCTGCGCAACTTCGCTCTGGTCGGGGTCGGTTCGCTCGACTCGGTGGCCTGCGCGACCGACGACCCGCACTGCAGCACGGGCCTCGCCTGAGGTCCCGCGAGACGGCCGGTTCCCGCCGGTACGGCCCGGCGCCCGGGGACGGGCCGTGCCGACGGGAACCGTCACCGGTGGCGAGCGCGTCCATGGAACAAGGGCCGGAAGCGGCCGGGCCGAAGGCGCGTGACGCGCGTAGTCCTGGCAGGCGCCTTTGAGGTGTCCGGAAGGGGGACGGGCGGGCAACCGCCCGCATACGATGAGCCGCATGGGTGATGTGCTGGCCGGTTTTCATGCCGTCTGGGAGTTCGACACGGACTCCGTACTCATCCGCTTCGAACGGGGGATCCGCAGGCCGAAGCTCTTCCAGGCGCTCGGCGAGCGACGCATTCCGTACGAGGCGCTGAGCTCCGTCGAGGTGTCCGAGGGCAGACGCGGCACGGTGGTGCTGCACGCCGTGCCCCGGCCGGGCGCCGACCCCCTGATGGAGGCGGCCAACGGGCAACTCAAGGAGGAGGCCGATCCGTACCGGCTGGTGCTGCCGGCCGAGCGCGAGACGCTGGCGGAGTTCTACGCCGACGAACTGCGCACGGCGCTGGGCCCCGACGCGAAGGAAGCCGCCGAGCGTCATCTGGTGACCGCACCGGAACCTCCGCTCCACTTCAAGGCGTACGACGGCAAGGCTTCCTTCGACGGCCGTTCGGTCGCGTTCCGCTGGTTCTGGACGGGGGCGTCGTCGGCGAAATGGAAGTGCGGCGACCAGACCTTCACGGTGGGCGAGTTGGCCGGTGTCGAGTGGCGCTCGCCGGAGGTCTTCAACGGCTACCTCCGGTTGCTGGAACGCGGGGCGGTCGAGCCGGGGAAGGGCGAGGCCGACCAGGACCCGGCAGCCGTGGTGTTCGGGCTGGGGTACGGCCCGGTCCACGAGTCCCTGCCGTTCGCCGCCGCGGTCCTGCAGGCCGTGCGCGCCGCCGAGCCGGAGCAGGAGACCGCGGAGCGCGAACCGGTCTGCCGCCGGGCCGGGGACGCCCGCCGGGACCCGGCGGACATCGCGGACCGGATACGGCACCTGGGAGAGCTGCACGACGCCGGGCTGCTGACGGACGACGAGTTCAGCGCGAAGAAGGCCGAACTGCTGGCGGAGTTGTAGGGGCCGGGCTCGCCGCGGGCCCGGCCGCCTCGCCGCGGTGTCGTACCGCGGTGGGTCATACCGTGGTACGGGGCCGAAGGCCGAACCGTGGTATGACGCCCGGGCCCCGGCCGCCCGCTTAGATTGACTCCGCGATGAACGGACGATCCCCCACCCCAGCCCCCGAGGCGGCCCGCAGCGCCGAGCGCGAGCCGGCCCGGTCGAGAGCGCTGCGCGCCGCACGGCAGGCGCTGCGCATCCTCGCCGTCGAGCTCGGCACCCCGACCGAACCCGGCATCCCGCTGTTCGCCGGTGTGCAGAACCCCTGGCTGCGCCGGGTGCCGTATCTCGTCGCCTTCGCGTTCGCGGTGTCGCTGCTGCCGACGACCATCAATGTCCTCGGCAACGACTACGGCATGAACGGCGGTCTGGCCGGCGCGCTCGCCACCGCCCAGACCGTGCCCCTGATGCTGGCCGTGACCCGGCCGCTGCAGGCCTGGTGGGTGATCTTCGCCGCGGATGTCGTCTGTGCACTGGGGCTCACCGTGGTCGACGGCGTGGCGGACCGCGCCTGGCCCTGGACGCCCCCGGCGATCGTCGGCTATCTCGCACTGATGCTGGCGCTGTCCCTGCGCGAGCGCCGGCGCACCCTGATAGCCGTCTGGCTGACGACCGGCTTCGCCGGAATTCTCTCCGAGACGATGACCCCGGAGCGCAGCCAGAGCACCTGGGTGCTGATGTTCGTCCTCGCCGGCGTGATGCTGCTGATGGGCGCCACCCTGCGGGAACGGGGCGACGCACAGCGGAAGTTGATCGAGCAGGAGACCATCAGCGAGGCCGAGCGTGCCCGCCGTACGCTCCTGGAGGAGCGCACCCGGATCGCCCGCGAGCTGCACGACGTGGTCGCCCACCACATGTCGGTGATCACGGTCCAGGCGGACAGTGCTCCGTACCGCATCAGCGGGATACCCGAGGAGGCGCAGGAGGAGTTCGGGTCGATCGCCGCGACCGCGCGCGAGTCCCTGGCGGAGATGCGGCGGCTGCTCGGTGTGCTGCGCAGCGAGGAGACGGAACGGCAGGGCGGCCCGGAGAAGACCCCGCAACCCGGGGTGGCGAT
This sequence comes from Streptomyces nigrescens, assembly GCA_024349765.1. Taxonomy (GTDB): domain Bacteria; phylum Actinomycetota; class Actinomycetes; order Streptomycetales; family Streptomycetaceae; genus Streptomyces; species Streptomyces endophytica. Next base: position 1,249,990 of record AP026073.1, on the reverse strand, counting down.
GCTGCCGAAGCTGGTCGAGGGCACCGTACGGGCCGGCGTGCCGGTGGAGTTGGTACTGCCGGAGGAGGCGGTGGTACTCGAACCGGCTGTGGATCTGTCGGCGTACCGCATCGTGCAGGAGGCGCTGGCCAATGTGGTGCGGCACGCCCCCGGCGCCCAGACCCGGGTGTCGGTCATCCCGACCGCGGACCGCACCCGGCTGACGGTGCTGATCGTCAACTCCGCCCCGCCCGCGGCGTTGGCGCCCTCCGCGCCGCTGGAGACGACCGGGACCGGCCACGGCCTGGTCGGGATGCGGGAGCGGGTGCGGCTGGTGGACGGTTCGCTCGACACCGGTCCGCTGCCCGACGGCGGCTTCCGGGTCGCGGCACAGCTGCCCCTCGCGGCCGCACCCGGCTCTCCCTCAACCGGCACCGCCGCATCCGGCTCTCCAGCACCCGGCACCGCCGCACCCGGCTCCTCCGCGCCCGGTTCCCCGGCACCCGGTTCCGCCGCGTCCCCCTCGACCTCTCCCCTCTCAGCGAAGGATTCCGGCTCTTCATGACCACGCGCGTGATCATCGTCGACGACCAGGCCATGGTGCGCGCGGGGTTCGCCGCGCTGCTCGCCGCGCAGAGCGACATCGATGTGGTGGGCGACGCCCCCGACGGTGTGCAGGGGGTGGAGCTGAGCCGTCGGACGCACCCCGATGTGGTGCTGATGGACGTCCGGATGCCGGAGATGGACGGGCTGGAGGCGGCCCGGCAACTGCTCAGTCCGCCGCCCGGTGTCACCCACCGCCCCAAGGTGCTCATGCTGACCACCTTCGACGTCGACGACTACGTCTACGAGGCGCTGCGCGCCGGGGCCTCGGGGTTCCTGCTGAAGGACGCCCCGCCGGCCGATCTGATCTCCGCGGTGCGCGTGGTGGCGGCGGGCGAGGCACTGCTGGCGCCATCGGTGACCCGTCGGCTGATCGCCGATTTCGCCCGCCAGCGGCCGGCGCCCCGCAAGGACCGTGCCTCGCTGCGGCTGAACGGCCTGACCCCACGGGAGACCGAGGTGCTGGAGTTGATCGCCCGTGGTCTGTCGAACCAGGAGATCGCCGAGGCGCTGATCCTCGCCGAGCAGACCGTGAAGACCCACATCGGGCGGGTGCTGGCCAAGCTGGAACTGCGGGACCGCGCGCAGGCCGTGATCTTCGCGTACGAGTCGGGGCTGGTGGCGCCGGGGAGCGGCAGCTAGAGCGGTAGGTGGAGCTGTGGTGGAAGCTCTCCCTGGCGCCGCTGTGGTGGAGGCTCTCCCTGGCGCTGTAGTGGAAGCTCGCCCTCGAACTGCCATCGAGGCTCCCCTTGGAGCTGCAGTGGGAGCGGTGGGGCGGCAGCTCTTGGCGGCCCCGGTCGCCGGCCCTCTTCGGGCCGACGGCTGGGGCCGCGGCCTGTCGTACGCCCCCTGACGCGACGCGTGCCCCGCCCACCCGCGCAACCCCTACGTTCCCCCTACGCCCCCTCGCGCGCGCTCCTTCCTGAGGACGAGCGCGGTGCCGGACCCCCTACCCCGGTATCACCCGGGAGTTGGCTCCGCGGTGTGACGCCGTGTCATACACCGTCTCCCTACCTTTCCTCCGCCACACCAACGGGAGAGGGAGACACACCATGTCCGTGCTGCGCACCGTCGCTCGACGCAGCAAGCGCACGCTGATCGCCGCCGCGCTCGCGGTGACCGTGGCCGCCGGAACCGGCGGCTGGGCGGCCGGTTCCGCGCAGACCGCGGTCACCGGCCCGCCGCCCGGCGCCGCCGCCTGGCGTGCCGACCGCTCCCTCGGCATGGGGTTGCCGGACCCGGCGACCGCCCGACCCGCCGCCGTCGCCCGCTTCTTCGCCGCCCTGACCGACGCCCAGCAGCAGGCGCTCGCCGTCCGGCACCCACTCACCGTGGGCAATCTCGACGGCGCCCCGATCGCCCTGCGGTACACGGCCAACTCCCTTGCCCTGAAGGCGGAACGTGCCCGGCAGCTGGCCCGTGCCACGGATCCGGCCGGCACCCTCCAGGACCACCAGCAGGCCAGGAAGGCAGCCGACCGGTGTGCCGCACTGCTCAAGCCCGGCCGCCGGATCCTCGCCTTCGACCCTCGGGGACGTGGCCAAGTGGCGGAGGTGTACGGCGACTTGACCACCGCAGAGCACACCGCCGTGATCGTGCCGGGCTCGGACATCGACCTGGGGTCGTTCGACCGCGCCAAGGACCCCTACGGCACACCGGCCGGGATGGCCAGGTCGCTGCGTACGCAGCTGACCGCCGACGCGCCCGGGACCCGTACCGCCGTCATCGCCTGGGTCGGGTACACCACCCCGGTCGGCCTCGGCCCGGACGCCGCCACCGGCCGGCTCGCCGAGGCCGGTGCGCCCCGCCTGGCCCGCCTCCTGTCCGGGCTGACGGCCACCGGCGTGCCGGCGCCGGCCGTGCTGTGTCACAGCTACGGCTCGGTGGTCTGCGGGCTGGCCGTGCCTCAGCTGGGTGGTCAGGGCCGCATCGCCGACCTGATCGTCTTCGGCTCCCCCGGTATGCGCCGGGACGACGTGGCGGAACTGCACACCTCCGCCCGGGTCTGGGCGGCCCGGGACGCGTCCGACTGGATCGGCGACATCCCGAACGTCGAGCTGCTGGGCCTCGGTCACGGCGAGGACCCCACCGACCCCGCCTTCGGCGCCCGGCACGTCTCCGCGACGCGCGCCGAGGGCCACACCGGCTACCTCGCCCCCGGCACGGACTCGCTCCGGAACTTCGCGGCCATCGTGCTGGGCCGGTACGGCCAGGTCAGCTGACACGCGCAAGCCGCGGGCACGGCACGGCACCGCACGGCACGACACGGCACAGCACGGCAGACCGCAGCACGGCGTGACATCTCGCCGCACGGCGCGGCACCACGGCGCACCCCCGGCGCGGCACGGAGTCGAGGCACCCGCCCCGCACGCCGTCCCCCTCCCCTCCCCCCGCACCCCGGCGCCGCCCACCTTCAAGGCACCACTGCACCACCCATCTTCAGGACGCAGAGGCCAAGGACACCCATGAAAACCACAGACACCCTCCGCTCGGCCGTCCGCGCCATCGAGGCGCGTACCCCCGTGGAACGGGACCGGGCGATCGACGGGCTGCGGGCGCTCGCGCTGCTCGCGGTACCCACCGGCCACTGGCTGCTCGGTGGCTTCACGCTGGACACCGACGGTGCGCTGCACAACGCCAGCCCGCTGACCACCTTCGGCACTCTCGCGCCCGCCAGTTGGGTGCTGCAGATGCTCGGCATCTTCTTCCTGGTCGGCGGCTATTCCTCGGTGCTGTCCTACCGGCGCGCGATCGGGCGCGGCGAGTCCGTCGGTGGCTGGCTGCGCGGACGGCTCGTCAGGCTGGGCCGGCCGGTGCTCGGCGTCACGGCCGTATGGGCGGCACTGCTGCCGCTGCTCTACAGCGTGGGCGTGCCGGAGGCGACCCTGCGGACCGGCGCGACGCTGGTGATCCAGCCGCTGTGGTTCGTCGGCGTGTACGCGGCGATCACCGCGCTGACGCCGTACTGCGTCCGCGCGGCGCGCCGTATGGGGGCCTGGGCCGCCGCGCCGCTACTGGGGGCGGTGGCAGCGGTGGACTTCCTGCGTTACGGGCCGTTCGCCGACGCCATGCCGTCCTGGCTGAGCCTGCTGAACCTGCTCCCCGGCTGGATGTTCGCCTATCAGCTCGGCGTCTCCTGGGGCGAACGGCGGCTCGGCCGGCGGGCCGCCTGGACGCTGCTGTTCGGCGGGGCGGCGCTGTTCGCGGCGCTGCTGCTGTTCTTCCACTACCCGGCGAGCATGGTCGGCGTCCCCGGTCAGGACCGTACGAACTCGCATCCGCCGTCGTTGCTGGTCCTGGCGCTGGCGGCGGCCCAGTCGGGTGCCGCGATCCTGCTCCGGGACCGGATCGCCGGCCTGCTGCGCCGGCCCGCCCTGTGGGCGCCGGTCGTGGTCATCAACCTGTCGGCGATGACGATCCTGTGCTGGCACCAGACGGCGATGCTGTCCGCGGCGGTGCCCGCGTCCTTCCTCGGAGCGGTGCCCGGTCTGACCGTCGCGCCCGTCACGCCGGGGTGGGTCCTCGTCCGGCTCGCCTGGCTGCCGGTCTTCGCCGTCGCCCTGCTGCTGATCGGCCGCAACACCCGCCGTTTCGAGGGCCCTTGGGTGGGCGTCACCCGGGCCCGTCGCGCCCTCGCCGCGGTCCTGGCCACCGCGTTCGCGGCGTTCGCGCTGGGGCTGGCGTAGGACCGGGGCTAAGGCTGGCGTAGGACCGGGGCGCGGCTGCCCGCGGCGCGGCAGGCCGGGGCGCGGGCAGCCAGGGGCCACCGGCCCCCGGGTCACCCGGGCCGACCGCACGCCACGCCACGCCCCGCCCCAGCGCGAGGAGCTACGGCTCCCGTACCGGCGAGCTACTCCCGCCCCGCCGACGTGTGCGTCATGTCCGCGTAGCGCTCGCCCGCCACCTTGTCGGCGATCGGCTCCAGCAGGGCCAGCTCCTCGTGGGTGAGCCGGACGCGGGTGGCGGCGGTGTTCTCCTCGACGCGGTGGCGCTTGCGGGTGCCGGGGATCGGGACGACGGCCAGCCGGTGTACGGCGGCCTGCTGCTGCACCCAGGCCAGGGCGATCTGGCCGAGCGTGGCGTCGTGGGCGTCGGCGACCGTCCGGACCGGCTCCAGCAGTGCGGCGTTGGCGGCCGCGTTGTCGCCGGTGAAGCGCGGCTGCGTACGGCGGAAGTCGTCCGCGCCGAGCTCCTGGTCGGCGTGCACGAACGCGCCGGTCAGAAAGCCGCGGCCGAGCGGCGAGTAGGGCACCAGGCCGACGCCGAGCTCGGCCGCGGCCGGCACCACGCCGCCCTCGATGTCCCGGCTGAAGAGGGACCACTCGGACTGGACGGCCGCGATCGGGTGGATGGCGTGCGCCGCGCGCAGTTCGCTGCCGGTCACCTCGCTCAGCCCCAGGTGCTTGACCTTTCCCTCGGCGACCAGTTCGGCCATCGCCCCGATCGACTCCTCCAGGGGGACGTCCGGGGTGCGGCGGTGCATGTAGTAGAGGTCGATCTCATCGACGCCCAGCCGCTTGAGGCTGCCTTCGACGGCCTGGCGGATGTACGCGCGGTCGTTGCGGATGATGCGCCGGTACGGGTCGTCCGGGGCGTCCGGGTCGGGGGAGATGGCGAACTTGGTGGCCAGGACGACCTCGTCGCGGTGCGCCTGGATGAAGGGGGCGATGAACTTCTCGTTCTCCCCCCGGCCGTACATGTCGGCCGTGTCGTAGAGCGTCACGCCCAGCTCCAGCGCGCGCTCCAGGGTGGCCCGCGCCTCGTCGGCGTCCGTGGGACCGTAGGCGAAACTCATGCCCATACAGCCGAGGCCCTGCACCCCGACGCGGGGGCCGCCGGTGCCCAGCTCGACCGTCTCGATCTTCTCGCTACCCATGAGATCTCAGAACCTCTCGGACGCCCGCCGGGCGTCGGCGTAGATGTTGATCTTGCAGTCGAGGACGTCCAGCGTGCTCTGCAGGTCCGCTATGCGCTGCCGCACGTCCTCGCGGTGCGCGGTCAGCAGCTGCTCACGCTCGGCGAAGGTGCTCTCGCCCAGCCGGACCAGCTCGGCGTAGCGGACCATGTCGGCGACCGGCATGCCGGTCAGCCGCAGCTTGGTGACCAGGCTCAGCCAGTTCAGATCGCGGTTGCTGAAGCGGCGCTGCCCGGTGTGCGTCCGGTCCACGTGCGGCATCAGCCCTATCCGCTCGTACCAGCGGAGGGTGTGGGCGCTGAGCCCGGTGTGTTCCGCCACCTCGCTGATCGTGTACCGGTCCTCGCCGGTGGGCTTGGGGTGCGGGGGCGGCGGGGCGCCGCAGTTGGGGGCCCGCGCCGGCCGTGCGGCGGTCGCTGCCACGCCGCTCGTCACCGGTTCGCTCTGCGTGACCGTCATGCCCCGTCTCCCCTGTTTCGCCGGATTGCTCTCGACTTCGCCGCGGACCTCGCGGCTTCCGCCGGACGCCTTGCGACGTCTTCAACGCTAGAGACTTCGAGCGCACTCCAAGCAAGCGCGCATCGGGCGCAGACTTGACCTGAATTTGGGGAGGTTAGGCTCGGAGCATGCAGAGCCTGCGGATGATCGAGAACTGGCCGGTGCCCACCGCTGCGGCCGCCGTCGTACGAGCCGACGGGTCGGTGACGGGATCGCACGGCCCCCTGGAGCAGAGGTTCCCGCTGGCGTCGGTGACCAAGCCGCTGGCCGCGTACGCCGCCCTGCTGGCCGTCGAGGAGGGCGCCGTCGAGCTGGACGAGCCGGCCGGCCCCGAGGGTTCCACGGTCCGTCATCTGCTCGCGCACACCTCGGGGCTCGCCTTCGACGAGCAGCGAGTGATGGCCGCCCCCGGCACCCGCCGGATCTACTCCAACACCGGCTTCGAGGTGCTGGGCGACCACATCGCCAAGGCGACCGACATCCCCTTCCCGCAGTATCTGCACGAGGCGGTTCTCCAGCCGCTCGGCATGACCGCGACGGAACTGCCCGGCTCGCCCGCCAAGGACGGCGTCTCCACGGTCGCCGACCTGATCCGGTTCGCGGCCGAGCTGCAGGCGCCGCGACTGCTCGCGCCGCAGACGCTCGCGGAGGCGACGCAGGTGGTCTTCCCCGGGCTGACGGGCGTGCTGCCGGGCTACGGCCACCAGAAGCCGAACGACTGGGGGCTGGGCTTCGAGATCCGCGACGGCAAGTCGCCGCACTGGACCGGCGCCGGCTCCTCGCCGCGCACCTACGGGCACTTCGGGCAGTCCGGGACGTTCCTGTGGGTGGACCCGGATGCCGGGGCCGCCTGTGTGGCGCTGACCGACCGGGCCTTCGGACCATGGGCGATCGAGGTCTGGCCGAAGCTGACGGACGCGGTGCTGGACGAGCTGGCGCGGTCGGCCTGACACGGCGGGCCGGCGGGGCGGGCGCGTCCCGTGGGAGCGGGAAGCGGAATCGGGCCCGCCGCCCGCTCACCCGTAGACCGGCTCCGGCCCCATCTCCCACATCAGGCACTCCGACGCCGCCAGCGCCGTCAGCTCCAGCTCGGTCCCGTCCGTGATCCGCGCCGCGTCGCCCGCCTCCAGGCGCTGCCCGCCGATCCCGATCGCGCCCCGCACGACGTGCACGTACACCCGCTCCGCGGCCGGGACGGCGGTGCGCTCACCGTCCGTGAGGCGGCGCACATGCAGCAGGGCGCCGGCCCGCGGGACCGCGTACGGAGTGCCGTCGGCGATGCCGCGGACGATCTCGTACGCCGGCTCCCCGCCGAATTCGCGCGGCGCCAGCCACATCTGCACGAAGCGCAGCGGGGCCCCGCCGGCGTTGCGCTCCACGTGCCGCACGCCGCCGGCGGAGCTGAGCCGCTGGAGATCGCCGGAGCGTACCGTGGTCTCGTGACCGGCCGAGTCGCGGTGGGTCAGCTCACCCTCGACCACCCAGGTCACGATCTCGGTGTCGCGGTGCGGATGCTCGTCGAAGCCGGCACCGGCCGCCAGCCGCTCCTCATTGCAGGCGATAAGCGCCCCGAAGCGCAGATTGTCCGGGTCGAAGTGGGGCCCGAAGGAGAATGCGTGCAGTGACTCGATCCCGCCGTCCGGATCGCCGCCCCGATAGCGTTCCTCGCCCCTGCGCACCTGAATCATGGGCCCACGGTAGCCCCGCCCCCTCACCTCCTCGCCCCGATAGTGCAGGCTTGTCCCGTGTCTGAACCCGCATCGCGCGACGCGCACCCGCACTCCGCGACCCTCCGGCGGCTGGAGAATTCCTCCGGCACGCTGGCGGCCGCGGCCATCGCCCGCATGGACGCCACGTTGCCGTGGTACCGCGCGATGCCCCCGGAGAACCGCTCCTGGATCGGCCTGGTCGCCCAGGCCGGTATCGCCGCGTTCACCGAGTGGTTCCGGCATCCGGAGACCCCGCAGGCGATCAGCACCGACGTCTTCGGCACCGCGCCGCGCGAGCTGACCCGGGCGATCACACTGCGCCAGACCGTCGAGATGGTCCGGACGACCATCGAGGTCATGGAGGCGGCGATCGACGACGTCGCGGCCCCCGGCGACGAGTCCGTACTGCGCGAGGCGCTCCTGGTGTACGCCCGGGAGATCGCCTTCGCCACCGCCCAGGTGTACGCGCAGGCCGCCGAGGCCCGCGGCGCCTGGGACGCCCGCCTGGAGTCGCTCGTGGTCAACGCGGTGCTCTCGGGGGAGGCCGACGAGGGCGCGGTCTCCCGGGCGGCGGCACTGGGCTGGAACTCCCCCGAGCACGTCTGCGTGGTGCTGGGCACCGCCCCGGACGGCGACAGCGAACTGACCGTGGAGGCGATCCGGCGGGCCGCCCGGCACGCCAAGCTCCAGGTGCTGACCGGCGTGCTGGGCTCGCGCCTGGTGGTGATCGCGGGCGGTTCGGACAATCCGCTCAAGGCGGCGAAGGCGCTGATCGGCCCGTATGCCGCCGGCCCCGTGGTGGCCGGTCCGGTGGTCTCCGACCTCCTGGCGGCGACCCGTTCCGCGCAGGCCGCGGCGGCCGGTCTGCGGGCGTGCGCGGCCTGGCCGGACGCCCCGCGCCCGGTGCTCGCGGACGATCTGCTTCCGGAACGCGCGATGGCCTCCGACCCGGTCGCGCGGGAGCAGTTGGTGGAGGAGATCTACAGACCGCTGGAGGAAGCCGGGTCGGCCCTCCTGGAGACGCTGAGCGTCTATCTTGAGCAGGCGAGCAGTCTGGAGGGCGCGGCCCGGATGCTGTTCGTCCACCCCAACACCGTGCGCTATCGGCTGCGACGTGTGACGGACGTCACCGGGTGGTCACCCTCCGATGTGCGCTCGGCCTTCACCCTCCGTATCGCGCTGATTCTGGGGCGTCTGGCTGACGGTGAGGCGCAACTCTAGACTTTTGTCGGAGACCAACAATTACCCCGATGGTTCTTCGTCCTTGTCCCCACGGGCGGGCGGAACCACCCACAAGAGAGAGTGTGAGGGTGCTCGTACTCGTCGCTCCCGGCCAAGGCGCCCAGACGCCCGGCTTCCTGACCCCCTGGCTCGACCTCCCCGGTGTCGAAGACCGGCTCCGTGAGTGGTCGGCCGCCATCGACCTCGACCTGGTCCACTACGGCACGAAGGCGGACGAAGAGGAAATCCGCGACACCGCGGTGGCGCAGCCGCTGCTGGTGGCGTCCGCCCTGATTTCCGCCCGTCAGCTGTTCGCGACGGCCGACGACGTCTCCTCCAAGGTCGGCGCCGCGGCCGGCCACAGCGTCGGCGAGCTCGCCGCCGCCGCGCTGACCGGCACGCTCTCCGACGAGGCCGCGATGGGGCTGGTACGCCGCCGTGGCCTGGCGATGGCCGAGGCCGCCGCCGTTACCGAGACCGGCATGGCCGCGCTGCTGGGCGGCGACGAGGACGTCGTCATCCCGCACCTGGAGCGGCTGGGCCTCACCCCGGCGAACGTCAACGGCGCCGGCCAGATCGTCGCGGCCGGCACCGCCGAGCAGATCGCCGCGCTGGTCGAGAACAAGCCGGAGGGCACTCGCCGGGTCGTACCGCTGAAGGTGGCCGGCGCGTTCCATACTCACCACATGGCACCCGCCGTCTCCGCGCTGGAATCCGCGACCGCTTCGCTGTCGGTCGCCGATCCGCACACCCGTTACGTCTCCAACAAGGACGGGCAGCTGGTCTCCTCCGGTCAGGAACTGGTGCAGCGGCTGGTCGGCCAGGTGGCCAACCCCGTGCGCTGGGACCTGTGCATGGAGACCTTCAAGGCGCTCGGCGTCACCGCGCTCATCGAGGCCGCCCCCGGCGGCACGCTCACCGGCCTGGCCAAGCGCGCCCTGCCCGGCGTGCGGACCCTCGCCCTCAAGTCGCCCGACGACCTCGACGCGGCCCGCACGCTGATCGCCGAGGCGTCCGCCGCCACCGCTGCTGGCTCGGCACCGGCCGAATAGGAGTCCGAAGCGCATGACCTCGAAGATCAAGCCCTCCAAGGGCGCTCCGTACGCCCGGATCATGGGCGTCGGCGGCTACCGGCCGACCCGTGTGGTGCCCAACGAGGAGATCCTCAAGCACATCGACTCGTCCGACGAGTGGATCCGCTCGCGGTCCGGTATCGCGACCCGCCACTGGGCGGGCCCCGAGGAGACCGTGGCGCAGATGTCGGTCGAGGCGTCCGGCAAGGCCATCGCCGACGCCGGCATCACGCCCGAGCAGATCGGTGCCGTGATCGTCTCCACCGTCTCGCACTTCAAGCAGACCCCGGCGATCGCGACCGAGATCGCGCACCGCATCGGCGCCGGCAAGCCGGCCGCCTTCGACATCTCGGCGGGCTGCGCGGGCTTCGGCTACGGACTGACCCTCGCCAAGGGCCTGGTGACGGAGGGTTCGGCGGAGTACGTCCTGGTCATCGGCGTCGAGCGGCTGTCGGACCTGACCGACCTGGAGGACCGCGCGACGGCCTTCCTGTTCGGTGACGGCGCCGGCGCCGTGGTCGTCGGCCCGGCCAACGAGCCGGAGATCGGCCCGACGGTCTGGGGCTCGGAGGGCGACAAGGCCGACACGATCAAGCAGACCCTCGGCTGGGACGTCTACCGTTCCACGCCGTTCCCCGGAGGCGACGGGCCCGAGGCGCGCCCCGCCCTGGAGGAGATCCGGTACCCCGCCATCACCCAGGAGGGCCAGTCGGTCTTCCGGTGGGCGGTGTTCGAGATGGCGAAGGTCGCCCAGCAGGCGCTGGACGCGGCCGGAGTCAGCCCGGACGACCTGGACGTCTTCATCCCGCACCAGGCCAACATGCGGATCATCGACTCGATGGTGAAGACTCTGAAGCTGCCGGAGAGCGTGACGGTCGCCCGCGACGTGGAGACCACCGGCAACACCTCGGCCGCCTCCATTCCGCTCGCCATGGAGCGGCTGTTGGCGACCGGACAGGCCAAGAGCGGCGACACCGCGCTGGTCATCGGCTTCGGGGCGGGTCTCGTGTACGCCGCGACGGTCGTTACCCTCCCCTAGGCAAGATCTGCGCAGCACCGTCCGTCTCCGGACGTGCCGGGCGCCGCACGGATCTTCACCGCAAGTAACGCAGTTTCCCCTTAAAATGACCGAAGGAGCGCCATCATGGCCGCCACTCAGGAAGAGATCGTCGCCGGTCTCGCCGAGATCGTGAACGAGATCGCCGGGATCCCCACCGAGGACGTCCAGGTGGACAAGTCCTTCACCGACGACCTGGACGTTGACTCGCTGTCCATGGTCGAGGTCGTCGTCGCCGCCGAAGAGCGCTTCGACGTGAAGATCCCGGACGACGACGTCAAGAACCTCAAGACCGTCGGCGACGCGACCGACTACATCCTCAAGCACCAGAGCTGATCCAGCTCCCGCGCATGTCGCCACCCTGCGGTGGCGCCGTCGATTCAGACCCCTCTACCCGTGGAGTAAGAATTCCCGTGAACGCGACCAATCGCACCGTGGTCGTCACCGGTATCGGCGCAACCACACCGCTGGGTGGCGACAGCGCTTCGACCTGGGAGGCCCTGCTCGCCGGACGCTCCGGTGTCAGCCCCCTCGAACAGGACTGGGCTGCCGACCTGCCCGTCCAGATCGCCGCTCAGGCGGCCGTCGACCCGGCGGAGGTCCTTCCCCGGGCACAGGCGCGCAAGCTGGACCGTTCGGCGCAGTTCGCGCTGATCGCCGCCCGCGAGGCCTGGGCGGACGCCGGTTTCACCGCCAGGGCCGGTGAGCCCGACGCCGCCGCCGGCGCGGCCGGCTCGGTCAACCCCGACCGGCTGGGCACCGTCATCGCCTCCGGCATCGGCGGCGTGACCACCCTGCTCGGCCAGTACGACATCCTGCGGGAGAAGGGCGTGCGCCGCGTCTCCCCGCACACGGTGCCGATGCTGATGCCCAACGGCCCGTCCGCCAACGTCGGCCTGGACGTGAACGCCCGCGCGGGTGTGCACACCCCGGTCAGCGCCTGTGCGTCCGGCTCGGAGGCGATCGGCTACGCCATCGAGATGATCCGTACGGGCCGTGCCGACATCGTCGTCGCGGGCGGTACGGAGGCGGCCATCCACCCGCTGCCGATCGCCGCGTTCGGCAACATGATGGCGATGTCCAAGAACAACGAGGACCCGCAGGGCGCCTCCCGCCCGTTCGACGTCGCCCGCAACGGCTTCGTCCTCGGTGAGGGCGCCGGCGTGATCGTCCTGGAGTCCGCCGAGCACGCCGCCAAGCGCGGTGCCAAGGTCTACGCCGAGGCCGTCGGCCAGGGCGTCTCCGCGGACAGCCACGACATCGTGCAGCCCGAGCCGTCCGGCAACGGCATCGCGCACGCCCTGCAGAACCTCCTCGACGGCAGCGACCTCGACCCGGCCGAGATCGTGCACGTCAACGCGCACGCCACGTCCACGCCGCAGGGCGACCTGGCCGAACTGAAGGCGCTGCGCAAGGTGTTCGGCGACGACACCGACCACATGGCGGTCTCCGCCACCAAGTCGATGACCGGTCACCTCCTGGGCGGCGCGGGCGGCGTCGAGACGGTCGCCGCCATCCTGGCGCTGTACCACCGGGTGGCGCCGCCGACCATCAACATCGACGAGCTCGACCCGGAGGCCGACGCGGACATCGTCCGCGGCGAGGCCCGCAAGCTGCCGGCCGAGGGCCGGATCGCGGCACTGAACGACTCGTTCGGCTTCGGCGGCCACAACGTCGTGCTCGCTTTCCGCACGGTCTGAGGCGCGCCAGCAGACGCGTAGGAGGGCCCGCCCGGTGACACGTTCACCGGGCGGGCCCTCCGCCTTTCCCAGGCCGGCGTTTCGAGCCGGTTTCCGCCGCTCTCAGTCGTCGAAGCTGGCGAAGTACGCCGCCGCGCCGTCCTCGTCGCCGTGCCCCTGCGCCTCGGCCCGGCGGAAGCGGTCGGCCGCCGCCTGCGCCAGATCCACCCGTACGCCGGCCCGGTGGGCGGCCTCGGTGATCAGGCGGGTGTCCTTGCGGGCGGCGGAGACGGTGAAGCTCGCGGGGTACTCACCGGACAGGATGAGCTCGGACTTCATCCGCAGATACGGCACGTCCAGCGCCCCGCCGGCGACCGCCGCGAGCACCTCGCGCGGGTCCACGCCGAGTCCCTTGGCCAGCGCCATGGTCTCCCCCGTGCCGGTGATGAGCGTCATCACCCAGTTGTTGACGACCAGTTTGAGCCGGCTGGCGGCCCCGCTCGCACCGTCCTCGCCCACCCACTGGGTGCGGCTGCCGACGATCCCGAAGACCCGCTCGGCGCGCTCCCGCACGTCCGGTGCGCCGGCCGCCAGAATCGTCAACTCCCCCTTCTCGGCAGGCGCCTTGGTGCCCAATACGGGGGCGTCGACGAACCGCAGTCCGTGGTCGTCGGCGAAACGGGCGAGCGGGTCGAGCGCCTCGTCGCCCACCGTGCTCATCTGGAGCCAGAGGGCGCCGGCGGGCAGCGCCGGGGCGGCCTGCCGCACCGCGTCGAGGACGGCGTCCCCGTCGAGCAGCATGGTGAGCACCACCTCGGCGCCGTCCACCGCCTCGGCGGGCGTGTCGGCGATCCGGACCCCGTCGGCCGCCAGCGGCTCGGCCCTGGCCCGGGTACGGTTCCAGGCGCGGACGTCCAGCCCGGCCCGGGCGAGGTTGCGGGCCATCGCCGCGCCCATGATTCCGGTACCCAGGACGGCTACTGACAGCGTGTCGGGAGAGTTGTTGTCGGCCATGAGGGCACGCTAAGTCTTCGAGCGCACTCCAGGACAACCGCTGCGGCGTGTCGCCCTTCGGGCGCCACGGCGGCGGCGTCGGACGACCTGGTGCAGCCAGCGCACTGGCGCCTAGCTCCTCATACGGCCTGGTGCAGGCAGCGCACCGGGGCGCCTCGCTCCCCAGACGGCCTGGCACAGGCAGCGCATGGGGCGCCTAGCTCCTCAGACGACCTGGTGCAGCCAGCGCACCGGGGCGCCCTCGCCGGCGTACCGGAAGGGCTCCAGTTCGTCGTCCCAGGGCTTGCCGAGGAGTTTGGCGACCTCGGCGGCCAGCTCGGTCTCGCCGCGCGCGGAGCGGGCGACGGCGGCGCGCAGCCGGTCCTCGGGGATCAGGATGTCGCCGTGGATGCCCGTAACGGCGTGGAAGATGCCCAGGTCAGGGGTGGAGCTGTAGCGCTCACCCTCGGCGCTGGCGCAGGGTTCCGCGGTCACCTCGAAGCGCAGCAGGTGCCAGCCGCGCAGCGCGGAGGCGAGCTTGGAGGCCGTACCGACCTCGCCCTGCCAGGAGAATTCGGCTCTCCACGTGCCCGGCGACGCCGGCTGCCGGATCCAGTCGAGGTTGACGCGCACCCCGAGGACGCCCGCCACGGCCCATTCGACGTGCGGGCACAGCGCGCGCGGAGCGGAGTGGACGTACAGAACTCCACGTGTCGTCACCGGGACCTCCAGTGCGGTTCGAGGTTCGCCTTCCCCAGCGGCCTCGTGCCCGTTCCGGTTGCGGCCGGGACAGTTGTCATTCTGCCCCAGTGATCACTTCGGCACCAGCCTGCGAGGTGACCTACAGTAAACACCATTAGGCGGAATTTGCCGCAAAAGGGACAGGAAATGACGTGATGTAATTTGTCTGTGCCGACCGCACGTGCCACTTTGGGTCACCGCCCGGCAGGCACGGGGCAAAGCTACCGCGCGGTGCCGGACGAGGGGGTGACGTACCGTCGGTACCCGAAGAGATATCACTCGCACGCCGGAGGGGACAGGGGATGACCCAGATCGATCGGCCCTTTCGCCTCCGTCACCACGGTCCTCGCGCACGCCGCACACGCACCGTCACCGCCGTCTCCGCCCTGCTGCTCGCCCTCGCCTCCTGTAGTGCCGGCAGCGGCGCACCTCCCCACTCCAGCCCGTCGGCCGGACGGCAGGCGAAACCGGCACCCGCCTGGCGCACCCACCCCCGCTCGATCGCGGCGCTCGGTGACTCGATCACCGTCGGCTTCAACGCCTGCACCATCCTCTCCGAATGTCCCGAGGTCTCCTGGTCCACCGGCACCGACCCCAAGGTCGACAGCCTCGCCCGACGCCTGGTGAAACGCCCCGCCACCCACAGCTGGAACTTCGCCCGGGCCGGCGCCCTGATGGACGACCTGCCCGGCCAGGTGGCCGCCGCGGCCGTACGGAAGCCCGAACTGGTCACGGTCCTGATCGGCGCCAACGACGCCTGCCGCACCGATGTCGGATCGATGACCCCGACGGCCTCCTTCCGCGCCGACTTCACGCGCTCCCTGAGGGCGCTGCGGCGCTCCCTGCCGCACACCCAGGTCTATGTCGCGTCGGTGCCCGACCTGTTGCGGCTGTGGTCCGAGGGACGCAAGAACCCGCTCGGCAAGGAAGTCTGGAAGCTCGGCATCTGCGGTTCGATGCTGCGGGATCCGGACGACCTGACCAAGCCGGCCCAGGACCGGCGGGAGAAGGTGCGCGAGCGGGTCATGGCCTACAACTCGGCGCTGGCCGACGTCTGCGGCAAGGACCCGCTGTGCCGCTTCGACCCCGCCGTCTTCGACTACCGGTTCACCGGGCGCCAGTTGAGCACCTGGGACTGGTTCCACCCGGGCGCCGGCGGCCAGAAGGAACTGGCCGAGCTGGCGTTCCGCACGATCACGCGCCGGCAGGGGTAGCGGGGCCGGCCAGCGGGCCGGTTCAACGGGCCGGCTCGGCGAGACCGTCCGCCCAGCCGGTCCGGCCCTTTGGGCGGTGTGTCGGTGTGCGGTGTGTCGGTGTGCGGTGTGTCGGTGTGTGTCCGCAGGGCGCGCGGTGGGTTGCCTTCCGCCCGGCATCGGCTCCCGGGCGGGCATAGGCTCATGCCCATGAAGACGCAGGTCAGCAGGGAACCCTTCGGCACGCTGGACGACGGGACCGGCGTCGACCGCTGGACCCTGGAGTCGGGCGCCGGCCCGGACGCACTACGGGTGCGGGTCCTGACGTACGGCGGCATCGTCCAGACCATCGAGGCCCCCGACCGGGACGGCAGGTCCGGCCAGCTGGCGCTCGGCTTCCGCGACCTGGCCTCCTACGTGGCCCACGGCGGCTCCCACTTCGGCGCGTTGGTCGGCCGCTACGCCAACAGGATCGCCGGGGCCGCCTTCCCCCTCGACGGCAGGACGTACCCGCTCACGGCGAACGACGGGCGCAACAGCCTGCACGGCGGGCCGCGCAGCTTCTCCCGGGTGGTGTGGGATGCCCGGGAGGTCGAGGGCGGGGTGGAGCTGCACCGGGTCAGCCCCGACGGCGAGGAGGGCTTCCCCGGCAACCTGGACGTGCGGGTGACCTACACCCTCTCCCCCGGCCCGCGCGGCGGCACCCTGCACCTCTCCTACGACGCGCACTCCGACGCCCCCACCGTCCTGAACCTCACCAACCACACCTACCTCCACCTGGGCGGCGACGGCAACGGCAGCGCCACCGGGCACGAGCTGCGGCTCGCCGCCAGCCGCTACACGCCCGTCGACGACACCGGCATTCCGCTGCCCGGCGCGCCGGTCGAGGTCGCCGGTACCCGCTTCGACTTCCGCGCCGCCCGCGCGGTGGGCGACCCGTACGACCACAACTTCGTGCTGGACGGCGGCGTGACCACGACCCCGCGCCCGGTCGCGGAGCTCTACGACCCGGCGTCCGGCCGCGCCCTCGAACTGGCCACCACGGAACCCGGTCTGCAGCTCTACACCGCCGACCATCTCGACGGTTCCCTGACAGGCTTCTCCGGCTTGCCCTACGGCCCGGCGGCCGGCCTCGCCCTCGAAACCCAGCACTTCCCGGACTCCCCCAACCGCCCGGACTACCCCAGCACCGTCCTGCGCCCGGGCGAGGTCCACCACTCCGAGACCGTGTACCACTTCTCCGTGCGACCGCGGGAGGCGGGCGCTGCGTCGTGAGCCGGGGGCCGGGAGCCGGAGGCCTGGGGGCGGGAGCCGGAGGCCGGAGGCCGAGGGCCAGGAGCCGAGGGCCGGGGGCCGTTGGGGGGCTCCCCGGGGAGGGCGGCGCTCAGGGGTGAGGGGCGCCTCCCCCTAGGGGACTCTCATACCGTGCGGTGATGCCAAAGGTCATACCCTGCGGTGACGATTCCCGATTCGCGATACCCGAAGATGATCAGTGTCCGGCCCACCCGGTCCGGAACCGCTTCGGTCCCCTTCCCTTCGTCTCGGGAGACGTATCACCATGGCCCGCCTCCGCGCTCCTCATCTCGTCCTGTCCTGTGCGGCCTTGACCGCGCTGGTGGCCGGCTGCTCGCTCTCCGATTTCGGCCCGACCAAAGAGGCGAAGCGCACGTACACCGTGGACGGAAAGATCACTGCTCTCTCGGCGACGACCCACGGCGGGGACATCGAGGTGGTCCCGGTCGCGGCCGGCGGCTCGGTGAAGGTCACCGAGAAGTACCGCTACAACGACCGCAAGCCGACCCCGGCGCACAGCGTCAAGAACGGCCAGTTGACCCTGAAGGCCGAGGACTGCGGCATGGGCCGCAAGTGCGAGGTGGACTTCAAGGTGCTGCTGCCGCGCGACGCCTCCGTCGATCTGCACACCAGCGGCGGGGACGTCACCGTCCGCGGCACCTCGGGCGCCATCGACGCGGAGACCAGCGGCGGCGACGTCACCATTGCGGACTCCACGGCCCGCAGAGCCCAGGCCAGAACCAGCGGCGGAGACGTCGACCTGACGCTGGCCACGATGCCCGACGACATCTCGGCCCGCACCAGCGGAGGCAACGTCACCGTCCGTCTCCCGAAGGGCAGCTACGCGGTCAACGCCACCACCTCCGGCGGCACCAGCAAGGTCTCCGTACCGACGGACCCGAACTCCCCCCACAAGGTGACGGCCCGGACCAGCGGGGGTGATGTGTCGGTGCGGACCTCTTAGTCAAGGACCGACCGGCCACAGACGACTGCGGTGACCGGCGCTGGCTATCACGTGGCGTTTCCTGCGGCTGTCAGGTGGCGGTGACCTCGTCTGTCAGGTGGCGTTGGCCTCCTCTGTCCGGCGGCGGTGACCTCGGCTGTCAGGTGGAGGTGACGTCCCGTGTCCGGCGGCGGTGACCTGCGCTGTCAGGTGGCGGTGACCTCGGCTGTGAGGCGGCGGTCGGTGAAGCTGCGGGCGGCTTCGACGGTGTAGACGCCCTTGATCCGGCGCCAGTCGCCTGCCGCCTCGTCCCAGATCTCGAAGGCCCGGTCCGGCAACGGGATTTCGGCCTCGGCGCTCTCACCGGGCCCGGCCTCGACGGCGGCGAAGCCGACCAGCCAGCGGGCCGGTCGTTCGGGTGCCGTCGGGGTGGCGGTCGGGGCGAGCGAGGCGGCGGCCGAGGTTGGGGTGGGGTCGGCGTGCGGGGCGGACGGGGTGCTCGGCGGGTTCGTGGGGGTGGGGCTCAGGTAGATCTGGACGATTTCGCGGCCGGGGCGGGGCCCTGCGTTGCGGAGGCGTACGCGTACCGAGTCGGGGGTGGTGTCCAGGGACTCGTACTCCCAGTCGGTGTAGCCGAGGCCGTGGCCGAAGGGGTAGGCGGGGGCGGGGAGCGACGCGTCGCGCTGCCAGGCGCGATAGCCGATGAACGGGCCCTCGGAGTACGCGAGTTGGCCGTTGGTGGGAGTGACCGTGGTGACCGGGGCATCGCCGAGGCGGGCCGGCCAGGTGGTGGGGAGCCGACCGCCGGGCTCATGGGTCCCGAGCAGGACGTCGGCGAGTGCGGCACCGGCCTCCTGCCCGGGGAACCAGCTCAGCAGGACCGCGGCGACCTGCTCGCGCCAGGGAAGTTCCACCGGAGAGCCGGAGTTGACCACGACGACGGTGCGCGGGTTGACCGCGGCGACGCGGGTGACCAGCTCGTCCTGGCGGCCGGGAAGCCGTAGATCGCGGCGGTCGAAGCCCTCGGACTCGACCTCTTCGGTCGTGGCGACGACCACGACCGCCACATCGGAGGCGGCCGCGGCGCGGACCGCTTCGTCGATCTCGGCGTCCGCGTCGAGCTGCGGCGCGCTGTGGCCGAGGGTGAAGTTCAGCGCGTCCATGCCCTCCCCCAGCCCGAGGCTGCGCGGTACGAACCGCAGGGTGACGTCGATCCGCTCCCCCGCCGCCAGTTCCGCCGTCACCTGCTGCTCGACGGGGTTCATGAACGCCTCGAAGGGGTCGCTGCCCTCGGGTGTGACGGTGTCGTCGAAGAGGGCCGTGCCGCCCACGGTCAGCCGGAGGGCGCCGGTCCCGGCGACGGCGAAGGTGTGCGCGCCGCTGAGCTGGGGGGTGTAGCTGCCGGTCAGTTCGACGGCGCTGAGGTTCTGCCGGGTGACGCCGGCGGGGAAGCGGCCCATCACCTGCACCTTCCCGTCGAACTGCGAGGTTTCGGCCAGCAGGTTGCCGTCCGCATCGAGGTAACGGGCGTGCAGGGTGAACCCTTCGCGGGCGTGCGGGATCCGGGTGCGCGGGTCGGCGCCGACGGCGAAGGTGACCTCGACGTCGTCGGGCAGGGCCGCGCGGAGTCCTTCCAGCGGGGAGACGATCCGGTCGGGGAAGACGGTCGCGGATCCGCCGCCGAGGACACGGGCGTCGCGCGCGGTGGCTCCGATGACGGCGAGGGAGCGGATCGCCGTCGCGTCGAGGGGGAGCAAACGGCGGGCCCCGCCCGCTGGTCGGGTGGTCGCCGCCGCACCGATTACGGCTTCGTGGGCTGCCGTTTCATGGGACGCCGTTTCATGGGCTGCCGTTTCATGGGCCGCTACTTGGTGGGACGCCGCTTCGTGGGCTGTCGTTTCGTGGGCTGTCGTTTCATGGGCTGTCGTTTCGTGGGCCGTCGTCTCGTGGGCTCCGGGTTCATCGACGACCGGCGCCTGGGCCGTCCCCGTCCCGCGCCGCGCCCGGTTGTCCGCCGTCGGCGCATCGGCCAGCTGTTCACCGGCGACCGGTTCGTTGCGGAGCAGGACGAACGCGCGTCGGGCGATTTCGCGGGCCATCGCGGGGCCGTCGATGGCCTGGGGTACGTCGGCCGGAGCGACGGCGGCGGGTACGCCCGCGAGGCAACCCGTCCGGGCGGCGAGCAGGAGTACGCGGCGGACCGCGTCATCCACCTCGTTTTCGGCGACCTCACCGGCTCGGACGGCCTCGGCGAGCGGGGCGCCGTACACGGTGCGCGGGCCGGGCATCGCCACGTCCAGGCCGCCACGCAGCGCCCGGACGGTGTCGCGGGCGGCCGTCCAGTCGGAGACGTTGCAGCCGTCGAAGCCCCATTCACCGCGCAGGACCTCCTGGACGAGGTAGCGGTGTTCGGTCATCGTCGAGCCGTTGACCTGGTTGTACGCGGTCATGATGCCCCAGGGGCGGGCGTGGGTGACGATGTGCTCGAACGGCGCGAGGTACAGCTCGCGCAGCGGGCGGGGAGCGATGCGGTTGTCGACGGTGAGCCGGTCGGTCTCGGCGTCGTTGCCGACGAAGTGCTTGACCGTAGTGGCGACGCCGCCTTCCTGCACCCCTCGTACGTATCCGGCGCCCATCACGCCGGTGAGGAGCGGGTCTTCCGAGTAGCACTCGAAGTGGCGGCCGCCCAGCGGGGAGCGGTGCAGATTGACGGTCGGCGCCAGGAGGACGTGCACGCCCTTGCGGCGGGCCTCCTGGGCGAGGAGTTGCCCGGCGCGGCGGGCGAGTTCGGGGTCCCAGGTGGCGGCCAGGGCGGTGGGGCTGGGCAGGGCGACCGAGGGGTCCTCGGCGCTCCATTCCTGGCCGCGTACGCCGATCGGGCCGTCCGACATCACCAGCGACCGCAGGCCGATCTCGGGGACGGCCGGGAGGGTCCACATGTCCTGGCCGGAGAGCAGCCGGACCTTGGTGTCGAGGTCGAGCGCGGTAAGCGCCCGTTCGACGGCCGCGGCGTGTGCGTCGGCGAGCGCCGCCCCGTATGCGTCGGCGTGTGTCTCGGCGTGTGTCTCGGCGTGTGTCTCCGCACGAGTGGGGGCGTGGACGGGCGCGGTGTCGCGGGAGGGGCGGTCTGACTGGGCGTCGGTCATACGGCTCTCCGGTCTCGCTGGCGGGGCCTGTTGGGGCTGTGGATCCTGAGGGACCTGAGGGACCTGAGGGACCTACGGGTCCCGGACGTCATGGGGCCCTGGCCGGATTCTGATCCCCTGACCTCCCGAACGGTAGGCATTGTAACGTTTCCGTTACCTTGCCCGTACGAGTTCTCCACGCCGGGGTTACGCTCGGCCGGTGACTGCACGAGAGCGAGGCGCCTCCCGCGACGGCCGGCCGGGGCCGCGGCGCGGCGGTGGCGGACGGGAGGCCCAGCGCGCGGAGCGGCGCGAGGCCATCCTGGAGGCCGCCATGGAACTCATCGCCGAGCGGGGCTACCGCCGCACCTCACTGGCCGCCGTCGCCGAGCGCGCCGGGCTGACCCAGCAGGGGCTGCTGCACCACTTCCCCACCAAGGAACTGCTGCTGGTCGCTGTGCTGGAGGCACGCGACCGTTGGGACCTGGCCTCGTCCGTCGCCGCATCCGGCACTTGGCGTACCGACACCCTCGCTCAGCTCGTCGACTACAACGCCACCCGCCCCGGCATCGTCCAGACCTACACCGTCCTGTCCGCCGACAGCGTCACGGAGGGCCATCCGGCCCGCGCGTTCTTCGAGTCCCGCTTCCGGACCGTACGCGCGGCGATGGCGGCCGCGCTACGGGCCGAGTTCGGGGACCGGCTGCCCGGCGGGCTGACGCCGGAGCGTGCGGCTCCGCTGCTGGTCGCGGTGATGGACGGGCTCCAGCTGCAGTGGCTGCTGGACCCGGAGAACGTCGATATGCCCGTGGCGTTCCGGGACTTCGTGGCGTTGCTCAAGGGCGGGGAGGGCGAGGGGACGAGCGACGGGGAGGGCCAGGGGACGAGCGACGGGAAGGGCGATGGGGAGGGCGACGGAGAAGGCACCCTCCGGAGGACGTGACGGGCGGGCCGGCGGGCGTGAGGGCGGGTGTGAGGGACGTCGGAATGCCGGAACATCGGGACACCGGAACGCCAGGACGTTAAGGACGCCAGGACGTTAAGGACGCCGGGACGTTAAGGACCTCGGGACGTCGGGGCGTCGGGGCTTCTACCGGAGAGGTGTGAGGCAGGAGGTCGTCATCCCGTCCGAGCTGTACTTGGTGTCGGCCAGGTAGTCCCCGTCGGCGCACTGCTCTCCCGAGGAGTGGCCCGTGCGGGTCACCTTGAACTGTGCATCGGCCGATCCGCAGTCCAGTGTCCGCAGGTCCTGGTCGTGCCAGTCGCCGTCATTGTGTACGCAGTCGCCGACGACGAGGGTCTGCGCCTTCTCCACTCCGGTAGTGGACGACCTGTCGTGCGGGTCGTCTGCGAGCAGGCCGATGATGAACAGCACCGGCAGCAGCAGCGCGAGCAGCGTCATCGGCACCAGGAACAGCATCGCCTCGGGGCGGCGGGTGAGCGGCTTGCCCGGATCGAGCGGGGGTCGGAAGCCGCCCATCGGAGGCGCCAGTTTGCGGAAGCGGGACCGGGGGCCGAGGTTGATCAGGAGAGTGAGCGGCGTGATGGCCACGGAGAGCGGGCTCCACCACCCCTGCCACAGGGTTTTCGCCGACATCTCCCGGTAGGTGGCCAGTCCGCACGAACGGCAGAACATGCCGCTGCGGCTGAGGAACCGCATGACGTAGAGGATGCCCTGGTGGCCTCGTACGGTGGCCTGGACGGCGGGCTGCGCACCGCAGAACATGCAACCGGGTGCGGGTGCCGCCGCCCCGTAGGACTGGGCGTACGGATCCGGGTGCTGGTGGGGCGGGTACTGGTGCTGGGGCGGGTACTGGTGCGGCGGGTACTGCTGGGGCACCGGCGGTTGCTGAGGGTACGGATACGCGTGGGGTGCCTGGGCTGCCTGGTTCGGGGCCGAGGTCGGGGCCGGGGCCGGAGTCGGGGTCGGGGTCGGGTAACCCGGTTGCGGGCCGTACGGGTTCGGGCCGGCCTGGCTCGGCGGCGGAGCGTACGGGTGCGGGCCGTGCGGTGGTGGCGGAGTGGCCACAGAGATCCCCCTGAGTCTCGCGGAAAACAAGTCCGGTACATGTCATGTCGCGCACGTATCGCGTCACGTATCGCGTCATGGATCACGGGTCTTGGGTCATGTCATGTCCGGATTCGAGCGCGGTGCCGGTGGCTTGGCGTTCGGGAGCGGACCAGAACCGGCCCTGGACCGGACGGGAAACCCTATCCGTGACCGCGCGGGGCCGTGCACCCGCCCTCTACCGTCGCGGCCCGCGCCCCCGCTTTACTCACCCCATGAGATCGCTCTTCAACCCCTCACGCATGGCGCACATCGGACGCTCAACTGCCCGGCTGGGCACGCTCGGTGTCGCGCTGTTGGCCGCCGTTCCGCTGTCCCTCCCGGCCCCATCGGCCGCGGCGACCCCGACCCGCA
Organism: Streptomyces nigrescens; assembly: GCA_024349765.1. GTDB lineage: Bacteria > Actinomycetota > Actinomycetes > Streptomycetales > Streptomycetaceae > Streptomyces > Streptomyces endophytica. The sequence continues at coordinate 1,226,546 of AP026073.1, read as the reverse complement.
CGACGACCGCCACCACCACACCCACCGCAGCCTCCATGGCCTCCATAGCCTCCGCGCCACCCACAACGAGCGCCCCTCCGGCTACGGCGACGGACCTCACCGTGGAGGAAGGCCGACTGGCGCAGACCGCCCCTCAGGAGATCCTGCGACGCAGTGGATTTGCCGTATGGCCGCGGGAGTTCGGGCGCGGGCTGGCGCGGATGAGCACGTATCCGCAGGCCAGGCGGTATGTGGAGGCGGAGGGACGGGCGTTGTGGCGGCGTGCCGTGGACCGGGCCCAGGGGCACGGGCCCGCGGGCGGCGACCTCAGCCGGGGCGACGACCGCCCGCTGTATTGGGCGCGGTTGGGGATGTCGAAGGAACTGCGGCAGTGGCGGCCGGGCTTCGAACTGTCAGCCGCGCAACGCGCCGCGCTGCTCGGCAGGTTGGAGCGCGGCTCGCGGGGCCAGGACTCGATCGAGCTGCCCGCGGGCAAGCACCTGCTGCGGATCGTGGTGACCGGGTTCGACCCGTTCCAGCTGGATGCCGATCCGCGGCGGAGCAATCCGTCGGGAGCGGCGGCGCTCGCGCTGGACGGGACGACGATACGGACCGCGTCGGGTGAGCCGGCGCGGCTCGAGGCCGCGGTCTTCCCCGTACGGTGGGCCGATTTCGCGCAGGGGACCGTGGAGCGAACCCTGGCACCGTATTTCCGGCACGGGCCGCGGCAGGTGGATCTGTTCACGACGATCAGCCAAGGGCGGCCGGGGCGGTTCGACGTGGAGCGGACCAACGGGGCCTGGCGGGGCGGCTATCCGGACAATGTGCGGGAGTCGCGTACGGAGACCGTGCCGATTCCGCCCGGGGTGCCGACCGTTACGCCACAGCCGCAGTGGACGACCACGAGTCTGCCGTACGCGCGGATCGTGGCGGCCGGTACCGGGCCGTACCCGGTGGTCGATCACACCGCGGTGACGGAGATCCCGGCGGGCGGTACGGCGCCGGTCGAGCGGCCGGACGGTCCGACTCCGGGGTCCACCGCTCGGGCCGGGGGCGGCGGGGACTACCTGTCCAATGAGATCGCTTATCGGGCGACGCTGTTGCGGGATGCGGTAGGGCGTCCGGCGCTGCCGGGCGGGCATCTGCACACCCCTGTCCTGGAGTTCGGGCCCGGCAACACGGACCCGGAGAACGGGCAGGTCACCGACCCGGTCCTGGTGCAGAACCGGTTGGCGATCACCCGGCAGGTGCGGGAGATCGTGACGGTGGCGGCCGACTCGGCGAGCGGCGCTGAGGCCGGTACGTCGTAGCGAAAGGAAGGGGCGAGCGGGCCCGACCAGCCAGGCGCGACCGGGCCTGCGAAGAGTTATCCACAGGCCCGCACGCGGCGGGGCCGCGGCGGGCATCATGGGGGAATGATCACCGCAGCCGCACAGTTCGCCCCCGTGCCAGGGGATATCGAGGCCAACGCCGCGCGGATGGCCGCGCTCATCGGCGAGGCCGCCGGCCGTGACGCCGGCCTGGTGGTGTTTTCCGAACTCGCCCTGACGCACTACGACCTGCGGCTCATAGCGGCCGATCCGGACCGGCTGACGGTCGCTCCCGACGATGCCCGGCTGGCGCCGGTCCGGGATGCCTGCCGGGCGAGCGGGGTGGCGGCGGTGGTGAACGCCGCGGGCCGGGCCGTCGAGCCCGGCGGCCGGCCGACGATCTCCTCGTTCGTCTACGGACCGGACGGCGCCCTGCTGACCCGTTACGACAAGGTCCATCTGTCCGACGACGAGAGCAAGGTCTTCGCGCCGGGCAGCGCCGACGGCCGGTTCTTCCTCGGCGGGATCCGGTTCGCGCTGGCCACGTGCTTCGACAACAGTTTCCCCGAGGTGCCGGCGCGGGCCGCGGCGGACGGCTGCCGGGTGTATCTCTCCAGCGCCTTCCACGATGCGGCGGAAGGGTTGGCGCGGTACGGCGCGATAGCGCGGGAGCACGGCCTCCTCGTCGTGCTCGCCAACGGGATGGAGGTCGGCAGTCCCGGGCCGGCCTGCGGACTGAGCGGAGTCTGGCTGCCGTCGGGCGAGCGGGTGGCGGCGGCCGCCGAGTGGACCGCGCCGGTGCCGGGCGACGGTGCGGAGCTGGTGGTGAGCGACGTCCGTGACCGCATCACGCTGATGTCGGATCCGGCGGTGGCGGCGATACCGGTCAAGGAGTGCGGTGAGCCGCTGGTGGACGTGCGGACCGCGGTGCCCGGTCTGCTGGTGGCCGCGGACCGGCGCGACGAGCGGGGTGCGTTCGCGTATCTGCGGGAGGGAGTGCTGCGGCGGCTGCTGGACGCGCAGCGGGCGCTGCCGGACGGGCTGCGGCTGCAGTTCGTCGAGGGGTACCGCCCGCCGGGCCTCCAGCGGCGCTATTTCGAACAGTACGCGGACGAGCTGCGCGCCGCGCACCCGGACTGGGACGGGGCACGGGTCCATGAGGCCGCCAGCCGGTATGTGTCCCCGCCGGAGATAGCGCCGCACAGCGCGGGTGGTGCGGTGGACCTCACGCTCGTCAGCGCAGACGGCGAGGAAGTCGACATGGGCACACCGATCAACGCCTCCCCGGAGGAGAGCGACGGTGCCTGCTACACGGCCGCGCCGGGCTTGTCCCCCGCGGCGCGCGAGCACCGCCGCATACTGAGCGCCGCGCTCACCGCCGCCGGGCTGGTCAACTACCCGACGGAGTGGTGGCACTGGTCCTACGGCGACCGCTACTGGGCAGTGGCGACCGGCGCGTACCGTGCGCTGTACGGACCGAAGGAGCTGGGGAACTGAGGGAGTTGAGGAACTGACGGAGCTGGGGGACTGACGGAGTTGAGGAGCTGATGGAGCTGGGGGAACTGGCGGAGTTGGGGGAACTGAAGGAGCAAGGGGCGGAAGGACGGGCAGCAGGCGCGGGCCGCCTGCGTCCCCGGCGAGGCCGGGGACGGTGGGCGCGCGCCGGTACTCGCCTCAGCTGCCGTCGCCCGCGTCCTGGGCGGATTCCGGTACCAGGGCTTCCAGTTCGGCGCGGGTGGGGTACGAGGGCTGGGCGCCCGGCTTGGTGACGGCTGCGGCTCCGACCCGTACGGCGAAGCGGGCGGCCTCGGGGAGGGTGTCGCCGCGGGCCAGGCGGGTGGCCAGGGCACCGGTGAAGGCGTCGCCGGCGCCGGTGGTGTCCACGGCCTTGACGCGGACGCCGGGCACCTCGGTGGCTCCGGAGGCGTCCAGGACCAGCGCGCCGTCGCCGCCGAGGGTGACGACGACGGAGCGGGCACCCTGGTCGCGCAGTGCCGCGGCCCACTCGGCGGGCGTGCCGTCGGCGCGGCCGGAGAGCTGACGGGCTTCGTGCTCGTTGACCACCAACGGATCGGCGACTGCGAGGAGTTCGGGAGCCAGGGCCGTCTGGGGTGCCGGGGAGGGGTTGAGGACGACGCGGGTGCCGGCCTGTTCGGCGGCGGCTGCGGCGGCCCGTACGGACTCCATGGGGATCTCCAGCTGGAGGGAGACCACCGCGGAGGCGGCGATGGTGTGCTTCGCCGCGGCCACGTCCTGCGGGGTGAGGGCGGCGTTGGCGCCCGGGGAGACGACGATGCTGTTGTCGCCGTCCGGATCGACGATGATCATCGCGGTGCCGGTGCGGGCCGACTCGTCCACGATGACCGGTGTGACGTCGGTGCCCGCCTCGCGCTGGGCGTGCAGCAGCAGTTCACCGTAGGCGTCGCCGCCGACCCGGGCGAGCAGCGCGGTGCGGCCGCCGATCCGGGCGGCGGCGGCCGCCTGGTTGGCGCCCTTGCCGCCGGCCGATTCGACCAGGTCCGTGCCGAGCACGGTCTCTCCCGCGCCGGGCCGTCGCTCGACCCGTACCGTCAGATCCGCGTTGGCCGAGCCGACCACCAGGACGTCATACATGCGCCGTTCTCCCGTTTCCGAGCGTCGCCCGGCCCCGCCGATGGCTGTCCATGCGCCGCTCTCCTTCTGTTCTCGTGTGTGGTGCGTGGGTCGTGTTGTTGCAGTCGAGGATGTTGCTGTCGAGGTTGTTGCTGTCACGCGTGTTGTGGCGGCGTGTGGGTGTCCGTGTGTTGCCGTCGCGTGTCAGTTGTTGCCGTCGCGTGTGGGGTGATGCTGCCGTGTGGGGTGTTGCTGCCGTGTGTGTTGTTGTCGTCGTGCCTGCCGTTGCTGTCCTGCGGGTTGCATGAGCCCGCACCTGGGATCGGGTCTGTGGGTGGGCCTCATCCGCCGTCGAACGTGGCCGCGTTCTTGCGGGTCACCAGGACCACCGGGACCTTGACCGACTGCGGCAGCTTCTCACCGTGGGCGGCCTTCAGGGCCCAGTCCACGGCCTGTTTGCCGAGGAGTTCCGGCTGCTGGGCGATGGTGGCGGTCAGGGTTCCGTTGCGGACGGCCGTGATCCCGTCGGGTGTCCCGTCGAACGCCACCACCTGGACGTCCTTGCCCGACCGGCCGCCCAGCGCCTTGGCGGCGCCGAGCGCCATCTCGTCGTTGGCGGCGAAGACCCCGGTGAGGTCGCGGTGGGCCTGGAGCATGTTGGTCATCACGTCCATGCCCTTGGTGCGGTCGAAGTCGGCGGGCTGGCGGGCGACGACCTGGATGCCCGGGTACTTCCTGAGGCCCTCCTCGAAGCCCCGGCCGCGCTCGCGGGCGGCGGAGGTGCCGGGCTGCCCTTCGAGGAAGGCCACCTTGCCCTTGCCGCCGAGCGATTCGGCCAGTGTCTTCGCGGCGAGCCGGCCGCCGGCGACGTTGTCGGAAGCGATGGTCGAGCCGACCGTGCCGCCGTTGACGCCGCGGTCCAGGGAGATGACCGGCACCTTCGCCCGGTTGGCGACGCCGACGGCCGGGACGGCGGCGTCGGAGTCGACCGGGTTGATGATGGCGGCCTTGACGTTCTGGCTGGTGAAGGTCTCCATCTGGTTGATCTGCTGGGTGGGGTCGTTCTGGGCGTCGGTGATGTTGATGTGCAGCCCGCGGGCGTCGGCCTCGGCCTGCGCGCCCTTCTTGATGCCGACGAAGAACGGGTTGTTCATCGTGGACAGGGCGAGCCCCAGGTCGGTGTTGCCGCCGCGGTCGCAGCCGGTGAGTGCGAGCGCGGCCGTGAGGGTCCCGGCCACCGCCATCGCGAGCGTCCCGCTACGCGCACGCCCACCAGCATCCCTGCGAGCACGCCCACGGGCCTCCCCGCGCGCCCTCCTCCGGGCATCCCGGCGGGCATCCGTGTGCGTACCCCCAGGGGCGTCGCCGCGGCGCGTGCGCGCGTCCGCGCCCGCCCTCATCGGGTGCTCCGGCGGCGCAGCGTGTCCAGGAGGACCGCGAGGGCGATGACCAGGCCGGTGGCCACCTGCTGCCAGAAGGCCGACACGCTCAGCAGGTTGAGGCCGTTGCGCAGCACGGCCAGGATCAGGGCGCCGATGAGGGTGCCGGACGCCTTGCCGGAGCCGCCGGAGAGGCTGGCCCCGCCGATCACCACGGCCGCGATCGCGTCCAGTTCGTAGCCGGTGGCCGCCTGGGGCTGGGCGGAGGTGAGGCGGGCCGCGAGCACGATGCCGGCGACCGCCGCGAACAGCCCGGACAGCGCGTAGATGACGAGCTTGCGGCGCTTGACGTGGATGCCGGAGAGACGGGCCGCCTCCTCGTTGCCGCCGATCGCGAACATCGCGCGTCCGGCGTACGTGCGGGCCAGGATCAGGGCGGCGACCAGCCCCATGCCGATCATGACGAGCACCGGTACCGGCAGCCAGCCGCCGAGGGTGTCACCGAGCCTGCTGACCGAGGCGGGGAAGGGGATCGGCGAGCCGCCGGAGATGACCAGGGCCAGACCGCGGCCCACGGACAGCATCGCCAACGTCGCGATGAACGCGGGCAGTTTGCCGTACGCGACCAGTGCGCCGGAGAGCAGTCCGGATCCCGCGCCGACCGCGAGGCCGAGCAGTACGGCGATCCAGACCGGCAGGCCCTGGCCGGTGGCGGCCCAGGCGACGACGGTGGCGGCGAGCCCGGCGACCGAGCCGACGGACAGGTCGATGCCGGCCGAGACGATCACGAAGGTGACGCCGAAGGCGAGGATCGCGGTGACCGATGCCTGGACGCCGACGTTGAGGAGGTTCTGGCCGTTGAGGAAGTCCTTGGAGAGCGCGGCCATCACCACGACCAGGGCGGCCAGGCCGCCGAGCGGGCCGTTCCTGAGGACCGCCCGGGAGAACCACGCCGCGGGCCGGCGGCCGCCCGCCTCCCGGTCCGGTGCCCGTCCCACCGCCTCGGCGGCGGCTCCCGTCTTCAGCTCAGCGGACATCGGAGCCCTCCATCGCGCTCTTGTCGGTGTGGTTGCGGCGGCCGGCGCCGCGGTCGGTGCCGTGGGCCGTGCCGCGGTCGGTGCCGTGGGCCGTGTGGAGAGCCAGCTCCATCACGGCGTCCTGGGTGGCCTCTTCGGCGGTGAGCTCTCCGGCCAGCCGGCCCTGGGACATCACCAGCACCCGGTCGCTCATGCCGAGCACCTCCGGCAGGTCGCTGGAGATCATCAGGACCGCCCGGCCGGACGCCGTCAGCTCGTTGATGAGCTGGTAGATCTCGACCTTGGCGCCGACGTCGATGCCCCGCGTGGGCTCGTCGAGGATCAGCAGCCGGGTGTCCGCGAGCAGCCACTTGCCGATGACGATCTTCTGCTGGTTGCCGCCGGAGAGCGTCCGGGCGGACTGCGCCAGGCCGCTCATCCGCACCTTCAACTGCTCGGCCACGGTGGCCGCCCGGCGCCGCTGGGCGCCGCGGTCCACCAGCCCGCCACGGGTGTCGCGGGTGAGCCGGGCCAGGGTGAGGTTGTCCTGGAGGGACGCGTCCAGGACCAGGCCCTGGCCCTTGCGGTCCTCCGGTACGAGGCCGAGGCCGGCGCGCATCGCGGCGCGGACGTCGCCCCGGGCCAGTCGCTCGCCGTCGATCTCGACCGTGCCGGCGTCATACGGGTCCACCCCGAAGACCGCCCGGGCCACCTCGGTACGGCCCGCGCCGACCAGTCCGGCCAGGCCCACGACCTCACCGGCGCGCACCTCGAAGTCGACGTCCTGGAACACCGGTCCGGTCCCGCGGCCGTGGCGGGTCAGGCCGCGGACCCGCAGCAGCGGCGGGCCGGGCCGGTCGGGGCGCTGCCGCGGGTACTGCTCGGCGATGTCCCGGCCGACCATGAGGCGGATCAGCTCGTCCTCGCCGGTCGAGGCCGGTACCTGGGCGACGGAGCGGCCGTCGCGCAGCACGGTGACGCGGTCGCCGAGCGCGCCGATCTCCTCCAGGTGGTGGGTGATGAAGAGGATGCCGACGCCGGCGTCGCGCAGTTCGCGGACGATCCCGAAGAGGGTGCTCACCTCCTCGGAGGTGAGCACCGCAGTCGGCTCGTCCATGATCAGCACCCGGGCGTCGAGGCTGAGCGCCTTGGCGATCTCGACCATCTGGAGGCGGGCGATGCCCAGTTCGGCGACCGGGGTGTCCGGGGAGACGTCCAGCCTTACGCGGCGCAGCAGTTCGGCGGCGCGGGCCCGCATCGTCTTCTTGTCGATGAGGCCGAGGCGGGTGCGGGGCTGACGGCCGAGGAAGAGGTTCTCGGCGACGGTCAGACCGGGGACGAGGGTGAACTCCTGGTAGATGGTGGCGATGCCGAGCCGCTCGGCGTCCTGGGCGGAGCGGATGTGCACCTCGCGCAGATCGCCGCCGGGACGGGTGCCGGGCCTGGTGGTGGGCTTGGCGCCGAGCCTGGGGGTGGACTTGGTGGTGGGCCCGGCCTCGGGGCGGTCCGGCCCGGTGGCAGGCACGTCCGGCCCAGTGGCAGGCACGTCCGGCCCAGTGGCAGGCACGTCCGGCCCGGCGGCAGGCACGTCCGGCCCGGCGGCGAGGATGCGGCCCTGGTCGGGGCGGTGGGCGCCGGAGAGCATCTTGATGAGCGTGCTCTTGCCCGCGCCGTTCTCACCGAGGAGGACGTGCACCTCGCCGCGGCGCAGGCTCAGGTCCACGCCGTCCAGCGCGCGCACCCCGGGGAAGGACTTGGTCACCCCCTCCACGCGCAGCAGTTCGCGGCCGTCCGGCACGTCGTCCGGTGCGCGGCCCGGCACATCGGCCGGTGCGCTGTCCGGTATGCCGTCCGGAACGTCGTCGTTGACGCCGGTCATGCGCTGCCCCTCTCATCCTCATGTGACTGCTCGCCGGTGACTGCTTGTTGTCGGCTGCTTGCAGGTGTGGCTGCTCGCTGGTGTGGCCGCTGGTGCGACGGCTGTGGTGGCCGCCCGCCGATCCGGCTGGTGGTGTGGCTGCTCGGGTGGTCCTCGGAGACGAAGTGCGGGGTCGGAGACGGTCGGGAACGGGTGCCGGGGGTGCGCTGCCGGGTGCCCAGGGGTCGGGGGTCGGGGGTCAGAGGTCGGGGGTCAGGGGTCGGAAGTCGGAGGCGTACGTACCGCCCACCGCTCAGCCGCCCGCCGCTCAGCCGCCCGCCGGTTCGCCGCAGGAGCGGCGGGGCACGAGCCGGGCCGGGAGCAGTACCGATTCGGCGGGGCTGCCCTCGATCCGGGCCAGCAGGGTGCGGACGGCGGCCCGGCCCAGTTCACGGGTGGGCTGCGCGATGGCGGTCAGCGGCGGATCGGTGTGGGCGAACCAGGGCACGTCGTCGTAGACCACCAGCGCCATGTCGTCGGGGACCCGCAGTCCGCGGGCGCGGAGTTCGTCCAGCGCGCCGAGCGCCATCAGGTTGTCGGTGGCCAGCACCGCGTCCGGCGGCTCGGGGAGGTCGAGGAAGCCGCGCATCACCTGGCGGCCGCCGGTGGGCTGGAGGTCGGGGGTGGCGCCGACCCGCTCGTCGGGCAGCGGGATGTCGTGGCGGGCCAGCGCCGTACGGAAGAGGGCGAGGCGCTCGTCGCCGGTGGGGGTGCCGGCCGGGGCGACGATGATCGCGGGGCGGCGGCGGCCGAGGGCGGCGAGATGGCCGGCGAGTTCGGTGAGCGCGGCGCGTCCGTCGGCGCGTACGCAGGGGGCGTCGACGCCGGGAACGCTGCGGTCCAGCAGGACCAGCGGGGTGCCGGAGGCGACGACCTCGCGGAGCATCGCCGAACCGGTACCGGCCGAGCTGACCAGCAGGCCGTCGATCCGGCGGTCGAGCAGGGTGCGGATGTAGTCGTCCTGCTGCTCGGGGCGTTCGCCGGCGTTGCCGATGACCAGGCTGTAGCCGAGGCTGCGGGCCGCGTCCTCGACGGCGTCGGCCAGCTCGGTGAAGAACGGGTTGGTCAGATCGCTGATGATCAGGCCGAGCGCGCCGGTCCGCGCGGTGCGCAGGGCGCGGGCGACGTTGTTGGGGCGGTAGCCCAGCTCGTGTACGGCGGCGAGCACCCGGTCGCGGGTCTCGGCGACCGGGCTGTGCCCGTTGAGGACCCGGGAGACCGTGGCCACGGAGACCCCTGCCCGCTCTGCCACGTCCTTGATGTTCGCCATGGCGCCGTTGCCGTTCCGATCGTCGGTGTAATCGTTTTCACGAGGATGTCGTGAGGGCTACGAAATCGATTACACGGCGGGGGCGTCAAGGTGCGGTGTGCGTGGCCTGCGTCACACCGTGATCGCGCGGCCGGCCGCTGGGGGCATGCGACGGGGCGGGAGAAGGGTGGCCGTACGGGCCTCCGCGAACGACAGGGGCCGCACCCCGGGTCGGTCCGGGATGCGGCCCCTGGCGCGTGCGCGAAGGCGCCGTTACGGGAAACGCCGTGCGGCAGACGCCTCTTCAGGAGACGTCACTGCGGCGCTCGGTCAGGCGACGGTCAGCTTGACGTCGATGTTGCCGCGGGTGGCGTGGGAGTACGGGCACACCTGGTGCGCCTTCTCCACGAGGTCCTTGGCGGTGGCGGCGTCGACCGTGGGGATGGAGGCCACGATCTCGACGGTGAGGCCGAAGCCGCCGTCCGGGGTCTTGCCGATGCCGACCTTGGCGGTCACCCGGGAGCCGGAGACATCGGCGTTCTCCCGGCGGGCGACGACGCTGAGCGCGCCCTGGAAGCAGGCGCTGTAACCGGCCGCGAACAGCTGCTCCGGGTTGGTGCCGGCGCCGCTGCCACCCTGCTCCTTGGGCGGGTTGACGACCACGTCGAGCTTGCCGTCGTCGCTGGCGACGCGGCCGTCACGGCCGTTCTCAGCGGTGGCGACGGCGGTGTAGACGACGTCGACGGTCTGGATGGACATACGAAATCCTCCTGTGGTTCGCCGCGACTCGCGCCCACGGATCGCGACGGCTTGCCGCCGAGCCTAACGGGCCCGCGCAAGGGCACGGCGAGGAGGGCTCGCCGTCCGGCGGCCGCCGCCGGTGATCGCTCAGGCCTCCGTCAGGCTCACGATCATCTTTCCGGTGTTCTCGCCGCGGAGCATGCCCAGGAAGGCGTCCACGCCGTGCTCGATGCCGGCGACCTTGGTCTCGCTGTACTGCAGCTCGCCGGAGCGGATCCAGGCGGAGACCTCCTCGACGAACTGCGGCTGCAGCGCGGAGTGGTCGCTGACCAGCAGGCCCTGGAGGCGCAGCCGCTTGCCGATGACCATGGCGAGGTTGCGCGGCGCGGGGCTGGGCTCCGTGGCGTTGTACATCGAGATCATGCCGCAGATGGCCGCCCGGCCGTGGACGTTGAGGGCGCTGATGGCCGCTTCGAGGTGGTCGCCGCCGACGTTGTCGAAGTAGACGTCGATGCCTTCGGGCGCGGCCTCCTTCAGCTGCTGGGTGACGTTGCCGTTCTTGTAGTTGAAGGCGGCGTCGAAGCCGTACTCCTCGACCAGGAGCTTGACCTTCTCGTCGGAGCCGGCCGAGCCGATGACCCGGGAGGCGCCCTTGAGCTTGGCGATCTGGCCGACCTGGCTGCCCACCGCGCCGGCCGCGCCGGACACGAAGACGGCGTCGCCCTCCTTGAAGGACGCGACCTCCAGCAGGCCCGCGTACGCGGTCAGGCCCGGCATGCCCAGGACGCCGAGGTAGGCGGTGAGCGGGGCCAGCGACGGGTCCACCTTGGCGGTCCGCTTGGCGTCCACGACGGCGTACTCGCGCCAGCCGAGGCCGTGCAGGACGTGGTCGCCGACGGCGAGGGAGTCGGCGCGGGAGGCGATGACCTCGCCGACCGCGCCGCCCTCCATCGGCTCGTCGAGCTGGAAGGGCGGGACGTAGGACTTCACGTCGTTCATCCGGCCGCGCATGTACGGGTCGACGGAGAAGTGCTGGTTGCGGACGAGGACCTGGCCCTCGCCGAGCTCGGGCACCGCGGCCTCGCGCAGCGCGAAGTCCTCCGGGGTGGGCCAGCCGTGCGGGCGGGCGACGAGGTGCCATTCGCGGCTGGTCGTGGGCAGTGCGGACATGAGAGCCATCCTCCTAATGCTTCAGGTGCTGAAACAATAATGGACTCGATATTTCATGATGTCAAGTAATCGGGTATCCTGGTGCACATGACACCGCGCCCAGACTCCTTGACCGTCGAGGTCGTCGATCTCATCGGCACCGTCGTCGCCCGTTACCACGAGGAGTACGAGCACGCCGCGGCCGAGCACTCCCTCACCGGCACGCAGGCCCGCGTCCTCAGCCTGCTCGCGGTCGGGCCGCAGCCCATGCGCAAGATCGCCAACTGCCTGAAGTGCGAGCCGTCGAACGTCACCGGCATCGTGGACCGCCTGGAGTCCCGCGGCCTGGTCGAGCGCCGCCCCGATCCGGACGACCGCCGCGTGAAGCTCGCCGCCGCGACGGCCGAGGGCGCGCGGACGGCCGAGGCGCTGCGGACCTCGCTGCACTTCGCCCGCGAGCCGCTCGGCAAGCTGACCATCGCCGAGCGCACGCTGCTGAAGGAACTGCTGCAGCGGATGCTGGGCGGCACCGCGGAGTAGGCGGAGTAGCGGGGCGGCACCGCGGAGCAACGGCGAGGAGCACCGCCGTCACCGTCGCGCAAGTGGCCCACGATCACCGCGGCCAGGTGGACCGGGCGGGCGGGCCGGTGGCGGCTTAGGGTCGCCGTATGACACAGACCGGCGAGACCCGCCACTCCGTCGACTTCTACTTCGACCCCATCTGCCCGTTCGCCTGGATCTCCTCCCGCTGGATCCTGGAGGTCGAGCAGCACCGCGAGCTGGACCTGCGGTTCCGCGTGATGAGCCTGTCCGTGCTCAACGAGGGCCGCACGGACCTCCCCGAGAAGTACCGCGAGCTGCTGGACTCCGGGTGGGGCCCGGTGCGGGTGTGCATCGCGGCGGCCCAGGAGCACGGCGAGGACGTGCTGCGCGACCTCTACACCGCGCTGGGCACCCGGATCCACAACAACGGCCGCGAGGACACCGCGGCCGTCATCGAGGAGGCGCTCGCCGAGGTCGGACTGCCGGCGGAGCTGGCCCGTGCCGCCGGGAGCGAGGCGTACGACGATGCGCTGCGCAAGAGCCACCACGAGGGCATGGACCCGGTCGGCGAGGACGTCGGGACGCCCACGATCCACATCGACGGCGTCGCCTTCTTCGGGCCGGTCCTGATGGCGATCCCGCGTGGCGAGGACGCGGTGCGGGTCTTCGACGGCGCCCGCCTCCTCGCCGGTTACGACAAGTTCTTCGAGCTCAAGCGGACCCGCACCGGCGAGTTCGACTTCAGCTGACCGCTTCCGTGGAGGCCGGGGCCGGGGCCGGGTCCACCGGAGCCGGTGTGGGACGTACCCCCCGCAGCAGCGCCACGGCCAGCACGGCCGCGCAGAGCATCACGCCCGCGGCGCTCAGCACGGCCGTCTGCAGTCCGTCGGTGAAGGCGGTGCGGGCCGCGGTCAGCACCGCCCGGCCGGCCTGCGCCGGGAGATGCGCGGCCACCGCGGCGGCGCCGGCCAGCGTCTCCCGTGCGGCGTCGGCCGCCCCCTGGGGGAGGCCGGCCGGCAGGGCGTCGCCCATGTGGCCGCGGTAGACGGCACTGCCGACGCTGCCCAGGATCGCCATGCCCAGCGCGCCGCCCAGTTCGGTGCCGGACTCCAGCACGGCCGAGGCGGAGCCCGCGCGCTCCGGGGGCGCCGCGCCGAGGGCCAGTTCGTTGCCGAGCGACGCCACCATCACCAGGCCGGAGGCGTAGACCGACGAGGCGACCAGGACGTACCAGAGGGCCGAGCCCGGCTCCACCCAGGAGAGCCAGATGAAGCCGCCGGCCGCGAGGACGAAGCCGAGGGCGATGACGTGCGCCCGGTCCATCCGCTGGGCGAGCGCCGTGGCCACCGCGGTCATGCCGCCCACGGCGAGGGTCGGCAGCAGGTTCCAGAGCGCGGCCTCCAGCGGGCTCATGCCCCGTACGGTCTGCAGGTACTGGGTGAAGAAGACCGCGCAGCCGACGATCGCGAACATCGCCAGCAGGTTCATCAGCACCGAGACGCTGAACCCGCGGTGCCGGAAGAGTTCGAGGTCGAGCATGGGGTGGCGGGCGGTGCGCTGGCGGACGACGAAGCCCGCGGCGGCCAGCAGGCCGACGGCGAGGGCGAGGACGGGCAGGACGGACACGCCGTTGCGGGCCATCTCCTTGATGCCGTAGACAATCGGCAGCATGGCGAGCAGGGAGAGCAGCGAGCCGGGCAGGTCGAAGCGGCCGGTGGCCGGATTCCTGAACTCCGGGAGCAGCAGCGGCCCGCAGACCAGCAGCAGCACCATCGCCGGCGTGTTGATCAGGAACACCGAGCCCCACCAGAAGTGCTCCAGCAGCAGCCCGCTGAGCACCGGTCCGACCGCGATGCCGCCCATGGTCGCGGCCGACCAGATGGCGATGGCCTTGCCGCGCTGCTTGGCGTCGTGGAAGAGGTTGCGGATCAGCGCCAGGGTGGACGGCATCAGGGTCGCGCCCCCGATGCCGAGCAACGCCCGGGCGGCGATGAGCATTTCGGCGCTGCCGGCGTAGGCGGCGAGCCCGGAGGCGAGGGCGAAGAGCAGGGCGCCGAACAGCAGCAGCCGGCGCCGCCCGATGCGGTCGCCCAGCGCGCCCATGGTGATGAGCAGGCCGGCCAGGACGAACCCGTAGACGTCCAGGATCCACAGCTGCTGGACGCTGCTGGGTTCGAGCTGCGCGGTCAGGAACGGCACCGCGAAGTAGAGCACCGAGACGTCCATGGAGACCAGGAGGCAGGGCAGCAGCAGGACGGCGAGGGCGATCCACTCCCGGCGGCCGGCCCGCGGCTCGGGGGCCGGGGCGGGAGCAGGCGATGTGTACGAGGTAAACGACATGGGTGACACGGTAAGCACCTGCGGCTTACGGTGCAAACATCAGGCACAGCAAGGGAATTGGAGGTGCATCACACTAGTGCACCTGCCTAGTGCGCAATATCAGAGCGCCGCAGGTAGAGGCGGGTAGTTCCCCGCGCTGCTACTGTCGGCGTCAGTGCGAAGGCCCTGGTGCACTAGTACGGCACCGATGAGGCCCTGACCCGGCACCCAGACGGAGGAGGCCCCCGTGGCGCAGCCCAGCGCACCGCCCTACCGCCGGATCGTCGCGGAGATCCGGCGCCGCATCGACGCCGGTGAACTGGCGCCGGGCGACCGGGTGCCGTCGACCCGGCGGATCACCCAGGAATGGGGGGTGGCGATGGCCACCGCCACGAAGGTACTGACCACGCTGCGCCAGGAGGGGGTCGTACGGGCGGTCCCGGGCGTGGGGACGGTGGTGGCCGAGCCGCGGCCGCAGCAGCGGGCGGCACGCGGTCCGGCCCCGCGGGAGCGGCGATCGCGGGACGCGGACGGCGGGCTGAGCCAGGAGCGGATCGTCCGGGCCGGGATCAAGGTCGCCGACGCCGAGGGGCTGCGCGCGCTGTCGATGCGCCGGGTCGCCGCCGAGTTCGGGGTGTCGTCGATGGCGCTCTACCGCCATGTGGCCGGCAAGGACGAGCTGGAACTGCTGATGGCGGACGCCGTGTTCGCGGAGGTGGAGCTGCCCGATCCGGCACCGGACGGCTGGCGCGACCGGATGGAGGCCGGGGCGCGGCTGCAGTGGACGCTCTACCGGCGCCATCCATGGCTGGCGAAGTACCTGTCGGTCACCCGCCCGCAGCCGATGCCGCGGGCGATGGCACTGATCGAGTGGACCGTGGGCCGGGTCGAAGGGGCGGCTCCGGTGACCCAGCTCCACATGGCCGTGACACTGCTGGGTTTCGTGATGTTCACCGCCGCCGGTTTCGAGGACGACCTGGAGGCCGAGCAGGAGACCGGGATGAACCAGGACCAGTGGATGGCCGCGATGGAGCCGGAGTTCGAGGGCATCTTCACGTCCGGCGCGTATCCGATGTACGCGGCGATGTCCGACTCCCCGGAGGACTCCTTCAACCTGGAGACGCTGTTCGAGTTCGGTCTGGCCCGCCTCCTGGACGGCATGGCGGTGCTGGTCGAGGGCCGCGGCGACACCGCCTGACCCGGCCGGAGAGCTCAGTGGAGTTCCCCGCGGAGCCGCCGCGCCCGTAACACCAGTTCCAGTTCGAAGCGGCGGTCCGGGTCGTCCACCTCCGGGCCCCATAACTCCCTTATCTGGCGCAGCCGGTAGCGCACGGTCTGCGGGTGGACGCCGAGCCGGGCGGCGATCTCCGGGGCCCCGCCGCGGGTCTCCAGCCAGGCGAGCAGGGTCTCCGCGAGCCGCCGCCCGTGGGTCGGGCCGCAGTCGTCGAGGGGGGCGAGGCGGCGGCGGGTGAGGTCGTCGATCAGCTCCTCGGGCGGCAGCAGGACCAGCGCCTCGGTGTGTTCGGTGCACTGCAGCAGTTCGCCGGCCGGCAGCAGTCCGCGCTCGATCAGGTCGGCCGCGGCCCCGGCCCAGCGCAGCGATTTCGCGGCGGCCGGCAGGGGGACGACCGGGCCGAGCGCGCCCGACCAGCCGGCCGCGGCCCGGCCCAGCAGCTCGCGCCGGCCCGGGGCGTCCGGTTCCGGCACCACCATCCGCGGCCGTTCGCACTCCATGTCCAGCAGGACGTCCGGGGCGACGGCGGGGGCCACCGCCGCCCGGTCCGGGCGCAGCAGCACGGCGACCGCGACGCGTTCGGGCAGCGGCCAGCCGATCCGGGCGGCGCGTTCGGCGAGCGCCGCCGGCACCCCGCCGGCCGCCCCGGGAGGGGCCGTTCCGGTTCCGCTCCCGCCGCGTCGCGTACGGGTGGCCGCGAGGCCGAAGAGCTGCTCCATCAGGCGGCGTTGCTGCCGCAGCCGCTCCCCCGCCTGGCGGGCGGCGGCCTCGGCGTAGCCGCGGACGGACTCGGCGACCAGCCCGTCGAGGTACTCGAAGCCGGACTCGGCCAGCTCGTACATCGCCGGGGCGGGGATGGCGACCTGCTGGCCGATCTCGGCGAGCCGCCGCCAGGCCAGCCGTACGCCGAGCCGGTAGATCGCCTGCAGCGCGTCCAGGCTGCGGCCCTGCATGCCCTCGCCGCGGCCGAACTCCTGGAAGACCCGCGGGTGGACGTGCGGCCGGTCCAGCCCGGTGGTCAGGTGCGTGACGAAGTGCTCCAGCGACTGGCGGATGCCGACCAGCGCCCGCGGCTCGCCGAACTCGTCCGGAACCAGCGGTAGTTGGGGGTACTCGTGGCGGATCTCGCGCAGGATGTCCTGGGCCAGCGTGGGCACCTCCGCCAGCGCCAGGGTGGCGAACTGCCGTACCTGGTAGGGCGGGACGTCCCGCCAGGCCGAGCGGACGGCGGTCACCATGGCGAGGACCTCCTTCGTACGCCGCGGGCCGGCCGGGCTGCGCATACCGCCCGCCTACTCGCCGGCCCGGTCGAAGGTCACCAGCGGCACATTGGGCTGTTCGGGGGTGGCATCCAGCGCCGCGACGATGCCGAGTGCGGCGGCGACGGCCAGGGCGGCGGCGGTCAGCGCGGTCAGTGCGGCGGCGAGCATCCGGTGCATGGCGCGGCGAGCCCTTCGTCGGGACCGGAGACCTCACCGGTCTCCGTCGGGTCGGTACGGCACACGGCACAGCCCCGGGGCGTACGGAATCGGGGTCCGGCTCGTGCCGCGTCCCACAGCGCGGCACCACTCGGTCGTGGTGACTGCCGAGTGTGGAAGGGCATTGACGGTCTGTCAAGAGTTCGCTTACGTTCCCGGCCCATGGGCGCCCGGCCCGCCCGACGCCGTTTCCCGGGCGGCCGCCCGCCCCTCCGCACGTGCACCAGAGCGTGATCCCCCACCGCTTCCAGGAGTGCCCGTATGCCTTCCCCCACCTCCGTTTCCGCCCCGCCTCCGGCCCCCGCCACCACGGCGACCGGTGCCCGCACCGCCGCCCCGACATCCCTGGCACTGCTCGGCCTCGGTGTCTTCCTGCTCGTCCTCGCACCCCTGCTGGCCTGGTACGTCACGCCGTGGGCGAAGGTCACCCCGGTCGACGTCGACGTCACCACCGTCTTCACCGGCACCGGCAGCTACTTCGACACCGACGCCCTGCGCACCAGGGACCGGCAGCGGATCACCCTCACCCGGCACGTACTGGGCGACGTCGCGGCGAGCGAGAAGAGCGGGCGGGCCGTGTGGGACGTCTCCACCACGGTCGACACCCCGAAGACGCTGGCCCTCGCGGATCCGCGCCGGGCGTTCCAGTGGACCACCGAGCGCTGGGTCACCGACCGGCGCAGCAACGCCCCGGTGCACTGCTGCGGCGAGGCCCCGACCCGCTTCGACGGCGATGCCTACCTGAAGTTCCCCTTCGACCTGCGGCGGACCGGATACCGCTGGTGGGACAACACGCTGGGCGCCGCCGTTCCGCTCCGCTTCGCCGGTGAGCGGCGGGCCGGTGGGCTCGTGCTGTACCGCTTCACCGGGACCGTGCCGGCCACCAGGACCGGCAGCCGGCAGGTCCCCGGGCGGCTCGTCGGGCGGCCGCAGCAGGGCCAGATCCAGGCCGAGGAGTGGTACGCCAACTCCGGTATCGAGCTGGTCGCCGAGCAGCGCACCGGCCGGATCGTGGATGCGGCGATCTCGCCGGTCAAGACGCTGCGGGCGCCCGGCGGCCGGCACGACGCGGTGACGCTGCTGCGCGGCGAGCGGCTGCGGTTCACCCCGGCGACGCGACGGGCGCAGCTGCGGCTGGCGGAGGCGGACAGCGGCAGGCTGGCGCTGGTCGGCGGGGCGCTGCCGGTGGGCGCCGCGGTGGCGGGCGGACTGCTGACGGCGGCCGGGGTGATCTGGGTGGCGCGGGGGCGGCGGCGCACGGAGGACGGGTGACGCCCCGCGCCGCCGGCCGGCCGGCGGCGCCCCACGGCTTGCGTGAAGTGATGAACCGTCAGTTCAAGACCGCGCGGATTTTGTCACCCCGGTGAGTAGCCGCGCCCCGGGGCCCGGCCCAAAACTGTCCACCCCATGGCGCAGCACGACCCGCACGACTCAGCACGCAGTACGTCCCCCCACCACCGGTACCGCACCCTGAGACGAGTTGGATCCGCCCATGCCCCCACACGTACGGCCCGCTCCCGACACCCGCCCCGCTCCGCCGCTCGCCCCGCCCGCGGCCGCCGGTCCCCCCGCCGGCGGCCCGCCCCCGCTCCCCCGCCGGATCGTCTTCCTCGCCCGGCGTGACCTGGGCAACCCGGCCGCCGGCGGCTCCGAGCTGCTGGTGGACCGGATCGCCGAGGGCCTGACCGCACACGGTCACCAGGTCACCCTGGTGTGCGGCGGGCCGGCCTCCCCCAAGGCCTCGGCTCCGCCCGGCCAGGGAGGTACCCCCGCCCCGGACTACCGGGTGGTGTCCGCGGGCGGCGACGTCGGCCACTTCCTGCGCGCACCACGCCACCTGGAGCGCCGGGTCGGCGGCTGCGACCTGCTGGTCGAGGTCTGCAACGGCATGCCGTACCTCGCCCCGCTGTGGCACCGCGGACCGACGCTGTGCCTGGTCAACCACGTGCACACGGACCTGTGGCGGCTGCGCTACCCGGGGCCGGCCGCCCGGCTGGGCCGCCAACTGGAGCACTGGGCGCTGGCCGGGGCGCACCGCCGCAATCTGATGGTCGCGGTCTCCGGTTCGACCGCGGCCGCGCTGCACGAGCTGGGCGTGGCCCCCGAGCGCGTCCGGCTGGTGCACAACGGCGTGGAGGAACCGGGGCCGCTGGTCCCGAAGGCGCCCGAACCGCTGTTCCTGGCCATGGGCCGGCTCGTCGAGTACAAGCGGATCGACCTGCTGCTGCGGCTGTGGGAACGGGTCCGGCCGGTGACCGGCGGCCGATTGGTGATCGTCGGCGACGGACCGGAACGCGCCCGGCTGACCGCGCTGGCCGGCCCCGGCGTCACCTTCACCGGCCGGATCTGCGAACGGCGCAAACACGAACTGCTCTGCTCCGCGTGGCTGTTGCTGCACCCGTCGCTGGTCGAGGGGTGGGGCCTGGTGGTCATGGAGGCGGCCGCCCGGCGCACCCCCGCGCTCGGCTTCGACATCCCCGGACTGCGGGATTCCGTCGAGGACGGCGTCACCGGTCTGCTCGCCCGCGGGGAGAGCACCTTCGCCGCGCACTGGTGCGCCCTCGGGCTGAGCGCGCGGCGCCGTACCGCCCTGGGACTCGCCGCGGAGGCGCGGGCCGCCCGCTTCCGGTGGAGCCATACCGTCCGCAGCTTCCGTGCGGTCGCGGCGGAGGCGTTCCGCACCGCGTCCCCCGGGCGGTGAGGCCCGAAGTGCGCGACCCCTCACTGCGCCGGTCCTGGGCCCTGTTCCGGGCCTTCCTGCGGGAGCAGGACGATCCCGAGCACTGCTACCGGCTGCTCGCCCGCGACGCCGCCGACCAGGTCGAACGCCATCTGCCGCTGCAGGGCGCGGTGGTCGCCGACGTCGGCGGCGGCTGCGGCCACTTCACCGAGGAGTTCCGGCGGCGCGGCGCCCACGGCTACCTCTTCGAGCCCGATCCCGCCGAACTGACCGCCCGCGGGCGGCGGCCCGAGGGCGCGGTGATCGCCGACGGCTATCTGCTGCCGCTCGCCGACGGCGCCGCCGACGTCTGCTTCTCGTCCAACGTCCTGGAACACGTCGCCGACCCGCAGACCTTCCTCAGCGAACTGATCCGGGTCACCCGCCCCGGCGGGCTCGTCTACGTCGCCTTCACCAACTGGTTCTCCCCCTGGGGCGGCCACGAGACCGCGCCCTGGCACTACCTGGGCGCCGAGCGGGCCCGCAGCCGCTACCGGCGGCGCACCGGCGGACCGGCCAAACACACCCTGGGCGTCAACCTGTTCGCGGTGCACGTCGGCCGCACCCTGCGCCAGGTGCGGGCCCGGGACGACGTCGCGCTCGTCACCGCACGCTCCCGCTACGCGCCGTTCCTCGCCGAGGCCATCCCCCGCCTCCCGGGCATCCGGGAGGTCGCCACCTGGAACCTCCTCCTCATCCTGCGGCGGTTGCCATGACCCAGACCCTCAGGTCCTCCCCGTCCCCGGGGTCGCCCGACGCCGGCGGCCGGACCGCGCCCGTCCCGGCCCCCTCGCCCGGGCGGCCGCGGTCCCGGCGCTGGCTGCTCGCCTTCTGGGCGCTCACCCTGGCCGGCTTCCTCGCGCCCGCGCCGGGCAGGATGACGTTCGAGACGAAGCTGGGGGTCAGCACCGATCCCTGGCGCTTCCTCGGTGACCTCGGGCAGCTGTGGCACGACCGGGCCGGTCTCGGCGGCCTCGCCGACCAGTACATCGGCTACGCCTTCCCGGCCCTCCCGTATTACGGCCTGGCCCACCTCGCCCACCTACCGGTGTGGCTGGCCGAGCGGCTGTGGATGTCCCTGATCGTCACGACCGCGTTCTGGGGCGCCCTCCGGCTGGCCGAACGGCTGCGGTGCGGCTCCCCGGCCTCCCGCCTGCTGTCCGCCGCCTGTTACGCGCTGTGGCCCACCTTCACCCTCGTCATCGGCTCCACCTCCGCCGCCGCGCTGCCCGGGGCGATGCTGCCGTGGGTGCTGCTGCCGTTGACGAACACGCAGGTCAACGCGCGGATCGCGGCCGCCCGTTCGGCGCTGCTGATCCCGTTCATGGGCGGTGTCAACGCGGCCTCGACGCTGGCCTGCCTGCTGCCCGCCGGGCTGTACCTGCTCTCCCGCACCGGGCCGCGCCGGACCCGGCTGCTCGCCTGGTGGCTGCCCGGGGTCGTGCTGGCCACCGCCTGGTGGGTGGTGCCGCTGCTCCTGCTGGGCCTGCACGGCGAAAACTTCATGCCGTTCATCGAGCAGGCCGACACCACCACCGGCACCATGTCCGCCACCGAACTGCTGCGCGGCGCCGGCAACTGGGTCGGCTATCTGAACTTCGGCGAACCGTGGTTGCCCGCCGGCTGGACGCTGACCGCCCGACCGTACGCGGTGCTCGGCTCGGCGCTGGCCGCGGCCCTCGGCCTGGCCGGCCTGGCCCGCCGCGAGCTGCCCGAGCGGCGCTGGCTGCTGCTGACCGTGCTGTCCGTCGCGCTGATCACGCTGGCCGGATACGGCGGCGCACTCGGCGGGCCGCTGCACGGGCCGTGGCAGGACTGGCTGAACGGCTGGCTGCGCCCGTTCCGCAACATCTACAAGTTCACGCCCGGCCTGGCGCTCGCGCTCACCCTGGGCCTGGCGCATCTGCTCGCGGCCGCCGGCGGACGGCACGCCACCCGCCGGGTCCCCGCCCGCCACCGGCTGCCCCTGCTGACCGCGCTCCTCATCCTGCCCGCGCTCGCCCTGCCGTTCCTCACCGGCACCGTCCTCCAGCCGGGCGCCTTCAAGCAGTTGCCCGCCTACTGGACGCAGACCGCCCAGTGGCTGAAAGCGCACTCCCCGCAGAGCCGCGCCCTGGTGGTCCCCGCCACCGCGCACGGCATCTACACCTGGGGCTCCCCCATCGACGACCCCCTCGACGTCCTGGCCCGATCGCCCTGGACGCAACGGGACTTCGTGCCCTTCGGCACCCCCGGCGCCCGGCGCGCCCTGGACGCCGTCGAACAGGCCCTGCTGACCGGCGCCGAGGTCCCGGGCCTGCGCGACTACCTGCACCGCGCCGGACTGTACGACGTCGTCGTCCGCAACGACCTCGACCCGGACCAGATCGGCTACGTCCCGCCGCAGACCATCAAAAGCACCCTGGAGGCGTCCGGCTACCGCAAGGCGGCCGCCTTCGGCCCGCTCACCACCGGCGGCCGGATCCCCGCCGAGGCCCCGCTCCAGATCCAGGGCCTCTATCCGCGCCAACGCGCCGTCGAGATCTACCGGCCGACGGACACCCCCGCGCCCGGACCGGTCACCGCCCGGGCCGTCGCGGACACCGCCCAGCTCAGCGGCGGCCCGGAGGCCCTCCTCCAGCTGACCGCCGCCCCCGCGCTGCGCCGCCGGCCCACCGTGCTGACCGGCGACCACCACCCCGGGCTCGGCACCCCACCGCTCCAGCTGACCGCCGACGGACTGCGCCGCGCCGACACCCGCTTCGGGCTCGTCAACAGCAACACCTCCTACACGTACACGGCCTCGGAGACCAACCACCCCGACAGCGTGCAGGACCCCGGCCGGCCGCCCCGGCAGATCCTGCCGACCTCCGGCATCGGCCACCAGACCACCGCCGTGCTCCGCGGCGCCGCCTCGGTCACCGCCTCCACCAGCGGCAACTGGCTGTTCCACCTGCCGCAGTACGACCCGGTCAACGCCTTCGACGGCAACCCCGACACCGCCTGGGCGGAGGGCAGCGCCGGCGACCCGGTCGGCCAATGGATCAAGATCACCTTCACCCGGCCCACCGCCCTTCCGGCCACGCTGTCCCTCACCCCGCTCCGGGGGGACGGACTGCGCGCCGCCCCCACCTCCGTACGGATCGCGACCGACCGCGGCAGCACGGTCGGCCCGCTCCGCCCCGACGGGACGAAACAACAGGTCAAGGCCCCGGCGGGACCGGCGAAGTGGCTGAAGGTGACGGTCCTCGGCGCACAGACACCGCGCGCCGGGCTCTCCGGCGCCGGTTTCGCCGAGATCGGCGTGCCGGGCGTCCAGGTGACCCGGCTGCTGCAACTCCCCACCGACGCCCAGGATTCCGACGCCCCCGCCGAGACCATCTCGCTGCACCGCGGCAGCGACCCGGGCGGACTGTCGCCGGTCTCCGCCGAGGTGGGACTGCACCGCCAGTTCCGCACCGGCTCGCCCGCGCCCTACGCGGTCTCCGGCACCGCGCTGCCCGTGCCCGGCCCCGAACTCGACCGGCTGCTGGACCGCATCGCACCGGAGCAGAAGGACCGGATCACCGCCACCGCCGACTCCACCAGCTTCGGCTTCGGCCGGTCGCTCAGCCCCCGCAACCTCGTCGACGGCGACCTGACCACCGCCTGGATCGCCGGCGACCAACCGACCCTGCACCTGCGCTGGCCGGGGCGGAAGAAGATCGACCGGATCGTGCTGGCCGCGGCCGGCGGCATCTCCACCCGGCCGGAACAGATCCTGATCAACTCCCCGGACGGGGCGGCCACCGCGGGCGTCGACGAGAACGGCCAGGCCCGCTTCGACCCGATCACCACCGACCGCCTCGACATCACCATCAGCAAGGTGAAGGAGCTGACGCTCCACAACCCGGTCGCCGGGCAGGCCCTACAACTCCCGGTCGGCCTCAGCGAGGTCTACCTCCCGGCGCTGGACGCGTACCGCACCCCGCCGCCACCGGCCGGCGCACGCTTCACGCTCGGCTGCGGCCAGGGCCCGATGCTCGCCGTCGACGGCGTCCTGCACGCGACCAAGGCCTCGGGATACGTCCGCGATCTGACCGAACGGCGGCCCGTCTCCGTGCAGTTGTGCGCGGGCGAGGCGCGCGACGGGCGCCTGGAACTGGCGGCGGGCCGCCACCGGGTCGAGGCGGGCGACCAGGGGCCGCTGGCGCTGACGGACGTGACGTTGGGGAGGGGGACGGCGGGCGTGACGTCGGGGAGCGAGACGACGGGCGCGACGTCGGGGAGGGGGACCACGGGTGTGACGTCGGGGAGGGAGACGACGGGTGTGACGTCGGGGAGCGAGACGACGGGCGCGACGTCGGAGAGGGGGACCACGAGTGTGACGTCGGGGAAGGGCGGGCCGGCCGGTACGCGTGCGGGCGCAAGGGACCGCAGGGCCACCGCTCAGGACTGGTCGGGGGACCGGCGCACCGTCCGCATCGGCCCCGGCCAGGCCGTCTATCTGCAGATGTACGAGAACGCCAACGACGGCTGGCAGGCCACCCTCAACGGCCACCGGCTCACCCCGCTACGGGTGGACGGCTGGCAACAGGGCTTCCTCGTACCGGCGGGCGCGGGCGGCACGGTCGAGCTCTCCTACGCACCCGCCGGCCTCTACGACGCGGGGCTGATCGGCGGCGCGGCGGCCGTCGCGCTGCTGGCGGTGTGCGCGCTGGTGCGCCGCGGTACGCCGCAGGCCGCGCAGCCTGCCGAACTGGCTCCGGCCGCGCCGTCGTGGGTGCTCGGGGTCGTGGCGCTGACCGGGGTGATGGCGCTGGCGGCCGGGCCGTACGCCGTGATCGTGCCGCTCCTCGCCCTGGCGGCCCGCTTCCGGCCCGCCCTGCTCGGGCCGCTCGCGCTGGCGGCGATGGCGGGCGCCGGGGTCATCGCGGCGCTGGGCGCGGGCGAGCCGGTCGCCGCCGGCCGGGGCGCGTTCAGCGGCGCCGCCCAGGCGCTGGCGCTGCTGGCGCTGGCGGCGGCGGTGGTGACGGTGCCGCCCTCCCGGCCGGCGGCGTCCCGGTCGTTGCCGTCCCGGCCGGCACCGGCCCGCACGTACGGCCGGGCATCCGACGGCCGGGCATCCGACGGCCAGGCATCCGACGGCCAGGCACCTGCCGGCCGGGCATCCGACGAGGGGGAGGGCTCCGCCCGATGACCGCACTGCATCCGACGGCCGGGGCCCCGGCACCGCAGGGGGGTCCCGGTGGGCCCGGTGGGCCCGGTGGCCCCGGTGATCCCGGTGGCCCCGACGCTCCCGGTGGCCCCGGTGGCCGCCAACCCACCCTCCATCAGGTGCCGTTCCCCGCCGTCGACGAGATCTCCCGGCACTGCCTGGAGGACGACGAACCGGAGACCGTGCACATCGAGGTGCATCTGCCCGGGCGGGTGGACGCCGCCCGGCTGCGCACGGCCTTCCACCAGGCGCTCACCCGGCATCCGCGCATCCTGATGCGGCAGGCGCCGACGCGCTGGTGGCACCGCTCCTACGCCTGGCACCTCACCACCGGTCCCGACCGGGACCCGGTGGTCGTCCCGCCGCCCGCTCCCGATGCCCTCCTACGGGCGAGGGAACGGGCCCTGACCGACTGCCCACCCCTGGACTGCTCACCGCCCGTACGCCTGGAGATCCTCCGACCCGCGGAGCCGGACGGCGGCACCGTACTGCTGCTCACCCTCAACCACACCGCCCTGGACGGCCCGGCCTGCCTCCGCGTACTGGCCACCACCGCGGAGCTCTATGCGGGTGCGGCGGCTGCAGGTGCGGGCGCATGCGCAGAGGGAGGTGCGGGTGCGGGTGCGGGTGGTGCCGGTGGCCCGGCAGGCGAGCAGGGCACGGTCCCGGCGGGCGAGCAGGACGGCGGCCGGACGCGCGACGCCGGAACCCGTTTCGCCCGGCCCGCCCGTGTGGCCGCCGATCACCAGGGCAGCGGCGGGGAGAGGCGCTCCAGTCGCAACAGGGGCTCCGGTCCCGACAGGGGCTCCGGTCCGGACAGGAGCTCCGGTCCCGACAGGAGCTCCTGTCCCGACAAGGGCAACGGCATGCTGCTGACCGAGCTGCCGGTACCGGCCCGTCCGCCACGCACCGGCGGCCGGGCGCCGTACACCGTCAACGACCAACTCCTCGTCGCCACCTGCCTGATGGTGGCGCGCTGGAACCGGCTGCACGGCGCCCGCCCGGCACCCGTCGTCATCACCATGCCCATGGACGACCGGCCGCGCGGCGCCGAGATGCCCATCGGCAACGGCACCCGGCTGGTCCCGGTCCGCTTCGGCCCCGCGGAACGCCGGGAGGCGGCACTGCTCACCGCCGGATCACCCGACCCGGAGGCGGTGGCCCGGCTGCTGCGACGGACGGCCGCATGCACCCGCGCCCTCAAGGCGGCGCCGCCCGGCCCACCGCTCGGCCTCGCCGGGACCGTACTGACCGCACCGGTGCTGCCCGTGGGCGTCCGCGGCGCGGTCACCCGTGCGCTGCGCCGCACCGCCGCGCCCTGGACCACCACCACTCTGCTCTCCAACATCGGGCGGCTTCCCTACCCGTTGGACTTCGGCGCCGCCGGCCGGCCGACCGCGGTGTGGTTCTCCGCCCCGGCCCGGATGCCGCGCGGGCTCACCGTCACCACCGTCTCGGTCGGCGGCCGCATCCAGCTCGCCCTCCGCTGGTCCCACGCCCTGCTCGACGACGCCGCCGGAGCCCGCCTCGCCACCCTCTTCCGCACCGCCCTCGCCGCGACGGCCTGGCCGGGCGCCACGGCGGTCCCTGGGCCCCCTCCCCCTCCCCCAAGCCCACCCACCCCGCCACCACCACCTCCGCCACCCGCCGCGCGACCGCCGGCCCCATCCCCACCGGTCTCGCCGCCCCCCGTGCCCCCGGCCGAGGGCGGTGCCCGGTGAGCCCGGCCGCGGCGGCGACGCTGCGGGACTTCTACGAAGATCCCGCCGTGCCGGTGGCGTCCGGGGCCGGGCGCAGCCGGCGGCAGGCGCGGCTGCTGGCGCGCGCGCTGGGCCCCGTACGGGCCGGGGCGCCGGGCGCGACCGTGCTGGACATCGGCTGCGGCGACGGCACCGCGGCCGCCACCGCGGCGGAGGTCCTGGCCGGTCACCGCCTCATCGGCGTCGACTGGTCGCAGGACGCGCTGCGCCGCGCCCAGGCCCGTATTCCGTATGTCGTACGCGGCGAACTCACCGACGGCGGGCTGCCGTTCGCGACCGGCTCCGCCGACGCCGTCCTCTTCAGCGAGGTCGTCGAGCACCTCGTCGACCCCGATGCCGCCCTGGACGAGCTGCACCGGGTGCTGCGCCCCGGCGGCCATCTGCTGCTCTCCACCCCCAATCTCGCCGCCTGGTACAACCGCGGGCTGCTGCTCGCCGGTGTCCAGCCCGTCTTCTCCGAGGTGAGCATGCGCCGGATCCACGGCCGGCCCGGCACCCAGGTCGTCGGCCATCTGCGCCTCTACACCGCCCGCGCGCTCCGCGGCTTCCTGGCCGCGTCCGGCTTCGAGGTCGTACGGATCGCCGGTGCGCCGTACCACGACGTACCGCGCCCGCTGCGCCCCCTCGACCGGGCCGCGTGCCACCTCCCGTCGCTGGCCTCGATCCTGCTCGCCCATGCCCGCCGGAGAAGGGAGTAGGTCGATGCCGTGGTGGGGCGTGGCGTCCGCGCTGCTCGCCAACGTCCTGTACAGCACCGGTTTCGTGCTGGAGAAGCGGGCGCTGTCGGCGCTGCCCGCGCTGAGCACCCGGCAGCCCGCCCGGGTCGTCGGTCACCTCCTGTCCAGTCCGCTGTGGCTGGGCGGTTCGCTCGCGCTGGCCGCCGGGTTCGCCGCCCAGCTGGCCGTCTACCGCACCCTGCCGCTCGCCGCCGCGCAGGGCATCTTCGTGTCGGGCCTGGTGCTGTTGCTGCTCCTCTCCTCGGTCGTGCTCGGCGAGCGGACCAGTGGCCGGGAGCGGCAGAGCATCGTGGCGATCCTCGTCGCGCTCGTCCTGGTCGTCGCCTCCCTCCGCGGCGAGGACGCCCGGGCCGTCGCCCGCACCGCCCCGCCGGCGACACTGCTGGTCATCGCCGTCCCGTCACTGGCCGCCGGGCTGCTGCTCTACCGCTCGGCGGAACGGCGGGCCCGGCGCCGCCACCGCCTGCCGACCGCCGGCGTCCCCTACGGGGTGGCCGTCGGCCTGCTCTACGGCGTCAGCTCACTGGCCATCAAGGGCGTCTCCGGCCTGCTCACCACGCATGACGTCCCGGCCGCCGCCGGGCAGCTGTTCCGTTCGCCGTACCCCTACCTCCTGCTCTTCACCGGTGCGGCCGGTCTGGTGCTGTCCCAGACCGCGCTGCAGCGCTGCCGCGCCTCGGTGATCGTCCCCGTCTGCACCACCGTCACCTGTGTCTTCACCGTCGTCTGCGGCACCGTCGCCTTCGGCGAGCCGCTGCCCGCCGCTCCGCTACGGCTGGCGCTGCGGCTGGGCGGCACCGCCGTCGCGGTGGCCGTCCTGCTCGCACTCCCGCGTCACGACACACCTCCCGTCCCCCGGGCCCCCGAGGCCCTCGTACCTACGTCCCCCGAGCCCCCGAGCCCGGCGCTCCGCACCAACCTCCCGCACGCTCCTCGGAGTTGACCATGAAGCCCGATGACCCGCTGCTCAAGATCCTCGTCTGCCCCCTGGACAAGGGCCCGCTCGCCCTCCTCACCCCCGAGGACGTCCTCTACAACCCCCGGCTGCGCCGCCGCTATCCGATCCTCGACGGCATCCCCCAGCTCCTCCCCTCCTCCGGCGAGCAGGTCACCGACGCCGAACACACCCGTCTGCTGCGCCGCCTCACGGACCAGGACCGGCGGCCGTGACGCTGGCCGCGCGGCTGGGACCCCGGCTGCCGGCCCGGCTGGTGTCGGCGCTGGCCGCCGGGCTCTATCCACGCTTCGAGCCGGAGCTGCGGCGCCTCGGCGATTTCTGCCCGCCGGGCGGTACGGCCGTCGACGTCGGTGGGTGGTACGGCCCCTGGACCCGGCGGCTGGCCCGGCGCGCGGACCGGGTCGTCACCTTCGAGCCGGTGCCCCATCTGGCCCGTCTGCTGGCGTCCGTGACGCCCCCTCATGTCGAGGTGTTCTCCGCCGCGGCCACCGACCACGCGGGCTGCGCCACCCTCTGGCTGCCCCCGGACGGCCGCGGCGACCGCGGGGTCTCCTCGCTCGTCCGCCGTGATCTGCACACGGCCGCCCTCGACGTGCCCTGTCTGCCGCTGGACGCGCTCGGCCTGGCGTCCGTGACGCTCATCAAGATCGACGTGGACGGTGCCGAACTGGCGGTGCTGCGCGGCGCCGCGCGCACCGTCGAACGGGAACTCCCGGCGCTGTTCGTGGAGTTGGAGTCCCGCATCCAGCCGCTCCGGCCCGTGCTGGACTGGACGGCGGCGCGCGGCTATCGCGGCTGGGTCCTGCCGCACGACCGCTGGCTGCCACTGGCCGACTTCGATCTGTCCGCCCATCAGTCCCGCACCTCCCACGTCGCCGAACACGGCCTGCTGAGGCGCTCCCTCGCCCCGCACCGCCGCTACGTCAATTCCGTGCTGTTCCTTCCGGACGGCGAGCGCCCCGGACCCCCCGCGGCCCCCGTCGTCCACGACCATGTCCATCATGAACCCCACCACTGACAATGACCCGCCCGCCGGCTCCGGCACCCCCTCCGACCTGCCCGGACCACTCGCGTTCCAGCTCGTGCTGCTGCGCCGGATGGCCGACCACCACCCCGGCCTGGTCGAGGACGCGCTGCGGGAG
This sequence comes from Streptomyces nigrescens, assembly GCA_024349765.1. GTDB lineage: Bacteria > Actinomycetota > Actinomycetes > Streptomycetales > Streptomycetaceae > Streptomyces > Streptomyces endophytica. The sequence continues at coordinate 1,197,147 of AP026073.1, read as the reverse complement.
CTGGGGGCCTCGCGGGCGCAGATGCGGGAGGCCAACCGCCGCTGGCAGGCGCGGATGCACGCCCCGCGGGCCGGCGGCGTCCAACCGTACCGGGCGCTGCTGGGCGCCCCCGAGTCCGTCGCCCCCCGCCGGATCGGCGATCTGACCTGCGAGGCGCTGCTCTGGCCGGTCCCGCTCTGGCCCGATCTGCGGTTCGAGGTGCTCACCGCCGCCCGGGGCACCGTCTGGAACGCCTGGCTCGTCCGCGCACCGGGAGCCGCCGCCCCCGAGTTGCGCACGACCGCGGACCTGGCTCCGTGGTCGTGCACAGTCGACGAGGTGGCCCGCGCGTTCCCTCCGGCCCGCCCGATGGAGGGCAGCGCCCCGACCCGCTGGCGCCTGGCCTGCAAGGCCCCGGGGCCCGACGGCACGCCCCAGGATCTCGTCGCGGAATTCACCTGGGGGCTGTACCAGCGGCGGGTCGACTGAGCGGACCGCGCACCCGCCCGCGGTCACCCGTTCGCCCCGTTCCGCCCCCGCCCGTCCCCCGACCGGACGCTCTCGGCGGGCGGAGTTGTGCGGGCGCTCGGAGGATGGCGCACGAGCGGTCCGTGTGCACGGGCCGTATCAGCGGTCCGGTGAACGGGCCGTACGAGCGCTTTCGTCCATACCGGCCCACCGGGGAGGAATCACCCATGACCATCAGCCTCGCCCAACTGCGGCGCTGCTCGGCCGCCGTCGACCTCGGTGCGGCCCGGACCCGGGTGTACGTGAAGAACCAGGGGCTGGTGGTCGATGAACCGACCGTCGCCGCCATCAACACCCGTACCGGTGCGCTGCTGGCCGTCGGCGCACAGGCGGAGGTGATGGACGGCCGCACCCCGGACTACATCCGCGTGGTGCGCCCGGTCTCCGGCGGCACCGTCGTCGACATCGACATGGCCCAGCGGCTGCTGCGCACCCTGGTCGGCGACAAGTTGCGCAAGTCCTGGCGCCGCCGGCCCACGATGCGGGCCGCGGTCTGCCTGCCGTACGGGAGCGAGCCGCTGGCGCAGCGGGCCGCGGTCGAGACGCTCACCGGGCTGGGCGCGCGCCGGGTGGAACTGGTCGACACCCTGGTGGCCGCCGCGGTCGGCTCCGGGCTGCCGGTGGAGCAGCCGGAGGCGACCATGATCGTGGTGTGCGGTGCGGGGACGACGCAGGTCGCGGTGCTCTCGCTCGGCTCGATCGTGGCCGCGGAGACCGTGCCGGTGGGCGGCAACGCCATCGACCACGCGGTGGTCCAGCACCTGCGTCTGCACCACGAACTGATGCTGGCGGGCCAGTCCGTACGCCCGCTGCATCTGATCCTCACCGGTGGCGACGAGCTCACCCCCGGCTCCACCGAGGTGCACGGCCGGGACGTGGTCAGCGGTATGGCGCGCTCGGTGCACATCGACACCGAGCGGGTACGGGACGCCATCACCACGCCGCTGACCGCGATCCTCGACGGGATCAGTGCCGTGCTGCGCCGCTGCCCGCCCGACCTGGTCGCCGACCTCGGCGAGCGCGGCATCGTGCTCGCCGGCGGCAGCGCGCTGATCCCGGGGCTGGAGCCGATGATCCATCAGGCCACCTCGATGCCGGTGCACACCGCGGACCGTCCCGACACCTGCGCGGTGATGGGGCTGGGCGCGATGATCGAGGGCAAGGTGCAGCCGCTGCACCTGGACCCGATGGCGCCGTAGGAGCTGGACCCGATGGCGCCGCAGGGGCGCGGCGACACCCGGGTCCCCTGACGGGTGTTCCGTTACGGATGACGAGTGTTCCACGCCACCACGGCCGGGCGGTCGTGCTCCGTCCCCAGGACGCCGACCGCGCCCGTCTCGAACGTGAACAGCCCGCCCGCGGCGGCCGGCAGCCCGAGCCGGCGGGCGGCCAGCACCCGCAGGAAGTGCGCGTGCGCCACCAGCACCACATCGCCCCGGCCGGCCCGCAGCTCCGGGTCGAGCCGGTCCAGCACGCGGTCGGCGCGCGCCCCGATCTGCTCGGGCGACTCACCGGGATGCCCGTCGGGGCCGGGGACGACACCGTCGGAGAAGAGGTACCAGCCGGGCCGGTCGCGGTGGATGTCGGAGGTGGCGACGCCCTCGTAACCGCCGTAGTCCCATTCCCGCAGGTCGGGGTCGATCTGCGGCTGCGGGAGGCCCGCCAGCTCGGCGGTGCGCAGTGCCCGCACCATCGGGCTGGCGTGGACCTGCGCGATCTTCCGGCCCGACAGCAGCGGCCGCAGTGCGCGGGCCTGCTCCTCGCCGACGGCGGTCAGCGGCAGATCGGTCCAACTGGTGTGCCGGCCGTCCCGGCTCCACTCGGTTTCGCCGTGCCGGACCAGAAGTAGCTCGCTCACGAGCCCAGAGCCTACTGGGCCGCCCCGCCCTGCGCCTGCTCGCTCTTCTGGGCCTCGGCGACCGACGCCCGGACCTCGTCCATGTCCAGCGCACGGGCCTGGCCGATCACGTCCTCCAGCGCCGCCTCGGGCAGCGCGCCCGGCTGGGCGAACACCGCGATGTTGTCCCGGACGATCATCACCGTCGGGATGGACTGGATCTGGAAGGCCTGCGCGAGCTCGGGCTGCGCCTCCGTGTCGACCTTGGCGAAGATCAGGTCGTCGTGCTTCTCCGAGGAGCGCTCGAAGACCGGGCCGAACTGCTTGCAGGGGCCGCACCACTCGGCCCAGAAGTCGATCAGGACGAAATCGTTCCCGGAGACGATCTCGTCGAAGTTTTCCTTGGTGAGCTCAACGGTGCTCATGTATTCCCTGCTTCTGTCGAGGATGTGCTGCTGTTCGCACGGTCTCCGGCTGCGGAAACGGGTTCGCCCCGCCAGGTATTCCGTACGCCGTGACGTTTCCGTACTCCGCGGCGCATTCGGTACGCCGCGGCGCATCCGTACGCCGGACCGCCCCGCTCCCCTGCCCACCGACAGCATTCCTAGACATCCCGATCCACGTGGGAAGACACACGCCGCCGCCCGCCCTCCCCGTGCGCGGCGGCCTCATATCCAATACGGCGGCGAGGGCACGTCCGCTCCGCCGGATGTGGCCAGCCCCGCCCCGGCCGGGCTGCGCCCCGTCAGCCAGGCCAAGAGATCAGCCGATCGGCCCAGCACGACCGGGCCACCGGCACCGGCACCGTCACCGCTCCCGATGGCACGGGCGTAGTCCGCGTCCGTCGCCTCGATCCGCACCGCCGACACCCGCCCCGCACCGTCCCCACCCGCGCCCGTTTCCGCACCCGTTTCCGCAGCCTTCTCCGCATCCGCTTCCCGGCGGGCGAGGGCCGCGACGATGTCGTCCAGGATCCAGCGCACCGTGGCCGCCGGGATGTCCGCGAAGGTGTAGCCGGCGTCCAGGTCCGCGTGGTGGATCTCCAGTTCGCGCAGTCGGGTCTCCATCAGGCCGGCCGGCGTCCGCGTCTCCCCCGTACGCATCCGCACCCGCGCCTGCCACGCCGCTTCGGGCAGCGCCCGGAGGGCCGCCGCGAACCGTTCCGCGCTCCCCGCCAGGTCCTCCGCCAGCGCGGCAACCGGGCGGGCCGCCCCGGCCTCGATCTCCGCCGCGCGGGCCGCCATGCTCGGGTACTGCGGAATCGCCGTACCCGTACGCGCGCCCTCCAGCAGCCGGCAAAGACTGTCGGTGGCCCGCGCGAGGTGGGTCAGCACATGCCCACGGGTCCACGGCGGGATCAGCGTCGCCCCGCCGACCTGTTGGTCGGTCAGCCCCGCGACGGTGCCGGCCAGCCGCGCCATGGACGCATCGAGTGCCCCGCGCAACTCCTCCCGCGTCATCCCGGAGTCCCCCGCCGCGCGCCCGCCGTCGCCGCTCCTGCTCCCACGCATGGCCATATGCCTGACCCAGCCTCCCCAAGCATTCCGATAGGTGAAAACAGAATGCCGCATTGCGATAGAAGGGGGAACCGGGTCAGGCGATCACGCGCAGCGAGCCCCCGACGGCCACCACTTCAGCGGTCCGGCGCCTCACCCACTCTCCTTCGCATAGTCCTTCGCCATACCGCCCGCGAAGTCGTACACCACGACCTGTTCGCCGCCGACCACCCAGGCGTCATGACCGGCCGGGCAGACGAAGACGTCGCCGGGCCCCACCTCGGTCTCCGCGCCGTCGTTCATCCGTACGCGCAGCCGTCCCTGGACCACGAAGCCGTTGTGGTGGACCTCGCAGCTGTCGGTCCCGGCGATCGGGGCCACCGACTCCGACCAGCGCCAGCCCGGCTCGAACGTCGCCACCGCGAAGTCCAGGCCGGTCAGATGCAGGGCCTCCAGGTGGCCCCGGGGAAAGTCCCGCCGCTCATCGGGCTTGTCGATCGGCTTGACCTCCATCATGAGGACTGCCTCCCTCCACCCCCTGTCGTTCCCGGTTTTCCCCACCCCTTCCATCGTGCGCCCGCCCTCTCCCGGACGAAATGTCGCCGTACCGGTGCCGTGGCCCGCAGCCGCCCCGCCCGACGGCTAGCATCCGGAACGATTCGCCCGGAACGCCCCACCAGAACGCCCCAGAACGTCCCACCGGAACCGCCCTGGAACGCCCACCGGAACCCCCGGAACGACCCGTCGGAACCACCGCGGATCACCGGGACCCCACGCTCCGGACACTCCGGGGGACCGCCGAGAACGGAGTCTCCGCCCGTGCCCCCTCTGCGCGTAGGCGTCGCCATCCTCACCATGGGAAACCGCCCCGCCGAACTCCGGGCCCTGCTGGATTCGGTCGCCAAGCAGGACCTCGCGCCGGCCCACGTCGTGGTGGTCGGGAACGGCTCGCCGCTGCCGCCCCTGCCGCACGGCGCCGTGGGGATCGAGCTGAGCGAGAACCTCGGCGTGTCCGGCGGCAGAAACGTGGCCCTGGACGAACTGCGCAAGCTCGGGGACGTCGACCTGGTGGTCGACCTCGACGACGACGGCCTGCTGATCAGCCCCGACGTCTTCCGCCGACTCGCCGAACTGCACGCCGCCGACCCGCAGTTGGGCATCGTCAGCTTCCGCATCGCCGACGAGCGGGGCCGTACCCAGCGCCGGCACGTCCCCCGCCTACGGGTCGGCGACCCCGCGCGCGGCGGCCTGGTCACCACCTTCCTCGGCGGCGGACACTCCCTCTCGCTGCCCATGCTCGACCGCATCGGCGGCTGGCCGGACGACTTCTTCTACGCGCACGAGGAGACCGACCTCGCCTGGCGGGCCCTGGACGACGGCTGGCACATCCGCTACGCCCCGGAGCTCGTGCTCCAGCACCCGTACACCTCCCCCACCCGGCACGCGGTCTACCACCGCATGGTCGCCCGCAACCGCGTCTGGCTCGCCAAGCGCCACCTCCCGGCCCTGCTGGTGCCGGTCTACCTCGGCGTATGGGCCGTACTGACGGCCGTCCGCAGCCGCTCGGCCGCCGGTCTACGGGCCTGGGCCGCCGGCTTCACCGAAGGCGTCCGCACCCCCTGCGGCCCACGCCGCCCGATGCGCTGGCGCACGGTCTGGCGCATGACCCGCCTCGGCCGCCCCCCGATCATCTGACGCCCACCGCGGCCATCGGGGCGACCACTCGCCCTCACCGCACCGTGCCGCATCACGACCACGCCGCGCCGAATCCGCCGACACGCCGCACCGCCGCACAAGACCGCCGGCAACGAAAAAGGGTCCTCACAATGAATGTGAGGACCCTTCCTGCCGTGCGTCGCCCGGAGCGCTCTGTCCTGCTCCAACAGGCTGCGGTGGGGCGGGTGGGACTCGAACCCACGGCCGACGGATTATGAGTCCTTTTCTGATCTTCCGATCGCTCCCGGATCTTGCCTCGATCTTCCCATATTCGCAGGTCAGAGCACCGATGGCGTCCGTCCGCCTCCGATGGCTTCCTGATCCTTACGGGTCCTTCCGTCCACTGCGAGTCCACTACGGGCCTACTCCTGCCCGTCCCCACGCACCGAAGGCATGACGCGCTCGGTCATCCGCGCAGGTCGCGGACTTCGTGTGGGAGGGGATTTGAACTCTGGCGCAGCGGAGTGCCTTACCGGCGAAGCGGGCTCTCGCCCCCTGTGCCCGGGGGTGGAGCCGAGCGACTTTTCGCAGGTCAGCCGCCATTTCCCAGCGTAGCGTGCAGATCCCCGTTCACGCTGCCTCCGCACCGCCGAATACGAGCGGCAGCACTTCGGCGATCGCCGTGACCGGATCGTTCTTCTTGGGCGGCTGGACGGCGAGGTCGTAGCCGCCGCCCGGTGCTGCTCGCGGCTTGTGCTGCTTCTCGATGCCGATCCGGACGGTGCGTATGGGGCCGCCCCGGTCGAACCATCCATCCGGGTAGAGGTGCTGGACGTGCGTGAGCCATTGGCGTCCTTGGCGCTCGGGTACGGCCGGGAGGTCGCGCCAGCCGGGGTGGGTGTGGTCGTGGGCGTCCTCGACGGCTTCGTCCGTACGGCGCCGGTCGGGGCCTTCCCAGGTGCAGCCGAGGCAGGCCCCGCGGTGGAGGTAGGGCCAGGTCTCGCCGGTGCCGTCTGGGGCCGGTCGGTCCCAGGAGCGGACGAGAGCGGTGGGCTGGTGGTCGGCGGTGGGTTCGGGCGGTGTCCGGTGGGTGAAGCCGGGGTGGCCCCAGTCGATACGCCAGATCGGGCGGGAGTTGGTGGCCTTGTCCCAGAAGTGGGGCAGGTAGGCGGTGTGGCGGGCTACTGCGCCGCGCGGTTCGCCGGGAGGGGTGGGCATGAGGTGTCTCCGGGTTGGGGCGGCCCCGGCGAAGCTGCCGGGGCCGCGGCGGGGGTCAGAGGTTGTCGAGGTCGGCGCGGCCCGCAGCGAATCGCTGCGCTTCCTCGCGGCAGACCGCCAAGAGCGCGGCCGGGTCGCAGTCGGTGCGGACGCCGTCGAGCATGTGCTTGGCGAGGCTGTAGTGGGGGTCGATGTCGAGGGCGTCCGAGAAGGCGTGGCTGGCGGTGACGGTGTCGTTCTGTCGCCAGGCGACCCAGCCGAGGAGGGTGAGGAGCGGCGGGGCCTTGTCGGTGTGCGGGGGCACGCAGCGCCGGGCGAGATAGCTCCACAGTTGCCGTTCGATGGGGAGGTCGTTCTCGTCGCCGGTGGACAGCGCGGCGTCTCGGGTCTCGCGGTCTTGGAGGCCGAGGATGATGCGGGCGGCGATCTCGTCCATGAGCCGCGAGGGGCCGTTGCGGAAGTCGGCAAGGGCTCCGCCGATGATGTCGATCGTCCCGTAGCGAGCAAGGAGCTGGCCGCGGTTGGTGCTGGTCTGCGCGGAGTGGTACTCGGTAGCGGTGTCGAGGGCTTCGCGGTGGCGGTCCGCCGTGCTGTCGGTGACGGGGCGGTACTCGCTGGCGACTTGGACGGCGTGCTGGATGTGCGCCATGCGGTGGTTGCGGTTCTCGCGGGCGGTGGCGAGGAAGTCTCGGGGGTCCTCGCCGTCGATGGTGCCGAGGTGGATGCCGACGGCCAGGTCGTATTCGGGGTCGGCGGTGAGCGCGTCGCGGAGGGCGAGTCGGGCGGCGATAAGGTCGCCTTGCCGCCAGGCGACGAAGGCGTACAGCGTCAGCGTGGGGACGGCCTCTTGTGTGAACGGGTCGGCGCAGTGCCGGGCGAGGTAGGCCCACAGGCGTCGGGCGTGGGGAAGGTCGTCGTCGTCCGTGTGCGCCATGCCGGCCTCCACGGCGCCGTCGTCGTGAAGGCCGACGACGAGTTGTGTGGCCAACGTGCGGTTGAGGGTGGTCGCTCCGGCCCGGAACTGGCTGATGGCCGCGTCGATCTGGGCGCACGTCGAGGTGAGCGTGGCGTCGCGTCCGGCGCTGGTCGCGCATCGGGCATTGAACTGGGCGACGGCCGAGTCCAGGTCCTTGAGGAAGTCGGGGTCGGCCGTGGCGGGCCGGAACTCCTTGACGATGTCGCGGGTGCGGGGGCCAGGGGTGCGGCCGAGGCGGGCCATCTGTGCCTTGACGCTGGTGGGGTCGTCGGCGGGTGGGAGCGGTTGGCCCTCGCAGCATCCTTCGGTGGTGCACTCGTAGGCCCACCAGCGGTTGGCGACCAGGCCGATGGTCTGGAGGACGCAGGCGCGCTCGTTGAGGAGGGTGAGGGTGAGCCAGTCGGTGACCGGTGCGAGGAGCGCGGCGGTGTCCCACGGGGTCTCGTCGGGGCGCGGGTCGCGGCAGAGGTAGATGATGACGCCCTGGCCGGGGTCGTGCCTCTTCTCGTGGGCGTACGCCACGAACTGGAGGGCGGCGAGTTCGGCAGCGGCCTTCCACTCGGCGGGGTCGTCGGGCAGGGGGCACGTCATGGTCGGGCCGTCGATGAAGTTCGGGCCGGGTGCGTGGAAGGCGATGCTGTCGTCGGGGTAGTGGCCGAGGAGGTACGGCAGGATCTCGGCGAGCTGGGGCAGGCTGGTGACCTGCACGGTGTTGTCGGGGCTCACTGTTGGGTTCCTTCTGTGGTCGGGGTGGGGTCGGGCTGCCCGATGCGGGCGGGTGGCGGCGGGGCTGGGATGCCGCGCGGTTTGTTGGTCAGGGCGGGGAGCAGGCGGTCGCGGACGAGTGCGACGAGGTCGGCGGCCAGGGCTTTGCTGGTGCGCGTGTTGAGGACGGCGTGCCAGGTGCGGCCGGGCTGGAGCCGGGCGTCGCGGGTGGCCTGGGCTTCGGCCTGCTCGGCGGCGGTTGCGCCCTCGGGGATCGGAGGCAGGTCGGGGCCTGCGGTGATCCACGTCTGGATGGCGAGGCCGCGGGACTGGATGCGCAGGCCGACGCTGTGGCCGTCGGGATGGCGGTAGAGGGCTTTGCGGTCGGGGGTGTCGGTGTCCTCCTTGCGCCAGGGCGGTTCGAGGGGTGGGGCGATCTGGTCGAGGGGCGGTACGTCGATCTCGTCGCGTGGCGCGGCGAAGGCCGGGCGTCGGCGGCGGAGTACGGGCGTGGTGCCGGGGCGGTCGAAGGTGCTGGTCACGCGACGGGCTCTTTGCTGGGCATCAGCTCGTCGACTAGGTCGAAGGCGCGGCGGACGGCGACGAGCGAGTGGGCGGCGCCTACGTACCGGTCGCGCTCCTCGAAGGCTTCGAGGGCTTCGGCTCGGGTCTTGGCGTAGTCGTCGTCCGGGGCGAGGGAGTCGGCGCAGCCGATGAGGCAGCGCGGGCCGAGGTCCCAGATGATCGCGTTGACGGCGGCGCATCCGGCCGACAGCGAGTCGATGTCGTTGCCGTACCAGTGGAAGTCGTGCGGGTCGAGGCCGAGGTCGCGCAGGCGGACGGCGACGGAGCGGAACATGGTCCCGCTGCCGACGGCGGGTTCGCGGAAGGACATGCCTGGCTTGGCGAAGTCCTTGTCGATGGTCATGTTGGCCATCAGGTCGGTAATGCACGCCGGCGTGTGGTACTCGCCGCGCCACTTCTTGTCGCTCTTGTGACGGAGGCCGGTGAGCAGGGGGCTGAGGACGTCGGCTTCGGAGCGTCGCCAGACGTCGTCGTGGCCGGTGAGGTCGAGTAGGCCGGTGTTGATGGCGGCGCGGGTGACGGCGTGGACGGCGCGGAGCTGCTGCTTGTCGGGCTCGGGGTTCCAGGCCCAGTCGTGCAGGCGTATGGCGCGGTTGATGAGGTCGGGGCGGTTGATCCAGTGGCCGAGGTAGATCTCCTTGAGGAGCTGCGGGAGCTGTTCGGGCGTCAGGTTGAGCACCCAGTCCGCGAGGCCGGGGAGGTTGCGCAGCAGGGAGAGCCCGGCGACGGTGCCCAGGGGGACGTCGATGCTGCTGCCGCCGAAGGACTGGTACCAGGCTTCGAGGACGTTCTCTGCGATCTTGCGGGCGTGCTCGTGCGGGTCGCGCGGGGCGGTGTAGCGGCGGGCGGTGATCTTGCCGGTGGTGCGGGCCTTGGTCTTGGGCGGGGGCTTCTTCGCCCACGAGGGGGCGGGACGTGCGGCGGCCGGGGCCGCGGCACGAGGCAGGAAGTCGTCGCTCACGACGGCGGAATCCTTTCTGCGGGCGCGCATGGGACCGCCCCGGTGCGCGGTGCGCGACCGGGGCGGTGAGCGGGTGTGGAGTGGGTCAGCCGGTGTGCTGGAGGGAGTTGAGCGTGGCGAGGATGCCGCGCACCTCGATGTCGTAGGCGGCTTGCGGGTATCCGGCCTGGCGCAGTCCGCTGATGAGGAACATCAGGGCTGCTTCGTCCTTGTCCATGTCGCTGATGAGCTGGTCGAAGGTGGCGTCGCGCAGCTCGTCGGGGCGGTATTCGTAGCCCTGGCGGAGGGTGTTCTCGATGTCTTCGAGGGTCGCGGCGGTCTGCTTGTCGGTGAGGCCGAGGAGCGTGGACCAGGACGCGAGGGTGTCGTCGTCGACGGGGAGTTTCATGGGCTGGTGCCTTTCGGGTGGCCGTGCCCGGCCGCGCGTGCGGCCGGGCATGGGCGGGGTCAGTGGGCGGGGTTGGCGGGGAAGGGGTTGTGCTGGTGGTCGGGGTGGCAGGCGGCGTACAAGCCGCCGGGGAGGCGTTCGGTGATGACGCCCCATCCGGCCCAGCGCATGACGGCGAGGTAGCCAAGGTCGCCGCCCGCGAACCCGGTCCGGCCCTTGGCTGCGGGGTCGGGCGCGATGAACACGAAGCCGGGTAGGTCGCCGCTGTCGTCCGGGAGGACTTGGAAGCCAGGGCGCAGCTCGTGGACGCCGTCGGTGTGGAGGGGCGGGAGCCCGGCGGCGATGAGGATGCGTACGGCTTCCTGGACGTGCGGGTGGTCGTGGTGTTCGGGCAGGGCGCCGATGCCGGTGTGGGTGCGTGCCAGGTACGGGGTGGTGCCGACGCTGGCCTTGTAGATGTCCATGAGGAGCAGGGCGTCTTCGCTGCGGCCGGCCCGGCGCATCGCGAGGTTGGCGACGATGGCGATGGAGTGCCGGTTGTGGGTGAACAGGCGGCGGAACTGCTCGACGGTCATGCCGGTTGTGGCCTGGATGTGGTTGAAGGAGCGGTGCGCCAGGCGCAGGGCTTCGGCGACGTGGTGGGGGTCGAGTCCTATCTGTTTGGCGAGTTCGAGGACTCCGGGCGAGTAGTGGGTCATGTTGGTCTCCAAGAGGACGTGCGCGTATGGGTGCGCCCCCGGCGTTGGGCCGGGGGCGCGGTGTTTGTGCTGGGGGTTGGGTGGTGCTTAGCGGCGGCGTCCGCCGCATCCGGCGTGGCCGCAGCCTCCGCAGAAGCCGCCGCTGTTGCACTCGCAGCCGCATCCGTGGTTCTGGGTTTCCATTTCCAATTCCCCTTTCCGGTCGGGTATTTCCCGAATTCCTTACTTATATCTTAATGGCAAATACCCCAGAAGCAAGAAGTACCCGACTGAATGCGAATTTATTTTCCGCAATTCAATTCCCTAATTCGCTGCTGCTGGAATGAGGTCGGGCCACCTCACGGCCTCCAGCGCGCGGCGGTGCGAGTCGGGAACGGGCACGGTCGGGTAGCCGAGCCAGTCCAGGCCCATCGCCGCGAGGATCGTCGCGTCGGCCTGGTCATAGCGGCCCGGCCCCTCGCACTCGACGCCGTACCGCTCGACGGCCACCGAGCGCACCATCCCTTTCGCGACCCGGGAGCGGTCCTTGCGGGGCCACTCCTGCGCGGGGTTCGCCCGGCCGGTGGCGTAGATCGTGCGGCCGTGCGGCGTCACGACGGCGTAGGGGATGCGGTGGCGCCACAGGTACTGGGTGACCAGCCACCACAGCCCGGCCAGTTCGTGGTGCCCGGCCTGCCCGCCCTGGGCGTACGCGGCGCCCTCGACCACCACCAGGTCCGCGCCGTCCTTCACGCTGAGCGCGATGGCCGCCAGCAGCCAGTCCAGACGCTCGTGGCTGCGGCGGCGTCCGGGCCGATAGGCGTACGCCCAGTTCGTACCGGCGACACCGGTCGACGTCAGCGACAGGTCGAGGCCGACGACGCGCGGCTGCCACTCCCCCTTCTCCTGCACGCTCGGCAGCGTCACCGGGGCGCTCTGGAGCTCCGCGGTCACGCGGCACCTCCCGCGCGCCGGATGACCTCGGCCATCGACAGCTCCCGCCGAAACGGGACGCCCATCTCTTCTTCCAGGTCGGCGTACTCACGCGCCAGCTCGGGCCGGAGCCCGGCCGCGCACTCCAGGTCCGGGACGGAGGCGAGGACACACAGGCTGCACGAGAGCCGCGACATGCCGGCGTCGTACGCCCAGTGGTACGGCAGCCCTTGGTCCCGGATGCGCTGCCACACCTCGGCGGTGCTCCAGCGCAGCACCGGGTACCAATGGGTCACCGTGCGGCGCCCGTTGCTGGCCCGGTGGTCGACTTCGACGGCAGGCCGCCGCGAGCGAGCGCGGGATTCCTCCCCGCGAAAGCCCATGACATGCACGATCCGCGCAGGGCGGCCGGAAATGCCGAGGGCGTTCACCTGCTCGGTCATGAACCGGCGCGCCACGCCCCTCTTCTCCGAGGTGCAGAACCGGGTCATGAGGTGCGGGAACTGCCCGCGGGCCCGGATGCGGTGGACCAGGGACGGCCACTTCGTCATGCTGCGGACCTCGAACGGCAGCCCGTAGTGGGCCGCCTGGCGGCGCGCCAGGTCCACGGTGCCCGGCCACTCCACGCTGTGCCCGCGCGGAGTGCGGCCCAGATCGATGTGCAGGACCACGATGCGGTCGCGGACCCCGGCCTCATCGGCCAGGCGTACGCCCTCGTCCATCGCGACGATGCTGTCCTTACCGCCGCTGTTGCTGATGATGATGCGGTCGGCGCAGGCGAGATCGGGAACGGGTTCGGGGCCGAGCACGGAGCGGGCGCTGACCAGTTCGATCTGGGCGTTCACTCGGCGCCCCCGCGGCTCGCGGCGCGCTGCTTGGTGATCAGCCGCTCGGCTTCCTCTACGGCCGGGCCCTTGTGGCGGTCGGTCCACTCGCCGTCGTAGCTGCCGATCGGACCCCACAGGTACCAGCCGGTGTCGTGGTAGCCGTCCTTCGGGTTCCGGCGGCGGTGGGCCAGCTCCCACCATCCGTCGCGCCAGCGCAACAGGCGCTTGGCGGCGGGGTCGGGCACCCAGCCGGCACGCTCGGCCAGGGACTGAAGACGGGCGACGTCCGTGCGCAGCATCGCCGCTTCGGCGGCAGCGTCCAGGTCGCGCGCGGCGCCGTGCTCGGTGCCGCCCGTCTCGTGTGCGGATGAGCCCGGCCGCAGGCCGAGCTGCTGTACGGCCTGGTCCCGCTGCCGGGCGACGCGCCGCAGCAGGTTCGCCGCGCCGGGTATGCCGCGCTCTTCCAGCCACTTCGCGGTGGCGTCGATCTCGACGCCCACGGAAAGGTCGTTCATCTGTCGTGCTCCTTGGGCGGGGCCGCCCGGCGCGCGCCGGGCGGCCCCTGGTGTGCGGGCGGTTACGGGCGAGCGGCCTTGGCGGTCTGCGGGTCCTTCTGGATGCAGTTGCCGGACTCCGGCACCGCGCGGCGCCCTGCGACAAACTCCTTGAACCGGGTGCCGGGGCGGTACTTCACGACGAGGCTCGCGCCGACGTGCATCGGCTCGCCCGTCTGCGGGTTGCGCGCGGTGCGGGCTGGACGCTCCTCGGGGGTGAGGCTCCCGAAGCCGGTATAGGAGAAGCGGTCACCGGCCGCGACGGCGCGCACGATCGCGTCGAACGCGGTCTCCACGGCGAGGGTTGCTTGAGCGCGGTCGCCGGTCGCGGCGGCCACGACCTTGATGAGCTGGGCCTTGTTCACTGGGTATTCCTCTCGAATCGCTGGCTGTGCCACAGGAGTTGAGGGCCGAGCGCGCCACACGGCGGGCAAGGTGCTGAGCCCGAGCCCGGGTTCCGCGTCGTGGTCGCACACCGCAGCTCGGGAGCGCGTTACGTGATGCATGAATGTCACCTATTCCTTGTCAGTCGGGAAGACGGATGAGGAACTTCCCGCCCGCGAGCACCTGGGAGATCGGCAGGGTGACGGCCGCGTAGTCGGCGGACACCAGCGTCGGCTCCTCGCCGGGGCCGGGCCGGGCGGGCACCACCCACGCCATCCCCGCAGCGTCCGCGTACCGGCCCCCCACCTCGAGGAAGGCCCCGGCGAACAGGAACAGACGGGTGCGCAGTGAGGAAGACCAGCCCTTGCCGGGCGTCGGGCCGTCCCAGGTGTGCGGGGTCTGGAGACCGAGGAAGTCGGGTCCGGCGGTCACCATCGTCCCCACAGGGCCCAGGGAGCGGAACTCGATCGCTTCGCCGTCCACGCCGGCGTTGCCCCACAGCGCGAGGTCGTCGGCGTTGAGCTGCACGGGGCGGCCGACGGCCAGGGGATGGTCGCGGGCATCGAGTGCGAGGCGCAGCAGCGCGCGCCAGGGCAGGCGGCCGGTGTGGGAGGCGGCGGGAACTGTGATCTGCGCGGGGCCTTCGGTGAAGCGGAGCTGCTGGTGGCCGCCGCTGGTGACGTGTTCGACGGTGACGATCTCGGAGGACTCCAGCCAGCCGCGCAGCGCGGCGGCGTCGTCGTAGCCGACGGGGGCGGTCCACACGTCGCCCGTGACGGACGTACGGGCGACGGCGAGGGTGCGGTCGCTGCATCCGACGGCGTGGAGGTGGCCGGGGGTGCAGTCGAGGACGAGGACGTCGAGGTCGTGGGCGTCGTCGTCCGCCTGATAGCGGTGCGGGGCGACTCGGTCGAGGGTGGCCGCCAGGTGGCGGGCCTTGATGGTGAACATGCTCTTTCTCCGCAGGAGTTGTAGGGGTGGTGATCAGGTGCCGGAGGCACGCTTGCGGGCCCGGCGGGCCTGCTGGGCGAGCCGTCCGGCTTCCCGGCACAGGGAGCAGGCGCGCTCCCCTCGCCGGTTGTGGGCGCGGGCCCCGGCTTCGGTGCCGTGCGTCATGGGGCGCCGCCCACGCTCACGCAGCTCGGAGGGCTGCGCGTCGTCGCAGGTCGCCAGGACCTGCCCGTTGCGCCAGACCCGCCCGCCGCACACGCCGTCGAACAGGCTCGCTCTGGGCAGAACCAGGCCGATGCACTGCGCGCGGAACGGGCAGCCCTGGCAGATGTCGAGGAGTGCGACCAGCGGCTCGGTGGGGGCTTCGGCCGTCGTCTCCTCGGGCGTGAAGCGCAAGTCCCCGGCGCAGGGGGCCTTCCCGGCCCACCCGTTGCCGCTCATCTGCTCCTCCCCTGGGCCTAGGCGGTCGGCGGCAGCGGCATCAGGTGCACCTGATCGCTGGTGCCGAGGCCGAACGGGTGGGTGTAGTCGCCGGGCAGCGGCATCAGGTGCCGGTCGGCCAGGGCGGGGAGGGCGAGGATCTGGGCGATGAACCCGGCCAGCGCGGTGTCGCAGGCGGGCGGCCACCCCGGACGGGGCGTGCGCATCTGCGTGCCGTCGTCGGCGACGCCTTCGAAGATCTCGATGACGCGCCCGGCCGCGCGGCCGTCCACGACGATCGCGGTCGCCTCCGGATGGTGCTCGCGGACCAGCTCGGCCACGCGGGCGGCCCGGTCGGGCGGGGGCAGCTCCAGCAGCCAGGAGTTGCCGTCGGAGGCCGCGTTGCGGTGGACGGACGCCCACGCCGGAGAGGAGTGGGGGGCGAGCGCGGCTTGCACGTCGGACTCGATCTGGTCCGCGATGTCATCCAGCGGGTGCTCGTCTTCCCCGTCGCGGTTGTCCCACAGCTCGGGGCAGGATCCCAAGGGGCTGGGTTGCGCGCCCAGCACGCCGTGCAGGTCCAGAGTGCGGGAGGTGTAGAAGGCGAAGGTCACGTAGACCGCCTCGGGGCAGGCGGCGCGGATCTTCGCGGTGATGTGGTCGAGTACCGCAAGGCAGTGCGCCTTCTCGATGCGCAGGCGCTCGGCCTGTAGTTCCTCGCGCTGCTCGCGGAGGATGGCCAACTGGTCGTGTGCTGCCGGTGTCATGGCAGGGGTTTCCCTTCTTTGGGGTGGGGTCAGGCGAGGACGGGCTTGAGGCGTTCACCGATCCACCGCGCGACGTTGACCGACACGGCGTTGCCGGCCTGCTGGGTCTGGGCGGCCTTGGTGCCCACGACCTCGTACGTGGCGGGGAATCGCTGCGCCGAGAGCTGTTCGCGGGGCTGGAGCATCCGGAAGTAGCAGTCCTCGATGGCGGGCGCGCTGCGCACGACGGCCGCCGAATCCCGGGTGGCCAGGGTGTGCAGCGGCTCGCCCGCGGTCTTCGGTGCGGCCTTGCGGTACGGGATCACCAGGGTGTTGCGGGCCCGGGTGCGCACGTCGCCGTCGGGCACGACCAGGCCGTGGTGGCGGGCCGTGGCGATGGTGCTCAAGGGTGCGTCGATCGGTGCGGCGTCGCAGTTGTTGCGGAACTCCACGATGAACGGGTCCACGGTGACGAGGGCTTCGCTCTCGCGGGTGGTGCGTGTGCGCATCGGCTCGGCAGCCGAGGAGGCGGTGTCGTTCCACGAGCCGCCGACCGGTACCAGGAGGGCTTCTCCGAGCTTGGCCGTGCGGGTGGGCAGCGGCCGGGTGTGCGGGGCGAACGCGCGGTCGGTGCCGTCCTTGCCGTGGGTGAGGGTGACGACGGACGGGTCGTAGGGGAACTTCTCCAGCCCGGTGGCGATCCTGCGCATCGTGTTGGGCACCAAAGGCTTGGCCCGGTCCCCGATGCGCTGGCCGATGTTGTCCCACATGATCACGTCGGAGGCGGGCCGGACGTACGGCTCCACCAGGGCATGGCCGCAGCGGGTGTTCGGGCATCGGTAGTCGTACTGGACGCCGTACTTGCCGACCTTCACCCGCGGGTCGCGCCAGCTCTGGCGGCCCTTGACGTCGCGCCCGCACTCGAAGCAGTGCGCCAGCGGGCGCGGCGCGAGGTCGGGGCGGCGGATGCCGGTGAGAGTGAAAACGAGGTAGACGCGGTCGCGCCACTGCGGGGCGTACGGGTTGGTCTGCGAGCCGATGTGCGCGGAGGAGACGGAGACGATCTGGACGCGGTAGCCGAGCTTCTTCATGGCTCGGATCCACTCGGGGAACAGCAGCCAGTCGGTGATGAACTCGACGACGTTCTCCACGACGACGCAGGGGAACCGTTTCGCCTCGGCGGCGCGCAGCACGCACCAGGCGGTCACCCGGGTCATCTCGAACGCCTCGGGGGGCAGTTCGCGCCACTGCTCTTCTTCTTCGAACAGGGCGTCCTGCACCGGGTCGGGTCGCTTCTTCCCGCCGGCGGGGCTGATCTCGGTGCAGATGACCGAGGCCCACAGCACCAGGGCCTTCGGGAGCCAGCGCATGGGGTAGTTCTGGATGTCGGCGCAGCGCGCCGATGCGGTCGGGTGGTTGAGCCCGAAGGTGTCGACGGCGGTCTGCCAGTGGTTGATGCCGAGGATGGGGTCGAAACCGGCTTCCAACAGGCCGGTGGCGTCTCCGCCTGCTCCGCAGAGCAGGTGGATGGATCGGGGCACGGTCTTAGGTCTCCAAGAGGTGGGGCCGCCCGGCCCGGTTCGCGGGCCGGGCGGCCGTGGGTCAGGACTGGTCGAAGGCGCGTAACGCGCGGTGGTGGCGGCTGTCCTCGATGCCGAGGGCGGTGAACCCCAGCAGTCCGAGGGCGCACACGATCAGCAGCCAGATCACGTCTCCGCGCCCCCCATGGGGCGGGGCACGCGGCGCTGTGGGTCAGTCATTGCTGCGGGTGACGCGGACGGTGGTGATGTGCCCGGCGCTCTCGAACAGCGCCAGCGGGTAGCCCTCGTACTCGGGCCGCTGCCACACGCGGCGGTAGCCCTCGTGGTCGGTGAGTCGCCACGACCACTCCGCGAAGCGGGCGACGGCGGTGGCCGGGGTCTCGATCCCGGCGGTCTGGTTGTGGTTCGCGCCGTAGGGGGCGGTGTGCGTGGCCGACACGATCAGCCGGGGTGCGCGGCCGGGGACGTCGATACCATCGATGCGGGCCATGAGCGGGATCAGGCTGGTGCCGTGGTGGCGCTGCGGTCCGTTCGGTGTGGAGTCGTACAGGACGGTGTGCCTGCTCGCGTCCTCGGCGTCCTGGCGAATGGCCGTCCAGCCGGTCACCTCATGGGGGTCGGCGGGCAGGCTGTCCTCGGAGGCGATGATCACTTCCGTGCCGTCCCGCAGGTCGGCGCGGACGACGAACTCGCCGCCGCAGGTCTCGATGTCGGTGACCCAGCCCGCGTAGCGCAGCGGGGTGATGACGTGGCTGTAGCTGTGGAACAGCCGCTGCCACAGCGGGTCGTTGAGCCGGTTGTGATCGGGCAGAGCCGCGATGGTGGTGGTCATGTTCTGGTCTCCAAGAGGGTGTGCACGGCGGGCGCACAGAAGGCGCGCCCGCCGTTGAGAAATGGCACCTATCTCAGGCGCAGTGGCCGTCAGGCGGTGGGCAGTTCGCTGCGGGCGAGGATCTGCACCGACCACATGCGACGGCTGGGCGTGACGACGCAGCCGATCATGCGGCCCTCGTGAGGCAGGACGAAGCCACTGCCGCCCTCCTCCTCGATCAGCTTGCTGACGAGCTCCCGTACGCCGTACTCGGCGCACTCGGCGGAGCAGTAGAGGTTGCCGCCGAGTCGCGGAGCCAGGTGCGAGCCGTGGATGACTTCGGCGACCACGAGATAGGCGTCGGGGGCCGGGGTGAGGGTGTCGGTCAAGGTGCTCTCCAAGAGGTTGGTGAGTTCGGCCAGTTCCGAACTGATGCTTATATCTTAATGGCGTACACCAGGGCGTCAATGTTGCCGATCGTGCGAACTTCCCTATCTGCGCCGGGAATTGGCCCCCCGCTCCCGCCCCATGCGGGCCAGCTCACGCGCCCGCTGGCGGGCCATCTCCAGGGCCGCAGGGTCGGTCTCGGCCACACGGCGCTGCTGGTCGGCGAAGAACTCCCGCAGCCAGTCCTGCTGGTCGCGATGCTCACGGCCGACCGCTTCACGCCGCGCCTCCTCGCGCCCCGCACGGGGGTTCGTACCGCACCCCCGGCAGTTCGCAACGGGCTCGGCGTGCTTCGGGCAACTCGCCCGCTGCTGCCCTCCCGGCGCCGCACCCGGCTCCCCTGCGGCGTCAGCCGTGGGGGTAGGGGGGTTAGGAAGAGAAGAGGAAGAAGGGGGAAGAGAAGGGGTTTCCCCAGGGGAACCCGCCCGGTTTCCCTGCGGCAACCCACTGGGTTCCCCTGCGGCAACCCTGCCCGGGGCCGGATCAGGGTTCCCCTGGGGCAACCCTGCCTCGGGAACGGACTCGGCAGCCGTCCGCGCCTCTTCCCGCGCGGCGACGTCCCGCTGGGTGCGGGCCGCCGCCGTCGGCTTACGGCGCGGGGTCTTCCGCGCCAGCCGAGGGTTCTTCGGAGCACGCTGCGCCGCCCGGCGGCGCTCGATCAGCTCCTCCGTGGACGGGATGGGCGGCACGCCGTACGGGAACACCCGGTACTCGGCCCGAAGGCCCACGCGGCCGACCGTGACCCGCTCGACCAGGCCGAGACCGACGAGCTGCGTGACGACCGTGATGACCTGCTTCTCGCCTACGCCGGCCCAGGCCATCATCCGCTCCAGCCCCGGCCGGGACACGCGCGTCTGGTCGTCCGCGCTGTCCGCGATCTTCATGAGGACGAGCTTTTGCGTGGTGTTGATCACCTCCTTGGGCAAGTAGGCCGCCACCACCATCAGTTGGATGCTCACCCGCACCTCTCTGTGTCACGTCCTGCTCGCGCCGCTTCGGGGCGTGGGCGGGGCACGACGACCCCGCCCACGCCCGGTGGCGCGTCAGGGCTTCTTGCTGGCGGTGACGTTGATGCTCACCGCGGTCCGCCGGTCGTGGTCGAGACGGGTGGGCACCGGGATGCCCACCTCTTTGAGCGTCGCCTTCATGGCCGCCACGTCCGGCGCCATCGGCACCTCCAGCCCCGCCCGGCGGTACATCGAGACCATCGCCTCGACGTCATCGACCTTGGTCGGGTTGCCGCCGCTCCACTTGAGCGCGTTGTCGCCGTAGATGCCCGGCTCGGAGCCGTCGAGCTTGGCGCGCAGGAACTTCAGCCGGTCCTTGAGCGGCTTGATCTGCTCGGAGACCTCGGCGTACTCGGCCAGCGCCTCGACGCGCTCCGCATCGTCGTGGATGAGCTGGCTCTGCGGGGAGTGCCCGGCGACGATCGGCCCCCAGCACGCGGTGCGGAACGGGCAGTGGTCGCAGATCGCGGAGATGCCCGGCCCCTGGAAGGTGCGGGGCAGCTCCTCCGGGGAGGCGGCGGAGCGCACTTGCTGGACCCACCAGCGGGCGCGGCGGGCGCGGTCGGCCTCGTAGGCGATCTCCTGAACGTGGTCGTCGCCGTTGTCCCGGTTGATGAACCGGAAGCGGATACGGGCGACCGGCACCGGTCCGAGGTGGGCGAGCTGGCGCTGCCCCCGGACGCTGGCGAAGCCCTCCGTGCCGAGCAGGTCGGCGTACAGGTACACCTGCCGCAGCTCGGCCTCGCTCGCCCCGTACCGCAGAACGCTGTCCCACTGGTAGGTGCTCTTGGTCTTCACGTCCTCGACGGTCGTCTCCTCGGCGGGGAGCGTGGGGCGCAGCCGCTTCGGGAGACGGGCGGCGGTGGCGCGGTCGAGCTGGACCGCGTCGATGTGGCCCCGGACCGACTGGTCCTCGACGCGGCGCTCGACGAGCCAGCCGTACTCCTCACGGGCGGCGTCGAGTATCCCGGCGTGCAGCCAGGTCCCGAGGATCGCTTTGCGCTTCTCTCCGGTGTCGGTCGGGGTGCGGCCGTGCAGGAGGTACCCGGCACGGCGTGCGCATACGGTGTCGCTTGCGCCGAGCTTGGTCTGCTGGGAGCGGGGACGGCGTGCGTCCGCCGCGTGGGCGGCGGGCCACAGGCTGACGGGCCGCTCCGGCGCGATGGCCAGGGTGGTCATGGTGTTCTCCAAGAGGATGGGGTGCCGCCCGCCGACAGCGGGCGGCACCCGGTGTCGTCAGGTCAGGAGGCGGCGCGGGACGCGGCGGTCTTGCGCGGCTTGCGCTTCGCCGCGGCCGGCGTCTCGTCGGACTCGGCGGCGGACGCCTCCTGCGGTGCAGGCGCGGGTGTCTTCTTCGCCGCACGCGTTCGCTTCTTCGGCTCTGGCTTCGCCGCGTCCGCGTCCTGGCCCTCGGCCACGGGTTCGCTCTTCGCGCCGTCGGCTGCGTCGTCGCCCGCTTCGAGCCCGGCGGCGGCGCGCAGGCGTCGGGTCACCTCCTCCGCCTCACGCACGACGGCTTCGGCGTCGGCGCGCTCCATCTCCTCGTCCACGTACACACCGGACAGGTCCTGCGGCGCGGCCATGCGCAGCGAGCCGGCCTCTGCGCACTTGCGCAGCATGTGGGCGGGCATCTGCTGCCACATCTTGGCCACGACGTACGTGCCCTGCTTGCGGTCGTAGTAGGTCGGGGCGAATTCATCCCAGCGGGCAATCATGGGGAACCTGCTGGTGCCGCGCAGGACGGTGACCTTGACGGCGGACGGGTACGCCTTGGACAGCCAGACGTCGTGGGCGTTGCCCTCGGAGTCGTAGTAGACGGTGTCCTCGTAGGAGATGGACTCCCCGGCCTTCGCTGCCGCCCGGTGGGCGACGGTGCGGAAGCCGTCGATCCCGGTCTGGATGGTCCAGGTCTTCTCGGGCTCGTCGGGGTTGTCGGCCGCCTTCCAGTTGGTGCGGCCGATCATGTAGATCTGCCGCGCGAATGGATCGAGGCCGGTCCTGACGCAGTAGTGGAAGAACATCGCCAGGTGGCCGCGCGGAGCACCGGCCAGGCCGGGACTGATCAGGGCCAGCGTCGAGAGCTGCTTGTGGTCGAACTCGTCTTGGTCGGCCCGCAGGACGATGGCGCTGGGCCGGACGGCCGTGCTAGCCGCCTGGTTCTTTTCGACCACCGTGCCCTCGACGGCGGCGGGCTCGGCGGATGGTTCGTCGGTCACTTTCTCTCCAAGAGATCAGTCGGTCCGCAGGCTGCGGACTTCGAATGCGCACGCCCAGTCGGGGTGGCGCTCGATGAGCAGCCGGACATACCGGCTGCGGAAGTTGTTGTTGAGGCGGAACTCATCGCCCTCGGTCGCCGTGACGTAGCGCCAGCGCAGAACCTCGAAGAGCATCCCGATGCCGACACGGCGTGCGCCGCGCTTCAAGTAGTCGGCGGTCAGGGTCTCCAGGGCCCGAAGGACCCACGGGTTGAGCTGGTGGAACGTCTCGAACTGGGCCTGTATCGAGGCGGGCTGGCCGTCCGGTTGCCGCACGGTGTGGATGACCAGCCCCGGAAGCTCGTCTTGGACGGATGCCACGCCAACCCCCTGGTGACCGAGGACTTCAAGAATGGCACCTATCTTGCGGCTTGGCGGTCAGATGATCAACCCCGCCGAGAACAGGCGTGACTTCGCGCCCTCAACTCCGTTCAGGCGCAGGCCCGCTCGGCCTCCGCCTCCATGCGCGCCTCGCGGGACTCGTTGGCCGACGAGACTTCCCGCAGGATGCGGATCGCGATGTTCGAGTTGGGGTTCTTCATGACGTACAGCGACAGGGCCCCCTCCATGATCAGGGCCTCATCGGCCTTCATGATCGCGATCTCGTCGCCGCCCGGTGTGACGATGAACTGCACTGCTGCCTCCTTCGAACTGCCGCCCCCGCAAAGGGGATTACATATATCTTATTGGCAATTCGGGGCAAAGTACAGTGTTTGCGCAGGTCAGAGGCCCTTTCGGGCATGGCGGCCACGGGTGAGGATGCGACTGCCCGGACCGTCGTAGGTGCCCTCACGCAGGGCGGTGACCACCGCCTGGTCCACCTCCCACGGCAGGCTCCGCGCGCTCTCGCGCAGCATCGGAGCGGCGTCGAGGACGGTCTCCAGCATCCAGAGCATCGAGCCCGACAGCAGCCAGTCGGGCGCCGGAAACCGCCCACTGGCAATCGTCGTGGCCAGGGTCCCCTGGGCGGGGAGGTCGAAAATCTGGATGATCTCGTGCTGCCCTACGATCGGCGGCAGCTCGGCCGCGTCAGAGGGCTCCCAGCCCTCGCCCTGCTCGGCGATGATGCGCGCCTTCACCTCAAGATCGACCTGCCGGAATCGGGCCGTCGTCGCGCCCCACCCGGCCGCGAAACCCAGCGGCCAGTACCGCACCCCGCTGACGACGACGGCGGTCGAGGGGTCCAGCACGCTGCCACGGCTCGGGGCCAGCCACTGCGCGACCTGCTTGGGATCGACGCGGTACAACGCGGCGAACTCCTGGTGCCCGACCAGATACGGCTTGCGCCGACTCATCCCGTCCTCCGCTGTCCGTTCTGGATGCAGAGGGCAGCGTAGCCGCAGGCGGACGCCTGCGTGCAGGGCGGTCGCTGCTATGGTGGCGGCGGTCTTTCTCTCCAAGAGGACCAAACGGCCCCCGCCTCGGCGGGGGCCGTGTGCATACCCGCGGGCTACGCGGTCCGTCCCTCGTGCCGGTCAGCCGCAACCGAGCCGAGCCGAACCGCGCTGCGTTCCTTCGCCTGCCGCGTGAACCGGAGGGCGTGGACAGTGCGTCCCCCCGTCGCCACGCGGAACGCGGCGGCCACCCTCGCCTTGGTCAGCCGCCGCCCATCCAGCGTGAACAGGGGGCCTTCGGTACGCGGTCCGATCAGCTCGCGGAGCAGGGCGGCAGCCGCCAAGCTGACGCCGGCCTCGAACAACCCGCCCTCCTTCGCGTCCCTGATGACGACCAAGCGGTCGTCCAGTTCCGCGTCCGGCACATCGAGCGCCAGGACCTCCTCCAGCCTCACGTCCGACTCCCACAGCAGCTGCCACACCACACGAACGGCAGACGGGACCGTCTGGTCCGCGAGAGCGGTGTCCACCTCCAAGTCGGTGACAAGCAGATTCGTCGTGTCCATCAAGACCCCCAGGCCGCAGAAACAGTGCGCCCTCACGCTAAGTGCACTGTCGGACAACGTCTCATGACGACCTGAGCGTTCTTCTCAACGGGCCAGACTGACGACGGTGAGGACCACTGCGGTGATGCTGGCCAGGACAGCGACGGTCGGCAGCGGCCAGCGCGTCTTCTCCAGCGCGCTCACCCGTTCCTCCAGCTCCTCCACGGCCTTGTCCGTCTGATCGCTGCGCTGGACGAGCAGCGCGAGCTGGCCGTCGATGCGAGCCAAGCCGACCTCCAGTGCCGCGCGGAGCTCCGCCAGAGCCAGAGCGACCTGTCCCTCGGGCACGGGTTCCTCCTCCTGCCTCATCACCGGCTGGTCAGTATTTCGGCGTGGCGGGGTCGCGCTTGGCCGGCAGCCACGACGCCGTTCCCGGCCTGCCCAGGGCGGTGCCGAGGGTGGACTTCAAGGCGCTGAGCGCGGCGGGTATCGCGGAGACGGCGGCGGCCTGCCACGCCGACAGGGACACCATGTCCGTTGTGCTGGAGGCGGCCATGAGGCCCAGCAGGGACTGGAGGTAGGTGGCAACGGTGCGCTCGGCGACATCGGCAAGGGCCTGCGGCATGGGGTCGTGCTCCTGGCTCTGGGTGGTCGGGGTCTGCTCGGCGGCGCCGGCCTGGTGCGGGACGCGCAGGGCCGCCCAGGTCTCGGGCCCAGGGATGCCGTCGGCGTCGGCGCCGTGGTGGCCGCGCTTGATCTGGTAGGCCGCGTAGGACCGCCGGTGCGCTTCGTTCCACACCGGTCCGGGCGCCGTGTCGTAGGAGTCGCAGCCCTCGGCGATCAGCCGCTTCGCCATCGCGGCGATCACCGGCGAGGAGCGCCCCTCGTGGAAGAACTGCGGGCCCGGGTAGGCCGCGAACTTCGGTGTCGGCGCAGGCTTGGGGGTCGGGGTGGGCGTCGGCTTCGGTTCCGGCTTGGGCTTCGGCTCAGGCTTCGGCTTCGGGTCGGTCTTCGGCTTGCCGCCACTCTTGAGGTGCTGGGCGACCCGGGCGCGGAAGTCGTCCATGTCGATGCCACTCGGGTCCGGCTTCGACGGCTTCCACTCCTTGTGGCCGATGACGCTGTGCTCGTTCCACCCATGCGCACGGCACACTGCCGCGGCAGCTCGCGCCATCGCGTCCAGCTGCGCCGAAGGCCACGGCTGGTTACCGGTGTTGATGCACTCGAAGCCGTAGAAGTGCCGGTTGCCGTCTGTGTCCTCCTCGTTGGCACGCGGAAGCTTGTTCTTCTCCGCGATGACAGCGAGCAGGACGTCCGTGTCGCCCATCCCGGCGTGATTGGTCCGGCCGTAGCCGACCAGGTGAATCGTCCCGGACCGGTCGATCACCCCATGGCACAAAGGGCCGGGGAGGTCCTGGTAGCCGACGCGGCACAGCTCCACCATGTCGGACTCAGACGAATACGGGCCCGTGTGGTGGATCATCACCCCGTTCAGCGGGCCCCAGTTGCCGTGGGTGTTGCGGTTGTGGGTGCGCCATGTGCCGTGCTCGACCACGCCGAGCCCGGCGCCTTTCAGCACGGACAGGAACCTGTCCGCGCTCAGCGGTGTAGCCACGCGCTCCGTCCTTCTCCCCTGCGCCGGATGGCAGTCGGCCGTGGCCGCCTGGGCGGTCCGGTCCCTCGGGAGTGCGAAGCGGGTGGAGGGTCACCCGGGTGTCATGCTACCTGCGGTGCTCCGGCCAGTGGCCGGAGCACGGGGCCGGTCATCAGTCGTCGCGGTCGGTCCTGAACGACGTGCCATCCAGGCTGATCCAACTCACGCGTACGCTGCCGCCCCCTTGAACACGCAGCCGCACCAGGCCCTTGGGGTCGATGTCGAGCTGGAGGGCGCGGCGCGCGGCATCGGAGGCCACGTCGACCGTGCGGGGCGCCTCTGGCCAGTAGCCCTCGGGCAGCAGCGCGATCAGCTGTTCGTCGGCTGCCCGCCCGCCGGTGAGCCCGATGCGTCCGCACAGTTCCGTCGTCTCCCAGGGGTTTGCCCGCAACTGCGGTGGCTGTTCCGGGTCGGGGACGGTGGCCTCGCCGGTCAGCGGCAGGTTGCGCCATTGCGGGTACGGTGCGCGGCTGGCGCGCTCCAGGGTGGTGACCCGCTTCTCCAGCCGGGCCAGTCGGCGGCCGAGATCGGCGATCGTGTCCGGCATTACTGCCCGTCTCCTTCCTCGCCCGTCTCGTCCTCGGGCTTATTGGTGCGCTCCAGCTTCAGCGTCACGCGCTCAGCCGTCTCGCCTTCGCCGGGCCGCACGCTCCAGCCGACGATCCGGCACCATCCGTCGTACTCGGTGTGTGGCTCGAACAGGCGGATGCGTACGTCGTCCCCGATACGCAGTGCGTCGACCGGGGCCGCAGGGTGGTCGATGATCTCCAGCTCGGTCAGCGACGGCAGGATCTGGCGGGCCAGCCTCTCGCGGCGGGTCCGCTGCTTCAGCTTCGCCTCGTCCTTCTCACTCGTCTCCAGCCGGTGTTCCAGGCGCAGGCGACCGTTGCGTTCTCCGTCCACGACGACCTTGCGCTTCTTGCCCTCGCCCGCGCCGAGCCCGACGACCCACTGGGCGTAGGAGTCGGCGTCTTTGATGACGTGCGGGGTGCCGACCACGTTCGCGCCGGTGGTGAACGTCAGGTCCTCGCGCCGCCGGCCCAGGCGCGGTGCGCCGAGGATGATGCGCCGCTCGGCGCGCCGCCCGCGCCAGGCCACGGTCTCCGACCACTCCATGCCGTCATCGATCTTGGCCATCTCGTCCACCATCTCGCCGAGGTTGCGCGGGTCGGTCTTGGAGGTGGTGTAGGGGTCCTTCGCGGTGCCGGTCTTCGCCTTCGATTTCGTGTCGTCCACGCTCACGCCGAGGTCGCCGTCCGGTTGGGCCTGCGCGTAGGCCCACACGTCGCGGATGACCTGGCACGGGTCGGCTTCGATGTACGGGCCGCGGCCGTCGAGGTTGCCGTGCAGGTCGAAGCGGCGGTGGAGGTAGCTGCCGAATCCGGAGGCTTCTACGGGAAGGGTGTTGCCCTCCGGCTCGGCGCGCCACAGCAGCCCGCCCCAGTTCAGGCGGGCGTTGCGCTCGACCAGGAGCACCGTGTCCCCGGCGTCGAGCATGGCGCTGAGCGAGCGGCGGAAGGATGTGGGCAGGGTCCCCTTCAGCGAGCCGGGACCGGATATCTCCGGGCCGTACTCGACTTCGCTCAGCGGCAGGTTCCAGTGCAGGACCTCCCCGGTCGCGGCCCGCGCGACGATGTAGCGGTAGTCGGCCATCGTCACGCGGGCCCTTCTGTGAAGGCGACGTCGAGGGTGACCGTCGTACCCGTGGCGACGGTCAGATCGCCGTCTCCGTACTTGTCGCTCTGGTTGATCTGGACTGCCAGGTGCTGGCGGGTGCCCCGGTAGGCGGGCGGTACGGCGAGCGTGTCGGCCAGGGTCACCGTGGAGCGGCGGGTGGTGGTTCCGTCGTCGTCCACGACGGTCGGCTTCGCGGCGCTCTCGCCGAGCCGGGTGCGCAGTTCGGCGTAGACGGATCCGGCCTCGGCGCGCAGGCCGGAGAGGGTGACGACGATGGCGGCGGTCGTCGCCCATGCCGGGATGTCGATGTCCCAGGCGGCTTCCTTGGGCCAGGCCGCCCACTGGCCGTGTTTGCCGGGCACCTTCTCCGTGGACTGGGGGTGCACGGTGCGCAGCGTGCGCTCGGTGCGCGGGTTGGCCAGCCGACGCAGATCGGTGATCATCTCGGCGGTGATCGTCGCGGTGTTCCGGGGGATGGTGAGGCGGGCCAGCGGGATCGCCGTCATCTCCCGCAGCACGGCTGAGTCCTGCGAGTCGATGTTCTGGAGGAGGTGGAAGTAGCCGATCTCCTGACGGCCCGGGTCGCGGTCCCCCTCGAACTCCGGATCCTCGATGCGCAGCACGAGCAGGTCGGTGCGGGCGAACGCCCCGGTGGGCGGCACGTCGACCACGGTGTCGCCGATGTTGGACTGGGTGTAGGCCCCTTGCCACGGCCGGGCACCGTGGATCAGAGCGGAGCCGTCGCCGACGCGAACGCCGGAGCCGGGGGTCTCCAGGGGGCGGACCTTCAGATCCTCACCGCCCGCGACACCCTGCCGGCCTCGGGCCAGGTCGCGGATCATCAGGCGCATCGCGCGGGCAGAGTGGTCGGCCCCGCGCACCATCATCGGGGGTTGCAGCGTCACGAGTGCTCTCCGTTCACAAGGTGGTGTACGCGGACCGCCACGCCACCTCGAGGCGCGCGGTGCCGGAGGGGTCGTTCGCGCTCCAGGCGATCTCGGACCGTCCGGGCGGGAGGGTGAACAGGTCGAGACGGGAGGCGGGGCTGAGGGCGCCTGCGACGTTGACGGTGCCGTTGCGCAGCGCCCAGCAGGTGCCGGGCCGGGTCTCCATCTCCACCCACTCGCCCTCGCGCAGCGACAGGTCGAGTTCGAGCACGCGGCCGGTGACGGTGTTCCAGATCCGCGGGCCGGCGACGGGGCCGTGCACGCGCAAGCTCGGGTACGTCGGCACGTCGCCGGAGTTGGTAACCCAGCCGGGGCGGTCGTCGGCGGGGCGGTGCTCCGCGTCGTGCGGGCGAGGGCACGCGGCGGGGCGGCCCATCGCTTCATCGACCGTGCGGTCCGCGCCGTCGCCGCGGGCGGCCTGGTCGAGGCCGAGCGTCAGCTTCGACAGCTCGTCGTCGTACCAGCGCGGGCTGTCCAGGCCGACGAACTCGATATCCATCGGTATCCACCCGTGCACCGCGGTGGTGGTGCTGCTGGCCTCGGCACGGCGAAGCCGCCCGTACATCCGCCGCGTTGTGTGTCCGGGCCACCGGCCGCGCAGGATGTGGCGGCCGTCAGGGTTGGTGCGGGCGTCGGGGGCGTCCAGGGCCCGCTCCAGCCGGGCGAGGATGTCGGCGGCCTTGACCGGGTCGCCGGGTGTCTTGATGCCCGCCTCGAAGCGCAGGGGGCGCGGGCCGTAGAAGTCCCGGCCCGGGGACGTGCCGTCACTGTTGGGGTTGTCGGCGTCCTGCGGCCGGGTGGCGGGTGCGCCAAGTCCTTCGACGTTGCCGACCGGGACGTAGCTGCCGGTGCCCAGGACGACGCCGCCGATCTCGTATTGCCACGGGGCCAGTTCGGGGCGGCTGGTCTTGTTCGGTGCTGTGGTCATCACACTCTCCCGCCCCGCTGCGCGTTGCGCAGGGTGCGCATCATCTCGTTGCCGATCTGCTCAGGGGTGGCGGCGCTGTCGGTGACGGTGACCGGCATGGAGCCGATCAGCGGCTGCTGCTCGCGCACGACGACGACCTGGACCCGGCCGCCGGCGCGGGCATCCACCACCCGGGTGCGGGCGTGGTCGGTGCCGGTGCGCAGGTCGAAGGAACGCACGACGCCCGCCATGGCCTCGACGCTGCGGGCCTGCTTGAAGGAGCTGGCGAGCAGCGGGTTGTAATCGCGGGTGCGGGAGCCTCGAATGCCGCCGTTGGCGTACCACTCGACCTGGCCGCCGAACCGGTCGACCACCGTCTCCACGATCGCCTTGCTGCGGTCACGCTTAGAGGCGGCAAGAGGCACGTATGCCTCTCCGCCCGTCTCCCGCTCCCCCCAGATGCGGTAGCTTCCGGCCGGTGCGATCTGAGCGACGTGATTCTCCCGGCGCGGTGCGCCAGTGATGCCGCCGTCCGCGAAGTAGTCGACAACCGCGCCGTCGGCGTGCTTCTTGGCGGCGCGTGCCTGGGCGTCGGCCTGCTTCTGGATGGCGTCCGCGATGTTGTTGTTCGTCTCGGCGAGCTGATCGAAGATCGTCACGTGCCGAGTGGTGACCGTCACCTCCTTGCCGCGCAGGGCGTCGATGCGCTGCTGGATGGAGTCCGCCGCCTTGCGCGGACCGCCCGTGGGCACCGTGACCTTCACGTCCTTCGATCCAGGTACCTGCTCGATCCGGAAACCCAGCGCCTCCAGTTGCTTGCGCGCCTCAGCCGTGGGAGCCCGTACGACGACGGACTTTGCTCCCGGCGTCGCGCGGATCTTCGCCTGGACCGCCTCCAGGCTCGCGATTGCGGCGGCAGTGGGCGCGGACACCTTCACGTTCTTGCTGCTGGGGGTCCGGCCGAGCTTGTCGATCAGGGTGTCGAGGTTCTTCTTCGCACCCGCGGTCGGCGCGGTGATCGTGATTTGCCGGGTGCCCGGCACCGTCTTGACGGTGAACCCGAGGTCGCGGAGCTTCTTCTGCGCCCCGTCGGACAGCGAATCGACCTTGATCGTCTTGGCCTTCGGGAGCCGCTGGAACTCGCTCTGCACAGCGATGAGGTTCGCCAGGGTGCTGTCCATGCCCTTCGTCTGGAGCAGCAGGGACACCTTCGAGGGCAGCAGTCCCAGGCTGTCCGCGACGCCCTCGGCCTCGGTCTTGGTCAGTCCGTAGCCTTGGGCTGCCCGGATCGCTTCGGTGCGGGCGCGGCTCATCTGCTCGCGAGCCTTCGCCAATGCGGCCGGCAGGGTCTCGCCGTTGCGTTGGGCCAGGTCGAATGTCGCAACGGAAGCGTCGGCCGCCGCGTCGGACAGGGCGGTGAGCTGGGTGTAGAGCTGCTGGCCGTTGCGGCTCGTGGTGTTGAGGGTCTTGTCCTGGTTGACGAGCTGCTTGCCGCCGTAGCCCTGGCCGCGGTTGACGTTCTTGCTGCCCTCCTGGGCGTCGAGGACGGCAGAGTTGACCTTGGCCTCGGCGGCCTGGAGGGAGATCTGGCCGCCCGACAGCAGGTCGAGCGCCGACTTCAGGGAACGGGTGCGGGTGTCGGCGTCGGCGGTCTGATCGGCCAGGCCGCCCACGGCCGCCTTCAGCCGGTCATACGCCGACGTGCCATCCCCCGCGCCCTTCGTCGCCTGCGCCAGCTCCTTGGCGTTCTTCACCGCCCCGGCCATCTCGCCCTTCACCGACCCGAGGGCATCGGCGGCGTCTTTGTACTGCTGGCCGACGTCGGAGTAGTCGCGGACGGTCGCCTTGCCTCCGGCGAGGTCCTTCCACACCTTGTGCTTGTCGGCGGTGGCCTGGAGCTGCTTCTGCAGCGCGTCCAGCGAGGTGCCCTGCCCCAGATACGCGTCGGTGAGCGAGGAGAGCGGCACCCCGGCCTGCTCCATGACCTTGGTGAGCTGGCCCTGTTCCGTCTTCGTGTCCAGCAGTGACTGGGCCGCCGCGCTGCGCACGTTGCTGTTGATCTGCCCGCCGGACTCGCGCAGCGCGGAGGTCAGCGTGGATATCCGCTGCTGGTGTTCGGCTGCGGCTTGCGCTGCCTTCTGCTGGCGGGCGGCGAGCAGCCCCAGGCCAACCGACACGCCCGCCATGACGACGCCGAACGGGCCGCCCAGGGCATTGGTCACGCCGCCGAGCGCCGAGCGCAGTCCCGATCCGGCGGCCCTGCCCACTCCGTTCAAGGTGCCGGTGAACGTGACCCCGGCTCCGTTCGCGCTGCGGAACGCGCTGGTCATGTTGCCGAGGAACCCGACGCGCGCCTGAACAGCGGCCCACGCCGCTCCGTACCGGGACAGGGCGACGCCGGACGTGGCAGCCAAGGACTGCTGCACCCGCATCTGCTGGTTGAAGCTGGCGAAGCCGCTGCGCACGGGGCCGGTGAGGGTGTTGGCGAGGCTGGTCAGGCCCGGCTGCGCGCGGCGGAACAGCAGCATGGCCAGGGCAGCGGACTGGATGGGCGCGGGTAGCGCGCCGAAGGCGCTGACGAGAGTGCCGACCATGTGGCCGATGGGGACCAGGACGGCGGACAGGCCGGAGACTGCGTCCATGGCCAGGTTGGCGACGGTCGCGATGATGTCGAGCGTGCCGGCTGCGGCGCCGCCGTCCTTTCCGATTCCGGACAGTGCCTTCAGGATCGGCTCTGCGCCGTCGGCTGCATGGCCAAGGACGACGCCGAGCGTGCGGCCCGCGTTGATCAGCAGGTTCAGGCCGGTGGCCAGGGTGTGTTCGCCCAGCTCCTTCAGCGGGGCGATCAGGGCCTTCGCCTCATCGATGAGCCCGCCGAGCCCTGCGCTCGTCTTGGCCTTCAGCTCGGGCCCGTACAGCACGGCGAGGTTGCGTCCGTACTCCAAAGCCGTGGTCAGGTACGGCGTGGCACCGGCCATGCCGCGCGTCAGCAGCCGGGTCACCCACTCCAGGCCGGGTGCCATGCCCTGGTACAGGGCGAGACCGGTCTGGCGGGCCTGGGTGCGCAGCTGCGTCATCGCGCCAGTGAGGCCCTGGCCGCGCGAAGCGGTGATCGAGGCGGCGGCGCCGGTCTGCCGTACGGCCATCGACAGGGCGTCGAAGGACGCGGTGCCCTGGTGAGCGAGGGCCACCGCGCCACTGAGCGCGGGCTTCCCGAACGCTCGGGTCACTCCGGCCGCGAAGTCCTTCTGGGACATGGAGTGTTCGGCCTTCGACAGCCCGTCAATGACCGTGCGCAGGCCCCGGAAACGCCCCTGGGCGTCCCATGCCTCGATCCCCAGGTCCTTGAGGGCACCCTTCATCTGGGGCGTCGGCGCGGCGAGATTGGCGAACATCCCGCGCAAGCTCGTACCGGCCGTCTGCCCGAGGATGCCG
This sequence comes from Streptomyces nigrescens, assembly GCA_024349765.1. Taxonomy (GTDB): domain Bacteria; phylum Actinomycetota; class Actinomycetes; order Streptomycetales; family Streptomycetaceae; genus Streptomyces; species Streptomyces endophytica. The sequence goes on along the minus strand of AP026073.1, from coordinate 1,164,766 downwards.
CTCTTGCCGAGCATGCCGACCGCGGCGGCCGTGTCCTGGAGGGAGACCCCGAGCGCGTGGGCGACCGGCCCCGCATACCGCATCGAGTAGTAGATGTCGGTGATGGAGCCGGAGGCGCTGTTGGCGGTGGCGGCCAAGGTGTCTGCGGCGCGGGACGACTGATCAGCGCCGAGACCGAATTGGTCCATGACGTCGCCCAAATACTTTGCCGACGTGGCTGCGTTGACGTCAGCCGCCGAGGCAAGCTGGAGCGAGGCCCGCACCGCGTCGATGGACTGGTCAGCTTTGAAACCGGCTTTGCTCAGCTCGACCATGCCCTCGGCGGCGTCGGCCGCCGTCGAGCCGGGCAGCGTCAGGTCGTTGCCGAGTTCCTGCGCCACGGACGAGGCGCGCTTCATCTGTGAGGCGGTGGCCGAGGTGACCGCCCGGAACAGATTCATCTGCTTCTGGTAGCGGTTGCCTTCCTGGATCATCTCGCCCGCGCCGAGCAGCAGGCCGCCACCGGCGAGCATGCTGGTCGCGGACAGGCCCCGCCTGCCCGCGCCGGCCGTGACGCGCTGGAGCCGGGTCATGGATCGGGCCCCGTCGTCCCCGGCCGCGCGCAGGCTGGCGCGGGCAGCTGCGGCGCGGGCGGAGATCCGGTTCAGCTCGCCGACGGCAGCGCGCGTGGACCGGTTCAGTGCGGTGAACTGGCTCGCGAGGCGTGCCCCGTTGGCGTCGAGCCGGGCCAGGGACCGGTTCGCCGCATCGGTCCGCTCCCCCAGGGTCCGCATCTGCGCGGAGGCAGCCCGGGTTCCCGCGATCAGGTCGCGGACCTCGGCGCGCATCGCGACCGTGAGGGTGAACCCGGCCACCGCGGCGGCCTCCTTACATGATGCGGGGGTTGATCAGGGATGCGGCTCGTACTGCTCGCGCGGCAGGAGCTGGATCTTCACGCCGTAGCCGGACCGGTCCTGGGGGACGTGGTCGCGTTCCTGCTCGATCAGCTCGCAGCCGGGGCAGCGCAGGGTGTCGGTGACGTAGGCGTGGGGATCGCCTCCGCGTTCGCGGTCCCACTCCTCCAGCCGGGTGCGGCACTCCGGGCACACCGCCCGCTGCCACTCCGCCCAGGCCAGCGCCTTGGCCCGGTCGAGGTCGGACCAGCGGCCGTCGCCGCCCAGGAGCTGCGAGTGCGGGATCTGGAACCGCTCACACAGCTCCAGTTCGGCGCGCAGGCCGGCATCACGGCTCAACCTTTTCCCAGCTCGACCCGGCTTTCCTGCTGGATCTGCCAGGCCGCGTCCCACAGGGCGTTCGCGTCTGGCGCCGACCAGCCGTTCAGCAGCTCCTCGGCGTCCTCACGGCTCATGCCGTCCACGGAGGCCGCGGAGACCAGGGCGGCGGGGAAGGTGTCGGCGTTGAAGATCGCCCCCTCCTCCGCCTGCTGTTCGGTGGGCGGGTGCTCGGAGATCAGCTCCTCCAGCACCGGCCGCGGCAGGGCGCGAAAGGTCAGGAACTCTGAGACCGCGTCCAGCTCCTCGCGGGCGGTGTCCCTCGCGGCGTCGGCGTCGGCAGCCTGGCGGGCGGCCAGCTCGTCACCTGGGTTGGCCTCGGCGACGAACCGTGCGCGGCGGGCTGTCTGCTCGGCCTCTTCGTACCTCTGGCGCAGGTCGTCGGCGTCGCAGACGCGGAGCCGGTTCTGCGGCCGGGCTCGGCGACGCAGGCGATCCATCTTGGCCGACCACGCCCCCTCCACCGGTGCGGCGGAGGGGGACGGGCGCTTGGCCTGTGCGGGGCGCGACATGATCAGCCCTCGTCAGCGTCGTGCTCGCTGACCGTGGCCTCGGTCTTGGTCTTGGTGGTGCTGACCACGGTCACATCGAGGTGGTCACCGTCGTGGTCGTGGTGGCCGTGCCCGTGCTCGTGGCCCTCGTCGCAGTCCTCGTCCGGCAGCGGGCGGTGCTGTGCCTGCGGCACGGGGCGGTCGAGCGACGGCTCGTCGGTGATCGTGAAGTCGACCTTGAACTTGGCCGCTTCGTTGCCGGTCGAGTAGGTCGCGGCGCGGGTGGCGACCTGTACGGGGAAGACGTCCACGGAGCGGGAACCGGGAAGGTCCCCCTTGCGCAGCAGGACGACGTAGCCCTTCGCGCCCTTGGTGAGCTGCTGCTCGATCGCGTCGGAGAACCGGTCCTCGTAGAAGGTCAGGCTGGACTTGTCGGCCTTGTCGTTGCCTGGGATCGAGGAGTTGAAGGTCGAGCCCATGTCGGGGGTCTCGATGGGGTCGTTCTCCAGCGCCCAGCCCTCGATGTCCGAGACGGCATCGGTCAGGCCGTAGGCGCCGTTGATCTCCCGGCGGCTGGGGTACTTCGGGTCACCCAGATCCTTCACCCAGAGGATCTTGGAGATGCCGCGCCGCAGAAATCGGGTCTGGGTCTTCTTCGTGCTCGTGGACACAGGTCCGCTCCCACTTCTGGGGCAGCGTCCCGTGCCGAGGCCCTGCCCCTTGAGGTTCAAAGGGGGTTCGCCTGGCCTGGGGCCTAGCGTCCGCGCGGGCCTCCGCGGTGAGGATGAGATAAAACGTTTCTTCAGGCAGGGGTCACGGTGATCGTGAACCGCTGCACGTAGGACACGATAGCGCCTGCCGCCGTCACGGAGGGCTCTCCTCCAGCGTCGTAGGTCAGCTCGCGGTCTATGACGCGGAATTGGGCAACATACAGGTCATGGGTCCAGAGGCCGTCGCTCCGGCCGACGACGCCGGCGCGTACACGGTCGGCCAGCCACTCCACCTGATCGCCCCGTTCCCCGACCGAGGTGACTTGGTAGGACCAGGCCGCGTCCGCGTGCCAGTCCCACAGGGGCGGGCCACTGAACTCGGCGGGCAGCGAGTCGAGGATCGTGTAGGGGGCGGCTGCGGGTTCCCAGCCTGACGTCTTCTGCACGCGCGGGAGTTCACCGACGCCGCACGGGCGGCCAGTGGTGTGCTCGACCAATGCGGCGAGTGCCCGGGTGACGGGGAGCCGGGCGGTCACGGCAGGACCCCGTCCGCCAGCGCCTGGATGAACGCCGGTTCGGTCTGTCGGAACGCGGGCTCGACGTGCGGGAACGGTGGCTGCCGGTAGTGCCGTCCGATCGAGTCCACGCCCACGAACCCGTACTCCAGTCGCCTCGCCTGCGGTGCATCGGAGAACACCTCGGCGGTGACCTCGCCGCCGCCGGTGCGCATCCGCACGTCCCACGAGGCGCGGTACTGCCCGGTGATCACGTTCGGGCCCGGCCTGCCGCTCGCGTTCCGCTGGATGCGGACCCGCAGCAGCATGGCGTAGTGCCGGGTGATCGTCCGAGTGCGGGCGCGGGCCGCCGGGCCCATCCGGGCCAGTGCGGCGGCCAGCGCGATCGGGTCGCGGAAGGCAGTGGCGTCCGGGTGGGCGTTGGGGTGCGGGTTGGCCGTGGCCATCAGTCGATCACCTGGACTCGGACGATGCGCACCACGCTGTAGGTGCCCACGGCTTCGTCGGAGACACGGAAGCGGCGGCCCACCAGCTGCGGATCGCGTGGGCCTTCGGGGCGGATGGATCCGGCGACGCGGATCACGTCGTCGCGGCGCAGCGGCGGGACGCTGACCGGCAGCACCGCTTGATAGTCGGTGGTCGGCGGTTCGACGGCGAGCGATCCCCCGACCGGCTGTGTGATGGCAGGTCGGCTGATCGGCATCACCGCGCCGAGTCCGTCCCAGACCAGCTCCTCATCGGGCGCAGGCTGCACGAGTCTGCCCGTGGTCTCGTCCAGCACATCATCCGTACGGCCCGCGCTATCCCGCCATACCTCCAGCTGGTCATCCATGATGCGGTCGACAACGCGGCGCGCACCGTCCACGTCAAAGGCCACGTGCCCACTCCCCGAGCTGGGTGAGCATCGCCTTCGTCAGCGAGTTCGGCTCGGTTCCGAGATCGGGGCGGGCCAGCGTCGCACGCTCCAATGTCTCCGGATCGATCGCCTCAAGGAACACGGCCGCGGCGGGGCCGGGGTCGGGGAGGTCGGCGACCGCGACGCGGGCCATCCCGGACCACTGGGTGTCGCCGCGGTCTGCGACGTGCAGCAGGACCTCCGGCCGTTCGCCCGCGAAATGGGTGACGGAGTACGCCTTGACGGCGCGCGGGTCCACCGGCTTGCCGTCGATCTCGACGTCGGCCTTGCCTCCGTGAGCGGTGATCTGTACGTGGTGCTGGGAGTTGTCGTGGTGTTCCATTCGCCCGACGCTATGGCCGGTGTCGGACAGACCGAGGGGATCGTCATGAGTCGGCAGGGAGCCGCTGAGTCAGGTGTCGTTCCGTTACGCCCGCGCTGACCGTGACGGCGTCCAGGAGGTTTTGCTCCAGGGGTGCGGGGATGTGCCCTTGACCGAGGCCGGCCGAGGCGACGGCGGCCGACAGCGTGCCGAGCTCGTCGCGGCTCATCTCATCGCGGCACACGGGGTGAGCGAGGACATCACGCGCGACGTATCCGTCCCCGTACGTCGTTGCCTCGTGGGTGAGGCGGCTCAACGCTGCGGCCTGCCGGGTACGTGGGGAGAGGTCAAGCACGGCCAGTCCGACCCGGCAGCGGAAGACGGCAAGCTCCGGGGCCGCGTCGAGGGCCAGGTAGTGCTTCACCATGGTCCCGACGGGGCCGACGGGGCGTTCTCCGGCTGCGGTGAGGCAGAGCACTGCGAGGCACGCAGCGACCGGGTGTTCCCAGTTCTCGGACAGGGTGCTCTCGTTCAGGAATTTCAGTGCTTCGCTGGGTTGCCCGCCGAGGCAGCGGACGAGCACTTCTACTTGACGCCCGTCGAAGAGACGCTGGCCTACGCCGCGGTGCTGCTCGCCGTGTGCCCGTGCGCGGTCCCATTGTCCGGCGGCGACGAGGGCGCGGGTTCCGTCACCGAGGAGGACAGTCCACAGCCACTGGCGCACCGTCTGGTGGTCGGCCGCCGACTGTGTGAGGTGCTGGAAGGACATGGGGCGGCCGTCGATGACCGCTTCCTCCTTCGATCTCACCGCTCGGTTCAAGGCGTCGAGCAGGACGTACGCGCCGTGCCCGTCCCTGTCGCGGATACGCAGCCGGGCCAGGTTGACCAGGGGCTCCAGGGCATACCGGGCTTCCTGCGCGCTCAGGGGTTGAGCGCGCAGGAAGACCTCGGCGTGACGCCAGCACAGAGCGCGCGCCAGGTCCGGCATGCCGCAGTCGCTCGCGATCAGCGCCGCCTTGTTCAGGGCGACGGTCGCGGAGTTCACATTGTCCTCGCGCTGGGCGGCGCGAGCGAGGTCGCTGATCTCTCGGACCCGATCGGCGAGGGGCGGGCAGGCCGGGCGTGGACGGGCGACGAGCGGGAACCGCTGCGCTATCTGGCTGACGTCCATGTCACTGCCATTCGATGACGATGCGGTTCAGCTCGTTGTCGAAGGCGAAGCGACCGGGCTTCGTCGCGGGCGGCGCCGTGTCGAGAGGCTGGATCTCGAACCCGACTTCGAGCGCCCGGAAGTCACGGTCCCAGGCTCGGATCTGGTCGGCGACATCTTCGGCGAGTGCCTTGCCGTCGGGGCCGTGGCCGATGACGCCGAATTCGTACAGGGTGGCGCCGTCGGGGGCCTTCTCGGCGGCCGGACGCCGCGTGAGGTAGGTGAGGGTGTCGCCCTCGAAGACGGCGGTGGAGGAGGGGTAGGGCGCGGTGACCAGACCCTTCTTGATGGCCTCGTCCTTGGCGGGCATCCGGCTCAGGCCGTTGGGCATGGCGCAGGCGAGCCACAGTTCCAGGTACTCCGCCGACTCCGGGCCCCGGAAGTTGACGCCCGTCCACGCCTCGGCGCGCGGCTTGCGGAAGATGTCGCTCAGGGCGTCCGCGTCGACCTTCTGATCTCCGTTGGTGACGAGGGTGACGGTGTTGTCGGGGTCCAGGGGAACGAAGACGCGCGGGTCGTCGGCGATGCCCTGGCGGAGCGGCATGAACGTGTTCATCTGGCTGCCGACGCTGCGCCAGGCGCCGTCCTGGTGCTCGAAGGCGATCGAACGCGAGACGCTGCCGCGCAGGCGCAGCGGGGTGAGGAGCCGTCCGCCGGGGGCGAGCTGTTCGAGCCAGGCGTGGGGCACTGCGTGGGCGCCGACGGTGGCTTCGATGCGGTCGTACGGCGCGTTGGGGGCGTGGCCTACCGCGCCGTCTCCGAGGATCACTTCCACGTTGTGGATGCCGGCGGCGGCCAGTCCGGCACGGGCCCCGTCCACGATGTCCTCGTCCACGTCGATCGTGGTGACGTGCCCCTTCTCCCCGACGAGGTAGCCGAGGAGACCGGCGTTGAAGCCGGTGCCCGCGCCCAGCTCAAGGATCTTCTGGCCGGGCTCGACGTCCAGCTGCTCCAGCATCATGCCGACGATGTCGGGCTGGGAGGCGCAGCTGATGGAGACGCCGGACTCGTCGAGCTTGGTGTTCACGGGGGCGTTCCCGTATGCCTTCTCCAGCGGGGCGTTCGGGACGAAGAGATGGCGGGGAACCGTCCGCATGGCTTCCTCCACGCGTGGCGTACGCACGTATCCCTTCTGGACCAGATGGTCGATCAGCTGGGTGCGCAGGCGGTCGGCGGTGCTGGCTTCGATGGTGTCACTGTTCACCCCGTTGACCGTAGTGCTCGGCGCGCCCTCAGTTCGGGTGGACGCGGCGTTGTCGCTCGTTCCCATGACTACCTCTTTCGCGAGTGTTGACAAGGTGTGCTGGTCCTCCGCAGGTAGGCCCAGACGATTCCAGTGGAAGATGCCGTGGTGGGCGATCACGGCCCGCAGTCCTCGTTCCAGGCGGCCCTGACGGTTGAGGTCTGCGAGCTGCTGGCCGAACCACTCGAACGTGGCTATCCACTCGGCCAGCGGCGCGAGTCGGCCCGAGGTGACGCTGCGGCTGGTGGTGCTGACGTCGACCGTCATCAGCCGGTGAACGGCGGCCCTGTTCTGTTGCGGACCGCGGATTTCGTCGCCGGGGCGTTCGGCTGCGATCCTCACCCAGACGTCGCCCTGCTCGTACCAGTCGAGTCCCGCTGCGCGCATCGCCACGCTGAGCAGGAGGATCCCCAGCTCGCGGCGTCCGAGCCCGGGGCCGCTCGCGCCCTGCTCGCGAGCCAGCTGGTTCAGCAGGTGGCGGCTGTCGTGGTGGAACAGGGTGTGCGCCATCTCCATGGCGGCCGGACCGCCGAAGGCCGTCTCTTCCGGCTCGTAGATGCCCCGCGTCCAGGAGGCGAGGACGCCGGCAGCGACCAGCTCGTCCAGGGCAGCGTCCAGTTCCTCAGCGGAGTCCGGGCCTACGGGGCGGTACCGCAACCGCCACCAGGGGAACTTCCGCAGGAACGACCACTGGGTCAGCTCCGCCTCCTGGGCGGTCAGCAACGGGAGCAGATGCTCGACGGCGGTGGTCTCCGCACGGCTCCAGTCGGTGAACCGGATGAGGCGTTGCGGCCATTCGTCCGCTGCCATGTTCCCTCTTTTCAAGGCTAGTTGATCAGGAAGCAGGTGTCCCACCCGGACGCGGACGGCGTCCCGGTGTGGAAGGAGTGGAGGGCAAGGGCAGTTCCTGCGGCACCTTCGAGGAGCCCGATGTCCCCACCGCCGGGCGGGTCGATCAGGGAGTCCGCCAGCGTGCCGGGCGCGGTGTCGGTGATCGGGGCCAGGAGCCGGGGCAGGCACTCGGCGAGGCCGGGCGTGATGGCGTCGGCGGCAACGAGCTGCGTGATGTGCGCCAGTCCCGCGAATCCGTGGCACAGGGAGAGGTCCACGGTCGCGTCGAGCTGGCAGGGATCCGTCATCGCGCGGAGAAGGGCGGTCTCGGCCACGCATTGGCGTGCCGGGTCGTTGAGGGCCAGGGCGGCGAGTTGCTGGCTGCGAGCGAACCCGGCTGTCCCGTAGCACCAGGACGGCCGGGACGGCCCGTGGCCGGGCACGCCGGACCGTAGCTGTTCACGGGTAATCCAGTACGGCCACCACGGACCAGCGGGACCGTCCTGCTGCCACTGGTCGAGCCAGGCCAAGATCCCGGTGATCGCCTCGCGGTGGCCTTCCACAGTGACGCCGTGGCGTTCGGCCAGGGAGAGCACGGCCAGGGGGCCGCCGATGCCGTGGGCAACGCCGTTGTTGGCGTGCCCTGCCGGATAGTCCGGGGAGGCTTCGCCGGAGGGAGCGAGGTGGCTCCACCAGCCGGGTAAGAGTTCGCCGTCGTGTTTGACCGGCTCGGTCAGCCGGACCAGGTACGCCAGGATCTCCCGAAGCAGGTCGGTATGGACATCGCGGTGCAGCAGGAGGGCGCCCATCCCGCTCAGGCCCCGGATCGCGTCGAACTCGGCCAGCGCGGGCGTCTCGCCGCGGTCGATGCGTGCGTGGGCGCTGTCCAGCCGGTCACGGATCGCCGTCGTGACGTACTGGTCGAGGGTGTTCAGGGCACGGGCGTAGCGTCCGGGCCGGTCGGCGGCGGCCTGCAGCGCGAAGGCGAGGGCGGGCGCCCCGTAGTAGAGGTGGCTGTCGGGGCCCCCGACGGCGGGCTCTGCTGCGGCGCAAGCAAGCCAGTCGTGGGCACGTTGCCACGGCCCCTGGTCCGTGCGGGCTCGTTCGATGTGCAGCAGCGCCACGCCCACGGCGCCGTGCGCGAGGGACTGCGGCCACCAGCCCTGGCGGTGGTGGAACGTCCGTACGTCCTGCGGCGAGGCCAGCCGCTCCGCGATCGTGTCGGCGGCGACCCGTGCGCTTTCACGCAGGTCCATGGTCATCTCCTCGGTGAGTCCAGGCCATTGCGGCGGCGTGGGCCAGCCGTATGCACATGCGCTCGTCGTCTTTGTCGATGCCGGCGGCGCGGATGTGGTGGGCGTGCAGCAGGGAGTCGAGGACTAGGTTCGGGTCCATGCCCGCGGCGTCGTTCAGCCGCTCCCGGTAGCGGGAGATGACCTCGGCACGCTCGTTCCAGGCGGTAGCTATGGCCGCGCCGCCGGGGGCCGCGCGCAGGGCGGCCCAGTCGCCGGTCGGATCGGCAAAGCGTACGGCGTCGCCGAGCACCGTGCGGTCCAAGGGGCGCGGGCCGGTGATCCTGCCGTGGGTGATCAGCCAGCTCATGCCGCCTGCTGTGCTGCCGGTGAAGGCGGCAGCGAGCGCGACGAAGTTCGCTGCGGTGAGGGCCTGTTGGTGGGGGCGTTCGTTCTGGGCGAACTGGACGGCCAGGGCGCGGGAGTCTGCGGCGAAGACGTCTTCGGCCAGGCTCATCAGCGGCCCGGTGCCCCACCGGCCGGTCTCGGGGTAGGAGGTGGCGAACTTCATGTCGGCCAGCAGTCCGGCGCGGCGCAGTCCGGCCGCCCACGCACTCACACGTTGCGCGGCGGGGGCGAAGTCCTGCGGATCGGGGACCGCGATGCGGAGGCGCAGATGCGATCGGGGGTCGCGGTAGCGCATGTACCACCACGTCGGCGGCTTGTCCCACTGGCCGAGGAGCACGGGAAGGTGGCGGGCAAGGAACTCGGGTTGCCGGTCGGGGTGCCCGTACAGCGTGACCAGCAGCCACGGAGCGGTTCCCGGCAGGTACCCGTGGTCGCGGGTGAGGAGCCGGTCAGCGGTCACGGGCGGGACCGTCGGCCACTGGGGTGCGCGCGCGGCCGTCATCGGGGCGATGATCTCGTGGGCCCGTCCTTCGCACCACCCGCCGTCCGAGACGGTTTCGGTCAAGGTGGCCGAGTTGCTGGTGTCCAGGTGTGCGCGCAGCAGCGCGAGGTGGGCGCCTTCGGCAAGGTCCAGCGGGAGCAGCTGGTCGCCCTCGGTCAGCGCGACTTCGTCCGGAATTCGGCGGCGCGTGCGCCACTCGTCGACGGCCGTGTGCCATTCCTCCCAGGAGGCGCGACGGTCGGGCAGTTCCGACCGGTCCAGCCGCCACCTGGCCGGGGCGAGGATCGTGCGGCCGTAGCGCACGCGCGGCAGGTACGGAAGGGCGGTGGCGGACGCCCACGGGAATTGGGTCAGGACCGCGCACTGGGAGCGGCTGATCTCGGTGAGGAATCGTGCGAGCGGCGGCGTGTGGGCTCGCAGGTCAAGCGCGTGCAACGTCATCGGGTCCAGCAGGCACCCGCGGGAGAGTGAGACGAGGTAGAGCCTGCGGCGGTCGCAGCCCACCGCGAGGTCATCGAGCATGATGGTGCGCTCGTCCACCGGACGGTGCTCGGCCAGGCTGATCACGGCCGGCAGAAGTTCGGGCACGCGGGTCACGTTGGCGTCGCCGCGGTTGAGCGGGGCGAAGGAGACCTGGGTGGGCAGCGAACCGGGCGCGTTGACCGGCAGCTTCTCCAGCACGGCGGCCGCACGGGCCTGCTCCTCCGGATTCAGCAGCGCCAGGCTTCGGCCGGTTGTCGTGCCGATGCCACGGGAGGGGGCGATGCCGTGGAGGGTGAAGTCGCCGCCGTCGAGGGCGGCCTGTGACGTGGCGTGGATCTGGAAGCGCAGCTCCGTGTGCGCCGGAACCTGCACCGCGTCCGGGTCCCCGACGGTCAAGGCGTGGATCAGCTCCTCGTCCAGGTGGATTTCGTCACGGCCGTCGAGCACGGCGGCCTGGGCGAGGGAGAGTAGCTGCTGTTCTCGGGAGGTCAGGGCCTCTCGCTGTTCGGGTTCCGCGTCCCGGTATCCGGCCGGGAACCCGAGCCCGACATCCGAGTCCACGACGTCCCGGACAGGGATGAGGGAGTTGATGCCGTACCGCTCGAAGAACCGGTTGTGGAAGTCCTTCCACGCGGGTGTGCCGAAGGGGTACGCGGTGAGGCGAGCCAGCGCGGTGGCGGCCTTCTCCGCCTCACGGGCGACCAGTGCGGGCAGGGTGATTGAGCAGTCCATGCGCAGGTCCACCGTTAAGGGCTGGTCCTTGACGGGGCTCAGGGACGTCATCTTCTGCCGCAAGGCTGTGCGTAGGCGCCGCCCGTCTGCCGGGGCGAGTACCTGGTTGTGCTGCGCGATGGCGTCGCGGACAAGCCGCAGTTCCACCACGAGGTCCGTGGCCTGTGACACGTCGGCAGTCTCAGCCTGCTGGACCAGGTGGTCGAGGGCGTCGAGGGTGGCGGCCGGTGCGTGCAGGCTGCTGATGAGCACGCCGCGCTGGACCAGGCTGGTGACGAGGCCCTCCACGCGGGGCGTGGGCACGTCGGGGAACTCGGCCTGCACCTTCTCCACGAGTGCGGTGAAGGCGATGGGCGCGGCGGCGGCTTCGACGGCAATCCGAGCAGCGGCGGTGTAGCGGAGGGACACTTCCGCAGCAGGGCGGTTCTCGGTACGGCGCGATCGCGGCGGGTAGGGCACGATCAGCCGATCGCCGCGTACGTAGGCGGTGTTGTTGGCCATCACGGACAGCTGCCGCAGCAGATCCGGGGACGCTTCCAGGCGGCTGATCATGTCCGCGATCCAGTCGCCGTCGGCACGTACGACGGCGCGGTGCCATTCGCCCCAGGTCCATTCCGGCCGAGCCCCGAACGAGGCTGGTGCGATTCCGGCGAACAGGCCGTGAGGTGTCGCCCGGCCCGTCATGCGCAGCACGTACCGGATCACGGACACCAGGGCACGGCGGAGCTGACGAGCTTCCGGCCGGGCCGCCGCACACAAGGTATCGACCTGCTGTGCGAGCAGAGGGCTGGCCTGCTCGATGGTCTCGGGAACCTCGGCCACCGACCAAACGTCGCGCAGCCACGTCTGCCACCGGCTCCGTCCGGCTCGGGAGGCGTCGGTGAGGTCCGGCCACGCTGGCAGCGGCAGCCTCGAGTAACGGGCGGCGCGCACGAGCGCCGTGTCCGCGCACCGGTACAACGGTCCGCCGTTCCTGGAATCCATGCACCCTCCCTGTTCCGTGAAGTGCCGGAGGTGCCAGCCCGCGCGGCGGGTGACCGCGCGGGCTGACACACCGGCCGTGCTGGCGGTTAGGCCACGTTGGTGGCGCAGGACCCGTTGCAGCTGGGCTTGCACCCGTCGTCCGTCAGGTTGATCAGCGAAGCGGACCCGTCACCGGACTCCAGGACGCTGATGTCCAGGTCGAACGCGTCGCCGCCCGCCGTGGCGCTCGGGGGCTGTGCCCGGTCCTTGATCGTGTTGGCGCTCATACGGTGCTCTCCCTACTCGTCGTGTGTGGGAAGACGCTCAGGCCACGTTGGTGGCACAGGGGCTGGAGCAGGTGCTGCCGCAGCCGTCGTCGGTCAGGTTGATCAGCGTGGCCTGGCCGTCACCGGACTCCAGGACGCTGATGTCGAGGTCGAACTCGTCGGCTTCCATGTGCTGATTCCTCCATCGCTGTGCGCGGCTCCGAGCGAGCCGCGGTGTACGTGCCGCGTGGGCGGCGCCGGCACGGCATGGGCACCGTGCCGGTGGTCTGGTGCGGTCAGGACCCGCTCGATACGCAGGCGTTGCCGCCGCACGTCGCGGCGCAGCCGCCGTCGGAAGCGGCGCTCGCCGCGACGGTCCCGCCGGACTCGACGACGCTGATGTCGAGATCGAACGGGTCCTGCGCGGCAGGGACCGACGCGGTCGTGTGCTGGTCCGTCACCCTGGGAGTCATGGCAAGTCCTCCTGATCGGTGGGATGGTGCAGGACGACCTGGCCAGGCGCCGCGTTCTACGCGACCGGCCAGGAAACCGAGATCCGGCTGTGCTTCTTGTCGATGATCCGGGCACCGGAGATCCGGTCATCGGGCGTGCCCGCCGGGTAGACGGCGATGCGAGGGCCAGTGGTGCCGCGGTGCTCCTTGCCCCAAGTGCGGACAATGTCGGCCAGCCGCTCGGCGAAGGCTTCCCCGTCGGGGCCAAAGGCGTGGAATCCGTATTCCGCGTTCTGCTTCTCCGGGTTGCGGCGCAACACGACGTAGCCGAAGTTCGGGCCGTCGATCGCGACCATGGAGAACCCGAGGTGGGTGGGGCCGATCTTGTCGGTGGCCAGTTCGGGGTCGATGGACATGCTGCAATACGTCGGCACGTGCGTCGCCAGGTACATCTGGAGGGTGCCGATGGGTTCCCTGTAGGCGACGGTCACCCCGGTCCACGTTTCGGCGCGGGGGGTGTCCAGGACGCCGTCCAGCAACGCCGGGTCGGCGGGCAGCCCTTCATCAAAGTGCAGAGTGACGCCCTTGTCTCCAGGCAGCTGCATCGACTGCTGGGGGTGGGAACCGGTTCCCTGCACTGCGACGAAGCCGCACACGTGGGCGCTGGTGGCGAGTAGGTGGTCGCCCTGTCGGACGAAGCCGTAGGTGCGGGTCAGGCCGTTGATGCGGAGCGGCACGACGAGCCGGCCGCCATCCTTGAGCTGGTCGATCCAGGCCGGGGGGATGTCCCACGCCCCGACGGTCACCACGATCGCGTCGTACGGGGCGCGCTGGGGAAAGCCGTGCTCGGCGTCGGCGACGATGACGTGGACGTTTGTGTAACCGGTCTCGGTGAGGAACTGCTCGGCGCGGGCGGCGGGCGCGGGGTCGATGTCGACTGTCGTGACGTGTCCGGTCGGTCCTGTCAGCTCCGCGAGGTAGGCGGCATTGGGGCCGTTGGTGCCGATCTCCAGCACGTGGTTGACGGGGCGGATCTCGGCCTGCTCCAGCTGCATCGCCTGGATCTGCGGAGCGGACACGGAACTGATGTGGTTGCCGTGCTCGTCCTCCTGGGTGATCACGGCGTTGTAGGTGCTGTACGCGTCGTCGAGCGGCGCCTCTGGTACGGCCAGGTGCCGGGGCACCTTGCGCATGGCGGCCTCGACGCTGGGCGACACGATCGTGCCGTCCTCTTTGAGTTGGTCGACGACCTTGTCGCGTAGCTCCGCCGCACGATCGGAGTCGACAGTCATATGTCAGTTCCTTCCCTTGCTGCATACGGGAGTTAGTCAGTTGCGGCGAGTGAGGTTAGTCATTGACCTTCATCCTTCTTGGCTGCGCGCGCCGGGGGCACGGGCAGGATCAGAGATGACCGAAACAGAGCCATCTCCACCGCGGCGTTGACCGGACCACCGCCTTGCCGCTCGATGGCCGAGCCCCGCCGCCGGGCCACCGAGCGGCCGACTACGTCGCTGCGCTGCGCAGGGCGAGGGCCGCACTCGATCTGTTCAGGTCGTAGCGGACGGTCTGGGCCCACCCGTGTGCGACATCGGATATCTGCGCTTCGGTCATCCCTCCGGGCTGGTCAGCGTCCTCGCCGACGATGGGGATCACGAGGTACATCCGGCCGCCGGGGCGCAGCCAGAGGTCGCGGACCCGTCGAACCCAGGCAAGCGGATCGTGGAGGAAGGGCAGGACGAGGCGGCACACTACGAGGTCGATGCCATGGGGTGGCAGGCCGGGTGGATCGCCCTGGTTGAGGTCGTGGTGCACGTACTGCACGCCGGGCAGTGGTGTGCGTCGTGCCGCAGTCAGGGCGAGGTCGGAGAAGTCCAGACCGGTGACGTCATAGCCGAATCGGTGGAGCTGTCGGCTGAAGGTGCCGTTGCCGCAGCCGACGTCCACCGCGACATGGCCGCACCGTATGGGGAAGTGGGTGGCGAATTTCATCAGCTCGGTGTCGGTGACGATCTGATAGCCACGACCGTCCTCTTGCCACGCGTCCCAGGTGGTTGCGCTCGGCGCCCGCCGGGCCTCGTCTGTCGGTACCTGGATTGTGCTCACGCCGCGCTCCTCACGAACTCCGCCGTTGCCGCGTCCCGATGTGGCTCGTCATCCCGTGGCTCGTCGGCCGAATCGCTCTCCGGCTCGCGGGTCTGCCGACGACGAAGGGCCTCTTGCGCCGAGGCGAACGACACGAGCCCGACGCTGGCCCTGCGTGCGTCGAGGTTCTCTGGCTCGCGGATCGGCAGGATCTCCGCCCCGTTGGGGCCGAGGCGGTACTGGGTGCCGTAGAGCTGGGCCGCGCCGGCGTTGATGCTGCACCGATCGTGCAGGTGCGCCCACTGTTGGATGGTCGCCTCGCCCCGTTCTACGGCCGTGGCCATCAGGCGGAGCGCGAGGCGCTGGAAGTCGGGGAGGTGATCGGCGCGCAGGGCGATCTGCCACGCCGCCTCGGCGGCTTCTTCACCGACAAGGCTCCGGCCGGGCCACCCGTGGTCAGCAACGACCCGGCGCAGAACCTGGGCGTTCGCATGATCGGCGTGACGCCTCATGTCGATCTCGGTTTCGCTGAGCAGGCCCCGCGAGAGCTTGCTGCGCGGCTCGCGCGCCTTCTCGGCGCGCTCAAGGAGGCCGCGGGCGATGTCGGGCCGGAGGGGTTCGGAGGTCATGGTCAGGCTCCGTACTGGAGTGCCGTTACGAGTCGCCGGGCGGTGCGCACCTTGAGCTCTCCCAGGGTGATGGCAGGATCGTGGTCGCATCGCTGGCAGTAGGGGTGCAGGTGCATGTCCATGAATCCGCCCCGGGTGGCCTTCACGAAGGCAGTGTTGAGGCGTTCGTAGACCTGTTGCGCTTCCGGCCAGTCCGGCAGGTCAGGCAGGTCCGGCTGGGGCGGGGCTCCCAAGATGAGGGCGAGCCGGTCCGCGGTGGAGACCGAGACGTCACCAAGGTGGATCGATGCGTTGTGGACGTACGGGGTAGGGAAGTCCTCCAGGCCGTGCGAGAGCAGCGCGGCATGCAGGTCGGAGGCGATCTTGTAGGTGCGCCGCATGCCCTTGCGGAGAAGCCGCGCGAGCTCCGCCGCGGTGACCGCGTCGATCCCGTTCAGCGTGACGTGCGGTTCCTCGTCATCGCCGCCGAGGGCGGGCCGGAGGCCGCTGAGTCCAGCAGCGCGTAGCTCGCGTTCAAGGGCGGAGGCGGCCGTGGCTGTCTCCTGGCGGGTGGGTCGAGACCTAAAGAGGGTGGTGTTGCGGGGCATTTGGTCTCCGGGCAGTCGTTCGCGAGTGATGGACACCGGGCGTCGCTGCTCTACGGAGGGTCCCCATTCGCGTGGGCGGGCACTAACTGCTGGCGCGAAGAGGGAGCGTTGGCGCAGGTCTCGATGACCGGAAGGACTGAGACGGGATGGGCGCTCCACGTCCAGTGGCCATCGGGCGCCGGGAGCGTGAAGGTGTAGGGCCGTCCCTGACGCAGTTCTCTGATGGCGGCTCCGGAGGCTTGGTGATTACCGAGCCATGCCCACGCGATGCCGAAGGTTGGACGGTCGAGGCCGGTCAAGGCGTCGCGGACAGACTCACGCATCCAGGTGACGGCTCGGCCCGGGTAGGGCGTCGTCATGCTCTGAAGTTCGAGGCGTCCTCGGCCCGGCCCGTCGAAGTCCCGATGGCACCAGTAACTACGCGGCAGGGTCGTCATCCGTCTGCTCCCTCGTCGGCGAGCAGGTCGAGGAGGTCGGAGGCCGCCATCGCCAGCCGCCGCAGATGAGCTCGGTCTGCCGTGAACTCGCCAACTGGCGCCGTCTGTTTGGCCCGTACGCCCTCGGCCCGTGCGATGGCTTCCGCGACGTTCGGGTACGGGGGTTTCCACTCGCGTTCCCGGGCAATGTCCACGAGACGGACGAGCGTTCGGTCCAGGCGGGTGACGCAGCGGCCTAACTCGGCCACCGTTCCGCTGCCAGGATTGGGGGAACCACGGCGGAACATCTTGCGCCGCCGCCTCAGCTGGCGCTTCGCACCAGCCACGCCAGTTGGCCCTACTGAAGCACCGAGAACCGCGTCCAGGTCGTTCGTCAGATCCTCGTCACGCAGGAATGCGTCTTGCAGCAATCCGATGAGGCCCCGCGCGCCCGGAGCGAACTCCTCCATGGGAAGTCTGGTGGGTGCGTAGGTCATGCGGCGAACCGTCCCGCCGTCTACTAACTGCGCAGGCTCAGCGAAAACTTCGCGTCTGGTGCCGTCGTCACGCTTGGAGAGCGGCGGGTGGGTAGATAGCGCGCTCATGGAGCGACCTCCCCAGACGTGGCGCGGGAGCAGATCTCGAACCAGACGTCCTTACCCGACTCCGTGGGCTCGGCGCCCCAGGCGTCCGCCGTCGCGCTGAGGAGGAACATGCCGCGCCCGTTCTGGCTGATCCAGTCGGGCTCCTTGACCACGGGCATCGCGGTGCTGACATCGCTCACCGTGATCCTCACTGCGTGGGGATTGCTCTGGAGTGTGAGCACGCACTCCGGTGAGCCCGCGTGCTTGACCACGTTGCTCAGCAACTCCGTGGTGCACAGGGCCGCGGGAGCCACTATCTCCTCACGGCCCCAAAGCCGCAGGTGCGCGGCCACGATCCGACGAACGCCCGCGAGCAACTTCGGGCGAACGGTCAACTCTTGCCTGTACTGCTGCGTGCCTGCCTCTGCCATGACGGTCATGGCTCCTCCAGCGCCCCGGGGGGAACGGCGCATAGCGAACGGTCAACACCACGTCACGAGCCACGAGCACTGAGAGTTGCCAGGAAGCACTCACAGTGGCGGCCCAGAGCCAGCATGGCAGCAGAACCGCTACGGTGGAAGTCCTCTCGCAGAATTCTGCGAGAGGACTTCTGTCCCGAACTTTCGTTCTGTGTACGGAAGTTGCCGCAAGGGCTCGAACGTTGCGCGAGATCGCGCAAGGTGCGTTGCCAAGGCGGAACGTTCGCCGTCAGACTGTGGTGCAACGTGTAGGAGGGTGCGGGGATGATCGAGACGGCCGAGTCGGCTACACCAGCGTTCGAGGCAGCAACACCTGCCCTGTGCCGGCTCCAGCTCGGCAGCGAGTTGCGGCAGTTGAGAACACAGTCAGGCATGAAGGCCGCAGAGGTGTGCCGCATACTCTCCTGGGCTGGGTCGAAGCTCACGCGCTTGGAGACGGCGGACAACGGGATCGTCGAGCCCGCAGATGTGATCGCTCTCTGCCAGATCTACGAGGCGACTTCCGAGAAGCAGCGAACCCTTACGGGGTACGCCACCGTCACGAAGACCAAGAAGGACTGGTGGCAGTCACCAGATGTCCGCGACGTCATTCCGCCCGGCTTCAAGGCGTACCTCGGACTTGAAGCCACGGCCGAGAAGCTGGAGAACTACGAGAGCGAATACATTCCGGGGCTCCTCCAGACAGAGGCGTACATTCGAGCCATCCACCAGCGGGCCCACACGGGCCTGCCCGCCGAGCAGATCGATCGACTGGTGGCTGTGCGCATGACGCGGCAGGAAGCCCTACATCGAAAGGTCAAGCCGCTGGAGTTCACCGCAATCATCAACGAAGCGGTCCTCCGGCGCGTAATCGGGAGCCCCGAGGTGATGAAGGAGCAGCTTCGTCACATCGCGGACCTCGCCAGCTCCAATCCCCACGTCAAGATCCAGGTCGTGCCCTTCGAGATCGGAGCACATCCAGGAATGAATGGACCGTTTACGGTCCTCAAGTTCGGGATGCCCTCGCTCAAGCCGATTGTGTACCTCGAAAACCTCGGTGGCGCGGGTGTCTCGCGCCGAGAGGACGACGTGAAGAAGTACGAGGAAGCGTTCAGCGACCTCCAAGCACTTGCTCCGGGCTATCAGGAGTCCCTGAGCATGATTAACACGGCAAGCAAGGAGTTTTGATGCAAATCCGAGCCGATGACCTGAGCGTCGACTGGTTCTCATCGAGCTACAGCAACGATCAGGGTGGCCAGTGCGTCCAGGGAGGGAAGATGGGCGACGGCTCGATGGCAGTCCGCGACTCCAAGAACCCCCACGGTGCCGCCTTCGTGTTCCCTGCTGCCTCCTGGTCCCAGTTCATCGACACAGTCAAGCGCGGGGAGTTCGACGCCTGATTCACCCACGCCTCGTTGAGTCCCCCTCCTCAGTCACAGTGAGGAGGGGGACTCGTCAATACGCATGTCTACCCTCGGCCAGACCCATCAACAAGATGAGCCCCGCATCTCAGCATCCAGGTCATTCGGTTCGACCAAGCTGGCACGCTATAGCCGGCTTGGTGATCGTCAGGGCGTATCGACGAGCGGGGACAGCTGCATGCCGAGCTGATGCTCTGGCTCGGCGTGCGGGACACCGTCCGCGCCCAGGAACAGGTAGAAGTACCGCGTCGTCAACGGCCTCGATGTGGAGGAACCGCCCTTGGCAAGGCCGCTCAGCGTTCCCGCAGAGTAGACGTGCGGCAGCCAGCGGGGGCCTACAATCGCCTCCACCCAGGCCCGCGCCTCCGCCGGGTCAACCGCCTGGCGAGTACCGAGCTGCTTGTGCTGCGCGGCGACCGACAGCGTCAGCACACTCCCTTCCCGGCCCGGCCGCTCCAGGAGTACGGCCTGGTCGGTGACGTCCCCGACGACGCTGAGGACAGCATGCCGGTCGGTCACCGAGCGCACCGGCCCGAATCGGCGCGGCAACGTCCTTCCATCGGCCCGGAGCTGCTCCAGCACGGTTGTGGGCAGTACGGAGGCCAGGCCGCTATCGGCGGGGCCCATGGAGAACAAGCTCTGGCGAAAGCGTCGCAGGTCTTCCTCCTGCTTGCGCAGCACGGCACGGATATCCACACACATGCCGTTAACGTTACAAGCCACCCACACGCGCCGAGGCGGGCGTTCTCGCATGTCCAGGATCACAGATCATCCGGAATTGCATGTTCCGGTCTCGTGGCAAAATCCGAATCATGAACGCGCAAGACTGGAAGCTGTCAGTAACGGGCGAGAACTGCCCGGAGTGGTGTGCAGGCGATCACGCCGACGAGGACCCTGAGCACGACGCGATCGTGCACGAGTCCCCGACCATCTCGGTCGAGCTGCCGCCTCAGGTGAACGGCGAACGCCTCCGTCTCGCGTTCGCCACCACCGCTGGCGAGGACTACAACGACCCCGCCCGAGGCCGCGGCCCCGTCCAGGTCGAGCTGGGCACGGTGAACGAGCAGGGCATGCCCCTGTTCGACTACACCCCCGTGCCGTCCGCCGAGGACCTGGACCAGCTCATCCACAACCTGCGGCAGGCGACGATCAGCCTGGAGCAGTGGCGCGATCGGCTCCCCTCGGCTGCTGCCTGACCCGCCCCTACCGGTAGCGGCGCGCGGGCACCAGCCACGTCACCTCCATCGCCGTGTCCCCCTCGTCTTCCTCGTCCCCGGGATCGTCCGGGGACGGGCCCTGATGGACCTGTGCGATCTGCCGCTCGATGCCGCGCAGGTTCTCCTGCAAGTCCATGGTCACCACGCCGTCCACGGTGACCTTCAGCGGATCAGCGAGGAGCTTCGCGCGCCGCTCGCCCAGCACCTCCAGCGCGACCCCGCGCACCGACCGCAGCCGGAAGTAGCGACGCTCCAGGTCGGCCGGGTCTGCATCCGGGCCGAGCTGGGCCAGCAACCAGGACCTCTGGAACTCGTCCACCCGCTACTCCCTGCTCCACGCGGGACGGCCCGCCTCCGGACTGATCCCGGCAGCGGGCCGCCTCCAGTTGGTCACGACGACGCGGACGCCGACCGGCCCCCGCCCCGCCTCGGCGGGGACTTCTTCGCCCCGCCCGCGCCGGCCGTCTCCTCCTGGCCGTCGTCCTTACTCCCGGACGGTTCCTCCTTCTCTACCGAGACGGGCACGTCAGCCTCGTCGCCGTCGTCCGGCGGCTCCGCCCACGCGTCCGGGTTGGTGATCAGCACGGCCACCTCCGGTTCCGGGAACTCGCCCGGCAGCAGGATCAGCTCCTCCCTCGTTGTCGGGTCCTGTACGTACACCGCGGCCTTCAGCCGCCCACGACCCGCCATCACAGGACCTTCGCCACAATGTGCGCATCCGGGGTGTGCATGACCGGCATCCCAACAGCAGCGCCCTTGGTCCAGATCTGCACCGGGTCATCCTGCACACCACGAGTGATGATCAGGCCGGGAGCGTCCTCGCGGATGATCTCCGGGTTCGACCCGCGCGACAGCACCAGGGCTTCCGCCGTCACCCCGTACATGGTCTGCGCCCACTTCTCCCGCTCCGGCGGCACCAGAATCCACCGGTCCTCCGGCAGCACCTTGCGGGGCTTGCCGTCCACCCGGACCTGGGCCTTGTAGAAGGTGATCGGCGGCAGCGAGTAGTTGCCGCGCACCACGTTGATCTGCTGCGGGGTGAGCGTCGCCGTCGGCGTCGTCGACGGGCTCACGCTCCCGTAGTACGCCGCCCTGTAGGCGTTGTTCGCCGCCAGGTAGCTGAACGCCTTGCGGCTGGTGATCACCAGCTCCGGTTCCGGGGCGCCGATGTCGTCCAGGTGCTGGATCCACCGCAGCTCGTCCGCGATTGGGTCCGAGGCCGGGTCCGACCACGGCCGCGAGGCGACCGGCATGTTCGCGGCCGGGACGTTCCAGTCCACCTCCAGCGTCAGCCCGTTCTCCTGCTCCAGCGTGAACCGGCCGTCCAGGAGCACGTCACCGGCCGCCAGCTCCAGCCGGGACCGGATCGCCTCGACGTGGCGTTCCACATCGTCATACAGCAGCTCGATCAGCCTGTCCTGATCCGAGCCGTGCGACGCCTCCAGCAGGATCTGCTCCTGCTCGGAGACGACGAGCTTCTGACCCAGCGCGGGCAGCGCACCCTCACGGGACGTCTGCCACGCCTCACGCGTCGCGAACGGCACGCTCGCGTTGAACGCCCGGTACTTCGCGACGTTGACGTACCGGCCAGAATCCTTCGTACGCCACTTCACCTCCCGCATCTCCACATTCGGGAAGATCGACTGGGTGAGGAGGAAGTCCTTCGGAGACGGGATAGCCCTGGCGAACGTCGTCAGGTCCATGACCGAGACGTCCTTGAGCAGGTCCTGAATCGTCACAGCTCACACCGCCGCTCAGACGAAACGGATCTGCGCGGCACGCGGGTGCCACACCAGCTCAGACACATCGATGCCGCCCGGCACCTTCGACGCCTTCACCGCGCCATGCCACAGCAGCGCCGCCGGAACCCGCGTCTGGCCCGGCGCGAACGGCGCTTCCGCGATCACGAAGCCGCGCAGGATCTGACGGCCGCAGTGCGCCTCCGGGTCATACGGCCCGTACAGACCCGACTCCGCGACCCTGCCGACCGGCACACCCGACAGCACCCGGCCGTACGGCTCGCACCCGTCGCCGCACACGTAGTGCGTGCCTTCACAGAACAGGTTCAGGTCGAGGGTGATCGTGTCGACGGAATCGGTGCCGTGCAGGGAAGCCAGCCACTCACGGTTGGCGGTCGTGTACTCGGACTTGGAAACGGGCTGGATGGTCATGTGCGTGTCTCCATGGACGCTGCGGTCACTGTCCGCACACCGCCCACGGAGGCGATGTCGTCCACGAAGTTCAAGGGGGCGTGGTCCCCCAAGGTCTAGGCTGGGGCTACTGGGCGGCGGTGTCGCTGAACTCCGGAATCAGGCCCCGCCGCTTGGCCATCTCCAGACCGGCCGAACCCGGCTTCGACACCGGAGTCGTACGGGTAGGGCCGCGCCCGGCCGGTGCGCCCGCAGGGGCCGCCGGCACCGCCATGCGGACCTCGCCGAACAGCTCCGGACGCCGGGCTCGAAGGGCTTCGGCCGCCGACTGGACCTGCGCCTCATCCGCGTCCTCGTCGTCCACGGCCAGCAGACGCTCCGCGTCCACCAGGTCATCGCCCTCCGCGCCGAGCGCCACCAGCGCGGCACGTCGAAGTGCCGCCCGCTCCCGCTCGGCGGCCAGCTCCTCCCGGCGCGCGGCCTGCAACTCGCGCTCCTGGGCTGCCTGCTCCCGGCGCTCCACCTCCGACAGCGCGGCCTGCTCGGCCTCCCGCTGCATGGTCACGAACTCCGTCAGTGCCTTCGGCGTATCGAACCCCAGCGTGGACAACAGGCGCTTGATCGCGGCCCGTTCTCCCTGCGCCTTCTCCCGCGTGAGCATCTTGCCCAGACGGTCCTGGGTGACCGTGACCTGATGCTCCTGCTCACCGCTCCCAACGGTGTCATCGAGCTGGTCGTTCGTCTCGTCCTCCGACGAGGCACCGAGAATCGGATAGATCGGTCGTCCGTCACGGCGGATGCCGACAGGACGGCGAGGCGGCAGGGGCCGGACCATGCATTCCTCCAGTGCGCGCCCCCGCGCTGACGATCAGTGTAGCCACCGGCACCGCCCATGCCACCATGCGCTCATCGCCGTTCAGTACCGCAGCCGCGCTACTCCATTACAGGACTCCTGGTCGGACAACAGACTTACCAGTGTCCGGACGGACACGTGGCCGTCGGCGGGATGACGCAACATGCCATCCAGGTGGACCGTGTAGTGCGTACGTAGCCCACGCCGTTCCCGGCTGAGGTAACCGCCCTCTTCAAGGTCGGCGACGACGCGCAGAACGGTACGCTCGGTGATGCCGCAGGCCGCGGCGATGTCACGGATGCGCACCGCTGGATCGCGAGCAATGGCCACGAGAACACGGGCATGATTGGTGACGAAGGCCCACCGCGTAACCGCCTCGTCCACGATGTGCCACCCCCTCGACACCGCCTGCTGGGACCGCAGTCGGGAAACACCTGAAACCCAGTTCACCCATTATCGGTGAGACAAACCTCTACGCCGACCGCCCGCCGTACGAGCACACCGAGTACCCAGACGCGTCACCGAGCGGCATACCCCTCACACACCCCCCGCGCACCGCGTCACCGGCCCGCCGCCACAGGCTCCCCCTCTCTCTCCACCGGCCTCTTCGCCTCGGCCGCACCCGGCCCACTCCCCTCCCTCGGGCCCACCTGGTCCTCCCCGGGCCCGCGCCGAGCAGCAGCCTCCGCCATCCGCACCGCAGCCTCCTGCTCCACCTTCGCCCGGATCCGCTCCACCTCCTGCGAGGCGTCCTTGATCGGATAGCCCGCCTCCAACAGCATCTGGACCGCCGTCTCCAACGACAGCACCCCCGCCCCATACGCCGTGACGACCTCCTCCAGCACCGCCGCCCGGTCCGTCGGCGTGTGCGGCGCCCACGCCAGCCGCGCCGGCAGCGTCTCCCCAGCCGTCCAACCCTCCGCCCGCCCGGCCTGGTACAACCGCTGCACCATCTTGAACAGCACCCGGTACTTGTGCTCCCGCGCAAGCCTCATCATCCCGATCAGCGCATCCAGCGGCCCCAGCGCCAGCTTCAACGCGTACCCCGACGGCACCTCCGTGGCATCCAGCGTCCCCAGCCCGGCCGCCGTCACCCGGCTGTTCGACGCGATCCGCTCCAACAGGTGATCCACCCGCGCCCGCAGCTCCGCCAACTGCGGCGACGTGTCCAACGCATCCATCCGCCCCGTCTCACCGAGCTGCCACACCGCCCCGGCCTTCACCTGAAGCTCCTGGGGCTTGCCCGTCGCCCGATCCACCGGCAGCCGCGCCCCCGCCAGCCCGATGATCGGCGTGCCCGTCGTCGCGGACGCCGCCGAGCTGTCCGAGTCCGTGGCCGCAAGCTCATCCAGCGCCTGCAAAACCCGCGCCAGGACAGACCGCCCCCAGTGCTCCCCGCCGTCCGGGATCGTGTTCGCGATGTGCACCACCGGCACAAAGTCGATCATCAGGTCCAGCCGGTCCAGCTCCGTGCCGTCCGGCCGCACCCGGAAGCTCGCCTTGTCCATCGGCAGCTGGTCCAGCATCTCGCCGTTCTTCAGGTCCTCCAGCAACCACTCGGCGTCCGTGAGGTAGCACGTCACGTTGGACGTCCGCCCCGGCTCCCACGGATACGTCCGCCCACCGGCCGCCGCCCCGCCGTCAACCTGCTGCTCGTCCAGCTCGTTGATCGGCCCCAGCTCGTACGTCACCCGACGCACCCTGGCCTTCAACCCCGCCTCGTCGTCCGCCGGCAGCTCCCACGCCAGATGCACGCGCGTCGGGAAGTCGTCGTCCTCGTCATCCCACTGCGGGAAGAAGAACCCGGGATCGTAGACCCGCAGCGTCGGCCGCTGCTTCTGCGGGTTCCACGCCAGGACCATCACACTGTCCCCGAGAAGCACCGCCGCCCGCTCCGCCTGCTGAACCCGGAACGTCAGCAGCTCCTTGTCCGCCCACTTGCGCAACCGGTCCTGCACCGCGGCGGCCTCCGCCGCCCCCGGCGTCGGCGTCTCCTCGTCGGCGTGCTCCGCCCCCTCGACCGTGACCTTCTGCTCCGAACCCAGGAGGTAGCCGAGCGCGGTGTCCACCAGGTTCGCCGCGTCGCCCAGTTCCCGCCGCTCCAGCGCGCTCGCATCACCACCGGCCGCCGCGAGCTGCCCGGCCTGGTTGTTGTCGTACGACGCCAGCACCTTGTACGCGGCCAGCCGCCGCAACTCGTGCGGCGGCACCCACGTCTTGGCCAGCTCCGGGAAGGCGCGGCTACCCGGACGACCGGCCTCCGCCATCACGGGCTTGTAGTTCAGCCACGACCATGCATCGATCACGAGTTGGCGCAGGCCCACATCCACTCCAGGAAGCTCGGCCCCGCGCCGTCACCTCAGCCTATGCGCCCCGCCACCCCACACGTACAAAGCCCACCACCAGCACAAGACCGCCGCCGCACAACCGCCACCATGAGTGAAGCCACACTACGCAGGTGACAACTCGCGTCTCCCGCCGCCCACTTCATCGTTAGCACTCCATGCCCGACCCCCACGCCCCCGACGCGCCCCGTGCCCACGCCGCGCAACTCAGCGGCGCCTACTGGCTCGACTCCCCCGTCCGCGACCAGGACGAGTGCGTGTGGTGTGCCCAGCTGCGCAACGCTCACACCCTGGCGGCTACATCCCAGCCCGCACCGCCACCCGAACAAGCAGGGAAGCCACCTGCCGTCACTCAGCGCATGTGACAGGCGGGGCAGAGAACGGATAATCACTTAGCGTATCCGTACGTGCACGGCTGCTGGAAGGCGTCATCGGCATAGCTGTCGACTACCACGGTTAGTACCGCCACCGCCCAAGGACGCGATACAGAGGTTCCCGGATAGCCTGGAAGAGTAAACGGCTAACAGCCTCGGCGGCCATCCATGGCCGCACCGGCCGGGTGACGGCTCAGGAGGACAGGCGATGATCCAGGCAGCCGATATCCGTGAGTGGCGCAACCACCAGGTGGTCGACCCGAAGGGGCACAAGATCGGCATGCTCGAAGCGATCTACGTGGACACCACCACCGACGAACCAGCCATGGCCACGGTCCGGACCGGACTCCCCACCCGCCACCAGCTGGCCTTCGTCCCCCTCAACGACGTGATCCTCGGGCCTGACTACGTCAAGGTCTCCTACGCCAAGGCGCTGGTGAAGAAGGCGCCCTCAGTCGGCATGGACGACATCCTGCCCGCCGACGCAGAGGAAGCGATCTTCCAGCACTACGACCTGCCCTACCAACCAGGCGCAGGCGGCGAACGGCAACTCGCGCGCCGCTGACGCCCGTGCTCACCGTGAAGGAGGTGTTCGCGCCATGGCCCTCTTCCTCTTCCTCGTCCTTGTGGCCGTCGTACTGGGAATCATCGGCGTGGTGGCAAAGGGACTGTCCTACCTGCTGATCATCGGCATCGTCGTCTTCGTCATCGCTCTGGCCTTCATCGGCGTGCACTGGACCCGGCGCTCTCGTCGCCGCCCCCTCCGGTAACAGAGGACGCCCCCTCAGCCACCCCCTCACCGCCGACCACTCAACCGCTGATCATCCCCACCACGCGGAGGCGGCATCGTCGGATCCAGGAACAGATCCCACAGCGCCCACACCGCCGAGTCCAACAGGTCCGGGGAATCCTCCGTCTCCCCCTGACCGACGAACGTGGTCATCTGCTCCTCCAGCTCCGCGAACACCCGAGCCGACCCGACATGATGCACCCGCGCCTGCTCATACAACTGCGCCGCCGGAGCCGCCCGCGCCCGCTTCCCACGCGTCGCATGAACGATTCGCCAATTCACTGTCGGATCCACCTGCTCCAGCAGCGCGGGCAGATAGTCGCCGCCGTTGTTCGCCTCGATCACCACGCAGTCGGCCCGGTGCTCGTGATACAGCCTCGCGGCCCGCTTCATCGCCTGCGTCGGCGTGTACCGGTCCTGCTCCGCATGCAGCAGATACCCGCGGGGCCGGTCATCCCCGAACATCGACTCCACCGCGAACCCGCGCCCCGCCACAGTGAACGCCGTCATGTCCGCGTTCTCGTGCGACTTCGTGGCCGGGTCAACGGCCACCACCACCCGCTGAAGGTCCGGCAGATGCTCGGGCCGCCACCGAAAGCCCTCGACCTCCAGCATCCAGCCCTGCCACAGCGCCCCCTCCACATCCTCGAGTAGCTCGCCGGACAGCTCCTGCCGTCCCAGCCTGGTGCCGGCGTACTCCTCCTCCAACTCCTCCCGCGCCGCCATACTCAGGTTCGCGTCGTTCTCCCGCATGTGCCCACGGGTCAGCACCACCCGAGGCGGAGCCCCACCCTCCCGGTGCGCCTTCTCCTGTGCACGGCCACGCTCGACCAGCCGCTTGACATGCGGGAGCGGCTTCGGCGTCGTGGAGATCACGACCTGCGGGGTATCCGCCTCACGCAGGCAGAACCACAGCATGTCGTAGACCTCCTGCGCCGTGTGCCGCGACCAGGCCGCGTACTCATCCGCCCACGCCTTGTCGAACGCCCAGCCACGCAGGTTGTCGGGCGTCTCCGCCCCGAACCCCCGGATCAGCGTGCCGTTCTTCAGCCGCAGCGTCGTCTCGCCCAGCGACGAGGTGTACTTCGCGATCTCCTCCGGCGGGAACACCGACAGCAACCCGGACTTGGGGGACTCGAAGCAGATGTCTCGCACGAGCGTCGCGTTCTTCGCCACCACCGCGATCTGCTGCCCAGGCGTCTGCGCCCAATCCCGCACCGCCTCCGCCGCCGTCCTCGACTTCCCCCAGCCACGGCCGGTGAGCAGCATCCACACCGTCCACAGCCACACCGGCCGCCGCTGCGCCGCACGGGCATGGTGATGCAGCCACCCCGCATGGGGCAGCCCATCGCAATCCGGCACCTCGCACGCCCACCGCCGCGCCGACACCTCATCGGCCCGCATCAGCGCAGCGACCTCGGCCCTCAGCTGCTCCTCGCTCATCACCGAAGGATCCGCGAACCCCTCGATCATGCTGCGCTTGGCCCGACCCCGGCTCACTGCCCGCCCTCCGACAGCCGCCGCTCCAGCTCCCGGCGCAGCTGGTCCATCCGGGCCCGGCGCTCCTCGTCCGACAGCGCCGCCACGTCCGCGCCCTGGTCCCGGTCCTCAACCGAACCGGCCACCGGCGCCTCGCCCACGGCGCGGCGTTCGATCTCCGCCGCGACCTGGATGTACCGCAGCAGCTCCGACGGCGACAGCTCCCGCGGGTCCAGCGTCTGCAGCCGGGCGACTGCCTTGCTCTGCACCGCCTGCGCCAACTTCGCGTGCCTGCGGGCGATGTCCCGCCGCGCCTGCGCCTGCTCCGCGAGGAACAGCCGGTCCTGCTCACGGTCGTACGCCGTGGCCCGCATCACCCATGCGAACTGCCGCGACCACCGGCCCACCAGCGTGCGGGATTTATCCAACTCCCGTGCCACCTTCGTGACACTCCGCACCGGGCCGAGATCGCGGTACACAGCGAACGCTTCGAACGCCTGGACCGACTCCCCGCTCTGCCGCTCCCAGGACTCCACGGTGCCCTCAGTCACCGCTCACCTCCTGGCCGACGGCCCCTAGTTGCTCTGTGCGGCCAGGACTTCCAGCGCGCGCCACGGTTCGTCCGCCGGCACGGTGCCGTCCTGCACCATCCGGTCGATCGCCGCCCGTACAACGGCCGCTGTCTCCACTGGTAGGTCCCGCACGCCGAACACCGTCTCCAGCGGCGCCGTCCCGGCCCGGCTTGCCTCACCGGTCTCCGCGTCGAACCAGCCCTCGGCCAACTCCGATAGGTGCCGCTCGAACACCGCGAGGATCACGCCGAGCGCCGTCGCCGAGTTGCCGATTTTGTACGCGGCCCGGGAGGTCTCCAGCGCATCGAGTACCGGCTCGTACTGCTCCAGCCCGGCCACCCACCGCTGGTCCGCCGTCGCCGTGGAGCGTGCCGCGTCGAACGCCGCCTCTGCGCTCTCCAGCTCGGCGGGCAGGAACATAAACTGCACGCTGGCAAAGTCGAGATTCGCCTCACCCAGAGAGGCCACGTCTACCTTCTCCAGCAGGTCAAGGGCCTTGTCGTCCAGGCCCGTGTACTGCCGCCACTCCACCGACTCCAGCTCGTCGTACAGCTCCTTGAGGATCGCCGGATCGTCCTGACCCGCGATGGCGTTGTGCGAGAGCTGAAGCGCGATCTGCCGCTGGCGGGGCAGCGGCTCGTCTATCTGCATCCACCAGATCGTGGACAGCCCGGCCTCGACCGCGGCGAGCGTGCGGTGGTTACCAGACAGGACGACCAGCCGTCCGCCTTCGCGGTCGTTCCACACCAGCGGCGTCGAGGTCAGGTGCCCGTCCCGCTCGATGTTCGCCACGAGCTGCCGGAACTGCTCGTGCGGCAGGAACCTTGCGTTATGGTCGAGCAGCGTCAGCGTGCGCGGGTCGCCCTGCACCATCTGCGGCGGGGCGAGCCTCGTGGACTCGGTCTCCATGATCAGACTCCCGTCTTCGTCGTCGGGGCGCCCCACCGCTTCGCCCACATCTCAAGGCCCTCGGCCAGCGTGTGCTGGCCCATCGCCCCCTGGTACTGGAGCTGGAACTTCCAGCCGTCCTCGTTCGACGGGCTGCGCTTGTTCAGCCGCAGCAGCCCGCGGTACTTCATCGACACCGGGTTGTTGCTGAACGCCGTCGTCGCCACCCGCCGGATCCGCCGCGAGAACGCCCGCTGGCACAGCAACTGCGTCTCGGCGCTCGTGGCCGCGAGCACGATCAGCTTCGACAACCGGGGGTAGTCGGTTGGCGCGACCGCGAAGTCCGAGAGCACGTACGCCTCGTCCGGGGTGAACGTGCTCGGAGCCATCGCGAAGACACCCAGCAGCCGTCCGCCGCCGTCGCGGACCGCGACCGCCAGGTTCGCCGCCCCAGGAGCGATCCTCGGGTTGAGGTACCGGGACCGCAACGCGTTGAACTGGCCGGGCTTGAGCAGCGAGAGCGTGAGCGGGCCGACCAGTTCCTCGCCTTCGCGCAGGCGCGGGATCTTCACCGGGTCGATCGGCTGGCGTGGAGCGACGATCCGCGTCCGGGCCTCGCTGGCGTACACGTAGAAGGGGGCGGCGCGCGGCGTCGCCTTGATCACGCCGCGCAGGTACCGGTGCAGCTCGGGCACGCTGTGGTTGGAGGCTGTCAGCCAGTACGGCCGGTCCGTGATCGCGCCGAGCACGCTGACCACGTCGTCATCGGACAGCGGCTCGTACTGCGGGGCGTCCCAGGTGAAGTGGGCTTCCAGCGGCTCGTACAGCTTCTCGTAGCCGCCGCCGTAGAAGGGAGGGAAGGAGCACACAGGAGCGTCGCCAGGGACCTTCTGGAGCCAGGAGCGCACGTCCTCCACCTCGTACGAGGCCAGTTCAATGTCCGAGCCGGACAGCCGCTCGACGGTCTCCGCGTGCTTGGCCTTCCACTGCTCCCGGTAGGAGCGCACCACCCGCTCGTGCCACAGCCCCTCGCGTCCGACGCTGGCGAGGAACCGCGTGCCGAGCATGAGCGTGGCCACGGTGCCCACCCCGTCGTCCAAGGAGTCCGCGAGCCAGCCGAGTTCGTCGGCGCTCTGTTCGCGGAGCTGGATGCCGACCGGCTGCCGGGTGAGCCACCGGCCAACCGCGCTCGTGTAGATGGACACGTCAGAGGAGTGGAGGGCGAAGCCCATGCCGGCCAGCGACCGTTCGATGGTGAAGTTCCCGCAGCACGGGACGTACACCGGGCCGCTCGGCCACAGGCTGGCGGTCTCGCGCACGATCGAGCGCATGGGGCCCGGGATGGTGCCCTGGAACATCTTCGCCTCCCAACGAACGACAACGCCCGGCCTCGGCGGGAGCCGGGCCGGGCGCTGCGCTGGAACCTACACAAGGAGCGCGCAGCCCCTTGGAATCATGTCACCTATCTTCCGGGGGCGGTTTCGACGCTCACATCAAGGTTCCCTGCTGGTAGTGGCCGTCCTCCATCGGGGACAGCTCGCGCACCTCGTCCCCGGTGCGGTCCTTCCACCACGCCGCGAACGTCCGTCGGTGGCACCACAGGCCGGGCTTGGCCAGGTCCTCGAAGCAGAGCAGCACCAGACGATGGTCACCCTCGGCCTCTGCGATCTGCCGGAGCCGCGCCGCGATCCGTTCGGGACCGAGCTGGTCGAGGTCGCCCCGGTACGCCTTCGCGAACTCGGGCTCGGGCGCGTTGAGGTAGTCCCGACGTGGCGCGAGCTCCCGCACCGAGTGGGTGAGGGAGTAGGGGAGCTTGAACCGGACGCCGCCCAGGGTGATGCGCACCGGCACCCCTTGCGGGGGTTGGAACGCCTGGAACCGGTTGGTGAACAGGGTGAGCACGCTGCTTCCTTCCTTACTGCCGATCCCCCGGCCGTGCGCGTGGTGCTGGTGGCCAGGGTCTTGCCGGCCCCGCCCGCTACCTGGGGCGGGGCTTGATGGCGCCGGGTCCGTAGGGAAACGAGTTCCCTACGGACCCGGGCCAGGTCCTGTTACTCGCCCGGGAAGACGAAGGCGGTCGGGGCCGCGAGTTGGACGATGATGTCGAACTCCACCGGGTTGCCAGCGCAGTTGGCCGTGACTCGTATGACCCTGTTGGTCTCGTTGGAGAACTGGGAAGCCGTGGTCTCCTCCACCTCAGAGATCATTTCCGAGGCCGGGCCGGGTACCAGGCCACGGGCCTCCGCCAGGAGGTAGGAGAGGTGGTCCGTGAACTGACGAATGTCAGGGGATGCCGACTTACTTCCCCAGTCCACGTACTCCGACCTGACCTGATGGAATCCAACAGAGTCCAGTTTTTCGAGGTCCGCCATTTCCTTCTCTCCAATCCCGAAGGGAATTTCCCTTTCCGTGCTTATATCTTATGGCATTTACA
The DNA here is from genome assembly GCA_024349765.1 of Streptomyces nigrescens. Taxonomy (GTDB): domain Bacteria; phylum Actinomycetota; class Actinomycetes; order Streptomycetales; family Streptomycetaceae; genus Streptomyces; species Streptomyces endophytica. Next base: position 1,132,961 of record AP026073.1, on the reverse strand, counting down.
ATTCCATGAACATGGAATTTGGAAGGGAATTCAGATGAAAGCGGGCGCAGCCGGGGCTTCCGGCTGCGCCCTTCCCTTCGCCTTCCGGGGGAGGGGTGGGGCACGGGCTCGGCCGCGCCCCCTCCGCTCTACTTCGCCGCTTCGGCGGCCTTCCTGGCGGGCGTCCGGCGCACGGTGGGCTTGGCGCTGGTTGCCGTCTTCGCCGCGGGCTTGGCGACCGCCTTCTTCGCCGTCGGCTGCGGCTTCGGCGCGGGCTTGGCGACCGGCTTGGCGACCTCGGCCGCCTCGGGCTTGGCCTCCTCGGGCTTGACTTCGGCCTTCTTCGCCGCGGCCTCCTGCTGGACCTCGACGGCCGCCTTGTTGAACGCCTCGGCCTGAGCACGCTGGATGCCCTGCGCCTTGCTCAGCAGGTTCCGCACCATCTGGACCTTGGCGTACAGGCGGCCGACGACCCGCAGGTGGCGGGCGAGGTCGTCGCCGAGGATGACAGCCAGATCCTCCGGCTTCTTCTCGGCCAGTTCCTCCAGCAGCGGGATCAGGACCTCCTCGGCCTTGCCGAGTCCGTCCTTCGCCTTGGCCTTGGCCTTCTTCTGCTTCTCCTGCTCTTCGGCCGTGGGAGCCTTCTCGCCCGTGAGGGAGGTCTGGTTCTCCATCATCTTGAGGCCGTTGGCGAAGTGCTGCGCCTCCGCCTCGGAGTCGAAGTCGCCGCGCACGTAGCGCATGGCGGCCACCATCTGGTTCGCCGGGTTGAGCTGAGCGATGTGCCAGGCCAGGTTGGACTTGATCTGCCCCTGGTCGACCATCTCGGACACCTCGGGGCGCAGGGTCAGCAGGCCCAGCCGCCAGGTGATGTGGGTCTCGGTCTTGCCGAACTGCTTGGCGATCTTGCCCGGGGCCCATCCAGCGGCCTTGAGGTCGGCGTACGCACCGGCCTCCTCCATGATCGTCATGTCCGCGCGGTTGACGTTCTCAGCAATGCTGAGGACGTACGCCTCTTCCTCGGTGGCGCCCGCGACCACCTTGGCCGGGATGACCTCCAGGCCGGCCGCCTGGCAGGAGCGCCAGCGCCGCTCGCCCGCGATCAGCATGTAGGGAGCCTTCTCGCCCTCGACCGGCCGGACGACGACCGGCTGGAGGAGGCCGTTCTCCTTGATGCTGTTGGTCAGCTCATCCTGCGCCTCCTCCGAGAAGAACTTCCTCGGCTGCTCCGGGTTGGGAGCGATCTCGCTGACCTTGAGGCTGATGAACTCGATCTTGTTGGTGTCGGTCATTTCCCCGCGCCTTTCGTGAATTCCGTTAAGGTGTTTCCCTTTGTTCTTACACTTATATCTTAATGGCGAATACCGCCAAAGCAAGTTCAGAACTCTTTTAATTCAAGGGAATTCAAAAGGAAATTCAGCGGCATTTCCGCATCCTCGCTTTGGGGTGCAGATACGAGAGAGCCCGCCACGACCAGAGCGGTCGCGGCGGGCTTGCCCCCGTCACACACCCCGACGGCCGCACCTGACGGCCGACTCCCCGCCGGGCGGGGCGCGGGGGGTCGTTCCACCCGGCGAGGAGTAGGGAAGGACGCCGCTCACGCGACGCTGCCGTGCAGGCTTCCTGCGGCTGCTGTACCCGCCCGGCACGCCACAACATACCGTAGAGGATCAAGAATGGCACCTATCTCGATGGACGAGGGCGCGCCTCCCTCACGGAGCATCAGGGCTCATCCCCACCGTCTGCGCCGCCCTGCTCCCGCCTGTGCATGTACGCCAGCACCTCGACCACCCTGTGGGCGTCGTCTTGTGCTGCTGCCCGGCCCGGCGCGCGTCGCCGGACTCTCGGGGCCCCCTTTGCGACCTCATCAATCGCCCGTTCGTCAACCTCGGACATGGACTCGGACATGGATATGCGGTTCCTCCCGTGCACGGCGTGCGCGCCGCTCCGCTCGCCCTGTTGCGACTCCCTCGGGGCGCCCGCCAACGACAGGCACACGGGAGCAGAACCGGTGCCCGCCCACCGATCGCTGCTCCGCCGAGAAACTGTGAGACGAACCCTATAACCCCCGCCCACCTGCGATGTACTGTGATCTTCGCAGTTGTTACCGGCCGGTCGCACCGGCGGGAGCATACGACACAGCCAGAGATGACGGACATGGCAGACACCCACGACGCCGGGCGACCACTGAGCCTGCACGCGAAACTGCTCGCCCTGCTCCGGCTGCGCCGTGACCCTGACGGCTTCACGCCCAGTGCACGAGACATCGCCGACACCACCCGCAGGGAGCCCACCGCAACCATCTCCCACGGCCAGGTCACCAGCCTGATCAACGGATCCAGCCGCAACCCCACAGCCTCCACCATCGAGGCCGTGGCCAACGCCCTCGGTGCGCCGGCCGCCTTCCTCCTGCCGGGGGCCGAGTGGGACGACCTGACCGCGCTCTCCGCGTTCGTGTCCAGACCCGAAGTCCGCGAAATCCTGCGTTTAACGCAGGATCTTGACGCGCAAGACATTCTTGAAATCAGATCAAGGCTCCAGGAGATCCGTCGTCGCAAGGGACTGCCCGAGGACGTCCCGACGATCCCCCCACCTCCCCCAGGCGTCGACCAACCCCGCGAGGGGCGTCCGCGCCGCCGGAGCATGCACGAAGCCGCTGAGCGGGCAGCGGATTACCTGGAAGGACGCTGACGTGGATGGCCCGATCTTCGGCCTGTGCTCGATGCTCACCCTGGCGGGCACGGCGATTGCTCTCATTCGAGCCGTCACTCAGCGGAGACGCAACAACGACTACTACCGCGTAGCGCGCCACGCACACGTCCTCGCACTGGCAAGCAGCTTCGTCGGCTCCATGCTGGCGATCCCAGCCGTGGCGGACGTGGCAGACCGAGCGACGACTGCCGAACTGTCGTCGCTCGTCTCGGACATCGCTGCCGTGATCTTCTGCGCGAGCCTCCAGGTCCTGATCATCGACTGGGAGTACGACGAGCTGCCCCACGACATCAGCATCGCGTGCCGCATCGGCTTCGTCGTCGTGGTGTCCGGCCTGCTGATCTGGCAGTTCCGCCGCACCAACCCGGCACGACTCAACCTGGATCTGTCGACCTCGTACGCGCAGGTCAGTGACGTTCGCACCTACATGCTGACGTACCTCAGCTTCTTCGCAGCAGCCGGGGCCGAGGTAGCGATGCGCGCCACCAGGCTCGCCCGCGGCGCATGGGAGCGGGGCCTCACGGCCAGCATCGGCCTGGCCGTGGCAGCGGCCGGGGCGACGCTCGGTGTCCTGTACGCCGTAAGCCGAGGCGGCTACGTCCTCGCGTACGAGAGCGGCCACGCCTGGCCCCTGGCACTGGACAACGTAGTCAGCCCCGCACTGGCGGGGCTGTCCATCGCGGGTGTGGCGGCCGGGCTGTCGATAGCCGTACTCAGCAACAGTCGCCGCTCGCAACCGCTGCGCCGCAGCGTCAACGTCTAGGCGGAGCGCGGCTCCTCGGCGGCACCCCACTGCCGCCAGGTGAAAGCAACCCGGTCCGCGTCCACGGTGCGCGAGCCCCTGGACGCGGCCGGGTACACGGCGATCTGCTCCAAAAGCAGGACGACCAGCCCCTTCTTCGCCTTGAGCGGAGCGTGCTTCCACCAGCGCACGAGATCTGGGACGGATCCCACCGGGACGTGCTTGACCTGCTTCAGGAACCGAGCCTCGGTCGACTTCTCCCGGATCAGTTTGGTCAACTCCTTGTCCGCCGACTTGTAGGCGGCGAGCGACATCCCTGACCCCGCCGCGTAGTCCGCCCCCAGCGTCTTCTGCCGTCGGCGCGCCGACGCGACCTGCTTGTCCAGCTCCTCCGCCTGAGCGAGCAGTTCATCTCGCGCGGCCTCGATCAGCTCGGCGACCTCCGGCTTGGCCAGCTCTCCGAGGACCTGTTCTGCGACGTACTTCTCGTACAGATCGGCATTGATGCGCACCTTGCCGCAGCCGCCCGGGTGCTGTGCCGAACTCGGAAGACAGCGGTGCCCGCGGGTTCCGGCATTCGACGGCGTCACCCCCAGCGTGTGACCGCACAGGCCGCACACGCTGAGGCGGCCGGAGAGCAGGTACTCCCGCTGGCCGCCCCGCTGCTTGTCCGGTTCGCTCACCGTCCGCATGGCGCGGATGGCCAGGAAGTCTGCGACAGGGATGATCCGGGGACCTCCGCTGTCGACCAGCTCACCGTCCTCGGTCTCCATCAGACCAGCGATGGCCGGGTGATGGAGCACGCCGGCCAGCACATCGGGCTTGAATTCGTTGCCCAGCGTGGTGCGGTAGCCCGCTTCGCTCATCCACGCCGTAATCGCGGAAAAGGTCTGCTGCGCCAGCCGCCGCGAGGCGGCGGCCCGGATACCCTCCGCCTCCGCCTCGCGCACGCGCCGGTACGCCATGTCTTCAAAACCGTAGAGCCTTGGCATGTTCCGACCCCTCTACCCGCCCCTGTCCATTAAACGTAATTTACCAGCGAGATAGGTCACAGTGTTGATAGAACAACGAACACCTCAGAATCGTACATTTTTCGTGATCATGGACTCACTTCCGTGCGCGGCGCGACGCCAAGCACCCGCCACAGCTCAGCTGTAGGAACCCGGACCGTGCCCCCAAGAGGCAGCGTCCTGACGGGGAACGTGCCCCGCCGAACCAGCTCATACGCCTTGTCACGGCCAATGCCCAGCGCACGACCAGCCGTTGTGACGTTCACCGTTGCCGGGAGGGCTAGCAGCTCCTCCAGTCCCATCGCTCCGGTCGGTCCGCCCGCTTCCTGAGCAGTCATGTCGTTGGTCGCCTGTCTCCCCCGCGCCAACTGGAAAACGACTTTACAGCAGTGTCCGACAGCCCCAGCAAGATCGAAAGAGATCACGCCAGACACGTACGGAAACGTACGCACACCGAACGCTGGCTGTGAGCCAATCAACAGACCAGGGGGTCAGATCGGATGTTCGAGCCGAGCTACTACCGGCGATGCCAGTGCAAGGGGCCACTCAAGGACAAGGACGGCAAACCCGTCCTCGACGCGGACGGCAACCCCAAGATCGGCTCGATCGGGACGACGTGCCCCAAGCTGGGCAAGGGACACGGCACCTGGGCGTTCTACTTCGAGGCCGAACCCGGCGAGGGCGGCAAGCGCGCACGAGTCCGCCGTGGCGGCTTCACGAAGCTGGACGACGCCAAGAAGAAGGCGAAGGAGCTGTACGACGCCGCCTCCGCCGGCACCGACGTGCTGTCCGATGAGAAGTGCGGAGACTTCTTCCTTCGCTGGATCAAGGCGAAGAAGTCGCTGGCCCGCACAACACGCCACGGCTATGAGGAGCACATCACCAACTACCTGCTCCCTCACCTCGGCCACATCAAGCGTCGCGACCTCAAGGTCCGCCACCTCGACAAGATGTACGACGCGATCGAGAAGGAGAACGCCGAGCGGATCCTCCACCGCCTCCGCGTCGATCAGCTCCAGAAGGACCGCGACGACGCACACCAAGCCTGGGTGAGGACGGCGGGCTACGCCAAGAAGGAGGAGCGCCGCGACGCCCGCCGAGCCTTCCTCGACGCCAACGCTGCGCTGCGCGAGGGCAAGAAGGGGCTGCGTAAGATCACCTCCGCCGCCACCATGCACCGCATCAACGACACCCTCAGCTCAGCTCTGTCCTGGGGGATCAAGCGCGAGCAAGCGTTCACCAGGAACTGGGCACAGCTCGTGGAGCTGCCACCCGTCACCCGGCCCAAGCCGCTCGTCTGGACACCCGAGCGCGTCGAGCACTGGAAGCGCACCGGCGAGAAGCCCGGCCCGGTCATGGTCTGGACACCGCAGCTCACCGGCCAGTTCCTGGACTTCGTCAAGGACGACTGGCTCTACGAGCTGTGGCACAGCTTCATCTTCCTCGGCCCCCGCCGCGGCGAGATGGCCGCGCTGCCCTGGACGGAGGTCAGCACCGACGCCCTCTGGCTGCGGATCTCCCAGCAGATCGTCGAGGTCGCCTACAAGCTGTACGGCGAGGCGCCGAAGGCCGACAGCGTCCGCACCCTCTCCCTGAGCCTGGAGTCCGGCGACAACCTCGTCAGCTTCCGCGCCAAGCAGGACCACAAGCGCCAGGAGTGGGGCACCGCCTACGTCGAGAGCGGCCGGGTATGGACGCACGAGAACGGCGAGGCGTTGCACCCCGACTGGATATCCCGACGCTTCACCCGCCTCGTGGAGCTGTCCGGCCTGCCTCCGGTGCGCCTGCACGACCTGCGACACCTCGCCGCGACCCTGTCCCTGCTCGCAGGCCACGACATCAAGGTGGTCCAGGAGAAGCTGGGGCACTCCTCGCGCCAGATCACCTCCGACACCTACACCAGCGTGCTGCCCGAGATGATGCGGGCCGAGGCCGAGTCGGTCATGGCCGTAGTCCCGCGTGACATCCCCTTCGAAGTGCGCACCCCGCTGTCCCTCCCAGAGACGGCCTGGCAGAACGACGTCGCCGTCTTCTTCGCCCACGGCGCACGGCAGTCAGGTGACACCTGGGCCGTCGGAGCACAGACCCAACCCGACTCCGATCTCCTCGGCATGATCACCCTCGGCGGCCGGGGGCAGGACGATGCCGCCAACGCGGCCGTGAAGTGGATACGCGACCACTGTGCCGCGAACGGCCTGGAGCTGGTCCGGGTAGAGAACTTCAACGACCGCTATCCGGAGGATCAGCGCGCGGACTTCTCGCTCACGCGCTTCACGGTCGCCCGGTCCGAGTCTCCGGGCCTGGACGGCTGGACGCTGCCCACGGGTCTACCGCCAGCAGCCGCTCGGGCCGCCCGCCGGGCTCCGAACGGGCGTCGGAAGGCGGCGTGAGGGCGCTTCTGTCCACTGGATCGTTCCCGTGTCCACTACGTGTCCACTGGATCTTGGTCTGAACGGATGAACGGGGGTCACCGCCTGGGAGCGGTGGCCCCCGTTCTCGCGTTTCCGCAGGTAGAAACGGTTCTGTGGGAGAACTTTGTGGTGGGGCGGGTGGGACTCGAACCCACGGCCGACGGATTATGAGTCCGCTGCTCTAACCGGCTGAGCTACCGCCCCCTCACGGCGCGTCGCGCACATTTGTGCGCGCCGTCTGCCGCAGCATAGCCGCTCATACGATCTGCTGCCCGTGAGGGCTGCCGTTCCGCGACCACGCATGCCCAAGAGGACTTCGATCACCGGGGTTTCGGTTCCACGGCACACGAAAAAGGGCCCCTTCCGGGACCCTTCCTCGATCTGCTCCCCCGACTGGACTCGAACCAGTAACCCTCCGGTTAACAGCCGAATGCTCTGCCAATTGAGCTACAGGGGATTGAGCTCCCCCGACTGGACTCGAACCAGTAACCTGCCGGTTAACAGCCGGCTGCTCTGCCAATTGAGCTACAGGGGATTGCTCCGTGTGCCTCGAATGCGTCGCTGTCCGGGCCTCCGGACGGCGGGCGCTCGCTGCGACACATACATTAGCGCAAGCAGGGGGGTGCTCCGCCAATCGGTATCGCCTCAGGTCACCTCGGGTGATCTCCGGCCCCGGAGGGTAGGCGCGCGGCACAGCCCGGCATCCCGGTGCGTACCGGCATCGGACGGGACCGAACACAGGGAAAGGTGGAGCGATGCGCTACCGGCTCACTTTCATCGCGGGACTGGCCACGGGGTACGTGCTCGGCGCACGGGCCGGCCGGGAACGGTACGAGCAGCTCCGCAAGGCCGCCCAGCGGGTCACACAGAACCCGGCCGTCCGTAACAGCGCCGAGTCGGTGGCGCTGACCGGGCGGGACGCGGCGGCCAAGGCGTTCGGGAAGGTCTCGGCCAAGGTCGAGGACCGGCTTCCGGCGTCCGTGAGCGACCGGGTGCGCTCCCTGCGGGAGCAGCGTTCCGCCGACGAGGACGAGTGGGGAACCAGCAACACCTGAAATAGGGGCGGGCCCGGCGGCATCCGAGGCGGACGGCGGGCGGCGGTCGCCGGGGGCAAACCCTGACTCTTTCCCTATGCGTCCCATGGGGCATCATCTGGGGCCATGGGGATAGTCGCCGGATTGGACAGTTCGTCCGAGAGCACACGGATCGTCGTCTGCGACGCGGACACGGGCGCCGTCATCAGGCAGGGGTATGCCCCGCACCCGGTCGAGAAGGGACCGGACGTCGACCCGCAGGCGTGGCTGATGTCACTCGGGGAGGCGGCGGGGAACGGGCTGCTGGAGGGCGTGCAGGCCATCGGGGTCGCGGCGCAGCAGCACGGGCTGCTGCCGCTGGACGCCGACGGCAACCTCGTCCGGCCGGCGCTGGTCGGCAACGACAAGCGGGCCCAGAGCGCCGCGGCCGACCTGCTGGACTCGCTGGGCGGCCGCACCGCCTGGGCGCAGGCCGTCGGGGCGGTGCCGCAGGCCGCGCACCCGGTGACCAAGCTGCGCTGGCTGGCGCGTAGCGAGCCGGAGCACGCGGCCCGGATCACGGAGGTCATGCAGCCGCACGACTGGCTGGTGTGGCAGCTGCTGGGGCGGCCGGCGCGGCGGACCACGGACCGGGGCGCGGCCTCGGGCACCGGGTACTGGTCGGCGGAGACCGCCTCGTACCGGCCGGATCTGGTCGAGCTGTCGCTGGGCCATCAGGTGCGGCTGCCGGAGGTGCTGGGTCCGTCCGGGACCGCCGGGTTCACCCCGGAGGGGCTGCTGATCTCGGCCGGTACGGGCGAGACCATGGCGGCCGCGTTCGGACTGGGCGTCGGCGAGGGCGACGCCGTGATGTCGCTGGGCGCCTCGGGGTCGGTGTTCGGCATCCATCACGAGGCGCTGGTCGACCCGAGTGGCACGATCACCTCGTTCGCCGACGCCACCGGACGGCATCTGCCGGTGGTGCACACCAGCAACGCGGTGCGGGTGCTGCGGGGCGCCGCGGAGATGCTGGGGACGGACCTCCAGGGCCTGTCCGACCTGGCGCTGAAGTCGTCGCCCGGTGCGTACGGCATGGTGCTGCTGCCCTATCTGGAGGGCGAGCGGACGCCTCATCTGCCGCACACCGCCGGGTCGTTGCACGGGATGCGGCGCGAGTCGATGAAGCCGGAGCATCTGGCGCGGGCCGCCGTCGAGGGCATGCTCTGCGGGCTCGCCGACGCGCTGGACGTGCTGCGCGGGCGGGGCGTGGCGGTGCGCCGGGTGTTCCTGCTGGGTGCGGCGGCGGAGCTGGCGGCGGTGCAGACGGTCGCGCCGGCACTGTTCGGGGTGCAGGTCGTGGTGCCGCAGCCGGCCGAGTACGCGGCGCTGGGCGCGGCGCGGCAGGCGGCCTGGGCGTGGGGGGTGGCGCACGGCACGCTCACGCCGGCCGCCGGGGCACCGGCCGCGCCGGGCGGCGGGTCCGCCTGGATCGATCCGCCGCAGTGGCCGGCCGCCGCGAGCCAGGTCTTCGAACCGGGCGAGGAACTGCCGGTCGGCCAGGCCGTGCGTCAGCAGTACGCGGCGGTACGGGACGAGGCCCATCCGGGGGCGTTCCAGCGGGAGGGGTGAGCGGGAGGCGTGCGCGGCGCGCGGGCCGTACCGGCGCGCGGGCCGCGGGCGCACCGTGGTGGTGCCGGTCCGGGGCCGTGCGCGGTCGGGGTGGCTCCGTCGGGTGTGGCTCCGTCGGGTGTGGCTCAGTCCAGGTAGCCGCGGAGCTGGTCGGCGAAGGCGTGGTCGCGGAGTTTGTTGAGGGTCTTGGACTCGATCTGCCGTATCCGTTCGCGGGTGACGCCGAAGATCCGGCCGATCTCCTCCAGCGTGCGGGGGCGGCCGTCGGCCAGGCCGTAGCGGAGCTGGACGACCTTGCGTTCGCGTTCGCCGAGGGTGGAGAGGACCGCGTCGAGGTGCTCTCGGAGCAGCAGGAACGCGGCGGACTCGACGGGTGAGGCGGCGTCGCCGTCCTCGATGAGGTCGCCGAGCGCGACGTCCTCCTCCTCGCCGACCGGGGCGTGCAGCGAGACCGGTTCCTGGGCCAGCCGGAGCACCTCGCTGACGCGTTCCCCGGTCAGGTCGAGGTGGGCGGCGACCTCCTCGGGCGTCGGTTCGTAGCCGCGTTCCTGGAGCATCCGGCGCTGGACCCGCACCACGCGGTTGATCAGCTCGACGACGTGGACCGGGACGCGGATGGTTCTGGCCTGGTCGGCGAGGGCGCGGGACATCGCCTGGCGGATCCACCAGGTGGCGTAGGTGGAGAACTTGTAGCCGCGGGCGTAGTCGAACTTCTCGACGGCGCGGATCAGCCCGAGGTTGCCCTCCTGGACGAGGTCGAGCATGGTCAGGCCGCGGCCGACGTAGCGCTTGGCGACGGAGACCACCAGGCGGAGGTTGGCCTCGATGAGCCGGCGTTTGGCCATCCGGCCGAGGACCACCAACTGGTCGAGGTCGTAGGCGAGTTGGGAGGACAGGTCGGGGGTGTTGGTGAGCTTCTCCTCGGCGAACAGGCCGGCCTCGACGCGGCGGGCGAGTTCGACCTCCTCGGCGGCGGTGAGCAGCGGGATCCGGCCGATCTCGCGGAGGTACTGACGGAAGAGGTCGGAGGAGGGGCCGCTGCTGGTGTCGGCACGGGGCGCGGGGCCGGGCTCGGGCTCGGGCTCCGACTCGGGTTCCGGTGCGGCTTCCGCTTCTGCTTCCGGGTCGGTTTCCGCTGCCTGGTCGGTTTCCGCTGCCGCTCCTGCGTCTGTTTCTGCGCCTGTTTCTACGTCTGCTGCCCGCCCGGTGGGGAGGGCCGGTCCGTGCTCCGGGTCGGGGGCGGGGCCGGGGCCGAGGACGTCCGGGGCGAGGGTCAGGAGCATTTCGGCGGCCGGGGGTTCGGCCTGCTGCGGGACCGTGAGGGGCTCGTCGGACGGATCGAGCAGCGGCCCGGCGACCGGCTCCGCGGCTGGTGGCGCGACGGGTGGCGGGAGCTGCGGGGCGGCGGCCGGCGCGTCGGCGAGGGTCTGGGTCTGCACGGGGGCGACCTCCAGGGTGATCGCTGCTGTGGCGGCAGAAAGGCCGGGTACGGTTGCGGCCGAGCCGCCGTCCGTCCCGTACGTCAAGAGCGGTTCCGCGGGGGTTTCCGGTGGCATACGACCGGACCCGCCGCGCTCCGAGGACTCAGGCACCGCTCCTCAGTGTGGAGTACGACACACTCCCGCCACGAGGGGCGTGCGACCACTTTTTGAGTCCGGTCCGTGACCGGACGGCTACCGCGGGGTGTTACGGGGTGGCGGGGAGGGCGTCGGGGTGGCGGGGAGGGCGTCGGGGTGGCGGGGGGGTGTTGGGGGTCGCGGTCGGGGACGCGGTGGGGGGCGGGGGCCCTAGCTAGTCTAGGGGGCGGTCGAACGCCTCCCGTAGGGGTCGCGAGGGCCCCCTGCGGGGCCACAACGTGGCGGGGTGGTGAGGTATTCCGGCACGGCCGCGCGGAGTTGAGGAGCCGCGGTCGCGCAGGCACGGAGCCTCGCAGGCACGGAGCCGCGGTCGCCCAGGGGCACGGAGCCTCGCAGCCGCGCAGTGCGTAGGCGCGTCAACCGCCCGGCCGCGCGTCAGCCGCCTAGCCGCGCGTCAACCGCCTGGCCGCGGCAGCCTCCCAGCCGCCTCCTACAGTGCCGCGTAGCCGCGTTCGCGGAGGGATTGGCCGTATTGCTGGAGGACCCAGAGTTCGTTCTGGACGGCGGCCAGGTGGTCGGGGTCGGCGCGGGGGCCGAGGCGCTGGAGGGTGCCGCGGATTTCGGTGACGCGTTGGTTGACGGCGGCGAGGCGGACCGCGACCAACTGGACGCCGGCGTAGGCCTCGTCGGGGTCGCGGCGGGTGTGCAGGGGCTCGACGGTGAGCTCGGTGACCATCGCGCGGACGGTGTCGTCGGGGGCGGCCTCGCGCACCCGGGCGACGTAGCCGTTGTCGGCGGCGCCGGCCGTGGCGCCGCCGGCCTCCTCGATGCACTGGCGGACCACGGCGTAGGGCGGCGCGGTGAACTCGTCGGCGCCGTAGGCGTCGAAGGCCGGGGAGACCAGGTCGGGGCGCTGCAGGGCGAGCTTGAGGAGTTCGCGTTCGACGCGGTGGGCGGGGCTGCGGAGGTTGAGGGCCGGGCCGCGCGGGACGGCCGGGTGCGGCGGCTCGGCGGCGGCCGGGGCGGCGCCGGGGCGGGGCCGGCGGCCCTGGTCGGGGCCGGTGCCGTCGCGGCCGCGATCGCGGGCCCAGCGGGCGAGCTGGGCGACCCGCTTGACCACGAACTGGGTGTCCAGGATGCCGAGCATGCCGGCGAGCTGGACGGCGCTCTCGTGCTGGATGGAGCTGTTCTTGATGTGGGCGACGATGGGCGCTGCCTCGTCGAGCGCGGCGGCCCGGCCGACGGCGGTGTCGAGGTTGTGCCGGGACACGACGTGCCGCAGCGCGAACTCGAAGAGCGGCGTACGGGACTCGACGAGGTCGGCGACGGCGTCGTCGCCCTTGTTGAGCCGCAGGTCGCAGGGGTCCATGCCGCCGGGGGTGATGGCGATGGAGGTCTGCGCGGCGAACTTCTGGTCGTCCTCGAAGGCACGCAGGGCGGCCTTCTGGCCCGCGGCGTCGCCGTCGAAGGTGAAGACGACCTCGGAGCCGGAGTTGTCCATCAGCAGCCGGCGGAGGATCTTGATGTGGCCCTCGCCGAAGGACGTGCCGCAGGTGGCGATGGCGGTGGTGACGCCGGCCAGGTGGCAGGCCATGACGTCGGTGTAGCCCTCGACGACCACGGCGCGGTTGCCCTTGGCGATCTCCTTCTTGGCGAGGTCGATGCCGTAGAGGACCTGGGACTTGCGGTAGAGGGGGGTCTCGGGGGTGTTGAGGTACTTGGGGCCGTTGTCGTCGTCGCGGAGCTTGCGGGCGCCGAAGCCGACGACCTCGCCGGCGATGTCGCGGATCGGCCACATCAGGCGGCCGCGGAAGCGGTCGATGGGCTTGCCGCTGCGGCTGTCCTGGGAGAGGCCGGAGACGATCAGCTCCTTGTCGCTGAAGCCGCGGCCGCGCAGGAAGCGGGTGAGGTGGTCCCAGCCGGCCGGGCTGTAGCCGACGCCGAAGTGCTGGGCGGCGGCCTGGTCGAAGCCGCGCTCGGCGAGGAACCGGCGGCCGATCTCGGCCTCGGGGCTGTCGAGCTGTTCGACGTAGAACTGGGCGGCGGCCTTGTGGGCCTCCACCAGGCGGGTGCGCTCGCCCTGCTGGCGGCCGGGGGTGTAGCCGCCCTCTTCGTAGCGCAGGGTGATGCCGGCCTGGGAGGCGAGGCGCTCGATGGTCTCGGCGAAGGAGAGGTGGTCGATCTTCATGATGAAGTCGACGGTGTCGCCGCCCTCCTGGCAGCCGAAGCAGTGGTACAGGCCCTTGGCGGGGCTGACGTGGAAGGACGGGGACTTCTCGTCGTGGAAGGGGCAGAGGCCCTTGAGGTTGCCGCCGCCGGCGTTGCGGAGCTGGAGGTACTCGGACACGACGGCGTCGATCGGGACCGCGTCCCGTACCGCCTTCACATCGTCATCGTTGATCCTGCCTGCCACGCGTGAATTCTACGGCCGGGGTCGGACAGTCCCGGCCGGGTGCGCGTCGGGGCCGGGCGGCCCGGGCGCGCGGTGGCGGGCATCGGCCCAGGTCATCCCTGCCGGGTCGGGCCGGCCAGGTCAGGTCGGGCCCGGCCGGGTCCGCGCGGAAGGCCCTCATCCGCCGGCGCCCGCCATCACCGCCAGGAACCGGTCGAGGCCGATGTTGCCGCCGGAGATGATCACGCCGGTGCGGGGCGGGAGCGGGCCGGCCCGGCCGGTGAGGAGGGCGGCCAGGGCGCTGGCGCCGCTGGGCTCGGTGACGATCTTGAGCCGTTCGAAGGCGAACGCCATGGCCGCGCGGATCTCGTCGTCGCTGACCAGGACCACCGAGTCGATGAGGCGCCGGTTGATCGCGAAGGTCAGGGCGCCGGGGGTGTCGACGGCCTGGCCGTCGGCGATGGTGCGCGGGACGGGGATGGTGACGGGGTGGCCGGCGGCCAGTGAGCGCCGGGTGTCGTCGCCGGCCTCCGGCTCGACGCCGATCATGCGGATGCCGGGGGCGAGGGCGGTGGCGGCGGTGGCCGAGCCGGCCATCAGGCCGCCGCCTCCGACGGGCACCAGCAGCGCGTCGAGCGGACCGGTCTCCTCCAGCAGTTCCAGGGCGGCGGTGCCCTGGCCGGCGATGATGTGCGGGTGCTCGTACGGCGGGATCAGGGCCAGTCCGCGGTCCTCGGCGAGCTGCTGGGCGAGGGCGGCGCGGTCGCCGGTGTAGCGGTCGTAGCGGACGATCTCGGCGCCGTAGCCGGCGGTGGCGTCCGTCTTGGAGCGCGGGGAGTCCTCGGGCATCACGATGACGGCGTGGCTGCCCAGCTCGCGGGCCGCGAGGGCGACGGCCTGGGCGTGGTTGCCGGAGGAGTAGGCGACCACTCCCCGGGCGAGCTGTTCGGGGGCGAGCCGGGAGAGGGCGTAGTAGGCGCCGCGGAACTTGAAGGCGCCGATGCGCTGGAAGTTCTCGCACTTGAGGTGGGCCTCGGTGCCGGCCAGCGCGTCGAGGGTGCGGGAGCGCAGGACGGGCGTGCGATGGGCCACGCCCGCCAGCCGCCGGGCGGCGTCCCGGACGTCGTCGAGGGTGACGGTGTCCGGGGCGCCGGTGCCGGGGCCGGCGGGGCGGGGGTGGCCGCTGGGGCCGCTGGGGCTCTGCGTCATATACGCACGCTACGGGAGCAGCGAGGCGAGCGGAACATCCGGATCGGCCAGCGCTGCGGGCTCCAACGGGGCGCCGCTGCGGATGAGTTGCTGGATGGTGTCGGCGACGTCCCAGACATTGACGTTCATGCCCGCCAGCAGCCGGCCGTCGGCGGCGAGCCAGAAGGCCACGAACTCCCGCTTGGCGACGTCGCCGCGGCAGACGACCTGGGCGTACGAGCCGGGCGGGGCGTAGCCGGAGTACTCCATTCCGACGTCGTACTGGTCGGAGAAGAAGTACGGGACGCGGTCGTAGCTGATGTCCTGGCCGAGCATGGCGCGGGCGGCGGCCGGGCCGCCGTTGAGGGCGTTGGCCCAGTGCTCGACCCGGATGCGGGTGTCGAGGAGGGGGTGGTCGGCGGCGGCGACGTCACCGGCGGCGTAGACGTACGGGTCGGAGGTGCGCAGCGCCGCGTCGACGGCGATGCCGCCGCCGGTACCGGGCTCGGCGAGGTCGAGGCCGGCCTGTTCGGCGAGGGCGGTGCGCGGGGCGGCGCCGATCGCGGCGAGCACGTCGTGGGCGGGGTGTTCCTCGCCGTCGTCGGTGCGGACGGCGAGGACCATGCCGTCCTGGCCGACGATTTCGGTGAGGCGGGCGCCGAAGTGGAAGCGGACGCCGTGTTCGCGGTGCAGGTCGGTGAAGAGGGCGCCGAGTTCGGGGCCGAGGATGCCGTGCAGGGCGGTGGGCGCGGGTTCGACGACGGTGACCTCGGCGCCGTAGGAGCGGGCCGCGGCGGCGACCTCCAGGCCGATCCAGCCGGCGCCCGCGATGACCAGTTGCCCGCTCCGCTTCGCTCCGCCTCGGCTCTCTTCTGTGTCTCCGGGTGCCGAGCTCTCCCGGCCGAGGGAGGCCAGGACGCCGCGGAGCCGTTCGGCGTGGGCGAGGCGGCGCAGGTGGTGCACGCCGGCCAGGCCGGTGCCGGGGATGTCCAGGCGGCGCGGTTCGGCGCCGGTGGCCAGCAGCAGCTTGTCGTAGGCGATCAGGGTGCCGTCCCCCAGGCGGACGGTCCGGCCGGCCGGGTCCAGGTGGACGGCGGGCTGGCCCAGGTGGAGCTCGATGTGTGCCTGGGCGTACCAGGCGGGCTCGTGGATGAAGACGCTGTCGCGCTCCTCCTTGCCGAGCAGGTACCCCTTGGAGAGCGGCGGGCGCTCGTACGGGTGGTCGCGCTCGTCACAGATGAGGATCACCCGGCCGGTGAAGCCCTCGGAGCGGAGCGTCTCCGCGGCCTTCGCCCCGGCCAGGCCACCCCCGACGATGACGAACGTCTGGTGTGCGTCGACCACTTGCTTCCTCCTCGTTGCGGTGCCGTACGTCCGCGTCCGCGTCCGTAAACGCCCCCGATGTGCCCCCGGTGTGGTTTTTCCGGTGTGCCTTCCCCCGTGTGCTGACCGGGTGTGCTGTCCCGATGCGCTGTCCCGGTGTGCTTTCCCCTGTAGATGTGTGCGGTGTTGGCGGGGTTCTCCGTGTGGGCCGTTCGAAAACGGTCGGGTTCGAGCGTCCCGCACGGAGGGTGAGGGGGGAAGAGGGGCTTCCCCCCTAGGGTCACCCTGGGTTGCCCCGCGCGTTACCGGGCCGTCGGGTGAGACGGGCGTGCAGGGAGCGGGCCGTCGTGTCCGTCAAGGCCGCGATCTGGTCGATGACGGCCCGCATCCGGGCGGTGTCGTCGGGGGCCGCCTCGAACAGCGAACGGAACTGCGGATCAAGGCCGTCCGGGGCGCGGGCGAGCAGTGCCTCGGCCAGTTCGGCGATGACCACGCGCTGGTCCGCGCGGAGTGCTTCCTGGTCCGGGCGCTGCATCACGTACCGGTCGGCGACCGCTTTCAAAACGGCGCATTCCAGCCGGGTTTCGGCCGGAACCACCAGCTCCGCGGCGTACCGGGTGAGCCGGCCGCTCCCCCACCGGGCGCGCGTCGCGCCCTCCGCGGCGAGGCAGAAGCGGCCGATCAGCTGGCTGGTGGCGTCCTTGAGGCGGGCCTGGGCGAGCGCGCTGCCGTCGTAGCCGTGCGGCCACCACTCCTGCTCCAGCAGGCGGTCCAGTGCCGCGGCCAGTTCCTCGGGGCCGGCGCCCGGGGCGTAGCGCTCGGCGGCGACCGCGAAGATCTCGGCGCGCTCGGCGTCGGCGAGCAGGACGTTGGGGTCGAGGTGCCCGGCGTGCAGCCCGTCCTCGACGTCGTGCACCGAATACGCCACGTCGTCGGACCAGTCCATGACCTGCGCCTCGAAGCTGCGCGCCGCGTCGGGCGCGTCCTGCCGGAACCAGGCGAAGACCGGCTGGTCGTCCTCGTAGACCCCGAACTTCGGGGAGTCCGGGTCGGTGGGGTGCGCGCCGCGCGGCCAGGGGTACTTGGTGGCGGCGTCGAGCGCGGCGCGGGTGAGGTTGAGGCCGACGCTGAGCGCCGAGCCGTCCGGTGCGGGCACGAACCGCTTGGGCTCCAGACGGGCCAGCAGCCGCAGCGACTGGGCGTTGCCCTCGAAGCCGCCGCAGGGCGCGGCGACTTCGTTGAGGGCCTGTTCGCCGTTGTGCCCGAAGGGCGGGTGGCCGAGATCGTGAGCCAGGCAGGCGGTCTCGACCAGGTCGGGGTCGCAGCCGAGGGCGGCGCCGAGTTCCCGGCCGACCTGGGCGCACTCCAGGGAGTGGGTCAACCGGGTGCGCGGGCTGGCGTCCCAGGCGTGGGTGAGCGTGCCCGGGGTGACGACCTGGGTCTTGCCGGCCAGTCTGCGCAGCGCCGCGGAGTGCAGCACCCGGGCCCGGTCGCGCTGGAAGGCGGTGCGTCCCGGGCGTTTGTCGGGCTCGGGGACCCAGCGTTCGGTATCGGCCGCGGTGTAGCCGGTGATGGTCGGTCGTGTGCCCGTCATACAGCGACGGTAGCCGCCCTGATGCTCTCGGGGCCGGATCCGGTGCGGGTGAGGAGCGCCTGGTCGTAGCGGTGCAGTACGAGGCGGGCCAGCGCGGGGTGGTCCCCCAGGGGCGCGGCGGCGACGCCGGGGGCGGCGGCCGCGCACTGGGTGGCGAAGCGGCCGGGGGCGGTGAAGCAGCCGGCCAGCGCGATCCGCTCGTGGCCGTCGGCGGTCAGCGTCCGGACGGCTTCGGCGACGGTCGGGGCGGCGGCCGTCCGAGAGGGGTGACGCGAAGCGTCTCGTTCCGGGGTGGTGGCGGGAGACGGGTGGGCGTAGGCGGGGACGACCGGGAGGCCGCCGAGGCGGGCGGAGAGGAGGCGGGCGGTGCGCTCGGTGTCCCGGGCGGAGCGGGCGGCCCGGGAGCCGGCGGCGGCCAGGATCACGGCGGTGCTCCCGAGGCCGGCGGCGGCACCGGCCTCCAGCAGCCGGCCGTGCAGCGCCTCGGCGAGGAGCGGGTGCGGGCCGAGCGGAGCGGCGATCCGGCCGGTCAGGTGGGGTGCGGCCGCGAGCGCGGCGGGCAGGTCGTGGGTGACGTGGTAGCCGTGGCCGAAGAGCAGCGGGACGAGGACGGCGTCGCCGCGGAGGTCCGCGAGGGTGTCGGCCAGCAGCGGCTGGTTGAGCTCGATGTGCCCGAGCCGTACCGGGAGGCCGGGGCGGAGCGCACGGACGCGGTCGAGGAGCGCACGGACGGCCGGCAGGGCGCGCGGGTCCCGGCTGCCGTGCGCGACGGCGACGAGGGTGGGGGCGGCCGGGCGCGGTGGGCGGAAGCCGTGCAGCCGGACCGTGCGGAGCCGGCTGCTGAGCTCGGCGGTGATCTCGGCGGCGAGGTCCCCCGCGCCGAGCGGCGCGGGGGAGGCGGAGGCGGAGGGCTGCGGTATCGGCACCGTCATGATCCGAGCCTGGCAGCCGGGCGTTGCGCTGCGGTTTCCCCGCGGGGAACTCCGTGTTCCGTACGGCTTCCGCCGGCGCTACGCCCCGTGTGCGCCGTCCTGCCCGGCGGCCGCCTCGTGGGCGTCGATCTCCTTCAGGTAGCGCTCGCGGGTCGGCTCGTCCAGGAAGGACGCGCGGAAGGAGTTGCGGGCGAGCCGGCGCAGCGTCGCCCCGTCGAGGCCGAGGGCGTCGCGGACGGCGGTGAAGTTGTCGTCCGCGTAGCCGCCGAAGTACGCCGGGTCATCGGAGTTGACGGTCACCAGCAGCCCGGCGTCCAGCATCGCCGGCAGCGGGTGGTCCGCGAGGTCGTCGACCACCCGCAGGCGGAGGTTCGACAGCGGGCAGACCGTGAGCGGCACCTGGTCCGCCACCAGGCGGGCGACCAGCCGCTCGTCCTCCATGGAGCGCACCCCGTGGTCGATCCGGTCGACGCCGAGGACGTCCAGGGCCTCCCAGACGTACGCCGGCGGGCCCTCCTCGCCCGCGTGCGCCACGCACTTGAGCCCGGCCTCCTTCGCCAGCGCGAAGACCTCCCGGAACTTCACCGGCGGATGCCCGACCTCGGCCGAGTCCAGCCCGACGGCGGTGATCCGGTGCAGGTACGGGCGGGCCGCCTCGAAGGTGGCCAGGGCCGATTCGGCGCTCTCGTCCCGCAGGAAGCACATGATCAGCCGGGTGCTGATGCCGTACGTCTCCTCGGCGGCGTCCAGCGCCCGGGCCAGGCCGTCGATCACCGTGCCGATCGCGACGCCGCGCGCGGTGTGCGCCTGCGGGTCGAAGAAGATCTCGGCGTGCCGTACGCCCTGCTCCTTGGCGCGGGCCAGGTAGGCGTGTGCGAGGTCCGCGAAGTCGTCCTCGGTGCGCAGCACGGCCATCAGCGCGTAGTACAGGTCGAGGAAGGACTGCAGGTCCGCGAAGGAGTAGGCGCGGCGCAGCTCGTCCTCGGTGGCGTAGGGCAGCCGTACGCCGTTGCGCCGGGCGAGCGCGAAGGCCAGGCCGGGCTCCAGCGTGCCCTCGATGTGCAGGTGCAGTTCCGCCTTGGGCAGCGGCCCGGCGGCCGGCCGGTCGGTGGAGGGGTTCGGGGAGGAAGCCACGCTGGTCAGACCTGTTCTGCGGTAGGTGAAGGGCCCTCCGTGGTACGGGAGGGATCTTCCAGGTTAGCCGCGGGAGCCGCGGAGCCCACCGGCTGGTGGGGAGCCCCGGAGCCGACCGGGTGAGGACGCGCTCGACGCGGGGCGGCCAGCCAGTCGCCGCCCGCTATGGGCGTGCCGGTCGCGCGCAGGCGGGCGGCGAGCGGTGCGGCGGCCAGGTAGACCCAGGCCGGTACGGTCCGGCCGTCCGGGCGGACCGCGTCGGTGACCACCCGCTCGTAGAGGTTCCGCGGGTCGCCGGGGGCGTAGTCCTCCAGCCGGTCCAGCACCGCCCGCACCCCGTCGTAGTCGGCGGCCCGGGGGTGGACCAGCGCGCCGTGCACCACCGCGTCCGGCGGCCCGGGTATCGCGTACGGGTAGCCGGGGCCGTCGTAGAGCAGCGCGCCGGTGATCCGGGCCGGTTCCTCGTGGGCGGTCCGGCCGCGGAGCGCCCAGGCGTGGTTGGCCTGGCCGGGGAGCAGCGTTCCGTAGACGAAGAAGGGCAGGCGCTCGGGCTCGGTGGTCATGGGGCGCGGTCCTCCCGGTGGTGGGGTCCTCTCCAGGGCCGTTCGCCTTCGGCGGCGCGGCTCGGGGCGCCGGTGCGCCTCGGGGCGGCATGTCGTCGGCGGTGGGTCGTCGGCCACGATGCCAGGTGGTCCTGCAACCATCATCGGCCGGTGGGCGTCGGTCCCTGCAAACACTGTCGCGATCAGACGCGATCGCACGCAATCGGTCGCGAGCAGAAGCGATCGCTTGCGGACAGGAACGGGGACGGGGGCGGGTCATGCGAGGGCCGGTGGCAGGGCTGATGCGGCGCATACGGGGCGGGGTGTCCCGGCTGCGGCTGCCGCGGACCCGGCGCGGGCAACGCCGCGCCTATCAGGCCGTGGTGGCCGCAACGGTGCTCGCGCTGGCCCCGGCGACCTGGCTGAACGCCACCGCGGGCCCCCGGGTCCGGACCGTCGCCGACGCCCCCGCCGCACCGGTCGCCATCGTCTTCGGCGCGGGTCTGTGGGACGGCAAACCGTCCCCGTACCTCGCCCACCGGCTGGACGCGGCCGCCGCGCTCTACCGGCGGGGCACCGTCCGGGCCGTCCTGGTCACCGGTGACAACAGCCGCCACGACTACGACGAACCGGACGCCATGCGCGGCTATCTGCTGCACCACGGCGTCCCGGCCCGGAAGATCGTCAACGACTATGCGGGCTTCGACACCTGGGACTCCTGCAGCCGGGCCCGCCGGATCTTCGGCGTGCACCGGGCGGTGCTGGTCAGCCAGGGCTTCCACATCCGGCGCGCGCTGGCGCTGTGCACGGCGGCCGGGATCGACTCCTACGGGGTCGGGGTCGCCGCCACGCGCGATGTGACCTGGGCGTACGGCGGTGTGCGGGAGATCTTCGCGGCCGGGAAGGCGGCGGCCGACGCGCTGCTGCGGCCCGATCCGCAGTTCCTCGGCCCGCGCGAGAAGGGCGTGACGGAGGCACTGCGCTGAGGTCGGCGAGGGCACTGCGGTGAGGTCGACGGAGGCACTGCGTCGAGGCCGGCGGGGGCGCTGCCCCAGGGCGTGACGGAGGCACTGCGTCGAGGCCGGCGGGGGCGCTGCCCCAGGGCGTGACGGAGGCACTGCGTCGAGGCCGGCGGGGGCGCTGCCCCAGGGCGTGACGGAGGCGCTGCGGCGGGCCGCGCGCGCCTCCGCCTCCGGGCCCTGCCCCGGTCTCAAGCCTTGGACGCGCGGGCGTACAGGCTGAGGATCTTCGCCCCGAAGAAGGGGCTGTAGGAGACGCGGTCGCTGTTCGGGCCCTTGGGGCCGCCGCCGTTGAGGCCGCCGATCAGCCCGATGATCCGGCCGGTCCCGGTCCGCTCGTCGTAGCCGGCGAGCCAGGGGCTGCCCGAGGTGCCGCCGTAGAAACCGCCGCACTCCATGCGGAGTTGGCTGGTGCCGGTCAGCCGGGAGGTGCGGGCGGCGCAGCGCACCGCCCGGTCCTCCGGGTCGTTGCGGACGTTGGGGTAGCCGATGACGGTGACGTCGTTGGTGTAACCGGGCGTCGGGGCGAGGACGTTGCCGCCGGTGACGTCCTCCAGGGCGCGGCCGTCCGCGTCGGGCTCGACGGTGGCGAAGGCGAAGTCGAGGTCGGACTTGTCGCCGGTGGTGCCGCGGTCCGGATAGGCGAAGGACTCGTCGATCGCCCACACCCCGTACGGCTGGGTCTGCGCGCCGGAACGATACTGCGGGACGAACGCGGCACGGTCGCCCGGGTTGCAGTGCCCCGCGGTGAGGATCAGGTTGCGGTGCGGGCTGTGCACCACGCTGGCGGTGCAGTGGTGGGCCCGGGCATCGCCGTCCACCGAGAACAGCACGCCGACGGTCGGGATGCCGTCGAAGTGCCGGGCGGTGGCGGGGAGTTGGGCCGCGGCAGCGGACGGCTTGGCCGCGGACGCGGATGCGGACGCGGAACCGGTCGCGCCCGCGGCCGGTGCGGCGGCGGCCATCCGCTCGGGCGTCCAGTAGGCGGCGGCGTCCCGGCTGCTCCAGGGCGCGTCGGGGGCCCGGGTCGGCAGGTCGCCGGTGGCCGCGGCGCCCCGGGCGCCCTCGGCCGCGTGCACGGCCGGCGCCGCGGTCAGGCAGAACGCCATGCCGAGGGCCGCCGTCACGGCCTTGCCGCCGCGGGTGAGCATGGGGGTGCGCAGCGGGCCCGGGGTCCGCCGCTTCGCGTGTCGCGCCACGTCAGCTCGTCTCCTCTGCGACCCAGGACAGATAGCCGGCCCCACCGCGGGTGATCGGGGTGGCGATGATCTCGGGGGTGTCGTAGTCGTGCGCCTGCAGGAGGTAGCGCTCCAGCTCCGGGTAGCGCGCCTGCGACGTCTTGAACAAGACCTGCCATTCCCGCGCGGTCTCCACCGCGTCGTTCCAGCGGTAGACCGAGGTCACCGGGGCGCCGACCTGGGCGCAGGCGGCGAGCCGGCCCTCGATCGCGCCGCGGGCCAGGCGCTCGGCCGCCTCCGCGCTGTCCGTGGTGGTCATGACGGTCAGGAACTCGGTGGACACGGGCGCTTCGCCCGTGCGGGAGGTCGGGTCGGTGGGATCGGCCACGGTGGCGCATCCTTCATGGTGGGGGACATGGTGCGGGCACATGGTGGGCACCCGGTGAGGGACGAACGGACGCTGCCCGCATCGTACGGACCGGGATGATCATCCCTCAGCTGACGGGCCGCCCCGCGCAGGGGCACGCACCCGGACGCACGGGGCCGAATTCCCCGGTTGCATCCGCCGGTACAGCGGCAACGATGGAAGGGAGCCAGCCGCCGGCACGCATCGAAAGGCCAGCACCATGGACGACCTCGACGCACTCACCCGCCAGCAGCTCGACGACGCCAGGGCCTCCGCGCACGGGCGCAGTGCCCATCTCTTCGTCCATGACGGTCCGCTGCGGCAGACCGTGATCGCGCTGATCGCCGGGGCCTCGTTGGACGAGCACCAGGCGCCACCGGCGGCGAGCCTGCAGGTCCTCAAGGGGCGGGTCCGGCTGACCGGGCCGGGCAACGGCACCGAGCTGAAAGCGGGTCAGATCGCCGTGCTCCCGCAGGAGCGGCACGGGCTGGAGGCCGTCGAGGACTCGGCGGTGCTGCTGACGTCCGTCACGGAGTTCAAGGGCGAGGGGATCCGTGACGCGGAGACGGTAGGGATGGCGCGGGGATAGGACCTGGAGCCCTCGCGGACTTCACGTTTTTCTGAATCTTATGTAGCTTGTGGAGCATGACGAGATCCAGGTCCAGTGACGGTCCCGCCGGGCGCAGCTCCCACGGCGGGCCGGGCATCAAGGTGCGGCTGACCGGCGAGAAGGAGACCCTGCTCCCCACGCTCCACGCCCGCGCGGTCGACTGCCTCTCCCCCGACCCGATCCTCGGCGACACCATGGCCCTGGACGCCCTCCGCCGGATCGACTCCGACTTCGACGCGATGCGGCTGAGCGCCGGCGACGCCGTCACGGTGGCCCTGCGCGCCCGCCAGTTGGACCGCTGGACGGCACGGTTCCTGGACCGGCACGACGACGCGGTGGTGGTGCATCTGGGCTGCGGCCTCGACACCCGCGTCCACCGGCTGAACCCGGGGCCCGGAGTGCGCTGGTTCGACGTCGACTTCCCCGAGGTCATCGACCTGCGCCGGGAGCTGTATCCGGAGCCGGCGGCCGACTACACGGCCGTCCCGTCGTCGGTGACCGACCCGGCGTGGGTCGCCCGGGTGCCCTCGGACCGGCCGACGATGATCGTCGCCGAGGGGCTGCTGATGTACCTCACCGAGGAGGACGCCACCGCGCTGCTGCGACGGCTGATCGTCCACGCGCCGCACGGTGCGGCGGCCTTCGACGTCTTCGGCAGCGTCGCCATCCGTACGCAGCGGCTCAGCCGGGTGCTCCGGAAGGCCGGCGCGAAGGTGCACTGGGCCACCGACCGCGCGGGGATCGCCGCGCTGAGCCCCCGGCTGAAGATCGTCGAGGACGTCAGCGCACTGGAGCTCCCGGGGATCGAGAAACTGCCGCCCGCCTACCGGCTGGCCGCCCGGGCCGCGGCCAAGGTGCCCGCGGTCCGGGACACGTGGCGGCTGTACCACTGCCGGTTCTGAGCCGCCCCGCCCTCTGCGGCGTCGTCCTCGGCCTCACCGTTCGTCCTCAGACCGCGATCCACTGGTCGTACGCCAGCTTGCACAGCAGGGCGACGACCACGACCACCAGCACCCCGCGGACGAACCCGGCCCCGCGCTTGAGCGCCATCCGGGCGCCCACCATGCCGCCCACGAGGTTGAACAGGGCCAGCAGCGCGCCGAGTTGCCACAGCACGGTGCCCTGGACGGCGAACATCGTCAGCGCGCCGACGTTGGTGCAGACGTTCACGACCTTGGCCGTCGCGGACGAGGTCACCAGGTCCATGTGCAGCAGCGCGGCGAGCGCGATGACCAGGAACGCACCGGTCCCCGGCCCGATCAGGCCGTCGTAGAAGCCGATGCCCAGACCGGCGACGAGGACCGCGGCGAGCACCCGCCGCCGGGAGACCGGGCCGGACGGCGCCGGAGCGGTCCCGAACGCCGGGCGGAACAGGACGAAGGCGAGCACCGCCAGCAGCACCGCCATGATCAGCGGGCGCAGTACCTCGCTGTTGATCCCGGCCGCGAAGAACGCCCCGCCCAGCGAGCCGGCCATCGCCGCCAGCCCGATCCGCAGCGCGGTCCGCAGATCGATCGGCGCCTTGCGCACGTAGGTGACCGCGGCGGCCGTCGTGCCCACGATGGCGGTGGACTTGTTGGTGCCGAGGACGTACGCGGCGGGCGTGTGCGGCAGGCCGACCAGCAGGGCCGGCAGCAGCAACAACCCGCCACCACCCACCACGGCGTCGATCCAGCCCGCCGCGAGCGCGGCCAGGCAGAGCAGGGTCAGGGCGAAGAGCGATATGTCAGCGGGCACCGGCTGATCTTAAGAAGTGGGTTGCGGACCGGGCCCGGAATTACGGCCGCTGTGACGAACACCGCCGGGACGGGAGGGGCATGCGCCCGCGGGAGGGGCGTACGTCCGCGGGATCAGAGGCAGCCGTCCAGGGTCGAGGTGCGGCCGTAGGGCAACTCGCGCCCGTCGATCACGACACCGACCCCCGGCGGCAGCACAGGAGGGACCAGCGCCGGCAGAGCAAGGCCGTCCCGGTCGACGCTCACCTGGATGCGCTCGGGAGATTCCGTCGCGATCTCGTACATGTCCTGGGGCAGGTCCTCCCAGATCGCGTACTCCTCCATGCCGTCGTACCGCCCACCGGGCTCCGGTACACCGCCGCTGATCCGCATGTCCGCCGCGGACCGCATCGCCGTCAGCCCGGGGACCTTCACCGTCACGAACGGGCCCAGCTCCCTTTCCGCCAGGAGCTCCCCGCGCTGGTACACCCTGACCACGAACGCATCGCCGACCGCCCACGAACCCGTGCGCACGTAGTAAGCGACCGAGGCGTCGAGCTCTTCGAGGTCGCTGCACACCTCAAGGTGCTCCCAACCACCGCCGCCCTGCCAGAGCGAGCCCTCGAACACGTAGAAGCTGTGCACGTCATCCCCCGATGTCCTCGATGTGCCCGGATGCGGGCCGTGCCTTCCCCGATGATGACGGTTCCGCCCCCGGTCCGTCGGCCCTCAGCGGGGCGGGGCCGCCTGCGGGTCCGGGACGCTGTGGCCGACCGGCGCCCGGTCCGGGGCGGGCGGGGCCGCCGGGGAGACCGTCAGCGACAGCAGCGTGGCGCTCAGCGCACTCGCCCCGGCCAGACAGGCCACGAGCTGACGGCGGGCCCATACGGTAACGACGGGGGCGGGGTGCGGCTTGCGGTGCTTCGCCATGAACGACGGATCCTTCCAACGGCCAACGGCCAACGGCCAACGGCCAACAGTCAACGGTTCACGGGCCGGCGGCCCGAGGGGCGGGTGCGCGGCCGGGGGGGCTCAGAACGTGAAGTGCTCGGAGTGGATACGGGACGCGGGCACGCCCGCCCGCTCCAGGGCGGTGATCGCGGCCCGCGCCATCCCGGGCGGGCCGCACAGATAGACGTCGTGCTCCGCCAGATCCGGCACGAGGTTGCACAGCGCGCGCGGGGCCAGCGGATCGAAGGGCCCGTCGGACGGGCCGAGCAGATAGTGCAGGGCCGCCCCACGCGCCGCGGCGATCCCCTCCAGCTCCTCGCGCAGCACCAACTGCGCGGCGCTGCCCGCCCGGTAGAGCAGCGTGAGATCACCGGGCCCGCCCGGCAGGGTCTCGAACAACGCCCGCATCGGCGTGATGCCGACACCTCCGGCGAGCAGCAGCACCTTGCGGCGGGTCCGCCGGTGGGCGGTCAGCGCGCCGAACGGACCGGTGGCCAGCACCCGTACCCCAGGCCGGAGCCGCCGGACCCGCCGCGTGTGGTCGCCGCACGCCTTGACCGTGATCCGCAGCGTGTCCTCGCGTACCGGCGCGGAGAGCGAGAACGGCAGCGCCGTCCGCCACAGCCGCCGGTCCAGGAACCGCCAGCGGAAGAACTGCCCCGGCTCGGCCCGCAACGCTTCCAGTCCGCGCCCCCGTATGACGACCGAGACCACCCCCGGCCCCTCGGTCCGCACCTCGGCGACCCGCAGGTCGTGCCGGAGCGCCTGCCGTACGGGTACGACCAGCCGGTACCAGACCAGCAGGGTGCCGACGGTGGTGTGCAGCAGCGTCCACAGCCAGCCGGCGAACGGGCTGCCGGCCAGATCGGGCCCGGAGAGCTGGTGGCCGAAGGCGAGCGCGACGGCCGCGTACGTCAGCAGATGGACCGCACGCCAGGTCTCGTGCCGGACCCGGCGGCGGAACGCACGGGCCGAGGTGACCCCGACCCCGGCCAGCAGCCCGGTGCCCACCACCGCGGCGGCGAGCCACGGGTAGCCGAGCAGGCCACCGGTGGCGGCGAGCAGATCCGCACCGGTGTGGGCCGCGTAACCGCACAGCGCGAAGAGGGCGTGGGTGCCACACAGCCCGAGGACGTACCGGCCGCCGAGGGCGTGCCAGCGGGCCAGCCGGTCGGCACCCACCCCGTGCTCGACGGCCGGTACGCGCGCCATGAGCAGCAGCATCGCCAGCACGCCGTACGCCGCGAGCAGCCCGCTGAGGTGCGCGAGGGTGGCGAACAGCGCATCGAGCCGCGCCGAGGGCTCCGCCTGCACGAGCCAGAGCCCGACGACCACGGCTGCGCCACCCGCCAGCCCGGCCCGCAGGGCCCGCGGCGAGGTACGCAGCGGGGGCGCCGGTACGGGCATCGGCACGGGCGTCGGCGTGGCCGGAGGTGCGGACGGCGGTGCGGGCATCGATACGGGCCGGGGGGCCAGCCGCGAGTAGAGCGGATGGACGGGGGACGAATGCGGGGCGCCGTCCCGGGCGCGAGGGTGGGTGGGGGTGCTCACAGGCCGACAAACTACGGCCGTTCGACGCCGCGAAACACCAGGTCAGGCCCCAATTCCGGTTCCTTAAGGCAGCCTTGAGGACAGCCTGACCGCTGGTTAAGAACCAGCCGCTCGCCCCGGCTCTCCGCGATCCGGTGCACCGCGTCGAGCGCCTCGGTCAGCTCGACCGTCAGCAACTGGAGCTCCCCGGTCGTCCAGCTCCGCCCGTCGAGCAGCCGCCGCGCCTCTTTGCGCAACTCGGCGGTGTAGCAGAGCTGCTCCGCCTCGATGTCGTCCGCGAGCCGGGAGATGAACCCGGTCCCGTCCCCGAGAACGAGGCAGGGCTTCCCTTCCGGGCTCGTCCACGGGAGGAGTCGGGGGGTGGAGGTGGTGGAGGTGGTGGGGGTGTCGTCCGTCATGAGCGGCCTCCTGGGGCTCCGTTGCGAGGTAACCGGATGTAGCCATTCGGTCACGCTGGCAACGCAACGGGCAATAGAATGGCACTACTTAAGCGCCTGCGCTTAGGGCGATGACCTGCGCAGCTACTGGCTGCGATCACATGAGGAGAGGTCACGGCATTGGACGAGACGACCCCACCCGAACTCTTCAATCCGCTACAGCGATTCGGCCAGGACGTCCGTCGCGTACGCCTGGGACGCAAACTCACCCAGAAACATTTAGGCAACGCAACGGGCTACACCGACGCGTACGTCTCCATGGTGGAGTCCGGAAAGCTGAAGGCCAGCGAGAAGTTCGCCAGCGGCTGCGACATGGCATTCGGTACGAACGGGCTCTTCGCGGGGCTGCTGCGCAGGATCGACGAAGGCGACCACCCGTCGTGGTTCGTTCCCTATCTGCGGCTGGAGCGGAAGGCGTCGCGGATACTGGCCTATTCGACGAACCTCATGACCGGCATTGTTCAGACGGAAGGCTACGCCCGAGCCGTTTTCCGCGGATCGAACCCTCGGACAAGCGCCGAGGGGATTGAGGACAAGGTCGCCGCACGGCTACGACGACGTGAGGTGTTCGACGGGGACGCTCCGCCATCCCTGTGGGTCATCCTTCACGAGGCGTGTCTGCGAACCGTCGTCGGTGGCGCTGAGGTCATGGCCGAACAGCTCGACTATCTGGTGCAGGTAGGCGCGTCGCCCTACGTCGAGGTCCAGGTCATGCCGTTCTCGGCAGGCATCCCGGCCACATCCACCATGCCCTTCACTGTGCTGCGCTTCACGGACGCTCCAACGGTGCTCTACACAGAGACTCGGGTAGGAGGCAGGATGCACGATTCCGCACAAACGGTCGACTCCGCCTTGGATGATTATGATCTCCTCAGGGCGCATGCGTTGGCCCCTGATCGGTCACTGGCCCTGATCACGACTCTGCTGAAGGAGTACCGCGCATGAGCCCCGAGTTGAATCTCGCAGCTGCCAAGTGGACCAAGTCCTCCTACAGCGAAGGCAACGGCGGGGAATGCCTCGAATTCAGCCGCACCCTCACCCACCCCCACGGCCTCGTCCCCGTCCGTGACAGCAAGGACCCGGACGGCCCCGCGCTCGTCATCCCCGCCAGCGGCTGGACCGCGTTCATCTTCGCCGTGAAGCAAGGGACGTTCGGCGCCTGAAAGGAGCCCCCGTGAACCTCCGCGACGACGCCCGGGCGCTGTCCGGCGATCTCATCCAGCTCCGCCGTACGCTGCACCGCATCCCCGAGACCGGGCTCGATCTTCCCCGTACCCAGGAGACGGTGCTGGCCGCGCTCGACGGGCTGCCGTTGGAGGTCCGCACCGGCGACGGACTCAGCTCGGTGACGGCGGTGTTGCGCGGGGGCCGGCCCGGGCCCACCGTGCTGCTGCGCGGTGACATGGACGCCCTGCCGGTCGCCGAGCGCACCGGTCTGGACTTCGCCGCCGACAACGGCCGGATGCACGCCTGCGGCCACGACCTGCACACCACCATGCTCACCGGCGCCGCCAAGCTGCTCAGCGCGCACCGCGACCGGCTCGCGGGGAACGTCCTCTTCATGTTCCAGCCGGGCGAGGAGGGTTACGACGGGGCGCGGTACATGCTCGCCGAGGGGCTGCTGGACGCGACCGGGCAGCGGCCGGCCGCGGCGTACGCGATCCACGTGCTGTCGGCGGGACTGCCCAGCGGTGTGTTCCGGACCCGCGGCGGTACGGCGATGGCCGCGTCCAACACGCTGCGGGTGACGGTGCAAGGGGAGGGCGGGCACGGGTCGATGCCGCACCGCGCCAAGGACCCGGTGCAGGCGGGCTGTGCGATGGTGACCGCGCTACAGGCGTGGATCACCCGTACCTTCGACGTCTTCGACCCGGTGATCCTCACGGTGGGCACGTTCCACGCCGGTACGAAGCAGAACGTCATCCCGGACACCGCGGTCTTCGAGGCGACGGTCCGCAGCTTCTCGGACGCGGCGCAGGCCCGCGTCAAGGACGGCACGGTGGAGGTGTGCCGCGGCATCGCGGCGGCCTACGGGGTCGACGTGGACGCGGAGTTCCAGGAGGTCTACCCCGTCACCGTCAACGACCACACGGAGGCGGACTTCGCGGCGGGCGCGGTCCGCGAGGCGCTGGGCGAGGAACGCTACGTACCGCAGGCGCAGCCCCTCCAGGGCTCGGAGGACTTCTCCCGCGTGCTCGCCGAGGTCCCCGGTGCCATGCTCTTCCTCGGCGCCCCGCCCCGCGGCGCCGACCCGGAACGCAGCCCCAACAACCACTCCCCGCTCGCCGAGTTCGACGACGCGGTACTGGCGGACGGCGCCACCCTCTACGCCGAACTCGCGGCGCGACGCCTCGCCTCGGCCTGACCCGGAACCCTGTACGGAGAGATCCCCCCATGGCCCCGCCCCCGCCCGACGAGCCGCACCGTCCCGAAGACCGGACCTACGACTCCGGCCCCTGGTGGGCGGGGCTGGGACCGATCGGGGCGATGGTGCTGATCCTCGGCGGGGTCGTCTGGGCCGTGTGGTCGTTCCTGCGGCTGCCCGGGGACGCGCAGGGGCAGGCGCTCGGCTACTACCGCGCGGGCCGGGTCATCGCCATCGGGCTGGTCATCGCGGGCACGGCGCTGCTGGGGCGGATGCGGGCACGGGCCTCGGGGGCGGCGGAGCCGTCCGAGGAGGAGCGGGAAGCGGGCGACGGGGCCAGCGTTTCCCCGTAGTTGAGAGCGGCTCTTAGAAGCCTCTTAAGACCGCTCACTATCCAGTCCCCATGACCTCTTTCACGATCTCCGGGGACCCCAACTCCCCTTCGCGCCTTCACCGGTCCCCGCGGGCCCGCCGGACCACCCGCGCCCTCGCCGCCTCCCTCGCCCTCGCCTCGGCCGCCCTCGGCCTGAGCGGATGTGACAGTGCCGCCGCCGGGACGCTGCGGGGGAGCAAGTTGGAGTTGCCCGTGGCCGGTGGTACCGCCGTCGTGGACACCGGGACGCTCGCGGTGAGTGCGCGGGCCGGGGACGGGCGGCGGATGGTGTGGTCCGAGGCGGCCGGGGGCGGGCTCGGGAAGCCGGGGCCGGTGACGCGTACGGCGGACGGGGCGCGCTGGAGCTATCCCGCGAAGGGGCTGGCGGTGACGGCCGGGGTGGAGCACGGGCGGCTGCGGATCCGGCTGCGGTCGGAGCGTGACGGGTCGGTCAGCTGGCCGGTGACCGGGACCGACCGGGCCGCCTCGTCCGTCCAACTGCCGCGCGGGGAAGGGCTGGACATTCCGGTGCGGGACGCGTTCTGGAATGCGGGGGCGGAGAAGGGCGGGCTGGCCGGGAGCAGCGTGGATGTGGGGGCGGAGCTGGCGTTGCCGTTGTGGGGCTATGCGCTGGACGGCTCCCAGGGGGCCGGCGGGAGTTCCGGCGGGCGGGGGCACGGGGTGAGTTATCTCGTGCCGACGGACATCGGGACGTCGTTGCGGTTCGCGTCCGTGGGTGGGCGGTTGCGGAGTACCGCCGTCCATGCGTTCGACGGCGGGGAGGGGACCCGGGAGTACGACGTCTCGTTCGCGCTCACCGACGGCGATCCGGTCGCGCCGGCGGCCGACTACCGGGCGTATCTCGCCCAGCGCGGGCAGCTCGGCAGTCTGCGGCGGAAGATCCGGCAGAACCCGGCCAACGCCAAGCTGCTCGGGGCGTTCCACGCGTATGTGTGGGGGGAGGCGCGGACCGCCGCCGGGGTCGACAGGCTCAAGCGGCTGGGGGTGGACCGGATGTGGCTCGGGTACGACTCGGGGCCCCACCCGATGGACGCCGCGGCGGTGCGGGCCGCCAAGAAGGCGGGCTATCTCGTCGGCCCGTACGACTCGTTCGCCAACGGGCAGGACCCGAAGACCGCCGACAGTCCCACCTCGGCGTGGCCGGACCGGGTGTATCCCGACTTCTGTATACGAAAGGCGGACGGCACCCCGGAGACCGGCTTCGGCGGGCGCGGCTGCTACCTCAGCTCGCGCGCCTTCGAGAAGGCCGAGCCGACGAAGCACTACCTCGCCGACCGTACCCGCACGATGACCGCCAACGGGGCGGACAGCTACTTCCTCGACGTCGACGCGACCGGGGAGGTCTTCCGGGACCACGCCGCGGGGCACGAGATGACGAAGGCGGGCGACCGGGCCGACCGGCTGGCCCGGATGCGGCGCCTGTCCCGGGACTTCGTGCTGGGCTCGGAGTCGGCCCAGCCGTGGGCCAACGAGGTGCTCGCGTACGACCACGGCTCGGGCACCCCGGTCGCCGACGGCCTGTGGAAGCTGGAGCGCGACAAGCCGACCTGGGGCGGCTACTACCCGGAGAACGCGCCGACGGCGTTCTTCAAGCCGGTGCGGCTGCCGGCCGGCCTGGCGAAGGCGATGTACGACCCGAAGTACCGGGTGCCGCTGTACGAGACCGCGCTGCACGGCTCGCTGGTCAACGCCGAGCGCTGGGAGCTGTCGTACGAGAAGCTGCCGGCGCAGAAGACCACCCGGGCGCTGCTGGCGATGCTCTACAACACGCCGCTGAATTACGTTCTGGACGGGCCGTCGCTGACCGAGCACGGGGCTGAACTCGCCGCGCTGCAGCGGTACTTCGCGCCGTTGCACCGGGCCGCGGGGACCGAGCGGATGACGTCCTTCCGGTGGCTGACCGGTGACCGCAGCGTCCAGCGCACGGTCTTCGGCGACGGCGCCCTGACCGTCACCGCCAACTTCGGCAGCACCGCCCACGACGGGCTGCCGGCCGGCTGCGTCGACGCCGAGCTGCGCACCGACGCGCGGCCGCGCCGGCTGTGCCCGGCTCAGCTCACCCCGGCGGGACCCGCGGCCTCCAAGTAGCGCAGCACCGCGAGCACCCGGCGGTGGTCCGTCTCCGAGGGCGGGAGGCCGAGCTTGGCGAAGACATGGGCGACGTGCTTCTCGACCGCCCGCTCGGAGACGGTCAGGGCGGTGGCGATGGACTGGTTGGTGCGGCCCTGCGCCATCAGGGACAGCACCTCGTGCTCGCGCGGGGTGAGCGCGTCCAGCGCCCGGGACCGGCGGCTCGCGCCGAACAGCTGGGACACCACGTCCGGGTCCAGCGCGGTGCCGCCGGCCGCCACCCGTTCCAGCGCGGCCACGAACTCGCCGATGTCCATGACCCGTTCCTTGAGGAGGTAGCCGACGCCGGCGAAGCCCGCGCCGAACAGCCGGTCGGCGTAGGCGGTCTCCACGTACTGGGAGAAGATCAGCACGCCGGTGCCGGGGTGGTCGCGGCGGAGCCGGACGGCCGCCCGCAGGCCCTCGTCCGTATGGCCGGGCGGCAGGCGGATGTCCACCACGGCGGCGTCCGGGCGGTGGGCGGCGACCGCCGCGAGCAGCGCCTCGGCGTCCGCGACGGCGGCCGCGACGGTCACCCCGCGCAGCTCCAGCAGCTGGACCAGGCCCTCGCGCAGGATCGCGGAGTCCTCGGCTATGACGATGCGCATGGGGTCCCCCGTCGGGTCGTCGTGTCTGCCCCGCCCGCCGTCACGTGGCTGCCCGGCCGGTTGCCGGGTACGGGAGGCGGACGGTGATCACCGTAGGGCCACCGGGCGGGCTGTCGCAGGCCAGCGTGCCGTCGACGGTACGGATCCGGCCCAGCAGCCCGGTCAGGCCGGTGCCCGCGCCGACCACCGCTCCGCCGCGCCCGTCGTCCCGTACGGTCAGCAGGAGGGCCCCGTCGGGGGCGGCGCCCGCAGGGCCGGTGGTGCCTTCCGGGCCCGGTTCCGACCCCTGCCCCTCGGTCCGTGCGTCCACCGTCACGCGGGACGCGCCGCTGTGTTTGACGGCGTTGGCGAGGAGTTCGGCCGCGCAGAAGTAGGCGAGGGATTCCAGGGCCGGGGAGGGGCGCGGGCCGAGGGCGGTGTGCAGGGCGACCGGCAGCGGGGCGTCCGCGGTGAGGGTGGCCAGCGCGGTCTCCAGGCCCTGGTCGAGCGCGGGCGGATGGATGCCCCGGATGAGGTGGCGCAGATCGGTGACGGCCTGGGTGGCGTTGCTCCGGGCCGTCTCCACCACGGCGAGCAGCCGGTCCCGGTCGGCGTCCTGGGTGATCAGTTCGCGGATGAGGGTGAGGTGCATGCCCAGGCCGACGAGCCGGGCCTGGGTGCCGTCGTGGAGATCGCGTTCGATGCGGCGGAGGGTGGCCACGGCGTCGTCGACGGCGTGCGCGCGGGTCTCCTCCAGGGTGCGGATACGGGCCTCCGCGGCGCTCGGCCCCAGCAGGGCGCGCAACAGCAGCCGGTGCGGCGCGCCCGCCCGGCGCACCAGCCAGGGCGCGAGCAGCACCAGCAGCGCTCCGGCGGCGACCACCACGGTCCAGCGCGGCCAGCTGTCGAACTCCACACCGTGGATCTGCAGCGACACCCGGCGCACCGAGCCGTCCGCGCCGCGCAGGGTGACGTAGTTCCAGCGGCGCAGCACGGGGTGGGCGAGCGCCAGCAGGCCGTAGACGTAACCGACCAGGACGGCGAGCAGCGGCAGCAGGGCGGTGAACGGGGCGAGCAGCGCGGCGGCGACGGCCCGCCAGCCGGCCGGGTCGCCGAGCAGTGCGCGCCGCCAGCCGAACGCCCCGCGTGCGACGCGCCGCCCCGCCGGTTCGATGTACACGCCCAACAGGCGCCGTACGAGGGCCAGTTGGAGACCGCCCAGGCCGAGGGCACCGCGTACGGTCAGCGCGAGCAGCCAGGGCCCGAGGGCCGTCCACGACAGCACCGCGCCCAGCGCCAGCCCGGCCGGTACCAGGACCAGTCCGCAGAGCGCGAGGGGCGCGGCGAGCAGGGCGTGGGCCACGGCGGCGAGGCTGCGGGGGAGGAAGGGCGCGGTGAGGACGGTGCGCAGGGGGCGGGCCCGGGGCGCGGGGCCCGTGGAGCCCGCGGCGCCCGGCAGGGTCGTACTCAACCGGGCTGCCGGGCGAGCCAGATCCCGCGGCCGGCGGCGATCAGCACCAGCGCGGCCACCACCGGACCGAAGGCCATCAGGACGACGCCCGCCCCGATGTTCGCGCCGATGGTCCCGGCGGTCAGCACCCGCCACCCCCAGCCGGCCAGCAGCCCGGCCGCCAGCAGCGGGGACAGCACCTGCCACCAGCGGCGGTCGAAGGCGTGGTGGCACGTGGCACGGGCCAGCGCCACCGCGCTCACCACCACGGCGGTCAGGGCCAGCACGCCCAGCGCGGTGTCCAGGCCCGGCGGCAGCTCCGGGGGCCGGACGAAATAGTCCAGCCGGGACGGCGGTACGCCCTGGTAGTCGTCCTGTCCCAGCAGCCCCCACACCGCGACCGGTAAGGCCACGGGCAGCACGGCGGCGGCCGCCGTAGGTGTCCCCGGTATCTTCATGCGCCCATGATGGCGGGCGGACCCCAGGGCGGCATGAGTAGGGGTACTCACCGGGGCCCCCGCCTCACACGCCCCCCACCACCGCACTGAGGCAGGCGTTCCGCCCGGGAAACAGACCAGATGCCGGCGGGTAACAGCGGCACCGCACGCTGACGACCATGACCTCCACTCCATCGCTCCCGGACGCCGCATCGGCCACCTCACCGGACACCGCCCCCACCATCGCCCTGATAGGCCACGGCATGGTCGGCCAGCGCTTCCTGGAAGAGCTCGCCGACCGCGGTGTCACCGAACGGGCCCGGGTGGTCGTCCTGTGCGAGGAGACCCGCCCGGCCTACGACCGGGTCCAGCTGACCTCGTACTTCGCCGGCCGCAGCGCCGACGATCTGAGCCTGACCGATCCCGACTTCCTCGCCCGGCACGGCATCGAACTGCTCCTCGGCGACCCGGCCACCGGCGTCGACCGGGCCGCCCGCACGCTCACCGCACGCTCGGGGCGAACCGTGCGCTACGACGCCCTGGTGCTGGCCACCGGGTCGTATCCGTTCGTCCCGCCGGTGCCCGGCAAGGACAGCGCGGGCTGCTTCGTCTACCGGACCCTCGACGACCTGCTGGCCATCGAGGAGTACGCCAAGAACGCGCGCACCGGCGTGGTGGTCGGCGGCGGACTGCTCGGCCTGGAGGCGGCCGGTGCGCTCAAGGGCCTCGGACTGCGCACCCACATCGTGGAGTTCGCGCCGCGGCTGATGGCGCTCCAGGTCGACGAGGGCGGCGGCCGCGCGCTGCGCCGTACGGTCGAGGAGATGGGCCTCACGGTGCACACCGGCGTCGGCGGCAAGGAGATCGTCGCGGACGAGGCCGGGGCGGTGACCGCCATGGGCCTGTCGGACGACTCCCGCATCGACACCGACCTGGTGGTCTTCTCGGCCGGCGTCCGCCCCCGCGACCAGCTCGCCCGGGACTGCGGGCTGCCCGTCGGGGAGCGCGGCGGCATCGTCATCGACGCGCAGTGCCGCACCGAGGACCCCGCCGTCTACGCCATCGGCGAGTGCGCGCTGGCCGTCGACGGCCGGGTCTACGGGCTGGTCGCGCCGGGCTACGACATGGCCCGGGTGGCGGCCGCGGACCTCGCCGAGCGACTGTCCGAGCGCGCCGCCCTCGCCGAGGAGCCGACGGAGCCCGCCGGGGAGCGCCCCGGATTCACCGGCGCCGACCTGTCCACCAAGCTGAAGCTGCTCGGCGTGGACGTGGCCTCCTTCGGGGACGCGCACGGCGCCGCCGACGGCTGTCTCGACGTGGTCTACTCCGACGCCCGCAGTGGCGTCTACAAGAAGCTGGTGATCGGTGCCGACGGGGCGCTGCTGGGCGGGGTGCTGGTCGGCGACGCCGACGCGTACGGCGCGCTGCGCCCGCTGACCGGCACGGTGCCCCCGGTGGCGCCGGAGCAGCTGGTGCTGCCGGCCGGTCTCGCGGAGGGCGGCGGCGCCGCGCTGGGCCCGGACGCGCTGCCCGGCGACGCGGTGATCTGTAGTTGCCACAACGTCACCAAGGACGCCATCCAGGCGTGCGCCACCCTCCCCGAGGTCAAGCAGTGCACCAAGGCCGGTACCGGCTGCGGCAGTTGCGTGAAGCTGATCGGCCAGCTGCTGCCGCAGTCCGAGGACCAGGGCCTGTGCGGCTGCTTCCCGCACACCCGCGCCGAGCTCTACGAGATCGTCCGGGTCCGCCGGATCACCTCGTACGGCGAACTGCTGGACGCGTACGGCCGGGAGGAGGCGCGCGGCGGCGAGGGCTGCGAGATCTGCAAGCCCGCG
The DNA here is from genome assembly GCA_024349765.1 of Streptomyces nigrescens. GTDB lineage: Bacteria > Actinomycetota > Actinomycetes > Streptomycetales > Streptomycetaceae > Streptomyces > Streptomyces endophytica. The sequence continues at coordinate 1,095,739 of AP026073.1, read as the reverse complement.
ATCGGTTCCGTGCTGGCCTCCCTCGCCCCGTCGGTCGGGGCCGACGGCTACGTACTGGGCGGTGAGCAGGCGGCGCTCCAGGACACCAACGACCACTTCCTCGCCAACCTCCAGCGGAACGGCTCCTATTCGATCGTGCCGCGGATCCCGGGCGGTGAGATCACCCCGGAGAAGCTCATCGTCATCGGCGAGGTGGCGCGCGACTTCGGCCTCTACACGAAGATCACCGGTGGCCAGCGGATCGACCTCTTCGGCGCCCGGGTCGACCAGTTGCCGGCCATCTGGGCGCGCCTGGTGGACGCCGGTTTCGAGTCGGGCCACGCGTACGGGAAGGCGCTGCGCACCGTGAAGTCGTGCGTCGGCGAGACCTGGTGCCGCTACGGCGTCCAGGACTCCGTCCGGATGGCGATCGATCTGGAGCTGCGCTACCGGGGGCTGCGCGCACCGCACAAGCTGAAGTCGGCGGTCTCCGGGTGCGCACGGGAGTGCGCGGAGGCCCGCGGCAAGGACTTCGGCGTGATCGCCACGGCCGGCGGCTGGAACCTCTACGTCGGCGGGAACGGCGGTGCCACCCCGCGCCACGCCGATCTGCTCGCCCAGGACCTGAGCGACGCCGAACTGATCCGGCTGATCGACCGCTTCCTGATGTTCTACATCCGCACCGCCGACCGCCTGGAGCGCACCTCCGCCTGGCTGGAGCGGATCGAGGGCGGCCTCGACCACGTACGCGATGTCGTCGTGCACGACTCCCTCGGGCTGTGCGACGAACTGGAGGCGCTGATGGCCGCCCATGTCTCCCACTACCGCGACGAATGGGCCGAGACCCTCGCCGACCCCGAACGGCTGGGCCGCTTCGTCTCGTTCGTCAACGCGCCCGGCGCGCCGGACCCGTCCGTCCGCTTCGTCCCGGAGCGCGACCAGGTCAAGCCGGATCTGACGCTGCTGGCCGGACCGACCCTGCCCGTTCGCACTCTGGAAGGGACCTCTGCCCGATGAGCCTGATGACCACCACCGTTTCCCCTGAAGCGGCTCCCGCCTTCCCGGAAGCCACCACCGGTACCGCCACCGGCACGTCCGACGGCACGGCGACCGCCTTCGTCGAGATCCGCGGCCCGGAGGGCGGCTGGCTCCCGGTCTGCACGCCGGACGACCTCACCCCGGGGCGCGGGGTGGCCGCCCTCCTCCCGGACGGCACGCAGGCCGCGCTCTTCGCGGACCGGGCCGGCCGGCCGTACGCGATCGGCAACCGCGACCCGTTCACCGGCGCCCAGGTCCTCTCCCGGGGCCTGACCGGCAGCGCCGACGGCCGCCCGTTCGTGGCCTCGCCCCTGCTCAAGCAGCGCTTCGACCTGGAGTCGGGCGACTGCCTCGACGATCCGTCGGTGTCGGTTCCGGTGTACGGCGTGCGGGTGCGGGTGCGGGTGCGGAGCAACGACTGACCGAGACGTCACGCAACCTCCTGGTTGCACCTCCCTCCGCTACGTGCAACCATTGGGTAGCACGTAGCGCAAGGGAGAACCGCCGGAACGCCAGGAGGCACCTCATGAGCACCCACAGCGACAGCACCGACAAGCGCGGCGACGACCGCGAGCGCAACCGCATCGAGCGGGAGATCAGCATCGCCGCGCCCGTCGAGCGGGTCTGGGCGGTCCTGACCGAGCCCGAGCACGTCGGCTCGTGGTTCGGCCAGGGCGAACCGACCCCGGTCGACCTCCGCCCGGGCGGGATCATGCACCTCGACCACGGCGAGTACGGCCGGTTCCCGACCACCATCGTCACCGTGGACCCGCCGCACCGCTTCTCGTACCGCTGGGCCAGCGCCCACCCGGGCGAGGTGGCCGTCGAGGGCAACTCCACCCTCGTCGAGTTCACCCTGACACCGGAGGGCGACGGCGGTACCCGCCTGCGGGTCGTGGAGACCGGCTTCGCCGAGATCGAGATCCCCGAGGACCGGATCAAGACCGCCGGGTACGACAGCCACTCCGAGGGCTGGACCGGCCAGATGGAGAACGTCCGGCAGTACGCGGAGCGGCTCGCGGCATGACGACGGACGACAGGACGGCGGACGGCAGGGCGGCGGACGGCAGGGCGGCGGACGGGGAGCCACCCGCCGACGCCGCGTCGGAGGTGTTCGCCGCGCTGGCCGACCCGACCCGCCGCCGGATACTCGACGCCCTCGCCGCGCACGGCGAGGCGACCGCCACGGTCCTGGCGGCGGAACTGCCGGTCAGCCGCCAGGCCATCGTCAAGCACCTCGGCATCCTGGACCGGGCCGGGCTGGTCGTCGGCCACCGGGCGGGCCGGGAGGCGCGCTACCGGGTCGTACCGGAGCGGCTGGGGATCACCGCCCGGTGGATGGACCGGCTGGCCGCCACCTGGGACACCCGCCTGGCGGCGATCAAGCGCCTGGCGGAGGGCGAGTGAGGGCCGCGCGGGGCGGCCCCGGGCCCGCCGCCGCGGGCCGGGCTACTCGGGCGTAGGGTGGATGCTCCGTCGGCTCGTCGGCCGCTGACCCAACGCCCCTCGGCCGCCGGCCCCGTAGGGAGGAGTGCAGGCGTGACCCGGTGGAACACCCGCCACATCCCCGACCAGACCGGCCGCTCGGCGGTGGTCACGGGCGCGAACAGCGGCATCGGCTACATCACCGCACGCGAACTGGCGCGCCGCGGCGCCCGCGTGGTGCTGGCCTGCCGCAGCGCCTCGCGCGGCAAGGCGGCCCTGGACCGGCTGCGTACCGAAGTACCCGCCGCGAAGGCCGAGTTCCGGCCGCTCGACCTCGCCGACCTGTCCTCCGTGCGGGACTTCGCGGCCACCCTCGACGGCTTCACCGGCGACCGCCTCGACCTGCTCGTCAACAACGCGGGCGTGATGGCACTGCCGTACCGCACCACCGCCGACGGCTTCGAGATGCAGTTCGGCACCAACCACCTCGGCCACTTCGCGCTCACCGGCCTGCTGCTGCCCCGGCTGCTGGCCACCCCGGGAGCCCGCGTCGTGTCCGTCTCCAGCATGCTGCACGCCCTCGCCGACCTGGACTTCGACGACCTCAACGGCGAGCGTTCCTACGGACGTTGGATCGCCTACGGCCGTTCCAAGAGCGCCAATCTGCTCTTCGTCCACGAGCTGGCCCGACGGCTCGCGGCGGCCGGTTCACCGCTCGTCGCGGCCGCCTCGCACCCCGGTTACGCGGCCACGAACCTGCAGACCGCGGGTGCCCGGATGGAGGGCCGCAACTCGGCGGAACGGGTCATCGAGCTGGGCAACCGCCTGATCGCCCAGCCCGCGGAGGGCGGCGCGCTGGGCACCCTGTGCGCGGCCACCGCCCCGCACATGCGGCCGGATTCCTTCGTCGGTCCGCGCAACGGGCTGCGCGGCGCCCCGGCGCAGTCCTTCCGCGCCCCCTGGACGAAGCAGGACGCGAACGGCGAGCGGCTCTGGGCCGCCTCGGAGCAACTGACCGGCGTGCACTACGACTTCTCCGCGGCCCACCCGTCCGGCTGAGCACGCACTCCGGGAGCCCACGCATCGGCCGTTGGCGCTCACTCCCGGAACCCACGCTTCAGCCGCTGGCCCTCACTCCAGCCCGGACGCCTCGAACACCGCCCGTGCGCCGTCCTGATCGATCCGGTCCGCCAGCACCTGGAGCGTCGCCGCCCCGCAGCGCAGCAGTCCGCGCTCGCGGGAGCGGCGGACCCCCTGGTCGAGGCGGTGCCACAGCACGGGGTTGGCGCTGAGGACCTTGGGGTCCAGCTCGACCCGGCCGCCCCGGGCGTCGCGGAGCACCAGCCGCGGCGCCATGCCGTCGGTGCGCCGTACGACGACGAGTTGGTCGGTCTCGACCCGGTGCCCGCACAGCAGCCCACGGGACCGCAGCCAGCCGTCCCCGGCGGTCACCCGTGGCGGGTAGAGGACCGCGAACAGCACCAGCGCGACGGCCACCCAGCACCCGGCGCGCCACGGCGTGAGCGTCCCGTTGGCGAGGTCGACCAGCAGCATGACGAGGAGCAGCCCGGCCGTGCAGCAGAGCGTGGCGCGCAGCTCGGGCAGCCAGGTCCGGTCGTGGACGGTCCGGTTGGCGGGCACGGGCGGGGGGATCGCCGACCGGGCGACCGGCCGCCGCCACGCGACCCGTCGTCCACCGTCCTCGCCTGCGTCGTCCCCGTCCCTCGTGAAGCCGGGCCCCAGGCCCCGTCGCCGTCCCATGCCTCGACGCTAGGGCGGCGCACCGTGCCCTCCCCAGGCGTTTACAGGGCACTGATGCGGTCGCGCCGAACCTTGACGCGACGATGACGTGGCGTTGACACGGGCACCGGAAAGCGGCCATGCGGGGCGCGGGATCCGGCCGTTGCGACGGGTGCCTGCCGTCGGGCAGCGGCGGCGGGGCCGTCAAGGACCCGTGAAGAACGTCCTTTCGTGCGCCAAGGAGGCGCCAAGGCCGCTCGTGGACCTCCGCCGCGGCCCGCACGCTGGCCTGGTCCAGTCGGACACCCCGCACAGCCACAGCACAGCGCACCGCGGAGCCCACTGCCCCGCACCGCACACGGAGGTACGACGCACGATGTCGACGGTGTCCCAGCCCGATGGCCGCCCGGACACCGTCCGTGGTGCCGTCGCGCCCTCCGCCGCCCCCGACCCCGACGCCCGCCACCGCCTCACCGCGCTCCAGGGCCTTTCCGCCCTCTCCCTCGACGCCATGGCCTCCGTCGCGTACGGGCCCGAGGCGATCGTGCTGGTCCTGGCCGCGGCGGGTGGTCACGGGCTCGGCTTCACGCTTCCGGTCACGCTCGCCATCGCCGCCCTGCTGGCCGTCCTGGTCGCGTCGTACCGGCAGGTCATCGCCGCCTTCCCGAACGGCGGCGGTTCGTACGCGGTGGCCCGGACCCACCTCGGCCGCCGCGCCGCCCTGGTCGCCGCGGCCTCCCTCGTCCTCGACTACGTCCTCAACGTCGCGGTGTCCGTGACGGCCGGGGTGGCCGCGCTCACCTCGGCCTTCCCCGGCCTCTACGCCGACCGGGTGGGGATCTGCCTGGCCGTCCTGGTCCTGATCACCGGGGTGAACCTGCGCGGCATCGTCGACTCGGCCAAGGCGTTCCTCGTCCCCACCGCGGTCTTCATCGGTGCCGTCCTGGCGATGGTGGTGGCCGGCCTCCTCCGCGACGCGCCCGCCTCCACCGTCACCGCGGCCGGCCACGCCTCCGTCGTCGCCCACCACGCGACCGCCGTGGGCGCCCTGTTGCTGCTCAAGGCGTTCGCGGCCGGCTGCTCGGCGCTGACCGGCGTCGAGGCGGTGGCGAACGCGGTGCCGTCCTTCCGGGCCCCGGCCGCCCGGCGGGCCCAGCGCACCGAGGTCGCGCTCGGTGCCCTGCTCGGCGTCATGCTGATCGGCCTGTCCGTGTTGATCGGCCGGTTCCACCTCCAGCCGGTCGAGGGCGTCACCGTCCTCGCCCAGCTCGCGGACGCCTCGCTCGGCCACAACTGGGCGTTCTACGTCGTCCAGTTCGCCACCATGGTGCTCCTCGCCCTCGCCGCGAACACCTCCTTCGGCGGGCTGCCCGTCCTCATGGGGCTGCTCGCCCGGGACAACCACCTGCCGCACGTCTTCGGCCTGAAGGCGGACCGCCAGGTCCACCGGCACGGCGTGCTCGCGCTGGCCGCGGCCGCCGCGGTCCTCCTCGCCCTCTCCGGCGGCGACGTCAACACCCTCGTCCCGCTCTTCGCCATCGGCGTCTTCGTGGGCTTCACCCTCTGCCAGGTCGGCATGGTCCGGCACTGGCGCCTGGAACGCTCCGCCGGCTGGCGCGGCAAGGCCCTGCTGAACGGGTGCGGGGCGCTGCTCACCGGCGTCTCGGCGCTGGTCGTGACCGCCACCAAGTTCACCGAGGGCGCCTGGCTCGTCGTCATCGCCCTGCCCGTACTGGTCCTCGCCTTCGAGGCGGTGCACCGGGCCTACGCACGGATCGGCGACCGCCTGGGCCTCGGCCGGATCCCCGAACCCCCGCGCCGCGCACACTCCCTCGTCATCGTTCCGGTCTCGCACCTGTCCCGGCTGACCTGCGAGGCGCTGAACGCGGCGGTGTCCCTGGGGAACGAGGTCGTGGCGGTCACCGTCACCCACGACACCCCCGAGGACCGCCCGGCCGCCGAGGCGCTGCGCCGCGACTGGGAGCTGTGGAACCCCGGCGTCGAACTCCTCGAACTGCCCTCCGCGACCCGCTCCCTCGGCCGCCCCATCGCCGATTACGTCACCGAGCTCACCGCCCGCCGCCCCGGCACCCGCATCACCGTCCTCATACCGGAGGCCGAGCCGGCCCGCCTGTGGCAGCGGCTGCTGCAGAACCAGCGCGGCGCGGTCGTCGCCCACGCGGTCCGCCGCGACACGGACGCGGTGATCTGCCGGCTGCGGTTCCGGCTGTCGACGGCCCCGGTTGTCGGTAATGACCCTGTTGGTGGCGTCATAGCCGGTTCCGGTCAGTGACGGCCCCTACGGTGACGTCATGCGTCCCGCCATGGATTACGACAGCCACTGCACCGAAATCGTCACCCAGTCCCTCCTGCTCGGCTCGGCCCTCAAGGAGGACACGGACCTCGGCCCCGCCGTACCGTCCTGTCCGGACTGGAACCTCGCCCAGTTGCTGCGCCACCTGGGCGAGGCCCACCGCTGGGTCGCGGAGGTCGTACGGACCCGGGCCACCGCACCCCCGCCCGACACCGCCCTGCGCGTCCTCTCCCGGGACACCACCGAGCCGCCCACCGCCCTCGCCGGCTGGCTCATCGACGGCGCGGAGCTGCTCGCCGCGACCCTCCGCACCGCCGGCCCGGAGGCCCGGATCTGGACCCCGCTGCCCTCCGGGAGCCCCCGTTTCTTCGCGCGCCGTATGTGCCACGAGACAGTCATCCACCGGGCCGACGCCACCCTCGCCCTGCACGCCGACTTCTCCGTCACCCGGCCGGTCGCCCTCGACGCCCTCGACGAGTGGATGGAACTCGGCTCGCTGCCCGAGATGTTCGACCACCACCCCGACCGGCGCGCCCTCCTGGGCCCCGGCCGCACGCTCCACTTCCACGCCACGGACACCCCACCGGAGGCCGCCGCCGACTGGCTCGTCGACCTCACCGGCGACGCCCTGGCCTGGCGGCGCGCCAAGGAACCGGCCGCCGTCTCCGTCAGCGCCCCGCTGACCGACCTGCTGCTCCTCGTCTACGGCCGCCACTCCTCCGACCAGGAAGCCTTCACCGTCACCGGCGATACGGACCTGCTGGAGTTCTGGCTGTCGCTGGTCAACTTCGAGTGAGCTTCCGCGCGGCAATCGCCCCGGGCGACCAGCGGACGGTCCTGCCCTCGGGCGAACCAATCAAGCCTTCAGCGCGTGAGTTAAGTTGACCATCATCGACCGGATCAGCGCCGAGGGGACAGCAACATGACCGATTCCGACCAGCCGGGAAGCGACCAGCCGGGGGCCGTCCCGACGGGTGGCAACTCCACGGGTGGCAGCAGCCCGACGGGCGGCGACCCCTCGGCAGCGGGGAACAACGGGTCCCTGCCGCCCACGCCCCCGCCGCTGCCCCCGCAGGCGGCGGACGAGGGCCCCCGGCCCGTCCCGGCGAATGCGGACGAGGCGCTCGACATCGGCCGCCGGCACTTCCCCGAGGTCGGTTCGCCCGACGGCCCCGCCAGTCTGCACGTCCACGAATTCGACCTCGGCTACCTCGTCCACGCCGGCTGGCCGGCCCCCGAGGACCCCACCGCCCCGCCCGCGTCGCCCGGTGGAAGCAACGTCGTCATCAACAAGGAGAACGGCGATGTGACCTTCCTGCCCAACTTCCCCCCGGCCGAGATCGAGGACCTCTACCGCCGGGTCTACCGCCCGTCTTCCGAGGCCTGAAAGACCGGGCGGAGCCGGGTCGGCGGCACCTGTCGGCATGTCAGCGGCGACAGCTAAGCTTTACCTTGAACATCTCATTGGGTAACCATTACGAACGCGGGGGGCGTTGTGGCCGGAGCAGGCGGTTTTCAGACCGATGTGGAGTCCCTCAAGTCCGAGGGCACGAACTTCACCAAGCTCGGCGAGGACTTCTACCAGTCCGTGGCGCGGCTGATGAACGGCCTGAGCGCGCTGGGTGCGGGCCCGCCGGCCGACCCCTCGAAGGCGCCCAAGCCGGAGGAGAAGTCGTTCGGCCAGCAGTTCATCAGCGGACTGACGACGTTCGACAGCAAGGACGGCGCTCCGCCGTGGGGGGACGACGACCTCGGCGAGAAGTTCGGCGTGGCCTACGAGGGCGTGCGTGACGGCATGTACGAGTCGATGGGCCACCTCTCCGCGAAGCTCCAGGAAATCGGCAAGGCGCTGACCGATATGTCCAAGAACCACGCGGAGAACGAGGACTTCAACGAAGCGCTGATGAAGCAGCACGTCGAGAACAAGCAGGCCTGGCAGGACCCGACGAAGCAGCAGCAGCCCGACGAAGTCGTCACCACCGCCTGGTACCCGGCCAAGAACTGAGTCGACCGGCCGGACCACAGGCCTGGCCGGGCCGCACACCCTGCCGGGTCACATCCTTGTGTGACCCGGGTCCCGCCCTTCTGACGAGCGAGCCTCCCCACGAGGCCCGCATCCGCACCACGCCGCTATGCGCAAATTTCACGGGGGAGCTCCACCTTGTCCATGATGCTGCCGAACGCTCTTGAGTGGGTCCTCGAGATGCTCGGCTTCAACTGGCCCACCGCCGACGAGGACAAGTTGATCGAGTGCGCCAATGTCTGGCGTCAGTTCGCCGCGGACGTCGAGGGCCACCAGGCCACCGGCACGACCGCCGCGTCGAACGTGCTCAGCCAGAACGCCGGCGACTCCATCGAGGGCTTCAGCAAGGCGTGGGACAAGTTCGGCGGCGGTTCGGGCTACTTCAACGACGCCCGTGAGGCGGCGGAGGTCATCGCCTTCACCTTCGAGGCCGCCGCCGCCCTCGTCATCGGCATGAAGATCGCCGTGATCGTCCAATTGGCGATATTGGCGGCCGAAATCATCGCCGCACAAGCCGCGGCACCCTTCACACTCGGCCTATCGGAAATCGGCGGCGCGGCGGCGACCCTGGCCACCCGCGAGATGGTCCGCAAGATCCTCAAGGAGGTCGCCAAGCAGCTGCTCGACGCGATCCTGGAGGCCGCCAAGGAGCCGGTGATCTCCGCCCTGGAGGCCATGGTCTCGGACATCATCGCCCAGACCGTCAACCAGAACTTCGGCGCGCAGAACGGCTACAACCTCGGCCGGACCCTCAAGGAGGGCCAGAGCGCCGCCACCGACGCGATCAAGAACACCGGCGAGTCCCTCGGCGAGAGCCTCCGCGACGGCGCCGGTCACCGCGCGGGCCACCGCGCCCGCGGCGGCCTCGACTCCGCCGCCGGGCGCGGCGGGGACCACGGGGGCGGCGAACACGGCGACGGCGGCAGCGATAGCGGCAGTGGCAGTGATAGCGGCAGCGGTAGCGGCAGCGGCAGTGGTAGCCACTCCAACGATTCCGGCAGCGGCTCGGGGTCAGGCTCCGGGGCGGGATCCGGTTCCGGGTCGGGGTCCGGGTCGGGGTCCGGGTCGGGCTCTGGCAGCGGCTCGTCGTCGGGTAGCGGCTCCGGGTCGGGAGCGGGGTCGGGATCCGGCTCGGGTTCCGGTGGTTCGCACGACAGCGGCTCCGGCGACGGGGGTGCCGGCAGCGGCTCCGGCGGCGCGGGCTCCGGCAGCAACTCCTCCTCCCACGACTCGGCCGGCGGCAACGGCTCGGGCAACGGCGGCTCGGACGGCAACCGCCCCACCGACGGCGGCGGCAGCCACACCCCCCGTCCCTCGGACACCACCCCGGCCTCGGACCACAGCTCCGGTGACGCCGGTAACTCTGGTGACTCTGGTGACTCCGGTGGTGCCGGCAACTCCAACCACTCCGGTAACTCCCCCACCTCCGACGGCTCCGACTCCTCCCCGAACGGCTCGCAGCCCCGGCACGACGTCCCCCCGGCCCAGCCGCTGCCGCCCCCGGACCAGCGCTCCCCCTTCGACGAGGGCTACGCCGGCGGCAACGACAGCGGGTCCCACGACTCGTCCCCGTCCCACACCCCCGACGGCGGCCCGGACACCTCCCGCCCGGACACCGACGGCGCCACCACCCAGCCGACCCACGACAACACCCCGGACGCGACCCGCCCCGACACGGACGGCGCCTCCACCCAGCCCACGCACGACAACACCCCCGACGCGGCGCGCCCCGACACGGACGGCACCAGCACTCACCCCACCCGGGACACCACGCCCGACTTCGCCCGCCCGGACAGTGAGGGCATCACCACCCAACCCGCGCACGACAACACCCCGGATGCGGCCCGCCCCGACCACGACGGCATCAGCACCCAGCCGACCCGCGACAACACCCCCGACGCGGCGCGTCCGGACACCGACAACGTCGGCACCCAGCCGACCCCGGCGGCGCCCTCCCCGGCCACCGACGCGGTAGCCGGCAACCCGCCCTCGTACGGCGACACCTCCCCCGGCTCCCACGACGGTTCCGGCACCGCGAACGGCGACAACTCCGGCAGTGGCGCCGGCGGCCGCCCCTCCGTGCCGCACCTCAGCACCCCGCAGGGCGCCCCGGTCCAGCACGCGCCGTCCAGCCAGCCCATCCAGCAGCGCGACCCGGCCCCCGGCGACCCCATGCCGACCGTGGACGGCGGCGACGACACCACCGTCACCACCCAGTCCGCAGGCACCGCCACCCTCCCTCCGCCCACCCAGCACACCGCCGACTCCCCCAGCGCGGCCCCCACCGGCCCCACCCCCCAGGCCCAGCCCAACTCCCCCCAGGCCAACGGCCCGATGATGATGGGCGCCGTCCCGCATCAGGCCGGTGCCCCGACGGCCGGCACCCCGCCCCGCGCCGCCGGCACCCCCTCCAGCAACACCCCGCCCCGCACCAGCACTCCGTCCAGCAACCCCACCACCCCCGCCCCCACCGGCGGAAACGCTTCCGCACGCCCCACCAACCGTCGCCCCGACGGTTCCCAGATCGTCCAGGACCACACCCAGCGGCCCACCCCGGACCGCCCTGCCTACAACCCCCGCCTCGACGGCCCCCGCCGCGACCAGGCGACGCCCCCGCCGCACGACAGCCGTCTGGACGGCCCCCGCCGGGACGCCCCCACCACGCCGCCCGGCACCAACCGCCGCCCCGACGGCTCCCAGATCGTCCAGGACCACACCCAGCAGCCCACCCCCGAGCGCCCCCCGCACAACCCCCGCCTCGACGGCCCGCGCCGCGACGACCCCACCCGCCCCGAAACCCCGGGCGCCACCAACCCCCGCCCCGAGGGCAACCGTCCGGACACCACCCGCCCGGAAGGCCCCCGCCCCGACTCTGCACCGCGTCCCGACGCCACGCGCCCGGACACGTCACGCCCGGACTCGGCACGTCCGGACTCGGCACGTCCGGACGCCTCGCGCCCCGACGCCACCCGCCCGGACGCCACGCGCCCGGACTCGGCACGCCCAGAGACGTCGCGCCCCGATGCGTCACGTCCGGACGCTTCACGTCCCGATGCGTCACGCCCGCAAGACGGACAGCAGCAGCCTGCCCCCAACCGCTCGGACCGCCCCCGGACCGACACCCCCGCGCAGGCCCCGACCACCCCCGGCGCCCAGTCCCCCGCTGCCCCCACCCCCAACACCCCCCACCAGCAGCCGAACCCCCACCAGCAGGCGCCGCAGCAGCAGCCGAAGCCCCAACAGCAGCAGCCCCAGAACCAGCAGCCAAACCAGCAACAGCAGCAGCCCCAGCAGCAAACCCCGCAAAACCAGCCTCAGCCCCAGAACCAGCACCAGCCGCAGGCCCAGCAGCCGCAGCAACCCCACCCCCAGCAGCAACAGCAGCAGCCGGTCCCGCACCAACAGCCGGTCCCGGCTCCCCACCAGCAGCAGTCCCCCCACCACCAGAACCAGGCGCAGCCCACCCCCCACCAGCAACCGCCCACACAGCAACAACACCAGTCGCCGGTCCCCCAGCCGGCGAACCTCCGCAGCCACACCGACGTCCGGATCGGCCTCAACCACCAGCCCAGCGGCCTGTACTCGCCGTTCCCGCACGACCAGCAGGCCCTGGAGACGAGCTTCCCGCGGAACCCGGACGGATCCCCGCGCGCGTTCAACGACCCGTTCCAGCCCTGGGCCCAGCTCCAGAACGACGGCGGCCCCAGCGTTCTCGGCCGCTCCAACAACTGTGCCGACTGCACCCGCTCCTTCATGGAGTCCTGGTACGGCAACCCGCAGGTGTCCGGAGTCCGCACGTACGACCCGGACGGCAAGGGGGGCATCGACCGCGCTTCAGGCGAGCGCGAGGGCACCCGCAACATCGAGGAGTACACGGGCGCGAAGTTCCGCAACTCGGGCCCGAACTCCAAGGACGGCTACGACCGCATAGCCGACGAGCTCCGCCAGGCCGGCCCCGGCGCGGCCGCCGCCGTCCTCGTGACCTGGCCCAAGAACCCCGACGGTTCCGGCGGCGGCGCCCACGTCTTCAACGCCGTCAACCACGACGGCAAGGTCGTCTGGGTCGACAGCCAGACCGGCAAGGTCAGCCACCAGCCCATCAACACCAGCGCCGAGGGCGTCTGGCACCTCGTCCTCGACGCCAACCGCCAGCCCTTCGACCCCGCCACCCACCAAAACCAAACCCCCCAGGCACAACAGCAGCCCCAACCGCAGAACCAACAGCAGCCCCAGCAGCAGGCACAGCAAGCGCAGCAGGCACAGCAGCAGGCACAGCAAGCGCAGCAGCCCCAGCAGCAGGCACAGCAAGCGCAGCAGCCCCAGCCGCAGAACCAACAGCAGCAGCCCCAGCAGCAGGCACAGCAAGCGCAGCAGCCCCAGCAGCAGGCACAGCAAGCGCAGCAGCCCCAGCAGCAGGCACAGCAAGCGCAGCAGCCGCAGCCGCAACCCCAGCAGCCGCAGCCCCAGACCCAGCCGCAGCAGCAGCCCCAGAACCAACCGCAGCCGCAGCCGCAGCCGCAGCAACACCCGAACCCTCAGCAGCAGGCACAGCAAGCGCCGCAGCCCCAGCAGCAGCCGCAGCCGAACCCCCAGCAGCCCCAGCCGCAGCCGCAGCCGCAGCCGCAGCCGCAACCCCAGCCGAACCCCCAGCAGCAGGCACAGCAAGCGCCGCAGCCGCAGCACCCCCAGCCCCAGCCCCAGCAGCCCAACCCGTACGCACAGCAGCAGCCCCAGCAGCAGCAGCCGAACCCGTACGCGCAACAGCAGCCGCACCAGCAGCAGCCCGGGCCGCACCAGCAACAGCCGCAGCACCAGCAACCCGGCCCCTACAACCAGCCCCACCAGCAACAGCCGGGCCCCCACACTCAACAGCCGAACCCGTACGCCCAGCCCCAGCAGCAGCCCGGGCCGTACCAACAGCACCCGTACGCCCAGCAGCAGCCGCACCAGCAGCAGCCAAACCCCTACGCGCAGCAGCCCCACCAGCAACAGCCCAACCCGTACGCACAGCCGCACCAGCAGCAGCCGAACCCGTACGCGCAGCCGCAACAGCACCAACAGCAGCCGGGGCCATACCAGCAACCCCATCAGCAGCAGCACCAGCAGCCGGGTCCCTACACCCAGCAGCCGCAGCAGCAGCCGCACGCCCAGCAGCAGCCCGGTCCGTACCAGCAGCAACAGCCTGGGCCGTACCAGCAGCAGCCCAACCCGTACACCCAGCCGCACCAGCAGCCCCACCAGCAGAACCCGTACGCCCAGCAGCAGCCGGGCCCGTACACCCAGCAGCCCCAGCCCAACCCGTACGCACAGCAGCACCCGCAGAACTTCCAGAATCCTCAGCACCCGGCAGGCACGCCCGACACGGCTGCCGGCGCTTCGCCCACGCCCGATTCCGGCCGCCCCAACGACGCCCAGCGTCCCGAGGGCTCAGAGCGCCCTGAGGCTGCCGACCACTCCCCCAACACGGAGCAGAACACCCAGGACCGCGCCCACGCTCCTGCCGATCAGTCCCACGATTCCCACAAGACTGACCAGGGCGACCACTCGGAGACGCCTCACCACACCGAGCAGGGTGATCCCAGCGACCAGGGCGACCACGACCGCTCCCACGACGTTCCGCCTTCCGCCTCCGACACCCGTAACCGCGAGCGCCCCGGCGGGCTGGACGGCCCCACCGACGAGCACCAGCAGCACGTCGAGAACGCCATCCCCAAGGACGACGACGGCCGGCCCCAACCCCACCCCGACCCCAACGACGGTCACTGGGTCGACACCATCAACCACCCCGGCCCCGACGCCCCCGGCCGCAACAACAACTGCGTCGACGCCGCCCTCGCCACCGCCGACACCTACGCCGGCAACCCCACCGCCGCCGCCCACCGCACCCCCGACACCCACCCCGACGGCACCCCCTCCGACCGCGGCGAAGCCAACGGCCGCGACCGCATCGAAAACACCCTCGGCGCCCCCTTCCACGACTACGGAAACGGCCCCGACGCCTTCCACCGCCTCGAGAACGACCTCCGTGACAACGGCCACGGCTCCCAGGCCGTCATCGTCACCCAGGACAACAACGGCCGCGCCCACGCCTGGAACGTCGTCAACCACAACGGCAAGATCACCTACGTCGACGCCCAGACCGGCCGCACCAGCGACCGGCCCCTCCACGACGGCAGCAACGGCGTCCACGCCATCCCCCTCGGCGCCGACCGCCGCCCCACCACCCCCACACCCACCCCCACCACGGACCGCCACACCACCGATACGCGTCCCCGGCCTCCGCGTCGCCCCGCCGCCGAACCCGGCGCCGCCGGGGACAAGCACAAACACCCCGACGACATGGACATCGACGGGGACGAGGGCCACGACGCCAAAAAGCCCAAGCTCGACCAGGACGACTCAAAGTTCGACCAGGAACGTACCCGCGGAACGGCGCAATTCGGCGAGACGCAGGAGGCTCATCAACGTCATTACGGACAACTCGGCGAAGATTCCCAGAGCAGGCTGCGCGAGTCTCACGATGTACGCCAAGTCGGCCTCGAAGGGGCGCTCACTCCGCTGCGAGGCTGGGCTCAGGATGGCTCCCTTCATCGCGTGGCAGAGGAAGCCCAGAACAACGGAAAGATCACTTTCAACAGATTGCGCAAGCTGCTCAACGGCTTCGACAAGCTCGATGAAGGCACTCAGCTCGCGATCATTGGCGGCATCGGCCGTCTGAGTTCGGCGTACCACGGAGCGCATGCCGTGGGCGAAAGCCCCGTCTCCATGGATCCGGGCAGGAAGAAGTCAACCGCCCCTCAAGGCACCTCGGCGAAACCTGGGCACGCTCTGCACGAAAGTCATGTGGTGGGTGGTCAGGGCCCGTCCGCCGAGGCACGCGCTTATGCCGTACGCCAAGAGGCAGGGGGGAAGGACGCACCCGACAGCGCCGTGGAAAAGTTCGACAACGAATTCCTCGGACTGCGGGCAAATCACGGCCAAGGCGTACTCCAGCCGGACATGTCCGGAAAGAATTATGCGGTGCTCATGATGGAAGAGCGCGACAAGGATGGCAATGTGGTGGACATTCACTACGTCATCGACTCATCCATTCCTGGCAGTTCAGAGCACCACCACGATCACTCGGAACCTCATCTTGGCGAATGGGCGAGGCAGGTCGAGAAGCAACACGGCGACCGCTTCCGGGCCGTGCGAATGTATACCGAATTCGAGCCTTGCGGCGACAAGACCGGAACTGGCGGGGCGAACTGCTCCGACTACCTGACGCATGAAATGGGTCGAGACGATGGCGACGGTCGCGCCCGCAACAACAAGGCACGAGTGAAGCGCGGGCTGGAGGTCCCAGAAGGCCAGGCAAAGAATCCGATGATCGTCGATTATGGGATTGGCTATCGCAAGGGACCGACGGATGGAGAAGTTGGCCCGCGGGCAAAAATGGCAGCGGCTGAGCAAAAGGTCAACGAAGCCAAGGAAGCCGTCGAGAAGGCCAAGAAGGAGGGAAGCGAAAGCCTGAAGGAGGACCGCGCCCGGCTCAAGGACGCGCGGGAAGAGCTCAAGCAAGCCAAGGCCGAGGAGGCGGCCGCACGGGCAGCCGGCGAGCCGGACCGCGCCAAGGTGAAGGCAGAGTTCGACCGCGACATGAACCAGTACCGTGGTGAGCTGCTGCGCATTTGGATGGCGGCAGCACGTGCCAAGGACGCCGGGGTGGTGGCACCCCAAATAGCACCCTGATGTCGATCGGAGAGCAGAACGTGGAATCCCCTCCCACTACCCTCGCAGAGCTGGACGTTTGGCTCGACGAGCCGCGGCGGCAAGGTGGCGTGGTCGTATTGCGCGGCGCCACCGGCTCGAATGCGGGACCAGTGCTGGAGGCACTCCGCCGACGGGTGTCGGACGCGGTGTTCGTCGACTGCCTCCATCTGACCGCCGAGGAAGTGGCAGTTCGCGTACTCATCGGTCTTGGGGTGGCACCGGAGGATGCGCACAAACGGCGACCGAGCCTCTGGGATGTACAGGGGCTCATCAGCCGCGATGCCGTCGTGCTGCTGGCGAACGCCCAGTGGGCGGGGCCCACGACCACGTCGACGGAGCCCGAGCGTGTTCTGCGTAGGGTCGCGGAACGCTTGGGGGAGGACGACCGTCGGTGCCTACGGATCGTGGTGGAGGGTGATAGCGAGCGTTTGCGCATTCCCCCTCGCCGGCACGTACCCGAGGTGCTGGTCGAGGGCGGCGCCAGGACGGATGACAGCGCTATCCAACAGGATGCCCCTCCGGTCGGACGGGAGCGTGCTGTGCAAATCCTTGCTGCAACCGAAACACCAAAGGTTGGCCTCTCTGCCTGGGTAGCGCTGTGCAACGCGCTAGGCTTCCCTACCAGCGAAGGAGACTTGCACTCGCTCGTCGCTCAATACCCTGAGCACCTCTCTGTGGAAGCGGATACCGAAGGCGACGAAGGCAACGCCGAACGCGTCGTCTTTACCTCTCAGGCCACACGCTGGACCGTCCGCGCTGCGGCCAGCCTCTCCGCCTCGGATCACCAGCGCCTTTTCCACCTTCTCACCTCACATGATCGCCCCTCCGTGCTCGCTCGATACGCCGCTCACGCCGTTCCGCTACATGCGGCCCTGGGTGGCGTTATTGAGGAGTTGTTGGGCGACGGGGAGATGCTTGCCGGTGTCGAGCGCTATGGGCTGCTGCAAGGTATTGCAGCAGCCTGGCCGAACGGGGTGCCGCAGGGGACCCTCGCCACGGATATTCATTACCTGGAGACACAACGAGTCGATCCGGTCTCACATGGCGAATGGATCTCATGGCTGCATTGGGCTGCAATCAACCGCAGGCAACACGACGTCGCGGAAGGGCTGGTACGGACGAACGCCGCGATGCCCTGGCGCACTCTCTGGTCGCGTCAAAGGCCGTACGGCGTATTCGGCCCAGTCGAGAAGGAAGTAGGACGCGTCGACCAGGTACGCGTTCAGCGCCGGAGCGGGGCGCCGGTGGCCGTGATGCGCAGAGTGGTTGCGTACGACGACATGGGCGGGCCACTGAACGAGCAGTACGTGGAGCGCTCTTTCGCCCTTGACGACGGCTCTGAAGTTGACGCCGCGGCTGTCGTGCGAATTCCTTACAACCAAGAACCGCCCGAGTTGCCAGAGTTCCAGGAAGATGCTGCGCTGCCACCGCCACGAACCCCTGGCACTTACCGGGCCATCAAGCCTGCCGGCCCAGGGCGCTGGGTGGTCGGTGGCCAGGGTGGCCTGTACGCCTTGGATGTAGCGACCACGACTGATCCTGCGACCGGTCGGTGGTGTGGTGGTCCGCTGTTGGGATCATTGACGAAGTCCGCCACATGGCGGTGCCCCGAGGAGGCGCTCGTCGATGGTGCCCCTTCGCGGCCGTGGCTGGAGAAGATGTTCGGCAGCGAGAGTTGTCGGACTCTTCCCGAGGCCGAACTGCCTGGCGGGCTCCAAAGCAGCTCGGCCCGGGAGTTCCTGAGCGTCATCGGCATGCCTTACCTCACTGGACAGATCCCGTTTTTCTCCACTCCCGCCTTGGATGAGGAGGGACTCCAGGAATTCGAATGGCCCGAAGACGCCCCGGAGCCGGAGGCGGAAGGCCCCTTCTACCGGATCGGATCCTGGATGGGGGGAGCCGTGGTCCTGGACGGGCTGAGTGGGGCGGTCCTCCAGGACACGGAGAGCGGATATTCCTCAGTCCTCTTGGCCAGCAGCCTGCCGCAGTTCTTCACACTCCTGCGGCTGTACTGCGAGTACCGAACCAGTTGGCTTCCCACTGTCGCTGAAGCGTTGGACGCTCGGTGGAGCCTCCGGGAATGGGCCGAAGAAATCGACCCGGCCACGGAGACCGGCGATCACTGGGACGAGGTATTCGAAGGCGATCTGGACGATCTCGGATCGTATTGACGTCCTCCCCAACTCCCCCGAACTCAGCTACCGCCCTCTACAGGAAGCAGCGCAAGTCGAACGCGTAGCGGGGGCTTCGTCGTCAGATCAGCCGATCGCACGCCTCCGCAACGAAGACCCACGTGATGAGATTTACACGAAACCACCAGCAGAAGGGACACTTTGACGGAGCGCGACCGGGCACTTGACGACACCTCGGCACAAGCGACAGCTACTCGTCTCACTGCGTGGTGGCGCGACTGGCGCCCCGGGGACAAGTGGGCCCATTTCGTCGCCACCTCCGGAGCTGCCGCTGTGGCCGTCCTGGAGGACATCCACCGGCAGACCGAAGGCAGCGTCCTGGTGGACGCCGCCGGCCGTGCCACCGAGGAGGTCTTCTCCGAGGTGCTGCGGCTGCTCGGTGTCGACCTCTCACCGGGCAAGCGGTCTCGGTGGCGTACGGCGCTCCGGCGGCAGAACGCAGGTCGACTCGTCCTCATCGCGAATGCTCACCAGGCGGGCAGTACCCGCGGGTCGTCCGAACCGGACCAGTTGCTGTCCCAGGCCGCCAGGAGTCTGAGCAGATTCCAGTTGGTGGTGGTCCTCCACCACACCCCGGACCGGCTGCCGCGCAGGCCCAAGACGGTCTTCCACCTGCAGGGACCCGAGCACGGACACGGCGACGAGGCGGACCGGCCGACGCCCCTCCGGGCGCTGGCATTGGCGCGACCGCGCGTCGTGCCGATGCCCGTGTGGGCGGAACTCACGACGGCGCTGGGCCCGGAGCCGGCCACCGAGTCGATTCTCCGCGGCCTGTTGGAGGAATTCTCCGACCACCTGGTGTCCGGAGAGCACGGGGTGGCGTTCGCCGACGAGGGCCTCGCGGAGGCGTTGCGCCGGGAAACGCCGGACGAAGAAGTCGGCCGGATCGACCGGCACATGACCGCATGGCTGCTGCAGAAGTCCCCCGAATTCCGTCACGCCGAGGGGTGGGCGAAGTCCGGTCCGGAGGGGCGGTATGCCGCCATGGGGCTCGCCATGCACGCCGCACAGGCCGAGGTCGCCGCTGCTGGATCATCTGGCGAGGAACAGCAGGGGCCTTTCGCGGAACTCCTGCGGGACGGCGGCACGCTGGCCAACATTCCGCAGACCATGCTGATGGACGCCGCTCGGTGCGCATTCGTCGGCGACATTCCCGGGAATTCTGCCGCCGGTGCCGCGCTCTACCTCTGGTCCTACGGTGTGGTCCCCGCGCACCAGCAGGAATGGGCTGCCTGGCTGCATCTGATGGCCACTGCCCGTGGCGATCACGCCTTCGCCGCCGCGGTTTCCGCATCCGGTGTGCGTCTGCCGTGGAAGGCGAAGTGGGCGCATTGGCGCCCGCCAGGCGGCTGCCACTGGCGCTATCTCGAACCAGGTCGTATCGACGGACTGACCGAAGTCCGCTGGCAGGGCCGCCCCGCCGTCGCCAGCCTCTACACCGAGTCGGCGCGCGCGGACATCTGGGACGCGGATACTGGTGAACACCTCGCCGGTCCCTGGAACGATGAGATCCCGGAAGAGCATCATGGCGATCTGTCCTGGCGATCCACATCAGGCAATGATCTTCCCGGACCGGAATCCGTCGAAGACCTTGAGGAGGCGATGTCCGAAGAGGGAAGCGTTCATGACCTCCTTCTGGGCAGCCCTGCCCTCTTCATCGGGAATCAGGTGATCCTCGGAGGTTCTGGCGGTCTCTTCGCCATCGAACCCACGCGGCCCGAACCCGAGCGAGGCTCCTTCTCCCTGCCGAATTACGCCAACCAGGAGCCCTTCACGGGAAGCTACGACCTCACCTCTGCGGTCACTCCCGTCGACGCCCCTCCGCCCAGCCCCGCGGACCTGGCCGAGATCTACGGCGCGCACCACATCCACTCCTTCCCGGAGCACACGCTGCCCGACGGACTGACGGACGAATCGACGCGCCGCACGCTCATCGAATTCGGGCTGCCCGAGATGAGCGATGAAAACGGCATGGGTATCTATCCATTCGGCGATCACCGGATGGCCGTCTTCGACGAGATCCCCTGGCCCTCGGACATCGCCCCCGCAGCGGAATCCGGCCCGTTCTTCCAGATCGGTTACTGGATGGGCGGCAAACTCGTCATCGACGGTCCCACCGGCCACGTACTGCGCATCCCCTCCGAACCGGACGAGGAACACCTGGCGGCCCTGCCCGCGGCACAGAGCCTGGAGAACTTCCTCACCATGGTCGCGCTGTGGATCACCGGTCACCTCACCAAGGGACTGATCGACGGCGACGACGAGGCATACCTCGTGCCCCACCACGTCCTCACCGCCCACCGGCACATCGACCCGACAGGAGCCGAAGCCCCCGCCTGGGCGTACGCCTTCCACAACCCCTGACCCGCGCCGACGCGTCAGCACGCTCCAGTACCCCCTGAGCTCGACCCAACGAGGAGAAAGACCCCATGCCGGAGACCGATCCGCCGCCGGAGTCAGCACCCCGGATTCCTGCAACCCCCGAGGAAGCACTGGAAATCGCCGGCTCACGCTTCAAGCCCCGCTGCCACGACGGCACCCCGGCCGCCCTCCACGTCGAGGAATTCGACATCGGCTACCTCGTCTACGCCACGTTCCCGCCCACCGAGCCACGCTCCTTCGGCGGCAGCCACGTCGTGATCTCCAAGGCCGACGGTGCACTGACGTTCGTCCCCAACTTCCCCCCGAAATCAGCGATCGCCCTCTACCGCAAGCGCCACCACCCCAACCCTTGATCCTTGACCCTTGATCCGCGAGTTGGACGGTGAGTGACGGGCTCCCTTTCGGCGACGGCCCCGGCCCAGGCGATTGTCAGTGGGCGGCGTCAGAATTGACGTATGACGACTGACAGTGACGGTGTCCAGCGCGAGGGCTACGACGTCGAGGGCATCCTCGCCGATGAGGATCAGGTCGCGGCCTGGGCGCGGGCGAATATGGCGGCGCTGGTGGGCGAGCTCGTGGAGCGCGGGTGTGAGGAGCCCTGGGCGGGGCTCGAGGACGGGGAGGCGGATGACGAGTGGCCTGGCTGTCTCCAGTTCTCCTTCGAGTGCCCGCCGGGGTATGAGGGGGATGTAGTGATGCCTGGGGTGCCTCTTGAAGTGGTGAAAGCCGCCGCCGAGGACGGGAGTTGGCCGGTGGTGCACAACGGGGTGTCGTATGCCTGGGATGAGCTCGTGGCGGAGCTCTCGGCGTTTGATGCGGCGCGACGCACGATCTGGGCGAACCGGGACCGGCTGGTGGCCGAGCTCGCGAGGCGGGGGCTTGCGCTGCGGGACGAGGACGTCAACAGCGATCCGGATGCGAGTGGGGACTCCTGGGTGACCCACCACCTCGCGCGGGAGGGGAAAACGCTCAGGGTTTCGCTACCGGATGTTGCGGTGGGGCCGGGGCTTCCGCAGGAGATGTATGTGGAGGGCTATCCGTATGCCTGGGAGGCGGCGGTGGAAGCGGTCGTGGCAGCGCTGACGACTGCTCATACGGGGACAACTGCCCATACGGGAATGGCTGCTCATACGGGGACAACTGCCCATACGGGGACGGCTGCTCATACGGGGTAGGGCGGCGGCTCGTACGGGGAAGGTGGCGACGCTCGGGCACGGGCGGGGCGGCTCGGGGGGCGGGCCCGGGGCGGGTGGTGGTTCAGGCCCAGCCGGTGGCCGCCAGGACCTCGCGCGCGATCTCCGGGACGGCTCGGTCGTCGGTGGCGACCCGGACGGTGTCGGGGTGGGCTCGCTCGTCGAGCAGGCGGGCCTTGCGGGCGCTGCTGCGGCGTTCGTGGTCCTGAGGGAAGGGTGGCAGGGGGTGGCGGGCGTAGGCGAACGGTTTCGTGCGGGGCGGTGGCGTGCGGAGGCGATCGCCTGGCGTTCAGGGCCGTAGGCCCCGCCACCTGACCGGTTCGTGGAGAAGCAACGAGAAGCAATGCGCGTGTCACGGGCGTGCGGCAGAGTGGACGGTCGCACGGTGCGGTGATCAACGATCACCGGTGGCAGGGCGACGGCGGTGACGACGGCAGGGGGTAGCGAGTCATGACGGGGATCGAGCGGCGGAGACTGCTGGCGGCCGGGGGCGGAGCCGCGCTGGCGGGACTGGTCAGTGCGTGCGGTGCCAACACGGGCCGCGGGGGCGGCGGTTCCGGTTCCGGTATCAGCCAGTGGTACCACCAGTACGGGGAGCCGGGGACCGCGCAGGCCGTGAAGCGGTATGCGGCGGCGTACAAGAAGGCTCACGTCAGTGTGCAGTGGCGGCCGGGTGACTATGACCGGCAGACGGCGGCCGCGCTGCTCACCGACTCGGGGCCGGATGTGTTCGAGGTCAACGGGCCGCTGCTGGACCAGATCCAGGGCGGGCAGGTCGTCGACCTGACGGCCGAGGTCGAGCCGGTCAAGGACGACTTCAACCAGGCGGTGCTGGCACCGAAGATCTGGCAGGGGAAGATCTGGGGCATTCCGCAGGTCATCGACATGCAGATGCTCTATTACCGGAAGAGCGCGCTGAAGGACGCGGGGGTCGAACCCCCGTCGTCGGTCGACGAGTTGGTGGATGCGGCCGGGAAGCTCACGACGAAGAAGTCCAAGGGGCTCTTTCTGGGCAATGACGGTGGGGTGGGAGTGCTGAGTGGCACACCGCTCTTCGCCGCCGGGTTGAGTCTGATCGATGAGGACGGGAAGGTCGGGTTCGATGATCCGGCCGCGGCGCGGGTGCTGGGAAAGATCCGGCAGTTGTACGCCGATAAGTCGCTCCTGCTGGGGGCTCCTACGGACTGGTCGGACCCGGCCGCGTTCCTTCAGGGGCTGACCGCCATGCAGTGGTCGGGATTGTGGGCGCTGCCGCAGATCAAGAAGGCGTTGGGGGACGACTTCGGGGTGTTGCCCTTCCCGAAGGAAGGCTCCGGCGGGAAGCCCGCCGTTCCGGTGGGCGCTTATGGGTCCGCGGTCAGCGCGCGCAGCAAGAGGAAGGCCGAGGCGAAGGCCTTCGCCAAGTGGCTGTGGGTGGAGCGGACGGATTTCCAGCAGGATTTCGCGTTGTCGTACGGGTTCCACATCCCGGCGCGGATCTCGCTCGCGAAGAAGGCCAAGCAGTTGCAGGAGGGGGCGGCCGCGGACGCGGTGCGGTTCGCGACGGAGCACGGCCATGCGGAACCGCTGTTGTGGACGACGGCGGACCGTACGGCCTATCAGGACGCGCTGAGCCGGATCATCAAGGACGGCGCCAACCCGGAGACCGAGCTGAAGGGCGTGGTGCGGAAGGTCAACGCCGAGCTCCAGCGGGTCAAGAGGACGTGAGGGGCCGGACGGTGGGCGCAGGCCGCATCCTCGGCCCGCAGCGGCGGAATCTGTGGTTCTGGGTGTTCGTCGGGCCGTTCGTCGTCGGGCTCGGGCTGTTCACGTACGTGCCGTTGGCGTGGAGCGTTTATCTCAGCTTCTTCGATGCGCACAACACGGTGAGTCCCAGCGGTTCGGATTTCGTCGGGCTGGGCAATTACGGCGCGATGCTGGGGGACGGTGCGTTCCTGAGCAGCCTGGGGACGTTCCTCGTCTTCACCGCGTTCATCGTGCCGGCGACCTATGCGCTGTCGCTGGGGCTGGCACTGATGGTCAACCGGCTGCGGATCGCCCAGGCGTTCTTCCGGTCGGTGTTCTTCCTGCCGACGGCGTGCTCGTACGTCGTCGCGGCGGTGATCTGGAAGCTGTCGATCTTCAACGGGGTGCGGTTCGGGCTGGCGAATACGGTGCTGGGGTGGCTCGGTGGCGGCAGCGGGGACATCGCCTGGCTGTCGACGACGGATCCGCCCTGGTATTGGCTGGTCATCGTGACCGTACGGCTGTGGCTGCAGGCCGGGTTCTACATGATTCTCTTCCTGGCCGGACTGCAGCGGATTTCCCCGCAGTTGTACGAGGCGGCGGCGGTGGACGGGGCGCGGCCCGGCTGGCAGACGTTCCGGCACATCACCTTTCCGCAATTGCGGGCCACGTCCGTGGCCGTGGTGCTGCTGTTGGTGATCAATGCGTTCCAGGCGTTCGACGAGTTCTACAACCTGCTGAGCGATGCCCGTGGTTATCCGCCGTACGCCCGGCCACCGCTGGTCTATCTCTATTACACGGCGCTGGGCCAGGACCAGAACCTCGGGCTGGGCAGTGCCGGCGCGGTGATCCTGGCGCTGATCATCGCGGTGGCGACGGTGCTGCAGGCCCGCTGGTTCGGCCTCGGCCGCACGAGGGAGGACTGAGCGGGATGCGGACCCGGAAGCGAGACCCACTGACGGGGGATGCCCTGACCAAGGCCGGGCGGGCCCTGCGCGTGGTGCTGCTGGTCGCGCTGGCGCTGCTGTTCCTGGTCCCGTTCTACCTCCTGGTGCGGAACGGGCTGGCGAGCGAGCAGGACATCACCTCGCCCGACTGGACGTTCTTCCCCCGCGACCTCCAGTGGTCGAACCTGACCGAGGTCTTCCGCGACCCGAACCTGCCG
Source organism: Streptomyces nigrescens (assembly GCA_024349765.1). Classification (GTDB taxonomy): domain Bacteria; phylum Actinomycetota; class Actinomycetes; order Streptomycetales; family Streptomycetaceae; genus Streptomyces; species Streptomyces endophytica. Next base: position 1,070,811 of record AP026073.1, on the reverse strand, counting down.
CTGGGGCGGGCCCTGCTGAACTCCACGCTGATCGCGGTGTCGACGACGGTCGGTACGGTCGTCCTGGCCTCGCTCGCGGGCTACGGGCTGGCGCGGATTCCGTACCGGTACGCCAATGCCGTCTTCTACGCGATCCTCGGGACGCTGATGGTGCCGGCGGCCGTGACGTTCGTGCCGAGCTTCGTGCTGGTGTCGACGCTGGGATGGATCTCGACCCTGCGCGGGCTGATCATCCCGACGCTGTTCAGCGCCTTCGCCTGCTTCGTCTTCCGCCAGTACTTCCTGGGCTTCCCCCGGGAGCTGGAGGATGCGGCGCGGGTCGACGGGCTCGGCTACTGGCGGACGTACTGGCGCATCGTCGTCCCCAACGCCCGGCCGGTGTTCGCCGCGGTCGGCACGATCGTCTTCATCGGCGCCTGGAACGCGTTCCTGTGGCCGCTGGTGATCGGGCAGGACCAGGAGGCGTGGACGGTGCAGGTCGCGCTGTCCACGTTCACCACCGCGCAGAACCTCAATCTGCACGAGCTGTTCGTGGCGGCGGCGGTGTCGATCGTCCCGCTGGTGGTCGTCTTCCTGCTGCTCCAGCGGTACATCGTCGCGGGGGTGGAGCGCAGCGGGATCGATGACTGAGGGCGGCATGGGTCGCCGGCGTACGGGGTACGGTGCGTGGCATGAGCACGCACCCGAAGCCACGTGAGGCGGCGCCGCGCGACCGCGGCCCCCACAGTGAGTGTGCGCCCCGCGGCCTGAGCTTCCTGCGCCGCCGCGGTCGGGTGGGGTCTCCCCCGGCGTGTTGTTTCCGTACGGCCTGAACGGCTTGAGCCGCTTCCGTACGGCCTGAGTCGCTTCCCTATGGCCTGAGCCGCTTCCGTACGGCCTGCACACTTCCCCGTTCGGGCGCGCGCCCACCACCCCGCCGGCGACCGGCACCCTCCCCTTCCTCCGGCTGTGCCGTCTCCCCTTCCCCAAGGAGGCCCCATGACGCCCCTCGCCCCCTCCCCGCTGTCCCCCCTCCCTCCCCTCCGCCCCCACCGCATCCCCGCCGACGGCCTCTACGAAGGTCCGCGGATGGTGCGTCGTACGCCCGACGGATGGACGGACCGCCCCTACGAGCGCTTCGAGGTCGTACCGCAGGGGGCGGTCCTCGGGGCCGAGATCCGTGGGCTGGACCTGTCCCGGCCGCTGACCGCGGAGCTGCGGGCGGAGCTGAACCGGGCGCTGCTGGAGTGGAAGGTGCTGTTCTTCCGCGGGCAACACCTGACTTCCGAGTCACAACGCGAATTCGCCGCGAATTGGGGGGAGTTGGAGTCCAATCCGCTCCTGGCGCAGGGAGATACGAAGGAGGTGGTGCGGTTCGACAAGACGGCCGGCGCGGTTCCTACGTTCGAGAACGTATGGCACGCGGACGTCACGTTCCGGGAACGCCCGGCGCTGGGCGCGGTGTTGCAGCTTCGAGAGGTACCGGCCTCCGGGGGAGACACCCTGTGGGCCGATATGGCGGCGGCGTACGACAATTTGCCGTCGGAAATCAGGGCCCGCATCGACGGGGCACGGGCGGTGCACGACTATCTCCCGGGCTTCGCCCGCTTCTCACCCGCGGCTCAACTGGCGCCATTCCAGGAGGAGTTCCCGCCCGTCGAGCATCCGGTGGTGCGCCGCCACCCGGAGACCGGGCGGCGGACGCTGTTCGTCAACGCCTCCTTCACGACCCGGATCGCGGGCTGGACGCAGGCGGAGAGCGATCGGATGCTGCGGCTGCTGTTCCAGCAGGCGCACGTGCCGGAGTTCCAGGTGCGGTGGCGCTGGCAGGCGGGCGACGTCGCCTTCTGGGACAACCGCGCCACCCAGCACTACGCCGTGAACGACTACGGCACACAGCGCCGGGTCGCCGAACGGGTCGCCATCGCGGGGGACCGCCCGTACTGATGGCGTAGTCCGCGCCCGCACGGCGCAGGAGGGTGCCGGTCCCCGTCCGGCGTACGCGGCCCGCTCCGCACGCCGACCGCGCGTCCCGAGCCCCGGCCCGCACCCGCCGCCACCCGTACGCGGCCCCGGCGTCACGCCAGCCGCTCGTACGCCGCGTCCTCCGCGGGCCGGGCGCCGCGCAGCAGGGCCGCGCCCAGCGGGGTGAGGGTGTGCAGTACCGCGTTGCCCTGCCGGAGTGTGGTGAGCAGGCCGGCGTCGCGCAGGACGGTGGCGTGCTGGCTGGCGGAGGCCAGCGAGACGTCGGCCCGGCGGGCGAGTTCGCTGGTGGTGCAGCCGACGCCGACGCCCTGCAGTATCGCCGAGCGGGTCTTGCCGACGAGTCGGCCGAGACATCGCTCGGACGGTACGTGCGGGGTGAGCCGCGGCGCCGGGTGCTCCACCGGGTAGACCAGGACGGGCGTCAGGTCCGGGTTGTGGAACGTCACCGGGGTGCGGCGGCAGAAGTACGAGGGCAGCAGGAGCAGGCCGCGGCCGTTGAGATGGAGATCGCGGTCCACCGGATAGTCGGCCTCCAGGACCGGCGGGCGCCAGCGCATCATCGGCGGCAGCGAGGCGAGCAGCCGGTCCGCGCCGCCGTCGAGCAGCGCCCGGCCGCGGGCGGCCCGGTCGGCCTCGATGCGGCCCTGGATGCGCGCCCAGTGCGGGGCGACGGCCACCTCGTAGTAGCCCTGCAGGATGGTGGCGAGGCGGCCGAGCGCGCGGGTCTCGCCGTCGGCCATCGCCCGGATCCACGACGGGAGCGGACGGGCGGCGGTGGACAGCCGGGACAGCTCGGTGTGCAGCCGGTCGGCCGGTGTCTCGCGCAGTGCGGCGAGCGCGTCGGCCAGCCCGAGGAGCCCTTCGGCGGGCGTCAGGAAATCCGGGAAATAGCCGCGCGTGGGCACCAGCGGCGCCAGCAGACGCGCTTCGCCATTCAACTTTCCCCGTGTTTCCGATCGCCATTTGCCGAACGCCGAATCGTCCCGCCGGTCACGCAGCCGGTGAAAGCTCAACACGGTCTCCCACAGCGCGTCCGGGCGTGCCGCAATGCGCACACGGGCCAGATCGAGTCCACTGAAATGGACGCGTAACACCGAACCCCCACCCTTGGTTTCTTCCGTCGGCCCCCGGCACGCCTGAGTATGCACGCCAACACGCGCGGTCACCATGCCCTTTTGGCCAGACTTGAAAGTCCTCGCGCCGTCCGGGGGCCGGGAGGAATGCTTGTACTCAATTCGACGGCGGCACGAACGGCCCGGATTGCTCGATCCCGTGGGGGGTGATGGGCAAGGAACCGCCCGCTCGGCAGCCCCGTCGAAGGCCGCCTTCCCGCGCCGACCGGGGTGGCGGCAGCTCCCGAGGGGGGAGTCCGGAGAAAGCGAGGGCGGCACCTCCGCACAGGTGCCGCCCTCGTCCCGTTTCTCCGCGGGGCCGCACCGGGGCGGTACGAGTGGATCACCGGTTCACCCCCGGGTCCGCAGCAGCCCCTCCCACGCCTCCGTGTCCCCGGCGTCCACCGCCGTACCGTAGAGCTCCGCCGCGCGTCGCACGTCACCCTTCTCCTCCATGAGTTGGGCGAGCGCACCCCAGGCATCCACGTCTCCCAGGGCGGTCGCCGTGAGATAGGCCCGTTCGGCGCCCTCGAGGTCGCCGCCCTGCTCGCGTACCCGGCCCAGGGCGGTCCACGCCCCGGTGGCGCCGGCCTCCCTCGCCTGGGCCACCGCCGCCTGTGAGCCCGCCCGGTCGCCGGCCCGCTCGCGGATGCGGGAGAGCGCGGCCCAGGCTTCCGGATCCCCGTTCTCGGCGGCGGCGTCGGCGGCACGTTCGGCGCCCGTCCGGTCGCCCGCCGCCTCCCTGAGCCGCGCGAGCATGGTGCAGGCGTCGGTGTCCCCCGCGGCGGCGGCCGCTCCGGCCGCCACGTCCGCCGCCGCCGGATCGCCCGCCTCTGCCCGCAGCCGGGCCAGCGCCACCCAGGCCTCCGCGTCGCCCTGCCAGGCGGCCTTGCGGGCGGCGCGCTCGGCGCCCGCGCGGTCGCCGTTCTCCTCGCAGAGCCGGGCCAGTTGGGCCTGCGCGGTGACCGACCCGGCGGCGACCGCCCGCCCCCAGGCGTGCGCCGCCCCCTCGGTGTCGCCCCGCTCCCGGCGGAGCCGGGCCAGTACGCACCAGCCCTCGGCGTCCCGGCACTCGCCGGCCCGCGCGGCCGCCCGCTCCGCCCCCGCCTCGTCCCCGCCGGCCCAGCGCAGCTGCACCAGATGGACGTAGGCCGTGGTGACGCCGCCGGCCGCGGCCTCCGCGTAGGCGGTCTCCGCCGCGGCCCGCTCGCCCGCCCGTTCGGCCAGCCGGGCCTGACCCAGCAGGCCCCAGGGGTCTCCCGCGCGGGCCGCCCGGGCGTACGCCGCACCGGCGCCCGCGGTGTCCCCGGCGTGGTCCCGCAGCCGGGCGAGCGTCAGCCACGCCCGGGTGCAGCCGGCCTCCGCGGCCCGGGCAGCGGTCTCCTCGGCGCCCGCCCGGTCCCCGGCCGCTTCCCGGAGCCGGACCAGGGCCGACCACGCCTGCCGCTCCCCCGCGCCGGCCGCCGTCGCGTAGGCGTGGCAGGCACCGTCCCGGTCCCCGCTGTTCTCGCGTAACGCCCCCAGCACGGCCCAGGCACGCGCGCTGTCCCCCGCGGCCGTCTGTGCGCCCTCCCGGTCACCGGCCTCCTCCAGGAGCTGCGCGAGCGCCGGACGCGCCACCTCACCGCCCCGCTCCACGGCGCACCGGTACAGCCGTACGGCATGGTCGTGGCGGCGGCGGTCCTGGGCCGCCTGCCCCATCGCGTACAGGTCGTCGACGGTGCGCGCATGGGCCGCCGCGGCCTCCCACAGCTGCTCGGGCGGTGCCAGGTGCGCGCGCCGCAGCCGGACGCTCTGGTCCAGGTAGTCGGCGGGGTGGTAGCCGTCCGCCGCGCCGAGGCCCGGCGCGACCCGGTCCGGCACCAGGGCGGACAGCGAGCCGGTCTCCTGGGCGCACAGACTGCGCAGGGCGGTGGCGAACCAGCCGCTGTCGTGCGTGACCCGGGCGGTCGTCGGCAGGTACCCGGCCACGGCCTCGGCGAGCAGTTCGCCCGGCAGCGCGCTGCCGTGACCGAGGCGGCGGGCGTCGACGGCGGCCGTGACGACCGCGTGCTCGATCTCCGCGAAGGCGTTGCCGGGCCCGGTCTCGTACCGCCGGACCAGCTCGGGCCCGCCGGTCAGTTGCTGGATGACCCGGGCGCGGGCGCCGTCGCCGGACCACTGCGCCGCCGCCACGGCCGCCCGCATCCGAGGGTCCCGGACGGCGATCTTCCTGGCCTGCCCGAGGCCGTCCCCCAGACCGTCCGGGACGTGGATCTCGGCGCGGTGGGTCTCCAGGAGGGCCCGCGCATGGGCGTAGCGGTCGGCCGTCTCCAGGGCGCGCGAGGCCACCTTCCGGGCGTACTCCGGCCACATGGTGCCGATCACGGCCACCGGTGTGACCCGGCCGAGGAGTTCGGCGAGGGCCCGGGCCGCCTCCTCCCCGGCGGGCTCGGTCAGATGGCGCTGTGCCTCGCCGAGCCAGACGACGGTGCGCGCGTCGACGGAGTCCGTCGCCACCCAGTCGACGAGCTCGTGCGCGCCCCGCGGCACCAGCACCGGCCAGGTGGGGAGTTCGCCGCGTACGGCCTCGAAGGCGGCGCGGGACTTGCCGGTCGAGGACTGTCCGACCAGGAGCGCGAGGACGGACTGCCGGCCCTCGGCCGCGTGCCGGAGCCGGTCGCGGAGCAGCTCGTCGTGTTTGCGCGCGATGTACGGGGTGAGGTCGTCGACGCCGCTGCCGTCGACGGCGACCGCGCGGTGCACCCCGAGGGAGAAGGCTCCCCAGTCCTCGGCGGTGCGCGGGGGCGGGCCGGGGTTCTCCTGGGCCGCGATCCACAGCTGTTTGGTCCGCACCACCACCTGTTCCGGGTCGTCGGCCCCGCCCGACCGGGCCAGCACCGCGGCGACCGACTCCGCGTCGTGCAGACCGGGCAGTTTCGCGCCGCCCAGGATCCGGTTGACGGTGTCCTTCAAGGGCGAGCCGGGCAGGCCGTCGTCCCGGCCGATCGCGTCCACGATCGCCTCCAGGGAAGGGGTGCCGGCGGCGAGGTAGAGGCGGTACAGGAACCGCTTGAACTCCCGCAGCGCGCCCGGCGGCAGCCGCGGCGGGGCCAGCGGCCGCGGCCGGCGCCCCGGACTGCGGTTCTCGTCGCTTCCCATCGCCGTTCCCCCGCTCTCCACCGCATCCCGTCGCCACCCGTCGGCGGCCTCCCGCCCGCCGCCATCCTGATCCCACGACGACAACGCGTCCAGCGGACGACGCATCACCTCACTCCGGAGGCAGAGTTGAACCCCTTCGCCACCCTCATCACGCGGGGCACCGGCAACGCCCTGTACCGGGCCCTGACCGCGGCCCTCCTCGTCCTCCCCCTCCTGCTGGTCACGCTGGCCAGCGTGCCGGCCCTCGTGGTGCTGCCGTTCCTGCCGGACGGCAGCCGCCGCGCCGACCGCATCATCCGCCAACTGATCGTCTGGACACGGTCGTTGGCCGCGCGGGGCAAGGCTTAGGCGGCGTACGCTGAGGCCCGGGATCGCGCCGAGCGGAAGGACGCGGGGACGCATGGAGCCGATCGTTCACCGGCACAGCCGGGTGGATTTCACCCACGAGCACCTCTCCGAGGAGACGACCGTGCTCACGGTCGTCGGCGAGTTCGACGTCTACACGGCCCCGCTCTTGCGGGAGGCCCTCGTGGAGCTCGTCAACGACGGGCACTTCCAGCTGCTCATCGAGGTGAGCGGGGTGGACTTCCTCGACAGCACGGGAACCGGTGTGCTGGTCGGCGCCCTGAAGCGGACCCGGGCCCACGGCGGCATGGTGGGCATCGTCGCCCCTGGCCCCAGTTTCCTGAAGGCCCTCCGGGTGAGCGGTCTCACCAAGGTCTTCCCGGTGTACGGCTCCGTCGCCCAAGGGGAGGAACTCCTGCCGCTCCTCGTCGCCCGCCTCAACCAGCGGCGCGGCGAGGCCACCCCCGCCCGCCAGATCGCCTGAGGGCGGCTGCGGTCCCGCACCGCCGCACGACCGAGGGCGGCACCTCCGCACAGGTGCCGCCCTCGTTGGGGTTCCGGAGCCGACGGCCGGGCTGGTGAGGGTTTTTGAGGTGGCCCCGCCGCCGGTTCCGGTGGTTTCGAAAGCACCGCGGACGCGCCCGGCGCCCGCGGTGCCCTCCTGGGTCAGCGGCTGTCGCTGCCCTTGGACTCGGCCGCCGCCCGGCCCGCCTCCAGTCGTGCGACCGGGATGCGGAACGGGGAGCAGGAGACGTAGTCCAGGCCCACCTCGTGGAAGAAGTGGACGGACTCCGGGTCGCCGCCGTGCTCACCGCAGACGCCGAGCTTGAGGTCCGGGCGGGTGGCCCGGCCGGCCGCGGCGGCGTTGCGGACCAGCGAGCCCACGCCGTCCTTGTCGATGGTCTCGAACGGGCTGACGCCGAAGATGCCCTTCTCCAGGTACGCGGTGAAGAAGCTGGCCTCGACGTCGTCCCGGGAGAAGCCCCAGACGGTCTGCGTCAGGTCGTTGGTGCCGAAGGAGAAGAAGTCCGCCGACTCCGCGATCTGGCCGGCCGTGAGGGCGGCGCGGGGCAGCTCGATCATCGTGCCGAGGGTGAGCTTGAGCTCGACCCCGTGGGTCTTCTCGACCTCGGCGATGACCTGCTCGGCCTCCTCGCGGACGATCTCCAGCTCCTGGACGGTGCCGACGAGCGGGATCATGATCTCCGCGCGCGGGTCGCCCTTGGCGTTCTTGCGCTCGGCGGCCGCCTCGGCGATCGCCCGCACCTGCATCGCGAACAGACCGGGGATGACCAGGCCGAGGCGCACACCGCGCAGACCCAGCATCGGGTTCTGCTCGTGCAGCTTGTGCACCGCCTGGAGCAGCCGCAGGTCGTTCTCGTGCTTCTCGTGGCGGGCCTCGGCCAGCGCGACCCGCACCGAGAGGTCGGTGATGTCGGGCAGGAACTCGTGCAGCGGCGGGTCCAGCAGCCGTACCGTCACCGGCAGTCCGTCCATCGACTCGAAGAGCTCGATGAAGTCGGCCTTCTGGAGCGGCAGCAGCTCTTCGAGCGCGGCCTCCTTGTCGGCGTCGGTGTCGGCCAGGATCAGGCGCTCGACCATCTCGCGGCGCTCACCGAGGAACATGTGCTCGGTGCGGCACAGGCCGATGCCCTGGGCGCCGAACCGGCGGGCGCGGGCGGCGTCCTCGGCGTTGTCGGCGTTGGCGCGGACCCGCAGCCGGCGGACCCGGTCCGCGTACGCCATGATCCGGTGGACGGCCTTGACCAGCTCGTCGGCGTCGTCGGCGCCGGCGTGCATCCGGCCCTCGAAGTACTCCACGACGGGGGACGGCACGACCGGCACCTCGCCGGCGTAGACCTTGCCGGTGGAGCCGTCGATGGAGACGACGTCGCCCTCCTCGATGACGGTCCCGTCCTGGGTCGTCATCCGGCGGGACTTGGTGTCGACCTCCAGCTCCTCGGCGCCGCAGACACAGGTCTTGCCCATGCCGCGGGCGACGACGGCGGCGTGCGAGGTCTTGCCGCCGCGGGAGGTGAGGATGCCCTCGGCGGCGATCATGCCGTTGAGGTCGTCGGGGTTGGTCTCCCGGCGGATCAGGATGACCTTCTCGCCGGAACGCGACCACTTGACGGCGGTGTACGAGTCGAAGACGGCCTTGCCGACCGCCGCGCCCGGGGAGGCGGCGATGCCGCGGCCGATCATCTCGGACTTCGCGCCGAGGTCGAAGCGGGGGAACATCAGCTGCGCCAGCTGCGCGCCGTTGACCCGCTGGAGCGCCTCGGCCTCGTCGATCAGGCCCTGGTCGACGAGCTGGGTGGCGATCCGGAAGGCGGCACCGGCGGTGCGCTTGCCGACCCGGGTCTGCAGCATCCACAGCTTGCCGCGCTCGATGGTGAACTCGATGTCGCACAGGTCCTTGTAGTGCGTTTCGAGCGTCTCCATGATCTGCATCAGCTGGTCGTACGACGCCTTGTCGATGTTCTCGAGGTCGGCGAGCGGCACGGTGTTGCGGATGCCGGCGACGACGTCCTCGCCCTGCGCGTTCTGCAGGTAGTCGCCGTAGACGCCCTGCTGGCCGGAGGCGGGGTCGCGGGTGAAGGCGACGCCGGTGCCGGAGTCCGGGCCGAGGTTGCCGAAGACCATGGAGCAGACGTTGACGGCCGTGCCGAGGTCGCCGGGGATGCGCTCCTGGCGGCGGTAGAGCTTGGCGCGGTCGGTGTTCCACGAGTCGAAGACGGCCCTTATGGCGAGGTCCATCTGCTCGCGCGGGTCCTGCGGGAAGTCCCGGCCGGTCTCCTTGGCGACGACGTCCTTGAAGTGCGCGACCAGGTTCTGCAGGTCCGCGGCGTCCAGTTCGACGTCGACGCGGACGCCCTTGGCCCGCTTGGCCTCCTCCAGCGCCTCTTCGAAGAGCTCGCCGTCGACGCCCAGCACGGTCTTGCCGAACATCTGGATCAGGCGGCGGTAGGAGTCCCACGCGAACCGCTCGTCGCCGGCCTGCGCGGCGAGGCCGGAAACCGACGCATCGGAGAGGCCGATGTTGAGGACGGTGTCCATCATGCCGGGCATGGAGAACTTCGCCCCGGAACGCACCGATACGAGCAGCGGGTCGTCGGCCTGGCCGAGCTTCTTCCCCATCTTCTGCTCAAGGGCGTCGAGGTGCTGGGAGACCTCGGCACGGAGTGCCGCCGGCTCGGTGCCGCTCTCCAGGTAGACCTTGCAGGCCTCGGTGGTGATCGTGAACCCCGGAGGGACGGGAAGTCCCAGGTTGGTCATCTCGGCGAGGTTCGCACCCTTGCCACCGAGGAGGTCCTTGAGGTCTCTGTTGCCCTCGGTGAAGTCGTAGACGAACTTCGCGGACGAAGGCTGGGTTACGTGGGGATCTTGTGTTTCCGGCACGGCACTGACTCCTCGCCGACGGGCTGCCCTGACGGCGAGGAACATACCCAGATCGAAGGCGTATGGGTACGTCCACTTGGTCGACATACGTGCGTAACCGGCTGTCAGCCAGCAGATCGAAAGTGATCACCCGCTCGGGCGTCCATTCAACACTCGAACGCATCACTACGAAGCGTGATCGTAGAGGCGCATCTGTGATACGCATCGCGACGAATGAGTGCATGATTCGAACACAAGAAGGGTGGCACCCGGTGCCACCTTTCCGAGAGGTGGAGCCCGGCCCCATCCGCTCATCTGAGCGCAACCCCTATCAGGGGTGGCGAGAATCACGCGCTCATGTGTGCTGGGGTCCCATCATTTGGACCCCCTCGATGGCTGGTCGATCAAGAAAAGCACCCCGTCGCGAGGTCGCCCGCGCGCACGCGGTGAGTCGTTCGCTACGCGATTCGGCCACTCGGCGCGCGAAAGTCGAGTGCCGGGAGGGCATGCCGGGGCAGGACGTCGCTATCAGGCCATAAGTTCCCGGCCGGGCCGGAACGCCGCCCGGACGGGCGGGGTCGTATACGACCCCGCGGGCGCGGCCTCAGAGCGCACCGGCACCCTTCGGCCGGCGGCCGCTGCGGCGGGGCGGCGGGTCACGGCCGTCGAGCAGTTCCAGCCGCCGTTCCGCGCCGCGGCGCTCCACCTGCGCCACGATCCGGCGCAGCAGCTCCGCCAGGTCCAGCGCCTCGTCGTCGTTCAACCCCCCGGTCACGAAGACCTCTTCGTCGTGGAACTCCGGGAAGAGCCGGGCCATCAGCCGCTCCCCCTCAGGCGTGAGGGAGAGCAGCGCGAGCCGCCGGTCGGTGGGGTGCGCCCGGCGCTCCAGCAGGCCGCGGTTCTGCAGGGTGCGGGCGACGCCGGTGAGCGTGCCCTTGGAGATGCCGGCCTCCTCGGCGACCTTGCGGGTCTCGCGTTCGCCGCCGATCCACACCACCCAGAGCACGACGAAGCCGGTCCAGGTCAGATCGGCGCCGCGCAGTACGGAGTTCTCGAAGTGCTGGCGCACCGCGGCCGCGGCCCGGTAGATGCCCGCCACCGCGGCCATCTGCTCGGGGCGCACGGGCAGGTCCCCGACCCGGGCCCGGACCGCCCGCTCCACCTCACCGAGCGAACGGTCCCCACTCAGCACGACTGCGTCCTCGACACGGCGGCTCCTTCACCTCCAGCATGCCGTAAATCCGGCATTCGGCCTCAAACGGTACGCGGCCACGGTCGGCATTTCGGTGCGCCGCGCCCGAGTCCGGTCCGCCCGCATAAAGAGGTGCCCCGACGCCCCCCGTCGCGTAATGTGCACACCCGGGCAGCATCCCTTACCTGCCACCACCAACTACCGCCACTCGGGGAGGACTTGATGCTTTCGGAACTCGTCAGCAACTGGGGAGCCGGCTGGGCGATATCGCGCGGCACGCCGGAGCCGCTCGCCACGCCCTGGGGCCTGTACATCGAGGTCGGCACGCCCGGCCAGGTCGGGCGGCACGTCCTGCCCGAGGCCACCGAGGCCGCGGTGCGCGCGGCCACCGCGTCGGTGACGGTGCCCGACACCTGGCTCAAGGTGTGCCTGGAGGACGCGGAGGTCGAGCGCTGGCTCCCGACGGGCTGGCAGGCCGACCGGGAGGACGCCGGCCACCTGATGGCCACGGATCTGCGGACCACGCATCCGGTGACGCCCGACGGCTACGCCACCTCCGTGGAGCACCGCGCCGGCGTCACGTACGTACGGGTGCACGACGCGGCCGGCACGCTCGCCGCGAAGGGTCAGATGGCCGTCCTCGGGGACGCCGCCGTCGTCGACCGGGTCGAGACCGATCCGGCCCACCGCCGCCGCGGGCTCGGCAGTGTGGTCATGCGCACCCTCGCCGACCGCGCCGTGGCCGAGGGCGCCCGCCTCGGCATCCTGGGCGCCACCGACGAGGGCCGGGCCCTGTACGAGTCGCTGGACTGGAAGCGGCACGCACCGCTGGCGGCGTGCGTGTACCGGCCGTAGGGGCGGCGGGCCGAGGAGCGGGGGTCAGCCGCCGGACGTGTCCAGCTCGGCGTCCGCGCTGACGCCCGCGCAGTCGTTCGGGTCGTCCAGCCAGCCGTCGGGGAGGACCACGCGGTTGCGGCCGGAGGTACGGCCGCGGGGACCGTCGGCACCGGCGGGCCAGGGCTGGTCGAGGTCCAACTCGCCCAGCAGGTCGGAGAGTTCGTTGAGGGAGGAGGAGACCGCGAGGTTCCTGCGCATCTCCGAGCCGATCGCGAAGCCCTTGGTGTACCAGGCGACGTGCTTGCGGAAGTCGATGACGCCGCGCGCCTCGTCGTTCAGCCACTCGCCGAGCAGCGTGGCGTGCCGCAGCATGACGTCGGCGACCTGCTTCATCGTCGGCCGGGCGTAGTCCTCGGGGCGGCCCTCGAAGGCGGCGACGAGATCGCCGAAGAGCCACGGCCGGCCCAGGCAGCCCCGTCCGACGACGACGCCGTCGCAGCCGGTCTCGCGCATCATCCGGACCGCGTCGTCCGCGGACCAGATGTCGCCGTTCCCCAGGACGGGGATCTCGCCGACGTGGTCCTTCAGGCGGGCGATGGCGTCCCAGTCGGCGGTGCCGCCGTAGTGCTGGGCGGCCGTGCGGCCGTGCAGGGCGATGGCGGTCACCCCCTCCTCGACGGCGATCCGGCCGGCGTCCAGGTAGGTGATGTGGTCGTCGTCGATGCCCTTGCGCATCTTCATGGTCACCGGCAGCCCGCCCGCGTTCGCCACCGCCTCGCGCAGGATCGAGCGGAGCAGCGGGCGCTTGTACGGCAGGGCCGAGCCGCCGCCCTTGCGGGTCACCTTGGGGACCGGGCAGCCGAAGTTCAGGTCGATGTGGTCGGCGAGGTCCTCCTCCGCGATCATGCGGGCGGCCTTGCCGACGGTGTCCGGGTCGACGCCGTACAGCTGGATCGAGCGCGGCTTCTCCGTCGCGTCGAAGTGGATCAGTTGCATGGTCTTCTCGTTGCGCTCGACCAGCGCCCGGGTCGTGATCATCTCGCTGACGAAGAGGCCCTTGCCCGCGGAGAACTCCCGGCAGAGCGTCCGGAACGGGGCATTGGTGATCCCGGCCATGGGCGCGAGGACCACGGGCGGCTGCACCGTGTGCGGACCGATCTGCAGCAGCGACATGGAGCGATACCTTCGACTTTCTCCGGCGGTTCTCTTAGGTTTCCGGGGGTCCGGGGCGGCGGTACGGGGCGGGCGGGCCGACGCCCCGCGGCTTCGCGCGGCACGGACGACCGACTGCGGCCTCCCATTGTCCCGCACCGGGCCCGTGGCCCCACCGGGGCCGGACGACCGGGATCGTTGTAGCGTTCAAGGATGCCTGATCTCAGCCGTCGACGGCGTCTGCTCGTGCTGGCGATCTGCTGTATGAGCCTGCTGATCGTCAGCCTGGACAACACCGTCCTCAACGTCGCCCTGCCGTCCATGCAGCGCGAGCTGCACGCCTCGGTCTCGGGGATGCAGTGGACGATCGACGCCTACACGCTGGTGCTGGCATCGCTGCTGATGCTGGCCGGCTCGACCGCCGACCGGCTCGGGCGGCGGCGGATCTTCCTGATCGGGCTGGTGGTCTTCGCGCTCGGGTCGCTGCTGTGCAGCCTGGCACCCGGCCTGGAATGGCTGATCGTCTTCCGGATGGTGCAGGCGGTCGGCGGCTCGATGCTCAACCCCGTCGCGATGTCGATCATCACCAACACCTTCACCGACCCCCGGGAGCGGGCCCGCGCCATCGGGGTGTGGGGCGGCGTCGTCGGCATCAGCATGGCGGCCGGGCCGGTGGTCGGCGGGCTGCTGGTGCAGAGCGTCGGCTGGCGCTCGATCTTCTGGATCAACGTCCCGATCGGCGCGCTGGCGCTCTTCCTCACCCTGCGGTACGTGCCGGAGTCCCGCGCCCCGAAGCCGCGCCGGGTCGACCCGGTCGGCCAGCTGCTGGTGATCGCCCTGCTCGGCTCGCTGACGTACGCGATCATCGAGGCGCCGGACGCCGGCTGGCCGTCGGTGGAGATCCTGGCGTTCGTGCTGGTGGCGCTGGTCTCGCTGGTGGCACTGATCGGTTACGAACGGCGCCGGCGGGAGCCGCTGATCGATCTGCGGTTCTTCCACAGCGCGCCGTTCAGCGGCGCCACCGTCGTGGCGGTCTGCGCGTTCGCCGCACTCGGTGGCTTCCTGTTCATCAACACGCTCTACCTGCAGAACATCCGCGGGCTGTCCGCGCTGGACGCCGGGCTCTACATGCTGCCGATGGCCGGGATGACGCTGTTCTTCGCGCCGCTGTCGGGGCGGCTGGTCGGCAACCGCGGCCCCCGGCTGCCGCTGCTGCTGGCCGGTACGACGATGGGCGCGAGCGGGCTGCTGTTCGCGGCGTTCGACGCCCCGTCCACGAACTGGCTGCTGTTCCCCGGCTACGTCCTCTTCGGCATCGGGTTCGGCCTGGTCAACGCGCCGATCACCAATACGGCGGTGTCGGGGATGCCGCGCGCCCAGGCGGGGGTGGCCGCGGCCGTGGCCTCCACCAGCCGTCAGGTGGGGCAGTCGCTCGGCGTCGCGGTGATCGGCGCCGTATTGGCGAGCGGGGTGCATGCGGCGGCCACCGCGGACGAGTTCCTCGCCGCCGGCCGCCCGGCCTGGTGGATCATCGCCGGCTGCGGCGCGGCCGTCCTGCTGCTCGGCGCGCTCACCACGGGCCGCTGGGCGCGGGCCACCGCGCGGCACACGGCGGAACTCTTCGCGGACGACGAACGGAACGGTGCGGTCACGCCGGCAACGGGCCGCAGCGTCTGAGGCCGCGGCACCGGTTCGTACGGCGTCACGCCGGGACGAGTGCCAGCTGTTCCAGCTGCTCCAGCCGCTCGCGGGAGGTCTCGTCGACGGGCGTGTAGGAGATCAGCTTGGGGCCGGGGTTGGGGCCCGTCCACAGGCTGGTGGCGGTCAGTTCGAGCACACCCACCCGTGGGTGGCGGAAGAGCTTGACGGAACTGATCGGGCGGACGACCTCGTGCTGGGCCCAGATCTCGCGGAACTCCGGCGAGGCCTCCGTCAGCCGCGCGACCAGCGCCTTCCAGGCCGGCTCGGCGACGTGCTCGGCCATCGAGGCGCGGAACTTGGCGGCCATCACCCGCATCGTGGCGTCCAGGTCGACCACGCTCGCCCGCCACTGGGGGTGGGTGAACGCCAGCCACATGCAGTTGCGGTCCTCCTCGGGCAGCGCGTCGAGGTCGCACATCAGCTGCCCGTAGGTGCTGTTGTAGGCGAGGATGTCGAACCGCGAGTTCTGGATGACCGCGGGGAACGGCGCGAGCTGGTCGAGGACCTGGCGCAGGGCGCGCGGAACGCCGGTGCACTCCTTGCCCGGCACGGGGTCGACGGCGCCGGCGAGCGCGAAGAGATGGCTGCGCTCGGCGCGGTCGAGCAGCAGCGCACGGGCCACCGCGTCGAGGACCTGCGGCGATACGTGGATGTCCCGGCCCTGTTCGAGCCAGGTGTACCAGGTGACGCCGACCGCACCGAGGTGCGCGACCTCCTCGCGGCGCAGTCCCGGGGTGCGGCGGCGGGCGCCGCGGGGCAGGCCGACCTGCTCGGGGGTGATCCGCTCGCGCCGGCTGCGCAGGAAGGCGGCCAGCTCGGCCCGGCGGGCGGCGTCGTCGCGCGGGGGTGCGGCGCCCGTGGGGCGGGCCGCCCCGGACGGCGGGGTCGTGGTGGCACCGGGGGGTGTGGCAGCCTGCGTCAGGGTCGCGTCGACGGTCATGCCTCCAGCGTGCCGCAGCGCCCAGGCGGTTGCCAGGTAGCAGTGATACCAGGATAAGGGCACTCTGGTACCCGGCTGAGCGCTCGACGATCGTCGTATCCGTGAGCGAAACCCGAGCACAGACCATCCTTGTCGAAACCCCGGCCGCTGCCCCGCGACAGGCATCGGCCACCGCCGCCCTGACCCCGCTCGGCCTGCTGACCGTGCTGCTGGGCGCGGCCCTCCCGATGATCGACTTCTTCATCGTCAATGTCGCCCTGCCGACCATCGACCACGACCTGCACGCGGGACCCGCGATGCTGGAGATGGTGGTGGCCGGCTACGGCGTCGCGTACGCCACGCTGCTGGTCCTGGGCGGGCGGCTCGGGGACATGATCGGCCGGCGCCGGCTGTTCCTGTGGGGCCTGGCCACCTTCGGCCTGACCTCACTTGCGTGCGGCCTCGCCCCGGACGCCGCGACGCTGGTGGCCGCCCGGGTCGCCCAGGGGGCGTCCGCGGCACTGCTGCTGCCCCAGGTGCTGGCCACCATCCAGGCCACGACCACCGGGAAGCGACGCGCCAAGGCGGTCAGCCTCTACGGCGGCACGGCCGGGGTCTCCAGCGCCGTCGGCCAGGTGGTCGGCGGGCTGCTGGTCTCGGTGGACCTGGCGGGCTCCGGCTGGCGCGCGGTCTTCCTGGTGAACGTCCCGATCGCCGCGGCGGCCTGGCTGCTGGCCGCCCGCACGGTCCCCGAGACCCGCTCGCCGCACCCGACCCGGGTCGATGTCCTGGGCACCGTCCTGCTGGCCGTCTCGCTGATCACGCTGCTGCTGCCGCTGACCGAGGGGCGGGCGGCCGGCTGGCCCCTGTGGTCGTGGCTCCTGCTGGCGGTCTTCCCGGGCGCCGGCGTCGCGTTCTTCCTGGTGGAGCGGCGCGCCGAACGCGGCGGCCGGACCCCGCTCGTCCCGCCGTCCCTCCTCCGCATTCCGTCGGTGAACAGCGGCCTCACCATGATCGTGCCGTTCTCGGTGGGCTTCGGCGGCTTCATGTTCGTGGTGGCCGTCGCGCTGCAGACCGGCCTGCACTACGGCCCGTTGGCGGCCGGTCTGTCGCTGCTGCCGCTCTGCCTCACCTTCTTCGTCGCCTCGCTGGCGGGGCCGCGGCTGGTGGGGCGGTTCGGGCGGCGGGTGGTCTTCACCGGCTCGCTGATCCAGGGTTCCGGGCTGATCGCGCTGGCGCTGACCGTGCACGCGGGCTGGCCGGGCATCTCGGTGGGCGGCCTCTCGCCGAGCATGGCGCTGCTCGGTTTCGGCCAGGGGCTGGTGCTGCCGGTCCTGATGCGCATCGTGCTGAGCGAGCTGCCGGTGGCGCAGGCGGGCGTGGGCGGCGGCGTCATGGTCACCACCCAGCAGTCCGGCCTGGCGCTGGGCGTGGCCACCCTCGGCACGCTCTTCCTCGCGCTGCTGCCGTCCGTCGGCATCCGCGATGCGCTGCTGGCGGCCCTGCTGACGCAGCTGGCGATCGTCGCGGGCACCACGGCGCTGGCCCTGCGCCTACCGCGATCACTGCGCTGACCTGCGGGAACGTGGGGGTGCGACGCGTTTCGACAGTGGAACGACTGACAGATATTGAAATCTGTCAGTCGTCATGCCATAGTTGCTTGCGTGAGGGATCCGGACACGCCCCCGCCCACGGCGGCCCGTGCCGGCCCCCTCTCGCACCCCTCCCCTCGTCCCCATTCAGGAGCACGCAGTGCAGACCCGCACCCTGGGCACCACCGGCCCGCAGACCTCCGCCCTCGGCCTCGGCTGCATGGGCATGTCCGCCCTCTACGGCGACAGCGACCGCACGGAATCCCTCGCCACGATCCACGCCGCCCTCGACGCCGGCATCACCCTGCTCGACACCGGCGACTTCTACGGCATGGGCCACAACGAACTGCTGATCAACGAGGCACTGCGCACCGCCCCCACCGCGGCCCGCGAACGGGCGCAGATCAGCGTGAAGTTCGGCGCCCTGCGCACCATCGAGGGCGCCTTCACCGGCTACGACGGCCGGCCCGACGCGGTGAAGAACTTCGCCGCCTACTCCCTCCAGCGCCTCGGCACCGACCACATCGACATCTACCGGATCGCCCGGCTCGACCCGGACGTCCCCGTCGAGGAGACGGTCGGCGCCATCGCCGAGCTCGTGGAGGCGGGACACGTCCGGCACATCGGCCTCTCCGAGGTCGGTGCGGAATCACTGCGCCGCGCGGCCGCCGTGGCCCCGATCGCCGACCTCCAGATCGAGTACTCTCTCATCTCCCGCGGCATCGAGGACACGATCCTGCCCACCGCCCGCGAGCTGGGCATCGGCATCACGGCCTACGGCGTGCTCTCCCGCGGCCTGATCAGCGGCCACTTCGGCCGGGACCGCAAGCTCGCCGCCAACGACTTCCGCGGGATGAGCCCGCGCTTCCAGGGCGAGAACCTCGACCGCAACCTCGACCTGGTCGACGCGCTGCGCAAGATCGCCGAGCAGAAGGGCGCCTCGGTGGCCCAGATAGCCATCGCCTGGGTGCTCTCCCGCGGCGAGGACATCGTCCCGCTGGTCGGTGCGCGCCGCCGGGACCGGCTCACCGAGGCGCTCGGGGCCCTGGACGTGACGCTGGACGCGGAGGACCTCGCCGCGATCGAGCGGGCGGTCCCGGCCGGTGCCGCGGCCGGCGACCGGTACCCCGCCGAGCAGATGGCCCACCTCGACAGCGAGCGCTGACCACCGGCGGGGCGGCGGCCCGCGGCGGCGGCCAGGTACCGTCCGTAGGTACCGCGCGGGGACCACGGTGCACCTGGGTGCGCCACCGGCCCCACCCGCGGACCCGGTACGGGTGCCGGGCGGCACCCGCCCACCGTGGTCCGTACCCGCCCGTCCGCCCTCCCGAAAGGCCGTCCTCCCCATGCCCCCCGAGTCGTTGACCCCCGAGCGCATCCTCGAAGCCACCGAGGAGGTGCTGCGCCGCTACGGCCCGGCGAAGGCCACGGTCGTGGACGTGGCGCGCGCCCTGGGCGTCAGCCACGGCAGCGTCTACCGCCACTTCCGTACGAAGACGGCGCTGCGGGAAGCGGTCACGGCGCGCTGGCTGGACCGTACGAGCCGGCAGCTGTCCGGCATCGTGACGGAGGAGGGCCCGGCGGCCGAGCGGCTGGACCGCTGGCTGACCGCGCTCTTCGAGGCCAAGCGGCACAAGGCGGGCGACGATCCCGAGCTGTTCGCGACGTACATGGCGCTGATCGGCGAGAGCGGTGGTGTGGTCGACCGGCACGTCACGGACCTGGAGTCCCAGCTGACCCGGATCATCGAGGACGGCGTCGGCGAGGGCACCTTCCAGACCCCCTCCCCCGCCGTCACGGCCCGCGCCGTCTTCGACGCCACCGGCCGCTTCCACGACCCGTGTTACGCCGCCGAGTGGTCCCGTCCGGAAATCACCGCCGACTTCGAGGCGGTCCGCGACCTGGTCCTCCGCGGCCTGCGCCCCGCCCCGTCCGGCCCGACGGACGCGCCGTAGACCAGCGGAAACGGCAGAGGGCCTGCCCGCGGCCGAACGGCCGCCGACAGGCCCCCTTGACCCGAGCCGTGACGACCCGAGCCGTACGGGCTACTTCTTGAACGCGTAGTCCAACAGCTTCTTCGCGTCCGCCGTGCGGTTGGAAACCGACGAGGAGGCGAGGACGGTACCGATGACGGTCTTGCCGTTACGGGTTGCGGCGAAGGCCAGGCAGAACTTGGCCTCCGGGCCCGAGCCGGTCTTGACGCCGATGGTGCCGGCGTAAGTGCCCAGCAGCGGGTTGGTGTTGGTCCACTCCATGTAGCGGTAGCCACCGCTCTTGGTCGTGACCTTCTGCTTCGTCGACTTCGTCTTCACGACCGTACGGAACGTGGAGTACTTCATCGCGCTGCTGGCGAGCTTGGTGAGGTCGCGCGGCGTCGAGTAGTTCGCGCCGTGGCCGATGCCGTCGAACGAGTCGAAGTGCGTGTTCGTCAGGCCGAGGCTCTTGGCGGTGGCGTTCATCTTGCCGATGAACGACTTGACCCGCGCGTCCCGGGTGGAGCCGCTGCCGAACTTGTCGGCGAGCGCGTAGGCGGCGTCGCAGCCGGACGGCAGCATCAGCCCGTAGAGCAGCTGACGGACCGTGACCTTGTCGCCGACGATCAAGTGGGCCGAGGAGGCCCAGTTGTTGTCGACGATGTAGTCGCTGTACGCCTTCTGGACCGTGACCTTGGAATCCAGGTCGAGGTTCGACTGCGCGAGCACCACCCGAGCCGTCATGATCTTGGTGGTGGAGCCGGTGGAACGCCGGGTGTCCGCAGCCTTGGTGAACAGGGACTTGCCCGTGCTGTTGTTCATCACGAAACCGCCGGCGGCGGTGATCGTGGGCGTCGGGAGTGTGGCGGCCTGCGCCGGAGCGGCGAACGCCCCGGCCGTCAGAACGGCACCCGCGGTGACGACTGCCGCGGAGACGCGACGAATGCCCTTAATGCCGGTTTTCAAATTGAATACTCCAAATACCCCTGCGGTGCGGCCCATAGGACAAGGCCGCTCGCCTGTGAGACGCGGGAAAAGAGGCAATGGATGCACGTGACGGGACAGGAAATGCGATCCGGGCGGGATTTCACGCGGAAAAGCCCGGCCCGGATCGAATACCCCGGCGGTCGGCGGACCATGGTTCGAACCCGCACGACCGGTTGGCCCCCCTAGGTGTATTGACCTGGAGCGTTGTTCACACGGCTGATGGGTGGCTTGCCGCCGAGTGCGGTGTGGCTGCGGTGGTGGTTGTAGGTGTGGAGGAAGCCTGTCAGGGCTTGGGTGCGTTCGGTGTTGCTGGTGTAGGGCCGGCTGTAGGCCCATTCGTCGAGCAGGGTGCGGTTGAAGCGTTCCACTTTGCCGTTGGTCTGCGGCCGGTAGGGCCGGATGCGCTTGTGGGCGATGCCGGCCGCGGTGAGGGTCCGGGTGAACAGCTTGGACTTGTAGCAGGAGCCGTTGTCGGTCAGGACGCGCTCGACGGTGATGCCGTGCGAGGCGAAGAAGGCTTGGGCCCGGCGCCAGAAGGCGATCGCGGTTTCCTTGCGTTCGTCGAGGAGGACTTCGCTGTAGGCCAGGCGCGAGTGGTCGTCGACGGCGGAGTGGATATAGCTGTAGCCGATCACCGGCTTGGAGCTCTTGCGCTGGTCGGTGGTGGCCTGCTTGTTGTGGGCGCCCGCAGTCCTGCCGACCGTGCGCCAGCCGCCTCCGGCGGGGATGTTGCCGAGTTTCTTGATGTCGACGTGGACCATCTCGCCGGGCCGGGCTCGTTCGTAGCGGCGGATCGGCTCGCCGGTCGGCCGGTCCAGCCAGGCCAGCCGGTGCAGGCCACGGCGGGTCAGGACCCGATGCACGGTCGAGGCCGGCAGGCCCAGGATCGGGCCGATCCTGGCCGGTCCCAGCTTGCGGGTTTGTCGCAGCGTGCAGATGCGGTCTTCGACGTCAGGCGCGGTGCGGTGTGGGGTCCTGTGCGGTCGACTGGAGCGGTCTTGCAGGCCGGCGTCGCCTTCTGCCAGCCACCGTCGCATCCACTTGTGGGCCGTGGGCCGTGACACCCCCATCTCAGCAGCCACATGAGCGACGGGACGTCCGGAGCGGATGCGTTCGACCAGCAGCCGCCGGCCAAAGACGGTCAGCCGGGCATTACGGTGGGACATGAAGACCTCCGTGCGGTGCAGATTCGACACCTCCACCACACCGGAGGTCTTCGCCATTGATCAAGCCGAGCGGCTGTTAACAACGCTCGTGATCAATACACCTAGGAGCCGACCCCCAGGAACCGCAGCACCGCCAGGACCCGGCGGTGGTCGGCGTCGGCCTTCGGGAGATCCAGCTTGGCGAGGATGTTGTTGATGTGCTTGGCGACCGCGCTCTCGCTCACCACGAGCCCGGCGGCGATCCCCGCGTTCGAGCGGCCCTCGGCCATCAACGCCAGGACCTCCCGCTCACGGGCGGTCAGCCGCTCCAGCGGATCGCTCGACCGCCGCACCAGCAGCTGCGCGACGACCTGCGGATCCAGCGCGGTACCACCGTCGGCCACCCGCCGCAGCGCCTCAAGGAACTCCTCGACGTCCGCCACCCGTTGCTTGAGCAGATAGCCGACACCGCTGGTGTTCGAGGCCAGCAGATCGGCCGCGTACCGCTCCTCGACGTACTGCGACAGCATCAACACCGCGGTACCGGGCCACTGCTGGCGGATCGACAGGGCGGCGCGCACCCCCTCGTCCGTGAAGCCGGGCGGCATCCGCACGTCCACCACCGCGAGGTCCGGCCGGTGTTCGGCGACCGCCGCCAGCAGCCCCTCGGCGTCCCCCGCCTCGGCGGCCACCTCGAACCCGGCCATCTCCACGACCTTGACCAGCCCGATCCGCAGCAGAACGGAGTCCTCCGCGATCACGGCCCGCCGTACCGCACCCGGCCCGGCACCCTGCGCACCGGCTATCCCGGCCGCCACCCCACGCCCCATGTCATCCCCCACGTCACGCCTCACCTCGGGCACGGCAGCTCCACGCTCATCATGGTCGGGCCCCCCACGGGGCTGCTCATCCGGAATGTTCCGTCCACGGACCGCACGCGCTGGGCGAGTCCGGTGAGACCACTCCCCTTGGACGGATCGGCCCCGCCCGCACCGTCGTCGGCGATCACCACCCGCAGTATCTCGCCCAGCCTGGTGACCGTCACATCCACCCGGGTCGCCTCCGGGGCGTGCTTGGCCACGTTCGTCAGCGCCTCGGAGACCACGAAGTACGCCACCGCCTCGATGGCCGGCACGGTGCGCTGCGCCAGATCCACCCGCAGCCGTACGGGCAGCGTCGCCCGGGCGGCGAGCCCGGAGAGCGCGGCATCCAGCCCCAGCTCGTCCAGGACCGCCGGGTGCAGGCCGCGCACCAGACTGCTGAGTTCCTCGATGGCCTCCTTCGCCTCCCGGTGCGCGGTGTCGATCACCTCGCGGACCTCGGGCGGCAGGTCGGTCAGCGTCGCCTTGGCCAGGCCCAGGTTCAGGGCCAGCGACACCAGGCGCTGCTGGGCGCCGTCGTGCAGGTCCCGTTCGATGCGGCGCCGTTCGGCATCCGCGGCGTCGACCGCACCGGCCCGGCTCTCGGTGAGGTCGATCACCCGCCGCTCCAGGTCCTCGCTCGGGTCGGGCCCCAGCAGACCGGGCGCGAGGTGCGTCTCCAGGCGCACCAGGGCCGCGGCGAGGGAGGGGACGGCGGCGAGTGCGGCAAGCCCGGCGACGGTGACGTAGCCGGCCTGGGTGTAGTACCCGGGATGGCCGACCCGCCACTCCAGGGGAACCGCCCATATCCACAGGCACACCGTGCCGGCGGCCAGACCCGCCAACAGCAGGCCGAGCACCAGTACTTCGAGCCCACCGAGCAGTGCCCCGACCAGGCAGTGGTAGCCGAACCGCCGCTGCCACCGTCGCCACCACCACCCCGGTGCGGGGATGTCGATCCCCAGGAACTGCCGGAAGCGCCAGCGCTGGGCGGCGGTCAGCGCGGGCACGGACGACGCGGTGAGCACCAGCGTGAGACCCAGGACCACCGGCACGCTGCTGTCGTTCCCCTCGACGATCTCCCATACGAGGCCGAAGGCCATGAACAGCAGGAACCCGATGAGGAGGTGCAGCGGCGCCCCCAGGGCGAGGAAGTACGTATCGCGGGACAGCCGGGTGAGCGCGCGCTGGGTCCGGGGCGGAATCTTCATGATCCAACGTTATGTGGCGGGTGCCGCGACCTGCCATGAAGCCGATTGCCGTACGGAGGGTGTAGCTGGTGCCACCCCAAGTCGGACAGCCGCATTACTGACTGTGAACGGCGAAAACCGGAGTCTTGATCACGAGCCCGAAGGCCGGGTTCGTGACCTTGAAAGAGACCTCCGCCATGGCCCTGATCGCCTTCAACCCCCCTGTCGACAACGGACGCTGCACGGCGAACGGTGCCGTCCGCGGGGGGCTGCGACTGAGCCGCGCCCGCCGCTGGCAGGGCCGCGTCCTCGCGGGTGCCGGGCTCGCGCTGCTGCCGTGGCTCGGCTACCTCGCCGGCACCCTGCCGCCCGCCGAGGCCACCGCCTGGGTCGCCCTCGACGCCCTGGAGGCCGCCGCACTGCTCACCGCCGGCCTCCGCGTCCTGCGTGCCGACCCCCGCCACCGCGCCCCGGCCGGTGCCGCGGCCGTCCTCCTGTTCGCCGACGCCTGCATCGACCTCGCCACCGCCGCCCCCGGCGCGGAACTGGCCACCGCCATAGCCATGGCCGTGGCCGCCGAACTCCCCCTCGCCGCCCTCTGCACCTGGCTCGCCACCCGCCCGGTGCGGGGCCGTTGAGCGACCGGGCACATGAGAGACGGGGCACACGTAAGAGCCGGGGCACGTAAGAGACGGGGCACGTAAGAGACGGGGCGCCCCACGGTGCACTCAGCGGGGCACCGAGCGGACCACCTAAGGGGCCGCCGAACAGATCCCGTAGGGGACGCGAGGCCCCCCTTCGGGGCCACAACGTACGGGCGGGGGTGGGGTATTCCGGAGGCGGGGCATTCCCGGGGCACTCCCAGGGCGTTCCCGGGGGCACTCCCGAGGCATTCCCGGGACACTCCCGGGGCACTCCCGGGGCACTCCCGGGGCACTCCCGGGGCACTCCCGGGGCACTCCCGGGGCACTCCCGGGGCATTCCCGAGGCCCCAAACGGCCCCCAAGCAGACCGCAACACGGCCTCGACACGGCCTCGACACGGCTCGACACGGCTCGACGCCGCTCGACAGGGCCTCGACAGGGCCTCAAGGCAAACAACGAGGGGGCCGGTTCCCTTACGGGAACCGGCCCCCTCGTTCACCAGGCAGCTGCCTCAGCAGCTACCCGATGGCCGACTCAGCAGCCCAGCAGACGCGCGGCCAGGTACGGCTGGATCTGGTCCAGGCTGACGCGCTCCTGCTTCATGGTGTCGCGCTCGCGGACGGTGACCGCGTTGTCGTCGAGGGTGTCGAAGTCGACGGTGACGCAGAACGGGGTGCCGATCTCGTCCTGGCGGCGGTAGCGGCGGCCGATGGCGCCCGCGTCGTCGAACTCGATGTTCCAGTTCTTCCGCAGGTCTGCGGCGAGGCCCTTGGCCTTCGGGGAGAGCTGCGGGTTGCGGGACAGCGGCAGCACCGCGACCTTGACCGGCGCCAGGCGCGGGTCGAGGCGCATGACCGTGCGCTTCTCCATCTTGCCCTTGGCGTTGGGCGCCTCGTCCTCGACGTAGGCGTCGAGCATGAAGGCGAGCATCGCGCGGTTCACACCGGCCGCCGGCTCGATGACGTAGGGGGTCCAGCGCTCGCCGGCCTCCTGGTCGAAGTACGACAGGTCCTGGCCGGACGCCTTGGAGTGCGCGCCCAGGTCGTAGTCGGTGCGGTTGGCCACGCCCTCCAGCTCGGAGAACTCGGTGCCGCCGAAGTTGAAGCGGTACTCGATGTCAGCGGTGCGCTTGGAGTAGTGGGAGAGCTTCTCCTTCGGGTGCTCGTACCACCGGATGTTCTCCTCGCGCAGGCCCAGGTCGCGGTACCAGTTCCAGCGCTGCTCCATCCAGTACTCGTGCCACTGCTCGTCCTCGCCCGGCTTGACGAAGAACTCCATCTCCATCTGCTCGAACTCGCGGGTGCGGAAGATGAAGTTGCCCGGAGTGATCTCGTTCCGGAAGGACTTGCCCATCTGCGCGATGCCGAACGGGGGCTTCTTGCGCGAGGTCTGCTGGACCTGGGCGAAGTTGGTGAAGATGCCCTGGGCGGTCTCGGGGCGCAGGTAGGCGACCGAGGCGGTGTCCTGGGACGGGCCGAGGTGGGTGGAGAGCAGGCCGGAGAACTGCTTGGGCTCGGTGAAGCCGCCCTTGTTGCCGCAGTGCGGGCAGTTGATGTCCGCGAGGCCGTTCTCGGGCAGCTTGCCGTGCTTGGCCTCGTACGCCTCCTCCAGGTGGTCGGCGCGGAAGCGCTTGTGGCAGGAGGTGCACTCGGTGAGCGGGTCGGTGAAGGTGGCGACGTGGCCGGACGCCTGCCACACCTCGGGCGCCAGGATCACCGACGAGTCGATGCCGACGACGTCCTCGCGCGAGGTGACCATGGCGCGCCACCACTGCCGCTTGATGTTCTCCTTGAGCTCGACGCCCAGCGGACCGTAGTCCCAGGCAGCCCGGGAGCCGCCGTAGATCTCACTGCAGGGGTAAACGAAGCCACGGCGCTTGCTCAGGCTGACGATGGTATCGATCTTGTCGGCGGCCACGGTGCTCTCTTCATTACGACGACGAACGATGAATTGGGCGGCGCCCTCGCGTCTCGTCGGGGTGCAGGTCGCAAGACGGCTGGGCGAATAGTTCAGGGTACCGGCGGGCGCCGCCCCGGGACCAAATCGGTTCCCGGCCACTGTCGGCCCGCTCACACCGGCCCGAGGTTTATTGACAATCGTTTCCAGGTTTGTTGAAAATGAGTGTCATGAACATACGTCGTCACCTCGCCACCGCCGCGGTCGCCGGAGCCGCCGGGCTCGGCCTGCTGGCCCTCACCGGCTGCGCCCCCACCGCCAGCGGCAAGACGGCCGATGGCAGGCTGAAGGTGACAGCGTCCTTCTATCCCATGGAATTCCTCGCCGAGCAGATCGGCGGGAAGCACGTCGAGGTGACCGACCTCACCAGGCCGGGCGTCGAGCCGCACGACCTGGAGCTCACCGCCAAGCAGACCGCCCAGCTCGGCGAGTCCGGCGCGGTCGTCTACCTCAAGGGCCTGCAGCCCGCCGTGGACGAGGCGATCGGCCAGTCCGGCGTCAAGAACATCGCCGACGCCGCCGCCCTGACCTCCCTCGAAAAGCACGGCACCGAGGTCGACGGCCACCACCACACCACCGGCGACAACCACTCGCACTCCGACGCCGAGGGCGGCAACGACCCGCACATCTGGCTCGACCCGGTGAAGTACGCCGAGGTCGCCAAGGGCGTCAACAAGACCCTGGCCAAGGCCGACGCGAAGCACAAGGCCGACTACCAGAAGAACACCGACGCCCTGGTGAAGAAGCTCACCGGGCTGGACACGGAGTTCAAGGCCGGCCTGAAGAACCGGGCCTCGGACACCTTCCTCACCACCCACGCGGCCTTCGGCTACCTCGCCGAGCGCTACGGCCTGACCGAGGAGGCCATCAGCGGCCTCGATCCCGAGTCCGAGCCCAGCGCGCACCGCATCAAGGCCCTGCACACCCTCGCCACCGAGCACCACGTCTCCACGGTCTTCTTCGAGACGATCGCCAACCCGGCCACCGCCAAGGCCCTGGCCGGCGACCTCCACCTGAAGACCGACGTCCTCGACCCGCTGGAAGGGATCACCGCCAAGTCCCGCGGCAAGGACTACTTCGGCGTGCAGCGCGCCAACCTCGCGGCGCTGCAGAAGGCGCTCGGCAGCAAGTGAACGCACCGACCACCCCGCCCCGCACCCCACGGAGGTCACCGTGAAGGAACCGCTCCCCGAGCCGGTCATCGACCTGCGCGGCGCCACCGCATCACTGGGCGCCCGCCCCGTGCTGCGGGGCGTCGACCTGACGGTGCGCTCCGGCGAGGTCGTCGCGCTGCTCGGCGCGAACGGCTCCGGCAAGTCCACCGCCGTCCGGTCGGTGATCGGCCAGGTCCCGCTCAGCGGCGGCTCACTGTCCCTGTTCGGCACGGAGTTCCGCCGCTTCCGGGCCTGGGCCCGGGTCGGATACGTCCCGCAGCGCACCACCGCGGCCGGCGGGGTGCCCGCCACCGTCCGCGAGGTCGTCACGGCCGGCCGGCTGGCCCGTACGAAGCTGGGCGTGCTGCGCAAGGCCGACCGGGCCGCGGTGCACCACGCGCTGGAGCTGGTCGGCATGGCCGACCGCGCCAAGGACTCGGTCAACGCGCTCTCCGGCGGGCAGCACCAGCGGGTGCTGATAGCCCGGGCGCTGGCCGGCGAACCGGAACTGCTGATCATGGACGAGCCGATGGCCGGTGTCGACCTCGCCAGCCAGGAGGTGCTCGCCGCCGCCCTGCGCGAGCAGGTCGCCCGCGGCACCACCGTCCTGCTCGTCCTGCACGAGCTCGGCCCGCTGGAGCCGCTGATCGACCGCGCGGTGGTGCTGCGCGACGGCTGCGTCGTCCACGACGGCCCGCCGCCCGAGGCCGTGGGCCAGCACGCCCTCCCGGGCCACGACCATGTCCACCCGCACGCCGACGCGGCCGCGGAACCGATCCGGACGGGGTTGCTCACCTGATGGACATCCTGAACTACGCCTTCATGCAGCGGGCCCTGATCGCCGCCCTGATCGTCGGCATCACCGCGCCCGCCATCGGCATCTACCTCGTCCAGCGCCGCCAGGCCCTGATGGGCGACGGAATCGGCCATGTCGCGCTCACCGGCGTCGGGCTGGGTTTCCTGCTCAACCAGAGCCCGGTCTGGGTCGCCACCGCCGTCGCGGTCGCCGGCTCGGTCGTCATGGAGCTGATCCGCTGGTACGGCAAGACCCGCGGCGACCTCGCGCTGGCCATGCTGTTCTACGGCGGCATGGCGGGCGGCGTGATGCTGATGAACCTCTCCGACGCCGGCTCCAACGCCAACCTCGGCACGTACCTCTTCGGCTCGATCACGACCGTCTCGCCGCAGGACATGACGACGATCTACGTGCTCGCCGCGCTGGTCCTGGCGATCACCGTCGGGCTGCGCCGCCAGCTGTTCGCGGTCTGCCAGGACGAGGAGTTCGCGCGGGTGACCGGTCTGCCGGTCCGGCTGCTGAACCTGCTGATCGCGGTCACCGCCGCGGTCACCGTCACCGTCGCCATGCGGGTGGTCGGACTGCTGCTGGTCAGCGCCCTGATGGTGATCCCGGTCGCGGCCGCCCAGCAGATCAGCCGCAGCTTCGCGGTCACCTTCTCGGTGGCCGTCGCGATCGGTGTCGCGGTCACCCTTACGGGCACCACCACCTCGTACTACGTGGACGTCCCGTCCGGTGCCACGATCGTGCTGTTCGCCATCGGCCTGTTCGTCGTGCTGACCGCGCTCGCCACGCCGCTCGCGAAAAAGCGCGCCAGGGCTGCCGCACAGCCCGATGCGGGGTGCACCCTGGAGGTACCCGCCGGCCGCTCCGCCCCGGACGATGTGAGCGTGGCCGGATAGCCGCACGCAAGTAAGCGTCCCACCAGGGCGCCGGTCATCACCTGGCACAATGGCGGGACGCATGCGCAGGGGGAAGACCTGACGTCCTAAGGGAGGCAACGGTGGCGACGAGCGCGGGATCTCCGGTACGCGGCCGGTCGACGCGGCAGCGGACCGCGGTGTCCGCCGCACTCGACGAGGTGGACGAGTTCCGCAGTGCCCAGGAGCTGCACGACATGCTCAAGCACCGGGGCGACTCGGTCGGGCTGACCACCGTCTACCGGACGCTGCAGTCGCTCGCCGACGCCGGTGAGGTCGACGTGCTGCGCACCAGCGAGGGCGAGGCGGTCTACCGCCGGTGCAGCACCGACGACCATCACCACCACCTCGTCTGCCGGAGCTGCGGCAAGGCCGTCGAGGTCGAGGGCCCCGCGGTGGAGAAGTGGGCCGACCAGATCGCCGCCGAGCACGGCTTCCGGGACGTGGCGCACACGATCGAGATCTTCGGTACGTGCGGCGAGTGCGCGGAGCGGGCCGCCGCGGAGAAGTAGCCGCCTGAGCTGCGAATACGCCGGGGTCGCCGCCGAGTTGATCGGAGGCGGCCTCTTCGTCTTGCGCATAGGTGACAGGTACACGCTAGTGGTAGCCTCGGTTGGCTATCGGCGCGGTGCTCGCGCCCACACGGGGGGTAGTAATGGGTCTCGGGGATCTCTGGGAAGACGGCAAGCAGCTCGTCGGCGACGTGGTCGAGGTCGGCAAGGACGTCATGATGGCGCCCGCCGAGATCGCCCACTGGGTGCTGACCCAGATGTTCGGCGGCGGCGACGCGGACCTGCAGAAGATCGCGGCCGAGCTGGACAAGCTCAGCAAGGAGCTGGACGGGTTGACCAAGGAGGTCAACACCGCGCTCGGAAAGCTGACCTGGCACGGCCCGGCGTCCGACGCCTTCGTCACCGTCGCGCACGGCCGCGTCAAGGAGATGAACGCGATCTCCGACGATCTCACCACGCTGGGCCAGGCCGTCACCCGGCTGTCCCAGGTCTACTGACGAGCCACGACAACACGGGGGGTTGTACGGATGGCAGGCGACACGTTCGGTGTCGAGATGGCGGAGCTCAACACCATCGAGAAGGACTGGCGCTCGGCGGCCGAGAAGATGCTGGAGCTGCACCGGCGGCTGTGTGAGGTCAAGGACACCATGGCGACGGCGGCGAGCATCGACCTCGCGACCGCGCCCCTCGCGTCCCTTCCCGGCTTCGGCATCGCCTATCAGGTGCAGGCCGACGTGCAGGACATCGCCGAGCTCTGCCGGCGCCTCGCGGCGGCCAAGTCCCAGCTGCTCGACGGGCTCGCGGCGGACGCCGACAAGATCAAGAAGGTCAAGGCCGAGTACGAGGCCAACGAGAAGAAGATCGAGGAAGACCTCAAGAAGATCAAGGACGGCAAGCACCACGACGCGCCCAAGTCTCCGCGGACCGGCTCGCACGGCGCCGGTGGCGGCTCCGGCTCCGGTGGCGGAGGGGGCGGCGGCGCGAGCGGCGGCGGCCACGGCGGTGGTGGCGGTGGCGGCACCGGCGGCCCGGCGCCCACCCAGGGCCACGGCGACGGCAAGTGGGAGACCAAGGGCGACTGGGACGCCTGGTCGCCGGGCAAGCACCACACCACCACCGGCGCCGGCGTGCAGGACGCCCCCGACACCTCCGGGCTTCCCAAGGAGCGCAAGGACATCATCGACCGGGCCCTGGAGCGGGTGAACCACCGCATCGGCTACAGCCAGTCGGCCACCACCAACGGCTACCGCGACGACTGCTCCGGCTTCGTCTCCGCCGCCTGGGGCCTGGAACCCCCGGGCCTGAACACCTACGGCCTGATGGGCGGCAACACCGCCCACGCCATCACCAAGGACGACCTGCAGCCGGGCGACGCCCTGATCGCCGGCGACCACACCGTCCTCTTCGGCGGCTGGGCCGACGAGGCCCACACCAAGTACATCGCCCTGGAGGACAACGGCTCCCAGGGCACCGTCTCGCACGTCATCCCGTACCCGTACTACTCGGGCGACGCGGCGCACGAGAGGTCGATCGGCCAGCCGTACGTGCCCTACCGCCGCAACGGCCTCTAGACGGCCTTCAGGAGCCTCCGGGGGCGTCTCCCCTGTGTCCCCGCACAGGAGAACCCCCCGCAAGCTCGCCAAGAACCACCGGATGGTGCGGATCACCGCCGCCCCGTCCGGCGGCGAACCGGCCGTCAGGGAGGCGCAGTTCGCCTGCGATCCCAAGCGTACGGCCCGGCTTCCTTCCTGGAGCACAGGAAGGAAGCCGGGCCGCCCCGTCTCAGGCCGTCACGTCGCGGACTCGCCCTCCGCCACCGGCGCGGCACCGAACCGCCGGTCCCGCTTGGCGTACTCCAGGCACGCGTCCCACAGGTTCCGCCGGTCGAAGTCCGGCCACAGGATGTCCTGGAAGACCATCTCGGCGTACGCGCTCTGCCAGATCAGGTAGTTCGAGGTGCGCTGCTCACCGGACGGCCGCACGAAGAGATCCACGTCCGGCATGTCCGGGTAGTACATGTACTTCGCGACGGTCTTCTCGTTGACCTTCGACGGGTCCAGCTTCCCGGCCCGCACGTCCCGGGCGATGGCCGCCGCGGCGTCCGCGATCTCCGCCCGACCGCCGTAATTCACGCAGAAATACAGCGTCATCGCGTCGTTGTTCTTGGTCTGCTCCTGGGCGATCTGGAGCTCCTGCACCACGGACTTCCACAGCTTCGGCATCCGCCCGACCCACCGGATACGAATACCGAGCGCGTCCATTTCGTCGCGCCGCCGCCGGATGACATCGCGGTTGAAGTTCATCAGGAACTTCACCTCGTCCGGCGACCGCTTCCAGTTCTCGGTGGAGAAGGCGTAGAGCGAAAGGTTCTTCACGCCCATTTCGATGCAGCCCTTGAGGACGTCCAGCACGACGCCCTCGCCGACCTTGTGGCCCTCGGTGCGCGGCAGGCCCCGCTCCTTCGCCCACCGGCCGTTGCCGTCCATGACCACGGCCACATGGTTCGGGACGAGCTCCCCGGGGATCTTCGGCGGCCGCGCGCCGGAAGGGTGCGGCTCGGGCGTGACGTACTCGCGTCGGTTACGGCCCAGAATCCCGCGTCGTGCCATGCGGCCCACGTCTCCTATGTGTCGCTGTGTCGCTGTGTCGCTTCGAGGATTGTCGTTGTGCGCGGGTGACCACTGCGTCACCCCGTCTGCTGCCCTACTGCTCTACATACCTCAGGGAGCGCAGGCCCCGCTCCAGGTGCCAGTGCAAATAGGCCGTGACCAGCCCGCTGCCCTCCCGCGCGTGGCGGGCCTCGCAGGCGTCCGCGGTCTCCCAGTCGCCGGTCAGCAGCGCGCTCAGGAGCCCGATGGCCTCCGAGGAGGGTACGACGCTCCCGGGCACCCGGCACTCGCCGCAGATCACCCCGCCCGACGCGACCGAGAAGAACCGGTTCGGGCCCGGCATCCCGCACCGCGCGCAGCTGTCGAAACTCGGCGCGTAACCGTTCACGGCCAGCGAGCGCAGCAGGAACGCGTCGAGCACGAGGTGCGGCGCGTGCTCCCCGCGCGCGAGCGTCCGCAGCCCGCCGACCAGCAGCAGGTACTGCTGGACGGCCGGCTCGCCCTCGTGGTCGGTGAACCGCTCGGCGGTCTCCAGCATGGCCGTGCCGGCGGTGTAGCGGGCGTAGTCCGTGACGATGCCGCCGCCGTACGCGGCGATCGTCTCGCTCTGCGTACACAGCGGCAGCCCGCGCCCGACGAGCTCGCTGCCGCGGGCGTAGAACTGCACGTCCACGTGCGAGAACGGCTCCAGCCGCGCCCCGAACTTCGACTTCGTCCGCCGCACGCCCCGGGCCACGGCACGGACCCGGCCGTGGCCGCGGGTGAGCAGCGTGATGATCCGGTCCGCCTCACCCAGCTTCTGGGTGCGCAGCACGATGCCGTCGTCGCGGAACAGACTCATGGCGCCCATTCTGGCGCATGCGGAGAGGGGGTCGGTCGGGTTCACCGTTCGCACCCGTGTGGTAACGCTCCGGAACTAGTCTGTGACGGAAAGAGCGGTACGGCAACACAGCACAGCAAGAGGGGTGGGCCATGGCCAACGCTTCGCAGCAGGTCGGCTGGGAATTCTGGGGCTCGGAACTCACGAACCGCCGGGAGGCGGCCGGTCTGAGTCAGGCAGAACTGGGGCGGAGGCTGTTCGCGTCCCGCGCACTGGTCTGCAGGTTCGAGTCCGCGGAACGCCGGCCGCGCCTGGAAATGGCGATCCAGATCGACGAGGCACTGAAGACGGACGGCTTTTTCGAGCGCCTTTACCGAAAACTGCTGGAGGCTTCGCCGTATGCCTCCTACTTCGCGGCAGCGGCGGATCTGGAACGGCTGGCTACGAAGATCTGTGAGTTCGAGTCGATGATCGTGCCGGGACTGCTGCAGACGTCGGCTTATGCGCGGGCGTTGATGCTCGCGGGCAATCCATTGGCATCGGACGAGCACATCGAGGAAAAAGTCCGCGCCCGACTCGACCGGGCGGCGGTCCTCAAGCCCGCTGATCGTCCGGCGTATTGGGCCGTCCTGCACGAAGCGGTACTGCGCGTGCCAGTGGGAGGCCCGGCCGTTATGGCCGAGCAGTTGGAGCACATTGCGCGACTCGTCCGCGACCGCAAGATCCTGGTGCAGGTACTTCCGTTCGCGGCCGGCGCATTTTCCTTCATCGGCAAGATGGTGACGCTCATGGAGTTCGAGGACGCGCCGCCAACCGCCTATACAGAGGGCGTGTATTCGGGGAATCTGCTGGACGATCCGGCCGTAGTGAGGCACGTACAGCAGAGCTACGATCCGGCAAGGGCCGCCGCGCTGTCGCCGGAGGCGTCCCTGCCCTTGATCGAGTCGATGGTAGAGGACTACAGACGATGCGCGAGTACGACCTGAGCAGTGCTCGGTGGCGCAAGAGCAGCTACAGCGACACCAACGGCGGCAGCTGCGTCGAAGTCGCCGACGACTTCCCCGGAGTGGTCCCCGTCCGCGACAGCAAGACCCCCCAGGGCCCCGCCCTGATAGTGCCCGCGGGCGCTTGGTCCACTTTCATAGCGACCGTCAAGAACGCGCAATTCCGGAACGCCTGACCGGCTTTCACCAAGGGCACACAACAGGCACACACCGGCCCCGCCATCTTCCCTGGATGACGGGGCCGCATCACGTTATCGTCCGGTCATCGCGGGCGGAAGGTGACCTTCCGTACTTCTCAGTCGCCCCTTGGGATCGGCCCTCACGGCACGTCAACTCCCCGGTAGCATCCCGTGATGATCGGCACCACGTCGCCGTGATGGCCGGCCGACCCAGTCAGTACCCCACATGAGGATCTCGATGACATCCATACCGGAGGCGCTGTTGTGGTGCCTCAGCGCAGGTACGGCCGCCGCCGTGGTCCTGGCGGCGTTCTCGGTCCGGGCCAGCGGACAGCGCAAGGCCCTGAGAGCGCGCCTGGCCGCCGCTGAGGAACAGAACAGCGCCACGCTCCACAGCAATACGGAGCTGTCGGCCCGGCTGCGCGCCACCGAGGCCGAGATCCGGCACCTGGCCGGTACCCGGCTCCCCGACCTGACGATGGCGCTGGCCCACCCGCACGTGCCGGTGCACGGTCTGCTCGACGCCCGGTTCGCCGGGTCGGAGACGGACGAGGCGCTCGGCGCCGTACTGGAGCAGGTCAGCGAGGCCATCACCAAGGAGCGCACGCGCGTCGACGCGGCCGCGCAGTCGGCACTCCGCGGCGCGACCACCACCATCCAGGCGCTGCTGTACCGCCTGCAGACGGCGCTGCAGGAGATGCAGCACCGCTACGACGACCCGGAGATCGCGCAGGCCCTGCTGAACGCGGACTTCCTCAACGAGCAGGCGCTGCGGCGTGTGCAGGCCACCGGCGTCGTCTGCGGCGCCTGGCCGGGCCTGACCCGTGAGGACTCGTACCTGGCCGAGCTGGTCGTGGGCGCCATGTCCCGGCTGCGCGGCTACGAGCGCGTGCAGATCAGCAACCAGCTGCGGGACCCGATCGCGGTCGTCGCGCGGGCCGTCGAGCCGATCGCGATCACCGTCACCGAGCTGCTGGCCAACGCGCTGCACCACTCGCACCGTGAGCTGCCGGTGACGATCACCCTCCAGCAGGGCAACCGCGGCGCCTCGGTGATCATCGACGACTACGGCGTCGGCATGCACGACGACGAGATCAAGGCGGCGATGGAGCTGCTGGCGGGCGACGGCGATCTGCTGCTGACCCAGCTCGGCGACCCGCCGCGGTCCGGTTTCGCCGCTGCCGGCCAGCTGGTGCGCCAGTACGGCTTCGGGGTGCACGTCGAGCCGTCGCCGTACGGCGGCGTGCGGGCCGTGGTGTACATCCCGGGTGACCCCCTCCTCACCGTCCTCGACGAGAGTGCCCAGCCCATGTCCGTGATGGCTCCGCTGCCGCACCGTTCCGGGATGACGGAACGATCCTCCTCCGCCCTGCCGACCGGGGCGGCGCCCTCCTCGGCAGCGTCCTCCGCCGGTCAGCCGACTCCCGCACCGGCCGCACCGGCCGCCCCCGCGGCGCCCGCCGCGCCCGCCGTGCACGCCTCGTACGACGCGCCGGCCGCCGAGGGCGAACTGCCGCGCCGGCGCCGCCGCAAGCCCGTGTCGGAGGCCGAGCAGGCCCCGCGCACCGAACCGATTCCCCCGCGCTCCCCGGAGGAGACCGGATCCCGGTGGGCCGCCCTCCAGCGGGGCACCGAAACCGGCCGGGCAGCCGCCCAGTCAGAACCCCCTCGCAGTCCCGAAGGGAACGCCCAGTCATGAACAGCCCCACCCGCCGCCGTGTCGCCGAGGACAAGTCCTGGGTGCTGGCGCCGCTCTTGGAGTTGCCGCATGTTATCCACGCAGCCGTGATCTCCGGTGACGGCTTCATCGAG
The DNA here is from genome assembly GCA_024349765.1 of Streptomyces nigrescens. Taxonomy (GTDB): domain Bacteria; phylum Actinomycetota; class Actinomycetes; order Streptomycetales; family Streptomycetaceae; genus Streptomyces; species Streptomyces endophytica. Next base: position 1,034,913 of record AP026073.1, on the reverse strand, counting down.
GGTGCCTCGCCGGGTCTGTCCCGGGAGGCCGGCGAGGGTGTCGCCGCGATGATGTCCGCGCTCCAGGGCGCCGCGCGCGCCGTCACCGCCGCGTTCGCCGAGAAGGACGACACCCGGCTGCGGCAGACCGTCATCGAGTCCGACGAGGGCTTCGTCTTCGCGATACCGGCCGGCGAGAACACCTGCCTGGCCGTCTTCGCCGACCCGGAGGTGAACATGGGAGTCGTCGCGCACCACATGCAGATCCAGGTGACGACGCTGGGCAGCAAGGTGATGAACAGCCCGGCCCGGGACCTCGGTAACCCGGCATGACGCCCCGCCAGAGCAGCGGCAGGCGCCTCGTCCCGGCCTACCTGGCCACCGGCGGACGCGCCCGCCCCAGCCGCAACACGTTGGACCGGCTCACCCTGCTGCACAGCGTGGGGATGCCGATCACCAGTGAGGTACGCCCGGAAGAGCACCGCATCCTGGAGCTGCTGCAGCCCGGGGCGCTGTCTCTGGCCGAGGTCGCCGCCCACCTTCACCTGCCCGTCAGCGTGGTGAAGGTGCTGGTGGCCGACCTTGTCGATGCCGGGCGGCTGCACGCCCGTGTCCCCATCCCCGAAGCCGAGCAATTCGACCGGCAGATTCTGGAGAGGGTTCTCGATGGACTCCGCTCTCTCAAGTCCTAGCAGCGCGACCGGTACGGGTACCGGCACCGGCAACATGTACCTCTCCGGCGAGAACCAGACCCTGGTCAAGCTGCTGGTCGCGGGTCCGTTCGGGGTCGGCAAGACGACGCTCATCCGGGCGCTGTCGGAGACCCCGCCGCTGCACACCGAAGAGGTCATGACCCAGTCCGGCGCGATCGTCGACGATCTCGCCGGCGTACGGGAGAAGACCACCACCACCGTCGCGATCGACTTCGGGCGGCTGACGCTGCCCGGGGACCTGGTGCTCTACCTGTTCGGCACGCCCGGGCAGAAGCGCTTTCGGCCCCTGTGGCAGGACATCGCCCGCGGCGCGCTGGGCGCCCTGGTCCTCGCGGACACCCGCCGGCTGGCGGACTCCTTCGAGGTGATGGACATCGTGGAGGAGGCCGGGCTGCGCTACGCGGTCGCGGTCAACACCTTCCCCGACGCGCCCCAGTACTCCGTCGAGAAGCTCCGCGAGGCGCTCGACCTGCACCCCGAAACGCCGCTGGTGCTGTGCGACGCCCGCGACCGCGACCAGTCCGTCGACGCGCTGATCGCGCTCGTCGGCCACGTCCTGGCCCACACTCCCGAGGAGAACCCGAACCCGTGACTTCCCCGCACCAGCCGGAAGAATGGGGTCTCCCCCGCTCCAGCGAAGCCGAGAGCCCGGGGAAGCTGCCACCGCAGCAGGGCGCCGCACCGCCACCGGGCTGCCCGGCGCACTCCGCGGTCCCGCCGCAGCAGGCCATGGCGTACCCGCAGGCCCGGCCCGACGCGCACCAGCCGGTGAAGCTCTACGGACCGGAGTTCGCCGCCGACCCGGCCCGCAGCTACGCCCAGCTGCGGCAGTACGGTGCGCTGGCGCCGGTCGAGATCGCGCCCGACGTGACCGCGATGCTGGTCACCGACTACCGCGCGGCGCTGGACCTGCTGCACGACGACACGACCTGGTCGAAGGACTCCCGGGAGTGGATGCAGACCATCCCGGCGGACTCGCCGATCCTGCCGATGCTGGGCTGGCGGCCGAACGTCTTCTACAGCGACGGGCCGGCGCACGTCCGCTACCGGGACGTCATCGTCGACAGCTTCAAGCTGGTGGAACCGCACGAGCTGCGGGCCCGGGTGCACCACGCCGCGGACACCCTGATCCAGCGGTTCGGCGCCCGCGGTGAGGTCGATCTGATCGCCGACTACGCGCGGCTGATCCCGCTGCTGATGTTCAACAACCTCTTCGGGCTGCCCGACTCCTACAGCGACCGGCTCATCGAGGCCCTCGCCGGGATGATCGAGGGCACCTCGCCCGAGGAGGCGGCGGCCGCCAACGAGGCGTACACCGCGTACATCATGGAGCTGGTCGGGTCGAAGAAGGCGCAGCGCGGCGCGGACCTGACCTCGTGGTTCATGGACCACCCCAACGGGCTGTCCGACGAGGAACTGATCCACAACATCATCCTGGTGATGGGCGCGGGCAACGAGCCGCTCGCCAACCTCATCGGCAACTCGCTGTCGCGGATGCTCTCCGACGACCGCTACTACAACACCCTCACCGGTGGCGCCCTGACCCCGCAGGACGCCATCAACGAGGTGCTGTGGAACGACCCGCCGCTGACCAACTACTCCGCCCACTTCCCGGTCCGGGACGTCTTCTTCCACGGCACCTGGGTGCGCCGGGGCCAGCTGGTGATGGTGTCGTACGCGGCCGCCAACAGCCAGTTCGACACCAGTTCGCTGGAGGTACCGGGCTCGGGCGGCGGTTCGCACCTGTCCTGGTCGGCCGGCCCGCACGCCTGCCCCGTGAAGCGGCACGCGCTGCTGATCGCCACCACCGCGATCGAGCGGCTCACCGCCTGGCTCTCCGACATCGAACTCGCCGTACCGGCAAGCGAGTTGGAGTGGCGGCACGGCGCCTTCCACCGGGCCCTGGTCGCACTGCCGGCCCGCTTCTCCCCCATCACCCCCGACCAGGCAGGAGCCACTCCATGGCACAACAGGGACAGCAGCCCTACGTCATCGACCCGGTCGGAAGCGATATCCACGGAGAGGCAGCCCGCCTCCGCGCGATAGGCCCGGCGGCCCGGATCGAGCTGCCCGGCGGCATCGAGGCGTGGGCGGTCACCCACCACGCCCTGCTCAAGTCGCTGCTGACCGACGACCGGGTCTCGAAGAACCCCCGCGAGCACTGGCCGGCCTGGCAGCGCGAGGAGATCCGCGGCAGCTGGCTGCAGTCGTGGATCGGCGTCACCAACATGTTCACCGCGTACGGCCCGGACCACCGCCGGCTGCGCAAGCTGATCGCGCCGGCGTTCACGGCCCGCCGTACGGACGCCATGCTGCCGCGCGTCGAGCGGATCACCCAGGCCTTACTGGACGATCTCGCCGGCCACCCGGCCGGCTCGGTCGTGGACCTGCGCGAGGTGTTCGCCCACCCGCTGCCCATGCAGGTCATCTGCGAGCTCTTCGGTTTCCCGGAGGGCGAGCCGCGCGCCGAACTGGCCCGGCTGGTCGAGGCGATCATGGACACCACCGCCACGCCGGAACAGGCCGGTGCCACCGCCGCGTCCGTGCACACCCTGCTGACCGGCCTGGTCACCGCCAAGCGCGAGGCGCCGGCGGACGACCTCACCAGCCTGCTGGTCTCCGCACGGGACGACGACGGCGAGCGGATGACCGAGCAGGAGCTCCTGGACACCCTGCTGCTGGTCATCGGCGCCGGTCACGAGACCACCGTCGACCTCATCGGCAACGCGGTGACGGCCCTGCTCACCCATCCCGACCAGCTGAAGCTGGTGCTGTCGGGCCAGGTGCCGTGGAACGACGTCATCGAGGAGACGCTGCGCTGGGCCCCCAGCATCGCGAGCCTGCCGCTGCGCTTCGCGGTGGCGGACATCGAGCTGCCGGACGGGATCACCATCCGCAAGGGCGACGCGATCCTCCCCGGGTACGCCGGCGCCGGCCGCGACCCGGAGTTCCACGGCCCCGGGGCGGACACGTTCGACGTCCGGCGCGGCGTCCAGGAGCACCTGGCCTTCGGCCACGGCGTGCACCACTGCCTGGGCGCCCCGCTGGCCCGTATGGAGGCCCGGATCGCCCTCCCGGCCCTCTTCGCGCGCTTTCCGGAGCTCGAACTGGCCGTGCCGGCAGAGGAGTTGCAGCCCTCGGGCGGCTTCATCTCGGGCGGCCTGCGGGGCCTGCCGGTACGCCTGACGCCGACGGCGGACGCGTAACCGCCGCTGGCGCCCGAGGAGTTCACGGCCCCCGTCACCGCCCCGGCGGCGACGGGGGCCGCAACCTTCCCGCCCCCTCACCGGTCGGTAACGGCAACCGCCTCCGGACCGAGAGGGATTTCCCGATGCAGCTCCGCTGCGCCCTGACGGCCGTCCTCGCCACGGCCCTGCTGGCCCCCGCCGCCCTGCTGACCACCCCGGCCGCCGCCGCGACCGGAACTCCGGGCGTCAGCACCGCACTCCTGGACCTCCCCCGCACCGTGGCCGTCGGCTCCGGCTGGCACGGCTTCGCCGAATTCGTCCGCAACACCACGGACGGCACGCTGCCGGCCGTCACCCTCTCGCTCACCGGCACCGCGCCGGTCACCGTCCAGTTCTTCGACAACGCGGCGGGCGGCACATGGCACACCGTCGATCTGCACAAAGGGCGGTTCATCAGCTACGCCGACCTCATGCCGGGCGAGTACCTGAGCAAGCCCATGCGCCTGAAGCCCACGCCGGGCGCCGAGCCGGGCGGCCGCGCCACGCTCACCGCCCTGGCCACCTTCTGCGACGACCACGGCACCTGCGGGGTCTCGACACCGCAGTCCTACGCGATCAAGATCACCGCGAAGGGCGCCCGCTAGGAGGCCAGGAAGCCCGGGACCCTACGAGGGCGTGCGCGCCGCCGCGGCGAGCAGCCGCTCGGTGTCCGCCGGACCGAGGGTCAGCGCACCGCCGACCGTGGTGAGCACCTCGCGCTCCGCCGGCGTGTAGGCGCCGTCCGCGAGGGCGATCCGGGCGCCCTGGAGGAGCAGCGACTCCCGCCCGGCCGGCGCGAGATGCGGGGCGAGCGGCTCCAGGGTCTCGTGCAGCTCTATGGCCAGCGCGGTGCCGCACGGGTCGAGGCCGGCGTGGCCGCAGTGGCCGCCGGTCACCGCGTCGTAGGTGCCGGTGAGCCGCCCGGTGTCGGCGGCGAGGGCGGCGAGGAGGGTCAGCAGCTGGTCCTCGGAGCAGTCCGGGAAGCCGGCCGTGCGGACGGCGTCCACGGCGGTCTCCCGGACCGCGCGGGAGGACGTCCCGCCGGCGGCCAGCAGTGCGAGCGTGACGGTGTGGACGGCGTCCCGCAGCATCGCGGAGAAGCGGACGGTGGTGGGGTGGTCGAGGGCGTCCAGGCCGAAGCGGCCGTGGCAGGCGGAGCACTCCAGCACCGGGCCGGTGTGGCCGCGGGAGAGGAGCGGGACGCCGAGGAGGGTGAGGCGGCGGTGGCCGGTGCGTCGGAGGTAGTTGCGGTCGCCGCCGCAGTCCGGGCAGAAGAACTCACCGTCGGCGACGGTACGCCAGGACGTGCGCACTCCCATCACACACACCTTGTGCATTCCGTCAGCCTCCGTAACTCCCCGTTGCCGTCAAGGCACAGGAGATACCCCCACGCCCCCATCGCCGTGTTGGACGTGATGTTAGCCACATCATTGATGCGCCGTCAGCACCTCGTATCGGACAACCGGCCGGATGCTGCCGCTCCGCGCACGACCGCGCCCCCGCAACTCGCGGTGAGCTGCGGGGGCGCGGTCATGATCCACGGGCCGATCGGCGCAGGTAGGAGCCGATCGCGAGAAGGGACGGCTCAGCGGCCCGCGCGGTTGACGGCGGAGACCACGGCCTTCAGCGAGGCACGGGTGGTGTTCGCGTCGATGCCGATGCCCCACAGGACCTTGTCGCCGATCGCGCACTCGATGTACGAGGCGGCCTGCGCGGAGGCGCCCTCGCTCATCGTGTGCTCCTGGTAGTCCAGCAGCCGTACGTCCACGCCGATGCCCTGCAGGGCGTCGAAGAACGCGGAGATCGGGCCGTTGCCGGAGCCGGTCAGCACGGTGTCCTGGCCGTCGACGACCGCCTCGACGGTCAGCGCGTCGATGCCGTCCCGGTCCGTCGTGGTCTGGCCGTTCTTGACCTGGATGCGGCCCCACGGGTTCTCGGGGTTGGGCAGGTATTCGTCCTGGAAGACGGACCAGATGGCGGTCGGCGTGACCTCGCCGCCCTCGGCGTCGGTCTTCTCCTGGATGATCCGGGAGAACTCGATCTGCATCCGGCGCGGCAGGTCCAGCTTGTGGTCGTTCTTCAGGACGTAGGCGATACCGCCCTTGCCGGACTGCGAGTTGACCCGGATGACGGCCTCGTAGGAGCGGCCGACGTCCTTCGGGTCGATGGGCAGGTACGGCACCGCCCACTCGATGTCGTCCACGGTCTTGCCGGCGGCGGCCGCCTCGGCCTCCATGGCGTCGAAGCCCTTCTTGATGGCGTCCTGGTGGGAGCCGGAGAAGGCGGTGTAGACCAGGTCGCCCGCGTAGGGGTGGCGCGGGTGGACCTCCATCTGGTTGCAGTACTCGCTGGTCCGACGGATCTCGTCGATCTGCGAGAAGTCGATCTGCGGGTCGACGCCCTGGCTGAAGAGGTTCATGCCCAGGGTCACCAGGTCGACGTTGCCGGTGCGCTCGCCCTGCCCGAACAGGCAGCCCTCGATGCGGTCGGCGCCCGCCATGATCGCCAGCTCGGCGGCGGCCACGGCCGTACCGCGGTCGTTGTGCGGGTGGACGCTCAGGCACACGTACTCGCGCCGGGTCAGGTGGCGCGCCATCCACTCGAACCGGTCCGCGTGCGTGGACGGCGTCGAACGCTCCACCGTGGCGGGCAGGTTGAGGATGATCTCGCGGCCCTCCTCGGGCTGCCAGACGTCGCAGACCGCCTCGCAGACCTCCAGGGCGAAGTCCAGCTCGGTGTCGGTGAAGATCTCGGGGCTGTACTGGTACCCGAAGACCGTCTCATCGCCGAGGATCTTCTCCGCGTACTCCATCACCAGCCGGGTGCCGTCCACGGCGATCTGCTTGATGTCGTCCTTGGAGCCGCGGAAGACCACCCGGCGGAAGGTCGGGGCGGTCGCGTTGTACAGGTGGACGGTGGCGCGCTTGGCGCCGCGCAGCGACTCGACGGTCCGCTCGATCAGGTCCTCACGGGCCTGGGTCAGCACGGAGATCGTGACGTCGTCGGGGATCGCGCCCTCTTCGATGATCGACCGTACGAAGTTGAAGTCGGTCTCGCCGGACGACGGGAACCCGACCTCGATCTCCTTGTAGCCCATGCGCACCAGCAGGTCGAACATCTCGCGCTTGCGGGCCGGCGACATCGGGTCGATCAGCGCCTGGTTGCCGTCCCGCAGGTCGGTGGAGAGCCAGCGCGGCGCCTTGGTGATCCGGTTGTCCGGCCAGGTCCGGTCCGGCAGGTCCACGGCCTCGTACGGGCCGTACTTGTGGATCGGCATCCCGGAGGGCTGCTGGGTGACGGTCGCTGCGGTGATGGGCGTGGGACGACCGACGGAGTTTTCGGAGGTCATTGCGCGGGGCTCCTGTCGAAGGCTTTCGACGGCCGACGGTGGGCAACACCGGACTCCGCGGGGAGGGGGTCGGCCTCGACTACAGGCCCTCGCCGCGGCAGCTAAGGAGAAGCAGCCCGTAACGCATGATGCTCAGCACCCTAACCGAGGTACGCCCTGAGTGGCGGTCGCGTATCAGTATGCGGGACCGGGCCGGACGTTACGCCCTAAATGCGACGAACCACACATATTCGGGAATCTCCACCGCAGGCAGTGACACCCGCACTACACAGTGCCACCGTTTGTCCATGGACCTCAACACGGACCTCGACAACGACGAGACCCGGAAGACCACCGGCGCCACGAGCCCCGGCCACCCCGTCTTCTGCACGATCATCCCGCCGCACATCCTCGACAACCTCGCCCAGTCGGACGACCCGGCCCGGCACGAGCCGGCCCGCCGCACCCTGGAGCACGACCACGCCCGCCGCACCCGGCGCCGCGAGGTGGCCGCCCGCGCGGCGACCCCCGGGGAGCCCGGCGCCGACGCCGACAAGCCGAACCGCACCATCTACAACGCCGGGCACCAGGAGACCCTCCCCGGCACCAAGGTCCACTCCGAGTCCGACGGCCCCTCCAAGGACGCCTCGGTCAACCGCGCCCACGCCGGACTGGGCGCGACCTTCGACTTCTACCTGAAGGCGTTCCACCGCAAGTCCATCGACGGCGCCGGCCTGGCCCTCGACGCGACCGTCCACTACGGCCAGAAGTACGACAACGCCTTCTGGGACGGCGAGCGGATGGTCTTCGGCGACGGCGACAACGACCTCTTCAAGGACTTCACCATCCCCGTCGACGTCATCGGCCACGAGCTCACCCACGGCGTCACCCAGTACACCGCCAACCTCGACTACCAGGGCCAGTCCGGCGCCCTCAACGAATCCGTCTCCGACGTCTTCGGCTCCCTGATCAAGCAGTACGCCCTCGGCCAGACCGCCGACCAGGCCGACTGGCTGATCGGCGCCGACCTGCTCGGCCCCAACGTCACCGGCAAGGCCCTGCGTTCCATGAAGGCGCCGGGCACGGCCTATGACGACGACGTCCTGGGCAAGGACCCGCAGCCGGCCACGATGGAGGGCTACGTCAAGACCACCGACGACAACGGCGGCGTCCACATCAACTCCGGCATCCCCAACCACGCCTTCTACCTCGTCGCCAGCAAGCTCGGCGGCAAGGCCTGGGAGCGCGCCGGCCAGGTCTGGTACGACGTCCTGACCGGCGGCGAACTGCCCAAGAACGCCACGTTCGCCGACTTCGCCAAGCTCACGATCAAGGCCGCCCAGGCCCGCTTCGGCACCGGCGACGAACACGAGGCCGTGGTCAAGGCCTGGTCGCAGGTCGGCATCTCGGCGAAGTAGCGACACGGGACGTGGCATTTCGGCCACATGGGAAGTGACCGGCGTACCTCGGGGGTGTGCCGGATACCCGTAAGGGCGGGGGTGGTGCACGGGCGCCGGCGACCAGCAGGCGCCCACCCCCCGCCCCCGGCTACCGTGGCCATATGGCCCCCCAAACGGGGAAGGAGTCCGTCGCAGGACGTCGGAGGAGCCCGTTATGCGCATTCACGTTCACCGCACCGGCGGCTTCGCGGCCATCGACCGCCGGGCCGAGATCGACACCGCGGGGCGCGACGACTCCGCCGAGTGGCAGTCGCTCGCCGCACGCGCCCTCGCCACCGCCCGCACCGAACCCCCCGTCGGCGTCCCCGACGGCTTCAGCTACCAGATCACCGTCGACGGCCGCACGGTGTACTGCTCCGATCCCCGCCTCACGGACGACCAGCGGACCTTGATCACGAGGGTGATGAAGGAAGGGGCGTAGGTGTCACGGGGGCGTGGCGGGACGTAGCGGCGGGGCATCGCCGGCTGCCCGCCAACCCCCGTACACGCCCCGCCAACTCCCGTATGTGCCCCGCCAACTCCCGTATGCTCCCTACCCCTTGACACTGTTACCGCCGGTAACGAAGATCCCGGCATGACTGCCGTGCCGGAGTTCCCCAGGCCCCTGCCGCGTTTCCCGAAGGAATTCCTGTGGGGGGTGTCGACGTCCGCCGCACAGATCGAGGGCGCGGTGGAGGAAGGCGGGCGCGGAGCGTCGACCTGGGACGTATTCGCCGGAGAGAGCGGGCGGATCAAGGACGGGTCGGACGCGCGGGTGGCGACCGATCATTACCACCGGTATCCGGAGGACGTGCGACTGCTCAAGGAACTCGGGGTCGGCGCGTACCGGTTTTCGGTGGCGTGGCCGCGGGTGGTGCCGGACGGGCGCGGGGCGGTGAACGCGGCCGGGCTGGATTTCTACGACCGGCTGGTCGACGCCTTGCTGGCGGCCGGGATCGCGCCGGTGCCGACGCTTTTCCACTGGGACACCCCGCAGGTCGTGGAGGACGGCGGGGGCTGGCTCGTACGGGAAACGGCCGAGTGGTTCGCCGCGTACGCGGATGCCGTGGCGGCCCGGCTCGGGGACCGGGTGGAGCGGTGGATCACGCTCAACGAGCCGGCGGAACTGACGCTGCTGGGCTACGGGCTGGGGCAGCACGCGCCGGGACGGGAACTGCTCTTCGGGGCGCTGCCGGCGGCGCACCACCAGCTGCTGGGACACGGACTGGCGGTGCAGGCGCTGCGGGCCCGGGGCGCCCGGTCCATCGGGATCGCCAATTCCCACGGGCCGACCTGGGCCGCGTCCGACGCGGCGCAAGACCGTCATGCGGCGGATTTCTACGACCGGCTGTTGAACCGGCTGTTCGCGGAGCCGGTCCTGCTGGGCCGCTATCCGGACGAGGACGTGGCGGAGCTGCTGCCGGGAAACGTCGACGACGACCTGAAGGTGATCTCCCAGCCGCTGGACTGGTACGGGATCAATTACTACCAGCCGTCGCTGGTGGGACGGCCGAGGGGCGAGGCGACGGAAGTCGGCGGAACCCGCATACCCGAGGGGCTGCCCTTCGCGCCCCAGGACATCGAGGGATACCCCCGGACCGATTTCGGGTGGGCGGTGGTTCCGGAAGGGCTGACCGAATTGCTGGTCGGTTTCCGCGAACGGTACGGAAAGCGGCTGCCGCCGATCGTGATCACCGAGAACGGCTGCTCGTACGAGGGCATCGACGACCGGGAGCGGATCGCCTATCTGGACGGGCATCTGCGGGCCCTGCACGCCGCCATGGCGGCGGGGGTGGACGTCCGGGGGTACTTCGTCTGGTCCCTGCTGGACAACTTCGAATGGGCGGAGGGGTACGCGCGGCGGTTCGGGCTCGTGCATGTCGACTACGCGACGCTGACGCGGACGCCGAAGTCCTCGTACCGCTGGTTCCGCGAGGTGCTGCGGGAGCAGGCGGGCGGGTGAGCCGGGCCACGGGGGCGGGCCGGTGGCGGTGCCGGGTCGCGGCACCGGACCCGCTGGCCGAGCCGTCCGCGCCGGTCGGGCCCGGATGGACCGCGTCCCTGGCGGTGGCCAACGGGGCGATCTGGGCGGGCTGGTACGGCCCGCTCCAGATTCTGCTGGCCTGGCAGGCGGCGGAGGTGGCGGCACCGGCGGCCGGGATGCCCAAGGAGTCCGTGCTGGCCTGGGTGACCGGCGCGGGGGCCGCGGTCTCCCTGGTGGCCAATCCCCTCTTCGGCGCGCTGTCGGACCGTACGACCTCCCGTTACGGGCGGCGAACTCCCTGGATCGCGGCGGGAGTTGCCGGTGGCTCCGTCGCGCTGGCGGCTCTGGCGGCGGCCCGGACGGTCCTGGCGATGGCGTTCGCGTGGGGTGCCGTGCAGCTCGCGCTCAACGCGGCGTTCGCGGCGATCACCGCTGCCGTACCGGACCGGGTGCCGCACCGGCAGCGGGGAGCGGTGGGCGGCTGGCTGGGCGCCGCGCAGATCCTGGGGGTGGTCGCGGGGACGGGTCTGGCGACCGTGGCGGGCGGGCTGGAGGCCGGGTATCTGGCCTGCGCCGGGTTCGTGGTGCTGGGCACCCTGCCGTACGTGCTGGGGCACCGGGACGCGGTGCTGCCGGCCGGGCGGCGGCCGGCACTGTCCTGGCGCGCCCTGCTCGCCGGCTTCTGGATCAGCCCGCGGCGCCATCCGGACCTGGGCTGGGCATGGCTGACCCGGTTCCTGATCAACCTGGGCAACGCGCTGGTGCTGCTGTACCTGCTGTACTACCTGCGCGATGTGCTGCGGCGGGCGGACCCGGACGGCGGGGTGCTGCTGCTCACCGCCGTGAACGGCGTGACGCTGCTGACCACGGTCGTCGTCGGCGGGATCTGGTCCGACCGGGCCGGGCGACGGCAGCCGTTCGTCCTGGGCGCCGGAGTGATCATGACGGTGGCCACCGTGCTGCTCGCCGTCTGGCAGACCTGGCCGGGCGCCCTGTGCGCCGCGGCGCTGCTCGGCATCGGGTTCGGAGTCTTCACGTCCGTCGACCTCGCGCTGATGATGGACGTCCTGCCCGCCGCGGCCCACCGCGGCAAGGACCTCGGCCTCATCAACATCGCCAACTCCCTGCCCCAGGTGGCCGCCCCGACGCTGGCCGCGCCCCTCGTACACCTCGGTGGCTACCGGACACTGTACGCCGTGGCAGCGGCCATCGGCCTGCTGGGAGCGCTGCTGGTGCGGCGGATTCGGGGGGTGGGGTGAGGCGGGGGGTGGGGTGAGGCGGGGGGGGTGGGGTGAGGCGGGGGGGGTGGCGTGAGGCGGGGGGTGGCGTGAGGCGGGGCGGGGTGGGGTGGGTGGGCTATCGGGCTCGGGCGGCTGAGCCGTAGGGGGCGGTCGAACGGATCCCGTAGGGGTCGTGAGCGCCCCCTCGGGGGCCACAACGGGGCGGGGGCGGGGGGTATTCCCAGCGGGCCCCGAGGCGGCCGGCCCGGGGCCGGCCCCACGAGACCGTCCGGCCCGGCCGGCCCTGCCGGTCTCGCGAGAACTGCGAACTAGAAGCCCAGCTTGCGCAGTTGCTTCGGGTCGCGCTGCCAGTCCTTGGCGACCTTGACGTGCAGGTCGAGGAAGACCGGCGTGCCGAGCAGTGCCTCGATGTGCTTGCGCGACTTGGTGCCGACCTCCTTCAGGCGCTTGCCCTTGGGGCCGATGATGATGCCCTTCTGGCTGGGGCGCTCGATGTAGACGTTGGCGTGCACGTCCAGCAGCGGCTTGTCGGCGGGGCGGTCCGCGCGCGGGAGCATCTCCTCGACGACGACGGCGATGGAGTGCGGCAGCTCGTCGCGGACGCCCTCCAGCGCGGCCTCCCGGATCAGCTCGGCGACCATGACCTGCTCCGGCTCGTCGGTGAGGTCGCCCTCCGGGTAGAGCGCCGGGCCCTCGGGGAGCAGCGGCACCAGCAGATCGGCGAGCAGCGAGACCTGGGTGTCGCCCACGGCCGAGACCGGGATGATCTCGGCCCACTCGATGCCCAGCTCCTTGCCGAGCTGGTCGATGGCGATCAGCTGGGCGGCCAGCGCCTTGGAGTCGACCAGGTCGGTCTTGGTGACGATGGCGACCTTGGGGGTCTTCTTGATCTCGGCCAGCTCACCGGCGATGTACCGGTCGCCGGGGCCGATCTTCTGGTCCGCGGGCAGGCAGAAGCCGATCACGTCGACCTCGGACCAGGTGGTGCGGACGACGTCGTTGAGCCGTTCGCCGAGCAGGGTCCGCGGCTTGTGCAGGCCCGGGGTGTCGACGAGCACCAGCTGGGCGTCGGGGCGGTGCACGATGCCGCGGACCGTGTGGCGGGTGGTCTGCGGGCGGTTGGAGGTGATCGCCACCTTCGTACCCACGAGAGCGTTCGTGAGGGTCGACTTGCCCGCGTTGGGACGGCCGACGAAGCAGGCGAAGCCGGCCCGGTGGGCGGCGGAGGAGTCTGTACGAACGCTCATGGCGCCCATTCTCCCCGATCCCGGACGCCGCTCCGACCATCCGGGCCGCGGACGCTCAGTCGACGACCGCCGCCGTGCCCTCGAAGGTGGTGTCCTTCAGCGCGGCATCGATACGGGCGAGGGTGTCGGCGGACAGCGTGATCCGGGCGGCGGCGAGGTTCTCCGCGATGTGGGCCGGGGTGCGGCTGCCGGGGATCGGCACGACGTGCTCGTCCTGGTGCAGCAGCCAGGACAGCGCCAGCTGGCCGGAGGAGACGCCGAGGTCCTCGGCGAGGCCGCGGACCGGTGCGAAGCGGTCCTGGTTGGCCTTGAGGTTGGCGGCGTCGAAGCGCGGCAGGTGGCGGCGGAAGTCGTCGTCGGTGACCTGCTGGACGGTGCCGGTGAGGAATCCGCTGCCCAGCGGGCTCCAGGCGACGACGCCCACGCCCAGCTCGCGGGCGGTGGCGAGCAGCTCGGCGTCGATGGGTTGCCACATCGACCACTGGACCTGGACGGCGGCCACCGGGCGGACCGCGTGCGCGCGGCGCAGCTGGTCGGCGGTCACGTTGGACAGGCCCAGGTGACGGACCAGACCGGCATCGATCAGCTCGGCGACGGCGCCGACGGTGTCCTCGAACGGAACCTGCGGGTCCGGGTAGTGCGGGTAATACAGGTCGATGACGTCGGTCCCCAGATTGCGCAGCGATGCCTCGGCGTAGCCGCGTACGTGGCGGGGGTCGGCGTTCACGGCCAGTTCGCCGAAGCCGTAGTTGACCGGGAAGGGGTGCGGTGCGACGCCCTCGGGGAGCCGGAAGCCGAACTTCGTGGCGAGCACGACCTCGTCGCGGCGGCCGCGCAGCGCCCGGCCGATCAGCTGCTCGTTGTGGCCGTCGGGGCCGTAGCCGTCCGCGGTGTCGATGAGGGTGGCGCCCTCGTCGAGGGCGGAGAGCAGGGCGGTGGTGGCGCGCTGCTCGTCGGTCTCGCCGTAGACGCCGGGCGAGAGGACCATCGCGCCGAAGCCGATGGCGGAGCTGGTGAGGCCGCCCAGGGTACGGGCGGGGAGGGCGGTTGCGGCGGTCACGGCGGGCTCCTGGTGGGCGCGGGCCGGCGGCGGGGCCGGCGACGACTGCTGACACCCATGATCTTCGTCGCCCCGGCCGGGACGCGTCCAAGAGTTGCGGTAATAGCCGGCGGTTATGGCCCGCCGGGGGAAGACCCGGGCGGACCTGAGCGGCCCCGGTCGGACCTGGGCGGGGAGCCCGTCCTGGGGCCCCGCCCGTGTTGCCGTGCCTCGGTGACGCCTCGCCGGCTATGCCGCGCCTTACGCCTCGCCCGCCGGGACGGTGGTGCGCAGGGCGCCGTCGAGGCCGGCGACCAGGACCGGCGTCTCGGGGCCGCCGAGGTCCCGGACGGCTGCGCGGTCCGCGTCCGCGGCGCGCTCGGCGTCGGTGACCACCGCTGCCGCCTCCAGGGACGTGGCGCCGCTGGCGACGGCCATCGCCACGGCCGTCTGCAGGGCGCTGAGCTGCAACGAGTCCAGGGCGACGGTGCCGGCGACGTAGGTGCGGCCGGTCTCGTCGCGTACGGCGGCACCTTCGGGCACGCCGTTACGGGCCCGCGCCGAGCGCGCGAGCGTGATGATCTTGCGGTCTTCGGGGTCCAGCGGTGCGGCTTCGGTCATACCGGCGAGCATATGCGCCGGCCCCGCGGCGTGAGGAAGAAGGTGGCTGCCCCGGACCCCCGTGGCCGGGGCAACCTGCGCGGCAAGATTTCTCGGACGATTTCTCTCCCGCAGGACGGCCGCCTTTCGGCGACCGCCCGAAGATCCTTCCATGGCGCGCCGCGAAGAATCCAGCCCCACCGGAAATGGCTTCCAGAACATTTCCGGTGCACTGCAGATAAGTAGCGCCGGAGGCAGCGGGCGCCGAAAGTTAAGTGCCGGAGCACTCGCTCGTTTCAGCTTCTTGTTTCGACCGCCGATTTCGGCATTTCCCGGGTGCGCCCGGATTATGCGGAGAGCTCTCCGGCGTCCGTGGCCCGCACCGGCTCGCAGAGCACCGTGACGATCTTGTTGCGGCGGCCGGCCGGTGATTCGGCGGTCAGCCGCAGCGCCTTCAGCTCGGGGTCGGCGGCCGTGTCGGAGAGGTCCACCTCGGCCGTGGCACCGGCGATCGGGACCCGGCCGAGCAGCTTGGCGAGCAGCCCGCCGACCGTCTCGACGTCCTCGTCGTCCAGCTCCGCCAGGCCGTACAGCTCGCCGAGGTCGCCGATGTCGAGGCGGGCGGTGACGCGGTAGCGGCCGTCACCGAGGTCCTCGACCGGCGGCAATTCCCGGTCGTATTCGTCGGTGATCTCGCCGACGATCTCTTCGAGAATGTCCTCGATGGTGACGATTCCGGCGGTGCCGCCGTATTCGTCGATGACCACCGCGACGTGATTGCGGTCCTGCTGCATTTCGCGCAGCAGATCACCGGCATTCTTGGTGTCCGGCACGAAGACCGCGGGCCGCATGGCCGTGGAGACCAGCTCGGTCTCCGCGTCGCGGCTGATGTGGACCTTGCGGGCCAGGTCCTTCAGATAGACCACGCCGACGATGTCGTCCTCGTTCTCGCCGGTCACCGGGATGCGGGAGAAACCGGAGCGCAGCGCGAGGGTCAGCGCCTGCCGGATGGTCTTGAACCGCTCGACGGAGACCAGGTCCGTGCGCGGCACCATCACCTCGCGGACGAGGGTGTCGCCGAGCTGGAAGACGGAGTGCACCATCCGGCGCTCCTCGTCCTCGATCAGCGACTCCTTCTCGGCGAGGTCGACCAGCGACCGCAGCTCGGCCTCGGAGGCGAACGGGCCCTTGCGGAAGCCCTTGCCGGGGGTGAGGGCGTTGCCGATGAGGATCAGCAGCTGCGGGATCGGGCCCATGATGCGGGCCAGCGGCAGCAGGACGTAGGCGGCCGCGGTGGCGGTGTTCAGCGGGTGCTGGCGGCCGATCGTCCGCGGCGAGACGCCGACCGCGACATAACTGACCAGCACCATCACGGCGATGGCGACGGTCAGCGCCTGCCAGGTCTCGTCGAACGAGCGCAGGCAGGCGTAGGTGACCAGGGCGCCGGCGGCCATCTCGCAGCCGACCCGCACCAGCAGGGCGACGTTGAGGTAGCGGGTGGGGTCGGCGGCGACCTGGGCGAGCTTGGCGCTGCCGCGGCGGCCGGAACGGACCGCCTCCTCGGCGCGGAAGCTCGTCGTACGGGCCAGGCCGGCCTCCGCGCAGGCGGCGAGCCAGGCGATCACGACGAGCAGGACCGCGACCGCGATCAGCTGGGTGGTCATCACGGGCGCCCGTCAGGTCACGGTGGGCGCCGGCGAGGGGCCGGTCAGTCCCCGCTCGCCGCGCCAGCCGTCGACGATCGCCGCCTGGAGGCCGAACATCTCGGCCTTCTCGTCGGGCTCCTCGTGGTCGTAACCGAGGAGGTGGAGGACGCCGTGCACGGTCAGCAGCTGGAGCTCCTCGTCCATGCTGTGCCCGGTCGGCGCCTCCTCGCCCTGCTTCTTGGCGACCTCCGGGCAGAGCACGATGTCACCGAGCAGGCCCTGCGGGGGCTCCTCGTCGTCCTTGGCCGGCGGACGCAGCTCGTCCATCGGGAAGGACATGACATCGGTCGGTCCGGGCAGGTCCATCCACTGCAGATGGAGTTGCTCCATGGCCTCGGCGTCCACGACGATCACGGACAGCTCGGAGAGCGGGTGGATGCGCATCCGGCCGAGGGCGTAGCGGGCGACGTCCAGGATCGCCTGCTCGTCGACCTCCGTGCCGGATTCGTTGTTGACGTCGATGGACATGGGGCGTTGCGTCTCGCTTCTCGTTCGCGCGGTGCGTCCGGCTCACTGGCCGTTGCGGCTGTCGTACTTCTCGTAGGCGTCGACGATACGGCCGACGAGCTTGTGCCGGACCACATCCTGGCTGGTGAGCAGGGAGAAGTGCACGTCGTCGACGCCTTCCAGGATTTCCCTGACCTGGCGCAGACCGCTCTTGGTGCCGCCGGGGAGGTCGACCTGGGTGACGTCGCCGGTGACGACGATCTTCGACTCGAACCCGAGGCGGGTGAGGAACATCTTCATCTGCTCGGGGTTCGTGTTCTGCGCCTCGTCGAGGATGATGAACGCGTCGTTCAGCGTCCGGCCGCGCATGTACGCCAGCGGCGCGACCTCGATCGTGCCCGCGGCCATCAGGCGCGGGATGGAGTCGGGGTCGAGCATGTCGTGCAGCGCGTCGTAGAGCGGGCGCAGATACGGGTCGATCTTCTCGTAGAGGGTGCCGGGCAGGAAGCCCAGCCGCTCGCCGGCCTCGACCGCGGGGCGGGTCAGGATGATGCGGTTGACCTGCTTGGCCTGGAGCGCCTGGACGGCCTTGGCCATCGCCAGATACGTCTTGCCGGTACCGGCCGGGCCGATGCCGAAGACGACGGTGTGCTTGTCGATGGCGTCGACGTAGCGCTTCTGGTTGAGGGTCTTGGGACGGATCGTCCGCCCGCGGTTGGAGAGGATGTTCTGGGTGAGCACCTCGGCGGGCGTCTCGCTCACCGCGCCCTCGCCGTTCTCCGCCGCGCGCAGCATGGCGATCGAGCGTTCCACCGCGTCCTCCGTCATCGGTTGCCCGGTGCGGAGCACCAGCATCATCTCGTCGAAAAGGCGCTGGACGAGGGCCACTTCCCGGGCGTCGCCCACCGCGCTGACTTCGTTGCCCCGGACGTGGATGTCGGTCGCCGGGAAGGCTTTTTCGATCACTCGCAGGAGCGAGTCTCCGGACCCCAGGACCGTCACCATCGGGTGCTTGGCCGGGACGGTGAACTGGGCGCTCGCCTGCGGTTCCATGGGTGTCTGCGTCATAGGGCGGCTCGGTGGCCTGCTCAACCCCCATCCTTTGCTCATGAAGACGTGCCGAGGAGGTGCCTGGCGGCACGGCCTCCTTGCGATACAAGAGTACGACGGGGCACCGACAGGCCCGAGAGTTTTTCCTGGCGGCCGGCCTGAGCTGGGGTTTCGGCGCGGGGCTCAGGCCGGGCGGCGGAAGCCGATCGTGGGGACCGCGCGGGCCAGCGGCGCCGGACGGTAGGCCGCGGGCAGCACCTCGTCGAGGAAGGCGTACTGCCGGCGCAGCGCACCCGGGGCACCCGCCTCGCACAGCCGCACCTGCTGCCACCAGGCGGCGATCTCCGCCCAGCCCGGCGCGGACAGCGACCCGCCGAACTCCTGCACGGACAGCGCGGCGCTCAGGCCCGCGAACGCCAGCCGGTCGGTGAGCGGCCAGTCGGCCAGGGTGCCGGTGACGAAGCCCGCCACGAAGACGTCGCCGGCGCCGGTCGGGTCCAGCGCCTCCACCGCGATCGCCGGCACCTCGGCGGTCTCGCCGGTCCGCCCGTCCACCGCGTACGCGCCCTCCGAGCCCAGCGTGACCACGGCCAGCGGCACCCGGTCGGCCAGCTTGCGGGCGGCCGCGCGCGGGCAGGTCGTGCGGGTGTAGCGCATCGCCTCCTCGGCGTTGGGCAGGAACGCCTCGCAGTGTTCGAGGTCGGCGAGGTCGGCCGGGTCCCAGCGGCCGCTGTCGTCCCAGCCGACGTCCGCGAAGATCCGGCTGCCGCGGCCGGCCGCGCACTCCAGCCAGGGCTCCCGCCGGCCGGGCACGAGCGAGGCGACGCAGGCCCGGGACGGCGGCGGGCAGCCCGGTGCGTGCCGGCCGTCGAAGGTGAAGTCCGGGGGCGGTGCCTGATGGCCGTGCGAGACCATCGTGCGCTCGCCCTCGTACGCCATGGAGACGGTGACCGGGGAGTGCCAGCCGGGGACCGTGCGTGACAGCGACAGGTCGATGCCCTCGCCCTCTTCGAGCGCCTCCCAGCAGTACTCGCCGTACTTGTCGTCACCGAAGGCCGCGGCCAGGGAGGTGCGCAGGCCGAGCCGGGCCAGGGCGGTGGCCATGTTGGCGACACCACCGGGGCTGGAGCCCATGCCGCGGGCCCAGGATTCGGTGCCGCGGACCGGGGCGGAGTCCAGGCCGGTGAAGATGATGTCGAGAAAGACCGTGCCGGTGAGGTAGACGTCGGTGCGCGGATCGCCGTCCGCCCGTACGCCGGCCAGCGGGTCGAGGCCCGGTGGCATCTCGGCCGGGCCCGTGGGCGGATGGACATCACGTCGGCTGGTCACCGTGCACGCCCCTCTCGTATCGGCACGTGCCGCCAGTGTGCCTGATGCTGCGGTACGTTCCGCCCCATGAGGCTCACGATTCTCGGCGGTGGCGGCTTCCGGGTGCCGCTGGTCTACCGCGCGCTCCTGGCCGACCCGGCGGACTCCGTCTCCGAGGTGGTGCTGCACGACACCGACACCCGGCGGGTGGCGGTCATCGCGGAGGTGTTGACACGGCTTGCCGAGGGGCATCCGGCGCCGGTGCCGGTCCGGGTCGCGCAGAGCCTGGACGAGGCGCTGGCCGGGGCGGACTTCGTGTTCTCGGCGATCCGGGTGGGCGGCACGGCCGGCCGGATACGCGACGAACGCATCCCGCTGGCCGAGGGCGTGCTGGGCCAGGAGACGGTGGGCGCGGGCGGGGTCCTGTACGGCCTGCGGACGATCCCGGTGGCGCTGCACATCGCCGAGCGGGTCGCCCAGCTCGCGCCGGCGGCCTGGGTCATCAACTTCACCAACCCCGCCGGCATGGTGACCGAGGCGATGTCCCAGGTGCTCGGCGACCGCGTCATCGGGATCTGCGACTCCCCCGTCGGGCTGGTGCGCCGGGCCGCGCGGGCGGCGGGACTGGACCCGGCGGCCTTCGAGAGCGGCCGGGTCGGCTACGACTACGTCGGCCTCAACCACCTCGGCTGGCTGCGGTCGTTGACGTTCGAGGGCACCGACCTGCTGCCGCGCCTGCTGGGCGACGACGCCGCGCTGGCCTCCTTCGAGGAGGGCCGGCTGTTCGGCGCGGAATGGCTGCAGACCCTGGGCGTGCTCCCGAACGAGTACCTGCACTACTACTACTTCCGCCGCGAGACCCTCGACTCCCTCCGGGACACCCCGGAGACCCGCGGCGAGTTCCTCGACCAGCAGCAGGGCGGCTTCTTCGAGCGGGCTGCGGCGGCCGGCGGCCCGGACGCGGTGTACGCGCTGTGGGAGCGGACGCGGCTGGAGCGCGAGGAGACGTACATGGCGCACAGCCGGGAGGCCAGCGGCGGCTGGGAGCGCGACAGCCACGACCTGGAGGGCGGCGGCTACGACCGGGTGGCGCTGGCGCTGATGCACGCCATCGTGCGGGACAGCGGCACCCGGCTGATCCTGAACGTCCGCAACGGCACGACGGTGCCGCAGCTGGCGCCGGACGCGATCGTGGAGACGGTGTGCGAGGTGACCGCGCACGGCGCCCGGCCGCTGCCCTGCGGCCCGCTGCGCGAGGACCAGTTGGGGCTGATGCTCCAGGTCAAGGCGGTCGAACGGGCGGCGGTGGTGGCCGCCACCCGCAAGGACCGCGGCGCGGCTCTGCGCGCCCTGGCCCTGCACCCCCTGGTGGACTCCCCCGCGGTGGCCGCCCGCATCCTGGAGCGGGCGGCCAAGGAGGGCTGAGGACAGCCACGGACCGGTCCTTCGGCCCCGGAGCACCCGCCGCCCCGGAACCCGGAACCCGGAATACCTTCCGCCCGGGCCCCGGGACCCGGAATACCCTCCGCCCCGGGACCCGGAATACCCCTCGCCCCCGCCGCGTTGTGGCCCCGCAGGGGGCGCTCGTGCCCCCTACGGGATCTGTTCGCCCGAGCCCTACGGGATGCGTGCGCCCGGACCCCCCGTGGCTGGCTCAGCGACCCGCCGCCTCAGCGACCCGCCGCCTCAGCGGCCCGCCGCCTCAGTGGCCCCGCTTGAGCCACTCGTCCAGGTGCGGTGCCTCCGCCCCGATCGTGGTGGGGTCGCCGTGCCCGGTGCGTACGACCGTCTCCGGTGGCAGGGTCAGCAGCCGGTCCCGGATCGACGCGACGATCGTCGGGAAGTCCGAGAAGGACCGGCCAGTTGCGCCCGGGCCGCCCTGGAAAAGGGTGTCGCCGGTGAAGACGGTGCCCAGGTCGGGGGCGTGGAGGCAGACCGCCCCGGGTGCGTGACCGGGGGTGTGCAGCACGGTCAGGTCCGTACCGGCGATGGTCAGGACCTGGCCGTCGGCCAGGTCCGCGTCCGGGACCGTGCCGGGATGGGTCATCTTCCACAGCGGCAGGTCGGCCGGGTGCAGATGGATCCGGGCGCCGGTGCGGGCGGCCAGCGCCGGGGCGGCGTCGATGTGGTCGTTGTGCGCGTGGGTGCAGATGATCGCGCGCAGCGTCCGGCCGGCCAGCGCCTCGAAGATGGCGTCGGCGTCGTGCGCGGCGTCGATGACGATCGCCTCGTCGTCGTTCCCGACGATCCACACATTGTTGTCGACGTCCCAGGTGCCGCCGTCGAGCGAGAACGTCCCCGAGGTGACGAGGTGGTCGATCCGCGCCGCCATCAGAGCGTCACCACCGAACGCAGCACGTCGCCGGCGTGCATCCGGTCGAAGGCCCGCTCGACGTCGTCGATGCCGATGGTCTCGGTGACGAACGCGGAGAGGTCGATCCGGCCCTGCTGGTGCAGGTCGATCAGCATCGGGAAGTCGCGGGACGGCAGGCAGTCGCCGTACCAGGAGGACTTCAGCGCGCCGCCGCGGCCGAACACGTCCAGGAGCGGCAGTTCCAGGGTCATGTCCGGGGTGGGCACACCCACCAGGACGACCGTGCCGGCCAGATCGCGGGCGTAGAAGGCCTGTTTGTACGTCTCGGGGCGGCCGACCGCCTCGATGACGACGTCCGCGCCGAAGCCGCCGGTCAGTTCGCGGATCGCCTCGACGGGGTCGGTGGTACGGGAGTTGACGGTGTGGGTGGCGCCCATGGTGCGCGCGATGTCCAGCTTGCGGTCGTCGATGTCGACGGCGATGATCCGGGCCGCGCCGGCCAGCCGGGCGCCGGCCACGGCCGCGTCGCCGACCCCGCCGCAGCCGATGACCGCGACCGAGTCGCCGCGGGTGACCCCGCCGGTGTTGATCGCGGCGCCGATGCCGGCCATCACCCCGCAGCCCAGCAGGCCGGCCACCGCGGGCGACACCTCCGGGTCGACCTTGGTGCACTGCCCCGCGGCGACCAGCGTCTTGTCGGCGAAGGCGCCGATGCCGAGCGCCGGCGTCAGCTCCGTGCCGTCCTTCAGCGTCATCTTCTGGCGGGCGTTGTGGGTGTCGAAACAGTATTGGGGGCGGCCGCGCAGACAGGCCCGGCACTGGCCGCACACCGCACGCCAGTTGAGGATGACGAAGTCCCCCGGCGCAACGTCGGTGACCCCGGCGCCGACCGACTCCACGACGCCGGACGCCTCGTGGCCGAGCAGGAACGGGAACTCGTCGTTGATGCCGCCCTGCTTGTAGTGCAGATCGGTGTGGCACACCCCGCACGCCTGGATCTTCACCACGGCCTCGCCGGGACCCGGGTCCGGCACCAGGATCGTCTCCAGCCGGACCGGTTCGTTCTTCCCCGGCGCGATCACGCCGCGCACTTCCTGTGCCATCGGAACAGCCCCTTTCAAAGATCGCTACGGGACCACTGTGGCGTGCTGCCACTGAGCCGTGCCTCACCGTACGCGTGCCGGGCGACCGCGCACAGGACCACGGCCGGGTTCATGATCCCCGGCGGGCGGCGACCGGGTACGGCCGCCGGTCCGGCCCGCCGGCGGCCACGGTCACCAGCGCGGGACGGCCGGGACGGTCCAGTCCGGGTCGGCGCAGCGCATGGCGGCGGCGTCGTCGCGGTCGCGCAGGCCGCCGTCGTCGGCCAGCCAGCGGCGGTGCAGCGCGGCGAGCCGGTCCCGGTCGAGGGTGACGCCGAGGCCGGGGGCGTCGCCGACGTCGACCTGACCGTCGCGGATCGCGATCCGCTCGGTGAGGACGTCCTCGGCCTGCCACGGGTAGTGGGTGTCGCAGGCATGGTGGAGGTTCGGCACGGTCGCCGCCACCTGGGTCATCGCGGCCAGGCTGATGCCCAGGTGGGTGTTGGAGTGCATGGACAGGCCGACGCCGAAGGTCCGGCAGACGGCGGCCAGTTCGCGGGTGGCGCGCAGCCCGCCCCAGTAGTGGTGGTCGCAGAGCACCACCTGGACGGCGCGGCGGCGGAACGCCTCGGCGATCTCGTCGAAGGTCGTCACGCACATGTTGGTGGCCAGCGGTACGCGGGTGCCGGCCGCCACCTCCGCCATCCGCGCGGTCCCGCCGGCCGGGTCCTCCAGGTACTCCAGGACGTCCGCCAGCTCGTCCGCGACCCGCAGCGAAGTGGCCGTGCTCCAGGCGCCGTTGGGGTCGAGCCGCAGCGGCCGGCCGGGGAACGCGGCGGCCAGCGCGCGGATCGCGGCGACCTCCCGCGCGGGCTCGAAGACGCCGCCCTTGAGCTTGAAGGAGGTGAAGCCGTAGGTGTCCGCGAACCGGCGGGCCTGGGCCACCACCCCGGCCGGGTCGAGTGCCGCGCCCCAGTCGTCCCGTTCGCCGCGGCCGCCGGGGTGTTCGGCCCACCGGTGGAAGAGGTACGCGCCGTATTCCACGCGGTCCCGGAGCTTGCCGCCGAGCAGGGCGTGGACCGGCAGTCCGGCGGCCCTCCCCCAGGCGTCCAGGCAGGCGACCTCGAAGCCGGAGAGGACCGACAGGCGCAGCTTCTCGGCGGTCCGGACGCCGCGCAGCCCGCCGGCGTGCACCGCGTCGCCGCCGGTGGCGTCCGGTGAGTCCCCGCACACCTCGGCGGCGAGCGCGGGCAGTCCGTTCAGGTCCGTGACCCGCCGGCCGATCAGCGCCGCGGCCAGCGGCCGGGCCAGGTCGAGATAGCCGGTGTCCCCGTAGGTCTCGCCGAGCCCGGTGACCCCGCCCTCGGTGACCAGCTCGATGATCAGCCGCGGGGTGTACGGCTGGTGTACGCCCTGGGTGTTGAGCAGCGGGGGGTCGGCCACCAGGATCGGGGTGAGCCGGATCTCGGCGATGGCGAGGGGGTGCGGGGCGTCGGTCATCCGGGGCTCCTACGGGGTACGACCGGCCCGCGGCCGGAATCGGTGGCACGGTCGGTGACGGGGCCGGTGGCATGGTCGTGACGGGGCCGGTGCCGCGGTCGGCAGCGACATGCTATTCACACATATAAACAGCATCCACACATGCAGGTGGAGGCTACGGAGACCCCTGCGGGCCGTCAATACCCCACCCCTTGCGGGAATTTCCCACCAAGGGTTGAATCTCCGCGCGTAGACCAAGGAATGAGGGGTCGTCAGCCCCTCGGAGTCCTGGGACCCACCACCCCGTTTCTCCAAGAGGAGCCGCGCATGCCCCGTCCCGACCGCTTCCGCTCCGGTCGCCTCCGCCCCGTCCTGTCGCGCCGCGCCCGCCTCGGTGCCGCGACGGTCGCCGCCCTCGTCGCCGGCACCGCCGTCTTCGGCGTCGGCCAGGCCACCGCCGAGCACTCCGTCCCGCGGACCGACAAGGAGATCCCCAACCTCACGCAGGTCCAGGACAAGATCAAGGCGTACTACGGCGACACGGTCACGGCCGACGGCGAGCACTACGCCTCCCCGCACAGCAACTACGCCCGCCAGGTCCGCGGCATCGAGGCCAAGGCCCGCACCTACCTGGACAAGGCGCTCGCCCGCCAGGCCCGGGCCGGCAAGAAGGCCAAGCCCGCCATCGTCCTCGACATGGACGACACCACCCTGCTCACGTACAACTACGAGCTCCAGGTCGGCTTCGCCTTCACCCCGCAGAGCCAGGACAAGTACCTGGAGCACACCGACATGGACCCGGTCTTCGGCATGAACCGGCTGGTCGACCGGGCCCGCGACAAGGGCGCCGAGGTCTTCTTCATCACCGGCCGCAAGGAGGCCCAGCGCGACTGGAGCGTGCGCAACCTCAAGAACGTGGGCTACGACGTGCCGCTGGACCGGACGCACGTCTACCTGAAGGACAAGGAGCACCCGCCCGCCTACCTGCCCTGCGGCAGCGCCTGCACGACCGTCGAGTACAAGTCCGGCACCCGCAAGCACATCGAGTCCCTGGGCTACGACATCGTCGCCAACTTCGGCGACCAGTACAGCGATCTGCAGGGCGGCTACGCCAACCGCACGTTCAAGCTGCCGAACCCGATGTACTACCTGCCGTAACGGCACAGGCTCGTCGTGACGGCCGACGTCGAATACCGTCACGACGGGCCCGTGGAGCCCGTGCTCAGCGTCGCTTGGGCACGGGCACCCGCATGAGGTCCTTGGCGATGGTCAGCTCACCGTCGTAGCCCGCGGCGCGGGCCTGCCGCGCGAACTCCGCGGGGTCGTCGTAACGCTGCGAGAAGTGCGTCAGCACCAGATGCCGCACCCCGGCCCGCACCGCCACCGCGCCGGCCTGGCCGGCCGTCAAGTGACCGTGATCGGCGGCCAGTTGGGCATCATCATCCAGGAACGTGGACTCGATGGCGAGCATGTCCACGCCCTGTGCGAGCGCCTCGACGCCCTCGCACATCCGGGTGTCCATCACGAACGCGAACCGCTGGCCGGGGCGGCGCTCGCTCACCTCGTCCAGGGTGACGCCGTTCAGCTCGCCCTCCCGCTGGAGGCGCCCGACGTCCGGCCCGGTGATGCCGTGCTCCGCCAGCCGCTCCGGCAGCATCCGGCGCGCATCCGGCTCCACGAGCCGGTAGCCGTACGACTCGACCGGGTGCGACAGCCGCCGCGCCTCCAGGACGTACGCGGCGCAGCGGTCCAGCTCCCCGTCGGCCGCGACCGGCCGCTCGACCAGCCGGACGGTCTCGCGGTAGGCGGTCGCGTAGCGCAGCCGCTCGAAGAAGTGCTGGCCACTGGCCGGGAAGTGGGCGGTGACCGGGTGGGGCACCCGGTCGAGGTTGATCCGCTGGATCACCCCGGCGAGCCCGAGCGAGTGGTCGCCGTGGAAGTGGGTGATGCAGATCCGGTTGAGGTCGTGGGCCGCGACCCCGGCGCGCAGCATCTGGCGCTGCGTCCCCTCGCCGGGGTCGAAGAGCAGCCCCTGGCCGTCCCACCGCAGCAGATAGCCGTTGTGGTTGCGGTGCCGGGTGGGGACCTGGCTGGCGGTACCGAGGACGACCAGTTCACGTACGGACATGGCTGGTTACCCGGGGGGCCACTGGAGGCCGCGGCCGCCGAGGACGTGCAGATGGGCGTGGAAGACGGTCTGGCCCGCGCCGGAGCCGGTGTTGAAGACCACCCGGTAGCCGGTGTCCTCGACCCCGTCCCCGGCGGCGACCTCCCGGGCCTCGCGCATTATGTCGGCGACGACCTGCGGTTCGGCGGCGGCGAGGGCCGCGGCGTCCGGGTGGTGCACCTTGGGGATGATCAGGACGTGCGTCGGGGCCTGGGGGTTGATGTCGCGGAACGCGACGGTGGTCTCGGTCTCGCGGACGATGGTCGCCGGCACCTCCCCGGCCACGATCTTGCAGAACAGGCAATCGGCCTGCGGTTCTCCCGCCACCGTTGGCTCCTCCCAGCTCATCCCTCGTACGCACGGTGCGCACGGCCTCGGATGCTACCGGGCGAGCCGTGTGGGGCGTCGCAGCGACGGGGGGACCGGGATCACTAAGCTGTCCTTGATCGCTTTCGCCCACAACCGGGAGTTATGCACCATGGCAACCACGCGCACCGCCAAGACCCACTGGGAAGGCAACCTCCTGGAGGGCAAGGGCACCGTCGCCCTGGAGTCCTCCAAGGTCGGTACGTACGACGTGAACTGGCCCGCCCGCGCGGAGCAGCCGAACGGCGTGACCAGCCCCGAGGAGCTGATCGCGGCGGCCCACTCGTCCTGCTACTCCATGGCCTTCTCGCACGGCCTGGCGGGCAAGGGCTTCACCGTCGAGGCCCTGGACACCCAGGCCGACGTCACCTTCCAGCCCGGTGAGGGCATCACCGCGATCGCGCTGACCGTCAAGGCCCGGGTCCCCGGCCTGTCCGAGGCGGACTTCCAGGCCGCGGCCGAGGACGCCAAGAAGAACTGCCCGGTGAGCCAGGCGCTGGCCGGCGTCAAGAACATCACGCTGGCGGCCGAGCTGCTGAGCTGACGGGCGGCCGGCCGGCCGCTCGTGGCGGTCGGCCTTCCGCTCGTGAACGGCGGTGCGCCGACGGGTCGTTGAGGCCGGTCGGCGCACCGTTGCGTGGAGGGGCGGCCGCGGTGCGGCGGGCTCGGATGCCGCGGTCGGGGCGGGCTCAGCCCCAGCGTCCGGTGCGGCCCAGCAGGAGGGCGGTGGCCGCGGTGCCGGCCGTGGAGGTGCGCAGGACGGTCCGGCCCAGGCGGTACGGCTTGGCGCCGGCCTCGGCGAAGAGGGCCAGCTCCTCCGGGGAGACGCCGCCCTCGGGCCCGACGACCAGCACGATCCGGCCGGTGGCCGGGAGCTCCGCGGTGGCGAGCGGGGCGCTGCCCTCCTCGTGGAGCACGGCCGCGAAGTCGGCGTCGGCGAGCAGGGCGGCCACCTGCTTGGTGGACAGCGGGTCCGCGACCTCCGGGAAGGTCAGCCGGCGGGACTGCTTGCCCGCCTCACGGGCCGTGGCCCGCCACTTGCCCAGCGCCTTGGCGGCCCGCTCGCCCTTCCACTGGGTGACGCAACGCGCCGCCGGCCAGGGCACGATGGCGTCCACCCCGGTCTCGGTCATGGTCTCGACGGCCAGTTCGCCCCGGTCGCCCTTGGGGAGCGCCTGGACGACCGTGATGGTCGGGTCCGGCGCCTCCTCGGTGCGCAGTTCGGCGACCGCGACGGTCAGCCGGTCCTTGCCCTCGGCGGCGGCCACCGTGCCGTGGGCGCCGGTCCCCTGACCGTCCGTCAGGACGACCTCCTCGCCGACCCGCAGCCGGCGCACCGACACCGCGTGCCGGCCCTCCGGCCCGTCGACGGTGACCGTGCCGCCCGCCCGTACGTGCGCGAGCGACTCGACGAGGAATACGGGCGCGGTCATGCGGCGCCCCCGGCGGCCGGTGCGTCACCGGGTCCCGTACGTCCGTCCCCGGATTCCGTGCTCCCCGTGAGGCCCAACCCGGCGCGGGCCGCGTCGAGTTCGGCCGCGAGGACCTCCACCAGCCGGGCGGCCGGCAGCTCCCGGGCCAGCCGGTGCCCCTGACCGGCCCACAGGTTCAGGCCCTGCGCGTCGCCGGCCTTGGCCGCCGCCTTGCGGACCGTGGAGGTGAGGTAGTGGACGGCGGGGTAGGCGGCCGGTGCGTACGGGCCGTGCTCCCGCATGAAGCGGTTCACCAGGCCGCGGGCCGGCCGTCCGGAGAACGCCCGGGTCAGCTCCGTATGGGTGAAGAGGGGATTGGTCAGCGCCTGCTTGTGCAGCGGATTGGCGCCCGACTCCGGGGTGGCGAGGAAGGCGGTGCCGAGCTGCGCCATGGTCGCCCCGGCGGCCAGCACCGCCGCGATCTGCGCCCCGCGCATCAGCCCGCCCGCGGCGATCACCGGGATCTGCACGGCCTCCCGGACCTGTCCGAGCAGCGCCAGCAGGCCCAGCCCGGCGCCGGTCCCGTCGGCGTGCGGGTCGTCGCGGTGGGTGCCCTGGTGGCCGCCCGCCTCCACGCCCTGCACACAGACGGCGTCCGCGCCCGACCACTGCGCGGCCTGCGCCTCGGCCGCCGTGGTGGCCGTGACGATGGTGTACGTGCCGACCCTGGCGAAGGCGTCGAGGACCGCGCGGGAGGGGCAGCCGAAGGTGAACGACACCACCGGCACCGGGTCCTCGCGCAGGATCGCGAGCTTGGCCTCGTAGCCGTCGTCGGTGGGCTCGTCGGTGTCGCCGAGCTCGGTCTCGTACCACGTGGCCTCGCCGGCGAGCTGCTCGCGGTACGCCTCGACGGCGGAGTGATCGGCGAGCGACGGCTGCGGCATGAAGAGGTTGACGCCGAACGGCCGGTCGGTCAGCGACCGCAGCTGTTTGATCTCCTGGTACATGCCGTCGGCGGTTTTGTAGCCGGCGGCGAGGAAGCCGAGACCACCGGCGCCACAGACGGCGGCGGCGAGTTCGGGTCCGGAGCCGCCGCCCGCCATGGGGGCCTGCACGATCGGATAGCGGCAGAGATCGGTCAGTGCGCTGGGCATGACCACATCGTGTCACGGGATGTGGCGGCGCCCCGCATCAGGGGCTCGGCGGGAGAGGGGGCCGGGGGACGGGGCCGGGGGCGGCATGCGCGGGGCGGGGGCGGCATGGGGAGGGGCTCAAAGCCTTAAGGGTGAGGGCGGGGCCTTAGGGGTGGGGCGAACGGATCCCGTAGGGGACACGAGCGCCCCCTGCGGGGCCACAACGGCGAGGTGCCCGGCGGATATTCCCGCCGGGCACCCCGTCGTTCGTGGCTACGTCCGCTCCACGTGGCTCACGTCCGCTCCACGTGGCTCACGTCCGCTCCACGTGGCTCACGTCCGCTCCACGTGGCTCACGTCCGCTCCACGTGGCTGGCGCCCGTCCTAACGGCCGTTGAA
The DNA here is from genome assembly GCA_024349765.1 of Streptomyces nigrescens. Lineage (GTDB taxonomy): Bacteria > Actinomycetota > Actinomycetes > Streptomycetales > Streptomycetaceae > Streptomyces > Streptomyces endophytica. Next base: position 1,005,253 of record AP026073.1, on the reverse strand, counting down.
CGCGTCCTTCAGGCGGGAGAACAGCCCCTGCTGGCCCGGCTGGAACTGGCCCGTGGGGCGTTCCTCGCCGCGCAGCTTGGCGAGCCGCCGCAGCAGCTCCTCCTGCTCCGGGTCGAGCTTGGTCGGGGTCTGGACCTCGACGTGGACGATCAGGTCGCCCCGGCCGTTGCCGCGCAGATGGGTCACGCCGCGCTGGTGCAGCGGGATCGACTGGCCGGACTGCGTACCGGGCCGGACGTCGATCTCCTCCACCCCGTCCAGCGTCTCCAGCGGGCACTTCGTGCCCAGCGCCGCCGCCGTCATCGGGATGGTGACCGTGCAGTGCAGATCGTCGCCGCGCCGCTGGAAGACCGGGTGCGGCAGCTCGTGGATCTCGACGTAGAGGTCGCCGGCCGGGCCGCCGCCGGGGCCGACCTCGCCCTCGCCGGCGAGCTGGATCCGGGTGCCGTTGTCGACACCGGCCGGGATCTTGACGGTCAGCGTACGGCGGGAGCGGATCCGGCCGTCGCCCGCGCACTCCGGGCACGGCGTCGGCACGACCGTGCCGAAGCCCTGGCACTGCGGGCAGGGGCGGGACGTCATGACCTGGCCCAGGAAGGACCGGGTGACCTGCGAGACCTCACCGCGGCCGCGGCACATGTCACAGGTCTGCGCCGACGTGCCGGGGGCGGCGCCCTCGCCGCTGCAGGTCGTGCACACCACGGCGGTGTCGACCTGGATGTCCTTGGTCGTGCCGAAGGCCGCCTCGTTCAGCTCGACGTCGAGCCGGATCATGGCGTCCTGGCCGCGGCGGGTGCGCGACCGCGGACCGCGCTGCGAGGCGGTGCCGAAGAACGCGTCCATGATGTCGGAGAAGTTGCCGAAGCCGGCACCGAAGCCGCCCGCGCCACCGGCGCCACCGGACTGCGAGAGCGGGTCGCCGCCGAGGTCGTAGACCTGCTTCTTCTGCGGATCCGACAGGACCTCGTAAGCGGCGTTGATCTCCTTGAACCGCTCCTGGGTCTTCGGGTCCGGGTTCACGTCCGGGTGCAGCTCGCGCGCCAGCCGGCGGAAGGCCTTCTTGATCTGGTCCTGCGAGGCGTCACGGCTGATGCCGAGGACCGAGTAGTAATCCGTGGCCACTTACGACTCCGCGAGGATTTGTCCGACGTAACGTGCCACTGCGCGTACCGCTCCCATCGTTCCGGGGTAGTCCATGCGGGTCGGTCCGACCACGCCGAGTTTGGCGACTGCCTCGTCGCCCGAACCGTAGCCGACCGTGACGACCGATGTGGACGTCAGGCCTTCGTGGGCATTCTCATGCCCGATGCGTACGGTCATGCCCGAGTCCTTGGCTTCGCCGAGGAGCTTGAGCATCACCACATGCTCCTCGAGCGCCTCCAGCACCGGACGGATGGTCAACGGGAAGTCGTGCCCGAAGCGCGTGAGATTGGCGGTACCGCCGATCATCAGCCGCTCTTCGGTCTCCTCCACCAGAGTTTCCAGCAACACCGACAGCACTGTCGAGACCGTGCCGCGGTCGTCCTGCTCGAAGGACTCCGGGAGATCCTGCACCAACTGGGGCACATCCGTGAAACGGCGTCCCACGACCCGGCTGTTCAGCCGCGCCCGCAGGTCGGCCAGCGAGGTCTCGGCGAACGGCGTCTGGCAGTCGATGAGCCGCTGCTCGACCCGTCCGGTGTCGGTGATCAGGACGAGCATCAGCCGGGCCGGGGCCAGCGCCAGCAGCTCGACGTGCCGCACCGTGGACCGCGTCAGGGACGGGTACTGCACGACCGCGACCTGCCGGGTCAGCTGCGCCAGCAACCGGACCGTGCGCCCCACGACGTCGTCGAGGTCGACCGCGCCGTCGAGGAAGTTCTGGATCGCCCGCCGCTCGGGGCTGGACAGCGGCTTCACGCCGGCCAGCTTGTCGACGAAGAGGCGGTAGCCCTTGTCGGTCGGGATCCGCCCGGCGCTGGTGTGCGGCTGGGCGATGAAGCCCTCTTCCTCCAGGGCCGCCATGTCGTTGCGGACGGTCGCCGGGGAGACCCCGAGCTGGTGGCGTTCCGTGAGTGCCTTGGAGCCGACCGGCTCCTCCGTCCCGACGTAGTCCTGGACGATGGCGCGCAGCACTTCGAGCCTGCGTTCACTGAGCATCCCGCGCACCTCCAGCCGGCCGTCGCCGTCTCGTCTGTCTCCTGGCACTCACCCGGGCCGAGTGCCAGACCCTGAGCCAGTGTACGGCCGGGTAGCACGACCACGGCAAGGGCGGCCGCACGGAGCACGCACCCGATGACCGTGTTCGGGCGATCTGCCGGGCAACGCTATCGCGATGGAGCTAGCGTCTCGGTATGCGCACAGCTTGGGAAGAGGCCGGGTGGGAACGGCTCGGTGAAGGTGTCGCCAGGCGCCGTATGCCGGGCTGGGACGAGACCGTGGGCGTGATCGCCGGGTCGGCCGGCGTCATGATCGTCGACACCGGCGCGACCCTGCGCGACGGCGCGGACCTGCGCCGGTCGGTCCGCGGGGTGCTGGGCCGGGAAGTGACGCATGTCGCGCTCACCCATCCGCACTTCGACCATGTGCTGGGCACCGCCGCCTTCGCGGGTGTGGCGGTGTTCGGCGCGGCCGGTCTCGCCGAGCTGTTCCGCCGCGACAAGGACGCGCTGCGGCACGACGCCGTCCGGCACGGCGTCGACCGGGACGCGGCCGCGGAGGCCGCCGATCTGCTGGTCACCCCGCACCACCACGTCCACGGCCAGCTGACCGTCGAGCTCGGCGACCGGCAGGTGCTGCTCGCCAACGTCGGGCCCGGCCACACCGCCCACGACCTGGCCGTCCTGGTGCCGGGCCGGCACGGCGACCCGGAGATCGTCTTCTGCGGCGACCTGGTCGAGGAGTCCGGCGAGCCGAGCGCCGGCCCCGACGCGCTGCCCCGGCAGTGGCCCGCCGCGCTGGACCGGCTGCTGGCGCTCGGCGGCGACGACGCGCGGTACGTGCCCGGCCACGGCGCCGTGGTGGACGCCGCCTTCGTCCGCGCCCAGCGCGACGCCCTGGCGGCCCGCTTCGGCGTCCCGCCGTCCTCCTGACCCGGCTGCGCCGTTTCCCGGGCAGAACGTCTCCCGGGTTCCCGGGCAGAACGTCTCCCGCACTCCGTCCTCCCGATAGAAAAGGCCCATGCAGAGCAAGCGCTACAGCCCCGACCTCACCCCGCCCTGGAAGAAGCAGCGGCCCGCGCCGGAGGTCCCGGCCGAGCCCGATCTCGTCGTCGAGGAGGTCGCCACGGGCTTCTGCGGGGCGGTGATCCGCTGTGAGAAGACCGCCGAGGGCCCGACGGTCACCCTGGAGGACCGCTTCGGCAAGCACCGGGTCTTCCCGATGGTCCCGCGCGGCTTCCTGCTGGAGGGCAAGGTCGTCACGCTCGTCCGCCCGCGGAACCGGCCGGCCCCGAGCGGCCCGGCCCGTACGGCGTCGGGTTCACTCGCCGTCCCCGGCGCCCGCGCCCGGGTCGCGCGCGCCGGGCGCATTTACGTGGAGGGCCGGCACGACGCGGAGCTCGTCGAGCGGGTCTGGGGCGACGATCTGCGCATCGAGGGCGTCGTCGTGGAGTACCTGGAGGGCGTCGACGACCTCCCGGCGATCGTCCGGAGCTTCGCGCCGGGGCCGGACGCCCGGCTGGGGGTGCTGGTGGACCACCTCGTACCGGGCTCGAAGGAGTCCCGGATCGCGGCCGAGGTGACGGGCGAGCACGCGCTCGTCGTAGGCCACCCGTACATCGACGTGTGGGAGGCGGTGAAGCCGTCCTCGGTGGGCATTCCGGCCTGGCCGTCGGTGCCGCGCGGGCAGGACTGGAAGACGGGCGTGTGCCGGGCGCTGGGCTGGCCGGAGAACACCGGCGCGGCGTGGCAGCGGATCCTGTCGTGCGTGCGGTCCTACAGGGACCTGGAGCCGGCGCTGCTGGGGAGGGTGGAGGAGCTGATCGACTTCGTTACGGTCGGCGATGCCGTTTGACTTGCGACCCACCGCCCAACTGCCCTTGCCTGCCGATGTGTTGTCGGCAGGCAAGGAGCGGGCGCGATCCGGCAGCCGGGTCCGGGGGCGTGATCACTCCGTCGAGTGATCAGTCCACCAGATCCCGCACCACCGCGTCGGCCAGCAGCCGCCCGCGGAGTGTCAGGACGGCCCGGCCCTCCTCGTAGGGCCCCGCCTGCAGCAGGCCGTCGGCCCGTGCCCGCTCGGCCGCCCGGGCGCCCGCCGGGGCGAGGAGGTCCAGCGGGCAGCCGTCCGCGAGGCGCAGTTCGAGCAGGATGCGTTCCACCCGGCGGTCCTCGTCGGCGAGGATCTCGCGGCCCGCGCCCGGGGAGCGGCCCTCGCCCAGGGCCTGGGCGTACGCGCCGGGGTGCTTCACGTTCCACCAGCGGACGCCGCCGACGTGGCTGTGCGCCCCGGGGCCGGCGCCCCACCAGTCGGCGCCGGTCCAGTACAGCTCGTTGTGGCGGCAGCGGGCGGCTTCGGTGGTGGCCCAGTTGGAGACCTCGTACCAGGAGAAGCCGGCCGCGGTGAGCCGCTCCTCGGCGATGAGGTAGCGGTCGGCGTGCTCGTCGTCGTCGGTCATCGGGACCTCGCCGCGGCGGATCCGGCGGGCCAGCTGGGTGCCCTCCTCGACGATCAGGGCGTAGGCGGAGATGTGGTCGGGGCCGGCGCCGAGCGCGGCGTCGAGCGAGGCCCGCCAGTCGTCGTCGGACTCGCCGGGGGTGCCGTAGATCAGGTCGAGGTTGACGTGCTCGAAACCGGCGGCGCGGGCCTCGCCGACGCAGGCCTCGGGGCGGCCGGGGGTGTGCGTGCGGTCGAGGATCTTCAGGACGTGCTGCCGGGCGCTCTGCATGCCGAAGGAGACCCGGTTGTAGCCGGCCGCGCGCAGCTCGGAGAGGTAGCGCGGGTCGACGGAGTCGGGGTTGGCCTCGGTGGTGATCTCGGCGCCAGGGGCCAGGCCGAATTCCTCCCGGATGGCGGCGAGCATCCGGCCCAGGTCGGCGGCCGGGAGGAGGGTCGGGGTGCCGCCGCCGACGAAGACCGTCTCGACCGGGCGGGGGTCGTCGCCGAGGACCTTGCGGGCCAGCCGGATCTCCTCCACGACGGTGTCGGCGTAGTTGTCGCGGGAGGCCAGCGCCCCGCCGGAGCCGCGCAGCTCGCTCGCGGTGTAGGTGTTGAAGTCGCAGTAGCCGCAGCGGGTGGCGCAGTACGGCACGTGCAGATAGAAGCCGAGGGGCCGGCCGGCCGCCGCCGCCAGCGCATGACCGGGCAGCGCCCCGTCGTCGGGCATCGGCTCACCATCAGGCAGTGCGGAAGGCATGGGAACCATTGTCCGTCATCGCACCGACAGCGCGGTTCGCGCGCGGGCGGCGGGCGCCCCGTAGGCCCCGGTGGTGCCTACGCCGGGCCGCCCGCCGCCTGGAGGACGAGCAGGGCCAGGTCGTCGTCGGGCGGGTCGGGGGCGAAGGCGTGCACGGTGTGGCGGATGTGGTCGGCGAGGGCGGTGGCGCCCAGTCCGGCGCCCGCGGCGAGGGCGGTGGCCAGGCCGTCCTCGTCGTCGAACAGCCGCCCGCCCGAGCGCCGCTCGGTGACCCCGTCGGTGACGCACAGCAGGGTCTCCCCCGGGCGCAGGTCGAACGATTCGCTCACGTACGCCGCGTCCTCGACGACGCCCAGCAGCATCTGCGGTGCCGCGACCGTGCGGACCGCGCCGTCCGTGCCCAGCACCAGCGGGAGCGGGTGGCCGGCGCTGGCGAGGGTGCAGCGGGCGCCGCCGGCCCCGCCCGGGTACGGGGCGATCTCGCCGTAGAGCAGCGAGAGGAAGCGGGCCTGTTCGCCCTCCTCGCGGATCTCCACCGGTGCCTCGGCGCCGGCTCCGGCCGCCGCCACCGCCGCGGCGACCGCCGCGACCGAGTCCGCGGCCTCCCGGGCCATGGTCTTGTTGAGCCGGTCGAGCACCTCGGCGACGCCGAAGCCGTCCCGGGCCAGCAGCCGCAGCACCGGCCGGGCCAGGCCGGTCACCGCGGCCGCCTCCGGGCCGCTGCCGCAGACGTCGCCGAGCGCGAAGCACCAGCGGCCGTCGCCGGCGTCGAAGAGGTCCCAGAAGTCGCCGCCCGCCCAGGCGCCCTCGCGCGGCTCGTAGACCACCGCGGACGCCACGCCGGGCACCTGCGCCCGGCCCCGGGGCAGCAGCCGGCGCTGCAGGACCTGGCTGATGCGCTCCTGGCGGCTGTAGGCCCGGGCGGTGGCCACCGCGCGGGCGACCCGGCGGCCCAGGTCCTCGATCAGCCCGACGACCTCGTCGGGGAAGCGCGGCAGGCCGCCGCGGCCGAGCAGCAGCGTGCCCAGCCGGCGGCCGCCGGCGACCAGGGGGCAGGCGAGCGCGGCACCGCCCGGCCGGTCGCCGTCGGGGCGCTCGCCGCCCGGGAGGGCGTAGGCCGGCAGGACGTGGCCCGGCAGGTCCGGCAGCGCGTGGCCCGGCAGCTCCGGCAGCTCCGGCAGGCCGTGCCCGCCCGGGGGACCGTCGCCCGGGCGGTCGGCGTCCGGGTGGTCGTGGTCCTGGTCCTCGCCGTCCGGGTCGTGCGGCCAGGGCCAGGGGACGGCGGCGGGTGCGGCGCCCGGCGGGGCGTCGCCCCAGAAGTCCGGCGGCTGTTTCTCCAGCGCGGCGCGCAGGGTGTCGATCCGGCTCTCGCAGCTGTGCCAGACGCGGGCCAGCCGCTGTTCGTCGCCGCCGGTCGCGATGCCCCGGCCGGGGGCGCCGCCGTCTCCGTCGTGGAGCCACACCGCGCACCAGTCGGCGAGCCGCGGCACGATCAGCTGGGCGGCGAGCGCGGCGACCTGATCGGCGTCGAGCTGGCCGGAGAGCAGGTCGGAGGCCTCGGCGAGGAAGGACAGCGCGCCGTTGTCGACCCGGTCGGCGTCGAGTTCCTGGCGGTCGGCGCGGCGGGGTGCCGGGGCGAGGAGTTCGGCGGCCCGCAGCCCGCGCTGGAGCACCTCGTCGGCGTACGCGGCCGCGGCGTCGTCGTACGGGGCCGCGGGATCGTCGGCGGCGTGCGAGGGCGGGGGGTCGTAGGGCGCCCCCTGGTGACGCGCTCCCTCATGGGGAGCCCCCTCGTACCGCGCCCCCTCATGGGACGCCCCCTCGTACCGCGCCCCTTCGTACGGCGTCTCCTCGTACGCGGGCTCCGGCAGCGGGCGGGCGGCGGCCTCCGGGGCGGGCAGCGGCAGCCGGAACCACACGGTCTTCCGGTCGCGGCGGTAGGTGATGCCCCAGGATTCGGCGACCGCGCTGATCAGCTGGAGGCCGTGGCCGCCGCTCTCGTTCCGGGCGGTCTCGTCACGAGCACGGATCGGCTGGGTGGGGTGGCGGTCGGAGACCTCGATGACGACGGCGGGCGCGGGGGCGTCGTCCGGGTCCGGTCCGGGGCCCGGCTCCGGTTCCGCGGCGGGGTCCAGCCGGCAGCTCAGCTCGATGGTGGTGCCCGCGTGCACCACCGCGTTCGTCACCAACTCGCTCACCAGCAGCACCGCTTCGTCGGTGAGCCGGTCGGTGAACCGCTCGGTGCCGGGCAGCCGCTGGGCCGCCCACTCGTCGAAGGCGGACCGGACGCACCGCCGGGCGGCGGCCGCGGCCTGCGGGTCCCCGGGCAGACCGGCCCGCCGGGTGCGCGCGGCGGGGAGCCCGGGGCCGGCCGTCGTCGTGCGCGTCGCCGTGACGTCGTCCCGTGGAGACGAAGTTGTCGTCCTCATTGAGCAACTCCCGAACAGCTCCGCTGCAGCGCCGGATGCGCCACCGACAGAGTGACAGAAAGAGCGCAGCCATAAGCAGTGAGTCACGGAAGTGGACGGTCAGAGCAGCCAATTCGGCTGACACGCCGGAGGAGTTGGCCGGGCGGGGCGGGTGGCGGCCGCGGCGCCGCGGTGCCGTGGCGCCACGGCCGTGGTGCGGGGCAGGCCCGTGGCCCACCCCGCACGCCGGCCGGGGACGGCGCGGCGGGTGGTTACGCCTCCCGGGTGCCCGCGTACATCTCGTCCAGCAGGTCCTTGAACGCCCGCTCCACCACCGGCCGCTTGATCTTGAGGCTCGGGGTGACCTCACCGTGCTCGATGTCCAGGTCGCGCGGCAGCAGCCGGAACTTGCGGATCTGCTGCCAGCGCTGCAGCCCCTCGTTGACCCGCTCGACGTAGCCGTCGACCAGCTCGCGGACCTGGTCGGTCGCGACGACCTCGGCGTACGTCTTGCCGGCCAGGCCGTGTTCCGCGGCCCAGCCCATGATCGTCGGCTCGTCGAGGGCGATCAGCGCGGTGCAGAAGTTCCGGTTGGCGCCGTGCACCAGGACGTTGGAGACGAACGGACAGACCGCCTTGAACTGGCCCTCCACCTCGGCGGGCGCGATGTACTTGCCGCCCGAGGTCTTGATCAGGTCCTTCTTGCGGTCGGTGATCCGCAGGTAGCCGTCCGGGGAGAGCTCGCCGATGTCGCCGGTGTGGAACCAGCCGTCCTCCTCCAGGACCTCGGCGGTCTTGTCCGGCAGGCCGTGGTAGCCCTGCATGATGCCGGGGCCGCGCAGCAGGATCTCGCCGTCCTCGGCGATCCGGACCTCGGTGCCGGGCAGCGGCTTGCCGACCGTGCCGGTGCGGTACGCCTCGCCGGGGTTGACGAAGCTGGCCGCGCTGGATTCCGTCAGGCCGTAGCCCTCCAGGATGTGGATGCCGGCGCCGGAGAAGAAGTAGCCGATCTCCGGAGAGAGCGCGGCCGAGCCGGAGACCGCGGCGCGCAGCCGCCCGCCGAAGGCGTCCCGCAGCTTGGCGTAGACGAGGGCGTCGGCGATCTTGTGCTTGGCGGCGAGCGCGAACGGCACGGAGGCGTTGCCGGTGCGGCGGAAGTTGTCCTGCGAGACCTTGGCGTACTCGCGGGCCACCTCGGCCGCCCACTGGAAGATCTTGTACTTGGCCCCGCCGCCCTGCCGGGCCTTGGCCGCGACGCCGTTGTAGACCTTCTCGAAGATCCGCGGGACGGCGGCCATGTACGTGGGCCGGACGACCGGCAGATTCTCGATGATCTTGTCGACCCGGCCGTCCACCGCGATCACATGGCCGGCCGCGATCTGGCCCGCGGTGAGCACCTTGCCGAAGACGTGTGCCAGCGGCAGCCAGAGGTACTGCACGTCCTCCTCGGTGACCATGCCGGTTGCCGGGATCGCCCGCGCCATGTACGCCCAGCAGTCGTGCGGCAGCTGCACGCCCTTGGGACGGCCGGTGGTACCGGACGTGTAGATCAGCGTGGCCAGCTGGTCGGCGCGCAGCGCGGCGACCCGCTCCTTGACGCACTCCGGGTGCTTCTCCAGATAGGCGTGACCGCGCTTCTCCAGGTCGGCGAGGCTGAGCACCCACCCCTCGGGGTCCTCGGGGGACGCCTCGGCGGCGGCCGCGTCGATGACGATGACATGCGCCAGGTCGGGCAGCTCGGCGCGGCGTTCCCGCGCCTTGGCGAGCTGGCCGGCGTCCTCGGCGATCAGCACCCGGCTGCCGGAGTCGGCGAGGATGTACGCGGTCTCCTCGGCGTTGGTGCTGGGGTAGACCGTGGTGGTGGCGGCGCCGGAGCACAGCACGCCGAGGTCGGCGAGGATCCACTCCACGCGGGTGTTGGCGGCCAGCGCGACCCGCTCCTCGGGCCGCACGCCCAGCGCGATCAGCCCGGCGGCCACGGCGTAGACCCGGTCGGCGGCCTCGGCCCAGCTGAGCGCCTTCCAGTCGTCCGGGCCCTGACCCGAGGCGGGAGGGACGGGATAGCGATAGGCCTCGATGTCGGGAGTGGCCGCGACCCGCTCCAGGAAGAGGTGTGCCACCGAAGGCGGCCGGTTTTCGATCAGCGTGTGGGTGTCCGTCACGGCGTCCTCCGGGGCCCGCTTCATTGCTGGTGACTCGCGAGTAACCTTTGAGCAGTGATCAGACTAGAGCGCGTTGCGCCGACACGTAAGGGGCTACGACCGACTGGTTCACGTTGTGACCAGTGCGATAGGTGTACGTAGCACGCGCATCGCCCGATTGCGAGCCGCGCCGATCACACCCACCAGACCACACCCGGCACACCCGGTTCCCGCCCTCGCGGAACGCCACGCTCCGCATTCATCCCGATGAGGGGCCCACGACTTCGGGGGGCAGGGAACGGCCATGGAGACGAAGCGGGGCGCCGGGTCCCGTACCGGACCCGGCGCCCCTCTTCCGCTGTGCGGCTACTGCCCGGCGGTCACTTCTTCGCCTTGGCGTCGCCGTCGGAGTCCGAGGACAGCACCGCGATGAAGGCCTCCTGCGGGACCTCCACGCTGCCGACCATCTTCATCCGCTTCTTGCCTTCCTTCTGCTTCTCCAGCAGCTTCCGCTTACGGGAGATGTCACCGCCGTAGCACTTGGCGAGGACGTCCTTGCGGATGGCGCGGACCGTCTCACGGGCGATGACCCGGCTGCCGATGGCCGCCTGGATCGGCACCTCGAAGCTCTGCCGCGGGATCAGCTCGCGCAGCTTGGCGACCAGCCGCACACCGTAGGCGTAGGCCTTGTCCTTGTGGGTGATCGCGGAGAACGCGTCCACCTTGTCGCCGTGCAGCAGGATGTCGACCTTCACCAGGTCGGCGACCTGCTCGCCGGTGGGCTCGTAGTCCAGCGAGGCGTAGCCACGGGTCTTGGACTTGAGCTGGTCGAAGAAGTCGAAGACGACCTCGGCGAGCGGGAGGGTGTAGCGGATCTCGACGCGGTCCTCGGAGAGGTAGTCCATGCCGAGCAGGTTGCCGCGACGGTTCTGGCACAGCTCCATGATCGCGCCGATGAACTCGCTGGGCGCAAGGATCGTGGCCCGGACGACGGGCTCGTGCACCTTGTCGATCTTGCCGCTCGGGAACTCGCTCGGGTTGGTGACCTCGTGCTCGGCGCCATCCTCCATGTCCACGCGGTAGACCACGTTGGGCGCGGTGGCGATCAGGTCCAGGCCGAACTCGCGCTCCAGCCGCTCCCGGATCACCTCCAGGTGCAGCAGACCGAGGAAGCCGACGCGGAAACCGAAGCCGAGCGCCGCGGAGGTCTCCGGCTCGTAGACCAGCGCCGCGTCGTTGAGCTGGAGCTTGTCGAGGGCGTCGCGCAGCTCGGGGTAGTCCGAGCCGTCGAGCGGGTACAGCCCCGAGAACACCATCGGCTTGGGGTCCTTGTAGCCGCCGAGCGGCTCCTCCGCACCCTTGGAGAGCTGGGTGATCGTGTCACCCACCTTGGACTGCCGGACGTCCTTCACGCCGGTGATGAGGTAGCCCACCTCACCGACCGAGAGGCCCTCGGCCGGCTTCATCTCCGGCGAGTTCGTCCCGATCTCCAGCAGCTCGTGCGCGGCGCCCGTGGACATCATCTTGATGCGCTCGCGCTTGCCGAGCGTGCCGTCGACGACCTTCACGTACGTCACCACGCCGCGGTAGGCGTCATAGACGGAGTCGAAGATCATCGCGCGGGCGGGGGCGTCCTTGACGCCGACCGGGGCCGGCACCTCGCGGACGACCTTGTCGAGCAGCTCGGGCACGCCGACGCCGGTCTTGGCGGAGACCTTCAGCACGTCCTCGGGCTCGCAGCCGACCAGGTTGGCCAGCTCGGCGGCGAACTTCTCGGGCTGCGCGGCCGGCAGGTCGATCTTGTTGAGGACGGGGATGATCGTGAGGTCGTGCTCCATCGCCAGGTAGAGGTTGGCGAGGGTCTGGGCCTCGATGCCCTGGGCGGCGTCGACGAGGAGGATGCACCCCTCGCACGCGGCGAGGGAGCGCGACACCTCGTACGTGAAGTCGACGTGGCCGGGGGTGTCGATCATGTTGAGGATGTGGGTCGTGCCACTTCCCTCTTCGCCCTCGGAGGGGGCCCAGGGCAGCCGGACCGCCTGGGACTTGATCGTGATGCCGCGCTCGCGCTCGATGTCCATGCGGTCGAGGTACTGCGCGCGCATCTGCCGCTGGTCGACGACACCGGTGAGCTGGAGCATCCGGTCGGCGAGCGTCGACTTGCCGTGGTCGATGTGCGCGATGATGCAGAAGTTACGGAGGAGGGCCGGATCGGTACGGCTCGGCTCCGGCACGTTCGTAGGGGTCGCGGGCACGCAGGGTCCATTCAGTGAACGCGGGTAGGCGGGACTCGGGTATGTGACGTCTCCCCCCATGGTCCCATGAGCGACGCCCCCGGTCCGGTTCGGGCGGGTGTGCCCCGTGGCGCAGGGAGCTCCGGGGCGGGGCTTCGGGCGGGTGTGCCCTGTGGGGAAGGAGCTCCGGGCGGGGCTTCGGGCGGGGCTCCGGGGAGCGGGTCCGGTCCGGTTTGGGCGGCCGTAGACCCTGCTGGTAGCCTGGTCCACTGTGCTTCGTGCCCTCTCTCGTGCGCGGCGCAACTCGAAACTCCAACGAACCTGAAAAGGCTCTTTCGTGGCGAACATCAAGTCCCAGATGAAGCGGATCAAGACCAACGAGAAGGCTCGTCAGCGCAACAAGGCTGTCAAGTCGGCTCTGAAGACCTCGATCCGTCGCACCCGTGAGGCCATCGAGGCCGGCGACCTGCAGAAGGCCACCGCCGCCCAGGCCGAGGCTGCCAAGAAGCTCGACAAGGCCGTCAGCAAGGGTGTCATCCACAAGAACGCCGCCGCCAACAAGAAGTCGGCGCTGGCGAAGAAGGTCGCGACCCTCCAGGGCTGACCCGACCTTCGCGGGGATCTTCCCGGGCCCCGTCTCCTCCACGGAGCCCGGATCCGGACCTTGACCCCGCACTCGCAGTGCGCAGCTCCGCTGCCTCTGCACTTGCACTCCTGCACGACCCTGCCGACAGGGACCCAGCGGCCCCTCTCTCCGCTCCCTGACCGGTGCACCACCGCGCCGCACACGGCCTGCGTTCGCCACGCGGGTGCGGCGCACCCGGCTCACCGGCGGCCTCCACCGCCGACCGAGCCCGACTTTCCAAGACGAAGGCCCTTCCGCCCCTTCCCCGGGGTGGGGGGCCTTTGTCGTGGTTGCGGGGGTTGGAGCTTGGAGCCCACCCTGTCGTTGCGCGGGGGCTCGTCGTGGAGCGGGGGCTTGTCGTGGAGCGGGGGCCCGTCGTAGAGCGGGGCCCCGTCGTGGAGCCGGACCCGTCGTAGAGCCGGGCCCGTCGTAGAGCCGGGCCCGTCGTAGAGCCGGCCCGTCGTGGACCGGGGGCAACCCGTCATGTGGCTGAGCCGGCTCCGAGCCGGGATCGATCCGCCGCGGAGCCGCAGCCACCTCGTCGTAGCGACGTGTGCAGACACACCTCCGCTGTCGTGGGGTTATTCGTCGTAGGGGCGTCCGAGGGCCGGGGCCCGTGTTCGGCCGGTCCGCTACTCTGCGGCCATGTCAACCTCGGGGGAGCCCTCTCAGCCGCACGGCCTGCCGCAGCCCAACCCCTACGGCCAGGTCCCCGCACCACCGCAGAATCCGGTGCCCGCGCAGCAGAATCCGTACGCGCAGCCGCATCCCGTGCCCGGACAGCCGGATCCGGCCGCCGGCCAGCCGACCCCGTCGCAGCCACCGATGCAGCCGCCCTCGCAGCCACCCGTCGGCAACTACGGCTACCCGCCGGTGGGCATGGGTGCTCCCGGGGCACCCACCGGGCCGGCCGGTGCTCCCGGCGGCAACGGCAGTGGCAGCGGCCGGGGTGCCTCCGGCTGGCTGTGGGCGATCGGCGGCGCGGTCGCCGCCTCCGCGATCTGGGGTTCGCTGCTGTTCGCCACCGGTGGTTTCTCCTCCGAGCCCAGCCCCGACCTCGCGGGCTACGCCTACACCGATGACCTGTGCGCGGCCACCTCGATGACGCCCTTCGAGAACGCCCACTACAAGACCAAGGCGAACACCGGCTCCTCCTCGAAGGACGCCAACCCTCAGCACAGCGGGGCCCGCCAGAAGTCGATGGACACCATGTGGTGCAACGTCGCACTGGAGCAGGAGAACGCGAGCTCCGCCACCTACTCCTCGACCTGGCTCTACACCAGCGCCACGCTGCACCGCACGGCCGACCCGGCGCCGGAATTCGCCGACAACTACCGCGCGTACGAGAAGCAGGAGACCTCCATCGGCTACAAGGTCGAGTCCGTTCCGGGCATCGGCGACGAGGCCTACCTGGTGACGCGGAACGACTTGGGCAGCGACAGCGGTTCCTACGTGATCCTCGGCGTGCGGGACGGCTGGATGACCTTCCAGTCGACGTGGTCGAGCTACGCCTCGAGCAGCAGCTCCGGCAAGCAGCCGACCTCCGACGAGATCGCGACGATGCTCAAGTCCAGCGCGACGGAGACCCTCAAACGCCTGCAGAACGCGCGCTGACGAGAGCTGACGGGGCGACGGAGACTGGACCGGCGCCGACCGGCTGACGGAGCGGCGTGGACGGGGGCTGACGGGAGTGACGAGAGTGTCGGGAGCGTCGGGAGTGTCGGGAGTGTCGGGGCTTGCTTACGGCTCGGCGGAACTACGGCTCCGATCCCGCGATCCCGCGATCCTCGGGCCCCGGGGCCCGAGGCCCGAGGATCGCGGGATCGGAGGGAACCCCGGGCTCCGCACCCTCCGCTCCGCGCCACTCCGCGCCTCAGCGGGACCCCTCAGCGGGACCGTGCCGCCCGGGCAATCGTCACGACCGCCTTCTCCAGGGCGTACTCGGGATCGTCCCCGCCGCCCTTGACGCCCGCATCGGCCGCCGCCACCGCGCGCAGCGCCGTCGCCACACCGTCCGCCGACCAGCCGCGCATCTGCTGCCGCACCCGGTCGATCTTCCAGGGCGGCATGCCCAGTTCGCGGGCGAGGTCGCCGGGGCGGGCGCCGCGCGGCGCGGAGGCGAGCTTGCCGATGGCCCGGACGCCCTGAGCGAGCGCGCTGGTGATCATGACGGGCGCGACACCGGTCGCGATCGCCCAGCGCAGCGCCTCCAGGGCTTCGGCGGCCCGGCCCTCGACGGCACGGTCCGCGACGGTGAAGCTCGACGCCTCGGCCCGGCCCGTGTAGTACCGCCCGACGATCGCCTCGTCGATCGTGCCCTCGATGTCGGCGGCCAGCTGCGCACACGCGGAGGCCAGCTCCCGCAGATCGCTGCCGATCGCATCGACCAGCGACTGGCACGCCTCGGGCGTCGCCGACCGCCCGACCGTACGGAACTCCCCCCGCACGAACGCCAGCCGGTCGGCCGGCTTGGTCATCTTCGGGCAGGCCACTTCCCGCGCCCCGGCCTTACGGGCGGCGTCCAGCAGGCCCTTGCCCTTGGCGCCGCCGGCATGCAGCAGCACGAGCGTGATCTCCTCGGCGGGCGAGCCGAGATACGCCTTGACGTCCTTGATCGTGTCCGCGGACAGGTCATGGGCCGAGCGCACCACCACGACCTTGCGCTCGGCGAACAGCGAGGGGCTGGTCAGCTCGGCGAGGGTGCCGGGCTGGAGCTGGTCGGGGGTGAGGTCGCGCACATCGGTGTCCGCGTCGGCCGCGCGGGCAGCCGCCACCACCTGCTGCATCGCACGCTCCAGCAGCAGGTCTTCCTGCCCCACCGCGATCGTCACGGGGGCGAGGGGATCGTCGTTCGCTGTCTTCCTGGCCATCGCGATCCAGCATCCCACGCCCCACTGACAACGCCGATCGGACCGTCTCCGGCCCACCCGCCCCGCCCTGATACGGCCTTGGGGGCGAGGGCCGGACGTGACGTACGGAACCCGCGCCCCGAGAACCCCGGTCCCGGACCGGGACAATGGCCTGATGAACGACCACGCCGCCGCGCCCCGGCACCGCGATCACCACGATCTCCACGATCACCACGCCGCTCCCTCCACCCCGGCGCCCGCGCCCGGGCATGTGCGCCACGTCCTCGTCCTGCCCGACCGCGACGCCGCGGAGGAGGTCGCCGAGGCCCTCGCCGAACGCTTCGGCGTCACCGAGGAGCCCCAGCTCGTACGGGACGCCCTGGCCGGCGAGGACGACGCCGAGGACGCCCAGTGGCTGGTGGTGGTCGAAGACCCGGACGCCCGCCACGACCCGGCACGGTTGGACGACCTCGCCGCGGAGCACGAGGGCTGGCGCGAGGCCGAGTAGCACCTGGCAAGCTGCCACTGACCGGCCTGCCCAACGGCCTGCCGGACTGCCGGGCTGCCGGGCTGCCGGGCTGCCGGGCTGCCGGGCTGCCGGGCTGCCGGGCTGCCGGGCTGCCGGCCAGACTGCCACCGGCCGGCCCACCTGCCATGGGGGTGCCCGGCTGCCACGGGGGGGGGTGCCCGGCTGCCACGGGGGGGGTGCCCGGCTGCGCCCGGTCTGCTTCCCGCCACCGGCCCGGCCCGGCTGCCACGGGCTTGCCCGGCCACCACCTGCCCCGGCCGACCCGCCGCCCACGGGCCCGCCCACACCCAGGCGGTCACCCGGCCGCCGCCACCCCCACCACCGGCTCCCGGTCCAGCACCACCCCGAAGTGCTCCCGGTAGGCGGCCAGTACCTCCTCCGCCGCCAGCTCACGTTCGTCCCGCACGCCGCCCTCCCCGGTGATCACGAGCGTGCGGCCGGAGAGCGTGATCCGACCGGTCTCGGTCAGCCGTGAGCAGACCAGGGACCGGGTGAAGTGGGAGGTCGGCGAGGTGCGGTTCCACCAGCAGCCGACCTCGAAGTCCGCCAGCGCACGCGGCCGTTGTTCGAGCCGGTACTGCGGCGAGCCGTCCCTCAGGACGTCCACGTCGCCCTCCGCCGTCTCCTCCAGCCGGAACGTCCCACCGGGATCGGTCTGCTCCGCGCGGCTGTCCCAGCGCAGCGGAAAGTGGCTGTGCCGGCCGAAGCCGACATCCGCCAGCCACGGCCCACTCGGCGTGTGGACCCGCAGCGCAAGGTGGTCGTACGGGATGCCGAGGCGCCCCTCGGCACCGAACACGCGCGCCGACAACAGCTCGACCTCGTACCCGAGGGCCCGCAGCAGCCCGGCGAAGGCGCCGTTGAGTTCGTAACAGAACCCACCGCGCCGGGCACCGACGATCTTGTCCAGCAGCGGCTGCTCCGCCAGCACGATCTCCTCACCGAGGTGGATGGCGAGGTTCTCGAACGGCACGGCCCGCAGATGCCTGAGGTGCAGCGCCGCCAACGCCCCGGCATCAGGTGACCCGGGCCGCACCGCACCGATGCGCTCCAGATAGACATCGGCCGCCCTCTCGTCCATCTGCCCCGCCTCCGCTCGTCCCGTATCTCTCCACCGGCATACAGCCCCGCCGTCCCCGCCGAAGGGGAGCCTCGTTCCGGAGCCTACAGAGCCAGGACCAGCCGCAACGGGAGGACGAGAGCGAGGACGAGAGCGAGGACGAGGGCGAGGGCGAGGGGAAGGGCGTGGGGAGGGTGAGCGTGAGGGACCGCCGGAGGACCACGGGTCGCGGACCGCCGACGCCGGGCCGGGCGGCGGAGACCTCGGCGGGGGAAGGAGACGCCGTCACCGGCGGCCAACGGATGAACCTCCGATGACGAGCTGCCGAAGGCCTCCCGGGGCCCAGCGGGGCTGCTTAAAAATTTGACCTCCCAACGCCCGTTCATCTGTGCGAGGTTGCCGTGGCTCTGCCGGACACCGAGACGATCCTCACCGCGGCCGGGCTCGTGGCCACGGCCGTGGTGTGGGCCGTCGAGCGGTTTCTGCCGGGACGGAAGCGGATCGGATACCGCGTCCAGATGGACACGGCGATCGGCATGAACCCCCAAGATGCCCACAGCCTGGTGCAGTTGCGGCTGCTGCGGCAGGACCAAGAGGTCAACGAGGCGACGCTGGCCCTGCTGCGGTTCGAGAACGACGGCGGCAAGGACATCGTCCGGCAGGACTATCAGGAGCCGCTGACGGTCGAGTTCGCCGGGCGCACGGTCATCGGCGTCGAGGTGCCGGACGCCCATCCGACCGACCTGGTGGGCATGCTGACCCGCAACGGCGGCGGGCTGCGCCATGACGGCGGCCGGCTCTTCATCCCCAAGGTGCCGCTGAACAAACGGAATCACTTCAAGCTGCTGGTTCTCCTCTCGGCCACCGATACGCGTACGGGTGCGGACCCGGGCACGGACCCGGGTCCGGATGCGGGCACGGACGCCGGTTCCGGAAGCGGCACCTCCGGCACCCCCGGCACCACTGGCAACAGCAGCCGCACCGGCAGCGCGCCCGGGACCGGCGCCGGGGCCGTGACCGTCAGCGGATTCATCAGCGGCGGACGGATCCGCCGCAACGCCCAGCGTTGGGGGCCGCGCAAGCTCAGTCTCGCGCTGGGCGGCACCTTCATCGTGCTGCTGGGACTGCTCGGCGGACTGCTCCTCAGCGCGCGGACGGCCCCGACAGCGGCCGGCGAATGCGCCACCGGGCGGCTGACCATCGACGGGTCCACGGCGTTCGCCCCGCCGATGCGGGAGATCGCCCGGCAGTACCGGGCCCGGTGCGCGGGTGCCGAGATCACCGTTTCGGCGTCCGGCAGCCTCTCCGGCCTCGGCAGCCTCAACCGGGAGGGCAAGCCGGCCACCGTCGAGGGGCCCGGCTTCCTCGCCGTGTCGGACGTGCCCGCGCCGTCCCTCTACCGGCGGCTCGAAGGCGACCGCATCGGCGTCATCCTGCTCGGCCTCGTGGCCAACGAGAAGGCCGGTGTCGACGACCTCACCTCCGCCCAGGTCCGCAAGATCTACGACGGGACGTACACCAACTGGAAGCAGTTGCACGGCAACGACCTGCCGATCCGCCTCGTCAGCCGCGACGCCAGCTCGGGCACCCGCCGGGCGTTCGAGACGTCGGTGCTGCACCACTCGGAGCCGGGCGTGGTGTCGTCCTACGACTGCGGCGACAAGGACCGTGACGAGCAGGCGCGCCTGACGCGCTGCGAGGTGGACAGCACCAAGAGCCTGCTGGACGCGGTGGACCGGGTGCCCGGCGCCGTCGGTTACGCCGAGGTCTATGCGGCGGCTCAACGGCAGCACGTGGTGAGCGTGCGCCTGAACGGGCACGAGCCGGACATCGAGTGGGGACAGCAACGTGATTACCCCTTCTGGACGGTGGAGTACCTCTACACATACGGGCGGCCCGAGGACGGCTCGCTGACCGCGAAGTTCCTGGCGTTCATGGACTCCGACACAGCGAAGAACATCATGCGGATGTACAAGCACGTGCCCTGCGCCGATCGCCAGAGCCTGCCGGACGCCATCTGCCGGCCCTGAGCCGCGGGCCGGCAGACCGGGCCCCGGCCGGCCCCCGGCTGCGTATTCGCCGGCCGCGCCGCCTTCCCCGACCGCGCCCACCGCCCCGGCCGCTCGGCGGACGCGCCCCCGTCCGACGGCCGGTCACGGTGGCGGCGAGTCTGCCCGGAGTCCCGAGGATCGCGATCGCACCATCGGTGTCGGTACGCAGCACCCGCGCGCCCAGAGCCCGCAGCGCGGCGACCGTCCGCGGCGCGGGATGGCCGTAGGGGTTATCGGCACCGCACGAGATCAGCGCCAGGCGCGGCGCCAGCCGGTGCATCAGCGGCGGGTCCTGGCGCGCGGAACCGTGGTGCGCCACCTTAAGGACGTCGACCCCGGCAACCTCCGGATGCGCCGCCAGCAGCGCCTGCTGGGCAGGCGGTTCGAGATCACCGAGGAGCAGGAGCGTCAGTCCGCCGGTCCGTACGAGCAGGGTGACGCTGGCGTCGTTGGGCCCGTCGAGCACCGGGGCGAACGGCGAACCAGGAGGCCAGAGCACTTCCCAGCTGAGCGGGCCGAGGTGCCGCCGCTCCCCCGGAACGGCACGCACCAGCGGAATCCCGGCCCGGGCGGCCGTCTCCACCACGAACCGGGCCTGGCCCGGCGGATCTTGGAGGGTCGTGGTCTCGATCGCACCGACCGACCGGCCACGGAGCGCTCCGGGAAGTCCGTCCACGTGGTCGGCATGGAAGTGGGTGAGGACGAGCAGGGGGATCCGGCGGATTCCCAGCTCCGTGAGGCAGCGGTCGATGGCGCGCGGCTCGGGGCCGGTGTCCACCACCAGCGCCGTACCGTCCCCGGCGGCCAGCACCAGGCCGTCGCCCTGCCCCACGTCGCAGACCACGGCACGCCACCCGGGCGGCGGCCAGCCGGTGATGACACGGGTGAACGGAGCGGGGCGGCACACCGCCAGCACCAGGGCGAACGCACACAGGACGCAGAGCCAGGGACGGCGCACCACGCGTCGCCCGACCGGCACCAGCACCAGCGTGACGGCCGCCAGCGCCAGCGCACCCGCCCAGCCGCCGGGCCAGCCGATCTCTGCTCCGGGCAGCGCCGCGCCCGTACGGGCGACACCGGCGATCCACTCGGCGGGCCAGCCGGCACACCATGCCAGCGCCTGGGCGACGGGCAGGACGAACGGGGCGGTGACCAGCGCCGCGAACCCGAGGACCGTGGCCGGGCCCACCGCCAGCTCGGCCAGCAGATTGCACGGCACGGCCACCAGGCCCACGCGGGCGGCGAGCACCACGATCACGGGCGCACAGACCGCCTGTGCCGCGGCAGCGGCCGCGATCACTTCGGCGAGCCTGGGTGGCATCCGGCGCCGCTGGAGGGCGGCGCTCCAGCGCGGTGCGAGCAACAGCAGTGCGCCGGTGGCCAGTACGGAGAGCAGGAAGCCGAACCGTCGCGCGAGCCAGGGGTCGTAGAGCACCAGCAGCAGCACCGCGGCGGCCAGCGCGGGGAGCAGCGAACGGCGGCGGCCGGTGCCGATGGCCAGCAGGGTGATCAGGCCGCAGGCGGCGGCTCGCAGCACGCTCGGGTCCGGGCGGCACACGACCACGAAGGCCAGCGCCAGCACGCCCCCGATGACGGCGGTGCCGCGCAACGACAGCATCAGGCGGGGCGCCAGCCCACGCCGCTCGGCACGCGTGGCGAGGTGCGGCGGGCCGATCAGCAGGGCGAGCACGATCGTGAGATTGCTGCCGGAGACGGCGAGCAGGTGCGTCAGATCGGTGGCCCGGAAGGCTTCGTCCAGATCCGGCGGCACGCGTGAGGTGTCCCCTACGACCAGCCCGGGCAACAGCGCACGGGCGTCGGGCCGGAGCCCGTCCGTGGCCTCACGCAGCCCGGCCCGCACACGTCCGGCCACCCGCTGCAGCACCGACGGGCCACCGACCTTGACCGGCGGCGCGTCGGCGTCGACCCGCAACACCGCGGCGACCTGATCACCCGGCATGAGCGGTGGTACGGCCCGCGCCACGACCCGGATCCGCGTCGACGGCAGCAGCCCGCGCCACGCCTCCGACAGCGCCGAGGCCGCCGACGCCGAGTGCCCGTCCGGCCGGTCCCGCTCACCCGCGGAGCTCGCACCGCCGGGCGGCGCGCCTTCGTCGCTTCCGCCCTGCCGTACGAGGACCAGAGTGGGGGTACGCACGGCGGTGACCGCACCGTCCGGAGCGGTGACCCGCACGGCATCGGCGTTGAACACCACGGCCGCAGGCGTCCGTTGGGAACCGCGCACCCGGGGCCGGGTCAGCCGAGGATCATCGGTCACCTCCAGCTCCACCGTGACCCGCGCATAGCGGTCCGCCAGGTCCGGCAACGGACCACGCCGGACGTCCGCCGCATGCAACGCCGCGGACGCCGCCCCTGCGACAGCCCCCAGCAGCACGGCGGCCAGCGCCACCCACGCCCCGGAGGACCATCGACGGGAGGAGCCGGGCCGGTACGTGCGACCCGCCGCGCCGCCCCGAACGGCCCCTGCGCCGCCCGCCGCCCCACGTCCCGCACCCGCCCCACTCTGCTCGTCTTCCTCGTACTCCTCGTCCTCGTCGTACTCCTCGTTCTCGTTGCCCTCCTCGTTCTCGTTGCCCTCCTCGTCCACCTCGTGCTGCTCGCACTCCTCAGCTCCCTCGCGCTCCTCACCTCCCCCGCGTTCCGCCCGGCGCCGGAGGACGGCCACCCGCAACGCGAGTGCCGCGAGCAGCACCCCCACCGCGCAGGCCACCGCCACTCCGCTGCCGGGTGCGCCCAGCCCGATCGCCGCGGCTGCCCAGGCCGCCAACGCCGGTCCGGCCAGGCGTAGATCGGGCGGTCCTTCCTGCCGCGGATCCGAAGCGCCGTGCGGCGAGGGGGCCGTGGCGTGCACCGAGGGGCGGGCGGTGGTCATGGCTCCACCAAGGGCCGCAGATCGGCGAATCGACGGTCGCCGATACCGGTCACCTGACGAAGCTGTTCCACCGAGGTGAAGCCGCCGTGCTGGGTACGGAATTCGATGATGTGGCGCGCCAGTACGGGGCCGACGCCCGGCAAGGCGTCGAGCTGCTGCTCCGTCGCCGCGCTGAGGCTCACCGGCCCGCTCGAACCGGCTCCGCCACCCGCCGTCCCACTGCCCGTACCACCGGCCCCCGCACCACCGGGGCCGGCACCGCTCCCGGCCGCGGCGCCCGGCACGCCGACCGCGATCTGTTCGCCGTCGGTCAGCAGCCGCGCCCGGTTGAGCCCGCTGACGTTCGCCCCGTGCAACACACCGCCCGCGGCCCGCAGCGCGTCGATCACTCGGGAACCCGGCGGCATCCGGTGGATGCCGGGATGCCGGACCTTGCCCGTGACATCGACGACCAACTGGCGCCCCGCACCGCCCGAGGGGCCACCCGCTGCACCGTCCGCTGAACCACTCGCGCCCGTCGAGGAAGCCGACGAGGAAGCGGGTGACGGAAGGGTGGACGAGTGCGGGTCGGCGGCCCGGCCCGGCCCACGGTGTTGGTCGTCCGGCCCCGTGGCGGACCGTTCGACGGCCGGGGCACGTACCGGTTCCGGGCGCCCGGTCCAGAAGTGGTGCACCGCGAATGCCACCGCCACGATCAGCACCAACGCCAGGGCGGCCAGTGCCCTGGGGTCGGTACCGCACCGTAACTGCAGCCACAGCGGGAGCCGTTCGCGCACCGTCAGCCAGGCCCGCTCCGCGCGCTGCGGGCGCGGTCGCGGGGACTGGGACTGGGACTGGGACTGGGGCTGAGGCTGGGGCGGCGGATCGTGTCCGGGTGGCAGCGGCCCGGTCATCGCGGCCGCCCGCTCCGTATCGCCGAAGATCGCCGCCACCCGGGCCCGTACCCGCTCGCGCTCCCACTCCTCTCGCGCCCGCGCACGAGAGGGGGCCACGGGTCCGCGCACAGGTTCCGGCGCGGGCGACGGGGCTTCGGCAGCCGGCTCCGGCGCGGGCGCCACGGATTCGCCCACCGGTTCCGGAGGGGGTGAGGAGTCAGGAGTGGGTGGAGTGGTGCCAGTCCGTGCGTCCGGCTCGTACGGGACTGCTGGGTCGGACGCCCACGACCAACCGGGACGTTCGGCAGAGGCTTCCGGAGCCGAGGAGGAGGGGTCAGCCGGCGCGGCCCACATGGGGAGGGATACGGACGAGTCGAGTCGAGCGGTCTGCGAGGAGTTCATAGCTCCTGACGCTAAGTGACCGGCGCAGAGTCTGCCGAGCGGTGTCACATCCCGTGGATATCAGCGAAGTTGTGGACAACTTCGTCACCCACACGTGCCCTGCCGTGCCCCTGCCGTCTCGCTCAGCGCGGTGACACCACGACCCCCAGCAACCCAGGCCCGGTGTGTGCACCGATCACCGCGCCGACCTCGCTCACATGGAGTTCGTTCAGCCCCGGGATCCGCTCACGGAGCCGCTGGGCGAGCGCGTCCGCGCGTTCCGCGGCGGCGAGGTGGTGCACCGCGATGTCGATCTGGCCCTCGCCCGCCCGTTCCACGGCGATCTCCTCAAGCCGCGCGATGGCCTTGGACGCCGTACGGACCTTCTCCAGCAGCTCGATCCGCCCGTCCGCCAGTTGGAGAAGCGGTTTGACGGCGAGCGCCGAGCCGAGGAGGGCCTGGGCCGCGCCGATCCGGCCACCGCGGCGCAGATAGTCCAGGGTGTCGACGTAGAAGTAGGCGGACGTGCCCGCGGCCCGCTTCTCCGCCGCGGCGACCGCTTCGTCCACGTCGCCGCCGGCCTCCGCGGTCTCGGCGGCGGCGAGGGCGCAGAACCCGAGGGCCATGGCGACCATTCCGGTGTCCACGACGTGCACCGGGACCGGGGCGTCCTTGGCGGCCATCACGGCCGCGTCGTAGGTGCCGGAGAATTCCGAGGAGAGGTGGAGGGAGACGATGCCGGTCGCTCCGGCCGCCGCCACCTCGCGGTAGGTGTCCGCGAACACCGCCGGGCTGGGCCGGGACGTCGTCACGCTGCGCCGCTTCTGCAGGGCCTGCGCGACGGATCTCGCGGAGATCTCGGTGCCCTCTTCAAGGGCCTGGTCCCCCAGGACGACGGTCAGCGGTACAGCCGTGATGCGGTGGCGCTCGACGGCCGTCCGCGGCAGGTAGGCCGTGGAATCGGTGACGATCGCGACATGGCGGGACATGACAGGGAGATTATCCGGGGATCGGGACGTCGCACAGTGCGGGTCCGTCCCCAAGATCTTCCAGGTTTCCCCAAGGCTCTGCCAAGTACCCAGCGGGCAACGGAAGCATCACCTCCGCGACGGCCCTCGCAACGGCCGCGGTCGCGCGGGTACTCCCGGTTGGCGCGCCCCGGCTGCGGACTCCCGGTTGGCGTTCCTGGTGGCGGGCGGTCGTGGGCCTCCCGTATTGCCGTGGGTGGGATGGGCCTTCCCCGGGGGCCCCGCCCCGCCCCCCACCCACCTCCACCGCCTCTCAGCACTCAGGTCTTGGTCGTGCCCGCGCCCATTCCGGTACCCGTACCCGTTCCGGTACCGGTGCCCGTACTGGTGCCCGTTCCGGTACCAGTGCCAGTCCCCGTACCCGTACCGGTGCCCGCTCCCGTCCCCCTGCCCTCCGTCCGCCGAGTCGTCATGCCTTCCGCCCGCGGGGACTTCTCCCACGGGTACGTCGGCCGGCTGCGGCCGTCGCGAGCGGTGATCGCCCGCTGCTGCTCGTCCCCCTCCTCCGGCCCCCACGAGCGGTGACCATCAGGCGCCGGCGCCCCCTGCCCTGCCCCCCGAACGTCCCCGGAGCGGCCCCCGTCCGCACCCCGGCCGCTCGGCTGCTCCTCAGGAGCCTGGGTCCAGTGACGCAAGGCGCCCGCCTCGACGTCGATCTGGTCGGTCAGCGCCGCGAGGTCGTCGTCGGCGAACTTGCGGGCCCGGTCGCGGGCGGCCCAGCGGAGCGACTCGGCGGAGTGCGTGATCCGTTCCAATCGCTCCCTCAGCTCCGGGAGCCGGGCGGCGATGGTGGCCCGGTCGGGCTCGCGTTCCAGGCGTTTGAGCTCGGCGTCCAGCTCGTGACCATGGGCGCTCAGCCGCTCGAACAGGCCGATCGCCTCGCTCAGGGACGCGTCGTCCGGAGCACCCCCGTACAGCACGTCCTGGGTGGCCCGCATGGACGTTCTGAGCGACAGCCGCAGCTGGGCCAGCTCGCCGACCACCCCGGGCTGGGCGAGCTGGCGGGCCCGGAGGGTGGTGTCCTCGACCGTTCGGCGCGCCTGGGCGACCGTACGGTCCACACCGCGCTTGGCCGCCTTCACTGCCTTGACCGTCAGGAGCACGCCGGCCAGGACGAACAGCACGAAGAGCAGTCCGATGATGGCGGCGGCGGCTTCCATGGGATCTCCCCCAGGCGTGTCGGTGGCGCCGGACTTCCGCCCGCGCCCTGTCCTTCCACCGTAAACGGAAAGGGCAGGTTGCGGGCTCCGGAAGAACCCCCAACCTGCCCGTAGGGGAAACCCCCTACACCGCGCTCGTCCGGCCTTCCGCCGCCCCCGGCCGGCGCCCGCCGCTCACGTCCTCGCGGACCGGCAGACACCGCCGATGGCATCCGTCCTCGCAGACCGGCAGACACCGCCGACGGCATCCGTCCTCACGGACCTCACGGACCGGCAGGCACCGCCGACGGCATCCGTCCTCACGGACCTCACGGACCGGAAGGCGCCATCGATGGCTCAGGCCCGCACGGACCGGAAAGCCGCAGATGGCTCACGCCGGGACGATGTTCACCAGCTTCGGTGCACGGACGATGACCTTGCGGATGCCCGCGCCGTTCAGTGCCGCGACCACCGCCGGCTCGGCCAGTGCGGTCGCCTCCAGGTCGGCGTCGGAGATCGACGGGGCGACCTCCAGTCGGGCCTTGACCTTGCCCTTGATCTGGACGACGCAGGTCACGCTCTCGTCCACGACGTACGCCGGGTCCGCGACCGGGAAGTCCGCGTGCACCACCGAGTCGGTGTGGCCCAGCTTGCGCCACAGCTCCTCGGCGATGTGCGGGGCCAGCGGGGCGATCAGCAGCACCAGCCGCTCCGCGACCGTGCGCGGGACCGGGCCGCCCGTCTTGGTCAGGTGGTTGTTCAGCTCGGTGACCTTGGCGATGGCGGTGTTGAAGCGCAGGTTCGCCAGGTCCTGGCCGACGCCGTCGATGGCCTTGTGCAGGGCGCGCAGGGTGTCCACGTCGATGTCCGACTCGGGCACGTCCGCGACGGTGACCTCACCGGTCGCCTCGTCGACGACGTTGCGCCACAGGCGCTGCAGCAGGCGGTACTGGCCGACGACCGCCCGGGTGTCCCACGGCCGCGACACGTCCAGCGGGCCCATCGCCATCTCGTACAGGCGCAGGGTGTCCGCGCCGTATTCGGCGCAGATCTCGTCGGGGGTGACGGCGTTCTTCAGGGACTTGCCCATCTTGCCCAGCAGGCGGCTGACCTTGTCGCCCTGGTAGTAGTAGGCGCCGTCGCGCTCCTCGACCTCGGCGGCCGGGACGGCGATGCCGCGGCTGTCCCGGTAGACGAAGGCCTGGATCATGCCCTGGTTGTACAGCTTGTGGAACGGCTCGGAGGACGAGACGTGCCCCAGGTCGTGCAGGACCTTGGACCAGAAGCGGGCGTACAGCAGGTGCAGCACGGCGTGTTCGGCGCCGCCCACGTACAGGTCGACACCGCCGGCCGGCTGGCCGTCGCGCGGCCCCATCCAGTACTGCTCGACGGCCGGGTCGACCAGCGCGTCGTCGTTGCGGGGGTCCAGGTAGCGCAGCTCGTACCAGCAGGAACCGGCCCAGTTGGGCATGGTGTTGGTCTCACGGCGGTAGCGCCGCACGCCCCGGCCGTCGCCCAGGTCCAGCTCGACGTTGACCCAGTCCTCGTTGCGGGACAGCGGGGTCTCGGGCTGGGTGTCGGCGTCGTCCGGGTCGAAGGTGCGCGGGGAGTAGTCCTCGACCTCGGGCAGTTCCAGCGGCAGCATCGACTCGGGCAGCGCGTGCGCCACGCCGTCCTCGTCGTAGACGATCGGGAACGGCTCGCCCCAGTAGCGCTGGCGGCTGAACAGCCAGTCGCGCAGCCGGAAGTTGACGGTGCCCTCGCCGATGCCGCGCCCGGTCAGCCAGTCGGTGATCTTCGCCTTGGCCTCGGTGACGCCCAGGCCGTCCAGCGAGATGCTGTCGCCGGACGAGTTGATGATCTTGGCGTCGTACGAGGCGAAGGCGTCGTCCCAGGTGGCGGGGTCGGTGCCGCGGCCGTCCGTCGGCTCGACGACACAGCGCATGGGCAGCTCGAAGGCGCGGGCGAAGGCGAAGTCGCGGGTGTCGTGCGCGGGCACGGCCATGATCGCGCCGGTGCCGTAGCCCATCAGGACGTAGTCGGCGATGAAGACCGGGACCTGCTCGCCGCTGACCGGATTGGTGGCGAAGACGCCGGTGAAGACGCCGGTCTTGTCCTTGGCCTCGGCCTGCCGCTCGATGTCGGACTTGGCCGCGGCCTGCTTGCGGTAGGCGGCGACGGCCTCGCGCGGGGTGGCGTGGCCGCCGGTCCACACGTCGTGGGTGCCCTCGGGCCAGGCGTCGGGGACGATGGTGCCGGTGGTGTCGCCGTTGTCGGAGCCGGCGATCAGCGGGTGCTCGGGGGCCAGCACCATGTACGTGGCGCCGAACAGGGTGTCCTGACGGGTGGTGAAGACGGTGATCTTGTCGTCGCCCACCGGGAAGTCGACCCGGGCGCCCTCGGAGCGGCCGATCCAGTTGCGCTGCTGCAGCTTGATGGCCTCCGGCCAGTCCAGCGCGTCCAGGTCGCGCAGCAGCCGGTCGGCGTAGGCGGTGATGCGCATGTTCCACTGGCGCAGCTTGGCCTTGAAGACCGGGTAGTTGCCGCGCTCGGAGCGGCCCTCGGCGGTGACCTCCTCGTTGGCCAGTACGGTGCCCAGGCCGGGGCACCAGTTGACCGGCGAGTCCGAGGCGTACGCCAGGCGGTACTCGCCCAGGACGTCGGCGCGCTCGGTGACGCTCAGCTCGGCCCAGGGGCGGCCGTCGGGGGTCGGGCGGGTGCCGGCCTCGAACTGGGCGACCAGGGTGTCGATCGGGCGGGCGGCGTCCGCTTCCGGGTCGTACCAGGAGTTGAAGATCTGCAGGAAGATCCACTGGGTCCACTTGTAGTACGCCGGGTCGATCGTCTCGACGGAGCGGCGCTGGTCGTGGCCCAGGCCCAGGCGGCGCAGCTGGCGCCGCATGTTCACGATGTTGGCCTCGGTGGAGACCCGCGGGTGGGTGCCGGTCTGGACGGCGTACTGCTCGGCGGGCAGGCCGAAGGCGTCGAAGCCCAGGGTGTGCAGGACGTTGTGGCCCGTCATGCGCTGGTGGCGGGCGTAGACGTCGGTGGCGATGAACCCCAGGGGGTGGCCGACGTGCAGGCCGGCGCCCGACGGGTAGGGGAACATGTCCATGATGAACTTCTTGGGGCGGGCCACCAGCTCCGGGTCGCCGGCCAGCTCCCCGCTCGCGTTCGGGGCCTCGTAGGTCCCGTCCTTCTCCCAGAAGTCCTGCCAGCGTGCCTCGATGTCGGCGGCCAGCGCGGCCGTATAGCGGTGCGGCGCTGCCACCTCGGCAGCGGTGGTCGTCTCGCTCATCGTCTCAAAGCTCCATCGATCGTCTCTGCCTGCGGAAACGCGCCTTGTCCCGGACCTTGTCCCCGGAACTCCGGAAACAAAAAGACCCCTCGCACAGGAGGGGACGCCGCGCCGATTCCGACGGGTCTGTCATCCGTCGGCACTGATCAGCGCGGCCCGCTAAGCAGAAGGCGTACGGCACGCATGGCGCCAGGGTACCGCAGGGCGTGCGGGGCCCGCGCCGAGGATTCCCCGGCGCGGGCCGCGCGGTCCGTCAGGGACGGTAGGAGCTCACGTAGCCGGCGCTGGGGCTGCCCACACCGGTGACGTCGTCGTAGCCGACGACGGCGTGCAGGGAGCTGTCCTTGCCGAGGCTGCGCAGCGAGGTCGTGGTGCCCTTGCTGCCGTCGGTGCCGTTGACGTAGTCCACGCGGACGACGGCGAGGTCACGCCCGGCGCCCAGCGGGTGGTCGGTGACGTCGTGGTAGGCGGACGTGCCGTAGCGCTGGTAGATGCCGGGGTTGGCGAAGCCGATGGCCACACCGTGCCGGGCCTGCTGGGCGAGCGCCTGGACGCCGGCGATGACCGGGGCGGCCAGGGAGGTGCCGCCGATGCGGTACTCGTCGTAGCCGAGCTTGCCACCGGGCAGGGTCTGGGTCTGGCCCACCAGGAAGCCGGTGTTGGGGTCGGCGACCGCGGAGATGTCCGGAACGGTGCGCATCCGGCCCTTCAGGAGGGAGTTGGACAGCGAGTCCGGAACGACTCCGCGCTGGTAGAAGGGCTGCGGGACGGTCTTGCTGACGCCGCCGCCGGCCCCTCCGTTGAAGGCGCCGGGGAAGCCGGCCCAGCTGTTGCCATCCTTGGAGAGCAGGGCCTTCTGGGTGCCCCAGCCGGTCTCCCACTGGTACGTGTCGTGCTTGCCGACGGCCAGGGAGGTGCCGCCGACCGCGGTCACCCAGGCGGAGTTCGCCGGGGTGTCGACCTGCTTGGTGCCGGTGTTGGCGACCTCGTCACCGTTGTCGCCGGAGGAGAAGTAGAAGCCGATGCCCTGGACCGCGCCCTGCTGGAAGAGCTGGTCGTAGGCGGCGGCCACGTCCGGGGTCTCGTTCGCCTCGATGTCGCCCCAGGAGTTGGAGACGATGTCGGCGAGGTGACCGTCGACGATCTTGCCGAGCGAGTCGATCAGGTCGTCGTCCATGCAGGACGAGGCGCCGACGTAGACGACGTCGGAGGCCGGGGCGACCGCGTGGACGGCCTCGACGTCGAGGGTCTCCTCGCCGTACCAACCGGCCGCGCCGCACTCGTCGATGTGCGTGTACTTGTTGGGCAGCACCTGGGAGAGCTGGCCGCGGCGGTACGCGGCGTCGCCGTTGCGGGCCGCGTAGGTGGCGGCGTCCTTGGAGATCGTCGGCGAGGCGAAGGCGTCGGTGATCGCGACGGTGACGCCCTTGCCGGTCCACTTCTTCGCCCCGTAGGCGGCCCGCAGCTGCTTGCCGGTGTAGCCCTTGACCGCGTACGGCGCCTTGCTCCCGTAGGCGGACGGCAGCTTCTTGTTGGTGCGGGAGCCGTAGTACGAGGAGAACGGGCCGGAGTTCCGGAAGACGTCCTCCGGGGGCGGCAGTTCGCCGGAGTGGTGCTTGGCGAGCTTCGGCGCGTTGTCCAGGCCGGTGACCGTCAGCACCGCGTCGGCCAGCGTGGCGGGCGCGGAGGCGGTGGTCGACGGGGCGTGGTAAGTGTGCCCGCCCTTGCGGTAGTTGTGCAGGTCGGTGGCGAAGGCCTGCTCGGCGGCGGCCGCGTCGCCCGTGACCGTGAGGTAGCGGTTGGTGGTGCCGGTGACCTTCAGGCCGGACTTCGTCAGCCAGTCGGTCACCTTGGCTATCTGGTCACGGGTGGCACCGAAGCGGGCCCGCGTCTGCGCGGCGCTCAGGTACTTCCCGTACGCGGCCGAGTGCGGGTCGGACACGGCCCGGGCGTAGGCGGCCAGGCCCTTGGCGTCGCGGCCGGCGAGGTAGACCCGGGCGCTGACGGCCGCGGAGTCGGCGGTGGCGCCCTGGTCGGCCTGCTTGGTGGCCCACAGGGGCTTGGTGCCCAGAAGCGCGTGCCGGCCACCGTCGTGGCCCGCGGCGTCGGCGGCGGGCGCGCCGAGTGCGAGCGCGCCGGCGACCAGGGGCAGCGCGGCTGCCCAGGCCAGACCGGCGCGGACGCGCGGTGATCCGGTGTGGCTTGATCTCATGTAACCCCCTGCTGTGGCGATGCGGTGCGCTGCGGGGTGACGCGGTGCGCCGGTGCGCCGATGCGCGGCACCTCACGAGCGGTGCATGCGGTGGATGTGACGCTCACACGCGATTCGCCACTCTTTCGGTGAACTGTTCATGTCAGGGGAATGTGATCACCAAGAAGAAGCCAAGGAATGGCAAGGACTGGTCAGGAATGACCATCCGGCGAACAGTGAATCCGCCATAGCGGACACGGACTTGACTTACCGTCACGCCACAAGCCCAGCATTCGCCCCACCCGTGAGCCGGACGCACACAGCAGAACAGGCCGTCCGCGATGGACGGCCTGTTCTGTCTCTGTGGAGCTAAGGAGAATTGAACTCCTGACCTCCTGCATGCCATGCAGGCGCTCTACCAACTGAGCTATAGCCCCGTATTTTGTTTTCCGCCCGGTTCCCCGCTGCGGCATCGCCTACATTACACGGACCTCCCCGCCTTCTGCCAAATCGTTCTCCCGAGGGCCCTTGGACGGGGCGCGCGGTACTGTCGGCAGGCCGTGCCCGATTCGTCCTGGGGGAGCCGTACGCCGTGACCGCGCTGGAGCTGGAACAGTCCACCGACCCCGGCGGCCCGCACCCCGGCAAGGGCGTCCTGCGCCGCCACCCGACGGCCGCGGCGGCCCTGGCCTGCCTGGTCTCCTTCACCGCCTTCTGGATCGCCCAGCGGCTCGCGCACGTCACGATGATCGACCTCATGGTCTACCGGGCCGAGGGTCTGACCGTCCGCGACGGCGGGTCCCTCTACGACATGGTGGCCACCTCGGCCCACCTGCCCAACACCTACCCGCCCTTCGCGGCGCTGCTCTTCACCCCGCTCACCCTCCTCGGCGTCCCGGCGATGCGCACCCTGGCCACCGCCGGGAACCTGCTGCTGCTCATCGCGGTCGTCGACCTCTCGCTGCGCCTGGCGGGCCGGCCCCGGCGACTGCCCCGGCCGGCCGCCACCCTGGCGGTCTCGGCGCTGCTGGTGTGGTGCGAGCCGGTGTGGACGACGCTGCGCTACGGCCAGATCAACCTGCTGCTCGCCGCGCTCGTGCTGTGGGACCTGACCCGCAAGGACACCCAGCGGCTCGCGGGTATCGGCATCGGTATCGCGGCCGGCATCAAGCTCACACCGGCGCTGTTCGCCGTCTTCCTGGCCGTGGCCGGCGCCGTACGGGCCGGGCAGCGCCTGCACTCCGGCGCCGGTCCGCGCGCCGCCTGGAACCCCTGGCTGCGGCAGGCCGCCGTCGCCACCGCGACCTTCCTCGCCACCGCCGTCCTCTCCACCCTCGCGCTGCCCCGCGACTCGCACCGCTTCTGGACCGGGATCGTCTTCGCCGCCGACCGGGTCGGTGAGGTGGAGATCACCGCGAACCAGTCGCTGCGCGGCGCGCTCGCCCGGCTGCTGCACACCCACGACCCCGGCGCCTCCTGGGCCGTACTGGCCGGGCTGACCGCGCTCGCCGGCCTCGCGCTGGCCGCCGGGGCGCTGCTGCGCGGGCCGACGGCGTCCCCGGCCGACGGCGGGCGCGCCTGGGCGGCCGTCGCCTGCGCCGCCACCGCCCTCCTGATCAGCCCGATCTCCTGGTCCCACCACTGGGTGTGGTGCGTGCCGATGCTGGTCCTGCTCGGCTCCGAGGCGCTCGACCGGACCGGCACCGGCGCGCGCCGCTGGTGGGTGACCACCGTCACGCTCGGCCTCCTCTTCTGCTCCTTCGCCCTGTGGTGGGTGCCGCACCGCTGGCACCAGCACCAGGAACTGCACCAGAACGGCATCCAGATGCTGCTCTCCGACGTCTATCCGCTCGCCGGACTGGCCGTGCTGGCCCTGGCCGGGGCCCGGCTGTGGCGGGCCAACCGCTCCCCCGCCACCCGCGATTGACGCGACCGGGACGCCGGTCGGTGTGCCGGCCGGTATGCCGTCGTCCGGTCCAACGCCGGGCAGACTCACGGCAGTTCCGCCCGACCGGAAACGACCGGAACCGACCGGAACCGTGCGGAAGTGCCCGGAAGACTCCGGAGATGCCGGGAAGAGCGCCAGAACGGCGTGCTCATCCGTCCCAAGATGTTCGGAACGGGCGCCAGTTGGCGGGCGGCGCCGGTCAGGCCGTGGCGAACGAGTAGAAGCGCTTGAGCGTGCAGTGCTCGTCGAGCAACCGCCCGTAGATCGGCTCCCCGTCGAGCTCCCGGTAGGTCTCGATCGGGTCGCCCTTTATGACCAGGGCGCGGGCGCATTCCTCGCACCAGTACTGGTAGTCGGTGTTGACCGGCTCCATGTCGCGCACGATCGGCGTTCCGCTGCCGCACCAGTCACATTTCCTGCTGTGGGCGCCCATCCATCAGCTCCAACTGTGGCCGCAGGCCGTACAAACGAAGGAGATGCCGCCGTTGTCGCCCAGCACCTGCGCGACGTGTGACGACCCGCACGAGGGGCACTGCAGGGCGGAGCCGGTACCGGCGCCCGCCGCGGCGACGTCGAGCAGGCCGTCGACCTCCCCGAGGATGCTCGTGGGCATCGCTGTCTCTCCTCCCCTGGCGGCGCCGTCCGATTCTGCCACGGACGGCCCACCAGGTCAGGTCCGTCTTCGCAGCGGGCCTGGCCGTGCGCGGGTCCGCACATACGCAATGATCCCGCCTCCATTTGGAGGCGGGATCATCCGGGTTGTGGAGCTAAG
This sequence comes from Streptomyces nigrescens, assembly GCA_024349765.1. Classification (GTDB taxonomy): domain Bacteria; phylum Actinomycetota; class Actinomycetes; order Streptomycetales; family Streptomycetaceae; genus Streptomyces; species Streptomyces endophytica. Next base: position 971,496 of record AP026073.1, on the reverse strand, counting down.
GAGAATTGAACTCCTGACCTCCTGCATGCCATGCAGGCGCTCTACCAACTGAGCTATAGCCCCGGGTCTTGTTCCGCTCCTCCGGGGTTTTCCCCGGCGGCGCCGCGAACAAGATGAACTTTAGCCTGCGACCTGCCCAGATGTGAAATCCGGGTCCGCCCGGGCCCCCGGCGGGGGTCAGACGTCGTCGCCGAGCACCGGCTCCGGCAGGGTGCCGGCGTTGTGCTCCAACAGCCGCCAGCCGCGCGCGCCCTCGCCGAGCACGGACCAGCAGCAGTTCGACAGCCCGCCCAGGCCCTCCCAGTGGTGGGCCTCCAGGCCGAGCAGCCGCCCGATGGTGGTGCGGATCGTGCCGCCGTGGCTGACCACGACCAGGGTGCCGTTCTCGGGCAGCTTGTCGGCGTGGTTGAGCACCACGGGGGCGGCCCGGTCGGCCACCTCGGTCTCCAGCTCGCCGCCACCGCGCCGCACCGGCTCCCCGCGCTTCCAGGCGGTGTACTGCTCGCCGTAGCGCGCGAGGATCTCCTCGTGGGTCAGCCCCTGCCAGGAGCCCGCGTACGTCTCGCGCAGGGCCGCGTCATGGGTCACGTCGAGCCGGGTGAGCGTGGCCAGCTCGCTCGCCGTGGCGGCCGCGCGGCTGAGGTCGGAGGCGATGATCGCGTCCGGCCGCAGCGCGGCGAGCAGCCGGGCCGAGCGCCGGGCCTGGGCCAGGCCCGCGTCCGTCAGCTCGATGTCCGTGGAGCCCTGGAAGCGGCGCTCCAGATTCCAGGCCGTCTGGCCGTGCCGCCACAGGACGATGCGGCGGCCCGACGCCCGCTTCGTGCCGTTCAGAGCAGCTCTCCGTCCTGCCCGCCCGCAGTGGCCTCGGCGTGCGCGGCGGCCTTGCCGCGGGTGGCCTTGGCGTCCTCGGGGAGGTCGATCTCCGGGCAGTCCTTCCACAGCCGCTCGAGCGCGTAGAACACGCGCTCCTCGCTGTGCTGGACGTGCACGACGATGTCGACGTAGTCGAGCAGCACCCAGCGGGCCTCGCGGTCGCCCTCACGGCGGACCGGCTTGGCGCCGAGGTCCTTGGAGAGCCGTTCCTCGATCTCGTCGACGATCGACTTCACCTGGCGGTCGCTGGGGGCCGAGGCCAGCAGGAAGGCATCGGTGATCGAGAGGACGTCACTGACGTCGTACGCGATGATGTCGTGCGCGAGCTTGTCGGCCGCGGCCTGGGCTGCGGCGTTGATGAGCTCGATGGAGCGGTCCGTGGCGGTCACAAGCGGCTTTCCGGGTCGAGGGCTGCTTCTCCGGCCGGTCACGGGGCGGGGCTCGGCCCCGCCGCGGCGCGCGCCGCAGTCCCCGTGGGCAACCGGATCGGCGGTCAGGTACCCCTCAAGGGTCTCACGGACCACTGACACTCCCGGCAGGGTTTTCGAACCAGCTGGTCAGATCGCACATCCGGGCTGGTCAGGGCGGTGGCGGCGGATCCGACGGCCCACCGGTGACCGGTCGGGGCGGGCCGGTCCGGTGGACCGCCCGCCCCTCCCGTCAGCCCTTGTAGTCCTGGCCGAGGACCACCGTGATGTCGGCGTTCCCGGCGCCCTTGCCCTGTCGGACCGCGCCCGCCGGCAGGCCCAGCGTCTTGGCGACCTCGGCGGCCTTCGCCTTCGAGGCGGCGTCCGCGTACGTGACCCGGGAGGTGGCCCGGGCCGCGCCCTCGGCGCCGTCGTCGACGAAGCTGTAGCCGCCGTTGAGCAGGGCGACCTGCGCCTTTCCGGTGGCCGCCTTGTTGCCGGTGGCGTTGCGGACGGCCACCCGGGCGGTGGAGTCGGGGGCGGTCTTCTTGACCGTGCCGCCGAGCACGTCCTTGACGACGCCGGCCGCGGTGCTCTGGCCGAGCGTGCCGTCGGCCTGAACGGGCAGCAGGGTCGTGCGGTAGGCGCCGGTCTTCGCCAGTTCCGCGCGCTGCGCCAGCGAGCTGCCCAGCTGGGCCTCGGTGAGCGGCGGGTCGAGGACCTGGAGGAGCGCCTTGACGGTGGCGGTGGCGCCGTCCGAATCGCTGGAGACCTTCTTCAGCGTCGCCTGCATGACCTGGCCGAAGCGCTGGAGCTGCCGGGTCTGGGGCTCGCCGGGCGCCTGGTAGGTGGCGTAGGCGACGGCCGCCTGGCCGCCCAGGTCCTGGGCCCGGCCCTGCTTGACCACCGGGGAGGCGCCCTTCTTGGCGCCGGGCACGGTGGCGTCGGTGTCGAGGGTGATGCCGCCGACCGTCTCGACGAGGTTCTCCAGGTAGGGCGTGTCCAGCCGCCAGGTGGCCTTCAGATCGGCGCCCAGGAGGCTGTTGAGGGCGTCCCGGGTGGGCTCGGCACCGTCGTCCTTCACGGACTTGCCGAGGGTGGTGGCGCTGCCGTCGTCCTTGGGGACCACGAGGCTGTTGGGCAGCAGGACGGTGGTGCCCTTGTGGGTGGTCTCGTTGTCCACCAGGAGCGCGGTCGAGCTGTTGCCCGTCTTGGTGTCCCGCAGGTGCACGACGAGGACGTCGCGCTTCTGGCCGCCGGCCGCGGCGGTCCGGCCGGCGCCCGGCCCGGCCAGTCCCGGCAGCTTGCCCGCCCACCACAGGTAGCCGGCGCCTCCGGCCACCAGGAGGACCAGCACGACCGACAGCGCGATGATCCGGCTGCGGCCGCGCCGCTTGGCCTCCTCGCGCCGCTCGGTGCGGCTCTCGGTGAACTTCAGCCAGTCGATGACGTCTTCGGAGTCCTCGTCGGGCTCCTCGATGAAGGAGAACTGCTCGGTCTGGTACTCCGGGTCACCGGAAGAGGCGCCGCCGGACCTGTCGGCCGGGCCGCCGGGCGTCGCCGCCGCCGGACCCTCCGAGGGGGCGTGGCGCCCGCCGCCCGGCTGCCGGGCGTCCTCGCGGCCACCGGGTGCCGGTGCGCCGTGGCGCTGCTCCTCGTAGGAGAGCTGCTCGTACGGCGACTGCTGGGCCTGCTGCGGGATCCACTCCTGCGGAGGGACCTGCTGCGGCGGTGCCTGCTGGGGGGACGCCTGCTGGGGCCGGCCGTACGGGTCGTACTGCTGGGGGTAGCCGGGGTCGGCCTGGACCTGGCCGCGGCCGTAGGGGTCGTAGCCGTAGTCCACGCCGGCCTGCTGCCCCTGGTGACCCTGGTAGGTCTGCTGCGCCTGGTGGCCCTGCGCGGTGCCGTACGGGTCGTAGCCCTCGTAGGCGGACGGGGCGGAGTGCCCGCCGTACGGGTCGTGTTGCTGCTCGTACGGCGGCCGGGCGGCGTCGTGGTAGACCGGCTGCCCGTAGGCGTCGTAGGTGTAGCCCGGCTGCCCCTGCTGCCCTGGTTGCTCCTGGGCGTAAGGGTCGCGGGCATACGGGTCCTGCGGCCCGTACGGATCGTGTCGGTCGCTCACCGGTGCCCCTTTCCGTCAGCCCCGTCAGCGGTCGTTGCGGTACAGCTGTTTTTTGTCGATGTAGCGCACCACACCGTCCGGCACCAGGTACCAGACCGGATCCCCCTGGGCGACGCGCGCCCGGCAGTCGGTCGAGGAGATGGCCAGCGCGGGCACCTCGACCAGGGACACCGCCCCCTCGGGCAGCCCGGGGTCCGCGAGGACGTGGCCGGGCCTGGTCACCCCGATGAAGTGGGCGAGCGACACCAGCTCCGCGGCATCGTGCCAGGTCAGGATCTGGCTGAGCGCGTCGGCGCCGGTGATGAAGAACAGATCCGCGTCACGGTGCTCCGCGCGCAGATCACGCAGCGTGTCTATCGTGTACGTCTTGCCGCCGCGGTCGATGTCGATGCGGCTGACGGAGAACTGCGGGTTCGAGGCGGTCGCGATGACCGTCATCAGATACCGGTCCTCGGCCGGGGACACCTTCTTGTGGCTCTTCTGCCACGGCTGCCCGGTCGGCACGAAGATGACCTCGTCGAGGTGGAACTGGCTGGCCACCTCGCTGGCGGCGACCAGGTGTCCGTGATGGATCGGGTCGAACGTCCCGCCCATCACTCCGAGTCGCCGCTTCACGGGCCCTGTGTGCTCTCCCATGCGTGCAGACCCTACTGGGCGGCGCGCGATGCCGGGGGCCGGGTGCCGGGGCTCAGCGGTCCCGGTTGAAGCGGGTCGTGACCCACAGCAGGAGGAGCAGGACAAACAGGGCACCGCCGCCGGTCACGAAAGGGCTGAGGCTGGCGTGACCGCCCTCGTGGCCGGGTTCGGCGGCGAGGGAAACCAGGGACTGTGCGGTGGTGTGCAGGCTCATCGTCAGCAGGACCAATCCGGGCTCGGTGCGGGCAGAGACTTCCACCACATCGTAAGCGTCGGCTCACCGCCGGCTCACGGCGACTCCACCCGGATGCGCCCGGCCGCGTCCGCACGCCTCCGGGCGCGGCCCCCGGCCGGTCAGTCCTGGCCGTAGCCGCGCAGCAGGAACCACGCGAGCAGGACGGCGCCGAGCACGCCGCCGATGATCACGGTGCGCAGGATCCATCCGGGGCCGCCGTCCCTGGCGGTCTCCTCGGCTGCGGCGAGCAGCAGGCTCGGATGCGGCATGGCGGCGCTCCTCGGGTACCGGCCCGGCGGGTCTTTTGTACGGGCCTGTGCGGTCATTGGTGCGATCGCCAGCGTACGCCCGAGCATCCATTCGCCTGTCGGTGGCGTCCTCTAGTCTGAAACTCACGCAGTCGAAGAGGGGGAGGCCCCAATGACGGAGAGCCCAGACGGCAGCGCGCACGTACCGAGCCGGGACCGGCGGCGATTCCCCGGAATCTCCTCGCGGTCGTACGAGCACCCCGCGGACCGCTCGGCGCTGGTCGCCCTGCGCAAGCTCAGCGGGTTCGACACCGTCTTCAAGACGCTCAGCGGCCTGTTGCCGGAGCGCAGCCTCCGGCTGCTGTTCCTGTCGGACTCGGTGCGCGTCGGCGACCAGCAGTTCTCGCACCTGAACGACATGCTGCGCGACGCCTGCTACATCCTGGACCTGGAGAAGGTCCCGCCGATGTACGTCAATCAGGACCCGCAGCCCAACGCCATGTGCATCGGCCTGGACGAGCCGATCATCGTGGTGACGACCGGTCTCGTCGAGCTGCTCGACGAGGAGGAGATGCGGGCGGTCGTCGGCCACGAGGTCGGCCACGCCCTCTCCGGGCACGCGGTCTACCGCACGATCCTGCTGTTCCTGACGAACCTCGCCATGAAGGTCGCCTGGATCCCGCTGGGCAACGTCGCGATCATGGCGATCGTGACGGCGCTGCGCGAGTGGTTCCGCAAGTCCGAGCTGTCGGCGGACCGCGCCGGGCTGCTGGTCGGTCAGGACCTGCAGGCCTCGATGCGCGGCCTGATGAAGCTGGCCGGCGGCAATCACCTGCACGAGATGAACGTCGACGCCTTCCTCAAGCAGGCCGACGAGTACGAGTCGGGCGGCGACCTGCGCGACTCCGTGCTGAAGATCCTCAACCTCCTGCCGCGCAGCCACCCGTTCACCACCGTGCGGGCGGCCGAGCTGAAGAAGTGGGCGGCCAGCCGCGACTACCAGCGGATCATGGACGGCCACTACCCCCGCCGCGACGAGGACAAGGACGCCTCGGTGTCCGACTCGTTCCGGGACTCCGCGGCGCACTACGCCGATTCGGTCCGCAACAGCAAGGACCCGCTGATGGGCCTGGTCCGCGATATCGCGGGCGGCGCGGGCGACTTGGGCGGCAAGCTGCGGGACACGGTCTTCGGCGGCGGCTCGCGCGGCGGCCAGGGCGGCGCCAACGGCACGGACCGGCCCAACGGCTCGGAAGCCTGACGGAGCGGCCCGCACGACCCCCGGTGGAGCGGCCCGCACGCCCGGCGGGTCCTCGGCCGCCTAGCGGATCGGGTGGGCCGGCTTCGGCTCGGCGGACGGCGCCAGCTGACCGCACAGCGAGGGGTTGGCCCGGTCCCTGGCGTAGGGGTCGGTGCCGGCCGGGCGGTCGCTGCCGGCGTGCTGTCCCGCGAAGAGCGGGTGCAGCGCGTCGGCCGGCTGCGAGGAGCAGGCCAGCGGCCCGGCCTGCAGGCTGCTCTGCAGCACCTCCAGGCGGTGGTCGGCCAGGTCGTCGCGGCCCAGCCGGAAGTGCATCTCGCGCCGCACGGTGACCAGCGAGGCGGCGCCCGCGGTGGCCTTGCCGACGTCCTGGCCGGCCGCGGCCTGCCGGGCGCCGGGGGCGGGTTGGACGGCGTAGACGAAGGTGTAGTCCGCGGTGACCTCCAGCGCGTCCGGGCTCAACTCCGCGGCGGACAGCGTGCCGTTGACCCGTACGTTCCGGTCGGCGAGGCGGGTCTGTCGGGGGTCGAAGCGGACCAGCCAGCCGGTGGCGGCGTCGTGGCCGTTGTCGTCGGGGTGCGCCAAGCTCCGGTCGAACTGGTCGAGTTGGCCGGTGTCGAGCAGCAGCCGCAGCGGCCGTACGGAACCGCCGGTGACGGTGTCCGGGTCCAGCGAGGAGCGGACGAGGTAGTCCTTGGCGATGGTCAGCGCGGAGACGATCTGGCCGTCGGAGAAGTGGTCGGTGCGGGAGACCGTGGGCAGGTTCACGCCCGCGGCGCCGACCCGGTAGTTCGCCGCGGGGCTGTGCGCGAAGAGGTCCTCGGGCGTCCCGCCGGGCACCTCCCCGCTCGGCGCGAGCGGCACGACGGCCGACCGCAACGGCTGCACCCGGGCCGGCTCGGGGGTCTTGTAGGGGTGCCGGATGCCCATGTAGACGGCGGTGCCGAAGGCCAGCACGATCAGCAGCACCAGGAGGATCGCCTGCCGGGAACCCCCCAGCCGCATCCAGGCGCGCCGGGTCTTCACCGCCGGTGCGTGGTGCTCGCCGAGCCGTTCGTCGGCGGAGAATTCCTGCAGCCGCGCAGCGCGCACGAACGATTCGTCGAAGACGACGGATCGGTACTCGTCCTCACCGCCTCCCGGGGCGCCGTTGGGCGTCCCTTCGGGAGGGTCACCAGGCCCGGTCATACAACAAGAGTAGGTCGGCCGGGGCAAAGGTAAACGCCGGGGCGGCGGGCAACTTCAGCGCACCGTTCCGTTTCGGGCGCCCCGGATGCGGGCAACGCGCGGCGGTGTCACTGTGCCTGGGTGCCGGCGGAAAATGACGGGCGCACGGTCTCGGCGGACGGCAGCGACGGCAGGCCGGGGCGCGCCGTACGGACGCTGTCCGCGCCGCCGGTGGCCGGGGCGTCGACACCGCTGGACGTGGGTGCCGGCGCCGGGCTCTGGTTGCGCCCGGACGCGCCGCGGTAGACGGCGCTGAAGGCCAGCGCGACCAGCCCGATGCCCATGACCACGGCCAGGACCCAGGCCACCGGCCGGTGCCAGCGGGTGCTGCCGCGGTAGGGCCGCAGCGAGCCGCCGTAGGGGCCGTACGGCCGGTCGTCGTAGTCGTCGTCCTCGTACCCGCCGTACGCACCGCGGTGCCGCGGGTCGCCGTACGCGTCGGGGTCGTCCGCTGCGTCGGGGCCGAAACCGGGGGCCGAGCGGGCCGCCTCGGCCTCGGCGCGCGCCTCGGCGGCGGCCAGCATCCGCTCGACCGCCGAGGGTTCGTGGATCCGCGCGGACCGGACGAATTCCTCGTCGAAGACCACGGAAGCGAATTCCTCATCCGCTTTTCCGTGGCTCCCGTGGTGGTGCTCGTCGGGCTCTTCGCCGTCCGGGAACGGCGTGCCCCCCACGTCGTACGGCACCCGTCCAGGTTAGCCCCGGGGGGCCATTTTGGGCAGGGAGAAAGCACAGAGAACGGGGCTGCGGGGACGGGAAATCCGGGGCCGGCGTCAGCGGGTGTGGCCATCGCCGGTGACGATGTATTTGGTGGAGGTCAGCTCCGGCAGGCCCATGGGGCCGCGGGCGTGCAGCTTCTGGGTGGAAATGCCGATCTCGGCGCCGAAACCGAACTGGCCGCCGTCCGTGAAGCGGGTCGAGGCGTTGACCGCGACGGTCGTGGAATCCACCAACTGGGTGAATCGGCGGGCCGCGGCCTGCGAGGTGGTGACGATCGCCTCGGTGTGCCCGGAGGACCAGCGCCGGATGTGCGCGACCGCCGCCTCCAGGTCGGGCACCACGGCGGCCGCGATGTCGTACGAGAGGTACTCCGTCGCCCAGTCCTCGTCCGTGGCGGGGGCGACCAGCCCGGGGCCGGCCTGCTGCCAGGCGGCGTCGCCGTGCACGACCACGCCGGCCTCGGTGAGCGCCTCCAGGGCGCGCGGCAGGAACTTCTCGGCGATCCCGGCATGCACCAGCACGGTCTCGGCGGCGTTGCAGACGCTGGGCCGCTGGGCCTTGGAGTTGATCAGGATGTCGATCGCCATGTCGAGGTCGGCGGCCTCGTCGACGTAGACGTGGCAGTTGCCGGTGCCGGTCTCGATCACCGGGACGGTGGACTCCTCGACGACCGTACGGATCAGCGAGGCGCCGCCGCGCGGGATCAGCACGTCGACCAGGCCGCGGGCGCGCATCAGCTCGCGCACCGAGTCGCGGCTCTCGCCGGGCACCAGCTGGACGGCGTCGGCGGGCAGCCCGGCGCTCCGGACGGCGTCGCGCAGCACGTCCACCAGTGCGCTGTTGGAGGCGTAGGCGGAGGACGAGCCGCGCAGCAGCACGGCGTTGCCGGACTTCAGGCAGAGGGCGGCGGCGTCCACCGTCACATTGGGGCGGGCCTCGTAGATGATGCCGATCACGCCGAGCGGGACCCGGACCTGGCGCAGGTCGAGGCCGTTGGGCAGGGTCGAGCCGCGGACCACCTCGCCGACCGGGTCGGGCAGCGCCACGACCTGGCGGACGTCCGCGGCGATCGCCGCGATCCGCTCCGGGGTGAGGGTGAGCCGGTCCACGATCGACTCGGCGGTGCCGGCCTGACGGGCCTTGGCGATGTCCTGGGCGTTGGCGGCGACGATCTCCTCGGTCCGCTCCACCAGGGCGTCGGCGATGGCGAGCAGCGCGGCGTCGCGGGCCGTCCGCGGCAGTGGCGCCAGGACGGCGGCCGCCTCCCGCGCACGGCGGGCGGTGTCGAGGACGGGTGAGGTCTGCGATGCGCTGCTGGTCATGGCCGCAGCCTATCGGGCGGGCAGGCCGCGGCCAGGGGGTATCTCACAGCGCGGAACGCGGCGGGCCACCGGTCAGAACGGGTGCACGCCCACGGGTGCGGCCGGTGGCGGCCCGTAGCCCTCGGCGATGCGCTGGTGGTACGTCTCCCGGTCGATGACCTCCAGGCCGACGATCTCCCACGGGGGCAGTTTGGCCGTCGAGCGGTGCTCGCCCCAGAGCCGCAGGGCGACCGCCGCGGCGTCGTGCAGGTCGCGGGCCTCCTCCCAGTAGCGGATCTCGGCGTGGTCGTTGGCGTAGCGGCTGGTCAGCAGGAAGGGATGGTCGTGCGCGAGCTGCTCCAGCGCCCGCCGGACCTCCCGCAGCGGAGCCTCGGCCCCCGAGACACTGAGGGTGATGTGCCAGAGCCGGGACGCCTCCACACGGTCACTCTCCGTGGTTGGCCGCGCGGTCCGGCTGCGCTCCCCCAGGTCCTCGTCCTCGGGCCGGCCGGCGGCCAAGCCGGGTCCGACGCTGGTCAGTGCGCGCTCCGCCGTCCCTCGGGGCGGTGCCCCTGGGCGCCCTCGTCTCACCGGCGGCCTCCTGTGTTGCGAATTGCTCGGCCCCCGGGCGGTTGCGGGGCCGACTGGGTGGTACGTCGACGGGTGCGCTTGCGCGCGGCGGGCACCCCTCCCCTGTGGCGCCCCGCAACAAAGTTGACCAGTCCGCGGGCCGTCGCGGGGGCGTTTTTGCCAAGCTCTCGCGGGAAAGACCGGTCCGCGTACCACGGGCGGGGCGGGTGCCGGTGCCGTGCCGGCCGCCGGCGGGGGCGCGACGGCGTCAGTGGTGCAGCAGCACCAGATCGTCGCGGTGCACGACCTCCCGCTCGTAGGCGGGGCCCAGCTCACGGGCGAGATCGCGGGTCGAACGGCCAATCAATCGGGGGATTTCCCGGGCGTCGAAATTGACGAGGCCGCGGGCGATCGCCCGGCCCCCGCCGTCCCGCAGCTCGACCGGGTCGCCGGCCGAGAACTCGCCCTCCACCGCGGCGATACCGGCGGGCAGCAGCGAGGAGTGCCGCTCGACGACGGCCCGCACCGCCCCGTCGTCCAGGACGAGGGCGCCACGCGGCGTGGAGGCGTGCGCGAGCCACAGCAGCCGGTCGGCGGAGCGCCGCCCGGTCCGCAGGAAGTGCGTGCCCGTGGGCCCGCCGGCCAGCGCCTCCGCGGCGTGCACGGCGGAGGTCAGGATGACCGGGACGCCGGCCGCGGCGGCGATCCGGGCGGCCTCGACCTTGGTGACCATGCCGCCGGTGCCCACGCCGGCCTTGCCCGCGCTCCCGATGGAGACGCCCTCCAGGTCCTTGGGACCACGGACCTCGGCTATCCGCGAGGTGCCCGGGGTGGCCGGGTCGCCGTCGTAGAGGCCGTCCACGTCGGACAGCAGGATCAGCAGGTCGGCGCGGACGAGGTGGGCGACCAGCGCGGCCAGCCGGTCGTTGTCGCCGAAGCGGATCTCGTCGGTGGCGACCGTGTCGTTCTCGTTGACGATCGGCACGGCGCCCATGGCCAGCAGCTGGTCCAGGGTCCGGTAGGCGTTGCGGTAGTGGGCCCGGCGGCTGGTGTCGTCGGAGGTCAGCAGGACCTGGCCGACGCGCCGGCCGTAGCGGGCGAAGGAGGCGGTGTAGCGGGCGACCAGCAGGCCCTGGCCGACGCTGGCGGCGGCCTGCTGGCGGGCCAGGTCGCGGGGCCGCCGGTCCAGGCCCAGCGGGGCCAGGCCGGCCGCGATGGCACCGGAGGAGACCAGCACGATCTCCTTGTCCTGGTGCTTGGCCAGCACGTCCACCAGCGCGTCGACCCGGTCCGCGTCCAGTCCGCCGGCGGCCGTGGTCAGTGAGGACGAGCCCACCTTGACCACGATCCGCCGGGCGTGAGCGACGTCCTGCCTTGCGCCTGCCACCTGCTGTACCCCTGTACTGCTCGCCTGTTTCCCGGCCGCCGTACGGGTGGTCCCGGACCGTCCCGTACACGTCCCTACGGGCGCAATCTACGGCAGTGCGGCCCGCCGGCGCGTGCCGATATCGCCTGGCGGACGTCCGGCGGAACGGTGACCGGGCCGTCCGGGTGGCGAACGCCACCATGAAGTGGCTGGAACAATACGGAGGAGCGCCCTCCGGTCCGCCCGCCCCGTACGGCCGAAGGCTTCTTCCCACGGCCGTATTTCCTGCATTCACCGCCACCCACCCGGAATTCCTTAAGACGGGCGGAACGGCCAAGAGGTTGCGTTCGATTGGTCCGCTTTCGCGGTGATGAGAGCCACAGCAGATTGTCACCAAGGCCAACAAGGTCATACGGTCGGGTGTCCATCGGTCCCGTTTCGCCGCTCCGGCGGCGTCGCAGCGCGGGACCCGGCCGCCCCACCTCGGCCTCCCCCCTGACCTTCTTGCTGCCAGGAGCCCTCCCCCGTGCCTTCCGCCGGAATCGTTCCCCGCCGAGCCGTACAGCTCGCGGCACTCCTCGCGATGATGCTCGCGTTCACCGCCCAGCTCGTCGGTGCGCTGCTGCCCGTCATCCCGCTGTTCATCGCCGCCTCCGTGGTCAACCTGGGCCTCGACCTGGTCCTGCAGCACAAGCAGCCCGGCCTGCTCGCCGTGCTGGGCCGGATCCGGTTCGACGTCACGGTGCGCCAGCTGCTGCGCGACATGCTGATACTGGTCGGCCTGCTGCACATCGACGGCATCAACCCGCTGGAGGAGCAGGCGCCGCTCACCATCACGCTGCTCCTCTTCTACGGCACCCACTTCGTGTGCCAGGCGGTCGCGGTGCTGGTCCGCCGGACCCGCAGCCTGCCGTTCGTGACGCGCAACATCGACGCCGGCGAGCTGCGGCTGTGCGACGCCCCGCCGCGGATCCTGTCCCGCCAGACGGGCCGGCGGCTGCTGCGCTTCTCGGTGCCCACCACCATCGGCATGATGGTCACCGCGATCACGACCGACGCCTACTGGGGCGGCATCGGACTGACCGTCTCCCTGGCCCTGTCGGCCGGCGGCACCCTCTACCTGAGCACCTGGCTGCTGCCCAAGAAGCGCGTGGTCGCCGAACAGCAGGCGCTGGAGTGGCTGGACAACTGGCTGGCCGGGTACCGCCCGACGGTCGGCATGTACTTCTCCGGCGGCGCGTCCTCGGCCTACCAGGCCAACATGTGGCTGAGCACGCTCGCCTCCCTGGACGGCAACCCGATCATCGTGCTCCGTGAGCGCTTCATGGTGCAGAAGATCGAGGCCACGGACATCCCGATCGTCTGCATCCCGAAGGTCGCCAACCTGATGCGCCTGGAGCACTCCACGCTCAAGGTCCTGCTGCACCCGGCGAACTCCGGCAAGACCTCGCAGATCCTCCGGATCCCGTCGATCAAGCACGCGTTCATCAACCACGGCGAGAGCGACAAGCTGTCCTCCTGCAACCCGTACGCCAAGGCCTACGACGAGGTCTGGGTGGCGGGCCCGGCGGCCCGCGACCGCTACCAGCTCGCCGACATCGGCGTGGAGGACAAGGACGTCGTCGAGGTCGGCCGCCCCCAGCTGTCCCCGATCCGCGCGTACGAGGGCGCCCCGGCCGGCCGGCCGACCACCGTGCTGTACGCCCCGACCTGGGAGGGCTGGGACGGCAACCCGGGCAACACCTCGGTGATCCTGGCCGGCGAGAACATCGTCCGCGAGCTCCTCGCCGACGAGAACGTGCGGCTGCTGTACAAGCCGCACCCGATGACCGGTTCCGTCGACCCGCGGGCGGGCGCCGCCAACGCCCGTATCCAGGCGATGATCACGGAGGCCAACGGCCGGCGCAGCGGGACGCGCCCCGGCCCGGAGGCCGCCGCCGAGCTGGCCCGCCGCGCCGAGGAGCTGGACACGCTGACCACCTCGGCGTTCCGCAAGAGCGCCGACGAGCTGGAGCGGATGCGGCTGCAGGGCACCCCCGACGAGGGCCGCGCGGCCGCCGTCGCGGACGCGGTCACCGCCTGGGAGGAGGCGTACTGGAACTCCTTCCCCGAGTGGGAGCACCAGATCATCACCACCGCCCGCCCCGGCATCTTCAGCTGCTTCAACCAGGCCGACGTGCTGGTCAGCGATGTCTCCAGCGTGGTCTCCGACTACCTGACCAGCGAGAAGCCGTACGCGGTCGCCAATACGTCGGGCATGACCGAGGACGACTTCCGGGCGAACTTCCCGACCGTCCGGGCGGCGACGATCCTCACGCCGGACGCGGCCGGGGTGGCCGGTCTGCTCGACGCGGTCCGCGACCGGGAGAAGGACACCCTCGTCGCGGCGCGGGCGGAGCTCAAGGAGCACCTGCTGGGCCCGTCGGACCCGCCGTCGTCGGTCCGCTTCAACCTGGCGGCGATGGATCTGTGCACCAAGGCCGACGAGCGCCGCATCCGCATGGAGAACCGGCTCTCCGGCATCCCCGGCCAGCGCTCGCAGGAGGGCGTGGACGGCCCGGAGACGGCCGAGCACGAGGCCACCGGCACCTCGGACGCGACGGCCGGCGTCTAGCCCGCAGAACGCCGTCTGCGGCCTCCGCGGACGGCCCTGAGCACCGGCGCAGGCCCCGGGAAGAGAATCTTCCCGGGGCCTGCGCTTTGGGTTCTTGCGGGTGGGGACTGCCGCGGAGGGGTGCTGCCTTGCTTGGGGGCTGCCGCTTGGTTTTTTCCCCGCCGCCCACCCCCCTTCGGGGGGTGGGCGGGTACATGTGCGCGGGCCCCCCGCTTCGGGAACCCCTGGAACGGCGCTTCGGGAACCCCTAGAACGGCCGGAAGCCGTCGTACTCCTGGGCGGCCTCGTCGCGTTCCGCGTCGCGGTCGCGGCGGCGCTGCGCGGCCGGGCGGGGCGCCTCGAAGCGGTGGTCCTCGCCGCGCCGGCCCAGCATCTCCGCGCCGGCCGTCACCGTCGGCTCCCAGTCGAAGACCACCGCGTTGTCCTCGGGGCCGATCGCCACGCCGTCCATGGCGCGGGCGCCCGCCTTGAGGAGCGCGGCCTCAACGCCGAGGCGGTTGAGCCGGTCCGCCAGATAGCCGACCGCCTCGTCGTTGTTGAAGTCGGTCTGCCGCACCCAGCGCTCCGGCTTCTCGCCCCGTACGCGGAAGAAGCCCTCGCCCTCCTGCGTGACCGTGAAGCCCGTGTCGTCCACCGCCTTGGGACGGATGACGATCCGCGTGGCCTCCTGGACGGGCTTGGCGGCGCGCGCCTTGGCGACGATGTCGGCCAGCGCGTACGACAGCTCCTTCAGGCCCTGATGGGCGACGGCCGAGACCTCGAAGACGCGGTAGCCGCGCTCCTCCAGGTCCGGCCGGATCATGTCGGCCAGGTCCTTGCCGTCGGGGATGTCGACCTTGTTGAGCACGACCACCCGGGGCCGGTTCTCCAGGCCGCCGTACTGGGACAGTTCCTCCTCGATGACGTCGAGGTCGGAGACCGGGTCCCGGTCGGACTCCAGGGTCGCGGTGTCCAGGACGTGCACCAGCACCTCGCAGCGCTCGACGTGCCGCAGGAACTCCAGGCCCAGGCCCTTGCCCTGGCTGGCGCCCGGGATCAGCCCGGGGACGTCCGCGATGGTGTAGACCGTGGCGCCGGCGGTGACCACGCCGAGGTTGGGCACCAGCGTCGTGAACGGGTAGTCCGCGATCTTCGGCCGGGCCGCGGAGAGCACCGAGATCAGCGACGACTTGCCCGCGCTCGGGTAGCCGACCAGCGCGACGTCCGCGACGGTCTTGAGCTCCAGGACGATGTCCCGGCTCTCCCCCGGCTCGCCGAGCAGCGCGAAACCGGGCGCCTTGCGGCGGGCGGAGGCCAGCGCGGCGTTGCCGAGGCCGCCGCGGCCGCCCCGGCCGGCGACGAAGGTGGTGCCCTGGCCCACCAGGTCGGCGAGCACCTCACCGTTCTTGTCGAGCACGACCGTGCCGTCCGGGACCGGCAGGACCAGGTCCTTGCCGTTCTTGCCCTCGCGGTTGTCGCCGGCACCGGGCTGGCCGTTGGTGGCCTTGCGGTGCGGGTGGTGGTGGTAGTCGAGGAGCGTGGTGACGTCCTGGTCGACGACCAGGATCACATCGCCGCCGCGGCCGCCGTTGCCGCCGTCGGGTCCGCCGAGCGGCTTGAACTTCTCCCGGTGTACGGAGGCACAGCCGTGGCCTCCGTTACCCGCGGCGACGTGCAGCTCGACGCGGTCCACGAAGGTGGTCATGGTGGGGTGCCTCCAGATGAGCGGGGTGGTCAGGTACTGCGTACTACGGGGGTACTGCGGCCGCGCCGCGGAACTGCCGGGAGCAGTGCGGCACGTACGGCAGTGAAGGCGCGTACGTCAGGGATCTCTCTGTCGTAACACGCCAAGGGCGGACCAGCCTTCCCGCTCACGCGGGAAAAGGCGGTCCGCCCCTGGTGATGCTGTGTGACGTCCGGGCCCGTATTACTGGGCGACCGGGACGATGTTCACGACCTTGCGGCCACGGTGGGTGCCGAACTGCACCGCACCGGCCTGCAGGGCGAACAGGGTGTCGTCGCCGCCGCGGCCGACGCCCGCGCCGGGGTGGAAGTGGGTGCCACGCTGGCGGACCAGGATCTCACCGGCGAGGACGGCCTGACCGCCGAAGCGCTTCACGCCGAGCCGCTGAGCGTTGGAGTCGCGACCGTTCCGGGTGGACGATGCGCCCTTCTTGTGTGCCATGTCTCCTCAGTCCCTTACTTCGCCGGGGCGTCGATGCCGGTGATCTTCAGCGCCGTGTGGAGCTGGCGGTGGCCGATCCGCTTCTTGTAACCGGTCTTGTTCTTGTACTTCTGGATCCGGATCTTGTTGCCCTTGTGGTGGTCCACGACCTCGCCCTGGACCTTCACGCCGGCCAGGACCCACGGGTCGCTGGTGACCGCGTCACCGTCGACGACCAGCAGCGTGGAGAGCTCGACGGTGTCGCCGACCTTGCTGGTGGAAATGCGGTCAATCTCGATGACGTCGCCGACAGAAACCTTCTGCTGGCGTCCGCCGGTGCGCACGATCGCGTACACGCGGAACTCTCTTTCGCTAGAAACGGATCCTCTGATGCCAGCCGCTCTCACGGGCTCGGGACGTCCCGTGGAATCCGATCGGACGAGCGGCCTCCCTCGGCGGACCGAGAGGTAGTTGCTCAGAAGTTGGTGGTGCCTCAAGTTTCAGACACCGACGGTCAAGGTTACGGGGCCTTGACCAGGGGGTCAAACCGGCCCCGGGCCGCCGTGACGGCCCGGGGCAGATCCGTGACGCTCAGTCCTCCGTCGAGAGGGACACCGACGCGACCGAGGGCTGCTCGGCGGCTGCGGTCTTCTTGGCCGCGGCCTTCTTCGTCGTCGCCTTCTTCGTGGTGGTCTTCTTCGTCGTGGCCTTCTTGGCGGTGGTGGTCTTCTTCGCCACCGTCTTCTTGGCCGTGGTCTTCTTCGCCGCGGTCTTCTTGGCGGTGGCCTTCTTGGCCGTCGCCTTCTTCGCGGTCTTCTTGGCCACGGGCGCCGCCTCCGGCTCGGCCGCCTCGGCGCCCTCGACGGGCTCCGCGGACACGGCCGGCGCCTCGGCCGGCTCCGTCACCGGCTCGGCGGCCGGCGTGGCGATCACCACGGTCGCCGCGGAGTCGTCGGACACCTCGGGCGAGCCCGCCGGAGCGGTCACCTTACGGGTCACCCGACGGCGCGGACGGGCCGGCGCGGGCTCCGGGGCAGCGACCTCGGCGGCCGGCTCCGGCTCGACGGCCTGTGCGGGCGCCGGCTCGGCCGGCAGCACGATCGCGGCGGCCTCCTCGGCGGCGGCCTTCGGGGCGCCCGCCGGAGCGGACACCTTCCGGCTCACCCGGCGGCGGCCCCGCCCCCGTCCGGCAGCGGCCTCGGCCTCGGCCGGGCTGCTGAACCACTCGTCGGCACCGGCCACCGTGGGCTGCAGCTCGGCCTCCGTCACGGCCACCGGCTCCAGCTCGGGCGCGCCACCGTCCGGGGTGGGCTCGGCGGCCTCGACCTCGTGGACGTGCGGCTCGACGGCCTCGACCGGCGCCGCCTTGCCCTTCTTCTTGCGCTTGCCGCCACCGCCGGCCGTCGTCGGCTGGTCCATGTGGACGATGACGCCCCGGCCGTTGCAGTGCACGCACGACTCGGAGAACGACTCCAGCAGGCCCTGGCCGACCCGCTTGCGGGTCATCTGGACCAGGCCGAGCGAGGTGACCTCGGCCACCTGGTGCTTCGTACGGTCCCGGCCCAGGCACTCCAGCAGGCGCCGCAGCACCAGGTCGCGGTTGGACTCCAGCACCATGTCGATGAAGTCGATCACGATGATGCCGCCGAGGTCGCGCAGCCGCAGCTGGCGCACGATCTCCTCGGCCGCCTCCAGGTTGTTCCTGGTGACCGTCTCCTCCAGGTTGCCGCCCTGGCCGGTGAACTTGCCGGTGTTGACGTCGACCACGACCATCGCCTCGGTCCGGTCGATCACCAGCGAGCCGCCACTGGGCAGCCAGACCTTGCGGTCCAGCGCCTTCATCAGCTGCTCGTCGATCCGGTACGTCGCGAAGACGTCGACGTCCGAGGTCCACTTCTGCAGCCGGTCGGTGAGGTCCGGCGCCACGTGGGCGACGTAGCCGTGGATCGTCTCCCAGGCGTCGTCACCGCTGACGATGACCTTGGAGAAGTCCTCGTTGAAGATGTCCCGCACGACCCGGACGGTCATGTCCGGCTCGCCGTACAGGAGCGTCGGCGCGCTGGAGCTGCTGCTCTTGGCCTTCTTCTGGATCTCTTCCCACTGGGCCTGCAGACGCTGGACGTCGCGCGCCAGCTCCTCCTCGCTCGCGCCCTCCGCGGCCGTACGGACGATCACGCCCGCGTCCTCGGGGACGATCTTCTTGAGGATCTGCTTCAGCCGGGCCCGCTCGGTGTCCGGGAGCTTGCGGCTGATACCGGTCATCGAGCCCTCGGGCACGTAGACCAGGTAGCGGCCGGGCAGCGAGACCTGGCTGGTCAGGCGGGCGCCCTTGTGGCCGATCGGGTCCTTGGTGACCTGCACCAGCACCGACTGGCCGGACTTCAGCGCGGTCTCGATCCGGCGCGGGCCGTTGGCCATGCCCAGCGCCTCGAAGTTGACCTCACCGGCGTACAGCACGGCGTTGCGGCCCTTGCCGATGTCGACGAAGGCGGCCTCCATCGACGGCAGGACGTTCTGCACCTTGCCGAGGTAGACGTTGCCGACGTACGAGGTGGCCTGCTCCTTGTTGACGAAGTGCTCCACGAGCACGTTGTCCTCGAGGACGGCGATCTGGGTGCGCTCGCCGCTCTGGCGGACCACCATCACCCGCTCGACGGCCTCGCGGCGGGCGAGGAACTCCGCCTCGGTGATGATCGGCACCCGGCGGCGGCCCTGCTCACGCCCCTCGCGGCGACGCTGCTTCTTGGCCTCCAGGCGCGTCGACCCCTTGATCGACTGCACCTCGTCCGCGCCGGTGCCCTCCTCCTTCTTGCGGGGCTCACGGACCTTGACGACCGTGCGCTCGGGGTCGTCGGCCTGCCCGGCCTCGACCTCGGCGGCGTCCCCGCTGCGACGGCGGCGACGACGGCGCCGGCGGCTGCTGCTGGAGCCGGCACCCGCCTGCTCGCCCTCGGCGTGCTCCTCCGCCTCCTCGGCGGTCTCCTCGTCCGGGCGGCCGGCCTCCTCGGCCTCGGCCTCGGCCTCCTGGGCACCCTCCTCGGCGCCCTCGGCCGGCTGCTCCTCGGCACCCTCGGCGGCCTCCCCGCGGCGGCGGCGACGGCCACCACGGCGACGCCGGCGCGACGGACGCTCGGCGAACTCGTCCTCGGCCTGGCCGGCCTCCTCGGCCTCGGCCTCGGCCTCCTCGGCGGCCTCCGGCTCCTCCACGGGAGCGGTGACGGCCTGCTCGGCCTCGGCCGGGGCGCCCCGGCGACGACGGCGCCGGGCACCGGCCGGCGGCTGCTCCTCGGAGACCTGCTCGGCCTCGGCGGCCTCCTGGCGCGCCGCGGCATGCGCGGCGGCGGCGGTCTCGGGGGTCTGGAACATCGGCTCGGTGAAGACCGGCGCCTGGAAGACCGCGGTCGGCGGCCGCTGGGCACGGCGGCGGCCACGCACCGGCGCCTCCTGAGCGGGCTCCTCCTCGGCGCGCGGCGCCTCGGCGACCGGCTCCGCGGCGCGCTCGCCACGGCGGCGGCTCCGGCGGCGCGGGCCCTCGGTCTCCTCGGCGGCGGGCGCGGCGGGGGCCTCGGCCTCCGCCTCCCCGGGCGTCTCGACGGGCTCCTCGGCGGCCTGCGGCGCACCCGCGGGGGCGGTGGCCTTACGGGTCGCGCGACGGCGGGTACGGGCCGGCTTGGCCTCCTCGACGGCCTCCGCGGCCGCGGGCGCCTCCTCGGCGGCGGCCGGCGCGGCCGGGGCCTCGGCGGGCTCCTCGGCGCTCACCTGGGGGGCACCGGCGGGAGCGGTCGCCTTACGGGTCGCGCGGCGACGCGTACGGGCCGGCTTCGCGGGCTCCTCCGCGACCGGCGCGGTCTCCTCGGCTTCCTCGGCCTCCTCCGCTTCCTCGGCCGGCTCAGCGACGGGCGCCTCCGCGACGACCGGCTCCGGGGCGGCCTCGGGCTGCGGGGCCCCGGCGGGGGCGGTCGCCTTGCGGGTCGCCCGGCGGCGGGTACGGCGCGGGGCGGCCTCCTCGGCCTGCGGCGCCTCGGCGGGCGTCTCGGCGGCGGCCACGGCAGCGGCCTCGGCAGGAGCCTCCACCGGCGTCTCCGCGGGCGCCTCGGCGGCCGCGGACGGGGCCCCGGCGGGGGCGGTGGCCTTACGGGTGGCCCGTCGGCGGGTACGGGCCGGCTTGGCCTCGTCACCGCTGCTCACCGCGGACGCGGTGGACTCCTCGGCGGCGGCCTGGGCGGCCCCCGGCGCGGCGGGCTCGGTGCTCACCACGGTGGCCGCGGAGGCCTCGCCGGCGACCGGCGGACCGGCCGGCCGGGACGCCGCCCGGCGCCGGCGGCGCGGGGGCAGCGTGTCACTGGGTGAGTGGTTGTCGTCCGGACCGCGGTCCGGGGACGACGTGGATTCAGTGGGCTCAATGGGCTCGAGCATGCGGGCGGTTCTCCCGTCACGCTCCCGGGCGCCGCGCCTGATTCCGGTAGCGGTCCGCGTGATGAGCGCGGGCCCGCTGTCCGGGGCGTGGGCGCCGCACGGGAGCTGTCGTCTCGCTCGCCGGCCCCTTTTTTGGGGTGGGGACCGGCGAAAGTCTCCTGGTCAGTGCGTCTGCCGGACCGGGGTGGCGCCCTGGTTGATCGGCGACGCGACGACGGCGGTCCTACGCAGTACCGTCCCCGGCTGCCGGGGAGGCCCCGCCCGGCGCCTTCGCGGCACTCTGCCCGGCGGCCGTGGGTGGGGCGGCCGTGGCAGCGTCGCGGTCGGGCGCAAGCGGGTCGGTCACCGCGCCGGTCTCCTCATCGAGCAGCCCCTGCGCCAGCCTGGTCACCGCAGCGGGGACCGGCGGCGCCAGGTCGGCCGTAGCTCGGAGGCCGGACAGGACGTCGTCGGGTCGAACGGCGGGTGTCACATGCCGAACAACCAGCCGCAGTATCGCACAGGCATCGCCGTCGGGCCTATCGCCCTGGCAACCGGCCGCCTCCAGATGCGCCACCGCGCCCCGGGCGTCGAAGGTCCGCATGCCGTTCTTGGTGCGGCGCTCGACCAGCACCTCCTCGGCCGCGAGGAACGCCTCGACGGCGCGGGCGGCGGCCTCGGGGGCGACCTTGTCGAGCCGGAGCTCCCACACCGACGCCTGCAGCCGGTCGGCCAGGCCGCTGGTGCGCGCCTCGACCGATTCGATCACATCGAGCCCGGCCGGCAGCGACTCGTCGAGCAGTTCGCGAAGCTTGTCCGGGTCGCGGCGCTCGGCGAGCTGGATCTCCAGATACTCGGCCTCACTGCCCGTGCCCGTCGGGGCGGCGTTCGCATACGACACCTTGGGGTGCGGGGTGAAACCCGCCGAATAGGCCATGGGGACCTCGGCGCGGCGCAGCGCCCGCTCGAAAGCGCGCTGGAAGTCGCGGTGGCTGGTGAACCGGAGGCGGCCGCGCTTGGTGTAGCGCAGTCGGATGCGCTGCACCGCCGGTGCGGGCGGCGGGCCTTCGGGCTGTCGCTTGCCCAGTGTCGTTCAGTCCTTCGTGAGTGCGGTCGTACTGCTACCTAGAGTACGTGGCTCACGGCCCCCAGGTTCCCCAAGGGCGTCCCGACCACCCTCAGCCCTGCCCACCGGGGCCGCCGCCGGGGCCGCCGGCGGGCGCCGTCGCGCCGATCCAGTACCGCAGCTTCTCGTCCCGCTGATTCTCGAGGACCCCGCCACAGGCCTCGATGACCTTGCGTGATCCGGTGTTGCCCGCGGCCACGGTGACCAGCACCGGATCGATGCCCAGCTCGTCGCGGGCGATCGGCAGGGCGGCGCGCAGCATCGCCGTGGCATGCCCCTGCCGGCGGGCCCCCGGGCGCACCGCGTACCCGATGTGACCGCCCCAGGTGCGCAGGGAGGGGGTCAGCCGGTGCCGGAAGGTGACGCGGCCCAGATAGCTGCCGTCCACCACCCACCACCGGGTGGACATCGCCACCCGGCCGTCGGCGCGCTCGTCGTACGCGGCGCCGCCCACCGCGGCGACATACGCGGCGAACCCCTCGGGGGTCGGCCAGCGGGTGCGCCAGGTCCGCAGTTCGCGCGCCAGGTTGGACTGCGGAGTGTGCTCGGCGCCGTCGGCCCGGAACTCGTCCATCGCGGCGAGGAACGAGTCGTGGAACTCGACGGAGGGAGCGACCAGCCGCCCTGACGTCGGCGTGTGCGGTGCGGACATCGGATCATTGTGCCGAGCACGCCACGGCCCGGCCACCGCGGACGCGGGACCGGGCCGAACCGCCTTACGGCAAGCGCTACTTGACGACCGTCAGCGGCAACAGCTTCTTGCCCGTGGGGCCGATCTGGATCTGGGTGTCCATCTGAGGCCATATAGACACAGCCCTAAAACCAGCCCTACCGTCCTGGACATGGGTAAACGAACCAGGACGCGCACCGCAGGCGACCAGAAGCCTCAGACCGTCGAGAGCGAGTGGACCGCGGCAGACCTCGCCCTTCTTGAGAAGCTGAAGAAGGCGGAAGCCCAGTTATCGGACGATGCCCCGCGCGCCCTGTTGTCCGTGCGGCTATCCGTTCTTACTGACGACACGACGTCGCCGGTCCGACAGGAACTGGATCTGCGCTTGCTCGCCCGCGAACGCGGATGGCGAGTGATCGGGGTCGCCAGCGATCTGAACGTCTCGGCCACCAAGGTCCCGCCGTGGAAGCGCAAGCAGCTCGGCGACTGGCTCAACAACCGGGCCCCGGAGTTCGACGTACTTCTCTTCTGGAAGCTCGACCGCTTCGTTCGGCGGCTCTCCGACCTCAGCACGATGATCGACTGGAGCCTGAAGTACGGCAAGAACCTCGTCTCCAAACACGACTCCATCGACCTGACCACCACGGCCGGGAAGATCATGGTCACGATCATCGGCGGCATCGCTGAGATCGAGGCCGCCAACACCAGTACCCGGGTGGCAAGCCTCTGGGACTACACCAAGACCCAGAGCGAGTGGCTGGTGGGCAAGCCCACCTACGGCTACGTCACCGACGTCGACGAGAACGGGAAGACGGTTCTCCGTATAGATAAGGACGCCCACCGCGCGTTGCACTGGTGCCGCAAGGCAGTCATGAGGGCGAAGGGAGCCTCTGCCAGGCGCATGGTCAGGGTGCTCGTTCGCTCCGGCCTGTGCGGCCCCGGTCTAACCGCTACTACTCTGCTCCGCCGGCTCAGGAACCCCGCGCTCATGGGATACCGGGTCGAGGAGCACAAGGACGGCGGCAAGCGTCGGTCCAAGTTGGTCATGGGCAGGGACGGGAGGCCGATCAAGGTTGCCGAGGGCGTCTTCACGGAGGACGAGTTCTACAGCCTCCAAACGGCCCTCGATGGGAAAGGAAAGAACCAGCCCGCCCGCCGGCCTGGCGGAGCCACCAAGTTCCGCGGCGTGAAGATCTGTGACGACTGCGAGACGAGCATGACCGTGCAGGCCACGAACAACAAGTTCGGGAGGTACGAGTACCTCCGCTGCCAGAAGTGCAAGAGCGGTGGGCTCGGTGCGCCCAACCCCGACGACATCGACAACAAGCTGGTTGAAGATGTGCTGCGCGTCCTCGGTGACTTCCCGGTGATGACGCGCGAGTACGCCAAGGGCGCCGAGGCCCGTAAGGAAGTGAAGCGGCTGGAGGAGTCCATCTCCTACTACATGAAGGAGCTGGAGCCGGGAGGCCGGTACCGGAAGACCCGCTTCACCCGTGAGCAGGCCGAGAAGACGCTGGACAAGATGATGGCCGACCTTGAGGCAATCGATCCCGAGACGACGCAGGACCGTTGGGTCGCCGTGCACAACGGGAAGACGTTCCGCGAGCGCTGGCACGAAGGCGGCATAGAGGCCATGGAAGCCGATCTTCTCCGCGTCGGCGTGAAGTGCCGCATCAAGCGAACCAAGGTGAAGGGCGTCCGCGCGCCCCACATCCACATGAAGCTCTTGGTCCCGAAGGATGTGCGCGAGCGCCTAGTCATTAAGGAGGACGACTTCGCGGAAGCCTTCTAGAGAGTGTCTTCGAAGGTGGAAGGGCAATGACCTCCCACCGAACCACTGAGGCCCGGCCCCATGGCCGGGCCTCAGTTATGAAGACCCCCTCAACAAGCAGCGCACGAGAACGGCCGCAGGGAGTCGGGGTCAGCCCGCATGCCGCAGACCGTGCACTGCCCGCCGTAGAGGACTTCCGACAGCCGCACGCGGGCAACGGAAAGACACGACGTACAGCGGGCAGCCCACGGCCTAGCAAAGCCTCGGTACCCCTCCAGGGGATCGAACCCTGCCCGCTTCAGCAACAAACGTGCCGTCCAGGGCCGAATGCAACCAGACTCACCGGCGAATGGCGCCTCCAAATCAGCCAACGACGGTCCCTGAGCGCTCTCCCGCTCCCCCTCGCGTTGCTGACAAGCCCGCCGCCAGGCAGCCGTCCAAGCCGGCCACTCCTCGCTGGGAACCTCACACGCCATAAGAAACGCGTGCAGCTGCCCTTCGCTGCTCGGCACCTTCTGACGGCTGAGAATGCGCTGAGCACTCGACCTCGACAACACCCCGAACTCCGCTGCCAACGCTGCCGTCCGCATCTCCATCTCGCGCACGGGAGGAGCGCCATTCTTCTCATGCTGAGCCACCAGGGCCGCACTGAGATCCGCGAAGTCCCTCACGAGCTCCAACTGCGGCGCGGGCCCGGCCCAAGGACCACACCGCGCCCGCCGACGAGCCTCCCTCCATGCCTCTTGCCACAAGCGATTGACCACCTCAGCGCTACGTCCACAGTTCATCCCGTAGGCGAGCGCAACCTGGCGACTCGGGAGCTTCTCCCCCGAAGCGGCCCGTTGCAGGGTGGTGGGGTGGTATCGAGTACGGCTTGCGAGCTCGACGTAGGTCAGTCCCCGCAAAGCACGTCCTTCCCTAAGGCATCGGGCCAGCTGGCCCACCGCACTCTCCGGATGAGGTATCGGCTTCTCCGGACGGCCCAGACCCCGCACCCGGGCCATGCTCTCCCCCGCCCGCGCAGGGCGGCCCACTGTGGTGTTCACAGGAGGACTCACAGCCACCCTCACCGCGGCGACAACGGTGCAAGCACCGCTCGGAGCGCAGCCACAAGAGCCCAAGCCGATCCTGCCGACCAAAGCCCCACAACGCCGACAGCGACAAGGCCGGCTCCCGCAAGCAGTTGCAAGCTCTCCAAAGCCGGCAGGCCCAGCATGCGGAGAGCTGCCACCAGGACAAGCACCACGATGATGACGGCGGCCTCACCTCCGCCCATCCGTCGACGGCGACGACGGCCCCCACGCTCAGGGCCTACGCACGGGAAAAGTAAATGATGTCGCGACAAGGAACGCTCCTCACACGCAGGGTGCCCGACGGCCTCACGACCGCCGGACACCGAACTGGCTCCAACACGGTGTTCACGGAGCGGGTGGTGCCCCTCCGGTGACGCACAGCATCGTGCCAGTCACGCAGGCCGCCGTACGCCCAGCCTGTGGAATTGATGCCGCTCCGTCTCAAGACGAAAAACAATCCCACCACCACGGGGACAGAGGAATCAACTGCAAACCAGGGTCCAGCAAGGGCAGTGACCTGGAGCGTTATTTCCAGCAACGCAACACCTGTTGCGCTCGGTAGCTAGCAGGAGCGCACTTACTGCAACTCTGGCCCAATTTCCCTTGCTGCTGAGACAACAGCCTGCCAGGATCCAGGCGTCGCCCTGACCACAACTGGCTCCAACCACAGGTCACAGGGACAGCCGCACGATCACGGTGGTGCGTGAGACTGCAGCCGAGCCGGTACCGCCTAGCGGTGGTACCGGCTCATGCACTTTGTGACACCGACCGAAGCCCGGCCCTGCCGGGCACCCCCGAGTCCCGGCTCTACACCACACCTCCGGAAACCGGGACCGCAGCCACCCTCTTCTGGCAGATTCAAGCGTATGGACCAGGGGTGGGCGGGACTTCTTGCCGGCTTGGCCGGGCTGTTAGGCGCGTTCGTCGGTGGCCTGGCCGCTGTACGGGGAGCCCGCATAGGAGCCGAAACAAACGCCGCCGCCGTGCGACAACAGGTCAGGGACGAAGCCCTATGGGCTCATCAGCAGTGGGTGCGCCAAGAAAGACAGAAAGCATGCCTGAAGGTGATGGACAGCTACACCAATTTCCACATGCAGGCACAACAGGGGCGAGATCAGCTATTCGCAGGAATAGCGGTAGATGATTCGGCGATGCAGTCCCTCCAACAATGCATCCCCGAATTGGCAGGAACCTGTAGCCATCTGGCGCTCCTGGGTCCCAGCGCGATACATATCGCAGGTGGGGTGCTTCGCGACAAGGTGGCGCGCTTCGCGACCACGATGCGCCTATGGAACGAAGACGCGGCTCAGCTGCCAGACGCCGCCATAGCCGAGTGGGCGGACATTTTGCATGACGAAGGTCTAGAGATGAAGGCGGCCTACCAGGAATTCCTCAGCACGAGCCAATCTGTCCTGCTGGGCTACGTCCCGGGCAACTGATGACCACCGCGTACATGTCGGTGGGCTTCGAAGGTCCACCGCCTGCGTCGCGCTTCCTGCCTTGTGTGCTGGCAGAGGGGCTCTGAACGCCAGGTCAGTTGACTGATGCCTCTGCCGTGAGTCGGGCCCGCTTCTCGGCAGGTGATTCGGCCTTCCAGCCCGGCAAGAACGCCGACAGCAACGGATCACTTTCGATCCGCTGTTGGGTAAGCCGCATGCCTTCGTCGATGAGCGCGTCCCACCTCTCTGTGGCGAGCTCGACGCGGCAGGGCAAGTCCTTGATGATCTTCTCGTCGACCGTCAGGTACTTCGACGCCCGCATCCCGGCCCCACGGGCCGTAGGCATGTAGGCGTCAGCGCCGGCCTGGTCAGGAAGCAGGGAGATGAGGACCGCGTCCCCGTCCTCGGCGATCCTTCGGGCCGCCTTGTGGGCTGCCGAGACCTCCGCTTTGGAGGGATCTCGTTCCAACACCTCGATCAGGGTCCTGCGGATGCTGACTGTGTCCCGGCTGGCCAGCGCATTCTGCAGGGCCTGGTGAAAGGTCTCCTTCATCGATGTCATGACCGCGATTGTCACGACCGACTGGCCCGGGGCCGTGCGCTTGAGGCTATGCCCTGTGTGTGTTCCCCCGTACGGCACATATGTGCGCGGCGTCGTCGCGATATTTTCCCGGAAGATCTCGGGGGACGCTCGCCCGGGGCCGGGAGACGCTTCCCTAGCGCATGAGCCGCCTCCCAGATCGTCTGGAAGGCGGCTCTCTTCCTACTCGAACCACTTCGAAGGATCGAACGGTTCCTCGTTGCCATCGTCGTCCACGATCACGATCTCGCTTTTGATCACTGATTTCGCTCCGACAGCCAGACCGTTAGGCAATGGTGTGTGGTGGCGAGGTTGGGTGTCACGCACGGGTGTAGCGGCTATGTGCACCACTCCCCCATTTGCCTTGCCTCCGCATGGAGGGCACGGGAGCGTGCAAGGTCTTCAGCGACCCCTGCCGCGATGAGGGCCGCGCCTGGTGTGTGGCCGGAGCCGACATAGCGCCAGGAGGCATCCGTGAGCGCGCCGGGTAGATCGTCGTGCCCCTCGTGCGAAGCCCGCTTCCCCCGCAGTGCCGCGTACGTCGCTGAGTACGCCTGGGACTTGGTAAGGATGTGCCCGCGGAAGCCGAGGGTGTGTGCCCAGGACCGCAGTCGCAGCGGTTTGAACTCGGCCAGGCTGCCGAGCCTCCAGCAGGTCCGCATCAGGGCCCGCACGTGCGGCGAGGCGGGCACCGCGTCGATGTCATCCCAAGCCGAGAGCCGTCGATCGGCTCCAGCCGCCGTTTCGCTCGCTCCCTTGGTGACGTACTTGGCCACGTACGCAGCCACGGCGTCATCAGTCAGGCCGTGGTCCTCAGCGCGAGCACGGAGCGGCCGAACGTCGGTCTCCTGGCCCCAGCGCAATGCGTGTTCACCGACGGCCCGGCTGTACGGCGCCTGCACGACGACGGAGCGGGCAGCAGCCTGCACGGCGGAGGCGAGTCGATCGGCTGTTCCCCATGCCGGCGGGGGTTCTGCCGGACCGGCCGGGCCGTCGAGCCGGACGACAGCATGGACGTGAACCGCCGCGCGCTTCTGATACTCGGCGACCTTGGCGAAGGACAGTCGGGCGTGATCGGGGAAGTGGCTCTGCGGTAGGCCGGCCGCCACGGCGAGGCGTCGACGGACGGCACGTGTGAACCGGTCCCAGAGCTGACCCGCGTGCGCGTGCCAGAGGACGTGCGCCACGTAGTCGTAGCAGTCAGTGCAGAGCGGCTGGCCGACAAGGGAGTCAGCGGGGTCGTGGGCGGAGGAGCAGCCGGTCGGGCGTTCGTGTGGGCAGTGGGCTGCATGGCGTCGCGGTCGGCAGCGTTCACCGGCGGTGGACGCGCGATGAACCGGGCCGAAGGACGGGGCGGTCAGGGTGACGAAGAGCCGAGGGTGTTCGCGCACGTCGTCCGGGACGTTTTTCCCACCGATGAGTCCGGCACGGACGAGGTGGAACGTGTCTCCGGCGTGGAGGCGGGAGCAGGGTGCGCAGACGGTGGCGCGGCGGTTGCGGCAACGGACGAGGAGGCGTTCGCCGGGTTCGTTTCGGGTGTCGTAGTGGTGCAGGATCTCGCCGGTCGTGGCGTCGCGCGTGGTGGTCGAGCCGGCCAGGTGGACCGGGTGGGCGCAGCCGCCGGTGGCGGTGATCTGCTCAAGCCAGCGAGGGAATTGCGGGTCTTGTGCGAGCCGGATGGCGTCGCGGTCGATTTCGGAGAGCTGACGCAGGCGCGCCGCACGGTCGAGGACGGCACGCCTGTCAGCCGAGGTGATCTCGGCGGGGATGGTGGTGACCTCCCGGGGTGGGCCGCCGAAGCGGCACGGTGGCTAGGTGGTGGCGTGGTGTCGTCCATGGGTTCGCTCCTTGAGTGGTGAGGTGCTGGGCGAAGAGTCAGCGGATGGTTCCCGCGCCCCGGCAGATCCGGCACTTGTGCCGGCGACCGGTCCAGGTGGTACGAGACCCTTCGCCCTTGCAGTGAGGGCAGCGCACACGGCGCATGGGCATGTGTGTCTCCCGTTCCTAGGTGTGCTGGAAGCCGGAGAAGACCCAGGTCACGAGACCGTTGATGGTGAAGATGACCGGGGTCTGGCCGATGTAGACGCCGAAGAGGGCGATGAGCACGGCTTCCCAGGCCCGGACGTCGCGGGAGCGCACCAGAAGCACGGTGATGATTCCGAAGGCCACCGCGAACGGGATGGCTGCTACCTCGCTCATGCGTCTGCCTCCGCATCCAGGGATTCCAGGGCACGTACGAGGCCCGGGAGTTCGGGAGCCAGCTCGGCGTACTTCACCGCGGCTTCCTTGGCCTCTTCAGCCCGCGTGAGATGCGAGCGGGCTCGGCCCCAGCCGCCGTCCGTGCCGGTGCAGACGGCTACGCCCTTCTCCTCCGCGCTGATCGACTGAGCTACGGCCACGGCGTCCTTGTTGAGATCGCCGAGGGTCATCTCCGCCGTGCCGGGATCGTTCACCCGGTGGCAGATCCGACCGCCGAGCTGGGCCCGCAAGGCGGTGACGCCGGAGCCGAGTTCAGAGCCGACCCGCTGCCCGGCGACCACCAGGTGGAGTCCGAGTGCGCCGCCGAGCTGAGCCAGCCGCAGGAGGTACGTGGAGCACTGCTCCGCCTCCGCCCGGTCTCCCCGGGTTCCGTTGGACAGGTACAACTCGGCCAGTTCGTCGACGATGAGGACGACCGGAGCCGGCCGCTGTTTCTCGGGCAGCTCCCAGATCGAGCGCGCGCCCGCCGCCCGGCAGATGCGCATCCGGTCCTGCATCTCCACCACGAGCGCGCCGAGTACGGCGGCAGCCTCGCGGCGGCAGGTGGCCAGAGCAGTGAGCCGGCTACCGAAGAGCCCCAGTTCCATGCCTCCCTTGCAGTCGATACCGACGAGGGCGACCGGCTGCGGCGCGAGTTGCGTGATGAGGCGCGCCAGGAGCGTGGACTTGCCCGACCGGGTAGCTCCGGTGATCAGCCAGTGCGGCTCCTTCCGCAGGTTCATCACCCACGCACCGCCGCTCTCCAGTGCCCCGAGCAGGACCGAGAGGAGAGCGGCCGGAGCTGAGGCAATGTCGGGCCGCTCCAGGGGATCGCTGGCTGTGGCGACCAGGCGGACGATGCCGCGCTCCGGCGAGGAGACGCGCACCGCGTGCATGCGCCAGGCGTGCGCCAAGGCGTCCGCAGCCGCGATGAACGGCGCCGGAGTCTGGCCGGCGTGGAGCCGTACCTCCACGCGCAATCCCGTCCGGGTCGCTGTGGGGAAGGAGATCCGCGGAGCGATGGGCCGCAGCGCCTCCCCCTTGACGATCAAGTCACCGACGCGTCCGCGCGTGGGTCGGCGCGAGACGGTCAGGTCGTTGATCAGTGCGACCTTCCGCCAGCTCCCCAGGACCCGGACGACGGCCACCGGGTAGCCGGTGAGGTACCAGGAGCTGACCGGGTACCGCTCCCGCATGTAGTTGCTAATGACCAGGACCCAGGCCAGCGCTGCCAGGAGGAAGGCGATGGTGACCGGTCCCATCACGCCTCACCCGCCTTGCGCTGAGCGGCGCCGGTCGGTACGGCCGGCACGGGCGTGATGGCGGCGGCGCGGAAACTGATCCCGTGCCGGTCGCCCATCGCCCACGCGAAGGCTTCGAGGCCGGTGACCTTGATTTCGTGGCCCTCTTCGACGCCCTTCGGCTCTCCGCTGACCGAGATCTCGATCACCGAGACCCGCCGGCCTTCCTGTCGGACCGTGACACCGACGGTGTAGATCGTGTTGCCGTCCCGGTCCTTCTTCACCTCCTTGCTCTCGAAGTCCGCGATCTTCGGTTCCGGCGCGACGGCGCAACGGAGCACGCCGAGCCGGGTGGTGTCCACAGGGATGGACTGCATGTTGTTTGGCCTCCTTGGCCATTGAGGCGTCAGCCAATCTGACTGACGTCACTTGTCCTGACGAGTTACGACTATGGGCCTCTATGCGGCTCGCGCGCAAGCACTTATGCTGACGAGTGATGTGCGACGACTGACGTCATGCGCACGCCTCGCCTATCCGACCGAGACGAAGGCCCCGTAATGGCAGAGATTCAGCGCCCGGGAGCGCTCTATCAGCAGGTCGCCGCCGCTATCCGCGAGGCGATCTTGTCCGGGGAGTTCGAGCCCGGAGCGCCGCTCCCCTCGGAAGCCCAGCTCATCGAGCGCTACAAGGTCTCCCGCCCCACCGTGCGCAACGCGATTGCCGCGCTCCGGGCCGAAGGGCTGATCGAGGTCAAGCACGGCAAGGGCAGTTTTGTCCGGTCCTCCGGCCTGCCGGTGCTCACCGTCGAGCGCCGCGTCAGCCTCAGTGGAGCGGACCAGTTCACCACCGCTGACGGCGAGACCTGGAAGATCGTCGACGGCCCGAGTGTCTACCGGACGCAGACCACCGCGGCCACCGGATCGCTCCTCCAACTGGGAGAGAGGGAGGAGGTGTTCGGCTGCGACCGCACGCTCCTCCACCAGGCAACCGGCGCCCGAGCCTTGCACCGCACCTTGATCCCGTTCGCCACCGCCGACCAGGTGCCGGGTCTCGCCGACAGCCCCGACGCCGAGCCGGAGGCGATCTACGGAATGCTCGCCAATGCTGGTCACGAGCTGTGGTGGCACGAGACCGTACGCGCGCGCATGCCCCTCCCCGACGAGCGGTCTGCTCTGCACCTCCCCGACGCCACCCCGGTCCTGCACACCACCCGCACCACACACCGCCTCGACCGCCAGGCCCTCATCCTGGAAGAGCTGTGCCTCGGCGCCGACCGCGCCCAACTCGGCTATCGGATCACCGCCGATGAGGACGGCAACGCGCGCACCGCGACGGCCTGACGGCTGACGATCGGTCGAAACCTTCTTTACTTTCTCAAGGGCGCGCCCCTGGCGCGCCGGCGGCCGGGCCGCCCCGGCGGGCTGCGGCCTGGCGGCCGGTCCCGCCGGACGCCCCGCCGCCCACACCAGCACGCCTATCAGCGCCCGAAGGCGCCCTCTCCCCCGCGGGCACGACAGAAGCGCCAAGCGGCTCACATGGCGGGTGCTCTGCCGAGTGCCACTCTCATCGTTACGCGCGTCAAGGAGGCTGGCTACGGGAGGAGAGGTGGGGGGCGTGGGCCCGGAGACCGGACTGCAACGGCCGTGGAAGCGGGGCGCCGTACTCCCGCCGTCACAGATGCAGGCGCGTGAGGAGATCGAACTGCCCGGCTGTGGCTGAGGGGGAGCTGGCAGCTGCCGCGCTGTGGCTAGGCCCGTCGTGGGCGCTCCGCTCAGCGCGGCGCCGCCGTGGTGGCGCGTCCGGCTGCGGGTTGTGGGTGGCGGGGAGCAGTGTGGCAACGGTGACTTCATCACGCCTCCCGCCGTCGAGAATGTGTGCTGCGCGGCCTCAGCAGCTCTGCCAGCTCATCGGCGGCGGGCAGGGACGCTGCGAGTCGTACGACCCCGCGGCCATCGGCATCGACATTGGGTACCGCCCAGACGGTCGACGAATCCAGGCCCGCGTCCCGCAGCGCGTCATTCAGCCGGCCCGCCGACTCCCTGGCGTGCCGCCAGCCGGACAGGTAATCGACGTTGGGGTTCCACACCCAGGCATCGGGCCCTACGTCGTTCAGGTCACCCATCAGCCCATCTCCGTCATCGCGCATCACGTGCGCCGCCTCCGTCCCGGTGCGCTAACGCTTCATCAACTTCTTTTTGGCCGGGGCGGAATGGCAGCACAGCGGCCCCGGTACCATCAGGCACCGGGGGCCGCTGCGCCCCCTGCCGGGCCACCCTTCGCTTTCCACGGCTGACGGGGTGGCCCGGTCTCGGTCTTCGGTTGTTTTGCGCGAGGGTCAGCGAGGGCCCTCTACGAGCGAGGCGCGGTAGAAGGTCGTCACCACACTCCGGAACCCGGTGTGTCCGGTACGGCCCGCATGCCGCAGGCACCACACGTCCGGTCCCTCGGCTTCATCCGCCGCACCCGAATCGTCACCGCAGGACATGCATTCCTGCACGTAGATCGGGCCGCTCCCCGAGGAGTCGGCCATCAGAGCCCAGTCCGCGAACCGCCAGACCGACTGCGCCGCCATCACCGGAGCTCCCGATCACCGCGCCAGACCGCGAGCTCATCCGCGGCGTTCACGCGCAGCGGTCGCCCCGTCTTGAACACCAGCGTCAAGCCCGGCTTGCTCGCCCCTCGCTGGTCGGAGCGCACAGCTTTCACCTCTCGCATTTCGCCCCGGAGGCTCACCACGTCGCCGCGCCGTACGCGGCCCGCCAAAATCCGTGCCATGCCGCACATCACCCTTCATCGGAGGCCGCGCCCAGGTCGGCACGCCTCATTGCTCAGTGGAGGAGGACGCGACCCCTCAACCCTCAAGGGGGCGTGAGCCGAGGGGCCGCGCCCGGCCAGGCGTAGTGGTCGCTCCACGCCTGGCAGTGGCCCGCCGCGGCCTCCCTGATCGCAGAAGGGAGTCCCGCCGCCGGCGACGGACCACGTTTCTCTACGTCCGGCCGTCGGGGGCGCGGCCTACGAGGTCGAAGCGGCAGAACACCGTCTTTCCCCCCAGTTCATCCAGGGACCACCACAGGCCATCCGCCAGCCGCTGAACGATCATCAGGCCCCGCCCGGCGTCCGGCAGCACAGCCTCGGGAAGGTCACCCACCAGCTCCGGGGAGAACGCCTCCCCGAGCGGGAACATAGGCGGGGAGGAATCCTCATCAGCCACCGCGAGGAACAGCCACTTGGGCCACTTCCGCAGAGCGACGTCAATACGGCGAGCAGCCCCTGACACCGCCAGGCCGTCGTCCGGAAACGCATGATGAACCACGTTGCCCACCAGCTCGGACACGCAGAGCTCGACATCGTCAACGAGAGTGCCCAACGCCCAGTCTTCGAGAGCTGAGCGGACCAGCTTCCGTGCAGCCTGCGGCGTGTGCCGTGATTCCGCGAACAGAGTCAGCTCTCGGAACTGCTCCAACTGCGTCGCTTCGCACAAAGGATCAATGACCCGTGAGGTCAAGACCGAGCGGCCCATCCTCCGAACGCTCATCGCATTCCCTCTCCCATTGCTGGCAGGGCGACCCCTCTGCCGTGAGAACAGTCAAGGGCAGGCAAGGCGGAGGCGGGAGCGTTCATCAGGGGGTTCACGTGAACACCGCCGAGTACGAGGGGGGTTCACGGATGAACCCCCTATGTCAGTGACCTGTGCCACGATGAACATTCGCCGTCATTCTCGGGTTGGCAGGGGAGCATGAACCGAGAGCCGAACGCGCAACTGATCGCAGCCATGGACGAAGCGAAGGTCTCGAACAAGGGCCTCGCAAAACGCATGAAGGACGCCGCCGAGCAGCGCGGGACCAGCCTTGGTACGACCCATGTCTCCGTACAGCGGTGGCGGGACGGTGCAGGGATCCAGCCGAGCACAGCCGCAATCATGGCGGACGTACTCAGCGCCAAACTCAACCGGCGGATCACACCCGGCGATCTCGGATTCTTCGCTCAGCCGGAGCCCACCGCACCACCGCTGGCCGCATACCCGCGCACCGTGCCCGACGTCCTGTCGATGCTGGACGGTCTCGCCGAGGAACGAGCCGAGACCCCGTCGAACAGCCAGCTGATCATCCCCGACGCCGACCTCAGCACCGCAGTCCTCTCCTGGATCGTGGCCCGCCCAGACGGAATCCAGGCCGACCGGCCCGCCTCCCAACGCGTCGGCATGCGCGACGTCAAGGCGATCAGGGCAGCCGCCGAGATGTTCATGCAACTCGACTTCAAATTCGGCGGAGGCCACGGCCACAAGGCTCTCCGCCACTACTTCCGCCACGAGGTCCTGCCACTGCTCAGCGCCAGCTACAGCGAGCGCGTCGGCACAGCACTCTTCGGTGCCGCTTCCGAGATCTCCCAGCTACTCGGCTGGACCGCCTACGACTCCGGCAACCACGCCCTCGCGCACCGCTACCTGACCGCGACGTTACGTCTGTCCCAGGTCATCGACGACCGGATGTTCGGCGCCCGCATCCTCGGCAACCTCAGCCACCAGGCGAACTACCTCGGCAACCACGCCCAGGCGATTCAGCTCGCTCGTGCGGCCGTCGAGGGAGCCAAAGGCCGAGCGACCCCACGCGCCATGGCATTGAACTCGGCGATGGAGGCTCGCGCCTGCTCGAACGCGGGCGACCCCACCGGCGCCGGCCGAGCCATGAACGAGGCAGAACGCCACTTCGAGCGAACCGACGCAGGCGAGGACCCGGAATGGCTCGGCTACTTCGACTCGGCAGAGCTCATGGGCGAACTCTGCCACTGCTTCCGTGACCTGAAGATGCGCCGCGAGTCGATCGAGGCCGCACAACGGGCAGTCAACGACACCGACCCGAAGTACGCCCGCACCTTGGGCTTCTGCCGGATGGTCCTCGCCCAAAGCCAGCTATTGAACGGCGAACTGGAAGCCGCCGTTGAAACCGCAAGCCTCGCCGTTGACAGCGGCGACACCCTCCAGTCGTCCCGCTTCCAGCGCTACATCACCGACTTCCAGCAGGAGGTCAGCATCCACGCGGGAAACCCCTCCGTGACTGCCTTCCACGACCAGGTACGGGAGGCCCTTGCCTGCCTGGACGACGAATAGCCGCTACCGCGGGCGCCAGTCTCGAGGGCCGTCGTCATTCCGGAGACCGGCGATGCGCCGCCGGTACTCCTCCGCGGTCGCTTCGTCCTCCTGCACGTTCTGCATGAGCCAGGTCGTCATGCCGAACTCCTGGAGGCCACGCAGCGTCTCGTACCCGGGCCAGTCGTACAGGTCCCGCCCGTACGCCCTCACGAAGTCGCCGTACTGCTCATCGGTCTGCCACCCAAGGCTGTGATGCTCCACGGCCGTGACCATCAGGTCCCACTCCGGGTGATCGAAGCAGAAGGCTTCGAAGTCGATCAGGATCACTTGCCCTTGATCGTCCACCATGAGGTTCTGCACGTGGGCATCACCGTGAACTGGCCCCTTGGGCGTCTCGAACCTCAGCTCGTTGAACTTGTCCCGCAGCTCCCGCCACCGCTTCCGCAGGAAGAGCTTGTCGTCCTGGGGGATCACGGCGCGGTCCAGGCGCAGTTCCTGCTTATCGAAGGGATCGAAGGCCGGCAGCTCAAGGCCGGCGGGGACAGTCAGAGCGTGAAGGTCGCGCAGCACACCGCCCAGCTCCCCGTACGTAGCCTTCCGGTCCCCCTCAACGATCAGGTGCCAGAAGGTCACAGGGTGGCCGTCTATCAGGAACGGTTGCTCCAGCCCCTCGACGATGCGAGCCGC
Source organism: Streptomyces nigrescens (assembly GCA_024349765.1). Taxonomy (GTDB): domain Bacteria; phylum Actinomycetota; class Actinomycetes; order Streptomycetales; family Streptomycetaceae; genus Streptomyces; species Streptomyces endophytica. The sequence continues at coordinate 935,467 of AP026073.1, read as the reverse complement.
GGGGAACCCCTCAGCCTGCAACCACCGCGAAACGGCCACCTCGGTACGGGCTTTGGGTAGCCACTCTTCCCCACGCGCCACGCGGACGATCACCGGCGCCGACGCCAGCCGAAACAGCCCGTTCTCCCCGAAGCGGATCAACTCCGCCCCTCTGTCATCAAGCCCCGCAGCCCGACACGCAGCAGCCATCACCCGCGCCGCCCCCGCCGACGTGAACCCCTCTTCCAAACCCCGAGCAGCGTCAACCGCCATGCCCGAACCAGCTCCCCTAGTTGCGCGCGATCAACCGGCGCAAGCTATGGCGACCAACCCGCATACGCCGGACACGACCACGACCGTACAGAGTCATCACCGACTCAGACGAGGGCACGGCGCAGTTGCCGCAAGAGGATCAGAGTGCCCTGGCCACGACGGCCGAGGCACAGGTTGGACGTCGTCTCATTTGGTAAGCCTGGATAACAGATCAGGCTGCAGCCGATGACGGTGAAGGCGAGGAAGTGCTCGGCTCTGCGTTCGTGGCTGCGGTGGAGGCGGCGGCAGCCGGCGAGCCATGACATGGCGCGCTCGATCGTCCAGTGGTAGCGGCCCAGTCGGGATGAGGACTTGATGCCCTTGCGGGCGATTCGGTGCCGGGTGCTGCTTACGGAGCCATGAGGGCATGTCGTCGTACATACCCTTTGTCCGCCTGCAGCATCCTCTACGCGGGCTGCGGCGGGGTGCGGATGGATGGGATTCCGCCTGCGAGGGGCTTGAGGGCCCGGCTGTCGTGGAGGTTGCGCAGGAAATGCCGATGGGTCAATCCGCGAGCCAGCGGAACTGGCGCGAAACTCTCAGTCTCGAAGCATTCTCCACTTCCCTTCCATAAACCACATGAAATGGAGGCCGCTCCCCGTTATGCAATATTCCTCCTGGAATACACCATCCCTATTACCCAATGATCGCCAATCCACCAGAAGCCCAGTGTTAGCCAAATCGCCGAAGCAAAGTCTTGCGAGAGTCTCGTCCACCCCGGGATTCCTGGAAGAAAACTGATTTATTGAGATTGGCACGTCATCGGATCGAACCTGCCCCATGCGGTCCGTTTCGGAAACTTGCTGTTGCCTGTCGAATACATGCTGAAGACAGACGAGGTGCGTCCCCGACAGCTGACCTAGGTAAGACTTGAACACATCGCGCCATTTAATGTCTGGCCGATCGAGCATAGCTGAATTTATGATGTAGTCACGAAGATAGCGAAGCTTCGTTTCATCGGCAGTCCTGCCAGCCTCCTCCAATCCCTCCGCCATAACCGTCACAAATTCCTCGGAAGATACGAAATCTTCATCTATATGCCGCTGGAGATCATCCCAGCGCGCATCTACATATTTTGCAAAATCGATCAGAAAATTTCGGTACCGAATCTCTTGTCGCTTCCGTGCATTATCAGACAGCAGACTGGCAATCCCCCCAGCAAACGGAGCAGAGCCTAGAGAGGCCAGAATCACTGGGTTACTCGTGAAACGAACTATGGCTGACTGCTCCTCAAATGTGGACTCGACCTGGGCATCGAGGTCCCGCCGGGGATAATCCTCGCCACGAGACCCTGGAGAGGTCATTTCGGTACCCGACCTATAACTTCAACGTCGTAGAATAGGTCAGCGAAGAATCTCTTCAGTATGAGATCGCGGTAGAAATCAAAGAAAGGCGTTTTCAGGTCATACAAGTCCTGGGGCTGAAACGGCGCCGTGTGCCCGCCCATCGTATAGGACACCCCCAGGTCCACATCTTTGTGCGTGACATTCCAGGGGCCCTGATACTCAATTCTTATCCGGCGAGCCCGATGCTTAATATCTTTGGTAAAGAGAAGCGCAACATCACCGCGCTTAACGGTATTCGGCTGTACGGCCGCAAGGGGGGTCAGCTCCGTTTTCTCCGGATCGGCCAGATCCAAGCGAGCCATTTTTTTAAATAGCATCAAATTGCTCGCTTCTTCTGCCTTCCCTAGGCGCCTACCAAGACGTACCCCATGCTCAAAACTTAGGCTTAGCTCAATCGCCTTATCAAGGACTCCCGCTTTAGCAAGTGGACCTTCTTGATCCCCATCCTCGCCCGGCGAAAGCAGGTTTCGAATTATAGGCTCAAGAAGTTTGACGGTGTGCACCAAATCTTCCATCGACGCATTCTTCTTACCGACGAGAAATACAGTTGGCCCCATAAACATGGAAAAGTCGAATACCGGGTGAGGGAAAATCACGCTGACATAAGGCTCCTCTTTACCCGACGTTATAGTTGCCGACTGGTTTAGCTCAACATGAAGTGCCGTGAGGTCGCAGGCTGGTTCCGCTTTAAGTCCGTCCACTGTGATGTCAGTCGTGCGGACTGCCACAAATTCCCGAGCCTCGCGCGGCAGGATGATCGGCACGTACGTAATACGAAATTGAAATTCTTGGACAGGGAGGATGGTAAATCTATGGTCCACGCCATCCCGAAAATGGTTCCAGGTAAGTTCATTCATTGGGTCTCCCCAGTGGAAGTCATTTGAACCTGGCCCCGCCGCGCACGGCACCTCTACTCCAGAGGACATCAAAGCGGCTTCACGCGCAACTCGAGCTTGTCCCGTGCACACGCTTGATCATCACTAATTGGCTCGACAGGCGAACGTTATGTACGGCACGGAAAATGGCATGAGGTCACCAAGGGTGACTCACGGACCACCATTACCCCAGCTGACGCCAGGCCATAGGAAGGCCAAATGTTCGGGTGGTCTCTCCGAGCCCACCCCAGCTACCCGCTTGGGGATCCATCGGGGTGACGTTCAAGATCCGCACTCGAAGGTCGGAGGCCTATCACCTGGTGTCGTGGTAGCTGCCCCCTCCGAGGTGGAGTGGGCTGACGGCCTTCGGGCCGCTCAGGGGCACCTGGGCCAGCCGTGATCTCGGGACAGGGTGCCCCCTCCCTCTGCTGGCAGAGTCGTTCCGGGCGCCTCTGCCGCGACAGTTCGTCGACGCTTCGAGGCGACGGCTACCGACCCAACCCCCAAGCAAGCGCGACAGTCTGACTTTCCGTTGAGGCTGTGAGTGATCAAATTAGGATCGCCGAGGCTACGGAACCTCTGCGGGCAGGAGTGTGCGGCTGCAGCCGCACAAGCAGGCGCCAGGCGCAACACTCGCCCCCGGACGATCAAGGGCTAAGGCTCAGTTAGCACATGGTGCGGCCGATGCGCCACATACGCCTCACAGTGACTGTCAGGGGGTGCCTAATGGATCAGCGTCAATCCGGCCAACCCACCCGAAGAGCTTCTAAATTATCGGCGGCGTAGGGATCGCCGGCAGCAAGGGCAATGCGGAAGAAGCGCTCGGCCTCAGCCTCTCGCCCCTCCTGCTCGGCCAAGAGGATGCCGAGATTGTTTGCTGCTTCAGGGTCCCCTGCCGCGTGGGCGAGGAGATAGAACGCCTCCGCTTCATCTTCCCGCCCATCCTGTTCTGCGAGGAGAACGCCGAGATTGAACGCGGCGTCGGGATCTCCGGAGGCATGAGCGAGGCGGAAGTAGCTTTCGGCCTCGGCCTCCCGGCCAGGCTGCCCCGCCAATAGGTATCCCAGATTCTTAGCAGCCTCATCGTGCTCAGATGCCAGCGCGGCGCGGTAGAGCTCTTCGGCTTCGGCTTCTCGCCCGAGCTGACCGGACAGAAGGTTCGCGAGATTGTAGGCAGCGTCGGCGAAGGCGACCTCGGACGCCAAGGCGGCTCGGTAGAAGTCTTCCGCCTCCGCCTCCTGCCCTGCCCGCTTGGACAAGAGATTGCCAAGGTTGTTTGCGGCGCTGGCGTTTCCCCCCTGGGCACTGATGCGGTACATCGCCTCGGCCTCCGCTTTCCGTCCTGCCCGCACCATCAGGAGGCCGAGATCGTAGGCGGCCGTGCTGGCGAGGTCCGTGTCGAGTGCGGCACGCAAATGCTCCTCTGCCTCCGCCTCGCGGCCCTCCTGCTCGCTGAGAAGCTCGCCAAGGAAAAAGGCCGCACCAGCGTCTCCAGAGGCCAGGGCCCTACGCAGATGTTCCTCTGCCTCAGGTTTGCGGTCCTCCTGCCCGTACAGGAGTAGCCCTAGGTTGTAAGAGGCGGCGGTGTCTTCCATTGCGAGGGCTGCGCGTAGATGCTCTTCGGCCTCGGCCTCCCGCCCTTCCTGGGGTGACAAAAGACGACCAAGATTGTTGTACGCAGCGCCAGCGTCTCCACTGGCAAGCGCAGCGCGAAAGAACTCTTCAGCCTCCGCCTCCCGCCCCTCCTGCTCAGCCAGCAGAAGGCCCAGGCTGATCGCAACGTTGTTGTGTCCCCCGGCGAGCGCGGCGCGAAAGAACTCTTCAGCCTCCACCTCCCGCCCCTCCTGCTCAGCCAGCAGAAGGCCCAAGTTGATCGCGGTGCTGCTGTGTCCGTTGACGAGCGCGGCGCGAAAGAACTCTTCGGCCTCGGCCTCCCGCCCCCCTTGCTGGCGCATCAGAACCCCCAGATTGTGGACGACCGCCGGGTTTCCCGGGGCGAGGGGGCGCCAGGCAGCTTCGGCGATGTCATGGACATCCGCTTCCGCAGCAGCGAGACCGATAGCGAAACGGTCGTTGTCAGTTGCGTGCGCAAGAGCCGCCGTCCACGCATCCCTGGTTACAGGAGTAGTGATGTGGTCCGTCAGGTAGTCAAAAACGTTCCACGCATCAGAGGCGTCCGCAGGAAGTAGGAGGCTGGTGACTCCGAAGCGGATTTCTGTAGCCCAGCGGATGCCGTCCTCCAGCGGTTCCGGGCGAAGAATGGGGCCACCAGCTGCGGTGAGGTGGTGCTCGTGGAGCTCGGTCAGGAGAGCGAGCGGGTAAGGCGGGTGCATTCCGGTACGGGCAAGGTCGATGGCCGCCGCGACGAGGGCCGCCCCGCGGGCGTGACCAGCCACGGTGTGGCGGGCCCGTTCGAGTTCCGCGAGCAGGAACGGCCCGGCGGCCACATACTCGGCGATGCCATAGGCGCCGTGGCGGGCGAGCGCCTCCACAATGCGACTGTCGTGGCACCTCGCAGCCCGGTCGAGCTCCTGCGCAGACCAGATCCGAGGCATATCGATGGGATCGATCGCTTTGAGCACCTGCGCGCCGACACGGTCGCGGCCTTGGGGACTAAAGGTGTCGTATTGCTGAAGGCGCATCGTTGCGATGGCGGGCAATCGTAGGCGGGTGATTTCGTCGAGCATCGCGAGGTCGAGCCCATCGGCCCCAAGGAAGCGCTCTAGATCATCAAGCCACAGCACGCAGGGCGCTGCTGTTCTGCCCACTACATCCACTACATCAGCCAGGTCCTTGCTCTGCGTGGGGCGGGCGACCCGCCGGCCCGGCAATACGGCTCTCACGGCCTCGTACGCGGCGCGTGTCTTGCCTGCCGTGGAATCCCCGATCAGTAGGACCAGACCGCCCTCCTCACCAGCCTGCTGCAACCGTCGGCGAAGTTGATCGTCGGAGTCGCGTGGCACGTACGGAGGAACAGGGCTGCCGTCCTCGCCCCGCCGCGCTCGGTGAGCACCTGCCTGCACGACGTTCCACTCGTTGGTTAGCGGCCATAACCCGGGATCCCGCAAGTAGCGGGGATTAACAGGCCCGGACGTCAAGTGGACGGGCCCGGTGATAGTTCCGGCCTGCACCACGCTACCCAGCCGACCACCCGAGACTGAGTTCCTCACACCGCCCTCCGTACGAGCAGGCTCCCCCGTCATCGCGTCTCCCTGCCCCTGACGAAACCTTCGGCTACGTATACACCGCGCGGATTGGCAGGGTGGAACCCGAGCGCCCCCGCGCTGCTGATCACCGAACAGCCACGGTAGAGCCTCGCGGTTCAGTGAAAAAGCCGCCACCGACGCAGCGGAGGCTGACAACCACCGACTACTCAGGCACCCCCCGAAACGGCCCGAAGGCCCCTCAGACCCACTCAACCTCTGAGTGGACGCCTGAGGGGCCTCCCTGCGTCGGCAGAGGCGTTCTAGCCACCACCGCCGACGCGACGGACCGCTGACGCTTCGAGACGACGACACCGAGCGCACTCAGCACCTCAGCCACCTCATCTTCTGTGATGTCAGTCACAGCGTCGGCGATCCGTCGTAAGGCATCGCTCACGTCACTGGCCGTTTCCGCTGGTCGCCGGCTTCTTCACGCTCAGCGGCAGGAGCTTCTTGCCGCTCTCGCTCAGTTGTGGCCATGTGTCGTACTGCGGGCACACCCCGCAGTCGAAGCACGGAGTCCAGCGGCAGTCCTCGACCTCGGTCTCGTCGAGGGCGTCCTGCCAGTCCTCCCAGAGCCAGTCCTTGTCGAGGCCGGAGTCCAGGTGGTCCCAGGGCAGGACCTCCTCGTACTCCCGCTCGCGGGTGGTGTACCAGGCGACGTCCACGCCGAACTCCGGCAGCGTCTTCTCCGCGGCCCGCATCCAGCGGTCGTAGGAGAAGTGCTCGCGCCAGCCGTCGAAGCGGCCGCCGTCCTCGTAGACGGCGCGGATGACCGAGCCCACGCGGCGGTCGCCGCGCGAGAGCAGGCCCTCGACGATGCCGGGCTTGCCGTCGTGGTAGCGGAAGCCGATGGAGCGGCCGTACTTCTTGTCGCCGCGGATCTTGTCGCGGAGCTTCTCGAGCCGGGCGTCCGTCTCCTCGGCGGAGAGCTGCGGGGCCCACTGGAAGGGGGTGTGCGGCTTGGGGACGAAGCCGCCGATGGACACCGTGCAGCGGATGTCGTTGGAGCGGGAGACCTCGCGGCCCTTGGCGATGACGTTGACCGCCATGTCGCCGATCTGCAGCACGTCCTCGTCGGTCTCGGTGGGCAGACCGCACATGAAGTACAGCTTCACCTGGCGCCAGCCGTTGCCGTAGGCCGTGGCGACCGTACGGATCAGGTCCTCCTCCGAGACCATCTTGTTGATGACCTTGCGGATGCGCTCGGAGCCGCCCTCGGGGGCGAAGGTGAGGCCGGACCGGCGGCCGTTGCGGGTCAGCTCGTTGGCGAGGTCGATGTTGAAGGCGTCGACGCGGGTCGAGGGCAGCGACAGGCCGATCTTGTCTTCCTCGTACCGGTCGGCGAGGCCCTTGGCGATGTCACCGATCTCGGTGTGGTCCGCGGAGGACAGCGACAGCAGGCCGACCTCCTCGAATCCGGTGGCCTTCAGACCCTTGTCCACCATCTCGCCGATGCCGGTGATGCTTCGCTCCCGCACGGGGCGCGTGATCATGCCGGCCTGGCAGAAACGGCAGCCGCGGGTGCAGCCCCGGAAGATCTCCACCGACATCCGCTCGTGCACGGTCTCGGCGAGCGGAACCAGCGGCTGCTTGGGGTACGGCCACTCGTCCAGGTCCATGACGGTGTGCTTGGAGACCCGCCACGGGACGCCGGAGCGGTTGGGCACGACGCGGGAGATCCGGCCGTCGGCCAGGTACTCGACGTCGTAGAACTTGGGGACGTAGACGCTGCCGGTCTTCGCGAGGCGGAACAGCAGCTCGTCGCGGCCGCCCGGGCGGCCCTCGTTCTTCCAGGCGCGGATGATCTCGGTGATCTCCAGCACGGCCTGCTCGCCGTCGCCGACCACCGCGCAGTCGAGGAAGTCCGCGATCGGCTCGGGGTTGAAGGCGGCGTGGCCGCCCGCGAGGATCAGCGGGTGCTCGTCGGTGCGGTCCTTGGACTCGAACGGGATGCCGGCCAGGTCCAGGGCGGTGAGCAGGTTGGTGTAGCCCAGCTCGGTGGAGAAGGAGACGCCGAGCACGTCGAAGGCGCCGACGGGGCGGTGCGCGTCGACCGTGAACTGCGGCACGTCGTGCTCACGCATCAGGGCTTCGAGGTCCGGCCAGACGCTGTAGGTGCGCTCGGCGAGGACGCCCTCCTGCTCGTTGAGGACCTCGTAGAGGATCATGACGCCCTGGTTGGGCAGCCCGACCTCGTACGCGTCGGGATACATGAGCGCCCAGCGAACGTCGCAGCTCTCCCACGGCTTGACCGTGGAATTGAGCTCACCGCCGACGTACTGGATCGGCTTCTGCACGTGTGGGAGCAGAGCTTCGAGTTGCGGGAAAACCGACTCGGACATCTCGAACCTTCGTGGGCTGACAAGGGGCGACTCTCAAGCGTAACCCGCTCGGCGGCACCCGAAATCGCACGGCGGACGCGGCACCCTCCGTCTCAGGCCCCCAGCCGCGCCCGCAGCCTCTTGCGGGACGCCTTCGCCCAGGTGGCCGGGAGGTCGCGCTCCCGCCCGGCGGCCAGGGCCTCCTCACGGCCGTAGAGGAGGCCGAAGGTGAAGCCGCCCTCGCCGGCGTGGTGGGCCTGGGTGGCCAGGTCGCGGAGGGCGCCGCGGGCCACCACGCTGTCCTGGTGGTCGCCGAGCAGCTGCTGCACCTTCTTGATCCGCTTGGCGAACTTCTTCGCCGGCTTGCCGAGCGCCGGGCGGGCCGCCTCCGCCGCGTACCGGGTCCGCTTGGCGGCCTTGCGGGCGCTGTGCAGCGCCTCGTCCCGGTCGCGGCCGGCGGGGGCGTCCAGCGCGGCCTCCATGCGGCCGGCCAGCCGCCGGTAGTCCTTGAGGACGGCCCGGGCCGCCGCCTCGGAGGCGGGTCGCTCGGCGGCGGTGCGCAGCGGCGGCTCCGCCAGGAGGGCGTGCAGCCGATCGAGGAGGGCCAGGTAGCGGGGGTCGTCCAGGACGGCGAGCACCCGGTCCCGGGCGCCGGCCCGGTTGCGCTGCGACCACAGCCGCAGCCGGGCGGCCACCGGACCGAGCCGGAGCGTCCGGGGCACCTCCGCGAGCCCCGCGCGCAGCCGCTCGGCCAGTACCTCCTGGTCCCGGCCCACCCCCAACTCCCCTGCCAGCCACTTGAGTTCGGCGCCGATCGGGTCGGTGACGGCGCGGTCGAGGACCTTGGCGTAGGAGCGGAAGGCGCTCCGCAGGCGGCGGGTGGCGACCCGCATCTGGTGCACGGAATCGGGCAGGTCGCGGCGGACCGCCGGGTCGAGGGCGGTGATCGCGCGCACCTGTGCGGCGGCGTAGTCCAGGACGAGGTCGGCGGCGGTGCGCGGCTTCCCGCCGGAGCGGGCGGACGGGGCGTGCGCGGGGTACCCGCCGGCCGCTTCGGCCCCCTCGGCGCGCAGGCCGGTCTCGGTCAGCGCCCGGGCCAGCTTGGAGGGCGCCGAGGCGGGCCGCACGCCGGCGTCGGCCAGCGCCCGGCCGATCGCGTCCAGCAGTCCGTTTCCGCCTTTGCCCGTACCCTTTCCGCCTTTGCCCGTGGCGTCGCCGCCGGCGTCGGCCAGCTCGACCTCGATCTCGTGCCAGCGGGCCTCCCTCGGGCCGGTGGCGTCGGACGCCGTGGCCTGCCCGGACGCCGCCGCCTGCGGGGCCGCGAACGTCACCCGCCGCGCGGTGACCGCGTCCTCCGCGACCTCGGCGAGCGGTGTGCCCGCGGCGTCGCGCAGCACCCGGACCGTGCGCCGGGTCCGCAGCCGTACGAGGGGGATCAGGTCCTGGCCTCGGGTCCGGGAGCGGACCAGGGCGGTCAGTTCGGGGGGCGGGGCGTCCGAGAGCGGTGCCCGGATCTCCTCGCGCACGCCGGGCTCGACCGGGAGTTTCAGGTGCCAGCCGGCGTCCGGGCCGCCGGTGCGCCGCCGGAAGGTGACACCGTCCGCGGCGAGGCGCTGGTCGGCGGTGTCGTAGTAGAGGGCGTCCAGGCTGTCGGTGCCGCGCTCCTCCACGGTCGCGACCCGGTCGACGCCGGCCAGGTCGGGCAGGTGGGTGTCGTCGTCGGCCTCGTACTTCCGCTCGATCTCCCGCACGGTGTCCGCCATGACTCGAATGTAGCCAGCGGCCCTTACGGGGACCAGCCACCCGGACAGGATCGCTCTCCGTGGGGGGCGTTCCAGCATCCGGAAGGGCGGGTGGCACATGCCCGGGAAGGTGGCTTACGGTGTGTTACTAGTCGCCCACTCAGGGTGGCGATCGGCGCTCACTCGACCCCTCGGGGAGGGAGACACCCGTGCATCCCCACGCAGCCGTCGCCCGGTCACCCATCCGCGTCTCGGCAGGAGCCCGCCCGTTCCTGCTGACGGCGCCGAGCGAACCCACCAGCCCGAAGATCGCCCGCGATTTCGTCCGGGCCGTCCTGCGAAGTACCCCGCTCGCCCCGCTGCTGGACACGGCGGTGCTGCTCACCTCGGAGGCGGTCACCCGCTCCCATCGGCGCACCTCGCGGTCGGCGGACATCCTGCTGCGGCTGCTCACGGCCGGGCACGGTCTGCGGATCAGCGTGCACGACGGGGCCGCGGTCCTCCTCCCGTCGACGGCCGTCCCGTCGCAGGCCCGGCCGCCGTACGACCCGGTGGCCGAGGACGCCGATCACGGGCTGTGGCTGACCGGCGAGCTCGCCGACGACTGGGGCAGCACGCCGTACGCCGGCGGGCCGCGGTCCGCGTCGCTGTGGTTCGAGCTGTACACCGGGCGGTGACCCGGCGCGGGCCGGGCCCCGGTGTCAGCGGGACGCCGACATCGGGCGGCCGACCCGGATCGACTGGAGCAGCCCTATGGCGATCCAGACCGCGAACATCGACGTGCCGCCGTAGGAGACGAAGGGCAGCGGCAGGCCGGTCACCGGCATGATGCCGAGCGTCATGCCGATGTTCTCGAAGGCCTGGAAGGCGAACCACGCGATGATGCCGGCGGCCACGATCGTGCCGTAGAGCTCGGTCGACTCGCGGGCGATCCGGCAGGCGCGCCACAGGACGATGCCGAGCAGGACGATGATCAGGCCCGCGCCCAGGAAGCCCAGCTCCTCGCCGGCGACGGTGAAGATGAAGTCCGTCTGCTGTTCCGGGACGAACTGGCCGGTGGTCTGGCTGCCGTGGAAGAGCCCGGAGCCGGTCAGTCCGCCGCCGCCGATGGCGATCCGGGCCTGGTTGGTGTTGTAGCCGACGCCGGCCGGGTCCAGGCTCGGGTTGGCGAACGCGGCGAAGCGGGCGATCTGGTACGCGTCGAGCAGCCCCAGCTGCCAGATGGCGACGCAGCCGACGACTCCGGCGCTCACCAGTCCGAGGATCCAGCGGTTGGACGCGCCGGAGGCGAGCAGGACGCCGAGGATGACGGCGCCGAGCACCATGACCGAGCCGAGGTCGGGCATCAGCAGGATGATGCCGACGGGCACGGCGGCGAGCCCGAGGGCCTGGACGACGGTGCGGTGGCCGGGGTACGGGCGGTCGCCGGCGTCGACCCGGGAGGCCAGGATCATCGCCATGCCGAGCGAGATGGTGATCTTCGCGAACTCGGCCGGCTGGAGGGAGAATCCGCCGGGGATCGCCAGCCAGGAGCGCGAGCCGTTGATGGTGGCGCCGAGCGGGGTCAGCACCAGCAGGGCGAGCACCACCGACAGGGCGTACAGCACCGGGATCGCGCCGCGCAGGGTGCGGTGGCCGAGCCAGATCGTGCCGCCGGCCAGCGCCAGGCCGATGCCGAGGTTGAGCAGGTGGTGCAGGAAGAAGTAGTACTCGTCGCCCTTGTTGAGCTCGGTGCGGTTGCGGGTGGCGGAGAAGACCAGCAGCGAGCCGATGAGCGACAGCAGCAGACAGGACAGCAGCAGTATCCAGTCCAGCTTGCGCAGCACGGAGTCACGTGCCGTCAGCTTTCCCCAGGTGCCGAGTTCCGGGGTGTACCGGCGGATGGAGAACGCCCGGGAGGTGTGGCTTGAGGTCACTGGGGGCTCCCCGAGGGTGAGGGCGACGGGGACGGCGGGGCGTAGGGCTTGATGGGCTGGGCCTCGATGGTGCCGTCGCTCTCGATCTTGGGCAGTTTGCCCTGCGGCCTGGGCAGCAGGGCGGCCTTGGGGTCGATGCCGCCCTTCTCGTCGACGCCGTACAGGGCGTTGTAGATGTTGCGCACGGCCGGGCCGGAGGCTCCGGATCCGGTACCACCCTGGGAGATCGTCATGACGATCGTGTAGTCCTTGGTGTACGTCGCGAACCACGAGGTGGTCTGCTTGCCGTAGACCTCGGCGGTACCGGTCTTGGCGTGCATCGGGATCTTGTCCTGCGGCCAGCCCTGGAAGCGCCAGGCGGCGGTACCGCGGGTGGCGACGCCGGCCAGTGCGGAGTCGATCTGCCTGAGGGTGTGCGGGCTGTCCGGCAGCTTGCCGTGCGACTGCGGCGCGATCGGCTGGATGTGCTTGCCGTCGGGGCTGACGATGGCCTTGCCCACGGTCGGGTTGAAGAGGGTGCCGCCGTTGCTGATCGCGGCGTAGATCGTCGCCATCTGGATGGGGGTGACGAGGGTGTCGCCCTGGCCGATGGCGTAGTTGATCGAGTCGTAGGCGTGCAGCTTCATGCCTTCGAGGCAGCCCTCACGGGCGAGCTTGGTGGTGTAGTCCTTCTTCTTCGGCCAGGCCTTGGCCTGCTGGCACCAGCCGTCCTTGTTGGCCTTCCAGAAGTTGTGCTTCCACCGGCGGTCGGGGACCCGGCCGTTGACCTCGTTGGGGAGGTCGATGCCGGTCTCCTTGCCGAGTCCGAACTGGTGGGCGGTCCGGTAGAACCAGTCGTTGGGGTCCTTCTTCGGCTTGTCGCCGCCGTCCTTCTTCCACTCCTCGTGCGAGAGCCGGTAGAAGACGGTGTCGCAGGAGACCTCCAGCGCCCGGCCCAGGCTGATGTCGCCGTGGCCCTCGCCCTCGAAGTTGCGGAAGACCTGGCCGCCGATGCTGTACGAGCTGGTGCAGGGGTAGTGGCCGTTGAAGTCGTAGCCCGCGTTGACCGCCGCCGTGGTCGAGATGACCTTGAAGATCGAGCCGGGGGCGGCCTGGCCCTGGATGGCGCGGTTCAGCAGCGGGTAGTTGGAGTCCTTGCCGGTGAGGCGGGCGTAGTCCTTGCCCGAGATGCCGCCGACCCAGGCGTTGGGGTCGTAGCTGGGGTTGGAGGCCATCGCCACCACCCGGCCGGTCTTCGCCTCCATCACGACCACGGCACCGGAGTCCGCCTTGTAGTTGGTGCCGGTGTTCTTGTCGTGCACCTTACGGGCGTCCTTCATGGCCTGGTCCAGCTGCTTCTCCGCCAGCGCCTGCACCCGGGCGTCGATGCTGGTGACTATCGACGAACCTGCCTGGCCCTTCTCGCTCTTGGCCTGGCCGATGACCCGGCCGAGGTTGTCGACCTCGTAGCGGGTGACGGCGGCCTTGCCGCGCAGGTACTTGTCGTAGGTGCGCTCCAGGCCGGAGCGGCCGATCTGGTCCGAGCGGAGCAGCGGCGAGTGGGTGTTCTTGGCCTTGTTGATCTCCTCGTCGGTGACCGGCGAGAGATAGCCGAGCACCTGCGCGGTGTTGGCGCCGACCGGGGCCGGGTAGCGGCGGACGGCGGTGGGCTCGGCGATGATGCCGGGGAAGTCCTCGGACCGCTCGCGGATCTGCAGGGCCTGCTGGGTGGTGGCCTCGTCGGTGATCGGGATCGGCTGGTACGGCGAGCCGTTCCAGCACGGCTGCGGGGTCTTGGAGTCGCAGAGCCGGACCTTGTTGCGGATCTCCTTCTCGGACATGCCGAGCACCTTGGCGAGCCGGCCGAGCACCGCCTTGCCGTCGTCCTTCATCTTCAGCAGGTCGGTGCGGCTGGCGGAGACGACCAGCCGGGTCTGGTTGTCGGCCAGCGGCACGCCGCGCGCGTCGAGGATGGAGCCGCGGGTGGCGGGGTCGACGACCTGCTGGACGTGGTTGTTGCGCGCCTCGGTGGCGTACTCCCGGCCGTTGCGGATCTGCAGGTACCAGAGCCGGCCGCCGAGGGTGAGCAGCAGGGAGAAGACCAGGATCTGGATCGCGATGAGCCGGACGCTCACCCGCGACGTGCGGGTTTCGGGCAGATGGGTCACAGCCGCTTGACCCCCTTGATCCGGCCGGCCTTGTCGCGGGCCGACTTGCCGAGCAGCCCGCCGCGCTGGCTGCCGATGTGGGCCTTGGTGCGGACCGACTTCATGGCGCCGCGGCTGGCCTTGAGCCCGGTGCCGGTGGTGAGCCAGCCGTACGCGGAGTCACGGGTGGCGGTGCCGCTCGGGCTGGGGGAACCGTCGCCGACCACCGAGTCGTGCTCGGTGCGGCGGGCCAGCGCCATCACCAGCGGGACCGTGAACGGCGCCAGCAGCAGGTCGTAGAGGGTGGCGCTGAGCAGCAGTCCGACCAGGCCGACGTGCCGGGCGGCGGTGTCGCCGACGAGCGAGCCGACGCCGGCGTACATCAGGGTCGAGCCGATGGCGGCGCCGATGACGACCATCAGCGGCACGGTCGCCGAGCGGTGCTGGCCGGAGTCGGGCTTGGTCAGCCCGGCGATGTAGCCGATGACGCACAGGACCAGCGCGTAGCGGCCGATGGCGTGGTCGGACGGCGGGGCCAGGTCGGCCAGCAGCCCGGCGAAGAAGCCGACGAGGGAGCCGGCGACGTGGCCGTACACCAGCGCCAGGCCGAGCACGACGAGCAGGAGCAGGTCCGGTACCGCGCCGGGCAGTTGGAGTCTGCCGAGGATGCTGACCTGGATGATGAGGGCGACGACCACCAGCGGGGCCGAGAGCAGGATCCGGTTGATGCGCATCGGTCAGCTCCTGGGGGAGGCGCTCGCGGACGGCGTGGCCGTGACGGTGACCGTCGGCGTGGGCTTGGGCTTGGCCGGCGCGGGCGGCAGGACGGTGTCCCGCGGGTCCTGGCGGGGCGGCTGCACGACGACGCCGACGATGTCGAGCTGGGAGAACGAGACGAACGGACGGACCTGGAGGGTGCGGGTCAGATCGCCGTTGGACGGCTCGACCTTGACGACCCGGCCGACCGGCACGCCGGGGACGAAGGGCTTGTCCTTGCTGGAGCCGAAGGTGACCAGACGGTCGCCCTTCTTGACGGTGGCCCGGCCGTTGAGCAGCTGGACGCGCAGCGAGCGGACACCCTGCCCGTTGGCGAAGCCGATCTCGTTGGTCTTCTCCATGCGGGTGCCGACGGTGAAGTCGGGGTCGGCGGCCAGCAGGACGGTGGAGGTGTCGGGGCCGACGGTGGTGACCCGGCCGACCAGGCCGTCGCCGTTGAGGACGGTCATGTCGCGGGCGATGCCGTCGCGGCTGCCGGCGTCGATGGTGATGGTCCAGGAGAAGCCCTGGGCCGAGCCGATGGCGATGACCTGGGCGCCCTTGATGGCGTACTGGCCGGTGCCGGCGGTCTTGAGGATCTTGTCGAGTTCCGCGGCGCGGTTGCGGTTGCGGTCGGAGGAGCCGAGCTTGGCCTTCAGCGCCTCGTTCTCGTGCTGCAGCCGGGCGATCCTGCTGTGCCGCCCGCCGGAGTCCCGTACGGCGCTGACGGCGTTGCCGATCGGGTCGACGACGCGGGCGACACCGGCCTCGACCGGCCCGAAGGCGGCGGCCGCTGCCTGCCGGGCGCCATCGAGCGGGGACTGTTCGCCGCCGCGGATGTCGACCGTGATCAGCGCGAACGCGATCGCGACCAGCAGCACCAGCAACAGCCGGCTCTCTCGTGTGTCCCTCACGTGCGGCGGCCGTGTCCTTCCTCGTAGGACCGGCCGGCTGCGGGCCCCGCCGGTCTCGTTCGGGAGTTGAGCGTTGTGCCTTGCTGTGACGGGCCCGGTGGTGAAGCGTCAGGGCACCGTGTCTGTCGGGATGTTGTGCCTGTATATCAGCGATTCGCAGCCACGATCCGGATCAACGACCGGGACCGCCGGTGCGTAGCGGCCCGCCGGGCGGACGGGCCGCACTCGCCATGGTGCCCGACCGCCGCGGACGCCGCAGGACGGCCGCGGCGGGGCCGGGAACCGGGGTGTTACCTGCGCGGCTGGGAGTCGAGGACCTGCTGCAGCGCCTCGAACTCCTCCACGCACTTGCCGGAACCGAGGGCCACCGAGTCCAGCGGGTCCTCGGCGATGTGGATGGGCATGCCGGTCTCGCGGCGCAGCCGCTCGTCGAGGCCGCGGAGCAGGGCGCCGCCTCCGGTGAGCACGATGCCGCGGTCCATGACGTCACCGGACAGCTCCGGCGGGCACTTGTCGAGAGTCGTCTTGACCGCGTCGACGATGGAGTTGACCGGTTCCTCGATGGCCTTGCGGACCTCGGCTGCCGAGATGACCACGGTCTTGGGCAGGCCGGAGACCAGGTCGCGGCCGCGGATCTCGGTGTGCTCGTCCTGTTCCAGGTCGTACGCCGAGCCGATGGTGATCTTGATGCTCTCGGCGGTGCGCTCGCCCAGCAGAAGGCTGTACTCCTTCTTGATGTGCTGGATGATCGCGTTGTCGAGCTCGTCGCCGGCCACCCGGATCGACTGGGCGGTGACGATCCCGCCGAGCGAGATGACGGCGACCTCGGTCGTGCCACCGCCGATGTCCACCACCATGTTGCCGGTGGCCTCGTGGACCGGCAGACCGGACCCGATGGCGGCGGCCATCGGCTCCTCGATGATGTGCACCTGGCGCGCGCCGGCCTGGGTCGACGCCTCGATGACGGCGCGGCGCTCAACTCCCGTGATACCGGAGGGAACGCACACCACGACCCGCGGCCGGGCCAGGTAGCGACGCTTGTGGATCTTCAGGATGAAGTAGCGGAGCATCCGCTCGGTGATCTCGAAGTCGGCGATCACGCCGTCCTTCAGGGGCCGTACGGCGACGATGTTGCCGGGCGTGCGCCCGATCATCTTCTTGGCCTCGGCGCCCACCGCGAGAATCCCGCCGGTGTTGGTGTTGATGGCCACGACCGACGGTTCGTTGAGGACGATTCCGCGGCCCCTGACGTACACCAGCGTGTTGGCGGTCCCGAGGTCGACAGCCATGTCACGGCCGATGAACGACATGTTGTTCCCCATGAGGATACGTCTGGCCTTCCCAACTGGAGCGAATGCTTACTGGAGGTCGGCAGGAGGTGATGCGCTGTACGGCGCGGAAGCCTCCATCGTAGTTCGTAGTGCACCCACTCGAACACGTCGGGAGGCTGTTTCGCCATTGTCAGCCGTACACGTACCCGCCCCCCTGAATGGTGACGTCGTGTCGCGGTGATGCGTTCCCCCGATCGTGTCGCATACACCAAAGGGCGACCGATGAATTTTTCGGTCGCCCCTGGTCACGAGGGGTGTACAGCTGATGAATCGTCAGGAAATGCCGGGGAAGAAAATCTTGATCTCGCGCTCGGCGGACTCTTCGGAATCCGAGGCATGGATCAGATTCTCCCGGGTGATCGTTCCGAAGTCCCCACGAATGGACCCACTCGGCGCGGCAATCGGGTCAGTCGGACCGGCGAGCGCACGCACTCCCTCGATCACCCGCTCCCCCTCGACGACCATCGAGACGACCGGGCCGGACGACATGAAGGCGACCAGCGGCTCGTAGAAGTCCCGGCCGACGTGCTCGGCGTAGTGCTGCTCCAGGATGGCCCGGTCGAGGGTACGCAGCTCCAGCGCGCTGATCGTCCAGCCGGCCTTCCGCTCGATCCGGCCGATGATCTCGCCGACCAGGCCGCGCTTGACGGCGTCGGGCTTGAGAAGGACGAGGGTGCGCTGGCTCACGGTACGGCTCCTTGGGGGTGTGGGTTGCGATGCGCTTGAGGCTACCCCCACGTACTTGGCTGTCCCGCCGCGGGGCTTCTCGCCGTTGCGCGCTTTGCGGCGCCTCCCACGTACCTGTCTGTCCCGCCGCGGGGCTCGCTCGCCGTTGCGCCTGCGGCGGGCCAGGTGGGTTGTTGGGTGCGGTGACGGACCTCCGGGGCCGGTTGTGTGGACTGCTGACGCTTTACGTCCACACAACCGGCCCCTCCGCCCCGTCCCCTCCCGTGAGGGGGAAGGAAACGGTGGTGGGGGTGCACGTAATGCCCACACGCGTGCGGTCAACAGACAATGCACGCCCCCAACCAGCTCTCACCTCCCACTCACGGGAGGGGGTGGACCGGAGGACGAAGTCTGGAGGGCCGGCACCGCACCCGACAAACAACGCCCGCCGCCAGGCGCAACGGCGAGACGACCCGCGGCGCCGCAGACGGCTACGTGCGGGGCGCCGCCAAGCGCAACGGCGAGGTACCACCACGGCGCTGCAGCCGAGTACGTGGGGCGAACTAGGCAGAGGCCTTCGCGGCGTCGACCTTGCGGCCGAAGTGGACCGAGGCCCACCACAGGGCTGCGAAGACCGCGCCGAGGAAGAACATCGTGGGGATGACGAAACCGCTGGCGATGAGGGCGATCTGGAGGGCCCAGCCGAGCTGGACGCCGCCGGGGCGGGTCAGCATGCCGCACAGCAGGAGGCTGAGCAGCATCGCGATGCCGCTGACCGTCCAGATCGTGGCCGTCGGGATGTCCGTCAGCTGCATCGCGACCAGGCCGGCGAAGCCGATCACGAAGAATTCGCCTATCAGAGTGCCCGCGCAGAGCGTGCGCATGGTCAGTTCCTTCCCAGCAGCAGTCGGGCCTCGCCGACCGTGATCACCGAGCCGGTCACCAGCACGCCCGCGCCGGAGAACTCGCCCTCTTCCTCCGCGAGGGTGATCGCCGCCTCCAGCGCGTCGTCGAGGCGCGGTTCGACCTGGACCCGCTCGGCGCCGAAGACCTCCACCGCGACGGCCGCGAGCTCGTCCGGATCCATCGCACGATGGCTGGAATTACGCGTCACCACGATCTCGGCGAAAATCGGCTCGAACGCCTCCAGGAGGCCGCGGACGTCCTTGTCGTCGCTGGTGCCGACGACGCCGACCAGCCGGCTGAAGCCGAACGCCTCGGTGACCGCCTCGGCCGCGGCGCGGGCGCCCGCGGGGTTGTGCGCGGCGTCCAGCACCACCGTCGGGCTGCGGCGGACGACCTCCATCCGGCCCGGCGAGGCGACCGCGGCGAACGCGGAGCGGATGGTGTCGATGTCGAGCGTGCGGGCGTGGTCCGAGCCCACGCCGAAGAACGCCTCGACCGCGGCGAGCGCCACCGCGGCGTTGTGCGCCTGGTGGGCGCCGTACAGCGGGAGGAAGATCTCCGGGTACTCGCCGCCGAGCCCGCGCAGCGTCAGCATCTGCCCGCCGACCGCGACCTCGCGGGAGAGCACCCCGAACTCCATGCCCTCACGGGCGACCGTGGCGTCCACCTCGACCGCGCGCTTGAGCATCACCGACGCCGCGTCCACCGGCTGCTGGGCCAGGACGACCGTGGCGTCCTTCTTGATGATCCCGGACTTCTCACCGGCGATCTCCTCGGGCGTCTCGCCGAGGCGGTCGGTGTGGTCGAGGGAGATGGGGGTGACCACGGCGACGTCGCCGTCGATCACGTTCGTCGCGTCCCAGGTGCCGCCCATGCCGACCTCGACGACCGCGACGTCCACCGGGGCGTCCGCGAAGGCGGCGAAGGCCATGGCCGTCAGCACCTCGAAGAACGACAGGCGGTACTCCTGCTGGGCGTCGATCATCTCCAGGTAGGGCGCGATGTCCCGGTACGTCTCGATGAAGCGCTCGGCCGAGACCGGGCTGCCGTCCAGGCTGATCCGCTCGGTGATCGACTGGACGTGCGGGCTGGTGTACCGGCCGGTGCGCAGGTCGAAGGCGCCCAGCAGCGCCTCGATCATGCGGGCGGTGCTGGTCTTGCCGTTCGTGCCGGTGATGTGGATGGACGGGTACGCCCGCTGGGGCGAGCCCAGGACGTCCAGCAGCGCCACGATCCGCTTCACCGACGGGTCGAGCTTGGTCTCGCCCCAGCGGCCCGCCAGCTCCTCCTCGACGGCCCGCAGCGCGCGGTCGACCTCGGGATCGGCCGGCCGGGTGGGGATCGGGTCCCCCTGCGGCGGTCCCGCCTGGGCGCGCAGGGTCCGGCTGCCGGCCTCGATCACCGCCAGGTCGGGGTCTCTGTCGGTCTCCGCCTCGACCAGTTCGTCGAAGGCGTCGGTCGGGTCGGGGTCGTCGTTTCGGGGGCGCTCGCTCACGACGACAAGTCTACGAGGCACCTGTGACAGCGCCGCGCTGCGTCGCCCCCGCCCGCCGCGCGCCGCGCCGGCCCACCGGGAAGTCCCCCACTACCGCAGTGCCGCCTTCATCATCGCCCGCGCCACCGGGGCCGCCAGACCGTTGCCGGAGACCTCGTTGCGGGCGGCGTGGCCGTCCTCGACCATCACGGCCACCGCCACCTGGTGCCCGTTGCCGTCCTCCGCGTACGAGACGAACCAGGCGTAGGGCGTACCGCTGTTGTCGACGCCGTGCTGGGCGGTGCCGGTCTTGCCGCCGACGGTCAGTCCGCCGATCTTCGCGTTCGAGCCGGTGCCCTGGTCCACCACCGTCTGCATCGCCGACCGCAGCTGTGCGGCGGTGCGACCGGACATGGTCCGGCCGTCCCGGTAGGCCGCCGGCTCGTTCTGCTGGACGGTGTTGCCGCCGCCGTCGGTCAGCCGGTCGACCAGCTGCGGGGTCTTCAGCTCGCCGCCGTTGGCGATCGCGGAGGTGACCATCGCCATCTGGAGCGGGGTCGCCTGGTCGTTGAACTGGCCGATCCCGGACAGCGCGGTCTGCGCCTCGTCCATGTCGTCCGGGTAGACGCTCTTGGCGGCGCGCACCGGGGTGTCCACCTTGCCGTCGTTGAAGCCGAACTTCTCGGCCTGCGCCTTGACCTTGTCCTTGCCCAGGTCGACGGCCATCTTCGCGAACACGGTGTTGCAGGAGTACCGCAGCGCGGTGCGGATGGTCGCGTTCTTGCAGGGCGCGGCGGTGTTCTCGTTCTTCAGCGTGGTGCGGGTGTGCGGGAGGGTGTACGGGTCGGGGCTGTCGGTGTGCTCGTCGACCGAGGAGTACAGGCCGTTCTCCAGCGCGGCCGCGGCGACCACCAGCTTGAAGGTGGAACCGGGCGGCAGCGGCTGCCGCAGCGCCCGGTTGACCTCGGGGTGGTCCCCGTCGCCGGACATCCGCTGCCACGCCTTCTGGTCGGCGGCGGAGGACCCGGCGAACTTCCCCGGGTCGTACGACGGGGTGCTGACCATGCCGAGGATCCGCCCGGTGGCCGGGTCGAGGGCGACGGCCGCGCCCTTCTTGCCGTCCAGCGCCCGATAGCCGGCCTTCTGCACCGCGGCGTCGATGGTGGTGGCCACGTCGCCGCCCTTGGCCCGGGTGCGGGTCAGGGCGTCGGCGGGGCTCTGCAGCCGGCTGTCGGAGCCGTCGAGGAGGTCGCCGTAGAGGCTCTCCAGCTGGTTGCTGCCGAAGATCTGCGAGGTGAAGCCGGTCACCGGGGCGTAGAGCGGGCCGTCCTTGTAGGTGCGCTTGTACTTGAGGGTGGAAGAGGTGGCGGCGGAGCCGGTGACCGGCTCGCCGTCGACGAGGATGTTGCCCAGCGGCGCCGCGTACTTGCCGATGGTCACCCGCGGGTTGTGCGAGTCCTCCTTGTAGTCGCTGGCCTTCGCGCCCTGGATCCAGGTGGCCCAGCCCATCAGCGCGAGTATCAGGGCGAGGCAGAACACCGAGACCCGGCGCAGTGGCTTGTTCATGGGGCGCGGCTCCTGGGACGGGACGGGCGGTTTCCGCCGGACTCCTGCCCGCCGGCAGGCCGGCGCTCCGGCGGTCCGGCAGGCAGGAGCCCGGCATTCCGGTCCACCGTGCCTCGGCTTCATGAGAACGCCATGAGAACGGTCTTAACGGTCCGAATCGACCGCACCTGCCCGGCCGGGACAACTTTCTGCCCCGCTCCGCCCTCTTCCACGGCGGGCTGTGCGGCTCCCCCGCACCCCGGAGGCGCCAGCACGTCCTCCGGAAACGCACCACAGGACGACGGCGAACGGGAAAGCAGGAGCTGAACAGGCGTGCCGGCAATCAGTCAGCGGATGCATTTGGTACTGCTCACCGCCTGGACCGTGCTGTGGTTCGCGGTCGTCGAGCCGCACGGCGGGTTCTCCTGGCACTACCTGCGCACCGGCGGTGAGCTGATCTACCAGGGCGCCGCGGGCGACGGCACCGGCGGCCTCAACCTCTACGCGCACCACCCCGAGCTCCAGATGGGCCCGCTCAGCTTCCTGACCGCCGGGCTGTTCAACCCGTTCCCCGAGGCCACCGGCCAGTTCCTCGCCGCTGCCCTGATGTCGCTGCTCGGCCTGGTCATCGTGGTCCTGGCCGGGCGCAGCGCCGCCCACCACTTCCTGGGCACCGGCACCAACCACCAGCGGCTGCGGCAGCGCGTCCTGATCGCGGGGCTGGCCTTCATCCCCATGTGGATCGAGGTCGCGGTCCGCTTCGGGCACCTCGACGACGTCCTCGCGCTGTTCTTCACCGCCCTCGCGGTACGCGCCGTCACCCGCGGCGACGCCGCCCTCACCGGCGCCTTCCTGGCCCTGGCGATGGATTCCAAGCCCACCGCCCTGGCCTTCGTCCCGCTGCTGCTCGCGCTGCCGCGGGAGAAGTGGCTGCGGGCCGGCCTGTGGTGCGCGGGCCTGGTGGCGGTCGCCTGGCTGCCGTTCTTCCTGGGCGACCCGCAGTCGTTCGCCGCGGCGAAGTTCGCCATCCCCAACCACCCGGCGTCCGCGCTGCGCTGGCTGGGCGTCGGCGACCCGGAGACTCCCGGCTGGGACCGCCCCGCACAGGCCGCCCTCGGGCTGGCCCTGGGCTCGATCGCCGTCTGGCGGGGCCGTTGGGCGGCCGTGGTCCTGCTCGGCGCCAACGCCCGGATCGTCCTCGACCCCAGCGTCTACACGTACTACACGGCGTCGGTGCTGCTCGGCACCCTGCTGTGGGACGTGATCGGGCAGCGCCGTCTGGTCCCCTGGTGGAGCTGGCTCGCGCTGCTGATCCTCTACGGCAGTGTCTTCGCGGTCCCCGACGACTCGGCCCGCGGCCTGATCCGTCTGGGCTTCGTGGCGGTCTCCACGGCGTATGTCCTGCTCTGGCCGGTCCGCGAACGGGGGCAGCGGGGACGGGGGCGGGGACGGCGCAGGCCCCCCGCCCGTACGGACGAGGGGCCTGCGACGTGGAACGGTGCTACGCCTGGGGCAGAGCCGCCAGCTGCGCGGTGATCCGCTCGATGTCGGCCTCCGCGGCCCCCAGCCGGCCGCGGATCTTGTCCACGACCTTCTCGGGCGCCTTGGCGAGGAACGCCTCGTTGCCGAGCTTGGCGGTGGCCTGCGCCTTCTCCTTCTCGGCGGCGGCCAGGTCCTTGGTCAGCCGCTTGCGCTCCGCCTCGACGTCGATGGCGCCGGACAGGTCCAGCGCGACCGTGGCGCCCGCGACGGGCAGCGAGGCGGTGGCGTGGAAGCCGTCACCGGCCGGCTGCAGCCGCAGCAGCGCCCGCATCGCGGCCTCGTGCGGCGCCAGCGCCGTACCGGACAGGTCCAGCTGCGCCGGGACCTTCTGGCCGGGCTGGAGGCCCTGGTCGGAGCGGAACCGCCGGACCTCGGTGACGACCTGCTGAACGGTCCCGATCTCCTGCTCCGCTGCCGCGTCGCGGAAGCCCGAGTCCTTCGGCCAGTCGGCGATGACGACCGACTCGCCGCCGGTCAGCGTCGTCCACAGCGTCTCGGTGACGAACGGGACGATCGGGTGCAGCAGCCGCAGCGTGACGTCCAGGACCTCGCCCAGGACCCGGCGCGACGCGTCGGCGGCCGGGCCGCCCGCCATGAAGGTGGTCTTGGACAGCTCGACGTACCAGTCGAAGACCTCGTCCCAGGCGAAGTGGAAGAGGGTGTCCGACAGCTTCGCGAACTGGTAGTCGTCGTAGTACGCGTCGACCTCGGCGACGACCGAGTTCAGCCGGGAGAGGATCCACCGGTCGGTCGCCGACAGCGCCTCCGCGGGCGGGAGTTCGCCCTCCACGGTCGCGCCGTTCATGAGCGCGAAGCGGGTGGCGTTCCAGATCTTGTTGGCGAAGTTGCGGGAGCCCTGGACCCAGTCCTCGCCGATCGGGACGTCGACGCCGGGGTTGGCCCCGCGGGCCAGCGTGAACCGGACGGCGTCCGAACCGTACGCGTCCATCCAGTCCAGCGGATTGACCGCGTTCCCGAAGGACTTGGACATCTTCTTGCCGAACTGGTCACGGACCATGCCGTGCAGCGCGATGGTGTGGAACGGCGGGGTGCCGTCCATCGCGTACAGGCCGAACATCATCATCCGGGCGACCCAGAAGAACAGGATGTCGTAGCCGGTGACCAGGACGGAGTTCGGGTAGAACTTCTCGACGCTCGGGGTCTGTTCGGGCCAGCCGAGCGTGGAGAACGGCCACAGGCCCGACGAGAACCAGGTGTCCAGGACGTCGGTGTCCTGGTGCCAGCCCGCACCGCTCGGCGGCTCCTCGTCCGGTCCGACGCAGACGACCTCGCCGTTCGGCCCGTACCAGACCGGAATGCGGTGACCCCACCACAGCTGCCGGGAAATGCACCAGTCGTGGAGGTTGTCCACCCAGCCGAAGTACCGCGACTCCATCTCCTTGGGGTGGATCGCGACCTTGCCGTCCCGGACGGCGTCGCCCGCGGCCTTGGCCAGCGGGCCGACCTTGACCCACCACTGCATCGACAGCCGGGGCTCGATGGTCGTCTTGCAGCGCGAGCAGTGCCCGACGGAGTGCGTGTACGGGCGCTTCTCGGCGACGATCCGGCCCTCGGCGCGCAGCGCCCCGACGATCGCGGAACGGGCCTCGAAGCGGTCCAGGCCCTGGAACGGGCCGTGCGCCGTGATGACGCCGCGCTCGTCGAGGACGGCCAGGCTGGCGAGGTCGTGCCGCCGGCCGATCTCGAAGTCGTTCGGGTCGTGCGCCGGGGTGACCTTGACGGCGCCGGTGCCGAACTCGGGGTCGACGTGCTCGTCCGCGACGACCGGGATCCGGCGGCCGGTCAGCGGCAACTCGATCTCGGTGCCGACGAGATGGGCGTACCGCTCGTCGTCGGGGTGGACGGCGACCGCGGTGTCACCGAGCATCGTCTCGGCCCGCGTCGTCGCGACGACGATCGACGTGTCGCCCTCGCCGTAGCGGATGGAGACGAGCTCGCCGTCGTCGTCCTGGTACTCCACCTCGATGTCCGAGATGGCGGTCAGACAGCGCGGGCACCAGTTGATGATGCGCTCGGCGCGGTAGATCAGCTCGTCGTCGTAGAGCCGCTTGAAGATCGTCTGGACGGCCTTGGACAGGCCCTCGTCCATCGTGAACCGCTCACGCGACCAGGCTACGCCGTCGCCCAGGCGCCGCATCTGGCCCGAGATCTGGCCGCCGGACTCGTTCTTCCACTGCCAGACGCGCTCGACGAACGCCTCCCGGCCGAGGTCGTGCCGCGAGACGCCCTCCTTGGCGAGCTCGCGCTCGACGACGTTCTGGGTGGCGATGCCGGCGTGGTCCATGCCCGGCTGCCACAGCGTCTCGTAGCCCTGCATCCGCTTGCGGCGGGTGAGGGCGTCGATCAGGGTGTGCTCGAAGGCATGGCCCAAGTGGAGGCTGCCGGTGACGTTCGGCGGGGGGATGACGATCGTGTACGGCGGCTTGTCGCTCTTCTCGTCCGCCTCGAAGTAGCCCCGCTCTACCCAGCGCTCGTACAGCGGCCCCTCTACATCGGCCGGCGTGTACTGAGTCGGCAGTTCGGGGGCGCTGTGCTTGCTCTGCTGAGTGTTCTCGGTCACGACGGACAGTGTACGGGCGCCCGTGTACCAGCTTCGAATCGGTTTCGCCCCCGGGGCAACGGCTGTCGGCGCCGTCGTACAGGATGTCGGCAGCGCATAAACATCGCAGAACTTCAACTGTTCTCAGTTGTCACGAGGGGAACCGCTCCATGAGCTTCAACCAGCCGCCTCCCGGCCCGTACGGCCAGCAGCCCCAGCAGCCCGGTCCGTACGGCCAGCCGCAGCAGCCGCCGGCCCCCCAGCCCGGTTACGGCTACCCGCAGCAAGGCGGCCAGGTGCCCGGTCAGCAGGGCTACGGCTACCCGCAGCAGGCCCCTCAGCAGGGCTACGGCTACCCCCAGCAGCCCGCCCAGCCCGCCTACGGCCAGCAGGCCCCGTACGGCGGCCAGCAGACCCCCTACGGCGTCATCCCCCAGGGCCCCGAGGAGTCCGGCGGCAACGGCAAGAAGATCGGCCTCATCATCGGCGCCGTCGCCGTCGTCGCCGCCATCGGCGTCGGCGCGTACTTCGTCTTCGGCTCGGGCGGCGACGTGAAGCCGTACACGATCTCGCTGCCGGAGAAGCTGCTGAACAACGAGTACAGCAAGGCGCCGGGCAACGCTGCCGGGAAGACGCCGGAGGACTTCTCCAACGACAAGGAACTCCGAGCCATGGGCATCGTGGACGGCAAGTTCGTGCAGGGCGCCTACGCCAACGACAGCAAGCTCATCCTCGGCGTGGCGGGCATCTACGGGAAGGTGAACGACCCGGAGAGCGCAGTGGACCAGCTGTACGCCAAGCTCGACGAGAACCAGAAGAAGTCGGCAGGCAACGCCAAGATCGAAACCGTCACGCCCGAGACCGAGTACTCACCCGACGATTTCGACGGCGCGGTGATGAAGTGCAAGGTGCAGAAGGCAACCGCCTCGATGGGCGGTGTCACCGCGTCACAGAAGTTCTCCATGTGCATCTGGGGGGACAGCAGCGCGATCGGCATCGTGCAATCGCACGCCGCGCCGCCGTCGGCGTCTGGCGGCGTCCCGTCCTCCGAGGCCCTGAGCGCCGAGCAGCTGTCGGAGAAGGCGGCCAAGGTACGCAACGAGGTTCGCAAGGAGAAGTAGCTGTGCGCTCGGCGCTGGCTCCTTCACGGCGCTCGACGGGGATCTCCCCCGTCGAGCGCTTTTTCTTTGTCGGTCGCCGAAACTATGCACCCTGGCCAATCAATGGCGGAAATCCCCTTTAAGTCCGGAGGGCTGACCTATCGGCTGATATGTTCATGCCGACCCAAGATCAACAACAAGGGGGTTTGCCATGCGTAAGACAACCCGCCGCCTGGCCGCGGCCACAGGGGTGCTGCTGACGGCAGCGGCACTTCCGCTCGTGGCGACCGGATCGGCTCAAGCCACGACGAAGCAGTGCACGTCATTCATTGCCGAAGGCGGGTACAAGGTGGGGCCGAAGGTCCGCGCAGCATGCAAGATGACGGGAGAGGGTGGCTTCATAGTACGGAATAACAACGTCCCCTTCTGCGCAGCTTCCCTGACGTCACTCGGGATCAAGTGGGTGATCTCCCAGAGGGCCTGTGAACTCGGTACCGACGGCCCCTCGGGTCACATCTAGTAAGCACAGAGCCGCCCGGCAGCACCAGCTGCCGGGCGGCTCTCGTATGTCCGTCGCGGAGGGCGCGTCCTACGCGCTCTTCTCCTGCGGCTCCCCCGAGTCGCCGCGGGTGCGCGGGACCAGGGTCGGGTTCACGTTGGAGTGGACGACGTCCTCGGTGATGACGACGCGGGCCACGTCCTTGCGGGACGGGATTTCGTACATCACCGCCTGGAGGACCTCCTCCATGATGGCGCGCAGGCCACGGGCGCCGGTGCCGCGGAGGATGGCCTGGTCGGCGATGGCCTCCAGGGCCGGGCGGTCGAAGTCGAGCTCCACACCGTCGAGTTCGAAGAGGCGCTTGTACTGCTTGACGAGCGCGTTGCGCGGCTCGACGAGGATCTGCAGGAGCGCCTCGCGGTCGAGGTTGTGGACCGAGGTGAGGACCGGGAGCCGGCCGATGAACTCGGGGATCATGCCGAACTTGACCAGGTCCTCCGGCATGACGTCCTGGAGCTGGTCCTTGGACTCGATCTCCCGCTTGGAGCGGATCGTCGCGCCGAAGCCGATGCCCTTGGCGCCGGACCGGGCCTCGATGATCTTCTCCAGGCCGGCGAAGGCACCGCCCACGATGAACAGCACGTTCGTCGTGTCGATCTGGATGAATTCCTGGTGCGGGTGCTTGCGGCCGCCCTGGGGCGGGACCGAGGCGGTGGTGCCCTCCAGGATCTTCAGCAGGGCCTGCTGGACGCCCTCGCCGGAGACGTCACGGGTGATCGACGGGTTTTCGCTCTTCCGGGCGACCTTGTCGATCTCGTCGATGTAGATGATGCCGGTCTCGGCCTTCTTGATGTCGAAGTCCGCGGCCTGGATCAGCTTCAGAAGGATGTTCTCGACGTCCTCGCCGACGTACCCGGCCTCCGTCAGCGCGGTGGCGTCGGCGAACGCGAAGGGGACGTTCAGCATCCGGGCGAGGGTCTGCGCGAGCAGGGTCTTGCCGGAGCCGGTGGGGCCGAGCAGCAGGATGTTGGACTTGGCGAGCTCGATGCCGTCGTCCCCGCGGCCGGGGCCGTTCTCGCCCGCCTGGACCCGCTTGTAGTGGTTGTAGACGGCGACCGACAGCGCCTTCTTGGCGGGCTCCTGGCCGACGACGTAGCCGTTCAGGAACTCGTAGATCTCCCGGGGCTTGGGGAGCTCCTCCCACCGCACCTCGGAGGTCTCGGCGAGCTCCTCCTCGATGATCTCGTTGCAGAGGTCGATGCACTCGTCGCAGATGTACACACCAGGTCCCGCGATGAGCTTCTTCACCTGCTTCTGGCTCTTTCCGCAGAATGAGCACTTGAGCAGGTCGCCGCCGTCACCGATGCGTGCCACGAGGTGCTTCCCCTTCGCCTGGGATCCGCATTGCTCCAACGGACCCGGGTGCTTGCCTATCGACGGTACCTTGCCGGGCCCCCCGTACGGGCCCCCCTTGGACCGACTCGGTTCACTCGATCCCGAACCGGTCCAAGGAGGCAACGCTCCGGCGCGTTGTGCGCAGAACCGCTAGCCGATCGAGACGGACGACTTGCGCGTCGAGACGATCTGGTCGACCAGACCGTACGCCAGGGACTCCTCGGCGGTCAGAATCTTGTCACGCTCGATGTCATCGCGGATCTTCTCGATGGGCGTCGAGGAGTGCTTGGCCAGCAGGTCCTCCAGCTGGGTGCGCATCCGCAGGATCTCGTTGGCGGCGATCTCCAGGTCGGAGACCTGACCGCGGCCGGTCTCGCTGTACGGCTGGTGGATCAGCACGCGGGCGTTCGGCAGCGCCATCCGCTTGCCGGGCGTACCGGCCGCGAGCAGCACGGCCGCGGCGGAGGCCGCCTGGCCCATGCAGACCGTCTGGATGTCCGGCTTCACGAACTGCATCGTGTCGTAGATGGCCGTGAGCGCCGTGAACGAGCCGCCGGGGCTGTTGATGTAGATCGAGATGTCGCGGTCCGGGTCCATCGACTCCAGGCACAGCAGCTGCGCCATGACGTCGTTGGCCGAGGCGTCGTCGATCTGCACGCCGAGGAAGATCACTCGCTCCTCGAACAGCTTCGCGTACGGGTCGTACTCGCGCACGCCCTGGGACGTGCGCTCGACGAAGCGCGGGACGATGTAGCGGGACTCCGCGCGCGGGCCGGAAAACTCGGACTCCGGGCGCTGGTAGAGGCCGCTGCCGGGGAAGTTGTTCATCGTGGTGTTCACCGTCCTGGTGGCGATCAAGTGGGCTGGGGTGGCTGAGGGGCGAGTGGTACGGGGCTCAGGCCCCGGTGCCGCCCCCGCCCGGAACGCCGGCGGCGGAGGTCATCACCTCGTCGATGAGGCCGTACTCCTTGGCCTCATCGGCGGAGAACCAGCGGTCGCGGTCGGAGTCCTGGGTGATCCGCTCGACCGTCTGGCCGGTGTGGAAGGCCGTCAGCTCCGCCATCCGCTTCTTGGTGTGCAGCAGCCGCTCGGCGTGGATCTTGATGTCGGACGCGGAGCCGGCCAGACCCGCGGAGGGCTGGTGGATGAGGATCTCGGCGTTCGGCAGCGCGAAGCGCTTGCCCGGGGTGCCGGCGCTCAGCAGGAACTGGCCCATCGAGGCGGCGAGGCCCATCGCGATCGTCACCACGTCGTTCTTGATGTACTGCATGGTGTCGTAGATCGCCAAGCCGGCCGAGATGGAGCCGCCCGGGGAGTTGATGTAGAGGAAGATGTCCTTGTCCGGGTCCGCGGCGAGGAGAAGCAGCTGCGCGGTGATCTTGTTGGCGATGTCGTCGTCGACCGGCTGGCCGAGGAAGATGATCCGCTCGCCGAGCAGCCGGTTGTAGACCTGGTCGCCGAGGCCACCGAAGGTCGGCTCAGCGGCGGCGGAAGGCATCGGGATCGTCACGTGTCCACCTGCTCGTTGTCGGACGGCTCGGGGCCGTCACAGCGTCGTCTTCTGGGGCGCGGGGATCGGGCGCCGTATGTCGCCCCGGCGCGGTTTCAGGGACTCCCCTGCCCTCGTATCTACGGACCCTAACGCGCAGGTCGGACAACGCCATCCCGCATTGTCAACTGTTCGCTGTGAGCGCAGGCTCACCGACCGGTACGACGGACGGGCCCGAACACGCGGACGTGCGTGTTCGGGCCCGTTGATCAGTCGTTCTGCGCGGGTCGCGGACCGGCCGGGGCTTACGCCTCGGGCTTCTCGTCCGCAGCCTCGGCCTCGGCACCCTCGGCCTCGACGGTCTCGGCCGTCTCGTCCTCGTCGTCGAGGTCGACGACCTCGCCGTTGGTGTCCTTGACCGTGGCGGCCTCGACGACGACCGCGAGGGCCTTGCCGCGGGCGACCTCACCGACGAGCATCGGCACCTGGCCGCCCTCGACGACGGCCTGGGCGAACTGGTCGGGGGACATGCCGGAGGACTGGGCGCGGCGCATGAGGTGCTCGGTGAGCTCCTCCTGGCTGACGTTCAGCTTCTCCTTGTTGACCAGCTCGTCCAGGATGAACTGGGTCTTGATGCCCTTCTCCGCCTGCTCCTTGGTCTCGGCGTCGAACTCTTCCTCGGTCTTGCCCTGGATCTCCAGGTACTTCGCGAGGTCGAGACCCATCTGGCCGAGCTGGTGGTGCTCCAGGTTGTGCTTGCGGGTCTGGATCTCGTCCGCGAGCAGCTTCTCCGGCATCGGCACCTCGACGAGCTTCAGCAGCTCGTCCAGGACCTTCTCCTGGGCCTGGGTGGCCTGGTCGTACTTCTTCATCTGCGCGAGGCGCTTGCGGCTGTCCGCCTTGAGGTCCTCAAGGGTGTCGAACTCGCTGGCCAGCTGCGCGAAGTCGTCGTCCAGCTCGGGGAGTTCGCGGGCCTTGACCTCGGTGACCTCGACCTTGACCTCGGCCTCCTTGCCCTGGGCGGAGCCGCCCTTGAGCTCGGAGGTGAAGGTGGCGCTGCCGCCGGCCTCCAGGCCCGTGACCGCGTCGTCGATGCCGTCGAGCAGCTCGCCGGAGCCGACGGTGTACGTGACGCCCTCGGCGACGCCGTCCTCCAGGACCTCGCCGTCGACCTTGGCCTCGAGGTTCACGGTCAGCACGTCGCCGTCCTGGGCGGCGCGCTCGACCGGGCTGGTGGTCGCGAAGCGCTCACGCAGCTGCTCGACCGACTTGTCGACGTCCTCGTCCGACACCTCGACGGCGTCGACCTCGACCTCGATGCCGGAGTAGTCCGGGATCTCCAGGGTGGGGCGGATGTCGACCTCGGCGGTGAAGTTCAGCGTCTCGCCGTCCTTCAGCTCGGTGATGTCGACCTCGGGCTGGCCGAGGACGTTCAGCTCGGCCTCGTTGACCGCTTCGGTGTAGAACTTCGGGAGCGCGTCGTTGACGGCCTCCTCCAGCACCGCGCCACGGCCGAACCGCTGGTCGATGACGCGCGCCGGGATCTTGCCCTGGCGGAAGCCCTTCACCGTGACCTGCTGGTTGATCTTCTTGTACGCCGCGTCGAGGCTGGGCTTGAGCTCCTCGAAGGGCACCTCGACAGTGAGCCGAACCCGAGTCGGGTTCAGGGTCTCCACGGCGCTCTTCACGGTTCGGTCTCCTTGGGGCTGACTTCTGGGGTTCTGCTTGAGATCCGCCGGCACCCGGCTGATCCGGGCCCTGCCGATCCGCCCGGTACACAGACACACGGGCACGCAGTTTGCATAGTAACCGCAAGGAGGATGACGCCGACAACGTGATCTTGCACGCCCGGCGCTCGGGCGGACCGACCGGCCGGCCGGGTTCCGCTGGACGGGCCCTGCCGGAGACCGGACGGGCCTTGCCGGAGAAGGGTCCTGCTGGTCGGGGTGGCCGGATTCGAACCGACGACCTTCCGCTCCCAAAGCGGACGCGCTACCAAGCTGCGCCACACCCCGTCGGTGCGACACGTAGGGTACATGGCCGGACGCGGTACGGCTGCCAGTTATTGCGAGGCCCGGGCAGCGGCAAGGCGGACGCCCGGCGCGCGGCGCGCGGAACACCTGCGCCGGCGTACGCGGCACGGGGCGCCGTCCGCGGGAAGGGGTGTGCGGGACACCGCCGCGACCCGCTAGGATGCACTGCGTGCCGCGGTCCGACGACCTGTGGCGCCTGCGGGCGTAGCTCAATGGTAGAGCCCTAGTCTTCCAAACTAGCTACGCGGGTTCGATTCCCGTCGCCCGCTCTCGACGAAAGGCCCTGGCCCCTCCGGCCGGGGCCTTTCGCTTTCCGCATTCCGGAACGGCCGGACCTTTACGCCCCCGGCGCGGCGGCTTCCATAAAGTGGCCGCATGGAGATCTGGCTCAATCCCGCATGTTCCAAGTGCCGTTCCGCGGTCGACATCCTGAACGACGAAGGCGCGCAGTACACGGTCCGCCGGTACCTCGACGATCCGCCGAGCGCGGAGGAACTGCGCGCGGCCCTGACCCGGCTGGGCCTGGAGCCGTGGGACATCACCCGCACCCAGGAGGCCGAGGCGAAGGAGCTGGGGCTCGGGGGGTGGGAGCGCACCGAGGCCGCGCGCGAGCGGTGGATCGCGGCGCTGGCCGGTCATCCCCGGCTGATCCAGCGGCCGATCATCACCGCGGACGACGGTTCGGCGGTGGTGGGCCGCAGCGCGGAAGCCGTACGCGAGGCGGTGGCGCGGACCGGGCGCGAACAGGACCTCTGAACGTCGTGAGCCGTGAGGAGCCTTGTGGGCGGAGGGACGTCCGGGCGGCCGGTCAGCCGGACGATGTCCGGGCGTCCGGACGCCTAGAAGGTGATGTGGTTGATGGTGTCCGCCAGGGAGTTGAGGAACCTGTTGATGGACGGCGCCATGCCCGTGGAGGCGAGGAAGAAGCCGAACAGTATGGCGACGAGCGCCGGGCCCGCCTTGATCGACTTTCCTCTGATCAGCACGATCAGGATGATCCCCAACAGCAGCACAACTGACAGCGACAGAGCCACACTGATCACACCCTTGGTCGGAACGCCTCACCGGCCCGGGAGCATGCCGCGCACACCCCCCGGCACCCATCGTGCCACCAACTCCATGCCCACTGCAGGCCGGTGACGAATCATCGGCCAACGCTTTGCCCGATTCCGGCCGTCGGTGCGGCGGCGGGCGGCCGGGCCACCGCGGGCCGGCGACGACTCCCGCACCCTCCTCCCCTCGCCCCTCCCCCGCAATTAACGCCTCGCGCGCATTCCGCGACCATTGACGATCACTCGCCGCGCACTCCGGCAATTGTTTATCCGTGAGCTCCGCCACTGTTTTACGGGCGCAGTGGAAAGCATCACTACGGGGGAACGTGCGACGTCGCACAACACCATGAAAGTGGACATTCCCTCGGCGTCGTTCTCAGGGGATATGACCAGATTTGAAGGTATCAAGTGCCGCAAAAGGGGCAACGGAGTGGCCGGCGACGTCCCGTCAACCGCTCGCCCGTGCAGCATTTATCCAGGTCATATCGGCGGGACCCCCGGATGAAATAGCGAAGGCCGTGGCGGCGGTTTTACGCATTCGCCGGGCGCCGCTATCGTGCCTGGAATGTTTCCCGCTGCCCCCACACCGCGACGCGTGCTCCCGCCTGCCCGGGAGGCGGCGGGTACAAACAACTCCGGCCGTACGGAGTCCGCCGAGCAGTCGGAGGGGGTACCGGCGCCTCCGTCGAAGAGCGGGGGGCGGAACCCCTTCTTCGACAACGCGAAGTACCTCGCCATCGTGCTGGTGGCGATGGGGCACGCGTGGGAGCCGCTGACCGACGGCAGCCGCGCCGCCGAGGCGCTCTACATGACCGTCTACACCTTCCACATGCCGGCGTTCATCATCATCTCCGGCTACTTCTCCCGCAGCTTCGACATGCGCCGGGACCGCTTGCAGCGCCTGGTCACCGGGGTCGCCGTCCCGTACGTGCTCTTCGAGACCGCGTACGCGTTCTTCAAGCGCTGGGCGGACGACGATCCGGGACACCCGATCAGCCTGCTCGACCCCTGGTTCCTGACCTGGTTCCTGATCGCCCTGTTCATCTGGCGGCTGACCACGCCGCTGTGGAAGGTCGTGCGCTGGCCGATTCCGCTCGCGGTGGTCATCGCCGTCCTCGCGTCGATCTCGCCGGACATCGGTGACGACCTGGACCTCCAGCGGGTGCTGCAGTTCCTGCCGTTCTTCGTGCTGGGACTGTCGCTGCGGCCGGAGCACTTCCGGCTCGTCCAGCGGCGGGCGGTCCGGATCGCCTCCGTGCCGATCTTCGCGGCGGCGCTGGTGATGGCCTACTGGGCGGCGCCGCGGATGAGCTCGGCGTGGTTCTACCACCGCGACAGCGCCCAGGAGCTGGGCACCACCTGGTGGGTCGGCATCGTGATGACGCTGGCGCTCTTCGGGTGCTCGATGGTGCTCGTGGCCTGCTTCTTCTCCTGGGTGCCCACGCGGCGGACCTGGTTCACGGTGCTGGGCGCCGGGACGCTGTACGGCTATCTGCTGCACGGCTTCCTGGCGAAGGGCTCGCGGTTCTGGGGCTGGTTCGACGACTACGACTGGCTGCACTCGCCGCTCGGCGAGATCGCGGTCACGCTGCTCGCGGGCGGCATCGTGACGGCGCTGTGCACGCCGCCGGTCCGCCGGCTCTTCCGGTTCGCGATGGAACCGACCATGGACTGGGCGTTCCGCAAGCCGGCCGGCGAGCCGGCGCCCGCGGTGCCGCGGCAGCAGCAGCCTCAGTCCCCCGCCTGAGGCGTCCCGGGGAGCAGGCGGTCGGTGAGCGTGCCCCCGGTGAGGACGAGGATCTGGTCGGCGCGGGCGGCGGCCACCGGGTCGTGGGTGACCATGACGACCGTGGTGCCGAGGGTGTCGACGGCGTGCCGGAGCAGGCCGATCACCTCGGCGGCGGTGGCGGTGTCCAGGGCGCCGGTGGGCTCGTCGGCGAAGAGCACGTCGGGCGCGGTGACCAGGGCCCGGGCGAGCGCGACGCGCTGCTGCTGACCACCGGAGAGCCGGCCGGGGCGGCGGTGGGCGTGGTCGGCCAGGCCGACCCGGGCGAGGACGTCGGCCGCCCGGCGGCGGTCCGGGCGCTGTCCGGCCAGGCGCATCGGCAGCAGGACATTGTCCTCGACGGTGAGGGCCGGCAGCAGGTTGCACGCCTGGAAGACGAAGCCCAGCCGGCTGCGGCGCAGGGCGGTGAGGCGGCGCTCACTCATTCGGCTGATTTCGGTGCCGGCGACCCGTACGGACCCGGAGGTGGGGCGGTCCAGGCCGGCCGCGCACTGCAGGAGGGTCGATTTGCCGGATCCCGAGGGGCCCGTGACGGCGGTGAACGAGCCGCGCGGCAGCGCCAGGTCGATACCGCGCAGGGCGTCGACGGCCGCCGGGCCGCGGCCGTACCGGCGCCGTACGCCGCGCAGTTCGACGGCGGGCGCGGACGTGGGTGCGGAGGTGGGTGCGGGTGCGGTCGGGGGCATGGCGGGGCGCTCCGTGGTGTCCGGTGGGGGCTCGGCCCGGCCGTCGTGGCGGCCCGGCGTCGGATTCACGGTAGGGAGCCGGGGGCGGGGCGGGCCATGGGGAGGGCCGCCGGGCCGGACTGGGGGAAACCCCACCGGGAGCCCCCGGACGGGCCTCGTGGGCGTCAGGCGTCGCGGCAGATGAGGAGCAGGGCGCGGTCGTCGTTGACGTCCTTGGCGACGGCCTCGATGAGGTGCCAGGCGGCGCCGGCGAAGCCGCTGGCGACGTAGCGGTCCGCCTCGCCGGTGAGGCGGTCGATGCCCTCGGCGATGTCGCGGTCGGCGGCCTCGACCAGCCCGTCGGTGAAGAGCATCAGGACGTCGCCGGGCCGCAGGGTGCCCTTGACCGGGTCGAACTGGGCGCCGTCGTAGACGCCGAGCAGCGGCCCGTCCCCGGGCTTCTCCTCCCAGCGGCCGCTGCCGGCGCTGAGCTGGAGGGCCGGCAGATGGCCCGCGGAGAGGAGTTCGTAGTCGCCGGATTCCAGGTCGAGGACGAGGTGGATGGAGGTGGCGAAGCCCTCGTCCCAGTCCTGGCGGAGGAGGTATCCGTTGGCCGCCGGGAGGAAGCCGTGCGGCGGGAGGGAGCCGAGCAGTCCGCCGAAGGCGCCGGAGAGCAGCAGGGCGCGGGAGGCGGCGTCCATGCCCTTGCCGGAGACGTCGGTGAGGACGACTTCGAGGATGTTGCCGCCGTGCGTGCGGGAGGCCACGACGAAGTCGCCGGAGAAGGACTGGCCGCCGGCCGGGCGCAGCGCCATCTCGTGGTGCCAGCCCTTCGGGAGCCGGGGCAGCTTGCTCTGGACCCGGATGCGTTCGCGCAGGTCGAAGAGCATGGTGCCGCCGCGCCGCCAGGGCACGCCGACGCGGCTGCGGAACTGGGCGATGAGCAGGCCGAAGAGCCCGACCGCGGCGACGACCAGGACGGTGCCCGGGGTGATCCGGTCGGGGCCTTCCTCGTACGGGCCGAAGAGCGCGGCCTCGACGACGAGGGCGGCGGCGGAGGCGCCGTAGAGGACGAGGAGGTTGGCGGGGCGGAGGAGCAGGCCGCCGGCGATGACGGGGAGGACCAGGGCGGTCGGGGCGATCCATTCGGGGCGCCAGAGGGTGCCGGCGGCGATGGCGGGGATGGCGAACAGCAGGGCGGCCAGTGCGAAGTGGTCGGAGCCCTCGCCGCGGAAGTAGTCGACCCCGGCCTTGCGCACGCCGACGCGGGCCCGGTGCAGACCTTTGT
Organism: Streptomyces nigrescens; assembly: GCA_024349765.1. Taxonomy (GTDB): domain Bacteria; phylum Actinomycetota; class Actinomycetes; order Streptomycetales; family Streptomycetaceae; genus Streptomyces; species Streptomyces endophytica. Next base: position 898,643 of record AP026073.1, on the reverse strand, counting down.
GCACCCGGGCCGTCAGGGTTTCGGTTCCCGGGCCACTCGTCATCGCTCTGGGACCTTATCCACCCGTTCGGCGGCGCGTCGATTCGCCGCACGTCGCGCCGGCCAATTGCCGGGAAACCCCGTTCGAAATGCGGTCGCGCGGCCGGGGATCGTCCGATGAGCCGTGGTCGGAGGGGGTGTGGGGCGGTGCGATCGCGGGTATTACGCGGCGCCGCCGGGCCCTTGGCAGCCCGGGCACCAGAAGAGGTTGCGGGCGGCGAGGCCGGCGGTGCGGATCTCGGTGCCGCAGATGTGGCAGCCCTGCCGGTCGCGGCGGTAGACGTAGACCTCGCCGCCGTGGTCGTCGACGCGGGGCGGGCGGCCCATGGCCTCGGGGGTGTGCTCGGGGCGGACGGTGTCGATGCGGTTGTGGCGGACGCCTTCGCGCATGAGGGCGACCAGGTCCGACCAGATGGCGTCCCATTGCGCGCGGGTGAGGTCGCGGCCGGCGCGGTACGGGTCGATGCCGTGGCGGAAGAGGACCTCCGCGCGGTAGACGTTGCCGACCCCGGCGATGATCTTCTGGTCGAGGAGCAGCGCCGCGATGGTCGTCCGGCTGCGGGAGATCCGCTGCCAGGCGCGGCCGCCGTCGTCGTCGGGGCGCAGCGGGTCGGGGCCGAGCCGGTCGTGTATGGCCTGCTTCTCGGCGTCGGTGATCAGTGCGCAGGTGGTGGGGCCGCGCAGGTCGGCGTAGGCGTCCGGGTTCGCCAGCCGCAGCCGGACGGTGTCGGTGGGCGGCGAGGGGGGTCCCCCCTGGACCGGAGCTTGTCGGAGGTCCTTGGGGGACGGGGCGGTGCCGAAGCCGACCTTGCCGAAGAGACCGAGGTGGATGTGGATCCAGCGGTCCGGGCCGAAGCCGAGGAAGAGGTGTTTGCCGTGCGCCTCGGTGGTGTCGAGCACCTGGCGGTCGACGAGGGCCGCGCCGTCGGAGAACTTGCCCTGGGGGCTGGTCGCCCGGACCTGCTGCCCGAGGAAGCGCTCGGCGTAGTCCGCGGCGAGGCGGTGGATGGTGTGGCCCTCGGGCACGCGGTGTCCTCCGGTGGGCGCGCCCGCCCGCCCCGGGGCGGCGGGGCGGGCGGGCGGCGGCGACGAACGGGTGGGTCAGCCCTGCGGGTGGTGTGCGGGGATGGCCGGGAGGTCGCCGGTGGTCTCGTACGCGGAGAGCATCTCGATGCGGCGGGTGTGCCGCTCCTCGCCGGAGTACGGGGTGTTGAGGAAGACCTCGATGAACCTGGTCGCCTCGTCCTGGGTGTGCATCCGGCCGCCGACGGAGATGACGTTGGCGTTGTTGTGCTCGCGGCCGAGCTTGGCGGTCTCCTCGCTCCAGGCCAGCGCGGCGCGTACGCCCTTGACCTTGTTGGCGGCGATCTGCTCGCCGTTGCCGGAGCCGCCGATCACGATGCCGAGGCTGTCCGGGTCGGCAGCGGTCTTCTCCGCGGCGCGGAGGCAGAACGGCGGGTAGTCGTCCTGGGCGTCGTAGAGGTGAGGACCGCAGTCGACGGGCTCGTGGCCGTTGGCCTTGAGCCACTCGACGAGGTGGTTCTTGAGTTCGAAGCCGGCATGGTCGGAACCGAGGTACACGCGCATGCGATGAGTGTGACACGCGCCGCCCGGGGTAGGCGCCGCCGGGTCCGCCGGTGGTCGTGCCCCCGAAATCGCGCGGGGAACCGCCCCCCGCCTTCCGTACGCATGCTCAAGGCGCAACTGCCCAGTGTTTCGGACAACAATCCCGGATTGGACCTTCCAATCATCGGGTCAACGAAGATCTAATGCGGGGGTTGCATCCGCCAACCACGAAGGACGGTGCCCATGGGCGCGCACCCGCCGGACGGGCTGCAGGCCGGTCTGAAGAACCGCCATTTGTCGATGATCGCCATCGGCGGGGTGATCGGAGCCGGGTTGTTCGTCGGCTCGGGCGCCGGTATCGCGGCCGCCGGGCCGGGCATCCTGCTCTCCTACGCGCTGACCGGGCTGCTGGTCGTGCTGGTGATGCGGATGCTGGGCGAGATGGCCGCGGCCTCACCGACGTCCGGGTCGTTCTCGGCGTACGCGGACCGGGCGCTGGGCCGCTGGGCCGGGTTCACGATCGGCTGGCTGTACTGGTTCTTCTGGTCGGTGGTGCTGGCCGTCGAGGCGACCGCCGCCGGTGCGATCCTCACCGGGTGGATCCCGGCCGTCCCGCAGTGGGCCTGGGCGCTGCTGGTGATGATCGTGCTGACCGGCACCAACCTGATCTCGGTGGGCTCGTTCGGCGAGTTCGAGTTCTGGTTCGCCGGGATCAAGGTCGTGGCGATCGTGGTGTTCATCGTGGTCGGCGCGCTGGCGATCTTCGGGCTGCCGCCGGGGGACGGCGCGGTGGGGATGACGAACCTGACCGGGCACGGCGGGTTCCTGCCGCACGGGCCGGGCGCGATCCTCTCCGGCATGCTGCTGGTGGTCTTCTCCTTCATGGGCAGCGAGATCGTCACGCTGGCGGCGGGCGAGTCGCCCAACCCGGTGCAGGCCGTCCGCAAGGCCGTCAACAGCGTGATCTGGCGGATCGCGCTGTTCTACCTGGGCTCGATCGCGGTGATCGTGACGCTGCTGCCGTGGAACGACCCGGCGGTGGACAAGAGCCCCTACGTGGCGGTGCTCAAGTCGCTGGACATCCCGTACGCCGGCGCCGTGATGGACGTCGTGGTGCTGACCGCGGTGCTGTCCTGTCTGAACTCCGGGCTGTACACGGCCTCCCGGATGGCGTTCTCGCTGGGGCAGCGCGGCGATGCGCCGAAGTCGTTCGCCTCCGTCAACAAGGGCGGGGTGCCGGCGGTGGCGATCTGGGCGTCGGTCGCGTTCGGCTTCATCGCGACGATCTTCAGCTACACGTCGAAGGACACCGTCTTCCAGTTCCTGCTGAACTCGTCCGGCGCGGTGGCGCTGTTCGTGTGGCTGGTCATCTGCTTCTCGCAGCTGCGGATGCGCCGGACCCTGGAGCGCGAGACGCCGGAGCGGCTGACCGTGCGGATGTGGCTGTACCCCTGGCTGACGTACGCGACGATCGCGCTGATCGTGTTCGTCGTGGGCTACATGTTCTACGACCCGGACGGCCGGGAGCAGATGGTGCTCTCGGTGGTCGCGGCCGTGGTGGTGCTGGCGGTCGGGCTGGTGCTGGAGCGGCGGCGGGGGCGGGAGAAGCCGACGGTGGTGCCCGGCGATGCCGCCGAGGCAGTCGAGGCCGCCGACCGCGGGTAACCGCGGGAACAGGCAAGGGCGGGGCCCGCACCGGGATCGGTGCGGGCCCCGCCCTTCGTCGTCGTCCGGCCGGCGGTCAGTCGCGGCGGCCGGCGAGCTTCCACGCGGTCGGCAGCGCGCCCATGGCCAGCGCGGCCTTGAGGGCGTCGCCGAACAGGAAGGGAACGAGGCCGACGGCGACGGCCTTGTCGAGCGACATGCCGGTGCTCAGCGCGAGGTAGGGCACGCCGAGGGCGTAGATCACGGCGGTGCCGGCGGCCATCGTGGCGGCGGTGCGCAGCACCCCGCGGTCCCCGCCGCGCCGGGCCAGCGCGCCGACCAGGCCGGAGGCGAGCAGCATGCCGACGATGTAGCCGAAGGTGGGGCCGGCGAAGCCGGAGGTGCCGTCGGCGAACCAGGGCATGCCGGCCATGCCCGCCAGGGCGTACAGGGCCAGGGAGAGCAGACCGCGGCGGGCGCCGAGCGCGGTGCCGACCAGGAGGGCGGCGAAGGTCTGGCCGGTGACCGGGACCGGGGAGCCGGGGACCGGGAGGGCGATCTGGGCCGCGAGGCCGGTGAGCACGGCGCCGCCGGCGACCAGGGCTGCGTCGCGGACGCGGGCGCGGGAGGCGGTGGCGGCCGGCAGCAGGTCGGCCAGGACGGTGCCGGGGCGGGTGAGGGCGGCGGTGCTCATCGGGACTCCGCGGGTGTGAGAGGGATCGGGACGGGTGGGGACGCTGTGACGTTAGTCCAGCGGGCCGCCGGCGATCATCGTGTGGCGGCGACAAAGCCGCGGGGGCCCGCTTGGAGACTTCCGAACAACCGCCAGAATGCCCGCCTCAGTTGGGGCGCGCGGCGTCTTTGCAGGTCACGTGATGCTCATCACGGAGCGGGCGGCTTCCGGGCGCCGGTTTTGTGGTAGCGCGCGAGGTGCGGCGACACTGGGTCCGCCCCGCGGTGACCTGTGGAGTTCCCCCAAACCCGCCGGCGGCCCGGAGCGTGTGCCCGGCCGCCTTCGCCCCTGTGAGAGTTACGCACCCATGCACGAGACACCGACCACCGCCGGGCCGACCGCGTCCGGCGCGGGCGCCGGCGAGAAGGAGCCCCTGTCCGGCGGGCTCAAGCAGCGCCATCTGACGATGCTGGGGCTGGGCGGGGTGATCGGCGCGGGCCTGTTCGTGGGGTCCGGCGCGGGGATCGCGGTGGCCGGCCCGGGGATCGTGCTGTCGTACCTGATCGCGGGCGCGCTGGCGATGCTGATCATGCGGATGCTCGGCGAGATGTCGGCGGCGATGCCGGCGTCGGGGGCGTTCTCGGTGCACGCGGAGCGGGCGCTGGGGCGCTGGGCCGGGTTCAGCGTGGGCTGGCTGTACTGGTTCCTGCTGGTGGTGGTGCTCGCCGTGGAGGCGACCGGTGCGGCGCAGATCGCGCACGGCTGGCTGCCGGCGGTGCCGCAGTGGGGCTGGGTGCTGCTCTTCATGGTCGTCTTCACCGCGGCCAACCTCGCGGCGGTGAAGAACTTCGGCGAGTTCGAGTTCTGGTTCGCGGCACTGAAGGTCTTCGCGATCGTGCTGTTCCTGGGCCTGGGCCTGCTGGCGGTCTTCGGGGTACTGCCCGGGACCGCACCGGTGGGGACGTCGAACCTCACCGGGCAGGGCGGGTTCCTGCCGCACGGCTGGGCCGGGGTGGTCTCCGGCGTGCTGGCCGTGGTGTTCGCCTTCGGCGGGCTGGAGGTCGTCACCATCGCCGCGGCCGAGTCGGACGACCCGGCGCGGGCGGTGGGCCGGGCGGTGCGCAGCGCGGTGTGGCGGATCCTGTTCTTCTACGTGGGCTCGATGCTGGTGATCGTGGCGCTGCTGCCGTGGTCGTCGATCCGGCCGGGCCAGAGCCCGTACGTCGCGGTGCTGGACCACATCGGGGTGCCGGGCGCCGGGCAGATCATGAACGTGGTGGTGTTCGTGGCGCTGCTGTCGGCGCTGAACGCCAACCTCTACGGCTCGTCGCGGATGGTGTTCTCGCTGGCCGAGCGGGGCGAGGCGCCGCGCTGGCTGCTGGCGGTGTCGGGCGGGGTGCCGCGCCGGGCCGTGCTGGCGTCGGTGGCGTTCGGGTTCGTGTCGGTGCTGCTGAATCTGAAGTGGCCGGATTCGGTCTTCCTCTATCTGCTCAACGCGGTCGGCGCGGTACTGCTGTTCGTGTGGGGGCTGATCGCCGTCTCCCAGCTGCGGCTGCGCCGGCGGATCGAGCGCGAGGCACCGCAGAAGCTGACCCTGCGGATGTGGGCGTTCCCGTATCTGACGTGGGTGGCGCTGCTGGCCATGGGCGGGGTCGTGGTGCTGATGCTGACCGATGACACGGCCCGGCCGCAGCTGCTGTGGTCGGCCGGGGCGACCACGGCGGTGCTGCTGGTGGCCGGCGGGCGGGAGCTGCGGGAGCGGCGCCGGCGGACCCGTGAAGCCACCGGTCCGGTTTCACCGGGTGTCGCAATCGACGCTGATTCAGGCACGCACGGTGACGATCACGTCTGAATACCGAACATTCGCTGCACGACTGTTGCCCTGAGCGGACACCGGCACCCAAACTGAGCCAGCTTTGCCGAGGACCCCGGAGTTGAGCCGTCGGCGGCCCCCGCGCGACCGCCTGCCCCGGCAGGGGCCCGCCCGGGGACCCGGCAGCACGTCGCGCCGGTCGCGGCACCGGGAGAACGCAGTAACGCTCTTGCTCCGCTCTCATCTACTGGGACAGGTACGACATGAATCGGACACCCTCGTCCGCCGCACCCGCGCGCGAGCAGACCGACCTGGCGGCGGGCGCCGACGGCGGCCCCTCGCTGTCCAACGGCCTCAAGCAGCGCCACCTCTCGATGATCGCCCTGGGCGGGGTGATCGGCGCCGGCCTCTTCGTCGGCTCGCGTGAGGGCATCGCGGCGGCCGGCCCCTCGATCGTGCTGGCCTACGCCGTCTCCGGCGCCCTGGTCATGCTGGTCATGCGGATGCTCGGCGAGATGGCCGCGGCCAACCCGGCCTCCGGCTCCTTCTCCGTGCACGCCGAGCGGTCGATCGGCTCTTGGGCCGGCTTCACCGTGGGCTGGATGTTCACCGCGCTGCTGTGCGTGGCGGTGGCCGCCGAGGCGCTGGGCGCCGCGGACGTGATGCACCAGTGGTTCCCGTCCACCGAACCGTGGATGTGGGTCCTGCTGTTCATGGTGATCTTCACCGGGACGAACCTGGCCGCGGTCTCCAACTTCGGTGAGTTCGAGTTCTGGTTCGCCGCCCTGAAGGTCGCCGCGATCGGCATCTTCCTGGTCCTGGGCGTGCTGGCGATCCTCGGCGTGCTGCCCGGCACCCAGGCGCCCGGCGCCTCGCACCTCACCGGTGACGGCGGCTTCCTGCCCAAGGGCGTGGACGGCCTGATGGTCGGTCTGCTGGCGTCGGTGTTCGCGTACGGCGGTCTGGAGACGGTGACCATCGCGGCCGCCGAGTCCAAGGACCCGGTGCGCGGGGTGGCCCGCGCGGTGCGCACCGCGATGTGGCGGATCGCCCTGTTCTACGTCGGTTCGATGGCCGTCATCGTCACCGTCATCCCCTGGAGCGCCCCGTCTATCGCCAAGTCCGGCCCGTACGTGGCGGTCCTGGACTACCTGAAGATCCCGGCGGCCGGCCAGATCATGAACGTGGTCATCCTGGTGGCGCTGCTGTCCGCGGTGAACGCCAACATCTACGGCTCCTCGCGGATGGCGTACTCGCTGATCTCCCGCGGACAGGGCCCGGCCGTGCTGGGCAAGGTCAGCGGTGGGGTGCCGCGCCGCGCGGTGCTGCTGTGCTCGGCGTTCGGCTTCCTCGCGGTGCTGTTCAGCTTCCTGTGGCCGACCACGGTCTTCCAGTGGCTGCTGAACATGGTCGGCGCCGCCGTCCTGGTGGTGTGGGGCTTCATCGCCGTCGCCCAGCTGCGGATGCGCCGTCAGCTGGAGCGTGAGGCGCCGGAGAAGCTCGTGGTGAAGATGTGGGCCTTCCCGGTGCTGACGTGGGTGGCGCTGGCGGGCATCGTCGCCGTGCTGCTGCTGATGCTGCGGGACGACAACCAGCGCATCCAGCTGCTGTTCACCGGCGGCTTCGGGGTCGTGCTGACCCTGGTCGGGCTGCTGCGGCAGCAGTCGCTCGGCAACAGGCGGAGCGAGCCGGCCGACTTCTAGCCGGCCCGGCCGGCCCAACGGCCGCGCACCGGCGCCCATCCCGGCATTCCGCGCAGGCGGGGCGGGACCTCCATCCGAGGTCCCGCCCCGCCTTACGTCTTTGGGACCGGGTCCGTGCCCGTACCCGGCCGAAGATCGCTCCTGCTGGTAGCGTGCTCTTGCACATTGATTGCAACTACTGCTTTGACGCAGCTTGGAGGCGGGATCGGCATGGCCACCTACACACTTCCTGAACTTCCGTACGACTACGCGGCGCTGGCACCGGTCATCAGCCCCGAGATCATCGAGCTGCACCACGACAAGCACCACGCGGCCTACGTCAAGGGCGCGAACGACACCCTGGAGCAGCTCGCCGAGGCCCGCGACAAGGACCAGTGGGGCAGCATCAACGGCCTGGAGAAGAACCTCGCGTTCCACCTCTCCGGCCACATCCTGCACAGCATCTACTGGCACAACATGACCGGTGACGGCGGCGGTGAGCCGCTGGAGAAGGACGGTGTGGGCGAGCTGGCCGACGCGATCGCCGAGTCCTTCGGCTCGTTCGCCAAGTTCAAGGCGCAGCTGTCGAAGTCCGCGGCGACCACCCAGGGCTCCGGCTGGGGCGTGCTGGCCTACGAGCCGGTCACCGGCCGGCTGATCGTCGAGCAGATCTACGACCACCAGGGCAACGTCGGCCAGGGCTCGGTGCCGATCCTGGTCTTCGACGCCTGGGAGCACGCGTTCTACCTGCAGTACAAGAACCAGAAGGTGGACTTCATCGAGGCCATGTGGCGGGTCGTGAACTGGCAGGACGTGGCCAAGCGGTACGCGTCGGCCAAGGAGCGCGCGCACAACCTGCTGCTGGCTCCGTAACACCCGGCAGGCTCCTGCCTCGTGATCGTCTTCTCACCCTTCACCTGGCAGGCGGAAAAACGGCGAGGCCCCACGAGGACGTGACTCGTGGGGCCTCGCCCATGCGGGCGGTACGTCGGGTGCCGCGGCTCAGTCGAAGATCGGCCCCTGGGTGCGGGTGCGCTTGATCTCGTAGAAGCCGGGGATGGACGCCACCATCAGCGTGCCGTCCCAGAGCTTCGCGGCGTCCTCGCCCTTGGGAGCGGGGGTGACCACCGGCCCGAAGAAGGCGATCTGCTCGCCGTCGGAGCCGGGCACGGCGATGACCGGGGTGCCGACCTCCTGGCCGACCAGGTCGATGCCCGCCTTGTGGGAGGCACGCAGCTCCTGGTCGTAGGTGTCCTTGTCGGCGTACTCGATCAGCTCGGCGGGCAGGCCGGCGTCGTCGAGGGCGGCGGCGATGCTCTCGGGGGTCACGCCGAGGCCCTCGTTGTGGAAGCGGGTGCCGAGCGCGGTGTAGAGCCGGCCGACGGCCTCGTCGCCGTGCAGCTGCTGCGCGGCGATCACCACGCGGACCGGGCCCCACGCCTTGCCGCCGGGGCGCATGTTCTCGGCGTACTCCTCGGGCAGCGTGTCGAGCTTGTCCTCGTTGAGGACCGCCAGGCTCATCACGTGCCAGCGCACCTCCACCGGGCGGACCTTCTCCACCTCCAGCATCCAGCGGGAGGTCATCCAGGCCCAGGGGCACAGCGGGTCGAACCAGAAGTCTGCCGGGGTCTTCGGGGTGTCGGACACGTCGTCGTCTCCTCGTGAGAGCGGTGTGATCGATGGTGTATCGGTGGTGTTCTGCCGCGGACGGTTCAACCGCGGGCGGGCGTGCCATGATTCCCCGTGTTCGATATTCGAGACGAGGACGAGGGAGTCACGTCGTGCCAGGTGAGAATCTGTCCCGGGACGAGGCACGTCAGCGGGGCCGGCTGCTGAGCGTCGACGCCTACGACGTGGCGCTGGACGTCCGCTCAGCGGTCGCCGAGGGGGACGCCGCGGCCACGTTCCGGTCGCGCACGACGATCCGCTTCCGCTGCGCCGAGCCGGGCGCCGCCACCTTCGCCGATCTGCTGGCGCCGGAGGTCACCTCGGTCACCCTCAACGGCCGGGAGCTGGACCCCGCCGAGGTCTTCGACGGCACCCGGATCGCGCTGGACGGCCTGGCCGCCGAGAACACCCTCGTCGTCGACGCGCGGTGCGCCTACAGCCGGACCGGCGAGGGCCTGCACCGCTTCGTGGACCCCGAGGACGGCGAGGTCTACCTCTACACCCAGTACGAACCGGCCGACGCCCGCCGGGTCTTCGCCAATTTCGAACAGCCGGACCTGAAGGCGCCGTTCACCTTCGAGGTGACCGCCCCCGAGGGATGGGTGGTGCTGAGCAACGGCGCCCAGGAGGGCGAGGCCGAGGGCGGGGCGCACCGGTTCGCCACGACCCAGCCGATCTCCACGTACATCACGGCCGTGGTCGCCGGGCCGTACCACTACGTCTCCGACAGCTACCACCGCACCTTCGACGACGGCACCGAGCTGGAGATCCCGCTGGGCGCGCTCTGCCGCAAGGGCCTGGCCAAGCACTTCGACGCGGACGACGTCTTCACCGTCACCAAGCAGGGCCTGGACTTCTTCCACGACCACTTCGACTTCCCGTACCCGTTCGGGAAGTACGACACCGCGTTCGTGCCGGAGTACAACCTCGGCGCGATGGAGAACCCGGGCTGCGTCACCTTCCGCGAGGAGTTCATCTTCCGCGGCAAGGTCACCGAGGCGTCCTACGAGCGGCGCGCCAACGTCATCCTGCACGAGATGGCGCACATGTGGTTCGGCGACCTGGTGACCATGCAGTGGTGGGACGACCTGTGGCTCAAGGAGTCCTACGCGGACTTCATGGGCGCCTTCGCGCTGGTGGAGGCCACCCGCTTCGCGAACGGCTGGATCACCTTCGCCAACCGCCGCAAGGCCTGGGCGTACCGCGCCGACCAGCTGCCGTCCACCCACCCGGTCACCGCCGACATCCGTGACCTGGAGGACGCCAAGCTCAACTTCGACGGCATCACGTACGCCAAGGGCGCCGCGGTGCTCAAGCAGCTGGTGGCGTACGTGGGGCAGGAGGCGTTCCTGGAGGGCGCCCGGCGCTACTTCAAGCGCCACGCGTACGGCAACACCCGGCTCACGGACCTGCTGGCCGTACTGGAGGAGACCTCGGGCCGGGACATGGCGGCCTGGTCGCGGGCCTGGCTGGAGACCGCGGGCGTCAACTCCCTCACCCCGGAGGTGCGTTACGACGCCGAGGGGCGGATCGCGGAGCTGGCCGTCCGCCAGGAGGCGGCGCCCGAGCAGCCCGAACTGCGGCCGCACCGGGTCGCGGTGGGCCTCTACCGCCGGCAGGACGCCTCGTCCGGGAGCGGCCACCCGGCGCTGGTGCGGTACGCCCGGGCCGAGGTGGACGTCGCCGGGCCGCGGACGGCCGTGCCGGAGCTGGCCGGCGCCGAGCGGCCCGAGCTGATCCTGGTCAACGACGACGACCTGACGTACTGCAAGGTCCGCTTCGACGCGGACTCCCTGGCGACGCTGCGGAGCCGGCTCGGCGAACTGACCGACCCGATGGCGCGGGCGCTGTGCTGGGCGGCGCTGTGGGGGCTGACCCGCGACGGGCTGCTGCCGGCCCGGGACTACCTCGGCCTGGTGCGGCGGTTCGCCGGCCGGGAGACCGACATCGGCGTGCTGCAGTCGCTGCACGGGCAGGCCCAGGCGGCGCTGGAGCAGTACACCGCGCCGGACCACCAGGAGGCCGCCGGGCGCGAGCTGGCCGAGGGCGCGCTGGCGGAGCTGCGGCGGGCCGAGCCGGGCAGCGGCCATCAGCTGTCCTGGGCGCGGCACTTCGCCGCGGTGGCCGCCTCGCCGGCGGACCTCGCGCTGCTCCAGGGGCTGCTCGACGGCACCGGGACGATCGACGGGCTGGAGGTGGACCAGGAGCTGCGCTGGGCACTCCTGGCGCCGCTGGCCGCGCACGGGGTGGCGGACGAGGCGGTGATCGCCGCGGAGCTGGCCCGCGACGACACCGCGTCGGGCAAGCGCCACCAGGTGCGGTGCCTGGCGGCCCGGCCGTCGGCGGAGGTCAAGGAGCAGGCGTGGGCGGACGTGGTGGAGTCCGACGCGCTGTCCAACGCGCTGGTGGAGGCGACCATCGCCGGGTTCGCGCAGCCGGACCAGCGGGAGCTGCTGGCGCCGTTCGCGCCGCGCTACTTCGCCGCGATCGAGCGGGTGTGGCGCGAGCGGTCCATCGAGATCGCGATGGACGTGGTGCGCGGGCTGTTCCCGGCCTGGCTGGTGGAGCACGCCACCCTGGAGGCGGCGGACGGCTGGCTGGACGGGCATCCGCAGGCCGCGCCGGCGCTGCGCCGGATCGTGCTGGAGGAGCGGGACGACCTGGCCCGGGCGCTGCGCGCACAGGCTTGTGACGAGGCGGCCGGGGCGAGGCCGTAACCTCCCTGCCGACCAGCTCTTTTCGGCAGTCGAACGCCCGTACTTTAGCCCAGGATTGTCCGGTTCCTGGCACGGGCGTGTAACAGCGGTTAGGGGGCGGAGCGGGCGCGGGAATCGCCACGGCATGAACCACGACACCCCGCTCTCGCCCCTTCCCCTCCGTCACCTCTCCGATGTCCGCTGCAAGGTCCTGACCACCCGTCAGCTCCGCCAGCACGGTGTGACAGCGGCCGAGACCACCGAGCGCTGCCGCCCCGGCGGCTGCTGGCAGCAGGTGCTCCCCGGTATCTATCTGCTCCATCCCGGACCGCCCACCAGCGAGGAACGGCTGCAGGCGGTGCTGCTGTACGCCAGTCACCGGGGGCCGACGGTGCCCCGGCAGAGCTCCTCCGACGCCCCCGCCGAGGCGATGATCACCGGCCTGGCGGCGCTCGCCCTGCACGGCTTCTCGGAGGCGCCCCCGCTGCTCGCCCTGGACCGCATCGAGGTGCTGGTCGCCCGTACCCGGCGGCTGCGCTCGACCGGCTTCGCGCAGATCGTCCGGACCGTGGAGCTGCCGGTGCCGCAGCAGGTCACCGGCGTGCCGACCGCCCCGGTGGCGCGTGCCCTGGCCGACGCGGTCGCCGGGCTCACCGACGCCTCGGCGGTGCGCCGGCTGCTGACCGAGGCGGTGCGCGGCGGGCACTGCGAGGCGCCGGTGGTGGTGCGCGAGCTGAGCCGGGCCCGGCTGCTGACCCGTCCGCATGTGGTGGACGCGGTCGACACCCTGCTCGCCGAGGGCCGCGCGCTGGCCGAGCAGCGGCTGTACGCGATGGTGCGCGACCACGACCTGCCGGACCCGCTGTGGAACGTCGACCTGCGGCTGCCGGGCGGACCGCACCTGGGCGGGGTGGACGCCTTCTGGCCCGAGCACGGGGTGGCCCTGGAGATCGACACCCGCGCACCACGCCCCGAGGAGGACCCGCTCCACTCGGCCTTCGACCACAAGCGCGAACACCTGGAGCGCCTCGGCATCACCGTCGTCCGCTGCCTCCCCCGCACCCTCCGCGAGGCCCCCGCCCACCAGGCCGCCGTCGTCCGCACGGCCCTCATGGCCGCCCCGGACCGCGAACCGAGCGCGTACGTGGTGGCACTGCCACGCTGAGCGGCCGTCCCGACCCGACACCTGAACTCGCGCTCCGGCCACACACTCGGTGCGCCTTGCCCGGGTACGCGGTCCTCGATCCGGCCGCGCGGCTGGTGCGGCCCTGCCCCGGTACGTCGTCCCCGTTCCGGCCACACTGCTGGTACGGCCCCGTCCCGGTACGTCGTCCCCGGCCCGGCCACGCTCCCGGTGCGCCCCTGCCCCGATTCGCCGTCCCCGACCCCGGCCGTGCGCCCGATGCGGCCCCGTCCCGGCACGCCGTCCCCGAACCAGCCACGCTCCCGATGCGGCCCCGACCCGGCCACGCTCCCGATGCGGCCCCGCCCCGGTGCGCCGTCCCACGCCCCGGTCCGGCCCCTCGTCGTACGCCCTCCCCGCCCCGTCCGGCCCCTCGTCGTACGCCGTCCCCGCCCGGTCCGGCCCCTCGCGGTCCGGCCCCTCGCGGTGCGACCCCGGGACAGGTGCGTCCCCGCTCCCGGAATACCCGCCCCACCCCGCCTCGTTGTGGCCCCGTAGGGGGTGCTCGTGTCCCCTACGGGATCCGTTCGGCCAGGCCCTAGGTGTCCCGAGGCCCGGTGTCCCGCAAGGCCGCGCCGCCCCTCAGGCGCCGGCCGGCCACGCCCGGTCCGCCCTCCGACTCCCGCCCCTCACGCCCGCTTCAGCAGCAGTTCGACGTTGCGGTCGCGGGCCGTGCCGGCCAGGTCCGTGCGGGCCTCGGGGGCGTTGAAGGACAGTTCGCGGTAGAGGGCGGCCAGGCCGGTCTGGGAGAGGTCGGTGAAGTCCGTGCGGTGCGGGGCGGCCGACTCGACGAGGGTGGCGATCAGCGACAGCGTGCCGTCGTGGTTGTCGACCAGCTCGATGACCCGGGCCAGTTGCGGGAAGTCGATGTGCGAGGCGGTGGAGACCTCCCAGAAGGTGCCGTGCGGGACGATCTCGTTCTTGTGGCTGTGGCCGTTGATCCAGCCGACGACCCGGGGGTGGGCGGCCAGCAGCTCGATCAGTTCGGCGCCGCCGTGCCGCTTCTCGTGCAGACGGGCCGGGTCGGGCCGGGTGTTGGTCATGGTCTTGCCGGTGTGGTGGCTGAAGACCAGCACGTGCGCCTTCTCGCCCCGCTCGTTCGCCTTCAGGGTCCGCTCCAGCCAGCGCAGTTGGGTCTCGCCTATCGAGCCGGTGTAGTGGCCGCCCGGATCGGTGGTGTCCAGGCTGATGCCCAGTACGTCGTCGGAGACCCGGAAGGTGTAGTAGAGGCGGTTCTCCTCCAGGGCGGCCGCGGTGTAGCCGTGGCCGTGCGGGCCGTGGCCGGTGTGCGCCGGGTCGAGGTGGGCGCGGAGGTACTCGGCACGGGTGAAGGGGGCGCGGCGCTCGTCGGGGGTGACCGTCCTGGCCTGCTTCGCGTGCGCCTTCAGCAGCCGCTTGAAGTCCGCGCCCTTGGGGTCGAGGCCGTCCTTGACCGCCTTCCAGACCTTGGCGGCCTCGGCGGCGGGCAGCGTCTCCAGCTTGCGGTGCCCGGTGGCGATCTCCGTCCAGAACGGGTCACCGGGGGCGTAGCAGCCGCCGGGCAGCGAGTCGTGGTTGCCGACCGTGGAGTACCACGGCAGCCGCAGCCCGGGGCTGTGGACGGTGCGGATCGCCGCGTCCAGGAAGCCGTGCAGCCGCGGGAAGCCCAGCTTCTTGTCGGCGTCGCGCAGCGGGCTGTCCGGCTGCCAGTAGAGGGCCAGTCCGCTGTCCTGGACGCCTTCGTAGCGGCGCGGGTCGCCGGAGTTGGGGGTGATCCGCCCGCCGCTCATCGCGGTGAGGAACCACTCCAGTTCCAGCTTGGAGTTGTTGTCGGTGTTGTCGCCGGTGGTCATCACGAACGCCAGCGGGGCGCCGGTGGCCGGCCCGCCCGGCAGCGCGTTGACCCGCTCGATCAGCGAGACGACGCCGGCCACGGACAGTGCCTCCTGCGGACGCCAGGCGCTGGCCGTCTGGGCGCGCAGGTACTCGTAGCGCAGCGGGTTCTGCACGTCGACCAGGTGGAGGTCGGTGAGCTGCACGAACGACGCCAGGGCGGTGCGGCGCCGGTCGCGTCCGCCGTGGGCGGCGGCCAGCTCGGTGCGGACCACCCGGCCCCAGCCCGGGCCGTCGGCCAGCCGCCGGTAGCCGCCACTGCCGCGCGGGGTGGCCACGCCGCCGAGGGTGGTGCCCTTGGTGTACGGGACGCGCGGGACGGCCGGGGCCTCGACGGAGACCGGGGCGGCCGGGGCCGGGCCCGGGGTGACGGTGGTGGCGGCCTGGGCGGCCCGGTCGGGGCCGATGCCGAAGGCGAGGCCGAGCCCGGTGGCGGCGCCGGCGGCTCCGGTGGCGGTGAGGAACGTGCGGCGGTCGATGCGGGCGGTGGACCGGATGCGGGACATGCGCGAGCTCCCCGAGTGCGAACGCGAAGGCGGCCGGGACCGGTGGCCGGCGGGGGTGGGACTCCCCGCGGCCCTCCGGCGGCACAACTGCCCTGTCACCTGGGATCGTTGGCAGCGGGAATGACCTGCGCGTGAACGCCATCGCAACGCCGGGAACCCATCACCGCACAGGGATCTGCCGGTCACGGGACCGCCACGGCCCCCTGTCCCGCGGTGCGACCGCCGGTCACCGCGCGTTCACCGCACGGGGTATCACCGCCCGTCGCCGCCACGCACCGCACGCACTCATCACTTTCCGTGATCACCGATCCCGCCCCCCGGGGCGCCGCACCCTTCACAGTCGCGACACACCGCGCGGCTACGTATGCGTACCATCACGCTCCCGTACCTCGACCGCCACAGAATGGAATGGATTGGACAAGGCGACGGGTGTCACACACATGATGGAGGCACTACTGAGCAGGTGTTCCGAGCAGACACCTAAGTCAGGTCAGAAAGAAGGAGTCCCATGAGGGTCGGAATCGTCGGAGCCACCGGACAGGTCGGCGGCGTGATGCGGGGCATTCTCGCCGAGCGGAACTTCCCGGTCGAGCAGCTGCGGCTGTTCGCTTCGGCCCGGTCCGCCGGACGGACGCTGCCGTGGCAGGACACCGAGATCACCGTCGAGGACGCGGCGACCGCCGACTACTCGGGACTGGACATCGTCCTCTTCTCGGCCGGCGGTGCGACGTCCAAGGCGCTGGCGGAGAAGGTCGCCGCCGCCGGTCCGGTCGTGATCGACAACTCCTCGGCCTGGCGCCGTGACCCCGACGTCCCGCTGGTCGTCTCCGAGGTCAACCCGCAGGCGATCACGGACCGCCCCAAGGGCATCATCGCCAACCCGAACTGCACGACGATGGCCGCGATGCCGGTGCTGCGCCCGCTGCACGACGAGGCCGGCCTGGTCTCGCTGGTCGTCGCGACCTACCAGGCGGTGTCCGGCAGCGGCCTGGCGGGCGTGGAGGAGCTGGACGGGCAGGTCCGCAAGGCCGTCGAGCAGGACGCCACCAAGCTCACCCACGACGGCTCCGCGGTGGAGTTCCCCGAGCCGGACAAGTACGTCCGCCCGATCGCCTTCAACGTGCTCCCCATGGCCGGCTCGATCGTCGACGACGGTCTGGGCGAGACCGACGAGGAGCAGAAGCTCCGCAACGAGAGCCGCAAGATCCTGGAGATCCCGGCCCTGAAGGTGTCCGGCACCTGCGTCCGCGTGCCGGTCTTCAGCGGCCACTCGCTCCAGATCAACGCCCGCTTCGCGCGGCCGATCAGCCCGGCCCGCGCCCAGGAGCTGCTGGCCGGCGCCCCCGGCGTCACCCTCTCCGACGTGCCGACCCCGCTCCAGGCCGCCGGCCAGGACGCCTCCTTCGTGGGCCGGATCCGCGCCGACGAGACCGTCGAGCACGGCCTGGCGCTGTTCGTCTCCAACGACAACCTCCGCAAGGGCGCGGCGCTGAACGCCGTGCAGATCGCGGAGCTGGTCGCCGCCGAGCTGCGCGGCTGACCCGTCCGCTCGCGGGCCGGGGCCCGTACGGAGTGCGCACTCCGTACGGGCCCCGGCCCTTTTGCGTCCCCCTGGGCCGGTCAGCCCCGCCGCACCTCGAACTGGAAGCACCCGTACTCCACGGCCCGGACGTGCACCAGCGCCACCTCCGGGTCGGCGAACGCCTCGTCCAGGGCGGTGTCGAAGCCCGCCGTGGCGTCCTCGGGGATCTCCAGGAGCCGCCCGCCGACGATCCGGCCGGCCGCGTCGTAGCGCCGCAGGGTGCGCAGGGCGCCGGGCCGGTCGAAGGGGTACCGGTCCGCGCCGGCGTCCGGTCCCCCGCAGTCCTCCGCGTGGATGAACACCGGCCCCTGCTCGTCGTACGCCCCGGGCCGGGCCCCGGTGCCCGCCGCCCACCGCCGCAGCGGCGCGTACGACACGAGCGCCACCCGCTCCCCGGCCCGGATGGCCCGCAGACAGCACCGCAGCGGACTGCCGACGCAGTCCACCGGGACGCCGTCCTCCCGGGCGGTGTACGGCTCGGCGGCCCGCCCGGCGTCATCGGTCTCGCGGAGTTCCTTGAGCGCGGCGGGCGGGATGGGCAGCGGCGTGTAGGTCGTCATGGGTCCACGCTCCCGCGCGGACCGGCCGGGCGCCGGCGGGTATCGGACGACGTCCCCGGGGCCCGGCACCACGCCTCGTCGTCCGCTCCGACGAGACGCCCGGACGACCGGGCCGGCATGTTCGCCACTGTCCACGATCGGGTGGCGCCCCTGCCGTGGAAGGATGGCGGGATACGCGCATACGAGGACGCTTACGAGGAGATGACCTGGTGCCTGGCACGAATCTGACCCGCGACGAGGCGCAGCAGCGGGCGCAGCTGCTGAGCGTGGACGCGTACGAGATCGATCTCGACCTCTCCGGCGCGCAGCAGGGTGGTACGTACCGGTCCACGACCACGGTGCGGTTCGACGTCGCCCGGGCGGGCGCGGACTCGTTCATCGACCTGGTGGCGCCGGCCGTGCACAAGGTGGCGCTCAACGGCGAGCTGCTGGATCCGGCCTCGGTCTTCGAGGACTCGCGGATCGTGCTGCCGGGGCTGCGGGCCGGCCGCAACGAGCTGACCGTCGTCGCGGACTGCGCCTACACCAACACGGGCGAGGGCCTGCACCGGTTCGTCGACCCGGTGGACCAGCAGGCGTACCTGTACACGCAGTTCGAGGTGCCGGACGCCCGGCGGGTGTTCGCGTCGTTCGAGCAGCCGGACCTGAAGGCCACGTTCCAGTTCACCGTGAAGGCCCCGGAGGGCTGGACGGTGATCTCGAACTCGCCGACGCCGGAACCGGCCGACAACATCTGGCGGTTCGAGCCGACGCCGCGGATCTCGACGTATGTCACCGCGCTGATCGTGGGCCCGTACCACAGTGTGCACAGCACGTACGAGAAGGACGGGCGGACCGTGCCGCTGGGCATCTACTGCCGTCCGTCGCTGGCCGAGCACCTCGATGCGGACGCCATCTTCGAGGTCACCCGGCAGGGCTTCGACTGGTTCCAGGAGAAGTTCGACTACGCCTACCCGTTCGCGAAGTACGACCAGCTCTTCGTGCCGGAGTTCAACGCCGGTGCGATGGAGAACGCGGGCGCGGTGACCATCCGCGACCAGTACGTCTTCCGCTCGAAGGTGACCGACGCGGCCTACGAGGTGCGCGCCGAGACGATTCTGCACGAGCTGGCGCACATGTGGTTCGGCGACCTGGTCACCATGGAGTGGTGGAACGACCTGTGGCTGAACGAGTCGTTCGCCACCTACACGTCGATCGCCTGCCAGGCGTACGCGCCGGGCTCGAAGTGGCCGCACTCGTGGACCACGTTCGCCAACTCCATGAAGACCTGGGCGTACCGGCAGGACCAGCTGCCGTCCACCCACCCGATCATGGCCGAGATCCGTGATCTGGACGACGTGCTGGTGAACTTCGACGGGATCACCTACGCGAAGGGCGCCTCGGTCCTGAAGCAGCTGGTCGCGTACGTGGGGATGGAGGAGTTCTTCAAGGGCGTGCAGGCCTACTTCAAGCGGCACGCCTACGGCAACACCCGGCTGAGCGATCTGCTGGGCGCGCTGGAGGAGACCTCCGGCCGGGACCTCGCGACCTGGTCGAAGAAGTGGCTGGAGACCGCGGGGATCAACATCCTGCGGCCGGAGATCGAGGTGGGCGCGGACGGCGTGATCACCTCGTTCGCGGTGCGGCAGGAGGCCCCGGCGCTGCCGGCCGGCGCCAAGGGCGAGCCGGTCCTGCGGCCGCACCGGATCGCGATCGGCGCGTACGAGCTGGACGGCGCCGGCAAGCTGGTCCGCACCGAGCGGATCGAGCTGGACGTGGACGGCGAACTGACCGCCGTCCCGCAGCTGGTGGGCCAGCGGCGCCCGGCCGTGGTCCTGCTCAACGACGACGACCTGTCGTACGCGAAGGTGCGGCTCGACGAGGAGTCGCTGAAGGTGGTCACCGAGCACCTCGGGGACTTCACCGAGTCGCTGCCGCGGGCGCTGTCGTGGGCGTCGGCGTGGGACATGACGCGGGACGGCGAACTGGCCACCCGTGACTACCTGTCGCTGGTGCTGTCGGGCATCGGCAAGGAGTCCGACATCGGCGTGGTCCAGTCGCTGCACCGCCAGGTGAAGCTGGCCCTGGACCTGTACGCGGCGCCGGAGTGGCGCGAGACGGGCCTGGCCGCCTGGACCGAGGCCGCGCTCACGCACCTGCGGGCGGCCGAGCCGGGCAGCGACCACCAGCTGGCGTGGGCCCGGGCGTTCGCCGCGGCGGCGCGTACGGACGAGCAGCTCGCCCTGCTGCAGGGTCTGCTGGACGGCTCCGAGGAGATCGCCGGGCTGGCCGTGGACACCGAGCTGCGCTGGTCGCTGGTGCACCGGCTGGCGGCGACCGGCCGGGCGGACGAGAAGGCCATCGCGGCGGAGCTGGAGCGGGACCGGACGTCGGCGGGCGAGCAGCACGCCGCGACGGCGCGCGCGGCGCGTCCGACGGCGGAGGCGAAGGCCGAGGCCTGGGCGTCGGTCGTGGAGTCGGACAAGCTGCCCAACGCCGTGCAGGAGGCCGTCATCGGCGGCTTCGTGCAGACCGACCAGCGGGAGCTGCTGGCGCCGTACACCATGAAGTACTTCGCCGCGGTGAAGGAGATCTGGGAGGCCCGCAGCCACGAGATGGCCCAGCAGATCGCGGTCGGTCTCTACCCGTCGCTGCACGTCTCGCAGGAGACGCTGGACGCCACGGACGCCTGGCTGGACGCGGCCGACCCGAGCCCGGCGCTGCGCCGGCTGGTCACCGAGTCCCGGGCCGGGATCGAGCGGGCGCTCAAGGCCCAGGCGGCGGACGCGGCGGCCGGCGCGGCGTAACCGGCGACGTCATCGGCCGGGGTGACCGGCCGACGTCACCGGCGGAACGACCGGCCGGAGTGACCGGCCGGTCATTCCGCCGGAGTTGGTGACGCCCGGCGTGGGGGTCCCCCCTGCTCCTTGAGAGCTTGGGGGAGGGCGCCTGATGCGCTGCCGTCCGCCGGGCGAGCCGTGGCCCCCGGGCCCGGGCCCCTCCTACGGGCCCGGTGGGCGAGCGAGGTGCGGCTCAGTGGCCCAGCGGCCCGAGCGATGGGCTGCTCGGCCGCTGGACCGCTGCGCCGCTCAGCCGTTCAGCGCGTCGAAGCGGCGGCCGAGCTCGGCGCGGCCGGCCTCGGTGAGGGTGCCGTGCACCCGCATGCGGGCGAGGCCGCCGTCGGGGAAGACGTCCAGGCGGATGTGGGTGGCCGTGACGGTCTGCGGCAGCGTGAAGCGGTGCGGGGTGTCCGGCTGGAGCTTGGTCTTCGGCAGGATCTCGAACCAGGAGGACTCGTCGGCCGGGTCGCCGTCGCACCCCGACAGGGCGGCCCAGCCCGCGGAGTTGCCCTTGAGGTAGGCGGTGTCGATCTCCACCGCGCGTATCTCGCCCTGTGCGGCGAGGCGGAAGCGCACCCAGTCGTTGGTGCCCCTGACCCGGCGGCGGCGGTTCTCCCAGCCGTCGTCCATCTTGCGGGACAGGTCGGGCTGGATGATCTGGGTGGGCGAGGAGTAGAAGCGGTCCGAGGCGTCCTCGACGGTGCCGCCGTGCATCACGGAGGCCAGGTCGAGCGTGCCGAGCACGTCGAGCCACTCCGGGTCCGGTACGACCTCGCCGTGGACCCGGAGGCGGGCTATGCCGCCGTCGGGGTGCTGCTTGAGGCGGAGGTGGGTGAAGCGGCGCTCGGTGCTGACCTCGAAGCCGTTGGCGGCGTGCCCGCGGACGGGGGTGCGCGGGACGAGCTCCTCCCACTTCACGTCGGGGGCGAGCAGGTCCTCGGGGCCGGGGCTGCCGGGGAGCGAGGTGGCCTCGACGGTGACCTGCTGGGGGTAGTTGCCGCGGAAGTGGGCGGTGTCGACGATGATGCCGCGGATCACGCCGGGGGCGGCGAGGCGGATCAGCGCCCAGTCGTGCTCGTCGTCGGTCGGGAAGGGGTGGTCGCCGTCGGCACCGCGCCGGCGCCGGGTCTCCCAGCCGTCCATGATCTTGCCCTTGTGGCCGAAGTGCTCGGGGTCGAAGACCGCCGGGGTGGACTTCAGCAGGTTCTCGCGCTCGGCGAAGAACTCGTCGTTCGCGGCGATCACGCCGGCGCCGAAGCGGCGGTCGGCGAGGTCGACGAGCGAGGTGAACGCGAAGTCCCCGCCGCGGTAGTCGGCGTACGGGTCGCCGCCGGCGTACGGCTGGGCGTCGTTGGCGTGCGGATCAGTGGAGTGGGCGGCCGGGGTGGTGGTCATCGTTGCCCTTCGTGGCAGGAGGTGCGGACCACTCCACGGTCGCAGCGGCCACCCCACAGGTCCATCGAAAGTTTTTGAGGAATGTATTCAGCTGGGCTGAATGGTCTGGGTGTGCCAGCCGGGACCGTCGGCACCGGCCTCGCCCGGCGCCTGCTCGACCGCCGCCTGGCGCAGCGCGGCCAGCACCCGGGCCAGCCCCGGCGCCCCTTCGGAGCCGCGCCGGACGGCCGCGACGACATGGCGGCGCGGCTGGTCGCCGGAGAGCACCCGCAGCGCGACCCCGGAGCCGGACCCGCCACGCCCTTCGCCGTCACCGGGGCCGCCCCGCTCCAGGGCGCCGATGCCGCCCGCCATCGCCATCCGGGGCACCAGCGCGACGCCCATCCCGGCCGCGACCATCGCCCAGATCGCGTTCCAGTCGGCCGCGGCATGCGCCCGCTCGGGCACGAACCCGGCGTTCTCACAGGCGGTGGTGGTGATCTGGGACCAGGGCCCGCTGCTGCCGAAGATCCACGGCTCGCCCGCCAGGTCGGCGAGGCGCAGCCCGGGCTCGCCGGCCAGCGGGTGCCCGGCCGGCAGCGCCACGTCCAGCGGATCGGCGAGCAGCGAGACCCGGCTGAACTTGGGGTCGCGCGGGGTGGGTGCGTGCGCCGCCAGCGAGAGCGCCAGATCGACGCTGCCCTCCGCCAGCAGCTCGTACGCGGCCTCCGCCTCCGCCTCGCGTACGACGACCGACAGTCCCGGGTGCGTACGGCGCAGCTCCTGGACGGCGGGGACCACGAGCGCGGGGATGGCGGTGGAGAACGCCCCGACCCGCACCTGGCCGGCGTCGCCCTGGAGGTAGCCGAGCAACTCCGCGTCGGCGCGCTCCAGTTGGGCGAAGACCGCCTCGGCGTGCCGCAGCACCAGCTGGGCGGCGCCGGTCAGCCGCACCCGCCGGCCGTGCGCCTCCAGGAGTGTCACGCCGAGCGCCTTGGCCAGTCCGGTCAGCTGCTGGGAGACCGCCGACGGCGTCATGTGCAGCGCCTCGGCGGTCGCGGTGACCGTGCCCCGCTCCTGGAGGGTGCGCAGGATCCGCAGCTTCTTGATGTCCCAGTCGGCCATGCCGGCAGCGTACGCAGTCAGCGGCGGCCGCCGGCACCGAGCGCGACGCCCGCGACGATCAGGGCCATGCAGAGCAGTTGCACCGGCGTCACGGCCTCACCCAGAACGGCGAGCGACAACAGTGCGACACAGACCGGCTGGAGGTAGTAGACGACCCCGGCCCGCGCGGCGCCTATCAGGGCGATGGCCTTGTTCCAGGTGAAGTAGGCGACGGCGGACGAGAAGACGCCTATGTAGAGGAGCGGTCCGACCGTCCGTGCGGTGGGCGCGAAGCCGCCCTCCGCCGCGAGGCTGACGCCGTACGCGGGCAGCAGCATCGCGGCGCCGAGCGCGAACGTCATGAAGAGGAACGACACCCCGCCGATCCCCTCGGGGCGGCGGCGCAGCAGGACGCTGTAGCCGGCGAAGGTGGCCGTCGCGGCGAGCATCCACAGGTCGCCGCCGGCGAAGTCGAGACCGAGGACGGCGGCCGGCGAGCCCTTGCCGACCAGCGTCACCACACCGGCCAGCGCGAGCGCCATCCCGGCGGTCCGCCGCCCGCCGAGCCGCTCCCCGCCGCGCGCGAACAGGGCGATCAGCACCGGCGAGGCGGCCGCGATCATGGCCATGTTGGTGGCCGAGGTGGAGCGTCCGGCTTGGTAGATGAGGGTGTTGAAGAGGGTGACGCCGAGCAGCGCGGCGAGCGTCAGGAAGCCGAGGTGGCGGCGGATGACCGGCCACTCGCGGCGGACCCGCCCGACGGCGAACGGCGCGACCGCGAGCAGCGCGATGATCCACCGCCAGAAGGCGGTCTGGACGGGCGGCACGGTGTCGTGCAGGGCGCGGGCGATGACGAAGTTGCCGGACCAGACGACGGTCGCCGTCAGGGCGAGCGTCAGCCCGGCGCCCTGCGCGGACAGCGGCGTACGACGGTCGCGGACCTCTTCCAGGACTGCCACGGTTTCCTCTCCTCGGGGCTGGTGGAGTTCCACCGTGACAGCCCTGGAACCATCAGGTCCATCGAATATTTTCCATCATTCCTTGCAGGAAATCTGAAAGATCGCGACCCCTGACCTCCGGCCCCACCCTGCGGCCGGCCCGGCTCAGCGGCGGGCCTCGCGGCGGGCGCGGATGGCCGCCTGCCGCTCCTCGAACTTGCGGGCCTGGGCGTCCAGACCGTCCATGTAGAGCCCGAGCTCCTCCTGGGCCGCCAGACCGGCCGGGCCCAGGCCGCTGATCTCCAGCACCTTCAGGAAGCGCAGGACGGGCTGCAGCACGTCGTCGTGGTGGATCCGGAGGTTGTAGATCCCGCCGAGGGCCATCCGGGCCGCGGCCCGCTCGAAGCCGGGGATGCCGTGGCCGGGCATCCGGAAGCCGGTGACCACGTCCCGCACCGCGCACATGGTCTGGTCGGGGGCCATCTCGAAGGCCGCCCCGAGCAGGTTCCGGTAGAAGAGCATGTGCAGGTTCTCGTCGGCGGCGATCCGGGCCAGCATCCGGTCGCAGACCGGGTCACCGGAGTGGTGGCCGGTGTTGCGGTGCGAGATCCGGGTGGCCAGCTCCTGGAAGGCGACGTAGGCCACCGAGTGCAGCATGCTGTGCGAGTTGTCGGACTCGAAGCCCTCCGACATGTGGGCCATGCGGAACCGCTCCAGCTCGTCCGGGTCGACGGCCCGGCTGGTGAGCAGGTAGTCACGCATCACGATGCCGTGCCGGCCCTCCTCGGCGGTCCAGCGGTGCACCCAGGTGCCCCAGGCGCCGTCGCGCCCGAAGAGGGTGGCGATCTCGTGGTGGTAGCTGGGGAGGTTGTCCTCGGTGAGGAGGTTGACCACCAGGGCGGTCCGGCCGATGTCGCTGACCTTGGACTGCTCGGGCGCCCACTCCTCGCCGTCCTCCAGCACCCCGGGGAAGTTCCGGCCGTCGCTCCAGGGGACGTACTGGTGGGGCATCCACTCCTTGGCGACCTTCAGGTGCCGGTTGAGCTCCTTCTCGACGACCTCTTCGAGTGCGTAGAGCAGCTTGGCGTCGCTCCACGCGGCCTGGCCGAGCTCTCCGTTGTGGGCGGGGGCGATGGTCACGGGGAACTCCTGGGGACGATGAGCTACGGGACCGTAGGTTGAACCTACGGCTGCGTAGGTTACGTCATCGTAGGTGTGCTCCGGTTAAGTGATCCGCTCGCGCAAATCGGCTGAAAATCGCGCGATAGCCGTTTCGCAACCCGTTTTTCACCTGCGGAAATAGCCGGGTACGACAAAGGGCGCCACTCGGTTGTTGTAACCGAGCGGCGCCCTGGAAGGTCGCCGGGGCCCGTGCGGGCCCGGAGTACGGCCGGGGCTCAGCCCTGGGACTTCGCCTTGCGGGACTTGTCGGTCAGAATGACCAGCCCGGCGATGACGAGGAAGAGCACGATGGGGGCAACGACATAAAGGCCGAGCGTCTGGGCGACGTTCAGACCGGGACCCGGGTCGTCACCATCGTCGCGGGTGAGCGCAAACGCGGGGGACGACATCAGCAGCATCAGCGCGGTGCCGGCGGTGACGGTTCCGGCGCGCAGGGCATTCTTCTTGACCTTGTTGCTCACGAACATCAACGTATCGGACGCCTCGCCGCCCCGCGCGCCCGGGGTGGGCATCGACGGACCGGCCCACCGGGCGGCCGCGGACCGGACGGCCGGGGACGGGCCGATCAGCCCGCCGGGCCCCGGCTGCGGTGCAGGGTGACCGGTGCGAGACGAGCCCGCCCGCGGGCCTCCTCGACCACGACCCGGACGGCATCCGCGGTCACCGGCCCCGGGAGGGCCAGGATGCGCCGGTGCCCGATCGTGGTGCCGTGCGCGATCGCGGTCCAGTGCCCGCCGCTGCGCGCCTGCACGGCGAACCGCTCGACCCGCTGGCCGTGCCGGATGTCCTCGGCGACCCCGATCCGGTCGAAGGTCCACGGCCCGCGCCCGGCCGCCCGCAGGTCCCGTCCGTAGGTGTCGCGCACGGCGGCCCCGAAGGCGGTGAGCGAGGCGACGTCCCCGGCGTCGATCCGGCCGTCGCGGGCGGGCGGCACGTTCAGCAGCAGCGAGGCGTTGCGGCCCACGCTCCTCTCGTACAGGTCCATCAGCTGCGCCGGCGTCTTCGGGCGCTCGCCGGGGTGGTGGAACCAGCCGGGCCGGATCGAGACGTCCGCCTCGGCCGGATACCACTGGAGGTACCTGGTGGCGGGGGCGAGCAGTTTCGCGCGGGAGCCGATGTCGGGGTCGGTGGAGTCGTTCGGCAGCCCGCCGAGGACGGTCCAGGGGTCCTGGGCGTGCGGGGTGACGCTCCACTCCGTCTCGCGGGCGACGCCGTTCTCGTTGCCGACCCAGCGCACGCCCTGCGGCCCCTGGAAGACCACGGTGTCCGGGGAGAGCGCGTGGATCACCCGGAACCACTGCGCGAGGTGGTACGGCTCGGTGATCCCCGAGCCGGACCACGGGTTCGCGCCGTCCAGCCACAGCTCGTCGAGGGGCCCGTACCGGGTGAACAGCTCGTAGACCTGGTTGAGGTAGTAGGCGTCGTAGTCGTCGGCCAGGACGTGGAAGGTGGGGAGCCTGCCGCTGCGGACGGCGGCGGCGCGGTCGTCGCCGGGGACCAGGGTGGGGATCGTCCGGGCGGTGACCGCGCTGCCGTTGCCGAAGCGGCCCAGGCCGCGCGGTGCGTGGTCGCCGTCCTCCAGGGCGACCCGCTCGGGCAGCGTGAGCTCCTTGCCCTCCTGCTGCTTCTTGCGGATCTCCGCGACCCACCGGGCGTGCCAGGCGTGCGGGAGCTCGGCCCCGTCGGAGGGCGAGAGATAGAGGCCGACCTTGAGGCCGGCCCGGCGGGCGGCCCGCACGTAGGCACCGACGACATCGGGGCGGCCGGGGCTCGCCGCGACGGAGTGCGGGGTGTAGCGGCTCGGGTAGAGGACGAAGCCGTCGTGGTGCTTGGCGGTGAGCATCACCTGCTCGGCACCGGCCGCCTTGTAGGCGCGCATCCACTGGTCGACGTCGAGCCGGGCGGGCGCGAACAGCCTCTCGTCCTCGGCGCCCGAGCCCCATTCCCGGCCCGTGAAGGTGTTCATGCCGAAGTGCGTGAAGGCGGTGATCTCCCGCTGCTGCCAGGCGAGTTGGCCCGTCGTGGGGACGATGTGGGCGGCCTTGTCGATGATCCGGGCGGGGGTGTCGCAGGGCTCGACCGTCATCTGGGAGGCGGGGTGTACCGGGCGGTCGCAGGGGCCGGCGGCGGGCGGCGGCTGGGCCAGGGAGCGGGGGGCGGGCAGGAGCGCGGCGGCCGCGGTCAGTGCGAGCGCGCAGAGCGCCCGCCGGGTGCTGCGAAGTGCCATGGTTCCCTCCAACTCGCCGACCACGCACGGGCAGTGGTCGGATGTCTGGATGGTGTCCACGGCATGGTGCCGGACGGCACGACGGACCGGAAGGGTCCTCGCGGCCACGACAGCGACGGCGGCGAAGGGCCGGCGGAAACCCGACTACCGCTGGCCGTCGGCCAGTTCGCGCAGCAAGGCGTGCAGCCGCGGTGAGGCGGCCAGCTCCTCCAGGGTCTGCGGCCGCCCGTCCGCACCGGCCACCGGAAGCCGCCAGTTCGGGTATTCCTCCCATGTTCCCGGGAGGTTCTGCGGACGCCGGTCGCCCACCGCGTCCGGCAGCCAGACCCCGACCAGCTGTGCCGGGGTGCGCAGCAGGAAGCGGTGCACGGCCCTGATGACCGCCTCCTCGTCGCCGGCCCCCTCGGGCAGCAGACCCCGGCGGGTCAACTCCCCGAACCAGGCGGCGAGTTCACCCCTCGCGCGGGACCGTTCGCGCTCCGGGGACCCGGCGAGCAGTCCGAGCCGTTCGCGCAGGGCGAGGTCGTCGCCGGTCAGCCGGGCCGCGGTGGTGGGCAGGTCGTGGGTGGTGACGGTGGCGAGGCAGTCGCTGCGCCATTCGTCGGGGGCCAGGATGCGGGCCTCGCCGCCGGTCGCCGGGTCCACACCGGCGTAGTCCCGCTCGAACCACAGCACCGAGGTGCCGAGGACGCCCCGCTCCGCGAGCGCCTCGCGCACGCCCGGTTCGACGGTGCCCAGGTCCTCGCCGATCACCGCGGCGCCGGCCCGGTGCGCCTCCAGGGCCAGCACCGAGAGCATCGCCTCCCCGTCGTAGCGCACGTAGGCGCCCTCGGTCGGCGGCCGGCCCTCGGGGACCCACCACAGCCGGAACAGGCCCATGACGTGGTCGATGCGCAGGGCGCCGGCGTGCCGCAGCAGTCCGCGCAGCAGCTCGCGGTAGGGGGCGTAGCCGGTGGCGGCCAGTGCGTCCGGGCGCCACGGGGGCAGGCCCCAGTCCTGGCCGCGGGCGTTGAAGGCGTCCGGCGGCGCCCCGATGGACATGCCGGCGGCGAACGCGTCCTGCTGGGCCCAGGTGTCGGCGCCGGAGGGGTGCACGCCGACGGCGAGGTCGTGCACCAGCCCGACGGGCATCCCGGCCTCCTTGGCGGCCCGTTGGGCGGCGGCGAGCTGCTGGTCGGTGAACCAGGCGAGCCGGCAGTGGAAGTCGATCCGGTCCATCAGCCGCGGCCGCAGCCGGGCGGTGCCGGCGGACCTCGGGTCGCGCAGCCCGGCCGGCCAGGTCCGCCAGTCGGGGCCGTGCCGCTCGGCGAGGGCGTACCAGGTGGCGTGGTCCTCCAGCGCCTGGCCCCCTTCGGCGAGGAAGTCGCAGTACGCGGCCCGGCGGCCCGGTGAGAGCGGGACCGCGCAGAGCAGCTCCAGGGCCTCGCGCTTGAGCTCCCAGACCGCGTCCCGGTCGATCAGCGCACCCCGCTCCAATACGCCGTCCCGCAGCGCGTGGGCCCGCGCGGCCAGTTCGTCGGCGCGTAACCGGGCGGCGCCGGTCAGCTGGGCGTACTCCGGGATCTGCTCGATGCGCAGATGGACCGGGTCGGGGAAGCGGCGCGAGGAGGGGCGGTAGGGCGAGGGGTCGGTGGGCGGGCCGGGGACGGCCGCGTGCAGCGGGTTGAGCTGGACGAATCCGCTGCCCAGGGCGCGCCCGGACCAGGCGGCGAGGTCGGCGAGGTCACCCAGGTCGCCCATGCCCCAGGAGTGCCGGGACAGCAGGGAGTAGAGCTGCACCAGGAAGCCGTGACTGCGGGCGGGTGGGGCGGGCACCCGGTCGGGGGCGACGATCAGCCGGGCGCGGGCACTGCGGCCGTCGGGCGCCTCGGCGTGCAGCGTGTGCAGGCCCAGCGGCAGCCGGGCGAGCGCCGGTCCGGCGCCCTCGTGCGGCCCGTCGTGCGGATGCCGCGGTACGTCGTGGGACTGCCCGTCCTCGGCCTCCACCCGCAGGGCGGTGCCTTCGGGGAGGCCGGTGAGGTCGGGCGGCCGGCCCGGGCGGGCGACGACCGCAGGGGGAAGCAGGGCGCGGCCCGCGGCGTCCTCGTACGCGGCGAGCGCGGAGCATACGGCGTCCGGGGTCGAGGCGTCGACCCCCAGTGCGGCGAGCACGGCGACGACGGTGTCGTCGGTGATCTGGACGCTTCTGCCCGGTGCCGGTTCGTACGACGTCGCGATGCCGTGCAACCGGGCGAGCCGCGCGCGGCCCATGGGTCGTCAGACCTCCATGGACTCCGTCCCCAGGCCGGCGGCTGTCGGCTCGCTGGTCAGCGGCAGCTCGGCGGCGATCGGGACCTCGCTGGTCAGGGGCGCGGCGTCGGCGAGCGGCGGCTCGCTGGTGAGGGGCGGCTCGGCGAAGCTGTAGGAGCCGGAGCCGTCGAGGCCGGAATCGGGGTCGGAGACCCCGTCGAAGAGATCGCGCTCCACGGTCGCACCTCCCGGTTTGGAGGACAGGGCGTCGAGGAGCAGCTGAGCGGATGCGGCCACGAGGGCCTCCCGTTCATCGGTAGTGGGACACGTTGGCCCTACCCAGTCGGCACGATCGCAGACGCAATCACCCACGAAACGTGACTCACGTCACAGTATGCCGTACGCAGGCGATTTCCCCGCGCACACCGCCGCGGTACGCGAAGAACGCGGTGGGAGCGGGCCGGCACAGGAAGTTCTGCGGGCCGGCGGACCCGGCGGATCCGCCTTGCGGCAGCGACCGTAACCGGCGCAAAGCCTCCCCTCCGGGACCCCCGCCATCGCCCGGTTGACACCCTCACCGCCACAATGGTGGGCTCACGGCCGAAGGTCTGTCCGAACGGACCTCGGGCGGGGAGACCAGCGGAAAGTTCAGGGGACATACGGGGGGCCGGCGCGAGCCGGCGAGCATGCGGACGCGGACGAGGAGCAGCCGTGCGAGGCCGGGGCGTGTGGGGCGTCGGAAGAATCGGTAGGAACGGCAGGGGGAGCGGCGCGGGCACCCGGGCACGGGTGGCGGGGACCACCGCACTGGCCGCCGCGGTCATCGGGGGCCTGCTCGGCGGGGTGCCCAGCGCCCAGGCGGCACCGGCCGACCCGGCCGCCGGGAGTCCCGACCAGCCGGACCGGCCGGCCGGGGCCGGGCAGCTGCCCGCCGTCTGGCCGCGGCCGCAGTCGCTGCGCGCGCTCGGCGACCCGGTCCCGCTCGGCGACGCGGCCGTCGTGGTGGCCGCCCCCGGCACCGACACCTACGCACTGGACGTGGTGCGCGGCCTGCTGCGGGACGCCGGGGTGCGCACGGTGCACCAGGTGGCGCCCGGCGAGCGGCTGCCCGCGTCCGGTCCGGTGATCCGCATCGGCGGCGCACCGGCCGAGGACGCCCTGCGGGCCCTGCGCGCACCGGCCCGCGGCGACCTCCCCGCCGGCGGCTACCGCCTCGCCGTGGGCCAGGTCGACGGCCGCGACACGGTGGCCCTGGACGGCGTCGGCCCGGACGGCCTCTTCCACGCCGCGCAGACCCTCCGGCAGCTCGTCACGGACGGCCCGGACAGCCGTCGGCAGCTGGCCTCCGTGGTCGTCCGGGACTGGCCCGGTACGGCCGTGCGCGGCACCACCGAGGGCTTCTACGGGCAGCCGTGGAGCCAGGCGCAGCGCCTGGCCCAGCTGGACTTCATGGGCCGCACCAAGCAGAACCGCTATCTGTACGCGCCCGGCGACGACCCGTACCGCCAGGCCCGCTGGCGCGATCCGTACCCGGCCGAGGAGCGCGCCGCGTTCCGGACGCTGGCCGAGCGGGCCCGCGCCAACCACGTCACGCTCGGCTGGGCCCTCGCCCCCGGCCAGGCGCTGTGCTTCTCCTCACAGGAGGACCTGCGGGCGCTGCGCCGCAAGGTGGACGCGATGTGGGCGCTGGGCGTGCGCTCCTTCCAGCTGCAGTTCCAGGACGTCGCCTACGACGAATGGCACTGCGGCGCCGACGAGGACGCCTTCGGCACCGGGCCGCAGGCCGCCGCCCGGGCCCAGGCCAAGGTCGCGGGCGCGCTCGCCGACCACCTCCACGAACGGCACCCGGACGCCGCGCCGCTGTCGCTGATGCCGACCGAGTACTACCAGGACGGCTCGACGGCGTACCGCGACGCGCTCGCCGAGGCGCTCGGCGACCGGGTCGAGGTGGCCTGGACCGGCGTCGGCGTGGTCCCGCGGACCATCACCGGCGGGGAGCTGGTCACGGCCCGCCAGGCGTTCGGCCACCCCCTGGTGACCATGGACAACTACCCGGTCAACGACTACGCCCAGGACCGGATCTTCCTCGGCCCGTACCGGGGCCGCGAACCGGCCGTGGCCACCGGGTCGGCGGCGCTGCTCGCCAACGCGATGGAGCAGCCGCTGGCGTCCCGCATCCCGCTGTTCACCGCCGCCGACTACGCCTGGAACCCGCGCGCCTACCGTCCGGCGGAATCCTGGGACGCGGCCATCGACGACCTGGCGGGCGGCGCCCCGCGGGGCCGGGAGGCGCTGCGCGCCCTGGCCGGGAACGCCTCGTCCTCGCTGCTGAACACGAGCGAGTCCGGCTATCTGCGGCCGCTGATCGACCGCTTCTGGGAGACCCGCGAGGCCGCGGTCAACACCGGCCGGCCCGGCAGGGACGCGGACTACGCCAAGGCGGCCAAGGCGCTGCGGGCCGCCTTCCACACCATGAGCACCGCACCCGACGACCTCCGTTCCGACCTGGCCGCCGAAATCCGGCCGTGGGCCGCGCAGTTGGCCCGTTACGGCCGGGCCGGCGAGCAGGCCGTGGACACGCTCGTGGCGCAGGCCGGGGAGGACGGGGACGCCGCCTGGTCGGCGCAGCGGGAGGTGCAGCGGCTGCGCAAGGAGATCGCGCACAGCCCGGCGACCGTCGGCAAGGGGGTGCTCGCCCCGTTCCTGGACCGGGCGATGACCGAGGCCGACGCCTGGACCGGCGCCCGGCGCGACACCCCGCGCCCCGACGAGGGCGCCGACCCGACCGCGCTGACCGTGCCGTTCGGCCGGGTCCGCCCGCTGGCCGCGGTCACCGCGCTGACCGACCCCGGCCCGTCCGCGGGCGCCGTCTCCCTGGAGGCGCACGTCCCCGGCGAGGGCTGGCGCCGCCTCGGCCGGCTGTCCGCGACCGGCTGGACGGAGTCCGCAACCCCCCGGCTGCGCGCCGACGCGGTCCGGCTGACCTGGGCGAACGGCGCCGAGGCACCGTCCGTTCACGCCCTGACCCCGTGGTTCGCGGACACCCCGGCGGCCGGTCTGGAACTCTCCCGCACGGAGTCGGACGCGCAGACCGGCGGCAGCGCCCGGGTGGACGCCCGGATCTTCTCCCGGCGCCCCGAGGACGTCCGCGGCAAGCTGACGGTCAAGGCTCCCAAGGGCTTCACCGTGCACGCGCCCGAGGAGGTCACCGCGCCGCGCGGCGGCACCGCGACGGTCCCGCTCACCGTCGACGTCCCCGAGGGCACCCCCTCCGGCACGTACCGGATCCCGGTGGAGTTCGACGGCGCCGAGCAGACCCTGACCGTGCGTGCCTATCCGCGCACCGGCGGCAAGGACCTGGCGCGCGGCACGGTCGCCACCTCCTCCGGCGACGAGACCCCCGACTTCCCGGCGTCCGCCGCCACCGACGGCAATCCCGCGACCCGCTGGTCCTCCCCCGCCGAGGACGGCGCCTGGCTGCAGTTCGCGCTGGCCCACCCGACCCGCCTGGGCCGGCTCGTCCTCCACTGGCAGGACGCCTACGCCGCCCGCTACCGCATCCAGGTCTCACCGGACGGCCGCAGCTGGCGCACGGCGGCGACCGTACGGGACGGCAAGGGCGGCCGGGAGTCGATCAGGATGGACGCGAAGGACGCCCGCTTCGTCCGCATCCAGGGCGACAAGCGAGCGACCCGGTTCGGCTACTCGCTGTGGTCGGTGGAGGCTTACGCGGTCGAAGACCGCAACTAACTGTCGAAGACCGCAACTAACTGTCGAAGACCGCAAATGACTGCCGAAGACCGCAGATGACTGTCGTCGAAGACCGACGGCAGGTGACTGCTGGTCGTGTCCGGGCGGGTGGAACCGAGTTCCGCCCGCCCGGACACGACGAAGGCCCGGCCTATGCCGACACGGCATCGATCCGGGCCAAGGCGTCGTCCGCGCCGTACGGCTGCAAATAAGGCAGCCAGCGCGGATCACGATGCCCCGTGCCGATGATCCGCCACGCCAGTCCTGACGGCGGGGCGGGCTGATGGCGCAGCCGCCAGCCGATCTCGGCTACGTGGCGGTCCGCCTTGACGTGGTTGCAGCGCCGGCAGGCGGCGACGACGTTCTCCCAGGTGTGCTGACCTCCGCGGCTGCGCGGGATGACGTGGTCGACGCTGGTTGCGACGCCACCGCAGTACATACAGCGACCGCCGTCACGCGCGAAGAGCGCCCGGCGGGTCAGTGGCACGGGGCCACGAAAGGGCACCCGCACGAACCGCTTCAGGCGGACCACGCTGGGGGCCGGAATGACACGGGTCGCGCTGTGCATCAGGGCGCCGGACTCCTCGAGGCTGATGGCCTTCTCATTGAGGACGAGGATGAGCGCGCGGCGGAGCGGTACGACGCCGAGCGGCTCGTACGACGCGTTGAGGACCAGGACATGCGGCACGGGTGCCTCCTTGTACGCCGGCGGCGCGTGGCTCGCGCCGGGACGATCTCTCCACAGTGTCCCCCGGTGCCTGGTCGGAGCGCCACCATGACCGGGTAACGGCCCGGAGGTGTTTTCCACCACACCCCCGCCGGTCCCGCCGGATACGGCTCATTACGGCCTTCCGCGGACGTGACCGGTCGAACACGGGCGCGGGCCACCCAGGTTGCCCCGTTAGTGTGGTTGGTCAGCCCGGTCGCCGGCCCCCACAACGGCCCGGGTCTGCTGTCCCACACGGAAGGTTCGACTGTGTTCTGGTCCGCTTCGACGGTCGCCGCCGCGCACCTGCGCGCCGCCCCCGCCGGTTCCTCCGGCCCGTCCTCGCTCGACGAGGCCACGGAGAAGGCCACCAACGCCGCCGGCTGGGTGCAGGAGAACTGGGGGACGTGGCTCACGTCCGGCCTGCAGATCCTGCTCATCCTCGTGATCG
This sequence comes from Streptomyces nigrescens, assembly GCA_024349765.1. Classification (GTDB taxonomy): domain Bacteria; phylum Actinomycetota; class Actinomycetes; order Streptomycetales; family Streptomycetaceae; genus Streptomyces; species Streptomyces endophytica. The sequence goes on along the minus strand of AP026073.1, from coordinate 864,379 downwards.
CGGTCGTGCTGCGGCATGTGATACGCCGCACGATCACCAAGCTCATCGAGCGGATGAACCGCACCGCGGCCGCCGCCCAGGGCACCGCGCTGGGCGGTCTGCTGGTCAACGCCGAGCGCCGCCGGCAGCGGTCCGAGGCGATCGGCTCGGTGCTGCGCAGCGTCGCCTCCTTCGTGATCATGGGCACGGCCGCGCTGACGGTCCTGTCGGTCCTGCAGATCAACCTGGCGCCGCTGCTCGCGAGCGCGGGCGTGGCGGGCGTCGCGATCGGTTTCGGCGCCCGCAACCTGGTCACGGACTTCCTCTCCGGCGTCTTCATGATCCTTGAGGACCAGTACGGCGTCGGCGACGAGATCGACGCGGGGGTGGCCACCGGTACGGTCATCGAGGTCGGTCTGCGGGTCACCAAGCTGCGCGGCCCGAACGGCGCGATCTGGTACATACGCAACGGCGAGGTGAAGCGGATCGGCAACCTCAGCCAGGGCTGGTCCACGGCCGCCGTGGACGTCGTCCTCGCCGCCGACCAGGACCTCCAGCGGGCCCGGGACACGATCACCGCGGCCGGTGAGGAGATGTCGAAGTCCGAGCCGTGGAACGAGCAGCTGTGGGAGCCGGTGGAGGTCCTCGGCCTCAGCGAGGTGCACCTCGACACGGTCACCCTCTCGGTCGCCGCCAAGACCATGCCGGGCAAGGCCGCGGGCGTGGAGCGCGAACTGCGCTGGCGCATCAAGCGGGCCCTGGACGCCGCCGGTGTCCACCTCGCCCCGCGCCCGGCCCCCGACGAGGAGGAAGAGCTCCCCGCCGCGGATCCCACCGCCGCCATCGCCGCCCCCTCGGCGCTCAACAACCCCACGTCGCCGCAGGCCCAGGCCACGGAGCCGCTGGCGGCGGCGCCGAAGTCGGTGAAGTAGGCCGCTCCCCGCGCATTCCGGGAGGGGCGTACCGCTGCCGTGCGGTGCGCCCCTCCCTTGCGTTCACGCCGGCCGCCGCACGCGCGCCCTCCGCGTGCGGGCGCTGCGCCGGCCGCGTTCGGCCAACTCACCCCGCCGCACCCATTGACGCCGCCGGGCGGGCCGCCTACCTTCCTGTTCATCGATTGGAAGGTTTCCTAACAGATGGGTGGCCGGTCGGCCACCGGTGAACGGGGTGACGGTCTTGGCCGGTGGGCAGCAGGCACAGGGAACGCCCGGAACGCCACGGGTGTTGCGCGCCATGAACGACCGGGCGGCGCTCGACCTGCTGGTGTCGCAGGGCCCGCTGACCCGTACCCAGATCGGCGAGCTGACCGGGCTGTCGAAGCCCACCGCCTCGCAGCTGCTGGCCCGGCTGGAGGCGGCCGGACTGGTGCGCACGACCGGCAACGTGACCGGGCGGCCGGGCCCCAACGCGCAGCTCTACGAGGTCGATCCGGCGGCCGCGCAGGTCGCCGCGCTGGCCGTGGACCAGCTGGGGATCACCGCCGCGGTCGCCGACATCACCGGGCGGGTGCTCGGCGAGGAGCGGGTCGGCACCGACGCCGTCGGCGCGGACGTACCGAACCGCACGGCGCGGCTCGTCGCCGAGGCCGTCGACGGGGCGCTGGCCAAGGCCGGACTGGGCCGCGAGCAGCTGCACGGGACGGTGATCGGCACGCCCGGCGCCCTGGACCCGGGGACCGGCCGGCTGCGCTACGCCCCGCACCTGCCGGGCTGGCACTCGCGCGCGCTGAAGGAAGAGCTCGCCGAGGTGCTGGGCACGCCGATCACCATCGAGAACGACGTGAACCTGGCGGCGGTCGCCGAGCAACACGACGGTGCGGCCCAGGACTTCGACGACTTCGTGCTGGTGTGGGCCGACGAGGGCGTGGGCGCCGCCATCGTGCTCGGCGGCCGGCTGCTGCGGGGGGCCACCGGAGGCGCCGGCGAGATCGGCTACATGCCGCTGCCGGGCGCGCCGCTGTCCCGGGGCGGTGACCGCAGCGCCGCACGACCGGACGCCGGCGGCGGCTTCCAACGGCTGGTCGGCTCCCCCAGCGTCATCGAGCTGGCCCATGCGTACGGGGCGCCCGAGGTCCGCGCCGTCGACGAGGCGCTGGCCAGGGACGACGTACGGGAAGAGGTCGCGCGGCGGCTGGCCACCGGGCTGGCCGCCGTGGTGGCGGTGGTCGACCCGCGGCTGGTGGTGCTCTCCGGGGAGGTCCCGCAGGCCGGCGGAGAGGCGCTGCGCGCCCTGGTCGAGGAGGAATTCACCGGACTCGCGCTGCCCCGCCCGGAATTGCGGCTCAGCGACATCGACGGCAATCCCATTCTCATCGGCGCGCTGCGCACCGCGCTCGCGGAGGCCCGCGATGCGGTGTTCGACACGACGGGCTGAGCCGCCCGGCCGGACCGTTCCCCCGGAAGTCTCCCGCCGTGCAGGAAGTCCTTCTCGCCGCAAAGGAAGTCCGCCATGCCGCTTACCCGTCTGCGCGACCGGCTTTCCGTGGCGCTGGCCGGTGCCGGGCTGCTCCTGTCCGGCTGCGCCCATCCGAGCGTCGGCAGTGACCGTGACGACCCGACCGAGCCGGCCACCCTCACCTTCTGGCACGGCTGGTCGACGCCGGGCGAAATGAAGGCCATCAACGATTCGGTCACCCGGTTCGAGAAACGGCACCGCAACATCACGGTGAAGGTCGTCCCGAACGTCACCGACGAGACGATGAACCAGGCCCTGCGGGCCGGCGGGGACGACGCACCGGACGTGGTCTCGTCCTTCACCACCAACAATGTCGGGCAGTACTGCTCGTCGGGGATGTGGGCGGACCTCGACCCGTTCCTCGCGAAAACGGGGGTGGTGAAGGAGAAGGTCTTCCCGAAAACCCTGCTGGACTACACGAGTTACCGGGGCAAGCAGTGCGCGCTGCCGCTGCTCGCCGATTCCTACGGGCTCTACTACAACAAGGACGCCTTCAAGGAGGCGGGCATCACCCGGCCCCCGCGGACCATGTCCGAACTGAAACGGGACGCCGTCGCACTCACCCGGCGCACCAAGGACGGCTCCTACCGACGGGTGGGATTCATGCCCGACTTCCGCCTCTACCAGAACAGTCCGGACCGGCTGTTCGCGCAGTGGGAACCCCGCTACTTCGACGCCCACGGGAAATCCCGGCTGGCGAAGGACCCGTCGACCCGGCAGTTCCTCACCTTCCAGCGGGACCTGATCGAGGCCCAGGGCGGCTACGGACCGCTGGAGAGATTCCGCACCACCTTCGGCGACGAGATGTCCTCCCAGAACGCCTTCCTGACACAGAAGGTGGCCATGCACCTGGACGGTGAATGGCGCGGACTGATGCTGCGGCAGGCCAAGGCCCCGTTCGGCTGGGACACCGCGCCGATGCCGGTGCCCGACGACCGGGCCGACACCTACGGCAAGGGATATCTGACCGGCACCGTCATCGGTATCGCGCACAGCAGCACCCACCAGAACGCGGCCTGGGAACTGGTGAAATTCCTGACCACGGACACCGATCAGGTGGTCCGGTTCGCCAATGCCATCCACAACGTGCCGTCCACGAAAGCGGCCCTGAAATCCCCGGAGCTGGACGCCGACCCGACGTTCCGCACCTTCCTGCGCATCGCACAGAACCCGCGCAGCGTCGCGCTCCCGCCGTCCGCCAACGGCGGGCAGTACGTCACCGCCCTGCAGGACTTCTCCTACGACGTCGAGGCCGGAAGGGTCCCCGATATCGGCAAGGGCCTGCGCGCACTCGACGCCCAGATCGACGCCGACACCCTCCAGTCCGAGAACTGACGGCCAAAACCCTCCGGTCCGCGCGATGACGGCCGGGACGGACGGCCGGTGAACCGACGGAGAACCGCCATGGCAACCACGACCACCGCCCCCGCACCGGCGCCCGCACTCCGGCGCAAACGCGCCCGCGAACGGCTGCGCCTCCTCGGCTTCCTCTCCCCGTGGCTGGTCGGGTTCTCGGTGTTCTTCGGCTATCCGCTGCTCGCCACCGGCTATTTCTCCGTCATGCACTACAACCAGATCGAACCGCCCGAATTCGTGGGCCTGCGGAACTGGAGATACGTCCTCACGCAGATGCCGCTGTTCGGCCCGGCGCTGTGGAACACGCTGTGGCTGGTCGTCGTGATGGTCGCCCTGCGGGTGGTGTTCGGCCTGGGCATCGGCCTGCTCGTCACCAAGCTCAAAACCGGCGTCGGATTCTTCCGCACCGCCTTCTACCTGCCCTACCTGGCGCCGCCGGTGGCCGCCACCGTCGCCTTCGTCTTCCTCCTCAATCCCGGCACCGGACCGGTCAACGAGATCCTGGGCACGCTCGGGATTCCCGCGCCGTCCTGGTTCAACGACCCCGCCTGGGCCAAACCCTCACTGGTGATGCTGTCGCTGTGGGGCATCGGCGACCTGATGGTGATCTTCATGGCGGCGCTGCTGGACGTGCCGAAGGAGCAGTACGAGGCCGCCGAACTGGACGGTGCGGGCGCCTGGGGGAGGTTCCGGTACGTCACCTGGCCGTCGATCACCCCGATCGTGCTGTTCGCGGTGGTCACCGGCGTCGTCCAGACCATGCAGTACTACACCCAGGCGCTGGTGGCCGGAAAGCTCGCCTCCGGCGTCTCCATCGGACCCGGCACCGTCATCCAGCCCGGCTACCCGGACCACTCCACCCTCACCGTCCCGCAGCTCGTCTACTCCCTCGGCTTCCAGAACTTCAACACCGGCGCGGCGTGCGTGCTCTCCCTCGTGCTCTTCGTCATCGCCATGGCCGTCACCACCCTGCTGATGCGCAAGCGCGCCGGCCTGCTCCCGGCGGAGGACTGACCGATGACCACCACGACCCTCAACGCCCCCACCGCGCCGGCCCGCACCGGCCACCCCGGAGACGGCACCGCCGGTACCCGCGCCCGCCGCACCCGGCTGCTGCACTGGATCGCGGTGCACACCGTCGCCGTCGCCGCCGCCCTCTCCTTCGTGCTCCCCTTCGTCTTCGTCTTCCTGACGTCCGTGATGAGCGACCGCCAGGCCATGAGCGGCGAGCTCTGGCCGGACACCTGGCACTGGTCCAACTACGTGACGGTCTTCGAGACCCCCGGATTCCTGGACTGGTGGAAGAACTCCCTGATGTACGCGGGCCTGGGTACCCTCTTCACCGTGTGCTCGGCCGTCCCCGTCGCCTACGCGCTCGCCAAGTTCCGCTTCCGCGGCCGCCGCACCGCGCTCGTCCTCGTCCTCGCCACCATGATGCTGCCGCCACAGGTCGTCGTGATCCCCATGTACCTGGTGTGGGCCCAGCAGTTCCACCTGGCCGGCTCGCTGTGGCCGCTGATCATCCCGATGGCGTTCGGCGACGCGTACTCCATCTTCCTGCTGCGGCAGTTCCTGCTGACCATCCCGCAGGAGTACCTGGAATCGGCGAAGGTCGACGGCTGCGGCGAACTGCGCACCCTGCTGCGGATCGTCGTGCCGATGTCCAGACCGGGCATCGCCGCGATCGCGCTCTTCCAGTTCTTCTTCTGCTGGAACGACTACTTCGGCCCGCAGATCTACGCCGCGCAGAACCCCGCCGCCTGGACGCTCTCCTACGGACTGGAGTCCTTCAAGAGCGCCCACAGCGTCAACTGGAACCTCACCATGGCCGCGACGCTGCTGGTCATGGCACCCGTGATCATCGTTTTCTTCTTCGCGCAGAAGGCCTTCGTCGAAGGCGTCACCCTCACCGGAGTAAAGGGCTGAGAACGGATATGAAGCTCGCAGTGGTCGGCGGCGGCTCGACCTACACCCCCGAACTCATCGACGGCTTCGCCCGGCTGCGGGACGTGCTGCCGCTGGCGGAACTCGTCCTCGTCGACCCGGCCCCGGACCGGCTTCGGATGGTGGGCGGCCTGGCCCGGCGGATCTTCGCCAGACAGGGCCACCCGGGCCGGATCACCTGGACCGACGACCTGGCCGCCGGTATCGACGGCGCCGACGCCGTCCTGCTCCAGCTGCGCATCGGCGGCCAGGCCGCCCGCAACCAGGACGAGACCTGGCCGCTGGAGTGCGGCTGCGTCGGCCAGGAGACCACCGGCGCCGGCGGCCTCGCCAAGGCGCTGCGGACCGTGCCCGTCGTCCTCGACATCGCCGAACGGGTCCGCCGGACCAACCCGGACGCCTGGATCATCGACTTCACCAACCCGGTCGGCATCGTGACCCGCGCACTGCTGCAGGCGGGCCACAAGGCGGTCGGCCTGTGCAACGTGGCGATCGGCTTCCAGCGGAAGTTCGCCGCACTGCTGGGCGTCGCCCCCGACCAGGTCGTCCTGGAACACGTCGGGCTCAACCACCTCACCTGGGAACGGTCGGTCCGCGTCGCCGGCGAGGACGTCCTCCCCGAACTGCTCACCGAGCACGCCGACGCCCTCGCCGCCGATCTGCGCCTCCCCCGGCACGTCCTGGACCGCCTCGGCACCGTCCCCTCCTACTACCTGCGCTACTACTACCAACACGACGCGGTGGTCGAGGAGTTGCGCGGCAAACCGTCCCGGGCCGCCGAGGTCGCCGCCATCGAGCAGCAGCTGCTCACCCTCTACGCCGACCCCGCGCTCGACGAGAAGCCGGAACTGCTGTCCCGGCGCGGCGGCGCCTACTACTCCGAGGCGGCGGTGGCGCTGACCTCCTCCCTGCTGGCGGACACCGGCGACACCCAGGTCGTCAACGCCCGCAACAACGGCACGCTGCCCTTCCTCCCCGATGACGCGGTCATCGAGGTCCCCGCCACCGTGGACGCAACCGGCGCCACCCCCCTCCCCGTACGCCCCCTGGAGCCCCTCTACGCCGGCCTGATCGCCCACGTCACCGCCTACGAGCAACTGGCCCTGGACGCCGCGCTGCACGGCGGCCGCGACCGGGTCTTCGCCGCGCTCCTCTCCCACCCCCTCATCGGCCAGATCGACCACGCCGACCGGCTCACCGACCTGCTGATCGCGCACAACCGGGAGCACCTCACGTGGGCCTGACCGGCACGGCGCTCGCCATCGACGCGGGCAACAGCAAGACCGACGTGGCGCTGGTGACCACCGACGGCCGGCTGCTCGGCTCGGCGCGCGGCGGCGGTTTCCAGCCACCGGTGGTCGGCACCGCCCGCGCGGTCGACACCCTCGCGCCCCTGGTGGCCGCCGCCCTCGCGGAAGCCGGACTGTCCGGCCCCGTCGGCCACCTCTCCGCCTTCCTCGCCAACGCCGACTTCCCGGCGGAGGAGGCGGCACTGGCCACGGAGATCACCGCCCGCGGCTGGGCCCGTACGGTGTCCGTCCGCAACGACACCTTCGCGCTGCTGCGGGCCGGACTGCCGGACGACGGGGAGCCGGTGGGGGTGGCGGTGGTGTGCGGGGCCGGCATCAACTGCGCGGGCCTGGGCCACGGCGGGGCCACCGCCCGCTTCCCGTCCGTCGGGCGGATCTCCGGCGACTGGGGCGGCGGTGCGCACCTCGCCGACGAGGCACTGTGGTCGGCGGCCCGCGCCGAGGACGGCCGCGGCGACCCCACCGCACTCGCCCGCGCCCTGCCCGCCCACTTCGGGCTGACCACCATGGCCGAACTGATCGAGGCCCTCCACCTGGGCCGCATCCCTCCGCACCGCCGCCACGAACTCACCCCGCTGCTCTTCACCGTGGCGGCCGACGGCGACCCGCTGGCCCGCACCCTCGTCGCCCGGCAGGCCGAGGAGATCGCCGCCATGGCCACCGTCGCCCTGCGCCGCCTGGACCTCCTCGCCGACCCCACCCCCGTCGTCCTCGGCGGCAGCGTCCTGGCCGCCCGCCACCCCCTCCTCCACGACCACCTCACCCGCCTGCTGTCCGAACGCGCCCCCAAGGCCGTCCCCCACGTCCTCACCGCCCCACCCGTCCTCGGCGCCGCCCTCGCCACCCTGGACCAGGCAGCGGCCCCACCAGGCGCTTACGGGCGCCTGCGGGGGGCTTATGGGTGACCGGCGCCGGCGGTGGGCTCGTCGCTCCGGGGGAAGCGGGTGAAGTGGGGGTGTTGCGGCGTTGCGGCGTTGCGGCGATATGGCGTTGCGGCGTTATGGCATTACGGCCGAGGTTCGTCCGGCCGGGAACGCCTTGGCCGGGAATGCCTTGGCGGGGAATGCCTTGGCGGGCAGTTCGGTTGGCGGAGAGGCAACGGACGCAACGGCTCCCGGCCTGGCCGGCCCCTGAACCGGCCAGCTCCTGAACCGGCCGGCTCCTGAAGTGGTCACCTCCTGAACCGGCCGGATCCTGAACTGGTCAGCTCCCAGCCTGGCCAGCTCCTGGCCTAGGCCCTGACCCACCAGCTCTCCGGACCCGAGCCCCTGAGCCGAGCCCGGGTTCCACCCGACGCCCGTGCCCCGACCTCCAGCCGGCAGCCCACCCGCACCCCCTCCCCTTGGGGCCTCCCCCCCACCCCACCCCACCCCACCTGCATGCCATCTCCGGGTCCCCATGCCTCCGAGCCTCCGAGCCTCCGGGTCCCCAGGCCTCCGAGCTTCCGAGCCTCCGGCCCTCCGGACCTCCGGGGCTCCCCCGTTATGTTCTTCGCGGTCCTGCAAGAGGACCGCTGGCCTGCGGGCCCGGCATGACTGTGTCCCCCTGTCGAGCGCATGACCTGGGGGGTGGTGTCACCGGGTCCGTGGGGTGCCGTTGGAGACGCTGATGAGAGGTCCGACCACCGCCTGGCCTGGCGCAATGCCCGGCACCGTGCGGGCGGCAGGTCTGCATAACGTGGATGCGCGAGTACGGCACCATCGCCCTGGCCGGCACTGCACCGAAGTAGTGGGGAGCACGATGTTCGACACCGGCGACGTGGGCGTCTTCCTAGGCTTGGACGTCGGCAAGAGTGCCCATCACGGGCACGGGCTGACCCCGGCCGGCAAGAAGGTCTTCGATAAGCAGCTTCCCAACAGCGAGCCGAAGCTGCGGGCCGTCTTCGACAAGCTGGCCGCGAAGTTCGGCACCGTACTGGTGATCGTGGACCAGCCCGCCTCGATCGGCGCCCTGCCCCTGACGGTCGCCCGGGACGCCGGCTGCAAGGTCGCCTATCTGCCGGGACTTGCCATGCGGCGGATCGCCGACCTGTATCCCGGCGAGGCGAAAACCGACGCGAAGGACGCGGCCGTGATCGCGGATGCTGCCCGCACCATGCCGCACACCCTGCGCTCGCTGGAACTGACCGACGAGATCACCGCCGAGCTGACCGTTCTGGTCGGCTTCGACCAGGACCTCGCGGCCGAGGCCACCCGCACCTCCAACCGCATACGCGGCCTGCTCACCCAGTTCCACCCCAGCTTGGAACGCGTCCTGGGCCCCCGCCTGGACCACCAGGCCGTCACCTGGCTGCTGGAACGCTACGGATCCCCGGCCGCGCTGCGCAAAGCCGGACGCCGCAGACTCGTCGAGGTGATCAGACCCAAAGCCCCGCGCATGGCCCAGCGACTGATCGAGGAGGTCTTCAACGCGCTCGACGAGCAGACCGTCGTCGTTCCCGGGACCGGCACCCTCGACGTCGTGATCCCCTCCCTGGCCCGCTCGCTCGCAGCCGTGCACGAGCAACGTCGGGCTCTGGAAGCCCAGATCGCTGCCCTGCTGGAGGCACACCCTCTTTCCCAGGTCCTGACCTCGATGCCGGGGGTCGCGGTCAGGACCGCCGCTACTTTGCTGGTCACCGTCGGCGACGGCACCAGCTTCCCCACCGCCGCCCATCTCGCCTCCTACGCCGGCCTCGCCCCGGCCACCAGATCGTCGGGGACCTCGATCCATGGCGAACACGCACCCAGAGGCGGCAACCGACAGCTCAAACGCGCGATGTTCCTGTCCGCGTTCGCCGCCCTGCACGATCCCGCCTCCCGCACCTACTACGACAAATGCCGGGCCCGAGGGAAAACCCACACCCAGGCACTTCTCCGCCTGGCCCGCCAGCGGATCAATGTGCTGTTCGCGATGCTCCGCGACGGCACCTTCTACGAACCCAGAACCCCACGCCTCGCTTGACCAAAGACATAGAGGCACCCCCCGGGACTCGGGGGCTCCGGACCTCCAACCCCCGGGGCTCCGGGGCTCCGGGGCTCCGGGGCTCCGGGGCTCCGGGGCTCCAGCCCCCCTGGGCCCCACACCTCCGGGTCTCCGGGGCTCCGGGCCTCCACCCCCGCACCTCCGGAGCCCCAAACCTCCAGGCCTCCGACTCAGCCCACCCGCACCCCGTCCCCCCGGCGGGTCTCCGTGCGCTCGCCTGGGGCCAGGACGAGGGGTGGCAGTGGGTCGGTCGGGGGTGCGGTGGCGGGGTGGGAGTGGTTGCTCTCCGTGAGGATGGTGATGGGGTGGGTGGTGTCGTTGATGATGACGCTCGGGGTGCCGTCCGAGCGGTGGTCGAGGGGGTAGGTGCCGTGCGGGTCGATGTATGTGGTGGTGCCGATCGTGAGGAAACCGCTGGCAGAGGGGTTGGTCAGTGGTGCTGATGCGTCAGTCTGCGGGCGGTTGGCGAGTGGGGCGAGGAGTGTGCGGATGCGGTGCATGGTGACCTCCGGACATTGGGGCGCGGTGGTCAGGTCGTCTGGCTCCGCGCTCGACTGCTCTTGCTTTCGTCACTGAGAGTAGTCGAATGAGGATGGGGGTGGTAGCGGCGCACGGAGCGAGGAGGAGGCGTGGAGGTGAGGTTCACGCTCCCCCTTGGGGCGATTCCTTCGCCGAGGGGACTCAGTCGTCGACAGGCGCTCAGCCGTCGACAGGCCCTCAGTCGTCGGCAGGCGCTCAGTCCTCGAGCGGAAGAGCCAGGTCGCGTACGTGGCCGGCGAGGAGGAGGACGGCGGCGTCGACGGCGGCCTGGGGGTCCTGGGCGCGGATGGCGTCGGCGAGCCGGGCGTGCGGATCGGTGGCGGCCGCGGTGGCGGTGTCCAGGCAGGCGGCGCGGCGGAGTTCCTCGCGCAGGGCGGCGCTGAGGGAGCGGTAGATGTCCGCGAGCACGGGGTTGTCGCTGGCCTCCGCGACCAGGACGTGGAACTCCGCGTCGGCGGCGGTGAAGGTCTCGGCGTCGTGGGCGGCGAGCGCGGCCTTGCGGCGGGCCAGTGCGGCCTCGATACCGGCGAGTTGGGCGTCCGTACGGTGCTTGGCGGCCTGGCGGGCGGCGACCACGTCGAGGCCCTGGCGGACCTGGGTGACGTGGCTGAGCTCGGCGCGTTCGAGCCGGCGGCGGAGGGCGACCGCGCTGTCGTCGTCGGAGATCACGAAGGTCCCGTCGCCCTGCCGGGGTTCGAGGAGGCCGGAGTGGACGAGCGAGCGGACGGCCTCGCGGACCGAGGCGCGGCTGACACCGAGGGATTCGGACAGGGCGTTCTCGGGCGGGATGCGGCTGCCCACCGGCCAGGTGCCGTTCACGATCTGGGAGCGGATCTCGTCGGTCGCGGTCTCCACGAGCGACACCCTGCCCTTGCGGACGGGCTGCATGAGATCACTTCCCTTCGGGTGGTCGGTGGTCGATGGTGGGTGGTGGGTGGTCGGTGGTGGGTCCGGCCTGTTCTGGCGCCTCGTGGGTTTCTGCTGGCGTCTCGCGGCGTTCTTCTGGCGTCCTCTGGCCGCTTCTGATGTCTTCTGGCGTCTTCTGATGTCTGATGTGTTCGGTGTCCGTCCAGGTCACGAGGAGGGGCGGGCTCCGGCCGTCACTTTAGTGCGGTGGCGGCGGGCCGGGGTCGTGCGCCGGTCCACCGGCACCACCGGCTCGTGGGGCCGCTGTGCGCCGGTGGCGAGGGCGATCGGGGCAAGATCGAGCCAATCGCGGTGTGCGTGTCGGTGGTGGCGGACATACTGCTGCCCATGCACCGGTCCTTGTCGTGAGCGCGTTCGGGCGCCGCGGACGGGCGGCCGGTGGCGTATCAGCGACCCAGGGGGAGGATCTGTGTCGTCCGTGCCGACCAGCAGCGCGGCGCCGCCCGCTCCGGCGCGCCGTCCGGCCTGGGCCGAGGGGCTGGACGAGCTGCGCGCCGCGGCGACGACCGAGCCGGGGCGGCTGCGGGTGATCGGGGCGGTGCTGGCGCTGCTGGTGCTGGTCTTCGGGGCGGCCGCGGCGTGGCAGGTCGCGGACCGGGCGGCGGCCGCGGAGGACGTGGTGGAGCGCAGTCAGCCGCTGACGGCGGACGCGGCGAGCATCTACCGCTCGCTGGCGGACGCGGACACCACGGCCGCCGGCGGGTTCCTGGCGGGCGGGAAGGGCGATGCGGCGACCCGGCAGCGTTACGGCAAGGACATCGCCACCGCGGCGGAGCTGCTGACGAAGGCGGCGCAGAGTGCCCGGGGTTCGGACGGGGCGGGTGAGCAGATCGCCCGGCTCAACCGCCAGTTGCCGCAGTACACGGGCCTGGTGGAGACGGCGCGGGCGAACAACCGGCAGGGGCTGCCGCTGGGCGGGGCGTATCTGCGGTATGCGAACGAGCGGATGCGGACGGAACTCCTCCCGGCCGCCCGGGCGTTGTACGAGGCGGAGACGGACCGGCTGGCGGCGGACTACGCCGATGCGAAGGCCTGGCCGTGGGCGGCGCTGGTGGCGGGGGTGCTGGCGGTGGCCGCGCTGGGGTGGGCGCAGCGGCGGCATTACCGGCGGACGAACCGCGTGTTCAACCGCGGGCTGGTGGCGGCCACGGCCGCGTCGGTGGCGGTGTTGTTGTGGCTGGTGGTGGGGCATGCGGTGGCGCGCGCGGAGCTGACGGCGTCGTACGAGCACGGCGCCCGGTCGTTGCGGGTGCTCAATGAGGCGCGGATCGATGCGTTGCAGGCGCGCGGGGACGAGAATCTGACGCTGGTGGCGCGCGGTGCGGTGCTCACGGATGATCAGCAGGACTTCTACGAGGCCGGTTTCCGCAGCCGGATGACGGATCTGGCGGGGGCGGGTGAGCGGGGTCCGGCGGCGGCGCGGAGCCGGTTGGGGTCGGCGCTGGCGCTGGCGGACGACGAGGCGGGGCGGGCGCCGGTGCGCGCCGCGCTGGCGTCCGTACGCCAGTGGCAGGTGCGGCATGCCGAGGCGCGGGCGGCGGACGAGAAGGGGGATTACGAGCGGGCGCTGGCGAAGGTGGTCGGCGGGGCGGGTTCGACGGGCGAGTCCTGCGACCGGGTGGCGTCGGGGCTGTCCCGGGCGCTGGTGCACGAGCAGGCGGAGTTCCGCACGGCGGCGGACGCCGGGCGGGGGGCGCTGGGCGGGCTGCCGGAGGGGGCCGGGGCGCTGACACTGGTGGGGGCGCTGGGTGCGGTGCTGGGGATCGGGCGCAGGCTGGCGGAGTACCGATGAGTGTCCAACGACCGGCAGGCGGCGGAGGACCGGTGCGCGGAGTACCGGCGAGCGGCGAACCACCAGTGGGCGGAGTACCGGCGAGCGGCGGATTGCCGGTCAAGGGCGACGTGCCGGTGCCCGGAGTGCCGGCCAGCGGCGAACGACCGGCAGGCGGCGAACGACCGGTACGCGGCGTGCCGGTGAGTGGTGGAGGGCCGGTGCGCGGCGTGCCGGTGAGTGGTGGAGGGCCGGTGCGCAGCGTGCCGGTGGGTGGTGAAGTGCCGGTGGGCGGCGGGGCGTCGGGGAGAAGGCGTGGTGAGGGGGGCATGAGCGTGCGCCGGCGGGTGCTGGGGAATCTGCGGGCCGTCCTGGCGCCGGTCGCGGCGGGCATGGGGGTGATGGCGGCCGCGGCGGCGGTGCTGGTGCCGACGCTGGCCGGCGGGCCCGGGGACGGTGCCGTGGGTGGCGGCGCGGGCCGTGCCTCGTCGCCCGTGGTGACGCACGGGGCGTACGGTCCGGGGTCGGCGTCGGCCAGGTCCCCCGCGGCGGGGTGCACGCCGGAGAACGCCGCGGAGAGCCTGCGGCCGTCGTCGGAGGACGGGCCGGCAGTGGCGCGGATCAAGGAGCGGGGCCAGTTGGTCGTCGGGGTCGACCAGAACACCTACCGGTGGGGTTACCGCGATCCGGCGACGGGCAAGCTGGCGGGCTTCGACATCGATCTGGCACGGGCGATCGCCGCGGACATATTGGGGCCGGACGCGAAGGTGGTGTTCAAGGCGGTACCGACCGACCAGCGGATTCCGGCGCTGCGGAAGCGCCGGGTCGACATGGTGGTGCGGACGATGACCATCAACTGCGCGCGCAAGAAGCTGGTGGCGTTCTCGACGTCGTACTTCCAGGGCGGGCAGCAGGTGCTGGCGCCGAAGACGTCGGCCGTGAAGGCGTTCGACGATTCGCTGCGCGGCAAGCGGGTGTGTACGGCGGCCGGTTCGACGGGTGAGGCGGAGCTGGCGGCGCGCCCGCACGGCGCGAAGGTGCTGACGGTGCCGAACCAGCTCGACTGCCTGGTGCGGCTCCAGTTGGGCCAGGCGGACGCGGTGGTCACGGACAATGCGCTGGCCGCGGCGCAGGCGGCGCAGGATCCGGCGGTGGAGCTGAAGGGCCGGCCGTTCACGAACGAGCCGTACGGGGTGGCGATGAACGAGGCGGACACGGATCTGGTGCGCCGGGTCAACAAGGTCCTGGACGACTACCGGGCCGGCGGGGCGTCCGACGGTCCGTGGATGCGGGCGTACCGCAAGTGGCTGAAGGCCGATCTGCCGGACATATCGGGCCCGCCGTCGCCGGAGTACAGCGACTGACTCCCCCGGAGCGCCGCACCGAGCCGCCAAGACGGGCCGGGGCGGCCACAACACCCCCGGGGCGTCGACAACGGCCCGGCGAAAGTCAAGAGGCCCCCGGGAGCGGTGTCACCCGGGCGATCGCCCCACGCAGTGCCCGATGGCGTCACTATGGAAAGCGGACAGAACAGGAGGCGAAGGGAGCCGGACCGCAGCAGCCGCGCGGACTCGGTCGCAGCAATCGCCGTGCAGCGTACGCGTATTGGAGAGGTGATCGATGGGGGTCCCTGGACCTGTCCCCGGTTCCGCGGGGAGTTCCGATGCCCCGGTGCTGGGCCTGGAGGAGGTGGACCGCGCCCTGGCGCGGCTCGGCGCCGAGTACGAGGCGCTCGAGACCTCGCTGCTGGCGCTGCAGGACCATGCGGGGCGCCGGCTGCTGGAGGGCGCGGATCTGTCGGGCACCACGAAGGAGCGCTGGGCCGCCACGGAGGGGTCCCTCACGGTGCTGTGGGCGCTGTTCGACGCGTATACGGGGGCGTTGGCGGCGGCGCGTGAGCTGCGGGCGCGGCGGCGCTGGCCGTCCCCGGAGGACCTGGCGGCGCTGACGGAGCTGCTGCACGGCGCGGGCGTGACGGTGCCGGGGGTGAGCGGGCCGGGCGAGCGGTACTGCCTGGAGGAGCTCGTGGCGCGGATGACCGGGCTGTACGCGCGTTCCCTCGATGTGATCGTGGCGGCCGACGCGGTGTGGTCGGCGCTGCCGGCCCGGATAGACCTGCTGTCGGCCGAGTTGCAGCGGACCCGGTCGCTGGCGCATTCGGTGGGCGTGCGGCCCGGTGAGCATCCGGCCGGCGACGACCTGGAGCGGATCACGGGCGAGCTGGCGCGGCTGCGGGCGCAGGTGATCGCCGATCCGCTGGCGTTCTGGGTGTCGTCGTCGACGGGGAGTTCGGCGCCGGGCGGCGGCCGTCCGGACACCGTGCGCTACGACCGTGCGGCGCGGGCGCTGGAGGACATCCGGCGGGAGGTGGCGGCGGTGCTGGACGTCCGGCAGGACGCCGAGCGGCGGCTGATGCGGCTGCGGGACGTGCTGTCGCGGGCGGACCGGACGCTGACCGAGGCGCGGCAGGCGCGCGGCGAGGTGCTGGCGAAGATCGCCGCGTCGGAGGTGCCGGCGGTCAGCGGCCCGTCGACGGCGCTGCACGAGCAGCTGGCGGCGGCCGCGGAGTACCGCCGGCGGGCGCAGTGGCACCGGCTGTCGCCGCTGCTGGACAGCCTGGAGGAGCGGGCGGAGGACGAACTGCAGCGGGCCCGCGAGTCGTTGACGGCGGTGACCGCGCCGCTGGCCGTACGGGCGGAGCTGCGCGGCCGGCTGGACGCGTGCCGGGCGCGGGTGGCGCGGTACGGCCTGGCGGAGGATCCGCTGCTGGTGGAGCGGTACGACATCGCGCGGCGGATGCTGTGGAGCGCGCCGTGCGATCTGCGGGCGGCCGAGCAGGCGGTGTGGCGGTATCAGCAGGCGGCGGCGGAGGTGCTGGTTCCGCAGCAGCCGGAGAGCAGGGGGGATTCGTGACGGAGCGGGCCGGCGAGCGCTGCCAGCGGCGGGACTGTGCGGGCGGTTACGAGGACGTCGGCGGTGGTGAGCGGTACTGCGACGGGTGCGGGCTGCCGCCGGTGGTGTCGCCGGACGGGCTGCTGGCGGCGCCGCCGACGGGCGTCACCGGCCGGGCGTTCCTGGCCGGCCCGGAGGAGCGGGAGGCGGCCGGTGCGCTGCTGACCGTCCCCTCCCCCGGCCCGGGTTCCGGTGCCGGGACGTCCGGGCGGGTCCCCGGGTCCCGGCGGCCGGTGTCGCGGCGTTCGGTGTCCGGGCGGCTGCCGCGCGGCGGGTCCGGCGGGGCGCCGGCGCGCGGGGTGGCGGCGGTGTCGGTGCGCGGGTCCGGTGGCGGGGCGTCGTCCGGGTCGGCGCGGGGGCGGCTGGGCGCGGGCCTGGTGACGGTGCCGCAGGTGCCGCGGCCCGATCCGCGGACGGCGGTGCTGGCGCATCCGGAGGTGCCCGAGCGCAAGCGGTTCTGCAGCCGGGCGGACTGCGGTGCGCCGGTGGGCCGTTCGCGCGAGGGCCGGACGGGCCGCTCGGAGGGGTTCTGCGGCAAGTGCGGCCATCCGTACAGCTTCGTACCGAAGTTGCGGCCCGGGGAGCGGGTGCACGGCCAGTACGAGGTCGTGGGCTGTCTGGCGCACGGCGGGCTGGGCTGGATCTATCTGGCGATCGACCGGGCGGTGTCGGACCGCTGGGTGGTGCTCAAGGGGCTGCTGGACACCGGCGACGAGGAGGCGCTGGCGGTCGCGATGTCCGAGCGGCGGTTCCTGGCGGAGATCGAGCACGCCAACATCGTGCGGATCTACAACTTCGTGCAGCACCTCGACCGGGAGACGGGCAGCCTCGACGGCTACATCGTCATGGAGTACGTCGGCGGCAAGTCGCTGAAGGACATCGCCAACGACCGGCGGACGCCGGAGGGGAGGCGCGATCCGCTGCCGGTGGAGCAGGCCTGCGCGTACGGCATCGAGGCGCTGGAGGCGCTCGGGCATCTGCACAGCCGCGGCTACCTGTACTGCGACTTCAAGGTCGACAACGCCATCCAGCAGCACGACCAGCTCAAGTTGATCGACATGGGCGCGGTGCGCCGGATGGACGACCACGAGAGCCCGATCTACGGCACGATCGGCTACCAGGCGCCGGAGATCGCCGCGCTGGGCCCGTCGGTCGCCTCCGACCTGTACACCGTCGCGCGCACCCTCGCCGTGCTCACCTTCGACTTCCAGGGCTACACCAACGTCTTCGCCGATTCGCTGCCCGATCCGGACCACATCGAGGTGTTCCGCGCCTACGAGTCGTTCTACCGGCTGCTGGTGCGCGCCACGGACCCGGACCGCGACCGCCGGTTCGGGTCGGCGCAGGAGATGGCCGAGCAGCTGACGGGGGTGCTGCGGGAGGTGGTGGCGGTCCGGTCGGGCGAGCCGCGGCCGGCGCTGTCGCAGCTGTTCGGGCCGGAGCTGCGGGCGGCGGACACCGAGCTGCTGGCGCCGCAGGAGGGCGACAGTTCGCTGCTGGGGGCGCGCGGCGCGGCCCCGGGCCGGGCCGGGGAGGCGGCGGACGTCGGGCCGGTGCTGCGGCCGCTGGACGTGGCCGGTGCGGCGCTCGCGCTGCCGGTGCCGCGGGTGGACCCGGACGACGCCGGCGCGGGGCTGCTGGCCGGGCTGCCGGCCGCCGCCCCGGCCGAACTCCTCGCCGCGCTGCGCGCCGCGCCCGTCGCCTCCCCGGAGATACGGCTGCGGGAGCTGCGCACCCATCTGGAGAACGGCGACGGCGCGGCCGCGCGGGCCGTACTGGACGAGGTGGCGGGCCCGCCCGCCGGGCCGTGGGACACCGCCGTACGGTCCTGTGACGCGTCCGGTGACGGGCCCGGTGACCGGGGCGCCGACTGGCGGGTGGTGTGGCACCGCGGCCTGCTGGCGCTGGCGACCGGCGACCGGGAGACCGCGGCGCTGGCCTTCGACGCGGTCTACGACGCGTTCCCGGGCGAGCCGGCGCCCAAGCTGGCGCTGGGCCTGTGTGCCGAGCTGCTGGAGCAGTGGGACAACGCGGTGGAGTACTACCGCCTGGTGTGGGCGACCGACCGCAGTTACGTCAGTGCGGCGTTCGGGCTGGCGCGGGTGCGGCTGGCGGCGGGCGACCGGGCGGGCGCGGTCGAGGCCCTGGAGTCCGTGCCCGCGTCGTCCATCCACTACACCGCGGCGCGGATCGCGGCGGTCCGCGGGCGGCTGCGGCAGCGCCCGCCCGAGGATCCGCTGTTGCCGGACCTGCGGGCGGCCGCCCAACAGGTCGAGGCGCTCTCGGACTTCGGCCTGGACGCCGGACGGCGGGAACAACTCGCCACGGAGGTACTCGGCGCGGCCCTGGACTGGGTACTCTCCGGGAGCCACGGTGCCCGACCGGACGGTACGGCGGACGGTGGCGGACCGCCGGTGCTGCTCGGCAGCCCGCTGGACGAGCGCGGGCTGCGGTTCGGCCTGGAACGGTCGTACCGCCTGCTGGCGCGGCTGGCGGAACGTGGTGAGAGAAGGATCGAACTGGTGGAACGGGCCAACCGCTTCCGCCCCAGGACATGGGTGTGACATGGGTGTGACTGGGCCGTTCCGGTGTGCGGGCTGCGACGAGCCGTACGAGGCGGCGGACAGGTTCTGCGGACGGTGCGGCGCCGTCCTGCCGGCAGCGGCGGCCGGGGCGCAGGCGGCGCCGACGACACAGGCGGCTTCGGATCCGTCGGGGACGTCGGAGGCGCCGGAGGGGCCGGAGTCGTCGGAGCCGTCGGTGTACGAACTGGCGCCGCCCGCGCCTCCGGTGCCGCCACGGCCCCCGGTGCCGCCCGCACCTCCCGTACCTCCCGCACCGCCCGCCGGCGGTTCCCCGGCCGGGCCGCCGCCGCCCGACCCCGGCACCCGTCTGCCGGGTGCGGACGCGGGCCCGCCGGCCGGTCCGCCTGCCGGTCCGCTGGCCGATCCGCGGGTCGCCGGGTACGAGGCGGTCGCCGACGCCGCGGCCGGGGCGAACGCCGACGGGGCAGGCGCGACCGGGGCGACCGCGGACGGGGCCGGTGCGACCGCCCCGGAGGAGACGCCCTTCGATCCCCCGTCGGAGCGGTCGCCGTTCGACCCGCCGTCGGGCGGCTCGCCCTTCGATCCCCCGCCGGCGCCGGCACCGCCCGTCGCCGCGCCCGCCCCGGAGGCCGCCCCGGAACCCGCCGCCACGGGACCGGAACGGGACCACATGGAGCGGGAGCTGGCGGGCGTCGCGGCGGTCAGCGACCGGGGCCACCGCCACCACCGCAACGAGGACTTCTTCGCGCTGCGGGCCGCCGCGCTGCCGGACGGCGCGCCCGCCGTGGTGGCCGTGGTCTGTGACGGCGTCTCCTCGGCGACCCGCCCGGACGACGCGTCCCGGGCGGCGTCCGAGGCGGCCGGCGAGGCCCTGGCGGCGTCGCTGCCGCGCGGCACCCACCCCCAGCAGGCCATGCACGAGGCCGTGCTGACCGCCTCCACGGCGGTGGACGCACTCGCCTCCGACCCCTCGATCGCACACGACGAGCACCGCCAGCAGAACGCCCCGGCCTGCACCATCGTCGGCGTGCTGGTCGGCGGGGAGCTGCTGACCGTCGGCTGGGTCGGCGACAGCCGCGCGTACTGGATCCCCAACGACCGCACGGCGCCGCCCGTACGGCTCACCGAGGACGACTCCTGGGCCGCCCAGATGGTCGCCAACAACCTGATGTCCGAGGAAGAGGCCAACGCCGACCAGCGGGCACACGCCATCACCGGCTGGCTGGGCGCGGACGCCTACGAGGTCGAGCCGCACACCGCGTCGTTCAAGCCGGACGGCCCGGGCGTCGTGGTGGTGTGCACGGACGGGCTGTGGAACTACGCCGACACCGCGGAGCAGATGGCCGCGGTGCTGCCGTACGACGCGCCGGCCCGGCCGCTGCCCGCGGCCCGGGCGCTGGTCGCCCATGCGCTCGCCGGCGGCGGGCACGACAACGTCACCGTGGCGGTGGTGCCGTTCCCTGCACCGGCCCCCGACCGGACCGGCTGAATCACCACAAGCCAGTCATCAAGGGAGGGATGACGGCTTAGCGGAGGTTCGGCCCGATTCCGGTCGTGGCACGGGGACTTCGGGCGGCACTGACCGGCCGTCCGAC
This sequence comes from Streptomyces nigrescens, assembly GCA_024349765.1. Lineage (GTDB taxonomy): Bacteria > Actinomycetota > Actinomycetes > Streptomycetales > Streptomycetaceae > Streptomyces > Streptomyces endophytica. Next base: position 844,041 of record AP026073.1, on the reverse strand, counting down.
GTCGCACGGAAGAAGGAGAGTGCGAAACTCCTTGCGAAGGTGGTGGGCGTCGTCAATGCGGCGCCCGGTACTGTGCGACGAAGGCGAAGGGTGCCGGGGCCGGCGGGATGACTCCCGCCGCACGCGCCGCGCGCACCGTTCGCGCGAGGATAAAGCGACAGAGAACCACGATCAGTACCGAGCAGTACCAGCGACAGAAAACGGTACGGAGGGGGAAGAACCGACATGCCGACCTGCCCGAACGGCCACCAGTCGGTGGCCGAAGACTGGTGCGAGGTGTGCGGCCAGCGGATGCCGGGTGCTGTGCCCCCGCCGCCCTCCCTGCCTGCCGGCTTCCTGAACACGCCACCGCCCGGCCAGCCGACCGGCCAGCCCGGTCCGCCGCCGGGCCAGCCGGGCCCGCCGCCCGGCGCCCCCGGTCCCGGTCCCGGCGGTCCCGGTACCCAGGGCGGCCAGGGCGGCTACGGCTTCCCGCCGCCCGCACCCGGCCCCGGCGGCCCCGGCCCCGGCCCTGGTGGCCCCGGTTTCGGTGGCCCCGGCCCCCAGGGTGACCAGGGCGGTTACGGCTTCCCGCCGCCGGCCCCCGGCCCCGGTGCCCCCGGTCCGGGCCCCGGTGGTCCCGGCCTCGGCCAGCCGATGCCCGGCCCCGGACCCGACCAGTCCGGTCCCGGCGCACCGGGTGAGCCGTGCCCGCAGTGCGGTACGCCGCGGGACGGGATGGCACCGTTCTGCGCCGAGTGCCGCTACAACTTCCTCACCAACTCCCCGATGTCCTACGCCCCGCCCGGCCAGCCCATGGGCCAGCCCGGCCCGCCGCCCGGCGCCCCCGGCCCCGGCGGTCCCGGTACCCAGGGCGGCCAGGGCGGCTACGGCTTCCCGCCGCCCGCACCCGGCCCCGGCGGCCACGGCCCGGGTCCCGGTGGCCCCGGTCCCGGCCAGCCGATGCCCGGTCCCGGCGCCCCCGGCCAGGACGGCCAGGGCGGTTACGGCTTCCCGCCGCCGCAGCACCAGCAGCCGCAGGCCCCGCAGGGCATGCCGCCCGGTCCCGGCCAGCCCGGCCCCGGTGGCTTCCCCGGCCAGCCCGGCCCGCCGCCCGGCATGCCCGGCCCCGGCCCGGCCGGCCAGCCCGGCCCGCCGCCGCAGGCCGACGACTGGCCCCTGAGCCCGCCCTCGGCCCAGGGCGCGCCGCCGCCGATGGCCCCCGCGCCGCCGGGCCCCGGCCCGCAGGCGCCGTTCGAGCAGCAGCCGCCCGCACCGTTCCCGCCGCAGCAGCCGGGCCCGTACGACCAGCAGCCCGGTCCGTACGACCAGCAGCCGCCGCCCCCGTTCGAGCAGCAGATGCCGCCGCAGGGGCCCGGGCCGGACCAGCAGTGGAACGCCGGCCCCGGCCAGGGTCCCGCCGCGCCGCCGCAGGGTCCGCCGCCGGTCGTCGGTGACGGCTGGGTGGTGGCGATCGCGCCGGACCGCGAGTACTTCATGGCGATGATGGGCCGCAGCGGCCCGGAGGCGGCGGGGCTCAACCTGCCCTCGTACTCCCCGGAGCAGGTGCTGCCGCTCGCCAACGGCCAGCTCGCGGTGGGCCGCCGCCGCAACAGCACCGGCGAGTCCCCGGACATCGACCTGGGCAGCGCACCGGAGGACCCGGGCGTCTCGCACCAGCACGCGCTGCTGGTGCAGCAGCAGGACGGCAGTTGGGCGGTGGTGGACCAGAACTCCACCAACGGCACCACGATCAACCTCGCCGAGGAGCCGATCCAGCCGTACGTGCCGGTGCCGCTCCACGAGGGCGACCGGGTGCACGTCGGCGCCTGGACGACGCTCACGGTGCGGCGCGGCTGAGCTTCCTTCCCACGTACTTGGCCGTCCCGCCGCGGTTGTTCTCGCCGTTGCGCGCTTTGCGGCGCCCCGTACGTACCCGTCTGTCCCGCCGCGGTTGTTGTTCGCCGTGGCGCCTGCGGCGGGCTGGGTTGTGGTGGGTGCGGTGACGGACCTCCGGGGCCTGGTGTGTGGACTGCTGACGCTTTACGTCCACACACCAGGCCCCTCCGGCCCGTCCCCTCCCGTTGGGGAAGGGTGCGGGTGGGTGGGGGCGGGCGTCACTGGTCACGCACGGGCAGCGAAGTGACCACAATCACCCCCACCGGCCTCTCACCACCCACTCACGGGAGGGGCTGGACCGGAGGACGAAGTCTGGAGGGCCGGCACCGCACCCGACACACAAACGCCCGCCGCCAGGCGCAACGGCGAGACGACCCGCGGCGCCGCAGACGGGTACGTGGGAGGCGCAGCAAATACGTGTGGGGCGCCCCATGCCACCATGGAGCCGTGAACGAGATTCCACGCGGCACGCTGCAGGAGCAGACCTTCTACGAACAGGTCGGTGGCGAGGAGACCTTCCGGCGCCTGGTGCACCGCTTCTACCAGGGAGTCGCCGAGGACCCGCTGCTGCGGCCGATGTACCCGGAGGAGGACCTGGGGCCGGCCGAGGAGCGGCTGGCGCTCTTCCTCATGCAGTACTGGGGCGGCCCCCGCACGTACAGCGACGGCCGCGGGCACCCCCGGCTGCGGATGCGGCACGCGCCGTTCACCGTCGACCGGGCCGCGCACGACGCCTGGCTGCGGCACATGCGGGACGCGGTGGACTCGCTCGGCCTGGCCGGGGAACACGAAAAGCAGCTGTGGGACTACCTCACGTACGCGGCCGCGTCGATGATCAACACCGCGGACTGACGCCGGCGCGAGAGATACGTCACACCTCCCACACCCCGTCGCGCCCCGGGGTGTACTCCCGGACACCTCCCGTCACGATCCGGTCAAGGGACCCCGGAAACCGCTTACCGGACGCCCCGCACTCTGACAGCATCCGTTTCATCCGTTGCGTCGATCATTCGTGTGAATCCGGGCGGCTGACTCCGCCCGGCCGGGTGCGTTCAGAGGACTGCGTACGACCGAATGGGTTCGACGCCGAACACGGCAGGGGGGACCGTGGCCGGCTATGCCGTACTGCGCGTGCGGGCGCACCGCCTGCTGCTGGCCGCCGCCCTGCTGTCGGTGCTGCTGACCGGGACGGTGCTGGCGACACTGGCGGCGTTCTCGGAGTCGGTCGGCGACGCCGGGCTCCGGCAGGCGCTGCGGACCAGGTCGGCAGCGGCCGCCGCGCTCCAGGTGAAGGCCCAACTCCCGCCCGAAGCAAGGCAGTCCGCGGACCGGGCGGTGGCCGCGGCGGCCCGGCGGGCGTTCGACGGGCTGCCGTACACGGTGCGGACGCTGACCCGCTCCGGGCCGTACGCACTGCCCCGGACGCGCCCGCCGTCCCGGGGCCGCACCGGTGAACCGGACCTCACCCAGCTCGCGGCCCTCGACCGCTCCCGGCTCACCCTCGTCAGGGGCCGCTGGCCCACGGCGGAACGGCACGGTCCGCTGCCGGTCGCGCTGCCCGAGGCCGCGGCCGCCCGGCTCGGGGCCGGGCCCGGACGGCGGTTCACGCTGGACAACCGGCTGTCCGGACCGCCGCATCTGACCGTCCAGGTCACCGGCGTCTACCGGCCCGAGGACCGCACCGACCCGTACTGGAACCTCGACGACCTCGGCGGCCGAGGGGTGCGCACGGTCGGCTTCACCACCTACGGGCCGCTGCTGGCCGACCCGGCGGCGTTCCGCGACGGACGGCTGGTGCAGGACTCGGTGGGCTGGCTCGCCACCGCCGACTTCCGCACGCTGACCGCGGACCGGCTGCCGGCGCTCGGTGCCGCGGCCGGCCGGGCCCCCAAGGCGCTGATGGCCGATCCGGCGTTCGCCGGCCATGCCACCGCGAGCACCGATCTGCCCGCGGCGCTGGGGCAGTTGCGGCGAGCGCTGCTGGTGAACCGCGCAGCGATCCTGATCGTCGCGCTCCAGCTGGTCCTGCTCGCCGGGTACGCGCTGCTGCTGGTCGCCCGGATGCTGAGCGGTGAACGGGCCGGCGAGACGGCCCTGTTGCGGGCCCGCGGCGCCGCCCGGCGGCAGCTGGCCGGGCTGGCCCTCGCCGAGTCGCTGCTGCTGGCCGTCCCGGCCGCGGTCGCCGGGCCGCTGCTGTCCGGACCGCTGATCCGGCTGCTGGCCTCCCACGGCGCCCTGGCCCGGATCGGGCTGCCGCTGGACACCCGGCTCACCGTCGCGACCTGGCTGACCGGCGCCGCCGTGGCCCTGGGCTGCGCCCTCGCGGTCGCCGCCCCCGCGCTGCTCGGGACCGGGTCCGACGCGCCGCGCCGGCGGCGGGCCGGTGCGCTGCCCGGTGCCGCACGGGCCGGCGCGGATGTGGGGCTGCTGGTGATCGCCGGGGTGGCGTACTGGCAGTTGCGGCAGCGGACCGCGAACGGCGGGGCGGGCGGCGGGGTGCTGACCGGGGACGGGACCGGCGCGCTGGGCGTCGACCCGGTGCTGGTGGCCGCCCCGGCGCTGGCGCTGCTCGCCGGTACGGTGCTGACGCTGCGGCTGCTGCCGCTCGCGGCCCGGATCGCCGAGCGGGGCGCGGCCCGCGGCCGGGGCCTGGCCGCGGCGCTGGCCGGCTGGCAGATCAGCCGGCGCACCTCCCCCGGCACCGGCCTCCGCACGGGCGGCGGGTACGCGGGCCGGGGCGCCGGACCGGTGCTGCTGCTGGTGCTGGCCACCGCGCTGGGCATGCTGGCGATCGGCCAGCGCGCGTCCTGGCAGCGCTCGCAGGACGACCAGGCCGACTTCCGGGCGGGCGCGGCGGTGCGCGTACTGGCCAGCAGGACACCGGAGATGGGGCAGGGCGGCGGCTACGCGGCGGTGCCGGGGGTGGCCGCGGCGCTGCCGGTGGGGATCGTGAACCTGGACCTGTCGGGCGAGCGGTCCTCCTCACTGCTCGCGGTGGACTCCCGAAGGTCGGCGGGCGCGCTGCTGCTGCGCGGCGACCTGGCGGGTGGTACCGCGGACTCGGCGGGCGCCGCGGACGGGGTGCTGCGCGCGGTGGCGCCGGAGGACGACCGGACCGTGGGGCTTCAACTCCCCTCCGATACCGCCGCGTTGCGGGTGACGGCGGAGCTGCGGTCCGTCAAGGCGCTGCCGCCGGTGGCCGACGGCCCGCGGCTCGGCAATCCCGGGAAGGACACCGGGCCGGTGTCCGCGACCCTCTCCGTCCAGGTCACCGACCGGTTCGGGGTGCCGTACACGCTGCCGCTGGGCCGGCTCGCGGCCGACGGCCGGCCGCACACCCTGCGCGCGGACCTGACCGCCGCGGCGGGTCCGCCGGCCGGGCGCCCGGCCGGGCCGCTGCGGGTGACCGGCCTGCTGGCCGACATGGACCAGTCGCCGGTGTCGTACCGTCAGCGGCTGACCGTCTCCGCCGCGCAGGCCGTCACCGCAGGTGGGACCGTCCGCCCGCGCACCGCGCCGGCCGGGCTGGGCTGGCGGGCCCGCATCACCGAGAAGAGCAGTTACCTGGGCCAGCCGTTCGGGCCGCGCGCGGGCCGGGCCGAGGTGCCCGCCGGCGGGCTGCTGGCGCAGACGTACGACACCGGTGCCCGGCCCGACGAGTGGAGCGCGGCGGTGACGACCGTGCGGATCACCGTCGCGCATCCGCCGCTGCCGCCGCTCGCCGCCGTGGCCACCGACGCGTATCTGCGCGACAGCGGCTCCCGGGTCGGGTCGGTGGTCGATCTGCCGGTCGGCGGGCAGCAGGTGAAGGCGCGGATCGTGCGGGCGGTGCGGGCGCTGCCCGGCCCGGCGGACGGCCCGCCGGCCGGTGGCGGGCTGCTGGTCGACTTCGGGGCCGTCAACGCGGCGCTGGCCGACCTCGACGCCGCGCCGCTGACCGCCACCGAGTGGTGGCTGCGGCCCCGGCCGGGCGCGGTGGACCGGGTCGTCGAGGCGCTGCGCGCCCGCCCGGACACCGACCCCGGCCAGGTCCTGGTGCGCGCGGAGATCGCCCGGGAACTGCACGACGATCCGCTGGGGCTCGGTCCGCAGACCGCGCTGACCGCGGCCGCGGTGGTCGCGGTGGCGCTGGCGGCGGTCGGTTTCGCGGTCGGGGCCGCCGGGTCGGTCCGCGAACGCGACCGCGAGTTCGCGGTGTTGCGGGCGCTGGGGGCGCCGCGCCGGCAGCTGGCCCGGATGCTCGCCGCCGAGCAGGGGGTGCTGATCGTGCTGGCGCTGGCCGTCGGCGGGGTGCTGGGGGCGGTGCTGACCCGGGCGGTGGTGCCGCTGGTCGTGCTGACCGGGCAGGCCACCCGCCCGGTGCCGCCGGTGCTGGTGGAGCTGCCGGCCGGCCAGGTGGCCGGGCTGCTGGCGGCGGTCGCGGCCGGGCCGCTGCTGGTCGTCGCGGCCCTCGGGCTGCGCCGCGGCGACCCGGTGGCGGCGCTGCGCGGGCAGGGGGTGCGGTGACGGTGGCGGCAGTGACGGCGACGGCGCGGCGGGCGGGTGAGGACCGGTGAAGGCGCTCACCCGGCCGGGTTGGCTGGGCATCCGGTTGCGGTCCGCGCGCGCCGCGGCGCTGGCGCTGGGCGCGCTGGTGCTGGTCACGGCGTTCCTCGCGGCGGCGTTCCCGCGCGGGGTGACGGCGTACGAGACGGCGGGGCTGCGCGATGCGCTCGGCTCGGCGCCGCCCGAGCAGCGGGCGGTGGAGGTCTCCGTCGGCCGGGCGGACGTCACCGGCGCGGACCCGGCGGCCGGTTACACGGCGGCGGCGCTGGACCGTCAGGACCGGGCGATCCGGGGCCTGTTCCACGCCCCGCTGCGGACCCCGGCGGCGGACGCGGTGCACGGCGTCCGCACCACGAAGCCGCTGACGGCCGGGGACCCCTGGCTGCCGCGGCCGGACGGCGTCGATCCGGAGCTGTCGCTGTACGCGGCCTCCGGCCTCGGCCGGCACGCGACCGTCACCGAGGGCCGGCTGCCGCGCGCCGGCGCCCCGGGGGCGGGCACGCTGGAGGCCGCGGTGACCACGGCCACCGCCCGCACCCTGCACCTGCGCACCGGCCGCACCCTGCATCTGAACGGGCTGACCGTACGGATCTCCGGACTGCTCGCGCCGCGGGAGCCGGACGGCGACTACTGGGCCGCCGATGCGCTGCGGGCGGCGCCGCGCCGGGCCGTGACCGAGGGGGTGCCGGCGCAGCGGTTCTGGCGCGCCGGGCTGCTGCTGGCTCCCGGGGACGGGCCGGCGCTGCTCGCCACCGCCGGGGAGCCGGAGAAGTTCTGGCACTATCCGGTCGACGCCGGTGCGCTGACCGCCGCGGACGCCCCGTTGTTGCGGGAGCGGGTGGCGTCCGCCGAACACGGCGCGACGCTGGCCAAGTTGCGCGCGGTGGCCGGTACCGGCGCGCTGGCCGACAGCGCGGTGGACGGTCTGCTGGACGGCTACGCACGGACCCGGGCGGCGATCGCCCCGGTCATCGCGGTGGCGGCGTGCGGCCTCGGCACCGTCGCGGGGATCGTGCTGCTGATGGCCGGTGCGCTGACCGCGGACCGCCGCCGCCCGGAACTGGCGCTGCTGCGGGCCCGCGGCGCGTCGCTGACGGGCCTGGCCGGGCGGCTGGCGGCGGAGACCGCGGTGGTGGCACTGCCCGCCGCGGCGGCCGGCGGCGGGCTGGCGCTGCTGCTGGTGCCCGGTGAGCGGGTGGTGCCGGCGCTGCTGGCGGCGGCCGGGGCCGGGCTGCTGGGCACGCTCGCACTGCCGCTGCGGGCCGCCGCCGCACACCGCCGTCCCCGCCCGGCCGCCCGTGCCGATCTGGCCGGCGCCCGCCCCTCCCGGCGCCGGACGGTCGCCGAACTGACCGTGCTGGTCCTGGCGGTGGCCGCGGTGGTCGCGCTGCGCCGCCGCACCACGGCCGGCGGGGGCGTGGACGCCCTGGTCAGCGCGGCCCCGGTGCTCGTCGCCGTGATCGCCGCGCTGGTGCTGCTGCGGCTGTGGCCGCTGCCACTGCGGCTGGCGGCCCGCCCGGCCGCCCGCACGTCCGGACTGACCGGCTTCCTGGCCCTGGCCCGCGCGGGCCGCGCCCCGGCCACCGCGGGCCTGCCGCTGCTGGCCCTCCTGGTCGCGCTGACCACCGCGTCGTTCGGCGGCTCGGTGCTCGCCGGGGTCGCCACGGCCCGGGACCGTGCGGCGCTGACCGCGGTCGGCGCCGAGGCCCGGATCTCCGCCGAACGGCCGCTGCCCGCCGCGCTGCAGCACGCCGTGGCCCGGGTGCCGGGCGTCGAGGACGCCGTACCGCTGCGGATCAGCGCGCTGACCGCGGACGACGGCGGCCCGCCCCTCTACCTGGTGATCGCCGAACCCGAGGCGTACGCCCGGCTCGCCCGCGCCATGGGGCTGGGTGCCTTCCCCGCCGCCGACCTCGCCGACCCGGGCGGTGACCGGCCGCTGCCCGCGATCGTCTCCCCGCGCGTACGGACCCGGTTCGGCGACGCCCCGATGGCGCTGCAACCGGAGTTCGGCCAACTCGTCGTCCGCCCCCGGGCGGTGCGCGCCGACACCCCGGCCCAGCCGGGCGGCGACTTCGTGCTGATCAACGCCCGGAGCGTGGCCCGGGTGCACCCCGACACCTACGCCGAGGCGGACAACGGCCCCACCACGATGCTGCTGTCCGGCCGCGGGCTGGACGCCGGGGCGCTGCGGGCCGCGGTCCGCGCCCACGCCCCGGCGTCCCTCGCCGTCCAGGTGTCGCTGCGCTCCGCCGAACGCGCCGAGCTGGCCGATTCGCCGCTCCAGCAGGGCGCCGAACGCCTCTACACCGCCGCCGTGGTGGCCGGTGCCGGGTTCGCGCTGCTCGCCCTGCTCCTCTCCCTGCTGCGGACCGCACCGGAACGCACCCGTCTCCTGGCCGGGCTCCGCACGATGGGGCTGCCCCCGGGCCGGGGACGGCGGCTGATGGTGCTGGAGGCGCTGCCGCCGGCGCTGCTCGCGGCGGTCGGCGGGGTGCTGGCCGGGGCCGCCGCGATCCGGCTGCTGGGCCCGGGCACGGACCTCACCCCGCTCGCCCTGCCCGGCACGGCCGGCGGCGGGCCGGGCACCGTACGGCTGCAGACCGATCCCGCGTCCCTGCTGCTGCCGTCGGCGGGCGTGGTCGTCCTGGCCCTGGCGGTCGCCCTGGTCCAGGCGTGGGTGGGCGAACGGCGGCGGGAGAGCACCGAGTTGAGAGCGGGGGACCCCTCATGAGCACACGGCCCGAGGACGCCACGAGCGCGCCGGTGAGCCTGGCGGACCTGGAGGCGCGGGCGGCGGCCCGGCGCGAGCGGCCCGCCTACGGGCACGACGCGCTGATCGCCTGCGACCGTCTGGTGCGGGTCTTCTCCGCGGACGGCGTCGAGGTGCAGGCCCTCCAGGGCCTCGATCTGCTGGTGTCCGAGGGCGAGTTGATGGCGCTGGTGGGGGCGTCCGGCAGCGGCAAGTCGACGCTGATGAACATCCTCGCCGGCCTGGACGTGCCGACCGCGGGCGCCGCCACGGTCGCCGGTCGCGATCTGCTGACCATGGACGCCCGGGCCCGGCTCACCTACCGCCGTGAGGTCGTCGGCTTCGTCTGGCAGCAGACCGCCCGCAACCTGCTGCCGTATCTGACGGTGCTGCAGAACGTCACCCTGCCGATGCAGCTGCGCGGCGGACGGCGCCGGGCGGCCCGTACGAAGGCGGCCGAGCGGCTGCTCGCGATGCTGTCGCTGGACCACTGCCGGGACCGCCGGCCGCACCAGCTGAGCGGCGGCGAACAGCAGCGCACCGCCATCGCGGTGGCGCTGGCCAACACCCCGTCGGTGCTGCTGGCCGACGAGCCCACCGGCGAACTGGACTCGCACACCGCCGAGCAGGTCTTCGCCGCGTTCCGCACCGCCAACGAGGAGCTGGGCACCACGATCGTGATCGTCACCCATGACCAGGCGGTGGCGGACGAGGTGCGGCGCACGGTCGCGATCCGCGACGGCCGGACGTCGTCGGAGGTGCTGCGGCGCACCGAACGGGACGCCGCGACCGGCCGGGAGGCGCTGGTGGCGCGGGAGTACGCGATGCTCGACCGGGCCGGCCGGCTCCAGCTGCCGGCCGACTACACCAGCAGCCTGGGCATGGCGCACCGGGTGCTGCTGGAGCTGGAGAGCGACCACATCGGCGTGTGGCCGGACCCGACGGCGGACGGCAACACCGACCGCGGCGCCGGTGACGGCCCGAAGTCCGGTGACGGGACGACGCCCGGTGACGGGACGACGCCCGGTGACGGCCCGAAGTCCGGTGACGGGACGACGCCCGGTGACGGCCCGAAGTCCGGTGACGGGACGACGACTTAGGCCGCGGCTCAGACGGGGGTGACCGTGAGCCCCGACAGGCCGGTGAGCCCGGACGGCCCGCCGGTGCGCACCGCGACCGACCCGTACGGGGTGCGCAGCCGCAGCCAGCCGCCCGCGGACAGCAGGGTCAGCGCCGGCGGCTCGGTGGGGTGCGGGCCGCCGCCGGAGGCGAGCACGGCCGTGCGGACCGGGCGGAGGAAGCCCAGCGACTGGGCGGCGTGCGCGGCGCGCAGCGGGAGGTGGGTGTCCCCGAGGGTGCGCGACCAGATCTCCCGGCCGATACGGTCGCGTTCGGCGCGGGTCCGGCGCTCGGGCGGCAGTGCCTCGTCCCGGGCCCGGAACTCGGCGACCGCCGCGGCCACCGCGCGCCGCAGCGCCTCCGGCGCGGGCAGTCCCGGCACCCGCTGCCAGCCGCCGCGCGGCGGCAGCAGCCCGGCCCACGGCGGGCCGGTGACGGCGGCGGGCACGGTCAGCGTGCCCTGCTCCTCGTCGACGCCTTCGAGGAGGTCACCGGCGGAGACGGTGATGTCGAGGCCGGAGGCCGGTCCTTCGGCGGGGGCGCTGTCCGGACCACCGTCCCGAGCGGGGCCCGCAGCTCCGGAGCGGCCGCCGGCCCGGTCGTCGCCGGGGCCCCTGGGCGCGGCGAGCCGGGCCGTACGGATCGCCAGCACCTCGAAGGACGGCGGCCGGCCGAAGACGGCGAGCACCCCGCCACCGGTCTGCAGCCGGACCGCGGCGGCCCGGTCGTAGTGGATCAGCCGGGCGAGGAAGGCGGCGAGGTCCGCCGCCTCCCCGGCGTCGACGAGGGCGAGCACCGTCATACCGCGACGGCCCCCTCCTGGTGCGACGCGTCGGCCAGGTACTCCTTGAGGATCGCCTTCTCCTCCGCGGTGAGGCGGCGCGGACGCTCCTCGGCGAAGTTGTACGGCACGACGACGGTCGAGGCCCGCAGGTAGAGGGTGTCCTCGTCCTTGACCTCGTAGGCGACCGTCATCGACGCGGCGCTGATCCTCGTCACCCACAACTCGACGGTGACCGGTGCGGGCCGGTGCACCAGCGGCCGCACGTAGTCGATCTCGTGCCGGGCGACCACCGAGCCGCCCGTGAACGACGGGCTGCCGTCCCCCGGCGCGAGCCGGCGCATGAAGTCGATCCGCGCCTCTTCGAGGTAGCGGACGAACACCGCGTTGTTGACGTGGCCGAAGGCGTCCATGTCCGACCAGCGCAGGGGGCACGAGTAGAGGTGTCGCACGAGGTCAGCCCCGGGTGAGCTTCTTGTACGTGGCGCGGTGCGGACGGGCCGCGTCCGCACCGAGGCGCTCGACCTTGTTCTTCTCGTAGGACTCGAAGTTGCCCTCGAACCAGAACCACTTGGACTCGCCCTCGTACGCCAGGATGTGGGTGGCGACGCGGTCGAGGAACCAGCGGTCGTGGGAGACGACCACGGCGCAGCCCGGGAACTCCAGCAGCGCGTTCTCCAGCGAGGAGAGCGTCTCGACGTCGAGGTCGTTGGTCGGCTCGTCGAGGAGCAGGAGGTTGCCGCCCTGCTTGAGGGTGAGCGCCAGGTTGAGGCGGTTGCGCTCACCACCGGAGAGCACGCCGGCCGGCTTCTGCTGGTCCGGGCCCTTGAAGCCGAAGGCGCTGACGTACGCCCGCGAGGGCATCTCGACCTGGCCGACGTTGATGTAGTCCAGCTCGTCGGAGACGACGGCCCACAGCGTCTTCTTGGGGTCGATGTTGGAGCGGCCCTGGTCGACGTAGGAGATCTTGACGGTCTCGCCGACCTTGATGTCGCCGGAGTCCGGGGTCTCCAGGCCCTGGATCATCTTGAACAGCGTGGTCTTGCCGGCGCCGTTCGGGCCGATGACGCCGACGATGCCGTTGCGCGGCAGGGTGAAGCTGAGGTCCTCGATGAGGACCTTCTCGCCGAAGGCCTTGTTGAGCTTGTCGACCTCGACGACGACGTTGCCCAAGCGCGGGCCCGGCGGGATCTGGATCTCCTCGAAGTCCAGCTTCCGCATCTTGTCGGCCTCGGCGGCCATCTCCTCGTAACGCGCCAGACGGGCCTTGGACTTGGCCTGCCGCCCCTTGGCGTTGGAGCGCACCCACTCCAGCTCGTCCTTGAGGCGCTTGGCGCGCTTGGCGTCCTTCTGGCCCTCGACCTTGAGACGCGAGGCCTTCTTGTCCAGGTACGTGGAGTAGTTGCCCTCGTACGGGTGGGCGCGGCCGCGGTCGAGCTCAAGGATCCATTCGGCGACGTTGTCGAGGAAGTACCGGTCGTGGGTGACGGCGACGACGGTGCCGGAGTACTTCGCGAGGTGCTGCTCCAGCCACTGCACGGACTCGGCGTCCAGGTGGTTGGTGGGCTCGTCGAGCAGCAGCAGGTCGGGGGCCTCCAGCAGCAGCTTGCACAGCGCGACGCGGCGGCGCTCACCACCGGAGAGGTTGGTGACCGGCCAGTCACCGGGCGGGCAGCCCAGCGCGTCCATGGCCTGCTCCAGCTGGGTGTCCAGGTCCCACGCGTTGGCGTGGTCGAGGTCCTCCTGGAGCTTGCCCATCTCCTCCATGAGCTCGTCGCTGTAGTCGGTCGCCATCAGCTCGGCGACCTCGTTGAAGCGGTGCAGCTTGCCCATGATCTCGGCGGCGCCGTCCTGCACGTTCTGCAGCACGGTCTTGGACTCGTCCAGCGGCGGCTCCTGGAGGAGCATGCCGACGCTGTAGCCCGGGGCCAGGAAGGCATCGCCGTTCGACGGCTGCTCGAGACCGGCCATGATCTTCAGCACCGTGGACTTACCGGCGCCGTTGGGACCCACGACACCGATCTTCGCGCCCGGCAGGAAGCTCAGCGTCACGTCATCGAGGATGACCTTGTCGCCGTGCGCCTTGCGCGTCTTGCGCATCGTGTAGATGTACTCAGCCAAGAGAAACCGTCCGGCAGATTGGATCGATCAGGGTCTGTACGGCACCGCCCCGGGCCATCGACCGTCGTCCGTCCGTCATGCGTGCGCCGCGCGAGCGCCATGCGGCCGTCGTGACGTCCGTCGCGACCGTGGGAGGGCAGATACACCCATCTTGCCGTACGTCCGTCCCCGGAAGGAAACGGGTGCCGAGGGGCGGACGCCCGCGAGGGGGTGCGGGCACGGCGGGCGGGGTGCGGGATGCCGAGGGGCCGAAGACGGCGTCATGCGGCGTCGGGGCACTTGGGGGGCGCGCCCCGGGACCGCACGTCCGTGGCCCCCGAGCGATAACCGCTCGGGTCCACGTTTTGTTCCCGCCGCGCGCAGATTGCCTCGTCGATCACCTCGTTGATCGCCCCGTTGATCGACGAGGTGGTCAGCTCGGTGGTCGGCCCTGATCACCCCGGTGCTCGGCTGTGATCGCCTCGTTGCCGCTGGTCGCAGGCGTCGGGCCGCCCACGAAAACGGGGCGCCTACTGCTGAGGCCCTTACTGGGCGGGGGTGCCGGTCTTCTTCTTACGGAGGAAGAACACCGCGGCGCCGCCGACCACGACCAGGACGACCGCGACGCCCGCGATCATCGGGGTGGCGCTGCTGGAACCGGTCTCGGCGAGGTCGGTGCCGTGGCCGCCACCGGTGTTGCCGCCGACCGACGCCGGGCTGGGCTTGGGCGAGGGCTTACCGCCGCCGCTGCCGGCGGTCTTGCAGTCGAGGACCCCGGAGAAGGTCTTCTTGAAGCCGCCCGCACCCTTGATCGTGATCTCGTAGGGCTGGTCCTCGGCAACCGGAACGGTCACGGTCTGCGACTTGCCCGGGGCGATCTCGTAGTCCTTGCCCGCCAGCTGGAAGTGGAACGCCTCATCGCCCTTGTTGCTGGCCGTGACGTCCACGCCGCCCTTGGCGCAGTTCTTCTCGGCGGTGATCGCCGGGATGGCGCCCTGCTTCTTCCAGGAGACCGTGGCGGCCGCGGAGACGGTGGACTCGCTGGAGCCGGCCAGGATCTGGGTCTGGCTCTTGGCGTGCTCACCGATGCCGGTGAAGGCCCGGCCGACCGGCACCTTGGTGGCGGCCTGCGCGGTCAGCGAGGTGCTGCCGTCCGCGGTGCCCTTCGGCACGTCGAAGAACAGCTGGGTGCCGTCGGCGGCGCTGGTGACCGGCTTGCCGTCCTTGCCGACGATCTTGACGCCGGCCGGCGCACCGGCGGCCGGGGAGATCGTCACACTGTCGGCGTTGGTGTGCACGGTGACCGGGCCGAGCTTGCTGCCCGACTTGCCGGAGACGGCCGGCGGGTCCAGCGTCAGCGACGCCTTGGGCTCCTCGACGCTCTGCGCGCTCTTCTCGAGGTAGGCGGCGAGCTTCTCCGCCGCCGGGTCGACCGCGTCCACCTTCACGTGGTCGGAGAAGCGCCAGATCGCGACCTGGGTACCGGCCGCCGCGGTCTTCTCGGTGAGGTTCCCGGCACCGGCCTTGGAGGCGAGGGCGGCGAGGTCGTTCACCTGCGGGTAGGAGTTCTGCAGGATCCAGCGGATCTTGCCGGCGTCCGCGTTGTTGTGCAGCGACGAGGCGCTCCAGGGCACTTCCTGGTACTTCGCCTGCTGCTGCGTCGGGTTGTGGATGTCGATGCAGTACGTCTGGAGCGTGCCGCCGTTGTCGACGGACATCTCGAAGAGGCCCGCGCCGACGCGCTGGTCGCCGCCGTCGTTGTGCACGACCGCCTGGTCGAAGATCTTCAGGCCGCCGAGCGTGGCGGTGGCACCCCCGTGGGCCGGGGTCGTCTCGTCCGCCACTGCGGTCCCCGCGGTGGCTATCGCACCCGCCGCGACCAGGCCGGAGGCCACGACCGCGGCGGCAAGGCGGGCTGCGCCCCGCCTCTTCATCGAAAGCATGAATTTCCCCTCTGGGCGAGGCGGTCGGGTGGGGAAGTTGCCTCGCCGGAAAGATCCAAAGAACTCAAAAGCCGAACGTCAGCCCCCGTGAGCCCCCGTGAGTACTCGTCGGATCTTATGGAGCAGGCGCATCAGGGTCCCCACTAATGGCATCCCATAAGCGATCCGAATCGCAATCGTTACCGAACACAGGCACCCTGACCTGGCATTATCGACAAATCCCCGGAACGTTTCAGGGCACTGCGGCCTTCTGGGGCGAATTCCCCCTGGTGATGGGCCCGGTGACCGCCTTGGTGACTGCCTTGGTGACTGCCTCTGCGACTGGCTCGACGGCTTCCTTTTCGGCCCCTACCGCCACCTCCGGCCTCCCGTCGGGCCGCGATCCCAACCTCCCTGCGCTCGCCCGTGGTTGGGGCCCGAGGTCCCGGCGCTCGGACGGGACCTGCTCCGGGTCCACGCGCGGGGCCGGGGACGGTTCCTGGTCCGTCGTGCTCATACGGCTCACGCGGGTGACTCTGCGGAAGGCCGCCGTGCCGCGCGACAGGTCGTGTCCGATCGCGACGGCGTCGACCTCGGCCGAGAACCAGCGCTGTCCGCCCTTCTCCGGCGGCTGTTCCCCTTCCCTCAGCCGCAACCGCCCCTGCACCACCAAGGGTTCGCCCACCGCCACCGAGGCCGCGACGTTGTCGGCCAGACCGCGCCACGACCGGACCGTGTAGAAACTCGTCTCCCCGTCGGTCCACCGCTCCTGCGCCTTGTCCCACCGCCGGGACGTCGCCGCGAGCCGGAACCTCGCCACCGTCACGCCCGCCGTGGTCTGCCGGTGCTCCACCGCCGTCGCGGCATTGCCCACCAGCGTCACCATCGTCTCGTTCACGGAAATCCACTCCCCCGTCCTCCGCGCGCTCGCCGGGTCGCTCGCGCCGCGTCGACCTCATGCTGCACGGATCCGGCAAGCCCCGCCGCGGCCTGTGGACAACCTGCCGACTGTGGACAACTCGGCCACCCGCAAGGGGGGCTGGAGCACACCGCCCCAGCCCCGCGCCGTCCGCCCTCAGACCCCCGACGCCACCGCGTACTGCTCCCGCACCTCGCGGTAGCGCAGCAACTCGGCGGCGACCGGCTCCAGCACCCGGCCCCGGCCGCAGGCCGCCGCCGCGTTCCGCAGCCGTCGCTCGGCGTCCTGCCCGTACCGCCGCGCGGGACCGCGGGCCACCACCCGGCACAGCCATGCCAGCGCCGGGCCGCCCACCGACCCGATGACCGCGGGCAGCAGCCCGGAGACCCAGGTCGAGGCATCGACCAGACCGGTCAGCGCCGCCACCAGCCAGAGCACTCCGACGAGTTGCAGGACGGACAGCGTTCCCTGCAGCGCGGCGGCCACCGTGCACCACCGCGGCTTGACGGCCGGCCCGCCCCGGAGCGCCTCCTCGGCATCGGCCGCCACCTTGTCCAGCGCCTCCGGCAGCCCGCACGCGCCCCGGTCCGCGGCCTCGCGCACCGCCTGCGCCCAGGGCGTCGGCAGCCCGTGCGCCGCCTCCGCGGCCACGCCCCGTACGGCCTGCTCCACCACCGGCCGGGCCGCCGCCCGGACCACCACCGGCTCCCCGGTCGCGTCGCCGCCCCAGGCCCCGGACGTCCTCCGGTGCCCCGCCGTCACCTGCCGCCCCACGGAAGGAGGTCCGGCCGCGCCCTTGCGGCTCGTACCCCCGGCGACCGTGTCCTGCTGAGTGCCCGTCGGCTCCGGGGTGCGCACCCCGGTCGTTCCGCGTCCCACGCCGGTCGACCGGTCTCCCACACCGGTCGTCGCGTGTCCTACCCCGGTCGTCGCGTGCCCCGCTCCGGTCGTGGCGCCTCCCGGCCCGTGGGTCGACCGCGCGCCACGGGGCCGGCGGCCCCGCATCCGCGCCCAGGGGGACCCGCAGGCCCGTTCCGCGTACCGGAGCCAGTCGCGTTCCGCCGCCCGCCCGGTGGCGACCGCGCCGACCGACTCGGCCAACCGGTCGGCGAATTCCTCGCGGGCCCGTTCGGTCAGTCCGACCTGGCTCCGGGCCACGTACACCGACCGCAGCCGCTCGGCCGCCGCATCCACGTCCGCCGCCAGCCGCCGGTCCGCCGCGCCCCGTTCGGCGACGAACTGGCCGAGTGACTCCCGTAGTTCCGCCACGCCCTTGCCGGTCGCCGCCGAGAGGGCGAGCACCGCCGCGCCCGGCTCCCCGTGTTCGCCGAGCGCCAGCCCGTCCTCGTCGAGCAGCCGGCGCAGATCGTCCACCACCTGGTCGGCGGCCTCGCCGGGCAGCCGGTCCACCTGGTTGAGGACGACGAACATCACCTCTGCATAGCCCGCCAGCGGCCGCAGATAGCGCTCGTGCAGCACCGCGTCCGCGTACTTCTCCGGGTCGACCACCCAGATCACCGCGTCCACCAGCTCCAGCATCCGGTCGACCTGGGCGCGGTGTTCGGTGGCCGAGGAGTCGTGGTCGGGCAGGTCGATCAGGATGAGTCCGCGCAGTTCGGGGCTGCCGTCCGCGGCGATGTGCCGACGGTGCGCGGACACCCCGAGCCGCCGCAGCAGCCCCTCGGCGCCCGGTCTGCCGCCGGGCCAGACGCACGCCACCGGTTCGGCGGTGGTCGGCCGCCGCGGCCCGACCTGCGAACGGTTCGCCCCCGCCAGGGCGTTGAACAGCGACGACTTCCCGCTGCCGGTGGCTCCGGCGATGGCAACCACGGTGTGCTCGCCGGACAGCCGGTATCGCTCGTCCGCGGCCGCCAGCACCCGCCCGGCCGCCGCCAGCGTCCGCCCGTCCAGCCGTGACCGCGACAGCGCGATCAGCTCCCGCAACGCCTCCAGACGCGCCCGCAACCCGCCCCCCGGCGCCCGCCGGCCCCCGTCCGCGACCCACCGATAGCCCTCCACCGGTGGACGCGGCTGCACCATGGCCTCCGCGGGCGACTCCTGCGGCGACCCACCGCACGGTTCGTCGTACGGCCCGTCAGCCGGCTGGTCGAACGGCCCGCCGTACGGCTGCGCGGTGCGGCGCTGCCCCTCATACGGCCTGTCACCTGAAGCGCCGAGGGACGCCGCGGCGGACGACCCCACGCGCCCCTCGCCGAACGATCCACCCCGCCCCTCGCCGGACGACCCGCCCCGCCCCTCTGCGAACGAAACGCCCCGCGCCTCTCCGAACGAACCGGAACGTCCGGCGGCGAACGAACCGGACCGTCCGTCGCCGGACGAAGCGGGCCGGTCGGCTCCGTATGCCCCGGTAGGGGTAGTGCCACAGGACGCGGTAGGGGCAGCGCCAGAAGAGGCGGTACCCGACTCGCCACCCGATACGGCGCGCGGCGCGCCACCCGGCTCGCCGTACGCCCCTCCGTATGTCCCGGCGTGCGCTTCGGCGTAGACCTCGGCGTAGGCCCCGGGATATGCCCCGACGCATGACCCACCACCCGCTTCCTCGGCGCCGGCGCCCGAAGCGACCTCCGGGGCACCGGACTGCGGCTCGACCCGTGGCTCGATCCGCCCCCCGCCCGTCCCCCGCCGTGCGCCCGGCCGCGGAACACCGCCTTCCGGCAGCCGCCGGGCGATCAACCCGTCGTCCCACGCCCCGCCCGGGCCCGGTTCCCCCACCGCCGTACGCGCGCTCCCCGGCTGCCCGCTCCAGGACTCGCCACATCCGGGCGCGCCGCTCTCCTGGTCCCCCGTTCCCGGCTCGTCACCGGCTCTCGCCACGCCACCGGCCTTCCCTGCGTCACCGGTCCTCTCCACGCCACCGGCTCTCTCCGCGCCCCCCTCTCCCGCCCCGTTGCCCGCGCCTGAAGTCGGCCTTGCGGGCGCCCCCTCCCCCACACCCGAATCCGCCGTTCCGGAACCGCTCACCCCGACACCTCCGCCTTCTCCCGCTCTCGCTCCACCACTACTGCGTCCGCCGCCGCTGCTCCCGCCGCTACCGCCTCCGCCGGTACGGCATCCGCCGCCGTCCTCTTCTGCTCCGGCTGCCGCTCGCGCTGCAATACGGACAGCGCGGCGATCAGCTCGGCCTGCTGGTCCGGCGGTACGGTCAGCCGGTCCAGCGGCGCCAGCCGCCGCTCGCGCTCCCCGTCCAGCGCACGTGCCAGATAGGTGACCAGCAGCCGGCCGCCGCGGTCGCGGAGCCGCAGTGCGGTCTGGGCACCCAGGAGGTCGGCGAGGTTCTCGCCCGCCGTACGGGCGCGCCGGCCGCCGAGCAGCGTGGCGGCCAGGAGGGCGGCCGCTTCCTCCGGCTCCACCTGGGCGACGCGTTCACCGGCCGGTCCACCGCGCGCGTCACGGGCATCACGCGCCTCACGGGTCTCCTCCTCGGCCAGCTCCTCCAGGCAGCGCCGCCAGCGCCGGACGAGCACGCCCAGCCGGCCGGCCGCCCCCGCGGCTTCCGCGGCTTCCGCGGCATCCGAGGCGGTCGACGCCTCGGAGGCTCCCGAGGAGGCCGTCAACGAGAGGTCGGCGGCCGCGGGATCGCGCCGCCAGGCTTCCGCGGCCCGTTCGTCGGCCTCCTCCACGGCGCAGGTCAGCAACGAGGTCAGCCCCTCCGTCAGGGCGTCGAGCAGTTCGTCCGACCGGCCGCCGGTCCCGTGGTCGCGCCAGTAGGCGCGGGCGTCCCCGGCCAGCACCTCACCGGCCGCGACCTCGCTCCGCACGCGTTCGGCGGCCCGTTCGTACGCCTCCTCGACCCGGCCGGCGAGCCGGAGCCCCGCGGCGTGCTGAGCGGCAGCGGCCCCGGCCAGGGCGGGCAGCCGGCTGCGCAACGAGGCGATCACCCCGGTGGCGGTACGGTCCGCGGCGGCCCTACGGGCGGCCGGGTCCTGGGCGTGCCGTTCCAGCCACTCGCGCAACCCGGCGACCGCCGTGGCGGGCAGCAGCCCGCTGCCGCCGCCGGCCGACTCGGGGAGCTCGGGGATGGTGAACCGCGGGACATGGCCGAGGCCGGCGCGCTGCAGCAGTTCCGCGTACCGCCCGGAGATGTCGGTGGCGATCTGGTGCGGCACCCGGTCCAGCACGGTCACCAGCGTGACGTCGTACTCCTTCGCCGCGCGCAACAGATGCCAGGGCACCGCGTCGGCGTACCGGGCGGCCGTCGTGACCAGCACCCATACGTCCGCGGCGCAGATCAGCTCCGCGGCCAGCTCGCGGTTCCGGGCGACGAGCGAATCGATGTCCGGCGCATCCAGCAACGCCAGCCCACTGGGCAGCGCCGCCTCCACCTCGATCCGCACCGCGAACGGCTCCCCGCCCCCGGCCGCTCCCCCCTTACCCGGTTTACCCGGGCCACTCCCGCCGCCGTATCCCCCACACTCCCCACGTTCCCCATATTCCTCGTGCTCCGGATGAGTTCCCTCCGCTCCGTCGTCCTCCTCGGGCCCCCAGACCCGGGTGAGCTGGGGCAGCACCCGCCGTCCGGAGAACCAGTGGACGTCATCGGGATGGCACACCAGGACCGGCGTACGCGTCGTCGGACGCAGCACCCCGGCCTCCGAGACCCGCCGCCCCACCAGCGAATTCACCAGGGTGGACTTGCCGGCCCCGGTGGAGCCGCCGATCACCGCCAGCAGCGGCGCCTGAGGCGACCGGAGGCGGGGAATCACATAGTCGTCGAGCTGGGCGAGCAGCTCGGCCCGGTTGCACCGGGCACGGGCGGCGCCCCGTAGTGGCAGCGGAAAGCGTGCGGCTTCGACGCGGTCGCGCAGTACGGACAGTGCGTCGAGCAGGCGGGGTCGTACGTCCAAGGTCGCCACATGTGCAGAATGCCCAATTTCGTTGGCTTTTTGAAGCGTATAACCCCTCGTGCGCGCCGCAAGAACCCGCACAGAATGGGACGAGTGGCGCATGAGACGCTCGCGACAACTGAGACGCAGGCATAACGAGTGCACAACACCCGCCACGCCGCGCGTCAAAAGCGGTGCAGGATTCGTACCTGCCTGCGATTATCGGGACCGCTTCACCGAACCTCCACAACGTGCCACGGAGGTGAAGCAACCGGGACGAGGCACCCGGGCCTCTATCCTGGTCCGCGGTCCGTGATCCACGCCCACACCGGCCCCCGTAGCTCAGTGGATAGAGCAGGTGCCTTCTAAGCACTTGGCCGCAGGTTCGAGTCCTGCCGGGGGCGCTCTCCAAGACCCTTCCTTCGGGAGGGTCTTTTTGCTGGTCAGGGGCCTTCGTTGCCCTTGGCGCACGTGTCCCGGAGCAGGCCGGGCCAGCCCGGCTTATCCGGCTGGAACCGGCCCGGGGCGGGTTTCGGCGGCTGTTCTTCCCGAAAACGTCCCGAAGTTTTGGTGTGCCCGCTGACCCGATGCGCCCCGGCTCACCGGGTGCCGGTCGGCGCTTCGTCCCCGAGGCAAACGGATGAGTGGCACGCATCGGCCGCGCTCGCTGCTCCTCGTGACGGCGCTAGCGGTAGGACCCGGCCGGAGCCGGGTCCTACCGCTAGCGCGCGGGCGCCGCCACGACGAGCGTCCAGCGCCGGACACGGATACGGGCGTGATCAGCGTGCATGGCCATGTCCCCGGGGAGGTGCCGGCGGGGCTGGCACCCCGGAGCCTGGTGCTCATCAGCTGAAACAGCACCCTGCAGCCTCAAGCACCCCCGGGTAAAGATTCGATCCCATTCCGACACAGAGAAACACCAGATCAGGAGCTCTTCCGTCCAGCGGACCGGAGGGCGTTCGACTGCGTCTGTCGGCGACGGCTCAAGGATGGACCCTTTCCAGGGGCCTGGTTCGGATCGCCGCACTCCGGTGACCGGTTCTGCAGTGGATGTCATCAAAAGTCCTCGGTCACGTCTGCGTCGCTCACAGCCGCGTCCTGCCCGCGCTGGGGTCAGCGCGGGCAAGGAACTGCGGAGTAGCCCACATCATCGCTACACCACTTCGCGGGACGTGACCGGGCAGCATTCTTCCCAGCGATTCGGCGGACACCGGGGCCGCGGCTGGAGCAGCCCCCCACCCGTGCCGTCTGTGTCGGTGGACCAACCGGCCCCGAGGTACGTCACGGGCCGGTCCACCACCGCCACAAGAGACCTGCCAGTTCCCTCAGCACGACGCCGACCATCCACCGCACAACGAGCGCGGCCATGCGCCGCCGAAGCCTTGGCGTGCGCCACACGTACCGCGCCTTACGACAGAGATTGCGCATTGCCTGTCCCATCCGTGGACTTGACCAACCAAGCGATCGGTCACACGCCACCTGACCTGTTCGGATCGGGGTTCGGCGAGAAGCAACTCATGCCGGACTACGGGTATGTGCTGGCCGGACAGGCAAGGAATAGGGTTCGCAGAAGGTTCGGAACGAACGGGGAACGGCATGGTGGACGTCCCGGCGGCAGCCTCGCGCCTGGCCGAGGAACTGAGGGCGAGTCGGCAAGCATCCGGGCTCTCGTTCGGTCAGATCATCCAGCAGGGCAAGCGGCAGTCGCCTCCCGTCGCCCTGACCAAGAGCACTCTCAGCGAGTGGTTCAACGCTCAGAGTGTTCCGCGGGCCGGACGCCCATTCATCTTCCTGACCGAACTCCTCGAAACCCGGGCTGGTTCGAGGCCCGGGCCAGGATCCCGTAGCCGGTGGGAGAAGCTGCGCCGAGCGGCCGAGCGAAGCAGGACCACAGCTCGCCGCGACAGTGCGGCGACCGGGCCCCGCACGCAGAGGCAGCGTGACGATAAACCCTGCAGCGCACGGGCGCTGCGCATTGGTCTGGTCCCCGACACAGCCGATGTGCTCGTCGAGCGGGCACATCGTGAGGTCCTGACGCGCGCTCTGGACGGCCCCGAGGACAGTGACGTCGGGGACGCAGCCGACGCAGCCGTTAGGGGGCACGTGATCACAGGAACCGGGGGCGTCGGCAAAACCTGCCTGGCCGCCAACTACTGCCGCAGTGCCGCCGACGAGGCAGACTGTGAAGTGGACGTGCTGATATGGGTGACGGCGAACACCACGCCAGCCGTGACTGGTGCCTATGCCCAAGCAGCCCGCGAGCTCGAGCTGGTACCCAGTAGCGAGCACAGCGCATCTGCCGCAGAACGGTTCCTCAACTGGCTCCGCATCACCGATCGCAGCTGGCTCATCGTCCTCGACGACGTGCACTCCGCCGGCACGCTGGAGGGACTATGGCCGCCTCGGCGCACCGCCGGTCGCGGCAGGGTCATCGTCACCACCCGCAGCCGCGAGAGCGACCTCGCCACAGCAAGCGGCCATCCGTTCCTATCAGTTGGCGTCTTCACCCGCGAGGAATCCCTCACGCACCTGCGCAACACACTGCAACGGGCCGTGTCCGTCGGTGCGGACGCGGAGCTGGCGGGACTCGCCGACGATCTCGGCCATCTTCCCCTGGCGCTGTCGCGGGCCGCCGCATACCTCGACTACAACGCCTCTTACAGCATCGCCCGATACCGACGCCTGCTCGCGGACCGTCGGCTCACCCTCGAACGACTGATCCCTGCCGTGCGCGGCAGTGCTGCAACAAGCTCACTGGCAGCATTGTGGGACATCTCTGTCGAGCAGGCCGACCAGCACACCGGCATGCTGGCCCGGCCAATGCTCGAACTGGCAGCCGTCCTCGACGGGACAACCGGCATTCCCACCCCTCTGTTCACCAGCGACGCCGCCCGCGCTTGGCTGACTGAGCGCAGCAGAGCAGACCAACCCGTCGACGAGTTCGAGGCCGAGCACACCCTGGCAACGCTGGACCGACTCCATCTCATCGATCACACCCCGGGCGAGGGCTGTGACGACGCATGGCTGGTCCGCATGCACCAACTGATCCAGCGTGCCGTGCGCGAGCATCAACCTCCTGGTTCATCGCCCGACACTCG
The DNA here is from genome assembly GCA_024349765.1 of Streptomyces nigrescens. Taxonomy (GTDB): domain Bacteria; phylum Actinomycetota; class Actinomycetes; order Streptomycetales; family Streptomycetaceae; genus Streptomyces; species Streptomyces endophytica. The sequence goes on along the minus strand of AP026073.1, from coordinate 820,083 downwards.
GACACAGCGCAGGAACTCCGTCCTGCCGGCGGCTGCCCACGCCCTGCTTGACATCTGGCCCGACACCGAGCACGGTCAGGAGCACGCACAGCGGCTGCGGGCCAGCGCCCGCTCGCTGGCCCGCCGCGACCAGGACGGCGAGAGCCACCCCCTGTGGCAGGACGACACCGCGTACACCCTCCTCTTCCGGCTGGGCATCAGCACGGGTGAATCCGGCGACATCTCCTGGGCACGCGACCATTTCGACGCGCTCCGCTCCCTCGCCCACCGGCACCTCGGAGCCGACCACCAGCACACCCTTGTCGCCCGAAGCGAGCTGTCCCGCTGGCAAAGCCAAGCCGGAGATCATGCCGGAGCAGTCCAGACCCTGGAAAGTCTTGAGGCGGACCACATCCGGTTGTTCGGCTACGAGGCGCCTGAGACACTCGTGACTCGTCACAACCTTGCAGTCGAGCGGGGTGCGGCGGGCGACACAAGCGGCGCCATCGCGGCCCTCAAAGAGATTCTCGCTGTCCGGCAGCGCAACGGAGCGAGCCGCGGGGCGATACTCGCTACTCTCCACAACCTTTCTTATTGGATGGGCGTCGCAGGTGACGCAGCAGAGGCTGCTGCCGCTTACCGCAGGCTGATCCCCCTCATGGAGGAGGAGTTTGGCGCCGATGCCGATGGCACCCTGACCGCCCGCCACAATCTGGCCCGCTGGCTGGGCGAAGCAGGCAACGCTGCCGAGGCCGTCAGCCTGCTCGAAGCGTTGCTACCCGACCAGACACTAGCGCTCGGGCCCCGGCACCTGCGCACCCTGACCACCAGGCAAAGCCTTGCCCGTTGGCAGGGAGCGTCGGGCGAGACGGATAAGGCCATCGACGGGTATCAGGCGCTGATCCCCGACATGGGTAAGGTCCTGGGCCCGGACCATCCCGAGCTGCTCACCGCGCGCCACAACCTCGCCCGTTTGCAGGAAAGAATCGATCCAGCCACCGCATCTGAGAACCTCGCCGCCGTCGTCGCCGACAGAACCCGAGTCCTCGGCCCTCACCACCCAGACACACTCAGCTCCCGACACAGTCACGCCCTGTGCTTGGGCTGGGCAGGAGAGCCCCAGAAGGCTGTACAAGCACTGGAGGATGTCCTCCGTGATCAGCAGCGCCGCCTGGTGCCAGAAGGCGCAGAGATTCTCAGCACCCGCCACAGCCTCGCCGTCATGCGTGGCTTTGCAGGAGCACCCCAGGCAGCCATCGCCGCACTACAGGAGCTCCTCCCTGACCAGGAACGCGTCCTGGGCCCTGGCCACCTCCAAACCCTGGCGACTCTCGATAGCCTTGGCCACTGGCAGGGTGAAACGGGCGATGCACAGACGGCAAGCGACACCTACCAGGCCCTGCTGACGCACATCGAACGCCACCTTGGCACTGATCACGTCGCCACATTGTCGGTACTGGACAAGCTCGCGATGTGGCGCGGACGCACTGGCCACCCCAGGGAAGCCGTCCGCATTCTCACTCGGATGCTCACAGACACACGACGCCTCGTAGACCCTGCTCATCCCATCACCACCACCATCAGCAACAACATCGCGTACTGGCTGGATCAGGCCGACATTGAGGAACACCGCCACCGGGGCTGAGACCCACCACCACAGGTCCCATGAGGCCGCAGATGTGCCGTGAGTTCGGTGGAGCCGCAAGGTATCGGACCACAGATTGGGAGATCAGGTGGCCCATGGCTGCAGGTTTCTCCGCTCGGGCAGAGTCACTCGCGGCCCATGAGCTGGGCGAGTAGTGCCACCACTGCAGTGGCCCCCACCAAGGCCGCGCCGACTTCGGGTGCATGCAGCGTCAGGGCGACGACTAGGACTCCGACCAGCAGGAGGACTACGAGGCGCACGCTGATCTGTTCCATGAGGATCTACCTTCCGTATGGCACCGACTGAGTTGTGCATCCAGCGTGGGTGCTTCCCGGACGGCCCTGACGGCTCAAGACGATCGCTGACAGCATCGGCCAAGAACAGCCGCTGCATGACACGCATGACAGATCCTGACGCCCGTGAGGGCAGGCGCCAACGCGCCTGATTTACAAACGACGCAGAAGCACCAGGAGGGGGCAGAGATAGTGGTCGCTCAGCCGTGGAAGAGGCCCGATCTAGCTGACCAGCCTGACCTGAAGCAGCTGAACGACGAGCTCCACAATCTGAGGCTGGACGCGGGACTCCCGTCAGCCCGCGCTATTCGCGACCGCGTCGGGAAGGACGCGCAGGACTACTGGATCGTGAATCACCAAGCAGTGTTGGACACGTTCCAGAAGCCAGCCCTACCGCCGTGGGGGCGTCTTGAGATGATCGCCCGTGTCCTGGCCGAATTCGCTCGACACAGCGACGTAGACGGCGAAGTTGACCGTTTCAAGGGTCTGTGGAAGCGGGTCATCAGGGAGACGGTCGCCCAAGCATCAGTACACCCTCCGGCAGATACCACAGCATCCGCCGGAGATGGTGACGTGAACGACGCGACTGCCTCTCCCGAGGGCTTGCCGAAGCAGAACACCGGGGCCCCAAGTGGGCGGGCAGCAGAAGAGCCACCAGCCGGCACGGGGCCGTCGACCAACGCCAGCCAAGCCTCTACGCAGTTCAACTACGCGCATGAGTCATTGAAGGGACTGATCCTCAACGCGGCGCAGGCTCTGTGGCACGACAAGGACGCGTTGAGAGTCTTCCTTGGTGTAGTTCGCCGTAGCGAAGGCTTCGTCAGGATGGCTGACGCCGCAGAGGAGCAACGGCCAGCGAACGCGACGTTCTACGGTGTGAAGAGCAGAGAGTTCGAGGTGGACCGCTCCCCTGCGCGGCTGGAGCTGGTCACGCTGCATCGCCACCTTGACGGACACAGACTGAAGCGCAAGTGGTCCTTCACTGAGATGGAGGAGCAGACAGGGATCTCGTCGGATGTTTGGATCCGCTGGTACACCCACGATGAGCTGCCCGATCGGGAGGCACTTGTCGCGTTCTCCCACATGGCGAGCCTGCGGCAAGAGGATCACGTCCTGTTGCTCGGCCTGTGGGACGCAGCCCATGACGCGTTGGAGGTGCAGAAACGCTCTGCCTCGTTGCCGTCCGACATCAGCTTCGATGAAGCGTGGTCCATGCGCGATCCGGCGGCACCGAGGTTGTGGGCACTTGCGGGTGTCGGGGGCGACCACCTGGCCGCATATGGCCCTGATCTGGGCTCCGGCACTGCCCCCGCGTTCGTTGTGGCCGGGCCCGCAAAGTCAGGTCGCTCCACGGCACTGGTGAACATCGCGTGCTCTCTCCTCGCATCTGGCGCCCAGCTCGCCTTAGCCACGCCCAGGCCGTCGCCTCTACGAGAGTTGGCCGATCGGGACGGCGTGATTGCTTGCTTCGATCAAGACGACCTCGGCCACGACGAACTCGAGGAGGCTCTGTCAGTGGCGTCCGCTGAGGAGCCGGTCGTTGTCGTGATGGACGACGCGGAGGTCTTGGGCGAGTGCGATGCCCGACGTGTGCTGCGGAACCTGCTAGAGCATGGCTTCGAAGAGGGTACAGCGCTGGTCCTGGCAGGCGATGAAGACAAGCTCGGGCCGACTTCCCCATGGCTTGGCAAAGCGAAGAGAGCCCACCGCGGCCTCCTGCTGTCTCCTCAGGATCGACATGCTGGTGATTGGATCGGCATCAAGACGGGAGACTCCGTTGTCGGCCGCCCTCTCACTCCTGGCCGGGGCTGGCTCCACCTCGGGGACGGCAAACTTATGGCGGTGACCGTGCCGCGGTAGGGGCTGCGCCTAATTGAGTGGCGACCTCCCCGCATAGCCCGCCCAGGTGGCCATAGGTCGCCCTCACCCACTGTGTCTTGTCACCGTCGCAATCAGCGGGCGCGGCCCGGCGCCCTGGGGAGCGGCGGAAGGAGCGAGCCCCCGGGGCCTGGAACCAGTGGCGCATCCGGGAGCTTCTGAGGCCCCTCGATGCGCTGCTGTAGTTCAACGGTCTGTCCGGTGATGCAGCGCGCGTAAGTGGAAAGCAGCACCGGGACGCTGTTGCCTGCCCATTCAGCGACCTGTGCCGGCGGGATGCCGTGGTTGAGCCAGGTTGTCAGGCAGGTGTGGCGGAGGTCGTATACCCGCTTGCCAACGGGCGAGCTGTACTCGCGCTCGGTCAGGACTGTCTTACGGGCCTTGTCCCAGGCTCGCCGGTAGACGGAGCCGGCGAGCAGGCCGCCCTTCTCACCGGGGAAGAAGAGATCTCCCGCGGTGAGCTGGTCCTGGGCGACGAGTGTGTGGAGGATCGATGCGAGGGCGGGGTGTACTGGCACTGTGCGGGTGTCCCCTGACGCACGCCCCTTCAGGTCCCGGGTCTCGTGGACCTCGCCGTCGTCCGTCCACTGCTTGCCGACCTCGGGCGCTGCGGTGTGCACCCGGAGTTCACCCCAACCGGTGGAAGGGAGAACGGCGTCCTCGACGCGGAGTGCGACCGCTTCCTCGGGGCGGAGGCCGGCGTAGTAGAGCGTCGCGAAGAAGGCCGTGAGCCGGTGGCCGGTGCGCGGGCGGGAGGCGATCCGGACGAGCAAGGCAGCCACCTGCCCGGGGTTGAGGAGGGAGCGCTTGTCGACTGCGCCGGAGGTCTTCGGGGCGGCGTTCTCGTCCCTCCCCTTGGGCAACGGGTTGTCCGCCAGGACGTTCTGGCGGATGGCATGGCGCAGGACGCGGCGATAGCGTTTGGCGGAGCTTGCGGCAGCGGGCGTGCCGTCGAGTCGGGTGTCGAGGGCGTGGAGCACGGCGTCGACGTGCTTGGTATCCTCCCAGGCACTCATCGGCAGCGAGTTGCGCCGAATCCAGGCGAGGATGGCTCGTAGCTCGGAGGATGCCTCGTCCCGGCGGTTCTTGTTGAAGGCGTACTCGCGCAGGGCCTTGCGGACCTCGACAGGGTCGTACTGGGTTGGTTCGGTTCGCAGGAGCGCGAGCGTCGCCTTGGTCAGGGCCTTGGCTGTGCTGATGCGGTTGTTCGCCGAGATGCGGGGCCACTTCATGTCCACGTAGCGCAGGGCGAAGTCGTACCAGGTGACCTCGGCCGCGGGCGCCGCGTGCGACGACGGCCTGCCGGTGTCCTGGTTGAACGGTTCTCCGTTGTTGGCGGCGACGAGGAGCACGGCGCGGAAGGAATCGGCCGAGGCGGCAGTCTTGAACGCCTCGCCATGCCGCCTCCCGTTGACCGACCAGCGCACGGTGTAGGTCGTGCCACGTTTTCCCTTGTAGACCTCCGTCTTGTAGAAGCGGACCTTGAAGGACCGGTTTGTCACGCGCTGGCCTCGCAGTCGGTGAGCCAGTTCTCAAGGTCACTGCGGCGGATGCGCAGGCTCCCGTTGGGAAGTTTCACGCATCGTGGCGCCCGGCCTTTCTGACGCCAGTCGTAAAAGGTGGACCGCGACACCTGAAGCTCGGCGCAGAGTTCACCCACGGTCATTTTGTCGCGCGAGCGACTGGAGCCATTCATCAGCGCCCCGCCTCCTCATTGTCGAGGGGGGTTCGGGCAGGGCTTATGAGAGGTCGGGGCAAAGGGTTTCCTCGCATGGAAAGAGCGGATTACCAAAAGACGGCACGCCGAGGTGCCGGGATATTCAATGATGCGGAGCATCGCCGGTTTGGCCAACCGGCGATCGTCGGCTATGTTTCCGCCCGCTCCGCATGGCCCCGGTCTCTCGAAGAGCTGGCGAGGAAGGTGTGTGGGGAGGCTCTGAGTGCGGTGGCGATGGCAACGAAGTCGTCGATGCCGCAGCGCCGGACCGTGCGTTCGATGCGGGAGAGAGCAGTGGCGGCCATGGGCCGGCCGAGGGCGGCGAGCTGGCGCTGGGAGTAGCCGCGGGCGGCACGGGCGCGCACGATGGCACGGGCGACGCCCTTTCCTGCTGCGCCGGTTTCAAGAGGTCGCACTGCCATGGGATCAGTTGTAACTCGCGATCGCCGGTTTGGTTAACAGCCGATCGTCGTCTACGTTTCGCCCGGCGCGCGACCGGGAGTGACCTCCGAACCGGGTTCTGGGCATCGGCGGCTATTGCCGTGCTGGCCATCAAAAAGCTCTCTGACGCGGGGTGTTGTGTTGTAGCTTGCGCCACAACGGGGGTCAACGGTTTCCCGATGTGATCCTTCTGGCTCTACTTGGCGCCTAACTGATTTCGGCAACGGCCAATCCGGGTCTATCGTTTTGGAACCGCCGCTCAGAACGCGTTCGCTGCCAGCTTCCTCATTTCCCAGCGGAATACTGGACTTGCGCGACGTCGTTGTGGCTGTCTTGGATATCCGCCCCGGGCTGCCAGCTCAGGGACATGAGAGATTCCGGCATGCCAATCCGGGAGCCGGCGAACCCGCCTTCTGCCTCCGCGGCCCTTCCCAGCACGTTCGGGCCAGAACCGTCTGCCGCCCCCTCCTGCGCTTCGCCCGAAGAGGGCTCGCCGCGCCTCCCCTCCCCCGACCAAGGAGCCATCACCCGATGAGCCACGCCGCCCGCGAATGGGTGTGGGACCACAGCACCAGCAAGGGCACCGCCCGCATGGTCCTCACCCTGATCGCCGACCGCTGCGTAGACCGCAGCTGCGTCGCCTACGCGTCCCTGCCCACCCTCATGAGGCGCGCGAACGCCTCCCGTACCGCCGTGCGCGACGCCCTGGCCAAGCTGCTCGCCACCGGCGAGCTGGAGCAGCTGATGGGCCGTAAGGGGCCCCGTGGAGAGACCTACTACCACCTCCCGGCCGCCGCCCGATTCCTCGCCGACCAAGCCATCGAGGAGGGCCGCAATCCGACTCTCCAGGGGGAACGGATTCCAACCCCCGAGGGGACGGAATCCGACCCTGCCGCCCCCTTCGAAGGGGGACCGGAATCTGACCCCGGGGAACGGAATCCAGCCCCCAGGAGGCACGGAACCCAACCCTCAGGGGGCACGGATTCCGACCCCCAGAACAGTAGAGAACCGAAGGTGAACGGTAAGAGCAGCAGCTCTGCCCCACTCATCCCCGCCACCCAATGGCAGATCGACGAGGACACCCGGGCGTGGCTGCAGCACCAGGGGCACCTCGCCCGGCTCGGCGAGCACGCCCTGCGCACCGCCGACGAGAAGTGGCGCTCCTACCGAGCGGTCGGGATACCGCGCACCGCCGCCGCGTGGGCCGCCGACTGGCGCGCCTGGATCGCCCGCGAACGCACCCCCACCCCCGGGCACCCGCATCTGCGCGCCCTGCCCGGCGGCGCCCCCACCTCAACCTCAGCGGGCGGCATGACCCGCGCCGAAGCACACACCGCAGCCCTCCTCGCCGCCCTCGACGAACCGGCGGAAACGGAGTAACCCGCCGTGCCTTGGAACGTCGCGCAGTCGCCTCCGTGGCCCGAGCGGCGCTGGAGCCGGCGTGGCGGCTGATCGCCCACCGGATGTCGGTGGCCATCGCGCGAGCATCCGTGGGCACCGGCCCGCAGCTGCGTCGCGGCTCGTGCAGCAGATGGTCACGCGCCGCCCCAGCGCCGGCCACCACTGACATGTCTCTGCCCCGGGAGGCATGGCACGCGAGGAGGGAGAGCAGGGCAAGGTCCGCTTGACCGGCAGCCCGTCGGTCCCCGACCGGATGCACGCACAGGACCGCCTCAGCCGACGGCTCCACACGGTCCCCGGTCCCCGGTCCCCAGCGACAGCCCGACAGTCGGTCCCGTCGGGGACCGTCCCGACGCGGTCCTCGACGGGAACCCGCACGGGGACCGAGCTCACCGAAACCGAGGACCGGGGACCGGGGACCGCGCGAACATCGAGAGAAGGGACCGTGCAGCACGGTCCCCAAGGCCAGCAGTGACGCGGGTCCAGCACCGTCACCTGCAAAACCGCTGCTCAGCGCGCCACGGAACTGTCCCGATCCCGATCCCGATCCCCCGGGGACCGGGAGCATCGGGGACCGTCCTCACTCGGTCCCCAACAACGGGGGACCAGGACCCTGCGACACACCGAGCCGGGGACCGATCCGTTGGGGACCAAGACCACCCCGGCGCCGAAACGGGGGCCGGGCCCGGCCTCAGGGCCAACCATCAGGGGAGCGACCCCGCCCGGTCCCCGGTCCCCGACCCTCGCAATGCCAGACCGACCTCGGGACGAGCAGCCTCGACACGCGCTGCGAACCACGGTCAGAGGCCGAGCGCCGCATGGCTCCCTGCGCGTCCCCCACCGGCCAGCGGACACGGACCATGCCACCGCAACGCCCGTCCACACCCAACTCACCCCATGGAAAAGAACTCAGTGCACAACACGAACCACGAGGCCACCTCCCAAAACGACAGCCAGGAAGACCGCAACAGCACCACCAGCGCAGCAAGTTGTACCGGGAGCAATGCTCCCGGGTCTCCCGCCCCGGGGGTGGCTGGAGCGGACCGGCGCCGGGGGGCACCGGACCGGCAAGCTGCGGCCGAGGGCGGACCGCAGCCTGGAGAGGGACGGCAGGCCGAGAACCTCTCGCCGAAGCGTCAGCGCGCCCGTCAGCCGAAGCCGCTCAAGCGTCTGCATCAGCCCAGCTGCCGCATGAACGAGCCCGAGTACGCGCACTTCACCGCCGCAGCCGCCCACTGCGAGATGACCAACGCCGCCTTCCTCGCCTACGCCGTCGACAAGGCTGCCCGCGACCTGACCCGCACCACAGCCGAGATCGCCACCGAACGGGAAGTCATCCACGAGATCTTCGCCGCCCGCCGGCACCTGGGCCGCATCCACGGCCTCTTCAACCAGGTCGCCAAGGCCCTCAACTCCGGCGCCGACGCACCCCACCTCGACGCCACCGCCAGGGCAGTCCACGACGCGGCCCGCCGCATGGAGGAAGCCGCCGACGCCCTTCTCGCCCACCGCGACGGCGGCGAGTCGGCGTGATCCCCAGCATCCACAAGCGCGGCAGCGAGACGATCGGCTTGATCCGCTACCTCTACGGCCCCGGCACCCACGAGGAGCACATCGACCCGCACCTGGTCGCGGCCTTCGACCCGCTCACCCCGGATCCCGGCCGCGACCTCAGCGCCACCTATGAGCAGCTGCAGCGCCTGCTCGACCAGCCCGTCAACGCCCTGTCCAAGAACCGTCGCCCCGACAAGCACGTGTGGCACATTTCCGTGCGGGCCAGCCCCGAGGACCCGGTGCTGTCCGACGAAGACTGGGCCGCCATCGCCCGCCGCACGGTCGCCGCCACTGGCATCGCCCCCGACGGCGACGAGCAAGCCTGCCGGTGGGCGGCCGTCCGTCACGCCGACGACCACATCCACATCATCGCCACCCTCGTCCGCGACGACGGCCGCCGCCCACGCCTCCATAACGAAGCCCGCCGCGCCCAGGCCGAGGCCCGCCGCATCGAGGCCGACTACGGCCTCCGCCGCATCGCGCCCGGTGACGGTACTGCCGCCAAACGCCCCACCAGCGCCGAGCGCCACAAGGCCGAACGCCTCGGCCAGGACGCCACCTCACGTGACCTCCTTCGTGACCGCGTCCATCGGGCGCTGGCCGGGGCCATGGACGAGAGCGAGTTCTTCGACCGGCTCGCCGCCGAAGGCGTACGCGTCAAGAAGCGGATCGCGCCCTCCGGCGACGTGCTCGGCTACTCGGTCGCCATGGTCGGCGACCGCAACAAAGACAACGAACCCGTCTGGTTCTCCGGCTCCAAACTCGCCCCGGACCTGTCCCTGCCCAGCATCCGAAAGCGATTGACGGCCACGACGGACATGTCCGAGCCTCCCGCAGTCTTGGAACGCAGCGCAGCCTCCGCACTCGTCCGCGCCCGCCACTTCGCCGCCGAGGCCACTGGCTCCGCACTGGCGTCGATGTCGTCCGACGACGACAGCGCGACAGCGGCCCAGCTGATCGGAGTCGGCGAGGTCCTCGACGCCCTCGCCCAAACCTCGCTCGGCCCCACACAGGCAGAACTGCGAGAAGCCGCTCGGTACTTCGAGCGCGCCTCTCGCTCCCACATCCGCGCCAAGAACGAGGAGATGTACGCCCTGCGCCGCGCGGCAAACCAGATCGTCCACTCTGGGCCCGCCCTCGGCCGCGGTCAGGACGGTGCCGCCACTGCCGTGGTCCTCGACGTCATGTTCCTGGCCGTCATCACCGCTGCCCGCTGGCACGCCGCCCGAGGCCATGCCCAACAGGCCGAGGCCGCTCAGCGGGCCGCAGACCGCCTACGCACGGCCTACCAGGCAACCGCCGCCGGTCCACTGGCCGCCATGCGCACCTATGGACAACGTCTGCCCGCCTCGGCCCGGAGTCACCACGCCGCCACGATCCGCGCTGTGCTCCCCCACCTCGCCGACCGTCTGCACGTCGAGCCTGGCAGTGACGCGCTGACTGCTGTCCTCGACCAAGCCGAGCGCGCCGGTCATGACACCGCCGCCCTGCTGACCCAAGCCGCCTCGTCCCGCGAACTCGACAGTGCTGAGTCGATCAGCGATGTCCTGGTCTGGCGGCTGCACCACCTCGGCTACATCACCACGCCCGCGCCCCGGCCGCAGCGTCCGCGGAGCAGTCCCGCTGCTCCTCCTGCCGCAGCGGCAGCCGTCCGCCTGAAGACGCCCCGGTCGCGACGCCGTTGATCACGGCCGCCCCGGCACCGTCGGGGTGAGCAGTTCCAGCGCCTCCTCCCACCGGAAGCGGTCGGCCCCGCCGCCGGCCTTCGGCGGATGAGGCTCGTACCCACCGATCAGGACGCCCATCTCGCGCAGCCGGCCCAAGCTCTGCCGGTACGCGGGGTGGGCAGCCTGGGCCGAGTTCAGGTACGGCAGGACCGCAGTGGGGATACCGAAGCCGTACGCCTCGCACAGGATGCCCACCGCGAGGGTGTCGGAGATCCCGGCCGCCCACTTGTTGATCGTGTTGAACGTGGCCGGCGCGACCGCGATGGCGTCGGCGGGCGGCAGGGGGCGGGGGTCGCCGGGTGAGCGCCAGGCCGAGCGGATGGGGTAGCCGGTCTGGGCCACCACGGCGTTGGCGTCGATGAAGCCGAGTCCCTGTGGGGTGGCAATGACGCCGACGTCCCAGTGCGCTTCCTGGGCAGCCGTGATCAGCTTGCCAACGTCACCGGCGATTCCGGCCGCGCACACGACGACGTACAGGAACCGCTTCTTGGTCTGCTGTTCAGGCTGATCGCTCACGCGGGGAGTCCAAGCTGTTGGCAGAAGTCATGCAGTTCAGACACGGCACGGCTGATGTCCTTCCCGCTCGTCTCGAAGGAGGACATCCGGCTTTCCTGTGTCGCCTCTCAGGCCGTACGCAGGAGACAACGTAGGGTCGCCGACTAGCTGGCGAGAGCTGCATCCAGGTACTCCTGCACCGGCCCGAACAGTCCGTACGGGACGTAGTCGGGGATCTGCCCGTGAGCCACCCAGGCAAGCTCGGCCAGTTCCTCGGTGTCCGCGACATGCGCGGTTCCGCTGACCACTTCGCAGGCGGTGTAGGACATCAGCCTGCCCGTTGCCGGGTGGACACGCTCGCCCAGCAGCTTGACGGCGGAGACGTTCAGTCCGGTCTCCTCCTTGGTCTCCCGCACGGCGGCTTCCTCGCGGGTTTCACCGGGCTCGACTTCGCCGGCCGGGAATTGCCAGGAGAGCTTCCCCTCACTGACCCGGCGCCGGACCATCAGAACGCGTCCTTCGTGAACGATGATGGCCGCTGCAATGCCGGGTCGCTCATCGGCTGTCTGCTGCGTCACGTCTGCTCCTCCAGGACGGCAAGCGCGGGTGGGAAGATCGTATCGACGGGGATGAAACGGGTCACCGCGTTTCTGGGAACCCACATCACGTCGATGTTCTCGACGGCATCGGAGTTGGTGGCCTGGCCCGCGAGGTACTCGCACAGGAAGTATTCGCACAGGACGCCGGTCACCGGGTGGAGCCGGTTTCCGAGTTGCTGCCGGATCGCGCAGTGCACTCCGGTCTCGTCCAGCGTTTCCCGCACGGTCGCCGTCTCGGCCCTGGCGCCTGGTTTGATCACGCCTGCCGGGAACTGCCAGCTGAGGCCCGTTGCGTCATCGTCTCGCCGGCAGACCAGCAGCACCTCGCTGTCACGTATGACCACGGCGATCGCGACGCGCAGGGCTTGCGCACCTGCTGGGCCCGGTGCGGACGAGCCGCGTTCACCGGAGACCAGGAGCGCGAACCGCTGTCGTGCTGTTGGCGGGGCCTTCTCGTGGACGGTGTCGAGGAGCTGTTGCATCTCCTTGCGCGGCACTACGGCTGGGTCGGCGTGCCAGGCCGCCACCGTCCGTACGGCGATGCCGAGCCGGGCCGCGAACTGTTCATTGGTGAGGCGCAGGGCGGACTGCAGCAGGCAGGCGTGGCGGCCGCTCCAGACCTCGATCACATCCACGTCCGCCCTCCTCCTTCGCCCCGCTCTCTGTGCAGGAACTCGCGCACCGAAGGTGCACTCCGGCTGCACTGGCGGTTCATGGCCGTCCCGTAGGTGACTCGGAAGAATGATGGTCACCAGGGCGGAGTGAGCCGCGGGAGACGCCCTGAGCGGCCAATCCGCCTGTGCGCAAGAGCGCCGGTCGACCAAAAGGAGAGTCTAGGTGAACACCCCCAACGAGTAGGTATGCCATGGGACTTGGCTGAAATGGGTCCCTACTTTCAGCCCCATCGTGCCGCCTTCCGGTGTCCGCCATCCGAGGGAAGGTCCGAGCGTCCGGTCGAGCGAGTGGGCGCCGGTAACCTCAGCTACCTGGCGGCTGATCCGCCGTCAAACTCCGTGCATACAAGCCGAAAGGGACTCCATGGCTGAGGATCAGGCACACCCCGTTGAGCGCACGCTCGTCCTGCTCAAGCCCGATGCGCTCGTGCGTGGCCTGGCGGGAAGGATCATCACCCGTTTCGAGGAAGCCGCACTGAAGATCGTCGGCACCAAGATGAAGTGGATGGACGAGGAGTTCACCCGGCGCCACTACTTCGACCTTGAGGAGCGGCTGGGGTCAGAGGTCTACCGCGTCACGTCGACGTTCATGCAGCAGGGGCCGGTCATCGCGCTGGTGCTGGAAGGGTTCGACGCCATCGCCACGGTGCGGAAGATCGTCGGCAGCACGTACCCGAACCAGGCGCCGGCGGGGACGGTGCGAGGCGACTTCTCGCACTACAGCGCCGCGGGCAGCATCGCCTCGGGCAAGGCCGTGGCCAACCTCGTGCACGCCTCGGGCAACAAGGAGGAAGCGCAGCAGGAGGTCGAGCTGTGGTTCGACAAGGACGAGCTGCACGACTACAAGACCCTCGCGGAGATCTACACGTACTAGCGGCGGGTTACGGCGTCACCGCGGGGGCGCCGATGCGTTGAGCACCATCAGTGCACGACCGAACTTCAGAGGGGAATCCATGACCATCCAGACCCGCCTGGCCTCCGCCGAGGAGCTGGAGTCCATCTTCCAGCGCGAACTGACGACAGACCGGTGGGCCGCCACCGAGACCGCGTACGCCCTGGCAGTACGCCACCGCGACCTGGGGGACCGGCCCAAGTCCCGTGAGTGGGTGCAGCAGTGCCTGCGACTCCTGGAGGGCTTCCCCAGCGACACCGAAGAGCAGGTGGCCACCAGCCGCACCTCGGTGGGGGGAGTCCAGCTCCCGACCTACCTGCACGAGGGCGTGGTCCGGGAACGCTTCGGCGACCTGGACTGACCAGTGATCCATCCGGCGGGGTGGTGAGCCGGGCCGAGTGACGGCCGCACCGCCCCGCCCCTGACCCACAACCGCAGAAGCAGCAGCCGCCCGAACCGGCTACCCACCCCCTTGGCGCCGGTCCGGCTGGCTCCGTCATGCCTGATTCAGGAGGCGATACCCCCATGCCCATCGAGATCGAGATGCGTGCCCGCTTCGACAAGGAGGCCCGTGACCAGCTCGTCGACCGTCTGAAGAGGGACGGCGAGGACCTGGGGCCCGACGACAAGCACATCTACTTCTACGTACTGCCGGACCAGTTGCTGAAGGTCACCGACAACACGGCTGCCGGCACCGCCAAGATCACCCTCAAGGGCAGCAAAATCGGCCAGGGCGCCGCATTCGCGGAGACCGAGTTCACCATCGCCCCGGCCGACGTGGAGGCCGCGGTGAAGCTGTTCAACGCTCTCGGGTTCGAGGGAGCGATGCACGAGGCGTCCAACCTTCGGCACAACTTCCGCTTCGACGGCGTCGAGATCGCGGTCAAGTGGAGCGAGGCATGGGGTTACCACGCCGAATTCGAGGTCCTGTTGGACGACGGCGCCCCCGACGCCGCTCATGCCGAGGCAGCCGCCAAGATCACGGACGTCGCCGACGAGCTGGGCGTCACCCTGATGACCGAGCAGGAGCTGGCTGAGTTCACCGCTGCCTTCGAAGCCGCTGAGAAGGAACGCAAGGAGCGCGAGCGGCAGGCCGCGCCCATCCGATAGGAGCACGTCACCGCGGAGACCACCGAGGGGGTGGGCACTGATGAGCACGACCCCAACGACCGCAAGCCTGATCGACCTTGCTGCCCGAGGGCAGCTACCACTCCACCAGTACATGGACCGGGCCACCATCGACTGGATCACCACCAGTCGGCCTGACCTCCAGCCCTCACCGCAACCGGCCCTTCGGCCGATCGCGCAGTACCTCCTGCGGCGGACCGGGCTACCACGCGACTGGATGGCCGAGCCCCGGCTGTACGACTCGATCCACGGCGTTCGGCACGCCATGCGCACCGCAGCACTGGCCGCCATCCTCGCCGAGGCGAATGGCTTGGACGATGCCGACACCACCACCGCCATCGTTGCCGCCGCCGTCCACGACTGCCAGCGCCATCACGACAAGGACGACCGCGGACACGGGGAACGCGCGGCGATATGGCTCGCCGCCAATGCGGACACCGTCTGGGGCCGCTTCGACCTCACGGCCACACCGCGCCGCGTCACAAGGGCCGCCACCGCCATACGACTGCACGACGTGCCCTACGGCGCATTCAGCCCCGACGACCAGGCCGACTACCTGCGCAGCCAGATCATCTGCGACGTGGTGAAAGCCGCCGACGCCCTGGACCGCTACCGCCTGCCGAAGACCAGATGGTGGCCGAACGCCCAGCACGTCAAAGAGCCCGCCTTCGACACGTTCCGCAGCCTCGCTTTCGACCTCGTGAGCATCTCCGAGAAGGCCCACCTTGCCGGCGCCCACAGCCCGGCGGCCGTCCTGTACGCGCTTGCAGAGAAGGAGCTGGCGTGACCATGGACTTCCTCGACGCCTACCACCTCTGGGCCGACGCCCACGCCTTCTACGACACCACCCTCTTCCCCAGCCCTGCCGATACAAATGACCCGCTGGCCCGGCAGTCGGCAAGCTGGGACGAGCGGCTCGCCGCCACACCGAACGGGCGCCTGCTGCGCCAGAACTCCCTCTTCGACGCCCTCAACGGCAACAGCAGACTGCACCTCCTCCACGTCACCCACGCCCTCGAACAGATCAACGAGCAAGGAGTCCTCTACCCGTCCGGCGGCTGCCTCGTCGGGAGCATCTACTGTGCCCCGCTCACGGCTACGGACCGGGGCCTGCGGATGCACAACCTGGCTGCGTACGTCCTGACCAAGGAGGCGCCGGCCTTCCTGGCCAAACTCGGCGTCACCGACCGCGTACCCACCCCACTGATCTTCGAGATCAACACCCCACCGCAGGCGTACCAGGGCCTGGCGGGAGTGGACTATCTCCGGCTGGGCCTCATCCACTTACGGATCTACTGCCACCTCGAATACCTGTTGAGCAAGAGCGAGCGCCACCGCTTACGCGAGACCGTCGTGGCCAGGGTGAAGAACTCTGCCGCCTTCCTCGCCACCGCGGCGGCCGTGGCCTACCGAGGCACCGACATCGCTGCCAGGCCCTTCCTCGGCCTGCTCGACGAGACCATCCCCCGTTTACCGATCCTCGGCTATCTGTACTTCGAGGCGCTGGCGGAGTACCTGATGCTCCACTCAACCTCGCAGCACACGCGACGCCTGGCCGACATCGGAGAGCTGAACAACTGGCTCTACAAGGAGATGCTCTTCGCCTCCTACCCGAACATGGCGGGCAAGTTCGACCTCGCGAGGTTCCGCCCCAGGCCCAGCCAGCTGGCCGACCTCATTCACCAGGTCGACCCGACCATCGAGATCAACCATGCGACCGGCTACCTGGTCGAACGCATCAGCCACCTCATCGCAGCTCGGCTCTTCGTTCCAGGGGAGGCTCCGGAAGCCTGGCACCACACCCGCTGGGAATTCGACGCCCTCTCCACGCAGCTCGGCCCCCTGCTGGGCCACCTCATCCACCGGGAACTGCGCACCTTCGGCCGCTACCCCGACTTCTACTTCTACTTCGACCAGTACAAGGCCCTGCAAGCCTGGAACTACTGGAACCACATGGACATCGTCGCCCCGTTCAACGGCACGATGCCCAAGGGCGAGATCGGCATCAACCCGGCCTACCCCAACCTCGACTACCGCGTCTGGCGCGCCGAACAGGACGACGCCGGCCACCTCCACCCGGCCGAGCAGCTCTCCTTGACCATCGCCCCGCGGCTGGTGGACATCAAGTACACCCTCATGCGCAACAACCAGTGGACCGCCCCGGCGCCCAGCGCCGCGTAACCACTGCAACCTTCACCAACAGCTGCTCTGCTGCCTCTTCTTCCCAGGAGCCCCGCCATGAGCTACTTCGGCATGCCCTCCGTCGACCTCCTCGGCGAGCAGATCGACGCCGTACTGAGCGCGCCCTCCACCACCCACGGCCTGGCCCGATCACTCCGCACAGCGGCCTGGGAGATCGAACTCCACGGCTATCACCACGCCAGCCAGCGGGCCTGGCCCGACAGCCGCATCGACCAAAAGCCCACCAAGGTCCAGATCGGCGGCGGAACCCACCGCATCGAGGACTTCTTCAACATCGACGCCGTCCCGCCGGCCGACCTGCTCTGGGATGTCCGCGAAGGCATCCCCCTGCACGACGACACCGTCGAGCTGATCTTCTCCGAGCACTTCCTGGAGCACATCGACTACCCCCGCTCCGCCAAGAACTACGTCCGCGAGGCTCACCGCGCACTCACACCGGGCGGCAAGATCATCACCGGCGTCCCCGACGCCGCCTTTGCTCTCAGCCAGTACCCCGGACCGCTGCACCCCGCCGACGAGATGGTCGAGCGCTGGTATGCCAAGCGCGACTGCCGCAACGACATCAACACCCAGCTCGACCTCGTCAACCTCGTCTTCCGCGACCAGGACGACGACCCCAAGTACACCCCGCACCTCTGGGCCTACGACTACGAGAAGCTCGTCCAGCTCTTCACCGAGGCCGACTTCGCCACCGTCGAGCCGTGGACCTTCGACCCTCAGATCGCCAACCCAAAGCGCCGTTGGGGAAGCGTCTACGTCATCGCCACCAAGCAGCGATCTCGGCCGACCGCCCGCCCGGCTGAGTAGCAGCCACTGGCTGTCTCGACGAGCCCTGAGACTGCCACAGCGGCGACGATCGGCCCCGGTGCTCACCCGCCCAGCCGTCCCCGCTGAGGGTGGCATCCCCGTGATTCAGGCAATCCACCAATCAGCGATCTCACCTCGCAGCCACACCGGACGCCGTCTCCTGGGCCCGATGACACACCGTCGACGTCCTGCACCGATGGCAGCTCACGAGCGAGACTGTCGAAACAGCCCGACTCCGAGACGTTCCGCCACACCTTCGGAGTCAGCACCTAACCGCGGCCGTCATTGCGAGGCGGCCTCACGCCCCCACGTCATATCCACCACTGCATCACTGGCCACCACCGCCGGACTTCCTAAGGATCGTAGCCATGCACGGGGACGCCAGGTAGTTCTTCACCTGATGGAAGTCGAAGGCGTGGATAGTCCGGTCGCCAGGGCTGGGCTCCACCCCCTCGAACCGTGCCTCGACGCCTCCCGGCGGCAGCGCAACGAGGTCGCCGGGGTCCGCTAGATCGACCCACCGTCGCACGCCTGGTGGGCGCCGGCCCCGGTCCCCCAGCGGCGGCTGAAGGCGGGGGAAGACAGCGTGCGGCAGGGCGAGCGGCGAGCCGACGGTCACGAGCAGGTCGACCTCATGGCCGGGGTGGGCCCAGAGCGCCTCGTAGGTGGCGACAGAGCCGAGGGAGTGGGCTATGACCACCTGGGGGCGATGGGCGTCGATCGCCGCCGCGATCCGCTCGCGGACCCGGCACCGGATTGCGCCATCGCTCTCCCGCAGGTAGGCGGCCACCTCGCGGAAGAAGGTGGCAACGAACCACTCCGTGGCCACGCGCCCCAGGCCGCGCCGTTCGGCGAGCCAGGCCAGCGCCTGGCGCACCGGGGCGGTCGCCCGGCCAGCCGCCACTCCCTCAGGCAGGCCGAGGTGGCCCGCCCAAACCTGGAGCAGTTCCTGCTCGAACGCGTCCAGGTCCTCGAGGGTCGGCGCGCCCGCCTGGCGCCCCGGCTCCCGCAGTAGGTCGGCGTAGTAAGCGACCGCCACGTCGACACCCGCGGGTCCGGGCCCGGCCGCGTCGGATCCGGCGGTCAGGGCTGCGTGCCAAATGACGGCGAGGGTGTCCGCCGCCGCCCGCGCAGACTCGCCTGGCCGGAAGTTGCCGACTCCGTGCACCCCGAGCACCCGCCTCACCGCGCCACCCCCCGTTCCATCACGATGACCTCGAATCCCCCGGCGACGACCAGACTCCCGTCCTCGGCCAGTGCGAGGGCGAAGACGTCGGCGGGGGTCGGGACCACCGTACTCATCCGTGTGGTCAGATCCTGCAGCAGAACAGTCCCGTCACCCCAGCCGACGAGTGCGGTCGGACGCCCGTCCAGCTCCGCACAGGTGACCGCGATCGCCGAGCCGCGGTGATCCGCTCGGTGGACACCGATCGGCCGCCGGCTCCGCAGGTCCCAGAGACGCACCGTGCAGTCGTCTGCGCCGGTGACGGCCACCGGACGGCCCTGCAACACCGTGCACGCGATCGCCAGGACAGGTTCGGTGTGCCCGGTCAGCGGGCCACCGACCGGGCTGCGCTCGAGCAAGTCCCAGAGGCGCACCGTGCCGTCCTCACCAGCCGTCACGGCCACCGGCCGGTTGTCGATCACGGTGCAGGCGAGCGCCAGTACCTCACCCCGGTGACCGGCCAGTGGGTCTCCGAGTAGGCGTCGTCCGTCCAGGTCCCAGAGGCGGACGGTGCCGTCGTCTGCCCCCGCGACCGCGACGGCGCGACCGGCCAGAGTCGTGCACGCGAGCGCCGTGACGACCTTGACGTCGGCAACGATCGGGGCGCCGAGCTGCATCCGGGTACCGGGATCCCACAGTCGCACCATCCCGTCGGAGCCGCCGCTCACAGCGACTGGCCTTCCGTCGACCACGGTGCACGCCACCGCTCGCACCCAGGCTCCGTGGTCGCGCAACGGGTTTCCGAGGGGGCGGCCAGCCGCCAGGTCCCAGAACCGGACGGTGTCATCCATCCCACCGGTCACCGCGACCGGCCTGCCTTCGACCACGGTGCAGGCCACCGCCTCGAGCTGGTCGGTGTGGCCCGGGAGCGGGTCGCCCGGCCGGCGCCGGTGGCCGAGGTCCCACACCCGGACAGTTTCGTCGACGCCGGCGGAGACCGCTGTGGGCCGGCCGTCCACCGTGCCGCAGGCCACGGCGAGCACAGGGCCGGTGTGCCCGGTCAGCGGGCTGCCGGATGCTCGCCGGGCAGCCAGGTCCCAGAGGCGCACCGTGCCGTCGTCTGCGCCGGTGACGGCCACCGGACGGCCGCCGTCAAGCGTCGTGCAGGTGATCGCCTCCGCCTGGACGGTCGGCCCCGCGAGGCGCCCGCCGTGTTCCCTGCACCCGCTCAGATCCCAGAGGCGGACCTCCCCGTCGCCACTGGCCGATACGGCGACCGGCCCACCGTCGAGTTCGGTGCAGGCGACCGCCAACACCGGCCTGGCATGGCCCCTGAACGGCTCTCCAACCTGGCACCGGCGGCGCAGGTCCCACACCCGGACAGTCGCGTCAGCACCGGCCGACACGGCGACCGGCCCGCCGTCGAGTTCGGTGCAGGCGATCGCCGTCACGTCCGAGGTATGCCCCTCGAGCGGCGCGCCGAGCTGTTGCCCGCTCCGCAGGTCCCAGACTCGGACTGTCCCGTCCGCCGATCCACTGACTGCGACTGGCCCGCCGTCGAGCGCGGCGAGCGACACTGCGGAGACCCGATTGGTGTGGCCCATCAGGGGAGCGCCGACCTGCCGCCGTTCGGTCAGGGACCACCGGCGCAGCGTTCGGTCGGCGGACGCACTGATGACGACGGGTTCGCCGTCCAGCGAAATGCACGCCACCGCTTCCACCCAGTCAGTGTGACCGGCGAGCGGCTCACCGAGTTGCTGACCGCTGTGCAGGTCCCATACACGGACCGTCTCGTCCATCCCGCCGGTGACGGCGACCGGCCGGTCGTCCAGTACCGTGCAGGCCACGGCGTCGACCTCGGCGGTGTGGCCGCGGAGGGTGTCGCGTAGGGCCGCGCTGACCTGGGAGCCGGTGGCCCAGCGGGGGCGCCAACTGGTCTTTGGTAGGGGTGCGTTGAGCTGCTCCAGGAGGTCCTGGGCACGGTACCGTGCCGCGTCGACGGCCAGCAGGCTGCGCCGGGTCGCCGGGGCGGCCCAGCGGTGCAGGCCGCCGGAGGCGCGGTAGACGGCGACCTCGAGTTCCGCCGGTCCCGTCTCGGCCACGGCGAGCGCCGGCGCGAGGGTGTCCGGGTCGGCGTGGACGAGGAACTCCGTGTCCTTCAGCAACTCGTCGGCCCGGCCCGCGTCGAGGGCGTGCTGGATGGCGTGGCGGAGCAGGTAGGGAGGCGTCGCGTCCCAGCGGACCGGGGTGGCCGACCCGCCCGGCCGGGTGAGCAAGGTGTTCAGCACGAGGTCGGCGGTCGACCGAGTGCCAGGTAGGTGGGCGACCGACGGGTGGGTGGACCGGCTGCGGAAGTAGTCGGCGAGCCCCTGATGGAAAAGCCGGTAGAGCGTCGTTCCGTCGCGGTCCACCGAGGTCCGCAGGTAAAACAGCGCCGAGGGCAGGGCGCTGGGCAGGCCGTCGGTCTCCCCGCAGAGTGCGGTGGCGAGCGGGAGGGCGAGCTCCATGGGCATCCCCTCGCCCTTGGCGTGCGCTACGGCGGTGAGCAGCGCGCGCACGGCCGACGCGTGGGACCGCGCCTGTAGGTCCAGTTCCAGTACGCCCTGCAGCGTGGTGGGGACAGAGTGGCCGAGCTGTCGGGCCTCCGGCAAGCTCTCCGGCGACGCTGCGGCGGCCAGGTAGCGGGTGAAGACGCTGGCAACCAGGAAGGCTCCCCAGTGCCGGTCCGTCGTCCCGGTCAGGCGGTCTGCGGCGGCCTCGGCGAGCCGGTCGCGAACGGCCCGCCGGGCGCCGCTGCTGTAGCCGTCGAGGTCGGCCAGCTCAGCCCGGAGGTAGTCGGCCAGGTCCCGGCGCAGCTCGTCAGCGTCGACCGCGTCGAGGTCGATCAGGAGGCCGTCGGCGCTCGCAAGCTTGCGAAGTGGTGCGAACTCATCCCACGGCCGGACACCAACCAGAAGGCGACAGGACGGCCGTGTGTCGGGCCGGCGGGCGGTGGCCAGCGGCAGGAGCAGATCCGCCATCAATGAGCGGGGGCCGACGGCCTCGTCCAGTGCATCCAGCACGATCACCGGCTGCTCTGGCAGGCCGGTAATCGCCGCCACGAGCGCGTCCGGGGTCCAGCCAGTGGCGGGCTCCGCGAGGCGCAGCTGGCGGGCCAGGTCCGGCAGCAGGTCACCAGGGGTGCGCTGGCGGGCGTGGACGGCGGCCAGCAGCGGGCTCGGCGAGGGGCAGGCGCCGGGATCGACCGCCAGGCGGGCCCGGATGTGTGGCGCCGCCCGTGCCAGGGCCGGGTGCGCTGCGCACACCACTGCCCCCAGCAGCGCCGACTTGCCGCTCCCGGGCCGCCCGGTCACCAGGCCCAGCCCGCCCTGCCCCAGCCCGTCCAACCAGGGTGCCACCTGGGAGAGTTGGCTGCGGCGGCCGGTGAAGTGGCGGCCCGCCCGGTCGGTGAAGTGGCCGGCGTCCCGCAGGTCCGGGCTCTCGGCGCTGTCGAGGAAGGCCCGCAACGACGGGGGAAGCTCCCGACGGGCCGACAGTAGAGGGTCGTCGACAAAGCACGGGTTGGGGACGAAGGGCAGGCACGGTTCGGGCCGACTTGGGTCCAGCGGAGTCGCATGGACGGTCTGCGGTACACCGGCCATCCGGCTGACCCGGTCCCCGATGCGGCGGGCCAGCAGCGAGAAGGACACGTAGCGCTGGGAGGGGTCGCTGCCAAGCCCGGTCCGGGCGCACTCCTCCAGGACCTCGGCGACGGCGAGACTGAACCGGCCGTCGAAGGCGTCCTCCCCGCCACCGGCCGCCGCGATAACCCACGCGCTGGTGTCCTCGTCGGCGAGCTGCAGCATGAATGGCAACCGGGCAGCCAAGCCGGCCCGGCACAGGTCGAGCAGAAAGAGCGTTGGCCGACCGGATGCCTGGACGGCGGACACCCAGTCACTCACGTTCGACCCCATGCCGGTGAGCGCGTCGGACGTGACCACGTCCAGGCGGTACGGGTCCTGCCGGTCGCCGGTCCGCCCGTGCGATATCACGTGGATGATCCGGTGGCCCTCGTCCATTGCCTGGCCGACGGCCATCCGCAATTCCGGCAGACCGGGGTCTACCACCGCGTCAACCGGATACCCGATCCGTCCCAGGGCTCGTTGCACCTGGGGGTGCGCCCGATAGACGAAGTCCAGCGGGCCCCACAGCTCCGCTCCGACCGCGAGCTCCTCGCCCTCGACGACCGGGGACCGGAAGCTCCCCACGGCCACGACCAGGGCACGGCTCACGCCAACTCACCCCCCAGCCCGTCAGCATGCCACACGCCGTCCGGTGCTGGCGGACGGGCCGCGCCACCGAGGCGTATACAGAGGATGCGTCGAAGGCGGTTGGTGCCATCCAACCCATGCCGAGCGGCCGAGGGGCGGCCAGTGCCGGGCATCCGCCTCTCAGGCCCGTCGCCCCGGTGACGCACGCCGAGCACCGTCCAAATCTGACTGGCCCGGCGACCGGTCAGATCGGGAACCCCGGCACTCGGTCCTGGAGTCTGCCCCTCTGTCTCTCGAACCCGGCCGCCGCCGCCTGGACCTCGTTCCTTCCGGCGCAACAAACCTTTCCGTAGCTCACGTCGTCCGTGATCTGCTCAAGAAGATCCACGTACTGTTGATGTCCAAGTGCCTGACCGCACTGCAGAAGCCAGCTAGAGCCGTCACGAGCCAGGGCTACAAAAGCGTGTGGGGCCTTTCTGCCGTCGGGGCCCCTCACTACCTCATGCAGCTCCTGCGCGGCGGCCACCGCGTCCTGCAAGCGCCTCACATCGTTCGGATGGGCCACGGAGTCCCGCAGCCGGACCCGTGCGTCGGCGGTGCGCAGGAGGCGGTCATCCTGGCCGTGCCGACACCCCTTGCCGGCCGCCAGGTAGTTCCGGGCCAGGTCGAATCGACCCTGGTCGATCTCGAATTCAGCGCGCTGCAGCCAATAGTGCCGGTCATCCTGCAATAGCTCGTGGGCCGCCTGATACGTCCGACGCGCTGCTTCGGGGGGCAGGCCAAAGTCCCGCATAACGTTGTGGCTCAGCAACCGGATCATCGCCCTCCGATCGGGGTGCTGGTCGTCCTCGATATGACAGGCGCGCTCCGCGTAGGAGACCAGCAGCTTGGTCATCACGATCTCCAACTCCTCCAAACGCTTCGTAAGTACGGTGTGCACAACGGCGTCCGCAATGGTGCGCTGCCGACAGCGGAGCAGCCCTCCGGGCAGGGCCACAAGCAGCCCCATTTCTTGGAGTCCCTTGATGGCCACCCGGTGCGACCGGTCCGGCGGATCGGGGTAGGAGACGACCTCCAAGAGACCGGTCGAACTTATGCCAATCTGCCGAAAAATGTCATCTGAATTGACGATGCAAACCGCCGCATATGCCCACCGGTAAACCTCACCGTGCTCACCGAGGTCTTCATATTCGCTCGCCACCTTCTCTCTGAGTGTGGAGCCTGTCACCGCCTCGATCATCGCGGCAAGCAGACCCTTCTCGGAAAGGGCCCGCAAGCGGTCCACCTTTGCCTGCATGGACCGGTAGTTCTTCAGGTCACCAATGAGCGCGTTCTTTTGTAGAGCCTTGACGAGATTCTTTAGATCGCCGTCGGTCAATTGGCGGTCGAAGCTGACGACCTCTGCCGGAAAGCCCGCAGGGATCTCCGACTGCCGCGTCACACGAATGGCTGCGACCACCAGCCTCTTGCCGTCGTCATTCAAACTGTGCATGAGGTCCGACGCGCTCCGCGTGAAAATGTTGACGTCGTCCACGAAGACTGCGTCGAGGTTCTGCTGCTGTGTCTGCGCTGTCACGGCCCCCGAGGTCAGGTTGGCCGCACGGTCGACCCAACCCACATGCGAGCCCTCTCTGTGCAGCCGGTAAGCGAGCTGCATCAACGCGGTCGTCTTTCCCGAACCCGCGCTGCCCTTCACGAGAACGACCGGCATCCGCCCTTCGGCCGAAGGCTGGATGAGGGCGCCAACGGCGTCGACGAGCGAGAGCTGGGCGCTGGTTTTCCTGCTCTTGATGTCACCCCAAGTGGGGTCCCGTCCCTCCAGGAACGATGCGTGGCCGGCAGCCGTGTCCTGTACTAGTTGCGCCACCCGCTGGACGCCGATGCCGCGCAGAGCCCCTTCGTGCTCCTGCGCCAGCAAGCGCTTGCCCAGAACTAGGGACTGGTTTCCGGGCGCGAGTTGTCTGTCGACAAAGCCCGAAGGAGCGATGCGGATGTGCTGCAGCCCCGTCTGGCGCAGCCGTGCCCGATCGGTCGCGGTTCCCTCCGGAGCGACGAGGAACCCCGGAAACTCATGCTCTCCGGAATGTCGGCCCGCTACGCGCAGGACGTCCCACAGCGCCGGGCTGTTCGGCGATAGCGCCACAAAAAGCACCGGGCGTTCCAGCAGTTCAGCGCGGAAGCGGCGGAACCACTGATGGCGGGCATGACGCGGTGACTCATCCCCGGGGTCGCCGAAGTTCTGTGAGATCTCCTCCTGCGGCAGGCCGTGCATCGCGACGACCTCCAGGGCCTCGCGCTTGTCGGTCGGGGGTTCCTCGCAAGCGTTGACTAGAGAGATGTGGCCCGTCGTGTCCGCAGCCCAGGCTAGCTTGAAGAGGTCGCTGCCGGTGAAGTCGTAAATCCGCGACCAGGGTGCGCGCATCAGGCGATGCACGTTGGCGGGCACCTCGCCGTTTGGGACGCACAACTCGCCTAGGTACTGCGTTCGTTGCTCCCGGGTCAACTGCGCCTGAGCCGCAGCCCAGGTCTCGCGAAGGGGTGGTGTGGAGGGCGACGGCACTGCTCCAAACACAGCTCCCGCGAGCTGTTGGTTCAATTCGTCGAGGCCGATGGGAGGTCCGGTCTCGGGGCCTGAGACGAGCACGAGGGCCATCCGTCCGGTGGACAAGTTCTGGTGGAAAGCATCGAGGAGAGGCTTCTCGTCGTAAGGTTCCTCCGCGGGCTGGACGACGCGCGGCTGCGGGCCTCGGCTAGCGCCCACGGACCGGACAGCCGTACTGATCGTCTGTCCGTCGCTGGCATCCTTGACCACGACCCGCCTGCCGCCGAACTCTGTGCGCAGCAGCCGGTGCCGCACGGCGTCACCCGTCGGCAGCACCCATTCCGCGCGCGACTCACCGCTTCCGGCGAGCTTCACCATGGGCGCTGTCTCCGGAGGCAGTTCTGGCCACGTGCCAGCCTGGCCAGCCGCCACCAGCGTGAGGTCGTTGCCTTCAGCCCAAGCTGCGAAGTCGCCCCCGACAGCGAGGTCCAGCTGCTCCCTGAAGCATCCCGCGAGGCGCGGACCGGCATCTTCGACGACCATGCGGAATACCGTGTTGACGCTGACCAGGCCCAGCGTTCGTCCACCGACCTCGACGCTCAGGGATCCATCACCGGGCAGCAGACCGCGGTGCCATCCCTCGACAGCGCGTACCGTATCGGCATGCCAAGCCATGATGTCCGGAAGCACCTTAGTCTCCAGCGGCGCGACAATGTCTTCCGTCAGCTCTCCGGCCCACAGCTCGGGGGCGGTCCGCACCCAGTCCTCCGTCAGGCTGCGCGCTAGAAGTCGTGTGGCGGGGAGCCGCAGGTCGGCAGGTCCGGGGATGGGTACGACGAACGGTTCATAGCCAAGGTCGACGCAGGCCAACTGCACCTGGAGGACGAGCTCTTCGGTCGGCATCCGGTCACCGACCGTGCCGAGCACGAGGATGCCGGTCAACCGACGGCCCGCCGCGTGTAGCCGAGCCACGTCGTCGAGCACCGCCGCGCTCATAGCCTGATTGGCCGCCTCCCCCGTGGGCAACGGCCCCAGGCAGAGGAAGTGCGCGTTCGTGTCACCGTCAGGCATCTTGCCACCTCACCGCCTTCACCTGGCCCCGCGGCACCTGCAAGGTCGAGCCCGGCGTCGTACAGACGCCCTTGCCCGGCTTGATTTCGACGAACTGCGTCTTGAGCGAGTCCTTCACTATTTCCCCGCTGACAAGTCCCATAGCAGCGGCTTTCTTGGAGCACAGAGCCCCCAGCGCCGCCCGATAGCCAGAGTCAACTACGACGGTGCCAGAAACGACTTCTTGCACTGGGTCCGTCACGATGCTCACCGCGAACGTGGACAGGCTCAGAACTACGGCACCGAATGCCGTCCAATTTGCGCAGCGCTGACGCCCGTCGATCTTCTTGGCCTCAGCCCTGACCTTGTCGAATACTTTATTGACCAGTTCCTGGCGATTGCTCGCCCGCTCCTTGGGATCCTCTGGAATGGGCGAGGCGACGGCCCACAGATACAGCCAGGCGGCCACCAGCCACAGCGCCACCGCGACGATGGCCATTGCCTGGGTCCACCAGGTCCGTTCGGCGAGGGTGGTCACACTGAGGGCTGCCATCAGCCCACCGGCGAACAAGGTGACCGTCGACTGCGCGGCCTGGGCCCGTCCGCGAGCGACGCTGACGGCCTGTACCTGCTGCGAGTAGTACGTCTCCGCCACCGTCGTGGCCACCGCATCCAGGGTTTGGTCGTACTCGCCCCCGTTCGAGGAATCGGTTGCGCTCGCTTGCTCGCTTGCCACTCAACCCCCTGCTGTCCAAGGGCTTGGAAATTAGCAGATTTCGGAGGCTTATGAGCCTAAAGCGGTTCGCCCCTTGACAACCGCCGCCACATCGATGGTCTAACCGCGTGGCCTCGAGTCGTTCTGCGCCGTAAACCTGAGTCCCAGGAGGGTCCTGCCCGAGGGCCCTCACAAGGACGAGCACGCGTGAGCGCTGCGTGAGCGGAAGGCGAAATATAGACCGTCACGTCTAGGACTGAGAGACATGCCAACCGGGGCTGACCTGCATGGACAGCCCCGGTCGACACGAACGAACATGACTAGTTACGGCTTCGATCCCATTCCTAACGCGATGGCTCGGGACACTAAACATGGCAGAGATGCGCGCAAACTCGCATCGATACCCCGTCCCCCTGGCCGGCTCGTCGCCGGACCCGCAGCGCCGGACGCTATGACTCCGCCCAGGTGTCTCAGACCGAAACGAGCTCCCTGAGGACCCCATGGAGGGCCGCACCAGCCCCTGGTGCCGCAATGGTCACCTTCCGTAGGTCCTCGCCGGTCAAGTACCGGTAGCTCTGCGGAGGGTGGAAGGGGCCGGATGCCCGGAGCGCGGCGAGCGGCACAGGCTCCTCGAAGGTGACGGGGTCTTCGAGCGTGAGACCGCTGGCTTGGGTCGCTCCGCTCATGTACTCGTCATACTCCCGCCGACTGATGCCCGCGCTCTTACGGCTGGCCGACCAGACCTCACGAGGAGAAGCCACCTGAATCGAAGCGATGCGCGCCATGCCCACAAGGGCCATGGTGGGTGCCGTCGCGTACAGGAAGACAGGGGTGCTGGGTGGAGCGGCGACGCGCTGACGGCGCACCTCCACCGTCTTGGTCCCGGCCAGGATCGCCGTGGCGAACCTGGGGTGGACGGACAGCAGCATCGCACGCTCCGGACCCCTCACGTCTTTCGGTGCCCCTCTTGGTAGATCGCCTGGAACAGCGCGTTGCTGATCTTCGACAGCGACATCAGCGACAACCGTAGCCCCAGCCTCTCCGCCAGCGCGACCAGCCGTCCGTGCGTCACTTTTACGGGAAAGATCTCGGTATCCGAGAACCTCAGCGCCATGACCTTGCCTGAAGAGTCGGCTGCCGCGCGCACTTCGGCACGACCGTATACGCCCAAGTGTTCGAATCGCGAGAAGAGGGCGTCGGGCTCATCGATGACCACCTCGTCCAGCCGCGAGCAGCCGATCGCCATCTTGCCCTGATATCCGGAGGAGCCTTCGCTGACGTACCAAAGGATCCGGGCAGGAACACTCTCCCCCCGGTGACCGGAGGATCGATAGTAGACGTGCTCCCGGCTGATGCCGAGCACGTCGTCACGGGGTACGAGCATGGCGGGGACATTGAACAGCTCTGTTGACCAACGGGGCTTGACGGGCGCGATGAAGGAGGGCAGCGCCGTGTCCATGAACTTTGCGGGCCACAGCACCCGTTCGGCAACGCTCGTGATCTCCGCCGACGCCTCAGGTCCCAGACGAGGCACGGTACGCCCCATCCGTGCCGCGATCGCTCCCGCCGCCTCGGAGACCTCTTCAGCCGGCCCACACGCGTCGACCAGGAGCGCGGTGAAGCCACGCTCATCCTCAGTGAAGCCGTCAGCCCCGGCGGCTTTCACGGCAGCTGCGGAGAGGTGGGGATCGACGATACTGACGAACTGGGCCTCCCGCTCACGCCCGAGCCTCTTGAGCATGAAGAGCAGCTGTCGAGCGAGCGTCTCCTCCAACGGGTGAGCCGCAGTCCGCAGGATCGGGACATTCAGAGTGCGACCATCCAGCGCCCATGCGTACAGGGCCGCAGGTCGCCCCTCCCCGTCACGAAGTAACTCCCGGCGCCACAGCACCCCGTCACGGGCAAGCGCCTTCAGGCGTTCAGCGAACGCGGACCCGCTGTCGCCTCCGACCTGGTCGAAGAAAGCGACCAACTCCGCGTCACCGCCGGGTGCGGCCTCCTCGGCCGAGAAGGCCGTGCCCATCAGATCCGCCGGGCGGTACACCTGGGCCTGGCGCAGCTCGTCCACATGAAGCGTCACCGCAGCGGGCGACACCACCCTGACACGGGCGACATCCCAAGCGACGTCCGCCAGTCGCTCCAGCTCAGGATCGCGGGTTACCAGCACTTGGAGCCCAGCACAGGAAGTCTCCGCCACATATCCCAGGCGACGACCTAGTTGGTCGTCGACCGGCACGTCCGGCAGTTCTTTCTTCACGGCAGCGGCCAGTTCCTTGTGGCGGGCCGCCACGGCCGTAGCGGGCGGGGACAGCGACCGCAGACCGGCCAGACCGGCACGCTGGTGCTGCCGCTCCTCACGGTCCTTGATCTTATGTACGTCGTGAAGAAGCTGCGATGTGGCCACGAGCTCGACCAAGTCGGCAAGCCACCCTGCCTCAAGGGCTTGGGCCTCCTCGACGGCCCGCTCCGCCCCCGCGCCACGAAGTCCTGCGAAGACGCTGTGGTCGACGGCCACTACCAGCAAGGCATCGCTCTGAGCCTCGGTGAAAAGATCTTCGTGACCGAGATCGAGCCACCAGGTGTCCAGGGTCTCTTTGTCCTTGCCCCGCCCCAGGCTCTCACCCCGCGGAACAAATCCGAGGCCGGTCCACATACCGCTGAGTCCGTAGTCGCGTCGGCACTTCGCACGAACGCCGAGCCTGTGGGCATGCCGCTCACGGATCGCCTCCACCAGCAGACGGGCGATACCCCTTCCCCGGTGCTCCTCAGCCACGCACAGGTGAGCAAGACGCACATAGTGATTCCGCTTGGGCAGCCCGAAGAGCGCGTAGCCGACGACTTCCTCGTTCTCCACGGCAGCCAGCAGACCTCCGTCGTCAGCGTGCTTGCGGTAAGCAGGCGGCGTTAGCAAGCCCAGGAATCTCGTGTAGCGGTCTCCCAACGCAATCACGGCATCGAGCAGTCCAAACTGCTCCCCCGTCACCGGCAGCACCTCGATCGCCATGTGTCCCCCTCCAGTTGCCCTGACTCAGACTGATCGCCGTCCCAACCGCATCCTGCCCAGCGTCACCAGCCCGAGCCACCGATCAAACAAAACCAGCTAGGTCGGCGCGAATTCCCCCCAAGCGGGCAGGTCAGATGAAGCGCCATCCCGAAATCCTCGAAAGTTTTGGGCAGCGATCAGCTCGTAGAGCCATTCGCGCAGGTCACAGGCATACCGCGCCCCTATCCACCAGGTGCCTTCTAAGCACTTGGCCGCAGGTTCGAGTCCTGCCGGGGGCGCTCTCCTTCTCCCATTCTGCGGCCCTCCCTCGTAGAGGGCTTTTTTGCAGGTCATAGGCGGTTTACCGGCTCCGGCGCGGCGGCTTGGGCAGGGCCGGAACGGCTCCCGGCGGCGTGGGCGCCAGTCCGGCCGACACCGGTTTTGAACGGCTCTCGGCGGGTGTTCTTCCCGAAAACTTCCCGAAGTTTTCCGACGGTCCCTCGGCGGCTGCGGGAACCTCCGGCAGCTGCTGAGGTCCTTCGATCCGTCCCTGGAGTTCGGTCAGCTGCCCGGTGATGCAGCGTGTGTAGGTCGCCAGGAGGACGGGGACGCTGTTCCCCGCCCAGGCGGCGACCTGAGCCGGCGGGACGCCGTTGTTGAGCCAGGTCGTCAGGCAGGTGTGGCGCAGGTCGTACACGCGCTTGCCGACGGGCGAGCTGTACTCGTGCTCGCCGAGGACGGCCTTGCGGGCCTTGCGCCAGACCCGCCGGAACACCGATCCGGCGAGCAGCCCGCCCTTCTCCCCGGGGAAGAGAAGATCGCCGGGCTTGAGGCCGTCCTCCTCGATCAGATCGCGAAGGATCGCGACGAGGGCGGGATGCGCAGGCACGGGCCGGGTGTCACCGACGGCTCGCCCCTTGAGGTCACGGGTCTCATGGACTTCTCGGTCATCGGTCCAGTTACGGCCGACCTCGGGCTCGGCGGTGTGGATCAGGAGCTCTCCCCACCCGGTCGCCGGCAGCGTCGCGGCATCGACCCGCAGGGCGACGGCTTCCTCCGGACGCAGGCCCGCGTAGTAGAGGGTGGCGAAGAACGCGCGGAGGCGGTAGCCGGTGCGGGGGCGGTCACCGATCCAGGCCAGGAGGCCGGCGACCTGCCCCGGGTGGAGGAGCGACCGCTTGTCCACGGCCCCGGCTGCCTTGGGTGCGGCGTTCTCGTCCTTCCCCTTGGGCAGCGGGTTGGCCCTGAGGAGCCTCTGCCGGATCGCGTGCTTCAGGACCACGTTCGTGATGCGCCGGTCGCGGTTGGCTGAGCTGGCGGCAGTCCGTGACCCCTCCAACCGGGTGCCGAGCGCGAGCATCACGTTGTCGACGTGCTTGAGGTCCTCCCAAGCGCGCATGGGCAGGGAGTTGCGCCGGATCCAGGACAGGATCGTGCGTGTCTCGGGAGGGGCCTCGTCGCGTCGGTTCTTGTTGAACGCGTACTCACGCAGGGCCGTGCGGACCTCGACGGGGTCGAAGTGCGTCGGCTGGGCATGCAGCAGGGCGAGAGTGATCTTCGTCAGGACCTTGGCTGTGCTCTTGCGGTTGTTCGCCGAGATGCGGGGCCACTTCATGTCGACGTACTGGAGGGCGAATTCGTACCAGGTGATCTCGGCCGCGGGCGAGGCATGGGAGACCGGGCGTCCGGTCGCCAGGACGAAGGGTTCGCCGTTGTTCGCAGCAACGAGCAGTGTCGCGCGGAAGGACTCCGCGAGGGCACTGGTCTTGAAGGTCTCGCCGCGGCGCTTGCCGTTCACGGACCAGCGGACAGTGTGAGTGGTGCCGCGCTTTCCCTTGTAGACCTCCGTGTCGTAGAAGCGGACCTTGAAGGACCGGTCTGTCACGCGCGGCTCTCGCAGTCCGTCAGCCAGTTCTCGATGTCGCTGCGCCGAATGCGCAGGGCACCATTCGGGATCCGTATGCAGTGCGGAGCCCGGCCTTTCTGCCGCCACTCGTAGAAGGTCGAGCGCGAGATGCGCAGTTCGCTGCAGAACTCGTCGACGGTCAGCTTGTCGCTCGGGCGGCGGGGGTTGTGGGTCAAGCCGACGCCTCCCTCACGACACGGCCGGCGGAGAGGCCGGGGCAGGCAGGCATGACAAGGGCAGAGGGCATCGCAGATCGGTACATGGGTTCCTCACTCGGCGTCGGGCGCAGGGAGCGCGACACGCACGCCGTTGCAGGGGGAGACGATTCGCCAGGGTGGGTTCTTCACCTGGTGGCAGGGGGACTCAGCACGCGCCCTCGTCCGAACTCCTTTCCGCTTGAGTGCACGGCACTGGTCCTCCACGTCCGCACGGGCTGCGCCACCACGTGCAGCAGGGTGCGGACCTGTTCCATCGTCAGGAGAAACCCGGATTTCGGAATTCCGGGATCCCCTGCTACAGGCGGCTCCTGGCACCGGTCGTCGACGTTGCTGCCGGGCAGTCGGCGAAGACTCGCTGAAGGTTCGCCGAGCCCTCGCGAGTATTCGACGAGGGCTCGATGAGCCTTCGACGAGTACTCACTCAAGCCGCTTTGTGGTAGTTCGACGGCTCGGAGGAGGGGCCTGCCATCAACACGCCCTTGGAACCATCACTCTCCGCCGAGGTTTGCGGGCCCCACCACCCCTCAACGGAAAACTGCAGGTCAGACGGCATTCGACGAGCCCTCGTCAATTTTTGACGAGGGCTCGTCGAGGGCTCGTCGTCTGGATCTAGGATCTTGGATCCTGGATCTTCCTTTCGGGGCGCGGTGCGCCCGCGCCTCCGCGACCCTGGCTGGAGGCCGATCGAGGTCACGCGCAGGGGGAGTCGCTTCACCGACGAACTCTCCCTAGCGGTCTCGGACCGATCACTTTCGCCGTGCCCATGGCCAATCCGGGATCTTGCGTTACGGTGTTGGCCGCGAGCCCCGCCGACCGGCCACCACACTCTCGTCGTTACGCCGCCCGCATCCTGGGATACCGATTCCGCCCACAACTCGAACAACCCGCATGTCGCCCCCGTGTCAGCTCGTCAGCGCATTTCCACGCACGGCCGACACCGACCCCCAGCAAGCTGGTCAGCGGCCCCCAGATCGCCACTGAGCGCCTCTGACCTCTCCAGTCATCACCTGAGCAGGCACCCGGCGGCCTGCCCCAGCCCGCGAGGCGCTGGGCGAACCACTCAGCAGCGGACCAGAGCAGCGAGCATTTAGCGGACCGTCCGCCACCCTGCGGACCAATTACCCTCCAGCCGTCTGGTCCGGACCGCGGACCAGACGGTGCTCCCCGACGCCCGGACTGCGGACTGCGGACTGCGGACTGCGGACCAACATCGCGGACCACCACGGAGCCCAGCCCGGTCCGCAAGTCCTTCCGGTCCGCAGACCGGTCCGGCGGACCGAGACGGAGTAACAGGTCAGCCCGCTGGTCCGCCGACAGCGGACCGGTGCTCCCGCGGACCGCGGACCGACCTCTGCGGACTGCGGTCCGGACCGAAGGCTCGGTCCGTCGCGGTGATCGGCGGACCGTCTGCGATGCGCCGTCATTCCTGCCGCGGACCGCGGACCGCGGACCGCGCAGTCGATCTGCCGGACCGTGGA
The DNA here is from genome assembly GCA_024349765.1 of Streptomyces nigrescens. Classification (GTDB taxonomy): domain Bacteria; phylum Actinomycetota; class Actinomycetes; order Streptomycetales; family Streptomycetaceae; genus Streptomyces; species Streptomyces endophytica. The sequence goes on along the minus strand of AP026073.1, from coordinate 786,344 downwards.
CCGGACGCCGAGGTCCGGGCTTGCGGACCTCGGGCTACCGCAGCGTCATCCAGCTACTGGCGCCAGTAGCCCACAGCACCTCGACGGCACCGAGTCCTGTCACACCCACACACCACGGAAAGAACGCTCATGCATGACCACTTCCAGGCGGCCATCCCCCGCCACGAGGCGCACAGGGCCACTTCGGCTGGAGGCGGAGCAAGCTGTAGCACTGGACCGTCCAAGGGCCGGTCCAGTGCGCTTGCCTTCGCCCCAGGGGTGGCGGAGGATGCCCCGCGCCAGGGGGCGCAGGACCAGCAGCTCGTGGCCGAGGGCGGCCACGAGCAGAGGGCGAAGCAGGGCCGGCGCCGCTCCCGCCAGCCCAAGCAGCGTTCCGAGCGCCAGACCTTCCGCGCCAGCGCAGACGAGGCCGCCGAGATCCAGAAGGCCGCCGATGCCAAGGGCATCTCCAAGGCCCGGTTCATCGCGCAGGCCGTGCACGCCGAAGTCCACGGCCGTCCCCGCCTCGACCAGGACGAGGCCCTCGACCGCCTGGAAGCCGCCCGCATCCAGCTCGTCCCTGCCGGTACCAACCTCAACCAGATCGCCAAGGTCCTCAACTCCGGTGGCGACGCCCTCCATATCGCCCGCGCCGCCGACGCCGTAGCCGACGCCGCCACCGAGGTCCGTGCTGCCGCCCGGAAGTTGGTGAGCTGAACCCCCTTGGTCCCCGACGTCTCCCGCGGCAGCCGCACCATCGGCCTGCTCCACTACCTCTACCGAACCAGCGACATCGAAGCCCACATCGACCCCCACCTCGTCGCCGCTTACGACCCCCACCTGCCCGACCCCGGCCGCGACCCCAACGCCACCTTCAGCGAACTGGCCGCCGACCTCGACCTGTGGGTCGACGCCCTCGGCGACAAGGCCCCCAAGAAGCACGTGTGGCACTGTCCCGTCCGCACCGCCCCGGCGACCGGATCCTGTCCGACGAGGAGTGGGCCACCGTCGCCCGCCGCATCCTCAACGCGACCGGCATCGCCCCCGACGGCGACGACCAAGCCTGCCGCTGGATCGCCGTCCGCCACGCCCCCGACCACATCCACATCGTGGCCACCCTCGTCCGCGCCGACCGCACCCGTCCCCGCCACCACAAGGACGGCACCCGCGCTCAAGCGGAATGCCGCAAGATCGAGAAAGAGTTCGGGCTCCGCCGCCTCAAGGAAGACGACGGCACCGCCGCCAAGCGGCCGACCAGCGCTGAGCGCTTCAAGGCCGAGCGGCTGGGGCAGGGCATCACCTCACGCGAGCGCCTGCGCACCACCGTCCGCCAGCTGGTGTCCATCGCCACGAGCCCTGAGGAGTTCCTTCACCTGCTCGACCGCGTCGAGGGCGTCCTCGTCGACGTCCAGCACTTCCCCTCCGGCGACATACGTGGGTACAAGGTCGCTGTCGAAGGCGACACCAACGCCTCAGGCGAGCCTGTCTGGTTTTCCGGCGCCAAACTCGCTCCCGACCTGTCCTACCCCAAGGTCGCGGAACGCCTCACCACCATCGAGGCCCCGACCGCCACCAAGCCGGGCAGCCTGCGCAGGCCCAACCCCTGGCACCAGGCCACCGCCGCAACCGAACGCATCCCCAACCACCTCGACCACAGCGACGGTAAAGTCGCGCAGGCCCACATCGCGACCTTCGGCGAAGCCCTCGACGCCCTGCCGCTGCTCGCCCCCAGCCACCTACGACCACAGCTGCAGCAGGCCGCCACTGCGTTCGAACGAGCCACCCGCTCCCGCATCCGCGCCCAGCAGAAACAGGCCCGCGCCCTGCGCGGCGCCTTCCGGAATCTGCGCGCCGCACCGGTCACCGGCGACGGGTCCGGGCTGGCAATGTTCCTCGACATCGCCGTCCTTGTCGTCATCGCCACAGCCCGCTGGCACCAGGCCCGCCAGCACGACCAGCAGGCCGCCGCCGGGCCGCTGGCCGCCCTGGCCCAGCGCACACCACCGGTCCGCATCATGGAACGGCAGGCCCAGCGGGTCCTCGTGATCGTGCCCGACTACGCGCAGCAGGTCCTCGACGATCCCGCCTGGCCGGCTCTGGCCGCTGTCCTGGCCGATGCCGAGACCGCTGGACACGATCCCGAGCAGCTCCTGCAGCACGCCGCCCGGCAACGCACCCTGGACGACGCCCACTCCACCGCCAGGACCCTCACCTGGCGCGTCCAACGCCTCGCCGCCAGGCAGGCCCCGAGCGACCGAGCACGAGCCGCCCAAGCCCGCACGACCGCGACAGCACGACCGGCACAGCCCGGCCACGACACACCGATCCACTCGCAGCACGCTCCCGAGGCAACACCTGCCCGCCACCGGTGACTCCGGTCCGGAACCCGGATGATCAAGCGTATTCCGGTCAGACGACTGGTCCGAGACCGCCGGACGCCGGAGAGAGCGATGGCGCAGCCACCCGAGGAGGACGAACACTCCTCCCCCACTCACCAGGGGTACATCCGCACGGCCGCCCAGGCACGGGACGTCACCCGCGGTTTCCTCGCCTCGCTGGGCGCGTCCAACAGGACGGAAGCCGAGGCGGTGCTCTTGGTGGTGTCCGAGCTGGTGACCAACGCCGAGCGGCACGCCCGCGGCGTCACCGGATTCCGACTGGAAGCCGGCCCAGGCAGCATCATGGTCACCGTCTCCGATGCCAGCACCGACCCGCCACGACTCCGGCACACCAATGCCTTTGAGCCAGGCGGGTTCGGCTGGTACCTCGTCCAGGACCTGGCCGCCGACGTCACCGTCGAGATCCAGCCCCACGGCAAGTCCGTCCGGGCCCTCCTGCGGGCCCTCCTGCCGCTGGCCCACTGAACACCCGACAGGGGATCACCGTCCATCAGGGCGGGTGGCGCCTCCCCACCTCTCCACGCTGGCGGGGCCCGCATCCAAGTCGATCGGGTTGCCGTCCCCACTCAGTAGGCTGAACGATTGCGCCTTGTGACTGCTGATGAGAAGCCGCTGTCCCATGCCGTCAGGCCGGTCGCGTTGGTGACCGGTGTCGGGCGTTCCATCGGGATCGGTGCGGGCATCGCCTGCCGGTTGGCCGAGGCGGGCTGGAACGTCGCCTTCACGTACTGGACGCCGTACGACGCGCGCATGGCGTGGGGTATCGAGGCCAACGCCGCGGACACCATCGCCAATGCCCTGGCGGAACGGGGCGCCGACACGGCGGCGATCGAGGCAGACCTCGCCGACCCTGGGGCCCCGGAGCGAGTCTTTGACGAGGCTGAGCGCCGCCTTGGCGGCATCACCGCCTTGGTGATGTGCCACTGCGAGTCGGTCGACTCCGGCCTGCTCGACACCACCCTGGAAAGCTTCGACCGCCACTTCGCGGTCAACGCGCGGGCCACCTGGCTGCTGATCCGTGAGTACGGCCGTCGCTTCCACGGGACGCCGGGAACCGGGCGCGTGGTCAGCCTCACCAGCGATCACACCGTCGGCAATCTGCCCTATGGGGCGAGCAAGGGCGCACTCGACCGCATCACCCGTGCTGCTGCCCACGAGCTGGCCCACCTCGGGATCACCGCCAACGTGATCAACCCGGGACCGGTCGACACCGGATGGATGTCCGACGACATCCGGGGCCACGTACTGCGTCAGACCCCGCTGGGACGCCTGGGGACCCCGCAGGACACTGCTCACCTGGTCGAGTTCCTGTGCTCACCGCAGGGCCAGTGGGTCAACGCCCAGCTGCTGCAGAGCAACGGCGGTTTCGCCAGCTGAGCGGCCGACCTGATGACATCACGCCCGCCCCAACACCTTTGGGGTGAGCAGCTCAAGCGCCTCCTCCCAGCGGAAGTGCTCCGCCCCGCCTCCGGCCTTCGGCCGGTGAGGCTCGTACGAGCCGAACAGGACGCCCATCCCTCGCAGCCGATCCAGGCTCTGGTCGTACGCGGGGTGGGCGGCCTGGGCCGTGTTCAGGTACGGCAGGGCAGCCGTGGGAATGCCGAGGCCGTACGCCTCGCACAAGATCCCCACGGCGAGGGTGTCGGAGATCCCGGCAGCCCACTTGTTGATGGTGTTGAAGGTGGCGGGCGCCACCGCGATCGCGTCCGGTGGGGGCAGCGGGCGTGGGTCGCCGGGCGAGCGCCAGGCCGAGCGGATCGGGTAGCCGGTCTGGGCCTCGATGGCCTTCGCATCTATGAAGCCGAGTCCCTGCGGGGTAGCGATGACACCGATGTCCCAGTCCTGTTCCTGCGCTGAGGTGATCAGCTTGTGCACATCACCCGCGATGCCGGACGCGCACACGACGACATACAGGAAGGGCTTCTTGGTCTGGTGAGACGCTTCTGTCACGCGGGGGCTCCCAGTCGGCGGCTGAAGTGGTGGAGTTCGGGGAGGGCTCGGCGGTGGTCACGGGCGGCCATGTCGGCAACCAGGTTCCGTACCGCGGGGCGGCGGACGTCCTGGGCGGCACACGTCTCGGCGATGCGCAGGGCCTGGTAACCGTCGGCGAGTCTGCCCTGCTGACTGTAGGCGCGGGCGGCTTCCACCCATAGGGCGGCTCGGCGCTCGGGTACGGGGATGTGGCGGCGCATGAGGGGGCGGGCGGCTTTCAGCGCGGTGCCGGCGTCGCCGAATACGACCGATGCGCTGACCGCGTGCAGGGCGACGTTGGTGGGGCTGAAGTTCGCCCACGCGTCCGGGCGGTCGAGGGCCACGTAGCGAGCGACGTCCCTGGCCTCAGTGAGGAACTCCTCGGTGGCAGCACGGTCTCCTCCGCTGCTGGCCGCAGTGACGCCGCGCAGGAGCAACAGGCCGACGGCTGCCAGGTATCGGGGCGAGCGCTGGTCGTAGGAGCCGGCGAGTTGATCGGCGGTGTGACGGACCAGGGCGACGGCCTGGGTGGTGTGCTTCTCCCGGGCGAGGACGTGGGCGTGGACGCGAACGCTGGAGGCGAGCACCACGGGATCGCCCGAACGCTCGGCCTCCGCCATGGCGCGGCCGACCGCGAGCCAGGCGCTTCCGTGGTCGCTCTGCTTGACCAGCAGGCTCCCCGCGGTTTGGTAGGCGGTGGCCAGCAGCCCAGACAGCATGGCCGTGTCTCCGGTGCCACTGCTGGCCTGCCGGAGATCGGCGATCAGGTTGGGCAGGGTGCGGGCCAGCTCCACGTAGTTGCAGGTGCAGAACAGGCTTCGGGCCTGAGCGACCCGGCCACGTAGGCCTGCCGGGTCCATAAGCCCTGCAGATACAGCGGATATAGGCGTGTTGGCGCCGGGCATCAGGGCCTGGACCAGGTTGTCATGAGCGGCGGCAGGTGCGGCTGGGGCTGCGAGTGCGGCAATGCTTGCGGCCAGGAACGTACGGCGGTGCATGTCCTCCGTCTCGTGCTCGGCGGTACGGGTGTCCTAGGCGGAGAGGCCGAGAACGTGCGGGGGGATCTTCAGCTCCTCGGCGACGGCACGCAGGACGCGTATGTCCTCGGTGCCCCGGCCGCCCTCCAGGCGGCTCACCTTCGACTGGTGGTAGCCGAGCACTGCTGCGACATCCGCCTGCAAGCGCTTGGCGAGCACCCTTGCTCGGCGGATGGCCTCGCCGATCCGTCTCGCCTCACCGTTTGCGTCGGCCATCTGTGCCACGGCCCCTTCCGCCGTCGCCGATCCTGCCTTTTCAAACGAGCGTAGGGGAGAGCCAATTGGCGCCCATACAGCTTCTGCATAGGCGATGCACGAAGAGCACTCGCCCTCGCCGCCCCCTGCCCTGACCCAGTTACTTGGAGTGGCCGCACCTATCCAGGAGGTCGCTCATGGAAGCGCAGCAGTTCACTCTCTCCGTACCCGGAACGCCGGCCGGAGCCGCTGCGGCCCGGAGAAAGCTCGTCAGCGAATTGGAGGGTTGGGGCGTCGGCCCGGCTTCCGACGTCCTCGACAGGGCGCAGCTGTTGGTCAGCGAGCTGATCACGAATGCGGTGCAGCACGTTGGCGTCGGCCCCGTCTCCGTGACCGCTCGGCTCGCGAGCTCGGCGCTGCGGATCGAGGTTGATGACACCAGTGCCGTGCTGCCGCAGCCGGTCGTGCTTGACGAGGAGGCAGAAGGCGGCCGGGGTTTGGTCCTCGTCGCTGCGCTGGCCGACCGGCACGGGGCCGAGCCCACACCATCTGGAAAGCGCTGCTGGGCCGAGATCTCCCTTCGCCAGACACGCAGCCCCTGCCCGGCTTCACCGCCACCGCTTCCTGCAGCGCCCCGACTGCACCCGAGGAGCTACCAACGCCATAGGCGGTCTGCTCAACGGGTGGCCGCCCCGGCGGGCCCGAATCCCATGACGACGTAAAGGCTCACGCGCGCACCCTGGCGCGGACGCGTTCCGGCCTTACGCCGGACGGGGTCGGGGGTGGGGCGGGCGGCAGGGAACGCCCGCCGGGTAAGTCGTCAGCGGTCGGCTTCCGCCTGCTCGACGATGCGGCGGAGTGCAGCGATATGCCCGGCCAGAGCCTGCCGGCCTTCCGGGGTGAGCGCGAGCCAGGCACGCCGGCGGACCTTGGTGACCGAGGCGTACTGCGCATCCTGGAGGACCCTGACGTGCTTGCTCAGCACCGAGTCGCTGACGTCCAGCGCCTCGCGGACGACGGAGAACTCCATGGCGTCGACGGCGGCGAGCATGCTGCAGATCTGCAAACGGTTCGGCGCATGGATCACCTCGTCGAAGGCCGCGCCGGTCATCGCCCGGCCTGGATGTCGCGTCGGGCGGCCGCGTCGATGCGGTACCCCGAGGTCACGGTGAGCACGCCGATGACGCCGCCGGCGACCGCAATGGCCCAGTGCACGCCAGCACCCCACTCCAGGTACATACCGGCGGCGGCCAGCAGGACGAGGGCCAGGACGTATCCGCCGAAGATCTTGATGGCGCCGGGCGTGGCCGTGAAGCGCTCGTAGGAGACGCCTGTCGAGCGCCGTACCGCCTGGTCGAGACCGAGCGCCACGACGACGAGTACCGGGCAGGCCCAGGCGGCCATCCGCATGCTGATGGCGAGGAACGTGAGCGCGAGCGCGGCGCCCAGGCCGAAGTGATACCACCACGGGGCGGCGCTCCGGGTCGCCGCACGAGCCTGGGAGGCGGCGACGGAGTCGAGGGCCGTGCGGGCCGAATCCGGCGTGAGATGTCCGGAGTTGTCCGAGTTAGTTTCCATGACGGAAAGCATGACATGACACTTGCCGTCGCGGCAAGTATTCTTGGTGCACTCCCGAGGTGACAACGGACCCGCAGGGTAAGAATCCGCGCAGACGAAGGGGTCGACCGAGGAGTTCGCAGGCGTTTCGCGGCCAGCCGGGTCCACGCGCCGCAAGTCTCGCAGCGCTCCCCGCCAACCCCCTTGCGCTTCAGGCGCGTGACGTGCAGATACACCTGGCGCCAGTCGCATTGCACCCTTGCGCCAGAGGGTGGCCGAAAGAATCCGATTGGGACCCTCATCAGTTGATACAAGTTCGTTTCGAATGAGATCATCTGGATCGTCGCTGCCTACTACAGCTGACGTATCGAAATCTTGTCGAGACGGGGGGTCTCCATGTTCGTTACCTGCTTCAGCGCTGTCAGAGCTGAAAGCTCCTTGTGGATTGCTTCACAACCACGGTCGCGACCGGGAGCGCATGTGTTCGCGTAGCCGCGAGACACCCAGCGCATTTGTCGAGTTCATGATCTGCAGCTAATGGTTTTCGAGCGGCGTACGCGTCGGCGCGCGCCCTTCTGCTGCCCGGATTCCTGCGCGCCCGAACCGTTTAACGGCTCATTCATCGAGGCGCCAGCGTCAGCCACCGTGCGGCAAGCAAACAAAACCGCAAAGCGCGTGGCCCTGATCTTCTTGCGGCGCTTCTCCTATCCATCGCGTCGACAGGGATCTTGATTCGCGTTACCTACGTGGCGCCTTTGCGGACCTGAACTCGCATGCTCTCGTACCTAAGCCCGAAGAACGTGTAACGGCACTGGAGGTCACGTGACCACCGAGACTCAAACCCAGGGCGAGCGTGTCAGGAAAACCCGACCGCTGGACAAACCCTGGCTTCCGTGGGGCGGCGCCCCCTCGAAGATGGACCTGTTCTGCTGGTACAGCGTGTGGCTTGTTTTCGCGTTCTCGTTTGCGATGTGGCCGCTCAAGCCATGGTTGATCGGCACGAATCCGGTGCTGTTGGCGGCACTGACAGGCAAGCAGACCTCGATGACCGTGGCGGGGGCGTTCGCTCGAATCGGCGAGGCCCCTCTGGCCCTGGCCCTGGCCGCCGGTGTCTTCGGAATCATGAAGTTCTCGTGGGTGTTCTGGCTGGCCGGCCGGCTGTGGGGCGGAAACATCGTGAAACTCCTCGCCGGATCGCCACCCGACGGCACCGCACCGCGACGCCGCAGCATTCTGGCCCGTGACGAGCCGGCCAGCCGCTGGATCATCGGGACGGCCGTCACTGTGGCTCCCCTGCCGCTGATTCCGCGTCCGCTCGCGTTCGCCTCGGCGGGCTGGGTGGGCATGGGACTGCCGGCCTTCCTCGCGCTCCATCTGATCGGTGCACTCGCCTGGACCGGACTGTTCACCGGCCTCGGTTACGCCATCGGGCAGCCGGCGGTGGAGCTGGGCGAAACCATATCCGACCACGCGGTCTGGGTTTCCCTCACCGCCGTCGTCGGGGGCTTTCTCCTCCAGGTGATGATGGCTCGTCGCGCTGCCAGGAGAAGAGCATGACCCTGACCCTCGTCATAAACGACGATCCGCTGCTGCGGGCCGGCCTGCGTCTGCTCATCGAGTCGGCCGACGGCCTACGGGCTCACGACACCGGTACCGCCGAGGCCCTCGCCGAGTCCCGGCGCTGCCAGCCAGACGTCGCACTGCTCGACCTGCCCGCGGGCACCCACGGCGACTTCGCGCTGCTGCGAGACCTGCTGACGCTGCCCAACCCGCCCCGTGTGGCCGTGCTCTCCTCGCCCTCAGTCGACAAGTACGTCCTGTCCGCACTGCGCATGGGGGCGGCGGGCTATCTGCTGAAGGGAACAGGTCCGGCGGAACTGGTGGCGTCGGTGCGCGCGCTCGCCGCCGGCAACACCGTCCTGTCCGGCCTGGCCGCCTCCCAGCTGATGTCGGAACTGGAGGACGACATGCAGGACGCCGACGCGTCATCGGCGGCGCGCCGGTTAACCGCCTCGCTGAGTGCGCGCGAGCACGAGGTGCTGGCGATGGTCGCGGAAGGGCTCTCCAACGCCGATATCGGGCGCCGGCTCATGCTGGGCACCGGCACGGTCAAGGACTGCGTCAGCGAGATCTTCACCAAGCTCGGCGTCGCTAACCGCGTCCAGGCGGCGGTGATCGCCTACCGGGCACGCCTGCCCAGGTCACACACTCCTACGCCACACGCCGCCTGACACCGGGCGGCAACGATGCGGCGGGCTCCGGCGAACAGGTCCTACGACCTTCCGGAGCCCGCCGCATCGTCGTTGTGTGCCGACGGTCGATGGGGCGTTGCCCAGGGCCTGTCCGCCCCTGGCCCATCGGACAGGCTCTGGCAACGCCGATGGTCCATACCGGCCAGCCGATCAGCGTCCCTCCCCCGGCCCGGCCCGCCACTCGGCTGTCGACGACCGACCTTTGACGGCTACCCCGCACACCCGGCCCCAGGAACAATTGTTTCCACAAACGGGGGACATCCGGGGGAGAAATGCAGGCTGTTGACCAGCACGTGCCCGGCCGGGCCGAAGGCGCCGGCCGGGTGGACAAGGGAGAGAACAAGGGGAAGGAGAAAACTCCGGTTTTCCGACCGGTGGAACTCGATTCCTTCCCCGAAGTGGATGCCTTGCTTACGGAGCTCGGCTTCGGCAGTTTCGTACGGGATGCGGTGACCGCGCCGGTAGGCCGTAATCACGTCTGGTCCGGACCGACCGAGAGCGGTCGCCGGATTTTCGTCAAACGGCTGGTGGGAACGGAGGCCGACGTACGGGCCCGCATGGCGCGCACGCTGACGTTCGAGCGATTTGTGGCGCAGGCGGCCGGACTGGCCGGCCATGTGCCGACACTGCTCGGCTGCGACCGGGAAGCGGGGCTCGTTGCCTTCGACCACCTGTCGGCGAAGAGCGGGGCCGAGCTGATGGTGGACGAGGAATTCAGCGGCCAACTCGCCTTCACTGTAGGGCAGAAGATTGGTGCACTGCACGCCTCCCCCGTCATCGAGGGAATGGACGACACCCCGCCCGCGCTGCCGGAACCAGGGCTTTTGCACGCACTTCCGCTGGGCATGTACAACGAGCTCAGCTTCGCCGAAATCGAAGCCTGGCGGCTTATGCAACGGGACACCGAACTCCGCGAGGCACTGACCGAGTTACGGCGGATGGAAGAGGCCGCCCCGCGCCACCCCGTGCATTGCGATTTCCGTGTAGACCAGCTCCTCGTCGGTGACGGCGGTATTCCGGTCATCGCGGACTGGGAGGAGTTTCGGCTCGCCGACCCCGCCCGGGATGTCGGGGCATTTGCCGGCGAATGGCTCTATCGCTCGGTGCTTGACATCGTCACCAATCGCGGGGACGGCGACACGCCTTTTCCGGACGTAGAGTTGACACACGAGCAGGTGCTCACCCGCGGCGTGGAGAAGATGGAACGCCTTTTGCCGATGGTGCATCAGTTCTGGCACGGCTACCGCACGCAGCGCGAGGTCGACCCGGACCTCCCGGTACGGGCAACGGCGTTCGCCGGCTGGCATCTACTGGACCGGCTCATCGCCGGTGCGGCCCAGGGCCAACGCCTGTCCGGTATCGAACGGGCCGCCGCCGGCATCGGCCGAGGCGCCGTCATCACCCCGCACAAGTTCGCCGGCCTGCTCGGATTCGAGGAAACAGCATGAGTGACCATCCGGTTTCCCCGGCGCTGCTCGACGCCGGCCGCCGGGTCCATGTGGCTCCGGACCGCTCCTACGCCACCGTGGGAGACCGGCGCATCGAAGCGGAGACCACCAGGGAGCTGCGGCGGCTGCTCTCGGACGCGCTCTACCACGAGTTGCACGCCGGGTTGTCGCTGGGTGAGGACCCGCTCCCTTTCCGGCTGCGGGATGCCGCGTTCGAGGAGCACCTCGCGCAGGCTGTACCGCACCGGCAGACCACGCTTCGCGGCCTGGTGCGGGCGGTCGGGGTGGACACGCACGTGATCGAGCTCGGCGGGGTGCGGGTCCGGGTGCCGGCCGACAAGATCCACGCCAACGACACCGTTACCCCCGGCGGCGTCGTCGGCGTGCTCAACACCTCGCTGCGGCCGGCCCTCTCACCCGGATTCTTCCTGGTAGAGGGGACTCGTCCGCATCGCTCGGCCGATCTGCTGCGGGTCTACCTCCACATCACGGAGTGGGCCGCGGCGGCGGACATCTGGCACACCGCTCTCGGTCACCTGGAAGCGAACGGGGTGACCTACCGGGCGAAGGTCGTGTCGAGCAAGCTCCTCTACCCACGGCGGGACGCCCTGGTCGTCTATCTGGACCAGCAGGACCGGCACGCCGCGCAGGGTCTCGCCGAGACCGTCGGCGATCTGCCCGGCATCGGCACCGAGACCTCGGCGTTCACCCACCAACTCCGCCCCGGCGTGGCAACGGCGTGGGAACCGCGCGACCCCTCGCCTGGTATGGACGGACTGAGCTTCGGTCAGCACCGGTCCAGCGTGTTGGCGAAGGCCCTGGTGGAGACCGCCGACGCCACCGAGACGTTCGCCGACGTTCTGCACGGCTTCCTCCTCGACGCCAATGTCGACCCCGCCGACCCTTCACGGAACGCGGACTCACCTGACGCCTAGAAGGCCGATGTCGCCCAAAGGTGCCGACCGGCCCGGGGCTGAGGTGTTTCCAGGAGGCGTGTCCGCGCCTCCTGGATTCCCCTCAGAACCATCTGAAAGGTATCGAAATGGACAACAAGAGCACCGTCATCACCGACCTGGTCGCCGGCTACAGCGCCTACACCGAGGCCGGCGAGCTGAACGTCTCCGCCGCCGCGGGCGCCCCGGCCACCACCTGGGTCTGCGTCTCCGTCGCCGCCTCCCGCGTGAGCTCCGCCAAGTGCGTGAGCTGGGCGGGCGCCTCGGTCAGCGCCGCCAGCGGTGCCACCTACGAAATCACCTGCTGAGTAAGCAGATACAAAACCACCTGCTGAACAGCCTGAGCTGAACAAGCAGAAACGATGCTCCGGACTTCTGGTAGCCCACTGTCCCCAAGGAGGTGACGCAATGAAGACCGACGCGATCATGGAGCTCGTCGCAGGCTACGACGCCTACGCCGACTCCGCCGAGCTACAGCTCGGTCCGACCGCCGAGGCCCCCGCGACCACCACGTTCTGCGCGAGCGCGGGTGTCTCGTGGCTGGCCAGCCAGTTCTCGGCCAAGACCGTCAAGGGCGGCTGCTGAACAGCAGTTCCGCCGGGTCCGATACGAGATCACCTACCCATGAGCAGTACTGATGCTCCGAACCACCGGTGCCCACTCTCACGGAGGAGGTGACGCAATGAAGACCGACGCGATCATGGAGCTCGTCGCAGGCTACGACGCCTACGCCGACTCCGCCGAGCTGCAGCCCGGTGCCAGCACCGAGGCCCCCGCGACCACCGCGTTCTGCGCGAGCGCGAGTGCTTCGTGGATGGCCAGCCTGTTCTCGGCGCGGACCATCAAGGGCGGCTGCTGAGCCAACCGTTCCTGAGGTCTTTCCACCGGACACGCTCCGGTAACCAGCCGGTGCGGGCCGTTTCGGCGGCCCGCACACGGCCCGAGTACATCACCACCGCAACACCCCAGGGGGCACTGACCAATGGAAGACCTGGCTCGCGTCGAGCACCTCGCGGATCTGGCCGACCTGCTGCGGCCAGCCGCGATCCGTACCACGGCGACGCTCGGCGTGGTCGACCACATTGCCGCCGGGGTGACCGATACCGAAGGGCTGGCGCGGGCCTGCGGCACCCGTGCCGACGTCCTCGACAGCCTACTGCGCTACCTGGTCGAGTTGGAACTCCTGGACCACGACGCGGACGGCGGATACGTTCTGCGGGAGGCCGCACAGCCGTTGCGGGAGGACCATCCGTACACCCTGCGCGAGGCGCTGCGACTGGACGGGGTGACCGGCAGGTCGGACGTGGCGCTGATGGGCCTGGCCCACACCGTCCGCACCGGTGAGCCCGCCCATGTAGGGCTGTTCGGCCGTGGCTACTGGGACAGTCTCAACGAGGGCGCCGCCCACGCCGAGGCCATCGCACGGGCCTCCTCGGGACAACTCGTCTTCGACGCCGAGCTGATCCTCGACGGCTACGGCTGGTCCGCCGTGCACAGCGTCGTCGACGTGGGCGGCAACAGCGGCACGATCCTGACAGCTCTGCTGCTCCGCCACCCGCACCTGCGCGGCACCCTCGTCGACCTGCCGAACCAGGCCCAGGTAGCGGCCGGAGCCATCGCCCGCGCCGGCCTGAGCGACCGCTGCGAGGCGGTGTCCGGCAGCTTCTTCGACCCGCTCCCCGCGGGCCGGGACGTCTATCTGCTCTCGGCGATCCTGGGTGACTGGGACGACGAGCAGGCCGTCGCGATCCTGCGCCGTTGCGCCGAAGCGGCCGGCGGGACCGGCAAGGTACTGCTGGCCGACGTCAACCTGGACGTGGTCATGCGCGGCGAGCAGGCGGCCCGGATGGAGCTGTGGCTGCGCGCCATGATGCCCACCCCCGTGCGAACCGTCGACCAACTGAAGCGACTTGGGCAGGCGGCGGGCCTGCGGGTGACGCGGGAGGGACCGGTGACCCCGGTCCGATCCCTGATCGAGTTCTCGGCCTAGGGAGCAACGCTATGAGCACGCCGGACACACACCCGCACGGAACCCCGTTCACACACCCGGACGGGACGCCCAAGCAGCTCTTCATCCTGCGGGAGATCTTCCACGGCCGACGCCTTCAGATGGCCTTCGTCCTGGCCCTCGCCCTGGTCGCGACGGGAGCGACCCTGATCCTGCCGTGGACGGTGGGAAAACTGCTGGCGGCGATCCAGCAGAACGACGGCTTCGGCACCTGGACCTGGCTCATGGTCGCGGTCGGCCTGGGATCGGCCGCCGCCAACGCCCTGGCCACCTATCTGCTCTCCCGAATGGGGCACCAACTGGTCCGCCGGCTGCGGGTCCGCACCATGCGCCACGCCCTCGGTCTGGGACTGCACACGGCGCGCCGGGAAGGCGCCGGAAACCTCGCGACACGGGTCACCGCAGACGCCGCCGCGGTCAAGGGCGTCGTCGACATCGGGCCCATCCAGCTGCCGATGTCGCTGGTCACCCTGGTCGGCACACTGGCGATCATGGGCGTGCTGGACTGGGTCCTGCTACTCATCACGCTCGGCGCGTTCCTGGTGGCGCTGTGCGTGGTCGGCGTGGTGGTCGTCGCGCTGCGCCGCAAGTACACCGCGATCCAGCACGAAGTCGGCGCGCTCGCCCAGCAGTTCGTCGCCACGCTGGAAGCGCTGACGGTGATCAAGGCTCACCGGGCCGAGCGCATCGTCGCGGCGGAACTCGACACGCGTGCGGACCGTGTCGCCCGGTTCTCGATCGGGGCGTCCGCGATGGAGGCCCTCATGGTGCCGGTCATCAACCTGGGCCAGCAGATCGCCCTGGTGGCGGTCATCCTGGGCGGCGGCGCCCGGATCACCAGCGGCGCCCTGGACCTCGGCACGTTCGTGTCGTTCCTGCTCTATCTCTTCCAACTCACCGCACCCCTGGTCATGGCGATGTCGGGCATGAGCACGATCCAGGCGGGGTTGGCCGCCCGTAAGCGCTTCGACGAGCTGTTCGCTCTGCCGTCCGAGCCGACGGCCCCGGGATCCGAGCAGACCTCCCCGGGTGAGGCGGACGCCCCCGCACCGTCGCCGATTGCAGGCGCCCCCGCCGTACGGTTCGAGAAGGTCCACTTCGCCTACGGCGACGAGCCCGTGCTGCGGCAGGTCGACCTGACCGTTCCCGCCACCGGGCTGACCGCCATGGTCGGACTCTCCGGCTCCGGAAAGTCCACCGTCCTCGGGCTGGTCGAGCGGTTCATGGATCCCCAGGAGGGACACATCGAGCTCTTCGGCCACCGCACCGACCGGTGGCCCCTGCCCGAGCTGCGCGGCCGCCTCGCCTACGTCGACCAGGAGTCGACCCTGCTGCGGGACACCGTGCGCACCAACCTCACCCTCGGCCAGGAGGAGCCGGTCGCGGACGACATCCTGCTGGGCGCCCTGCGCGACGTCGGCCTGGAGGAGGAGATCACCCGGCTGCCGGACGGGCTCGACACCGTGCTGGGCGGGGCCCACAACCTCTCCGGCGGCCAGCGGCAGCGTCTGGCGCTGGCCCGGGCCCGACTGTCCGACGCACCGCTGATCCTGCTCGACGAGCCGTCCTCGCAGTTGGACAGCCTCAACGAACTGCGGCTGCGCGACCTCGTCGACGAGATCAGCCAAGACCGCGCCGTGCTCGTGGTCGCTCACCGCATCTCCACCGTTCGTCACGCCGACCACGTCATCTTGATGGACGGCGGCCAGGTCACGGCGCAGGGCCGGCACGACGAGCTGATGCACACCAGCCCCATGTACGCGGAGCTGGTCCGCGGACAGCAACTGGGCACATCCGACACCACGACCCCCGCCCTGGCTGGAGGCGACCGATGACCACCTACTCGTTCCTGGCCCCGATCGCCCCGCACCGTCCGGAGCAGCTGCTGCCGTACGCCGCACTCGCGCAGTGGAGCGAGGCGCACCGCATGTGGCAGGGCCAGGCCGTGGTGAACGACCCGTTCCAGGACTTCACTCACGCCGCCGCCTGCGGCTTCCGGGTGCCGACCGGCACCGGCGTCACCCTGATGCCGCTGCGCCACCCCTACCAGGCGGCCATCCAGGCACACTCGCTGGCGGTGGCCAGCGGCCATCCCGTGGTGGCCGGCTTCGGGCCGGGCTCCGCCGCGTTCCAGCACAGCGTCCTGGGCGCGCCGTACCGCAGCCAACTCGGCGCGGTCCGCGAATACGTGACCGTGATGCGCGCGCTGCTCGAAGAGGGCGAAGTCGACCACGTGGGCGAGTACTTCACCTGCCGCTCGCAGTTCGCCGTCCTGCCCCGGCCACCGGTGGAGATCGGCCTGGGTGTGCTGCGGCCCCGAATGGCCCGATTGGCCGGGGAGGTCGCCGATACCGCAATCACCTGGCTGACGCCGGCCCCTTACGTCCGTGACGTCGTGGTGCCCGCGCTCGCCGAGGGCGCCGCAGCCGCCGGCCGCCCCACACCCCGCACGGTGGTGATCGTCCCACTGGCGCTGGCGGCGGACGACCGGGATCCCGTAGAGCTGGCAGCGCTGAGCAACACCAGCCACACCATGCTGCCGCACTACGCCGACATGCTGCGCCGCTCCGGCATCGAGACCTCGATCGAGAACCCCCGCGGGAACGCCGAGGCGCTGCTGGCCGGGCGTGCCTTCCTCTACGGCGACAAGGCGGAACTCGGCGCGCGGCTGCAGGAGTTCGCTGCAGCCGGGGCGGACGAGATCGTGCTGAACGTCACGGGAGTGCACATGAGATACGGCGAGCGGGCCTCTCTGCGGGAGCTGGAGCTCCTGTTGGGAGCGGTCGCACGGTGATCGAGGAGCCGATCGGGGAGTCGTACGACGCGGTGCCCGGCCCGGAGCTGAACCTGAACCGACTGCTCATCGTCGTCACCGGTTCCGCCTACGCCTGGTCCACCCCCTACTGGCTGGAGTGGCTGCGCCTGCACTGCCCCGAGCTGGAGGTCCGGGTCGTCCTGACCCGCAGCGCGGAGCGGTTCGTGACCCCGCAGGCGGTCGGGTCCCGGGTCGGAGAGGCCGTCTCGACCGACGTCTGGCCGGACGACGAGGCCACTGCCCGGCACGTCGAGTGGGCCGAGTGGGCCGACGCCATCCTCATCTATCCGGCGACCCTGCACTTCATGGCGCGGCTCGCGCTGGGGCTGGCGGACAGCCCGGCCCTACTGGCCGCCCAGTGCACCCGGGGGACGGTCGCGGTGGCCCCCGCCCTGCCGCCCGGCGCCCTGGAAGGTGCCGCGGTCCGGCAGCACTGGGCCGCCCTGACGACCCGCCCGAACACCATACTGGTGCCGCCGATCGCCGGACGGAGTCTGACCACGGGCCGGGAGGACGCCTGGGTGCCGCCGCCACTGCCGGAGGCGCTCCGGCTGATCGTCGAACACCGGGCGGGGGCAGCGTCCTCCGGGACCCCGACCGAGCGCGCGACCGCCGAACCGCCTTCCTCCGAAGACGAGTTCGGCACCGGCCTGCTGCACACCAGCATCCATGCCCTGCCGACCGGCGGGCGACGCTGGCGCCGCGAGCCGGGCCCTGCCGCACCCGCCCCCTTCTCGCCCGCCGACGGCGAGAAGTACCGGCTGCTGGCGGGGATCGGCGACCTCGACGGCGCCCGGCCGGCACTGGGCACCCCGGACGGCCCGGCCCGCCTCTACGACGTACAGGGGGATGTCTCCGCCGCGCATCTGCTCCTGCACGAGGGCCCCAGCGCGAAGTTGGCGAAGCCACTGCACGATCTGGGCCGCGTGCTGCGTGCCATCCACGACCTGACACCCCCCGCGGCGCCACGAGCCGGCACCTCCCGAGGGCTGGCCCGGCTCGACGCCTGGCTGGCCGGACGCGCCACCATGCCCCGCGCGGCCTGCGCCCAGGGCCAGCTCCGCCGGAGCCTCGGCGAGGAGCGCTGGGCCCGGGTGCTCAACTGGCACATGCGGACGGTCGCCGACCCGGACACCGTCCTCGCCCACGGCGCGGCCGGCCTCGGTTCGCTCGTCGTCGACCGCGCCTCCGGCGGCATCGACCTGCTCACCGGCGAGGACGTATGCCGGGCACCGTGGTACGTCGACCTCGGCTGGGTGGTCGGTGAACTGGTGGAGCTGCAGTGGCAGGTGGGCGGCGACAAGGGGACGTGGCAGTCGCTCACGGACGCGCTGTTCGAGGGGTACGGCCGTGACCTGGGTTCGCGGTGGAAGGAGATCGCCGCGCTGCGGATCCTGCTCCACGTCCATGACATCGCCGCCTACCTGGACGACTACGACCATGGGTTCGACCATTACTGCGACTTTCTCCGCTTCCTCGTCGATCTCTAACAACGAACAGCAACGGACGATTTCGTGACGGCAGGAATGATGCTCAAGACCACCCTCCGGAACGGCCTACGGGTGGTGCTGGAACGCCAGCCCGGATCCCCGCGCAGCGCGGTATGCGTCCACTACGGCGTCGGGTACCGGTCCGAGGAGCCGGCGCGGGAGGGGTTCGCCCACCTCTTCGAGCACCTGATGTTCCGCGGCAGCGCGAGCCTGCCGCCGGGACGTTTCTTCGAGCACATCCACCCGCTGGGCGGGCAGGCCAACGGCACCACGCACCAGGACTACACCGACTACCACCAGCTCGTCCCGGCGGCCGCACTGGAGCGCGCACTGTTCAGCGAGGCCGACCGGATGCGGGCCCCGGTCTTCACCGAGGAGACCCTGGCCGAGCAACTGGACGGCATCGAGGAGGAGATCCACCAGGCGGTGACGGCCCGCCCGTACGGAGGGCTGCCCTGGCCGCTGCTGCCCGGTGTGGCCTTCGAGCGGTTCGCCAACGCGCACGACGGCTACGGCCGGATGGACCGGCTTCGCGAGGCCACCGTCGCCGACTGCGAGGCGTTCTTCCACGCCCACTACGCACCCGGCAACGCGGTACTCACCGTGGTCGGAGACCACGACCCCGATGCGCTGCTGACACTGATCGAACGGCACTTCGGTGACATACCGGCGCGCCCGTTCACCTCCCCGCCGGAACTGCACGAGCCCGACCCCACCGAGGACCGGTGGCAGACCTGCAACGAACCGGGAGTGACCGCGGCGGCCCTCGCGCTCGGCTACCGGCTGCCAGACCCCCGCCAGGACCTGGCCGGCTACCTGGCCCACACCGTGCTGGCCGAGCTGATCGGCCAGCACGGCCTGGACGGCCTCCAGGCCGTGTCCGCCGGCTGCGGTGTCTTCGGCCCGCTCGACGCCAGGGATCCCGATCTCCTGGTCATCACTGCACTGGTGCCACCGATGGTCCCGCCCCGGCACGCCGTGGCCGCCATGACCGACCGGTGGGCCGCCTGGGCCGACGCCCCCGACCTCGGGCAGACCCGGCCGCAGGCCGTACAACGTCTGATCACCAGGCACCGCCGTGAGCACGCCGGCGCCTATCCGCGCAGCCGCGCCCTGGGGCGCCTGGAGCTGCTGTTCGGCCGCGCCGAACTGCTCGACGAGTACCCCACCCGGCTCGCCGAGGTCAGCCCCGAACATGTCGCGGCCGCCGCCCGGCGCCTGGGCACCGCGCCCAAGGGGGTCCTCGTCATGGCCCCCGGGCCGACGCGGACCCGCCCGGCTCCGGCACCCGGGCCCAACTCCGTATCGGAACCCGCGTCCGCGCCCCGTATGGAATCTGGGCCGGAAACCGACTCCGGGCCGGAGTCGATGGCAGTCTCCCCGGCCTCCGCCGCCCCATCGTCCTCGCCCTCCCCCGCGGCGGCCCGCCCACTGCCGCCCCTAGGCGCGCAGCCCCCGCCGCACCACGGCCCCCGGTGCCAGACCACGCTCGCCGACGGGACCACCGTCCTGGCCGTCCAGGACCGGCGTTCACCCCTGGTGGAGTTGCGGTTCCGGCTGCCCCTGGGCGCCCTGGGATGGCAGCACCCGGACGCGGCCGAGGCGCTGGTGCGGCTGCTGGCCGGGCGCGGCGGCGCGGCCGGCCACCTCATCGAGGCCACCGGGGGCAGCTTCCACCTGACCACGGACGGGCAGTGGTTCGACGTCACCGGCTACACCACACCGGAGCTGGTTGGGGTGTGGCTGGACCGGCTCGCCGCACTCACCACCCCGGTGCGCGGCCCGCTACCCACATCGGGCCGACCGCCGAGGCCGCACGCCCCGGACGCGGCGATGGACACCGCGTTGCGCCGCCACTGGCTCGGGGCCGGCCGTCCGATGACCACCCCCGACGACCTCGGCACCGTGCAACGCTCGGTCCTGGACCACGGCAGCGGCTGGCTGGTCGCGGTCGGTGCCCTCGATCCCGAACTTTTCACCGCCGACGTGGGCCGGGCACTGTCCGACTGGCCGACGGCCTCCCCCACGTCGGTTACGGTCCCGTGGGCCCCCGGGGTTGGTCGGCCAACCACCGGAATCCTGTCGCTCCACGACAATGACGCGGCGGACGACATACGCCTGACCCTGAGCGCCCCGGAACCGGCCGGCGACACCGGCGCCGCAGCGCGCTATCTGGCCACGGCGGTGCTCTGCACCCAGTACCACTCCCGGATGCCGGCGCACGTGCTCCACGGCGCGGGCCCCGCCCCCACGCTGTATGCCGCCCGCGACGTCTGCCTCGACGTCCCCCGAGCCGCCATCAGAGCAACCCTGCACCAGCTGCAAGACCCGGCGAAGGCCATCACCGCAATCCGGGAAACCCTGCGGACGTTCCACGACTCCCCACTCACCTCGGCCGAACTGGAGCCGCTCCAAGCCTTCTGCGCCGCCCAGCTGCTCGGTGCCTTCGACTCCCCGGCGGCCAAGGCCGACCTGCTGCGGGACAGCCTGTCCGCCGGCCGGCCGGCCGACTGGGCGGAGCGCCTGCAAGAACTCCTGCCCCAGGCGACCGCAGCGGAGGTCGCCGCAGCGTGCACCGCCCTCTACCCGATCGAGGCCATGGACCTCGTCGTGCTCGGCCGTCCGGGCCCGGCCACTGCGGTATGCGACCGATGGAAGGAGACTGCCGAGTCGACGCTATGAGATATCCGCAGGTCAACGGTTGGAGCAGCATCCAAACAAGGTGCCAGACCGCTGCCGGATGTCCCCCGAACAGAGGCTGCTCACCCCGCACGTCTTGTCACGCCGGCCGACGAACCCCAGGCCAGAGCGCCGACCAGGGCCCGAATCGCAGCAACGGCGAAGCGGCAACGCGCCGTTGCCACCGGATGTGCGACGGAGCCGTTGGATTGACCGGCCCCAAAGCGCGGGTTCGACGCCGGGTCTCTGAATCAGACGAAGGCCCCGACGGCAAACAGCTGCTGGCCTTAGAGTGCAAGACATGCCGAGATTTGCCGACTTCAACGCTTCGTCCCTCCGCCGCACCAGCTCGGTGGAGGGCGGGTTTCCCTGGCGCGGCCAGACCGTGACCCTCATCCGGATCGATGCGAAGGGGATCGTCACCCAGGCGACCCGTATAACCGAGAAGCGGGCCACGCTGGCACAGGCAGGGCCGAAGGATCTGGTGCTTGCTGCGTGGCCTGGGCAGTGGTCCCAGGATGTGTTCCTGGTGGACGATCTCAAGGCCGCACGCGAGGAAATAGGCTGAGCCGCTGGCCCGCGCGGAGCGGGAGACGGTGAAGAAGAAGCTGAAGGGCCTGCACGGGTGGAGCGGGCGTCGGCGAAGCTGGCCGCCGCCTTCCAGGTTGTGTTCGACACCACGTCCGAGCAGGTCGACACCGACACCGGGAAGGTCACCCCGCCCGAGGTGGAGAACTGCCGGGCGGCCTGCGCCCGCTGGGCGACTCGGACGCGGCCGAAGAGGTGTGACCCAGGTGCGGTGACCGTCACCGCTGGCGCTGTGCCGGCGGTGACGTTTGCACTGGTCACCGGCTCGTACGGTGCCGGGAGCCGTAATACCGGCGGAGGGCGTGGCGGCTATGCGTGGCGGCGGGTGCGGTAGGCGGCCGGTGAGAGCTCCGGGCTGCTGCTGGGCCGGGACTGGGGTGCGGGCGGCCGCCACACCGGGTGGGTGCGGCGGCTGTGGGTGGAATCGGCTCGTGGTTCGCGTCAGTCAGCAGAGCGGCGGATCAGGCCGACGTCACCGCACCCTCTGGCACTCCGAACCACTCCTTCAGCGCCTCCGCCAGCCCGGCCGTCGACGTCGGCGCCTGCGCCCCCGCGTCGGCCGCTCAGGCCGTGAAGCCGTCCGGACGGACGAGGACCGCCGCCAGTTGCGGGCGGGAGGGGCAGCCGGCCGTCAGGGTGTCGACGCGGCCGGCATACCCCGCAGCGAGGGCCCGGAGCTCCGGGTCGTCGGTGAGGTCGAGCAGGAGCGCCCGGCCGCCGTGGAGGTGGTCCGCGAGGCGACTGCCGTCGGTGAGTTCGAGGTCCGGGGTGCTGCGGCCGGTCAGCGGGTGCTCGCCCGGCAATTCGTACCGCACTCCGGCACCGTTGAGCCGCGCGGTGAGGTACGTGGTGCCCGCGACCGTCCCCGCCAGGTCGCTGACGATCTCGCGCAGGGCCCGGGACTGCGGGTCCGGGCGCATGGCCGCGACCTGGGACCGGGTCCAGTCCAGGATCCACGCGCCGACCGGGTGCCGCTCGGAGGTGTACGTGTCCAGCAGCCCTTCCGGCGCCCGGCCGCCGATCACCGCGGCGAGCTTCCAGCCGAGGTTCATCGCGTCCCCGATACCCAGGCTCAGCCCCTGGCTCCCGAACGCGGAGTGCACGTGCGCCGCGTCGCCCGCCAGCAGCACCCGGCCCTTGCGGTACTCGGTGACCTGACGGGCGTGATCGGTGAAGCGGGTCGCGGTCCGCACCTCGGTGATCGTGACGTCCACGCCGGATACGCGGCGCAGCCGCGCCTGGAGGTCCTCGGCGGTGACCGGCGCGTCCCGGTCGGCCGGCGGGCCGTCGAACTCCACGGTGACGAGGCGGCCCGGCATCGGCCCGTAGGCGTACACCCCGGTGTCCGTGGCGGCCCAGCCGACCTTCAGGTCCTCGGCGCCGGTCATCTCCACAACCGCCTGGTGACAGGTGATCTCCGGGTTGGCCGATCGCGCGGGGATGGACGGAGTAGTCGTTGGTGTCGAACCGGATGTAGTGGTCCCGGCCCAGACGGGTGCGAAGCGGCCACCAGTGGGGCGGTCCGACGGGCGGGAGGGCGAGCATCGAGGCCCGGTCGCTCTCCCAGCGGTCGATGGGCCGGGCGTCGATGACACGGTGATGGCGCCGGTTGGCGATCTGCAGCCAGGTGGTCAGCTGGGCGTTGAAATCGTCCGGGCCGGTGAACACACGGCCGGGCAGGAAGCTGGTCTCCAGGTAACCGTTCGCTCGCTCGACCAGGCCCTTCGCTTCCGGGTCCCGGGGCCGGCAAAGGTGCACCCGGATGGCGAGCAGGCCCGCGAACGCGGCGAACTCGCTGGTCAGGCGTCCCTTGCCGACTCCGGCTTCGTTGTCCCAGACCAGCATCTTCGGCACCGCTTGCCAGGCGGTCAGCAGCCGCCAGTGGGCGTCGATCAGATCGCCCGTCTGCCGTGAGGGCAGCATCCGAGCCGTGATCACCCGCGAGTAACCGGACACCATGACCAGTACCGGCGGGCGCCCGCTCTGGCCGTAACCGAGCGGGATGTCCACGGGCGGGAACCACAGGTCGCACTGAGCGAGCTCACCCGGCTCATAGACCGTCCGCGAGACAGGGTCCACCGGCAGATAAGCCGGCCGCAGCTCACGCACCCGCTCCCGCAGGATCGCCAGCCCCCGCTCCCAGCCGATCCGCTCCGCGATCACCGTGACGGGCATCGTCGGGGCGCGTTTCAGCAGCTCCCGCACGGCCGGCTCCACCGCATCCACCGCAGAACCCTTCGGCGCCCGCCGATACCGCGGCGGCCGGTCCGAGGCCAGAGCCCGCAGCACGGTGTTCCTGGAAATCCCCAGCTCACGGGCCACCGCCCGAGCCGACAGCCCCTCAACCCGGTGCATCCGCCGGATCTCAGCCCAGTCCTCCACGCGGATCACCCTCTCTTCCTCCCGACTTCAGAACCAGTGAAGTCAGAATGATCAAGAGATCGCAGAGTGGCTCACTTTTCATCCGCCGTCCGTGGCCTTCGTTTCACCCGTTGCCGAGACCTGTCGAGCATGGGTTTGCGCAACACGAAGTGGGGCTGAGCATCACCTTTGGCGGGGAGAGGTGAGATGCCGGTCGACAACCAGTAGGTCCGCCACCCCTGCGGCACGGCTGCATGGCAAGGCTCCTGTGGTACACCGCGAGCCTCTCGGAGGGCTGGCTGAGGCGCGTAGTCGTCACGAACATCGCCAGGTCGCCACCGAAGTACACCCGATAGCCGATCCTGGCGACCTGACTGGATTGAGGCCACTGGTCATCACCCGCACCGCAGCGGCGTGAAGGGACAGCCAGGCCGCACAGGGCAGTTCATGACGTCTGCTGAGCCGGTTGCGCTGGCGGAGCTCACGCCTGTGTACCTCATGACGTCCCGTCTCGGGCGGGCGAAGTAAGTGGCGATCAGGCTGTGTTCAGGCAGAGACGTGCCGCACAATGGGGGCTCGCCGCACAGGAGGGGGCTTGGCATGCCGTTGGTGCACGTCCATGGAATCGACAACCGGACGCCGCAGGATCCGGAGCATGTGGCCGTGCGCGACGCGTTGTATCGCCAACATGTCCTGGCTGCGTTGGGCTGTGATCAGGGCAAGACCCGGGTTTGGAGTCCGTGGTGGGGCGGGCTGGTGGCGGAACCCGCGTGGGACTGGGCTTCCCTGGACCTGGCGGGGATGGAACGGCTTGGCGGCGCCGAAGACGCCAGTGCGGCGGATGCGGCCGTGCTAGACGTAGCCGCCCAGGCCGGTGCGGCTGAGCCGGACCGGGTACTGATCGCCGCAGCTGCGACATCACTGCAATGGGCCATCGACATCGTATGCGGTTCCCTGGTCGGCACCGAGGACGAGCTGCGGGAGGGCGCGACGTTCTGCGGGCGAGCCACAGCGTACTGGGCTGAGCACTCGGATACAGGCATGCGCGGTGACGGGCCGGCCGTCTTCCCCTGGCTCGCCGAGGTCACTGACGACACCGAGTTGCTGGAGCGGCTGAGTACGGAGCTGGAAACATGGCGTCCCACTGAAAAGACGAACATCCGCACTTGTGCGGCGGGGTGGGAGACGTTCGGTGTCGCGAGCGGTGTACCCCGTGCCGCCCGGTCGGTGCTGCGGCGCCTCAACTCCTCCGCAGCCAGGGCCGTCACCCGTGGTGGCGCGGCACTACTACGAGGGCGACCCACGCGCAGGCTCGCCCTGCTGCTGGGCGATGTAATGGGCTACTTTGCTCAACGGGACACGGCCGAGAACAGTTCGATCATCGCCTTGATGAGCGAGGCATTCGATGAGGCTGTCGGCCATGCTCAGCAGCACGGGGAGCCGCTGGTCGTCGTGGCCCACAGCATGGGCGGCAACATCGTTCATGACTTGCTCTCCCACTTCCGTCCTGACCTGCATGTGGATCTGTTGGTGACCGCGGGGACGCAGATCGGTCTCTTTGAGGAGCTTAAGCTCTTCCGGGCCAGTGACCGTTTGCTGACTGGCGCAGGTGGCCAAAAGGTGCCAGCTCTGCCCAATGTGAGTCGGTGGCTCAACGTGGTGGACCCGGCAGACCCACTGGCGTTCGCGGCGGCTGGGGTGTTTGCCGGCGCGGAGGACCTCAACTTCGGCACTGGGGCGTGGTGGGCGCACGGTGGCTATGTCACCTCCCCCTATTTCCACCACCGGCTCGCTCTGCGCGCTGCGGAGGGCGAGCGGTGACCACCTTGTGGCAGAGCCAGGAGGCCGGCCCAGCAATTCATGTCCTGGTCATCGGGGTCGGCCGCTATGACTACTTCAACGGCGGCAGCAAGCACCAGGTTCGCCCCGGGACGTTGGCCAAAGGGCTAGGGCAGCTGACGGCACCTCCCGCGTCCGCGTACGAGGTGTGCGTGACGCTATTGAAGGAGCTGCGCGACGTGCCAGATCGAGCACTGGGCAGCATCGAAGCCGTCATCTCGTCCGTAGATCCACAGCTTCCCGCTGGCTTCGCGGATCTATTTCCCGATGTCGGCGACGAATTTGGTAGAACAGCCGAGCTGGAAGATGTTAAGGAAGCCTTCGAGCGGTGGTACGAGCGATGTGACAGCGACCGAGGCAATATCGCTCTGCTCTACTTCTGCGGTCATGGTCTTCAGCTTGGCGCCTACGGAGATCATTCCCTGCTGCTGCAGAACACCCGCGCCAGCCGGTTCGCCGCCTTCGAGAACTCCATCGACGTACGCGGAACCGTACAGAACATGCAGGGTAACCGTGCGGCCATCCAGTGTTTCTTCCTCGACGCATGCAGGAGCTCGCAGGATGTGGATGTCACGCTGCGCTCGCTTAAGTCCACGGCCCTAGGCCCTGAGCTGCATATTTCGCACGATCCGGAACAGCTCGTGGTGTACTCCACCGGGTCAGGGGCACCGGCGCACGGCCGCACCGGCGAGAGCACCCTGTTCACTCAGTCGTTCCTAAAGGCCCTGTTCTCGCCCGAGCACCGCCGTGATGGGCAGGGCTGGCAGGTGACCACCACCAGCATCGGGACGGCCATCGACCAACTCATGCAGTGGCCCGGATTGCGCAACCACAGCATGCCCGAGCAGCAGTGCGTCACGTCCAGCACCAATGTGCGCGGCGGTGTGCTGCTGCGGTTCAAAAACCGACCACAGGTGTCGTTCCACTTCGACACTGCTCCCAACCACGCTTTGGCCACTGCAACCTGGTCGCTCGCAGACTTGCGCGGCAACCAGGTCGCGTCACGAATGCCCGGACCCGAACCATGGATCGATTCGGGTCCGGCAGGCGAGGGCGACCTCCATGTCGCGTTCACCGACGGGCCTTACAGCACCACGAGTCAGCAGGTGTGGCTGCAGCCGCCATGCTTCCACCACACCGTGCAGGTGGATGTCTCATGAGTAGCCCTGCGGCCGCAACGCATACGACGCACGTGTACCCCCTTGATCTGGCGGGGGCCGCCCCCGGAACGGTGATTGGTGCTGTCGAGCGCCTAAACAGCAGCGCCGAGATTCTTGACGTCTTCCCGCTCATCGCAGGAACTCCGCATACTGTCTCCCTGCCCCGAGGCGAGCGCAACCTCCTGCGCAGCTGGTCGCCCTACGTCCGTCTGCAACCGACCGTCATTACCGGCGGCAGCTCCCCCTCCGCCTCACTCGTCCCTCCGGCGAGACCGTCGCTGCCAGCCACGCGCGCTACCCGCTCCAGTAGCGGATGGATCTGTTTGTGGCAGCACGCCGACGGAGAGTGGAGCCCGCGCAGCCTAGCCACCGACTCGCCCACGCCCTGGGCCCGGGACACCAGGCGCCGCGGACCCTCCACCCCACACCTAACACCGGACAGCGTCTGGGCCGTACAAACAGGCGGTGCGAACCGTGCACCCGCCTGCACCATGCTGCCCAGCCGCACCGAGATGACGGTAAAACCTCTCTCGGCAGTGCTGAAAGGACCGCTCGAAGTACGTCCAGTCGCCGACTCTGGATACACACTGCTCGAAGCTCTACGCACCGGTCGCATGCATGCTGCTCTGGCCATCGAGACAGCGTGGCAAGAGCCGCCCCGGGCCCCGGGGATGCGGCCCTCACTGTTCGATGTGGCTGTCGGGTACGCGCGCTGCCGACGAGGTGAGGTGGAAGGAGCTCAGCAGTGGCTGCAACGTCTGGCAACTGATCGAACCGCGGGTGAAGGAATGTCCGACGTCCTCGCCATCGGGGTCTGGTTGGCGCACCGAACGCAACGTCGCTTCGACAACCACAGCGTCATCGAGCATCTGGCAGAAAGCCGCACGCTGCCGATGGCCGCAGAGGGGCTCCGCATCCTGGCCGACGCGATGCGACTGCTTACCCAAGACCGCCATGGCGAACGCCCAACATCCTGGCGGTGGCTCGAGCACTGCCTCAACTCCAGCGCGCATACCGCGCTGACCACCTACACCGGCCAGAGTCCGGATCAGCCGACCCGGTCTCCCGCACGACGCCTACCGCCGCCGCATGAAGAGTCCCTGCATTTCAAACTCGCACCTGCCAGCGAGGGCGCGCGCATCGACTGGCAGCCCACGTACGCACTCCAGCAGCGTATGGCGGCCTCCCAGGCATGGCGCGAGCCGGATGCCCTTCGTCCGCACCGCAGCCCGGCAGCGTTCACATTGATCATCCGCCACCGTGACCCGGAATGGCTGTGGCGGTTTGCCCGGCAGTTGATGTCCCGTACGAATATTCGCCCCGTCGTCTTCAGCGACACTCACACGCTGGAACTGCGCATCACCGCACGAGACGTCGAGGATATGGGGCGAGAGTTGAGCGCCATTCGGGATCATGTAAGCGACGGGCGGATGACTCTGAACGTCCCTGGGTCTGAATACGATCTTCAGGGCGGTCTCGCAGGCCAACTGGAAGACCGGCTGTCCGGTATGCGTCTGGGACGGGGTGACGACACGTAGTTCCCAACGATGCCTCCCGGAGACGATACGCAACGCATTCAGAGGTCGCTTTGAGCGAATCACCGATCTCACCCGAGCCTCCTCGGGACGAAGAGGTCGTGGGTTCAAATTCCGCCACCCCGACGCCGTAGTACCAGGTCAGGGGCCTGATCCGCTTAGCGGGTCGGGCCCCTGAGTGGTTCCGAGGGCATTTCGGGAGCCATTTGGGAGCCGAATTCGGAATGTGGCTCCCTGACGGCCACTCTTCGAGATCAGGAGCTGGTCGGCTCACGCCGCCCGACGGTCGGCTGCTCCCCATCGTCGGGCTCAGCGGGCGGCGGCACGGCATAGTCGTGGCCGCTGCCAGACCAACGCCCCACGACCCGCCACACCTCGTAGTGCAGGAGCCACTCCGAGGCCCACGGCAGGATCGTGCGTGAAAGGAGCATGTCCTCCTTCCACTCCCCAGGCAGATGCAGGCACAGGTCGCCGCCTGCATAGACATGCGGCAAGGCGGTGGCACGCGGGTGCAGGGCCAGGGGCGGGTCGATGACCATCACTCGCGGTCGGTGTCGGTGCCGGTAGGTGATCCGTACCGTGTAGCGCCTGCTGGCGGGGGTGGGTTGGAGGAAGACCGTGCAGACGAGCTCACCGCTCCGCACGGTTCCCTTAGCCTCGGGAAGGACGGCCTTGATCGCGGCCAGTTGCCGACCGAGGTTAATTGCGCGATGAGGAATGCTGGCCATAGAAGGTGTTCTTCAGCTTGCGGGGGCCTGCCGTAGTCGGGGAGAGCAGTCCGGTGGGGCCCATTCGGTTGTTGGTGGATGCACTCACGCGGGCGGCATAGCGTTCGTAGGACCGGCGGACGGGGTCGGGGTCGAAGGACTTTGCGAGTCGCTCAAAGACTGCGTCCAGGCCCTTGGTCTCCATGCCGGCGAGTTCGCTCACGGTCGTGGCGATCTCGTCGTACCAGGAGTGAAAAGCCTTCCGGCGCTCGGGGTACTCGTTCCACTTGTCGGTGAAGTTCTCTGCCTTGTGCGCCGGGTTGGGCACCCACCACTGGCCGTCGCGCCTCTCGATGAAGGTCAGCATGTTGTCAAGCACGCTGCGCACGGCAGTGAACAGATCATCCTCGCCGCTGTACGCGTGTCCGGCGAGCGTGGTGATGAGGATCGACGGCGGCCGGTTGTCGATGTCCTCCGCGAACATGATCATGCAGTGCCACTTGAGGATCTGCACGACGCGTTGCAGCGGACTGCGAACTGGCCAGGTGGGAACGTCCGCAACGTTGGCGTGTCGCTTCTCCAGAATTTGGCGGGACAGTTCCGATCGACGCCGGAACCAGTCCGCGTATCCGATGGGGTTACTGCGCTGCCACTGCCAGAGATCCTTGTCCGTCAGGCGGATGCCGGTGGGCGGGCGGTCCTCGTCCGGGATGGCGGGCAGGACATCGAGGTGGAACCCCGGATATCCCAGGGTCCAGCAGCGGCGGCGAGACTCGATGGATTCCGGGCCGTCGGTGTGGCCTCGGTCCTGCTTCCACTTACGGTAGGCAGTCAGCTGATCGCCGACCCGCTGCTTGAGCCGCTCTTGCGTAGTGCTCTCCGGGCGCAAGGGCAGGCGGCAGACCAAGTCGATGTCGTACTCGCCACCGGGTGTGCCTGGGCGAACCACGGTGCCCAGGCGGAAGGAACCCTGGGGATAAATCTGCCACCCCGGGCTCCCGTTCTCGGCGAGCCAGGTGCCGACCTCCTCGTAGCGTTCAACAGCGTTGTCATGCAGTTCGGGGGAGATGTCGAGCACCTCCACCGCGCCGTCGAGCAGCATCGACAGCATCTCATCGAGCGAGTCCACGTCATTCCTCACGTGCGGGGTAGAAGGGCGCGAACACCGGAGCGCGGTGATCGCAGAACATGCGATGGACGGTGGGCGAAGCGTCGCGGCTGACATGGCCGGCGAGCCCGTAGAGGGTCTCGGTGTCGACCTTGTCCAGCGCGACGGCGCCCGTCGGTACCGTCGGATTGAGGCGGAGCACGTTGGCCTTCCCGACGAAGTGCTTCACCTGTTTGGCGGCGCTCTCGCTCTGTGCCCGCATAAGCACCTCCACGGCGTCGCGAGCCCAAGGGAGCATGCCGCCGCGGTCCAAACGGCGATGGCGGCTGCGGACGTCGATCGTGGTCCCCAGGCTGAACACCCGGATCGCCTTGAGCGGAACCGAGAGCGGCCCCACCGCCTCGGTGAGCGCGACCATGGTCGGGTTGTTCGCCCACACGCCGCCGTCGATGAGGCGCGCTCCGTCCAACGGCATCCCGGGCAGGTAGGTCGGCGCGGCAGAGGTGGCGAGTGCGACGTTCACAGCCTTCTCGCGCCAGTCCCGCTTCAGGGTGGGCAGATGCGGGGTCCGGAAAAGGTAAACGTCATCGGCGGCGACGTTGTACGAGGTGATCACGAGTCGTTTGGTGCTCTCCCCGAAGGTTCGGTCACCGAACACCTCGGTGAGCGCTGCCTTCAAAGGCTCGGAGCCGTACTTCGCCCGCACCAGGTGCCGGATACCGCGCATCCGGCTGCGATCCCGGAAGATCCGCGGGCCGTGCTCCGTGTAGAAGGTGAGGATCTCCCGGGGCGACAGCCCGAGACCGAGGCCCAGCGCGATGATGCCACCCGTAGATGTGCCCGCGATCAGGTCGAAGTGATCGACGATCCGGGTGCCGAGATCTTCCTCCAAGCGGGTCAGGACCGCTGCGGAGAACATGCCGCGAAATCCGCCGCCGTCCAAGGCCAAGATCTGGAAACGCTCTGTCAGTTCAACCGCCCCCGGCGCCACGGCTCCCAGAAGATCCGGCCCGCCGAGCCGGATCTTCACTCTCGAGAGTACTTAATATCACAGCACGACTTTCCGCGCGTCCTTCTACACTCAGATCGTAGTGCTTATGCCGGTGGCGCCCCCTGGGGCGTGCGTGGCTTCCGCGATCCGCCAAGATGTGGGGGCCGGGATCAAGCAAGGACAGACAAGGGGAGAGATGAGCACGCAGGCGTTCGAGCGCACTCGACTTCGAACAGCCCGCGAGCTGGCCGGGCTGACCCAGGCACAGCTGGCCAGAGAGGCTGGCCTCACACCTGCCGCGATCAGTCAGTTCGAGAGCGGGGCGGCGCGCCCGAGCCCAGAGTCCGTCAGCACTCTGGCCGAGATCCTCGCGGTACCCCCCGCGTTTTTCCACGAGACGATGACCGAGAGCCACGAGGGCTTCTTCCGGTCGCTGCGCCGAACATCGGTGGTTGACCGCCGCCGCGCCCGAGCGATCGCTCATGTCGCACACGACTTGGCCGTCCGAGCCTCAGCCGCGCAGCGGTTCTGCGCAAGCGACGTGCCCGTGATCCCCGTGAGCGGGCTGGACGTCCCTGCAGCCGAGATCGAGCAGACCGCCGCCCGCGTCAGGTCTCTATGGGAGCTTCCCTCGGGCCCGGTCGGGAATGTCGTTGAGCTACTGGAAGCACATGGGGTCGCCGTGATCCGTCTTCCCCTCGGCAGCACAGACGTCGATGCCTTCTCTCTACCCTTCGCCGACCACCCTGTCGTCGTTCTGGGCACCGACAAGGACGACCGTGCCCGATCCCGGTTCGATGCCGCACACGAACTCGCCCATGTCGTACTGCATGGTGAGCAGATCTGGGGCGTCAAAGAGGTCGAGACGCAGGCCCACCAGTTCGCGGCAGCCTTCCTCATGCCCGCCGAGGACATCTACGACCAGCTGCCGACCACGGTTGAGTGGCCAACCCTGTTCGAACTGAAGCGGCGTTGGCAGGTGTCTTTGGCTGCCCTGCTGATGCGTGCACGGACACTAGGCCGCATGAGCGAGAGCACGTACTTGACGGCAATCAAGGCTGCGTCCGCCAGAGGGTGGCGACGTGTCGAGCCCGTTCCCCTAGGCCGGCCGGAACAGCCGGTAGGGCTTTTGCGGTACCTCGCCTCCCCTGAAAGCGGCGCTGCCCGTGCTGTCCTGCCGCCGCGGATCGTGGAGAGCATCGAGGTCGCGTCAGCGGCATAGCGCTACGTGAGCCACGAGCCGACGAACAGTATGGCTCCCCGCATTCGCAGCATGCACCGCAGGCATGCTGCGGAGCAACGTAGAGCTACCGAAGGGCGATCGCGCGAGCGCGTAGGAGATCGCTGAGCACGTGCACTGGCGACGTCGGGCACAGCGCCAGTCGGACGTCGAGCGCCGCCTCCCATTGCTCGGTCAGCCCGAGTTTGAGGCGCTGTCGCATTCCCGGGGTGACGTGGGCGTAGCGCGCCGAGACCGAGCCGTCGATGTGGCCCATGCGTT
Source organism: Streptomyces nigrescens (assembly GCA_024349765.1). Taxonomy (GTDB): domain Bacteria; phylum Actinomycetota; class Actinomycetes; order Streptomycetales; family Streptomycetaceae; genus Streptomyces; species Streptomyces endophytica. Next base: position 753,771 of record AP026073.1, on the reverse strand, counting down.
CGTCCATGAGCACCTTCTCGGTTCCCAGGTCCTCCATCATCGTCCGGTTGGTGTGGCGAAGGCCGTGGGGCGTGAGCCCCTTGGCTATCGGGAGCCAGCAGGCGTCGGCCCGATCGCTGGCGCCCCGCCCCCGTGCTGGGACACCGGGCCACGGCTCGCCGAGCAAGGGCACCAGCCGTGGCTCCTGCGGTGCCTTCTTCGGATACCAGCCAGAGACCGCCGGCGTGAACAGCCAGGTTGCGAAACCGTTCCTGCGCCAGTGGGCAGCATGCTCCGGTACGACGCCGCCCCGGACGAACCGGAGGTCCGCGATGGCCTGCTCGACCTTCTCTCGCGTGGCCTCGGTGACGCGTTCGGGGTGGTTGAGGACGTTGGACACAGTGCCGGTCGAGACGCCGGCACGGCGGGCGACGTCGGCGAGCTTCGCGCCTTGGTGGCCGCCTGTGCGGGCCGCGCCCTGGCCTCGGAAGACGTAGGTCTTGCCGTGGCAGGGGCACGGCTTGGGCTTCGTGCGGGCGATGTGGTTGGCGACCAGCGCCGACAGCCAGTCCATCGAGTCGATGGTGCGGTAGCTGTCGTCCTTCGGCGGGCAGCGCACCAGCTCCCCCGTGTCGAGCTCGTACAGCTGCCACTCGACCCGGACGGCTCCAGGACGGACGAACGCGGTCTCCAGGCCGACGATCTCGCCCCAGCGCATGCCGGTGTACCCCTTGAGGACCACGGCGACGAACTCGTCGTCACGGCCGGAGAGCAGGGCGGCGCGCTCGGCGGTCAGCAGGATGCCGAGCGCGTCGGTGACCACCTTCTCCGGACCACGGTCTCGGGAGCGGCCGGCGCGTTTGCCCCGTCCGCGCCGTCGAGCAGCCGGGTTGGACGTGATCAGGCCCTCGTCGATCGCGTCCTCGAAGATCAGGTGGAGCGTCGAGCGCCAGGTCTTGACGCTGGAGGCGGCGTAGAGGGCCTTCTCCTTCTTCTCCCACAGGTCGACGTCCGTGCGCAGGATGCCGGCGAGCGCCTTGTCCTCGAACTCGGGGAGGAGGTGCTCCTCGATGTGGCGCTTGTAGTTCTGCATGGTGGAGGCGGCCAGGTCCTGGGCCTCGTACCAGCGGTTCGCGTACTCGCCGAAGGTCTCCTGGCCGAGGGCCGGGTCGCGCCAGTCGCCGCGACGGTACTTGTTCTCGGCCTCGGCTGCTGCCCGTTGGGCCTCGCCCTTGGTGGCGAACCTGATCGCCTTGCCGTTCTCGTCGACGACCGTGTTGTGCTTGCCGGGCGCGACCTTGTACCGGCCGCGCCAGTAGTTTCCGCGCTTCTCCGCGAAACCCAAGTTCCGCTGTCCCCCTCTTCCTTGTCCCCGGCTACGGCAGATTCGATCGGGTCACGCGACAGTGCCGTACTGCTGCTGTCGACGCGGCAGGCGGGCCCGCAGGCGGGTCGCCGGCGCAACGACAGGGCGGCGAGGTTGCGCGGCGCCGGTCTGCGTACCGGGCTCGGAGAGCGGCTCGGTCGCCCGTGCCGCTGTCTGCGCGGGCTGGGCCGGCCGCTGCTCGTAGAGGCGGATGATCTCTGCGAGATGCTCGGCGGTGAAGCGGTAGGCACGGCCGACCCGGGTGTGCGGTATCAGGCGCCGTCGCGCGCGGTCCTTGACCCACCAGGCCGAGCATCCGAGGGTGTCGGCGATCTCCTCGGGGCGGTAGAGGCGGGGTGGAGGGGCGTCGGACGGCCTGTGGGGGATGGTGGCGGGCGTGGGTCGGTGCAAGGGGGCGGCTCCTGGTCGCGAGGGCGGGGACGGATGCGTGAGCGGCTCAGGTGGCGCCCGGGTCCTGGAGGAGGGCGAGGGGTGATACCTGCAGGGCTTCGGCGATGGCGACGAGGTCGTCGATATCGCATCGTCGCTTGGCGAGTTCGATGCGGGACAGCATCGTGTTGGACATAGGACGGCCCAAAGCGGTACACCGCGCGGCGAGTTGGCGCTGCCCAAGGCCGCGTTCCGTGCGGAGGATTGACGAAGGCCACACGGGACAAGGACGAGACTGACTTCGAAGCGGTATTGCCGCTACTGGACGAGTCGCAAGGCGTCTGGCTAGCGGATTCGATCGCGATGACCGTCCCAGCCCATCCCTGGAGGAAACGTCTCTAGTCCGCAGACCGAAACCGAGAGGCCAGCCGTACTGCGCCGATGCCCCGACTACCTGAGCCGGGCTCGGCCTCGGAGGGAATCAGCCCATTGCAGGCTCAGCAGGCGAGGTCTACAGCAGGGGCAGCGAAGTCGTCCTCAAGCTGCTGGGAAGCGTCGTCCTTCACCTGCAGAACGTCGGCGTCGAAGAGCCTGGAGGTTAGCGCCTCGGTCAGGGGTGGGGGTACGGCGTTGCCGATGATGATCTGAACCTCGGTGTGGGTCAGCTCGTAGCGCGGCTTGACCCTCTCGTCGACGAACTTGAAATAGTCCGGGAAGCCCTGGATACGCGCGGCCTCGTGGGCGGTCAGACATCGGGGAACACCAGGGTGGACAAAACGCCCGCGTCCCATCGTCGCGAAGCCACTGGTAATGGTCTGAGACGGACGGTCCCACCACAAACGGCCGTACATTGCGGTGTAATTATGTTTGCCCTGGTGACACTTGGGGCGCTCTTCGTTCGGCAGATTGTGCACGTCATTATCGAAGAGATACTTCATACGCCGCTGATTGTCTGCGTTGGGTACGGCAGCTTCATCGAAGAATGACTTAGGTCGAACGTCGAGCAGGTCGCCGATCGCCCAACGCAGGTCATGGGGTGCGGCATTGTGGTCTTCGATCTTTAGCAGGTCAGCAGCAGAAAAGCCAAAAGGCAGCGCGTCTTCACGGACGGCCAGCAGTATGTGGCGCTTGCGTGTCTGAGCGACCCCGAGCTTGAGTAGGTCGATACGACTGGTCGCAACATCGTAGCCAAGCTTCTTGAGGTGAACGATGGCCCGGGAGACGACCTGCTGCTTGTCATTGACAACGGCCAGCACATTCTCGATGACGACTACACTGGGGCGCAGAACCTCTGCCGCACGAGCCATGCGCAGGTACAGCCGATTCTTGGGATCATCGCGGCGGGTGTGGTTGTTGAGGTTACTGTGCCCCTGACACGGCGGCCCGCCGATCAGGAGCTCCACCTCACCCACCATCGAGAGAGTTTCGGTCTCCTGAGCGGTCAACGGTGCGCCAAGGTCACCGTCAAAGTAGGATTCGACGGCTCCCTGTCGGACGTTGGCCTTGGGGAAGTTTGCTTTGAATACCTTTGTGGGAGCTGCCTCAAAGTCAACCGCGAGACGAACATCGAGCGAGACGTCATGCTTGCGGGCTGCCTGGGCAATACCGAGGGTGAGGCCACCGCAGCCGGCGAAGAGATCCACGACTCGCAGAGAGCCGAAACCCTCCTCAAACTTCGGCCGCCGCTTGGCCCGCAAGGGGTGCCGCTCACCCACGTGTGCCCCCTCTGCGCTTGCTTGTAGAACCGGCGGAACGAGCGGTCATCGTACTCGATCAAGGGTGAGCGCGCGCGGCAGACCGACACCTAAGTGCCGCCTGAACTGCCGATCACGACGGTTCTACGCCTCACCTACCAGCATCACGAGCACCTAGGTGTATTGACCTGGAGCGTTGTTCACACGGCTGATGGGTGGCTTGCCGCCGAGTGCGGTGTGGCTGCGGTGGTGGTTGTAGGTGTGGAGGAAGCCTGTCAGGGCTTGGGTGCGTTCGGTGTTGCTGGTGTAGGGCCGGCTGTAGGCCCATTCGTCGAGCAAGGTGCGGTTGAAGCGTTCCACTTTGCCGTTGGTCTGCGGCCGGTAGGGCCGGATGCGCTTGTGGGCGATGCCGGCCGCGGTGAGGGTCCGGGTGAACAGCTTGGACTTGTAGCAGGAGCCGTTGTCGGTCAGGACGCGCTCGACGGTGATGCCGTGCGAGGCGAAGAAGGCTTGGGCCCGGCGCCAGAAGGCGATCGCGGTTTCCTTGCGTTCGTCGAGGAGGACTTCGCTGTAGGCCAGGCGCGAGTGGTCGTCGACGGCGGAGTGGATATAGCTGTAGCCGATCACCGGCTTGGAGCTCTTGCGCTGGTCGGTGGTGGCCTGCTTGTTGTGGGCGCCCGCAGTCCTGCCGACCGTGCGCCAGCCGCCTCCGGCGGGGATGTTGCCGAGTTTCTTGATGTCGACGTGGACCATCTCGCCGGGCCGGGCTCGTTCGTAGCGGCGGATCGGCTCGCCGGTCGGCCGGTCCAGCCAGGCCAGCCGGTGCAGGCCACGGCGGGTCAGGACCCGATGCACGGTCGAGGCCGGCAGGCCCAGGATCGGGCCGATCCTGGCCGGTCCCAGCTTGCGGGTTTGTCGCAGCGTGCAGATGCGGTCTTCGACGTCAGGCGCGGTGCGGTGTGGGGTCCTGTGCGGTCGACTGGAGCGGTCTTGCAGGCCGGCGTCGCCTTCTGCCAGCCACCGTCGCATCCACTTGTGGGCTGTGGGCCGCGATATGCCCATTTCGGCGGCGACGTGGGCCACGGGCCGTCCGCAGCGGACCCGTTCGACCAGCAGCCGCCTGCCGTGAACGGTCAGCCGGGCATTACGGTGGGACACGAAGACCTCCGTGTGGCGAAGCGTAGACACCTCCACCACATCGGAGGTCTTCGCCATTGATCAAGCCGAGCGGCTGTTAACAACGCTCGTGATCAATACACCTAGGCCAGCCCATCAACCGCCATCAGCTGCGGCGCTGCTGCTACCACGGCGTCGAGGGCCCGCCTTCCTCAACGCGACTCGCAGTCACCATCGAGCACCGCAGCACCAAGCGCGGCCATCACGGATCCCCAAGGTCCCCGACAGAGTCACGCGCTGGCGAGCCAGACGTACCTAGGCACCGTGACAGCTCATTTGATCTACCGTCAGACGCGCTGGCGGCTAAAATCTTGCAGCGCTTACGGCCCGGTCGACGAAGGACAGCAGCATGCCGCTAGAGGTCAACAAACACGTCCAACGGATACGTCGCTACCAGCCGTTCGACGCCGACACCTCTGAGATGATCTACGAGCTGCAGGCAGACTGGACGCAGTCGCTGTTCCCTGTCGTGACGCTGAAATACCTGCTGGACGCCATTGAACGGCCAACCACGAAGACCATCGTCCTCACCGGGGACGCCGGGCATGGCAAGACGAGCCTGTGTGCCAGCCTTCTGGCCGAGCTACGGGTCGATGCCGAGCCGATCACACCAGAGGTCCGGAAGGCTGTTTTCCTCGAGCTGTCCGGGGCCGGAGACGCCAGCCGCTCTATAGGCCAGACCCGTAGCGGACGCCCGCTGTACATCCTCAGCGATCTCAGCGAGCTCAGCCCGCAGGCGGGCGCTCGCAAACTCGTGGAACTTCTTGACCCCCCGGACGAGGGCATCGCGATCATCTGCGCAAACGAGGGCCAACTACGCAAGTGTGTCGCTGAAGATGACAACCTGGGCAAAGGCGGCACCGGGCGCGCCAAGATTCTGGTGAAGACCCTCACGGAAGGCATAGTCCGGGGGCAGGTCACCGACCCCGATGGCACAGTCACTGTTATCAACCTCAACTACCAGTCCGTAGCGGCTGACAGTGACAACGGCGGACTCATCCCTTGGGTCCTGAAGCAGTGGACGACGAACCAATGGTCGCGGTGGAAGCCCTGCGAGACCTGTGATGCACGGAACGTCTGCCCGATCCTGGCCAACCGCAACGAACTAAACGATCTTACCCGCGGGCCTCAGCGTCGGGCCGCGATCCGGGACGTGTTCGCCGCGGCCGAGCGCACCGGGGCCGTAATCACGACACGCCAGGCGCTGTCGGTGACCAGCTACATGCTCACCGGCGGCCTGTCCTGCGAGAACGTCCATGCCAAGTACCAGCGGTCGCACTCGAATAGGTTGTGGCAGGCTCCCCACCTGTACCACCAGGCCATCTTCGGCGACCGGCTGACCCAGCAACAACGTCATCTGGTTCCTGCCTTCTTCGCGCTACGAAAGCTGGACCCGGGCAAGGTCTCTCGTCGCCAGGTCGACGACCGACTGGACCCGGACACGGCTGGCGACTTCCCTCCCGCGGACGCCAGCAGCTATCTGCAGAAGGTCCGTACGAATCGGGACGTCCAGAAGCAGGCCGAGCAGTTGCGGGGCTTGTACACGTTCCTGCGACGAGCTGACTTCTTCAACAGCGACGACGACACGGACCGGTTCGCCCGCATGGGCCTGCAGGCCGGCGACGACTTCGTCCGTGTCCAGGACAAGAACCGGGACCCGGCAGACACCAGGGTGCGAGACCGCTTCCTCAAGGGCCTGGAGGCCGTCCAGGGCATCCACCGGGCGGGGAGCAACCCTGACTTCTTCATACTTGACCCCGCCTTCTTCACCCACCGTGCCCGCGCTGCCGTAATCTCCCGGCGAGTACCCAGCAAGGGCGTCGAGGTCGTCGACCAGGTCACCCAGTGGCAAAGGGAAGCCGGCACGGGCGCAACCCCCGAGATGCAGAAAGCCGTCGAGTGGCTCAACCGAGCCATCTACATTCGTATCCCGGCCGTCGCACCTGACCAGGACGCAGTCTCGGTGGAGGCGGACCTCCTGCGCTTCGAGTTGCTGACGCGGTGGGCCGCGGGCCTGCGTAGCGAGGTCCAGCACGAGGCAGAGATCCGCGGCCTGAGTGGATCCCTGGCAGAGCTGGCTGACTCGTCGAACAAAGAGGACGAGATCCAGGTGCTGGTGGGCAACATCATGAGGAAGCTCATGATCGACGTCGGCGACAAGATCAGGTCGGTGCGTGCGTGATGGCTGATCGTTCCAAGGCCGAGGTCGTCCTTCGCCTCTTCGGGGTGAATCTCGAACAGCAGGGCCGCGGCTTCTACGTCCCGCTTGAGATGCTCGCGATCGCCCGCGGCGTCTACCTGGCGCATCAGGAGGACCCGGAGAAGTTCCCGGGGCTCCTGGACAACGGAGCCGCCACGGCTTACAAGAGGACCTCGCACGACCTGGCCCGGCGGATCGCGACCAAGGCCCGCATCGTCGAGGGCGACGAGGAACTCAGCAAGGCTGTCGAGCTGGACTCTCCCGAGACGATGGAAACGCTCCACGCCCTGTTCTCGTCCCTGTTGGTTGAGATCCCTGGACGTCGTAGCCAGCCCAGTTGGTTCGGCGCGCACATCTATCCGTTCGTGGGTGAGCTCATCCACTACGACGCAGTCGAACGACGAATCAAGCAGATCGACGCATCCCCCAAGAGGAGCGCCAAGAAGCGCAAGCAGGCCAGCAAGGTCGCTGCCGGCATCAACGCTCCGAGTATCGAGCGCTACCTCTTCCGCGATGGTGGGAGCTGGGCCTACAAAGTCCTACGCACCGACCCTGATCCGGACCGCAAGGAAGCGACCCGACAGGGCCTGCGCGACCTCGTGCAGGACAGCGGCACCCCGCTGGGCAACCTTGCCAAGGCGCTCAGCGCGCACGACTTCGACTACGACGAAGCGCCCGTGGAGGGCTCAGACGCAGAAATCAAGCTGCATGAGGATCTCAGCCCGTGGCCTGATCTGCTGAGGGAAGGGACCCGCAACATCGTCACTCGGATCGCGACGGTCCCCAGGGCCAAGCGCACCGAGAGCCTCATGCACTGGGTCCCCTACTGCTTGGCACGCCACCAGCTGCACCTCGCACGCACGAAGCTCGGTGCTACCAATCGCGAGTCGATCCTGTTGGACTTCGGCAACGAGGCAACCCCACTGCGCAGAGAGTCGCAGAAGAACCTCACCGGCTTCCGCAATGACATCGTCAACGCGATCAACGTCCAGGCTCGGGAAATGATCGACGAACTCGAAGCCGAAGGCGACGAGGCCAGGAAGCGCCGCTACGAAAGATTCACGAAGGAGGCTGGCAACGCGGTCGGCTCGCCTCGAGCGTTCTTCAGCGAGACCCTCGCTGCTGTGGGAGCCCTGAACGCGACGGTTGGGCGCCGGCACTTCACCATGAAACCGCCGATGCTTGAGGGCTTGGTATCTGCCACCATCCCGCAGGGCACGGAGATGGAGTTCGACCAGTTCTGCGCACTGCTGTACGAGAAGTACGGGCTCGTCGTGGAGAACAAGGTCGCAGCTGCGAGCCCGTTGGCCTATGAGGTCGACTCATCGGTCCTTGACCACAACGGCAAGGCGTTCCGGGAGAAGCTGGCCGCTATCGGTCTGCTCACTCAATATTCAGATGCAACCAGCATGGTTCGAGGGGAGCCCCGGTGACTGACAGCAGCATCCGAGCGCTCGGTCGGTTCGTCGCCGATGAAGCACTCCGCAAGGTCACTGAGATCAGCGGAGCCCGTGCCGTCCTGCGAGTCAGCGGGTTCGACCGGCCGACCGTGGCCGAGGCCCTCCGTCGCACGGCCCAGAGGCTGTTGGAGTCGCCGGACCGTCAGGTTGTCGTCAAGGTCGGAACCTCAGAGCCCATTGAAGGCGTACCTGCTGACTACCTCCTGGATCCGCAGGACCAGCTGACCAAGTGGCGAAATTCGGGACAGGGTAAGGCGGTGTTGCTCTTCGAGTGGGGGCAGTCTCCGGACGCACAGGGGCTGGCGGCCATGAATGCCCTGGACGATGCCACGATCCTGGGCGACTACCACGACGCCTCTGGCGAGCGCGGGTTCGACAGGTTCATGGCAGAAGCCTGGCGGGAGGCGGGTGGCAGCGGCACCGTTCCGGCCCTGATGGTCGACTTTCTGCCGCAAATCTGGCGTGCCGTCACCGATGAGGAGCCCCGGTCCTTGCACCGCTGGGCGGCCTTCCTGGTCGAGACCGCGCAGAAGGTCGCAGCAACTCAGGTCCACACCCCTGACGTGGTCTACCCCGAGATCTCTGCAGCCTTGCCCGCTCTTGACCTCTTCCCGGACCGAGGACTCTTCATCAAGCCCGCCGCGCTGCCGGCCCGGATCAAGAAGAACGTCTCGGTCAGTGCCTTCAAGCAGCCCACCGGCAAGGAGATCACCGAGGACGACCTGCTAGACCGCATCACCGCGACCGAGTTCAGCGAGGAGTCCCTGGACCACATCGGCACGGACTCCGAGACTGCCAAGACGCGTATGCGCAGCCTCGTACTGAACCTCAATCGCAGTGGCTCTACCCCGCAGGATTCTCGTCAGCTGCGCCGCGAGCAGGATCTGACCCTCTGGCTCGAGGTCTTCGAGCAGAAGTCCAAGAAGATCGGTCTAGGCCAGCAGGTCCGGCAGGAGATCGAGAGGGCCGACGCAGATCGGGTCGACGAGTTCGACGCCATGATGATCGAAGATGCGCTTGATCGCGGAGACCAGGAAGCCGCACAGCGATTCCTTGACGAGGCTCCCGTTGGTGGGGCCGAGCCGTTGGCCGACCTGCTGTCCAAGCGGTCGCGCCGCAAAGTCGAGAAGCTTGCCTTCCCGGACTCTCAGTTCGTCCAGGATCCACTGCGTGCCCTGCTGCGCGAGCTGACCTACTTCTCTGACGAAGAGGAAGGCTCCGTCGTCGTCGGACTTGAAGGCAACCAGGAAGCAGGGCGGTGGAGCCGCTGGCTGTTCGCTTTCCTGTACGCACGCACCCTGCGTGATATCCAGGACTCCACCGGCCTTCGCCTGACTTTGGAGGTCAAGGACTGCCTGCTGGACCTGACCAAGCCGCCCCTGCCGGAGGAGGACGAGCCGTTTGACCCGAACACCGAATGGGCCCCGCTGCGCATCCTGGTCGAGATGGACGGCGCCGCCCAGCGACGCTTTCGCTGGGACCCCCTGGGCATCCCGGGGCAGATCGCACTGGCGGGCCTGATCCACGGCTGGCGAAACCCCCCTGGCTATGCCAGCGATCTGACCTTCGACACCTTCCTCGAGAAGTTCAATGACCCCCGGCAGTGGCAGGTCGACGAGCCTGTGCCTGTTCCCGCATCACATTTCGCCAGTCAGCTGGAGCGCCTCAAGCTGGAGCACTTCGAGCGGTTCTCCGACGGGCTTGACGCCGGGAAGATCAACGATTACGTACGCGAGTGGGAAGGCGTACTCCGCGAAGCTCGCACCACTCTGGTTCCCGACAACGCTCCGAACCCAGACCTTGAGGCCGTCGTCCTGACCGATGTCGTCGGTCTGGCCGATCACCGCATGATGATGCTGGCCACCCACCCGCTGAAGCTGCGCTGGCTGGCAAAGAACTACGCGGAGGCAGCCAGCAGCATCGAGACCGCCCTGAACAGGGAGGGAGGTCTGAGTCTCAACCAAGAGAACGAGGATCTCTTCTTCGACGCCATCGACCGTATCTCCCCACATGGGACACCGGCGGTCCTCGTCGGGCCCGGCGGCACGATCGCCATCCCGATGCGCGAATCAGCCGGGCACGAGGAGTACGCCCCGGTCCGCCTCAGCGGCAACGAGTCCAAGGAATGGCTCTCCAGCGTCGACGAGACGGCGATCGACGAGATGGTCCGCGTCATCACCGACTACCTGACGACCTACCCCCACAAGCTTGACGGCCTACGCGTGCTGCTCCTGGACCGCAACGGCGACCCTGTCCTGCCGATGCGCGTGGCCAAGCAGATGCGGGCCAAGAACCCTCGTCTGAAAGTTGATCTGGTTGTGCTGGCTCCTCAGGCCACCCATCACGAGATCATCCAGGGTTTCGACCTGCACTTCTCCGGTGCGGAGATGTCCGAGGACAGCTTCCTGCCCGACGTCCAACTCATCCTGCAGGCATGGGAGCCCGACCAGGAAGCAGACCTGTCAGGGCTAGAAGACTCCATCGACCTCGCCCTGGCTCCGGCACTGTTCGGTACCCAGACCAGCATCAAGGAGAGCACCAAGAAGGAGTCCTTGTCGGGCTCCTTCAACCCCTGGAAGCACCCAGCTTCACACAACCTGGCTCAGACCAGCGAGAACGTCGTGAGAGCGCTGTTGCCCGAGACCGCCGACGAGACTCTTGAGTCCTGGTCAACCTTGTGCGTGCGCTACGACCGCCGTTCCCCGGTCTCCCGGGAGAGTGTCGACGGCATCGACTACTTCGAGATGCAGGTGCAGTTCGACCAGCACCAAAACTTGTTCGCCACTTTGCATCGCGTGGCCCATTGGGTCGTCACCCTCGACAGCTTCATCGGCCGTGAGCAGATCGATGCCCTGCGCAACCGTCCTGACGTCATCCTCGTCAAGCCCAGTGTCGGCAAGAACGAGTCCTACACTCTCATCGTCAGCTCGCAGACTGGTCGGCAGTTCGTCGTCCAGCGACTGCGGCGCCGCCTGGAGCAGATCGGCGTCGTCACCCCGCAGGACTCCGAAGGCACCGCTAAGCGAATCTACGAGGTCGGCCGCAACGTGGCCCCTGGCGCCGTGCTGCGCTCCCTCGGCATCGGCACCACGGTCAACGAAGTCGTGGGCCTGGTCGCGACGCGATTTGTCATCGATCAGCAGTTTCCCGTCTCTCGACAGGGTACGAGCCTGGTCACCTGGATCAGCTTCGACGAGCACCACCGCTGGTTCGGTCGCGGACAGAAAACCCGTGCCGATCTGGGCAGGTTCGTGCTGACCATCCAGGACGATGGCACAGTTCGCCTGGATGTCCTGGTCGCTGAGTCCAAGTTTCGCCAGACCTTCGACGTCGGTTCGGCTGAGGAACAACTCAACCGCACCACCGACCTGTGTGAGGATGCCTTCCGTTCGGACGGCGAGGCTCGCCACGACCGCCCCTTCTGGCTGGACGAGCTTGCCGCCGCAATCGCCCAGACCAGTGGAAACGCCCTGCAGGCCGCAGACCTTCCAGCTCGCACCTTGATCGGTAATGACGACCACCGTCAGGTCGAGGCGAAGGTCCTTGACGCCCTACGCTCCGAGGATGTCCAGCTCGGTCAAGTCACCGGTGTTGCCGTGGCCATCTCAGCCGAGGACGACCAGCCGGCACCCGCGGTCGGAAGCCTCGGCAAGCACACCCTGGTGAGGCTGAACAAGCAGGAATTGCTGAACCTCATCGGCGCTCTGCGCGCCAATCAGGACCCCACCAGTGCCGACCCCCTTGTTGTCTCCGGACACCTCAGTGGGACCGTTCAGGTCCCCGACGACGTCGTCAAGACCTCCTCAGTGGGTATGCCCGTCGAACCCCCTACCCCGGAAGGACCGACGGCACCTGTCGAGGTTGCCCGGGTCGCCTCCCCAACATCCCTGCTGGGACCGGTAGTTGGGCGTCACCCTGCCGCAGAGGTAGATCCTGTCCCTCTGAAGGTTCACCGCGGTGGGCTCTCCGACGAGGAGCTGAGGCTTCGATACAACAAGGTCGTTGACGTTTTCGCCCGCCACAAGGTCGCGGTCACCGCTCCGGAAGTCGGCAAGTGGCAGGAAGGACCCGGCTTCTACATCTTCCGGTTCATCCCCAGTCCTGGGGTCACCGTGGATAAGCTGACCAACCGACGCGACGAGATCTTCCTGGCCCTGGCACTGCCCTCCGGGTTCAGCATTCGCACCCGTAGCGACCGCGGCTCCGTGCTCTTCGAGATCCCCAAGATCGACGACGAGAAGTACGGGGTCGACGCCAAGGCGCTGTGGCAGCGATGCCCGGCCGATCCTGAGAGCCTTATCGCCCCGCTGGGCACCGACATCGAAGGCAACCCCGTCACCATTGACCTGTCCTCCGCAGACTCCCCGCACTTGCTAGTGGCCGGCACTACTGGATCAGGAAAGTCCGTCGCCCTGGACACGATCCTCAAGGGCCTGGTCCGGTACGACAAGAGCACCCTGCGACTCCGCCTCGTCGATCCCAAGGGCACCGAGCTTGTCGACTTCGAGGACGACCCTCACCTTGACGGCATGATCGGTATGGACGCCGCCGACGCCATCGAGATCCTTGAGGAAACCGTCGACGAGATGGCGGTGCGCTACAAGGACATGAAGGCGATCCGCACACGCAAGCTCGTCGAGTACAACGCCAAGGTCGACAAAGCAGACCGAAAGCCCTGGATCGTCATCGTCCTGGACGAGTACGCCGACCTCACCAGCGATCCCGAAGAGAAGAAGCAAATCGAAGCGTTGCTCAAGCGCCTGACGCAGAAGGCCCGCGCTGCGGGCATCCACGTCATCGCAGCCACGCAGCGACCGAGTGCGGACGTTATCTCGACGACTATCCGCTCAAACTTCCCTGCCCAACTCGCCCTGCGGGTCAAGACGGCGACCGACAGCCGCATCATTCTGGACGAGACTGGAGCCGAAGCTCTGGCCGGACAGGGCGACGCCTTTCTGCACACGGCCAAGGGCACCATACGACTCCAGGTGGCCTACGACGGGAGCTGACCAGGCCCCGCCTTGTTTGATCAACTCCATCTCGTAGGGGGCCAAGAAGGCCACCAGTGGCACGAGCTCTTCTCGCTGAACCCGGCGGAGATCAGATGGCCGCTACCGCCAGCGACGCGACGGTCAGGAGGTATTCCTCGGATGCTTCGAGGCTTGGACCTCCTGCCGCCGGGCGGCCACTGCCTCAATGACAGTCGCGGCACACGCCTCTGGTTCAAGGTGTTCCCAGAAGCGGAGCACCAGCCAGCCTGCCTCCGCGAGCCGGTTGTCTGTGTCCCGGTCGCGCTGGATGTTCCGGCCGATCTTTTCTTCCCAGTACGGCCGGTTCGTCTTCGGCATCACGAAGTGCTCCGGGCAGCCGTGCCAGAAGCAGCCGTCGATGAAGACTGCGACTTTCACCGGGCGGAAGACCATGTCGGCCGTGCGGCGCATCTTCGGGAGCGGCTTTGCAGCCACCCGGTAGCGCAGTCCAGCGGCGTGGACAAGCGAGCGGAGGAGTAGCTCGGGCGCGGTATCGCGATTCCGGTTGCCAAGCATGCTCCGCCGGCTCGCGGCCGACGACGCCCACGACCCCTCCGGTGGTGTCCACTGATCGGCCGGCGCTTCTGGTAGTCCTTGCTCGCTCATATCTCCAGCAGCTTAGGGACAGCTTCCTCCGGGTCGTCCCGCCTGGCGAGGACCCATTCCTATCCGTCCAGCTCTATTCTCGGCACTTCCCCATGGTGGGGACGGGCAGCCGCAAGCCTCGCACTCACCGACGCAACCCGGTCGCACGCCGACGATTCCCGACCGCTGCGACGGGAGTGGCCTAGCGGCGGCGGGATCTCCACTCACAGAGTCCCGTCCTGCAGCAGTGCCTTGAAGGCGTCTGCCTCTCGCTGCAGCACAATGCGCCCGTCGCCGTCGCTGAACGCCAGGATCCGGCCGCCTGCATCCAGGCCGGCCTCCGCGAGGAGCCCCAGCGGCAGGGACACACGGCCGTCGTCATCGATCTGCAGTTCTGCTGGTTCGCGTATCACAATCGCAGTCTGCCAGTCTCCAGGTAGGACTGGGCTGCCCTGACCGGTCCGGCGATCAGCCGCCCAGGAGCATCACCCTGTGTCACACGTAGATCCGTAAGCCTGCTCGCCTCGTCGGCCTCCGCGTACACGACGCGAAACGCGGACTCAGCGGCCGTTGGCTGAGGTCCCGCTGGGAGCCATCTGGGAGCCAACCCGCTCCCCAAGCCCCTTCAAGACCACCCGAGACCACCGCACCCCAACGCCCTGACCAGGCAAAACAGCAAAGAAGCCGGTGATGATCACGCCCGAACCTCATTCGGGACGAAGAGGTCGTGGGTTCAAACATTCGAAAGCCCCCCTGCGTGAGCAGCCGGCGGAACAAGAGGTGTCAAACGCAGGACCCAGCGTCAAGCCGGGTGGTGCGGACACGCAAGAACAGCAGCACCCGGGCAGGTGCGCGTGCGCGCACCCTCGATCGTGGATTCCCCTCACTGCAGAACGAGAGCCTTCGGTTCGCATCCGACAGGGGCTGCGCTCAAGGCCGTTCTGACGAGGAGCTTCCCGAAAACTTCGAAAGTTGCATTACCAGCTGGTGAGACTCTCGCATCCGTGCAGCTCAGAGCCCTACTGATCGCGCCCCCACCAGGTGCCTTCTAAGCACTTGGCCGCAGGTTCGAGTCCTGCCGGGGGCGCCAGGCCAGACCCTCCCTGTGGGAGGGTCTTTTTTCGTTGGGGGGCGGGTTGTGGGGGCGTTTGCTGACCTCGGTGGGGCCCTCGGGATCTTCGTAGGTCGTTGACGGGGCGCGGAGGGGGCGGTCCGTACGGGGCGGTCCGTATGGGGCGAGTGGTCGTGCTCGCCAGCGGCCGGGGGGGGTGCCTCTATGTCTTTGGTCAAGCGAGGCGTGGGGTTCTGGGTTCGTAGAAGGTGCCGTCGCGGAGCATCGCGAACAGCACATTGATCCGCTGGCGGGCCAGGCGGAGAAGTGCCTGGGTGTGGGTTTTCCCTCGGGCCCGGCATTTGTCGTAGTAGGTGCGGGAGGCGGGATCGTGCAGGGCGGCGAACGCGGACAGGAACATCGCGCGTTTGAGCTGTCGGTTGCCGCCTCTGGGTGCGTGTTCGCCATGGATCGAGGTCCCCGACGATCTGGTGGCCGGGGCGAGGCCGGCGTAGGAGGCGAGATGGGCGGCGGTGGGGAAGCTGGTGCCGTCGCCGACGGTGACCAGCAAAGTAGCGGCGGTCCTGACCGCGACCCCCGGCATCGAGGTCAGGACCTGGGAAAGAGGGTGTGCCTCCAGCAGGGCAGCGATCTGGGCTTCCAGAGCCCGACGTTGCTCGTGCACGGCTGCGAGCGAGCGGGCCAGGGAGGGGATCACGACGTCGAGGGTGCCGGTCCCGGGAACGACGACGGTCTGCTCGTCGAGCGCGTTGAAGACCTCCTCGATCAGTCGCTGGGCCATGCGCGGGGCTTTGGGTCTGATCACCTCGACGAGTCTGCGGCGTCCGGCTTTGCGCAGCGCGGCCGGGGATCCGTAGCGTTCCAGCAGCCAGGTGACGGCCTGGTGGTCCAGGCGGGGGCCCAGGACGCGTTCCAAGCTGGGGTGGAACTGGGTGAGCAGGCCGCGTATGCGGTTGGAGGTGCGGGTGGCCTCGGCCGCGAGGTCCTGGTCGAAGCCGACCAGAACGGTCAGCTCGGCGGTGATCTCGTCGGTCAGTTCCAGCGAGCGCAGGGTGTGCGGCATGGTGCGGGCAGCATCCGCGATCACGGCCGCGTCCTTCGCGTCGGTTTTCGCCTCGCCGGGATACAGGTCGGCGATCCGCCGCATGGCAAGTCCCGGCAGATAGGCGACCTTGCAGCCGGCGTCCCGGGCGACCGTCAGGGGCAGGGCGCCGATCGAGGCGGGCTGGTCCACGATCACCAGTACGGTGCCGAACTTCGCGGCCAGCTTGTCGAAGACGGCCCGCAGCTTCGGCTCGCTGTTGGGAAGCTGCTTATCGAAGACCTTCTTGCCGGCCGGGGTCAGCCCGTGCCCGTGATGGGCACTCTTGCCGACGTCCAAGCCTAGGAAGACGCCCACGTCGCCGGTGTCGAACATCGTGCTCCCCACTACTTCGGTGCAGTGCCGGCCAGGGCGATGGTGCCGTACTCGCGCATCCACGTTATGCAGACCTGCCGCCCGCACGGTGCCGGGCATTGCGCCAGGCCAGGCGGTGGTCGGACCTCTCATCAGCGTCTCCAACGGCACCCCACGGACCCGGTGACACCACCCCCCAGGTCATGCGCTCGACAGGGGGACACAGTCATGCCGGGCCCGCAGGCCAGCGGTCCTCTTGCAGGACCGCGAAGAACATAACGGGGGGAGCGGGCCGTTGTGACGCGGAATTCTGTGGCTCGGGGGCCGTGAGTCGGGTGGTCAGGGGGCCGGCAGGGTGCGGCGGCGATCGACTCGTCGACGCGCTACTCGGTGCCTGGTGCCGTGCCTGGTGCCGTGGCTATTGCCGTGCCGGTCGCGTGGAGGGCCGGCTCGCCCGGGGGCTGGTCGTCGAGGGTGATGGCTGTGGAGAGGTCGTGGCCCTGTTGGAGCATGGCGGTGCGGGTTGCGGGGTCGTTGAGGGCGGCGTTGCGGGCGTCGATGGCCTCCTGGGTCGTGGGGGCGAGGAAGGCGCCGGTGCCGCGGCCGCCTTCCTGGCACTGGGTCACATACGGGCGGAGTCGGTGTTCGTAGCGGGCGAAGGCCGCTGTGTGGTCGTCGGGGGACGCGGCCAGTTCGGCGGCCAGGACGTAGGCGCCGATGATCGCCGAGCCGGTGCCCATCCCGCCGAGGGTGGCGCCGTAGGCGGCGTCGCCGAGGAGGGCGGTACGGCCCGTGGACCAGCACGGGACGTCGACGCGGCTGATGGAGTCGAAGTAGAGCTCGTCGGCGGCCCGGAGGGTGTCGATCAGTTCCGGGGTGCGCCAGCCGGCTCCTTCGTAGGCGCGGGCTATCGCCTTTTTGTGGGCAGGGAGATCGCGGCGGTCGTGGGTCAGCTCCTCAGCGGAGGCGAAGACGCAGAATGCCTCGCCTACGTAGCCCGGCTCGGCACTGCGGCGCGGAGTGCGGCCGACGGTCGCCGTGCGGCCCGGTTCGGAGTAGCC
Source organism: Streptomyces nigrescens (assembly GCA_024349765.1). GTDB lineage: Bacteria > Actinomycetota > Actinomycetes > Streptomycetales > Streptomycetaceae > Streptomyces > Streptomyces endophytica. The sequence goes on along the minus strand of AP026073.1, from coordinate 736,362 downwards.
GACGGGTGCGGCGGCCAGGTCGCCGGCGGACTCCGGGAGGTCCCAGGCGGCGACGTAATAGCCGAGGTGGCTGACGAAGTCCGACTCGGGGCCGAAGGCCAGTCTGCGCACGGTGGAGTGCAGGCCGTCCGCGCCGATCACCAGGTCGAAGGTGCGGGACGGGGTGCGCGCGAAGGTGGCGTGGACTCCGTCCGGGGTGGGCGTGAGGGAGGTGAGGGTGTCGTCGAAGAGGTACTCGGGCGCCGGGTGCCCGTCGGCCGCCGGGGTCAGGCTGTGGTGATAGAGGATCCGGGAGAGGTCGGAACGGAGGATTTCCAGGTCGCCGCCGGTGAACTCGGGTGGCAGGGTGGCGAGTTGGCGACCTTGGCCGTCGATGAAGCTCATGGCGGAGCCGCCGCCGGTGCCGTGGCGTCCGATCTCCTCCAGGAGCCCCATGCGCTCCAGGACCGTCAGGTGTGCCGCGCCCCGGAAGTCGACGGCGAACCCGCCGCCGCGCAGGGCCGGGGCCACCTCGACCACGGTGGGGCGGTAGCCATGACGGCAGAGCCAGTACGCGAGGGCCGGGCCGGCCACGCTGGCGCCGGAGATGAGGACCGTGCGGTTCCGGCCGCTACCGCCTCCGCCGGCGGAGCGGCCCTCGGGCCGGTCACCGGGAACGCCGTCAGCCCGGTCGGGGCGGGCCTCCGCGCCCGCTTCCACCTTCACGGCCTGCGCGCGGGTCGTTTCGTGCGTCAGGCCGCGCGTAAGCCCGTGCGCCAGGCCGTGCGTAAGGCCGTACGCCAGGCCGTGCGCCAGGTCGTGCGTCATGCGTCGAGACATCGCTGTTTCCCCCGTCATCGGATGGTCGGTCGGTCCGCGGTCTCGGGCCGACGAAAGAAACTGTATCCGGCGGACACGCTTTTGTGTACCCCGGACGCAGTTTTAGGATGCGGGGATGGTGGGCGAGGACGAGAAGCGCAGTGTGTTCGGGGATCAGGCGGGCAGTGTCGAGCTGTTGTGGGGCGGGCGTGAGCGGCCCAGCCGCGGGCCGCGGCCCGCGCTGAGCCTGGAGCTGATCACCCGCACGGCGATCGCGCTCGCCGATGCCGGCGGGCTCGGGGCGGTCTCGATGCAACGGGTCGCGGGCGAGCTGGACTTCACGAAGATGTCCCTGTACCGCTATGTGCCGGGCAAGAACGAGCTGGTCGCGCTGATGATCGACAGCGCGATGGGCGAACCGCCACAGCTGCCCGGGGGATGGCGGAACGGGCTGCGGGCCTGGGCGGAGACGCTGACGGCCGTCTACCACCGGCACCCCTGGCTGCTGGGTGCGGCCACCGGCCCACGCGTCATGGGGCCGAACGAACTCGGCTGGACGGAGGCGGCGGTGGCCGCGCTGGCGGACACCGGGCTGAGCGGCGGGGAGCAGCTCGACGCCGTGGTCGTGGTGAGCGGCCACGTACGGGCCCTCGCGCAGGTGTCGGCCTCGATGGGGCTGGGCAGTGCGCGGGCGACGGAGCCCGAGCAGGTGATGAGCGCGGCGCTGAACGAGCTGCTGGTGGGCCGCGCCGACCGCTATCCGGCGGTCGCCGCGGCCCTCGCGGCCACGGAGGCCGATGCGGCCGAGCGCGACCGGGCGGACGAGTTCGGCCTGGAGCGCATCCTCGACGGGCTGGAGGCCTACATGGGCGGCAGCCGGTAAGGGGCGCCCCCGGCGGGGCGGCAGCCGGTGGAGGGCGCGGCCCTCGGCGGGGCGGCAGCCCGTAGAAGGCGCACCCCCCGGCAGGAAAGCGACCCGTAGAAGACCCCCCGGCCGTGGTTCCCTCAGGCCGGCAGGCCGTGATCCCCTCAGGCCGGCAGCCCGTAGAAGGCCCAACCCCCGGCGGCGAGGCGGCCCGTGGAGGACACAGCCCCCGGCCGTGGCCCCCTCAGGCCGGCAGGCCGTGCAGCCAGTCGATCAGGAGTCGGTTGACCTCGTCGGGGCGTTCCTGCTGGACCCAGTGGCCGCAGCCTTCGAGGATGTGGGAGCCGGAGAGGGCCGGGAGGGTCACCGGGAAGGCCTTGATGGCGTCGGCCATCCAGTGGGTGGGGGCGTCGCGGTCGCCGCCGATGAAGAGGGCGGGCCGGGTGATCGGGGCGCCCTGCCAGGCGGCGAGGTCCGCCCAGTCCCGGTCGACGTTGCGGTAGCGGTTGAGGGCGCCGGTCAGTCCGGACCGCTCGAACTCGCCGGTGTAGTAGTCGAGGTCGGCCTCGGTGAGCCAGGACGGCAGGGTGGTGTCGGCCGGGAAGCGGTCGGAGAGTTTGCCGCCCGCGGGGACGGTCATCCGCGTGAGGCCGTTGCCGTCCTGGTCGTCGGCGGCGGGCTTCGCCTCGCCCGAGAGGCCGGCGTAGACGCCGGCCAGCCAGCCGCGGACGTCCGGTTCGATCTCCGCCTCGGCGCGGCCCGGCTCCTGGAAGTAGCTGACGTAGAACTCCTCGTCGCCGCCGAGCCGCGCGAACGCCTCGGTGGGGCGGGTGGCGCCGCGGGGCGCGTACGGCACGCTCAGCAGGGCGACGGCGGTGAAGAGGTCGGGCCGGAGCAGCGCGGTGTGGGCGGCGATGGGCGCGCCCCAGTCGTGGCCCGCGATGATCGCGGTCTCCGCCCCCAGGGCGCGCAGCACGGCGACGTTGTCGGCCACATGGGCGAGCATGCGGTAGGCCGACACCTCGCTCGGCTTGGACGAACGTCCGTAGCCGCGGACGTCGATGGCGACCGCCCGATAGCCGGCGGCGGCCAGCGCGGCCAGTTGGTGGCGCCAGGAGTACCAGGACTCGGGGAAGCCGTGGACCAGGAGGACCACCGGGCCGGTGCCCTGCTCGACGAAGTGGATGCGGCCTTCGGGGATCTCGGCGAAGCGGTGGACCGGGCCGGCGGGGTGCTCGGCCGTTTCCGTGGTCAGCGGCATGCGTCCTCCTAGTGGGGCGGTCTCCTCCGCAGCACCGTCCCTGCGGGGTTCGGCCCCGCAGGGTGCAGTCCTGCAGCGGTCACCTTACAAACGCACCGTCTTGCGGGGTTGTTCCTTCGCCCCCGTCAACAGGCCGTGCAGGCTGGCGAATTCGTCGACGCATTTGGCGGTGCCGTTGACGACGCAGTCCAGGGGCTGGTCGGCGACGCGTACGGGCACGCCCATCTCCTGGTGCAGCCGCCGGTCCAGGCCGCGCAGCAGGGCGCCGCCGCCGGTGAGGGCGATCCCGCGCTCGATGATGTCGCCGGAGAGCTCCGGCGGGCAGGCGTCGAGGGTCTGGTGGACGGCGCGGACGATCGCGTCGACCGGTTCGGCCAGGGCCCGGCGGATCTCCTCCTCGCCGATCTCCTGGAGGCGGGGCAGGCCGCTGATGTGGTCGCGGCCGCGGACCGTGTAGGAGGAGCGGCGGTCCGGCTCGCCGTCCTCGTCGACGTCGACGGGGGTCCACACCGCCGACCCGATGGCGATCTTGATGTCCTCGGCGGTGCGCTCGCCGATGGCCAGGGAGTGCTTCTTCTTGACGTACGCGGTGATGGCGGCGTCCAGGGCGTCACCGGCGACCCGTAGGGACTGGGCGGTGACCAGGCCGCCCATGGAGACCACGGCGACCTCGGTGGTGCCGCCGCCGATGTCCACCACCATGCAGCCGACCGGCTCGTCCACCGGGAGGCCGGCGCCGATCGCGGCGGCCATCGGCTCCTCTATCAGGTGCACCTCGCGGGCCCCGGCGCCGCGGGCGGAGTCGATGACCGCGCGCCGTTCGACGCCCGTGATGCCGGAGGGGACGCAGATGACCACCCGCGGCCGGGAGAAGCGGCGGCTGGGCAGGGCCTTCTTCATCAGGGCGCGCAGCATCTGCTCGGCGGCCTCGAAGTCGGCGATGACGCCCTCCTTCAGGGGGCGCATCGCGGTGATGCCGGAGGGTGTGCGGCCGATGGTCCGCTTGGCGTCCTCGCCCACGGCGATGACCTCGCCGGAGGCGTTGACGGCGACCACCGACGGCTCGTTCAGCACCACGCCCTTGCCGCGCGCGTACACCAGGGTGTTGGCGGTGCCGAGGTCGATGCCTATGTCGTACGTACCGGACGAAGTGCTGGACGCCATGGGGAGTGGGGTTGCTCTCTCGCGACGGGGACGGAACTGACGGGGACGGGGGGCGGCGGGCCGCAGATGACCCCATTGGTCACCAATGGGGTTCATTGCGGGCAATTAATAAGACTACTGGGGGCGTGGGATGGTTCCCCGTACCCCCTCCTCGCGTGCTTCCGGGTCGCCGGACAGCGCCTCGGCCAGCTCGTCGAGGGCGTCGACCAGCAGTCCGGCGGCGCGCGGTGCGACGCCCTCGCTGCCCGTTTCGGCGTCCCATCTCTCCCATACGGTGCGCAGGGCGCTCCAGTTCAGCGGGCCGCGTTCCCGTACGGCCTTGGTGGCGCGCTCCAGGCCGGGGCGCAGTGTGGCGGCGAACGCGGCGGCGCCGGTGGAGGGTTCGGCGTCCTTGGCGGGCAGATGGGCCTCCAGGATCATGGTGACCCGGCCCATGGTGGCGAGCGCGGCGCCCGCCGCCTTCGCCGCGCCCGGCGACAACCCGCGGTGGCGCACCGGCTCCTTCTCGGCGCGGTCCTCGCTCTTCTCCCAGGCGACGCGGGCGGCCCGGGCGTCCAGCAGGGCCTCGCGGACCTGCCGCGGCCGGCGGGCGGCGGGCCGGGCGCAGGCCTCCCATACGGCGAGCGCGTAGCGGCCGTTGGCCTCCAGCCAGTCGGCGAGCCGGTCGCGCAGCCGGGGCGTCTCCCAGGCGGGGAACAGCGCGTAGGAGAGCATCGCCAGCAGCCCGCCGAGGAGGGTGAGCACGACGCGTTCCTGGACGGTCTGCTCCCAGCCGGCGCCGGCGATGCCGAGCAGGAAGACCACGTAGGCGGCCACGCAGGCCGAGGTCACCGAGAAGCCGGTGCGCATCAGCAGGTACATCAGCCAGACGCAGACCACGGCGAGCGCGGCGCTGACGTATTCGCCGGGATGCACCAGGGCCATCACGGTGCCCCCGACGGCGACGCCGACGAGGGTGCCGCAGAAACGGGCCACGCCCCGGGAGTAGGTCTGCGCGAAGTCCGGGCGCATCACCATGACGGAGGCCAGCGGCGCCCAGTAGCCGTGGCCGAACGGCAGCGCGGTGCCCAGCAGATAGCCGGCGGCGGCGACCGCGGCCACCCGCAGGGCGTGCCGGAAGATGTGCGAGGACCAGCGGGCCTCGCGGTGCAGGGAGCGCAGCGCGACCGGTACGAGCCGGGGGACGCTGGGGCGCAGCAGGTGCCCGCGTTCGGCCTCGGTGGTGGGGCGGGTGGCGCGTACCGGCTCGTCGGTGAGCTCGACGGCGTCGGCGAGCAGGGAGATCAGGCGGTAGGCGGAGCGCCGGGCGGGGCCGTGCAGCATCGGGCCGGTCGCCGGGACCTCCAGGGTCGCCATCGCCTCCGGCGGCAGCCGCACGGGCCGGGCGTGCCGTACGGCGTGGGCGACGGCGTCCAGGACGGTGGCCGCGGCGGCCAGCAGGTCGCGGGCGCGGTCGCGTTCGGGGCCTTCCAGGGGTGCGCCGACGACCGGGTCGGCCAGGGAGGCGAGGACCGGCCGGACGCGTTCGGCGAGGCCGCGCGGGCCGTGCAGCTGGACGGGGCGGCGGCGGGCCTGACGGGCGGTCACGGTGGCGGCGAGCCGGGCGTCCATCAGGGGCGCCGGGTCGAAGGGCGCGACCGGGTCGTGCCGCAGCCGGCGGGCGTAGTCGGCCTCGGCGGCCAGCGCGTCGGCGAGCGCGTCGCGCTGGGTGCCCCAGGGGCGGACCGGGAAGACGATGATCAGGGTGGCCTGGACGAGCCCGCCGAAGAAGATCAGGGCGGCGTGTTCCAGGGCGCCGAGGACGGAGGTCGGCAGGGTGACGGTGACCAGCATGATGGCCACGGTCTGGGTGCCGGCCAGCCCGGAGATCGGGCCGATCGCCCAGGCCATCCCGGCCAGCAGGGTCCAGCCGGCGAGCAGCAGGACGAACGCGGCGACATGGGCGGCGGCCAGATAGCCGAGGAAGGTGGAGACCGCCAACGCGCCGGCGACGGCGAGCGCGAGCACCGGGCGCGGCCGCATGCTGCGCTGGAAGGTGACGATGCCGGAGGAGAACGCGCCGAAGGCGGAGGAGACCGCGAGGGTGGGGTTGCCGCGCCACAGGCACAGGCCGATGACGAGGGCGACACCGGCCGTGCCGCGGACCGCGATCAGCGGGGTGAGCTTGGTCCGCTCGATGGTCAGCCCGGAGCGGGCGGCGTCCTTCAGGGCACGCGACCAGGTCATAACGAGAGGATACGGGGCAGGGCGGGGCGTACCGGGGCGGCGGCGGGCCGGCGTCCCGCGGCGGCCCGGCGGGTCCGCCCCCGCGCGCGGACCCGTCCCGAGCGCCCCGCCCACCGGGAAAATCCTGGTAAACCGCCCTTCCGCCGGGCGTAAAACACCCCAGGTCAGGAAGGGGAAGGCCGAATTCCGGGCGAGGGTGCGAGCAACCCGACACCCACCGGGGGAAACCCGGGCGCGCCCCCGCGCCCTCTTGCTGGTCGGCCGGGACGCATCCCGGCAGGTTCGCCAAGGAGAAGGCCCGTGCGCAAAGCCCTGTTCCGTCCGGTGGTCGCGTTGATCGCCCTGACCGTGCTCGTCACCACCGCCGGCTGCGGCACCAGCTCCTCCCCACCTTCCCCCGTACGCTTCGGCGGCGGCCCCAAGACGGGCGCCGCGCTGCACACCACGCCCCACGGGAAGCGCTCCCTGGTGCAGTGGCCCAGCAAGCCGATCACCTTCCAGGAGGAGAGCCGGGTTGGCGGCGCCGGCGGCAACACCCCGATCGGCGTGACCACCCTGCACGGCCCGAAGTCCGGCTTCACCGGCAAGGTGTGGGTCTGGGCGCCGCCGGAGTACTACGAGAAGCGCAACGCCGACAAGGGCTTCCCGGTGATGGAGGCGCTGCCCGGCTCGTACGGCTACCCCGTCAACTACTGGATCGGCTCCGACCTCAAGCTGGAGGAGAGCCTCGCCCGGTGGTCGAAGAACGGCACCAGCCTGCCCTTCATCGTCGTCATGCCGGTCCTCAACCCCAACGACAAGCAGTACTACGACGGCAGCGACATACCCGGCCAGCCGAAGATCGGCACCTGGCTCAGCAAGGACGTGCCCGACCTCGTGCGGCAGAACTTCCGCACCCTCAAGACCCGTGACGCCTGGGCCATCATGGGCTCCTCCTCGGGCGGCTTCGCGGCCCTGAAGAACGTCCTGCAGAACCCCGGCACCTTCAAGGTGGCCATCCCCAACGGGCCGGACATCGTGCCCGATTCCCCGCTGTGGAACGGCCACGCCAGGGAGGAGCGGGAGAACAACCCCGAGGAACTGGCCCGCCGCCTGACGGCACGCGGCGGACCGGAGGTCTACCTGGCCTTCCAGGACGGCTCGAAGGAGTACACCGTGCTGCCGAAGGTCCGGAAGTTCATCGCCCGGTACGGGCACGGTCCGGTACGCACCCGGCTCCAGATAGTGCCGAACGGCACGCACAGCGCGTCCACCTACGTGCAGGGCCTGGGCGAGGGCACCATGCGCTGGGTCAGCGCGCACATGCAGGGGCCGACCGCCTGACCCGGCGGCCGGCCCCGGGACGCCGGCCGCGGGCTCACTGCCCGCAGTCGACGTCCTGCAGCACGACGGGGTGGGAATCCAGGCCCACGTAGGCGGTGAAGGAGCTACGGCTCCCGCCGCCCCACACGGTGGTGACGGTCGCCCAGCCGACCCCGGCGGACTGGGCGGTGGTCACCTTGCCGATGCGTATGAGCACTGTGCCCGGACAGACAGCCGTTCGCACCAAATGGTGGTAGCGGTCCGCGGGCCGGCCCCGGCCCGCGCACCGCGCCCCTACGACACCACGTCCTTGCGCGCGAACCCCCGGAACGCCAGCGCCACCAGCACCAGCGCATACGCCACCGACACCGACGCGCCCTGCACCATCCCGGACCACTCCACCGTCGGCTGGAGGGCGTCCGCCCAGGCGTACTGCCAGTGGGCGGGCAGCACGTCCCGCCAGCCACCGAGGGCGGTGACCTGGTCCAGGACGTTGCCGACGATGGTCAGTCCGACGGCGCCGCCGACCGCGCCCAGCGGCGCGTCGGTGACCGTCGACAGCCAGAACGCCAGCGCCGCGGTGACCAGCTGGCTGACGAAGACATAGCCGACCACGACCGCCAGCCGCCCCACCGCGTCGCCCGCGGACAGCGCCCCGCCGGTGGGCAGTTGCAGCGGCCCCCAGCCGTACGCGGCGGTGCCCACGCCCAGCGCGACCAGCGGCAGCAGCACCATCGCGGCGGCGCTGAACAGCAGCGCCACGGTCAGCTTGGCCAGCAGCAGCCGGGCCCGCGGCACCGGCGCGGCCAGCAGGTAGCGCAGCGACGACCAGCTCGCCTCCGACGCGACCGTGTCACCGCAGAACAGCGCCACCGGCACCACCAGCAGGAACCCGGCGGACACGAACAGCACGGTCGCGGCGAAGTTCCCGCCGGAGGCGGTGGCGGCGGCCATCAGCGAGATCCGGCCGCCGCCGCTGCGGGTGGACGGGTCGCCGCCGATCGCGAACGCCGCGACCAGCACGAACGGCAGCAGCACCAGCACCGCGGCGACGACGAGGGTGCGCCGGCGCAGCAGCTGCCGCCGGGCCTCCACGCGCAGCGGCAGGGTGCGGCGCGGCCGGTAGTCCGCCGCCCGCCCGTCCCCGGGCGGCGTCCCCGGCCCGGTCGCCGTCGCGGTGCCGCGCCCGGTCGCGGTCGTGGCGCGTCCCCCGTCGTCGGTGGTCATCGTCGGTCCCCTCCGGTCAGCGGTCATCCTGCGTCGCCTCCGATCAGGGTGAGGAAGGCGTCCTCCAGCCGGTGGTACGGGGCCACGCGGTCCACCGGGACGTCCAGCCGGACGAGTTCGGCCACCAGCCGCGGCGTGCCGGCGGCGTCCGCCAGCCGCACCAGCAGCCCGCCGTCGGCGCGGACCGCCGACGTCACGCCCGGCAGCGCGGCCACCTTCTCCACCACGGCGTCGGTGACCTCCCCGGCGACCCCGACCAGCAGGGTGTCGCCGGAGCCGGTGATCTCGGCGACCGGCCCGGCCTGCACCAGCCGCCCGCGGTCCATCACGACCAGATGCGTACAGCTCTGCTCGACCTCGGACAGCAGATGGCTGGAGACGATGACGGTGCGCCCGGCCGCGGCGTAACGGACCATCACCTCCCGCATCTCGCGGATCTGCGGCGGGTCCAGCCCGTTGGTCGGCTCGTCGAGGATCAGCAGGTCGGGCAGGCCGAGCATGGCCTGGGCGATCGCCAACCGCTGCCGCATGCCCTGCGAGTACGTGCGGACGGCCCGCTGCAGGGCCTCCCCCAGGCCGGCGATCGCCAGCGCCTCGTCCAGGTGCGCGTCCTCGGCGGGCCGGCCGGTCGCCTGCCAGTACAGCTCCAGATTGGCCCGGCCGGACAGATGCGGCAGGAACCCGGCGCCCTCGACGAACGCGCCGACCCGCGACAGCACCGGCGCGCCCGGCCGCACCGCCTGCCCGAAGATCCTCATCTCGCCCTCGTCCGGCGCGATCAGGCCCATCAGCATCCGCAGTGTCGTCGTCTTGCCGGCACCGTTGGGCCCCAGCAGCCCCAGCACCTGCCCCCGCTCCACCCGGAACGACAACTCCCGCACGGCGTACCGGTCCTCGGACCCCGCGTACCGCTTGCTCAGGCCGCGGATCTCCAGCGGCACCCCGGCGAGCGCCGGCTCGGGCGGCGGCGCCGCGGTCCGGCGGCGGGCGGTGAACAGCAGCAGCCCGGCCAGCACGGCGGCCGCGGCGGGCAGCACCCAGGTCCAGGCCGGCAGCGGCGCGGCCGCGCTGCGCACCTGCGGCACGGTCGGCACGTCCAGCACCCCGCCGCCCTTCAACGAGACGGTGTACGCGGCGGGTTCGGCCGGTGAGGCGTAGCCGAGGTCGGTGGCCGCCAGGACCAGCCGCAGCCGGTGCCCGGCCGCGAACTCGTGGTCCGCGGCGGGCAGTTGCAGCCGCACCGTGCGGCCCGCGCGGGCGTCCGCGATGCGGTACGGGGCGACGAGCTGCGCGGGCAGCACCTGGCGGCGGCCGTCCGGGGCGACGTCGTAGAGCTTGGCGAAGAACACCGCGTCCCGGGAGCCGGACCGTACGTGCACGGTCACCTCGGGGCGGCCGGTCAGCCGGACCGCCGAGGACAGCGGCGCCGACTCGAACCGGGCGTACTGGCCGGGGAAGTCCAGCGACAGCCCGCCGGAACCGAGCGAGGAGAGATCACCGAGCGCCCCGACGCCGGGCACCGCGGAGATCGCCGGCGGCCCGGAGCCCGCCGGATTGCGGAAGGTCTGGGTCCGGCCGGTGAGCCGGATCCGCCGCGGGTCGTGCGCCAGCCCGGCGTACCGGTCCGCGCTCGCCCCGCGCAGCCGCACCGCGCCGTCGGTGGAGTCCACTCCCCCGGTCCGGCTGACCCGGAACCCGGGCCCGGTGTCGGCGCCCTTGTCACCCTTGAGGTAGCGGTCGAACCACGCCGCCGTACGGCCCGTCAGGCGGGCGGTCTCCCGGTCGCCGCCGTCGTGGCCGCCGGCGATCCAGTCGACCGCGACCGGCGCCCCGTTGCGGCGGATCGCCCGCTGCGCGGCGTCGGCCTGGTCCAGGGTGAACAGCGAATCGGTCTGGCCCTGCATGATCAGCGTCGGCACCTTGATGCGGTCACCGACGGCGGACGGACTGCGGGCCGCCAGCAGCCGGCGGGCCTCCGCATCCGGCTTGCCCGAGACCGCGGTCCGCTCGTACATCCGGCACAGCGCCGGCTCGAAGCGCCCGCAGCCGCCGGACGAGGCGGGCGGGGTGCGTGGCGCGCCGGTGGGGGCGCCGGACTGGCCGGTGGTGAAGAAGATCCCGGCCCACAGCTTCTTGAACACACCGTGCGGGAAGAGCGCGTCGGCGAGGTTCCAGTACGTGATCTGCGGGGCGATCGCGTCCACCCGCCGGTCGTACCCGGCGGCCAGCAGCGATGCCGCCCCGCCGTACGAGGCGCCGGCCACGCCCACCCGGGGGTCGCCGGGCCGGTCGAGCCGCACCTCGGGCCGCCGGGCCAGCCAGTCGATCAGCCGGCGGACGTCGGCGACCTCGCCGTCCGGGTCGTTCAGCCCGATCTTCCCGGTGGACTTCCCGAATCCGCGCGCCGACCAGGTCAGTACGGCGTAACCGTCCCGGGCCAGCCGCTCGGCCTCGGGACGGACGTCGGCCTTGCTGCCGCCGAAGCCGTGGCCGAGCAGCACCGCGGGCCGCCGGCCGGACGCCGGGCCCGACGTGAAGAAGGAGGTGTCGATCCGCACCTCCTTCGAGCCGCCGGGACGTTCCGGCAGGGACAGCAGCCGGTCCTCGCGGTGCACGGCGGGCGCCGCGTCCGAGGAGGCGGCCGCCCAGGTGCCGCCCCCCGTCAGTACGGCCAGCGCGCCCACGGCGGCGTACAGGCGCCGCCCGCGCAGCGCCGCACGCGACCGTGCCCGCCGCCCGAAACCCCTCAGATCCATACCGCGATCCTAGGTACGGGGCGGTGCGGGCGGCCGGTACCCCGGGGTGAACCCGGGGGTCTCCAAGGGGAGTACGGTTCGTCCCCGACTACCACGGATGCGGTACGCGGGGGCCGTACGCGCGAACCCCCGGCAGGAGGCGTCCGCGACCGGCGGGCGTCAGCCCGTGGGTTCCTTCCACCGGTACCGGGCCAGCTCGCCGTCGCCGCCGCAGTGCTCCAGCCCGGCCTTCTCCAGGACCCGGACGGACGCCGGGTTCGTCAGCTCGACGTTGGCGTACACCGTGTCCACCCCGGGCGCGGTGTGCGCGAACGCGGCGAGCGCGCGGACCGCTTCGGGCGCGTAGCCGCGTCCCCGGCGGGACGGCACCACGCCGTAGCCGAATTCCACCGAGCCGTCGGCCGGCGGCCAGAACAGCCCGATCGCGCCGACCACCAGGCCGCTGTCCCGCTCCAGGATCTGCCGCTGCCCGAACGCGCCGCGGGCGTCCGCGTTGCCGTCGATGAAACCGGCGATGACCCGGTCGCCCTCGTCGGGGAAGTCCGCCGCCCAGTGCGGCTGCCGGGTGCCGGCGAGCACCGCGGCGAGATCGGCCGCGGGCCAGGACCGCAGCACCAGCCGTTCGGTGACTATGGCGTTGCCGGCGCCGCCGTCCTGGTCGTCCGGGTTGTCGTTCGTCGTGTCGTTCGTCATAGAAGACGGACAGTGGCACCCGCACCGCCCGTTGGCCAGCGAATTACCCCGGCGAACGACACGTCAGTACGGGGCGGGGCCGAAACCGCCCGGCGGCTGCGGCGGGTTGCCCGGGGGCGGCAGCGGCGGGCCGCCGACCGGAGGTCCGGGCGGCACCGGTGGACCGGGCGGCACCGGCGGCTGCCAGCCGGGCACCGGCGGCTGCGGCGGGCCGGCCGGCGGGACGTAGCCGGGCACCCCGAACTGCGGCGCCGGGACCGGCGGATGCCAGCCGGGGGCCACCGGCTCACCGCGCGCCATCAGCGCCAGCAGCGCCGCCGAACCGAGCAGGTCGAGCAGCAGCTGCACATCGCTCAGCACGCTCAGGCCCGGCATCGACTCGTTCAGCGTGAACAGCGACCCGTTGGCGACCAGCCCGATCAGCGTCAGCACGGCGCCCGGCAGCGACACCACCGACAGCCCGATCGCCAGCCCGCGGGCCGCGCCGCCCCGCATCAGGCTGTTGAGCGCCGCCAGCGCGGTCAGGACCAGGAACACCAGCCCCGACCAGCCCGGCGCCAGGCTCAGCAGCGACGGCAGCGCGCCCCGGCCGAGGTAGAGCATCTCGAAGGACCCGGTGCCGTTCTGCACCAGCATGTAGACGTGCCAGATGACCAGGCACAGCGCCATCGCACCGAGCACCAGCCCGGCCACCACACCGGCCTGCCCGGCGGGCCGCAGCGGCGGCTCACTGGGCTTCGGGCGGGGCCACGCCCGCATTCCGGCGAGCAGCACCACCCCGGCGACGAAGGTCAGCAGGAACAGCAGACCGCTGCTGATGAACACCCCGTCGAAGGTCGAGGTGCCGGTCTCCGCGTGCTGGAACCACTTGTCGTCACTGGTGTGGTTGCCGACGCTGACGATCGCCTGCAGCGTCGTGGCGAAGGTAAGCGTCGTCGCCACCGCCAGCAGCCCGCCGGCCACCCGCTGCCCGGCGAACGCCGTGAACACCGCCGCCAACTGCACCAGTGCCAGCCCCAGATGGAACGGCCCGGTCACCTGATTCAGGCCGGCGGGACGCTGGAAGGTCCAGTACCCCCACATCCCGTCGATGCCGAACTCGCCCAGATCGACGGCCAGCCAGTACGCCGTGAAGAGGAAGAAGAGCAGGCAGAACGCCCCGCCCGTGATGCGGGCGCCCTTGGTGAGCGCCATGGATGACTGCATTCGTCCCCCGTTGTTCCCGGTGCCCCGCCAACCCGGCGCGCCGCTCGTCCCATCGATGTGCGAGGGAGCACGTTAGCAAGGGCCCCGAACGCACCGGACCCCCCGCCGGGAACGGGCCGGCAGGGGGGCGGGGCATGCGGTATTTGTCAGTGGTTGCTGGGGAATCCCAGGTTGATGCCGCCGTCCGACGGGTCGGGCCAGCGGGTCGTGACGACCTTGCCGCGGGTGTAGAAGTGCACGCCGTCGTTGCCGTAGATGTGGTGGTCGCCGAAGAGCGAGTCCTTCCAGCCACCGAACGAGTGGTAGCCCACCGGCACCGGGATCGGCACGTTCACGCCGACCATGCCGGCCTCCACCTCCAGCTGGAAGCGGCGGGCCGCGCCGCCGTCCCGCGTGAAGATCGCGGTGCCGTTGCCCCACGGCGAGTTGTTCATCAGCGCGATCGCCTCGTCGTACGTCTCCACCCGCACGACCGACAGCACCGGGCCGAAGATCTCGTCACGGTAGGCGTCCATCTCCGGCGTGACGTTGTCCAGCAGCGAGACGCCGATCCAGTGGCCGTCCTCGTAGCCCTCGACGGTGTAGCCCGTGCCGTCGATGACCACGTCCGCGCCCTGCGCCGCGGCACCCGAGACGTAGGAAGCGACCTTGTCGCGGTGGACCTTGGTGATCAGCGGGCCCATCTCGGACGCCGGGTCGTCGCCGGGGCCGATCCGCAGCTTGTCGGCCCGCTCCTTGATCTTGCCGATCAGCGGGTCGGCGGTGTCCCCCACCGCGACGACGACGGAGATCGCCATGCAGCGCTCACCGGCCGAGCCGTACGCGGCGTTGATCGCCGAGTCCGCGGCCAGGTCCAGGTCGGCGTCCGGCAGCACCAGCATGTGGTTCTTCGCGCCGCCCAGCGCCTGCACCCGCTTGCCGTTCGCCGTACCGGTGGTGTGGATGTACCGGGCGATCGGCGTGGAACCGACGAACGAGACCGCGGCGATGTCCGGGTGTTCCAGGATGGCGTCGACCGCCACCTTGTCGCCGTTGACGACGTTCAGCACACCGTCCGGCAGACCCGCCTCGGCCGCCAGCTCCGCCAGCTTGAACGCCGCGCTCGGCACCTTCTCGCTCGGCTTCAGCACGAACGTGTTCCCGCAGGCGATCGCGATCGGGAACATCCACATCGGGACCATCGCCGGGAAGTTGAACGGCGTGATGCCCGCCACCACACCCAGCGACTGGCGGATCGCCGCCACGTCCACCCGCGTGGACACCTGCGTGGACAGCTCGCCCTTCAGCTTCTCCGGAATGCCGCAGGCCAGCTCGATGATCTCCAGGCCGCGGGCGACCTCACCGAGCGCGTCCGAATGCACCTTGCCGTGCTCGGCCGTGATCAGCCGGGCCAGCTCCTCACGGTGTGCGTCGACCAGCTCCCGGTACTTGAACAGCACCGACGTGCGCTTCGCCAGGGAGCTGGTGCCCCACGTCGCGAACGCCTCCTTCGCGGCACGCACCGCCGCGTCCACCTCTCCGGCCGAGGCGAAGGCGACCTGCTTCTCCTGGGCGCCGGTGGCCGGGTTGTAGACCGGACCGAAGTTGCCGGAGACGCCCTCGACGGGCTTACCGCCGATCCAGTGGCTGATGGTCTTCATGCGAGGGGCCTTTCTGGGGTGACGACTTCGCTGTGACGACTTCGCTGTGACGATGGGGAACGTGGGTCAGAGGTGGCGGCGGCGCCCGGCGGCCTGCCGGTCGTACGCCGCACGCGCGGCGACCGCCGCCGGACGCGTCGCGGTCTCGGCAACAGGAACATCCCACCAGGCCTGCGCCTCCGGCGCGCCCGGCACAGTGTCGGCCGTTTCGGTCTCGACATAGACACATGTGGGCCGGTTCGCGCCACGCGCCTCGGCCAGCGCCGCCCGCAGCTCACCGACCGTCGCGGCCCGGATCACCCGCATCCCGAGCGAGGCGGCGTTCGCGGCCAGATCCACCGGCAGCGGCGCCCCCGTGTACGTACCGTCCCCGGCCCGGAAGCGGTACGCCGTCCCGAACCGCTCACCGCCGGTCGCCTCGGACAGCCCGCCGATCGACGCGTACCCGTGGTTCTGGATCAGCACGATCGTGAAGTTGATGCCCTCCTGCACCGCGGTGACGATCTCGGTGGGATTCATCAGATACGTACCGTCGCCGACCAGCGCCCACACCGGACGGTCCGGCGCGGCCAGCCGCACCCCGATCGCCGCCGGGATCTCGTAGCCCATGCAGGAGTACCCGTACTCCAGGTGGTACTGCCGGCGGGACCGGGCCCGCCACAGCTTGTGCAGATCACCGGGGAGCGACCCGGCCGCGTTGATCACGATGTCGGAGTCGTCCACCAGCGCGTCCAGCGCCCCCAGCACCTGCGTCTGGGACGGCCGCGCCGACGCGTCCGCGGCACCGTACGCCGCGTCCACCCGCCGCTCCCACTCCTCCTTCGCCGCCCCGTACGCCGCCTCGTACTCCTTCGCCACCCGGTGCCCGGCCAGCGCGCCCGTCAGCGCCGCGAGGCCCGCCCGGGCATCGGCGACCAGCGACAGCGCGCCCAGCTTGTGCGCGTCGAAGGCGGCGATGTTGAGGTTGACGAACCGCACTCCCGGATCCGCGAACAGCGTCGCCGACGCGGTGGTGAAGTCCGTGTAGCGGGTGCCCACGCCGATCACCAGATCCGCCTCACGGGCCAGCGCGTCCGCCGTCGCCGTACCGGTGTGCCCGATCCCGCCCACGTCACACGGGTGGTCATGGCGCAGCGAGCCCTTCCCGGCCTGGGTCGACGCCACCGGGATCCCCGTCGCGTCGGCGAACTCCCGCAGCGCCTCCTCCGCCTCCGAGTGGTGCACCCCGCCACCGGCGATCACCAACGGCCGGCGGGCCCCGCGGACCGCCCACACCGCCTCCGCCAGCGCGGCGGCGTCCGGGGCCGGCCGGGGCACCCGCCACACCCGGTCGGCGAAGAACTCCTCCGGCCAGTCGTACGCCTCCGCCTGCACGTCCTGCGGCAGCGCCAGCGTGACCGCCCCGGTGTCCACCGGGTCGGCCAGCACCCGCATCGCCTGCATCGCCGCCGGGATCAGCGCCTCCGGCCGGGTCACCCGGTCGAAATACCGCGACACCGGACGCAGCGCGTCGTTGACCGACACATCACCGGCGTGCGGCACCTCCAGCTGCTGCAGCACCGGCTCCGCGGGCCGGGTGGCGAAGGTGTCGCCCGGCAGCAGCAGCACCGGCAGACGGTTGACGGTGGCCAGCGCCGCGCCCGTGACCAGGTTCGTCGCGCCCGGGCCGATGGACGTGGTGACGGCGTGCGCGGACAGCCGGTCGCACTGCCGGGCGTAGCCGACCGCGGCATGCACCATCGCCTGCTCGTTGCGGCCCTGCAGATACGGCAGCGCCGTACCGGACTCCAGCAGCGCCTGGCCGATACCGGCGACGTTGCCGTGGCCGAAGATGCCCCAGCAGGCGCCGATCAGCCGCTGCCGCCGGCCGTCCCGCTCGGTGTACTGGTGGGCGAGGAACTCGACCAGGGCCTGCGCGACGGTCAGGCGGCGGGTCGTCGGGGCGGCGTTCATCAGACGTCTCCTACGGGCGCGTCGTAGAGCGGAAGGCGGGGGTCGACGGGCTGGTCGGGCCAGGTGTCACGGATCCAGCCGTGCTCGGGGTGGTCGCAGATCAGCCACTCCCGCTCCTCCCCCGGGCCGGCCATGACGTTGAGGTAGTACATGGCGTGGCCGGGCGTCGCGATCGACGGCCCGTGCCAGCCGTCCGGGATCAGCACCGCGTCGCCGCCCCGCACCTCGGCGAGCACGTCCGTGCCGCGGCCGTTCCCGGACGGACTGACGCGCTGGTAACCGACGCCCTCCGTGCCGCGCGCGGACGCGATCTCGAAGTAGTAGATCTCCTCCAGCTCGGACTCCACGCCCGGGCGGCACTCGTCGTGCTTGTGCGGCGGGTAGGAGGACCAGTTGCCGCCCGGGGTGAGCACCTCCACCGCGATCAGCCGGTCGCACGCGAACGTGCCGGCCGCGGCGAAGTTGTTCACCTGCCGCGAGCAGTTCCCGCGGCCGCGCAGCTCCACCGGCACGTCGGAGGCGGCGCCGTAACGGGCCGGCAGCGCCAGCTCACACCGGGCGCCGGTCAGCGCGAACCGGCCACCGGCCTCGCTGGCGATGCCCACGTGCGCGTCCCGCGGCACGTACGCGAAGTCCGTGACCCCGCTGAACACGTCGTCCCGGCCGAGCAGTTCGAACTCCTCGCCGCTGTCCACCACGACCGTGCACCCGCCGGACAACGGCAGCACGATCCACTCGCTGTCCCCGGTGTCGAACGCGTGGTGCCCTCCGGGCGCCAGCTCCAGGACCCGCAACGAGGAATACCCCCAGCCGGCCCGCTCCGGGTCGATGTCCACGGCGTACGGACCGCGCGCGGCTCCGCCGGCTTTGAGGTGGAGATCGGCCGGCGGGCGGGGCACTGCCCTGGGAGGGACCCCGGGCCCGGTGAGGAACCCTGCCTCGGGGTGGGGCCTGCCGTCGGGGCCGGTCCCGGCCTCGGGGTGGGGCCTGCCCTTCGGGGGGAATTCAGCAGTCATGTCTCAAGTCTCCTGCGGATATCGCGGCGTTTACAGCAGGCCGACGGCGGTGTCCACGGCGGCCGCGACATCGCCGTCGGCCGGATAGAGCAGCGACCGCCCGACGACCAGGCCCTGCACCGTCGGCAGCCGCAGCGCCTTGGCCCACTTCTCGTACGCGGCCTCCTGCTCCCGGACGGTCGAGCCGACGTCGCCGCCGAGCAGCACCGCCGGCAGCGTGGTGGTCTCGCAGACCCGCGCCATCGCCTCCGGGTCGTCGGTGACCGGCAGCTTCAGCCAGGTGTACGCGGAGGTGCCGCCGAGGCCGGAGGCGATGGCGACGGAGCGGATGACCGCCTCCGGGCGGAGGTCGTTGCGGACCCGGCCGTCTATTCGGGACGACAGGAACGGCTCGACGAAGACGGGCAGTTCCCGCTCGGCCATCGCGTCGATGGCGCGGGCGGTGGCCTCCATCGTGGTCAGCGACCCGGGATCGTCGTAGTCGATGCGGAGCAGCAGCTTCCCGGCGTCGAACCGGAGCCGGGCCAGGTCCTGCGGCCGGTGCCCGGTGAACCGGTCGTCCATCTCGAACGACGCGCCGGCGATCCCGCCGCGGTTCATCGAGCCCATCACCACCTTGCCCTCCAGGGCACCGAGCAGCAGCAGGTCCTCCAGGATGTCGGCGGTGGCCAGCACCCCGTCCACCCCCGGCCGCGACAGCGCGAGCACCAGACGTTCGAGCAGGTCCAGGCGGTTGGCCATGGCGAGCCGCCGATCACCCACGGCGAGCGCACCGCGGGCCGGGTGGTCGGCGGCCACGATCATCAGCCGCCCGCTGTCGCCGATGAGCGGTCGACGGGTACGCCGGGCGGCGGCCTCCGCGACCGCTCCGGGCTGCCGCGCCCGCAACGTCGCGAGATCACTGATCCGAGGGGACAAGGGTCAACTCACCTTCTGGGGGCGGGGCGGGGAGGGACGGCGGGGCGGGGAGGCGCAGCGGTGGCAGGGAGAACGGCGGGGAGTCACCCCCGGTTCACCGGGCCGGCGAGGAACTCACCGGGCGGCGAGGAACTCCTCGACCTCCTCCCGCGTGGGCATCGCGGAGGAGCAGGCGAGCCGGGAGGCGACGATCGCCCCGGCCGCGTTCGCGTACCGCATCATCGGCTCCAGCTCCCAGCCGGAGAGCAGGCCGTGGCACAGCGCCCCGCCGAACGCGTCCCCGGCGCCGAGCCCGTTGACGACCTCGACGGGGGTGGGCGGCACCTCGGCGACCCGGCCGTCCCGGTGCACGGCCAGCACCCCCTTGGGCCCCTGTTTGACGACGGCCAGCTCGACGCCCATGTCCAGCAGCGCCTGCGCACACGCCTTGGGGTCGCGCAGCCCGGTGGCGACCTCGGCCTCGTCCACGTTCCCGACCGCTACGGTGGCGTGCCGCAGGGCGGCCTCGTAACACGGCCGGGCGGTGGCCCGCGCCGCGGCGCCGGTCGCCCCGCCGTCCCCGGAGGCGCCCCCCTCGCCGCCCCAGAACATCGGCCGCCAGTCGAGGTCGAAGACGGTCGGTCCGGACTTGGCGCGGGCCTCCAGCGCGGCCAGGGTGGCACTGCGGCTCGGCTCCTCGCACAGCCCCGTTCCGGTGACCCAGAAGATCCGCGCGGCCGCGATCGCCTCCCGGTCGAGCTCCTCCGGACGGATGTCGAGGTCGGGGGCCTTGGGACGCCGGTAGAAATACAGCGGGAAGTCGTCCGGCGGGAAGATCTCGCAGAAGGTCACCGGCGTCGGGTGGGCCGCGACCGGTGTCACCCACCGGTCGTCCACCCCGAACCCGCGCAGGGCCTGATGCAGGAAGTCCCCGAACGGGTCCCTGCCGGTCCGGCTGATGACCGCGCTCCGCCGCCCGAGCCGGGCGGCCGCCACCGCGACGTTCGCGGCCGAGCCCCCCAGGAACTTCCCGAAGGTCTCCACCTGCGCCAACGACACACCGGTCTGCAGCGGGTAGAGGTCCACCCCGATCCGGCCCATCGTGATCAGGTCGTACGACTCGGTCATACACGCCCCTTCGGCTCAGCGCGCCACATCCTGCTTCTCACGCAAAAGGATTCGCTTCGCTCAGCGGGTTTGCGCTCAGCGGGACCGGGGGTTCCGCCCTCCCGTCCGAGGAAAGGTCTAACGGTGACCCTCAGACCCTGTCAACAGTTTGTCCTTACATTCTGACGTCAAAGCGAAACCCCGGCCCGGCCACCCACCCCCACCCGGCACCCTCATCCGGCCCACAAGTCCTTACGTCCTTATGTCAGGACGAAGTCTTGACACTCCCCGGGGCGGCAGAGAGGCTGTGCCCCACAACCCCACCCCGCGCCTTCCCGGTCACCGCCGACCGGCGAGAGGAGAGCCGCAGCATGCCCGCACGCCATGCCGCCCCGCCCGTCCTGGACCGTCTCCGCGTCGGTTCGGCCCCCGACTCGTGGGGAGTCTGGTTCCCCGACGACGACCAGCAAGTGCCCTGGCAGCGCTTCCTCGACGAGGTCGCCCGGGCCGGCTACGAGTGGATCGAACTCGGCCCGTACGGCTACCTGCCCACCGATCCCGCCGTGCTCCACGACGAGGTCGCCCGCCGCGACCTCAAGGTCTCGGCCGGCACGATCTTCACTTCCCTGCACCACGGCCCGTCCGTATGGGACAAGACCTGGGCCCACGTCTCCGAGGTCGCCACCCTCACCCAGGCCATGGGCGCCCGGCACCTCGTCGTCATCCCGTCCTTCTGGCGGGACGACAAGACCGCCGAGGAGCTCGAACCCCGCGAGCTGACCGTCGAGCAGTGGAAGCACCTCACGACGGGCATGGAGCGCCTGGGCAAGCGGGTGCGTGACGAGTTCGGGCTCGACATCGTCGTCCACCCGCACGCCGACACCCACATCGACACCGAGGAGCACGTCGAGCGCTTCCTCCACGTGACCGACTCCGACCTGGTCAACCTGTGCCTGGACACCGGCCACTACGCCTACTGCGGCGGCGACAGCGTCAAGCTGATCCGCACCTACGGCGAACGGATCGGGTACCTGCACCTCAAGCAGGTCGACCCGGACATCCTCAGCGACGTCGTCGCCAAGGGCACGCCGTTCGGCCCGGCCGTCCAGCAGGGCGTGATGTGCGAACCGCCGCTCGGCGTGCCCGCGCTGCCGCCCGTCCTGGAAGCCGCGCAGGAACTGAACGTCGACCTCTTCGCCATCGTCGAGCAGGACATGTACCCCTGCCCGCCCGACCGCCCGTTCCCCATCGCCGAACGCACCCGCCGCTTCCTGCGCTCCTGCGGCGCCTGAGCCAGGGTGTGAGGAGTGCAGGACGACATGGAGGACGGCATGGAGCACAGCAGCGGCACGGAGGACGGTATGAGTGAGCGCAGTGGCGCGGGTTCCCGCGGGACGCTCGGGGTGGCGGTCATCGGTACCGGGCGGATGGGGGCGGACCATGTGCGGCGGATCGATGAGGTGATCAGCGGGGCCCGGGTGGCGGCGGTGGTGGACATCGACGCGGCGCGGGTGAAGCGTCTGGCGGACGGCATCGAGGGGTGCACCCCGTACACCGATCCCGCGGCCGCCATGGACGACCCGGCCGTCGATGCGGTGCTGATCGCCTCGCCCGGTCCCGCGCACGAGGCGGCGCTGCTGGAGGCGTTCGCGCGCGATCTGCCCGTGCTGTGCGAGAAGCCGCTGACGCCGGACGCCGCGTCCGCGCTGCGCGTGCTGGAGGCCGAGCAGGCGCTGGGCCACCGCCGCGTGCAGGTGGGCTTCATGCGTCGTTACGACGCGGATTACCGGAGCCTCAAGTCCCTTCTCTCGCAAGGGACTTACGGTCGCCCGTTGATGTTGCACAACCGGCACCGGAACGCGGACACACCGCCGGGCTTCACCAACGCGATGATGATCAACGACTCGGTGGTGCACGAGATCGACGTGACGCGCTGGCTGCTGGACGACGAGATCACCGCCGTACGCGTGCTGCGCCCCGCCCCCACCGGGAACGCGCCCGAGGGGCTCAGCGACCCGCAGCTGGTCCTCTTCGAGACCGCCGGCGGCCAGGTCGTGGACACCGAGATCTTCGTCAACTGCGGTTTCGGCTACCAGGTCAGCTGCGAGGCGGTCTGCGAGGGCGGCACCGCCCGGATCGGTGACGACCGCGGCGTCTTCAGCAACACCGCCGGCCGGTGGGGCGGCGCCATTCCGCCCGGTTTCGTGGAGCGCTTCGAGGACGCGTACGACCGGCAGGTGCAGCTCTGGGTGAACGCGACCCGCCGCGGCGAGGTCGAGGGCCCCAGTTGCTGGGACGGCTATGCCGCGGCCGCGGTGTGCGAGGCCGGTGTGCGTGCCCAGGCCACCGGTGAGCGCGTCACGGTGGAGCTGGTCGAGCGCCCGGCGATGTATCGCTGAGCCGGCGGCCGCAGCCGTACCCGTACCCGCCGCGCCCGCCCCCGCGTACCCGTACCCGCCGTACCCGTACCCGCACCGAAAGGCCCCCGTTCTCATGGATGTCGCGCCCGCGTATGTCGCGCGTGCCGTTGCCGTTCCGCTCTCGCTCATAGCACCTGCTCAGGGGGCGGATGCGGTCCCCGTCGCCGGTGCCGTGGCACGGCCGGGCCCCACGGCGCGGCGGGGCTGACGATGGGCGCCGTGACCAGCCAGGTGGCGCCCGCCGGTCAGCGTCCTGCCGCACCGGACCGGAACGCCAAACGCTTCATCGTCGGCATCGCTGCCATCGCCGCCCTCGGTGGCGCCCTGTTCGGCTACGACACCGGGGTGATCTCCGGCGCGCTGCCCTTCATGGAGAGCCACTTCGGCCTGACGTCGCTGGGTGAGGGCGTCATCACCAGTGCCCTGCTGATCGGCGCCGCGTTCGGTTCGCTGATCGGCGGGCGGATGTCCGATGCGCTGGGCCGGCGCGATGCGCTGCTGTGGGCCGGTGCCGTGTTCATCGGGGGTGCGGTGGCCGTCGCGCTCTCCCCCACCGTGCCGTTCATGACGGTGGCGCGGTTCGTGCTCGGGCTGGCCGTCGGCAGCGCCTCCGTGATCACCCCGCTGTATCTGTCCGAGATCGCGCCCCCGCACATCCGGGGCCGGCTGGTCTCGTTCAACTCCCTCATGATCGTCAGCGGGCAGTTGCTCGCGTATCTCCTCAACGCGGTCCTGGCGCAGTGGGCGGCCTGGCGCTGGATGCTGGGGCTCGCCGCGCTGCCCGCGGTGGCGCTGTTCGCCGGGCTGTTCTTCCTGCCCGACACCCCGCGCTGGTACATCAGCAGGGGGCGGCGGGAGGACGCGGCACGGGTGCTCGGCCGTACGCTGCCGGCCGCCGACGTACCCGCCGAGCTGGCCCGGATCGACCACGCCCGCAGCCTGGAGGCGGACGCCCGGCGCGGCGCCTGGCGGGAGCTGCGCACGCCGTGGGTGCGGCGGCTGCTGCTGGTCGGCATCGGGCTGGCGGCGGTGCAGCAGATCACCGGCGTCAACGCGGTGGTGTACTTCGCGCCCAAGATCCTCGCGTCGACCGGTCTGGGCACCGGCGCCGCCATCACCGCCACGATCGCCGTCGGGGCGGTCTCCGTAGTGGCCACGGCGATCGGGATGTCGCTGATCGACCGGGTCGGCCGGCGTCCCCTGCTGCTCTGCGGGCTGGCGGGGATGACGGTGGCGCTCGCGCTGCTGGGGGCGGCCTTCCACCTCCCGCACTCGCCGGCCGTCAGCGTGCTGGTGCTGGGCCTGATGGTGCTGTACATGGCGTTCATGCAGGCCACGCTGAACACCGGGGTGTGGTTGCTGCTCGCCGAGATGTTCCCGCTCAGGGTGCGCGGACTGGCCATGGGCGCCGCGGTGTTCGTGATGTGGATGGTCAACTTCGCGGTGGCGCTGGTCTTCCCGGTGCTGCTGGACGCGGTCGGCGCGAGCAGCACGTTCTGGTTCTTCGCGGCGATGTGCGTGCTGTCCTGGGTCTTCTGCCGGCGTTACGCACCGGAGACGAAGGGGCTGGCCCTGGAGGACCTGGAGCACGAGCTGCGCAGGGCGGCGGGCGAGCAGGCATAAGTCTCCGTGGGGGGCACGGGTCCCGTGAGGGCCACGGTCCCCGTGGGGACCGGTATCTCCCTCCCGTCACAGGCGTACGGCGTGCGTCACGGCTGTCACAGTTCGCCGGGCCTTCGGTCACAACCGCTCGACAGCCCCTCGCCGGTGGTCACCGAGTGTCGTTGTCCGGGCACAGGCTCAGTGATCACCAGGCCGTGCGCGGCTCCGTCCGGCTCACCCCGGGCCGGCCCCGCGTGCGGCGCTCAGGAGGTGGCAGAGATGACCGACCGCAGGCTCTGGTCGTACAAGGAGATCGCGGCACACATCCAGGTGCAGCCGGACACCGTGCGCTCGTACCGCAAGCACGGGCTGCTGCCCGAACCGGACCTGGTGGAGGGCGGGAAACCGTACTGGTTCGCGGACACGGTCAGAACGTGGGTGGCGCAGCGGCCGGGCCGGGGCGGCCGGTAGTGACGCCACCCGAAGCGGTACGGGTGTGACGCCCGGCCGCGTGGCTACGATCGAGGTATGGCCCAGACACCCCAGGCCGCCTCCGTGCCGGACCGGGCCGCCGCCGCGCCCGCGCGGGTCGCGGTGATCGGGGCCGGTGCGATCGGCGGGTACGTCGCCGCCCTCGCCCGGTGGGCGGGTCTGGACGTCACGCTGTGCGTCCGCAGTCCGTTGCGGGACCTCGCCGTCGAGAGCGGCGGCGAGGTCCGCGCCGCCGCGGTGCGGATCGTCACCGATCCGGCGCGGGTGACACCGGTCGACTGGGTGCTGCTGACCACCAAGGCGCAGGACACCGCGAGTGCCGAGGGCTGGCTGCGGCGGCTGTGCGGCCCCGAGACCGTCGTCGCGGTGCTGCAGAACGGCATCGACCAGGAGGAGCGGGTGGTGCCGCTCGTTCCTCGTGGGACCGCGGTCCTGCCGACCGTGGTCTACATCTCCGCCGAGCGCATCGCGCCCGGCCGGGTCCGCCACCACGTCGCCAGTGAACTGCACGTTCCCGAGGGCCCGTTGGCGGACCGGTTCGCCGCGCTGCTGGCCGGTACGGGGCTGCGGGTGCATCCGGTGCCGGACTTCACCACGGCCGTCTGGCGCAAGCTGTTCACGAACCTCGCGGCGAACCCCCTCACGGCGCTGCTCCAGCAGCGGATCGGCGTCTTCGCGGATCCGGAGATGGCGGCGCTCAGCCGCGATCTGCTGCGGGAGGCGGCGGCGGTGGCCCGCGCGGAGGGGGCGGACATCGGTGAGGCGGACATCGCGCGGACGCTGGAGCTGTACGCGCACGCGCCTCCGGACGGTGGTTCGTCGATGCTGTACGACCGGCTCGCGGGCCGTCCGCTGGAGCACGAGTACCTCACCGGCGCGGTGGTGCGGGCGGCCGAACGGCACGGCATCGAGACGCCGTTGAACCGGATGCTGCTGGTGCTGCTGCGGGCGGTGGACCGCGACCTGCGGGCGGGGCGGCAGGAGTAGCCGGACGCCGGCGGGCGTGTCGCGCCGTGGGAATCCGGGTGCCTACGCGGCTCCGGGCGGCGGCGCCGTGGACCCTCTGATCTCCAGTTCCGGGGCGACGAGTTGGTGACCGGCCGGGGCGCCCTTGCCCGCCATGCGGTCGAGGAGGCAGCGGGCGGCCCGCCGGCCGACGTCGTGGCTGGCGTTGTTGACCGAGGTCAGCCAGAGGTGGCGGATACGGGCGAGGTAGGTGTTGTCGTAGCCGACGAGGGAGAGGTCGACGGGCACGGTCAGCCCGAGTTCCTGGGCCGCGGAGAGCGCACCGACGCAGGAGATGTCGTTGAACGCGAAGACGGCGGTGGGGCGTTCGGTGCGGCGCGCGGGGTTGAGGAGCCGTACGGCGGCGCGGTAGCCGCCCTCCTCCGTGCCGTCGGCGCTCTCCACCACGGCGGCGGTGTGCAGGCCGTGGGCGCGTACGGCGGCCTCGAATCCGCGGCGGCGCAGGGTCCCGACCACGCCGCGGCCGGCGATGTGGGCGATCCGCCGGTGGCCGAGGGAGATCAGGTGCTCGGTGGCGAGCCGGGCGCCGCGTTCGTCGTCGTTGGCGACGATGTCGACGTGCGGGAGCAGGGGTTCGTGGTTGCCCGCGATGACGGTGGGCAGCCGCTCCGCGACCTCGGCGAGGCCGTCGGTGTCCGGGAGGGTGCCGACGACGACGAGGCCGTCGACCCGCAGTTCCTGGAAGGTGCGGGCGACGTCCTGGCCGGTGCGCCGGTCGAGCCGGCCGTCGGCCATCAGCATGCGCAGGCCGTGGGCGTGCAGGACCGAGTTCAGGCCGTCCAGGAGGTCGACGAACCAGGGGTTGCGCAGGTCGTTCAGGAGCACGCCGACGGTGTGGGTGCGGCGGGCGACGAGGCTGCGGGCGGCAGCGTTGGGCCGGTAGCCGAGCTCGTCGATGGCGTCCTGGACGGCCCGCCGCTTGGCGTCGCTGACCCGCGGTGAGCCCTGCAGGACGAGCGAGACCAGGGATTTGGAGACGCCGGCGCGTTCGGCGACGCCGCGGATCGTCGGGGGCCGGCCGGCGGCCGCCCGCGGGTCGTCACCGCGCTCGTTGGACCGTTCCATGGACCGGGATCCTGCCATCGCCGCAGGTGGCCGTCAACGTCCGGACGGTCGGCCCCCTTCGACCTCCCCGACGAGGGCAATCCGGCCTGCGCGGAGGGTTGACATGCGGACATCAGGACATGCAGGGTGCGCGGAACGACCACCGTTGGACCGTTCCAACACGTGTCCGACCACGGCCGTCACCGCCACCTCCTGGAAGGACCGAGAAGTGAAGATCGGCCTCATCGGCACCGGGCGCATCGGCGCGTTCCACGCCAAGACCCTTCAGCAGGTTCCCGGCGTCACCGACCTGGTGGTCGCCGATGCCGACCCGGCGCGGGCCGCGTCGCTGGCGAAGACGCTGGGCGTGCGCGCGGCCACGGACATCCCGGAGCTGTACGCGGACGGCCTGGACGGGGTGGTGATCACCGCCGCGACCAGTGCGCACGCCGCCCTGATCCATCAGGCGCTGGACGCCGGCGTGCCGGTCTTCTGCGAGAAGCCGGTCGCCCTGGACGTGGCGGGCACCATCGGCGTCGTGGAGCGGGCCCGGGCGGGCTCGGTGCCGGTCCAGATCGGCTTCCAGCGGCGCTTCGACGCGGGCTACCGGGCCGCCCGTGAGGCGCTGCGCTCGGGCGAGCTGGGCTGGCTGCACACGCTGCGCGCCTGCACCAGCGACCAGAGCCCGCCGCCGGCCGGGTACATCCCCACCTCGGGCGGGCTGTTCCGGGACTGTTCCATCCACGACTTCGACGTGCTGCGCTGGCTCACCGGCCGCGAGGTGGTCTCGGTCTACGCGCAGGGCGCCAACCGCGGTGCGTCCTTCTTCGCCGACGGCGACGACGTCGACACCTGTGCGGCGCTGCTGCGGTTCGACGACGACACCCTGGCGACGGTCACCGCGACCCGCTACAACGGCGCGGGGCACGACGTCCGCCTGGAGGTGTGCGGCTCGCGGGGCGCCCGGATCGTGGGGCTCGACGACCGCGCGCCGCTGCCGTCCGCGGAGCCGCGGCTGTCGTGGCGGCGGGCGGCCGCCCCGTACGCGACGTTCATGGAGCGCTTCCACGATGCGTACGTGACCGAGCTGGGGGTCTTCGCCGAGGTGGCCGCGGGCCGGGCGGCGAACCCGTGCCCGCCCGCGGACGCGCTGGAGGCGCTGTACGTGGCCGAGGCGTGCGAGCGGTCCCGGCGGTCCGGTGCGCCGGTGGCGCTCGCCGAGGTCCGCGCTACGGCCGGTCCGGCAGCCCCGAGCGGTCGGGCGGACGCGGGCACGGCGGGCCGGGAGCGGTAGCCGCGCGGCGGGCCGCCCGGCGGCGGGAGGCCCACTGGAGGACGCTGGCGACGGCGGCGACCGCGCAGGAGACGCCCAGGCCGAGGGCGGCGGCGTACAGCGGGCGACCGGCGGTGGCGCTGCCGAGGTAGCCGAGGCCGACCGAGTACGCCGCCCAGGACGCCTCGGCGATGCCGGCGCCGAGGAGGTACTTGTGCAGCGGGTAGCGCAGGACGCCGGAGGCCAGCGCGCCGGCGACCCGGCCGCTGGGGAGGAACCGTACGGCGATCACGAACGGGACGCCGTAGCGCTCGATGCGCAGGGAGGTCCAGTCCAGGAGTGCGCGGCGGCGCGGGTTGCGGCGCATCCAGTCCCGTACGGGCGCGCCGAAGCGGCGGGCGGCGAGGAACATCAGCAGGTCCCCGGTCAGGGCGCTGCCCGCCACGGTGAGCAGGACGAGGGGGAGGAAGAGCGTGCCCCGGGAGGCGAGGACGCCGGCGGAGACGAGCAGGGCGGAGTTGGGGACGAACGGCGGCAGGGTGGTGAGCGCCAGCAGGGCGTAGAAGGCGAGTACGGCCATGCGCCGCCTCCTCGGATCGGCTCCGAGTCCGTATCCCAAGGCTGACGCGCGACGGGGTACCCGGCAACGCGGCGGGCGTGCCCCCGCCGGAAACCGGCGTGCCCTCGCTTGGATATATACCCCCTAGGGGTATAGGGTGACCAAGGTCGGTCGAAGCTCGGACAGAAGCTCGGCATCTGCATCACGAGGAGAACCCATGACTGAGAACAGCTCCTGCTGCACCCCGGAAGGCTCCTGCCACTCCGGCGCCACCGACGTCCAGGCCGGCGCGGTCACCACGACGTACCAGGTCACCGGCATGACCTGTGGCCACTGCGAGGGGGCGGTGTCGTCGGAGATCTCGGAGATCCCGGGCGTGAGCGCGGTGCAGGCGGTCGCGGCCACCGGGCTCGTGACGGTCACCTCGAAGGCACCTCTGGACGAGGAGGCGGTGCGGGCGGCCGTCGACGAGGCGGGTTACGAGCTGGTGGGCCGGGCGGCCTGATTCCGGTTCGCCGGTCCGCGGGTGCGGGCGCGGGTCGCCACCCTCGGGGGTTGTGGCCCGCGCCGGCGCGCGCAACCATTCAAACCTTCACATAATCCCTACAGTTGACACAATGTCCACACTCCGGGACACACCACCCATACCCCAGGGCCCCGATCTCCAGATCGAGGGCCTTGACCGCATTCGCCCCCATATGGCAAGAGACCCAGATCACACTCATCTGAACGTAACCATTGAGGGGAGTCGTGAGTCTAACCGGGCAGTGCAGGCACCCCGGCGGGGCTTGCACTGCACCAGCCGTGTCGGTCTTGGGGGACCGTGCCACGGCTACGCGTGGCCGGGGCGACGTGCCCGGGGAGCTTTGAGCGGCCCTCCCGATGTGCGCGTCCCGGCGGAGCGCGGTGCAACCCGGAACGCCCGGACGGATCCCGTGGGGGGAATCCAACCGGGACAAGGGAAGCGCCCCGCACTCTGGACCCGTGGGGGGATCCGGAGGCGGGGCGCTTCCTGCTTTTTTGTGGCTCACTTCCCGGCGTGCTGCCCGAGAGAGTGAGCCCAGGGTGTCAGCGCTGCTCGACCGGGACGAAGTCGCGCTCGACGATGCCGGTGTAGATCTGGCGCGGGCGGCCGATGCGGGAGCCCGGCTCCTTGATCATCTCGTGCCACTGGGCGATCCAGCCGGGGAGCCGGCCGAGCGCGAAGAGCACCGTGAACATCTCGGTCGGGAAGCCCATGGCCCGGTAGATCAGACCGGTGTAGAAGTCGACGTTGGGGTAGAGCTTGCGCGAGACGAAGTAGTCGTCGGAGAGCGCGTGCTCCTCCAGCTTGAGGGCGATGTCCAGCAGCTCGTCGGACTTGCCGAGCGCGGAGAGGACGTCGTGCGCCGCCGCCTTGATGATCTTCGCCCGGGGGTCGAAGTTCTTGTAGACGCGGTGCCCGAAGCCCATGAGCTTCACGCCGTCTTCCTTGTTCTTCACCTTGCGGATGAAGGCGTCGACGTCGCCGCCGTCGCGCTGGATGCGCTCCAGCATCTCCAGCACGGACTGGTTGGCGCCGCCGTGCAGGGGGCCCCACAGGGCGTTGATGCCGGCGGAGATCGAGGCGAAGAGGTTCGCCTGCGAGGAGCCGACCAGGCGGACCGTGGAGGTCGAGCAGTTCTGCTCGTGGTCGGCGTGCAGGATCAGCAGCTTGTCCAGGGCGCTGACGACGACCGGGTCCAGCTCGAACTCGGCGGCGGGCACCGAGAAGGTCATCCGCAGGAAGTTCTCGACGTAGCCGAGGTCGTTGCTCGGGTAGACGACCGGGTGGCCGACCGACTTCTTGTAGGCGTAGGCCGCGATCGTCGGGAGCTTGGCCAGCAGCCGGATCGTGGAGATGTGGCGCTGCTGCTCGTCGAACGGGTTGTGGCTGTCCTGGTAGAAGGTCGACAGCGCGCTGACCACCGAGGACAGCATGGCCATCGGGTGGGCGTCCCGGGGGAAGCCGTCGTAGAAGCGCTTGACGTCCTCGTGGAGCAGGGTGTGGTAGGTGATGTCCTGCTTGAAGGCCGACAGCTGGTCGACGGTGGGCAGCTCACCGTTGATGAGGAGGTACGCGGTCTCGACGAACGTGCTGCGCTCCGCGAGCTGCTCGATCGGATACCCGCGGTAACGAAGAATTCCCTGCTCACCATCGAGATAGGTGATCGCGGATTTGTATGCCGCGGTGTTGCCGTAACCGGAATCCAGGGTCACCAGACCGGTCTCGGCGCGCAGCTTCGAGATATCGAAGCCCTTGTCGCCGACAGTGCTGTCGACGACCGGGTAGCTGTATTCGCCGTCCCCGTAACGCAGTACTACAGAGTTGTCGCTCACGTCATCCCTCACCGACGTTGTGCCTCTTCTTCGAGGTGCCCTGACTGCCTATACCTTCCCCCATTTGGACCTTGGATGTGCACTCGGGGTCGGCCATAGGGCCTCATTACGGCACTCAGTGCCGCGCCAGTGTCCCATCCTGCTCCCGTTCGCCCCGATTGGGAAAGAGGAGTGACATCACATCGCCCCGGCGAGCCGGTGAGCCAGCGCCGTACCCCGCCGACCGGCGGAAACCGTGCGTACGGCCTGCCCGAGGGCCTTCCGGGAGCCGACCAGCACCACCAAACGCTTTGCCCGGGTGACGGCGGTATACAGCAAATTGCGCTGCAGCATCATCCAGGCGCTGGTGGTGACCGGAATCACCACCGCTGGATACTCACTACCCTGCGAGCGATGGATCGTCACGGCATAGGCGTGCGCGAGTTCGTCGAGTTCGTCGAAGTCGTACGGGACCTCCTCGTCCTCGTCCGTGCGGACCGTCAGCCGCTGCTCGACCTCGTCCAGGGCGGTGACCACGCCCACCGTGCCGTTGAAGACGCCGTTGCTGCCCTTTTCGTAGTTGTTCCTGACCTGGGTGACCTTGTCGCCCACCCGGAAGACCCGGCCGCCGAAGCGCCGCTCGGGCAGGTCGGGGCGGGCGGGGGTGATGGCCTGCTGGAGCAGACCGTTCAGCGCGCCCGCTCCGGCCGGGCCGCGGTGCATCGGGGTCAGCACCTGGACGTCCCGGCGCGGGTCGAGACCGAACTTCGCCGGGATGCGGCGGGCCGCGACGTCCACGGCGAGCCGCCCGGCCTCCTCATTGTCCTCCTCCGCGAAGAGGAAGAAGTCGGTCAGGCCGGTGGTCAGCGGCGGGACGCCGGAATTGATGCGGTGGGCGTTGGTGACCACACCGGACTGCTGGGCCTGCCGGAAGATCCGGGTCAGCCGGACGGCCGGCACGGGGCCGGAGGGGACCAGCAGGTCCCGCAGCACCTCACCGGCCCCGACGGACGGCAGCTGGTCGACATCGCCCACCAGCAGCAGATGGGCGCCCGGCGGGACCGCCTTGACGAGCTTGTTGGCCAGCAGCAGGTCCAGCATGGACGCCTCGTCGACGACCACCAGATCGGCGTCCAGCGGCCGGTCCGCGTCGTAGGCGGCGTCCCCGCCGGGCTTGAGCTCCAGGAGGCGGTGGACCGTGGAGGCCTCGGCTCCGGTCAGCTCCGACAGCCGCTTCGCGGCCCGGCCCGTGGGCGCGGCCAGCACGACCGTGGCCTTCTTGGCACGGGCCAGCTCGACGACGGAGCGGACCGTGAAGGACTTGCCGCAGCCCGGGCCGCCGGTGAGCACCGCGACCTTCTGCGTCAGCGCCAGCCGCACCGCCTCCTGCTGCTCGGGCGCCAGCTCGGCGCCCGTACGGCGGGCCAGCCAGGCCAGCGCCTTGTCCCAGTCGACGTCCCGGAACGCCGGCATCCGGTCGTCGTCGGTGCGCAGCAGCCGGGTCAGCCGCCCGGCGAGCGAGATCTCCGCGCGGTGGAACGGCACCAGATAGACGGCGGTGACCTCCGCGCCGTCCTCCCCGGCGGGCACCTTCTCGCGCACCACGCCCTCCGGCTCCGCGGCCAGCTCTCCCAGGCAGTCGATCACCAGGCCGGTGTCCACCTGGAGCAACTTGACCGCGTCGGCGATCAGTTGCTCCTCGGGCAGGAAGCAGTGCCCCTGGTCCGTGGACTGCGACAGGGCGTACTGCAGGCCCGCCTTGACCCGGTCCGGGCTGTCGTGCGGGATCCCGACGGCCTGGGCGATGCGGTCGGCGGTCAGGAAGCCGATGCCCCAGACGTCGGCGGCGAGCTTGTAGGGCTGGTTGCGGACGACGGAGATCGAGGCGTCGCCGTACTTCTTGTAGATCCGCACGGCGATGGACGTGGAGACCCCGACGCCCTGGAGGAAGACCATGACCTCCTTGATGGCCTTCTGCTCCTCCCAGGCCGCGCCGATCATCTTCGTGCGCTTGGGGCCCAGGCCCGGCACCTCGACGAGGCGCCCGGGGTCGGTCTCGATGACGTCGAGGGTGTCGGTGCCGAAGTGCTCGACGATGCGGTCGGCGATGCGCGGGCCGATGCCCTTGATCAGACCGGAGCCCAGATAGCGGCGGATGCCCTGGACGGTGGCGGGCAGGACCGTGGTGTAGTTGTCGCACAGGAACTGCTTGCCGTACTGGGGGTGCGAACCCCAACGGCCCTCCATGCGCAGCGACTCCCCCGGCTGCGCCCCCAGCAGCGCGCCCACGACGGTCAGCAGATCGCCCGAGCCCCGGCCGGTGTCGACCCGCGCGACGGTGTAGCCGTTCTCCTCGTTGGCGTACGTGATCCGCTCCAGGACCCCTTCCACCACGGCTGCGTTGACCATGCCCCGACGGTACCGCCGGGGTCCGACAACGCGGCCGGGACCTCGCCCTCGGCGCGCGGTCCGGACGTCGCGGCCCGGTGGTGCGGCGTCGGCGGGACCACCATCGAGGGGCCCGTCCCCCCAAGGTCGGGCCCCTCGATTCCCCCTCCCACACCGGCCCCGGATCCCCCCGGATCCCTCCCCCTCCTGGGCCAGCGACAGCTATGACTTCTCCGGACCGCGAACGGTTGCGCGCATCCGCAGAGTTATTTCCCCGTCACCCCTTGTACGAATTCCGTTCACCTGGCGCCGTCGGTCCGGACTCCGGCCGGGCGGCGACGTGGCGGCGGAAACGGTCCACGATCTCGGCCAGTGCCTCGGTGCCGTCGCGGGCCCACAGCGCCGGGTTGAAGATCTCCACCTCGATCGGCCCCCGGTAGCCGGCCGCCTCGACGCGCTCCCGGAACCAGCGCAGATCCACCACGCCGTCCCCCAACTGCCCGCGGCCCAGCAGGACACCCTCCGGGAGCGGGGTGACCCAGTCGGCCAGCTGGAAGGCGGCGATCCGGGCGGCCGCCCCGGCGCGGTCGATCTGCGCCCCGGCCGTGTCGTCCCACCACAGGTGGTAGGTGTCCACGACCACCCCGACCCGGTCCGCGGGGAACCGCTCGGCGAGGTCCAGCGCCTGGGCGAGCGTGGAGACCACGCACCGGTCCGCCGCGTACATCGGGTGCAGCGGTTCGATCGCCAGCCGTACGCCCCGTTCCACGGCGTACGGCGCCAACTCCCCCAGGGCGTCCGCGATCCGCTCCCGGGCGCCGGGCAGGTCCCGGCTGCCGGCCGGCAGCCCGCCCGAGACCAGCACCAGGGTGTCCGTCCCCAGGGCGGCGGCTTCGTCGACCGCCGCCCGGTTGTCGTCCAGGGCCGCCGCCCGTTCACCGGGGTCGAGCGCGGTGAGGAACCCGCCCCGGCACAGGCTGCTGACCCGCAGGCCGGCCGCGCGGACGAGCCGGGCGGCCGCGGCCACGCCGTACGCCTGCACGGGCGCGCGCCACAGCCCGACGGCGGGGACGCCGGCCCGTACGCAGCCGTCGGCGAGTTCGGGCAGCGACCACTGCCGGAGGGTCTCCTGATTGAGGCTCAGGCGGGAGAGACCGGTGGACCCGGTGAGGTCGGTGAGATCAGTGGAGCCGGAGAGATCGGTGAGGTCGTCGGTCATGCGGGGGCTCCGCTCCGCTTCGCCGTGCCCGGGGCCGGGGCCGTGCCCGGGGCCGGGAAGGCGTCCTCGGCGCCGTAGACGGACAGCAGCCGGCGCATCCGGTGGGCGGCGAGGTCCGGGTCCGGGAACAGGCCGAGCGCCGCGGCGAGTTCGTGGGCGCGGCGCAGATGGGGCAGCGAGCGGGCCGACTGCAGGCCGCCGACCATGGTGAAGTGCGACTGGTGGCCTGCCAGCCAGGCCAGCAGGACGACACCGGTCTTGTAGTAGCGGGTGGGTTCCCGGAAGAGGTGGCGGGCCAACGCGACGGTGGGGTCCAGGAGTTCGCGGAAGGCGGCCGGGTCGCCGGTGTCGAGGAGGCGGACGGCCTGCGCCGCCAACGGGGCCAGCGGGTCGAAGACGCCGAGCAGGGCGTCGCTGAAGCCCTGGTCGTCGCCCGCGATCAGCTCGGGGTAGTGGAAGTCGTCGCCGGTGTAGCAGCGCACGCCCCGCGGCAGGCGGCGGCGCAGCGCGATCTCCCGCCGGGCGTCCAGCAGGGAGATCTTGACGCCGTCGACCTTGCCGGGGTGAGCGGCGATGAGCTCCAGGAAGGTGTCGGTGGCCGCGTCCAGGTCGGCCGATCCCCAGTAGCCCGCCAGCGCCGGGTCGAACATCGGGCCCAGCCAGTGCAGGACGACGGGTGCGGCGGCCTGGCGGAGGAGGTGGCCGTAGACGTCGAGGTAGTCCTCGGGGCCGCGGGCCGCGGCGGCGAGCGCCCGGGAGGCCATCAGGACGGCCTGTGCGCCGGCCCCCTCGACGACGGCGAGCTGCTCCTCGTAGGCGGCCCGGATCCCGGCGAGCGATCCGCCGGCGAGCTGGTCGGTGCCGGCGCCGCAGACCAGCCGGCCGCCGGCCGCGCGGGCCTCGGCGCCGGAGCGGCGGATGAGTTCGGCGGCGACGGCCCAGTCCAGTCCCATGCCGCGCTGTGCGGTGTCCATCGCCTCGGCCACGCCCAGGCCGTGCGACCAGAGGTGGTGGCGGAAGGCGAGGGTGGCGTCCCAGTCGAGGGCGGCCGGCCCGTCCGGGGTGGTGTCGGCGTACGGATCGGCGACGACGTGGGCGGCGGCGAAGACGGTGCGGGACCGCAACGGGGGACGGGCCTGGGGCACCGGGGCGGCCGCGGGCCCGGAGGTGGCGCTGCCGGGCGCCGGGGCGGTCACCGGCCCAGCTCCGGGACGTCCAGGCGGCGGCCCTCCGCCGACGACCGGGCGCCCAGTTCGGCCAGTTGGACGCCGCGGGCGCCGGCCGCCAGGTCCCAGCGCCAGGGCTCGTCGCGGACGACGTGCCGCAGGAAGAGCTCCCACTGCGCCTTGAAGCCGTTGTCGAAGTCGGCGTTGTCGGGGACCTCCTGCCACTGCGCGCGGAAGGGTTCGGCCGCCGGGAGGTCGGGGTTCCAGACGGGTTTGGGGGTGACGGAGCGGTGCTGCACCCGGCAGCCGCGCAGCCCGGCGACGGCCGAGCCCTCGGTGCCGTCCACCTGGAACTCCACGAGTTCGTCGCGGTGCACCCGGACCGCCCAGGAGGAGTTGATCTGCGCGACGACGCCGTCGGCCAGCTGGAACACGGCGTAGGCGGCGTCGTCGGCGGTGGCGTCGTACGGCGTGCCGGACTCGTCCCAGCGGCGCGGGAGGTGGGTGGTCAGCTGCGCCTGGACGGTCCGGACCGGGCCGAACAGCTCGTGCAGGACGTACTCCCAGTGCGGGAACATGTCGGCCGCGATGCCGCCGCCGTCCTCGGCCCGGTAGTTCCAGGAGGGGCGCTGGGCCTGCTGCCAGTCGCCCTCGAAGACCCAGTAGCCGAACTCGCCGCGTACGGACAGGATCCGTCCGAAGAAGCCGCCCTCGACGAGGCGGCGGAGTTTGCGCAGGCCGGGGAGGAAGAGCTTGTCCTGGACGACGCCGTTCTTGACGCCGGCCTCCTGGGCGAGCCGGGCGAGTTCGAGGGCGCCGGCGAGGCTGCTCGCGGTGGGCTTCTCGACGTAGAGGTGCTTGCCGGCAGCAATCGCTTTCTTCACGGCCTCCTCGCGGGCGGCGGTGACCTGGGCGTCGAAGTAGATCTCGATGGTGTCGTCGGCCAGCACGGCGTCGAGGTCAACGGACGTTTCCGTGAGGCCGTGGCGCTCGGCCAGGGCCCGCAGTCCGTGCGGGGAGCGGCCGACCAGCACCGGCTCCGGCCAGATGACCGTGCCGTCGTCCAGGGGAAGTCCGCCCTGGTCGCGCAGGGCGAGGAGGGAGCGGACCAGGTGCTGGCGGTAGCCCATGCGCCCGGTCACGCCGTTCATGGCGATGCGTACGGTCCTGCGTGTCACGGCCCGGCCTCTCTCCCCCTCGGACGGGGGGATTCCTCGGTGGCGGGTGGAGCAGCGGCGTGGTGCAGTGGAACGGAGGGTGCGGTAAGCGCTTTCTATCGTGGCATCGTGGGGGACGCCAGCCTGCGCGGCGGACAGCCGACAAGGGGTGGGACGGGAACGGGCCGGACGGGAACGGGTGGGACATGACGGGGTGGGACGTGAGCGGAACCGGAACCGGAACCGGAGCCGGGGCGGGAACGGGAAGCGCGGCCGGGGCCTCGGGGAGCGGGCGATGACGGTGACGCTGGCGGACGTGGCGGCCCGCGCGGGGGTTTCGGCGGCGACCGTCTCGCGGGTGCTGAACGGCAACTACCCGGTCGCGGCGGGCACCCGCGGCCGGGTGCTGCGGGCCGTCGAGGAGCTGGAGTACGTCGTCAACGGCCCGGCGAGCGCGCTGGCGGCGGCCAGTTCGGACCTGGTGGGCATCCTGGTGAACGACATCGCCGACCCGTTCTTCGGGATCCTCGCCGGTGCGGTCCAGACGGAGCTGAGCGGGGCGTCCGGCCCCGGTGGCGAGAAGCTGGCCGTGGTCTGCAATACGGGTGGCTCGCCCGAGCGGGAACTGACCTATCTCACGCTCCTGCAGCGGCAGCGGGCGGCGGGCGTCGTCCTGACCGGCAGCGCCTCGGAGGACCCGGCGCACGCGAGGGCGCTGGCGGCCGGGCTGGTGCGGCTGTCCGGGGCGGGCACCCGGGTGGTGCTCTGCGGGCGCCCCGTCCAAGAGGCGGGCGCGGAACCGGAATCGGGGGTGGAACCGAAATCGGGGGCGCCGCTCACCGCCCTGGCGTTCGACAACCGGGGCGGCGCGCAGCGGCTGACCGGGCATCTGATCGCGCTCGGGCACCGCCGGATCGGTTGTGTGGCGGGACCGGCCGGCCGCACCACCACCGCGGAACGGCTGGCGGGCCACCGGGCGGCGCTGGCCGAGCACGGCATCGAGGACCCGCCGCGGCGCGTCGTGCACGGCGCCTACGACCGCGGCTCCGGGTACGACGCCGCGGTGGAACTGCTGCGCCGGGACAGCGAGTTGACGGCCGTCGTGGCGGCCAACGACACCGCCGCGCTGGGGGTGTGTGCGGCACTGCGGGACCGGGGGCTGCGGGTCCCCGAGGACGTGTCGGTCGCCGGTTTCGACGATCTGCCGTTCAGTGCGGACGCGGCGCCCGCGCTGACGACCGTGCGACTGCCGCTGGCGGAGGCCGGAGCGCGGGCCGGCCGGCTGGTGACGGGGCGCGAGGAGCGGCCGCCGGGCGGGCTGGCGACGCTGCCGGCGGAATTGATGGTGCGCGGATCGACCTCGGTTCGTTATCCTTGACTCAGTCAACGGTGAGGTGGTCGACGATGACAACCCAAGCACCCTCCGAGCCCCGGTCCGGCAGCGGGCCGGATGGCTCCGCCGCGGCGTCCGATCCCGCCGCCGACGTCCGTGAACTGCGCAGATTCAACCGCTTCTACACCAACCTGATCGGCGCGCTGGACTACGGCCGGCACCTCTACACCCCGTTCACCCTCACCGAGGCGCGGGTGCTCTACGAACTCGTCCACCAGGAGCGGGTGGACGCGGCGGACCTGCGCGCCTCGCTGTCCCTGGACGCCGGCTATCTCAGCCGGCTGCTCGGCAAGTTCGAGGAACGGGAGCTGATCAGCCGCGGCAGGTCCGAGCGGGACCCGCGCCGCCAGCGGATCACGCTCACCGGGGGCGGCCGGGAAGCGGCCGCCCTGCTGGAGGAGCGCTCCCAGGAGGCCGCGGGCTCGCTGCTGCGGCACCTTCCGGCGGCGGACCGGGCCCGCCTGACGGACGCGATGCGGACCATCCGCGCCCTGCTCGGCGACGACCCGGCGGCCACCGGCGAGGCACCT
This sequence comes from Streptomyces nigrescens, assembly GCA_024349765.1. Classification (GTDB taxonomy): domain Bacteria; phylum Actinomycetota; class Actinomycetes; order Streptomycetales; family Streptomycetaceae; genus Streptomyces; species Streptomyces endophytica. The sequence continues at coordinate 697,645 of AP026073.1, read as the reverse complement.
CCCGCCTCCTCCCCCGCGGTCACCCTGCGCACCACCCGCCCCGGCGACCTCGGCTGGATGGTCGAGCGGAACGCCGCGCTCTACGCCGCCGAGTACGGCTTCGACCTGAGCTACGAGGCGCTGGTGGCCCGCATAGTCGCGGAGTACGCCGAGGGCTTCGACCCGCGGTGGGACCGCACCTGGACGGCCGAGCTGGACGGTGCGCGGGCCGGCGCGGTGATGTGCGTACGGGACGGCCGCCCGGGCGTGGCCCGGTTGCGGCTGCTGCTGGTGGAGCCGAGCGCGCGGGGCCATGGCATAGGAGGGCAACTCGTCGACGCCTGTGTCGATTTCGCGCGGGACGCCGGGTACGAGGAGATGGTGCTGTGGACGAATTCCGTCCTCGGCGCGGCCCGCCGGATCTATCAGCGGGCCGGCTTCGAGCTGGTCTCGGAGACACCGCACCACAGCTTCGGGCAGGACCTGGTCGGCCAGGACTGGCGGCTGTCACTGCGCGGGGCGGGCACGTAGGGACGCCACGTAAGAGGAGGAGCGCGGGCATGACCGGAACGGACGGCACGAAGGGCACGGGCGGCGACGGCGGTCCGGGCGGCGGCACCCCGGCCGGCGGTCCGGGCCGGGCGGCGGCACCCCCCTTGCGACTGGCGTTCTCCACACTCGGGGTGCCGGGCATGCCGGTCGCCGACGTGGTGCGGCTGGCCGCCGGGGCCGGCTATCAGGGGGTGGAGCTGCGGGCCCATCCGGAGGAGCCGGTGCATCCGCTGATCGGGGCGCGGGAGCGGGCAGCGGTGCGCGCGGAGTTCGCGGCGGCCGGGGTGGAGATCCTGGCCGTCGCCGGGTACGCCCGGGTCGCGACCGAGCGGGACGCGGCGGGTGAGGAGGAGCTGGCGCAGGAGCTGTCCGAGCTGGTGCTGCTCGCCGCGGATCTGGGGGCGCCGTATGTGCGGGTGTTCCCCGGCGGCGGGGAGCGGCCGGCGGACGGGGCGGACGCGGACGCCGCCCGGCGGCTGGCCGCGGTGGCGCCGCTCGCGGCCGAGCGGGGCGTCCGGGTGCTGCTGGAGACCCATGACTCGCACGGCACGGGCGCGGCCGCCGCGCGGGTGCTGGGCCTGGTGGGGCACCGCAGCGTCGGCGCGCTGTGGGACGTGCTGCACACCTGGCGCGGTGGTGAGCGGCCCGCCGACACCCGGGCGGCGCTCGCTCCGTATCTGGGGTATGTGCAGGTCAAGGACGTGGTGTCGGCCGTGGATCCCCGTCCGGTGCCGCTCGGCGCGGGCGCCCTGCCGCTGGCGTCCGCGCTGGCCGCACTCGGGCCGGAGCCGGCGGCGGCGCACGGCCCGGTGCCCGCGCCGGAGGGCGGTTACGGCCTGGGGACGGGCGGCTGGCTGTGCTGGGAGTACGAGAAGCGCTGGTTCCCGGAGGCGCCCGAGCTGCCCGGGTTGCTGGCCGCGGGCCGGGACCATCTGCGGCAGGTGCTCGACGGGGTGGCGGCCGGTGCCTCCGCAGCGGGCGACGCCGCCGCGGTCCCTCCCACACCCCCGGCCGGCGTGCAAGAGGAGGGCGGCACCCCCGACCGGAGTGATTGACCGACAATAGTTTTCCGGCTATCCGTGTCTCCTTGGAAGTTTCCTTCAACGAGTCCTGTACCAGGTCGAGGAAGCCCTCCGGAAGGAGCGCGGATGCACTCCAGACGTACCGTTCTGACCACCGCGGCCGGTGCCGTCGCCGCCTGTGCGGCGGGGGCCGGGCCCGCCGTGGCGGCGCCCGTCACCGGCCGCCGGCCCGCCCCCGATGCCGCCGCCCGGGACCGGCTGCGCCGCCTGATCGCCCGGATGACCCCGGAGGAGAAGGTCGGCCAGCTGTTCGTGATGCGGGTCTACGGCCACTCGGCGACCGACCCCGACCCGGCCGACGTGGCCGCCAACCAGAAGGAGATCGGGGTCGCCAACGCGGCGGAGCTGATCGCGAAGTACCACGTCGGCGGCATCATCTACTTCGGCTGGGCGCACAACACCCGGGAGCCGCACCAGATCGCCGAGCTGTCCAACGGCATCCAGAAGGCCGCGGCCGCTCTGCGCGTGCCCGTACCGGTGTTGATCTCCACGGACCAGGAGCACGGCATAGTGGCCCGGGTCGGCGCGCCCGCGACGCTGTTCCCCGGCGCGATGGCGCTCGGCGCCGGCGGCTCCCGCGACGACGCCCGGACGGCGGGCCGGATCGCCGGGCAGGAGCTGGCCGCCATGGGCATCCGGCAGGACTACGCGCCGGACGCGGACGTGAACGTCAACCCGGCCAACCCGGTCATCGGCGTACGGTCCTTCGGCGCCGATCCGCAGGCGGTGGCCCGTATGGTCGGCGGGCAGGTGAGGGGCTATCAGGACGGCGGGGTGGCCGCCTGCGCCAAGCACTTCCCCGGGCACGGCGACACCGATACCGACAGCCATGTGGGGCTGCCGTACATCCACCACACCGCCGAGGAGTGGGAGCGGCTGGACGCGCCGCCGTTCAAGGCCGCGATCGCCGCGGGGATCGATTCGATCATGACGGCGCACATCGTCGTGCCGGCCTTCGACGCGAGCGAGGACCCGGCGACGCTGTCCCGGCCGATCCTCACCGGTCTGCTGCGCGAACGCCTCGGCTACGACGGGGTGGTGGTGACGGACTCGCTGGGCATGGAGGGCGTACGCAAGAAGTACGGCGATGCCCGGGTGCCGGTCCTCGCGCTCAAGGCGGGCGTGGACCAGTTGCTGAACCCGCCGGACCTGTCGGTGGCGCACGGCGCCGTCCTCAAGGCGCTCCGGGACGGGGAACTGTCCGAGCACGACCTCGACGCGAAGCTGCTGCGGATCCTGCTGCTGAAGCAGCGGCGGGGGCTGTTCGACGACCCGTACACCACCCAGGGCGCGGTGGACCGGGTTGTCGGGACGCGGGGCCATCTGGCGGCCGCGGACCGGATCGCGGACCGTACGACGACGCTGCTGCGCAATGACGCCGGGGTGCTGCCGCTGTCCCGCCGGCGGGAGCGGCGGGTGCTGGTGGTGGGCGTCGACGCGGCCGCGCCGTCCGGCACCGGCGGTCCGCCCACCACGGTCCTGGCGCGGGCCCTGGACGAGCAGGGCTTCACGGCCACCGCGCGGTCCACGGGCATGTCGCCGACGTCCGCGCAGATCGACGAAGCGGTGGCGGCGCTGGCCGAGCGGGACGCGGTGGTGGTGGCCACGTACAACGTGACCGCCGACTCGCCGCAGCGCAAGCTGGTCGAGGCGCTGCTGGCCACCGGGAAGCCGGTGGTGCAGCTGGCGGTGCGCAATCCCTACGACATCGCGCAGCTGGACGGGGTCAAGGCGGCGCTGGCGAGCTACTCCTGGACGGACGTGGAGCTGCGGGCGGCGGCCCGGGTGATCGCCGGGCGGCGGGATCCGGTGGGCAGGCTGCCGGTGGCCATAATGCGCGCCGACGTCCCGGACAAGGCGCTGTTCCAGATCGGGGACGGCCTGTCGTACTGAGCCGGTACGGGTGCGGCGCGCTCCCCGTGGTCGCGGGGAGCGCGCCGGCCCGTCGGTCCGTCAGCCGGAGCCGGTCCGCCCGTCAGGGGCGGAGCATCGGCATCCGGCGGTTCTCCTGCTTGTCGAGCTTCTTGTCGGGGTGGGCCAGCGGGGCGGGGGTGGTGCCCGCGGGCGCCGGGACACCGGCCCAGGCGAGGAGTTCGGCGGTGGCCTTGGTGCGGTCGGCGTCCTTCAGCTTGGCGATGTTGGAGCCGTGGTTGCCGCCCGGGACGGTGAAGACGTACGCGTCACGGGCGCCCTTGCCGAGCTCGAAGTGCTCCGAACTCCACGGGTCGAACTGGCCGTTGACGAACATCATGCGCCGGGCGTGGTGGCGCACCCAGTGGTCGACGTCGGGCATCGCGCGCTTGTCGAAGCGCATCGGGATGTCCTTCGGCACGAAGGTGCGGGAGTTGTTGATGCCGGGGTACTTCAGCAGGCCGGCCAGGTTCGGGTAGCCGTAGCCGGGTTCGCCGAGCTGGGTGCCCGCCTGGTAGTAGTACGGCAGGTAGGGCTCCATGCCCTGGTCGGTGTAGCTGTCGAAGCCGCCGACCTTGTCCATCCACTTCCACAGCTCGTCGGTGGAGACGGTGGGCTTGGGCACCTCGGCGCAGGCGGTCTCGGCGGGCTGGTACTGCCAGAACCCGAACACCAGGTCCGTGACCATGACTTCGTAGGCCCGGTCGGCGCTGCCGGTGTTCGTGAAGGTCTGCTTCTCCTTGTCGGCCCAGTCCTGGAAGCGCTTGACCATCTCGCCGCGGCGCAGCAGGGCCTCGCGTTCGATGGCGGCGAGGTCGGCGCGGCACTGAGCGGTGCCGACGTGCTGGAAGAACCGGTCGTAGGCGGAGTCCTCGTCGTTGTTCACGTCGTTGGGCGCGACGTAGGCGACGGTGCCGTTCATGTCGTGCGGGAAGAAGCGGCGGTAGTAGGTGGCGGTCATGCCGCCCTTGCTGCCGCCGGTGGCGATCCAGTTCTTGCCGTAGATGCGGTGCAGCGCCTGGAAGATGCGGTGCTGGTCGGTGGCGGCCTGCCGGATGTCGAGCTTCTTCCAGTCGGTGGGCGTGGGCCGCGACGGGGTGAAGTACCGGTATTCCAGGGAGACCTGGTTGCCGTCGATGATCTTCGTGGGTTCGCTGCGGGACGGCGTGGTGCTGACGTTGTAGCCGGAGGTGAAGAACACCGTCGGGCGGTCCACGGACTTGTGCAGCACGGTCAGCCGCTGCTGGAAGGTCCCCTTGGACGGGTGCTCGTGGTCGATCGGCTGGGTGTAGTTCAGGACGAAGTACCGGTAGCCGTCGACCGGCTTCTCCTCGACGAGGCTCATGCCCGGTATCGCGAGGATCCGGTCCTTGATGTCCTTGGTCTTCGGCTCGGCGGCGGTGGCCGCTCCCGCCGTGGCGCTGCCGGCTGTGGCCGTGCCTATGAGCACGGCGAGCGACAGCAGCCATCTGGTGGCCTTGCGCATGCACCCTCCCCTTGGGATTGCAAAGGTCGGGCTGAACCTATCGGCGCACCGGGGGCACCACCAGCCCCCGGGGTCCGTCCGGGGACCGGCGGCCGGGGCACGGGGCGGCGGGGGCCGGGCCTCGGCGGCCGGGCGCGGCTGCCGGGCCGGGGACGCCGGGCCGGGGGGCGCCTCCCGGTCAGGCCACCAGCTCCTCCTCGCCCTCGCCGGTGAAGGTACGCCACAGCTCGGCGTAGCGGCCGTCGCGGGCGAGGAGTTGGGCGTGGCTGCCGTCCTCGGCGATCCGGCCGCGGTCGAGGACCACGACCCGGTCGGCGCGGGCGGCGGTGGTCAGGCGGTGGGCCACGACCAGGGTGGTGCGGCGGCCGACGAGGCGGTCGGTGGCCTGGTTGACGACGGCCTCGGTGGCGAGGTCGAGGGCGGCGGTGGCCTCGTCGAGCAACAGCACGTCCGGGTCGACGAGTTCGGCGCGGGCCAGCGCGAGCAGCTGGCGCTGGCCGGCGGAGAGGTTGCGGCCGCGTTCGGCGACCTCGTGGAGGTAGCCGCCCTCCAGGGTGGCGATCATGGCGTGCGCGCCGACGGCGCGGGCGGCGGCCTCGACCTCGGCGTCGGTGGCGTCGGGGCGGCCGTAGGCGATGGCGTCGCGGACCGTGCCGGCGAAGAGGTAGGGCTCCTGGGGGACCACGCCGAGGCGGCGGCGGTAGCCGGTCAGGTCGAGTTCGCGCAGGTCGGTGCCGTCGACGCGGACCGCGCCCGAGGTCGGGTCGTAGAACCGCGCGACCAGCTTGACCAGGGTGGACTTGCCGGCGCCGGTCTCGCCGACGAAGGCCACGGTCTGGCCCGCGGGGACGGTGAGGCTGACCCCGGCCAGCGCGGGGGTGTCGCCCGAGCCGTACCGGAAGTGGACGTCGTCGAAGGTGAGCTCGCCGCGCAGCCCGGGCACCTCGCGGGGGCGTTCGGCGGCGGGGGTGGAGGTCGGCTCGCGCAGCAGCTCCTGGATGCGGCCCAGCGAGACGGAGGCCTGCTGGTAGCCGTCGAAGACCTGGGAGAGCTGCTGGACGGGGGCGAAGAACAGGTCGATGTAGAGCAGGTAGGCGACCAGCGCGCCGGCGGTCAGGGTGTTCGCACTCACCCGGTTCGCGCCGACGATCAGCACCAGCGCCGCCGCGACGGACGACAGCAGCTGCACGAACGGGAAGTAGATCGATATCAGGAACTGGCCGTGGACCCGGGCCCGGCGGTAGGCGTCGCTGCGGGCGGCGAACCGCTCGGCGCCGCTCCGCTCCCGGCGGAACGCCTGGACGATCCGCAGGCCGGCGACGCTCTCCTGGAGGTCGGCGTTGACGGTGCTGATCCGCTCGCGGGCGAGTTCGTACGCCTTGACGCTCTGCTTGCGGAAGAAGTACGTGCCGATGACCAGCGGCGGGAGGGTGGCGAAGACGACCAGCGCCAGCTGGAGGTCGATGGCCAGCAGGGCGACGAGTATGCCGAAGAACGTCAGCATCGAGACCAGGGCGGTGACCAGCCCGGTCTGCAGGAATGTCGACAAGGCGTCAATATCGGTGGTCATCCTGGTCATGATCTTGCCGGTCAGCTCGCGCTCGTAGTAGTCGAGGCCGAGGCGCTGCAGCTGCGCGAAGATCTTGAGGCGGAGCGAGTACAGCACCCGCTCGCCGGTGCGGCCGGTCATGCGGTTGCCGCCGAACTGGGCGGCCCACTGGGCGAGGACCACGACCAGGGCGAGCACCGCGGCCGTCCACACCCCGGCCAGCACCCCGCGGCGGACGCCCTCGTCGATGCCCTGCCGGATCAGGACGGGCAGCAGCAGCCCGGCGACGGCGTCCACGGCGACCAGGGCCAGGGCGACGGCCAGCGGGGCGCCGAAGCCGTGCAGCAGCCGGCGCAGGCCGTAGGAGCGCTCGGGGCCAACGGCCCGGTCCTCGTCGACGTCCGGGGTGTCGGTGGCCGGCGGGAGCGCGGCGACCTGGTCGAGCAGGGTGGGGGTGGCGGGCAGGCCGGCGGTCGCGGCGGCCATGCCGGGTCCGGTGGCGGCCGCCGCGCGGGGCGCCACCCCGGCCGCGCCGGCCTCGGCGTCCTGCTCGCGGCGGACCCACAGCTCGGGGGTGATGGTGTCGGCTTGCGCGGTGGTCTCCGGTTCGGCGGCCTGCGGCTCGTCGCTGCCGGGTGCGTATGCGTACTCCAGCAGCCCGCTCGCCGCGAATTCGCCGTCGAAGGCGCCGGCCAGCTCGCCCGCCGGGTCCCGCTCGACGCCGCCCAGCTCCTCGGGGTCGGTCAGCAGCTCGCGGTAGAGCGGACATCGCTCCGCCAGCTCCTCCTGGGTGCCGACGTCGACCAGCCGCCCGCCGTCGAGGACGGCGACCCGGTCGGCGAGCGCCAGGGTGGAGGCGCGGTGCGCGATGAGCAGGGTGGTGCGGCCCGCCATGACGCCGCGCAGCGCCTCGTGGATCTCGTGCTCGACGCGGGCGTCGACGGCGGAGGTGGCGTCGTCGAGGACCAGCAGCCGGGGGTCGGTGAGGATCGCGCGGGCCAGGGCGATGCGCTGCCGCTGGCCGCCGGAGAGGGTCAGTCCCTGCTCCCCGACCTCGGTGTCGTAGCCGCCGGGGAGCTCGGAGATGAAACCGTCGGCCTGCGCGGCGCGGGCGGCCGCGCGGATCTCGGCGTCGGTGGCGGAAGGGTGGCCGTAGGCGATGTTGTCGCGGATGGAATCGGAGAACAGGAAGCTGTGCTCGGGGACCAGGCCGATGGCGGCGCGCAGCGAGGCGAGGGTGAGGTCGCGGACGTCGTGCCCGCCGACCAGGACGCGGCCGGCGGAGACGTCGTAGAAGCGGGGCAGCAGCAGCGAGACGGTGGATTTGCCGCTGCCGGACGTGCCGACCACGGCGACCGTCTCGCCGGGCTCGATGCGCAGCGAGAAGCCGTCGAGGACCGGGCGGCTGCCCTCGCCGGTGCCGTAGCCGAAGGTCACGCCGTCGAACTCGACGGTGGCCGGGGCGTCGGCGGGCAGCTCGTGGGCGTCCGGCCGTTCCGTCAGCGCCGGTTCGGTGTCGATCAGCTCGTAGACCCGCTCGACGCCGGCCCGGGCCTGCTGTCCGACGGTCAGCATCATCGCGAGCATCCGGACCGGTCCGACCAGCTGCGCGAGGTAGGTGGAGAAGGCGACGAAGGTGCCGAGGGTGACCTCGCCGCGGGTGGCCATCCAGCCGCCGAGGGCCAGCATCGCGACCTGGCCGAGCGCGGGGACGGCCTGCAGGGCGGGGGTGTAGCGGGCGTTGAGGCGGACCGTGCGCAGCCGGCCGGCGAACAGCCGGCGGCCGGCCTCGCGGAGCTTGCCGGTCTCCTGCTCCTCCTGCCCGAAGCCCTTGACGACCCGGACGCCGGAGACCGCGCCGTCCACGACGCCGGCCACCGCGGCCGCCTGGCTCTGGGCGTACCAGGTGGCGGGGAAGAGCCGGGCGCGGCTGCGCTTGGCGATGAACCACAGGGCGGGCGCGACGGCCAGCGCGATGACCGTGAGCAGCGGGGAGAGCACCGCCATCACGACCAGGGAGATCACGAAGAGCAGGACGTTCCCGATCATCATCGGGAGCATGAACAGCAGGCTCTGGATCAGCTGGAGGTCGCTGGTGGCGCGGCCGACGACCTGGCCGGTGCTCAGCTCGTCCTGACGGCGGCCGTCGAGCCGGGATATCGCGCCGTACATACGGGTGCGCAGGTCGTGCTGGAGGTCCAGGGCGAGGCGTCCGCCGTAGAAGCGGCGGAGATAGGTGAGGACGTAGACGACCACGGCGGCGGCGATCAGCAGGCTCGCCCAGGGGGCGAGGGCCCGCCGGTGGCTGACGATGACGTCGTCGATGATCAGCTTCGGTACGAGCGGGACCAGGGCCATCACGGCCATCCCGGCCAGCGAGGCCCCGAGGGCGAGCAGCACGTCCTTCCGGTACTGCCAGCAGTCCCGGATCAGCCGCCGTGCCCAGCCGGCCCCTGTCGTCTCCGTGTCCGTCCCCGCCACCCGGTGCCTCCCACGCCTCGACGTCTACCGCAAGGCACCAACACCGCCCGGTATGAATTTCATCCCGCTGCAACAATCCGGTGGTTGCGGACCGGATCGTGCGCCGTGCGATAGACGCCGTGCGCCGGCCGGCCCAGAAGGACCGGCCGGCGCACGGCGTGCTCACGGGGAGCGGGTGATCAGTTCAGCCGCTGCACGGTCAGCTCCGAGATGCCCGGGTGCGGCCGGGGCTTGCCGTCGGCGGCCGGCGTCCGGTCGCCGTGCACCGTGACCCGGACGTACCGGACCGGGCCGTGGCCGGCCGAGCCGGCGTTCGTCCAGTGCGTGCCGTCCCGCGACACCTGGACCAGGGAGGACTTCGGGCGGGCCGAGGTCCAGTGCGGAGTGATCTTGCCGATCCGGGTGGCCCGGCCGAGGTCGACGGTGAGGGTGCCGTCCGCCGCGCCCGGCACCCAGCCCGTGGTGGCGTTGCCGTCCACCGCGCCGACCGCGTACATGCCGGGCTCCTCGGAGGTGGCGGTCGCCGGGGTGCAGCGGGCGGCGTTCGTGGTGGCGGCCAGGTCGGGCCGGCGGGTCTTGAGGACGGCCGGTACGCCGCGGCTGACGATCTGCTCGCCCTGGGGCGACTCGATCCGCATCGGCGCACCCGAGGTCAGCCGCACGGTGGTCTGGTGCGCGCCGATCGCGATGTCGTAGGTCCGTCCCTGCCAGTGCAGACCGCGCAGGGTGACGCCGTCGGCGAGCTGCGGCGGCAGCAGCGGGTCGAGGTGCACCCGGTCCTCGCGCAGCCGCAGCCCGGTCAGACCGTGGGTGAAGGTCTGCAGGAAGCCGCCCTTGCCGGTGAGGAAGTCCTGTGCGGGCCGGCCGGCGTGCGGGTCGTCGGCGCCGGCCTTGTTGCCGCGCGCCTCGGAGAACTGCGCGAACGGGCCGCGCACGAACGGCTTGATGGAGCGGAGCAGGTAGGTGTACGTGGAGCAGCCGGCCTCGCCGATGCCCGCCGCGTCGATGGCGTGCACCGAGTCGGTCATGGCCGGGCCGTCCGGGTCGGTGTGCGCGGCGTAGAAGTCCAGCGTGCGGGCCGCCCGGGCCTGCGACATCGGCCATTCCAGCGGGTACATCAGCAGCACGGTGTCGGCCTGCTTGATGGTGGTGCCCTTGTAGCCGGCGTACTGCTCGAAGACCTTCCGCTTCGCGTCGTAGGGGATGCGCAGCTTGTCGGCGATGGTGTTCCAGGAGGCCGGGGCCTTCTGGCCGAGGACGGCGGCGATCCGGGTGGCGTGGCGCAGCGCGGTGGCGGCGCCGGCGTTGGTGAAGACGCCGTCGTTGACGCCGTTGCTGTACTCGTCGGGCCCGGCGACGTTCTTGATCGAGTAGCTGCCGTCGGCGTTGCGGGTGGCGCGGGAGGCCCAGAACTGGGCGATGCCCTTCAGGACCGGCCAGCCGCGCGAGCGCAGCCAGGCGGTGTCCTTGGTGGCGAGGTAGTACTGCCAGGTGGCGAGGGAGATGTCGCCCATCAGGTGGTTCTGGGTCCTGCAGTGCGGCGGGTCCCAGCTGTGGCACTCGTTCCACAGGTCGCCCTTGCTGCCGCTGGTCCAGGCGTAGAACAGCCCGTCGTAGCCGAGCTTGCGGGCGTTCTCGCGGGCGCCGGCGCGGGTCTTGTAGCGGTAGTCGACGATCGACCGGGCGAGGTCGGGGTGGGTGGCGAGCAGGCCCGGGTACATCCAGGTCTCGGCGTCCCAGAAGATCTCACCGGCGTAGTTGTCGCTGGTCAGGCCGGTGGGGCCGATGCTGTTGCGGCTGCCGGCGCGGACGCTGGACAGCAGGCCGTACTGCGCCGAGCGGACCCAGGTCTGCAGGTCGCGCTGCCCCTTGACCTCGATGTCGCTGCGCCACAACTGCCGCCAGGCGGCGGTGTGCCGGGCGAACAGCTCCTGCCAGCCGCGGCGGGCGGCCCGGCGGGAGGCGGCGTCGGCGGCGGCGCGCGGGTGGTGCGAGGTGAGCGCGGTGTCCACGCCGACGTACTTGGCCAGTTCGTACGAGCGGCCGCCGCGGACCGGGAAGGTCACCTGCTGGCGGTTGCTGAGGGAGGCGGTCCGGCCGGACCGCGGGGCCGTGCCGGGCGCGGTGGCCCGGACGCCGGGGCCGGGTCGCAGGGTGGAGGCCACCGCGCCCTCGGTACGGGTGCCGTCCGTGCGGAAGCCGACGTCCATGGTGCCGCCGGAGGCGTCCGTGGAGGCGGAGGGGGCACCGGAGGCCGACATGCGGCGGGCGCCGCGGCCGTCGAGGGCGTCGGTGACGGTGGCGGCGCCGCTCCAGTGGGGCGTCATGCGCAGCCGTACGGCGCCGGTGTGCGTGTCGGTGCGGTCGGTGAGCACGTCGAAGACCAGGTCGGTGCGGCGCCCGTCGGCGGCCGTCCAGGTCAGCGAGGTGCGGACGAAGCCGCAGCGCAGTGAGAGGGACTGGCGGTAGTGCGAGATCCGGCCGGGTGCGGTGGCCGAGGAGAAGGTGTCGGGGTGGGCGCCGCCGGTGGCGACGTTCAGCGTGGTCCAGGTGGGGAGCGCGGCGATGGCCTGGCGGCCCTGGACGTCCTTGGGGCCCTTGGCGTAGAGCCCGGAGACGAACGAGCCGTCGTAGGCGGGCGTCTTCAGGGGCCAGCCGGTCTGGCCGCCGGGGGCCGCGTAGCCGGTGCCGTTGGGCGGGACGCGCTGGCCGAGGTAGCCGTTGCCGACGAAGGCGTGGTAACTGTCCGCCGGGTCGATCTTGTCGGAGGTGGCGGTCCAGCCGTCACCGTCGTGGCCGGTCAGGCAGGGTCCGTGCGGGCCGCCGGCCGGTTCCGGCGACGGCCTGGCCACCGGGGCGGCGGCCGAGGCGGAGACCGGTGCGAGGACCGCGACCAGGGCGGCCGCGAGGAGCGGTGCGAGGGCCCTGCGGGAGCGGTGGCCGGTGCGGCCGGGAGGCGGCCCGAGCGGATCCCGGGACGGCAGGCGGGCGGGGTGACGTGTCGAATCTTCCATGGTTCTCCGTCATCCATGAAGAGCCCGTGCCGCGGGTCGCGCCACGGGCGCCACGTGAACATCATCAGGCCCCCGCCATGGGGGAACCCTAAGCCGACTCCCCCGTTCGGGTCACGGCCTCAAGGGGGACGGATTGCCGCTCGCGTGCGCCAAAGGCCTCCGATTGGTCAAAAGGGTCCCGGATACGGCACACTTTTAGACTGACCAGTCAGACCAAAAGGGGAGGGGTTGTGAACACCACCCGCAAGGGGGCGGCGGTCCACGCCACGGGGATAGGAGTGCGGGGCCCGCGCGGCTGGGCCTTCCGCGGCGTCGACATCACCGCCGAGCCTGGCTCGCTGATCGCCGTCGAGGGCCCGTCGGGCTCCGGGCGCACCTGCCTGCTGCTCGCCCTGACCGGCCGGATGCGGATCACCGAGGGCTCGGCCACGGTCGCCGGCTTCCCGCTGCCCAAGCGGATGGGTACGGTCCGCGGCCGTACCGCACTCGCCCACGTCCCGGGCGTCGCCGAACTGGAACCGGCCCTCACCGTCGGCGAACACCTCAAGGAACAGGCCCTGTTGGGCCGTCGTCTCACCAACTCACCGGGCGGGCTGCTGCCCTGGGGCAAGCGCCACAAGGAGGCCGCCCGGGCCCGGATCGACGCCGCGCTGGCGGCCGCCGGACTCGACCCCGACACCCTCGCCAAGGGCCTGCGGACCACCGTCCGCGACCTGGAACGGCTGGAGGCGCTGCGGCTGTCGATCGCGCTGGCGGTCATGCACGACCCGCATCTGCTCGCCGTCGACGACGTCGACCTCAAGCTGTCGCCGGCCGAACGCGCCCTGGCCTGGCAGCTGTTGCGGGACCTCGCACTGGCCGGCACCACCGTCGTGGCGGCCGGCAGCGACGCCCCGGCGGACGCGCTGATCGTCCGCACCACACCCGCGGGCACCGCGCGGCCCGCGGACCCCGCCCCGGCCCAGGACGGCCCGGGCACCACCCCCCACACCACCGAGGAGGAAGCGGCGCATGCGTTCGCCGAAGCTGGCCGCGCTTGAGCTCAGGCGTTTCGGCCGGGGGAAGCTGCCCCGGCTCGGGCTGGTCGCCCTGATGCTGATCCCCCTGCTGTACGGGGCGCTCTACCTCTGCTCCTTCTGGGACCCCTACGCCCGCCTGGACAAGATCCCGGTGGCGCTGGTCAACGACGACCGGGGCGCCACCGCCGGCGGCAAGAAGATCGCCGCCGGCGACGAACTGGCGAAGAACGTCAAGGACAGCAAGACCTTCGACTGGGAGGAGGTCAGCGCCGAGGACGCCGCGAAGGGCGTCGAGGACGGCACGTACTACCTCTCCCTGACCGTCCCGTCGGACTTCAGCAAGCGGATCGCCTCCAGCTCCGGCGACGACCCGCAGACCGGGGCCCTCCAGGTCCGGACGAACGACGCCAACAACTACATCGTCGGCTCGATCTCCAAGACCGTCTTCTCCGAGATCCGCGCGAAGACCTCGGCGACGTCGACCCGCGGCATGCTCGACAAGATCTTCGTGTCCTTCTCCGACCTGCACGACAAGACGGCCGAGGCCGCCGACGGCGCCGGGAAGGTCGACGACGGCGTCGGCACGGCGAAGGAGAAGACCGGCGAACTGGCCGACGGGCTGGGCAAGCTGGACCAGGGCTCCGGCGCGGTCAGCAAGGGCGCCGGCCAGGTCAGCGACGGCACGACGAAGGCCGCTTCCAAGGCCCGGCAGCTCAGCCAGGGCGCCGGTCAGGTCGCGGACGGCACCCAGCAGCTCGCCGACAAGGTGCAGGGCATCGCCAAGAAGGACCTGCCCTACCTCAGGGCGCACGGCAAGGAGATCGGCGAGAAGGCGCAAACGGTCGCCGACCTCACCCAGCGGCTCGACGAGGACCTCAGCAAGCTTCCGGGGGACTCGGCCCGGGCCGCCGGCCAGGCGCGCAAGAACGCCGACGACGCGGCGGAGCTGTACCGCGAGCGCTGCGGCGTCGTCGCCACCGCCCCCGACTGCCCCAAGCTGAAGGCCATCGCGGACGGCACCGCCGTCGCGGCCGACGCGGCGGAAAAGGTCAACGACACCATCGGCCGCACCGACTTCGGGCAGCTGCACACCAAGCTCGGTGATCTGCACCGGGTCGCCGTGACGGTGGCCGACCAGGCACCGGGCATCGCCGACCGCGCGGACGCCGCGATCGAGAAGATCAACGCGCTCAACTCCGGTGCCCACAAGGTCTCCCAGGGCGCGGGGCTGCTCGCGGACGGCATCAACACCCTCGCCGACGGCGCCGGGAAGGTCGCCGACGGCGCCGGCAAGGTCCACAGCGGGCTCGGCACCGCCAAGGACGGCGCCGAGAAGCTCACCGGCGGCCTGTTCAAGCTGAAGGACGGCACGAACGAGCTGGCCGACGGGCTGCACAGCGGCGTCAGCAAGATCCCCGACTACGACAAGAAGGACCGCGACGCCCGCACCGAGGTGATGGCCGACCCGGTCGCGCTGGCCGCCAAGTCGCTGCACAAGGCGCCCAATTACGGCACCGGCCTCGCGCCGTACTTCATCCCGCTGTCCCTCTGGGTCGGCGCGATGGTCGCGTACATGCTGCTGCAGCCGCTGGGCAAGCGCGCGCTGGCCGCGGGCGCCCCGGGCTGGCGGATCGCGCTCGGCTCCTGGCTGCCGGCCTTCGCCGTCGGCGTCGTCCAGGTGCTGGCCCTGATGGCCGTGCTCCACTGGGGACTCGGCCTCCAGATGGCCCGCTCGGCCGCCACCATCGGCTTCCTGGTGCTGGCCACGGCCGCGTTCACGGCCATCATCCAGCTGCTGAGCGCCTTCTTCGGCCCGGCCGGCCGGGTGCTGACCCTGGTCGTGCTGATGCTCCAGCTGACCTCGGCGGGCGGCACCTACCCGGTGCAGACCAGCCCCGGCTTCTTCGCCGCCCTGCACCCCTTCCTGCCGATGAGCTACGTCGTCGACGGGCTGCGCCGGCTGATCACCGGCGGCGACCTCGCCGTCGTGTGGCAGGGCAGTGTGGTCCTCGCGGCCTTCACCCTCGGCGCCCTGGCCCTCACCGCCCTCGCGGCGCGCAGCCGCCAGGTCGTACGGATGAAGGACCTGCACCCGGAGCTCAGCCTGTAGGAACAGCCCTCCGATAACGACGGGTGCGGTGCCGGTCCTCCGGCACCGCACCCGCGCGTTCCGGCCGGTGCGGCCCCGCGTCAGGCCGGCAGGTGCGTCGGCGCGAACATCCGCAGCCGGGCCGGCAGGACGACGACCGAGGGGCCCGGGGCGGCGAGCGCCGCGGCCAGGTCGGCGCCGAGCCGTCCGGGGTCGGTACGGACCGCGGGAACGCCGAACGACTCGGCCAGGGCGACGAAGTCCGGGCGGCTCAGTTCGGTGCCGGTGGCCTCGCCGAAGGCGTCCGTCATGTACTCGCGCAGGATGCCGTAGCCGCCGTCGTCGACGATCAGCCAGGTCACCGGCAGGCCGTACTGGCGCGCGGTGGCCAGCTCGGCGATCGAGTACATGGCGCCGCCGTCCCCCGACACCGCCAGGACCGGCCGCTCCGGATCGGCGACGGCCACCCCCAGCGCCGCCGGGAAGCCGTACCCCAGACCGCCGGCGCCCTGCGCGGAATGCAGTGCGTTGGTGCGCCGCGGATCGAAGGCGGACCAGGCCCAGTAGGCCAGGATCGTCATGTCCCAGCAGCTGACCGCCTCTTCGGGCAGCGCCTCCCGCACGGCGGCCAGCACCTGCTGCTCCAGACCGAGGTCCTGGGCGGCGAGCCGGTCCCGTACCCGGGCGAGCACACCGGCCACCGCGGCCTCCGGCGACCCGGCCGCCCCGGGCGCGGGCGGCACGACGGCCTCCGCCCCGGCCGCGGCGCCGGCCGTCTCCTCGACCAGCGCGGCCAGTGCCTGCCGGGCGTCCGCGTGGATGCCCAGCGCGGCGTGGTTGGACTCCAGCTTGCCGAGGTCCGCCTCGATCTGGACGACCCGGCCGCGCGGGCGGAACGTGTGGTAATTCGAGGAGAGTTCGCCCAGCCCCGACCCGACGACCAGCAGGGTGTCGGCGTCCTCCAGGAAGTCGGTGGTGTGCCGGTCCTCCAGCCAGGACCGCAGGGAGAGCGGGTGCTCCCACGGGAACGCGCCCTTGCCGCCGAACGTCGTGGCCACCGGCGCCCGCAGCCGCTCGGCCAGCGCCAGCAGCTCCGCCTCGGCCCCGGCCCGTACGACCCCGCCGCCGGCCAGGATCACCGGGCGGCGGGCCGCGGTCAGCCGCCCGGCGGCCGCACGGATCAGCTCCGGCCGGGGCGCCGGCACCCGCGGGGTCACGGCGAGCCCGGCCACCGGCGGCACGTCGACCGGCGCCAGCAGCACGTCCTGCGGGATCTCCAGCCACACCGGGCCGTGCGGCGCGCTCAGCGCCGACTCCCAGGCGGCGGCCACCGCCGACGGGATCTGCGAGGCGGTGCGGACGGTGTGGACCGACTTCACCACATCGCGGAACGCGGCACTCTGGTCGGTGAGTTCGTGCAGATAACCGTGGCGGCCGCCGCCGATCCCGGCCAGCGGGACCTGGCTGCCGATGGCCAGGACGGCGGCGGAAGCGGCCGCCGCCTCCTGCAGCGCGGGCAGCGTCATCAGCGCGCCGGGCCCGGTGGAGACCAGCAGCGGCGCGACCCCGTGCGTCGCCCGGGCGTAGGCGTCGGCGGCGAAGCCCGCGTTGTTCTCCACCCGCAGCCCCACGTACCGCAGCGCGGACCGGCGCAGCGCGTCGAACACCCCGAGCGCGTGCTGGCCCGGCAGCCCGAAGACGGTGTCCGCGCCGAGTGCCGCCAGCGACTCGACGACCAGGTCGCCGCCGGTGCGCGGGGGGTCCGTCGGCGACGGGGTGGGGGCGGGTGCGGTGGTGCTCATCGGCGGGTGACTCTCCGTTTGTCTCGGGGCCGGCTCGTCGTGTGTCGCGGCGTCTGCTGGGGGTGGTCGCGTCGTCGGGTCAAGCGTCGGACGGGCTGGCCTGCAGCCGTGCCCGCCACACCGCGAGCACCGCCGCGTCCGTGGGCCGGGTCGCCAAGCTGACCGCCACATAGGCCACGAGGGAGGCGAGCAGGCCGTAGTAGACGGGCTCGTTGGCGAGGATGCCGTAGCCCGCCATCAGGCCGATGACCGCGAGGCCGCCGACCGACACCGAGGCCAGCGCGCCCTGCACCGTGCCGCGCTTCCACAGCAGACCGCCGAGGATCGGGACCAGGAGCCCGCCGACGAGCAGGTTGTAGGCCACCGTCAGGGCCTCGACGACGTCGTTCAGCGCGATGGCCGTGCCGATCACCGCGAGGCCCATGAGGAGGATGAAGGCGCGGTTGCCCCTGACCTCGTCGTGCTCCTCGCCGGCGGGCCGCACGGCTCCCCGCAGCCGCGACCAGATGTCGTTGTTGGCCACGGTCGCGCAGGCGATCAGCGCGCCGGACGACGTCGACATCACCGCGGCCAGCGCGGCCGCGAGCACCAACCCCCGCACTCCGACGGGGAGTTCGTCCTTGACGATGGTCGCGAAGGCGTCGTCCGGGCTGCCCAGCTTCGGGTACAGCACCTTGGCCGCCGTACCGATCACGGCACCGGCGAGGGCGTACGCGAGACAGTAGGTGCCGGCGACCGTGCCGCCCCACTTCGCCGTCCGGTCGCTGCGGGCCGTGAAGACGCGCTGCCAGATGTCCTGCCCGATGAGCATGCCGAACGTGTAGATCAGCACGTAGGTGAAGATCGTCTCGCCGCCGATGCCCAGCGGGTCGAAGTACGAGGTCGGGAGCTTGGCCTTCATCTCGGCGAAGCCGCCCGCCTTGACCACCGCGATGGGCAGGAGCAGGAGCAGCACGCCGATCGTCTTGACCACGAACTGCACCATGTCGGTGAGCGTGATCGACCACATGCCGCCGAGCGTCGAGTACGCGACGACGATCGAGCCGCCGAGGATGATCGCGACGGTGCGGTTCAGGTCGAAGAGGACGTCGAAGATCGTGGCGTACGCGATGGTCGAGGTGACGGCCAGCATGAGGGTGTACGCCCACATGACGACGCCGGAGATCACCCCGGCCCGGCCGCCGTAGCGCAGGTCCAGCATCTCGGAGACGGTGTAGACCTTCAGGCGGGCGATCCGCGCGGAGAAGAAGACCGACAGGGCGAGCAGCCCGAGGCCGATGGTGAAGACCATCCAGGCACCGGAGAGGCCGTACTGGTAGCCGAGGCCGACGCCCCCGATCGTGGACGCGCCGCCGAGCACGATCGCGGCCATGGTGCCGGAGTACATCGCGGGCCCGAGGCGGCGCCCGGCCACCAGGAACTCGCTCTTCGACTTGGCGCGGCGCATGCCCCACCAGCCCATGGCGAGCATTCCGGCCAGATAGAGCACGATCACCGCATAGTCGACAGCCATGGGCCATCCCTTCCAGCTACGCCGAGGGGAGAGGGGGTGTGGGGAGGAGACACGGGGAGGGGGAGAGAGGCGGGCACGCACGGGGGAAGAGCGGCCCGCCTCCCGGGGACTCGGCCTCGGGACCGCCTCGAAGGCTCGCCGTCCCGCGGACTCGTCTCGGGGGTTGACCCTAGGAGGCGGCGCGGCGACGCTGAAGTGTACGTTTCCTCCACCCATCGGCCGCTCCTGTGGAGGGTCCGCACATGCCGCCTCCTGTTCCGCCTCCGTCCGCCCAGGCGCCGCAACCGCCGTCCGGCCCGCCGGTGACCACCGCGCCGTCGACGCCGCCGGTGCCGCTGGCCGGTCTCCTCGCCCGGGCGGATCTCGGGCTGCGCCAGCTCGCGGGGCCGCGGGAGGGCGTCACCCTCCACTGGGTGCACACCTCCGAGATGGCCGACCCGGTGCCGTACCTCCTGGGCGGCGAGCTGCTGCTGACGGCGGGCGTGCACCTGGCGGAGGTGACCGCCGGGGCCGCGGGCGCGGACCCGGACGCGGCCCTGGCCTCGTACCTCGACGGGTACGCGGCCCGCACGGTCGCGGCCGGCGCCGCCGCACTCGGCTTCGGGATCGCGCCGGTGCACGAGGCGGTGCCGCCCGCACTGGTGGAGGCCTGCGACCGGCACGGCCTGCCGCTGGTGGAGGTGCCGGCCGGCACTCCGTTCACGGCCGTGGAGAGCGCCGTGTGGCAGGCCGTCACCAAGGCCCGGCACCGGGAGCTGACCCGGATCGGCGAGGCGCAGCGCGCGCTGGCCGCGGCCGCCGCCCGGCCGGATCCGGCACGCGCCGTGCTGCGCGCGCTGGCCCGCCACGTCCACGGCTGGACGGCGCTGCTCGGCGCGGACGGCACGGAACACGGCTCGGCGGGGCCCCGCCCCACCGACCGGGTACGCACCGCGGCCGGCCGGCTCGCGCAGGTCGTCGGGGGCGGCGTCGCCGGGGGCGGCAGCGTCGGGAGCGGCGACGTGGCCGGGCCCGGGGGCCGGGAGGCCGGGGTCGGGACGGGGACGCACTCCGGGGCCGGTGCCGGGGGCGGGGCGCGGGCCGCGGCCAGTACTGGAGGCGGGGCGCGGGCCACGGCCGGGGGGCCGTCCTCCGCCACCGACACGCTCCCGGGGACCCAGCTGTCCGCGTACGCCCTGACGGGACGCGCCGCCGGGCAGGAGGCGTATGCGCTGGTGGTCGCCGCGGACCCGGACGATCCACCCGCACACACCATCGCGGGCGTCGCCGCGGTGCTGCTGTCGCTGATCACCGGCCCGGCCGCGGCCCGCGGTGCGGCCGACACCGGGCACTCCGCCGCCCTGGCCCATCTGCTCCTGGGTGCCCGGCCGGCCGAGGTCGCTCCGCTGCTCGGCGCGCCCCGCTGGACCGTGGTGCACGCCGAGCGCCGCGGAGAAACCGCCGCACCGGAGGCGGACGCGGCCGCGCTGGCCGCCGCGCTGGGCACCGCTCTCGTGACACCGGAACCGGCGTCGTCCGCGCGACGGCTCCGGGCCCTGGTCCCGGCCGACCGGGAGATCGGCGCACAGCCCGGCTGGACCCTCGGCGTCAGCGCCCCGGTCCCGGTCGAGGAGCTGCCCGCCGCCGACCGGCACGCCGCCACCGCACTGCGCCGCGCCCTCGCCCACCGCTCCGCCCTCGTCCGCCGCCCCTCCCCCGACCGGCCCGGACTCGCCGCCCTCGTCGACCCCGACGACGCCCACCGGCACGCCCGGGCCCTGCTCGCGCCGCTCGCCGCCTCCCCCGCACTCGTCACCACGCTGCACACCTGGCTCTCCCTGCACGGAAGTTGGGACCGCACGGCGACCGCGCTGGCCATCCACCGCAACACCGTCCGCCAGCGCATCGCCCGTATCGCCACGCTCCTCGACACCGACCTGGACGACACCGACGTCCGCATGGAGCTGTGGTTCGCCCTCCGCTGCCTCGACCGCGCCGGAACGGAGGCTGTCGGCGGCAGCCGTCCGGGCCCGTCGGTGACAGCGTTGTGACAGTCAACTCCTTGAATGCATAAGGGAGTCCAGGACTAAACTTTGCGCCACGTTGTCCTGCAACCTGTCGATGAGCGTGGGGAACGGGGGGCACAGATGGCCGGAGAGGGACTACAGGCGGACATCCCGTCGCTGAAGTCAGGGGGACGGGACTTCACCAACGTCGGGCAGCGCTACCAGTCCGCCGTGGAGAAGCTCAAGAACACGCTGACCGGCCTGGAGGGCCAGGACACCCCGCCGTGGGGCGACGACGACATCGGCGAGAAGTTCGGCGTCGTCTACGAGGGCCTGCGCGACGGCATGTACGAGTCGATGGGCCATCTGGCCGCCAAGCTCCAGGAAATCGGCGGCGCGCTGAACACCATGGCCGACAACCACCAGGCCGACGAGGACTTCAACGATTCGCTGATGAAGCAGCACGTCGCCAACGCCGAGGCGCAGAGCCAGCTGATCAGCAACTTCAAGGCACCGCAGACCTAGCGCCGCAGACCTGGGGGCTCTCCGCGGGGGTGTCCCTCCAGGCCCGACCGACCGCCGGGCCACCCACTGCCTTCGCCGCTTTCGCTCCTCCCGCTCCTCCCGCTCCTTTCCTGAACGCGCCGTCACCGCTTGACCGCTTCCACGTACGGGGGATTGCCGCCATGTCGCTCATGCTGCCGGACTGGCTGGAGTGGGTCCTTGAGATGCTCGGCTTCGACTGGCCGACGGGCGACGAGGACAAGATGAACGAGTCCGCCAGCGCCTGGCGGGAGTTCGCCAACGCCGTCGAGCAGTTGCAGTCCGAGGGCGTCACCGCCGCCGGCAACGTCCTCTCGGCGAACTCCGGCGACAGCATCGACGGCTTCAGCAAGACCTGGGAGAAGTTCTCCGGCAACGGCTCGGGCTACCTCGACGACGCGCGCACGGCGGCCGAGCTGATCGCCTTCGCGATGGACGCGGGGTCGGTGGTGATCGTCGGGATGAAAGTCGCGGTGATCGCCCAATTGGCGATCCTGGCGGCAGAGATCATCGCGGCACAAGCGGCGGCGCCGTTCACGCTCGGCCTGTCGGAGATCGGCGCGGCGGGCGCCACACAAGCGACCAGATTGATCGTCCGGCGCATCCTCAAGGAAGCGCGGGAGGCGCTGGTCGAGGCGATCATGGAGACGATCAAGGAGCCCGCCGTCTCCGCGCTGGAGGCCATGATCTCCGACGCCATCGCCCAGGGCATGAACATGAACTTCGGGGCCCAGCAGGGCTTCGACGTCGGCCGCAGCCTCAAGACAGGCGCGGACGCGGGTATCGAGGCGGCCAAGAACTCCGGCCAGACCTTCACGGAGTCGCTGCGCGACGGCGCAGGCGCCCGCGCGGGCCACCACGCCCGCGGCGGCCTGGACCACGCCGCCGGGCGCGGCGGGGACCACGAGAGCGGCGGCGAACACGGAAGCGGAGACGGCGGAAGCAGCGGAGACGGCGGGAACAGCGGGAGCAGCGGCAGCGGATCGGGGTCGTCCAACGAGTCGGCGGGCTCCGGGCACGGGTCTGAGTCCGGGTCCGGTTCCGGGTCCGGGGCCGGGGCCGGGGCCGGAGGCGGAACGGGTTCGAGTACGGGTTCAGGGACGGGGAGCGGCTCGGGGTCGGGATCGGGGTCGGGATCGGGGTCGGGGGGTGGCTCCGGTGACTCCAACTCCGGTTCCGGTAGCGGCAATTCGGGCCCCTCGCACAGCGACACGGGCCGTGGGTCCGACTCCGGCTCGGGGTCGGGGTCGGGGACGGGGTCGAACTCCGGGTCGGGATCCGGTTCGGGATCGGACTCCGGGTCGGGATCGGGATCGGACTCCGGGTCCCGGCCCGCGCCGGATTCCGGGGCCGGTTCGAGCAACGGCCCGGCCACCAGCCCCGACAGCTCCGCACGCCCGGACGGCGACCACCCGACCCCCCGGGCCCAACCGCTGCCGCCCCCGGACCAGCGCACTGCCTTCGACGAGGGCTATACGGGCGGCAACGACCACAACCCGTACGGGAGTTCCC
This sequence comes from Streptomyces nigrescens, assembly GCA_024349765.1. Taxonomy (GTDB): domain Bacteria; phylum Actinomycetota; class Actinomycetes; order Streptomycetales; family Streptomycetaceae; genus Streptomyces; species Streptomyces endophytica. The sequence continues at coordinate 675,128 of AP026073.1, read as the reverse complement.
CCACACCGACACCGGACAGAAGCCCCGCACCGGGCGCCGGACACACCCCCGACGCGGGCCCGGTGGGCACCCACCCCACGCCCGACTCCGGCCCGACCCCGGGCCCCGGGCACACCCCGGACGCGGGCCCCACGCCCGGCCCCGGACACACCCCCGACTCCGGTTCCGTGGGCACGCACCCGACGCCCGACTCCGGTGCGGCGGGCACCCACCCGACCCCCGACACCACCTCCGACGCGGCCCGCCCCCACCCGGACCCGGCCGGTACGCAGCCCACGCCGGGCCCGTCCCCCCACCCGGACGCGGCACCGCCCCACGACGCGGGACCAGCACCGCACTCCACGCCAACGCCGGACGCGGGACCAGCACCGCACTCCACACCGACACCCGACGCGGGACCGTCGTCGCCCCACTCCACACCGAGCCCCGACTCCGGACCGTCGCCGCACTCCGCACCAACGCCCGACTCCGGCACGTCGTCCCACCCGGGCCCGACCCCGGCGCCGGCCCCGGACCACGCGCCCCCGGGGCAACCGGCCGCCGCCTCCCACGACGCCCCCACCTCCGCCCCCCACAACGGCGACGGCGGCGGCACCCCTTCGCACGACGGGGACGGCAGCAACTCCGGTGCGGGCGGCGGACGTCCGAGCACCCCGCACGTGAGCGTGCCCTCGCAGGGCGGGGCGGTACCGCACGCGGCGTCCGCCGGGCCGTCGCCCACCGGTCACCGGGACCCGACCCCCGGCGACCCCGCGCCGCACGGCCGTGACGACGACACCACCGTCACCACCCAGTCCGCCGACACCCTGACCGCCCCGCCGCCCACCCCGGCGGCCGATCCCGGCGGCCACTCGCCCACCGCGCCCCAGCAGTCACCGCAGGGCGGCCCGCAGTCGCCGGGACCGGTGGTCGGCATGCCCACCGCCATGCCCCCGCAGGCCGGGCCGACGACACCGAACGCGGCTCCGAACGCGGCTCCGCACACCGCCACACCGAGCGGGACCGCCACCCCGACGTCGAACACCGCACCCCCGCGCGGCGCCAACCCGCCCGCGGGGAGCCCCGGGAACACCCCGCCCAACCGCCGCCCCGACGGCACCCAGCCGGTCCACGACATCACCCAGCAGCGCCGTCCGGACCGCCCCGCCCACGACCCCCGGCTCGACGGGCCGCGCCGCCCGGACGACCCGCGTACGCCCTCCGGCGGGCGCCCCGACCCGCGTCAGCAGCGCCCGGCCCCGGCCCAGCCGCGCCCCGACTCGACCCGTCCGGACACCACCAGGCCCGGCACCACCCGCCCGGACACCACCAGGCCCGACACCACCCGCCCGGACACCACCCGGCCCGACACCACCCGCCCGGACCCCCGGCGCCCCGAACCGCAGCCGACCCGTACCGACGCGCCCCCGAACGGCCACGACACCCCGAACGACCGCACCGGCCAACAGCACCCGAACAGTCACAACGGGCCGGGCAACCAGCCGGGCAACCAGCCAACCACCAACCACCCCGACACCAACCATCCCGACACCGGCCACCCCACCACCCCCGACAACACCCCGCACGACCAGAACACCCACCCCCACACCGACACCGGCACCCCCACCGACCACGGCACCCCCACCGACCAGGCCGACCACGACCACCCCCGGCACGAGCCCCCCAACGATCCCCCCGCCGCCTCCGACACCCGTAACCGCGAGCGCCCCGGCGGGCTGGACGGCCCCACCGACGAGCACCAGCAGCACGTCGAGAACGCCATCCCCAAGGACGACGACGGCCGACCCCAACCCCACCCCGACCCCAACGACGGCCACTGGGTCGACACCATCAACCACCCCGGCCCCGACGCCCCCGGCCGCAACAACAACTGCGTCGACGCCGCCCTCGCCACCGCCGATACCTACGCCGGCAACCCCACCGCCGCCGCCCACCGCACCCCCGACACCCACCCCGACGGCACCCCCTCCGACCGCGGCGAAGCCAACGGCCGCGACCGCATCGAAAACACCCTCGGCGCCCCCTTCCACGACTACGGAAACGGCCCCGACGCCTTCCACCGCCTCGAGAACGACCTGCGCGACAACGGCCACGGCTCCCAGGCCGTCATCGTCACCCAGGACAACAACGGCCGCGCCCACGCCTGGAACGTCGTCAACCACAACGGCAAGATCACCTACGTCGACGCCCAGACCGGCCGCACCAGCGACCGGCCCCTCCACGACGGCAGCAACGGCGTCCACGCCATCCCCCTCGGCGCCGACCGCCGCCCCACCACCCCCACACCCACCCCGTCCGACCACCACACCACGGACCGCCACACCACCGATCCCCGCACCGACACCCCCCGCCGCCCCGCCGCCGAACCCGGCGCCGCCGGCGACAAGCACCCGCATCCCGACGACGCGGACGCGGACGGGAACGACGGGGGCCACGACGCCAAGAAGCCCAAGCTCGACCACGACGAGGGGCACGACGAGGGACACGGCGAGGGGCACGACCAGGAGCACGACGGGCAGCACCACGACGACGACAACCGGGACGCGCCCGACCGTACGCACCAGGGGTTGCTGCCCGAGGACTCCCAGGGCTCGCTGCGGGAGACCCACCACGTCGAGCAGGTCAGCCTCGACCGGCTCTACAACGACCTCGAGCACTGGGGCGGGAACGGGCAACTGCGCGACCTGCTGCAGCAGTGCGGCCCGCCCGGGAACCCGAACGGCATCACCCGGGAAACCCTGGAGAACACCCTCCGCCACCCGCCGTTCGCGGAGATGCCCCGCCCGCAGCAGATGGCCGCCGTGGCCGCCATCACCCGGCTGTCGCTCAAGTTCCACCGCGAACTGGAGGTCGGCTCGCTCCACCCGGACGTCGACAACCCCAACCATCCGTCGAACCGCCCGCTGGACCACGACCCCAGCACCGAAGAGGGCAAGGAGAAGCAGGACCGGCAGAAGGAGGCCAGGGACAAACTGGCCACCAACATGGACGCCAAGGGCCACCAGTCCGCGGGCAGTTACTACCACCAGCAGCAGTCCGTGCCGGACCGGAACGACGTCCGCAAGGAGCTCAAGGACACGTTCAAGGAAGACGGACGGAAATACACCGCGAACGTCTTCAAGGAACTGACCGGCGACAACAAGGGCGACTGGTCGAACCGGAACTACGCGGTGGTGGAGGTGCACGACCCGGAGACCGGGCAGACCCACTACCTCTCCGACAGTTCGCTGCCGATGGGCACCGAGTGGTCGGCCGGCGTGCACTCCGAACCGCACGTCCTGGACTACCTGGGCGAGGTCAACCGGCAGCGGGAGGCGGACGGCAAGCCCCCGCTCCAGCCCCAGGGCCTGTACACCGAACGGGAACCGTGCGGCCCCGCCTCCGGCAACGACTGCTCCTCCTATCTGGGCCACAACCTCCCCAAGGACGTGCCCATCTACTACGGGACCGGGTTCCGCCGGGGCCGGGTGGAGGACGAGGCCGAGATGCGTGCGGAAGGCCGGCAGGACGAGATCCGGCAGATCAAGGACGACGCCCGGGCCGCGTTCACGGCCGAGGGCGAGGCGTACGTCAATCGTCTGAAGGGACTGTGGCTGGGCTTCGCCGGAAAGGGCCTGCTGTCCTGAGCTAGGGTTTCGAGCACCGCACCGGTGGGAGTGATTTCGCGTGACACACCAGCTCGGCGACCGAGAGCGGTCAGCGATCCGGGACTGGCTGGCGCTGCCCGTGGAGCGGCGCGCACGGCTCGTGATCGGCGGCGACGGCGGCGCGGGGAAGTCCGCGCTGCTGCGCGAGAGCGCCGCGCAGGTCCCCGGTGCCGCGCTGGTCGACTGCACGGGCCTGACGGCGGACGAGGTCGCGCTGCGGGTGTGCGCCGCCCTCGGCGTGGCGCTCGGGCCCGACGAACTCCTGCGCGGCCGCCCCGGGTTGCGCGGCGCACTGCGCGGCGACCACACCGTGTTCCTGGTGAACTCCCAGTGGGCGGGCACCACACTGACCTCCTCGGAACCCCGGCGGATCGCCCGGGCGTTGTCCCTCCTCCTGCTGCGGGCACCCGAGGCCCGGATCCGGCTGGCCCTGGAATGGGACGGCGACCGGATGGGCGAACCGCCCGCGCGCGACGTGGTGGTGACCCTCGCGGCAGGCCCGGAAGCCCGCAGCGCGGACGCCACCGGCGCGGACGGCCGGCACCCGCTGGGTGTCCTCGCCGCCGCCGAGACCGCCGACGTCCCGGTGGAGGTGTACCGGCTGCTGCACGAGGCGCTGGGTGCGCCGTCCGGGCCCGCCGACGCCCGCGCACTGGCCGCCGCCTTCCCCGACGTGATCGAGGTACGGGAGACGGGGCGGGACGCGCGGGGTGAGGAGGAACCGGACGCCGGGCGGCTGGCGTTCCGTTCGCCGTCCCTCGCCCGTATGTGGCGCGCGGCCTGTCCGGTGTCCGAGGCGGAACAGCGGCGCGTCGTGGCCGCGCTGCTGGCGGCCGTGACGGATTCCGGGCCGGCCCGGCCGTGGACCGAGAGCGGTCCGGTCGGCCGGTACGCGGCCCGCGCGCTGCCGGCCCACGCGGCCCTGGCCGGCACGGCGGGCGAACTGCTCACCGACGGGCGGGTGCTGGCCCAGGTGCGCCCCGGGGCCGCCTGGGACGCCCTCGCCGTGGCGTATCCGGCCGGTGTGCCGTACGGCGGGGTGCTCGCCGACGTCCGGTCGCTTCAGGCGCAGGGCGCCTGGTCCCTGAGCCAGGGCGAGTGGGCGGCCTGGCTGCACCACGCGGCGCTCTGCGCGGGACGTACGGACCTGGCCCGGCAGCTGAGCGGGTCCGGGGTCGGGATGCCGTTCGAGACGGTGTGGACGCAGTGGCGGGGCAACGGGCGGTTCGGCCCGGTCCCCGGCGAGGTGGGGCGGATCGACGAGTTGGCGCTGGTCCGGTCGGAGGACGGGCTGTCGCTGCTGGCCGCCCGGGACGCGACCACGGACCGTGCGACGGACCCGGCCCACGCGTACGTCCGGCAGGAGTTCGACTCGGCCACCGGTGCGCCGCACGGTGCGCCCGCCGTCGTCCCGGAGCCGCTCTACGAGTCCGGCTGGGTCTACGACGACCGGGTGCCGGAGGGGGTGTCCGGGGCGTTCGCCGAGCGGCTGGACGGGGAGTGGGAGATCGAGCCGGAGCCGTCCGCGCCACCGCCGCGCTGCCCGTTGTCCGTCGGGCAGGGCATCGGGCTCGACAACCTGTGGGTGCTGGCCGGTGAGGGCGGGCTGTTCGCGGCCGTCTGCCGGACGGACGGGGAGGACGACGGCACGGCCTGGCACGCGGCGCCGCTGCTGGAGCCGCACGCCCGGCTGGCGGCCCCGGAACCGCCCGCCGAGGCGCTGGCCGCGGCGGACGGCGACGCCGGCGCCCGGCCCTGGCTGGAGGAGGTGTTCGGCGCCGGTGCCTGCCGGCGGCACGCGGCCGGCGACCTGCCCGACGGCATCACCCACCCCGGCACCCGGGACTTCCTCGTCGAGGTGGGGCTGCCGAGCCTGGAAGGACTGCTGCAACTGCAGACCCACGGCGGCCTGAAGCCGCTGCCGAAGGACGGCACCGACGGGCAGCGGTCCGGGGTCCGCTACGAGATCGGCCACTGGATGTACGCCCCGCTGGCGCTGGACGGCGCGACCGGGCAGGTGCTCCGGCTGCCCCGGGACACGGCTCCCGAACCGGCCGCGGGCTCCCTCGCGCGGTTCTTCGCCATGGTCCGGCTCTTCGACGCGTACCGCCGCGGGTTCCACCCCTCACGCGCGGACCGGCGCGACGCCCAGCAGGTGCTCGCCGCCTGGTGCCGGCGGATCGACCCGACGGTGGACGAGAGCGACACCTGGGACGCGGTGCTGGGCGGCCACCCCTTCGAGGACGGCACGTGGGAACTCGTCACGAAGGACGGCCGGCCACCTCTGTGACCGGCCGTCCGCCGTGCTGCCGCGGGCGCGCCCCGCGCTGGGTCCCGCCGGGCGCTCGGTCCCGCCGGGCGCTCGGTCCCGCCAGGTGCTCGGTCCCGCCGGGTGCTCAGTCCTGCCGCGCGGCGGCGATCTGCCGCGACATGATCGTGGTCAGCTCGTACGCGGTGTGCGAGGCGGCCACGGCCGTGATCTCGGCGTGGTCGTAGGCCGGCGCCACCTCGACGACGTCGGCGGAGACCAGGTTGCAGGAGGAGAGGCCGCGCAGGATCTCCAGCAGCTCGCGCGAGGTCATGCCGCCGGCCTCGGGGGTGCCGGTGCCGGGGGCGTGCGCCGGGTCCAGGCAGTCGATGTCGATCGAGATGTACAGCGGCCGGTCCCCGATGCGCTGCCGCAGCTGGTCGGCGACCTCGTCGGCACCGCGCCGGTAGATGTCCGAGGACGTGACGATGCCGAAGCCCATCTTCTCGTCGTCGGTGAGGTCCTTCTTGCCGTACAGGGGGCCGCGCGTGCCCACGTGGGAGAGCGCCGAGGTGTCGAGGATGCCTTCCTCCACGGCCCGGCGGAACGGCGTGCCGTGGGTGTACTCGGCGCCGAAGTAGGTGTCCCAGGTGTCGAGGTGCGCGTCGAAGTGCAGCAGTGCGACCGGCCCGTGCTTCTTGGCGACGGACCGCAGCAGCGGCAGCGCGATGGTGTGGTCACCGCCGAGCGTCATCATCCGCGCGCCGGTGCCGAGCAGGTCGTCCGCCGCGGCCTCGATGGTCTCGACGGCCTCGTTGATGTTGAACGGATTGGCGGCGATGTCACCCGCGTCCGCGACCTGCGCCAGCGCGAACGGGGAGGCGTCCTGCGCCGGGTTGTACGGGCGCAGCAGCCGCGACGCCTCGCGGATCGCGTTGCCGCCGAAGCGGGCACCGGGGCGGTAGGAGACGCCGGTGTCGAAGGGGACGCCGACGACGGCCACGTCGGCCCGGCCGCCGACCTCGTCCAGGCGGGGCAGGCGGGCGTAGGTGGCCGGCCCGGCGTACCGGGGGATGCGGGAGGAGTCGACGGGGCCGACGGGGCCGACGGGCTCGTGGGAAGCGCTGGCTGCGGTGGTCATGAGCCGAGACTAGGGACGGCGAGGCCTCAGGCCCATGGACATTTCCGCGACGGAACACGATGCCCGTTCGACATTTCGTCCAGCCCAGCTCCGGTCCGACTCCGGTCCGACTCCGGTCCGACTCCGGTCCGACTCCGGTCCGACTCCCGCCCGGCTCCCGCCCGGCTCCGGTCCGTCCCCATCCCGGCTCCGGTCCGTGATCGCTTCCGTCCGGGGTACGGAACTCCCCCGCCCCGGAACATACGTCCGGGCACAATGGCGCTATGCCGATAGCCTCCGCAGCCGCCGTTCCGTCGCGCGCCGAACTCGTCGACCATCTCGTCCGCACCCGGATCGCCGGGGAGGTCGCCACCCCCCGGGAGAACAACCTCTCCCACTACCGCAAGCTCGCCAACGGTGACCGCTACTTCTGGTTCGGCCTGGAATTCGGCGACCGGTGGGCGGACGAGCAGGACGTACTGGCCGTGATGGCGGAGCGCTGCGGGGTGAGCGACGACCCGAACCACCGGCAGGGCCAGGACACCATCGACCCGGAACTGACGGTGGACGCGCTGGAGCGGGCGGCGGCGCTGCTGCGCAAGGCGGCGGCCGGCGAGCAGCGGGTGCTGTTCGCGACCGGCCACCCGGGCGGCCTGCTCGACGTGCACCGCGCCACCGCCGCGGCACTCCGCGCCGCCGGCTGCGAGATCGTCGTCATCCCGGACGGGCTGCAGGCGGACGAGGGCATGGTCTTCCAGTTCGCCGACGTGGCGATGCTGGAGCGCGGCGCGACGCTGTGGCACACCCACTCCCCCGAGCCGATGGCCGCGATCCTCGACGGCCTGGAGCGGGCCGGCCGCCCGCTGCCGGACCTGGTCGTGGCCGACCACGGCTGGGCGGGCTGCGCGGGCCAACGCGGCCTGGACGCGATCGGCTTCGCCGACTCCAACGACCCGGCCCTCTTCCTCGCCGAGGCCGAAGGCACCCTCCAGGTCACCATCCCCCTAGACGACCACGTCCGCAGCCCCCGCTACTACGACCCCCTGACGGCGTACTTGCTGGACGCGGCGGGGTTGGCCTGAACCCTGGGCACGTGCGTCCCCGCGCCCCATTCTGCGCGCGCGTGCCCGCGCCCCATTGCGCGCGTGCGTGCCCGCGCCCCATAGTGCGTGTGTGTGCCCGCGCCCCGCCGGCCCCGGCCCCCGGACCCCACGGGCCGGCCGTGCCCGCGTCCCTCCGCCCCTTTCCCTGCCCCTCTGCCCCCTGTCCCCCGTGCCCTGTGCCCCTGCCCCTGCCCCTGCCCCTGCCCCTGCCCCTGCCCCAGGAAATATCGCCGCCCGCCCCCGCGTTGTGGCCCCGCAGGGGGCGCTCGTGACCCCTACGGGCTAAGGGCGCCGCACCTAGTCCTCCCGCGCCGCCGAGGTGAGGGACATGTCCGCGTAGCGCTCGCCCGCCACCTGTCCGGCGATCGGCTCCAGGAGGGCCAACTGCCCGGCGGTCAGGGTGATCCGGGTGGCCCCGGCGTTCTCCAGCAGGCGGCTGCGCTTACGGGTCCCGGGGATCGGCACGACGGTCAGGCCGTGCACCTCGGCCCGGTGCTGCAACCAGGCCAGCGCGATCTGCGCCGTGGTGGCGCCGTGTTCGGCCGCGATCTCGTGCAGGGGCTCCAGCAGAGCGGCGTTCGCCTTGGCGTTGTCCCCGGTGTAGCGCGGCATCAACTGCCGGAAGTCGCCGCCGGAGAGCTCCTTGCCCGCGTCGGTGAAGGCACCGGTCAGGAAGCCCCGGCCGAGCGGCGAGTACGGCACGAAGGCGACCCCGAGCTCGGCGGCCGCGCCCACCGCGCTGCGCTCGACGTCCCGGCTGAAGACCGACCACTCCGTCTGCAGGGCGGTGATCGGATGCACGGCGTGCGCCTCGCGCAGCTCGGCACCGGTGACCTCACTCAGGCCGAGGTACTTGACCTTCCCCTCCCGCACCAATTCGCCCATGGCACCGACGGACTCGGCCAGCGGAACGGCAGGATCGCGCCGGTGCATGTAGTAGAGGTCGATGACCTCGACGTTCAGACGACGCAGACTCGCCTCGACGGCCTTCTTGATGTAGCCGGGATCGTTACGGATGGCCCGGTACTTCGGGTCGTCCGCGCGGTACTCGATGCCGAACTTCGTGGCCAGGGTGATCTCGTCGCGGTGCGCGGCGACGAACGGTGCGAGGAACTCCTCATTGGCACCGACGCCGTACATGTCGGCGGTGTCGATGAGGGTGACGCCCGCCTCGACGGTGGCCTCCAGGGTGTCGCGGGCGGCCGCGTCGTCCGTCTCCCCGTAGGCGGCGCTGATGCCCATGGCGCCGAAGCCCTGGACGCCGACGAGGGGGCCGCCGTTGCCCAGCTCGACCTTACGGATCCGTTCGATGGCGTTGCTCATGATGGCGCTCAGGCCCTTTCCGACGCCTGGTGGGCGCCCGCATAAAAGTCGATCTTGGCGTCGAGTACGGCAACGGTGTCCTGCAGCTCCGCCATCCGCGCGAGGACCTCGCGCCGGGTCCGTTCGAGGATCTGCCGCCGCTCGTCGAAGGTCTCCTCGCCCCGCTTCACCAGCTGCGCGAAGTGCACCATGTCCGCGACCGGCATCCCGGTCAGCCGCAGCCTGCGCACGAAGGCGAGCCAGTCCAGGTCCCGGTTGCCGAAACGGCGCTGGCCGTTGTGCGACCGCTCCACGTCCGGCAGCAGCCCGATCTCCTCGTACCACCGCAGGGTGGGCGCGCTGAGCCCCGTGTACGCCGCGACCTCACTGATCGTGTAACGGTCCTGGCCGTCGGGCCGCGGATGCTCCGTCCCCGCGGCCACACAAACGTCCACGGGCGGGGAGGTCACGGGCGTGCTGTCGATCACCGGCATGCCGGCAACGTTAGGACCTTCAAGTGCACTTGAAGCAAGCGCGTGGTGCCGCGAAGTTGGAGCTGGGCCCACACCAGCCATTACCGGCGACAGGCCGCACCATCATGACGAGCGCGATCCGGGATGGAGCTTTCAGTAGTCGTCCAACTCGACGAAACGGCTCGCCCACGTCCGGAACTGCTCGTCGCATGCCTTCTGTTCGGCCCAGAGCGCGTCGAGGTCTTCCGGCGGCCCCAGCCCGGAGTTCCGGTCCAGCCAGACGAGGAATTCCTGGTGGCCATCGCTGTGTTCCTCGACCTCGTCCGGGTCGAGGAACTCACTGTCGATGGCGAGAAGCTGGAACAGTTCCGGCAGGTTTCGCGCGACGACGTAAAGGTCTCCTTCGTCGCCCACCAAGACGACGGGCAGGGCGGCGAGGTCGGTTCGGTCGTCGCACCGCCACAGGGCGTAATGCGAGCCGGAGTGGGTGGCATACGCGAAGGGGATGAACCGCTCCAGAAACTCAGGCGGATTCGGCCCGCACGGCGGGGCCCCCGTCGCCGCACGGATGGCGACGGGGGCCGCTGACGACTATCGGGCGGTGGGGCGACTTGCCTCGCGTACACAGTCCTTGTCAGCGAGCCTGGTCGCTCTTCGGCCCGATGTCTTTGATCCTGGTCGGAGTTCCGTCCGGGGCGAACGAGTGGTGGAAGGTGAAGGCGTGCGGCGCGGAGCCGTGGTCGTGGAGGTGTTCCAGCTTGGAAACCCCGTCCTGCCAGGTGGGTATCACGCCGTCGGAGACCCACCAGCACACGTAATTCGGCTGTCCTGTCCTCTCGAACCAGTCGTAACGCCTGTTCAGCGCCTCACGGTGCACACCGGTGTAGACGGCGTCGAAGGCGTAGCGCAGGTCGGTCCAGAGTGAGAGGGTCGCGTCCAGGGCGGCGGATTCCGCCGTATGGCCCTTGTCGTACCAGGTCGGTACGGCGAACTCTCCCCAGGCACCCCAGTCCAAGTCGAAGTGTGTGCCCCGACCGCGGTCTGCCGCTTCCGCACGACCGAGGTACCCGGGGTGCTGGCTGATCTTCCGGTAGATGACCTCGCCGCTGTCGTGCAATTCGCGCGTGAGAGGTCCGGGATCGGTAAGAGGTGACTTCAGGACACCGAATGTGTACAGCGCAAGATGAGGCATGCGTCTCTCCCTGATTGGGGGTGCCTGGTGTGGACCCGGTTCTGGCTTACGCACGGGGGCGAGGATTCATGGCGCGTGACCAACTCATCCCGTCGCGGGTGGCTCAGCCTGAAGGAACTCCTGTGCGACCGCGGGCGATCGCCGAAGACCAGGTGAAGGTAGCTGCCTCTGCGGCCCATGTCGAAGTTGCGTTTTCCCTGCCCAAGTGCCCTCGTGCACCGGCCATTTCGGGGGCTGGGGGTGACGGGCGGGGCAGGCTGCGGGGTACCAGTGATCCGCTTCGGCCGATCGGTTCGCCAGCCATGCCCGTCCGCACCCCCTGTCCGATAGGCCCGAGTGCCGCCGAACGCGTGCGGTTGAAGAAGATGACCTACGGCCACAAGACCGAGCACCGACTGCGGGTGCGTGCACAGGTGGTGCCGCACGCAGCAAAAATCAGCTGGCACTCATTCCGCATTCAGGCCATTCGCTTACTTGGTCGTACATTGAATTGATCTTTCGCGATGCCTTGAGGAATGCATAGTCCGCCCTTCCGTCGCCTGGCCGCGACCGGCGATTCCTCTTGTCCACGATCAGCTGCCGCGTCATCTCAGAGGCATCTTCGCCGAACGAATAGACAACGGTGTCGGCGTCCTCAACGGCCTTCTTGAAATAGACCAGTCCGGCCATCGCGCCGCATCCGCCTTTCACTGTCAACGCCGCCCGTAACGATGGTTCCGGAGCCCTGAGTGACGCCAAGGACAGCCCCCTCACTGACCACGGCCAGCCCCACGCACCCACTCCAGGACCTCACCGCCGCGTGCCCTGTCATACCGGGCACGTACTCGTACCCTATGGAGGAGGGGCCGCCTACCTCGGTCTCGGAGGTGTGTCATGACCACGGGGTGGGACGCCGTTCCGGCCGCGCATACATGGACGGTCGACGAGATCACCGGTAGTGCCTGCCCCTGCTGCCACTTCGGCTACAGCCTGGCGCGGGAGAAGACCGCCGGTCCGGACGGCCTGCACGTGTGCCGGCCGTGCGCCGCCCGGATCGGCGTCTGCACGGATGCTGAGGCCGCCCGGTGAATCCGTGGAAACTGCCGGGAGTTGGCGATGAGGTCGCGTACGACCCGGAGCGGCTGGCTGTCGTCACCGATATCCGCAAGGGCGTCTTCTACCTGCGGAGGCCGGGAGTCAAGGAGTGGCCGGTGAACGACCCGGCCTCCTTGACGGTGCGGCGGACCCGAGTTGAGCGGATCGCGGCGGGGGACTTCCAGTGAGGACGGCTCGCTCCCCCGGTGGGGGTGGGTGGTGGGGGTGCCATGCCCTAAGCGGCCGATGACACCCCTAGGGCCGTACAACCACCGCAAGGCACAAGCACGGCCACTCCCCGGCTCAACGCCCGCCCCCGCCCAGCCCCCGGTCCAGCCCCCCACCCGGCCGCTCCGCTACCCCCGCGGCACCCGCACGACCCCCTCCTGGATCACCGAGACCGCGAGTTGGCCGTGCTGGGTCCAGATGCGGGCCTGGCCCAGGCCGCGGCCACCCGATGAGGAGGGGGATTCCTGGTCGTAGAGGAGCCACTCGTCGGCGCGGAAGGGGCGGTGGAACCACATGGCGTGGTCCAGTGAGGCGCCGACGACGTCGCCGACGGCCCAGCCGCCGCGGCCGTGGGCGAGCAGGACCGAGTCCAGCAGCGTCATGTCGGAGACGTAGGTGGCCAGGCAGACGTGCAGCAGGGGCTCGTCGGCGACCTTGCCGTTGGCCTTGAACCAGACCTGGGAGCGCGGGGCGCGCGGGTGGCCGACGGTGCCCCAGGGCGGGGTGTCGGCGTACCGCAGGTCGACCGCGGCGCGGGCCTCGACCAGCCGTTCGGCGATGTCCGCCGGGAGGTGGCGGGGCAGCATCTCGGCGGCCGTGGGCAGGGATTCCGGGTCGGGCGCGGCCGGCATGTCCGTCTGGTGGTCCAGCCCCTCCTCGTACTCCTGGAAGGAGGCGGAGAGGTGGAAGATCGGCTGGCCGTGCTGGACGGCGACGACCCGGCGGGTGGTGAAGGACCGCCCGTCGCGGATCCGGTCGACGGTGTAGACGATGGGCGCGCCGGGGTCGCCGGGGCGCAGGAAGTACGCGTGCAGGGAGTGCGGCGGCCGGTTCTCGGGGACCGTGCGGCCGGCCGCGACCAGCGCCTGGGCGGCGACCTGCCCGCCGAAGACCCGGGGCACCAGGGCCGCCCGGCTCTGGCCGCGGAAGATGTCCTGCTCGATCCGCTCCAGGTCGAGCAGATCGAGCAGGGACCGGAGTGCGTCGTTCACGGCTGCTCTTACAGGCCCATGGACTTGGCGATGATGGACTTCATGACCTCGCTGGTGCCGCCGTAGATGCGGTTGACGCGGTTGTCGGCGTACAGGCGGGCGATCGGGTACTCGTTCATGAAGCCGTAGCCGCCGTGCAGCTGGAGGCAGCGGTCGATGACGCGGTGGGCGACCTCGGTGCAGAAGAGCTTGGCGGAGGCGGCCTCGGCGGGGGTCAGTTCGCCGGCGTCGAGGGCCTCCAGGGCGCGGTCGGCGACGGCCTCGGCGGCGTCCACCTCGGCCTGGCAGGCGGCCAGTTCGAACTTGGTGTTCTGGAAGGACGCGACGGTCTTGCCGAAGACGGTGCGCTCCTGGACGTACTGCTGGGCGAACCGGACGGCGGCCTTGGCCTGCGCGTACGCGCCGAAGGCGATGCCCCAGCGCTCGGAGGGGAGGTTCTGGCCGAGGTAGTAGAAGCCCTTGTTCTCCTCGCCGAGCAGGTCCTCGACGGGGACCTTGACGTCGACGAAGGCCAGCTCGGCGGTGTCGGAGGTGCGCAGGCCGAGCTTGTCGAGCTTGCGGCCGATGGAGTAGCCCTCGGACGTGGTGTCCACGGCGAAGAGGGAGATGCCGTGGCGGCGGTCCTCGGCGGTGGGCGCGTCGGTGCGGGCGCAGACGATGACGCGGTCGGCGTGCACGCCGCCGGTGATGAAGGTCTTGGAGCCGTTGAGGACGTAGTGCGTGCCGTCCTCGCTGAGCTTGGCGGTGGTCTTCATGCCGGCGAGGTCGGAGCCGGTGCCCGGCTCGGTCATCGCCAGCGCCCACATCTCCTCGCCGGTGACGAACTTCGGCAGGTAGCGCTTCTTCTGCTCGTCGGTGGCGAGCATCTGGATGTACGGCAGGCCGAGGAGGACGTGCACTCCGGAGCCGCCGAAGGTGACGCCGGCGCGGGCGGTCTCCTCGTACATCACGGCCTCGAACTTGTGCGAGTCGATGCCGGCGCCGCCGTACTCCTCGGGGACGCGGATGCCGAAGACGCCCAGCTCGGCGAGCTTGTAGTAGAACTCGCGCGGGACCTGGCCGGCCGCGAACCACTCGTCGTGGACCGGTACGACCTCGCCCTCGATGAAGGCGCGTATGGTCTCGCGGAACGCCTCGTGGTCCTCGTTGAACACCGTACGGCGCATGGTTACGTCGCCTCCTCCAGATCACCGGCCAAACGCATGGCTAAGCGCTTGCTCAGCGAAAAGCTACCGGCCGGTCACCTGGACTGTCCAGACCTCAACCACAAGGTGTGCGGCAGCGCACTACGCGCCCGCGGCCACCGGCCCCCCCGCGGCCGGCGCCTCCGCCGGCCCCCCGGCCACCGCCCCGAAGGCCCCCAGCGCCAGCCGGTGCAGCAGCTCCGCCATCTCCGTGCGACCCGGGAGGGAGCCGGGCCGGCCCAGGTGGGGGGTGGAGTTCAGCAGGCCGAAGACGGCGTGCACGGCGGCCCGGGCCTGGGACTCCGAGGGGCCCGGGTGGACCCGGCGGACGACCTCCACCCACAGCTCGACGTACTGCCGCTGCAGCTGGCGCACCCGCTTGCGGTCGGCCTCGCGCAGCCGGTCCAGCTCGCGGTCGTGCACGGTGATCAGCGGGCGGTCGTCCAGCGCGAAGTCGATATGGCCGTCGATCAGGGCGTGCAGCACCGCCCGGGGGTCCTCGCCGCCCTCCGCGACCCGCATCCGCCCGCCCGCGAGGAGCCGCTCGCTGATCCCCACCAGCAGCTCGGCGAGCATCGCGTCCTTGCCGGCGAAGTGGCGGTAGAGCCCGGGGCCGGAGATGCCCACGGCCGCCCCTATCTCGTCCACGCCGACGCCGTGGAACCCGCGCTCGGCGAAGAGCCGGGCGGCCTCTTTCAGGATCTGCTCGCGGCGGCTGGTCGGGGCGGGGGCCTGCGCATTACTCATGCCGTCGATTGTAGACAGCCGGGTTAGTGGTCGTTAACCTGAAGGAAATGACGTTAACGCCCATTAACCCGGATGCCCGGCGGCCGCGCACCGCGGCGGCCGGGCGGACGACCGAGCAAGGGGGCTCGTAGTGATGGAGCAGGCACCGGTGCTGGGAGGCGACGGGGCGTCCCTCGGCCGGAGTCCGAGGGACGATCCGGCCTCCGACTCCTGGCGGGCCAACGAGGCCGCGCACCGCGAGCTCGCCGCCGAACTGCGCGAACGGCTCGCGGCGGCCCGCCTCGGCGGCGGCGAGAAGGCCCGGGCGCGGCACACCGCCCGCGGCAAGCTGCTGCCCCGCGACCGGGTCGACGCCCTGCTGGACGCCGGCTCGCCGTTCCTGGAGCTGGCGCCACTGGCCGCGGAGGGGATGTACGACGGGGCCGCGCCGGCCGCCGGGGTGATCGCCGGCATCGGGCGGGTCTCCGGCCGCGAGGTGGTGATCGTCGCCAACGACGCCACGGTCAAGGGCGGCACGTACTACCCGATGACGGTCAAGAAGCACCTGCGCGCCCAGGAGGTGGCCCTCGACAACCACCTGCCGTGCGTCTACCTGGTCGACTCCGGCGGGGCCTTCCTGCCGATGCAGGACGAGGTGTTCCCCGACCGCGAGCACTTCGGGCGGATCTTCTACAACCAGGCGCGGATGTCCGGCGCCGGGATCCCGCAGATCGCGGCCGTCCTCGGCTCGTGCACGGCCGGCGGCGCGTACGTCCCCGCCATGAGCGACGAGGCCGTGATCGTCCGCAACCAGGGCACGATCTTCCTGGGCGGGCCGCCGCTGGTGAAGGCCGCCACCGGCGAGGTCGTCACCGCCGAGGAACTGGGCGGCGGCGAGGTCCACTCCCGCACCTCCGGCGTCACCGACCACCTCGCCGAGGACGACGCGCACGCGCTGCGCATCGTCCGCACCATCGTCTCGACGCTCGGCGAGCGGCCCGCACTGCCCTGGACGGTGCGGCCCGTCGAGGAGCCCGCGGTCGACCCGGCCGGGCTGTACGGCGCGGTGCCGGTGGACTCCCGGACGCCCTACGACGTGCGGGAGGTGATCGCGCGGATCGTGGACGGCTCGCGGTTCGCCGAGTTCAAGGCCGAGTACGGCACGACGCTGGTCACCGGCTTCGCGCACCTGCACGGCCACCCGGTCGGCATCGTCGCCAACAACGGCATCCTGTTCTCCGAATCCGCCCAGAAGGGCGCCCACTTCATCGAGCTGTGCGACCAGCGCGGCATCCCCCTGGTGTTCCTCCAGAACATCTCCGGCTTCATGGTCGGCCGGGACTACGAAGCGGGCGGCATCGCCAAACACGGCGCGAAGATGGTCACGGCCGTGGCCTGCACCCGGGTCCCCAAGCTGACGGTCGTCATCGGCGGCTCGTACGGCGCCGGCAACTACTCCATGTGCGGCCGGGCCTACTCCCCCCGTTTCCTGTGGATGTGGCCCAACGCCAAGATCTCCGTGATGGGCGGCGAGCAGGCCGCCTCGGTCCTCGCCACGGTCAAGCGCGACCAGATGGAGGCCCGCGGCGAGGAGTGGAGCGCCGAGGAGGAGGACGCCTTCAAGGCCCCCGTCCGCGCGCAGTACGAGACCCAGGGCAACGCCTACTACGCCACCGCCCGGCTGTGGGACGACGGCGTCATCGACCCGCTCGAAACCCGCCAGGTCCTCGGCCTCGCCCTGACCGCCTGTGCCAACGCCCCCCTGGGCGAGCCGCAGTTCGGCGTCTTCCGGATGTGAGAGGAATGCCCACGACCATGTTCGACAGCGTCCTGATCGCCAACCGCGGCGAGATCGCGGTCCGCGTCATCCGCACGCTCCGCACGCTCGGCATCCGCTCCATCGCCGTCTTCAGCGACGCGGACGCCGGGGCCCGCCACGTCCGCGAGGCCGACACGGCCGTACGGATCGGCCCGGCCCCGGCCGCCGAGAGCTATCTGTCCGTCGAGCGGCTGCTGGACGCGGCCGCCCGCACCGGCGCCCAGGCGGTCCACCCCGGCTACGGCTTCCTCGCCGAGAACGCCGCCTTCGCCCGGGCCTGCGCCGAGGCGGGCCTGGTCTTCCTCGGCCCGCCGGCCGACGCCATCGAGCTGATGGGCGACAAGATCCGCGCCAAGGAGACGGTCCGCACGGCCGGCGTCCCGGTCGTCCCCGGCTCCTCCGGCAGCGGCCTGGACGACGCCCAACTCGCCGCCGCGGCACGGGAGATCGGCATGCCCGTCCTGCTCAAGCCGTCCGCGGGCGGCGGCGGCAAGGGCATGCGGCTGGTGCGCGAGGAGGCGCTGCTGGCCGAGGAGATCGCCGCCGCCCGCCGCGAGGCACGCTCCTCCTTCGGCGACGACACCCTCCTCGTGGAGCGCTGGATCGACCGGCCCCGGCACATCGAGATCCAGGTCCTGGCGGACGGCCACGGCACCGTCCTCCACCTCGGCGAGCGCGAGTGCTCCCTCCAGCGGCGCCACCAGAAGATCATCGAGGAGGCCCCCTCGGTCCTGCTCGACGAGGCGACCCGCGCCGCGATGGGCGAGGCGGCCGTGCAGGCGGCCCGCTCCTGCGGCTACCGCGGCGCCGGCACCGTCGAGTTCATCGTCCCGGGCAAGGACCCCTCGGCCTACTACTTCATGGAGATGAACACCCGCCTCCAGGTGGAGCACCCGGTCACCGAGCTCGTCACCGGCCTGGACCTGGTGGAGTGGCAGCTGCGGATCGCCGCCGGCGAGCACCTCCCCTACGCCCAGGACGACATCACGCTCACCGGGCACGCGGTCGAGGCCCGGCTCTGCGCCGAGGACCCGTCCCGCGACTTCCTGCCGACCGGCGGCACGGTGCTCTCGCTGCACGAAGTACAGGGCGGCGGGACCCGCACCGACTCCGGCCTCACCGAGGGCGGCGAGGTCGGCAGCCGGTACGACCCGATGCTCGCCAAGGTCATCGCGTACGGCCCGGACCGGGCCAGCGCGCTGCGCCGGCTGCGGGCCGCGCTGGCCGACACCGTCACCCTCGGCGTGACGACCAACGCCGGCTTCCTGCGGCGGCTGCTGGCCCACCCCGACGTGGTCTCCGGCGAGTTGGACACCGGGCTGGTGGAGCGCGAGGCGGCCGGCCTGATCGAGGCGGGCGTACCGGACGAGGTGTACGCGGCGGCCGCGGCGGTGCGGCAGGCCGCCCTCGCGCCGGCGGTGGACGAGGCCGGCTGGCGCGACCCGTTCGCCGCGCCCAGCGGCTTCCGGCTCGGCGGCGAGCCCGCGCCGGTGCGCCACTGGCTGCGGGTGCCGGGCCACGACCCGGTGGCCCGCGACGTCCGGCCCGGCGGCCCGGAGGACACCGCCGAGGTCGCACCGGACCGCGTCCGGATCACCGTCGACGGCATCGTGCACACCTTCCACCGCAGCGGCGACTGGCTCGGCAGGGACGGCGACGCCTGGCAGGTCGCCGACCACGACCCGGTGGCGGCCGCGCTGCGCGGGGCCGCCGGGGCGCACGGCGCGGACACCCTGGCCGCCCCGATGCCGGGCACCGTCACGGTCGTCAAGGTCGCGGTCGGCGACGAGGTCACCGCGGGCCAGGGCCTGCTGGTGGTGGAGGCGATGAAGATGGAACACGTGATCTCCGCCCCGCATGCCGGGACGGTGACCGAACTGGACGTGACGGTCGGCTCGACGGTCGCCATGGACCAGGTGCTGGCCGTGATCGCACCCCTGGACGGCGCCGACGGCACGGACGGGGAGGTGGCGTCATGACCGTCGCCGGACTGCCGATGGAGGTCGCCGCGGAGGGCCTGCCCGCCCGGGTGCGCATCCATGAGGTCGGCGCGCGCGACGGCCTGCAGAACGAGCAGGCCGTCGTGCCCACGGAGATCAAGGCCGAGTTCGTCCACCGGCTCGTCGACGCGGGGCTGCCGGTCGTGGAGGCGACCAGCTTCGTGCACCCCAAGTGGGTGCCCCAACTCGCCGACGCCGAGCGGCTGTTCCCGCTGCTGGGCGACCTCGACCCGCACCGGCTGCCCGTCCTGGTGCCCAACGACCGCGGCCTGGACCGGGCGCTGGCACTGGGCGCGCGCCGGATCGCGGTGATCGGCAGCGCCACCGAATCGTTCGCCAAGGCCAACCTCAACCGCACGGTCGACGAGGCACTGGTGATGTTCACCCCGGTCGTCGCCCGCGCCAAGGAGGCCGGGGTGCACGTCCGCGGCTATCTGTCGATGTGCTTCGGCGACCCCTGGGAGGGCCCGGTGCCGGTCGCGCAGACGGTCCGGGTGTGCCGGGCGCTGCTCGACATGGGCTGCGACGAACTGAGCCTGGGCGACACCATCGGCGTGGCCACCCCCGGCCACGTCCAGCACCTCCTCGCCGCCCTCAACGAGGCGGGCGTGCCCACCTCGAAGCTGGGCGTGCACTTCCACGACACCTACGGGCAGGCCCTCGCCAACACCCTCGCCGCGCTGCAGCACGGCGTCAGCACCGTCGACGCGTCGGCGGGCGGCCTCGGCGGCTGCCCGTACGCCAAGAGCGCCACCGGCAACCTCGCCACCGAGGACCTCGTGTGGATGCTGCACGGCCTCGGCATCGAGACCGGCGTCGATCTCGACCGGCTCACCGCCACGAGCGTGTGGATGGCCGGTGTCCTGGGCCGCCCGAGCCCCTCGCGCACCCTGCGTGCCCTCTCCCACAAGGAGTGACCATGACCCTGGACCACCGTCTGCCCGAAGAGCTGGAGGAACTCCGGCGTACGGTCGAGGCGTTCGCGCATCACGTCGTCGCCCCGAAGATCGGCGAGTACTACGAGCAGCATGCGTTCCCGTACGAGATCGTGCAGGAGATGGGCCGGATGGGCCTGTTCGGCCTGCCGTTCCCCGAGGAGTACGGCGGGATGGGCGGCGACTACCTCGCCCTCGGCATCGCCCTGGAGGAGCTCGCCCGGGTCGACTCCTCGGTGGCGATCACCCTGGAGGCGGGCGTCTCGCTGGGCGCCATGCCGCTGTACCGCTTCGGCACGGAGGAGCAGAAGCGCGAGTGGCTGCCCAAGCTGTGCAGCGGCGAGATGCTCGGCGCGTTCGGCCTGACCGAGCCGGACGGCGGCTCGGACGCCGGCGCGACCCGCACGACCGCGGTGCGGGACGGCGACGAATGGGTGATCAACGGCAGCAAGTGCTTCATCACCAACTCCGGTACGGACATCACCGGCCTGGTGACGGTCACCGCGGTCACCGGCCGCAAGGCCGACGGCTCCCCGGAGATCTCCTCGATCATCGTGCCGTCCGGCACCCCCGGCTTCACGGTCGCCGCCCCGTACTCCAAGGTCGGCTGGAACGCCTCGGACACCCGCGAGCTGTCGTTCGCGGACGTCCGGGTGCCGGCCGGCAACCTGCTCGGTGAGGAGGGCCGCGGCTACGCCCAGTTCCTGCGGATCCTCGACGAGGGCCGGATCGCCATCGCGGCGCTGGCCACCGGCCTGGCGCAGGGCTGTGTGGACGAGTCGGTGACGTACGCGAAGGAACGTCACGCCTTCGGCAAGCCGATCGGCGCCAACCAGGCGATCCAGTTCAAGCTCGCCGACATGGAGATGCGGGCGCACACCGCCCGGCTGGCGTGGCGGGACGCCGCCTCCCGGCTGGTGCACGGCGAGCCGTTCAAGAAGGAGGCGGCGCTCGCGAAGCTGTACTCCTCCGAGATCGCGGTGGACAACGCCCGCGAGGCCACCCAGATCCACGGCGGGTACGGCTTCATGAACGAGTACCCGGTGGCCCGGATGTGGCGGGACGCCAAGATCCTGGAGATCGGCGAGGGCACGAGCGAGGTGCAGCGGATGCTGATCGCACGGGAGCTGGGGTTCTAGGTCCGTTGCGGGGGCTTCAGATCCTTCAGCTCCCCCAGATCCCGAAGGTCCTTCAGGCCCTTGAGGTCCCTCAGGTCCTTCAGGTCCTTCAGGCCCTTCAGGCCCCTTAGGCCCTTCAGGTCCCTTAGGGCGGGGCCAAACAGATCCCGTAGGGGGTACGAGCGCCCCCTGTGGGGCCACAACGTGGTGGGCTCCGGTGGAATTCCGGGACCCACCACGTTGTGGCGCGTGCGGGGGCGTGGCGGGCGCTGTGGCGCGTACGGCGGGCGCCTTACGCCGTGCGCCGCACCGCTACGTCGTGCGGCGCACCGTTATGCCGTGGCACGCACCGCTACGTCATGGCGCGCCCCGTCACGCCGTCGGCCAGGGGACTTCCGGTGAGCGGTAGTAGTGGATGCCCAGCGCGTCCCAGCGGGGGCCCTGGGCGGCCAGCCGCTCGCGATACGAGGCCCAGTCGTGGGTGTCCGCGGGGGACCAGCCGAGCTCCGCGATGCCGGGCAGCCGCGGGAAGGCCATGTACTCGATGTGCGCGGACGTGGAGAGGGTCTCGGACCACAGCGGCGCCTCGACGCCCCGGATCGCCTCGCCGGGCGCGCCCTGGAGGTAGCTGCCCGGGTCCCAGTCGTACGCCCGCCGGACGCCCACGTAGCCGGCCCAGGACAGGCCCAGCGGGGTGTCCTTGTCGTACTTCATGTCGAGGTAGGCGCGGTCGGCGGGCGAGAGGATCAGCCCGGTGCCGTTCCGGGCCGCGTCGGCGACCTGCTGCCGCTCCGCCGCGCCCGTGGCGTCGTAGCCCCAGTACTGGGCGAGGGCGCCCTTCGCCGGGTGCGCGCCGGTCAGCTGGTGCCAGCCGATCACGGTCTTGCCGTACTTGGCGACCACCGGCTGCACCTTGTCCATGAAGGTGACGTAGTCCGCGTGGCTGGTGGAGTGCGCCTCGTCGCCGCCGATGTGGAGGTACGGGCCGGGGGTGAGCCGGGCGAGCTCGCGGACGACGTCGTCGACGAAGTCGTAGGTCACCTTCTTCGGGACGCACAGCGAGCTGAAGCCGACGTTGGTGCCGGTGTAGAGGGGCGGCGCGACGCCGTTGCAGTTGAGGTCGGCGTACGAGGCCAGCGCGGCATTGGTGTGGCCCGGCATGTCGATCTCGGGGACGACGGTGAGGTAGCGGTCGGCGGCGTAGCGGACGATCTCGCGGTAGCCGTCCTGGCTGTAGTAGCCGCCCTTGCCCCCGCCCACCTGGGTGGAGCCGCCGTAGGTCGCCAGCCGCGGCCAGGAGCGGATGGCGATCCGCCAGCCCTGGTCGTCGGAGAGGTGCAGATGCAGCTTGTTGATCTTGTACATCGCCAGCTGGTCGATGTAGCGCTTCACCTGGTCGACGGTGAAGAAGTGCCGGGACACGTCGAGCATCGCGCCGCGGTAGCCGTAGCGCGGGGTGTCGGTGACGGTGCCGCCGGCGATCCTCCAGGGCCCGGCCTGCTCGCGGTGTTCCCCGGCGGCCGGGGGCAGCAGCTGGCGGAGGGTCTGGATGCCGTGGAAGAGGCCGGCGGGCCGGCGGGCGCCGATCGTCACGCCGTGGCCGTCGGCGCGCAGCCGGTAGCCCTCCGCGCCCAGCTCCGCGGTGCCCCGGCCGCCGAGCCGCAGCACGATGCCGTCGCCGTCCTTGGTGGTGACCGGCAGGGCGTAGCCGGTGGAGGGGCGCAGCAGGCCCGCCAGATAGCCGGCGATCCGCCGCACGTCGCCGGAGCCGCCGGGCACGCGGATGCGGGTGCCGGCGCCGATCGTGTACGGGGTGCCGCCCTCGTGCACGGATGCCGGGGCGGGTACGACCCGGTCGAGGGGGACGGTGGGGGCGGCGGCCCGTGCGGCGGGGGGCGGTGCGGCGGCGGTTCCCAGCGCCGCGGCCACGGCCAGCAGCGGACCCAGCAGTCTGCGTCGTCTCATCGACGGTCCCTTCGGCGAGCGTCGGGCATGTCATGGCATGGAGCGACCGAGCGGTGACCATGCGTACCGCGAGCCTGGAACGGGGTCAAGGTGTAGACCACTTTCCCGCACCCAAACCGGGGACGTGCCCGATATCGGGCAGATTTCTTGCGAATCCCGACGGCGCCCCGCAGTATCGACGGGTGCTCGAACGCCGGAACCGCGCTGATGCGCCACACGAAGACCTGGTGGAACACCTGGTGCGCAGCACACCGCTGCAGCGCGGTGAGGCCACCCGGGTGGTGCTGGACGTGCTGGCGTACTTCGACGAGACGACGGAGGAGTTCGTCCGCCGACGCCATCGGGAGCTGCAGTCCCAGGGGCTGCGCAACGAGGAGATCTTCGAACGGATCCGCCACGAGATGCCGCACCGCGCCGTGGCCCCGCCCGATCTCTCCGCCCGCCAGCTGCGCCGCCTCGTCTACGGCTGAGGTCCACGGCCGGCCGGTCCACGGCGGGCCGGTCCACGGCACAGGCGCCCGGCAGGCACCGGGCACACCACAACCGACACACGTCTTTCTCGGAGGGTCACTGTATGTGCGGGATCGTCGGCTACATCGGCAAACGTGATGTTGCTCCCCTGCTCCTGGAGGGCCTGGCCCGCCTGGAGTACCGCGGTTACGACTCGGCCGGCATCGCCCTCCACGCGAGCGGCACCGGCAAGTCCGCGGGCCTGAAGACCGCCAAGGCCAAGGGCCGGGTCCGGGAGCTGGAGGCCCGGCTGCCGAAGCGGTTCGCCGGCACCACGGGCATCGCGCACACCCGCTGGGCCACCCACGGCGCGCCCACGGACGACAACGCCCACCCGCACCTGGACGCCGAGGGCAAGATCGCCGTCGTCCACAACGGCATCATCGACAACGCCGCCGAGCTGCGCGCCCGCCTGACCGCCGACGGCGTCGTCTTCGCCTCCGAGACCGACACCGAGGTCCTCGCGCACCTCATCGGCCGCTCCCCGGCCGAGACGCTGGAGGAGAAGGTCCGCGAGGCGCTGCGGCACATCGAGGGCACCTACGGCATCGCCGTGCTGCACTCCGACTTCACCGACCGGATCGTGGTCGCCCGCAACGGCTCCCCGGTCGTGCTCGGCATCGGCGAGCACGAGATGTTCGTCTCGTCCGACGTCGCCGCGCTGGTCTCGCACACCCGCCAGGTCGTCACCCTCGACGACGGCGAGATGGCCACCCTCAAGGCCGACGACTACCGCACGTACACCACCGAGGGCTCGCGGACGACCGCGACGCCGGAGACGGTCGAGTACGCGGCCGAGTCGTACGACCTGGGCGGCCACGACACCTACATGCACAAGGAGATCTCCGAGCAGGCGGACGCGGTGGACCGCGCGCTGCGCGGCCGGATCGACGACCGGTTCTCCACCGTGCACCTCGGCGGCCTCAACCTCGACGCCCGCGAGGCCCGCACCATCCGCCGGGTCAAGATCCTCGGCTGCGGCACCTCGTACCACGCCGGCCAGATCGGCGCGCAGATGATCGAGGAGCTGGCCCGCATCCCCTCGGACGCCGAGCCGGCCTCCGAGTTCCGCTACCGCGACCCGGTCGTGGACCCCGACACCCTCTACGTCGCGGTCTCCCAGTCCGGTGAGACCTACGACGTGCTGGCGGCCGTCCAGGAGCTCAAGCGCAAGGGCGCCCGGGTCCTGGGCCTGGTGAACGTGGTCGGCTCGGCGATCGCCCGGGAGACCGACGGCGGCATCTACGTGCACGCCGGCCCGGAGGTCTGCGTGGTGTCCACCAAGTGCTTCACCAACATGGTGGTCTCCTTCGCGCTGCTCGCCCTGCACCTGGGCCGTATCCGCGACCTGTCCGTCGCGGACGGCAAGCGGATCATCGAGGGCCTGCGCAAGCTGCCCGGCCAGATCGACGAGATCCTCAAGGGCGAGGAAGAGATCAAGAAGCTGTCGGCCGCCTACGCGGACGCCAAGTCGATGATGTTCATCGGCCGGGTGCGCGGCTACCCCGTGGCCCGTGAGGCCTCCCTGAAGCTCAAGGAGGTCTCCTACATCCACGCCGAGGCCTACCCGGCTTCGGAGCTCAAGCACGGCCCGCTGGCGCTCATCGAGCCCGCCATGCCGACCGTCGCCATCGTCCCGGACGACGACCTGCTGGAGAAGAACCGCGCCGCCCTGGAGGAGATCAAGGCCCGCAGCGGCCGCATCCTGGCCGTCGCGCACCAGGACCAGGAGAAGGCCGACGACACCATCATCGTCCCGAAGAACGAGCCCGAGCTGGACCCGATCCTGATGGGCATCCCGCTCCAACTGCTCGCCTACCACACGGCGTTGGCCCTCGGCCGGGACATCGACAAGCCCCGCAACCTCGCCAAGTCGGTGACGGTGGAGTAGTCGCCCACCGGCGACCGCGTCGCGCGCGTGCCACCATTACGCGCGCGACGCCGCCGCCTCCCCTGCGCCGGCGTCGCCCAAAACGCCGGCGGGATGCCACCGCCTGGGAACCGTCACTTCCCGGCCGGCAGCACGCAGTTGCCGTGCGCGCGGCCGCCGGGCCCGTGGTTGCGGCGCGCCCACGTGACCGTTTTCTACCCTTCTTTGGCGCACAATCCACCTCTTCCGCTTCACGAGAGAGGAGGAACCGCCGACGCGGTCCGTTGCTGACGCCTCCTCAACTGTGCGTGGGAGGCGGGGAGAAGAACCGATACGTCAGGGGATCACGATGACCGGGCGCTGCGCCCGGCGGGCCAGCCGTCCCGCGACCGAGCCGAAGATCCGGCCGACGATGCCGTGCGTCGAGCCGACCACGATCGCGTCGGCCTCGTACTCCCGGCCGACCTCCTCCAGCTCGTGGCAGATGTCCCCGCCGCGCTCGACCAGGATCCAGGGCACCTCGGAGAGGTGGTCCGCGCAGGCCAGCTCCAGCCCGAGCACCTCGGTGCGGTGGTCCGGTACGTCGACGAAGACCGGGGGCTCGCAGCCCGCCCAGACCGTCGTCGGGAGCCGGTTGGCGACGTGGACGATGATCAGCCCGGCGCCGTGGCGCCGCGCGATACCGATTGCATACGCCAACGCCCGTTCGCTCGACATGGAGCCGTCGAAGCCGACCACGACGCCGTGCCGGAATGCCGGATCGCAGGAGTGGCGCGTCTTTTCCGCCGCTTCCAGGTCCGCCATCGGATCGGCGACCTGCTTGCGGTCCGCGGGTTCGGGGATTTCGTGACCGGCCATGGGGTGTCTCGGCGAGGACGTCCTCTTGCGGAGGGGCGAACGGGGAACGGCGATTGACTTGATCCGGCAGTTGACTGAGCTGGCTCGATCGAGGACCGGGAGCCATAGTTCAAAGAGGAACGATACGACTGGGAATCATCTTCCCAAGCCGATACCCCAAGAGTACGGCGCCACTCCCCCGCTGCCCAGAGCCCGCCGCGGGCACCGGGCGCCCGGACGAGGTGGACCGGGGGCCTCGAACGTTCCCCGGAGCATGCCGGAGCGTGGCGCGGATGGCAATGCCCCGTCCTGCCCCCGTACGTACCCCTCGCGGTGACCCAAGATCGTCGGCGGCGTTGTAGTAGCAGCCCGCCCGAGGGGAGCACGAGGTGCCGTTGCCGCCCGACAGATCACCCGACCCAGTGAGCGATGTCGTGCGCTGGGGAGCGTTCAGCTGCGCCCTGGTCCCCTTCGTATTGATCATTAGTGGCGCCTCGTGGGCCGGCGCGGCCGGCACCGCCGCCGGTCTCGCCCTGGTGACCGGCGCCTGCCGCGCCCTGTTGCGGCGGTCCGAACGGTCCGCGGCCGGACTCCGCAGGCGCGCCGCCGGACGACAACGGGACAGAAGCGGACGTTCCGGGGCGCGGGCGCGCAGGGGCGGGCGGCACGGCGAACGGCGTACGCCGGTCGACTGAGGCGCCTACAAGTCCGCGCACGACCGTTTTCAGCCAACTTCCGGCCAGCGCCCGCACCTTGCTCCCCGCACCCCCCAACCCTGGTGTGAGCAGGGAGGAAAGGACCGCTGGGCATGGTTGTGTCCTACTGCGAACGGGCAGAGCCGAGACGCGTACTTCCCTTGCAGGGCCGACGAGTGGAACGCTTCGTGATCGAATGCTTCGCGCCAAGTTGCCATATCGACATACCAGCGGGTGGTGAACTTGGCACTCCATCCTCACGGAACACAGTAGATTCGATCTTGGTAGTGACGGCGGGGGAGCTGTGCAGGACCGAGAGGGCGAGACGACCGAGGGGGGCTTAAGTGCCATGAGCCAGGACTCCGCTGCCGTACCAGATGCCGCACGCAAGCTCGCCGCCCGACGGCGCCGCGAAATAGTCGCGGTGCTTCTCTTCAGCGGCGGCCCTATTTTCGAGAGCTCCATTCCGCTCTCGGTCTTCGGCATCGACCGACAGGACGCCGGGGTTCCGAGGTACCGGCTACTTGTGTGCGCGGGCGAAGATGCACCTTTGCGCACGACCGGGGGGCTGGAGCTGTCCGCCCCCTACGGGCTGGAGGCGATCTCCCGTGCCGGGACGGTCGTCGTACCGGCCTGGCGTTCCATCACCCAGGCCCCGCCGCCCGCCGCGCTCGACGCGCTGCGCCGGGCGCACGAAGAGGGGGCCAGGATCGTCGGGCTGTGCACGGGGGCGTTCGTCCTCGCCGCGGCCGGACTGCTCGACGGCCGGCCGGCCACGACCCACTGGATGTACGCGCCGACGCTCGCCAAGCGTTATCCGTCCGTCCACGTGGACCCGCGGGAGCTGTTCGTCGACGACGGCGACGTGCTGACGTCCGCGGGCACCGCCGCCGGCATCGACCTGTGCCTGCACATCGTGCGCACCGACCACGGCGCGGACGCCGCGAACGCGCTGGCCCGCCGGCTGGTGGTGCCGCCCCGGCGCACCGCCTCCGACCTCGGCCACCAGCGCTACCTGGACAGGTCATTACCGGAGGAGATCGGCGCCGACCCGCTCGCCGAGGTCGTCGCCTGGGCGCTGGAGCACCTCCACGAGCAGTTCGACGTGGAGACGCTCGCCGCGCGCGCGTACATGAGCCGGCGCACCTTCGACCGGCGGTTCCGTTCCCTCACCGGGAGCGCGCCGCTGCAGTGGCTGATCACCCAGCGGGTGCTGCAGGCCCAGCGGCTGCTGGAGACCTCCGACTATTCGGTGGACGAGGTCGCCGGCCGCTGCGGGTTCCGGTCGCCGGTCGCGCTGCGCGGCCACTTCCGGCGCCAGCTGGGGGCCTCGCCGGCCGCCTACCGCGCGGCCTACCGCGCGCGCCGGCCGCAGAACAGTGCGCCCGAGCCCGCGCTCAGACCCGAGCGGGCCGAGCGGCCGGAGCGCGAGCGGGCGGCGCTGGGGGCGGGTGCGGGGTTCTCCGCGGCCGCGCTGGCCGGTCACGGCCTGGCGGAGGCGGCCGAAGCGGCCAAACCGCAGTCGGACGCGTACGCCCCGAGGCTGCCGGAGACCGCGGTCGGCCGGGCTGCGGGCCGCCCCGTGCTCCCCGGACAGCGCGAGCGCCCCGTAGGGTGAGATGTATGAACGATCGCATGGTGTGGATCGACTGCGAGATGACCGGTCTCTCGCTGGCGAACGACGCGCTCATCGAGGTGGCCGCACTGGTCACCGACTCGGAGCTGAATGTGCTGGGCGACGGGGTGGATGTGGTGATCCGCCCCCCGGCCGAGGCGCTGCGCACCATGCCGGAGGTGGTGCGCCAGATGCACACCGCCTCCGGGCTGCTGGCGGAGCTGGACGGCGGGACGACGCTGGAGGCGGCCGAGGCGCAGGTGCTCGCTTATATCAAGCAGCATGTGCCGGAGCCGGGGAAGGCGCCGCTGTGCGGCAATTCCGTCGGCACCGACCGTGGCTTCCTGCTGCGCGACATGCCGGCGCTGGAGAGTCACCTCCATTACCGGATCGTCGATGTGTCGTCCGTGAAGGAGCTGGCCCGGCGCTGGTTCCCGCGTGCCTACTTCAACAGTCCGGACAAGAACGGCAACCACCGGGCGCTGGCGGACATCCGTGAATCCATCGCGGAGCTGCGCTACTACCGGGAGGCGGTCTTCGTGCCGCAGCCCGGCCCCGACTCGGACACCGCGAAGGCCATCGCCGCCAAGCACGTGGTGCCGGCCGAGCCGGCGCCGGAGTCCGCGCCGCCGGTCTCGCCGCAGTCCGCGCCGTCGTCGTGACCCACCCCGGGCCGTCTTCCGGGTCGTCGCCGCAGCCGCGGTGACCCGGAAGACACGCCCACGCTCCCCCGGCCGGAAACCTGGGCGCGAGCACCCCTGAAGACCCTGTACACTTTTTCTCAGCCGGTGGGGAAAAAGAACCACACAGCACCGGTCATGGTGGGTATAGCTCAGCTGGTAGAGCACCTGGTTGTGGTCCAGGATGTCGCGGGTTCAAGTCCCGTTACTCACCCCACTGAAAGGCCCCCGATCTCTGATCGGGGGCCTTCGTGTTGCCGGGGCAGCGGCGGCGGGCCGCTCAGTAGCCGACGGTGAAGCGCTCGCCGATGTGCCGGGGGCGCTCGATCTCGTCGACGAGGGCGACCGCGTAGTCCTCGGCGGAGATCCGGCTCTCGCCGGCGGCGTCGGTGATCAGGTCGTCGGTGGCGGTGCGGTAGGTGCCGGTGCGCTCGCCGGGCGCGATGGTGGCGGCCGGGCTGAGGTTGGTCCAGCGCACGTCGGAGACCGAGCGGTAGAGGTCCAGCGCGTCGCCGTGCGCGTGCATGATCTGGAGCAGGAACTCCGGCAGGCCCTCGGCGTCCCAGACCTGCTTGCCGTCGGGCCTACGGAGCGAGCCGGCGCCGCCGACCGCGATCAGCCGGGGCGCCGCCGCGCCGAGGGTGCGCAGCCCGGCGACGAGGGACTCGGCGGCGGGCTTGATCGTGGCGAGGTGCCCCGGTCCGTCGCCGCCGCCGACCGCGCTGACCACGACGTCCGTGCCCTCGGCGACCGCGGCGACGGAGGCCGGGTCGAGGACGTCCCCGGTGGTCACGGTGAGGGCCGGGTGGCTCGTGGTGAGCTTCGCCGGATCGCGGACGACCGCGGTGACCTGGTGACCGCGCCGCAGCGCCTCGTCGAGGATGCGGCTGCCGATCGTGCCGGTGGCGCCGTAGAGAGCGATCGTGGACATGGTGGATCTCCCAGCTGTGCGGTGTGACCGGGGTGGGCCGGTCGTACGGGGTGGCCGGTGGGTCCGGGTGCGGACTTCCGTTTTCGGTCAGCGGTCTCGCTGACGTCTCCTACGCTAGGGCCACCAACGGGAGTTTTCGGGGTAGCGGAGGGACCGGGCATGGTCAGAAAGCGACAGGGGGGCGAGGAGCCGGTTCCGGAGATCCGGGAGGTGGCGTTTTTCGCGCCGGCCGGGCGGCCGTCGGGCGTGGAGGTGCTGACCCTCGCCGAGCTGCGGGAGCGGGCGGACGCCTGCCAGCTGTCCACCCCGCACCGGCCCGGCTTCCACCACCTGCTGCTGCTCGACCGCGGCCGGCTGGTGCACAGCGTCGACTTCCGCGAGCACCCGCTGGCACCGGGCGACCTGCTGTGGTCGCGCCCCGGGCAGGTGCAGCACTTCGGCGATCTCACGGGCGCGGAGGGGCGGCTGGTGCTCTTCGAGGCGGGTTTCCTGGACCCGGCGACCGCGGCCGCGGCCCGGATCGAGGACTGGTACGGGCCGCCCGTACGGCATCCGCGGGGCGCGGCGGCGCGCCGGGTGGCCGAGGCGATGGGCCAGCTGCACCAGGAGTTCGGTGCGCTGGGCGGGCTGCCGCTGGAGATCCATCTGGAGGTGCTGCGGCATCTGCTGGCCGTACTGGTGCTGCGGGCCGCGCATCCGGACGGGGCGGGCGGGGACGCGGGGAGCTGCCCGGCGGGCGAGACGTATCTGCGGTTCCGGGACGCGGTGGAGCGGGGCTTCACCCGCAGCCGCCGGGTCGGCGACTACGCCCGTGCGCTGGGGTACGCGCCGCGCACCCTGTCCCGGGCCACCGAGGCCACCGCCGGGGTCGGGGCGAAGGAGTTCATCGACCGCCGGGTGGTGCTGGAGGCCAAGCGGCTGCTGGCGCACGGCGACCAGTCCGCGGCCCGGATCGCGGACCGGCTGGGCTTCGCCGACGCCACGAACTTCAGCAAGTTCTTCCAGCGCCGGACGGGCCGCACCCCGATCGCCTTCCGGGAGGCGGTACGGGGCGGGGCGCAGCGGGTGGGGGGAGGCCCGCTGCGCCCCGCGTGAGGGGCGTCTCCTCCGTCAGCCCGGCGGGATTTACGGGGACGCCCCCGTGGGACGGTGGTCCGCCCCGGTTGGGGGCCGGACCGCCGGTGGGGGTCAGCCGGTGTACGCGCCGAAGGCCTTGGTGAAGTCCAGCGGGCGCTGGTCGATGGAACTGCAGGTCGGCTGGGCGGAGTTCGACGTGCCGCCGGCGCAGGCCTGGTCGCGGGTCGCGGACCACATCGACAGCCAGCCCAGGTGCTTGCTCTTGGCGAACGTCACCAGCTGGGTGGCGTCGTCGGTCTTGAAGACCTCGCTCTGGACGTCGTTGACGCCGATCATCGGGGTCACCGCGACGGTCTTCCAGGCGGCCGCGTCGCTCAGGCCGAGGGCCTTCTTGAGCTGGCCCTGGGTGGCGGTGGCGGCCTGGGTGGCGTAGGTGCCCATGTCGCCGTTGTAGGAGGAGCCGTAGTCCATCGCCATGATGTTGACGGCGGAGATCTTCACGCCGTTCTTCTTGGCGTCGGCGACCAGGTTCACGCCGTCCTGGGTCAGGCCCTCGGGCATGACCGGCAGGGTGAAGGAGACGTCGAGGCCCGGGTGGCTCTTCTGGAGGCGCGCGACGGCCTGGGCGCGACGGGTGTTGGCGGCGGTGTCGGGCAGCGCGCCGCCCTCGATGTCGAAGTCGACCCGGGTGAGCTTGAACTGGTCGATGACCTTGCCGTACGCGGCGGCCAGCTGGTCGGCGGAGCTGCAGGCGACGCCGAGCTCAGAGCCGTTGGCGCCGCCGAAGGAGACCCGGACGTCGCCGCCGGCCTTGCGCAGCGCGGGTATCTGCTTGGCCACCGGGTCGTTGCCGAGGTCCACCGCGCCGCCCCACTTCGGCGTACATCCGCCGCCGGAGGTGATGAAGGCCAGGTTGAAGTTCTTCACGCCGGTCTTCCGCGCGGTGCCGGTCAGGTCGTAGGCGGGGAAGAGGGAGGTGTCGACGTACGGGGCGAAGCCGGCCGCGGCCTTGGTGCGGGGGGTGCGCGGTGCCTTGTCGGCGAGCGCGGAGCCGGCGACGGCGAACGCGCCGCCGGCCGCGACCGCGGCGGCCGCGCCGGTGAGGATCAGCTTGCTGGTGCGGCTCTTGCGCCGGCGGTGTGCGGAGGAACTCATCGGGGCCTGCCTGTCGTCACGTGGGGGGTGGCTGGTGCACCGGGGGAAGTCGGTGTGCCTCGCACGCTAGCGACAGCGAAACGGACAAATGCCGGGATCCGTACGGACGTTGGCGGAATTATGGCGGCCTTAAGGAAGCGGAAGGCGGTGGTTAAGACCCCCGGCCTATGCCCGGTGACGGACGCTCAGGAGGCGGTGCGGGCGGGCCGCCGGCCGCGGGTGCGCAGCGTGCGGCGCAGCCGGTGGCCGCGGCGGGTGCCGCGCGGGCCCCGCCGGCCGTCCAGGGCGAGCCAGACGCGCACCTCGGTGCCGCCGAGGACGGAGCGGCCGATGCGGACGTCACCGCCGGTGGATTCGGCCAGCCGGCGGACGATGTCCAGCCCGAGCCCGGTGGAGCCCTCACCGCCTCCGCCGTGGCCGCGGCGCAGTGCCGCCTCGGGGTCGGCGATGCCCGGGCCGGCGTCCGAGACCAGCACGATCACCGCGTCCTCGGCGTTGTGGACGTCGACAGCGAAGGCGGTGCCCTCGGGGGTGTGCCGGAAGACGTTGCCGAGCATCGCGTCGAGGGCGGCGGCGAGTTCGGGGCGGGCGACCGGCACGCGGACCGGGCGGTCGGCGCCGGCCACGCGGGCGGTGCGTCCCTGGTCCTCGGCGAGCGCGGACCAGAAGGCCATCCGCTCGCGGATCACCTCGGCGGCGTCGCAGCCGGCCGCGGCCGCCGCCTGCTGGGTGTGTGCCTTCTGTTCCCGGGCGGTGCGGATGATCTGGTCGACCTCGCGCTCCAGTTGGGCGACGGCGGAGCGGGTCTGTTCGGCGGCCGGGGTGTCGCCGAGGGAGGCGGCGTTGAGCCGGAGGACGGTGAGCGGGGTGCGCAGCCGGTGCGAGAGGTCGGCGGCCAGTTCGCGTTCGTTGGCGAGCAGCTGGACGACCTGGTCGGCCATGGAGTTGAAGGCGGTGGCGGCGGCCCGCAGTTCCTTGGGGCCGTCCTCCTGGACGCGGACGCCGAGTTGGCCGTGGCCGAGGTCGTGGGCGGCGCCGGCGAGCCGTTCGGCGGGGCGCACCATCCGGGTGCCGAGCCGGTCGGCGACCGCGACCGAGCCGATGACCAGCGCCAGGCCGACGCCGGCCAGCACGACCCAGGAGGTGGTGACGCCGTTGGTGAGCGCGTCGTCCGGGACGAACACCTCGACGACGGCGATGCCGGAGGCCACGGCGGTCGGCTGGAGCAGGGAAGTGCCGCCGGGGACCGGGGAGATGGAGGCCCGGCCGAGTTTGACGGCGGCGGCCACGTCCGCGGGGGCGGCGCGCCGGGTGCCTATTTCGGCGGGCCTGCCGTTCTTGCCGTTCGCCGGGACGTGGACACCGATGCGTCCGCCGGGGCCGGTCTCGGCGCTGGCCACGGCCCGTTCCAGCTGGGTGCGGTCGGTGGTGATGGCCAGCACCGGGCCGATCGTGGCGGCCTGCCGCTCGGCGTTGGAGTACGCGCGGTCGCTGGCCATCTCCTTGACGACGAGTCCGAGGGGCACGGCGAACGCCACCACGACCATCGTGGTGACCGCCAGCGCCACCTTGACCAGGGCCCACCTCACAGCGCACGGCCCTTCATCGCGGTGGCTCCAGCTTCACACCGACACCCCGCAGGGTGTGCAGATAACGGGGCTTCGCCGCGGTTTCCCCCAATTTCCGGCGGAGCCAGGACAGATGGACGTCGATGGTCTGGTCGTCGCCGTAGGACTGCTGCCAGACCTCGGCGAGCAGTTCCTTGCGGGGGACGACGACGCCCGGCCGCCCGGCGAGGAACGCCAGCAGGTCGAACTCCCGGCGGGTGAGGTCCAGCGGGGCACCGTCGAGCTCGGCCTGACGGCGCAGCGGGTCGATGGACAGCCCGCCGACCCGGATCACTCGTGAGGGGGGTTCCGCGCCGGCCGCACCGGCCCGGGAGCGGCGCAGCACGGCCGCCATCCGCGCCGAGAGGTGCTCGACGGAGAACGGCTTGGTGAGGTAGTCGTCGGCGCCGTCGTTCAACAGCCGCACGATGTCGGCCTCGTCGTCCCGGGCGGTGGCGATGATCACCGGGACGTCGGTGATGCCGCGCAGCATCTTCAGCGCCTCGCCGCCGTCCAGGTCGGGCAGGCCCAGGTCGAGGATGACCACGTCGAAACCGACGTGCGCCACCTCGCGCAGCGCCTCCAGGGCGGTCCCGACGCTGCGTACCGTATGGGCCGCCTCGGTCAGATGCCGGATGAGGGCCGAGCGTACGAACTGGTCGTCCTCGACCACGAGCACACGTGCCATGGGCGGCACCGTACGCCATCGGAGGGAGGTTCTTTACCGGAGGTTGACGCCGGAGCGGTGCGTTCCACCCACTCTCGCGGGCTGCGACGGGGGTGTCCGGTGGTGCAGTATGAGCCGGATGCAACGAGGACTGGTTCACGCGGCGGCCTGGACGCTGGCGACCGGCGCCGCGGTCACGCTGTCGTGGTTCGGCGTGCACACCGTGCTGTCCGGCACCGCCTACGACGCGCCGCGCGCGCTGCCCCTTTCCGACCAGGTGTCCTCCTCGGGGGCGCAGGCCGACGGCGACGGGACGCCCCGCGCCTCCTCCACCCACCGCCCCAAACCGTCCGCCCCGGCCTCGCACCGGCCGTCCACCACCGGCCCGTCGGCCGCGCCCTCGCACACCGGCGGCACCCGCTCGCAACGCCCGCCCACCACGGCGCCGGGCGGCCCGTACGGCGCCTCCGACGGCCGGGTCAAGAGCTACGCCACCTCGGGCGGCCGGGTGGTCTTCGATCTGGGCGGCTCCGCGGCCGAGTTGGTGTCGGCGACGCCGAACTCGGGCTGGGAGATGCAGGTGTGGAAGCAGCAGGGGTGGATCCGGGTGGACTTCACGGGCGGCGGCGGGCACACCTCGGTGATCTGCACCTGGAACGGCCATCCGCCGACGGTGGAGACCAGCAACAACGCGACGTGAGCCGTCCCGGCGGGCACCGCCGGCACGCGCCCCTCAGGCGAACGTGCCGGCCGGCGGGGCCGGGGACGCGACGGCCGTGGCGTCGGTGACCGGGGCCGCGCCGCCGGTGAAGTCGGCCAGCGCCCTGCCGTGTTCGACCCGGCCGGTCTGCGGGTCGGTGGCCGCGCGGCGGGTCAGCTCGGCGACCGGGAGGGCGGTGTCGGCGGCCAGCAGGACGGCGTTGCCGAAGCGCTTGCCGCGCAGCACCGCGGGGTCGGCGATCAGGCAGAGCTCGGGGAAGACCGTGTGGACGGTGGCTATCTGGCCGCGCAGGAAGGAAAGCGGCGGGCCGTCGGCGAGGTTCGCCGCGTAATGGCCGCCGGGGCGCAGCGCTCGCCGGACGTCCGCGACGAACTCGGTGCTGGTCAGGTGCGCCGGGGTGCGGGCCCCGCGGAAGACGTCGGCGATGACCAGGTCGGCCCAGCCGTCCGGGACCTTGGCCAGGCCCGCGCGGGCGTCGCCGCCGCGTATCCGTATCCGCCAGGTGCGGTCCCACGGCAGCTGCCGGCGGACGAACTCCACCAGCGGGGTGTCGATCTCCACGGCCTGCTGGGTCGAGCGCGGGCGGGTCGCGGCGACGTAGCGGGCGAGGGTCAGTGCGCCGCCGCCCAGGTGGACGACGCGCAGTGGCTGTCCGGGCGGTCCGGCGAGGTCGGCGATGTGACCGAGCCGCCGCTGGTACGAGAAGTCCAGGCGCCGGGGGTCGTCGAGGTCCACGTGGGACTGCGGGGCGCCGTCGAGGAGCAGGGTCCAGCCGCGCGGCCGGTCCCGGTCGGGCCGCAGCTCGGCGAGCCCGCCGTCCACCGTCTCGGTGACGGTCTCCACGCCGCCGCGCCCGCGCCTGCTCTTCGCCATGCGGTCAAGTATCGCCGGTGCCCCCGAGGACGCCGACGCAGGTCGGGCGGGCGGGCGGACGGTGGAGAGGCGGAGTGGCGGACCACCCCAGACCGAAGTCAGGGGAGATCCGCCGACTACACCACGACCCGGTGCCGGTCCGAGGTCCGTACGGACCGGCGGTCGGGTCACCTGTTGATGCAGACGTTCCCGAATGCCGGGTTCAACAGCGCGGCGATGTTGAGGCTGTTGCCGCAGATGTTGATCGGGATGTTGATCGGCACCTGAACGTTGTTGCCGCTCAGGATGCCCGGGGAGCCCGCGGCGAAGCCATAGGCGTTGGCACCGCTGTGGTGGCCGTAGAAGCCACGGTGGTCGTAACGCTCGAAGTGACGACCGTGGTGGTGGCCGTGGTGGCGGCCGTGACGGCCGTTGTGGCCGTTGTGGCCGTCCCCGCTGGCGGATGCGATCCCTGCGCCGCTGAGTACGAGCGCGCAGCTGGCCGAGGCCATAGCGGCGGTCTTGATAAACCGCTTCATCCCATTCTCCTTTCAGTTCGCGAATGGGGCACCGGTCACAACGAACGAAATACGTCAGAGACGCGGGCGTCCACCCCTACAGGAGGTGGTTAACCCTATTGGCATAAAGATCGTTCCGCCATTTCAGTGCGTCATTCCGCCGTTCGGGATCGCCGGCCCGGATGCGCGCGTGCCTGCCGCGGTTTCCAACATGATTTCTGTCAGAGTGCTCTCCTGTTTGACTGATAGAAGTCGGAGAGGAAGACATGCGGAAGTCGACGGACCGCACCGGGCGCGGCCTCGTATGCGCGCCGGCGGCCTTGGCACTGCCGGCCGCCCTGCGGTCCGGCGGCGACCGGCTCACTTTCCGCTTCTCCGCGCACCGGCCGGGATATCTGCTCGGCGCGCTCTTCGTGCAGACCGATACCCGGCGCTGAGCGGCGCGCTGCGGGAATTCCACGGCAAATTCCGCCGGAAAAGAGTTCTGTCGGCCCGGTGATCAGGGGAGCGGTGCGTGGCGGCGCAAGAGCTGAGGTCCCGTGAGCGGCCAACGGTGCTCCACATTTCCCAGCCCGTCGACGGCGGGGTGGCCCGGGTCGTCGCCGACCTGGTGCGCGCCCAGGTCGCCGCGGGCCTGCGGACCGTGGTGGCCGCGCCGCCGGACGGCGCACTGCTGCGGGACGCCGCGGCGGCGGGCGCCGAGGTGGCCCCCTGGCCCGCCCGCCGCGCCCCCGGCCCGGCGCTGCCCGGCGAGACCGGGCGGCTGGCCCGGCTGATCCGGCGGCTGTCCCCGGACCTCGTGCACACGCACAGCGCCAAGGCCGGGCTGGCCGCCCGGCTGGCCGTCCGGGGCCGGATCCCGACGGTCCATCAGCCGCACGCCTGGTCCTTCGAGGCGGCCGGCGGGACGGCGGCGCGGCTGGCGGTCGGCTGGGAGCGGTACGCCGCGCGCTGGACGCACCGGGTGCTGTGCGTGAGCGAGGCGGAGCGGCGGCGGGGCGAAGCGGCCGGCGTGCCCGGCCGGTGGGCGGTGGTCCGCAACGGCGTGGACCTGCACCGCTGCTCCCCCGCGTACGACGACGCCGCGGCCCGCCACGCGCTGCGCCGCTCGCTGCCCGCGCTCGCCGGACTCGCACCGGACGCCCCGCTGGTGGTGTGCGTGGGGCGGCTGTGCCCGCAGAAGGACCAGCGGACGCTGCTGCGGGCCTGGCCGGCGGTGCGCACCGCGGTCCCGGACGCCGTGCTGGTGCTGGTCGGTGACGGCCCGGACCGGGCGCGGCTGCGGACCGGGGCGCCGCCCGGCGTGCGGTTCGCGGGCGCCGCCGCGGACACCGTCCCCTGGTACCGGGCGGCCGATCTGGCCGTCCTGCCGTCGCGCTGGGAGGGCATGGCGCTGGCCCCGCTGGAGGCGATGGCCTGCGGCCGGCCCGTCGTGGTCACCGACGTCGGCGGCGCCCGGGAGGCCCTGCCGCCGGGCGCCGCGGCGCACTGCCTGGTGCCGGCGGGCGACCCGGCCGCGCTCGCCCAGGCGCTGCGCGGGCTGCTGACCCGGCCTCGGCTGCGCACCGAACTGGGCGCCCGGGCCCTGGCGCACACCCGGGCGGCCGGTGACGTACGGCGCACCGCGGCCGCGGTCGTGGCGCTGTACCGCGAACTGCTCGGGGCAGCCGGCCCGGGGCGCGGGGAGCGGAGCGGACGATGACGACCGAGCGCGCGGACGCGCACCCCTCCGCCCCGGTCCGGCCGCCCGCGGCGGCCCGCCCGGCGGCGCCCGTGGTCCACCCGCCGCGCGGCCCCCGGTGGCAGCCGCTGCCCCCGCCCCGGGCCGGCCGCGGCCGGCGGCGGCGGGTGGTCCCGCTGGTGGCCGTCGACGTGCTCGCCGTCGTCGGCGCGGCACCGTTCGCCCTGGGCCCCGACATCCGGCCGGCCGTGCTCGGCGCCCTCGTGGCGGCGTTGTTGCTGCTCCACGTCCGGGCCGGGCTCTACCGCCCCGGCCCGGCCCCCAGCGTCCTCGAGGATCTGCCCGCGCTGCTGGGCCGGGCCCTGGTGTGCTGGTGCGCGGCGGCCGCGCTGCTCGCCGCCGTCACACCCGGGCGGGCGCTGCCGCTCACCGCGCTCGGGTCCACGGTGGCCGCGCACTCCCTCCTGGTGTGCGGCGGCCGGTCCATGGTCCACCGGGCGCGCCGCAACCTGGCCCGCCGCCGGCCGCGCGCCACGCTGGTCGTCGGCCCCGATCCGGCCGCCCGGCAGCTGGCCGCCGCGCTGCTGGCCCACCCCGAGTACGGCATGCGCCCGGTGGGCCTGGTACCGCCGGCCCCGGTGGTGCCCGGCCCGGCCGAGGTGTCCACGGGCGGCGCGGCCCGTCGGCTGCCCCGGCTGACGTCCTTCCAGGACATCACCCGGTCCGTCATCGGCAACACCGTCCGCGACGCGGTGTTCACCGTGCCGCCGTACGGCGATCCGCACACCGCCGCGCTGCTGCGGCGCTTCGTCGACCAGGGCTCGGCGATCTGGCTGGCCGGCGCCGCGGCGGGCCGCGAGGGCCGGCCGCCGGAGCCGGGCACCGACCACCTGTGGGGGTTCGCCTGCCGCCCGCTGGACACCACCCCGCCGCGGCTCGGCGGCCGGCGGAAGCGGGCCCTGGACCTGGCCCTCGTCGGACCGGCGCTGCTGGCCGCGGCCCCGCTGCTGCTGGGCTGTGCGCTGGCGGTACGGCTCGCCGACGGGCCCGGCGTGCTCTTCCGGCAGGAGCGGATCGGCCGCGGCGGACGCCCCTTCACCCTGCTGAAGTTCCGTACCCTGCGCCCCGACGACCAGCACGACCCCGCCACCAGCTGGACCGTGCCGGAGGACGACGGCCGGACGAGCCGGGTCGGCCGGCTGCTGCGGCGCACCGCGCTGGACGAGCTGCCGCAGCTGTGGAACGTGCTGCGCGGCGACATGAGCCTGGTCGGGCCGCGCCCGGAACGCCCGTTCTTCGTGGAGCGGTTCAGCCGGCAGTACCCCGAGTACGCGGCCCGGCACCGGATGCCGGCCGGGCTGACCGGGCTCGCGCAGGTGCACGGGCTGCGCGGTGACACCTCCATCGAGGACCGGGCCCGCTTCGACAACCTCTACATCGACGGCTGGTCGCTGGGACAGGACCTGCGGATCCTGCTGCGCACCGCCGGTGCGCTGCTGCGGCGGGAGCGCGGATGAGCGCGGGCGCGGCGGCGTCCGTCCCGGCCGGGCCGTGGTGCGCCGCGGACCGGGCCCGGGCACCGGTCCGGCACGGCGCGCCGCTGCTCCCCGCGCTGGCGACGGTGCTGCTGCTGTGCGCGCCCGCCGACACCGCCGCGGTCACCGCGGCCGGCACGGTCACCCCGGCCGACGCCGCCTCCGCGGTCCTGGTGGTCGTGTGCGGCCTGCGGCTGCTGCGGCACCGGCCCCGGCCGCTCGGCCGGACCGCGGCGCTGGTCCTGGGCGCGCCGGTCGCCGCGCTCGCGCTGGCCACCGTCACCTCCGCCGACCCGGCCGCGAGCCTGCCCGGTCTCGTCCGCCATCTGCAGATCTTCGTCCTGGTACCGGCGGCGCTGCTGCTGACGCTGCGGGACGCCCGGGACTTCCGGGTGCTGGCCGGTGCCCTGGTGCTGCTCGCCCTGGTGCAGGGCGCGATCGGCGTGCACCAGTACCTGACCGCGACCGGTGCCTCTTATATGGGGCGCGAGGTGCGGGCGGTCGGCACCTTCGGGCCGCTGGACGTCATGGGGATGGCCACGGCCGTCGGCTACGGCCTGACGGCGGCGCTCGCCCTCGGCCTGGCACCCGGCCCGCGGGCCCCGCGCTGGCAGCGGCCGGCCGCCCTGACCTGCGCCGCGGTGCTGACCGTGCCGCTCGCGGTGTCGTTCAGCCGGGGCGCCTGGATCGCCACGGCGGTGGCCGGCGCGGCCGTCCTGCTGGCGGCCGGCGCCCGGGTCGCCGTACCGGCGCTGGCCGTACTGACCGCCGCTGCCGTGGTGCTGGCCGGGGCCGGGACGGGTTCCGATCTGCTCGGCGAACGCATCGCCAGCATCGGCGCGGTCTCCGACGCCCCGGACCGCTCGGTCACCGACCGCTACGCGCTCTGGGCCGCCGCGGCCGGCATCTGGCGCGACCACCCGCTGACCGGCGCCGGGCTCAAGGAATTCCCCGCCGAACGGGACGGCCACGCCTCGCTCGGCCTGTCGTCCGGCGGCGACACCGCGGGCGCCGGGGTCGCCTTCCGGCGTGAGCCGCTGCTCTCCCCGCACAACATGTACCTGATGGCGCTTTCCGAGCAGGGGCTGATCGGGGCGACCGCGCTGGTGGGCGGCTGGGCGGTGCTGCTGGTGGGCGGGGTGCGGCGGCTGCGCGCGGCCCGCCGCGGGCGGCGCGCCACGGACTGCGGACTCGCCGCGACGGGACTGCTGGTCTGGCAGGCCGTCGACTTCCTCTCCGCCGACATCGGCGGGCCGTCGACGGTGCTGACCGCGGTGGCGCTCGGGCTGGTCGGCTGGTGGGCGCTGGCGCCCGGCCGGTGGCCGGTGCCGGGCGGCGGGACGGCGGCGCGGTGACCGGGGCCCCCGCCACCGTGCGCCGGGGCGGCGCGCCGGCCGCGCCCGGTGCCTCCGCCCCGCTCGGCCGCTTCCTGGCGCGGGCCGCCGCGCTCACCGCCGGGCTCACCGCCGCCGGTGCGCTGGGCGGTCTGCTGCGCGACCAGACCCTGGCCCGGCTGTTCGGCGCGGGCGGCGCCACCGACGCGTTCCTGGTCGCCTGGACGGTGCCCGAGACGGCGGCCACGCTGCTGATCGAGGACGCCATGGCGCTGCTGCTGGTGCCCGCGTTCAGCCGGGCGCTGGCAGCGCGGGCCGCGGCCCCCGGATCGCGGGACGCCGACGCCGACCCGGTACGGGCCCTGCTCGGCGCCACCCTCCCCCGGCTGTGCGCCGCGCTGGCCGGCGGCTCCGCGCTGCTCGCGGCCGGCGCCCCGCTGCTCGTCCGGCTGCTGGCGCCGGGGCTCGCCGACCCGGCCGCGGCGGTCGACTGCACCCGGCTGACCGCGCTGACCGTCCTCACCTTCGGCGTCGCCGGCTACCTCAGCGCGGCGCTGCGCGCCCACCGCAGCTTCGCCGCGCCCGCCGCGATCTACGTGGCGTACAACCTCACGATCATCGGCACGATGCTGGCGCTGCACGCCCGTTGGGGGGTGCGGGCCGCCGCGGCCGGGGTGGCGCTCGGCGGCGCGCTGATGGTGGCCGTCCAACTCCCGTCGTTCGTACGGGCGTTGCCGCCGCCACGGCTCCGCCGGGCGGTCGCGGGCGGGACGGCCGGGCTGCCGGTGGCCGGGCTGCTGGCGCCGGTCGTCTGCTTCG
This sequence comes from Streptomyces nigrescens, assembly GCA_024349765.1. GTDB lineage: Bacteria > Actinomycetota > Actinomycetes > Streptomycetales > Streptomycetaceae > Streptomyces > Streptomyces endophytica. The sequence goes on along the minus strand of AP026073.1, from coordinate 632,898 downwards.
CCGTCGGCCGGCAGGCACAGGTCCTCGTCGAGCGGTTCCTCGCCTCCGGTCTGCCGGCCGGCGCCATCTCGCACCTCAACTACGCGCAGAAGGTCGCCCAGATGCCGATGGTGCTGTCGTTGATGATCTGCACCGTCACCTTCCCGGTCGTGGCCCGGGCGGTCGCCGACGGGGAGCCCGCGCGGGCCGGCCGCCGGGTGGTCCGGGACCTGACGCTGGCGGGGCTGGTGGTGCTGCTGGGCGCCGCGTACGTGGCCGCCTGCGCCCCGCAGATCACCGGCGTCCTCTTCGAGCGCGGGGCGTTCACCGCCGCCGACACCGCCGCCACCGCGGCCGTGATGCGGGTGTACGCGCTCGGGCTGCTCGGGCACAGCCTGGCCGGGGCGCTGATCCGGCCGTTCTTCGCGGAAGGCCGGCCCACCTGGTACCCGGCCGGCGCGATGGCCGCCGGGCTGCTGGTCACCGCCGGGGCCGGGCTGCCCGCGGCCCGCTGGTGGGGCGCGCCCGGCCTCGCGGCCGCCAACGCCGCGGGTATCACCACCACCGCCGTCCTGCTGCTGCACGGACTCGGCACCCGGGTCGTCGCCGTCCCGGTGCGCCGGATCGCCGCCGGGCTGGGCCGGCTGGCCGTCGCCGCCGTCGCGGCGGTCGCGGTGGGCGGCCCGCTCGCCGCGCTGCCCGCCGACCCGCTGGCCGGCGCGGCGGCCGGCGCGCTGCTGGTGCCGGCCGTTTTCGCCGGCACCGCCCTCGCCGTTCGGGCCCCCGAGGTCCGGCACCTGCTCGTCGTCGTCAAAGGAAAGCTCGCCCATGCCCGTTGAACCGCCGCCGCAGCGCGCCCCCGCCCCACCGGCCCCCGGCCGCACCGCCGTCCGTCTCCGCACCGGCCGCGGCGGCCCGCCCTGGATCCTGATGTACCACTCGGTCACCGACACCGTCGGCCGCGCGGACGATCCCTACCGGATCACCGTCTCCCCCGGCCTGCTGGACCGTCAGCTGCGCTGGCTGCGCGACCGCGGGCTGCGCGGGGTGGCGGTCGGCGAGCTGCTGCGGGCCCGGGCCGCCGGGCGCGGCGCCGGCCTGGTCGGGCTGACCTTCGACGACGGCTACGCCGACTTCCTCACCGGCGCGCTGCCGCTGCTGCGCCGGCACGACTGCACCGCCACGGTGTTCGTGCTGCCCGGCCGGGCCGGCGGGCTCAACTCCTGGGACCCCAGGGGCCCGCGCAAACCGCTGCTGACCGAGGACGGCATCCGCGCGGTCGCCGCCGCCGGGATGGAGGTCGGCTCGCACGGGCTGCTGCACCAGGACCTCACCACCGCCGACCCGGTCACCCGGGAGCGGGAGACCGCGGTCAGCCGGGCCCGGCTCGCCGAGCTCACCGGCCACGCCCCGGACGGCTTCTGCTACCCGTACGACGGGGTCGACGCCCGGGCCGTCGCGGCGGTGCGCGCGGCCGGCTACGCCTACGCCTGCGCCCTCGACCCCGGCCAGCTCACCGGCCGGCACGCCCTGCCCCGGGTGCACATCGGCGCCGCCGACACCCCCTGGCGGCTCTCCCTCAAACGGGCCCTGCACCCGCTGCGCCGCCGCGCCCTGCCCCTCGACGAGACCCCCTTCCCCGGCCCCGCGACACCGTCCGGGCCCGGAAACCCGCAATCCCCGGCCGCTACCGCTACTCCTGGAGGCCTCCGGTGAAAGTCCTGCACGTCATCACCGGCCTCGACGTGGGCGGCGCCGAGCAGCAGCTGCGGCTGATGCTGCGCCGGCTGCCCGCCACGTGCGAGGTCGTCACCCTGACCGATCCCGGCCCGGTCGCCGCGGGCATCGAGGCCGACGGCACCCCCGTCACCCACCTCGGCATGACCGGCAACCGCGATCTGACCGCCCTGCCCCGGCTGGCCCGGCTGATCCGCGCCGGCGGCCACGACGTCGTCCACACCCATCTGTACCGGGCCTGCGTCTACGGCCGGATCGCCGCCCGGCTGGCCGGCGTCCGGGCGGTGGTCGCCACCGAGCACTCCCTCGGCGACGCGGTCATCGAGGGCCGCCGGCTCACCCGCGGCGTGCGCGGGCTGTACCGGGCCACCGAACGGCTGGGCTCGGCGACCGTCGCGGTGTCGGACACCGTCGCGGCCCGGCTGCGCCGCTGGGGCGTGCCCGGCGAGCGCATCCACGTCGTCCCCAACGGCATCGAGGCGCACCGTTTCGCCTTCGACCCGGCCGCCCGGGCGCTGGTCCGCACCCGCCTCGGGCTGCCGGTGGACGCGTTCGTGGTCGGCGGGGTGGGCCGGCTGGTGCCCGGCAAGCGGTTCGACGTCCTGGTCCGCGCGGTGACCCAGCTCCCCGGCGTGCACCTGCTGCTGGCCGGCGAGGGGCCGGAGCGGGACATGCTGCGGCGGATGGCCGAGCAGTTCGGCTCGGGCGACCGGATCCATCTCCTCGGCGCGCGGGACGGCGCGTTCGGCGCGCTGGCCGCCGGCCGGGCCGACGCCTGGGCCCGCACCGGCGGCACCGACGCCCCACCGCCCGGCGCCGGGCCGGACATCCCCGGCCTGCTCTCCGCCATCGACGTCTTCGTCTCCCCGTCCCCCGAGGAGGCGTTCGGCCTGGCCGTCCTGGAGGCGCTGGCGTCCGGGCTGCACGTCCTGTACGGCAGCTGCCCGGCGGTCGACGAACTGCCCGAGGACCAGGCCCCCGGCGCCCGGCGCTTCAGCCCCGGCGTACACGAACTGGCCACCTCACTACGGGAGTTGAGGCGGCAGGGACCGGGCCGGCTACCGGTCCCGCCAGTGGTGCGCCGCTACGACATCGCCCGCAGCGCCGAGGCCCTGATGGACGTCTACGAGGAGGCCCTGGCCACCGCCGCGACCCGGTGGCGCGCCGCCGCGCCGGCACCGGCCGGACCGGGCCACCCCTCCGGGGTGGTCGCGCTCCCGGACCCGTCCCCGGCGCCCGCCCCGTCCACGCTCACCAACCGGTAGGCGGCGCCGTGCACGGGACCGTGAACCACGCCCCCACCGGCCGGCCGCGGGGCGCGCTGCGCCGGCTGCGGGACCGGTTCGGCCCGCTGCCCCGCTGGTGGCCGGTGCCGCTGTGCGCCCTGCTCGGCGCGGCCGGCGGGGCGGTGTACCAGGCGGTCGAACCGCCGCGGTACGCCGCGACCGGCTATGTCGCCGTGGTGCCCGGCAAGGGCGCCGACCCGGCCGCCGCGCTCGGCTTCGCCCAGGCGTACGGGCGGATCGCCACCAGCGGCGCGGTGTTGGCCGACGCGCACCGGGACTCCGGCCTGCCGCTCGGCACGCTGCGCGGCGGCATCCGGGCGGCGACCTCACCGGACGCCCCGATGATCGAGATCACCGGCACCGCGCGCACCCCGGCCGGCTCCGCCGGCCTCGCCAACGCGGTGACCCGCTCGCTGGCCCGTACCGGCAACCGCACCGCCGCCCGCACCGGCGCCCACCTGCTGGTCTTCGCCCGCGCCTCGGCCCCGGACGACCCGGTCTCGCCGTCCGCGCCGCTGGCCACCGCGGTGGGCGGCGCGGCGGGCGGCCTGCTGGGCGGGCTGGTGCTGCTGGTCCGGCCGCGCCAGCGGCGCCCCGCGGTACGGGCCGGCGGATCGGTCCCGGCCCCGGCCCACGCCACGGTCGAGGCGGGCGCCGTACCGGCCGCCGAGGACGCGGTGCGATGACCACGACGGTCTGCCGCGACCCGGCCGCGTTCGCCGCGCTGGCCGTCGACTGGCGGGCGCTGCACGGCCGTTGCCGGGCGGCCACCCCGTTCCAGAGCCACTCCTGGCTGCACTCGTGGTGGCTGTCGTACGGGACGCCGGGGCGGCTGCGGATCGTGCTGGTGCGCCGCGGCGGGCGGCTGGTGGCGGCGGCGCCGCTGATGCTGACCTACCGTCCGCTGCCCGTGCTGGTGCCGCTCGGCGGCTCCATCTCGGACTTCTCCGACGTCCTGCTGGACGACTCCTGCCCCGGGCCGGCGGCCGCGGAACTCGCCGCCGGGGTGCACCGGGCGGCCCGCGGCGCGCTGGTGGACCTGCGCGAGGTGCGGCCGGGCGCCGCCGCCGAGCACCTGTACGCGGCCTGGCCGGGCCCGCGCCGCCGGCTCGCCGACTCGGTCACCCTGGAACTGCCCGGGATGCCGATGGACGACCTGGTGGGCCGGCTGGCCGGGCCCCGGGCCCGCCGGGCCCGCGCCAAGCTCCGCAGGCTCGACGCGCTGGGCATCGAGGAACGCACCGTCCCGGCCGGGGACGTGCCCTCCTCGGTGCGCAACATGCTGCGGCTGCACGGCCTGCAGTGGCAGGGCCGGGGCGTGACGCCGGAGCACCTGCGGCCCCGGTTCGCCGCCCATCTGGCGCGCGCCACCCGCGAGATGGTCGGCAGCGGCGACGCGGTGCTGACCGAGTACCGGCTGGACGGCCGGGTGATGGCCGCCGACATCCTCTTGATGTCCGCCGACCTGGCCGGCGGCTACCTCTACGGCGCCGATCCCGAACTCCGCGTCCGGAAGGTCGACATCACCACGATGCTGATGCGCCACGACGCGCGCCACGTGGTGGACACCGGCCGCGGCGCGCTGAGCCTGCTGCGCGGCACCGAGCCGTACAAGCTGCACTGGCGGCCGGTGCCGGTGACCAACCAGCGGCTGCTGCTGGCCCGGCGCGCGCAGGCGCCCGCGCTCGGGCTGTACGCCGCCCGGATCACCTGCCGGACGTGGGCCGCCGGCCTGGCCCGCGGGCGGATGACCTCGCTGCGCGGCCTGCGGACCCGGCTCGGCGCCGTACGGGCGAGCGGCGCCGGCCGGCCATGACCTCCCCGGACCACCGCTTATCCGACAGGCCGCGCCGGAACGGGCGGCGGCGTCCCGGTGGGCCCGGCCGCGTCCGGCACGCCGTACAGCACCTGCCGGTACGCCTGCGCGGCGCGCGGGTTGGCCCGGCACTGCCACACGCCGTGCGGGCAGTAGTCGGTGATCGTCTGGTAGAGCGGCGGGTGCCGCGCCATCCAGTCCAGCATGCGGGTCACGAAGCCGGGGTTGTCGCCGTTGCGGAACAGGCCCCATTCCGGGTACGAGATCGGCTTCCGGTGCGCGGCCGCGAAGTCCACCTGGGCCTTGAGCCCGTACGGTTCGCGGACCATCGCGTCGAAGCTCTCCCCGGCCGGCTGGTCGTAGGAGTCCATGCCGAGGACGTCCACGACGTCGTCGCCCGGGTAGCAGAGGGTCCAGCCGATCGCGTCCCGCCCCCGGCTCGGCGCGAAGTCGAACCGGAACCGCTGCCCCGGCACCGCCCGCATCACGGCGACGATCCGCCGCCAGTACGCCTTCCACGCCGCGGGGTCGGGCGCGCAGCGGTGGGTGTAGGTGATGCCGTTCATCTCCCAGCCGAGGGTGAGCACGGTGTCCGGCAGGCCCGCACCGACCAGGCGCCGGGCGAGGGTGCGGAAGTGCCCGTCGAAGGCTCCCGCCGCGGCGGTGCCGAGCAGCCGGCGCACCTCGGCGTCCGGCAGCCGCGCCTCGTCGGGCGCCATCATCGGCACGTTCAGGACGAACAGCCGGCCGGGCGCCCCGTGCCGCCAGACCGTCCACGGCCACAGGAACGCCGGGTCGCCCTCGATGTCCGACCAGTTGTTCCCGGGCAGGTAGGTGTGGCCCACCCGGACGTCGGTGCCGCCGAGCCACTGCCGGAGCGCCGTCATCCGCCGCACCCCGCGGGCGTCGGACCCGAGGAACGCCCCCAGCGGTACCGGGGGCGGCGGTCCGGCCGCGGACACCACCGGGGCGGCGGCCAGCAGGCACGCCAGCAGCGCGCCGGCCGCGGTGGCTGCCGCCCTCCGCCGGTTGCGCTGGGACATGGTGCCTCCGGTGGCTCCTCCGCGGACGCCCGCGGTCCGGTGCGCTGACACATGACGGCCGTTCAGGACGCGTCCCAAGACGGCACCAAGGAGATAGCCCGGACGCCGCGCCGGAACGCATTCCGGTAGCCCATTGGCGCCCCCCGGTCCCCCACCCGGTCCATCGAACGCCCATGGAAGGCCCATCGAAGGTCCGTCGAACAGCGAAGCGAAGGACTCCGCGCCATGCCCCGCCCGGCACGCCGTCGCCCGGCACGCCGCCGGCCGGCCCGCCGCTCGACACCGAGGTGCCCGTCGTGCTGCTGCGGCTCGACGCCAACCCCTTCGACGACCGACGAGCGGTAACCAGCAACCAGCAACCCGCAACCCGCAACCGGAAATCAGCAACCAGAAAGAGCAGGAAGACACCCATGTACGACCTCGTGGTGGTGGGCGCCGGCCCCTACGGACTCTCGATCGCCGCACACGCGGCGGCGGCCGGACTGCGGCTGCGGGTCCTGGGCCGGCCGATGGCCTCGTGGCGCGACCACATGCCCGCCGGCATGCTCCTCAAATCCGAGCCCTGGGCCTCCAGCCTCTCCTCCCCCACCGGCGGCCACACCCTGGCCGGCTACTGCGCCGCCCACGACCTGACCGCCGAGCACGGCGTCCCGCTGCCCCTCGACACCTTCACCGCGTACGGCAGGTGGTTCGCCGAACGGGCCGTACCGCAGATCGACGAGACCACCGTCACCGCGGTCCGCCCGGACGGCGACGACGGCTTCCGGGTGGCGACGGACACCGGCGAGCTGATCGCGGCCCGCACGGTCGTCCTCGCCGTCGGCCTGCCGCCGTTCGCCCACCGCCCCTGGCCGCTGCTCGACCTGCCCGCCGAACTCGCCTCGCACAGCAGCGACCACCACGACCTGTCCCGCTTCACCGGCCGGCACGTCACCGTCATCGGCTCCGGCCAGGGCGCCCTGGAGACCGCGACCCTGCTCGCCGAGCAGGGCGCCCGCGCCCACGTCGTCGCCCGCGCCGACCGGCTGCGCTGGAACGCCCCGCCGCAGCCCCTCGACCGCGGCCGGCTGCGCGCCGCGCGCGACCCGCACAGCGCCCTCGGCATCGGCTGGCCGAACTGGGCGTGGTCCCAACTCCCCTGGGCGGTACGCCGGTTGCCGTCGCCGACCCGGGTACGGCTCGCCGAGAACGCGCTGGCCCCGGCCGGCGCCTGGTGGCTGCGCGAACGCTTCGAATCCGCCGTACCACTCCTGCTCCACCACCGGCTCCGGGCCGCGGTCCCGCACGGCGACGGCGTGCGGCTCCATCTCACCCATACGGAGGGGAGTACCGAAACCCTCGACACCCACCATGTGGTGGCCGCCACCGGCTTCACCCCTGACGTGGGACGGCTGCGGCTGCTCCACCCCCGGGTGCGCACGACCCTGCGGACGATCGGCGGCAGCCGTGCCCCCGAACTGAGCCCCGGATTCGAGTCCTCCTGGCCCGGCCTGTTCTTCGCCGGCCTGCTGACCGCGCCGTCCTTCGGCCCGTCGATGCGCTTCGTCCACGGCGCGGCCTTCACCGCGGCACGGGTGGTCCGCGGCGTACGGCGCAGGCTCGGCGACCGGCAGGGCACCGCCACCATCCCCCGCCCGGCCGGGGCCACCACCCCGGCTCCCGCGGGCGGTCCGGTCCCGGACGCCCCGGCCGACGAGCCCGCCGTCTAGACGGGCCCGCCGCCCGACACACCGGAACGGCACACGGCAGGGGCCGCCCGGCACAACCGGGCAGCCCCTGCACGTCGTTCATCCGTCGCTGTGGGTCTCCGTCGCGGTGGGTCCGTCGCTCCGCCACGCTCCCCCGCGGGGGTCACTGACAGCGGTCGACCGCCGCGATCGTCCGCGCCGCCTCCCCGAGCGCCGCCCGCAGCACGACCGGGTCCGTGGCGGCCGCCCCCGCGCCCTCCGGCGGCACCAGCCAGCCGGTCCCGGTCACCGGCGGCTCGGCCGGTTCGCCGTCACCGCCCGCGGCGCCCGGCAGGACCCCCCGCCCGTAGGTCTGGGTGCAGGCACTGCCCGGCACGTCCCAGCCGGCGGCCGTGCCCGGCGGTACGAGGAAGCCGAGGGTGTCGCAGGCCCCGTCGTGCAGCACCGGGCCCACCCCGTCCCGCAGCCGCAGGATGTCCACGGCCTCCAGCCCCTGCCGGGCGGGCACCGTCACGAGGTCGCAGGGCTGCACCGGAACGGCGGCCGTCCCGCCCGGCACGACCTGCCTCCGCGGGCCGCCGGCCTGGCCCGCGGAACCGTTGCCGCCCCTGCTCACGCCGGTCTCCCACACGGAAAACCCCTCCTCCTGCACCTGCAGTCCCTTTACACCGAATTCAACGGTCGGGCGTGTCAACAGCTACGGCGGCGTAACGCTGCAAAGGATGGCAGTTCATGGCAGATCACGCGTGAGATATCCGGTTTGTAGCCAAACTGTGCGTATCGGTGTCGTCACAGCCGGTACGGTCGTCCCGCCGCACCGCCAGACGCGGCATCGCCACACAGATGGCACGGAGAGGGCACGGTGAGGGTCCGCCATGGCGTCGCCAGCAGCACGATCAGCGTCGTCCCGTACCGTACCCGCCCGCCCGAACACCGCCTTCCGACAGCTGCGCGGCCGGCTGTCCCCGGGCGAGTTCGCGGCGGCGGTCCGACGGTCCGCCCGTGAGATCGGTGAGCAGGTCTCGTGCGACGCCCGCTATGTGGGTCGCGTCGAGTCCGGGGAGATCCGGTGTCCGAACTACGCCTACGAGCGGGTGTTCCGGCACATGTTCCCCGGGCTGACGCTGCCCGACATGGGCTTCGCGCCGCGCGAGGCGGTACGCGGACGGGGGGCGCGTACGGCGGCGGTCAGCGCCGCGCCCCTGGCAACCGACCCCGACCACCGCGATACCCGTATCCAGATCTGCGAGGAGAGCGACGTGCTGCGTCGCGCGTTCATCACCGGCGGCCCGGCGGCAGCCCTGGGCTTCGCCGCCCTGCACCCCATCGAGGCCGCTGCCGCATCCGACCGGGTGCCCCCGCCGCGCCCACCGGCCGGCGGCCGCGCCGGCGCCGCCGAGGCCACCGCCGTCGAACAGGCCGTCCGGTACATCCGGCTGCTGGACGACCGGCACGGCGCGGAGGGCATCTACCACCGCGCCACCCAGCCGCTGCGCGCCGCCTACGACCTGCTGGAGGCCGATGTCCGGCACCGTTCGGTCTCCGACCGGCTGCACACCGGCGCCGGTGAACTCGCCATCTCCGTCGGCTGGTTGGCCCACGACTCCGGCCGCTTCGACGACGCCCGCTCCCACTACGCCGAGGCGCTGGCCACCGCCCGGGTCTGCGGCGACGCCGCCCTGGAGGCGCACGCGTTCTGCAACACCGCCTTCCTCGCCCGGGACGCCGCCCGCCCGCGCGAGGCGGTGCGCGCCGCGCAGGCCGGGCAGCAGGCCGCCAAGCACCTCGCCTCGCCGCGGCTGCTGTCCCTGCTGGCGCTGCGCGAGGCGGGCGGCTGGGCGGGGCTGGCGGACCGTCCCGGCTGCGAACAGGCACTGGCCCGTGCCGAGCGGCTGTTCGCCGCCGGGCCGCGGGACGGCGACCCCGAGTGGATGACGTTCTACGGCGAGGCCGAACTGGCGGGCCTCACGGCGCAGTGCTGGTCGGCCCTCGGCGACGCCGGACGCGCCGCCGAGCACGCGCACCGCGCGGTGGCCCTCCAGGACCCGCACTTCACCCGCAACATCGCGCTGTTCACCGCGGAACTGGCCGCCGACCTCGCCGCCGACGGCGCCCCCGAGGAGGCCGCCGCGGCCGGCCTGCGCGTCCTGGCCCTCCTCGAAGAGGTCCGCTCCGCCCGCATCCGCACCCTGCTCGCCACCACCGCCCACACCCTCCGCCCCCACCACACCCTCCCCCCGGTCGCCGACTTCCTGTCCCGGCACGCGACGGCGGGTGCGGGTGCGGGTGCGGGGGATGGTGAGGCGGCGGGTGATGGCGAGGCGGCGGCGGAGGTGGTCGGGGTGGGCTAGGTCCCACTACGGGCAGGGGCTGCGGTCGTGCGGACCCGCGGTCGTGCCGGCGGGCGGACGGCGGACGTGCGGGCTGGCCGTCGTACGGGCCTGCGGGCACACGGACCTACCGCCGGGCGGACCAGCCGTCGGGTGGACCCGCGGTCGTGTCGTCATGCGAACCGGCCGTCGTACGGGCCTGCGGGCGCGCGCACCGGTGGGCGAATCGGAGGGGGCGGGTCAGCCCAGGTGGCCCGTGTCGTTCCAGCGTTCGATCGCCGGCTCCCCGTAGGCCCAGCCGAGCACCGACAGGGACGTCGGCTCCAGCCGGATGCGGGCGGCGAACGAGATGTCCAGGCCCAGCCAGCGGGCGCCGAGGGTGCGCAGGATGTGCCCGTGCGCGAAGACCAGCACGTCCCGGTCGGCCGACCGCGCCCAGGCGACGACCTCGTCCGCCCGTGCGGAGACCTCGGCCAGCGTCTCGCCCTCGGGCACACCGTCCCGCCAGATCAGCCACCCCGGCCGCCCCGCCTTGATCTGGGCGGGCGTCAGCCCCTCGTACGCGCCGTAGTCGACCTCCATCAGCGCGTCCCACTCCTGCGCCCGGTCGCCGAAACCGGCCAGCTCGCAGGTCTCCTTCGCGCGCACCAGGGGGCTGGTGCGGACCTCGACGCCCGGCAGGCCGTCCCAGGGCGCGTGGTGCAGCCGCTCCCCGAGCAGCTTCGCGCCGCGCCGGCCCTCGTCCAGCAGCGGGATGTCCGTACGCCCGGTGTGCCTGCCGGAAACGGACCACTCGGTCTTCCCGTGCCGGGCCAGGATTATGCGCGCTGCCATGGGTCGCACCTTTCGCCGATCGCTCGGCCACGTACTCATCATCTATCGGCGCGGGCGGCATTGACCGCGGGCTTTCCATCATCGCCCATGGGGGCGTTTTGTCCGCGGCCGGGTGCGCAGGGCGTCCGTGCTCGGGGGCGCAGGTCGTACGCGGTCAGGGGCGCAGGTCGTACGCGGTCAGGGCACAGGCACCTCGCGCTCGCCCGCCGGGGCCGTGCGCTGCGCCTCCGCTTCCCCCCACCCCCGAACCCACCCCCCGCCCCCTCCCCCGAAGGGGGAGAGGGGGAGGGGGCGGGGGAAGCCTCCGGCCCCTCCCTCGCCGCACCCGGCCCCCTTCCCCGCCCCCCTCCCGCGGCCCGCGCCTCCGCCCCACCCACCCGTGCCAAGCCAGATCCACGCCCGATGCCAGGTCTGAATGTCTGTGCTGGATGTCTGCACTGGATGTCAGTGCCGGATGCCTGTGCTGGATGTCAGTGCCGGATGCGAGACTTCGGCAGGTGAACGTTTTCCGCGACAGTCGAGCCGTGGCGGCCGGTCCTCCGGTGGGGCAGGCGCTGCCGTCATCGAGCCTGCGCCAGAGGCTCAGCGAGTTGCGCGGTCCCGGCGTACGCCCCCGGTCGCTCGACGCCCGGGCGCTCGCCGCGCTGGCCGCCAATCCCGGCTGCCGGCGCCGGGCGCTGCTGGACGGTGCGGGTGTCGACAAGGGCGCGCTGGCCGGCGCCCTCGGTTCGCCGACGGGGTACGGGCAGTCGCAGTTCGCGTTCGTGCGGGGCAACGCCTTCGAGGCCCGGGTGAAGGCGGACGGCGGCGCGGAGCTGCTGCGGCTGGTGCGGGAGCGGCTCGACCCGGGGAGCCCGCCGCCCGAGCCGGAAGGGCCCGGGGCGGTGGCCACGCCCGACCTGTCCGCGGCGGGGCCGGAGGGCCGCGCGGCGCGTACGGCGCTGGCGCTGCGGGAGGCGACCGCGGCCGGCGGGTGGACGCTGCTCGATCATCCGATGCTGGCGGTCGACGTGGCCGGCTCGCCCGCCTATGTGGAGCCGGATGCGGTGGTGGTGCATCCGGACGGCAGCTGGACGGTCGTGGAGATCAAGTCCTTCCCGGTGATCGACGGTTCGGCGGACGCCGCCAAGGTGGGCGCCGCGGCCCGCCAGGCGGCGGTGTACGTCCTCGCCCTGGAGCCGGTCGCCGCGCACGCCGCCGCGCACACGGGCCGCGCGGTGCGGGTCCGCGACCGGGTGCTGCTGGTGTGCCCGAAGGACTTCTCCAACCTCCCCACGGCCGCGCCCGTCGACATCCGCAAGCAACTGGCCACGACCCGACGGCAGTTGGCGCGCCTCACCCGGGTCGAGGAGATCGCCGCCGCCCTCCCGGAGGGGACCACCTTCGACCTGCGGCTGGCGGACGACGGGAAGACCCCGACCCGCCCGGCACAGGAGCTGGCCGCGGCCGTGGGGGCGGTCGGCGCGGCCTACGCCCCCGAGTGCCTGGCCGCCTGCGAGCTGGCCTTCCACTGCCGCAAGCACGCCCGCCAGGAGGGCGCGGTGGAGGCGCTGGGCCGCGGCGTCCGGGGTGAGCTGGGCGGACTGCGCACCATCGAGGAGGTGCTGGCGGCGGCCCGCCCCGAAGGCCCGGGCAGCGACGGGCCTCCGGGCACGCCGTGCGAGGGCCCGCGTGCGGAGGCCGGCCCGGGCGATACGGCCGGCTCCGACGCCCCGACCGGGCCCGATGACCCCACCGGGCCCGATGCCCCGACCGGGCCCGATGACCCCACCGGGCCCGATGCCCCGGCCGGCCCCGACGACCCGGCCGTCCTCGCCCTGCGCCGGGCCGCCGCGCTGCGCGCCGAGGCACTGGCGGCCGCCGCCGTACCGCGGACGCCGGCGGACGGACCCTACGTACCGCGGGCGACGGCGGAAGGGCCCGCCGTGCCCCACCCGCGAGCGGAGGAGGCGTAGATGTCGCTGATCGAGACGCTGGCCCGGATGGAGGCGGTGGCCGCCGGCCGCGCCCGCCCGCGCTGCACGGTCCGGCACCGCCATCTCTCCGAAAGCCCGCTGGTCCTCGTGCCGTTGACGACCGCGGGCGAGGCCGGTGCCCCGCTGGGCGCGCTGGTCGGCACGGACCGCGAGAAGCCCGCCCTGCTGGCCGTCCCGCAGCCGCGCAACCGCGATCTGCGGTTCGCGTTCCTCGCCGAACTGGCCGAGACCGTGCTCCCGTACGTGGACGGTTTCGCCGACGCCGTGGAGTGGGAGGAGCGCAAGGAGACCGACCCCGAGACCGGCAAGAAGGTCCCGGTGCAGGTCGAACTGTGCGCGGACGCCCCGCAGTTGATCGTCCCCAGCGCGGCCGGTGTGGAGTACGTCCGGCTGCTGGGCCGCTCGATGCGGTTCCGGCGGACCGCCGAGCAGGAACCGGAGGCGGCCCATCCCGCGCCGCCGCACGTCCCGCTGCTGGGCCGCTGGCTGACGCATTTCGGCGAGCGTGCGCGGGTCCCCGGCGCCGGTCTGCTGCTCCCCATGACGGGGCTGCTGGCCCGCCATTGGGCGACCGGCCAGAGCGTGCTGGAGGACCAGCACCTGGGCGCGCTGCTCGCCTGGATCGACCCGCCGCCGGGGAGGTCCGGCCAGGAGGCCGCCGAGTTCGCCGAGTCGGCGCGCGACGCCGACGGCCAGCTGCGGTGCCCGCCCGCCGGGCCGGCCACGGACCCGGCGTTCGACAACCGCCTCCTCGCGCCCGCGATGGCCCGTTACGACGCCGGGCTGACCGGCGCCGAGGAGGAGCTGCGCGCCCTGATCGAGGGGCAGTTGCGGCCGACCTGGGACGCCGTCTGGCGCGGCCTCGACCTGCTGCGGGCGCTCCCCGAGGGCGCCCGGGTCGCCGACCGCTGGAAGCGCGACCGCTGGTCGTACACGGCGCACCGCGACCGGGTGCGCGCCGGGGAGCCGCCGCAGCCCCGGCGGGACGACGCGGTGACCGCCGCGCAGAAGCTGTCCGCCCGGGAGACCGCGCAGGCGCAGCTGGACGCCCAGGAGGCGCTGGACGACCCGTTGGTGATGGCGGGCCGCCGGCTGGCCGGGGAGGCGTTCGCGGGCACGGTGACCGCCGTGGAGATGGCGATGTCCGAGGGCAAGCGCCCGATGCCGCGCCCCCTGGTGACGCTGCGCACCGCCGACCGCCCCCTGCTGTCCGGCGGCGCCAAGCTCTACCGCCCGCTGGCGGACGGCCGCACCCAGCCCGCCGAGTTCGTGGCGTACGCGCCGGGCGAACCGGACGTGCTGGTGGTGCGGCTGACCGGTGGGATGGGCCGGAGCCGGACCCCGGAGCCCGGCTCGGTGCCGGAGCCCGCGGACACGGTCTGCTGGACGCTGTTCGAACACGCCCCGCGCGGCGGCCCGGAGCTCCCGGACCCGGAGGACACCCCGTGGACCCACGGCGGCCCGCCCTCCGCCACCACGGACGCCCCGCACGAGACCGCCGACCCGGTGACCGCGGAGGACTTCTTGTGACCCGCACCCGCCCCCGGACCGCCCTGCCCGCCACGCCTTGGGAGATCACCGCGGAATGACGGCCCTTCAGGACCCGCCCCCCACCGCCGGCGCCGGCGCCCGGGACGCCGATCCCTCCGTGGCGGCCGCGGCGGCCACCGACGCGATCCTGCGCGACACGCTGCACGGCACCCGCCGCGGCGTCGTCGTCGACTCCCCGCCGGGTGCCGGCAAGTCCACCCTGGTCGTCCGCGCGGCCCGCGAACTGGCCGCCGCCGGGCGCCCGTTGATGATCGTCGCGCAGACCAATGCCCAGGTCGACGACCTCGTGCTGCGGCTCGCCGAGAAGGACCCGGAGCTGCCGGTCGGTCGGCTGCACAGCAGTGAGCCCGGCGCGTTCGACCCGGCGCTGGCCGAGCTGCCGGCGGTCCGTACGTCCGCGAAGATCGCCGATCTGGCCGGGCTGGACGTCGTGGTGTCGACGGCCGCGAAGTGGGCCTACACCAAGGTCGAGGAGCCGTGGCGGCACGCCATCGTGGACGAGGCGTACCAGATGCGGTCGGACGCGCTGCTGAGCGTGGCCGGGCTCTTCGAGCGGGCGCTGTTCGTGGGCGACCCCGGGCAGCTGGACCCGTTCAGCGTGGTCGGCGCCGAGCAGTGGGCCGGGCTGACGTACGACCCGTCGGCCAGCGCCGTCTCCACCCTCCTCGCGCACAACCCCGACCTGCCGCAGCACCGCCTCCCGGTCTCCTGGCGGCTGCCCGCCTCGGCCGCCCCGCTGGTCTCGGCCGCGTTCTACCCGTACACGCCGTTCCGCAGCGGCACCGGGCCCGGTGAGCGCCGGCTGGCGTTCGGGGTGCCGGGCGACGGCTCGGGCGTGGACCGGGTCCTGGACGAGGCCGCCGAGTCCGGGTGGGGCCTGCTGGAGCTGCCCGCCCGCCGTACGCCGCGGACGGACCCGGAGGCGGTGCGGGCGGTGGCCCTGGTGGTGCGGCGGCTGCTGGACCGCGGCGGCGCGGCGAGCGGTGAGCACGCGCCGGAGCCGACGCCGCTGACCGCCGCCCGGATCGCGGTCGGCACGGCCCACCGCGACCAGGCCGCTGCGGTCCGCGCCGCCCTCGCGGAGCTCGGGGTGTCGGACGTCACGGTGGACACCGCCAACCGCCTCCAGGGCCGCGAGTTCGACGTCACGGTCGTCCTGCACCCGCTCTCCGGGCGGCCCGACGCCACCGCGTTCCATCTGGAGACCGGCCGGCTGTGCGTGCTCGCGTCCCGGCACCGCCACGCCTGCATCGTGGTCTGCCGGGCCGGGGTCGCGGACCTCCTCGACGAGCACCCCTCGACGGAGCCGGTCAGCCTGGGCGTCACGGTGAAGTTCCCGGACGGCTGGGAGGCGAACCACGCCGTCCTCGCCCACCTGCAGGAGCACCGGGTGGCCTGGCGGCCGTGAGACCGGGGGCCCTCGGGCCGGGCGGAACGGGCCCGGCGGACCCCCGGCGCCCCCTCCGTGCACCTCACGCCCCAGGGCGCACTTGCGCGAGGCGGGACAATGGAATGCGGCACACGATCTGGAGGTACGTACATGTCCGAGCCGCGACCGGCTCCCGACCCCCGTGGTACGGCACCGAGGCCACGGCGCATGAAGCCCGCGCAGCTGCTCTTCGAACCACCCGAGGCCGTTGCCGACCCCGAGCACTTCTTCGACCTGGAGTCGATAGAGGACCCGCGCGAGCTGTTGAGCCGCGCGACGGAGCTGACCCTGGCCTTCCGCGCCGCGGCCGACCGCGCCACGGAGTTCCAGGCGCTGGCCGCCGCCCAGCTGGCCGACCCGAGCCGGTTCGATCGGCTGCCGCTGGCCGTGCTCGCCGAGCAGGCCGAGTGGACCGAGGACTACGCCCAGAAGATGATCGAGTTCGGCCGCAGCCTGATGCGGAGCGGCGGCACGCTGCTCGGCGACATGGACTGACCCCGTCCGCGCACCGACCCGTCCGACGACCGGCCTCCGCGGGCCGACCCGTCCGCTCGTTCACATCCATCACAGACGCCCCACGACGGCTCATGGTCACCAACCATGAGCCGCTGGCATATGCGACGGGGCAAGGTACCGGGTCCCGTGCCACGCCGTCCCGGTTTCCACCAATCAGCCGAGCCGGTACGGCCCGTATCGGTAGACCTGTTCCCATGAGTGACCGGCTGCCCGACCTCCCCCGCACCCCCGCCCACCCCGCCACGTCGTACGTCACCCTCGCCGGCGCCGACTGGCTCGCCTCGGCCAGCCCCCACCCGGACGACCTGCACGCCCTGTGGGCGCTGCGGCCGGAAGCGCCGAGCGTGCTGCCGTGCGGGACGGCCTTCGACGTGATCAACGCCCCGGCGCTGTTCGGGCGGCGGATGGTGGACCGGCTCTGGTCCGCCGGCCCCGGTTCCGGGCCGGTGGCCGCGCACCGCGGGCGGATCCTGCTGTTCGCCACGCCGGGCACCGCCCAGCGGCTGCCGGCGCTGCTGGTCTGGGAGGAGTGGGCGGCGGCCGTCCCGCCGCTGCTGTGCCACGGCAGCGGGGACGCGGTGACCATCCCGCCGCTGCACCCGCATGCCGCCCCCGCCACCCGTACGGGCCCGCGTACCGCACCGCGTCCGCGCACCGCTCCGGCCGACGACGACTCCGTCGCGGGCTCCCGGTGGCTGGTGGCGCCGGACGTCCGCCGGCCCTGGCTGCCGGGGCCGGACGTGCTGCTGTGGGCCTGTGTCCGCGCGGCCCGCCCGGCGGCCGGGGAGGCAGCGGAAGCCGCAGGTCAGCCCCGCGTTTCGGCGCTGGCCTAGGGCAGCGGGAAACCGATTTTTGTCCTCCCCGATCAGGATGCTAATGTTTTCCCCGTCAGCAGGCGCCGCTAGCTCAGTTGGTTAGAGCAGCTGACTCTTAATCAGCGGGTCCGGGGTTCGAGTCCCTGGCGGCGCACAGACGGTCGAAGGCCCTCACCTCAGGTGGGGGCCTTCGTCATGGGCGCGGAACGACGCCCCTGTCGTCACCCCCGGCCGATCTTGACCGCCCAGTCGCCGTCGCCGGTCCGCCCGGCCACCTGGATCCGTACGCCGTCCTTCGCGTCGTCCATGCTCTCCCCCACGCCCAGGGGCGCGTCCGCGAGCGGCGGGTAGACGGAGGTGCCCCAGCAGGCGGAGGTGGTGGGGTGGCCGTCGAGGACGTGTACCGGGCCCGAGCCGGAGGCGGTCGCGCTGTCGATGCGGTAGGCGAGGACGCCCTCGCTGCACAGGGAGCGGTCGTTGCCCAGGGCGCTGCGCGCCTCGATGGCGAGCGCGCTGTCGGGGCCGGTGCGGAGCACCAGCAGCCGCGGACGGCGCTGCCCGCGGGGTTCGAGGGGGGCGGTCAGGGTGCGGAGCGAGTACATGCCGGGGTGTGCGAGATCGACGCAGGCAACCTGGTTGTCGGCGATCCAGCCGAGCTTCCACTTGTGCCAGGCGAAGGGATCGGGCGCCAGTCCGAACTGGCTGCCCATGAGGTCCCAGTCCCCCACATAGGTGTCCCAGTCACCCTTGCCGCTCTGCGGCCGGTGGTACAGATCGGGCAGGTCGAAGACGTGACCGGTCTCGTGTGCGAGGACGTTGCGGTCCGGCGGGCTCTGCTCGAAGACGGTGACGAAGCGGCGCAGCTCGTGATCGTCGGCATGCATCGGCTGATCGAGGTTGACCACTTTGGTGGCATCCGAATCGACGCCGGGCGCCTCCGGATCGGCGACGAAATAGACCACGTCATAGCGGCCGAAGTCCACCGAGGGGTCGGCGGCGGCGACCGCGTCGCGCAGGTAGGCCGCGCGCCGTCCGGCGTCCCAGTCGCGCTGTATGCCGTACGAGACGGACGAGCGCGGCATCCGCACCCAGGGGCGGTGGACGTGCGGGCGCAGCCGGAACCGGCCGTAGGAGGCGCGCTCGAAGAAGGCGGAGGTGGCGGGAAAGTAGTCGCGGGCCAGCGCTTGCGGGGCGGCGGCCGGCCGGGAGTCCGGGAAGGAGAGGTAGATCAGCACCGCGTCGAGCGGGCGGTCCGGGCGGGTGTAGGAGCCGTTCCAACTGTCCAGGCCCTCGGAGTGGTGGGCCTCGCTGCGGCCCAGCGCACAGGGGAGGGCGGCCTCGGAGGCGGTGGCGGGCCCGGCGACGATGGACGTGGCGATCAGCGCACTCAGCGCGGTGAGCACGGCCGCCAGGCGCCGCAGGCGGCGACGGTCGCCCCCGTCGGGCGTCTGGGCGCGCGGCACACGGACCTCCAGGGACGGATTCGGGGACCTCATCTACCCTGTGGCGATTTAATGCTATTCGTCCTGTTTCCGGGGCCCAGACGAGTGATCGGCGCGTCTCCACCGCCCCGTAACGGACAGTCACAATCGACCAACGGGGCAATCGCCGCGAACAGAGCCGGGCAGAAATGGCTGAAGTTCCGTCATGTGGGCCGGGGAGCACGGCTGCGTCGCTGGATCGGCCCTCGTGCCAGCCTCTATGATCGCCACACTTTCCAGCGCGGGATCCCCCCTCCATCACGAGACAAGCGCCAAGCGGGAGCGAGCAGTGAGCGGACACCCCGACGGCCCGGGCCGCACGCCCGGAGCAACGCTGCCCTCAGTGACGGAACGTAACGGCACCACCAAAGAATCCGGCGACGCCCGGCACGCCCCGGCCGGCCGCCACGACGACTCCGCCGCCTCCCTCGGCGACTACCGCGCCGCCTTCCACGCGGGCCGGCTGGCGATGGCCGTGCTCAACCGCGACGGACTGGTCCTGGCCGCCAACCCCGCCTTCGGCGAGCTGGTCGGCGCCGACCCGGAGGACCTGGTGGCGGCGACCGCGGCGGACCTCACCGACCTGGGTGCCGACCCCCGGGTGTGGACCGCCTACCGCGAGGTGCTGTGCGGCCGCAGCGACCGGCTGCGCTGCACCCGCCGCCTCAAACACCCCGAGGGGCACTCCGTATGGGTGGAAGTGACGGTCGAGCCGCTGACGCCGGAACCGCTCAGCGGCGAGGAGCGGATGCTGCTGTCGGTGGCCGACATCAGCGACCGCCACGACCTGCTCGCCCGGCTGCGACACCTGCAGATGCACGACCCGGTGACCCGGCTGCCCAACCGGGCGCTGTTCTTCGAGCGGCTCGCCGCCGCCCTGGAAACGGCCGCCTTCGACGCGACCGGCACCGGCCGGATCGGGCTCTGCTACCTCGACCTGGACGGCTTCAAGGCCGTCAACGACACCCTCGGGCACCGGGTCGGCGACCGGCTGCTCAGCGCGGTGGCGCAGCGGCTGATGCGCTGCGCGGAGACCGACGACGACCGCGGCACGGGCCGCACCGGGCATCTGGTGGCGCGGCTCGGCGGCGACGAATTCGCCCTCCTGGTGGAGGACTCCACCGGCACCGACCAGCTGGCCGAGCTGGCCCAGTGCGTGCTGGACGCGCTGCAGCGCCCGTTCGACCTGGCCGGGCAGCGGCTCTCGGTGTCGGCCAGCATCGGCGTGGTGGAGCGGGCCGCCGGCGGCACCACCGCGACCGGCCTGATGCAGGCCGCGGACACCACGCTGTACTGGGCCAAGGAGGACGGCAAGGCCCGCTGGACGCTCTTCGACCCGGAGCGCAACGCCCACCGGATGACCCGCCAGGCGCTGTCCAGCACGCTTCGGCCGGCCGTCGACCGCGGCGAATTCACCCTGGAGTACCAACCACTGGTCGGACTGGGGGACGGCCGGGCGCAGGGCGTGGAGGCGCTGGTCCGGTGGCGGCACCCGCAGTTCGGGACGCTGTCGCCGAATCGGTTCATCGCGCTGGCGGAGGAGAACGGCGCGATCGTCGAGCTGGGCCGGTGGGTCCTGGAACGCGCCTGCCACCAGGCCCGCGCCTGGCAGCTGGCGCACCCCGACGGCCGGCCGCTGTTCGTCAGCGTCAATGTGGCCGTACGTCAGGTCTGGGACTCCGACCTGGTCGCGGACGTCGCCGGGATCCTCGCCGAGACCGGTCTCCCGCCGCGGCTGCTCCAGCTGGAACTGACCGAGTCGGCGGTCATGGGCTCCGCCGGCCGCCCGCTCCAGGCCCTCCAGGCGCTGAGCGACATGGGCGTACGGATCGCCATCGACGACTTCGGCACCGGCTACTCCAACCTCGCCTACCTCAGCCGCCTCCCGGTTTCCGTATTGAAGCTCGACGGGTCGTTCGTCCGCGGGTTCCGCTCCCAGGAACACCCCAATCCGGCCGACGAGATGATCGTCGAGGCACTGGTGGCACTCGCCCACCGTCTCGGGCTCACGGTCACCGCCGAATGCGTCGAAAGCGCCGAACAGGCGGAGCGGCTTCGCCGCATCGGCTGCGACACGGGGCAGGGGTGGCTCTACTCTCGCCCCGTAGCGCCGGACCGGGTCGCGGCGCTCTTTATTTAGCGCCGTACGTTTTCGGCTTTCCCGCCGTGGGGGCTGGGGTTCTTCCGCCTTCGGCGGGCGTGGGGGTTGTTGGGCCGGGGGCGCTCGCTTGGTGGGTGGTGCCGGGTGTGGTCCTCCGGGGGCGGGTTTCCGGACTGCTGACGCTTTACGTCCGGAAACCCGCCCCCTACGGCCCCCACCCTGCGGCCGGTAACCGCGCCCCCGCCCGGTGGGGGAAATGACAAGGGCCGGGTTCGGCCGCGCCTCGGGCGCGGCCGAACCCGGCCCTCAACCCCTCCCCGGGCGGGGGCGCCCCACCGGACGGGAGGGGGCGGCCCGGAGGCGCCTGTTGTGTGGACGTAAAGCGTCAGCAGTCCACACAACAGGCGCCGGAGGGCCGAACCCGGCACCACCCACCAAGCGGGCGCCCCCGGCCCTAAACCCCACCCCGCCGAAGGCGGAAGAACCCCAGCCCCCACGGCGGGAAAGCCGAAAACGTACGGCTACCCGGCGAAGCCATACGCATTGGCGATCAGCTCGTAAGAGCGGACCCGCGCCGCGCCGCCATGCGCGTTGGACGTGATCATCAGCTCGTCCGCGCCCGTCCGCTTGGCGAGGTCGTCGAGGCCCTGGCGGACCTCGTCGGGGGTGCCGTGGACGACGTTGGACAGCCAGCTGTCGACGAAGCCGCGCTCCAGCTCGTTGAAGGCGTACGCCTCGGCCTCCTCGGGGCTGGGGACGAGGCCGGGGCGGCCGGTGCGCAGCCGGACCATCGCGAGCGCGCCGGTCATGACCTGGCGGCGGGCCTCCCGCTCGTCCTCGGCGGCCAGCGCGGAGACGCCGATCAGCGCGTACGGCTCGGCGAGAACCTCGGAGGGACGGAAGGAGGCGCGGTAGAGGTCGAGCGCGGGAAGGGTGTTGGCCGCGGAGAAGTGGTGCGCGAAGGCGAACGGCAGGCCGAGCGAGCCGGCGAGCCGGGCGCTGAAGCCGGAGGAACCGAGCAGCCAGAGGGGCGGGCGGTGCGGGGACTGCACGCCGCCGGGCGAGGTGGCCTGCACCGGTCCCGGCACCGCGTGGATCCGCGCGTACGGATGGCCGTCGGGGAAGGTGTCGTCCAGGAAGCGGGTCAACTCGGCCAGCTGCTGCGGGAAGTCCTCCGCGCCCTCGTTCAGCCGCTCGGTGCGCCGCAGGGCCGCGGCGGTGGCGCCGTCCGTGCCCGGCGCGCGGCCCAGGCCCAGGTCGATCCGGCCGGGGGCCATCGCCTCCAGGGTGCCGAACTGCTCGGCGATGACCAGCGGGGCGTGGTTGGGCAGCATCACGCCGCCGGAGCCGAGCCGGATGCGTTCGGTGTGGGCGGCGACGTGGGCGAGCAGCACCGCGGGTGAGGAGGAGGCCACACCGGGCATGGAGTGGTGCTCGGCGACCCAGTAGCGGTGGAAGCCGCGGCGTTCGGCCGTACGGGCGAGGTCGACGGCGGTGCGGACGGCGCCGGCGGCGGTGTGCCCGGCGCCGACCGTCACCAGGTCGAGCACGGACAGCGGCACGGGCGCGCTGCCGCGGGCCACGCCGCGTATGCCGTCGCCGTCGTCGTGCTGCGTCGGGCCGCCGGTCCGCTTGTCGTCTTCGCCGCTCACGGTGCGGGTCCTCTCCTCGTGTCGCCAGGTCTGCCCCGGCGACAACCGGAGAGGTGCTCCACTTATTCCCGGGGCGGGCGGCGGCCGCCCCGGAGAATCCCCGTAGGGGAAGACCCTGGTTAGGCGGTGTCCCCCGCGGTCCGCGCGAACAGCGTGCCCAGGGCCGGGCGGCACAGCAGCCGGTCCAGCAGGCGCAGGCCCTCCCAGGCCGTCACCTGATTGGCGGTGAGCACCGGTTTGCGCAGCTCCGCTTCGAGGGCGGGCAGATGGGCGGCGGTGTGCAGGGCGGTATCGGGGAGCAGGACGGCCTCGGCGTCGGGGTGGTCACCGGCCCGGGCGAGCGCGAGGACCTCCTCGCGGCCCCAGGTGCCGACCTCGGCGGCGGTGATGATGCCGCTGCCGCGGGTCGAGACCACCTCCGCCCCGGCGGACTTCAAGAACGCCCGGAAGTACTCGGCGACGTCGTCCGGGTAGGTCGCGGCGATCGCCACCCGGCGGGCGCCGAGCGCCTGGAGGGCGTGCGCGAAGGCGAAGGACGTACTGGAGGCGGGCAGGCCGGCGGTGGCGGACAGTTCGCGGACCTGCTCGTGGGCGCCCTCCCAGCCGTAGATGAAGCTGGCGCTGGTGCAGGCCCAGACGACGGCCTGGGCGCCGCGTTCCTTCAGCTCGTCGACGCCGGCCGCCAGCCGGGTCGCGGAGCCCATCTCCAGCAGCGCGTCGGCCCGGTGGGCGTCCTCGCCGATGTCGGTGTGCACGAGCGGCAGGCGGACCGCGCCGCCCAGGAGCGTTTCGAGCCGGGGGTAGTCGTCCTCCGCGGAGTGGCCGGGGTAGAGGAAGCCGACCGATGCCATGCGGGTCTCCCTTGGGTGTGCGGCTGCGGGTACCGGGTGGTGCGCGGGGTCGGGGCGGGCGGTGAGCCGGGGCAGGAGCGCGGCCGGCGCCACGGGCGGCGCCGGCAGCATCCTCGGTACGGTTCCGGGCCGGGTTCGGACCGACCTCAAACCGGGGGCAGCGGGCCCGGATCCTCGGGCGGCGCAAGGGGCGGCTCGACGCCGTCCGGTTCGCCGTCGGGAAGTGCGGGCGGTCCGGCGAACGCGGCCTCCGGGGTCGCCCGCGACCCACCGCCACCCGGCGACAGCGGCCCGCCGCCCGGCGACAGCGGCCCGCCGCCCGGCGGCTCCCAACCGGTCATCGCGGCCGGTCCACGCCGCGCCACCGGATCGAGCAGTGCCTGGTACGGTCCCACCGCCCGGGCCCCGATGGCGCGCAGCGCCGCCCACATCGTCACCTGATTGGCGGACAGCACCGGCATCCGCAACTCCGCCTCCAGCTGCGGGATGACGTCGTACGTCGGCAGGTTCGTGCAGCTGATGAAGAGGGCGTCGGCGGACCCGACGACGGCCGCCCGGGCCATGTCGACCACGTCGCGGTACGGCACCTTCCAGATGTGCCGGGTCAGGCCGAGGTAGGCCCGGCCGGTGACCGTGATGCCCCCCTCGCCAAGATAGTCCTCCAGGGAGTCGGTGACCGATTTCGTGTACGGGGTGACCACGGCGATCCGCCGTGCGTCGATCTCCCGCAACGCCTCCAGCAGTGCGCCGGAGGTGGTGAGCGAGGGCACGTCCCCCGCCTGTGCCATGGCGGCGCACATCGCCCGCTCGCCCGCCAGCCCGCCGACGAAGCTGCCGGAGGTACAGGCGTAGCAGATGACCTGCGGGGACACCGCGCACAGCGCCTGGACCGCGGCGTCCAGCGTTTCGTGCTCGCTGACCAGCCGGGCCAGGTCGAGGCTCACCTCGACGGGCACGAAGGGGGTTCGGGTGAGGTGGAGGGACACGTCGTCGGGCACCCAGCGCCACAGCTCGCGGTCGAGCGCGAAGTCAAAAGGGGCGACAACGCCCACACCGAGCTGAGGCTGGGGGCCACCCAGAAAAGAGACGTCCATTGAAGGGCCCCTAGAAGAAACGAAGGGCTGGAATGACCAGGCCGGTGGCCGTGGCGGAAGTGCAGCCGGAGCAAGCCGGGACGTCGGGACAGAGCCGTTGTTGACACGGTAGATACGACTTCTTAGCGTGGTCAATCCTCGCATCTCAGGCATCTGTCGGCGCCCTGTTCCAATGAAGTGGGCACACCTTCCGAAACGGTTTCTGGCCATGTCCGAAAGCACCGTCCTCGTCCTCGGATCCGACCCGCCGCCCACGCTCGACCGGCTGACCGGCCGGGCTCGGGTGATCTTCACCGACGAGGCCGGCCTGGCCGGCCGACTCCCCACCGCCGATGTGCTGTTGGCCTGGGACTTCACCTCCGAGGCGATCCGCGAGGCGTGGCCGGAGCGGGGCCCGAAACCGCGCTGGGTGCACACCGCGAGCGCCGGCGTGGACCAGCTGCTGTGCCCGGCACTGATCGCCGACGACACGGTGGTGACCAACGCCCGGGGCGTCTTCGAGCAGCCGATCGCCGAGTACGTCGCCGGCCTGGTGATCGCCATGGCCAAAGATTTCTACGGAAGTTGGGAGCTCCAGCGGCAGCGGCGCTGGCGGCACCGCGAGACGCTGCGGCTGGCCGGCACCCGCGCCGTGGTGGTCGGCTCCGGGCCGATCGGCCGGGCCATCGGGACCACCCTCCTGGCACTGGGTGTCAAGGTCGATCTGGTCGGCCGCCGGGAGCGCCCGGACGATCCGCACTTCGGGCTGGTGCACGCGAGTGACGCGCTCAACGGGCTGCTGCCGCACGCGGATTGGGTGGTCTGCGCGGCGCCGCTGACCGACGCCACCCGGGGCCTGTTCGGCAAGGAGGCGTTCGGCCTGATGCCGCCGCGGGCCCGGTTCGTCAACGTCGGGCGCGGGCCGCTGGTCGTCGAGCCGGACCTGATCGCGGCGCTGCGCGAGTGGCGGATCGCGGCGGCCGCGCTGGACGTCTTCGAGCAGGAGCCGCTGGCTGCGGACAGCCCGCTGTGGGACGTGCCGCACCTGATCGTCTCGCCCCACATGAGCGGCGACACCCTGGGCTGGCGGGACGCGCTGGCCGAGCAGTTCCAGGACAACTTCGACCGCTGGGCGGCCGGCGAGCCGCTCGCCAACGTGGTCGACAAACGGCTCGGGTACGTGCCGGTGCAGTGACGGCGCGGGCCGCCCGCCGCCCGGCGCGGCCGGCCCCGCCCCCGCCCGCCGTCCCGCCCGGGGCGGCCGACGCTCGGAGGACGGATGACCACCGAACCGACCCACCTCGCCGACCTCACCGCCACCCGTCTGACGGCCGGCTACGCCGCCGGTGCCTTCTCCCCCGTCGAGGCCGCCCGGGCCACCCTGGAACGCGCCGAGGCCGCCCAGGCCGCCACGAACTGCTTCACCCGGATCGACGCGGAGCCGGCGCTGGCCGCGGCCGGGGAGTCGGCGGAGCGCTGGCGCCGGGGGACGCCGGCCGGGCCGCTGGACGGGGTGCCGGTCACCGTCAAGGACCTGATCCTCACCCGGGGCACCCCGACGCTGCGCGGCTCGCGGACCGTGCGGGCCGAGGGGCCGTGGGAGGAGGACGCGCCGTCGGTGGCCCGGCTGCGCGAGTCCGGTGCGGTGTTCCTCGGCAAGACCACCACCCCGGAGTTCGGCTGGAAGGGCGTCACCGACTCACCGCGGCACGGGGTGACCGGCAATCCGTACGATCCGCGGCGCACCTCGGGCGGGTCCAGCGGCGGCAGCGCGGCGGCGGTGGCGCTGGGCGCCGGGCCGCTGAGCCTGGGCACCGACGGCGGCGGATCGGTGCGCATCCCCGCGTCGTTCTGCGGGATCTTCGCGCTGAAGGCGACCTACGGGCGGGTGCCGCTGTATCCGGCGAGCCCCTTCGGGACGCTGGCGCACGTCGGGCCGATGACCCGGGACGCGGCCGACGCGGCGCTGATGCTGGACGTGATCGGCGGCGCGGACTGGCGGGACTGGTCCCAGCTCGGGCCCGCCACGGGCTCGTTCCGGGCGGCGCTGACCGGCCCGGTCGCCGGACTGCGGGTGGCCTACAGCCCGTCACTCGGCTGGGACGTGCCGGTGGCCCCCGAGGTGGCGGCCGCGGTCCGGTCGGCCGTGGAGGTGCTCGCCGGGCTCGGCGCGCACGTCGAGGAGGCCGACCCGGGCATCGCGGACCCGGTGGCGGCCTTCCACGTCCTGTGGTTCAGCGGGGCGGCCCGGGTCGTCGAGCACCTCGACGAGGCGGACCGGGCGCTGCTCGACCCGGGGCTCGCGGAGATCGTCGCGCAGGGCGCCGGATACAGCGCGCTGGACTATCTGGCGGCGGTCGACACGCGGATGGCGCTGGGGCAGGCGATGGGCCGCTTCCACGACACCTACGACCTGCTGGTGACCCCGACCGAACCGATCACCGCCTTCGAGGCGGGCGCCGAGGTGCCCGCCGGATCCGGCCACACCCGCTGGACCGGCTGGACGCCGTTCACCTACCCGTTCAACATGACCCAGCAGCCCGCGGCGACCGTGCCGTGCGGGGTGGACGGCGACGGGCTGCCCATCGGCGTGCAGCTGGTCGGCGCGCGGCACGCCGACGCGCTCGTGCTGCGCGCCGCGCACGCCCTCTACGAGGCGGGGGCCGCGGCGATCCCCGCACCCCCGGCCCCGTAGGAGCGCCGGCCGGCGACGGTCCCTCAGGCGCGCCGGAAGGAGAGGGTCTCCCCCAGGGCGCCGGCCCGCCAGAGGTCCTGGCAGGCGTCCGCCATCCGGTCCAGGCCGTCGACGACGCTGCCCCACACGATGCCCGGCACCCAGCCCGCATCACCGTTGATCAGCAGGTTGTTCCGCTCGTAGAACAGCGCCAGGTCGACGACGGTGGCGCGGCCGCGGTGCTTGGCCCCGCGCTCGTAGCCGTAGGAGGCGGTGCCCAACTGGGTGTCGCTGAAGGTGAAGTAGCACAGGTCGCCGGGGATCGGGGTGATCGTCGGGTTCTCCAGCGGCGGCTCCTCCGGCGCGAACGGCTCGACGAGGGCGTAGATCTCATTGCGGGCGTACTTGGCGTGGTAGACGTCGCCGCCGAGCGGGAGGGCGTCCCACACGGCGTCGCAGGTGATCGGAGCGCGGTCGTCGAGCAACTTGGCCGTGCAGCTGACGCCGCGCTTGTCCAACGAGACTTCGATGAAGCGATCGGTCATGCTCAGATCGTAGGGGGGCAATACCGGCGTACGGAACACTACGGACCAGCAGGGAACATGAACGGAACACGCCCCGGACGGGCTTGCATCAAGGACCGGAAACGATCGGCATATCCGCCCGGTGTTCGGGTAGCCGCGCGCCCATGGCTCCACCACCATGGAACACCTCAAAAATGACCGGCACATTGCCACGCGGCATCGGCCGCCGATCGCTGCTCGCGGGGGTGGCAGCGCTCGGCGCCGGTGCCCTCGGAGCGACCGCGGGCTGCTCCCGGGTCGACATCAGCGGCGCGACCGACGGCGGACACCTCCTCGACGACCTGCGCAGCAAGGGCACCGTCCGGATGGGCATCGCCAGTGAGCCGCCCTACGCCTCCATCAACAGCAAGGGCGAGCTGACCGGCGAGGCCCCCGCCGTCGCCAAGACCATCTTCCAGCGGCTCGGCGTCCGGCATTTCGAGCCGGTGCCGGTCGAATTCGGCGCCCTGGTGCCCGGGCTGCACTCCTTCCAGTACGACGTGATCGTCGCGGGCATGTTCATCAACAAGGCCCGCTGCCAGGCCGTGCTGTTCTCCGACCCGGATTACGAGTCGAAGGACTCCTTCCTCGTCGCCAAGGGCAATCCGCACAAGATCAAGGACTATCCGGACGTCGCCAAGCGCGGCCTGCGCATGGGCACCGGAATCGGCTACGCGGAGATCGACTACGCGGTCGGCAACGGCGTCCACAAAGGCGACATCCAGACCTACGGCGACCAGATCGCCGGAATGGAGGCGCTGGAGGCCGGCCGCATCGACTGCTTCGCCGGCACCGCCCTGACCATGATCGAGGCGCTCAAGACCGGCCAGCACCCCAAGGTCGAGATGACCCCGCCCTTCACCCCGAAGGTCGACGGCAAACTCCAGCGCGACGGCGGCGGCTACGGATTCCGCATCGGCGAGACGAAGCTCCGCGACGCCTTCAACCGCGAACTCCACAAGATGAAGAAGAGCGGCGAACTCCTGCGGATCGCCAAACCGTACGGATTCACCGAGGAGTTCATGACCGACCTCACGGCGAAGGAGCTCTGCAAGAAGTGACCTCTGCGCTGTGGGAACTCTTCCTGAAAGGGCTGTGGATCACCGTCCAGCTGATGGTCTACAGCGCCGCCCTCGCCGCCACCGTCGCCTTCGGCATCGGCCTCGCCCGCACCTCGCGCTTCTGGATCGTGCGCTTCCTGTCCGGCGTCTACGTGGAATTCTTCCGCGGCACCTCGGCGCTGGTCCTGATGTTCTGGCTGTTCTTCGCACTGCCCCTGCTCGGCTGGCAGCTCGTCGGCATCTGGGCGGGCACCCTGGCGCTCGGCCTGTCGTACGGCGCGTA
This sequence comes from Streptomyces nigrescens, assembly GCA_024349765.1. GTDB lineage: Bacteria > Actinomycetota > Actinomycetes > Streptomycetales > Streptomycetaceae > Streptomyces > Streptomyces endophytica. Next base: position 604,159 of record AP026073.1, on the reverse strand, counting down.
CGGCTCCGAGATCGTCCGCGGCGCCGTCCAGGCCGTGGCACCCGCCCAGCGCGAGGCGGCCATCGCGCTGAGCTTCTCGCCCTGGCAGCGGCTGCGGAAGGTGATACTTCCGCAGGCCGTGCCCGAGATGATGCCGCCGTTCAACAACCTGCTGATCGAGCTCCTCAAGGGCACCGCGCTGGCCTCGCTGCTGTCGATCGGTGAGCTCACCTTCCAGGCCAAGCTGGCCCGGCTGTCGACCGGCCAGAGCGCCCAGGTCTACGGCATCATCCTCGTCCTGTACTTCGCGGTCGCGTTCGTGGTGACCCGGATCATGCGGCTGCTGGAACGCCGCGCCAAGGCCTCGGTCGGCCGGGCGGTGCCCCGCGGCGAGGGCTGGTTCTCCCGCAAACTGCCCGTCGAACAGCAGGGCCCCGAGGCGCTGGCCACCGGAGGAAAGCCGTGAACAACTGGTCATGGAGCTACGTCGGCGACATCATGCCCGACCTCCTCAAGGGCCTGTGGATCACCGTCCAGGCGACGATCTACGGCTCCCTCGTCTCGTTCGCCCTCGGCCTGGTGTGGGCGCTGCTGCTGCGCTCCCCGAGCCGCTGGGTGACCTGGCCGGTCAGCATCGTCGTCGAGTTCATCCGCAACACCCCGCTGCTGGTGCAGCTGTTCTTCCTGTTCTTCGTCCTGCCGAGCTGGGGCCTGACGTTCGCGCCGCTCACCACCGGCGTGATCGGCCTGGGCCTGCACTACTCGACGTACACCTCCGAGGTCTACCGCGCCGGCATCGACGGCGTCCCGCCCGGCCAGTGGGAGGCGGCCACCGCACTGAACCTGCCGCGCCGGCGCACCTGGATCGCGGTGATCCTGCCGCAGGCGTTCCGCCGCGTCGTCCCCGCGCTCGGCAACTACGTCATCGCGATGTTCAAGGACACGCCGATGCTGGCCGGCATCACCGTCGCCGACATGCTCTTCCAGGCGAACAGCATCAGCGCGACCACCTTCGACTACCTGGAGCCGATCACCGTCGTCGGCATCCTCTTCGTGGTCATCTCCTACCCCACCTCCCTCCTCCTGCGAGCCCTGGAGCGTCGTCTTGTCCGCTGACCGCACACCGCCGAACGACCAGGCCAGCCCCGCGGACGGGGGCTCTTCCCGCACGAAGACGCAGGGAGACGCCGAACTGATCCGCTTCGACAGCGTCACCAAGCGGTTCGGCACCCACACCGTGCTCGACTCGCTGGACATGACCGTCTACTCCGGCAAGCACGTCACCCTCATCGGCCCGTCCGGATCCGGCAAGACCACGATCCTGCGGCTGCTGATGACGCTGCTGAAGCCGGACGAGGGCACCATCAAGGTCGGCCCGCACTTCCTGACCCACGAGGAGAAGGCCGGCAAGCTCGTCCCCGCCGGGGAGAAGCACATCCGCGAGGTCCGCAAGAACATCGGGATGGTCTTCCAGCAGTTCAACCTCTTCCCCAACATGAAGGTGCTGCGGAACATCACCGAGGCACCGGTGCACGTCCTCGGCCTCGACAAGGACGCCGCCGAGGAGCGCGCCCGCGAACTGCTCGACCTCGTCGGCCTGACCGAGCACCTCGACAAGTACCCCACCCAGCTCTCCGGCGGCCAGCAGCAGCGGGTGGCGATCGCTCGCGCCCTGGCGATGCGCCCGCAGGTGCTGCTGCTGGACGAGGTCACCTCGGCCCTCGACCCGGAACTGGTCGCCGGCGTCCTGGACGTGCTGCGCGACATCGCGCACACCACGGACATCACCATGCTGTGCGTCACCCACGAGATGAACTTCGCCCGGGACATCTCCGACTGCGTGATGATGTTCGACTCGGGACGGGTCATCGAATTCGGCCCGCCGGAGCAGATCTTCAGCGAGCCGGAACACGAACGCACCCGGGAATTCCTGAGCGCCGTGCTGTGACCGCGCCGCGCAGCGCACCGGGAGGTTCTGTGAAAACCCGGTGACCGGAGTCGTGTTCAGGTGGTGTGCCCCGCTTCTCCGGGGCGCACCACCTTTCCCATTTCCGCACACCGGCACCCTTGCCCGCCGAATCCCGCAATATCACCCGACCCGGACCGGCGCGATCAGCTCAACAGTTCCTCAACTCCCCGCCCTATGGCCGAAAACACGTCTAGCGTCTACCGTTCCAGCACTGCCTGCGCGACGTACCTGACGCCACCTCATGACCAGGGTGGACGAACGGAGTCGGTCCGTCCCAGGTGTCTGTCCGCAGGAATTGCGACGGGGTCCCTTTTTCATGGGAAGGACAGTGGAGACGTGGACGTCTCATTTTCCGCCACATCAGTCGGCGCCCAGCGAAGAACATCCGGCACCACCCGCCCCGCCCGGCCCGATTTCCCTCCTGGTGCATTCCCGAGGAGCTGATGTGAGCACGCACACCCAGGAGCCGCCGGTCCGTCATCCGGACGCCTACGCGGTGGTCGTCGCCGACACCGTCGACGACGTCGAGCACCTCAACGAACTGCTGCACAGCAATCTGCCGGTCCTCCTCGTCCGCGACCTGGACCAGGCCCGACGCCTGATGGACGGCGATCCGCCGGCGGACCCGGTCCGGCGGCCGGCCCCGCTCCGGGTCAGCCATCTGGAGATCCGGCCGGACGAGCAACGGGCGCTGTGGCACGGCGTTCCGCTGGAACTGACCGCCCAGGAGACCGGGCTGCTGGCCCGCCTCGCCCGCGAGGACACCGGCGTGGTGTCGTTCCCGCAACTCGTCAGGGACGTCTGGGGAGCGTCCTGCGGGGTGGACACCACAGTGATCCACAGCGCGGTACGCCGCCTGCGCCGGAAGCTGGAACAGGCCGGCGTCGACGTGGGCATCGCCTCGGTCCGCGGCTACGGACTGCGGCTCGCGCCCCCGGCCCGAAAGCCGTCAGCGAACTGACATCGAACCGACATTGGCCGCCCCGCCGGCCTGTTCAAGACTGAAGGCGATTCACCGGCGGGGACGCCGCCGGGGGAATTCCGGGCCCCTACCGGAATTCCCCCGGCGGCTCTTCCCCGCCCGGCCGACGAAGAACCGAAGGGGGATACAGATGCGCGTTCACCAGGCGACCCGCGCACTCCTCGTGAGTGCCGCCGCCGTGAGCATTCTCGGTACGACGGGAATGGCGTCGGGGACCGCCCTCGCCGCTGACCACGGGGCCGCGGTGCAGAAGAAGAGCTGCAAGGTCTCCGCGTACACCGACCGGGTCGACCGGAAGACCGACAAGTTCGGCAGCGGCGCGATCAAGTGCAACTACAAGCCCGCCTACACCAAGTTCACCGTCACCCTCTACAAGGGCAAGAAGAAAATGGCGACGGCCCATTGCGCGAGCCACGGCAGGTCCTGTTACAAGTCGACCCGCGAGGTCAAGGACGACATGCCCGTGCAGAAGTGGCGCACGAAGGTCACCGCCTCGTGGGGCAGGGGCCTGCACAAGACCGTGTGGAGCACGCCGCTCTACGGCTGAGCCGCCCCGACGCACGACCCGGCCGCTGACCACGGCCGCCGACCACCACCTCACGACCAGCGAAGGCAGATACGTATGCGCAGGATCATTGCGGGCGCCGCGGGGGCCGCGCTCGCCGCCACCGCCCTGGTGGGCGCCCTTCCGGGCGCCGCCTCGGCCACCGGCAGCGACGTCCACGCCCAGAAGAAGGTCTACAGCCAGAAGGCGAAGCCGACGGGCCGGTCGACCAGGTTCGACCCCTACTGCAACACCGTCTCCAACGGCCGGAAACAGGCGGGCATGGCGTGCTTCCGGGCCAAGGGCGACCGGGTCTGGATCAAGGACACCCTCAAGGACGGCCTGCGGGTCGAGGTCCGCGGCACGGTCAACTCCAAGGGCCAGCCCGGCTACCGGTGTTACGGCAACTACAAGGGCGGCTGGCAGGTCTGCAACTTCGACCGCCAGATGGCCGAGAAGCACGTCTTCCTGTGGTACGTGAGCACATGGAAGGGCAACAAGATCAAGTGGACCAGCGACGAGAAGATGCTCAGGACGTCCTGAGAGAGATGCTCGGAGATGCTCGGGCGTCCTGAGGGAGATGCTCGGGGCGTCCTGAGGGAGATCTTTCAGGACGTCCTGAGCGCCTCGCCGGCCCCGTCGGCGCGACGGGCCGGCGGCCCCGCCCGACGCCGCGGCGGCACCCTCCGCCGCACCGCTGACGGCCCCGCCGGCCCGCCCCGTCCCGCCTTCGGCCTGCTACGAGCCTGCTACCGGCCATGAGTTGGCCGAATCCGATCGCTATCCCCTGCCTCCCGGGGCCCTCCCCCGCCGGCCCCGGCGGCGGCCGGGTGCCACCGGGGCAATCCTGCCCCGGGGCCTCGCCCTCGTGACCTTGGCATATGCCAGAGTCTCTAGCCGCAGTACAGAAAACTGAAGCCCACCTCTTTTCGGTCAAGACCCCCTCCATCGAGGGCCGTTGGCCGCTATCGTGATAGCAGCCCCGCTGTCCGGGATCGGTCGTCCATGACGTCGTCCGGCCTGCCCACGGCGGTGACGACGCAAGCGGTACCAACCTGCTAGGGGGACACCGTGGCGCTGAAGCCCGAGCCGACCGCGCCGTTCCATTCGGTGCAGTACGCCCTTCGCGTGCTCGAAACGATCTCCAGGCACGCCGATGGCGTGACCGATGTGCAGATCGCCCGGGAAACCGGCCTGTCCCCGGGCCAGCTGGCCCACCTCCTGTCGATGCTGCGGCGCGAGGGCTATGTCGAGCAGGTCGCCGACGGCGCGTACGTCGTCGGCGAATCGCTCCTGCTGCTGGGCTCCGGCGGCAACCGCGAGCAGGCGCTGCGCGACAAGCTGCAGCGCACCCTCGATCAGCTGCGGGACTCGGTCGGTGCGGCGGTCTACATCAGCCGGTACATCGACGGCGAGGTCAAGATCCTGCACTACGCCGACGGGCCGCTGGCGCCGAAGGTCAACGAGTGGGCCGAGTTCCGCCGTACGGCACACGCCAGCGCGGTCGGCAAATGCCTGCTCGCGCAGCTCGACCACGACGGCCGCAAGGACCACCTCTCACGCCACAAGACCGCCCGGCTCACGTCCCGGACGATCACCAACGAGAAGGTGCTCTTCCACAAGCTCGACAGCCAGCCGCCCACGGTCCCCGTCCTGGACCTCCAGGAGTACGCCGTCGGCACGGTCTGCGCCGCCGTACCGATCACGGCCGGTTCGACGGTGGGCTGCCTCGCCCTGTCGATGCCCCTGGAACACGCCCACCGCCTCCGCCAGGCCGCCGACACCCTCAACCGCAAGGCCGCGCCGGTCCTGCTGTCGTTGGCGATCTGATTGGGGGAACCCTGATCGGGGGGGGGAACCCTGATCGGGGGAACCCTGATCGGGGTGGAGGGAAGGGGCGGGGCATTGCGCAAGGCCGCTTTCCTGCCGGAAGGTCGGCCGGGGCGCCCCGCGGGCCGGCGCTCTCGGCAGGTGGTCAGGAGCACCCCTCTCGACCAGGTAGTATTTCTTTTGTCAGCGCGCGCCGCTAGCTCAGTTGGTTAGAGCAGCTGACTCTTAATCAGCGGGTCCGGGGTTCGAGTCCCTGGCGGCGCACGTAGGAAGTGGGCGCCCTCGGTTTCCGGGGGCGCCCACTTCGTTATGCCTGTGGCTGTGGCTGTGCCTGTGCCTGTGCCTGTGCCTGTACCTATGCCTGCGCCCTGTGCCTATGCCTATGTCTCCGGGCCGCGGATGGCGGATGGCGGATGGCGGATGGCGGACAAGGGGGGCACGGAGAGCAGCAGGCAGGCGCGCGGCCCGTGGCGATATGAGCCGCGTCACGCGTACGGGTGGTGTCCGATGGAACCCCGCACACGCGGTCACTCTCGGCACGCCCGCTCACCGCTCCAGCAACGCCAGCCGGTCGTGCTCGCGGTAGACATCCAGCAGCGCGTCCCGGTCCTCCGCCGTAAACCTCCGGTATCCCAGGTGGCCCAGGTCCCCCGACCCGACCGCGCCCTGCCCTCTCCCCCGCCGCCCCATCGGCCTCCACCACACCGGGTCCGGGCAGCGGAAGCCGGCGCGGCGCAGCGCGACCCGGTGCACCTTGTTGGTGGCGGTGACCGGCAGCGCCGCCACCGTCCGTACGAACCGGGGCGCCATCTTCGTCCCGAGGTCGGGCTGCGCGGCGAGGAAGGCCGCGAAGTCCTCCGGGTCGAATCCGGCCCCGTCGCGTAGCGAGAGGGCCGCCATCACCTGGTCCCCGGCCACCGGGTCGGGCACGGCGTACACCGCGGCCCCCGTAATCGGGGCGTACCGGGCGAGGATGTTCTCGATCACCGCGGCGGCCAGGTTCTCGCTGTCGACACGCAGCCGGTCGTCGGTCCGCCCGGCGAAGTGGAAGAACCCCTCGGTGTCCCGGAAAAAGAGGTCACCGGTCCAGTACCAGCCCGCCCCGACCCGCCCTCCGGTGGACCCGCCGCGCATGCGGTCCGCGGTCGCCTCGGGGTTGCGCCAGTAGCCCTCGAAGGAGCTGCGGCCCCGGTTGACCAGCTCGCCGATCGCCTCCTCCCCGTTGAGCAGCCGGCCGGCCGCGTCGAGCCGGGCGCGCGGCAGTTCGGCACCGGTCTCCGGGTCGACAACGGCGAGATCGTCGCCGGGGGCGGGGCGGCCGATGGCGCCGGGCGGGGTGTCCGGGGTGCGCTGGATCGCCGCGCCGCCCTCGGACGAGCCGTACCCCTCTATCAGGCGCACGCCGAATCGCTCCGCGAACCGGGCGACGTCGACGGCGCCCGCCTCGGTGCCGAACCCGGTACGCAGCGGGTGATCACGGTCGTCGGGGGCGGGCGGGGTGGCGAGCAGATACTGCACGGCGCGCCCGACGTAGGTGAAGTACGTGGCGCGGTAGCGGCGCACGTCGGGGAGGAACGCGGAGGCCGAGAAGCGGCGGCGTAGCGCGATGCCCGCGCCGCCGGCCAGCGCGGGGGCCCAGCCGGCGATCACGGCGTTGCCGTGGAACATCGGCATGCAGAGGTAGTGCACGTCGTCCCGCCGCACCCCGAGGAAGTCGACGAGCGAACGGCCGGCGGCGGCCAGCCGGCCCTGGGTGCAGACGGCGGCCTTGGGCGCGCCGGTGGAACCGGAGGTGAAGTAGAGCAGCATCCGCGTTCCCGGCTCCACGCCCCGCCGCCCCGCGACCGGCAGGGTGCCGTCCATGGGCGAGACGCCTTCGTACGGGCGCAGCAGCTCCTCATACGCTGGGTCGTCGACGATCAGAACCCGCTCGGCGAACGGAATGCCGAGATCCATTCCGGCCAGCAACGGCACATAGGCGCGCTCGGTGATCAGCAACGCGCAGTCGGTGTGCCGGATGTCGCGCAGCAGCTCGGGGCTGCGTCGCGTGGGGTTGATCCCGGCCACGGCGGCTCCGGCGAGGGCCGCCGCGCTCAGCCACAGCGGGTACTCGAGGACGTTGTCGAGCAGCACACCGATGTGCGGTTCCGCCCCGCGCGGCAACAGCTCGCCCAGCAGCGCGGCCCGCGCCGCGGCACCCGCCGCCAGCTCGTGGTGCGTCAGCACCCGCTCCCCGCACCGCGCCCCGACCCGGCGATCCCCCCACTGCCTCTGCACCAGCTCGGCGACGGTCCCCGCGCCGCGCCCGCCCTCCCCATCGCCCCCACTGTTGCCCGCTCCCGTGGCCTTGACCTTGACCTTTCCACTTCCGCTGCCACTGCCACTGGCAGTGCCACTGACCTTGTCACTGCCACTGCCACTGACCTTGCCCTTGGCCACCGTCATGCGGCCGCACTGTAACTGACACTACGTCAGCTTCCTACCCCTACCGCCCGGCGCGACGACCCACAACCACCGGCCTGCCCCCACCCGCCCTCAACCCGTGGCACGACACCCCACCTCCCACACAACCAACCCGTGGTACGAGTCCCCACCCCCGCACAACCAACCCGTGGTACGAGCCCCACCCCCCACACAACCAACCCGTGGTGCGACGTCGCCAATCCCCCGCCTCCGTAACGTAATTAACGCCTCCCCGACGGAAGTCGGGGAGGCATCAGGGGCAGGAACGCCCACAGCGAGAGGAGCGGATCAGCAATGGCAGCCACCACTCAGAAGGAGAGGCAGTTCACGACAGGTCGACGTCCGAGCAGGCGTAGAAGGCATTGCCGGTGTCGGCGATGTTCCAGACCCCCAGGATGATGTGGCGGCCCGACTTCTGCGTGGGGACCGTGCCCTGATGCTGGACGGTCTCCCCAGGCCGGGCGCCGCCCATGGGGACCGTCATGAACGGCTCGGGCTCGAGGTCCGCGCGGGTGAGGGGCTTGGAGGGGTCGTAGCCGTCCTTGGTGATGAAGTACTCGAAGTCCGTGGTGGCGTGCCGTGCGGTGAGCCGCCAGGTGAAGGTGTAGCCCTGCCCCGGAGTGAGCTTGGTGCCGGGCCACTTGCCGCCACGGGGGTCGTCGAGCTGGGCGAAGTTGTCGTGACCGCCGGAGCAGATCTTGCCGTCCGCGGGACCTGCGGCGGGGAAGCCCTTGGGCCCCTCGACACTCTGCGGCTCGTACTGAATCGCGCCGCAGTCCTTGACGGTGCCGTTGGCGCAGAGCGCCTGCCGGCTCGGCGGCGCGTCGCTGTAGCCGTGACTGGAGGCGCTGCCCGTCGAGAGCAACGAGACACCGATGACGCCGAGCCCGATGACGGCAGCACTGATCTTTTTACGCATGCTTCGCTCCTGAAGAACGTGGGGGGAGTTCCGTGAGCTGAGTGAAGTGAGCCGAGTGAAGCGCCGTGCGGTCTAGGCCAAACGGCAGACTAATAAGGGGGGTTGGGCATGTCCAGACCAATGCATGACTGGATCTCGGCGGTCACCGGATCGGTTCGGATCGGGACGGATCGGTGATCGGGGGGGGGAGGGCGGCCACTGGGTCGATACGGGTGGCCGGCTCGGGGCTGGGTCACCGGGTCGGGGCGGGTCACCGAGCCAGGGCGAGTCACCGGGCCAGGGCGAGTCACCGAGCCGGGACGAGTCACCGAGCCAGGGCGGGTCATCGGAAGGTAGGTCGGTCACAAGTCGTCGATGTGGGTTACCAGCTCGGGGCAAGTAGCTGGAAGCGCGGCGGTCCCGGGGCCGAGACGGTGACCAGGGCCGGGAGCCAGGGCGGGGCGGCTGACCGGGCCGATACAGATCGATGCGGACGGCGGTTCGACGCGGGCGTTGGAGACGGCATGCGCGGGGGATCGGCTCAGGGAGCGGATCGGGCGGGTGGCGGATCGGGGCGGGTGGCGGAACAGCTCAGGCAGCGGATCAGCTCAGGTGGCGGATTGGCGCGGGGCGGCGGCGACGCGGGTGTCCGGTCGGTGTGATGGCTGGCTCGACGCGGCTGTCCGGTCGGTGTGGCGGCTGGCTCGAAACGGTCACCTGATCGACGGTGACCAGGCCAATGTCCAGATCGAGGGGTGGGGAGGGGCGGGGGCGGGGGCGGGGCAGGGCGGCAAAGGCCAGGCAAGTCGAGGCGGAGGTTCGGCAGGCGGAGTAGGGCCATGCCGGGCGGGGCGGGGCACGCCGAACGAGGCGGCGGGGCGGCGGGACGAGTCGAGAGGGAGGTTCGACAGGCGGGCGGAGGGCGGGGCAAGCCGGGCGGGAGGGGCGGGACACGCCGAACGGGGCGCGGGTAGGCCCGGGCAAGTCGAGGGGGACGTACAGCAGGCGGGCGGGCAGGTTGAGGCGAACGGAGGGTAGGTCCGGCCGCGGGGGGGGCGGCAGGCGGGATGAGGGAAGCAGGTTGTGGGGTGGACGTAGCGGGCACGGGGAGGGCGGTTGAGGGGGTGGGGGCAAGGGGCGGGGCAAGGAGGTGAGGCGGGACGAGGGGCGGAAGGGCGGGGCAAGGAGGTGGAGCGAGACGAGGGGCGGAAGGGCGGGGTGAGGGGTGGGCGGCTTGGAGGAAGGGCGGTTAGGCGGCTGTGGGGAGGGGGGTGGTGGGGCGGGCGGCGGTGTGGACCAGGGCGGTGTAGGTGCGGCGTAGGGCGATGAGGGATTCCTGGGCCTCGCGGTAGACGGCGGCGTCGGGGCCGCCTCGGTGGGCGAGGGTGCGTACGGGTGCGCAGTGCCGGTCCATCGCGCTGAGCCAGGCGCGGTGCTGGGCCGGGAGGTGGCGGCGCAGGAGTTGGCGGCGGCCCTCGCCCATACGGCGGCTGCCGATGCCGAGTACCGCCTCGGCGGCCTGGAGTACGGGCGGCTCCAGGGCACCCTGTTCGACGAGCGCACCGAGTACCGCGCGCTGCTGCGGAGTGGCCGGCGCGGCCGCCAGTTGCGCTGCCTCGGCATGGAGTTGAGCGCGCAGCGCGTGCTGGACCCGGACCAGGCGGCGGAGGGCCGTCGGCGTGGAGGAGTCGTCGGGCGAACGGCCCGCGAGGGTCTCGGCGAGCCGCAGCAGCCAGATCCCGTGGGCCTCCAGGCGGGTGGCGGCGAGCATCAGCCGGTCCAGGCGGCTGAGCGGTTGCCCTTCGGGGGCCCAGCGCACGATGGGCACGAGCTGTTCGGTGCGGGCCAGTTGGTCGATGGGGATGTGGCGGCGGGGCTTGCGTTCGGGGGCCCAGTTGTGGAGGGCGAGGGTCGGCAGGGCGACGAACTGGTCGTGGTCGATGCGATGCGCGATGGCCGCCCACAGTTCGAGGAACGCCTCGTCGGCGACCTCGCGTGCGGCCGGTGCCTGCGGGTCCAGCCCGCACCAGCCGCACGCCACCGCGATCACGGCGATGCGCATGGCCGCGGCCTCCGCATTGCGCGGCGAGAGACGGGATACCCGCTGCCGCAGGGCGGACAACTCCTCGTCGCGATGGGCGCGTTCGACGAGGGCGACGGCGGTCTCGCGGTCGGGTGCGGTCGCGGCGGCACGCGCCATGGCGTCCAGCCGGCTCCACGTTCCGATCATGGAACGGACCGGTGGCCGCTCGGGCAGGAAGCCGTGTACGCGGGGGTCGTGGCCCGCGCTTTGCTGGGCCTGGCCACCGGCGCAGCCGGTGCCGCCGGTCGACGGGTCCGCTTCCGTACCGCGCCGTGCGGCCGGTACGGGGCGGGGGTCAGTGCTGGTGGCGTCGGCAGCGGTAGCGGTAGCGGCATCGTTGTCGGCAGCGGCGGTGGCGGATATGCCCGCGCCGCGTCCGGTTGAGTTGGCGGGCACTGCCGGTATGGGGGTCGCCGCTGGCGCCTCGGCCCGCCCGGGTGTCACTCCCGTCCCAGCAATTGCGCTCCGAGTCGTTCCGGCCTTGGCCGCACCAGGAGTCGCCCCTGTCCCAGCTGCCCTCAGAGCCGCTCCTGTCTCTGCCGCACCAGGAGTCGCCGCCGGCACCGTCGCAGCCGCGGCCGCTGCCCTCGTCCCAGCAGCTGCATCCGTCCCCACCGCTGCTCTCGCCCCCGCGACGGCATCTGTCCGGGCCGCTGCCGGCGTCCCCGCGTCAGCGCTCGCCCTCGCGGTGGCCGTTCCCGTTGCCGCCGCCGTGGCCGTACCCGTTGCCGCCGTCGTGGTCCTGATCGTCGTCTCCCCCATCAGCCTTTCAGCCCTCCCTAGCTTTTCCCCGTGAGCAGCCGGGCCAGGTGCATGTCCATGTCGAGATAGTCGCTCTCGTCGCCGGGTGGGACGATCGCCGCGGTCTGCTCCAGCCAGGCGGTGAGTTCCGTGGCGCGCACCGTCAGCTCACAGACGCTGTCGTCGGTGGCCAGCTCGATGTGCACCCGACGCTGCTCGCCCGGCCGACGGAACGGCCACACCCGTACGTCGCCCTCACCGGCCTCGTCGTACAGCCCGACCAGCAGCAGGTCACGGGCGAACAGCCAGGTGGCGACCGTGCGGCCGCGGCTGATGAAGGCCACCTCGACCTCGTACGGGCGGTCGCTGCGGTAGCTGAACCGGCCGGCGACCGGAACTGCTTCGTCCGGTCCGAGGAGGAGCCGCATCTCGAGGGTGCGTTTGGCTGTCGACACCACGACGATCAACCTTTCCGACAGAGGGGCGAGTCCCGGGTGCCCGGTCCGGGGCGCGCGTCCTGGCAGACGTTGCTGTGGAGGGTGGGGTTGCGGGAGACGAAGGAGGAGTGACGGACGCCATGGCCGCCTCCCTCTTCGCGTGCTCGATCCGTTCGCCCCGGCTCTTGGCTGCAGCCTCTCAATCGATAGGACTCATCGCATGTTGACGGGGCAAATGCTGCGCTACGGCCGCGGGGTGGATGAACTCGATCTTCACAAAGCAATTCGGGCTGTTCGGTAGTCGAAGGTCCCAAGATCAGGGGACTTTCGACCCGTGGGGTGGGTGGGATTGGTGCGGTAGGGGGTGGTGGAGGTCGCCGAGGGAGGAACGGGGCAGGGTGGTGGGGTGGGTGGTGGGGGATGGAGGCCAGGGGGAGGAGCTGGGGGACGGGTGCGCGCAGGCCTGAGTGGCCGGGATCACACCCGTGGGGTGCGTGAGCTGGGCCGTCCGGGGTACGGAGCACCGCCCGAGGTCGTGTAGAGTTCTTCACGTCAGCAGGCGCCGCTAGCTCAGTTGGTTAGAGCAGCTGACTCTTAATCAGCGGGTCCGGGGTTCGAGTCCCTGGCGGCGCACTGTAGGACTGAGGCCCCTCGCCAATGGCGGGGGGCCTCAGTCATGCGCTTAGCCATCCATGTCGTCGGTTGTGCCCTCGGTCATGTCCTCGGTCATGTCCTCGGTTGTGCGGGGGGGAGGCTCCGGCTTTCCGCCGGGCTGCGGGCTGTGGGCCTTGGGTCGCGGGTTTGTGGGCATTGGGTCATGGGCCGTGGGCCTTGGGCTGCAGGCTGGACTACCGGGGCACGCGGTCGGGGTGATCTTCGCTCCTGGCCCCTCCCTCCGGAATGCGCGGCCTGTCTCGTCGGGGCCTGCTCCGAGGGTGGGAGTGACGCGTTCGGGGGGGCATCCAGAGGACGAGCGGGGCGAGGGCGCCTGTCAGGGCGGTCCAGGCCCGCCATGCGCCGTCCATCGGGAGGAGCAGTCCCCCCCCCCACGACGGCCCCGAGAGGATCATGCCGAGCAGTGGCAGTACGCCGACCGGCACCGCGCGCGGCCAGTGGCTGCCCAGCTCCAGCAGACGCGGCCGACGGCCGGCGGCGAGCGGGAGGGGCGCGGGCGGGCGGGCCGCGGCGATCCCGTCGACCTCGACCCTGGCCCCGGGGATGTGTCCGGGAAGGTGCCGACCCTCGCCGGCCATGAAGTCGGCGGGCACCTTGCCCTGAGAGCCCAAGCGCGCGGCGCGAGCGGGTTTCGCCCCGCTGACCTCAGCCTTCGCCCCGGTCCCGGCCCCGGTCCCGGCCTCGGTCCCCGGCCCCGGTCCTGGCTCTTGCTCTTGCTCTTGCTCTGGCTCTGGCCACCGGGCTCTCCCCTTCCCCTCCCCTCCCCCGGTCGGAGCGGGGACGTGGCGCGACAGCCCGTTGCGTCCGGCGCGCCGCAGTCGTCCTTTTGCGGACCGCGCTCCTCCCTCCATACGACACGGTCCTCGGGTCGTACGCCACTGCTCTCCTCCCGTGCGCCGGCTCGGGCGGGTGCCTCCGAAGGCGGCGTGCGCGCCCCGTCGAGTGCCAGGTCGTACGCACGCCGTGTGGTGATCCGGCCGGACCGGGACGTGGGCGGCGACGGTGAGAATACGGTCACGGCAGGGCCGAGACGTGGTGGGCAACGGGGCGGCCGCGTAGGTCTGCCACTCGCCAAGCAGGGGCGTATCGGCCACCCCGCCAAAAGGGCGCGCCAAGTGGGCATTTTCGGGCGGTTACGGGCTCGGGCGAGCGCGCTCCGTCATACACCGTCCCGCACGGCACAGCCTTGTCCGTATCCCCCTCGGACCGTCTTGTGATCAAGGGATCCGGTTCGGGACCCTGACCTGGGAACTCGACCGAAAAGTGGCTGGGTTCAAGGGAGTTGGGGACAAAGGGATACGTCGGCTGGCGTGATGTGGACGCCGGGGAACCCGTTGCTCGGAAGAGCGGCCGGGGGCGCCCGTCACACGGCCGGAAACGGCCGCCGCCGCCCGCCGGCGCGGCGGCCCGACACCAACGAGCCCGAGTCGGTCGAGGGGGACCGAGGAACAACCGGGCCATCAGCAGATATGGCACGCAGCGTGGGCTGCGTGCGGGGGGATGGACTCATGACGTCGCCGCCTGACGACGTCCGGCCGCAGCATTCGCGCGGTCCGGACCCGGACAATCCGCTTTCATACGATGACGAGCCACCGGCCCACGATCCGACGCCAACGCCGACGCCGATGCCGACGCCGAGTCCGAGGCCGACGCCGAGTCCGACGCCGAGTCCGACGCCGATGCCGGCGCCGATGCCGGCGCCGTACGACTCGCCTCCACAGGGCGTACCGCCACACAACGCACCTTCACGCAACGCGCCTTCGCACAACGTGCCTTCACGCAACGCGCCTTCGCACAACGCGCCTCCGCACAACGTGCCTTCACGCCACGCGCCTCCGCACCCCTCACCCCCCATCCCCCCACCGCCCCCCATCACAGCCCGCCCCCGCCTGCGGCGGCAGCACTCGCCACAGAGGCACCACAGGCAACCGGAGCGGCAACCGGAGCGGCAGCAAGAACGGCAGCGAGGACGGCAGCAAGAACGGCAGCAAGGACGGCGCCAGCGGCAACAGCGGCAACAGCGGCAGCAACGGCGCAGCCCGCAGGAGGCGTTGCCGCGTTATGACTACGAGCACTACAGCCGGCTGGCCGGGCCGCTCACCCTGCCCGAGCCGGGGCGCCCGTACCGGGTGCGTTATCGGTCGCTGCTCGCCGGGGAGCCGCACCGGGTGCGTGCGGCGTTGCTGCTCGGGGCCGCGCCGCTGCTCTCACTGGGGCTGCTGACGTGGCTGCTGCAGCCCGGGCACTGGACGCATCGTGACTACCCGGCGCACGCCTTCCTGCCGGCGCTGGACTCCGTGATGCTGGTTTCGATCGGGCTGATCGAGTTCTTCCGCTGCATGAACGTGCTCTCCAACGCGCACGCCACGCTCGTCGCCCGCGACCCCGTGCCGGTCGTGCCCGAGAGCGGCACCCGGGTCGCCTTCCTCACGTCCTTCGTGCCCGGCAAGGAACCGCTGGCCATGGTGACGAGGACGCTGCAGGCGGCGGTCCGGGTGCGGCACCGCGGTCCGGTGCATGTCTGGCTGCTGGACGAGGGGGACGACCCCGAGGTCAAGGAGGTCTGCCGGCGGCTGGGGGTGCGGCACTTCACCCGTAAGGGCATCCCGGAGTGGAATCAGGCCAAGGGGCCGCATCGCGCCAGAACCAAGCACGGCAACTACAACGCCTGGCTGCAGGCGCACGGCGACGACTACGATTTCTTCGCCTCCGTCGACACCGACCACGTGCCGCTGCCCAACTATCTGGAGCGGATGCTGGGCTTCTTCCGCGATCCGGACGTCGGGTTCGTCATCGGCCCGCAGGTGTACGGGAACTACGACAGCTTCGTCACCAAGGCCGCCGAATCACAGCAGTTCCTCTTCCACGCGCTGATCCAGCGGGCCGGGAACCGCTACGGCGCACCGATGTTCGTCGGCACCTCCAACGCCGTACGGATCAGTGCGTTGCGGCAGATCGGCGGGCTGTACGACTCGATCACCGAGGACATGGCGACCGGTTTCGAGATGCACCGCCACCGCAATCCGCGGACGGGCCGGAAGTGGAAGTCGGTCTACACGCCGGACGTGCTCGCCGTCGGTGAGGGGCCCACCGCCTGGACGGACTTCTTCACCCAGCAGCTGCGCTGGTCACGCGGGACGTACGAGACGATCCTCAAGCAGTTCTGGAAGGCGCCGTTCACCCTGTCGCCGGGACGGCTCTTCAACTACACCCTGATGGTCATCTTCTATCCGATGTCGGCGCTGAACTGGCTTCTTGCGGCGTTGAGTTGTTCGCTGTTCCTGGGGTTGGGCGCCTCGGGCGTCAACATCGATCCGACCGTCTGGCTGATGCTGTACGGCAACGCGTCGGCGCTGCAGATCGGGCTGTACGTCTGGAACCGGCGGCACAACGTCTCGCCGCACGAGCCGGAGGGGTCGGGCGGGGTCGCCGGGATGGTGATGTCGGCCCTGTCGGCACCGATCTACGCGCGGGCGTTGTGCGATGCGGTGCTGCGCCGCAGGAGCCGGTTCGTGGTGACGCCGAAGGGTGATTCGTCGAGCCCGGACACGCTGTTCGGGACGTTCCGGGTGCACCTGTTCTTCCTGGTCGTCTTCGGGGGGTCGCTGGGCGCCTCGTTCGTCCTGGGGCACAGCCATCCGGCGATGATCGTCTGGGCGGTGCTGGCGCTGCTGATCGCGATCGCGCCGATCGTCGCCTGGCGGCTGTCCGTACGCGGGGAGAGACGGCAGCGGTGGCAGGCCGAGGCGACATCCCCTGTCGGCGCGCGGAGCGAGGCCGCGCGCCCCGCACTCGCCCAGCAGACCGAGGAAACCCCGCAGACCCTGCAGTCCGAGGAATCCCGGCAGACCGATGAGACCCTGCAGACCGCTCTTGGGGGACGTCACACATGAAGTACCGTCCGAGCCGTCGCCTGCGCCGATTGACGATCGCGACGGCGGTGGTGCTCGCGCTGGCCGGGGTGAACGGGCCGGTTCTCTACGGCTTCGCCTCGGAGGAGTACCACCAGTACAAGATCAATCAGCCCGGGTACAAGGCGGCGAACGGCCACTGGGAGGTCGTCGACGTCCCCGCCACGTACCGCATCAACACCATCCACGCGGCCCTGCTGCACACCGGCAAGGTGCTGCTGGTCGCCGGCTCCGGCAACAACGCCGCGAACTTCCGCGCCAAGTCGTTCCGCACGGTCCTGTGGGACCCCGTGAAGAACACCTTCACCAACATCCCGACGCCCAAGGACCTCTTCTGCTCCGGGCACACCCAACTGCCGGACGGCAAGCTCCTGGTGGCGGGTGGCACCCAGCGCTACGAGAAGCTGAAGGGGGACGTGAAGAAGGCCGGCGGACTCATGATCGTCTACAACGAGGATCCGGACGCGCCCCGGACGTTTCCGGCGGGCACGCGCTTCACCGGCCGGGAGAACGGCAAGACCTTCGCCTCCAAAGACCCGGTGGTGGTGCCGCGGGCGAAGAAGACCAAGGACCCGGTGACCGGCCGGGTGACCGTGACCCACAGCGAGGCGCGGATCTACGTCGAGGCCCTCAAGGACGGCCGGAAGTACGCCACCGGCGCCCAGGACAACTACCGGATCCACGGCCTGACCGGCGCCGATGCCCGCAACTTCTACGGCATCGCACAGAAGCTCTCCTTCGACAAGAAGGACTTCCAGGGCATCAAGGACGCCTTCGAGTTCGACCCGGTGGCCGAGCGCTACCTCCGCGTCGACCCGATGAACGAGGCCCGCTGGTACCCGACGCTGACCACGCTCCAGGACGGCACGGTGCTGTCCGTCTCCGGGCTGGACGAGATCGGGCAGGTCGTCCCCGGCAAGCAGGAGATCTACGACCCGGCCACGAAAACGTGGCACTACCTGCCGCAGCGGCGCTTCTTCCCCACCTACCCGGCGCTCTTCCTCACCGACCGGGGCCGGGTCTTCTACACGGGCTCCAACGCCGGCTACGGCCCCGACAACGTCGGCCGTACGCCGGGGATCTGGGACCTGCGGTCGAACTCCTTCCGGCCGGTGCCCGGGATGAGCGACCCGGACCTGCTGGAGACGTCGATGTCGGTGCTGCTGCCGCCCGCCCAGGACCAGCGGTACATGGTGCTGGGCGGCGGCGGGGTCGGCGAGGACCCGCGGTCCACGGACCGGACCCGGATCGTCGACCTGCACGACCCCGCGCCGCGCTTCCGGGACGGGCCCCGGCTGTACGCCAAGGCCCGCTACCCGAGCAGCGTGATCCTGCCGGACGACACCGTGCTCACCACCAACGGCTCCGGTGACTACCGGGGGCGCAGCGACTCCAATGTCCTCAAGGCGGAGCTGTACGACCCGGCCGCCGACACCGCCCGGCCGGTGGCCGACCCGCTGGTGGGCCGCAACTACCACTCCGGCGCGCTGCTGCTGCCGGACGGCCGGGTGATGACCTTCGGCTCCGACTCCCTCTACGGCGACAAGGACAACACCCGGCCGGGCGTCTTCCAGCAGCAGATCGACCTCTACACCCCGCCGTACCTCTTCCGGTCCTCGCGCCCCCGGCTGGTGGACACCGGTCGCGCTCCCCGGCCGGTCCGACTCGGCGGTACGGCCACCTACCGTGCCCCGCACGCCTCGGCGATCAGGAAGATGCGGCTGATCCGCCCCGGGTCGTTCACCCATGTCACCAACGTCGAACAGCGGTCGGTCGCCCTGGACTTCCGCGTGACCAAGGGCGGCGACGGGGTGACGGTGACGCTGCCGTCGGACCCGTCGCTGGTGCCGCCCGGGTGGTACATGCTGAACGCGGTCGACCAGGCGGGCACCCCGTCGAAGGCGGTGTGGGTGAAGGTCCCTCCGGCGGGAGGGAGTTGAGCCGGGTCGGGGGGCGGAGTTGAGCCCCCAATCGGAGGGAGTCGAGCCGGGCGGGCGGAGTTGCGCCCAATCGGAGGGAGTCGAGCCGGGCGGGTGGAGTTGCGCCCGACCGGAGGAGTTGAGCCGGACCCGGGGAGTCGAGTTACGTCGGGAAGCCGAGTTGAGTCGGGAAGCCGAGTTGAGTCGGGAAGTCGAGTTGAGCCGGGGTCCCGGCCGGCAGGCCTCGTTCACACGGTCTCCGGCTCGACCCGGCGACGGTGTCAGCGGGCGTTGCGGGCCAGTTCGAGGGCGTAGGCCGGCCACCAGTCGCCCGCCTTCGGGCCGCCCTTGCAGGTGCCGTCCGACTCCCCGGGGCGCTTGATCCAGAGGTAGCCGGATATCAGGGGGTCGCCGGTCCGGGTGGTGGGTGGAGTGCCCAGGGCGCGGCCGGGTGGGTTGCACCAGCTCTCCCGGTCGTCGCCGCCCGGGGCCGGGCCGTTGCCGTTGCGGCTGGTGTCGATAACGAAGTGCTTGCCGCCGACGAGGGCGGAGAGGCGTGTGCCGTATGCGGTGTTCTCCTTCGTGGTCTGGTAGTTGGAGACGTTCAGCGCGAAGCCGTCGGCGCGGTCGATACCGGCCCGCTTGAGGGGCTCGGCCATCCGGGCCGGGTCCTTGATCCAGTGCGGGTTGCCGGCGTCCAGATAGACCGTGGTGTGCGGCAGTGCCTTGAGCTTGCCGACCGCCTCCGTCAGCAGGGCGTAGCGCTCCTCCTGGAACTGCGCCGGGGTGCATCCGTCCGCGAGGTGCGGCAGCGCGTCCGGCTCCAGGACGACCGTGGTGGCGCGGTCGCCGATGCCCTTGACGACGCCGTCCAGCCAGGCGCGGTACGCGTTGCCGTCGGCGGCGCCGCCGCGGGAGTAGCGGCCGCAGTCGCGGTGCGGGATGTTGTAGAGGACCAGCAGCGCCTCACGGCCGGCCCGGTCGGCCGCTTCGGTGAAGCCGCGGGCCTGGCCCTGCGGGTTGTCGACACCTATCCATTCGGCGACCGGCTGCCTGGCGATCCGGTCGACCAGCCGGGCGTCGCCGGTCTTGCCTTCCTTGCCGTACGCGGATACCTGGCGGGCGGCCGTACTGTCCGGGTTGACCCAGTACGGCGTCACGGACCGGGGGCGCTGGCCGGGTCTGCCGGGCACGGAGGCGTCGCCGCCGCCGCTGTCGCCGCCGCCGCTTCCGGACGACGAGCAGCCCGTGAGCAGCAGCATCACCGCCGCCAGCGGCGCCACCCCTTTCGCGGCGGACCGCCGCAGTTTGCCGTACATCCACTCCCCCCTCGGAGCACGGAACGCAGGGAACTGACAGAACAGTTGGATCAGGCAGGACGGACAGAACAGATGGAACGGATGGAATAGGTGGAATGGGTGGAATGGTCGGAGTGGTTGAGGCGGTTGGGACGGTTGGAAACGTCGGCGTGAGACCGGTACAAGACCGGCAAATGGCTGCCGGTCGAAGCCATCGTGGCACACCGCAACCCCGCCGCAGGGGGCCTGTGGACAACCTGTCCACAGGCCCCTACCGCGGCCGGGCGTAGGCACGGCGTAGGCAGTGGCGTAGCGCGTCAGTGGCGGGGTGCGCCAGCCGACTGATATCCCGTCAGGTAGGCCGAGACCACCACCACGTTCCTGCCGTCGGGGGCCTCTCCGGCCAGCCGGAGTTCGGAGCGGCCGGCGGCGTGTGCGGCGTGGGCCGTACGGGCGTCGAAGTGGGCCCGGTCGTGGAGCTGGACGTCCTCGACGGTGAATCGGACCGTGCTCCCGTCGGAGCGCACGACGTCGACTCGCTCCCCCGGCGTGAGACCGCTGAGCGACGGACGGCGGGCCCCGGTCAGGCCCTCCCGGCCACCGGCCACGTCGCCCCAGCCACCGGTCATGGCGTCCTGGCCGCCGATCACGTAGTTCCCGCCACCACTCCCGCCCCGCAGGTTGAGCAGCACCGTGCCCGCCTCGCCCGGTTGCGGCCCCCGGGCGTACCACCGGATCGCCACGTCGGACATCCCCAGTGCGCCGATGCGCAGCCGGCTCGGTCGGACGGCGGCGGGGGCCGGGACCGGGGCGTGGGCGTGCGGGGGTGCCTGGCGGCCCAACGGGCGGCCGACGGCGGCGACATCGCCGGTCGTGGTGAGCGGGGCGGCCACGCCGTCGGCCAGGTCGCGGCCCCACAGCCACAGTCCCAGCAGCAGGACCGCCCAGGCCACTCCGGCCAGCAGCTGTCCGGGACGGCCATGGCTGGCGGCCCAGGGTCCCTCGTCTGCCTGGGGCCTCTCGTCCGTCCGGCGCCTCTCGTCCGTCGGGGGCCTCTCGTCCGCCCGGGGTCCCTCGTCTGCCCGAGGTTCCTCCTCCTCAGCCTTCATCCGCCTCGCCCTGCCGTTCGCGGCGAAGACGCAGCCGGAGCCGCAGCAGCTGCCCCGCGATGACCAGGATCGCGCCGCCGGCCAGCACCAGGCCGACGGCCGAGGTGCTGCTCAGCTCGCGGCGCGGGACGGCGTGCAGGGCCGGGCGGAGCGGTACCGGCCCGGACACGGTGGCCGCTAGCCGGGCGGGCGCGGGGTGCGTGCCGCCGTGGACGGCCGGCGGGCGGGTGACGGAGACCGTGTCGGTCCGGGCGCCGTACGGGTTCGACGCGTACGCCGGCGCCATCGTCACCGCCGCGGCCGCGACCGCGGCGCAGAGAGCGAGTTGCGGTGAGCCCATGGTGAACCTCCGATGCCTTTGAAGGTCCGCCCCCACGGGCCCGCCCGCATCCGGTGCGGCCCGAAGCTGCGCCGTTCGAGTGGCGGGTCGCCTCTTGGCGGGTCACCCACTGGCCGGCCACTCCTGAAGGGCGAGCCGGCCGCCGCTGGGAATATCCCTCGCCCCCGCCCCGTTGTGGCCCCCGGGGGGGTTCGCGGCCCGTACGGGATCCGTTCGACCGCCCCCCTGGGGCCAGCCACAGCGCCCCCCTGGGGCCAGCGGCAGCGCCCTCCTGGGGCCAGCCGCAGCGCTCCCTAGGGCCAGCCACAGCACCCCACCGGCTGCCCACCAGCCGCCCACCGGCCTCTTCCCGACCCTCCGCCGGCGCTTTCCCGGCGCTTTACCGGGCCCCTCCCGGTCTTCTCCCCGCCCTCTCCCCGCCTTCTCCCGGTCCCGTCCCCGTGATGGCGCACCGGCCGGAGCTGCTCGTACGGTAGGACCATGACCGAGCGTAAGCCCATCGAATCCTGGCTCACCGACATGGACGGCGTCCTGATGCACGAAGGCGTCCCCGTGCCCGGTGCCGATCGCTTCATCAAGAAGCTGCGCGATTCCGGCCGGCCCTTCCTGGTGCTCACCAACAATTCCATCTACACCGCGCGCGATCTGCACGCCCGGCTGAACCGGATCGGGCTCGAAGTGCCGGCCGAGAACATCTGGACTTCCGCTCTGGCGACCGCCACGTTCCTGGACAACCAGCACCCGGGCGGTACGGCGTACGTCATCGGCGAGGCGGGGCTGACCACCGCGCTGCACGACGCCGGTTACGTCATGACGGACCTGAACCCGGATTTCGTGATCCTGGGCGAGACGCGGACGTATTCGTTCGAGGCGCTGACCAAGGCGATCCGGCTGATCAATGACGGTGCCCGGTTCATCGCCACGAATCCCGACAACACCGGCCCGTCCCCCGCGGGTGCCCTGCCGGCGACCGGATCGGTGGCGGCGCTGATCACCAAGGCGACGGGCAAGGAGCCGTACTTCGTCGGGAAGCCCAACCCGCTGATGATGCGCAGCGCGTTGAACACCATCGGTGCCCACTCCGAGACCTCCGCCATGATCGGCGACCGTATGGACACCGATGTGCTGGCGGGGCTGGAGGCCGGGATGGAGACCTTCCTGGTGCTGACGGGCCTGACGAGCCGTAGCGACATCGATCACTACCCGTACCGCCCGACCAACGTGGTGGACTCCATCGCGGACCTCGTCGACCTGGTCTGAGACGGGACGCGGGCCCGCCGGCGCGCGGCGGGCCCGGCCCCGGCCGCTCCCCCGGCCCACCCCGCCCCGATCCGGCCCACCCCGCCCCGCCCCGGCCTGCCCCGTCCCGGCCCGGCCTGCCCCCTCCCGGCCCGGCCCGTCCCGGCCCCGGATTCAGCTTCCGGTTGCCGTCTTCCAGGCGTCCACGTACGAGTCCAGGTTCTTGTCGATGTCCTTCCAGTCGGGCTGGAAGACCTCGACGTCCTTCATGAGGGCGGCGAGGGCCTTGGCGTGGGCGTCGGTGGGCTTGATGTCCTTGCGGGCGGTGAAGCCGCCGCCGACCGCGGAGACCTCCTGCTGGACCTCGGGCGAGAGCAGGTAGTCGAGGAACTTCTCGGCGTTGGCGGTGTGCGGGGCGTTCTTGACCAGGCCGGCGGCGTACGGGAGCGCGAAGGTGGTGGGCCGGGCGCCGGGCCTTGCCGCGGGGAAGAAGATGCCCTGGTCCGGCATCGACTTCATGTTGGCGTAGTTCATCTGGACGTCCCCGTTGGCGACCAGGAGTTCGCCCTTGTCCGTCTTGGGGGCGAGCTGGCCGGTGGAGGAGGACGGGCCGACGTTGTTGGCCTGGAGCGTGCCGAGGAACTTCATGGCCGGGCCCTGGCCGCCGAAGTCGTGCAGCGCCTTGATGAGGACGGCGGTGCCGTCGCCGGCGACGCCCGGGGTGGAGTACTGGAGGCGGTTCCGGAACGCCGGCTTCGCCAGGTCCTGCCAGGTGGCGGGGGGCTGCTTGAGCTGCTTCTTGTTGTAGATGAAGCAGAAGTAGTTGTTGACGACGGAGGTCCACCGGCCGGCGGGGTCCTTGTCGGCCGCGGCGACCTGGTCGGATCCCTTGGGGCGGTAGGTGTCCAGCAGTCCCTTGCCGTCGGCCTGCTGGATGAACGGCGGGAGGGTGACGACGACGTCCGCCTTGGTGTTGGCGCGTTCGCGGGCCAGGCGCTGGACGGCGACGCCGGAGCCGAGTTCGACGTAGTTGACCTTGATGCCGGTCTTCTTGCGGAAGTCCGCGAAGACCTTGTCGTAGAAGCCGTCGCCCTGCTCGCTCTTGAGGCCGTCGGCGCTGTAGACGGTGATCTCCTTGGCGTCGGGGTCGGCCGGGGCGCCGCCGCAGGCGGTGAGCGAGGCGCCGAGGAGGAGGACGCCGCAGCCGGCGGCGAGCGGCGTGAGCGGGAGACGGAGGGCGGACGGACGGGGAGCGAACGGACGGGGGGCCACGGGGCGGGATGCGGCAGCGGGCATGGCGGGGAACTCCTAAGTGGCGCAAGGGATTTGGGGACGGTCAGCGGTAGCCGGCCCTGGTGCGGAGGCGGGAGACGGCGAGGAGGACGAGGAGGGTGGTGGCCATGAGGGCCACGGCAAGGGCGGCGCCGGAGAAGAGGGCGCCGCGGTCGGTGGCGGCGAAGATCTGCACCGGGAGCGGCAGCCAGTCCGGTGGGTAGAGCATCATCGTGGCGCTCAACTCGCCCATGGACAGGGCGAAGCAGAGACCGGCGGCGGCGGTGAGGGACGGCAGCAGCAGGGGGAGTTTGACCCGCCACAGGACGTACCCGGGGCGGGCGCCGAGGCCGGCCGCGCTCTGTTCGTAGGCCGGGTCGAGGCGGGCCAGTGCGGCGGTCACGGACTGGTGGGCGAAGGCGGTGACCAGCACCGTGTGGGCGAGGATCACGATCTGCGGGGTGCCGTTGAGCAGCAGCGGCGGCCGGGAGAACGCGACGAGCAGGGCGAGGCCCACCACCACGGAGGGGACGGCCAGCGGCAGCAGGAAGAGGCCGTCGAGGACGCGGCGGGCGCGCCGCCCGAGCCGCTGGGCGGCCAGCGCGGCCCAGGTGCCGGCGGTGAGCGCGGCCAGGCTCGCGGCGAGGGCGGTGCCGAGGCTGGTGAGCAGGGCGGTGAGGGCGTCGCCCCGGGCCAGCTCGCGGTAGTGGGCGAGGGTCGCGCCGGACGGCAGGGCGCCGCTCCAGTTCGTGGCGAAGGACGCGGCGACGATCACCAGCAGGGGCAGTGCGAAGAGGGGCAGGAACAGGGCGAGGAAGAGGACGTGGAGGACCCGGCGGGCGGGCTTACTGGACACCAGCACGGTGCGGCACACCTCCTGTGCGGGGAGCGGCGCGGCCGCCATTGCGGGCGCCGGCGGTGCGGCCGGACGAACCGGCCGTCGTGGTACGCGTGGTGCGGGGCATCACCGCCCGGTAGAGGGCGTAGAGCGCGACGGACAGGGCGATGTTGACGACGGCGACGACGCAGGCGCCGGTGTAGTCGCCGTCGAGGAGGGCCTTGCTGTAGACGAGGACGGGGAGGGTGACCACGTCCTTGGCGCCGGTGAAGAGCACGATGCCGAATTCGTTGAGGCACAGCACGAGGACCAGCGCGCCGCCCGCCGCGAGCGCGGGCAGCGCCTCCGGGAGGATCACCGTGCGGACGATCCGCCACGGCCGGGCGCCCAGGGAGGCGGCGGCCTCCAGCTGCCCGGTGTCCATCTGGGAGAAGGCGGCGAGCAGCGGCCGCATCACGAACGGGGTGAAGTAGGTGACCTCGGCCAGCAGGACGCCCCAGGGGGTGTGCAGGAAGTCCAGGGGTCCGTGGGAGGCGCCGGTCAGGTCGGTCCAGACGCCGTTGGCGATGCCGACGGTGCCGTAGAGGAAGAGCAGGGCGAGGGTGATGAGGAAGGAGGGGAAGGCGAGGAAGAGGTCGATGAAGCGGGCCAGGGCCCGGCCGCCGGGGAACGGGACGAAGGCGATCACGAGGGAGAGCGCGAGCCCGAGGAGGAGGGCGCCGGCGGTGGCGCCGGCCGCGATCAGCACGGTGTGGGTGAGCGCGGTGCCGAACGACGTCTCGGCGAAGACCTCGGCGTACGGGGCGAGGGAGTGGCCGCCGTCCTCGGGGCTGACGGACTGCCAGGCCACCAGGGCGAGCGGGTAGAGGAAGACCAGGCCGAGCGCTGCGAGCGGCGGGAGGGCCCACAGGTACGGCCAGGATCCCGGCGCACCCGTCCGGGCCGCCGTGGACCGGGCTCCGAAGGACGGCTCACCGGTCATGGCGGGCACCGTCCTCGGTGAGCCCGGCCGGGATCAGCACCGCGTCCTCGGGCGCGAAGTGCAGTGCGACCTGCTCGCCCAGTGGTGGTGTGGTGCGGAGTTCGGTGACGTCGGCCATGACGCGGTGGCCGTCGACGGACACGTACAGGCGGTGGGTGGCGCCCCGCCACTGCACTTCGGTGATCTTCCCGTGCAGGGTGTTGCCGTGGCCGGGGCCGTCGCCGAGGCCGACGAGGTGCGGGCGGACGCAGAGCGTGGCGCGGGCGCCCTCGGCCAGGCCGTCCGGCACCGGCACGGTCAGCGGCCGGCCCGCGAGGTCGACCCCGTCGCCGGGCCCGCGCACGGTCACCGGCAGCAGGTTCGCGGTGCCCACGAAGGAGGCGGTGAACTCGGTGCGCGGCCGCCGGTAGAGCTCCTGCGGGGTGCCGCAGTCGCGCAGCCGGGCCCGGTCCAGGACGGCGATCCGGTCGGCCAGGGTGAGCGCCTCGACCTGGTCGTGGGTGACGTAGAGGATGGTGACGTCGGGCAACTCGCGGTGCAGTCGGGCGAGTTCGGCGAGCATGCCGGAGCGGAGCCGGGCGTCGAGCGCGGACAGCGGTTCGTCCAGGAGCAGCACGCCGGGGCGGATGGCCAGGGCCCGGGCGAGGGCGACCCGCTGCTGCTGCCCGCCGGACAGTTCGCGGGGGTGCCGGCCGGCGTAGGCGGCCATCCCGGTCATCTCCAGCGCCTCGGCGACCCGGCCGGGGATCTCGGCGCGCGGCGTCTTCTGTGCCTTGAGGCCGAAGGCGACGTTCTCGGCGACCTTCATGTGGGGGAAGAGCGCGTACTGCTGGACGACCATGCCGATGCCGCGCTTGTACGGCGGGAGTCCGGTGACCTCCCGGCCGCCGATCAGGACGCGGCCGGAGGCGGGGCGGACGAAGCCGGCGACCGTGCGCAGGGCGGTGGTCTTGCCGGAGCCGGACGGGCCGAGCAGGGCCATCACCTCGCCCGGTTCGACGGTCAGGTCGAAGGAGTCCAGGACGGTCTGCCCGCCGTGTGTGCCGTAGGTGACGGTGACGTGGTCGAAGCGGATGCCGGAGGCGGGTCGGTCCGGTGCCGGCCGGCGGCCGGCGGGCGGGGCGGACGCCGGGGTGGCGGGGGTGGTCGGGGCCGGCATCTCACACCACTCCCAGCAGTGCGGGCAGTTCGGCGACCGAGCCGAGGACGTGGGTGGCGCCGGCGGCCTCCAGCTGCGCCCGGTCGTGCGCGCCGGTGAGGACCCCGGCGACGACGGGGGCGCCGGCCCGCAGCCCGGAGAGCATGTCGTACGAGGTGTCGCCGGCCACCGCGATCCGGTGGACGGAGTCGGTGGCGCGGGTGCGCAGCAGGGCCGTGAGGACCATGTCGGGGTACGGGCGGCCGCGGCCGCCGGCGTCGGCCGGGCAGAGGGTGAGCGGGACGAGGTCCTGCCAGCCGAGGGCGGCGAGGATGGCGTCCTGGGTGACCCGGGCGAAGCCGGTGGTGAGCACGACGGTGCGGCCGGCGTCCCGGAGCGCCTCGATGGCCTCGCGGGCGCCGGGGACGGGCGCGATCCGGCCGTCGTCGACGAGGGCGCCGTAGGCCGTCTCGAAGGCGGCGTTGGCGCGCCGGGCCGCGGTCTCGTCGCCGAAGAGGTGGCGGAAGACGGAGATCTTCGACTCGCCCATGGTGGCCCGTACGTAGGCGAGTTTCCCGGCGTGGTCGGGGCTGCCGGGCTCGACGCCGAGGTGCCGGGCGGCGGCGTCGAAGGCCCGCTCGACCAGGCCGCCGTCGGCGACGGTGGTGCCGGCCATGTCGAGGACGACCAGCTGGATGCCGTGCTCGGTCCTGCCGTGCCCGTGCGTGCTGTTCCCGGCTGTGCCGTTCCCGGGTGTGCCGTTCCCGGGCCTGCTGTTCTCGGGTGTGTGCTGCGTCAACGGGCTCACCATCCCAGGTCGTCGGCGGTCCGCTCGGCGATCGCCGGGGAGCAGGTCATGCCGCGGCCGCCGGGCCCGGTGACCAGCCAGACGCCGTCGCGGACCTGCTGGCGGTGGACGACCCGGGCCGGGTCGGTGCACTGGGCGTAGACCCCGGCCCAGCGGTGGCGGATGCGGGGCAGCGGGCGGCCCAGGATCGCCTCGACGACGGCGGTGAGGTGCTCGTAGGGCTCCTCGACGGTGTCGAAGGCGAACGGCGTCGCGTACTCGTGGGTGTCGCCGATGGTCAGTCCGCCGTCGGCGCGCTGGACCATCAGCAGCTGCATCCTGTGCGCGGCGGCGGTCGGGGCCTGTGCCTGGCCGGCGTTGAGCGCGTCCAGGGCGTCGCCGCGGTAGGCCGGGTAGTAGCGGAAGCTGTCGGCGTCGGCGACGGAGGTGGTCAGCGGCTCGCCGAGCGGGTCGGTCTGCATCATCTGGAGCCGCACCCGGCGCACCGGCAGGTCGGGGGCGAGCTCGCGGACCAGTCCGCCGAGCCAGGCGCCGGTGCACAGCACGACCGCGTCGCCGTGGTGGGTGTCGCCGTGGTCGTCGCGTACGGCGCGTTCGCCGGCCACTTCGCGGACCTCCCGGCCGCCGAGGTAGGTGTACCGGCCGGACGCCAGCAGTTCCTCCTTCAACGCCCGCTGGGCCACCCGGGGTTCGACGGCCGCGTCCCGCTCGCACCACAGCGCGCCGGTGAACTCCCCGCGCAGGGCCGGGTTGAGGGCCCGCGCGTCCGCGGCGTCCAGCAGCCGGTAGCCGCGGGCGGTGGCGTCCGGGCGGCGGGTGGCGGCCTCGGCTACGGCCCGCTCGGCGTCGTTCCTGACGACGGTCAGCGAGCCGATGGCCCGGAAGCCGAGCGCCGGGACGCGGGCGCCGATGCCCTCCCACAGCTCGCGGGCGCGCAGCGCGGTCGCCAGCTCCTCGCCGCCGGCCCGGCCGCTGATCCAGATCTGTCCGAAGTTGCGGACCGAGGCGCCGCGGGCCTCGGCCTCCCGTTCCAGGTGGAGGACCTCGTGGCCCCGTTCGATGGCGTGCCAGGCGTGCAGGGTTCCCAGCACGCCGGCTCCGACGACTATGACTCGCATGGCCCAGACGGTCCTGGCGGCGGATGTCCCACGAAGGGCGGTCCGGCGTCGGAACGGTGAACAGGGCATCACGCTTGGCCTAGACCCGTTACCATTTCGTGATCAGAGCGACCCAAGGGGGGGCGCGCTGACGCAGCTCAGTTCCGTTCGGCGGACGTCCCCAGGTGGGTGGTGAAGGAGAACCGGTCGCCCCGGTAGAGCGAGCGCACCCGCTCCAGCGGCCGGCCCCCGGTGTCGCGGGACAGCCGGTGGATCAGCAGCATCGGCAGCGCCCCCGGCGTGCCGATCAGCAACGCCTCGCGTGGTGTGGCCAGTACGGTCTCCAGCCGCTCGTCCGCGTCCCCGAAGGCGATGCCGAGCCGGTCGTGGAGGTAGGCGTAGAAGGACGAGTCCGGCTCGAAGTCGGCGGCCAGGTCCGGGACCCGGGCGAGGGCGACGTAGGTGCTCTCCAGCCCGACGCGTTCGTCGTCGGCGAGCAGCACCCGCTCCATGTGCCACACCGGATCCCCCGCTTCGAGGCCCAGGTCGGCGGCGAGCGCCGGCGGGCAGGGGAAGCGGTCCAGGCCGACCAGGTGCCGGCCGGGGCGGCGGCCCTGGCCGCGTACGCCCTCCGTGTAGCTGGCGAGGGCGAGCGGCTGCTCCAGCTTGGGTCCGGCGACGACCGTGCCGCGCCCCGCCCGCCGCAGCCGCCCCTCCAGGACGAGCTCGCGCAGGGCCTGCCGCAGCGTCTCGCGCGAGACCTCGAACCGCGCCGCCAGTTCGCGCTCGGTGGGCAGCACCTCGCCCTCGCCCAACTCCGCGAGCAGCGCGGCGATCTCAACCTTGGCCGCGTAGTACTTGGGGATGCGCCCGTGCTCGGGGACGCCGGACCGGACGGGCGCGCCAGGATCCTGGCCGTACATGAACTCCACGCGGTGATCCTCGCACCCGGGGGCGGGCCGGCCGGGGACCGGGCCGCGAATATCCGGGCGACAGCCGGGCGCGGCCGGTGGCACGCTGGGCGCATGCTCGATCACATAGCGGTCCAGGTGACGGACGTGGCGACCAGCGCCGCCTTCTACGACCGGGTGCTCGCCCCGCTCGGCGGCGTACGGACGAAGGAGTTCGGGGAGTTCCTCTGCTTCGGCACGACGGGCCACACGCTCTGGCTCGTCCCGGCCACGGACGAGGGCCCGGGCCGCGAACTCCATCTGGCGTTCAGCGCGCCGGACCGGGCGGCGGTCGACGCCTTCCACGCCGCGGCGGTCGCGGCCGGCGCGGAGTCGCTGCACGCGCCGCGGGTGTGGCCGGAGTACCACGAGGCGTACTACGGGGCGTTCGTCCGCGATCCCGACGGCCACAACATCGAGGCGGTCTGCCACACGCCGTAGGGGCACGCGCCACGGGGAACACGGCGTCCGCGCCCGCCGGTCCCCGTCAGTCCCCTTGCCCGGCCTGTCGTACGGGCGGCCGGCCGCCGAAGAGCGGGGCGAGGACCAGCTCCGCCGCGCCGTCGGCGACCGTCCGGGCGCCGCCGGGGGCGAGCGCCACGGACACCGCGGTCCGGGTGCCGGGGCCGCCGCGGGTGCGGGCCTGGGCGGCCAGCGCCCGGGACACCCCGCCGAGGAATTCCTCGGGGTGGTCGAGGACGGTGCGCCCGCCGAGCAGGACCCGGTCGATGTCGAGGAGTTCGACGAGATTGGCCGCGCCCACGCCCAGCGCCCGCGCGGCGCCCGGGAGATCACCGCGGGCCACCGCCGCCAGGCACAGCGCCTCTATGCAGCCCCGCTGCCCGCAACCGCAGCGCGGGCCGTCCAACTGGACGATCTGGTGGCCGAATTCGCCGGCGCCGGTGCGCGGGCCACGGTAGAGGCTGCCGCCCAGGACGAGACCGGCGCCGAGGCCGGTGCCCAGATGCAGATAGCCGAAGGAGCCCGCGCCCGCGGGCATGCCCTGCGCGAGCCCGAGCGCCGCGGCGTTGGTGTCCTTGTCGAGCACGGCGGGCAGGCCGAACCGCGCGGCGAGGACGTCCCGCAGCGGGAAGCCGTCCCACTCGGGGGCGCCGGTGACGCGGTGCAGCACCCCTGACGTGTGGTCCAGCGGGCCCGGGCAGGCCACGCCCACACCCAGGACCGGCGGCCCCGCGGCCCCGGCGAGCAGCGCCGCGACCTCCCGTTCGACGGTGCCGAGCACCCGCTCCGCGCCGGCGGCCAGGGCGAGCGGGGTGTGCCGGACGGCGACCGCGCGGCCGGCGAGGTCGACGCGGACGGCGGTGAGCTCGTCGCGGTCCAGATGCAGCCCGACGGCATGCCGGGCGCCGGGGACCAGCCGCAGGGCGGTGGCGGGTTTGCCGCCCGTCGAGGCGCGGCGGCCCGCCTCGGCGGCCAGGCCCTCGGTACGCAGCCGCGCGGTGATCTTGCTGACGGCCTGCGGGGTCAGCCCGGTCTGCGCGGCGAGCTCCAGCCGGCTGACCCCCGCTTCCCCGGCCGCGCGCAGCAGGCCCAGCACCAGCGCGGTGTTGTGCCCGCGCAGCGCGGGGAGGTTGGCGCCCACCGAACCGGCGACGCCGCCGAAAGAAGGGAAATCGGTGCTGGTCACGCCCCCATTGTCCGCCAAGGCTTGCACTTAAGCAACAGCGTTGCTTAAGTGGTGGGCATGAGTGAGACGAGCGAGAAGAGCCCGATCGGCGCACCGCAGCGGAACGGCGGCTCCCCCGGCGCACCCCTGCGGGTCGGCCTGCTCGGCTACGGCCTGGCCGGCTCCGTCTTCCACGCCCCGCTGATCGCGGCCACCGATGGACTGCTGCTCGACACCGTCTCCACCAGCAATCCGGAGCGGCAGGCGCAGGCCCGCGCCGAGCATCCGCAGGTGCGGACGGTCCCCACCGCCGAGGAGGTCCTCGACCGCGCCGCCGAGCTGGACCTGATCGTGGTGGCGTCGCCCAACAAGACCCATGTGCCGCTCGCCACCGCGGCGTTGGAGGCCGGGCTGCCGGTGGTCGTCGACAAGCCGCTGGCCGCCACGGCCGCGGAGGCCGACAAGCTCGCCGCGCTCGCCGCCGACCGCGGCCTGCTGCTCTCGGTCTTCCAGAACCGCCGCTGGGACAACGACTTCCGCACCGTCCGCAAGCTCGTCGAGGAGGGCGCCCTCGGCGACGTCCAGCGCTTCGAGTCCCGCTTCGAGCGCTGGCGCCCGACCCCCAAGGGCGGCTGGCGCGAGTCCGGCGACCCCGCCGAGATCGGCGGTCTCCTCTACGACCTCGGCAGCCACCTCGCCGACCAGGCGCTGACCCTCTTCGGCCCGGTCGTCTCCGTCTACGCCGAGTCCGACGTCCGCCGCCCCGGCGCCGAGGCCGACGACGACACCTTCCTCGCCCTCACCCACGCCAACGGCGTCCGCTCACACCTCTGGGTGAGCGCCACCGCCGCCCTGCTGGGCCCCCGCTTCCGGGTGCTGGGCAGCAAGGCGGGCTACACCAAGCACGGCCTCGACCCCCAGGAGGCCGCCCTCCGCGAGGGCCGGCGCCCCGGCGACGAGGACGTGGAGTGGGGCGTGGAGCCGAAGGCCTGCTGGGGCCGCCTCGGTGCCGGCGCCTCCCCCCGAATGGGCGGCGGCGACCCCGTCCCCACCCTCCCGGGCGACTACCCCGCCTACTACGCCGCGATCGCCCGCGCCCTCCGCGAAGGCGGCGACCCCCCGGTCACCGCCACCGAGGCCGCGGCCACCCTCCGCGTCCTGGAGGCCGCGAAGCGCTCGGCGACAGAAGGCCGAACCGTTGCACTGAGCTAACTCCCCACGTACCTGGCCGTCCCGCCGCGGGGCGCTGCGCTTTGCGGCGCCTCCCACGTACCTGGCTTTCTCGCCGCGGGTCTTGGTCGCCGTTGCGCGCTTTGCGGCGCCCCGCACGTACCCGTCTGTCCCGCCGCGGGTCGTCTCGCCGTTGCGCCTGGCGGCGGGCGTTTGTGTGTCGGGTGCGGTGCCGGCCCTCCAGACTTCGTCCTCCGGTCCACCCCCTCCCGTGAGTGGGAGTTACTGAGCTGGTCGGGGGCGAGCGTTGTCTCTTGGCTGCGCGCGGGTGGGCATTACGTGCACCCCCACCATCGTTTTCTTCCCCTCTCACGGGAGGGGACGGGCCGGAGGGGCCGGTTGTGTGGACGTAAAGCGTCAGCAGTCCACACAACCGGCCCCGGAGGCCCGTCACCGCACCCACAAACCACCCAGCCCGCCGCAGGCGCCACGGCGAACAACACCCGCGGCGGGACAGACGGGTACGTGGGAATCAGGCAGCCTTGAGCTGCTGCCGCTGACGCCCCAGTCCGTCGATCTCGAGCTCGACGACATCGCCCGGCCTCAGGTACGGCTTGGGTTCGGGCCGGCCCATCGCGACACCGGCCGGGGTGCCGGTGTTGATGACGTCGCCGGGGTACAGGGTCATGAACTGGCTGACGTAGCGGACCACTTCGGCCACCGGGAAGATCTGCTCCGCGGTCGTGCCGTCCTGCTTCAGGTCGCCGTTGACCCACAGCCGGATGCCGAGGGCCTGCGGGTCGGGTATCTCGTCGGCGGTCACCAGCCACGGGCCCAGCGGGTTGAACGTCTCGCAGTTCTTGCCCTTGTCCCACTGGCCGCCGCGCTCGATCTGGAAGGCGCGCTCCGAGACGTCGTGCGCCACCGCGTAACCGGCCACCGCCGCCAGCGCCTGCTCGTCGGTCTCCAGGTAGCGGGCGGTACGGCCGATGACGACCGCCAGCTCGACCTCCCAGTCGGTCTTCACGCTGCCGCGCGGCACGAGCACCGTGTCGTCCGGCCCGACGACCGTGTCCGGGGCCTTCATGAAGATGATCGGCTCCTCGGGGGTCGGGGCGCCGGTCTCGCGGGCGTGGTCGTGGTAGTTCAGCCCGATGCACACGATCTTGCCGATCCGGGCCACCGGCGGACCGGTGCGCAGCCCGGTGGCGTCCAGCGCGGGCAGGTCGCCGGCGGCCGCCGCGGCGCGGATCCGGGCGAGTTTCCCGTCGTCCGCGAGCAGCGTTCCGTCGATGTCCGGCACCAGTCCCGACAGGTCCCGCAGGACCCCTTCCTCGTCGAGCAGCGCCGGGCGTTCCGCCCCCACCGTTCCGACACGCAGCAGCTTCATCGGTTCAACTCCCGTGGTCGAAGGGTCGGCCCTGGAAGGGTCTTCCGGGCCGGCCGATGGGGGACGGCCATCGAGCGATTTGGTCGATCCTCCGAGAACGGAGTCCAGTCCGCAAGACCCCGTTCACGGACTGGACCGTTACTGAGCGGTAGTAATGATCTGTTCGGCGTCACCCGAGCCGGCCCGGGTCCTCGCCTGAGCGTCGGCTGCCAGGGGCCGTCGCGTCGGTGCGTCGGCCCGGGTTCGCGCCTGCGCGTTGGCCCGCGCCCGGGCCGCCCGCTGCCGGGCCGCCCGGCTCTTGGGCGCGCGCTGCTGCGGTACGCGCCGAGGGGTGGGGGTGGCGACGGGAGGCGTACCGTTCACAGGTGCGTCCGCCGGCTTCTTCGCAGGGGCCGGGTCCCCCGCCTCGGCGGCCGGGGCCTCACCTTGGCGCTGCTTCTGCTGCGTGCTCCCGTCGTCCTCCTTGTTCCGCTGCAGCAGCGCCCGTTCGCAGGCCGTCCAGGTCGTGGTCGTCACCATGTACAGACCGGCGGCCAGCGGGACCACCGCCACCGTGATCAGCGTGCCGTAGGACAGCAGCGGCATCAGCTTCGCCATCGAGGCCATGCCGGGCAGCGAGCGGTCCGGCGCCGGTGCCTCGGCCCGGGTGGCGCGGGCGCGCCGGTAGTTCCAGGTGGCGACCGCCGTGACCAGTACGAACAGCGCGAGGTAGACCAGGCCCTGCGGGCCGAAGGGGCCGCCGCCCGCCAGGGCCCCGCTCCACCGGCCGCCGAGCGGTGCGCCCAGCAGGGTGTGGTCGAGCAGACCGCTGCCCCCGGTGGAGAAGAGGTGGTACATCACGAAGAACACGGGCAGTTGGAGCAGCGTCGGCAGGCAGCCGGCCAGCGGCGAGGCGCCGGTCCTGGCGTAGAGGTCGGCCATCGCCTTCTGCAGCCGCTCGGGGTCGTTCTTGTGCTTGCGCTGGAGTGCCGCGAGTTGCGGGGCGAGGGCCGCGCGGGCCTTCTCGCCGCGGGCCGCGGCGCGGGCGAGCGGATGCAGCGCGGCGCGTACCGCGAGGGTGAACAGGACGATGGTGACGGCCACGGCCGCACCGCCGAAGAGCGGTTCGAGGACTGCGGCGCCGCGCCCGAGCGCATCGCCGAGGAAGCCGAACATGGACATGGGTGAGCCCTCCACGGGTCTCGTCGTGCCGGGAGACAGGAATGCGGCGTGACGAGCTGCGTGGACGCGAGAAAGGGGAACGGGAGCCCGGGATACGGGAATTCCGTCAGGAATGCGGGCTGTGCCCGTGCGTCTACGCGGCCGTCGGGAGGGAACGGCCCGGTGCTCGGGGGCGCGGCCGGCCGGCCGCGTCGGGGTCGCGTTGCGGCAGGAACGCCGTACGCCGCTCACGGTCGCGGATCGCCGTACGGATCCGCCCCGGTGGCACCGGCTGCGCGCAGGACGCGATCAGGAAGGCGCTGCACAGCAACAGCAGCGCCGCGGTGGTCGCGGCCGCGGTCAGCGCCGTCGTCAGGCCCGTCTGGGCGAGGAGGAGGCCGGCGAGGAGGAAGAGGATCGCGGAGGTGTACAGACGCCATGCATCGACGAGGCGGTACATGCTGCGCCCCCTTCCGCCTACCCGCTTACCAGGACTTGTCGTCTTCCGCTCAAGAGTAGCCGTAGACCTGGGCAGCCGGGACACCTGTGGGTAACTTGCCCTCCCTGCCGTCGGGACGGCGGTGGACCGGGAGGGGGGGGACCGGGGACCAAGGGGGAACACCTAGGAGGTGCTGTGCGCGACATCAGCGTTCCGGCCCTGGCGGCTCCGCTGCGGACCGGCGGTCTCGCCGACTCCGTCTTCGACACCGCCGCACACCAGCCGGACTTCGCCCAGCTGGCGCGGCGCGACGACCGGGCGCCGGACGGCTGGCAGGAGGTGACCGCCCGGGAATTCCGCGACGAGGTGATGGCCCTGGCCAGGGGGCTGTTGGCGGACGGGATCCGGCCCGGCGCGCGGGTCGCGCTGATGTCCCGGACCCGTTACGAGTGGACGCTGTTCAGCTATGCGCTGTGGGCGATCGGCGGGGAGTTGGTGCCGGTCTACCCGACCGCGTCGGCCGAGCAGCTGCGCTGCATCCTCAACGGGGCGGACGTCACGGCGATCGTCGTCGAGCACGAGGCGCACGCCATGACCGTGGCGGAGGCGTGCGACGCGCGCTCCCGGCTGCGCCGGCTGTGGCAGCTGGACCTGGACTGCGTGCAGCGGCTGATGGAGGAGGGCACCCGGCTGACCGAGGCCGATGTGCACCGGCTGCGGCACGCCGTCACGCCCGGTTCGACCGCGGCGATCGTGCACACCTCGGGCACCACCGGGCGCCCGCGCGGCTGCGTCATCACGCACGCCAATCTCGCCGCCGAGTGCGACACCCTCTACGCGGGCTGGGGCGGACTCCTGGCCCCGCCCGGCGAACGCCCGTCGCTGCTGGCGTTCCTGCCGTTCGCGCACGTCTACGGGCTCGTGGTGCAGGTCGCGTGCCTGCGCGGCGGGGTCAAGCTCGCCCATCAGCCCGACCCGACCTCGGAGGAGCTGCTGCCCGCCCTGGCGTCGTTCCGGCCGACGTTCCTGTTCGCGGTGCCGCACGTCTTCGAGAAGATCTGCGCCCGTGCCCGGCTCGCCGCCGAACGGGCCGGCCGACGGCGGACGTTCGACGCGGCGATGACGGTCGCGGTGCGCTACGCCGAGGCGCAGGCCGCGGAGGCCCGCGGCACCGGGCGCGGCCCCGACCCCTTCCTGCGGGCCCGGCACGCGCTCTACGAGCGGCTGGTGTACTCCCGCATCCGGGACCTGCTGGGCGGCCGGGTGCGGACCGCGGTGTCCGGCGGTTCGCCGCTGCTGCGGGAGCTGGGACTGCTCTTCGCCGGCATCGGCATCACCGTCTACGACGGCTACGGCCTGACGGAGACCAGCGGTGCGATCACCGCCCAGCCGCCGGGCCGGGTCCGCTTCGGGACGGTGGGCCTGCCGCTGCCCGGCAGCGCGATCCATCTGGCGCTGGACGGCGAGGTGTGGGTGCGCGGGCCGGTGGTGTTCGCGGGCTATCTGGACGACGAGGAGGACGACGGGGGCGGGGTCGGCGCCCAGGCCGCCGGTGCCGGCGCCGTACCGGGCGGCCGGCACCGGCGCGGCGCGGGCAACGGCCCCTCCCCCGGCACCGGCCACGGACCCCGCGCCGGCCACGGCCCCGGCGGCGGCCACGGTCCCCGCACCGGCACCGCTCCCGCCAGCGGGCTGTACGACGGCTGGCTGCCGACCGGCGACCTCGGGCACCTGGACGACGACGGCTATCTGGTCATCACCGGCCGCAAGAAGGACATCATCATCACCAGCAACGGCAAGAGCGTCGCCCCGCTGGGGCTGGAGCAGCGGCTGTGTGCCCATCCGCTGATCTCGCAGTGCGTGGTCGTCGGCGACAACCGGCCGTACGTGACGGCGCTGATCACCCTCGATCCGGAGGCACTGGCGCAGTGGCGGAAGCTGCGCGGCGAGCCGGAGGAGGGCGGTACGGGCGGCAGCGGTGCGGACTCGGGGCCGTCGCCGGAGGAGCAGTTGCAGGCCGAGGTCCGGCGGGCCGTGGCGCGCGCCAACGCCTCGGTGTCCCGCGCCGAGTCGATCCGCGCCTTCCGCATCCTGCCGGGCGAGTTCAGCCAGCAGTCCGGCCTGGTGACGCCGTCGATGAAGCTGCGCCGGGCGGCGATCGTACGGGCCTACGCGGCGGAGATCGACGCCCTGTACGCGCAGGGCGAGCGCCAGGCGCCGGAGACCCGCAAGGAACGCCGCCGGTGGGCGGCGGCGGGCCTGTACGCACGCTGAACGGCGCGGCCCCCGGCGGTGGGCCAGGGGCACGGCCCCGCCCGCACGCCGGGCACACGCCTGCCCGCCCGCGCACCGTCCCGGCCGGGCCCGCCCGCGGCACCGTAGCAGTGTCGCGGCGGGCCCGGCCGTAATTTGTCCAGGGGTGAGAACCCGCGTCCACGGACCCGGTGCGCGGCCTAGCGTCCGGTGGCATTCCAGTCCATTCCCGTAGGGACGAACCGGGAGGCGCTCCGTGCGGTCGATCCTCAGCAATTCCGCAGCATCCGGGCGGTCCATCGCCACGGGACTGGTGGTCGCCGCGCTGGTGGCCACGCTCGCGGCGCTGCTGCTGCCCGTACAGCTCTTCGGGGAGAGCGCGTCGGCGGCGACGAACACGGTCTCGTACGACGACGACGGTGGCGGGACGGTCAACACCCGTTACGGCCCGCTGACCGCCATGGACCGGGACTTCGTGCGCAAGGTCAGGCTGGCCGGGCTGTGGGAGATGCCCGCGGGCCGGCAGGCCCAGGAGCGCGGCAAGACGGCGGCGGTGCGTACCGCGGGCGACCACCTCGTGGCCGGGCACACCGAGCTGGACCGGCGGTCGGTGGAGGCCGGGCGGGCGCTGGGCATCCCGCTGCCCAACCAGCCCACCGCCGAACAGCAGGGCTGGCTCGGGCAGTTGAACTCCGCCTCGGACGCCGAGTACCCGGGCCTCTTCGCCGAGCTGCTGCGCCGGTCGCACGGCAAGGTCTTCGGGCTGATCGCGATGGTCCGCGACCAGACCCGCAACACGATGGTGCGCTCCCTGGCGAACAAGGCCAACTCCACCGTGCTGGACCACATCACGGTCCTGGAGAACACCGGCAAGGTCGACTTCAACACCCTGCACAGCAGCTGAGCCGTCCAGCGGCGGGCCGTTCCCGGCCGCGGCGGACGGCAGCCGGGGCGCACGCCGACCGGCTGACCCCGCAAGGCGCATTCACCCCACCCCTCACACCGGACGAAGCGAAGTGATCTCATGACGCAACGGCAAGGGCACCGCCCACGGCAGCAGCGGCAGCAGTCCCACAAACGCTCCCGCCTGACGAACAGAATGCTGGTCGCCGCGGCCGCGCTCCTGCTGGGCGGCGGCGGCCTCGCAGCGGTCGCGACCACGGCGCTGGCCGGCGGCTCCGACTCGGAGCCGGCAGCCGGCCACCAGCACACCGTCCTGGCCAGCACGATCTCCTGTCCGGACGTGGGGATACGGCTCCGCCAGGTCCCGCACAGCGCCCAGCTCCAGGTCTCCAAGGGCCTGGCCACGCTCGACCGGCAGGTGCACGACGCCTACCACCGGATGATGGAGGGCAGCGGCAGCACCGTCCTCACCCAGCTCAAGCAGCAGCGGCAGCGGACCATCAACACGATGATCACCGCGATCGCCCGGGACGCCAAACGGCCGTCGTACCTGTGGAAGATGAGCGGCTGCACCATGAAGCCCGCCGACGAGGGGGCGGGCACCGGCGGCCACGACTCGACGAAGTCCACCCAGGACGGCTGGTACCAGGGCCAGCAGCCCCCGCAGCCCCAGGACGGCGGCCAGCAGCAGAGCCAGCAGCCGGGGCAGGACGGCGGCCAGCAGCAGGGCCAGCAACCCGGTCAGCAGCAGGGCCAGAACGGTGACCAGCAGGGCCGGCCCGGCGGGCCCTCCCCCGACGACTTCGTCGACATCACCGCCGTGCAGCCGAACGCCGGGGACCCGCCGTTCGCCGCGCCCCAGGGCGGCAACGCCACGACCGGCACCTTCACCACCGAGTGCGGCCGCAACGAGGAGGGCCACTTCAACCCCGACAACGTCATCGTCACGCCGGGCGTCAGCAACGGCGCCCACCACACCCACGACTACGTCGGCAACAAGACCACCGACGCCTTCTCCACCAACGACTCCCTCGCCGCCTCCGACACCACCTGCACCAACGGCGACCAGTCCACCTACTACTGGCCGGTGCTGCGCAAGCTCGACGGGAACGCCGAGCAGAAGCCGGGAGCCGCCCAGGACGCCAACGTCGGCTCGGTGCTGACCCCGGCCACGGTGACCCTCACCTACCGCGGCAGCCAGGCCGGCCAGGTCCAGGCCATGCCCCGCTTCCTGCGCATCATCACCGGCGACGCGAAGGCGTTCACCAACGGCACGAAGAACGCCAACGCCTCCTGGTCCTGCACCGGTTTCGAGGACCGCCAGCTCAAGGACAAGTACCCGCTCTGCCCCAACGGCTCGCAGGTCGTCCGCACCTTCGCGTTCCAGAACTGCTGGGACGGTCAGAACATCGACAGCGGCAACCACCGCGACCACGTGGCGTTCTCCGACCGGAACGGCAACTGCCCCAACAACTTCCGGGCGATCCCGCAGCTGGTCGAGCGGATCACCTACGACGTCCCGCAGGGCGCCAGCTTCGCCGTCGACAGCTTCCCCGAGCAGCTGCACAAACCCGTCACCGACCACGGCGACTTCATCAACGTGCTCTCGGACGACTTGATGAACAAGGCGGTCTCCTGCATCAACAGCGGCCGCAAGTGCCAATGATCCAGTGATGCGCCAGGGCCCCGGGGCGGCTGTCCGCCCCGGGGCCCTCGCACGCGGACCGGCCGCCCTCGGGGCCGGAACCGCGGTCATCGGTGCGTGGGGTCATTCACCCGCACGGCCGGACGGCACGTTCCGCTGGTCGTCCGCCCGGTCCACGGAGTCCATGAACGCCAGCATCCGCTCGTTGACCAGGTCCGCGTGATCGATCTGCGGCCCGTGCCCGGTCGCGGAGACGATCTCGGCGCGGGCCCCGGGAATCACCCGCGGCACCCGCTCGACCTGCCGCTTCGGGTGCAGCAGCAGGCTCCGCTTGCCGAGCACCAGGTACAGCGGGGTGCGGATGGTGCGGAGTTCGTCCTCGGACAGCGGCAGCGGGGCCGGGCGGCGGATGCGGAAGGCACGGACGCCCGCCCGGATCATCGTGCGCAGTTCCGGCACGATGAGCACCGGCTGCTCCAGCCACTTCGCCAGCATGGGACGCAACGACCGCGGCGCGGAGGTCGCGAAGAGGCTGATGAAGATCCAGACGAAGAAGCGCAGTCCCACCTTCTCCAGGCCGCCCGGGTCCAGCGGCGTGACCGAGGCGAGCCGGCCGGGCGCGCGGTGCGCCTGGTTCAGGACCAGCCATCCGCCGTACGAGGATCCGACCAGGTGCACCCGGTCCAGGCCGATCGCGGCCAGCGTCTCGTCCAGCCACCGCGCGGCGTCCTCGGGCCGGTGCAGGGGTTCGCGGTGCACACTGCGGCCGGCGTCGCCCGGGGTGTCGATCGCGTAGACCGTCCGCTCGGCGCTGAGCGCGGGGGTGTTCGGGTACCACATCGCGGAGCAGCTGCCCGATCCGTGCACCAGGACGACGGGCGTGCGCCGCGCCGCGGCGGGGTCCGCCGGGCCGTACCGGTAGACGTGCGTGGTGCCGTACCCGGTCTCCACGTCGAACTCTTCACGGATGGGCGCGCCGAGGGCGTAGACCGCATCACAGGCCGCGAAGTAGCGGTCGCGCAGGGTGTCGTTCACATAGCGGCCGACATCGGCCCGGCTACGGGTCGTGGACGGGGACACGGTCACCTCCAGGGGCGTCTGATTTTCGTGATACGACCGTACCACGTTGTTGGTACGGCGGTATCATCAAAATCGATCCCCGGGTTTCCCGCCCGGTCACGGAACCCACGAGCGGAGACAACGCCCCATGCCCAAGCGCGTGGACCACGCAGAACGGCGCACCCAGATCGCCGAGGCCCTCGTCCGGGTCGCCGGGCGGCGCGGCCTGCACGCCGTCGGCATGCGGGACGTGGCCGCGGAGGCCGGCGTCTCCCTGCGGCTGGTGCAGTACTACTTCGAGACCAAGGAGAAGCTGCTGCTGTACGGACTGGAGCACCTGGCCGCCCGCTTCGGCGAACGCGTCGCCGCCCGGGCCGGCTCCGCCGGCGCCGCCGCCGGCCCGCGCGCCACCGCGGAATCCCTGCTCCTGGCGTCCCTCCCCACCGACGAGGAGAGCCGCACCTTCCACCTCGTCTACACCTCGTACGCGGTGCTGTCCGTGACCGAACCGGCCCTCGCCGCCCAGCCGTTCCTCCAGCGGCCCGGCGCCGCCGAGGACGCCCTGACCGACCTGCTCCGCCAGGCGCAGGCCGCCGGCCTCACCCGACCCGGCCTGGACGCCCGCACCGAAGCGATCACCCTCCTCGCCCTCGCCGCCGGCCTCGGCACCAGCATCCTGGTGGGCCACCGCACCCCCGACGCGGCCACCACGGTCCTCCGGCACCAACTGGACCGGGCCTTCGAGAGGGAGGGCCGGGACTGACAGCGGCGGCGCTTCCCGGGCGGTCGGCACGGTCCGGGAAACACTGCGGCCCCGCCCCGGATACCGGGACGGGGCCGCACGCGAACGGCGGACAGCCGTCGTCAGATCAGCGGACGCACCAGGCGGCTCCGCTCAAAACCTCTGCTCTCACAACCCGTTGACCCGGGCCTCCCGGGCCATGCCGAGTGGTCGTATCGAGGAGGCGACGGCGCGGGCGCGGCGGCCGGCGCGGGCACGGTAGGAACGGACGTGGGCCATCAGGCGGCGGCTGCGGAGGGCCATTTCGAGTTCGAAGCGGGTGCGGGGGTCACGGAGGACCGGGCCGAAGAGCTTCTCGATCTGGCGGAGGCGGTAGCGGACCGTCTGCGGGTGGACATGCAGGAGTTTCGCCGCCTCCGGGGCGCCGCCGCCCTCCAGCCAGGCGAGCAGGGTGACTTCCAGGCGTTCGCTCTGGCGGGGGGTCAGTTCCTCCAGCGGGCCGAGCCAGCGGGAGGTGAGGGCGTCGGCGAGGGACTCGTCCTGGAGGAGGAGCAGGGCGGAGAGGTGGTCGTCGACGAAGGCGGGGCGGGCCTCCGGGCCGACCCGGCCGGGGCCCAGCGTGAGGAGGTAGCGGGCCCAGCGCAGCGAGGAGGCGGTGTCGGTCGCCGGTACGGCGTGGCCGACCGCGGCGGCGCGGCCCTTGAGGGCGGCCTCCAGCCGGGCCCGGGTCTGGGTGGCCGGGTCGGGCACGAAGAGACAGGTGTAGCCGTCGACGGTGCCGATGAGCGCGTGGCCCAGTGCGGCGGCGAGTTGCGGCGCTTCGGCGGGGGTGGCGAGGACGACGGCCTGGAGGGTGTCCGGGACCGGCCAGCCGGCCGCGCGGGCCAGGTCGCCCAGCCCCTCCTCGGGGGTCTCCCGTTGGCCGGCGAGCACCTCGAACAGGTCCTGGCGGGCCCGGGCCACCGGCATCGGCGTGACAACCGACGTCAGGGCCGGACGTTTACTTTCCGACTCTTTTTGGTAACCCAGAACTGTCAGCAGCGCCTGTTCCAGGGCCCATTGAGCCTCTTCTACAGGGGTATCGCCGAGAAGTGCCGCCAATGCGGG
The DNA here is from genome assembly GCA_024349765.1 of Streptomyces nigrescens. Taxonomy (GTDB): domain Bacteria; phylum Actinomycetota; class Actinomycetes; order Streptomycetales; family Streptomycetaceae; genus Streptomyces; species Streptomyces endophytica. The sequence goes on along the minus strand of AP026073.1, from coordinate 561,182 downwards.
AAATCCGCGTTGCAACTCCGCGACGACCTCCTCGGCGAGGCCCGGGAGTGCATTTCTCACTACCCGGGTCCACTCGCCTCGGGGTCGCGACCAGATGCGGTTCAGGAGATCACACATCAGCTACCTCGATCCTGGCGGGGATGGGGGGTTGGACTGGGGAAGGGCGCCCCCGTGCGCCTGACTGGGCATCATCCGGAGTCCCCCGGCGCGATCGCGACGCCGCTGCAGGAATTTGTCACAGCGCGATAAACCTTACGAAAGCCTGAACGCGCTCGTAGATGCTTTTGCACATCCGGTTTAACGGCCCTGTGTATCCACCCGGTTACGGAATGTTTAGTGTTACCGGGGGTCACCCGCACAAAAGCCCCGCAATAGCTTCGGGCAAATACCCCGCCGACGGAATTTCACCGGAATTCGCGTCCCGCACCCGTGCCCCGACACCGGGAGGTCCGATGTCCGCACCGCGTTTGCAGACCCGTCAGAGCCGCCGCGCCTCACACCGCGCCCGGCCCTCGCCGGACCGCATGCGCGCCCGGCGGCCCCCGAAAGAACCCGGGCCGCCGGGCCGCCGTACGCCCGGCGGCCCCGCCCCGACCGCCCTGCTGCGCCCGGCACTTCCGGCCGCGCTGCTGCTCTTCATCGCCGTCACCCTGCACTCCGGCGCGATGGACACCCTGATGCGCTTCCTGGACTTCGGCGCGGGGGTCCTCGCGCTGGTCTCGCTGTCGGTGACGGTCCTCTGGGGCCTCGCGGCCACCGACCGCATGGTGCTGCAGACCGGCCACCGGCTGCTCGCCCAGGCCGTGCACCGCGGCACCGGCGTCGCCGGACTCGGCTTCCTCGGCCTGCACATCTGGGTCAAGATCGCCGAGGGCCACACCACAGGGGTGTCCGCCGCGGTGCCCTTCACCGACGGCGCCCGCCCGGGGCTCATCGGCCTGGGCACGCTCGCCGCCTACGTGTTCATCGCCGTCGCGGTGACCGGCGCGGTGCGCGGTGCCTTCACCGGCATCGCGGCCTCCCGCTGGTGGCGGGCGCTGCACATGAGCGCGTACCTGGCGTGGGGGCTGGCGCTGGTGCACGGCCTGAAGTCGGGCCGTGCCGCGGCCGGCTGGGCGCTGGCCGGATACGCCATCTGTCTCGCCGCGGTGGCCGTACGGCTGGCCCTGCGGCTGCGCGATGCCCGCACGAACTCAGGAGAACTCCCATGACCGCCCCCGCCCCCACCCGTCTGCTGCCGGCGCTGCCCGCGTCGGAGCCCGTACCGACGCTGGCGTCGTTCGGCCCGCCGCGGCTGCTGGCCGGGCTCGACGAGATGCCGCGCATGGACCGGGTGGCGCATCTGGCCCGGCACGGCAGCCTGCCGCAGCTCACCGCGCCGGAACTGGTCGCGCTCGCCGAGGACATCGACCTGCGCGGCCGCGGCGGCGCCGGCTTCCCGTTCGCCCGCAAGGTGTCCGCGGTGCTGGACGGGATGCGGCGCGCCGAGGGCAAAGCCGCGGTGGTCGTCAACGGCAGCGAGGGCGAGCCCAGTTGCCTCAAGGACACCGCGCTGCTGCTGCACGCCCCGCATCTGGTGCTGGACGGCGCGCTGCTGGCCGCCGACGCGCTCGGCGCCCAGGAGGTCGCCCTGGGGGTGACCCGCACGGACGTGGAGGACTCGGTGCGGCGGGCGATCGCCGAACGGGGCCCGGTGCGGCCGGCCTTACGGGTCACCCTGCTGACCGAGCGGTTCGTCACCGGCGAGGGCAGCGCGATGACCAACGGGCTGGGCGGCGGCCCCGGACTGCCCTCCGGCCGCAAGATCCGCTCCAGCGAGCGCGGGCTGAACGGGGTGCCGACGCTGCTGTCGAACACCGAGACCTACGCCCAGCTCGCCGTGGCGGCCCGGCTCGGCGCCCTCGGCTACCGGACCGCGGGCCTGCCCACCGAGCCGGGCACCCTGCTGCTGACCGTCGCCGGCAACCGGGTGGTGGAGGTCCCCTACGGCGTGCCGCTGGCCCGGGTCCTGGCGCTGTGCGGGATGGACCAGGGGCAGGGCGTGCTGATCGGCGGCTACCACGGCACGTTCGTCTCCCCCACGGACGCGCTCACCGTGACGCTGTCCCGGGACTCGCTGGCCGAGTGCGGCGCCGTACTGGGCGCGGGCGCGGTGCTGCCGCTGCCGTACGACACCTGTCCGGCCGGGGAGACGGTACGGGTCGCGCAGTGGATGGCCGCCGAGTCCGCCGGGCAGTGCGGTCCGTGCGTCCTGGGCCTGCCGGCCCTCGCCGACCAGCTCGACCTGGCCGTACGGGGCGGCGGCGAGGCCGCCCTGGAAGCCGTGCAGGGCCGCATGCGAGCGGTCGAGAAGCGCGGCGCATGCAGCCACCCGGACGGCACCGCGCGGTTCGTGGCCTCGGCCCTCGCCGCCTTCCCCGAGGAGTTCGAGCGCCATGCGCGGGGGTTCGGGTGCGGCCGCCCGGTGACCGGAGCGCTGCCGGTCACCGGGCACCGGCCGGCGCCCGCCGCGCTGCCCGCGCCGGTGCCCGCCCCGGCCAAGCCCGCCGCCCCGCCGCAGGAACGGCTGCTGGTCGACTGGACGCTGTGCCGCGGCCACGGCCTGTGCGCGGACGTCGTGCCGGGCGTCATCAAGCTCGGCCCGGACGGCTACCCGGAGCGGGCCAGCATGCCGCTGCCGGCCCGGATGCGGCGCCGGGCACAGCTCGCGGTACGCCGCTGCCCGGCCCTCGCCCTGCGCGTCCAGGGCGGCAACTGACCGCTCGGGCACGGTTTTTGGCCGACGGAGAAAAACTTCGCGCGGCTTGAACGCCGGACGCCCCGCAGGCCGTATCCCCGGGCGACGGCAACCGACCGGCAAGCAACGCACCACCTCACCCATCGACTTCGCCCAACGGCATTGGAGACACCATGATCACTCGACGTCGTGCGGGACTCGCGGCCGCCGCGGTCGCCACCCTGGCGCTCACCGCCGCCTGCGGCAGCAGCGACAACCAGAGCGCCGGAACGACCACCACCGACAACGTCCAGCCCGCCGGCCAGGGCACCAACGCCTACGGCTACGGCTCCTCCGGCTCCGGACAGGGCACCGACGGATACGGCGGGCAGGCGGGCGGGGACAGCGGCAAGTCCGCGGCGACCGGGCCCAGCGCCGGGACGCTGGCGCTGCACCAGGACGCCAAGCTCGGCCCGATCGTCACCGACTCCAAGGGCATGACGCTCTACCGCTTCGACAAGGACACCGCCGAGCCGCCGAAGTCCAACTGCTCCGGCTCCTGCGCCACCGCCTGGCCCCCGGTGCCGGCCGACGGCTCCTCGGCCCCCGCGGGCATCGCCAAGAGCGCACTGGGCTCGGTCACCCGCGCCGACGGCACCAAACAGCTGACCATCGGCGGCTGGCCCGCCTACCGCTACGCCAAGGACACCAAGGCCGGCGACACCAAGGGCCAGGGCGTCGGCGGCACCTGGAACGCGCTGACCGCCGAGGGCAAGAAGGCGGTCGACCAGGAGCCCACGGACGTCTCGGTGCTCAACCAGCCCGAGCTCGGCCAGATCCTCGTCGACGGCAACGGCATGACCCTCTACCGCTTCAACAAGGACAGCGCCTGGCCGATGAAGTTCGGCTGCAACGACGCCTGCCTGGACACCTGGAAGCCCGCCAAACCCGCCGACCGCTCCAAGCTGAAGGGCATCGCCCCCAAGCTCATCTCCACCGTCACCCGCCCCGACGGCATCCGCCAGCTGGCCGTCGACTGCTGGCCCGTCTACACCTTCACCGGCGACAAGCAGCCCGGCGACATCAACGGCCAGGGCAAGATGGGCCTGTGGTTCGCGGTCTCCAAGGACGGCAAGAAGCTCACGACGACGCCCTGACCGGTTCGGCCTCCCCCTCCGGGAACTCGTCGTCCACCGCCAGCACCTCGGCGTCCGGCCGGTCGTCCGCCTCCCGCGGCCCGAGCCAGGTGACCGCCAGCGCCACGGCCAGATTCACCGCGAGCCCGACGAGCCCCGCGTTCATCCCCCACACCGGGTCGTGTCCCCCGAAGACCAGGACACAGACCAGAGCGAATCCCGCCACCAGGCCGCTCACCGCGGCGAGCCACGTCAGCCGCCGCCACACCAGCCCCAGCAGCAACATCGGCACGAGCTGCGCCATGCCCTCGTACGAGATCAGCGACAGCCGGACCAGGGTGTTCGGGGCGGTGTACGTCAGCACCAGGGCCAGCGCACCGGCCGCCACCACGACCACCTGCGACCACAGCTTCTGCCGGGTCGCCAGGCGCGGTACCGCACCCAGCACGCTCCTCCCCCACATCGTGCCGATGACCAGCATGAACACGGCCATCGGCACGATGGAGGAGAGCGCCGCGGCCACCCCGATCAGGCCCACGGCCCAGGCCGGAAGGGAGTCCACCACCAGCTTGAACAACGCGAGATTGGAATCCGCGCCGGTCAGCCCCGGCACCACGAACAGCGCCGCCAGCCCCAGCAGCATCGGCACGAACAACAGCACGTTGTAGAACGGCAGATACATCGCGTTGCGGCGCAGCGCCTCGGCGTTGCGGGCACCGAGGTAGCCCGCCACGGTCGTCGGGAAGATCACGACGGTGAGGGAGTTGACGACGGTGGTGGTGACGAACCAGACCTGCCCCAGCCCGCCCGAGCCGTGCCCCGGGAACGTCAGCCACTGCGCCTTCTCGGCGGTGACCCGGTGCAGGAACTCCCCGTAACCGCCGAAGTAGTGCAGCGGCACGTACACCACGAGGAAGCCGAGGGTGGCGATGACGAGGACGTCCTTGAGCACCGACACCCAGGCGCTGCCGCGCAGCCCGCTGACCACGACGAACCCGCAGGTCACCGCGAACCCCAGGAAATACGCCCAGTTGAGGCTGATCGTCCCGTACGAGATGGTCGAGACGACCACGCCCATGCCGGTGATCTGCAACTGGATGTACGGCAGCAGGCACACCGTCGCCAGGACCGCGACCGCGGCGCCCAGCCAGGGCCGGCGGTAGCGGTGGGCGACGATGTCGGTGATCCCGACGAGGCCGTGCCGGCGGGCGTAGGCCCACAGCATCGGCCCGACGACGTACCCGAGTGCGTAGCCGCAGGACATGTACGCCACCACATAGAGCACCGGCGCACCGAAGTTGTAGCCCCAGCCGGCCGCGCCGAGGTAGCTGAAGCTGGTGTAGCTCTCGCCGGCCATCAGCACCCAGATGAAGACGGTGCCGAGACTGCGGCCGCCCACGGACCACTCGGCGAGCCCGCCGCCGGAGCCCCGGCCCCGGACGGCCAGCAGCCCGAGCACGACGGTGACGACCATGAACCCGCCGAACAGGGCGGTGGAGACGGTCGCGTTCACGCCCCCTCACCGCCCCGGCCCCGCGCCCGGTCACCGCGCCGCGCCAGCCACACGGCCAGCGGGGTGGCGAGCGTCGCCACCAGCATCCAGAAGAACAGGAACGGCAGCCCCAACACGGTCGGCGCCACACGGTTCGCCGCCGGCAGCACCGCGAGGAAGAGGACGTAGGGCAGCAGCAGCCATGTCAGCGCCGGGTGGCGCGGTCTCTGTTTCACGGGGTGAGGGTAGGGCCCCACGTACTTGGCCGTCCCGCCGCGGGTCGTCTCGCCGTTGCGCCTGCGGCGGGCTGGGTGGTTTGTGGGTGCGGTGACGGGCCTCCGGGGCCGGTTGTGTGGACTGCTGACGCTTTACGTCCACACAACCGGCCCCTCCGGCCCGTCCCCTCCCGTTGGGGGAGAAGAAAACGCTGGGTGGGGGTGCACGTAATGCCCACGAGCGTGCAGCCAACACAGCAGGCCCGCCCCCAACCAGCTGAGAAACTCCCACTCACGGGAGGGGCTGGACCGGAGGACGAAGTCCGGAGGGCCGGCACCGCACCCGACACACAAACGCCCGCCGCCAGGCGCAACGGCGAGACGACCCGCGGCGGGACAGACGGCTACGTGGGAAGTCAGCCAAACACATGTGAAACGGTGTAAATGGCCAGGCCCGCCAGCGCTCCCACCACCGTGCCGTTGATGCGGATGAATTGGAGGTCGCGGCCGATGTGGGCCTCGATCTTGCGGGACGTGTGGGTGGCGTCCCAGCCGGCCACCGTGTCGGTGATCAGGGACGTGATCTCGTGCTGGTACGTCGTCACGACGTAGACCGCCGCGCCCTCCAGCCAGCCGTCCACCTTGGCCTGCAGCCGCTCCTCGTCGGACAGCCGGCGGCCCAGGGAGAGCAGTGCGGCCCGTACCCGGAGGCGGAGTTCGCTGTGTTCGTCCTCCGCGGCGGCGACGATCATCTCGCGGACCGCGGCCCAGGCGGAGGCGATCAGGTCCTGGACCTCGCCGCGGCCGAGGACCTCGGACTTCAGGTGCTCGACCCGGCTCCTGGTGTCCGGATCGGTCTGCAGGTCGTCCGCGAAGTCCCGCAGGAAGCGGTCGATGGCGGCGCGGGCGGGGTGCTCGGGCATGTCCCGCATCTCGGTGACGAAGCGCAGCAGTTCCTTGTAGACCCGGTCACCCACCTTGCGGTCGACGAACCGGGGCGTCCATCCGGGGGCGCCGCCGGAGACCGCCGCCATGACGGAGTCGCCGTGTTCGACGAGCCAGTCGTGGGCACGGGCGACGACGAGGTCCACCACCCGCCGGTGGCCGCCCTCGGCGACGACCTTCTCCAGCATGGTGCCGAGGCCGGGCGCGATCTCCTGGGCGTCGGCGCGGCGGGTGATCGCCTCGCCGACCACCGCCTGGACATCGGAGTCGCGCAGTACGGTCAGCGCGCCGCGCAGCGCGGTGGAGAGTTCGGCGGTGACCCGGTCCGCGTTCCGCGGCTCGGCGAGCCAGCCGCCGAGGCGGCGGCCGATGCCCACGGACCGCAGCCGGCGGCGGACGACCTCGGCGGAGAGAAAGTTCTCACCGACGAAATCCCCCAGGCTCTGTCCGAGTTGGTCCTTTTTCGTGGGGATGATGGCGGTGTGCGGGATCGGTAGTCCCATGGGCCGTTTGAACAGTGCGGTGACCGCGAACCAGTCGGCCAGCGCACCGACCATGCCGGCCTCCGCGGCCGCCGCGACGAACCCGGTCCAGCCGCCCGCACCCGCGCGGCCGGCCCACGTCGCCAGGGCGTAGACCAGCGCGACGGCCAGCAGCAGACCGGTGGCCAGCGCCTTCATCCGGCGTACGGCGTGCCGCCGCTCCTCGTCGGCGGCACCGTAGACGAAGCCGCCGGCCGGCGCCACCGGGCCGCGCGGCGCCGCGTCCCCCGCCGACGCCCTGTCCGTTCTCGTGCGTTCCATCCGCTTCACCGCTCCCGCCGTGCCCCCCACCACTCCCACGGCCTATGCTGCGCCGCGGGTCCGGCCACCGGTCCGGCCGTATGTCCCACTGTGACCTACTCCCGGAGCCAACCACGAGTTCCCGGCACCCGCCGGGGGCGGCACCGAGCGGGGCGCCGGGCGGCTCCCAGGAGGTCCGTGGGATCATGGGGGACCGACCGGACGCCAACGGTGCCGCTGCCCACCCGCTGCCCTTGCCCGCCCGGAGCCTGGAGCTCCGCTTTCCCCAGGAGACCCCTCCCGCATGAAGAAAAGTGTGGGTTACGCCCTGCTCGCCGGCCTGGCGGCAGTGGTGGTGCTGATCTCGACCGCGATATTCGCCGGCTTCGGCGGTGAGGACGGCGGGCCGGGCAGCTCCCCGCACAAACCGCGCGATCCCGCCGCACCGGCGGTTTCCGGGCAGTGGGTCGGCACCTGGTCGGCGGCCGCGGCGGCGGCCGAGCCCGGCACGCTGGACGGCTACGCGGGGATGTCGATACGCAACGTCGTGCACACCAGCGTCGGCGGCTCCGGCGTCCGCATCCAGCTCTCCAACCTCTACGGCACCCGGCCGCTGGTGGTCAGCCACGCCTCGGTGGCCCTGGCCGCGGCCCCCAGTGACCCGACCGCCGCGGACGGCACGATGCGCAGGCTGTCCTTCGGCGGCAAACCCGCGGTGACCATCCCCGCGGGCGGCGCGGTCACCAGCGACCCGACCCGGCTGAAGGTCCCCGGCGACACGGACCTCCTGGTCACCACGTACTCCCCCTCCCCGTCCGGCCCGGCCACCTACCACCCGTACGCCCGCCAGACCTCCTACCTGGCGCGCGGCGACCGCGCCGAGGACGGCACCGGCGCCGCCTACACCGAGCAGAGCCCCTACTGGCGCTATCTGACCGGGGTCGACGTGTGGAGCACCGAGGCGCAGGGCTCGGTGGTCGCCATCGGCGACTCGATCACCGACGGCATCACCTCCACGGCCGGCGCCAACCACCGCTGGACGGACTTCCTGGCCGCCCGGCTGCGCAACGAGCCCGGCGCACCCCGCTACGGCGTCCTCAACCAGGGCATCAGCGGCAACCGCCTGCTGGTCAACGGCAGCCGCTTCTCACCGAACAACGGCCCCAGCGTGCTGTCCCGCCTCGACCGCGACGCGCTCTCCCGCACCGGTGTGAAGGCGGTGATCGTCGAGATCGGCCTGAACGACCTGTTCAAGTCCCCGCGCCAGCTCGACCCGCAGAAGATCGTCGCCGGCATGCGGCAGATCGTCCGGGACGCGCACGCCCGCGGCCTGCGCGTCACCGGCTCCACCCTTACGCCGTTCGGCGGACACCGCGGTTACTCCGCCCAGCTGAACTCGGTCCGCGAACGGGTCAACCGCATCATCCGCTCCGGCACCGTCTACGACCAGGTCGTCGACTTCGACAAGGCCCTCCGCGACCCCGCCGCCCCGGTGCGCCTCCGCCCCGTCTACGACTCCGGCGACCACCTCCACCCGAGCGACGAGGGCTACCGCGCCATGGCCCACACGGTCGACCTCGACCTCCTCAGGCAGTCCGCCCCGGCGTCGCTGTAACACCTGTCCCGGCACGATGCGCCGTCCGGGTGGTCACCTCCCCGCCGGGCGGGCCCTGAAAGGCCGCCGGCGTCAGCCGAGTTCCTTGCGGCGGGCGCGGTCCTCGGACTTCAGGCGGCGGCGTTCCTCCTTCAGGCGGCGCTTTTCGGAGGCGGGCAGTTTGCGCTCGACGCCGACGCCGCCCATCAGCGCCAGGCCCCGGACGATCACCCGCGGGGCGCCGGGGTCGCCGGGGACGCCGTCCTCGTGGGAGTCGAAGCCGCCCATGATGCCCAGCCCGCGTACGTCGACCTCGACGCCCGGCGGCACGACGACGTTCACGCCGCCCATGAACGCCCAGCAGTCGATCACGACCTCCGACGCGGCGAAATCGGCCTCGCGCAGGTCGATCTCCCCGCCGCCCATGCAGCAGACCGCGGTGAAGCGGCGGCCGATCGTCCAGCGGCCCTTGCGCTGGAAGCCGCCCAGGACCGCCAGGCCCTTCGTCGAGCCGCGGGCGTCGCTGACGATCCGGCCGGCCCAGGAGCCCACCGCGGCGGTGTCCTTGCGCAGCGACACGGGGGCCGACGGTGCGGGGGCGGGTGCCGTCGCGGCCGGCAGGTCGGCGGTGAGCGGCGCCAACTCCCCGTACGTACGGGCCAGATAGGCGGCTTCCAGCCGTTCGTCGAACTCCGCCATCTCCAGCCGCCCCTCCGCGAGGGCGTCCCGCAGGATCTCGGCGACCCGGTCACGGTCGGCGTCGGAGGCACGCAACTCGGCGGCGGAGGCCCGCGGCGCCGGGAGGTCGTCAGTCATACGGACAGGGTAAGTGGCGGTGGCGGGCGGCGGGCCGATGCGTAGCCCTCCCGTCCCACCTCGCCTCCTCAAGCCGGGGCGCCCTGGCCGTCCGGCGTGCGGCGGCCGGGCTCGGTGCCGGTCGCGCCGCGGGCGTACAGCTCCGCGATCAGCGACTCGACGTCCGGTTCGCGCAAGGACAGGTCCACCAGCGGATAGCGCTCGGCGACCGCGGTGACCAGCGGCGCGGCGCTCTGCGCCGCCGGGAACACCAGCCACTGCCGGGGGCCCTCCACCCGGACCGTACGGGCGCCGGGAACGCCGTCGATGGGCGGCAGTTCGCGTTCCAGGTCGACCACGAGGGTGCGTTCGCCGTCGGCCGCCGCGCGCAGCCCGTCCAGCGCGCCGTCGTAGACCAGCCGGCCGTGGTCGATGACCATCACCCGACGGCACAGCTGCTCGATGTCGGTCAGGTCGTGGGTGGTGAGCAGGACCGTGGTGCCCCGCTCGGCGTTCACCTCGCGGACGAACTCCCGCACCTTCGCCTTGCTGATGACGTCGAGCCCGATGGTCGGCTCGTCGAGGTAGAGCACCTCCGGGTCGTGCAGCAGGGCCGCCGCGATGTCGCCGCGCATCCGCTGCCCGAGGGAGAGCTGCCGCACGGGTACGGCCAGCAGCGGGGCCAGGTCGAGCAGTTCGACGCAGCGCGCCAGGTTGGCGCGGTAGACGGCGTCGGGGATGCGGTACATCCGGCGCACCAGCTCGTAGGAGTCCGCGAGCGGCAGGTCCCACCACAGGGTGGTGCGCTGGCCGAAGACCACCCCGATCCGGCGGGCGAGCCGGGTCCGCTCGCGGGCGGGGTCGATCCCGGCGATCCGCAGCCGGCCGCCGCTGGGCACCAGGATGCCGGTCAGCATCTTGATGGTGGTGGACTTGCCGGCGCCGTTCGGGCCGATGTAGCCGACCATCTCACCGCGCGGCACCTGGAAGGTGATGCCGTCGACGGCCCGCACCTCCTCGCGCACCCGGCGCAGCCGGCCCGCCTTGCGCCGTACCGTGAAGACCTTCTCGAGGCCGCGGACGTCGATCAGCGGCTCCGGGTCGGTGCCGGCGGGGTCCGTCATCCTGCGCTTCCTTTCGGGGAGTTGGACGTCGTAGGGGAACGTGGACCGACGGGCCGTCAGCTGCCGGTGCTGCGGTAGCCGCGCAGGCCGTACCGCCAGGCCAGCGCCGCGCCCGCGCACATCAGGGCGGCCACGGCGGGGCCGAGGAAGTCCACCCAGCCGGGCAGGCCGAGCGGGTCGGGGCGGCCCAGCAGGCGCAGGGCGGGCAGCCAGTTGACGAAGGCCAGCGGGACGACGAAGGTGACGCCGCGCACCAGGTCCTTGGCGAACACCGTCGGCGGGTACTGCAGCAGCGCGTTGCCGCCGTAGGTGAAGGAGTTCTGCACCTCGGCGGCGTCCTGCGCCCAGAACTGGAAGGCGGCGCCGGTGGTGAAGACCGCCCCGAAGATCGCCGTACCGCAGACCGCCATCAGCACCACCAGCAGCACCCGCCCCACCGTCCAGTCCACCTCCAGCCGGGTCACCGACCAGCCGAGCACCAGCAGCGCCTGGGAGATCCGGCCGAGCCGGCGCAGCGCGAACCGGTCGGCGGCGACCTGCGCGAACACCGGGGCCGGGCGCAACAGCAGGACGTCGAGGGTGCCGTCGCGCACCCGCCGGCCCAGCCGGTCCATGCTGCCCAGCAGCAGGTCGGCGAGGCCCAGCGACAGCCCGGACGTGCCGTACAGGAAGGCCACTTCGGGCAACGAGAAGCCGCCCAGCGCGTCGATCCGCGAGAACATCAGCAGGATCGCGACGAAGTCCAGTGCGCAGGCGGCGAAGTTGCCGACCGCCATCATCACGAACGAGGCCCGGTAGGCGAGCGTCGAGCGCACCCACATCCGCACGATCAGCCCGTACGCGTACAGCCCCTGGGCCGCGGCCGCCCGCCACCCGTCCCGGCCCGCCGCGGGCCGCCCGCCGTCGTCAGCCACCGTGCACCACCACCCGGCGGGTCGCCGCGGACTGCACCAGCCGCCCCAGCGCCAGCAGCGCCGCCCCCCACGCCGCCTGGAACACCAGCCCGCGCAGCAGCGCGCCGCCGCTGCGCGCGCCGATCAGCACATCGGCCGGCACCTGGAGGATCGCCGCCCACGGCAGCAACTGGACCACCTCCCCGAAGCCGCCGGGGAAGACCCGCAGCGGCAGCAGCATCCCGGAGAAGAACATGCAGGCCAGCCCGCTGATCAGGGACAGCCCCGAGCCGTCCAGCAGCCAGAACGACGCCAGCGCCACCAGATAGCGCAGCCCGAAGCTGACCACGATGCCCAGCAGCACCGACAGCAGGAACCAGCCCCAGGTCAGCGCGTCCCCGGGCAGCGCCAGCGGGAAGACCAGCGCGCCCACCGCCATCGGCACCACCCCGCGGCCGATCAGCTGCATCCCGGCCCGGCCCAGGTCCGCGGCCAGCCACCACAGCTGCAGGTCCGCCGGCCGGTACAGGTCCACCGCGACGTCACCGGTGCGGATCCGCTCCTGCAGCTCCTCCAGGCCGCCGCCGCCCATCAGCGCCGCCGCCGCCAGCAGCGCCTGCGCGACCCACACGAAGGTCAGCGCCTGCGCCTGGCCGTAGCCGCCCAGATGCGGCCGCTCGGCCCACAGCGCGACGAAGGTGTACGCCACGATGAAGCCGAAGACGGTGTTGGTGAACACCCCGGCCGCCGTCGCGACCCGATAGGTGGCGTACCGCCGGAAGCTGCCGGCCGCCACCGCCACGCACCACACGCACGCTCACCCGGCCCGTTCTCGTTCCCGTTCGGACGGCAAAGCACCGGAGCCTAAGTCGTGGGCGCGGCGGGCACCATCGAATTACCACCCGTCCGGGTGAGCCATGGGCGCCATTCGGCCGGTCCGGTGGCGGGAACAGGTGCGCGCCAACCCCGCTGAACGGGACACATGATGCGAAAGTTTCCCCACGGGCAACAGGTGCTTTTCCGGCGTACGGTGCACATCCCCCGACACGAGAGCGTTCCGCCGCGGTACAACCCTCGGCGGTGGCCGAGGAGTCCATACCGACATGAGCGGACATCGCACAGTCTGGCGGCGGGCGCTGCCCAGCTGGCGCACGGTGCTCGGCACCGTGCTGGGCTTCCTGCTGCTCCTCATCGGCGCACTGATCGCCGGCTACCTGCTCGTCGACATCCCGCCCGCCAACAGCGCCGCCAAGGCCCAGAGCAACGTCTACCTCTACTCCGACGGCTCCGAACTGGCCCGCGACGGTGACGTCAACCGGCAGAACGTGACGCTCGGCCAGGTGCCCAGGTCCGTCCAGCAGGCCGTGCTCGCCGCCGAGGACCGCGACTTCTACTCCGAGTCCGCCGTCGACCCGGCCGCCATGCTGCGGGCCGCCTGGAACACCCTCACCGGCAAGGGCAAGCAGTCCGGCTCCACCATCACCCAGCAGTACGTCAAGAACTACTACCTCGGCCAGGAACAGACCCTCACCCGCAAGGCCAAGGAGTTCTTCATCGCCGTCAAACTGGACCGCCGGGTCAGCAAGGACAACATCCTCCAGGGCTACCTCAACTCCAGCTACTACGGCCGCAACGCCTACGGCATCCAGGCCGCCGCCCAGGCCTACTACGGCGTCGACTCGGCGAAGCTCACCACCGCCCAGGGCGCCTACCTCGCGGCGCTCCTCAACGCCCCCAGCGTCTACGACGTCACCGCCCACCCCGCCAACACCCCGCGCGCACTGGCCCGCTGGAACTACGTCCTGGACGGCATGGTCAAGCTGAAGTGGCTCGGCCCCGGCGAACGCGCCGCGATGCGCTTCCCGGTGCCCCGGCCCGCCCGCACCTCGCCCGGACTGACCGGCCAGCGCGGCTACCTCGTCGAAGCGGTCAAGGACTACCTCACCGACCACCACATCCTCGACGAGGACACCCTGCGCGCCGGCGGCTACCGCATCACCACCACCCTCAACAGACGGCGCCAGAACGCCTTCGTGCGCGCCGTCGACACCCGCTTGATGGACCGGCTCGACGACTCCCGCACCACCGACGGCTACGTCCGCGCCGGCGGCGCCTCCATCGACGTCCGCACCGGCCGGGTCGTCGCCCTCTACGGCGGCATCGACTACGCCAGGCAGTACGTCAACAGCGCCACCCGCCGCGACTACCAGGTCGGCTCCACCTTCAAGCCGCTCGTCTTCGCCTCCGCCGTGCAGCACCACGCCACCACCCAGGACGGCGACCCGATCACCCCGAACACCGTCTACGACGGCGACAACAAGCGGATGACCGTCAGCAACGGCCACGCCACCGGATTCGCGCCCGCCAACGAGGACGACCGCTCCTACGGGCCGATCACCGTCACCGAGGCCACCGACAAGTCCGTCAACGCCGTCTACGCCCAGATGGGCATCGACGTCGGCCCGGACAAGGTCAAGGACACCGCCGTCGACCTGGGCATCCCCGCCGACGCCCCCGGCCTCGCCGCCTCCCGCGGCGCGATCGCCCTGGGCACCGCCACCCCCAGCGTCCTGGACATGACCCAGGCGTACACCACCCTCGCCCGGCACGGCGAACGCCGCCCGTACACCCTCATCGGCAAGATCACCAAGGGCGAGGAGGAGATCGAGCTGCCCGACCGCGAGACAACCACCGCGATCCCGCGCGAGGCCGCCGACACCACCACCTCCATCCTGCGCAGCGTCGTCGACGGCGGCACCGGCACCGCCGCCCAGGCCGCCGGGCGCCCCGCCGCCGGCAAGACCGGCACCGCCGAGCAGGACAAGGCGGCCTGGTTCGCCGGCTACACCCCCGACCTGGCCACCGTCGTCGCCGTCCTCGGCCAGCACCCGGAGACCGCCGCACAGGAGCCGCTGTACGGCGCCGCCGGCCTGGACCGGGTCAACGGCGGCGACTTCCCCGCCCAGATCTGGGCCGACTACACCGCGGCCGCCCTGCGCGGCCGCCCGGTCCACGACTTCGACCTGCAGCTCGCGGACGGCGCCGAACCCTCACCGTCGGTGGAACCCTCCGACAGCGAGTCGCCGTCCCCCAGCGACTCCGCCCCGCCCTCCCCCGGGCCGTCCGACTCCCCGACCCGGCCCACCCCGACCACCGGTCCGCCCACCCCGCCGACCACCCGGCCGCCCTCCCCCACCTTCCCGACCCCGACCCCGCCGACCACCCAGCCCACGGAGGAGTTCCCCACCGCGGGCCCGGACGGCGACGCACTGAGCCGGCGGCTGCGCGCCCGATGGGGCATGTGACGCACGTCGGGCACCGGGGAAGGGGGCAGGGTCAGGTCAGTGGCCGGACGTCGCCTTCAGACCGACCACGGCCACCAGCAGCAGACAGATGAAGAAGATCCGGGCCGCCGTGGCGGGCTCACCGAGCACCGCCATCCCGACCACCGCGGCACCGGCCGCCCCGATGCCGACCCACACGCCGTAGGCCGTACCGATCGGCAGGGTCCGGGCCGCGTACGACAGCAGCATCATGCTGACGACGATGCCCGCACCGGTGAACACGCTCGGCCACAGCCGGGTGAACCCCTCGGTGAACTTCATCCCGATCGACCAGCCGACCTCCAGCAGACCGGCGACCACGAGCAGGACCCACGCCATGACGGCACCTCCGTGAACCTCAGCTTCAACAGGGGTGCGTCGTCTTGTCCTGACCCGGTACGGCGCGTCTCGTCGGGTCCTTCGAGGCTAGCAAAACGGGCAGGTCCGGACAGCGGAACGGGCGGTGACCCCGGTCACCGCCCGCACTCGTCCTGCGTACCCACCGCCACCGGCTACAGGTACAGCCCCGTCGCGTCGTCCGCGCCCTCCAGCCGCTCCGCGGCCACCGCGTGCAGATCCCGCTCGCGCATCAGCACGTACGCCACACCGCGCACCTCGACCTCGGCCCGGTCCTCCGGGTCGTACAGCACCCGGTCGCCCACCTCGACGGTCCGCACGTTCTGCCCCACGGCGACGACCTCGGCCCAGGCCAGGCGCCGGCCGACGGCCGCGGTCGCGGGAATGACGATGCCCCCCGACGAGCGGCGCTCGCCCTCGGGAATGTCCGTCCGGACCAGCACACGGTCGTGCAGCATCCGGATCGGCAGCTTGTCGTGGGTGTCCTTGGTGTTATTCGGGCTCACGCCATGACCGTACCTGGCCCGGCGCCCCGATCACGCACCGCAGCCCGCGTCGGCCCGGCCACCGACCTCCGCGCGGCGGCTCCACCGCGCCCCTCGGTCGCGCCGACCGGCCCCGCCGCTCAGTCGCGCCGCCTGGCGCGCAGCGTCAGCAGCCCCACCACGGCCACCCCGATCAACGCCACCGGAACGATCCGCTCCAGCCGCGGCGCCCCGTCCTCCGACACCAACTGCCCCCGCACGTCCGCGAGCGCACGGTGGGTGACCACATACGCCCGGCCCGCCGTACGGTCCACCGCCGACATCGCCTTCGCCTTCGCCTCACCCATGATCGTCTTCGGGTGCAGCCGCACACCGATCTCGTCGAGCGTGACGGCGAGCTCCTGCCGCCTGCGGACGATGTCCGCCTCGATCTGCGCCGGGGTCCTGGCCTCCGCCACCGCGCTGCCTCCGTCGTCTCGCGCCATTCGATGATGGACAGTCTGTCAGCTCACACCCGCGTGCGCCCCACAGCACCCCCGTTTCGCGCGCCCTGCACGCCCCACACGCCCCGGCTGTCGGTGCCGGTGGCTAATGTCGAAGGCGTACCGATCCCGCTGACACCGCCGTACGAGGAGAGCCATGAGCGAGCGACTGCAGCCCGGCGACACCGCCCCCGCCTTCACCCTGCCCGACGCGGACGGCAAGCAGGTCTCGCTCGCCGACCACAAGGGCCGCAAGGTCATCGTCTACTTCTACCCCGCCGCCCTCACCCCCGGCTGCACCAAGCAGGCCTGCGACTTCACCGACAACCTCGACTTCCTCACCGGCCACGGCTACGACGTCATCGGCATCTCCCCCGACAAGCCGGAGAAGCTCGCCAAGTTCCGCGAGAAGGAAGACCTCAAGGTCACCCTCCTCGGCGACCCCGACAAGACCGTCCTGGAGAGCTACGGCGCCTTCGGCGAGAAGAAGCTCTACGGCAAGACCGTCACCGGCGTCATCCGCTCCACCGTCATCCTCGACGAGGACGGCAAGGTCGAACGCGCCCTCTACAACGTCAAGGCCACCGGCCACGTCGCCAAGATCATCAAGGACCTCGGGCTGTAACCCCTCACAGGCCAGGGGCCGGCACCGCCAGCCCCACCGCCGCCCGGTCCGGCAACTCCAGCACGGCCTCGGCGCCGCCCTCCGCGGCGGCGCCGAAGTCCAGCCGCGCCCCCAGCACCTCCGCCTGCCCCGCCGCGATCGTCAACCCCAGACCGTGCCCGGTCCCCCGCTCCGGCGCCGCCGTACGGAACCGCCGCGGCCCCTCCGCACACAACTCCGCCGGATAACCCGGCCCGTGATCCCGCACCACGATCCGCGACCCGGCCACCACCACCTCGATCGGCGGCTTCCCGTGCTTGGCCGCGTTCGCCAGCAGATTCACCAGCACCCGCTCCACCCGCCGCCGATCCGTCTCCACGATCCGCGGCTCCCCCTCCACGGACACCGACACCTCGTCCACCCCACGCTGCCGCGCCGCCCGCTTCACGATCCCCCGCACCAACGACGGCAGCTCACAAGCGTCAAGATCCGCCCGCTCCACCCCCGCGTCCAGCCGCGACACCTCCAAAAGATCCTCCACCAGCCGCCGCATCGCCTGCGCCCGGTCCCGGACCATCTCCACCGCCCGCGGCTGCGGCAACAACTCCGCCGCCGCCACCAGACCCGCCACCGGCGTCCGCAACTCGTGCGCCACATCCGCCGTGAACTCCCGCTCGGCCTCCACCCGCGCCGCCAACGACGTCGCCATGTGATGCACACTCCGGCCCAGCTCCGCCACCTCGTCCCGGCCGTTGCTCGCCAGCGCATCCGCATCCGGCGGCTCCCCCGCCGCGATCCGCCGCGCCGCCGCCGCACTGAGCCGCAACCGCCGCGACAACCGCTGCGCCACGAACCACGACACCACCGCCATCAACGCGACCGTGCCACACCCCGCGATCAACAACGCCCGGTCCAACGCCACCTGCGCCGGATCGTCATCCGGATACGCCGCCGACACCGACAACGACCGCGCCGGCCGGCCCCCCGCACCGTCACCGACCCCGGTCGCCGCCCACACCCGCGGATCCTCACCACCGCTGACGTACGTCCCCGAACGGTTCTTGAACACCGCATCCCGCAACGGCCCCGGCAACGTCGCGTCATCCAGCTGCGCACCCAGCGCCAGCGTCCCGTCCCGCTCATAGATCTGCAGCGCCGAACTCAGCCGGTCGTCCTGATACGACCGCGCCGAACGCTCCCGCTCCGCATCCGCTATGTGGTGCACGGCGAACCCGAGCACCACCACAGCCAGCGCCGTCATACACGAAATGGCCAGAGCGATCCGGCCTCGAATCCCCATCACGCGAGGTTGTACATCTCCGTCGTGTCCCCGAGCGGCGTCGACCCCTCGTACGTCACCTCAAGACCCGTGAACGCCAACCCGCCGTCCACCGGCTTCGGGTTGTACAGCCGGAACGTCGCCGGAAAACCCGAATCCGTCCCCACACCGGCGGCGGTCTTCTCCACCTGCACCACACCCACCCCGAGCGCATCCCGCGCCCCGTACTTCTTCCACGTGATCGCGGTCGCCACCATCCCCGCGTCCGCACACGTCAACGTGATCACCTGCGGCTTCACCTCGGGCTCCCCGATACCGCAGTCCCGCACCCCCGGCAGACCCCCCGACTGCTTGGCGTCCTCCTTGACGTCCTGCACCGCCGCCGTCTTCGGCGCCGCGTCCACCGCCGACGCCCGGTCCGACACCTGGCTGAACCACACCCCGCCCGCCGCCAGCGCCGTCACCACGACAAAGGCCACCAGCGCGGTACGCCCCCGCACCCAGCGGGACCCTTCGCGGTCCGTCATCACGATCTCCTCCCGGGGACCACACCCCGTACCCCACCAGCAAACACGACTGCCACGCCCGACGCCGCCACTCTCCCGCCCCCGCCACACAGGCTGATTGCCCGAATACTGCGGTCACCGCGCGGCTGTGTACCAGTCCTGTAACAAGCCCTGCCGCACCCCTGGCGCACCCCCGATGATCCGCCCCACCCCACCCCGGACGGCCCACCCACACGTGACGTACGTCGCTTCATACCGCCAGAGTGGTTTGATCCGCGCTCCACTGCGCAGGCGCACCTGTCGTATCCGTCGCACCCGCCGCGCCCCGCGCGCCGACCGACCGAGAGGACCGCCTCGTGCCGACCGGTAGCACAGAAGCCGAACGCGCTCCCGACCAGGACCGGGAAGCGCTCAAGCGCCACCGGTGGCTCTTCCGTGCCGTCGCCCGGCGAAGAAATCCCCGGCTCCGGCGCACCGACATCACCGTCACCGACGAGCGCGTCGTCAAGCGCGCGGTGAAGGCCGCCGCCCTCGGCAACGCCATGGAGTGGTTCGACTTCGGGATCTACAGCTACCTCGCGGTCACCATCGGCAAGGTCTTCTTCCCCGGCGGCAGCGACACCACCAGCCTGCTGTCGTCCTTCGCCACCTTCGCCGTCGCCTTCCTCGTACGGCCCCTCGGCGGCGCCTACTTCGGCCCGCTCGGCGACCACATCGGCCGCAAGAAGGTCCTCGCCCTCACCATGATCATGATGGCCCTGGGCACCTTCTGCATCGGCCTGATCCCGTCCTACGACACCATCGGCTTCTGGTCCCCGACCCTGCTCATCCTCTTCCGCCTCATCCAGGGCTTCTCCACCGGCGGCGAATACGGCGGCGCCTCGACCTTCATCGCCGAATACGCCCCCGACAAGAAGCGCGGCTTCTTCGGCAGCTTCCTCGAACTCGGCACCCTCATCGGCTACACCGGCGCCGCCGGCATCGTCCTGCTCCTCACCACCCTGCTGGGCGACGACGCGATGAACTCCTGGGCCTGGCGCCTGCCCTTCCTCATCGCCGGCCCGCTCGGCCTGGTCGGCCTCTACCTGCGGGTCAGGCTCGACGAAACCCCCGCCTTCCAGAAATTCGAGGCGTCCCACACCCACAGCGCCACCGGCTCCGTCGTCGAGGCCGAAGGGGAGTTCTCCCACCTCTCCGAAAACGCCCCGAAGAAGAAGCTGGGCGAAATCTTCGCCCAGCAGTGGCCCACCCTCATCCTCTGCATCGCCCTGGTCGGCGCGTACAACA
The DNA here is from genome assembly GCA_024349765.1 of Streptomyces nigrescens. Lineage (GTDB taxonomy): Bacteria > Actinomycetota > Actinomycetes > Streptomycetales > Streptomycetaceae > Streptomyces > Streptomyces endophytica. The sequence continues at coordinate 541,167 of AP026073.1, read as the reverse complement.
TCACCGACTACATGCTGCTCTCCTACATGCCGACCTACCTGACGGACACCCTCCACTACGAGGAGTCCCACGGCCTGCTGATCCTGCTCGGCGCGATGATCGCCCTGATGTGCGTCATCTCCTCGGTCGGCAAACTCAACGACCGCTACGGCCGCAAGCCCCTCCTGATGGCCGGCATGCTCGGCTTCTTCCTCCTGGCCATCCCGGCCTTCCTCCTGGTCAAACAGGGCACGATCCTCACGGTCTGCCTCGGCATGGCCCTCCTCGGCCTCTGTCTGGTCTGCCTCCTGGGCACCATGTCCGCGGCCCTCCCCGCCCTGTTCCCCACCAACGTCCGCTACGGCTCCCTCTCCATCGGCTACAACCTCGCGGTCTCCCTCTTCGGCGGCACCACCCCGCTCGTCATCACCGCCCTGATGGACGCCTTCGGCAACAACGTGATGGTCCCCGCCTACTACACGATGGGCGCCGCCCTCGTCGGCGTCATCGCCGTCGCCTGCATGAAGGAAACCGCCCAGCAGCCCCTCGACGGCTCCCCGCCCTCGGTAGCCACCAAGGAAGAGGCCGTCGAACTCATCACCGCCCAAACCCAGGAACCCCGCTTCTGACCCGCCCCCGCCGTTCCTCCTCCTGACCCTGCGTAACCGCCCCGGCGTTCGATCGTTGTTCTGTTCGAGCGGGCGCCGGGGTGGTCCGGCGCCTGGGACGAGGGGGACGTATGCCGGTCAAGTACACCTACGAGCGGCTGGTGGCAGCGGCGCGCGCATCGACGTCGTACGACGATGCGGTGCGGTGGTTCGGCGGGACGCCGACGCCGGGCAGCAGACGGTATCTGCGCGCCAAGATGCTCGAAGCGGGTATCGACACCACCCACTTCACCTCCGGACGCGTACGCCACACCGAGGCCGCACTCCGCGAACTGGTGGCCCTCTCGCACAGCGTCGCCGAGGTCGTCCGCCGCCTCGGAATCAGCCCCGTCGGCGGCAACCAGGCACACATCGGCCGCCGCATCGCCGAACTGGGCGTGGACACCTCCCACTTCACCGCGACTCCGCGGCGGCGCGGTGAAGTCGCCACCCGCGACTGGCTGGTCCTCGGATCGCCGGCGGACGGCCGCGTCGGAGGCGAGCGGCTGCGCAGGGAGCTACTACGGCAGGGAGTTCCGGAGCGCTGCGCGGACTGTGGGACGGGCACGGAATGGAACGACCGGCCACTGCGCCTGGAGGTCGACCACATCAACGGCGAGTGGTGGGACAACCGGCCGCACAACGTGCGCTTGCTGTGCCCCAACTGCCATGCGGTAACGGACACCTATCGCGGCCGCAGGCGAAGGACCGCGGCATGAGTCGGCGCACCAGCTACCCGCACGACCTGCTGGCCCGTACGGCGGCTTCGTCCGTCAGCCTGGTCGACCTGCTGCGCAAGCTCGGCTCCCCCTTGGGCAGTGCTTCCCTGCGCTACGTTCGAAAGCGGCTCGACCACTACGGGATCAGCACCGCGCACTTCGTCGACGAGCCGCTCCCCCGCCGACCGCGCCGCGTCTACACCGCAGCGCTGCTGAGCGAAGCCGCCGCACACTCCCACAGCATCCGGGACATGCTGGAGTACCTGGGGGTACCGCCCTACGACAGCGCCTACACCCATCTGCACCGCAAGCTGGACCAGTTCGGCATCGACACCTCCCACTTCCGCCGACGGAAACGGGGCGCTCCACCGCTCCCCCGGAACGCCCTCGCATCGGCCGTGGCCTCCTCCCGGAGCATCGCCGGCGTGCTGCGTCAGCTCGGCCTGCCCGTCGGCAGCTCATCCCGCCGGGCCGTGCGGCGCGACATCGACGCGTACGGCCTGTCGACCGCGCACTTCACCGGCCAGGCGCACGGTCGGGGCGTCCCTTCCCCGCACCGGAGGCGGGCGGACGACATCCTCCGGCAACGCCCTTCCGGCTCCCGCCGGGAGAGAACGGTGCTGCTGCGTCGTGCTCTCGACGAGAAGCGCGTGCCGCGGCGCTGCGCCGCATGCGGGCTCGGGGACTGCTGGCAGGGCAAACGCCTCGTCCTGGAGATCGACCACGTCAACGGTGACCGGCTGGACAACCGCCTGGAGAACCTGCGTTATCTGTGTCCCTCCTGCCACAGCCAGACCCGGACCTTCTCCCGCCGGTCCTGCGGTCCGGCCATCCCCGGACGGCCGGGTGATCGAGCACAGTAGAGTAGGCGCCGCGGGCCCGTACCCCAGCTGGCCAGAGGGCGCCGGTTTAGGTCCGGTGTGTCGTGGGTTCGAGTCCCACCGGGCCCACAGCGGAAGGGCGCGGCACCCCATCGGTGCCGCGCCCTTCGCTGTTGCTCAGCCCAACAACTCCCGCACCACCGGAACCAGCGCCCGGAACGCCTTCCCCCGGTGGCTGATGGCGTTCTTCTCGTCGGGGGTGAGTTCGGCGCAGGTCCGGTCCTCGCCGAGGGGCTGGAGGATGGGGTCGTAGCCGAAGCCACCGGTGCCGGAGGGGGTGTGGCGGAGGGTGCCTTCGAGCGTGCCCTCGACGACGCGTTCGGTGCCGTCCGGGAGGGCGAGGGCCGCGGCGCAGGCGAAGTGGGCGGCGCGGTGTTCCTCGGCGATGTCGGCGAGTTGGGCGAGCAGGAGGTCGAGGTTGGCCTGGTCGTCGCCGTGCTTGCCGGACCAGCGGGCGGAGAGGATGCCCGGGGCGCCGCCGAGGACGTCGACGCAGAGGCCGGAGTCGTCGGCGACGGCCGGGTGGCCGGTGGCCCGGGCCAGGGCGTGCGCCTTGAGGAGGGCGTTCTCGGCGAACGTGACGCCGGTTTCCTTGACGTCCGGGACCTCGGGATAGGCGTCGGCGCCGACGAGTTCGACGTCGAGGCCGGCCGCGTCCAGGATGGCGTGGAGTTCGCGGATCTTGCCGGCGTTGCGGGTGGCGAGGATCAGGCGTCGGGGGGTCGCGGGGCGTCCGCCGGTTTCTGGCTGCATGGGCCGATTATCCCGGGCGTGGTACCGGGAGGTGCCCCGGGGCGGGGCACCACCGCCGTACGCCGGTCGGCCCGCCGGTCAGCCCGGGGTGCAGATCTTGGTCACCTGGCTCGTCCCGTCGACGATCGGCTGGATGTCGGGCGCCTTGTTGTTCTCGATGTCCTTGCGGGCGTTCTTGATGCCGGTGTTGGTCTTGTCGATGGCCTTGGACAGCTCGGGGTCGTTGGCCTCGCTGCTGAGCTTGCGCAGGTTGCTGTCGATGTTGTCGAGGGCCTGCTCGGTCTTCTTCGGGTCGGTGAGGGCGTTGTCCGCGGCCTGCTGGAGCTTGTCGACGGCGTTGACGACGGAGGTGGCGGTCTTGGCGCAGTCCACGGCCTTCTGAACGGCTCCGCAGGAGGAGAGGAGCGGGACGGTGAGGGTGACGGCGGCTAACGCGGCGAGGGCGACGGGGGCGGGGCGGCGGAGGGTGCGGGGGGCCATGGAGTGCGTTTCCTTCCTCGGCGGGGCATGAGCCGGGGCGGGCGCCCCGGGTCATGTGCAGGCAAAGGAGGAAACGCGGGGTGGGGGCTTTTTGGTTGCCCGGTGGCCCGGCGGCGGCGTGATCCGGCCGTCGGGCGGCGGGACGGGGGCGCGATCCGGCCACAGGTCGCCCCCACCCGCAGGACCCCGGCAGGGCCCCCGCCCATCCGGCAGGGCCCCCGACCATCCGGCAGGGACCCCGCTCGCAGCACCTCTCGCGTCAGAGCGCCCGCGTCAGAGCGCCCGCGTCAGAGCGCCCGCGTCAGAGCGTCCGCTCCAGCGCCGTCCGCTGGATGGTGTCGAGTTCGGTGCAGCCGCTGACCGCGAGGTCGAGGAGGGCGTTGAGTTCGTCGCGGGCGAAGGGGGTGGCCTCGGCGGTGCCCTGGACCTCGACGAAGCGGCCGTCGCCGGTGCAGACGACGTTCATGTCGGTCTCGGCGCGGACGTCCTCCTCGTAGCAGAGGTCGAGGAGCGGGGTGCCGTCGACGATGCCGACGCTGACCGCGGAGACGGTGCCGGTGAGCGGCTTGCGGCCGTGCTTGATCAGCTTCTTGTGCTGGGCCCAGGTGATGGCGTCGGCCAGCGCGACGTAGGCGCCGGTGATCGCCGCGGTGCGGGTGCCGCCGTCGGCCTGGAGGACGTCGCAGTCGAGGACGATGGTGTTCTCGCCGAGGGCCTTGTAGTCGATGACGGCGCGCAGGGAGCGGCCGATGAGGCGGCTGATCTCGTGGGTGCGGCCGCCGATCTTGCCGCGGACGGATTCCCGGTCGCCGCGGGTGTTGGTGGAGCGGGGCAGCATCGAGTACTCGGCGGTGACCCAGCCCTCGCCGGTGCCCTTGCGCCAGCGGGGTACGCCTTCGGTGACGGAGGCGGTGCAGAAGACTTTGGTGTCGCCGAAGGCGATGAGGACGGAGCCTTCGGCGTGCTTGCTCCAGCCGCGTTCGATGGTGACGGGGCGGAGCTGTTCGGGGGTGCGGCCGTCGATGCGAGACATGGCGTAGACCCTATCGGGGAATGGTGAAGGCCCCGTTCCGGGCGGTGGGGCGTCCGGGGGCGGGGCCTTGCGGAGGGTGAGCGGGGCGCGGTCGGGGGCCGGCCCGGCGGGCTCAGGTCCTCACATCATGTCTTCGATTTCGGCGGCGATGGGGTCGGCGTCGGTGCCGATGACGACCTGGATCGCGGTGCCCATCTTGACGACGCCGTGGGCGCCGGCGGCCTTGAGGGCGGCCTCGTCGACGAGGGAGGCGTCGGAGACCTCGGTGCGGAGGCGGGTGATGCAGCCTTCGACCTCTTCGATGTTGTCGAGTCCGCCGAGGCCGGCGACGATCTTCTCAGCCTTGCTGGCCATGTCCACTCCTGCTTGTCTCGGCCGCCGGCGGTTCCGCCGTGCGGTTTTCACACCGTAACGCACGTTCAGCCCAACTATGTGGGCGTTTGTCCGCTGTCTGACGAAGGATGGCGATCACCGGGTGGGCGATCACCGGGACGGTGATCACGCGACGGCGGGCGCACGTTCGGCGCCCACCGCCAAGTGGTCTACACCACCAGTATGCGGTACGCAGCGGGCCGGCCGTCGACGGGGCGGCTGCCGGGAGGACGGCGCGGATGAGTGCGGACGCAGCGGCGGCGGAGCCGAGGAGGAACCGGGCGTCGGACCTCTTCCAGGGGCTGCAGAAGATGGGGCGGAGTCTGCAGCTGCCGATTGCGGTCCTGCCCGCGGCGGGGATCCTCAACCGCCTCGGGCAACCGGACGTGTTCGGCGCCAAGGGGCTGGGCTGGGACGCGGTCTCCAAGGTCATGATGGGCGCGGGCAGCGCCCTCCTCGACGGCGCCCTCGGGCTCCCCCTGCTCTTCTGTGTGGGCGTGGCCATCGGCATGGCCAAGAAGTCCGACGGCTCCACCGCTCTTGCCGCCCTCGCCGGCTTCCTCGTCTACTACGGCGTCCTGCGGCAGTTCCCCAAGGTCTGCGCCGGCGGCGCGAAGCCCGTGCCCGGGGTCGGCTGTGTGGCCCCGGACGCGACGGCCACGGCGTTCACGTACCAGAATCCCGGCGTGTTCGGCGGCATCGTCATCGGGCTGCTCGCCGCCTTCTTCTGGGCCCGCTACCACCGCACCAGACTCGTCGACTGGCTCGGCTTCTTCAACGGCCGCCGGCTGGTCCCGATCATCATGGCGTTCGTGGCGATCGCCTTCGCCGCGCTGTGTCTGTGGGTCTGGCCGCCCATCGGAGACGCGCTGGAGAGCTTCAGCCGATGGCTCAGCGACCTCGGCTCCTGGGGAGCGGGCGTCTTCGGCGTGGCGAACAGAGCGCTGCTGGTGATCGGGCTGCACCAGTTCCTCAACGTGCCCATCTGGTTCCAGTTCGGCAGCTACACCAAGCCGGACGGCACGGTGGTGCACGGCGACATCAACATGTTCCTGGCGGGCGACCCGAACGCCGGCCAGTTCACCTCGGGCTTCTTCCCGATCATGATGTTCGCGCTCCCGGCGGCCGCCCTGGCGATCACGCACTGCGCCAAGCCGCACCGCCGCAAGGAGGTCGGCGGGCTGATGCTCTCCGTGGCACTGACCTCGTTCGTGACCGGCATCACCGAGCCGATCGAGTACTCGTTCCTCTTCATCGCACCGCTGCTGTACGCGGCCCATGCGCTGCTCACCGGCGCCTCCATGGCGGTGACCTGGGCGCTGGGGGTGCACGACGGCTTCAGCTTCTCGGCCGGTCTGATCGACTACGTCATCAACTGGGGGCTGGCGACGAAACCCTGGTTGATCATTCCGATCGGCCTGTGCTTCGCCGCCGTCTACTACCTCATCTTCCGTTTCGTGATCACGAAGTTCGACCTCCGGACACCGGGGCGCGAGCCGGACGAGGTGGGGGACGCGATGGAGCGGGAGAACGTGAAGTAGGGGCAGGGCGTCCGGCGCACGGGGGCCGCCGGACGGGCCCGCAGGGCCGTGAGCAGGGCGTTTCGGGGGCCGGTCGCCCTGTGGTCCACACCACTTGGAAGAATGGATTCCTTTATGCCCGGGCTACATGCTAAGAATGGTCTAAACCACCGGTGGTGTAGACCAAGGTGTAGACCAACCAGCGGGCCTTCCCCCTTCGTGTGCCCGCTTCACCAGGAGGAATCCGATGAGTTCGGCCACCGCCGCGAAGGCGGCCCCCGCGAAGAAGCGGGGCTCCGGCCTGTTCCAGGGCCTGCAGAAGATCGGCCGCAGCCTCCAGCTGCCGATCGCCGTACTGCCCGCCGCGGGCATCCTCAACCGCCTCGGCCAGCCGGACGTCTTCGGTGAGAAGGGCCTGGGCTGGATCGACGTCAGCAAGGTCTTCGCCGCGGCCGGTGGCGCGGTCTTCGACAACCTGCCGCTGCTGTTCTGCATAGGCGTGGCCATCGGCTTCGCGAAGAAGTCCGACGGCTCCACCGCGCTCGCCGCCCTGGTCGGCTTCCTGGTCTACAGCAACGTCCTCAAGGCGTTCCCGGTCACCGAGGGCCACATCGAGAAGGGCAAGTGGGTCGAGCCGGTCGTCAACAACCCCGGCGTCCTCGGCGGCATCGTCATGGGCCTGCTCGCCGCGGTCCTCTGGCAGCGCTACCACCGCAAGCAACTGAAGGAATGGCTGGGCTTCTTCAACGGCCGCCGGCTCGTCCCGATCATCATGGCGTTCGTCGGCACCGCCGTCGGCGTACTGTTCCTCCTCGTCTGGGAGCCGGTCGGCAGCGCCATCTCCAGCTTCGGCGAGTGGATGACCGGGCTCGGCGCGGCCGGCTCCGGCCTCTTCGGCCTGATCAACCGGGCGCTGCTGCCCATCGGCATGCACCAGTTCGTCAACACCGTCTCGTGGTTCCAGCTCGGTGACTTCACCGACGCCGCGGGCAAGGTCGCGCACGGCGACATCGGCCGCTTCTTCGCCGGCGACCCGTCCGCCGGCCAGTTCATGTCCGGCTTCTTCCCGATCATGATGTTCGGCCTGCCGGCCGCCGCCCTCGCCATCGCGCACGCCGCCCGCCCCGAGCGCCGCAAGGCCGTGCTGGGCATGATGATCTCGCTGGCGCTGACCTCGTTCGTCTGCGGCATCACCGAGCCGATCGAGTTCTCGTTCATGTTCATCGCCCCGGTGCTGTACGCCATCCACGCGGTGCTGACCGCCGTCTCGATGGCGCTGACCTGGGCCCTGGGCGTGCACGACGGCTTCACCTTCTCGGCCGGCTTCATCGACTACGCGATCAACTGGCCCCTCGCCACCAAGCCCTGGATGATCATCCCGATCGGTCTGGCCTTCGCGGTGGTCTACTACGTGCTGTTCCGCTTCGCGATCAGCAAGTTCAACCTGACCACCCCGGGCCGGGAGCCCGAGGAGGAGATCGAGGACCTGACGAAGGCGTAGCCGCCGCGCCCACGGGCGTCCGGCCCCACCACGTGAAAGGCCCCGGAACCAGCTGTGGTTCCGGGGCCGTTGCGTGTGCGGCGGGGGCCGGTCCGCCCGCTCAGACCTCGTAGGCCGCGCCCGCCCGGGCGACCTCGACCGGCCCGTCGTAGACCTTCTGCGCGTCGCGGACGCTGATCTCCGGGTCGGTCCACGGCGGGATGTGGGTGAGCACCAGCCGACCGACGCCCGCCCGCCGGGCGTGCTCGCCGGCCTCCCGGCCGTTGAGGTGCAGGTCCGGGATGTCTTCCTTGCCGTAGGTGAACGACGCCTCGCACAGGAAGAGGTCACTGCCCGCCGCCAGGGAGTCCAGCGCCTCGCACGGCCCGGTGTCGCCGGAGTACGTCAGCGACCGGCCGTTGTGCTCGATGCGGAAGCCGAACGCCTCCACCGGGTGGCTGACCCGCTCGGCGTGGATGGTGAACGGCCCGACGGTGAACGTGCCCGGCGTCAGCGTGCGGAAGTCGAAGACCTCGCTCATCGCGCCGTCGTGCGGCACGTCGGCGTGCGCGGCCGTGAGCCGCCGCTCGGTGCCGGCCGGCCCGTAGACCGGCATCGGGTCGCAGCGGCCGCCGTCCGGGCGGTAGTAGCGCACCACGAAATAGCCGCACAGGTCGATGCAGTGATCGGCGTGCAGATGCGACAGGATCACCGCGTCCAGGTCGTACAGGCCGGAGTGGCGCTGCAGCTCGCCCAGGGCGCCGTTGCCCATGTCGAGGAGCAGCCTGAAGCCGTCGGCCTCCAGGAGGTAGCTCGAACAGGCCGATTCCGTCGAAGGGAACGACCCCGAGCATCCGACGACAGTGAGCTTCATACGGGGGTGAACCTCCGTGGGCGGGGGCGGCGGCCGGCGGTCCGTGCGGGTACTCCCGGCGGGGCCTTTGCCGGGTGCTGCCGGGTCTTGGGCGTTCTGTGCGGTGCCCACGAGCGTAAGGCGCAAAAGGTCCGGTGGCTCCTCCGGCGGGGCGAGCTGTGGGCGGAATCACCAGTCCGGGCTGACGGCCCGCACGGCCGTGCGACGCCCGCCACGAGAGCCCCGTCGCCGGCCGTACGACGCCCTCCGCAGCGCGCCGTTACCGGGCCGTACGGCGTGCGCTGCCGGGCCCGCCCCAGCCCCCGCTGGAGCGGCCCGGCGCCGGGGGCGCGCTACGCCCAGAGCTGGCCGTGCAGCGTGGCGATCGCCGCCTCGGTGGACTCGGCGGTGTAGACGCCGGTCGAGAGGTACTTCCAGCCGCCGTCGGCGACGACGAAGACGATGTCGGCGGCCTGCCCGGCGCGGACCGCCTTCCGGCCGACGCCGATCGCGGCGTGCAGCGCCGCGCCCGTCGAGATACCGGCGAAGATCCCTTCCTCGGCGAGGAGTTCGCGGGTGCGGCGGACCGCGTCCTCGGAGCCGACCGAGAAGCGGGTGGTGAGCACCGACTCGTCGTACAGCTCGGGGATGAAGCCCTCGTCGAGGTTGCGCAGGCCGTAGACCACGTCGTCGTAGCGCGGTTCGGCGGCCACGATCTGGACGCCGGGGACCTGCTCGCGCAGATAGCGGCCGACACCCATCAGGGTGCCGGTGGTGCCCAGGCCGGCCACGAAGTGGGTGACCGAGGGCAGGTCGGCGAGGATCTCGGGGCCGGTGGTGGCGTAGTGCGCACCGGCGTTGTCGGGGTTGCCGTACTGGTAGAGCATCACCCAGTCCGGGTGCTCGGCGGCGAGCTCCTTGGCGACCCGGACGGCCGTGTTGGAGCCGCCGGCCGCGGGCGAGGAGATGATCTCGGCGCCCCACATGGCGAGCAGCTCGCGCCGCTCGGAGGAGGTGTTCTCCGGCATGACGCACACCATGCGGTAGCCCTTGAGCTTGGCCGCCATGGCGAGCGAGATGCCGGTGTTGCCGCTGGTGGGCTCCAGGATCGTGCAGCCGGGGGTGAGCCGGCCGTCCTTCTCGGCCTGCTCGATCATGTGCAGCGCCGGGCGGTCCTTGACCGAGCCCGTGGGGTTGCGGTCCTCCAGCTTCGCCCAGATGCGGACGTCCTCGGAGGGCGAGAGGCGCGGGAGGCGGACGAGAGGGGTGTTCCCGACCGCCGCCAGCGGGGAGTCGTACCGCACGCTCAGACCATTCCGCCGGCGACGGCCGGCAGGATCGTCACGCTGTCGCCGTCGGCCAGCTTGGTGGAGATGCCTTCGAGGAAGCGCACGTCCTCGTCGTTGAGGTAGACGTTCACGAAGCGGCGCAGCTGCTCACCCTCGACGAGGCGCTCGCGGATGCCCGCGTGCCGGCTGTCGAGGTCGGCGAAGAGCTCGGCGAGGGTGTCGCCGGTGCCCTCGACGGCCTTCTGGCCGTCGGTGTAGGTGCGCAGGATGGTCGGGATTCGGACCTCGATGGCCATGGGAGAGCTCCTGGGGAGTGGGTGCGGTGGCGGGTGCGGTGCGTCCCGTCGCACGGCGGCGGATCAGCCGGGCGGGCGGCGGGTGACGCGGGAACTGCGGAAGTGCGGGTGCCGGCGGCGCGCGCCGCGTGCCCGGGCGGGCCGGGTCAGCCGGCGGCGCAGCGCGGACAGATGGCGCTGGACAGGCGGCACAGATCGACGTGCAGCCGTGCGGCTCCGCAGCCGAACGCGCCCAGCAGGGCCGATGCGGAGCGACGCGTGGCGAGCGGAGCGAGCAGCAGCATGCCCGGCCTCTTCTCGCTCACGTCGTGGTCAACCATGCGGGCATCGTATCGATTCCCGGTCCGGGTATTGGAACCACGTCCCATCATGCGGACGGTTGGTGTACGCCAGTTGGGACGCGATCTTCCCGGGCCGCCGCACGGCCCGGTACGCGCACCCGTACCGGCCCTCGCACCGGGCCGGGAGAACCAGGTCAGGAGCACCTGGGTCAGGAGCACCTGGGTCAGGAGTGCCGGGTCAGGAGTACTCCGCCACGATCTCGACCTCTTCCTCGGTGACCGTGCCGTCGACGATCCGGAACGAGCGGAACTGGAAGGGCCCGGCGTCGTCGGTGTCGGCGGTGGAGACCAGCACGTAGTGGGCGCCGGGCTCGTTGGCGTACGAGATGTCGGTGCGCGAGGGGTAGGCCTCGGTGGCGGTGTGCGAGTGGTAGACGATCACCGGCTCCTCGTCCCGGTCGTCCATCTCGCGGTAGAGCTTGAGCAGGTCCGAGGAGTCGAACTCGTAGAACGTGGGCGAGCGGGCGGCGTTCAGCATCGGGATGAACCGCTCGGGGCGGCCGCTGCCGGCCGGGCCCGCGACCACGCCGCAGGCCTCGTCGGGGTGGTCCTGGCGGGCGTGCTCGACGATCTGGTCGTAGAGGGCCTTGGTGAGGGTCAGCATGGCGCCAAGAATAGACACGCGGGCCGGTGCGTACCGAAGAGTGGTACGCACCGGCCCGCATGCTGGACAGCCGGTCCTGGCGGCCGGCCGGCGGTGCCGGACGGCCGGTCGGTCAGCCCTGGTTCGCCGGGGCCTCGACGGCCTCGGCGGCGGCGGCCGCGGCGTTCTTGCGCTGGATGCACAGGTAGCCGACGCCCATGATGAGCGCCCACACGGGAGCCGCGTACAGCGAGATCCGGGCGTCCGGGTCGACACCCATCATCACGATCACCATGGCGATGAAGGCCAGCGCGAACACCGAGGTGTACGGGCTGCCGGGGGCCTTGAACTCGGACTGCGGGAGCTCGCCGCGGTTCGCCTTGGCCCGGTAGCGCAGCTGGGAGAGCAGGATGACGATCCAGGCCCACATACCGGAGATGGTGGCGAAGGAGACGACGTAGTTGAACGCGTCGCCGGGCCACTGGTAGTTGATCCAGACGCCGGCCAGCATCATCGCGACGGAGACGCCGGTGCCCCAGGTGGGCAGGCCGTTCTTGCTGAGCCTGGTGAAGAACTTCGGGCCCTGGCCGTTGAGCGCCAGGTCGCGCAGCATCCGGCCGGTGGAGTACATGCCGGAGTTGGCCGAGGAGAGCGCGGCGGTCAGCACGACGAAGTTGACGATGCCGGCGCCTGCGGGCAGGCCGATCTGCTGGAAGGCGGCGACGAACGGGCTCACGCCCGGCTTGAAGACCGTCCAGCTGACCACGGACAGGATGATGATCAGCGCACCGATGTAGAAGAGGCCGATCCGCCACGGCACGGTGTTGATCGCCTTCGGCAGGACCTTCTTCGGGTTCGTCGCCTCACCGGCGGTGACGCCGACGAGTTCGACGGCCAGGAAGGCGAACATCACGATCTGGAGCGTCATCAGCGTGCCGCCGATGCCCTTGGGGAAGAATCCGCCGTGGGACCAGAGCAGGGTGAACGAGGCGGTGTCACCGGCGTCGGAGAAGCCGAGGGTGATCACGCCGATGCCGATCAGGATCATGCCGATGATCGCGGTGACCTTGACCATCGAGAACCAGAATTCGAGCTCACCGAAGAGCTTCACCGAGATCAGGTTGATGCCGAAGAGCGCGACGGTGAAGACCAGCGCCGAAACCCATTGCGGTATGCCCTTGTTCCAGTACTGGACATAGGTGGCCGCGGCGGTGACCTCGGTAATTCCGGTGACGACCCAGAAAAGCCAGTACGTCCAGCCGGTCACAAAGCCGATGAACGGGCCGAGGAATTCCCGGCCGTATTCCGAGAAAGACCCGGAAACGGGCCGGTACATGAGCAGTTCGCCCAGGGCCCGCATGATGAAGAAGATGACCAGACCGACGATGGCGTAGGCGAGGATGATGCTCGGCCCGGCCATCGAAATAGCCTTGCCTGCTCCCAGGAACAGGCCCGTACCGATGGCGCCACCAATGGCGATCATCTGGATCTGCCGGTTGCCCAGACCCCGCTGGTAGCCCTCTTCGGGGGCCTTTCCAGCTGCCTCGTTGCCGTCGTGCTGCTTGTCGACCTGCACAGAGGTCATGAGTGGTGCGCCTTTCTCCATACCGACCCGGTCTGTCCGGATCGGGTCCCGATCCCCCCGGATGGAGTCCTGCACGCCGACGGTCGGCCGGCTCAGCGCTCCCGCGGCGACAAGGGTGGCGTCACGCGCGGCAGGTCGTGAACATTTATCACGGCGTTACGTTGATCGCCTAGGGATGAGATACGTCACACCACGGGCAAATTGGGACAAGAGGTGCGAATGTCAGCGCACTGCACGGCCTGGTGTGACGCGATCGTTATCCGGATTTGAGCCTCCGCTGAGCGAACACCGCTCCCCCGGCGCACCCGGATCCGTCGGGCGATATGCCCGACTCCCTCCCCTTCGAGTGGCCTTCTACGTGTCGCCGACCCCCGACGCGTGGCCGAATCCCGCACCACACGCCCCCACGGGCAGCTCCGCCCGCCATCGGCAACCGGGCTCCCGGCCCCCCGCAAGGAGATTTCAGGCCGTCAGCGACTCGACGAGCGTCTCCTGCAGCCCGCCCAGCCACAGGTACGCCATCACCATCGGCTTGCGCGGATCACTGTCCGGCAGCCGCAGCAGCTCGCCGCCGTCCTCCTCGTCGGTGACCTCCAGGCGCGTGCCGATGGCCAGCCTGAGGTCGTTGAGGGCACCCAGCCACTGCCGGCACTCGTCGGCGGTCAGCCGCAGCACCGCCGGGTCACCACCGGACGGCGAGAGGGTGTCCAGCGCCCGGATCAGCGCGAGGGCGTCGGTCCGCTTACGGGCACGCAGATCGTTCTCCGTATAACGGCGGAACTCCGCGGCGGCGGCGCGCACGTCGTCGTCGGGCACCAGGTCCGGGCCGCCATAGGCATCGGGGAAGAGCCGGGCCAGGACCGGGTCGGCGGGCGGCTCACTGGGGCCGTCGTTGAACACCGACGCCAGCAGGTCCTCGCCCTCGTCGTCGGCGGCCTGCTCGCCCGGCCCGATCAGCTCCATCAGCTGTACGGCGAGGCTGCGCAGGATGGAGATCTCGACCTCGTCGAGCGGTACCGCCGCGCCGCCGTCGGGCAGCGGCTCGAAGTGTCCGGTCATCGGCGGTCCTGCTGCAGGGTCGCCCACAGGCCGTAGCCGTGCATGGCCTGTACGTCCCGTTCCATTTCCTCGCGACTGCCGCTGGAGACGACCGCGCGGCCCTTGTGGTGGACGTCGAGCATCAACTGGTGCGCCTTGTCCTTGGAGTAACCGAAGTACGTCTGGAAGACATAGGAGACGTAGCTCATGAGGTTGACGGGGTCGTTGTGGACGATCGTGACCCACGGGACATCCGGCTCGGGCACCTCGAACGGGGCCTCGCTCGACTCGGGACGCTCGATCTCGACCGGCACACTGAGCGTGCAGTGATGCGGCCGGAGCGTGATCGTGGGTGACGGGTGGGCGCTCACACGCCCCATGCTGCCACCCAGGGGCCTGCCATGCACAAATGCCCCTCACCTGGGCCGTGTCGGGGAGAGCCGGGGAGAAGGGGCCGGGGCGGGGCGAGGGGCGAATGGGGGGCTGGGGTGGGGTGAGCGCGTTACGGGGGCTGGGGGGAGCGCGTCACGGGATCCGGTCGGCGGCCGCGGCACGGGAGCCGGGGGCGGGCCGGTACGGGGGCGGGGCGGGCCGGCGCGGGAGCCGGGATGGGGTCGGTACGGGGCCGGGGGCGGGCCGGCACGGGAGCCGGGGGCGGGCCCGGTAGAGGAGCCGGAGTGAGGGTCGGCACGGGGGTCGGAGCCGGGCCCGTACGCGGGCCGGATCGGCACCTCACCCACTATCGTCAAAGTGACGAGTATTGGGGGTAGCATCTCCTTCATGAACACAGCAGACCTGGGGCTGCCGGTGGCCGTGCCGTCGACTGCGCTCTTCACCGACCAGTACGAACTCACCATGCTGCAGGCCGCGTTGCGGTCCGGCACCGCGGACCGGCGCGCCGTCTTCGAGGTCTTCACCCGCCGGCTTCCCGAGGGTCGCCGCTACGGCGTGGTGGCCGGCACCGGCCGGGTGCTCGACGCGGTGGAGAACTTCCGCTTCGACGACACGATCCTCGATTTCCTGCGCCAGCGCGGCATCCTCGACGAGCCGACCCTGGCCTGGCTGGCCGACTACCGCTTCCGCGGCGACATCTGGGGCTACCCCGAGGGCGAGACCTACTTCCCCGGCTCGCCGATCATGCGCGTCGAGGGCACCTTCGCCGAGGCCGTCCTCCTGGAGACGGTGATCCTCTCGATCCTCAACCACGACTCCGCGGTGGCCGCGGCCGCCTCCCGGATGGCGGTCGCCGCCGGCGACCGCCCCCTGATGGAGATGGGTGCCCGCCGTACCCACGAACTCTCCGCCGTCGCCGCGTCCCGCGCCGCCTACGTCGGCGGCTTCCACGTCACCTCCGATCTGGCCGCCGGCTTCCGCTACAACATCCCCACCGTCGGCACCAGCGCGCACGCCTTCACCCTCCTCCACGACACCGAGCGCGACGCCTTCACCGCCCAGGTGGAGACCCTCGGCAGCGGCACCACCCTGCTCGTGGACACCTTCGACGTCGCGGAGGCGGTGCGCACCGCCGTCGAGGTGGCCGGCCCGGACCTGGGCGCCGTCCGCATCGACTCCGGCGACCTGCTGCTGATCGCCCACCGGGTGCGCCAGCAGCTGGACGAGCTGGGCGCCGAGAAGACCAGGATCGTGGTCACCAGCGACCTGGACGAGTACGCCATCGCCTCGCTGGCCGCCGCCCCGGTGGACGCGTACGGCGTCGGCACCCAGCTGGTCACCGGCAGCGGACACCCGACCTGCTCGATGGTCTACAAGCTGGTCGCCCGCGCCGACAGCAACGCCCCGGGCGCCCCGCTGCGGCCGGTCGCGAAGAAGTCGATGGGCGCCAAGTCCTCGGTCGGCGGCCGCAAATGGGCCGCCCGCCGGCTCGACGAGTACGGCGTCGCGGAAGCCGAGGTCCTCGGCACGGGGCCGGTCCCGGCGGAACTGGCGGACCACCAGCTGCAGGTGCCGCTGGTGACCGGGGGCGAGGTCGTGGCCCGCGAGCCGCTGGACGCCGCCCGCGACCGCCACATCGCCGCCCGGGCCCGCCTGCCCCTGTCGGCCACCCAGCTGTCACGCGGCGAGCCGGTGCTGCCGACGGAGTTCGTGTGACCCGTTGCGCGTGATCCGTTGCGTGTGATCCGTTGACCTGGGATGCGTGTGATCCGTTGATCTGGGGAGCGGTCGCGTCGGCGTGTGCCACTGACCTCGGCCCGGCCTGTCGGCCTCTTCTGCATCCGGCTCGGCCTCTCCTGCATCTGGCCTGAGGGGGGCCTACCGAGGGGCCCGTGGAGGGGCCTGTCTTGCGGGGGCGCCTGATCTTGCTCGGGCCGGGCGGGCTCCTTCTTTTCCGGCAACGATTACGGAGCGTGATTTGTTCCTCGTAAGATATCACAGTGTGTAGCTACCCGAGGGTGGGATGGTGGGGCACTCCCGGAAATGCCCGGCAGTGGCTACCCTCGGTCACACCACCGCTCCGCGCTCCGCGCCCTCTTACCGATTTCCAGCCGGAAGGCACGCACCATGCACCGGGCATTGATCGTCGTTGACGTGCAGAACGACTTCTGCGAGGGCGGCAGCCTCGCGGTGGCGGGAGGTGCGGATGTCGCGGCGGCCATCACCGATCTGATCGCCGAGACCGCCGGCAGCTGCTACCGCCACGTCGTGGCCACCCGGGACCACCACATCGACCCGGGCGACCACTTCTCCGACCACCCGGACTACGAGCACTCCTGGCCGGTGCACTGCGTGGCCGGCACGGAGGGCAGTGGCTTCCACCCGAACTTCGCCCCGGCCATCGCCTCCGGCGCGATCGACGCGGTCTTCGACAAGGGCGCGCACTCCGCCGCGTACAGCGGCTTCGAGGGCGCCGACGAGAACGGCACCGGGCTCGGCGACTGGCTGCGGGCGCACGACGTCACCGAGGTGGACGTGGTCGGCATCGCCACCGATCACTGCGTACGGCGGACCGCCCTGGACGCGGTGGGGGCCGGGCTGCGTACGCACGTACTGCTGGACCTGACCGCCGGGGTGGCCGCCCGTACGACCGAGCGGGCGCTGGAGGAGCTGCGGGCGGCCGGCGCGGAGCTGACGGGCAAGCCGGTCGTTCTGGGCGGCTGACGGCCGGGCGCCGGCCGGCGACCCGGCGGCCGAGCGCGGAGCCGGCCAGACACCCAGCGGGCCGGACGCCGCACGCCGAGGGCCGGACGCCGGACGCCCGCGGGCCGGACGCCGTACGCCGCGGGCCGGACGCCGGACGCCCGGCCCGCATCCCAGCGAGTCCCGGCCCGCCCCGCAGTCCGACGCGCATCCCGGCGCGCCTCCGCCCGGCCCGCGCGTCTCCGTTCGACCCGCGGCCCGACGCGTCTCCGCCCGGCGCGCGGCCCCTCGCATCCAAGGCCCCGCGCGCCCTGCGTCTCGGGCCGCTCAGGCCGCCGAGGCCGGCCTGTCCTCGTCTCCCGTGGCCAGAGGGCCCCTATCGGGAGCCGTGTGCGGTGCGCGGGTCGGGTGGACCGGGCGGGGGCGCCAGAGGGCGCGTATGGGGTGCCAGGACTCGGTGTCGTCGTCGGGGGTCTCGCGCCAGACGAGGCCGTCGGGGTGGTGCAGGACGGCCGTGACCTCGTCCGGGGTGGGCGGCTCGGTGTTGCCGCGGAGGTAGACCGCGCGCAGGCCGAGGTTGCGCAGCCTGGTCAGGGCGCGCTGGCGGTTCACGGCGTGCACCAGGACCCGGACCCGGCAGCCGCACTCGTACGGGCCGGAGCGCGGGCCGTGGGCCGGTCTGGGCAGGGACAGGGCGACCACCACGCTTCCGCCGGGAAGCCTGGTGAAACCGCCACCGGACATGTGCATATCTCCCCCGTGAGACTTGGCGTCAACAAGGAACTGTAGGACGCATCTAAACGCGAATCAGCCGCCGCCCGCTAGGGGGCGACGGCCGATCGGGCGTTGACCTGCTGGTTTTATCTTTTATTTACCGGCAGGGGCGACCTTGATCGTCACCGTGGAGCCGTCCCGGGCCTCCTTGGTGATCTTGATCCGGGTGTTGGTGTCAGGAACGATCACACCGCCGGTCGGGTTCGCCTTGTCGTAGTAGACGCCGTGCCGGTCGTCGAAGAGCGTGACGCCCTTCTTCGAGCTGATCTTGACCGGTGTGCCGTCCTTGTGGAGGGTCAGCGCGTCGGTCCGGAACCGGGTGAAGGTCGAGTCGTAGGACTGGAAGCGGTTGCGCATCAGCGTGCCGTCGGCCCAGTGCTCGGCCGTCGGGTGCGCGTCGACCGGGAGGATCAGGCCGCGGCCCGGGTGCTGGCCGACGTTGTTGTCCGCCTGCGAGGTGTCCCACAGCCAGATCAGCACGCCGTTCTGGAAGGGGAAGTGCTCCACCCAGGTCGGCTTGGCCGTCCGCCAGCCGAAGTTGTACGGGCCGACCTTGAGGGTCTTGTCGTACGACACGTACTGGCGGTTCTCGGCGATGTAGTACTGCGGGTAGTCCTTGGTGAAGGACCCGCCGATGCGCGAGAAGCCCTTGCTGGTCCAGCCGTTGTCGTCGCCCTCGGCGTTGTCGCTGAACAGCGGCGTGCCGTCGGCGACCACGCTGATGCTGTCGGCCGCGAAGCCCTTCTGGGCGGCGCCGCCGTCGGTCTGGTAGCGGAAGCGCAGGTCGATCTTCTTGCCGGCGTAGGCGTCCAGCGGGTAGACGAGGTCCTGGTAGGCGGCGACGGTGCCGGTCAGGGCGGGCTTGTCGCTGCCGTCACGCGGGATGGCCTTGCCGCCCGCGGTGCCGTCCAGGGCGGTCCAGTTGGCGCCGCCGTCCGTGGAGACCTCGGCGTAGAGGAAGTCGTAGTCCTTCTCGATGTCCCACCAGCCCTTGAGGTTCAGCGAGGCCTTGGCCTTGCCGGTGAGGTCCACGGAGCGGGTGAGGGTGTTCTTCAGGTCGTCGCCCATGCCGCTCCACCACTGCTTGGAGCCTTCGGCGGGCGGGACGACATCGGTCTTGACGGCCTTGGCGGGCAGTTCGACGACCACCGCCTGCTTGTCCTTGGTGTTGTACTCGGCGACGCCCAGCTTGTGGGTGGACTTCGTCGCGGCCTTCGCCTTGGCGTAGTTGAGCCAGCCCAGCTGCAGCTTGTCCCAGGCGCTCATGTCGCCGGGCAGGTCGCCGATGGCGTCCTTGCCGGTGCCGAGCCAGGAGCCGGCGGACATCAGCGACCAGAAGTCGACGGAGGACTCGCCGGTGCCGGTGGTGTCGTACTCGTCCGGCAGGCCCAGGTCGTGGCCGTATTCGTGGGCGAAGACGCCGAGGCCGCCGTTCTCCGGCTGCATGGTGTAGTCGCCGACCCAGATGCCGGTGTCGCCGATCTGCGTGCCGCCCGCCTTGTTGGCGGCGGGGCCGGTCTTGCCGGCGTCGCTGCCGTACGCGTACCAGCGGTGCGCCCAGATCGCGTTGGTCTTCTGGACGCCGCCGCCGGCGGACTCGTCCTCACCGGCGTGCACGATCTGGAAGTGGTCGATGTAGCCGTCGGGCTCGTTGAAGTTGCCGTCGCCGTCGTGGTCGTAGCGGTCCCACTGGTCGTACTTGGCGAGGTCGGCCTTGATCTGGGCGTCGGTGCGGCCCTTGGCCTTCTGGTCCTTGGCCCACTGGTTGACGCCGTCGCGGATCAGGTCCCAGGCGTTGGCGCAGTTGGTCTGGCCGCAGTAGTTGGAGCCGTAACGGGCCTCGTTCCAGTCGACCTTGACCCAGTCGGAGACCTCGCCGTTGACGGAGTAGCGGCCCGAGGACTGCTTCTCGTAGTACTTGGCGAGCGACTGCTTCTTCTTGTCGTGCGAGAAGTACAGGTCCTGGAAGTGCTGCTGGTTGTAGTCCTTCTGCCAGGCCGTGCTGTTGTCCTTGGCACGGTCCGGCTGGGCTATCTGGTTGTGCGCGGGGCCGGGGTCGCCGCCGTACTTCTTGATCGGGGGCTTGGGGCCGTCGCCGTCCGGGTCGAACATCGTGGTGTTGTCGACCTTGTCGCCGAAGTCCACGAGGATGGTGAAGATCTTGTCGGTCTTCTGCCGGGCCAGCTCGACGTACTTGCTGCGGCCGAGCTTGACGACCTTCGAGCCGCCCCGGTCGGTGGCCTTGGCCTTGCCGGAGATGACCTGCTGGAGCGCCTCCTTGCGGGCGGTCTCCTGCCGGTCGCTGTAGGGGCCCTTGAGGTCGTGGTCCACGCTGCGCTCGGGCGCCGGGTCCTGGTGCCGGGCCACGGGCGACGGGCCCTGCGCGTCGGCCATCGCCACCCCGGAAGACAAAGCGGCCGCCCCGATCACGGCGATCGCCGTGGCCAAGGCGGCCGGTCTGAACGGTCTTCTCTGCTCTCTCACTTGGAGCGGTCCTCCCCTTCGAACACGGTCACTGTTCGAGGGCATTCGACCGGAAGTACGGGGGAAAAGACAGGTCTTGACTTGGTCACGTCAGCGAAGTACGTTAACCGGTCCGCCGATTACGGGTATCGGACGGTCGTCCGGATGGTGAACACGCCGGTCGGGCAGAGGGGTTGGGAACAGGCCGGAAGAATCGGCTCCGGATAACCGGCGCAGGCGCCGGGCGTATATGCCTGCCGGGCATGCGCCCCCTGTGTCAACAGCCAGGACACTCCCGCACATACGTTCACGCGCTTGCCGTGTGCGCCCCCTGTGCCTCCGCGCGGTGGGTTAGGTCACGCTTACTTGCCGTTCCGCTCGGGCAGTAAGGACCGTAGGCTCGTGTGATGGCGCGCCCTTGACCGACACTTCCTGCCGACCCTCCGAGGACGGATTCCGCCATGCCTCGTCCTACCGCAACCCAGCTCGCCTACGGTTCGGCCACCGTCTTTCTCTCCACCCTCGCGATGCTGCTGCTCTCGCAGACGCGGACCGGGATCGGGGTCGCGGTCATCGCCATCGCCGGACTCGGGCTCGGCCTGCTGGTCGCCATGACGGCACCGATGCCCGGAGTGTCCCGGGTCGTCCGCCGGCACGTCGTACGGGCCAAGTCGCCCGCCGCGCCCGCCCCCTTGAGGGCCGTGCCGTCGCCGTACGACCGGGTGCCGCGGCCGCGGCTGACCGAGACGGCGGGCGCGCCGGAGGCCCGGGTCGGCGAGCACTCGCGCTGAGCGCCGAGCGCTGAACGCCGGGCTCGGCGCTACCGCGGCTCCGTGGAGACCACCACCGTTTTCGCCGCCTTGTCGTGCAGGCACTGCTGGTACGGCTTGTCCCATGTGCACCACAGGACGTTGACCAGCCAGAAGATGAAGCCGCAGCACGGCACGATCTCCGGCAGGGTGTAGACGGCGGCGCGGATCCAGGCCGCCTGGCCGGTCGGGATCGAGCCGTTCGCGAGCATCGCCACGCGGATCTTCATCGCCATCTTGCCGACGGTCTGGCCCCGGTTGGCGAGCATCAGCCCTTCGTAGATCAGATACGCGAGCATGGTCACGCCCGACACCGTCGACTGCCGGCCGGCCTCGACGCTGCTCGTGCTGAAGTAGTCCACCCCGCCGACGATCAAGGTCATGATGATGGACACCGGGACGCCGATGAGGATCGCGTCGATGATGCGCGCGACCAGCCGGCGGCCGCGGTTCGCCAGCGGCGGCATACCGGCCAGCGGGTCGGCACCGTACCCGCTGCCGTAGGGGTCACCGTAGGGGCCGCCGCCGTACGGGGGGCCACCGTAGGGCGACGTCCCACCGGGCGGCGGGGGCCCACCGGGGGGCGTGCCGCCAGGAGGCGGGGGCCCACCCGGGGGCGTACCGCCAGGAGGCGGGGTTCCGCCCGGCGGTGGGGTTCCGCCCGGGGGTGGGGTTCCGCCCGGGGGCGGTGCGCCGCCTTCGCCGCCGCCCGTGCCGCCGCCCTGCGGTGCGTTGTTACGGGGGGAGCCGTTGCCGGGCTGGTCGGTGCTCATGGCCCGAGTCGACCGCTTGTCGCGACCGGCCGCATCCGGCGAAGTCCGTTCGGGGGACGGATTCCGGTCGGGCGGATCAGTCGCGGCCCGGGCGGCGGGCGGATCGGTCGCGGCCCGGGCGGGGGCGGATCAGTCGGCGGCGACGAACGTCCGGGCCAGCTTGTCGTGCCAGCACTGCCGCCACGGCCGGTCGAACACGCACCAGACGACGTTCACCAGGCCGACGGCGAGGACGCCGAGCACGCTGTAGCAGAACCAGCGCTTGAGCGCGGCGGCGAGCATCGGGGTGTCGTGGCTCTCGATGTCCAGCACCCGTACACCGCACAGCTTCTTGCCCAGCGTGCGGCCCCACTTGAGGACCGGCAGCGCCTCGTAGAGCGCACCGCCGATGAGCAGGACGGCGAGGATCGTGGCGAAGACCGGGGCGGTGGTGCCGTCGATCAGATAGACCGTCACCTGCCGGCCGGACTGCCGGGCCGCCTCGACCTTGGCGTCGATGTGGTCGGTGACGGTGCTCCACATCGGGACCGCGACGGCGGCGGTGGCGGCGCCCAGCACGAGGGTGTCGATCAGCCGGGCGGCGAGCCGGCGGCCGAGTCCGGCCGGGTGGCCCTGTGCGGCCTGGGCGGCCGCGAAGAAGGGGTCCGCGGCGCTCGGCGGCTTCCAGGGGATGACGCCCTCGGCGCCGGCGCCCTGGGCGGGCCCGGAGGCCGGAGGCGCGGAGGCGGGAGGCCCGGAGGCCGGAGGCGCGGACGGGGTGGGCGCGGCGGCGTGCTGCGCCGGGAAGCCGGCCGGGGGCTGCTGCCCGCCGGGGGCCTGCTGCGCCTGCTGCGGGGCGGGGCTCTGCTGGGCCGGGTTCTGCCGGGCCTGGGCGCCGACGGACGGCAGCGACTGCGGGGCGCCGCCGGGCGTCGGGGAGGTGTTGCGGCCGCCGCCCGCGACGCGGATCGCCATGGTCTCGTTGCCCTTGGCGGGCGCGGCGGCGCCGGGGCGTACCGCGCGGATCGCCGTGGTGCCCTGGTCGCCGGAGTTCCCGCGGCGGGCGGCCGGGTTGACGGCGCGGATGGCGACCGTCCCGTCGGACGGGGCGTCGGGCGCGCCGGGCGCGGGCGTCGCGGAGGAGGACGTGCCGGGCACGTCGCCCGACGCGGGGTCGGCGGCGGGCTGTTCGTCGCGCTGCGGGGGCACCGAGCCCCAGGAGGCGGCGCCGGACGGGGTGCCGGCGGGGGCCTGGTCGTGGGCGCCCCAGGAGATGCGGCGGTCGGCCTCGTTGCCGAAGCCGCTCTGCCGGGAGGCGTCGGCCTGCCAGGCGGGGGCCGGTTCCGGGCCGGCGCCGTGCAGCCGGGCCGGGTCGTCCCAGCCCGCGGCGGCGGGGCGGGTCTCGACCTCGCCGCCGCGGCGCACCACGGGCAGCCCGGCGTCGCCGGCGGCCGGCTCGTCCTCGTCGAGGAAGACCGGGCCGGTCTCCTCGACGGCGGGGGTGGGTGGCGGGGCGGCGCCGGGCGGGGGCGCGGGCATCGCCTCGCCCTCGGCGGGGGCGGGGCGGCTGGTGCCCGGCACCCATGCGGCACCGTTCCAGTACCGGATGTAGCCGGGGATGGACGGGTCCGGGTAGAAGCCTGGCGTGGGGCTGCCGCCGGCGGATCCTGAGGTAGGGGCGCTCATGTCCGAAGTCCCGTATCTGTACTCGGCCTGGTGGGTGTGGGGTGCAGTCTGCCGCAACGCGGCGTCCACATCTATCAGACCCCGGGTCACGACGGTGCCCGTGCCCGCCTTCGACCACCTGGAAGAGGCCCGGGAAAAAAGTTGTACGAAGTCGTGTAAGAGTCCGGCACCTGGTGCCTCTCTCCTGGTGCGGGCCCGCTCCCAGGGCGTCCGCGCAGACGGGATCGGAGAGGCGGACCTCATGCACACCGTGGTGGAACGAGAACTGGAACTGGGCCTGGTGCTGTCCCCGGAGCGCAGCGTTCCGGTACCGGCACGGCTGACGTACCGGACGAATGACCCCTACGCCGTCCATGTCACCTTCCATGTCGGGTCGGAAGCGCCGGTGACCTGGACGTTCGCCCGTGAGCTGCTCGTGGAGGGCGTGTTCCGGCCGTGCGGTGAGGGTGATGTGCGGGTGTGGCCGGTGAAGGTGGACGGCCGGAGCCTGGTGTGCATGGCGCTGGACTCGCCGGACGGGGAGGCCCTGCTGGAGGCGCCGGCGACGGCGGTCTCGGCGTGGCTGGAGCGCACTCTGCGGGTGGTGCCGCCCGGTGCGGAGCAGGGGTATCTGGGCCTGGACAAAGGGCTGAGCGAGCTGTTCGCGATGGCGTCCCGGGACGAGCCGCGGCCGGGCGGTGAGTCGTCCGGCTGGTCGCCGGACGACTCACCGGAGCCGGGGGCGTAGGGGCCGCGCGGGGGTATGGGGAAGGGCCTCCCCCGGCGGGCGGTCAGCCGCGGTAGGTCTCCAGCAGTCGCAGCCACACCTCGCTGATGGTCGGGTAGGCGGGGACCGCATGCCAGAGCCGCTCGATGGGGACCTCGCCGGCCACCGCGACGGTTGCCGAGTGCAGCAGTTCGCTGACGCCGGGGCCGACGAAGGTGGCGCCGAGCAGCACCTCGCGGTCCAGGTCGACGATCATGCGGGCGCGGCCGCGGTAGCCGTCGGCGTACAGGAAGGCCCCGGCGACCGCGCCGAGGTCCTGGTCGACCACCCGGAAGCGGTGCCCGGCGCGTTCGGCCGCGGCGGCGGTCAGGCCGACGGAGGCGGCTTCGGGGTCGGTGAAGACGACCTGGGGGACGGCGCGGGTGTCCGCGGTGGCGGCGTGCGCGCCCCAGGGGTCGGATTCCAGGATGGGGACGCCGCGGGCGCGGGCGGCGATGGCGGCGCCGGCGATCCTGGCCTGGTATTTGCCCTGGTGGGTCAGGAGGGCGCGGTGGTTGACGTCGCCGACGCCGTAGAGCCAGCCGCCGGTCACGCCGGTGACCCGGCAGGTGTCGTCGACGTCGAGCCAGGAGCCGGGCGCCAGGCCGACCGTTTCGAGGCCGATGTCGGCGGTGCGCGGGGCGCGTCCGGTGGCGATGAGCAGTTCGTCGGCGACGATGTCGTCCCGGCCGGCGCCTCCCGGTCCGCCGGGGCCGCCGGGGGCGTCGAGGACGACGGTGACCGGGCCGCCGGGGATTTCCCGGCGCACCTCGCGGACCTCGGCGCCGGTGCGCAGGTCGACGCCGGCCTCGGTGAGTGAGGCGGCGACGAGCTGGCCGGCGAAGGGTTCCATGCGGGGCAGCAGGCCGTCGCCGCGGACCAGGAGGGTGACCGAGGCGCCCAGGGCGCGCCAGGCGGTGGCCATCTCGACGCCGACGACGCCGCCGCCGACCACGACGAGGTGGCCGGGTACGGCCTGGGAGCTGGTGGCGGCGCGGCTGGTCCAGGGGCGGGCCTCGGCGAGGCCGGGGACGGGCGGGAGGACCGGGCGGCTGCCGGTGCAGACGGCGACCGCGTGCCGGGCGGTGAGGGTGCGTTCCCCGTCGTCGACGACGACGCGGCGGGGTCCGGCGAGCCGGCCGTGGCCGCGGACGAGGTCGATGCCGGCCGAGTCGAGCCAGCGGACCTGTCCGTCGTCCTTCCAGTGGGCGGCGACGGCGTCCCGGTGGGTGAGGACGGCGGGGGCGTCCAGCAAGCCGTCGGCGGCGCCTTGGAGGCCGGGGACGCGGCGGGCGTCGGAGCGGGCGGTGACCGGGCGGAGCAGGGCCTTGCTGGGCATGCAGGCCCAGTAGGAGCATTCGCCGCCGACCAGTTCGCTCTCGACGATGACGGCGCTCAGGCCGGCGGCGTGGGCGCGGTCGGCGAGGTTCTCGCCGGTGGGTCCGGCGCCGAGCACGATGACGTCGTAGGCCTCGTCGGCGGCCGGGGTCGCTGGGGTCGCTGCCATCGGCTCTCGCTCCCTGTGGTGGGCGGGGCGGCCCGGCGGGGCCGCGGGAAGGGCCGCGGGGCCGGGTCCCTTCTGGCCATCCTCTGCCCGCGGAGCCGTCCCCGCATCCGCCGCGGGGACGTCTCCGTACGGCCGCCGGTCCGGCACCGCGTGCGCCCGCCGACCTTCACCGCGTACGCCCGCCGGCCGGTCGGCGCGTCCGTGCGGCGGGCCGTCACCTCGCGGGCCCGCCGGCCGGTCGGCGCGCCGGTCCGGCCGTCACCGGGTCCGGCGTTCGACCGCTTCCTTGGCCTCGGCGAGTCCGGAGCCGGTCAGCTCGCGGTGGAGCTTGATCGCCTGGATCTTCTTGCCCTGCGCCAGCAGTGCGTCGATCTCGGCGAACCGGGCGTGCTGCGGCTCCTCGATGCCGGCGTGCGCGAGGAGCAGGTCCACCTTGCTCTCCAGCCGGACGAGCCGCCGCTCCACCATTTTGGAGCGGCGGTCGGTGGAGGAGGACACGACGGCGAGGGCGAGGACGACGAGGGCTATACCGGGGAGCAGGTTTTCCATGGCGGAAACTCTACGGCCGGGGTGGGGCGGCATGGGCACGACAGGGGCGCAACCCCCTTGCCGGTCAGAACAGTTTGCCGGGGTTGAGAATGCCCTGGGGGTCGAAGACCTGCTTGATGTCGCGGTGCAACTCCATTGCCACCGGGCCGAGTTCGCGGGCCAGCCAGTCCTTCTTCAGCAGGCCGACGCCGTGTTCGCCGGTGATGGTGCCGCCCAGGCGCAGGCCGAGCGCCATGATCTCGTCGAAGGAGGCGCGGGCGCGCCGTTCCTCGTCGGGGTCGGCCGGGTCGAAGCAGACCAGGGGGTGGGTGTTGCCGTCGCCGGCGTGGGCGCAGACCGCGATGGTCAGGCCGTGCGTGTCGGCGATGGCGGCGGCGCCCTCCAGCATGGCGGCGAGCCGGGAGCGGGGCACGCACACGTCGTCGATGAGCATGGCGGGCTTGAGGCGTTCCAGGGCGGTGAAGGCGAGCCGGCGGGCCTGCAGCAGCAGATCGGACTCGGCGGCGTCCTCGGCGGGCACGACCTGGGTGGCGCCGGCCTCCTCGCACAGCGCGCCGACGGCGGCGAGGTCGGCGGACGGGTCGGGGGTGTCGAAGGCGGCCAGCAGCAGCACCTCGGTGGATTCGGGCAGGCCCATCTGCGCCAGGTCGTTGACGGCGCGGATGCTGGTGCGGTCCATCAGTTCCAGCAGGGAGGGGGCGTGGCCGCGGGCCATGATCTCGCAGACGGCCCGTCCGGCGGCCGCCACGGACCCGAACTCGGCGACCAGGGCGAGCTGTTGGGGCGGGTTGGGCTTCAGGGCGAGGGTGGCGCGGACGACGACGCCGAGGCTGCCCTCGGAGCCGACGAAGAGCCGGGTGAGGTCGTAGCCGGCCACGCCCTTGGCGGTGCGGCGGCCGGTGGTCAGGAGGCGGCCGTCGGCGAGGACGACGTCGAGGCCGAGGACGTACTCGGCGGTGACGCCGTACTTGACGCAGCACAGGCCGCCGGCGGCGGTGCCGATGTTGCCGCCGATCGTGCACATCTCCCAACTGGAGGGATCCGGCGGGTAGTAGAGGCCGTGTTCGTTGACCGCGCGGGAGAGGACGGCGTTGATGACGCCGGGTTCGACCACGGCGAGCCGGTCGGCGGGGTTGATCTCCAGGATGCGGTCCATCTTCACCAGGGACAGCACGATGCAGCCGTCGGTGGCGTTGGCGGCACCGGACACCCCGGTGCGCGCGCCCTGGGGGACGACCGGGACACCGAGGGCGGTGGCCGTCCGCATCACGTGCTGGACCTGCTCGACGGTGCGCGGCAGGACGACGACGGCGGGCTTGCCCGACGCGCAGAAGTTGGCCATGTCGCGGGCGTAGGAGCCGGTGACATCGGGGTCGGTGAGGAGGGCGTCGGCGGGGAGCCCGGCGCGCAGGTGTCCGATGAGGTCCATGCGGTAAGCCTCGCATCCGTGGGCCGTACACGGAAGATCGTGTACGGCCCACGGGGCGGCGGGTGACGGGCGGGCCGTGGGTCAGAGGTTGCCGCGCTTGGCCTGTTCGCGCTCGATGGCCTCGAAGAGGGCCTTGAAGTTGCCCTTGCCGAAGCCGAGGGAGCCGTGCCGTTCGATCATCTCGAAGAAGACGGTCGGGCGGTCCTGGACGGGCTTGGTGAAGATCTGCAGCAGGTAGCCGTCCTCGTCGCGGTCGGCGAGGATCTTCAACTCGCGCAGTTCCTCGATCGGCACGCGGGTGTCGCCGACCCACTCGCCGAGGGTGTCGTAGTAGGAGTCCGGCACGTCGAGGAATTCGACGCCGGCGGCGCGCATCTGCCGGACCGTGCCGACGATGTCGTTGGTGGCCAGCGCGATGTGCTGGACGCCGGGGCCGCCGTAGAACTCCAGGTACTCGTCGATCTGGGACTTCTTCTTGGCGATGGCCGGTTCGTTGATCGGGAACTTGACCTTCTTGGTGCCGTCGGCGACGACCTTGGACATCAGGGCGGAGTATTCGGTGGCGATGTCGTCGCCGACGAACTCCTTCATGTTGGTGAAGCCCATGACCTTGTTGTAGAAGCCGACCCACTCGTTCATCCGGCCGAGCTCGACGTTGCCGACGCAGTGGTCGACCGCCTGGAAGAACCGTTTCTTCGGGGGCTCGACGACCGGGCCGGCGGTGACGTATCCGGGCAGGTAGGGGCCGTCGTAGCCGGTGCGCTCGACGAGGGTGTGCCGGGTCTCGCCGTAGGTGGCGATGGCCGCGAGGACGACGATGCCGTGCTCGTCCTTGAGCTCGTAGGGCTCTTCGAGGCCCTTGGCGCCGTGCGCGACGGCGTACTCGTAGGCGGCCCGGGCGTCGGGGACCTCGATGGCGAGGTCGACGACGCCGTCGCCGTGGGCGGCGACGTGGTCGGCGAGGAAGCGGCCCCGTTCCGTGACGGGCTTGACGACGGAGGTGAACACGAACCGGGCGCCTCCGGATTCGAGCACGTAACTCGCGGTCTCGCGGCTGCCGTTCTCCGGTCCGGAGTAGGCGACGCGCTTCATGCCGAAGGCGGTGGAGTAGTAGTGCGCGGCCTGCTTGGCGTTCCCTACGGCGAAGACGACCGCGTCCATCCCCTTGACCGGGAAGGGGTCCGCCTGCCGAGCCGAGCTGGGGGTGATGGGCTGGGTGTGCATCGTGGTGTCTGCCATGGCCGCAGAGTCCCTCCGATCCACAAGATGCGCAATAGTTTGTGGAACCACTGGGCACTCTGTACAGCAACCGCGCGACCGCGCCGGGCTATCTGTACATGATGACCATCGAAAACGAGGGAGCGAACATTGGCGATCGATCATCTTGACGGGGCGCTGCTGGAGCTGCTCGCCATAGAGCCGCGGATCGGGGTGCTGGAGGCGTCCCGGCGGCTGGGGGTGGCGCGCGGGACGGTGCAGGCCCGGCTCGACCGGCTTCAGTCGAATGGAGTGATCCGCGGCTTCGGGCCGGAGGTGGACCCGGCGGCGCTCGGCTATCCGGTCACCGCGTTCGCGACCCTGGAGATCAAACAGGGCCAAGGAAATGACGTACGGGCCCACTTGACCACCGTTCCCGAGGTGCTGGAGCTGCATACAACGACGGGACACGGGGACATGCTCTGCAGGCTCGTCGCTCGCTCCAACGCCGATCTGCAGCGGGTGATCGACCTGGTTGTGGGCTTTGATGGCATTGTGCGGGCCTCGACGGCAATCGTTATGGAAAATCCGGTTCCGTTGCGGATCATCCCGCTGGTGAAGCAGGCATCGGGAGACTGACCGAGCGAGGAGAGCGACGGTGAGCTTCTGGGAGTACGTCAGCACCCGGCACGCCCAGCTGCTGACGGATACGTATCAGCACGCCAGCGCGGTGTTCCAGTGCATGGTGATCGCCACCCTGCTGGGCGTGTTCCTCGGCGTGGTGACCTACCGCAGCGAATGGGCGGGGTCGCTCGCCACGACCACCACCGCCACCGTCCTGACCATCCCCTCGCTGGCCCTGATCGGTCTGCTGATCCCGATCGTCGGCCTGGGCGTCGCCCCGACGGTGATCGCGCTGACCCTGTACGGGCTGCTGCCGGTGGTCCGCAACGCCATCGTGGGGCTGCGCGGGGTGGACCCGGCGCTGGTGGACGCGGCCAAGGGCATCGGGATGTCGCGGGCGGCCCGGCTGTTCCGGGTCGAACTTCCGCTGGCCTGGCCGCCGATCCTCACCGGCATCCGGGTCGCCACCCAGATGCTGATGGGCATCGCCGCGATCGCCGCGTTCGCCTCCGGCCCGGGCCTGGGCAACGAGATCTTCCGCGGGATCGCGTCACTGGGCAGCGCCAACTCGCTCAACCAGGTACTGGCCGGCACGGTCGGCATCGCCGTGCTCGCGCTCCTCTTCGACGCCGCGTACGTCCTGATCGGACGCCTGACCATCTCCAGGGGGATCCGTGCCTGAGACGACCGACCAGCCGGCGGCGCCCGCCTCCGGCGCCAACATCCGGCTGGAGAACCTCACCAAGACCTACCCGGGCAGCCCCGCCCCGGCGGTGGAGGACGTCTCCATGGAGATCAAGGCCGGCGAGACGGTGATCTTCGTGGGGCCGTCCGGCTGCGGCAAGTCCACCACCCTGAAGATGATCAACCGGCTGATCGAGCCGACCTCGGGCCGGATCCGGATCGGCGACGAGGACGTCACCGACATCGACCCGGTCAAACTGCGCCGCAAGGTCGGCTACGCCATCCAGGCGTCCGGCCTGTTCCCGCACATGACCGTCGCCCAGAACATCGCCCTGGTCCCGAAGATGATCGGCTGGCCGAAGAGCCGGACCAGGAGCCGGGTCGAGGAGATGCTCGACCTGGTCGGGCTGGACCCCGGCGAATTCCACGACCGCTATCCGCGCCAGCTCTCCGGCGGCCAGCAGCAGCGCGTCGGGGTGGCCCGGGCGCTCGCCGCCGACCCGCCCGTGCTGCTGATGGACGAGCCGTTCGGCGCGGTCGACCCGATCACCCGCGACCACCTCCAGGACGAGCTGATCCGGCTCCAGCACGAACTGCACAAGACCATCTGCTTCGTCACCCACGACTTCGACGAGGCCATCAAGCTCGGCGACCGCATCGCGGTGCTCCGGGAGCGCTCGCACATCGCGCAGTTCGACACCCCGGAGGCGATCCTCACCAACCCGGCGGACGACTTCGTGTCCGGGTTCGTCGGCGCCGGGGCCGCCCTGAAACGCCTCAACCTCACCCGGGTACGGGACGTGGGCGTGGTGGACTTCCCCACCGCCGGGATCGACGACCCCCTGGAGTCGATCTTCGACCGGCTGCGGGCCGGCGCGCAGAACGAACTGCTGCTGCTGGACCGCAACCGCCGCCCGTACAAATGGCTGCGCCGCAGCGACCTCGCCCGCGCCAAGGAGACCCTGGCGCGGGCCGGCACCCTGGTCACCGACACCGTCACCCGGGACGCGACGCTGCGGGACGCCCTGGAGGCGGTGCTCACCGACAACGCGGGCCGGGTCGCGGTCACCGGGCGGCGCGGCGAGTACATCGGCGTGGTCGACATGGAGACGCTGATGAACAACGTCCACGAACTGCTGGAGGCCGACCGCCTGGAGGCCGTCGAGCACCAGCACGAGCTCCAGGAGCAGCGCGCCCACCTCACCCAGCGGGAGCAGGAGGGCCTGGACGAGGGCGGGGGGAGCAGGGCATGAGCACCCCCGACGGCCCCGGCGGAGCCCGGGACGACAGCCGGCCGCGGCCCGCGGGCAGCGGCCCGGGACCCGGCGGACGCGGGGCGAGCGACCACGAGGCGTTCGCGCTCCGCGACAACGTCGAGATGGAGCAGCGGGAGCTGGCCGCCGGTGAGGCGCCCACCCCGTCCGCGGCCCGCGGCGGGCGGCGGATCAGCTGGCAGAAGTGGACGTTCATGCCGGCGTTCCTGTTCTTCGCGCTGCTCGCCACCTGGCTGTGGTTCCGCGGCGCGCAGCTGGACTCGATCGCCCATCAGGCGGTGGACGACGGCAAGGTGTGGCTGGCGCTGCGCCAGCACATCGTGCTCACCGCCGTGTCCACGTTCTTCGTGCTGATCATCGCGATCCCGCTGGGCATCGCGCTGACCCGGTCGCGGCTGCGCCGGGCCACCCCGTTCGCGATGGCGGTCGCCAACCTCGGGCAGGCCGTCCCGGCGCTGGGTCTGCTGATCCTGCTGGTCATCTGGCTGGGCATCGGCGCCCGTTCGGCGATCGTCGGCATGGTGATCTACGCCGTGCTGCCGGTGCTGGCCAACACCATCGCCGGGCTGCGCGGCATCGAGCCGACGCTGACCGAGGCGGCCCGCGGGATCGGCATGTCCCCCACCGGCGTGCTGACGAAGGTGGAGCTGCCGCTGGCCGTGCCGCTGATCCTGGCCGGGGTGCGGACCGCGCTGGTGCTGAACGTGGGCACCGCGACGCTGGCCACGTTCGGCGGGGGCGGCGGCCTGGGCGATCTGATCTCGGCGGGCATCGTCACCCAGCGGATGCCGGTGCTGGTGCTCGGCTCGGTGCTGACGGTGGCGCTGGCGCTGCTCGTCGAATGGCTGGCGTCGCTCGCCGAGCTGCTGCTGCGGCCGCGCGGACTGGAGGTGGCCACATGAGACGTACGCCCCGCTTCCGCCGCCCGGGACCGTGCCGGGCCGTGGCCGCCGCGCTGCTGGCCGGGCTGCTCGCCGCCGGCTGCGGCCTGGTCAGCGGCAGCGCGATGACCGACAACGTCCGGCCGGGCCCGAACGCCGGCTATCCGGGCCGCCCGCTGACCGGGGCGCAGCTGACGGTGACGTCGAAGGAGTTCACCGAGCAGATCGTGCTCGGCCAGATGATGGGCCTGGTCTTCGAGGCGGCCGGCGCCACGGTCATCGACAAGACCAGCATCCAGGGGTCCATCGG
Source organism: Streptomyces nigrescens (assembly GCA_024349765.1). GTDB lineage: Bacteria > Actinomycetota > Actinomycetes > Streptomycetales > Streptomycetaceae > Streptomyces > Streptomyces endophytica. The sequence continues at coordinate 508,538 of AP026073.1, read as the reverse complement.
CGCCCGGGAGGCCGTGAAGTCCGGCACCGCGGACGCCGCGTACGAGTACACCGGCACCGGCTGGATCACCTACCTCGGCCACACCAAACCGGTCGTCGACCCGCAGGAGCAGTGGCGGGTGGTCCGCGACGAGGACCGGAAGAACGGCCTGGTCTGGCTGCCGCCGTCGACGCTGAACAACACCTACGCGCTGGCGCTGAACCCCGCCAACCAGAAGAAGCTGGGCGTCCACACCCTCTCGGACGTCGCCGCGCTGTCCCACAAGAACCCGGGCGCGGTGACCCTGTGCGTGGAGAACGAGTTCGCCACCCGCAACGACGGCCTGCCGGGCATGGCCCGCGCGTACGGCATGCAGGTGCCGTCCGGCAACGTCCGCAAGATGACCGGCGGCGTCGTCTACACCGAGACGAAGAAGGGCACCTGCGCGCTGGGCGAGGTCTTCACCACCGACGGCCGGATCAAGGCGATGAACCTGCAGGTCCTCGCCGACGACAAGCACTTCTTCCCGAACTACAACGTCGCACCGGAGATCAACGCGGCCTCCCTGAAGAAGTACCCGGCGATGGCCCAGGTCCTCGCCCCGGTCACCCGCGCGCTGAACAACACCGTCGCCCAGGAACTGAACCGCAAGGTGGACGTCGACGGCGAGGACCCCCACCAGGTGGCGAAGGACTGGCTGCTGAGGGAGGGGTTCATCAGGGAGGGGTAGACCGCGCCCGGCGGTGGGGTGGGCCGCGCCCCGGCCGTGGGTGGGCCGCGCCGCCGTGGGGTGGGCCGTGCCCCGGCAGTGGGTGAGCCGCGCCGCCGTGGGTGGGCCGTGCCCCGGCCGTGGGGCCGGGAATACCCCTCCCCGCCCTCCCGTTGTCGGCCCCGAGGGGGCGCTCCGGTCCCCTACGGGAAGTGTTCGGCGGCCCCTTAGGTGCTCAGCAGCTGGGAACCCGGCCGCCGTTCCGGAGGGCCTTGAGGGCCTTGACCGCGTCGTCGAGGGTGGTGACGGAGACCAGCCGCATGCCGCGGGGCAGCTCCGCGCGGGCGTCCGCGCACTCCTTGCGAGGCACCAGGAAGACCGTCGCCCCGTCGCGGCCCGCGGCCTGGGTCTTCAGTGCCACCCCGCCGACCGCCCCGACCTCGCCGTCCGCGCTGATCGTGCCGGTACCGGCGATGGTCCGGCCGCCGGTCAGGTCATGGCCCGCGCCGTCGCCGGCCAGCTTGTCGACGATGCCGAGCGCGAACATCAGCCCGGCGCTGGGCCCGCCGACGTCCGCGAGGCTCAGCTTGACCTTGACGTCCTTGGGGGACCTGCGGAGCTGCCCGAGCGCCGCCTCGGTGGCGCTGTCCTGCGACTCCTTCATCTGCCGGGCGTTGTGCTCGGCGATCTCCTCGGTGTTGTTGCCCACCGGGTAGACCGCCTCCTTGGGCATCACGGCCTCGTCGGAGCGGAACCAGCCCTTGAGGATGTCCGCCAGATGGACGGAGGCGTCCGGGCCGGTGGCGACGATCGAGGTCATCCGCAGCTGCCCGCTGGTCTTCCGGGTCCCCGCCCCGCTGATCGTGATCACCGGTTTGCCCTTGTCGTCACCGAGGACGTTCGCCGTCATGCCCGGGTACGCCACCGAGAACGGCAGCGGGGCGAGGGCCGCGGTGACGAGGAGGGCCAGGACGAGGGCGGTGCAGACCGCCAGGGCGCGGGCGCGGGAAGACACCCCGCCACCCTAATTGACCCCCGCCCCACCAGGCCCGTAAGCCGCTGCGGGCTCACCACACGGCCACCGGCCCTTCACACTCCGGGGGGCAGGCGGCCCGGGCACCGGGGCGATAAGGGCGGTACGGCTCAGCGCAGCGCCTCGGACACCTCGCGGGCGGCGTCGATCACCCGCGGCCCGACCCGTTCGGAGACGGTGTCGGAGAGCATCACCACGCCCACGCTGCCCTCGATGCCGCTCACCCCGAGCAGCGGCGCCGCCGCACCGCTGGCGCCGGCCTCCAACTCCCCGTGCGTCAGGGCGAGTCCGGCGTCCTGGAGGCGTCCCTGGCGGGCCTTGAGGATCGCCCGCCCGGCGGCCCCGCGGTCCAGCGGATGCCGGAAGCCGGCCCGGTAGGCCACGTGGTAGTCGGTCCAGGTCGGCTCCACCACGGCGACGGCCAGCGCTTCGGTGCCGTCGACGAGGGTGAGGTGCGCGGTGGCGCCCACATCCTCGGCCAGTGACCTGAGCGCGGGCAGCGCGGCCTCTCTGACCAGCGGATGGACCTGCCGGCCCAGGCGCAGGACGCCCAGGCCGACGCGGGCCCGGCCGCCGATGTCGCGGCGCACCAGGGCGTGCTGTTCCAGGGTGGCCAGCAGTCGGTAGACGACGGTGCGGTTGACGCCGAGCTTGTTGGACAGCTCGGTGACGGTCAGCCCGTGGTCGGTGTCGGCGAGGAGTTTGAGGACGCGCAGCCCTCGGTCGAGCGTCTGGGAGGTCTCTGCGGTCACGACGCCCTCCTGGTGTGAGTGGCGGCGCTCGGCACGGCACGCTGCGAGTCCCGGAGCAGCGCGCGCAAGAGGCCGCCGGCCGCATGGCACCGGCTGCGCTCCGCGGCGGCGCTGCCACGGGGCGTGTGCGTGACCGGGACAGTAGCGAGCCAGTCCGGTCAGCGGAAGAGTCCGTCCAGAATCCGGGCTTCCGCGCCCGCAATATCCCGTTTGGTCCGCCCAGAACGGCCTCAGCAGGGCTTCCGCGGGGCATGCCGTGTTTCAGCGAGGGCTACGACCTGACGCATCCGTGCCGCACGGCCGGGGCGGCCGGGGACGACGCGCCGTCGGCCCGGTTCCCGGTACGGCGGACGGCCGCACCGGGCCCGGACCGGCGGGTCTCACCGCGCCCCGCCCCGAGGGCTCAGCGCATCCGCGTGGCCCACTCCCGTACCTTCTTGATCCGCTCGTTCAGCTGCCCGGCGGTGGCCTCCGCGCTCGGCGGGCCGCCGCACACCCGGCGCAGCTCGGTGTGGATCACCCCGTGCGGTTTGCCGCTCTGGTGGACGTACGCCCCGACCAGCGTGTTCAGCTGCTTGCGCAGCTCCAGCAGCTCCTTGTGCGTGACCACCGGCCGCCGCTCGGCCGGGATCTCCAGCAGGTCGGCCTCCGCGTCCGGCTTCTTGCGGCTGTGCGCGATCTGCCGGGCCTGCCGCTTCTGCAGCAGCAGCTGCACCTGGTCGGGCTCCAGCAGCCCGGGGATGCCGAGGTAGTCCTGCTCCTCCTCGCTGCCGGCGTGCGCCTGCATGCCGAACTCGGCGCCGTCGTAGAGCACCCGGTCGAAGACCGCCTCCGACTCCAGCGCCTCGAACGAGAACTGCTCCTGCTCCCCGGTGTCCTCGTCCTGCTCCTTGTTCGCCTCCTCCATCTCCTCCTCGGATTCGGCGTACGGGTCCTCCTCGCCGTCCTTCTTCGGCTTGTCGAGCACGTGGTCGCGCTCGACCTCCATCTCGTTGGCGAAGCCGAGCAGCATCGGGACGGTCGGCAGGAACACCGAGGCGGTCTCGCCGCGCTTGCGGGACCGTACGAAGCGGCCCACGGCCTGCGCGAAGAACAGCGGCGTGGAGATCGTCGTGGCGTACACGCCCACCGCCAGCCGCGGCACGTCGACGCCCTCCGACACCATCCGCACCGCCACCATCCAGCGGTCCTGCGACTGCGAGAAGTCGTCGATGCGCTGCGAGGCGCCGGAGTCGTCGGACAGCACCAGGGTGGCGCCGCTTCCGGTGATCTCCCGGATCAGCTTGGCGTACGCCCGGGCCTGCTCCTGGTCCGAGGCGATCACCAGCGCGCCGGCGTCCGGGATGGACTTCCGGACCTCGGTCAGCCGCTGGTCGGCGGCGCGCAGCACGTTCGGCATCCAGTCGCCGCGCGGGTCCAGCGCGGTCCGCCAGGCCTGCGAGACCGCGTCCTTGGTCATCGGCTCCCCGAGCCGGGCCGCGATCTCGTCGCCCGCTTTGGTGCGCCAGCGCATGTTGCCGCTGTAGGAGAGGAAGATGACCGGCCGCACGACGCCGTCGGCGAGCGCGTTGCCGTATCCGTAGGTGTAGTCCGCGGACGACCGCCGGATGCCGTCGTTCCCCTCTTCGTACGTCACGAACGGGATCGGGTTGGTGTCGGACCGGAACGGCGTACCGGTCAGCGCGAGCCGCCGGGTGGCCGGCTCGAACGCCTCCAGGCAGGCCTCGCCCCACGACTTCGAGTCGCCGGCGTGGTGGATCTCGTCGAGGATCACCAGGGTCTTGCGCTGCTCGATCCGGTTGCGGTGCAGCATGGGGCGGACGCCGACGCCCGCGTAGGTCAGCGCGACGCCGTGGTACTCGCGGCTCAGCGGGCCCGCGCTGTACTCCGGGTCGAGCTTGATCCCTATCCGGGCCGCCGCCTCCGCCCACTGCTTCTTCAGGTGCTCGGTCGGCGCGACGACGGTCACCTGCTGCACGACGTGGTGGTGCAGCAGCCACGACGCGAGGGTGAGCGCGAAGGTCGTCTTACCGGCCCCCGGCGTCGCGACGGCGAGGAAGTCCCTCGGCTGCGCCTGGATGTACCGGTCCATGGCCGCCTGCTGCCAGGCACGCAGCTTGTTCGCGGTACCCCAGGGGGCCCGCCCCGGGAAGGCCGGGGACAGGTGATGGTTGTTGGTGGCGCTGGTGGTGGTAGTCACGGTCTCCGTCGGCTGAACTCGGCTCTCGGCAACCGCGCCAGCGTACCGGGGGGTGCTCCCACGTTGTCGGCCGTCCCGCCGTGGGGGTGCTCGTCGTTGTGCGCTTGTCGGCGCCGCGTACGTTGTCGGCCGTCCCGCCGCGGGGCCTGGTCGCCGTTACGCCTGGCGGCGGGCGTGGTGTTTCCGGGTGCGGTGCCGCCCCTCCGGACTTCGTCCTCCGGTCCGGCCCCTCCCGTGGGTGGGAGGTTTTCGTGGGGGCGGGCCCGGGGCCCCTCCGGTGACTGTGACCTTTTCCACACGCAGTCACCTGGCCGCGTGCGCCCTCACGGGCCGCGCCGCGGCCGCGTACGTGGGGTGTGAACAGTGCGTGGCGGGGGGCCGGCAGCCATGGACTCCTCCGGCGACCCCCTTTAGCCTCGGCCGCCGTTGCCCAAGGACGGAGAAGGAACTCCTATGCGACATCGGCTTGTTGGGGCTCGCGCGGTGCGTACGGCGGCCGTGCTCGCGGCCCTGTTACTCGCGCTTCCGCCCTCGGTGGGATCGGCCTCCGCCGCTCCGATACCGCCCGCTCCCGGTCACCGGCTGGTGCCGGAGTACGAAGGGGCGCCGGCCGTCGCCGAGCCGTTGCCCGCGGGGCAGGCACCGCCGCAGCATCCGTTTCTGGCACCCAACGGGCGGGCCGGTATGCACGGGGACGGGGCCAGCAGTGACACCCATCCGTTCCCCGGTCCGCTCGGCGCCCGGCCCGCCGTGCGCAGCGAGAAGATGGCCGCGCTCGGCGGTGAGTGCGCGACGGTGACGTTCGACTCGGGTGGCCGGATCCTGACGGTGTGCGGCACCTTCCAGGGGTTCCGGCTCAAGCTGCTGGACCCCACGTCCCTGGAGACGCTCGCCGAGTACGCGCTGCCGCAGCGTCCGTCCACCGTCGAGGCGATCACCCGGCTCGACTTCTCGAAGATCTTCAAGGACACCTCGGGCGGCGCCTACTTCTACCTCGACAACGAGGACCGGGTCGTGCTGGCCGACTCCCGGCAGCACGTGCTGCGGCTGTCCCACGCCCGGGCCGCCGACGGCAGCTGGCGCTTCGCCCTGGACGACGACTGGGACCTCACCCCGTACGTGCCGCACGACTGCGTCGGCTGGACCAACCTCTTCCCGCGCGGTGAGTGCGACCCGGTGACGTCCGTGCAGCCCGACTGGGACGGCCGGATCTGGTGGGTGACCCGTAAGGGGCGGATCGGCACCATCGCCCCGGGGAACGGCACCGTACGGGCCGTCCAACTGGCGGGCGAGGAGATCCAGAACAGCTTCTCGGCGGCCGAGGACGGCGTCTCCGTCGTCTCCGACCACGCCCTCTACAGCCTGCGCGCGGACGCCGGCGGCACCCCGCGGATCCAGTGGCGGCGCACCTACGACCGCGGTACGGGCGGCAAGCCCGGGTCCGTGAACCAGGGCTCCGGTACCACCCCGACCCTCCTCGGCGACGCCGCCCACCCGTACGTGGCGATCACCGACAACGCCGACGACCGGATGAACGTGCTGGTCTACCGGCGCACCGGCCCGGACGCCGGCCGCCTGGTCTGCAAGGTCCCGGTGTTCGCCGCCGGCGCCTCCACCACGGACAACTCCCTCATCGGCTACGGCAACAGCCTGGTCGTCGAGAACAACTACGGCTACGAGAACGTCACCTCGCTGGTCCTGGGCAGGTCGGTGGTCGGGGGCATCACCCGGGTCGACATCCGGCCGGACGGCAGCGGCTGCGACACCGTCTGGGAGAGCGCGGAACGCTCGCCGTCCACCGTGGCCAAGCTGTCCACCGCCAACGGGCTGCTGTACCACTACACCAAGGACCCCAACCGGCTGGGCATCGACGCCTGGTACCTGACCGCGATCGACTTCCGCACCGGCACCACCCGCTGGAAGCAACTGACCGGCACCGGCCCGCTGTACGACAACAACTGGGCCCCGATCACCCTCGGCCCGGACGGCACCGCCTACGTCGGCGTCTTCAACGGCCTGGTGGCCGTACGGGACACCGCCCCGCCCACCTGACCGCACCCCGTCTGTCGCCCCGTCTGTCGCCCCGTGTTGCGCCGTGTTGCGCCGTGTTGCAGCCTCGTGGCAGCCCGCCCCGCACCCTTGCCGGGCCCCCCGCCCCGCGGCCTAGAGTCGGGAGCACACCGCAACCCGGCCGTGTGCCCGAGTGGTTCAGGGGCTCGCCTGCAAAGCGAGTTACGTGGGTTCGAATCCCGCCACGGCCTCCGAGTGACAGCGAAGCGGCCCGCCACCTGTGTGGCGGGCCGCTTTCGTGTGGGCGGTTACTGCTGGATCACCTGGGCGACCGCCGCCTGGGGGCGGATGGGCAGGCGGCCGATGGGGCGGCCGGTGGCGGCGCGGACCGCGGAGGCCACGGCGGCCGGGGAGGTGACGACCGGGACGGCGCTGGCGGGCTTGGCGCCGAAGGGGGCGACCACGTCGCGTTCCTCGACGAGTTTGACGATGCGGATGTCGGGGGCGTCGAGCGCGGTCGGCAGGGCGTAGCCGGTCAGGTCGGGGTGGCGGACCTCGCCGCGGGTGGTGCGGAGGTTCTCCATCAGGGCGGCGCCCAGGCCCTGGGTGACGCCCGCCTCGATGCGGGCCCGCAGCTGGGCGGGGTTGAGGATCCGGCCGACGTCCTGGGCGACGGTCATCTCGACGACCCTGATGGTGCCCAGTTCGATGTCGACGTCGGCGACGCAGCGGATCGCGCAGAACGCCAGGCCCACGAACGCGTCGCCCTGGCCGCTGTCGTCGAGCGGCTCGGTGGGGTGCGGGCGGCACTGGGCGGTGGCCCAGAGCTCCTTGCCGTCCAGGGCCTCGGCGACGGTGGTGCTGAGCACGCCGTCGTACGAGGTGATCTTGCCGTCGCTGATCTGGAGGAGCTCGGTGGACATGCCGAACTTGTGGGCCAGCGGCTGGAGGAGCTGGGTGCGGACCATCTTGGCGGCCCGCTCGACGGCGCCGCCGGAGACCCAGGTGTGGCGGCCGTGGCAGGCCGGGCCGGCCGGGGGCTGGTCGGTGTCGACGCCGGCGACGTGCACCTCGTCGACCCCGAGGGTCTCCTGGACGATCTGCCGGGCCAGGGTGGAGAAGCCCGAACCGGTCTCCACGGCGGCGCAGATGACGGTCGCGACCGAGCCGCTGACCTTGACGGTGGCGGTGGAGACCTCGTCGGTGCCCTCCGCGCCGAGCATGTGCACCATGCCCAGTGCGTAGCCGACGCCGCGGCGCACCGCGCCCGGTTCGCCCGCGCCCTCGGGCCCGCCCGGCAGCAGCCATTCCGCTTCGGGGGTGTCCTTGGGCAGTTCGGGCAGCGGCGCCTCCTTGACGGCGAGCAGGAGCTCGGCCACCGGGGCGGGGCAGGTCACCGTCTGGCCCGTGGGGAGCAGATCGCCGGTGGCCATGACGTTGCGGAGCCGGATCTCGTGCGGCTCCAGGCCCAGCCGGGCGGCGAGCTTGTCCATCTGGCCCTCGTAGGCGGCGCAGACCTGCATCGCGCCCTCGCCGCGGACGTGGCCGGACGGCGGGTTGTTGGTGCGCACCGCCCAGCCGTCGACGACCGCGTGCGGGACGACGTACGGGCCGCAGGCGAAGGAGACGGCGGCGGCCAGCGCGTCGGCGGAGGTGTCCGCGTACGCCCCGGCATCCATCAGGATCTGCGCCTCGACCTTGACCAGCCGGCCGTCGGCGTCCGCGTGGTGGCGGTAGCGCAGCAGCGTGGGGTGGCGGTGGGCGTGCGCGAGGAAGGACTCCTCGCGGGTGGCGGCCAGTTTGACGGGGCAGCCGGTGCGCAGCGCCAGCAGACCGAGCGGGAGCTGGATGCCGGGGTCCTCGCGGTCGGCGGTGGCGCCGGGGACGCCGGTCACCACGACCTTGACCTGGTCGGGGGTCAGGCCGAAGGAGGCGGCGGCCAGGTCGCGGTCGGTGTGCGGGTCCGTGGAGGCGGTGTAGATCTCCACGCCGCCGTCGGGGCGGGGCACCGCGAGTCCGGCCTCGGCCCCGATGGGGGCCGGGTCCTGGCGGCCGATCCGGTAGAGGCCCTCGACCATCACCTCGCCCACGGCGTCGGCGTCACCGAAGCGGAGCGGGATGTGCCGGATGAGGTTGCCGTCGGGGTGCAGCGGCTCGGCCTCGAAGGCGAGCTGGGGGTCGGTGACCGGCTCCAGGACCTCGTACTCGACGGCGATGGCGGCAGCGGCCAGCCGCGCCGTGTCGGGGTGGTCGGCGGCCACCGCGGCGATCGGCTCGCCGTGGTGGCGGACCTCGTCCTTGGCGAACACCGGGCGGTCGGCGGTGCCCCGGCCGTGGCCGGCGTCCCCGGGCACGTCCTCGTGCGTGACGACGACGCGGACGCCGGGCATCTCGGCCGCGTGCTTGGTGTCGACGGACAGGATCCGGGCGCGCGGGTGCGGGGAGCGCAGCACGGCCGCCCACAGCAGGCCCTCGGCCCACAGGTCGGCCGCGTACGGGAAGGTGCCCTCGGTCTTCGCCGCCGCGTCGGCGGACGGCAGGGAGACGCCCAGGCCGCGCAGCGGCGTCTCGTCGGGCAGCTCGACGCCCGCGGCGGGGGTCGCGGTGACGGCTCCGGCGCCCTCGGACGTTCCGGTCATGCCGTGCCTCCCGGGTGCGGATCCTGGTCGTGCGGGGCGGGGCCCGTGGGGTCGGCGGGGCCCGCCTGGTGGGGGATGCGTGCGGTGTCCGCCGGGGGTGCCCCGGTCTCGTCGTCCGCCGTCCCGTAGGCGGCCGCGGCGGCCTCCGCACGGGCCTTGACGACCTCCTCGACGGCGTCCAGCACGCCCCGGTAACCGGAGCAGCGGCACAGGTTGCCGCACAGCGCCTTGCGGGTCTGCAGTTCGTTGGGGGCGTGGTTGCCCTCCAGGAGGTCGTGCACGGTCATCGCCATGCCCGGTACGCAGAAGCCGCACTGCACGGCACCGGACGCGGCGAGCGCGCGCTGCACGTCGGAGGGCACGCCGTTCTCCGCGAGCCCCTCGACGGTGCGGACCTCGCTGCCGGCGGTGGTGGCGGCGGGCACCAGGCAGGAGGCCACCAGCCGCCCGTCCACCTGGACCGAGCAGGCGCCGCACTCCCCCTGGGAGCAGCCGTCCTTGGCCCCGGCCAGGCCGAGCCGCTCGCGCAGCACGTAGAGCAGCGATTCGCCGATCCAGGCGTCGGTGACCGGGCGGTCGATGCCGTTGACGCGCAGCACGTAGGAGGCGGCGGGGTGTTCGTCGTGGGGGGCCGGGTCGTCCGCGGACGGGGACGGGGCGCCGGACGGGTCGTCGTCACCCGGGGCGGCGGCCGCGTCCTCGGGGGCGGGCCGGTCGTCGGGGGCGGCCGGGGCCTCGGCGCCCGTGGGGACCGTTTCCGCACCGGCGGACTCGTCGGGCACATCCGGCGAAGGCGACGAAGCGGGCGCGGCGGACGGCTCCGGGGCGGCTCCGTCCGTGGCCGCCGTGAACTCCTCGGTGTGCTCCGGCTGTTGTGCGGCGTGGTCCGGCCGTTCGTCGTGCTCCGGCCGCGTGACCGGTTCGCCGGCCGCGGGGGACGCCCAGGCGCCGGCGGCGGCCGGGGGTGCGGGCGCGTCCGCCGCGGCGTCGTGGTGGTGGTCCGTCACCGCGTCGTCGTGCGGCGGCCGCTCCGTCTCCGCGGCGGGCGGCCACTGGGCCAGCGCGTCGGCGGGCAGCGACCAGTGGCCGGTCGCGCCGGCGGCCGCGGGGTCCGGCCCGGCGACATGGTCGTGGCCCGGCGCCCGGCCGTGGTCCGCGAGGCCGTTGCCGGGCGCGTAACCGCCGTTCAGGTGGCCGCTGTAGGGATCGTCCGCCGAGGGTGCCGGGGCGGCCTCCTGGGGCTCCTCGGCGGTCGCGGGGGCGCCGCTGGTGGCGCTCAGGCCGGCGGTGAAGTTCCAGTGGCCGGTGCGGGCGGCGTCGGCGGTGTCCGCCGTGGTGGCGGCGCTCTCGTACGCGCCGGAGCCCGGGTAGCCGCCGGCCTGGTAGCCGGCGCCGTTGGTGCCCGTGAGGCCCTGGTGTCCCGGGTGGCCCACGGGGCCCGGGTGGCCGGTCAGCCGGTCGTCGTCGACCAGGTACTCACCGGACTCCTCCAGTCCGTCGTCCGCCGCCGGGATGCTCCAGGAGGCGGCGGCCTCGGCGCTGCCCGCCTCCGGCCACTCCACGGTGTCCGGGCCCCACGGCCGGGCGGCCTCGGGCGCGGCGCCCTGGTAGATCGCGGAGCCGCCCTGGTGGGCGGGGTCGTGCGCGGGCGCGCCGTATCCGGTGGAGGGGTCGGCGTAGCCGCCGGCCTGGTCGGTGAACGGCATGGTCCACTGCCCGGTGGCCGCGGGGTCGGCGCCCGCTTCGGGGGCCTGCGGCGCGGCCGCGTGCGGGGTGAAGGACGCAGGCGGGGTGTAGCCGTGACCGGGCGCGGCGAGCGGGTCGGCCCCCGGGGTGGGGTAGCCGGGCGTACGGCCGCCGTAGACCCCGGTGGTGAAGCCCTCCGGGAGCTGGACGAAGGCCGTGGCCTCGGACTCGTACTCGCCGCCCTGCGGCAGCGGCTGCCAGCCCTGATCGGCGTGCGGCTGCTGCGGATGACGGTGGTCTTCGCTCACGAGAGCGCCCTCCCAAGTGCGCGGCGGGCCAGGGCTGCCACCGTACGGCGCAGGTGCAGCGCGGCCGGCGGCAGGGTCGCCGGTTCGGAACCGTCCTCCGGCGGGGCCGGGTCGGGGATGCAGGCGGCGGCGACGTAGTCCCCGAAGGCCGTCAGGGCCTCGGGCACCAGGCCGCGTTCGCCGTCCCAGTCGATGAGCGAGGCCACCCACTGCTCGGCCTCCAGGGGGCGCAGCGGCATCGCGGCGACCGCGCCGACCGCGCAGCGCACCCCGCGCCGGGCGGGGTCGAGGACCAGCGCCACCGACGCGGTGGCCCGGCCGGGGCCGGTGCGGCCGGTGGCCTTGAGGAAGGCCTGCGGGGCGTGCAGCAGCGGCACCCGTACGAAGCCGACGAGTTCGCCGGGGTGCAGCATCTCGCGGCCCGCCAGGAGGTGGCTGACCGGGATCTCGCGGCGGGCGCCCCCGGGGCCGGCGATGATCACGGTGGCCTCCAGGGCGGCGAGCACCGGGAGCGTGTCGCCCGTGGGGGCGGAGGTGACGATGTTGCCGCCGAGGGTGCCGGCGTTGCGGATCTGCGGGGGACCGGCCGCGCGCGCGGCGGCGGCCAGGCCGGGGATGAGGGCGGCGAAGTCGGGGCGCCCCATACGGGCGAGGGTCAGGCCGGCGCCGAGCAGCGCGTGGCCGTCCAGGTACTGCCAGCCGCGGATCTCGCTGATCCGGCCCAGGCCCACCAGGGCCGCGGGTCTGAGGAGTCCGGCGTTGACCGCCGCCATGAGGTCGGTGCCGCCCGCGACGGGCACGGCGGCGGGCATGGCGGTGAGTGCCGCCACGGCCTCGTCGAGCGAGGCCGGCAACGTCACCGTGTGCGACGCGTGCGGTGCGTGCGTGGTCAAGCCAGCTGCCCCTTCCCCGGTGGTGTCCCGGCAGTTCCGCTCCGCCGTACGGTACGTGCTCACAGCCCGGACGTGGCAACTCTGGCACATCTTCCCGGACCCTCGGCGCGAGGGTCCGCGAAGGGACGATCCGTCCCCGGACAGGGTGCTGGTCCGGATTCGTCCGCCACCGCCGGTGAAGTCCGCGGTCGGGCCCGCCGGCGGGGCGTGTGCGGGTCGGGTGCGCCCGGGCCGTGGCGCACGCCGTCGTACGGCGGTGCTCGGTACGGCGGCGCGGGGAGGAACCGCCGTGTGTACCACCGTCCCAGGGTCCGGCCGTACGGGCGCCCTCCTTGCACCGGGGCTCACACGTTTGGGGGCGCCCCGTCGATCGGGCGTCCGAGCACCCCGGGGCGTTTCTGCCAGGGGCGGGGACCGCCGGGCGGCCGGTAGTCGACGCCCAGGGCGTCGAGGCGGCCGTAGTGGGCGGCCATCCGGCGGGTGAAGTCCTGGTAGTCGCGGTCGGCCGGGGCCGGCAGGCGGGACCAGGCGACCTCGGCGAACGCGGAGAGCCGGGGGAAGACCTGGTAGTCGAGGCGCTGCTGACTGTCCATGACCTCGGTCCAGGCGTTGGCCTGGGTGCCGAGGACGTGCGCGGCCTGTTCGGCCGTCAGCTCCGGCGGTACCGGCTCGAAGCGGTAGACGTCCTCCAGGGTCCGTACGTAGCCGATCGGCACCGGCTCCTCCGGGGACGGGTCCTGACGGTGGTCCAGGTAGACCTGCTGTTCGGGGCACATGACGACGTCGTGGCCGGATTTGGCGGCCGCGACCCCGCCGGCGTAGCCCCGCCAGGAGGAGACGGCCGCCCCTTCGGCCAAGCCGCCCTCCAGGATCTCGTCCCAGCCGATGAGCCGCCGGCCGCGGTCGGCGAGCCAGCGGTCGAAGTGCCGGATGAACCAGCTCTGCAGCTCGTCCTCGCCGGCCAGGGAGAGTTCGGCGATCCGGGCCTGCGCAGTGGCGGAGGCCCGCCACTGGTCCTTGGGGCACTCGTCGCCGCCGATGTGCACGAAGCGGGACGGGAAGAGCTCCAGGACCTCTTCGAGGACGTGCTCGTAGAACCGCAGGGCGGTGTCGGTGGGTGCCAGTACGTTGGGGTTGACGCCCCAGGTGTCCCAGACCTGCAGGGAGGTGGTGTCGATGACGTCGGTGTTGCCGAGTTCCGGATACGCGGCGATGGCGGCCTGCGAGTGTCCGGGGACGTCGATCTCGGGGACGACGGTGATATGCCGCCGGGCGGCGTAGGCGACGATCTCGCGGATGTCGTCCTGGGTGTAGTGGCCGCCGTGCGGGCGCTCGTCCCAGAGCGGGGAGGCCCGGTGGCCGAGTTTGGTGCGGGCGCGCCAGGAGCCGGTTCCGGCCAGTTTCGGGTAGCGCCGGATCTCCAGGCGCCAGCCCTGGTCGTCGGTCAGGTGCAGGTGCAGGACGTTGAGTTTGTGCGCGGCGAGCAGGTCGAGGTAGCGCAGCACGCCGTCCTTGGGCAGGAAGTGCCGGGCGACGTCGAGCAGCATGCCGCGCCAGCCGAAGCGGGGGCCGTCCTCGACGGTCAGTTGCGGGAGGACGGCCGGCCGCCCGGGGGTGAGCGGGGCGCGGCGGAAGGCGTGCGGGCCGAGGAGCTGACGGAGCGTCTGGGCGCCCCAGAAGACGCCGGCCGGGCCGCCGCCGGTGATCCGTACGCCCCAGCGGGCGTCGGCCTCCAGGCGGTAGCCCTCCGCGGGCAGGGCCGCATCGAGGGCCAGGGCGAGGGTGTCGGTGGCGTCGGCGGAGCCGGGCGGCAGCGGCAGGCCGTAGGCGTCGCCGAGGGTGGCCCGCAGCCAGTGCGCGGTGTCCTCGGTGCCGGGTGCGGCGGCGAGCGCGGTGTCCGGGCCGAGCCGGACGGCGCCGCCGGGGGCCGCGTCGATGCTCAGCGGTGCGGGGATCAGCCCGGCACCCGGTAGGGGCGGGGTGCCCGGGTCGGGTGCGGGAGGGGTGCCCGGGGCCGGTCGTGCCGCGGGGGTGTCCGGGTGGCGCGTGGGGCCGTCTGTGTCCGGCATGCCGTCAGTCCTCCACCGCGCCCCCGGGTCCGGGACCGGCCGGCGCTGTAGGCGTACGGAGAGCACCTGCCCGTGCCGCGGGCGGTGTCGGGGTCGATGCTGCCATCCGCCGGTCCGCGGAGGCCGGTAATCCGGCCATCAATCCGGCCATCTCGCCGCCCGGCCTGCCGTCGGCACGCCGTCCCGCGGGTTCCCGCGAGGAGCCCGCGGGGAGGGGCCGGCGCTTCCCGTACGGGCGGCCCGGTGCCGGCGTCCGGGTGTGCGGGCACGACGGCGGGCCCGGGCTGCGAGAGCTCCGGGCCCGTGCCCGCGGCGGGCCGGCGGCGGTTACTTCTTGCCGCCGTCCTTGCCGCCCTTGTCCTTGTCGCCACCGGCGCCCATGGACTCGTAGATCTCCTTGCACATGGGGCAGACCGGGTACTTCTTCGGGTCGCGACCCGGGACCCAGACCTTGCCGCACAGCGCCACGACGGGGGTACCGTCGAGCGCGCTCGCCATGATCTTGTCCTTCTGGACGTAGTGGGCGAAGCGCTCGTGGTCGCCGTCGCCGTGCGACACCTGCGGTGTCGGCTCTACGAGGGTCCCCGTACCTGCCCCGCGCTCGGGCTCAAGAGTGCTCATAGCTGCCAAGGGTACTCACGCCCGCGACGACCCGGGAGCGACGGCCCGCCGCCCGGGTGGAGCGCGGGACCCGCCGCCGCAACGCCCGCCGCCGGACCCGTCCGGGCCTCCGCTCCGTCCGCCCGCGGGGGCCGGGTGACACCTCCGCTCAGGAGGCCACCGCCAGCCCGCCGCGGTCGCCGGAGGTCAGGCCCAGCGTCTCGGCGAAGGCCAGCGCGGCCTCCGGCCGGACCTCGTACCAGGAGTCCTTGTCGCAGACCGCGTCCAGCAGCGCGGCGACCTCCGGCGCGCCGACCGTACGGGCCTCGGCGGCGGCGATGAAGGCGCGGACCGCGTCGGCCGCGTCGACCTCGGTCTCCGTACGGGCCACGAGGTCGTCGACGATCCGGCCGATCGACGCCTCACCGGGGGCGGCCCAGCTCATCGCCATCTCCAGGCCGTCGTCCGGCAGCTTCTCGGGATACGGGGCGCGCGCCCAGGCGCCGTCCTGCCACCAGTAGACGAACCCGAAGAGGTTCCCCCGGGCGTCGTCGTTCAGCTGCTCCCAGGGCAGCCACTCGGGGCCGCCGGCCAGGAAGTCGATCTGGCGGTCGCCGCTGTGGGTGTAGCTGCCGTCGGAGTCCTGGCCGCAGAGCAGCGCCCGGCCGCCGTCGTACAGCTTCAGCCGCCACCAGTAGCTGCCGCCGCCGTTCCAGCACTCGAGTCCGTGCTTCCCCCAGGAGAATTCGTCCCAGTCGTCCACCGCCGCGGCGACCACCGCGAGCGTCGCGGCCCGCGCCCACAGCCGCTCCGGACGGTCCAGATCCCCGGGCACACTCGGCCTGTGCATGGCACTCTCCCCCGCTGTCCTGCGCGGCCCCGCCGACGCGGCCGCGCACCGTCCCCTGTCACTCGAACCATAGCGACGGGCACTGACAATTCCTCATGACGAAGCCGTCACAATAATCCAGCGCTCAACAAAAATCCGGCGTTCGGCGGGACCTCCCCCGCGACCGGCCGACCGGCCCTCGCGATCAGTTCAGCGACGGGTCGTCCGGGTACGTGGCCACCATCGCCAGCTCGTTGCGCTGCCGCCGCAGGACCGCGCGCCACAGCTGTTCCGGGTCGGGCGAGGAGACGTCGCCCGGTTCGGACTCGACGACGTACCAGGCGCCCTCGACCAGCTCGTCCTCCAGCTGGCCCGGGCCCCAGCCCGCGTAGCCGGCGAAGATCCGCAGGCTGCCGAGCACGGCCGCGAGGAGCTCGGGCGGGGCCTCCAGATCGACCAGGCCGATCGCGCCGTGCACCCGGCGCCAGCCCAGCGGCTCCTCGGCCGGCTGTACGCCCGCGCGGTCGGCGACCTGCGCGCCGGCCGTCTCCCCCGCCTCGGCGCCGGGACCGGCACCCGTACCCATGGGGGGCGTGCCGCCCTCGCCGAGGGCCCCGCCGGGCACCACCGCCACCCCGAGTGCGGAGTCCAGCGAGACCGGGCCGCCCTGGAAGACCACGCCCGGCTCACCGGTCAGCGCGGCCCAGGGCGCGAGGATGTCCGCGACGCCCACCGGGGTGGGGCGGTTGAGGACCACGCCGAGGGAGCCCTCCTCGTCGTGGTCGAGGAGCAGCACCACCGCGCGGTCGAAGTTCGGGTCCGCAAGCGCGGGCGTCGCGACGAGCAGCCGGCCTGTGAGCGAGGACACCTCGGTCATGGCCACATGATCCCGCACTTCTGCCCCGAGCGGGGAGTCAACGCCGTGACCGGTGCGAGCGCAGGGCAGGGCGTACGGCGGCAGCCCCGGCGCACGATCCCGCCCCCGGAAGTGCACCCGCCCCAATCCGACTTCCTCACAGTGCATTTAAGACAATCTGGGGCTTTTCCGCCAAAAGGCGATTACAGATCAAAGGGTGACCGTAGCCGAGCGTGTTGTGACAAAGCCATTACATGCTCAGAGGCTGCACGGGCTTACGGGCACCCCCTCGGACGCCCTTACCATTTCTGCTTGGCCCTGCCCGTCTCCAGGAACGCGAGATCCATGACCGTCTCTACTGACGACGTACTGCTTGTCCACGGCGGCACCCCGCTGGAGGGCGAGATCCGGGTTCGCGGTGCGAAGAACCTTGTGCCCAAGGCCATGGTCGCCGCCCTGCTCGGCAGCGGACCCAGCCGGCTGCGCAACGTGCCCGACATCCGCGACGTACGCGTGGTGCGCGGACTGCTGCAGCTGCACGGCGTCACGGTCCGCCCGGGCGACGAGCCCGGCGAGCTGGTCCTCGACCCGTCGCACGTGGAGAGCGCCAACGTCGCCGACATCGACGCGCACGCCGGCTCCTCGCGGATCCCGATCCTGTTCTGCGGCCCGCTGCTGCACCGCCTCGGCCACGCCTTCATCCCGGGCCTGGGCGGCTGTGACATCGGCGGCCGCCCGGTGGACTTCCACTTCGACGTGCTGCGCCAGTTCGGCGCGAAGATCGAGAAGCGCGCCGACGGGCAGTACCTGGAGGCACCGCACCGGCTGCGCGGCACCAAGATCCGGCTGCCGTACCCGTCGGTCGGCTCGACCGAGCAGGTGCTACTGACCGCCGTACTGGCGGAGGGCGTCACCGAGCTGTCGAACGCCGCCGTGGAGCCGGAGATCGAGGACCTGATCTGCGTGCTGCAGAAGATGGGCGCGATCATCTCCATGGACACCGACCGGACGATCCGGATCACCGGTGTCGACAAGCTCAACGGCTACACCCACCGGGCCCTCCCGGACCGCCTGGAGGCCGCCTCCTGGGCGTCCGCGGCGCTGGCCACCGAGGGCAACATCTACGTCCGCGGCGCGCAGCAGCGGTCGATGATGACCTTCCTCAACACCTTCCGGAAGGTCGGCGGCGCCTTCGAGATAGACGACGAGGGCATCCGCTTCTGGCACCCGGGCGGCTCGCTCAACGCCATCGCCCTGGAGACCGACGTCCACCCCGGCTTCCAGACCGACTGGCAGCAGCCGCTGGTCGTCGCCCTGACCCAGGCGTCGGGCCTGTCCATCGTCCACGAGACGGTCTACGAGTCCCGCCTCGGCTTCACGTCCGCCCTCAACCAGATGGGCGCGCACATCCAGCTCTACCGGGAGTGCCTGGGCGGCTCGGCCTGCCGCTTCGGCCAGCGCAACTTCCTGCACTCCGCGGTGGTCTCCGGCCCGACCAAGCTGCAGGGCTCCGACCTGGTCATCCCCGACCTGCGCGGCGGTTTCTCGTACCTGATCGCGGCGCTGGCGGCGCAGGGCACCTCCCGGGTGCACGGCATCGACCTGATCAACCGCGGCTACGAGAACTTCATGGAGAAGCTCGTCGAGCTGGGCGCCCACGTGGAGCTGCCCAACGGGGCACTGAGCCACTGACGACGCCCGGGCACCTGGGCGCGCCGCGCCCACGCCCGTACGACCACGCCTGAGGGGCGGCCACCGGACCGGTGGCCGCCCCTCAGGGCTGTCAGGGGGCCGCGCGCGCCGCGGGACGGCCCGGGAGTGCCGGGCGCCGTTTCCGGCCCCGTACGGCCGTGGTGGCGCCCCGGAACGGCCGTACGGGCGGGTGCGGCAGGGGTGCGCGGTGCGCGGGTACGACGAAGGCGGCCGCCCCCGTCGGGGCGGCCGCCTCGTTACGCCGGGTCAGGGCCTCACTTGCCCTTGGCGGCTTCCTTGAGCTTGGAGCCCGCGGACACCTTCACGCTGTAGCCGGCCGGGATCTGGATCGGGTCGCCGGTCTGCGGGTTGCGCGCGGTGCGAGCGGCACGGTGGGTGCGCTCGAAGGTCAGGAAGCCGGGGATGGTGACCTTCTCGTCGCCCTTGGCGACGACCTCGCCGGTCACCTCGGCGAGGGCGGCCAGAACGGCGTCGGCGTCCTTGCGGGTCACCTCGGCGCGATCGGCCAGAGCGGCCACCAGCTCACTGCGGTTCATGTTTGTACTCCCGTGTTCTTCTTGCCAATGAGGCGTGCCACGCGGCAGAGCCGCATGTTGGGCACAGCGAAGCCGATGCTGCCAGGGTCCTCGGACAGTCCCCGGACCCGGGTCTGCCTGCCAGACCCTCGCGCCCGAATACGCATCCTGCCCCTACCTGCGGCAGTAAAGCCAATCCGGCGCCCTGGCGGGTCACACGAAAAGCGCCACTGCCACGCAGTGGTGACGTTCCGCATCGTTCCGCTCCGGGCCGGATCCCCAGGTTGGCGGATTGCTGCCCGCCACCCTATGGGGGCCGTCATGACGGCGTGTCCCGCGACGCGCCGTTGTCAGACCGCCGTGGCCGTCGTCACAGCCGGGTCGCTGCCCTTGGCCGCCTCCCGCACCGCACCGGCCACCGCGCCCGCGACCTTCTCGTTGAAGACGCTGGGAATGATGTAGTTCGGGTTGACCTCGTCCTCCAGGACGACGTCCGCGAGGGCGCGGGCCGCGGCCAGCATCATCTCGGTGTTCACCGTACGGGAGTGGGCGTCCAGGAGGCCGCGGAATACGCCGGGGAACACCAGGACGTTGTTGATCTGGTTCGGGAAGTCGGAGCGGCCGGTGGCCACGACGGCGGCGGTCTGCCGGGCGATGGCCGGGTCGACCTCGGGGTCGGGGTTGGCGAGGGCGAACACGATCGCGCCCTCGGCCATCTTCGCGACGTCGTCGCCGTCGAGGACGTTGGGCGCCGAGACGCCGATGAAGACGTCCGCGCCGACCACGGCCTCCTTGAGGGTGCCGGTGACGCCCTCGGGGTTGGTGTTGTCGGCGATCCAGCGCAGCGCCGAGTCCGGGTCGGCGTCGACCAGGTCCGGGCGGCCGGCGTGCACCACGCCGTGGATGTCGGCGACGACGGCGTGCCGGACGCCGGCGGCCAGCAGCAGCTTGAGGATGGCGGTGCCGGCCGCGCCGGCGCCGGACATCACGACCCGGACGTCCTCGATCTTCTTGCCGACGACGCGCAGCGCGTTGGTGAGCGCGGCGAGCACCACGATGGCGGTGCCGTGCTGGTCGTCGTGGAAGACCGGGATGTCCAGCGCCTCGCGCAGCCGCGCCTCGATCTCGAAGCAGCGGGGCGCGGAGATGTCCTCCAGGTTGATGCCGGCGAAGCCGGGGGCGATGGCCTTGACGATCTCCACGATGGCGTCGGTGTCCTGGGTGTCCAGGCACAGCGGCCAGGCGTCGATGCCGGCGAAGCGCTTGAAGAGGGCCGCCTTGCCCTCCATGACGGGCAGGGCGGCCTTGGGGCCGATGTTGCCCAGGCCCAGGACCGCGGAGCCGTCCGTGACGACCGCGACGCTGTTGCGCTTGATCGTCAGCCGGCGGGCGTCCTCGGGGTTGTCGGCGATGGCCTGGCAGACCCGGGCGACGCCGGGGGTGTAGACCATGGAGAGGTCGTCGCGGTTGCGGATCGGGTGCTTCGACGACATCTCGATCTTGCCGCCGAGGTGCATCAGGAACGTACGGTCGGACACCTTGCCGAGCGAGACGCCCTCGATGCCGCGCAGCTTCTCGACGATCTCGTTCGCGTGCGCGGTGGAGGTCGCGGCGATGGTGACGTCGATCCGGAGCTTCTCGTGGCCCGACGCGGTGACGTCGAGGCCGGTGACCGACCCGCCGGAGGACTCCACGGCCGTGGTGAGCTGGCTGACGGCGGTGCCGCTCGCGGGTACTTCCAGTCGCACCGTCATCGAATACGAGACGCTAGGCGCCGTTGCCATGGCCGACTTCCTCTGCTTTCCCTGGTTTCTCTCTCAGCGGCTCCGCGGCCCAGAGGTGCCCGGGCCGGGAGCGCGTCGTCCGATCGTCCCACCTACCAGCCGGTACACGGTAACCAGCTACAAATTTCGGAAAGACACTTCCACCATACGAGAGATGATCGGGCGAGTGGAAGCCCTTCGCGGAAGAAGCCTTCCGGGCGGAGCGTGCGGACCGCCACACTCCGGCAGCCGACGGCGGGTGGACCACGGCTGCGGGCCGACAACGACCGCGGGCGCCCTCCCGGAGGAAGGGCGCCCGCAGCACACACTTAAGACACCGACCCGCCATGCTCGCCTCGCGGCAAGTGGTCGCTCGTAGCGACGATGGTTGGGCCCGGGGGCTTGGATCGAGCCGGTGCCGTCACCCAGGCTAACAAACCATCTCCGGAAGCGAATCCCGTCGCGGGGTACGGATTTCGGGTCCCCCCGGACGGCCTCCGCCGGGCTCAGTCCCGCAGCAGGTCGGGCACCCCGGCCGCGTCCGGCTCGTCGCGCCCGGCGGACAGCACGGTCAGCTGCTGGGTGGCCCGGGTCAGCGCCACGTACAGCACCCGCAGCCCGGCCGGGGACTCGTCGGCGATCTCGGCCGGCGACACCACCAGCGTGGCGTCGTACTCCAGCCCCTTCGCCTCCAGGGAGCCCAGCGCCACCACCCGGTCACCGAGCGGGGCCAGCCAGCGGCGGGCCTGCTCGCGGCGGTGCATCGCCACCACGACGCCGACCGTGCCGTCCACCTCGCCCAGCAGCCGCTCGGCCTCCGCCGCCGTCGCGGCGGCCAGCGCGGACTCGCCGGCCGACCCGGCGCCGTCCCCGACGAGCGCGAACCGCGGCCGAAGGCCCGTCGAACGGACCGCCTTCGGGGACTGCATGCCGGGCATCGCCAGCGCCAGCACCTTCCCGGCCAGCTCGGCGATCTCCGCCGGGTTGCGGTAGTTGACGGTGAGGGTGAAGCGGCGGCGCGGGCGGGTGCCGAGCGCCTCGTCACGGGCGGCGGCCGCCTCGTCCGGGTCGGACCACGAGGACTGCGCCGGGTCGCCGACCACGGTCCAGGTGGCGTGCCGGCCGCGGCGGCCGACCATCCGCCACTGCATGGGCGTCAGGTCCTGCGCCTCGTCGACGATCACATGGGCGTAGTCGGTGCGCTCCTCCTCCAGGCGTTCGCGCCGGCCGCGGCCGCCGCCGTTGCGGTCCGCGTACGTCGTCAGCTCCTCCAGGCCGGTCAGGTGCTCCAGAGGGTCGGCCTCGCGCGGCCGGGCCGGGCGCATCGGGGCGCCGAGGATCTGCTGCAGCTCGTCCAGCAGGGCGACGTCGTGCACCGACAGCGGGCCGTGCCCCGAGGCGTCCAACCGGCCCAGGGAACGGGCCAGTTGGCGCACCTCGCGCGGGTTGAGGACGCGGCGCGCCCAGCGGCCCAGCAGCTTCTCGTCGGCCATCGCGGCGAGCACGCCGCGCGGGGTCAGCTCGGGCCACCAGGCGTCCAGGAACTCCTGGAACGAGGTCTCGGTGGTGAGGTCCTCGTCGAAGCCCTCACGGGCCTCGGCGGCGAGCTCGGGGTCGGTGTAGCGGCGGCCGGCGCCCGACCGGGCCCACAGCGCGTCCAGGATCAGCCGGCGGGCCCGGGGGCGCAGCAGGTTGACCGGCGCGGTGCCGCCGAGCGCGGACTGCCGGATGGCGCGCAGCTCGTCGGCGGCCAGCTCGATCCGGGAGCCGAAGGCGACGACCCGGAGCCGGTCGGTCCGTACCGCCGGCGCGGTCTCCTCGTCGTCGCCGAACGCGAGCTGGCCGGCCGGCCCCTGGGTGGGCGCGGTGCCGCCCGGGGGCAGGTCCAGGGCGGCCCTCGCGGCCTTGCGCAGCAGCTTCTGCATCCGCGACGAGCCCTTGATCCGGGCCACCGCCGGCGGGTCGTAGGCGGTCGCCTCGGCGCCGTCGACGAGCGAGCCGAGCGCCCGGATGGCGACCTGGCCCTCCTCGCCGAGCGACGGCAGCACGCCCTCGGTGTAGGCGACCAGCAGCGGCGTCGGGGAGACGATCAGGATGCCGCCGGCGTAACGGCGGCGGTCCTGGTAGAGGAGGTAGGCGGCGCGGTGCAGGGCGACCGCGGTCTTGCCGGTGCCCGGCCCGCCCTCGACCTCGGTGACGGAGGCGGCGGGCGCCCGGATCACCATGTCCTGCTCGGCCTGGATGGACGCGACGATGTCCCGCATGGTGTGGCTGCGGGCCCGGCCGAGCGCGGCCATCAGCGCACCGTCGCCGATCGCCGGGAGCTCCTCGCCGTCCAGCGTGGCGGTGATCTCCGGGCGCATCAGATCGTCCTCGACGCCGAGCACCTTGCGGCCCTTGGAACGGATCACCCGGCGGCGGACGACCCGGCCGGGCGCCACCGGGGTGGCGCGGTAGAAGGGCGCGGCGGCCGGCGCCCGCCAGTCGATGACCAGCGGGGAGTAGTCCGCGTCCAGGACGCCGAGCCGGCCGATGTGCAGCGTCTCGGCGATCCGGGCGCGGTTGTCCACGATCGCGCCCTCGGCGGGCTCGACGGAGGTGTACGCGCCGTCCGGGCCCTTCTTGCCGTCCTTGCCGAGGAGCAGGTCGATCCGCCCGAAGAGGAAGTCCTCGTACTCGGAGTTCAGCCGGTGGAGATGGACACCGGCCTGGAAGACCTGGGCGTCACGCTCGGCGAGCGCGCCGGGCGTGCCGACCTGGCCGCGCTTGGCGGCGTCGTCCATGAGGAACTCCGCCTCGTGGATCTTCTCCTCGAGGCGCCGGTAGACGCGGTCCAGGTGCGTCTGCTCGGCCTCGATCTCGCGGGCGCGAACCGATTCCGAGGCGTGGTCCGGTGCGTGCGTGGCGTTGTGCGCGGCCACCCAGGCCCCCTTCTGCTGTGCGTAGGGCAGCCGTCAACCGTACGCGAACCGGGCACCGTGCGCACCTGGTGAGAAGGACAAATCCGGGCGGATTCGGTCGGATGTTGATGCAGACCGTTACTTCGGGCGTCTTGGGCGGTCACTGGAGGGGGTGGCGGGGCCGACTCCGCCGCCCCTGGCCGCCCGCTCCGGGCGGCTCACGCCTTGACCGTGGCCAGCTTCCTGCCCTCCAGGGTGCTGATCTCGAAGTGGTCGATCTCGTTCCGGTCGAGTGCGGCGCCGCCCGCCGCGTACAGGGGCTCGCGGTTCCACTTGGCCGCGCTCCCGGGGATGCCGTAGCCGCCCTCGGGGACCGCCCAGGTGGTGACGGTCTGCCGACGGCCGTCCTTGCCGACCGCGACCAGGGAGCAGCTGAGCGGGCCCTTGACGTGGGCGAGTTGGAGGACGACCTGGGTGCCCCAGGGGCGGGCCGCCATGGACACGCCCGCGGAGACCTTGGTGTCCGGGTCGACGGAGTGGACCTGCTCGCCCTCGGCGTACTGGGCGCGGACCGCGTTCGCCAGCGGGGGCGCCGCCGTCGGCGTCTGCTCCGTACCGCCCTTGACGACGGAGACGGCGGCCAGCGGCCCGCCGACGATCAGCACGACGGCCGCGGCGACCAGGAACAGCCGGCGGCGGGCCCGGCCGCGGCGGGTGACGGCGACCTCGTCGAGCAGTCCGCCGAGGAGCCGGGGGCCGGGGACGGCGGTGAGCGTGTCCGGGGTGGGGGCGGACTCCTTGAACTCGGCCAGCACCGGAGTCAGGCCCATGAGTTCCTCGAGTTCGGCCGCGCACCGGTCACAGCCGACGAGATGCATCTCGAACCGTTCGGCGTCGGCGGCGTCCAGAACGCCCAGCGCATAGGCGCCGACGTCGCTGTGCCGGTCCGGCTGCGTGGGCGGGATCACTCCGTCACTCCTCGTTCCTCGAGCGAGAGCTTCAGGGAGCGCAGCGCGTAGAAGACCCGGGACCGCACGGTCCCTGCGGGTACGCGCAGCACCTCCGCTGCCTCGTTGACCGTACGCTCCTTGAAGTACGTCTCCACGAGGGCCTCTCGATGGGCCTGGCTCAGATCGCTCAGCGCCTCGGAGATCGTCATCGTGCGCAGCGCCCGGTCGATCACGTCGGCGGCCGGCATCGTCTCCAGGGGTGTCGCGTCGACCTCTTGGGGTCTGGCCTTCCGGCTGCGGTACCCGTCGATCACTATCCGCCGGGCTACGGTCACCAGCCAGGGCCGGATCGAGCCCGTGGCGCGCTGTAGTTGATCGGCGTTGCGCCAGGCACGCACCAGCGTCTCCTGGACCACGTCCTCCGCGCGGTGCCGGTCGCCCGCCACCAGCCGCAGGACGAAGGCGAGGAGCGGGCCCGCGTGCTCGTCATAGAGGGCTCGCATGAGCTCCTCTTCAGGTGTCGTCCTGTCTGCCACGACGGCATCCTTACGCACTCCAACTCCCGGGTCGAGAGCCCGGATCACCCAAGATCGCCGGGGACCTGGCCATGAATCGGACTTGCGGTGAGGAGTACGGACGGGACGGGCGGGGTGCTCAAAGGATGGCGAGAATTTTTTGCGGCCGCCCCCGCGATCCCGACTCCCCCGGCCGCGCACCCCGCTCCCGCGGCCGTGCACCCGGCCGCCCCGGCGGGGAACGGGCCGGGCGCCCCGCCCTGGAACGGCCGCCGCCCCCGCCGTGGAAGGGACCGGCAGTCCCCGCCGTGGAACGGACCGACAGTCCCCGCCGTGGAAGGGACCGGCAATCCCCGCCGTGGAACGGACCGACAGTCCCCGCCGTGGAACCGGTCACGCGCCGCCGTGAAACCGGTTACGCCGCGCCGTACTTGTCCGTGTCGGCGTGCGGGTCCAACGACAGCCGGTACCCCCGCTTGACCACGGTCTGGATCAGCTTCGGCGCGCCCAGGGCCACCCGCAGCCGGGCCATCGCGGTCTCCACGGCGTGCTCGTCCCGCCCCGACCCCGGCAGCACCCGCAGCAGCTCGGCGCGGGAGACGACCCAGCCGGGGCGGCGGGCCAGCGCCCGCAGCAACGCCATGCCGGCCGGCGGCACCGGCCGCAGCGCGCCGTCCACCACGACCGCGTGCCCGCGGATCTCCAGCCGCCGCCCGGCCACCGGCAACGGCCGCGCCCGCCCGGGCAGTTCGCGGCACAGCAGCTGCACCAGCGGCCCCAGCCGGAAGCGCTCCGGCTGGAGCGTGGGCACGTCCTCGGCCTCCAGGGGCAGCGCGGTCACCGGCCCCACACACACGGGCAGCACGCCCTGCCGCAGCGCCGCCAGCACCTCCTCCCGGATGCCGCGCTCCTCGGCCCGGCGCAGCAGCGACGCGGCGGCGGGTGCGCTGGTGAACGTCACCGCGTCCAGGCCGCCGCCGACCACCGCGTCCAGCAGCCGGTCGACCGGACCGAGGTCCTCCGGCGGCATCCAGCGGTACACCGGGACGCCGATCACCTCCGCGCCGCCGGCCCGCAGCGCCTCCACGAACCCGGGCAGCGGCTCGCCGTGCAGCTGTACGGCCACCCGCCGCCCGGACACCCCCTCCGCCAGCAGCCGGTCCAGCACCTCGGCCATCGACTCCGAGGCCGGGGACCACTTCTCGGTGAGCCCGGCGGCCCGGATCGCGCCCCGTACCTTCGGGCCGCGCGCGAGCAGTTCGACGCCGGTCAGCCGGTCCAGCAGCGCCTCGCCCAGCCCCCAGCCCTCCGCGGCCTCGATCCAGCCGCGGAACCCGATGGCCGTGGTGGCCACGACGACGTCCGGCGCATGACCGATCAGCGCCCGGGTCACCGCGAGCAGTTCGGTGTCGTCCGGCAGCGGCACGATGCGCAGCGCGGGCGCGTGCATCACCTGCGCGCCGCGCCGCTCCAGCAGGGCACCGAGCTCCTCGGCCCGCCGGGCCGCGGTCACGCCGACGGTGAAGCCGTCCAGCGGCCGCACGGGGGCAGCACCGGGCCCGGAACCGTCCCCGGGCCCGGCTTCCGGCCCGGTTCCCGGCGCGGTCACTGGTCCGGTTCCCGGCCCGGGTTCCGGCGCGGCTTCCCGGGTCCCCGGGGCTCCGTGGGTTCCCTGGGGTTCCTGGGGTTCCTGGGGTTCCTGGGGTTCCTGGGGTCCCGCTGCCGGCCCGGTGGCGGGTGCCGTCCGCGTCTCCCGCTCGCCGTGCTCCTGTTGCTGCTGCTGATCGTGCATGGTCGTCCCGCTCCGCCCAGAGTGGTTGTGCTGCATGGCGCTCCCCGCCGCCGCGGCCCGGGCGACGGGTGAGCTCCGGTATCCCGGGACCCCGGGATACCGAGATCCCGACCTCCCCGGATCTCCGGCTCCCCGGGTCCGAGGAGCCAAGTCCCGGGGTGTCGAGGTCCGGAAGCCACTGGTGTCCAGCCTGCCGACACCACATGACAGGCCCGGTCCTCCAGTATTTCCCCCGGGTTACGCCGCTGCGCGGCCACCACGGGCAACCGGCCGCACACCAGCCCCACGCCGCCTCACACTTCGGCGTGGACCGGCCGCCGCTCCGCCTCCCCGGCCGTGGCACCCGCGCCCGCCCGCTCCGTACGCCGTGCGCGCGCCGCCGGCCGCAGGTATACGGCCCAGGTCACCACGGTGCACACCGCGTAGCAGACCAGGAACGACACGAACGCCGGCGTACCCGACCCGGTGGCCAGGAACGACTGCCGGAAGGCGAGGTTGATGGCCAGCCCGCCGAGCGCGCCGACCGCGCCGATCAGCCCCATCGCCGCCCCCGACAGCCGCCGCCCGCTGGCCTCGGCCGCCTCCCCGGTCAGCCCGCGCCGGACCGCCTGCGCCTGGAAGATCCCCGGGATCATCTTGTACGTGGAGCCGTTGCCGAGCCCGGTCAGCACGAACAGCGCGATGAAGCCGACGAGGAACACCGGCAGCGACCGCACCGCCGACGCGTAGATGACCACCCCGGTGGCCAGGGCCATCGCCAGGAAGTTGCCCAGGGTGATCCGGGCGCCGCCGAACCGGTCCGCCAGCCGGCCGCCGACCGGCCGCACCAGCGACCCCAGCAGCGGCCCGATGAACGTCAGCGACGCCGCCTGGAGGGGCGTGCGCGCGAACTGGTTCTGCAGCACCAGCCCGAAGGCGAAGCTGTAGCCGATGAACGACCCGAACGTGCCGATGTACAGCACCGACATCACCCAGGTGTGCGGCTCCCGGGCGGCGTCCAGGGCCGCTCCGGTGTCGTTCCGCACCGGCGCCAGGTTGTCCATGAACAGCGCCGCGAGCACCGCCGCGACCACGATCAGCGGCAGGTAGACGGCGAGCACCAGCCGCGGCTGCGCGGCCCCGGCCGTACCGATCACCAGCAGCCCCAGCAGCTGGATCACGGGGACGCCGATGTTGCCGCCGCCGGCGTTCAGCCCCAGCGCCCAGCCCTTCTTCCGCAGGGGGTAGAAGGAGTTGATGTTCGTCATCGAGGAGGCGAAGTTGCCGCCGCCGACGCCCGCGAGCGCCGCGATCACCAGGAACGTGGTGTAGGAGGTACCCGGCTTCATCACCACCGCGGCCGCCGTCGCCGGCACCAGCAGCATCAGCGCGCTGATCACCGTCCAGTTGCGTCCGCCGAACCGCGCCACCGCGAAGGTGTACGGCACCCGCAGCACCCCGCCCACCAGGGTCGGCATCGCCACCAGGAAGAACTTGCCGGCCGGATCGAATCCGTACTCCGGCCCCATGAACAGCACCATCACCGACCACAGGCTCCAGATGGAGAAGCCGATGTGCTCGGACAGTACGGAGAAGGCCAGGTTCCGCCGGGCGACCCGCGCCCCGGTCTCCGCCCAGAACGTCTCGTCCTCGGGCTCCCACCGCTCGATCCACCGCCCGCCCCGCCGCGTACGGCCGCCGGGCGTGGGGCCGGCGGGCGTGGAGCCACCGGACGTCGGGGCGGACGTCGGGGTGGACGTCGGGGCGGACGTCGGGGTGGAGGTCGTGCGGTCCGTTCGGTTTTCGTCAGGGCTGTCGTCGCTGATTTCACTGCTGCTGTCGCTACGGGTGCCTGCCGCGGCCTCGGCCGTCATCGCGCCTCCCAGGGGGTCGGGTCCTCCCCCGAAGCTAGGGACGGCGGGTTTCCGCACCGTGGCAGCAGGTGACCGCGGCGAAACCTTGCGCTCACGCGCCACCGGACCCGTGCGTGAGCGACCGCGGACGCCGGGGCGTACACGCCGGGCGGAGTCACACCGAAGTGCCTCGCACGCCCCCTGACACCACTCGTTCGAGGTAATGGCAGGCGACCTGGGCACTGTCAGCATTTTCGTCGAACGCAACGAGTAATCACGTGAGCACACTCCGTGTCGGTAGCGGTGCGGGTGGTGTGCCCGGAGAAGAGCGAAGGGAGTGAACGATGCAGGACACGCAGGAGGTGCCGGCCGCTGCCGACACCGCCACCGACTACGAGGCGCCGCAGCTCGTCGAGGTGGGCGACTTCACCGAGCTGACGCTCGGGTTCACGGGCTACCACTGGGACGGCTGGGCCGGCTTCTTCGGGTGGTGACGAACGGCAGCGCTGCCGGACCCGGCCCCCCGGGCCCGGCAGCGCTGTGGCCGACGGTCCGGCGGCAACGCCCCTCCCCCTATGGACAGGTATCCCGTGGACTTCCTCGTCTTCCCCGACCACCCCGCAACCGACGCCCTCCGCCGGCAGCTGCCCGCCGGACCGCCCGTCCAGATCCTCCGCCACCCCTCGGGCCGCCCCTGGATCGTGGGCCGGTGGTCGGCCGACCAGATCCTCACGGCGGAGGCGGGCCCACGCCGCGCCGTCCTGCTCGGCACCACCTCCGCCCACCCGGACACCCTGGCCCGGCTGCTGCACGGCCCCGACGGCCTGGACGGCATCGCCCGGCGCACCCGCCAACTCCCCGGCAGCTACGCACTCCTGGCCGCCATCGGCCCCGACCTGCGCTGCCAGGGCGACCTCGCGACCGTCCACCAGCTCCATCACGCCCGGATCGGCGGCATCACCGTCGCCGGCAACCGGCCCCAGGACCTGGCGGCGCTCGCCCGCAGCGCGGCCACCGGCGGACTGCCGCCCGGCGCCCCCGGCACCGGCCTGCTCGACGAGGAATCCCTCGCGCTGCGCCTGCTGTTCCCGTTCGCCCCGCTCCCGCTCGCCCTGCGCCCGCTGTGGCGCGCGGTACCGGCCGTCCCGCCGGGCCACCACCTCACCGTGGACGCCAACGGGCAGCCCTCCGTGGCCCGTTGGTGGCAGCCACCGGAACCGGACGTCCCCCTGGAGCGCGCCGCCGAGACCGTACGCCAGGCCCTCAGCGACGCCGTGGCGGCCCGTACACACCGCGCCCGACGGCAGAACGAACAGGAGAGGATCAACGAACAGAACGGGCAGAACGAACGGATCGAGCAGACCGATACGGGCGAGACCACGAATGGAAGCGCGTACGGGGCCCTGGGCCGTCCCACCCTCAGCGCCGACCTCTCCGGCGGCACCGACTCCACCGGCCTGTGCTTCCTCGCCGCCCAGGAGGACGTCCGGCTGATCACCACGTCCTGGGTGTCCCGCGACCCCGGCAACGACGACACCATGTGGAGCGCCCGCAGCGCAGCCCACCTGAGCGCCGCCGAACGCCAACGCGAACAGGCGGCCGGCCCGGGCCCCGGACCCGGCGGGGACCCACGCTCAGTGGGGGACACGGCCCACGGCAAGGGCAAGGAGAAGGGCAAGGGTCAGGGCCAGGGCCAGGTCCAGGCCAAGAACGAGGGCGAGCGCAGCGGGGCGGTCGCGCACAGGACCAACGGAGCGGGTACGGGCGGGAACGGGGGCGGAAGCAGGCACAGCGGCGGAAGCGGGGGCAGGGGCGGGAGCGGGAACAGGGGCGGGGGCAGGGGCAGTGGCAGTGGCAGTGGCAGGGCCAGGGGCGCGGGTGCGGGCAACGGCCCGGCGTCGCGGTCACGACCCCAGGCCGGCGAGCACCTCTCCCTCCCCTACGCCGACGCCCCCACCTGGTACACCCCGCCCCACCACCCCCTGCACCCCACCGCCACCGACCCGGCCGCCCCGCTCGCCCTCTTCCGGGAAGCCGCCCGGATCGCCCACCAGGCCCGTCTCGTCGCCGCCCGCGGCTCCCGGCTGCACCTCGTCGGCGTCGGCGGCGACGAACTCTTCTCCCACCGCCCCGCCGCCCTCAACTCCCTTGTCCGCAGCGACCTGCGCACCGCCGCCCAGCGCGCCTGGACGGCACACCACCTCTGCCGCTGGAAGACCTCCGAGACCCTGCGCACGCTGCTGGGCGGCCGCCCGTATCCGCGCTGGCTGGCCGGCAGCGCCTCCCGGGTGACCGCCGGCGGCGATCCCCGGACCTGCGGCGCCGACTGGGAGGTCCTGTCCAGCCTGCCGCCGTGGGCGCATCCGGACGCCGTCGCCACCGTCCGCCGGCTGCTGCGCGAGGCCGCCGCCGAGGCACCCGAACCGTTCGCGCCGCTGCGCTGCCAGCACGACATCGTGCGCGCCGCCCTCCGCTCCGGGGAGATCGTCCGCGGCGCCCTCGCCCTCACCGCCCCGCACGGCGTCGCCTACGAGGCGCCGTTCCTCGACAACGCCGTCATCGACGCGGCGCTCACCCTCCGACTCGCCGACCGCGCCCGGGCCGGCGTCTACAAGCCACTGCTGACCCGTGCGCTGCGCGGCATCGTGCCCGAGGCGGTGCTCGGCCTCGGCACGAAGAACGAGCACAGCACCGAGGTCCACGCCGGTCTGCGCGCCCACCGCGGCGCCCTGTCCGCGCTCTGCGACGACTCCCTCCTCGCCGAACGCGGTCTGATCCGCCCCGCCGCCCTCCGGCACCACCTGACGTCGCTCCAGCCGCACCCCGACGCCCTGCGCGCACTGGACCCCACTCTCGCCACCGAGTACTGGCTCCGCGCGCTCACCCCGACGCACATCCCCGCGCCGTCCCGCCCCACACCGGCGCTCCCCTCCTCGCCGTTCCCCGCACCGCCCCTGCCCGCACCGGCCCAAGGCACCCCATGACCCTCGCCCTCGCCCCGCACGTCACCAGCACCCGCACGGCCGACGGCACGGTCCTGCTCGCCACCCGCACCGGCCGCTACTGGCAGATGAACGCGACCGCGACGTGTGCGCGGGCGCGACGTGTACGCGGGGACGCGACACGTCTCCCCCTACCGCCCCCGCACGCCCTCCCCCTCCCCCTCCCCCTCTCCCTCACCCACACTCACACCCATCGCGGCGGCATCCTCCCGAGGGAGCCAGGCGTCCTCCGGTACCGTCAACCATTCGTTTTTCCTTGCCAGTTCGTGTACCGCAGCGCGCAGGGCGGTCAGGCCGGGGTGGTGCAGGTCGCGGCGCCACACCATTGAGAGGGGTGACAGGGGTACGGGGTCCACGACCGGGCGCAGCACCATCCCCGGTACGTCGATGAACTCCACGCTCGCCAGTACCGACCACCCCCGTTTCCGCACCACGCGTACGAACTCCCGCGAGCCCTCGATCTCCGGGAACGGCTCGGCCATCGCGATACCCCGCCCCGCGAACAGCCGGGCCGCCAGCTCCGTCCACTCCTCGGTCTGCGGATTCCCGGCAGCCGCATAGAGCGTCTCGCCGGCCAGCTCCGCGAGCGGAACCTCGGGCCGCGCCGCCAGGGGATGGTCCTCCCGCAGCAGCACAGCCATCGGCTCCAGACGGACCGGCTGGTGTGCCAGACCGGACCGGACGGCGGGTGGCAGGCCCGCGTAGCGCCCGAAGGAGACATCGAGCCGCCCGGCCGCCAGCTCGGCCGCCGCCCCCGTCAGCCCGCTGTGGAAGCGGGCCACCAGCTCACAGCTGTCCGGCACACGCTCCCTGGCGTCCTCCAGCACCCGGTGCGCGGTACCGATCGGCACCCCGACATCGACCAGCAGCGGCCGCTCGGGAACCGGCCGGAAGGCCGCCGCCAGGTCCTCGTGGGCGCTCAACACCCGGCGGGCGTACGGCAGTAGCCGCTCGCCGTCGGCCGTGAGGGCGACCTGGCGGGTCGTCCGTACGAAGAGTGCCGTGCCCACCTCCCGCTCCAGTCGCCGGATGTCACGGCTCAGGGCCTGCTGGGCCACGTAGAGCCGGGCCGCGGCGCGGGTGAAGTGCAGTTCCTCGGCTACAGCGGTGAACGCCCGGAGCAGTCGCGGATCGATATCGAACGGCATCGGGTCATCCTTGCAGCGCTCCCCCTGCCCTCGGCCACCGTATTCCCGGAGCCTCGGCGTCCCCCCGCCGACTCATGGGACTCGTCAGCCGGTGCGGCCTTGCCTTTTCCTCCTCCTGTCGACCCCATCCACCTCCTCCTGCCAACCCATCCACCTCCTCCCAACTCCCGACTCCCGTCCCCCTCCCCCGACTCCCGGCTCCCGGCTCCCGGCTCCCGGCTCCCGATCTACATCGTGAGTGCGTGAATGGGCTCTGATCAGGTGTTGGACGGGTGAGGGAAGGGGCCGGGATCGTAAGAGCGTGATCCTTTTCCTTGCTGCTCGTCCGGTGACCGCTCCGCCCGTACGGCCGGTTCCGCGTCGGCGTCCCCGGCGCTTTCGGCTCTTCGCTCCTTACCGGCGGATCTTTGCCGTCCCCGGCGCCCGGGCGTTCACCGCCGCCAATCTGCTGGCTCGTCTGCCCATGGGCATGCTCAGCGTCAGCGCCGTCCTGATGATCAGCGGCTCGCGTGGCTCCTATGCGCTGGCCGGGGCCGTCACCGCGACCGGACTGGCGGCGACCGCGCTGGTCGGGCCATGGACCGCCCGGATGGTCGACCGCCACGGCCAGGCCCGGATCGCCGTGCCCGCCACCGCGCTCGCGGTGCTCGGGTCGCTGTCGCTGCTGCTGTGCGTCCGCTTCGGTGCGCCCGACTGGGCGTTGTTCGTCTCGTACGCCGCGACCGCCACCACCCCCAACACCGGAGGGATGTCCCGTGCCCGCTGGGCACACCTCTTCCGCGACGACCCGGCTGCCCGGCACACCGCCAACTCCTTCGAACAGGCCGCGGACGAGCTGTGTTTCATGCTCGGGCCGGTGCTCGCGACGCTGCTCTGCACGGCGGTCGCACCCGAGGCGGGCACGGCGGTGGGCGCGACCCTGCTGCTGAGCGGGGTGCTGCTCTTCGCGGCCCAGCGCCGCACGGAGCCACCGGCGGCCGGGCGGGCGGCCGCCCGTGCCGGCGGGGTCCGCTCTCCGCTGCGGCGGCGGGGCATTCCCCCTCTGCTCGGCACGTTCCTGTGCACCGGCGCGATCTTCGGATCGATGGAGGTC
Source organism: Streptomyces nigrescens (assembly GCA_024349765.1). Classification (GTDB taxonomy): domain Bacteria; phylum Actinomycetota; class Actinomycetes; order Streptomycetales; family Streptomycetaceae; genus Streptomyces; species Streptomyces endophytica. The sequence continues at coordinate 474,752 of AP026073.1, read as the reverse complement.
GTGACCTTGGCCTACGCCGACGGCCTCGGGATGCGGTCCGCCGCGGGCGGGCTGCTGGCCCTCCAAGCAGCCGGGTCGTGCGCGGCGGGGCTGCTCTACGGCGTGCTGCGTCCGGCGGGCCGGAGCGGGCGGCGGTTCCTGGTGTGCGTGGGCACGATGGCCGTGCTGATGCTGCTGCCCCTCCTCGCGGCGTCGACCGGGCGCCCGGGGGCGCTGGCCGCCGCACTGCTGGCCGCCGGGATGGCCACCGCGCCGACCATGGTCACCGGGATGGGACTGATCCAATCCCGCACTCCGGCGGCTCAGTTGAATGAGGGGATGACGCTCGCCGTGACGGCTCTGCTGGGTGGTATCGCGGCCGGCTCGGCGGCGGGGGGCTGGGTCGTGGACCACGTGGCGGGGGCGGGGGTCGCGTACGGGGTTCCGGCCGTGGCCGCCGGGCTGGCCGTGATCCTTGCCCTGCCGACCGCCGTCGCCACCCCGTCGTCCGTCGCTTCTTCCGCCATCGGAGACCGGGAGCTGGGCTGAGGTTGCATGCTGTGATCTCTTCATTCACTCAGCGTGACGGAGTCGGGGTGGATGCACATCAACCCAGGGGTTGTCATACCGAGGGTTGAGTGTGCGAGGGAAACCCGAAGGACGGGAAAGCGACGGAAGCGAGCGCGGAGGACAGAGGAGAGAAGAGGAGAGAAGAGTGGAGAGAAGGGAAGGAGAAGAGGCGAGGGTGGAGAGGAAACAAAAAGCAGCTGCCCCGGCGGGAACTCGCCGGGGCAGCTGCTTCACATGGGATGAGTGGAGATGGCGGGAATCGAACCCGCGTCCAACGGTGCGGAAACAGGGCTTCTCCGAGTGCAGTTCGCTGCGATTTTCTCAGCCCCGGAGATCACGCGAACAAGTCTCCGACGGGCTCAGTCACTGTTTGATTTCCTTCTGCACCCCGTGACCGGGTTCAGAAGTTTAGTCCCCTAGCTGATGCCAGGATCCGGGTCGGGAACAGCCCCGGGCTGACACTTCGCAAGTCGCTACTTAGGCAGCGAGAGCGAAGGAATCGCGCTTGGTGTTGGCGATTATTGGTTTCGGCCTGTGGTTTACGAGATCATGGCCGCTTCCTCGACTCGCTTCCCCTGCTTCGACATCCGCTGTCGAAACCGATCATCCCCATGTTGATTTATCAAGACGGACCCCGGCGCCTACACCATGACGCCTGCGGTTCCCGCACCCTCCGTGGGATGCGGAGCCATCGTACGTGAACAACGCCTGAGGTTGCCAGCGTATTCCGCGGGCCGCCGCCCGGCCGGAACCGTCCACGCCCCGCCCGCACGGGCCCACCGGCCGGATGCCGGGCTCGCTCCCGCCCGCAGGCCCGGGCCGCTCGCGGCGTGCCCGCCCGTCGGCCGGCCGTGGTCAGGCGCGCTGACGGCGGCGGGCCGCCGACATCGCGCGGTCGGCCTCGCGGCGGTCCTGCTGCTCGCGGAGGGTCTGCCGCTTGTCGTACTCCTTCTTGCCCTTGGCCAGCGCGATCTCGACCTTGGCCCGGCCGTCCTTGAAATACAGGGCCAGCGGCACGATCGTGTGGCCGGTCTCCTGGCTCTTGGACTCCAGCTTGTCGATCTCGAAGCGGTGCATCAGCAGCTTCCGCTTGCGCCGGGCGGAGTGATTCGTCCAGGTTCCCTGGGCGTATTCCGGGATGTGTACGTTGTGCAGCCAGGCCTCGTTGCCGTCGATCTGGACGAATCCGTCGACCAGCGACGCCCGGCCCTGACGCAGCGACTTCACCTCGGTGCCGGTCAATACCAACCCGCACTCATAGGTGTCCAGAATGTGGTAGTCGTGCCGCGCCTTCTTGTGCTGCGCCACGAGCTTGCGCCCGGGATCCTTGTCCTTGCCCTTTTGCTTAGCCATAGTGCGGCCATTTTCGCACTACGTGCCGGCCCCGAGGCCACTCAATACCGTGCGGGCCCGCCGCTCGGCATGGTCCTCGACGACCAGGTCGGGGGTGAGCCCGGCGTCGTCGACGGTCCGGCCGGAGGGCGTGCGGTAGTGGCCGACGGTGAGCTCGGCCACCGAGCCGTCGGGCAGCCGGCTGGGCATCTGCACCGAGCCCTTGCCGAAGGTCGGGGAGCCCACCACGATGGCCCGGCCGCGGTCCTGGAGGGCGCCGGCCAGCAGTTCGGCGGCGCTCATCGTGCCGCCGTCGACGAGGACGACGAGCGGCAGGCGGGTGTTCCCGCCGCGCCGGGCGTACAGGGCGCGCTGGCTGCCCCGTACGTCGTAGGTGGCGACCAGGCCGCCGTCGAGGAAGGCGGAGGCGGTGGCGACGGACTCGGTGACCAGGCCGCCCGTATTGCCGCGCAGGTCGAGCAGCACGCCGCCGTGCGGGGAGGCGCCCCGGACGGCGCGGCGGACCGCGGCGCCGGTGCCCCTGGCGAACGAGGTGATCTTGACGCGGGTGGGGCCGTGCGGCCCTGCCGGCCGGTCGACGGTGACGTTGCGGGTGCGCAGCCGGATGCGGTGCAGGGTGAGGCTCCACCGCCGGGTGCCGCGCTGGAGGTCGAGGCGTACCGGAGTACCGGCGCCGGCGGCGGGCGTACGGGAGCCGTTCGGGGCGTTGCCGCGGAGCCGGGCGACGGTCTCGGTGACCGGCTGTCCCTGGGTGGTCCGGCCGTCGATGGCGCGCAGCCGGTCGTGGACGGCGATGCCGGCGCGGGCGGCGGGGCCGCCGGGCTGCACCCGGGAGACCTCGGTGCGGCCGCCGGCGAGCTGCCGTACCCACAGGCCGACGCCGACGTAGGCGCCGTCCAACTGCTGCTGGAAGTCCTCGAACTCGCCCTCGGTGTAGATCGTCGACCAGCGGTCGCCACTACGGCTGACGACCTCGGCGGCTGCCTGCGAACCGGACTTGCCGTCCTCGATGGCTTCGGTGGCGGCCCGCTCGACGGCCGCGCGGTCGGCGGTGGCGGCCTCCGGGGGGCGCGCGCCGGACGCCGCGCGCTTCGGGATGCCGTGGCCCACCGCGCCTTCGGCCTCGTCGCTCCAGGTGCCGGTCACCGCGCCGGTGGCGAGCACCCCGGCGAGGAACAACGTCAGGGCCGCCCCGCGGCGGTAGCGGCGGGGCCGGTCGTACGAACACGGGCCCGACATGCCGGTGAGTCTAGGGGACGAAAGGGCGCCGTACGGCGAGTTGACCGTACGGCGCCCCTTGGCAAAGCTCACACCTTGAGGTACTTGCGCAGCGCGAAGAACGCGGCGAGCGCGGGCATCAGCAGCCCGATCAGGAGGACCAGCGGGAGCACCGCCGCCACCGAGTCCCAGCCGATGAAGTTGATCACCTGGATCTTCTTCGCCAGCCAGTTGTTGACGAGGAGGTACTTGCCGCCGACGATCAGCACACAGGCGAACGCGGCGCCCAGCAGGCCCGCGATGGCGGCCTCCAGGATGAACGGCATCTGGATGTAGAAGCTGGACGCCCCCACGAGCCGCATGATGCCGGTCTCCCGCCGGCGGCTGAACGCCGACACCCGCACGGTGTTGACGATCAGCATCAGCGCAACGACGAGCATCAGTCCCATCACGCACAGCGCGGCGATGTTCATGCCGTTGAGGAGGTTGAACAGCGGCTCGACGGTGTCGCGTTGGTCCTGCACCTCCTGGACACCGGGCCGCTCGGAGAACGCCGACTTGATGACCTTGAACTTCGTGGGGTCCTTCAGCTTGACGCGGAACGACTCGGGAAGCTGGTCGGGCGTCACCAGGCCGGCGACGGGGGTGTCGCCGAACTGCTCCTTGTAGTGCTTGTAGGCCTGGTCGCTGGACTCGTACTGCACGCTCTGCACGAGCGGCAGCCGGTTCAGCTCGGCCTTGATGTCGTCCTTCTGCTGCTGGGTGGCCGCGCCCTTGGCGCAGTTGGCGCCGGTCTCGGCGTCGTTCTTGTTGCAGAAGAAGATGGAGACGTTGACCTTGTCGTACCAGTAGCCCTTCATGGTGCTGACCTGGTCGCGCATCAGCAGCGAGGCGCCGAACAGGCCGAGCGAGAGGGCTACGGAGACGATGACGGCGAAGGTCATCGTGAGGTTTCGGCGGAGACCGACGCCGATCTCCGACAGGACGAACTGGGCGCGCATGGCGTCCTTTCAGTACTGGGGGCCGTACACGCTTAGTGCTGGTAGCCGTACACGCCGCGCGACTGGTCGCGTACGAGACGGCCCTTTTCGAGTTCCATGACCCGCTTGCGCATCTGGTCGACGATCTGCTGGTCGTGGGTGGCCATGACCACCGTGGTTCCGGTCCGGTTGATCCGGTCCAGCAGCTTCATGATGCCGACCGAGGTCTGCGGGTCGAGGTTGCCGGTGGGCTCGTCCGCGATGAGCAGCAGCGGACGGTTGACGAAGGCCCGCGCGATGGCGACGCGCTGCTGCTCACCACCGGAGAGCTCGCCCGGCATGCGGTCCTCTTTGCCGCCGAGGCCGACGAGTTCGAGGACCTCGGGGACCGTCTTGCGGATCTGGCCGCGCGGTTTGCCGATGACCTCCAGGGCGAAGGCGACGTTCTCCCCGACGGTCTTGTTGGGGAGCAGCCGGAAGTCCTGGAAGACCGTGCCCACCTGGCGCCGCATCTGCGGGACCTTCCAGTTGGAGAGCTTGGCGAGGTCCTTGCCGAGCACGTGCACATGGCCATGGCTGGCCCGCTCCTCGCGGAGCAGCAGCCGCAGGAAGGTGGACTTGCCGGAGCCCGAGGAGCCCACCAGGAAGACGAACTCGCCGCGCTCGATCTCGAGCGAGACGTCCCTGAGTGCAGGACGGTTCTGCTTCGGGTAGGTCTTGGAGACGTTGTCGAATCGGATCACTGATGCACCACGGTCGACCTGGATAGGGGCACGGGCTGCCGAGTTGCGGCTCCCGTCGGTGTGCGTGACCATACGCGAACCTCGCGCGGCGGTGCAGTCGGCGTGGGGGGTTGGTGCGGTTCTTCACGGCACCTACAGGGACAAAAGGGCGCACAATCCCGGGGCGCGCGCCGTTCCGCCGAGGAGCTGGCACAGTGGAAGAGGGAACCAATGCACCCTCCGGGGCGTTGGTGCAGTGGAGAAGGAGGTCGCATGACGTACGACCGACTGGTGTGCGCCAACTGCGCGGCCCCTGTCAGTGAGGGCCGCTGCCCCGTGTGCCGGGCCAGCAGGGAACGGCTCCAGCAGCAGGCAGGCGGCGTGTTCGCCCAGCTCAGCCCGGCGATGCTGGTGGCTTTGATGGTCCTGCTGCTCGCGGTGGGCCTGCTGCTGCACCAGACCGTCTGACGGCGCTCGCCGAAGCCGGCCCGGTGGCCGGGTGACGGCTTGAGCGGGCCACCTTCCGTTACGTAGTGCTTACGACAGCATTCGCCCGGTGACGGGCGGCAGGTGGAATGCAGTGGCCGGGGAGATGCGGCGGCCGGAAATACGCCGAGGGCCCGGGACGCGTGTGCGTCCCGGGCCCTTGTGGTGCCGCGTCAGCGTCAGGCCGCTGCCGCGCCGCCGCCGTTCTTGTTGATCAGACGGGGCAGCATACGGAAGCCGACACCGCCCGCGATCATCGTGGCCGCGCCGATCAGCAGGAAGGTGGTGCCGGAGGAACCGGTCTCGGCCAGCTCCCCGCCCTTCGCCTGCTGCTTGGCCTGGCCGGGCGTGTCAGCGATCTGCTCCTTGCCCTTGCCGGGCTGCTCGACCGGCTTGGAGCCCTCGTTGTCGGTGCCGGTGCCGGTGGAGTCGCCGCCGGTGTTGCCACCGCCGTTGTTCCCACCGCCGTTGTTGCCGCCACCGTTCTGGCCGCCGCTGTGGCCGCCACCGTTGTTGCCGCCGTCCTGGCCGCCGTTGTTGCCGCCGTTCTGGCCACCGTTCTGGCCACCGTCCTGGCCGCCGTTCTGACCGCCGGCCTGGCCGCCGTTCTGGCCGCCGTTCTGACCGCCCGCCTGGCCGCCGTTCTGGCCACCGTCCTGGCCGCCGTTCTGGCCACCGTCCTGGCCGCCGGCCTGGCCACCGTCGTCGGTGCCGCCGTCGTCCGAGCCGCCGATCTCGCCGCCGGCCTGACCGCCGTCGTCCGAGCCGCCGATCTCGCCGCCGATCTGGCCGCCGTCGTCCGAGCCGCCGACCTGACCACCGTTGTCGCCACCGGAGTCGCCGCCGGTGTCGCCACCGGAGTCGCCGCCACCGATGATCCCGCCGATGATGCCGCCGATGATCCCGCCGTCGGAGCCGCCGGTCTCACCCGGGCTGGCGGCGGAAGCGGCGCCGGCGGCGGTGAGCGACGCACCGGCCGCGATCACCGCACCAGCTGCAATGCGCGCCACGCGCAGCCGCGTCTTCTTCGTCATGTACTGCTACCCCCAGTAGCTGAACTCGTCATGGGTGCACCGCTGCACGGGGCGACCAGCGCTGGGGGTAGGCGAGTTCCGGCCACGGATGCCGACTGGCCACTCATCTCCCCGTTACTGCACGCGCCCCGGAACATACGCATGCCGCGCTCAGCCTTCCCAGTACGGCCGGTATCGTCAAGGTCGAATAAAGACCCGTTGCCCGAATTGCTGAGAGTTGGGCGGTACATGGACATACGACTGTGACCAAACCGCCACAGCAAAAACAACTGCCTCCGTGACGGAGGCAGTTGTTCCGGTGTCAGAAGGCCCGTGCGCGGGGCCGTCGGGCTACTTCTCCTGCTGCTTGCGCCAGCGGATTCCGGCCTCCAGGAAGCCGTCGATGTCGCCGTCCAGCACGGCCTGCGGGTTGCCGACCTCGAACTCGGTCCGCAGGTCCTTGACCATCTGGTAGGGGTGCAGGACGTACGAACGCATCTGGTTGCCCCAGGAGTTGCCGCCGTCGCCCTTGAGCGCGTCCATCTTGGCCTGCTCCTCCTGGCGGCGGCGCTCGAGGAGCTTGGCCTGGAGGACGTTCATCGCGGTCGCCTTGTTCTGGATCTGCGAGCGCTCGTTCTGGCAGGAGACGACGATGCCGGTCGGGAGGTGCGTCAGCCGGACCGCGGAGTCGGTGGTGTTCACGCCCTGGCCGCCGGGGCCCGAGGAGCGGTACACGTCCACCCGCAGGTCGGACTCGTCGATCTCGATGTGGTCGGTCTGCTCGACGACGGGCAGCACCTCGACGCCGGCGAACGACGTCTGGCGGCGGCCCTGGTTGTCGAACGGCGAGATGCGCACCAGGCGGTGCGTGCCCTGCTCGACGGAGAGCGTGCCGTAGGCGTACGGGACGTTGACCGCGAAGGTGGTCGACTTGATGCCGGCCTCTTCCGCGTACGAGGTCTCGTAGAGCTCGGTCTTGTAGCCGTGCCGCTCGGCCCAGCGCAGGTACATCCGCTGGAGCTTCTCGGCGAAGTCGGCGGCGTCCACGCCACCGGCCTCGGCGCGGATGTTGACGACCGCCTCACGGGAGTCGTACTCGCCGGAGAGGAGGGTGCGGACCTCCAGCTCCTCCACGGCCTTGCGGACGTCGGCCAGCTCGCCCTCGGCCTCGGCGCGGGCGTCCTCGTCGCCCTCGGCCTCGGCCAGCTCGAAGAGCACCTCGAGGTCGTCGACCCGGCCCCGCAGCTCCTCGGCGCGGCGCAGCTGGCCCTGGAGGTAGGACAGCTGGCTGGTGACCTTCTGGGCGCTCTCGGGGTCGTCCCACAGGGACGGCGCCGCCGCTTGTTCCTCAAGCACGGCGATGTCGGCCCTCATCTTGTCGAGGTCCAGGACGGCCTCGATCGACCCCATGGTCGAGGAGAGGGACTTCAGCTCTTCGGATACATCGACGACTGCCACGCACCCAGCCTAACGGCTACCACGGCGAACCTGACCCGGCCCCGGCAGGACGGGCCTGCCGGGGCCGGGCCGAAAGCCGCCTTGGGGCCCGCGTCAGGGGGTCTCCTGCTCCGACTGGTGCACGCCCGGCGGGGCCTCGCCGCCGTCGTCGTCCCCGGAGGCCAGCCAGCCGCCCAGACCGGCCGCCACGACCACCACGGCGGCGGCCGCACCCAGCTTGATCCGGCGGCGGCGCACCGCCTCCGCGGAGCCCCGGTGCCGCGCCGAGCCGGCCCGGCGCTCCCCGGCCGCCCGCGGGGCCCGGGCGGTGCCGTGGGCGCCGCCGGCCAGCTCGTCGGGGCCGGGCACCCGCATGCTGGTGTGCGTCTCCCGGTTGGAGTCCGGCGCGGAGCCCGGCACCAGGGGGACCGCGCCGCGCTGCGGGACGGTCTCGCCCGCCGACGGGTAGAACGGTTCCTCACGGGTCCCCGGGGACGCGCCGTCCGGCTCGTCGTCCGGGCCGTCGCTCTCCGGCTCGTCGATGTCCAGCGGCGGCATCCCGGCCAGCCCCGGCAGCAGCTCCCGCAGCCGGGCGGCCAGCTCCGCGGCGCGCAGCCGGGACGCCGGGGCCTTGGCCAGGCACTGCAGCAGCAGCTGCCACAGCTCGTCGGGAATGCCGGGCAGCGGCGCCACGCTCTCGGTGACGTGCCGGCGCAGTACGGCCCCGGGGTGGCCGCCCCCGAAGGGCGTGAACCCGGCGAGCAGCTCGTACAGGACGGTCGCCAGGGCGTAGATGTCCACCGAGGCGCGCGGCGGCAGGCCCTCGATGATCTCCGGGGCGAGGTAGTCGGGGGTGCCGATGACCCTGGTGGCGTGGCTCCTCCCCTGGGCCGCGGGGCCTTGGGAGAGGGTCCGGCGCGGCGAGTCGACGAGCCGGGCGATGCCGAAGTCGGTGAGCAGCGCGGGGTGCGCGCCACCGGGGCCGAGCGGCCCCTGCATGTCCAGCAGGACGTTCTCGGGCTTGACGTCGCGGTGCACGATCCGTGCGGCGTGCGCGGCGGCGAGCCCGTCGGCGACGTCCGCGACGATCGCGACGGCGGCCTCCGGGGCCAGCCGGCGCTCGCGCTCCAGACGGGTGCGCAGGTCGGTGCCGCGCACCAGGTCCATCACCAGTGCCAGGTCGTTGCCGTCGACGACCAGGTCGCGGACGCCGACGACATGCGGGTCCGCAAGGCCCAGCAGCGCCGCCCGCTCCTGCACGAAGCGGCCGACGAGCTCCTGGTCGGAAGCGAGGTCCTCACGCAACAGCTTGATGGCCACGGCCCCTTCGGGCCCCTCGCCCAGCCATACCGTGCCGGCACTGCCGCGCCCCAGGATCTGGTGGGCGGTGTACCGGCTGCCGATCTTCCGTGCCAAAACTGCTCCGACGTGTCGGGCCCCCGAGCGTCCTGCGGGGGCTGAGGTTGGCGTCAAAGCTACGCGGATGCCACCGGGTTCCGTGCCCCGGAAGGCGGCAACCTTCACTTCTGAGAGCGAAATTGCCCGCCGGAAGTCGACAAATCCACTGAGCCGCCCCGGGACCGGCGGTCCGGGGCGGCCGGCATCAGCCGCTGAGCTTGTTCACGAAGCGCTCGACCTGGTTGTACACGTGCCCGATCTGCGCGAAGAAGCCGCGGGTCGTGCCGATCCACTCCTGGAGCGGGGTGAGCTCCCAGATCAGCCACGCGGCCACGAACAGCAGTATCAGCGTGACCAGGCAGCCCTTGAGGCAGCCCAGGCCGGGGATCCGCATCGGGTTGGCGCTGCGCTGACGGGGCTCGCGCCGCGGCCGGGGCTCCGGGGCGGGCGGCCGCTGCGGCTCGTACCGCTGCGGCGGCGGCTCCTGGCGGCGCTGCGGGGCCTGCGGCGCCTGCGCGTACGGCGCGGGGGCCGGCTGGCGGTACGGGGGCTGCTGCGGCTGCTGCTGGGGTGCGGCCGGGCGGCGCTGCGGACGGCGGCGCAGCGGGTCCTCGTTCGGGTCCAGGTACTGGACCTGCGTCTGCTCGTTGCGGTCCCGGGCGGCGCGCATCTGGGACTCCCACGGATGGGGCCCGTCGGGCGCTTGCGCACCCGCGGCCGGCGCGCCGGTCGGCATGGGCGGCACCGGCGGCATCGCACGGGTCGGATCGGCGCCCTGGCCGCCCGGGACTCCCGGGGCGCCCGTCGAGGGCAGCACGCTGGTCGCCGCGGCCGGGTCGTACGACCCCGCGCCGGACGGGAGGACCTGGGTGGGGTCGGCGTCGCCGCCCCCCTGGCCGCCGTCGGTGCCGGGGACGGTCGCGGGCGCCGGGTCCGGGGCGAGCAGCGCGGCGACGCCCAGCGCGGCCTCGGCCGCGGCCGGGGTGGCGTGCACGCCGATGCCGGTGGCGACGGTACGCAGCGCACGGGCGAGGTTCTCGGCGCTGGGCCGCTCCTCGGGGCGCTTGCGCAGACAGCGCTCTATGACGGTCCACAGCGGCTCGGGGAGCGTGGAGGGGCGGCGCGGCTCCTCGCTCAGGTGCCGGTGCAGCACCTCCAGGGCCGTCGATCCGGCGAACGGCGGGCGGCCGGTCACGAGCTCGTACAGGAGGATGCCGGCGCCGTAGATGTCCACCGCGGAGGTCTGCGGGCGGCCCTCGGCGGACTCCGGCGCCACATAGGCGGGGGTCCCGACGAATTCGTGGGTGCGGGTCAGGCCCGGGGAGTCGGCGAGCCGGGCGATGCCGAAGTCGGTCAGCATCGGGTGCATCTCGCCGCTGCCGTCGGACCCGGCGAGCAGGACGTTCGCCGGCTTCAGGTCGCGGTGGACCACGCCGTCCGCGTGGCTGGCGGCCAGCGCGTCGGCGATCTGGGCGGTGAGCAGGGCGGCCGCCACCGGGCTGAAGGGGCCGTTGTCGCGCAGATAGCGGTGCAGGTCCGGCCCGTCGACCAGGTCCATGACCAGCGCGAGCAGGTCGCCCTCCACGACGAGGTCGCGGGTGCGGACGATGTTCGGGTGGGTGAGCCGCAGCAGGACGGAGCGCTCGCGCAGGAAGCGCATCACCACGTCGGCGTCGTGCGCGAGCTCCTCCTTGAGGACCTTGATCGCGACCGTCTCACCGGGCTCTCCCGCCACGGCGGCCTCGGCGCCCGCCGTCTCCCGCTGGCGGGCACGCCAGACGGTGCCCGTGGCGCCGCGTCCCAGCGGCTCCTCAAGCAGGTACTTGCTGCCTACCGGCCGCACGTCATGCGCTCCCTGGTCGTGGTGGATCTCCTGCCGGCCCACCGGACCGGCCGTTCGGCTCCGCGCCGTCCGGTCATGGTCACCGTCGCGCGGTCCGTCCGATCCACTGTAGGGCCTGCGGCCCGCCACGCCGTCGCACAAGCTTTTCGGTCCGGCGGTCCGGGCTCGTGGGAAGACGCACGTTCCGGGCGGATGGTTGCGCGCCGCCCGCCGCCGCGCGCGGACCGGCGCACCTCCCGGACGGGGACGATTCGGAGCTGATCACGACGTTCCGAATCTGCCCGACCACGGCCCGCAACCAGGCATTTTTTCGTCCGGACACGACAAAACAAGATCACGGAGTGGCGGCCGGCGGGCGTGTTGTCAGTCGCAGGTGCGAGGATGCACCCAGCACGATGCGGTGGGGGCGCGCGGCCTTTGTCGTGACGTGCACCTGGGACTTGTCCGTGCCGACGTGCCCGGGCGGGCGGGGGGAGCGAACGGCCCCTGCCGGCCCCCGGCAGAAGGGACCGTTGACGGCGATGCAGATCCGGCTGACCGTCCTCGGGCCGCGCAGCGGCCCCACCACACGGGCCTGCGACGTGCTCGTGACGGCCCCCGCCGGGACCGCGCTGGCGGCGGTGGCCGGCTCCCTCGCGGCATCCGTCGCGGGCCCGGGCGCGGACACCGGCGCGGGCGGCGGCAGCGGCCCGGTCGTGCTCTACGCCGGCACCGAACGCCTCGACCCGCAGCGCGCCGCGCTCGGCGAACCGCCCCTGATCGACGGCGCGGTGCTCTCCCTCCAGGGCCCCGGCCCCGCCCCGGCACACGGCCTGCCGCACGGCACCGCCCGGCTGCGCGTCATCTCCGGACCCGACGCCGGCGGCGTCCACCTGCTGCACGGCGGCCAGATCCGCATCGGCCGCTCCGCCGACGCCGACGTCCCCCTCGACGACCCGGACGTCTCCCGGCTGCACTGCGCCGTGACCGTCGAACCGGACGGCTCGGTCCACGTCGCCGACCTGCGCTCCACGAACGGCACCGCCGTCGACGGCACCGGCCTCGGCGACCTGCCCGCCCCGCTCCCAGCCGGCGCCCTGCTGCGCATCGGCGAATCCACCCTCCGCCTGCAGTCCGCCCCCACCACCCCGGACCCCGCCCTGGAGGCCACCCCCGACGGCGAGGGCCGGCTGCGCATCTCCACGGGGGCGGGGGGCGGGTACGCGAGGGTCGCGGAAGGTCGTGAAGGCGGCGGGGCCGGCCGAGTTGGTGGGACTGGCGGAGCTGGTGGGGCTGGTGGGGCCGAGGTGGCCGGGGCGCTCGGTGCACCGGCACCGGCACCGGCTTCCGGATACCCCCCGGCGATGGCCCCGGGACCGGCCGCCCCCGTACCCGCTCCCGGTACGGACTGGTCACCGGACCCGGCCGGCCGGCGCGACACCCCGCTGCGCGGCACCCCGGCCGGGCCGTCGCACCCGGACGCCGCCACCGCTCATGGACTGGGCCACGGCCCGGGCCTGGGAGCCGGACCCGGCATCCACGGGCACCCGCACGGCGAACACCCCGGCCGCGCGCATCCGGACCGCGCGCACCTCGCCCCACAGGGCCACGAGTATCCGTACGGCGAGCATCCGGCCCCCGGGCACCCGGACGGCGCCTCGACCGCCGGCGCCCCGGACCGAACCCACGGCATCCGCAGCGAGGACCGCACCCACGGCGGACAGCAGAGCCTGGCACCCGCCGAGGACGCCGCCGCGGAGGCCGCGACACGTTACGGCACCGCGCCCCGCAGAAGCGGCCGCCGCGGCGGGATCGGCGCCTGGGCACGCCGGCTGACCGGCGGCCGGCCCACCACGGAAGGGCCCTACGACGACCTCCCGGCATCGGGCCTCCCGGCGTCCGGCGCACCCCAGGCCGCCCCCGTGGCGCCGCCCGGTGACGGAGCGACGTCCCCGGCCGCCTCCGGGACCGCCCCGGACGAACGGTGGCCGGACGCCGCCGCCGTCCTGCTCACCGCGCTGGGCCCGGGCCCCCGGCTCTGGGAGCGCGGCCCGGACCACCCCGACACCCTCACCGTCCGGCTCGGCACGGCCGGCCGCGACGGCGGCCGCACCGCCCTGCCCGTCACCATCGGGCTGCGCCGGGCCGGTTCCCTCGGCCTGGCCGGGCCGCGCGCCCGCCTCGCCGGACTCGCCCGTTCCGCCATCGCCCAGCTCGCCGCCCTGCACTCCCCCGCCACCCTGGACATCGTGCTGATCAGCACCGACCGGGCCCGCACCACCGAGGAACGGGTCGCGGACTGGTCCTGGCTCGGCTGGCTGCCGCACCTCCGCCCGGCCCACGGCCAGGACTGCCGGCTACTGCTCGCCTACGACAAGGAACAGGCCACCGCCCGCACCGCCGAACTCGTACGACGGCTCGACGACTGCCCGCTGGGCCCCGGCTGGGCCAGCGCCGAACGCGCCGAGATCGCCCTGGCCGCCGCCCGCCACCAGGGACCGTTCACCCTCCTGATCGTCGACGGCGACCCCGGCTCGTCCGCACTGCGCGAGACCACCGCGCGGCTGGCCACGGCCGGCGCGGCCGCCGGCGTCCATCTCCTCTGCCTGGCCGAGACCCCGGCCGCCTCCCCCGCCTTCCCCCTCGCCGCCACGTACGAGGCGGCCCGGGCCGCGTCGCCGGCCTTCGGGGAGTGCGGCGCGGTGGCCGTCCTCAGCGGCGACGTGGCCACCGCGGTGCGCGTCGTCCAGCCCGGTTCCGGGCCGAACGGCACGATCGCCACGGTCGACGCGGTCTCCGCCGCCTGGGCCGAGCGGTTCGCCCGGGCCCTGGCGCCGCTGCGCGAGGCCGAGACCACGGCCGGCGGCGGCCGCGCGACGCCCCGCGCGGCCGTCCCGCTGCCCGCGACGGCCCGACTCCTGGACGAACTCGGGCTGGCCCGCGCCACCCCCGCCTCCCTGATGGCCCGCTGGGCCGCCACCCTGGACACCGACCGGCCGGGCGCCACCGCCGTACTGGGCGCCGGGCCGCACGGACCGGTCTGCGCCGACCTGGCCGCCGAGGGCGCCCCCCTCCTCGTCCAGGGCCCCGCCGCCGGCGGCAAAACCGAACTCCTCCGGTCCCTGGCGGCCTCCCTCGCCGCCGCCGACCGCCCCGACCTGCTGTCCCTGGTGCTGGTGGACGGCGGCGGCACCGACCGCGGCGAGGGCCTGCGGGTATGTACGGACCTGCCGCACGTCACGACGTACCTCGCCGCTTCCGACCCGGTCCGCATGCGCGAGTTCGCCCAGGCCCTCTCCTCCGAACTCAAACGCCGCACCGAAATACTGTCCGGCACCCCCTTCACCGAATGGCGCACCACACACCTCCCGGCCCCCCGCGTCATCGCCCCCCGCCGCACCACTGAAGGCCGTACGGGAGAAGGCCGCACCACTGAAGGCCGTACGGGAGAAGGCCGCACGGGCGAGGCCCGGGCTGCGCAGGGTGCACAAGGTGCCGGCGCGCCAAGCAGCGGTGCACAAGGGGGCGGTGCACAAGGTTCCGCGGCCACCGCGCCGCAAGGCCGTACCTACGGTGAGACGAACGCCGAGAGGTACGACGCCCCGCCGACGAGCCGCACCCCCGAGCCCGGCGCCCAGCGTGACAACACCTCCCCCAACGCCGCCCCCAACCCCTCCCGGCCCTCCGGGACCGCCGACTACACACCGTACGGAAATCATCACGGAGAGCAGGAACTAATCACGCTCCGTAATCGTTGCCGTAACGAAGGAGGCGGCACAGCGGCGGCGGACCCCTCCGACACCGGCACCCTGGCGAGCACGGGCACCCTCCGCCTCCGCTCCCGCCCCGGAGCCCCGACACCCACCCCAGCCAACCCCGAGCCCGACGCCACCCCCGCCGCCCTGCCCACCCCGCCCGACCCCACGGCCCCGATGCCGCGCCTCTTCATCCTGGTCGACGACTTCGACGCTCTGGTCGCCCCGGCGCTCGGCAGCCCCGGCCGCCCGGCCGCCGGCTCCGTGGTGCGCGCGCTGGAGGCGGTGGCCCGGGACGGGGCGGCGCTCGGCGTCCACCTCATAGCCGCGACCGGCCACCCGGACCGCACGGCCGACACCGCGACCAGCGAACTCGCCGCACTCCGCGTCGAGTTGGGCACACCCGACGACGCGTCCGAGCCCGCCCCGGTCGGCCGCGGACGGCTCCTCCGCACGGCGGACGGCTCCGCCACGCCGTTCCAGGCCGGCCGGGTGACCGGCCGGATACCCCGTACGTCCACGCTCCGGCCGACGGTCGTCCCGCTGGAGTGGCAGCGGATGGGCGATCCGCCGGCCCGCCGCCCGCTGCGCGAACTCGGCAACGGCCCGACGGACCTCGCCCTGCTCGCCAGCGCGCTCCAGCGAGCCGCCCAGTCCTCGGGGGCATCGCCCGCGGCACCGCTGGTGTAAGCGCACCCTCCGCGTCGCACCGCTGGTGTAAGCGCATCCTCCGCATCGCAACGCTGGTGCAAGCGCACCCTCCGCGTCGCATCGGGGTTTGGAGTGGCCGTAACAGCACCATTACGAAAGGCGAGTTGGCGCTGGACGCGGTATTGCGGAGGCCGGGGGTGGGGCGTAGACCTGTCGCACGCCGTGTCGGGCTCGGCGCCGGCTGAGGCGGTGCGGCGTGCCGGGCTGGACGCCGGCCGAGGCGGTGCGGGGCGGCCGGTAGCCGCGCGACGGCGGCGCACAGCGGCGCACCGTGGCGTCAGGGTCACCCCGAACCGCGCCGCGCCAGCACGGCATCGGCAGCATCGGCAGGCATCGGCAGGTCACAGAGCACGGGCAGAGGGACAGAGGGCACGGGCGCGGCAGATCGCAGGAAAGCAGGAACGCAGTTACATACCAAGGCGTTACGTACCACCGCGTTACGTACCACCGCACTTGCACCGCCACGGCAGTGCCTCGCAAGCAGTACCTCGCACCATTGCACCTCGCACCATTGCACCTCGCACCATTGCACCTCGCACCACCGCACCTCGCACCACCGCACCTCGTACCACCGCAGGAGCACTACGGCGGCCCCCTGGGAGCCGCGTGTGAAGGGCCGCGGCAGGTCACAGCATCGGTCGCAGAACCGGCTACGGAACCGAGCAATCCAGCGAGCCAGTAAGCCAGTAAGCCAGCGATCCACTGAGCCAGCGATCAAGCGATCCAGTCAACAAGCGAGTCGGCGATTCGTAGCGGTCCGCCGTCACCGCGCGGCGCGGACCGCGCATCACCGTGCGGCGCAGGTTGCAGGTATGGGCGGCATTGAGGGAATTGGGGGTTTGGGGATGAGGAGTCGAGGGATGGGTTGGCGGCGGCGGGGGGCGGCCGGCGTTGTGGTGGGCGTGGTGCTGGCGGTGGGGGTGGCCGGTTGTGGGAGTGGTGGGGGCGGCGGGAAGAAGGGTGAGGGGGGTGGGGGCGACGGGGGCGAGCGGAATGCCGTGACGGTGCGGTTGCCCAAGTTGGCGGGGCAGCGGCTGCAGGTGACCGCGGTGTGGACGGGGGCGGAGCGGGAGAACTTCGTCAAGGTGCTGGACGAGTTCGAGAAGCGCACCGGGGCGAAGGTGGATTTCGTGCCCAGCGGCGATGACATGGCCGGATTCATCGGGTCGAAGATCGCCGGGGGTGGGCCGCCGGACGTGGCGATGCTGCAGCAGGTCGGGGTGCTCAACGAGTTCGCCGGGAAGGGCTGGCTGAAGCCACTGGGGCCGGAGGCCAAGGCGCAGTTGGCGAAGAATTACAGCAAGGGGTGGCGGGACCTCGGGGCTCATAAGGGCACCGAGTACGGGGTGTATTTCAAGGCCAGTAACAAGTCGCTGGTGTGGTACAACGCGCAGGCGTTCGGGAACGCCGGTGTGAAGGAGCCGAAGACCTGGGCGGAGTTCCTGAAGGCGGCGCGGACGATTTCCGAGTCGGGGGTGCAGCCGGTCTCGGTGGGCGGGTCGGACGGCTGGACGCTGACCGACTGGTTCGAGAACATCTATCTTTCGCAGGCCGGGCCGGAGAAGTACGACCAGCTGGCCCAGCACCGGATCGCCTGGACGGATGCCTCGGTGAAGCAGGCGCTGTCCACGCTCGGTCAGCTTTTCGGGCGCAAGGATCTGCTGGCGGGTGGTAATGCGGGGGCGTTGCAGACGGATTTCCCGACGTCGGTGACGCAGACGTTCAGCGGTGGTGACGCGCCGAAGGCGGCGATGGTGTCGTCGGCGGATTTCGCGGCGGCGAATATTTCGCAGACGAAGGCGAAGATCGGGTCGGACGCGAAGGTTTTCCCGTTCCCGGCGGTGGGTGCGAAGTCGCCGGTGGTGACGGGCGGGGATGTGGCGGTGGCGCTGAAGGGCGGTAAGGCGGCGCAGGCGCTGCTGACGTTCCTGGCGTCGACGGATGCGGCGCGGATCTGGGCGCAGGCGGGTGGGTTCATTTCGCCGAACAAGGCACTCGACCGGGCGGCGTACGGGGACGCGGTGATGCGGAGGATCGCGGGGGCGCTGATCGCGGCCGGTGATGATTTCCGCTTCGACATGTCGGATCAGGCGCCGGCGTCGTTCGGTGGGAAGCCGGGTCAGGGTGAGTGGAAGGACTTGCAGGACTTCCTGAAGAACCCGAAGGACGTGGCGGGGACGCAGGCGCGGCTGGAGCGGGACGCGGTCAAGTCGTTCGGTGGGTGAGGGGAGTTGAGCGGCCGGCGAATCTGCCGCCGGCCGTTCCTTCCTCTTCCTCTTCCTCTTCCTCTTTCCTATGCCTCTTGGCTCCATTGCCCTTCTTTCCTGTGCCGTTTCGCCTGTGCCGGGGGATTGTCACGATGAGCAGCAGCAGGTCCGCGGAAGTCAGCGGCAGTACGGCGACCGTCAGTGGTGGGCGGCGTGTGACGGGGACGCGGCGGTGGGTGGCTGCCGTGTTCTTGTTGCCGGCGTTGGTGTTGTTGGGTGCGCTGGTGGTGTATCCCATCGGGTTTTCCGTGTACCGGAGTCTGTTCGATGCGTCCGGTGACGGGTTCGTGGGGCTCGGGAATTACGGGGCGTTGTTCGCGGACGACGGGATTCGTACCGCGTTGCGGAACAACGTGGTGTGGGTGGTGGTGGCGCCGACGGTGTCGACGGCGCTGGGGTTGATCTTCGCGGTGCTGACGGAGCGGGTGCGGTGGGGTACGGCGTTCAAGCTGGTCATTTTCATGCCGATGGCGATTTCGATGTTGGCGGCGGGGATCATTTTCCGGCTGGTGTACGACCAGAATCCGGAGCGTGGGGTGGCCAATGCGGTGTGGGTGGGGGTGCATGACACGTTCGCGGAGCCGGCGCCGTTCCCGGGGGCGCGGCCGCGGCCGAACGGGGTGCTGCGGCCGTCGGGGGGCGGGGCGTTCAGTACGGGGTCGGTGGTGCGTGCGGGGTCCGTGGTGATGCTGCCGTTGGTGGCGGTGCAGCAGGACGATGTGCGGGGTGCGCGGCCGGCGGCGGGTGCGGTGGCGCGGCCGGGGAGTGTGACGGGGACGGTGTGGCTGGATTTCACCCGGGGTGGTGGCGGCCGGCCGAATGTGGTCGACGGGTCGGAGAAGGGTCTGGCCGGGGTGACCGTGGAGGCGGTGCGGGGCGGCCGGGTGGTGGCGTCGGCGCGGACGGCGGCGGACGGGACGTTCGTGTTGCCGGGTGGGGCGGCGGACGGGTCGCGGTTGCGGTTGCCGGCGGGGAATTTCGCGTCGGCGTACGGCGGGGTGGAGTGGCTGGGGCCGGCGTTGGTGACTCCGGCGATCATCGGGGCGTATGTGTGGATGTGGGCGGGTTTCGCGATGGTGTTGATCGCGGCGGGGCTGGCGGGGGTGCCGCGGGAGTTGTTGGAGGCGGCGCGGGTGGACGGGGCGGGTGAGTGGCAGGTGTTCCGCCGGATCACGGTGCCGTTGCTGGCGCCGGTGCTGGTGGTGGTGCTGGTGACGTTGATGATCAATGTGCTGAAGATCTTCGACCTGGTGTACATCATCGCGCCGGGGTCGAGTCTGCGGTCGGCGAATGTGCTGGCGTTGCAGTTGTTCCAGTCGTCGTTCGGGACGGATGTCGATGAGGGGCTGGGCAGTGCGATCGCGGTGTTCCTGCTGCTGCTCGTGCTGCCGGTGATGTGGGTGAATCTCCGGCGGATACGGAAGGAGCGTCGTCGATGACGGCGGTGGAGGGGGTCGTCCGGGCCGGTGGCGGGGCGGGTGCGGTGGGGCGGGCGCGGCCGTCTTTGGCGGCGCGGTTGGTGGCGCGGGCCGGTGGTGGTGCGGTGCGCGTGTTCCTGGTGCTGGTGGCGTTGTTCTGGTTGATGCCGTCGGTGGGGTTGTTGTTGTCGTCGTTGCGCAGTCCGCAGCGGATCGGTGAGTCGGGCTGGTGGCGGGTGTTCGCGGAGCCGGCGCAGATCACGTTCGACAATTACGGCCGGTTGCTGTCGAACGGCAAGGTGATGGGTTCGCTGCTGACGACGGCGGAGATCACGGTGCCGGCGACGGTGCTGGTGGTGGTGATCGGGGCGCTGGCGGGTTATGCGTTCGCGTGGATGGATTTCGCGGGCCGGGACGGCTGGTTCCTGGTGGTGGTGGGGTTGCTGGTGGTGCCGGTGCAGGTGGCGCTGATTCCGGTGGCGAAGTTGTTCGGGGCGGTGGGGCTGTTCGAGACGACGGCGGGGGTGATTCTTTTCCACACGGCGTTCGGGTTGCCGTTCGCGGTGTTCCTGTTGCGGAATTTCTTCGCGGAGATCCCTCGGGAGTTGTTGGAGGCGGCGCGGCTGGACGGGGCGGGTGAGCTGCGGTTGTTCACGCGGGTGGTGTTGCCGTTGGGGGGTCCGGCGATCGCGTCG
Organism: Streptomyces nigrescens; assembly: GCA_024349765.1. Lineage (GTDB taxonomy): Bacteria > Actinomycetota > Actinomycetes > Streptomycetales > Streptomycetaceae > Streptomyces > Streptomyces endophytica. The sequence goes on along the minus strand of AP026073.1, from coordinate 454,928 downwards.
TTGGGGATCTTCCAGTTCCTGTGGGTGTGGAACGACATGCTGGTGGCGTTGATCTTCGCGGACAGTGGGAGTCCGCCGATCACGGTGGCGTTGCAGCAGGAGGTGCGGCAGTTCGGCAACAACATCGATGTGCTGGCGCCGGGGGCGTTCCTGTCGATGGTGGTGCCGTTGATCGTTTTCTTCGCGTTCCAGCGGCAGTTCGTGTCCGGGGTGATGGCGGGCGCGGTGAAGTGAGGGGTGGCGGGCGCGGCGGGCCGTGTGCCGTGTGCCGTGTGCCGTACGGGGTACGGCGTACGGGGTACGGCGTACGGGGTACGGGGTCGGTTACGGGTCGCGCCGTTGTTATCCCGCGTTCATGTCCGTCCCCCTACGATGTCGGTCACTGCCGTGAAACGCATGGTGCGACGGGGCTCCGTCGTGGAGACTGCGTAGCGGCGCCGGCGCGTTTTCCGTGCCGGACGAGGGTGTGCCCGCCCCTGCGTGGGCGGGGCCCGTGCGCCGTCCCGTACCGGGGCCGGGCGTGTTCATAACTGCACACTCCGTATGCGTCCGTATGTGTCCCCGCACATCGCTTTGCCTGTTGCATTCCGCCTACGTTCCCGACCGTCTGGAGACGGACCGCACATGACTGCCCCCACCGCAGACCAGAGTGCCGAGCAACTCCCGCGCCCTGTCCGGTTGTCCGAGGTGAAAGGCTGGTTCTTCACTGCCGATCAGCTGCTGTTCGACTGGTTCCTGGCGTATCAGCAGGCGCGTTCCGAGGCGGGCGATCTGCTCGAACTGGGCGCGTACATGGGCAAGAGCGCGATTTTCCTCGGTGCGCGGCTGGGCGCCGGTGAGCGCTTCACGGTCTGCGATCTCTTCGATTCGCCGGCCGAGGACGCGTCGAACTCCAAGGAGATGAAGAAGTCGTACGCGTCGCTGACGCGGCGGGCTTTCGAGGCCAACTACCTGTCGTTCCACGACGAGTTGCCGACGATCGTGCAGGGGCTGAGTTCGATCGTCAGCGAGCACGTCGAGAAGGGCTCGGTGCGGTTCGCGCACATCGACGCGTCGCATCTGTACGAGCATGTGCACGGGGACATCCTGGCGGTGCGGGAGTTGCTGACCGGCAGTGGTGTGGTGGTGCTGGACGACTACCGCGCGGAGCACTGTCCGGGGGTGGCGGCGGCGACGTGGCAGGCGGTCGCCAATGAGGGGCTGCGGCCGATCTGCATCACGGGCACGAAGTTCTACGGGACGTGGGGTGATCCGGAGCCGCTCCAGAAGGCGCTGGTGGGGTGGATCGCGGAGCGCGGTGACATCTGGCACGAGGTGCAGTACGTGAACGGGGCGCCGCTGGTGCGGTTGAGCGCGAAGGGTGCGAAGGAGCCGGTGCAGCCGGTGTCGCGGCACCGTGCGGCGCCGTCGGCGGCCGCGGCGGGTGCGGTGCGCCCCGAGGTGGCGGTGGCGTCCGGGCCGGCGGTGCGGCCGGGGCGGCGGGCGCCGGTTCCGACGCGGGCGACGGTGCGGAAGGTGGCGCGGGAGGTGCTGCCGCCGATCGTGGCGCGGGCGCTCGTGAAGGCCCGTAAGCGGGTGGGCGGGCGCTAGCCGCCGCGCCGGCGAGGGGCCGGGGCGGGCTGCCGTAGGGCGGCCCGCCCCGGTTTTCGTGTGCGCCGGCGCCCGTGCCCCCCGGTACCTGCCCTTCCCTATCGCGGTACCTGCCCCACCAGGACGAACACGTTGGGGCGCAGCAGCATCCCGGCGGGGCGGGGCAGGGGGTGGGAGTAGGTGCGGCGGACGGTGAGGCCGGCGGTGGCGGCGAAGGCGCGCAGCAGGGTGAAGTCGGTGAAGCGGACGGGTGGGGGGCCGGTGCGGTGGCCGGCTTCCTGGGGGGTGATGAGGAGGACGCCGCCGCCGGGCCGTACGTAGGGGACGTAGGCGCGGAGGAGTTCTTCGGCCTGTTCGTCGTCGAGGTGCTGGAGGACGTGGGCGGTGAGGAGGGCGTCGAAGGCGCCGGGGCGGGCGTGCGGGCCGGCGAGGAAGGCGTCGGGGGTGTAGGCGGTCAGGCCGCGGGTGCGGCAGCGGGCGACGGCGTCGGGGTCGTGGTCGATGCCGACGCTGCCGGGGGTGCAGCCGGCGAGGGTGTCGCCGTCGCCGCAGCCGATTTCCAGGACGCGGCCGGCGCCGATGCGCCGTAGTTGCCGGCGGTAGGGGGTGTGGGCGGGCAGCAGGCGGGCGAGGCCGGGGCGGGTGGGTTCGGCGGGGAGGCGGGCGGTGGAGGCGGCGGGGGCGGTGCCGGTGGGGCGGGGGGTGCGGGGGGTGCGGGGTTCGCCGGTGGGTGGCTGGGCATCCGGGCTGTCGGTGGGGGCGGGGCTGTCGGTTCGGCCGGGCATCGGGACGCGGTCACCTTCCCTGGGACGCGGCGCGGGGGCGCCGTAACGCTGCGCGACGGGTGTACGGCTTCGGGTCTACGGCATGGGCCGGGGCGGGGTGGCCGCGGCGCGCCGACCCGGTGGGCGGAAGGTCTTCGGGCGGGCGGTGGGGTGCGGGTGGGTGGTGCGGCCGCGGGCGGGGGGGCTCACCCTTTCAGCGCAGATCCGGTGACCGTGCCGCCGGTGGTGAGTTGAACGCCCACAACAGACAGGAAGGGCGTGGTCCGTCTATGAAGCCCCGGCTCACCGTCGTCGTCCCGGTTCCTCGTGGTGCGGGGGCGGAGGGGAATCTGGAGGAGTGCCTGGCGTCGGTGGCGGCGCAGACGCTGGCGGAACTGGATGTGGTGCTGGTGGAGGGCGGGCCCGCCGGTGCGGGCCCGTCTTCTGCTGTGGCGCATGCCGCCGCGGAGCGGGATCCGCGGTTCCGGATCGTGCATCTGACGGGGGGTGAGGTGCCGGGGTGCGGTGCGGCGCGGAACGCCGGTGCCCGGCACGCTTTTCCGCACACCGGTTATCTGGCGTTCCTGGATGCGGACGATGTGCTGCTGCCCCGGGCATACGAGGATCTGGTGGGGTTGCTGGAGAGGTCGGGGGCGGATCTGGCGACGGGCAATGTGTACCGGCTGGGGGCGGCGGGGCGGAGTCAGTCGGCGCGTCATCCGGCGGGCCGGCAGACGGTGCTGAGGACGCATGTGACGGAGGATCTGACGCTGCTGGCGGATTCCTTCGCCCGGAACAAGGTGTTCCGCCGGGAGTTCTGGGACCGGCACGGTTTCGCCTTCCCGGAGGGCGAGTTGTGCCTGGACGAGGCGGTGACGGTGCCGGCGCATTTCCTGGCGGGTGCGGTGGACGTGCTGCGGGAGCACGTGTGTTACTGGCGGCTGCCGGAGGGTGCGGCGCGGCACCGGCGGCCGGATCCGCGGGGGGTGCGGGACCGGTTCGCGGCGGTGGCGGCGATCCGGCGGTTCCTGGGTGATGCGGCGCGGCCGCAGTTGCACGGGTACCGGCGGGATTACGACCGGTTCCAGCTGACGGACGGGCTGGCGGATCTGGTGGCGGCGTTGCCGGGGGCGGCGCCGGAGACCCGGACGGCGTTCCTGGACTGTGCGCGGGACTTCCTGGCGGGGGTGGATCCGCGGGTGTTCCCGGAGCTGCCGGTGGAGTTGCGGATGCGGTGGTATCTGGTGCGGGCGGGGCGGGCGGCGGATCTGCTGACGTTGCTGCGGCACGAGGCGCGGAATCCGGCCGCGTTCGCGGTGGCGGGGCCGCCGTTGCGGCGGCGGGCGGTGGTGCCGGTGAGTCCGCCGCTGGAGCTGCCGCCGGGGGTGACGCGGCTGGGCCGTGGGGACTTCCCGGTGTGTGCGCGGGTGCGGGAGGCGGTGTGGCGGGACGGGGTGCTGGTGCTGCGGGGGCACGCGTACGTGCGGAACGTGGATGCGGCGCACCGGCACACGGTGGGGGTGCGGACGGCGGTGCTGTCGTGCGGGCGGCGGCGGATCGTGCTGCCGCTGCGGACGGTGGCGATGCCGGAGGCGACCGCGGAGTCGGGGCAGGAGCTGCACTGTTACGACTGGTCGGGGTTCGAGCTGCGGGTGGATCCGGCGCGGCTGCGGCGGGGCGGGCGGTGGGAGGAGGGGGACTGGTCGGTCGGGCTGGTGCTGGCGTCGGCGAACGGGGTGCGGATGGCGTCGCCGGAGGCGCCGGAGTCGGGTTCGGGGGCGGCGCCGGTGGTGTGCGAGGTGGCGGACGAGGGACCGCGGGGCGTGGTGCGGGTGACGCCGTGGTACGAGGACGGGCGGCTGCGGTTGTCGGTGGCGCGGCGGACGCGGTGGCTGGCGGGGCACCGGTCGGTGGCGGCCGGTGCGCTTCAGGTGTCGGTGCGGGCGCCGGGGCCGGTGCCGTCGGGGCTGCGGCTGACGCATCAGGGGACGGGCACGGTGGTGTCGTTCCCGGCGGGGGCGGAGCCCGCGGAGGGGGGTGAGGTGACGTTCCGGGTGCTGGCGGAGGCGGTGGCTTCGGCGCGTCCGCCGCGGGACGGGGCGCCGTCGTTGATCCCGCCGGCGCATACGGAGAGCTGGCTGGCGGAGCTGGTGCTGCCGGACGGCGCCACGGACCGGGTGGCGTGTGATCCGGCGCTGGAGCCGGTGGGGTATCCGCTGCCGCACGGCCGGGAGCTGGTGGTGGCGGCCGGTCCGGCGGGGGATCTGATGCTGCACGACCGGACGCCGCAGCCGTATGCGGACCGGGTGCTGTGGCGGTCGGACGGGACGCTGCTGGTGGCGGGCGGGTTGCCGGCGGCGGCGCCGCACGCCACGGAGCTGGTGCTGAAGCACGGGGTGCATGCGGCGGAGCTGACGTTTCCGGTGACGCATGACGAGGGCCGGTTCCACGGGCGGCTGCCGCTGGGGGCGTTGCCGTCGCTGGCCGGGCCGGTGCCGCTGCGGGAGGGCGGCTGGTCGCTGCATCTGCGGGAGCGGGGGGCGGTGGCGTCGCCGCTGGACGCGCCGGTGCGGCTGGCGCCGCGGGTGCTGGACGGGCTGCCGGCGTCGTGCACGGTCCGGGGGAAGCCGCTGGTGGTGGACCGGCACCGGGGCGATGAGCTGCTGGTGGTGGCGGGGCCGGCGGTGCCGGCCGCGGACCGGGGCCCGTACCGGCGGCGGCTGCTGCGGGAGCAGCACTATGTGCTGCACCGTTCGCGTCCGCTGCGGGACACGGTGCTGTACAGCAGTTTCGGTGGCCGGTCGTACGGGGATTCGCCGCGGGCGGTGCACGAGGAGCTGGTGCGCCGGGGGATGGACGTGGAGCATCTGTGGGCGGTGCGGGACGCGCAGTCGACGGTGCCGGGGACGGCGCGGGCGGTGGTGGTGGGCAGCGCGGAGTGGCACGGGGCGCTGGCGCACAGCCGGTGGGTGGTGACGAACACGCATCTGCCGTGGTGGTTCACGCGGCGGGGCGGTCAGCGGATCGTGCAGACGTGGCACGGTACGCCGCTGAAGCGGATCGGTGCGGATCTGGCGGGGACGCTGTGTGCGGGGCTGGCGCATCTGGCGCCGCGGCCGCGGGTGAGCCGGCAGTGGAGCGTGCTGCTGTCGCCGAACGGGCACAGCACCGCGGTGCTGCGGTCGGCGCTGGGGTTCGCGGGGCGGGTGCTGGAGACGGGGCTGCCGCGGACGGATGTGCTGTTCGCGGCGGACCGGGAGCTGCGGGCGGCGGCGGTGCGGGAGCGGCTGGGGCTGGAGCCCGGCCGGCGGGTGGTGCTGTACGCGCCGACGCCGCGGGACGACGTGGCGTACGACGCGCGGCACCACCGGTTGCCGCTGGCGTTGGACGTCGATCTGGCGCGGCGGGAGCTGGGGGACGGGCATGTGCTGCTGGTGCGGGGGCATCCGCTGGTCGCGGACCGGCTGCCGGGGCACCATGCGCCGTTCGCGGTGGACGTGTCGGCGTATCCGGACGCGATGGAGTTGCTGCTGGTGGCGGACGTGCTGGTGACGGACTATTCGTCGCTGGCGGTGGATTTCGCGAACACGGGCCGGCCGATGTTGTTCCTGACGCCGGATCTGCCGCATTACCGGGACGCGCTGCGGGGGTTCACGCTGGATTTCGAGGCGCGGGTGCCGGGGCCGTTGTTGTCGTCGACGGGTGAGCTGGTCGAGGCGCTGGGTGATCTGGAGGCGGTGGCGGCGGCGAGTGCGGAGGCGTACGCGGATTTCCGGGCGGTGTTCTGCCACCGGGACGACGGTGGTGCGGCGGGGCGGGTCGCGGACGTGATGGAGCGGTGAGGGTTGCCGGTCCGCGGCAAGGTGATGGCGCGCGGATCGGCATCGCACGCCATTCGCGTCGTTACAGCATGTGCAGGGGTCCGCGGCGGGCTGTCGGGTCCTTGCGCACCCGAGCCCGGTGCTCTGCCCGGTCACGAGACGGCAATACGGCGGAAAAGCGGGGCGAGGAGTGCAACCGCTCGGCGGGTTTCGCCCTCTGACCCATCGGATATGGGTTCGGATCCCGCTCGCGCCAAGAGATGCTGTCGACACGAAATGTAGATTTAGTGACTGTGAAAGAAGCCCCTGAGCAGCTGCCGGGGCCCACCATCACGCCCTCCGCGCAGGTCAGCATCGTCGTCATCGCGTTCAACGATGCCGGCCATGTCGGTGATGCGGTGCGTTCCGCGCTCGCCCAGGAGGTTCCCGGTGACACGGTCACCGAGGTGATCGCGGTGAACGACGCCTCCACCGACGGCACCGGCGCCGCCCTGGACGATCTGGCCCGTACCGAGCCGCGGCTGCGGGTGATCCACCGCAGTGAGAACAGCGGCGGGTGCGGCACGCCCCGTAACGAGGGGCTGCGGGCGGCGACGGGCCGGTTCGTGATGTTCCTGGACAGTGACGACGTGCTGCCGCCGGGTGCGGTGCGGGCGCTGCTGTCGGCGGCGCTGCGGCACGACGCGCCGGTGGTGTCGGGGGCGTGCGTGCGGCGGGAGCTGCCGGCCCGGCGGGACGTGCCGTGGCAGCCGGGGCTGTACCGGGAGGCGGCGGTGCACGAGTCGGCCGAGGCCAGTCCGCAGCTGGTGCGGGACACGCTGTGCGTGAACAAGCTGTACGAGCGGGAGTTCCTGGCGAAGCACGCGATCGCGTTCCCCGAGGGCCGGTTCACGTACGAGGACTTCGTGTTCACCGCGCAGGTGCTGGCGGCGGCGCCGCGGATCGCGACGGTGCCGGACAGTGTCTACGTCTGGCATGTGCGCCGGTCGGCGGCGCGGCAGTCGATCTCGCTGAACCGCAAGGACGTCGCGAACTGGGAGGCGCGGATCGCGGCGCACCGGGCGAGTGTGGAGATCTTCCGGGAGGCGGGGTCGCCGGTGCTGGCGCAGGCGGCGGCCACCAAGTTCCTCGATCACGATCTGCGGATGTACGTGCGGGAGCTGCACACCCGTGGTGCGGACTACCGGGCGGAGTGGTGGCGGCTGACCCGGGAGTACCTGGGGGGTTTCGACGAGGCGGCGCTGCGGGCGGCGCGGGCGCCGTCGCGGTGGCTGGCGCGGGTGGTGCTGGCGTCGCCGGCGCCGCGGGACCTGGACCGGATCACGCAGCTGGCGAGCCGTCCGGGGCGGCTGCTGCCGCCGTACGCGGAGGCCGGCGGGCGGGCGGTGTGGTCGCCGGACCTGCCCGAGGTGGAGCTGGACGCGCTGGGGACGAAGCCGATAGGCCGGCTGCCGGTGACGATCGACGCGGAGCCGTCGGTCGGCGGCCGCAGTGTGCTGCGGCTGCGGGTGCACGATCTGTACGGGCGGCTGGCGGCGGCGGGCCCGGAGAGCATCGATGTGGAGTTGCGGCGGCGCCGGGACGACCGGCGGGGCCCGGTGCACACCGCGGCCCTGACCCGGGCGGCCGCGGGCGCCGCGGGGAGTGCGGCGGCGGTGAGCTGGACGGCGGAGGTCGTGCTGGATCTGGAGGCGCTGACCGAGGGCGGCGGCAAGGCGGCGGCCGATCCGGAGCCGTGGGACCTGATGGCGCAGGTCAGCTGTGCCGACGGGGCGGGTTTCCGGGCCGCGCTGCGGGCGACCGGGCCGGGGCTGCGGCGGCGGGTGCTGCCGAGCCGGCGGCACACGGTGCTGCTGGTGCAGCCGTACGCGACGACGGGCGGTGCGCTGTCGCTGCGGGTGGCGTCGGGGCTGCGCAGCGTCTGGCGGATCGCGGCGCGCCGGCTGCGCCGCTGACCTTGTCGTTGTCCGACTTCTTCGCTCCTAGGATGGGCGTATGTCTTACTTGATCACGGGTGGTGCCGGTTACATCGGCTCCCATGTCGTACGGGCCCTGCGGCAGGCGGGCGAGCGGGTCGTCGTGCTGGACGACCTGACGACGGGCGTGGCCGCCCGGATTCCGGAGGACGTGCCGCTGGTCGTCGGTTCCACGCTCGACCGGGCGGTGCTGGACGCGGCGATCGCGGAGCACGGCGTGACCGACGTGGTGCATCTGGCGGCGAAGAAGCAGGTCGGCGAGTCCGTCGAGATGCCGCTGCTGTACTACCGGGAGAACGTCCACGGGCTGCAGACGCTGCTGGAGGCGATGGCGGCGGGCGGCGTGGGCCGGCTGGTGTTCTCGTCGTCGGCGGCGGTGTACGGCATGCCGGACGTGGAGCTGGTGACCGAGGACACCCCGTGCGTGCCGATCAACCCGTACGGGGAGACGAAGCTGGTCGGGGAGTGGATGGCGCGGGCGGTGGGGAAGGCGCACGGCATCTCCACGGCCTGCCTGCGGTACTTCAACGTGGCCGGTGCGGCCACCCCGGAGCTGGCCGACACGGGCGTCTTCAACATCGTGCCGATGGTGTTCGAGCGGCTGACGGCGGGTGCCGCGCCGCGGATCTTCGGTGACGACTACGACACGCCGGACGGCACCTGCATCCGCGACTACATCCATGTCGCCGATCTCGCCGAGGCGCATGTGGCGGCGGCCCGGAAGCTCGCCGGGCCGGGCCCGGTGCGGGACCTGACCCTGAACATCGGGCGCGGCGAGGGCGTTTCGGTGCGCGAGCTGATCCGCCTGATCGCGGAGGTCACCGGGTACGAGGGCGTGACGCCCGAGGTGACGCCGCGCCGGCCGGGTGACCCGGCGCGGGTGGTGGCGGCCGCCGACCGGATCGGCGCGGAGCTGGGCTGGAAGGCCCGGCACGACGTGCGGGACATGGTCACGTCGGCGTGGGCGGGCTGGCGCCACCACCACCCAACGGCCTGACCCCAGGAGGACCGGCGGGCCCGCCCGGTCGGCGGGTCCCGGCCGTGCCCGCGGGTCCCGGCCGGCCGGGGGGCGGTCAGCGGGTCGTCAGCGGGTACGACGTCCGTCCGGACGCCTCGTCGATCTCGTCGTGGGCCTTGGTCAGCAGTTTCATCGCCAGGTCGTTGAGTGCCCTGGCCCCGGCGACCTCCTCGCCGACCCGCGGCTGGTTGGAGTCGGCGGGGTGCCGGCTGGCGTACCCGTGGGACCGGACCTCGGTACCGTCCGGGAGCCGCACGAGGGCGGCCGCGCGCGTGCGGTGGTTGTCCTCCTCGAATTCCATCTCGACGTGCCATCCGACGGCTGTCTGCAGCATCACCATCACCTCCGGAACCGCTCCTACCAGAGTGCTCCCGCCGGGCGGCGGGTGCACGGTGTGGCGGCTCATTCCGGGGCGGTCAGCCGCAGGTGGAGGTGGCCGTGCGGGCGGGAGAGGAACAGCGCGGCGGTGGCCGGGCCGGGCGGCACCGGGCGCGGGGCGAGGTCGGCGGCGGACAAGGGGGTTTCGGGGACGAGCCAGGCCGCGCGGTGGACGGCGGGGCCCGGGGCGCCGTCCGTGGTGGTGCCGTGTCCGGTGACGGCGATCTTGAGGCCCCAGATGCCGTCGGCGAGGGGGGCGCCGGCGGCGGTGGCCGGGTCGAGTTCCGCCTGCCAGTGGCCGTCCGCGTAGTGGGCGGGCAGGCGGTGGGTGGCGCCGGCGCGGTGCAGGACGAGGGTGACCGCGGTGGTGTCGAGGTGCGGCAGGGCGGCGGTGCCGGCCAGGCGGAGGACGGTGCCGGTCCAGTGGCAGCCGGTCAGCCGCTGGCGCAGGACGACGCGGTCGGTGAGGTCGTAGCAGGCGTCGGGCAACGGGTGGTGCGGGTCGCGGAAGTACGGGTAGCGGGCGTGGACCCGGCCGTCGGGGTCGACCTGGGTGGGGACGGGGCCGGTGTCGGCGCGGACGACGGCGGCCAGCGCGTCGTCGTCGCCGGCGTCGAGGCAGTGGGCGCGCAGCCGGAGGCGGGGCGGCAGGGCGGTGCGTATGCGGTCGGTGAGGTGGCGGCGGACGAGGGGGCGGGCGGCGGCCGTCATCATCCGGCGGCCGGCGGGGGTGCGGGCGAGGTAGGCGGGGCCGAAGGGCATGAGGATCTCGCCGTGGAAGTGACGCGTCATCAGTTTGTCGCGGTCGGGGCCGGGCGGGACCTCGGCGGCGACGGTGTCGAGGACGTCGCCGATGTAGTGCAGGTAGTCCGGCCAGTCGACGTCCTGGCGGCTGGCGTTGCTGTCGTCGGCGCGGCCGTGGAGGTAGTAGCAGTCGTAGTCGGCGAGGACGGAGACGGTGCGGGCGCGCAGCAGTGCCGCGATGCCGAAGGGGAGGTCCTCGCCGAGCAGGCGGCCCTCGACGAAGCGCAGCCGGTGGGTTTCGAGGAAGGCGCGGCGGAAGAGTTTGTAGGCGGCCAGGGACCAGTAGACGGGCGAGTCGAAGACGGAGACGGCGGGGCTGGTGGTGCGCAGATCGACGGGGGCGGCGCGGCCGTCGGCGCCGACGATGCGGCCGTAGACGACGTCGGAGCCGTGGGTCTGGGCCATGCGGGTGAGGCGGTCGAGGGCTTCGGGGCCGAGACGGTCGTCGGAGTCGAGGAAGAAGACGTAGTCGCCGGTGGCGCGGTCCAGGCCGGTGTTGCGGGGTTTGCCGGCGCCGCCGGAGGCGTGCTGGCGGACGACGGTGAGGCGGGGGTTGCGGCGGGCGGCGTCGGTGAGCCAGTCGGCGCTGCCGTCGGTGGAGCCGTCGTCGACGGCGATGATCTCGATGCGGTGCGGGTCGAGGGTCTGGGCGAAGACGGAGCCGAGGCAGCGGTCGAGGTAGGGCAGCGTGTTGTGGACGGGCACGATCACCGAGACGGCCGGGGTGGCGCGGGTCATCGGTGTGGTGCGGGGGTTGTCCTCGGTGTCCCTCGGCATACGCAGTACTCCAGCGAGGCAAAACAGACTATTAAGACATATAACGTTGACTGAACGTTCGCCGACCGTGGAGGAGTGCCGGTGGCTCCGACGCCCGCCACCCCCCAAGAGGCGCTCCGGCCCCGGGAGGTTGCCCGGCCGCTGCCCGGAGGGGACCGCCCGGAGGCGGACCGGCCGCCACGACGGTGGACCGCCCCCTGCACGGCTGCGGCGCTGTCCACGGTGGCGTACTGCCTGGGGCTGGCCGCGTACGGCAGCTACCCGTTCGGGCCGCGCTCGCGCGCCGTCAACGACCTCGGCAATCAGTTCGTGCCCTTCCACGCCCGGCTGTGGGACCTGCTGCACGGCCGGGCCGCCGGCGATCTGTTCTTCAACTGGAGCAGCGGATACGGGGTGCCGTTCCTCGCGGACTTCCTCACGTATCTGATGAACCCGTTCTCGCTGCTCGTCGGCCTCTTCCCGCGCGCGGCGGCGGACCTTCCGGTCTTCCTGGTCACGCTGTGCAGCATCGGCCTGGCCGCCGCCCTGATGACCGTCCTCCTCGGCCGGCTGCACCCCGGCTCCGGGACGCTGCGGGCGCTTTTGTCGGTGGGCTACGCGCTGTGCGGCTGGGTGCTGAACGACGGTGCCGCGGACCCGATGTGGATGTGGGGGCCGGTGGCGCTGCCGCTGCTGGGGATCGCCGCGGACTGGTGCCTGCGGCGCACCCGCTGGGTGGCCGGGACGCTGCTGGTCGCCCTGGCCTGGGCGGGCAACTTCTACACGGCGGCGATGGCCACCCTGGCGACCGGGCTGGTGCTGGCGGTGCGGCTGGGCACGGCGGCCGGGATGCCGCCGGGCGCGCGGCTGCGGGCGGCCGGCCGGGCGATGACGGCGACGCTCGCCGGGATCGGCCTCGCGGCGCCCGTGTTGACCGTCACCCTGCGGGCCAGCCGGGCCGCCCAGCCCGCTCCCCCGGTCTCCTACGAGGCACGGCCCACCGTGCTGTACCAGCTGGCGCAGCTGCTGCCCGGCGGCCACGGCGCGGTGCCCACGCCCAACATCTTCATCGGCGTGCCGGGGCTGCTGCTGGTCGCCGCCTTCCCGTTCGTCCGGGCGGTTCCGGCGCGGGCCCGCCTCGCCTGGTACGCGCTGGCGCTGGGGGTGGCCGCCTCGTTCGTCTGGCGGCCGACGATCCTGCTGTGGCACGGGCTGGCGCTGCCCAACGGCAGCCCGTACCGGGCCGCGTTCGTGCTCAGCGGCATCCTCGTGATGATCTCCTGGCTGGCGCTGGCGCACCGGCCCCGGGCCGGCGAACTGGCCGCCGGCGGGGCGCTGGTGGCGCTGCTGGCGTGGGCGTGCCGGGACCAGGGCGCGGTCGGCGCGGCGACCTGGATCCTGGTGGCCGGCGGCGGCACCGCGGCCCTGGCGGCGCTGACCGCGCTGGCGGTGCTGCCCGCCGCCGGCGCCCGGACCGGCCCGCGGACCGCGCTCACCGCGGCGCTGGCCGGCACGGTGCTGCTCGCCTCGGCGTACACGGTGTTCTCGGTGACGGCCGTACGGGGCAAGATCGCCTGGTTCCGGCCCAAGATCACCATGACCCGGGCGTCCCTGGCGGCCCGCGCCGGCCTCGCCGCACGCGACGACTGGCCGCGTTCGCGCACCGACCCGGGGCCGCACGAGTTCGCCAACAACGACCCGCTGCTGCTCGGCGGCGAGGGCGGCGCCTACTACAGCAGTTACGTGCCCGCGGCCACCGCCCGCGCCCTGCGGGACCTGGGCGCCGGCTGGTACATGAGGGGCCGTCACACCCTCAGCTTCGAGGACCCGGTGGGCCGGGCCCTGATGGGCGTCGGCAGTTCGCTGCTCCCCGCACCGCAGGACCCCCGCGGCCACTTCACCGTGGACCGCGCCCGCCCGGCGCCGGCCCCGCTGCTGACCGTGCGCGACCGCCTGGCGGCCCCGCCGCGCGGCCCGGAGAGCGTGTTCGCGCGCCAGGAACGGGTGCTGGGCGCGGCGGTCTACGAGGTGCCGGAGCTGACGCCCACCGCGGGCACCGCGCCGGTGCCCGGGCGCGACGGCTGGCTGCTGCCGCCGTCGGCGCTGCCCGCCGCGGCCGCGCCCCTGGCCGGCCCGAACGGCGCGGGCACCACCTTCACCGCCCGCTGCATCCCCGGCGGCACCGTCGTCTGGTACGCGCCCTGGTTCTGGGGCCAGGTCAGCGGACTGGGCACCCGTACCAAGGGCATCGGCCGGGCGGACACCACCGCCAACCCGGTGCGGGTGCTGGGGCGGGTGCCGGACGACGGGACGGTCGCGGTGCGGTTCATCGGCCGGGGCAGCCAGTGGCTGCCCGCGCGCCCGCTGGGCTGTCTGCGGCCGGGCGCGCTGGACCGGGCGGTGCGCGCGCTGCGCGGGCCGGTGGCGCTGACCGCGGGCGGGCACCGGCTGACGGCCCGGCTGCCGCGCGGCAGCCGGGGGCACGCGGTGCTGGCGCTGCCGGCCGTCGCGGGGTGGGGCTGTGCGGTGGACGGCGGGCCGCGGCGCGAGCCGGCCTCGTACGGCGGGCTGCTGGCGGTGCCGCTGCGGCCCGGGGCGACCCGGCTGACCTGCACGTACCTGCCGCCGGGCCTGAGTGCGGGGCTGGCGGCGAGCGGCGCGGCCGGGCTGGCGGTCGGCGCGGTGGCGGTGGGGGGTCAGCTACGGGGCCGCGGCCGGTCCCGGCGTCGCACCACCAAGGAGGCCCGCGGATGAAGCTCTCCATCGTCGTCCCCTGCTACAACGAGGAGGCCGTGCTGGCCCGCTTCGACGAGGCGGTCCGGGCGGTCCTCGCCCGCCTCGGCGTCGCCCACGAGCTGTGCTACGTCGACGACGGCAGCACCGACGGCACCCTGGCCCGGCTGCGCGGCCTGGCCCAGCAGCACCGGGGCACCACCCGCTACCTGTCGTTCAGCCGCAACTTCGGCAAGGAGCCCGCCATGCTGGCCGGCCTGCGGGCGGCCACCGGCGACGCGGTGATCCTGATGGACGCCGACCTGCAGCATCCGCCGGACCTCATCGAGAAGATGCTCGACCTCTACCAGCTGGGCCACGACCAGGTCGTCGCGCGGCGCAGCCGGGACGGCGAGCGGCGGCTGCGGTCCGCGCTGAGCCGCTGCTACTACCGGGCCGTCAACACCTGGGTCGACGTCGAACTCGCCGACGGGGTAGGGGACTTCCGGCTGCTGTCGCGCAAGGCGGTGGACGCGCTGCTGGCGCTGCCGGAGTACAACCGCTTCTCCAAGGGCCTGTTCTCCTGGATCGGCTTCGACACCGTCACCTTCGACTACCGCAACGCGGTCCGGGAGGCCGGCGAGACCAAGTGGCGGCTCGGCGCGCTGGTCAACTACGGCATCGACGGGATGCTCTCCTTCAACAGCCGGCCGCTGCGGCTGGCCATCTACGCCGGTCTCGGCCTGGCCGGGCTGGCCGCGCTCTACACCCTGTGGATCGTCGCGGCGGCCGTCGTCGGCGGGGTCACCGCGCCCGGCTATGTGACGCTGGTGGCGATCATCGTGGGCCTGGGCGGGCTGCAGATGGTGATGCTCGGGCTGATCGGCGAGTACATCGGCCGGATCTACCACGAGGCCAAGCGGCGCCCGCACTACCTGGTCAAGGAGGGGAACGCCGCCGAGGCCGCGCTGAGCGCCGCCGCCGGGCCCGCGGACGCCGCCACCGCCGGGTCGCAGGCCGGCTGATGGCCGGCCGGTCCGCGGGCGGGGGCTGGGCGCAGCCGGTGCGCTTCGCCGCCGTCGGCGGGATCAACACCGCGACGTTCTACGCCTGTTACCTGCCGCTGCACCGCCTGCTGCCGTACTTCGCCGCCTACAGCCTCGCCTTCGCGCTGAGCATGACCGGCTCGTTCCTGCTCAACACCTACTTCACCTACCGCACCCGCCCGAGCTGGAAGAAGTTCCTGCTGTTCCCGCTGACCCAGGTCACCAACTACGGCATGCAGAGCGCCGGACTGGTGGCGCTGGTCGGCTGGTGCGGGATGAACAGCGCGCTGGCGCCGCTGGCCGCCGCCGCCTTCGCGCTGCCGGTCGGCTATCTGGTCTCGCGGCGGATCCTGCGCCCGCCCGCCCGGCCCGGCACGGCAGCCGGGGCCGTACGCGGCACCGCCGGTCAGGCCGGGGCGTCGCCGGTCCGCTCCGGCGACCCGCTCTGAGGCCGCCAGGCACCGAACAGCGCGGTCTGCCCCACCGACGTCTGCCGGGCCGCGTACAGCCGGCCGTCGGTGCCCAGCGCGACCACCACCGCCCGCCCGGCGGCGTCCTGCGCGACCCCGGCCGCCGCGGAGTGCGACACCCGGCCCGGCTGCCAGGGCTTGGGGGCGTCCTGGGCCATCGCCGCCCGCACCTCCCCGGTGTCGTCCCGGGCCGCGACGACCATCCGGTCCCCGCTGCCCACCGGGGCCGCCGCCACCCGCCCGTAGCCGCCGACCGGCGCGCACTGCGCCGCCACCCGCCAGCCGCCGATCCGCCGGTGCCGCTCGGCGATCAGCACCTGTGCGGTGACCGAGCGGCGGTAGACGGCCCGCACCACGCCGTCGGCCAGCGGGACGAGACTGACCGGGCCGCCCGGCTGCGGCAGCCCGGTGGCCGCGGCCGGCCGCGGTATGTGCCCGGGCTCCTTCGACACCCAGTGCGCCACCGTCCCGATGCCCGGCGCGACCACGTGGATCAGCCCGTCGGAGTCCACACAGGCGTCCAGCCCGTCGACGACCTGCGGGGACGCCTTCAGGGTGCTGACCGTGCCCTCCAGCCGCTCCCACGGCGTGAAGCCCGTACCGCCGGGGCCGGCGCGGTGCGCGATGTTGCCGTCCCAGGTGCGGACGAAGACGTGCACCGTGCCGTCCGGGGCGGCCACCGCCGCCGGGAAGCCGATCTCCAGCGAACGCTCCGGGTCCGGGTCCGGTGAGCCCAGCGACTCCCAGCGGCCGAACAGCGGCGTGCCGTCCGGGGCGGTGCCGCGCTGGACCGCGGTCATCAGCTCGCGGCGGTGCGCGGCGGTGCGGTCCGGCAGCACCGTGCGCGAGGCGAACAGCTGCAGCGGCCCGTCGGGGCGGCGCACCGCGTGGATCTGCCCCTGCAGCATCGTGCCGCCGGCCGGTACCGGCGCCCCGAACCGGCCGCTGCCGGGGCGGGTCTCGGCCCAGCAGTACGCGGTGCCGCCGAGCACCGCGAAGGCCGCCAGCCGGCCGTCCTGCGCGGGCCGGAGCCAGGCGTTGGAGCCGGGGGCGCGCAGCCGGGTGGAGCGGGTCCAGTCGCGGGAGCCGCCGTCCAGCGCCGAGCCGCCGACCTTGCGGTCGCCGCAGCCGGCCGGGTCGCCGCAGCGGCGGTGGTCGGCCCAGCCGTACACCGACAGCAGCCGGGCCTTGCGCCGGGCGGCCTTCAGGTCGACGTCGTTGGGCAGCGCGGACGCCTCGTAGCCGAGGTAGTTCTCGACGATGGGCGGGCGGCTGCCGCGCGGCCGGTAGACGGCCAGCGCGGCCTGCGCGAAGTAGGCGGAGGCGGTGTGGTCCTGGTGGTCGTAGTAGCGCAGCCCGGCCAGCCGGGGGTCGCGGTCCGGACCGGCCGGCGGCCGCTTGCGGGAGTGCACCGCGTTGGGGTCCAGGGTGCGCACCACCGTGGGACGGGCCCGGTCGAGCACCGCCACCAGGGCCGCGACGACCTGGGCGCGGCTGTAGAGGAACTGGTGCCGTACGGGTGAGCCGGCCGGGCGCAGGGTGGGCAGGAAGGGCGTGGCGCCGAGCCACAGGCCGCGCAGGCTGGTGGCGCGGGCCTGCCAGACGGCCCGGGCCTCCACCAGTTCCAGGAACAGCAGCTGCTGGTGCGGGGCGGCCTGGAGGGTGTGCAGTTCGGCCTGGACGTCGGGGAGCAGGGATATCGCGGTCAGGTGCCAGGGGGCCGCGGGGTCGCCGAGGGCCATCTCGGCGTGCGCGGCGCGCAGTCCGTTGGTGCGGGCCCGGGCGAAGGCGGGCCGGTTCCTGGGGACCCGATCGGCGTACGCGGCGTGCCTGCTGACGTTGTGTCCGTCGGACTCGCCGCCCGTGAGGCAGACGGTGACCGAGCGGGCCCCGGCGCGGACGGCCTGCTCCAGGTCGGGGTTCATGAAGTACAGGCCGTCGTCCGGATGGGCGATGACGTGCAGGAAGGACTGGTCCGCCGGGTCGACCAGGGGCGGCCCGGAGCCGGCCGGTGCACCCGTCCGGGGGCCCTCGTCCGCGACGTGGGCCCAGACGCCGGTGCCCGCCGCCGCGGCGAGCAGCCCGCCGCCGGTGAGCTGGAGCAGCCGGCGGCGGGTGACACGGGGCGGGCGCGGCGGTGACACGTCCTCAGTATTCGGTGAGCGGGGGCGGACCGCTCGTCCGATAGCGGTGACCGGGGGGCATTCCACCCGCCCGAAAAGTCGCCACTTACGTGCATCCGTGATGAGCGCCACAGAACTTTCAGGTTACGAACAACAACCTTTTCGGGTGAACGGCGGTCAGGAGGGCTGACAATGCATAGAACCCCTTTGGGGCTTTTTTGCGTTCTGTACTCAGCTCGCCACGAGGAGTAAGCACCGCATGTCCGAGACGCTCGACCCCGTCGTACCCCGCTTCAGCATCATCGTGCCCGTGTTCAGAGTGCAGGGCTTCCTGCGCGAGTGCATGGACTCGGTGCTGGCGCAGGACTTCACGGACTTCGAGGTGATCGCCGTCGACGACTGCTCGCCGGACCGCAGCGGCGCCATCCTCGACGAGTACGCCGCCCGGGACGAGCGCGTACAGGTCCTGCACCTGCCGGAGAACGTCGGCCTGGGCCTGGCCCGCAACGCCGGCCTTGCGAAGGTCCGCGGCGAGTACGTCCTCTTCCTCGACAGCGACGACACCCTCGTGCCCGGCGCGCTCGGCGCGCTGGCGGAGCGGCTGGACACCACCGGCAGCCCGGAGATCCTGATCTTCGACTACGCCCGGACCTACTGGGACGGCTCGGTCCGCCGCAACCTCCTCGCCGACCGGCTCGACGAGTCCGGCGCGCCCAGCTTCGCCCTCGCCGAGCGCCCCGAGATCCTCGACCTGCTGCAGATCGTCTGGAACAAGGCCTACCGCCGCGACTTCATCGAGGAGCACGGCTTCACCTTCCCGGTCGGCTACTACGAGGACGCCCCCTGGACGTTCTGCACGCTGATCACCGCGAAGTCCATCGCGGTCCTCGACCGGGTCTGTCTGCACTACCGCCAGCGCCGGCAGGGCGGCAACATCCTGCGCACCACCAGCCGCAAGCACTTCGACGTCTTCGACCAGTACGAGCGGGTCTTCGCCTACCTCGACGCCCACCCGGAGCTGTCGCGCTGGCGCCCGCACATGTTCCGCAAGATGGTCGACCACTACCTGACGGTGCTGGACAAGCCGGGCCGGCTGCCGCAGAACGCCACCGCCGAGTTCTTCCACCGCGCCGCCCGCGACTACCGCCGGCGGCTGCCGGCCGGCTTCGTCCGGCCCGCCGGGGTGGCCGGCGGCAAGTACGCGCTGCTCGCCAAGGACGCCTACCCGGCGCTGGCCGGCCTCAAGGTCGCCGGCAAGGTGCAGCGCACGGTCCGCAAGCACGCCGGCAAGAAGGTCCGCCAGGCCAAGAAGAAGGCCATGGACCTGCGCTACCAGGCCCTGCTGCGGCAGCCGCTGGACGAGAACCTCGCGGTCTACTCCGCGTACTGGAACCGGCTGCCGGCCTGCAACCCGCTGGCGATCTACGAGAAGGCCAAGGAGCTCGCCCCGCACGTCCACGGCGTGTGGGTCGTCAAGCAGCAGCTGGCCGACTCCGGCGAGATACCGGCCGGCGTCGACCACGTCGTGCTGAACTCGCCGCGCTACTGGGAGGTCATGGCCCGCGCCAAGTACCTCGTCAACAACGTGAACTTCGCGGACGGCGTGGTCAAGCGCGAGGGGCAGGTCCACCTCCAGACCCACCACGGCACCCCGCTGAAGTCGATGGGCGTCGACCAGAAGCGCTACCCGGCCGCCGCCAAGGGCATGAGCTTCCGCAAGCTGCTGGCCCGCGCCGACCGCTGGGACTACTCGCTCTCCTCCAACCAGCACACCACCGAGCAGTGGGAGCGGGTCTACCCCTGCAACTTCGAGTCGCTGGACGCCGGTTACCCCCGCAACGACGTCTACTACCGGGCGAGCGCCCAGGACGTCCTGGACATCCGCGAGCGCCTGGGCGTCGCCCCCGGCAAGACGGCGGTCCTGTACGCCCCGACCATGCGCGACTACCAGGTCGGCTACGTGCCGCGGCTGGACCTGGAGAAGATCTCCCGCGAGCTCGGTGAGGACTTCGTCCTGCTGGTGCGCACCCACTACTTCTACGACCAGGACACCCGCCTCCAGGAGCTGCAGGAGCGCGGCGCGATCATCGACGTCTCCGGCCACCCGGTCGTCGAGGAACTGTGCCTGGCCGCCGACGCCCTGGTCACCGACTACTCGTCGATCATGTTCGACTACGCCAACCTCGACCGGCCGATCATCAACTACACCGACGACTGGGACACCTACGTCCGCTCCCGCGGCGTCACCTTCGACCTGCTGTCGGGCAAGCCGGGCGACACCCCGGGCGTGCTCGCCACCACCGAGGACGAGCTGATCGACGCCTTCCGCAGCGGCCGCTGGGACGACGAGCGGGCCACCGAGCTGCGCGCCGCGTTCCGCGCACGGTTCTGCCAGTGGGACGACGGGCACGCCGCCGAGCGCGTGGTCCGCCGGGTCTTCCTCGGCCAGGAAACGGCCCCCGAGCCGCTGCCGCAGGAGGAGCGCACCGTGGCCCCGGCCCCCCGCGCCGCGGCCGCCGCGGCCGGCCTGGTGAAGCTCCCCGCCCCGCGCACGTCGGCGGACGCCGACGCGGCCGGATCGGGCACCTCGGGCCCGTCGGGCGCCTCGGACGTCGAGATGGCGGGCTGAGGCCCCGGCCGACGCCGCACACCCGCGCCCCTGGCACAGACACCACTGCCCCCGGCCGTCGTTCCGGCCGGGGGCAGTGGTGCAGGTACTCGGGGCGCCGGCTCCGCTCACTCCGGCCCCGAGTGCCGCCGCCACTTCTCGCGTCCTCGACGCCTCCCGCGGGAATACCGCCCCGCTTCTCCCGGTTGTGGCCCCGCAGGGGGCCCTCGCGCCCCCTACGGGATCCGTTCGCCCCCGCCCTAGGTGATCCCCCCACCCCCGCCCCGCCTCCCCCGCCGGCTCCGCTCACTCCGCCCCGAGTGCCGCCGCCACCGAGCCCGCCAGGGCGTCGAGGTAGCCCTTGGGCAGCTCGTCGCGTACGACCAGCAGCCGCCAGTACAGCGGGCCGGTCAGCAGGTCCAGCGCGAGGCGGGTGTCCACGTCCTGCGGCAGCTCGCCGCGTGCCACCGCGCTGGCCACCACCGCGGCCGCGACGCCCTCCTGGCTGTCGTGCAGCGCCGCCCGCAGCGCGGTCGCCAGCTCCGGGCTGCGCGCCGCCTCCGCCAGCAGGTCCGGGATGATCTGCGACGCCATCGGGTGCCGCAGCGCCCGGGCCGCGACCTCCAGCAGCATCCGTACGTCCCCGCGCAGCGACCCGGTGTCCGGGGTCGGCAGGCCCGCGGCGGCCACCGCGGAGACCACGTCCAGGACGAGGTGCAGTTTGGAGCGCCACCGCCGGTAGACGGCGGTCTTCCCGACGCCGGCCCGGCGGGCGATGCCCTCGATCGACATCCGGGCGAAGCCCACCGCCGCCAGCTCCTCGAAGACCGCCGCCCGGATCGCCTCGGTCTTGTCCTCGCGCAGTACCGCGGCGCCCGCCGGGGCGCGCCGGCCCGCCGCGGGGTCGTTCCCGTTGCCGTTCTTTGCCATGGCTTGAGCCTAGCGTCACGACGCTACGGTTGCGTTTCGACGCGAGCTCCCTTTAGTGTCGGCGTCGCGACGATACGGACCCGTTCCGTCGTCGCCCTCCGTTCTGCGGCCCCCGTACGCAAGCGAAAGCGGCCCCCATGCCCCAGACCCTCACTCCTCCGGCCCCGGCCCCGGCACGGGTGCCCGCCGCCGGCACCGGCACCGCCCCCGACCCCGAGCTACGCGCGCTGGCCGAACGCCACGGCCTCACGGTGAGCGGTGCCCGCCCCTCGCTGGCGGAGTACACCCGTCAGCTGTGGCAGCGGCGGCACTTCATCACCTCGTTCGCCACCGCCCGGCTCACCGCGATGTACACCACCGCCAAGCTCGGGCAGCTCTGGCAGGTGATCACCCCGCTGCTCAACGCCGCCGTCTACTACTTGATCTTCGGCGTGCTGCTCGACACGAGGAAGCACGTTCCGGACTTCATCCCGTTCCTGGTGACCGGCGTCTTCATCTTCACCTTCCTGCAGAACTCGGTGATGACCGGCACCCGGGCGATCTCCGGCAACCTCGGCCTGGTGCGCGCCCTGCACTTCCCGCGGGCCTGCCTGCCGATCTCGTTCTGCCTGGCGCAGCTGCAGCAACTGCTGTTCTCCATGGGGGTGCTGGCGGTCATCCTGCTGTGCTTCGGGCAGCTGCCGACCTGGTCATGGCTGCTCGTCCTGCCGGCGCTGACCCTGCAGTTCGTGTTCAACACCGGTCTGGCGATGGTCATGGCCCGCCTCGGCTCCCGGACCCCGGACCTGGCGCAGCTGATGCCCTTCGTGATGCGGACGTGGATGTACGCGTCCGGCGTGATGTTCAGCATCAGCGTGATCCTCCAGGGCAAGCACCTCCCGAAGATCGTGGAGCTCCTGCTCAACGCCAACCCGGCGGCGGTCTACATCGACCTGATGCGCTTCGCGCTGATCGACAGCTTCACGGCGAAGCAACTGCCGCCGCACGTCTGGGCGTTCGCGGCCGGCTGGGCGCTGCTGGCCGGTATCGGCGGCTATGTGTACTTCTGGAAGGCTGAGGAGCGGTACGGACGTGGCTGAGGTCATGACGGAAGAGATCAACGGCGTGCGGCCGGCGGCGGCCGCCCAGGAGCGGATCCCGACCGTGATCGCGGACGATCTGCACATCGTCTACCGCGTCTACGGCACGGGCGCGGGCAAGGGCAGCGCCACCGCGGCGCTGAACCGCATCATCCGCCGCAAGCCCTCCACCGGTGTGCGCGAGGTGCACGCGGTCAAGGGCGTCTCCTTCACCGCCTACCGCGGGGAGTCGATCGGCCTGATCGGCTCGAACGGCTCGGGCAAGTCCACCCTGCTCAAGGCCGTCGCCGGCCTGCTGCCCGCCGAGCGCGGCAAGGTCTACACGCACGGCCAGCCCTCCCTGCTGGGCGTCAACGCGGCCCTGATGAACGACCTGACCGGCGAGAAGAACGTCGTCCTCGGCGGCCTGGCCATGGGCATGTCGCGTGAGCAGATCCGGGAGCGCTACGACGGGATCGTCGACTTCTCCGGCATCAACGAGAAGGGCGACTTCATCTCGCTGCCGATGCGCACCTACTCCTCCGGCATGTCCGCCCGGCTGCGGTTCTCCATCGCCGCGGCCAAGGACCACGACGTGCTGATGATCGACGAGGCGCTGGCCACCGGCGACCGCGCCTTCCAGAAGCGCTCCGAGGCCCGCATCCGCGAGCTGCGCAAGGAGGCCGGCACGGTCTTCCTGGTCAGCCACAACAACAAGTCCATCCGCGACACCTGCGACCGCGTGCTGTGGCTGGAACGCGGCGAGCTGCTGATGGACGGCCCCACCGACGAGGTCATCGAGGCCTACGAAGCGCAGACCGGCAAGTAGCCCTCCCGGTAAGCGGGTTCGGCAGGTGGCCCGTCCCGCAGGAGACCGGCCGGCGGCCCGCGCGGCGCCGCAACGGGAACGGCCCCGGAGCCTTTCGCTCCGGGGCCGTTGCCGTACGCGCCGTACGACCGGGCGGCTCAGCTGTGCGTGCGCAGCAGGGTGCGCATGGTCCGCATGGCGACGGAGAGGTTCGCCAGGTCGAAGCCCTCCGAGCCGTGGATCTCCTCCAGCGTCGCCCGGGCACGGCCGAGGATCGCCGCGTTGGCCTGCTCCCACGCCTTGAACCGCTGCTCCGGCGTCGAGGTGCCGTTGCCCACGGACAGCACGTCCGCGGTCAGCGCCGCGTGCGCCGCGAAGAGGTCCTCGCGGATCGAGGCGCGGGCCATCGACTGCCAGCGGTCGTTGCGCGGCAGCTCCAGGATGCGGTCGAGGAGCTGGTTGATCCGCAGCCGGTCCCCCAGGTCGTAGTAGACCTCGGCGACCTCCAGCGGCTCCTTGCCCAGCCGGTCGGCGACCGCGACGATGTCCAGCGCCGGGAAGACCGACGAGAAGCCGGACACCTGGACGGCCAGTTGCTCGGGCACGCCCGCGCCGGTGAGCTCCTCCAGGATCGTCTCGAACCACTCCAGGTCGCTGCCCTGGAGCAGCTTCGGCAGCTGCGCCCAGACCTCTCCGACCCGCTCGGAGAAGAAGTCGATGGTCTCCGACAGGGCCAGCGGCTGCGGGCGGTTGTTGAGCAGCCAGCGGGTGCCGCGCTCGACCAGCCGGCGGGAGTGCAGCCGGATCCGGGTCTGGACGTCGGCCGAGACGACATTGTCGAGCGCCTCGACGTCGTCCCAGACCTGGTTGAGCCGGAAGATCGCGCGGGCCGCGGTGTGCGCCCGGACGACCTCTTCGAGGGAGGCGCCGGTCTCCTCCCGCATCCGGTGCAGGAAGCTCGTACCGCCGGTGTTGACGGTGTCGTTGACCAGCACCGTCGTGACGATCTCGCGGCTCAGCGCGTGCCCGTCGACCTGCTCGGGGAACCGCTCGTAGAGCGCCGAGGGGAAGTAGGCGTGCAGCAGCCGCTCGAGGTACGGGTCGTCCGGCAGCCCGGTCTGGATCAGCACGTCGGCGACGGTGATCTTGGTGTAGGCCAGCAGCACCGCGGTCTCGGGCTGGGTCAGGCCGCGGCCGGCGCTCAGCCGTTCGCGGATCTGCCGGTCGGTGGGCAGGAACTCCAGCGCCCGGTCGAGGTCGCCGTCCCGCACCAGGCGGCGCATGAACCGCTGCTGGGCGTGGAGCATGCTGGACGACTGGGCGATGGCCAGGGCCAGGGCGGTGTTCTGCGCGTAGTTGTTGCGCAGCACCAGCGCGCCGACCTCGTCGGTCATCTCGGCCAGCAGCTTGTTGCGCTGCTTGACCGTCATGTCGCCCTCGGTCACGACGGCGTTGAGCAGGATCTTGATGTTGACCTCGTGGTCGGAGGTGTCCACACCGGCGCTGTTGTCGATCGCGTCGTTGTTGATCTTCCCGCCGGCCGTGGCGAACTCGATCCGGCCCAGCTGGGTCAGACCCAGGTTGCCGCCCTCGCCGACGACCTTGACCCGCAGGTCCTCGCCGTTGACGCGGATGGCGTCGTTGGACTTGTCGCCCACGTCGGCGTGCGACTCCACCGAGGACTTCACGTACGTGCCGATGCCGCCGTTCCACAGCAGGTCGACCGGTGCCTTGAGGATGGCCCGCATCAGATCGGCCGGGGTCATCTTCTTCACGCCGGCCTCGATGCCGAGGGCGGCCCGCACCTGCGCGTTGATCGGGATGGACTTGGCCGAGCGCGGATGGATGCCGCCGCCCTGCGAGAGCAGCTCGGTGTTGTAGTCCGCCCAGGACGAGCGGGGCAGCTCGAAGAGCCGGCGGCGCTCGGCGTACGAGGTGGCCGCGTCCGGGTTGGGGTCGAGGAAGATGTGCCGGTGGTCGAAGGCGGCGACCAGCCGGATGTGCTCGCTGAGCAGCATGCCGTTGCCGAAGACGTCACCGGACATGTCGCCGACGCCGACGACGGTGAAGTCCTCGGTCTGGGTGTTCACGCCCAGCTCGCGGAAGTGCCGCTTGACCGACTCCCAGGCGCCGCGGGCGGTGATGCCCATGCCCTTGTGGTCGTAGCCGGCGCTGCCGCCGGAGGCGAAGGCGTCCCCGAGCCAGAAGCCGTAGGACTCGGCGACCTCGTTGGCGATGTCGGAGAACGTCGCGGTGCCCTTGTCGGCGGCGACGACCAGGTACGTGTCGTCCTCGTCGTGCCGGACCACGTCCTTGGGGTGGACGACCTCGCCGCCGACCAGGTTGTCGGTGATGTCCAGCAGACCGGAGATGAAGGTCCGGTAGCTGGCGATGCCCTCGGCCAGCCAGGCGTCCCGGTCCTGCGCCGGGTCCGGCAGCTGCTTGCCGACGAAGCCGCCCTTCGCGCCGACCGGCACGATGACGGTGTTCTTGACCATCTGCGCCTTGACCAGGCCGAGGATCTCCGTACGGAAGTCCTCCCGGCGGTCCGACCAGCGCAGACCACCGCGCGCGACCTTGCCGAAGCGGAGGTGGACGCCCTCGACGCGGGGGGAGTACACCCAGATCTCGTACGCCGGGCGGGGCGCCGGCAGGTCGGGGATGGCCTGCGGGTCCAGCTTCATCGACAGGTAGCCGTGCGGCGCGCCCTGGCGGTTCTTCTGGTAGTGGTTCGTGCGCAGGGTCGCCTTGATGACGGTCAGGAAGGCCCGCAGGATGCGGTCCTCGTCCAGGGACGCGACCTGGTCCAGGGCGCCGTCCAGCTCCTCCAGCAGCCCGTCGGTCAGCTCCCGGCCGGCGCTCTGCCGCTCCGGGGACATCCGCGCCTCGAACAGCGAGACCAGCAGCCGGGTGGTGTGGACGTTGTTGGCGAGGGTGTCCTCCATGTACGTCTGGCTGAACGTGGAGCCCGCCTGCCGGAGGTACTTGGCGTAGGCCCGCAGCACCATCGCCTGGCGCCAGTTGAGGCCGGCCCGGAGCACCAGCTTGTTGAAGTTGTCGCTCTCGGCCGCGCCGGTCCACACCGCGGTGAAGGCGTCCTGGAAGCGCTCGCGGGCGTCGTCGCCCTTGATGTGCTCCGGCATCCGCAGGCCGAAGTCGTAGATCCAGGCGCGGCTTGCGTCGGCCAGCCGCAGCTCGTGCGGGCGCTCGTCGACGACCTCGACGCCCAGGCGGTTCAGGCCGGGCAGCACCCGCGACAGCGAGACCTGCTCGCCCCTGCGGTAGATCTTGAAGCGGCGCTCGCCGGGGCCGGCGCCGACCGGCTCGTAGAGGCTGACGGAGAAGTCCTTGCCGGGCTCCTCGGTGAGCTTCTCCAGGTGCGTCAGGTCGGCGACCGCGCTGCGCGGGCTGTTGTCGGCCTTGTAGCCCTCGGGGAAGGCGTGGCTGTAACGGCGCAGCAGCTCGGCGGCGCGCTCCTCGCCGACCTCGGCGGTCAGCGCCTCGCCGAACCCGTCGGACCACGAGCGGGCGGCCTCCACCAGGCGGCTCTCGATGCGGTCCGCGTCGGCGTCGGTGAGGTCGGGGAGGGTGGACCCGGCCGGGACGCGGATGACGAAGTGCAGCCGGGACAGGACGGACTCGGTGTTCCAGGCCGTGAAGTCGACGCTGGTGCCGCCCAGCTCCTCCTTGAGGATCTCGATCAGGCGCAGCCGGACGGCGGTGGTGTAGCGGTCGCGCGGGAGGTAGACCAGGGCGGAGTAGTAGCGGCCGTACTCGTCCTGGCGCAGGAAGAGCCGCAGCCGGCGCCGTTCCTGGAGGTAGAGCACGCTGGTCGCGATGGACCGCAGCTCGTCGACGGGCGTCTGGAACAGCTCGTCGCGGGGGTAGGTCTCCAGGATCTGCAGCAGGTCGCGGCCGTCGTGGCTGTCCGGGCTGAAGCCCGCGCCCTCCAGGACCTCGGCGACCTTGCGGCGGATGACCGGCACCCGGCGCACCGACTCGGTGTAGGCGGCCGAGGAGAACAGGCCCAGGAAGCGCCGCTCGCCGATGACGTTGCCCTGCTCGTCGAACTTCTTGACGCCGACGTAGTCGAGGTAGGACGGGCGGTGGACGGTGGCGCGGCTGTTGGCCTTGGTGAGGATCAGCAGCTTGTGCTCGCGGGCCTTGGCGCGGGCGTCCGCGGGCAGCCGGTTGAAGGACGGCGAGACCGGGTGGCCGGCGTCGCTCTCGCGGTGCGGCGGGTCGGCGCGCAGGATGCCCAGGCCGGTACCGGGGACCGCGGTCAGCACGTCTTCCTGGACGCCGCCCTCACCGGGCGCGGAGTCCAGCTCGTACTCGCGGTAGCCGAGGAACGTGAAGTGGTCGTCGGACAGCCACCGCAGCAGCTCCTGGGCCTCCTCGACCTCCAGCTCGCGCAGGTCGTCGGCGAGCGGCTCCTTCGGCAGCTGGTCGGCGATGCGCAGCGCGGCGGCGCGCATCTTCTCCCAGTCCTCGACGGCCTCGCGGACGTCGGAGAGCACCCGCAGCAGATCGGCGGTGATCTGCGTCAGGTCCTCGCGGTCGGTCTCGCGGTCGATCTCGACGTGGATCCAGGACTCGGTCACCGCGTCGTGCGGCAGCTCGGCGGCCTTGGTCTTGCCGTTGCCGTGGGCGTCGCCGTTGGTGTCGAGGAGCTCGATGAGCTTGCCGGCGACGTCGCGGCGGACGGTGACCTGCGGGTGGATGACGACGTGGATGCCGCGGCCCTGCCGGGAGAGCTCGTTGGTGACCGAGTCGACCAGGAACGGCATGTCGTCGGTGACGACCTCGACGACGGAGTGGCTGCAGGTCCAGCCGTTCTCCTCGACGGTCGGGGTGTGCACCCGGACGTTGGCAGTGCCCTGCGGGCGCGACTCCGCGAGGCGGTGGTGCGAGAGCGCGGCGCCGAAGACGTCGACCGGGTCGCGGTCGACCAGGTCCTCGGGGGCGGTGTGCAGGTAGTAGCGCTGGAGGTATCCCGCGAGGGTGTCCGGGTCGAGCCCCCCTACCGGGTGCTTGCTCCCGGCCGGGCTGCTCTCAACGACCCGGGCGGCCCTGGCGAGCAGCTCGGTTTTGGCTTCGTCCAGCTTGGTCTGCATGTCCTCTGGCTCCTGTCGCGCGCCGTTGCGTGACGTTGTGGAAGAACTGTGTGGAAGCCGCACAACGCCGTGACGCGGGGTGTCCTGTCACTGCCGGCGATGTACCGCGATGAGGGGGGGCCGTGCCGTTGTCGACATTCTCGGACGAAGTCGGCAGCAAGTGTCGGCCGCAACGACCAGCGACCGCCCGGTCACGGAAGTGTCCCGGGCGCACGGCAGGGGCCTCGACGCCCCCGCGGGTTATCGCGCTGATCACGGTGCAAGGCTATCGCTCTCGATACGGGTGCCGTCATGGGCCGTGGGAGTACAAAACCTCTGCCCGAACTTAGCCCTTCTGGACAACGTGCCGCCGGGGTGGCGTATGCGTGGCCGGAAAGGGTGCCGGGGCGGCGCCTCCTGCCGGGCCACCGGAGCGCCCGTGCGACGGGAGCCCCGTGCCGCCGGAGTCCTCCCCCCGTGCGACCGGAGTCCCCGGCCACTGGATGCCCCGGAGGTGCGCCCTACGCCATCATGACGCCCGCCAGCTCCACGGCCTCGGCGAGCGTGTCGACCACCGGGACTCCCGGGACCGCGGCGGTCTCCAGGCTGGCGCGGCTGTGCGAGCCGCCCGTGTAGAGCACCGCCGAGGCGCCCGCCTCCCGCGCGGCCACCGCATCGTCCACCGCGTCACCGATCACGACCGTACGGCCCGGGTCGACCTCCGTGAGCGCCCCCAGGTGGCGCACCATCTGCGCCGCCTTCGTGCCCCCGGACGGCCCGGTCCTGCCCTCGACCAGCACGAACCGCGACTCGATCCCGAAGCCGCGGACGAGGGGTATCAGCTCGTCGTGACCGAACATGCTGAGGATCGACTGGCTGCCGCCGGCCGTCTGCCACGCCTCCAGCAGCAGGTCCACGCCCTCGGCGAGCCCGCACGCCAGCCGGTGCTCGGAGTAGTGCCGGTGGAACGTCTCGTCCATCACCAGCCACTCGGCCTCCGTCGGCAGCCGTCCCAGCAGCCGCTCGTAGAAGCGCGGCACGGGGACGCAGTACAGCTCGCGATACAGCTCCAGCGTGATCGGCTCCAGGCCGATCTCGGCGAAGGCGGAGTTGGTCGCCCCGATGACGGCGTCGATGTCGTGGAACAGCGTGCCGTTCCAGTCCCAGACGATGTGTGTCGCGTACTTCCCCATGCTTTCCCCAGGTCGATTCCCGTGCCCGGGCCTCTTGTGCGGCCCGGGCGCCTCCCCTGAAGAAAAAGTACCCGGGCCCACTGACAACGCGACCCGGACGCCGGCGACGGCCCGTGCGGGCCCGGCCCCGCCGTGCGCGGCACGCCCCCACCGCACCCCGGTCTCAGGCGATCCGGCCTCAGGCGATCAGCTGGGGAATCTCCTGCACCCCGAACCACATCAGGTCATGGTCCTCGGCTCCGTCCACCGTGAACTGCGCGTCGTCGTCGCCCTGGTCCGCCGCGCCCAGCGCCGCCGCGGCCGCCGCGACGTCCGCCTCCGCGTCCGTGGCGTCGACGTGCACGGCAGCGGCCTTCGACAGCGACACCGGCCCGGGGAGCCGCACCTCACCGAGCCCCGACGGGTCGAGCCCGCGGTCCGGGTCCGGCACCGCGGCGCCGTCCGGCACGTCCACGGCCACCACGACCCGCCGCCGCGGGGTCTGCGGGTGGCCGGCGAGCTGGCGCAGCGACGCCTGGGCCGCGCGGTTCAGCGCCGCGTACTCCAGTTCCTCGATGTCGTCCGAGACGTACCACTCGCGCAGCGCCGGCGTGACGGCGAACGCGGCCAGCGGGCCGGGGCCCAGCTCACCGTTCTTGTGCGCCTCTGCGAGACCGGAGAGGGTCAGGGGGACATAGACGCGCATGGCAGCCGCTTCCGCTCGTTTCGCTCGGTGTGGGGGACTGTCCCGCCAGCATACGGGCGGGAGTCCCCCATCGTGCCGCCCGCACGGCCGGTCCACGGCCCGGCCCGGCAGGCCCCGGCAGCGGCCCACAAAGGCTCTGTGCCGGGCCCGCGCCACGGAAGAGTGAATCCCGCGCCCCCGTACCGGGCCCGTTCCCGCGCCTTGCCGCCGCTCCGGCCCCGCCGATACGAAGATCCCCAACCGAAAAGCTACCGCCCAGTAATCGGGCCGGGAACGAAGGGGGAACTCATGAGCAGGGACGACACCATGACCGGAAGCGAGATCCTGCCAGCGGGCGGAACCGGAACCGACGGCCCCGCCACGACGGACGACGCGCCCCCGCCTGCGGGCACCTCACCGGCCGGCGCACGGGGCGGCGGCCCGACCGTCCCCCGCCCCCGGCGGTCCACCCCCGCAGGCCGCGGCCCCCTCGGCCCGGCCGGCAGCGGACCCGGCGCGCGCGGGCGCCGCCCCGGTACGACGCGCCGCGGGCCCGTCCCCGCCGGCCGCGGGCCGGCCCGTACCGCCCCGCTCCCCACCGTCGGGGCCCAGCGCCGGGCACAGGAAGGCCGGCCGCACCTCTGGTTCGCCCACCAACTGGTCCTCACCCTCAGCGGGCAGCGGCCCGTCCACGCCCTGCTGGGGCATGCGCTGCCCGCCGCCTACGACCGGCTGGCGGAACTCGCCCCCCAGGCGCCGCTGCGGCCCGTCCTGGGGCCGGGGCGGCGCGGGCCCGTGCCGACGGTCCGCGAGTGCGGGCTGTGCCGGCCGCGACGCGGCGTCATCGAGGCGTTCGCCCGGATCACCACCGGCGAACGGCTGCGCGCCCTGGCCTTCCGGCTGGAACTGGGCGCCGACTCCCGCTGGCGCTGCGCCGCCCTCGACATCGGCCCGGCCCCCGCCCTCCCGGGCCCGGCGTCATGACCGGGCCCTCCACAGACGAAAGCGCCCCGGCCGGTCTCCGGCCGAGGCGCCCCGCACGGTCCGGGCCGGGCGTGCTCCGCCCGGCCCCGGTCACCGTCCCGTACTCACTTCTTGCGGCGCCGTCCGCCGCTCTTCTGGGCCTTGCGCCGCTCCGCGCGGGTCAGCCCGTCCGCCTCGGAGCGGGCCGGCCCGCCCGGCTCCTCGTCGCTGATGAAGTCGCCCTCGATGACGCTGCCGTCGCCGTCCACCTTGGGCGCGGTGAAGTGCAGCCGGTCCGGGCGCTGCGGCGCCTCCAGCCCCTTGGCGTGGATCTCGGGACGCCCCGCACCCGCGGGCACCGCCTCCTGGGCGGGCAGCTCCGCGGCCTCCTCCACCGGGACCTCCTCGACCTGCTGCTCCACCTGGACCTCCAGGTTGAACAGGTAGCCGACGGACTCCTCCTTGATGCCCTCCATCATGGCGGTGAACATGTCGAAGCCCTCGCGCTGGTACTCGACCAGCGGGTCCTTCTGGGCCATCGCCCGCAGGCCGATGCCCTCCTGGAGGTAGTCCATCTCGTAGAGGTGCTCGCGCCACTTGCGGTCCAGGACGGACAGCACGACCCGGCGCTCCAGCTCGCGCATGATGTCCGAGCCGAGCTGCTCCTCGCGGGCGGCGTACTGCTCGTGGATGTCGTCCTTGACGGCGTCGGCGATGAACTCGGCGGTCAGGCCCGCGCGGTCGCCGGCCTCCTCCTCCAGCTCCTCGACGGTCACCTTCACCGGGTAGAGCTGCTTGAACGCGCCCCACAGACGGTCCAGGTCCCACTCCTCCGCGAAGCCCTCGACGGTCTCCGCCTGGATGTAGGCGTCGATGGTGTCGTCCATGAAGTGCTTGATCTGCTCCTGCAGGTCCTCGCCCTCCAGGACGCGGCGGCGCTCGCCGTAGATGACCTCGCGCTGCCGGTTGAGCACCTCGTCGTACTTCAGGAC
The DNA here is from genome assembly GCA_024349765.1 of Streptomyces nigrescens. Lineage (GTDB taxonomy): Bacteria > Actinomycetota > Actinomycetes > Streptomycetales > Streptomycetaceae > Streptomyces > Streptomyces endophytica. The sequence continues at coordinate 423,158 of AP026073.1, read as the reverse complement.
GTTCTTGCGGGTCTCGAAGTTCTGCTGCTCGACCTGCGACTGGGCGGAGGCGATCGCCCGGGTCACCATCTTGTTCTCGATCGGGACGTCGTCGGGGACGTTGGCCATCGCCATGACCCGCTCGACCATCTGGGCCTTGAACAGCCGCATCAGGTCGTCACCGAGGGAGAGGTAGAACCGCGACTCGCCCGGGTCGCCCTGACGGCCGGAGCGGCCGCGCAGCTGGTTGTCGATCCGGCGCGACTCGTGCCGCTCCGTGCCGAGCACGTACAGCCCGCCGAGCTCCTTGACCTCCTCGAACTCCGCCTTGACCGCGGCCTCGGCGCGCTCCAGGGCGGCGGGCAGCGCGGCCGCCCACTCCTCGGCGTGCTCGACCGGGTCGAGCCCCATCTGGCGCAGCTCGGCCTCGGCGAGGGTGTCGGGGTTGCCGCCGAGCTTGATGTCCGTACCGCGGCCGGCCATGTTCGTGGCGACCGTGACGGCGCCCTTGCGGCCGGCCTGGGCGACGATCGACGCCTCCCGGTCGTGCTGCTTGGCGTTGAGGACCTCGTGCGGCACACCGCGCTTGTTGAGCTGCTGGGAGAGGTACTCGGACTTCTCCACGGACGTCGTGCCGACCAGGATCGGCTGGCCCTTGCCGTGCTTCTCGACGATGTCCTCGACGACCGCGTCGAACTTCGCGGGCTCGGTGCGGTAGATCAGGTCCGCCTGGTCCTTGCGGATCATCGGCCGGTTCGTCGGGATCGGGACGACGCCGAGCTTGTAGATCTGGTGGAACTCGGCGGCCTCGGTCATGGCCGTACCGGTCATGCCGGAGAGCTTGTCGTAGAGGCGGAAGAAGTTCTGCAGGGTGATCGTGGCGAGCGTCTGGTTCTCGTCCTTGATCTCCACGCCTTCCTTCGCCTCGATGGCCTGGTGCATGCCCTCGTTGTAGCGGCGGCCGGCGAGGATACGGCCGGTGTGCTCGTCGACGATCATGACCTCGCCGTCGATGACGACGTAGTCCTTGTCGTTCTTGAAGAGCTCCTTGGCCTTGATGGCGTTGTTGAGGTAACCGACGAGCGGGGTGTTGACCGACTCGTAGAGGTTGTCGATGCCCAGCCAGTCCTCGACCTTGCTGACACCGGACTCATGGATGCCGACGGTCCGCTTCTTCTCGTCGACGTCGTAGTCGCCGGTCTCCTCGACACCGCGCTGCGGGTTGGCCGCCTCGCCGCGCTTGAGGCGCTGCACCAACTTGGCGAAGTCGCCGTACCACTTGGTGGCCGAGTCCGCCGGGCCGGAGATGATCAGCGGCGTACGGGCCTCGTCGACGAGGATCGAGTCGACCTCGTCGACGACCGCGAAGTTGTGGCCGCGCTGGACGAGTTCGTCCTGCGACCAGGCCATGTTGTCGCGGAGGTAGTCGAAGCCGAACTCGTTGTTCGTGCCGTAGGTGATGTCGCAGTTGTACTGCTCGCGGCGCTGCGCCGGCGTCATGTCGGCGAGGATGCAACCGACCGTCAGGCCCAGGAACTTGTGGACCCGGCCCATCATCTCGGAGTCGCGCTCGGCCAGATAGTCGTTCACCGTGATCAGGTGGACGCCCTTGCCGGACAGCGCATTGAGGTACGTCGGGAGGGTACCGACCAGGGTCTTGCCCTCACCGGTCTTCATCTCGGCGACGTATCCCAGGTGCAGGGCCGCGCCGCCCATCAGCTGGACGTCGTAGTGGCGCTGGCCGAGGACGCGCTTGGCGGCCTCACGGACCGTGGCGAACGCCTCGGGGAGCAGGTCGTCGAGGCTCTCGCCGTCGGCGTACCGCTCCTTGTACTCGTCCGTGAGCGCCCGCAGCTCAGCGTCGGAGAGGGCCGCGAAGTCCTCCTCGATGGAGTTGACCTGGCCCGCGATGCGGTGCAGTTTGCGCAGGATCTTTCCTTCGCCTGCACGCATGATCTTCGTCAAGACGGACACTTGGGCTGGTCTCCTTGCCGGTCGGGCCTGCACGGTCGAGTGCGCGGGCGCGGCATTTTTCCAAGGGGGCAGGCCCCGCCGCAACGGCCATCGTAAGGGAGGACGCCGCCGGGCCGGGAGGTCCGCCGCAGCGAACCCCGCCTTCCCCTCCTCACGTGAACGCACGAGCCCGCGAGAAGGTGCCGGGCAGGTGCCGGGAATCACGCGAAAACCGTTCGCGGCGCCTTGCGCGGACTTGCAGACTCAGGCCATGAAGCCCGTCACCCTCACGACCGAGCGCCTGGTGCTGCGCCCCTTCGAGCCGTCGGACGCGCCCGCGGTCCACGCCGCCTGCCAGGATCCCGACATCCCGCGCTGGACGGCCGTGCCCTCACCCTACGGTCTCCGGGACGCGGAGCAGTTCGTCGGCACGGCCGTCCCCGAGGGCTGGCGGGACGACACCGCCTACAACTTCGCCGTGGTCTCCCGGGCCGACGGCGCCCTGATCGGCTCGATGGGCCTGGTCCGCCTCACCCAGTTGCGCACCCCCGAACGGCAGGCCGAACTGGGCTACTGGACCGCCAAGGAACACCGCGGCCGCGGCTACACCGTCGAGGCCGCCCGCGCGGTGCTGCGCTGGGCCTTCCGCGAGCTGGGCGTGGAACGCATGGAGTGGCTCGCCGAGGCCGGCAACGAGGGCTCCCGCGCCGTAGCCCGCGCACTGGGCTTCCAGATGGAGGGCACCCTCCGCGCCAAGCTGGTGCACGAGGGCACCCGCCGGGACGTATGGATCGGCTCCCTGCTCCCCTACGACCTGGTCGGGGACACGGACACCGCCGACGGGGCGGACGCCGCGGGCACCGACGAGACAGGCCGCCCCACGGCGGACAGGACGCCGTACCTCCCGTACCCGCGCTGAGCGATCCTCGCTGTCTCCGCAGGTCACAGGCTTCTTCCGGGCGTTGTCAGTGCCCGCCCCTACGCTGTGCGAACATGACCGCCGCCACACAACCAACGCACCGGCCGAAGCCCGTGACCGCCCTGTCCCGCGACGACGCCCGCCGCCTGGCACTGCGGGCGCAGGGGCTCCTGGGCGCCCCGGACCGCCGGGCGGGCGTCCGCGGTGTGCTGCGCCACCTGGGCGCGGTGCAGCTCGACACGATCTCCGTGCTCGCCCGCTCGCACGAGCTCGTGCCGTACGCCCGGCTCGGCCCCGTCGGCCGCCCCGCCGTCGAGGCCGCCTACTGGAGCACGGCCGACGGAGGCACACCGACGGCCCGCCCCCACAGCTTCGAATACTGGTCGCACGCCGCCTGCATCCTGCCCATCGAGGAATGGCCGCACTTCGCCTTCCGCCGCCGCGCCCGGCGTGCGAAAGGTCACCGCTGGCACGTCATGAAGGACTCCGAGCGGTCCTGCGCCGCCGTCCTGGACCGGCTCGCGGCCGACGGCCCGCTGACCACGTCCGAGCTGGGCGGCGGCCGCAACGGCGGGGAGTGGTGGGACTGGTCCGAGACCAAGATCGCCGTCGAGTGGCTGCTGGACACCGGCGACGTGGTCTGCACCGAGCGGCGCGCCTGGAAGCGCGTCTACGACCTCGCCGAGCGCGCCGTCCCCGCCGAGCTGCTGCACGACGACCTCGACGACGCGGAATGCCTCCGCCGCCTGGTCACCCAGGCCGGTACGGCCCTGGGCGTGGCCACCCGCGCCGACCTGGCGGACTACCACCGCCTGAAGGGCGAGCAGGTCGATGCGGTGATCGCCGACTCCGGGCTGGTCCCGGTCGAGGTCGAGGGCTGGACCAAGCCCGCCTGGGCCGATCCCGCCGCCCTGGCCACCGCACCGCGCGGCCGGCACCGTACGACCCTGCTCTCCCCGTTCGACTCCCTCATCTGGGACCGGCCGCGCACGGAGCGGATCTTCGGCTTCACCCACCGCCTGGAGGCATACGTCCCCCGCCCGCAGCGGATACACGGCTATTTCGCGATGCCGCTGCTGGCCGGCGGGCAGCTGGTCGGCCGCGTCGACCCGGCCCGCGAGGGCACCACCCTGGTCGCCCGCCAGGTCTCGATGCGCGACCGCAAGGCCGTCGCCCCCATGGCCCGGGCCCTCCAGGAGGCCGCGACCTGGGTCGGCTGCGACACCGTACGCGTCGACCGCTGCGACGACCCACAGTTGGCCGCCGCCCTGCACACGGAACTCATACGCGGGGGCGATTGAGGAGGACGAGGGCTCCGGCCGGTCAACGGAGCCCGGTCAGCCGATCACGGTCAGCGGATCGGCCAACGGGACTCGGTCAGCGGGACTCGGTCAACGGACTCGGTCAGCGGATCTCGAGGATCTTCTCCCGCATCGCGTAGACCACCGCCTCCATCCGGGAGTGCAACTGCAGCTTCTCCAGGATGTTGCGGACGTGGTTCTTCACGGTGTTCTCGGAGATGAAGAGTTCCTTGGCGATGTCACGGTTGTTCATGCCCGTGGCGACGAGCTTGAGGACCTCCAGCTCACGGTCGGTGAGCCGGGGCGCCGGCACCAGCCGGCGCTCGTCCGTCCGCTGGATCATCGACTTGAACTCCGTCAGGAGCTTCGACGCCATCGACGGGCTGATCTGCGACTGGCCGTCCGCGACGGCCCGGATGGCGGTCGCCACCTCGTCGGTGGAGATCTCCTTGAGGAGGTAGCCGGTGGCGCCGGCCTTGATCGCGTCGTAGAGATCGGCCTCTTCGTCGCTGATCGTGAGCATGATGATCTTCGCGCTGGGGGCCACCTCCTTGATGGAGGTGCACGCCTCGATCCCGCCGCGCTTGGGCATCCGCACGTCCATCAGCACGATGTCCGGCAGCAGATCAGCGGCCTTGTCGACCGCCTCCGCACCGTCCCCCGCCTCGCCGACGACCTGGATGTCCTCTTCCTGGGCCAGCACGATCTCCAGGCCCCGCCGGAAGAGCGCGTGATCGTCCACCACCAGGACCCTGATCGGCTCCTTGCGCGGCACGCTCACGGACCGGCCGGCGCCGTCGTCGCCCCCGACTCCGCTGTCGTCGTCCGCGTCACCGCGCACGGGCCCGAAACTTTCCCCCATGGATCCTCCCCGTCAACTACTCGGCCGGAAGGCCAGAGCTTGGAAATAAGGCTGGTTGACAACAGCCCCCTGCGGCCAGCCCGATCAACGCCATACGACCGCCTCCCCGGCATGTCGCCGTTTGGTGCCCACATGCTGCCTGGCTGGCACAAACACTATACGGCTTCAACTCCTGCCATCTCCGGGCACGATGGTGCCCCCGGGCGTACGCCGGGGGCACCGAGCGGGTGGGGTTCAGCCGCCCAGCGCGCCCCCTGCGCCGCCGGGCTCCTCCTCCCCGAACGAATCGGGGTTCAAGTGGATGACGCCATAGTCGTATGCGTGCCGCCGGTAGACGACACTCGGCAGCTTGGTGTCGGCGTCGACGAAGAGATAGAAGTCGTGTCCGACCAATTCCATCTCGTTGAGCGCCTGGTCGAGCGACATCGGTGCGGCCGAGTGGGTCTTCTCGCGGACGATCAGGGGTCCTTCACCCTGGACGTCGATCGATCCCATCCTCGTGGTCGGCACCGACTCTTCGGCTTCGGTGGCGAGTTCGCCGTTGGTGTTGAGGCTCGCGACGCCGGGGACGCTGACGGCGACCTCACTCGCCGGAATGCGCCCGTTGCCGCGGCGTGAGAAGCGCTTGTCGTGCTGCTTGCGCAGGCGCGCCTCCAGCTTTGCGGTAGCCAGGTCCAGCGCGGCGTAGGGATCGGCTGCGGCCGCCTCGGCCCGGACCACCGGGCCACGGGAGCGAAGCGTGATCTCCACTCGGTCGGAACGGTCGGCCTGCCGCGGGTTGTGCTCCTTGGACACCTCGACGTCCAAGCTGATCACCTTGGCGTCGAGCTTCTGGACTTTCTCCAGCTTCAGCTTCTCGGCCACGTGCTTACGGAACCGCTCGGGCACCTCGGTCTTGCGGCCCTTGACGACGATGTCCACGCAGAACTCCGTTCCCGGATCGCACCGCTCGGCGAGCGGGGCGATTCCTTCTTGCACCAGGCTCCGGTGGGTGCCGAAGCCTCGGACTTGGCACTTTCACCTCCTCCTCCCCACACGGCACGATCTCCACTCCCCCATTTTTCAGGGTCGCCGCTGGCGCCCCTGAACGCATCCATCGCGACATCCGAGGCAAAACGTCCGCCAAGTCCTCACAACCGAACATAGCTCTCCTGGGCTGTTGTCGGCACCCCCTCGCAGCCCTCGGGTCCGTTTGAGTGATTTTTCCTCCTCAACTACTTGCCCGTTGAAATTGCTACTTGCCGGTTGAATTTCTCCGGCGACCGGCCACGCCGTGATAGATCTCGGCGATGCCGGAACGACTGGCAGGGGTGCCGTCACGCCTGCGGGGCGTGCGGGGGCCGCTGTCGTCAGTGCTGGGGCCGTTGCCAGCCGTGCCGGGAGCGCTGTCGGCCGTACCGGGGGCGCTGTCGGCCGTGCCGGGGGCGCCGGTGCTGGGACTGCGGCCGGTGGCGAAGCTGTGGCCGGTGGCCGTGCTGTGGTTGGTGGCAACACTGTGGCCGGTGGCCGCGCTGTGGCCGGTGGCAACGCTGTGGTCGGCGGCCGCGCTGTGGCCGGTGGCGTGCTCGAAGCTGCTGGTGGGCGCCGCCACCACCGCCGCGCCAATCACCCGGCCCCCCGCCCCCGTGACCGCCCGGGCCGCCTCGGCGAGCGTTGCCCCCGTCGTGACCAGGTCGTCCACCAGCACCACTGGCTGCCCGCTCAGCAGCCGCTCGGCCCCGCGCCGCACGCCCAGGGCCCCGGCCAGATTCGCCAGCCGCTCCGGGGCGCTCAGCCCCGCCTGATCAGCCACGGGGCGAAGCTGGTGGAGGGCGGGGAGGACGTGGGCTCTGGGTGGGGCCCCCGCCCCCTCCCCCACCCCCGTCCCCGTCGCAGCAGCGGCAGTCGGAGCAGCCGCCGCAGCCGCCAGCGCAGGCCGGCGCAGCTCGCGGGCTGCCGCCAGGGCGATCCGGCGCACCGGATCATGCCCCCGGCCCGCCACGGACCTGCGGGCCGAGGGCACCGGCACCAGCACCAGCGGCTCACCGCCGCGCCACAGCCCCCGCACCGCCCCGGCCAGCACCCACCCCAGCGGCCCGGCCAGCCGCAGGGCGCCGCGCTCCTTGTGCGCGAGCAGCACCGCCCGCACCTCGTCGGCGTACGGCGCGCCCGCCCACACCCCGGGCAGCCCCGGCGGCGCCGGCCGCGGCCGAACCCGCCGTGCCCCTCGGCCGTCCCTCCCCAGCGCCCGACGGCACCGACCGCACAGCTCCGTACGCGGTCGGCCACACCCCGCACAGGCGACCGGCAACACCAGGCCGGCCAGTTCGCGCCACACCCCCTGCATGGATCCACTGTCCCGCGGTCCACCGGCGCTCACCACCCCTGTGGATAACTCTGCGGACCGGCCGCCGGCCGCGTGACGTCAGCACGAACCCCGCTGGTCACCGGCGGTCACGGGACCACGTGGGATCAGGAGACCACGCGGGATCAGGGAACCAAGGGAACCAAGGGAACCAGGGGGGTCACCGAAGCCAGGCAAACCGACCAACTTGAGGCCGACGAACAAGACCGACCGACAAGGCGAACCGACAAGGCGAACCGACAAGAGGAAACCGAAAACGACCAAGGAGCCAAAGCCGGCGGAGGAACAGAAGCGGATCGTCACCCGGGATAAACCGGTGCCGTCCCGTCCTTCGCCACGGTCTTCCAGTTCGCGTCCGGAGGCAGCCGCACGATGCCCTCCGTGGCGTCGGCGATCAGCGGTCGGGCCTCGTCCTCCGAGGCCGCCACCGCCTTCACGCCGTTGACCCCGGGCAGCGTCTGCGCGTCGGAGGCCGAACCGTCGGTCTCCATGTACTGCATCTGCTGCACCCCGCCGGACTCCCGGCCGACGACCACCAGCCGGCTGCCGCCCGCCCAGGAGGCGGCCACCACGTCCTCCAACTGCGGGGCGATCGGCCGCAGTTCCTCCACCGACAGCACCGGATGCGCCGAGCTGCCGCGGCGCTCGACCCGGCCGAGCTGCAGCGTGGTGCGCCCCTTGTCCTCGACGAGCATCGCGATCCGGATGCCGTCCGCGGCCACCTTGATCGCCTTGATCCTCCGTCCGCCGAGACCGGGCACCGCCACCCGCTCCGGGTCGCCCTTGCCCTCGCGCATCCGCAGCAGCCGGGAACCGTGCGCATCGCGGTCCGCGACCCACAGGTCTCCCAGGCCGTCCCAGCTCGGCGCGGTCAGGCCCTCGTCGGGGTTCTTGGCCGAGCCGGTGCTCGTCATCAGTGGCGCGCCACGCTCGATGCCGTCCTCCAGGGCGGCCACGTACAGGGACCGGCCGTCGCTCGACACCCCCGCCGCGGTGTTCTCACCGCGCGAGATGGCCACCGAGCGCAGCGGGGTCTTGCCGGTGCCGAACGCTCCGCGCACCGGCGTCGGTTCGGTCGCCGAGTCCGACATGGCGACCACCCTGTGGTCGGCGTCGATGAAGTACTCCTTGGCGGAGTGCCCGGTCAGCGGCGCCGGCGCGAAGTCGCGTTCGGCCTGGTCCTGGGAGAGCGTGCACAGCGAGTTGCCGTTGTTGTCCTGGAGTTCGACATCGCTGATCTTCGAGGCGCGCGTCATGTCCTGGACGGTGAAGAAGAGCTGAGCCGCCATCCGCCTGCACTGGTCGGTGTCGGTGCTCACCGCCTCCTTGCTGAGCTTGACCCGCAGGCCGTTGGAGTCGTCCAGCGCCAGGTCGTGCGCGGCGAGCCGGGTGCCGGGCGGGAACGCCGAGGTCGTCACCTGGTTCAGCCAGTCGGTGGGGCCGGACAGCAGCGCCTGCACACTGGCCGTGATCGGCTTTATCCGCTGGCGCAGGTAGACCGGGTCCGCGACGAGCACGTCGCGGCTGGCCTTCGGCTCCTCCGACTCCGACTCGTAGGAGGCGAAGTAGTACTTGTTGACGGAGCGGTAGATGCGCTGGAAGTCGGACAGCCCGAGCACCACTCCGTTCGGCAGCCGGTCGATCCGCCACTGACCCCCCTCCTTGATGAGGTGGATCGTCTGGCGGTACGGCCGCTCCTCGGGGGTGTACGCGTGGTTGTCGTCCACCGTCGCGATCTGGCTGCCGGACAGCGTGACGGAGTAGCCGTTCGCGTCCTCGCGGTTGGGCTGCACCTTCGGTTCGGGTTTCGGCCGTTCCTGGAGCACCTTGGTGACCTGGAACGGCCGCCAGGTACGCCGTGCCGACTTGGCCAGGTACTGCGTGGCCGTGCGGAAGTCCGCCTCGTCGCTGGTCGTCGCGTCGAGGAAGCTGCGCACGATGTTGGTGGGCTGGGCGCCGTCCTGCGGGGGCACGCCGTAGACCCGGACCTGCGAGTCGCCCTCGGAGCGCGGCGACTGGTCGACGGCCGTGACGTCGCCGTTGTCCGGCATGGAGGCGCAGCCGGCGAGCAGCACGGACGCGCCCCCGAGCAGCGCCAGCTTCCGCGCCGGCCCGCTCGTCCCACGGGCTTTCCGACGGGTGTGCTCCGACGGGTGCTGACCGGTGAGCTTCCGGGACGTGGGCCCCACCCCGCGCTCGTTTCCGCGCTCAGTGTCCACGCCGTCCGCCTTCCCGTTCCCCACCCCGTCCGGTGTCCTGCTCGGCCCCGCCCCGGGGGACCGTTTCGTCGAGGTGCGCGCCTTCGTCGTGCGCGGCCCGTTCGCTCCGTGCGCCCCCGCTCTGCGGCACCACGCGGGTTCCGTCCCCGGGCAGCGCCGTGGGATCGGCGACCGGCCGGGCCGCGGACGACGCGGAGCTGAGCGATGCCGTGCCGCCGGGCTGCGCGGCGCGCGCCTGGACGGGGATCGTGGAGGCCTTCTGGCCTGCCGCGGCACCCGTCCGTCCGGCGCCGGCTCGGCCGGCGAGGTTACGCCGGGAGTCCTCCGGTTCCAGGGGTATCGGGGACCCGCGCAGCGGCTCGCCGGCCGTACGGGGCAGCGTCAGCCGGAACTGGGAGCCGCCGCCCGGCTCGCCCCACGCCTGGAGCCAGCCGCCGTGCAGCCGGGCGTCCTCGACGGCGATGGACAGGCCGAGTCCGGTGCCGCCCGTGGTGCGGGCCCGGGCCGGGTCGGCGCGCCAGAAGCGGTTGAAGACGCGGGTGGCCTCGCCGGGCTTGAGCCCGACGCCGTAGTCGCGCACCGCGACGGCCACCGCGCCGCCACTACGGCTGCCCGCGGATGCCAGCCGTACGACGACGTCGCGGCCCTCTCCGTGTTCGACGGCGTTGACGACGAGATTGCGCAGCACCCGCTCCACGCGGCGGGGGTCGGCCTCGGCGATCACCGGCTGCTCGGCACCGCGCACCACGATGCGGCTGCCCTTGCGCTCGGCGAGCGGTTCGGCGCCCTCGATGACGCGGTGCACCACATCGCGCAGGTCTATCGGCTCGGCCTCCAGCGCGGCCGCACCGGCGTCGAATCGGCTGATCTCCAGCAGTTCGGCGAGCAGCGACTCGAAGCGGTCGAGCTGGCCGCGCAGCAGCTCGGCGGAGCGTGCCGTGGCGGGGTCGAACTCGTCGCGGGCGTCGTGGATGACGTCGGCCGCCATCCGCACCGTCGTCAGCGGCGTCCGCAGCTCGTGCGAGACGTCGGAGACGAAGCGGCGCTGCATCCGGGACAGCTCCTCCAGCTGCTGGATCTTGACCTGGAGGTTCTGCGCCATCTTGTTGAAGGACTCGCCGAGCCGGGCGATGTCGTCCTCGCCGGTGACCTTCATCCGCTCCTGGAGGAGGCCGGCGGCCAGCCGTTCGGAGATGCCCGCGGCCATCCGTACGGGCGTGACGACCTGCCGCACCACCAGCCAGGCGATCGCGCCGAGCAGGATCACCACGAAGACGCCGGCCGTCGCGAGGGTGCCCGTCACCAGCTTGAGCGACTCCTCCTCCTGGCTGAACGGGAAGAGGTAGTAGAGCTGGTACTGGTTGCTGTTGACGTCGTTGAGCCGCTTGCCGATGATCAGCGCCGGCACGCCGTCGTCCGACCCGATGCGCTTGATCTGGGTGTACTGCCGGAACGTGCCGGACTTGGTGTCCAGCTTCCGCCGCAGCTCGGCCGGTACGCTCCGCTCCGGATCGACGTCCCCGGAGGCGCGCGGCCCGCGGGTGCCGGGGCTGGAGTCGCCGAACGGCTCGTCGGAGTCTGAGCTGAGCGCCACTACGGAGAAGACGCCCTGGCCGCCGCTGGCGAGCTGTTCGACCAGGCCGGTCAGCCAGGTCGCGGAGTCCTGGGTGCCGCGGTTGCCGGTCCGGGCGGTGTCGTCGGTACGGGTGTCGTCGGCGCCGTCGGCCATCTTCTGGGCGACGCTGAAGCCGCCCACGGCCTGGCTCTGCGCGGCCTGTGCCTTGGCCGTGAGCAGGCCGTTACGGACCTGGCCGACGACCACGACGCCGAGCAGCAGCACGACGGCGAGGGACATGAGCAGGGTGGTCGCCACGACCCGCAGCTGGATGTTGCGGCGCCACAGCCGCAGGGCGGGCAGCAGCGGCCGCCGCACCCACCGGCTGAAAAGCCGCAGCAAGGGGTGGACCGGGCCGCTCACCGCGCCGTCGGGCAGCAGCTGGCCACCGCGCAGCAACCGAGCAACCAATCTTCCCGAAAAGGACACATCACCCGTCGTGCCGACGGTGCGCCCCCGCTTTCCCTCCGGGGCCGAACCGTCCCGGACCATCTCAGCTGGGTCCGGCCTTGTAGCCGACCCCGCGCACGGTCACCACGATCTCCGGACGCTCCGGATCCCGCTCGACCTTCGAGCGCAGCCGCTGCACATGGACATTGACCAGCCGGGTGTCCGCGGCGTGCCGATAGCCCCAGACCTGCTCCAGCAGCACCTCACGGGTGAACACCTGCCACGGCTTGCGCGCCAGCGCCACCAGCAGATCGAACTCCAGCGGGGTCAGCGCGATCGACTGGCCGTCGCGCTTGACCGAGTGGCCCGCCACATCGATGACCAGGTCACCGATGGCCAGCTGCTCGGGCGCCGGCTCCTCCGAACGCCGCAGCCGCGCCCGGATCCGGGCCACCAGCTCCTTGGGCTTGAACGGCTTGACGATGTAGTCGTCCGCGCCCGACTCGAGCCCGACCACCACATCGACCGTGTCGCTCTTGGCGGTCAGCATGACGATCGGCACGCCGGACTCCGCGCGGATCAGCCGGCACACCTCGATGCCGTCCCGTCCGGGCAGCATCAGGTCGAGCAGGACGAGATCCGGCTTGGTCTCACGGAAGGCGGCCAGGGCCTTGTCACCGTCCGACACGAACGACGGTTCAAAGCCTTCGCCACGCAGCACAATGCCGAGCATCTCTGCCAGTGCGGTGTCGTCGTCGACGACCAGGACGCGTCCCTTCATTCGGCCATCATCCCATTACCTGATCGTGACTTACTCCATCGTGACGTGGAACACACCTCCGCCAGCCGGTCCCGGGTGACCGGGGAGACCACTCCGGCCTCCGTCACGATCGCCGTCACCAGCTCCGGCGGAGTCACGTCGAAGGCCGGGTTGTAGGCCTGTGCGCCCAACGGCGCCACCGGCACACCGGCCCCCGGGACCGCCCCGGCACCCTGCGCCGCCGGCAACGAGAACTCCGTCACTTCCTGCCCCGGCCGCTGCTCCACCTCGATGTCCGCGCCCTCCTCGGTCTCCAGATCCACCGTGCTCGTCGGCGCCACCACCACGAACGGAACGTGGTGGTACTGCGCCAGCACCGCCAGCGGATAGCTGCCGACCTTGTTGGCGACCGAGCCGTCCGCCGCGATGCGGTCCGCGCCTATCAGCACCGCGTCCACCTCACCACCGGCGAACAGCGACCCGGCCGCCCCGTCCGACAGCACCGTGTACGCCATACCGGCCCGCGCCGCCTCGTAGGCGGTCAGCCGCGCCCCCTGCAACAGTGGCCGCGTCTCGTCCACCCACAGCCGGCGCAGCTCACCGGCCCGGTGCGCCGCCAGCGCCACCGCCAGGGCGGTGCCCTCGCCCCCGGACACCAGCGCGCCCGTGTTGCAGTGCGTGAGAATCCGGTGACCGCCGCCCGGCAGCAGCTCGCCCAGCAACGCCATACCGTGCTCCGCCATCCGCGCACTGGCCGCGATGTCCTCCGCGTGCACGGCCCGGGCCTCGACCAGCGCCGCGGCCGCCGCCTCCGGCGCTCCGGCCCCGTCGGCCACCGCCACCCGGTACGCATTCGCCGCCCGCCGCACGCCGTAGCCCAGATTGACCGCGGTCGGCCGGGCCTGCGCCAGCGCCTCCACGGCCTCTTCCACGTCGAAGCCCCGCGCCGCGGCCAGCGCCACGCCATAGGCGCCCGCGATACCCAGCAGCGGCGCCCCCCGCACGGCCAGCGAACAGATCGCCTCGACCAGCGCCGGCACGTCCGTACAGACCAGCTCGACCTCTTCCACCGGCAGCCGGGTCTGATCAAGGAGGACCACGACAGGCCCCTCCGGCAGCTCCTCCCAGCGCAGCGACGGGATCGTGAGCGTCCCGGCGCCCACCTCGGATACCTCGTACTGATCGCCCATCCCCTCAGTCTGCCGCCGACCGCCCCTCGAACAGAAGGTCCTCTCACTCTCAGGGCCCGGGTACACAACGCACGGCGCCATGACACGATGACTGCCACCGCGGACCCCGGACCCCGGCCGCCACGGCGGGCCGGCAGCAAGAAGGAGCGACGATGAACAACTCTCCGGGCTGGGCCTCGCCCGGATCCACCCCCTCCGACGAGCCGGGCCGCGGCACACCGGAGCAGCCCGACCAGGCCTCCGGAACGGACGACCGCCCCGGCGCCGCCGAGCAGCCGACCCCGCCGAACTGGTCCAAGCAACAACCGCCCGCCGGCCAGTGGTCGGCCCCCGCCGGCATCCCCGGCCAGAGCGGTCCCGGAGACCGCAGCGGCCGGTCCGCCTCCGGCGACCGCGCCCGCGCCTCGTCCGGCACCGGCCAGCCCGGCTGGGGCGGCCACCACCCGGCCCCCGGCCCGCAGGCCCCGTGGGGCTGGTCCCCGGTGCCTCCGGCGGCCAAGCCCGGCGTCATCCCGCTCCGCCCGCTCGGTGTCGGGGAGATACTCGACGGCGCGGTCGCCACCATGCGGGCCCACTGGCGCACCGTGCTCGGCATATCGCTGATCGTCGCAGTCGTCTCGCAGACGGCCATCACCGTCGTCACCGGCCTGTGGTTCCGGAACGCCGGCCGCGCGCCCACGATCTCCAGCAGCAACGTCCCGCCGGTCCGCGAAACCATGCGCCAGGCCGGGAACTCGCTCGCCGGAACCGCCCTCACCTCGGTGATCGGGCTCCTCGCCACCATCATCGCCACCGGACTGCTCACCATGATCGTGAGCCGCGCCGTCCTCGGCCGTTCCGTGACGGCCGGCGAAGCCTGGCGCGACGCCCGCGGCCAACTCCCGCGCCTCCTCGGCCTGCTGGTGCTGCTGCCCCTCCTCATCACGACCGTCTTCGCCGTCGGCCTGACCCCCGGCCTCCTCGTCACCGCCTTCGCCACGCTGGACCTGGGCCTGCTCCTCACCGTGTTCGGAGGGATCGCCGCCTCCGCCGTCGGCATCTGGCTGTGGGTCCGCTACAGCCTCGCCTCCTCCGCACTGATGCTGGAGAAGCAGGGCGTCATCGCCTCCATGCGACGCTCCGCCAAGCTCGTACGCGGCTCCTGGTGGCGGGTGCTGGGCGTCCAGCTGCTGGCCTACCTCCTGGTCGCCATCGTCGAGTTCATCATCCAGATCCCGGCCACCATCGTCGCCTTCGTCATCGGCGGTGAGAGCATCCTGGACTGGGCGAACGGCACCAGCGACAACACCGGCTGGTCGTTCCTGATCGTGCTGGGCATCGGCGCCGTGATCAGCTCCACCATCACCTTCCCGATCAGCGCCGGCGTCACCGCACTCCTCTACGTGGACCAGCGCATCCGCCGCGAGGCCCTCGACCTCGAACTGGCCCGCGCCGCCGGCCTCCCCGGATACGGCGCCGACGCCCCCACCGACGCACCGGCCGCAGACGTCCCGACCACACACACTCCGACCGCCCCCGCCACCACTGCGGACGACGCCGGTCCCGACGCCGCACCGGGAAGCTGATGCGGTGACAACAGGGGGGAACATGGCCGCGCTCGGGTCACTCACAGCGCGCTCCGACGACGACATACCGGTGCGGACACCGCGCCTCCCCGCCCGCGAGGCGGCCGAGCGCGAACTGTCCGACCCCCGGTACCACCAGCACGACCCCAACCCGATCCAGCGCGCCCTCAACTGGCTCTGGGACCGCGTCGACGACCTCTTCGGCGCGGCAGCCGGCGCCACACCGGGCGGCTGGATCGGCCTCCTCGCCATCGCCGCCTTCGTCCTGCTGCTCGTCGTCGCCCTCCGGCTGCGCCTCGGCGCGGTACGCCGCACCCCGACCACCAGCGGCGCGCTCTTCTCCGACACCCCCCGGACCGCCGCCGAACACCGCGCGGCCGCCGAACGGCACGCCGCCGCAGGCCACTGGAGCCAGGCCGTCCAGGACCGCATGCGCGCCCTCGTCCTCTCCCTCGAGGAACGCACCCTGCTCACCCCCGCCGCCGGCCGCACCGCCGACGAGGCCGCCACCGAGGCCGGCCTGACACTCCCCCGGTACGCCGACCAACTCCGCACCGCCGCCCGCACCTTCGACGACGTCACATACGGCGGCCGACCCGGCACGGAACAGGCATACGCCTTCCTGACCACCCTCGACACCGAGCTCCAGCAGGCCAAGCCCGACCTGGCCACCACCCCGACGTGGAGCCGCGGATGACCACGGCTGCCCCGGAGGCCCCCGCGCCCTCGCTCACCGCGCGCCGACTGTGGACCCGCTCCCGAGGTCCCCTGGTCGCGCTGCTCCTCCTCGTCATCAGCGGAGTGATCCTCGCCGCCCTGCAGTCCGGTGAACAGCACGGCCGGCTCGACCCCCGCTCGGCGGACCGCTCCGGCAGCCGTGCGCTCGCCCGGCTCCTCGCCGGCCAAGGCGTCTCCCTCCAGGTCGTGACCACCTCCGAGGAGGCGGCCCGCGCATCCGGCCCCGGCACCACCCTGCTCATCACCGACCCCGACGTCCTGACGCAGAAGCAGCTGACGGCCCTGCACACCGCAACCGCTCACGCCGCCGGGCGCACCGTCCTGCTCACCCCCGGCTCGGCTTCCCTCTGGACCTTCGCCCCCGGCGTCCAGGCCCAACCCGCAACGGGCAACTCCCCGCGCAAGCCCGCCTGTTCCCTGCCCGACGCACACCGCGCCGGCAGCGTGCTCCTCGGCGGCCTTCGCTACACCACTTCCGACGAGCGCACCGACCGCTGCTACCCCGTCAGGGGCCGGCCCACCCTGCTTCGCCTGCCGGCCGCCGGCAACGGCCGCGACACCGTCCTCCTCGGCTCCGCCGACTTCCTCTACAACCAACACCTCGCCGAGCACGGCAACGCCTCGCTCGCCCTTCAACTCCTCGGTGCTCACCACCATCTGATCTGGTACCTCCCCTCCGTGAGCGACCCGTCATCCGCTCATGACCAGCGCAGCTTCCTCGATCTCATCCCCTCCGGCTGGAGCTGGGCCCTGCTCCAACTGACCATCGCCGCCGGCCTCGCAGCCGTCTGGCGCGCCCGCCGGCTCGGCCCGCTCGTCCCCGAAAGACTCCCCGTCACCGTCCCCGCCGCCGAGACCACCGAGGGCCACGCCCGCCTCTACGAACAGGCCGGCGCCCGCGACCGGGCCGCAACCGTCCTGCGCTCCGCAACCCGCACCCGGCTCGCCCCCCTCCTCGGCGTGCCACCCACACACGCCCACGCTCCTGACCGTCTTCTCCCGGCCCTCCACACCCACTTGACCGTTCACGCTGACACCGGGACAGATCTCCACACCCTGCTCTTCGGCCCGGCCCCCGCGGACGACCGGGCCCTGGTGCAGCTGGCCGACCAGCTCGACGCACTCGAATCCTCGATCGTTTCCCAAGAGAGGCACGCCCCCCGTGAGCACCCCGACCGCTGACAGCGCCCGAGCCTCCCTCGAGGCCCTGCGCACCGAGATAGCCAAGGCCGTCGTTGGCCAGGACCCCGCCGTCACCGGGCTGGTCGTCGCCCTCCTCTGCCGCGGTCACGTACTCCTCGAAGGCGCCCCCGGTGTCGCCAAGACCCTTCTCGTACGCGCCCTGTCGACCGCCCTCGAACTCGAGACCAAGCGGGTGCAGTTCACCCCTGACCTGATGCCGAGTGATGTGACGGGCTCACTGGTCTACGACGCCCGCAGCGCGGAGTTCTCCTTCCAGGCGGGCCCCGTCTTCACCAATCTGCTGCTGGCCGACGAGATCAATCGCACGCCCCCCAAGACCCAGGCCTCCCTGCTGGAAGCCATGGAAGAGCGTCAGGTCACGGTCGACGGAACAGCCCGTCCCCTTCCCGAGCCGTTCCTGGTCGCCGCCACGCAGAACCCCGTGGAGTACGAGGGCACCTATCCGCTGCCCGAGGCCCAACTCGACCGTTTTCTGCTGAAGCTGACGGTCCCGCTGCCCGAGCGGCAGGACGAGATAGACATCCTCACCCGTCACGCGGCCGGCTTCAGCCCCCGCGACCTGAACGCCGCCGGACTTCGCCCCGTCGCTTCCGCCGCCGACCTCGACGCGGCCCGAGCCGCCGTCGCGAAGACCTCGGTATCCCCCGAAGTCACCGGCTATATCGTCGATATCTGCCGTGCCACTCGCGAATCCCCCTCGCTCTCTCTCGGCGTCTCCCCCCGAGGCGCCACTGCCCTGCTCTCCACGTCACGCGCCTGGGCGTGGCTCACCGGCCGCGACTATGTCACCCCTGACGACGTGAAGGCCCTTGCGCTCCCCACGCTGCGCCACCGCATCCAGCTCCGCCCCGAAGCGGAGATGGAAGGAGTCACCGCAGACTCCGTGATCAACGCCGTGCTCGCACATCTCCCCGTCCCCCGCTGAGGCGACACCGTGACCCTCACCGGACGCACCGCCCTCGTCTCCGCACTCGGAGCCCTGCTCGTCGGCTTCGTGCTGCCCAGCTGGCTCGGCATCGCGATCGTGCAACTCGCCTTGCTGATAGCAATTTTGTGCGACCTCGCGCTCGCCGCGCCAGTGCGAAAGCTCCGTTTCACCCGAACCGGTGAAACAACCGTTCGACTAACAGGCGAAGCCCACACCCACCTCACTCTCACCAACCCGAGCGGTCGTACGCTGCGCGCCCACGTCCGCGACGCCTGGCCCCCGAGCTCCTTCCACCCCGGCTCGGACATCGCCGCCTCCCGCCACACCGTCCGCCTCCCCCCAGCCGAGCGCCGACGCCTGACGACCACCCTCCACCCCACCCGACGCGGCGACCACCACGCCGTGCGCGTCACCGTCCGCTCCTACGGCCCCCTCGGCCTGGCAGCGCGACAGGGCAGTCACCACGTCCCGTGGACCCTGCGCGTCCTGCCTCCCTTCACCAGCCGCAAACACCTCCCCGCCAAGCTCGCACGGCTCCGCGAACTCGACGGCCGCACCAGTCTCCTGACGCGCGGTGAGGGCACCGAGTTCGACAGCCTCCGCGACTACACCCCCGGCGACGACACCCGCTCCATCGACTGGCGCGCCTCCGCCCGCCGACAGGACCTCGCCGTCCGCACCTGGCGCCCCGAACGCGACCGCCGCATCCTGCTCGTCCTCGAGACCGGCCGCACCTCGGCCGCCCGTATCGGCGACATCCCCCGCCTCGACGCCTCCATGGACGCGGCCCTGCTGCTCGGCACGCTGGCCGCACGCGCCGGCGACCACGTCGATCTCCTCGCCTACGACCGTCGCATCCGCGCCTCCGTGCAGGGCCGCACCGCCCGCGATCTTCTCCCGGCCCTGACCGACGCCCTTGCGCCCCTCGAAGCCGAACTCGTCGAGGCGGACGCCCGCGGCCTGGCCGCCGAAATCCATCGCCGCACCTCGCGCCGCTCCCTGATCGTCCTGTTCACCGGCCTGGACGCGGCCCCCGTCGAAGAGGCCCTCCTGCCCGTCCTGCCCAGCCTCACGCAGCGCAACGAAGTCATCGTCGCCGCCGTAGCCGATCCCCGCATCGAGGAAATGGCCGCCGGCCGCCACTCCCCCCAGGCCGTCTACGCCGCAGCAGCCGCAGAGCAGGCCATCGCCGCGCGCCGCCACACCGCAGACCGCCTCCGCCGCCAGGGCATCACCGTCATCGACGCCACCCCAGCCCACCTGGCCCCCGACCTCGCAGACGCCTACCTCACCCTGAAGTCCACCGGCCGCCTGTAAAACACGCCGCCTCACGTATCAAGCACTCGCCCCGCCCACAGACCTGGCGGCGGGACACCCCCAGTGTCCTCCGTCACGGCGACCGCTCCTGGTCATACGTGAGGAGAGTGCACCACCCTCTTGCCCTCAGTCGTCTGTGAGCCGCAGCCGGAGAGTATGAGTGACCGGCCTCAGTTGGGTGAGCTTGGCGCGGACAGCACCCACCGCACGCTTCCACCGCCGGCACCACGAGCCTGGGACAAGGTCTCAACCGAAAGAGATGCTTCATCGTATACCGCCCCCTCACCAGTCCTGAACGCAGAAAAGCCCCGCACCATACGGTGCGGGGCTTCCCACAAAGATTGTTCGGCGGCGTCCTACTCTCCCACAGGGTCCCCCCTGCAGTACCATCGGCGCTGAAAGGCTTAGCTTCCGGGTTCGGAATGTAACCGGGCGTTTCCCTAACGCTATGACCACCGAAACACTATGAAGTTAACCAACCGGAATCATGACTCAACGGTCGTTACTTCAGAACCTACACAGTGGACGCGAGCAACTGAGGACAAGCCCTCGGCCTATTAGTACCAGTCAACTCCACACCTTACGGCGCTTCCATATCTGGCCTATCAACCCAGTCGTCTACTGGGAGCCTTACCCCATCAAGTGGGAGGGAGCCCTCATCTCGAAGCAGGCTTCCCGCTTAGATGCTTTCAGCGGTTATCCTTTCCGAACGTAGCCAACCAGCCATGCCCTTGGCAGAACAACTGGCACACCAGAGGTTCGTCCGTCCCGGTCCTCTCGTACTAGGGACAGCCCTTCTCAAGACTCCTACGCGCACAGCGGATAGGGACCGAACTGTCTCACGACGTTCTAAACCCAGCTCGCGTACCGCTTTAATGGGCGAACAGCCCAACCCTTGGGACCGACTCCAGCCCCAGGATGCGACGAGCCGACATCGAGGTGCCAAACCATCCCGTCGATATGGACTCTTGGGGAAGATCAGCCTGTTATCCCCGGGGTACCTTTTATCCGTTGAGCGACGGCGCTTCCACAAGCCACCGCCGGATCACTAGTCCCTACTTTCGTACCTGCTCGACCCGTCAGTCTCACAGTCAAGCTCCCTTGTGCACTTACACTCAACACCTGATTGCCAACCAGGCTGAGGGAACCTTTGGGCGCCTCCGTTACCCTTTAGGAGGCAACCGCCCCAGTTAAACTACCCACCAGACACTGTCCCTGATCCGGATCACGGACCCAGGTTAGACATCCAGCACGACCAGAGTGGTATTTCAACAATGACTCCACACCAACTGGCGTTGATGCTTCACAGTCTCCCACCTATCCTACACAAGCCGAACCGAACACCAATATCAAGCTATAGTAAAGGTCCCGGGGTCTTTCCGTCCTGCTGCGCGAAACGAGCATCTTTACTCGTAATGCAATTTCACCGGGCCTATGGTTGAGACAGTCGAGAAGTCGTTACGCCATTCGTGCAGGTCGGAACTTACCCGACAAGGAATTTCGCTACCTTAGGATGGTTATAGTTACCACCGCCGTTTACTGGCGCTTAAGTTCTCAGCTTCGCCATGACGAATCATGACTAACCGGTCCCCTTAACGTTCCAGCACCGGGCAGGCGTCAGTCCGTATACATCGCCTTACGGCTTCGCACGGACCTGTGTTTTTAGTAAACAGTCGCTTCTCGCTGGTCTCTGCGGCCACCACCAGCTCAGGAAGAAAATTCCATCACCAGCAATGGCCCCCCTTCTCCCGAAGTTACGGGGGCATTTTGCCGAGTTCCTTAACCATAGTTCACCCGAACGCCTCGGTATTCTCTACCTGACCACCTGAGTCGGTTTAGGGTACGGGCCGCCATGAAACTCGCTAGAGGCTTTTCTCGACAGCATAGGATCATCCACTTCACCACAATCGGCTCGGCATCAGGTCTCAGCCTTAACGTGTGACGGATTTGCCTACCACACGGCCTACACCCTTACCCCGGGACAACCACCGCCCGGGCTGGACTACCTTCCTGCGTCACCCCATCACTCACCTACTACAAGTCTGGTTCGTCGGCTCCACCACTCCCCTACGCTCCGAAGAGCTCAGGGCGGCTTCACGGACTTAGCATCGCCTGATTCAATGTTTGGCGCTTCAAAGCGGGTACCGGAATATCAACCGGTTGTCCATCGACTACGCCTGTCGGCCTCGCCTTAGGTCCCGACTTACCCTGGGCAGATCAGCTTGACCCAGGAACCCTTAGTCAATCGGCGCACACGTTTCCCACGTGTGTATCGCTACTCATGCCTGCATTCTCACTCGTGAACCGTCCACAACTCGTTTCCACGGCTGCTTCACCCGGCACACGACGCTCCCCTACCCATCACAGCAGACGTTGGTCCTAATGCTGCAATGACATGACTTCGGCGGTGTGCTTGAGCCCCGCTACATTGTCGGCGCGGAATCACTTGACCAGTGAGCTATTACGCACTCTTTCAAGGGTGGCTGCTTCTAAGCCAACCTCCTGGTTGTCTCTGCGACTCCACATCCTTTCCCACTTAGCACACGCTTAGGGGCCTTAGTCGATGCTCTGGGCTGTTTCCCTCTCGACCATGGAGCTTATCCCCCACAGTCTCACTGCCGCGCTCTCACTTACCGGCATTCGGAGTTTGGCTAAGGTCAGTAACCCGGTAGGGCCCATCGCCTATCCAGTGCTCTACCTCCGGCAAGAAACACACGACGCTGCACCTAAATGCATTTCGGGGAGAACCAGCTATCACGGAGTTTGATTGGCCTTTCACCCCTAACCACAGGTCATCCCCCAGGTTTTCAACCCTGGTGGGTTCGGTCCTCCACGAAGTCTTACCTCCGCTTCAACCTGCCCATGGCTAGATCACTCCGCTTCGGGTCTTGGGCACGCTACTCAACGCCCTATTCGGACTCGCTTTCGCTACGGCTTCCCCACACGGGTTAACCTCGCAACATACCGCAAACTCGCAGGCTCATTCTTCAAAAGGCACGCAGTCACGACCATGCAGCAAGCTGCATGGCGACGCTCCCACGGCTTGTAGGCACACGGTTTCAGGTACTATTTCACTCCGCTCCCGCGGTACTTTTCACCATTCCCTCACGGTACTATCCGCTATCGGTCACCAGGGAATATTTAGGCTTAACGGGTGGTCCCGCCAGATTCACACGGGATTTCTCGGGCCCCGTGCTACTTGGGTGTCTCTTAAACGAGCCGCTGACGTTTCAGCTACGGGGGTCTTACCCTCTACGCCGGACCTTTCGCATGTCCTTCGCCTACATCAACGGTTTCTGACTCGTCCCACAGCCGGCAGACTGTAGAAAAGAGATCCCACAACCCCAACCACGCAACCCCTGCCGGGTATCACACGTGACTGGTTTGGCCTCATCCAGTTTCGCTCGCCACTACTCCCGGAATCACGGTTGTTTTCTCTTCCTGCGGGTACTGAGATGTTTCACTTCCCCGCGTTCCCTCCACACTGCCTATGTGTTCAGCAGCGGGTGACAGCCCATGACGACTGCCGGGTTTCCCCATTCGGACACCCCCGGATCAAAGCTCGGTTGACAGCTCCCCGGGGCCTATCGCGGCCTCCCACGTCCTTCATCGGTTCCTGGTGCCAAGGCATCCACCGTGCGCCCTTAAAAACTTGGCCACAGATGCTCGCGTCCACTGTGCAGTTCTCAAGCAACGACCAGCCACCCACCACCCCAACCCGAAGGCTGAGTTCACTGGGGCCGGCATCGCGAAGGGCGAGCAACGCTCGCACCCTCAGATACCCAACAGCGTGCCCGACCCGACCAGTTGAAGACTCACGTTCCACGCCGAAGCAGTACTAATGATCCCAACCGACCGTGCCGAGTAGTCAACGTTCCACCCATGAGCTAACCACCGCAGGACACTCGCCTGCGTTATGGCTCTGGACAACCTTGCAGCTGCCTAGATGCTCCTTAGAAAGGAGGTGATCCAGCCGCACCTTCCGGTACGGCTACCTTGTTACGACTTCGTCCCAATCGCCAGTCCCACCTTCGACGATTCCCTCCCACAAGGGGTTGGGCCACCGGCTTCGGGTGTTACCGACTTTCGTGACGTGACGGGCGGTGTGTACAAGGCCCGGGAACGTATTCACCGCAGCAATGCTGATCTGCGATTACTAGCAACTCCGACTTCATGGGGTCGAGTTGCAGACCCCAATCCGAACTGAGACCGGCTTTTTGAGATTCGCTCCACCTCGCGGTATCGCAGCTCATTGTACCGGCCATTGTAGCACGTGTGCAGCCCAAGACATAAGGGGCATGATGACTTGACGTCGTCCCCACCTTCCTCCGAGTTGACCCCGGCAGTCTCCTGTGAGTCCCCATCACCCCGAAGGGCATGCTGGCAACACAGAACAAGGGTTGCGCTCGTTGCGGGACTTAACCCAACATCTCACGACACGAGCTGACGACAGCCATGCACCACCTGTACACCGACCACAAGGGGGACCCTGTCTCCAGGGTTTTCCGGTGTATGTCAAGCCTTGGTAAGGTTCTTCGCGTTGCGTCGAATTAAGCCACATGCTCCGCTGCTTGTGCGGGCCCCCGTCAATTCCTTTGAGTTTTAGCCTTGCGGCCGTACTCCCCAGGCGGGGAACTTAATGCGTTAGCTGCGGCACGGACGACGTGGAATGTCGCCCACACCTAGTTCCCAACGTTTACGGCGTGGACTACCAGGGTATCTAATCCTGTTCGCTCCCCACGCTTTCGCTCCTCAGCGTCAGTATCGGCCCAGAGATCCGCCTTCGCCACCGGTGTTCCTCCTGATATCTGCGCATTTCACCGCTACACCAGGAATTCCGATCTCCCCTACCGAACTCTAGCCTGCCCGTATCGAATGCAGACCCGGGGTTAAGCCCCGGGCTTTCACATCCGACGCGACAAGCCGCCTACGAGCTCTTTACGCCCAATAATTCCGGACAACGCTTGCGCCCTACGTATTACCGCGGCTGCTGGCACGTAGTTAGCCGGCGCTTCTTCTGCAGGTACCGTCACTTTCGCTTCTTCCCTGCTGAAAGAGGTTTACAACCCGAAGGCCGTCATCCCTCACGCGGCGTCGCTGCATCAGGCTTTCGCCCATTGTGCAATATTCCCCACTGCTGCCTCCCGTAGGAGTCTGGGCCGTGTCTCAGTCCCAGTGTGGCCGGTCGCCCTCTCAGGCCGGCTACCCGTCGTCGCCTTGGTAGGCCATCACCCCACCAACAAGCTGATAGGCCGCGGGCTCATCCTTCACCGCCGGAGCTTTCCACACGGAGGTCATGCGACCCCGTGTCGTATCCGGTATTAGACCCCGTTTCCAGGGCTTGTCCCAGAGTGAAGGGCAGATTGCCCACGTGTTACTCACCCGTTCGCCACTAATCCCCTCCCGAAGGAGGTTCATCGTTCGACTTGCATGTGTTAAGCACGCCGCCAGCGTTCGTCCTGAGCCAGGATCAAACTCTCCGTGAATGCTTCCGGGTACTCCCGGCGAACACTCGCGTTGAGCGGAACCAGAGGGAGGAATAATCCCTCGGTTCACAGCGTCCTCGCTGTGTTTTCTTCAAAGGAACCTCGTCACCAGACCATCCGGTCCGGTAGACGGGGTATCAACATATCTGGCGTTGACTTTTGGCACGCTGTTGAGTTCTCAAGGAACGGACGCTTCCTTTGTGCCTGTTTCACCAGGCTCTCCGGGCGCTTCCCTTCGGTCTTGCGTTTCCGACTCTATCAGATCCTCGCGGTCCTGATTTTCGCCGGTGCGTTTCGGCCTTTCGGCTTCTTCGCGGTTCCAACCTTACCAGATCCGTTTCCGTCTCCGGCGCCCTGTTGGAGCGGGCTCGGCCGCTTCGCTTTCGCTTTTCGGCCTTTCCGACTCTATCAGATCTTGTTCGTTCCGTTGACCGGTCCGAATTCGTTTCCGATTCCCCGTCGGAGGGGGGTTAGCCTTTTGGCTTTTCCGACTTTATCAGAAGCGTTTCGGGCGAATTGAATCGGCCGGGGCTTCCGGTAAGTAGTCGGTTGCGCTTCGTCGAATTCTGGATTCTGGGCGAAGCGGAGAAGAGACTAACTGTCGCTGATGAACTTGTCCAGTTCGTTGCAACCGTTCGAATCTACCTCCCCCGACGGCTCGTGTCAACGGGTGCCGGGGCGAAGAGGAGATTAGCAGGTCAGCGGGGCTCTGCGCACATCACGCGGCGGTGGGGAGGGTGGCGTCGCGATCGGAGGGGTCGAGGTCTCCTGTGGCGCCGGCGCGTACCGCGCGGCCGCCCAGCACGTGCACGTAGAGCAGGAACGCCAGCTCGGTGGCGGTGCCGATGCCGATGCGGGCCCAGGTGGGCAGGCCGGAGGGGGTGACGAAGGCTTCGAGGGCGCCGGAGACGAAGAGGACGGCGGCGAGTCCTATGGCCACGCCGAGGGCCGAGCGGCCTTCCTCGGCCAGGGCGGCGCGGCGGGTACGGGGCCCCGGATCGATGAGGGTCCAGCCGAGGCGGAGGCCGATGCCGGCGGCGATGAAGACGGCGGTCAGCTCCAGGAGGCCGTGCGGAAGGATCAGGCCCAGGAAGGTGTCGAGGCGGCCCGCCGAGGACATCAGGCCGATGCCGACGCCGAGGTTGAGCATGTTCTGGAAGAGGATCCAGAGGACGGGGAGTCCGAGGAAGGCGCCGAGTACCAGGCACATCGCGACGGCCTGGGCGTTGTTCGTCCATACCTGGGCGGCGAAGGCAGTGGCGGGGTGGCTGGAGTAGTACGTCTCGTACTCGCCACCGGGGCGGGTCATGGCGCGGAGGTCGTCGGGGGCGCCGATGGCCGCCTGAACCTCGGGGTGGGCGGCTATCCACCAGCCGAGGAGGGCGGCCACCACGGTGGAGAGGACCGCGGTGGGGATCCACCAGTGGCGCAGGCGGTAGACCGCTGCCGGAAAGGCGGTGGTGAAGAAGCGCGCGGTGTCCCGCCAGGAAGCCTTGCGGGCGCCGGTGACCGTACTGCGGGCGCGGGCCACCAGGGAGGTCAGGCGGGTGGTCAGCGCGGGGTCGGGGGCGCTGGAGAGGAGGAGGGAGAGGTGGGTGGTGGTGCGTTGGTAGAGGGCGACCAGTTCGTCGGCCTCGGCGCCGGTGAGGCGGCGCTTGCGGTGCAGGAGGGCGTCGAGGCGGTCCCATTCGGCGCGGTGTGCCGCGATGAAGACATCGAGGTCCATACGGGGTCGCTCCTCGCAGCGCCGTGGTGGGTGAGTGCGCAGTCAGCTTGGCAGACTGGCCGGGCCCGGCGTGGTGCGGGCGGGGTTTCGGGGAGCGAGAGGGAGTGGGCGCGGCGTGAGTGAGCTCGTCACGGGTGAAGCGGTGGTGCTGGGGCTGCGGCCGGCGAGGCTGCCGAGCCGGGGGCTGGCGATCGCGGTCGATGTGGCCGTGGCCTGGAGCGTGTACATCGCGGTGTCGATGCTGCTGGTCAGCGCGACGTCGTCGATGGACAGCGCGGCGGTGGCTGCCGTGTCGGTGGCGGCGTTCCTGTTGGTGCAGGTCGGGATTCCGATCGTGATCGAGACGCTGAGCCATGGGCGGTCGCTGGGCAAGGTGATCTGCGGGCTGCGGGTCGTACGGGAGGACGGCGGGCCGATCCGGTTCCGGCACGCGCTGGTGCGGGGCGCCATGGGGGCCATCGAGATCGTGCTGACCATGGGGGTGGTGGCGGCGATCGCCTCGCTGGTGTCGGCGCGGGGGCGCCGGGTGGGGGACGTGTTCGCCGGGACGCTGGTGATACGGGAGCGGATGCCGGCGGCCGAGGTGGGGGCTGCGCTGCCGCCGCCTCCTCCGTGGCTGGTGGCGGAGCTCGGGGCGCTGGATCTGTCGCGGGTGCCGGACGCGTGGTGGCTGACCCTCCGGCAGTACCTGGCGCGGATGGGGCAGCTGGACGCGCAGGTCGGGGCGGCGATGGCGGGGCGGCTGGCGGAGGATCTCCGGCGGTTCACCGGGGTGCCGGTGCCGGCGGGGGTGCATCCGGCGGCGTACCTGGCGGCGGTGGCCGGGGAGCGGCAGGGGCGGGAGTCACGGCGGGCGTTCGGGGCGGCGTCGGCGAGTCATGGGGTCTACGCCCCGCCGTTCGAGCCTTCGGGAGCTCCGGCAGGGGCTGCGCCGGGGGCTTCGTGGTCGTCGCCCTCGCTGCCGTCTTCGCCGCCGTCTTCCGGTCCCGCTCCTTCTTCGGGTCCCTCGGCGGGGCCCGTTTCTCCCGGTCCCTCGGCGCCCGTGGCTTCCGGGCCGGCTGCCCCGTCGGAGTCGCGGCCGCCGCGTACGGGGTTCGCGCCGCCTAGGTGAGGGTTGGGCGGCAGCCGGCTCAGGTGAAGGTGGACGGCGGGGAGTCGAGGGATTCGAGTTCGATGCCGGGGGCGGAGAGGACCACGTCGCCGGTGAGGTGAACGGTGTGCTGTTCGCCGGTCTCCAGGTCGTTGACCTGGTACTCGTCCGCGATGAGCGGGGCGTTGTCAGTGGCGTGTGGTGTGCTGTTGAGCAGGGCCCAGGACTGATCGAGGGTGCGGGGGGCGAGGACGGGGGGTGTGAAGGCGACGAGGCGGGCGCGGACGGCGCCGGCGCCGAGGGTCGGGCGCAGCAGCCGGGCGGTGGCGATGAGGAAGGCGGGGGACGCGCCGGTGAAGGCGTGGGCGCGGGCATTGCCTTCGGTGGCGTGGGTGCCGGTGGGGTCGGTGCGTACCCAGGTGACGCCGTCCAGGGCGGCGCCGCGGACCTGCCAGGCGGAGGCGTGGAGTTCGAGCCGGATGGGGCGGCCGAGGTCGTCGAGGGTGAGGTCGACGGAGCCGATGTGGTCGCCGGAAGGGGCGGTGATCTGGGAGACGTAGCGCCAGCCGGAGGGGCCGGTGGCGCAGTGGAAGTGTTCTTCACCGAGGGGGGTGTGATCGTGCGGATCGTGGAGGGAGTAGCGGCCGCGGGGCATGAGGGGTGCAGTCCTTCGAGCGGCGACGGTTCGGTGCGCGTCGGGGGCGGTGCGGGCCGGTACGGGCCAGGCCCCCGCCGTGAGTGGCGAGGGCCTGGGTCAACCGGCTGCTGGAGCGTGGTGCTCGGTATCAGTAGCGGTAGTGGTCGGGCTTGTACGGGCCCTCGACGGAGACGCCGATGTAGGCGGCCTGCTCCGGGCGGAGCTCGGTGAGCTTGACGCCCAGGGCGTCGAGGTGGAGACGGGCGACCTTCTCGTCCAGGTGCTTGGGCAGCACGTAGACGTCGGTCGGGTACTCCTCCGGCTTGGTGAACAGCTCGATCTGGGCCAGCGTCTGGTCCGCGAAGGAGTTGGACATCACGAAGGACGGGTGACCGGTGGCGTTGCCCAGGTTGAGCAGGCGGCCCTCGGACAGCACGATCAGGACCTTGCCGTCGGGGTGGGTCCAGGTGTGGACCTGCGGCTTGACCTCTTCCTTGACGATGCCGGGGAGCTTCGCCAGGCCGGCCATGTCGATCTCGTTGTCGAAGTGGCCGATGTTGCCGACGATCGCCTGGTGCTTCATCCGCGCCATGTCGGACGCCAGGATGATGTCCTTGTTGCCGGTCGTGGTGACGAAGATGTCGGCGGTCTCGACGACCTCGTCGAGGGTGGTGACCTGGTAGCCGTCCATGGCGGCCTGCAGGGCGCAGATCGGGTCGATCTCGGTGATGATGACGCGGGCGCCCTGGCCGCGCAGGGACTCGGCGCAGCCCTTGCCGACGTCGCCGTAGCCGCAGACGACGGCGGTCTTGCCGCCGATCAGGACGTCGGTGGCGCGGTTGATGCCGTCGATGAGGGAGTGCCGGCAGCCGTACTTGTTGTCGAACTTCGACTTGGTGACGGCGTCGTTCACGTTGATCGCGGGGAAGAGGAGCTCGCCGTCGCGCTGCATCTCGTAGAGACGGTGCACGCCGGTGGTGGTCTCCTCGGTGACACCGCGGATCTCCGAGGCCAGCTTGGTCCACTTCTGCGCGTTCTCGGCGAGGGTGCGGGTGAGCAGCTCCAGGATGGCGCGGTGCTCGTCGCTCTCGGCGGTCTCGACGGCGGGGACCTTGCCGGCCTTCTCGTACTCGACGCCCTTGTGGACGAGGAGGGTGGCGTCGCCGCCGTCGTCCAGGATCATGTTCGGGCCGCCGGTGGGCGAGTTCGGCCAGGTCAGCGCCTGCTCCGTGCACCACCAGTACTCATCGAGGGTCTCGCCCTTCCAGGCGAAGACCGGGACGCCCTGGGGGTTGTCCGGGGTGCCGTTGGGGCCGACGGCGATGGCCGCGGCGGCGTGGTCCTGGGTGGAGAAGATGTTGCAGGACGCCCAGCGGACCTCGGCGCCGAGGGCGACCAGGGTCTCGATCAGGACGGCGGTCTGCACGGTCATGTGCAGCGAGCCGGTGACACGGGCGCCGGCCAGCGGCTGCGCGGCGGCGTACTCCTTGCGGATCGCCATCAGACCGGGCATCTCGTGCTCGGCGAGGGTGATCTCCTTGCGGCCGAAGGCGGCGAGGGACAGGTCGGCGACCTTGAAGTCCTGGCCGGTGGCTGCTGTCGTCATGCGGGCTGCTCCTCGAAGCGTCGCGTGGTTTCGGGCTGGGCAGTCTGCGGCGCGGGCTGGGGTTCGCCAGCGGTAGCTGACGGAAGGAGCGTACGCAGAGGCCGACTCGCCTCTCCGGACGCACCTGTCCCCTGGCCGCAGCGCAGTCCGTCGGAGGCCCTCTCTCCCTCGGCCGGTCCGCGGGGCGGGCCGACCGACCGCCATCAGCAGCGACGTCTGGCACTGGTCACGAATCTACACCGATCGGCCCAGTGAACCCCAGCCCGGAGGGGGCCGGGAGGGCCGGTTCCGTGCGGTCCCGGCCAGGACGGGGGCGGCCGACCGGCGGATGGTGCGGGTGCTGCAGATGGGCGGCGTGGGGCGGGACGACACAGGTCGCGGGGCGAATCCCGGCGGTACGGGGCACCGGAGGCGGAGGGCTTGCGAGGGGGCCAAGTGGCCTGTGCGCAAAGGCTCGCGAAGGGTGCGGAACGGTCTGCGCGACGGCGCGCGAGGGGGGACGGAAGGTGTGGCGGGAGGGCTTTGCGGAGGCGGGGTCGTCATGCAGGATGCCTGGAGCGCGAGAGCCAGAACGTCTGCACGACCGCGCATGTTCGTGAGGAGAACCACGTGACCACGAGTCCAGCTGATCCCCCCGAGGGCGCGGGGACCGGCGGGCAGGGGCTGAAGCTGCTCGCAGTGACGGCCTGCCCGACCGGGATCGCCCACACGTATATGGCCGCCGAGAAACTGACCCGGGCGGCCCGGTCGCTCGGCCATCAGATCAAGGTGGAGACCCAGGGTTCCATCGGGGCTGAGAACGTACTGTCTGACAACGATGTCAGAGACGCGGACGGGATCATCATCGCGGCGGACAAGGACGTCGACCGCGGCCGGTTCGCCGGCAAGAGGGTGCTGGCGGTCGGGGTCGCCGAGGGCATCCACCACCCCGAGCAGCTGATCGAGCGGGTGCGGAGCGCGCCGGTGTACGGGGGTGGGGACGGCGGTGGCGCCGGCACCGGCGACCGTGCGGCGGCCGGGGCGGCGACGGCGTCCGGGAGCGGCGGCAAGGAACGCAGCGTCGCGTACAAGGCGCTGATGAACGGGGTCAGCTACATGATCCCGTTCGTGGTGGTCGGCGGGCTGCTGATCGCGATATCGCTGGCGCTGGGCGGGCATCCGCAGGCGGACGGCGGTCTGGTGATCCCGGACGGCTCGTTCTGGAAGCACGTCAATGACGTCGGGGTCATCGGCTTCACGCTGATGGTGCCGATCCTGTCCGGCTACATCGCCTACGCGATCGGCGACCGGCCGGCGCTGGTGCCGGGCATGATCGGCGGCTGGATCGCCAATACGGGCGCGCTGTACGACTCCAAGGCGGGCGCGGGTTTCATCGGCGCGATCGTCACCGGGTTCCTGGCCGGCTATCTGGTGCAGTGGATCAAGAAGGTCGGGGTCCCGAAGTTCGTGCAGCCGATCATGCCGATCATCGTGATCCCGATCGTGGCGACCACGGCGCTCGGGCTGTTCTTCATCTACGTGATCGGCAAGCCGGTCGCCTGGGTGTTCACGCACCTCACGGGGTGGCTCGGCGGGATGACCGGGTCGAGCGCGATCCTGCTCGGCGCGATCCTCGGGCTGATGATCGCGTTCGACATGGGTGGTCCGGTCAACAAGACCGCGTTCCTGTTCGGCGCGGGGCTGATCGCGTCCGGTAACCAGACGGTGATGGGGATGTGTGCCGCGGCGATTCCGGTCATGCCGTTGGGGCAGGGGCTGGCCGCGCTGGTCCGGCGTCGGCTGTACTCCCAGCAGGAGCGCGAGACGGGCATGGCGGCGCTGTTCATGGGGCTCTTCGGGATTTCGGAGGGCGCGATTCCGTTCGCCGCGGCCCGGCCCGCCCAGGTCATTCCGGCGAACATGCTCGGTGGCGCGGTGGCCGGTGCGGTCGCGGGGATGACCGGGGTGACGGACGCGGTGCCGCACGGCGGGCCGATCGTGGCGGTGCTGGGGGCGGTCGGCGGGGTGCCGGCGTTCTTCCTCGCCGTGGTGATCGGGGCGGTGGTCACGGCTCTGACGACGGTGACGCTGGTGGATCTTTCGGAGCGGCGGAAGGGCCGGGCGGCTGTCGCAGCGGGCCCTGCGTCAGATGTTGTGGGCGAGATGGCTGTGGTGGGCGAGACGGCCGTGATGGCGGGGGCAGTCGCGGCGGCCGGGGCAGTTGCGGTCGGCGGGGCGGTCACGGCCGGTGGGGCGGTCACGGCCGGTGGGGCGGTCACGGCCGGTGGGGCGGTCACGGCTGGCAGGGCGGGGGTGGCTTCTGCGGCTGGGGCTGGAGTGGCTGCTGAGAATGCTGGGGGACGTGCTGGGGCCGCGGAGTCGGCTGCGACGGCTGTTGAGGCTCCCGAGTCGGCTGCCGGCGTCCCGGGTGACGTCCCCGCTGAGGTGCTCTCGGGGTATCTCACCGCGGAAACCGTCACGACGGAGCTCGCCGCCGACGACAAGGAAGCGGCGATCCGCGAGATGGCGGACCTGGTGGCGGGCACCGGCCGGGTGACGGACGTGGCCGAACTGGTGCGGGTGGCACTGGCGCGGGAGGCGCAGGGCACCACCGGGCTCGGCGAGGAGATCGCCATTCCGCACGCCAAGACGGACGCGGTGAGCGCGCCGGTCGTCGGGTTCGCGCGGTCCGCGGAGGGAATCGACTGGGGTTCGCTGGACGGCACGCCGGCCCGGCTGGTCTTTCTGATCGCGGTGCCGGAGGCGGCGGCCGGGGACGAGCATCTGCGGATCCTGGCACTGCTGTCGCGGAAGCTGATGGACGCGGACTTCCGGGCGCGGCTGCAGGAGGCGGTGGACACGGAGGCGCTGCTGGGCGTTCTCGGGGAGATCCGGTAGGGACCGGGAGATCCAGTAGGTCCAGTAGATCCAGTAAGGGCCGGGAGATCCAGTAAGGGATCCGGAGGGCGGGGGTGGGGAGGACCCGTAGGGCGGGGGCGAACGGATCCCGTAGGGGTTGCGAGGGCCCCCTCGGGGCCCTCAACGCGGCAGCGGCGGGGCGGTATTCCCTGCTTCCGCTGGGGAGCTAGTCCCGGTCTCCGAGGTTGTGCCGGCGTCCGGAGGGGACCCGGTAGGGCGGCGGAAGATCCCGTAAGGCGGGGGCGAACAGATCCCGTAGGGGGTGCGAGGGCCCCCTCGGGGCCGTCAACGCGGCGGCGGCGGGGCGGTATTCCCGCAGGGAGGGCAGATGGGCGGGCCCCCGCGCTCCACTTCAGCGGAGTGCGGGGGCCCGCCCATGATCAGGTACCGGGCAGCGCCTGCGGGTCAGTGGCCGCCCGGGGTCTTGGCCGGGTCGGGGCCCTTGGCGGCGGTCGTCTCGTCGTAGATGTCCGGTTCGAGGTAGATGACGCGGGCGATCGGGACGGCCTCGCGGATGCGGGCCTCGGCGGCGTTGATGGCGTCGGCGATCTGGGTCGCGGTGTCGTCGTGCTGGACCGCGATCTTGGCGGCGACGAGCAGTTCCTCGGGGCCGAGGTGGAGCGTGCGCATGTGGATGACGCGGGTGACGACGTCACCGTCGGCGACCGCGGCGCGGATCTTGGCGACCTGCTCGGGACCGGCCGCCTCGCCGAGCAGCAGCGACTTGGTCTCCGCGGCCAGGACGAGCGCGATCAGCACCAGCAGCGTGCCGATGCACATGGTGCCGATGCCGTCCCAGATGCCGTTGCCGGTGAGGAGGGTGAGGCCGACGCCGCCCAGGGCGAGGACCAGGCCGACCAGGGCGCCGAAGTCCTCCAGCAGCACGACCGGCAGCTCGGGGGCCTTGGCGCGGCGTACGAACTGGGTCCAGGTCTGCTTGCCGCGCAGCTCGTTGGACTCCTTGATGGCCGTGCGGAACGAGAAGCCCTCGGCGATCACGGCGAAGACCAGGACGCCGATCGGCCAGTACCAGCTCTCCAGCGGGTGCGGGTCGTGGATCTTCTCGTAGCCCTCGTAGAGGGCGAAGACGCCACCGATGGTGAACAGGACGATGGAGACCAGGAAGCCGTAGATGTAGCGCTCGCGGCCGTAGCCGAAGGGGTGTTCCTCGGTGGCCGCGCGCTGGGCCTTCTTCCCGCCGAGCAGCAGCAGGCCCTGGTTGCCGGAGTCCGCGATGGAGTGCACGCCTTCGGCCAGCATCGAGGACGAGCCGCTGAAGGCGAAGGCCACGAACTTCGCTGCGGCGATCGCCAGGTTGGCGCCCAGCGCCGCAACGATCGCCTTTGTCCCGCCTGATGCGCTCATGAGTGCCGCATGTCCCTTCCGTCGACGGGGCTCGCCGCTTTACCGCCCCTTTAATGCTGTGCGGCGGTCATTGTTGCAGCCCGGCGTCCGGCGGATGCGGGGAGGCCACCTGGCGGACGGACTTCCGTGCGGCCCCCGGGCGCACTCCCCGTGCGGTCGCGGTCGCGCTGCGCCACCAGGGAGGCCCGCCACCAGGGACGCGCCCCGGCCTACGCCACCACCGTCGCCCGGAAGAGCGTGCCCTCCCCGCTGAGCGTGATCCGCTCGCCGGCCGGTACGAAGGCGGACTCGCCCGGGGCCAGGGCCAGTTCGGCCGGTCCCTCGGCCGGTCCCTCGGCCGGTCCGTCCGCCGGTGCGCCGGCCAACTGGCCGTCCCGGTCGGCGTGGAGGCGGACCGTGCCCGCCGTGCACAGCAGGATCTGCGGGGTCGCGGAGGCGAGCGGGTGCGGGGCGGCGCCGGGGGCGAGGACGAAGCGGGAGAGCCGGAACTCGTCGACGGGGGTGTCGTAGACCTCCTCGCCGCCGATGTCCTCGGGGCGGAGGACGCCCGCGTCGCCGGCTTCGAAGCGGACCACCCGCAGGAGTTCGGGGACGTCGACGTGCTTGGGGGTCAGCCCGCAGCGCAGCACGTTGTCGGAGTTGGCCATCAGCTCGACGCCGAGGCCGCTGAGGTAGGCGTGCGGGATGCCGGCGCCGAGGAAGAGGGCCTCGCCGGGCTGGAGCCGGACGTGGTTGAGGAGCATGGCGGCGAGCACGCCGGGGTCGCCGGGGTAGTGGTGGGCGAGGCCGGCGTAGGCGGCGTAGGCGTCGGCGTGCGGCCCGCCCTTGGCGGCGAGTTGGCCGGCGGCGACGGCGGTGCGCTCGACGGTGTCGGAGATGGCGTGGTGCTCGGCGCTGAGGACGGCGGTGAGGACCTCGCGCAGTGCGTCCGCCTCGGGGCTGGCGCGCAGGATGTCGACGTACGGCGTGAGGTCGTCGACGCCGAGGTCTTCGAGGAGGTCGGCGGTCTGTGCGGGGTGCCGGAAGCCGCACAGGCCCTCGAAGGGGGTGAGGGCGCAGATCAGCTCGGGCTTGTGGTTGGCGTCCTTGTAGTTGCGGTGCGGGGCGTCGAGCGGCACGCCGCGCCGCTCCTCGTCGGCGAAGCCCTCGCGGGCCTGGGCCAGGTCGGGGTGGACCTGGAGGGAGAGCGGTGAGCCGGCGGCGAGCAGCTTGAGCAGGAAGGGCAGCCGGGGGCCGAAGGCGCGGACCGCGCCGGGGCCGAGTTCGGCCTCGGGGTCGGCGTCGATGATCTCGGCGAGGGAGCGGGGGCCGGTGCCGCGGTCGAGGCGGGAGGGGGCGCCGGGGTGGGCGCCCATCCACATCTCGGCCTGGGGCTCGCCGGTGGGTGCGGTACCGAGGAGCTCCGGGATGGCGGTGGTGGAGCCCCAGGCGTAGGGGCGCACGGTGTTGGCGAGGCGGTCCATGGGTGCTGCTTCCTGAGGTCGTACGGGGCGGCGGCGGGCGCGCGGGGTGCGGCTCGCGGGCCCACGGGTGCGGGCCGGCCGGCCCGGGCGTGCGGGCCGGCCGTCAAAGATCACTCGGTGCCGGCGAGCGCCAGGTAAACGGCACCGAAATCCGCGATGGCGAGTAGTTCCGCGGCCATCTCCAGTTCGCTGCCGGGGTCGGGCTGGAGCTCGGTGAGGGCGGCATCCCGTTCCTCGGCGAGGGCCCTGGCGGCGCGGGTGGCGGACAGTGCGTCGGGCTCCTGGTCCCGCAGCAGGACGACCCGGGCGTGCAGGGTGGTCGTGGTGGGCTGTTCGACGCGGTCGCGGAAGAAGTCGTCCGCGTCGGTGCCGGGGGCCAGGGCGCCGGCGAGCAGGGTGCGGTGGGTGGTGAGCGCCTCGGGGAGTTCGGCGGCGAGGGCGGGGCGGCCGGCGAGTCCGGCGAGTTCGGTGGCGAAGTGCCGGCCGACGGCGTGCGCGACGGTGCCCTCGGTCCAGATGAGCGGGAGCGCGTCGGCGAGGTGGGCGGCGAGGGCCTTGCCGGGGTTGGAGTACGTGGGGATGGCCGGGCCGCAGCGTTCGGCGAGGTGGTCGAGGCGGTCGGCGAGTTTGCCGAGGGCGTCCTGCGGGGCGCTGATCAGGCCGATCCGGTCGGCGAGCGAGAGCATCGGGATGAGGACGGACCAGAGGGTGCCGGGGGCCGCCGGCGGGGCGCCCTCGACGTCGAACTCGGTGTCGTAGGCGGTGGTGGCGAGCGGGACGGCGAGGCCGCGGGCCTGGATGACGGCGTCGGCGAGCGGGCCGCCGGCGGGGGTGACGGCGACGACGGCGCAGCCGCGGCGGTAGGCCTGTTCGACGAGTTCGGCGAGGCCCGGGTCGGAGGCGTCCGGGCCGGCGAGGAGCAGCAGGTCGAGCGGGCCGGCCCAGCCGGGCAGCGTCCAGCGCAGTGCGCCGGGCATCGGGGCGACGCCGGTGGGCTGGATGAGGCTGACCGGGCAGCTGCCGCCGCTGAGGGCGCGCAACAGGTCGGCGACGCCGGCCGCGGCGGGGCCGGGGCCGGCGACGAGGACGGAGCGCGGCCGTCCGTCGGGGGTCAGCTCGGGGATGCCGGATTCGGCGGCGCTGCGGGCGGCGGTGCGGGCCCGGGCGCCGGCTTCGGCGACGCCGCGCAGCAGGCCGAAGCGGTCGGCGCCGGCCAGCGCGTCGGGGGTGTCGAGGAGGGACTCGTCGAGCATGGTGGGCGCGGCCTCCGATCGCCGGTGCGGGCGGGTTGTGCCGGGCGGTGCCGGACCCGCGGGCCCGGCGGGCCCGGGTCAGGCGGGGCGGCGTGCCTCGTCGACGAGGAGTACGGGGATGCCGTCCCGGACGGGGTACGCGAGGCCGCAGTCGCCGGAGGTGCAGATCAGCTCGGCCGGGTCGGTGCCGGTCCGGTCCTCCAGGGGGGCGTGGCACGCCGGGCAGGCGAGGATCTGGATCAAGCTGGCTTCGACCGGCATGGGCGCTGCTCCTTCGGGTGGTTGCGGCGTGGCCAGCGTACCGCCGGTGGGGCGGGCGCGGCCTGCTCGGCGGGGTGTGGCGGGACGGGCGGGGCGGGTGCCCCGCCCGTGGGAGGGGTCAGCCGCGGATGATCGCCAGGGCCTCGTCGCGGACCCGGGCGACGGTGTCGGCGTCGCGGGCCTCGGCGTTCAGGCGCAGCAGCGGCTCGGTGTTGGAGGGCCGGACGTTGAACCACCAGTCGTCGGCGGTGACGGTCAGGCCGTCCAGTTCGTCGAGGGTGATGCCCTCGCGGCCCTGGTAGGCGGCCTTGATCGCGGCGAGCCGGCCGGCCTGGTCGTCGACGGTGCTGTTGATCTCGCCGGAGGCGGCGTAGCGGTCGTACTCGGCGACCAGCTGGGACAGCGGGCGGTCCTGGCCGCCGAGGGCGGCGAGGACGTGCAGGGCGGCGAGCATGCCGGTGTCGGCGTT
The DNA here is from genome assembly GCA_024349765.1 of Streptomyces nigrescens. Lineage (GTDB taxonomy): Bacteria > Actinomycetota > Actinomycetes > Streptomycetales > Streptomycetaceae > Streptomyces > Streptomyces endophytica. The sequence continues at coordinate 385,621 of AP026073.1, read as the reverse complement.
CCAGAAGTCGCGGAAGTAGTAGTGCGCGGAGTGCTCGCCGCCGAAGACGGCGCCGGTCTTGGCCATCTCCTCCTTGATGAACGAGTGCCCGACGCGGGTGCGGACCGGGGCGCCGCCGTTCTCCCGGACGACCTCGGGGACGGACCAGGAGGTGATGCAGTTGTGGATGACGGTGGAGCCGGGGTGCTTGGCCAGCTCGCGGGCGGCGACCAGGGCGGTGATCGCGGACGGGGAGACCGGGTCGCCGTTCTCGTCGACGACGAAGCAGCGGTCGGCGTCGCCGTCGAAGGCGATGCCGAGGTCGGCGCCGGTCTCGCGGACCCGGGCCTGGAGGTCGACGATGTTCTTCGGGTCGAGCGGGTTGGCCTCGTGGTTGGGGAAGGAGCCGTCCAACTCGAAGTACAGGGCGTCGAGTTCGAGCGGCAGGCCGGCGAAGACGGTGGGGACGGTGTGGCCGCCCATGCCGTTGCCGGCGTCCACGACGACCTTCAGGGGGCGGATCGCGCTGAGGTCGACCAGGCTGCGCAGGTGGGTGCCGTAGTCGGCGAGCACATCGCGTTCGCCGATGGTGCCGGGGGTGGCGGCCGGCTCGGGGGCGCCCTCGTCGGACCAGCGCTCGACCAGGGCGCGGATGTCGGCGAGGCCGGTGTCCTGGCCGACCGGGGCGGCGCCGGCCCGGCACATCTTGATGCCGTTGTACTGGGCGGGGTTGTGCGAGGCGGTGAACATGGCGCCGGGCAGGCCGAGGGAGCCGCTGGCGAAGTACAGCTCGTCGGTGGAGCACAGGCCGATCAGGGTGACGTCGGCGCCGCGGGCCGCGGCACCGCGCGCGAAGGCCCCGGCCAGGCCCGGCGAGGAGGGCCGCATGTCGTGTCCGATCACGATCGCGTCCGCGCCGGTGACCTCGACGAAGGCCGCGCCGAACAGCTCGGAGAGCGGTTCGTCCCACTGGGTGGGGACGACACCGCGGACGTCGTATGCCTTGACGATGTGCGACAGGTCGGTCACGGGCCGGTCCTCCTGGGGTGTGTTCGGGACCTCCCAACCTATCCGCTTTGCCGTTCCGCCCACGTACCTGGCTGTCCCGCCGCGGTGGTTTCTCGCCGTGGCGCCTGCGGCGGGCCAGGTGGTTGTTGGGTGCGGTGACGGGCCTCCGGGGCCGGTTGTGTGGACTGCTGACGCTTTACGTCCACACAACCGGCCCCTCCGGCCCGCCCCCTCCCGTGAGAGGGAAAGAAAACGATGGTGGGGGTGCAGGTAATGCCCACCTGCGCGCAGGCAACAGACCAGGCCCGCCCCCAACCAGCTCTTACCTCCCACTCACGGGAGGGGCTGGACCGGAGGACGAAGTCTGGAGGGCCGGCACCGCACCCAAAACACAAACGCCCGCCGCCAGGCGCAACGGCGACCAAGCCCCGCGGCGGGACGGCCAACTACGTGCGGGGCGCCGCAAAGCGCAACGGCGAGGTGACCCGCGGCGCAGCAGACAGGTACGTAGGAGGCAAAAGCCAAGCGCAGCGGACGGGTGGGGCTATGACTCCGGGGACCGGAGTACGCGGAGGTGGCCGCGGCGGGCCACCTCCATGGGGGCGCGGTCGCCGGGTGGGGCATCCGCGCCGGCCGCGCGTTCGCGTTCCTGGGGGCGGGCGGCCTCGCGGACCGCGTTCGCCAGGGCTTCGAGGTCGTCGCCGCTGGGGCGGGCCGGGCCGGAGTCGATGGCGAGGCGGACGACCTCCCAGCCGCGGGGCGCGGTCAGCCGCTCGGAGTGCTCGGCGCACAGGTCGTAGCAGTGCGGTTCGGCGTAGGTGGCGAGCGGTCCGAGCACGGCGGTCGAGTCCGCATAGACGTACGTCAGCGTTGCGACGGCGGGGCGGCCGCACGCAGTGCGCGAACAGCGACGTACAGGGCTCACGACGTTGGACGGTACCGCACTCTTGAGCGGGCCGCGACGACTCTCCCCCGGCTCACCCAACCGTGTCGTCCCGCTTCGTCCGATGCGTCTGACCTGCACCCGCTCGGCCCGTCCTGGGGCGGGTGGGGCGGGACGGTCGGTGCGCGGGAGGGAATACCCTCATGAGTTAGTGCATTTCCGGCCATTCGGCGGGAGTTCCGCGATCTGATGTGGGGAGGGAAACGAAACCGATTCGGACCGGTCCGGTCAGCCTGCGACATGCCGCGTCTTGTGGCGGTCTGCGGATTCCGGCGGTCCGTGACGGCTACGCTCGATGCTGATGGACAGGCCCGTACCTCCCCGACCGGCGGAGCCGCGGCTCCGCCGCCGCGACCGTCACGGCCGCGGCATGCGCGGCCCGATCGCGCCGCCTCAGGTGCCGCTGTCGGTGACCCGCGCGGACGCCTTCGTGGACCTCGTCTACGACTCGCGGGACCGGCTGGAGCGGCGCTGGCCGCAGCTGGCCCAGGTCGACTTCCTCGTGGTCGAGGTGCCCGGCTTCGGGCCGGACGGCGGGGAGGGGCCGGTCGACGAGGAGAGCGTGCCGCTGGGGCGGGTGCTGCCGGCGGCGGGCGGACATCGCGACCGGATCGTGATCTACCGGCGGCCGGTGGAGATCCGTACGAAGAGCCGGGACGAGCGGGCGCTGCTGGTGCACGAGGTGGTCGTCGAGCAGGTCGCCGATCTGCTGGGGCTGGCTCCGGAGTCGGTGGACCCGCGCTACGGGCAGGAGTGAGGCCGTAGCGCGGGGCCCGCGCGTCAGTCGGTGAGCAGGGAGAGGTCCTGGCCGGCGGTGGGGACCACCACCGAGCCGCGGTCGTCGGGCAGCGGCTGGACGGTGAAGGCGGGCACGCCGCCCTGGGGGCGGGCGAGCATCCGGGCCGCGTAGACGGGGCCGCTGCCGGACTCGGGCTCCACGGTGAGGGCGTAGCTGCCCTTGAGGCCCTGGGGGCGGGGCGGGTCGATGTCGAGGGTGGTGCCGCCCTTGACCGTGTACGTCTTGGTGACCGGGGTGCCGCCGTCGCTGCCCGCGGAGGCGGTGACCTTCACCTTGGCGTCCTTGCCCTTCTCGGGGGCGACCAGCGACAGGGTGCTGCCCTTGGCCCCGTTGTCGGCGGCGGTGGCCCGCTTCTCCACCGGGCGGGTGGCGGGGATGAAGGCCATCTCCTGGTTGCCGCCCTTGCCGCGGGTGACCCGCAGCGCCGCCGAGACGGGGGCCTTCGCGCCGGGGTCGGTGGGGGTGAGCACCAGGGAGCCGGCCTCGCCCTTGGTGACGTCCTTGAGGTCCACCGCGGTGGTCATGCCGCTCTTGAGGTGCAGCGTCTCCAGGCCGGCCGGGGTGATCAGGCCGGTGGGGGTGGCGAGTTGCACCTTCAGGTCGGCGTCGGCCTCGCCGGGGGCGAGGGCGACCAGCCGGACGGAGGTGGCGTCCTTGGGGATGCCGGGGAGGACCGCGCTCGGGGCCGGGTCGGCGGCGGGCGGCAGCCAGTCGCTGCCGAGCTTGCTGTCGGTGGCCTGGACGGCGGCGCCGACCCGGCCCTCGCGGGCGAGGACGTGCAGGGTGGCGTTGGTGGCGGGGCGGGTGGTGAGGGTGGAGAGCAGGACGGGGACGGTGGTGTGCGGGGGGACGGTGATGTCCTCGCCGGCCGAGCCGCCCAACGAGCCGTCCTTGCCGTGGAGTTCGAGGTCGACGACGGCGGGCGTGTTGTCGGGGTTGGTGAGGTGGACGTAGTCCTGACGGTCGGTGGCGGTGCTGACGCCGGGGAACCAGAACGTGGTGTCGGGGGTGGGGCAGCTCAGCCCGAGCAGACCGCGGCCGGCGCCGGCCGCGACGGTGGTGGTCTGCTGGACGGTCCAGCCGGGGGCGAGGGTGCCGTCGGCCGCGCCGACGAGCGCGGGGGCGTCGGCCCGGTCGGTGGACGTGGTGACCGGCTTGCCGGCCTGCCGGAGGGGGACGACGGGCTTGGTGTCGGTGGGCGGTACGGCGGTCCGGCCGGTGTCCGCGGTCTTGGATGTGCCGCCCTTCTTCTTGCCGTCCTTCTTGCCGTCGCCGGCGCCGGCGGCCTTCACGGTCCCGGCGGGCAGCAGCTTCGCGGTGCCCTTCTTGGTGTCGGCGCCGGCCGCGGCGCCCTGCGGGGCGAAGGCGGTGTAGGTGGTCTCGCCGACCTCCGAGGAGGTGGGCGGGGGGCAGAGCAGCGCGGAGCGCTGGACGGGCAGCCGGGTGGCGCCGCCGGGGGTTTTCGGGGTGCTGCCGGGGGCCGCGACGGCGGCGATGCCGGTGACCGCGGCCAGCGCGGCGGCCGCGCCGATCAGGGACGTCATGGTGCGCTTCACTGCTGGTCGCTCCCGTCACGGCGCGGCTCGGGGTAGGAGCCGGGGGGCCCGGAGTACCCCGGGTACACGGTGCCGTCGTCGTAGGGCTGTTGCTGGGGCTGCGGCGTGCCGTCCGGGTACGGCTGCTGGGCGTAGCCGTACGGGTCGTAGGCGCCGGCCTGGTAGGGGTCGCCGGGGTAGGTGCCGGTGGGCTGGTACGGGTCCGCCTGCGGGTACTGGTCGCCGTACTGCGTGCCCTGGTACGGGTCGTAGGGCTGCTGCTCGGCCGCGTGCTGGCCGGGGGCGGCCGGCCAGTCCTCGTAGGAGGGCTGCTGCGGTACGGCCGCGTACGGGTCGGCGGTCGCGGCGGGGTCCTGGGGGGCCGCCGGGTCGGCGGCCGGGGCGGGCGGCTCCTCGCCGGTGCGGGCGGCCGGGATGCCGGCGCCGGCCGGGTCGGGTGTGCCGGCGGCTTCGGCCTCGGCCTCGGCCTGGGCGCGCAGCCGGCGGGCCCGGCGGCCGTCGCCGGTGGCCGCGGCGGCCTGCGCGGCGGCGGTGTCCTCGGGCAGGTCGTCGTCGATCTCGCGGCGGCGGCCGGGCAGGGCGAGGACGACCAGGACGACGGCGAGCAGGCCCTGGGCCCACAGCCAGAGGGTGTGGCCGAGCGGGTTCTCGTGGGTGAGGTCGAGCCGGCCGCCGTTGGAGGGCAGGGTGAAGCCCTGGGCCCAGCCGTCGACGGTGACGGGCTTGAGCGGGGTGCCGTCGAGGGTGGCCTGCCAGCCCTCGTCGGCGGCGTCGGCGAGGCGCAGCACCCGGCCGGCGGGTCCGGCGGGCAGCTTGGTGTGCGCCTCGACGGGCCCGGCGGCGACGGCCGTGGGCGCGGCGGCCTCGCCGGCGGTGGTGCCGTCCTGGGCCTGGGGCGGGACGATCGAGACCCGGGAGACCCGGCGGTCGACGCGCCACAGGGCGCTGCCGTCCTCCTGGCTGAGCCGGGTCAGGCCCGGGGTGGCGTCCAGGACGCGGCCCATCTCGCGCGGGGCGCCGCTTTTGACCAGGACGTAGCGGACCGCGTAGCCGCCGAGCTGGTTGGTCTGGTCGGCGCCGGAGCCGGCGACGAGGTGGGCGACGATGCCGCCGAACCGCTTGTCCTCGCCGGCCTCGGCGGCCAGGTCGGCGTCGCCGAGGCGGGCGCCGGAGCCGCGGACGAGGGTGTAGGAGACGTGGCCGGGGGTGCCGTCGAGGACGAGGGTGCGGGGCCGGTCGGCGCTGCCGGACTCCTCGGCGACGAACGCCGGGACCTGCTCGGGGCCGCGCCGTTGGAGCGGGCCGGCCGCGCCGCTGATCATCCAGCTGACCGCGGCGTAGAGCGGGGCGAGCACGGACGCCAGCGCGATCAGCACGGCGACCGGCTGCTTCCAGCCGAAGCCGAGGCTGGCCATGCGGGTGCGGATGCCCTCGGCGCCGAGGGCGGCGGCACAGAGCAGGGCCAGGCCGTAGACGAGGACGGCGGGGCCGGTCCAGCCGGAGCCGTTGCCGAGCGCGGCGAAGAGCAGGCCGGTGAGGGCGACGGCCCAGGCGGTGCGGATGGCGAGCTGGCGGGCGTCGCGCAGGGTCGCGGCGAGCGCGGCGAGCACGATGCCGAGGAGCAGCAGCCCGCCGGTGGCCTTGGGGCCGCCGGGGCTGAGCCCGATGAGGTCGAGGACGGAGGCGGAGCCGGTGCCGTAGTCGAGGCCGGCTTCCTGGAAGAAGCGGGACGGGTGGGTCAGCAGGGACAGCGACCAGGGGGCGAGCACGACGAGCGGGGCGAGGACCACGGCCAGGAACCGCAGCCCGTAGGCGACGATCTGGTCCCGGCTGCCATCGAGGAGGCGCAGCACCAGCAGGCCGACGCCGAGGAGTACGGCCATCGGCCAGACCACGGGGGTGAAGGCCGCGGTGAAGGTGATCAGCAGGGCGTACGCCCAGGTGGCGCGCCAGCTGGGGCGGGTGCCGAGGGGGAGCCGGAGTCCGCTCGCGGCGATCGCGGCGCGCGCCATGAGGGGCAGCACGATCGCGAGGACGGCGGTGCCGAGCCGGCCGCCGGCCAGTGCGCCGGCCGCGGCGGGCAGGAAGGCGTAGGCGATGCTGCCCCAGGCCCGCAGCAGCCGGGAGGCGACCAGCGGGCGGGAGGCGAAGTAGGCGGTGAGGCCGGCCAGCGGGACGGAGCACACCAGCAGCAGGGTCAGCGTGAAGCCGGTGGAGCCGAGGAAGACGCTGGAGACCAGGGCGACGACGGCCAGGTAGGGCGGTGCGGCGGCGCCGTCGCCGGTGCCGACCGCGTGCCAGCTGTCGAGGTACGCCGACCACAGGTCGGAGACGCTGCCGGGGGCGGGCAGCAGTGCGCCGCCGCTGAGGGCGCCGGAGCCGAGCAGTTCGCGGCAGGCGATCAGCGAGACGACCAGCAGGACGAGGAAGAGGACCGGGGCCGGTTTGCGGGCGATCCGCTTGAGCCGGGCGAACTGCTCGATCTCCAGGAAGTCGGCGTCGTCGCCGCCGGGCCCGGATTCGACGGCGCCGTGCCGGCCGGCCGAGGCCACGTCGGGGGCGGCCCGGCCGGCGAGGTTGCCGGCGATCTGCTCGACGGTGGCCCGGACGGTCGCGCCGGGCGGCGGGAAGAGCGGCCGCAGCTCGCTCGCCTCCACCGCGGGGCGGCCTCTGCGTTTGCGGGCGGCGAGGATCTTGCCGGGCCGCAGCAGGGTGCCGAAGAGGCCGGCGAGTTCGTCGAGTGCCTGGCCGGGAACCTTGCCGACGAGGTAGGCGATGACCCGCAGCAGGGTGCCGAGCAGCAGCCGCAGCAGGACGTACGGGAGGAGGGCGCCGCGGGTGTTGGTGAGCAGGGTGTAGACGGCGCCGGCCTTGTCGACGCGGTGCGGGTTGGCGACGGAGCGGCCGACGCAGTCGATGGGGCGGCGTTCGCGGGCGGCGGCCTCGGCGTGCCGGAGGACCGCGTCCGGGGCGACGAGGACCTGGTGGCCGGCGGCCTGGGCGCGCCAGCACAGGTCGACGTCGTCGCGCATCAGGGGCAGCCGGCGGTCGAAGCCGCCCAACTCCTCGTAGACGTCGCGGCGGATGAGCATGCCGGCGGTGGAGACCGACAGCACCGGGCGTACCTGGTCGTGCTGGCCCTGGTCCTGTTCGCGGCGGTCCAGGCCGGTCCAACGGCGGCCGCTGCGGGCGATGCTGACGCCGGCTTCGAGCAGCTGGCGGCGGTCGTACCAGCTGCGCAGCTTGGGGCCGACGATGACGGCCGAGGGGCTGGCGTCGGCGACCCGCAGCAGTTCGGCGAGGGCGTCCGGCTCGGGCGCGCAGTCGTCGTGCAGCAGCCACAGCCACTGGACCGGTTCGCCGTGCGGCAGTTCCGGCATGTCGTAGGCCTCGTCGCGCCAGGTGCGGCTGACCGGGTCCCAGCCGCTGGGGCGGCGCAGGTACGGCAGGTCGTCCGGACCGAGCACGGGGGCGGTGCGGACCGCCTCGTCGACGGCGGTGCCGAATCCGGAGCGGCGGGCGAGGTGCAGTACGCGTTCGTCGCCGAGGGATTCGCCGAGCAGCTGCGCGGAGTGGTCCGCGCTGCCGGTGTCGGCGCCGATGGCGTTCTGCACCGGGCGTTCCTGGCCGAGGAGGCCGGTGAGCGCGTCGGGCAGCCAGCGGGCGCCGTCGTGGGAGACGATCACGGCGGTGACGACGTGCCGCGGGAACTCTGGCGTGGCGGCTGCATATGAGGCGGCCTGCGCCGCCGACTGGCTGTGCACGGACATCGAGGTACGGGCCCTCCGGACCCGGGAGTTCGAAGGCCCGTGGCGAAGTCGCTTTCAGGCCCCGCCCCCGGAAGACACTGCGACGGACTACGAGGCGACGCGCGCGCCCCGGTGGGCGGCGGCGCATCTCGGACGGGGCCCCACACTAATGGTTCGTGCCGGTGCCCCGACCGGGCCCGTACACAGCAGTCCGCCTCCGGCGCCCGGTGCGCTGGAGGCGGAGTGTTCGCTATAGGGGGATATGGGGAGTTGGGGCGGTGCGGCGGCGGGGTCCGAAAGACCGCGCGCCCTGGGCAGGGGTGGCTGACTCGTCACGGTCAGACGGCGGCCTTCTTGAGCCGGCGCCGCTCGCGCTCCGACAGACCGCCCCAGATACCGAAGCGCTCGTCGTTGGCGAGGGCGTATTCGAGGCACTCGGACCGGACTTCACAGGCGAGACAGACCTTTTTCGCCTCGCGGGTGGAGCCACCCTTCTCCGGGAAGAAGGACTCGGGGTCGGTCTGGGCGCACAGTGCGCGCTCCTGCCAGCCGAGCTCCTCGTCCGCCTCCTCGACCAGCAATTCCTGGAACAGCTCGGTCATGTGCGCCCCTCGTCTGTCTTTACGTCCCCGTGATCAAGCCGTGATCGATTTCGGCTGAACGACACGAGTGAAATTACAAGTGTGGTGATCCGGGCCAGTCAAGCCGAGATCTGCTATTGAGCCTCTTATTCACTCGGCGGAACCAAGCGGATGCGGAAAGTGTTCAAATCAGTAAAAACCAGGACACTTCCCCGGGCGTACCCCCCGGCACGTCCGCAGTCATCCATGGAGACGTGATCAGGCGGCATTCGCGTTGCACCCCGCGCGCCGAAGCGGGGAAGATCACAGACGGATCACGGGACCGCAACGGCGTTTGGAGCAGCGGTTGCCGGTCGATGTCTCCGCGTCCAGGACTGCACAAACCTTTCTCCGGCCGGAGTAACCGGATGCAGTGAAAGATTCGCGGCAAACCAGACATCCGGTTGACATCGCGCCGGGAACCCGGTCTCCTTGACCCCATGCCAGTGACTGCCGCGCCCCGACTGACCCGTGCCTACGGGTCGCTCTGCGCTGCGCAGGCTCGCTGTCGCTGTTCCAGCTGTTGATGCCACTGAGCTCCGGCTTCTCCGCTCGCACCACCCCGCAGCGCCCCGCATTTCCCGCCCGCGCCGCGCACCCCACAGGGACCGCCCGCGCCGGCCGCACCCTCCCCCGGCCACGGCCGGGAGGTCCCCCCAGCTCTTCCGCCGAGGAATCCGAAACCGATGAACAGCGACGTCCAGATCGCCGGCGACCCGCTCGCCATCCCCCACCTCCTGCCGCCCGTCCCCGCGCACCCGGACACCGTCGCCGGCTTCGTCGGGCTCGCCCGCGCCATCGCCGCGGACCGCGCCGCCTGGGCCCCGCTCGTCCGCTACGACGCCACCACGCGCTGGTACCACCGGCTGCGCACCGGGCCCGGCTACGAAGTGTGGCTACTGAGCTGGCTCCCCGGCCAGGGCAGCGGACGGCACGACCACGGGCGGTCCTCCGGCGTACTGACCGTCCTGGAAGGCGAGTTGACCGAACACGGTCCCGCCGGACCGCGTGCCCTCGCCGCCGGCACCCAGAAGGTCTTCGCCCCCGGCTACGTCCACGAGGTCGTCAACGACTCCCTGACGCCCGCGGTCAGCCTGCACGTCTACTTCCCCGGTCTGACCGAAATGCCCATGCACGACACGCCCCACTGCTCCACGGCGGCCCGGGAGACCACCCCGTCCTGAGCCCCGGCCCGCAGGCTCCTCCCCGGCTGACACACTGGCTCCATGCGAATCGTGGTTCTGGCCGGCGGTATCGGCGGCGCCCGCTTTCTGCGGGGACTGAAGGCAGCGGCTCCGGACGCGGACATCACCGTCATCGGCAACACCGGTGACGACATCCACCTGTTCGGCCTGAAGGTGTGTCCCGACCTCGACACCGTGATGTACACGCTCGGTGGCGGCATCAACGAGGAGCAGGGCTGGGGCCGCACCGACGAGACCTTCCGGGTCAAGGAGGAACTGGCCGCCTACGGCGTCGGCCCCGAGTGGTTCGGCCTCGGCGACCGGGACTTCGCCACCCACATCGTGCGGACCCAGATGCTGGCCGCCGGCTTCCCGCTCAGCGCCGTCACCGAAGCGCTGTGCGCGCGGTGGCAGCCCGGCGTGCGGCTGCTGCCGATGTCCGACGACCGGATCGAGACCCACGTCGCCATCGAGGAGGACGGCGAGCAGCGGGCCGTGCACTTCCAGGAGTACTGGGTGCGGCTGCGCGCCTCCGTGGACGCGCGGGCCGTCGTCCCCGTGGGTGCCGAGCAGGCCAAGCCCGCGCCCGGGGTCCTGGAGGCCCTCGGGGACGCCGACGTGATCCTCTTCCCGCCATCCAACCCCGTCGTCAGCGTCGGCACCATCCTCGCCGTGCCCGGGATCCGCGAGGCGATCGCGGACGCCGGGGTGCCGGTGATCGGGCTCTCGCCGATCGTCGGGGACGCGCCGGTGCGCGGCATGGCGGACAAGGTGCTGGCGGCGGTCGGCGTGGAGTCCACCGCGGCGGCGGTCGCCCGGCACTACGGTTCGGGGCTGCTGGACGGCTGGCTGGTCGACTCCGTCGACGCCGGCGCGGTGGCCGAGGTCGAGGCGGCCGGGATCCGCTGCCAGGCCGTACCGCTGATGATGACCGACCTGGACGCCACGGCCGCGATGGCGCGCGAGGCGCTGGCGCTGGCCGAGGAGGTCCGGGCGTGACCGGCGACGCCGATGTGCCGGCGTACCGGGTCTGGGCGCTGCCGGGGATCGGCGAGGTGCGGCCCGGCGACGACCTGGTGAAGCTGATCGCGGCCGCGGCGACCGCCGACGGCACGCCCCAACTCGCCGACGGCGACGTGCTGTTGGTGACGTCGAAGATCGTCAGCAAGGCCGAGGGGCGGATCGTCGAGGCCACCGACCGGGAGGCGGCGATCGACCGGGAGACCGTGCGGCTGGTCGCCCGCCGCGGCGCGCTGCGGATCGTCGAGAACCGGCAGGGCCTGGTGATGGCCGCGGCCGGCGTCGACGCCTCCAACACCCCCGCGGGCACGGTGCTGTTGCTGCCGAAGGACCCGGACGCCTCGGCGCGCGCCCTGCGGGCCGGGCTGCGCACCGAACTCGGCGTGGACGTCGGCGTCGTCATCAGCGACACCTCCGGGCGGCCCTGGCGCAGCGGTCTGACCGACGTCGCCATCGGGGCGGCCGGGGTGCGGGTGCTGGACGATCTGCGCGGCGGCACGGACGCGTACGGCAATCCGCTCAGCGCGACCGTGGTGGCCACCGCCGACGAACTCGCCGCGGCGGGCGACCTGGTGAAGGGCAAGGCGGCCGGGCTGCCGGTCGCGGTGGTGCGCGGGCTGGGGCACGTCGTCGAGGAGACCGGTGACGGGGCGCGGGCGATGCTGCGCGGCGCCGCGGACGACATGTTCCGGCTGGGCACCTCCGAGGCCGTACGCGAGGCGGTGACGCTGCGGCGTACGGTGCGGGCCTTCACGGACGACCCGGTGGACCCGGGGGCGGTGCGGCGCGCGGTGGCCGCGGCGGTCACCGCACCGGCGCCGCACCACACCACGCCCTGGCGGTTCGTCCTGCTGGAGTCGGCCGAGGCGCGGGAGCGGCTGCTGGACGCGATGCGGGACGCCTGGATCGCGGATCTGCGCGGCGACGGCAAGTCGGAGGAGTCCATCGCCAAACGGGTGCGGCGCGGCGACGTGCTGCGCAACGCGCCGTATCTGGCGGTGCCGTGCATGGTGCTGGACGGCGCGCACACCTATCCGGACGCGCGGCGCAACGCGGCGGAGCGGGAGATGTTCGTCGTCGCCCACGGGGCGGGGATCCAGAACTTCCTGGTGGCGCTGGCGGGCGAGCGGCTGGGGTCCGCCTGGATCTCCTCGACGATGTTCTGCCGGGACGTCGTACGGGAGGTCCTGGGCCTGCCCGGCGACTGGGAGCCGATGGGGGCGGTGGCCATCGGCCGTCCGGCCGAGGCACCGCGGGCACGGGCGGCACGGAGCGCGGACGACTTCGTGGTCGTGCGCTGAGGCGGCCCCCCCCCGGGCCGGACCCCGCCGGGCTCAGAGGCGGGCGATGTCGCCGACCGGGAATCGGGGGGCGCGCCGCGGCGGGGTGATCCCGGAGAGCAGGATCAGCCGGGCGGCGCGGTGCCGCTGCCCGGTGTACGGCGCGAGGAGTTCGAGCATCTCCGCGTCGGTCGTGCCGCGGCGGCCGGTGAGGGCGTAGCCGATGATCTTCGGGAGGTGCAGATCGCCGACCGTGATCGCGTCCGGGGCGCCCAGGGCGCGCTGGAGCGTCTCGGCGGCCGTCCACGGGCCGATGCCGGGGATCGCCGTCAGCCGGCGGGTGGCGTCGGACAGATCCATCCGCGCGGCCTCCTCCATCCGGCGGGCCACCCGTACGGCGCGCAGGATCGCGGTGGAGCGCTTGGCGTCCACGCCGGCGCGGTGCCACTCCCAGGACGGGATCAGCGCCCAGCCGCGCGGATCGGGCATCACCCGCAGCCGCTCCCAGGGGCCGGGCGCGGGCTCGCCGTGCCGCTGGAGCAGCAGGCGCCAGGCGCGGTACGCCTCGTCGCTGGTGACCTTCTGCTCCAGGATCGAGGGGATCAGCGATTCCAGGACCAGGCCGGTGCGGGCGAGCCGGACGCCGGGGTGGCGGCGGCGCGCCTCATGGACGATGCGGTGCCGGGCGGTCAGCTGCGCCGGGTCGTCGTCCTCCCCCAGCAGCTGCGGCAGCCGGTCCAGCAGCCACTCGGCGCCGGGGCCCCAGGCTTCGGCCACCACCTCGCCGTCGGCCGGGCGGGCCGCGACGCACAGCGTGCCGGGTCCCTGGGGCGTACGGCAGGCGCGCCAGATCTCCCCGCCGCGCACCGCGAACGCCGGATCGCCCGGGCCGCGCTGCAGCACCCCCAGGGTGCGGTGCAGGTCGTACGGGCCGGGCGGGACCCAGGTGCGGGCGGGCATGCGGCCAGAGTAGGCGATGGGGGTGACAGCGGGCGGGGGTGCGGGGGCGCCGGGGCGGGGGCGCGGGACGCCGGGGGTGGGGGTGCGGGACGCCGGGGGCTGGGGCGCGGGCCTTAGGGGCGGGGCGAACGGATCCCGTAGGGGGTGCGAGGGCCCCCTGCGGGGCCTCAACCGGCCGGGTGGGGGCGGTATTCCCGGTGTCCCGGTCACCGGCCCGTCCCGGCCACCGGCCCGGCCCCGCTACTGGTCCGACGAGAAGCGCACCGATCCGGCCGGGATCTCCGCGTCGCACCAGATGCGGATGCCGTCGCGGAGTTCGTTGTCGGCGCCGATGCGGGCGCCGTCGCCGATGACCGCGCCGTCGAGCACCGTACGGGCGCCGATGCGGGCGCCCGCGCCGATCAGGGAGTCGCGGATCACGGCGCCGGGTTCGACGACCGCGCCCTCCAGGACGGCGCTGCCGTCGAGTTCGGCGCCGGCGCCGATGACGGTGCGCGGGCCGACGACCGTACCGCCGGTGAGCTTGGCGTCCGGGGCGACCTCGGCCGTCTCCAGGACGAGGCGGTCGCCGCGGCGGCCGGGCACCGCCGGGGACGGGGCGCGGCCCAGGACCAGGTCGGCGGAGCCGCGGACGAAAGCCTGCGGGGTGCCGAGGTCCAGCCAGTACGTGGAGTCGACCATGCCCTGGAGGTGCGCGCCGTCGGCGAGCAGCCCGGGGAAGGTCTCGCGTTCGACGGAGACCGGGCGGTCGGCCGGGATGGTGTCGATGACCGACCGGTTGAAGACGTAGGCGCCGGCGTTGATCTGGTCGGTGACGATCTCCTCGGGCGTCTGCGGCTTCTCCAGGAAGGCGGTGACCTGTCCGGTGCCGTCGGTGGGGACGAGACCGAAGGCGCGCGGGTCCTCGACGCGCGTGAGGTGCAGGGAGACGTCGGCGCCGGAGGTGCGGTGGGTGTCGACCAGGGCCTTGATGTCCAGTCCGGTGAGGATGTCGCCGTTGAAGATCAGGACCGGGTCGCCGGGGGCGGAGTGCAGCCGTTCGGCGACGTTGCGGATGGCGCCGCCGGTGCCCAGCGGTTCCCGCTCGGTGACGTACTCCAGGTGCAGCCCGAGCGCCGAGCCGTCGCCGAAGTACGGCTCGAACACCTCGGCGAGGTAGGAGGTGGCCAGGACGATGTGCTCGACGCCGGCGGCCCGGGCGCGGGCCAGCTGGTGGGTGAGGAACGGCACGCCGGCCGCCGGGACCATGGGCTTGGGCGTGTGCACCGTCAGCGGGCGCAGCCGGGTGCCCTTGCCGCCGACCAGGAGGATCGCTTCTGTCACCTGTCGTCTCTGCTTCCTGCTGGGGTCGGCCGGTCGGCGGACCAGTGTAGGCAGACGGGCCCCCGGCCGGCCCCGGCGGAGGGGCGGGTTCCGGCCGCGGGCGGACGCCGTCATCCCAAGTCGTGGTCGCTAAGACGTGTCTGCCGCAGGAACGGTTCAGTGGTGCCCGGGACGACCCGGAAGGCGGCCTTCCTCCTCGTCCGGCCGGCGGCGGTCTCCCGTCCCCGGGGGTGCCCCCTACCGGTATCCCGTTCAGCGCCCCTGGAGTTGCGCGGCGGCGAGCCGGGTGGCGGCGAGTTTGTTGTAGAGGTGGTTGCCGGGGCAGTCGGTGGTGAAGCCGTCGCGGTGGCCGGAGATGACGTGCAGGCCGACCTTGGTTCCCTTGGGATAGCGGTTGCCGCCGCTGGAGACCATCTTTGTGGTGGCGCGCGGATCGGCGTTGGACAGGCCGAGCTTCCAGGCCGTCAGGTGGGCGACCGCGGCAACGGCGGCCTTGGGCGGTTCGGTGTCGGTGAAGGTGCCGAGGACGGCGATGCCGGTGGAGTCGTTGTTGAAGCCGAGGGTGTGGGCGCCCATGACGGGCTTGGCGACGCCGCCGGCGCGGCCCTCGTAGACCGTTCCGCACTTGTCGATGAGGAAGTTGTAGCCGATGTCCCGCCAGTGGTTGCTCTTGACGTGGAAGCGGTACATGGCGCGGATCAGCTTGGGGGCCTGGGCGCAGGTGTAGTTGTTGCCGGAGCCGCTGTGGTGGACGAAGGCGGCGCGCACCGCGTGGGTGTAGAGGAACGACTTCTCGCGCAGCTTCTCGTTGGCGCCCCAGCCGGCCCGGGTGACGATGCGGGGGCGCGGTCCGACGTAGGTCGGGCCGGCGGGCCGGCCACCGCCGGCCGCGGCGATGTCGGCCTGGGAGGCGGCGCGGTCGAGGGCGGGGATCTCGGTGGCGCCGACCGGGGCGAGGGCGGCGTTGGCGACGGAGGCCGCGGTGGCGTCGGGGCCGAGGGGGGCCGGCGGGCCCTGGATGCTGCGCCGGGCGGGCGGTGCGCTGCCGGGGTCGACGAGTTCGAGGCGCAGTCCGCGCGGGACGGCGACCGGTGCGCGGTTGCGGGTCTGCGGGGTGATGCGCAGTTGGACGGCGTCGGAGTCGCCGACCCACAGGGGCGCGGTGCTGCCGCGGACGTCGCTGTCGTGGCGTTCGGCGGCGTCGAGGTCGGGGGCGTCGTCGTTGTGGGTCTGGACGTCCTGCCAGCCGGACCAGGCGCCGGTGCGGGTGGCGCGGGTGCGGACCTGGACCCGGCCGTGGAGTGCGGCGCCGGCGTCCTCCCAGACGACGCCGAGCAGGGAGAACGGCCGTACGCTGCGGGCCGGCAGGCCGAGGGTGCGGGGCGCCGGCGCGGTGGCGGTGTCGCGGTCGGTGGGGCGGGGCGCGCCGGTGCCGAGGGCCGCGACCGGCAGGGACTGGGTGCTGCCCGGGAGGTCGGCGATGCGCGCCGCGGCGGGGCCGGGTGGCCGGCGGGCGGCACCGGCGTCCGGCGCGAAGGGCAGGGCGAGGGCGGCGGTGCACGCCGCGCCGAGGCAGCTCGCGAGGAAGGGGCGCATGAACAGCATCGTGAACACGGGCGGCGGCAACGCGCCAACGGTGACCTGACGGGGCATCGGCCGATCCGGTGGCCCGGGCCGGCCGGGCCCGACCCACCGTCAGCGGCCGCCGCGCGTACCCTTGCCGCGATGAACGCCATCGATCGCACCCCCGCCGACCTGCTGGGTTCCGCGCTCGCCGCGGACCCGGCCCGCCCGCTGGTGACCTTCTACGACGACGCCACCGGCGAGCGCGTGGAACTGTCCGTCGCGACCTTCGCCAATTGGGTGGCCAAGACCGCCAACTATCTGCAGGGCGATCTGGCCGC
This sequence comes from Streptomyces nigrescens, assembly GCA_024349765.1. Taxonomy (GTDB): domain Bacteria; phylum Actinomycetota; class Actinomycetes; order Streptomycetales; family Streptomycetaceae; genus Streptomyces; species Streptomyces endophytica. Next base: position 369,296 of record AP026073.1, on the reverse strand, counting down.
CGAGCCCGGTGACCGGCTCGCGCTGCTGCTGCCGGCCCACTGGCAGACCGCCGTCTGGTTGCTGGCCTGTTCGTCGGTGGGCGTGGTGGCGGAGATCGGCGGGAATCCGGCGGCCGCGGATCTGGTGGTGGCCGGTCCGGACCGGCTGGCGGAGGCGCGGGCCTGTTCCGGGGAGCGGGTGGCGCTGGCGCTGCGTCCGCTGGGCGGGCGTTTCCCGCAGCCGCCGGAGGGGTTCGCCGACTACGCCGTGGAGGTGCCGGGGCAGGGCGACCGGTTCGTGCCGTTCGTCCCGGTGGAGGCGGATGCGGTGGCGCTGGTGGTGGCCGGCGAGGAGCTGACCGGTGCGGAGGTCGTGGACCGGGCGCGGGCCGATGCGGCCGCGGCCGGGCTGCCCGCGGCGCCCCGGGTGCTGTCGGGGCTGGGGTACGACACCTGGGAGGGCCTGTCGTACGGGCTGTACGGGCCGCTGGCGGCCGGCGGCTCGGTGGTGCTCTGCCGGCACCTCGGCGGGCTCGACCCGGCGGCCGAGGCGGCCCGGGAGACCAGCGAGAAGATCACCTTCCGGGCGCCGCGGGCGGCCGGGTAGCGCGTGCCGCGGGGGCGCTCCCGGGAGCGCTCCCCCGTCCGGCGGACCGTGGGGGCCCAGCGCAGGCCCGGGCGCCGGTTTCCGTTCATGCTCGTGAGATACGTACGACCCGGCGCGGGTTCCGTCCGTCCGTCGTGACGCGGGGCCCGCGCACGGGCGCTACGCCGACTCCGTGAGGATGGACGCACAGGTGACCGAGACCCCCGAGCCCCCCAGGTTCACCGGCTGGGCCGAGCGCCCGGGCAGGGGGCCGGGGCCGCGGCGCACCCCGCCGGACGGGCGCTGGCGGCGCCGGCTGGTGTTCGGGGCGGTCGGGGTGCTGCTGGTCGGGGCGGGTGCCGGCGCGGCGCTGTACGCCAAGCTCAACGGCAATATCCACACCGACAGCGACGTCGAGGCCGAGCTGCGCAAGTGGGAGTCGGAGCGGCCGCCGGCGGGCCCGCCGAACGCGCAGAACCTGCTGCTGATCGGCTCCGACAGCCGCACCGGCGGCAACAGCGCGTACGGCCGGAGCAGCGGCCAGCGGTCGGACACCACGATGCTGCTGCATCTCGCTGCGGACCGGAGGAGCGCCACCGCGGTGAGCATCCCGCGGGACCTGGTGGTGGAGGTGCCGCACTGCAAGGGGGCCGACGGCCGGGAGACCGGTCCGCAGACGACCCAGTTCAACTCGGCGTTCGCGTACGGCGGGGCGGCCTGCACGATCCGGACGGTGGAGAAGCTGACCCGGATCCGCATCGACCACTACATGATCATCGATTTCGTGGGCTTCAAGCGGATGGTGGACGCGGTGGGCGGGGTCGAGGTCTGCCTCCCCCGGCCGGTCCGGGACGCCGAGGCGCACCTCGATCTGCCCGCGGGCCGGCAGACGCTGCAGGGCGAGGCCGCGCTCGGATACGTGCGGGCCCGCAAGAGCCTGGGGGACGGAAGTGACACCGAGCGCATGGAGCGCCAACAACGATTTCTTGGTGCTCTCGTGAAGAAAGTGCAGAGCAATGGTGTCCTGCTGAATCCGACCCGGCTGTATCCGGTTCTGGATGCCGCGACGAGTTCGCTGACCACGGACGGCGGTCTGGCTTCGCTGCGCGGGCTGTACGAATTGGTGCGCAGCACTCGCGGCATTCCGACCGGGCGGGTGCAGTTCCTGACCGTGCCGCGCCGGGAGTACCGCTTCGATCCCAACCGCGACGAGCTGGTGGAACCGGATGCCGACCAGCTCTTCGGGCGGCTGGGCAGGGATCTTCCGGTGACCGTGCGGCCGGCGCCGGGCGGTGCGGAGCGGCCGGTGCGGTCCGGGGGCGGGGCGCCGGGCGGTGGGTCGCCGGACGACAAGCCGGGCCCCGAACCCTCGCCTTCGGCGGGTTCAGGGCCTACCTTTCCCGGTACGACGGCGGAGCGCGGGATCTGCGAATAAAGATGCCGCAAAGTACGCTCGGCGACTCGAATGGATTGGGCGGATTGCCCAGTTGTAGGGAAGTGGAATTTGTCACGCGCGTCGCGTGGCGCTGAACTGGGCGGATAGTGTGAGCGATCCGGTCCGCACATTGCCGGACCGATGACCATGCACCTTTGACCATGCACTGCACGATCGACCTACCGAGCGCCTTGAGGGGATGGCGCCGCGTGGCACCGACGGAGGACTCAAGGCACCGTGGACGCGCAAGGCCGTGGGCAGGCGGGCGACGACAACGTGGATCCCGCCGATCAGTGGGTGTTCGATCCGAACACCGGCAATTACGAGCTGCGGCTTGACCCGGCCGGTCAAGCCCCCGCTCGGCCCTCCGACCCCAAGGCCCCCGGGTCCAGACGCGCCGCGCGGCGGCCGGGTGCCGGGGACGACACCGACACCCGGCCGCTGCCGACGCAGCGCGGGCGCCGCGGTGAGCGGGGCGAGGACGGTGCGGACGGGCGGCCGGCCGGTGGCCGGGCGGCGGCGCGGCGGGCGGCGGGGCGTACCGCGACCGGCTCGCCCTCGGTGGCGGGTCCGGCGAGCCGCCGCAAGCGCAAGCCGAAGGCGTCCGGGAAGAAGAAGGTCCTGTACTGGACGGCGGGCGTGGTCGGCTTCGTCCTCGTCGCCGGCTGCGGCGGCGCGTACTACCTGTACCAGCAGCTGGACGGGAACATCTCCAAGGTCGACGTCGGCGTGGAGAACGAGGCGGTGTCCGACGGCCCGGTGAACCTGCTGATCATCGGCACGGACTCCCGGGACGGCAAGGGCAACTCCGGCTACGGCGACGCCGGGAGCGTGGGGCACGCGGACACCACGATCCTGATGCACATCTCCAAGGACCGGTCCAACGCCACCGCGCTGAGCATCCCGCGCGACCTGATCACCGACATCCCGGACTGCCCGACGGCGCAGAAGGACGGCTCGAAGAAGGTCATCCGCGGCGAGCACCAGGTGCGCTTCAACACCAGCCTGGGCCAGGAGGGCCGGGACCCCGGCTGCACCTGGCGCACCGTCCAGAAGCTCACCGGCCTGAAGATCGACCACTTCATGATGGCGGACTTCAACGCGGTCAAGGAGCTGTCCGAGGCGGTGGACGGTGTCGAGGTCTGCGCCGCCAAGGACCTCAACGACCCCAAGTCGCACCTGCACTTGAAGGCCGGCCGGCACACCGTCAAGGGCGAGCAGGCGCTGGCGTTCGTCCGCACCCGGCACGCCATCGGGTTCGGCAGCGACCTGGACCGGATCAAGATGCAGCAGCAGTTCCTCAGCTCGCTGATCCGCAAGCTGAAGTCGAGCGCGTTCTCCAGCCCCGGCAAGCTCTACGACGTCAGCCAGGCGGCGACCAAGGCGCTCACCGTCGACACCGGCATCGGTACCGCCAGCAAGCTGCTGGACTTCGGCAACGACCTGAAGCGGGTCAACATCGACAAGATCACCTTCGCCACGGTGCCGGTGCTGGACAACCCCAACGACCCGGCCACCGTCATCCTGGACAAGGCGAAGGCGGACCCGCTGTTCGCGATGGTCCGGGCCGACCACCAGCTCGCGAAGAAGCACAAGGGCAAGAAGAGCTCCGGATCGGTCAAGAAGGCCCCGCCGGAGCTGGTGCGGGTCGACGTGACCAACGGCGGCGGGCCGATCGGCTCGGCCCAGGAGACCGTGGACTGGCTGCAGAACAGCAAGGGCGCCCGGCTCTCCACCAACGCCGGCAACGCCCCGCAGAAGCTGGCCGCCACCCGCCTCGAGTACGCCCCCAACCAGGCCGACCAGGCCGCCGCACTGGCCGACTGGATGGGCCTGCCCAAGAGCGCGCTGAAGAAGTCCGCACAGGACGCCGGTGACCGGGTGCCGATGAAGCTCATCCTCGGCAAGGACTTCAAGGCACCGGGCACACCGATCTCGGCGCCGACCGAGATTCCGGACAACGTGCAGAACGTCAACGCGGACGACAAGAACGTCTGCGCGAAGTAACGAACGTGACCCGGCCGCCCCGCACGGCGGCCGGGAAGCACCACCGGACTGACAACGGGGAGAGGGCCCAATGCGGCAGAGCAGTGTGCGTGGTGACCGATCACGCCGGCGACGGCAGCCGGAAGCACAGGAACTGGGCTGGGACGACAGCCTCTACGAGAACAAGGGGCTGCCGCCGGACGCACCCGGCTGGACGCCGCCGGAGGGCGGCGAGGTGCCGCCCGGCGACGAGGACGGGCCCGAGGAGACCGGCGGCCACCGCAAAGGGGGCCGGCCGCGCCGCAAGAAGGGCAAGGGGCGCAAGGCCCTCCGTTGGACCGCCATATCCCTCGCCGTCCTGATAGTGGGCACCGCGGGCGCCGGCTACTGGTACTACGAGCACCTCAACGCCAACCTCCGCAAGGCCCCGCGGTCCCTGGGCGGCAACGGCCTGAAGAAGCCGGACCCCAACGCGTTCGGGCAGAGCCCGCTGAACATCCTGCTGCTCGGCTCCGACGGCCGGAACAGCAAGAAGAACATCGAGCTCGGCGGCGCCCGGCAGGACGCGGACCGCAAGCCGCTGGCCGACGTCCAGATGCTGGTGCACGTCTCCGCCGACCGCAGCAACATGTCGGTGGTCTCCATCCCGCGGGACACCCGGGTGACGATCCCCAAGTGCACCGACCCGAAGACGCACGAGGTCTATCCGCAGACCACCGCGCCGATCAACGAGTCGCTCCAGCACGGCGGTCCGGGCTGCACCCTCTCCACCTGGCAGGAGCTCACCGGCGTCTACATCGACCACTTCATGATGGTCGACTTCTCCGGCGTGGTGGACATGGCGGACGCCATCGGCGGCGTCCCGGTCTGCGTCCGGGCCAACATCTACTCGCACGACAGCAGGGGCCACGGCAGCGGCCTGCGGCTCACCAAGGGCACCCACTCCGTCAAGGGCGTCCAGGCGCTGCAGTGGCTGCGCACCCGCTACGGCTTCGAGGACAACACCGACATCGGCCGGGCCAAGGCCCAGCACATGTACATGAACTCGATGGTCCGCCAGCTGAAGAAGGGCACCAAGCTGTCCGACCCGGGACAGCTGCGGGACCTGGCGGAGGCCGCGACCAAGGCACTGACCGTCGACGACGGGCTGGACACCGTCAAGAAGCTCTACGACCTGGGCGGTGACCTCAGCCGGGTGCCGACCAAGCGCATCACGATGATCACCATGCCCTGGCAGTACGGCCCCGGTGAGCGCTACGTCGTGCCCAAGCCCGGCGACGCGGACGCGACGTTCGCGATGCTGCGCAACGACACCGCGCTCGACGGCAAGGACGCCAAGAAGAAGCCGGCGCCCGACCCGAAGGCGTCAACTCCCAAGGACCAGCTGAAGATTGTCGTGCAGAACGGCACCAACAGCACGGTGACCGGCCCGGCCTCCGGCCGCGCCAACGACGTCCAGCACCAGCTGGCCGGGCTCGGCTACTCCGCGGCCGGCACCACCACGGTGCTCACCAGCCAGGCCGACACCACCCTGACGTACCACGGCGCGGACCGGCGCGGCGATGCGCTGGCCGTCGCCAAGGCGCTCGGCCTGCCCAAGAGCGCGGTGCGGGAGTCGAGTTCGGTGAGCGGGCTGCAGCTGGTGGTCGGCAACGACTGGCGGGCGGGCACGACCTACCCGAAGACGTCCGGCAGCGACAAGCCCGCCGACAAGGCGCCCGCCAGCGCGGACGCCCTCAACGGCGAGTCCAAGGGCTGCATGCGGGTGAACCCGGACTACACGTTCTAGCTCCGTCCCGCGCATCGGCATGCGAGCGGCCGCCGCCCCACCGGATCCACCCGGCGGAGCGGCGGCCGCTCGTCGTCGTGTCGCCGGCCGGGGTCAGTCCGTGCGCGTCGCCGCCGGGGCGACGACCGCCGGGCGGCGGCTGGCGATGACCTTCCTGGCCAGCGCGCGGGGGCTGGTCAGGAAGCCGAAGCCCCAGGACATGTGCATGGTGGCCAGCGCCACGGGGATCTGGGCGCGGGCCTTCAGGGAGAGCCCCTTGCCGGCGGGCAGCGAGCCCGCGGTGATGGCCGCCAGATAGCCGGCCGGGACGACGAGGCCCCACGGGGTGACGGCGGCGCCGACCACCAGGCCGGCCGCGATCGCGCAGACCGCGGTCGGCGGGGCGAGGTAGCGCAGGTTGATCGAGCCGGCGTGGTAGCGGGCCACGACGTGGCGCCACTTGCCGTAGTCCTTGTACTGCTTCGCCAGCGCCTTGATGCTCGGCCGGGGGCGGTACTGGACCTTCAGCTCGGGCGAGAACCAGATCTGGCCGCCGGCCTCGCGGATGCGGAAGTTCAGCTCCCAGTCCTGGGCGCGGATGAACTCCTCGTTGTACCCGCCCTGCTGTTCCAGGGCCTCGCGGCGGAAGACGCCGAGGTAGACGGTTTCGGCGGGGCCCGCCTCGCCGCCCGTGTGGAAGGCGGCGTTGCCGACGCCGATCCGGGAGGTCATCGCGGCGGCCACCGCGTCCTCCCAGGCGTTCTCGCCCTCGGCGTGCATGATCCCGCCGACGTTCGCGGCGCCGGTCTCCTCCAGGAGGCGGACGGCGGTGGCGATGTAGTCGCGGGAGAGCATGCCGTGACCGTCGACCCGGACCACGATCGGGTGCCGGGACGCCTTGATCGCGGCGTTCAGGGCGGCGGGGGTGCGACCGGTCGGGTTGGGCACGGTGTGCACCCGGGGGTCCTCGGCCACCAGCTCGGCGGCGATCTCGTCGGTGCGGTCCGCGGAGGGGCCCAGAGCGATCACCACCTCCATCTCGCCGGCGTACTCCTGCTCCAGGATGTGCCGGACCGAATTGCGCAGGTGACGTTCCTCATTGAGCACCGGCATGATCACGGAGACGGCCGGGGGCGGCTGCTGCGGCATGGTTCCTCGGGGGTACGGCCCGTGGCGGAGCCGCCGGGGCGGCAGCGCCCGCCGGGAGACTGCAGAATCGCGCCTCACGTTACCGCGAATGGCGGACCGGCCCGGACGCAGCCGGGTGGCCGGCCGGTCGATGCCCGGCGTGTGGCGCTTTGCACCAGATCATATGGACCTACGGTGTTCTCGCCGGTTCCGTCCGTACCGCGGAGGTGTCCCCCGTGACCGCGCCGTTCCGCTCCGCCCGCCGGGCCGACCGCTCCGGCGCGCACCGCCGCCCGGCGGGCCCGCGCTGGGGGCTGCGGATCGGCGCGGCCACGTCCGTGCTGCTGCTGTCGGCGAGCGGGGTGGGGCACGCCATGGTCACCGGCGTCGAGACCGGCATCGGCCGGGTGGACGCGTTCCAGGGGATGAGCAACCGGCCCGGGGGCGGCGACGGGCTGAACTTCCTGGTCGTCGGCACGGACGGGCGGGACAAGCTCACCCAGGAGGAGAAGGAGAAGTACCACCTGGGCGGTCAGCCGTGCCATTGCACGGACACCCTGATGCTGGTGCACCTGTCGGCCGACCGGGACCGCGCCAGCGTCGTCAGCCTCCCCCGGGACTCCTATGCCGAGGTGCCCGCCCATACGGACGCGGCCACCGGCCGGGCCCGCGCCGCGCACCCGATCAAGCTGAACGCGGCCTACGCCGAGGGTGGCCCCAACCTGACCGTGCGGACCGTCGAGCACATGACGGGCGTGCACATCGACCACTACCTGGAGGTCGACTTCACCAGCTTCATGCGGACCGTGGACGCGGTCGGCGGGGTGGAGATCTGCACCGTACGGCCGCTGCGCGACAGCTACACCGGGCTGAACCTGCCGGTCGGCAAGGCGCAGCTCAACGGCGGGCAGGCGCTGCAGTACGTGCGCTCGCGCCATATCGACGGCTCCGCGGACCTCGGCCGGATGCAGCGCCAGCAGCGCTTCCTGGCCGCCCTGATCCACAAGATCACCTCCTCCGGGGTGCTGATGAACCCGATCCGCTTCAAGGACGTCGCCGACACGATGCTGGCGTCCGTCCGCGCCGATCCGGGGTTCGAGGCGAACGACCTGGTCGACCTCGGGCAGGCGATGCGCGGCTTCACCCCGTCGTCGTCGGAGTTCACCTCCGTCCCGCTGGGAGACGTGGCGCAGCCGGTGCCGGGCGTCGGCTCGACCGTGCGGTGGGACCCGGTGCGGGCGCCGAAGCTCTTCGAGGCGATCCGCGAGGACCGGCCGCTCGCGGAGCACCGGGACCGGCACCGGCCGCGCGCCGCGGTCGTGGACGTGCCGCCGGGCCGGGTACAGGTGCAGGTCGACAACGGCAGCGACCGGGCCGGGCTGGCCACGGCGGTGGCCCGGGAGCTGCACGCCACCGGGTTCGCGACGGTCGGCACACCGGGCAACTCCGGGCTCGGCCGGCTGGCCCGTACGGTCATCGCCTACGACCCGCGCTGGGACCGCTCGGCCCGCTCGCTGGCCGCCGCGCTGCCGGGCGCCGAGCTGCGGCCGGTGACCGGGCAGGGGTCGGTGATGCGGGTGACGGTCGGGCAGGACCACGAGGCGGTCCACCGGGTGCGGGCCGAGGAACCGTCGCCGCCGGCGGGCGCGGTCTCGGCGGTCACCGGCGACCAGGCGGTGTGCCCATGAGCGAGCGAAGCGAGGTCCCGGCATGAGTGTCCCCGCGCCCCGCCGCACCCCGGCCGCATCGCCCGCGCACCGCCCGGACGCCCGCCGCCGGGTCCGCCGCGCGTTCGTCGCGGCGGCCGCGCTGTGCCTGGTCGCGGCGACCGCCGCCGCGGCACCGCCGGCACCCGCCGCCCCGACCGGCTGCGGCGACCTGGTCCGCGGCCAGCTGTGCCTGCGCGGCCCGGTGGGGTCCGACGGGACGTACACCGCGACCTACCGGCGGCACGGCGCGGCGGCCGGCCTCCGGGAGATCCCGGTGCGGCTGGGCTACCAGCGCAAGAACACCCGGATCACGGCGTTCCCCGGCTGGTTCGGCACCCGGTGGACCCGGCACGGCGCGGTCACGCTGAGCGGCCGGGTGGAGATGCTCGCGGACGAGTGCATCCGCGGCGTCATGGAGCACGCGGAAACGGTCTACGTCACCAAGTGGAGCTGCGGCTGACGCCCGGCGGGCGCCACGGACCTACTCGGAAAGGTGCACCTCGTGTGGCAGGTTGTGCTGGGCATCACCCCCACCACGGTGGCGTTGTTCCTGCTCGCGGCGCTGGCGCTGGCGGCGGGGTTCGCCCTGTGGACCGCGCTGTCCCCGGCCGGCCCCGCGCCGCGCACCACCGCCCGGGTGCTGCTGGCCGGCTGGCTGCTGCTGCTCCTGGTGGCGACGCTGGCACCGGCCCAGCCGATCGGCTCGGGGGACGCGACGGTGTGGTGGCGGCCCGGTGAGGGGCTGTTCGAGCTGGGCGCCCAGCTGGAGCCCGGGGAGCTGGTGATGCTGGTACGGCGGCAGACCGCCAACGCGGCGCTGTTCGTGCCGGTGCCGCTGCTGCTGCGGTTCGCGGTGCCGCGGGTCCCGGTCGCGCTGGCGTTCCTGCTCGGGGTCGGGCTGTCCCTGGTGATCGAGACGGCGCAGCTGCTGATGCGGGCCGGGCGGATCGCCGACATCGACGACGTGCTGTGCGCGGCCGCCGGCACCGTGATCGGGGCGGGGCTGGCGCTGCTGGGGCAGCTGGCGGTGGCCGCTATGCGTCGTCGAGGCCTTCCGCGGCGCGCCGTTCGCGCAGCTCCTTGATGGCGCGGCGGCGGGCGAGCCGGTGCGTACGGCGGATCTGCGCCTCCTGGTAGCGGCGCTTGTCCCGCTCGGTCTCGGGGATCACCGGCGGCACCGGGCGCGGCTTGCCGTGCTCGTCGACGGCGGCGAAGACGAGGTAGGCGGAGCCGACCTGCTGGGCCGGGCTGGACTCGTTCCAGCGCTCGGCCAGGACCCGTACGCCGACCTCCATGGAGGAGCGGCCGGTCCAGTTGACCTGGGCGCGGACGTGGACGAGGTCGCCGATCCGGACCGGCTCCAGGAAGGCCATCTCGTCCATGGAGGCGGTCACCGCCGGCCCGCCGGAGTGCCGGCCGGCCACCGCGCCGGCGGCGTCGTCGACCAGCTTCATGATCACGCCACCGTGCACCGACCCGAGGAGATTCGTGTCGCCGGCCGTCATGATGTGGCTGAGCGTGATGCGGGACACGGAGGTGGGCTTGCCCACGGGTTCACGATCGGGGTCGCTGGCGACTGGTTCGGTCATGCGCCCCAGCCTAAGCGGCTGCGCCTTGTCTCCTTCCCACGTACCTGGCTGTCCCGCCGCGGGGCTTGCTCGCCGTTGCGCGCTTTGCGGCGCCCCGCACGTACCTGGCTGTCCCGCCGCGGTTGTTGTTCGCCGTTGCGCCTGCGGCGGGCTGGGTGGGTGTCGGGTGCGGTGACGGACCTCCGGGGCCGGTTGTGTGGACTGCTGACGCTTTACGTCCACACAACCGGCCCCTCCGGCCCGCCCCCTCCCGTGAGAGGGAAAGAAAACGATGGTGGGGGTGCACGTAACGCCCACACGCGTACGGTCAACAGACAACGCACGCCCCCAACCACCTCTCACCTCCCACTCACGGGAGGGGCTGGACCGGAGGACGAAGTCTGGAGGGCCGGCACCGCACCCGACAACACCACGCCCGCCGCCAGGCGCAACGGCGAGACGACCCGCGGCGGGAAAGCCAGGTACGTGGGGAGGAGACAAGGCGCAGCCGACTACGTGGGCAATGCCACAAAGTGCAACGAGTACGTGGGGAGCATCCGGAATCGTAGATTCCGTTCGTGCAGGTCGGAATGGTCACGGGCCCTTGCGATATGCGGCGGAACGCCGCCGTCGCTTTGCATCAGGTCTGCAACAGGCCTGGCCCGATCCCGCACCCGCCCTATGGGACGGGCCCCTGGGCCGTGCACACTGCCCGGTATGAATGAGTGGCCCAACGGATGGTCCGGCGACCGGAACGGCAACGGGTACGGGCGCGGCAGCGGCGCCGACCCGGAGGGTGCGCGTGCCATGCCCCAGGTGCGGCGTGACGCGGCACCCGGCTATCGGCGACAGGAGCCCCCGCTGCCGCCGTCGATGTCCCCACGCAGGGGCGCGACCGTGCCGCCGCAGCAGTCCCAGGGCTACGACGACGCGTACGACGGTTACAACACCGGCCAGGTCTACGGAGGCGGCGGCGGTGGCGGGGACCGCTACGGCGACGACTACGGCGGCGGGCGGCCGCGGCCGCGCTGGGGCCGGCGCATCAAGTGGACGATCATCACCCTGGTCGCCGTCCTGGCGGTCGCCTCGGTCGCCACGTACTTCTGGGCCGACGGCAAGCTCCGCCGCCAGGTCGACCTCAGCAAGGTCATCGACCGGCCGGCGACCGGCGACGGCACGAACTACCTGATCGTCGGCTCGGACAGCCGCGAGGGCATGTCCGCCGAGGAGAAGAAGAAGCTGCACACCGGCTCCGCCGAGGGCAAGCGCACCGACTCGATGATGATCCTGCACGACGGCAGCAACGGCCCGACGCTGATCTCGCTGCCGCGTGACTCGGACGTCGAGATACCGTCCTTCGTCGGCTCGGACTCCGGCAAGAAGTACCCGGGCACCGGGCGGCACACCAAGCTCAACGCGGCCTACGCCGAGGACGGCCCGGAGCTGCTGGTGCGCACCGTCGAGGCCAACACCCACCTGCACATCGACCACTACGTGGAGATCGGCTTCGCCGGCTTCGCCAACATCGTGGACGCCATCGGCGGTGTGGAGATGGACATCCCCAAGGCGTTCAAGGACAAGTGGTCCGGCGCCGACTTCCCGGCCGGCAAGCAGACCCTCAACGGCCAGCAGGCGCTCGCCTTCGTCCGCACCCGGCACGCCTTCGCCGGCAGTGACCTGGACCGGACGAAGAACCAGCAGAAGTTCCTGTCGTCGCTGGCCAGCCAGACCGCCACGCCGAGCACCGTGCTCAACCCGTTCAAGCTCTACCCGGTGATGGGCGCCGGCCTGGACACGCTGATCGTCGACAAGGACATGAGCCTGTGGGACCTGGGCGAGATGTTCTTCGCGATGAAGGGCGTAACCAGCGGTGACGGCAAGTCGATGAACATGCCGATCTCCGGCTCCACCGGCGGCAACCTGGTGTGGGACAAGGCCAAGGTGCAGCAGCTGGTCCAGCAGCTGAACAACGACGAGAAGGTCACGGTCAGCAGCAACTGACGCAGGGACCCGGCCACGGGAAGGGGCCCGGACCGCGACGGCGGTCCGGGCCCCTTCCTGTCTGCCGTGGTGCTTACTGGGGCAGGTTGCGCGCCATCACGATGCGCTGGACCTGGTTGGTGCCCTCGTAGATTCTGTGCTTTACAGGTCATATGGTCCTGACCTGCATGAACAGCCCTCTCAGAGGAGGGCTCCCCAGCATTTCCCCATGATCGTCAACAGTCTGCGCAGGTCACCCCAGCCGCCTTGAAGCCGAGCCTGAGAGGGCAACAGACGAGCAGGCTTGGAGGGCGTCACGCGGTTTCCCGTCCCGTCAACCGTGATCGCTTGACCCACACGCCCGGCCCTCGGGAGCATCAACCCAGACGCGAGGCACTGACAGCGGCATGGGAGGGGAACCCAGACCATGAAGGTCACCAAGCTGGTCAGCACCTGCGACATCAAGGACTGCCCTACGATCTACGCGACGGATCGCGGCACTTTCCTGGTGCAGGGCGAGACGCCAACGGACCACGGGCTCCAGATTCCCGCTCACGAAACCCTGGTCGAGATTCCGATGGAACTGCTCCAGAAGGCCATCCGTGACAAGCTCATCTAAGACCCTCGGCGACCTCTTCGACTCGTTCCAGCGTGAGGCTTTCCGTCTGGAAACCCTGGACGACTACAGCAAGTCCGGGAACGTCGACGCATATCACGCCTACCTGGCCGGGGAGCCGCAGCCCGAGGACTACAACGCAGGATGGGTGGAAGAACTCCGCTCGCACACCGAGAACGGGAAGCGGGTGTATCGGGTGCACATTCTGTCGCGCCCGCTCACAGACTATCTTTTGTTCGAACTCGGGTGGGGCTACCGGAAGAACATGACCGGAGGTGAAGAGTTCTTCATCCTCGACGTCACCGAGGAACCCAATCCCCTGGCCGGCGTACCGGACTTCTGGTGCTTCGATTCCGAGTCCGTGGCCGTGATGAAATATGACGGGGCAGGAAAGTACCTGGGCTCGGAAGTGCTGGAGCCGGAACAGGTGGCAGAGTTCACCAGGTACCGCGACATGGCACTCGCCCATGCGGAACCATTTACCGAATGGTGGGCCAAGTACGGGGCGTGAACAGAGCACAGCTTGGGGCCGCGCTGCGGGCGCTGCGAATGGCATCTGGAAAAGAAGCCAAGGCAGTGGCCCGCAGCGCCCTCATGTCTCCGTCCAAGCTGTCCAAGATCGAGAATGCCAAGCTCGCACCGAGCGCCACGGATGTTGAACGCATCCTGACCGCCATCGGCGTATCGGATGAAGTCAAGGCCGAGTACACGGAGGCTGCCCGCGCGTCCGCGACCGAAGCTACAGCGTGGCGGCTGCTGAAGCGCATCGGCGTCCACAAGGGGCAGCAAGCCGCCAAGGCCCTGGAAGCCCAGATGTCGACGCTGCGGCTCTTTCAACCGGCACTGATCCCCGGCCTGCTCCAAACCCCGGAGTACATCCGGGCCGTTCTGAAACGGCACAACCTGGGTGAAGACGCCCTCACGCGCACAATCAGCGGAAGGCTCGAACGGCAAGCGGTTCTGTACGACAGCACGAAATCACTTCAGTTCGTCATCACGGAACCGGCACTAAGGTGGAGAATCGTCCCACCGCAGATGATGGCGGCGCAGCTCGACCGCATCGCCTCCATATCGCGCCTGCCTCACGTGGATGTGCGAGTGGTGCCGCTGGCGATTCAGCAACACGACATCGCCAATCACGCGTTCGTTATCCGCGATGACCACATGGTGACGATAGAGACCGTGCACGCTGAAGTGGTCGTTACGGACCCGAGAGACGTTGGGCTGTACGTAGATAAGTTCAATGGGTTCGCGGCCGTAGCTCTGTCGGGGGACAGAATGCGAGGCCTACTCGAAGACATTCGCAACGACTTTTTGCGGGAACAGGAAACAGCCTAGAGGCGCGCCCCCGGCCAGCCGAAGATGGCGTCATGGGGAGCGAAGAGAGAACTTCCGATCCGGAGTCGACCGCATCGGCAATTAGCCTGATGAACGGGACAAGTGAGCCGTCCCCTAAGCCCGGATGCCGTACGTGCCTCTCGCTGTCGGTGGCTCGCGAGAACGCGCGATCCGCAGGGAACTACAGCGGGGTTTCAGACGGCAACGTAAGGCTCCGCCGCCACCAAGCCGAGGTACACGCGTGACGCGTAAGGGAGCGGCGCAGCGTCTCTTCGCTGACCGGCCGCTGATGACGATGCGCGTTTCCCGTGACTCCGGGCGATCGCGGGGGCCCGAGCAGGCAGTATCCGCGAGCGATGATCTGGCACCTCTCATGACTTCCGCGTGGCCGCCGTGCGAGTGCACGCGGTGCGCCGAGTACGGCAAGCGTTCCAACCGCTGAAGCGCGGCTCTCCCCCTTTGACTCCCGCCCGTTCGGGCGGCGACGGCCAGCCATGGCCGTGATCAGTTAGCAGGAAGGTGCAGTGATGCAGAACGGAACCGACCTGTACGCGCTCGACATCAGCGGGGCCTCGTTCGTCCAGGCGTGCGGCGGCCCCTGCACGGAGGGGTGCGTGACCCTGGCCCGGATCGGCGACGGTCTCTGGGCGCTCGGTGACAGCAAGCGGCCGAGTGCGGAGCCGCTGCGGTTCACCACGGAGGAGCTGAGCGCGGCCGGCATCGACCCGGCGCGCTTCGGCCTGAACATCTGATCCCCCCTCCCGCCAGTCGGGCCGGGAACATCCCCCGTCCCTGGGTCCGGCCCGGCTGGCACCACTCGAACGGGAACGACTGGTGCACCACCACGGCTACCTATGGACCGGGCCGAAAGAGCGCTTCGACAACGAGGCTCTACGACGTCCCCCGCACCCTGACCCACCCCCGGCCGGCAGCAAGCCGGAACTGATCCAGCGTTACCGCGAGGCCGCCCTAGAGTTCCCCACATCGGACCTCCCGCCTCTCGAAACGGCGTACTGGCTTATCAAGCCCCCTTCAGCGGTTCGAGGCACCTGGGATGAGGCAAAGGAGGCGGCATCATGGCTCGGTGAGCGGCTGGCCGAGTACGCATCTCGGTTCGCGTCGGAAAGGTACCGCGACACCACGGGCCTGGCCCGGATAGTGCATGCTGCTGCCGAAGAACTGCACTCAGGTGCTGATGTGTCATACGGCTTCTACCTAGAACGCCCCTGCTACCTGTCCCTGGCAGTTGTGACCTGCTCCCCGAACCGTTATCACGCTGCCCTGGGCTGCCCGATCGCGACGTCGAACTAACAAAGCAAAGCGTCTTCACATACTGGGCCCACCTCAAAGGGCGGGGCAATTCAGTAAACGGAATATACAATTGCCTGGGGTAATGCCCGCCTGAAATTTATTAGGACCCACCGGGGGTGCCTCCCTTGGATCATGTACGGGTATCGATTTTCCTGCGAAGAAGAAGGAGCCGACCCTCAGGCTGAGGCGCTCTCCCTAGATACCCGCTGCCGCACACAGAGGCATCCTTAAGCCTTCTGCGCCCTCGCTTCAGCCTTATTACACAGCGAATTAACCGCCCCGCCGGGAGATGAATGACTCAATGTGTGAGCTCGCCGCACTTTTTGGTTGACCCATCACGCATGAGGTCCGACGGCACCTGCTTTATTCGCAGGCAGGACTTTATACACATTCTCCTGAGAACCATGGCAACTTACGCTCGATCACCTGCTCTCATCTCCAAAGAACCCGTGACCGACTCTTCCCCAGAAATCTGCCAGTTCGCGCCAGAAGTACTTTTGTTTGTAGCCGCGAATCAACGGGAAGTACATGTCCGACAATTGAAAACACCACTTGGGCGAGTTGATGGGACGGTTGGGGTTGTCTGGATTCCAAACGATGAGAGCCTTCTCCCTGAATTCATGAAGGGTGCGCCGACGAATCGTCTCTCTGGTGTTCGGCTTGTAGTGAACCCCATAGAATTCTCCGATCCACCGCATAGCATCAACCGTCTGCCGCACTGGTCGCTCCACCTGATGCCAATCCCTATCTGGAGTTAAATTGAGCAAGGACAAGAAAATGAGTCCAGAGCGCTCACCTGTAGCTTCATCCAGGAAGCCAAGGATTCGGAGAAGTTCACGCGCCTCTCGAAGCCTCACATGAGCTGAAGTTCCAGAAGGAAGGACACTCCGTTCCTGGGTCTCGACCTCTTGGGAGCGGGCCGATGGTTGGGGCGGCGAAGCCAGGGCTCGTTGTTGCGCCGCCAACTTCGCGAGTGTCTCCTCTGTCCGGCCTCTAAGCTCCAACCACTCCGCGACCTCTCCGCCCCATGCTTTGACCGTGCGCTCCAAGGCGTCTCTTCCTGGAAGTTGCTTCCCAGCCAGCCATGCGTAGTACGTCGTGGGTGAGATGCCCACTCGTTGGCACGTCGCCTTGGTGTCCCCTGCTGTCCCGGCCGCGTCCCTGAGTTGCCTCAGTCGCAGGGCGAACACATGCAGAGGGTTCTCTGCGTCGAGCGGCTCCAGTCGTCGCCCCATGTAGTCCCCCATACTCCTGCGAAGTCCTGCATAGTCCTGTGATTTATCGAGGTAGTCCGGAATGCTAGTTCAGCAGCCGGCCTGCACGGAAGCTGAGTGTGTTCATCTCGCTTGTGTGCAACGGAGGTTGAAGTGGGACTGCCCCTCTACGTCAGGCTGCTGCTTATCCTGGCGGCGGTGCTGGCAGCGATCATTGTCGGCATGGTGGCCGGCCTACTCGCTCGGTGGGAAGGAGCCCGCACGCCAGCCTGCATCCGAGGCGGTTCAGCCGCGGCTGGCGCCGCACTGACGCTCTTCCTCCTAGTGCTGACGAGCCTCCGCGCCCTCGGCTGACCCGCCGATAACGACGGGGCAGTTGTACACGGCTAGCGGGGGCACATGCCATGGGCGCGCGCTCCCTCGCCAGTTGGTACGAGACTCCCCTGAGTCTCGTTGGCAACCGGTTGCCTAACTCTACTTTCCTTGGCTGGTCGAGACTCCCAAGAGTCTCCGCCAGAAAGAAACAACAGCCCGCCCCTCTGATGGGGCGGGCATGTTCTATTAGATGTTGTATTGGATGTTCAATGAAATGTTTGGAGGGGTGACCTCCCCCTATCCAAGGGGCTCGAACACCCCTACCCAAGAGGGTAAAAGACCCCTACCTATCGAGCGGGAAGCCCCGGCTTACTTGGGTCTGCCGATCCGATAGACCTTGGTGCCGGAGGTGGCCCCGGCCTTTGGAGTTGTCCAACCGTCGTGGCGGATCAACTTCTTCTCCTCAAGGAGTCTGAGCCGCTTCCGTACGTCGCGACGGTCATCCTCGTTTCATCCGCGAGGGTGCCGACCGAGGCTGAACAACCGTGACTGTTCGGCCCGCAGTGCAGGGCAACGGCGGTGGCCAAGGTGCGGTTCGCGTGAGGCAGGTCTGAGGCCAGCACATGCCCGATGAAGTCGTAGTGGCGCGTCGTCATGTCCTCCCACCTGTCTTCGCGCTCCGCGCTGGCCGGCGGGGACGGACGGTGAAGAGAACCGTCTCCCGCCTCCCTGGAGCGCTCCTCCCCATCCTGACGACGTTGCATTTCCCACGGAGCCTCGCCACCGAAAGGGTCGAAGGGGTCGACAGCCCAAGAGTCGCTGTCTGGAGTCTTCTGGCGCATCACATGGCCTCCCGGTCGTCCAGCCAGCAGTCCAGATCGGCAGGACGGCATCGAAGCGACTGCCCTACCTTCCTGAACGGGATCTTCTCGTTTCTCCAGTTCTCATACACCCACGACCGAGGCTTGTTCAGGTACTCGGCCACGTCGCCAACAGTCATCAGCTTGGTCAATCAACTCTCCAGACAAAGAAAGCCCCCGAGTCATCTCGGGGGCCATTGCGATGCGGGATTAGGAATTTGGGCCGTGCAGGCTACGCTTCCGCAGACGGCATGCACTTCAAGATCGCCAATGCCTTCTCAGTCAGCTCCCCTCCGGCCTTTCCTGCGACGGTGCTGAGGTAGCCCTCGCGCCGTGTCTTCTTCAAGTGGTCCTTGATGGTCTCTGGCTGACGGCCGATGAGCCGCGCCAGATGTCGCACGGGGGCCACAGCCCCTGTGTCCGCCAGGGCCTTATAAGTAGCCGCGAGCAAAACCAAGTACCTCTCCGAGACCCCTTCATTGGCCAGCAGAAGCCCCGCCGCCTCACCAGACTCGCTCAGCTTCTTGGCCGTGTTTTCAAGAGTGCTCTGGGCCTCCGGCGCCATCTTGGCAAGGTTCAAAGCCGCCGCGAGGTCGAGCCTGCGCAGCACGGTCGTGGAGATGCCCCGTGCCACGTCACGTTCGGGCGCATCGGCAGCCGGCTCGATGGTGATGCGCTGGGGGCCACCCGTCACAGTCCCCACGGGCCACCACATCCGGACCGTCCACCCCCCTTGCTGCTGCTCGATCTCAAAGCCGCTCTCATCTGCTCGCATACCCTCACCATACACCACTCTGAGTGACCCACCCAGGGTTGACAACTCAGGGTGGCCAAGTTCAGTCTGAGGTCAGATGCTCCCGGCGCACCGGTCGAGCACTCCCCTTGAACAGAAAGGCCAGCACCTCCGTGGCTAGAGCTTGGGTTGCGCGGTCGAAGGACGACCCGAAGAAGTGGACGACGTTCTGGTACGACCCGGACGGCAAGCAGCGGCAGAAGACGTTCGAGACCAAGAAGCGGGCTGATGACCAGCGCAAGCGCAAGGAGCAGGAACTCGACGCCGGGACCTACCTGGACGACCGGTTGGGCAAGCAGCCGGTGACGGCGGTATGGGAGCAGTGGACGAATCAGAGGAAGCTGGAGAACAGCACCAAGAAGCAGTACCGGTCGATCCTCAACACGACCATTGAGCCGTTCTTCAAGGCCCGTTCCATCGTGTCCCTGAAGATCGCTGACGTTGAGCAGTGGCTCTTGTGGATGGAGCAGGATCGGAAGCTGTCCGCCCGGACTCGGCGTCAGCGGTTCTCGTTCTTCTCCGGGATGATGGACTGGGCTGTCGCCAACGAGATCATCGGCCGGAACCCATGCAAGGAGGTCAAGGGCGCGGGCAGTCGCGCCAAGGAGATCCGGGAGCACAAGAGCACCGCTCGACGGCTCACGACGCGGGAAGTACTGGCGATGCTGGATGCAGCCCCACCGCGTTACCGCGCGATGCTCTGGCTCATGGCTGGATGCGGCCTGCGGCTGGGTGAGGCCATGGCGGTGTCCCGCGATCAGATCGACTTCAAGGCCGAGACGCTTCGGGTCGACTTCCAGATTGCGGAGGACGGAGACACCGAGTCGGGGAAGAACAGCGCGATCCAGCGTCGGCACATCAAGGCTCGTGACGAAGGCGAGCCAGGGCGTACCGTCCCCCTCCCGCCGAACGTCGCCTTCGAGCTTCGGCGGCACATCAAGAACCACGGCGTATGGGGGCCTGAGCGGCTTCTCTTCCCCAACGTGACGCGGACTGGATACCTCTACGCGTCGTACTTCTACCCGAAGATCTGGATGGAGGCTCTGGGGAAGGGACAGGTGAAGTACTGCAAGACGCACTCACTCCGGCACTACTACGGGTCGCGGCTGCTGTACGCCGGAGTCCCCGAGAACGATGTGGCCGACTGGATGGGCCACAGCAGTACGGACGTGCTGAGGGAGCACTACCACTACATCTTCGAAGGGGCCGAGCAGCGCGGCCGGGCCGCCATCGCAACGATGTTGACGCCCGGCGCTGACGATCCCACGGAGGCATCAGAGGTCGCCTGAACCACCTACGACAACAGCCCCCGGCCACGCGCCGGGGGCTGTGCTGTTTACGCAGGTCAGAGGCCGTTTCCAGCCAGGCGTCTACCCAGGATTTCCCCAGCATGACGCCCAGGAACGGGCCTGATCGGGCCGCAACGGACAGGAAGCCGTGACTGACTCGCCGGGCCGTCGAAACAGCTTCTGACCTGCAAAAACCCTGCTAGGGAAGGTTCCTTGCCATCACGATCCGCTGAACTTGGTTCGTGCCCTCATAAATCTGGGTGATCTTGGCGTCCCGCATCATCCGCTCCAGCGGGTAGTCGCGGGTGTAGCCGTAGCCGCCGAGCAGCTGGACCGCGTCCGTGGTGATCTCCATGGCGGCGTCCGAGGCGTAGCACTTGGCCGCGGCGCCGAAGAAGGTCAGGTCCTCGCCCTTGCCGCCGGCCGAGATCCGCTCGGAGCGGGCCGCCGCGGCGTAGGTGAGCTGACGGGCCGCCTCCAGCTTCATCGCCATGTCGGCGAGCATGAACTGGATGCCCTGGAAGTCGCCGATCGGCTTGCCGAACTGCTTGCGCTCCTGGACGTAGCCCTTGGCGTAGTCCAGCGCGCCCTGGGCGATGCCGAGCGCCTGGGCCGCGATGGTGATGCGGGTGTGGTCCAGGGTCTTCATGGCCGTGGCGAAGCCGGTGCCCTCCTCGCCGATCATGCGGTCGGCGGGGATGCGGACGTTGTCGAGGTAGACCTCGCGGGTCGGGGAGCCCTTGATGCCGAGCTTCTTCTCCGGGGCGCCGAAGGAGACGCCCTCGTCGCCCTTCTCGACGACGAAGGCCGAGATGCCCCGGGAGCGCTTCTCCGGGTCGGTGACCGCCATCACCGTGTAGTACTCGCTGACGCCGGCGTTGGTGATCCAGCGCTTGACGCCGTTGAGGACGTAGTCATCGCCGTCGCGGACGGCCTTGGTCTTCATGCCGGCCGCGTCGGAACCGGCGTCCGGCTCGCTCAGGCAGTACGAGAACATCGCGTCGCCGCCCGCGAGCGGACCGAGGTACTTCTTCTTCAGCTCCTCGGAGCCGGAGAGGATCACCGGCAGCGAGCCGAGCTTGTTGACGGCAGGTATGAGGGAGGACGAGGCGCAGACCCGGGCGACCTCCTCGATCACGATGACGGTCGCCAGCGCGTCGGCGCCGGCACCGCCGTAGGACTCCGGTACGTGGACGGCGTGCAGGTCGTTGGCGACCAGCGCGTCGAGCGCCTCCTGCGGGAAGCGGGCCTCCTCGTCCACCGCGGCGGCGAACGGCGCGATCTTCGCCTCGGCGAGCGAGCGCACCGACTCGCGGAGCATGTCGTGCTCCTCGGACGGCCGGTACAGATCGAAATCAGCGGTTCCCGCCACTAACTCTCACTCCCCTGTGAGCTCCGGCAGTGCTAACTACCGTTAAGTAACCCTTTACCTCTCCGGATTCTAGGCGCCGGGCCCGGCCTGCGGATACGTGAGGTTGCCGACAGTTACGGTCCTGCCCACCGCGCGACTGGAGTAGGCCATTCCCCTCGCGACTATGCTCGGTCCGGCCGTTTTCGTCAGCATGCGTCTGGAGCACCCATGGCCCTCAAGATCACCGTGATCGGCACCGGCTACCTCGGCGCCACCCACGCCGCAGCCATGGCCGAGCTCGGCTTCGAGGTGCTCGGGCTCGACGTGGTCCCCGAGAAGATCGAGATGCTGCAGCGCGGCGAGGTCCCGATGTACGAGCCGGGCCTTGCGGAGCTGCTGCGCCGCCACGTCGCCGGCATCGAGGGCTCCACCGGGCGGCTGCGCTTCACCACCTCCTACGAGGAGGCCGGCGCGTTCGGCGACGTCCACTTCGTCTGCGTGAACACCCCGCAGAAGCACGGCGAGTACGCCTGCGACATGAGTTACGTGGACAGCGCCTTCGACGCGCTGGCGCCGCATCTGACCCGGCCCACGCTGGTCGTCGGCAAGTCGACGGTGCCGGTGGGCAGCGCGGCCCGGCTCGCCGAGCGGCTGGCGGCCGCCGCCCCGGCCGGCCCGGCGGCCGAGCTCGCCTGGAACCCGGAGTTCCTGCGCGAGGGCTTCGCCGTCCAGGACACCCTGCACCCCGACCGGATCGTCGTCGGTGTGGCCGGCGAGAAGGCCGAGGAGCTGCTGCGCGAGGTCTACGCCAAGCCGATCGCCGAGGGCTCTCCGTTCATCGTCATGGACTACCCGACGGCCGAGCTGGTGAAGACCTCCGCCAACTCCTTCCTGGCGACGAAGATCTCCTTCATCAACGCGATGGCCGAGGTCTGCGAGGCGGCCGACGGCGACGTGGTGAAGCTCGCCGAGGCGATCGGGCACGACGAGCGGATCGGCAAGAAGTTCCTGCGGGCCGGCATCGGCTTCGGCGGCGGCTGCCTGCCGAAGGACCTGCGGGCGTTCATGGCCCGCGCCGGTGAGCTGGGCGCCGACCAGGCCCTGACCTTCCTGCGCGAGATCGACTCGATCAACATGCGGCGCCGCGGCCACATGGTCGAGCTGGCCCGGGACGCGGTGGGCGGCGGCTTCCTCGGCAAGCGGGTCGCCGTCCTCGGCGCGACCTTCAAGCCGGACTCCGACGACGTACGGGACTCCCCCGCGCTCAACGTCGCCGGCCAGATCCACCTCCAGGGCGGCCAGGTCACCGTCTACGACCCCAAGGGCATGGAGAACGCCCGCCGGCTCTTCCCGACGCTGGGCTACGCGGACACCGCCCTGGAGGCGGTGCGCGGCGCGGACGTGGTGCTGCACCTGACGGAGTGGCGCGAGTTCCGCGAGCTGGACCCGGCAGCACTGGCCGAGGTCACCGCCGAACGCCGCATCCTGGACGGCCGCAACGCCCTCGACCCCCAACTCTGGCGCAAGGCAGGCTGGACCTACCGAGCGCTGGGGCGGCCTCGGGCTTAACCTCCCTCAGACTTCGTCCTCCGGTCCACCCCTCCCGTGAGTGGGAGTTTCCAAGCTGGTCGGGGGCGGCCCTGACCCGATACCTGCGCGCCCGTAGGCGTTACCTGCACCCCCACCGGCCTCAACTTCCCCCCCACGGGAGGGGGCGGACCGGAGGGGCCGGTTGTGTGGACGTAAAGCGTCAGCAGTCCACACAACCGGCCCCGGAGGCCCGCCACCGCACCCAACAACCACCCAGCCCGCCGCAGGCGCCACGGCGAGACGACCCACGGCGGGACAGCCAAGTACGTGGGGATCAGCGCTACACGCGCTTCGCGCGATAAGTCCGCATCTTCGCCCGACTCCCGCAGACCGCCATCGTGCACCAGCGGCCGCGGGCGGCCGGGCTGCGGTCGTAGAAGGCCCAGCGGCAGTCGTGGGCCTCGCAGGCCTTGAGGCGGGTCCAGGTACCGTCGGCGACCGCGGTCGCCATGGCGGCGGCGATGTGGGCGGTGAGGTGGGCGGTGCCCCGGAGGCCGTCGGCGGGGCGGAGCGCGGGGTGGCCGTCTTCGGCCACGGCCAGCACCAGGGGTGCTTCGGCCAGCAGCCGGTTCAGCGTGCGGGCGGCCGGAGTGGGGAGTGGGCTGCCCTCGGTGTGGGCCAGGAAGGCCGCGCGCAGTGCCTCTCGTAGCTGCTGGAGGCCGGTCAACTCGTCGTCGTCCAGGGCGAGTTCGGGGAGCCCGTGGTCGCGCAGGAAGGCGCGCGGACCGCCGTCCGCGCACAGCGTGTCCGCGCCGGTCTCGATGTCGAGGGTGTTCACCAGGTCCTGTACGAGGAGCAGGGAATCCGGGGCCGTTCGGGATGCCACCTTGCAATGTTACCGATAGCTGCCATCATGCAGTAACGAAGTTACCGGTTGGACGCGCATGGAGGTAACGTCATGATCACGCTCGGTGTCACCGTGCTGGACTGTCCCGACCACGCCGCGCTCGCGGAGTTCTACGCGCAGATGCTCGGCTGGCGGGTGACGGAGGGCGCGGACGACGACTGGATCGAGGTCGCCGGGCCGAACGGGCGCACGTTGGCCTTCCAGCGGGTGGAGAGCGGCTACCGGCCGCCGCAGTGGCCGGGCCAGGACGTGCCGCAGCAGCTCCACCTGGACTTCGACGTGGCCCGGGCGGACATCGACGAGGCCGAGCGCAAGGTCGTCGGGCTGGGCGCGAAGCTCGTGCAGCACGACGAAGGGGTGCGCGACTTCCGGGTCTATCTCGACCCCGCCGGGCACCCCTTCTGCCTCTGCCTCAAGTAACGGCCGCGGTCAGCCGTCCAGTTGCCCGATCGTCGCGTGGGACGGGCCGCGCCGCTGCCGCTCGGCGCGCGCCACGTCCTCCGCGGCGCGCAGCGTGCGGACCGCGTTCTGCCAGGTCAGCTTGGCCAGGTCGGCCTCGGACCAGTTGCGGTCCAGCAGTTCGGCGATCAGGTTCGGGTAGCCCGCGACGTCCGCCAGGTCGTCGGGGGTGAAGGCGGTGCCGTCGAAGTCGCCGCCGATGCCGATGTGCTCGACGCCGGCGACCTCGCGCATGTGGTCGAGGTGGTCGGCGACGGTCGCCGCGGTGGCCCTCGGCCGCGGGTTGGCGGCCTCGAAGGCCCGGTGGACCGCCATGCCCTCCTCCGTGGTGTCGAGGTGGTGCAGGCCGTGGGCGCGCATGTTCTCGTCGGCCCGCCGCGTCCACTCCACCGCCTCGGGCAGCACGAACTTCGGCACGAAGGTGGCCATCGCGATGCCGCCGTTGGCGGGCAGCTGGGCCAGCACGTCGTCGGGGACGTTGCGCGGGTGGTCGCAGACGGCCCGCGCGGAGGAGTGCGAGAAGATCACCGGCGCGGTGCTGACCCGCAGGGCGTCGCGCATGGTGTCCGCGGAGACGTGCGAGAGGTCGACCAGCATCCCGCAGCGGTTCATCTCCCGGACGACCTCCTCGCCGAAGGCGGACAGGCCGTCGTGGCGCGGCTCGTCGGTCGCCGAGTCCGCCCAGTCGATGGTGTCGTTGTGGGTGAGCGTCATGTAGCGCACGCCCAGTTGGTGCAGGGTGCGCAGGGTGGCGAGCGAGTTGTTGATGGAGTGGCCGCCCTCGGCGCCCATCAGGGAGGCGATCCGGCCCTCGGCGCGGGCCGCCTCGATGTCGTCGGCGGTGTGTGCCAGGCGCAGCGCGTCGGGGTAGCGGGCGACCAACTGCCGTACCGCGTCGATCTGTTCGAGGGTGGCGCTGACCGCGGTGTCGCCGGCGTAGTCGGCGCGTACGTACACCGACCAGAACTGCGCGCCGACCCCGCCGGCCCGCAGCCGCGGCAGGTCGGTGTGCAGGGTGGCGGACTGGTCGGTGGCGATGTCGCGCCGGTCGAGGTCGTAGCGGACCTGCTCGCGCAGCGCCCACGGCAGGTCGTTGTGGCCGTCGACGACGGGCCAGCGGGTGAGCAGCTCCCGGGCGGTCTCCCGGGAGCTGCTCACTTGGCGCCCCCGAAGCCGAAGCCGCCCGGGGTGGCGACCTTGTTGCGCAGCCGACGGCCCTTCTCGGTGGCCTGTTCGTTGAGCTCCTGCTGGAACTCCCGCATCCGGGCCTGGAGTTCGGGGTCGTGCGCGGCGAGCATCCGGGCGGCGAGCAGCCCGGCGTTGCGGGCCCCGCCGACGGAGACGGTGGCGACCGGCACGCCGGCCGGCATCTGCACGATGGACAGGAGCGAGTCCATGCCGTCCAGGTACTTGAGCGGTACGGGGACGCCGATGACGGGCAGCGGGGTGACCGAGGCGAGCATTCCGGGGAGGTGGGCCGCGCCGCCCGCGCCGGCGATGATCACCTTCAGGCCGCGGTCGGCCGCGCCCTCGCCGTACGCGATCATCTCGCGGGGCATCCGGTGGGCGGAGACGACGTCGACCTCGTGGGGCACCTCGAACTCGGCGAGGGCCTGGGCGGCGGCCTCCATGACGGGCCAGTCCGAGTCGGAGCCCATGACGATGCCGACCAGGGGGCTTGCAGGGGAAGTCATTCGGTGATCGTTCCTCGCAGGTAGCCGGCGGCGTGCGCGGCGCGCTCGCGCACATCCGCCAGGTCGTCGCCGTAGGTGTTGACGTGCCCGACCTTACGGCCGGGCTTCACGTCCTTGCCGTACATATGGATCTTCAGCTGCGGGTCCCGCGCCATGCAATGCAGATACGCGTAGTACATGTCGGGGTAGTCGCCGCCGAGGACGTTGGCCATCACCGTCCAGCGGGCGCGCGGGCGCGGGTCGCCGAGCGGGAGGTCGAGCACGGCACGGACGTGGTTGGCGAACTGCGAGGTGATCGCGCCGTCCTGGGTCCAGTGGCCGGAGTTGTGCGGGCGCATGGCGAGCTCGTTGACGAGGATCCGGCCGTCGGCGGTCTCGAAGAGCTCGACGGCCAGGTGGCCGACGACGCCGAGTTCCTGGCCGATCCGCAGCGCGAGTTCCTGGGCCTGGCCGGCCAGCTCGGGGTCGAGGTCGGGCGCCGGGGCGATCACCGTGTCGCAGACGCCGTCGACCTGGATGGACTCCACGACCGGGTAGGCGACGGCCTGGCCGTGCGGGGAGCGGACGATGTTGGCCGCGAGTTCGCGGGCGAAATCGACCTTTTCCTCCGCAAGGACGGGCACCCCGGCACGGAACGGCTCGGCGGCCTCCTTGGAGGATCGCACGACCCAGACGCCCTTGCCGTCATAGCCCCCGCGGACGGTCTTGAGGACCACGGGAAACCCGTCGCCCTCCGCCGCGAACCGCACCACGTCCTCGGGGTCCGAGACGATGCGGTGGCGCGGGCAGGGCGCGCCGATCGCGTCCAGCTTCGCCCGCATCACGCCCTTGTCCTGGGCGTGCACCAGCGCGTCGGGACCGGGGCGGACGGGGATGCCGTCGGCCTCCAGGGCCCGCAAATGCTCGGTGGGGACGTGCTCGTGATCGAAGGTGATCACGTCGCAGCCGCGGGCGAAGGCGCGCAGGGTGTCGAGATCGCGGTAGTCGCCGATGACGACTTCGCTGACCACCTGGGCCGCCGAATCCTGCGGTGTGTCACTGAGGAGCTTGAACTTGATGCCGAGGGGGATACCCGCCTCGTGGGTCATACGGGCGAGCTGGCCGCCGCCGACCATGCCGACTACCGGGAACGTCACGCCCCCCAGGGTATCCGTAAGCCATCGTTCCGCCTGACCCGACCTTGGATGATCCTCTGAGTTCGCACGTTCGAAGATCGCCGGTGGAAGATCACCACCGGCCGTGGGTCCCGGGCCGGGGCAGCCGGTACGGGGCGGTGCCCGGTGCCCGGCGCGGGCCCGGCGAAGGGGAGGCCGGATGGAGAACAGCGACATATCCAGGGGCGGCAGGAGGCTGGTGATCGCCATCGCGATCGCCGCGCTGCTGATCGCCCTGCACTCGGTTTTCAGCCAATTGTCCGGGCCGAAGGTCTACGGGCCGGACGACACCGAGATCGCGGTGTCCGCCGGCGACCGCTTCAGCGTGGCGGTCGCCGACGACCCCGGCGGCTTCCGCTGGGTCGTCGCCGCGCCCCGGCCCGACCCGGCCGTGCTGCGGCCCGCCGGCGCCCACGAGGCCCGCAGCGGCGCCGGCCCGGCCCGCTACCTCGACTTCGAGGCGGTCCGGCCGGGGCGTACGGACTTACGTCTGGTGCGCTGTCGGCGCTGCTCGGCGGGGGCGGCCGACGAACCGGGGGCCCGCACCCTCAACTTCCGCGTCACGGTCGGCTGAGCGCTTCCGGCGGGCGTGGTTAGCATGAGGGTGCGGACCAAGGTTGACGGCCGCGGACACCGCCCACGACGGGGAGCTGAACGAGCACCATGAGTGAACGGAGCGCACTGCGGTCGAGGCTGGAGGCGCTCACCCGCGAAGTGGTGAAGTTCGGTGCCGTCGGGGGCGCGGGCGTCGTGGTCAACTTCGTGGTCTTCAACCTCGTACGCCACCTGACCGAGGTGCCCGTGGTGCGGGCGAGCATCATCGCCACGGTCGTGGCGACCGGCACCAACTACGTCGGCTACCGGTACTTCACCTACCGGGACCGCGACAAGCAGGGCCGCACGAAGGAGCTGACGCTCTTCCTGTTGTTCAGCGCGGTCGGCCTGGTGATAGAGAACGGCCTGCTCTACATCGCGACGTACGGCTTCCACTGGGACACCCCGCTGCAGAACAACTTCTTCAAGTTCCTCGGCATCGGGCTCGCCACGCTCTTCCGCTTCTGGTCGTACCGCACCTGGGTCTTCCGTACGCTGCCGGCCCGCGAGGCGATAGAGACGGCCGAGTCGTTCCTCGCCGAGGACGCGGACGCGCCGCACCGCACCCCGCACGTGCGGCGGCCCGCCTCCCGCAAGTAGCCCGCCCACGGCGCCCGCAGCGCCCCGCGGGCGTCACTCCTCGGTGGGCTCGGCCTCCCGGGCCAGGAACAGCGCGAAGACCGGCGGATGCTGCTGCAGCAGCTCCAGCCGCCCGCCGTCCGCCTCCGCCAGGTCCCGTGCGACGGCCAGTCCCAGTCCCGTGGAGTTGCGGCCGGAGACGGTCCGTTCGAAGACCCGGGAGCCGAGGTCCGGCGGCACCCCGGGCCCGGCGTCGGTGACCTCGACGACGGCCTGGTTGCCGGTGACGCGGGTACGCAGCGCGACCGTGCCGTCGCCGTGCATCAGGGAGTTCTCGATCAGGGTGGCCAGCACCTGGGCGACCGCGCCCGGGGTGCCGACGGCCCGCAGGCCCTTCTTTCCGGAGCGGACGATGGCCCGCCCCGCGCTGCGGTAGGCCGGCCGCCACTCCTCGATCTGCTGCTTGACGACCTCGTCCAGGTCGAAGGCGACCGCGGAGCCGCTGCGCGGGTCGCGGGAGTTGGTCAGCAGCCGCTGCACGACGTCGGTCAGCCGCTCCACCTGGGCCAGCGCGATGGTGGCCTCTTCCTTCACGGTGTCCGGGTCGTCGGTGAGGGTGATCTCCTCCAGCCGCATCGACAGCGCGGTCAGCGGCGTCCGCAGCTGGTGCGAGGCGTCCGCGGCCAGCCGCCGCTCGGCGGTCAGCATCCGCGCGATCCGCTCGGCACTGGCGTCGAGCACGTCGGCGACCCGGTCCAGCTCCTGCACGCCGTAGCGGCGGTGGCGCGGGCGGGGGTCGCCGGAGCCGAGGCGTTCGGCGGTCTCGGCGAGGTCGGTCAGCGGCGCGGTCAGCCGGCGGGCCTGGCGGACGGCCAGCACGACGGCCGCGAGGATCGCCAGCAGCGCGACGGCCAGGATGACCAGCAGCGTCCGGCCGATCTCCGCACTGATCGTGGACCTCGACTCCTGGACCGTGACGGATTCGCCGCGGTCGCCGCGCACGGTCGACTGGATGACGTCGCCGGCGGGGCGGTGCCCGATCTCGATCGGCGCTTTACCGGGCACCTTGATCTCGGCGTGCCGCTTGGCGGTGATCTGCTCGGAGAGGACGTCAGGGGTGATCTTCTCCCCGCTGCCGAGCCGGCTCTCCACTATCCCGACCAGCCGGACCGCCTCGGACGCCACGCTCTCCTGCGCGCCGGCCTGGATCGTCCGGGTCTCGACGATGACGAGGGAGACGCCGAAGACGGCGATCACGACGAGGACCACGGCGAGCGTGGAGTTGATCAGGCGGCGGCGCACGGGCCCCTAGCTCTTTTCGAAGCGGAAGCCGACACCGCGGACGGTGGCGATGTAGCGGGGGTTGGCGGCATCGTCCCCGAGCTTCTTGCGGAGCCAGGAGATGTGCATGTCCAGCGTCTTCGTGGACGACCACCACGTGGTGTCCCAGACCTCGCGCATGAGCTGGTCGCGGGTGACGACCCGGCCGGCGTCCCGCACCAGGACCCGCAGCAGGTCGAACTCCTTCGCCGTGAGCTGGAGTTCCTCCTCGCCCATCCAGGCGCGGTGCGATTCGACGTCGATGCGGACGCCGTGGGTGGCCGGAGGCTGCTGGGGCTCGGCAGTGGAGCCGCGGCGGAGCAGGGCCCGTACCCGGGCGAGGAGTTCGGCGAGCCGGAAGGGCTTGGTGACGTAGTCGTCGGCGCCGGCGTCCAGGCCGACGACGGTGTCCACCTCGTCGGCGCGGGCGGTCAGGACCAGGATGGGGAAGGAATGGCCTTCGTTGCGCAGCCGGCGGGCGACCTCCAGGCCGTCCATGCCGGGCAGGCCCAGGTCCAGGACGACGAGGTCGATGTTGCCCTGGATACCGGCGTCGAGCGCCGTCGGGCCGTCCTCGCGCACCTCGACTTCGTAACCCTCGCGGCGCAGGGCGCGGGCGAGCGGCTCCGAGATGGACGCGTCATCCTCGGCGAGCAGTACACGGGTCATGGGCCGATGGTAGTCCGATGTATCCGGCCCGAGGGGAGGACCAGCACGGATGGCCGACGGCGGACCGTTCCTGCAGCGTGGCCTGCGGCGCACCCGTGCGGGACGGGCGCGCGCGGTCGCCCGGAGGGGCGCGCGCGGTTCCCCACTTCAGTGTGAGCGTTGTCTCACGGGCCCCACCGGGGGCGGTTCGAGTCGTATGGTGAACGAACGTCCAACGCACAACCAACGGGACCGTGACGCTCAACTGACGTCACCGGTCCCTGTTGTGTGCGGGGCTGGTACCACCAGCCCCGGTACACAGTGATTGACCTGTCGACCGGGTCCACCGCGCGAGCAGCACGGGGGGCGTGGATCCCGGTGTCGGACCGTCCTGCCGGTGCTGCCTTCGATGAACGGCGTGCGCACCGAACCCCCGGGCGTGGGGGCGGGCATGTCCGCACCGGTACCGGTCATCCCCCACCGGGCGCGTCACGGCCTTCGCGCGCGTCCCGAGCAGCAAGGAACCATCATGGCGTCCAGCCTGACGAAGGACGCGGCCAAGCAGGGAACCCCTGCGAACGGCGGCAAGACCTTCTTCGGCCACCCCCGCGGACTGGCCACGCTCTTCATGACCGAGATGTGGGAGCGCTTCAGCTTCTACGGCATGAAGGCCCTACTCCCGCTGTACCTGATCGCGCCCGGCGGCATGCACATGCAGGCCACGACGGCCACGGCGATCTACTCCGTGTACATGGCGATGGTCTACCTGCTCGCCATGCCGGGCGGCTGGATGGCCGACCGTTTCTGGGGGCCGCGCAAGACGGTCGCCATCGGTGCCTGCGTCGTCATCGCCGGTCACATCACGCTCGCCCTGCCCACCGCGGCGACGTTCTTCGCCGGCCTCATCCTGGTGGCGCTCGGCTCCGGCCTGCTGAAGGCGAACATCTCCACGATGGTCGGCCACCTCTACGACGGCCCGGAGGACCCGCGCCGTGACGGTGGCTTCACGCTCTTCTACATCGGCATCAACCTCGGCGCCTTCCTGGCCCCGCTGACCATCGGCACCGTCGGCGAGAGCGTCAACTGGCACTTCGGCTTCACGCTCGCCGCGGTCGGCATGGCCCTCGGCCTCGCCCAGTTCCTGCTCGGCACCCGCCACCTGAGCGCCGAGAGCGACGTCGTGTCGCAGCCCGCGTCGCCCCAGGAGAAGGCGTCCGTGCTGCGCAAGGGCCTGGTCTGGCTGATCGTCGCGGCCGTGTTCTACACCCTGCTCGGTGTGACCGGTAACTTCGCCGACTGGGCGCTGATGCCGATCACCATCGCCGGCCTGATCATCCCGATCGCCGTGCTGTTCCGCATGAAGCGCGACAAGGAGCTCTCGGAGCTGGAGCAGTCCAAGCTCTCCGGCTACATCTGGTTCTTCGTGGTCGCCGCCGTCTTCTGGATGATCTACGACCAGAACGGCTCGACCCTGTCGATCTTCGGCGAGCACTCGACCACCAACGACCTGCTGGGCTTCCACTTCCCGACGTCCTGGTACCAGTCGCTGAACCCGATCTTCATCATGGCGCTCGCCCCGGTGGTCGCCTCCGGGTGGCTGTGGCTGAACAAGCGCGGCAAGGAGCCGAGCACCGCCGTCAAGTTCGCGTCCAGCCTCGCGCTGATCGGCATCTCGTTCGCCGTCTTCCTCTTCCCGCTGCTGGACACCGCGGCCAACGGCGGCAAGGTCAGCCCGATGTGGCTGGTGGCGATCTACTTCATCCAGACCATCGGTGAGCTCTGCCTCTCGCCGGTCGGCCTGTCGGTCACCACGAAGATGGCGCCCGCCAAGTACAGCTCCCAGATGATGGGTGTCTGGTTCCTCGCGGTCACCGCCGGTGACTCCGTGGCGGGTCTGCTGACCTCGCCGCAGCTGAACGTCGACCTGAACACCTCGGGTTCGGTCGCCGTCGAGGCCGCCCTCGCGGTCGTCGCCGGCGTCGGCATCTGGATGTCCCGCAAGCGCGTCAAGCAGCTGATGGGCGGCGTCAACTGACGCCTGCCGGCCCCGGACAGCGGAAGGGGGCGTCGCACCGCCGGTGCGACGCCCCCTTCGTCGTGCGGTGGACCTGCCGGGTCAGCGCAGCCGTGCCCGGCGCCGCGGCAGGAACGTGAACACCGCGCCGCCCAGCAGGACGGCCGTGCCGGCGAGCAGGCCGAGCGCGGTCAGCGCGCCCCGTCCGCCCGCGCCGGTGTGGGCCAGCTCGCCCCCGCTGCCGGCCGAGCCGCCGGCCGATCCGGTCGCGCTGCCGCCGGAGGCCGTACCACCGCCGGACGCCGTGGTGCCGCCCGTGGTCCCGCCCGACGAGCCGCCGGAGGTGCCGCCCGGCTGCGCCGCGGTGTCGAGGGTGAGCGAGGCCCCGGGGTCCTTCTCCGGGGTGCAGGTCGTCGTCGTGCCCAGGGCGTTGACGGTGAGCACGCCCGGGCTCAGCGTGGCCTTGCCGGTGGCGCCCGGCGTGTAGGTGCCCTTCAGGTCAGGGATCTCGATCGGGTCGCCCGACTTGATGGGCGCGGGGTTGGCCGGGCCCTCCACCTTGACCGTTCCCTTGCCCGCGCCGCCCACCTTGACGTCCATCGACGGCTTGACGGAGTCCTTGGGGATGTCCGCCGGGCTGTTCATCACGGACTTCTTGAACTGCACCGTCAGGTCGTAACCGCCGCCCTTCTTCACGGCGTTGATCTGTACCGGGGAGGTCGCCTTCTTGTCGCCGATGGGCGTCTTGCAGGCGTAGGGGACCTGGATCTCCTTGCCCTTGTACGCGGTGCCGTCGGGGTCACCACCGGAGCCGCCGGTCGAACCGCCGGCGCTCGAACCGCCGGTGGCCGAACCGCCGGTGGCGCCGCCGTCCGTGGAGCCGCCGGTGGTGCCGCCCGCGGAGCTCCCGCCGGCGCTGCCCCCGGAGGTGCCCGCGGTGGTCCCGCCCGTACTGCCGCCCGTCGTGCCACCCGTACCGCCGCCGGTCGTTCCGCCGGTGGAGCCCCCGCCGTCGGTGACCTTGATCGTCACCGCGGGCTTCACCTCCTCCTTGGGCGAGCACTTGGTGTCCGTGGAGATCGGCCGGTTGACGTTGATGTTGTAGAAGCCGGGGGTCAGCGTGACCTCACCGGGCTTGGTCAGCTTGAGCTTGCCCGTCATGTCGGACAGCTTCATCGGGCTGCCCTTGGGGATCGGCGGGTTCTGCCGCGGCCCCTGCATCGGCAGGTCCCCGGTCTGCGCCCCGGCCACCTTGATCGTGCCGGTCGGCTGGACGGTGTCCTTCCCCAGATCGAGGATGTCCGGGTTCTTGGACGCGCCCTCGACGGTCTTCCAGACCACCTCGATCTCGTCCCCGACCTTGGCCGTCGCGGGCGCGCTGACGTCCACCTTCGTGGTGCCCTCGATCGGCGGCAGCCCCGATATCGGCGGCGGCAGACACTCCGTCCGGTACGAGACCTCCGCTGCCTCGGCGGCACCGGCCGCGGCCATGATGCCCGCTCCCGCGAGCGCCAGCGCGGCCACCGAGGCCACCGCGGCTCTCCTCCGTTGCCTCATCACGCAGAACCTTTCGACGTCGGTCGTTCGGTTGATGTGGTGGTGGACGGTGCGGTGTCCGGGGTGAACCACGGCAGCGCGGCACGGTCGCCGGCCGACGTGGTACGACGGGTGCGGATGCGGGGGCGGGCGTGACCTGCCGTGCGACGCGGGCGCACCCGGTCCACGACCGCCATGCCGATACGGAACACGGCGGTCGGGACCACGACGCACAGCAGCACCCAGAAGAGCGTCACGCCCCAGGGCCGGCCGACGCCCCACGGCTGCTCGGCCAGCACCTTGCCGCCGTACTCGAGGGAGACCAGATAGTCCCCGTGTGCGCCGGCCGCCAGCTCGACCGGCAGCTTGACCTGGACCTTCTTGCCGGGCGGTACGGTCCCCCGCCACTGCTGCTCCTCCCACTGCGGGGCGAAGACGCCGTGCGAGGTGCCGACCTGGAAGACCGGGTTCCGGGCCGGCGCGGAGCCGAGATTGCCGACCGTGACGGTCAGTTCACGCTGCGGCGGGGCGCCGAACCAGGTGAGCAGCCCGCTGCTGCCGGCCAGCCGCGGCGGGGACAGCACCGCCAGCCGGCCGCCGGTGCGCTCCCTCGGCAGCGGCGCCACCGGGTGGCCCGCCACCTTGAACGCGGCGTCCGCGGCGGCCGCCGCCCCGGTCACCGTCGCCACGTGCACCACACAGGGGCAGGGCTTGGGCGGTTCGGCGACCGGCAGGCGCTTGCGGAAGGTGCCGTGCGCGTCGGTGGTGACCGCCCGGCCGTCCCCGTTGGCGCAGGAATTGGTCCCGCCGATCATGTTCTGTCCGCAGATCAGCAGGGTGAGCAGGGCCTTGGGCCGCCAGCCGCGCCCGCTCACGGTCAGCGTGCCGCCCTTTCCGGCCTCCTTCCGGGAGAGCTGGACGGTGGGACGGCCCCCGGGCGCCTCGGCCGGCGACGCGGCGCGGGCGGTACCGGACAGGGACGCGGTACCGGCCGGGGACGCGGCGCGGGCGCTGCCGGCCGCCGACGGGGCCAGGACGAGGGCGGCGGCGAGGGCCGTGGCGACGGCCGCGGGCAGGGCGGCCGGCGGCGCGGGCCGCTCGTTCCCGCCGCCGCTGCCGCCTCCCCCGTCCCGCCGCTCGTCCCCCTCGTCCCCGCGCCGGCGCCGGCGGCGCCGCCGTACGGACAGCAGACCGGCCGCGCCCGCCACCGGTACCAGCGCCGCCCCGGCCGCGACGCCCCACGGGACGGCGGTGTACGAGGCCGTGGCCGCGTCGTGCGCACCGCCGCCCGCCGTCACCGTGAGCCGGAGGTCCACCGCGTCCAGGGCCGGCGGATCGGGCCAGTCCGCCGTCAGACGGGCCCGCTGACCGGGCTCCAGGGTGAGCGGCAGGGTGTGTGCGGCGCGCCGCAGCACCGGCCCGAGGAGGCCGTCGGCGCGCACCGCCAGCCGCGGCGTGAGCACCGTGTTGCCGCGGTTGACCAGCGTGTAGTGGATGACCGCCGCGCTCCCCCGCCGCCGCACCGACACGTCCTCGGCGGTCAGCGCGGACAGCGCCGGGCCGGCCACCCGCAGGTGGACCGGTACGGTGCGCCGGACCGCGGGCCCGCCGTGCCGCGCCGGTCCGCCGGTCGCCGTGATCGTGCCGGGGTGGTCGCCCAAGGCGGCGTCGCGCGGCACGGTCACCGTGAACGGGACGCTCGCCCGGGTCCGCGGCGGGACCGTGACCTGCCCCGCGGCGAACCGCAGCCAGGAACCGGCGCCGCCGCCCGTCCCGCCGCCGGTGCCGCGCAGCCGTACGGTGACGGGCCGGCGGGTGGGGTTGCCGAGGGACAGCCGGTCCGCCAGCACCGTGCCCGGCGCCCCCTCCAGGTAGAAGTACGGGCGGTCCTGCGCGCTCGGTGCGGCGCCGCGACCGGGGGCGGGCGCGGCGGACCAGCCCGGCCCGGCCGGCACGGCGGGGCGGGCCTGGGCCGCGGCGGGGCACAGCAGTACCGCTGCGGCCGCGAGGACCGCACCGCTGACCGCGGGGCGAGGACGGAACGGCATCGGCGGCTCCTGGTACTCGTGGTGCACAGGCTGCACGTGGTGCGGAGGCTGCGGTCCGGATGCGGTTCAGACGCGCTGGTGACGGCGGGTCAGCCAGAGCACCCCGGCCGCGCCGGCCAGCAGCACCGTGCCGCCCAAGGTGCCCAGCGCCACCGCGGAGTCGGCCGGTCCGGTCTGCGGCAGTTGTCCGCCGGAGGAGCCGCCCGTGCCGCCGGAGCCGCCGGTGGCCGCACCGCCGCTGCCGCCGGAGCCCTTCACGTCGAGGGTGAGCGAGGGCTTGGGGTTGTTGCTGGGGGTGCAGGTGGTCGTGGTGCCGAGCGCCTTGATGGTGAGGGTGGCGGCGGTGAAGGTGACCTTGCCGCTCGCCTTGGGGGTGTACGTCCCGCTCAAGTCACTGATCTTGATGGGGGTGTTGGCCGGAATCGCCCGGTCGTTGGGCGGCCCGGCGACCGGGACCGTACCGCTCTCCGCGCCGCCCAGCTTGATCAGCGCACTCGGCTTCATGGCGCCCTTGCCCAGCTCGACGGGGCTGGAGGACACCCCCTTTTGGAAGGACATCACGAGTTTGTACGCGCCACCGCTGGGGGTGCTCTTGATGTCGATCGGCGAGACCGCGCCCTTGTTCCCGATCGGCGTCTTGCACTGGTAGTTGACGTCGACGACCTCGGCGTGGGCGGCCGGCGCGGTGAGCAGCACCGCGGACCCCGCCGTCATCGCCACGGCGGCGGCGAGGCCGGCCGCCCGGCGCGGTCGCCGGCCGTGCTGTGCGTAGAAGCGGGCCACTGTCCGTTCCCCTTCTCCCGGTGGGCGCACCGCCGACTGTTACTGACGGCACATCAGATTGGCCGCTCAAGGTACGCCGGGGACCTTGCCGAGGGAAGGCACAGCACAGCCCCGATCGGTCCGGGGCCGCACCGGCGGGCACATCCGGCCGCCCGGCGGTGGTGAACACGGGCCCGGGAACGGCGAAAGCGCGGGCCCGCGGACCCGCGCTCCTCTTCTGCCGTGGCCTCGGTCAGGCCGGTGCGGCGAGCTCCGCCCAGACGGTCTTGCCCGTGCCGTCGGGGTTGCGCACCACGCCCCAGTCCAGGCAGAGCCGCTGCACGATGAACATGCCGTGGCCGCCGGGGCGGCCGGGGCGGTGCGGGCTGCGCGGCGCCGGCGAGCCCGCGCCGAGGTCGGTGACCTCCAGCCGCAGCATCTTGGAGGTGCAGCGCAGCCGCAGCTCCTCGGGCCCCTCGGCGTGCAGGCAGGCGTTGGTGACCAGCTCCGAGACGACGAGCAGCACGTCCTCGGCGGCGGCCCGCTGGTCGGCGTTGGCGGCCGGCAGCCAGCCCCAGTCGTGCAGGGCCTGCCGGGCGAAATCACGGCCACGTGCCACGGCGCCCCGGGTGCCCGCCAGGCGCAGCCGGCGGATCTGGCCCGCCGGCATGGCGGCGGACGGAACGGCGGCGGAAGCACCGGCGCCGCCCGGCTCCGGGCCGAGATCGCCCGGCGGGTACGGCCGGGTGGTGCTCATCAGCGCTTCACCTCACCGATTCGCCTATTCACGGAGAACAGATAGCGGACTGCTTGCAACGGATTCAGATGTCTCCTGCCCGACCGGACCGTGAGAACACCCACTTCTTGGGTACGGAAGTTGTGACACGGACTACGCGCCCGGAACAGATCGTTCCGGACACCGTCGTCAGGTCACTCGGCCAGGGCCGCGTCGACGGAATCGTGCACCGTGAAGACTGCCTCAGCGCCGGTGATCTCGAATACCCGGGCGACCACCGGTTGCATCCCGGCCAGATGGACCCCGCCCCCCTCGGCCTCCGCCTTCAGGCGCGCGCCGAGCAGTACGTTGAGGCCGGTGGAGTCCATGAATTCGAGCTGTGAGCAGTCGACCACCAGGCGTGCGTAACCGTCGTCCACACAGCCTTCGAGTGATTCCCGCAAGAGATCCGCGGTGTGGTGATCGAGCTCACCTGTGACCGTCACGACAGCGCTTGCGCCGTGATGGCGGATCTCGACGTGAAGCCGGCCCCGGCTTGCACTGCCGACCGTCCCGCGGTCCATGCGAAGCGCACCCCTTTTGCTGTCTAGACGGCTGGATTGCTTGCGACTGCGCTCGTCGAACCCTACGCCTTCCTGACGCGCGCCGGTAGCCGAACAATCCGCATATTGCCCAATATACGGACAACGCTTACTTGCCATCTTCCGGCAAAGACAGGTAGGCGTAGAAGAACACATTCGCAACGGCCGGCTTTGGAGGCGCCGCACACCGAAGGCTTCACGTAGAGGCATCGGCAGCCATATGCCGAGAACGATGGAGGAGACCATGTCACCCCGGCTCGACGAACTGCGTACCGACGACACCCGGCAGTCCGCATCGTCGACATCCCCGTCCGACCCGACCGGGCACATCCCTTCCCAGTCGATCGCTGCCGAATCCGATCCGGCGGTTTTTCCCGAGATCGACGATCTGCCCGAGATCCCGCCGTTCGACGAGGTGGGTCCGGTGGACGCGAGGGCTCTGTCCAAGACCCTCTTCGAGCGGCTCGAATCGCTCGAGGAAGGCACCCACGAATTCGCTTACGTCCGCAACACCCTGGTCGAGCTCAACCTCGCCCTGGTGAAGTTCGCGGCCTCCCGCTTCCGCTCCCGCAGCGAGCCGATGGAGGACATCGTCCAGGTCGGCACGATCGGCCTGATCAAGGCGATAGACCGCTTCGAACTCAGCCGCGGGGTGGAGTTCCCGACGTTCGCGATGCCGACCATCGTCGGCGAGATCAAGCGCTTCTTCCGCGACACCAGCTGGTCGGTGCGCGTCCCGAGGCGTCTGCAGGAACTGCGTCTGGACCTCGCCAAGGCGGGCGACGAACTCGCGCAGAAGCTGGACCGCGCCCCCACGGTGCACGAACTCGCCGAACGCCTCGGCATCACCAATGACGAGGTCGTCGAGGGGATGGCCGCGAGCAACGCGTACACCGCGAGCTCGCTGGACGCCCAGCCCGAGGAGGACGACAGCGAAGGCGCGCTGGCGGACCGGATCGGCTACGAGGACCACGGACTCGAAGGCATCGAGTACGTCGAGTCGTTGAAGCCGCTGATCGCCGAACTCCCGCCGCGCGACCGGAAGATCCTGTCCCTGCGCTTCGTGGCGAACATGACGCAGTCCGAGATCGGCGAGGAGCTGGGCATCTCCCAGATGCACGTCTCCCGTCTGCTCTCCCGCACGCTCGGCCGGCTCCGCAAGGGGCTGATGGTCGAGGAGTGAGGACCGCGGTCGCCCCTGCCGGTCCGCGCGGCCGGCACCGCCCGCGCGGAGGAGGGCCCGCCCCGGGGTACCGGGACGGGCCCTCCTCCGCGTCTGTCGGCCGTCCGGGGCCGGGCGGCGTCAGACCAGAACTCCCTTGTGCCACACCGCCGAGACGAGCGGGACGCCCGGGCGGTAGGCGAGGTGGACATGGCTGGGCGCGTCCAGGAGGGCCAGGTCGGCGCGGGCGCCGGGGGTGATGCGGCCGACGTCGGTGCGGCGCAGCGCGCGGGCGCCGCCCGCGGTGGCCGACCAGAGCGCCTCGTCGGGGGTCATGCCCATGTCGCGGACGGCCAGGGCGATGCAGAACGGCATGGAACTGGTGAAGGACGACCCGGGGTTGCAGTCGGTGGACAGCGCGACGGTGGCGCCGGCGTCGAGCAGCGGACGGGCGTCGGGCCACGCGGCGCGGGTGGAGAACTCGGCGCCGGGCAGCAGCGTGGCGACGGTGTCGGACTGGGCGAGGGCGTCGATGTCCGCGGGGCTGAGGTGGGTGCAGTGGTCGGCGGAGGCGGCGCCGAGCTCGACCGCGATCTGCACGCCGGGGCCGTGGCCGAGCTGGTTGGCGTGCACCCGCGGCGCGAGGCCCCGGGCCTTGCCGGCGGTGAGGATCGCGCGGGCCTGGTCGCCGTCGAAGGCGCCCTTCTCGCAGAAGACGTCGATCCAGCGGGCGTGCGGGGCGCAGGCGTCCAGCATCGGGCCGGTGACCAGGTCGACGTAGCCGGCCGGGTCGTCCGCGTAGTCGGGGGAGACGATGTGGGCGCCGAGGAAGGTGACCTCGTCGGTGTGCGCGGCGGCGATGCGCAGC
Organism: Streptomyces nigrescens; assembly: GCA_024349765.1. GTDB lineage: Bacteria > Actinomycetota > Actinomycetes > Streptomycetales > Streptomycetaceae > Streptomyces > Streptomyces endophytica. The sequence goes on along the minus strand of AP026073.1, from coordinate 329,478 downwards.
GCCCGGGCCTCGTCCTCGACGGTCAGGCCGTAGCCGGACTTGGTCTCGAACGTGGTCGTGCCCTGGCGGAGGGCCTCGGCGAGGTGGCGGGTGAGGTTGGCCTCCAGTTCCCCGTCGGTGGCGGCACGGGTGGCGGCGACGGTGGTGCGGATGCCGCCGGCGGAGTAAGGGCGCCCGGACATCCGGGCGTTGAACTCCTCGGTGCGGTCGCCGGCGAAGACGAGGTGGGAGTGGGAGTCGACGAAGCCGGGGATGCCGGCCCGGCCGGCGGCGTCGACGGCGTTGTCAGTGGCGGGTGCTTTGCTGGAGGCACCGACCCAGGCGATGCGGTCGCCGTCGATGACGACCGCGGCGTCCTGGATCAGACCGAGGGGGCCTTCACCGAGGGAGGGGTCGTTGGTGACGAGCTGGGCGATGTGGGTGATGGCGGTGGTCGGCGCGGAGGTCGTCGTCATCGCGGGGGTGTTCTCCTTCAGCCGCGTACGGCGGCGATGGATTCGGCGAGGGCTGTGGGCACGTCGGGGACAAGAGTGTGCACACCGTCCCGGACGATCTGCCGCCCGCCGACGATGGTGTGTCGCACGTCCGCCGCGGAGGCGGCGAATACTGCCGTTTCGGCGGCCAGCCGGGGCAGTGGTCCGGCGGTGCGTACGGAGTCCAGTGCGATCGTGGTGAGGTCGGCGAGCGCGCCGGTCTCCAGGGTGCCGGCGTCGTCCCAGCCGAGGGCGGCATGGCCGTCGGCGGTGGCGGCGCGCAGCAGGGCGGCGGCGGTCCAGTGCCCGCGGGTGCGGGTGCGCAGCCGCTCGTCGAGCTCCATGGCGCGGGCCTCTTCGAGCAGGTCGATGACGGCGTGGCTGTCGCTGCCGAGGGACAGCGGGCTGCCGGCGCCCTGGAGGCGGGCGGCCGGGCCGATGCCGTCGGCGAGGTCGCGCTCGGTGGTGGGGCACATGCACACGCCGGTGGTGGAGCCGCCGAGCAGGGCGATGTCCTGGTCGGTGAGGTGCGTGGCGTGCACGGCCGTGGTGCGCCGGCCCAGCGCGCCGTGGTCGGCGAGCAGTTGGGTGGGGGTGCGGCCGTGGGCCTCGCGGCAGGCGTCGTTCTCGGCGGTCTGCTCGGAGAGGTGGACGTGCAGGGGTGCCTGCCGTTCGCGGGCCCACTCCGCGACGGTGCCGAGCTGCCCGGCGGGCACGGCGCGTACGGAGTGGATGGCGGCGCCGACGCGGACGTGCTCGCGGTCCTCCTTGAGCGCGTCGGCGCGCTGCGCCCAGCGGTCCGCGGTGCCGTCGGAGAAGCGCAGCTGGTGCCGGTCGGGCGGGGCGCCGAAGCCGGACGAGAGGTAGGCGGTGTCGAGCAGGGTGATGCGGATGCCGGCGTCCGCGGCGGCCGCGATCAGCGCCCCGCCCATCGCGTTGGGGTCGTCGTAGCGGGTGCCGCCGGGCGCGTGGTGGAGGTAGTGGAATTCGCCGACGCAGGTGATGCCGGCCAGCGCCATCTCGGCGTAGACGGCGCGGGCGAGGGCGTAGTAGCTGTCCGGGGTGAGCCGGTCGGCGACGGCGTACATGATCTCGCGCCAGGTCCAGAAGGTGCCGCTGCCGACCTGGACGGTGCCGCGCAGCGCGCGGTGGAAGGCGTGGCTGTGGGCGTTGGCCAGGCCGGGCAGCGTCAGGCCGCGCAGGACGGTGGCGCCGGGCGGCGGGGTGGCGTCCCCGGTGCGGACGGCCGTGATCCGGCCGTCCGCGGTCTGCAGGGTCACGCCCGGCTCGACGTGGCTGCCGAGCCAGGCGTGTTCGAGCCAGTACGTCGTCGGTGTTGCCTGCGTGGTCAGCGGCACGCCAGCCCCTCCAGTACGTCGGCGAGTGCGAGGACCCCGGCGGCGCAGTCGTCCTCCTCCGCCGCTTCGGCGGGCGAGTGGGACACGCCGGTCGGGTTGCGCACGAACAGCATGGCGGTGGGGACGGTTCCGGACAAAATACCGGCGTCATGGCCCGCGCCGGTGCCGAGGACGGGTACCGGGCGCTCCGCCGCCTTGCCCAGGAGGGCGCTCAGCTCGTCCCGCAGGGCGTGCTCGAACTCCACGACCGGGGTGAAGGATTCGCGGACGACGGTCAGGTCGACCCCGTCGCGTGCGGCGCGTTCGGCGGCGGCCTGCTCGATGCCGTGGATCACGGTGTCCAGGGTGTCCTGGTCGGGGGCGCGGGAGTCCAGCCAGCCGCGGACGAGCGAGGGGATGGCGTTGACGCCGTTCGGCTCCACGCTGATCTTCCCGAAGGTGGCCAGGGCGCCGGCCAGCCGGGCCTGTTCCCGGGCGGCGAGGACGGTCGCGGCGTAGCTGAGCATCGGGTCGCGCCGGTCCTCCAGGCGCGTGGTGCCGGCGTGGTTGGCCTCGCCGTGGAAGTCGAACCGCCAGCGGCCGTGCGGCCAGATGGCGGAGGCGACGCCGACCGGGTCGCCGGACAGGTCGAGGGCGCGGCCCTGCTCGACGTGGAGCTCGACGAACGCGCCGATCGCGGCGAGCCGTTCGGGGTCCGGGCCGATGGCGTCGGGGTCGTATCCGGCGCGCTCCATGGCCTGCGGCAGCGAGATGCCGTCGGCGTCGCGCAGCTCGTGCGCGGCCTCGGGGGTCAGGGCGCCGGCGGTGAGCCGGGAGCCGACGCAGGCCAGGCCGAAGCGGGCGCCCTCCTCGTCGCCGAAGTTGACGATCGCCAGCGGCTTCGCGGGGTCGGCGCCCCGGCGGCGGAGTTCGTCGAGCGCGGCGAAGGAGGAGACGACGCCGAGGGGGCCGTCGAAGGCGCCGCCGTCCGGCACGGAGTCCAGGTGGGAGCCGGTGACGACGGCCTCGCCGGGGGCCACGTCCTGGTGGCCGGTGGCGCCGAGCCAGGCCCACTGGTTGCCGTTGCGGTCGAGTTCGTAGGCGAGGCCGCGGGCCTCGGCCTGCGCCCGGAACCACGCGCGGCAGTCGGCGTCCGCGGCGGTCCAGGCGTAGCGGCGGTATCCCCCGGTGGCGGAGTTGCGGCCGAGCGGCCGCAACTCCTGCCACATCTCGTGGAACGAGGCGGTCACGCGCCCTCGCCCTCGCGCATCGGGATCCGGACGCCGCGCTCGGCGGCCACCTCGTCGGCGCGCTCGTAGCCGGCGTCGACGTGGCGGATGACGCCCATGCCGGGGTCGTTGGTGAGGACCCGGCGGATCTTCTCGCCGGCCAGCGGGGTGCCGTCGGCGACGGTGACCTGTCCGGCGTGGATCGAGCGGCCCATGCCGACGCCGCCGCCGTGGTGGAGCGAGACCCAGGAGGCGCCGGAGGCGACGTTGACCATGGCGTTGAGCAGCGGCCAGTCGGCGATCGCGTCCGAGCCGTCCTTCATGGCCTCGGTCTCGCGGTAGGGGGAGGCGACGGAGCCGCAGTCGAGGTGGTCGCGGCCGATGGCCAGCGGGGCGCGCAGGGTGCCGTCGGCGACCATCTCGTTGAACCGCTCGCCGGCCTTGTCGCGTTCGCCGTAGCCGAGCCAGCAGATCCGGGCGGGCAGGCCCTGGAAGTGGACCCGCTCGCCGGCCATCTTGATCCACCGGGCGAGCGACTCGTTCTCCGGGAAGAGGTCGAGGATCGCCTTGTCGGTGGCGGCGATGTCCTGGGCGTCACCGGACAGCGCGGCCCAGCGGAACGGCCCCTTGCCCTCGGCGAACAGCGGCCGGATGTAGGCGGGGACGAAGCCGGGGAAGGCGAAGGCCCGCTCGTAGCCGGCGAGTTGGGCCTCGCCGCGGATGGAGTTGCCGTAGTCGAAGACCTCGGCGCCGGCGTCCATGAAGCCGACCATGGCCTCGACGTGCCGGGCCATCGACTCGCGGGCGCGGGTGGTGAAGCCCGCCGGGTCCTTGGCGGCGTAGGCGGCCATGTCGTCGAAGTCGACGCCGGTCGGCAGGTAGGCCAGCGGGTCGTGGGCGGAGGTCTGGTCCGTCACGATGTCGATCGGGGCGCCCTCGGCGAGCATCTGCGGGAGCAGGTCGGCGGCGTTGCCGAGCAGGCCGATGGAGAGCGGCTTGCGGGCGTCGCGGGCCTCGACGGCGAGCTGCATGGCGTGCTGCAGGTTGTCGGCCTTGACGTCGAGGTAGCGGTGCTCGATCCGGCGTTCGATGGCGCGCGGGTCGCAGTCGATGCAGATGGCGACGCCGTCGTTCATGGTGACGGCGAGCGGCTGGGCGCCGCCCATGCCGCCGAGGCCGGCGGTGAGGGTGATCGTCCCGGCGAGGGTGCCGCCGAACTTCTTCGCCGCGACGGCGGCGAACGTCTCGTAGGTGCCCTGGAGGATGCCCTGGGTGCCGATGTAGATCCACGAACCGGCGGTCATCTGGCCGTACATGGTCAGGCCGAGGGCCTCCAGGCGGCGGAACTCCTCCCAGTTGGCCCAGTCGCCGACGAGGTTGGAGTTGGCGATGAGCACCCGCGGCGCCCACTCGTGCGTCTGCATCACGCCGACCGGCTTGCCGGACTGGACGAGCATCGTCTCGTCCTGCTTGAGCGTGGTGAGGGTGCGCACCATCGCGTCGAAGGAGCGCCAGTCACGGGCGGCCTTGCCGGTGCCGCCGTAGACGACGAGCTGGTCCGGGTGTTCGGCCACCTCCGGATCGAGGTTGTTCTGCAGCATGCGCAGCGCGGCTTCCTGCTGCCATCCCCGAGCACTCAGCTCCGTACCGCGCGGTGCCCGCACGGGTCGCGGTCCCGACATGGGCCGTGCCTCCCTGACATCGAATGGATTGAGCTATTCACATCTTGGAGGCGGTGAATAGCGCTAGTCAACAGGACGTGGTAAAGGTTTTCCACACCCCGGCCGTTCGACTTGCCCGGCCGGAAAGTCGGTGTTAGCTTTCCCAGTAGGAAAGTTGAGGTGGGTTGTCTGCGTGGATCGCCGGCGCGGACCCCGCCCGTCTGAAACGCCAACGGGGAGGCGAAGGACATGACCACACCGGTTGATGCCGAGCGGGCCTGGCAGGATCTCCAGCGCATCCGGGTGCCACAGGAGCGGGTGTACGACGAGGTCGAGCGCTGCGCGCAGAGCGACCAGCGGGGCACCTACGTGACGGCGGGCCTCATGTGGCTCTTCCTCGCCAGCTGGGGGCTCGACCTCCCGAAGTGGGGCGGCTTCGCGCTCCTCGCCGTCTATGTGGGCGCCCTGGCCGCCCTGGCCGTGGTCTACAGCCGCCGGAGCCGGATGCGGCTGCACCGGTCGCGGTACGGCTGGCGCAGCGTCGTCACCTTCTTCGCGGGCGGGGCCCTCAGCGGCGGCATGATCATCCTCACCGGGCGCCTGACCGACTGGCTGGCGCTGCCCTACGGCAGCCTGATCCAGGCCACGCTCTCCGCCGGCGCCTTCGTGCTCTTCGTCGGCCCGGCCAACCGCTGGGCGGTCAGCCCGCTGCGCGGCCGGGGCCTGAGCGACCCCACCCTGAGAACCGTCCCCGAGGAGGCGGGCCGATGAGCACTCCATCGGGCTTCGACGAACTGATCCATCCCTCCACCCGACTGTCGGTCGTCGCCCTGCTCGCCGCGACGGAATGGGCCGACTTCTCCTTCATCCGGGACAGCCTCTCGCTCAGCGACTCCGCGCTGTCCAAGCAGCTGCACACCCTGGAGGAGGCCGGGTACCTGGAGATCCACAAGGAGGGCGGCGGACGCAAACGCCGCACCAAGGTACGGCTGACGAGCCGTGGCCGCACCGCCTTCGAGGGGCATGTGGCCGCGCTCCGGGCGATCGTCGAGGGCGCCGGCCCCACGGCCGCCCCCGCGACCCCACCACCCGATCCGGGACAGACCTCGGACCCGACCACCCAGCAACACCACGCGGAGGCACACCGATGACGACCACCGAGGGCGCGCCCGTGCCCCCGACCGCCGACGCCGCACCGCCGGTCATCCAGGTGAGCGGCCTGCGGATGTCCTACGGCAGCACCGATGTGCTGCACGGCGTCGACCTGGACGTCCGGCGCGGCGAGGTCTTCGCGCTGCTCGGTCCCAACGGCGCCGGCAAGAGCACCACCGTCGAGATCCTGGAGGGCTTCCGGCAGCGTTCCGCCGGGACGGTCCGGGTGCTGGGCACGGACCCGGCGCGCGGCGGCGACGCCTGGCGCGGCCGGATCGGCCTGGTGCTGCAGTCCTGGCGGGACCACCGCCGCTGGCGGGTGGCCGAGTTGCTGACACACTTCGCCACGTACCACGAGGCACCGCGCGACCCCGCCGAACTGCTGGCCCTGGTCGGCCTCACCGGGCAGTCCGGCAAGCAGGTGGACCAGCTCTCCGGCGGGCAGCGCCGCCGCCTGGACGTCGCGCTCGCCCTGGTCGGCCGCCCCGAGCTCGTCTTCCTGGACGAGCCGACCACCGGCTTCGACCCGGAAGCCCGCCGCGACTTCCACGACCTGATCGAGCGGCTGGCCCGCGACGAGGGCGTCACGGTCCTGCTGACCACGCACGACCTGGTGGAGGCCGAGCGGCTGGCCGACCGGATAGCGATGCTGGTCAACGGCCGGATCCGGGCCCACGGCACCCCGGCGGAGCTGGCCCGCAGCGCCGCCGCCCATGCCGAGGTCCGCTGGACGGCCCCGGACGGCACGGCCCGGCGGGAGCACACCGCGGACCCGTCCCGGCTGGTCTGGGAGCTCCACCGCGAGATCGGCGGCCCGGTCGCCGACCTGGAGGTGCGCCGCCCGACGCTGGAGGACACCTATCTGCGGATGGTGCACCAGGACGAGGTGGCGGGGACCGCGGCGGGACCGGTGACGGACGCCTTCGACGACGGCGTCGGCAGCGAGACCCGCGCCGCCTGAGGGCCGGGCGCGGAGCACCACAGACCAAGGGGGACGGACATGACAGCGGTCGACACAGTGACGGCAGCGACGAACGCGGACGGGGAAACCAGCATGGCGGACAAGGGAGTTGGAGACGGCGGGCAGGGCCCGGCCAAGAGCAGGCCCGGTTCCCGCCGGCGCTACTGGCGGGCCGGCTGGCAGCGCGGCGGGATCGAGATACGGCATCTGCTCCGCAACCCCAAGGAGCTGAGCGGCCATCTCATCAACGTCGTGGTCGCGCTGGTGGTCGCGGGTTACATGGACGACGACGTGCCGGGGACGCATGTCCCGATGTCGCATCTGGCCCTCTCCGGTTTCGCCGCCTATCTGCTCTTCCAGATCGGACTGGTGAACCTCCCGCAGATCCTGGTGACCGAGCGGGAGGAGGGCGCCCTGCTGCGCCTGCGGACCACCCCGGGCGGCATACCGGCCTACCTCATCGCCAAGTCGGTGCTGGTCGTCGCGATGGCGCTGGCCACCCTGGTCGTCCTGCTGGGCGCCGGCGCGCTGCTGGCGAACGGACCGCTGCCGCACGGCGTCGACAACTGGCTGACGCTGCTGTGGGTCAGCGCGCTGGGGCTGCTGGCCGTGGTGCCGCTCGGTGCCGCCGTCGGCGCCGTCCTGCCCAATCCGCGCGAGGCGCTGGCGCTGATCATGCTGCCGGCCATGGGCCTGCTGGTGACGTCCGGCGCGATGTTCCCGCTCACCTCGCTGCCCGCGGTCGTCCAGAAGATCGCCTCCGTCTTCCCGCTGAAGTGGATGGCCCAGGGCGTGCGCTCGGCGCTGCTCCCGGACGCCGCCCGGGCCGCGGAACCGGCCGGCTCCTGGGAGCTGCCGACGGTCGCCCTGGTCCTGGCCGCCTGGGCCGTGGCCGGCTTCCTGCTCGCCATACCCCTGCTGCGCCGTGCCGCCCGCCGCGAGTCCGGCTCCCGCCTCGGCGAACGCCACCGCAAGGCCAACCTCGGAGCGGCCCCCGCAGCCTGACCGGGCTCGCCCGGTCCGCCCCGGGCCCGGCCGGCGCCCGTCCACCCCCGGGACAGCGCCGGCCGGGCCCCTTCGCCGTCCTTTCGTCCCCCACGGCCGCCCCGCCCGGTAAGCGATGGCGCGGGGCCCCCGGACGATGATGGAGTGGTCCCATGACGTACACGGACCGAGACCGTGCCGTACAGGCAGCCGTTGCGCAGGGACTGGTGGGGCCCGAGGAACCGGTGGCGGGGCTGCTGGACATCACCGGTGTCCGGCGATCGGCGGCCGAACTCCACGCCGCCTTCGAGGAGTTCGCCGCTCCCGGCACCCCGGTGCTGCACGCCTTCGCGGTGAAGGCGGCCTCGCTGGTGCCCGTGCTGCGGCTGCTGGCGCAGGAGGGGCTCGGCTGCGAGGTGGCCAGCCCCGGCGAGCTGGCACTGGCCCGGGCCGCCGGCGTGCCCGCCGACCGCACGGTCCTGGACTCACCGGCCAAGACCCCCGCCGAGCTGCGGGAGGCGCTGGCCCTCGGGATCGCGGTCAACGCCGACAACCGCGAGGAACTGGCCCGGATCGACCGCCTGAGGACCTCCGTGCCGAGCACCGCGCCCGTCGGCCTGCGGGTCAATCCGCAGATCGGCGGCGGCCGCATCGGGGCGATGAGCACCGCCACCGACACCTCGAAGTTCGGTATCGCGCTACGTGACGAGGGCGCCCGCGACTGGGTCGTCCGCGCCTGCCTCGACCGCCCGTGGCTGACCCGACTGCACGCCCACGTCGGTTCGCAGGGCATGCCGCTGGAGCTGATGGGCGCCGGGGTACGCGCCCTGTTCGACCTCGCCGAGGAGATCAACGAACGGGCCGGCCGGCAGCAGATCGACACCCTGGACATCGGCGGCGGCCTCCCGGTCAACTTCTCCTCCGACGTCACCACCCCCACCTACCGCGAGTACGCCGCGCTGCTCCGCTCGGCCGTCCCCGGGCTGCTCGCCGGGCGGTACGGCCTGATCACCGAGTTCGGCCGCTCCCTGCTGGCCAAGCACGGCACGGTCCTCGCCCGCGTCGAGTACGCGAAGTCGGCGGGCGGCCGCCCGATCGCGGTCACCCATGCCGGCGCCCAGGTCGCCACCCGTACGGTCTTCGTCCCCGAGGCGTGGCCGCTCCGGGTCGCGGCCTACGACGCCGAGGGGCGCCCCAAGACGGGGCCGCCGGTCGCCCAGGACGTCGCCGGCCCCTGCTGCTTCGCCGGCGACCTGGTCGCGGAGAACCGCCCGCTCCCCCTCCTGCAGTCCGGCGACCACATCGCCCTGCTGGACACCGGCGCGTACTACTTCTCCACGCACTTCGCGTACAACTCGCTCCCCCGCCCCGGCGTCTACGGCTACGCCGCATCCCCCGACGGCGTCCGCTTCGCGGTCATCCGCACCCCGCAGAGCCTGTCGGACCTCACCACGGAAAGCGGCGCCGCGCACGCGGAGTCCCTCCGCGCTTTGTAGCCCACGTACCTGTCTGCGGCGTCGCGGGTCGTCTCGCCGTTGCGCGCTTCGCGGCGCCCCGCACGTAGCCGTCCGCCCCGCCGCGGGTCGTCTCGCCGTTGCGCCTGGCGGCGGGCGTGGTGTTGTCGGGTGCGGTGCCGGCCCTCCAGACTTCGTCCTCCGGTCCAGCCCCTCCCGTGAGTGGGAGGTAAGAGGCCGGTGGGGGCGTGCGTTGTCTGTTGACCGCACGCGTGTGGGCATTACGTGCACCCCCACCGTCCTTAACTTCCCCTCTCACGGGAGGGGACGGGCCGGAGGGGCCGGTTGTGTGGACGTAAAGCGTCAGCAGTCCACACAACCGGCCCCGGAGGTCCGTCACCGCACCCAACAACCACCTGGCCCGCCGCAGGCGCAACGGCGAACAACACCCGCGGCGGGACAGCCAGGTACGTGGGAGGCGCCGCAAAGCGCAACGGCGAGAAACCACCACGGCGGGACAGCCAAAAACGTGGGGTTATTCCACAAAGAGCCCCCGCGCAGCGGCCCGCGCATCGAATTCTTCGAGGCGTGCCTGCGCGTCCGGTAGCGCGTCGCACATCGCCTCCAGCAGGACGCGGCCCAGGAGCATGGGGGCGCAGGCGGTGTCGAAGGCCAGGCCGGTGCCGACCGCGGCGGGCAGCAGCAGGTCGGTGTGGCGGGCGACCGGCGCGAAGGCGCTGTCGGCGACGGTGACCACGGTCAGCCCGGCGTCCCGGGCGTAGGCGAGGGCCTCGACGACCTCGCGGGGATGCCGGGGCAGCGCGAAGCACAGCAGGGTGGTGGCGCCGGCCCGCACCGCGGCGTCGATCCGGTCGGGGAGCAGCGTGCCGCCCTCGTCCAGCAGCCGGACGTCCGGGTGGACCTTGCGGGCGAAGTACGTGAACCCGGCGGCCTGGGCGGTGGCGGCGCGCAGGCCGAGGACGGGCAGCGGCCGGGAGGCGGCGAAGAGGCGGCCGGCCTCGATCACCGGCGACGGGTCGGCCAGCGCGGCGGCCAGGTGCCGGAGGTTGTCGATCTCCGCCTGGACGGCCTGCTGGTACTCGTTGGCGGTGCCGTCGTCGCCGGCCTTCTCCGCGGGCGCGACCTCGCGCAGGTGGCGGCGGAGTGCCGGGTAGCCGTCGAAGCCGAGCGCCACCGCGAAGCGGGTGACGGACGGCTGGCTGACGCCGGCCAGTTCGGCCAGTTCGACGCTGGAGAGGAAGGGCGCGTCGGCGGCCCGGCGCACCATGCAGTGCGCGATCCGGCGCTGGGTGGGCGTCAGCCGGTGGCCCTCGAAGAGCTTCTGGAGGCGGGCGGCGGTGCCGGTGTCCACGTCCGTGACCCGGCCGGCCGTCGCGTCCCGCGCCTCCTCGGCCCGGGCCTCCGCGGCCCGCTCCCCCGGCGCACCGCCGGCCGCGCCGCCGGTGCCGCGGCCGTTGTCCCCGTCCCCGCTCATCGCCTCTTCTTCCCGGCCCGGTGCGGGCCTTTTCCTGTGTCGACCGACTGTACGGAATTCCTGGCTCGGAACGGCGCGCGGTACGCCTGACGATCCGGCCGTACGGGATCGTTCCGGCCACCGCCCGCCGGTACGCGGGCCGCCGCGCGCCGGGGCAGGCCCACCACCCGTCCGGCCACGCGCCCGGCCCATGGCACACCGGCCACCCGTCCGGCCACGCACCCGCCCCGTGGCACACCGGCCACCCGTCCGGCCACGCACCCGCCCCGTGGCACACCGGCCACCCGTCCGGCCTCACGCCCGTGCCGGGCGCCGGTCCGGTACCCGGTCGGGCGCGCGCCCGCGCGGTGGTGCGCCGGCCCGCCGAACCGCCGGCCCGTCCCGTCCGCGTTCCTGCCTGCGCTTCTGCCTGCGTTCATGCCGCGCTCACACCTCCGCCAGTTCGTCCAGCAGCCCCGCCGCCACCGCCACGTCGTCCGTCAGCGGCCGGTCCTCCATGCGCGGGTCGAGCGCCTCGGCGGCCCGGGCGTAGGCGGTGGCGAGCGGCAGACCGGGCTCGGGTTCCAGCGAGCGCATCCGCAACGCCCTTACGGCGGCGACGAGTTCGCAGGCGAGGACCTGACGGTAGTACGTGGCGGCGCGCAGCGTCTGGCGGGCCCCGAGGGAGGCGAAGCTGGCCTGTTCCTCGACGCCGCGGGAGAGCACCGCGTGGCCGAGGGAGGCCGGGTGGGAGACCGCCCGCATCTCGCCGAGCGCCGCGCCGGCCGCGTATTCGAGGATCATCACGCCCGAGCTGGCCGGCGCGGCGTCGCCGAGGAAGGGCCGCAGCCGGGTGAAGTCGGGCTCGGAGAGCGCGGCGAGCCGGGCGGTGGACAGCCGGGCGGTCTGCAGGACGGCCAGCCGGAAGGCGTCCAGGGCGAGGACGACGTGGGCGGCGTAGAAGTTGCCGTGGTGGTAGGCGGCCTGGTCCTCGATGCTGATCAGCGGGTTCTCGCCGGCGGCGTTGAGCTCGACGGTCAGCACGGATTCCAGGGTGTCGGCGGTGTCCAGCGCCGGGCCGTGGATCTGGGGGAGGCAGCGGAAGCCGTACGGGTCCTGGATGCGGCCCAGCGGCGGGCTGGGCCGCGCCGGCACGCCGGAGAGGGTGCGCAGCTGGGCGGCGGCGGCCGCGGAGCCGGGGTGCGGGCGGGCGAGCATGACCGGTTCGGCGAACGGTTCGTAGGAGCCGCCGACCGCGAGCAGGGAGAGCGCGGCGATGGGCAGTGAGGCGGCCAGCAGCCGGCGCAGTTCGTCCAGGGCGAGTGCGGACTGGCCGAGGGTGAGGGCGTTGCTGCTGATCAGAGCCAGCGCGTCGTTGTTGTCGAGGGCGACGGGGGCGGGGGCGCGGCCGCCGGGGGTGCCGTGCCAGGGGTGTTCGCCGGCCAGTGCCAGGCCGGTCTGGGCGAGCGCGGCCAGGTCGCCGGTGCCGACCGCGCCGTGTTCGTTGACGACCGGGTGGGCGCCGGCGTCCAGGGCGGCGATCAGGGCCGTGATAACCGCGGGGTTGAGGCCGGCGCCGCCGGCGAGCAGCTGATTGGCGCGGACCGCGAGCATCGCCCGGACCTCGCGGCCGGGCAGCGGGTCGCCGATCGCACCGGCGTGGCTGCGCAGCAGCCGGAGCCCGTGGGCGGCGTCGGCGGCCTCGACGTCCTCGGTGCGGTTGGCGCCGACGCCGGTGCTGCGGCCGTAGACGCGTCCGGTGGCGGCGAGCCGGCGGGCGGTGTCCCAGGATTCCGCGGCGCGGGCGAGGGCCTTGGGATCGGGGGCCGCGGGGCGGGCGGCGCGGTCCGCGAGGGCGGCGACGTCGGCGGGGCGCAGCGCGGTGCCGTCGAGGGTGATGCGCCTGCCGGACCGGCGGGCATTGTCCAGCATGTGGGAAATCAAGGGGCTCAACTCCCTCTTATAACGCGCTTTGTGGACCGAATTCCGACACCTGGTTCCGTACGGTGGCCGAGCGGAGAGCGGGAAGAACTCTCGGGTAACCCACGTTGTAACACGGGGTTTACTCCCACCTATTGACTTCTATTCACGTGCCTAAGACTCTGCATGACACTATGCAGGCCGGGCAAGGGGCAGCGGATGATCAAATTCGACGCAGTCAGCAAGCGGTACCCGAACGGCACCACCGCAGTGGACGATCTCTCCCTCGACCTCCCCGAGGGCGGCGTCACCGTCCTCGTCGGATCGTCCGGATGCGGCAAGACGACGACCCTGCGGATGGTCAACCGCATGGTCGAGCCGACCTCCGGCACCATCAGCGTCGGCGGCCGCGACGTCCTGGAGGCGGACGCCGCCGAGCTGCGCCGCGGCATCGGCTACGTCATCCAGCAGTCCGGCCTCTTCCCACACCGTACGGTCCTCGACAACATCGCGACCGTCCCGCTGCTGCTCGGCTGGGGCCGCCGCAAGGCCCGGGCCCGCGCCGCGGAGCTGCTGGAGCTGGTCGGCCTGCCCGCGGACACCGGCAAGCGCTATCCGCACCAGCTCTCCGGCGGTCAGCAGCAGCGCGTCGGGGTGGCCCGGGCGCTCGCCGCCGACCCCCCGGTGCTGCTGATGGACGAGCCGTTCGGCGCGGTCGACCCGGTCGTCCGCACCCAGCTCCAGAACGAGCTGCTGCGGCTCCAGGAGGAGCTCCGCAAGACCGTCGTCTTCGTCACCCACGACATCGACGAGGCGGTCCGCCTGGGCGACCGGATCGCGGTGTTCCGCACCGGCGGCCGGCTCGTCCAATGCGCCGAGCCCGCCGAACTGCTGGCCCGTCCCGCCGATGACTTCGTCGCCGACTTCCTCGGCGCCGAGCGCGGTCTGAAGCTGCTCTCGCTCACCACCCTCGCCGACGTGCCGCACGCGCCCGGCCGGGCGATACGCGCCGACGAACCGGTCGGCGCGATAGGCCGCGACGGCGGGCGCTGGCGCCTGGTGACCTCGCCGCGCGGTGAACCGCTGGGCTGGCTGGACACCGACGCGCTGCCGGCCGGCGGTACGGCCGGCGAGGCGGAGCTGGCCGGGGTCCGGCCGCTGCGGGACACCGATTCGCTGCTCTCGGCGCTCAACGAAGCGGTCTCCTCGCCGGCCGGGGCGGTCGCCCGGGTCACCGCCGACGGCGTCCTGACCGGTGTCACCTCCCGCGACGCCATCCACGACCGGGCCGGCCGCAGCCACGCCGACGCCGCCCGCGCGGCCGCTCCGGCGACTCCGACGGCACCGGCGACTCGGACGGCAGCTACGCAGACCGCGGCCGAGACGCCCCACGAGCCCGCCGCCGAGGGCCCCACCCCCGACGACCCCGCGCCCGAGGCCCCGGCCGCCGCGGAGCGCCCCGCATGACCGTCGAATGGGGCTGGTTCCCCGATCACGCCGGTGAACTGACCCGCCTCACCGCGGACCACCTCGCCACCGCCGTCCCCGCCGTCCTGTTCGGCCTGCTGATCGCGCTGCCGCTGGCGGTCCTCGCGCACCGCGTCCGCCCGCTGCGCGGCTTCGTCCTCGGCGCGTCCAACATCCTCTACACCATCCCCTCGCTCGCCTTCTTCGTCCTGCTGCTGCCGGTCACCGGGCTGACCCGCACCACCGCGATCACCGGCCTGACCGCGTACACCCTGGTCGTCCTGGTGCGGAACACCGTCGAGGGCCTGGACGCGGTCCCGGAACGCGTACGCGAGGCCTCGAAGGCGATGGGGACCCGGCCGCTGCGCACCCTGCTCACCGTCGAGCTGCCGCTCGCCCTCCCGGTGATCATGGCGGGCGTACGGGTCGCGACGGTGATGTCCATCTCCCTGGTCAGCGTGGCGAGTTACATCGGGTACGGCGGGCTCGGCCAGCTCTTCACCGACGGCTTCCAGCGCAACTTCCCCACCCCGGTCGTCGCCGGCGTGGTCCTGACCCTGCTGCTCGCGCTGGCCGCCGACGCCCTGCTGGTGACCGTCCAGCGGCTGTGCACCCCCTGGCGGCGCGGCACGCCCCGGTCCGCCCCCAAGCTGTGGAAGCGAGCGTGACGGCCCGATGCTCGAACTGCTGAAGAACCTGGCGGCCTGGCTGACCGGCCCGGCCCAGTGGGCGGGCCCCGACGGCATCGCCACCCGCGTCCTGGAGCACCTGGAGTACTCGGTGCTCGCCACCCTCGCCGCGGCCGTGATCGCCCTGCCCGTCGGCCTGCTCATCGGGCACACCGGCCGCGGCGCCTTCCTCGCCGTCAACCTCTCCTCCTTCGGCCGGGCGCTGCCCACCGTCGGCCTGGTCACCCTGGTCTTCCTCGCCGGCGGGCTCAGCGTGTGGCCGGTGTACGTCTCGCTGGTCGCGCTCGCCGTGCCCGTGATCATCACCAATACGTACGCCGGGATGGCCGCCGTCGACCCGGAGGTCAAGGACGCCGCCAAGGGCGTCGGGCTGCGCGGCCGCCAGATCCTCTGGCAGGTCGAGGTGCCGCTGGCGCTGCCGCTGATCATGACCGGCATCCGCCTGGCGACCGTCCAGGTCGTGGCCACCGCCACCATCGCCGCCTACGTCAGCTTCGGCGGGCTGGGCCGCTACGTCTTCGACGGCCTGGCCCAGCGCGATCTGGTGCAGGTGCTCGGCGGTGCGGTGCTGGTCGCCGTGCTCGCCGTCGTCGCCGATCTGGCCCTGGGCGGGCTGACCCGGCTGCTGTTCCGCGGCCGCCCGGCCACCGCCCGCTGAACCGCCACGCCCCGCGCCCCGTACGCCCGCCCCTCCCGAGGAGCCCCGCCATGAACCGCCGCACCGCCCTGACCACCCTGCTCGCCGGCGCCTCGGCACCGCTGCTGGCCGCCTGTTCCTCCGGCATCACCTCCCTCAAGGGGAGTGGCGCCGGCGGCGACAGCGGCAACAGCAGCGGTGGACTGGTCATCGGCACCGCCAACTTCACCGAGAACCAGATCCTCGGCTACCTCTACGCGGGCGTGCTGTCCGCGGCGGGCGTCAAGGCCACCGTCCGGCCCAACCTCGGCTCCCGCGAGATCGTGGTCCCGGCGCTGCGCTCCGGCGACATCGACCTGCTCCCCGAATACCAGGGCAGCCTGCTGCTCTACCTCGACAAGAAGGCCACCGAGACCGAGGCCGGAGCCATGCAGAACGCGCTGGCCACGGTGGTGCCCGACGGCCTGGAGGTGCTCCCGTACGCGGCCGCCGAAGACCGCGACAGCTTCGCCGTGACCCGCGAGACCGCCGAGCGCTACGGCCTTACGTCGCTCGACGACCTGCGCCGGACCAGCGGCAAGCTGGTGTTCGGCGCGGCCGCCGAGATGAAGAAGCGGGTGGTCGGGCTGGTCGGCCTCAAGGAGAAGTACGGCGTGGAATTCAAGGAGTTCAAGGCGCTGGACTCGTCCGGCCCGCTGGTCAAGGGCGCCCTGAAGAAGGGCGACGTCGATGTCGCCAACGTCTTCACCACCGACGTCGACATCAAGGAGAACGGCTGGGTGCTGCTGGCCGACCCCCGGCACCTGGTCCCCGCCCAGCACATCGTCCCGCTGATCGCCGCCCGCAAGGCCGACACGAAGGTGCGCCGCGCGCTGGCGACCCTCGGCAACGCCTTGACCACCGCCGACCTCACGGAACTCAACCGCAAGGTCGACAAGGACAAGAAGGACCCGGACCGGGTGGCGGCGGCGTGGCTCTCCGAGCGGAAGCTTGGCTGACTCCCACGTACTTGGCTGTCCCGCCGCGGGTCGTCTCGCCGTGGCGCGCTTTGCGGCGCCTCCCACGTACCTGGCCGTCCCGCCGCGGGTGTTGTTCGCCGTTGCGCCTGCGGCGGGCCAGGTGGGTTGTCGGGTGCGGTGACGGGCCTCCGGGGCCGGTTGTGTGGACTGCTGACGCTTTACGTCCACACAACCGGCCCCTCCGGCCCGTCCCCTCCCGTGAGAGGGAAAGTCAAAGCCGGTGGGGGTGCAGGTAATGCCCACGAGCGTGCGGGCAACGGATGACGCCCGCCCCCAACCAGCTTCGAAACTCCCACTCACGGGAGGGGCTGGACCGGAGGACGAAGTCTGGAGGGCCGGCACCGCACCCGACACACAAACGCCCGCCGCCAGGCGCAACGGCGAGACGAACCGCGGCGGGAAAGCCAGGTACGTGGGAGGGCCGCCTAGCGCGGAGCGACGGCTGAACCCCGTTCGGACAGCCGCGGCGCACACAGAATGCGCTTGCGGCGGACGCGGCGGCCCTCTATCGCCGCGACCGCCAGGCGGGCGGCCTCCTTGGCGATCTCGCCGAGGCCCCAGTCGACGGTGGTCAGCGGTGGGGTGAGGACGCGGGAGACCGGGTGATCGTCGAAGCCGACGACGGACAGGTCCCGGCCGACGGTCAGTCCGGCCTCGGCGGCGGCCGCGTAGACGCCGTAGGCGATGGAGTCGGAGAAGCAGAAGACCGCGGCGGGCGGCGGGAGCGCGCCGGCCGGGCGGCGGCCGTCGGGGGTGTTGGTGAGCACCCGCCGGGCCACCGCGGTCGCCTCGCCCAGTTCCTGGGGGCAGGGCAGGACCTGGGCGTCGATGCCGAGGCGGTCGGCGGCCTCGCGGACGTAGACGTCGGCGGGGCGGTCGGGGGTGGAGGGGCCGGTGGGGGTGAGGACGGTGATCTGGCGGTGGCCCAGGCCGCGGAGGTAGTCCAGGACCGCGTCGATGCCGGCGCGGTTGTCGAAGAGCACCTCGCCGGCCGTGCGGGCCCGGCTCAGCGCGTCGCCGATGGAGACCACCGGCACCCCCTCGGCGATCGCCGCCCAGCCCTCGGCCGAGGGGTCGACCGGGGAGACCAGCAGACCGTCCACCCGCTGGTCGCGCAGCTGCTTGGCGAGGACCAGTTCCCGCTCGGGGTCGCCGCCGGCGTCGAGGATCAGCGCGTAGCGGTCGCCGGCCAGCAGTTCGCGCCCTATGGCGGCCATCAGTTGCTGCTGCCAGAGGTCCTGGAGGTCGCCGGCGAGCACGCCGACGGTGCTCGTGCGGCCGCTGGCGAGGGCGCGGGCGATCGGGTCGGCCTCGTAGCCGAGTTCGGCGGCGGCCTTGCGCACCCGCTCCTCGGTCTCCTTGGAGACATGCTTGCCGCGCAGTGCGTAGGAGACGGCTGCGGTGGAGAGTCCGGTGGCCTCGGCCACCTCGCGGAGGGTGGTGCGTTTGTTGGGCCTGGCCATGTCCGGAAGCCTACCGAAGGCGGGAGGGACGGCCGGGCCCCATCGTCCGGACGAGGTCGGCGCCGGGAGCGGTGGGGACGGCACTGCTCCGGTGGTGGGGCCGGGAGCGCTCCGGGGCGCGGGCCTTGACACCCTCAGTGGTTAAGCGTTTCACTTAAGCGCATCAGTTAATCGGTTAAGTGAAACGGTTGAGGAGGCTCCCGCACCGTGTCCACCGATGTCCATCAGCATCTCTGGCCGCCCGCGTTCGTGGCGCTGCTGCGGGCCCGCGATGTGCCGCCGCGGCTGGACGGCTGGACGCTGGAGCTGCCCGGTGAGCCGCCGTACGCCGTCGATCCGGCCGACCACGACGTCGCGGCCCGGGTCCGGCTCGCCCGTGCGGACGGGCTGGACCGGGCGCTGGTCTCGCTCTCCAGTCCGCTCGGCATCGAGTACCTGCCGCCCGAGGAGGCCGCGCCGCTGCTCACCGCGTTCCACGACGGCGCGCTGGAGCTGCCCGCCCCCTTCGGCGTCTGGGCCTCGGTCTGTCTCGCCGCTCCCGAACCGGACACCGGGGCGCTCCACCGCGAGCTGCGGCGCGGCTGCGTGGGCCTGCAACTGCCCGCCACCGCCCTGCTGGACGCCGCCGGCTGGGCCCGCTGCGCGCCCCTGCTGGACGTCCTCGCCGGGCTGGACAAGCCGCTGTTCGTGCACCCGGGCGCGGCCCCGCCCGCCGAGGGCACCGCACCCGCCTGGTGGCCCGCGCTGGTCCCGTACGTCCAGCAGATGCACGCCTCCTGGTTCGCGTTCCGGGCCTTCGGCCGGCCGCGCCACCCGGACCTGCGGGTCTGCTTCGCGGCGCTGGCGGGCCTGGCGCCGCTGCACGGGGAGCGGCTGGTGGCCCGGGGCGGCGGCGGGGAGCGGGGCCGGGTGGACCCCGACGCGTTCTACGAGACGTCCTCGTACGGGACCCGGGCGGTGGACGCGCTGGTACGGGCCGTCGGCATCGACGTCGTCGTCAGCGGCAGCGACCGCCCCTATGCCCGACCCGTCGCCCGCCATCACTCTCCACCGGAAGCGCTGCGTGCCGCACCCCTTGATCCGCTGATCCCCGACCTCGGTGCCGAGGCCGCCGTGCACGCCCTGCGCACCGTCAATCCGGCCCGTCTGCTGGGCCCGTCGAAAGGAGTCCGACCATGACGCACGCCGCCTCCCGGGCCGAGGCCGCCGCTGGGGCCGGTCCGGCCGTGGACGCCGGGCAGCCGTTCGCCGCGCTGCCCGAGCGCAATCTCGGCAAGCGTGAACTGCGGTCACTGGTCGACGAGTTGGCGGATCGCCCGGACCTGTGGCGCGGACAGGTCGCGTTCTCCGACACCGAACGGCACTACGCGTCGCTGTACCGCGACGAGTTCGTCGACGTCTGGCTGCTGTGCTGGACCCGGCAGAACGACACCGGCTGGCACGACCACGACCTCTCCTCCGGTGCCGTCCGGGTCGTGCAGGGGGTGCTGACCGAGTCCAATCCGCGGATCGGCGGGGAGCACCTGGCCACCGCCGTCGGCGCCGGCTCGTCGTTCTGCTTCGGCCCGGACCACATCCACCGGCTCACCGGGGCGACCGATGACGCGGTGTCGGTGCACGCCTATTCGCCGCCGCTGTGGCGCCTGGGCCAGTACGACATCACCGAGGACGGCCTGATGCGCCGGGTCTCGGTGTCGTACGCGGACGAGCTGCGGCCGATGGGCGATCCGGCGTCGCCGGCCGCGTGAGCCGTCGGCCGGCCCACCCGCCGTTCCCACCGGCTCCGTTACCGCGAATTCCCCGCTTTCCGGCTCCCACCTATTGACCTTCCATTCACCGACACGGATCCTGCATGAATCCATACAGGCGACGACCCGGGGCGGATGCATGGCAGGCGTGGTGGAACGGCGCTCGATCGACGTGGTCCCCGATGACGAACGGCACGGCAGCCCGGTCAGCCAGTTCACGCTCTGGCTGGGCGCGAACCTCCAGATCACCGCCGTGGTCACCGGCGCGCTGGCGGTCGTCTTCGGGGCGAACGCCTTCTGGGGGGTGATCGGGCTGCTGCTCGGCAACCTCCTCGGCGGGGCGGTGATGGCGCTGCACTCCGCCCAGGGCCCGCGGCTCGGCCTGCCGCAGATGATCACCTCGCGGGCACAGTTCGGGGTGCGCGGGGCGGTGGTCCCGCTGGCGCTGGTCATCGTGATGTACATCGGGTTCTTCGCCAGCGGCAGCGTGCTGGCGGGGCAGGCGGTGGGCGAGCTGACGCACCTGGGCGAGACGCCGGGGATCGTGCTGTTCGCGGCGGTCACCGCGGTCGCCGCGGCCGTCGGATACCGCCTCGTCCACGCCCTGGGGCGGATCGCCGGCCTGGTGTGCGCCGTGGCCTTCGTCTATCTGGGCGTCCGCCTCCTGCAGCGCGCCGACCTCGGCACACTGCTGCACGACCACCGCTTCGGGCTGCCGGTCTTCCTGCTCGCCGTCTCGCTCTCGGCCTCCTGGCAGCTGGCGTTCGGCCCGTACGTCGCCGACTACTCGCGCTATCTGCCCCGGCACACCTCGGCCCGCGCCACGTTCTGGTGGACGCTGTCCGGCTCGGTGCTCGGCGCGCAGTGGTCGATGACCTTCGGTGCGCTGGCCGCCGCCGCGGCGCCGGACGCGTTCGTCGGGCACGAGGTGGGTTACGTCGTCGGCCTCGGCGGCGCCGGACTGATCGCCTCCTTCCTGTACTTCGTCATCGCGCTCGGCAAGCTGACCATCAACGTCCTCAACACCTACGGCGGCTTCATGTCGCTGGTCACCAGCGTCAGCGGGTTCCGCGGCCAGCGCGCGCTGTCGCCGCGCGGCCGGGCCGGGTACATCGCCGGGATCATGGTGGCCGGGACGGCGGTCGCCCTGCTGGGCAAGGACTCGTTCCTGACGTCCTTCAAGGACTTCCTGCTGTTCCTGCTGACCTTCTTCACGCCCTGGTCGGCGATCAACCTCACCGACTACTACCTGATCTCCAAGGAGCGCTACGACATCGCCGCGCTCAGCGACCCGGCCGGCCGCTACGGCGCCTGGAACGCCCGGGCGCTGACCGTCTACGCCCTCGGCGTGCTCGCCCAACTCCCCTTCCTGTCCACGCACTTCTACACCGGCCCCCTGGTGGCTCCGCTCGGCGGCGCGGATGTCTCCTGGCTCGTCGGCCTCGCCGTACCGGCCGTCCTGTACGGGCTCGCCGCCCGCCGCGGCGCCGCACCCCTGCCGGCTCCCGCCGCGGCCCCGGACGAACAGGGGCAGCAGAGCCCGGCCGGATCGGGGGGTTAGCCCTACCGCGCCGCGTCCCGGCGGTCCGTACGCTCGCACCATGGCGACACACGACCCCGACCTGCGCAAGGAACTCGACGCGACGCTCCAGACCCGCAAGGAGCTGGGGCCCGAGTACGAGGCGGAGCTGGTGGATTCCTTCCTGGAGAAGCTGGACCACACCGTCGACCGCAGGGTCCGGCGGCAGCTCGCCGAGCAGCAGGTCCAGGTGGCGCGCGGCGGCCGCCCGCCGCGACCGGAGGGCGGCGGGCGCCGTTTCTGGGAGCGGTTCGGGGTCGCCGCCCTCTCCCTGGTGCTGGCCGTCCCGCTGACCGCGATCGGCGTGGTCAACGCCGGGATCCCGGGGCTGCTGGTGTGCTGGGCCGGCATCGTCGGCGTCAACGCCGTGCACAGCGTCGGGGTGCGGAACCTGCTGCTCGGTGGGCGCGGCGAGCGGCATGACGGGGAGTGGGACTGAGCCCGGGAAGGGAAGTTGTGGCGGGGACCGCCGCACCCCGGCCGAGCCGGGGGCGGGACGACGGCGGTCCCCGCCAGGGACGCGTTCCGGGTCAGGGCCGGTCATCGCGTCCGGGTGGCGATCTGGGAGGTCCGGGAGCCGCTCCGGAGGTCCGTATCGCCGTGCACATCAATGTGCCGGACGAGTGTTAAGCCCGTGCTGCCAGCACATGACGCATACGTACACCTTGCGCCGACGGACCGTTTCCTGACGGCCACTTGACGCCGTGCCGGGCACGGCGTGACGCGGCGGCCGCCACCGGGGACGGCCGCCGCGGCCGGTGCTACTTGCCGGCCTCGCGGGCCAGGAAGGCCAGCAGGTCCTGCCGGCTCACCACGCCCTTCGGCTTGCCCTCCACGAGGACGATCGCCGCGTCGGCGCTCTCCAGGACGGCCATCAGGTCGGAGACCGACTCGCCGGAGCCGACCTGCGGCAGCGGCCGGCACATGTGCTTCTCCAGCGGGTCGGTCAGCGACGCCCGCTGGGTGAACAGCGCGTCCAGCAGCTCCCGTTCGACGACGGAGCCGACGACCTCGGCGGCCATCACGTCCGGGTGGCCGGCGCCCGGCTTGACGATCGGCATCTGCGAGACGCCGTACTCGCGCAGCACGTCGATCGCCTCGCCGACGGTCTCCTCCGGGTGCATGTGGACCAGCGAGGGCAGCGCGCCCTCCTTGTGCTCCAGCACGTCGACGACGCGGGCGGCGGTGCCGCCCTCCTCCAGGAAGCCGTAGTCGGCCATCCACTCGTCGTTGAAGATCTTGGAGAGGTAGCCGCGGCCGCTGTCCGGCAGCAGGACGACGACCACGTCGTCCGGTCCGAGCCGGGAGGCGACCTCCAGCGCGGCCACCACGGCCATGCCGCAGGAGCCGCCGACCAGCAGGCCCTCCTCCTTGGCCAGCCGCCGGGTCATCTGGAAGGCGTCCTTGTCCGACACCGCCACGATCTCGTCGGCGACCGTGCGGTCGTAGGCGGTCGGCCAGAAGTCCTCGCCGACACCCTCGATCAGGTACGGGCGCCCGGAGCCGCCGCTGTAGACCGAGCCCTCCGGGTCGGCGCCGATGACCTTGACCCGGCCCTCGCTGGCGTCCTTCAGGTAGCGGCCGGTGCCGCTGATCGTGCCGCCGGTGCCGACGCCCGCCACGAAGTGCGTGATCCGCCCGTCCGTCTGGGCCCACAGCTCCGGACCGGTGGTCTCGTAGTGGGAGCGCGGGTTGTTCGGGTTGCTGTACTGGTCGGGCTTCCAGGCGCCCGGCGTCTCGCGCACCAGCCGGTCCGAGACGTTGTAGTACGAGTCCGGGTGCTCGGGGTCCACCGCGGTCGGGCAGACCACGACCTCGGCGCCGTACGCCCGCAGCACGTTGATCTTGTCCGTGGACACCTTGTCCGGGCAGACGAAGATGCACTTGTAGCCCTTTTGCTGGGCCACGATCGCCAGGCCCACCCCGGTGTTCCCGGAGGTCGGCTCGACGATCGTGCCGCCCGGCTTCAGCTCACCCGACTGCTCGGCGGCCTCGATCATCCGCACGGCGATCCGGTCCTTCACCGAACCGCCGGGATTGAAGTACTCGACCTTCGCCAGGACGGTGGCCTGGATGCCCTTGGTCACGTTGTTGAGCCGCACGAGCGGGGTGTTGCCGACGAGCTCAATCATCGAATCGTAAAACTGCACGGTGGTCTCCGCGGTCGGGGGCACGCTCTCCTGCGCCCGTGCCGCCAGCCTATTGCCCGGGTGGCGCGGAGGACGGAGGAGTTGCGTTCCGTGCGGGAACGGGCAACACCCTGTTGTAGGAGTTCTTGCCGATTCAAGAGCGCGTCGGCCCGCGGGTCCGGCGCGTCCGCACTGCACGGGGAGGTGCCCGGCCCATGCCGATGACGATGTCCAGGGCGAGGGTGGCACGGCGGATCGCGACCGCCGCCGCAGTCGGCGGCGGCGGGGTCGGGCTGCTCGGCGTCGCCGCCGTCGGTGTGCTGCTGACCGAGGTCCGGCTGGCCCGCCGTACGGTCGGCGGCTCCAGCGACATCCCGCCGTGCGCCGACGGCCGCTACGGCGCCGCCTTCGGCCACCCCACCGACCGCCCGCCGCTCCGCCTGGGCTTCCTCGGCGACTCCACCGCCGCCGGCCAGGGCGTGCACCGCGTCTCGCAGACCCCGGGCGCGCTGCTCGCCTCCGGCCTCGCCGCGGTCGCCGAACTCCCCGTCGACTTCCGCAACGTGGCGCTGCCCGGGGCGCAGTCGGACGATCTGGCGCGCCAGGTGGAGCTGATGCTCGCGGACGGCACCCGGACCCCGGACGTCTGCGTGATCATGATCGGCGCCAACGACGTCACCCACCGGATGCCGCCGGCGCAGTCCGTCCGCCACCTCTCGGACGCGGTGCGCCGGCTGCGTGCCGAGGGCTGTGAGGTGGTGGTGGGCACCTGCCCCGATCTGGGCACGATCGAGCCGGTCTACCAGCCGCTGCGGTGGGTGGCCCGGCGGCTCTCGCGGCAGCTCGCGGCCGCGCAGACGATCGGGGTGGTCGAGAGCGGCGGCCGTACGGTCTCGCTGGGCGACCTGCTGGGCCCCGAGTTCGAGGCGCATCCGCGGGAGCTGTTCGGGCCGGACAACTACCACCCGTCGGCGGAGGGGTACGCCACCGCCGCCATGGCCGTGCTGCCGACGCTGTGCGCCTCGCTGGGCCTGTGGCCGGACGAGGAGCGGCCGGAGCCCGCCCGGGGCGAGGGCATCCTCCCGGTCGCGCAGGCGGCCGCCGAGGCGGCTTCGGAGGGCGGTACGGAGGTCACCGCCTCCCGCGCACCCTGGGCGCTGCTCAAGCACCGGCGGCGGCGCCAGCTGCCGGACGCGGAGGAGTCGGCGGACCGGCCGTCGCTGCCGCGCTGAGGGTCCGCAGGACGCCGAACGGACACGGGGCCGCCGGGGAATACCCGGCGGCCCCGCGCCGTTCCATAAGCGCTCGCTTAGAAAAGAGGTCCGCATCACAACGCGCACCCCGTGACCTCAGCAGTACGTGCAGGTAACTTCCCTCACAGTCCAGCACCTTCATCCGCCCGTCGCCCGACCACCGCCCCTCAACGAGGCGCAGGGCGCCACTTGATTTCCTGGAGCCGTGATGCCCGAAGCCGTGATCGTCTCAGCCGCCCGCTCCCCGATCGGCCGCGCCTTCAAGGGCTCGCTGAAGGACCTGCGTCCGGACGACCTGACCGCGAAGATCATCGAGACCGCCCTGGCCAAGGTCCCCGAGCTGGACCCCAAGGACATCGACGACCTGATGCTGGGCTGCGGCCTCCCCGGTGGCGAGCAGGGCCACAACCTCGGCCGCATCGTGGCCGTCCAGATGGGGATGGACCACCTCCCGGGCTGCACGGTCACCCGCTACTGTTCCTCGTCGCTCCAGACGACGCGGATGGCGCTGCACGCCATCAAGGCCGGTGAGGGCGACGTCTTCATCTCGGCCGGCGTCGAGACGGTCTCGCGCAGCGTGAAGGGCACCTCCGACGGGCTGCCCGACACCCACAACCCGCTCTTCGTCGACGCCGAGGCCCGTACGGCCGCGCGCGCCGAGCAGGAGGGCGCCGACTGGCACGACCCGCGCGAGGACGGCCTGGTCCCCGACGCGTACATCGCGATGGGCCAGACCGCGGAGAACCTCGCCCGCCTCAAGGGCGTCACCCGCCAGGACATGGACGAGTTCGGCGTACGGTCGCAGAACCTCGCCGAGAAGGCGATCAAGGACGGCTTCTGGGAGCGGGAGATCACCCCGGTCACGCTGCCCGACGGCACGGTCGTCTCGCAGGACGACGGCCCGCGCGCCGGCGTCACGCTGGAGGGCGTGCAGGGCCTCAAGCCGGTCTTCCGCCCCGACGGCCTGGTGACGGCCGGCAACTGCTGCCCGCTCAACGACGGTGCCGCGGCGCTGGTCATCATGTCCGACACCAAGGCCCGCGAGCTGGGCCTGACCCCGCTCGCCCGGATCGTCTCCACCGGCGTCTCGGGCCTGTCCCCCGAGATCATGGGCTACGGCCCGGTCGAGGCCAGCAAGCAGGCGCTGCGCCGCGCCGGCCTGACCATCTCCGACATCGACCTGGTCGAGATCAACGAGGCGTTCGCCGCCCAGGTGATCCCCTCCTACCGCGACCTGGACATCCCGCTGGACAAGCTGAACGTCAACGGCGGCGCGATCGCCGTCGGCCACCCCTTCGGCATGACCGGCGCCCGCATCACCACCACGCTCATCAACTCCCTCCAGTGGCACGACAAGCAGTTCGGCCTGGAGACCATGTGCGTGGGCGGCGGCCAGGGCATGGCGATGGTCATCGAGCGGCTGAGCTGAGCTGTAGCGCAGCGGAAGCGAAGTTCAGCGCGACCACGGGCACGCGCGGCTGAGCTGGCGAGCCTCTGCGGATGCTTCGGAGGGTGTGCGCCGGGCGGAACGGACCAACTCCCGCCCAGCGCACACCCTTCGCTGTCGTACGGACACGGGCGGCGACGGCGCGTGACCTGCCTCACTCGTTAACAAGATCGCGACCCAATCTCCCCCAGGATTGTGATGAACGTCCTGGGGGAGAAGCGTTGTTGCAGGTCAGCATGGGGGCACCGCATCCCACGAGGCCCATGTCCCCCAGCATTTCGGGACATAGCGCCCGGTGAGCGGTCGCCGACCCCCGGCAGGCTGATGTAGGAAGTCGGAGAACATTCTGCTAACGGGAGTACGCCGGTGAGCGAGCCGCCACCATTGGTGACCCCCGTGAGCGGCGCATCAAGGGGGTCACCCCGGCCGACCGCCGGGGGAAGTCCATGTACCGATGCACGGCCCGAGGGAAGTGGGCCGCCGAACGAAGTGGAGGTCGGCGCATGAGCGTCACCACCCTCGTCCTGCTCGTGGCCGCGGCCGTCGCCGTGGTGCTGGGCGCCGTCGCGCTGGGCACCGCCCGTGCGCTGCGCCGCCAGCTCACCGAGCTGCACGGTGAGCTCGTCGCCGCCCGCCGGGACGCCGCGGCGCGCGCGGAGGCGGCCGAGGCCGCCGCGACCATCCCCGCCGCCCGTACCAGCCCGGCCGAGGCGACCCCGCTCGCGGACATACGCGCCGCCGTCGCCGACGCGCTCGCCGAGGAGCGCGAGCGGGAGCTGGCCGAGGCCCGGGCGTTCTGGGCCGCGCAGGAGGCCAGGGACGCCGCGGACGCCCCCACTCTGCTCGGCCTCGGTGACGAGGGCCCGCTGGACGGCCGCGAGGGCCGGCTGACACGTGACGGTCGGCCGGAGTCCGAGCGGCTCGACCTCCAGCCGTTCGTGCCCCGCCAGGCGGACCTGGCCGGCCTGGAGCCGCTGCTGGGCCCGGACGCCCTGGAGGCGATGGAGACCCTGGAGTCCGTGGAGGCGCTGGAGGCCCTGGACGCACCGGAGTTGGAGCCCGTCGAGGGCACCGAGTCCGCCGAACTGGCCGCCGCCCGCCGCCGGCACCCCTCGCACCCGGACTTCTCGCCGTCCCCGGTGATCAGCGACTACGAGCGCACCGTGGCGCGCCTGGAGGAGCTGGCGCGGGACGCCACCGCGGTCGCGGACGTCCGCCCGGGCCCGCTGGGCACCCTGGACGTGTACGTCTTCGCCGACGGCACCACGCTCTGTCTGACCCCCGGCCAGCGCGAGGCCGCGGACCGGGTCGCCGACGCGCTGCACGCCGGGCGCACGCCGGTGCTGCTGGGCGGCTCCGGCATCTCCGGCGCCTACGCCCTGACCTTCTCCTGGGGCGAGACCCGCGAGGACAGCGTCTACATCCTCGCCGACCGCGTCATCGCCTCGCTCTGACCACCCTCCCGCCCGTGGCGCGGTGGCCGGTGGCGCGGTGGCCGATGGCCGATGGCCGATGGCCGATGGCACGGTAGCCGGTGGCGCGGTAGCCGGTGCCCGGTGGCCGGAGTTCTGACCGGAATACCGCCCACCCCCACCACGTTGTGGCCCCGCAGGGGGCCCATGCACCCCCTAGGGAAAGTGTTCGCCCGCCCCCTAGGGACCGCCCCTTAGACGCCGTTTCTGATGGTGTGATCGCTCGTTGAGCCGTGCATGACGGATCTGGTTGAGCGGTTGGTGCCGGACGAGTTGTGGGTGCTGTTCCGGCGGGTGGTCCCGCCGACGGAGGTCATACGCCCGCAAGGCGGCGGCCGCCGACGGGCCGGTGACCGCGCATGCCTGGCAGCGATCATCTTCGTGGCCACCTCGGGCTGCACCTGGCGGCAACTGCCGCCGGTGTTCGGGCCGGCCTGGCCCACCGTCTACCGGCGCTTCGCCCAGTGGAGCCGGGACCGGGTGTGGGCCAGGCTGCACCGCGTCATCCTCGACGAGCTCGGCGCCCGCGGAGCGTTGGACTGGTCGCGGTGTGCGATTGACTCCGTCAGCGTCAGGGCGGCAAAAGGGGGCCACTGACCGGACCGAATCCGACCGATCGAGGCAAGAGCGGATCGAAAATCCACCTGACCACCGACCGCAACGGGCTGCCCCTGTCCCTGGGCATCTCCGGCGCCAACATGCACGACAGCCTCGGCCTGGAACCACTCGTGGGCG
Organism: Streptomyces nigrescens; assembly: GCA_024349765.1. Taxonomy (GTDB): domain Bacteria; phylum Actinomycetota; class Actinomycetes; order Streptomycetales; family Streptomycetaceae; genus Streptomyces; species Streptomyces endophytica. The sequence continues at coordinate 301,195 of AP026073.1, read as the reverse complement.
GGATCCCGCCCATCCGCTCCCGCCGCGGACCGCGCCGCCGGCGTCCGGCCAAGCTCCATGCCGACAAGGGCTACGACTACGACCACCTGCGCCGATGGCTCCGTAAGAAAGGCATCCGTCACCGCATCGCCCGCAAGGGCATCGAGTCCTCCACCCGGCTGGGCCGCCACCGCTGGGTCGTCGAAAGGACGGTCTCCTGGCTCGCCGGATGCCGCCGCCTGCACCGCCGCTATGAACGCAAGGCCGAACACTTCCTCGCCTTCGTCGGCATAGCAGCGACCCTCATCGGCTACCGCCGCCTCACCAAGTGAAACGACGTCTTAGGGACCGCCCCCGGGGCAGGCGCCGCCCCTAGCAGCGCTCCGCCGCCGCCCGTACGCATCGCACGGCCTCCGCCAGCTCTTCGGCGGGGGCCACTTTCGCGTCAGGATCGGGGCCGGTACCGGCCGGGCGGGCGGCCGCGGCGCGTAGCGCCTCGACGAGGTCGTGACCGGCCACCGCGAGCTGGTCGCCGACCGCGAACATCCCGGCGTCCGGGAACGGGCGCGGCGGCTCCGCGGGCCGTTCGATCAGCTGCGCACGGGTCGCCAACTCCCGTGCCAGCGCGAGCCCCTCGGCCGCCGCGCCCTGGCTGAGCCGGCTCTGCGGCAGCGCTCGGAGGCGGTCGGCGAGGGCGTCCACGGCGGTCTGCAAAGGGGTCACGTCAAGCACATCGTGAGCCTATGCGCCACTCCCGGGTGGTTGCCAACGGCGGAAGCCTCAGGCACGGTGTGCTGAAGAACCAGCATCGACCGCGTCCGGAGGCGCCGATGTCTCAGCTCTTCTCCGAAGAGACCCACCGGAACATGCTCTCCCGCATCCCCGAGTGCACGGGACGGGAAATCTCCGAATGGCTCCGCACCGTTGACGAAGGCCCCGCTCTCTTCCGCTTCGACGAAAAGGTCAGCTGGCTCCGTGGCGAGCACAACCTCGCCCACGGGCACGCCAAGGCGATCGTTCACGAACACGACCTCAGGCGCGCCGCGCGGAAGTTCTGATCCGCGATGAGGCGCCGTCCTCAACCCCGAAGGGCCCGCAGGCTGCTGCCTGCGGGCCCTTCTTCGCGGTGCTGCTCACGCCGCGGGGTGCGGTCAGTCGCCCCGGAGGATGGAGATCAGCCGCAGCATCTCCATGTAGATCCACACCAGCGTCAGGGTCAGGCCGAACGCCGCCAGCCAGGACTCCTCGCGCGGCGCGCCGTAGGCGATGCCGTCCTCGACCTGCTTGAAGTCCAGGGCGAGGAACAGCGCGCCGAGGACCACGCCGACGACGCCGAAGAGGATGCCCAGGCCGCCGCTGCGGAAGCCGAGGCCGTCCCCGCCGCCGAAGGCCATGAACAGCACGTTGACCAGCGACAGCAGGACGAAGCCCAGCGCCGCGATGAGCACGAAGCGGGTGAAGCGGGCGGTGACCCGGACGATCCGCGTCTTGTAGGCGACCAGCATGGCGACGAACACCGCCATCGTGCCCAGCACCGCCTGCATGGGGGCGCCGTTCATCTTCGGCAGGTCGTTGATGAAGCCGCTGAGCGCGCCGAGGAAGACGCCCTCCAGTGCCGCGTACGCGAGGATCAGCGCGGGCGACGGCCGGCGCTTGAAGGACTGGACGAAGCCCAGCACCATCGCGACCAGACCCGCGCCGACGGCGAAGCCGAGGTTCTGGGTCAGGAACAGCCAGCCGACGGTGGCGCCGGCGATGACCGTGCCGAGCGTCAGGCCCGTGCGCGTGACGACGTCGTCCATCGTCATCGGCCGGGTCTGCGGCGCGTACTGCGGCGGTGCCTGGGTGATGGGCTGACCCTGGGCGGACGGGTCGGTGGGGGCCTGTGCGTAGGGGTTGCCGCCCTGCGCGTAGGGGTTGGTGCCGGCGTACGGGTTCGCGGTGGGGCCCCCGGCCTGCGCGTTGAAGCCCGCGTAGCCGGTGTCGCGGCTGAACCCCCGTCGCGAGAAGACCGGGTTGCTGCTCCTCATCTCACTCCTCCATGGCCGCCCTGCGCGGCCTTGACGGCAAGCGTAATGGCTTGGCAAAGACACGTCGCTCGTTCTTGGGCAGGATCTTTCCCCGTACTCGGCGCGACACGTCCTCCGAGAGGAGGACGTCCGGGACGCCGCGGACGTGCCCGGAGAACGCCCCGCTCATGAACCCGGGCACAACGGACGTCACATCCGAGCAGGCAACCGATTCACCGGAGCGGCCGTCTTCCCTTCCGGCCGGAAGCCCCCTGCCGGGCGGATCGGCGGAGATGACACCTGGTCATGATCCGCATGCCGGAGCGCCCTTCCCCGCGCCCCCGGCGGCTCACTGTGCGTAGTGCCATGGGCGCGATTCGTGGTAATCGGGGGGACAGACGGGGCTATTCTGGCGGCAAACAGCAGCGAAAGAGGTTGAGGTCCCTGTGCCTGACGTCTCCGTAGTCGTCATCGTCTACAACGACGCCGACCGGTTGCCGACCGCGGTCCAGTCCGTACTGGACCAGACGCTCCGGGACGTCGAGGTGGTGATCGTCGACGACTGCAGCACCGACCGTTCCTTCGAAGTGGCACAGCAGCTCGCCGCCACGCACCCGGAGAGAGTCAGAGCCTTCCAGCTGCCGGAGAACAGCGGCGCGGGCGGCGAGCCGCGCAACGCCGGCATCCAGCACACCCGCGGCCGCTACGTCATGTTCCTGGACAGCGACGACGTCCTGGAGGTCAATGCCTGCCGGAACATGCTGGAGGCCGCCGAGGCGACCGACTCGGACATCGTTTCCGGTCTGTGCGTCCGGCTGCACAAGGACACCCGCAACCAGAAGCGGGACGAATGGTATTCCTGGCTGTATTCCACGACCCGGACCCTGGAGTCGGTCACGGAATTGCCGGACCTGTTCGTCTGGGACACCCTCTCCACCAACAAGTGCTATCGCCGCGATTTCCTCATCGAACATGACCTGCGATTCCCGAAGGGCATGTTCTACGAGGACCTGATGTTCATCGCCGATGCCTATCTCGCGGCGAAGCGCATCACCCTGATTCCCAATCAGGTCTATTACTGGCACGTATTCGAGCGGGCCGCCGTAAAATCGGTGACGAACCGGCGGCACGAAATGACGAACTACGCGCACCGGCTGGAGATCCACCGGCGCATCGACGCATTGCTGGCCGAGCGCGGGTTGTCCGGAATAAAGCTCGCCAAGGACGTCAAATTCCTCAAGCACGACCTGGTGCTGCATCTGCGCGATCTGCCGTTCCGGGACGAGTCCTACCGCCGCGAGTTCGCCGAACTCTCCCGGGAATACCTCGCGGGCATCGCCCCCGAGGCGTACGAGCGGGTGCCGGCCATCCAGGCCATCTGCGCGTACCTGCTCCAGCGGGGTGACTGGGAGAACCTGATCCCGGCCGTGGACACGCTGATCAACCGCGACAAGGTCTCCTCGCCGCTGGCCGAGCACAACGGCCGGATCTACTGGTGCGGGGGCCACTTCGACGACGCCTTCGGCCGCTCCGTACTGGACGTCACCGACATCGGCTACCACGAGAAGCCGGTCAACCAGCTGTTCCTGCGCAACCAGCTCACCCGTTACCGGGAGTCCGGTGGGGCCGTCTCCCTGGAAGGGCGGATCACCAACCCGCTGGGCGTCATCCCGCCCGGTGCGCGGCTGAAGGGCGAGCTGGAGTTCAGCGCCCGGCGGCGCAGCCTGCAGTCCTTCCGCTTCCCGGTGGCCGAGTTGCGCCACGAGGGTGACGCGGTCCACTGGGCGGCCACCACGGACCTCACCGCCGGGCTGCGCCCGCTGGGCATCGTGGACTCCATCTGGGACGTGCGGCTGCGGCTGGACGTGGACGGGGTGCGCACCACCACCCGGCTCACCGTCGCCGACACCGAGCTGACCGGGTCGCTGCCGGTCCGGCCGCGGCTGACGCGGATGGTCGCCGACCGTCTGCAGCCGCATGCCTCGGCGAAGGGGCATCTGGCGTTCCGGCTGGTCAGCGAGGGCGCGAACGCCGAGCGGATGCAGGAGCTGATCACCCGCGGGGTGCGCGGGCGGCCGGGCACGCTCGCCAAGACCGGCTACCGCAAGGCGAAGGCGCTGCGCAAGAAGGTCACCTCCGGCGACAACAAGCTCCGGGCGTACCACGAGGTGTTCTGCCGGCTGCCCGTCAAGAAGCGCACGGTGGTCTTCGAGAGCCACCTGGGCAAGCAGTACAGCGACAGCCCGCGCGCGATCTACGAGGAGATGCGCCGGCAGGGCCTGGACTTCGAGGCGATCTGGTCGTACGCCGGCTCGCCGAAGGACTTCCCGAAGGGCGTCACGCTGGTCAAGCGCTGGTCGCTGCCGTACCTCAAGGCGCTGGCGCAGGCGGAGTTCTGGGTGGACAACCAGAGCTACCCGCTCAAGCTGACCAAGCGTCCCGAGACCACGTACCTCCAGACCTGGCACGGCTCGGCGCTGAAGAAGATGGGCTTCGACCAGCCCGCCCTCAAGGCGCAGACCCGGCAGCAGCAGGAGGAGCAGCAGCGTTCGCTGGACCGCTTCGACCGCTTCCTGGTCCGTTCCGAGCACGATGTGCACACCCTGGCCAAGGCGTTCCGGCTCCAGGAGAAGACGCTGCTGCGGGTCGGGTACCCGCGCAACGACGCGCTGGTGCGCGCCCGGCAGCGCGAGGAGGAGCTGGGTCGGCGCGAACGCGGGCCGCTGGCAGCGGAGTTGGGCATTCCCGAGGACAAGACCGTGCTGCTGTACGCGCCGACGTTCCGCAAGGCGGGCGGCCGGCACGGACGCTTCGAATTGCCCTTCGACGTCGAGCGGTTCGCGGACCAGTTCGGCGACCGCTACGTCCTGCTGGTGCGCTCGCACTACCTCAATCACGTGGTGCTGCCCCCGACGGTGCAGGGCCGGGTCATCGACGTGTCGGCGCGCCATGACGTGACGCCGCTGCTGGAGCTGGCCGACGGGCTGATCACCGACTATTCGTCGGTGATGTTCGACTACGCGCTGCTGGACCGGCCGTTGGTGTTCTTCACCTACGACTACGACGAATACGTCCACGAGGGCCGGGGGACCTACTTCGATCTGCTGGCGCACGCGCCGGGCCCGGTGGTCCGTACCGAGGACGATTTCCACGAGACGATCAAGTCGTTCGAGACGCAGTCCCTGGAATACGCCCGCAAGCGCGCGGAATTCGTCGCCAAGTTCGGGGAATACGACCGTGGCGACGCCGCCCGGAGCATTGTCGATCAGTTCTTTGCGCAGTGGAGCCGTTGATGACCAAGTCGTACGCAGCCGGGCCGCGGGACATCTTCTTCGTCTCCAACAGCGTCAACGAGATGGGCGGCATCACCAGTTGGTCGCACCAGATGGCGCGCCTGTTCAGCGAGCGGGGCCACCGGGTGCACGTCATCGGCATCGTGCCGGCGCCCGAGGGGCGCGCCCATGAGCTGGCCGACGACGTGCCGTTCAGGGCCACCACGCTGTACCGCGACCACCCGCCGACGGTCCGCCCGGTGCGCGGGCTGAAGGACCGGCTGAACGTCGCCGAGCAGCGCCGCCGGGCCGCCCGGGAGGCCGGGATGCGGGAGCAGGCGGCGAAGATGAGTGCGCTGTTCCGGGCGGCGAAGCCGGGCGGGGTGGTGATCGTCACCCAGGTATGGGCGATGGAGTGGGTCGCGCTGGCCGACACCGCCGGGCTGACGGTGGTCGGAATGAGCCATGAGTCGTTCGAGACCTGCCGCAAGTCCTCCCGCTTCGGCCGGGTCAAGCGGTTTTACGCGGACGTCGACCGAATGCTGACGCTCACCCGCGAGGACGCCGACCGCTGGATCCGCCAGCGGATGGACAACGTCGGTTTCATGCCGAACCCCCTGCCGTTCTTCCCCGACGTCCCGTCGGACCGCTCCCGCAAGTGCGTGGTCAGCATCGGCCGACTGCACGAGGAGAAGGGCGTCGACCTGCTGCTGGAGGCGTGGGCGCAGGTCGCCCCGGAGCATCCGGACTGGACGCTGCGGATCTACGGCTCCGGTGAGGAGGCCGAGGCGCTGCGCAAGCTGGCGGCGGAGCTGGGGGTGACCTCGTCCGTCGAGTGGATGGGGCGCACCTCCGACGTTCCGGGGGCGCTGCGGGAGAGTGCGGTGTTCGCGCTCAGCTCGCGGGGTGAGGGCTTTCCGCTGGCGCCGATGGAGGCGATGGCGACGGCCGTGCCGTGTGTGGCGTTCGACGTGGCGCCGGGCGTCCACGAGATCATCACGGACGGCGAGGACGGTTTCCTCGCTCCCCCGGGCAATATCACCGAATTCGCCCGGCATCTCGACACGCTGATGTCGGACAAGGAGCTCCGGGACGCGATGGGCGAAGCCGCCCGGGAGAACATCCAGCGGTTCTCCACCGACGAGATTGTCGGGCGCTGGGAGAACCTCTTCGCTCTCCTGGAGCGCTGAGCCGCCGAACAAAGCACGAGGGCCGCCGGCTTGCCCCGGCGGCCCTTCTCGTTGAAAATTCAGGTAAGCACCCGACTTCGAACCCCGCCTTGGTCACGTGCGGAGTGCCCGGAGCCGGACTTGAACCGGCACGGCCCGTAGGCCAGCGAGGTTTAAGCTCGCCGTGTCTGCATTCCACCATCCGGGCTTGGGGATCCCCCATGCCACCCCAAAGAGGGCAGCACGAGCGTAGCCCGCAGCGCACGACGCAGATCGGCCGCTCATCCCGAGGTTGTCTTATTTTATTGGCAACTGAGGGTGCATCAGCGCTGGGTACAGGCCGTGGGCACATGCCTGGCACCTCCCTTTGCCACGCCCCGCCGCGGCGCAAATCAGTACCCGAATTGACGGAAACTCGACGCCTGCCCGCCGCCCCCGTCACCCGACCGGGACGCCCGTCGCACCGCCCGGTACGCCGCCCCCGCCTCAGGGTTCGTCTCCTCCTCTGGGATGACCGGACGGACCGCGGGTACTGCCCAGGGGTGGTCAAGGACGGTCACAGGGGTTGACGTCCTCCCCCCTTGCGCTGACCCACGATGGAAAGCGTCCGCATGACGTCCGCGGCGTGCCTCCCGGCCGCGCGGCCCCGATGGTCCCTCGTCCCGACAGGAGCTCGTTCCCGTGACCACCACCCACTCCGGTGTCCCGACCGCCGGCCGCACCACCGCGGTGGCCGCCCGCGCCACGGATCTCACCAAGGTCTACGGCCAGGGCGAGACCCAGGTGGTCGCCCTGGACTCGGTCTCCGTCGACTTCCGGCAGGCGCAGTTCACCGCGATCATGGGCCCCTCCGGGTCCGGCAAGTCGACCCTGATGCACTGCATGGCCGGACTGGACTCGATCTCCGGCGGCTCCGCCCGGATAGGCGACGTCGAACTGACCGGCCTCAAGGACAAGAAGCTCACCCAGCTGCGGCGCGACAAGATCGGTTTCGTCTTCCAGGCGTTCAACCTGCTGCCGACCCTGAACGCGCTGGAGAACATCACGCTTCCCATGGACATCGCGGGCCGCAAGCCGGACCGCGCCTGGCTGGACCGCGTGGTGGAGACCGTCGGCCTGGCCGGCCGCCTCAAGCACCGCCCCAGCCAGCTCTCCGGCGGCCAGCAGCAGCGGGTCGCGGTCGCCCGCGCGCTCGCCTCCCGGCCCGAGATCATCTTCGCCGACGAGCCCACCGGGAACCTGGACTCGCGCTCCGGCGCCGAGGTGCTGGGCTTCCTGCGCAACTCCGTGCGCGAGCTCGGCCAGACCGTGGTGATGGTCACCCACGACCCGGTCGCCGCCTCCTACGCGGACCGGGTGGTCTTCCTCGCCGACGGCCGGATCGTCGACGACATGCCGGACCCGACCGCAGACATGGTGCTGGAGCGCATGCTGCGTTTTTCCGGGGGTGCCCCCCAGACCCCCGGCTTCGACGCCAAGGGCCGCACGAGCTGATCAGCAGCCACCCGTACTCCGGACCTCTCCTCCAGGACTGACCCACTCATGTTCCGTACCGCCTTGCGCAACGTGCTTGCGCACAAGGCCCGGCTGCTGATGACCGTCCTCGCCGTGATGCTCGGCGTGGCCTTCGTCTCCGGCACCCTGGTCTTCACCTCGACCATCTCCGACGCGTACCAGGCCAGCTCCCAGAAGGGCTTCGGCCGCGTCGACGTCGCCGTTCAGCCGCGTTTCTCCGACGACCACGAGGGCGCGCCCGGCCGGACCCCGCGGCTCGACCGGAAGCTGCTCGACGCGGCCGCCCGGGTGCCCGGCGCGGCCTCCGCCACCGGCACCGTCTCCGGCTTCACCGCCATCGCCGACAAGAAGGGCGCGCTGGTCGGGAACGGCTTCTCCACCCTCGGCGGCAACTACTTCCCCGGCAAGGACGGCACCGACGCCCGCTACCCGCTGCGCGACGGCACCGCCCCCAAGGGCCCGCACGAGTTCGCCCTGGACGCGCACACCGCGGACAAGGCCGGCTACAAGGTCGGGGACACCGTCCGGATCTCCGTCGACGGACCGGTCCGCGAGCAGAAGCTGACCGGCGTCTTCACCACCGACGACGGCACCGTGGCGGCCGGCGGCAGCCTGGCGCTGTTCGACACCCCGACCGCCCAGAAGCTGTTCGCCGCCCCCGGCACGTTCAGCGAGATCGACGTCACCGCCGCACCCGGCACCTCGCAGACGGCCCTGAAGGCCGCGGTCGACAAGGTGCTGCCCAAGGACGGCGCGGAGGCCACCACGGGCCGTCAACTCGCCGACGAGCAGGCGAAGATGATCGCCGAGAGCATGGACGGCATGAAGACCGGCCTGCTGGCCTTCGCCGGTATCGCGCTCTTCGTCGGCGTCTTCATCATCGCCAACACCTTCACCATGCTGGTCGCCCAGCGCACCAAGGAGCTGGCCCTGCTGCGGGCGGTCGGCGCCTCGCGTCGTCAGGTCACCCGCTCGGTGCTGATCGAGGCGTTCGTCGTCGGCGCGGTCGCCGCGGTCACCGGGCTGGCCGCCGGTGTCGGCATCGGCGCCGGCCTGCGCGCCCTGATGAGCGCCACCGGAGCCACCGTCCCCGACGGGCCCCTGGTGGTCTCGCCGTCGACGGTCGCGACCTCGCTGCTGGTCGGCATCGTCATCACCGTGCTGGCCGCCTGGCTGCCCGGCCGCCGGGCCGCGAAGATCCCGCCGGTCGCCGCGATGAACAGCGTGCACGCCACCGCCACCACCAAGTCGCTGGTGGTCCGCAACACCATCGGTGCGCTGTTCGCGGGCGCCGGTGCGGCCGGGGTGCTGGTCGCCACCGGGATGTCCGACGGCAAGGTCGTCATGGGCGGCGGTGCGGCGCTGCTGCTGATCGGCGTGTTCATCCTGACGCCGCTGCTGTCCCGCCCGCTGATCGCGCTGGCCGCGCCCGTGCTGCGCGCCTTCGGGATCTCCGGCGCCCTCGCCCGGCAGAACGCGGTCCGCAACCCGCGCCGTACGGCCGCCACGGCGTCCGCGCTGATGGTCGGGCTGACCCTGATCACCGGTATGACGGTGATCGCGGGCAGCGTGCAGAAGGGCATCGACAAGATGGCCACCGACGCGCTGAAGGCCGACTACGTCGTCTCCATGGCCAGCCGCACGCCGCTCTCCCCCGCCGTCGAGAAGCAGCTGAGCGGCCTCGACGAGGTCACCGCGGTCAGCCCGCTGCGCAACTCCCCGGCCCGGATCGGCACCGGCACCGCGTACCTGACCGGTGTGAACGGCCCGGACTTCGGCAAGCTCACCCGGCTCGACTTCACCCAGGGGGCGCTGGGCGACCTGCGCGGCGACAAGGTGGTCGTGGACGACACCACCGCCAAGGAGAAGGGCTGGCGGCCCGGCTCCCGCTTCCCGGTGACCTACGAGGACGGCAAGAAGGGCACGCTGATCGTCTCGGGCGTCTACCAGGGCAACGAGATGCTGCACGGCGTCCTCCTGGACAACGCCACGCTGGCCCCGCACCAGAAGCAGATCACCGACATGCAGGTGATGGTCAAGACGAAGGACGGCGCCACCGACGCCACCAAGGACGCGCTGGTCACCGCGCTCGGCAAGAACCCGGCGATCTCCGTCTCCGACAAGCAGGACGTCTCCGACGGCATCGCCAAGATGTTCAACCTGATGCTGAACATGCTCTACGGGCTGCTGGCCATGGCCGTGATCGTCGCGGTGCTCGGCGTCATCAACACCCTGGCGATGTCGGTCTTCGAACGCTCCCAGGAGATCGGCATGCTGCGGGCCATCGGCCTGGACCGGCGCGGCGTCAAGCGCATGGTGCGCCTGGAGTCGCTGGTGATCTCGCTCTTCGGCGGGGTGCTCGGCATCGGCCTGGGCGTCTTCTTCGGCTGGGCTGCCGGTGAGCTGATCTCCGGCCATCTGGCGACGTACGAACTGGTCCTGCCCTGGGGCCGGATGGGGATCTTCCTCGCGCTGGCCGCCCTCGTCGGCGTCCTGGCCGCGCTCTGGCCGGCGCGGCGGGCGGCCCGGCTGAACATGCTGGCGTCGATCAAGGCGGAGTAGCCACGGAAGAGCGCGTGTGCCGGGTCCCCGCGCGGGGACCCGGCACTTGCGCTCTTCCGGCCCGGCGGGTCAGCCCGTCCAGGTCCGCGCCCGCAGCGGCAGCCCGGAGGCGCCGGGTTCCGGGGTCCGTACGGCCAGCACCTGGTTGACTCCTATCCGGTTGCGCTCGAACGACAGCGCCGAGGCGGCCATGTAGAGCCGCCACACCCGGGCCCGTCCGGGGGAGGTGAGCCGCAGCGCCGCGTCCCAGTGCCGCTCCAGGTTGGTGACCCACTGGCGCAGCGTCAGTGCGTAGTGCTCGCGGATCGCCTCCACGTCCCGCACCTCGAACCCGGCCTCCTCCAGCTGGGCCACGGTCCGGCCGACCGGGGCCAGCTCGCCGTCCGGGAAGACGTACCGGTCGATGAACTCGTCGACGTGGTAGGTCTCCTCGTCCGCCAGCGGCCGCCGGGCGATCTGGTGGTTGAGCAGCCGCCCGCCGGGCCGCAGCAGGGCGTACAGCGCGTCCGCGTACTCCGCGTACCGGGCGCGGCCGACGTGCTCGGCCATCCCGACCGAGGAGATCGCGTCGAACGGCTCGTCCTTGATCTCGCGGTAGTCCTGCACCCGGATCTCGACCCGGTCGGCGAGCCCGGCCTCGGCGATCCGCTTGCGCGCGTAGGTGGCCTGCTCCTCGGAGAGGGTGATGCCGACCGCCCGTACGCCGTACTCGCGGGCCGCGTGCAGCACCATCGAGCCCCAGCCGCAGCCGACGTCCAGCAGCCGCTGGTCCTCCTGGAGGGCGAGCTTGCGGCAGATCAGGTCGAGCTTGTCGCGCTGGGCGTCCTCCAGGGTCGCGTCCGGCGCCTCCCAGTAGGCGCAGGAGTAGACCATGGACGGGCCGAGCACCAGCTCGTAGAAGTCGTTGCCGACGTCGTAGTGGTGGCTGATGGCTTCCTTGTCGCGCAGCAGGGTGTGCAGCGGTCCGCGGCGCCGGCGCGACTCCTCGGCGGGCGGTGCGGGCGGGACCGGCGCGCCGACCAGGGTCAGCAGTTCCCGGGCGGCGTGGCGGACCTCCGGGCGGGCCAGGGCGCGCAGGACGGCGGCCCGCTGCGGCTTGGGGGCGTCCGAGCCGCGCTCCCAGACCAGTCCGGCGAGCAGGTCGAGCGCGTCGTAGAGGTCGCCGTCGACGTCGATGTCGCCGGCCACCCAGGCCCGGGCCAGGCCCAGTTCGCCGGGCTTGAACAGCAGCCGGCGCAGCGCGCGGCGGTTGCGGAAGACGAGCGTGGGTGCCCCCGGCGGGCCCGACTCGCTGCGGTCCCAGGCGCGGATGCGCACCGGGAGCGGGGCTCCCAGCACCTCCTCGGCGAGCTTGGTGAGCCGTCCAGCGGCGTCGGCCATGTCGCACACCTCCGTGTTGACGAGTCGGGCAAAGAAGTTTCACCCACCACGTAAACGCCAACGGGGCGTCCCGTTAGTCCCGTTCGCTGGTAAGAGAACCTCACCCGGGACGGTTTTCGCCAGAGCGGACACGTTTGCGGACATGCCGAAGGGCGCCCGCCCCACGGATGGCGGACGCCCTTCGGGCTGGTCGGAGTACTCCGGTACCCGACCGGTGGATCAGCTTGCCTTGGCCTTCGGCTTGTCGCCGGAGCCGGCCGCGGCCGGTGCGGGGGCCGGCTTGGCCGCCTCGTAGAACTCCTCGCGGGGGTTCTCCATGGCGCCGAGCGAGACGACCTCGCGCTTGAGGAACATGGCCAGCGTCCAGTCGGCGAAGACCCGGATCTTGCGGTTGAACGTCGGCATCGCCATGCCGTGGTACGCGCGGTGCATGTACCAGGCGAGACGGCCCTTGAGCTTGATCTTCATCTTGCCCATGACGATCATCGCGACGCCCTTGTGCAGGCCGAGACCGGCGACCGCACCCTTGTTGGCGTGGCTGTAGTCCTTCTGCGGGAAGCCCCGCATACCGGAGACCACGTTGTCGCCGAGGACCTTGGCCTGCCGCAGCGCGTGCTGCGCGTTCGGCGGGCACCAGGCGTTCTCGTTGCCGTTCTTGCGGCCGACCAGGTCCGGGACCTGGGCGTTGTCGCCGGCGGCCCAGATGTAGTCGGTGCCCTGCACCTGGAGGGACGGGGCGGTGTCGACGTGACCGCGCGGGCCGAGCGGCAGGCCGAAGCGGGCCAGCGCCGGGTTGGGCTTGACGCCCGCGGTCCACACGATGGTGTTGGAGTCGACCTCGAGGCCGTTGTTCAGCTTGACGTGGCCGTCGACGCAGGAGTCCATGCCGGTCTTGAGGTAGACCTCGACCCCGCGGGACTCCAGGTGCTCCTTGCCGTACGCACCGAGCTTCGGGCCGACCTCGGGGAGGATCTTGTCGGCGACGTCGACCAGCAGGAAGCGCATGTCCTCGCGCTTCACGTTGTTGTAGTACTTCGCAGCGTCGCGGGCCATGTCCTCGACCTCACCGACGGTCTCCGCGCCGGCGAAGCCACCGCCGACGAAGACGAAGGTGAGCGCCTTGCGGCGGACGTCCTCGTCAGTCGTGGAGTCGGCCTTGTCCAGCTGCTCCAGGACGTGGTTGCGCAGGCCGATGGCCTCCTCGATGCCCTTCATGCCGATGCCGTTCTCGGCGAGGCCGGGGATCGGGAAGGTGCGGGAGACCGCGCCCATCGCGATGACCAGGTAGTCGAAGGGCAGCTCGTACGCCTCGCCGACCAGCGGGGCGATCGTGGCGACCTTGCGGTCCTGATCGATGGTGGTGACCCGGCCGGTGAGGACCTCCGCCTTCGGCAGCACGCGTCGCAGCGGGACGACGACGTGCCGGGGGGAGATGCTGCCGGCGGCGGCTTCGGGGAGGAAGGGCTGATAGGTCATGTACGACCGCGGGTCGACGACCGTGACGGTCGCCTCGCCGTAGCGCATCTTCTTGAGGATGCGCCGAGCTGCGTACAGGCCTACGTACCCACCGCCTACTACGAGGATCCTGGGACGCTCCGTGGTGCTCATGCAATCGAGTATCCACCCCCACATGGGGGGTCGCTCGTGAGCCCCTTCACAAGGACCCGAGGGGCATCTGCTACACTCCGCCGGCTTCGTGACGGACGCCATAGCGCGGGCCGGAACCACCGTAGTACGCGAGGCGTTGGACACCCCCGTTGATCAGGGCTTGTAGGCCATCCGGGTGACCCACCACGCCCTGCGGGAGCGCATAGCCGAGCCGTCGGGACCCGCGCATTCTCCGGGTCGAACGGCCCTGAAGCCTTCGAATGAGCGTCGCACCGTCAGATTGTTCGCCCGACAGGAGGTTTTTTCATGTGAAGGATTTCACGAACTTTCTTCCACGGGGCGCCCGAGGAACCCCCTGAGTGCCCCCGAATCCCGCTCGGACGGCACCACGCCCGCTCAAAGAGCCACCCGGCAGAGGCCGTTGCCGCACCTCTGCCGGTCGTCCGTCACGCCGTCCGTCAGGCCGTCCGTCAGGCCGTCCGTGCGGCCCCGCGGCGCCGCGTCCGGGCCTCAGTCCGCGATGCTCCAGGCGATCCCGTCCAGGATGTCGTGCTCGCTGACCACGACCTCCTCGGCACCGGTGCGTTCCATGATCGCGAGCAGGACGAGGGCGCCCGCGCCGATCACGTCGACCCGGCCCGGGTGCATGACCGGGATGGCCGCGCGCTCGGCGTGGGTGGCGGTGAGCAGCCGGTCGGTGATCTCGCGGACCTTCGCCAGCGGGATGCGGGAGTGGTGGATGGCCTCGGAGTCGTAGTGGGTGAGGCCCAGGGCGATCGCGGCGACGGTGGTCACCGAGCCGGCCAGGCCCACCAGGGTGGCGGCCTCGGCCAGCGGGACGGCCTCCTCCGCGTGGTCCAGGGCCTTGGCGATGTCGGCCTTGATGGCGGCGACCTGGGCGGCGGTCGGCGGGTCGCTGATCTCGCCGTTGTGCACCAGGTGCCGTTCGGTCATCCGGACGCAGCCGACGTCGACCGAGCGGGCGGCCCGGACGGAGTCATCACCGAGGACGAACTCGGTCGAGCCGCCGCCGATGTCCACCACCAGGAACGGACGATGAAGATCGGCGCGGCCGGTGAGCTCCTTGGTGGCGCCGTTGAAGGAGAACTCCGCCTCCTGGTCGCCGGTGATCACCTCGGGCTCCACGCCCAGGATGTCCACCACGCCGCGCACGAAGTCCGCGCGGTTCTCGGCGTCCCGGGAGGCCGAGGTCGCCACGAAACGGACCCGCTCGGCGCCCAGGCCCTTGATCACCGCGGCGTACTCCCGGCAGGCCGCGAAGGTGCGCTCCAGCGCCTCCGGCGCCAGCCGCCCGGTGCGGTCCACGTCCTGGCCCAGGCGGACGATCTGCATCCGGCGGTCGAGCTCCTTCAGCTCGCCGGTCGCCGGGTCGACGTCCGCGACCAGCAGGCGGATGGAGTTCGTACCGCAGTCGACGGCGGCGACACGCTTCACTCGGACTCTCCCTCGGTCTCGCTGTCGGTCCCGCTGCACGGGCTCACGCACGGGCCCTTCTTCCACCACTCCGGCAGCATGGCGATCGCCTCGTCACCGAGCGGGTTGACGCCCGGCCCGGCCGCCAGCGAGTGGCCGACGAGGACGTGCAGGCACTTGACCCGGTCGGGCATGCCGCCCGCGCTGGGGAAGCCCTCCAGTACCTCGATGGCGTCCCGCCGCCGGATGTAGTCCTCGTGGGCCGCGCGGTAGGCGGCGGCGAGCTCCGGGTCGGCCGCCAGCCGGTCGGTCATCTCCTTCATCACGCCATTGGCCTCCAGCGTGCCGATCGCGGAGGCCGCGCGCGGGCAGGTGAGGTAGTAGAGCGTGGGGAAGGGCGTGCCGTCCTCCAGGCGCGGCGCCGTCTCGACGACGTCCGGCTGGCCGCACGGGCAGCGGTGCGCGATGGCGCGCAGGCCGCGCGGCGGGCGGCCGAGCTGCTCCTTGAAGGCGGCGATGTCCGCGGCGGTGGGCTCGGTGGGCTCGGTCTGGGGCGGAGGGGTTTCCATGTGCGCTTTCGGTGAGGTGAGGAGTGGAAGGACTGAAGGGCGGAAGGGCGGAAGGGCGGAAGGGCGGTACGGCGGGGCGGTGCGCGCCGTCCCTGTCGACAGTACGGGTCCGGGCGCGCCGGCGGTACGGGCCGGCGGCACCCCGCGGAGCCGGCGCTACCGCTTGTCGGCCGCGTCGACCGCGTGCCACAGGTTGTCGTACCAGGGGCGCTGCGCGGCCCGCGTCCCCTTGGGGGCGGCGGCGGTGCCGGAGCCGTCCTGGACGATGTATCCGGTCTCGCCCGGCATGACGTAGTGCAGGTGCCGGCGGGCCTGCTGGCGGACGTACTCCGGGTCCTGCCAGCGGGCCTTCTGCTCGCGCAGCCGGTCCAGTTCGGCGCCCGCGTCCCGGGCCTTGCGGCGCTGGTCGGCGATGTCGGAGCGCTGGGAGACGTACTGCCTTATCGGGTACGCGAGCGCGACCACCAGCGAGCACATCACCAGGGCCAGCAGGGCGGCGCGGCCGGTGAGGCGGTTGCGGCGGGCCGGCCGGGCGCGGTAGACGCGGGCGGCGGCCTGCTCGCCGAGCGCCTTGAGTCGGGTCGCGGTCGAGAACCGGTCCGCGGGCACGTCGTCTCCCCTTCACTGACGGACGTCGGTCTGCTTCAAGCAGGTACGTCCCCGGCAACGGTACGGGACCGTCGCCGGGGACGTACGGGGCGCTGGGCGGTCGGCTCGCCCGATCAGCCCTCTCGGGCTCGGGTCAGCCGCCCCGGCGGAACCGCGGGACGCCGAGCTCCGGGGCGTCAGCCCTTGAAGCGGGGGAACGCGCTGCGGCCGGCGTACACCGCGGCGTCGTCGAGGATCTCCTCGATGCGCAGCAGCTGGTTGTACTTGGCGACGCGCTCGGAGCGGGCCGGGGCGCCGGTCTTGATCTGGCCGCAGTTGGTGGCGACGGCGAGGTCGGCGATGGTGACGTCCTCGGTCTCGCCGGAGCGGTGCGACATCATGCACTTGAAGCCGTTGCGCTGGGCCAGCTCGACGGCGTCCAGGGTCTCGGTCAGCGAGCCGATCTGGTTGACCTTGACCAGGAGGGCGTTGGCGGAGCCCTCCTCGATGCCGCGGGCCAGGCGCTCGGGGTTGGTGACGAACAGGTCGTCGCCGACCAGCTGGACCTTGGCGCCGAGCTTGTCGGTGATGACCTTCCAGCCGGCCCAGTCGTCCTCGAACAGCGGGTCCTCGATGGAGACCAGCGGGTAGGCCGCCACCAGCTCCTCGTAGTACTCGGTCATCTCGGCGGCCGAGCGGTCCTTGCCCTCGAACTGGTACTTGCCGTCCTTGTAGAACTCGGAGGCGGCGACGTCCAGGGCGAGCGCGATGTCCTGGCCGGGGGCGTAACCGGCTTCCTTGATGGCCTCGAGGATGAGGTCGAGGGCCTCGCGGTTGGAGCCCAGGTTCGGGGCGAAGCCGCCCTCGTCGCCGAGGCCGGTGGCCAGGCCCTTGGCCTTCAGGACCTTCTTGAGGGTGTGGTAGACCTCGGCGCCCCAGCGCAGGGCCTCGGAGAAGGACTCCGCGCCGATCGGGGCGATCATGAACTCCTGGATGTCCACGTTGGAGTCGGCGTGCGAGCCGCCGTTCAGGATGTTCATCATCGGCACGGGCAGGACGTGCGCGTTCGGGCCGCCCAGGTAGCGGAACAGCGGGAGGTCGCTGGCCTCGGAGGCGGCGTGCGCGACGGCGAGGGAGACGCCGAGGATGGCGTTGGCGCCGAGCGAGCCCTTGTTGTCGGTGGCGTCCAGGTCGAACATGGCCTGGTCGATCAGCCGCTGCTCGGTCGCGTCGTAGCCGACGAGCTCCGGGCCGATCTGCTCGATGACGGCCAGGACGGCCTTCTCCACGCCCTTGCCGAGGTAGCGGTTGGGGTCGCCGTCGCGGAGCTCGATGGCCTCGAAGGCGCCGGTCGAGGCGCCGGACGGCACGGCGGCACGGCCGGTGCTGCCGTCGTCGAGGCCGACCTCGACCTCGACCGTGGGATTACCTCGCGAGTCGAGAATTTCGCGGGCTACGACGACGTCGATGGACGGCACGTTGTCTCCTTCATGGGTGTCTGGAGTTCTGCAGCACGAGCCTAACGGCCCGGGGAGGGTCCGCCTGCCCTTGGCCCGCTCCGTGGGACGGAATAACCCCACAAGCAGCACAAAGGCCCAGCTCACGGGATGTTTGCCGCAATGTTCGCCGAGCGGGGAAAGTCCGGCGGAGCGTCCGGCCGGCGGCGGCGCGGACGGCGGGGTACGGAGAAGCCCCGCCGCGGCGCGCCGGGGGGAGGGGCGCGCCGGACGGGGCCGGTCTCACCAGGGGTGTCCCGGTGCGGGGACGACTCAGACGTGGAGCTTCTGACCCGGGAAGATCAGGTTGGGGTTGCCGCCGATGACGGACTTGTTGGCCGCGTAGACGGCCTTCCAGTGGGTGCCGTGCGCCTTGGCGATCTTGGCGAGGGTGTCGCCGGCCTTGACGGTGTAGTTGCCGTGGCCCTGGTTCTTCTTCGGGGCGGCCGGGGTGCTCTCGTGCTTCGGGGCGGCCGGGGTGCGCTTGACCGCCGCGTCGCTCTTCTCCGGTGCGGACTTGGCGACCGGGGTGCTGCTGTCCAGGTCGGGGGACGGGCCACCGGCGGTCAGACCGCCGGCGCCGGCGCAGGACCAGGCGCCCGGGCCCTGGAGGGCGAGGAGCTTCTCGGCGGCGGCGATCTGCTGGGACTTGGTGGCCAGGTCGGCGCGCGGCGCGTACTTGGTGCCGCCGGCGGCGGCCCAGCTGGAGTTGGAGAACTGCAGGCCACCGTAGTAGCCGTTACCGGTGTTGATCGACCAGTTGCCGCCGGACTCGCACTGGGCGACCTTGTCCCAGGTGGCGACGGAGGCGGCGGAGGCAGAGGTGGCGCCCATCAGCGGGACGGCCACGGCGGCACCGGCGACACCGGCGAGGGTGGCGACGCGGGCGGCCTTGGAGGGACGACGGTGCTTGCCCTTGAAGATCAGCATGGTTCGTTCGTTTCCTCACCGACGCCTACGAGGTGAGCTGTCGGGTTCGGACTGTGAGTCGCCCGGCCGGTGCCATGAGCACCGGGCTTCACCCCAAGCCGGCTGACCCGCTTTCACGGGCCGGGCCGGCGCCTACCTTGGTTCCCCCGCTCCTGCCTACGGCGCTTGCGCGTCAACTGCCTCCGACCACCGGCAGGACTCGGCGTGTGATCGAAGGGGCCCGCTTTGGCGAGCGGTGATGACCGTAATCAGGAACCACCCGGGTGTTCAAACCCCCTCATCTGGACCGAGTTGACCATTTTTGATCACGGAGGGGTCACAAACCCGCAGGTGGGGACCGGTGCGACGGCAGTGGACCCTTCGGGGCCCACCGCCCCACAACGAGACGCTTGTCTCACTTTCGCCAAAGCGGGCCGAAACCGGCGAACTACCCTGCGGACTGCCCGAGATCGAGCTGCTGACCTGGGTGGATCAGGTCCGCGTCGGAGCCGACGACGTCCTCGTTGCGGTCGTAGAGCGCCGGCCAGCCACCCGGCAGCCGGTGCGCCTGGGCGATCGCTGACAGGCTGTCACCCGGCTGCACGGTGTACCCGTCGCCCTCGGCCGGGGGCGTCCGGTGCGCGTCGTCGCCGCGCGAGGCGTGCCGCCCGCCGGAGGCCCGGTCGCCGCCGTCGCCGTCGCCCCGGTCCGCGTCGCCGCGGTGCCGGCCCGAACCGCCCGGCACGCTGTCCGTCGTCGTACCGCCCTGCGATCCGTCGGAGGCCGTGCCGTCCCCCTTGCCCGTACCGGTGCCGTCGCCGGTACCGCTGGCGTCGCTGCCGCTGGTGCCGTCGTCGGAGGGGGCGGTGGTGCCGGACGGATCCTCGCCCCGGTCGCCCGGCGTCGCGTCGCCGGACGGCCCGGACGAGCCGGAGGCCCGGTCGGGGTCGGGGGACGGCGTGCCGGTGCCGGCGGAGTCCGAGGGGTCGGGAGTGGACGGGGACGGCGTGGCCCGCGACGGCTCGTCACCGGCCGGCCCGTCGTCCTCGTCGCCACCGGGGTCGTCGGCCGTCCCGTCGTGCCAACCGGAGGAGCCGGAGCCGGCGGTCCGGTCGTCGTCCGACGGGTCGGGTATCGGGGTGCTGGTGCCGCCCGGGTCGACCCGCGGCGCCCGGCCGTCCTTCGTCAGACCGGCGTTCACCGCACAGCTCGGCCAGGCGTCCGGGCCGAGGTCGTCGAGGATCGTCTCGGCCACCGCGATCTGCTGGGCGCGGCTGGCGAGGTCGGGCCGCGAGGCGTAGGCCGCGCCGCCGTGCCGGTCCCACATGTCCTGGGTGAGCTGGAGCCCGCCGTAGAAACCGTTGCCGGTGTCCGAGCTCCAGATGCCGCCGCTCTCGCACTGGGCGACCCGGTCCCAGGTCGCGGTGTCGGCGGCGTGGGCGCCACCGGCGGAGAGCAGAGGCAGTGCGAGTGCCGAGCCGGTCACTCCCGCCGTGACAAAGATGGCCGGTGCTTGACGGGGGCGACGGTGTCGGCCGTTCCCGGAACGCATGCGGATGCCTTTCGCGCGGCGGTTGAGTTGTCGCGATCCGACGGTTTCCTCGGCACTGTGTTCGAGGAGCCGTCGATCGTGGATCGAAAGGTAGCCGGGGTCACGGGTAGTCACAAGTCGGTGTAGCAAAGATCACGCGCAGGTCACGTCCTGACGCTCTGTCACCATCGGCCTCCGTCGCTGGTCAGGGCCGCTCGGACGTGAACTCCACCGGCAGCGACCGCAGTCCGCGCATGATGAGCCCGCCACGCCACCGCAATTCGGCCGGTTCCACCGCAAGCCGGATGTCCGGAAGCCGGGTCAGCAGGGTGGCGAGCGCGGTCTGCCCTTCGAGCCGGGCGAGCGGGGCGCCCAGGCAGTAATGGATGCCGTGCCCGTATCCCAGATGCTGATTGTCACGCCGGGTCAGGTCGAGCAGGTCCGGGTCGGGGAAGCGCGCCGGGTCGCGGTCGGCGGCGGCCAGCACCACCAGGACGGGGTCCCCCTCGGCGATCCGCTGCCCCCCGAGGGTCAGCTCCTCGGTGGCGAACCGCCAGGTCGCCAGCTCCACGGGGCCGTCGAAGCGGAGCAGCTCCTCGACCCCGGTGGTCAGCAGCTCGGTGTCGCCCGCCGCCAGCGACTTCTGCAGCAGCTCGCGCTGGGCGGGGTGCCGGAGCAGCTGGTACGTGCCGTTACCGATCAAGTTCACGGTCGTCTCAAAGCCGGCAAACAGGAGGATGAAGGCCATCGCGGCGACCTCGTTCTCGGTGAGGTGCTCGCCGTGGTCCGAGGCGCGGATCAGCCCGGAGATCAGGTCCTCGTCCGGGGCGGGGGTACCCTCCAGGGTTTCGCGCTTGCGGTGGATCAGTTCGGCGAGATAGCCGCGCATCTTCTTCACGGACCGTGCGACCCCACCGCGCGGGCCACCGCCGTGGCGGATCATCATGCCCGCCCAGTCCCGGAAGTCGTCCTGGTCCTCGCGCGGGACGCCCAGCAGGTCACAGATCGCGTAGATCGGCAGCGGGAACGCGAACTCGTGGATCAGGTCGGCCTCGCCGCGACCGGCGAACCCGTCGATGAGGTGGTCGGTCAGCTCCTGCACCCGGGGCGCGAACTCGGCGACGCGACGGGGCGTGAACGCCTTGCTGACCAGCCGGCGCAGCCGGGTGTGGTCCGGCGGGTCGATGTTGAGCAGATGCGTCATCAGGTTGGCGCTGCGCTCGCCCGGGATGCCGACCTTGCCCTTGCCGTGCGCGGACTCGCTGTGGTGCACCGGGTTCTTGGAGAGCCGGGCGTCGGCCAGCGCCTGCCGCGCCTCGGTGTAGCGGGTCACCAGCCATGCCTCGACCCCGCTGGGCAGCGCCGTGCGGTGCACCGGCGCGTGCTCGCGCAGCCAGGCGTACGCCGGATACGGATCGGACGCGAACTCCCAGGTGAACAGCTCGGGCGCGGGCGGGACCGGCCGGTTGGCCGGGCAGCCCGCGGGGCGGTCCGGAGCGCTGTCCGCGGGCGTGGGGTCCGTGGAGGTGGGGCGGGGCTCGTCGTGCACCCTCTGACCGTAACCGCCCCGGAAGACGCCCCGCGCACGGGCGGCGGGCCCGCCACCGGGGCACCCGGCGGCGCCCTCAGGAGCCGCCCGGATCCACCCCCAGCCCCTCCAGGAAGGCCACCGCCGCCGGTGACGGCCCCAGGGCGCTCCACACCACCCGTTCCGTACGCTCCGGCGCCGGCCGCGCCCGCACGATGTGCAGCCCGGGCAGCTCGGCGGCGATGGCCTCCGGGACCATGCCGATGCCCAGCCCGGCCCGCACCAGCTTCGCCAGGAACTCCACCGTGGTCACCTCGAAGGACACCTCCGACGACAGCCCCGCCGCCCGGAACGCCTCGTCGCGCTGGCGCCGGGCCGCCGACCCCGCCGTGAAGTCCACGAAGGTCTCCCGCGCCAGCCGCGCCAGCGTCGTCCACTCCCGCCCCGCCAGCGCATGCCCCGGCGGCACCACGGCCACCAGCTCCCCGCGGGCCAGCACCCGCTCCCGTACGCCGGACGGGCGGGCGCCGGGCACCAGCCCGACGAAGGCGACGTCCAGCGTCCCCTCCCGCACCTTCTCGATGAGCGGATCGCTCATCTCCATCTGCAGGCCGACCCGCACCTGTGGATAGCGGCCGCGGAAATCGCCCAGCTCACGGGCGAGGTCGACGGCCGCCACGGTCGAGATGGCACCCACCGCCAGCCGGCCGCGCACCTCCCCGGTCGCCGCCGCCACCTCGGCCCGGGCCCGCTCGGCCGCCGCCAGCGCCTGCCGCGCGACGGGCACGAACGCCTCACCGGCGACGGTCAGCCGGACGCTGCGGCTGGTCCGGTCGAAGAGCCGCGCACCGAGCTCCTTCTCCAGCCGGGCGATCTGGTGGCTGAGCGCCGACTGCACGACGTGGCACCGCTCGGCGGCCCGGGTGAACCCGCCCGTTTCCGCCACCGCCACGACATAGCGCATCTGCTGGAGCTCCATGCCCACCGATCCTGCCACCGGCGGAAGGGATCGATCGTGATTCGCGATGGATTCGATGAAAACGATGTGTTGGACTCATCGATGGTGGTGGCCCGAGGCTGGGTGCTGCCCGCCGCCACGGTGGCCGCGGGGCACGAACGGGGAGGTCAGGTATGACAGCCGAGGACACACACGGGTCCGCGCAGGGCCGACCGGGACGGCTCGGCCGCGGCACGCTGCTGCTGATGTCCGTCGCCACCGGGCTGTCCGTCGCCGGCAACTACTTCGCCCAGCCGCTGCTCGATGTCATCGGCCATGACCTGCGGTTTTCGGCGTCCACCGCCGCGCTGGTGGTGACCGTGGCACAGACCGGCTACGGCCTCGGGCTGCTGCTGCTCGTCCCGCTCGGCGACCTGCTGGAGCGGCGCCGGCTGGCCGTCACTCTGTGCGCGGCGACCGCCGTCTTCCTCACCGTGACGGCGAGCGCGACCAACGCCGCCCTGCTGCTGACCGGCACCGCACTGACCGGTCTGACCTCGGTCGCGGCGCAGGTCGTCATGCCGTACGCGGCCACCCTCGCCGCCCCCGAGGAGCGCGGGCGGACCGTCGGCACCGTCATGACCGGTCTGCTGCTCGGCATCCTGCTCGCCCGTACGGCCTCCGGAACCCTCGCCGAGCTGGGCGGCTGGCGCACCGCGTACTGGGTCAACGCCGGGCTGATGGCGCTGATGGCCGTGCTGCTGCGGCTCCGGCTGCCGGCCCTGCGCACCACGGTGGGACTGCGCTACCCGGCGCTGCTGCGCTCCACCCTCGCGCTGTTCGCCCACGAGCCGGTGCTGCGGTGGCGGGCGGCGCTGGGCGCGCTGACCTTCGCGGGCTTCAGCGCGCTGTGGACGGCGCTGGCGTTCCTGATGTCCGGGCCGGCCTACGGCTGGCAGGAGTCGGCCATCGGTCTGCTGGGGCTGGTCGGCGCGGCCGGCTCGCTCTCGGCCTCCGCCACCGGCCGGCTGGCGGACCGCGGCCTGGTCCACCACGCCGCCGGCGCCGCGGCGTTCCTGCTGCTCGGCTCCTGGGGGCTGCTGGCCCTGGGCGGGGCGGGCGGCGCCTGGTCGCTGGCGGCGCTGCTGGCCGGGGTGATCGTGCTGGACCTCGCCGCGCAGGCCCTGCACGTCAGCAACCAGAACCTGATCTACGGCGTCCGCCCCGAGGCCCGCAACCGCCTCAACTCCGCCTACATGACCAGCTACTTCGCGGGCGGCGCGGTGGGCTCGGCGCTGACCTCGGTGGTGTGGTCCGCCGCGGGCTGGGGCGGGGTGTGCGTCATGGGGGCCGGACTGGCGGCGGCCGTGGTGGCGGTGTGGCTGCTGGACCGGCTGGTACGCCGCCGCCGTGCCCGGCCGGCCGGGGCGGGGCGGGAGCAGGAGCCGGCCGCCGCGGCGGTACCGGTCACACGATGACGGTGCCGTCCTCCTCGTCGAGGGCCCGCTTGGCACCGGGGTGGCCCAGGGCGGCGGCCTTGCGGTACCAGGCCCGGGCCTCGGCGGGCTCGCCGGCCTTCTTGTGCAGCTCGGCGAGGCGGAAGGCGCCGTAGGGGTCGCCGGACTCGTACGCCTTGACGTGCCAGGGTCGGGCCTCGTCCGGACGGTCCTGGAGCTCCAGGAAGACGCCGTAGTTGGCGGCGGCGAGCGGTCTGCCCTTGACGGCGTGCTCGTTGAGCTCGGATTCGATCGTGTCCACCGACGGCGGCGCCTCGAAGTTGTCGTACAGCCGCTCCGCCGCCTGCTTGTCACCGGCGTCGGCGGCGCGCCGCAACCAGACCTTCGCCATCTTGCGGTCGGCCCACAGCAGGATCAGGCTGCCGTAACGCCCCGCCGCATCGGCGCAGCCGGCCAGGAGCGCGTCGTGGTAGCTGTCGAAGGCATCGGTGTCGTCCCCCGCGGCCAGCCGCAGATCACCCCAGAGGTACGCCGCCTCCGCGCTTCCGCCCTCCTTGCCGACACCCAGCCAGCGCTCCGCCCGGGCTCGCAGCAGCTTCCCCAGCAGCGTCGCCGCTTCCGTGTCCCCCGCCTCCGCGGCGAGCTCCAGATACGGTTCGGCGGCCTTGCCCTCGCCGCGGTCGGCGAGCATCCGGCCCAGTCGCCCCGCGGACTGCGCCTGCCCGTCGTCGGCCGCCTGCCGGAACCACTCCTCGGCCTCCGCCCGCTCCCCCAGCGACTCGGCCAGTACCCCGAGGTTGTGCAGCGCGGTGCCGTCGCCCGCCTCGGCGGCCCGCCGGAACGCCTCGCGGGCGGCGGCCGCGACCGCCGGGTAGTCGTACGCGTCGTCCGCCCGCGCCACGTCCAGGGCGCAGCCCCAGATCTGGCCGTCCACCGGCGGCAGGGTGTCGTGCCGCTCGGCCGCCTCCAGGAGGAAGGGCGCGACCCGCCAGGTGTCGCCGGTGCCGCGGACCAGGAGACGCAGCCCCCCGTGGCGCCGCTCCGTCGCCCACGCCCGGGCGTCCGCCAGCGACTCCCGGTCCATGCCGGTGACGTCCGCGTAGCCCTCGTGCACCTTGGTCAGCAGGTCCATCGGCAGCGGGCCGGGCAGTCCGCAGCGGGCCAGGTCGAGGGCGGCCCGGACCAGGGCGTGGCCGCGCGGGTGACGGTCGGCGCGGCGGGCCCGCCACCACTCGTCCCAGAGCAGCGGTCCGAGCGTCAGATAGGCGGCCGCGCCTTCCGGGCCGCTGGAACAGAGCGCGTCGACCAGCCGCGGGTCGCCCGCCCGCCCGGCCCGGTGCGCCAGCCGCGCCCGCTCGGCCGGGCTCCACTCACGGGCCAGTTCGACGACGGTCGCCAGGTCCAGTACCCGGCCGTGCGGGGCGTGCCGGTGCTCGTCGTAGGCGTCCTCGCGCATCGTGGCGAGCACGGTCACGCGCAGCGCGGTCAGCTGGGCCAGCAGCCGCGGCTCCAGGCCGCCGCCCCCGCCGCCGGTGTCGCCGAGATGCCCGTCGAGGTCGTCCAGCCACAGGACGTACCGGCCCGCGCACCCCTGTAACAGGGCGGGCAGACCGCGCAGGTCCGCGCCGCGCGCGGGCGCGAACACCCGGAATCCGGCGAGCCCTTGGGCCATCGCCTCCAGCGCCGTGCGCGACTTGCCGGCGAACGGCTCCCCGAGCACCAGCACCAGACCGCCGGCCTCCCGGGCCCGGGTGACCGCCGCGAGGAGGGCGTCGTCGCGGTCCCGGAGGACGTACGGCGGCAGCTGCGGGAGGGCCGGGATCCGGTGCGTGGGGCGTACGCCCAGCGCGACCGGGTCGACGTCCTCGGCCCGCGGCCAGCTGTCCGGGTCGGGCGGCGCGCCCTGGAGCGAACTGGCGTGGAACGTCAGTGAGTTGATGGAGGTGGCCTGGATGACGTGGCCCTGGGTGCCGCCGGTGATGGAGTTGTGCACCGGTGGGACGGGGTGACTGTCCGGCCCGGTGGCCGGTCCGTCGGCCGAGTCGTCGGACAACCGGTCGGCCGCCTCCCCGGCCGCCTCACCGGCCGCCTCCTCGGCCAACTCCTCGCAGAGCGCCCGGAGTTCGGCCGCGGCCTCCGGGTGCTGCTCCAGCAGGCTGCGCAGACTGGCCTGCCAGCGCGCGGTCACCTCGTCCGACGACTCCGGCGGCGCAGCGGGAGACGGCTCCTCCGCCGGCCGCGGCGGGGCGGCCGTCTCCTCCGCGGCCGCCGCCCCGGCGGGGGTCTCGGCCGCCGCCTCGGCGGGAGCGTCGGCCGCCGCCCGCCGGAAGAGCTCCGAGACCCTCAACCGGACATCGGCCCAGGTGTCCGTCGCCATGGCCTGCACCACCGCGCTCGCCCCCGCGCCCGCCAGCGCCGCCAGCTCCGCTTCCACGCCCGCCCCCTCAACACGCCCTGCACCCACGGTACTAAGCGGTCCCGCCCTCCGCCGCCAGCACCGCGTCGCGGTAGGCGCGGGCCGCCGCGCGGAGCGCCGCCTCCGGGTCGGTGCCCTCCGCCTCGGCGCGGACCGCCATGGCCAGGAGCTCGTACCCGACGCCCCGGCCGGCCGGCAGCGGCACGTCCAGGCCCGCCGTGCGCACCCGCGACGCCAGCTTCGCCGCCAGGGCCAGGCCGGGCTGGGCCAGCGGCACGCCCTCGGTCACCGATCCCCGCTGCTTCTCCACGGCCTTGGTGCGTATCCAGTGCGCCTTGACGTCTTCCGGGGTGGCCGCCTCCGCCTCCCCGAAGACATGCGGATGGCGGTGGATCAGCTTCTCCACGATCGTGCCCGCCACGTCGTCGATGGAGAACGGCTCCTCCGGGTCGTCCTGCGCGATCCGGGCGTGGAAGACCACTTGGAGGAGCACGTCCCCCAGCTCCTCGCGCAGCTCGACCCGGTCGCCGGCCTCGATGGCCTCGACCATCTCGTACGCCTCCTCCAGGCCGTACTTGGCGAGGTCCTGGTGGGTCCGGATGCTGCTCCAGGGGCACTCGGCGCGGATCTGGTCCATGACCTGGACGAGGTCGAGCAGCCGGGCGCCGGGCAGGTCGTAGGAGCCGGGCAGGAGCTCCAGGTCGGGCATGGTCTCGCGGCCGGAGCCGGCCAGCCGGGCCAGCCCGTCGGTGAGCGTGCTCTCGCCCTCCGCCGAGGTCAGCACGACGACCGTACGGTCCTCGGGCACGCAGTGGTCGACCAGCTCGCGGGCGGTCGGGACGGCGGTCTCCACCACGATGCCGGCCTCGCGCAGATACGGCAGCTGCGGATGGTCCGGATCGGCGCACAGCACCCGCTCGGCGGCGCGCAGGACCTGCCACGCGGGCCAGGACAGCAGCCCGGGGGCGACCCGGTGGCTGGTGGTGAGCAGGACCAGGCGTCCGGTGCCGGGGCCCTCGGGGCGGGCGGCGGCGCCGGGATCGGCGGCGGAGGCGTCAGCGTTCACGCATCGAACGTAACGCACCCCACCGACAACCCCACCGGCACCGCCGGGCCACGCGGACCTCCCCGCCGGCAGTGCCCGCGCCGCCGCCCGCCCGGATCAGGTCTGCTGCCGCGCCGGGGCGGTGGCGATCCACGGGTCCTTGGTCTCGCCGAGGATGACCTGCTGGTCGTCCCACCTGCCGAAGCGCGGATTGACGTCGATCCCCATCGACCGGGACGTCCGGGCCAGCGACCGGGCCAGCTTCTGCTGGCCCTGCGGCGTGCCGCGGTCCGCGCCGAGGTGCCGGGCGATGCCGTCGAGCAGCAGCTGGTTGCGGACCGTGCCGTCGACCTCGTCGGGGGCGATGCCCTGCTGCAGCCACATCGCCTTCAGCCGCTCGGCCCCGCCGGCCTGCTTCTCGGCCTTGCCGCGCCACGCCTGGACGTCCTTGCGGGTGACCGTCACCCCGGCGTCCTTCGCGCCGCGTGCCAGCACCTCGTCGAAGATCATGCCGTTGAGCGTGGCCAGGCTGAGCCGGCCGGTGTTCATGATCAGCTGGCCGCCCTGCGGCGACCTGGCCTGCGCGGTCCGTACGTCCCGGACCTTCGCCTGGAGCTGGGCGACGGTGATCCGCTTCCCGTCCACGATGGCGGCGGCACCGGGGTGCGGCTGGCTCCCGCAGGCGGCGAGCAGCGGCGTCGCGGCCAGCAGAGCGGCGGTGGCGGATACGGAGAGCGCTGTCCTACGGCGGAACACATGGCCTCCCGGCAGATCGTGCGACGGAGTCTCGACCTTGAGTGATCGATGCTATGAAGTCGGCGTGGCCCAGGCCACTGCTTCGGCCAACGATCTACGCCGGGGTCGGTTTCTGCGCCCCGCGCCCGGCCCCGCCCGGCCGCCCGCCCGATCCGGGCGGTCCGCGGCCCGCGCCGCCCCACGAACGCCGGGCGTGCCGTGACTCAACGGGCGTCTGTGGCGTTGTCCCCATAGTCCGGCGGGCCCCAACCGGTGAGAAAGGTGGCTGGAGTGGACATCGCGGAACAGGTGCGGACCCTGTTGACGACGAAATTCGGGGTGGATCCCCTCTCCGTGAGCCCGGAGGTCCCGTTGCGGAAGCTGGGGGTCGACTCGCTGGCGCTGGAGGAGCTGCGGCTGCTCATCGAGGACGGTCTCCAGGTCGACCTGGAGGACGTCGAGCTGACGCCCCGGGACAGTTACGGCCAGCTGCTGGCGGCCGTGCACGTGGCGGCCGCGTGAGCCGCCCGGGCCGGGAGCCCCACCCGGTCCCGGGCCGGTACGCGACCGGTCCCGCGCAGCAGCCGTACGCGGCTGCCGTGACCGGTCTGGGCATGCTGACCGCCGCCGGCGCCGGGGCCGGGGCGAGCTGGCGGGAGATCACCCGCACCACCACGCCGTCCGGGGTGCGCCGGCCGGCCGAACTGCGCGATCTGCCCACGGACTTCATGTATCTCGTCGACGGCCTGGACGTCGACGAGGCCCTGGACGTCGCCTCCCGCCGTCTGATGGACCGTTTCTCCCAACTGGCGGTGCTGGCCGCCCGCGAGGCCGTGGCCGACGCCGGGCTGGACCCCGCCGAGTGGGACGGCGACCGGGTCGCGGTCCTCATCGGGACCGCCAACGGCGGGCTCCCCGCCTACGACGAGCAGCACACCACCCTCCTGGAGCGCGGGCCGCGCCGGGTCTCCCCCGTGCTGGCCGCGCTCACCACCGGCAACAGCGCCGCGGCGAGCGTCTGCCGCGACCTGGCCGCCCGCGGGCCGAGCCTCGCGGTGAACACCACCTGCGCCTCCGGCACCGACGCCATCGGCCTGGCGCGTCAGCTGCTGCGGGCCGGCATGTGCGACATCGCCCTCGCCGGCGGCGCCGAATCGGCCTGCTCCCGGCTGCTGGTGGCGAGCATGTGCAAGATGAAGGGCCTCTCGCCCCGGCGGGACGACCCGGCCGCGGCCTGCCGCCCGTTCGACGCCGACCGGGACGGCTTCGTCCTGGGCGAGGGCGCCGGCCTGCTCGTCCTGGAGCGGCCCGAGCACGCCCGGGCCCGGGGCGCCCGGATCCGGGCCGAGATCACCGGCTACGGCTCGTCCAACGACGCGTACGCCCCGGTCGCCCCGCATCCCGACGGCGCCGGCGCCGAACGCGCGCTGCGCGCCGCGCTGGCCGACGCCGGCGCGGCCCCCGCCGACATCGGGCACGTCAACGCGCACGGCACCTCGACGGTCCTCAACGATCTGATCGAGGGCACCATGCTGCGCCGGGTGCTCGGCGAACACCCCCTGGTCACCTCGACCAAAGCCATGACCGGCCACACCCTCGGCGCGGCCGGTGCCATCGAGACCGCGTTCACC
The DNA here is from genome assembly GCA_024349765.1 of Streptomyces nigrescens. Lineage (GTDB taxonomy): Bacteria > Actinomycetota > Actinomycetes > Streptomycetales > Streptomycetaceae > Streptomyces > Streptomyces endophytica. The sequence continues at coordinate 271,425 of AP026073.1, read as the reverse complement.
GTGCTGGCGGTGCAGCACCAGCTGGTGCCGCCGACGGCGAACCTCGTATCGCCCGACCCCGACATCCCCGTCGAGGTGGTGGCCAAGGAAGCCCGGCCGGCGCGGCTGGACTGCGCGGTGAAGACCTCACTGGGGTTCGGCGGGCACAACGCCGCCCTGGTCGTCAGCCGCGGGTGAGCCCACCGCCGGTCCCGGCGTGGCACCCACGCGAAGGAGACGCATGACCAACGAAGCGGTCCACGCCCTGAGGGTGGACGGGCTGTCCTACTCCTACCGTCTGGTGCGGCAGCCGGCTCCCCGGACCGAACCGGTACTGGTGCTGGGCGGCGCGCTGCAGGACAAATACGGCTGGCAGCACCTCGACGAACCGGTGTCACCGCTGGCGAGCCTGATCACCATCGACCTGCCGGGCTCGGGCAACGCCGATCCGCTCCGCCCCGACCAGGGCCTGGCGACCATGTGCCGGGCGGTCGAGCACGTCCTCGACGACCTCGGGGTGTCCCGCGTCAACCTCTTCGGCTACTCGTTCGGTTCGGCGATCGCGTTCGCCTTCGCGCAGCGCCGCCCGCACCGGATCGCGCGGCTGCTGCTCGGCGGTGTGCCGGCGCACATCACCAACGCCCAGCTGGCGTTGTGGCGGCAGGCCGCGGCCCGGATGGCGGCCGGGGAGCCGGAGGAGTTCGTCGATCTGGCGCTGAAGCTGTGGCTGTGCCAGGACGAGAGCCGCTTCGTACGCCACCGCAAGCTGGTGCACCGCTACGTCAAGCGCCTGATCATGCATGCCGTCACGCACATCCCGCACGGCTTCACGGTCCTGGACCGCTCGGCCACCGAGGAGCTGAACCCGTCGGGCGGGCTGACCGGGGTGCCCGCGCTGGTCTTCTGCGGTGAGCACGACACGGTGTCCTCGCCCGCGCAGCAGCGGGCGTTCGCGGCCACCATCGAGGACAGCCGCTTCCTGACCATCGCCGAGTCCGACCACTGGGTCGCCCTCGAACGCGCCCAGGCGGTGGTCGACCTGGTCGTCCGGTTCTTCACCGACCAGCCCCTGGACACCGCGGACTACCTGGTCACCTGCGAGCCGGCCCGGCTCTGAAACGCACGGGCGTCCGGCACCGAAGTCGGCGGTCATGGACCCGCGTGTGACATCACGTGAGGTGTCGCGTGGGAAAAGTCGCCCGAGGAGTGCTGCGCCATGACCGCTGTCCCCGAGGGGCCCGCCGGTGTGCCCGCCGACCCGACCGTCCTCCACCCGATGCCGCAACAGCCCCGGGTCGTCCTGCTGAAGCCGCAGGTCACCTCGACGTGTGGTTCGGCCACCGGTCGATGGTGATGCCCGGCGTCCGCATCGGTCACGACGCGGTCGTCGCGGCCGGCTCCGTGGTCGTCGACGACGTCCCCGACTACCGACCTCGCCGCCCTGGCCCGTCGCGCCGTCAGCCGCGGGCAGCACCTTTACTGCTGGATATGCCCGTAGCGGACGCCGGTGGCGGACACGACCACGAGCGTCTCGGCGAGCGCCCCTAGCCCTGGACCTGGCTCAGCCAGTACAGGGTGCGGCGGAGTTCGGTGGGGAAGGCGTGGTGGGGGCCGTGGAGGCGTTCGGCGTCGTAGAGGAGGCGGGAGAGGGCTTCCTGGGCGGCGCCGCGTTCGCCCTGGGCGAGGAGCAGGTGGCCTATGGAGCGGCGGATTTCCAGGGGGCGGAGGGGGTCGTCCGCGTAGTGCTCGAAGTACGGGAGCAGGGCGCGGTATTCCTCCAGGGCCTGGGTGACCTCGCCGAGCTGTTCGAGGCACTGGGCGGCCTCGTAGTGGAACTGGAGGGCCTGGCGGGTGGCGCCGGCGCCGGATTCCTTGGCGTACTCCTCGGCCAGCAGCCGGAGTTCGGGCAGGGCGCGGCGGTACTGGCCGTCGTCCATGAGGGTCGCGGCATACTGCTTGCGCAGGGTGCGGACGACCGGGGAGTGCGCGCCGTGCCGCTCGGCGGCGGCCGGGAGGATGTTGCCGAGGATGTCCACGGCGTGGGTGATCCGGCCCTGGTCGAGCAGGTTCTTGACCTCGTCGACGGCGGCGGCGACGTCCGGTCCGGTGGAGGGGGGAGCGGACGGGGGCGGGGGCACCAGGGGGGTGGCGGCGGAGGTCCAGGCGCCGGGCGGGCGGGAGGTGTGGGGCGCTGCCGGTGGCGGGCCCGGTTCGTCGGGGCCCGGGTTCACGGCGCCGCCGGACGTCAGCGCACCCGAGAGGGCGGACACCCGGGGGTCGGCCGGGGCGGCGGGTGGGGGCGGTGTCGCGGCCCGGGGGGTCGAGAGGGCGGTGGAGGTCGGGGGGTGGGCGGAGCGGAGGGGCCAGGGGGCCTGAGGGTGGCGGAAGGGACGGGTGGGGTCCATGGGGGCGAGCGGTGCGGGCGGGTTCGCCGGGGAGCCCACCGTGGCGGTGGGCAGGAGCGGGGCCAGGGCCTGGTAGACCTCCTGCGCGTCGGCCGGGCGGGCCTGGGGGTCCTTGCGCAGGAGGTGCAGGACGAGGGCTTCGAGGGCCTCGGGGACATCGGGGCGGAGCTTCCGCACCGGCACGGGCTCCTCGTGGAGATGGCGGTGGAGCACTCCGAGCGCCGTCGACCCGGCGAACGGCACCTCGCCGCTGAGGAGTTCGTGCAGCAGGACACCCAGCGCGTAGAGGTCGGTGTACGGGCCGACGGCTCCGCCCATGGCCTGCTCGGGGGCCATGTAGGCGGGGCTGCCGATGGGCGAGCCGGTGTGGGTGAGGCGGGTGGTGTCGGTGTCCAGCGCGGAGGCGATGCCGAGGTCGAGGACGACCAGGGAACCGTCCGGGCGGATCATGACGTTACGGGGCTTGAGGTCGCGGTGGACGATCGGCACCGCGTGCACGGAGGCGAGCACGGCGCAGAGCTGGGCGGCGACCGACACCGCCCAGGGCCAGGGGTAGGGGTCGTGCTCGGCGAGGTGGTCGGAGAGGTCGGCGCCCTCGACGTACTGCATGACCAGATAGAGGTCCTCGCCGTCGCTGCCGGCGTCGTGGACGGTGACCAGCCCGGGGTGGTCGACCTGCGCGGTGACCCGGCACTCGCGGACGAAGCGGCGCCGCATCTCCTCGCCGTCGGGGGTCCCGGCCACCCGGTCCGGGCGCAGCAGCTTGACGCCGACCCGGCGGTCCAGCCGGCGGTCGTAGCCGATCCAGACCTGGCCCATCCCGCCCTGCCCGAGCAGCGCGGAGAGTTCGTAACGGTCGCCGATGACCCGGCCGTTCACCGCCCTTCCTCCTTGCGGAGGTAGTCGCTGAGTTCGTCGAGTTCGGCCCGCACCCGGTCGATGCGCTGCGGCTGCGGACGCTCCTGGGGCGCGGGCGCGGGGAGGTACGGGGCGGGCGCGGGGTGGTGGCCGGGCGCCGGCGGCGGGGGCAGCCGGGTCTCGGTCACGGCGTACGGGTTGGCCGGGCGGGGGCCCTGGTACGGCTGGGTCTCCCGGCTGTGGAAGGCGCCCGGTGGAGCCGGCTGCGGCGGGCCGTAGGGCTGCGCGAGGGGCGGGACGCCCGGGATGCCGGCGAGGCCCGGGTAGGGCGCCGGGGCGTGGCCGGCACCGGGTGCGGCGGTGCGCCGGGCACGGGTGTCGACGACGAGGTAGTAGGCCACGGCCGCCGCGATCTGCATCAGCAGCAGGCCCACCCCGACGTTGGTGCGCCAGTCCGTCTCGGCGTAGCTGGTGATCAGCACGCACGCGCCGATCACCGCCACCAGGTCACCGCCGAACAGCCACCAGCCCAGCTGCCCGCGCTGCACGATCGCGGCCCGCAGCATCGGCACCCAGGCCAGCAGCCCCAGGCTGAGCACCGCGGTGGCCACGAACACCACCCGCAGCAGGATGACCGTGCCCTGCGCCGGCGGACGGTGCGGGGGGTGGGCCGGGACGGGGCCGTGCATCACTGCTCCTGACGGATCGGTTCGTGGCCGGTGGGGCCGTGCTGGCACGGCGGCCTGGCACGCCGGCGGTGGTGCGCCCATCGCCGCACGTGCCTTGCGAGCGTATATACGACACCGGCCGCGCGTGCGGGGTTGTACGGAATGGGCCGGGGCGATGTGCCGGGCCCATTCTGCGACCTCCGGCGGGCCGCGGAGGCCCTCAGGGCCCGCCCTTTCGCCGGTCCGTCCGCTATACCCGATCCGTCCGTCGGTCGGGGGCGCTCGGTGCCGGAGAACGCACCGGGCCGCGCGCCCCACCGGCCCGTCAGTCCGGCCTGACCGACCCGTCCGTCAGTCCGTCGTAGAGGCCCTGCACCAGTTGTTCGCCGAGTCGGGTGGCCTGGCGCAGGGTGCTCTCGAAGGCGGCCAGGTCGCTGAACCGGCTGCCGTAGCGGCGCTGTTCGGCCAGCGGGAGCCGGGGCAGCTGGAGGCGGCGGACGTCGAGCCGGGTGGCGGTGGAGGCGTAGCTGCTGGCCTGGCGGTTGTTGGCGGTGCCGCGCAGGAAGCCGGCGAGGAACCACGGGTCGAGGGCGGCCGGGTCGGGGCGCAGCAGGGTGAGGTTGCGGCCGAGGGCGGCGCCGGCGGTGGCCGCGTCGACGACCCGGGCGATGGTGCCGCCGCCGAGGACCGGGACGACGACGTCGCCCTCGCGGATCAGGACCGGTTCCTCGGCCGGCCCGGAGGCGGGCGTCTCGGGCAGGGCGCCGGAGGGGGCGCCGCCGGCGATGACGTCGTGGTCGGTGAGGACCGGGGGCGCGTCCGCGCCGTCGGCGGGGGCGGTGCCGGGGCCGCCGGTGCGCAGCACCAGGGCGCCGGAGCGGGCGAGTTCGCCGACGGTGGTCAGCGGCCAGCGGGCCGGTCCGGCGTCGGCGTCGGCGGGCCGCGGGGTGAGCTGGGTGGTCCGGACGAGGGTTGCGGTCAGCCGGTCGTGCACCTCGGCGAGTGCGGCCGGGCCGCCGGCCGCGGCGGGCGGCGGGAGGTGCCGGGCCGGGGCCAGGTCGACGTCGTCGTCGAGGAGGTCGATGGCGGCCAGCGAGCGCCGGACGCCGGGCCGTTCCTCGATGCCGCCGTCGCGGTCGAAGGCCCGCCAGGCCTCCACGGCGGTGTCCCGGACGGTCTGCCAGTCGGGCCGGTCACGGCCGGCGGCCGGGCCGGTGGCGGGGCCCGCGGTGTCGACGACGAGGAGTTGCGGGGTGGGCGGGGTGGTGCCGCCGGGCTTGCGCAGCACCCACAGGTGCAGCGGGACGCCGTTGGGCGGGGCGGCGCCGGCCGGCAGCGCGATGACCGCGCGCAGTGCGCCGCGGCGCAGCAGGTCGGCGCGGATCCGGCGGCCGGAGCGGCGGGACGCGGCGGCGGGCGGCATCAGCACGACGGCGGTGCCGCCCTCGCGCAGCCGGGCCAGGGCGTGCTGGACCCAGGCGAGTTCGGATTCGGTGCGGGCCGGGAAGCCGTACTCCCAGCGCGCGTCGTAGGCGAGTTCGTCGTGGCCCCAGTTGCGTTCGTTGAACGGCGGGTGGACGAGCACGGCGTCCGCGGTGAGTTCGGGGAAGGCGTCGGCGCGCAGGGTGTCCGCGGCGCGCACCCGGACCTCGGCGGCGGGGGCGCTCAGGGCGAGGCGGAGCGCGGTGAGCGCGGCGAGGTCGGGGTCGGACTCCTGGCCGTGGAGGGTGACGGCGGTGCCGTCGGTCTCGTCGGCGGTGCGCTCGCGGGCGGCGGCGAGCAGTGCGCCGGCGCCGCAGGCGGGGTCGAGGACGGTGGCCAACGGGCCGGCCACGGCGGCGAGTTCGGCCATCAGCGCGGCCGGTCCGGGCGGGGTGAGGGTGTACTGCCGGGGGTTGGCGTCGAGGTGGCGGCCGAGCAGGAAGGCGTACGCCTCGGGGGCGCCGTCCAGGACCGCGAGCTCGCCGGTGGACCGTACGAGCGCGGCGGAGGGGGCGAGCGCCTCGCGGGTGAGGCCGCGGACGGGGTGACCGGGGCCGAGCCGGGCGACGAGCACGGAGTCGAGCATCGCGGGCAGCACACCGGTCAGCTCGGTGTCGTCGGCGGCGCCGCGCAGCTGCTGCCAGGCGGCGGGCCGGTCGTGCGCCAGCAGCAGGACGGCGCCGGCCTGGCGGAGCGCGGCGGCGGCGCCCGCGGGGTGTCCGACGAGCTGCTGCCAGACCCGCTCGCGCAGCGGGACCTCGGCGAGTTTGCCCTGGTCGCGCAGCCATTGCTCGATGTCGCGGAGGGCGAAGGCGGGGCTGGTCTCGGTGCCGCCGACGGGCTTGGGGAAGTCGGCGTGGCGGCGCCGCCAGTTGCTGACCGCGGCCCGGCCGACGCCGGCGAGCCGGGCGATGCCGGCGGCGGTCACCTCGGTCGGGCGGCCGTCCGCCCCCTGGTCCGCTGACGCGTTGTGCGGCACCTGGCTGACTCCCATTCCGTGAACCCCCGACCTCCTGTGACCCCCGACGCTGTGTCGGCCAGCATACCCATCCGTCAAGATCCTCCCCCTTCACAGCGTGAACTAATCCTCTTCGCTCATTCATGTTGACTCGGTTCACAGCCTCTGCTGTTATTGACCCATCACCGCAACGGTCTTCGATCCACCAGCCCGGAAGGGGCTCCCACGCATGTCCCAGCAGATGCACTTCCAGCCCGCCCCGCAGGGGCACGCCGCCCCCCAGCAGGCCCGTAACGGTCTCGGCATCGCCGCCCTGATCCTCGGCATCATCGGCGCGCTCAGCGGCATCCCGATGATCCTGTTCTGGCTGGCCGGACCCCTGGGCATCCTGGCCCTGATCTTCGGCCTGGTGGGCATGAGCCGGGCCAAGAAGGGCCAGGCCACCAACAAGGGCGTGGCGATCACCGGCACGATCCTGGGCGCCCTCTCGATCATCCTCGCGGTCGTCGGGGTCATCGTCACCCTGATGGCGGTCAACAAGGCCGTCGACGAGGTGCACAAGGAGTACGAGAAGCAGTCGGGCAGCAGCAGCAACATCAAGGACCTCGGCGCGGGTGCGGCTGCGAAGTACAACAACGGCCTCGAAGTGACCGTCTCGAAGCCGACCCCGTACACGGTCGACAAGAACACCCTCATCAGCGGCCACACCGAGGGCAACAAGGCCTGGAAGGTCACCGTCACCCTCAAGAACACCGGCACCAAGGCGGCCACCAACCCCCTCATGACGACCGAGGCGGAGGCCGACGGCAAGAAGGCCGAGGAGGTCGACGACGACAAGCACGGCATCCTCCACCACGACTGGGAGAAGCAGCTCGACCCCAAGGAGTCCGACAGCGTGGAGATGGTCTTCGACGCCCCGCCGACCGCCAAGCAGCTCGACATCAAGATCACGCCGGACCTGCTGCTCGACCCGGCGAACTGGAAGCTGGCGCTCTGACGCCACGGGGTCTTGCCCCTTCCTCCTCCCCCTCCCGGCCCGGTACCGCGACCCGCGGTGCCGGGCCGGCGCCGTCCGGCGGGCGGGAACGGACCGTGCCGGCGCGGCGTCTGACTCACTGCCCGACGGGCGCCCGGCCTCCGGGCCGGCCGCGTCAGGTACCTTTCCGGCAGTTGAGAGTGAGTGAGGACCCTGATGGACACGGCCGCCGCAACGGCCGGGGGTGCCCCCGGACGGGACCTGGGGCAGGACGGCCACACCGTGCCACCGCCCCGGACCGCCGCCGACCCGGCCGCGACCGCCACCCCCGGGCCGCCCGCCGGCCCCCTCCGGAGCACCGCCCGCCGCCTGCTGGACCGCACGGCGCCGCTGCGGGTCCCCCGCCTCGACCCGTACTGGGCCGCCCTCCTCTTCTTCCTCGCCTTCGCGCTGCTGGCCCTGCACCGCTTCCAGACCCTGTCCACGTCCTCCTGGGACCTGGGCATCTTCGAGCAGGCGATACGCGGCTACGCCCACTTCCGGGCGCCGATCGTCGACCTCAAGGGGCCCGGCACCAACATCCTCGGCGACCACTTCAGCCCCGTACTGGTCCTGCTCGCCCCCCTCTACCGCGTCTTCCCCTCCTCACTGACCCTGCTGATAGCCCAGGCCGCGCTGTTCGCGGTGTCCGTCATACCGGTCACCCGGGCCGCGGCCCGCGCCCTCGGCCGCCTCCCCGGCCTCGCCCTCGGCATCGCGTACGGCACCTCCTGGGGCCTCCAGAAGGCCGTCGACTTCGACTTCCACGAGATCGCGTTCGCCCTGCCGCTGCTGGCCTTCGCGCTCGAAGCGGTGCTCCGCGGCCGCTGGACCGCGGCGGTGTGCTGGGCGGCGCCGCTGGTCCTGGTCAAGGAGGACCTGGGCGTCACCGCCGCCGCCATCGGGGCGCTCGCCCTGATACGCACCCGGAGGGCCAGCCCCCTCCCCATCGCCCTGGTCGGCTTCGGCCTCGGCGCCGCGGCCCTCACCCTCGGCGTCCTCATCCCCGCCTTCAACGGGTCCGGCTCGTACGACTACTGGAGCAAGTTCGGCGCCGACGGCGGCGGTGCGACGATCCCCCTCGACACGGCGCTGCGCACCACCCTGTGGGTGCTGCTCCCCACCACCGGGCTGCTCGCCCTGCGCTCCCCCCTCCTCCTGGTCGCGCTGCCCACCCTGGGCTGGCGGTTCCTCTCCCACGAACCCCACTACTGGGGCATCGACTGGCACTACAACGCCGTCCTGATGCCGGTGGTCTTCCTCGCCCTGATCGACGCGCTCCCCCGCGCCCGGGTCTCCGCCCGCCCCTGGCTGCGCTCCTACGCCCACCACCTGCCGGCCGCCGTCCTCGCCGCGGCCCTCGCGCTGACCGCCAACCTGCCGCTGGCCCGGCTCACCGAGTCCGCGACGTACCGCACGCCACCGGACGTCGCGGCCGCCGCACGGCTGCTCTCCCGGATCCCCGACGGCGCCACCGTCGAATCCGACATCCGCCCCCTGAGCCGCCTCACCGACCACACGCGGGTCTTCTGGCTCGGCAACACGGGGGGCTTGGCGCCCGGCTACATCGCGGTTCAGCTGCGGGACGGGCACACGGTGCGCCAGGCGGTCGCGGATGCCGTTGCTCGGCATCCGCGGGCGCACTATGTCGTTCTCGGCGGGGCGGCGGATGTCCTGCTGCTGCGGAGGACTTCGTCCCGCTGACCCGTACGTTGTCGGCTTTCCCGCCGTGAGGGTTGCTGTTTCTTCCGCCTTCGGCGGGGTGGGGTTGTTGGGCCGGGGGCGCCTGGTGGTGGGGGGTGCGGGTTCGGCCCTCCGGCGCCTGTTGTGTGGACTGCTGACGCTTTACGTCCACACAACAGGCGCCTCCGGGCCGCCCCCTCGCGCCGGTGGGCGCCCCCGCCCGGGGAGGGTTGATCAAAGACCAGGGGCTCGGCCGCGTCGTGGCGCGGCCGAGCCCCTGGTCTTTGACTTTTCTCCCCACCGGGCAGGGGCGCGATTCCGGCCGCAGGGGGTGGGCCGGAGGGGGCGGGTTTCCGGGCTTCGCTTCCAAAGGCCTAATCAGAGCGAAGGCGGAGCGCCAGCGGAGCGTGAAGCGTCAGCAGTCCGGAAACCCGCCCCCGGAGGACCACACCCGGCACCACCCACCAAGCGAGCGCCCCCGGCCCAACAACCCCCACGCCCGCCGAAGGCGGAAGAAACAGCAACCCCCACGGCGGGAAAGCCGAAAACGTACGGCTACGTCAAAACCGTCGTGAGGAACTCGCCCACCCAGGCGAGCAACTCACGTCCCACCACCGGCTTGCCGCCGATCTTGGCCGTCGTGGGACGCGGAACCAGGATCTGGTGAGCGGCCGGCTTGAGGACCGTACGGGGGTACAACCGCTTCAGGCGGAGTTCCTGGGACTCGCGGAGGTCGACCGGGCCGAAGCGGATGTTGGCGCCCTGGAGGGTGATGTCCGAGACGCCGCAGGAACGGGCCAGCATCCGCAGGCCGGCGACGAGCAGGAGGTTCTCGACCGGCTCGGGCAGCTTGCCGTAGCGGTCGGTGAGCTCCTCGCGGACCGCCGCGATGTCCTCCTCGGAGTTCGCGGAAGCGATGGCGCGGTACGCCTGGAGACGCAGCCGCTCGCCGGGGGCGTAGTCGTGCGGGACGTGCGCGTCGACCGGCAGCTCGATCTTGACCTCCAGCGGCGGCTCCTCCTCGACACCGCCCTCCAGCGAGGCCCGGTAGTCGGCGACCGCCTCGCCCACCATCCGCACGTACAGGTCGAAGCCGACGCCGGCGATGTGGCCGGACTGCTCGCCGCCGAGGAGGTTTCCGGCGCCGCGGATCTCCAGGTCCTTCATGGCGACGTACATGCCGGCGCCCATCTCCGTGTGCTGGGCGATGGTGGCGAGACGCTCGTGGGCGGTCTCGGTCAGCGGCTTCTCGGGCGGGTAGAGGAAGTACGCGTAGCCGCGTTCGCGGCCGCGGCCGACCCGGCCGCGGAGCTGGTGCAGCTGCGAGAGGCCGAAGTTGTCGCCGCGCTCCACGATCAGGGTGTTGGCGTTGGAGATGTCGATGCCGGATTCGACGATCGTGGTGGAGACCAGGACGTCGAACTTCTTCTCCCAGAAGTCGACGACGACCTGTTCGAGGGCGGATTCCGACATCTGGCCGTGGGCGGTGGCGATCCGCGCCTCGGGGACGATCTCGCGGAGGCGGGCGGCGGCGCGGTCGATGGACTCGACGCGGTTGTGGATGTAGAAGACCTGGCCCTCGCGGAGCAGTTCGCGGCGGATGGCGGCGCCGATCTGCTTCTGCTCGTAGGGGCCGACGAAGGTCAGGACCGGGTGCCGCTCCTCCGGCGGGGTGGTGATCGTGGACATCTCGCGGATGCCGGTGACCGCCATTTCGAGGGTCCGGGGGATCGGGGTCGCGGACATCGTCAGGACGTCGACGTTGGCGCGGAGCTTCTTGAGCTGTTCCTTGTGCTCGACGCCGAAGCGCTGCTCCTCGTCGACGATGACCAGGCCCAGGTCCTTGAACTTGGTCTCGGAGGAGAACAGACGGTGGGTGCCGATGACGATGTCGACGGCGCCGTCCCGCAGGCCCTCCAGGGTCGCCTTGGCCTCGGTGTCGGTCTGGAAGCGGGACAGCGCCTTGACGCTGACCGGGAACTGGCCGTACCGCTCGGTGAAGGTGCCGTAGTGCTGCTGGACGAGCAGCGTGGTCGGGACCAGGACGGCGACCTGCTTGCCGTCCTGGACCGCCTTGAAGGCCGCGCGGACCGCGATCTCGGTCTTGCCGTAGCCGACGTCGCCGCAGATCAGCCGGTCCATCGGGACCGACTTCTCCATGTCCTCCTTGACCTCGGCGATGGTGGTGAGCTGGTCGGGCGTCTCCGCGTACGGGAAGGCGTCCTCCAGCTCGCGCTGCCAGGGGGTGTCCGGGCCGAAGGTGTGGCCGGGGGCCGCCATCCGGGCCGAGTACAGCTTGATCAGGTCGGCCGCGATCTCCTTGACGGCCTTCTTCGCGCGCGCCTTGGTCTTCGTCCAGTCGGCGCCGCCGAGGCGGTGCAGGGTCGGGGCCTCGCCGCCCACGTACTTGGTGACCTGCTCCAGCTGGTCGGTGGGGATGTAGAGGCGGTCGCCGGGCTGGCCGCGCTTGGCGGGGGCGTACTCGACGAGGAGGTACTCGCGGGTGGCGCCCTGGACCGTGCGCTGCACCATCTCGATGTAGCGGCCCACGCCGTGCTGTTCGTGGACGATGTAGTCGCCCGCTTCGAGGGTGAGCGGGTCGATGGTCTTGCGGCGGCGGGCCGGCATCCGCTGGCCGTCCTTGCCGGCGGCCTTCTGGCCGGACAGGTCGGTCTCGGTCAGCACGGCGAGCTGGAGCTGCGGGGCGACGAAGCCGTTGTCGAGGGAGCCGCAGGCGACGTGGACGAGGGCCGGCGAGATCTCGGGGAGGTCGGCGTCCAGGCGGGCGGCGATGCCCTCGCCGCCGAGCACCTCGACCGTACGGGCCGCGGGGCCGTGCGCCTCGGTGACGTAGACCGTGCGCCAGCCGTCGGCGAGCCACTGCTTGGTGTCGGCCAGCGCCCGCTGGGTGTCGCCGCGGTACGTCTCGGGGGCCTGCAGGCCCAGCTTGAGGGTGTCGCCGTCGTCCCCGCCGGCCAGGTCCTCGTCGCCGTCGGCACCGGGCCCGATGTCGCCGGAGGCGAACGGCGTCACCGACCACCACATCATGTCCAGCTCACGGGCGCGGTCGCGGACGTCCGCGATGCCCCACAGGGACGCCGCGCCGACGTCGATGGGCGCGTCGCCGCCGCCCGCCGTCGCGGCCCAGCTGGCCTGTAGGAACTCCTGACTGGTCGCGACCAGGTCGGCGGCCCGGGTGCGCACCCGCTCCGGGTCGCAGACCACGGCCATGGAGCCCTTGGGCAGGACGTCGAGCAGCAGCTCCATCTCGTCGACGAGGACCGGTGCGAGCGACTCCATGCCCTCGACCGCGATGCCCTCGGCGATCTTGCCGAGGAGTTCGCCCAGCTCCGGGTGGAGCTCGGCGAGGGTCGCGGCCCGGTCGCGGACGTCCGCGGTGAGCAGCAGCTCACGGCACGGCGGCGCCCACAGGCCGTGCTCGGCGATCTCCAGGGAGCGCTGGTCGGCGACCTTGAAGTAGCGGATCTCCTCGACGTCGTCGCCCCAGAACTCGATCCGGAGGGGGTGCTCCTCGGTGGGCGGGAAGACGTCCAGGATGCCGCCGCGGACCGCGAACTCGCCGCGCTTCTCGACCAGTTCGACGCGGGCGTAGGCGGCCGCCGCCAGGCCGTCGACGATCTCCTCCAGATCGGCGGTCTGGCCCGTGCGCAGACTGACCGGCTCCAGGTCGCCCAGGCCCTTGACCTGCGGCTGGAGCACCGAGCGGATCGGCGCGACGACGACGGAGACGGGGCCCGCGGTGGGGTCGTCCTGGCTGGGGTGGGTGAGCCGGCGGAGCACCGCCAGGCGCCGGCCGACGGTGTCCGAGCGCGGGGAGAGCCGCTCGTGCGGCAGCGTCTCCCAGGACGGGTACTCGACGACGGAGTTGTCCTCGCCGGCCGGCATCAGGCTGCGCAGCGCGGCGGCGAGGTCCTCGGCCTCCCGGCCGGTGGCGGTGACCGCCAGCACCGGGCGCTTCGCCTCGCGGGCGAGCGCGGCGATCACGAACGGGCGGGCGGCCGGCGGGCCCACGAGATCCACGTGCGGGCGGCGTCCGTCGGTCGCGGCCCGGACCGCTTCGGCGAGCGCCGGGTCCCGTACGACGGCGTCGAGCAGACCAGTCAGGCTCATGAAAGGCTTCCGTCCCAGAAAGCGAGGCGAACAACGCGAACAGCCCGCGGCGTCACACGGGCGGGGGTTGCCCACGATACGCCCGACCGCCGACAAACCGCCGACCGAGCGGACGGCGCCCGGCCAGGGGCGGACCGCCCGGTCCCGTTCCGGATCCCGGTCCGGCATGGAAGGCTGTGACGGGAACGGTGTCCACTACACACAACGGTGGCACGGAAGCGGAGGGGGACCCATGAGCCGCACGACCAGGGGCAGCGACAGCCCCACGGACCGGGGGACGGACGGCCCGCGGACGCCGGCACCGGACACCGGGGACGCCCGCACCGGGCGGCGCGGCCCGGTCGTCGCCGCCCTGATGCTCGGCATGGCGCTGGCCGCGCTGGACTCCACGATCATCGCCACCGCCGTCCCCCAGATCGTCGGCGACCTCGGCGGCTTCGCGGTCTTCTCCTGGCTGTTCTCCGGCTACCTGCTGGCCGTCACCGTCACCCTGCCGGTCTACGGCAAGCTCTCCGACACCTTCGGCCGCAAGCCCATCCTGATCACCGGCATCGTGCTCTTCCTGGCCGGCTCGCTGGCCTGCGCCGCGGCCTGGAACATGGCGTCGCTGATCGCCTTCCGGGTGCTGCAGGGCCTGGGTGGCGGCGCCCTCCAGGGCACCGTGCAGACCATCGCCGCCGACCTCTACCCGATGAAGGAACGCCCCAAGATCCAGGCCAAGCTCTCCGGTGTCTGGGCCACCTCGGCGGTCGCCGGGCCGGCGCTCGGCGGACTGCTCGCCGCGTACGCGGACTGGCGGTGGATCTTCCTGGTCAACCTGCCGGTCGGCGCGGTGGCGCTGTGGCTGATCGGGCGGCACTTCACGGAGCCGCGGCGCGCCGCGGACCGCAGCGGCGGCCCGGCCGGCCGGCCCCGGGTGGACTGGCCCGGCGCCCTGGCGATCTTCGCCTGCGGCGGGCTGCTGCTGACCGCCCTGGTCCAGGGCGGCGTCGCCTGGGCCTGGCTCTCCACCCCGTCCCTGCTGCTGTTCGCCGGCAGCGCGCTGTGCGCCGCGGCCACCGTCCTGATCGAACGGCGCGCCGCCGAGCCGATCATCCCCGGCTGGGTGTGGCGCCGCCGCACCATCTCCGCGGTCAACCTCGCCCTGGGCGCGCTCGGCCTGCTGATGGTCGCCCCCACCGTCTTCCTGCCCACCTACGCCCAGTCGGTGCTGGGCCTGGGCCCGATCGCGGCCGGTTTCGTGCTGTCCGTGATGACCCTGAGCTGGCCGGTCTCGGCCGCGCTGAGCAGCCACGTCTACAACCGCCTCGGGATCCGCAACTGCGCCCTGCTCGGCATCGGCGCGGCCGGGCTGATCCTGCTCGCCTTCCCGCTGCTGCCCTACCCCGGCGCGGCCTGGCAGCCCGCGCTGATCATGCTGGCGCTGGGCGCCGCCCTCGGCCTCTTCCAGCTGCCGCTGATCATCGGCGTGCAGTCGTCCGTCGGCTACGCCGAGCGCGGCACCGCCACCGCGTCCATACTCTTCTGCCGCCAGGTCGGCCAGTCCGTCGGCGCCGCCCTCTTCGGCGCCGTCGCCAACACCACCCTCAAGGACCGCCTCGCCGACGCCCCGGCCGACATCCGCCCCGGCCTGCCCGGCGACCTCGACGCGGTCTCGCACGCCCTGGAGCACGCCGGCACGCTCACCGCGCACGCCACCGACTACCTCCGCCGCGCGGTCGCCACCACCGTCGGCCATGTCTACCTCGGCGCCGCCACGGCCGCCGCGCTCGCCGTGCTCGCCCTGCTCCTGCTCGCCCCGCGGCGCTTCCCGGTGCACGCGGACGCCCGTACGGCGGAGGCCGAGCCCGGCGGGAAGTAGCCGGGCCGGAACCCTTGCGGATCAGCCGCCGGCCTGGCGCGGCAGCTGGCTCTCCACGGTGTCCTCCTCGTCGGGGCCGAAGGGGCCGGCCGCCGGGCGGTCGTCCTCCGGCACCGGGGCCTTCCCGGTCAGCGCCGCCAGGCTGTTGCGGACGTGCGCCATGTGGGAACGGAGCTCCTCGCGCTCCTCGTCGTGCTCCCGCAGCACCCGCTCCGTGGACCGCTCGACGCGCTCCGCCGCGACCCGGGCCTGCGCCAGCAGTTCGGCGGCCTGGTCCTCGGCGGCCTCCTGGTGGTGCCGGGCGGCCTCCTCGGCCTGGGCGTAGCGCCGGCGCTCGTCGGCGAGCAGCGCCTGGCCCCGCTCGTCCAGCTCGGCCACCAGCCGGTCCAGCGCCGCCTCCCGCTCGGCGATCTCCCGCCCGGCCGCGTCCCACTCCTCCGCCTGCCGCTTCTCCTGGTCGCCGAGCAGCTGGTCGGTGCGCCGCACCACGTCCGCGAGCACCTCGGCGGCCTCCGTGCGCAGCTGCCCGGCCTCCCGGGACGCCGTCGCCACCAGCTTCGTGGCGTTGTCCCGGGCCACCTCCTCGGTGTGCCGGGCCCGTTCGTCGGCGTCGGCGCGCAGCACGGACGCCGCCTTGTCCGCCGACTCCCGGACCTTCTTGGCGTGCGCGTCGGCCGCGTCCCGCTCCTGCTCGGCGGCCTCCTCGGCCTCCGCGCGCAGCCGCGCCGCCTCGGACTCCGCCGTGGTCAGGATCAACCGGGCCTCGCTGCCGAGGGATTCGTACGTCTGCGGGGGCAGCTTGGCCAGATAGAGCCGCAGCTCGGCGAGTTCGGCCTCCATCTCGTTGCCCAGGACGGTGAGCCGCGCGGCCCGCTCCCAGCAGGAGTCACGGTCGATGGAGAGCCCCTCGAAGCGGCGGTCCACATCCTCCGGCCGGTACCCACGGCCCCGTACGATCTCGAACCCGTGAGGCGAAACCGATGCACTCATCCCTCAAGCCCCTCTGTGCAGTTGCGCGCACTTCTCCTCGGACCGGCCGGCGGCGGCGTCCTCGCGCCCCTCCGGCCGACCCACTGCACCAGGATGCGTTATTTATCGACAGAAGTCGGAATTGGATCATCGTGGCGCAACGCCCGGAACAACCGGCTCGCCCCGTTTTCGTCCCACAGCAGTACCGACCCGGCCCCGGCCACCATCACCCCCGGCTGCCGCACCGGCACCGTCGTCGCCGCCCCGCTCCCGCCCGCGAGCCGCTTCATCGCCCAGCCCATGTCCAGCAACTGCGCCATTCCGGCCTGCTGATCCACCCTCAGCGCCGCCACCGACACATCCAGCACCCGCCGCAGCCGGAACGGATCGAGCAGCACCCGGGAGTCCGTCATCCCGTCCGCCAGCGCACCGATCAGCCGGCGCTGCCGCTTCACCCGTCCGAGGTCCCCCTGCGGGTCGGCATACCGCGCCCGGACGTACGCCAGCGCCTGGGTGCCGTTCATCCGCCGGCAGCCGGCCGGGAAGTCCGCCCCCGACCTCTCGTCCCGCAGCGGCCGCTCCAGACACAGCCGCACGCCGTCCGGCAGCGCGTCCACCACCTGCACCAGCCCCAGGAAGTTGACCTCCGCGTAGCGGTCGATCCGCAGCCCCGTCGCCTGCTCCACCGTCCGGGTGAGCAGCCGCGGGCCGCCGTCCGCGTATGCCTCGTTGATCTTCCGGCTGCCGTACCCCGGCACCGGCACGTAACTGTCACGCGGCAGGCTGACCAGCGAGGGACCGTGCTCGCCGTAGTGCAGCACCATGATCGTGTCGGTGTTCCGCACCTGGTTGTTGCCGACGTGCAGCTCCTTGCGCTGCTGTGGGGTCAGCTCGGCCCGGCTGTCCGAACCGACCAGCAGCCAGTTCGTGCCCCGGCCCGCGGCCGGCCGCCCCGCGTAGTCACCCAGCGCATCGACGTGCTGCAGCTGCCGCCCCGCCCGCACATACAGCCCCGCCCCGCCCGCCACCACCAGCAGGACCAGCACCAGCAGCGCCACCAGCAGCCACCTCAGCCAGGACAGCCGGGACGACCGGGGCCCCGTCCCCCGGCGCCGCGGCGGGCGCCGGGGCGGCAGCGAACGGTCGATCCGCCGCCGGTGCCACCACGGCGGCCGCCGCGCCCGGTACAGCGTCGTCGACGAGGCAGGCCACGGCGACGGCCACGACGGGGGTATCGGACGGCCCATACAGGCATGGTCAGGGCGCCGGGCCCGGCCCGCAGGTCGAGCGCCCCCGCCCTAGCCGGGAGCGTCCGTTACAGCAGGCCGTCCCACATCTGCTCCAGCAGCACCGACCACCAGGTCTCCGGCGAACCGAGCGCCGGCGGATCCAGCGCCACCAGCTGCGCCTGGAAGTCCACCGTCCAGCGGCCCGCCTGCTCCGGCGTGAGCCCGTACCGCAGCCGCCACATCCGGCCCAGCATCGCCAGACAGCGCACGAACTCCGGCAGCCCGGAGTTCACGAACTGCGGCGCGGCCGGCTGACCGCCCGGACCGGCCTCCATCGGCACCGCCACGATGTTCGCGGTCCCGTACTGGACGCACAGCTGACGGCCGAAGTCGTTGCCCATCACCAGGTACGACCCGGCGTCCGACGCCGGCTGCACCCCGCGCTCCGCCGCCAGCTCCGCCAGCGTCGGCACCGGACGGCCCGGCTGCGCCTGCGCCCAGAAGAACGGCCCGAAGTCCACCGGCAGCCCGGCCCACACCAGCATCTGCGCCACCACGTCGGGCACGCCGTGCCGGGAGACCGCCCGCTGGTCGAACCGGAAGATGCCCTGCGGCCCGAAGGACTGCTCCAGCTCCTGCCCGATCACCTGCGGCGGCACCGGCGGAACCGGCGGCACCTGCGACGGATGCGGCAACGGCACCCGCACCGGGGCCGGCCGCGCCGGACCGTCCGCGACCTGGTGCAACTCGCCCTGGTGCTCGACGAGATGACGCACACCCTGCTGACGCGAGGCGTGGTCCCGGCCGTACGCGGCGGTGTGGCTGATCCGCACCTGCGGCCAGTTGTCCCGGATCATCCGCGCGCAGTAGCCGCCCGGCAGATCACAGCACTCCAGCTCGGTGTGCAGCTCCAGCACCTGCTGCGGCGGGACGTTCATCCCGCGCAGCTCGTGCAGCAGCTGCCACTCCGGATGCGGCGTACCGGGCGCCGAACGGCGCACGATCTTCTGCTCCGAACCGTCCGGGGCGCGATAGCTCAGCACCGCCATGTAGCCCGGGCCGACCGTCGGCTGACCACTGGGCGCCGGCGGGTAGCCGTACGCACCGGGAGCCGCACCACCGGGGCCCGGCACACCGGGCGGCGGGGCGGACTGCCCCTGCGGCGGACCCGGCACACCGGGCGGCGGAACACCGGGACCGGCGGCCGGCGGCACACCGGGCGCGCCCGGACCACCGGGGCCGCCCGGACCACCGGGCAGCGCCGCGCCACTGGCCAGCATCGTCGCCGCGGCGTGCACCCCACCGGAGGCACCGCCCGTGGCGGGCGCCGGCGGGGGCGGCGGCGGACCGCCCGGCGCACCCTGGCCCCCCTGCGCGCCCTGAGCGCCGTGCGCCCCCTGGCCGGGCCGCCCCGGCGGACCGGGCGGCTTGGGCGCACCGGGTACGCCCGGAGGCGAGGGCGGCGGCGGCACACCCGGCCCCGCACTCGCACCACCGGCACCACCGGCACCACCGGCACCACCGGCACCCACGAGATCCTGCAGCGACGCCCCGTCGGCGAGCATCGTCGCCGCGGCGTGCACTCCGCCGCCCGGACCGCCGGCACCCGTACCGCCGGAACCCGCCGCGTCACCCGCACCGGGTCCGTCCGCGCCGCCCGGCCCGTCCACCGCACTCAGATCGAGACCGTCCGCATCCAGCTGCGAGACCAGCTGCGTCGGCACGTACCCGCCGGCCGGCGCACCGGCCGCGGGCCCACCGGACGGACCCGCGCCGGTCCCGCCCGTGCCCGCGGCCGGGGGTTCCGCGGCCCGCGGGGCGGGCGGGGGCGTGCCGGGGCCGGGAGCGCCCGGTGCCGCGACACCGGGCGGCGGCGGGACGTCCGCGACCGGCGGCCCCGACGGCGGCGGCAGGTCCGGCAGCCCCGGAACGGCCGGCGGCGCGGACGGCATCGGCGGCAGCGGCGCGCCGGGACCGCCGGCACCGTCGGACGGCAGGTCCAGCGCCGGCGCGACCTGGGTACGCGGCAACTGGCTGCCGCCCTGCAGCAGTTCGGTCTTGGCGTCCGGCCGCGCCCGCGGCGCCACCGGGGCGTCCTCCTCGTCGCAACCGGCCAGCGGCGGCGCGAAGACCGTCGCGGGCAGCCCCACCGAACGGTCCCCGCCCCCCGCGTCGGAATGGGTCGTGTCCGCCGCCGCCCAGGGGGTGTCGTCGCCGGCACCCGAAGCGGGGGCGGGGGCGGGGGCAGGAGCGGGCGCGGGCGTCGCGGACGGCTGCGGGGCGGCGGCCTGGTGCGGCACCGACGGGGCCGCCGGGCCGGCACCCGCGCCGGTCCCCTCCCCCGCACTCCCCGCGCCGCCGTGCCGGTCCGGGATGCCGATCGCGTCCGCCGCCTCCTGCAGCCACTCCGGCGGCGTCAGCAGGAACGACGTCGCCTCCAGATCGATCCGCTGCGGCGGCGGCTCGGCAGCGCCGTACCCGCCGTCCACCGGCGAGCCGTACTCCTCCTCGTAACGGCGGATCACCTCGCCCACCGGCAGCCCCGGCCACAGCGTGGTCTCCCCGCTGTCCCGCGCGATCACCATCCGGGCCCGGCCGCCCTCCGACGCCGGACCCCCCTCACGGTCCTCCGCCCAGGCCACGAAACCCAGGTCGAACTCCCGCACCCGCACCTCACGGTGGAGCTCCGCCGGCACCTCGCCGTTCACCCATCGCTCGGCGCGCTCCTGCGCCTGCGCGAACGTCACCACCGCGATCAGCCCCCCACCGCGACGGCCTGCGCGAAACCGCCGTCCACCATCAGGTTCGCCACCGTCTCCAGCTCCGGCGGGTTACCCGCCAGCCGCTGCAGGAAATCGTCGAAATCCGCCCCGCACGGCAACAACAGCCGCTCCACCCGCTCCTGCACCGTCCAGCCGTCCCGGTCCCGCGCATCGTCGTACGGGCAGAACCACACCGAACCCCGCCCCTCACCGCGCACCTTCACCGCGACCACACCGCCCTGCGTGAACGCCACCCCCAGATAGTCCTTGGTGAAGTGGTCCCGCAGGCACTTGTTCACGTACACCAGGTCGTTGACCGCCGCGTCGTCCCGCACCGTGAAGAACGGCTGGTCCACCAGCAGCCCCAACTCCGCGTCCAGCGCCGCACCCACCGGCGCGCACCCGCCGGCCGCCTTCACGAACGACCGGTACGCACCCGGCAGCCGGTACCCCAGCGCCTCCTCGGCCTGGACCACCTGCTCCTCACCCACCGACAGATCGCGGTGCGGCAACCCGAAGTGCGCCGGCCGGGTCTCCTGCAACGGCCGCGTCCCGCGCTTGTCGTGCGCCACCGCCGCCGTCGCCAGCCCACCGTGATGCCGCAGCAGCGCCTTCACCTCGACCGGGATCAGCTCCATCCGCCGCGTACCGGCCACGTGGTGCCAGGTCCAGCCGTGCGGCGTGGCCACCGACGGCACATCTATCCACAGCTCATGGCCCTGCGCGTGCAGCGCCGCGTTCGCCGACACGTAGTCCGTCAGCCTCAGCTCGTCGACCCCGAAGCCCTCCGGCGGCTCGGCGATCTCCGCCGCGGCCCGGGCGTACGGCGTGAACTCCGGGAAGCCCCGCCCGTCCATCCGCACTCCCGCGGGATACCGCGCGGCACGCACCGGATCCGGAAAATGCACGACCTGTCCGGCATAGGCCGCATTCGGTGGCGCGGCATGTCCCGCCGCCTGGGGGCCGGGTGGAACCCCCAGCCCTGGCCGACCTGTCGTCATCGCGGTTGCCCCCTGGCTGAAGCTGGCTTTGAGGCACAGCCTATGCCGTACCGCAACACCCTCCGCCGCCCCCGCCCCGCACGTCAGCGCCGCCCCCCGGGCCCGCGACACGGCACCTCCGCCCCCGCGGAACCTCACCCTCCGCCCGCACGCCCCCCGCCCGTCAGCCCCGCGACACACCGGCGTCACCCGCCGGCCCACCACCCCCGAACCCCGCACACCACCCCGCCCACCAGCCCCGTTGACCCCCGACCGACACCCCGTCAGCTCGTGGTGATCACCGCGACAGGCCGTCCGACTACCGGAACACCCAGCACATTTGGCAGGCTGACCCCCGCAACCGGGGGGTTTGCAGGGAGGGAAAGCACCACGGATGAGCACCACGGCACGCCACGGCACCGGCACCGAAGCCGGCGACCCCCGCATCGGCTGGAGCGGCACCGCCGACACGCACCGCCCGCCCACGCTGCACCACCGCCGCGACGGCATCCTCCCCACCATCGGCGCCGCCCTGTCCGTACGCGGACACACCCTCACCTGCACCGCCAGCAAGGCCGAACAGCCCCCGCCGCTGCACCCGCTCGTCCAGGACTTCCTCGACACCCTCGCCACCGCACAACGCGAACGCTTCACCGGACGATGTCCCGAGGCCGTCCTGCTCTCCCGCCACCTCACCGCCGTCGAGGCCAACCGCGGCAAACGCGCCTCCCGCAAGCCCCTCACCAACGGCGAAGCCCGCCGCTCCCTGAAACACTCCAAGATCACCGCACGCCACATCCGCGAGGACGGCGACCCCCAGCACGGCAGCTACGCCCCACCCTGCCGCTCCTGCGACGCCCTCCTCGCCCACTTCGGCGTCATGCCGATCGGCTCGACGCCCACAGGGAGCTGAACCGCCACCATGCCGCCCACCACCCCCGGACCCCGGGACGCCGCCCACGACCGGACCCCCGGCCCCGGCCGCACCGACTCCACCCGGTTCCCCGCCGCCGTCGACGTCGCCCTCCAGGAAGCCGGCTGGCAACCCGGCCGCTGGGACATAAAGCAGGCCGAACGCTGGGCCGACACCCTCCGCGCCCACACCTCCCCCGCCGGCCACCGCCACACCGTCTTCCCCGCCGCCGTCGAAGCCTGGGCCGAATTCGGCGGCCTGCGCATCGCCGGCCCCGGACCCGGCCGCCACATCGCCCCCGCGCCCTTCGTCATCGACCCCCTGCACGGCCTCCACCTCGCCCGCACCCTCGGCGACCTCGGCCGCGCCCTCGCCACCGACGTCGCCCCCCTCGGCCGCGAGGAACTCACCACCCACGACGGCGTCCACCCCCAGGCCACCCTCGCCATCGACGCCGAAGGCCGCGTCTACAGCCTCGACCACACCGGCGACTGGTACCTCGGCGCGGACATCGACACGGCGCTGGGCACCCTCGTGCTCGGCACACGACCGGGCCGGCTCTCCACACAAGGGGCGGACTGACCGCGGCGCCGCACCACGGCACCTCCCGCGGACGAGACACCCCGCCCACAGGGCAGGGCAGAAAGGACGTCCGGGTCAGCCCGCGACGTGCGGAGCCGGCTGCGGCGTCGGCAGCACCGCCGAGACCCGGAAACCACCGGTGTCCGTCGGACCCGAGACGAAGACGCCCCCCAGGGCCGTCACCCGCTCCCGCATCCCGACCAGACCGTTGCCACCGCTCGGCAACCCGGCATCCGCCGCCCCGCCCTCACACGGACCGTTCTCCACCTGCACCGCCAGCTCACCCTCACGATGCGCCAGCCGCACCCGCGCCCGGGCACCCGGCGCATGCTTGTGGACGTTCGTCAGCGCCTCCTGGACCACGCGGTACACCGCCCGCTCCACCCGCGCCGCATAGCGCGGACGCGACGACTCCCCCTCGTCGCCGTCCACCGACAGCTCCACCACCATCCCGGCCGCCCGGGACTGCCCCACCAGGTCCCCCAGATCATCCAGACCTGGCCCGTCCGGATCCCCCTCCACCGCCGACGAGGACTCCACGGCGGACCGGTCCCGCGCCCCCTCGGCCGCCTCCTGCGCCCGCACCCGCGACGCCACCGCCGCCAGCCGCTCCGGCACGTCCGCCCCGGCGGCACCCCGCACCGCCGCCCCCTCGGCCGTCCGCAGCACCCCCAGCATCTCCCGCAGCTCCGTCAGCGCCTGCCGGCCCATGTCCCCCACCAGAGCCGCGTTCTTCGACGCCTTCTCCGGGTCCTTCAACGCCACCGCCTGCAGCGCCGCCGCATGCACCACCATCAGGCTCACCCGGTGCGCGACCACGTCGTGCATCTCCCGCGCGATCCGCGTCCGCTCCTCGTTACGGGCCCACTCCGCCCGCTCCTCGGCCCGGTCCGCCAACAGCGACAGCTCACGCTCCAGACCGTCCGCACGCTCCCGCAGACTCTCCACCAACCGCCGCCGCGCACCGACGTACAGACCCCACAGCACCGGCGGCGCCGTCAGCACCAGCCCCAGCGCCAGCGCCATCACCGGCACCAGCCACACCGGCGGATTGAAGTCCGGCTGCGACGCGATGTCCTGCCGCATGCTGAGGAACGTCGTCACCAACGTCCCCGTCACCGTCATGCCGGCCAGCAGCGCGGTGATCCGCCGCGGCACATCCGACGCGGCCAGGGTGTACAGCCCCACGACGCTCAGCAGCCCGCCCATCTCCGCAGGCATCACCGCTATCGAGACCAGCACCACCACCACGGGCCACCGGCGACGCACCAGCAACACCGGGCCCACCAGCAGACCGAGCAGCATCCCCAGCAGCTCCGGCAGATCCGCCCCATGCGCGAAACTCGCGCCTTCGAGCAGGCACTCCACCGTCGAAGCGGCCGCCAGCGACGCGTCCAGTACGGCGCTGCGCCGCCGCGCCCACCACCACGGCCCACCTATCGGCGCACCCCGCGCCCCCACACCTTCACTTGCCCCCGTCGCGGTCATACCGACCAGCCTACGGGGGCCCACCCCCGTTCCTCCGCCCTCTTGTGGACGCCCGCTCGCCCGGATACCAGCCTTACCCTCGGTTATCCCTCGAACTGTTGAATCGCCCACATTTTCGACTCATTCCACCGCCTTGCCCCCCATGCCGAACACTCATCCCACCCACCGCGACTACGAAGTGTTACGCCACCGGACCGCCACCCTCCCGCCGCGCCGTGACCCACGAGTCCGCCGACGCGGCAGGGGGCGAGCAGCGCCGGACGGATCACCCGGGCTCCACCCTCCGGGTTCTCCAGCGCGCGGAGCTATACCGTCGCGTCGAAGGCCGCTGGTACGGCATAGTGTTGGGTGACAAGCGGCCAGCCTGACGGAATGTCCGGTTTGAACCGCCCTACCATCCCCTGTGGTGTAATTGGCAGCACTGAGGCTTTTGGTGCCTTATGTCCGGGTTCGAGTCCTGGCAGGGGAGCCAAGCAAAGTTCGGGTCCTGATCGCAAGATCAGGACCCGCCGTCGTTTCGCCCGCAATACGCCCCGGTATCCTTCGGGTGACCACCACCCGAAGTAGCCAAGAAGCCGAAGGGCATCCCCGTGAGCGCCAACCGCCCGGCAGCCGTCGTCGTTCTCGCAGCGGGTGAAGGTACCCGCATGAAGTCGGCGACCCCCAAGGTCCTGCACGCACTCTGCGGCCGCTCCCTCGTCGGCCACGTCGTCGCCGCCTCCCGTGAGCTGGATCCCGAGCATCTCGTCGTGGTCGTCGGCCATGCCCGTGAGCAGGTGCGGGCACACCTCTCCGAGGTCGATCCCGGGGTGCGGACCGCCGTCCAGCACGAGCAGCTGGGTACCGGGCACGCGGTCCGTACGGCGCTGGAGGAGCTGAGCGACAGCGGTGTCGTGCTCGACGGCACGGTGATCGTGGTCTGCGGTGACACCCCGCTGCTGACCGGGGAGACCCTGCAGCGGCTCGCGAAGACGCACGCGGCGGACGGGAACGCGGTGACCGTGCTGTCGGCGGAGGTGCCGGATGCGACGGGTTACGGGCGCATCGTGCGGGATGCGGCGTCGGGCGCGGTGACGGCGATCGTCGAGCACAAGGACGCGTCCGAGGCGCAGCGGGCGGTCCGGGAGATCAATTCGGGGGTGTTCGCCTTCGACGCCCGGCTGCTGGTGGATGCGCTGGGGAAGGTGCGGACGGACAACAGCCAGGGTGAGGAGTACCTCACGGATGTGCTGGGGATCGTGCGTGAGGCCGGGCACCGGGTGGGGGCCGCGGTGGCGGTGGACCACCGGGAGATCCTGGGGATCAACAACCGGGTGCAGTTGGCGGAGGCCCGGCGGCTGCTGAACGAGCGGTTGCTGGAGCGGGCGATGCTGGCGGGTGTGACGGTGGTGGATCCGGCGTCGACGTTCGTGGATGTGTCGGTGTCGTTCGAGCAGGACGTGACGGTGCACCCGGGCACGCAGCTGCTGGGTGCGACGCATGTGGCGTCGGGCGCCGAGGTGGGCCCGCATTCCCGGCTGACGGATACGTCGGTGGCCGAGGGTGCGGTGGTCTCCTTCACGGTCGCCGAGGGTGCGCGGATCGGTGTGGGCGCGAATGTGGGCCCGTATGCGTATCTGCGGCCGGGCACGGATCTTGGTCCGCGTTCGAAGGCCGGCGCGTATGTGGAGATGAAGAACGCGTCGGTGGGTGAGGGCACGAAGGTGCCGCATCTTTCGTATGTGGGGGATGCGACCATTGGCGAGTTCACCAATATCGGTGCGGCCAGTGTGTTCGTGAACTACGACGGTGAGGCGAAGCACCACACGACCGTTGGTTCGCATTGCAGGACGGGGTCGGACAACATGTTTGTGGCTCCTGTCACGATCGGGGACGGCGCTTATACGGCGGCGGGCTCGGTCATCACCAAGGATGTGCCCCCGGGTTCGCTGGCGGTCGCGCGTGGCCAGCAGCGGAATATCGAGGGCTGGGTCGCGCGTAAGCGGCCCGGAAGTGCCGCCGCGCAGGCTGCTGCGGCCGCTCGCCGGGAGACGGACGGCGAGCGGTGATCGGAGTGGGGGAACCTCCCAGCGCCAGCTGGGGGAAGGTGCGCCGTGCGGGGCGTACCGTGATGAGCGCACGCAAACTGTGATTCGAGGAGATTTGCTGTGACCGGGATCAAGACGACCGGCGAGAAGAAGCTGATGCTCTTCTCCGGCCGCGCCCACCCCGAACTGGCGGAGGAGGTCGCGCATCAGCTGGGTGTCGGCCTGGTCCCGACGAAGGCTTTTGACTTCGCCAACGGTGAGATCTACGTCCGCTATCAGGAGTCGGCGCGCGGTGCGGATTGCTTTTTGATTCAGAGCCACACGGCTCCGATCAATAAGTGGATCATGGAGCAGCTGATCATGATTGATGCGTTGAAGCGGGCGTCGGCCCGTAGCATCACGGTGATCGTGCCGTTCTACGGTTATGCGCGTCAGGACAAGAAGCACCGTGGTCGTGAGCCGATTTCGGCGCGACTGATCGCGGATTTGATGAAGACCGCGGGTGCGGACCGTGTGGTGACGGTGGATCTGCACACGGACCAGATCATGGGTTTCTTCGACGGTCCGGTGGATCATCTTTTTGCGCTGCCGGTGCTGGCGGATTACGTCGGCGCGAAGGTGGACCGGGACAAGCTGACCGTGGTGTCGCCGGATGCCGGCCGGGTGCGGGTGGCGGACCGTTGGTGTGACCGTCTGGGTGCGCCGCTGGCGATCGTGCACAAGCGGCGGGACAAGGACGTGGCGAATCAGGTCACGGTGCACGAGGTCGTCGGTGACGTGAAGGGCCGGGTGTGTGTCCTGGTCGACGACATGATCGACACCGGTGGCACGATTTGCGCGGCGGCGGATGCGCTGTTCGCGAATGGCGCGTCGGATGTGATCGTGACGGCGACGCACGGTGTGCTGTCGGGTCCGGCGGCGGACCGGCTGAAGAATTCGAAGGTGAGCGAGTTCGTGTTCACGAATACGCTGCCGACGCCTTCGGAGCTGGAGCTGGACAAGATCACGGTGCTGTCGATGGCGCCGACCATCGCCCGGGCGATCCGTGAGGTGTTCGAGGACGGTTCGGTGACGAGCCTGTTCGAGGAGCAGTGATCGTCGGCGTCCGTGGGCCGGGGTAGGTCCCCGCGTCCGCCGGGCGCTCGAGATCCATTTTGGGGCGGCCTTCCTGCCGGGTAGACTCGTGGAGTTGCTCGGCGAGGGAGGCCGCCTTTTTTGGGTGGTTGTCCGTTATCGACGCGCTCTTCGTAGCAGGTCTGTCGTGGGCCGGGTGACGCCCACCAGATGTTTCTGAGATACGAGGAGTGCTGTCATGGCCGAGATCAAGCTTTCCGGCGAGCTGCGGAGCGACTTCGGTAAGGGTGCGGCCCGCCGTCTGCGTCGTGAGTCCAAGGTTCCGGGTGTCATCTACGGTCACGGCGCGGAGCCGCAGCACGTGGCGATCGACAGCCACGCGCTGATGATGGCGCTGAAGACGCCGAACGCGCTGCTGCGTCTGGAGTTCGACGGCAAGAGCGAGCTGGTCATCCCCAAGGATGTGCAGCGTGAGGCGATCCGCCGCTTCCTGGTGCACGTGGACTTCCTGGCCGTGAAGAAGGGCGAGAAGGTCACCGTCGAGCTGCCGATCCAGACCGAGGGTGAGCTGGCCCCGGGCGGCAACCTGCTGGAGCACGTGCTGAACACGCTGCCGGTCGAGGCCGAGGCGACGCACATCCCGGAGTCGGTGACGGTGTCGATCGCGGGCCTGGACGCGGGTACGTCGGTGCTGGCGAAGGACATCGCGCTGCCGTCGGGCGTGTCGCTGGCTGTCGAGGACGAGGCCGTCGTCCTCCAGGTCGTGTCGGCGCAGGCCGAGGCTCCGGCCGAGGAGGCCGAGGGCGAGGCCGAGGGCGCCGAGGCCTGATTCGCTTCCGGGGCCGGCGTGCCCTGGTGATTCTTTTGGTGACCGTCGTCCCGTGCCGTTGGCGCGGGGCGGCGGTCGTGCCGTTGGAGGAGGGTGCAGATGGCGGATGCGGACAGCCCGTGGCTGGTGATGGGTCTCGGTAATCCGGGTGCGGAGTACGCGGGTAATCGGCACAACGTCGGTTTCATGGTGGCCGATCTTTTGGCGGAGCGGATGGGGAGCCGTTTCAAGGCGCACAAGTCGCGGGCCCAGGTGGTGGAGGGCCGGCTGGGTACGCCGGGGTTGTCGAGCCGCCGGGTGGTGGTGGCGAAGCCGTTGTCGTTCATGAATCTGTCGGGTGGGCCGACCACCGCGCTGCGGGATTTCTACAAGGTGCCGGTGGCGCATGTGGTGGCGGTTCATGACGAGTTGGACATTGATTACGGTGCGCTGCGGCTGAAGCTGGGCGGTGGTGACAACGGTCACAACGGGCTGAAGTCGATCACGAAGTCGCTGGGTGCGGATTACCACCGGGTGCGGTTCGGAATCGGGCGTCCGCCGGGTCGTATGCCGGTGGCGGATTTCGTGTTGAAGGACTTTTCGTCGGCGGAGCGGCGGGAGTTGGACTATTTCGTGGACCGTGCGGCGGATGCGGTGGAGACGTTGATCGTGGACGGTTTGGAGCGGGCGCAGGGTACGTACAACTCGTGATCGAGCACCTTTAGGGGACGGGTCGGGGCAGGGCCTGACGAATTGTTGTCGGAGGTTGACCGGGTGCTGGTGAATGGCCAAGGATCGCGGCCATGCCCAAAAGCAGTACGCGCACCCGTTCGGTCAGACGCAGTCGTTGGCGGCGGCTCGGTGAGAGTGCCTATGGGGTGGTGCTGGTCGCCCGGACGGGGTTGATGGGGCTGCTGGCGTTGCTGTTGCTGGTGGCGGGGGTGTGGACGTCCTGGAGCACGGCGAAGTACGCGATGCTGGTCAAGGGCCGGGAGCACGGGGTGCTGACGGTGTCGGCATGTGCGGGTGAACGGTGTTCGGGCCCGTATGTGCCGATGGCGGGGACGGGTCGGCCGCGGCCTTCGGTGTCGATCGCGCAGGCGGCGGCGCCGGAGAAGGGTGAGCGGGTCGAGGTGGTGCTGAAGCCGGGGACGTCGCGTGCGGTGCGGACGGGGCCGGCGGGGGTGCTGCATGCGTGGGTGCCGTTCGCGGGGGCGTTGTTGCTGGCGGCGCTGGTGGTGGCCGGGGGGATGCGGCTGCGGCGTACGGCGTGGGGGATGGGGTTGTTGGGAGCGGCGTTGCTGGGGGCGGCGTTCGCGGCGATGTAGCGCACGGGGAATTGAACGGAATTGATACGGCGGCGGCCGGCTCCTTCGGGGAAGGAGCCGGCCGCCGCCGTTTGTGTGGGGGTGTGCCGGGTCAGCCGGTGTTGCGGAGGCCGGCGGCGACGCCGTTGACGGTGAGGAGCAGGGCGCGGGCGAGCACCGGGTCGGGCTCCTCACCGCGTTCGGCGGCGGTGCGCTGGCGGTGGAGGAGGGAGACCTGGAGGTAGGAGATCGGGTCGAGGTAGGCGTCGCGGATGTGGAAGGTCTGCTTGAGGACGGGGCTGGCGTCGAGGAGTTCCTTCTCGCCGGTGATGCGCAGGACCTCGGCGACGGTGAGTTCGTGTTCGGCCTTGATGACGTCGAAGACGTGCTTCAGCTCGTCCGGCACGAGGGTGTCGACGTAGTGCTGGGCGATCCGCAGGTCGGTCTTGGCCAGCGTCATTTCGACGTTGGAGAGGAAGTTGCGGAAGAAGTGCCAGTGTTCGTGCATTTCGTCGAGGACGGTGTCGAGGCCGGCTTCGCGGGCGGCCTTGAGGCCGGTGCCGACGCCGTACCAGCCGGGGACGATCTGCCGGGACTGGGTCCAGCCGAAGACCCACGGGATGGCGCGGAGGCCGTCGAGGCCGGCGCCGGAGTCGGGGCGGCGGGAGGGCCGGGAGCCGAGGTGGAGTTCGGCGAGCTGGTCGACGGGGGTGGAGGCGAAGAAGTACGCCGGGAGGTCGGGGTCCTCGACGAGGCGGCGGTAGGCGCCGTGGGCGGCTTCGGAGACGGTTTCCATGGCCGCGTCCCACCGGGCGAGGGCCTCGTCGGACTGGCGGGGTGCGGTGTGCAGAGCGGAGGCCTGGAGGGTGGCGGCGACGGTCAGTTCGAGGTTTTCCCGGGCGAGGGACGGGATGAGGTACTTGTCGGAGATGACCTCACCCTGCTCGGTGACCTTGATCTCGCCTTCGAGGGTGCCGTAGGGCTGGGCGAGGATCGCGTCGTGGGAGGGGCCGCCGCCGCGGCCGACGGTGCCGCCGCGGCCGTGGAAGAGGCGCAGGCGTACGCCGTGCCGGTGGGCGACGTCGCGGAGGAGTCGCTGGGCGCGGTGGATCTCCCACTGGGAGGTGGTGATGCCGCCGAACTTGGAGGAGTCGGAGTAGCCGAGCATGACCTCCTGGACGTCGCCGCGGAGGGCGACCAGGCGCCGGTAGGAGGGGTCGGCGAGCATTTCGTCGAGGAGCTGGTCGGCGATCTTGAGCTCGTCGGTGGTTTCGAGGAGCGGGACGATGCCGATCTTGGCCCAGCCGGCGTGCAGGTCGATGAGGCCGGCCTCGCGGGCGAGCACGGCGGCGGCGAAGACGTCGTCGGAGCCCTGGCACATGGAGATGATGTAGGACTCGGTGACCTCGGGGCCGAAGGTTTCCTTGGCCTTGAGGATGGTGCGGAAGACACCGAGGGTCTTGGCGCCGGCTTCGTCGAGGGGGGCCGGGGTGGGGGCGAGCGGGCGCCGGGAGCGGAGTTCCTTGGCGAGGAGCTTGCGGCGGTAGTCGCGCGGCATGTCGGCGTAGCGCCAGGATTCCTCGCCGAGGCGGTCGAAGAGCTGGCCGAGGGTGTGGTGGTGCGCGTCGGCGTGCTCGCGGATGTCCATGGTGGCGAGCTGGAGGCCGAAGGCGCCGATGGTGCGGAGGGTGCGTTCGAGGTGGCCGTCGGCGACCAGGCCGCCGCGGTGTTCGCGCAGCGAGGTCTGGAGGAGGGTGAGGTCGTCCAGGAGCTCGGTGGTGCCGAGGTAGTCGCGGCCGGGGACGTGCGGGGTGTCGCCGGCGAGCCGCTCGCGGGTGTTGAGGAGCTTCTGGCGGATGCAGGTGGCCTTGAGGCGGTAGGGCTCCTCGGCGTTGAGGCGCTTGTAGCGGGGGCTGATCTCGGGGAGGACGTCGAGGTCGCGCTGGAGGGATTCCAGCAGCTCGTCGGTGGCGCCGCAGTTGCGGATGGAGTTGGACAGGGCGCCGCGCAGCTCGTCGACGTGCTCGAGGGCGTCGGTGATGCCGTGCTCGTGCTGGAGGATCAGCACGTCCCAGGTGACCTGGGGGGTGACGTTGGGGTTGCCGTCGCGGTCGCCGCCGATCCAGGTGCCGAAGGTGAGCGGGCGGGTGCCGGGGGGCAGCGGGGAGCCGGCGCGTTCGAGCTCGGCGGCGAGGTCTTCGAGGACGTCGCCGACGGCGCCGCGGGCGAGCTCGTCGAGGTAGTAGATGGCGTTGCGGGCCTCGTCCGTGGGCTCGGGGCGGGCGACGCGGAGCTCGTCGGTCTGCCAGATGAGGTCGATGCTCTCGGCGAGGCGGAGGTCGGTGCGGCGCCGCTCGGTGGCGTCGGTCCGGTCGAGCAGCTCGGCGACCTTGCGGAGCTTGGTGAGGACGGAGCGGCGGGCGGCCTCGGTGGGGTGGGCGGTGAAGACGGGGCGTACGCCGAGGTGGCGGGCGGTGTTCCGCAGGTGCTCGGGGTCGGCGTCCTTGAGCATGTCGGCGGTGCGGGCGAGGATGCCGCCCTCGGCGGCGCGCTTGGCGCGCAGCTCGCGGCCGCGGTGGACCTGCTCGGTGACGTTGGCGAGGTGGAAGTACGTCGAGAAGGCGCGGACGAGCTTGGCGGCGGTGGCCAGGTCGGTGTCGCCGAGGAGGCGGGCCGCGGCCTCGCCGTCGGAGCGGGTCAGGGCGCGTACCCGCTCGACGAGGTCGAGGAGCTCGGGGCCTTCCTGCCGGACGAGGGTCTCGCCCAGGAGGTCGCCGAGGCGGCGGATGTCGGCGCGCAGGGCGACGCCGGCGGCCTCGCCGGGCTCGGTGGTCGCGGTCTCGACGGGGGTGTTGTCGGCACTGCTCACTGGTGCTCCTTGCGGCGATCAGGGGCGTCGCTCCGCGGCTCGCGGGGAGGGGTGTGGCGGCGACGCGTGGGCAGGTCTGATGCGGGCGGGTTGCGGACCGCGCTGTCCGACGTCCCCAGGATAGGACTGCCCACTGTCAGCAGATCACACCGTCCGATGGGTGGGCATCCGTGGCGGGAGGTGGTGGTGTGGGGCCTGTCACGGCCTTGCCCGTGGCGGTGTCACTGCCATACTTACGAGACCGTAGGTTACGGTCCCGTAGGCCGTAGCCGTGCCCCCGAGCCCCCGACGAGGGACACCATGACTACTGGTCCTGAAGCTGTAGAAGATGCGCCGCTTTCCACCGATTCACCCGGGCGGGCGGGGGGGCCGGCGCCGTCCGCGACGCTGGGTGGCGAGCAGCGCCGGTCGGTCGAACAGATCACGCTGCTGTTGTTCATCACCGTCCCGTTCGTGGCGCTGGTGGCCTCGGTGCCGCTGGCCTGGGGCTGGGGGGTGAGCTGGCTGGACCTGGCGCTGATGACGGCGATGTATTTCATCGGTTGCCATGGCATCACGATCGGTTTCCACCGTTATTTCACCCATGGGTCGTTCAAGGCGAAGCGTCCGATGCGGATCGCGCTGGCGATCATGGGGTCGCTGGCGGTGGAGGGTCCGCTGGTCCGCTGGGTGGCGGATCACCGCAAGCACCACAAGTTCTCCGACGCGGAGGGTGATCCGCACTCTCCGTGGCGGTTCGGTGAGACGGTGCCGGCCCTGATGAAGGGCCTGTGGTGGGCGCACATCGGCTGGATGTTCGACGAGGAGCAGACACCGCAGCACAAGTACGCGCCGGATCTGATCAAGGACGACGCGATCCGGACCATCTCGCGCCAGTTCGTGCTGTGGACGACGGTGTCGCTGCTGGTCCCGCCGCTGGTGGGCGGGCTGGCGACGTGGTCGTGGCAGGGTGCGGCCACCGCGTTCTTCTGGGGTTCGCTGGTCCGGGTGGCGCTGCTGCATCACGTCACGTGGTCGATCAACTCCATCTGCCACGCGGTGGGCAAGCGCCCGTTCAAGTCCCGCGACCGTTCCGGCAACGTGTGGTGGCTGGCGGTGCTGTCCTGCGGCGAGTCCTGGCACAACCTGCACCACGCGGATCCGACCAGTGCCCGGCACGGCGTGATGAAGGGGCAGCTGGATTCCAGTGCCCGGCTGATCCGCTGGTTCGAGAAGGCGGGCTGGGTGTACGACGTCCGCTGGCCTAACGCGTCGCGCATCGACGCCCGGCGCAAGGAGACCGCCGCTGTGGGGTAGCCCGCGGCGGTGACGGGGGAAGGCATCATTGACGGGTGGCGATCGACGACAGCAGCAGTACGAGCAGCAGCAAGAGCAAGTCTTCCGCCGCCGCGGGCACGCGGCGGGCGCGCAGGGTCCGGATGACCGGCGCGGAGCGCCGTGAGCAGCTGCTGGACATCGGTCGCGCGCTCTTCGCCGAGCGCGGCTTCGAGGGCACGTCGGTGGAGGAGATCGCCGCGAAGGCGGGAGTCTCCAAGCCGGTGGTCTACGAGCACTTCGGCGGCAAGGAGGGGCTGTACGCGGTGGTGGTGGACCGCGAGATGCGTCAGCTGCTGGACATGGTGACCGGCGCGCTGACCGCCGGCCACCCCCGTGAGCTCCTCGAACAGGCCGCGTTCGCGCTGCTCGACTACATCGAGACGTACACCGACGGTTTCCGCATCCTGGTCCGCGATTCGCCGGTCGCCCAGTCGACGGGCACGTTCGCGTCGCTGATCAGCGATATCGCCACCCAGGTCGAGGACATCCTCGGCCTGGAGTTCAAGGCCCGCGGCTTCGACCCGAAGCTGGCCCCGCTCTACGCCCAGGCCCTGGTCGGCATGGTCGCCCTGACCGGCCAGTGGTGGCTCGACGTCCGCAAGCCGAAGAAGGCCGAGGTCGCCGCCCATCTGGTCAACCTGGCCTGGCACGGCCTGGACGGCCTGGAACAGAAGCCGCGGCTGATAGGGCACCGGAAGAACTGAGCGAGGGCATCCCCACGAGGAGGTCCGACGCTTGCCCGGGGCTGCGTCCGTGACCTGCCGTTCGGCGGCCACGTGAGCCGTGGTCCCGGTCACGCACCCGGGCCGTACCCCTGATCCGTGCCGGCCTCAAACCAGCGGGCTTGCCTTGCCTCCCCAGGCAGGCGGCGAGCTGGTGTGGTCGAGGCCGGTTTCACGGGGCGTGGATCAGGCCGACGGCTTCTGGGCCACCGCGAAGATGCGGCGGAAGGGGAAGACGGTGCCGTGGGGGCCGGTGGGGTAGGCCTTGCGAAGAGCGTCGCGGTATTCGGCGAGGAATGCCTCGCGGGTCGCGGGGTCGTCTTCCAGGGCCGTCAGGACGGGGCGCAGGGCGGTGCCCTTGACCCAGTCGAGGACCGGGTCGTCGCCCTTCAGGAGCTGGACGTAGGTGGTTTCCCAGACATCGGCGTCACAGCCGAGGTCGGTGAGGCGTTCGAGGTAGCCGGCGGGTTCGAGGATGTGGACGAAGCGCCGGCCGTGGGTGGTGAGGCGTTCGCGCCACTGGGGGGCGTCGCACAGCTCGCCCAGGAGGGCGTGGCTGGGCGAGGTGAAGTTGCCGGGGACCTGGAAGGCGAGGGTGCCGCCGGGCGTGAGGGCGTCGATCCAGCGCGGCAGGGACTCGGGATGGTTGGGCACCCATTGCAGCGCCGCGTTGGAAACGATCAGGTCGAAGGGCTCGTCGGGGGTCCAGTCGGTGGCGTCGGCGGGGGCGAAGTCGAGGTGGCCGCCGCCCGGGGTGGGGCCGGCGTGGGTCTCGGCCTCCTTGAGCATCTCGGGGGAGTTGTCGTAGCCGGTGATGTGCGCGTCGGGCCAGCGGATGGCGAGCTGGGCGGTGACGTTGCCTGGGCCGCAGCCGAGGTCGGCGATGCGGGCGGGGCGGTCCCGCCGGGGCAGCTCCGGTATCCGGGCGAGCAGGTCGAGGAAGGGGCGGGTGCGGTGCCCGGAGTGGCGGAGGTACTGCTGCGGATCCCAGGTTGGTGCGTCGTGCATGTTCATAACCCTTTCGTCGTGCAGGGCTGGCACAGGGCTGGCGCGGTCGGGTGGGCAGGTCCGGTTCGAGCCGTGGCGGCCGGAAACCGAGCCTCCGCCGACGATGCCCCATAGTCCAGCGAAATATATCTCGACGTCAAGAGACTTCATGTCGACAGACCCTTTACACTGATCGTCATGGAGGACGAGGTCGACCGACTGGTCGCAGCATGGCGCCGGGAGCGCCCGGACCTCGACGTGGAACCGCTTGAGGTCCTCAGCCGCGTCTCCAGGCTGGCCAGACACCTCGACCGGGCCCGCCGCATCGCGTTCGCCGAGGTGGGCCTGGAACCCTGGGAGTTCGACGTCCTGACGGCGCTGCGCCGGGCCGGGGCGCCGTATCAGCTCTCCCCCGGAGCGCTGCTGACGCAGACGCTGGTCACCTCGGGGACGATGACCAACCGCATCGACCGGCTCGCCAAGAAGAACCTCGTCGAGCGGCTGCCCGACCCCAGCGACCGGCGCGGAGTGCTGGTCAGACTGACTCCGGAGGGCCGCGACAAGGCCGACCAGTCACTGGCCGGACTGCTGGTACAGGAACGCGCCATCCTGGCCGAACTCTCCCGTCACCAGCGCGGCGAACTGGCCGGCCTGCTGCGGAAGCTGACCGGGCCGTTCGACAACATCCCGGGATAGCCGGTCGCCGACACCCCGGTGCGCCCGTCCGGCTTCCGACGGCGGCCCGACACCCCTGCCCACGTCGACTCTTCGGGGTGGAAGAGGGGCGCGCACTCCCCGGGCAGCGGCGCGGGCGCTGTCGCCAGATGTCGCAGGGGCGGCGGCACCGCCGCGACAACACACCGTCAGCCCGCGTGCGCCACAGTGTCACAGGCGGCAATTGGGGGCGCGTAAGCCCGCCTAATGCGCCCCCTGATTCGACGCGCGCCCCCTGTGCACCCCGTCCCCTTGCAGCCCGCTCCCGTTGTGCACTTGGATCGCGCCATGAGCCAGCAACGCGCACCGCGCCGGCCCCGCGGCCCGTACGGCAGGCGGTTCGAGGGCCGTACGGTCGTGGTGTCCGGCGCCGCCGCCGGCATCGGGGCGGCCACCGCCGACCGGCTGGCCGCCGAGGGCGCCGGCGTCCTGCTGCTGGACCTCGACGACGCCCGCGGCGAGCACCTCGCCCGACGGATCCGCGCGGCCGGCGGCCGGGCCTCGTTCGAGCACGGCGACGTGGCCGGCGAGGCGGACTGGCAGCGGGCCGTCGAGGCCGCGCGGCGGCGCTACGGCCCGGTGGACGGGCTGGTGAGCAATGCCTACCTGCCGTACGTGGCGCCGGCCGACCGCACCCCGCTCGCCGACTGGGAGCGACAGCTCGCGGTGAACCTGACCGGCTCGTTCCTCGGCGTGCGGGCCGCGCTCGCGGACCTGCGGGAGCGGCACGGCGCGGTGGTGCTGACCTCGTCCGTGCACGCCCTGGTGGGGCTGCCGGGCCGGCCCGCCTACGCGGCGGCGAAGGCCGGGCTGACCGGGCTGGGCCGCCAACTGGCCGTCGAATACGGGCCGGAGATTCGGGTCAACAGCGTGCTGCCGGGCCCCGTGCTGACCGCGGCCTGGGACGGGATCGGCGAGGAGGAACGGCAGGCCGCCGCCGCGGAGACGGCCGCGCGGCGGCTGGGGCGGCCCGAGGAGATCGCCGCCGCGATCGCCTTCCTGCTCTCCCCCGAGGCGTCCTTCATCACCGGCGCGAGCCTCGTCGTGGACGGCGGCTGGAGCGTGTACAAGAACTCGTCCTGACCGGGACACGGGTCCCGGGCGCCCGCGGGCCGCGGACCGGCCCGCCCGAGCTTCGACCCCTGGGGGGACCGATGGGCATCCATTTCGGCGGCGACTACAACCCCGAGCAGTGGCCCGAGGAGGTGTGGGCCGAGGACCTGGAGCTGATGAAGGCGGCCCACGTCACCATGGTCACCGCCGGGATCTTCTCCTGGGCGAAGGTCGAACCCCGGCCCGGGCAATGGGACTTCGGGTGGTTCGACCGGGTCATGGACGGGCTGGCCGGCGCCGGCATCGCCGTCTGTCTGGCGACGATGACCGCCTCACCGCCACCCTGGCTGTCCCGCGCGCACCCCGAGATCCTCCCCGAGGGTCCGGACGGACAGCGCCGCTGGCCCGGTGGCCGGCAGCACTACTGCCCCTCCAGCCCCGTCTACCGCACCCACGCCGTACGCCTCGTCGAGCAGCTCGCCACCCGTTACGCCGACCATCCGGCGCTGGCCATGTGGCACGTCGGCAACGAGTACGGCTGCCACACCCGGCAGTGCTTCTGCGACGTGTCGGCCGCGGACTTCCGGCGCTGGCTGCGCACCCGCTACGGCAGCATCGACGCGCTCAACGCGACCTGGTCGACGGCCTTCTGGTCGCAGGGCTACGGCGATTTCGACGAGGTGCTGCCGCCGCGCACCGCACCCACCTTCCCCAACCCCGCCCAGCAGCTGGACTACCTGCGGTTCGGCGACGAGGCACTGCGCACCTGCTACCTCGCCGAGAAGGAGGTCCTGGAACGGCTCACCCCCGGGGTACCGGTCACCACCAACCTGATGCCGCAGCACAAACCGGTGGACGCGTTCGCCTGGGCGCCCCATATGGACGCGATGGCGCTGGACTTCTACCAGGACCCGTACGCCGCCGACGACCACGTCCGGGCCGGCTACGTCTTCGACCTGATGCGGTCCGCGCGGTCCGGGCAGCCCTGGCTGCTGCTGGAGCAGGCACCGAGCGCGGTCAACTGGCGGCCCCGCAACGGTCCCAAGCCGCCCGGTGCGATGCGGCTGTGGAGCTGGCAGGCGGTCGCACAGGGCGCGGACGCGGTGCTGTTCTTCCAGTGGCGGCAGTCGCTGGGCGGCGCCGAGAAGTTCCACTCGGCGATGGTGCCGCACGGCGGGACCGGTACCCGGATCTTCCGCGAGGTGACGGAACTGGGACGGGAGCTGGCGGCCGTACCCGGCATCGAGGGCACCCGGTCCCGGGCCGAGGTGGCACTGCTGGCGGACTGGCACAGCTGGTGGGCACTGGAGCTGGACTCCAAACCGTCCACCGCACTGGACCACTCCCGGATCGCGCTGGACCACTACCGCCCGCTGTTCGAGGCCGGCGTGGCCTGCGACGTGCTCCCACCCCAACGCGACCTGACCGGCTACCGCCTGGTCGTCGTCCCCAACCTCTACCTGCTGACCGAACGGGACGCGGAGCGGCTGGCCGACTACGTGCGCGACGGCGGGCGGCTGCTGGTGTCGTTCTTCTCCGGCATCGTCGACGCACACGACCGCGTCCATCCGGGCGGCTACCCGGGACCGCTACGAGAACTGCTGGGCCTGCGCGTCGAGGAATTCTGGCCACTGGCCACACACCAGTCCGTGAGCGTCGGAGACGGCACGTACACCGGCCGGGCAGACCTGTGGTCCGAAGCCGTCGACCTCCAAGGAGCCGAGCCACTGGCCCACTTCACCAACGGCGACCTCACCGGCCGCCCCGCCCTCACCCGCCACACCTACGGCCAGGGCACAGCCTGGTACGTCGCGACCCGCCCCGACCCCGCGCTGCTGCGCGCCCTCCTGGACGACGTACGGTCGGAAGCAGGCGTCACCCCCGTACTCCCGAACCTGCCCCCCGGCGTCCAGGCCACCGTCCGGGAGGGCACCGACGTCCGCTACGTCTTCCTCCTCAACCACGGCGCAGACCCCGCCGACATCACCCTCCCGAGGCCGCTCCGCGACGCACTGACCCCCGACGGCC
Organism: Streptomyces nigrescens; assembly: GCA_024349765.1. Taxonomy (GTDB): domain Bacteria; phylum Actinomycetota; class Actinomycetes; order Streptomycetales; family Streptomycetaceae; genus Streptomyces; species Streptomyces endophytica. Next base: position 232,556 of record AP026073.1, on the reverse strand, counting down.
CGACCGTCACCCAGCTCACCCTGCCACCCCGCGGCGTAGCGGTCCTGACGGGACCTTCCACACCCACCACACACACATAGGCATGACGCCCACCCCCACCGGCCTCAACTTCCCCCCCACGGGAGGGGACGGGCCGGAGGGGCCTGGTGTGTGGACGTAAAGCGAAGCAGTCCACACACCAGGCCCCGGAGGCCCGTCACCGCACCCACAAACCACCTGGCCCGCCGCAGGCGCAACGGCGAGAACAACCGCGGCGCCGCAGACAGGTACGTGGGAGGCGCCGCAAAGCGCACAACGGCGAGCAACAACCGCGGCGGGACAGCCAAGTACGTGGGGCTACGGCACAGCCGGCACCGGCTCCAGCTCCACCGGCCCCACCCCCGCCCGGCGCGCCAGCGCCACCGCGGCGAGGGTCGAGTGCACCCCCAGCTTGCCGAGCACGTTCTGCATATGCGTGCGGACCGTGTGCGGGGAGAGGAACAGCCGCTCGGCGACGGCCTTGCGGCCCAGGCCGGCCACCATGCAGCGGAGCACCTCGCGTTCGCGCGGGGTGAGCGACTCGACCAGCCGCTCGCTCTCCGAACGGTGTTTGCGGGCGGCCGTCAGCTCGCGCAGCACACCGGTCAGCAGCGCCGGCGGCAGATGCGTTTCGTCACGCAGCACGCCGCGGATCACGGCGAGCAGCCGGGACAGCGAGCAGTCCTTGGCGACCCAGCCGGACGCGCCGGCCTGCAGGGCGGCGGCCGCCCGGCGCGGGTCGTCGCGGTCGGCGACGACGACCGTACGCAGGTACGGGTGGCTGGTGCGCAGGCCGGAGACCAGCGCGATGCCGTCCCGCGGGCAGCTGCGCGGGACGACCGGCTCGCGGGCCGCGCCCTGTGCCGGCACCGCGAGCAGCGGCGCGGCCAGGTCGGCGTCGGCGAGCAGCACGTCGAAGCGGCGGCCGTCGGTGACCGCCCGGTCGAGATTGCGCAGGGCGGCCGGGGCGCTGCCCGCGGCCGCGACGTCCACGTCCTGCTCCGCGGCGAGCGCGGCTGCCAGGGATTCGGCGAAGATGCGGTGGTCGTCGACCACCAGAACCCGGATGCGTTGCACAGAGACCCCCTGTCTCGGTGAACGGACCATAGCGGGCACGACGCCCGGATTGAAGATCGCCTCGGTCGCACGGCCGCCGCCGTGCCGACATGACTACCCCCACCCCAGGCGCCGTACCCGAACGGTCTCGCCCCCTGATCAGCACCGGCCCCCACCGGTGCAGGATCTCAGGGTACGGACGGGCCGCGGCGAGGGAAGGTGAATGGCCAAACTGCTGTCGCACCCGGTCCATTTGGTGACGTGCCGATGGCCGCACGCCGCCCGTCGCGCCCTACTGGAGCCGGTGCGCTCCGGCGCTGGGTACGGCTTCGAAGATCCGCGGTTCCAGATGGCCGGCGGCCGCGAAGGCCTCGGTGACCGCCGTGCCGATCCCGGCGGCGGCCGCTTCCTCGACGAGGACGATCGCCGAGCCGCCGAAGCCGCCGCCGGTCATCCGGGCCCCGAGGGCGCCCGCGGCGAGGGCGGTGTCGACGACGAGGTCGAGTTCCGGGCAGGAGATCGCGAAGTCGTCGCGGAGCGAGGCGTGGCCGGCGGTCAGCAGCGGGCCGATGGCGCGGGTGCGGCCGGCGTCCAGGCAGGCGATGACCTCTTCGACCCGCTGGTTCTCGGTGACGATGTGGCGGACCAGGGCCGGTACGCCGGGTTCGCCGGCGAGCTCGGCGAGGGCCTCGGGGAGATGCGCACCGGACACGTCGCGCAGGGCCCGCACCCCGAGCGCCCGCGCACCGCGCTCGCAGCCGGCGCGCCGCTCCGCGTACGCGCCGTCCCCCAGCTCGTGCTTCACCCGGGTGTCGACGACCAGCAGCCGCAGCCCCTCCCCCGCGAGGTCGAACGGCACCTGGCGGTGGGTCAGGTCGCGGGTGTCCAGGAACAGCGCATGGCCTTCGGTGCAGCAGGCCGCGGCGGTCTGGTCCATGATCCCGCAGGGCACGCCGACGAAGGCGTTCTCGGCCCGCTGGGCGATCCGGGCCAGCCGCTGCGGCTCCAGGCCGAGGGCGTAGAGGTCGTTGAGGGCGAGGGCGGTGGCGACCTCCAGGGCGGCGGAGGAGGAGAGTCCGGCGCCGGTGGGCACGGTGCTGTCGTAGTGCAGGTCCGCGCCGCCCACGGGCAGTCCGGCCTCCCGCATCGCCCAGACGATGCCGGCCGGGTAGGCGGCCCAGCCTCCCTGGGCGGTGGGCCGCAGGGCGTCGATGCGGAGTTCGACGACACCGCCGTCGGCGCCGCCGGAGTGCAGCCGCAGCACCCCGTCGGTGCGGGGTGCGGCGGCGGCGAGGGTGGTGTGCGGGAGCGCCAGCGGCAGCACGAAGCCGTCGTTGTAGTCGGTGTGTTCACCGATCAGGTTGACCCGGCCGGGCGCCGCCCAGATTCCCGTGGGGGCGGCGCCGTACACCGCGGCGAACCGGTCCGCGGTGTGCCGGGCGCCGTGCGGGCGCCCGGTGGTCGGGGTGGCGGCTTCGTGACCTGCCATCGAGGCTCCTTCGTCCGGTGCGGCTAGCTGGTGTGGTCGAGGCTCTGCGCGAACGCCCAGGCGTCGGCGACGATGCCCGCGAGGTCGGCGCGGCGGGGCTGCCAGCCGAGGCGGTCGGCGGCGGTCTTGGCGGAGGCCACCAGGACGGCCGGGTCGCCGCCGCGGCGCGGGGCGGTGACCTCGGGGATGGGGTGGCCGGTGACCGTGCGGACGGTCTCGATGACCTCGCGGACGGAGAAGCCGTTGCCGTTGCCGAGGTTGCAGATCAGGTGCTCGCCGGCGGTGGCCGCGTCCAGGGCCAGCAGGTGGGCCTCGGCCAGGTCGGCGACGTGGATGTAGTCGCGGACGCAGGTGCCGTCGGGGGTGGGGTAGTCGTCGCCGAAGACGGAGATCGCCTCGCGCCGGCCCTGGGCGACCTGGAGGACGAGCGGGATGAGGTGCGACTCGGGGTCGTGGCGCTCGCCGCAGCTGCCGTAGGCGCCGGCGACGTTGAAGTAGCGCAGCGAGACCGCGGCCAGACCGTGGGCGGCGGCCTCACCGCTGATCATGTGGTCGACGGCGAGCTTGCTGGCGCCGTAGGGGGAGGTGGGGGCGGTCGGGTCGGTCTCGGTGATGGGGGTGTTCACCGGCTCGCCGTAGGTGGCCGCGGTGGAGGAGAAGACCAGCTTGCGCACGCCCGCGGTGCGCATCGCCGCCAGCAGCGCCATGGTGCCGCCGACGTTGTTGTCCCAGTACTTCTCGGGCTTGACGACGGACTCGCCGACCTGGGAGAACGCGGCGAAGTGCAGCACCGCGTCGTAGGAGGCGTCCAGCCACTTCGCGGCGTCGCGGATGTCGCCCTCGATGAAGTCGACGCCCGCGGGGACGCCGGCCCGGAAGCCGGTGGAGAGGTTGTCGAGCACGGTCACGGTGTGGCCGGCCTCCAGCAGATGCTGGGCCACCACACTTCCGACATACCCCGCCCCGCCCGTCACCAGGTACTTGCTCATGGCTTGCTCGCTACCTCTCGCAGTCGCTCGGCCGCGGCTTCCGGCGGCACGTCGTTGATGAACACGTTCATGCCGGATTCGGAACCCGCGAGGAACTTCAGCTTGCCGGAAGTCCGGCGAATGGTGAAAAGCTCAAGGTGGAGGGCGAAGTCCGGGCGCTGTGCGGTGCGGTGCGGCGCCTGGTGCCAGGCGGCGATGTAGGGGGTCGGCGGGGCGCCGGCGCCGGTGTCGAAGATCCGGTCGAAGCGCCGCAGGAGCTCCAGGTAGAGCCGGGGGAATTCGGCGCGGGCGGCGTCGTCGAGGGCGAGCAGGTCGGGCACCCGGCGCTTGGGGTAGAGGTGCACCTCGTAGGGCCAGTGGGCGGCGTACGGGACGAACGCCACCCAGTGGTCGCCGTCGAGGACGATGCGGCGGCCGTCGGCCCGTTCGTCGGCGACGACGTCGTCGAAGAGGTTGCGGCCGGTGGCCTCGCGGTGGGCGGCGAGCGAGCGCAGCATCCGCTCGGTGCGCGGGGTGACGAAGGGGTAGGCGTAGATCTGGCCGTGCGGGTGGCCGAGGGTGACGCCGATCTCCGCGCCGCGGTTCTCGAAGCAGAAGACCTGCTCGACGCCGGGGAGTTGGGAGAGTTCGGCGGTGCGGTCGGTCCAGGCGGCGAGGACCAGGGCGGCCTGTTCCTCGGTGAGGTCGGCGAACGAGGCGTCGTGGTCGGGGGTGAAGCAGACGACCTCGCAGCGGCCGCGGTCCCCGGCGAGGGAGGGGAAGCGGTTCTCGAAGACGACCACGTCGTAGTCGGCGGCGGGGATCTCGGATTGCCGGCCCGCACGGGAGGGGCACAGCGGGCACGCGTCGGCCGGCGGGTGGTAGGTGCGGGCCTGGCGGTGCGAGGCGATGGCGACGCGGTCACCGAGGAGCCGGTCGGCGCGGATCTCGGCGGCGGTGGCGACCGGGTCGAGGGGGCGCCGGTCGACGGCGTCGCGTACGACGTCGTCGCGCGAGTCGTAGTGGATCAGCTCCCGGCCGTCCGCGAGCCGCGTCGTCGTCTTCTTCACCCCGGGGGCTCCTCACCTCACCGACCAAACACAAACAAACACAATGAAGCACAACTAAACAGTTGCGTCAACGCCGGACCGGGCCGCCGCGGTCGCGCGCGCAGTGCCGGACGAGACGGGGCATATGCCTCTTCCTCATCACGATCCAACAACTCAAACGAACAAAAGTGTTCAGTTTCTGACCGCCCGAGCGTAGCTTTCTGTGCGTTCCGATCGCCCGCACCGCCGCACGCAAAGAAGCGAGCTACGACATGATCAATCTGGCCGAAGGGCTACGGCTGCCCACCAACGGGCTCGACTACACGATCCTGGCCCTCTACTTCGTCGTCGTCCTCGGCATCGGCTTCGCGGCCAAGCGCAGCGTGAGGACGAGCCTGGACTTCTTCCTCTCCGGGCGGTCCCTGCCCGCCTGGGTCACCGGCCTGGCGTTCGTCGCCGCCAACCTCGGCGCCACCGAGATCCTCGGGATGGCCGCCAACGGCGCGCAGTACGGCGCCTACACCGTCCACTGGTACTGGATCGGCGCCATCCCGGCGATGGTCTTCCTCGGCCTGGTGATGATGCCGTTCTACTACGGCTCCAAGGTCCGCTCGGTGCCGGAATTCCTGCTGCACCGCTTCGGCCCGTCCTCGCACCTGCTGTCGTCGGTCATCTTCGCGGTCTCGTCCGTGCTCATCGCGGGCGTCAACCTCTACGCGATGGCGATCGTGCTGCAGGCGCTGCTCGGCTGGCCGCAGTGGGTGGCGATCGTCGTCGCCGGCTTCTTCGTGCTGGCGTACATCACCATCGGCGGGCTGTCCTCGGCGATCTACAACGAGGTGCTGCAGTTCTTCGTCATCCTCGCCGCGCTGATCCCGCTGACCGTCGTCGGCCTCAAGCGCGTCGGCGGCTGGCACGGCCTGACCGACTCGCTGACCTCCTCGCACGGCGACGCGTTCCTGACCGCCTGGAAGGGCACCGGCATCGGCGAGGGCAACCCGCTGGGCGCCAACTGGCTGACCATCGTCCTCGGCCTCGGCTTCGTGATGAGCTTCGGCTACTGGACCACCAACTTCGCCGAGGTGCAGCGCGCGCTGTCCGCGAAGAACCTCTCGGCCGCCAAGCGCACCCCGCTGATCGCCGCCTTCCCGAAGATCTTCATACCCATGGTCGTCGTCGTGCCCGGCCTGATCGCGCTGGTCATGGAGCCGACGCTGGGCAAGAGCAAGGACGGGCTGCAGTACAACGACGCGATCCCGGTCCTGATGCGCGACCTGCTCCCCAACGGCGTCCTCGGCATCGCCGTCACCGGTCTGCTCGCCGCCTTCATGGCCGGCATGGCCGCCAACGTGTCGTCCTTCAACACGGTCTTCACCAACGACATCTGGGCCGCGTACCTGAAGAAGGGCCGCGAGGACGCGTACTACCTGAAGACCGGACGCGTGGTCACCGCGGTCGGCGTGCTGATCGGCATGGGCACCGCCTTCATCGCCTCGTCCTTCAGCAACATCATGAACTACCTCCAGACGCTGTTCTCCTTCTTCAACGTCCCGCTGTTCGTGGTGTTCATCATCGGCATGTTCTGGAAGCGGACCAGCGCCGCGGCCGGCTTCTGGGGGCTGCTGTCCGGAACCGCCGCCGCCATGGTCAACTACTTCGGCTTCTACAAGCAGGGCATCATCGCGATCCCCTCGGACCAGGGCGCCAACTTCGTCTCGTCGATCGTCGCGTTCGTCGTCGGCGCGCTGGTGATGGTCGTGGTCACCATGGTCACCAAGCCCAAGCCCGCCGAGTCCCTGGCCGGACTGGTCTACGGCACGAGGTCCCCCGGCATGGAGGAACCGCCCGCGGAGGGCGACGACGCCTGGTACCGCCGCCCGGCCCTGCTGGGCTGGGGCGCGCTCATCCTGTCCGCCGTCTGCTACGTCCCGTTCTCCTTCTGAACCCCGGCCCCCAACAGCGGAGTTGACCCACCATGAGTGACCACCAGCACGAGGTCGAGGAGCTGGAGCGCGAATCGGCGACCGCCGCGCGGCTCTTCGACGTACGGCGCATCATCGGCGGCCTGTTCGTCGTCTACGGCGTGATCGTCACGATCGCCGGAATCACCGCGTCCGACGCGGACCTCAAGAAGGCCCAGGACATCAACATCAACCTCTGGACGGGCCTCGGCATGCTCGTCCTCGGCCTGTTCTTCCTGGTCTGGCTGAAGCTGCGGCCGACCGTGCCGCCCACGGCCGAGGAACTCCGGGCCGCGGCCGGCGACGGGCCCGCCGAGGGCTGACCGGCGCCGGTCTGGCCGCGGCGGCCCGGCCTCACTGCGGCGGCGGGGACGGCTCGTCCGTCCCCGCCGCCGTCGTCGTCCGGGCCGGCCGCCCGCGGCCCGCCCGGTCCAGCAGCCCGGTGCGCGCCGCCAGCGCGGCCGCCTCCAGCCGGGACCCGACCTCCAGCTTCATCAGCACCCGCTGCACGTGCGTGCGCGCGGTGCTCGGCGCGATGTCCATCCCGGCCGCGATCAGCCGGGTGTCCTCGCCGTCCGCGACCCGCATCAGGACCTCGACCTCGCGCGGGGTGAGCAGTTCCAGCAGCCGCGCGCCCTCGTCGTCCGGCTGCGCCGCCGGGTGCAGCAGCTCCTCGAACGCCTGCTGGAGCAGTTGCGGCGAGACCGCCGACTCCCCCGCCCGGGCCTTCATCATGGCCCGCTCGACGCCCTCGATCCGCTCGTCGTTGCGGACGTACCCGGACGCCCCGGCCGCGAACGCCGCGGCGATCCCGCGCGGGCTGGGCACCGGCCCCAGCACCACCACCGCCACCTGCGGCCGCTCCTTCTTGATCCGTACGACCGGGTCGAAGGTGCCCGGCTGGGCGGGCGCCGCGGTCCCCAGCAGGCACACCTCGGGTGCCCGGCTCACCACCAGCTCCGCGGCCCCGGCGCTCGGCGCGGCGGCCGCCAGCACCCGGTGCCCGCGCAGCTTCAGCGCCGAGGCGAGCGCCTCCGCGAGCAGCCGGTGATCGTCGACCACCATGAGCCGCACGCCCATAGAGCAACCCCCTCCCTCCGCCCGCCCCCGGCGCGCCCCGGCCGGGCCGTTCGTCCCCGGGAAGCTACACGCTCGATTGCCGATGCGCGCCCCCTACCGGGCAGAAGCCCCCCGGAATGCTGGAATCCCGGCCATTCGGGGCCGATTGCCGCCTGAACGAGACCCTCCGCCGGGGCCCGGCCCGCGCGAGGAACGCCTCCGGGGGCGGTGTCGGTGCCGTGTGCCACAGTTGACGTCAGCAGGCGGGGGACCGGGGCGACCGGCTCCATGCGGTGCACACGGCACGCGGTTCGATGCCGGGGTGGGGCGAAACGTGAGCGAAGGAAAGTCATGAGTACACCGCAGCAGCCGCACAACGGCTTCGGGGGCGCGCCGGGTTACGGATATCCGCAGCAGGTACCGGGCGGCCAGGTACCGGGCGGTCAGATACCGCCGCTCCCGGGGCCGTACGCGCCGCAGGGGCCCTACGACGCCCCCGCACAGGGCCCGTACGGAGCGCCGCCGCAGCCTCCTTACGGGGTGCCGCCGCAGGGCTACCCCGGTTACGGCGGGCCCGGAATGGTGCCGCCGCCGGTCCCGCCCCGCAACAAGAGCGGAAAGGTGTGGGGAATCATCGGCGCGATCGTCGGTGTGCTGGTGGTCGGGAGCATCGCGTCGACCGTGGCGCTCCGCGGGGGCGGCTCGGGCGGTTCCGGCGGCCCGAAGTACCGGATCACGGTGCCGCAGACGCTGGCGGGCGGGGAGTACAAGCTCGCCAAGGACATCTCCCAGCAGGCCGACAGCGCGGTGCCGCACGACGGGGCCAACGAACACGGCCTACGGACGGTCGGCGGGCAGTACACCAGCGGGACCAAGTCGATGGTGATGCTGGGGATGTACGGCTCCATAGACGACCCGGAGACGAGCGTCGAGCACGCCATCCAGGGGATGACGCGCGACGGGAAGACGGTCGTCGCGGTGCCGGAGAAGAAGTTCACGCCGAGCGGCGGCGGGGACCCGCTGACTTGTGGCGTGGACGTGCGCACGGAGATGGGGCAGAAGGTCACACTGACCTTCTGCATATGGGCCGACTCCAGCGCGTCCGTGAACGTCGCCCAGACCGACGCCGCGGAGCTGTCCAAGGACCCGCAGTCCGTCGACCTCCAGGCGTTCGCGGACAAGGCGGGCAAGATCCGCAACGAGGTCCGCAAGCCGCTGGACTGAGGGCCCGGTGCGGTGGGCCGTCGGCCCACCGCAGCTGCCCGCCCCTACGCGTCCTCCGCCAGCTCCAGCCAGCGCATCTCCAACTCGTCGCGCTCCCCGGCCAGTTCGCGGAGCTGGGCGTCGAGGCCGGCGACCTTCTCGAAGTCGGTGGCGTGCTCGGCGATCTGGGCGTGCAGCTTCGCCTCCTTGTCACCGATCTTGTCCAGCTGGCGCTCGATCTTCTGGAGCTCCTTCTGGGCCGCGCGGTTGAGCGCCGCGGGCTTCTTCGCCGCCGCGGCCGGCTGCGCGGGCGCCGGGGTGGCGGCCTCGATGACCTTCTGGCGGCGCTCCAGGTACTCGTCCAGGCCGCGCGGCAGCATCCGCAGCGTGGCGTCGCCGAGCAGGGCCTGGACCCGGTCGGTGGTGCGCTCGATGAAGTAGCGGTCGTGGCTGATGACGATCAGCGAGCCGGGCCAGCCGTCGAGCAGGTCCTCCAGCTGCGTCAGCGTCTCGATGTCCAGGTCGTTGGTGGGCTCGTCGAGGAAGAGGACGTTGGGCTCGTCCATCAGCAGCCGCAGGATCTGCAGCCGGCGGCGCTCACCGCCGGACAGGTCGCCGACCGGCGTCCACTGCTTCTCCTTGGAGAAGCCGAACTTCTCGCAGAGCTGGCCGGCCGTCATCTCCCGGCCCTTGCCCAGGTCGACGCGCTCCCGGACCCGCTGTACGGCCTCCAGCACCCGCCAGTCCGGGTCGAGTTCGGCGACCTCCTGCGAGAGGTAGGCCAGCTTCACGGTCTTGCCGACGGCGATCCGGCCGCCGGCCGGCTGCGCCTCGCCCGCCGTACGGGCCGCCTCGGCCAGCGCCCGCAGCAGCGAGGTCTTGCCCGCGCCGTTGACGCCGACCAGGCCGATCCGGTCACCGGGGCCCAGCTGCCAGGTCAGGTGCTTGAGCAGCACCTTCGGGCCGGCCTGGACGGTCACGTCCTCCAGGTCGAAGACGGTCTTGCCCAGCCGGGAGTTGGCGAACTTCATCAGCTCGGCGCTGTCGCGGGGCGGCGGGACGTCCGCGATCAGCTCGTTGGCGGCCTCGATGCGGAAGCGGGGCTTGCTGGTCCGCGCCGGGGCGCCGCGGCGCAGCCAGGCCAGCTCCTTGCGCATCAGGTTCTGCCGCTTGGCCTCCTCGCTGGCCGCGATCCGCTCCCGCTCGGCGCGGGCGAAGACGTAGTCGCTGTAGCCGCCCTCGTACTCGTGCACAGCGCCGCGCTGCACGTCCCACATGCGGGTGCAGACCTGGTCGAGGAACCAGCGGTCGTGGGTGACGACGACCAGGGCCGAGCGCCGGGCCTGCAGGTGCCGGGCCAGCCAGGAGATGCCCTCGACGTCGAGGTGGTTGGTGGGCTCGTCGAGGACGATCAGGTCCTGCTCGGCGATCAGCAGCTTGGCGAGCGCGATCCGGCGCCGCTCGCCGCCGGAGAGCGGGCCGATGACGGTGTCCAGGCCGTGCGTGAAGCCGGGCAGGTGCAGATCGCCGAAGAGGCCGGTCAGCACGTCGCGGATCTTGGCGTTGCCGGCCCACTCGTGGTCGGCGAGGTCGCCGATGACCTCGTGCCGGATGGTGGCGGCCGGGTCGAGCGAGTCGTGCTGGGTCAGCACGCCGAGCCGCAGCCCGCCGGCGTGCGTCACCCGGCCGTCGTCGGCGCCCTCCAGCTTGGCCAGGATCCGGATGAGGGTCGTCTTGCCGTCGCCGTTGCGCCCGACGACGCCGATCCGGTCCCCCTCGTTGACGCCGAGGGAAACACCGTCGAGCAGGGCACGGGTCCCGTAGACCTTGCCGACGGCTTCCAGATTGACGAGGTTGACGGCCATCTCACTCCTGCGCTTCGCATCGATCGACCTTCCCAGCGTAGTCGGCCCACGGAAGCACCCTGACGGGGAAAGCGGCTGAGGGGCAGCGGCGGGGTTGGATAGCGTGATCATCATGACTTCCGCCACTCCTGAGACACCTGACACGGGCACGACAGTGGAAACGGAAAGCGGGCTGGTCTACGGCCCGGACGGCAAACAGCTGGACGTCCACCGCCCCGCGGGGGCGGCCGGACCGCTGCCCACCGTCCTCCTCTGGCACGGCATCGGCCCCGACGAACGCGACGTCCTCGAACCCCTGGCGCGCACCGCGGCGGCGCGCGGTCTGCTGGTCCTCGTACCGGACTGGCGCTCGGACGCCGCGGACGGCGGCCGGTCGCAGCTCCTGGAGTCGCTGGCCTTCGCCCGCAAGGAAGCGGGCGGGCTGGGCGGCAACGGGGAGTCCTTCGTGCTGGCCGGCTGGTCGGCGGGGGCCGGCGCCGCGCTGGGGGTCGCGCTGCGGCCCGAGGTTGCGGAGGAGTGGCGGCCGAGGTCGGTGGTGGGTGTAGCGGGCCGCTACGACCTGCCGGCCCGCACCACCGGGAGCACCCCGCTGGCCGACCTCGCCGCGGGCCGGGACCCGGCCGTCCCGGTGCACCTCGTCCACGGCAGCCGCGACCCGATCGTGGCACCCCAGTACTCCCGCGACCTTGCCGGGGCGCTGCGCGCCGCGGGCCGCCCGGTGACGTTGCAGGAGCCGGACACCGACCACGCCGGTGTGATCATGACCGCCTACGACCCGACGACGGACCGCTGCGTCCCGACCAACGACGGGTCCGCGGTGGCGGCAGGACACCTGGTGGCAGGAGTACTGGCAGCAGCGGCCGCCGATCAGCCCCAGTAGACCCTGCAAGCCCTGCAAGCCCCGGGGTCACCGCCGCCCGCACCCACCGGACGACCATGCGTTGAGCATCCGCACCCGCTCCGCCAGCTCCCGGCGCCTGACGTCGTGGGCCGGCGGGCTCTGGCATGCCTTCGGCGCGCGCACGTACGGCCGGACGAGGCGGCTGTCCTCCCCGCACAACAGGAGCAGACCGGGCGGCACCCGGCGGACGTGCACCAGGCGGCGCGGCGCCCGGGGCGCCGTCGAGGCGACGGTGGCGGTCGCGACGGCCGTGCCGCAAAGGACGCCGGTACCGCTGCTCCCTCGATGACCGCCCCGCCCCGGAAGTAACCAACTCAGCAGCGCGTCAAGGCGCGTTCGGAGCCATTCCGCCATGCCGTTCACCGCGCGGCCGCCTTGCGGAGAACCTCGGCGAGCTTGCGCGCGGTGACCGCGTTGCAGTTACCGAGGGCGACGAGCGGGACGGCGTAACTGCCCGCGAGGCCGGGCAGATCGACACCGAGCGACGGCAGCGTGATCCCGTTGTCCTTGAGCGCGGTACGCAGCTCCTCGGCGCTGTCGTGGACGTCTTCGGGGGTGGACTGGTGATGGATGGGCATACGGCTACACCTTCCTGTGCGCTGCGTTCGGTTCGGCGCACTGACGCAGGGACCGCCCCTTGGGCGGCCCAACGGGTATGCAGGCGGCGGCACTTCCGGAGGCCGCGGCGTGCGACGCGGCACTACCCGGACCGTAGGGGCATATATGCCCCGGGGCAAGGTTGTCGCTCGGGGTTAATCAGGTTGGGTGGAACGTGGCACCGTTAGGCGCGACACTGTGCGCGGACAGGGGAAGGTGACATGCCGCCAAGGGACAACCCAACGGCCCGCCAAGCCCGACTCGGGGGCGAGCTGCGGAAGTTGCGGGAACGCGCGGGCAAGACCGCCCGAGAGGCGGCGGGGCTGGTTTCGACCGACCAAGCCAAGATCAGTCACATCGAGGCGGGCCGCGTCGGAGTCAGCGAGGACCGCATCCGCCGGCTCGCCGTCTTCTATGCCTGCGACGACGAGGCCCTCGTCGAAGCGCTGTGCGCCATAGCGCGCGAGCATCGCGGACAGCACTGGTGGGACGACTATCGCGGCATCCTCGCTCCCGGATTCCTCGACATCGCCGAGCTTGAACACCACGCCACCGCACTGCGGTGCCTACAACCTGTCACGTTTCCCGGCATTCTCCAGACCGAGGAATACGCGCACGCCCTCTTCGCCAGCGCGATTCCACGGCTTCCCGACGACGAGCTGAAGGCCCGGGTCGAGCATCGCATGAAGCGGCGAGGCATCTTGGAACGAGATGAACCACCGAAATTCGAGGCCATCGTGCATGAGGCAGCGCTGCGCATGCGCGTAGGCGGGCGAAAGGTTGCACGCAGGCAGCTCGAACACCTCTTGTCCATGTCCGAGCGGCCGGGCCTGGCTCTCCGGGTCATCCCATTTACCAGCGAGGACTTCGTCGACGTGACGCAGACGGTGATGTACGCGAGCGGCGTCGTCCCACAGCTCGACACCGCACACATCGACACCCCCTTGGGCGGCCGCTACTTGGATGCAGCCGCTGACCTTGACCGCTATCGCGCGCAGCTCGGCGTCGCTGATCAGGCGGCGCTCACGCCCGAAGAGTCGCGAAATGTTATCCGACACATCGCAAGGGAATTGTGAGAGCCAAGGTATGAGCAGAGAAATCAAGTGGCAGAAGTCCAGCTTCTCCAGCGGCAACAGTGAGCAGTGCCTCGAAACGGCCAGAGATTCGGGTGAAATACTCCTACGCGAAAGCGACGATCCCCACGTGATCGTCAGAACCACCCCGGAGAAGCTCGCCGCCTTCATCCTCGGCGTGAAGAACGGCGAGTTCGACCACTTCGTCAACTGAGGTTACCGAAATGACCAGCAACCGCATTGACTTGAGCACCGCCGTCTGGCGCAAGAGCACCTACACCAACGGTGACGGCGGAAACTGCGTCGAGGTGGTCGACGGCCTCCCCGGCGTCGTCCCCGTCCGTGACTCCAAGGACCCGCACGGGCCGGCGATAGTCTTTCCCGCCGCGGCCTGGGCGTCCTTCGTTTCCGCCGTCAAGGGTGCGGCGCTGCCCCGCAGTTGAGACGTACGGGGCGGGCGGGGGCCGCGGGCCGCGGGAATATTGCCCGCCCCAGCCCCGTTGTGGCCCCGCAGGGGGGCCTCGCGTCCCCTACGGGACCCGTTCGAACGCCCCCTACGGGAGGTAACCGGACCGTCCGCCCCGGCTCACCCCGCCCCGCCCCGCTCTAGATGACGGTCGCCCCCGCCGCTGGAGAGTCCGCCACCCGCACCGCGCGGCAGGTCCCCGACGCCAGCAGTGCCGCCGCGACGGCCTGGGCCGACTCCGCGTCCTTGACCAGGAAGGCGGTGGTCGGTCCCGAGCCGGAGACCAGGGACGCCAGGGCGCCGGCCGCGGTGCCGGCGTCCAGGGTGGCGGCCAGGGACGGGCGCAGCGAGAGGGCCGCGGCCTGCAGGTCGTTGGTCAGGGCGGCGGCGAGGGCCGCGGTGTCGCCGGCGGCGAGGGCGGCGAGCAGCGCGGGGTCGGCCTCGGGCTCCGGGACGGCGGTGCCGGCGGTCAGCCGGTCGAACTCGCGGTAGACGGCCGGGGTGGACAGTCCGCCGTCGGCGACCGCGAAGACCCAGTGGAAGGCGCCGCCGAGCGGCAGCGGGGTGAGCAGTTCCCCGCGGCCCCGGCCCAGCGCCGCGCCGCCGACCAGGCTGAACGGCACATCGCTGCCCAACTCGGCGCAGAGGTCGAGGAGTTCGTCCCGGGAGGCGCCGGTGGACCAGAGGGCGTCGCAGGCCAGCAGGGCGCCCGCGGCGTCGGCGCTGCCGCCGGCCATGCCGCCGGCGACCGGGATGTCCTTGGTGATGTGGAGGTGGACGTCGGGGCTGCGGCCGTAGCGGGCGGCGAGGAGTTCGGCGGCGCGGGCGGCCAGGTTCGTCCGGTCCAGCGGGATCCGGTCGACGTCGTGGCCCTCGGCGGTGATCCGCAGGGTGTCCGCGGGGGTGGCGGTGACCTCGTCGTAGAGGCCGACCGCGAGGAAGACGTTGGCGAGGTCGTGGAAGCCGTCGGGGCGGGCGGCGCCGACCGCCAGCTGGACGTTGACCTTCGCGGGGACCCGTACCGTCACCGTCGTCGTCACTTGCCCGCCTCCCGGTTCTCCGCGATCCGTGCGAATTCCTCGACCGTCAGTGCCTCGCCGCGGGCCTGCGGCGAGACGCCGGCGGCGACCAGCGCGGCCTCGGCCGCGGCGGCCGAGCCGGCCCAGCCCGCCAGCGCGGCCCGCAGCGTCTTGCGGCGCTGGGCGAACGCGGCGTCGACGACGGCGAAGACCTCCTCGCGGCCGGCCGTGGTGTCCACCGGCCGCTCCCGGCGGACCAGGGAGACCAGGCCGGAGTCGACGTTGGGGGCGGGCCAGAAGACGTTGCGGCCGATGGCGCCGGCCCGCTTGACGTCGGCGTACCAGTTGGCCTTGACGGACGGCACGCCGTAGACCTTGTTGCCGGGGCGGGCGGCGAGCCGGTCGGCGACCTCGGACTGGACCATGACCAGGGTGCGCTCGATGCCGGGGAAGGTGGCGAGCATGTGGAGGAGTACGGGCACCGCGACGTTGTAGGGCAGATTGGCGACCAGCGCGGTGGGCGTGGGGCCGGGAAGTTCGGTGACGTGCAGGGCGTCGCTGTGCACCAGCGCGAAGCGGTCGGCGCGCTCGGGCAGCCGGGCGGCGACGGTGGCCGGCAGCGCGGCCGCCAGGACGTCGTCGATCTCGACGGCGGTGACCCGGTCGGCGGTCTCCAGCAGGGCCAGGGTCAGTGACCCGAGGCCGGGGCCGATCTCGACGACGACGTCGTCGGGCCGGACATCGGCGGTCCGCACGATCCGGCGGACGGTGTTGGCGTCGATGACGAAGTTCTGGCCGCGCTGCTTGGTGGGGCGTACGCCCAGCGTCGCGGCCAGTTCGCGGATGTCGGCGGGACCCAGCAGCGGGCCGGACTCGTCGGTCGTACTCTTGCTCACCCGTGAAGCTTACGGCCGCACACCGGCCACGGGCTCGCCCCCCGGCTGATGTAGAGCTTCTTGGCCCGGTAGGTCTGTTCCTCGGCGGGGGCGTCCTGGGGACGGCCGCGGCCGCCGAGGGCGTGCCAGGTGGCGACGTCGAACTGGTAGAGCCCGCCGTAGGTGCCGGAGGAGTCGACCGCGTCGGGCCGGCCGCCGGCCTCGCACCGCGCCAGGGCGCCCCAGGCGAGGTGGTCGGCGCCGCGTACGGAGAGCGGCAGTTCCTTGGTGCCGAGGTGCACGATCTGCGGGCGGGGCGCCCGGACGATCTCGCTGTGCAGCCGTTTCGGTTTTTGTTTGACGCCGTTGACGGTGCGCAGCCGGTAGGTGACCCGCCGCACGCCGGGCCGCCCCTGCTGGACGATCGCCTCGGTGCCGCGGGCCAGCTGCGGGTCGGTGCGCTTGACCGTGCGGAACGGGACGGGCTCCTCGCGGACCTCCTTGCCGCCGGTGATCCGCAGCACGGAGACGGTCTGGCCCTCGCGCGGGAAGCTGTCCGGCGGTACGGAGGTGGTGTCCTGGTCGCGCAGGGCCAGCCCGGCCTCGGCGAGGGCCTCGCGGACGGTGGCGGCGTTGGTGCGGACGCGGTGTTCGCGGCCGTCGGCGACGAAGACGACGGTGCGTTCGGTGCGGACCGCCAGTTCCATGCCGTGCCGCTCGATGCGGCGGGAGCGGGAGGTGGAGAGGTAGGCGCCCTCGGCGCGCACCCCGAGCTGGTGGAGGGCGCCGGCGACGGTGTCGGCGGTGGTCCACACCTGGTGGCGCCGGCCGTCGATGGTGAGCACGACCGGGCGGCCGTGCCGGACCACGACGTGGTCGCCGCTGTGCAGGGTGCTGCCGGGGGCGGGCGCGACGATGTCGTGGTCGCCGATGCCGAGCTCTTCGTCGGCCAGCAGGTCCTCGACGTCGTCGGCGAAGGTGTGCAGGGTGCGGGGGGTGCCGTCGATGCTGAGCCGGACGGCCTTGTCATGGGCGATGAAGGCGGTGGTGCCGCCGGCGAGGAAGGCGACGACCGCGGCCCGGGGCAGCAGCCGCCGCAGGGCTTCGGGGCGTTCGGCGCGGCGTCTGCGACGGCCGCGCGCGGCGCGGTGGCTGCTGCTCTGCGGAAGACTCACGGCGCGCTCCACATGCCACGGATGCGGTTGACGGGCGGAGGCTAGCCGAGCGTCGACCACTCTCCAAAGTCGGATCGATACGGAAAGTGGTCACTTCGGGGGACGTCCGGCCCGCCGCGGTGACGGCGGCGGGCGCGGTGATCAGTACCCGAAGGCGCGTGCCGTGTTGGCCGCCACGGCCGTCGCCAGGGCGTCCTCGGTCATCCCCTTGACGTCGGCCATCGCGCGCAGGGTGACCGGAATGAGGTAAGGGGCGTTGGCCCGTCCGCGGTACGGGGCGGGGGTGAGGAAGGGGGCGTCGGTCTCGACCAGGACGAGTTCCGGCGGGGCGACGGCGAGGGCGTCGCGCAGCGGCTGGGCGTTCTTGAACGTGACGTTGCCGGCGAAGGACATGAAGTAGCCGGCCGCGGCGCAGGTCCTGGCCATCTCGGCGTCGCCGGAGTAGCAGTGGAAGACGGTCCGCTCGGGCGCGCCCTCCTCGCGCAGGATCCGCAGCACGTCCTCGTGGGCCTCGCGGTCGTGGATGACCAGGGCCTTGCCGTGCCGCTTGGCGATCTCGATGTGGGCGCGGAAGGACCGCTCCTGGGCGGCGATGCCGTCGGGGCCGGTGCGGAAGTGGTCCAGGCCGGTCTCGCCGACGCCGCGGACCTGGGGCAGGGCGGCGAGCCGGTCGATCTCCGCGAGGGCCTCGTCCAGCGCGGCGTCCCCGCCCGGCTCGCGCGCGCCCTGCCGCGACCACCCGTCGGGATCGCCGAGGACGATCCGGGGGGCCTCGTTGGGGTGCAGGGCGACGGTGGCGTGCACGCTCTCGTACGCGGCGGCGGTCTCGGCGGCCCACTGCGAGCCCTTGATGTCGCAGCCGACCTGGACGACCGTCGTCACACCGACGGAGGCGGCCTTGGCGAGGGCCTCGTCGACCGTCCCGTCCTGCATGTCCAGGTGGGTGTGCGAGTCCGCGACCGCCACCCGAAGGGGCTCGGGCAGCGGCGGCGGGGTGTTCTTGTCCTGCGGTGCCATGGCCGCGATCCTACGAGGGCCGCGGCCGGGCCTCACCGGCGGTGGTGCTGGAAGGGGTGCAGCAGGTCGGAGAGGTGCCAGTGGTGCTTGCCGGCCTCCGGGGGCGCCTCGGCGGTGCTGCCGGTGCGCTCCGCGGCCGGCGTCCCCTTCTTCTCGTTCCTGTCGTGCTTCTCGGCCCGGGGGCCCTTCTCGCCGGCGGGCTGGCGCTGGTGCATGTTCGCGATCGCGTGGGAGACCATCGAGACCTGTCCGGAGCGCATGATGCGTACGACGTTGCTGCCGCAGCTCAGGCAGGTGGGGCAGGTCAGCGGCGACGGCACCCGCTCGCCGTCCGTGTAGTAGACGACCCGCTCACGGCCCTTGGTGTCGAGCTGGTGGACTATCTCGTACGCCTGCTCCCAGCCGTATCCGCACTTCATGCAGGCGAAGGAGTACGCCTCGTGGGCGGAGGGCTCGGGCTGGGGGATGGGGTGGACGCCGGTGGCGTTCGCCGCGGTGGTCTTAGCGATCTCGCTCATGTGCGCTCCTCTTGTCCGCTGGACAAGGTCTTCGGGAACGGTTCGTCCCTCCCCCAGTGGACGCCTTTCCGTGGCGCAATGCAGCAGGTCTCCGACGGTATTGGCGCAGATTTGGCCGACGGTAGGAAAATCACCCCAACGCCTCGGCCTGCGCTTTACCTTTCCGGCCAGTCATTTACCTTCTGATGAGTCGGTTTTCTCCGTGGCCTGCGCATTATTCTTCGGCGGCCGGTTTCGGAGTGGCCGGTGAGCCCCCGGTAAGGGGCTTCTGCGGGGCGTCTTTCTCCGCCTACGGGGCGCTTTTCTCCGCGTTCTTCGCCGCGACCACCGCGTCGAAGACCTCCCGCTTGGGCAGCCCCGCCTCCGCCGCGACCGCCGCGATGGCCTCCTTGCGCCGCTCGCCCGCCTCCTCGCGGACCCGCACCCGGCGCACCAGCTCCTCGGGCGCCAGCTCCTGCGGCCCGCTCTCGGGGGCGCCCTCGACGACGATCGTGATCTCGCCCCGTACGCCCTCGGCCGCCCAGGCCGCCAGCTCACCCAGCGTCCCGCGCTTGACCTCCTCGTACGTCTTGGTCAGCTCGCGGCAGACCGCGGCCCGGCGGTCCGCGCCGAAGACCTCGGCCATCGCGGCGAGGGTGTCGTCGAGCCGGTGCGGCGCCTCGAAATACACCAGGGTGCGCCGCTCGTCGGCGACCTCGCGCAGCCGGGAGCGCCGTTCGCCGGCCTTGCGCGGCGGGAAGCCCTCGAAGCAGAAGCGGTCCACCGGCAGTCCGGAGACGGCCAGCGCGGTGAGCACCGCGCTCGGGCCCGGTACGGCGGTGACCTTGATGCCGCGCTCGACGGCCGCCGCCACCAGCCGGTAGCCCGGGTCGGAGACCGACGGCATCCCGGCGTCGGTGACCAGCAGCACCCGGGCGCCGCCGGCCAGCGCGTCGGCGAGCTCCGGCGTACGGGCCGCCTCGTTGCCCTCGAAGTAGGACACGATCCGGCCGGTGGGCGTCACGTCCAGCGCCTGGGTCAGCCGGCGCAGCCGCCGGGTGTCCTCGGCGGCGATCACCTCGGCGGCGGCCAGTTCGGCGGCGAGCCGCGGCGGCGCGTCCGCGATGTCGCCGATGGGCGTCCCTGCAAGTACCAGCACTCCAGTCACCCGCCCATCCTCCCAGGACACCACCGGCCCGCCGACCCGCCCCGGTCAGCCCCGGCCCGCCGGGCATCCGCCGGTGGCGCTCCGCACCGGTCCACAGGCTGCTTCCCTACGATGGGCCGGGTGACGAGTGACACCACCGCGACCGACGCCGTCGCGCACGCCGCTCCGGAGCCGGCCCGGCAGCCCCCCGTCTGGCAGCGGCGGCTGCGCCGATTCGGATATCCGGCCGCGCCGCCGGCCGACGTCCGGACCCGGCTGGTGCCCGCGTTCCCCACATCGGGCGGCCGGCTGTGGGCGGTGTTCGGCGCGGGTCCGGACGCGGCGGCCCGGCTGGCGCGCTGGTCGGGCTGGGGCGGCCCGCTGCTGGTGGCGCTGTTCGCGGGGGCGCTGCGGTTCTGGAACCTCGGCAGCCCGCGCAAGGTGATATTCGACGAGACGTACTACCCCAAGGACGCCTGGTCGCTGCTCCAGTACGGCTACGAGGGCACCTGGGCCAAGAACGCCAACGACGCGCTGGTGGCCCACCCGCCGCAGATCCTGCTCTCGCCGGAGCACTCGTACGTCGTGCACCCCCCGATGGGCAAGTGGCTGATCGCGGTCGGCGAGTGGGCGCTGGGGATGAACCCCTTCGGCTGGCGGTTCATGGTGGCGCTGCTCGGCACCCTGTCGGTGCTGCTGATCTGCCGGATCGGGCGGCGGCTGATGCGGTCGACGGCCCTGGGCTGCCTGGCCGGGACGCTGCTGGCGGTGGACGGCCTGCACTTCGTGATGAGCCGCACCGCACTGCTCGACCTGATCGTGATGTTCTGGGTGGTGGCCGCGTTCGGCTGCCTCCTGGTGGACCGGGACCGCACCCGCGCCCGGCTCGCGGCGGCGCTTCCGGTGAGTCCGGACGGCGTGGCCCGCCCGGACGACGACGTCGGTGACCGGCTTCTGCTGGGGTGGCGGCCCTGGCGGATCGCGGCCGGCCTCTGCCTGGGCCTGGCCTCCGCCACCAAATGGAACGGTCTGTACTTCCTCGCGGCGTTCGCCCTGATGTCGTTCCTCTGGGACGTCGCGGCCCGCCGCACGGCCGGTGCCCGGCGCCCGTTCCGCTCGGCGCTGCGCCGCGACGTGCTGGCCGCCTTCGGCTCCACCGTCGTCGTCGCCCTGGCCACCTACCTCGCGTCCTGGACCGGCTGGATCGCCACCAAGGGCGGCTACTACCGCGACTGGGCCACCACCCCGGAGGGCCGGGCGGCCGGCTGGACCTGGCTGCCGGACTGGCTGCGCAGCCTGTGGCACTACCAGACCGAGGTCTACGCCTTCCACACCGGACTGACCACCCCGCACACCTACCAGTCCAACCCCTGGAGCTGGCTGGTCCTGGGCCGCCCGGTGTCGTACTTCTACGAGGACCCCAAGTTCGGCCAGGACGGCTGCACCGCGGCCGAGGGCTGCGCCCGCGAGGTCCTGGCGCTGGGCACCCCGCTGCTGTGGTGGGCGTCCTGCTTCGCGCTGCTCTACGTCCTGTACCGCTGGCTGTTCAAGCGGGACTGGCGGGCCGGCGCCATCGCCTGCGGGGTCGCCGCCGGCTACCTCCCCTGGTTCCTCTACCAGGAGCGCACGATCTTCCTCTTCTACGCCGTCGTCTTCGTGCCGTTCCTGTGCCTGGCGCTGGCCATGATGATCGGCGCGCTCATCGGGCCACCGGGGGCGACCGAGCGCCGCCGCACCATCGGGGCCGTGGGGGCCGGCGTCCTGGTCCTGCTCATCATCTGGAACTTCATCTACTTCTATCCGCTCTACACGGGCCTGCCGATCCCGAAGAGCGCCTGGCACCACCGGATGTGGTTCGACAGCTGGGTATAGCCGGGGAAACACCGTTCGTCGCGTCACGCCACAACGGTCGTTGTTGGCGGTCGATGGTCAGCGTGGGCCGTCATCAGACGGCCCACAGACGGCCCCAAGGCCGCCCCCGTGCCGCCCCGAAATCGCCGTGCGGAATGACCCGAGATACGACCGGAGGCAGCGTGACTCTTGCCCGCTACGCTGGTACGCACCACCTCAAGAGGGAGAGTGCCCTGCGGATGGGACCGAAGACAGCCAAGGTCTACGAGACGATTCGTGCACGGCTCGCCTCAGGCGAGTACGCCCCGGGCGACAAGATGCCGTCCGAGCGCACTCTCGTGGAGGAACTCGGCATCGGCCGGACGGCACTTCGGCAAGTGCTGGCCCGCCTCGTAGCAGAGGGCGCCTTGGAGGTTCGCGGCCGGAGCTCGTATCGAGTGCCCGCCGCGAGTGTCGAAACTCCTGAGGGGCTGGAGCCTTGGCGCATTCATGGTGAGCGCGATGTCTACGACAATCGCTGGGTCAAACTCCAGGTCTGGGATGTGGAGCCGCCCGGCATGGAACGCTTCGAACATCACGTGGTGAAGCTCAACCATGTCGCGGTGACTGCGGTTCTGGACGATCAGGACCGCGTGCTGATGATGTACCGGTACCGCTTCGTCCCGCAGCAGTGGGGATGGGAGCTCCCGGGCGGCATCGTGGATGCGGGAGAAGACCCCGCAGAAACGGCGGTACGGGAAGTCGTAGAGGAAACGGGTTGGCGGCCGAAATCGGTCGAGCACATCGTCACCTATCAGCCCATGGTCGGCATGGTCGACTCTCCTCACGAGATTTTCGTGGGACGGGGAGCTGAGCAGGTTGGCGACCCAACGGACCTTGAAGAGGCCGGCCACATTGCGTGGGTACCTCTGAGCGACATTCCGAACCTGATGGCTCGCGGCGAGCTGATGGGCTCCGGCACGCTCGTCGCCCTGCTCCACATCCAGGCCAGCCGCGGCACACAGGGAGCTACAGCCGCGCGCTGAGGAGGTCAATGCGGCGGCGCTGACGTACGGAACCCGTGCGACTCGCCAACAGCCTCGCTTGCCTCAAATGGTTGTTCGCCTCCTCGTACTCGGCTCGCGCCAAGTGAGCCTGTACGAGGTCGGCGTGCAGCCCCGCCTGCGCTCGCACGAAGGACGGATCGACGACTTCCAGGGCGCCGTACAGGCTACGCACAGCATCCTCGTCACCGAGCAGGGCAAGTGCGTTCCCGCGCCATCGAGCTAGGTGAGCCTCGTTGAGGAAGATGCTTCGCATCTCGGGATCGCGGTCCTCATGGCCAGGGGGGAGACTAGCGGCAGCAGCGTCGAGCGCCCGCCGGCAGTCATCAGGCAGTCCTGCATGGACGCACAACTCTGCTTCCGCGGCGTACAGCCACGCACGGAAACGGGGAGAGCCGTCCCGGCCAAGGGTGCGCTGCGCGTCCCGTACCAGTTCAAGGCCGAGCCCCGGCCGGCCAGCCTCACAGAGCACGTACGCCTGTTCCGCCATGGCGTGCGTGAGGTACATGCGGTCCTCAGCGTCACGTGCTGCCCTCTTCGCAACTTCGTAGTGCCTCCAGGCTCGCTCGACCGCCCCGGCATCGATTGCCTGCCATGCAGCCAGCGTTGACGCTCCCGCCAGCGCAAGGGCAACAGGCCGCCGTGCACTGGGCAGGACCGCGAAGTTCAGCGCGTCTTCGAGGGCTGCGAGGTGACCCGCCATTTGGTCCACGAGGGCAGAGGCGCCCAACTGGCGGTCCATGGTTCGCAGTAGCTCGGTCTGGTCGTTGAACGTCTTCACCATGGATTGGCTGACGCTGCTAGCTGCGTCGATCCTGCTCAGCAGCTCGTCGTACCCGTCGACCCCAGACGGGGCAACCTCGGTCGCGCCGCCCCTCAACTCCGTGTCGATGACACCGAGGAGTTTCCGCAAAATCGCCGCATAGCGGTCGGAGATGTTGCGCTTGCCGTTCTCCCACTCAGACACGTACACACGCAGACTCGCCGTCGAAGCAACATCCATGACGTGCCGTCGGGCGTACTGCTCAATCTCGCGAACCAGACGCTCTTGAGACCAGCCTCGCGCTGTCCGTGCATTCCGAAGTCCTGTACTCACAGGCCACCGCCCGGCGATAGATCCGCTCGCTGACCACCCCAGCATGCCTCACAACACCGCAGGTCAACAGGGGTTAACAGCCTTGGGGTTAAGGCCTGTTGGCTACCGACACCCCCTCCCGGACCGGTCTTCTAGAGACACGCCAGGGCGGGCAACCGCCGCTCGAAACAGCGAAGCTCTTGACTCTGGTGCGCACCAGATGCCAATCTGGTGCGCACCAGATGGAGCGCCACTTTCGATCTGGTTCCCAACTCAACAGCGTGATCCGCCACAGACGCGACGGCCGTGACCACACCGGCCGAGGTGAGCGGAGACCAGTCGGCCATCTCCCGTCAGGGACACGTGCCGACTCAAAAGAACGGATCTGCCCAAGGGCACGCACGCCGCGCGAAGAGACCGAGATGCGATTCCTCGGAAGAGCGGGACTGAGGCACAGATCCATATCGCGTACGACGGGCCGTCACCTCCCGCAAAAGGCGTCCAGCGCGGCTCAGGCCCGCGCACCGCTTGACCTAGACCACTCCGCCGCACCAGGTGCGGCGGCCGGTTGCCTCCTCCGCCCGTCCGGGCGCCCCGTCGCGGGGCTGCTCGTACGGGCGGAGGTGTGGGGAGCCGGATCATCCCTCTCACCTCCGAGGAGTCCTCATGAGCGCCCTTGTGGAGATCCTGTCGTTCGGCTATCTGCATGGCGAACCGCCTGTCGCAGACCTGACCCTCGACTTGCGACACCACTTCCGTGACCCGCACGTCAGCCCGGAACTGCGGTACATGACCGCCGCCGATGAGCCGGTGCGTACCGCCGTGCTGAACACGGCCGGCATCGCGGCCCTGGTCGAGGCCACCGCGACGGCCGTTGCCGCGTTCGCGGCCGGGCCCAGCGCCGGAGTTGTCACCGTGGCCGACGGCTGTGCCGGTGGACGCCACCGCGCCCCCACCTTCGCCGGTGCACTCGCCGAAAGGCTGCGCGCCGATGGCTTCCGGGTCGCGGTCACCCACCGGGACATGCACCGCCCGGTCGTCCAGCGCTAACCCCCGCTTACCGCCCCGGCATTCAGCCGTGAAGGGCGCCGGATCGAATCCGGCCCGGGGCACTGCGGCCACCACCGGCCGCTCTCATCAAAGGAGCAGACATGGCCCGCATCATCATCAACGGCGACCACCACGGCGACATCGGAACGGTCATCTCCGACACTTCCGGCCCGGTCGCCCTCAACGGCGACATCCACGACGGCGACACCCACGGCGACCAGGACACCGGAAGCCGGACCTTCTCCGGCGACGGGATGACGGTCATCAAGGGCGACCACCACGGCACCATCTCCCACTCCTTCTGACGCACACCGCCCCGGCATCCAGCCGTGAAGGGCGCCGGATCGAATCCGGCCCGGGGCACCGGCCGCCAAGCGGCCCGCCGCACACACCCTGTGCGGCCCTTTCCAACGGCGCGCGGCCCCGGGAGGCACCCCGGGGCCGCTTTCTGGGCCGTCCCGTCTCGTCAAAGGAGCACGACCCGATGAGGTACATCGTTCCTGTTCAGGCGGTCGTTACCGCCACCGAGTACGACCGCGGCCCGACGGCCGCGGAGCTGGATGCGATTGACGCCGAGATGCCGCTGATCTCCGCGGAGGTCGAGCTGCTGGACGCGCGAATCATGGTGCTCGACCGGGCGCCGTCCGAGGTGGACGCCCAGCGCATCCGCCGGGCGGTCCGCAAGGTGCTGGTGGCTCGGCGGGAGCTGTCGAACCTGTCCGCCACGGCGTTCGTGCCGGAGGTGGGGGCATGAGCTACCAGGACACTGCGCTGACCGCGGCGCACGCGGAGGTCAAGGCGGAGCTGGCCCGTACCGACACCAAGGCCAGCCTGCTGCTGGCGTTCATCGGCGCGATGCTCGCCGGGGCCTGGTCGGTCGCCACCGACGGCCACCTGACCTGGGCCGCCCTCGTGATCGGGGCGGCCGGGGTGGCGGTGCTGCTGGTGGCAGCGGGGCTGCTGCTGTTCACCGTCCGGCCCAACCTCGGCGGGGCCCGGCCGCAGGGCTTCCCGCTGTGGGCCACCCTCACCCCCGAGGAGATCCGCGATGCTCTGCGCGAGGATAACCGGGACGCGCACATCGCAGTGCTGTCCCGTATCGCGGTCCTCAAATTCGGTCGGTTGCGGCGCGCGATCGACCTGACGTGCCTTGCCGGCGGGCTGCTGGTGGTGGCCGGGGCTCTGGCGTGGGTCGGTGGGTCGTGAGCCTGAGTACCTACCGCCAAGAGCAGCGCGCCGACGATGCCGCCCGGGCCGAGCAGCGCCGTCTCGATGCTGCGGCGGCCGAGGATCGGCGAGCGGAGCGTCGGCGGGCCGAGGATGAGCGCGCGGCCCGGCTGCGGGAGCAGGCGCGGGCCGATCGTGAGGCTGCTCGGGCCGCGCGTGGGCAGCGTCGGCGAGAGCGCGCGGAGGCCCGTTCGGCGGCACTGACGCCGGAGAACATCTACCGGCGCGGCACCCTGGGCCTGGTGGCTGCCTCTGGGCTGGCGTCCCTGCCCGCTCAGGTCCTGCACTTCGTGGGTATCTCGGCGTTGCTGCTGCCGCTTCCGCTGGCGTTGGAGGGGGCTGCGTGGGTGATGGCGGCCGGGGTCGCCTACGCCGATGCGCGCGGCCTTCCCGGCTGGGTGCGCTGGATGCTGCGCACCCTGGTCGTAGCGTGCGCCGCGTTCGCCGCACACATCAACTACGGCTACGGGCTCTCCCTTGCCGGCCACGGGCTCACTGCGGCCGACGCTTCCACGGTCGGCGCCGGGCTGGCGGCCGTGACGGTCCTGGGCCCGGCGGTGTTCGAGATCCGGCAATGGGTCTCCACGATCGCCGCGGCGGCCGGTGGCGCCGACGAGCGCGCCCGCCGACGCCACGCGGCACGGCGTCGGCGCCATCACCGCAAGGTGCTGCGCGTCGCCAATCGACTTGTCTCCGCCGCCCCGTTCGGCGACCTCCCCGCCGAGGAAGCCTGGGCCCGGGCGTGGTCGATCGTGCACGGCTGCGACGAACCGAGCATGACCCCCAAGCTGCACCAGCGCGCCGCCGAGTCCGCCCAGCGGATGCGGAAGGCACAGCAACCGCACACCGACTCGACGAATGCGGAGAAATCTCTAGAAGAGCCTGCAAATCGGTCTACCTCTGAGCTGGAGGAATCGACCCCCACACCCAGCGCGCCGATCGAGGCGGAATCGAGGCTGGATGACCTCGATCCGGTGCCGGTAGTCGAGTCGATCGATCGACCGGTCACGAGGGTGGCGGCCGCGGAGTCGACTCGCCCGCGCCGGGCGACCGGTCGGGTGCCGAAGTCAGCTCGATCGGCCCGACCGAAGCGGACCGCCGAGCAGCTGCTCGCCGAGGCCCGATCGGTCACCGCCGATTGGCCGGTCGAGGATCTGACCGCCGAAGCAATCCGCAAAGCCGTGCGCACTGCGCCGGATAAGGCGCGGGGGCTGCGGGACACCCTGCGGGCCGAACGCCGCGACCAGGCCGACCCGATTCCGAACGGGGAGGCAGCGGCATGAGCCTTCGGATCGGCTCGCTGTGTACCGGATACGGCGGCCTGGACATGGCCGTCCAGCAGATCTTCGGCGGCCGCCTGGCGTGGGTCGCCGACAACGACCCTGGCGCCTCTCGGATCCTTGCCCACCACTACCCGCAGGTACCGAACGTCGGCGACCTGATCGCCGTCGACTGGCACGGCCTGGCGCCGGTCGACGTCGTGTGCGGCGGCTACCCCTGCCAGCCGTTCAGCAACGCTGGCCGCTTGAAGGGAATCTCCGATGACCGGCACATCTGGCCGCACATCGCCCGTGCCCTTGGCGTTCTACGACCCCGCATCGCGGTCTTTGAGAACGTCGCAAACCACCTTCGAGTCGGATTCGACGGCGTCCTGTGTGACCTTGCCGCCCTCGGGTTCGATGCGTGGTGGTGCGTTGTACGCGCGGACGAGGTCGGCGCCCCGCACGAGCGGCGCCGGCTGTTCGTCCTCGCGGTTGCTGCCGACACCCCGGACCTCGGACACCAACGGCCCAGGACAGCACGGGGCGGGCGGCCCGGACCTACGAACGGTGGTGTCCCTGCTGCCGACGCCGAACGCCACGTTCCCGGGAACGACTGCGAACTTCCGTCCGGACGGAACTCCGTACGGCGAGGGGTACGGGATGACGCTCCTCGATGCGGCGCGGCTGCTGCTGCCGACACCGACGGCGGCCGACGGGGATCGGAGCAGCCCGACGTACCCGCGGGGCAACCCGACGCTGACTGGGGCCGTTTCACAACCGCGATCACACGGTGGGAAGCGGCGACCGGCCGCCGTGCACCCTGGGCAACTGACGATCGAAATCGCCTGAGCCCCCGATTCGTCGAATGGATGATGGGCCTTCCCGCTGGCCACGTCACCGACGTACCCGGTCTGACCCGCACCCAGCAGCTCAAGGCCCTTGGCAACGGCGTGGTGCCGGCGCAGGCTGCGGCCGCTCTGCGCTTCCTGGTCCCGGCAACTGCCGGTACCGAGCGCACCTGGGCCCAGTCCCACGCGGAGCAGTGCCACGCCATGCCCCGCCCCTCCACGGCCTGACCGGCTGCCTGTCCGCCCCGGGCCTGCACCGGGGCGGGCGGGGAGCTGGGACAGTCCCGGCCCATCGGCATGGAGGACTTGATGTTCGGACGCAAGAGCAGCAGCAGCGACGCCGTCACCGCCCACAAGACCGCCCTGAAGGCGCTGCACGACAACCAGCGCGCGGAGATCGCGGCCGGCATCCGTGAGGAGACCGACACCTACCGCGAACTGAACGCGGCGGTCCACGAGGCCGAGAAGCACGTGCCGTGGTACCGCCGCTGAACTGCTGAAAGGAGGCGGGCCGTGATGCCGCGCCGCTACCAGTTCGACAACCCCTTGCCCGTCCCACGAGAGCCGCAACAGCCGGTCGTCTACCGGCCCGAACCGCTGCCCACCCCGTCCGCCTACGACCAGCAACCGATTGTGGTGCAGCACATCCACCAGGCGCCGCCGGACCGCACCGTTCAGCGCGTCGCCCTTGGTGCCGGCGTCGGTGGCGGGGCGGTCGCGGCGGGGGTCTACCTCGGCCCGCTGCTGATCGCCGCCATCTCCTCGATGGCCGTCTCGCTCATGGTCGTTGCCTTCGTCGTGGTCGTCCTCGGGTGGGGGTCGGTCTCGCTGGTGCGCTCGCTGGGCGGGCCAGATGGCAAGGCCGCCGCTGAGAACGTCGCCAAGGCGCGTCGCAAGCGCGGCTGACGGCTGCCCGATCCGCCCGTCTCGTACGGGCGGTGAGGGGAGCTGGACAGTCCGGCTTCAGATCGGAGCGTCATGGCCCAGGAACCTCCGCTGACCGCCGCCGAGAAGGCCAAGGTCACCCTTCTGACCGCCCGCATGTGCAAGCGCTCCCTGGCGGGTGAGGACGTTGACCTGTCCGACCTTCAGCGCAAGGTCGAGCGCATCCTCGACACCGCCGCCAAGCGGGCCGAGACCGCGTAGCTACGCCCCGGGACGGCCGCACCCGGCCAAGGAATCCGGCCGCCCCGGGCTCTTTCCCTGCACCGCCTTCAGCAGCGACAGGAGACACCATCATGACCGAACCCGCGGCTGAGCCGATGGGTACCGTGCACGACCTCGACGAACACCGCGCCGCCCGCACCACCACGGCGGCGGCACCGCCCCCGGTATCCCTGGTCAAGCCCGCCGACCCGGCGCCCGAGGGCCCCAGTGAGCCGCAGGAAGCCACCACCCCCGCCGCCGAGGCTCCCAAGCCCTCGACCTGGGCGCGTACCGCCCGCGTTATGCGCCTGGCGGCCGCGCACGAGCCGACGCGTCAGGCGGGCCGCCTGGTCGCCCGGCACAGTTCCTACGTCGCTGGCGGGACGGTGGTTCTGGCTCGCCGGGCGTGGGATGGGCGGACCACGGCCGTGCATCAGCGGATGATTGCCGCCGCCTCGGCGGCCGGCGACACCGCGGCCGTTGCCGAGTGGCAGGACAAGGCCGATCGGTTCCGCAAGGAACGTCACGATCGGCGTATGGCGCTGATCAAGGGCGTGCCGGACATGGCCAAGAGTGCCCTGATCGGTGCGGGGGTGCTGGAGGGGGTGCTGCTGGCCATCGGTATGGCCATGGCGTGCAGCGATGACGGGCAGCTCAGTGACGTGATCGCCCCGACCAAGGGTCTGATCGAGTTCATCCACACCGTGTGCATCGTCGTCGGCGTCGTCTGGGGCCCACTGGTGGCCGCGGCCCCGTGGCTGGCGCTGCTGGGCCTGTGGGCCGTGGGCCGCTCGCGCGGGCCCGCCCCCGCATGGGCCACCCCCGAGGGCGAGGGCGACAAGCGGGACGTCGTGCCCGATGAAGGCGCCATCCTCGACGCTCTGCGGCACCTGGGGATCGGGCCGCTGAATCAGGCGTTCAAGCAGGGCTGGCAGCCGCGCTGGGTCTCGCCCACCACCCGGATGGGCAACGGCTGGCACACCCGTCTGCAAACGCCGATGGGCGTCACAGTCGAGATGATCAACGGCAAGAAGAAAGTCCTGGCGAACAACCTGATGCGCCTGCCGGTCGAGGTCTGGCCGACCGAACCCAGCGACATGCCCGGCGTCCTCGACCTGTGGGTCGCCGACCAGGGCTCACTGTCCGGCAAGGTGCCGCCGTGGCCGCTGCTGGAGGGCGGGGACGCCGACTACTTCAAGGGCGTGCCCATCGGCGTCTCCCAGCGCGGGGAGCCGGTCTTCGGCAGGCTCATGGCCTGCAACTACATGGTCGGCGGCATCATGGGCTCGGGTAAGTCCTCCCTGGTCATCGCCCTGTTGCTGGGCGCGATGCTCGACCCGCTGGTCGAGATCGAGGCCTACGTCATGGCCTACAACGTCGACTACGACCCGATGAAGCCCCGCCTGCGCACCCTGGTCAAGGGCGACGAGGACGAGCAGATCGAAGCAGCCCTCAAGGCCCTGCGGGGGCTGAAGGATGAGGTCACCCAGCGCGGCAAGCTGCTGGAGGAACTCGGCGGCGAGAACGTCAAACTCACCCGCGAAGTTGCCCAACGCGACCCGCGGATGCGCCCGAAGGTCGTGGTCTTCGACGAGTGCCACGAACTGTTCATGCACAAGAAGTACGGGGCCGAGGCTGCCGAGTTGGCGGTGAAGGTGATGAAGAAGGCCCGCAAGGTCGGCATCACCCTGATCTGGGTCACCGTCTCCCCGACCGCCGACAGCATCCCGAAGGACGTCACCCGCAACACCAGCCATCGTGTGGCGTTCGCGGTCGGCGACCACGTCGCCAACGACGGCCTGCTGGGCACCGGCAAGCATCGCGCCGGCATCACCGCCACCACACTGAACCCCGCGGAGAACATCGGCACGGCACTGACCGTGGGATTCACGAAAAACGCGTTCGAGCTGATCCGGTCCTACTACGTCCGCAAGGACTCCCAGACCGACGAAGTCACCCCCGTCGTCACCCGCGCCCTCGCCCTCCGGGAGGGCATGGCAGCGGCGCCGGCCGCCGAGGACGCCACCGGGCCGGAGGACAAGCTGCGGGATCTGCGGGCCGTCGCCGCGGTCTTCGCCGAGGCTGACGGGCAGCCCCGGGTGCTGCTGAGCGACCACGTGCGGGCCCGCCTCGCCACACGCAACCCCGCCCGGTACGGGGAGTGGACCGCCGCGAAGCTCAAGGCCGCCCTGGCGCCCTACGGCGCCGAGCCGTACAAGACCGGCGGCCTGATGCACATCAGCCGCGCCCGGGTCTTCGAAGCCCTCGCCGAGCACGAAGCGGACCAGGCCGCGGACGCCGAGGAAATCAACGCTCTGTGAAGGGAGTCGGTCAGGGAGGGAGGGAGTTCTCCCTGACCGACTCCCTCACCCTCCACATACGGCCTGATCAGCGGCTATGCCGCAACCAGGGAGGCAGGGAGGCAGCCTCCCCGAGGCACCCAGAGGCCCGAAAACGCGGTTCTCGACGGGCCCCTACCTCCCTCCCTGCCACACAGAGTCATCGCAACCCAAGCGCACCACTCACCAGGAGAGCTGACGTGAACTTCAGCGACAACGAGATCGTGACCGTCGAACTGGACTGCCCGGGCTGGACCAAGCCCCACACCTGCGACATCACCCGCCGCCAGCTCGACGCACTGCTCGTCACCCTCGACGACATGGCCGCCGACACCTACGAAGCGGCCCGCCGCCTGGCCCAGAAGTGGCCCACGCCCGAAGCGGCGTACGCCAACGCCCCGACCATCGCCTACGAACAGGCGTGGACCGAAAGCACCGCCAACGCCTCCGCCGACGAGCTGGACCGGGACTGGTACCTGCGGCACGCCGCGCTCTTGGACCGCGTCGCCCTGCGCGATGACCCCGACCAGGACACCTGCGCCGCGGAGGACGCCGAGGCGACCGCCATCGTCCTGCTGGACATCGACCAGGCGCCCCGGGGCTGCGACCCGCGCGCCTACGTCCGCCAGCAGTACGCCCACTGGATCGCCGAGCAGATGGACGACCCGTGGGCCAGCAGCAACAGCTAGCAACGCCCAGGGCGGCCGCGCCTCTCGCCAAAGATCCGCGGCCGCCCTGGTCTCTCCGCTCATTGCACAGAACAGGAGACATCCAGCATGACGCATGAACCCCGCCCGGCGCTGCTGCGTGCAGCGCTCGACGCCGCCGAGCAAGGCTGGGCGGTCATCCCGCTGCGGCCCGGCGACAAGCGGCCGGCACTGCACGGTGAGGCGTCTTGCCCCGGCGTCGGCGACTGCGCGAGCGGTCACCGCAAGTGGGAGCAGCGCGCCACCACCGACCCCGACCGCATCCGCGCCGCCTGGTCCGCCCTCCCCTTCAACGTCGGCATCGCCACCGGTCCGTCCGGGCTGGTCGTCGTGGACCTCGACATGCCCAAGAGCAACAGCAAGAAGGGCACGCCTTGCGGCGTGACGACCTTTAAGGCGCTCTGCGAGCGCACCGGGCAGCCCGTTCCCGCCACCCGCACGGTGCGGACTGCAAGCGGGGGGCGGCACCTGTACTTCACCGCCCCGGCCGGCGTCCGGCTGAGCAACTCGGCGGGCATGCTCGGGCCGCTGATCGACACCCGGGCGTGGGGCGGCTACGTGGTCGCCCCTGGCAGCATCGTCCACAGTGGCGCCTACACGGTTGAGGATGCCGCGCCGGTACTTCCGTTGCCCGGGTGGCTCCTCGACGCTCTCAAGCCCCCTCAGAAGCCCGCAAAGGCCGTAAGTCGCGTACTGCCGAGCCGAGTTGGGCGCTATGCCGCGGCGGCGCTGCGCTACGAGGAGGAGAACGTTGCCTCCGCCCCCGAGGGGCAGCGCAATGCTGCCCTGGTCAGGGCCGCGCGAGCACTGGGGCGGCTGATCGCGTCCGGCGACCTCACGCGGGAGGAAGTCGAGGAGGCTCTTAGTAGGGGGGCGGAAGCGGCCGGCCAGAAGCCGCACGAGTACCGCTCGGCCCTCACCAGCGCCCTGAACTGGTCCATCCAGCACAACAGCGGCACCCGGAGGACGGCGTGACCTCCCGCCCACATCCCCCTACTAAGAGCACTCCGTCCGCCCCCGCACCGCTCAGCCTCGCCGAACCGACCCTTACTCCGTCCCGCGTTGGTGCGCCGAAGGGCGTCGCCCGAAGGGCGTCCGTTCATGCCCTTCGTCCTGACCCGCAGAACATCACCGTCACGGGCATCCAGCGCGGTCTGACGGTCCGCGGCCTGGACCGGGGCGAGATCCCGGTAGCCGACTGGCTGTGCCTGTGCGGCCACCACGAACACGCCCGCGGCCGCGCCGCCGTCGCTGCCCTGAACGGCCGCGCACGAGTAGGGCACTGCCCGCACAACGCCCCCGCAGTAGAGAGGAGGACTGCCGCATGAGCGTGCCGGACACGGACCTGTGGGCAGGCTTCGACGCCGAGGCGGCCGAGGAGCTGACCGGGCCGGTGTGGGACGAGCCGGTGCCGCTCAAGGCCCGCCGAGACCTCCCCGCCTTCCCCGTCGAAGCACTCCCCGACTGGCTGAGCCACATGGTCGCGGCCGTTGCCGAGGAGACCCAGACCCCGGCGGACCTCGCCGGATGCATTGCCCTGGCCGTCATCGCGACCGCCGCCGGAGGCCGCGCCACCGTCTGCGTGCGCGGCCGGTGGCGCGAGCCGGTCAACATCTACACCGCCGTCGCTCTCGATCCCGGCAACCGCAAGTCCGCGGTTTTCGCCCTGATGACCGAGCCTCTGATGGCAGTGGAGAAGTCCCTGGTGGAGTTGTCGGGACCGGCACGCGCTGAGGCAGAGACCACCGCGAAGTTGGCGAAGGCAGCAGCCGACAAGGCTGCGGCGAAGGCCGCCAACGCCGAGCCGGACAAGCGCGCAGAGCTGACCGCCGAGGCCGTTGCGCTGGCTCAGCAGGCCGAGGAGATCAAGGTGCCGGGCAAGCCACAGCTCGTCGCTGACGACGTGACCCCGGAGAACCTGGCGACGCTACTGACCGAACAGGACGGGCGCATCTCCGTCCTGTCCCCGGAAGGCGGCATCTTCGACATCATCGCCGGCCGCTACAGCGGCGCCCCCAACATGGAGATCTTCCTCAAGGGCCAC
This sequence comes from Streptomyces nigrescens, assembly GCA_024349765.1. Lineage (GTDB taxonomy): Bacteria > Actinomycetota > Actinomycetes > Streptomycetales > Streptomycetaceae > Streptomyces > Streptomyces endophytica. Next base: position 198,529 of record AP026073.1, on the reverse strand, counting down.
GCCGGAGACATGGTGCGCGTCAACCGACAGGGCCGCGACGCCCAGCACATCGAACGGCCGGCCGTGACCATGGGCCTGGCCGTGCAGCCCGAAGTCCTTGAGTCCATCGGCACCATCAAAGGCGCCGACGGCCGCGGCCTGCTGGCTCGCTTCCTGTACGCACAGCCCGAATCCCTGGTCGGGCACCGCAATCTGACTCCGGACCTCATCCCCGACGACGTCGCCCAGACCTACGCGCTCCGTCTTGGCGGCCTGGCCATGGCCATGGCTGACTGGACCGACCCCGCCGTACTGACCCTCACGCCCGAGGCGGACGCGGTGATGCTGGCCTACCAGAAGGTCACCGAAGCCCGCATCGGCAAGGGCGGCTCCCTGGCTTCGATCGTGAAGTGGGCCTCCAAGCGCGATGGCGCCGTTGCCCGCATCGCGGGACTGCTGCACCTGGCCACCCACCCCGACGACGGATGGGCCCGCCCGATCGAGGCTGGCACCCTGGCCGCCGCAACCGACCTGGGCAACTACTTCACCGCCCACGCCCAGTACGTCTTCGACGCCATGGGCGCCGACCCCGCCCAGGAAGCCGCGCACACCGTCCTGACCCACCTCCGCGAAACCCGCTTGAGCGGCTTCACCAAGCGCGAGCTGTTCCGCGGCCTGTCTCGCGCGGACTTCCCCGCCATGGCCGACCTCGACCCCGCCCTGGCTCTCCTGGAAGAACACGGCTGGGTCCGGCAGCAGCCGCAGGCCTCGCGTACCGGCCGCGGCCGGCCGCCCTCCCCCCGCTACGACACCCACCCCACGCTCACTCGGGCCGCCTGACGAAAACCCCACCACGCTGACAGAAATGACAAAAATCCGCGAACCGGCCCCTGACCTGCACAGATGCCACCCACGGGGCGCGTGACAGAAATAAAAAGAAATCTGACAGAAACCCTCGCAGCCGTCCACCCGCCCCAAGTCCGGAGGCGGGCCACAGGCAGCACCTTGATTTCTGTCAGATTTTCCGCGATTTCTGTCACGCACCCCCGCAGGGCCGTTTCCGCAGATCAGGGCACCGTTCGGCGATTTCTGTCATTTCTGTCAGCGCTCCCCGCATTTATCGCCGCTCCGCCCCCTCGAAGGAGACACGCTGTGCCGCGCACACCCGCCATCGCCACCCTCCGGGATGGCCTGCCGGACCGCTACCTCAGCCCCGAAGACCTGGTGACGCTGTTCGGTCTGGAGAGCGTCGAGACCATATACACCTGGCGTAAGAAGCGCACCGGCCCGCCCGGATTCCGCGTGGGCAAGCACATCCGCTACGACCCCGCCGCCGTCCGCGCCTGGGTCGCCCAGCAGGCCGTAGCCGAGGCCGAAGCCGCCTGACAACGCCAAGCCAACCGCACACCACCCACATGCAGGGCGGGGCCCATGGCCCCGCCCTGCGGCGTGCCCAGAAAGGACCGCCGACACATGGCCGGCCACATCCAAGACCGCTGGTACAAAACCGAGACCGGCCCCAGTGGGGAGCCTCGCCGAGTCAAGACCAGCCGCTACGGCAAGGGCATGCGTTACCGCGCCCGCTACATCGGCCCCGACGGCACGGAGAAGAGCCAGTCCTTCCCCGACAAGCAGAGGCGGCTTGCCGAGCAGTGGCTCACCCAGATCAAGGCCGACATGTCGCGCGGGCAGTACATCGACCAGCGTGCCGCCCGCATCACCTTCCAGGAGTTCGCGGAGAAGTGGGTGGCGACCCACACGACCGAGATCAACAGTCGGGAGGCGGCAGAGCGCCGGTTGCGGCTGCACGCGTACCCGTACATTGGGACACGCCCCCTCGCCTCCTTCCAGCCCGGACACATCCGTACCTGGCTGGGAGAGCTGGAGGCCCAAGTGCCCGCGTCCTCACACCGCCGAATCATCTTCGGGACCGTTTCCGCAGCCCTGAGCGCTGCCGTTGACGATTCGCTGCTCAGCAAGAATCCGTGCCTCGCTCGCTCGGTGCAGACCCCGAAGGCAAGCCCGTCCCGGGTCACGCCGTGGACATCCACGCAGGTGTTCAGCGTTCGCTCGGCGCTCCCCGAGCATTTGCGCGCGACCGTGGACGTGGCAGGCGGGTGCGGACTGCGGCAAGGCGAGGTTTTCGGCCTTTCCGACGACGAATTGGACTATGAGGGCGGCTGGATCGCCGTACGGCACCAGTTGAAGCGGATTCGAGGGAAGTTCGTCTTCGCTCCGCCGAAGGGCGGCAAGCTGCGGGACGTCCCCCTCCCCCGGGCCGTGGCCGCAGCGATGCAGGCGCATTCGAAAGCGCACCCCACCATCAAGGTGACGCTGCCGTGGCGCACGCCGGACGGGCCGGCCATCACCAAATCGCTCATCTTCAGCGGTAGGACGGGCGACTTTGTGAGGGTGAGCTACTTCGATGACTTCATGTGGAAGCCTGCGCTTGCCGCAGCCGGCATCATCCCCGAGCCCGAGGAAGGAGAGCGCTACGCCGCGGCGCGTGAGCACGGTATGCATGCTCTGCGGCACTTCTACGCCTCGGTGCTGCTGGACGCCGGCGAGAACATCCGCGCCCTGAGCCAGTACCTGGGGCACTCCGATCCGGGGTTCACGCTGCGGACCTACACGCACCTGATGCCTACCAGCGAGGGGCGCACCCGCAGAGCCGTGGACAGTCTCTACTTGGCGTCCGGAAACCAAGATCACGGCCCAGAGACGGCCCAGGCTGCGTGAAACGGCCCCGCTTGGAGGTCAAAGCCCTGGTCGGGGCCCGATTACCACCAAAAGACGGAACTTCATCTACTTCTATCCGCTCTACACGGGCCTGCCGATCCCGAAGAGCGCCTGGCACCACCGGATGTGGTTCGACAGCTGGGTGTGAGCGCCCGGCGGAGTTCGACGATTCCGTCACAGGCTTACAACAGCGCGTCACCGGACCGTGCCCGGATCGAGACTCGGGGCTCTCCCCGTGTCCCTTAGAGTGCGATGCACGTTCTTGTGTGCGTATTCAAGGACGAGGCTCCAGGGAGGGAATCGGTGGCATGCGCCGTGAGGTGAAGTACGGGCTGATCGGCGGATCGGTGGCCCTGGTGGCGGGAGTCGTGGGCGGCTTCACGCTGTTCGGAGGATCGGACGACGCGACGCCGCAGGAGGTCCGGTCCGCGGACGCCGCGGCCGGTGACAACGCGCCCAAGGTGCCGACCGGCCCGCTGTCCGCCAAGGAGGTGCAGACGGCCGGCCAGGAGTTCCTGGCCGCCTGGCAGTCCGGCGACGCCGCCAAGGCCGCGAAGCTGACCGACAGCCCGGACACCGCGCGGGCGGCGCTCACCACCTTCGCCAAGCGGGCCGGCTTCTCCAAGGTGACGGTGACGCCCGGCACCCCCGCCGGCGACAAGATCCCGTACACCGTCGCTGCGCAGATCGACTACAAGGGCACCAAGGCGCCGTACTCCTACCGCGGCTCGGCGACCCTCCACCGGGACAAGGCCACCGGCAAGCCGGTGGTCGCCTGGCAGCCGTCCGTGCTGCACCCGGGCCTGGTCAAGGGCGACGAGCTGCGGACCGGCGAGGCCGAGGCGCCGCCGATCAAGGCCGTGGACCGCAACGGCGCGGTGCTGACCCCCGAGGCGCACCCGACGCTGGCCGCGATCCTGGACAGCCTGCGCGACAAGTACGGCGACAAGACCGACGGCAAGCCCGGCGTGGAGCTGTTCATCAAGCGCGCCAAGGCCGCCAAGCCGGCCGACCAGCAGCCCGACAAGACCCTGAAGGTGCTCTCCAAGGGGACCCCCGGCACCCTGAAGACCACCCTGGACGCGAAGCTCCAGGCCGCGGCCGAGAAGGCCGTCCAGGGCAAGAAGTCCGCCTCGGCGGCCGCGGTCAAGCCCAGCACCGGCGAGATCCTGGCGCTCGCCAATTCCCCGGCCAAGGGCTTCAACATGGCCACCCAGGGCTCGCTGGCGCCCGGCTCGACGATGAAGATCGTCACCTCGGCGCTGCTGATGGACAAGGGCCTGACCTCGCCGGGCAAGAAGAACCCGTGCCCGAAGTACGTCACGGTCGGCGGCTGGAAGTTCCAGAACCTCAACAAGTCCGAGATCAAGGACGGCACCTTCGCGCAGAGCTTCGCCGCGTCCTGCAACAACGCCTTCATCGCGCACGCCAAGGACCTCAGCGACGACGACCTGACCAACGAGGCCCGCGACGTCTTCGGCATCGGGCTGAACTGGCAGACCGGCATCCCCACCTTCGACGGCGCGGTGCCGGTGCAGCACGACGCCCAGATGGCGGCCTCGCTGATCGGCCAGGGCGGTGTGCGGATGAACCCGCTCAACGTCGCCACGCTCGCCGCGACGGTCCGCGCCGGCTCCTTCCACCAGCCGTACATCGTCGCCCCCTCGCTGGACAACCGGACCCTCGCCAACGCCGCCCGCACCATGAAGCCGGCCACCCTCAGCGGGCTGAAGTCGCTGATGAAGCTGACCGCGACCTCCGGTACGGCCGCCGAGGCGATGTCCGGGGTCAGCGGTGACATCGGCGCCAAGACCGGCTCCGCCGAGGTCGACAACCAGAAGAAGCCGAACGCCTGGTTCACCGCGTACCGCGACGACCTGGCCGCGGCGGCCGTCGTCCCGGCCAGCGGCCACGGCGGCTCCAACGCGGGCCCGGTGGTCCGCGCGATCCTCACCGCCCGCTGAGCGCGGGGGCGCCCGCGGTGGGCGCCCCTCTCACGCTCCGGAACCCGGTCGCATGGCCCGTACAGCTTTCGCTAGCGTGCGGGCCATGTCCCTTTCCCCATCCGACGCTCCCTCCCCCACCCACCCACGCTTCGCCCAGGCCCTCGCCGACCTCGGCCTCACCGTGCCGGTCCGCAGCTTCCCCGAGGGCACCCGCACCGCCGCCGACGCCGCCGCGGCCATCGGCTGCGAGCTGGCCCAGATCGTCAAGTCGCTGATCTTCGCCGTGGACGGCGAGCCGGTCCTGGTCCTCATGGACGGCGCCTCCCGCGTCGACGTGCAGCGGGTCCGCGCGGAGCTGAACGCCACGGAGGTCACCCGCGCCGACGCCGCCCTGGTCCGCGAGACCACCGGCTACGCGATCGGCGGCGTACCGCCCTTCGGCCACCGCGTCCGCACCCGCGTCCTGGCCGACCGCGGGCTGCTCGCCCACGACGAGGTCTGGGCCGCCGCCGGCACCCCGCACACGGTCTTCCCGCTCGCTCCCACGACGCTGATCGAGCACGCGCGGGGCAGGGTCGTGGACGTGCGCGAGCGCTCCTCGTGACCCCGCTGGTCGTCGCGGCCGTCCTCGCGGCCGCCGTGACGCACGCCAGCTGGAACGCGATCGCCCACGGCATACGCGACCAGCTCCTCGCCTTCACCCTGGTCGGCGGCGGTGGCGCGCTCTGCGGCGCCGCCATGGCGGGCTTCACCCCCCTCCCCGCCGCCGGCGCCTGGCCCTACCTGCTGGGCTCCGCCGTCCTGCACATCGTCTACCAGGCCCTGCTCATGCGGTCGTTCCGGCTGGGCGACTTCGGGCAGATGTACCCCATCGCCCGCGGCAGCGCCCCGCTCGTCGTCACCGTCCTGGCGGCCGTCTTCGTCCACGAGATCCCCGGCCCCTGGGCCCTCGCGGGCGTGGCCCTCGCCTCCACGGGCCTGGTCGGCGTGGCCCTGTGGGGCGTCCGCGCCGCCGGCACCCGGCCGCACTGGCCGGCCATCATCGCGGCCCTCGCCACCGGCCTGTCCATCGCCTCCTACACCACCGTCGACGGCCTCGGCGTCCGCGCCGCCGGTACGCCGCTGGGCTACATCGCCTGGCTGATGATCCTCGAAGGCCTCGTCATCCCCCTCTGGGCGCTCGCCGTCCACCGGGGCGAAATCCTCACCGTCCTCCGCCCGTTCGCGGTCCGCGGCCTGGCCGGCGGATTCCTCTCCGTCCTCGCCTACGGCCTGGTCCTGTGGGCCCAGACCCGCGCCGCCCTCGCCCCCATCGCCGCCCTCCGCGAGTCCTCCATCATCGTCGGCGCGGCGATCGGCGCGGTGTTCTTCAAGGAACGGTTCGGCGCCCCGCGGATCGCTGCCGCGGGGCTGATGGTGGTGGGGATCGGCCTGATGCTGTACGCGGGTTGAGGCTCGCCGTACGTTTTCGGCTTTCCCGCCGTGGGGGTTGCTGTCTTTTTCGCCTTCGGCGGGGTGGGGTTCAGGGCCGGGGGCGCTCGCTTGGTGGGTGGTGTCGGGTGTGGTCCTCCGGGGGCGGGTTTCCGGACTGCTGACGCTTTACGTCCGGAAACCCGCCCCCTACGGCCCCCACCCTGCGGCCGGTAACCGCGCCCCCGCCCGGTGGGGGAAATGACAAGGGCCGGGTTCGGCCGCGCCTCGGGCGCGGCCGAACCCGGCCCTCAACCCCTCCCCGGGCGGGGGCGCCGCACCGGACGGGAGGGGGCGGCCCGGAGGCGCCTGTTGTGTGGACGTAAAGCGTCAGCAGTCCACACAACAGGCGCCGGAGGGCCGAACCCGGCACCACCCACCAAGCGGGCGCCCCCGGCCCTAAACCCCACCCCGCCGAAGGCGAAGAAACAGAAGAGGTACGACGGGGTCACCCGACAACGTGGGAAACAGCTCCCAGCAGGGCCTGCGCTCGCGGGTCCGCCGTGACGTTCCGCTGCATCCCGTTCGTCACGTAGCCGAAGGCGACCCCGCTCTCGGGGTCCGCGCAGGCGAGTGCCCCGCCGCGGCCGGGGTGGCCGAAGGAGCCGGGCGAGAGCAGCGGCGAGGCCGGGCCGTGGAGCATGAAGCCGAGGCCGAAGCGGGTGGAGACCAGGAGCGTGCGGTCGGGGCCCGCGGACTCCTCGGTGCGGGCGAGGGTGAGGGTCGCGGGGGCGAAGAGCCGCGGGTGCCCGTCGACCGCGCCGATCAGCGCGGCGTAGCAGCGGGCCAGCGCACGGGCCGTGGCGACGCCCGCCGAGGCGGGAAGTTCGGCGGCGCGGAAGGCGGGGTCGTTCTCGTCGGGGCCCGGCGAGATCGCCGCGAAGGCACGGCTCGTGAGGGAGTTCGGGTCCTCGTACGCCGCGGCGACGGTCCGCTTGGGGCGGACCCGCAGGCCGTGGGCGGCGGGCGGCGGCGGGGGCGTGACGGGGGCCAGCCGGCCGACCCGGGACTGTTCGGCATCCGGCAGGCCGATCCACAGGTCCAGGCCGAGCGGCCCGGATATCTCCTCGGCGACCCAGGTGCCGAGGGTGCGTCCGGTGACCCGCAGCACCAGTTCGCCGAGCAGCCAGCTGTAGGTCTGGGCGTGGTAGCCGTGGTCCGTGCCCGGCTCCCAGGCGGGTGCCTGGGCGGCGACCGCGGCCGGGCCGCTGGTGCCGTCGAGGGCCTGGGCGGGGGTGAGCGGGGTGTCGAGGACGGGCAGCCCGGCGCGGTGGGAGAGGAGGTGGCGGACGAGGACGCGTTCCTTGCCGGCGGCCTTGAATTCCGGCCAGTACGTGCCGACGGGAGCGTCCAGGTCGAGCTGTCCGCGCTGGTGCAGCAGCAGCGGAACGACGGCGGCGATGCCCTTGGTCGCGGACCGGATCACCTGGGCGGTGCCGGCCTCCCAGGGTGCGGCCGTGCCGTCCGGCGCGCCGTCACCGTCCTTCGTACCGCCCCACAGGTCGACGACCTTCCGCCCGTGCCGGTAGACGGCGACCGCCGCCCCCCGCTCTCCGCGTCGCGCGAAGTTGGCCATGAAGGCGTCCCGGACCGGCTCGAAGCCGTCCTCGACCGTGCCCTGGACGTCCACCACTGATTCCCGCTTCCCATTCATCCGTCGCTTTCGTGACCCATCAATGGTGCAACGCCCGGATCGGTGCTGATGACCAGGGCCTCGGGCCGTGGCGTTCGTCACACGGGAGCGGGGACCGGGCGCGTCACCCCGGGACGGTGACCGAGCGCGGGTCGAAGCCGAACGGCAGCTCCAGGCGGTGGGTGCGCATCAGCTCCTCGTCACACAGCAGTTCCTGGGTGGTGCCGTCGGCGACCAGCACGCCACCGGAGAGCACGACGGAGCGCGGGCACAGCTCCAGCGCGTACGGCAGGTCGTGGGTGACCATCAGCACGGTGACGTCCAACGACCGCAGGATGTCGGCGAGTTCGCGGCGGGAGGCCGGGTCGAGGTTGGAGGACGGCTCGTCGAGGACGAGGATCTCCGGGCGCATGGCCAGGACGGTGGCGACGGCCACCCGGCGGCGCTGGCCGAAGGAGAGGTGGTGCGGCGGGCGGTCGGCGAAGTCGGCCATGCCGACGCGGTCGAGTGCCTCGGTGACCCGGGCGTCGAGTTCGGCGCCGCGCAGGCCCGCGGCGGCCGGGCCGAAGGCGACGTCCTCGCGGACGGTGGGCATGAACAGCTGGTCGTCGGGGTCCTGGAAGACGATGCCGACCCGGCGGCGGATCTCCGCGAGGTGCTGCTTGGCGACCGGCAGCCCGGCCACCGCGACGCTGCCGGCGCCGGCTTCGAGGATGCCGTTGAGGTGCAGGACGAGGGTGGTCTTGCCGGCGCCGTTGGGGCCGAGCAGGGCGACGCGTTCGCCGCGGGCGACGGTCAGGTCGACGCCGAACAGCGCCTGGTGGCCGTCGGGGTAGGCGTAGGCGAGGCCGGAGACGGCGAGCGAGGGGGCGGTGGTGGCGGTGCTCAAAGGGTCCATCCCAGGAGGCAGACGGCGAGCGCGGCCAGCGGGAGGGCGGCCGCGCGGGTCCATTGTGTGCGGGTGGCGGTGGTGGCGTCGATGACGGGCAAGGTGCCGGTGTAGCCGCGGCTGACCATGGCGAGGTGGACCCGTTCACCGCGCTCGTAGGAGCGGATGAACAGCGCGCCGGCGGACTTGGCGAGCACGCCCCAGTGGCGCACGCCGCGGGCCTCGAAGCCGCGGGAGAGCCGGGCGATCCGCATCCGCCGCATCTCGTCGGTGATCACGTCGCCGTAGCGGATCATGAAGGAGGCGATCTGGACGAGCAGCGGCGGCATCCTGAGCCGCTGCAGGCCGAGGAGGAGTTCGCGCAGTTCGGTGGTGGCCGCGAGCAGTACGGACGCGGCGACGCCGAGCGTTCCCTTGGCGAGGATGTTCCAGGCGCCCCAGAGGCCGGACTCGCTCAGGCTCAGCCCGAGGGCGTGGATGCGCGGCCCCTCGGCCACGAACGGCATCAGCACGGCGAAGGCGACGAACGGCACCTCGATCAGCAGCCGCTTGAGCAGGAAGCCGGCCGGGACCCGGGCCGCGACGGCGGCGGCCGCGATCAGCAGGGCGTAGAGCCCGAAGGCCCAGACCGCCTCGCGCGGGGTGGAGACGACGATCAGGACGAAGCAGAAGACCGCGGCGATCTTGCAGTGCGCGGGCAGCGCGTGCACGGGCGAGTGCCCGTGCCGGTAGAGCTTGTGTGCGTGGCCGGCTCCCATGTCAGGCGTTCCCGGTGCCCTCGGCCGCCGGCCCGGCGTTCCGGGCCGGCACGGCGTTCCTGCGGCGGCGTACGACCACGAAGACGCCGGTGCCGACGGCCAGGGTGGCGCCGACCCCGATGACCCCGGCGAGCCCGCCGGCCAGCCGCGGGTCGGCGATGTCCTTGACGCTGTAGTCGGCGAGCGGCGAGTCCTTGGTGGCGTGGTCCCTGGTCTTGGCGTCGATGCCCTGGTCGTGGGCGACCTTCTCCAGGCCGTCGGGGCTGGCGGAGGCGTAGTAGCTGAGGCCGCCCGCGCACACCAGGGCGGCGGCGACCCCGGCCAGCCAGACCGGGCGGACGGAACGGCGCGGGGCGGCGGGGGCGGCGGCAGCGGCCGGGACGGGCGTGCCCGCGCCCTCCGGGGCCAGCGGCGAGGTCCGCAGCTCCAGCGGCTTGGCGAGCCCGCGCGCCCCGTACACCAGGTCGGGCCGCACGGCGATCACCGCACCCACCGTCAGCGCGGTGATCACCGCCTCGCCGATCCCGATCAGCACATGCACGCCGACCATCGCGGCGAAGACCTTGCCGATCGGCACCTCGGCGGTACCGCCCAGCGCGTAGATCCCGGTGAAGGCGATCGCGGCGGCCGGTACGGAAACCAGCGCCGCGACGAACGACGCCGCGGTGACCGAACTGCGCCGCCGCGGCAGCACCTTCACCAGCAGCCGGAACACCGCGTAGGCGACCACGGTCGTCACGATCGCCATGTCGGTGATGTTGACGCCCAGCGCGGTCAGCCCGCCGTCCGCGAAGAGCACGCCCTGCATGAGCAGCACGACCGAGACGCACAGCACCCCGGTGTACGGCCCGACGAGTATCGCCGCGAGCGCCCCGCCCAGCAGATGCCCGCTGGTACCGGCCGCCACGGGGAAGTTCAGCATCTGCACGGCGAAGATGAACGCCGCCACCAGCCCGGCCAGCGGCGCGGTCCGCTCCGCCCCCGCCCCGACGCCCTGCCCCGCACCCGCACCCGCCAGCTCGCGGCGGGCCCCGCGCAGGCTGACCGCGACCGCCGCCGCAGCGACCGCACCGGTCGCCACCGACACCGGCGCATTGATGAATCCATCGGGTACGTGCATCTCAGGGTCTCCGCTTCAGGGTCTGCAACCAGCCAATGGTGAGGCTTACTGCAACAAAGTCGCAAGAGCGCCTTGAATGCGGGAGGGGCGTGCGCGCCCGGAGGGAGGCGCCATCGTGGCCGCAGCCGCCGCAGCGAAGGCGTCGAGCTGGTACCCAGCGGGAAATGAGTCGACGGAGTGCAAGGCTCATCAGAGCAATGAGCACACGTGACGAGAGGGTAGGTATGTCGCAGGTTGAGGGCGCGCGCCTGTTCCGACAGGCATGGATCGCCGGTGTGCGAGAGCACTTTCCCGGCGAGCCGAAGCCCGGCTACGTGACGCCTTGGGAGGACACCCCGGACTGGGAGCGCCAGGCTGCGGGCGCCGTCTACGAGCAAGTACACCAGCTACTGGATGTGAGCGCCGGCCACGCGTCGCGACTGACCTCCGAGCAGAAGAGCCGGTTCGTCGCGACCTGCTGGAACGCTCAGATGTTCAAGCATTTCGAGAATCCGAAGCCCGGTTACGTGGCGGACTGGAGCGATCTGCCGGAGTGGCAGCAGAGGACCGACACGGACATCTTTGAAGCGATCGAAAAATCGTTGAAGTGATCAGCAGCGAAAGCCCGCCGCTCCGACGGTGATGGAGTGGCGGGCCTCAGTAGTTGTCAGGCATTGCCGAAGCGGTCCGCCTGCACGGCCGCCACGAACGAGGACCAGGCGGCAGTCTCGATGCTGAGCACGGGGCCATGCGGGGCCTTGCTGTCACGGACGGGGACCACACCACGCGAGGTGGCGAGGTTGGTGGCGACCTCAACGCAGGCGCCGCCGTTGTTGCTGTAGGAGGACTTGAACCAGCGGGGGGATTCGGGTGTCACGGGGTGCCCTTTCGTACCTCGTTGATCATGTCCACGGATGCCGCTTGGGAGAGCGCTTCTGCCTGCAGTTGATGGTATGCCGTCAACATGGGAAGCACCGACGTACTTTCTCGCTCAAGATGGCCCCGTTGCGCGGACTCGGCGTAGGACATGAGCTGGCGGTCTGGAAGCGTGAGTATGTACAGCGGGAGGTCGAACGGGCGACGCTCCCCCATGTCGAATGGGGCGACCTGAAGCGTAGTGTTCGGCAACTCGGCGAACTCGGCCAGCCGCGCCAACTGGGCTTCCATGACTGCAGGGCCGCCAATGGGTCGACGGAAACAGCTTTCGTCCAACACCGCAAGAATCAGCGGTGGGCGTGACCGAACCAGTGCGGCTTGACGTTCTGCTACGAGCGAGACCCGTTCGTCTGCCTGCTCAGGCGTGATCGCCCCACGCTTCACAGCGCTTTGGGCGAGTACCGACGCGTACTCCGGGGTCTGGAGCAGACCAGGAATCACGCCCACTTCGTACAGCCGGATCTCCGCTGCCCTGCCCTCATACCCGACGTACTCCGGGAAGCCCTCCAGCAGACTGCCGTTACGGATCTCCCCCCACGCGCGTTCGAAGGACTCCGTAGTCCCGGTGAGTCCGAGGGCAGTGTCTACGCTCCGTGAAAATCGGCGAGTTGGCGGTTTGCGCCCGGTTTCGACCGCTGAAATATGCCGCCCCGAGTAGCCCACCCGCTCAGCCAACTCGTCCTGCTTCCAGCCGCGTGCCTCACGTGCACTGCGCAGTCGTGCTCCGTACGCCGCTTGAGGCGAAGCGTCCGGGTTCAGCTCCTTCACGTTAACCAAAGTGCCCTCCGCCTCTAGAACGTTGAAGACAACCCGACTGTAGGCCACGCTGACTCCTCCCGGTAGCGGAATCACTACGGAGAGGAGCGCACGACCATGACTGCCCCCACCCTCAGAACGCCGCAGCAGGCCGTCTTGGAGCTGAGTCGGCGCCTGGACGATGCGCTGCGCCTGGCCGGGCTTGATCCCGCCCCGTCCCTCGCGGCTCTTGACGAGATTGCCGGCGTCAAGAGCCACCGGATCCGTCCCGCCGCACTGGCGACCGCTCAGGGGATCGAGCTGACCGAGGTGCTGGGCGGCCGAGTGTTCTGGGCTGACACGTACGAGGTCGCGAGGGCGCTGGATGCCGCACTCCGCGCGGCAGGCGTCCTCGCGCCTCCGTCGCATGTCGTGTGGGGTACGGCGGGCAATCGGATCATCCCGCCATGGCTGTCGTTCGGTCAGACCGAGCAACTGGTGAAGAAGATCATGCAGGGGGCGCGGCAGTGAGCGGCTTCCAGGAGAACCCCGTGGAACTCCCGTGTCCGTACGAGGACCTCACCCCTGACCCCGTCCCCGGCTGCCCCAAGTGCGCCGAACTGGACGCCACTCGGTACAAGGCACGCAAGCGCCGAGAGTTCGCCGTGGCCGTCGTCGCAAGCCAGCAGATCCGGCACCACGAGCAGGGCCACCATGCCTGAGCAGCAGCCACCCCGTCCCGCCGCCAGTGAGCGGGAGGAGCGGGTCAGCGGGCCACCGGTCCAGCACGCTTACGTGTCCCCCGGCGTGACATTCATCCCCGTTGAAGAACCCGTTCCGCCCTGTCCGTATCCCTGTACCCCCTGCGTGGAGAAGGGGCGCCAGTGAGGGCAGCCGTCCGGACTGCGCGGTAGCCCGCATCACCAGATACGCCCTGCTCGGCCGCGAGACCTCCGTGCAGCGGCCTGGAGCTGGGGAGCCCACACCGCCGGCAGTGATCGCGCGTGTGTGTGGAAGGGGCCGCCTGTGCTCACACCCCCGTTATGTTCTTCGCGGTCCTGCAAGAGGACCGCTGGCCTGCGGGCCCGGCATGACTGTGTCCCCCTGTCGAGCGCATGACCTGGGGGGTGGTGTCACCGGGTCCGTGGGGTGCCGTTGGAGACGCTGATGAGAGGTCCGACCACCGCCTGGCCTGGCGCAATGCCCGGCACCGTGCGGGCGGCAGGTCTGCATAACGTGGATGCGCGAGTACGGCACCATCGCCCTGGCCGGCACTGCACCGAAGTAGTGGGGAGCACGATGTTCGACACCGGCGACGTGGGCGTCTTCCTAGGCTTGGACGTCGGCAAGAGTGCCCATCACGGGCACGGGCTGACCCCGGCCGGCAAGAAGGTCTTCGATAAGCAGCTTCCCAACAGCGAGCCGAAGCTGCGGGCCGTCTTCGACAAGCTGGCCGCGAAGTTCGGCACCGTACTGGTGATCGTGGACCAGCCCGCCTCGATCGGCGCCCTGCCCCTGACGGTCGCCCGGGACGCCGGCTGCAAGGTCGCCTATCTGCCGGGACTTGCCATGCGGCGGATCGCCGACCTGTATCCCGGCGAGGCGAAAACCGACGCGAAGGACGCGGCCGTGATCGCGGATGCTGCCCGCACCATGCCGCACACCCTGCGCTCGCTGGAACTGACCGACGAGATCACCGCCGAGCTGACCGTTCTGGTCGGCTTCGACCAGGACCTCGCGGCCGAGGCCACCCGCACCTCCAACCGCATACGCGGCCTGCTCACCCAGTTCCACCCCAGCTTGGAACGCGTCCTGGGCCCCCGCCTGGACCACCAGGCCGTCACCTGGCTGCTGGAACGCTACGGATCCCCGGCCGCGCTGCGCAAAGCCGGACGCCGCAGACTCGTCGAGGTGATCAGACCCAAAGCCCCGCGCATGGCCCAGCGACTGATCGAGGAGGTCTTCAACGCGCTCGACGAGCAGACCGTCGTCGTTCCCGGGACCGGCACCCTCGACGTCGTGATCCCCTCCCTGGCCCGCTCGCTCGCAGCCGTGCACGAGCAACGTCGGGCTCTGGAAGCCCAGATCGCTGCCCTGCTGGAGGCACACCCTCTTTCCCAGGTCCTGACCTCGATGCCGGGGGTCGCGGTCAGGACCGCCGCTACTTTGCTGGTCACCGTCGGCGACGGCACCAGCTTCCCCACCGCCGCCCATCTCGCCTCCTACGCCGGCCTCGCCCCGGCCACCAGATCGTCGGGGACCTCGATCCATGGCGAACACGCACCCAGAGGCGGCAACCGACAGCTCAAACGCGCGATGTTCCTGTCCGCGTTCGCCGCCCTGCACGATCCCGCCTCCCGCACCTACTACGACAAATGCCGGGCCCGAGGGAAAACCCACACCCAGGCACTTCTCCGCCTGGCCCGCCAGCGGATCAATGTGCTGTTCGCGATGCTCCGCGACGGCACCTTCTACGAACCCAGAACCCCACGCCTCGCTTGACCAAAGACATAGAGGCACCCCCCCCCGAGTGCGGGCGGCCCATACAGACACCCGGCCCATCAAGCCGATGCCGACTCCCCGCCCGCCATGTCGGAACAAGCCGTAGTCGACCTCTGCCACACTCGAAGCGTCGGCAGGAGGCCCGATGGCTGAGTGGGCCAACTCCCGGTATCGCCTCCCGTGCAAGCGTGGCGCGACGCTCGTCCGCGTGACAACTCGTCCGCTGAACGCACCGTGACCCTGCTCCGGCCATGCGCCGGAGCAGGGTCACGTTCGTGGTTACGGGCAGGGGCTACTTACCCCCTCCACCCTGCGGGGACGGCTCGCGCGGAGCCTCCGGGGGCATGGGGCCGCCGTCATGCTTGCCGCCGTCCGCCTCCATGTCCGCCGGGTGTAGGAAGGGAACGCCTCGCCACCCTTCGGCGTCCGGCGTGCGTGTCTCGTACGTCTCAACAGCAACGGCCATCTACCAACCTCCTCTTTCGCGAGGGGCCATGCCGCCGTACCGTCGAGGCATGGCCCATAGGCCGCAGAGGGATTCCTCTGCGGTAGGTCACCCGTCCCGGCTGCTCGACTGTCCAGGTTCCGCCGCCGGGGCGGGAGTCTTCAGGTTCCGACTATCGCCGGGCAGATGTGGCAGACCCACATGCCGGCCTGCTCTTCAGACATGGCGTACCCGTGAGGGCAGAGCATTCACTGACGCCCCTTGGATCGGCAGTCCGGACACAGAAACGGACACGGTGGCACCTTCGCTCCCTGCGGGAGAAACACCACCTTCGAGCACCCATCCAGCCTGCCGCCCAGCGGCGCCCACCAGCCCTCTGCGCGGTCTGACTTCGGCGTATCCAGCAGCCAGGGATCCAAGGACAGTTCAATGGGCGTTTGCCTGTATCGAATCGGGCTGGTCATGACCCCTCCGCCGTTCACCTCGCGCGTCGCCTCGATGACGACAACGCTAGGAGTCGGCGCGGTTCAACTCACAGTCAATTGCACGCGATTGCAAGGCAATCACCTCAGCGAGGCCATGGCTGACGCGATCAACCCACGAGCCTTGTCGCCGTAGAGCGCGAGATCGGCCAGCATGGCGAACGTGTCGGCGTACGCGCCTACCTCACTGGGCTGCACGAGCGTGAGATAACCCGACACAAGCTCTACGTTGACCTGCGACTTGTCGAAGATCCAGAACCCTTCTACCGGCATGCGTGTGCGGCCGGTCCTGGCCGGGATTACTCCAAGACTCACGTTGGGCAACGTGCCGACCGTCAGCAGGTGCTCAAGTTGTTCCACCTGCATGTCGGCATTGCCCAGGGCGTTGTGCAACACCGACTCCTCAATCAGGAATGCGAATTTCTTCTGCCCTTCGTACAGGACGCGCTGACGGTCCATGCGGGCGGCGACTGCATCGGCTACGTCATCGATGGCTACCCGCCTTCGCTGGACTGCGCGCAGCACATCTTCCGTGTAGCCGTAGGTCTGGAGTAGTCCAGGCATGAGCCACGACGAATAGCACCGAAACCAACGGGTGCGTTTGAAGAGTGGCAGCCGCCCTTCCTGTGCGTGCTTGAGACCTGTTTGCTCCATCCGGCGCCAGTCGATCCACATGCCCTCAACAGCCCGCAGAGAGGCTATGAGGTCCTGCGCCTGTTCCTCCGCGCCGCACGCCTGGCACCACGCCAGGATGTCGTCAGCGGATGGTGAGGTTTTGGCGGTGGCAATGCGAGACACCTTGGACGGGTGCCAGCCGCACGCCGCAGCGAGCTGTTTACCTTCCAAGCCGGCGTCCCGGCAGATCTCACGGAGACGGTCTGCAAGCACCTGCCGGGCTGCCTGGACGCTGGACGATGACGAGACTGCCATGGGTCAGACGGGCTTGTACTCCTCGTGCGGGATGGCTCGCTCCCACACCGCTTCAAAAGCCAAACTCACGAACTCGATGACAGCTGGTTCAGTGCGCCACTCGCGGTCGACTACGTCGCCTGCGCCTGAGAAGTACGTGAACAGCACTGACCTTTTGTCGAACATCCACAGGTCGGTTCCTGGGAGCGGAATGTCAGCGGCCTTGCGGCGGGGAAGCCATCGGACCAGCTCGCCTGCCGCAACGTTGGCGAACGACATGTCGTGTTCGTATCGGATGTAGTCGGTTACCGGCTCCGAGACGATGCGGGCTCGCCTGATGACGACTCCGCGCGCTGTCGTCTCAGTCGCCAGGTCATCCCAAGATCCCCAGTAGCCCGGCAGCTTCGTCGGGTCGTTGTCGTACCGGTGCCCCGCTCGCCAACGTGCGAACTCGGGATCATCTGGGGTGTAGATGTCGCGCATCTCCAAGTGCACTGCGGAGTGCTGCGCCTTGGCGAGCCCTTCACGTACGGGGTACTTCACCGTCTCCGTCCTCCGGTCGAGGGATGTACTTCAACATCACGGCCGGCAGCCGGATGATCGTCTCGTGATCCGGCACGTCTGTGGAGTGGCCGGGAATCGAACCGATCTCCTGGCACGCTGCGACCTCGTCATCTGTGGCCTTGTAGGACTGGATCAGCAGATCTCCGCTGTCTTGATCCAGCCAGATGGTTGGAGAGTCGTCAACGGGTGTGTTCGGGATGATCCCTAAGAAACGTAGCTGCATGCCTTCCTCCCCTGGCGATGCAATTGCGCTCGATTGCACGACCATCGCCCTGTGGGCACAGGGCGTCAAGGGGGCCTGGCTTCCCGGTCCGCGGTTTCATCCTCCCTTACGCCAGCGACGAGCCAGCCCGGTGGTGGGCGGGGGTGGTGGGCGGGGGTGGTGGGCGGGGGTGGTGGGCGGGGGTGGTGGGCGGGGGTGGTGGGCGGGGGTGGTGGGCGGGGAGCCTGCTCGCTCGGCGCTCGCGGCTCCGGTCGCCCTCGGCCCGTACTCGTACTCGTACTCACCGCGCCGATACGCCGCACGTACAGCCGGGGTCGAATGCCTGCTCCCCCACCGGCCGAGTCGCCGTCCCTGACCCGGCCGGGTGCCCGCTCCCCCGCCCGGCCCAGCCCCCGTCCCCCGACCGGCCCAGTCCCCCACCCCCCACCCGGCCGAGTTGCCACCCACTCCCCCGCCCGAAACCATGGGGGCGTGAGCGATGTACCCGGGGCCGTCGGGCCTCGTATGGGGACGGACGTCGTCGAGGCGGAGGGGCGGCTGCGGCGGATGCCGGCCGGGCCGGGGGCGCCGCCCGGGGCGTACCTGCGGTTTCCGCATCTGCACGGGGATCTGCTCTGCTTCGCCGCCGAGGACGATTTGTGGGTGGCCCCGATCGCGGCGGAGGGGGAGGAACCGGGGCGGGCCTGGCGGCTGACCGTGGACCGGACGCGGGTCGGGCATCCGCGGTTCTCGCCGGACGGGCGGGAGATCGCGTTCACGTCGTGGCGGAGCCTCGACCCGGAGGTGCATCTCGCGCCGGTGGAGGGCGGTCCGGCGCGGCGGCTGACGTACTGGGGCAGTACCGATGCGCGGGTGTGCGGGTGGACGCCGCCGGATCATGAGGGACAGGCGCACGTCCTCGCGGTGTCCTCGCACGGGCAGCCGTTCTCGTACTACTCGTGGGCCTACAGCGTGCCCACCGACGGCAGTCCGGGCGGGAAGCTGCCCTGGGGGCCGGTGTCCGACATCGCGGTCGCCGACGTCGAGGGGGAGCGCCGCACGCTGCTGCTCACCGGCAAGCCGCCGCACGAGCCCGCCTCCTGGAAGCGCTACCGGGGCGGGGCGATGGGCCGGATGTGGCTGCACGGCACCCGGCTGCTGCCGGATCTGTACGGGCATCTGGACTCGGTGATGTTCGTGGGCGGGCGGATCGCGTTCCTGTCGGATCACGAGGGCGTCAGCAATGTGTACTCGTGCCTGGGGGACGGGACGGATCTGCGGCGGCACAGTGATCACGCCGATTTCTACGCCCGGCACGCCTCGACCGACGGCGAGCGGATCGTCTACCAGTGCGCCGGCGACCTCTGGCTGATCGACGACCTGGGCCCGGACGCCGTACCGCGGAAGCTGGCGGTGCGGCTGGGCGGGCCGCGGGCCGGCCGGCGCGGCTACCAGGTCCCGGCCGCCTCGCACGTCACCTCGCTCGCGGTGGACGCCACCGGGCGGGCCAGCGCGGTCGGGGTCCGCGGCAGCCTGTACTGGCTCACCCACCGCGACGGCCCGGCCCGGACGATCCACGACACCCCGGGCGTCCGGGTCCGGCTGCCCGAGATGCTCGGCTCCAGCGGCCGGATCGCCTACGTCACCGACGCCGAGGGCCCGGACGCCATCGAGATCACCGATCTGCCGCGGGCCAGTGCCCCGGGGCGGCCGCGCCGGCTGGCCGCCGGTGAGCTGGGCCGGGTCCACGAGATGGCCTCGTCGCCGGACGGTGAGCGGCTGGCGGTGGCCTCCCACGACGGCCGGCTGCTGCTGGTGGACGTGACCCGGCCGGACGAGGAGAGCACCGAGGAGGACCGCTCGGCGGAGGAGGTGGCCGCCGGTCCGGGCGGGGTCACCGAGCTGATCCGGTCCACCAACGGCCCGGTCCGCGACCTGGCCTTCTCCCCCGACTCGCGCTGGCTGACCTGGTCGCACCCCGGCATCGGCCGCTCACTGCGGATGATCAAGATGGCGCGGCTCTCCGACCGGCTCGTCGTGGACGTCACCAACGGCCGTTTCGAGGACGAGCAGCCGGTGTTCACCCGCGACGGCCGCTATCTGGCGTTCCTGTCCTGGCGCGGCTTCGACCCGGTCTACGACGTGCACACCGGCGACCTGTCGTTCCCGCTGGGCTGCCGCCCGCACCTGGTGCCGCTGTCGTCGGCGACGCCGTCGCCGTTCGCGCTGTCGCCGGAGGGGCGGCCCGCGGCGGGCGGACTGGACCCGGACGAGAACCCTCCGCCGGCCGGCGAGGGGCCGGTACTGGTGGAGGTCGAGGGGCTGGAGAACCGCGTCACGCCGTTCCCGGTCGCGGCGTCCAAGTACTCCTCCCTGGAGCCGGTCAGCGGCGGCGGGCTGGTCTGGCTGCGCTGGCCGATCTCCGGCGCGCTGGGCGAGACCTTCGCCAGCCCCGACAACACCTCCGGCAAGCCCACCCTGGAGCACTTCGACCTGACCAAGGCCCGGCGCACCGAACTGACCAGCGCGATCGACGAGTTCGCGCTCAGCGGCGACGGCTCCCGGCTGGTCGTCAACGACGACGGCGAGCTGCGCGCGGTCCCGGCGACCGAGCCGGCGGACAGCGATTCGATGGTCTATCTGGACCTGCGGCGCATCCTGCACGACGTCGATCCGGGTGCGGAGTGGCGGCAGGCGTACGAGGAGGCGGGCCGGATCATCCGGGCGTACTTCTGGGAGCCGCGGATGTGCGGCATCGACTGGGACGCGGTGCTCGCGCAGTACCGGCCGCTGGTCGAACGGGTCGCCTCCCCCGACGAGTTCGCCGATCTGCTGCGCGAGGTGCTGGGCGAGCTGGGCACCTCGCACGCGTACGTCACCGGCGCCCGGCGCAACGAGGGACCGCCGCACTACCAGCGCGCGATCGGCCTGCTCGGCGCCAACTTCGTGTGCCGGGACGGCCGGTGGGTGGTGCAGCGGATCCTGCCCGGTGAGTCCTCCGACCCCAAGGCGCGCTCGCCGCTGGCCGGTACGGGCATCCGGGAGGGCTCCGCGCTCACCCACGTCGACGGGCGGCCGGTGGACCCGGTCACCGGCCCGTACCCGCTGCTGGCCGCGGCCGGCGGCACCACCGTCGAGCTGACCTTCGCCCCCGCGGAGGGCAACGGGCACGCCCGCCGGGTCGCCGTGGTGCCGCTGGTCGACGAACGGCCGCTGCGCTACCAGGACTGGGTCGCCAAGCGCCGTGCGGTGGTGCGGGAGCTGAGCGGCGGCCGGTGCGGCTACCTCCACATCCCCGACATGGGCGGCTCCGGCTGGGCGCAGTTCAACCGGGACGTGCGGATGGAGATGTCGATGCCCGCGCTGATCGTGGACGTACGGGGCAACGCCGGCGGCAACATCTCGGAGCTGGTGATCGAGAAGCTGACCCGCACCATCATGGGCTGGGACCTGACCCGGGACGCCGAGCCGGTGTCGTACACCAGCAACGCCCCGCGCGGCCCGGTCGTGGCGGTCGCCGACGAGATGACCTCGTCCGACGGCGACATGATCACCGCGGCCTTCAAGCTGCAGGGCATCGGCCCGGTGGTGGGCATGCGCACCTGGGGCGGGGTGGTCGGGATGACCGGCCGGCACCGGCTCGGTGACGGCACCACGATCACCGTCCCGATGAACGCGGCGTGGTTCCGGCTCTACGGCTGGGGCGTGGAGAACCACGGCGTCGAGGTGGACATCGAGGCGCTGCGCTCGCCGCTGCACTGGGCCGAGGGACGGCATCCGACGCTGGGCGTGGCGGTGCGCACCGCGCTGGAGCTGCTGGAACGGCATCCGGCGGCGACGCCCCCGGACCTCTCGGACGTGCCGGACCGGCGGCGGCCGGCCCTGCCGCCGCGCGGCGCGGGCGACGACGCCGAGGAGGCGGCGGGGGCCTGAACCGGCGGCGGGGGCCTGAACCGGCGGCGCGGGGCCGGCGCCGTGCTGTGCGCCGTCAGCCCGGACCGATCACGAAGGTCTGGTCGTCCGCGCCGGTGCGGCACGGGGCGCTGACGGCCGTGGCGCCCGCCGCCCGGCCGCTGAGGCCGACGCACCGGTCGCCGTCGGTCAACCGCAGCCGGTACGCCCGCCGTCCGCCGTCGGTCCGCGCGTCGACCGGCTCGATCCGGAACCGCTGCGCGGGCCCGCCCGCCGTGCAGTCGTTCTGCGGCTCCAGCAGCCCGGCCAGGCCCGGTGCCCGCAGCAGGACCAGGCAGCCGGTGCCCTCGTCCGGGTGTGACCACTGGACGAGGTGGCGGCCGTCCCCGGCCGCCGTCAGCCGGGTGTGCGGGGGCACCGCCTGCGCGCAGGGCCGCACCACCGCGACCGTGTGGTACGCGTGCGCCCGCAGCACCCGCCCGTCCGTCAGGCACAGCCCGGGCGCCCGCAGCGGACGGATCCGCACCTCGCCGGCCGGCGGGGTGGCGGCCGACGCCCCGGGCTCCGCGCCGCCGTCCCCGGCCAGCAGCGGGACGCCGACGGCGAGCACTACGGTGCCCAGCAGCGCGGCACCGGTCAGCAGCCGTCGCCGGGGGGCGGGCCGGCGGGCGGCATCGGACGGTGGGCCCGGGGCGGGAGCGGCGCCGGAAGCGGGGGCGGGCTCCGGAGCCGGCGCGGGCGGGGCCGCCGTGCCCTCCTCGATGCGCCGCCGGGCCGCGAGCCATTCCCCGACCTCGTCCTCGGGGCGGCCGCACGCCCGCAGGAACGCGGCGAGCACCTCGGCCCGCGGCAGGGACTTCCGGTTGAGCACGTCCGCCAGGGTGCTGCGGGCGAGCACCCCGCCGCGTTCCGCCGCCCGCCGCTCCAGCTGACGGTAGGTCAGCCCGCTGTCTTCCTTGAGGTGTTGCATCAGTGCGACGAGTGCGGCGGGGTCGTGGGCCGCCGCGGGCCCCGCACCGCCGGTTCCCCCCGTGCGTGTCATGCCGGTCATTGAACCGCCGCCCCGGCCACGGCCACAACACTGCCTCCGGCCGGTCCCGGACAGCGCCCGTCGCCCGTCCGGACAAGCCCGGCACCACCCGTCCGACCTGCCCGGACAGCGAGCGGCCTGTCCGGGACGGCCGTGGGGCCTTGCCGGACACCGGCCGGACCAGCAAGGTCGTGTCCTGCCCCGGCCGGGCACACCGCACCAGCCACCAACCACCGCACACCCAACGGGAGATGTCCGATGCGCATCCGTCACCGGATCGTTCCGCTCGCCGCCGCACTGGCCCTCACCGGTGGCCTCGCGGCCACCGGGGCCGCCCCCGCGCTGGCCGCCCACCCGGCGCCCGGGAAGGCCGCCTCGGCGGCCGCGGCCGGCGGTACGTACCTGTACTTCAACAAGAACTGGAGCAACCCCGCCGACTCCAGGCTCTACCTGATGAAGAGCGTCCCGAACGCCAAGGACAAGGTGCTCGCCAAGTACCGTGCGGGCTCCGGCAACGGCGGCCGCAACGGGACGAACGAGTGCGCCAGCATGCAGGGCTGGCTGCCCACCGGCAACTACCGGGTGCTGAACCACACCAAGCGCCACAACGGCGGCCGCAGCGGCATCAACGGCTACGCGATCCAGGTGCAGGACAAGGTGTGCAAGAACCACCGGACCAAGCGCACCGAGCTGTTCGTGCACAGCGAGATGAACGTCAACGGCACCCAGGGCGCCCGGCAGCCCGGCCGGGACAACCCCTACCGCTGGGACGGGGTCCGCGACTACTACTCGCTGGGCTGCATCAAGCTGACCCCGGCACACATCAAGAACCTCTTCGCCAAGGCAGCGCACTACGGCTGGCCGACGAAGCTCAAGGTCGTCAACTGACCCTGTAGGGAACCACGGGGGCCACGGGGGCAACGGGGGCACGGGGGCCACGGGGGAACAACGGGGGAAGGCAGTTGGGGCGCACCCGGTCGACCGGGTGCGCCCCGCACGCATGGCGCGTACGCCGCCACGCGTGACCTTCAGGACTGCGGATCAGCTCTGGAAGCGGTCCCGCTCGTCGTGCAGCTCGTCCATCGGGTCGGGGGCGGGGCGACGGCCCTGCTGACCGCGCTCCTGCTGACCGCGTTCACGACCCTGCTGGCCACGCTGCCGGGCCCGGTCCTGGGCCTGCCGGCCGCGCTCGTCCGCCTCGTCGCGAGCGCTGCCCATGGCCTTCTGGGCCTGGTCCTTGAGCTCGTTGGCCTTGTCCTGGAACTGGTCCTTGATGCCCATGCTGTTCACTCCTAGTGGGGCGTAGGGGGAGGGCCCCGGACCAGAGTGACACGCCCGGACATTGCTCGCATTTCGATCACGTTCGACTACCCAGTGTCACAAACACCAGGAAGTGAGCGGGTCCGTCAGCGGTCCGCGCGGGCCTTCTCGTCCGCCTCGCCGCCGGCACCGACCAGGCCGACCCGCATGCCGTCCAGCCGGTCCCCGAACCGCCGCATCTCCCGCTGGCCCACCGACCCGATGACCGACGGCAGGTATCCGCGCAGCGACTGCATCCCGCGCAGCCACCACTGCCCGTAGACGTGCGCGGAGCGGCGTTCGACGCCCGCCACGATCCGGTCCACCGCGGGTCCCAGCGGATAGGTCTTGTTCGACGGCCAGGGCAGCCGGGAGCGCAGTTCGCGCATGATGTCGTCCTGGTCCGCACCGCGCACCATGTCGGTGTCGGTCCAGCTCAGATAGCCGACGCCGACCCGTACGCCCCGATGGCCGACCTCGGCGCGCAGGCTGTGCGCGAACGCCTCGACGCCGGACTTCGAGGCGCAGTACGCGGTCATCATCGGCGCCGGGGTGATCGCGGCGAGCGAGGCGATCTGCAGGAAGTAGCCGCGGGACTCCATCAGCACGGGCAGGAAGGCCCGGCCGGTGACCGCACCGCCTATGAGGTTGACCTCGATGACCCGCCGCCAGGAGACCGGGTCGGAGTCGACGAACGGGCCGCCGGTCGCCACCCCGGCGTTGGCGACGACCACGTCGACCTTCCCGAAGCGTTCCTTGACCCCGGCCGCGACCCGGGCCATCGCCTCGTGGTCGGTGACGTCGGCGTGCCAGTGGTGCGCCGGGCCGTGCAGCCCGGCGGCCACCTTCGCCAGCTCGTCCGGTTCCAGGCCGACCAGCGCCAGCGTCGCACCGCGCGCCGACAGCTTGCGGGCCAGCAGCGCACCGACCCCGCGGGCCGCGCCGGTCACCACGACGACCTGCCCGTCCAGGCTCCTGCTCCCGCTCATGCGGACCTCTCCTTCTTCTGCGCGGCCTCCGGGGTGGCCTGCTGCGCGCTCTTCGGCGCGGTCTTGTGGGCGGTGTCCTGGGCGGTGTCCTGGGCGGTCTTCTGGGCGGTCTTCTGGGCGGGGACGGCGGCACCGGCGGTCGCCGCCGAGGACCGGTCGCCGTCGGGCCGGAGGTGGTCCCGGACGAGTTCCCGCAGCAGGCCGGCGACCGCGCCGGGGTCCTCGATGGGCGTCATGTGGCCCTTCCCCGGCAGCTCGGTCAGCCCCCGGAAGTCCGGGAGCACGGAGGCCAGCCGGCGGGACTGCACCGGCGGGGTCAGACGGTCGGCGGCCCCCGCCAGCACCACCGTCGGCACCTCCAACCGGCTGACGCCGCCGGTCAGTTCGAGGACGGAGAGCACCTTGCCCCAGCGGGCCCGTACGGCCGGCGGGCAGGCGTGCACGATGCGGGCGCACGCCTCGATCTGCTCGGGGGTGGCCTCGGGGCTCATGGTCGCGTACTTCAGCGCGCGCCGGGTGAGCGGCGAGACCGGGCCGAGCGGGGCCCGGGAGCCCAGCAGCAGCCGGTGCGCGAGACGCCGGGCACCCTCGCTGCGGAACGGGAACACCTGGGAGGACGCGGGCAGTCGGGCGCAGCCCGTACTGCACAGCATGGCGGCGGCGGCCCGGGCGCGCAGTTCCGGACGCTCGGCGGCGGCCATGATCGTCATGCCGCCCATGGAGTGGCCGCCGACCACGGCGCGTTCGTCCGGGCCGAGGGTCGCCTCCAGTACGGCCACCAGGTCGTCGGCGAGCGCCGTCGTGCCGTAGCCCGCCGGGCCGGTGGCCGGGCTGCGGCCGTGGCCCCGCTGGTCGTAGAGAACGACCTTGTGGTCGGCGGCCAGATCGCGGACGACCGGGGCCCAGAAGGCGATGGAGCAGGTCCAGCCGTGGGCCAGCACCACGGCTGGGGCGTCCTCGGGGCCGTGGGTCTCGGCGTGGATCCGGGCGCCGTCGGCCGATATGACCTCGGTGGTCGTGCGCGGGACCGGCGGCGCGTAGGGGCCGCTGGTGACGTGTCCGGGCCGGCGGCTCATGCGGCCACCTCCGCCCGGGCGTCGGCGGAGGCGCCCACGGGCGCGGCCGCGGTACCGGTCTTCGGGCGCAGCACCTCGTACTCGGCGAGGTCGACCTGGCGGGTCAGCCGCTTGAACTCGCCGGTGGTCCCGGGCCAGGCGGTGGTGTTCCGCCCGTTCGCGTCGAGGTACCAGCTGTCGCAGCCGCCGGTGTTCCACACGGTGCGCTTCATCCTCTCCTGGATCATGCGGTTCCACTCCTCCACCGCCTCCGGGCGGGCGCTCAGCGCGGTCTTCTCGCCGAGCAGGTCCAGCTGCCGGAGGTAGTCGGCCAGGTAATTCAGCTGGGCCTCGATCATCAGGATCATCGAGCTGTTCCCGAGTCCGGTGTTGGGCCCGATGAGGGTGAGGAAATTCGGGAATCCGGCCGCGCTGGCGCCGCGCAGTGAGGCCATTCCGTCCTTCCATTCCTCGGCGAGCGTGGTGCCCTTGGCGCCGGTCACCCGCTGGGCGATGGGCATGTCCGTCACATGGAATCCGGTCCCGAAGACGATGGCGTCGGCCTCGACTTCGCTTCCGTCGGCGCCGATGAGGGTGTTTCCGCGCACCTCCTTCAGGCCGGAGGTCACCAGGTCCACATTCGGCCGGGCGAGCGCCGGGTAGTACGTGTTGGAGAGCAGGATCCGCTTGCAGCCGATGCGGTAGTCGGGCGTCAGCGCGGCCCGCAGCGCCGGGTCCTTGACCGCCTTCTTCATGTGGTTCCGGGCCAGGAACTCGATCAGGCCCAGCTCGTCGGGGCGCTTGGTGAACGCGCTGACCTGCAACTCCCGGATGCCCCAGAGCAGTTGGCGGCGGGCGGCCCGGGTCGCCGGGACCTTGGTGTGCAGCCATTTCTCGACGGCGCTGATCCGGCGGTCGGCGCGCGGCAGCACCCACGGCGGGGTGCGCTGGAACAGCGTGAGCCGCTCCACCTCCGGCTGGATGGCGGGCACGATCTGGATCGCCGAGGCGCCGGTGCCGATCATGGCGACGCGCTTGCCGCGCAGCTCGTAGTCGTGGTCCCAGCGCGCGGAGTGGAAGACCTTCCCCGGGAAGGAGTCCAGCCCCGGAATGTCCGGGACCTTCGGGTCGGACAGCGGGCCGGTGGCCGACACCACCACATCGGCGGTGAGCTCCCCGTTCGCGGTCTCGATCTCCCAGTGCAGCGCGTCGCCGTTCCACCGCAGGTGCCGTACCTCGGAGTTGAACCTGAGGTGCGGCCGCAATCCGAAGATGTCGGTCACCCGCTCCAGATACGCCCGGATATGGGGCTGTCCGGAGAAATTCCGCGGCCAGTCCGGATTGGGCGCGAAGGAGAACGAGTACAGATGCGAGGGCACGTCGCACGCGCACCCCGGATAGCTGTTGTCCCGCCAGGTCCCGCCCACCGAGTCGGCCCGCTCCAGGACCACGAAGTCGGTGATCCCCTGGCGGCGCAGCCGTACCGCCGCCCCCAGACCACCGAATCCCGATCCGATCACCGCCACCCGCACATGCTGCTCTTCGCGCCCGGCCATCCGCCGCCTCCCGAGTCCGACGCTCTTCCTGCCCGCCCACGGCCCACGAATACCGCGACCACGGGGCGTTCCGCACACCGCCCGTCAATCGCGCCAGCAATCACTGGCACGATCGGACACAAGGGGGAGCGTAGGGCAGCCACGTACCGAGCGGTAGGGGGCGGGCGGCAGGAAGTTACCGGCAGTTGCACCCCGGACCGCTGTCCCACCCCCGGCATAGGCTGACCCCGTGGCAGCGAACGAGAAGCCGAAGGACGAGCGCGCGGAGGCCGGGGACGACCACCGCCCCGCGCGCGAATTCCGCATGACCGAGCTGGCCGAGGAGGCCGGCATCACGGTCCGCACGCTGCGCTTCTACCGCGAACGCAAGCTCATCCCGCCGCCCCGCCGCGAGGGCCGGATCGCCTGGTACAACGAGCACCACCTCGCCCGCCTGCGCACCATCGGCGCCCTCCTGGAGCGCGGCCACACCCTCGGCGGGATCGCCGAGCTCCTCGCCGCCTTCGAGTCCGGCCGCGACGTCGGCGAACTCCTCGGCCTGCAGAGCCCGTTGCTGCCCCCGTGGTCCGAGGAGACCCCGGTCCGCCTCAGCCCGGAGCAGCTCGCCGACCACTTCAGCGAGGACATCACCGCGGAGAACCTCTCCGCCTCCCTCGACATCGGCTATCTGGCCGTCGACGGCGACGAGTTCGTGCACATCAGCCGCCGCCTCCTGGACGCCTCCACCGAGCTCGTCAACAAGGGCGTACCGCTGGCCGCCGTCCTGGAGGCCGGCCGCAGGGTGCGCGCCCACGCCGACGCCCTCGCCGACGTCTTCACCACCCTCATCCGCACCCACGTCCTGTCCGACATCCTCGAACGGGCCACGGCGACGAACCCGCCCACCGCGCAGGAGGTCGAGCGGATAGCCCGCACCATCGAGGCCCTCCGCCCGCTCTCCAAGGGCGTCGTGGAGGCCGAACTCTCCATGGCGATGGACCGCCGCGTCCAAGCCGAACTGGAACAGTGGCTGAAGGAGCAGGGGCAGACCCCGGAGTGAGGTGCTGACACACCGTCACCGAGCCGCGCCGGGACGTCCGGTGTCCGGCCCTGTCCCGGAGGACAATTGCCGGTGGATCGCCCGCGTGGTTGGGTGCGGCGTCAGGTATGACACGACCGCACATCAAGGGGGACATTCACGTGCGCATCCGTACGGGGGCCGCTTCCGCTGCCCTGGCCGGCCTGCTGGCCGTCGCCGCCACCGCCCCGGCCCAGGCCGACGACCGCGAACCGACGCAGCCGCCGAGCAGCACCTACAGCAACGGCCACGGGCCGGGCGTGGCGGCCGGGGGCGGCGTCGGGGCCTTCGTGACCGAGGGCGACCGGGTGCACTTCTCGCACACGGTGCGCGGTGCCATCAACGCGCACGGCTGGTGGAAGCGGCTGAACGGCCCGGCGAAGAAGGCCAAGGTCACGGTGTGGCTCCAGGTCAAGAACAACGGCCACTGGTACACCCTCAACAAGGGCGTCAAGACCGTCTACTCCGGCGGCGGCAGCGGCAAGCGGGCGTCGGCCGCCTGGAAGTGCACGAACCTGGTCGCGAAGTACTCGTTCCGCAGCGTCATCGACGTGGACATCATCGGGTACCCCGACGACGCCCACAAGAAGATCACCGACACGCAGACGCTGTTCTGCGGCACCTGAGCAAGGCCTGACGGCGGCGCCGGAAGGTAGCCTTCCGGCGCCGTCCGTCTTTCCGGGAGTGCGGAGTGCCTGTGTTTCCCCCCACCGTGATCATCGGCCTGCACGGCGTCCTCCGGCGCGCACCGTGGTTCGACCGCGTCGTCGAGGACTTCACCGAAGCGGAAGCCGCCGAGGAGAACGCCGGCGAGCACACCGCCGAGGACACCTCCCCCGAGGAGGACTCCCTCGAGGAGGAGGTGCTCTCCCTCGCGCTCGACCGGGCCGGTGCCTACGGCTGGCAGACCGTGAGCCGCTGGCTGACCGAGAACGGACGGGTCACCGCCCGGCACGAGCCCACCGCATGGGCGCACGAGGAGGTGGGCGGCGACTGGACGCCGGACGGCCGGGTGCGCCAACTGGCCTGGCTGCAGGCCGGGGCACTCACCGACCCGCCGCGGCTCGGTCTGCCCGTCCGGCCGATCGCCCTGGTGCTGGCCGAGACGCTGGCCCGGGTGGGCACCATGACGTTCACCGGTCTGCACGCCCTGCTGCCACTGCCGGCGGCCCGGCGCAACACCGCCTTCCACCAGACCGAGTTGGCGCCGTGGTTCGCCCTGGCGGATCCGGACGCCCGGCACGAGGTCGTGCTGACGGTCTCCTGCCACCCCGGGAAGGACGCGGTGACCGGGGACGATGCCGCGGCCGTCCGCGAGGCGGTGCGGGAGATGGCGGACGGTGCGGTGGAGGTCCTGCCGCCCGGGGCGCGCTCCGCGACGTCCGTCACGTCCCCGGTCGGCCCGCCCGGGCTGGACCTCGATCTGGGTCGCGGGGTGCACACCGAGGGCATGCACGAGGCGTTCCGGTTCGGCTGCACCACCCGGGAGTGGTCGCCGGACCTCGCGGTCTGGCTGGTGGAGATGGTCGCCGACGGGCTGCGCGCGGCGGGGCGGGTGGCACCGGTGGTGGTGACGGCCTCGCTGGCCCTCCCACCGGCCTGAACCGAGAGACGCGGCTGTTTCCGGGGCTCTCGGGGTGCCCCGTCTGGCGTCTTGTGTTCTATTCCGTCCACCAGGAGCCCTTCAGCCTTCCGCCGGCGGGGCGAGTGGCACACAAGGCGCACGGGAAAGGGCAGGGCGGAATCTCTTCTCCATCGGGTACTTTCACGACGGCTGGAGTGTTGCCCCATATCGGGGATAAGCCACCGGCACGCTCTTCCCACTGCTGAACGGGCTCCTCGTTACTCACTCTGACTCCGATCCCGATAAATGCACCCCTGAGGGGCCGACCCCCGCGTTTGCGAAAGTCGGCCCCGGACCAGCTCATCCGGAACCCGCCCCTACCGGCCTGGCGCCGCCGCCATCTCGGGAGGACGGGAGTCTCAGGAGGCCGGCTTACTTGTCTCCGCCGCTGGGCTGCGGGGCCGGATCGCGGGGCGCCTCCGGGGGCATCGGGCCACCGTCGTGCTTTCCGCCGTCTGCCTCCATATCGGCAGGGTGACGGAACGGGACGCCGTGCCAGCCTTCGGCATCAGGGGTGCGCGTCTCGAACGTCTCCACCGCTACAGCGCTCATCTCTCAACCTCCACTTCCGATGCGGCGCATTGCTTGCAGCCGGGAACTCGAAGCCCTTCGAGCAGCCAGCCGTCAAGGGCAGTTCCACGGCCTGTTGGCTGTACCGAATGGGACTTGTCATGGCATCGCCGCGGTTTGCCCTGGCGCGTTGTCTCGCTTCAGTCAACGGCTAAGTGCCGACCGGGCTCAACGAACTTCTATGGACTTGCATGAATTCACCCAAGGGCGGCGATTGCTGACGTGATCAGCTTCCTGGCGGAGGCTCCATAGACGGCGATACCTGCCAGCTCGCTGAAGGTCTTCGCGTACTCGGCGACCTCGCGTGGCTGCGTCACGGTGAGGCCGGCGGACACAAGCTCTGCGGATACCTGTTTGTCGTCGTACATGGAGAAGGCTTCGGCAGGCCACGCGTTGCCTCGCACAACGCCCATGGGGATCACACCAAGGCTCAGAGCGGGGGCGGTGGTCACCCCGATGAGGTGGCCGAGTTGGTCCGCCATCGTGGCGTGCGTGCCGATGATGGAACGAAGTACCCATTCCTCAATCAGGAAGGCGAAGCGACGCCCTCCCCTGTGCAGAATGCGTTGACGGTTCATGCGTGCGGCAACGGCCTCTTCGACGTCGTCAGGCGTCTGCCTCATCGCAACGACCGTGTTGAGGATGGCTCGGGTGTAGTCCTCGGTCTGGAGCAGGCCGGGAACGACTTGGGACTGATAGAAGCGGAACCAGACGGTTCGCTCGAATAGTGGCAGTACAGACTCCTGGACGCGTTTCAGGCCGGCGCTCTCCAGGCGGCGCCACTCGACGTACATGCCATCGATGCCACGAGCTGTGGCAATGAGGTCCGCGGCTTGTTCCTCGGCGTGGCAGATGCGGGTCCAGACTCGGATGTCCTCATCGGAAGGGGGGGTCCTGCCGTTCTCAAGCCGTGAACTCTTCGATTCATGCCACCCCGCCGCCGCTGCCAGGGCACGAGCAGTCAGACCGGAGTCTTTACGGATCTCTCGGAGGCGCTTCCCGAGCGCTTCCCTGGCCTCCTGGACGCTGGAGGGAGGCGACGACGAGGACACAGATGTTCAGCCTTGGGCGAGCGATGGTTCAGACCGGCCTGTACTCCTCATGAGGCACCGCGCGTCGCCAAACCGACTCGAAGGCAGCGGAGCACAGACGCACCACTGACGGCTCGGCCGTTCGCTCCTCATCGCCCTCGGGGGATAGTTCTCCTTCGCCGGTGAAGTGCAGGAACACGACGAGGCTGTCATCGAAGAGCCAGAAGTCGTTGCCGGGGAGAGCCAGATCCGAAGCCCTGCGGCGCGGGAGCCACCGAACCTGTTCTCCGGCCGCAATGTTGGCCGGCGTGAGGCAGTGCTCGAAGCGAAGGTAGTCGCTCATCGGCTCCGAGAAGACCCGGGCGCGACGAACCTCCACCCCGCGGTCGGTGATCTCCTGCATCAGTGCAAGCCAAGGGCGCGACTCCGGGTCCCACTCGGACAGGAGGCTGCCGGGATCGTGCTGCCAGGAGATGAAGCTCGGGTCAGACCGCATGTAGCCGTCCCGCATCTCCAGATGCACGGCGGAGTGCTTGGCCTGTCGGAACAGTTCTTCAAACGTCGGTTCCTCGACCACCGCTCACCTCCGGGAAGAACTGCATCATGCGCTTGGGGATCTCGACAACCGTCTCGTGGGACGGGAGGTCGAGCTGGGACAGCCGCTCGTCGTCCAGGACCTTCCACCCTTGTACTACGTAGTTGTCGGTCTGGTCGTCGTAGTACACGGTCGGCGACTTGCCCTCGGGCGACTCGGGGTCCTTGCCGAGCATGTGCAGAGCCATGGTGACCTCCCTCGTTCGCGGTGGACGTGTACGAGCTTGCACTCAACTCCTTATATAACGCAGCGAACTTGCACGAACTTGCACGGGTTCCCGTGATGGGGCCATCCGCAGTTCCGCACCAGAACCGCGGACGTCCTCCGCGCTCCCCTCTTCGTCCCGCCGCCCTTGGTATGGCGGGACTGGGGCCGGGGGGAATTGTGTGGGCCCTCCGTGAGGAGCACGCCCGGCCACAGGTAGCCGGGGGTTGGTGGAGCAGGAATGCGATCACTGCGCTGATCACCGGGGCCGGCCGGCTCCCCTGGTGTTCTCTGTGACCTCCGCCGACTGGTGCTCGACCCGGTCCAGTCGGCCGGGGAGGTCGAGGCGCTCCGTGTCGTGGACCACGACTGTCACACCGTGATCGTCGCAGCGGAACGTCCCGCCGCATATCCGTGCGATCTCGTGCCACCCGAAGGGGCATCGCATGTGCTGCTCAGGCATGGTGACCACGCCCGTGGTTTCTGATCCGTTGGCCTGCGACGACGGCAGCAGCGAACTTCCGGCGCTTCCGGGCCTCGTAGCGCTCCTCGTCCAGCGCGCTGCACTCGGCACAGCCGGGAACGGGGTCGGGGCTGAGATCGGCGTACGGCTCACCGAGTGACACAGGGCGTTCGTGGTACCGATTGCCGCTCATCGCCGCGCCGTCTTCACGATGTGGGTGAGCCGGGCGGTCTGGCTGACAGTGGTGGTCATGGCACCCTCCTTGACCCTCTGTAGTGGTTCCACTACCGGGGCGACTCAGCGTGGCCTACAGTCGGACTGTCCTCAACTTGCTCCTTTTGAGCGGAGAGTTGGTCGCCTGGATGGTGAACCGCAAGGAATTGGACCCCAACGCATCGCCCGGCGCGCGCTTCGGGCAGCGTTTACGCAGGTTGCGGGACGAACGCGGCTGGACACAGGACGAGCTCGCGGAACGAATGGGATGCTCCGGAACGCATATTTCCGCTGTTGAAACTGGTCGTCGCCCCCCGACTCCTCGTTTCACTGCAAGCGCTGACAGGGTGTTCGGCACTGGCGACCAGTTAGAGCGTCAGGGGCGGGCCGTACGGAACAGCGCGATACTTGAGGGGTTCCCGGAGTTCGTTGCGCAGGAGGTACGCGCGGCGGAGATCAGGCTCTTTGAGTTGGGCATCATTCCTGGGCTGCTCCAGACCCCGGACTACGCTGCCGCCATCACGACCGGCGCCGTCCGCCGAGGGGCCATCACGGAGCAACAGGCAGAGGAGCGGTTGTCTCTGCTCGCGGAGCGGCAGGCATCCCTGGAGCGCACGCCTGCACCGATGGTCTACGCGGTTCTGGACGAGAGCTGCATACGGCGGTCGGTAGGCAGCCCCGGTGTCATGACGGCACAGTTGGACCGACTTGCCGCGTTCGCCGAGCTGCCCTCCACGGTCCTCCAAGTGGCCCCATTCGATCTCGGCGAACGCCGAGCGTTCGATTTGCCGGTAACACTGTTGACCCTCGCCGATCGATCCCACGTCGCCTACGCGGAGTCCGCACAGCAAGGGCGGCTGGAGCGCGAATTGAGGTTCGTGCAGCCTCTGCTGACGGCCTACCATCAGCTACAGGCCGAAGCACTGTCGCAGGCGGCATCCGTGGCCATGATCGAACAGCTTCGAAAGGGTTCCCAGTGACGACCGAATCCCCTCGCTGGTTCAAGTCCTCCTACAGCAGCAACGGCGGCCAGTGTGTCGAGGTCGCCACCAACCTCGTGTCCTCTCAGGGCGTCGTCCCCGTCCGTGACAGCAAGGCGCCGCAGCACCCGGCCCTCTCCCTCCCCATCGCGTCCTTCTCCGCCTTCATCGCGGCCCTCAAGAACGACGCGTTCTGAGGCCGGAGCGGCCGTGAGCGCAGCAGAACGGCCCTCTTCGCACGATGGCGAAGAGGGCCGTTTGCGTTGGCCAGGGAACGGAGAAGGAGACGGGGAACGAGGAAGAGAGACGGCCGCCGGGGGCAGACCGTCCCCCGGCCCTGCCCCGGCTACTGCTCGTAGACCACCGTCACCGGCGCGTGGTCGCTCCACCGCTGGTCGTACGCCGCCGCCCGCTCCACGTACGCCTTCACCGCGCGCTCGGCCAGCCCCGGCGTGGCCAGGTGGTAGTCGATGCGCCAGCCGGCGTCGTTGTCGAAGGCGCGGCCGCGGTAGGACCACCAGGAGTAGGGGCCCTCGGTGTCGGGGTGGAGGGCGCGGACGACGTCGACGTAGCCGCCGGTCCCGGTGAGGACATCGGTGAGCCAGGCCCGTTCCTCGGGGAGGAAACCGGACTTCTTCTGGTTGGCCTTCCAGTTCTTGAGGTCGGCCTCCTGGTGGGCGATGTTCCAGTCACCGCAGACCACGACCTCACGCCCGTCGGCCGCGGCGCGCTCGCGCAGGTCGACGAGGTAGGGCAGGAACTCCGCCATGAAGCGTTCCTTCTCGTCCTGCCGCTCGGTGCCGACCTCGCCGGAGGGCAGGTAGAGGCTGGCGACGGTCACGCCGGGCAGGTCCGCCTCGACGTACCGGCCGCTGGTGTCGAACTCGGACGAGCCGAAGCCGATCCGGACCCGGTCCGGCTCGCGGCGGGTGTACAGGGAGACGCCGGCGCGGCCCTTGGCGGCGGCCGGGGCGTGCACGGTGAACCAGCCGGCCGGCTCGCGGACCTCGTCCGGCAGCTGGGCGGTCTCGGCCCGTACCTCCTGCAGGCAGAGCACATCGGCCGAGGTCTCCGCCAGCCACGGGACGAAGCCCTTCTTGGCCGCGGCGCGCAGCCCGTTCACATTCACAGAGGTCACGGTGAGCATCCGGGCACGATACCCAGACCCGGGCGTTGATCGTCTTCCGGCCGTACGGCAGGGGCCGGCCGCCCCTCGTCGGGTGCGGTGCCCCGGCCCGTACCCTTCCTGGGTATGGAGACCCGCCCCGTCCGGACCGGCCCCGTCGAGATACGCCCGGTCCGCTACGACCACCCCGACGCCGTGACGCTCGACACCCTGGTGCAGCAGGAGTACGTCCTCCGCTACGGCGACGGGGACATGACGCCGCTGGACCCGGAGATGTTCGTGCCGCCGCGCGGGACGTTCCTGGTCGCGTACGAGGGTGACCGCGCGCTGGCCACCGGCGGCTGGCGGGTGCAGGAGGACGCCGCCGAGGGGTACGCCGTCGGGGACGCCGAGATCAAGCGGATGTTCGTGCTGCCGCAGGCGCGCGGGCGGGGCCTGGCGCGGCGGATCCTGGCCGCCCTGGAGGCCGACGCCCGGGCCGCGGGGCGCTCGCGGATGGTGCTGGAGACCGGCATCAAGCAGCCCGAGGCGCTGGCGCTGTACGCCTCCGCCGGCTATCGGGCGGTGGAGAAGTTCGGGCTGTACCGCACGTACGAGGACAGCCGCTGCCTGGCGAAGACGCTGGGGGACGCGGCGGCCGGCTGAGCCGCCGGGGAGGTGCCCGCCCCTTTGGTGCCGCGGCCCCGGCGGCACCGGACGCTGTTTGACAGTGATCGCGGCCGCTCCCCATACTCATTCCACTAATCAACTAGCTAAAGGGGGGATCCGTGAGCGACGACCCGAGCCCCTGGGCCATCGAGGCCGCAGGACTGGGGAAGAAGTACCGCCGCGGCTGGGCGCTGCGGGACTGCTCCTTCCGGCTTCCCGCCGGCCGTATCTGCGCCCTCGTCGGGCCGAACGGCGCCGGCAAGAGCACCTTCCTCGGCACCGCGACCCGCCTGGTGACGCCGACCACCGGAACGCTGCGGCTGTTCGGCGTCCCGGTGACCGACCCTGCCGTCATGGCGCGGACGGCGTTCCTCGCCCAGGACAAGCCGCTCTACCCCCGCTTCACGGTCGCCGAGATGCTGCGGCTGGGCCGTGAGCTGAACCCGCGCTGGGACCAGGCGCTGGCCGAGCGGGTCGTACGGTCCGGCAACGTGCCGCTCACCGCCCGGATCGGCACCCTCTCCGGCGGCCAGCGCACCCGCGTCGCCTTCGCCCTGGCCTTCGGCAAGCGGCCCGACCTGCTGCTGCTCGACGAGCCGATGGCCGACCTCGACCCGCTGGCCCGGCACGAACTGTCCGGCCTGCTGATGGCTGAGGCCGCCGAGCACGGCACGACCGTGCTGATGTCCTCCCACCTGGTCTCCGAGATGGAGGAGATGTGTGACTACCTCCTGCTGCTCGCGGAGGGCCGGCTGCGGATGGCCGGGCCCACCGACGCGCTGGTGCCCGCGCACATGCTGGTGACCGGGGTGGCCTCCGGCGACGACGGGGTCCCCGAAGAGCTGCGGCAGCAGCACACCGTGGTCGAATCGCGGGTGACCGGGCGGCAGTTCAGCGCCCTGATCCGGCCCGGCGGCCCGCTCTCGGACAGCTGGGAGGCACTGGTGCCGAGCATGGAAGAAGTACTGCTGGCCTATCTGCGGTCACCCGGCGCGCCGGACCTGATCGCCGGCGAAGCGCGGCTCGACGCCTCCGGGGAGGTGGCGGCATGACGACCACCACCGCCCCCGCCCCCGCCACGGCCGCCCCGGGCCGCGGCCCGCTGCGCGGACTGCCCTGGGTGGTCTGGCGCCGGCACCGCACCTTCCTGCGCGCCGCCCTGCTGCTCACCCTCGTCGGCTGCGCGGTCTTCCTCTACCAGCGCATGGGCGTCATGGACTTCCTGCACGGGAAGGGCGCCCCGCCGGAGGGCAACGAGAAGCTGCTCACCGAGTTCCGGAGCCGCTTCGGCTCGACCTTCGAGAGCGACATGGAGTACCTGCGGTACGTGCCGTTGGTCGTCGGGGTCTTCCTCGGCGCACCGCTGATCGCGCGCGAGCAGGAACACGGCACCCTCAAGCTGGTCACCACCCAGTCGGTCAGCCGCAGCCGCTGGCTCGCCGCCACGCTCGGCCTGCCGCTGGCCGTCGCGGTGGGCTGCTCCGCCCTGCTGTCGGCGGTCTTCACCTGGGTGTGGACACCGGTCCACGGCATGGACGTCAACGGGGACTGGCTGACCGGCGGCGCCTTCGAGTCCACCGGCCCGGTGCCGGCCGCCCGGGCCCTCTTCCTGGCCGCCTGCGGTATCGCCCTGGGCATGCTGATCAAGCGGGTGGTACCGGCCATGGCCGCCACCGCCTTCGTCGCCCTGGCCACCTCCCTCGTGTGGGAACGGTTCCGCGGCCGGCTCGGCACCGTCCGCAGCATCACCTACCCCTACAACGGCAACGGGCCGGACCTGCCGTTCGACGCCGCCCGGTTCGACGACTGGGTCGCCACCGCCGACGGCAGGCTCTACGGCTTCGGCACCTGCGTCAGCACCGACAGCGGAGCCGACCACGCCTGCCGGGCCAAGCTGGGCATCGTCAACCGCGTGATCCAGTACTTCGACTACGAGCAGATGGCCGGGATGCAGTGGCTCGGCGCGGCCGTCCTGGTGGCGCTGGCCGCCGTGGTGCTGGCGTTCGTCGTCTGGCGCACCCGGAGGCGGCCGCTCTGAACGGCACGGCCCGGCGCAGCGCCACGGGCGGCGCTTTGACACCCCGCACGGGCGGCCCGATGATCAATCGGTCGGGCCGCACGGCCCCGGCGCCGCCCGGGAGGGGCGCGGGGGCGGCCCCGGCGGCACGGGGGAAAGCAGCAGAGAGGTGGTGAGCGCCGTGGAATTCCGCATCGACCGCCGCAGTGGCGTCGCCACCTACCTCCAGATCGTCCAGCAGGTCCAGCAGGCGCTGCGGCTGGGCATCCTCGTCGAGGGCGACCGGCTGCCGACCGCGGCGCAGGTCGCCGCGACGACCAAGGTCAACCCCAACACGACCCTGAAGGCCTACCGCGAGCTGGAGCGCGAGGGCCTGGTCGAACCGCGCCCCGGCCTCGGCACGTTCGTCAGCCGCACGCTCGCCCGCCCCTCCTCCGCCGCGGACGCCCTGCTGCGCGAGGAGCTGCGCGCCTGGATGGAGCGGGCCCGCGCGGAGGGGCTGGCCCGGGAGGACGTCCAGGCGCTGATGAACTCCCTGCTGGAGGAGCGGTATCCGAAGGGCTGAGCCGGGGCGGCCCACCGCGGTGGACCGGCCCGGCCGGGGCGGCCCCCGGCAGCCGGCCGCCCGCTTGACCCTCACGTCACGTCAGGGCGCACCCTGAAGCGGTACGGCCCCACGGGACGAAAGGCGCTGCGATGAGCTACTCGGTCGGTCAGGTCTCCGGCTTCGCCGGGATCACGGTGCGCACCCTGCACCACTACGACAAGACCGGTCTGCTCTGCCCCAGCGACCGCAGCCCCGCCGGCTATCGCCAGTACAGCGACGCCGACCTCGCCCGGCTCCAGCAGATCCTCTTCTACCGGCAGCTCGGCTTCCCGCTGGAGGAGATCGCCGCCATCCTGGCGGACCCCCAGGCCAACGCCCTCGACCACCTCCGCGCCCGGCACCGGCTCCTCAACGAGCAGATCGGCAAGCTGCGGCGGCTGGTCGAGGTCGCCGAGCGGGCCATGGAGGTGCAGCAGACCGGGGTCGAACTGACGCCGCAGCAGCGGTTCGAGGTCTTCGGCGAGGTGGCCTTCGACCTCACCTACGCCACCCAGGCCCATCTGAAGTGGCAGCACAGCGAGGGCCACCAGCGCTCGATGGCGCGGGCCGCCGCGCACTCCAAGGACGACTGGGCCACGCTCATGGCCGAGGCCGCCGACTGGCGCCGCCGGCTGCTGGCCGCCTTCGACGCCGAGGAGCCCGCGGACGGCGAGCGCGCCATGGACCTCGCGGAGGAACAGCGGCAGCACATCAGTCGCTGGTTCACCCCCTGCCCCACCGATATGCACGGCCGGATCGCCGATGACTTCGCCGCCGATCCCCGCGCGTTCGCGCTGATCGTCCCGCCCACGGAACAGCGCCCC
Organism: Streptomyces nigrescens; assembly: GCA_024349765.1. Classification (GTDB taxonomy): domain Bacteria; phylum Actinomycetota; class Actinomycetes; order Streptomycetales; family Streptomycetaceae; genus Streptomyces; species Streptomyces endophytica. Next base: position 159,462 of record AP026073.1, on the reverse strand, counting down.
GGTCTCGCCCCGTACCTGCGCACCGCCGTCCACGCCAACGCCGTACGCCACCCGGACGGCGACGGCGCCTGAGGCCCGCCGCGCGCTGAGCGCCGCACTCGTACCCGGTACCTCTCGCCCCCCGAACCTCCGAAGGCTGCCCACCCATGCCCAAAATCCTGCTCACCGCCGCCGGATCGTACGGCGACGTCGCCCCCTACACCGGCGTCGGCGCCCGGCTCCGCGCGGCCGGCCACGACGTCACGCTCGCCACCCACGACGCCTACGAGCCCCTCGTCCGCGCCGCCGGCCTGGAGTTCCGCCGGCTGCCCGCCGATCCGCGCGGCCGGCGCCCGGCCGACGGCACCGCAGCGCCGGAGGGCGCCCCGCCCGGCCGCCGTGCGCTGATGCGCCGGGCCGCCGCCTTCGTCGAGGAACTGGGCGGGGGCATGGCCGACGCCGCCGACGACGGCACCGAGCTCCTGCTGCTCTCCGCCACCACCGCACCGCTCGGCCACCACCTCGCCGAGGCGCACGGCATCCCGTCGCTGGGCCTGTTCCTCGTCCCGCAGGCCCCCACCGGTGACTTCGCCCCCGTCGTCAGCGGCGGCCGCTCCCTGGGCCGCCGGGGCAACCGCGCCCTGGGCCGCCTCTCCCTCCGCGTCATCGACCGCCTCTACGCCGGCGCCACCCGCACCCTGCGCGCCCGCCTCGGCCTGCCGCCCGCCACGCCCGCCACCGTCCGGCGCCGCGCCGAAGCGGCCGGCTGGCCGGTCCTGCACGGCTTCAGCGAGACCCTGCTCCCCCGCCCCGCCGACTGGCGCGCCGGCCTCGACGTGGTCGGCAACTGGTGGCCCTGGCACGCCCCGGACGCCCAACTCCCGCCCGCCGTGAGGGACTTCCTGGCGGCCGGCCCGCCCCCGGTCTTCATCGGCTTCGGCAGCATGGCGGGCGGCGAGGGGGAGCGCCTCGGCGAGCTCGCGGTACGGGCGCTGCGGCGCGCCGGGGTCCGCGGCATCCTCCAGTCCGGCTGGGCCGGCCTGTCCGCCGCGCACGCACCCGGCGCGGACGACGTCCTCACCGTCGGCGAGGTGCCGCACGCCCTGCTCTTCCCGCACACGGCCGCGGTCGTCCACCACTGCGGCGCGGGGACCACCGCGGCCGGACTGCGCGCCGGGGTGCCCACCGTCCCCGTCCCGGTCACCGCCGACCAGCCCTTCTGGGCCGCCCGCCTGGCCGCCTCCGGCGTCGCCACCGCCCCCCTCCCCTTCGCGCACCTCACCGGCGAAACCGGCGTCGCCCGCCTGGCCCACGCCCTCACCCAGGCCACCACCGGCCCCGAACGCCACACCCGCGCCCGCGCCGCGGCCGCCCGCCTCGCCACGGAGGACGGCACCGGCGCGGTCGCCGAAACGGTCGACCGCCTCATGAGCTCATGAGCCGGGGCCCCGGGCGGTCGCGTCCGGGAGCGGAACGACGGCACGCACACCGCACCACCAAGCACCGCATCGCCGCAGGCCGCCACCCGATCGGCGGCCCATCGCCCCGCCCCGGGATGCGACCGCCCGCCACAGGGCGTGGGCTCGCAACTATGACCACGTTCCGCAAAAGCACCCCGCTGCGCAGAGCGCTCCTCCGTGCCGCCCTGCTGGCGGCCGCGGGCCCCGCCGTCACCATGACGGCGGCCCAGGCCGCCCTCGCCGCCTCCGCCGGCAACTGGGCCCACCCGGTCGCCGCCCACTACCGCATCAGTTCGCCCTACGGCGTGCCCGGCGCCTGGCAGGCCGGTCACCACACCGGCATCGACCTCGCGGTCCGCACCGGGGCCAAGGTCAGGTCCGTCGGGCCCGGCACCGTCGTCCTCGCCCGGCGCTCGGGCGCGTACGGCAAGGCCGTCACGATCCGGATGCGGGACGGCCACTACACGCTCTTCGGGCACCTCTCCCGGATCACCGTCCACCCCGGCCAGCACGTCCGCGCCCGCACCCGCCTCGGCTACGCCGGCGCCACCGGCCGGGCCACCGGCCCCCACCTCCACTTCGAGGTCCGCACCCGCCGCCACTACGGCTCCGACATCAACCCCCTCGCCTACCTGGCCCGCCACGGCATCCGCCTGACATGACGTCCGCCCCCGCCGACCGGCCACGGCGGCGAACTCCCCCTGGCACAGGGCCGGTCCCGCCACGCACAAACGAAAATCCCGCCCGATCGAACCGATCGGGCGGGATTCACGAAGTGCGTGGACCTGAGGGGATTCGAACCCCTGACCCCCTCGTTGCGAACGAGGTGCGCTACCAGCTGCGCCACAGGCCCTTGCGACGAGTGAAACTCTAGCATCTCGGTCGCGGTGCTCGGAAATCGCTTCCGGTGCTGGTCAGCGGAGGGGCGGCCGGTGTGGTGCGGGTCACTCGTTGGCGGCGCGGGGGCGGTCCTCGTCCTCGTACTGGTCGAAGAGGGGCGTGCGGCCGCGGGTGCGGCGACCGGGGATCGGGCGGTCCTGCTGGGGGGCCTCGGGCTGGGGGCGTTCGGAGGCGGCGCTGGAGCGGGCGGAGCTCCAGGCGTCCTCGGCGTCGAGGTCGACGTGGCTGGTGGCGCGCGGGGCGACCGGAGCGGTGACGTAGGTGGGGAGCGGGACCGGGACGGGGTCCCAGCTGCCGGCCGGGCGCGGGCGCTCGCGTTCGCGCTGCTGGTCGACCCACTCGGCGTGGTCGGTCTCCTCGACGACGGCACGGCGGCCGGCGGTGGGCGAGGGCCGGGAGGCGGGCGCCGGGCGGGGCGCTTCCACCGCGGCATCGGCCGGGTGATCGGCGCGGGCGTCGGCCGGGTGCTCGTCGGCGGGCGGCTGGTCGGCGGCCTGGCGGGGGCGGCGACCCTCACGCAGACGCTGGGCCGCGGCCTCCGCGCGGCGCTGGTCCATGGTGAAGGTGAAGCGGCGGCGCTCCTGGGCGCGCAGGTAAATGATGTACGCGGTCAGGAGGGCGGCGGGGAGGGCGGGCGCCCAGAGGAACGGGGTGCCGCCGACGGCCGCGACGATGGCGCCGGTGGTGAAGGTGAGGAACAGGATGGTGATGGTGCGCCGGCGGCGGGCGAGGACCTTGGCGCGCTTGGTCCGCTCGGCGAGCGAGGGCCGCGGCGGGGCGGCCTGCACGCGGGTGGGCGGGGCCTCGGGCCCCTCGGCGGAAACGGGGTCGGCGAAGGGCCCGGCGGCGGCCTCGTCGGCCAGCTCGTCCGGGTCCACGTCGTCGTCCGCCTCGTCGGCCGGGTACTCCCCGCGCTCCTTGTCGTAGCGGCGCTGCATGGCCGCACGTCCGGACAGCAGCCGGATGGCGGTGCTGAAGCGCTCGGTCGGACGGGCCTCGTTGAGCTCGTCCTGTCTACGGAGCCACATCGGCACCAAGTAGGCGGCCCAGGCCCCGACGATGACTGCGTAGATGAGGCCGCTGCTTCTCACAACTCACACGGTAGAGGGGTTTGCAGGGGGCCATCCGCCAATTGGGCCGGTGTGTCGCACGATCTGGCTGATATCTCGAACTTTTTTGTGATGGTAGAGATCCGCACCCACCCCAATCCGGCCAATTGGGGATTGCATTCGAACGTTTATTTTATTTGTGGGGGCGTGCCGGGGGCGGTGCCTGGCCTGCTGGGTTTCTCCCGCCGCCAGCGGTTGAGCAGGCCCTCGGGCACTTCTTCCGCGGTGAGCGCGTAAACCGCGTGATCCCGCCAGGCGCCGTCGATGTGGAGGTAGCGCGGGCGGATGCCTTCCTCGCGAAAACCGAGCTTTTCCACCACCCGCCGGCTCGGGGAGTTCTCCGGGCGAATGCAGACCTCGATGCGGTGCAGTCCGACGGAGCGGAAGCAGTGGTCGACGGCGAGCGCCACGGCGGTCGGGATGACTCCGCGCCCGGCGACTTCCTGGTCGACCCAGTAGCCGATGTGGCCGGAGCACATCGAGCCCCAGGTGATGCCCGCGACGGTGAGTTGCCCGACGAGGCGGCCCTGGTATTCCACGACGAACGGGAGCATCCGGCCGGCGTGCGCCTCCGCGCGCAGATGGCGGACCATCTGGCGGTAGGTGGGCCGGTGCGGCGGGACGAGACCGGGCGGGGGCGGCGGAATGGTGGCTTCCCAGGGGCGCAGCCAGTCGCGGTTGCGGCGGTTGACCTCGCGCCAGGCCCGCTGGTCGCGCAGCTTTATGGGGCGGAGGGTGATCTCACCGTCCGTCAGGACCACGGGCCAGGACGCGTTCAGCTCGGGCTCCCGGAGGGCCTTTGGTGGTCGCCGCCGCGGATCTGGTCGACGGCGTGCGGCAGCAGGTCGGCCAGTACGGCGAGGCCGTCGCGGACCCCGCCGGAGGAACCGGGGAGGTTGACGATCAGGGTCGTGCCGGCGACGCCGGCGAGGCCGCGGGAGAGCGCCGCGGTGGGGACCTTGCCGCGGCCGGCGGCGCGGATCGCCTCGGGGATGCCGGGGACCTCGTAGTCCAGGACCCGGGCGGTGGCCTCGGGGGTGCGGTCGGTGGGCGAGATGCCGGTGCCGCCGGTGGTGAGGACGACGGCGTAGCGCGACGAGTCGACGGCCCGGCGCAGGGCGGCCTCGACCGGGTCTCCGTCGGGGACGACCTCGGGGCCGTCGACCTCGAAGCCCATGGCGGCCAGGCCCTCGGCGAGCAGCGGGCCGCCCTTGTCCTCGTAGACGCCGGCCGCGGCGCGGTTGGAGGCGGTGACCACCAGGGCGCGGGCGGTGGTCATGACCGGCTCCAGTCGCCGGACTTGCCGCCGGTCTTCTCCTCGACGCGGATGTCGGAGATCACCGCGGCCTTGTCGACCGCCTTGATCATGTCCACGACGGTGAGGGCGGCGACGGAGACGGCGGTGAGCGCCTCCATCTCGACGCCGGTGCGGTCGGTGGTCTTGACGGTGGCGGTGATCTCCACGGCCTCGTCGGTGACCGAGAGGTCCACCTTCACACCGGAGACGGCCAGCGGGTGGCAGAGCGGGATCAGCTCGGGGGTGCGCTTGGCGCCCATGATCCCGGCGATCCGGGCGGTGGCCAGGGCGTCGCCCTTGGGCATGCCCTCGCCCCGCAGCAACTCGACGACCTGCGGTGACACCAGCACCCGGCCGCGGGCGCGGGCGGTGCGGGCGGTGACGTCCTTGGCCGAGACGTCGACCATCCGGGCCGCGCCCGCCGCGTCGAGGTGGGTGAGGTGTTGCTGGCCGCTGCTCATCGTTCTCCCGGTCCAAACTGCCGCCTGTGGGACGACACCGTACCTCCGGTGGCCGCGGAGCACCCGGTACGGGTTTTCGGGGGCCGGTTATCCGAGCGGGACGACGTCCACGTCGGCGCCCTCGGGGACCTCGGTGGTGTCCTCGGGGACGACGATCAGGGCGTTGGCGTGCGCCATGGCCTTGATCAGGTGGGAGCCGGCGCCGCCGACCGGGGTGACGGTGCCGGCCTCGGCGTCGTAGGAGCCGCGCAGGAACTGTCGCTTGCCCTTGGGCGAGGAGGCGAGGGCGGCGGTGCAGCGGGCCGTGGCCGTCGGACGGTGCACGTCCGGCAGGCCCATCAGGGCCCGGATGACCGGGCGGACGAACAGCTCGAAGGAGACGTAGCTGCTGACGGGGTTGCCGGGCAGGGCCAGCAGCGGGATGCGGTCGGGGCCGATGAGGCCGAAGCCCTGGGGCTTGCCGGGCTGCATCGCGAGCTTGCGGAACTCGACCTTCCCCTCCTCGGCGGAGAGGCCGGCCAGGGTCTCCTTGACCACGTCGTACGCGCCGACGCTGACGCCGCCGCTGGTGACGAGGACATCGGCCCGGATGAGCTGGTCCTCCAGGGTGGCGCGCAGGGTCTCGGCGTCGTCGGCGACCGCGCCGACGCGGTAGGCGAGGGCGCCGGCGGCGCGGGCCGCGGCGGTGAGCTGGAAGCTGTTGGAGTCGTGGATCTGGCCGGGGCCCAACGCCTCGCCGGGCTGGACCAGTTCGCTGCCGGTGGACAGCACCACGACGCGGGGGCGCGGGCGGACCCGGACCGTGCCGCGGCCGAGGGCGGCGAGCAGGCCGATCTGGGAGGGGCCGAGGAGGGTGCCGGTGCGCAGTGCGAGCTCGCCTTGGGTGACGTCGCTGCCGCGGGCGCGGACGTGGGCGCCGGCCGGGGCCGGGCGGTGGATGCGGACCTCGCCGCCGGCGCCCTCGGGGGCGGCGCTGGCCGCCCGCATCGTGGCGGCCGGGCCCGCTCCGGCGCCGCCGTCGGTCCATTCGACGGGGACGACGGCCTCGGCGCCGGGCGGGAGGGGGGCACCGGTCATGATGCGGGCGGCCTGGCCGGGGCCGACCTCGGGGAGCTCGCCGCTGCCGGCCGCGACGTCGCCGATGACGGTCAGGGTGACCGGGGCGGCCTCGGTGGCCTGCGCCACGTCGGCGGCGCGGACCGCGTAGCCGTCCATGGAGCTGTTGTCGAAGGGCGGCAGGGGGACGGTGACGGTGACGTCCTCGACCAGGACGCAGCCCTGGGCGTCGAGGAGCTGCAGCTCGATCGGGTCCAGCGGGGCGATCTTCGACAGGACGTCGTCGAGGTGCTCGGCCACCGACCAGACGCGGTCCGGGTGGCTGGTCTGGCCGGTGGCGTGGTTCAACGTCCTACATCTCCTCGGTGACGTAACTGCGAAGCCAGGCCCGGAAGTCGGGGCCCAGGTCTTCACGTTCGCATGCCAGTCTGACAATGGCACGCAGGTAGTCGCCACGGTCACCGGTGTCATAGCGCCGGCCCTTGAAGACGACGCCGTGCACCGGGCCGCCGAGCGACGGGTCGGCGGCGAGCGCCTGGAGGGCGTCGGTGAGCTGGATCTCGCCGCCGCGGCCGGGGTCGGTCTTGCGCAGCACCTCGAAGACGGCCGGGTCGAGGACGTAGCGGCCGATGATCGCGAGGTTGCTGGGCGCCTCGGACGGGTCGGGCTTCTCGACCAGGTCGGAGACGGTGACCACGTCGTCGTCGCCGGTGGGCGCGGCGGCCGCGCAGCCGTAGAGGTGGATCTGGGCCGGGTCGACCTCCATGAGGGCGATGACCGAGCCGCCGTACTGCTCCTGCACCTCGACCATGCGGGCCAGCAGGGGGTCGCGGGGGTCGATCAGGTCGTCACCGAGGAGCACCGCGAAGGGCTGGTCGCCCACGTGGGGCGCGGCGCACAGCACCGCGTGGCCGAGGCCCTTCGGGTCGCCCTGGCGGACGTAGTGCATGGTCGCGAGGTCGCTGGATTCCTGGACCTTGGCGAGGCGGGACTCGTCGCCCTTGCGGTGCAGGGCCTCTTCGAGTTCGTAGTTGCGGTCGAAGTGGTCCTCGAGGGGGCGCTTGTTGCGGCCGGTGACCATCAGGACGTCGGAGAGCCCGGCGGCGGCCGCCTCCTCCACCACGTACTGGATGGCGGGCTTGTCGACGACCGGGAGCATCTCCTTGGGTGTGGCCTTCGTGGCGGGGAGAAACCGGGTGCCGAGGCCGGCTGCCGGAATGACAGCCTTGCTGATCCGTGTGTGCGATGGAGTCATGCGCGACACCATAACCGGCCCATTCGGAACGATGATGAGGGTCCGGTGAATAGAGCATGAGAGCGGGAGCAAGGGCACACAGTGAGCAAGCAGCACGATAGGAAACGAAGGTTGCGGCGGGATCTCCAGGAGGTAAGGAGATCGTTGCCACCGGATGTCCTCGCGGCGGCGGGCGAGGCACTGGCCCGACGGACCCTGGAACTGGAGGAGTTGGCGCCGTTCCTCGCCCCGTCGGCGGGGCCCGAGGAGGCCGCCCGCCGGCCGACGGTGGCGGCGTACGTGTCGATGGGCTCGGAGCCGCCCACCGGGGCCCTGCTGGACCGGCTGCGGGACGCGGGGGTGCGGGTGCTGCTGCCGGTGCTGATGCCGGACAACGACCTCGACTGGGCGCCGTACGAGGGCGCCGACCGGCTGGTGCCGGCGGGCTGGGGGCTGCACGAGCCGGCCGGTGAGCGGCTGGGCCCGCAGGCGGTCACGCGGGCGGACGTGGTGCTGCTGCCGGGGCTGGCGGTGGACCGCGACGGGGTGCGGCTGGGCCGCGGCGGCGGCTCGTACGACCGGGTGCTGGAGCGGCTGGAGCGGGCCGGGGCACCGTCGCACCTGGTGGTGCTGCTGTTCGACGCGGAGGTGCGGGACGAGGTGCCGGCCGAGCCGCACGACCGGCGGGTGCACGCCGCGGTGACCCCGTCGGGGGTGCACCGGTTCCGGCACTGAGCCCGCCGCACCGCTGCGTACGCCGGAACCGCCGGTCGCCCCCCCCCGGGCGCCGCGGCCCTCCGGACCGGGCCCGAACGCCGCCGGGCGGGCCGGAGATCGTCCCGTGGGAGATCTCCGGCCCGCCCGGCGGCTCGTTGCGGCTGCGGCCTTACGGCGACAGCGTCAGGGTGTCCTTGCCGGCCTTCTTGACGGCGTCCTCGCTGTACGGCCAGGACAGCAGCTCGCCCTTGGCCCACTTGTCGGTCTGGTCGTAGTAGTGGGCCTCGTAGGCGTGCCCGGAGGCGCCGGTGAGGTTGATCCAGCGGGACTTGTCGAGGTCGGCGAGGTTGACGACCATCCGCATGGACGGGACCCAGGTGACCTTGTAGCCGCCGGCCGCGTTCCAGCCGGTGGCGTCGACCGCGGCCTCACCGCCGCCGACGTTCCACGGGCCGCGGTTGAACAGGCCCTGCAGCATCCCGGGACCGTCGGTGCCCAGGGTCTGGTTCTTCAGGAACATCTGGTGCAGCCGGCCCCAGGTCCAGTTGTCGATGTTCTTGCCCAGCTTGGAGGTCAGCTCGTAGCGCGCGTCCTTCATGGCGTGCGCGAGGAGCTGGTCGCGGTTCTTGTCGCCGGGGTGGCCGGGCCGGTCCTCGGTCTTCCACCAGGCGTTGCCGGGGTCGTCGAGGAGGTTGCGGACGACCTCGTACCAGCGGTCGCCGCCGTCGGGCTGGGCGGTGTCGCCGGCCCGCTCACCGCATTCGCGGACGTACTTGTCGTTCTCGTCGGCGGGGCCGGTCTCGTCGGCCGGGCGGACGGTGAGGCACTGGCCCTCGGGGCGCAGTTCCTTGGGCATCTTGTTGCCGAAGGCGAGCTTGAGGGTGTTGCGCCAGACGGCGTTGAAGTAGGCGGCCGCGGCGGAGTCGGGCTCCTGGGTGAAGTCCCAGCCCTCCAGCAGCTGCTGGGCGTCGCGGACGTACTTGTCCTTGATGTCGATCTTCGTCAGGTAGGGCGTCAGCAGCCGGGCGATCTCGCTGCTGTTGTCCTTCTGGAAGGCCTGCATGTCGTCGGTGGAGACCTTGCCGCCGTCCTTGATCTTCGACTGGATCAGGTCGTTGATCCGCTGGCTGCGGGAGCCGTAGCCCCAGTCCTTGGTGATCAGGTACGGGTACTTCTCGTCGGTGACGGCCTGGTTGGCGGTGACGATGTAGCCGCGCTCGGGGTTGTACTCGTACGGCAGGGCGGACTGCGGGATGTAGCTCTTCCACTGGTAGCGGGGGTCCCAGCCGGGCGCCGGGTAGGTGCCGTCGAAGTGGCCGTCGCCCTTGCCGCGGACCGGGATCCGGCCGGGTGCCTGGTAGCCGATGTTGCCCTTGGTGTCGGCGTAGATCAGGTTCTGCGAGGGCACCTCGAAGTGCGCGGCGGCCTTGCGGAAGGCCGTCCAGTCGTGGGCGCGGTTGAGCTCGAAGACGGCGTCCATGGAGCGGCCGGGGTCGAGCGCGGTCCAGCGGAGCGAGACGGCGTAGCCGTCGCCGCGGTCCGGGGCGGCGTTGCCCACGGGGGCGTCCTTGCCGACGTTGCCGAGCTCGTCGTCGCGGTCGGAGACGATCGGTCCGTTGTTGGTGGAGCGGACGGTGATCTGGTGGCTCCCGCCGCCGGCGACCTTGATGGTCTCCTTGCGCATGCGGAACGGCTGCTGCTTGTCGTCGTAGAGGTAGCCGTCGGCGTTGACCTTCTCCAGGTACAGGTCGGTGACGTCGGCGCCGAGGTTGGTCATGCCCCAGGAGATGTCCTGGTTGTGGCCGATGACGACGCCGGGCATCCCGGAGAAGGTGAAGCCGGAGACGTCGTAGCCGCACTTGGGGCCGGTGTTACGGCAGTGCAGGCCCATCTGGTACCAGAGCGAGGGCATCTGCGGTGCCAGGTGCGGGTCGTTGGCGAGCAGCGGCTTGCCGGTGGGGGTGTGCGCGCCGGAGACGACCCAGGAGTTGGAGCCGATGCCGTTGCCGTTGGGGCCGAGCAGCGCCGGGACCTCGTTCACCGTCTTGGACAGCGAGCTCAGCTGGGACCGGAGTCCGGTGACGGCGCCGCCGGCCGGGGTGGCGTTGGCCGAGCCCTTGGGCGTGAACTTCTTGGTGGCCGGGTCGACCGCGCCGCCGTCCACGATCGGCTTGTTCCGCCGGTACGGGTACGCCGGGTAGAGCTCGTTGATCTGCTGCTGGGTGAAGCGGCTGGTCATCAGGGACCGGTCGATCTCCTCCTGCATGTTGCCGCGCAGGTCCCAGGCCATCGCCTTGAGCCAGGCCACCGAGTCGGCCGGCGTCCACTTCTCGGGCTTGTAGTCGTTCTCGAAGTCCAGCGCCGCGTACTCCAGGGAGAGCGCCGAGCCCTCGTGGTCCTTGAGGTAGGCGTTGACACCGGCGGAGTACGCCTGGAGGTACTTCTTGGTGCTCGGCGAGAGCTTGGTGTCGTACTCCTGCTGCGCCACCCGGTGCCAGCCCAGGGTGCGCAGGAACTCATCGGTCTTGACCTGGCTCTTGCCGAACATCTCGGACAGCCTGCCGGCGGTCATGTGGCGCCGGACGTCCATCTCCCAGAAGCGGTCCTGGGCCTGGACGTAGCCCTGGGCGCGGAAGAGGTCCTCGTCGGTGTCGGCGTAGATCTGCGGGATGCCGTTGGCGTCGCGGACGACGTCCACCGGGTCGGTCAGGCCCGGGAGTTTGAGCGAGCCGGTGGTCTGCGGGAACGAGGCTCGGACGGTGCTGACTCCCCAGAACGCGCCGAAGCCGATGCCCGCCACGAGCAGCAGCACGACCGTGATGGCGACGAGGCGGCCGCGCCGCCCCTTCTTCTTCCTGGGGACTGGGCCGGACTTGTTGGCGGGCATCTCTGTCCTTCGAGGGGCAGGGTGGGAGTGCTGGAGCAACCATAGGCGCACGGGTTCGGCGACCCCTACGCGGAGTCACCACCAGCACCCCCAACCTTCAAGTAATGGTAAATTGTTAGTCTCAGTAACTAGATACGGTAAGGAAAGAGCCCCCGAAGACCACCCCCGGACCGTCGTTTCGGAACCCGTGCGAGGAAGGACCAGCTCCTGACTGTCGACCACCTCAACCAACTCCTGCTGCTCTGCTCGCTCGTGCTGCTCATCGCGGTCGCCGCAGTACGACTCTCCTCGCGCAGCGGGCTCCCCAGCCTGCTCATCTACCTGGGGATAGGCATCGCCATGGGACAGGACGGCCTCGGCGGGGTCGTCTTCGACGACGCCGAGCTGACCCAACTCCTCGGCTATGCCGCGCTGGTCGTGATCCTCGCCGAGGGCGGTCTGGGCACCAAATGGAAAGAGATCAAGCCGGCCCTGCCCCAGGCGGCGATGCTCTCGACGGTCGGCGTCGCGGTGAGCGTGGGGGTCACCGCGGCCGGAGCGCACTACCTGGCCGGACTCGGCTGGCGGCAGGCGCTGCTGATCGGCGCCGTGGTCTCGTCCACGGACGCCGCGGCGGTCTTCTCCGTCCTGCGCAGCGTGCCGCTGCCGGCCCGGCTGACGGGTGTCCTCGAAGCGGAGTCCGGCTTCAACGACGCCCCGGTGGTCATCCTGGTCGTCGCCTTCTCCACCCAGCGAGAGGTCGACCACTGGTACGTCCTGCTCGGCGAGATCGCCCTGGAGCTGGCGATCGGTGCCGCGGTCGGCCTGGCGATCGGCTGGCTCGGCGCCTACTGCATGCGGCACGTGGCGCTGCCGGCCTCCGGTCTCTACCCCATCGCCGTCATGGCCATCGCGGTCTCCGCCTACGCCGCCGGCGCACTGGCGCACGGCTCGGGCTTCCTCGCCGTCTATCTGGCCGCGATGATCCTCGGCAACGCCAAACTGCCGCACGCCCCGGCCACCCGCGGCTTCGCCGAGGGGCTCGGCTGGATCGGCCAGATCGGCATGTTCGTCCTGCTGGGCCTGCTGGTCACCCCGCACAACCTTCTCGACGACGTGGTGCCGGCCCTGGTCATCGGCATGATCCTCACCCTCGTCGCCCGCCCGACGTCGGTCTTCGTCTCGCTGCTGCCGTTCCGGGTGCCCTGGCGGGAGAAGACCCTGCTGTCCTGGGCCGGCCTGCGCGGCGCGGTCCCCATCGTGCTGGCCACCATCCCGATGGTGGGCTCCGTCCCCGGCAGCGAGGGCGTCTTCAACGTCGTCTTCGTCCTGGTCGTGGTCTACACCCTGATCCAGGGGCCGACCCTGCCCTGGCTCGCCCGGCACCTCCGGCTGGGCGACGGCGAGGAGCCCGCCGACCTGGGCATCGAGTCCGCGCCGCTGGAGCGGCTGCGCGGCCATCTGCTGTCGACGTCCATCGGGCCGGCCTCCCGGATGCACGGCGTCGAGGTCGGCGAGCTGCGGATGCCGGCGGGCGCCGCGGTCACCCTCGTCGTCCGGGACGGCTCCAGCTTCGTGCCCTCGCCGACGACCGTGCTGCGGCGCGGCGACGAGCTGCTGGTGGTCGCCACGGACCCGGTGCGCGACGCGGCCGAGCGCCGGCTGCAGGCGGTCTCCCGGGGCGGCAAGCTGGCCGGCTGGCTGGGCACCGGCGCCGCCCCGCGGCGGCACGGTCACGGCCGCCGCTGAGCCGCCGTGGGCCCGCCGGGGCGCAATGTGGCGGACATCTCCACGAAAGCCAAGGAAAAGCAGGTGAAGCACTGGCTAATCCCAGGGCTTCACCCGCTCGGGCCTGTACAATGAAGAAGGAACAACGACGAACCACCTCTGCCTGATGCAGAGCTGGCGCGACCGCTCGGCGGCCGCGGTCCCCTGCCACCTGCAGCCACCTCTCGGGGTGCGGACCACGCGGTATCACTCGGTCCAGCGCGAGAGGACAGCTCTCGGCGCGTACCTGTGACGACCTCGCGGGCGACGCGCTACCAGGCGGCAGAAAGGCCCGGCCGTGGCATCCGCGGTCAAGCAATCCCGTCCCGGTTACGGACAACTGCTGCGCACCCCCGGTGCGTGGACCTTCCTCCTTCCCGGCTTCCTGGCCCGGCAGCCGTTCGCGATGCTGACGATCGGCATCGTGCTGCTCGTCCAGTCCACCACCGGCTCCTACGGCACCGCCGGCGCGGTCTCGGCCGCCACCGGCGTCTCGATGGCGCTGTTCGCCCCGCAGAGCGGCAAGCTCGCCGACCGTTTCGGCCAGCGCGCGGTGCTGATCCCCGGCATCCTCGTGCACACCGCGGGCGTCGCGACGCTGATCGTCCTGGCCCTGGCGCACGCCCCCCTGTGGGCGCTGCTCGCCGTGGCCGTCCCCACGGGTGCCTCGACGCCGCAGGTCGGCCCGATGGTGCGGGCCCGCTGGGCGTCCCGGCTCGGCGGCAGCCCGCTGATGCCGACGGCGGCCGCCTTCGAGTCGGTGACCGACGAGTTCACCTTCGTGGTCGGCCCGGTCCTGGCGACCGCGCTGTGCACCGGCATCCACCCGGCCGCCGGCCTGATCGCCGAGGCCGCGCTGACGCTGGCCGGCGGCCTGCTCTTCGCCTCCCAGCGCCGCACCCAGCCCCCCGTCCACCGGGCGCAGGCCGACGACCGGCCGCGCGTCTCGGCCCTGTCGGTACCCGGCGTCCGCGTCCTGATCGTGGCGTTCCTCGGCATCGGTGCCGTCTTCGGCGGCATGCAGGTCTCGCTGACCGCGTTCACCCAGGCCATCGGCCAGCCCGGCATCAACGGCCTGCTCTACGGGATCTTCGCCGGCGGCAACATGCTCGCCGGGATCGTCTGCGGCGCCCTGGCCTGGAAGGTCGGCCCGCGCCGCCGGCTGCTGGTCGCCTACGGGCTGCTGGCACTGGCCACCACCCCGCTGTGGGCGGTGACCGCGGTACCGCTGCTGGGCGCCGTCGGCCTGGTCGTCGGCCTGTGCATCGCCCCCGCCCTGATCACCGGCTACACCCTGGTCGAGTCCCTGGTCCCGGCCGCCGCCCGCACCGAGGCCTTCACCTGGCTGACCGGCGCGGTCGCCCTGGGCCAGGCCGTCGCCGCCACCTCCGCCGGCCAGCTCACCGACCGCTTCGGCCCCAGCAGCGGCTTCCTGGTCCCCCTGGCCGGCACCGCCCTGGCCCTGGTGGTGCTGCTGGCCCTCCGCGGCCACCTGCTGCCGCGCACCTCGTCCGTGGTGGCCGGCCCGGACCTGCCGGACCCGGCCGCCGAGACGGGCCCGGCGGCCGAGGACCGCGAACGGGAGCTGGCGAACGCCTGACGGACGGGGCTCGGACGGTTGCCGGCGCACGCCCGCAGCCGCCCGTTCCGGACCGGCTCCACGTCCCGGATCGAGCCTCCGCCGGACGTGGGGTCGGTCACCGTCTGCCCGGTCGCAGTGGACTGACGCGCCGGAATACTGCAATATGGAGCGTCGTTAGCACTCATCGAGTGAGAGTGCCAGGAGGAAGTCAAGTGCCGACCTACCAGTACCAGTGCACCGCGTGCGGCGAGGGCCTTGAGGCGGTGCAGAAGTTCACCGACGACGCGCTCACGGAGTGCCCCAGCTGCCAGGGACGCCTCAAGAAGGTGTTCTCCGCGGTCGGCATCGTCTTCAAGGGCTCCGGCTTCTACCGCAACGACAGCCGCGGCTCGTCGTCCAGCAGCAGCCCCGCGAAGAGCTCCTCCTCGTCGAACACGACGTCCTCGGACTCCGCCGGCTCCTCGTCGAGCAGCTCCGACAGCAAGCCGTCCACCGCCACCACGTCGTCCTCCGGCAGCGCGTCGAGCACCAGCTCCGCGGCCTGAGCCCGGCCGGCGGCACCGGCCGCACAGACGCCTTCGGGCCCCGCCGTCCTCGGACGGCGGGGCCCGCTGCATGCCGGTCCGTATGCCGGCTGCTCCTTGCCCGCTTCCGGGGCGGCGGGCCCCGTGCCGGCCGGCCCCGCTAAGGTGACCGCCATGGCTGACGCGGAAATAGGCGTAATCGGTGGATCGGGCTTCTACTCCTTCCTCGACGACGTGACCGAGATCACGGTCGACACCCCCTACGGCCGCCCCAGCGACTCGGTGTTCCTCGGCGAGATCGCCGGCCGCCAGGTCGCCTTCCTCCCCCGGCACGGCCGCGACCACCGACTCCCGCCGCACCGCATCAACTACCGCGCCAACCTGTGGGCGCTGCGCTCGCTCGGTGTACGGCAGGTCCTCGGCCCGTGCGCGGTGGGCGGGCTGCGCCCCGAATACGGCCCCGGCACGCTGCTGGTCCCCGACCAGCTCGTGGACCGCACGAAGGCCCGCGTCCAGACCTACTTCGACGGCGAGCCGCTGCCCGGAGGGAGCGTCCCCAACGTCGTCCACCTGACGTTCGCCGACCCCTACTGCCCCGCCGGCCGCCAGGCCGCCCTCGCGGCCGCCCGCGGCCGCGCGTGGGAGCCGGTCGACGGCGGCACGCTCGTCGTCATCGAGGGCCCGCGCTTCTCGACCCGCGCCGAATCCCGCTGGCACGC
Source organism: Streptomyces nigrescens (assembly GCA_024349765.1). GTDB lineage: Bacteria > Actinomycetota > Actinomycetes > Streptomycetales > Streptomycetaceae > Streptomyces > Streptomyces endophytica. The sequence goes on along the minus strand of AP026073.1, from coordinate 143,791 downwards.
CGCCCAGGGCTGGTCGGTGGTCGGCATGACCGGCCACCCCGAAGCCGTCCTGGCCCGCGAACTGAGCCTCTGCTACACCTCGTTGACCCTGGTCACCGACCTGGACGCGGGCACCGAGACCGGCGACGGCGTCTCCCACGAGGAAGTCCTCCAGGTCTTCGCCCAGAACGTCGGCCGGCTCCGCGAGGTCCTCTTCGACGCGGTCGCCGCCCTTCCCGAGTCCACCGACCGCGCCTGCCCCTGCGCCGACGCCCACGCGGGCTGGGACCTGGGCATCGAACTGCCGTAAGGCCCCTGGCGGGCCGGGGGCCGGACCCGGGACCGCCGCTTCTCCCCCGCTCCGGGCCGCCCCCTCCTGCCCGCCCGTCCCTCACCCGAGTGGCGAAGTTGTCCACATCCCGGAGCTTCTCCACAGGCCACAGCGGGCGCAGGCGGGATACGGCACGGTGGTGCTCGCCGATTCCACCGAGGCCCGTCCGACCGCCTGGTCGCCGACGAGCCCCTCACCCAGGCGGTGCCACCATGCCCACGACGCCGTACACCCCGCTGACCACCACGTCGTACACCCCACCCACGCCCCTCGCCTCGCCCTCCCCCGCTCCCTCCCCTGGTCCCTCGTCCGATCTCCCGTCTGCTCTCGCACCCGATCTCGCGCCCGATCTCGCGCCCGATCTCTCGTCGCCGCCCCTCCCCACTCCCCCACGGTGTGAAGTGCCCCACTTTCCACCGGTACGAGCCGGCGGCGGCAGACGCGGGTGGGGGCGGGCCGGGCCGCGCCGGATGCTGATCTCCGGGCTCGCGATGGCCGCCGCAGCACTGGCCGGAGCGGCCTCGTACGGGGCCGTACGAGCCTTACCCCCGACGGGCTGCCCGTCGGCGGCGGCCCTGGGAGGGCGGTAGCCGTGCGGCAAGATCGAGTGGCTTCTCCGCACACCGCCCGGGAGACTGCTGCGAGTGGCGGGGCACCTGCCGCGGGGGACCGGGGCCGGTCGCGCCCACGGTGGCGCGCCGCTCTCACCGGGGCCGTCGGACCGGTCCGCCGCACGAAACCCATCCGCCGGACCCGCACCGACGCACCGGCCGATCGCTGGTGTGATCGCCGGTTCGATCGCTGGTCGGTGTTGCCCGACTGGACATCTCCGCCGTGCCCTGCCGTAAGTTGCGGTGCTGATTGTTCGTGCACCGTCCGTGGTGAACGTCGTGAGCGTGGAAAGAGGCTGTCAGGTGAGCGAGAGCAAGGGCGTCCTGCAGGGATTCAAGGATTTCCTGATGCGGGGCAACGTCATCGAACTCGCGGTCGCGGTCGTTGTCGGTGCTGCGTTCACCAACATCGTCAACGCCGTGGTCAAGGGCGTGATCAACCCGATCGTCGGCGCCCTGGGTTCGCAGAACCTCGACAACTACAAGGCGTGCCTCACCACCTGCCACACGGACAAGAAGACGGGCGCGTTCACCGACGGGATCTACATCCTCTGGGGCTCGGTGCTCAGTTCCGCGCTGACCTTCCTGATCACCGCCGGGGTCGTCTACTTCCTCATGATCCTTCCGATGAACAAGTGGAAGGAGCGCCAGGCGGCCAGGAAGCCGGTCGACGACACCCCGCTGGCCCCGACCGAGGTCGAGCTGCTCACCGAGATCCGCGACGCCCTCGTCGCCCAGCGGGCCGACTCTCCCGCCGTGCCCTTCTCCACCTCCGGCACGATCGGCACGCAGAAGACGCAGGGCTGGCAGGACTAGCAGGACGGAGGCGGCCGCGCCCGGCGGCCGCCCCAGAAATCTCCGCGATCTCCGCGATCTCCGAGATCGACGGGATCTACGGGATCTACGGGATTTCCGAAATCTCCGGGCCCGCGAGACGCCGAGGCCCCCGGGATTCCGGGGACCTCAGAGGTGGTGCGGTGGCTTCTCGTCGAGGAAACGGGCGAGGTCGGTGGCGCTGTCTCCACCGGCCGGCCGTTCGCCCCAGCCCCTGTCGGTGTCGTCCGAGGACTTCTGGTTCAGCGGGTCGTCGAAGATCAGCGCCGCGGCGGACTTGGGGGCAGGATCGGCCTGGGGCTCGGCGTCCGGCTCGAAATCAGGGGTGGTGCTCACCCCTCCAGAGTACGGGCGGCCCGACCGAGGCCACGCCTTCGGCTGCCGGTCATGACCGCTCGTCCTGCCCTCGCCTCCTGGTTCCTCGTGCGGTGCGGGTCATGATCAGCGGTGCTGTGACGCACGCGGCGACGAGGAGGATGCCGAAGCCGACGGTCAGGGCGGTGGTGTAGCCGTGCACGGAGGCCGCGGTCGACGTGGCGTTGCGGGCTGACGCCGGATAGGTGGCGGCGGCGCCGGCCGCGATGGTGTTGAGCAGTGCGGTCCCGAGTGCTGCTCCGAGTTGCTGAGAGGCGTTGTAGGCGGCCGATGCGGCTCCGATGTCGTGCCCGGTCACGCCCGCGGTGGCCAGGCCGGCGGTCGGGGGGATGACGCAGCCGAGGCCGACGCCGGTGAGTACCAGGGCGGGCACCAGGTGCAGCGGCAGGACGTCCGTGCTCTGCGGCGTCAGACGGGTCAGGATGAACATGCCGACGGCCGCGGCGATCAGGCCCGGCAGGATCAACGCCGCAGGCGCGACGCGTCCGTGCAGCTTCCCGGCGATGAAGGTGGAACCGAGCAGCGCGGCCAGGGCGTTGATGATCAGCGTCAGGCCGGCCTGGACCGGTGAGTAGTCGAGGACGGTCTGCGTGTAGTAGCTCATGAAGAGGTAGAAGCCGAACATCGCGACGAACATCAGGGTGATCGAGAGGAGCGCACCCGCACGCGCACGGTGCAGGAGCAGACGTATCGGCAGCAGCGGGCGGGAGGCGCGGACCTCGACGACCGCGAACCCGGCCAGCAAGAGGACACCAGCAGCCATCAGGGACAGCACCCGCGGGGAATCCCAGCCGAGCGGTTCGGCTTCGTTGAAGGCATAGGCCACGGCGGCGAAGCCCGCGGCGCTGAGCAGTGCGCCCGGAATGTCGAGCCGGCCGTCGCCGCGGAGGGGGCGGTCCGGCGGCACGAACGTCGTGCCGAGCACGGCGATCAGGGCGACGGGGACGTTGATGTACAGGCACCAGCGCCAGCTGGCGTACTCGGTGAGCAGTCCCCCGGTGACCAGACCGAGGGCCGATCCGGCCGCGCCGACCGCGGCGAACACACCGAACGCCCGGCCGCGTTCGCGCGGCTCGGTGAACGTCGTGGTCAGCAAGGACAGTCCCGCGGGTGCGAGCGCGGCGGCGAAGGCGCCCTGAAGGGCCCGCGCGCCGAAGAGCATTTCGGGATTCACGGCGGCCCCGCCGAGCGCGGACGAGGCGGCGAAGCCGGACAGGCCGATGACGAACGTGCGCCGGTGGCCGAGCGACCCGCTGATTCTGCCGCCGATCAACAGCAGCCCGCCGAAGGCCAGGGCGTACGCGGTGATCGCCCATTGCCGGCTCGCGTCGGACATGCCCAGCGCGCTCTGGGCGGAGGGCAGCGCGATGTTCACGATCGTCCCGTCCAGCACCACGAGGAGCTGGGCCGCGCTCACCGCCCACAGCGTCCACCACCGCCGCTTCGCGGACGCTGGTCCTGCCGTGTGGTCCCGGGTCCCGACGTCCGGCTCCGCCAGGGGCGGTTGGATGTCTCGAGCAGTCATATCTGCAAGTGTTTCGTTGAAGTGATCCCGGAGACTTTTCCTCCCTTCCGGCCGTCAACTGAGGGCCGATACGCGGAAACCTTCAACCGCCGCTCGAACCTGGCGGGTGCCTCCCGGGCTGGCGGGTGTCGAGCCGGCGGGTGTCTGCGGGACTCGCGAATATCCCCGCCAAGGGCGCCTCGGCGCCTCCCGGGCGACGCCGTTTCTAGTGGCCCTTGTCGTGGGTGGGTATGGGGCGCGGGCGCCGGCCGCCGTCGGGTCGGGTCGGCGGGCTCTGCGAGGCGTGGCTGCGTTTGTGCGGGCGGGTGCGATCGGTGCTGCCGGGAAGGGGGTGACGGGCGGATGCGGAGGACACGGGGATCGGTCACCTTTCCGAGGTAGCGGGATGGGTCAGCGGTCGGTCTTGTCGACGGACCAGAGGGTGAGGACGGCGAGGAGGGAGGAGGAAGGGGGAGGAGGGAGGAGGAGGGGGGAGGAGGGGGGAGGAAGGAGACCGTCAGGAAGGCTGCGCACCACCAGGCTGTGCACCGCCAGGCTGTGCACCGCCAGGCGGTCTCGGTATCACCGCGTTCCGGTGCCGGAGACGACGGTCAGCGCCAGCAGCGGGACGAGGTCATGGGCGAATCGCCGGCCGGTGCCGGCCGTTCGGTCCCGTAGGCGGCGCCACAGGAAGTAGCCGGCGCCCGAGATGACGAGAACGGCGGCGAGGTCGAGGCCGTGGAACATGGCCCGGCCGACGGCGTCGGAGGAAGGGAGGCCGAGGAATTTCAGGCCCCGGAGCCGCATTTCGTAGCCCGGCCCGGCGCCGGTCGATGCGGTGAAGGCGAACCATCCCCAGGTGAGCGGGAAGGTGATCAGCGCGGCGAGCAGGCAGCCCCAGAGGGCAGCCCCAGAAGGCGAGTTGGTGCGCGGGCCGGCGGACGGTGCTCCGGGCGCCGAGGAAGTTCTGGAAGCCGAAGTGGACGGCGGCCAGTCGGGGCAGGGCGGTGGGCGCGGTGCGGAAACTCTCGCGGGAGAAGAGGGCGTGCGGGCCCTGCCGGAGAAGTCGGCGGGCGGGCGGTTCGCTGACCGAGACGGTGTGGCGGTAGGCGACGCCGAAGGCCAGGAAGACGGTGGCGACGGCGTACGGGAGCAGCGCCGAGTCGACGTCCCGGGAGCATGCGGCTGCCCAGGACGGTGGCGAGGACGAGGAGCAGCGCGACGGCGGAGGCCACGAGCGGGCCGCGGACGGTCGCCGTTGCCCTGGTCCGCCCGGTTGCCGCCGGCGCCCCGGTTGCGTCGTCCGCCCCGGTAGCGTCGTCCGCCTCAGTTGCGTCGTCCGCCTCGGTCCCGGCCGGGGTGGCGGCAGGGTCGGGTGGGGCGGCGTCCGGGGGCTGGGGCACGAGGCCCACGCTAAGCAGGCGTGGGGCGGTTCGCCCGTTCTATAGCCTCAGTGGGTGAATATGCCGCAGCGGGTGGCGTAGGCGGGAGAGCGCGGGGCGCTCCCCTACCGGCAGGCGGGTGTCCGTCCCTCCAGGGCCTCGTGCCACCACAGGTCGCGGTTCGGCTTCCAGGACACCGGCCGGGAGCAGCGGTTCACCACCAGGACCTTCTGTACGGGCGTACCCCCCGCCGCGGCGCCGCGCGCCAGTGCGTGGTCGAGCAGCGGTTTCACCGGCCGTACCGCCCCGTCCCAGAACGCCGCGTCCGCCGTGATCACCACGCGCGCCGACGACTCCCGTGTACGCGCGACGAGTTCGGGCACCGTCAGGGAGACCGGCAGGGTCGTCCGGATCGCCTCCAGCCGACCGCAGGCGAGGGTGGCGATGACGGATTCCGGCACCAGCGGCAGGTGCACCGCGACCCGGTCACCGGCCCGGACCCCGAGGCGGGTGAGCGCGCCAGCGGCGCGTTCGGCCTGGTCCAGGAGCATGCCGTGGGTGAGCTCTTCCAGGCGGCCCGGTTCCCCGCTCCAGGTGAGGGCGATCTGCGAGGAATCGGGCTCTTGTATTTCCTCGGCGGGCTCTGCATGCTTGGTGATCACACGGCGCAACATGCGGATCAGCATGGAGTTCACCGATCAACGATCGCTGAACGTCCGCTGTACGGGGCCCCGCGCCCGCCCCTTCTCGCACTCCGGCAGCGCGCTCGCGCTCCGACGTCATGCGTCCTGCCCATTTCCGGTGCACTCCATCCCTCCTCTCGGCTTCCGTTTTCCGTTGCCTGCCGCACGTCGCAACGCAGCACGTCGCCTGCCGCACGTCGCAACGCGGCACGTCGCCTGCGCACGTCGTACGCAGCACGTGGTGAGAGGTGGTCCGTCCCTTCCCATGTCCACGCCGACACCCACGCCCACACCCACGCCCACGCCCACGCCCCTGCTCTCTTCCCCGGCGTCGCGCCGCCGGGCCCGCTGGGCGCTGGTGGCCGTCGCCACCGGTGCCTTCTGCGTCCAGCTGGATTCCTTCGCGTTGTCTCCCGCGCTGCCGGTCATCCGCGCCGACCTGCACGGCTCCGCGGCCGCCACCGCATGGACCGTCAGTGGCTACCTCCTCGCCGCCGGTTCGCTGATGCCGGTCGCCGGCCGGCTCGGGGACCTCTGCGGCCGGCGTCGCATGCTGCTCCTCGGGCTGGCGCTGTTCGCGGCCGCCGCCTGCCTCTGTGCGCTCGCGCCCTCCCTGCCGCTCCTGGTGGCGGCGCGGGTGCTCCAGGGGGCGGGTGGCGCGCTGATCATGCCCACCGGGTTGGCGCTGCTGACGAACGTCTGCCCACCGGGCCGCGAGCGACGAGGACCCGGCGGTCACCGGGCCATCGGCCGGGCGCTGGGCCTGGCCGGACTGGCCACGGTCTGCGGGCCGTTCCTGGGCGGTGTACTGGCCACATCGGTCTCCTGGCGGGCCGTCTTCTGGCTCACCGTGCCGCTCGCCGCGGCCGCCGCGCTCTGCGCCCTGCGCGCGCCCGCCTCGCGCGCCCCCGATCCGCGCCCCCTCGACGTCACCGGTGCGGTCGCCGCCACGGGGGCGCTCGCCTGCCTGGCCCGCTGGTTGCAGCAGCCCGCCGACGGGCTCTGGGCGGCCGCCGCGGCACTGCTCGGTGCGCTGCTCGGTGCGCTGTTCCTACGGGCCGAGCGCCGGGCGGCACGGCAGTCCCGGGGGCGCCGCTCCCCCGTACCGATCCTGGGCCCCGCGCTGTTCCGCAACCGCCGGTACGTGACGCTGACCGTGGCCGGGGCGGTGGCCAACGCCGCCACGGTGGCACTGCTGTACGTCCTCCCGCTGCTGCTGTCGCGGGGGCGGGGGTGGCCGGTGCCGGGCGCGGAACCGGCACTGCTCGCACCGGCCGCCGCGCTGGCCGTCGGCGGTCCGCTGGCCGGCCGGGTGCGCCCCGCGGCGGCCGTACGGGTGATGACGCTCTGCCTGTTCACCGCGGCGGCGGCGCTCTGGGCACTCGCGTGGGCGGGGACAGGGACAGGGACAGGGCCAGGGACAGGGACAGGGACAGCGACAGGAACGGCTGGAAGTAGTGGTTTCGCCGCGAGAACCGCGGTCACCACGGCGACGAGCGCCGCCACGGTGGCCGCCGCGGCGCTGGGTGTGGCCGGCGGGCTGGCCCTCGCCGGGACCCAGGCGGTGGTACGCCCCGAGCGCGCCGGTGAGGCGTCCGGCGTGACCAAGGCGGTGATGACGGCCACCGCGGGCCTCGGACTCACGGCCGGCGGCGGCGCGGGCCCGTCCCTGGCACTCCCGGCCGCGGCCTGCCTGCTCGCGGCCGGAGCGCCGGCACTCGCGCCCGTCCTCGCGCCGGCACTCGCGCCCGTCCTCGCGCCGATCCGCGCGTCGGTCCTCGCACCGATCCGCGCTTTCGTCCGCGCGTCCGTACGGCGCCCGGGGCGGCGGCACTGACCGTTCGACGGGCCAGGGGGAAAGAGGCGGTTCCGCGGTGCCTGCCCGCTCGTCTCAGGTCCCGGCCAGCGCCTCGTAACCCCCCGCCACATCGCACACGTCGCCGAACCCGCGGGCCTCCAGGAGGGCCGCCGCGATCACCGAGCGGTTTCCGCTGCGGCAGTAGAGGACGACCGGGCGGGCCGGGTCCAGTTCGGTGATGCGGTCCGGGAGGGTGGCCAACGGGATGCTGCGGGCGCCCGGAACGGCTCCCGCCGCGTACTCGGCGGGATTCCGGACGTCGACCAGCTGGGCCCGGGGAATGCGGTCCGCACTCACACCGCCGCCGATACCCCTGCCGTTCAACTCCCCGTCCACCTCCAGAAGTTCCTCAGGCCCGACGCGGCGGCTACGGCGGACCAGGGCGGGTTCCCGGTCCAATACGGCGGCCGGGTCGGGGAGATGGCCGAGGACGTGGTCGTAGCCGATGCGGGCGAGGCGCAGACGGGCCTCGCGCTCCTTCCCCGGGTCGGCGAGCAGCACGATCGGGGTGCCCGGGGCGACCACACTGCCCGCGTACTCCGCGAACCGCGTGTCCAGGCTCGTGTGCAGCGAGCCCTTCAGGTGCGCCCGGGTGTAGGAGGCCAGCGGGCGGCAGTCCAGCAGCACGGCGCCCTGTTCGTCGCGGGCCGCGAGGGCCTCCTCCAGGGTGAGGGCGGGCGGTTCGTCGGCGGCCAGGAGCGGGTGCCCGTCCCGGTTGAGGGCGGCGTCGTGGGCGAAGTAGCCGGGCGTGGCGGGCTGTCCGGCCGTGACGAGCCGTACGAATTCGGCCACCGGCATGGGCTGCAGGGCGTAGTTGAGGCGGCGCTGGTCGCCGATGGTGGAGCTGGTCTCGGTGGACAGGCTCCGGCCGCAGGCCGATCCGGCGCCGTGGGCGGGAAAGACCCGGGTCGCGTCCGGGAGCGTCAGGAGTTTGGTGTGCAGGGAGTGGTGCAGGCGTACGGCCATGTCGTGCGGGGAGTGGCCGGCGGCGGAGAGCAGGTCGGGGCGGCCGACGTCGCCGACGAACAGGGTGTCGCCGGTGAGCACGCCGAACGGTACGGGGTCGTCGGGGTGTTCGTGGACGACCAGGCAGAGGGACTCCAGGGTGTGGCCCGGGGTGGCCAGCACGGTGAGGGTGACGCCGCCGCCCGTGCCCCCGCCCTGAGGGTCGCTCCCCTCCTCCCCCAGGAAGATCCGCTCGCCGTCCCGTAACCGCCGTATGGGGAAGCCGGTTCGGGCGGCCTCTCCGAAGGCGATGGTGGCGCCGGTGGCGCGGGCGAGTTCGAGGTGGCCGGAGAGGAAGTCGGCGTGCACATGCGTCTCGATGACGAGCTCGATGCGCAGGCCGGCGGCGGCCGCGTCCTGGAGGTAGTCGTCGATGTCACGGCGTGGGTCGACGAGGACGGCGCGTCCGGTGGTCTCGTCACCGATCAGGTACGACGCCTGGGACAGGCAGTCGAGGTAGTACTGCGCGAAGTGCACGGTCGGCCTCCAGGGGGTGGGCGCCCCGGGCGGCGGCTGAGGTCCGCTCGGGCGGGCGGGACGATGCGTTGTGCGGATGCACGGATGTACGTACATTAGGGAGCCGGGTTGGCGGGCGACAAGCCGGGTTCCGGTGCGGGCGCCCCGACCTGACCCAGCATCAACCGATCCGTCCCCCAGGCCGCGGAGGGGTATCCCGCACATGTCGACCGAGCCGACAGACCCTCCGCACCGGGGCCACGGTGCGTACGGCGCTCACGACGCACACACCGCCCCCGGCGCGCACGCCCCGCGCCCCCTGGACCGGCGTTCGCCGCTCCCCCTCTGGGCGCAGCTCCTCACCGATCTGCGCCGCCGGATGGACGCCGGCGCGTTCACCGAGGAGTTCCCCGCCGAGCACCGGCTCACCGCCGAGTACGAGGTCAGCCGGCACACCGTCCGCGAGGCGCTGCGCAAGCTGCGCGCCGACGGGCTGGTGATCGCCGAGCGGGGGCGCGCCAGCCGCCTGGACACCCGCCGCATACAGCAGCCGCTGGGCTCGCTCTACAGCCTCTTCCGGGAGCTGGAGGGGCAGGGCCTGGAGCAGCGCAGTGAGGTGCTGCGCCTGGAGCGGACCGCGGACGGCACGATCGCCGGGCATCTGGGGCTGGTGCCGGACGCGCCGCTGGTCGTGCTGGAGCGGCTGCGGCTCGCGGACGGCGAACCGCTCGCCCACGACACCGCGTATCTGCCCGCCGAGATCGCCGAGCCCCTGCTGGAGGCGGACTTCGGGCACACCTCCCTCTACGGCGAGCTGTCGCGGCGCTGTTCGGTGAAGGTCACCGGAGGCCGGGAGCGGATCCAACCGTTCCTGCCGGACATCCGGCAGGCGTGGCTGCTGGGGCTGGCCGACCGGGAGCCGGCGTTCGCGATCGAGCGGCTGGGGCGGTCCGGGGAACGGCCGGTGGAATGGCGCGAAACGGTGGTCCGCGGCGACCGGTTCACGTTCGTGGCGGAGTGGTCGGACGACAGCCCGGCCGTGGCGCTGGCCCCGCGCGCGGCGCACCCGTCCGCCGCCCCGCAGGCCGCGGGCCCCTCGGCTCCGTCCCCGCATCCGTCCTCGTGTCCGTCCGCCTAGCGTGTCCGTCCTCATAGCCGCCGCGGCACTGCCGTGCGGGTTGCTGATCGGTCTGCTGCTGGGGGCGCTCGGCGGCGGCGGTTCGGTGCTCGCCGTGCCGGTGCTGGTGTACGTGCTGGGTCAGTCGCCGCACGAGGCGACCGCGGGCGCGCTGGTCGTCGTCACGGTCGGCGCGGTGACCGGGCTGCTGTGCCACGCCCGCGCGGGCCGGGTCCGGTGGGCGGCCGGCGTCACCTTCGGTGCCCTGGGGACGGCCGGCAGCTACCTCGGCTCCCGTTGGAGCGCGGCGGTGCCTCCCGCCGTCCTGATGGCGGCGTTCGCCGGGCTGATGCTCGTCGTCGCGGCGCTGCTGCTGTTACGGGGCCGGAGCGAGCGGCGCGCGGCACGGTCCCCCCGGCCTTCCCGGTCGGCCCGATTACGCACGCCCCGCCCGGACCACCCGGACCGCGCCCACCCTCCGCACCCCGCCCTCCGCTCCGGCCGGGTCGCCGTGACCGCCTCCGCCGTCGGCCTGCTCACCGGGTTCTTCGGGGTCGGCGGCGGCTTCGTCGTCGTCCCGGCCCTCACCCTCGTCCTGGGCCTGGAGATGCCGGTCGCGATCGGCACGTCGCTGCTGGTCATCCTCCTCAACTCGCTTACGGCGCTGGCGACCCGGGCCGGCACCGGCCACCTGGACTGGCCGCTGCTGGCCGGCTTCGCGGCCTGCGCGGCGCTCGGCAGTCACCTCGGCAACCGGCTGACCACCCGGCTGCCCGCGCAGGTCCTGACCACCGCCTTCGCCACCCTCGTCACGCTGCTCGCCCTCGCCACGGCGGCGGCCGCCGTCCCCCGCCTGTGGCCCCCGTGACCACGAGCCACACGAACAACAACACCCTCAACACCCCCGTAGGAGGAACCCGTATGTCCCCCGCCCCCTCCCGCCACCAAGTCCTCATCGTCGGCGGCGGAACCGCAGGCATCACCGTCGCCGCCCGGTTACGCCGGGCCGGGGTCACGGACATCGCCCTGCTGGAGCCGTCCGAGACGCACTGGTACCAGCCGCTGTGGACCCTCGTCGGCGGCGGGCAGGCGCCGTTGCGTTCCTCGCTGCGCACCGAGGCGGAGCTGATACCGCCGGGCGTGCGCTGGCTGCGGGAGCGGGCCACCGGCGTGGACCCGGTGGCGCGTACCGTCACCACCGCCTCCGGCCGGGTGCTCTCCTACGGGCGGCTGGTCCTCGCCCCCGGTCTGCACCTCGACTGGGACGGCGTGCCGGGGCTGGCCGCCGCCCTCGGCCACGGCGGGGTGAGCAGCAACTACCGCCCCGACCTCGCCCCGCTCACCTGGGACCTGATCCGCCGGACGCGGCGGGGTACCGCGCTGTTCACCATGCCGTCGGGGCCGGTGAAGTGCGGCGGCGCACCGCAGAAGATCGCGTACCTGGCGGCGGACTACTGGCGCAAGCGCGGCGTCCTGGGCGACATCCGCACGATCCTGGTGCTGCCGGAACCGGCGATGTTCAAGGTCCCGGTCTTCTCGCGGGCGCTGACGGAGACGGCCCGGCGCTACGGCATCGAGGTGCGGCTGAGTTCCGAGATGACCCGCCTGGACGGTGCGGCGCGCGAGGCGGTGATCACCGATCACACCACCGGCGCCACGGAGACGGTCCGCTACGACCTGCTGCACGCGGTGCCGCCGCAGCGGGCCCCCGAGTGGCTGGCCAACGGCCCGCTGGCCGACCCCGATTCCCCCCAGGGATACGTCAAGGCCGACCGCGAAACCCTCCAACACCCGGACTTCCCCACGGTCTTCGCGCTGGGGGACGTGGCGGCGCTGCCCACCTCCAAGACGGGCGCGGCCGTCCGCAAGCAGGCCCCGGTCGTGGTCGCCAACCTCCTCGCGAGCCTGCGCGGCCGCCCGGCCACCGCCCGCTACGACGGCTACACCTCCTGCCCGCTGGTCACCGCCCGGCACAAGATGCTGCTCGCCGAATTCGACTACGACCTGCGGCCCGCCCCCTCGTTCCCCTTCCTCGACACGACCCGGGAGCGGACCGACATGTGGTTCCTCAAGCGCTACGGCCTGCCGCAGCTCTACTTCAAGGGCATGCTCAAGGGCCTGGCGTAGCCGCTGCCTCGGCGTTCCTACGCCGCCGCGGCCGTTGCCGGGCCCGCCGCCCGCGCGTCCGCCACCACGCACCCCACGTTGTCGGGTGCGCCCGCCTCGCGGGCCAGGGCGATCAGCTCCGTCACGGCCTCGGCGGGGCCGGGGGCCGTGGCGAGTACCCGCTGGAGCGTCTCCGGCGGGACCACGCCGGTCAGGCCGTCGGTGCAGAGCAGGTACCGCTCGCCGGGGCGGACCTCCAGGAGCGTCACGTCGGGGGCGCATTCGGTGGTCGGGTCGAGGGAGCGCAGGAGCAGGGCGCGCTGGGGGTGGGCGGGGGCCTCTTCGGGGGTGAGGCGGCCCTCGTCGATGAGGGACTGGACGAAGCTGTGGTCGTGGGTGAGGCGGATGAGGCCGGTGTCCCGGAGGACGTAGGCGCGGGAGTCACCGATGTGCAGCAGTCCGAGCTGCCCGCCGTGGTGGAGGAGCGCGGTGAGCGTGGTGCCGGTGGTCTCGGGGCCGCCGGTGGCTTCCCGGGTGCCGGTGGACGTGGCCAACGGGGCGTCCCGGAGGGCCTGGTGGGCGCGCCCGGCGGCCTCCTCCAGCGCGGCCGTCAGGTCCTGCGGGCCCGGGCCGGACCGGTCGTCGGCGTCGAGGTACCGGAGGGCGTCCAGGGCCGCGGTGGCGGCCGCGGCGCCGTCGGGGCCGTAGCCGTCGGCGACGGCCAGCAGCCGGTGGCCCGCGTAGGCGGCGTCCTGGTTGGCCGGGCGGACGAGGCCGCGGTCGGTACGGGCGGCGGAGCGCAGGGTCAGCGGTATGCGGGAAGCGGTCATGGTGGTGGGGTCCTTCCTGGAGAGCTGGTCCACGAGGAAGGCGGCCAGGTCGCGCCGGGCTGCCGTATCGGCCTCGACCTGCGCCCAGTACGCGGCGACCGCCTCGGCCGCCGCGGCCGGTGCCAGCCCGCACACCTCACGGATGCGGGCCAGCGGCATGCCGAGCCGGCGCAGCCAGGCGACCAGCCGGGCCCGTTCCAGCTGGGCCGGGGCGTAGTGCCGGTAGCCGCTGTGCGGGTCGACCCGGGCCGGGGTCAGCAGACCGAGCTCGTCGTAGAGGCGCAGGGCCTTCGGCGAGAGCCGGGAGGCGCGGGCGAACGCGCCGATGGTCAGCAGCTCGCCGCCGTCCTTCTGCCACGGCTCCACGCCGCTCACCTCCCACGGCTGCACGCCGCTCACCTCCACGGCTCCCGGCCGTCCTCCTCGTGCCGGGCCCGTCGCCCGGCACGACCGACTCTGGGGCTTCCCCCAGGGACAAGGTCAACGTCCCCGAAGTCCCCCTCGTGCGGCCGCCTCAGCCGGCCGCCGGTTCCCCCAGCTGATTGAGGGCCGCCGTCGTCAGCGCCTGGACGCCCATGGTGAGGGTGGGTTGGGGGACCGGGGCGAAGTGCGGCGAGTGGTTGGAGGGGATGTCCTGGGCCAGCCGGCCGGCGGCCAGCGCGGTCCGGAAGGCGTCGGGGTCCCAGCCGCCCAGCCACCAGTAGTAGAGGGGCGCACCGGCCGCGGTCGCCAGCAGTCCGGCGTCCTCGCTGCCGGTCGCCGGTTCGTAGGCGAACAGCCGCTGTTCGCCGAAGAGTTGGGTGAAGTCCCGGTTGACCTGCGCCAGGACGCCGGTGTCGTTGACGGTGACCGGGAAGGTGTCGAGGGTTGTGACCTCCGGGTCCCGGTCGGCACCGGAGGCGGCGGCCTCGGCGCGGGCGATCCGTTCGACGGCGGCCAGGACGGCGGTGCGTACCGCCTCGTCGAAGGTGCGGACGCTCAGCCGTACGACGGCGCGGTCGGGGATGACGTTGGCGGAGTCGCCGGCGTGGAAGGAGCCGACGGTGACCACGGCCCGGTCCTTGGGCGCGACCTCGCGGGCCACCACGGCCTGGACGCGCTGGACGAAGGAGGCCGCCATCAGGACGGGGTCGATGGTGGTCTCGGGCCGGGAACCGTGGCCGCCGGTGCCGTGGAAGGTGATCTCCAGGCTGTCGGCGGCGGCCATGCAGGCGCCGGGGCAGTACGCGATGAGCCCGGCGCCGAACGGGGCGACGTGCTGCGCCAGCACCACGTCGGGGGTGGGGACCAGGCCCTCGCTGTAGAGGCCGGCCTCGATCATCGCGCGGGCCCCGCTGCCGACCTCCTCGGCGGGCTGGAAGAGGACGACGAGGGTGCCGGACCAGTGCGCGCGGCCCGCGGCGAGCAGGTCGGCGGCGCCCAGCAGGCAGGTGACGTGCACGTCGTGGCCGCAGGCGTGCATCCGGCCGGGGACGGTGGAGGCGTAGTCGAGGCCGGTGGCCTCGGTGACCGGCAGCGCGTCCATGTCGGCGCGCAGCAGCACGACCGGGCCGGGCCCGTTGCGCAGCACGCCGGCGACGCCGGTCTTGGCGATGCCGGTGGTGACGTCGTAGCCGTGGCCGGTCAGCCGGCGGGCGACCTCGGCCGCGGTGCGGGTCTCCTGGAAGCCGAGTTCGGGGTGGCGGTGCAGGTCTTCGTAGAGCGCTTCGAGGTCCGGGAGGCGGTCGTCGAGGTCGGCGAGGACGGCGGCGGGGGCGGCCGCTTCCGCCCCGTCGGTCCGTACTGCGGTGTCGGTCTTTCCGGTCGTGTCGCTGTCGCTGTCGCTCATACACGCATTCGACCATGAACCGCCGCCCGCCATCGAGCGCCGGCCGGCCACCCCGGACACCCGCCGCCCTGGCCGGACTTGGCGGTTGGTCATCCCGGTCTTCGTGACACCACCGCCCGCTGCTGCAACCGTGGATCACCCGCCTGCGACCGTCGATCCGCAGGCCGAGCCGACGACCGGAGGCTGACGTTGGCCACCTCATCCCAGCGACCGACCGGCGCGCCCCAGGATCTCGCGGCCCAGCTGATGGACCACGCCATGGGCCACCTCTTCTCCGCGGCGCTGCGCACCGCGGCCCAGCACCGCCTCGCCGACCACCTCGCCGGCGGCCCGCGCACCGTCGAGCAGCTCGCCGCCGCCACCGGCACTCACGCCCCGCACCTGCGCCGGGTGCTGCGCTACCTCGCCGCCCGGGGCATCTTCCACGAGGACGCCACCGGCGCCTACCAGCTCACCCCGGCCGCCCGGCCGCTCCGTACCGACGTTCCCGATTCCCTGCACACCGCCGTGCTGATGGCCACCGACGAGCTGTTCCTGCGGACCTCGGCCGGGATGCCGGAGGCGGTACGGCACGGCGGCGCGTCCTTCGAGCGGCTCTTCGGCGCGCCGTTCTTCGAGCACCTGGGGGCCCACCCGGCCACCCGGCAGCTGTTCGACGACGGGATGGCGTCGCTGTCCACGCCGGTGGACGAGGCGGTGGCCGGTGTCTACCCGTTCCCCGAGACCGGCACGGTCGTGGACGTCGGCGGCGGCCGCGGCGGGCTGCTGCGTGCCGTGCTGCGCCGCCGTCCGCAGCTGACCGGAGTGCTCTTCGACCAGGCGCCGCCGCTCGCCCACCACCTGCTGGACGGCGACGAGTTGAAGGGCCGCTGGCGCACCCAGGAGGGCGATTTCTTCGCGACCGTGCCCGAGGGCGGGGACGTGTACGTCCTCAAGCACGTGCTGCACGACTGGCCGGACGACCACTGCCGGCGGATCCTGCGGGCCTGCCGGGCGGCGACGGCGCCCGGCACCCGGCTGCTGGTCGTCGACTGCGTACTTCCGCCGGGCAACGCCCCGCACTTCGGCAAGACCCTCGACGTGGCGATGATGGCGGTCCTCGACGGGCAGGAGCGGACCGCGGAGGAGTTCGCGACGCTGCTGTCGGCGGGCGGGTTCCGGCTGACGCGGGTGCTGCCGACCGCGGCGTTCCCCTCGATCGTGGAGGCCGTCGCCGAGTGACCGCCGCGCCGCGCCCCCGGATGCCGGGCGACACGCCGTGCGCCCCTCATGGGCGGCATCCGCCGCCCGCGCTCTACTGATCACGTCCGCCCCGGCCGACGTGCCTTCCCGGCCGGCGGGCCCCGGCCGACGAGAGGAGCCGATGTGCCGGTCCGCATGCGCGCCCGCCACCGCGACGAGGCGCACCGCGCCGCCACCCCGCTGGAGCTCTTCTTCGACCTGTGTTTCGTCGTGGCGGTCGCGCAGGCCGGCCGCCAGTTGGCGCATGCGCTGGCCGAGGGCCACTGGGGGCACGGCGTGTCGGGCTATCTGATGCTCTTCTTCGCCGTCTGGTGGGCGTGGATGAACTTCAGCTGGTTCTCGTCGGCGTACGACACCGACGACCCGCTCTACCGCGTGGTGACGCTGGTCCAGATGGCGGGCGTGCTGATCCTGGCGGCCGGCGTGCCGCGGGCGTTCGCCAGCAGCGACTTCACCGTCATCTGGTTCGGCTTCCTGGTGATGCGGCTGGCCATGGTCACCCAGTGGCTGCGGGCGGCCCTGGGCAGCGTGGGCGCCGAGCGGCGGACCGCGCTGCGCTACGCCCTGGGGGTGACGGTGTGCCAGGTCGGCTGGCTGGGGCTGATCGTCCTGCCCCGCCAGGACGTGCCGTGGGTGTTCATCGTCGTGGGCCTGCTGGAACTGGCCGTTCCGGCGCTGGCGGAGCGGGCCCGGCAGACGACCTGGCATCCGCACCACATCGCCGAGCGCTACGGCCTGTTCACCATCATCGTGCTGGGCGAGACGGTCGCCGCGGCCACCCTCGCGGTGCAGGCGGCGCTGGACGAGCACGAGGAGCTGGGCAGTCTGCTGCCGATCGCGGCCGGCGGGCTGCTGGTGGTCTTCTGCGCGTACTGGATCTACTTCGCGGTGCCCATCCACCTCCATCTGCGCTCGAACCGCCAGGCGTTCGTGTGGGGCTACGGGCACTACCTGGTGTTCGGGTCGGCGGCCGCGGTCGGGGCGGGCATCGAGATCGCGGTTGCGCAGGCGTTCGGCAAGGCGCACCTGTCGACGGCGGCGGCCGCCGCCTGCGTGACGGTGCCGGCCGCGCTGTTCATGTTCACCGTCTGGCTGATCCATTCCCGGCACCAGAAGCGCGGCCTGGCGCAGCAGCTGGTGCTGCCGGTGTCGTCCGTGCTGGTGCTCGCGTGCACCTTCGCGGGGCGCTGGGCGGTGTTCGCGGCGGGGCTGGTGGCGTCCGCCACGGTCGCGGTGGGCGTCACCCTTACGGCCCGTCAGGGCACCGCTCTGGCCGAATAGGCCCGGACCGGCCCGCCGGGGCACCCCGGCCGGGCGTCCGCCATAAGCGTGCCGAACGGCCGTACCTGTCCGGGCATCACCCTGATTCCGCATCAGATCCGGCCATCTTCGGCCCGCCCGGGTCTCCTGGCAGGCAGCGCGGACCGCCCGCCGTCGCGAGTCCATTCCCCGTCAATTACCCACTAATGGATCCCACTTCCCGGCGGCTCGGGCTCTTGTTCCCCCGGCTTCGCCCCGGCCAGCGGAGGCGCCCCGACACAGACGCGGTAGGGTGCAGATTGCCCTTTTTATGACAGGGGGGTCCCTTACGGGAGGCCCCGGAGGGCACGCCCGCCGTCCGTACCTGAGGAGACGCCAGACATGGCCCGCCACGCCCAGACCCGCGCGCGGACGAGACTGTCCCGGCGCAGCAAGGCCGTGAGCGGTCTCGCCCTCTCCACGCTCGTCGGCACCGCCCTGTGGGCGTGGCCGGCATCGGGTGACGACCACGAAAGCCGGACCGACGCCAAGAGCACCACGTCCACGGCGGCTTCCGGCCCGGACACGCCACGCACGCCCGCCGCCGCGGCGAAATCCGCCCCGAACGCCGCACCCGGCATCGCGGCCGGTCAGCCGATCCCCGGCCTCAGCGACGCGGCCCGCAAGGCGATACCGGCGAACTCCCGGCAGGTGCTCGTCGTCACCGGCAAGGGCATGGACTCCTACGAGTCCCAGGTCGTCCTCTACACCCGCGCGGAGGACTCCGACACCTGGGAGCCGGGCCCCACCTGGTCCGCGCACAACGCCGCCCACGGCTGGACCGACGACCACCGCTACGGCGATCTGCGCTCCCCCATCGGCGTCTACACCCTCACCGACGCCGGCGGCCGGCTGCCCGCTCCGGACGGCACCAAGCTCCCCTACGACCGCAACGACAGCTTCGTCGCCGACGGCACCGGTGTGGAGGGCGAGCCGCTGGCCGGCGCCTTCGACTACGTCATCGCCATCAACTACAACCGCGACCCCGGCACCTCCCCGCTGGACCCGCACCGCCCCTGGGGCGACTTCAAGGGCGGCGGCGTCTGGCTGCACGTCGACCACGACGGCCCCACCCAGGGCTGTGTGAGCCTCAAGCCCAAGGTGATGCGGGAGCTGCTGCGCACCCTCGACCCCGATCTGCACCCGGTCATCGTGATGGGGCCGGCCCATTACTGAGCGGGCCGCGGCCGCCGGGCTCCCCGCCGGGCCGCGGGACGCGCTGACCGACGTCCCCGGCCTGCGGGTCGGCCACGCCCGGCGGGCCGGCGGCGGCGCGCTGACCGGCACCACCGTCGTCCTCGCCCCGGACGGCGGCATGGTCGCGGCCGTCGACGTGCGCGGCGGCGGGCCGGGCACCCGGGAGACCGACGCGCTGGACCCGCGCAATCTCGTGCCGCGCATCGAGGCGGTCGTGCTGACCGGCGGCAGTGCCTACGGTCTTGACGCCGCGTCCGGTGTGGCCGGCTGGCTGGAGGACCACGGCCGCGGCTTCCGCGTCGGCCCCGACCCCGCCCAGGTCGTACCGGTCGTGCCGGCCGCCGCACTGTTCGACCTGGGCCGCGGCGGCGACTGGCGGGCCCGCCCGGACGCGGCCCTGGGGCGCGCGGCCGCCGAGGCCGCCGCGGCCACCGGGCCCGGCGCACCGGTCGCCGAGGGCAACACGGGCGCCGGCACCGGAGCCGTGGCCGGCGGCGTCAAGGGCGGCACCGGCACCGCGAGCGCGGTCCTCCCCTCGGGCGTGACGGTCGCCGCGCTGGCCGCCGTCAACGCCGCGGGCTCGTTCGCCGATCCCCGCACCGGCGCCCTGTACGGCCTGCCGGACGCGGCCCCGCCCGACCCCGAGGTGCACACCGCGGCGCTCCGCCGCCTGGCCGAGGCCCGGGAGACGTCCCGGGCCCGCTTCGCCGCCTCGGTCCGCCCTCCGCTCAACACCACCCTCGCCGTGGTCGCCACCGACGCCGTGCTCACCCGCGCCCAGGCCCAGAAGCTCGCCGGCACCGCGCACGACGGGCTGGCCCGCGCGGTCCGCCCGGTGCACCTGCTCTCCGACGGCGACACCGTCTTCGCGCTGTCCACCGCCACCCGCCCGCTGGTCCCGGAAGAGACCGTCGTGGCCGATCCCGCCTTCGGCGTCCATGTGGAGGCCGGTGCGCTGAACGACATCCTGGCCGTCGGCGCGGACGTGCTGACCCGTGCGGTGGTGCGGGCCGCGCTCACCGCGGAGACGGTGGACGGGCCCGGCGGCCACTTCCCCTCGTACCGGGACCTGTACGGCGGCTGAGCGCCCTCCGGGGTGCGGGCGGCGTTCACCACGAACACGGAGGCCGGGCCCGGCAGCCGCGTCCCCTCGTACCGGGACCGCCACGAAGGCGGCCGAGCGATCTTCCAGGGGCGGCCCGGGTCAGGCGCCGACGGCGCCCAGCAGGGTCCCCGCCGCGTAGGTGACCGCCATGGCCAGCGCGCCGCCGCCGGCGTTCCGCAGCACCGCGCGCCCGGGCGGCGCGGACCCCAGCCGGGCGCTGGACCAGCCGCAGACCGCCAGCGCGACCAGCACCGCCACCACCGTGATCCACAGCCGGTGCGCGGCGGGCGGCAGCACGATCGCGAGCAGCGGCAGCAGCGCCCCGGCGGTGAAGGCGAGGAAGCTGGCGGCGGCCGCGTGCCAGGGGTTGGTGAGTTCGTCGGGGTCGATGCCCAGCTCGACCTCGGCATGGGCGCGCAACGCGTCGTGTTCGGTGAGCTGCTCGGCGACCTCGCGGGCGAGCTGCCGCTCCAGCCCCTTGCCCTCCAACAGGTCGGTCAGCTCGACCAGTTCGGCCTGCGGTGCGGTCGCCAGCTCCCGGCGCTCCAGGGCCAGCGCCGCCTTCTCCGAGTCGCGCTGGGTGGACACCGAGACGTACTCGCCGGCCGCCATCGACATCGAACCGGCCAGCAGCCCGGCCAGACCGGCCGTCAGCAGCGTCGCGCGGTCCTGGGTCGCGCCCGCCACCCCGACGACCAGCCCGGCGGTGGACACGATGCCGTCGTTGGCGCCGAGCACCGCCGCCCGCAGCCAGTTGAGCCGGCTGCCGAGGCCGCCGCCGTGCGCCTCGTCGTGCTCCGGAGTCTGCAAGGTCACCTCCTGAGGGTCTCACCTGTATCCCTTGTGCCCCGCCCGACGCCCCCGCCGCACCCCGGTTCGGCCGGTGGTAGAAACGGCCCTATGTCCGCACCACCCCCCTCCCGTCCTCCCCAACACCCACCGCCCACGCTCGTCCAGCCGGCTCCCGAGAAGCCCGCAGCGCCCGCGCCACGCCGCCGACTGTGGTGGCACCGGCTGATATTCGGGCTCTGGTACCGGCCGGTGGAGGTCCTGGACGAAGCGCGGGACCGCAGCGCGTGGAGCGCGGCGGTGCTGCTGTCGCTGATCAGCGGCGGCATCGGGGTGCTGTCGGTGGACGCGTTCCACGGCCAGTGGGCGGCCGACCGCTCGGCCGCGCTGCAGCTCGTCGGGCTGGCCGAGGCCGGGGTGCTGGCGGCGAGCCTGGCGCTGGGCGCGGTGACCCATGCGATAGCCCGCACGCTCGGCGGCAGCGGCCGGTTCGCGCCGACCGCGAGCCTGTTCATCGTGCTCTTCTGGGTGACGGACCTGCCGCGGCTGGCGATCGTCGCCTGGCTGCCGACCGACGCCACCTTCGTCCAGGCCGCGACCTGGACGACCTGGGGCTTCGGCTACGTCCTCGCGGTGCTGCTGATACGCGGCCAGCACCACCTGCCGACGGGGAAGTCGGCGCTGTCGGTGACCGTGCAGATGCTGGCCGCGCTGGCCCTGCTCAGGCTCGGCCCGGTCCGCTGAACCGGGCCGGCGCTCCCTCGCCCGCCCACGGGGCCGGCCGGTCCGGGTCCGGCCCCCGTGGCACCGGTCAGCTGCGGCTGGTCAGCTGCCGGACGAGCTCCTCGAACGCCTCGCGCTCGGCGGCGCTCAGCTCCACGCACTCCGCCGGCGGCCCGGCCGGGCCGGTCTGCCGGGGCACCGAGCCGAGCAGCTCCGGCGGTTCGGGGAGCCGCTCCGGGCCGGGCGCCGCGTACCGCATCCGCATCTCGCGCCGGTCGCGCCGCATGGCCGCCTCGTACCGGCCGTTCCGCAGCAGTCTGACGATGCCGACGACCCAGAGCACGGCCACCGCGAGGAGCACGCCGAGGCCGATCTGCTGCAGAATCGATACGGAGGGGAGCATGCGGTCCTCCAGGACGTATGAGGCTCTGGGCTAGAGCCAGTAGACACTACGCATCCACGGTTACAACAGAGGATCTTGGGACTTAAGTCCCGAAGTGACGCATCTCCTATGACATTTCGCCACATTTCTGGCGCCGCTCCAGATCCCCGCGACTGTCCATACGTACCGAAGAGGCCGACCCGTCAGAGTCGGGACCGTGTCCTTGGACACCCCGGACGCTTCCCCGCGGCGCGGCGGGCCGCCCACGATGGCGGCACATCGCCCGCGACGTGAGGAGCACCGCCGTGCCGCAGCCGCCCCGACCGCCCGCGTCCCCGCCCGCCCGCGCCCTCGACGGCATCCTCGTCGCGGACTTCAGCCGGGTGCTGGCCGGCCCGCTGGCCGCCGCGACGCTCGCCGACCTCGGCGCCGAGGTGATCAAGGTGGAGCGGCCGGGCACCGGTGACGACACCCGCGCCTGGGGTCCGCCGTTCGGCCCGGACGGCACGGCCGCGTACTTCGACGCCGCCAACCGCTCCAAGCGGGGGCTCGCCCTGGACCTCGGCGACCCGGCCGACGCGGCCGCGGCCCGCGAACTGGCGCGGCGGGCCGACGTACTGATCGAGAACTTCCGCCCCGGCGCGCTCACCAGGTTCGGCCTGGACCACACCGCCACCCGCGCCGCCAACCCGCGCCTGGTGCACTGCACCATCACCGGCTTCGGCTCCGGCGCGGGGGCCTCACTGCCCGGCTACGACTTCGTCGTGCAGGCCGTCGGCGGGCTGATGAGCATCACCGGCGAGCCCGGCGGCCCGGCCCTGAAGGCGGGGGTCGCGCTGGTGGACGTGCTGACCGCCAAGGACGCCACGACCGGCATCCTCGCCGCACTGCGCCACCGCGACCGCACCGGCCGGGGCCAGCTGGTGGAGGTCAATCTGCTGTCGTCCCTGCTGGGTTCGCTGGTCAACCAGGCGTCCGGCCACCTGGCCACCGGCCGCGACCCGGGCCCGATGGGCAACCGCCACCCGAGCATCGCCCCGTACGAGACGCTGGCCTGCCGGGACGGGCGGCCGCTGGCGGTGGCGGCGGGCAACGACCGCCAATTCCGGGCCCTGGCCACGGCACTGGGCGCCCCGGAACTGGCCGACGACCCCCGCTTCGCCCGCAACCAGGACCGGGTGCAGAACCGTACAGATCTCATCAAAGCGCTGGAGGAACGACTGGCCTCCGACACCCCGGAGAACTGGACCTCCCGCCTGCTCGCCGCCTCCGTCCCCTGCGGCCCGGTCAACACCCTCTCGCAGGCCCTTCAGTTGGCCGGGCGGCTCGGGCTCGGCCCGGTCACCCCCGTCGGCGAGGGCCGGATCCCCCAAGTCACCAGCCCGCTCCGGCTCTCGGACACGCCGGTGACGCCACCGACGGCACCACCCCGCCTGGACGAACACGGCACCGCGCTGCGAACCTGGCTGTCGGGACCGGCCGACCACCCTCTCCCTCCCGAAATGTGACGTTCGTCACAACATGGCCTGACCCGCAACCAAATCTGCCCGTAGGTGCTGTTTACCAGCACGGAAATACACAACACCCCTGTATGGAGCAGCTCGTGACATCGCCGGACACCCCCGCGCCCGATCGGTCCCGCACCCCGCACCAGCTGTTCCCGTCAGCCGAGCAGCAGGTGACCGGCGCCCCGCGCCGCACCCGCCGGATGCGGCGCACGCTCGCGGTGACCGCCCTGCTCGCAGCGGGTGCGCTGGCCCTGTCGGCCTGTGGCGGCGACGCCGAGGCCGGCGGCAACGACGACGGGAAGAACGGCCAGGCGGGCGCGGACGCCGCGGCCAAGAAGGACGCCTCGGACGCCAAGATCACCGTCTCCTCGAAGGACGGCGCCACCGACGCCAGCATCAACGACACCGGTGTGAAGGTCACCGGTGGCAAGTTGACCGACGTCAAGCTCACCGCCGCCGACACGGGCGCCACGGTGGCGGGCGCCATATCGCCCGACGGCACGTCCTGGAAGCCGGGCGCCCAGCTGGAGCGCGGCACCAAGTACAAGATCGTGGCGAACGCGAAGGACGCCAAGGGCCGTTCGGCCACCGAGAACGCCACCTTCACGACGGTCTCGTCGGCCAACAGCTTCATCGGCACCTACACCCCCGACAACGGCAAGACCGTCGGCGTCGGCATGCCGGTGTCCTTCAACTTCGACAAGGTGATCACCAACAAGAAGGACGTCCAGTCCCACATCAAGGTGACGTCCAGCAGCGGCCAGGAGGTCGTCGGCCACTGGTTCGGGGCCCAGCGCCTGGACTTCCGGCCGGAGGACTACTGGAAGGCCGGCTCCAAGATCACCATGAAGATCGACCTGGACGGCGTGAAGGGCGGCAACGGCATCACCGGCGTGCAGTCCAAGACGGTGTCCTTCACGATCGGGCGCTCGCAGGTCTCCACGGTCGACATGAACACCCAGACCATGACGGTCAAGCGGGACGGCAAGGTCCTCAAGAGGGTCCCGATCTCCGGCGGCAGCCCCGAGCACCCCACCTACAACGGCCAGATGGTGATCTCGGAGAAGTTCGAGCAGACCCGGATGGACGGCTCGACGGTCGGCTTCGGCGGTGAGTACGACATCAAGGACGTCCCGCACGCCATGCGGCTGTCGTCGTCCGGCACCTTCATCCACGGCAACTACTGGGGCCCCTCCTCCGTCTTCGGCAACTCCGGCACCAGCCACGGCTGCGTCGGCCTGCGCGACAACAAGGGCGGCGGGGGCGACACCCCCGGCAAGTGGTTCTTCAACGAGTCGCTGGTCGGCGACGTGGTCATCGTGAAGAACTCCCACGACCGGATGGTCCAGCCGGACAACGGCCTCAACGGCTGGAACCTGTCCTGGTCCGACTGGAAGGCGGGCAGCGCGTCCTGACCCGCGTCCCGGACGAGTAGAGCGGTGGCCGGCCCCGAAAGGGACCGGCCACCGTCGTCTGCGGTACGTGACAGGTGCCGCGGAGCCCTAACCCTTCAGCAACTCCACGACCCCCGCGAACCCCTCGCTCCCGTGCCCGTCCGCCACCCGCCGCTCCATCAGCGCCAGTACCGGCGCCCACAGCTCCGGGCTCACCCCCTGCGCCCGCGAGACGTCGCCGATGGCGTCGTGCGAGACCTGCATGGCCAGGGGCGACCCGGTGACCGAGTAGTCGCCGGAATCGACCTGCTCCGCCATCGCGGGCAAAGCGCCGGCCATCGCCTGGATCCAGGGCACCAGCAGCGTGCTCGTGAACCCGGCGACCGGCCCGCCCGCCGAGCGGATCAGCGCCGCGGCGTGCGCGAAGCCGCCGAACATCCCGTACATCCCGCTCAGCAGCGCAAGATCGTTGAGCGGTGCGAGCCCGGGGTCCTCGCCCAGGTAGACGCTCCGCGCGAAGGAGTCCAGCAGCCCCCGGTACGTCTCGAAGGCCGTCCGGGACCCGCTGTACAGCACGAACGCCTGCGGCGTCGCCAGGATCTCCGGCACGGCCATGATGCCGCCGTCGAGGTATGCGCCACCGAGCGCGGCCACCCGCTTCGCCATCTCCCGGGCCTCCTCGGGCGACCCGTTGGTCACATTGACCACCACCCGCCCCTGCAACCCCGCCGGCCCGCCGGCCTGCTCCAGCAGCGGCCCGACATCGCCGTAGTCCAGGATGCAGACGATCACGACGTCACTGCCGTCCACCGCCTCGGCCACCGACCCGGCCTCCCGGGCCCCCCGCGCCACGAGCTCCCCGGCCTTCCCCGGCGTGCGGTTCCACACCCGCACCGCATGCCCGCCCGCCAACAACGCCCCGGCCAGCGCACTTCCCATGCTGCCCAGCCCCAGCACCGCAACACCGGTCTTCTCCACCGACACGACAGAACTCCCCCTCCACCTGGTGACTCGCGATCTCTCGCGCTTTCGATCTTGCGATCTCCCGCTCAGTCTTGGCCCGGGCGAAAGCAGCGACAAGTACCCACTTTTTAGTGCGTACTCACCTTGAGGTGGCCGGCTTACTCCCAGGTGAGTGCGGCGCGGAACGCAGAGCCGCCGCCACGAGGCCGGGGCCCGGGCCGCCTGTGGTGGCGGTCCCGGGCCCCGGTGGGGTGGAGGGTCAGGCGGCGGCCGGGACGACGGGGTGGTCGGACGGGGTCTCGGCCGGGGTGGGGGTGGGCCTGCGGAGGGCCTTGAGGAGGAGGACCAGGGCGGTGCTGACGCACGTACCGGCGGCGATGGCGAGCAGGTAGAGCAGGGGCTGGCCGATCAGCGGGACGACGAAGACGCCGCCGTGCGGGGCGCGCAGGGTGCAGCCGAAGGCCATCGACAGGGCGCCGGTGACCGCGCCGCCGACCATCGCGGAGGGGATGACGCGCAGCGGATCGGCGGCCGCGAACGGGATCGCGCCCTCGGTGATGAAGGACGCCCCGAGCACCCAGGCCGCCTTGCCGTTCTCCCGCTCGGTCTTGGTGAAGAGCCGCCCGCGGACGGTCGTCGCCAGTGCCATCGCCAGCGGCGGGACCATACCGGCGGCCATCACCGCGGCCATCACCTTCAGGCTGCCCTCGTTGGGATTGGCCAGGCCGCCGACCGCGAAGGCGTAGGCGACCTTGTTCAGCGGACCGCCGAGGTCGAAGCACATCATGAGGCCGAGCAGCGCGCCGAGGATGATCGCGTTGGCGCCGGTGAGCCCGGACAGCCAGTCGGTCAGCCCCTTCTGCAGCGCGGCGATCGGCTTGCCGACCACCAGGAACATCAGGAAGCCGACGAGCGCGGAGGACACGAGTGGGATCACGACGACCGGCATGATGCCGCGCAACGGTGCCGGGACGTTCAGGCGCTGGATCGTCATCACCACCCCGCCCGCGAGGAGACCGGCGATCAGACCGCCGAGGAAGCCCGCGTTGATGGTGAGCGCGATGGCCCCGCCGACGAAGCCGGGGACGAGCCCGGGCCGGTCGGCCATGCCGTACGCGATGAAGCCGGCCAGGACGGGGACGAGGAAGCCGAAGGCGACGCTGCCTATCTGGAACAGCAGGGCCGCCCAGCTGGTGGACTCGGTCCACAGGAAGTGGTCGGCGACGGACGGCGCCTTGTTGATCGTGTAGCCGCCGATCGCGAAGGCGAGCGCGATGAGCAGACCGCCGGCGGCGACGAACGGAACCATGTAACTGACGCCGGTCATCAGCCACTTGCGCAGGCGGGTGGCGTAGCCGTCGGCGGCGTCGGCACCCCGGTCCATGGGCACGGCGGGGCGCGCGGCCGCGCCGGCCGCACCGGTCTCGCCCCGGGCGGCCTTCTCCCGTACCTCCGCGATGAGTTCGGCGGAGCGGTTGATGCCCGCCTTCACCCCGACGTCGACGGTCGGCTTGCCGGCGAACCGCTCCTTGTCCCGCACCTCGACGTCATGGGCGAAGATCACGCCGTCCGCGTCGGCCACGAGCTGCGGATCGAGCCGCTTGAACCCGGCCGAGCCCTGCGTCTCGACGAACACCTCGACGCCGGCGGCCCGTCCGGCCTTCTCCAGCGACTCGGCGGCCATGTAGGTGTGCGCGATGCCGGTGGGACAGGAGGTGATGGCGACGATACGGAAGGGGGCGGGGGTGGGGGCGGGAGTGGGGGCCGAGGCGGTCTCCGGTTCCGGTTCCGGGGTGGGCTCCGGCTCCGGGGCGGCTGCGGCTGTCGGCTCCGGGGCGGCGGTGGGCTCCTCCGCCGCGGTGGGCTCCTCCGCCTCCTCCGGCGCCTCGCCCCGTATCAGCGCCGCCGCGCGGCCCGGTCCGGTGGCGGAGCGCAGGGCTCCGGTGAAGGACTCGTCCATCAGCTGGCGGGCGAGGCTGGAGAGGATCGACAGGTGGTCCGCGTCGCCGCCCGCCGGGGCCGCGATCAGGAAGATCAGGTCGGCCGGGCCGTCCGGCGCCCCGAAGTCGATCCCGGCGGCACTGCGCCCGAAGGCCAGCGTCGGTTCGGTGACGTGCGCGCTGCGGCAGTGCGGGATCCCGATCCCGCCGTCCAGCCCGGTCGGCATCTGGGCCTCACGCGCGGCCACGTCCGCGAGGAAGCCCTCCAGGTCGGTGACGCGACCGGACGCGACCATCCGCTCGGCCAGCGACCGCGCGGCGGCGTCCTTGGTGTCTGCGGACAGGTCGAGATCGACCAGGTCCGCGGTGATCAGCTCGCTCATCACGGGCTCCCTTCAGTACCGGCCCGAACGCCTGCCGGGCGACCGACCCTCGCGAACAACACGTCGGCGGACGGCAGCACACACTCCGCATCTGCCACCGCCCTGCTCCCCCGGCTCTTGATGACCCCCGCCCGGCGCCGCATGCCGCCCGCCCGGGCCCGGCGAACGCTCACCCGCGTCCGCCGCTCGCTCACCCGGCGCCGCATGCCGCCCGCCCGCCCGGTCATGACACCGGCTCCGTCAGCGGCCGGTCGTACGGCACGTCATCGGTGGTCAGGACCGCCGCCGGAGCCAGGTCCCGCGGCGTCGGCATCTGGCTGCCGGGCAGTTGGACGGCGGCCGCGCCGTGCGCCACCGCGGCGGCCAGCGCGGCCGTCCCCGTACCGCCGGCCGCGAGGAATCCGGCCAGCGACGCGTCGCCGGCCCCCACGTTGCTGCGGACGGCGGCGACCGGTGCGCTGCCGAAGTGGGTGCCGTCCCCGTCGACCAGCAGCTGGCCGTCCGCCCCCAGGGAGGCGAGGACGGCCCGCGCACCGCGCGCCCGCAGCTCCTCGGCGGCCTTGACCGCCTCGCCCACGGTCGTGAGCGGGCGGCCGACGGCCTGCGCCAGCTCCTCGGCGTTCGGCTTGACGACGTCCGGCCGTTCGCGCAGGGCGGCGGTCAGCGACGGGCCGGACGTGTCCAGGGCGATCCGGGCCCCGGCACCGTGCGCCCGGGCGACCAGCTCCGCGTACCACTCGGGCGCCAGGCCGCGCGGCAGGCTGCCGCAGCAGGCGATCCAGCCGGCGCCCGCCGACCGCTCGCCGACCGTCGCGAGCAGCGCCTCCGACTCCTCGGCGGACAGCTCCGGACCGGTCGCGTTGATCTTGGTGAGGGTGCCGTCGGGCTCGGCGACCGAGATGTTGGAGCGGGTCTGGCCGGCCACCGGTACGCCCGCCACCTCGATCCCCTCCGCGTTCAGCAGCCCGGCCAGCGCCGCGCCCGCGGGGCCGCCCAGCGGCAGTACGGCGAGGGTGCGGTGTCCGGCGGCGGCGAGCGCCCGGGAGACGTTGACGCCCTTGCCGCCGGGGTCGATCCGGTCCGCGGTGGCCCGGAGCACGGCCCCGCGGTCCAGCGCCGGGATCTCGTACGTGCGGTCCAGGCTGGGGTTGGGCGTGACGGTGAGAATCATGGGCTTCTCGGAGGGGGTCATGCGCGTACTACTTCCGTGCCCGCGCGCTCGATGGCGAGGGCGTCGTCGGGGCTCAGCCCGGTGTCGGTGATGAGCAGGTCCACGTCCGAGAGGTCGCCGAAGCGGGCGAAGTGCCGCTGCTCGAACTTGCCGGAGTCGGCGAGCAGGACGACCCGGCGGGCGGCGCGGATCAGCGCCCGCTTGACCGCGGCCTCCGCGAGGTCGGGGGTGGTCAGCCCGCCCTCCAGGGAGAAGCCGTTGGTCGCCAGGAACAGCACGTCGGCGTTGATCTCGCGGTAGGCGCGCAGCGCCCAGTCGTCGACCGCGGCCCGGGTGCGGTGCCGGATCCGGCCGCCTACGAGGTGCAGGGTCAGCCCGGGGTGGTCGGCCAGCCGCGCGGCCACCGGCAGGCCGTGGGTGACCACGGTCAGCTCGGCCTCCAGCGGGATCTCGGCGGCGAGCCGGGCGGACGTCGTACCGGCGTCCAGGATCACGCTGCCGAAACCGCGGCCGCCGGGAGACCCGGCGCCCTGCTCGCCGTTCTCGCTGCCCGGGAGCTCGGCGAGCGCCGCGCGGGCGATGCGCAGCTTCTCGTCGGCGGCGACGGCGTCCCGCTCGGCGAGGTCCGGCTCGAAGTCCAGCCGGCCGGCCGGGATGGCACCGCCGTGCACCCTGCGCACCAGACCGGCCCGGTCCAGGGCCTTGAGGTCGCGCCGAACGGTCTCGGCGGTGACCTGGAACTCCTCGGCGAGGGAGAGCACGTCGACCCGCCCGCACTCACGGGCCAGTCGCAGAATCTCCTGCTGACGTTCCGGTGCGTACATCGCGTTTGTGTCCGTTTCCCTGCCCGAACCTGTGGTTTCACTGCGATGCTACGCCTGCATGTCAGTGAAGTAAACAGACTCGGGCGTCGATCGGACCCAAACAGACATCAGTGGGCTCGGGGCAGCGGGAGGGACGGAGTCCGCGCCCGCGCCCCCGCCGGGCGAGCGGGCGGCACCGCGGGCGACACTCGGACGACACAAAAGGGCCCCGGCGCCGCGAAGGGCGCCGGGGCTCGTCCTGCTTGCCGGGGAGGGGGCGGCGGGGTTACGCGGCCGCGTCGAACCCCGTGTCGTGCGCCATCCGCTTCAGCTCCAGCAGCGCGTGCTTCTCGATCTGCCGGATCCGCTCGCGGGTGAGGCCGTGCTGCTTGCCGACCTCGGTCAGCGTGCGCTCGCGGCCGTCCTCGATGCCGTAGCGCGCCTTGATGATCGAGGCGGTGCGGTGGTCGAGGCGGTCGATGAGGTCCTCCAGCTCCTCGCTGCGCAGCAGCGTGAGGACCGACTGCTCGGGCGAGGCCGCGGAGGTGTCCTCCAGCAGGTCGCCGAACTGGGTGTCGCCGTCGTCGTCCACCGACATGTTGAGGCTGACCGGGTCGCGCGCCCAGTCCAGTACGTCGGTGACGCGGGCGGGCGTGGTGCCCAGCTCGCCGGCGACCTCCTCGGGCTCCGGGTCGCGGCCGTTCTCGCGGTTGAACTCGCGCTGCACCCGGCGGATCCGGCCCAGCTCCTCGACGAGGTGCACGGGCAGCCGGATCGTGCGCGACTGGTCGGCGATGGAGCGGGTGATCGCCTGACGGATCCACCACGTGGCGTACGTCGAGAACTTGAAGCCCTTGGCGTAGTCGAACTTCTCCACGGCCCGCACCAGGCCGGCGTTGCCCTCCTGGATCAGGTCGAGCAGGGGGAGTCCGGCGCGCGGATAGCGGCGCGCCACCGCGACGACCAGCCGCAGGTTGGAGCGGATGAAGACGTCCTTGGCCTTGGCGGCCTCCGCGGCCAGCGCCTCCAGCTCCTCGCGGCCGGCACCTGCGGCATTGCCGTCGGTGACCTCACCGTCCAGGATCTGCTGGGCGTAGACACCTGCCTCGATGGTCTGGGACAGCTCGACCTCCTTGGCGGCGTCGAGCAGGGGCGTACGCGCGATCTCGTCGAGGTACATGCCGACCAGGTCGCGGTCGGCGATCTCCCCGCCTACGGCGCGAACGCTGTGGGCCCCGTCAGAAGCGCTGCTGCTTTCCTGACGTCGGGCGACGGCACGGGTTGCCATGCGTGTGCTCCCTTTGCGATGAGTCGGTCGCGGGACGGTGGGGCGGGCCGGTTGGTGCACCGATGTGCTGCGACGTTTGCCGTGCGACGTGGCGCGTCGCACCGGCTGACGTGCGCCGATACCGGTAGGGCATCGACTGCGATGCTTGCCGAGTGACCCGTCCGAAGGAAACAACGGCTGGAATCCGGACAGAATTCCCACCCGGCGCGGCTATTTTTCTGATCATGCAGTACCCTGCCCCCTCATCGAGGGAGGCCGTATGCCGTTCGGGCAAGGGGAAGTGCAGGTCAGAGCGGGCGTCGAGGCGGACCTTCCGGCCCTTACGGATCTTTACAACCACTACATCCGTGAGACTCCGATCACCTTCGACCTGGAGCCCTTCACCCCTGAGGAGCGCCGCCCCTGGCTGCTCTCCCACCCTCAAGACGGCCCCCACCGCCTTCTGGTTGCGCAGCTACCCGCAGACCGGACACACCACACGCCCAACGGGCCGCTGAAGGAGCAGGTGGCTCCGCTGCTCGGCTACGCGACCAGCAGCGCCTTCCGCCCCAAGGCGGCCTACGACCCGTCCGTCGAGGTCACCGTCTACTGCGCCCCACAGGCCGCGGGCCGTGGCGTCGGCACGCTCCTCTACGAGGCCCTGTTCGAGGCGCTGGCCGAAGAGGACGTGCACCGCGCCTACGCGGGCATCACCCAGCCGAACGAGGCGTCCACCCGGCTGCACACCCGCTTCGGCTTCCGGCACATCGGCACGTACACGGAGGTGGGCCGCAAGTTCGGCCGCTACTGGGACGTGGCCTGGTACCAGAAGGACCTCGGCTGAGGACCTGGTCAGGCCCTTCCGCCGCTCCGGTTGACGCGGCGGCCCCCCGGGTGTCGCCTGGACAGGAGGCGTGCCCGGCAGGCACGAAGACGCCCGGGCACGCAGGCATACGGTCCTGCGCCCGGTGAACGCGGGCCCGGGACCGGCGGGGCGATCGAGAGGAGCCCGCCATGGACCAGCACGCTCGCCGGCACGGCGCGAGGGCCGCCCGCTCACACGGCACGGTCGAGGGCGAACACGGAGCCACCGCCGGCCCCCGCCCCGGCTCCGCGGAACGGGCCTCCGGCAGATCGGGGACGACCTCACGCCTGGCGGCCATGGCCGAGCGCGTCCCGGCCACCGTCGCCTGGCCGCTCATCGCGGCGCTCGCCTTCGGTCTGTTCACGATCTTCCGCACCCACACCGCCGGCACGAAGGGCGGACCGGCCCTGCTGTACGGCGTGGCCGCGGCCGTGGTCAGCGGCGTCCTCGGGCTGCTGGTGGCGCGCCACCAGTCGTCGATGCTCACCGAAACCCGGGCGCTCTCCTACGGCGCACTCTTCGGGCTGTCGATCGGCTGGGTCTACAGCCTGGGCGGCGAGTCGATCCTGAAGTCCTGCATCTTCGGGTTCGTCATGGGCGGGATCATGTTCCTCTCCGTTCTGTACCTCTTCCGCACCCACAGCGCCCACGAACCGCACGGCCGGCACCGTCCGCACCAGGAGCACGGCACCGGGCGCCGCCGCCTGCCCGCCGCCACCCACTGATTCCGGGCGCCGGCGGCCTTGACCTCAAGCGCAATGGAGGTCCTGGCGTCGTCGGCATGACCACTCCACCTCCTGCTCAGCACGCCCAGGTCTTCACCGCCGTCGAACGGGAGTACCTCGCGGGTCAGCCACTGGCCCGCCTGGCGACCGTCGGGCCGGACGGCGGGCCCCAGGTGCGCCCGGTCGGCTTCGTCCTCAACGACGACGACACCCTCGACATCGGCGGACCGGCCCTCCGCCGCAGCCAGAAGTACCGCAACGCCGAGGCCCGGCCCGAGGTCTCGCTGCTGATCGACGACATGGCACCGGCCGACGACCCGATCGCGCCCGGCTGGGGCCGCGGCGTCGAGATCCGTGGCCGTGCCGAGGTGCTGACCCTCGACGCGCCTCCCATGGCGCCCGACTTCTTCAGCAACGACGTGATCCGCGTCCACCCGCGCCGGGTCATCAGCTGGCACCTCGAAGCGGACGGCGACCGCACCCGCGCCCGCAACGTCAACGCCAACGCCAACGCCGACGCCAACCCCGACGCCCGCTGAAGGTCAGAGACCGGCCCCCGGCCAGCCGGGCCAGGAGTCCCCTCACCCCA
This sequence comes from Streptomyces nigrescens, assembly GCA_024349765.1. Lineage (GTDB taxonomy): Bacteria > Actinomycetota > Actinomycetes > Streptomycetales > Streptomycetaceae > Streptomyces > Streptomyces endophytica. The sequence continues at coordinate 110,547 of AP026073.1, read as the reverse complement.
CCTTCGGCGTCGCATCCTTCGACGTCCGCCGTATCGTGCGCACCGGCCGCCCCGGCGACCAGGTCTCCACCACCACATACGGGCTCTCGATGTACGTACGCACCACCTCCGTCACCTCCGCCCGGAACAGCTGGAACGGCTCGGGCGGGCGCACCTGCGCCGCATAGCGCGCGAGCAGCTCGGGGTCGGTCACTTCCACCGCCCGCCCGGACACCCGTACGTCCCCCAGCTCCGGCACCTCGGCGCGCTCCCCCGGATTGGCATGGAGCGAGAAGCGGGCATCGCGCCGCAGGTCCAGGACCTTGCGCGAGCCGTTCATCGTCCCCAGCCACAGCTCCCCGCGCCGGAAGTCCGCCTCCAGGCCGCTGAGTCGCGGCGCGCCGTCCCGCCGGAGCGTGGCCAGCACGTGGTGCCGGTACGCCGCGAAGCGCGCCCGCACCCGGCCGGCCAGCTCGGGCGCCGCCTCCTCGACCACCGACCAGGCGGCCCCGTCGATCGCCGCGTCGTCACTTCGACCCGCCATGCCGTCACTCATGGCGCCCCTCATGCCGTTGCTCATGACGCCACTCTCCGCCCGATACCGGACACCCCCTGTCGGGATTTCCGTACGGCCTTACGACCAGCGCCGTAAGCCGAAAGCCCGTTACGTTCCCGCCCGCGGCCGACCTAGCCTCGCTCCATGGAAACGACGAGCGGCACACTCGACGAGGCGTTACAGCGCCTGCACGCAGCCGGCCCCGAATTCAAGGGGTTCCTGAGCAACCACGGCCCGATGGCCATCGAGGCGCTGGTCCGCAACGGCCAGGCCCGCACCGTCCACCGCTGGCTCGACACCTACGAGCACAAGCTGGAGGACGTACCGGTCGCCAAGTCGCCGATCACCGACGCCGACTGGCAGCAGGCGCTCGGTGAGACCGACCGGGTCACCGACTGGACCGCGTACTTCACCGAGCGGGTCGCCGAACGGCCCTGGCGGGACGTCCTCGCCGAGTGGTGGCCGCGGCTGCTCCCCGGTATCGCGGGCGCCGCCACCCACCCGGTCATCCGCCTGGGCCACGCCGTCCGCAGCCTCCTGGCGGACGGCGAGAACGCCCCGCGCCTGGCGGAGTTCGCGCACGCCCTCGGCTACTGGGCCGCCCGGCACCTGCTGCTCCCCACCGCCGTGCGCCCCACGGGTCGCGCCACCCCGGCCGAGGCGCTGGCGGCCGTGCCCCGTATCGCCGACCAGCGTGTGGCGCCGGTCCAGGGGTATGCGCAACTCCCCGGAACCGAGGGGTGGTTGACGACGACCGAGTCGCTGCACGTCCCCGAGGACCCGGAGGCCGTACGGGAGGGCCTGACCGCGCTCGTCCGGGCCGCCACCCTCAACTACGGCGACTACGGCCACGGGAACGGCATCATGCTGGTGCACGCCGCCACCGCGCCGAACGCGGTCCTGCGCATCCTGCCCGCGCTCCCCCAGGACCTGTGGGCGCCGTCCTTCACGGTGGCCTGGGCGGCAACCTCGGCGATCACCGCCATCTACGCCGCGGACACCCCGCGCCGGGCCCCGGAGGCCGGTTCCCTCACCCCGGAGGAGGTCTTCGCGCGGGCGGTCGCCAACGGGAACGAGCACGCGATCAAGTTCGCCGACACCGCGCTGGACGTGGCCGCGGCCTCCGAGGACGGCGACACCCGTGCCCTGTCGGCGGCCCTGAACGCCGTGGCGCTGATCGACGTGGACGACTGACCGGCGCCCGCTCACCCCCGTGCCGCCCTGCGGGAACAACCCCGAGCGGTCCGCTCAGCCGTACACCGTCAGCCGTATTGCAGCGACCGCTTCGCCAGCCCCATGAAGAAGCCGTCGATCACGCTCCGCCCGCTGTCCAGCTGCCCCCGGGCGTCCGCGGCCCCCAGGGTCACGAACAGCGGCGCGAAGTGCTCGGTGCGGGGATGCGCCAGCCGCCCGGCCGGCGCCTTGTGGAGGAAGTCGAAGAGGGCGTCGAGGTCCTGGGCCTCCAGAGCCTGCCGCCCCCAGTCGTCGAACTCCACCGACCAGGCGGGCGGGCCGTTGCGGGACTGCCGCAGCGCCGCCAGGTTGTGCGTGAAGAACCCGCTGCCGACGATCAGTACGCCCTCGTCGCGCAGGGGGGCGAGCCGGCGGCCGGTCTCGTACAGGAGGCGCGGATCGAGTGTGGGCAGCGAGAGCTGGAGGACCGGAACGTCGGCGTCCGGGTACATCTCGACGAGCGGGACGTACGCGCCGTGGTCGAGGCCCCGGTCGGGGATGTCCACCACCGGGGTGTCCGCGGTGCGCAGCGTCTTCCGTATGCGCTCGGCCAGCTCCGGCGCACCGGGCGCGGGGTATCGGACCTCGTAGTAGTGGCGCGGGAATCCCCAGAAGTCGTAGACGAGCGGCACGGTCTCGGTGGCGCCGAGGGCGATCGGGGCCGCCTCCCAGTGCGCGGAGATGATCAGCACCGCCTTCGGGCGCGGCAGCTGTGCGGACCAGGCGGCCAGTTGGCCGGGCCAGATCGGGTCGTCGGCGAGCGGGGGCGCGCCATGACTGAGGTAGAGGGCCGGCATTACGGACATCACATCTCCACGGCGTCACACTGGCGGTAGTCGGTGATGCAGAGGCATCCGGCCACCGCAGGACCATTTACTTGAAACTTCAAGCGTCGGAGCACAGTCTAACCCCGGCGTTGTTAAAACTTAAATAACTCTCCGAGCGGTGAGAGAGTGGATGGCATGAGCAACGAAGCCGCAGTCGAGCCACGCTGGCTCAGTGACGAGGAGCAATACGCCTGGCAGTGCTACCTCCACGCCACCACGCTCCTGGAGGACCACCTCGACCGTCAGCTGCAGCGTGACGCCGGGATGCCGCATGTCTACTACGGGCTGCTCGTGCAGCTCTCCCGGGCACCGCGGCGCCGGTTGCGGATGACCGAGCTGGCCCAGAACGCCAAGATCACCCGCTCCCGGCTCTCGCACGCGATCGCCCGCCTGGAGAAGAACGGCTGGGTACGGCGCGAGAACTGCGCGTCCGACAAGCGTGGCCAGAACGCGTACCTCACGGACGAGGGCATGCGGGTGCTGGAGAAGGCCGCCCCGGGGCACGTCGCGGCCGTCCGCGCCGCGATCTTCGACCGCCTGTCGCCGGAGCAGGTCGGCCAGCTGGCCGAAATCTGTCAGGTGATGACCGAAGGGCTGCAACCCCAAGGCGCCGACCTCCCCTGGCTCCGCTGACCGTTCAGCGAAGCCGGGGAAAGCCGGCGCCCTCGGAAGCGTCCGGAAGCTCCGCCCGCCCCCGTACGGGGCGGGTGAGGACCCCGTCGAGGCGAGTCACCCGTAGGAGCGAGGTAGGAGTCCGGTAAGAGTCGGCGCGGAGCGCCTCAGTGGGCCATCACCGGGACCGGGACCTCGTCCGCGCCCTCGGCCGCGCGCTCGCCGTCCGCCGAGGAGGCCGCCGGCGAACCGGCACCCGGACGCCCCGTGTTGATGAGGGTGAAGGCGATCGCCCCGGCCAGCAGCAGGATGCCGACCGCCCACCAGATCGCGGTGGAGTAGCCGTGCACCATCGACTGGAGCTTGAGCAGGTCGCGGGAGCGGGCACCGGCCGCGTGCGAGGTGGCGTACGCCGTGGTGGCGCTCGCCGCGATCGTGTTCAGCAGGGCCGTTCCGATCGCGCCGCCCACCTGCTGCGAGGTGTTGACCATCGCGGAGGCGACACCGGCGTCGCGCGGCTGGACCCCGTGGGTCGCCAGCGACATCGCGGGCATGAACGCCGTACCCATGCCGAGGCCCATCAGCAGGAAGCCGGGCAGGATCAGCGCCGGGTAGGACGTGTCCAGGTCGATCTGGGTCAGCACCAGCATGCCGGTCGCGGCCATCACGAAGCCCGGGGCCATCAGCAGCCGCGGCCGGATCCGGGTCATCAGCCGGGCGCCGATCTGCGTCGAGCCGGTGATCATGCCCGCGACCATCGGGAGGAAGGCCAGACCGGTCTCGACCGGCGTGTAGTGCTTCACGATCTGCAGGTAGTAGGTCAGGAAGAGGAAGAGACCGAACATGCCGATCACGGCCAGGCCGAGCGACGCGTAGACGCCGGCGCGGTTCCGGTCGGCGACCACCCGCAGCGGCAGCAGCGGGGCCTTCACCTTGGACTCGACCAGGACGAAGGCCAGCAGCAGCACGGCGGCCGCGGCGAACAGTCCGAGCGTCGGGCCGGCCAGCCAGCCGTCGGACTCGGCGCGGGTGAACCCGTAGACCAGCGAGACCAGACCGAGCGTGGCCAGGACGACGCCCGGGATGTCCAGCCGGGAGGGGTTGCGGCTGCCCGCGGGCTCCCGGATGACCAGGTAGGCACCGGTCGCGGCAACCACGGCGAACGGGATGTTCACGAAGAAGGTCCAGCGCCAGTTCATGTACTCGGTGAGCACGCCGCCGAGGATCAGACCGACGGCGCCACCACCACCGGCGATCGCGCCGAAGATGCCGAACGCCTTGGCGCGCTCCCGGGCCTCGGTGAAGGTCACGGCGAGGAGGGAGAGGGCGGACGGCGCCAGCAGCGCGCCGAAGAACCCCTGCAGCGCCCGCGCGCCGAGCAGCACGCCCTCGTTGGCCGCGGCCCCGCCGAGCGCGGAGGCGAGCGCGAATCCGGCCAGCCCGGTGATGAAGGTCCGCTTCCGGCCCCACAGGTCGGCGACCCGCCCGCCGAACAGCAGCAGCCCGCCGAAGGCCAGCGCGTAGGCGGTGATCACCCACTGCCGGTTGGCGTCGGTGATGCCGAGGTCCTTCTGGGCGGAGGGCAGCGCGATGTTCACGATGGTCGCGTCGAGGACGACCATCAGCTGGGCGAGGGCGATGAATATCAGCGCTTTCCAGCGCCGGGGATCGACGGTCGGGACGGTTTCAGGCATGGCGGGATCCACCTAGTGGGGTGTGAGTGAACAAGAGCGAAGAACGGGGCGGAAGGGGGGTGGGACGGGCGGGGCGGGACAGGACGGGACGGTGAAACGGAAGAGGGGCGGGCGGAGAGGGCGTAGCGGGCGGTGCGAGGAGGTGTGGCGCGTCAGGGCTTCCGGCGCCTGAGGTCCTCCAACGTGGCGGCACAGCCGGGGAGTTCGGAGCGGGCGGGCGCCTGCAGGCCGTCCAGGAACAGCTGCAGGTGCCGGTGGACGAACTTGTCGAAGTCGACACAACCGCTGCCCGGCAGGGGCCGGGTGAGCTGGGTGATCGCGACCATCAGGTCACCGACGGCGATGTCGGTGCGCAGCTGACCGCTGTCGCGCGCCGCGCCCATGAGGGCCTCGACGGCCGCCTCCAGGCGATCGCGCGCGGCGAGCAGATCGGGGTGGTCACGGTCCACGCCGTCGGAGAGCAGCGGGCACAGGGCCCCGATCTTCTCCTCCACCGCGGCGTGGACGAAGCGCCTCAGCGCTCGGAAGGCATCGGGCTCCTCGGCAAGGACGGATTCCGCCTGGTCCGCGGTACGGGACATGACGGAAAGCGTGACGTGGTGGATCAACTCCAGGCGATCCGCAAAGTGACGATAAAGCGTCGCATTGCCGACCCCCGCACGTCGAGCGATTTCATCGAAGGGGACCTCGGCGCCGAACTCGACCATCGTCTCGCGGGCGGCCGCGATGATCCGCTCCCGGTTGCGCAGCGCGTCGGCCCGCAGGCGGGGTGACGACGCACCGCCCTTCACCTTCTCGGCACTCGTGGTGCCGGCACCTACGGCCATCCGACTCACCCCTTTCGACATTCCGGCGACTCCGGCGGCTCCGGCGACTTCCGGCGGCAGCAACCGGGGAAACGCTCCCCGCTTCGGCCGAACGACTGGTTAAACGGGGAACCGCTCCCCGGATATTTCGCGTCGGCACGTGACCTGAAGCACACGACCGCGGCGCCCGGCGTTCCGCCCCCGCGCGCTCCCCTGATGGCCCCCGGGTGGCCCCGGGTGGCCCCGTGCCTCCGATTGATGTAACTCCGCGCGCGAGCGATCATCCGGCGCCCCAAGGTGATCGTTATGAAGCTCAAGGTATCCGCGGTGCTGGCCGCCGGTGCGGCCACCGCGGCGGCGGCCATAGCGCTGGGTTCACCCCCCAACGCCGTGGCCATACCTCCCGGGCCCGGCGCCCCGCCCAGCGGCCCCTGCGCGCTGCACGGCATCACCAGCGACGTCGCCGAATCGGCCGACACCCCCGCCGGTTTCGCCCGCTCGTCCGGCGTCGTACGGGCCCTGACGCTCTTCATCGACTTCCCGGACGCCCGCGCCACGATGCCGGCCAGCGCCCGCTTCGCCGAGTTCTTCCCGGCCACCACGGACTTCTTCCGCACCAGCTCGTACGGCAGGCTGACCTATCTGCCGATGCCGCTGTTCCGGTGGATCCGGATGTCCCGGCCGCTGGCGGCGTACGGCATCCAGCGCGGCACCAACTTCGACCCGGCCTCGGACGGCGGCTACCACGCGCTGGCGCAGGAGGTCGTGCGCGCCGTCGACCCGATCGTCAACTTCCGTGACTACGACGTCATCAACATCATCGCGGCGCCCAACGCGGGACCGCCGGCCACCCGTACGGTCCTGTCGGTCACCTTCAGCGGGGGCGACATGGGGCTGAAGACGGCCGACGGGGTGCCGTTCCGGAACGCGTCCTTCATCTGGAGCCGGCAGTCGGGCCTGAGCGCCTTCCGGGTCCTCAACCACGAGAACGCGCACAGCTTCGGCCTGCCGGACCTCTACTACACCGACGACCGCCAGGAGCCGCCACCGGTGGGCCACTGGGACCCGATGGACGAGGACTGGGGGCCGAACAACGACTTCGTGGGCTGGCACAAGTGGAAGCTCGGCTGGCTGTCGCCCCAACAGGTGCACTGCGCGCCGCCGCACGGGACGCCCGGCGAACACACCCTCACCCCGGTCTCCACACCGGGCGGCACCAAGATCGTCGTCATCCCGACCTCGCCGCACAGCGCCCTGGTGGTCGAGGCCCGCAGCCGCGGCCTGCTCGAACCCGCGGTCTGCCGGCCGGGCGTCCTGCTCTACCGCGTCGCCACCGACGTGCCCTCGGGCCGCGGCCCGCTCCGGATCGTGGACGCCACCCCGCACAGCGGCGGCTGCTACCGGGACAACCCGTACGTCGACCCGGAACTGACCGATGCGACCTTCCTCCCCGGCGAGAGCTACACCGACCAGGCCACCGGGGCCTCGGTCACCGTCCTCACGGAAAACCAGGACGGCACCTACCGCGTCCGCGTCACCCCGGCCCGCGCCTGACCCGGCAGCCCCACCGGCCGGCCCTCAGGAAAGATCCCCCTCCTCCCGCCAATGCTGCCGCCCGATGCTGATCAGCCGCAGCTGGCGGCGCGCCGTACGCACCACCTGGTCGGCGGCCCCGGGCGCGCCGTCCTCGTCGGCGTCGAGCAGCGCCGCGGCCGTCGTGACCAGACGGTCCACGTACAGCTCGGCCAGCATCCGGACGTCGTCATCGCGCCATCCCTCCGACACCGGCTGGGACTTGAGCGCCGCCGCGACCTCCTCCGCGAACCGGTCGAGCTCGTCCGCGATGGCCTGCCGTACGGCCCGTACGCCGCCGTGCCGCTCGCGGGCGATGAACCGGATGTGCAGCGGGTACGCCCGTACGTGCCGCTCGACGACCGCGACCGTGCGGTCTATCCGCTCCTCGGCGCCGTCCTGTTCGGCGAGGATCGCCCGCACCATCACGTGCAGGCTGCCGAGCGCCTCCTCGACCAGTGCGACGCCGAGTTCCCCCAGGTCCTTGAAGTGCCGGTAGAACGCGGCCGGGGCGATCCCCACCACCCGCGTCACCTCCCGCAGCCCCAGGCTGCTCAGGCTCTGCTCCGCCAACAGGCCGAGCGCCGCGTCGAGCAGTGCCTGACGGGTCTTCTGCTTCTGGGCCTGGCGGACCCCAAGGGTGTGACTCATGTCATCCAGTAAACAACCGTTCTCTTAACTTCTCCACCCATGAACAGTCGTATGCTGGAGGCACTGAGTGAACAAGTGTCCTCCGAGTGGAAAAGGCAGATCATGCTCTTCCTCGTCGCAGCCCTCCTCCTGATGGGGATCATGCTGGGCACCGCGGCACACCTCCCCGTCCCCGTCACCCTCATCGCGGCCGCCGTCATCAGCGGCTGGCTGCTCGTCTTCTTCCTCCGCGAACGCCGCCACAAGACCGAGGTGACCTCCCGATGACCGCGCTCAGCCAAGCCCCGCGGACGACCGCCCCCGCGCCGGCCGTCGCCACCCGCGCCGCCCGCTCGCACGCCGACGGCATGGCCGTGGCCTCCTTCATCCTCGGCCTGCTCGGCACCCTGGTCCTCAACCTCGTCCTCGGCCCCTGTGCCCTGATCCTCGGCGGCCTCGCCCTGGCCCGCGGCACCACCCGCCGCGGCCGCGCCCTCCTGGGCCTCGCCCTCGGCGCCACGGACCTCCTCCTGCTCGCCCTCCTGGTCACCACGGACGGCACGGTCAGCTGGCACATCGCCGGCTGACCCACCCCCGGCAGGCGCCCCCGCACACCCCGCAACACCCCTGCCACGACCCGCCCCAACCGCGCTGACCTGCCGAAAGGCAAACCTTGCAAGCGTGGATCCCTTATCCGCTACGCTAGTCGCCGGATCACGCCGTGATCCACGCCTCCGTAGCTCAGGGGATAGAGCACCGCTCTCCTAAAGCGGGTGTCGCAGGTTCGAATCCTGCCGGGGGCACAGAGAAACACCAGGTCAGGATCCCTTTCGCCCAGCGGGCGGGAGGGCTCTCGCACTCGCGGCACACATATGGCACACATGCGCTGTGAGCAGAGGGCGACCGGTGCAGAACGTGATCGACGGGTGTCGGTCGCCCGCCGATCTCCTCGACTCGGGCACGTAGCTTGATCAATGGGCGCGTCCGGGGCACTGCCCTGCATAGGCGAGCCAGCGCCGTAGCAGGGGACATCGATACCGCCGAGTCCGTGCCGGGGCCATTTGCGCGGCCCGCGCCGCCGCTGACCACACGCCTAAGGCGTCGCCGTGGCCTGTTCGGTGGTCAGGCGGGCCCGCCAGTCACGGACGTAGTCATGGGAGATGGAGGCCAGGCGGGCTATCTCCGCGTCGTCACGGCCGTCTCCCCACGCCAGGATCCGGGTCACGGTGCGGTTCCGCGCGGCGCGGAAGTCCTTGAGCACGCCTTCGAGACGTTCGACCTCCTCGCCTTCGTAGACGAGCTGCCGGTCGACGGCGGCCCGTTCGTCGGCGCGCAACTGCCGAAGATAGGCGGGCAGGCCCGTCAGGACCAACCCCTCCTCGTGCGCGGCGCTCTGGAAGCGTTCGACCAGGGCCGCCAGCACGCAGTCCGGCACATCGGCGAGAGTGGCTCCGGGCGGCTTGGCCGCCTCCCAGGTGCCCCTGCCGGCCTCCGTCGCCTCCAGCCAGAGGCGGGCCTCCGTAGGAGTACGGTCGCCGCACGCCTGGGCGCGATAGGCGTACAGGGCGGCGCGGTGGCCGTAGAAGGTGAAACCGTCCTCGATCTGCCGGTCGGCGGCGCGGCACATCCGCCCCGGGACACCGCCGTAGCCCGAGTCGGGCCGGTAGTCGGCGTAAGCCTCCAGTTCCGCGTCGGTGGCCACTCCCCAGGACGGCTCGCACAGGTCGGGGTTGCTCGCGAGGAACGCGCTGACCTCGACCCGCCACGCGGGGACCGGGCTCATCCGGAGCCTGGGCCAGACGACAGCTCCGGAGGGCGCGAAGGTGTAGGTGGCGGCCTGCTCGATGTCGTCCCAGGCGGTGGCGGCCTCGGCGGACCACTCCAGTTCACCGGCCGGTCCCGTGCGGTGTATCGAGTCCACGAGCCGCTGTACGGCGGGAAGTGTGCGCAGCGCGAGCGCATGCAGTTCCTCGGCGGTGAAGAAGCGCCAGGAGTAGCCGCGCTGCTCGTCGTGCGCCAGGTGGGTCAGCAGGTACACGAGAACGCCGGGGGTCGGCAGCGTCCCGTCACCGAGTGCGCTGCGCGGGACACCGGGGAGCTGACTGTCCAGGTGCTCGCGCGAGGCCCGCCAGTCGACGTCCCCGAACCAGACCGCACCGCTCTGCGCGTCGATGGCCAACCACTGGTGGTAGCCCACTCCGGGGCCGTACCGCTCCGCTTGCTGCTCGGCGTCTTCGTCGTGCCAGACGTACTCGGCGGGGGGCGGGTTCAGCTCTACGGCCACGAAGCCGTCCTCCGGGCGGTAGCCGGTGAGGATGCGGGCCGTGATCGGTGCGCTGTCGGCGGCGGTCATGAGGGGTTTCCTCTCGGTGGAACAGCAACCGCCGCAAACCGTAGTGCGCCCGTCGGTCATTAGTTCAATTTTCAGTCATTTGCGCCTGACTCGACACGGTAGGCGGGCACCCCCGGGGCCTCGATGTCACGCGAGGTCTACGCGTGTACAAGCGGACACCAGGTTGGCCATATTTCACACAGCCTCCACGATTTGCTCACTTCACGGCATACCTTCACAGCTCGTCCTCGATCAGCTCGAAGGCATGCCGGGCGCGTGCGGCCGCCAGCGCCGGCGCGCCCGTCAGCACCGTCCACGCAGGCAACGCACCCGGCCGGGGCACCGCATTCCTCACCGCGACCCACCTGAGCCGGGTCCCACAACCGTCAACATCGCGATCAAGGGTCGGCAAGACCCGCGGCGACCGATCCACAGACACAGAAGCGAAGCACCACCGCAGCGCGAGGGCGGCATCCGCCGACGACTGAAGCGGCCAGGCGCTCAGAACGCTGTCACCGGGGCCCTGGCCGTTGGCGTCGCTCGGGTGTCCACCGAAGTCCGCGCGAGGCTCCCGGTGAACTCCATCGACGACGTCAAGCTCCGCCGACGCCCGAACGGCACCGGTCGCCGGATCGGCGACACCCTGATAGTTTAATGTTCTACTACTTGCCAAGGTTGCGCCGCGCCCGCGTCCCCCACGAACGCAACGTGCTCGACTCCAGCCGCCGCGGATCCGGCGCGACCTTTCACCACCGGCATCCTCCGAAAGGCTCCGACCCTGAACACCGCACTCGCAGAAGCCCTCTCTGTCGCCCTGCTCCTGGCGGTGCTGGCATGTGCGGTGATCCGGCCGTGGGGGTGGCCGGAGGCGGTCGTGGCCGTTCCCGCCGCCGGAGTGGTCATCGCCACCGGCGCGATCTCCCTGGATCACGTGGCGGCCGAGGCCGTCCGGCTGGGTCCGGTGATCGGCTTCCTCGCGGCCGTGCTCGTTCTGGCCCAGTTGTGCGACGACGAGGGCCTGTTCCACGCCTGCGGCGCCTGGATGGCCCGCAGGGCGGCCGGCCGCCCCCGTCGCCTGCTGGTGCTGGTGTTCGTGATCGCCTCGCTGATCACCGCGGTGCTCAGCTTGGACGCCACGGTGGTGCTGCTGACGCCGGTGGTGTTCGCCACCGCCGCCCGGCTGGGCGCCCGCGCCAAACCGCACGTGTACGCCTGCACCCACCTGTCCAACACGGCCTCGCTGCTGCTGCCCGTCTCCAACCTGACCAACCTGCTGGCGTTCGCCGCCAGCGGCCTGAGCTTCACCCGCTTCGCCGCCCTGATGGCGCTGCCCTGGCTGGCCGCGATCGGTGCCGAGTACGTCGTCATCCGCCGCTTCTTCGCCACCGACCTGGACGCCGGCGCCCAGAGCCCGCCCACGGAAGCACCCCGCGAACTGCCACTGTTCGCCCTGATCACCGTGGCGGGCACCCTGGCCGGCTTCGTCCTGACCTCCGCGCTCGGCATCAACCCGGCCTGGGCCGCCGCCGCGGGCGCGGCCGTTCTGGCGGCCCGCGCGCTGACCCGGCGCCGCACCACCCCCACCGCGATCGTCCGGTCCGCGGCCCTGCCGTTCTGCGCCTTCGTCCTGGCCCTGGGCATCGTGGTCCGGGCGGTGGTCGACAACGGTCTCGCCGACGCGCTGGGCCACCTGGCGCCCGGCGGCACAAGCCTCCCGGCCCTCCTCGCCATCGCGGCCCTGGCAGCGGTACTGGCCAACATCATCAACAACCTGCCCGCCGTCCTGGTCCTGCTCCCCCTGACCGCCCCCACCGGCCCGGGTGCCGTCCTGGCCGTCCTCCTCGGGGTCAACATCGGCCCGAACCTCACCTACGCCGGCTCGCTGGCCACCCTGCTGTGGCGGCGCATCGTGCGCGAACACGACACCGACGTGGCCCTGGGCGAGTTCACCCGCCTCGGCCTGCTCGCCGTACCGGCCGCCCTACTGCTCGCGGTGGTGGCACTGTGGACCTCACTCCAAACGATCGGAGGCTGAACACCGTGACCGTCATCGTCTGGATCGTCGAGGGCACCTGGCCCGCCTGCGTCGACGCCGCACGCGCCCACACGCCCGCGGACGCCGACACGGTGCTGCTCCACGTCACCGGCCACGAGGTACCGGACGCCGCGCACGGCGCCTACGCCGGACTGCTGGGCCGCGCACGCCCCGATCGCGACCCCGGCACCGCAGTGGAACACCTGGCCGCCGCCTCCGCCGAACAACTCCTGGCCAGCGCGGCCGCGCGGCTGGGTCGCCCCTGCACCCGGCAAGAACGCTCAGGCCGCGCCGAACAGGAGGTCGTGGCCGCCGCAGAAGGCGCCGACCTGCTCATCGTCGCCCGCGACGGCGACCGCACCCACCTCGGCCCCCGCAGCCTCGCCCCCACCAGCCGCTTCATCGTCGACCACGCCCCCTGCCCCGTGCTCCTCGTCTGGCCGGAGCCCGCGCCCACCACCGCCACCATCCCTCCACACCACTGCTAGTACTCCGGCCAAGAGAAGACGTCGCCTGAGCTGGTTCTCCTTTGTTGCTCGTCGTCCCATTCCATGACGGACTCGATCGGGCTGGTGAACTGCTTCGCCTCCTCGGCCAGGGCGTCGGACGACGCCCTGGCCGAGGACCGCGGCTACACCGCGGATGACACAGCGTTGCCCATCTACGACGGGTTGATCGACGGCACAGGGGCCGACGGCAACCACGTGCGCATCGAGGGAACAGCGACCGACATCGTGCGCCGCGGCACCGACGGCCGTTACCGGCACATCATCGACAACCTGTTCGGTATCCAGCGGAGGGGCCTCGGGCATGACGTCCGGGGCCGTTTTCGTAAGCGGACGGAGAGCTGAGTTCCCGAACGTGCCCGGCGGATCAGCTTCATCCGGCACGGATTTCCGCTCCCGGGCCGGCCAACGCGCGCCGGCATTTCCACTGCGCCGCCCCTCCCCGGCGAACAGCACCAGAGCGTCCGCGACGTGCCGGGCCGCTTCGGCATCCATGGAGACGATGCGCGCCTCGACGGTGCCCGCCGCGGGAGCAACGTCCGGAACGTCCCCGCTGGGGGGTGGTCAACGTACTGCGCGGGTGCGGGCGGTCACGTCCGACCACCTGCCGTCGCGCTCTTCGCGGGGATGTGACCTTCATCGCGGTGGTGGAGTCTCAACGCGTTCACCGTTGCGCCGTCCCCCGGCGACGGTGGCGGCGGCTCATCCCCCGTCGATGAAGGTCATAGGGGTGTGGGCGGATGCGCACGGCAGAAAACGCCGGGCGCGCGGAGAGCCATATCTGTGTCCGCGACATGAGAAATAGGTTCGGGGCCCGACGAGCATTACTCCGAGCGTCGACCGGCGCGGAATTATTGACCGCGCAGGGCTGATCGCACCGTGCTACTGTCGATCTCAGTTGCAGGTGTGGTTGCCAGAAGGTTTATTTCCGACGGGGTAATCATCACGGCGACACGGAATTCGCACAGGGCGAATTCCTGACACCGCCTCGAAGGAGAAATAACATGGCTACTGGCACCGTGAAGTGGTTCAACGCGGAAAAGGGCTTCGGCTTCATCGCTCAGGACGGCGGCGGCGCCGACGTCTTCGCCCACTACTCGAACATCGCCGCCCAGGGCTTCCGCGAGCTGCTGGAGGGCCAGAAGGTGTCGTTCGACATCGCGCAGGGCCAGAAGGGCCCGACGGCCGAGAACATCGTCCCCGCCTGACACCGGCGCTGACGCATACTTCGCAGCTGGGGCCCGCACCTCTGGGGTGCGGGCCCCAGCTCGCTGCTTTTCAGGGCGCGACGGGAAGGCTCCACCACATCACCGACCGGTGAGAAATTCCCCGTCGCCTGACCCGCCCCACATCGACTGTGGCTCGTCTCGAAATTCTTTGCGCGCTCATCTGCTGCGGGAATTCCTTGCTACGTGCCCCATCAAGGATGGTTCCGCATGAAGCGCACCCGCACTCCCCGCACATATGACCGCTTCGGAGGAGGCGACGGCGCCAACCGCTCCGGTGGTCAGCGCCGTTCAAAGGGCTACGGAAACCACCGGGCCGGACGGCCCGCACACGGCGAGTTCGCGCCGCCGAAGACGATCACGCCCGCACTGCCCGCCGTCGGGTCGTTCGCCGAACTCACCATGCCGGCGCCGTTGCTGGCCGCGCTCGGCCACCAGGGCGTGACAGTGCCGTTCCCGATCCAGGCCGCGACCCTGCCCAACTCCCTCGCCGGTCGTGACGTACTCGGCCGTGGCCGCACCGGCTCGGGCAAGACCCTCGCCTTCGGCCTCGCCGTACTGGCTCGTACAGCCGGGCGACGTGCCGAGCCGCGGCAGCCCCTCGCCCTTGTCCTGGTCCCCACCCGTGAGCTCGCCCAGCAGGTCACCGAGGCGCTCACTCCGCACGCCCGCTCCGTGAGCCTGCGGCTCGCCACCGTCGTCGGCGGAATGTCCATCGGCAGGCAGGCCGGTGCGCTGCGCTCCGGGGCCGAGGTGGTCGTCGCGACGCCCGGACGGCTCAAGGACCTCATCGACCGGGGCGACTGCCGACTGGTGGATGTCGACATCACGGTCCTCGACGAGGCCGACCAAATGGCCGACATGGGCTTCATGCCCCAGGTCACCGCCCTGCTCGACCAAGTGCGTCCCGAGGGACAGCGGATGCTCTTCTCGGCCACCCTGGACCGTAACGTCGACCTGCTGGTCCGCCGCTACCTGACGGACCCGGTAGTCCACTCCGTCGACCCGTCGGCGGGCGCGGTCACCACGATGGAGCACCACGTGCTCCATGTGCACGACGCGGACAAGCATCGGACGACCACCGAGATCGCGGCGCGGGACGGTCGAGTGATCATGTTCCTTGACACCAAGCACGCGGTGGACCGGCTGACCGAGCACCTGCTGGGCAGCGGTGTCCGCGCCGCGGCCCTGCACGGTGGCAAGTCCCAGCCGCAACGCACGCGGACCCTGGCCCAGTTCAAGAGCGGGCAGGTGACGGTACTGGTGGCGACCAACGTCGCGGCGCGCGGGATCCACGTCGACAACCTCGACCTGGTCGTCAATGTGGATCCGCCCAGTGACCACAAGGACTACCTGCACCGCGGCGGCCGTACGGCCCGCGCCGGCGAGTCCGGCCGCGTCGTCACCCTGGTGACCCCTGACCAGCGTCGCGGCATGACCCGGTTGATGGCTTCCGCAGGCATCACCCCTCGGGTCGCCCAGGTACGTTCGGGCGAGTCGGAGCTGAGCCGCATCACAGGTGCCCAGGCCCCTTCCGGCGTCCCGGTCGTCGTCCCCGCGCCGGGCGGCGAACGTCCCCGCGGTGCGTCTTCTTCGTCCCAGGGCCGTCAGGGCCGCCGAGGCCGCGTCGGCCAGGGCCGGCCCGTCGGCGAAGCGGCGCGCCGCAGGACACAGCGGCGGACCACCTTCGACTCGGCCGCCTAGAGCCGCCGTGATCACCAGCCCGTCCGTCCGGCAGGAGGCACCCATGACGACCGTTCAGCCGCACCAGGTAGCGGACCGCCCCACGGCCGTGGTCCACGACAGGGGCGCGTTCGGGCCTCGGGTCCGTGACGACATGACGGTCGAGGTGGCCCTCTCCCTCATGGCCGGTGCCCGTGTCGATCACCTCGTCGTGTGCGACGGGGACGACCAGAGCACGGGCCTGGTCACCCTGACCCGGCTCGCCGCTCTCCGCGGCAGCCCCGCCTACACGGACCGGATCCGTCTGCGGGACATCCTCGACGGACCGTTCACCTCGTCCGGCACCGTCGGGGAGCACGGCCGACCCCCGGGCGTCCTCGCCCTCGCCGGCTGATCCGCTTCGCCGCTCCGGACCGCTTCGGCGCTGCTCGGGGGCACCGCCTCCACGGAGGTGTGAGGACAGGCGGAAAGCCGCCGTCAAAGACCCGGTGAGGGCCCGGCCGACGCGCGTCGGCCGGGCCCTCATCCGTCGTATCGCCGCCCGGCGTCTCGTCGTCCGTGCGAAGGCTCCTGGTCGAGCGGAGGGGCGAGGCGGCGTCTGACTGCCCGCGGTGGCCGGGACGGACGCATCCCTTCAGGAGCGTCGGCACACATGCCCACACTCGCGTACCGGCCTGTTCGGCCCTGCCCCTGGCGTGACGCGACCGCCGGGGCGACAAGAGGCGGCTGCCCCAAGCCCTGAGGGACCGGGCCGTGTGCGCGCCGCCCAGGACGACCTGTTCCATCCGTTACCGCAGGCCATAGGAGACCTGTGGCTCCTGAGCATCAAAATCTACTCTTGCCAGAGTAGACATTGACTTCCGGCACGGTTAATCTTTGTCTCGTCGATATGGTCGAGCGAGACCCGGCAGACATGAACTGCCGGGTAGCAGTACCTGAAGTTCGCAGGTCAGCGCGGTTCTGGAGTTCCGAAGCCAAGGCGTTCGAAGAATGGTGACGGGGCTGAGAGCCGCACTGAGCAGCCCGCAGGTCGAGGGGCTGCGCAACAGCATCACCGAGCAGTACGGCAGTAGCCGCTCACCAAGTGGTCGGTTCGAAGAAAGGACGGAGGAGGCAGACGCCATCAGGATCGCCCGGCCCGGCAAGCTCCCGGTCCGGGTACCGAAAGACCCCGGAATGGATGGTGGTCCCCGGTCACACAGCCGCGATCCCCGCACCCCTCCCCTTGCCGGGCCGGGTAGCGGAAACAGAAGGTCGGCAGAGCATGAGGGCCGACAGATGGTGTTTCATTTCCTTCGGGGCCCTGGTGCCGTACGGCACCAGGGCCCCTCGACGCGTTGCACTACGAGGTGACATGGCAGCAGATACTCCACTCAGCGATCGTCTGGATGACGACGACTACCCCGCGTACACGATGGGACGGGCCGCCGAAATGCTCGGCACCACCCCGGGCTTCCTCCGAGCCATCGGTGAGGCTCGTCTGATCACTCCGCTGCGCTCGGAGGGCGGACACCGCCGGTACTCCCGCTATCAACTGCGGATCGCCGCTCGCGCCCGCGAGCTCGTCGACAGAGGAACCCCGATCGAGGCCGCTTGCCGCATCATCATTCTCGAGGACCAGCTTGAGGAGGCTCAGCGCATCAACGCCGCGTACCACCGTGCCGCGAACGATGCGTCCGACAGCTCCAGTCCCGGGTCGGGCTGATCACGTGGGCGGGGCGGGGCGGCTCGGGCACGCACGACTCCGCGACGCACATGAAGGAAGACGCACACGGTCGGCCCGTCCGTGCCGACGAGCGCTGGTTGCCGTTCTGGTGTGCATCAAGGCCCGTCCGGCACCGTTCGCCGCCTGTGACGGCCCACTCCGCCGCAGGGCATAACCGTGCGCGATCGTGCGCGGACTGCCCGGCCGAGGGCGTCCTGCCGGGGATCATCGTGCATGCCGCCGCTGCATCGCTGACCAGGGCGAATGGCGCTACGGAGCGGCATCGAGCAGCCCCCGGCAAGGCCGGTTCTGGAGGGTATGCCCCTCTTGGGCCGGCCCTTTTGTCTGTGCGGGGAGGAGCGGGACGGCCGGGCGGGCGGGCGCGCGGAGTCTGTTCGGCCCGGGCTTCGGGAGCGGTGCCGGCCGGTCAACTCCCCGGAATGCGGCGGGAGTCGGGAGGTCCGGCGGATACGGTGGGGGGATGGCTGAGCGATGCGTGCACGAGCTGGTCGTCGAGCAGTGCGTGGACTGCGCTCCGGCGCCGCGGGGGCTGACGAAGTTCGTGTACACGACGGCGCAGGGGCAGGTGTACCACCGGGTTCCGGGGTGCAAGGCGCTGCTGGAGGGGCAGCGGTACGCCGAGCGGCTGGGGCTGGAGATCCACGATGTGCGACGAGTGGCACTGGCCGTTGCCCGGGCGGAGGGGCGGGGAGCCTGCTCGTACTGTTTATGGGGATACCGGCCGGGCTGAAGGGGCCGGGCACCGGAAGTTGTCCACAGGCGCCGCGGGGAGCAGCGCGGAGCTCGTAGGCTTTCGGGGTGGCTCTGGCGGACGTGGGAATGGTCGAGGACATGGATGCAGCAGACGCTCCGGAGGCGGGCGAGGCGGTGCAGGTGCTGCGCCGCGTCTTCGGGTACGACGCGTTCCGGGGCAGCCAGCAGGAGATCATCGAGCACGTCATAGGGGGCGGCGACGCCGTCGTCCTGATGCCGACCGGTGGCGGCAAGTCGCTCTGCTATCAGATTCCGTCGCTGGTCAGGCCGGGTGTCGGGGTCGTGATCTCGCCGTTGATCGCGCTGATGCAGGACCAGGTCGACGCCCTGCGGGCGCTCGGGGTGCGGGCCGGGTTCCTCAATTCGACGCAGGATCTGGAGGAGCGGCGGCTCGTCGAGGCGGAGTTCCTGGCCGGCGAGCTGGATCTGCTGTATCTGGCGCCGGAGCGGCTGCGGGTGGAGCAGACGCTGAGCCTGCTGGACCGGGGGAAGGTCTCCCTCTTCGCGATCGACGAGGCGCACTGCGTGGCGCAGTGGGGGCACGACTTCCGGCCGGACTATCTGGCGCTGTCGATGCTGCACGAGCGCTGGCCCGACGTGCCGCGGATCGCGCTGACGGCCACGGCGACCGACGCCACGCACGCCGAGATCACCTCCCGCCTGAAGATGGCGGAGGCCCGGCACTTCGTGGCGAGCTTCGACCGGCCGAACATCCAGTACCGGATCGTGGCCAAGAGCGAGCCCAAGCGGCAGCTGCTGGAGCTGCTGCGGGGCGAGCATGCCGGGGACGCCGGGATCGTCTACTGCCTCTCGCGGGCCTCCGTGGAGAAGACCGCGCAGTTCCTGGTGGAGAACGGCATCGCCGCGGTGCCGTACCACGCCGGCCTCGACGCCCGGACGCGCGCGGAGCACCAGGCGCGGTTCCTGCGGGAGGACGGGCTGGTCGTGGTCGCCACCATCGCGTTCGGGATGGGGATCGACAAGCCGGACGTGCGGTTCGTGGCGCATCTGGACCTGCCCAAGTCGGTGGAGGGCTACTACCAGGAGACCGGGCGCGCCGGCCGGGACGGCCAGCCCTCGACGGCCTGGCTGGCGTACGGACTGCAGGACGTGGTCCAGCAGCGGAAGATGATCGACGGTTCGGAGGGCGACGAGGCGCACCGGCGGCGGCTGTCCGCCCACCTCGACGCGATGCTGGCGCTGTGCGAGACGGTGCAGTGCCGGCGGGTCCGGCTGCTGGCCTACTTCGGGCAGGAGAGCGCCGGCGCCACCTGCGGCAACTGCGACACATGCCTGTCCCCGCCGCAGACCTGGGACGGCACGGTCGCCGCGCAGAAGCTGCTGTCGACGGTCGTACGGCTGCAGCGCGAGCGCGGGCAGAAGTTCGGCGCGGGCCAGATCATCGACATCCTGATGGGGAAGAAGACCGCGAAGGTCATCCAGTTCGACCATGACGCGCTGAGCGTCTTCGGGGTGGGCGACGATCTCCGCGAGGCCGAATGGCGCGGTGTCGTACGGCAGTTGCTGGCTCAGGGGCTGCTCTCCGTCGAGGGTGACTACGGCACGCTGGTGCTCACCGAGACGAGCGGCGAGGTGCTGCGCGGCCGGCGCGAGGTGCCGATGCGGCGGGAGCCGGAGAAGGCCGCGCGGGCCGCGAAGGCGAAGACCGCGAAGGGCAAGCGGGCGCCGGTGGACCTGCCCGAGGAAAAGCTGCCGGTCTTCGAGGCGCTGCGCGGCTGGCGGGCCCGTACGGCCAAGGAGCAGGGCGTGCCCGCGTACGTGATCTTCCATGACGCGACGCTGCGGGAGATCGCCCTCCTGGGACCGGCGACGACGACCGAACTCGGGACGGTCACCGGGGTCGGCGAGAACAAGCTCGTGAAGTACGGCCAGCAGATCCTGGACGTGCTGGCGGGGCGGGACAGCGACGGGGAGGACGCGGGCGGTGGGCGCGCGGCGGCGGTCGCCGATCCCGGGCCCGGCGCCGGTCCCGCGCCCGACTCCGGGCCCGGGCCGGAGGACGAGGAGGCGCTGCCGGAGCCGCCGGACGACATCGACTGGTGAGCGGAGTCCCTCGGCCGGAGAGCGGAGTTCCTCGGCCGGTGAGCGGCGGGTGCGGCGTGGACCGGTGAGCCGCTCAGGAGGGCGCCGAGGCGTCTTCCCGTGGGAGACGGAGGACGGCGCGGGCGCCGCCGTCGGGGGCGTTGGTGAAGCGGAGGTCGATGCCCAGGACGGCGGCCTGGCCGACGGCGATGGTCAGGCCGAGGCCGTGGCCCCTGCCCCGGCCGGGCGCGTCGGTGCGGAAGCGCTGCGGGCCGTGGCGCAGCAGGTCTCCGGGGTAGCCGGGGCCGTGGTCACGGATCTCGATGGCCGGTGGGCCGCCGGGCGGGGTGTCGACGGTGACCACGACCGGCGGCCGGCCGTGCCGGTGCGCGTTGAGGACGAGGTTGGCGAGGATGCGGTCGAGGCGGCGCCGGTCGGTCTCGACGACGGTGTCCGCGGCGACCCGTACGTCGGCGTCGAGGCCGGTGGCGCGCACGGAGCGGGTGACCAGCGCGCCCAGTTCGTACGCGGCGAGATCGGCGTGCTCGGTGCCGGAGTCCAGCCGGGAGATCTCCAGCAGGTCCTCGGTGAGGCGGTGCAGCGCCCGCAGCCGGTCGTTGATCATCTCCTTGGGCCGGCCCTCGGGAAGCAGTTCGGCCGAGGCGAGGATGCCGGTGAGCGGTGTCCGGAGTTCATGGGCCACATCGGCGGTGAACCGCTGTTCGGCCCGCAGCCGGCTCTGCAGGGAGCCGGCCACCGAGTCGAGGGCGGCGGCCACCGCCGCCACCTCGTCCCGCGCCGCCGGCCCGCCGCCCGGGTTTCGGCCCTCGACCGCGCCGTCACCGTTGCCGCCGCCGACCCGGGCGTCCAGATCGCCGGCGGTGATGCGGCGGGCGACCGCCGCCGTGGTGCCCAGCCGGCGGCTGATGCGGTGCGCGAGGAACAGCCCGGCGAGCGCGACGACCGCGGCGGCGAGCACGGCCGAGCCGAGGATCGCGGTGTCGAAGTTCTCCAGCGAGCGGCGGGTGTTGCCGTAGGGCGACCAGACCGCCATGACCTGGCCGTCGGCCGGCGCCGCGGCCCACATGACCGGTTGGCCGCGATAGGTACCGACCATGCTGCCGCGCTGCCCCGAACGCGCCAACTCCCTCAAGGGACGCGGTAGTTCGACCGGGTCGAGGAGGGAGTTGATGCCCTCGCGGGAGGTGCCGTACTCGAAGAGGTCCAGCGCGGTGTCGAGGTTCGCGCGGGTCTCCTTCCGTACCTGGCCCACGGTCTGACGGGCCACCGCGTTGTGGACGAGCACGCCGAGGACGGCGGCGACCGCACAGCTCACCGCCATCACGGTCAGCGCGATCTTCCAGCGGAGGGAGACCGCCGGGCGCCTCATGGCCCGCTCCCGGCACGCCCGTTGCTCCCGCCGCTCCCACTGCCGCCGGTCCGGCGGGTCTGGTGCCTGCGGGCCTCGTCGAGGGTGAGGTCCCACAGGGCCATCGCCTTGCCGTCCCAGACCAGGTCGGTGACGCTCACGTAGCGCGGGTCCTTGGTGGGCTCACGCACCGCCAGATGACCGGCCGCCAGCTCGACGCCGGCCAGCACGCCGCGCAGCACGAGCACCCGGGTCACCACCGTCTTCCGCACGCTGTAGACGCGGAGTTCGCTGGTGCGCGGGTCGAGGTCGATGACGGTGATCAGGTCGGGTTCACCGTCGTCCGTGAGGTCGTGCAGCGCGGGGCGGCGAACGGCGCGGCGGGCGGGCGGATGCTGCCCCTCCGCGGAGATGTCCGCGTCGAGGACGGCGAGCGGGTCGGCGTCCGCCATGCTGCCGCTGCGGACGTGCGGCACACCGGCCACGGGCGTGAGTGCGGCCGGGTTGTCCTCCCGGCCGAGCGGGGCGGGGGTGTACTCCGGCCAGAGCGCGAGCGGCGCCTTGACGTCGCGGGCCCGTCCGTCGCTCTCCAGACCCTCCAGACCGGCGCAACCGGCGAGGAGCGGGAGGGCGCAGAGGGCGGTGGCGCGGCAGATGCGCCGCCAGGGGCCGTTGTGCCGCCGTGAGCTGACGCGCTCCCAGGGGCGGCGGCGTCTTGGCGCGCGGCCGTCCTCACCGCCTCGCATCCCGTCGTCACCGCCTCCCGTCCGGGCCCGTTTCCTCAAGCTATCCAAGGCGGCGGGCGGGGGAACCTTCAGCGCGGCCATCCGACGGCGGGGCGCGGACGACCCCGGCGGCGTCCGGCCCAGGCCCCGGCGCCGGCTCGAACACCTTGCCGGGCTTGCGACCTTTGGCCCGAACTGGTGGGCGCATTGTCACGGGACCGATCCCAGAGATCTTGCTGACTGTTACACAACGTATGGATTGCCGTTAAGGACGCTCCGTAAGGTGCCTGCCGTACCGTGACCCCGGGCGGCCCGAGCCGCCCCCGACGAGGAGTACCCATGCGGGCCCAGCGCCGCTCCATGATCCGTACCGCCACCGTCGCCACCGGTGCGCTCGCCGTCCTGCTGCTGCCCGCGGGCGCCGCCTTCGCCGCGGACTCCACCGTGCCCACGGAAAGCCGTACGTCGATCATGCTGCCCGACAACGGGCTGGCCGGGCTCGCCGAGAAGGCCGGGCACCTGCCCAAGGCGGGCCTGATCGGAGGCGCGGGCGCGCTGGGCGTGGCGGGCGCGGCCGTCGCCGTCCACCGCCGCCGCCAGGCGGGCCGGGGCCGGCAGGCCTGAGCGCCGAGCGGGGGGACCTATTCCCCCTGCTCCTCCCCCACCATCCGCTGGATGTCCTCGTACATGAGCGCCGCGCCGCCCGGCTCCGGCAGCGGCTGCCCCGTACGGATCGCCTCCGCCGTCCCGAGGGTGGCCCGCAGGGCCGTACGGAAGAGCAGCGAACCGGTGCTGATCCGGCGCACGCCGAGCTCCGCCAGCCGGGCGACGGTGTGCCGGCCCGGCGTGAAGAGGATGTTCAGCGGGGCCTGGACCTCGCGGACCAGCACCGCGATGTCCTCGTCGGCGACGATCCCCGGCACGAACACCCCGTCCGCGCCCGCCGTCAGATAGGCCTCGGCGCGGGTGAGCGTCTCCGACAGCGGGGGCGGGGTGGTCACCCGCCAATGGGTGTCGATCCGGGCGTTCAGGAACAGCCCCGGCGCCCGCTGCTTCACCGCGGCGAGCACCTCGGCCTGCCGCGCCGCTTCCTGCAGCCCCGCGCCACCGGGCAGCCCGTCCTCCAGATTGATCCCCGCCGCCCCGGCCTCCGCCAGCGCCCCCGCCAGATCCGCCACCTGCTCCGGCCCGCCACCGAACCCGCCCTCGATGTCGACGGTGTACGGGCAGGCCAGCCGGCCGTTGAGGCGCAGTGCCAGGGCGAGGGTGGCGTCCTTGACCTCGGCGAGCCCGCGGCCGTCCGGATAGCCGTGGGCCGCCGCGACCCCCAGGCTCGTCGTGCCGACCGCCGCGAATCCGGCCCCGGCGAGGGCCACCGCCGACGCGACGTCCCAGGCGTTGGGGAGCAGCAGCGGCTGGTCGGCATGGTGCAGCGCGTGGAAGTGGAAGGTGGCGTACTCCGGGGAGGTGCTCATACGGGCACCGTAGGCACGAGTCCCTTCGGTACGCACCGAAGACTCGCGGCGGACAATCGAGTCATGACCACTCCGGCGTACAGCACCGCGACGAACCGGACCGCGACGCACCGCGCCCCCGCGGACGGCACTCCGGCGTACAGCACCGAGCTCGCACGGCTGGCCGCGCTGCTGGCGGACCGGACCCGGGCCGCCTTCTGCCTGGCGCTGCTCGACGGGCGGGCCTGGACGGCCGGCGAGCTGGCGGCATACGCGCAGGTCGCGCCCTCGACGGCAAGCGAGCACCTGACCCGGCTGACCGAGGGCGGACTGCTCGCCGAACGGCGCCAGGGCCGCCACCGCTACCTCCAGCTCGCCGGCCCGCACGTCGCCGAGCTGCTGGAATCCCTGACCGCGCACCTCGACCCGCCGCAGGGGGCGCCGCGCGGGCTGCGCGCGGTGTCCGCCTCCGCGGCGCTGGCCCGGGGCCGCACCTGTTACGACCACCTCGCCGGCCGGCTCGGTGTGGCCATCACCGATGCGATGACCGCACGCGGCCTGGTCGACCAGGACGGCGGCTTCGCGCTCACCGACGCCGGCCGGGACTGGTTCACCGACGCGCTGGGCGTCGAACCGGCCGACCTGCGCACCGGCCGCCGGCCGCCGGCCCGTGCCTGCCTCGACTGGACCGAGCGCCGCAACCACCTCGCGGGCACGGCCGGCGCCCGGCTCTGCGACCGGCTGCTCGACCGCCGTTGGGTCCGCCGCATCGGCAGCGGCCGGGCGGTGCGCCTCACCGACGCCGGCGCGGCGGCCCTCCAGGAGCTGCTGGGGCTGGACGGGACGGCGGCCGGGCTGCGCTGAAGGGGCCGGCACCTCGGTCGGACGTGGCCCCCTCTTGGGTGGTTCAACGAGCTCTTCGGTGTTTCAGCGAGCTCTTCGGTGCTTCAGCGCGCGTTTGCCGCCCCGCACGCCCCCGCCCGCCCGTACACCGTGATGCGGGCGCCCCGGACCTCCGTGGTGCTGCAGACCCGGAAGGCGTCGCGCAGGGTGGCCCGTTTGGCGATTTCCTGGTCGTTGTCGTCGGCGGGCTGGCCGTCCGGGTCACCGGCGACCACGATCCGGCGGCTGGCCAGCATCCGGGCGCGGATGGCGTCGCCGGAGCGTTCGGTGCCGTAGAGGGTGTGGGAGGCCAACGGGCTCTCGGCCAGGGCGAGATCGGTCAGGCCGCGGAAGTCGTGCGGCCGGGTCGCCCGCCAGATCCGCCGCCGGGCCGGCATGAAGAGCAGCCCGTCGCCCGGCTCGGCCACCGCGCGTACGGCCTGGGCGACCGCGGTGACGTCGTCGACCCGGCTGTCCGGGCTGCGCAGATGGACGTCGACGGGCAGCAGGGCGGCCAGCACCAGCGCGACGGCCGCGGTCCGGCGCAGCCGGCGGGCCCGGGTCTGCCCCAGTTCGCCGGCCGGGCGCAGCAGCCGGGCCAGCGCGGCACCGGCGAGCAGGGCGAAGCCGACGACGTAGTAGAGGACGTAGCGGTCGACGTAGGCCGGTTCGACGTGCGAGAGCAGCAGCAACAGGACGGTGGGCAGGAGCAGCAGCGGGATGCCCAGGGCGCGCAGGCCGATCGGGCCGCGGGAGCGGATCCGCACCCGGGCGCAGGCCAGGCCGAGGACCGCGAGCACGGCGAAGGTCAGCAGCTGCAGCGGGTCCGGCCACATCAGCCAGCTGATCTGCGCCGACTGCCGGGTGCTGAAGACCGCGAGCGGGGACAGGGCGGCGAGGACGGTGGCCGCGGACAGCGCCCAGGCGCGCAGTACGCGGCGGGGCAGCCGGGCGAGGATCAGCGCGGCGGCGTGGACGGGCAGCACCAGGCACGCGAACTCGTGCAGCAGGCAGGCGGCCAGCATGAGCGCCGTGTAGCCGGGCCACAGCCCGGGGCGCGGGTGCGGGACCGGCTGGGGGTGCGGACGCGAGGGCGGGGGTGCCGCCGCGGCCGCGGTCAGGACCAGCAGGTACGTGGCCCAGACGACCAGTGCGCAGACGGTCGCGTACGAGCGCCCCTCCTGCGCGTACTGCTGGACGACGGGGATGCACGCGAACGTGAAGCCGGCCAGCAGGCCCGCCCGCCGGCCGACGAGGCGGTGCCCGAGCAGGGCGACGCCCGCGGTGGCGGCGGTCATCGCGGCCACCGACGGCAGCCGCAGCCCCACCACCGCGCCGAACGTCCCGTCGAGGGTGGCGTCGTAGACCCGGAACCAGACGTGCATCAGCGCGTAGTACAGGCCGTGGACGACATCGGCGTGCAGCAGCGTGTGCCACAGGTCGGGCAGGCTGCGGTGGGCCATGTCGTAGGTGACCGCCTCGTCGCGCCATATGGCGTCCTGGCGGCGGATCCCCCACGCCCCCAGCAGCAGCATCACCCCGGAGGGCAGCAGCGTCACCGCGCCCTGCGCCGCCCACGCTCTGCGCGTGGCGACGGCGGACGCATAGGCCGGCTTCTGTGCTTGCGCTACGTCGATGACGGGCTCCGGTCACGTACGGGACGGAGGACGGGCGAGCGGGGCGGGCGGTGTTGCCGGGGCCGGGAGGACTCCGGTGGCGGCGCCGGGCGGGTGTGCCCGTCACCGCCGCCGGAGTCCGTGGACGCTCACCCGATGCGGGTCAGCTTCGCCCCGAAGGTCGGCTCGACGAGGTCGTCCTTCAGGGCGACCGGGACCTTCTGGGTGCTCGCGCCGTTGCCGACCGTCAGCACACCGACCTTGGTGCCGGCCTTCGCCTCGTGCGGCAGGGTCTTGTCGGTGCTCATCGAGAACGTCGCCTTCATGCCGGGCCAGCCGACCGCCGAGAGGTCCTTGGTCGCCACGACCGGCGTCTGACCGCCGAGGCCGTCGTCCACGTACCCGACGACCTGGCCCTTCTTCACCACGGTGTCCGAGACCAGCGCACCCCGGGCCGCGGTGATCACCTTCTGGGTGTTGTTCAGCACCAGGTCGAGCTGCGCGTTGGGGTCCGGGCTGTTGGTGTGCTGGTCCATCGTCACACCGAGGATCAGCTGGTCCTTGCCGCCGACGGTGCGGTAGCTGGCCCACATGAACGTGCCGCCGGCCGGCGAGCTCGATCCGGTCTTGATGCCGGCGACCTGGCCCGCCATCGTCGTGAGCAGGCGGTTGTTGTTGTAGATCTTCTCCGGCAGGCCGGCGATCTGGACGTTCTCGGTGCGCACGACCTCGCGGAACGCGTCGTTCTTCATGACCTGCTCGGCCAGCTTGAGCTGGTCGACGGCGGTGCTCACGGTCGCCTTGTCCAGGCCGCTGGGGTCGGTGTACGTCGTCTTGGTCATGCCCAGCTTCTTGGCGGCGGCGTTCATCTTCTTCACGAACGCCTCCTCCGAGCTGGCGTCCCAACGGGCCAGCTGCCGCGCGACGTTGTTGCCCGAGGGGATCATCAGCATCTGCAGCATCTGGTACTGGGTGAACTGCTGGTCCTTCTTGAGCGGGACGCGCGACTCGTCCTTCTTCTGCGAGTCCGCCTCGCCCTGCGCGTCGATCGTGATCGTCTCGCCCTTCTCGCCCTTCTTGAGCGGGTGGTCGCGGAGGATCACGTACGCGGTCATCACCTTGGCGACGCTCGCGGTCGGCACCGGCTTGGCCGCACCGGAGCTGCCGATCCGGCCCACGCCGACGACCTCGGCGGCGGCCTGACCCTGGTCCGGCCACGGCATCGAGAGGGTGCCGCCCTTGAAGGTGAACGAGGTGGCGTCGCCGACGGCGAGTTCCGGGTT
The DNA here is from genome assembly GCA_024349765.1 of Streptomyces nigrescens. GTDB lineage: Bacteria > Actinomycetota > Actinomycetes > Streptomycetales > Streptomycetaceae > Streptomyces > Streptomyces endophytica. The sequence continues at coordinate 83,005 of AP026073.1, read as the reverse complement.
GGGCAGCGGGCGCACGCCCTGGACGATCACGAAGATGATCGCCAGCAGCACCACCAGCGGGGTCCAGATCTTGAACCGGCGGACGACCGTGCGCAGCGGGGTCTCGGGCGGCGGCGGGGTGTTGGTGAGCTTTGCCAGGAGGTCGAGCGGCGGCAGCGGCTGCTGCTTGGTCCGCTCGGACTCGGGCAGCGCCTCGGGACGGGCCGGCGCGGCGGCGTCCGTCGGGGCGGCGGGCGGCAGGGCACCGGGCCGACCGGCGGGCTTGGGCGGGGCGGCGGATGCGCCGGCCGGCAGGGCTCCGGAGGCCTTCTCCTTCGCCCCGGCCTTGTCGGCTGCCTTGTCCGCGGCCTTGTCCGTCGTCTTGTCCCCCGCCTTGCCGGCGGGCTTCTCGGCGGTCTTGCCGGTGGCCTTCTCGTCGGCCTTGGCAGTGGGCTTGCCGGGCGTACCGAGGGGGGTCCGGGGCGCCGTCTTGCCGAGGGACTTGCCGGCCGTGCCGTCGTCCGCCGACTTCAGCGCCACGAACTGGCTGGTCCGCTCCGCGTCGCTCTCGGCCGGGGCCGCCTTGCTGCCGCCCTTGCCGTCCTTCCCGCTGTCCTTGCCGTCCTTCCCGCTGTCCTTGCTGTCCTTCTCGCTGTCCTTCTCGGCGTCCTTCGCCTTCTCGCTCTTGCCGGAGTCCTTGGCCGGGTCCTTGGCGGAGTCCTTCCCGGAGTCCTTCGCCGGGCCGGTCTCGGAGTCCTTCTCGGAGTCGGAGTCCTTCTTGGAGTCGGAGTCCTTGGCGGCGGCCTTGGTGGCGGCCTTTGCGGGGGACTTTGCGGGGGACTTGGCAGGCGGGTTGATCTTGAGGGCGGTGGTCGCCTGGTCGACCGGCGCGGCCGTGTCGGCGGAGGCACCCTTCGCCTTCAGCTTCGCAACAGCGAACACCCGGGTCGCATCATCCACCGCCGACCCGTCGGCCCCGTCCTCCTCGTCGGCCGCCTCTACGGGCTTGCTCTTCTGCGGCCCGACGGTCTTGAACACGGCGGTCGGCTGATCAACGACCTCAGCCTTGGCCTTGCCCTCGGACTTGGCCTTGACCTCCGACTTGGGCTCGGACTTGGCCCTGGCCTCAGGCTTGGCCTTGGGCTTGACCTTGGCCTCAGGCTTGGCCTTGGGCTCGGGCTTGGCCTCCGACTTGGCCTCAGGCTTGGCCTTCGCCTCCGACTTGGCCTTGGGCTCGTCCGCCGAGTCCTTGGGCGCAGGCTTGTCGCCACCCTCGGGGTCGTCCGCACCGGACTCGGCCCCGGCCGCGGCATCACCCTCCGGGTCGGCGGCAGCCTCAGCGCCTGCGTCCGACCCCCGCTCGCCCTCCGGCTTTGCGGAAGCGTCGTCCGTCTCCGCGCGCTCCTCGTCGCCCTTCCCGGCGACCCAGGCGGCCACAGCCGACCGCAGACGCTCGTCACCGGCCTCGGGGGCCTCCTCGTCGCCGGCGGGCTTCTGCACCCCGTCGGACGCCTCCGGCGCCTCGGCATCCCCGTCCGGCTCCGACGCCCCGGACGTCCCGGACGCCTCCGACTCCTCGGACGGCGCGGACGGATTCACGTCCTCGCCCTCGCCCGCCGTCACTTCCTCCGCCGGCTCGGCCGGCTCCCCTCGGAGGACGGACAGGCGCGGATCACGTTCATTCCGCGCCGTCTCCCCCGACGACTGCTTCTTGTCCGACTTGTCGGGGGACTCGCCCGCCACCGATGTCTCCTTCATATGTCGCACTGCCGCATTGGATCAGTGTTCCCAAGTCTCCTGTGTTCACGTGGCAGCGCCTCGCCGCCACGCGAACCGGTACGCGCCGCACCCCACGGATAGATGTCGCCAACGTGCAAGACGAGAACGACATACCTACCGGTTCCCTACCGAACCCCCCACGCACTCTCGACAGATGAATGTGAGAGGGGTCACCCTGTCATTCATCCACGCGGGGAGGCATGGATGGGCAGGAGCCGCAGAACAATTCCGGAGGAGCTTCTGCTGCTCGCTTTGGACCCGGCGACGGGCACCACAGCGCAGCCGCAGTCGCTCGACCTCGGCCTGGCCGGGGCCCAGCTAGTAGAGCTGGCTCTGGCAGGACGGATAGCCCCAGACGGGGATCGTATCGCCGTGGTGATGGCACGGCCGACAGGAGATCCGACTCTGGACTCCGCGCTCGAACTGCTGCGCCGACGCGGCAGTCCGGTGCGCGCGGTCCACTGGATCGGCGGGCCCCGACTGGGGCTGCGCCAGACGTACCTCACGCATCTCGAACGGTGCGGCATGGTGCATGCCGTGGCGGGCCAGATGTGCGGGGTGCTGCCGACGACGCGCTACCAAGCGACGGAGACGGCCATCAGCCGGGAAATCAGGGCCCGGTTGGACAACGCGATCCGCACCGGCGTACCCCCGGACCCGCGGACCGCGGCGCTCGCCGCGCTGGCCCATGCGGTCGGACTCGGCAAGCACCTCTATCCAGGGAACGAGGGGCGGTCATCGCGCTCCCGTCTCCGGGATCTGATCCGGCACGACCCCATGGGCGGGCTGGTGGCCCACGCCGTCATGGACGTGCAGAACGGCGCCGCGGCGCAACCACGGCGGTCGCAGGCCGCCGCCGGCGGTGCCGTACGGCAACCGGCGTCCCACGCCGCGGCGAACGCGTCCGGCACGCCGGGCCAGTCGCGGCACGGTCACGGCAGGATGGCCCGCGTGGGCGCCCGCTGACGCCCTGAAGGGCCCGTGCGACCGGGCGCCCTGCAAGGACGCTCCACCGTTCCACCAGTGCCACACCAGCACCACCAGCGCACCACCGTCCCACGATCCCGTTCGGGAGCCGCAGCAAGGAAGCGCGGGGTGGCGGGCCGGCCGATCCGGACGACGGCCGGCCCGCCACCCCGCGCACACGCTCGCTCGCCTTGTGTGCGCATTTCACTGCGCGGCGTCACTCCGGAGTGGCAGTCTGCTGACCAGGAAATGACAGCAGTACGGAGCCGGAGGTGCACATCCCGTGGCGTCCCACGTCAATCCCACCGTCAGGCGACGCCGGCTGGGCCAGGAGCTGCGCAGGCTCCGCGAGCTCAAGGGCATGACGGCGGAAGAGGTGGCCGAGCGGCTGCTGGTCTCGCAATCCAAGATCAGCAGACTCGAGAACGGCCGCCGCAGCATCAGCCAGCGTGATGTCCGCGATCTCTGCGGGGTCTACGAGGTCGAGGACCACCGGATAGTCGATTCGCTGATGCAGATGGCGAAGGACTCCCGCCAGCAGGGCTGGTGGCACGCCTTCGGCGACATCCCGTACAGCGTCTACATCGGTCTGGAGACCGAGGCCGCCTCGCTGCGGATCTACGAGTCGCTGCTCGTGCCCGGGCTGCTGCAGACGCCCGGTTACGCGGAGGCGGTCATTCCCGGTACGGTCCCCGAGCTGGCGCCGGACCATCTGGAGAAGCGCATCCAGGTGCGGATGCGCCGCCAGGAGCGGGTCAACGAGCCCGAGCGCCCGCTGCGGCTGTGGGTCGTGCTGGACGAGAGCGCGCTGCGGCGGGTGGTCGGCAGCCACCTGATCATGCGCGAACAGCTCGACCATCTCGTCGAGGTGAGCCATCTCCCGCACGTGACCGTGCAGGTGCTCCCCTATGACGCCGGTGCGCACGCCGGAATGTCGGGGACGTTCTCCATCCTGGAATTCGACGATGCCGCGGATTCCAGCGTGGTGTACATCGAGGGCGTCACCAGTGACCTTTATCTGGAGAAGACCAATGATGTGCACAAATACACGATCATGTACGAGCATTTGCGGGCACAGGCCCTGAGCGCGGAAGCGAGCCGGGAGTTCATCGCGGACGCGGCGAAATTGCATGCGGACGCGAGGGGGTGAGACCGGAGCGGTAGACCGACGCACCGGACCGGAACGACGGGTCCGGAGCAGGGCGGAAAGCGGGCGGAATGCGAGGTTCCGGATAACGGGTTCGCACGGTACACCCGCGCCCGCCGCCGTGAAAAGAGATCAATGAATATGCCATTCGGACGGGTGAACGGCCCCTGCGGTTGGTGATGTTGGCGCGTAGCGTCGTCACTACCGAATCCGCGGTAACTCAGAGTAATTGGAGTGAACATGGCCGTGCAGCCGAATTCCGCATTCTCCTGGACCAAGTCCTCGTACTCCGGTGGTAACGGCGCCTGTGTGGAAATCGCCGTACCGACCACCGCAGCCATCGCGGTGCGCGACTCCAAGGACCCCGAGGGGCCGCGCCTCACGTTCGACAACGCCTCCTGGAGCCGCTTCGTGTCGGACGTCGCCGACGGCGCGTTCGACGTGGCGTGACCTGAGCCGGCACGCTCCACAGTCCGCATCCGCGGATACGAGCCCTCTCGACTGGATCGCCGTCCCGGCCGAGGGGGCTCGGCCTTGCCCGCACCTCGACGCGTTCCCTCCCGCCCCCGTCACCGCGCGTCAGCACCCATCAGCGCAATTCGGCCACGTACCGGTCCGTCCCGGGCACGGTCGGCACGAACGGCGCCACCAGCTCCACCCGCCCCAGTCCCGCGTCCGCGACCTCCGCCCCCAGGTCCGCGAAGTGCGCCGACCAGGCGTCGCGGGGATCTTGCTCCAGGAACCACAGCAGCGTCAGCCGGGTGTCGACCCCTTCGACCTGCCGTACGTACGACATCCGGTCACCGGGCAGCGGGGTCGGCCGGAAGACCGTGACCATCGCGGCGGGTGAGCCGGCCAGCCGCCGCGGCAGCTGCCGGTCCCGCAGCCACTCCAGCAGCCCGGCCCGCTCCTCCGGTCCGGCCGCGTCGACCACCTCCAGCACCAGCCCCGCGTAGGGGTGGTCCAGCGCGTGGAAGTCCCGGGGGCCCGCCGCGCCGTCCCGGTAGACCGTCGCCAGGTGGTCCTGGAAGGCCGTGAAGACGTGCGTACGGTCCTGGTGGACCCGGCCGTCCTGGTTGAGGCGCCGGTTGATCGCCACCGTCCACCGCATGTGCTCGTCGTAGCGGCCTTCGGTGAGCCAGTACGTGGAGAGGTAGCAGCCGGCCGTGACCGGCCGGGCGACGGCGGACTCCGTGGGATAGCGCAGGAGTTGCAGGTCGCGGGTGGCGACCCAGCGGCGGCCGGCGAACATCCAGGGCATCGCCATGGCGCCGGCGATGTAGTGGTCGTCCTCGTACCAGCGGTTGTAGGCGTACTCGTGGCCGGGATGGGGTTCGACCATGGTGATCAGCGCATGCCCGGGGCGGACGCCGTAGGGGCCGACGGCGGCCAGTTCACCGTAGGCGGCGACGTGGGTGGCGGTGGCATCCTCCGGCGTGATCCTGCTCGTGCTCTCGCGGTCTGCGGTCATGGGGAACAGGTGTAGCTGACGAAGTGTCAGAACGGGAGGGGTCCGGCATGCTCACCATGTGGGCATCCCTGCACATCCGTTCCCTTCCCGCTTAAGCTGCCTGGCATTTGCAGCTAACGCGGGTTAACCCGCGGCCCGGAGTGATGGGAGTCGCCATGCCGGATGCGATCCTCGCCGATGCCCGTACGCCCCTCCGTACGCCCGCCCGTGCGCCGCTCCCCGAGCTCGCCGCGCGGGCGGCGCGCACCGGCGGCTCGCCGGTACGCGACATCCTGGCGCTCACCGCCCGGCCCGAGGTCATCTCGTTCGCCGGCGGGCTGCCCGCCCCCGAGCTGTTCGACGCGGCCGGGATAGCGGCCGCCTTCCAGCACGTGCTCGCCGAGGACCCGCGGCGCACCCTGCAGTACTCCACCAGCGAGGGCGACCCGGCGTTGCGCGCGGCCGTCGCGGCGCGCACCACCGCCCGCGGGCTGCCCACCGGTCCCGACGAGCTGCTGGTGACCACCGGCTCCCAGCAGGGCCTGTCGCTGCTGGCCACCGTCCTGCTGGAGCCGGGCGACACGGTGCTGGTGGAGGACCCCTGCTATCTGGCGGCGCTGCAGATCTTCTCGCTGGCGGGCGCCCGGGTGGTGCCGGTGCCCACCGACGACGAGGGCCTCGATCCGGCCGCGCTGGACGAACTCGCCGCCCGCGAGCGGCCGAAGCTGCTGTACGTCATCCCCACCTTCCAGAACCCGACCGGCCGCACGCTCTCCGCCGAGCGCCGAGCCGCGGTCGCCGAGATCGCCGCCCGGCGCGGACTGTGGATCGCCGAGGACGACCCGTACGGCGAACTCCGCTTCGAGGGCGAGGCGGTGCCGTGGGTGGCGTCGTTCCCGGGGGCCGAGGACCGTACGGTGCTGCTGGGTTCGTTCTCGAAGGTGATGGCGCCCGGGCTGCGGCTGGGCACGCTGCGGCTGCCGGACCCGCTGCGGCGCCCCTGCGTCATCGCCAAGCAGGCCGCCGATCTGCACACCTCGACCGTCGACCAGGCGGCCGCGGCACGGTACTTGGCGACCACGGACCTGGACGTCCACCTGGCGCGGGTGCGCGACGCGTACCGCGAGCGCCGGGACGCGCTGGTCGACGGGCTCGCCACGGCGCTCCCCGAGGGCTCGCGGTGGAACCGGCCGTCGGGCGGCATGTTCGTGTGGGCCGCCCTGCCCGCCGGCCACGACGCGACCGCCCTGCTGCCCGAGGTCGTGCGGCATGACGTCGCGTACGTGCCCGGGGCGCCGTTCTTCGCCGGCCCGCCGGACCCGGCCGCGGTCCGCCTGTCGTTCGTCACGCACACGCCGGAGGAGATCCGCGAGGGGCTGGGGCGGCTGCGCGGGGCCCTGGCGGAGGCGCGCGGGGAGGGGTGAGCTCGGGGAGCGGCGCGCCCGGGGGCTTCCGGGGAGCGCCGCTTCGGGGTGGCCGCCACGGGGAAGAACAGGGGGTGGGAACACGGGAACACCTTTCCGGGAGGCGGGAGGACGGATGACCCACGGCACGCACGACACCCCAGGCCCCCACGACGCGGACGACCCGACAGGCGGCGCGCCGGACCCCGATGTCTCCGAGAGCGGTCCGACCGAGCCGCCCCCTTCGCTCGCCCGGCAACTCTGGGCCCGGCTGTGCGGGGCCCGGGTGCGGGTGGTCGCGGTCCTGCGCCGGCTGCGGGCCGCGGTGCCGCTGCGCCGGGGGCACGCGCACTGACCGGGCAGCAGCACGCCCGGACGCGAAATCCGCGAAGGGACGGGCCTGTTGCTTTCGGGGCGGGCACCCTAACCTGACGAGTCGTCAGGAGAGGTACGTGGTGCGCGATGCCCGGAGGCGGAGATGCTGCTGCGGAACAAGACCGTCGTCGTCTCGGGCGTGGGGCCCGGCCTCGGCCATCAGGTCGCGGCGGCCTGCGTGCGGGACGGCGCGTCGGTGGTGCTGGGCGCGCGCACCGAGGCGAACCTCGCCAAGTCGGCGGCGCGGATCGACCCTGCGGGGACGCGTACCGCCTGGCGGGTGACCGACATCGGGGACGAGGCGCAGTGCACGGCGCTGGCCGCGCTGGCGGTGGAGCGGTTCGGCGGGATCGACGCGGTGATCCATGTCGCCGCGCTGGACTCGCTGTTCGGCGGACTGCGGGACGCCGACTTCGACTCCTGGCGCGACGTCGTGGACGTCAACCTCTTCGGCACGCTGCGGATGACCCGGGCCTGTCTGCCGTCGCTGACCGCGCGCGGCGGGGGTTCGGTGGTGTTCATCGGCACCCAGTCGTCGGTCGCGGCGCCCTCACAGGTGCGGCAGGCGGCGTATGCGGCGTCGAAGGGCGGGCTGGTCTCCGCGATGTACTCGCTCGCCCGCGAGCTGGGGCCGGACCGGATACGCGTCAACACCGTGCAGCCGGGCTGGATGTGGGGCCCGCCGGTCGAGGCCTACGTACGGTTCCAGGCGCAGACCGAGGGCGTGGCGGAGTCCGAGGTGCTCGGTCGGCTCACCGAGCGGATGGCGCTGCCGGAGCTGGCCACGGATGCCGATGTGGCCGAGACCGCGGTCTTCCTGGCGTCCGACCGGGCGCGCGCCATCACGGGCCAGTCGCTGCTGGTCAACGCGGGTGAGCTGATGCGGTAGCGGCCGCACTCCTTCCGCCGCCCTTTCCGCACCCCCTTTCCGCACTCCTTTTCCGCACCCCCTTTCCGCACTCCTTTTTCGCACCCCCTTTCCGCACCCCCTTTCCGCACTCCTTCCCTTTACGGCCGTACGGGTCCCGCACCCGTACGGCCGTTGTGCCGGTCGCTCATCGTGGGTGCGGGGGGCGCGGGGCGCGGCAACGTTCCCGGCGGTCAAGAGACGGCGCATTGGTCCACTTCCCTGATCAGTGTTCATGTCTGTGATTGCCGAGAGTCTTGACCGGCGTGCCCAACGGACGCTTCAATCCCGGGAGTTCCGGGATTTCCGGGAGTTCCCCACTCCCGCGCGGGGACACGACACCGCGGAACGCATCACGGCGATGTGATCGATGTTCACAAGGCGGACCCCTGGAGGGGGCATGAACAGTCTCGACTGGGCCGTGCTCATCGGCTACTTCGGCGTGATGGTCGCGATCGGTGTGTGGTCGCACAAGCGGGTGGACGACGTCAGCGACTTCTTCACCGCGGGCGGCCGGATGCCGTGGTGGCTGTCCGGGATCTCCCACCACATGTCCGGCTACAGCGCGGTGGTGTTCACCGGGTACGCCGGGATCGCCTACCAATACGGGGTCACCTCGTACGTGACCTGGTCCTTCCCCATCGCGATCGGGGTCGCCATCGGCGCCCAGCTGTTCGCCGGGCGGCTGAACCGGCTGCGGTCGCGGCTGGGTGTCGCCTCGCCGCTGGAGTACCTCAAGAGCCGCTACGACCTGCCGACGCAGCAGGCGCTGGCCTGGTCCGGTGTGCTGCTCAAGATCGTGGACGTGGGCGCCAAGTGGGCCGCGATCGCGACCCTGTTGTCCGTCTTCACCGGGATCTCGCTCAACCAGGGCATCCTCATCACGGGCGTGATCACCGGCGTCTACTGCACGGTCGGCGGTCTGTGGGCGGATGCGCTGACCGAGCTGGGGCAGTTCGTCATCCAGCTGCTGGCGGGTGTCGCGATGCTGGTCACCGTTCTGGGGAAGCTGGGGGGTGTCAGCGCGCTGTGGACCGTATGGGGCGAGCTGCCGGACACCCACACCCGGCCGACCGTCGGCCCGTACACCCTCACCTTTCTGCTCGCCTATCTCTTCATCAAGACCTTCGAGTACAGCGGCGGGATGTGGAACCAGGCGCAGCGCTTCATGGCGACGGGCAGCGCCCGGCAGGCCAAACGCGCCGCGCGGCTGTCCGCGGCGCTGTGGTTCGTCTGGCCGGCCGTTCTCTTCTTCCCGATGTGGGCCGCGCCGCTGCTGGTCACGGCACACAGGCCGGACGCCTCCGACGCGTACGCGCTGCTGACCGAACGCCTGCTGCCGCACGGGCTGCTGGGGCTGGTGATCGTCGGCTTCTTCTCCCACACGATGGCCATGTGTTCCTCGGACGCCAACGCCATCTCCGCGGTGTTCACCCGCGACATCGCGCCGGCCCTCTCGGCAAGGGCGCGCGCGTGGTCGCACCGGGCCGGGCTGCTGGCCGCGCGGCTGTCGACGGTCGCGTTCCTGGGCCTGTCGATGGCGATCGCGACCCAGGTCAACTCGCCCACGTTCAAGGACATCATCACCGTCGTCATCAAGTGGGTGGCCGGACTGGTCGGGCCGATCTCCATCCCGTTCCTGCTCGGCATGGTGCGGCTCTTCCGCCGCTCGGGCCCCACCGCGGCCCTGGTTTCCTGGGCGGCCGGCCTGTTCGCGTTCTGGCTCACCAACTACGGCCTGAACGGCGTCCAACTCCAGGTCCAGATCGTCGCCCCGGTCACCACCTCGCTGCTGCTCTTCGCCCTGCTCGGCCACCTGCGGCCCGAGGCCACCCCGGAACGCGACGCGGTGCTGGCACGGATCAACGACGGCGAGGGGGACGGTGACGGTGACGGGGACACGGGAGGCGCCGCGGCGAATCTTGGGGGCAGCCTCCCGGAGCAGGGGGACGGGTCGGGCGGGGTGCGGGGGGTGCGGGCACCTTGAGGGCAGGTGGGGTGGCGGGGGGACGACACGGGAATTCCGCCGACCCCCGGACTGTTGTGGCCCCCGAGGGGGCGTTTGTGTCCCCTACGGGAGGTGTTCGACCTACCAGTAGGGGCCTGAGCCGGGAATACCGCCGACGCCCGAGCCGTTGTGGCCCCCCGAGGGGGCGCTCGGGTCCCCTAGGGAAAGTGTTCGGCCCTCCCGTAAGGGACCGGCGGGCCCCAGGCCCCCAGCCCCTTCGCCCTTCCCCTTCGCCCTCGCCCTCGCCCTCGCCCTTCCCCTTACGTCCTAACCCTTACGCCCTGACCCCCGCGACGGCCCCCTACGCCCGCGGATACCGTGCCAGCCATCCCGGGGACGAGCCGGCCGGGCCGTGCAGGGCGGGGCCCTGGGTCATTTCCATGGCGAAGTCGTCGGCCAGTTGCAGGATCGTGGCCCGGCCCTCCAGTTCGACCAGCCAGTCCGGCGGCAGCGCCGTTTCGCCGTGCAGGGTGCCGAGGAGGTTGCCGCAGATGGCGCCGGTGGAGTCGCTGTCGCCGCTGTGGTTGACGGCGAGCAGCAGGCCGTGCCGGATGTCCTCGGCGACCAGTGCGCAGTACACGCCGATGGACAGCGCCTCCTCGGCCGTCCAGCCCTCGCCCAGCGACTCCACCCGGGCCGGCGTCGGCATGCCCTGTCGTACGGCGCCCAGCGCGCGCTTGAGGGCCTCGGTGGTCTCCTCGTGGCCGGGGCGGGTGGCCAGGTGGGCCAGCGCCTTCTGCACCGCGCTGTCGAGGTCCTCGCCGCGGGCCAGTGAGTGGCTGATGACGGCGAACGCGCCGGCCGCCAGATAGCCGGTGGGGTGGCCGTGCGTCTGCGCCGCGCACTCCGCGGCGAGCTGGAACACGAGCTGCGGCTCCCAGCCGACCAGCAGCCCGAACGGCGCCGAGCGCATCACCGCGCCGCACCCCTTGGAGTCCGGGTTCTTCGGCGCCTCCAGGGTGCCCATCACCTCGTCGCCGAGGCCGCTCAGGCAGGCCCGGCCGGGCGCGCGGCGGGAGTACAGCCACTCCTCGCGGGCCAGCCAGCCGTCGTCCGTCTTGCGCTCGTCGGGGCCCCAGTCGTGCTGGGTGGCGGCCCAGCGCAGGTAGGCGCGGTGGACGTCGGTGGGCGGGTGCCAGGCGCCGGTGTCGCGGCGTACCTGGGCGCGGATCAGCCCGTCGACGGTGAACAGGGTCATCTGGGTGTCGTCGGTGACCGCGCCGCGTCGCCCGAAGGCGGGTACGAAATCGGTCACGCCCTCCTGGCCGTGCGCCGCGCGGATCGCGTCGAGCGAGTCGAATTCGATGCCGGCACCGAGCGCATCGCCGATGGCACCGCCGAGCAGGCAGCCGCGTACCCGGCTGCGGAAGTCCTGCTGTTCCGCGCGCCCCCAGATGGCGGCGCCGCCTCCTGCTGCGCTCACTGTGCCTCCCGAAGCTCACCACGTTCCGGGGCCTTGCAAGGGCCCCTGGCGCAGCACTGTAATCGACCGGGATTGATCAGTTTCCGGCCAGGTGAGTATGCGCATAGTCGCTGGCTAGGCGGCTTTTGGGCGCTACGGTCCGGATGACCGCCGAACTGCACTCCGGGAGATCTCCTGTGACACCGCGCTGCGCCGTACTCGACGACTACCAGGGCGTCGCCCTCTCCCTGGCCGACTGGTCACCGCTGGACGGTGCGGTCGAGGTCCGTACGCTGCGCGAGCCGTTCCGCTCCGAGGACGAGGTGGTCGCGGCGATCGGCGACTGCGAGATCGTCGTGGCGATGCGCGAGCGCACCCCGTTCCCCGCCTCGCTGCTCGCCCGGCTGCCCCGGCTCCGGCTGCTGATCACCTCCGGGATGCGGAACGCCGCCATCGACCTGACGGCCGCCGCCCGGCACGGGATCACCGTGTGCGGCACCGCCAGCAACACCGAGCCGCCCGTCGAACTGACCTGGGCGCTGATCCTGGGCCTCGCCCGCAACGTCGTCACCGAGAGCACCGCGATGCGCGCCGGCGGCCCCTGGCAGTCCACTCTCGGCGCCGATCTGCACGGCCGTACGCTCGGGCTGCTCGGTCTCGGCAAGATCGGCGGCCGGGTCGCCCGGATCGGCCTGGCCTTCGGCATGGACGTGGTGGCGTGGAGCCGGAACCTGACCGCCGAGCGCGCCACGGAGGTGGGCGTACGCGCCGCCGCCACCAAGGAAGAGCTCTTGGAGGCCGCCGACTTCGTCTCCGTCCATCTGGTGCTCGGCGACCGCACCCGTGGGCTGCTCGGCGCGGACGAGCTCCGCCGGATGCGGCCCTCGAGCTACCTCGTCAACACCTCGCGCGCCGCGATCGTCGACCAGGAGGCGCTGCTGCGGGCGTTGCGCGAGAGCTGGATCGCCGGGGCCGGCCTGGACGTCTTCGACCAGGAGCCACTGCCGGCCGGTCACCCCTTCCGCACCCTCCCGAACGTGCTCGCGCTCCCGCACCTCGGCTACGTCACCCGCCGCAACTACGAGGGGTACTTCCAGCAGGCCGTCGAGGACATCAGCGCCTTTCTGGCGGGCGGTCCGGTGCGTCAACTCAACTGATGCGCGACAGCGCCGGGGCTCATCCGTTCGATGATGGCGGCGCCGCACGGTGGGCATGCTTTCCCCATGTCCGAGTACGAGTGGGATCGCACCACCATGGCCGTTGTCGCCTCGGCCCTCTCCGGGGACAGCGACGGCGCGGTGGAACTCCTCCGGCCGCTCCCCCAGAGCGACGTCTGCCACATCGCCGTACGGCTCGCCGCGATGGCCGCCGACGCCCTGATCGTCGCCGCCCAGGACAGCGGGGGCGACCGCGAGGAGGCGCTGTCCCAGTGGCAGCAGTGCATCCTCCAGCACGAGTCGGAGTACGACGGGGACTGAGGCGGGGACCGAGGCCGGAACCGAGCGGGGACCGAGGCCGGAACCGAGCGGGGACCGAGGCCGGAACCGAGCGGGGACCGAGGCCGGGACCGAGCGGGGACTGAGCCGGGTCCCGGCCACTACGGCCGGTGGCTGCCGGGGCAGCCACGACGATTACCGGCCACTACGGCCGGCGGTTCAGTCCACCACCGGCAGCAGCTCGGGCAGGTGGCCGTCCGAGGCGAGGGCGGCCGCCCGGCGCTCCTCGGGGACCGGGCCGTAGGTCGTGCTGCGGGGGCGGGCAGGGCGGCCGGCCCGCTCGGCGATGGCGATCAGGTCCTGGATGGAGCGGTACGAGCCGTAACTGGAGCCCGCCATACGGGAGATGGTCTCCTCCATCAATGTGCCGCCGAGGTCGTTGGCGCCGGAGCGGAGCATTTCCGCGGCGCCTTCCGTGCCCAGTTTGACCCAGCTGGTCTGGATGTTGGTGATGTGCGGGTGCAGCAGGATCCGGGCCATGGCCGTCACGGCGCGGTTGTCGCGGGTCGTCGGGCCGGGGCGGGCGATCCCGGCGAGGTAGACGGGCGCGTTGGTGTGGATGAACGGGAGCGTGACGAACTCCGTGAAGCCGCCGGTCTCCTGCTGGATCCCGGCCAGCAGCCGGAGGTGCCCGAGCCAGTGGCGCGGCTGGTCGACATGGCCGTACATCATCGTCGAGGACGAGCGGATGCCCAGCTCATGGGCGGTCTTGATGACCTCGACCCAGGTGGCGGTGGGGAGTTTGCCCTTGGTGAGGATCCAGCGGACCTCGTCGTCGAGGATCTCGGCGGCGGTGCCGGGGATCGTGTCCAGGCCGGCCGCCTTGGCCTCGCTCAGCCATTCGCGGATCGACAGCCCGGTGCGGGTCGCGCCGTTGGCCACCTCCATGGGGGAGAAGGCGTGTACGTGCATACCGGGGACGCGTTCCTTGACGGCGCGCGCGATGTCGAAGTACGCCGTGCCGGGCAGGTCGGGGTGGATGCCGCCCTGCATGCACACCTCGACGGCGCCCACGTCCCAGGCCTGCTGGGCGCGGTCGGCGACCTGGGAGAGGGAGAGGGTGTAGGCGTCGGCGTCGGTGCGGCGCTGGGCGAAGGCGCAGAAGCGGCAGCCGGTGTAGCAGACGTTGGTGAAGTTGATGTTCCTGGTGACGATGTAGGTGACGTCGTCGCCGACCGTGGCGCGGCGCAGGTCGTCCGCGATGCGGCAGAGGGCGTCGAGGGCGGGTCCGTCGGCGTGCAGCAGGGCCAGCGCCTCGGGGTCGGTGAGCCGGGTGGGGTCGTCCGCGGCCCGGGAGAGCGCCTGCCGTACGTCCGCGTCGATCCGCTCGGGCGCCATACCGGGCGCGGCGGCCTCGCGCAGCGCCTCCCAGTCGCCGTAGACCTCGTCGAAGTCGTCCCGGCGGTCGGCGCTGCGGCCCTCGGTGTCGATGGTGTGGTGCAGGTCCGTACGGCCCGAGGAGCTCATCGTGAAGCCCTCGTCGGGCTCCTGCCAGGGCCGGCCGACGACGGGCGCGTCCTCGACGGCCAGGCCCGTCTCGGGATCGGCGAGGGCGCGGACGTGCGGCAGCAGGCGGGGGTCGAGCCAGGGTTCGCCGCGCTGGAGGAACTCCGGGTAGATCGGGAGCCGTTCGCGCAGGCGGAAGCCGGCGGCGGCGCAGTGCTCGGTCAGCTCCTCGATCTGCGGCCAGGGCCGCTCGGGGTTGACGTGGTCCAGGGTCAGCGGGGAGACCCCGCCCCAGTCGTCGATGCCGGCGCCGATCAGCAGGGCGTATTCGCCGTCGACCAGGTTGGGCGGTGCCTGGATGCGGGTCGAGGGGCCCATGATGTGCCGGGCCACCGCGATGGTCGCGGCCAGCTCCTCCAGTTCGGCGTCCGGCATGCCGCGCATCGCCGTGTCCGGCTTGGCGCGGAAGTTCTGCATGATCAGTTCCTGGATGCCGTGGTAGGCGCGCTGGATGCGGCGCAGCGCGAACAGGGACTCGGCGCGCTCCTCGTAGGTCTCGCCGATGCCGATCAGCAGTCCGCTGGTGAAGGGGACGTTGGAGCGGCCGGCGTCCTCCAGGACGCGCAGCCGGACGGCCGGCTCCTTGTCCGGTGAGCCGTGGTGCGGACCGCCGGGCTCGCTCCACAGGCGCTCGGCGGTGGTCTCCAGCATCATCCCCAGGGACGGGGCGACGGGCTTGAGCCGCTGGAAGTCCGTCCAGGACAGCACGCCGGGGTTGAGGTGCGGCAGCAGTCCGGTCTCCTCCAGGACGCGGATGGCCATGGCGCGGACGTACGAGAGCGTGTCGTCGTAGCCGTGTGCCTCCAGCCATTCGCGGGCCTCGGGCCAGCGGTCCTCGGGCTTGTCCCCGAGGGTGAACAGGGCTTCCTTGCAGCCCAGTTCGGCGCCGCGGCGGGCGATGTCCAGCACCTCGTCGGGCGACATGAACATCCCGTGCCCGGCCCGGCGCAGCTTGCCGGGGACGGTGACGAAGGTGCAGTAGTGGCACTTGTCCCGGCACAGCCGCGTCAGGGGGATGAAGACGCCCTTGGAGTACGTGATGACGCCGGGGCGGCCGGCGGCCTCCAGGCCGGCGTCGCGCACCCGGGCCGCGGACGCGCACAGGTCCGTCAGGTCGGCGCCGCGGGCCTGCAGCAGCACCACGGCCTCGTCGACGTCCAGCGCCACGCCGTCGCGGGCCCGCTTGAGCGCACGGCGCATCGCGTTCGCCGTCGGGCGGCTCTCCGGGGCGGGCCGGGCGCCCGTGCCGCGGTCGGCCGCTTGCCCGGACGCCTGGTCGGATCCCTCGTCGGATACCTGGTCAGGTCCCTGCGCGCTGGAAGTCATCCTCCGAGGATACGAGCGCCGACTGACAGCGCCGTTGCGGGAGAACGACGGCCGGGTGTGCCGCTGATCACTGGCCCGGCCGGTCCCGTCGGACCGGGCCGCTACAGGTTGGACAGCAGCTCGTCGGAGTACGTGCGGGTCAGGAACTCCATGTTGTGGCCGTCGGGGTCGTCGAGGTACACGCCGCGGCCGCCGTCCCGGGTGTTGATCTCCTGGGGCCGGGTGTGCCGCGGGTCGGCCCAGTACGGCAGGCCGTGGTCCTTTATGCGCCCCAGGATCTTGTCGAACTCGTCCTCCGTCACCAGGAACGCGTAGTGCGTGGGCGTGAACTCCTTGCCGCCGGCCGCGTGCTCGGCGTAGTCGAGCGCCACTCCGTTGTCCAGCTTGAGGGTGGCGAAGGGGCCGAACGCCTTGGGTTCCGGTGCGTCGAGAAGATCGGCGAGGAAACGGGCCGAGGCGAAGCGGTCGGTGCTGTGCACGATGGTGTGGTCGAGGCTGGGCATGAGATCTCCTTGATCTGCCGAGGCTCTTCGTGGGTCCCGGTGCGTGGATCACGTTCCGTTGGCCCACGTCTCGTGGATCACGTTCCGTGGGTTCCGCTGCCGGGATCCCGTTCACCTTCGACGCTACGTCCGTACGGCCCGGCCGCGGATCGGTCTGCGGTCCCAGCCGCGCGGGGCGGCCCGTAGGCCCATGGACCTAGGGCGCGACGGCGCCGTACAACTCCCCATGTCGTCGCTCCCTGTAGTGTCACAAGTACTGTGCGAAGTCGTCCAGGGTGCGCAGGACCTCGCCCTCCTCTGCCGGGGGCAGTTGCAGCACCACCTCCTGGAGGCCGAGGTCGCGGTAGTGGGCCAGTTTCCCGGGGGTCGGCCGGACCGCGTACGGGACCACGACGGGTTCGCCGGCGCGTCCGGCGTCCGACCAGGTCTGCCGCAGGACGGGCAGGGTCTCGGTCAGCCCCCGCCCGCCGATCGGCAGCCAGCCGTCGCCGTAGGCCGCGATCTCCCCGAAGAGCTTGGGGCCGGCCGCGCCGCCGAGGAGGGTGCGCGGGGCGCCGTGGGCCGGTTTGGGGTGGGCCAGGGAGGCCCGTACGGACCCGAACGGGCCCTCGTACGCAGTGGGTTCGTCGGCCCACAGGGCGCGCATCAGGGCCATCCGGTCGCGGGTCAGCGCGCGCCGGGTGGACCACTCCACCCCGTGGTCGGCGGCTTCCTCGACGTTCCAGCCGTAGCCGATGCCGAGGGTGAAGCGGCTGCCGGAGAGGAAGTCCAGGGTCGCGATCTGCTTGGCGAGGTCCACCGGGTCGTGCTGGGCGACGAGGGTGACGCCGGTGCCGAGGGCGAGCCGTTCGGTGACCGCGGCGGCCTGGGCGAGCGCGACGAACGGGTTCAGGGTGCGGCCGTATTCGCGGGGCAGCGGCTCACCCATGGGGGCGGGGGTGTCGCGGCCGACCGGGATGTGGGTGTGTTCGGGGAGGTAGAGGCCGGCGAAGCCGCGCTGTTCGAGCTCGCGGGCCAGCCGGACCGGCCGGATCGTCTCGTCGGTCAGGAAGATCGTGGTCGCGATCCGCATGGTGGGGGACCTCCGTCAGGCGGGTGGATGACGGCATGTTGCCGCACCGTCCGACGGTTATCCACAGGCCTTTCCCTACGCGTCACGGCCGCGTACAACAGTTTTCACGGGACGCAACACGGAAGGGGGTGGAGCGGGATGGATCGACGCGATGTGCTGCGGTTATCGGCGCTCGCGGGCGCCACGGGTGCGCTCACGCTCGGCCGGGTGAGCTTCGCCGACGCGACGCCGGCGGCCGGAGCACCGGGCGGTGGCTCGGGCGGCGGGAAGGGAAGCGGGCCGGATGACGGGGCGGGCGGCCGGACGGGCGAGCAGACCCGGCGGGTGACCGGCCATCTGCCCATGGGCGTACCGGACTTCGTCCATCTCCCGGTCGAAGTGCCGCGCGGGGTGCGGGAGATCGCCGTCTCCTACGGCTACGACAGACCCACCGTTCCCGAGGGCACGGTCGGCAACGCCTGCGACATCGGCATCTTCGACGAGCGGGGCACCGACCTCGGCGGCGCCGGTTTCCGCGGCTGGTCCGGCGGGGCGCGCTCGGAGTTCTTCCTGCGCGCCGACGACGCCACTCCGGGCTACCTCCCCGGCCCCGTCAACGCAGGCCTCTGGCACATCGCCCTCGGCCCGTACACCGTCGCACCGCAGGGGCTCTCCTACGACGTCACGATCACCCTGCGGTACGGCCCCCCGGGCCGGACGCCCCGACCCGTCTACCCACCCGAGCGCGCCCGGGGCCGCGGCCGCGCCTGGTACCGCGGCGACAACCATCTGCACTCGGTCCACTCCGACGGCAGGCGCACGCCCGCCGAGATCGCGGCGCTGGCCCGCGCCGCCGGGCTGGACTTCCTCACCACCACCGAGCACAACACCACCTCCGGGCACCGCGCCTGGGAGGGCCTGTGGGGCGACGACCTGCTGATCCTGATGGGCGAGGAGGTCACCACCCGCAACGGCCATGTGGTCGCGATGGGCACCGACCCGGGGGTCTTCATCGACTGGCGCTATCGCGCCCGGGACAACGCCTTCGGGAAGTACGCGCGCGCCGTCCGGCGGGCCGGCGGCCTGGTCATCCCGGCGCATCCGCACGCCACCTGCATCGGCTGCAACTGGAAGTTCGGGCTCAACGAAGCCGATGCGGTGGAGGTGTGGAACGGTCCGTACGGTCCCGACGACGAGGTCACCCTCGCCGAGTGGGACAACACCCTGGTCGCGCACGCCCGCGGCCGCGGGGACTGGCTGCCGGCCGTCGGGCACAGCGACGCCCACCGCGACCCGGACGTCGTCGGCCTGCCGCAGACGGTGGTGCTCGCCGATGACCTCTCGCGCCGCGCCCTGCAGGACGGCATACGGGCGGGCCGGGTGTGGATCGCCGAGTCCTCGAAGGTCGACCTGTCGTTCTCGGTCACCGGTGAGCGCGGCGAACACGCCGGTATCGGCGAGCGGTTGGCGCTGTCCGGAGCGTCCGGGGTGACCGCGCGGCTGACGGTCTCCGGTGCCCCGGGCTGCACGGTCTCCTTCGTCACCGACCAGGGCCGCGTCCATGCGGCCGCCCTGCCGCCGTCCGGCGCGGACACCGTCACCTGGCGGACCACGCCCGATCACGCCGCCTACATACGCGCCGAGGTCCGGCACCCCGCCACCACCCCCGGCCTCCCGGGCCCCATGGCGGCCCTGACCAACCCGGTGTTCCTGGACCGCAGGGGCTGAGGGCCGGCCCGGGCGGCGACGCGCCTCCCCGCCCGGGCCGGCCCCTACTCCTCCACCACCAGCGCCGGCGTGGCCCGGGTCAGGACCTCGCCGCGGAAGAAGGCCGGGCTGCGGCGCCGCATGACGAGCATCAGGACGGCACCGAGCAGGAGCAGACCGACGCCGATCACGAAGACCGACCCGACGCCGAGGACCGAACTGCCCGATCCGTACGCGGGGTTCCACATGTCGATCAGGGTCTTGAGGAAGACGGAGGCGAGCAGCAGCCCGCCCAGGACCGGGAAGACGCCCTTGAACAGCAGGTCACGGGCCGAGTTCCGCAGCTCACGGCGGAAGAACCAGGCACAGGCGAAGGCGGTGATCGAGTAGTCGAAGCAGATCATGAGGCCCAGCGCGTAGATCGTGTCGATCAGGACGTTCTCGCTGAGGAAGCTCATCACGGCGTAGAAGACACCGGTCGCGGTACCGGCCGCGACGGTGGCCCGGCCCGGCGAGCGGAACCGCGGGTGGATCCGCGCGAAGGACGCCGGCAGCGCCTCGTAGGTGCTCATCGCCAGGACCGTGCGGGCCACCGGGATGAAGGTGGTCTGCAGGCTGGCCGCCGCCGAGGCGAGCACCGCGACGAACAGCAGGACGCCGAGCACGGTGCCCATGACGGGGTCGGCCAGCGCGGCGAAGACGTTGTCGGCGGTGTCCGGGTTGCCGAGCCCCGGGCCCCGGTGGCCGACGCCGGAGAACATCTGCGCGGCGACGGCGGTGAGGAGGTAGGAGCCGATCAGTACGACCATGGCCAGCAGGGCGGCGCGGCCGGGCGTGCGGTCGCTGCCGGCGGTCTCCTCGTTGACCGTGAGGCAGGTGTCCCAGCCCCAGAACATGAAGATCGAGAGCGACAGTCCGGCCGTGAAGGCGGAGAAGGACCGGACGGCGAACGGATCGAGCCAGGTCCAGGAGAAGTGCAGCGAGCCGGCGAAGTCACCGGACTGCGCCTTGACCACGGCCAGGGCGACGAAGACGGCGAGGACGGCGAGTTGGAGCCCGACGAGGGTGTACTGCACGCCCTTGGTGGCGGTCATCCCGCGGTAGCTGATCGCGGTGGCGACGGCGATGAAGGCCAGGCAGGTCAGGACGTGGGCGGCGCGGTTGCCGTCCAGGTCGGCGACGGCCCGGCTGCCGGTGAGTTCGCCGAGGAGCAGATAGAAGAAGGAGGTGGCGACGCCGGCCAGGTTGGAGAGCACGATGATCGTGGCGATCACCAGCCCCCAGCCGCACATCCAGCCGACCTTCGGCCCGAACGCCTTGACGGTCCAGGTGAAGGAGGTGCCGCAGTCCGGCACGGCCTTGTTGAGCTCCCGGTAGGCGAAGGCGACCAGCAGCATCGGCAGGAAGCCCGCGAGGAAGACGGCGGGCATCTGCACCCCGACCTCACCGACCGTCGGACCGAGCGTCGAGGTGAGGCAGTAGACGGGGGCGACGGTCGAGATGCCGATGACCGCGCTGCCGAGCAGGCCCACGGAGTTGCCGCTGAGGCCCTTGCCGCGGGTGTCGCTGCCGGACGTACCGACGCTCGTTACCGTGTCTCCGGTCTGGGGACGGGGGTCAACCTGAACCATGAACAGGACGTTAAGTGCTGCTGTATCCGCATCCGGAAGATCAACCTCCGTTCACACACACCTCTAAGCGAGGTAGTCCAACTCGCAATTGATCATGGAAATACCGGCCAGGACACCCATCGCGCATTGCATTTCATAGCTTCCCGCTACACCTTTCACTTTGCGAGAACCGCAGCACCGTCCGTTTTATGGCGGTTCAAAATTTTCCCGTCCGACTTTCGAACGTCACACCCCGGCCACCGGCGCACCCCTCACCCCGGCCACACGATCGCCTGCAGCTCGCTGTACGTATGGAGCGCGTACGACCCGACGTCGCGGCCCACTCCGCTCCGCTTGAAGCCGCCGAACGGCGCCTCCATGTTGCGGCCGACGGTGTTCACCCCCACGCCGCCCGCCCGCAGCCGACGGGCCACGCGGAAGGCGCGGGCCGCGTCGGCCGACCAGACGTAGTCGATCAGGCCGTAGTCGCTGTCGTTGGCGAGCGCGACGGCCTCGTCCTCGTCCCCGTCGAAGGGGACGACCGCGACCACCGGCCCGAAGATCTCCTCGCGGACCACCCGCATGTCGTTGGTGCAGTCGGCGAGCAGTGTCGGCGCGACGTAGAACCCCTTGCCGAGGCGCGCGGGCCGCTCCCCGCCCGCGACGACCGTGGCGCCCTCCTTGCGCCCCAGCTCCACGTACGACTCGACGCGGTCCCGGTGCGCGGCGGAGATGACGGGCCCGACGACGGTCCCCCGGGCCCGCGGATCACCGACCTTCAGGAACCCGAGGTATGCGGTGAGCTTGGCGACGAACGCGTCGTACACGGAGCGGTGCACGAGCGCCCGGGTCGGCGCCGTGCAGATCTGCCCGCTGTAGAAGGCGTACGTCGTCCCGATCCCGGCGACGGCGGAGTCCAGATCGGCGTCGCCGAAGACGATCGCCGCCCCCTTGCCGCCCAGTTCCATCAGCTGCCGCTTCATCCCGCGCCCGCACACCTCGGCGATGCGCTGCCCGACGGCCGTGGAGCCGGTGAAGCTGACCATGTCGACGTCGGGCGAGTCGACGGCGGCCTCACCCACGGCGACCGCGGTCCCGCTGACGACGTTCACGACACCGGGCGGCGCCCCCGCCTCCGTCAGTGCCTCCTCCAGCGCCTCCGCCATCCGGTACACCGACAGCGGATCCTGCGGGGCGGGCTTCACCAGGACGGTGTTGCCCATGGCGAGGGCCGGGGCGACCTTGCCGGCCGGGTTGGCCCACGGGTTGTTGTACGAGGTGATGCAGGTGACCACGCCGACCGGCTGCCGGACCGCCAGGGCGCCCAGCACACCGCCCCGGCCCATCGGGCCCGCCTCGTTGATCTGCGGGGGCAGCGGCGTCTCGACCGGTTCCAGCGCCCCCTTGGCGTACCGCCGGAACCGGGCCACCGCGACCGCGACCTGCATCCCGCGCGCCGTCGCGGTCGTGGCGCCGCTCTCCGCCTGGGCGAGCTCGGCGTACCGGCCGGCGTCGCGCTGCATGAGGTCCGCGGCCCGGGAGAGGACGGCCGCGCGCTCCTCGGGGCTGGTCCGGGACCACGGACCGAAGGCGTCCCGGGCCGCCGCGGCCGCCGCGTGGACCTGGTCACGGCTCGCCTCGGGCGCGAGCCCCACGGTCTCCTCGGTCGCCGGGTCGATCACCTCGTAGTGGCCGCCGTCCGGCACGGCCCACTCACCGCCGATGAAGAGCCGCTGACCGGCCGCCGTCACCGGAACCTCACCGCCCGCTTCCTCCCGCCCACGCTCCCGCTCACCGGGTGCTCACCGTCCTGGTGTCCCGGCCCGACCGCAGCACCGTGCCGGGCGTCGCGCCGGTCACCCGGTCCGCGCGGATCGCCTCGACGCCGTTGACCCACACCGCCGTGACGCCGATCGCCTTCGAGTCCAGCCGCGGGCTGTCCCCCGGCAGGTCGTGGACCAGCGTGGCCTTGCCCGCGTCGATCCGCTCCGGGTCGAAGAGGACCAGGTCCGCGTGCCAGCCCTCCTGGATCTGGCCGCGCTCGCGCAGTCCGAAGAGCCGCGCCGGGTCGTCGGTCAGCATCTTCACCGCCTGCTCCAGCCCGACCAGTTGCCGGCCGCGCAGACAGTCGCCGAGGAACCGGGTGGTGTACGGCGCCCCGCACATCCGGTCCAGGTGCGCCCCGGCGTCCGAGCCGCCCAGCAGGACGTCCTCGTGCTGCCAGGTCTCGGCGCGCAGCGCCCAGGAGTCCGGGTCGTTGTCGGTGGGCATGGGCCACAGGACCGTCCGCAGCCGGTCGTTGGCGCAGATCTCCACCAGGCAGGCGAACGGCTCCTGGCCGCGCTCGGCGGCGACGTCCCGGACGACCCGGCCGGTCAGGCCCTCGTTCGCGGCGGAGTAGGTGTCGCCGATGACGTACCGGCCGAAGTCGGTGAGCCGCCGGAAGACACCGGCTTCCTCGCTGCCCGCGCGCCGCAGCATCTCCGCGCGGACCGCGGGGTCACGGAGCCGGGCGATCCGCTCGTCGACCGGCAGCCCGAGGACCTCGCCCCAGCCGGGGATCAGGTTCAGCGCGCAGAAGGTGCCCAGCGACATGTTCATGGGCGTGAGGATCGGCATGGTCAGCGCCACGATCCGGCCGCCGGCCTTACGGGCCCGCTCGCTCGGTATCAGCTGCCGGGGCACCCGGTCCGGCACGGCCGCGTCGATGGTCAGCACGTTCCAGTTCAGCGGGCGCCCGGCCGCCGCGCTCATCTCCACGAACAGGTCGATCTCGGCATCGCTGAACCGGTCCAGGCAGCCGGCCACGATCGCCTCGATCTGGGTGCCCTCGTGCTCGGCGACCGCCCGGGACAGCGCGAGCAGTTCGTCCGGCCCGGCGTGCCGGGAGGCGACCGGTCGGCCGTCACCGTCGGAGTGGGTGGACGACTGGGTGGTGGAGAGCCCCCAGGCGCCCGCGTCCATCGCCTCGTGGAAGAGGGCGAGCATCTCGGCCAGTTGCCGGCCGGTCGGCTGCCCGCCCACCGCGTCCGGGCCCATCACGTACCGGCGCAGCGCGCAATGCCCCACCATGAAGCCGGCGTTGACGGCGATCCGCCCCTCCAGGGCGTCGAGGTACTCCCCGAACGAGTGCCAGGTCCACGGTGCGCCCTCCTCCAGCGCCACCAGGGACATGCCCTCCACCTTGGACATCATCCGCCGGGTGTAGTCGGCGTCCTCGGGGCGGGCGGGGTGCAGGGGCGCGAGGGTGAATCCGCAGTTCCCGCCCGCCACGGTCGTCACACCGTGGTTGAGCGAGGGAGTCGCGTACGGGTCCCAGAACAGCTGGGCGTCGTAGTGGGTGTGCGGATCGACGAAGCCGGGGGCGAGGACCAGCCCGGTCGCGTCCTCCGCCGAGGACGACTCCTCGCTCACCCCGCCCGGCCCGGCGACGGCGGCGATCCGGCCGCCCCGGATGCCGACGTCGGCGCGGTACGCGGGCGCGCCCGTACCGTCCACGACGGTCGCGCCCTTGATCAGGTGGTCGAGCATGACGGCGATTGCCTCCCCTCGGTTGCCGGCTCGCGGCCGGCGCGGTGCCGGTCCCGTCAGCGGCTGGGCTCAGGTGCCGTCCGCCTGGCGGAACCGGGTCGTCCGGTGCACCGGGTCCGTATCGATCTTCGGGATGACGTGCTCCCCGATCAGCTTGATCGTGTTCATGGTGTCCTCGTACGGGATGCCGATCGGCAGGCCGAAGCTCAGCTGGTCGGCACCGGCCTGCTCCCAGCGCTTGCACTGCCCGAGCACCTCGTCGGGGTCGCCGCAGATCATCAGCTCCTCGGCGATCAGCAGCTCGATGATCTCGGCGGTGTAGTCCGGCAGCAGCTCGGGCCACTCCGGAATGCCGTCCGGCCGCGGGAAGGTGTCGTGGTACCGGAACACCAGCGACTGCAGGTAGTTGAGCCCGCCGTCGACGGCGATCTGCACCGCCTTCTCGTGCGTCTCGGCGCAGATCGCCGTCGACGTCACCATCACGTTGTCGTTGACGAAGTCGCCCACCGGCTCGGCGTCCCGGATCGCCGTCTTGTACTGCTCCAGCACCCACTCCATGTCGCCGACCTTCTGGACGCTGAAGCCGAGCACGCCCAGCCCCTTCCGGGCCGCCATCGCGTACGAGGACGGCGACCCGGCCGCGTACCACATCGCCGGGTGCGAGGCCCCGTACGGCTTGGGGAAGACCTTCCGGGGCGGCAGCTGCCAGTGCTTGCCCTGGAACCCGGGGTACTCCTCCTGGAGCCACATCTTCGGGAACTCGGCGATGGTCTCTTCCCAGATCTCCTTGGTGTGGTTCATGTCCGTGATGCCCGGCAGGAAGCCGAGGATCTCGTGCGAACCGGCGCCCCGCCCGCTGCCGAACTCGAAGCGCCCCTCGGAGAGGTGGTCGAGCATCGCGACCTTCTCGGCGACCTTCACCGGGTGGTTGACCTGCGCCAACGGGTTGAAGATCCCGGACCCGAGGTGGATCCGCCCGGTCGCGTGGGCGAGGTAGCCGAGGAAGACGTCGTTGGCGGAGAGGTGGGAGTACTCCTCCAGGAAGTGGTGCTCCGACGCCCAGGCGTACTTGAACCCGGAGGCGTCCGCCTGGATGACGTACTCGGTCTCCTCCATCAGCGCCTTGTGCTCCGCGAGCGGGTCGGTCCTGGCCCGCTTGCCCACGTATCCCTGTACGAAGAGGCCGAATTCCACAGTGGATCACCGTCCCTGTATCCGCCGCCCGGCGGGCCCCGGCGCGCGTGTCCGGGGCGCCCGCCCGACGACTATCTGACGAACCGTCAGCTCTCGATTGCGCCGACTGTTCCACCACCGCCCAGCACCGTCAAGAGCACCGGACGGCATTACCTGACGCAGCATCAGATGAACTGCGTCAGAGGACGCTCACCCCGGCCAGCCAGCCCCCGTCCACCACGAACGGCTGTCCCGTGATGTACGCCGAGTCCTCCTCGGACGTCAGGAACAGCGCGAGCCGTGCGACCTCCTCCGGCCGCCCCACCCGCCCCAGCGGCACCAGCTTGCGGTACAGCTCGTCCAGCGCCGCCGCGGCCTCGTCGGCGTCGGCCGTGGGGTCGAGCTGGGCGGGGTTGCTCATGGCGGTGTCGATCGCGCCCGGGCAGACGGCGTTCACCCGGATCCTCTTCGCCGCGAGCTCCAGCGCCGCGACCCGGGTCAGCCCCACGATCGCGTGCTTGGTCGCGGTGTACGCCCCGACGTACGCCATCCCCGTCACACCCGTGTACGACGCCGTGTTCACGATCGTGCCGCCGCCGGCCGCCGCGATCTCCGGCGCGGCCGTCTTGATCCCGAGGAACGCCCCGACCTGGTTGACCTGCACGATCTGCTGGAACTCGGCCAGCGGGGTGGCGGTCAGCTCGTTGAACCGCAGGATCCCGGCGTTGTTGACCAGCCCGTCGACCTTCCCGTACGCCTGCCGGGCGGCCGCCACCGCCGCCACCCACTGCTCCTCCTGGCTCACGTCCAGATGGACGTAGCGCGCGGCCTCGCCGATCTCCTTCGCGACGGCCTCGCCCTGCTCGTCGAGGACGTCGGCCAGCACGACCCGCGCCCCCTCCGCCGCGAACAGCCGTGCCTCCTGCTCACCCTGCCCACGCGCCGCCCCGGTGATGAGAACGACCCGCCCGTCGAGCTTGCCCATGCCGGTACTCCCTACTGGATGAAGGTGCGGAGCCATGTGTCCCTGCCGAAGCCGCGTGTCACACGCAGAGGTGTGGGGCGACCTCCGCCCCGAACGCCGCCATCTGATCGACGAGTTCGGCCCGACTCCGGCTGCGGAACCGCACCTGGATCTGCCGCACGCCCATCTCCGCGTACGCCCGCAACGACTCGGCGACCGCCTCCGGCTTGCCCCGGACGGTGTGCCGCCCGACGTCCCAGCCCGGCTCCCCCACGTACACCGGCTCGGCGATCGCCCCGATCACCACCGGTTCGGTGACCCCCGCCGCCTCCCGCGCCGCCCGGAGCGTCGCGATCTGCCGGGGCAGCTGCTCCCGCCGGTCCCCCTGCGGCAGCCAGCCGTCCCCGCGCTCCGCGGCCCGGCGTACGGCGGCGGGCGAGGAGCCGCCCACCCAGATCGGCGGCCGGGGCGTCTGTACGGGCCGCGGCGCCTGCCCCAGCCCATCGAACGCGAACCGCTCGCCGACGAACTCGGGGAACTCCTCCGGCCCGAGCGCCGCCTTCAGCGCATCGATCGTCTCGTCGAGCACCGCGCCCCGCCGCGCGAAGTCCACCCCCAGCGCCTCGAACTCCTCCGCCACGTGCCCGGCGCCCACACCCAGGATCAGCCGCCCGCCCGACAACCGGTCGAGCGTCGCGTACTGCTTCGCGGTGAGCAGCGGATGCCGGAAGGCGACCACCGCCACATGGCTCAGCAGCCGCACCCGCTCCGTCACCGCGGCCAGATGCGCGAGCGTGGCCACCGGGTCGTACCACACGGTCCCCATCGCCTCCGCCAGCCGCCGCGGGATCGCCAGATGCTCACAGCAGGCGACGTACGCGAACCCGCCCCGGTCCGCGGCCCGCGCGATCTCCACCAGGTCCCGCGGCCCCGCCCCGGCCTCCCACTCCTCCGCGAACACCCTGCTCTGCGCCTGCACCGGCAACTGCATCCCGTACGCCAGCCGCCCGCCACCCCCAGGCCGCCACACGCCGCCCTCACCCATCGCCGCCTCCGCCCGGATGCCTCCCATAGCTGACACACCGTCAGCTCGGACTCGCGCGGACATCGTCGTGCCTGGCGCTTCATCAGGCAAGGGATGGGAACAGCAGGCCGGCAGCCGCGCTCGCTCGGGCACGCAGAACGCGCCGAACGAGCGCGGCAAGACCCCGAAGGGGGTTGATCACTCGCCTACCGTCTCGTTGTCACCGGCCAACCGTTCTCCCCGGCTGACGGCGACACGGTGGACATCGACCAATGTGGCCCGCAACTGGCAGCACAGGAACCGCAGCTCCTTGTCCGTCGCCTCGCTGTCCGCGAGCAGGTCGGCGGCGTGCTCGATCAGCCCCAGCGCCATCTCCAGCTGTACGGCTTCAAAGCGGTCCGCCAGGAACGAGAAGCCGCCCTGGGGTCCGCCGTCACTGACGAGAATGCAGGTCTTCCCCTCGGGCGTCGTCCACGGCAACAGCCTCGTGATCGTCGGTGGTGGCTGGTTCATCGCGTGACCACCTCCACGGTGGGCGACGGAGTGGGTACGTACGCGCCTTCCGGCCGAGGCCGCCCGGAAGCGGGCGGTAACAGCTCCCCGAGCGACTCGAAGATGCGGGCGATACAGTCCGGCATGTCGACCTGCTTTCCTCAGGTTGGCCATGCCCCCGGGCCGCCCTGCATGCGGCCGCGGGGGTCCTCATCGGTCGTACGAGGAACGACCGTAGGACCCCGAAGAAGGGGGAAGGGGCACAGTTTGTACCCCTCTGTTCACGCGGCCAATACCCCTATCTTCACGGCCAGTTCGCTGGCACGACGGCGCTGCGCCGGGCTCTTCGACTCCGTCTCTTCCAGCACGATGCGCCGCGCGTAGCCGTTGTAGCGGACGGTCTCCGGTGCCGCCTCGTGCGCCTTGCCGAGAGCGGCGAGGGCGGCCTCCGCCTGTCTGTCGAGCTGATAGCCGCGGGCCTCCTCGATGCGATGCCGCGCCCGGCGCGGCCGGGACGGAATCGTCGTCGCGTCCGCCGCGGATGCCTGCCGTACGCTCTCCGCTCCCGCGTGCAGCTCGACCGCGACCGTGACCGCGTGGGCCCCTATGACGGCGCGGGAGAACGAGGTCATGGGGTGGTAGTAGTCGGCGGGGAGCCGCTCCGCCACGGCGCGGGCCGTGTCCCAGTACCGCCAGGCGGTTCCGGTTTCGCCCCGGCGCGCCGCGGTGTACCCCGCTTCGAACTGCAGCGCTCCGGCGATGGCGAGGACGTCGTCGCTCGCCTCGGGCAGGAAGGCTTCGAGATAGCGGAGGGCCTCCAGATTCACCGCATCCGCGGCCTCGAAATGCGCATGCCCGCTGTCGCGGTGCGCCTGTGTCGCCAGCCAGGCGGCCATCCCGATGACGTGCGGGTCCTCCGATTCCTGGGCTGCGATCATTCCGCGCTCCACCACTCGCCAGAGCAAGGAGGCGTCCGGCTGGTACGCGAGGAAGAACTGGCTGAGGCTGTACGCCTCCGAGAGCAACCCTTGCGCCACCCGCCGCTCCCGCGCGGAGTCCGCCTGCAACACGGCGAGTTGGGCGTCCCGGAGGAGAGACGGCAGAAGTGCGCCGATGACCTCCCGGTGATTCGGGGAGGAATGCCGGGCGCGCCAGGCACGGGTGAGGCGTTCCCGGAGGTGGCTGGGAGCCGGCGCCTCCTGCTGAGCGGTCAGCGGAAAGGCGTCCAGGGCAGCACGTACCTGCGGCAGCCGGGCATGCCCGGGGCCTGCGAAGAGGCCGACCGACATCGACTGGTCACCCGTGAGATCGGCCAGGTCCCCTACGCGGAGAGCCTCCGCGATGCGCAAGATCGTGGGCAGCTTGGGCATGTGCAGCCGTCCGCCCTCGACCTGCTTGACCCAACTCGGCGACTTCCCCAGCAGGCCGGCCAGGACAGTGCGGCTCATCCCCCTCCGGGTCCGCAGGATCTGCATACGCTGCCCGAAGACCACCGGCTCGGCGTACGGGTCCGGAGTGGCATCTGACGTCACGGCCTTGCCCCTCTCTGTCCATCTCGTGACTCTCAGAGTACGGGCGGGTCGCCGTGCGTGGTGATCCCTGTGGAAAACCTGCCGCTCCGCCCGAACCGCTCACCGGCCAGGCCCTCAGCGCGACGGTCTGCGGGGGTGGGTGGCGGGGTGGACCCCTCCGGTAAGGTCGCTCTCTTCGCCCGGTGGGAGCCGGTGTGCGGAGTCATGAAAGCCGGTTCACGATGTGCGCCGACGTGATCGATCCCCGTCCGCCGCTCCGGCTGGATGCCGCGCTGGAGGGGCTGGCCGGCACCTTCCGTGGGATGGCCGCCCATCCCGACGAGTACAACTGTGACTGCCACTGGGGCAGCGCGGAGGAGCTGGCGCAGCTGAAGGTGGCGGACGTGGTGCTGGAGCCCGATCTCCTGCGGCGTACCTGGAAGGCGGTCGACTGGGAGTTTCCCGGGGAGGTGCTGCGGCGGATCCTGCCGCAGCTCGCCGGGGAGTTGGTCGCCGGGCGGGTCGAGCCGCTCTTCGGCATGGAGGAGGTCGGCCGGGCGCTCGCCCGGGGGCGGTGGCAGGCGTGGCCGGACGGGCAGGCCGCGGCGGTGCGGGAGTTCCTGTGCGCCTGGTGGGCACACACGCTCACGGACCCCCGCGCCGCCGTCCCCGCGTACGAGGTCCTCGCCTGCTGCGCCGAGGCGTCCGGCACGCTCACCCCGTGGCTCGCGGCATGGGCGGCGCAGACCGGGCCCGTGGCCGACCGGCGGCTGGCCGAGGCGGTGGACCGCTGGGCGTACGACCTGCTCGGGGACGAGCTGCCCTGGGACGCCTGGGAGGGCGAGGACGAGCTGTGTGCCGAGCTCACCGGCTGGCTGGTCCGGCACGCGCCGGCCCGGCTGCGGTCCCAGGGCGCTCCGGAGGAACTGCTGCACCGCGTACGGCTGCTCGGCCTCACGGGCGAGGCCCGCTGGGAGGATCCGCACTGGCCCGGGTACCGGTACTGACCCCGGGCCCGCGCCCGGCGTCGTTCCGCCCGGCCCGGAACCCGGCGGCCGTACCGCGCGGCTGCCAGGACGGACTCACGGCTTCCGGCTCAGCCCGCCCAGAGGCCCTCCGCCGTCAGGCCGAGCAGGTCGATCGCGTTGCCGCGGACGATGCGTTCCACCACGTCCGGCGGCAGGTGGCCCATCTGGGCCTCGCCGACCTCCCTCGACTTGGGCCAGGTGGAGTCGGAGTGCGGGTAGTCCGTCTCGTACAGGACGTTGCCGACGCCGATCGCGTCCAGGTTGCGCAGGCCGAAGGCGTCGTCGAAGAAGCAGCCGTGAACGTGCTCGGCGAAGAGTTCGGAGGGCGGCCGGAGGACCTTGTCGGCGACGCCGCCCCAGCCGCGGTTCTCCTCCCAGACGACGTCGGCGCGCTCCAGGATGTAGGGGATCCAGCCGATCTGGCCCTCGGCGTACATGATCCTCAGCCGGGGGAAGCGGTCGAACTTGCCGCTCATCAGCCAGTCGGTCATCGAGAAGCAGCAGTTGGCGAAGGTGATCGTCGAGCCGACGGCGGGCGGCGCGTCGGCCGAGGTGGAGGGCATCTTCGACGACGAGCCGATGTGCATGGCGATGACCGTGCCGGTCTCGTCGCAGGCCCGCAGGAACGGGTCCCAGTAGTCGGTGTGGATGCTGGGCAGCCCCAGGTGGGGCGGGATCTCGCTGAAGCAGACCGCCCGTACGCCGCGGGCCGCGTTGCGCCGTACTTCCGCGGCCGCCAGGTCCGCGTCCCAGAGGGGGACGAGGGTGAGCGGGATCAGCCGGCCCTGCGCCTGCGGGCCGCACCATTCCTCCACCATCCAGTCGTTGTACGCGCGCACCCCCAGCAGGCCGAGCTCGCGGTCCTTGGCCTCGGTGAAGGTCTGGCCACAGAAACGGGGGAAGGTGGGGAAACACAAGGCGGACTGCACGTGATTGACGTCCATGTCGGCGAGCCGCTCGGGGACGCTGTAGGAGCCGGGGCGCATCTGCTCGTACGTGATGCCTTCGAGCTTGATGTCGTCGCGGGCGTAGCCGACGGCGGTGTCGAGGCGGGTCAGCGGCCGGTGCAGGTCTTCGTAGACCCACCAGTCGGCTATCGGCCCGTCGTCCCCCGGGGCGCCCATCTTCGGGGCGAACTTGCCGCCCACGAAGGTCATTTCCGCGAGCGGTGCCCGGACGATGCGGGGGCCGGTGTCCTGGTACTTCGACGGGAGCCGGTCCCGCCAGACGGTGGGGGGCTCCACCGTGTGGTCGTCCACCGAGATGATCCTGGGGAAGGTCTCCATGCGGTCACGGTAGCGCGTAACTGACGGTCCGTCAGCTAGTCGGAAGGCAGACCTGCGGTGCGGCCCGGGCGGCCCGCCGGGCCTGCCCGCGCACGCGTCTCCCGTGCCCCTGACACGTACCAACTGCCCCAGGGGCGCACGGAAGCCGACCCTCCGCGCCCCTGCCATGCGCCCCGGCGCCCCCGGCACCATCAGGCGAGGAGGCTTTGTGCACGGTCCGGACCCCTACTGACGTAAGGGGGCGCGACAAGGCAGACTGGCCGTTGCGCACAGCGAGTAGGTGCATACAGCGAGAGGGCGCATACAGCGCGGATGGATGCCACAGGGCAGGGGGACACCATGGACGACGGTCCGGGGCGGGAGCGGCTCCGCTTCACCGTGCTCGGTCCCGTACGGGCCTGGCGCGGCGCAACGCCGTTGGCGGCGGGCTCCCCGCAGCAGCGAGCGCTGCTGGCCGCACTACTGCTGCGCGGCGGGCGGACCGCCACCGCGCCCGAGCTGGTCGACGCCCTGTGGGGCGACGAACCGCCGCACGCCGCGCTCGCCGCGCTGCGGACGTACGCGTCCCGGCTCCGCAAGGCACTGGGCGACGACGCCGCGGCCCTGGTCAGCGAGTCGGGCGGCTATGCGCTGCGGCCGGTGGACGGCTGCCCGCTGGATCTCGACCACGACCACGCGGAGCAGTACGCCTCCGAGGCGGAGAAGTCCCGGGCGGCCGGCGACCGGGCCGGGGCCCGGGAACTCCTCGACCGGGCGCTGGCGTTGTGGGACGGCGAGCCGCTGGCCGGCCTGGCCGGCCCGTACGCCGACACCCAGCGCACCCGCCTCCACGAGTGGCGGCTGTCCCTCATCGAGGCCCGCCTCGAACTGGACCTCGAACTCGGCCACCACGCCGACGCGGTCTCCGAACTCACCGCCCTGACCGCCGCCCACCCCCTGCGCGAGCGCCTGCGCGAACTGCTGATGCTGGCCCTGTACCGCAGCGGCCGCCAGGCGGAGGCACTCGCGGTCTACACCGACACCCGGCGCCTCCTCGACGACGAACTGGGCGTCGAGCCGTGCGCCTCGCTGTCGGAGCTGCAGCAGCGGATTCTGCGGGCGGACACCGATCTCGACGCGCCGCCCGTCGTCATCGACGGCCCGGACGCCGCCGACCCCGTCGTGGTCCGGCCGCAGCAACTTCCGGCCACGGTGGCCGATTTCACCGGCCGTAGCGCCTTCGTCGACGAGCTCGGCAAGCAACTGGCCACCGCCGAGGGCAGTGTCATGGCCGTCTCCGCGCTCACCGGCATCGGCGGCGTCGGCAAGACCACCCTCGCCGTGCATGTCGCGCACGCCGCCCGCGAGCACTTCCCCGACGGCCAGCTCTACGTCGACCTCCAGGGCGCCGGCCACACCCCGTCCGAACCCGAAGCCGTACTGGGCGCCTTCCTGCGGGCCCTCGGCACACCGGACTCCTCCATTCCGGACGGATTGGAGGAGCGCGCGGCCCTCTACCGCTCCACCCTCGCCGGGCGCCGGGTGCTGGCCCTGCTGGACAACGCCCGGGACGCGGCGCAGGTACGGCCGCTGCTGCCCGGCTCGGAAGGGTGCGCGGCGCTGATCACCAGCCGCGCCCGGCTGATCGACCTGGCGGGCGCGTACCTCATCGACGTCGACGTGATGAGCCCCGAGGAGGCGCTGAAGCTCTTCACCCGCATCGTCGGGGAGGAACGGGTCACCGCCGAACGGCAGTCGGCGATGGCGGTGGTCGGCGCCTGCGGCTTCCTGCCCCTGGCGATCCGCATCGCCGCCTCCCGGCTCGCCGCCCGGCGTACGTGGACGGTCTCCACCCTCGCCCGCAAGCTCGCCGACGAACGCCGGCGGCTGGACGAGCTCCGGGCCGGTGACCTCGCGGTCACCGCCACCTTCGAGCTGGGCTACGGGCAGCTGGAGCCGCACCAGGCACGGGCGTTCCGGCTGCTGGGCCTCGCCGACGGCCCGGACATCTCGCTCGCCGCCGCGGCCGCCCTGCTGGACATGGACGCCGACTCGGCGGAAGACCTGATCGAATCCCTCGTCGACGCCAGCCTCCTGGAGTCCGCGGCGCCGGGTCGCTACCGCTTCCACGACCTGGTCCGGCTGTACGCCCGGGTGTGCGCGGAACGGGACGAGCACCCGCCCTCGGAACGGGACGCGGCGCTCTCCCGGCTGCTGGACTTCTACCTGGCGACGGCCAAGGAGGTCTACACCCTGGAGCGCCCGGGCGACCGGCTGGCCGACCACATGGCGTGCCCGCAGTACGCGGGGCTCACCTTCACCGACCGCATAGGAGCCCTGGAGTGGCTCTTCGCCGAGGCCCGGTGCCTGCTGGCGTGCGCCCAGCAGTCGGCCGGCCCGAAGACCCTGCGGCGGGCGGTGGACCTGCTGCTGCTGGCGCAGGACCTCGCCGAATCCGGTGCGGACTCCCGGCAGTACGAGCACGTGAACATGGCCCTGCTGGAGGCCGCCCGTGCGCTGGACTACCAGCGCGCCCAGGCCCGCATCCACGTCGCGCTCACCAACGTGCACACCCTCGCCGGCCGGTTCGACAAGGCGGACGAGCACGCCCAGTCGGCCATGCTGCTGGGCCTCGCCACCAAGGACGCCTTCGCCTCCTCGTACGCGCCGAACGACCGCGGCATCATCGCGAACTCGCAGAGCCGCCACGCCGACGCCGAGGCGTACCTCACGCAGGCGCTCAGCGCGTTCCGTGAGGACCGCAACAAGCCGTCGGAGGCCAGCGCCCTGTGCAACCTGTCGCGGGTCCACCTGGCCACCGACCGGGTGGACACCGCGATCCGGCTGGCGCAGGAAGGCATCGCGATCTACCGGGAGCTGGGCGCCACCCGGCGGCTGGCCAACGGGATGTACGCGCTCGGGCTGGCCTTCACCCGCGCACAGCGGCTGGAGGACGCCACCGAGCAACTCAACAAGGCCCTGGCGATCTTCCAGGCGAGCCGGCAGCGCTTCTGGGAGGGCATGACGTACTTCCGCCTGGCCGAGACCGACCTGACCGCCGGTCACCCCGCGCAGGCCGCCAACCACGCCGAACAGGCCCTGACCGCCCTCCGGGCCATCGGCGGCGAGTGGTGGCACGCCAACGTCCTGACCCTGCTCGGGCGCGCCCTGGACGGCGTGGGCCAGACCGGCCGGGCCCGGGTGTGCTGGCAGGAGGCGCTGAGCGTCTACGAGCGGCTGGATTCCCCGGAAGGAGCCGCGGTGCGCCGTCTGCTGCGTCCGGTGGCAGCCGCCTGACCTGCGCGAACCGCGGCCGGCAACACGCGGCGACGGCGCTGGACGCGGACGTTTATCGATCGTTCATCGCGTCGGGCCAGTCTTCTACTCACCGACCCGCCGCCTCGGGGGGCAAGCGGTTCGGTCAGTTGGCCCCACCGTTATGGTGTTCGGCCCCGACGCACCTGTCCGGCGACCCACGGGGGAGTCGCCGGCCGGGTGGCCGGAAACAAGCGCCCAAACAGGAGTTGATCAGCTTGGCCACCGAGAACACCCAGCCCAACGAGCGGGACATCATCAAGCCGCTCGACCACCACCAGCCCATCATCGGCCCCAACGGCCGTCGCATCGTGGGCAAGAACGACCAGCCGGCGACGCCCGGTGAGGACATCATCAAGCCGCTGGACCACCACCAGCCCATCGGCAAGCCGATCGGCGACGCCTTGGGCGAGCCCAAGTAGCACGCACCGGAGGGGTTCGGGGGATCGCAGGGGCCGTTCCGATGGCACGGAGGGGAGCCATCGGTAACGGTCCCTGCGGCATTTCCGCACACGCGCAGGTCTGCACACGCGCATATCTGCACAGACTTCGGCAATCCGGCCGACCTGCACCGGTTTCCGGCCATGCGCTCGATCGTGTGGCTGAAGTCCGCGAAACCCTCCCTACGCTCAATGCACTGCCACCCCATCGCTAACGGAGGAACCAGCATGACCCGCGCTTACAAGGCCGTCCTTCTCACCGCTCTCACGGTTGCCGCGGCGGGTGCGGCCGCCACACCGGCGATGGCGGACAGCACCCGTCCCATATCCGGCCAGGTCTCGACGTTCGACCACCACGCCCCGATCACCGGGAGCCAGGTCGCGTCCGGCACCGCCGTCGCCCTGGGGGACAACCACACGCCTGTCGCCCCGGCGGACAAGCACATGCCCTGACCCGGCGCGGTCCCTACGACGGCACCACCTGAGCACCTCGGCAGCGGGACCATGTGACAGCGCATGGTCCCGCTGCCGTTCGCGTGTGCGCGGAATCTGACGCTTCATCAGATCCGCTGCTACAGTGCGCCCCACCCGTCCCCCGGAGTCAGGAGGCGCGTCGTGTTCGAGGTCGGTCGTGTGCGGTCGCTCTGGGAGTTGGTGGAGTATCGGGCGGAGGCGTCGCGGGGGGCGCCGATGTTCTTCGACGCGGAGGGGCGGAGCGTCAGCTTCGACGGGGTGCGGGACGAGGCGTTGCGGGTGGCCGCCGGGTTGCGGGGGCTGGGGATCGGGGCCGGGACGCGGGTGGCGTGGCAGTTGCCGACGCGGATCGGGACGGTGCTCGTCTCGCTGGCGCTGGCCCGGCTCGGGGCCGTGCAGACGCCGGTCATTCCGCTGCACCGGGAGCGCGAAGTCGGCTTCATCCTGGCGGAGTCGGCGGCGGAGTACGTACTCGTCCCGGGCGAGTGGCGCGGCTTCGACTACGCGGCGATGGCCCGTAAGGCGGCCGGGGACGGCGTGCGGGTGGTGCCGGTGGGGGGCGGGTTGCCCGTAGGGGATCCGTCCGGGCTGCCGGACGACGTGCCGGAGCGCGACGGGACGCGCTGGATCTACTACACCTCCGGGACCACCTCGTCACCCAAGGGCGTGGAGCACACCGACGCGAGTCTGATCGCCGGCGGCGTCGGGCTGGCGACCGCGCTCGGGATGTCCGCCCAGGACATCGGCTCGATCGCCTTCCCGTACGCGCACATCGCCGGGCCGGACTACGTCATCGCCATGCTGGTCAGCGGCTTTCCCGCGGTCGTGCTGGACAGCTTCGAGCCGGGCCGGGCGGCCGCGGTCTACCGGCGGTACGGGGTGACCATGGCCGGCGGCAGCACCGCGTTCTACCAGGCGTTCCTGGACGAGTCCCGGCGGTACCGGCGGGACCGCCCGGACGCCGGGCGGCTGATCCCGACGCTCCGGGTGCTGTCGGGCGGCGGTGCCCCGATGTCTCCGGAGCTGTACTCGGCGGCCGGGCGGGAGCTGGGGTGTGCGGTGGTGCACGGCTACGGCATGACCGAGTGCCCGATGATCGCGATGGGCACGCCGTACGACAGCGACGACCAGCTGGCGCGGACGGTGGGCCGGCCGGTGATGGGGGCCCAAATACGCCTCGTCCGGCCCGACGGGAGCGAGGCGGCGCCCGGGGAGACCGGGGAGGTGACCCTCAAGGGCCCGATGCTCTTCCGGCGGTACACCGATCCGGCACTGACCGCGGAGGCGTTCGACGCCGACGGGTACTTCCACACCGGCGACCTGGGCCGGCTGCGCCCCGACGGGCACCTCGTGCTCACCGGACGGCTCAAGGACATCATCATCCGCAAGGGCGAGAACATCTCGGCCCAGGAGGTCGAGGAACTGGTGCAGACCCATCCGGCGGTCGCCGAGGCGGCCGTCATCGGACTGCCGGACCGGGAACGCGGCGAACGGGTCTGCGCGGTGATCACGCCCGCCGACCCGGCCGCCCCGCCGCTCACCCTCGACGCGCTGACCGCGCACCTGCGGGCGGCCGGCGTGATGGCGCAGAAGCTGCCGGAACAGCTGGAAACCACCGCCGAGCTGCCGCGCGGCGGCCCGCTGAACAAGGTACTGAAGGCGGCGCTGCGGGAGCGGTACGGGCGGCGGTGAGCCGCTCGGCCCACCGCCGGAGGCCCGGCCCCTGGCCGGCGCGCGGCCGCCTCGCCGGATGTCCGGTGTGGCGATGAGTTCTTCCGGCGTGCGGAGTCTGCACTGTGGGGGTGGCCGGCGGATACGGCGGCCGGCCGGCAGACGACAAGCGCTCCGCAGGACGGAAGGAACCGCACGATGACCGAGATGATCGACTTCGCGGCGCAGGCCCGGGAGGTCTCGCGACTGGCCGCGGGAACGGCCGAGCAGCAGCTCGATGCGCCCACGCCGTGCGAGAAGTACGCGGTGCGCCATCTGCTGGGCCATCTCGTCGGCCTGGCCGCCGCCTTCCAGGACGTGGCGCGCAAGGACCTCGGACCGGCGACCCGGCTGTCCCCCGACGCGATGCGGCCGGACGTGGACCCCGGCTGGCGCGCGGAGCTGGACCGCAACCTGGCGGGGATGACGGCGGCCTGGCGCGCGCCGGACGCGTGGCAGGGCGAGACGCAGGCGGGCGGCGTCACGCTCCCGGGCGCCGTCGCGGGCCGGGTCGCGCTCAACGAGCTGGTGCTCCACGGCTGGGACCTGGCCCGCGCCACCGGCCAGGAGTACGTGCCCGACCCGGACGCCCTCCAGCTGTCGTACGAGCTGCTGTCCTCCTGGGCGGAGGACAGCGCGAACGGCCCGCTGTTCGGCAGCGTGGTCCCGGTACCGGAGGACGCGCCCCTCCTGGACAGGGTGGTGGGCCTCGCGGGCCGCCGCCCTGACTGGGTACGTGCGGTTCGTTAGCCCCACGTACCCGGCTTTCCCGCCGCGGGGCTCGCTCGCCGTTGCGCGTTGCGGCGCCCCGCACGTACCTGTCTGCGGCGCCGCGGGTCGTCTCGCCGTTGCGCCTGGCGGCGGGCGTGGTGTGTCGGGTGCGGTGCCGGCCCTCCAGACTTCGTCCTCCGGCCCACCCCCTCCCGTGAGTGGGAGGTAAGAGCTGGTTGGGGGCGGGCGTCATCCGTTGCCTGCGCGCACGTAGGCATTACGTGCACCCCCACCGGCCCAAACTTTCCCTCTCACGGGAGGGGACGGGCCGGAGGGGCCGGTTGTGTGGACGTAAAGCGTCAGCAGTCCACACAACCGGCCCCGGAGGCCCGTCACCGCACCCGACAACACCACGCCCGCCGCAGGCGCAACGGCGAGAAACCACCGCGGCGCCGCAGCCAAAAACGTGGGAAGTCACCCCCGCCGCAAACGGCCCTTCAAGACCTTCCCACCCGCATTCCGCGGCAGCTCCGTCACGAAGGCGACCTCCCGCGGGACCTTGTAGTTGGCCATCTCGCGGCGGGACCAGGCGATCAGGTCGTCCGCGGTGAGGGCCGCGCCGGGGCGGCGGACCGCGTAGGCCTTGCCGACCTCGCCGAGGCGTGGGTCGGGGATGCCGATGACGGCGACGTCGGCGATGTCCGGGTGGCGGCCGAGGAGTTGCTCTATTTCGGCGGGATAGGCGTTGAAGCCGCCGACGATGAACATGTCCTTGATGCGGTCGGTGATCCGGAGGTTGCCGGCCGGGTCGAGGACGCCGACGTCGCCGGTGTGCAGCCAGCCGTCGGCGTCCACGGCCTTCGCGGTCTCCTCCGGGTCCTCGAAGTAGCCGCGCATGACGTGGTGGCCGCGCACCAGCACCTCGCCGGGCTCCCCCGGCCCGGCGAGGACCCGTACCTCCGTGTCGGGGATCGCGCGGCCCGAGGTCGCGGCGATGACCCCCGGGTCGTCGCCGCGCCGGCACATCGTGACCAGGCCGCTCGCCTCGGAGAGTCCGTACGCCGTCAGGACCGTGCGGACGCCCAGCTCGCCGCGCAGCCGCTCGACGAGCTGGAGCGGCACCACGGCCGCGCCGGTCACCACCAGGCGCAGCGCGCTCAGGTCGTGGGCGCCGCGGGCCGGGTGGTCGAGGAGGGACTGGTGCAGGGTGGGCGGGCCGGGCAGGACCGAGATCCGTTCGGCGGCGAGGTTGGCCAGCGTGGTGTCCACGCTGGACACCGGCTGCGGCACCATCACCGCGCCCCGGAGCAGGCAGGCGATGATGCCCGCCTTGTAGCCGAAGGTGTGGAAGAACGGGTTGACGATCAGGTAGCGGTCGCCCGCGCGCAGGCCGGCCAGTTCGCTCCAGACGCCGTAGCAGCGCAGGGTCTGCTCGTGGGTGATGACGGCACCTTTGGGGCTGCCGGTGGTGCCCGAGGTGAAGATGATGTCGGAGGGGGTGCCGGGCCGCACCGCGTCGGCGCGGCGCCGGACTTCCCCGGTCGTGATCCGGTCGCCGGCGGCGAGGAATTCCTTCCAGGTCCGGTAGCCCTCGGGCGCGCTGACCGAGAGCACCACCACCTGTTCCAGGTGCGGGAGTCCGCCCGCGGTCTCCGCGGTCGCGCGGCGCAGGGCGGCCACGTAGGAGGTGCCGAGGAAGGTGCCGGTGACGAAGAGCAGCCGGGCGCGGGTGCGGTGCAGGAGGTGGGCGGCCTCGGTGCCCTTGAAGCGGGTGTTGACGGGGACGAGGACCGCGCCGGCGGTGACCGCGCCGAGGGCCGAGACGATCCAGTCGAGGGTGTTGGGCGCCCAGACGGCGACCCGGTCGCCGGGGGTGACGCCGGAGGCGATGCAGGCGGCGGCCGCCCGCTCGACGCGTTCGCCGAGTTCCGCGTAGCTGACCCGGGTGCGGCCCTCGACCACCGCCTCCCGGGGGCCGTACCGCCGGGCGGCGGCGCGCACCAGGCGGGGGATGGTGCCGTGCTCCAGGTCCGCCCGCACCGCCGCGTCGTCGCCCATCGCACTGCCTCCCGCGGAAGAAGTTCCGGCCGCCGAGTGCGGACCGGTGGCATCCCAGTAGCTGACTACCCGTCAGATTAGCGGTAGCCTCCTCGGCTGTCAGTACGGACGACGGACCCCGGAGGTGGCGATGGGCGCGACCCTCAAGGACGCGACGGCGATAGCCGGCATCGGACAGACCCCGTTCGCCAAACGACTCCCGGATCCCGAGAAGACGCTGGCCTGCCGGGCGATCGTCGCCGCGCTCGACGACGCCGGGATCGCCCCCTCGGAGGTGGACGCCTTCGCCTCGTACACCATGGAGGAGACCGAAGAGGTCGAGATAGCCAAGGCGATCGGCGCCGGGGACGTCACCTTCTTCTCCAAGGTCGGTTACGGCGGCGGCGGTTCCTGCGCGACGGTGGCCCATCTGGCCGCCGCCATCGCCACCGGCCAGGCGCACGTCGGCGTCGCCTGGCGCTCCCGCAAGCGCGGCTCGGGGCCGCGGCCCTGGAAGAACACCCAGGTGCAGCTGCCGACCCCCGGGCAGTGGACCCGGCCCTTCGGGCTGCTGCGCCCGGCCGACGAGATCGGCCTGCTGGCCCGCCGCTATCTGCACGAATACGGCGCCACCCGCGACCACCTCTTCAACGTCGCGCTCGCCTGCCGCAACCGGGCCAACCAGAACCCGGCCGCGATGATGTACGAGCGGCCGCTGACCCGCGAGATGTACATGACCTCGCGCTGGATCAGCGAGCCGCTCTGCCTCTTCGACAACTGCCTGGAGACGGACGGCGCGTTGGCGTGCGTCCTGGTCTCCGCCGAGCGGGCCCGCGACTGCCGCCACCGGCCCGTGTACGTCCACTCCGCCGCCCAGGGCCTGCCCGCCCAGCACCACGGGATGGTCAACTACTGGAACGACGACCCACTGACCGGCCCGGCCTGGACCGCCGCCCGGCAGCTGTGGAAGCAGGCCGACTTCGGGCCGCAGGACGTGCACGTCGCGCAGATCTACGACGCCTTCACCCCGCTCATCCCGCTTTCCCTGGAGGGCTACGGCTTCTGCGGGCGCGGCGAGGGCGCGGCCTTCACCGAGGGGGGCGCCCTGGAGATCGGCGGCCGGCTGCCGCTCAACACCGGCGGCGGCGGCCTCTCCGAGGCGTACGTGCACGGTTTCAACCTGATCACCGAGGGCGTCAAACAGCTGCGCGGCACCAGCACCGCGCAGGTGCCGGACGCCGCGACCTGCCTGGTCACCGCGGGCGAGGGCGTGCCCACCTCCGCCCTTCTGCTGAGGAGTTGAGATGCTGCTGACACCGGTCGTCGACGACGACGGCGCACCCTTCTGGGAGTACGCCGCGCGGGGCGAACTCCGCGTCCAGTGCTGTGCCGACTGCGACGAACTCCGCTTCCCGCCCCGGCCGTGCTGCCCGCACTGCCAGTCCTTCGCCGCCCACTGGCGGAAGATGAGCGGCCGCGGCCGCATCTGGTCCTACGTCGTCCCGCACCCGCCGCTGCTGCCCGCGTACGCGGACCTGCCCGGCTACAACGCGATCGTCGTGGAACTGGCCGACGCCCCCCGCATCCGCCTGGTCGGCAATCTCGTCACCGCCGCGGACGCCCCGCTCAATTCCGTCGACCCGGAGCGGCTGCGGATCGGCGCCCCCGTGAGGGCCGTCTTCCACACCCCGCCCGGCGGCACGACCGTGCCGCGCTGGGTCCTGGAGCGGCCATGACCGTGCGCACCGAGATCAAGGACGGCGTCGCGCTGGTCACCCTCGACCGGCCGGAGCGGCACAACGCGATCGACCTGGCCACCGCCCGCGAACTCGCCGCGCTGTGGCGGGAGTTCCGACGCGACGACACCGTACGGGCCGCGGTCGTCACCGGCGCCGGCGGCCGCGCCTTCTGCACCGGCATCGACCGCTCCGCCGACGTCCCCCAGCCGTCCTCGCCCTTCTCCCTCGACGATCCGCTGCTCACCATCGGCCCGAAGGCCAACGACCTGTGGAAACCGGTGATCGCCGCGGTCGACGGCATGGCCTGCGGCGGCGCCTTCTACCTCCTGGGCGAGGCCGAGTTCGTCGTCGCCTCCGAGAACTCCACCTTCTTCGACCCGCACACCACCTACGGGATGGTCAGCGCCTACGAGTCGCTCACCATGGCGCAGCGGATGCCCTACGGGGAGGCCGCGCGGCTGGCCCTGATGGGCACCGCCGAGCGACTGGGCGCCCCGCGCGCGTACGCGATCGGCCTGGTCTCCGAGCTGACCGCGCCCGGCGCGGCGGCCGAGGTCGCGCTGCGCCGCGCCGCCACCCTGGCCGCCCAGCCGACCGAGGCGGTCCAGGGCACCGTACGGGCCCTGTGGGCGGCCCACGAGGCGGGCCGGGCGCAGGCGTGGGCGCATGCCCCGGCACTGATCGCGCTGGGCAGTCTGCCGCCGGACCGCCAGGCGGAGCTGTTCGCCGCCCGGAAGGAGCGGACGCCTCGGGGCGGAGCGGGCAGCGGGCCCGCAGGGGCGGACCCCTACCCGCTCGTCAGATGACCCCTTGCGTCCGGGACCGCCTCCGGGGCACCGGCTACATCTTGGTCTTGTGCGCCCGGGTGATCTGGCAGGTGAACCAGAACTGCCCGATGGAGGACTGGTTGACCGTGTACTTGGCGGTGTAGGTCTCGGTGGCGCCGGGGCCCACGACGATGGACCGCTCGTGCAGCCCGTACGCCTTGCCGTCGGCCGGCTTGGCCTTCATCCAGTTCACGGCCATGTCGTAGGAGTACGAGGAGGTCGTCGACGGGTTGGTGATGGACACCGTGTAGGTGAACTGGCGCAGCGAGTTGGAGAAGTCGCAGTTGCTGCCGGTGGCGTCCGCGCGCCCGTCCGGGTC
This sequence comes from Streptomyces nigrescens, assembly GCA_024349765.1. Lineage (GTDB taxonomy): Bacteria > Actinomycetota > Actinomycetes > Streptomycetales > Streptomycetaceae > Streptomyces > Streptomyces endophytica. The sequence continues at coordinate 39,830 of AP026073.1, read as the reverse complement.
GTAGGTCTCCTCGGTCGGCGAGGGCGAGTACGACGGCGAGTAGCTGTCCGTCGGGTAGCCCGTAGGGGTCGAGTCGTACCCGGTAGCGCTGGGGCTCGCGAGGGCGGTCGGCATCGCCACCCGCGGGCGGCTGAAGGCACACCCCCCGACCGTGGCGACCGTGGCCAGTGCCAGCGCGCCGGCCACCGCCACCCTCGTCGCCCTGCGGGCACCGTCGCCGGACGTGCCCGTGCGTATGCGCTGCTTCATGATCGCCCATCCCCCGTGGAAACTTCCGAGCCCGCCGGACTGCGGGTTGACGCGTGCACGGCACCCTAGCAAGAGCCCGGGACGCCCCGTACGGGCCCCGGCCGCGCGTCCGGCCCAACCTGTCTCGCGGGTGCCGAGGGGCAGGCGTAGCGTCGGTCGCGGAGGATGACCGAACGACCCGAAGCGAGGCGACGCCCGTGGTGCGCAACGTTCTCGGGTCACTGATCGCCCTCATCGGAGCGACGGCCGCCGTATGGAGCCCCTTCCGTCCCTGGTACGACGGCCGTCACGGAAGCGACATCCGGATCGAGGACCTCTTCAACGGCATCACCCGCAACAGCGCCGCGATGTTCGGGTCCGTCGTGCTGCCCATGGCCTTCGCGGCGCTGCTGGCGCTGATCGGCGTCGCGCTGCGTTCCCGGGCGTTGGTCGCGGTCGCCGGCGTGGTGGTGCTCGGCTTCACGATCCTGTGGATGGTCCGCCAGGGCCAGGCCGCGAGCGAACTCACCGCCGGCGCCCGCGGGCTGGGCGTGGGCGTGGCCAACGCGCTCGGCGGCGGCGCCCTGCTGCTGCTCGGCGCGCTCGTCATGCGCGGCCGCGACCGGCGGGTCTACGACCGCGGTTACGACCGGCGTTACGACGACCGGCGTTACGACGACCGCGGCTACGACGACCGCCGCTACGACGACGGGTACGGCCCCTACCCGCCCGACGACCGCTACGACGCGCCCGCCGGCTACCCCCCGGGCGCCCGTCCGCCGGCCGCCTACCCGCCCGCGGCCTATCCGCCCGGCCCGCCCGAGCCGTGGGACGCGGGCCGCCCCGGCGCCGAGGAGTGGGACCCCGAGCCGTACGCCAGTGGACCGGCCGGCACCGGGGCGCCGCCGCCCCCGCCGGGCCGCTCCGGCGGTCCGCCCCGCGCCGAGGACGACACCCCCACCACGCCGCTGCCGCCGATCCCCCCGCCACCGGCCCAACAGCAGCCACCGGCACCCCAGCAGCCCCGGGCAGGGCAGCCGGAGCCGTACGGACACGAGCCGCCGCCGACCATGCCGGCCCGCCGGCCGCCGCCCACCCCTCCCGTGGAGTGGGGCAGGGAGCAGCGGCAGCCCCGCCCTCCGGAGGACGAGGAGTAGGCGGGGAGTGCGGACAGGAGCGGCCGGAGCCCGGGGGCTCAGGACCGCAGCCCGGGGGCTCAGGACCGCCGGGCCTGTCCCGTCCCCTTCGCGGCGTCCAGCGCGTACACGCAGCGGTCCTTGCTGCAGGCGTAGACCACGCCGCCCACCGCCACCGGCGAGCCGGTGATCTCCCCGCCGGTCGCCAGCTTCCAGCGCAGCTGGCCGCCCATCGCGTCGAGCGTGTACAGGCAGTGGTCGGCCGACCCGAAGTGCACCCGGCCCTCCGCGACGACCGGGGAGCCGACGACCTCCGCGCCCGCCTGGAACCGCCAGCGCGGGGTGCCGGTCACCGCGTCCAGGGTGTAGAGCGCCTTGCCGCTGCCCAGGTGGACCGCGCCGTGCGCGACCAGCACCGGTTCGGTGGACTGCCGGGCCTCGGTGGCGATCCGCCAGCGGTCGCGGCCGTCCGCCGGGTCCAGCGCGTAGACCGTGCCGAGGTAGTCCGCCAGATAGACCCCGCCGCCGGTGACCGCCGGTCCGGGTGCGAAGGCGGGCGGGCTGAGGAACACCGCGGGCGCCTCGAAGTGCCAGCGGACGTCGCCGCGGGCGATGTCGAGCGCCAGCACCCGGGTGCCGGCCACGACGTAGACCGCCCCGTCCGGCGCCGGCAGCAGCCGCATCGGCACCCCGCCGCAGGCCGCCGCGTCCCCGACCGGGTACGACCAGCGCTCCGCGCCGGTGCGCGCCTCCAGCGCCTTCAGCCGGGCGTCGGCCCAGACGAACACCGTGCCGTCGTGGATCACCGGTCCGGCCTCGGCGGTCTCGAAGTCGGTCTGGACGCCGGTGGTCTCCCACAGCAGTTCGCCGGTGGCGGCCTCCCACGCCTGGACGCCGCCGCCGCGGGTGCTGGTGACGACGGTCCCGCGGTCGACCTTGAGGGCGTAGACCCAGCCGTCGGTGTTCAGCCGCCAGCGGTCGGTGCCGTCGGTGGCGTCCAGCGCGTACAGGCTCGGGCCGTCCGACGCGTGGATCCGGCCGTCCGCGACCGCCATCGCCCAGGCGACGTCGCGGGTCTTGAACCGGCGCCGCCCGCTGGCCACGTCGAGCGCGTGCACCTCGAAGGACGTGACGTAGAGCAGCTCGCCGTCCACGGCGGGGGTGCCCCAGACGTCGTTGGACATCCGGAACCGCCAGGGGCGCCAGCGGCCCGCGTCGGCGGGCGGCGCCTCGGCCGGCGCCGCGGCACCCTCGGACGACGGCGCACCGCCGGGCGCGCCCTGCGGGGGCACTCCGGTGACCGGCCCGCCGCCGGGCGGCCGGACCCAGTTCGTCGCGGCACCGGCCTGGCCGCGGGGCTGCGGCTCCCGGGCGTCGGCGCGCGGCCCCGGTCCTATCGGGGCGGCCGAGCCGCCGAGGTGGACGGGACCGGCGGCGCCCTCCGCGGGCGCCGCGGAGAGCGCGCCGGCCGGGGACGGCGCGGCGGGCGGTGCCGCGGAGACCGGGGTGACCCGGGCGGTGGAGACGTCCAGGCCGAGCGCGGCCGGCTGCGGCATCGGGCCGGGGTGGGCACCGCGCGGATCACCACCGCGGTGGGCGCCGGGGCCGGCACCGATCCGGCCGGGCCAGGCGTCCGCGGGCGCGTTCTCCGGCCGCGGCGGGGCCTGGGCGGGCTGCGGCAGGGCCGCTACGGGGGCCTGCGCGGGCGCCTGGGGCGGGGACGGCGGGACCGGCGGGGCGGCGGGCGCGGGACGGCCGGTGCCCCGCCCGGAGGCCGCCTGCCGGCTCTCCTGCGGTACGGCGGAGCGGCCGCCGCGGCGGCTCTCGATGAGCCCCACCGCGCCGGGCGGCAGCCAGGCCGACGCGGTGCCGCTGTCGTCGCTGCCGGAACCGAAGAGGTGCGGGGCGAGCTGGGACTGCAGGTCGGCGGGGGACGGCCGGTGGGCCGCCTCCATCTGCATGCAGGACTCCATGAGCGGACGCAGTTCGTCCGGCAGCCCGGTCAGATCGGGGCCCTCGCGCAGCAGCATGAAGACCGTCTCCACGGGGTTGGCGCCGTGGAAGGGGGCGTGCCCGGTGGCGGCGAAGACCAGTGTCGAGCCGAGGGAGAAGACGTCGCTGGCACCCGTGACGCTGCGCGAGTCCCGGGCCTGCTCGGGCGACATGTAGGCGGGGGTGCCCACGGCCACGTTGGTCATCGTCAGCCGGGTGTTGGACACCCCGGAGGCGATGCCGAAGTCGATCACCCGGGGGCCGTCCTCGACGACCAGCACATTGGACGGCTTCAGGTCGCGGTGGACCAGGCCGGCGCCGTGGATGGACTGCAGCGCCTCGGCGATCCCGGCCGCCAGCCAGCGCACCGCCTGGGCCGGCAGCGGTCCGCACTCATTGACTATTTCCTCCAGGGAGGGCGCGGGGACGTAGGCCGTCGCCAGCCACGGCACCGCCGCGCGCGGATCGGCGTCCACCACCGCCGCGGTGTAGAAGCCGCTGACCGCGCGGGCCGCCTCGACCTCGCGTGTGAAGCGGACCCGGAACAGCTGGTCCTCGGCGAGCTCGGTACGCACCGTCTTGATCGCCACGCGCCGGCCGGACGCCGAACGGGCCAGATAGACCAGTCCCATGCCGCCGGCCCCGAGTCGGCCGAGCACCTCGAACGGCCCGATCCGCCGGGGATCGTGCTGCGTCAGCTGCTTCAGCTGCTCCACCACTTGTCTGCCACCTCCCCGTGGGGCGTAAAAAAGAGACTCTCAAAAGCCACGAGCCGTCGAGAGCCACTGCCCCGTGCAGCGTCTCCCCGCCTGCGGCGAGGACTATCGAAACGGCCGTACGCGAGCTGATTCTTCCTGGCCGCGCCGATGGTTGCGAACCCGGGGCCCGTCCGTCGTGTCCCGGCACACCCCCCGCCTCCCACCCCGGGACCGTTACCCGGTGTCACCCCACCCGGCCTGACGTGCGCCGATTGGTTCCCGGGCGAACGACGGGCCCGCTGGTTACCGATGGGTTGGCGGCCCGGTTCGCCGCAGTCGGGACGGCCGGCCAATTCTGCGCCGGCGCGGGCCACTTCGGAGCCACGCCTCTTCTCCCCTTCGACCGGCGGTCCGGAAGCAAAGCGTCCGTCCATTGTTCGCACGGCTTTCCCCCAGTGCCGTCGTTGCGGGCCACCGCAGCAGCTATATGTCCACGCTAGTACCGGTTCGTGCGTGCCAAGCGAAGGGAATTCAAAATTCCGGTCGGTACCCGGCATTTTCTGCACGGAGCGTGACCGCTTATCCACCAAAGTTGTCCACAGGCTGTTGATAAGAGCATTCACCGGTTCGGACCAAGCCGCGCTCCGTGCGCCTGGACCACGAGCGGGTTCGCCACCGGCGCGGTAACCGGGGCCGCGGAGGCCGAACTCCCGCATCCCCATTTGCAGGCAGCCAAATCGCGCTCCGATCACCCCTCGGTAAGCTGACGGCATGACAGGACAAGTACGAACCGTCGACGGCAGAGTGGCCGGCCGCCGCGGACAGGCGACGCGGCAAAAGCTTCTCGACTGCCTCAGTGAAATGCTCAGTTCGTCCCCCTACCGGGACGTCAAGGTCATCGATGTGGCCCGAAAAGCGGGGACTTCGCCCGCTACGTTCTATCAGTACTTCCCGGACGTCGAAGGTGCCGTCCTTGAAATCGCCGAGGAGATGGCCAAAGAAGGCGCCACTCTGACCGATCTTGTCGCCGAACGCTCCTGGGTGGGCAAGTCCGGCTGGCAGGCGGCGGAGGAGCTGGTCGACGGCTTCCTCTCCTTCTGGCGCAAGAACGATGCGATTCTGCGCGTCGTCGACCTGGGTGCCGCCGAGGGCGACAAGCGGTTCTACAAGATCCGCATGAAGATCCTCAACGCCGTCACCAACTCGCTCACCGACTCCATCCAGGAGCTCCAGAGCAAGAACAAGGTCGACAAGGACGTCAGCCCGGCAGCCATGGCCGGTTCGATCGTCGCGATGCTCGCGGCGGTCGCCAGTCACCAGAAGGGCTTCCAGAGCTGGGGCGTGAAGCAGGCCGAGCTCAAGCCCAATTTGGCGCTGCTGGTGCACTTCGGCATCACCGGCAAGAAGCCGACCAGGTGAGCCACGCACGCCATTCGAACCAGTAAGCCCGGCCGGTAAGCCGCACGAGTAGGCCACTGAGCCGGAAGACCGGGAACCCGGCAATCGGCAGCCCCGTGAGGAAGCGGCCCGAGAAGCGCCGCGCCTCCAAGCCCCGTTGCATCCGGGCCCGTTCCGCCGTCGGTCCTTTATCCGTCCTGCCATAGCTGTACCGCACACACAGCGGGTGCCGGCCGCCTCCTCCCAGGGGCGCCGAAGCACCCGCTGTGTGCATGTGGACGCGGAACGCACACCCTCCGGCCGGACGCACGCCCCCGCATCGGTCAGCGCCGCTCCAGCCGGAACAGCCGGATCTCCCGCTCCACCCGCGCCTGATAGGCGGCGTACGGCGGCCAGAAGGCCAGCGCCGCCCGCCACGCCCGCGCCCGCTCCGCACCGCTCAGCAGCCGGGCTCGTACGGCGATCTCCTCACCGCGCCAACTGACCGTTGCCTCCGGGCACTTGAGGAGGTTTCCGGTCCAGGCCGGGTGGCCCGGACGTCCGAAGTTGCTGCCGATCAGCAGCCAGCCGCCGTCCTCCTCCGGCAGGCAGGCCAGCGGCGTCTGCCGCGGCCGCCCGCTCCGGGCGCCGGTCGCCGTCAGGACCAGCCCGGGCAGCATCCGGGTGCTGAGCAGCACCTTTCCCCCGGTCAGCCGGTGCACCGCACGGTCCAGGGCCGGGACGACGTGCGGGGCGACCCGGGCGAACGTCCGGGTCGCGGAGACCCTCTGCACCAGCCGTCGCATCGGCCGCCCGTCCCCCGCCGGCGAGGGTGCGGCGCCGCTCCCCGGCATCAGGCGTCGACCGCCGTCAGCAGGCCCGCCGCACGGCCCGCACCGGGCCCCGCCGCGAACAGCCCCGCCTCCTCGGCCGCCCGGGCCCGCAACCGGTGCGCCGGGCCCAGCAGCAGTTCGTCGCCGGCCGCGCGCTCGAGGTACAGATGCGCCGCGCGCTCCCAGGTGACGCCGATTCCGCCGTGCAGCTGGACCGCCTCGGCCGCCACCGCGCGCAGCGCCTCCAGCGCCTGCGCGAGCGCCAGCGCCGCCACCCCGGGCTCACCGGCCCCGCCGGTGACTCCGGGCTCACCGCCGTGCGCAACGGAGGACCCGTCCGGCCCGGGGTGTCCGCGACCCGCCGTCCAGGCCGCGCAGTACGCCGCCGAGCGGGCCGCCTGCAGCATCACGTAGAGGTCGGCGAGCCGGTGCCGCACCGCCCGGAAGGACCCGAGGGGCCGGCCGAACCGCTCGCGCTCCCTGACGTACGCGAGGGTGCGGGTCAGCGCCGCATCGGCCGCCCCGACCGCCTCGGCGGCCAGCACCGCGGCCGCCGCCGCACCGGTCGCGGCCAGCGCCGCGCCGACCTCGGACTCCGCCTGCCCGCCGTCCTCGCCCAGCAACTCGGCCGGTACGTCCCGCAGTTCGAGCCGGGCCTGCGGCCGGGTCTCGTCCACCACGGCCTGCCGGGTCCGCCGCAGCCCGGCCGCACCGGCCGCCCGGACCAGGAAGAGCCGGGTGCCGCTGCGCGCGAACCCGCCGGTGTGCGCGGCCACCACCAGCACCTCGGCGGTGTGCCCGTGCAGCACCTGCCCGGCCTCCCCGTACAGCCGCCAGCCCGCGCCGCCCTCCTCCTCGTGCGCCTGGATCCCGCCGGCCCGGCCGCCGCCCGCCCAGTCGCCGTCGTTCGGTCCGGTCAGGGCCAGCGCGATGGGGAGCCGGCCGCCCGGTACGGCCAGCGTGCCGGTCAGCTCGCCGGAGGCGAGGGCCGGCAGCAGTCCGGCGCGCTGCCGCTCGCTGCCCAGCGCGAGGATCAACGGAGCGGCCAGCGCGGCGGTCGCGATCAGCGGCGAGGGCAGGACGCCGCGGCCGGTCTCCGCGCAGGCCAGGGCGAGTTCGGTGGGCCCGCACCCGGCCCCGCCGTACGCGGTGGGCAGCGCCAGACCGGGCAGTTGGAGCCGGCCGGCGAGCTCCCCCCACAGCTCCTCGTCGTAGCCGGGCGGGGTACGCACCGCCGCCTCGACCTCGTCCGGGCCGCAGCGTTTGTCCAGCAGTGCGCGCAGCGTGCGGCGGATTGCGTGCTGCTCCTCGGTGAACGCGGCATCCATCGGCGGGCTCCTCCCGGCCGTGCGACCACGCCCGCCGGGTCCGGCAGGCGTGCGCCAACGCGATCTGACGGACCGTCATAGTAGGGAGCGGCGACGCAGTTTCCCAGAGTCGGGCGGCGCGATTCCCGGGGCGGGCGGCGCGATCCCCGGAGGCGGACGGGTCCATCCCGACCTGCCGGAAGCCTGGTGGGACGCCCCCTGCCCCACCCCCCGAATCTGATGTACCGTCAGATTCATGTCTTCACCAGCTTCCGGCCCCCGCTCCGGGAACCGCAAGGTGGCCGTCGCCGGGGTCGCCCTGTCCGACTGCGGCCGGGTGGACGAGGCCACCCCGTACGCGCTGCACGCCCAGGCCGCCCGCCGGGCGCTCGCCGACAGCGGCCTGGACCGGTCGGTGATCGACGGCTTCGCCTCGGCCGGCCTCGGCACCCTCGCGCCCGTCGAGGTCGCCGAGTACCTGGGACTGCGCCCCACCTGGGTGGACTCGACCTCGGTGGGCGGCGCCACCTGGGAGGTGATGGCCGCGCACGCCGCCGACGCGATCGCCGCGGGCCACGCCGACGCCGTCCTCCTCGTCTACGGCTCCACCGCCCGCGCCGACATCAAGGCCCGGCGCCGCACCGCCAACCTCTCGTTCGGCGCCCGGGGCCCGCTGCAGTTCGAGGTCCCCTACGGGCACACCCTGATCGCCAAGTACGCCATGGCCGCCCGCCGCCACATGCACCAGTACGGCACGACGCCGGAACAGCTGGCCCAGATAGCCGTGCAGGCGCGGGCCAACGCGGCGGCCAACCCCGACGCGCTGTACCGCGACCCGATCACCGTCGACGACGTGCTGGCCGGCCCGATGATCGCCGACCCGTTCACCAAACTGCACTGCTGCATCCGCTCCGACGGCGGCTGCGCGGTCCTGCTGGTCGCCGATGACCACGTCCCCGACCTGGCCAAACCGCCGGTGTGGGTGCTCGGTTCCGGCACCGCGGTCTCGCACACCACCATGTCCGAATGGGACGACTTCACGGTCTCGCCGGCGGCGGTCTCTGGGCGGCTGGCCTTCGAGCGGGCGGGCGTGCGGCCGTCCGAGATCGATCTCGCGCAGATCTACGACGCCTTCACGTACATGACCCTGGTGACGCTGGAGGACCTGGGCTTCTGTGCCAAGGGGGAGGGCGGCGCGTTCGTCGAGAAGGGGCGGCTGCTGCGGGACGGCGCGCTGCCGGTGAACACCGACGGCGGTGGCCTGGCCGCCTGCCACCCCGGGATGCGCGGGCTGTTCCTGCTGGTCGAGGCGGTGCGCCAGCTCCGCGGCGAGGCCGGCCCAAACCGCCAGGTCCACCGCCCCGACGGCACCCTCCCGCACCTCGCGGTCGCCTCCGGCACCGGCGGCTGGTTCTGCTCGTCGGGGACGGTGGTGCTGGGGCGGGAGTAGCGGGGGTGGGGGGCGGGGGTGCCGGGGCGGGGGTGCCGGGGCGGGGGTGCCGGGGCGGGGGTGCCGGGGCGGGGGTGCCGGGGCGGGGGTGCCGGGGCGGGGGTGCCGGGGCGGGGGTGCCGGGGCGGGGGCGGCCGCCAGGGCCTCCCCCGCCCCGCCTCGTCAGAGCGCCAGCCGCTCCTCGATCAGGTCGGCGGCCCGGCGGGCGCCGCCCTCCGCACGGGACTCCGCCCGCAGCGCGGCCGAGCGGGCCGCCACCCGCGGATCGGTGGTCAGGGCCAGCAGGGCCGTACGCAGCGCCTCCGGGGTGGCGTCCGCGGTGTCGATCCGGCGGGCCACGCCCAGCTCGACCAGCCGGTCGGCGTTGCCGAACTGCTCGGCGCCCTGCGGTACCGCGATCATCGGCACACCGGTGTAAAGCCCCTCGCCGCTGCCGCCCATCCCGGCATGCGTGACGAACGCGTCCGCCTGCTCCAGGATCGCCAACTGCGGTACCCAGGACCGCACTTCGATGTTCCCCGGCACGTCCGGGCCCAGCTCCGCCGGATCGACGTACTTGCCGATCTGCAGCACCACGTGCCAGCCGGGCAGATCCCCGAAGGCCGCCACGCAGCGCCGGTAGAACTCCGGCTGCCGGGTGAACGCCGAGCCCAGCGACACCAGCAGCACCTTCTCCGCGCCGGCCGGCCGGACCCAGCCGCCCTGCTCGGCGCGGGAGCCGAGGCACGGCCCGACGAAGGTCACCGCGGCGTCGTCCACCCGGTCCGCATGCGGCTGCATCGCCCGCGGGATCGTCGCCAGCGCCCGGCGCGGCCGGCCGGAGAACTCCGCCACGTCCGTGGTGACCGCCCCGCACCGCGCCAGCCAGGCGGCGAACCGGTCCTGGTACGCCCCGGCCCCCGGGAGACCCATGAACGCCGCCCCGATCTCCTCCTGGGCACCCTCCCAGCCCACGTACGTCGGTGACAGCTGGACGACGTCACGCCCCTGGGCCTCGGCCAGCGCACGCGCGGCGTACGCCCCGACGTCGTAGAGGTAGAGGTCGGCGGGATCGTCGTCGTAGACGGCGCGCAGCTGCGGCAGCACCGCGATCGCGTCGTCGAGGAAGAGCGAGGCCGCGGCGACCGGATCCTCGGGCCAGGCGTTGTCGGCGACCGGCAGGACGGAGGTGTAGCGGACGAGCGTGGCGCCCGTGGGGGCGATCAGCTCGGCGGCGTGGTCGGTGTTGGCGTACGTGACGCGATGACCGCGGGACACCAGCTCACGGATGATCTCCAGGCTGGGCAGGACATGACTGACCATGGGCGTGCCGACCATGGCGATATGGGCAGTGCGCGACATACCGGACTTCCTTCTTCACAGAGCTACGGCAGCAGGGCCGTAAGAGGGCAGGGAGAAGCCGTGGGACGGGGAGACCGTCCGACGTCGCGTCAGCCGTAGATCTGGTGGAAGTGCATGCGAGGAGCGTAACGGCCCCCTGCCGCGCCGGTCGAAGCATTTTCCGGGCCGCCGGCGCATCGACACCTCGCTTCGCCACCTCCGCATCGACACCTCCACATCACCTGCATCCGCATCTGCACACGGGCATCTATACATCCGTCATAGACAAGCGTTTAAGACGCTCGTATAGTCGAGGCATCGGGTCGTCACCGACCCACCCGTCCACCCACCAACGCACCGCTCCTGAAGGGAATCCCGTCATGCCCGGAACCGTCCTGATCTCCGGCGCGAGCGTCGCCGGTCCGGCGCTCGCCCACTGGCTGCACCGCTACGGCTTCTCCGTGACCGTCGTCGAGCGCGCGCCCGCGCTGCGGACCGGCGGCTACAAGGTCGACATCCGCGGCGCGGCGGTCGAGGTCGCCGACCGGATGGGGATCCTGGAGGACATCCAGCGGGCCAGTACGGACATGCGGAACGGCGCCTACGTGAAGGACGACGGCACCCGCGTCGCCACCCTGCCCGCCGCGATCTTCGGCGCCCGGACCGGCCGGGACGACGAGATCATGCGCGGTGACCTGGCCCGCATCCTGTACGAACGCACCCGCGCGGACGTCGAGTACGTCTTCGGCGACTCGATCGCCTCGCTCACCCCGACCGCCGACGGGAGCGGGGTCGAGGTGACCTTCGAGCGGGGCGCGCCCCGCCGCTTCGACCTCGTCGTCGGCGCCGACGGGCTGCACTCGACCGTCCGGCGGCTGGTCTTCGGTCCGGAGGAGCAGTTCCTGCGGCACCTCGGCACGTATCTCTCGGCGTTCTCGATGCCGAACGAACTCGGCCTGGACCGCGAGGAGTTGTACTACGCGGAGCCGGGCCGGCTGGTCTGCGCGTACAGCTCGGCCGGAGACCCGGCGGCCAAGGGCCTGCTCGCCTTCCGCTCGCCCCGGCTGAGCTACGACCACCGGGACCGGGCACAGCAACTGGCCCTGCTGGAAACCGCCTTCGCCGGAGCCGGCTGGCGGACCGCGCGGATGCTGGAAGCGGCCCGCTCGGCACCGGACCTCTACTTCGACGGGCTGCACCTGGTCGAGATGGACCGCTGGTCCCGCGGACGGGTGGTGCTCCTCGGTGACGCCGCACACTGCGCCTCACCGGCGTCGGGGCAGGGCACGGGGATGGCGCTGGTCGGCGCGTACGTCCTGGGCGGCGAGCTCGCGGCGGCGGGCGGCGCGCCGGAGGCGGCGTTCGCCCGGTACGAGGAGGAGATGCGCGGCTATGTCGCGGTCAACCACGAGTTCGCGCGGAAGTTCGCGCGGGAGATGACCGTGGACAGCCGGTGGGGGATCCGGCTCCGGCACCTGATGCTGCGGATGCTGCCGCACATGCCCTGGAAGAACGCCGTCGCGAAGAAGATCGCGGAGGACGTCCAGCGGGGCGCCCGGGCGATCACGCTCAAGGACTACGGCCGTCCGGTGGCGGCAACGGCAGTGCGGACCCCGCACGCCGCCTGAGTACGCTGCCCGACATGAGCGATCAACCGGCCGGTTCCCCGCAGCAGGACAACGCCACCTCCGGCGCCGACGGGCGTGTGCACGCGGTCGGCACCGCGGACGCCGCCGACACCGCGGACGCCGCGGCCCACGCGTTCCGGCAGCTGCTGCGCGGACTGCGGGTCTGGGACGTCGAACTGCCGTCGTTCGATCCGGAGGCGGCGCCGGCCGAACCGCTGCCGCTGTTCCGGCAGTGGCTGCGGGAGGCCGCCGAGGCCGGCCAGCCGGAGCCGCACACCATGGCGCTGGCCACGGCGGACGCGGCCGGCAATCCCTCCGTACGGACCGTGATGCTGCACGACGCCGACGAGCGGGGCTGGCACTTCGGCTCGCACCGCGGCAGCCGGAAGGGCCGCGAACTGGCCGCGCGGCCGCGGGCGGCCCTCGATTTCTACTGGCCGGCGGTGGGTCGTCAGGTACGGGTCGGCGGGGCAGTGACCGAGGCCGGGCCGGAGGAGAGCGCGGCCGATCTGCACCGCCGTTCGACGGGGGCGCTGGCCGCGGCGCTGGTCGGCCGGCAGAGCGAGGTACTGGGGTCGGTCGAGGAACTGGCACGCGCCTCCGAGGCCGCGTGGGAGCGCGCCCGGCGCGAACCGGAGGCTCCGGTGCCCAGCTGGACGCTGTACGTCCTGGAGCCCGACGAGGTCGAGTTCTTCCAGGGAGACGCGCGACGCCGCCACGTGCGCCTCACCTACCGGCGCCGCAGGGAACTCGGGGGCCTCGGGGGAAGCGGGGGAAACGGGGGAAGCGGGGGAAACAAAGGAAGCGGCAACGGCGGGTGGGAGCGGGAGCTGCTCTGGCCGTAGCCGTGCCGTGGCGACGGCTACGACCTGGCGTCGCGGGACGTGACGTGCCGTGGTGTGGCGGGGCGTCGGCCGGCTAGAACTGCTGGTACATGATGTGCAGCCCCACGTACCCCTTGGTGGGGTGGTGGAAGCCCTCCGGCAGCGTCGTCATGATCGTGAAGCCCAGGGACTGCCAGAGGGCGACGGCACGGGTGTTGGTCTCCACCACGGCGTTGAACTGCATGGCGCGGTAGCCCTCGGCACGGGCCCAGGCCAGGACGTGTTCGCCCAGGGCCCGCCCGACGCCGCGGCCGGCGCACTGCGGGTCGACCATGAAGCTGGCACTGGCGATGTGCGAGGCCGCGCCCATGTGGTTGGGGTTCATCTTCGCGGTGCCGAGCACCGTCCCGGCGTCATCCACGGCGACGACCGTACGGCCGGGTGGCGCCAGCAGCCACATCTCGCGCCCGGTCTCCTCGTCGAGGTCGCGCGGGTAGGTGTACGTCTCGCCGGCGGCGACGATGGTGTGGAAGAACGGCCAGATGGCGGGCCAGTCGGCCGCGGTCGCCTCACGGATCAGCATCGCGCCAGCATGGCAACCGGCCGTCTCACCCCGCCACTGAATTCCCGGCGGGCCGAAACACGGGAACGACGCCTCCGGCCCGACCCGGCCCGGCATCACCTGGCCCGGTATTCCTCAACCTCGGACCGCCCGGTCCGGCATCCTCCGGTCCGGCATCCCCCGACCCCGCACCGCCCGCTCCGGCACCCCCCGACCCCACACCGCCCGGCCCGGCATCGCCGTCCCGGCGGAAGTCGACGACCAGCGGCATGCCGATCCGCAGGTCCGCCTCCGGGCAGCCGACGATCTCGGTCATCATCCGGGGCCCCTCGGCGAGATCGACCACCGCCGCGACGTACGGGACCCGGTCCCCGAACGGCGGGAGGTCGTTGCGGTGCACGACGGACCAGGTGTAGAGCGTGCCGCGGCCGGCGGCCGGCTCCCAGTCGACGTCCTCGCTCCAGCAGTACGGGCAGAAATCGCGCGGGTAGTGGTGCGCCCGCCCGCACCCCTCGGCCCGGCAACGGCGCAGCAGCAACCGCCCCTCGGCCGCCGCCTCCCAGTACGGCCGGGTGAAGGCATCCACCTCCGGCACGTCCGAGCGCGCCGTGCTCCTTGCGGCACCCCGCACCGCCCCCTTCCCTCCTCCTGCCGTCCCCCTGCCCGCACCTACCGCCTCTTGCCCCGCCACTCTTCCGTCGGTCACCGGACCACCCCCACCAGCTCCACCGGCTCCATCAGCTCCACCCGGCGGGCCTTCGCCCGACCCGCCGCATCACCCCGCCCGCTTCTGACGGTATGTCAGTTCAACTCAGCGCGGCGACCGGCGCAAGAGGGCACGACTCCACTCCAGGGCCCCCGCCCCGCCGCACCCCGGACGGAACACCCCTCACCCACTTCTCACGCCCGCCCCATTCCTGACATGGCGTCAGTTCAGTAATCTGACTGTGCGTCAGCTAACGCAGCCAATGAGAGCCGTCACACAGGAGCGGGCGACTGCGATGCTTGGATCGACTCACGGCACCCTCACCACGCACTCCCGGCCGGCCCGCGTCGTGGCCTGCGGGGAGCAACCACCACACACCGTCCACGGCACAACCGCACCGCACCGCGGCGGCGACGGACCGAACGGCCAGGGCAGCCACGACGGCCGGGGCGCCGACGAGGCGGTCGAGCGGGATGTCAGCGGCCGCCCGCTGTACGCCCCGGTGCCCGACCTCGACCGGTTCTTCCGACCGGAGTCGGTGGCCGTGATCGGCGCCTCGGACAGCGAGGGCCGTCCCAACACCGGCATCACCCGCCAGCTGATCGCCTGGGCCGAGCGCGTCGGCGCCCGGCTGCACCCCGTGAACCCCGGACGCACCCGGGTCTTCGGGCTGCCCTGCCACGCCACCGTCGCCGACCTCCCCGAGACCGTCGACCTCGCCGTACTGCTCGTCAGCGACCCCCTTCCGGTCATCGAGCAACTGGCCGCGGCAAAGGTCAAGTTCGCGGTGGCGTTCGCCTCCGGCTTCGCCGAGACCGGGGAGGAGGGCGCGGCCGCCCAGGCCCGGCTGGCCGAGGCCGTGGCGCGCTCCGGGCTGCGGCTGCTCGGCCCCAACACCAACCTCAACGCCTTCGAGAAGTTCCGTGACGACCTCGACGGCCCGGCCATCGCCCTGATCACCCAGTCAGGCCACCAGGGCCGGCCCGTCTTCACCCTCCAGGAACTGGGCATCCGCCTTTCCCACTGGGCCCCCACCGGCAACGAGGCCGACCTGGAGACCGCCGACTTCCTCTCCTACTTCGCCACCCGCCCCGAGGTCGGGGCCGTCGCGGCGTATGTGGAAGGGCTCAAGGACGGCCGCAGCTTTCTGCTCGCGGCCGACCGCGCGGCCCGCCACCAGGTCCCCGTCGTCGCCGTCAAGGTGGGCCGCACCGAGACCGGCGCCCGGACGGCCGCCTCGCACACCGGCAAGCTCACCGGCGCGGACGAGGTCGTGGACGCCGCGATGCGCCAGTTCGGGGTGATCCGGGTGGACGGGCTCGACGAGCTGCAGGACACCGCGGCGCTGCTGGCCCGCGCCAGGAAGCCCACCGCCGAGGGCGTCGCGGTCTATTCGATCTCCGGTGGCACCGGCGCCCACTTCGCCGATCTGGCGACCGCGGCCGGGCTGCGGCTGCCCACCCTGGACACCCCCAAGCAGGCCGAACTGCACCAGTGGATACCGGACTACCTCTCCGTCGCCAACCCGATCGACAACGGCGGGCACCCGGTCGGCGACTGGCGCGGCCGCAAGATCATCGACGCGATCCTCGCCGACCCCGCCGTCGGCGTGCTGATCTGCCCGATCACCGGCCCCTTCCCGCCGATGAGCGACAAGCTCGCCCAGGACCTGGTGGACGCGGCGGAGCAGACCGACAAGCTGGTGTGCGTGGTGTGGGGCTCGCCGGTCGGTACCGAGGACGCCTACCGCAGCACGCTGCTCGGCTCCTCGCGCGTGGCGACCTTCCGCACCTTCGGCAACTGCATCACGGCCGTACGCGCCTATCTCGACCACCACCGCTTCACGGCCGGCTACCGCTCGCCCTTCGACGACGCCCCCCGCGTGCCGTCCCCGTCCGTCCGCAAGGCGCAGGCGCTGCTGCGCCCGGGCCAGCAGCTCAGCGAGCACGCGGCGAAGCAACTGCTGCGCGCCTACGGCATCCGGGTACCGCGCGAACAGCTGGTGACCAGCGCGGCGGCGGCCGTACGGGCGGCGAGCCTGGTCGGCTATCCCGTGGTCATGAAGGCGTCCGGGGCCCAGCTGGCGCACAAGACCGAGCTCGGACTGGTCAAGGTCGGGCTGACCTCGGCCAGCCAGGTCAGGGACGCCTACCGCGAGCTCACCGACATCGCCCGCTACGAGGACGTCCCGCTGGACGGCGTGCTCGTCTGCCAGATGATCGAGCGGGGCGTCGAGATGGTCGTCGGGGTCACCCCCGACCGCCTCTTCGGGCCGACCGTGACCGTGGGGCTGGGCGGGGTGCTCGTCGAGGTCCTGCGGGACGTCGCGGTGGGCGTACCGCCCTTCGGCGAGGACCAGGCGCGCGCGATGCTCGCCGAACTCCGCGGCCGCGCCCTCCTGGAGGGCGTACGCGGCGGGCCGCCCGCGGACGTCGATGCGCTGGTCGAGGTCGTCCTCCGGGTCCAGCGGATGGCCCTGGAACTGGACGGCGCACTCGCCGAGCTGGACATCAACCCGCTGGTGGTCCTGGAGCGCGGGCAGGGCGCGGTGGCCCTCGACGCGCTCGCCGTCTGCCACTGACCCCGACCGCCCCCTCCGCGGCCGGACCCACAGCCGTAACCGCAACCGCTGCCGCAGTCGCGACCGCACCCTCTGGAGCCGTTCCCCCATGACAACCTCCGAGCCTTCCCCGTTCTCCCCGCCGTCCTCGCCCGGCCGTTCCGCCGGTACCGCCGATTCCGCAGCCTGCGCACAACCCGTCGACGCGCTTGATTCATTGGTACTGCACGCCACTGACAACGGCGTCTCGTGGATCACCCTCAACCGCCCGGACGCGCTGAACGCCGTCACCTGGGACCAGCGCGAACGCCTCATCGGCCTGCTCGCGGACGCCTCGGCCGACCCCGACGTACGGGCCGTGGTCATCACCGCGACCGGCAAGGGCTTCTGCGCCGGCGCCGACCTGCGCGGCAGCCCGAGCTCCGGCGAACGGACCGGCGGCGAACGGGTTTGTGGCGACGTGGCGCGGATGATCCGGCGCGGCGCCCAGCGCTTCATCGCCGCGGTGCTGGACTGCGAGAAGCCGGTGATCGCCGCGGTCAACGGCACCGCGGCCGGGCTCGGTGCCCATCTCGCGTTCGCCTGCGATCTCGTGCTGGCCGCCGAATCGGCCCGCTTCATCGAGGTGTTCGCCCGCCGCGGCCTCGTACCGGACGGCGGCGGCGCCTACCTCCTGCCCCGGCTGATCGGCCCACAGCGGGCGAAGGAGCTGATGTTCTTCGGCGACGCGGTCCCGGCCGCGGAGGCCGAGCGGCTCGGGCTGGTCAACCGGGTCGTCCCCGACGGCGAACTCGCGAAGACCGCCCGGGAGTGGGCGGAACGGCTGGCCGCCGGCCCGACCCGCGCGCTGGCGCTGACCAAGCAGCTGGTGAACGCGTCGTTCGAGACCGACCGGGCCGCGGCCTTCGCCGCCGAGGCCAGCGCCCAGGAGATCACCATGTCGACCGCCGACGCCCGGGAAGGCGTCGCCGCCTTCGTGGAGCGCCGCAGCCCGACCTACCGGGGCCGCTGACGAGGCTCCGCCGCCCGGCCCGCCACCCCTTGCGTCCGTCCGCTACTTCACGTCCTCCGGGCACACCGGCACCTCATGGGTGTTGCGCGTCCGCACCCCGGGCAGCCATCCGCGCGCCCCCTGCCCGTTCGTCACCAGGTACCAGCGGGTGGAGGTGATGCCCGCCTCGTCGCGGACCATCTGCCCGTCGGTGACGACGCAGCGCGCGGCCAGCTCGTCGCCGTGCCAGACCCGGCCCGCGGAGTTGTCGCGCGCGGCGTACGCGGCGTAGGGGTCCTTGGCGAGCCGCAGCGCGCACTCCAGGGAGCGGCCCGCACGGCAGGCGCGCTCGCTGTTGTAGACCGTGATCTTCACCGTCACCGGTGGCCCGGCCGGCTGCGGCGTGCCGGCCCCGGGCCGCACCAGCCACCACACCCCCAGCGCCACGGCGGCCACCGCCGCGGCCACCGCGCAGGCGATCGCGTACGGCCGCCTCCGGGGCGGCACGGCGGCGGACGGCCACCGGCGTGGTGAACGCGCCTCGGGTGCCTGCTCGTTGCCCGTCGGGCGGATCCGGTCCCACAGCCCGGGCGGTGTCTCGATCCGCTCGTCCGCGAGCCGCAGCCGGGCGCGCAGCAGCGCCTCGACGTCGTCGCCGGAGGCGTCGCCCCGGCCCCCGCCGCCGAACGGCCGGCCGCCGCCCGCACCACCGGTGCCGCCGCCGACCTCGCCGTCGTGGCGTCGCCCCGCGTCCACCGTGCCGCTCACCTCCCGGCCTGCCCGTGCTCCGATTCAACGAGGTACGCGCGCAGCCTGTCCAGCGCGCGGGCCCGATGGCGGGCGGCCGTACCGCGATGCACCTTCATGATCCTGGCGGCCTGATCGAGGGTGTAGCCGTCGAGGTCCACGAGGATGACGATGCCGGCCTGCCGGTGCGACAACCTCCCCAGCAGGCGCACCGCTTCGATCTCGGCGTGCCGCCGCTCCACCCCGCCGTCCCAGCCGCCCGGCCCGGCGCCGGGGCCCGCCCCCGCGCCGCCGCCCGTACCGGCCTCCTCGACGCCCTCCAGGCCGTCCACCAGGACCTGGCGGCGGTCCTTGCGGTAGGCGTCACGTGCGACGTTGAGGACGGTGGTGAAGGCGTAGGCGTACGGCTCCGGGTGGGCGAGGAAGCGCTGCGGACGGGCGGCGAGCTTGAGGTACGCCTCGTGCACCACATCCTCCGCGGACTGTCTCGAACCGGCCAGCATCACCGCCCTGCGGTAGAGGCGGGGCAGCAGGCCGCAGAAGACCTCGTCGAAGGTGGGCGACGCGGCGGACGACGCCGATGACGGTGGTGACGGTGGTGACGGTGTTGCCTCGGCCATGTACCGGAACTCTCCCCCGTGTTCGGCTACGGACGCGGCCGACGTGGACGCTACCCGCGCGGGCGGCACACAATCAGGAATCCCTCCGCCAATCTCCCCCCAATCCGAGGGAGATCGTCGCGTACGCCGCCAAACCACACGTGCGGGTGGCCGCCGTCCCGCATGGCTTCACATCTGACGGGGCATCAGATTCAATGAAACCGGCCGGACGGAAGACCGGACAGAAGACAGGCCGGACAGAGGACAGGACAGGACGGACGCCATGACGGGACGGACGGGGCCCATGGGACCGACGGGGCCGAAGCGATGATGGGGCACGCGGGGATGGCGGCCACGGCCGTGCGGTACCTCCGCTCGGTCGGCGCACCGACCACGGCCGCCGCACCCGCCACTCCTGCCGCACCGCTCCCGCGGCCCGCCCTGCGCGCCGTACGCGAGGGCGAGCGCGCCCCCCTCGACCCCGCCGCCTTCCGTTCCGTCCTGGGGCACTTCGCCAGCGGCGTCACCGTCATCACGGCACCGGGCGAACCGGGCCCGGCCGGCTTCGCCTGCCAGTCCTTCGCGTCCCTCTCCCTCGACCCGCCGCTGGTGACGTTCATGGTGGCGCGTACGTCGACGACCTGGCCGCGGATCGCCCGTGCCGGGGTGTTCTGCGTCAACGTCCTCGGGGCGGAACAGGGCGGGTTGTGCCGGGGATTCGCGGTCAGTGGTGGCGACAAGTTCGCCGGCGTCTCCTACGGGCCGGCGCCGGCCACCGGCTCACCGCGGCTGGCCGACGTCCCGGCCTGGATCGACTGCACCATCCAGGCCGTGCACACCGGAGGCGACCACCTCATCGTCGTCGGCCGCGTCGAGGCCCTCGGCACGGACCCGGCGGCCGCCGAGGCCGGCCCCCTCCTGTTCCACCGGGGCGCCTTCGGCCACTTCAGCCCCTGAGCACGGCCGGTGCGCTCGGCCGGGCATGCCGCCCGACGGCGCCGCCGATCAGGACCGGCCGACCTGCCGGGTCAGTACGTGCCGGTGCCACTCGTCCGGGTCGCCCAGGAAGTAGTAGAGCGTCGGGCGCTTCTCCGTACCGCCCATGAACCACTGCCCCCGGCAGTCGCCGTCCACCTCCACCTCCAGCCGCTCGTCCGCGGTGAAGCGGTCCAGCGCCCAGCTGCCGACGCCGCCGCAGCGGTCGCCCGGCTTGCTCAGCCCCCGGGCCGCCGCCGTGCCGTCCGAGCGCAGCTCCAGCGTTCCGCCGCTGCCGTCCCGCCAGACCCCGACGAGCCGGGCCCGGTCCAGCTTCGGGGGCTCGTACGCCGGCAACAGCCCGGTGGCGAGCGCGCCCACGCCCAGGACACCCATCGCGAGGGCGGCCAGGAAGCCGCCGCTCGCGACCGTGACGGTCAGCCGCACGGTGCGCCGGGTCCCGGTGCCCCGGGCGGCGACCGCGGCCAGCAGGGCGGCCGGCACGACGGCCGCGGTGAGCACCGGCCAGCACACCAGGTAGACCAGGGGCGGCCCCACGGAGCCGGTGAGGAGCGCGCTGCACACCCCGTGGACGAGCATCGCGCCCGCTACCGCGAAGGGGGCGGCAGCCGCCGTGCACCACCATGCCGCGCGCCCCTGCCACCCGCCCCAACGGGCCGCCAGGCGCCCCAGCATCAGCGTGGGCAGCACCAGGGTGACCGTCAGCACCAGGCCGGGCAGCGCGCCGAGCACCAGCGCGACCGGGAGCACGAAGGCGGCCAGGAACACATTGCCGACCGGCCCCTCCTGGGTGAAGCCGTACAGCACCACCCCGACCGTCACGCACATCGCCTCTGCCAGCAGCGCCGCCATCGACACCAGAACGGCCCGCCCGCTCCAGACGTCGCGGATCTGCCCGGCGGCCGACCCCGTCCCGGCTCCCGCTGTCATCCCCGCCCCCCGTCGCCCGTCTCACGGGGATCATGCACCGGCCGGCCGGGCGCCCCGCCACCGGGGGCGGCTCACGCGGGCGCCGGCCGCCCCTGGACCGCCCCCGTGCGCCGCTCGCGGATGACCAGGGCCATCAGGGCCGCCAGTGCGCACAGCGCGCCCGAGGCGTACCAGACCGGGTTGTACGTGCCGAAGGCGTCGCGGGCCAGGCCGCCCAGGAAGGCGATCAGGGCGGCGCCCACCTGGTGGGCGGCGAGCACCCAGCCGAAGACGATCGCGCCGTCCTCGCCGTAGTGCTCACGGCACAGCGCGATGGTCGGCGGGACCGTCGCCACCCAGTCCAGGCCGTAGAAGACGATGAAGAAGACCATCGGCGGGTGGACGGTGTCGGAGAGCAGCAGCGGCAGGAACATCAGCGACAGACCGCGCAGACCGTAGTAGACGGCCAGCAGCCGGCGGGTGTTGAAGCGGTCGGTGAACCAGCCGGAGGCGATCGTTCCGGCGATGTCGAAGACGCCGATCACCGCGAGCAGTGAGGCGGCCGCCGTCATCGGCATGCCGTGATCGTGCGCCGCGGGCACGAAGTGCGTCTTGACCAGGCCGTTGGTCGTGGCGCCGCAGATCGCGAAGGTACCTGCCAGCAGCCAGAACGGCCCCGTGGAGGCCGCCGAGACCAGCGCCCGCACCGCGCGCCGGGCCGCGCCCCGCTGCGGCGGCGGCTTGGGCACGAACGCGTCCGCCCCGTAAGGCGCCAGGCCCACGTCCGCCGGGTGGTCGCGCAGCAGCAGCCACACCAGCGGGACCACGGCGAGCGCGGCCAGGGCGACGGTCACCGCGGCCGGCCGCCAGTCGTGCCGGTCGACGATCCAGGACAGCACGGGAAGGAAGACCAGCTGGCCGGAGGCGCCGGCCGCGGTGAGGATGCCGGTGACCAGCCCGCGCCGGGCGGTGAACCAGCGGCCGGTGACCGTGGCCGCGAAGGCCAGCGCCATCGAGCCGCTGCCCAGCCCCACCAACACGCCCCAGAAGAGCACCAGTTGCCAGGCGGCCGTCATGAAGACGGTCAGTCCGGCGCCGACCGCGATGACCGTCAGGGCGACCGCGACCACCCGCCGGATGCCGAACCGGTCCATCAGGGCGGCGGCGAACGGCGCGGTGAGCCCGTAGAGCGCGAGGTTCACCGACACCGCGAAGCCGATGGTGCCGCGGGACCAGTGGAACTCGGCGTGCAGCGGATCGATGAGCAGGCCGGGAAGGGACGCGAAACCGGCCGCTCCGATGATCGTGAGGAAGGTGACGGCGGCGACCGACCAGGCCCGGTGCGGGCGCCGCCTCGGCACGGCCTCGGCGGCGACGGGAGCGGATGAACGGTCCTCCGCCGCGGGCGGGCGGAGCTCGGGTGTCTGGGGCGTCTGGGGCACCCCAGAAGCTTCGTCCACGCCCCGTCACGGAACGAGTGGCCGGGGGGCCAGGGTTCATCAGGATCGGGCCACCGCCCCGGCTACCCGAAGGTCAGCACCGCCCGCGCCACCCGCCCGTGGTGCGCGTCGTCCGCCGCCTTCGCGAAGTCCTCCACCGGGTACGTCCGGGTCACCAACTCGTCCAGCAGCAGCCGCCCTTCGCGGTACAGCCGGGCGTACAGCGCGATGTCCCGCTGCGGGCGGGACGATCCGTACCGGCAGCCGAGGATCGACTTGTCCAGGTACATCGACGACACCGGGAACGACGCCTCCGCGCCGGCGGGCGGCACCCCGAGCAGCACCGCCTGACCGTGCCGGTCCAGCAGGTCGATCGCCTGCCGGATCAGCCGCGTACTGCCCACGCACTCGAAGGCGTGGTCGGCACCGGTCGGCAGGATCCCCTTCACCGCCTTGACGGCGTCCGCCGCGGCCGAGGCGTCGACGAAGTGGGTGGCCCCGAACTGCCGCGCCACGGTCTCCTTCGCCGGATTGGCGTCCACCGCCACGATCACCGAAGCGCCCGCGAGCCGCGCCCCCTGGAGCACGTTGAGCCCGATCCCGCCCGCCCCGATCACCACGACCGAGTCCCCGCGGTCGACCTTCGCGCGGTTGAGCACCGCGCCCACCCCGGTCAGCACCCCGCACCCGATCAGCGCGGCCGACGGCAGCGGAATATCCGCGTCGATCTTCACCGCCTGCACCGCCTTGACGACGGTGCGCTCCGCGAACGCCGAGTTCGACGCGAACTGGAACAACTCCGCCCCGCCCCGCCGGAACGGCCTCCCGGGCATCCCGATCGCCTTGCGGCACATCGTCGGCCGCCCCCGGTCGCACTCCGCGCACACCCCGCAGTTGGCCAGCGTCGACAGCGCGACGTGGTCACCGGGCGCCACATGGCCGACGCCCGCACCCACCGCCTCCACCACGCCCGCGCCCTCGTGCCCCAGCACCACCGGCACCGGAAACGGAATCGTCCCGTCGATCACCGACAGATCGCTGTGACACAGCCCCGCCGCCCGGACCCCGACCAACACCTCACCCGGCCCCGGCTCCCGCACCACCAAATCGTCCACGACCCGGGGCTGCTCCCCGTCGTATATGACCCCTCGCATATCCCATTCCCTCCCACGTTCCGCTGCGCTTTGCGGCGCCCCGTACGTACCTGTCTGTCCCGCCGTCGTGGTTGCTCGCCGTTGCGCTTTGCGGCGCCCCGCACGTACCCGTCTCTCCCGCCGCGGGTCGTCTCGCCGTTGCGCCTGGCGGCGGGCGTTTGTGTGTCGGGTGCGGTGCCGGCCCTCCAGACTTCGTCCTCCGGTCCAGCCCCTCCCGTGAGTGGGGAGTTTCCAAGCTGGTTGAGGGCGTGCGTTGTCTGTTGCCTGCGGGCGTGTGGGCATTACGTGCACCCCCGCCGTCCTTAATTTTCCCTCTCACGGGAGGGGACGGGCCGGAGGGGCCGGTTGTGTGGACGTAAAGCGTCAGCAGTCCACACAATCGGCCCCGGAGGCCCGTCGCCGCACCCGACACCCACCCAGCCCGCCGCAGGCGCAACGGCGAACAACAACCGCGGCGGGACAGCCAAGTACGTGGGGGGATCAGCGCTTCGCGCCACGCGCGGCTGCCGCCATCGCCGACACCTGCGCCAGCAACGGCATCGGGTCGACGCCCACGGCGCCAGGCACCACCTCCGCCACCCGTTCCGGCGTCCAGCCGCCCTCGTCGGCGTGTACGGAGCGCAGCTCCCCCGGTTGGGCCCAGACCGCGATCTTGGGGCCGGCCACCGTGTAGACCTGGCCGGTCACCTCGCGGGCGCGCTCGCTCAGGAGGTAGACGACGAAGGCGGCCACGTCCTCCGGTTCGCCGATCTCCGTGAGTTCCATGGGGACGTTCGCCGACATCCGGGTGCGGGCGACCGGGGCGACCGCGTTGGCCGTCACGCCGTATTTGTGCAGGCCCAGGGCCGCGCTGCGGACGAGCGAGATGATTCCGCCCTTCGCGGCGGAGTAGTTGGCCTGGGAGACCGAGCCCTGGTGGTTGCCGCTGGTGAAGCCCACCAGCGTGCCGGACCCCTGGCGGCGCATCACCGCGGCCGCGGCCCGGAAGACCGTGAAGGTGCCCTTGAGGTGGGTGGCGACCACCGGGTCCCACTCCTCCTCGGACATGTTGAAGAGCATCCGCTCCCGCAGGATGCCGGCCACGCAGACGACGCCGTCGATCCGCCCGTACTGCGCCAGCGCGGTGTCGACGATCCGCTGGCCGCCGGCCATCGTGGACACGTCGTCGGCGACCGCGGTCGCGGTGCCGCCGGCCGCCTCGATCTCCTTCACCACCGCCTCGGCGACCTCGCTGCTCGGCCCGGCGCCGTCGATGGCGACCCCGTAGTCGTTGACCACGACCTTGGCGCCCTCCTGTGCGCAGGCCAGTGCCACCGCCCGCCCGATGCCGCGCCCGGCCCCGGTGACGGCGACCACCTTGCCGGCCAAGAAGTTCCCCATGCCGCGCCCCTTCCCGCAGTTTCTGACGGACCGTTAGATTTTTGGGCAGGCGCGAGCCGAACACAAGACCCCGGAGGGCCCCATGCCGCTGCCGCAGGAGTTCCACGAGATCGCCCGACGCGTCAACAACTGGGGGCGCTGGGGCGCGGACGACGAGATCGGCACGCTCAACCTGATCACCGAGCAGGTGGTGCGGGAGGCCGCCGGCTGCGTCCGCAGCGGGCGCCGCGTGCCGCTCGCGCTGCCGCTGCGGCAGGACGGGGTGCAGACCGGGATGATCCCGGGCCGGGTCAATCCGCTGCACACGATGGTCGCGATCAACCAGGAGATCTTCGGGCCGGGCACGGTCGCCACCTCGGACGACGCGGTCACCATGGGCCTCCAGGCGGCGACCCACTGGGACGGCCTCACCCACGTCTCGCACTCGGGGCGGCTCTACAACGACCGCCCCGCCGCCTCCGTCACCGCCCACGGCGGCGCCACCGTCCTCGGCATCGAGAAGGCCACCCCGATCACCTCCCGGGGCGTGCTGCTGGACGTGGCCCGGGCGCACGGCACCGACCGGCTGCCCGGCGGGCACGCGGTCACACCGGAGGACCTGGACGCCGCCGAGGAACTGGCCGGGACGAGGGTCCGGGCCGGGGACGTCGTCCTGGTACGGACCGGGCAGCTGCAGCACTACCTCGCCGGCGACCGGCAGGGCTACGCCTTCCCGTCACCGGGGCTGTCGGTGCGCACCCCGGAGTGGTTCCGGGCCCGCGATGTCGCGGCGGTCGCCAACGACACCCTGACGTTCGAGATCTTCCCACCGGAGATCGAGGGGCTGTGGCTGCCGGTGCACGCGCTGCACCTGGTGGAGATGGGCATGCTGCAGGGGCAGAACTGGAATCTGGAGGAGCTGTCGGAGGCCTGCGCGGAGGCGGGACGCTATGCGTTCTTCCTGTCCGCGATGGCCGAACCGTTCGTCGGCGGCGCGGGCACCCCGGTCGCGCCGGTGGCGGTCCTCTGACCCGCTCCGCGCCCGCGACGGGCCGGCCGGGTGGCGGTGCGCTCCTGCGCGCCCCGAGCACGGCACCGCGGACCGCCACCCCGGCCCCCTCCGGGCCGCGATCCGCACTCGTCGAGGCCGGGACCGGGTGCACAGACCCGGCCGCGTCCCGCCCTCGGCGTCCCCTCACGGCGCATCGCTCGTCCCAGCGTGATCAAACGGGCACGTTACGTCAACACCTGGCCCGGACTTGATGGTGCGCTGCGCACCGTCCGGCTCACATCCGGCGCGATACGGCGCACTGGGCTTCGTAGGCCCCCAGGTCGGACCCGGTCGCCACCAGCAGCGGCCGGCCGCGGTCGACCTCGCACCAGATCCGCTTACCGGCGCCTTCCGGCTGCCAGCCCCAGCGGTCGGCGAGGCCGTCGACCAGTTCCAGGCCGCGCCCGTTGGTGTCGTCCCCGTCGGCGTGCCGCTGGCGCGGCGGACGGGCGCTGGCGTCCGTCACCTCGACCCGGACGGTGCCCACGACGGCGCCGGACCCGGAGAAGCACATCCGCAGCGAGGCCGCGGCGCCGGTGTGCACCACGGCGTTGGTCACGAGCTCGGAGATCAGCAGGATCAGCGTCTCCGCGAGCGGCTCGTCCGCCCCTATACCGGACCCCAGGAGCCGCGACCGGGCCCACCGCCGGGCCCGCCCCACCTCCGCGGGGTCGGGCCGTACGTCCAACTGCACCTGAAGCACCTGCACCGCTCACACCATCCGAACCGGCGGAAACATCGCCTCGCGCCTCCATGGAGTCACAGTGCGTGACCCCAGCGAGGCACAGCATGGTTGACGTTCAGTCACCCCAACAAGCGCTTCGGGCATATTCCAGCGCAAGGGAGTATGCGTACCGCATACTGTGCGACGCACTTTGCGGGGAGTCGAACAAGGGGGATTGGCCGGCCCTCGGCCAAGGCGGGCGGCGCGCAGTCCGTACGCCGGAGCCGTCATTCCGACGGCACCGGGTTCGTTGCGCCACAGAACCACTCGCACCCAACGGAGCGTACCCGAGCGGGGCGCCGACTCCCCCCTGTGACGAGTCACACCTCGGACACAACCCGATATCGACCCTCCGTGACCACTTCTGTGTGGTGAGTCCGACATTTCGCACACGAGTTGCCAGAGTCTGACATCGCCCCGCACCGCTCACCACCCCGCATTCCGGACCCGCCCGCCCTCAGCCGACCAGCTGCGCCGCCAGCAGCTCCTCCGCCTCGCCCGCCGTACCCCAGGAGCCGGCCCGCAACCAGGCCCGTTTGAGGTGCAGATGGACGTCGGCCTCCCAGGTGAAGCCGGTGCCGCCGTGGATCTGCAGGCAGTCCCGGGCGTTGCGTACCGCGGCCTCGTCGGCGAGCAGTTTCGCGCCCGCCACATCGGTGGCCTCATCCGTCACCGATGCGGCATATAGGGCACTTCTGGCGATTTCTGCCCGTACGAGCATCTGCGCGCACAGATGCTTGACCGCCTGGAAGGAGCCGATGGGCGCACCGAACTGGGTGCGCACGCGGGCGTGACCGACCGCCATCTCGACGGTACGGAGCGCACTGCCCAGTTGCTGGGCGGCGGTCAGCAGGGCCGCCTCGCGGCGCAGCCGGGTCACGTCCGGACCGTTGAGCGGAGTCGTCCGCGGGTGGTCGGTGACGCGGGCGAGCGGGGTGAGGGGGTCGACGGAGGCGAAGGGGGCGCGGGACACCTTGCCGGCCACGCTCCGGTATGCGCCGACTGTGCGCCCCTGCGCGCCCCCGGGGCCGTGGGCGAGATCGGGCGCGCCGCCCTCCAGCAAGATCAACTCGTCGCAGGCGCAGGGGTGTTCCCACAGCACCGGCTCCCGGTCCCCGTCGCACAGCCCGACGATCCTCTCGCCGTCCGCGACGCCGTCCACCGCTCCGGCGAGCAGCTGGCAGGCCACCAGCGGCCCCGGCAGCAGCGCCCGCCCGGCCTCCTCGAAGACCAGGACCGCCTCCGGCAGCCCCAGCCCGACGCCGCCGGCCTCCTCCGGCAGCCGCAGCGCGAAGAACCCGGCCGCGCCCAGCTCCCGCCACAGTGCCCGGTCCGGGGCCGGATCGCCGACCGCCGCCCGCAGCCGGTCCCGGTCGAACCGGGCCGCCAGCAGCTCCCGCGTCGCGTTCTTCAACGCCCTTTGCTCATCGGTGAGTTGGAAGCGCACCGGGCCGGTCACCGCCCCTTCGGCAGGCCGAGGATCCGCTCGGCGATGATGTTCTGCTGCACCTGCGACGTACCGGCCGCGATGGTGTACGAGAGGGACGAGAGCCGGTCGGCGGTCCACTCCTCGTCCGCGTCCCAGGCGCCGGCCCCCAGCACCTCGGCCGCCGCGTCGTACAGCTCCTGACGGGCGTGCGAGTAGCGGAGCTTGAAGACCGAGCCGCCGGTCCCGGGCCCGCCGCCCCGTAGTTGCGCCTCGCTGACGTTCCACTGGGTCAGCCGCCACAGCGCGGCGAACTCCGCGTTCAGCCGGCCCAGCCTGCGGCGCAGCACGGCGTCGTCCCAGCGGCCGTTCGCCCGGGCCCGGCGGGCCACCTCCGTCAGCACCCGCCGGCAGGCCACCACCTCGCCGACGAAGGCGGTACCGCGCTCGAACGACAGCGTCACCATCGTCACCCGCCAGCCGTCGTTCTCCGCGCCGACCCGGCAGTCCGCCGGCACCCGCACCTCGTCGAGGAACATCTCGGCGAACTCCGCCGAGCCGGCGAGGGTGCGCAGCGGCCGGACGGTGATGCCGGGGGCGTCCATGGGCATCGCGAGCCAGGTGATGCCCCGGTGCCGGGGGGCGGCGGGGTCGGTGCGGACGAGCAGTTCGCACCAGTCGGCGACCTCGGCGTGCGAGGTCCAGATCTTGGTCCCGGTCACCACGTACGCGTCCCCGTCGCGCACCGCGCGGGTCCGCAGCGACGCCAGGTCCGAGCCCGCCTCCGGTTCGCTGAAGCCCTGGCACCAGATCTCCTCGCCGCGCAGCACCGGCGGCAGCCAGCGCCGCTTCTGCGCCTCGGTGCCCTCGGCCGCGATGGTCGGCCCGGCGTGCAGCAGCCCGACGAAGTTCGCGCCCACGTAGGGCGCCCCGGCGCGTTCGCTCTCCTCCAGGAAGATCAGCCGCAGGGTGGGGGCGGCCTCCCAGTGGACGTCGGCGTATCCCGCGTCGTAGAGCCTCCGCTGCCAGGCGGTGTCGTAGGCGCGGCGCCCCGGCCAGTCGAGCGGGTCGGGGCGCGCGGGCAGGGTGGGGAGGACGCCCGCGAGCCAGCCGCGCAGCCGGGCGCGGAAGTCCTCTTCCTCCTCGGTGTACGCGAGGTCCATCGTGTCCCCTCACCTCGGTCCCGCCGCACATGTCTGACGGTTCGTCAGATTCGATTAACCAGGCTAGACCCGGACCCCTGGACCGACAAGGCGTCCGCCCCTAACCTCGGCGCA
Organism: Streptomyces nigrescens; assembly: GCA_024349765.1. Taxonomy (GTDB): domain Bacteria; phylum Actinomycetota; class Actinomycetes; order Streptomycetales; family Streptomycetaceae; genus Streptomyces; species Streptomyces endophytica. Next base: position 10,537 of record AP026073.1, on the reverse strand, counting down.
TTGACTGACGGAGCGTCAGATCTGCGCAGTGGGAGGGAACATGGCCGGTGGCACCCTCTGGGACCTGGTCGGCTGGCGGGCCGCCCGCAGTCCGGATGCCGCCGCCCTCATCCAGGGGGCGGAGTCGGCCCGGGACGAGCGGCGGATCAGCTTCGGCGGGCTGCGGCGGCGGGCCGAGCGGGTCGCGGCCGGGCTGTACGCGCGCGGCGTACAGCCCGGCTGCACGGTCGTCTGGCAGCTGCCGACCCGCATCGAAACGGTCCTGGTCAGCCTGGCGCTGGCCCGGCTCGGCGCGGTGCAGAGCCCGGTCGTCCCGGGCTACGGCGACCACGAGGTGGGGCAGGTGCTGCGCCGCACCGGCGCCGCCTTCTTCCTCGTGCCCGGGCCGGCCCGGCTCGACCGCGCGGACCGCGCGGCCACCGTCATCGAGGCGTACGACCGGGCCGGCGGCGGGCTGCCGGACGGCGACCCGGCACTCCTGCCGCCGCCGCCCGCCGACGCCCACGAGGTCCGCTGGATCTACTGGACCTCCGGCACCACCGCCGGCCCCAAGGGCGTCCGGCACACCGACCACTCCCTGCGCACGGCCGGCCGCTGCCTGGCCCGGGCGCTGCGGCCCCGCCCGTCCGACGTCGGCTCGATGGCCTTCCCGTACGCCCATGTCGCGGGTCCCGACTACACCGTCATGCTCCTGCTGTGCGGTATCCCGGCGCTCCTGCTGGAGCGCTTCGCGCTGCCCGGGTCGCTCGCCGCCTACCGCCGGCACGGCGTCACCCTCGCCGGCGGCTCCACCGCCTTCTACACCCTCTTCCTCGCCGAGCAGCGCCGGCTGCCGCCGGGCCGGAAGCTGCTGCCGGCGCTGCGGCTGCTGGCCGGCGGCGGCGCGCCCAAACCGCCGGCGCTGTACCACGAGGTCGTCGCCGAACTGGGCTGTCAGCTCACCCACGGCTACGCGCTGACCGAGGCGCCCATGGTCACCATGGGCGACCCGTACGACAGCCCGGAGAACCTCGCGACCACCGACGGCCGGCCGCCCGCCGGTATGGAGATCCGGATCGCGCCCGGCACCGGGGAGATATGGCTGCGCGGCCCGGCGGTGTGCCGGGGCTATCTGGGCGAGCCCGATCCGTTCGACGCGGACGGGTTCCTGCCCACCGGTGACCTCGGGCGCCTCACACCCACCGGGCACCTCGTCGTCACCGGCCGCCTCAAGGACATCATCATCCGCAAGGGCGAGAACGTCTCCGCCCAGGAGATCGAGGAGCTGCTCTACCGGCACCCGGACGTGGCGGACGCCGCCGTCATCGGACTGCCGGACGACCGGCGCGGCGAACGGGTCTGCGCGGTCGTCGAACAGCCAACGGGGGCACGGGAGTTGACGCTCGACGCGGTCTGCGGGCACCTCCTCGGTCTGGGACTGGCCCGGTACAAGCTCCCGGAGCAGCTGGAGGTGGTGGCCGCACTGCCGCGCGGGGCGACGCTGCGCAAGGTGCGCAAGCAGGAGCTGCGGGAGCGGTTCGGGGGCGCGGCGGCGGCACGTTCCGGCCGGTGAGGGCCCGTGAGGTTCGCGAGTCCGTGAGCCCGTGAGTCCGCGAGGTTCGTGAGTCCGTGAGGTTCGCGAGTCCGCGAGTCCGTGAGGTTCGTGAGTTCGTGAAGGAGGACGGCCGCTGTCCGCGACCTCCCGTACCGTCGCCCCATGAGTCACTCCCGCCCCCGTATCGACACCGCCGGTCGCCGGGCCCGCCTCGGACGGCGGCATCTGCTCGCCCCCGCGTGCCGCGCCGCCCGTCCCGAGGAGGTCGCCGACGCGCTCGTCGCGCTGCACGCCACCGACGCGGCGACCGTGCACCTGGCGGCCTGCGCCCGGCTCGCCGTGCCGGACCCCGCCGAGGTCGAGCGGGCGCTCTACGACGACCACACCCTGGTCCGGCTGCTGGCCATGCGGCGCACCCTGTTCGCGGTCGGCGCCGACCTCGCACCGGTCGCTTCCTCCTCCACCGGGCGGGCGATCGCCGCCAAGGAGCGCGCCGGCCTGGTCGGGTGGCTCGCCAAGGGCGTCGGCTGGGACGAGCGGCGGCTGGCCGCGGTGGAGGAGAAGACGCTGGCCGCGCTGGCCGCCCGGGGCACCGCGACCGCGGCCGAACTCACCGAGGACGTGCCCGCGCTGCGCGAGAGCGTCGTGGTCTCACCGGGCAAGCCGTACGAGGCCACCGTCGCCGTCTCCAGCCGGCTGCTGCGGGTACTGGCCGCCGAGGGCCGGGTCCGGCGCGGCCGCCCGCGCGGCGGCTGGACCAGCAGTTCCTTCCGCTGGACGCCGGGCACCGCGTTCGCCGAGCTGGCCGCGCCACCGGCCGCCGAGGCCCGCGCCGCGCTCGCCCGCCGCTGGCTCGCCGCCTACGGGCCGGCGACCGTCGAGGACCTCAAGTGGTGGACGGGCTGGACGCTCACCGACACCCGCCGGGCGGTGGCCGCCACCGACGCCGTCGAGGTGACGCTCGACGACGGCACGACCGGACTGGCCCTCCCCGACGACCTCGGCCCGGCCCCCGAACCCGAGCCCTGGGCCGCCCTGCTGCCCGCCCTCGACCCCACCGCCATGGGCTGGAAGGCCCGGGACTGGTACCTCGACCCGGACCACGTACCGCACCTCTTCGACCGCAGCGGCAACATCGGCCCGACGGTGTGGTGGAACGGGAGGATCATCGGCGGCTGGGCCCAGCGCCCGGACGGCGAGATCGTCTGGCGGCTGCTGAGCGGGGACGGCGGCGGCGAGGCGGCCGCCGCCGTGACGGCCGAGGCGGAGCGGCTCGCGGCCTGGGTCGGCCCGGTCCGGATCACGCCCCGCTTCCGGACCCCGCTGGAACGGGAGCTGTCCGGGCGGCGCTGAACCGGACCGGCCTCACCGGGGCCGGTACGAGCTGGTCGCCTGTTCGTAGAGCCGGTCGACCTCGCGGCGCCCGGAGCCGTCCGGGCCGATGACCAGGACCAGGTGGTAGCGGCCGTTGTGGATCATGGCGAGGTTGCGGACGTAGACCTCCCGGCCGCTGCGGTCGCGCCAGGTGAACGTGCCCTCGGCCATCGCCGTCCTGCCGACGTCGATCCGCCGCAGCCCGGCCGCGGTCGCCCAGCTGGAACCGCGGTACGGAGCCAGCTCGGGCTCCTTGTTCTGCAGGTAGGCCATCGGGTCCGCGCCGTACCGGGCGGTGGTGTCCCGGCCGGGCACGACGAGCAGTTCGTAGTCGCCGCCGAGATAGCGCACCTGGCCCTGGGCGGTGACGCCGCGCCGCTGCCAGCCGTCGCGGACCGCGATCTGGAAGCCCCGGGGATCGGTGCGCAGCGCGAAGCCGGGGGCGACGTCGGTGGGCGCGGTGGGCTGTGATCCACCGGGGTCCGGCGAACCGCCGTCCTCGCCACCGGAGGGGGTGGGGGCGGGGCTGCCGGCGGGTGGCGCACCGGAGGTGGCGGTCCGCTCCGCGCCGCGCCGCCCGCCCTTGGCGTCCTCGCCCGCCTTCGGCAGGAACGCCATGGCGTAGGCGACCGCGCCGACGAGGAGCAGCAGGATCGCGCCGAGCAGCAGCCGGCCGAGATTGCGCGGCGCACCGCGGCGGGGCCGGTCCGGCCGCGGACCGGAGGCCAGCAGGTCCGGCTCGTACGCGTCCCGGTGCGGGGCGGCGGTCTGCCGCGGCGGCTTGGCGGGCCGGGCCGCGCGGGACGGCTTCGGCTGCCGGAGCGGCTTGGGCTGCTTCGGCGGGCGGGGCAGCCGGGCCGGCAGCGATGGGGGTCCCCCCTGCTCCTTCGAGCTCGGGGGAGGGACGCTCTGCTCCTCGGCCGGCGGCATCCGGCGCGGGTGCGGAGGGCGCGCGGCGGGCGGTGCCGGGGCGGCGGCCGCCGGGCCCGGCTGCCCGGCGCGTCCGGCGGGCCGGCCCTTCTTGTGCCGCCCCTTGCGGACGAGTTCGCCGCGCCGCCGCACGATCGGCAGCCACCGCGGGGCACCGCCCTGCTCCAGCGCCGGCATCGTCACCAGCCGGCGCTCGGCCTCCGGCTCCGGGGCCGTACGGGTCATCGCGCGGAGCGCGTGGCGCACCTCGTCGAGGTCCGGGCGCTCGGCGGGATCCCGGTGCAGCAGGGCCTCGACGACCGGGCGCAGCGGCCCGCAGCCGGCCGCCTCCACGGGCGGCCCGGACCGTACCAGCCGGGCGAGTTCGGCGGTGCTGTCCTCGGGGAACGGCGCATGGCCCTGCACGCTCCGGAACAACAGCGCGCCGACCGCCCACAGATCGGTGGCCGGCCCCGGACGGGGGAACGGCGCGTCCTCGCCCACCGGCGCGGCCTGCTCGGGCGCCCAGCGTTCGGTGACCGGGCCGACGACGGTCAGCCGGGCCTGCCGCGCCCGTTCGGCGGCGAGCCCGGTGAGGGGCCCGGCCCCGTCGGCGTCGTCCCCGGCAGGCGCATCGTCTCCGCACAGCGCTTCCTGGGCCGCGCCCGCCGCCAGCCCGGTGAGAATGGCCCGGCCGTCGTCGCAGACCAGGACCGTGCGGGCGGTGATGTTGCGGTGCGGCCGGCCGTCCGTGTGCAGCATCCGCAGCGCGGTGAGCAGGTCGGCACCGATCTCCGCGGCGCGGTGCGGGGTCAGCGGCCGCTCGGCGAGCAGCGCGGACAGCGGGCGGGCGGTGAGGAGTTCGCCGACGATCCACAGGCTGCCGTCCTGCGCGAAGACGTCGAAGACCTGCTCCAGCCGGGGGTGGTCGGGCAATTGCGCCACGGTCGTGGCGGCCTGCAGCGCGCGGCGTACGGCGGGATCGCGGGGGCTGCGGTCGGCCACCCCCGTGGCCGGGAAGCCGCCGAAGCGGCCGCCGCCGCTCCACTCGCCGGAACCGGCCTGGCCCGCGCCCACCGCCTCCGCTTCGAGGACCTCGGCCTCCACGACCTCGGGCAGCGGCACCTGACGGACCAGCACCTCCTGCCCGCTGAACGTGTCGAACGCCCGGGACTCGGTGAAGTCGTCGTCGCCGAAGGGGCGCACGGGCAGGCGGTAGCGCTCGGCGAGCACTCGCCCTGCGTACTCGTCCACGACGCCTCCCCGCAGCGCGTGCTGTGTTACCGCCCCGCCTCCGCCACCCTCCGGCACGGGCGCCGTCGGTCACTTCCGGTCGCGTTCCCACCGAATGCGGATGCGTACGGTCTTCGATGTCTCACGATACGTGCCCGGGCCGGACGGTGCGCCCGCCCGGCCCGTTGATGCGTCCGTCCGCGCCCCTCACCGGCCCGGGTCCGCTCAGTCCTTCACCGCGAAGGTCTTGAACGCGGTGGCGATGACCTGCTGGCACTCCTTGCCCGACCAGCTGTCCGCCTTGCAGGTGATCATGATGGCGTAGCCGTGGTCGTCGTCGGCCCGGAAGCCGCGGTTGAGGACCCGCACCTTCTCGCCGTTCTGGGTGCGGGTGAACGACCAGTCGGCGACGGTCGGATAGCCGCGCCACTTCACCGTCTTGATGCCGATGAGGTGGTAGTCGTCGCTGGAGCCGCGCACGCTCGGCTCCAGGCTGCGCCAGGCGGCCGCGGCGTCCTCGCCGGGCTTGGCGTTGTAGTCGACCTGGACGCGCGGGAATCCGTCGTCGGAGGCGCTGTATATGGCGCCGGAGCCCTGCCCGGCCGTACCGGTCTGCCGGAAGCCCTTGGGCATGGCCATCCGGAAGTGGAACGTGCCGTTGGTCTTCTGGGCGTAGCCGTCCGGCAGCTTCGTGCCGCCCTTTCCGTCGCCGCCGTCACCGCCGTTGCCGTCCGCGCCGCCCTTGTCGCCGGCCTGGTCGGCGCTCGGTGCCGGGCCCGGCTGGCCGGAGCCGCCGCTGCTCGCGCCGTCGCCGCTCGCGTCGTCACCGTTCGCGTCGGCCGCGTCGGTCGAGGGCTTGGTGCGGGCCGCGGAGGACCCCTTGCCGCCCTTGCCCGACGAACCGCCGCTCTTCGCGCCGGTGTCGTCGCCGCCGAGGGAGAGCGCCAGGACCGTGCCCAGCACCGCGAGGACGACGACCACGGCAACGGCGATCAGGGTGCGGCGCGGGACGACATCGGTCAGCGACGCACGCGCGGTGGACGGGCGGTCCCCGTCACCGGGTCTGGACTCCGCCCGGGCCGCGGCCGCCGCGGCGGCGTTGCGCACGGACTTGAGGGCGGCGCGCACCCGCTCCTTGGCGGCCTCGCCGTCGAAGCCGGGGCGGCCGCCGGACGGACGGTCCGCCGCCGGGCCGCCCGCGGCCGGCCGCTCGGTCGCGGCCTCGGCGGGCTTCCGCTCCGGCCGGACCGGCGCCTTCGCGGACGCACCGGCGGACGCACCGGCGGACCCAGTGGCCCCGGACGCCGCGGCGGCCGCGGTGTCCGGCTTCTTCTCCTTCGGCTTGCGCGCCGGCCGCGCCGGGCCACTGCTCTTGGCCGCCTTCGGCTTCGGGGCCGCCTTCGGCTTCGGCGCGTCCTTCGGCTTGGCGGACGTGCGCTCGCCGGGCACGGTCGGCAGCGCCATCGCCCGGGTCGCGTCCATCGGCGGCTCGGTCTTCTCCGGCGCGTGGATGACGTCCAGCAGCATCGACCGCGCACCGGCGTCGTCCAGTCGGGCCTCCGGGTCCTTCACCAGCAGCCCGAAGATGACCTCTTCCAGCGCGCCGGCGCTCTTGGGCGGCTCGACCGGCTCGGTCATCACCGCGGTGAGCGTGGCGATCGCCGAACCCTTGTCGTACGGCGGCACGCCCTCGACGCAGGCGTACAGCAGGCCGCCCAGCGACCACAGGTCGGCCGGCGGGCCCGGCTTCTGGCCGCGGGCGCGCTCCGGGGAGATGTACGAGGGGGCGCCGACGAGCATGCCGGTCGAGGTCACCGAGGGGTCGCCCTCGACCTGGGCGATGCCGAAGTCGGTCAGCACCACCCGGCCGTCGTCGGACATCAGGACGTTGGACGGCTTCACGTCGCGGTGCAGGATGCCGGCGTCGTGCGCGGCGCGCAGCACGTCGAGCACGGCGAGGCCGACCTCGGCGGCGCGGCGCGGGGTCAGCGGGCCGTCGTCCCGCACGACCTCGGCGAGCGAGCGGCCCTCGACCAGCTCCATCACGATCCACGGCCGGTCGTCCTCGTCGACCACGTCGTAGACCGTCACCGCGCCGTTGTTCCGGATCCGGGCGATCGCCTTGGCCTCGCGCAGCGTGCGGGTGATCAGCCGACGCTTCTCGTCCTCCTCGACCCCGCCCGGGAAGCGCAGTTCCTTGACTGCGACCGTACGGCCAAGGACCTCGTCGCGTGCCCGCCAGACGGTGCCCATGCCACCCCGGCCGAGAACATCGGCGAGCCGGTACCGGCCGGCGAGCAGCCTGCCCTCCTTGCCGTCCATCTCGACCTCGTCGCCCACTGAATCCCCTCGGCAATCCAGCCGAGTTGGCAGCCTTGACATCGCATCGATCGCCAAACTGACCCAACTCGGACAACCCACCCTGGCAGAGCCTTCATTCTCCCTCATCCGCGGCCGTGCGGAAGGCCCGGGTCGGTGCCGGACGGCAGCGCGTACCCGTCATGATGGCCCCGACGAACGGGAGTCCCGATGACGATGCGTCCGCCCGGGCCGGCCGTGGCGGCGGCGCTGGCCGCAGCGGCCGCACTGGCCCTACCGGCCTGCGCGGGCCGGCCGGCCACCACCCGTGTGCCACCTGTGGGAACCCTCGCGCGGCCGCCGGCCACCACGGTGCCCGCCCTGCGCCGGCTGGTCGCGGACGGCGCGCCGGGCGCGGCCTCGCTCATCACCCGCGCCGGCCGGTTCCCCGCCCCGCGCTTCTCCACGGCCGGCTACGCCGATCTGCGCAGCCGGCGCAGGATGACCGCGGCGGACCACTTCCGGGCCGGCAGCCTCACCAAGCCCCTGGTGGCGACGGTGATCCTGCAGCTCGTCGCCGAGCGGCGGCTGCGCCTGAGCGATCCGGCGGCCGCCCACCTCCCGCCGGGCACACCGGTCACGGGCCGGCACGGCGGCGCCGACCTGCGGAAGGTGACGGTCCGCCAACTGCTCGACCACACGAGCGGCCTGTTCAACTACACCGAGGACCCGCGGCTCGCCGGCCAGCTCTCCGGCCCCGGCTTCGGCCCCCACCGCTACGACAGCCACACCCCGGCCGCCCTCCTGCGGATCGCCCTCGACCACCCGCCGGTGGCCGCCCCAGGAGCGCGCCCCCGTGGCCCTGAAGGCATGGGAGGCGCCCCCTTCGCCTACTCCAACACCAACTACCTGGTGCTCGGCCTGATCATCCGGGCGGTCACCGGCCACCCGTACGCCACCGAGATCCGCCGCCGCATCCTCCGCCCGGCCGGGCTCGGCCAGACCTCGTTCCCCGGTACCGACCCGGTGCTGCCGGCGCCGCACGGCCGCGCGTACTCCCGGATCGGCGACCGGCGGGTGGACGCCACCTCGCTGGACCCCAGCCGGGCCGGCGCGGCCGGCGAGATGGTCACCACCCTGGGCGACCTCAACCGGTTCTTCGCCGCCCTGCTCGGCGGGAAGTTCCTGCCGCCGCGCCAGATGGCCGCCATACGCAGCGAGAAGAACACCGGCGGCGCCTACGGCCTCGGCCTCTACGCGACCCGGCTGCCCTGCGGGGTCACGGTCTGGGGCCACAACGGCGACATCAACGGATCCTTCGCCCAGGCCGCGGGCACCGTCGGCGGGCGACACGTCGTCAGCTACCGCGTGAACACGGACGACCGGCCGGACCCGGCCGAGACCACGGCGGTGCTGAGCGCCGAGTTCTGCGCCCGGAGGTAACGGACCCACGGCCCGAAACCGGAGCCGGGCACCCGGCGCCTACAGCGGCACGATGTCCGGTGCCCCCAGCCGCGCCGCATCCGCCGTCAGATCGTCCGGCTGGCGCTGCGATTCGCGTTCCGCCTCGACCCGCTTCCGGTAGTGCGTGATCTCCTTCTCGACCTGGTCGCCGTCCCAGCCGAGCGCCGGCGCCATCAGCTCGGCGACCTCGCGGGCGCAGCGGGTCCCGCGGTCGAAGGTCTCGATCGAGATCCGGGTCCGGCGGGTCAGCACGTCGTCGAGGTGGCGCGCCCCCTCGTGCGTGCAGGCGTAGACCGCCTCGGCGCGCAGATAGTCGTCCGCGCCGGTCAGCGGTTCGCCCAGGGAAGGATCGCCCACCACGAGCTCCAGCAGCTCCTCGGTGAGCGCGCCGTAGCGGTTCAGCAGGTGCTCGATCCGCGCCACGTGCAGCCCGGTGCGGGCCGCGATCCGGGCCCGGGCGTTCCACAGCGCCTTGTAGCCCTCGGCCCCGACCAGCGGCACCTCCTCGGTCACGCACTCCGCGACCCTCTGGTCCAGCCCGTGCACCGCCTCGTCCACGGCGTCCTTGGCCATCACCCGGTACGTCGTGTACTTGCCGCCGGCGACCACCACCAGGCCGGGCACCGGATGCGCGACCGTGTGCTCCCGCGACAGCTTGCTGGTGGCGTCCGACTCCCCCGCCAGCAGCGGCCGCAGCCCGGCATAGACACCCTCGACGTCGTCCCTGGTCAGCGGGGTGGCGAGGACCTCGTTCACATGCTCCAGCAGATAGTCGATGTCCGCGCTGGACGCCGCCGGATGCGCCTTGTCCAGGTCCCAGTCGGTGTCCGTGGTGCCCACGATCCAGTGCCGCCCCCAGGGGATGACGAACAGCACGCTCTTCTCGGTCCGCAGGATCAGCCCGGTCGTCGAGTGGATGCGGTCCTTGGGAACGACCAGGTGGATCCCCTTCGAGGCCCGCACGTGGAACTGTCCGCGCTCCCCGATCAGCGCCTGGGTGTCGTCCGTCCACACGCCCGTGGCGTTGACGATCTGCCGCGCCCGGACCTCGTACTCCCGGCCGCCCTCGACGTCCTGCACCCGCGCGCCGACCACCCGCTCGCCCTCGCGCAGGAAGCCCACCACCCGCGCCCGGTTGGCGACGTGCGCGCGGTACGCCGCGGCGGTCCGCACCAGGGTCGCCACGTAACGGGCGTCGTCCATCTGCGCGTCGTAGTACTGAAGCGCACCGACCAGCGCGTCCTTCTTCAGGCACGGCGCGACCCGTAGCGCCTTCTTGTGCGACAGGTGACGGTGGACCGGCAGTCCGCGGCCGTGCCCCGACGACACCGACATCCCGTCGTAGAGCGCCACACCGGAGCCCGCGTACCAGCGCTCCCAGAACTTGTGCTGCAACGGATAGAGGAACGGCACCGGCTTGACCAGATGCGGCGCCAGCCGCTCCAGCAGCAGCCCGCGCTCCTTCAGCGCCTCCCGGACCAGCGCGAAGTCCAGCATCTCCAGATACCGCAGACCGCCGTGGATCAGCTTGCTCGACCGGCTGGACGTACCGGAGGCCCAGTCCCGGGACTCGACCAGTCCGGTGTCCAGTCCGCGGGTCGCCGCGTCGAGCGCGGTCCCCGCGCCGACGACCCCGCCCCCGACCACGAGAACGTCCAGCTCCCGCTCCGCCATTCGGGCGAGCGCCTCGGCCCGCTGTGCCGGTCCCAGTATCGCTGTCCTCAC